>NZ_CP045480.1:1350000-6150000 GCF_009429145.1 Amycolatopsis sp. YIM 10 | reverse complement strand
CGGCTCACCCCGGAACGCTTCGAGCGGGTGTTCCGCCCGAAGGTGGCCGCCGCCTGGCACCTGCACGAGCTGACGAAGGACCGCGACCTCGCCGACTTCGTCCTGTTCTCGTCGTTCGTCGGCACGGTCGGCCTGGCCGGTCAGGCCAACTACGCCGCCGCGAACAGCTCGCTGGACGCACTGGCCGCGCACCGCAGGGCTCTCGGCCTGGCCGGGACGTCCATCGCCTGGGGACTCTGGCAGGGCCCGGGGATCGCCGACCGCGACGGAGTGGAGCAACAGCTCGCGGCCCGCGGCCTGCGCGCGATGGACCCCCGCCGCGCCATCCAGGCCATGGACCAGGTGATCGACCGCGATGAGACGGCCGCGGTCGTGGTGGATGTCGACTGGTCCTCGTTCGCCACCGAACTCGCCGGCACACGATCGGTATCGCTGCTCGCCGAGCTGCTCCCGGCGCAGGAGGCCGACCCCGGACAGTCGGCGGACGGAGTGGCCGACACCGATGTGCGTGCGCGGCTCGCCGGCCTGCCCGCCACCGAGCGGGCGTATTCGCTGACCGAACTCGTCCGGACCACGGTGGCGGGCGTGCTCGGATACCCCGACACCGGCTCGGTCGAGTCAGGGCGCAGTTTCCAGGAGATCGGCTTCGACTCGCTCACCGCGCTGCGGCTCCGGAACCGGCTCGGCGCGGCGACCGGCCTGCAGCTACCCGCCACGCTGGTCTTCGATCACCCGACGCCCGCCGCGGTCGCCGAGCTGGTGCACACCGAGCTGTTCGGCGAGGACACCGGGACCCACGAGAGCGAGACCGCGGACGACGCCGGGTTGAAGCAGATCATCGACCGCATTCCGCTCGCCTCGTTGCGGCGGGCCGGGCTGGTGGACGCCCTGCTCCGGTTGGCCGACACCGCCCCCCGGGTCGAGCCGGCCGACAGCGCCGCGCCCAGCACGGCGATCGACTCGATGGACCTGGCCGATCTCATTCGCGCCGCATACGGCCGGACCGATGCGGGCGACCAGCCGGAGGGACCGACCTCATGACCACGTCCATGAACGAGCTGGTTGACGCGCTGCGCAACGCACTCAAGGAGAACGAGCGAATCCGGCAGCGGCTCGGCGAGGTCGAGGCGCGGAACCGGGAGCCGATCGCCATCGTCGGCATGGCCTGCCGCTATCCGGGCGACGCCGACAGTCCCGAAGCACTGTGGCAGCTCGTGGCCGACGGTACCGACGCGGTGTCCGGCCTCCCGGCCGACCGCGACTGGAACCTGGACGAGCTCTACCACCCCGAGCCGGGAAAGGTGGGCCGGACGTACTCCCGCGGCGGCGGTTTCCTGCGGTCGCCATACCTGTTCGACCATGATTTCTTCGCCATCCCCCCGCGCGAAGCGACCGTGATGGACCCGCATCAACGGCTGCTGCTGGAGACCTCGTGGGAGGCTCTGGAACGAGCGGGGATCAGCGCCGACGCGGTACGGGGAAGCCAGACCGGCGTGTACGTCGGCGTCAGCTACCAGGACTACATCTCGCTGCGCACCGTGCCGTCGACCTACGAGGGCTACGTGCTCACCGGCAACATCGCCAGCGTCGTCTCCGGACGGCTGTCCTACGCGTTCGGCCTGCAAGGGCCCGCGGTCACCGTGGACACGGCGTGCTCCTCCTCGCTGGTCGCGTTGCACCTGGCCACCCAGGCGCTGCGCTCGCGGGAATGCTCGCTCGCCCTGGTCGGCGGGGCGACGATCATGTCGGGTCCGGCTTCGCTGATCGAGTTCGCCCGCCAGCGCGGGATCGCCCCGGACGGCCGGTGCAAGGCCTTCGCCGACGAGGCCGACGGCATGGGCTGGGGGGAAGGCGTCGGCGTGCTCGTGGTCGAGCGGCTGTCCGACGCCCAGCGCAACGGCCACCAGGTGCTGGCGCTGGTGACCGGCTCCGCTCTCAATCAGGACGGCGCCTCCAACGGCCTCACCGCGCCGAACGGCGCGGCCCAGCGCCAGGTGATCCGGGCCGCGCTGGCCAACGCCGGGGTGTCCTCGGCCGACATCGACGCGGTCGAGGCGCACGGCACCGGTACCAGGCTGGGCGACCCGATCGAGGCCAGGGCCCTGCTGGCCACCTACGGCCGGGAGCGGACGCCGGACACGCCGTTGTGGATCGGATCGCTGAAGTCGAACATCGGCCACCCGCAGGCGGCGGCCGGCGTCGGCGGCGTGATCAAGATGGTCATGGCCATGCGCCACGGGGAGTTGCCGAGGACGCTGCACGCCCAGCGGCCGACCTCCCACGTGGACTGGTCGGCGGGAACGGTCCGGCTGCTCACCGACCCGCGGCGGTGGCCCGACCGGGACGGTCCCCGGCGCGCCGCGGTGTCGTCGTTCGGGATCAGCGGCACCAACGCCCACGTGATCCTGGAGCAGGCCCCCGATGATCCGGCCGCCCCGGTCGCGCCCACTTCCGTGCCGCGGGTGAGCACCGGTCCGTGGCCGTTCGTGGTGACCGGCCGGGGCGCCCGCGGGCTGCGCGGCCAGGCCGAGGAGCTGCGCTCCTTCGTCGAGCGCCGGCCGGAGCTGGAGCCGGCCGACATCGGACGGAGCCTGGTCACCACCCGCGCCGTGCTGGCCGACCGCGCGGTGGTCCTCGCCGAGGACAGGGCGGCCCTGCTGGCCGGACTGGCCGCGCTGGCCGGGGGCACGGACAGTGCCGCGGTACACGTCGATCGGGCGACCGAAGGCCGCCTGGCGATGGTCTTCACCGGCCAGGGTGCCCAGCGCGCCGGAATGGGGCGTGAGCTGGCGGCGCGGTACCCGGTGTTCGACGCGGCGCTGGACGAGGTCTGCGGAGTGGCCGACGAGCTGCTGGGCCGGTCGCTGCGGGAGCTGATGGGGGAGGGCGGCCCACCGCTGGACCGCACGGAATTCGCCCAGCCGGCGCTGTTCGCCTTCGAGGTCGCCCTGTTCCGGCTCGTCCGGTCGTGGGGCATCCGGCCCGAGTTCGTCGCCGGTCACTCGATCGGCGAGATCAGCGCCGCGCACGTGGCCGGTGTGCTGTCCCTCGCCGACGCCGCCCGCCTGGTCGTGGCGCGCGGCCGGTTGATGCAGGCGCTGCCGGCGGGCGGCGCCATGGTCGCGGTGAACGCCGCCCCGGAGGTGGTGGCGCCGCTGGTCGCGGAGGCGACCGGGGTGTCCGTGGCCGCGGTGAACAGCCCTGCTTCGGTCGTGGTGTCCGGGGAGGAGGAACCGGTGGCCGAGGTCGTGGCCCGGCTGGCCGCCGCCGGCCACCGGACCCGCCGGCTCACCACCAGCCACGCGTTCCACTCGCACCTGATGGACCCGATGCTCGAGGACTTCCGGGCCGTCGTCGCCGGACTCACCTTCGGCGCGCCCGACATCCCGGTGGTGTCCACCCTGACCGGTGCCCTGGCCGATGCGGCCACGCTCGGTGAGCCCGAGTACTGGGTTCGGCAGGTCCGCGAGCGGGTGCGCTTCGCCGACGGTGTGGCCACCCTGCACGAGCGAGGCGTCACCCGGTTCCTGGAGCTGGGACCGGACGCGGTGCTCTCGCCCATGATCTCCGAATGTCTGCCCGCCGATCGGCGGGTGACGGCGGTGGCCGCCTCCCGCCGTGACCGGCCCGAGGCCGCCGCCCTGCTCGCCGCGGCCGGTCGCGTCTTCGCCGCCGGTGGCGAGGTGGACTGGGCGGCGCTGTTCCCCGACGACAGCCCACGGGTCGACCTGCCGACGTATGCCTTCCAGCGGCATCGGCACTGGCTGCCGCGCGACGGCTTTGTCGCTCCTTCGGACCCGGCGGTGTCCGGCTCGGCCGCCGCGCCCGAGCCGGACACCGGCGCCCGGGCCACGGACGTGCTGGCCGTCGTGGACCAGCGTCGGGTCATGAGTGATCTGGTGCGGACTTCGACCGCCTTGGTGCTGGGCTACGACTCGCCGGCCGAGGTCGACGTCGAGCGCACCTTCCAGGATCTGGGCTTCAGTTCGCTCACGGCGGTGGAGCTGCGGGACCGGCTGAACGCGGCGCTCGATCTCGGGCTGCCCGGCACCCTGGCCTTCGACTACCCCACGCCCGCCGCCCTGGCCGCGTACCTGGTCGGACTGGTGACCAATACGGCCGTCGAGGAACGCGCGACCGTCGCCCACGCCACGTCGGCCGCCGACCCGATCGTCGTGGTCGGCATGGCCTGCCGCTACCCGGGTGGCGTCGGCTCGCCGGAACAGCTCTGGGAACTGGTGGACGGCGGGCGCGACGCGGTGTCGGGGCTGCCGACCGACCGAGGCTGGGACCTCGACACCCTGCTGCACCCGGATTCGACGCGGCAGGGCGCCACCCACGTGCGTGGCGGTGGCTTCCTCGACGACGTGGCGCTGTTCGACGCCGGGTTCTTCGGTATCTCGCCGCGTGAGGCGGCATCGATGGACCCGCAGCAGCGGCTGTTGCTGGAACTGACCTGGGAAGCGCTGGAGCGGGCCGGGATCGACCCGAAGTCGTTGCGGGGCAGCCAGACCGGCGTGTTCGCCGGCACCAGTGACCAGGACTACGCGGACCTGCTGCTCGGCAGCACCGAGCTGGCCGATGGCTATCTGCTCACCGGGACCTCCGCCGCGGTGCTCGCCGGGCGGGTCTCCTACCAGTTCGGTCTGGAAGGGCCCGCGCTGACGGTCGACACGGCTTGCTCGTCCTCGCTGGTGGCGATGCACCTGGCCGCGCAGGCGCTGCGGTCCGGCGAGTGCGCGCTGGCACTGGCCGGCGGGGCCACCGTCATGGCCACCCCGATCGACCTGCAGGAGTTCGACAAGCAAGGGCTCTCCGCCGACGGCCGGTGCAAGGCGTTCGGCGCGGGCGCCGACGGAACCGGTTTCGCCGAGGGGGCCGGCCTGCTGGTGCTGGAGCGGCTCTCCGACGCCCGCCGGAACGGCCACCCCGTGCTGGCCGTGCTCCGTGGTTCGGCGATCAACCAGGACGGTGCCTCCAACGGCCTCACCGCGCCCAGCGGCCCTTCCCAGCAGCGGGTGGTGCGACAGGCACTGGCCAACGCCGGCGTGCGCCCCGACGAGGTGGACGCCGTGGACGGGCACGGCACCGGCACGGTGCTCGGCGACCCGATCGAGATCAAGGCGCTGCAGGCGGTGTACGGCCGGGACCGGCGGGAGAGCGACCCACTCTGGCTGGGCTCGCTCAAGTCGAACATCGGCCACACCCAGGCAGCGGCCGGGGTCGGCAGCGTGATCAAGATGATCATGGCGATGCGGCGCGGTCTGCTGCCGAGGACCCTGCACGTGGACCGGCCGTCGGAGCACGTCGACTGGGAGAGCGGCGCGGTCCGGCTGCTCGGCGACGCCCGGCCGTGGCCGGCGACCGGGCGTCCCCGGCGGGCGGCGGTGTCGTCGTTCGGGGCGAGCGGGACCAACGCGCACGTCATCGTGGAGCAGGCTCCGGACCCGGACCCCGAGGACGAACCGGCGGACCGATCGCACGCCCCGCGGTTGCTGCCGCTGCCGCTCAGCGGCCGCGGCGAAGCCGCACTGCGCGGTCAGGCGGAGCGGTTGCGCGAGCACCTGCTGACGCTCGGGGCCACCGGGCCGGCGGAGCTGGCCGACGTGGCGTTCTCCCTGGCCGGCACCCGGTCCTCGCTGGATCACCGGGCCGTGGTGCTCGGCGCCGACCTCACCGAACTGCTGTCCGGACTGGATGACCTGGTGGCCGGTACCACCCCGGTCACCGGACCCGTCGGCTCCGGCAACACCGATCCGGTGTTCGTGTTCCCGGGGCAGGGCGGGCAGTACGCCGGGATGGCACTGCGGCTGTGGGACTCTTCGCCGGTCTTCGCCGCGTCCATGGCGGAGTGCGAGGCGGCGCTCGCGCCGTACGTGGACTGGCACGGCCTCACTCTGCGCGATCTCCTGGCCGGCACAGACGGCACAGACGGCACAGACGGCACCGCCATCCCGGAGCACGCCGAGCAGGTCCAGCCGATGCTGTTCGCGGTCATGGTCTCGCTCGCCCGGTTGTGGATCTCCCGCGGGGTGGTGCCCGCCGCGGTGATCGCGCACTCGGTGGGGGAGGTCGCGGCCGCGCACATCGCCGGCATCCTCACCCTCGCCGACGCGGCCCGGGTCCTGACCGCGCGGGCGCGCGTGTCCGGCCGGCTGAGCGGGCACGCCACGCTCTGGGTCGGGCTGCCGGTCGAGCAGGTCCGCGACCGGGTCGTACGGCTGACCGGCGTGCACGTCAGCGCGGTCAACGGGCCGCGATCGGTCGTGCTGACCGGCCCGGCCGACCGGGTGGCCGCGTTGCGGGCCGAGTACGAGGCCGCCGGTGTCCGCGCACGTCCCATCCCGATGGACTACCCGACGCACTCCCCGCACATGGCGGTGGTCGAAGACGAGCTACTCGCGCTGCTGACCGGCATCCGCCCGGCCACCGCCTCGGTGCCGTACTACTCCACGACGCTCGCCCGCCGGGTGGAGGGCACCGAACTGGACGGCCGGTACTGGTTGACCAATCTCGTGCGGCCGGTGCGGTTCCACGACACCGTCACCGAGCTGCTGGCCGACGAGTACCGCGTGCTGCTGGAGGTGGCCCCGCACCCGTTGCTGGCTCCCTCGATCGAGGAGACCGCCGAGGAGCGCGGCGTCGATGCGACCGTGCTGGCGACCCTACGCCGCGGCGAGAGCGACCCGGACATGTTCCTGCGATCGATGGCTGCCGCGTGGCGGGCCGGGCTCACCGTGGACTGGTCCGAGGCCTTCGCCGGCACGGGGCCGCGGCGGGTCGAACTGCCGACCTACGCCTTCCAACGGCAGCACTACTGGCCGACGGCGTCCGCGCCACGCGGCCTGGCCGCCAGCGGCCTCGAACAGGTCGATCACCCCCTGCTCGGGGCGAAGGTGGCGCTGGCGGGGGACGCCGGCTTCCTGTTCACCAGCCGGATCAGCCCGCGCGTTCACCCGTGGCTCGCCGACCACGCGCTCTTCGATCGGCCGCTGCTGCCCGGTACGGCGTTCCTCGAGCTGGCGATCCGCGCGGCTGATGAGGCAGGCCTCGGGCAGCTGGAGGAGTTGACCCTCGAAGCGCCGCTGATCCTGCCGAGCCGGCACGACGTGACGGTCCAAGTGCTCGTCGGCGCTCCCGATGGCGACGGCCGCCGCACTCTCGAGATCTACTCCCGGCCGGCGGAACCCGGCGAGGCCGCGGGCGCCTCGTGGACGCGGCACGCGCGGGCGAGCGCGGTGCCCGGCGACGATCCGGAGCCGTCGCCGGCCGGGCTGACAGGATCGACCTGGCCGCCGGCCGGGGCGACCGAACTCGACGTCGCCGGATCGTACGAGCGGCTCGGCGCGCTCGGTTACCACTACGGCCCCGCCTTCACCGGCCTGCGCCGGGCCTGGCGGCTGGGTGATCAGGTCTTCGCCGAGGCGGAGCTGCCCGAGGAACTCGCGGCCGACGCGGTGCGTTTCGGCCTGCACCCGGCCTTGCTGGACACCGGCCAGCACAGCCTCGCCGTGGACCAGCTCGACTCGCGGCGGGACGACCCGGCCGGCTCCGGCGTGCGGGCGCCCTTCCTGTGGTCGGGGGTGCGGCTGTTCGCCTCGGGTGCGGCGGCGCTGCGGCTCGTGTTCTCCCCGACGGGGCCGTCCTCGTGGTCGGTGGACGGATTCGACACCACCGGCCGGCCGGTGCTGAGGGTGGATTCTCTGGTCGCCCGCGAGGTTTCCGCCGAGCAACTGCGCGACGTCGACACGGCACACGGCGACGCGCTGTTCGAACTCGGCTGGGTGCGGTGCGGATCGGCCGATGCCGGTTCGGCGGCGAGCGCCGGAGGATCGATCGGCTGGGTGACGCCGTTCGACCTGGCCGCCCTCGGCTCGGCGGTGGACGGTGGCGAGCCGATGCCCGACCTGGTGGTGCTGCGAGTTCCCGATCTCCCGGCACCCGAGTCGGTGGTCGAATCGGTGCACACCGCGGTGAACGGCACGTTGCGGGTGCTGCGGGACTGGCTCACCGATGCCCGGTGGGAGTGGTCGCGGCTGGTCGTGGTGACGGGCGGCGGACTCGTGGGCGCGGCGGTAGGTGGTCTGGTGCGCTCCGCGCAGTCGGAGAACCCGGACCGGGTGGTGCTCGTCGAGCACGCGTCCGCCGATGCGGAGCCGGTCGCGGCGCGGTCGATGGAGGCGCTCGTCCGGGCCGTGATCGAGTCGGGTGAGCCGGAGGTGTCGGTTCGGGACGCACAGCTGTTCTCGCCCCGGCTGACCAGAGTCGCCGCGGCGCCGAGCGAGCAGGCCGAGCAGTTCTCGGGGTGGGGCACGGGAACCGTGCTGCTGACGGGGGCGTCCGGAGTGCTGGCCGGGTTGGTGGCCGAGCACCTCGTGGCCGAGTGCGGGGTGCGACGGCTGCTGCTGGTGTCGCGGCGGGGTCCGGCCGCTCCCGGTGCCGGTGAGCTGGTCGAGCGGCTGACCGCGGCGGGTGCCTCGGTGCGGATGGTCGCCTGCGACCTGGCCGTTCGCCACGAGGTGCTGGACCTCGTCGACTCGGTGCCGCCGGAGTTCCCGCTCAGCGCCGTGGTGCACTGCGCGGGGGTGCTCGACGACGGGACCGTGGGTTCACTGACCCCCGACCGGGTGGACGCGGTGCTGCGGCCCAAAGTGGACGGTGCCTGGCATCTGCACGAGGCCACCAGGGACGCCGAGCTGTCCGCGTTCGTGCTGTTCTCCTCGGCCGCGTCGGCGTTCGGTGCCGCCGGGCAGGCGAACTACGCGGCGGCCAACGCGTTCTGCGACGAGCTGGCCGATCACCGGCGGAGGCTGGGCCTGCCGGCGGTGTCGATCGCCTGGGGGTGGTGGGCCGAGGCCAGCGGGATGGGCAGCCACCTCTCGGCCCAGGACCGGGCCAGGATGGCCCGCACCGGCATTCGCCCGCTGGACAACGACTTCGGCCTCGCCCTGTTCGACGCGGCCGCCCGCCGGCAGGGCCGGATCGTCGCCGCTCCGTTCGACCTCGCCGGCCTGTCCACCGCGGCCACGGTCCCGCTACTGCTGCGCGGATTGGTGCGCGTTCCGGCGCGGCGGGTCGTCGATCCCCACCTGGCCGGTGGAGCCGGCTCTCGCGAGGGCCTGGCGGCACTGGAACCGGCCGAGCGCGACCGGGTCGTCGCCGAGCTGGTGCACACCCATGCCGCGGCCGTGCTCGGGCACTCCTCGAGCCACGCCATCGACGACCGGCAGCCCTTCACCGCACTGGGGTTCGACTCACTGACCGCGGTGGAGCTGCGCAACCGGCTCACCGGCGTGACCGGGCTGCGGTTGCCCGCCACGCTGATCTTCGACTACCCCACCCCGGCCGCCCTGATCGAGTTCGTGCGGGGCGAGCTCGGCGGCGAGGCCGCCGCCCAGGCCCGGCCCGCCACCAACGCGACCGTGACCGCGGTCGGCGACGACCCGATCGCGATCGTGGGCATGGCCTGCCGCTTCCCGGGTGGGGTGAGTTCGCCCGACGAGCTGTGGGACGTCGTCGCGCAGGGGCGGGATGTGATCGGCGCCTTCCCCACCGGCCGCGGCTGGAACCTGGACGAGCTCTACCACCCGGATCCCGACCACTTCGGGACCACCTACACCCGTGAGGGTGGCTTCCTCCACGACGCCGACCAGTTCGACCCCGAGTTCTTCGGCATCTCGCCGCGAGAGGCGATCACGATCGACCCGCAGCAGCGGCTCTTGCTGGAAACGGCCTGGGAGTCGCTGGAGCACGCGGGCATCGATCCCACCTCGCTGCGGGGCGGACCGACCGGTGTGTTCGTCGGGCTGATGTACCACGACTACAACTCGCGGCTGCACACCAAGCCCGAGGAATTCGAGGGCTACCTCGGCAACGGCAGCGCCGGAAGCATCGCGTCGGGCCGGGTGGCCTACGAGTTCGGCTTCGAGGGTCCCGCCGTGACGGTGGACACCGCGTGCTCGTCGTCGCTGGTCTGCCTGCACCTCGCGGCGCAGGCGCTGCGGTCGGGCGAGTGCTCGCTCGCGCTGGCCGGCGGCGTGACGGTGATGGCGTCGCCCGAGTTGTACGTCGAGTACAGCCGCCTGCGCGCGAACGCCGCGGATGGCCGGTGCCGGGCGTACGGCGCGGACGCGGACGGCACCGGCTGGTCGGAAGGCGCGGGCCTGGTGGTGCTGGAGCGGCTGTCCGACGCGCGGCGCAACGGGCACCAGGTGCTGGCGCTGGTGGCCGGCTCGGCGCTGAACCAGGACGGCGCGTCGAACGGGCTGACCGCGCCCAACGGTCCATCCCAGCAGCGCGTGATCCGCCAGGCACTGGCCAACGCCGGGTTGTCCGCCGCCGATGTGGACGTGGTCGAGGGACACGGCACGGGGACCCGGCTGGGCGATCCGATCGAGGCCCAGGCGCTGCTGGCCACCTACGGCGGCGAGCACACCGAGGACGCACCGCTTTGGCTGGGCTCGATCAAGTCGAACATCGGCCACACCCAGGCGGCGGCGGGTATCGCCGGCACGATCAAGATGGTCCTGGCGATGCGGCACGGGATCATGCCCAGGACCCTGTACGCGGAGACCCCGTCGCCGCGGGTGGACTGGTCGTCGGGCGCGGTCGCGCTGCTCGACCAGGCCCGGGAATGGCCGGATCGTGGCCGGCCCCGCCGGGTGGGGGTGTCCTCCTTCGGCGTCAGCGGGACCAACGCGCACGTCATCCTGGAACAGCCCCCGGCCGAGCCGGTCGCCGACAACCCGCCTCCCGCGGTGCCCCTGCCTGCCTGGCCGCTCGTGCTGTCGGCCCGGGGACCGGCCGCCCTGCGGGGTCAGGCCGATCGGCTGGGCTCCCACCTGCGCGACCGGCCCGAGGTGGCGTTGGCGGATGTGGCCCACTCCCTGGTGACCGGCCGCGCCCGCCACGATCACCGGGTGGTCCTGCTCGCCCGCGACCGCGAGCAGGCCGTGGAGCGGTTGGCGGAGTTCGCGCACGGGGGCGAGGGAGCCGGGGTGGCCCGGCGGGGCTCGCTGGCGATGGTGTTCACCGGTCAGGGCGCGCAACACCCCGGCATGGGCGCGCAACTGCACCGGCGGTTCGCGGTCTTCGCGGCCGCGTTCGACGAGGTGTGCGAGCAGCTGGATCCCGCGGTCCGGGAGGCCGTACTCGGCGACGGGGAGAACCGGCTCGACGCCACGGAGATCGCCCAGCCCGCGCTGTTCGCGGTCGAGGTCGCGTTGTTCCGGCTGTTCGAGTCCTGGGGTGTCCGGCCGGACCTCCTCACCGGTCATTCGGTGGGCGAGATCGCGGCCGCGCACGTCGCCGGCGTGCTGTCACTGCCGGACGCGTGCCGGCTGGTGTCCGAGCGGGGCCGGCTGATGGCGCGGCTCGACCCGGGCGGCGTGATGGTCTCGGTGACCGCCGGCGAGCAGGTGGTCGCCCCGCTGGTCGCCGAGTACGCCGATGCGGTGTCGATCGCGGCGGTCAACACCCCCGGTTCGGTGGTGCTCTCCGGACTCGAGTCGGCCGTCACCGAGATCGTGCGGCGCCTGACCGAGGCCGGGCACCGGACCAAACAGCTCGCCGTCAGCCACGCGTTCCATTCACCGCTGATGGACCCGATGCTCGGCGAATTCCGCGCCCTGGTCCGTGGCCTGGCGTTCCAGCCGCCCCGCATTCCGATGGTGGACGGCGACGAGGTGACGGACCCGGAGTACTGGGTGCGGCACGTGCGGGACACGGTGCGGTTCGCCGACAGGGTGGCCGAACTGCACGGCGCCGGCGTGACCCGGTTCCTCGAGATCGGTCCCGACGCGCCCTTGACCGGTGCGATCCGCCAGTGTCTCGACGAGCCGGACATCATCGCGGTCCCCAGTCTGCGTCGAGACCACGACGAAGCCGACACGGCGCTCACCGGACTCGGCACACTGTTCGCCGCTGGTGTGGAGGTCGACTGGTCGGCCCTGTTCGACGGCACCGGAGCGCGGCACACCCCACTTCCCACGTACGCGTTCCAGCACCAGCGGTACTGGCTCGACGCCCCCGAGCCGCCTGCCGATCTCGCCGCGGCCGGCCTCGATCCGCTCGACCACCCGCTGCTGCTGGCCGGGGTGGCGGTGGCCGGCGGGGAAGCCGTGCTGCTGACCGGCAGGCTGGCGCCGCGGACCCAGCCGTGGCTGCGGGAGCACGTGCTGTTCGAGCAGGCCCTGCTGCCCGGCACCGCTTTCGTGGACCTGGCGCTGCGGGCCGCCGAGCAGGTCGGCTGCGACCTGCTGGACGAGCTGACGATCGAGTCCCCGCTGCTGATCGCCGCGGCGGGCGCGGTCGCGCTGCAGATCCTGGTGGAAGCCCCCGATGAGGAGGGCCGCCGGAAGCTGACGATCTCCGCCCGCCCGGACGGTGACGCCGACACCCCGTGGACACGGCACGCCACCGGAACGGTGTCCACCGCCCAGAGCGTGCCGGACCCCGATCCGCTCACCGAATGGCCGCCACCGGGAGCCGAGGTCGTCGACGTCGCCGGTGCGTACGACCTGTTCGCCGGGGCCGGCCACGACTACGGGCCGACGTTCCAGGGGCTGGTGGCCTGCTGGCGGCGCGATTCGGAGCTCTACGCCGAGGTGGAGCTGCCGAGCGGCGGGACCGACATCGAGCGCTTCGGCGTGCACCCGGCGTTGCTGGACGCCGGTCTGCACGGCGGCGTGCTGCGGGCCCTCACCTCCGAAACTCCCCAGGGCCTGGTGCCGTTCTCCTGGGCGGGAGCGCGGCTGTTCGCCTCGGGCGCGACCGCGCTGCGCGTGCGGGTCCGGCCGGGCCGGACCGACACGGTCGCCCTGGACGCCTTCGACGACACCGGCGCCCCGGTCTTCAGTGTGGCGGCGCTGTCCTCGCGCTCGGTGTCCGCCGACCGGCTCCGCGCCGCCGCCGCTTCCCGCGACGACTCGCTGTTCGAGATCAGCTGGACCGAGTGCGGCCGGTTCGACGACACCGCGCCCCGCTCCGAGGTCACCGTGCTGGACGGCCCGCTGAAGCTCGCCGAGCTGGTGTCCGGGCGGGACGAGGGAGCCGAGGTTCCGCCCCTCGTGGCGATGTCGGTACCGGGGGAGGGGCTCGCCGTCACCGCCGACGTCCACGCGGCAGTGAACGGCGTGCTGCGCTCGGTGCAGCTGTGGCTGGCCGATCCCGCCTGGGCGTCCTCGCGGCTGGCGGTCGTGACGACCGACAGTTTGATTGGTGCGGCGGTGCGGGGCCTGCTGCGCTCGGCACAGTCGGAGAACCCCGACCGCATCGTCCTCGTTCTCGTCGAGGGTGGCGCCGACACGATCACCACCGCGGCGCTGCACGCGGCCGTGGAGTCGGGTGAGCCGGAGGTTTCGGTGCGCGACGGCGCGCTCCGGGCCCCGCGGCTGGCCCGCCTGGGAACCACCGACACCGCGCAGGCCACGTCGTGGTCGGCCGGAACCGTACTGATCACCGGTGCCTCAGGTGTGCTCGCCGGGCACGTGGCCCGATACCTCGTCACCGAGCACGACGCGCGACACCTGGTGCTGACCTCCCGGCAGGGCCCCGACTCGCCCCGGGCCGTCCGGCTCGCCGCCGAACTGGCCGAACTCGGCGCGGCGGTACGCGTCCTGGCCTGCGATGTCGCTGACCGCGAGCAGGTCGCGGCCGTGGTGCGTTCGGTGGAGCCCGAGTGCCCGCTCACCGCGGTGGTGCACTGCGCCGGCGTGCTGGACGACGGCGTGTTCGGCGCACTGACCAGCGACCGGGTCGACGCGGTACTGGCACCCAAGGTCGACGGTGCGTGGCATCTGCACGAACTGACCCGGGAGCTGGACCTCTCCGCGTTCGTGCTGTTCTCCTCCTCCGCCGCGCCCTTCGGTGCACCGGGCCAGGCCAACTACGCCGCCGCCAACGCCTTCCTCGACGCGCTGGCCGTCGAGCGGCACCGCCACGGCCTCCCCGCGGTCTCGATCAGCTGGGGCTGGTGGGGCGAGGACAGCGGGATGACCGAGAACCTCAGCCAGACCGACCTGGCTCGCATGGGGCGGGGCGGGATGTTGCCGATGGCGACCGCACAGGGCCTTGAACTGCTCGCCGCGGCGGCCGACCTGGCCCGCCCGAACGTGCTGGCCGCCCGCCTCGATCTGGCCGCCGCGCGGTCGTCCGGCACGGTCCCCGCCCTGCTGCGTGGCCTGGTGCGGCGTCCGGCCCGGCGCGCGGCACGATCGTCGGACGCGGGACTTCAGCCGGCGCGACTGGCCGGATCCTCGGCCGCCGAACAGGTCAAGGCCATCGGCGAACTGGTGCGCGAGCAGGTCGCCGCCGTGCTCGGCTACCCGAGCGGCGCTTCGGTCGACATGACCCGCGCCTTCCACGAGGTCGGGTTCGACTCGCTCACCGCGGTCGAACTGCGCAACCGGCTCAACACGGCCACCGGGCTGCGGCTGCCCGCCACGCTGGTGTTCGACCACCCCACCCCGGAGGCGCTGGCCGCGTTCGTCCGAGCCGAGTTGGTGGGCGACGGCAATAACACCGTCGAGGCCACGGCGGCCGGGCGCGTCACCGCGACCGGCGACGATCCGATCGTGATCGTCGGCATGGCCTGCCGGTACCCGGGCGGGGTGGATTCGCCGGACGAACTGTGGCGGCTGGTGGTCGAGGGCCGCGACGCGATCACCGGCTTCCCCCTCGACCGCGGCTGGGACGCGGCCCGCCTCTACGACCCGGATCCCGAACACCCCGGCACGACGTACGCCCGGGGCGGCGGGTTCCTCGACCACCTGGCCGAGTTCGACTCCGATTTCTTCGGCATCTCGCCGCGCGAGGCCATCGCCATCGACCCGCAACAGCGGTTGTTGCTGGAGACGGCCTGGGAATCGTTCGAGAACGCCGGCATCGTGCCCGCCACACTGCGCGGCGGCCCGGTCGGGGTGTTCGTGGGCGCGAACGGGAGCGACTACCCGGCCCTGCTGGCCAGTGACTCCCGTGACTTCGGCGGCCGGGTGCTGACCGGCAACGCGGCCAGCATCATCTCCGGGCGGTTGTCCTACGAGTTCGGCTTCGAGGGACCGTCCGTCTCCATCGACACGGCGTGCTCGTCCTCGCTCGTGGCCATGCACCTGGCGGCACAGGCGCTGCGCTCGGGCGAGTGCTCGCTGGCGCTGGCCGGCGGTGTCGCCACGATGGCCACGCCCGGCATGTTCGTGGAGATGGCGCGGCAGCGGGGCCTGTCCCCGGACGGCCGGTGCCGGGCCTTCGGCGCCGGGGCGGACGGCACCGGCTGGGCCGAGGGCGTGGGCCTGCTGGTGCTGGAACGACTCTCCGACGCCCGCCGCAACCACCATCGCGTGCTGGCTGTCCTGGCCGGCTCGGCGGTCAACCAGGACGGCGCTTCGAACGGCCTCACCGCGCCCAGCGGCCCGTCGCAGCAACGGGTCATCCGCCGCGCGCTGGCCAGCGCCGGGCTGTCGGCGAGCGAGGTCGACGCGGTGGAGGGACACGGCACCGGGACCCGGCTCGGCGATCCCATCGAGGCGCAGGCCCTCCTGGCCACCTACGGACGCGAACGCGAGTCGGGCACGCCAGGCAATCCACTGTGGCTGGGTTCGATCAAATCGAACATCGGGCATTCGCAGGCCGCCGCCGGTGCCGCCGGAGCGATCAAGATGATCATGGCGATGCGGCACGGTCTGCTGCCCCGGACCCTGCACGCCGAGACCCCGTCACCAGAGGTCGACTGGTCCTCCGGCGGGGTGGCGCTGCTGGACCGGGCCCGCGACTGGCCCGAGCAGGGCCGTCCGCGCCGGGCGGGCGTGTCCGCGTTCAGCCTCAGCGGAACCAACGCGCACATCATCCTGGAACAAGCGCCCGACGATCTCCCTACGGCGCCGGGCCGGGACGGGGGCTGGGCGACCAGGCCGGTGCAGCCGCTGGTGTTGTCGGCCCGAGGACCGGCGGCCCTGCGCGCCCAGGCGGCGCGCCTGCACGCCCACGTGACCGACCGGCCCGAACTGACGGTGGCCGACGTCGCGCGCTCGCTGGTGACCGACCGCGGTGTTCACGAGCACCGGGCGGTGGTGCTCGCCGCCGACCGAGAGCAACTACGCGAGCGGCTCGCGGCGTTCGCCGAGGACACCCCCGCACCTGGCATGAACGCCACCGATGCCACCGGCAGCGGAGGCCTGGCCGTCGTGTTCACCGGTCAGGGGGCACAACGAGCTGGGATGGGCCGCGAACTCCACCGCCACTTCCCGGTCTTCGCCGCCGCGTTCGACGACGTGTGCGCGGCGCTGGACCCCGCGCTACGGGACATGATCCTCGATGCGGACGACGCCCGGTTGAACACCACGGAGTTCGCCCAGCCCGCACTGTTCGCGATCGAAGTGGCCCTGTTCCGCCTGTTCGAGTCCTGGGGCGTCCGGCCCGACTTCGTCACCGGCCATTCCGTCGGTGAGATCACCGCCGCCCACGTGGCGGGCGTGCTGTCGCTGGCGGACGCCTGCGTGCTGGTGACCACGCGGGCGCGGCTCATGCAGGCGCTCGCACCGGGCGGGATGATGATGTCCGTCACCACCGGTGAGGACGTCGTGGCCGCACTGCTCGAGCAGTGGGCGGGGTCCGTCTCGATCGCCGCGGTCAACACCCCGGAGTCGGTGGTCATCTCCGGCACCGAGCCGGCCGTCACCGAGGTCGGGCAACGCCTCGCCGACGCCGGGTATCGCACGAAGCGGCTGGCCGTCAGCCACGCGTTCCACTCCCCGCTCATGGACCCCATGCTCGGGGAGTTCCGGGCCGCGCTCGACGAACTGGACTTCCGGCCGCCGCTGATACCGATGACCGGCAGCGCGGTGGCCACCCCCGAGTACTGGGTCCGGCACGTCCGGGACGCGGTGCGGTTCGCCGACATGGTCGCCGGGCTCCAGGACCGCGGGGTGACCCGCTTCCTGGAGCTGGGACCGGACGCGATCCTCACCGGCCTGGTCCGCGAATGCGTGAGTGGTGGGGAAGTCGTCGCCGTGCCGAGCCTCCGGCGAGGCCGTCCCGAGACCGAATCCGTGCTCGACGGACTGGGCGCCCTGTTCGCCGCCGGGGTCGAGGTCGACTGGCCTGCCCTGTTCCCCGCGGCCGGCGCGGGACGGATCCCGCTGCCGACCTACGCGTTCCAGCGCCGGCGCTACTGGCCGGACACGCCGGCTACGACGACAGCCGACCCGGACGCGGTGGACAGCCGGTTCTGGGGATTGGTGGAACAGGGCGACCTCGACGCGCTGAGCGTCGAACTGTCCACTGAGGAACGGGACGGCCTCGGCGCCGTGCTGCCCGCACTGGCTCGGTGGCGCCTCGGCCGGCGTGAGAAGACGATGGTGGACAGCTGGCGGTACCGATTGAGCTGGCGGTCCGTGCCGACCCGCCCCGACGGCACGCTCACCGGCACCTGGTTGCTGGTGGTGCCCGCCGGCCACCGCGGCGATGTCTGGGCCGCGCCGATCGAAGCGGCGATGACCGCCGCCGGGGCCAAGGTCCGGGTCCTGGAGGTCGGCGAGCTGGATCGGGCCGCGCTGGCGACCCGGCTCGACGAGCCGCCGCTCGCCGGAGTGGTCTCGTTGCTGGCGGTGGAGCAGTCCCGCGTCCCGGGACACCCGGGCGTGCCCGTCGGTCTGGCCACCACGGTGAGCCTGGTCCAGGCGCTGGAGGACCGCGAGATCGACGCGCCCCTGTGGTGTCTCACCCAGGGCGCGGTGAGCGCCGTCCCCGGCGACGATCTCGACCACCCCGGCCAGGCCCTGCTCTGGGGTCTCGGACGAACCCTCGCACTGGAACGCCCCGACCGCTGGGGCGGGCTGGTCGACCTGCCGGTCACCCCCGACGACGCCTCGGCGGCCGGGCTGATCCGCCTGCTGGGTGATGGCGGCACCGGCGAGCAGGCGGCGCTGAGGGACGGCGCCGTGCTGGGCGGCAGGCTGGTCCGCGCCGACCCGGGCGAGCCGCCGCGTCGGAACTGGCGACCGTCGGGCAGCGTGCTGGTCACCGGCGGCCTCACCGGCCTCGGCGCCCGCACCGCGCGCTGGCTGGCCGAGCAGGGCACACCCCACCTCGTGCTCACTTCCCGCCGGGGCCGTGAAGCGCCGGGCGCCATCGAACTCGAAGCCGAGCTGACCGCACTGGGGTCCGCGGTGACCATCGCCGCCTGCGACGTCGCCGATCGGGGCGAGGTGCGGGCCCTGCTCGCGGATCTTCCCCACGACCTGCCGTTGACGGCCGTGTTCCACAGTGCGGGGGTGGCCAACGACGGCGTCATCACCGAGCTGACCCTCGACCGGCTGGACTACGTCCTTCGGCCCAAAGTGGACGGAGCGTGGAACCTCCACGAGCTGACTCAGGACCTGGACCTCTCGGCCTTCGTGTTGTTCTCCTCGGCCGCCGGCCTCATCGGCTCGCCCGGCCAGTCGCACTACGCGGCGGGGAACGCCTTCCTCAACGCACTGGCCCACCACCGGCGGGCACGCGGTCTGCCTGCCACGACGATCGGCTGGGGCCTGCTGGCCGGCGGGGGCATGGCCGACGACACCGGCGCGACCGACCGGGCGGGCCGCCGGGGTCTGCACCCGATGGATCCCGGGCAGTCGCTGGCGGGACTGCGGCGGGCACTGGACCACGACGAGACCTACATCGCCATGACGCACGTCGACTGGACCCGGTTCATCAAGGCGACCGCGGGCACCGTCAAGTGCGCGGTGATCAGTGACCTGCCCGAGTACCGGGCGGCATTCCCGGTCGGCGCCGCGGCGGATCGGCTCGCCGGGTCGAACGGCGGGTCCGGGTCCTGGGCACGGCTGGGCGCTCTGGACGGGGACGAACGTGACGCCGCGCTGCTGGAGTTGGTGGGGACGCAGGTGGCCGAGGCGCTCGGGCACAGCTCGGCCGAGGCACTGTCGCCGACCAAGGCGTTCGTCGAACTGGGTTTCGACTCCCTCTCCGCGGTCGAGCTGCGCAACCGGCTCGTCGCGGCGACCGGGCTGACGCTGCCGGCGACGCTCACCTATGACCACCCGACCTCGCTGGCGCTGCGTGACTACCTGCGGACGGCGATGTTCGGCGCGGAGGCCGACCAGGCCGAGTCCGCTTTGGCCGAACTGGACCGGCTGGAGGAGGTGCTCTCGGCGGTGACGGCGGACGACCGCATCGACGAGGCGGCCAGGAGCCAGGTGCTGCTGCGAGTCCAGAAGCTGGCCTCCGCGTTCGCCGATCAAGGCGGCCATTCCGAGCAGAGCCGGCTCATCGCGGACGCCGACGACAACGAACTGTTCGATTTCATCAATCGAGAACTGGGCGGTCGACAATTGAGGGCAAAGGACACTCCCCATGACTGAAACCACCGGGGCCCACACCTCCGGCACCGGGACATCCGCCGAAGCCGACCTGTTGAGCTGGGATTTCATCCAGGACCCGTACCTGACCTACCGTGAAATGCGCGCCGGAACGGGTCCACGGCGGCTCGTCATCAAGACGTTGAGCACCGGCCTGCACGCGTGGCTGGTCACCGAGTACGGCGATGTGCGCCGGCTACTGGCCGATCCCAGGCTCTCGAAAGCGGCCGGGGGTGCCGCACCGATCATCGCCAAGCACAGTACGGAGGACGTCTCGGGCGAGTCGATCACCTCGGAGAGCATGCTGTTCAGCGATCCGCCGCGGCACTCGCGGTTGCGCCGGATGTTCGGCAGGGCGTTCACCGTGCGCCGGACAGAGAATCTGCGCCCGCGGATCGAGGAAATCACCGATCAGCTGCTGGACCCGGTCATCCCCGGAGCCGAGATCGACCTGGTGGAGTCGGTGGCGATGGCCATTCCCATCGCGGTGATCGGCGAACTGCTCGGCGTACCCCGTGCCGCCCACCACGATCTTCGCCGGTGGAATCGCACGCTGACCAGTGTCGATTCGGAGCCGTCGGAGAAGTATCGGGCCTACATGGCGTCGCTCGAGTACTTCCGGAACCTGATTGCCGAGAAGGTGAGAAGGCACGACACCGCGGACGACTTGATCAACGCGATGATCAATCCGGACGGCAATCCGGATAACGAGGAGCGATTCGACGAGT
Source organism: Amycolatopsis sp. YIM 10 (assembly GCF_009429145.1). Taxonomy (GTDB): domain Bacteria; phylum Actinomycetota; class Actinomycetes; order Mycobacteriales; family Pseudonocardiaceae; genus Amycolatopsis. The sequence continues at coordinate 6,129,917 of NZ_CP045480.1, read as the reverse complement.
CCGAGCTGCTTTCCACCATCTTCCTGATGATGAACGCGGGGTACGAGACCACCGCGAACCTGATCAGCAGTTCGGTGTACGCGCTGCTGAAGCATCCGGAACAGCTGGAGCTGTTGCGCGGGGACGCCACCCTGATACCGAACGCGGTGGAAGAGTTCCTGCGCTATGAAAGTCCGTTGAACCTTTCCACCTTGCGCTACACCACCGAACCGGTGGAGATCGGCGATACCGTCGTCCCGGCCGGCGAAGTGGTATTCCTGGCGCTGTGCTCGGCGAACCGGGATCCGGAGCGGTTCGCGGAACCGGACCGGCTGGACATACGCCGTAGTGCCGCCGCGCACCTGGCCTTCGGTCACGGTATCCATCATTGTGTCGGCGCGCCGCTGGCACGGCTGGAGGGCGAGATCGTGCTGGCCCGGCTGCTGGACAGGTTCCCGCGCTGGGAAGCGGCCGAGCCGCTGGATCGGCTGAGCTGGCGTTACACGTTGCAGTTCCGTGGCTTGGAGCGGCTGCCGGTGAGATTGCACGCATGACCCATGAACACCGTCCACGACGACAATGGAGCGGAGCCATGTCAGCAGAAGTGATCGACCGGTTCTTCAAGAGCTCGGGTGCCGGTGACATCGAGACCGCCGTCGAATGTTTCGCCGATGACGGGCAGTGGATCACCCCCGAGGGAGACGGACTCGGCACGGTCCACACGAAGGACCAGATCGGCGATCTGATCAACAGCTTGAACGCGATGCGGGAAAAAATGGTCGCCTCCGGCGTCGACGGGAAGTTCGAACCGCCGACCATGCTCGGCGAGAACCTGGGGCTGGTTCGGTGGACCGTGGAGACCGATGACGGAAAGGTGGTCAACCGTGGTGTCGACGTCTTTGTCCTGAGGGACGGCAAAATCGTGCTCAAAGACGTCTATCGCAAGCTCTGAAACCCCTCAATCGAGAAAGGTCGAGATTGTGCTCAACAGTTACGAGGATCTGGTCGAGACCACGATCAGCGCCACCACTGACATCGAGGACCTGCAAGACATCCGTGTCGGCCAGAGTGGTAGCTACGAGCATGCCCTGTTCACCAGGTCCGGTGAAAAAGTGGCCACCACCTCGGGTGGGTACAAGGTTCTCTATCAGCGGGAATCCGACAAGCAGTTCATGGCCTACCTGACCAACGAAGTCGTCTTCGAGGACGGGTCCGGAACCATCCGGGTGGCCGGTTGGATCGATCTGGGATCCCTGCTGTCCGGAGGCTGGGCTTATTACCCGAGTGTGGGGGTCAGTGGCCGGTACCTCGGCCAGACGGGTTTCATGGCCTGGCGTCCCTACAACCTCGGCAAGGAAGAAGGCGCCGAAGTCAAGTTGATCATGTTTGCGGGTGCCGAGTGAGCCGGGTGGCCGGAAAAGTCGCACTGATCACCGGGGCCGCGCGTGGCATGGGTCGTTCGCATGCGGTGCGGCTCGCCCAGGAAGGGGCGGACATCGTCGCCGTCGACCTGTGCGCGGAACTGGAATCCGCACCGTACCCGGGAGCGGGCAGTCAGGATCTTGCTTCGACGGCTAAAATGGTTGAAGAATTGGGGCAGCGGGTCATCGCCCGCCAGGCCGATACGCGCAACCTCAAGGAACTGCAGAGCGTGGTCGACGAGGCGATTTCCGAGTTCGGCCGGATAGACGTCGTGTGCGCGAATGCCGGAATATCCAGCTTCGGCTTCGCCTGGGAACTCGCCGAAGAGACCTGGCAGGAAATGATCGACGTCAACCTGACGGGATCGTGGAAAACCGTCAAAGCGGTGATTCCCCACATGATCGAACGGGATGAAGGTGGATCGCTGGTCTTCATCAGCTCGGTATCGGGGTTGATCGGCGTGCCGACCATGGCGCACTACACCGCGTCCAAGCACGGCGTGGTCGGGTTGATGCGTGCCCTGGCGGTGGAGTTGGCGCCGTACAACATCCGGGTTAACTCGGTAAATCCGGGAAATGTCGACACCCCGATGGTCAACAATGCCACGATGCGGCAACTTTACCTGCCCGAAGTCCCCGATCCGACGCCCGAGGCCGCGGACGATGTGATGAAGGGAATGAGCGCGCTTCCCGTCGGCTGGATAGACCCGCGAGGAATCAGCGACGCGGTGCTGTATCTGGCCTCGGACGAGGCGCGGCACATCACCGGGATCACCCTTCCCGTCGACGCCGGAATGATGATCCCCAACAAACTGCGCTGACAAGTTATCGGAGGTTTTTTCAGTATGACGGAGAACACGCTCTCGTCGATCGCCAATCGACTCGACATCATCGAGCTGACGGCCAAATATGCTCATCGGCTCGATACCCGCCAACTCGATCTTCTGATGGAGCTGTGGAGCGACGAAAGTCCGGTTTTCGACGAAGAAGCCTTCGGGCTGGGAAAAGCCACCGGGAAGGACGAAATCCGGAGCCACTTCGAGACTGAGATCTACGGGCAGATGGAGAACCTCTGCCATCTGACGACCAATCACGTCATCAACGAGATCTCCGGATCCACGGCTTCCGGTACCTGCACCGTCTTCGCCCAGGGCGATGTACGGGCCGGTGGGTCCTCTCGGGCCACCGCGTACTACCAGGACCGATACGTTCACGAGAACGGGATGTGGAAGTTCTCCAGTCGCAAGGTGATCCCGTTGACCAAGCCGGAAGTCGGCAACTTCCAGTTCCCGGCGGACAGCCGGGGCGCGTAGGCGACGACCCGGAGACGCGCACGTTTCTCCCCAGCTCACCCGATTCCGGAGCTGATCCGGCCGCCGCCGAAGGAAGTGCCTGTCATGACCACTGAACAGCCGGCGACCGTCGGCGTGCTCGGCCTCGGTTCCACCGGCGGCGCGTGGGCGGACCTGCTCACCGCCGCCGGCGTCCCGGTCGTCGCCGTCGACTGCGATCCCGCCGTCGTGGGCAGGGACCGGTGGCCGGGCGCCACGGTCACCACGCGGCTCGAAGCGATGGCTCCCGCCGCCGTCGTCATCGAGGCCGTTCCCGAAGGCCTCGAGCTGAAGGGCGCGGTCCTGCGCTCGGCCGCGGCGGTGTGCGGTCCCGAAACCGCCTTCGCCAGCACGACCGCCTCCGTGTCGTTGACCGCCCTCGCCGTCGCCTCCGGCCTGCCGACCCGGCTGGCCGGGCTGCGGACGCTGGTGCCGCCCCCGGCGGGCGGCGTCGAACTCGCCGGCACGAGCATGACCGACCCGGCCACGCTCGCCGCGGTGCGCGCGGTGCTCGACCTGCTCCCGGTCCGGCTCGCCGAACTCGGCCCGGCGGGCGGCGCGGCGCGGCGGATGTTGCTGGCCTACCTCAACCGCGCGGCCGCGCTGGGCGAAACCGGCGAGTCGACCAGGGACGACATCGACACCGCCATGCGCCTGGGGTGCGGGCTGCCGCACGGTCCGTTCGAGCTGCTGGACCGGATCGGGATCGACACCGCCGCGGCCGAACTGGACCGGCTGCACCGCGAAACCGGACGGGCGGCGTTCGAACCGGCCACGCTGCTGCGCACGATGGCCGGAACGGGCGCACTCGGCCGGAAAGCCGGGCACGGCTTCTACCGGTACGACACCGGGAACGCGGCACCGGAACCGGCCGTCGTGCCCGGAGGGACACCGCGGCCGGTCCGCCGCGTCGGCGTCGTCGGCTCCGGAATCATGGCCCGGGGGATCGCCCAGGTCACGACGTCCCACGGCCTGCCGACGGTGCTCGTCGCGCGCAGCGTGGAGAAGGCCGAGGCCGCGCGCGCGGCGATCGACGCGTCCCTCGAACGCGCGGTGCGGCGCGGCCAGGTCGGTGCGCGGCAGCGGAAGACGGCACTGGCGTCGCTGGTCGTGACCACCGACGTGGCCGGCCTCGCGGACTGCGACCTCGCGATCGAGGCGGTCAGCGAGGACGAGCAGGCCAAGGCGGCGGTGTTCGGCGATCTCGACCGCGTGTGCCGGCCCGGCGCCGTCCTGGCGACCACGACGTCCAGTCTGTCGGTCGCCGACTGCGCGAAAGCCACCCGGCGCCCGGCCGACGTCGTCGGCCTGCACTTCTTCAACCCCGCCCCGGCGATGCGCCTGGTCGAGGTCGGCCGGACCGGATTCGTCGCCGACGACGTCGTCGCGACCGCGTACGCCTTCGCGACCGCTCTCGGCAAGACACCGGTCGGCTGCCCCGACCGCAGCGGCTTCATCGTGAACCACCTGTTGTTCCCGTACCTGAACGACGCGGCCGCGCTCGTCGAGAGCGGGGCGGCGACGATCGAGGAGGTCGACACCGCCGTCTCGAAGGGCCTCGGCTTCCCGATGGGCCCGTTCGCCTTGCTGGACGCCATCGGCCTCGACGTCAGCGAAGCCATCCAGCTGCGGCTGCACGAGGCGAACGACGACCCGGACGTCAAGCCGACGACGATGCTCAGCCGGCTGGTGGCGCTGGGGCGGCTGGGCCGCAAGACCGAGGCGGGGTTTCACTCGTACTCGGTGTGGCGCGTGACCGCCTGATCCCGGACGTGGTTAGGGGGCGGCGGCCCGCCGTTAGGGGGGCTGCCGCGGTGGGGCCTGCCTAGGGTTCGAGCTGATGTGAGCGATCGGCCGAATGGCGAGGTAGCCCGTGACCAACGAACAGCAGCTCGTCGACCACCTCAGCCGACCGCTCCTCGAGGCGGAGGGATCGCGCATGATCGAACGAGAGTCCGAACTCGCCGAGTTGACCGCGGCTCTTGCCGAGTCCGCCACCGAGGGCGTGCGCGTCGTCGCGGTCCAGGGGGTTGCCGGGACCGGCAAGACAGCGCTGATCGACGAGTTCGGCGACCGGGCCCGTGGCGCCGGGGCGCGACTGCTCCGCGCCAGCGGGGCGCCGACCGAATGCTCGCTTTCCCTTGGCATCGTGCGCCAACTGCTCGCCGGTGAGGTCTTCGACCGCGATACGGCGGTGCTCGTCGGTGGCCTGCTCGACCACCAGCTGCTCGCCGATGCGGAATCCGACGGGGTGAGCCGCTCCCGGGTGCTGGACGGGCTGGCGACGGCGGTACTGGAGCTGGCCGGCCGGAGCCCGCTGGTGATCACCATCGACGACACGCAGTACCTCGACGCGTTCTCCCAGGACTGGCTCATCTACCTGATCCGCCGTGCCGGACGCGCCCGGATCCTGATCGTCCTCGGCTGGCGCGACGATGTCGAAACGTCCCCGACCAACTCCCGGCTGCTCTGCGCCGAGCTTTACCAGCAGGCCTACTTCCGGCGGCTGCTGCTGACCCCGCTTTCGCCGAGCGGCGTCGCCGAGCTGATGGCCGAGCGACTCCCCGAGCCCGGTGCGACGGAACCGGCCGCGAAGGCGTACCAGCTCACCGGTGGCAATCCGCTGCTCCTGCACGCGTTGCTGGCGGACAGCCGGGCTGCCACCGTCGGCGATGGCCCGCCGGCCGAGCCGGGCGCGGGGCCCGAACTCGAGCGGGCGGTCCAGCTCGTCCTGCGCCGGTGCGATCCGATAGTCCTGCGGGTCGCGGGTGCGATGTCGGTGATCGGCGAGCCGTCGCGGTTCGCGTTGCTCGGCCAGCTCGTCGGCGCCGCGCCGGACCGGGTCGCCGTGGCGGTGCGGGTGCTGACCCAGATCGGCCTGGTGGAAGCCGGCCGGGTGCGGCACCCGATCATCGCCGGCGCCGTGCTCAGGACCTTCTCCGCCGCTGACCGGTCCGAGCTGCGCTGGCGCGCGGCGGGTCTGCTCAAGGCCTCCGGCGCGGACTCCTTGACGATCGCGGAGCACTTCGTCGCCTCCGGCCGTCTCGACGACCCGTCGGCCATACCGAACCTGGTCGAGGGGGCGCGGCAGGCGCTGGAGGAGGGCTATCCGCGGCGGGCCACCGAGCTGCTGCGGCTGGCGTACCAGGTGGACACCGATGTCCGGCGCAGGGTGGAGATTCTGGCCATGCTGCTGCGGGCGGAGTGGCGGGTCGATCTGGGCGCCTCGGCCGGCCATCTGCCCGAGCTGACCGACGCGATGCTGAGCGGCCGGCTCGGGGGCAGGCACGCGACGATGCCCGTCATCATCATGCTGGTGCAGGGGCGGGTGGCCGATGTCTGCGCCGTGCTCTCCCGGCTGGCGGCCGACCTGCCGCCGGACTCCCGGCCATCCTGGGAGTTCGAGATGATGCGGAGGTGGCTGGCCGACATGTATCCGGGCGTCTTCGGGCGAGCGGACGGTGAGAGCACGACGAACGGCACGCCGATCATTCCTCCTGGCGCCATCGGCTATCGGTTGCTCGAACACTTTCAGAGCACCCACCACCAGGGGGCGACCCCGGAACGCCTGGACCAAGCGGACGAGGCGCTCTGGCAACAGCCGCTGACCGAGATCAATCTGCTGCCGTTCGTTCTGGCGTTGCGCACGATGATCCACGCCGAGCGCCTGGAGGAAGCGGAACGGCGGTGCCGGGGCCTGATGCTGACCTGCCTCGATCTCCAGGCGCCCACCTGGCATGCGCTGTTCGGCGCGATCGCGGCGGAGATCGCCTTGCGCAGGGGCTCGCTCAGCGTCGCGGCCGGCCGGGCCGCCGCCGCGCTCGAACTCATCCCGGTCGCCGAATTGGGCGTGCTGGCCGGTGCGCCGTTGAGCACCCTGCTGACGGCGCAAACGCTTCTGGGCGATCACGATGAAGCGGCGCGCACGCTCGCCATGCCGGTGCCGGACGTGATGTTCGAGACGCCGTTCGGCTTGTTCTACCTGATGGCGCGCGGCCGTCACTACGTTGAGCGCGGGCTCGCGCAGGTGGCTCTCGACGATTTCCAGGCCGTCGGTGATCTGCTCGACCAGTGGGGGATGGAGCGGACCGGGGCGTTGCCGTGGCGCACGGAGATGGCCGCCGCGCACCTGCAGCTCGGGGACCGCGAGGCGGCCGCACGCTATGCACGCGAGCAGCTGCGCCGGATCGGCCAGGACGGCCACTCGCGGGTGCGCGGGCGCACCCTGCGGCTGCTGGCGGCGACCCGCGAACTGCGCCTCCGGCCACCGCTGCTGCGCGATGCCGTGGACATCCTGCACCGGAGCGGGGACAAGTTCGAGTTGGCGAGTGCGCTCGCCGCCCTGCACGACGCGTACACCCGGCTCGGTGAGGCGGGCCGGGCGCGGTCGGTGGCACGCAAGGCCAACAGCATCAGGCAGGCGTTCTTCGCCGAACAGCCCGCTCGGCGGGTCGGCGCGCCGGACCTGCTGGAGGAGACGGAAGTCGACCTGCTCATGCTCAGCGACGCGGAGCGCAGAGTCGCCGAGTTCGCGGCGAAGGGCCTGACCAACCGGGAGATCGCCGGCAGGCTCTACCTCACCACCAGCACGATCGAGCAGCACCTGACCCGGATCTACCGCAAACTGGGGGTCAGCTCGCGGGTGCAGCTGCTGTCCCGGCTCGGGCCCCAACCGGCCCTCCCGCACCCGGCTCGCGACGAGGCAAGCGCCTAGTACATTTAATTCGCCAAATCCGGGGCGGAACTTCCGGCGAGCGAAATATGGCAGAAATAACAGAAATGCCGAAACAGGGAACTTCTTTTCCTGTGGGCCGTTCGGCCCATCGGTTCGTTGCCCGTGTGGGCGGTGTTTGCCTGTGGCGCCCGAATGGGGATCGTCACCTTGCCCGCCTGTTCATCGAGGTGTGCCCGATCGACTCCGGCCGGAAGTTTGACCAGCGTTTTTGCCGTGGGGACGGCCGGGATTGCTGGTCAAATCCCGGGACGCGTGGTTAGGATCGGCTTTGTCGGCAGGTAGAATCGGCCCTATTGAATCGGTGTTCCCCGTGCCCGGCATCCCCTTGCGATTTGCTCGCCCTGTCCGGTCGTTGTCAGCTGCCAGGAGTTCGCATGACCATCGATGACACGTCCATTTCGGAGGGTGCACCCACTCCGCTCGACCTGATCAACTGCTACCGGGATTCCCAAGCGGCTCTCACCGCGTCGTGACCGGGGCCGAGTGCGCTCACGAGCCGAACCCGGCCGTTTCGGAACTCGTCGAACGGGAGGTCCAGCTCGCCGAGCTGCGGGCACTGCTGGCGAGGTCGGCGCAGCTGGGCAATCAGACCGTCGTCGTCCGGGGGCCGGTCGCCACCGGGAAGACGGCGCTGATCCACGAGTTCGTCGGGCACTGCGCCGCGGCCGGGACCTCGGTGCTCACCGCGAACGGCTCGCTGGCCGAGCAGTCGTGCCCCCAGGCACTGGTCCGGCAGCTGCTCGACGACCTGGCTGCCCCCGATGACCTTGGCGAACCCGGCGGCACGGACGAGGCCGGGTGCCCGGCACCCCTGCGGACGGGCGAGGTGCTGCACCGGGCGTTGCTCGAGCGCCTGTCCTCGGGTCCGCTGGTGGTCTGCGTCGACGACCTCCACTTCGCCGACGACGAGTCCCTGCAGAACCTGCTCTACGTCCAGCGGCGGTTGTTCACCTCGCCGATCCTGTTCCTGTTCGGCGTGGCCGAGCACCTGCGGACCCGGCTGACCGAGTTCGACGCCGAGCTCACCCGGCGCACGCGCATCCACTCCGTCGACGTCGGCGCGCTGAGCCGGGCCGGGGTCGCCGCGATGGTCCGGCGGTGCGCGGGGGAGGACTTCCCGGACGACCGGCTGGCAGCGCTGCACCAAGCCTCCGGTGGCAACCCACTGCTGCTCAAGGGATTGCTCAAGGACCTCGCTTCCGGCACCGCTTCCGGCACCGTCCACAACGCCGCCGCCAACGCCGTCACCGCTGTTGACAACGCTGTCACCGCCGTCGGCAACGCTGTCGGCACCACCTTGAACACGGCCTTGAACACCGCTTTGAACACCGCCTTCGACACCGTGCCGAGCACCGGGGCCGCCACCGGCGTCACTACCGGCGTCACCACCGGGCACCGCGGCTTCCGCGACGCGGTGGCGGTTTGCCTGTACCGCGGTGGTTCCGGGCTGCGCGAGGTGGCCCGTGCCCTGGCCCTGCTGGGTGACCGGCCGGACCGGAGCCTGGTGCCCTCGCTGGTGCTCGCCCCGGCCGAGGAGGTGGACCGCTCGATGACCGCGCTCGCCGCGGCCGGGATCGTCGAGGCGAGCGGTGCCTACCGCACCTCGTCCGCGCGCGCCGCGGTGCTGGAGACGATGGAGCCGTCGGCCGTGTCCGCCCTGCACGCGCGGATCGCCGAACTGTTCTACGAGAAGGGCTTCGACCGCGACGCCATCGCCCGTCACCTGGTCTCGGCCGCCGAGCCCGTCCGGCCGTGGGCGGTGGAGGTGCTGATCGAGGCGGCCGAGGAGGCCCTGGCCGCCGGTGAGCTGGATCAGGCCGCGGAGTACATGGAACTCGCTTCGCGGGCCGAGGTCGACGAGCGCACGCGGGCCCGCAGTCTCGGGCTGCTCGTGCGGATCAAGTGGCACACCAACCCCCGTGCCGCGGCGAGCTACCTCACGCCCCTGCGCGACGCGCTGCTGGCCGGGTACCTCGGTGACCGGGACGCCGGGCGGCTCGCGGGTTACCTGCTGTGGCACGGCCGCGCGAAGGAGGCCGCGGGGGTGGTGGAGTGGATGGAGTCCGTCCGGGCCGGGCGGACACCGGCCGGTCAGGACGCGCTCAAGGCGACCCGCCAGTGGATGCGGTTCCTGCACCCCCGGCGCGAAACCCCGGCGACCGAGCGCGGCAAGGGCCACGAACCGGACGCGACCGGCGACCTTCGCCTGCATGCGTTCACCGCGCTGGTTTCGGTGCTGGCCGGGGGCGTTGGCGCCGACTGCTCGAGCGCGGAGTTCGTGCTGCAGAGCACGGAACTGGTATCCCACGTGGACGAATCGGTGTTCGCGGCGCTGCTCGCCCTGGTCTACGCGGACCGGCTCGACCGCGCGGAGCACTGGTGCGAGAGCCTGCTCGGCCACGCCCGCAGGCACAACCTGACCACGTTGTCGGCGATCGCGCTCGCGGTCTCGGCCGACATCGCGCTGCGGCGGGGCCGGCTGCCGGTCGCCGAGCGCCGCGCGAGTGAGGCGCTGGCCCTGCTGTCCGACCGTGGCTGGGGAGTGGTGATCGCCTACCCGCAGAGCATCCTGATCGCCGCGACCAGCGGGCTGGGACGTTATCCGGAAGCGGCCGAGCACCTGCGGCGCCCGCTGCCCGCCGGGACCTTCGACACCGCCTTCGGCCTGGGTTACCTCCACGCCCGTGGCCTGTACGCGCTGCGGACCGAGCGGTACTTCGCGGCGCTGGAGGACTTCCAGCGGTGCGGCAGGCTGATGCGGGAATGGGGGCTGGACCGGGCGGTGATCGCGCCCTGGCGGCTGGGCGCGGGAATGGTGCACGCCGCGCTCGGCCGTACCGCTGAGGCCAAGGCCCTGTTCGAGGAGCAGAGCAGGCGGAGGAGGGGCGAACCGGGTGCGGTCCGCGGGGTGTCGCTGCGGCTGCTCGCGCGGGTGTCCAAACCGGACTCCCGCAACGGCCTGCTGCGGGAATCCGTCGACCTGCTGGAAAAATCCGAGCACGCGCTGGAACTGGCGCTCTCGCTGGCCGAGCTGAGCAACGAGCGCTACGCCCGCGGGGACACCAAGCAGGCGCAGCAAGGCGCCCAGCGGGCCCTCGACATCGCCGATGACTGCGGCGCGCAGGATGATGTGCGCCGGGTGCTGGCCGAGGGCTACCGGTTCGACCTGGCCGGCCTGCTCGGTGAGGAGCAGGCTCCGGTGCCGCCCGAGCTGAGCAACGCCGAAGGCCGGGTGGCGGCGCTGGCCGCCGCCGGGATGACCAACCGGCAGATCGGCACGCGGCTGCACCTGTCGACGAGCACCGTCGAGCAACATCTGACCCGCGTCTACCGCAAGCTGCGGGTGACCCGCCGTTCGGAGCTGGCGAGGCTGCTGTGGCCGGACCGCACGGAAACAGCCTGACCATCCCGATCGGACAGTCGAAGACCACCGCGACCCCCGGCGTCTGGAAGCCGGTGGCCTCGGCATGGCCGCGGTGATCATGTCCGGCCGCTCCCGGCTGAGCATTACCGGCCAGGGGGCCGACCCCGCCCGGTCAGGGGGGCACCTCCGGTCAGCCAGGGGGCGACCTCGGCCGGTCAGGGGGTGCGCCCGGCCTGGCTAGGGGGGGGCGGGCGCGATCGACTAGGGGGTGCCTCTGATCGGCTAGGGGGTGCTGCTGGAGCTGGTGTGCGAGGAGGCCGCCGCGGTCTTGGGCACCGACGGACACGACGACGTGCTGCCCGAAGGTCGCGACGTCGTGTCCGGGCCCCCGAGCACCGTGGGCCGGGGATCCCGTGCCGGGCAACGACTTCCACCGGGTCGCAGTCAAGCAGGCCGCGGCTGGGAACCCGCCGAAGGCACAACCGCCGTGATCTCGAGCTTTCGCACCTGGTGCAGCAATTCGCCCCGAAGTGGGACGAACGCGAGCGCCTTGTCACTCGGCTGGCCGCTTTTCGGCCAAAATCAGGGACGAAACCCCCCATGGAACCGGAAAGGCAGTCACTCAAACGGACGCTGTCCCCTTGGTCACCCCACGCTAGGTTGAGTGCCATCCGAGGTCGGCTGGGGGCTGGGAGTGGGTGGTGGGCACGGCGCCGCGAACTCGTCGAACCCGCATCGGCCTCGGCGATTTTCGGGTGTGCGCGTCACCGTAAAGCCGACCGGCCGTGGACGGGGGTGACATGGCGACCGGGCACATCACCGTGACCGTCATCGACGACCACCCGGCGGTCGTCGCCGGGGTCGAGTTCTGGTATTCGACCGCCGATCCGCCGATCGAGGTCGTCGCGACCGGCCCGACCGCCAAGGTGGCCTGGACGCCCCCTGGCGACACCGCCGACGTGGTGGTCTTCGACCTGCAGTTGCCCGGCCAGCCGACTCCGGCATACGGAGACCTCAGGCGCCTCATCGACGCCGGCCGCCAGGTCATCGTCTACTCCATGCGCGAGGACGAACAGGCCGCACTGACCTGCCTCGACCTGGGTGCCTTCACCTTTCTCACCAAGGCGGAAGGCAAGGCCCACCTCGTCGCCGCGACCGTCGCCGCCGCGTCGGACCTGCCGTACACCCCACCCGCACTGGCGGGCGCGCTGGGCACCAACCGCCGTTCGGACCGGCCCCGCCTGTCCGAACGCGAGGAGAACGTGCTCCTCCAATGGTTCCAGTCGGAATCGAAGGAACTGGCCGCGGAGAAACTCGGCATCACCACCGGAACCCTCAGCACCTACCTCGACCGCGTGCGGGTGAAATACGCGAACGTCGGGCGGCAGGCCCGCACCAAGGCGGCTCTGGTGGCCAGGGCGATACAGGACGGTCTCATCGAAGTCGACGATCTGTAACCGGCTCTTGTAGGTCATCCAACAGACACCGCACCCTCCCGAACCCACTTACGGTGGGGCGCGGCGAGGAAGGAAGTCTCCGGGGCATCGCTCGCCGCGACGTACGACGACGAATCAAAGTGTGGGTGATTCTGTGCTCCTGTTCCGTGTGCGCCTGCTCGGCACCTTCGAGATCGAGCGGACGGACGAATCCGTCGAGATCATCGCCATGCCGGCAGGCAGGCTTCGCGCGTTGTTCTCCGCGTTGGCACTCCGGCCGGGCAGGCCGGTCTCGATGACCGAAATCGCGGATCGCCTGTGGGACGACGAACCACCACCCGGTGCCCGCACCACCATCCGCGGTTACATCAAACGCCTCCGCCGTTTGCTCGACGTCCCGGCGGAGCCTTCGGTCATTTCTTCCGGTCAGCACGGCTACCGGTTGGAAATGGACCCCGAACACATCGATCTCCACCGCTTCCGCGCCTTGCTGACCCGTGCCGCGGCGGCCACCGGCACCGACGACGAACCCGCGCTGCTCCGCGAGGCGCTCGCCTTGTGGCGCGGACCGGCTTTCTGTGACGTCTCCAGTGCATCCTTGCACCGCGAAGTGGTACCGGCGTTGCACGAGCAGTACCACGAAGCCGTCCACCGCCGCATCGAATGCGACCTCGCCGCCGGCGCGGCGGCCGACGTCATCGCCGAACTCCGTCACCTGGTGAGCGAAAACCCGCTGCGGGAAGGCTTCTGGGCCCAGCTCATGCGTGCGCTCCACGACGCGGGCCGCCCGGCCGAGGCACTCGCCGCCTACGAGCGATGCCGCACCGTCCTCGCCGAGAACCTGGGCGCCGACCCGGGCGCCCGGCTGCGCGAACTGCACCGGCGCATCCTCGCCGACGGACCGGAAGCGGCCGTCCCGCTGGTGCGGCCGCACCAGCTACCGCCTGAAGTGCCCCGCTTCGTCGGGCGTGAGCGCGAACTTTCGCGCCTGGACGAGGAGCGGTCCGCACCGGTCGTCATCAGCGGACCGCCCGGGGTCGGCAAGACCGCCCTCGTGACGCGCTGGGGACGAAGACACCAGGACCGTTTCCCCGACGGTGAGCTGTACGTGGATCTCACCGGTCTCAGCACGCTGGAAGCGCTGGAGATCCTCCTCGCCGGGATCGGCGGCACCGCTCGCCTGCCCTCCGGTGTGAACGCCAGGAGCGCCCTGTTCCGGACTCTGCTGGCGGGCCGGAGGATGTTGCTGGTACTGGACAACGCGCTCAGCGCCGAACAGGTGCGGCCGCTGCTGCCCGGCGGGGCGCACGTGGTGCTCATCACCAGCGTCGACACCTTGCCGGGGCTGACCACCTCCGCCGGCGCGGAACGACTCGAACTCGCGCCGCTCAGTGCGGACGAGGCATCGGCCCTGCTGGGGGAACTGCTCGGCTCGCGCCGCCGTGCCGTCGAATCGAAGGGCCTCATCGAACTCGCCGGGGTGTGTTCGGGACTGCCGCTGACCTTGCGCGTCGCCGCCGAACACGCCGACCGGAATCCCGGTCTCTCACTGGCGGAATACGCGGCGGTACTGCGGTCGGAATGATTCGTTGCCACCGCGGTGCAACGCGATTGCCACGCCGGGGTGGGAGCGTCGTTCTCGTGGCGGAAAGCCCGCCAAGCGAGAAGGAGCTGGTTTTCGTGAACAACGAGTCCACTGTGTTCGAGGCGCCGGCGCTGATCGAGGTCGGCGATTTCGACAAGGTGACCCTCGGTTCGCGCGGCTGGGGTTTCGAGCCCGGCGTGCGCTGCCTCATCTGGTGCGACTGACCGCAATTCCCCCATCACAGAACTGGGAGCTGAAAGATGATCGACGAAAACACGGTTTACGAGCCGCCCGCGATGACGTCCGTCGGTGAGTTCGACGAGGTCACCCTCGGTGGCGGCGGCCGGGGATACGAGTACAACAAGCAGTGCCTGATCTTCTGCTGATCCGCGTGCGCTGAACGCCCGTGCCGGTGCGGTGTTTCCCTGCCCCCGCGCCGGCACGGGATTTCACGGAGAACGTCGAAAAATGGCGCTGTTCCGCCATTGGCCGCTGGAGGCTGAAAGTGAAGTTCACGATTTTCCCGGACAGTGATCCCGGCCGGGCGGTCGCCGAATCGGCCGAGCCGTCCGCCCGGACGATCGCGTACCCGTCCGGGCGGCCATGGATCGCCGGTGAATGGCGGGACGACGAGATCGTCTCCACCCGGATCGGTGACCGCGTGCTCGTGCTGCTCGGCTGGCCGGGGATCACCGAAGCGAAACTGCGTTCGGAACTCGAGCGCGTGGAGGACCTTTCGCAGCTCGACCGGCTGGCCGGCGCGTTGCCGGGAAGCAGTCATCTGCTGGCGGCGTTCGGCGGACGGGTTCGCGCGCAGGGCACGATCTCCGCAGTCTGCCAGATCTACTACACACGCGTGCGCGGCACCACCGTGCTCGCCGATCGGCCGCAAACGCTGGCGGCACTCGCCGGAACGGGCCTCGACGAGTCGTTGCTCGCCCGCTACCTCATGGTCACGGCGCCACCGTGGCCGTTGGAGGACGAGTGCGCGTGGCACGGCATCGAGCGGGTACCGCCGGACGCCTACCTGACGATGAAACCGGACGGCGGTTGCCGGATTTCGGCGTGGTGGACCATTCCGGAGCCGGAACTGCCGTTGCGGGAAGGGGCGGCCGCGGTCAGGGCCGCGCTCGAAGCCGGGGTGGCCGCGCGTGCTTCGCTGCCCGGCCGCACCAGCTCGGACCTGTCCGGCGGGATGGACTCGACCAGTCTTGCCTTCCTGCTCGCGAAACACCCCGGTGAGCTGCTCACGACGCGGTTCGAGGCAGTGGACAGCGCGAACGACGATGTGATCTGGGCGTCGAAGGCCGCCGCCGACCTGCCGGACGCCGAACACCTGGTCATCGCGCGCGATGACGCGCCGATGAACCTCGCCGGCGCGCTCACTCCCGAGCCGGACGCGGAAGGACCGTCGTCCTGGCTGCGGACGCACGGACTGCACTACCACCACGTGCGGTTGCTCGCGGAACACGGCGTGGCAAGGCATCTGACCGGGCACGGCGGGGACGAGCTGTTCTACGTGATGCCCCAGCACGACCACAGCCTGCTGCGAACCGCGCCGCTGAGCTACCTGCCGCACCTGCGGTCCAACCTCAGCCTGCGCCGCTGGACGCTGGGGCGTGCCCTGCGCTTCCTCGCGGACAACACCAGCTACCGGCGCTGGCTGGCCGACTGCGCTCGCACGCTCACCGAACCGCTGCCGAAGACCTCCGATCCCAGCATGGGCTGGGGTGAGCCGCCGAGGATGCCACCGTGGACCACTTCGCGCGCGGTCGAACTGAACCGCGCGCTCCTGCTCGCCGCCGCCCGGCGGGCGCCGAAGCCGTTGTCTCCCTTGCGGGCCCAGCACGCGACGCTCGACATGGTGCGCGTTTGCGGTGACGGTGTGCGCCGGGCGAGCTGGATGAGCGCCCGGCACGACGTGAGCTGGCACGCGCCGTTCGTCGACGACCGGGTGGTCGAGGCGGCGTTGTCGATCCGACTACAGGACCGCGTCGCGGCGAACCGGTACAAGCCGGTGCTGGCCGAGGCCATGCGGCCGGTCGTGCCGGGGCACGTGCTCGGCAGGCCGACCAAGGGTGAGTTCAGCGCCGACGTCTACGCCGGTTTCGCCCACCACAAGCGTGAACTGCTGGAGCAGTGCGAGCAACTGGAACTGGAGCGGTTCGGCCTGGTCGACGCCGACGCGTTCCGCCGGGCGCTGCTGGCGCCCCATCCCGCGTCCCGCGACCTGATGCCGCTGCTGGGCACCCTGGCCTGCGAGGCCTGGCTGCGGTCGGTCGCCGCGCTCACCACCACGACTGGAGGAAAGTCATGAGCCTGGTACTGGCCGACCACGTGTCGGTGACCGAAACCGACAGTGGAATGGTGTTGCTGGACCAGCGATCCGGCCGGTACTGGCAGCTCAACACGACGGCGGCGGTGGTCATCCGCACCCTCCTCGACGGCGGACAGCCGGACGACGCGGCGACTGTCCTGTGTGCACGGTTCCCGGCGGACGCCGAGCGGGTCGCCGAAACGGTCTCCGAGTTCACGCGTGCGCTGCGACAGGCGAAGCTGGTGACGGGATGACGCTGCCGATCACCCTCGAAACCGCCGGCCGGGTCCCGGTTCCGAAGCGGATCGCCGCTCATGCCGCCGTGACCGTCGCGCGGATTCTCATGCACGCCAAACCCTTCCGGCTCCGCAAAGTCCTCGAACTGGCGAAGACGGGTGCCCGCCCGGCGACCGCGGAGCAGGCGATGGGCGCGCGTCAGGCGGTGGTGTCGGTGAGCAAGCGGTGCGCCGGGCAGCAGTGCCTCCAGCGGGCCATCGCGACCGCGTTGCTCTGCCGGTTGACCGGAACCTGGCCCGACTGGCGCACGGGCGTGCGCACGGAACCGTTCCGGGCGCACGCCTGGGTCGAGGTCGACGGCAACGCCATCGGCGAGGCCGAAGACATGCGTGCCTACCACGTCGTGCTGTCCGTACCCGCATGAGAAAAGAGGGCCCCGCCATGTCAGCTGCCGATTCCGTCCGGTTCGGGGTGCTGCTCGGCTCGCACCGGGACGCCGGCCAGTCCGACACCGACGTGCTCCGCCGCTCGGTGGCGCTGGCCAGGCAAGCCGACGCGCTCGGGGTGGACGACGTCTGGATCACCGAGCACCACTTCCTGGATTCGGTGGTGTCCCCCTCCTCGATGGCGCTCGCGGCCTACCTGCTCGGCGCCACCGAGCGGATCACCGTCGGTACCGCGGTCACCCTGCTCCCGCTGCACTCGCCGGTGCACACCGCCGAGCAGGCGGCGTTGCTCGACCAGGTCTCCGGCGGCCGGTTCGTGCTCGGTGTCGGCCGCGGCCAGCCGTTGGTCGAATACGACGTCATCGGCGGCGGCGTCGAACACTGGCGTTCGGGGATGACCGGCGCCCTCGATCACACGCTCGCCGCACTCGACGGCAAAGTACCCGGTCCGGAACCGCTGCCGCTGGTGCCGCTGCCCGCCACGCCTGGTGGGCCGCCGGTGTACGTGGCGGCCAATTCCGAGGACTCGGTGCGGCTGGCGGCCGAACGCGGGCTGCCGATGCTCCTCTACTTCGACAAGGACGCCGCGACCAAGGCCCTGATGATCGAGGACTACCGGCGCTTCGCGGGTGACGCGACGGCCCCGGCCGACCACGCGTTCGCGTTGTACACCTACCTCACGGAGACGGCGGACGAAGCACGCGAGCTGATGCGTGAGCGTGCCCGCGCCATGCTCAAGGGCGGCAACCGGGACCGGATGCTGATCGCGATGCCCGACACCCGGCCCAGCGGGGCCGAGCTGGAAGCGCTGACCGAGGAGATCACCGACCGGCTGCTGGCGATGCACGCGGTGGGTGATGCCGAAACCTGTGTGGACCGCCTGGTGCACAACATCTCCGTGTCCGGGTGTCACCGGGTGCTGTGCCAGGTCGAGCCGTTCGGCCGGACCTCGGCCGCGCCCGGTGTGCTCGATCGGCTGGCGCGCGAGGTTTTCCCCGCGGTACGGGCACGGCTGGCCGGCGGATCCGATGCCGGTCGGTGATCTCCGCCGCGACGCCAGGACACTGTGGAGTTCGGTGCGGTCCTCGGGTCGTGACGGTCTCGCGTTGCTGGTACTGACGGCGGTCGAGGTGGCGGCGCTGCTGGCCGTGCCGGGTGCACTGGCGGCCGCGGTGGACGCGATCAGCGGCCGGGGGAGCAGCGGCGCCGCGATCGCGCTGGTCTGCGTCGTGCTCGTGCTGGGCTCCGCCGCCGGGGCGGGCACGGTGGTGCTGGAGAAACGGGCGCAGGTCAGTGGCACGTTGTCGCTCCGGCGCAGGCTGGTGCGGCACCTGCTCCGCCTGGATCTCGGCGCGTTCCGGCGGTACGGCACCGGTGACCTGCTCGGCCGGATCTCGCAGTCGGCCGCGATGACCTCGAGCGCGGTGACCGCGCTGACCGCCCTGCTGGTCTCGGTGGTCACCTCGATCGCCGGACTGGTGCTGCTCGTGCTGCTCGACCTCCGGCTGGGCCTGATCGTGCTGGCCGCGGCACCACTGATCTGGTGGCAGGCGGGCCTGCTGACCCGCCGGATGAGTGCGAACACCACCGATTACCAGACCCGGCAGGGGGAGTTGACCGGCCGGTTCACCGACGCGGTCCGCGGGGCGCGGACGATCAGGGCGAGCGGAACGGCCGCTCGCGAGGTCGACCGCGTGGTCGCGGGACTGCCCGCGCTGACCGCCGCGGGGCACGAGTTCTGGCGGGTGCTCCGGACCGCGGCCTTCCGCGTCAACCTGGTGATGCCGTTGCTGCAGGTGGCCGTGCTCGCGGTGGCGGGCTACAGCGTGCTGCACGGACGGATGACCGCCGGTGAACTCCTCGCCGCGCAGGGGTACTTCGGCTTCGCCGTCGGCATGTTCCAGCAGACCATGGTGCTGGGCAGGGTCGCGCGGGCGCTGGGTTCGGCGACCATGGTCGCCGAGGTGCTGGCGGAGCCGGTGCGGCCGGCCGGTACCAGGACGCTGCCGCCGGGGCCGGGCGCGCTGAGCCTGCGCGGGGTACGGGTGAGCCCGGTGCTCGACGGCGTCGACGTCGACTTCCCGCCGGGGGTGGCGATCGCGATCGTCGGCCGGTCCGGCGCCGGGAAGTCCACGCTGACCGAGGTCGCCGGTGGCCTGCTGGTTCCGGAGGCGGGGTCGGTGCGCCTCGACGGCGTGCCGCTGACCGAACTCCGGCGTGACGAGCTGGGCGGGGCGGTGACCTACGCCTTCGAAAAGCCGGTGCTGCACGGCGAAACGGTCGCGGACGCGATCGCCTACGCCGATCACCCGGCCACCCCGGCGCAGGTCGAGCAGGCGCTGCGGGTCAGCGCGGCAGCCGATTTCGTGCGCCGCCTGCCTGCCGGAGCCGGGACGCGCCGGAGCCGGTTGCTGCTGTCCGGCGGTGAGCTGCAACGCCTCGGCCTCGCCAGGGCGGCGTGGCGGGACGCGAGGGTGGTCGTGCTGGACGACGCCACGTCCAGTTTGGACACCGCGACCGAAGCCGAGGTCACGGCGGCGCTGGACCGTGCACTGCGTGGCCGGACCCGGCTGATCGTCGCGCACCGGGCGGCCACCGCGGCGTCGGCGGATCTGGTCGCCTGGCTGGACAGCGGCCGGATCCGGGCGTTGGCCCCTCATCGGGAACTCGTGCGGGATCCGGACTACCGCGCGTTGTTCGGCCTGCGGCAACCGGCCGCCGCCGGGTCGGAGGTGCGGTGAACTCCGTGGCGTGGCGGATGATTTCACCGCCGATCAACAAAAACCGCCGTGCGCTGGTGATGGTGCTGTGCTGGTCGTTGCTGGGCGCGGTCCCCACGCTGTTGTCCGGCCTGCTGGTCGCGGTGGCGCTGGACCGGGGATTCCTGGCCGGGAACGCCGGGTTCGGACTGGCGATCCTCGGCTGCTACGGCGCGTCTCTCGGGCTCGGCGCGGTCGCCACGCGGCAGGCGATGGGGCCGATGGCCGTCCTGGCCGAAGCGGTGCGTGACCACCTCGTGCACCAAGTGGTCCACACCAGCCTGCACACCGCGGTTTCGGCCGGATTCGCGGCGCGGACGGGTTTCGCCGCGCGGATCATCGGCCAGACCGAGACGGTTCGCCAGATCCTGTCCAACCTGGTGATGGCGATCAGCTCGGCGGTGCTGATGACCATCGCGGCGTGCGCCGGCCTGGTGGCACTGGTGCCCGCGATGGTCGTCGCGCTGGTGCCGATCATGCTGCCGGCCGGGGTCCTGCTCGTCCGGTTGTCGGGGGTGTGGCGGCGCAGGTACGAGAAGTCGTTGGCGTGCGAGGAAGAGCTGGCCGCCGAACTGGACCTGGTGCTGGCGGGAACGCGCGACATCGCCGCCTGTGACGCGGCCGGGCGGGCCGCCGGCGACACCGATCGCCGACTGCGCGCGAGCGCGGAAGCGGCGACCGGGGTTGCCGGGATCAGCGGTGCGAGGATCGGCGTGATCGGCCTGGCCGGGCACCTGCCGTTGATCGTCCTGTTGCTGCTGGCACCGGTTCTGGTCTCGCGAGGGGCGTTGACCGTTGGGGAACTGGTCGGCGCGATCACGTACCTGGCGACCGGACTCGAACCCGCCTGGCGCGCGATCACCGAACTGCTCGGCAACCAGGCCCTGGAAGTCGCGACCGTGCTGGCGAGGTTGTCCGGCACCGGGATTTCCGCGGAGAGCGGAGGCTCTCTCGAAGCGAGCCGGTACGACCTCGCGTTGCGAGGGGTCACCTTCCGCTACGGCCCCCAGTCCGAACCGGTACTCGCGAACGCGGACCTGACCCTCGACGAGGGCACCCGGCTGGTCGTGGTCGGGCCGAGCGGCATCGGGAAGTCCACATTGGTCAACGTGTTCGCCGGACTCGAATCCCCCGAAGCGGGTAGCGTGGCGCTCGGTGGCGTCAACCTGCGGGACCTGCGCACGGAATGGCTTCGCCGGTCTGTCGCGCTGGTGCCGCAGGAGGCGTATGTCTTCGCCGGCACGGTGCGGGAGAACCTCGCGTATCTCGCACCGGCCGCCGAGGACGCGGAACTGGTCAGCGCGGCCGCGGTGTTCGGTTTGACCGAACTGATCACCCGGCACGGCGGGCTCGACGGGGAGATCCGGCCGGACAACCTTTCCGGTGGCGAGCGGCAACTGATCACGCTCGCCAGGGTGTATCTGTCGCCGGCCCGCGTGGTGATCCTGGACGAAGCGACCTGCCATCTGGACCCGCGGGCCGAAGCGGTCGCCGAAGAGGCGTTCGCGCGGCGGCCGGGCACGCTGATCGTGGTCGCCCACCGGATCAGTTCGGCGATGCGTGCCGAGCGGGTCCTGCTGATGGGTGCGGGATCGCTGGTGCAGGGCACGCACGAGGAACTCCTGCACGGTTCGGCGGACTACGCGCGCCTGGTCGACTACTGGACAAGGGACGGAGGCACCGTCGCCGTCGACTGAAGCTCGGCGCGTATCTGTCTCGGAATGGGGCTATGAGTCGTTGCCGTCGTCGAGGGTGTCGAGCAGGAGTTGGGTGCTGCGGGCGTAGTCGGTGTGGGAAACGCCGCTGCGCTCGATGAGTCCGGCGAAGCGCTGTCTCAGCGAGTTCTGGCACTGTTCGAGCAGTTTCCGGCCCGCCGGGGTGAGGCTGAGGCGCCGCCGGTGCCCGCCGTCGGGGTCCGGGGCGATCTCGACCAGACCGGCTTCGGCGAGCACGCTCGCCATCCGGCTCGCCGACGGCTCCGAAACGTCCATGTCGGCGGCGAGCGCCCGTTGCGTGCTGGCGTCGGGGTCGAGCCGGTCGATGCCGACCAGGGCGCGGAACCGGCGGTAGGACAGCCCGTGCTCGTCCCGCAGGATGCGATCGGCCGATCGGTCGAGCCTGGTCACCAGCCGATGCAAAGTGAAGCTCAGATCCTCTGCCACGGGTGTATCTTAGCAAGACAACTTAGAAGGCTAAGTTGCTGGAGGTGCCTCGTGGTTTCCGTGATCCTGCTCGTCGTGCACGTGGTGGGCGGTACCGCCGGGCTGCTGCTCGGGCCGCTGGTGATGCGTGAGGACAATCGCCGCTTCGCCGCGGGGGAGCGCGGTCCCGGCCGGTACGGGGACTGGTACCTGGTGGCGGTGGTCCTCGTCTGCGTGTCGGCCGTCGGGCTGGTGTGGGCCAAGCGCGCCGATCTGTGGTGGCTGATTCCGGTGTCGGCGCTGACCGTCGGCCTGGCCGTGCTGGCCCGGGAGGGCACCCGGCGGCGGTTCCGCGGCTGGACGCACGCCTACGTGCACGGACTCGGCGGCTCGTACATCGCGCAGGTGACCGCGCTGATCGTGGTGTCGCTCGTGGTGAACGGGCCGGTCCGCGGTGCCGCGGAGCTGGTCGTCTGGCTGGGGCCGACCGCGGTCGGCACCGTGCTCATCGAGGTCTGGCGACGACGCTTGAGGGTTGTTCCGCTCAGTGCCTGATTCGGTTGTAGTTGCCGAGTTGCGGCCGTCGATCGCGCGAACAGCCTGTCCCGCTCTTCGGCCTGCCCGTCACCGGCTGTTCACCGCTGCTTGTATCGCGGTCGAAGCCGAGGTGGTGATTGACTGACCGCACAGTCCGGCCGTCCTGGAGGTTTCATGTCCCGGCTTTCCCGCGTGCTCGCCGTGTCGCTGCTCGCCTCGCTCACCGCCGTGCTCGCGGTTCCGGTCGCCACCGCCGCGGAGGGGGCGCCGGCGGTGATCGCGCACCGCGGTTCGTCGGGCGTCGTGCCCGAGAACACGCTGGCCGCGGTCCGCCAAGCACTCCGGCACCGGGCGGACGTCGTCGAGAACGACATCCAGCGCACCAAGGACGGCGAGCTGGTGATCATGCACGACACCACGCTGGCCAGGACCACCGACGTCGAAGCGGTGTTCCCGGAACGCGCCCCGTGGAACGTCGGGGATTTCACGCTGGCCGAGATCAAACGGCTCGACGCCGGTTCGTGGTTCGCCCCGGAGTTCGCGGGCGAGCGGGTGCCCACCCTGCGCGAGTGGGGCGAGGCCGTCGGCGGGAGGGCGAAGATGCTGTTGGAGCCGAAGGCGCCCGAACTGTACCCGGGTATCGAGGAGGACCTGGATCGGGAACTCCGCACGGTCCCGGTTTTCCGTGCCGCGCTGCGCGGTGAGCGAATCGTCGTACAGTCCTTCAATCACCCGTGGCTTCGCGGCTACCAGGAACTGGCGCCGGAGGTGCCGGTCGGGCTGCTCTTCGGGACGAAACCCACCGCTGCCGACATCGAGCAGGCCGCGGACTGGGCCGAGCAGGTCAACCCGGCGTTCAAGGTGATCGACGAGGCGACCGTCGACCTGGTGCACGGCCAGGGCATGGAGATCCACGTGTGGACCGTGAACGACGGCCAGGGCATGCGCACCGCGCGCGACTGGGGTGTCGACGGCATCATCACGAACTACCCCCAAGTCCTGCGGGATCTGCTCCGCGACTGACGGACAGGGAGCGCAGGGCGAGCCGAAGCTCGCTCAGCGCTGACTCGGATGGACTGAAAGGTCGGAATATCAGCTGAGTGCTTGGATCCCGGTCGCTGGCTTCTCCTGGCCGGCCGCCCACGACGCCAATAGGGCCAGACCGTCCGCGGTCGCCGTGCCGGCGGGCGCGGTGTAGACGGTCAGGAGCAGGCCGGATTCGGCAGGCAGCTCCATCGACTCGACGTCCAGGTCGAGCCGGCCCACCACCGGATGGTGCACACGCTTGCGTCCGGACCGGTGGAGCCGAACGTCCTGGGACGCCCACCGCCGCCGAAATAGTTCACTGCGTGTCGATAGCTCACCGACCAGGGCGATCAGTTCCTCGTCGTGCGGATTGCGGCCGGCTTCCATGCGTAGCTTCGCGGCCGCATCGCAGGCGATTTGGTCGTAGTCGACGAAGAACGTCTTTGCCGATTCGGAATCGAGATACACGAACCGCGCGGTGTTCGCCGGCCGTCGCGTGTCGGCCAGCACCGGTGAAAACAGCGCGCGGGCAAGCTGATTCGTGGCCAGCACGTCATAACGGCCGTTGCAAATCCACGCCGGCGCATCGGTGATGGCGTCGAGCACCTGCTGAAGCGCCGGACGCACCGTCACGGCGGGTCGCCGGCGGCGTGGACCGCCAGGTGCCCTGGACTGCCGCGCAAGTTCGAACAGGTGATCGCGCTCCGCCTCGTCAAGTTGCAAGGCGGAGGCCAACGCGTCGAGCACCCCGTCGGAGGCGCCGGCGAGACTGCCGCGCTCCATGCGCACGTAGTAGTCGACCGACACCCCCGCCAGCAGAGCTACCTCTTCGCGACGCAGACCTTTGACCCGGCGGTTGCCGCCGTAGGCGGGCAGTCCGGCCCGCTCGGGCGTGATCCGCGCGCGACGGGAGCTCAGGAATCCCTTGATCTCGGTGCGCGGATCGATCGTGGCCACCCCTTCACCGTAGGCCCTGTCCGCGGGCGAAGGGAGGTTCTGCTGGTACCCCCCGACGGCCACGCACCCCCGGTCGTGTGCCATCCGGGACGGTGCCTCAGAGCATGGCGAGCCGGTCCACCAGCAGCTCCGTCCTGCGCTCGGCGTCTTCCGGCGGAAGCCGTCCCGCTCGGGTCAGGGTGGCCAGTCCGTGCAGGGACGCCCAGAACGTCTCGGTGAACAGCTCCGGGCGCACGCTGTCCCCGGCGACCTCGCTGAGGCACTCCAGCATCGCGGCGAAGGCGTCCTTCAACGGTTCGGGGGTGTCCTCCCGCGCGTACGCCAGGCCGCCGTCGAGCTGGAACAGGGCGTCGTAGACCGCCGGATGCTGTTCGGCGAAGGCGAGGTAGGCACGGGCCAGCGCGGTGACCCGGGCGCGCGGGCCGTCGGCGGCGGCGGAGGTCGCGGCCCGCATCGCCACGGCCATCTCGGAAGCGCCCTGCAGGGCGACGGCGCCGATGATCTCGCGCTTGCCGCGGAAGTGGCTGTAGAGGACGGGCTGGCTGTATTCGATGCGCTCGGCGAGCCGGCGGGTGGTGACCGCGTCCCAGCCCTGCTGCTCGGCGAGTTCGCGGGCCGTCGCCACGATGAGGCGTTCGCGGTCCGCCCGTTCGCGCTCCTTGCGTTCCTGTACCGACATGAGTCGATCCTAGCACCGCTAGACAATCGAGCGGTAGCAGTACTAGCATCGCCTCGTCCGCTAGCAACGCTAGATTTTTGGAAGGTTGCCATGCTCAGCGCACTCGAGGTCTTCACCACCGTGGTCGTCGGCGTGATGGTGGGGGTGGAGTTCTCCGTCCCCTTCTTCAGCAACCCGATCCTCAACGCACTTCCCGGCGACAACGGCCTGCGCGCCCGCGTCCACGGGGCCCGGCTGGGCGGCGCCGTGATGCCGTTCTGGTACATCGGCTCGCTCGTCCTCGTCGGGGTCTGGGCCGTCGCCGGGTGGGGTGACGACGGCACCGGTCTCGTCGTGACCGCCGCCGCGCTGCTGATCGTCAGCGTGCTCATGTCGGTCCTGGTGCTCGTCCCGATCAACAACCGGGTCAAGACGTGGACCGACGGCAGCCGGCCGGCCGACTGGAAGGAGCAGATGAAGCGCTGGGACCGCTGGCACTACGTCCGCGTCGCCGTCATCATCGCCGCCTTCGCCTGCCTGGTGGCCGGCCTCACCTGAGCCCGCGGGCACGCCTAGGTACCTGATGCGGTCGTGGCGATGCCGCCGTCGACCGGGACGATGGCGCCCGTGAGGTAGGACCCGGCCCGGCTCGCGAGGAACACGGCGACACCCGCCATGTCGTCGTCGCGGCCGAGCCGGCGCAGAGGGGCCTTCGCCGCGATCGTGTCGCCGATGGCATCGATCGTGGCCGCCATCATCTGCGACGGGAACACTCCTGGGGCCACCGCGTTCACCGTGACGTGCTGTGGGCCCAGTTCCCTGGCAAGCACCCTGGTGAGTTGATGGAGTGCCGCTTTGCTGCTGGCGTACGAGTAGTTGGGCGACTCGGCGACGTGGATGGCGGCGATACTGCCGATGTTGATGATCCGCGCGGGATCGTCGGCCGTGCCCGCACGGCGGAGTGCGGGGAGCAGTGCCTGCACCAGCCAGAACGGCGACTTGAGGTTGAGGTCGATCACCGCGTCCCATGCCTCGTCCGGGAACGTCTCCAGCGGCTCGCGCCACATCGCTCCCGCGTTGTTGACGAGAATGTCCAGGCGTTCCGAGTCGGCCTCGACCAGATCAGCGAGGCGCCGGCACTCGTCGTACCTGGACAGGTCGGCGGGGATAGCTTGAACGTCGCCGAATTCGGACAGTAGATGTTGTGCCTCCGCGCACGTCTCTGCCTTGCGCGAGCTGATGACGACGCGGGCGCCCGCCTGCAGAAGGCCGCGCGCTATCATCATTCCGATTCCCTTGGTGCCGCCAGTGACAAGTGCGTATTTCCCACTCAGATCGAAAAGGTCTGCGTGAGTGGTGAACTGGTTGTCCGCCATTGGTCTTCGTTCCCTTTGTCGTGAAAGCACGTGCTGACACGGTCGCGCGTCCGGTGCAGCCGAATTGAACTCAAACAATTTGACATGCGTTCTGGACGGCCGGGAGACCCTGGCGATACAGGTACTGTGACAGCCCCCTTGCCGTACTAGGCGAACAGCCGCGCGACAAGTTGATCGACGTGGCCTCGCCGTGCTCGTCCAAGAGCAGGAGTCCGGGCGCGGGCGCGTAGGTTCCACCGGTGGTGCGGGAGGTCTCGCGATTTGTGGGCGAGTCGGCGCTACCGCAGGAACTCCAGCAGCCGCCCGGTGACCACGGCGGGCTGTTCCTCGGCCAGGAAGTGGCCGCATTCGGCGATTCCGGCGCCGGTCACGTTCTCGGCGTAGTCGCGCCAGATGTCCAGGGCGGGCAGTGTTCCGAGCAGCCCGGCTTCGCCCCACATGGCCAGCACGGGCATGGTCAGCTTGCGGCCGGCGTCGGCTTCGTCGTGCTCGTCGTCGTCCGGGAAGGACGCGCGGTAGTCGTCGAACCCGGCACGTAGCGCGCCGGGCGCGGAGAACGCGCGCACGTACTCGTCGGCGGCGTCGAGGCCCTGGCGCTGGTAGGTCCAGCGTTCGAAGAAGTAGCCGAGATAGGCGGCGATGTTCTGCCCCGCCAGCAGTTCCGGCAGGTCCGGCTGCAGGTGGAACAGCCAGTGCCAGTAGCCCCGCGCGGTGCGCGCGTCGATCCGCCGCCACATCTCCCTGGTCGGGATGATGTCCAGGACGGCGAGCTTGGCCACCTCGTCCGGGCGGTCCAGCGCCCACCGGTGCGCGACGCGGCCGCCGCGGTCGTGCCCGATCACGCTGACCCGCGGGAAACCCAGGTGCCGCACCAGTTCCGAGACGTCGGCGGCCATGGTCCGCTTGTCGAAGCCGGTGCGGGGTTTGTCGGTCAGCCCGTAGCCGCGCAGGTCGGGCGCGATGACGGTGTGGTGCTCGGCCAGCTCCCCGAAGACCTTGTGCCAGCAGTAGGAGGTCTGCGGCCAGCCGTGCAGCAGCACCACCGGTGGTCCGTCCCCGGCTTGCCGGTAGTGCACCCGAATCCCGTTCACCGTGGCCATCCGTGACTCCATACCTTCCTTCTAACCATATGAACCGGTTAGAATCAAGCGGTGGAGTGGATCTTCGACGGCGGGCGGCCCTGCCTGGACCTGGTCAACACCCGGCGCGACCGGCACCTCGGCGGGCGTGAACTGCTGACCTCGCCGGCCGCGCTGGGGGAGTGGCTGGTGGCCGCCGGGCACCTGGAGCGCCGCCCTCGCGTGACGGCCGAGCAGTTGGCGCTCGCGCTGGGATTGCGCGAGGCCGTCGACAGGCTCGCCCGCGGCGGCACGCGGCCCGCCGACGTGCGGCTGGTCAACGAGGCAGCGGTCGCCGCACCGGTGCCGCAACTGCGGATCGACGCCGACGGCCCGCGGTGCGCCCACCGCTCCACGGCGGGCCCGGTCGCCGCGGTGCTCGGCGAGCTGGCGGCCGATGCGATCGACGTGGTCGTGGCCGGTGAGCTGGTCCGGATCTGCGCGTCGGACCGGTGCGGGCTGCGTTTTCTCGACGCGTCGCCGCGGCGCAACCGGCAGTGGTGCTCGATGGCTCGCTGTGGTAACCGGGCCAAGGCGCGGGCGCACTACGCGCGTCGTAAGCCCACTTGAACCGGCGGGTAGTACGCAAGTCCTAGCAATCAGGGGGACCGCAATGATCCGCGACTTCGTCACCGACGTGTTCAAGGTATGGGCCGTTCGCGGCGTAGCCGTAAGTGTGTCAACAGGAGGACTGCCGGACCGGTCGCGATCAGCCCGACCAACGCGCCCCAGGTGGCACCGAGACCGAGTAGGGTCGGAAACTCCGGGTACTGCGTTTTCTCGTGGATGTCCTCGGCTTGGAGAAAAGGACCCACGTAGGGAAGAAAGTATTCCGGGTTCTCGAAAAGGTCATCGGCATCGAAGGACAGGAACTCGAAGACGCCCCCTAGCAGCGTTGTCACCATTCGGACCAGCCATTGGACGAGTGCACCGATCACGCCGGCGCAGACCGTCGCCAACCAGGCGGCGCCGAACGAGGCGGTGCGGCCCAGGTCGCGCTCGGTGAGTACGCCCGTCAGCGCCACCATTGCGAAGATGGTGACGAACGACGCGAGAATGGCGGCGAGATCGGTCAGCAACGACCAATGCGGCCAGGTGACGGCAGTGACGAGCCAGGCCGTCGCCGACGAACTGTCCGACGGCCAGAGCCGTTCGGCAGCGCCCCCGTTTCCCATGATCAGCAGGAACGCGAAGGTCACCAGCCCCGTGGTGACCTGGAACCGTCCGGAGCCATCGGCTCGCACAACTCAAATGGTGGCCCAACGGTGACCGGCGGCGGTCTGGTTTCACCCACCGTTGCGGAGTCGTGACAGATGGCCGGACCCGATGGTGTTCAGCACCGCCTGATCGCTCGCCGCCGATGCGGACGGCTTTGGCGCCGAACAGGCGCGATCAGAGGCTCAGAGACCCGAACACCGTGGTGCTCACCAGCGCGGTTGCGGATGTCCCATCGGCCGCGGCGGCTGGTTCAGGTAGCGCTTGGTCGGCGGCACCAGTGCCAGCACCAGTGTCGCGATCGGAGGTGCGCCAAGGATGAGCAGTCCGGCGATGGCTCCGCCGAACTGCACGCCGGTGATCGTTCCACCGGCGTCGGCGACCCCGAGCGCACCGACCACGATGCCCGCTACGTAGGACAGCAACACGAGACCGGATCCGATGGCCACCATGATCCGCCCGGCGGACTTCTTCACGAACAGCATGATGCCGCCGCCGAGCAGCAGACCCACCTCTGCCGCGAGCACCACCACCATGCTGTAGTTCCAGACCGGCAGCGGCGCCTCACCTCGCGCGAGCAGCACGATGGTGTCGATCAACAGGTACAGCGACCAGAGCCCGCCGAGCACGGCCAGCACCCCGGCGGCGATCGCGGTGCCCCCGCTCGGCGGCTTCGGCGGCATGCCGTAGCCGGGCGGCCCGGCCGGATAGGGCTGAGGCGGGTAACCGCCGCCCGGCGGGTGCTGCGGATATGGGGGCTGCGTCACGTCGGCCACTTTATGAGCCGGGCCGGGCCGGGAACAGCCAAGTGGCCGAATGGTGACCGTGCCGGACGAAAGCGGGAGCAAGGCCCGCCGGGCATCCTTTGCCGCCCGCGAGAAAGCCGCTGCTCCACACGAAGACGAACACAGAGCCTCCCCGAAGTCGGTCCCGGCGTTTGACGTAAGCAGGCAGGGGGGCGCGGGGTGGTCCAGCGGCCATTGAGGAGCGTTTCCGCTGGTGGAGGCATGCGGCCAACGATGTCCGGTGGATGACCTTCAGCCGGCCGCCACCGCCCGTCGACAGTTGAGCGGGCAACGACGCAGTTGCCCGCGACATCGACGACATTCGCGGACGACCGGCCGCGAGGCAAATCCGGAAAGGTCACGATTCCCATGGCTCCACCACCGGGATACCCGCCGAAGCACGACGCCCCGCCCGCCACCGCGCCGCGGGACGAGGGGGACAACGACCAGCTGAAAGTGACCATGGCGGAATACTGCGCCTGGTACGAATACCTGCTCAACCCGCACGAGCACCAAGGCCCGGCTCGCTGGCAAATCGAGGACACGCGTACCGGCTCCAGCGAACAGGAGGTCAACAACCGCACCACCGACAAATCCACGGAGTCGCATCCGTTCGAAACCTGGACTCTCACCTCGGTTCTCGACGGCGTCGACCCTCGAGCGATCTACAACGCGCCACTCGTGCTCGCCAGAAGTTCACCGGACGTTATCGAGTCGGTGTACAACGGTTTCACCAACGGCTATCTCGTTTCGGGCGGCGGTGCGACTTCGACCGACCGCGAGGCGGGCCGGACCAGCGACACCGAGTACGAGATGTTGCTTCCGCTGATCACCGACTTCATGGAAATGCGCAAGGGCTGGGTCGAGCCGGGCAACGACAAAGCCCATGACTGGGAGAAGGCGTGGGCCAGGTTCGCGGTCGGCAACGAGAACGTCTTCCTGGCGCTGGCTGAAGGATTGGTCGCATACCGGGCGTCCTACCTTGAATCCCGTCGGGCGCTGGACGAGACCGTCAAAGGATTGGTCGAGAGCTTTCAGAAGAAGCACGAGGCTCCGGACGGTTCGTCCGTTTCCGGCTTCGTCTGGAAGGTGGTGGCCGTCGCGAGCGCGGGAGCGGTTGCGGGGAAGCTCGTCCCCGGCTGGGGGCAGGTGGTGTCGTTGACGTTGGCCGCGGCGGTGGCCGGGGCGACCGAGTACGCCAAACGGTCGGTCCCCGCGGATACGCAGGAGGTTCAGGACCCGGGTCGCTGGGCCGACTTCGTCATGGCCGCCGACCAGGCGGTACGGACACAGATGCAGCAATTCGCGCAGGCCGTCGACGGCATTCGCGAGAGCATGGACACCAGGATCGCCGCCATTCGGGACGGCCACCTGATGGACCCGCCCGAACGCGACGAGTCGATCAAGGACATGCCGCCGACCCGACGGGAGATCGTTCCCGCGCACCTCAACGACGGTGTGACCCGCTGGCTGGACACGAAGGTCGCTGATCTGACCGGGAACTGCACCGTGTACCAGTCGGCCGTCGACGCCATGGCGAGCGCCGACTGGGCCACCCCCTCGGGTGTCTTCCCCGAGGTCGCCGCCGCACGGGAACGGTTCGCCAGTCGCGTCCGCGAATTGGGACAGGAAGCCGTCACCAAGCAGCGCACCGCTGTGGAGCGACTGCGGCAGTACGGCGACGACCTCCGCTGGGTCGCGAACAACGCCGCCGCGAACGAGGAGGCGAACCTCCAGATCGTCAACAATCTTCTGGCCGACGTCCAGGCGATCTGAGCCGGCCAGAAATCGCGAGTGAACAGGAAGGTCGCTCAACGCTCGGCGTTCATCAGCCGAAGCTGATCCTGAACGAGCCCGGATGGCGCATTTCGAACACCGCGCTCAGCCAGGCGCCGCCGCCGGGAGCCGCGGCCCGCAGTTCGGCGAACAGGTCCGCGATGACCGGCGGCGGGGTCCACGGGGTGAGCGTTTCCGCGACCGAGCGCACGATGGCGGCCGCTTCGCCAGGGTCGGCCCGGTACTTGAGCTGCGCGTAGTCCCAGCCAGGGGGCAGCAGGAACTTCAGCTGGTCGGCGATCTCGGTCAGGATCCGTTCCTGCTCGGCGTCGCCGATCTTCGCCGGGCTCATGCCTGATCAATCCCTTCGCTCAAGCGCTTCCGGTACCACGCGGGAATTCTCTCTTCGTCGCGGGGAAACGCCTCGAGGTCGCGCTGGTAGACGACCGGCGGCACGGGCGGATCCCAGAGCGGATCGAAGTCGAAGTTGTAGTGGACGACAAACGAGCCGGGCGGATCGAGGATGAGCCGCATGCTCAGCCATGTGCCCTTGCCCGGTTCGTAGAGGGCGTGGCGCAGCTCGCGGAGAGCTTCGCCGACGTCGGGCGGGCGGGGCTTGGCGCTGCTCCCGTCCGCCATGATCACGGTGATCGCGACCTCCTCGACCATCGTGGTCAGCGTTGCCTTGACGTCGATCCGCCGCCACCCGCCGGGGGCGTCGCGCAGTACCGCCCCGCCGATCTGCTGGACCAGTTGGTCGGCCCGGTCCGTGTCGGGTACCGGCCGGAGGCCGGGGCTGGGGACGTTCATGAAGCTCCTGGAGTCGTAGGTACGAATACCTTACGGTCCGGCGGGTTCTCCCCTGAGCGCCTGGAGATCCTTCGCTGGGGCGGCTTCGTGGCAGATCTGGCCGCGGGGTCGGGGCGGGCGCCTAAACTGGCGATCATGACGAAGCGCCGGTGGACCGCCGACGACCTGCCCGACCTGACCGGCCGCACCGTCGTGGTGACCGGTGCCGCCAGTGGCGTCGGACGCGGCACGGCGACCGCGTTCGCCGCGGCGGGGGCGCGCACGGTGCTCGCGGTGCGTGATGTCGCCGCTGGTGAGCGGGCGGCGGCCGCGATGTCCGGCACCACCGAGGTCCGTGAACTGGATCTGGCGAATCTCGCGTCGGTGCGGGCGTTCGCCGAGGGCTGGCAGGGCGAACTCGACATCCTGGTCAACAACGCCGGGGTGGCGATGACCCCGTTCGGCTGCACGGCGGACGGGTTCGAGCTGCAGTTCGGCACCAACCACCTCGGCCACTTCGCGTTGACGAACCTGCTGCTGCCGCAGCTCACCGGGCGGGTGGTGACCGTGGCCTCCGGGGCGCACAAGGCCGGCGTGCTCGATCTCGACGACCTCGACTTCGCCCGTTCCGGCTACAGCCCGGTGAAGGCGTACGGCCGGTCGAAGCTGGCGAACCTGCTGTTCACCCTGGAGCTGGAGCGGCGCTGCCGCGAGGCCGGGTCGCCGGTGCGCGCGCTGGCCTCGCACCCCGGCTACTCGGCGACCAACCTGGGCACCAAGGGGCGCAACCCGTACCTGGTCAAGGTCGCGCACCTGGCCGGGCGGTACCTGGCACAGACCGAGGCGCAGGGCGCACTGCCGTCGTTGTACGCGGCGACCCAGGACCTTCCGGGCGCGAGCTACGTCGGCCCGGACGGACGCTTCGAGATGCACGGACACCCCGCACTGGTCGGCCGTTCAGCAGCGGCCAGCGACCCGGTACTGGCGCGGCGGCTGTGGGAGGCCTCGGAACGGCTCACCGGAGTGACCTGCCCACTGACCGCGAAGTCCTGATCCCGGAAATCCGCCGGGCCCCGCGGCGCGCTCCGATGAGCGACGACATACACACACGTTAGCGTACATCGTACCCTTATTGGGAGGCTTGCGGTCGCTGGACACCGCCGAGTCCGGCGTGTACATGTATGTACATGATTGGACAGGGTGGTGGAGTCGGCTTCGGGAAGCGGAACCGGCTGGTCGATGAACTCGCCGGGCAGATCACCTCCGGTCGGCTCGCTCACGGTGACCGGCTGCCGGGGGAGAACGAACTCGCCCGCCGGTACTCGGTCAGCCGCGGCACCGTCCGCAGCGCGCTCTCGGATCTGCAGCACCGCGGCTTGATCACCACCCAGACCGGCGTCGGCTCCTTCGTCACCTTCGACGACGTCGAACTCGACCAGGTCGCCGGCTGGGCCAAGGCGTTCGAGCGCGGCGGAGTCGAGATCGAAACCGAACTGCTCGGCATCGAGCGAGTGGCCGACGCCGAGCTGACCCGGAGGTACGGCCTGACGCGGGTGACCGAGGTCCGGCGGCTGCGCCGTGATCCGCACGCCGGGCCCGTTTCTCTCGAGACCGCCTACGTGCCCTTGCCCGACCTGCCCGATCAGGGACTGGTCGAAGGTTCCCTGACCAAAACCCTGCGCGCGGCCGGACTGCGCGCGGCCGGTGGCGAGCAGTGGATCTCCACCGAGAAGCTGGACACCGCGTCGGCCGCGCTGCTGGAGCGCGAACCGGGTGAGTTGTTCCTGCACGCCACCAGGTCCACTGTGGACGCCAGTGGCGGGCTGGTCGAGCACGTGGTGAGCCTGCTGGACCCGGCGCGCTTCCGGTTCCACCTGACGTTCCCCGGACCGGTGGCCCGATGAGCGATCGACACGGCAGGGCGCTCGGTGCGCTCACCGGCCTCGCCCTCGGCGACGCGCTCGGCATGCCGACGCAGTCGATGTCGCGTGAGGAGATCGCCCGCCGGTACGGCCGGGTGACCACCCTGCTGCCCGCTGTCGCCGACCAGCCGATCGCCCCGGGCATGCCCGCCGGATCCGTCACCGACGACACCGAGCAGGCCCTGCTGCTCGCGCGGCTGCTCGTCGACGGCGGCGGCCGGGTGGAGCCGGAGGTCTTCGCCAAGGCACTCGTCGACTGGGAGGCCGACATGATCCGGCGCGGTTCGGCGGACCTGCTCGGGCCGTCCACCAAACGCGCGCTGGAGGCGCTCCAGGCGGGGGTATCCGCCGATGAGGCCGGGCGCTGGGGCACCACCAACGGTGCGGCCATGCGGGTCACGCCGATCGCCATCGCCTCGCGACCGGATCGGGCCGCGCTGCTGGACGCCGTTGCCGACACCAGCCGGGTCACGCACAACACCGGGCTGGGGCTGGCGGGAGCCGCCGCGATCGCCGGCGCGGTGTCCGCCGGGATCGAAGGCGCGGATCTCGGCGAGGCGCTCGACGAGGCAGAACAGGCCGCCGCGGCCGGTGCCCGGCGCGGTCACTGGAGTGCGGGCGGGGACATCGCCACCCGCATCCGCTGGGCGCGCGGCTGGGTGCGCGGGCTGGGCAGAGCCGAACTGGCGGACGTGCTCTGCGAAGTCATCGGCACCTCGGTGGCCGCACAGGAATCCGTCGTCGCCGCGGTCGCGCTGGCCGATGCGCTCGGCGGCGAACCGTTCGAGGCGCTCACCCTCGCCGCCGAGATCGGCGGTGACACCGACACGGTCGCCGCGATGTGCGGGGCGATCCTCGGCGCGGTCCACGGCGCGGCGGTGTTTCCCGCCGAGCTGACCGAACAGGTCCGGCAGGTCAACCGGCTCGAACTCGAACCGCTGGCCACCGCGCTGCTCGCCCTTCGTGAACTTCCCGAGCCTGGAGGCCGGCATGTCCACCACACCCAGCACTGAAACCACCACCGTCGACGCCACCCTGGAGACCCGGGGCATCGAACCGGTGCCCGAAGCCGAGCGCACCGGCCACCCGATGCAGCTGTTCTGGGTCTGGTTCGCCGCCAACATCAGCATTCTCGGGCTGCCACTGGGCGTGACACTGGTCGCGGTGCAGGGGATGACCGTCTGGCAGGCGGCGATCGTCGCGGTGCTCGGCTCGGTCGGCTCCTTCGCCGTGGTGGGTGTGGTCTCGATCGCCGGGCGCCGCGGTGGCGCGCCCGGTCTCACCCTGTCCCGCGCGGTGTTCGGGGTGCGGGGCAACGCCGGGCCGACGGCGGTATCGCTGCTGTCGCGGCTCGGCTGGGAGACGGTCAACACCACCACCGCCGCGTTCGCGCTGCTTTCCTTGTGCGCCATAGTGTTCGGCACCGACGCGGCGGCGAAGTCCTCGCCCGTGCTGACCATCCTGTGCATCACCGTCTTCGTGGTGCTGACCGTCATCGTCTCCGGACTCGGCCACGCGGTGCTGCTGACCGTGCAGAAGTGGTCCACCTGGATCTTCGGCGCGCTCAACATCGTGGTCGGCGTCAGCTTGGTGTCCACTGTGGATTGGCAGGCGGTCGCCGCGGCCGAACCGGCCGCCGCGGGCGTTGTGGTGGCCGGGATCGGCGTGATCGCCGCCGGGACCGGGATCGGCTGGGCGAACGCGTCCGCCGACATGTCGCGCTACCAGGCTCCCGGTGTGCGTGCCGGGCAGCTGGTGCTGTCCGCGGCGGCGGGGGCGGGGATCCCGCTGGTGCTGCTGATCTCGCTGGGCGGCCTGCTGGCCGCGGGGGATCCGTCCCTGGGTGACGCCGGCGACCCGGTGGCCGCCATCCGCGCCATCCTGCCCGGCTGGATGGCTGTGCCGTATCTGATCGCCGCGTTCGGCGGCCTGCTGCTGTCGAATCACCTCTCGGTGTATTCGGCCGGGCTCACCCTGCTCACCCTCGGTGTCCGCACCAAGCGGGTCTACGCCGTCGTGGTGGACGTGGCGGTCACCTTCGCCGGGGCGATCTACTTCATGCTCATCGCGGACGGCTTCTACGGCCCGTTCATCGCGTTCATCAGCCTGCTCGCCGTGCCGATCACCGCGTGGGTCGGCGTGTTCCTGGTCGACATGGCGCGGCGGCGGCACTACGACGGCCGCGCGCTGATGGACCTGCGGTCCAGCAGCCGGTATTGGTACTCGGGAGGATTCGAACCGCGAGCGCTGACCGCCTGGCTGGTGGCGATCGCCGGTGGCTACCTGTTCACCACGGCGGGAGCGGGCGACGACGTCTGGTTCCGCGGGCCGTTCGCCGGCACCTGGGCGGGGGAGAACGGGCTCGGCTGGGTGATCACCTTCGTGGCCGCGGGCGGGATCTACGCGCTGCTCGGTGGAGCGAAGAAGACCGAGGTGACGCGGTGAACGGGCGGTTGGTCCACACCGGACAGGTGGTGCTGGACCTGGTCATGAGGGTGCCGTGGCTGCCGGTGTCCGGCAGCGACGTTATGGCGTCCACAATGGATTTCCTGCCCGGCGGCGGTTTCAACGTGATGGCGGCGGCCGCCAGGGCGGGTGCGGACGTTCTTTACGCCGGAATGCACGGCACCGGGAACTTCGCCGACCTCGCCCGATCGGCGATGGCCGCCGAGGGCATCGTCCTCGCGCATGGGCCATCGGGCGAAGGCGACACCGGGATCTCCGTCGCGCTGGTGGAGGACAACGGTGAACGCACCTTCATCACCGGCACCGGTGCCGAAGGGCGGCTGCCGCGAGGCATGCTCGACGGGATCGTCCCCACCGGTCACGACGTCGTCTACCTCACCGGATACAGCCTGCTGCACGAGTCGAACGCGGAAGCGCTGATGGACTGGTTGCCACGGGTGGCGGGCGCGACCGTCCTGTGCGACCCGGGTCCGCTCGCCGGGGACATCCCCGAGCCGGTGCTCTCGGCTGTTCTGTCACATGTGGACATTCTCAGCTGCAACGCCAGGGAGGCGGAGATCCTCGGTGCGGCGAGCGGCGGCGTGGAGACGGTCATCGTCCGCGACGGGCCTGCCGGGTGCCGTGTGGTCACTGGCGAGGATGTTGTCACCGTGCCGGGATTCGCGGTGGACGCCGTGGACACCAACGGCGCGGGGGACGCGCACTGCGGGGTGCTCGCCGCCGAACTGATCGCCGGGACCACGCTGCTCGAAGCCGCGCGCCGGGCGAACGCCGCCGCCGCGATCGCCGTCACCAGGCGGGGACCCGCGACCTCCCCGGCCAGGGCCGAACTCGACGCATTCCTCCGCACCACCCGGTAGGAGGGTCCGCGCTCAGCGCAGCTTGTCGACCGAGGCGATGCGCTCCCAGTGGGCGCCGAGTGTGTTGAGCAGCGACGCCACGTCGACGTCGCCGGCGGTGCCGTGCCCGTCGAGGAGTGCCTTGTCCAGCCTTCGGGCGCGGCGGTTCACCTGGGTCAGGACGGACTTGCCCTCGTCGGTGAGCGACAGCAGTTTGCGCCGGGCGTCATGGGGCGACTCCACGCGCCGGATGAGGCCGCGTCGCTCGAGCCTGCGGCACACGTCGGCCATCGTCGAGGTGTCGAGTGCGACGGCTCCGGCCAGTGAGCTCTGGTCGCTGCCGGGGTAGGCGCGGACCGCGGACAGGACGGCGAACTGCGGACCGGTCAGCACCGAGTCCACGTGACGGTTCCAGGCGGCGAGATAGGCCTGGTAGAGACGGCGGGCGCCGTAGCCGGGAGCGGCCAGCAGATCGGACGGCGGCGCGGGAGCGGCGGCCGGCGTGTCGTCCCTGCGTCGGCCCGTGCGCGCCGGCTCACCCATCGCTGCTTCTCCCTCGTCGGCTCGGCCCGTCTTCCGGGTCCGCTGTGATCCTACGTGTCCGGACGATCGCGCACGGCCAGGGCGGCCGTTCGCCGGGGCACGCCTTTACCCGCTGGAAACGTTCCGAAGTATTGCGTATCCGGATAATACGTGTTCGGATGAATGTGGAGGTGGTCACCGATGGACCAGAACCTGTTCAACGACATCTGCCTGCGTCAGCTGACGTTCTCGGGTGTGCACGAGGGCGAGACGGTGGCGGTGCTGACCCGCGGCGGCGAGCGGGCGGAGTACGCCGACGCTTTCCTGTGGGCGGCCCAGCAACTCGGCGCGGCGGCGTTCCACCTGCGCCTGCCCTCGCCCGCCAGTGCCGCGGGGGCGTGGGCGGTGGGCGATTCGGGGCTCGGGAACGTCCCGCTCGCGGTCGAGGCGCTCAAGAGCGTGGACATGGTGGTCGACTGCACGTTCCTGTTGTTCAGCAAGGAGCAGTTCGCCATCCAGGACGCGGGCACCCGGATCCTGACCGCGGTCGAGCCACCCGAGCTGCTGGCCAGGCTCATGCCGACGAAGGAACTGCGTGAACGGGTGGAGATCGGCGCCGAGCTGCTCGCCAAGGCGGGCACGATGCGGATCACCAGCCCGGCGGGCACCGACGTCACCTACCGGCTCGGCGTGTACCCGACGCTGTCCGAGTACGGCTACACCGACACCCCCGGCCGCTGGGACCACTGGCCGGCGGCGTTCGTGTTCACCGGTGGCGCCGACGACGGCGTCGACGGGAAGATCGTGCTCTCACCGGGGGATGTGCTGCTCCCGTTCAACTCCTACGTGCAGACCCCGGTGGAGATCACCATCGAGGCGGGTTTCATCCGGGACATCCGCGGCGGTGCCGGATCGTCCGGGTTGGACGCGGACCTGCTGCGGTCCTACATCGAGAGCTTCGACGACCCCCGCGGTTACGGGATGAGCCACGTGGGCTGGGGGCTCGACGAGCGGGCGCACTGGCACGGCCTGACCCAGTTCCCCGGCGGGATGGGTATGGAACTGCGCAGTTTCTACGGCAACGTGATGTTCTCCATCGGCCCGAACAACGAGCTGGGCGGTCCCAACGACACGCCGTGCCACTTCGACATCCCGATGCGCGGCAACTCCCTCTACCTGGACGACGAACTGATCGTCGACAACGGTGAGCTGACCGTGCCCGAGATGCGCCCGGCGGGCCGCCGATGAGCGCGGCGGGCAGCGTCCGGGACCACCACATCGGGATGATCGTCCCCAGCTCGAACCTCACGATGGAGACCGAGCTGCCGCGGATGCTGCGGGCCAGGGAGGAGGCGGAGCCGGGGGACCGGTTCGTGTTCCACTCGGCGCGGGCGCGGATGCGGCACGTCGAACCCGAGCAGCTGCGGGCGATGAACGCGCAGGCCGGCCGGGCGGCCGCGGAGCTGGCCGACGCCCGTCCGGATGTGGTCGCCACCGCGTGCCTGGTGGCGATCATGGCTCAGGGGCCCGGTTATCACTGCACCGCCGAGGACGACATCACCAGCGTGCTGCGCGCCGAGGGC
Source organism: Amycolatopsis sp. YIM 10 (assembly GCF_009429145.1). Classification (GTDB taxonomy): domain Bacteria; phylum Actinomycetota; class Actinomycetes; order Mycobacteriales; family Pseudonocardiaceae; genus Amycolatopsis. The sequence goes on along the minus strand of NZ_CP045480.1, from coordinate 6,090,597 downwards.
AGTGAAGCACCGGTGGTGTCCAGTGCCGGCGCGTTGCTGTCCGGGATCCGCGCGCTCGGCGCTCGCAAGGTCGCGATCATCACGCCGTACCTGAAGCCGCTGACCCAAGCGGTGGCGGACTACCTCGAGGACGCGGGGATCGAGGTGGCCGACGCGCTTTCGCTGGAGGTGCCGGACAACCTCGCGGTGGCCAGGCTGGACCCGGCCGCGCTGCGGGAGCACCACCGGCGGCTCGATCTGTCCGATGTGGACGCACTGGTGCTCTCGGCCTGCGTCCAGATGCCGTCGTTGCCGGCGATCCAGCCGGTGGAGGACGAGATCGGGATCCCGGTGCTGACCGCGGCGACCGCCACCACGTTCCGGATCCTGTCCGAACTCGGTGTCGAGCCCCGCGTGCCGCGGGCGGGCGGGCTGCTCAGCGGTGCCGTCGCACCGGCGGGCAGGCAGGCCTGAGCCCGGCACCTCGGGCGGAAAACGGATGGATCGACGAGGACAGGAGGCCGACGTGGCTGCGAGTCAGTCATTCGAAGTCGTTGTTGTCGGTGGCGGCCTTGGCGGGCTCTGCGCGGCGTTGTCGTTCCGGCAGCGAGGCCTGCGGGTCACCGTGGTCGAGGCGGCCCCGGAACTGGGCGAGATCGGCGCCGGTATCCAGACCGCGCCGAACGCCAGCCGGATCCTCATCGGACTGGGTCTGCGTGCCCGGCTCGAGCGGGTGCGGACCGAGCCGCAGGACCAGGTTCGCCGTCGCTGGGCCGACGGCAGCATCATCGCCCAGCTGCCGCTCGGGCGCCGGGTGATCGACCAGTACGGCGCGCCCTACTGGCACTACCACCGGGCCGACCTGCACGGGGTGCTGCTGGACGCCTGCCTGGATCCGGACGTCGCCGGTCCGGTGGTGCGGATGGCGACCGGCGCGCGGGTGGTCGAACTCGACCGCTCCCGGCCGGAGCGGCCTGCCGTGGTCACCGCGGACGGGCGCCGGTTCGAGGGTGACGTGGTGATCGGCGCGGACGGGATCCGCTCGGCGGTGCGGGACCTCGCCGGATTCGACGACACGCTGGCGTTCTCCGGCGAGATGGCCTACCGGGCCCTGATCTCCGGGGACCTGATCGCGCAGGACCCCGCCACGCGCTTCCTGGCCGACCGGTACCACTCCACGATCTGGTACGGCCCGGACAAGCACCTGGTGCACTACATGATCCGCGGCGGCGAGTACCTCAACGTGGTCGCGATCGTGCCGTGCAGCGAGGTGATCGCCCGTGAGTGGAGCGGGCCCGCCACCGCCGCCGAACTCGCCGCCGAGTACCAGGACTGGGATGATCGCGTCCCGACCCTGCTGGCCAAGGCCAAGGATGAGGATGTCTCGGTGTGGGCGATGTACCGTCGGCGCCGTGATCCGGTCTGGGTCGACGGCCGGATCGCCCTGCTCGGCGACGCCTGCCACGCGATGCTGCCCTACCAGGCCCAAGGCGCCTCCCAGGCGATGGAAGACGCCGCTGTGCTCGCCGAGGAGCTGGGGCGCGTCACCCGCGACGGGATCGACGCCGCTCTGGTCCGGTACGTGGACCGGCGCGCCAAGCACGCGGGCATGGTCCAGGACGCGTCGCTGCAGAACATGAGCTTCTACCACCTGCCGGACGGCCCGGAGCAGCGCGAGCGCGACGAGAAGCTGCGCCGGTTCGACGGCGAGTCCGATGTCTCCTACGACTGGCTGTGGAACGGCAGCCCGCTCAGCGACCCCGACACCGAGTCCATCCATTACCAGTTCGCTCGCTGAGACGCGGACTGACCGGCGCGACGGAGCGATTCATGCGCACTGGAGATCAGATAGTCCAGGACCTGCCCTGGCGTTGGAGCGTGCAAGGAAAGATCTTCCTCATCGGCGGACTGGGATACATGTTCGACGCCTGGGACGTCGCGTTGAACGGATTCCTCACCCCACTGGTCGGGGCGGAGTTCACGTTGTCCGCGGGGCAGAAGGGCCTGGTGGCGACGGCGAACCTGATCGGCATGGCGGTGGGTGCGGTCGTCTGGGGCACGGTGGCGGACCGCATCGGCCGGAAGAAGGCGTTCAGCGTCACGCTGCTGCTGTTCGCGTTGTTCTCCGTGCTCGGGGCGCTTTCGCCGAACGTGGAGATCTTCCTGCTGCTGCGTTTCCTCGCGGGGATCGGGCTCGGCGGATGCATCCCCGTCGACTACGCCATCGTCAGCGAGTTCTCCCCGCGTCGCCATCGCGGGCGGGTGCTGTCCGCAATGGACGGATGGTGGCCCGTCGGGACCACGCTGGCCGCGGTGACCGCGACGCTGCTGGTCCCGGTTTCCGGGAACTGGCGGTGGATGCTGGTCCTGATGATCCTGCCAGCGCTGCTGCTGTTCTGGGTGCGGCGCGGCGTCCCGGAGTCGCCGCTGTACCTGGTTCGCAAGGGCCGTGAAGCGGAGGCCCGTGCCGTCATCGACGATCTCGTGCGCCGCACGGGAACGAAGCCCGAGCCGTATTCGATTCCGCCCGCGGTGGTGGAGGACACCCGTGGTGGCGCGGTCGCGGCGGCATTCGACCAGCTGCGCCGCGTGTGGGCGTTCCACCCCCGGATCACGGCGGTCGCGTGGTCGCTGTTCATCAGCGTCATGCTGGTCTACTACGCCGCGCTCAGCTGGATGCCGTCCATCCTGCGGGCACAGGGATTCGGGCAGATCGCCGCCTTCGCCTCGACCGCGGTGATGAACGCGCTCGGCATCGTCGGTGTCGCACTGGCGGTGCTGCTGGTCGACAAGGTCGGCCGCAAGCGGATCATCATGATCTCCGGGCCGCTCGCGGCACTGTCACTCGTGGTGTTCTCACTGCTGCTGGACTCGCCCGTGGGAGCCGTCGTGGCGATCGGCGCGTTCGGCATGTTCGCGCTGGTGGTCATCCCGGTGATGTACGCCTACGTCTCCGAGCTCTACCCGACCGAGCTGCGTGCCTCCGGCTTCGGCTGGGCGTCGTCGTCGAGCCGGGCCGTCACGGGCTTCGCGCCACTGCTGTTCGGCAGCGTTCTGTGGCCGGTGCTCGGGCTGCCCCTCACCTTCACCGTACTCGGTGTGCTCGTGGTCGCCGCGGTCGTGTTCATGATGCTTGGCGCGCCGGAGACCCGTGGCCGTGAGCTCGACCGGATCGTCGTCCCGGCCGGGCCCGCGGCCGAGACGAGTCCGGCCGAGAGGTCGACCGCGTGAAGCCCGCCGCGTTCCGCTACCACCGGGCCCACGACGTCCCCGACGCCATCGGCCTGCTCGGGGAACTCACCGCGGCGGGTGAAGACCCGAAACTGATCGCCGGGGGCCAGAGCCTGATGCCGATGATGAACTTCCGGCTCGCCCGGCCGACGGCTCTGGTGGACCTGGGACCGCTGCGCCGGGATCCGGCCCTGAACTCCGTGCGGCGGACGGATTCGGGGAGCACGATCGGCGCGCTGGTCACCCACCGGAGGGTGGAGCTCGCCGCGTCCGAGCTGGGACCGGACTTCGCCGTGCTCTCCCGCGCCATGCGGTGGGTGGGGCACCTGCCGATCCGCTCCCGCGGCACGGTGGCGGGCAGCATCGTGCACGGTGACGCCACCGCGGAATGGTGTCTGCTGGCCCTGCTGCTCGACGCCGTGATCGTCGCCGAAGGTCCCGGAGGACGCCGGGAGATCCCGGCGGGGGAGATGTTCCTCGGTTTCTACACCACGGCCGTCGAACCGGACGAAGTGGTGACGGCGGTGCGGTTCACCCGTCCGGCGCCCCGGGCCGCGCTGACCGAATTCGCCCGCCGCCACGGCGACTTCGCCATCGTCGACGCCGCGGTCAGCCTGGACGCCGACGGCGACCGTGGTCCGCTGACCGGCGGGCGGGTGGTGCTCGGCGGGGTGGCGCCGGCACCGGTCCGGGTGCCCGAGGCCGAGGCCCTGCTCACCGGAGGTGTCCCGGGGTCCGAGCTGTTCGACGCGTGCGGGGAGGCCGCGGCGGCGGCCGTCGACCCTCCCGATGACGCCGCCGCCAGTGGCGCCTACCGGCGGCGGCTGACCCGGACCCTCGTCACCCGGGCACTGGACGAGGCGTGGCGGAAAGGAGAGACGCGATGACCCCACGGTTCGACGGGCGGAAGGGACGCTGGGTCGGGGCGTCGGTGCCCCGGCGCGAAGACCCTCGCCTGCTCCGCGGCCGGGGACGTTTTGTCGACGACATCCAGCTGCCCGGGATGCTGCACGCGGCCTTCGTCCGGTCGACGGTCGCGCACGGCGCGATCACCGGGATCGACCTGACGGCCACCTTGGCGGTCGACGGCGTCGTCGCCGCCTACACCGCCGCCGACCTCGAACTCGGTGACATCGTCGCCCTGCTCGACCGTCCACTCGAGGAGTTCGTGCCGACCGCGATGCCGATCCTCGCCAAGGAGAAGGTGCGGTTCGCCGGCGAGCCGGTCGCACTGGTCGTCGCCCGTGACCCGTACAGCGCCGAGGACGGCGTCGAGGCCGCCGTGGTCTCCTGCGAGCCACTCGGGGCGATCGTGTCGGAGGAGACGGCATTCGCCCACGGGGCACCGCTCGTGCACGAGGAGGCGCCGGGCAACGTGCTGGTCGACGTCTCGATGTTCGACACGTCCGGCGTCGACGCGGCGTTCGAAGCGGCCCGCGCCGGTGGCGGTTGCGTGGTCGAGGTCGTCACCAGGAGCGGAAGGCAGAACGCGCTCCCGCTCGAGACACGCGGAGTGGTCGCGTCCTGGGATGATCACGACGACCAGTTGCTCGTGCGGATGTGCACCCAGGTGCCGCACCAGGTGCGCACCGCGATGGCGCGCTCCCTGCGCGTTCCGGAGCGCACCGTGCGGGTCACCGTTCCGGACATGGGTGGCGGGTTCGGCCAGAAGTGCGTGGTCGGCCGCGAGGAGATCGCGGTGGCGGCGGTGGCGCGGCTGCTGCACCGCCCGGTGAAGTGGATCGAAGATCGCCGGGAAGCGCTCACCGCCGGGTTCCTGGCCAGGGAGCAGCGCTACCGCACCAGGGCGGCGTTCGATTCCGGCGGGCGGATCACCGCGCTGGAGGCGGACGTCGTCTGCGACATGGGCGCCTACTCCTGTTATCCGTTCACGGCGGGGATCGAGCCGCTGATGGCGTCGGCCGAGATGCCGAGTGTGTACCAGGTGCCCGAGTACCGGGTCCGCGGTCGCGCCATCACCACCAACAAGGCGCCGACCGCACCGTATCGCGGGGTGAGCCGTCCCCAGTACGTGCTGGCCATCGAACGGGTCATGGAGCGCGCGGCCAGGGAACTCGGCCTCGATCCGGTCGAGATCCGGCGCCGCAACGTGATCACCCGGTTCCCGTACACCGGCGTCAACGCCATCACCTACGACCCCGGCACCTACCGCGAGTCGCTCGATCTGGCCGAGGCCACGCTGCGCGACGAGGGGTGGTACGAGATCCGCGACGGCGCCGCTGCCAGGGGCAGGCACATCGGCATCGGCTACTGCTGTTTCTCGGAGCGGACCGGTTACGGGTCGGGTGCCTTCGCCCAGCGGAAGATGACCGTGGTCCCCGGCTTCGACATCTCCGAGATCCGGATGGACACCACCGGCTCGGTCGTGGTCACCAGCGGCACGATGAACCACGGCCAATCGCACGAGACGACGCTGGCCCAGATCGTGGCCGACCGGCTGGGGCTGCACCTCGACCAGGTCAAGCTGCGCCAGGGCGACACCGAGCGCATCGCGTACGGATGGGGGACCTTCGCTTCCCGGTCGGTGACGATCGGCGGGTCGGCGGTGTCCCGCGCCGCCGACCGGCTCGGCGAGCAGCTGTGCGCGATCGCCGCGCATCTGCTCGGAACCGGCCAGGACAACGTCCGTCTCGACGGTGACGGTGGCGTGGTCCAGGTCGATGACCCGGCCCGCCGCGCGTCCTTCGAGGAGATCGCCGACGTGGCCTATCTGCGCAGCCATCTGCTGCCCAAGGGCGTCGAACCGGCGCTTTCGGCCACGGCGAGCTTCGACGTGCCCGGTGACGGCACCTTCTCCAACGCCACGCACGCCGTGGTCGTCGAGGCCGACCCCGGCACCGGGCAGATCAGGATCCTGCGCTACGCGTGCGTGGAGGACTGCGGGGTGGTGATCCATCCGCAGGTCGTCGACGGGCAGTGCCGCGGCGGCATCGCACAGGGCATCGCCGGCGCGTTGTTCGAGGAGATCACCTACGCCGGCAACGGCGACCCCTCCGCCGCCAGCTTCATCGACTACCTCGTGCCGACCGCCACGGAGATCCCCGACATCACCGTCGCTCACCTCGAAACCCCCTGCGCGTTCACCGAGAACGGCGCGAAAGGCGCCGGGGAAGGCGGCACCATCGGCGCGCCGGCCGCCGTGCTGAACGCGATCAACGACGCGCTGCGCCACACCGGAGTCGAACTCGACACGACGCCGGTACACCCGCAGACCGTGCTCACCGCACTCGACGCGGCTTCGGTACCCCGTCGTGAGGAAGCGAGCACCCCGTCATGACCGACCGGCACCTGATCGTCCTGAACGTCAACGGCAGCGAACACGAAGCCCTCGTCGAACCGCGCAGGACCCTGCTCGACGTCCTGCGTCACGACCTCGGGCTCACCGGCACCCACACCGGGTGTGAGCACGGGGTGTGCGGCGCCTGCACGGTCCTCGTCGACGGCGAACCGGTGCGTGCCTGCCTGATGTTCGCCGTGCAGGCGGAGGCGGCCGAGATCCGCACGGTCGAGTCGCTGGGGCGCGACGGCGAACTTTCCGATCTGCAGCAGGCTTTCAGCGACCACCACGGCTTGCAGTGCGGCTTCTGCACGCCCGGATTCCTGATGCTGGCCGAGGGATTTCTCGCCCAGCGGCCGGACGCCGGCCGCGAGGAGATCCGCGAGGCGATCTCGGCGAACCTGTGCCGCTGCACCGGCTATCAGACCATTGTGGACGCGGTTTCGGCGACGGCGGCGAGCCGGTGCCGCGCGAGGGAAGCAGGCACCTGTCCCGTCCCGGAAAAGGAAGCGACACCGTGATATTGGAAAACGAGCTACCCGTCCAGGCCGACCCCGGCGCGGTCTTCGCCTTGCTCAACGACGTCGAGCGGGTGGCCACGTGTCTCCCCGGCGCGACCCTCGACGGCCAGCAGGACGACGCCTACCTCGGCCGCGTGAAGGTGAAGGTCGGCCCGATCACCGCCGCCTACTCCGGCACCGTGCGCTTCACCGAAGTCGCCACCGACGAACGCAGGCTGCGGCTGCTGGCCAGGGGATCGGACACACACGGCAACGGTGACGCCGAGGCCGACGTGACGCTGACCGTGCGCGAAGCTCCGGGCGGCGCCACCATCGAACTCCGCACCGACCTGTCGATCCGCGGCAAGCTCGCCCAGTTCGGCAAGGGCGCGATCGGCGCGGTCTCCACCCGGTTGCTCGACCAGTTCGCCCGCAACCTCGCCGACCGGCTGCAGGCACCGTCCGGCACGACAGGGGAGCCGGTACCGGACGGCAGCACAGTTCAGGCGTCGGCTTCGTCAGGTGACGGCGAGGCTCTCGACGGGCTGGCCATGCTGGTTCCCGCGGGGGTCAAGCGCTACGCCCCGATCGCGGCCGCCGCGGCACTCGGGCTGTTCCAAGGCTGGCTGCTGGGCCGGATCCGCACCCAGGACAAACTGATCAAGGAGCTGTGGCGTGCCCGTCGATGAGCAGCGCACCCCCGGTCTGCACGGCGCCGGAGCCGACAGCGTCTACCACCGGGCGGGCTTCGGCGCCACCGTGCCCCGCGGATCCCGCCCTGCCCTGGTGGTCGTCGACCTGACCCGCGGGTTCACCGAATCCGGGTTTCCTTCCGGCGCGGACCTCACCGCCGAGGTGACCGCCACGGCCACCCTCGTCGCCGAGGCCCGGCGGCGCGGAGTTCCGGTGATCTACACGGCGATCAGCTATACGCCCGCCGAGGCGGACGGGGACGCCGTCGCCTGGCTGCGGAAAGCGCCGGGTATGCGAGCCCTGCGCGAAGGAAGCGAAGCAGTCGTTCTCGATCCCCGGCTCGAACACCGTGACGGCGACCATCTCATCGTGAAGAAGGGCGCGTCGGCGTTCCACGGAACGGCGTTGGCCGCTCTGCTCACCGGCCTGGGCACGGACACCGTTCTCGTCTGCGGCGCAACGACTTCGGGGTGCGTGCGGGCTACCGCCGTCGACGCTGTCCAGTCCGGGTTCAACACCCTCGTCGTGCGTGAGGCCTGTGGTGACCGCGCGCGGGGGCCGCACGATGCCGCGTTGTTCGACCTGCAGGCCAAGTACGCCGACGTCGTTGCCGTCGAGGACGCCCTGACCTACCTGGGTGGCCTCGTCGAAGCGCCGTCGAGCCGGTACTGAAAAGGAGAAGAATCCCCATGGCCACGACAATCCCGGCCGAATCCCCGGCGCTGCGCACGCTCGGGCAGCCCGCGCTGGCCGATCTCGGTACCGTTCCCGCGACCAGCTGCTGGGTGCGCTCAGGCCCGGTCCGGCTGCATTTGCTGGACTACGGGCCCGTCGACGGGATCCCGCTGCTCGTGCTGCCCGGGATCACCAGCCCCGCCGTGACGATGGACTTCGTGGCGCGGGAACTCACCGACCTCGTGCGCCCGCTCGTGCTCGACGTCCGCGGACGCGGACTGTCCGACAACGCGCCGGCGACCGATCCGTTGTGCGGCTACGACTTGGCGAGCTATGCCACCGACGTCGAAGCCGCCGTGGCCGGGCTCGGCCTGCACCGCCCGATCCTGCTCGGCCACTCCATGGGCGCGCGGATCGCCGCCCGGGTCGCGGCGTCGGGCCGCTGTGAGCCGCGCGGCACGGTTCTCGTCGATCCTCCGCTGAGCGGCCCCGGACGGGGGGCCTACCCGACCACCCTCGAAGCCTTCCTCGGGCAGCTGGACCAGGCACGCGGGGGCACCGACGCCGACGAGGTGGCGCGCTCCTGGCCACGATGGCCACGCCGTGAACAGGAACTGCGCGCTCGCTGGCTTTCGTCGTGCTCCCGCACCGCGATCGCCGCCACCCACGCCGGTTTCGAATCCGAGGATTTCTTCACCGACTGGCCTCAGGTGCCCGCCCCGGCGTTTCTCGTTCACGGCGGCGACAGTCCAGTCGTCACCGCCGCCGGTGCGGCCGAAGCCGCCGAAGCGAATCCGTCAGCCGAACTCGTCGAGGTTCCGGAAGCCGGGCACATGGTCTTCTGGGACCAACCCGGTACAGCCATGGCCGCACTGCGTGACGTACTGCGGAAACTGGCAGTGGGGAGTTGACCTCATTGCCGGGGCTGGTCCGCGGAGTCGTTGTGCCGTAGGTGTTTCACCGCGCGTCACCAGTCGTGCATCGAGCCGTCCCGCAGTCGGTTGACCGGCAGGTACTTCGGCGAGTACGGGTACCGCGCGGCCGCCTCCTCGTCGATCTCCACGCCGAGCCCTGGTGCGTCACCGGGGCGCATGTACCCGTCCTGGAAGGTGTAGCTGGTCCGGAACACCTCGCCGGCCGGGTCCAGGTGCCCCATGTATTCCTGGATGCCGAAGTTGGGCACGGTCAGGTCGAGGTGCAGGGCGGCGGCGAACGACACGGGGGACAGGTCGCCGGCGCCGTGCGATCCGGTTCGCACGCCGTACAACGCGGCCAGGTCGAAGATCTTGCGGAGGTGGGTGATCCCGCCGGTGTGCGAGACCGAGGTGCGGATGTAGTCGATCAGCCGCTCGGTGATCAGCGTCTGGCAGTCCCAGATCGAGTTGAACACCTCGCCCGTCGCGATCGGCGTGGTGGTGTGCTGCCGGATCGTCCGGAAAGCCTCCTGGTCCTCGGCCGGGGTCGGGTCCTCGATCCAGAACATCCGGTAGGGCTCAAGGGATTTGCCGAGCTGCGCCGCCTCCAGCGGGGACAGCCGGTGGTGCACGTCGTGCAGCAGGTGGAAGCCGTAGCCGTGGCGTTCGCGCACGGCCGCCATCATCTGCGGCGCGAAGTCGAGGTAGGCGGGCGTGTGCCAGACGTTGTCGGCGGGCGCGGCGCCGTCGGCGGGCTCGTAGGTGTGCCCGGTCCCCGGGTGGTGCAGGCCGTAGGTGCTGTCCAGCCCCGGCACCGCGGCCTGGACGCGGATGGCGCGGTAGCCGAGTTCGAGGTAGTGGGCGACGTCGTCGGTCAGCTCGTCCAGCGTCTGCCCGCTCGCGTGCCCGTAGACCAGCACACCGTCACGGGCGGCCCCGCCGAGCAGTTCGTGCACCGGACGGCCGGTCTCCTTGCCGAGGATGTCCCACAGCGCGCAGTCGACGGCGGCGATCGCGGTCATCGTGACCGGGCCGCGGCGCCAGTACGCCCCGCGGTAGAGGTACTGCCAGACGTCGTTGATCCGGCGGGCGTCCCGGCCGATCAGCAGCGGGCACACGTGCTCGCGCAGGTAGGCGACGACGGCGAGTTCACGGCCGTTGAGCGTGGCGTCGCCCAGTCCGTGGCTCCCGCTGTCCGTGGTGATCTTGAGCGTCACGTAGTTCCGGCCGGGCGAGGCGACGATCACGTCCGCGGCGACGATCTTCATGGGGTGGCTCCCGGGGTTGCGGATCAGGTGGTCAGCGCGATCAGGCCGACGGCGAAGATCGCCACGGCGGAGAACAGCAGGTACGCGGTGAAGAGCCTGCCGTCGGTGATCCGGCGATCGGTCCGCCGGAAGGAGAGGTACACCGCGGCGACGGCGACCGCTAGCAGGTACAGCGCGTTGAGGATGCCGCCGAGGACCACCAGCGCGAGCGGTGAATTCACCAGCACGCCGAGGATTCCCCAGCACACCGGCATGACGATCATCAGTCCGCGCATCCAGCGTCCGCGCGCCACCGGATCGGACCAGTCGAAGAATCCGAACAGGGCCACCGAATTGGCGATCTGGCGGCACAGGCTCGGCACGTTCGCGAGGATCGTCTTGAACAGGGTGATCGCGGCGAAGATCAGGAATATCGTGCCCGCCCAGGAACCCAGCGTGTCGGAGAAGATGCGGGAGATGGTGGTCAGCACCCCGGTGCCCTCCGGTACCAGGCCCTGTGGGTTGAGCACCGCGGCGCCGAGGATGTAGAAGGCAGCGGTCGACAGCGTGTAGATGATCCACGACAGCCAGGCGTCCTTCTTCATCACCGCGATCCAGCCGCGTGCTCGTTCCGCCCAGTCGTCCGAGCCGTCGTCGGGGCCGGTCCAGGCGGCGTAACCCTTCTCGACGCACCAGTAGCTGTAGGAGGTGATCTCGCCGGCGCCCACGCCGGTGAGCCCGAACATCGCCAGCGCGACGCCCATCGCTCCGGCCGAGAGCTGGAACTGCATGCCAGAGGCGAGATCCGCCGCGCTCCAGGCGAAGGGGGTCGCCCGCAGGCCCAGCACCAGTACTCCCACGGCGGCGGTGACGAGCAGGACCAGGCCAGTGGAGAACCGCTCGACGATCGCGTAGCGGTTGGTGAAGTGGACCGTGATCGCGACCAGGACCATGACCAGGCCCCAGAAACCGATCGACACCGTCGACGCGGGATCGCCGTCGATCGGCATCAGGATCGACAGTGCCAGGCCCGCGGCGCCGAGCACGCCCGCTTGGCTGGTGAGGAACTGCAGGAACATCAGGATGGCGAGATAGGTGACCCAGCCGCGTCCTCGGACCCGGGGCGGCACCTGGTCGTAGCCGTCGATCGCGGGCCGTCCGGTGGAGATCGACCAGCGTGCCACTTCGATCTGGACCGCGACCTTCACGAAGGTCGAGACAAAAACCAGCCACAGCAGGACAAAGCCCACCTCGGCGCCGAGCGTGGTGGCGGTGATCAGCTCACCGGAACCGACCACGGCGGCGCTGGTGATCATGCCGGGACCGAGGAAGCGCAGGCTCGGCACCCAGCCACGCGGTGGCGAGCGGATCTTCGCCGGGTCGAGCACGTAGGGATCGTTCAGGGCAGCGTCCTGGCCGCCCCCTGCTTCGGATGACGAGGCCACGTTGACTCCTCCGAATGGGGTTCGCGCGGGGAACTAGTGGTCACCGGCGAAGCGGGCGCGCACCCGCCGCTCGGCGTCGGCGAGATGGGCGTGCGCGGTGGCGAGCGCGAGTTCGACGTCACCGGTTTCCACCGCCACCACAAGGCTTTCGTGCTCCCGGCGGGTGCGCTCGGGGATCTCCGGTTGCATCACCAGAGTCCACATGCGATCCCACGCCGAGCCGTACGCGATCGACTCCATCACCGAGGTGAGGATCGAGTTGCCACCGGCGCGGGCGATCGCCCGGTGCAGTGCCTTGTCGTGTTCGAGGTAGGCGACGGGGTCATCGGTGCGCTCGCCGGCCTCGTAGATCGCGCGGATCTCCTCGATCTGCCGTGGCCGGGCGATCCGGGCCGCGAGCACCGTCGCGCCGGGCTCGACCACGCGGCGGAACTCCATCAGCTCCAACGCCGAACCCGCGTCGATGTGCAGGCTGTCCGCCGCCGAATTGCCGATCACGTCCGCCGCGGTCAGGCCGGTCACGTAGGTGCCGGAACCGTGCCTGCTTTCCAGCACCCCGATGAGTTCGAGCGCGCGGATCGCCTCGCGGAGCGCCCCGCGGGACACCCCCAGCTGGTCGGCGAGTTCGACCTCGGGCGGGAGCCGGGCCAACGGTGCGATCTCACCGCCGGCGATGGCGTCACGAATCGCGGACATCGCGAGCCTGGCTCCTCGGAGGCTGCCAGCGGTCTCCGTCGACATGGACACTCCTTCGCCAAGTTGTTGAACCTCTTTGTTCGGCGCTCAGCGTGGCACGGCAGGCGCGTGCCCGTCCAGTGGGAGTTTGCTCGGCTTTCGACGGAGTCGCCGTGGTGAGTTGTTCAACCACTTGCTGTACTTGGGACGTCAACGGCGCCGGATGCAGCATTTCGACGCGGTTGGCCCGCTCCTGCTGCTCGGGTGGGCCGAGGCAGGGCCTGGCTTTGCTTCGCGCCCTGAGTGACGTGCCAGAAGCGTCGTTGTCGGCGGCCTGTCTCGGCGGAGACGGGCGATCTCGAGGCAAAGCGCCGGTCGACATCGCGCCGAACCGGGCCACGCACTAATCTCGGCACTGATCGAACTACTGGGGCTGGGGCGATGGCAGAGACAACCGAGACGTTCACCAAGGGCCACATGGCGACCTTGATGACCACCGCATTGATCAGCATCGGGTTCGGCATGGGCTGGTGGTTCTACGGGGTCACCTCGGCACCGGATGCCGCGACGCCCCTGCGGATCGCCGGTGTGGTGTTGTGTGTCGCGTTGCTGGCGTGGACGTTCTCGCTCGGGCGGCGCGGCCGCGAGCTTCCCGCCGGTGAAGGCCGCGGATCATCGCCGTTCGGCAGGACTTACTGGATCGCGGTCGTGGTCATGGTGGTCGCCATCTTCGCCGGGACGCGGGTGCTCACCGCCGTGCTCGACCTGCCCCAGGCCGGTGGCACGTGGGTGCTGTTCTGCGTCGGCGCCCACTTTGTCCCGTTCGCCAAGCTTTTCGGGTCCACCAGGTTCCTGGTGATGGTGTGGCTGCTCTGCGGCATCGCGGTCCTGGCCGCTGTTCTCGGGCTCGCCGGTCTCGCGTGGGCATGGGCCGCGGTGACCGGCTTCGGCGCCGCCACGGTGATGTGGGGCATGATCACCGCCGCCCTGCTCGACGGCACAAAACAGATCACCCGGCAGGCCCAGGCTTCACTCAGCTGAGCGCTGCCTGCCGGAGCGGTCCACCGATAGCTGTGACCTGGACACCACGCCACCACGGAATCCCGTCGGCTTGTCGGCCCAGCCGGGAAGCCATCGACCGGTCCGGTCCCCAGGTGAACTCTGCTCACGCGGTCCAGCGCCAACTCGGCCCACACGACTTTGCTCCACGCCCTGCGCTGCGGCGGCTACTCCGGCATCGAGCGCGTCGCGGCCGCCACCGCCCTGGACGAGTCCGCGGCGGAATCCGACGTCGCCGACAACATCGCGTCGTACCACACCGTGTGGGCCGAGCTGCACGAAGATCTGCTTGTCACGCTGGGATTGCCATCACCACCGAGGCGTGCCGAGCTTTTCTGCGGGAAGGTCGCCTCCCCGACGGGTTCGATGTCGAAACTCGCGGCCGCGGTGGGCGACCTGGAAGCCGTCACGGGACGGCGGTTCGGCGGCGCCCCGCGGCCACTGGCCGTGTCGCTCCGGTCGGGGGCTGGCGTGTCGATTCCCGGGATGATGAACACCTCTCCGGGCGTTCTTGCAGGGTACTCCCGCGTCCAGGCTGTCTCGCTTCACCGCTTCCCGAGCAGTTCAAAACCACCATTCGTGGGCCCAGGTGCAAGATTCCAGCTGCCGGCGAGCAATTCGGCCATTCGCTTGTCGACGACGATGACATCCTTCCGTCGAGAAGACGCCTCACACAATTCTGCTGCCCGATGGACACCCGACCCGAGGATGACTCGCTCACGGTGGCGGGTAGGACCGATCAGGGTCTCGCGGTAGTCACCATATGCGAGGCCCACCCGACTGAACACTGCGCCTACTTCCCAGCGAGAAGCGAGCCAGGACCGTTTGATGGCTTGGAACGCCGCGATGGAATCCATGGCAACCCCAGCAGCTCGTCGGGCGTTCGCCGCTGGATCTTTTCCCGAATCTTCAATGAACCTGAACATTGCCCCGTCGCCCAGGTACTGGTCGACGGAACCGCCTGCGGTGAGTACCATATCGGCCATCTGGCTCAGGTAGTCGTTGAGACAGCTAATAGCTCCGGATTCGTGCAGAACCTCGAATAGTGACGATGATGAGCTCAAGTCGCAGAACATGATCACGGCATCGGATGGGCCGGGTGGTGAATAGAGCCCGAGTTGCACGTAGTTGTCCGTATCGCGAACAAACTCCGCGACCTTGAGCGCGATACGTCCGCTCTCGGCTACCGCCAAGGACTCATCTTGGTCGCTGAAACTGCCCTCGTCGAGCCTGTTGAGGAACTGCGCCACTCCAACCGCAACTTGATCCACGATCAGCGGGATCGTGAGCATCTGCCGGGTGACGTGGCCCGCCCGCTGATCCACGCGTGTCGAAAAGTCCGGGTTCTCGTATGGGTTCGCGACACGCATCGGCTCACCGCTGCGGAGCACCTTGCCCGCAATGGAATCCTTACCTACCAAGACTTTGCGCAATTGCTTGGCAGACTGGCCATTCAACGCCAGGAAGAAGAGGTATTCCGAAGATGGGTCTGGGTCACGGACGAGCACTGAACTCTCAGTCGCCCCTACCTGACGCATAAGCTGACCCAGACTGGACTCGATCTCCTGCTGAAGAGCCTGCCCTTTGGATAGGAAGCCTGAGCTCGCAGGAAGCCGATCACGCAGTTCGGCGAGCATATGGCGTTCAGCGATCGCCTCGGCTTTCGCGGCGCTCGTCTCGGCCTCGGCCACAGCTTTCGCGGCCTCTGCCTCGACCCTGGCGATCTTTGCCTCAGTAACCCGGCTAACAGCCCACCACATCACACTCACAGCAGCGGTCGCGGCGGCAACCGCCGCACTGACCCATACCCATGGCGGCATGTGGTCACCATCTCAGGTGAGGTAGTCGCCGCAAGGAGGGGGTGCCCCACTCGTGGGCCTTGGGCCCCGGGTAAACGCGCGTTGCGCGCCTGGTCGAGTGCCGTTGGACCGAAAATGTCAAGTTATCGGCCTATCTGACGTCGGTGACCTATGTTGGTTAGTATCGAACGGATTCGGTGTCCTGGGCGTGCATTGGCCGCTACCGTCGGTGCGGCACTACGAGGTACGTCTGCTCGGCAGGTGGCTACCACTCTAGCTCGGCTGCGACAACCCGATGGAAATGCCCGCTCGTCGACAGCGCGCCGCATCGGCCACGACACGCAGGTGATCCCGCAGTCGGCTTCGTGTTCGTCGCCGACGTGGCCTCGATCGTCAGCCGAGGCCTTCGATGATGCGGAAGTCGCGCTCGAAGCCGTCGGGGAGTTCGGCCAGCGCCTTCTGATAGGCCGCACTCTCGTATGCGGCGACGGCTTGTTCGAAGCTGTCGAACTCGATCAGGACAACGCGCTCGGCGATTCCGGCTTCGTGTGCGACGAGCCGGCTGCCGATGCCTGCGAGCACCCGCCCGCCCGCGGCCTTGACGGCCACACCGGCCAATTCGTTGTAGACATCAAGCCTCTCGGGGTCCTCGATGGTGGGGTAGACGCTGACCCAGTAGCCCTTGGGCATGGAACCTCCAGTGTTGGAATGAGTGCATCCGACTTACGGGTTGGTCTCGCCGAGAAGCTGCCGAAGCCGAAGCCGAAGCCGGCGCTGTGCGGCGTCTGCACGTAGCGGGTGGGTCGCGGTCACCGGTCCGACTCCTGGCGGACGTGGCTTTCGAGCTCCGCCAGATGCAGCAGCGCCGGAAGGGCTGCTGCCAAAGCCTCGACCTCGTCACCGGTGAGTTCGTCGATCAACCGCGCGTACGCGTCGACGCCCGCCTGGCGCCGCGTCCGGACGTACGACGCGCCGGCCTCGGTCAGGCACACCAGCGTGACCCGCTTGTCGGACGGATCGCCCTTCCGCTCGACCAGTCCGGATTCCTCCATCACCCGGACCAGGACGGTCATCGCGGGCTGGGTGACGCCTTCGGCCACCGCCAGATCGGTGATCCGTCGCGGGCCGCTCCTGTCCAGAGTGGCCAAGGTAGCGGCGGACGTCAGGCTCATGTCGCGGGGAAGCCGTCTCGCGGCCCTGGTGGCCAGACCGTAGAGGGCTGCCCCGACGGCATCGGAAGTGCTGTGCGCGGCGTCTCGTCGACTCACGCCTGAAGCATAGCCGATTTATATGAATCCTTTATGTATCTCCGTCGTGCCCACCGGTGCAGTCGGCGAAGGCCGTGCCGTGGAGGCGGCGCAGGTACGGCTCCTCGATCACCTGGACCTGCGACCGGCAGCGTCCGTCGCCGCTCGCGGGAGGTCGTGCGGGCTGGCCGCGGTGTGGTGATGCCCGATCACAACTGAGCAAGCCCGGGTGGTGAGCTGGTTCAGATCGCCATGGTCGGCATCGACGGGATCCGGCCGGGCTGTGGGTGGTAGCCCCGCCAGGCGGCGGTCAGGCGCCGGACGGCTTCGGTGAGGTCGTCCGGCGTGGCGATGAAGTGGAGCCGCAGATACTCCGTGCTGCCCCCGCCGGCGTCGAGCCCGGTGCCCGGAAGCACCGCGACGCCGTGGCGCAGAGCGGTCTGGGTGAATGACGTGCCGTCGCCGTGCGGCAGCCGGACCCACAGGGTCTGGCCGCCGGGCACGGCGGGCACGTGCCAGTCCGGCAGGTGCCGGGCGAGTTCGGCGCGGAGGTGATCGTGGCGAGCCTGTCGCTGGGCGGCGCCCCGGCGC
Organism: Amycolatopsis sp. YIM 10; assembly: GCF_009429145.1. Taxonomy (GTDB): domain Bacteria; phylum Actinomycetota; class Actinomycetes; order Mycobacteriales; family Pseudonocardiaceae; genus Amycolatopsis. The sequence goes on along the minus strand of NZ_CP045480.1, from coordinate 6,073,244 downwards.
TGGAGCGTGCCGAGGTGGGCCAGCAGGTCGGCGGCGGCCAGTTGCGCGGGGACGTTGCCGCCGAGGTCGTGCACGGCCCGCAGCCGCGCGAGCCGGGCGGTGACTCGCGCCGGCGCGCGTACCCACCCGATCCGCAGGCCGCCCCAGGCGACCTTGCTGAGCGACCCGATCGTGATCACCTGGTCGTGGTAGGCGGCCAGCGGCGGTGGTGCCGATTCGCGCGGGAAACCGAGATCGGCGAGTACCTCGTCGTCGACCAGCACGACACCGGTGGCGGCCGCGGTCTCGGCCAGCCGCCGCCGGTGCAGCGCGGGGATCACCGCACCGGTGGGATTGTGGTAGGTGGCGGTCGTGTAGGCGAGCACGGGACGTTGTTCGGCCGCGGCGGCCGCGAATCCGGTGAGCCCGACGGGCAGCCCGCGCGGCACGGCGCCCTCTTCCCGGAACGCTTCCAGCGCACCGGGATAGGTCGGGGTCTCCACCAGCACCCGGTCGCCGGGCCGGAGCAGCGCGCGTGCCAGCAGGGACAGCGCCTGCTGCCCGCCGGTGGTGACCAGCACCTGATCCGGCGTCGTGGGCACCCCGCGGTGCCGGTAACGCTCGGCGATCGCGTGGCGCAGCGTGGGATGCCCCATCGGGTGGTAGCCGATGTCACCGGTGGTGCCCGCCAGCCGCGGCAGGGTCCGGGTGTACGCCTCGACCAGCTCCACCGGCGGGGCGTCCGGGGCGGCGCACGCCAGCATGATCACCCCGTCCTTCGGTTCGAGCAGGTGCAGGAAGGCCGGCGCGTCCGTGGCGGCCCGCGGTGGTGCCGGGGCGGCTCCGGCGACCCTGGTGCCACTGCCCTGACGGCGCACGATGCGGCCCTCCACGGCCAGCTCGTCGTACGCCGCGACGACCGTGCTGCGGCCGACCGCCAGTGCCGAGGCCAGCGCACGGTCGGGTGGCAGCCGTGAGCCCGGCGGCAGCTCCCCGTCCTCGATCAGCGTGCGCAGCCGCGCCGCGAGCAGGACATACAGCGGCCCCCGGCCCGACGACCAGCGGCCGAGACGCTCGATCAACCCGATTGGCTCCATCGGCAAACCAATTTAGCCGCATTGGCTCTGCCGCGACAGGCCACCCGCTTCGATGATGGTTGCCATGACCGCCTTCACGCCCAGTGCCATGACCGCGTTGATCGACAGCCCGGTGCACTACGACCTCGCCGAGAGCACCTGCCCGCCGCTGGAGGTCGCTGACCTGGCCGACGTGGGCGAGCTTGCGGACCTGGCGCTCGACTACGGCACCTCACGCGGTGACGCCGAGCTGCGCGAGCTGATCGCCGCGGCTGCCGGGGTGGACGCCGGGCAGGTGCTGGTGACGGTCGGCGCGATCGAGGCGATGTTCCTGCTCGCCCAGGCCACCTGCGGCCCCGGCGACCGGGTTCTGCTTGTCACGCCGTGCTTTCCGCCCGCGCGAACCGTCCCGGAAGGACTCGGTGCCCGGGTGGACGCGGTGCCGTTGTCGTTCGACGACGGCTACCGGCTGGCACTGGACGCGGTCGCCGGCGCGCTCACACCGCGCACCCGTCTGGTGTCGCTGGCCTCACCGCAGAATCCTTCCGGTGTCCGGTTCACCGGCGACGAGCTGCGCGGGCTACTCGACGTCGTGCGGGATCGCGCACCGGAGGCGGTCGTGCTGGTCGACGAGACCTACCACGCGTCCACCTACGATGACGACCGGGCACCTCGTTCGGCGGCGGCGATGTCACCGCGGATCGTCACCTGCTCCTCGCTGTCCAAGGCACACGGCGCGCCCGGCCTGCGCATCGGCTGGCTGACCACCACCGACCCGGGACTGTACGAACGGCTCCGCCAAGCCAAGTTCCACACCACGATCGCCTGCTCCACCGTCGACGAGTTCCTGGCCGCACAAGTACTCCGCCGGGAACCCGAAATCCTCGCCATGCGCGCCAAGAGGCTTGGCCGGGCGCTCGCCGAGCTGGTGAACTGGGCACAGGACCAGCCCGTGGAGATCGTCCGCCCGGACGGAGGTGCCCTGTGCTGCCTGCGCCTGCCCGCCGGCCGGTTCCCGGACGACGCCGCGGTCGCCGCCTTCTACACCCGGCTCGCCAAGAGCGACACCCGCGTCGCGCCCGGCTCGTGGTTCGGTGAGCACGACCGGGTGTTCCGGCTCGGCTTCGGCCACCTTCCGGCCGACGACTTCAGCACCGCGCTCGACCGCCTCGCCGACGCCCTCACCCCCGTGAACCGGAGATGACCGATGCACCCCAAGCTCACCGATGACCTGACCGGCCTGTCCGAACTGCTGGCCGCCACCCGGGACGCGGCCGAACGTGCGCTCACGAGCCTGGACACGCGGCCGGTCGCCGCGCGAGCCACCGAGGCCGGCGCCGCGCCGATGCCCGTGGCCGGGATCGGCACGGCCGGCGCGCTGGCACGGTTCGAGCAACGCTGGGCACCGTGGTTCTCCGGCAGCGCGGGCCCGAGGTACTTCGGGTTCGTCACCGGCGGCGCCACCCCTGCCTCGGTGGCGGGGGACTGGCTGACCAGCGCGTACGACCAGAACGCGGCCGCCGGAGGGGACTCGGCCGCGGTCGGCCTGGAACGCGAGACGGTCGGCTGGCTCGCGGAGCTGTTCGGCCTTGGCGCCGAACACCACGGCGCGTTCGTCACCGGTGCGACGATGTCGAACTTCACCGGCCTCGCGGTGGCCAGGGAATGGCTCGGCGAACAAGCCGGCATCTCGGTGACCGATGCCGGGGTCGGTGCGCTCGGCCGGATCCCGGTGCTCTCCGCCACCCCGCACTCGAGTGTCTACAAAGCACTGTCCATGTTGGGCATCGGACGGGAGCAGCTGATCCTGGTGCCCACGCTGCCCGGCCGGGAGGCGGTGGATACCGGCCGGCTGGCCGAAGCCCTCGAGGCGCTGGACGGCCGGCCCGCCATCGTGGTCGCCAACGCCGGCACGGTGAACACGGTGGACTTCGACAACCTGCGGGCGATCGTGGCGCTGAAGGAGCGATTTCCCTTGTGGCTGCACGTGGACGGCGCTTTCGGTGCTTTCGCGGCGTTGTCACCCCGGCACCGCGCGCTGGTCGACGGCCTCGCGGAAGCCGACTCGGTCTGCGTCGACCTGCACAAGTGGCTGAACGTCCCGTACGACGCCGCCGTGCAGTTCACCCGGCGCCGCGATCTCCAGGTCGCGGTGTTCAAGAACGTCGCCGCCTACCTGCCGCCACCGGCGGGCGAGCCCGATTACGCCCACCTGACCCCCGAGAACTCCCGGCGACTGCGCGCGCTGCCCAGCTGGTTCTCACTGACCGCCTACGGCCGCGAGGGGCATCAGGAGATCGTCGAGCGCACCACCGCACTGGCCGCCCGGCTGGGCAGGTGGCTGGCCGGTGAGCCGCGGTTGCGGCTGCTGGCGCCGGTCCGCCTCAACGTCGTCTGCTGCACCCTCGCCGCCGACCCGACGCGGGACCGGGTCGACGCACTGGTCCGGGCGGTCGCCGACAGCGGCGAAGCCGTGGTCACGCCGACCGCGTACCAGGGCGCACCCGGCTTCCGGGTGGCGTTCAGCAACTGGCGCACCACCGAGTCCGATGTAGACAGACTCGCCGCGGCGCTGGCCGGTGCGGCGGAGCACGTCGCCAACTAGGGAATTCGCCGCGCACACCCTCTCAGCGGACGGAGTCGAGCAGTTCCCTGGCGAGCAGGCGGTCGCAGTGGTGCAGCAACGCGGCGGGGTTGACGGCGTCGGTGTCACGCGCATGAGAACCACGGGCTCAATCTGTCCACTCTGGACGAAGTTCCGTCCCGCGGTTCACCACCTTCTTCTTCGACGGGTTCGGCGCCAGGCCCAGCTTGATGAGGCTGTGGGCGGTATCCAGGATGGTGTCGCGTATCGGGCGCATCGTCCACCCGAGCTCGCGGTGAGCCTTGTCCGCGCTCACCAGTTCACGCCGGTCCACGAAATCGAGCGCCGGTCGTATCGACGAGTCGAATCGGGCCATCAGGCGCAGCAGCCACGTCGGCATCGAACCGGTCGGCACGCGGTAGCCGAGCGAGTTGAACTCCCCGGCCAGCACGGCGGCGATGTCCGTCATCCACAGGTGTTCGCCCGCGAGGATGTACCGGTTCCCGGCGGCGGACGGCGTCTCGAGTGCCAGCCGGTGCGCGGTCGCGACGTCCCGCACGTCGGCCAGCGCGAATCCCATCTTCGGCGATGCCGGCACGTCCCGGGCCAGCAGCCGCCGCACGACCTGCACGGACGTCCCGGCCGTCGGGCTGCGCAGCGGGCCGAGGACCATGCCGGGATTGACCACGACCAAGTCCATACCGGACTCTCGCGCGAAGTCCCACGCCGCTCTCTCCGCCAGCGTCTTGCTCTTCGCATAGATCGGGCTGCGGTCCACAATGGACCAGTCCGCCTCGGTGCGCACGGTTTCTTCGCGGTGCCCGCTGCTCACGGCCGCGATCGATGAGGTCAGCACGACCCGCTTCACCTTCGCGTCCGCCGCGGCGCGCAGCACCCGCAGCGTTCCGTCGACGGCGGGCCGGATCAGCTCGTCTTCGGACTTCGGCGTCTCGCTCGGGAACGGGGACGCCACGTGTAGGACATAGTCGCAGCCCTCGACCGCGGCCGCCCACCCGTCGTCGCGAGACAGGTCCGCTCTCACCACGTCGTCCAGCCCGTCGACCGGTCGCCGCGCGGTTCCCCGCACCCGGTACCCATGCGACCGCAGCTCCGCGATCACGTGCCCGGCGATGAACCCGGACGCACCCGTCACCACTACCTGTCCAGTCATGACCACCCAATCTATACGCTGTTCAGATTATCTAAGCACTGTATATATCAGGGTTGGGGGTAACCGCAAGGCATCGCCTACGCTGGCGGCGTGACCAGGACCAACTACCACCACGGCGCGCTTCGGGAGACACTGCTGACGGCGACCTTGGAGCTGATCGAGAAGGACGGCATCGGGGCGGTGAGCCTGCGGCGGGTGGCGCGTGCGGCCGGGGTCAGCCCTGGTGCGCCGTACCACCACTTCCCGGATCGCGCGGCCCTGCTGATCGCCCTGTCGGACGAGGGCTTCCGCCTCCTGGCCGAGACCCTCACCGCGGCGCGAGCCGCCGCGGCCGCACCGACCGATGGGCTCGAGGCGATCCTCAACGCGTACGTCGAGTTCGCGCAGGCCAACCCGGCGTACTTCCGCCTGATGTTCCGCCCGGAGCTGAAGCAGTCGCAGTCACATAAGAGCGAGAGCGGATCGGCGGCAGGCGAGGTGGCGTTCGCCGTGCTGGCGGACACCGTTGGCGAATGCGTGGCCGCGGACGCGGCGCGTGCCATCGACCAGAACGTACTGGCCATCACCCTGTGGAGCGCCGTCCACGGCTACGCGTCCCTGTGGCTGGACGGCCAGCTGGATCACCGCACCGACGATCCGGCAGGACTCGCCCACCAGATGGCCGCGCTGGTCGCGGGTCTCACCGTTGCTTGAGCTTGTTGAGGTTCGGCATCAGCGGTTCGATCTTTGCCGAGAGCGGCTTCCCGCTTTCGGTGATTTCGACCCCGTGCAGGAGCAGATTGAATTCGACACCATCGACGCGGTCATCGAGTTTTCCCGGACGAAGCGACTCGGTCGGCGATGCTGTCGGCATCCTCGATCGACGGCGACCGCGCCATACTCGACCGCTGCTTCAGCCGGACCGCTCTCTGATCGAGCGTTGCGCACGGGTGTCGTCGAGAAAGGCGTTGAAAGTCGACGACGGGCCGAACCGCCGCCGGACCACCGCGGACGACAGCATCAGCCGGAGCCCGGCGGCCAGCCCGGCTGAGTAATGCCTCATGTGGGAAAGTTCCGGCGGTGGCCAGAACCCTCGAATGTCGGTCTCGGGAGGACCAGCACCCTTACGGCAGTACTCGCGACCTTGCGGCAGGCAGCCAGGGGCGGCCGGACAACCGCCGTCGTGCGGTCGAGATCGCCGGGCTGGTCAGGTCCCCGAGAAGGCGGCTCACCATGATCCGGGGCCTGGCGAATCTCGCTCCATTCCTCAAGGGAGCGAAGAACGGCGATCCGGAGCGATCCCCGCGTCGTTCGCCCGTAGCGGTCAACGTGATGTGGTCGCACGCCGGCGCTTCACCAGCCAGAAAAAGCCGGCAACGCCGACGACGCCAGTGACGATCATGCCGATGCCCAACCGGGTGCGGTCGCTGCCCGAGACCGCCTCGTCGTGGTACGGCCTTGCCTCTCGCGGCACCGTCGCCGCGAACTGGTCCACGAGGTGTTGGATCTCGCGCTGGTCGGTGGTCGACAACCCGTCCTCGCCGAGTGCTTCGACCAGATCGTCCACCTGGTCTTCCTGGGTATCGGTGAAGCCAGGCAGGTTTATCCGGCCAGAGGCGAACATCCCGGCGGGCACGCAGTCCACCAGCTCGCCGTCCTCGATGCGGAGGTACAGCTCGTGGTCGCCGTCGCAGTCGGCACCCGGCACGAACCCGACCACGTAAGCGTTGTCGAGGTGGTGCTGCTCGGCAGAGCCGACCAGCACGAATACGGCACCGAGCGGTACCAGCGTCATGGACACCGCGATGAGGAGCATCGCCAGCAACAATCGCATGTGCACCTCTAAGGAACTCCGGGCTTCTGCGAGGGACTGGCAGCAGGCGTCCTCGACACCGCCGACAGGATTGGATGTCTAGCCGCCGCTCGATTCGATGGTGTGGTAGGCATCGTAGGACGACAAGGCTTCGGTGACGTCAGCGTATCCCGGTTCGCCGCCACAGGCCGTCAGGAGAGCCAGGGGAACCGCGCACGCAACCGCTCTCCGACACCACATCAGGGCACGGTATTGAGGCTGGTGGCGGCAAGACGGTCGGTGACCGCAAGATGCCACGCGACGAGGGCACTGCTGCGGTCACCCTGCTTGCGCCTGCGGTGTCCCAACCACATCGCCGTGCGTGCCCGCTGAACTGTGCACCCGACGTCGATCTCGTCGACGTCGTCGTGCGCTTGTAGCCCGCGTCAGCGATCCGGCCACGAGCGCCGGGACCTGGCGGTGATCGCCCGTCGTCTCTGAGCTGCCTGTGCACCTCGCCCTGCGGCAATGCGGGAAGTACCGCGGCACAGCCGGATGCGGCTGCGCGTGTTCCGTCCATAAGAGACACATCCCTTTGGTGAAGTGGTGCGCTATCTGCGCCATTACACGTCCAGGGACGCTCCGTGTGCGGTGGGATGTCAAGCCTGGTGCAAGTTTTGTCTCGATCCGCGCCGCTGAATACGCTGGATCGCGTCGACTATCCACACGAGACATAACTGTTGGTTAGCGCGCGTGCCGTGTGGCGCTCGCAGGCACTGCCGAATCCCTCGCCCGTGGTGGCGGTTCGGGAACGACTTGGAGGTACAACTCGAGAAACAATGCAGAGATGGCTTGACATTTCCCGTTAACGGAGCGTTCATGGCTTTGTTCGACAACAGATTTCCCTGGCACTTGAGGAGCTACCACATGGGCGCCGGTCGGCGACTCAGACGATGCCCGGCAGGGCAACCACACATCGGCCTGGCGCCCGACGCCGCGGCAGCGACGCGTCTCCAAGTGGGAGTGCGGGCCATACTCGTGTGGCGTAGCGGCGCTGTCGACCATGAAGCGCTCGTGGTTTCTGGAACATCGAAGTCGGCGGGCTGAATGCTGCTACTGCGCATACTGGGTCACATACTTGATGTGGCGGTGTGCCTACTGCTGCACGTGCTGTTCGTCGCGGCCGTTCTCGGCGCGCCTTGGCGAATCGAGAGTGGCGACTAGCTGTTGTGCGGAACGCTCTCCATGATCTATTGGGCGGCAGTCAGGCCGCATTTGTTACCCGATACATGGTGGTGCGGTTGCGAAATCGGTGACGTGCACGACGATCTGTTGAAACTCGTCACGTCCATCCCGTGTGAGTACCCGGTCCTCGATCCCGTTGACGAGGTCGTGCTGGTACGCCGGGGTGACTCGAGCCGAGTTGTCTCCCTCGCGCGTATCCGCCGCGAGGATTACCTGACCCTGACCGCCGGTCACACGTCCGTGGTGACGGAGGTCCGTTATCTGCGACCTCGTCCTGCGGTGGTTGTACACAGCCATGGTCGGTGGCTCTCAACGACTGCGGCCCACCGGTTGCGGCGCAACCCTCACCCCGGACGGACCACGTCGATGGCCCCGACACGCTGCGAGAACTCCTCGGTAGCGGAGCCCTGTTCGCACGAATATCGTCGTGTAGGTTTTCGTTGGTCTTTCGTTGGTCTTTCGTTGGCTCCTGGCGCGACCTGGGGGTTTGTGCAGGTTCTCACTGACTTTACATAGTCTGTCCTTTCCGCTTTGAAGTGATCACTGTGGCGGCGTCTTCCTGAGGTTGCGTAGTAGTTGACCACTTCTGCTGGCACCTCCTTCCGCAGTAGTTGACCGCTCAGGCGAAATCCTGCCGCAGAACTCGGCCGCCGTGACGGACACGGGTTATCGGTCGCGGGGTAAGAGGTCTCGTCGGAGAGCGGCGACGACAGCGGCGGTGCGGTCGTTGACGTCGAGTTTGGCGAAGATCCGCAGTAGGTGGGTTTTCACGGTGGCTTCGGTGATGAACAGGCGTGCGCCGATGTCGGGATTGGACAGACCGTCGGCGACTGCTTGGAGGACGTCTACCTCGCGAGGTGTGAGGGTGACCGGGGCTGGGGCGCGGATCCGGGCGACCAGCCGGGCGGCGACGCTGGGTGCGAGTACGGTCTCGCCACGGGCGGCGGCGCGTACAGCGCTGGTGAGCTGGTCACGGCCGGCGTCCTTGAGCAGGTAGCCGAGTGCTCCGGCATCGACCGCGCGTTCGATTTCTCTGTCGGTGTCGTAGGTGGTGAGAATCAGGACCCTGGTGGTGGGGTGTTCGGCCACGATCCGGGTGGTGAGGGCGACCCCGTCCAGTACCGGCATGCGGAGGTCGAGCACCGCGACGTCGGGCCGCAGCCGCGCGACGAGGTCGAGCGCCTCCTGGCCATCGGCGGCCTCACCGACGATCTCGAGTTCGGACGCGGAGGCGAGCAGAGCGACCACGCCTGCTCGCATGGCGGGGTGGTCGTCGGCGACGACGATACGCACGGTCATCGATGTTCGCCCTCCGGGATCGGAATCTCGGCCAGGACCCTGGTCCCGTCGCCGATCGAGCTGGTCACGGTGAGGTCGCCGCCGACTTCCGCGAGCCGTTGCCGCATGCCGTTGATGCCGAAGCCACGCGCGTCCGCCACCACGAACCCACGGCCGTCGTCGGTGACCTCCAGTTCGACCGTGTCCGGGCGCCGGGTGAGCACGACTGTGACCGTCGAGGCGGAGGCGTGCTTGCGGACGTTGGCCAGTGACTCCTGCGCGCAACGCAGCAACGCGCCGCGGATGTGCGGATCGGGGTCGACCTCGGCCAGGTCGGCGTGCACCGTGACACCGGTGTCCTCGGCGAACCGCTCCAGCGTGTGCCGCAGGGACTGGGGAAGCGAGCCGGTGGCGGCCGCCGGCACCGAGCCGACGAGCACCCGCGCCTCGGTGAGGTTCTCCCGCGCGGTCGTCTCGATCGAGGCCAGGTGCCGCGTGCTTTGCTCCGAGTCCGGGGCGACGCGCGCGGCCTCGGCCAGTGCGATGATCGAGGCGAATCCCTGGGCCAGCGTGTCGTGGATTTCCCGCGAGAGCCGGTCGCGCTCTCGGACGGCACCCTCCCGCCGGTGGGCTTCGGCGAGTTCCTGCTGGGCCCGTGCCAGCTCATCACCGAGTGTGCGGGTGCGCCGCTCGTTCTGCAGCCACCACAGTCCGAACGGCACGGAGATGGCGAAAGCGCTGACGGCCACCATGGCGTTGCCCGAAACCGCGCCCTCCTCCCGTATCACCGCGCCGATGACCACCGCCGTGGCGGCGGCACCGCTGAGGCAGCCCGCCGGCCACGGCGCACCGGCGAAGAGCCAGAACTGCGGCAGGGTCAGCACGAACAACGCGGCACCCCCGCCCGGCAGATAGGCCATCGCCCCCAGTGCCAGGACGAGCAGGACGAGATAGGCCAGCCGGATCGCCCGGTGATCGGGCAGCAGCGTGACAAGTGCGTAGGCGACACCCATCGCGCCGAGGACCGCAACGGACCAGTACCGCTGCGTACCAGTGTCACCGAACACGGCGACCAGACCCGGGCACAGCCCGAAGACCACCCAGACCAGGGCGTACCAGCCGCGCATGCCGCTCAGCGTACGGGCTCGAGCGGCGCCGTGATCGGTTCGCCACGACGCACGCGCGCCGGCCACCACACCCGGTCGCCGAGCAGGATCAGCAGCGAGGGCAGGATCAGCGTCCGGACCACGAACGCGTCCAGCAGCACGGCCACGGCGAGGCTGAAACCGGTCTGTTTCATCTCGATCAGGTGCATCCCGACGAACGCGGCGAACACGGTGACCATCACGAGCGCCGCACTGGTGATCACCGACGCCGACCGGCGCATGCCGTCGAAGACGGCCTGCCGGGTGGGCACGCCGTTGAGCACCGCCTCGCGGATTCGGCTGATGAGGAAGAACTGGTAGTCCATCGACAGGCCGAACAGGATCACGAACAGGAACAGCGGGACCCGGGAGCCGATCGAGCCGGTCGAGGTGAAGTCCAACAGCCCTTCCGCCCACTGCCCCTGGAACACCCAGACCAGCACGCCGATCGCCGCCGCCGCGGAGAGCAGGTTGAGCAGGACCCCGATCAGTCCGAGCACCACCGACCTGAAGGCCACCGCGGTGATCAGCAACGTCACGAGCAGCAGGGCGCCGAGCACCCAGGGCAGCCGCTGCTGTTGGTGGCGCGGGTAGTCGACATACCGGGCGACGTCACCGCTGACCGCGTACTCGACGCCGGCCACCTGCCCGAGCGTGGCCGGGACGTACTCCTCCCGCAAGCGCCGTAGGGAGTCCGGCGCGGCCTGCTCGCTGACGAAGTGCGGCACAGCGAGGTTCAGCACGTGGGTGCGGCCGTCGGCGGAGGCGCGCACCGTCGCCGGTTCGCCGATGACCGGGTCGCGCAGCGCGACGTTCTGGAGTTGGGCGAGAGCATCGGTCACCGCGGGTCCAGACCCGCGCACAACGACCTGGTGGATCGCCTTCACCTCGGAATACACACCGGTCAACCCGTGGTAGTTCTGCACGGCCACCAGTTCGCGCGGGTGGGTCTCCGGCCCCATGTCGGTGAGCCTCATGCCCAGCATCGGCGCGGCCAACGCCAGCATCAGCAGGACCGCGAGCAGCAGCGTGCGACCCGGTCGCCGGTCGATCACACGCGTCAGCGCGGCGGTGATCCGCCCGGCCTTCGGCCTCCGCACCGGCCGGTGACGGCGCTCGGCCCGGCGTTCGGCGATGGCGCCGAGCTTGGCCAGTGTCGCAGGCAGGATCGTCATCGAACTGGCCACCGCGACCAGCGTGACCAGGATGGCTCCGGTGGCCATGGAGGAGAAGATGACGTCGTCGACGAGATAGAGGGTGGCGGTCGAGACCGCCACCGCGAGCCCGGACAGCACGACCGCGCGTCCGGACGTCGCCGCGGCTAGGTCCACCAGAGCGACGGCCGATAGCCTTCCGCCACTCCGAGCGCGCTCCTCGCGTTCCCGTTTGAGATAGAAAAGCGTGTAGTCGACGCCGACTGCCATCCCGATCAGCAGGATGATGTTCATTCCCACGCCCGCGTCGGGGAAGACGTGCGAGACGACCATCGACAGCCCGATGGCGGCCGCGATGGACGACAGCGCCAGCAGCACGGGTACCAGCGCCAGACTCAGCGACCAGAACACCACCAGCAACGTAATCAGGGTAATCGGTAGCGTGATCAGCTCGACGTTGGCGATGTCCTCGCCGCGCTGCTTCTCCACCGCCCGAGTGATCGACGCACGACCGGTCTGCGTCACCACCACCTCAGGGTGCGCCTCCTGAATCGCCTGGGTCCGCGCCTGGAGGTCATCGACCACTCGTGACGCCTGGCGCTCCTCGACCTCCAACGTCACATCGACCCGCGCCGCCCTGCGGTCCTCTGCCCACACAGGCTCACCCACAGAACCGACCACGGGCAGCGCCGACATCCGGCTGGCGACGTCGGCCGCCGCGGCTCGCACCGTGCTGGCATCCAACTCGGTGGAGTCGCGGGCCGTGATCAGCACGTGCTCCACCGGCCGGCGCTGCACTCCTCCCTCAGCGGCGATCGCCTCGGCCCGCCCCGCCTCGCCGACGCGGTAATCCGCCGTGACAGCGGCGTTGTTCCCCACCCCGATCCCGACACCCAGGCAGACCGCGACAAACACGAGCCAGCCACCGATCGCGCGCCACGGATGATGGGCGCTCCACCGAGCGACGCGCACAGACAGGTTTCTCATGCCCCTAGGCTCGCGTCGACCCCGCCCCTTCTGACACGGCTGACCCACCGACACCTGTTGTCCACCGACCGGTGGACAACGGCTTAGCCCCTGCCGGAGACGACCGCTTGGCGACACATGTGAACGGGAATGCGGTCGTGCTCCGACAGCCGGCACGGCCCCTCCGGTTACCGACCGAACAGAAGCGGTCATCCTTGGGAACCAGCGGAGTGCCCTTTTCCGCGGTACCTGATCAAAAGATCGGACAACCATCACCTACACGCGGAAACTGTCATCCTTGCGCGGAAACTACACGTCAGCTACTTGGACGTGTCGCGCGTGTGTAGCCGTCGCCGGGATGGCGGTAGTTGTCGACCTGCACGGGCCGGCCGAAGGTGGGGGCGTTGATCATCTGCCGTCGCCGAGGTGAAGCCCGACATGCCGGATCTTGGATGCGGGGCCGTAGTAGACGAGGTCACCGGGGAGCAGCGGCTGGTTGTCGGGCACCCGTGGCCCGGCGTGGAACTGGGTGTGTGCCGTGCGTGGCAGGGTGATTCCCGCTGCGCAGTGGGCGGCTTTGGTCAGGCCCGAGCAGTCGAAACCGGCGTGGCCGCCGCCGGGTCCGTTACCTCCCCAGACGTAGGGCAGCCCCCGTTGCCCGCAAGCGCAGTTGATCGCGGTCATCGCGGCGACGGTGGGTGCTTGGATGTTGTTGCAGTCACCGGTTCCGGCCATCGCGGGTCCACAACGCACCCCGGACACGGCGGCGACGATGAGGCGTGCCTTGTCCTCGTGCTGGGCGTAGGCGTTGGGAAATCCCGAGCCCTGCACGGTTTGCGCGGCGTCGTTGACGCTCATCGCCTGCCAGTTCGGTGTGGCCATGAGGTGTTCGAAGAACTTCGTCGCCGCGTAGGCCGGCGTGGTTACCTGTGCCGGGGTGCCCCAGCCCCTTCGAGGGGCGTTGCTGGAATAGCCCGAGCGAGTCGCGATCACCGTGGTGCAGGTTGCGCAGTTCGGATTCCTGCATCGCGGCGGCGATCGCGACCACCCAGCCCGGCTCGGGAACGCTCATCTGCTTGCCGACCGCGACGACGGTGGCCGCGTTGCCCAGCTGCTCGGCGGTCAAGCCCGGCGCCGTACCGGTCGGTGTGCCGTCGGGCGTGCAGATCAGTGAACTTCGCTTCGTAGAAGACCTCCCGCTCGGGGTTGCGGTCGATGTCGCCGAGGAACGTCCAGGCGGAACGCTGTGCCAGTGCCTGGATGTCGGCGCCGTCAGCACGATCGTGAAGAATCAGCCTGCGGCTCGTTCGGATAGTCCGGGCGGGTCGGTGGGCGTCCGTGCCCGGGACCACATCATGGCGTCACGGGGGTACGTACTCGCGTCCACAGTGCACGGTCGGCGGCGGGTGCGGTTCTTCCGCGGCGACCCGTACAACGATCTGCTCGCCGAGCTGACCCGGTTGACCGACAACGGCTCACTACGCCCCCTCGTGGACCGCGCGTTCCCGCTGGCTGACATCGCCGAGGCACACCGGGCGCTTGAAGACGGCGGTATCCGGGGCAAGATCGTGGTGACCGTCCGAAGTGCTCGGCCTGCCGAGTGGGCACCGGCCGCACGACGTACCGGGACAGCGACCCGCGCACAGTGCCGCCACAACCAGAAACAGCCGGCCGTGGTGGCACAAACGGCAACTGCTCGACCAAACCACGTTGCGCGAGAGCGACCCGGTAGCCGCCACCGGGACGAGCCCTCGGCCCGGCCTCGCGGTACACGCTGACATCTGCTTCTCGGCATGAGCGCGCGTCGCGACAGTTCAGGTCTGCAGTAGAGGAGAACGCTGATCACGCTCGTCGGCGCGGATGGTCAGCGTGCCCGTTCCCAGAGCGGCAGGCGGAAGGTCGCGTAGGTGAACTTGCCGGTGATCTTCCCGGCGGAGTCGAAGTGGAAGACGTCCAGGCCGTGCCATTGGACGCGGCCGCCGTAGCGGAGCCGGGCGAACCACCGCAGCGGCGGGATCGCGCGTTTGCCGTGCGCGCCGGTCAGGTCCAACCGGCACGCCCATCGGATCGTCGCCCGGGCACGGGACTCGTCGATCACCCGGTCGTACACGTCGAAGGTCATCGCGCCGTAGCGGCCGGCGAACTGCGGCGCGAACGCCGCCCGGATCGCGGGGAGGCCGCGCAGTTCGGGGCCGCGGCCGGGCAGGTAGCGGGCGTCCTCGGCGAAGAAGGACATGACCCGGTCGAGGTTGGGGTCGTTGAAGGAGGCCACAAAGGCGTCGATGGTCTGGCCGAGATCGGTGCTGCCGACGGTCATGTGCTTGCCGTTTCGGGGTGGGGGACGGTTCGGGCCGAGGTTATAAGAACGGGCTGACCCTGTCCGGGACACGGGTGCTCGACTGGTGAGAACTCCCAGGCAAGGCCCGCACCTACCTGGATCGCGGCACTGGGGCATCTGCTGTCGCCGGAGTCCTTTGGGACGCTGAATCGACCCACAAAGCCCTGACCGCACCACACGGGCCTCGACCCGGAATCCTGCGGACAGGGACTGTGCGACGGGGACTCGACGCCACGTAGGTGGGCAATTTCCGGAATCCCAGCAGCACGCGGTGGCGGTAGTCCTCCGGCCGGCCGCCCCACCCGTCCAGTCATGCCGGTATGGGTAGCAACGGCCGGATGACCTGCCATTTGGGGATTCGGGCCATGCTGCAGCCGAGGGCTACCCGGATGGTCGCCTGGGCCTGAGGCCGGGGCCGCGCTTCAGCGAGGCAGCAGGACGTCGACCTGCCTGCGGATGTCCTGCACGATCTCCTCGACGCTCAAGGCGATGTTCACGCCCGCCGCCATGCTGAGGAACATCACGGCGGACACGATGTGTGCCAGCGTCGCGGCGTCGCCCTCGGCGACCCGTTCGTCTCGGCGCAGCACGGCGGCGACGGCCTCCTCGGTCTGCGCGACGATGGCCAGTGCCGCGCCGTGCCGGGGCTCCTCGGGGTCGCCGAAGACCATCTCTCGCAGATAGGTGCGTCCGTTGTCGATCTGGATGCGGTTGCACTCGACGATCGGACGGACGATCGCCAGCACCGCGTCCAGCACGCCTGGGACGGTCTCGGCGTCCGCCCGGCCCTTCTCAAGTGCTTCGACGTACTTGGCGTTCTGGACAAGGAGGAGGAGTTCGCCCTTGGTCTTGGCATAAAGGAACAGGGTCCCGGTGCCGATGTCGGCCTTGTCGGCGATCTGCTGGGTCGTGACCTCATCGACGCCGTGTTCGGCGAACAGCTCACTGGCGGCAGCGACGATGCGGTCGAGTTTTTCCTGCTTGTTCCGCTCGCGCCGGCCGACCGGCTGGGAGGCGGCAGACATGGGTGGTGTCCTCGTGCGTTCTGTGTCGCCCGTCGCGGTTGCGGCGGGTCAGCTGTGGCCGATGACGGCCTTGCCGCGGATGCCACCCTGGGACAGGGACTGCAGCGCCTGCGGGGTCTGGTCGAAGCCGACCACCTTTCCCACGACCGGACGCACCACGCCCTGGTCGATGAGAGTGGTGATCTGGCGGAGCTGGTCGCCGCTGGCGCGCATGAACAGGAACTCATACGTCACCCCGAGCTTCTTGGCCTGCCTGCGGATCTTGCCGCTCAGGCCTGCGACCGCCAGGCGCATCAGCGGGTTCAGGCCGGCCTCGCGGGCGAACGCGGGGTCCGGGGGACCGGTGATCCCGATGGCTTTGCCGCCGGGCTTGAGCACCCGCAGGGACTTCTCGAGAGTCTTCCCGCCGATGCTGTCCAGCACCAGGTCGTAGCCGGTCAGGAGCTGCTCGAAGTCCTGGGTGCGGTAATCGATCACCGTGTCCGCGCCGAGCGCGCGCACGAAGTCCGCGTTGGAACCGCTGGCGGTCGTGGCGACGCTCGCGCCGAGGTGCGCGGCGAGCTGGATCGCGATCGAACCGACCCCGCCGGCGCCGGCGTGGATGAGAACCTTCTGCCCGGGCCGCACCTTCCCGCGCTCCACCAGCGCCTGCCACGCCGTGAGCGCCGCCAGCGGCAGCGAGCCGGCCTCGTCCATGCCGATCGAGGCGGGCTTGAGCGCCAGGTCGCCCTCCGCGACGGCGATGCGCTCGGCGAACGTGCCGATGCGGTCCTGGTGGGGCCGACCGTAGACCTCGTCCCCGGGCTTGAAGCCGCGAACCGCCGTCCCGACGCGGATGACGGTGCCCGCGACGTCGTTGCCCAGGATCAGCGGCAGCTGGTAGGGCAGGATCTGCTTGAACTCACCGGCGCGGATCTTCTCATCCAGCGGGTTCAGTCCGGCGGCCTCCACCCGGACGAGCACGTCGTGCTCCCCCACGGTGGGCTCGGGGACGTCCGCCTCTTGCAGCGGCTCCTTGTACTTGGTGACGACGAACGCTCGCATGGGACACCACTCCTTGTCTTCATCCTGTTTATCCAGGCGTGAGGCCAGATCAGCCACTTCGGCGTGACATCTGGGGCCTAGCCGCACTCCATTAATCCGATTGCACTCAATTATGAGTCTACTCAGGATTGCTGCAAGGCAGGTCCCATGGGACGCGGTTCACATGCCGATCGTGCGCCGCGAGCGGGCCAAACAGGCCAAGCGTGAGCGCATCACGACCGCAGCCCGCGAACTGTTCGATCACCCACCGGGCCGACGTCGCGAACGGCACTCTTTACCTGTACGCGTCCACGAAGGCCGAGTTGCTGATCATGGTGCAGAACGAGAAGTTCGCCGCCGCCATCGACGTAGGCCTCGGCGCCGCGAACGCCACCGTCGGACAGGGCGCGCTGGAGCCGGTCATACCTGCACGAACTCGTCTTCGGCGACCCGATCACCGCGATCATCCACATCAGCACCACCGCCACCCTGACGCCCCACCACCGCGCAACTCGGCATGAACATCCAGTCCGGCAGTGCGGACAACGGACAGCCGCAAACCCTGTCCATGACTTCGGTTCCGGCGGGCTACCGGCAGGCGGGGCGGACCGCAGTGGAGGAGCGGCGTGGCCGCATCGCGGGTCCGCAGCCGGCCCGGCCGGGGCGGCCGGCGTCAGGCGACGCTCAGGACGATCTTCCCGGTGGTGCGGCCCAGCTCGCCGATCTCGTGTGCCTTCGCGGCCTCGGCCAGCGGGACGACGGTCTCGACCACGGGCGTGAGCGCGCCCCGCTCGGCTAGTGCGGCGATCTCGCGCAGACCCAGGTGGTCGGGCTCGACCAGCATCCACACCGCCCGCACGTGGCCGGGGACGTCGGCGGGGACGTCGTCGGGGCCGGGCAGGGTGATCAGCCGGCCGCCCGGGCGCAGCACCGTCAGGGACCGCTCGGCGTTCTGGCCGCCGAGCCCGTCCAGCACCACGTCCACGTCCCCGACGGCGTCCTCGAAGCGGACCGTGCGGTAGTCGATCACCTCGTCCGCGCCCAGCTGCCGCAGCAGGTCGTGCTTGCCGGCGCTGGCCGTGCCGATGACGTACGCGCCGCGGGCCTTGGCGATCTGCACGGCCAGGTGGCCGACCCCGCCGGCCGCCGCGTGCACCAGCACCCGCTCACCCGCGCGCACCCCGGCGGTGTCCACCAGGGCCTGCCAGGCGGTCAGCGCGGCCAGCGGCAGCGCCGCGGCCTGCACGTGGGTGAGGTTCGCCGGCTTGGGCGCGAGGTGGCGGGCCGGGGCGACGACGTACTCGGCGTAGGCGCCGGCCTGTCGCGGGAACAGCGGCATGCCGTACACCTCGTCCCCGGGGCGGAACATCCCCACGCCCGGTCCGACGGCCTCCACGGTGCCGGAGACGTCCCAGCCGACCGCCGGGACCTCGCCCCACTCGATCAGGGCCCCGCTGGCCCGGGTCTTGAAGTCCACCGGGTTCACACCGGCCGCGTGGACCCGCACCAGGACCTCGTTCAGTCCCGGCTCGGGCCGGGCGACCTCACGCTCCACGAGCACCTCCGGTCCGCCCCACTGCTCCACGACCACCGCACGCATGCTGTCCGCCTCACTCTTTTCCGTCTTGATCGGATACCGGCCGCCCGGGCCCTTCCCGGCGCGACGCAGTCCACGATCCGGCACCCGCCCCCACCATGGTGTTGGCCGTCTGGCCACTATGTGACAGGATCTGGCCATGAGTGAGATGCAGAGGCCGTGCACCGGCCCCCGCCCCGACCCGAGCGCCGACGCGGCCGGGCGGCACCGCATCGCCGTCCTCGCCCTGCCCGGCGTCCCGCCCTTCGAACTCGGCATCCCCTCCCGCGTCTTCGGCAGCGTCCTGGACGCCGGCTCACGCCCGCTGTACGAGGTCACCGTCTGCACCGCCGACGGCGCCCCGGTCCTCAGCGACGCCGGGTTCACCGTGCAGCCCGCGGCCGGTCCCGAGGCCCTGGCCGCCGCGGACACCGTGATCGTCCCGCCCACGCACGCCATGCCCGAGCTGGGCCGCGGCTGCCCGCTGCCGCCCGAGGTCACCGCGGCCATCGCCGGCATCCGGCCCGGCACCCGCCTGGTGTCCATCTGCACCGGCTCCTACGTCCTGGCCGCCGCGGGCCTCCTCGACGGCCGGCCCGCCACCACCCACTGGCACCTCGCCCCCGAGTTCCGCCGCGCCTACCCCCGCGTCAAGGTCGACGAGGAGGTTCTCTTCGTCGACGACGGCGACGTCCTGACCTCCGCGGGCGTCGCCGCCGGCGTCGACCTGTGCCTGCACATGATCCGCCGCGACCACGGCGCCGCCGCCGCCAACCGCGCCGCCCGCATGTGCGTCGTCCCGCCCTGGCGGGACGGCGGCCAGGCCCAGTACATCGACCGCCCGGTGCCCGAACCCACCGTCGCCACCACCACCGCCACCCGCGCCTGGGCCCTGGAACACCTCGGCGAACCCCTCTCCCTGAACCGCCTGGCCGAACACGCCCGGATGAGCCTGCGCTCCTTCACCCGCCGCTTCCGCGACGAGGTCGGCATGACCCCCGTGCAGTGGCTCACCGCGCAACGCCTGGAACTGGCCAAGCAGTTGCTGGAGACCACCGACCTGTCCATCGACCTGGTCGCCCACCGCTGTGGCTTCGGCTCCGCCAACTCCCTGCGCGCTCACATGCGCACCGCCTTCGGTGTCTCACCCGCCTCCTACCGCCGCACCTTCCATACCGACGACCTGGTGGAAGCGGGCGTCTGAGGACACATCAGCGCGGCACATACCCGCTCCGCGGGCCGGCCGGGATCCGCCTGATCATCCGCTGCCGGTGGTCACTTCGAACTCGGCCCGCCCAAGACCGCCGAGTCAGCGCGGACGATCCCTGCCGCAGTTCCTGGTGGAGTTGCTGCGCCGCTCGAACTTCTCCCGGCGCGCCATGCGCCCCGCTGCTGATGGCAATCTTGCCCGTGTCCGTCCCCGTGTCCGGGTGCGGCCGGTGAAACCTGACCTGACTTTTCATGGGTTGCGGCACAGCCAGAAGACCTGGCTGATCGCCGACGGCCTGCCCGAGGTCGCTCAGGCCCTCCGGCTGGGGCATCGGATCCCGGACGCGATGCGCGAGGTCTACTCTCACGTCGCCCCGAGGTCGAAGTCCGCCTCCTTGAGGCTTTGCAGCGGCGCTGGGTCGAGGCGCTGACCTGCTTGCGTGAGACGCATTCCCAGGCGCTCAATGCGCATCTGGCTCTCCCTGCCGCCTGGCTCCTGCTACTCGCACTTGTGGCCCGTCACCATCGCGGTGGCGGGTCGCAGCTCTGTCCAGTGGTGGTGTCTGGGGGAGTGGGATCTCGACGTTCCCGCCAGCCGGCCTGAACCGGCACGAGCGGCCCGCGGGAACCTCCCGGAATCGACATCAACGGCGCTGCGGCCATCACGACGGTCGCGAACCGGCCTCAACGAGCGTCAACTGCTCCGCCCCGTCCGGGTTCAGGTCAGTTTAGGACGGTTGACACATCTAACCGTTCGGGTGACCGGTCTCCGCGACCCCAGATGGCCGTCTGGGCGATGCCGACCATGATCCACTCCAGTTTCGCTCCGGCTTGACCCTGTTGGCAGGCTGCCAGACCACAATGGACAGACGAATCAAGATCAACACGGCGGCACGAAAAAGCCCGCTGACCTGGACGTGTGTCCGTGGTCAGCGGGCTTCCGCTACCGGTCGGGCTGACAGGATTTGAACCTGCGACCCCTTGACCCCCAGGTCTATGTGGTGGGCCCTGACCTGCAATAACAGTGAAATCTGTCGATTCTGGAGTCGAAGCGACTTGCAGGTTTCGCACGTTGCGCCGCAGTTGTGGTCCATAACTGGTCCAGCGGTTCGCCTCCTGATGTCCTCATATGGGCGAGCGGACGACGCGGGGACTGCCGTGGCGTGCCCTACCTCAATAGGGCATCTTGGCGACTCCGAGTCCCTCCGCGCTCCACTTGTCAGCGTTACGCGCCAACGCCCTCAACTGCGCGCGCACCTCGGCGAGTTCATCAGCCACCGCAAGCTGTGCCGCAATGCTGCCGAGGGCTGCCCGGCCGGCGACGTCGGTGTGGTCAACGTTCTCGTGGAGCCATGCGAGCTCTGTCGCAGCGATCGAGCGCGGGGACTGCATGTCAGGAAAGTCGGCCATGAGTACACGGTACCGACCACCAGGACGCCGCCATGGTCAGCTTTGTGGATCACCAGTGAGTAGGCTCGAACCATGAGTGACGTCTGGCAAGTGCAGGTTGCGGCGCCGAACGAAGCTGTCGCGTTCAGGTTGGCCCGAGGTGCCGTCGAGGCCCGCCTGGCGGCAGGTGGTCAGGTAGTGGGGCCCGTAAAAAGCGTGTTCTGGCACGAGGGCGAGTTCGGTTCCGGCGAGGAATGGCAAGCAGTTCTCAAGACCACCAGCGGCCGGTACGGCGACCTGGAGCGCTTCCTGGTGGAGAACCACGAATGGACGAATCCGGAGATCACGGCAATCCCGCTTGCGGCTGGACTAGAGCCCTACCTTGCCTGGGTTGATCGGACGACGAGCCAGTAGGTCCTCGACCTCAGCCGCAGCCCGGTATGGCGCAAATCGGTCAATCACAGCGTCAAGTCGCTGTGCTGGCCGCGGTGAGGCGATGCCCGCGGACAGGTCGAGCGCACGATTGGCTACAGCAGCGGCCTGCTCGACTTCGCCGGCGTCGATGTACGCCTCGCTCAGCCAGGACAAGTAGAGTGCCTTGTCCCTTGCGTGACTGTCAGCGTACGAGGTCATGGCATTTTCCAGGACTGGAACGGCGCGCAGTGGTTTGTGCAGCTCGGTCCAGCACCGCCCGGCCATGATCTGCAACTCGGTCGGGGTGTGCGCCCAGGCCGCCCAACCCGGCCCTTGATCGGCTGCAAAAGGAAGGGTGAGGGCATTCTCCGCGAACCCGAGAAGCTCTCCGGTGCGCCGAGCGTCGCCAGCCAGGGCGTGGGTCCACGCGGCCCGCTGGTACAGCAGCGACTTCACCGCCGGATCCGCCGTTGCCCGAGCAATAGCCACTGACGCGTTGGTGGCGTCGACACCGCGTTTTCCGGTCGAGACGAGTTGATACGCCTGGTGTGCCAGCGCATTTCCCGCCAGTTCCTCATTTCGCGCGTCCCGCGCGGCGGCGTAGCTCGTGTCGTAGAGGCGAGCCGCCTTCTCGTGCCAGCCCGCGTCGAAAGCCGCCCATCCGGCTTGTTGCGCTTGTTCGGCGAACAGCTGCAGCAACTCGCGGCGGATCTCACCGGAGAAGCTCTTCGCCTTGAGAAGAGCTGCGGTGCGCTGGACTTCGGCGACATACAGTCGGTAGGTCTCTGCGCCCCCGAGATGATCGTCAAGACTGCGAAGCCTGGTCGAATTCGCCCTCAGCTCGGCTAATGCGCTGAGTCCTATTCGCGATCCGCTTACAGCGGATGGGCGACCGGCCACGGAGCTGCCGAACGTTCCGGCCGCCAAGCCAGCTCCAAGTTTGACGAACTCGCGACGCAACACAGGTGCTTCTCCGTTCTCGGGCTGGGAGGGCGAGGTCACGTCCGAGCGCGACACACCTCCGGCTTCCCAGGGTCTTGGCGCGAGGTTGAACATCTTGCCCGGGATGCGCAGCCCGTCGGCAACCCGTTCGAAGACTTCAACTCGCTGGGCCCTCACTCGACCAGCGATGTAGTCCTGCACGCGCGAGACGGTCATCTCGCATCGCCGCGCGAGATGCGACGCCGAAAAACCGACCCCTCCCCACTGCTTCGCCAGGCGCAAGACTTGGCCTAGGTCGCGGCACGCGCAAGCGTCCGCGAACTCTGGGCGCGCCAGGACGTCGGCGGTGAGCTGATCTGCAGGTCGCTGGCGTGTCACGTCTCCATCCTCCCCGGTCAAGCCCAAGAATTCGGCAGGTTACTCGCGAGTTTACCCATCATGGGTACTCATTTCGGCCTTATTTCACCCCCGCAACCAGAGGTTTTCTTGCGTCATGCGCGAGAACATCAACAGCCGCAACACCATCCAGGTCTGGCGAATCCGTGACTACGGATCAGCGAGCATCAGTACCGGAGCCCAGGCCGTCCAGCCGCGTTTCGATCACGTCGAGCCGCCGCCGCACTTGGCTGAGTTCCGCCTTCACCGACGCGAGCAACTCGGCTACGTCGCCGTTCTGAGAGAGCACCGCGGGGCCATCCTCGGCCCGCTCGCTAACGAACGAGCCCTTGCCCTGTCTGGACACGATGTGGCCGGAGGTTCGCAGAAGGCCGAGTGCTCTCTTTACGGTCTCGACTGCGACGCCGTGCTGGTCTGCAAGCTCCCGATGGGTCGGCAGCTGATCGCCAGGGGGGCGCGCGCCGGAGTCGATCTCGGACCGGATCTTGTCCGCGAGCTGCAAGTACGCCGGGCGGGGGTCATCGGCGCCGAAGGTTTGCATGCCGGTGAGTGTAGAAGCCTCGGTCCGCAAGGCGGCCGGGCGCGACCCAGCGGGTTGTCTTAGACGTCTAAGACGGCTAAGCTGTCTCTGTTCTCAGGTTTTGCGGCAGTCGCCGCGAGTTCTCATGCAACAAGAAACCCCGGTCGGTGCTGGAACACCGGCCGGGGCGCACATCGCAACCCTTGGAGAAACGATGCAGGTAGAGCGTACGCGCAAGTACCGGGTGAAGACGATCGCCACCGGACTCGACGTCTCGGTGGCCACCATCTACAGGGCCGTGGAGTCGGGCGCGCTGCGCGCCATCCGAATCGGCGTCGGCAAGGGCGCCATTCGCATCGAGGGCGCCGCCGTCGAGGAGTACCTGGCCAACTGCGAGTCCGCCGCCGTGACGCGCGGCGACACCGTCGACGACTCCGCCGGATCGTCGGAGTTCGCCACGGGGGGTGCGGCCTGATGCGCACGTTCGGCGCCGTCGTGGTAGCGGCAGTTCTGATTCTGATCGGGGTCACGTTGAGCAACGTGGACCTCGGCGTGGCTGTGGTCTGGCCGTGGTTCGTGGTCGCGGGTGTGGTGGCCGCGCTGTCGGGTGTGGTCGAGCAGGTGAACTCCGGTACCGGGAAGCTCGCGACGGTGGCCGGCGGCCTGGTGGGCCTGTCGGTGTGGTTCCTGGGCTGGGTGCCCGAGGCGACGCCGGGCTACGAGCTGTGGCCGTGGGGCCTGATTCTGGGTGGCCCAGTGCTGGCGGTGGTGCTGGCGCTGGCGGCGCACAAGCACGGCGGCACGCGGGGGCTGATCGGCCGCTGGTCGCGGCGTGCCCGCCGCAACGGCGGGGTGGCCAGCCGCTGGCAGATCTGGCGGGTGGCCTCGAAGCGGGCGATGCGGCGCAAGGCGAAGGTGCTCAAGCCGTCGTTGCGGCGGCTGATGTGGTGGTCGCGTCGGCGGGTGCCGGTGACCGAGTACGCGACGGCGATCGCGAAGGTGGGTCACCAGCGGATCTGGTCGCCGTGTGAAGACGTGACGCTGCGGTTCGGCGGCCCGCGCTCGGGTAAGACCGGGGAGCTGGCGTGCCGGATCTTGGACGCGCCGGGCGCGGTGATCGCCACCTCGACCCGGACGGACCTGATCAGCTTGACCTCGGAGTTGCGCGAGGCGAAGGCCGGGCCGACGTTCGTGTTCAACTCGTCCGGGCTGGGCAAGCTGCCCTCGACGATCACGTTCGATCCGCTGACCGGGTGCACGGATCCGGTGACCGCGACGCACCGGGCGGGCGATCTGCTCGCCGGTGAGGGTGGAAGCGACGAGCGGGAGCACTGGGTGGCGCAGGCCCGCCGGGTGCTGGCGACCTTGTTGCACGCCGCGGCGCTGGCCGAGCTGGACATGGCCGAGGTCGCCGAGTGGGTGGCGGATCCGGAGGGTTCGGCGGATGAGGTGCTGCGGCTGCTGCGCCGTTCGCCGGAGCCGAGTTTCGCGACCGCGGCCCAGCAGTTCTTCACCACGAACGACCGCACCCGGTCCTCGATCACCACGACGATCATGCCCGCGCTGGGGTGGCTGACCGATCCGACGGCGAAGGCCGCCGCGCACCGCGGCAGCTTCGATGTGGCCGAGCTGCTGGAGTCCCGGGCGACGGTGTACATGCTGGGGGCGCAGGAGGGGCACACCGCTCCGTTGGTGGCGGCGTTGACCGCGCACCTGGCGCGGGAGGCCCGCCGGATCGCGAACGAGTCCCCGGGCGGCCGGTTGGACCCGGCGCTGACGCTGGTGCTCGACGAGGCGGCGCTGATCTGCCCGGTTCCGCTGGATGACTGGACCGCGGACATGGGCGGCCGCAACGTCACGATCCACATTGGTGCGCAGTCGCGGGCGCAGCTGCGCGCGCGGTGGGGCGACACCGGCTGCGACGCGATCATGACGAACTCGGCGACGGTGCTGATCCTGGCCGGTGCCCGCGCCTCCGATGATCTGCAGGCGTACTCGCTGCTCACGTCGGACCGGCACGAGCTGGTCGAGTCCGAGGACGCCGGCGGGCGGATCACGGGGCGGACGCCGCAGCGGGTGCCGGTGCTCTCGCCGGGGCAGATCGCGCAGTTGCCGGAGCTGCACGCGGTGATCGTGCGCCGGGGGATGCCCGCCGCGGTGGGCAAGCTGCAGATGGCCTGGAAGCGCGGCGACGTCAAGGCCCTGGAGCGCCGCGAGCGCTGGGAGGACCTGGCCGACGTGTGGTCGACGCGCTGGGCGCGCTGGGTCGAGCTGCGGGAGAACGCCGCGTTCCGGTTCGGCGCGGTCATGGACGCCGCCGGAGTGCGCGTGGAGCAGTGGATGCAGCGCTACCAAGAGTGGACGGCCCGCCGGCGTGCCGAGCGCACCGCAGCGGTGTCGGAGCAGGCCGAGCCGGGGCAGGGCGTGGTGCTGGGCACGACGGTTCGCCTCGATCAGACCCCGCTGAAGGTGCTCGAAGCCGAGGTCGACGACCAGTTGTCGCGGCTGAACCACCGCAATGGCGACGACGCGCCGGGCGGTGACCGGTGATGCGGATCAAGATTCCCGCTCTGCTGCCCTGCGGCGCCGCCGAGGTGTCGGTGCGGTACAGCCCGTGCGAGCCGTTCGCGATCACGCTGCGGTTCCCGCGCAAGGCCGGTGGACAGAACTGGGTGCTCTCCCGCGAACTGCTCGCCGACGGCCTGCGCACCGGTACCGCCGGTGTCGGTGACGTGCGGGTAAACGCCCGCGGCGAGCTGGCCTGGCTGGATTTGTCCACACCGGACGGCGAGGGGTGGGCGGTGTTCCGCCGC
Source organism: Amycolatopsis sp. YIM 10 (assembly GCF_009429145.1). GTDB lineage: Bacteria > Actinomycetota > Actinomycetes > Mycobacteriales > Pseudonocardiaceae > Amycolatopsis. Next base: position 6,047,230 of record NZ_CP045480.1, on the reverse strand, counting down.
GCCGACCTGACCTCGGTGGTCGAGCTGAGCCACGTCGTGGTCCGGCCCGGCACCGAGTCCCGGTTCCTGAACTGGGCCGACACCGCCGAGTTCCCGGGGGTGGCGCTGTGAACCCCACGACGAACTCCCGGCCGCGGGTGTGGCTGGTCGCGGACCTGTGCCCCGGCACGGCGGTTCCGGCCGACCGGCCGCCGGTGCGCGACGACCTGATGCGCCGCTGGTGCCCCGGCACGGACGGCCAGTACCACACTGCCGACGGCCGCCACCACGCCCAGTGGGCCGAACTCCGGGCCCGGTTCGACCTGGTGGAGGTGCCCCGATGAGCACCGAGAACAACAACGCCCCGCAGCACGCGGGATGCGCGAGCGCGGGCGCGGTGGCCGGCCTGGCCCGCGAGGTCGAGGGCCTGCGGATGGCACTGGAGGCGGTTGCCCCGCTGCCGGAGCAGGTCAAGCGTCTGCACGACGAGGTCGCGCCGCTGCCCGAGCAGGTGACCAAGCTCGCCCGCGTGGTGCAAACGCTGGCAGAACACGTGAATCCGGAGCAGGAGACCCGCACGAGTCCGCTGTCCTGGCTGAACCTGGCCGACGGCGACGACGTCGACGGCCCGGGCAACGCGCAGGAAGTGCTGTCCGAGCTGTCGGTGTGGCTGGTGCGGGTGTTCCTGCGCTACCCAGACGGCGCCGCGGTGTTGACGGAGTGCTGGTGGTGGCACCCCGACGTGGTCGAGGAACTGCTGTGCCTGATGCGTTCCTGGCTCGCGTCCTATGTGGACAAGGACGCGACGACGGCGCGGGCGGCGGACTGGCACGACCGCTACCGCCCCGGTGTGGTCAAGCGGATCAAGGCGTCGACGGCGAACTGCTCGCTGGAGCAGCACCAGGTCGGTGGTGAGCTGCACCGGCCTGGCCCGGGGGTTCCGTCCGGGCAGGCGCTGGCGGCGATCGCCGCGTGGTGGGGCGCCGACCGCACCACTGCCGCGCCGGAGCCGGATGAGGACGTGATCGCCGAGGCCCGCGCCGCCGAGGCCGCGCGTCGTCGTGCGGGTGGTGGTCGGCGATGACTCCGATGATCCGTCCGCGTTCGCATGAGGAGTACCTGCGCATGTTGGCCTGGGACGCGGTGACCGAGTTCGAGCGGCTGCGCGCCGAGGGCATGGACGAGGCCGCCGCGCACCGGCAGGCCGCCGGATCGTTGTCGGTCACCAATGACGCGCTGGCCCGCTACGCCCGCCGTCGCGGTGAGGGCTGGGACGTCGAGATGGCTCGCGACCACGCCGCGGGTGAGGCCGCCTATGTGCTGGCGCGGGATTTGAGCGAGCACGGCATCGAGGTGCCTCGCCGGCCGGAGTGGGATCGGCCCGCCCCGGTCGCGCGCCCGGATTTCGATCGGGACGCGCCGGTGAACGAGATCGTGCGCGAGGCCCTGGACTACGTCGAGGACTTGGTCGCGGTCGGGGTGGAGCGCGACGAGGCCTATCACGCGTTGCGCGCGGCCCCGGTGGCCCAGTCGGTGGTGGACGAGTACGACGGCGCACTGATGGCGGGCCTGACCTTCGAGCAAGCCCGCGAGCAGGTGATCGACAGCCTGCACGTGCCCGCCGAGTTCGCAGTTGACGACGTTACCTCGGCGCCCCCGCCCCGGAACGAGCGAACCGCGCACATCCTGCGTGACCTCGTGTTCGAACAGCAGATGGACCAGCTCGGGACGAGCCCGGGCGAGTTCGACCAGATCATCCGTGACGACCTCGGTCGCGGCGAGTCGCTCGCCGTGACCGGACTGCAGGAGCAGGCGATGACCCAGGACGCTCAGATGGACCTGACCGACGCGATCCGCCGCGTAGCCGAGGACCTCCGCGAGGAAGCCCCGGAGCGCGAGTGGTCCGATGTGGACGCGATCGGTAGCACGGTCGAAGAAGTGACCATGGAAGACGTTGAGGTGGCCGTCGACGACGACGTGCTGCGGGCCGCCTACGAGCGCGTGCTCGGCGCCGACCGCAGCGAACTCGCCGCCCAGCTGGGTATCGAGCCGGACGAGTTGCCCACGCCGATCGCCGAGCGCTACGACGACTCCGCTGACGCGCGGGACCCCTGGAGCGACGGCCCGGCACCGCTGCACGACCAGGTTGCCGAGTGCGGCCTGGCCGTGGACGAGGCCGAGGACGCGGTGCAGTCCGCCGCCGACACCGACGAGGAGGTGGAGCGGTCGGAGCGCTGCGCCCGCTGGAACGCCGAGGACGAGGCCGCCGAGCTGGCCGACGACGACGGCGAGGGGTGGGAGCTGCGGTGAGCGAGGATTTGGTAGCCGCCGCGCAGCGGGAGGAAGGCCGCACGTTCGGCGAGTACGAGCAGGTTGGCCTGGGCACTCTCGCGGCCTATGAGGCGTGGCAGGCCGAGGGCCTGAGCCCGCGCGAGATCGCCGCGCGGATGACCCGGGCGTCGCGGGTCGGATCGGAAACCGTGGGCTGGTACCAGCTGCTGACCCAGGCCGGTGTCCCGGTGACCGAGGCCGGGCGGGTTGCGGCCGAAACCGCCGCGGCCCGGACGGTGCGGGTGCAGGTGGGCGCCCCGGAGCAGGCCGAAGCGGTGTGTGATCGGTTCGACGCGCTGGTCGAGCAGGTCGCCGCCGGTCGTGATGCGGGTTCGGCGATCGCGGATTTTCGCGAATCCCTGGTGGGCTGGCGCGGTGACGGCCCCGAGGGCCCGTTCGGTCGTGCGGCGTTGGTCACCTTCGACGACGGCACCGTCATGCCCGACGGGGTCGAGTTGGCCGGCCTGCGGGAAACCGGAGCCCGGCACAGCATCGTGGCCGCACAGGTTGATGCCGGAATCGACACATACCTCGCCGCGCGCGACGAGGGTGCGGATCAGCAGGCGGCGCTGAATCAGGTCACCGGTGTTCCTGGTGTGCGCGACGTGGTCGCCCGGTTCGCCCGCAGCGTCGAGGATCGCGAGGCGGACCCGGTACGGGCCCGGCACTACGCCGTGGCCGACGTGGTCGCCGAAGCCGCGCTGGGCCAGTTTGTGTCCCTGCGCAACCAGGGTGTCGACGTCGACACTGCCGTGGCGACGGCGGCGGGCGGTAATCCGGTGGCGCTGCACGCTATTTCGGGGCTGGTGCAGCGCACCCGCGACGGCTTGCCGGAGGAGGTCGCCGACGCCGACGCCAGCGCCGCCGCGGCGACAGCCGCCGTCGAGGGCGAGAACTACGTCGGTCCGGATGGGCTCTACGACGGACTGCTCAGGTTCGACGATGTCGACGAGGCAACGAGAACCGCGATGGCCGAGGAAGCCGAGCGCAACCTCGGATGGCTGACTCGCCACGGCATGGACCCCGGCACCGCGAACCGGCTATCGGCGGTCGATTCGGCCAGCCGTGTGGCGCGGACCTTGCGCCACAACGAAACCCAGGTCCTGCGTGCCATACAGGACGCAATCGACGGCGTCGACGCACCGTGGCGCCACCTCGCCGACGACGACAACGCGCCAGCGGACCGGGTCGACGACAACCAGCTGCAGCTCGGGGAGCAGGTCGCCGAGTGCGGGCAGGCGGTTGACGCCGCCGAGCAGGCCGTGCAGCGCGGCGAGAACACCGAGGACGAGGCCGCACGGTCCGAGCAGATCAGCGAGTGCGGGCAGGCCGTGAGCGACGCCGAGCACGCCGTGTGTGAGGCCGAGGCCGCCAGGGAGGACAACGACCGCGCCGAGCGCGTCGCGCGCTGGAACGCCGAGGACGAGGCCGCCGAGCACACCGACGACACCGCCGAAGGGTGGGAGCAGCAGTGAGCACTCCGGATAGCTCCGAGATCGACCAGGTACGGGCGGCGGTGGCCTCGCTGGCCGAGGGAGAGATCACCGACGAGGATCTCGCTCGCGTGGGGGTCACACCGGAGCAGTACGACCAGTTGGTCGACTACGAGATGGAGCTCGACGCCGAGGAGCACCACGCCCAGAGGAATGCTGAGGTTGCCGCCGCTGCGGCGGCGATGAGCGTCCAGGACGCCCAGGTAATCATCCGTCGCGGCGAGGACATCGGTGACCACCTCTCGGGTTGCAACCTCAGCGTTGAGCACTGCGCGACCTGCATGGCCGAAGAGGCCGACTCCGCGGGGTACTTCTGGAGCACGGAGCTTCCGGCCGCGCGTCAGCGCCTTGCCGAGGCAGGCGTGCCCGCCCCGCCGACGTCCGAGAATGCCGCACGCCAGAACCACCACCAAGGCCAGCCCGTGCTTGGAGCGGGGGTGGCCAGCTTGTTGTCCGGCGCGGTGGCCCTGGCGCAGTCCGCGGTGACCTCCCGTCCGGTCCAAGAAGCGGTGGCGATGACGGGATCAAACGCCTTGTCCCGCCGGGTCGAGGACGCGGCGGCTGCGGCGCAGGCAGCAGCCGATCGCATCGACCCCGCGCTGCTCGACCGAATCGACGGCGTGCTTGCCGATGAGGCTGCGGCGTCACTGGCCCAGCAGGTCACCGACTGCGGCCAGGCAGTCGATGCCGCCGATGGCGCGGTGCGCCACAGCGAGACCAGCCGGGAGGACGCCGAGCGGGCCGAGCAGATTGCCCGCTGGCAGGCCGATGACCGCGCCATCGAATGGGGCGACGCCACCGCCGAGTTGTGGGAGCAGCCATGAGCAAGTCCGAGTCGAAGCCGGGCGCGTGGTCGTCGGCGGGGTTGTGGCTGCCGGGTCTGATCGTGGCGATCAGCGCCGCGGTGGCCACGGCGCACGGTTTGTACGAGGTGGTGCGGGTGTCGGGTGTGCCGGGCAGCGTGGCTTGGACGTACCCGCTGATCACTGACGGGCTGGCGATCGTGGCCTACGCGGCCACCTCGCGGTTGACGAAGGGCCGCGGTTACGCGTGGGCGGTGGTGATCCTGGCCGCGGGGTTGTCGGGGCTGGCGCAGGCGATGTACTTCGTCGGCGACTTCACCACCGCCGTGCCAGCGGGGGCGACCGCTTCGGCTGGGGTGGGTAATCCGCCGCCGGATGTGCTGCGGTTCGGGGTGGGGGCGTGGCCGGCGATCGCGGCGGCGATCGTGGCGCACCTGTTGTTCATGCTCAGCTCTGAGCGTCCGTCCGCCCGGAAGCCGTCCACCGCCCTGAGCGACACGGCAGGTTCGCCGCTGAACTTCGCCGCCGGGCGCGCGGCCGGAGTGTCGCCGGAGTCGACCGTCCAGGCGGAGGCTGTTCAGTCCAGCTCGCTGGCGCGTCCTGGTGTCCAGTCGTCGCGTGTCCAGCCCGAGTCCGTCCAGCCGAAGCCGTTGGACGCCACTCCCGCATCGAGCACCGCTGAACGTCCAGTTGCTTCGGTGTCGCCCGTTCAGCCCGAGCAGCCGCCGATCGTCGAGCCGGAGCCCGGGAAGCCGGATCGTCCAGCGCCGTCGCCGAAGCGGGATCGCGCGCTGCGCGAAGCCCGCAAGTACCAGGCCCTCGTCGGTTGTCTCCCGACGGTCGACCAACTCGCCGAGACCGCCGACGTGTCCCGAGGCACAGCCGGAACCGTGCTCAAGGAACTCCGAGAGCAACCGACTCACCTCCACGTCATCACCGATATCAGCACCACCAAGGCCAACTCATGATCAACCAAGTCGCCACCACCTCACCACCAGCAAGTAAGCGACCCAGCAAGCCCTCAACAACTATCAGCCACCACGTAAGTAGTCACTCACCACAAACCAAGAACAGAGCACACCTATGCATCACGATCTGTTGGGCCGGTGCGCCCTGGCGGGCGCCCGGTTTCGCGACCGCCGTTGTTGATCTTCAGAATCGCGAGTTGATCTTGGTTGGGGGTGCTGGGTGCTGACGATTTCGAATGGTTACTCGGTCAAGTACCTGACCGATGAGGTCGCGAAGGGCCGGGAGAACTACTACACGTCGGCGGTGGCGGCCGGGGAGCCGCCGGGCCGCTGGTACGGCTCCGGCGCGGCGAAACTCGGCCTCACGGGGCTGGTCGACGAGCAGGAGATGACCGCGGTCTACGAGTTCTTCGTGGACCCGCGCGATGAGGTGTTCAGTGATCCAGCGCGGTGGGGCGAGGCGTCCACTCTCGGGCATGCGGGCCGGAAGTATCCAACGGCGGACGAGTTGTACGCCGCCGCGTTGGACGCCGAGCCGGGGGCGACGGCTGAACGCCGCGAGCAGTTGCGGTTGGACGCGAACAAGTCCGCGCGGAAGAACGTGCCCTTTTTGGACGCCACGTTCAGCGTCCAGAAGTCGGTCACGGTGTTGCATACGGCGTTCGAGGCGCAGCAGGTGAAGGCTGAACGGACGGCTGGATACGCGTCGGACGCGCTCGCCGCCGCAGTGGCGGCGGGCGCATCGGCGGCCGAGTTGGCCGAGCTGACCCGCCAGCGCGACGACGCGACCGCGGCGGCGGAGTCGTGGCGGGCGCACCGGGACGCGGTGGAGGACGCGATCTGGGCCGGGAACCGCGCGGCGCTGGACTACCTGGCCGAGCACGCCGGCTATTCGAGGGTGGGGCACCACGGCGGCGCCGCCGGGCGGTTCATCGACGCCCACGACTTCGTCGTCGCCTCGTTTTTCCAGCACGATTCGCGGAACCACGACCCGCAGCTGCACATCCACAACGCGATTCTCAACCGCGTGCAGGGCACGGACGGGAAGTGGCGCACCCTCGACGGCCGCGCCCTGTATTTGCACCGGGGCGCCGCCGCCGCGGTCGGCGAGCGCACCACCGAGGAGCACCTCGCGCGGGCGCTGGGGGTGCGGTTCGCCGCGCGCCCGGACGGCAAGGCCCGTGAGGTCGTGGGGATCGACCAGCGGGTGATGGACCTGTTCAGCTCGCGGCGGCGCGCGATCAGCAAGCGCACCGCGACGATGGTCGAGCAGTTCGAGGCGAAGTTCGGCCGCGAGCCGAACTCGCTGGAACTGGACCGCCTGCAGCGCCAAGCCACCCTGGCTACGCGGAAGGCGAAGTCGCATGACGGCGAGACCGCCGAGGCCCGGCTGGAGCGCTGGGACCGGCAGTTGCGCGCCGAGGTCGCCGACGGCTTGGCCGGGGTCGCCCGGCAGGTGCTGGACCTGCCGCACGAGTCGCGTCCTGCGGCGGCGTGGTCACCGGCCGAGGTGCTCAAGACCGCGCTCGCGGACGTGCAGTCCACGAAAGCCGGGTGGACCGCGCCGGATCTGACCCGGGCGATCAGCGACGCCCTGCCCGATCAGCTCGGTGATCTCACCGGCGCCCAGATCGCCGAGCTACTGGACACGCTCACGGCCGAGGGCGTGAAGCTGGCGACCCCGCTGGGCACCGACCGCCCCGGCACCGCCGAACTGCCGGACGAGCTGAAGCTGGCCAACGGCCAGTCCGTCTACGAGGCGCCGGGCCGCAAGCTGTATGCGACCCCGGAGCATGTGCACACCGAGCGCGCCTTGGCCACTGCGACCGCCCGCCGCGGCGCGCCCGCGCTGGAGGTGTCCACCGTGGACGAGTTCGTCTCGGCTCTGGCGGATCAGGGTGTGGTGCTGGGCGCGGATCAGGCCGCCGCGGTGCGCGGCGTGCTGGCCTCGGGCGCGGCCGTGGAGAGCTTGGTTGGCCCGGCCGGAACCGGGAAGTCCTTTGTGGTCGGCGCCCTGGCCAAGGCGTGGCAGGACCCCGGATTGTGGAACGGCAAGCAGTTCCAGGTGGTCGGTTTGGCGGCGAGCCAGGTCGCCACCGACGTGCTCGCCGGGGAGGGCTTGACCGCGCGCAACATCACCCGCTGGCTGGGTGCGCAGGCCAAGCTCGCCGAGGGCTCCACTCACCCCGACCACGTCGAGTGGCAGTTGAACCCCGGTGATCTGGTGGTGGTCGACGAGTCGGCAATGGCCAACACCGCCGATCTCGCCTCGATCCACTACCACGTGGAGCGGGCGGGGGCGAAGCTGCTGCTGACCGGTGATCACCGCCAGCTCGCCGCGGTCGGCGCCGGGGGCGGCATGGACCTGATGGCCACCGCCGGTGGCAGCTACGAGCTGACCGAGGTCCGCCGCTTCGCCGCGGAGTGGGAACGCGGCGCGTCGCTGCGACTGCGCGAGGGCGACGAGACGGTGCTGGGCGAGTACCACAAGCACGGCCGGATCGTGGATGCCGGTACCCGCGAGCAGGCCGAAGCCGCGGCCGGGCGGGCGTGGCTGGCCGACACCCTGGCCGGGTGGCATTCGATCCTGATCGTGGACACCAACGAGCAGTCCGCGCACTTGTGCGCGGAGCTGCGCAACGAACTCGTGCGCCTGGGCAAGGTCACCGAGACCGGTGTTCCGCTCGGGATGCAGGGCACTTACGCCGGGGTCGGTGACCTGGTGCAGGCGCGCAGGAACCAGTGGAACCTGTTCGGTGTGGACGGCAACTGCGAGGTGCCGATCAACCGCAAGCAGTACCGGGTGCTCGACACCCGCGACGACGGCGGCCTGATCGCGGCGCGCGTGTTGGGCCGTGAGGATGGGGTCGGCGAGATCCTGGGGGAGCGGATCACGCTGCCCGGCTCGTACGTGTCCGAGCATGTCGCACTGGGCTACGCCTCCACTGTCCACAGTGCACAGGGTTTGACGGTGGACACTTCGCACTCGGTGGTCACCGAAGCCACCGGCCAGGAAGCCCTCTACGTGGGGCTCACGCGCGGCCGGTACGGCAACACCGCGCACGTCACCACTCTGGCCGTTCCGGCGGACGCGCCGGACGGGGCGGCGCTGGAGGCGGTCAAGCGCACCCCGTCCGCGGTGCTGGCGCAGGCGTTCGACGGTGCCGGGCCGCAGCGTTCGGCACTGCAGGAAGCGACCGAGGCCGCCGCGGAGACCGAGGCGATCCGCACCCCGGCCGAATTGCTCGCCGACGCCACCGAGCTGGCCACCGCGGGCAGGACAGCGCGGTGGCTGGATGAGCTGGCCGAGGACGGCAAGCTCACCGACAACCAACGGGCGCGACTGGCGGCCGAGGATGGCGGCACCACGCTGGCGCGGCTGCTGCGCCGCGTGGAGCTGGCGGGGCATGCGGCGAAGCGGGTGCTGCACGACGCGGTCACGTCCCGCCCGCTGGCCGGGGCACGACAGTTGACCAACGTGCTGCACCACCGCATCACCGGCGCCGTCACCTTGGACCCGGTCGGCGATTCCTACGCGGACTGGCTGCCGCAGGTGGAGGACCCGCAGTGGGCGGCCTATCTGCGGTCGCTGGCCGACACCGCCGACACCCGCCGCCACGACCTGGGCAGCCAGCTCGCCGCGCAGCCGCAGCAGTGGGCGCTCGAAGCGTTCGGCCCGGTGCCCGAGCAGGCCGACCAGCGCGACGCCTGGATCGAGCAGGCGGGCGCGGTGGCGGCGCACCGGGAGCTGACCGGGCACGACGACGCCGCGAGCGCGCTCGGCCCGGCCCCGAAGGCGGGGCAGGTGGAGGCGTACGCGTCGTGGCGCTCGGCGTGGCGGGCGCTGGGGCGGCCGGAGTCCGGCCGCGACGAGCTGGAAATGTCGGACGGACAGCTGCTGGTGCGGATGCGGGCGTGGGAGAGGGAGAAGGCGTGGGGCCCGGAGTTCGTCGGCAACGAACTCGCCGGAACCCACCAGGCCGCCGACGCCCGCCGTCGCGACGCCGCGCTGCGCCGAGCGGAGGCCGATGCCGCTGAGGACGAGTCCGAGCGGGAGCGGCTGCTGCGGGAAGCCGCCGAGGCCGACGCGCTCGCCGACGTCCTGGAGCAGCGAGTCGGCGAGCTGGAAGGCGTGGACGAGGCGCGGGCGCTGTGGTACGCCCACACCGCCGAAACCCGCGCCGCCGCCGACCGGGCCAGCGCCGAGATTTCTGCCCGCAACCTCGACACCGACCCCGCTCCGCTGGTGACCGCGGCCGAGTGGCTGCAGGCCCACCACGAGCACTTGGCCGCCGAGGACCCGCACCGCGAGGTCACCGCCGAGCACGACCTGACCGACGAGGTCGAGCGGCGGGGTGACGACCTCACGACCACGGTCGACGGCGACGACGTCGGCGAGCTGGTTGAAACCGGGGTGGCCGACATCCGCGAGGCCGCTGCGGCCGAGGACCCGGTGACCGAGTCCGACGAGGTCCGGGTGCCCTCAGCGGAAGAGACCGCGGCCACCATCGACCAGGCCCAGCGGGCACTGCGCGAGATCGCCGCCCGGCAGGCGCTGGAGGATCAGCGCGCCGACGAGGAAGCCCAGGCCGCCGAGCTGCACCGGCGGCACACGGTCGACGCCGGGGAGGCGGCCGTGGTGGCCGACGACGACGCGGCGGTGGCCTCGCGATGAACCGGTCAGCTCTGGGTGTGGGCGTGCACGTCGAGCGGCGGCTTGCCGCTGCGGTGCCACGCCCAGCCCAGGGTGCCCACGATCGCCTCCAGCCAGCCCGGCCGCTCGGCCAGCCACGGCGCGACCGGCCGGCGCCAGTACAGGCGCTCGGCCGCGAGGTACTCGGCTTCGATGGTTTCCTCGTGCGCCAGACCGAAACGACGGGTGATCGGCGCGTCAGCGAGCCGGGGCCGCTGATCGGTACGCCGTACCGTCGCGCAGGCCAGCCACCGGCAGGTCTGGGCGATGCCGAAGTACCGCCAGTTTGTCGGTTCGCGATCGAGCGCGCGCTCGGCGGCGAGCCACAGTTCCGCGAACTCGACCACCGGCACACGCACATTCCGCTTGGGAATGTGGTCGAAGTCGCGCCCGGTCAGCTCCATACCCCTGATGGTGACACGCGGGACCGACAAAACCGCTGCCCGAACGGGCGCGTCACCGGAAAAGACAACCCGGCCTCCGGCCGGGACACGGCGCCACCCTCCGGGCGGCACAGCCCTCTCTTTACGCGCTTTCCGTAGGTACTCACCCCGTCCGCCGCCGCCGAGTCCGGTTACCACGACGCCACCTCCCAGTCCAGGAGTGAACCCGGCTTCGCCGGCCGCGCAAGCGCGGTCCTGGACTGCGAGCCTCCGGCGCCGCGGTCGCCCTCGCCCGCGGGCAGGCACCGGAAAAGCACCGGCGCAGCCCGCAGGCCCCAGGGGCCACGGACCCAAAGACAAACCGCCGAGGGAGACCGAGATGACCAAGCGCCAGGCCACCGCGCAGGACCTGATCGACCAGCTGAACAGTATGGGTGAGCGGATCGAGAAGGCCGCGATCGCCGAGGTCCGCAAGTACCTGGGTCAGCGCCTGGCCGGGATGGCCACCGGCAGCTCGCAGGCGGACAAGGAGATCAGCGACTGCCTGCGGGAGTCCGAACTGGACCTCGAAATCACCGACGACTTCCGGGCCGGGCTGGCGTTCGCCGCCGAACTGGTCGCCAATCCCCGCTTCGACTACTGAGCCCCACCCGGTGCCGCCCAGACTCCCGTGCTGGGCGGCACTGGGTGGTTCCACCGCGCAACCCCAATCCAGGAAGGACATTCCGATGGCACAGGGCAAAGCGAAGAAGACCCAGGTTCAGAAGAACGCCGAGCGTTGCAAGATGAGCGAGGCCGAGTACACCCGCGTCCACGGCCAGGCCACGGCTGACAAGAACCGCGGCAAGCGCACCGAACCCGCCGCCGTGGCGAAACTGCGCACCTGGGGCGACTGCGAAGGCCAGACCGGCCTGTTCCCCGCGCCCGAGCAGACCGGCGGCACCCACTGATGCCCGCAGGTGATGACCGCTGGTTCGAGCGGGAACAGCAAACCCGCAACGCGGAAGCGCTGGCGAAGATGCTCGCTGCCGCCGACGCGGCGGAAATCCCGCCGATGCGCTGGACCGTCAACGCCGCTGCCGGGTCCGCCCTGTACGGCGAAATCGACTGGCCGTTCGACCCCGACCCCCAGGCCACTTTCGACGCCTGGGTGCGATTCCTCGGCCTGCGCATCCACAACAAGGACAGCAACCGCGCGAGCGGTCCGTGCCCCACCCAGCCCGGCCTCGCCGTCGGCATCTACAAGCCCGACCACCGCTACTGACCGACTACAAAGGACAAACCGCCATGACCGAACAGACCGACTCCATGAAGCACGCGGCCTTCTTTGCCGCCCTGTCCATGCACTTCAACGCCCACCCGCACCTGCCCGGACTGGCCACGGTCGCCTGGTGCGAGACGTTGCATGTCCCCAGCGGGCTCGCCGAAGCCCTCGACTGGGCACATACCCTTGGCGGCTCGATCACCGCGTCCATTGGCACTCTCTCCAGCACCGAGACCGCCGTGCACATCAACGGCACCATCGCCGGACACCGTGTCGAGGTCTTCGCCGTCGACAGGGACCGGCTGCACGAACTGCTCCCGCCCGACGAAGGTCAGCCCCGCCACCAGCGCACTCGCTCGATCACGCTGGCCGAACTCGAAACCTATCTCGCCGACACCGCCGCACCGGCCACCGAGACGGCGCAGGACCAGCACGACGATCCGGGGAACGACACGCCGCCAGCCGAGGAAGACGCGCACTCGGAGAAACTCGAGCAGCAGTTCACCCACGCGCTCGGCGACATGTTCCGCGGTGCACTCCTGTTGGAGATCTCCTCCTCCGACGCCTACGGCGCGCTCAAGTACAAGGTGCTCCAACGCTGCCAGGCCACCGGCGAAACCCCCGAGCAGGTCCTGGACAGCATCAGCTACGCCGACCGCACCTTCGCCGCCGAAGCCAACGACCCCGCGGCCTTCCTCGCCAGCCGCGTCACCACCGACTGAACGGGCGCCCCGATGTTCGCGACAGTCGATGCGCTCAGCGGTGACGTGTTTGTGGAGGAGAGCGGGAATCTGCTCGAGTCCGCAACGGCGGTGTTTGACCAGGGCGACCGGCAGTACCGGTACTTGCTCACGCGCTCGTGGGGACCGGGTCCGGTGGTCCTGTTCATCATGCTCAACCCGAGCACCGCTGACGCCTTCACTGACGACCCGACGGTGACCCGCTGCCTGCGCCCCGCCCGTCGGCTCGGCTTCGGCGCGCTCGCGGTGGTGAACCTGTTCGCGCTCCGTGCCACCGACCCCGCGGCGCTGGCGACGCACCCGGAGCCGGTTGGTCCGCTCAACGACGCGGTCATCACCGGCATCGCGGCGGAAGCCGACCAGCTCATCGCGGCGTGGGGTGCGCACCCCCAGGCCGCCGTGCGAGCGCAGGTGGTGACCGACCTGCTCAACGCCCGCCGGAGTCAGTTGGCGTGCCTCGGTCTCACCAAACGCGGCCAGCCCCGGCACCCGCTGTACCTGCGAGCCGACAGCCCGCTGCAGCCGTTCCCGCCGCACAGCACATGTGCCCGTCCTGCCCGGCAACCAGCGAAGAGGAGGTGAGACCGATGGCCTGCACGCACTGGAACTTCTACGTCGTCTGCGGAATCGCGACCTGCCTCGGGTGCGGCCACCAATGGCACTTCTGACCGCCGAAGCCTACGCAACCCCGACCACGAAGGAGATCGTCCCGTGAGGATTCGCGTCGAGGGCACCGAAACCGAGGTTGCCGCCGCCGTCGAGAAGATCGCGACCGTGCTGGAAGTCCAGGAAACCAGCCGGTTCTACGCCAACCGCGGCGCCAGCGCCCTGGGCCGGGTCTACCTGACCGTCGCCCCGCCGGCGCCGGGTTCCCCGGTGCGAGCCGAGGCCGAGCGCGCTGACACGAAGCGGGCACTGCCCGCCGCCGACCGTAAGGAGATCCGGTGACCGAGACCTACCAAGGCTGGTGGGACGTCCCGGCCCATCTGCTGACCAAGACCGCGCTGGGCGAGCTGGAGTTCCCCCGCACCTGCGAGGGCCGGAAGCCGGACGCGTTCGTCGAGGCACGCGATTGGCGGGACCGCAAGGCCCTGTTCGCGCTGTTCGACGTCCGAGAGTGCCCTCCCACCGCCGCCAGTGCGGCCCAGCTGGACACCGCGCAGCGGCGCCGGGTCAAGACCCGGGCCTGCCAGGACTGCGGCGCACGCTGCCAGCAGCCACTCACCACCGTCGGCGAGCACCCGGTACCGGCGCGGTTGTGCCCAGCCTGCCGCCACATCGCCTTGCTGCGCCGCGAGCAAACCCGCTTCGCCGAGCATCGGGCGCGGATCGCGGCCGACGTTGCTGCCGTGCTCACCGGCCCACCGGCCGTGCTACTGCAACTGGACCTGCACGAACCTCCCCGCACCGAACGCGGCAGCCGGCGACCGGTCACGGCCGCCCGGATCCAGGTGGCCGACCTCGACGGCACCACGCTGCTGGACCTCACGCTGCGCCTGGTCGGCCCCCGCGCGAAGTGGGTGCCCGACGGGGCGATCGACAAGGCCGAAGGCCTGCCTCGGGTGCGAGAGGCGATCGCCGGGAAACGGCTCGTGGTCTGGTCCGCCGACGAGGTGATCGAGCTGTGCAAGCTCGACCCGGACTGCGAGCACCCCTCCCCGCGGTTCGACGTCGCGTGGGCCTGGCCGTGCACCCGCGACTGCGATCCCGAGTGGCTGACCGCTACGCGGGCGAAGGCGTCGACCGTCGAAGTGCGGCGCGTCGCAGCCGAGTGGCGCGGCGAGGTCGATCCCCAGACCCGTCTCCTGGTGCGCAGCCTGCCGCCCGGCACCCCCGACCGGCTCGCACTGCTTATTCACCGCATCGCCACCACCGACCCGGCCGACAAAGAGGCTCGCTGATGTTTACCGAATCCGCCAGGGCGGTAACGATTGGCTCGCTGTTCTCCGGATACGGCGGCCTCTGTGAGCTCGCTGCAGCCCCAATCCTCAACGGCCGAGTGGTGTGGCACTGTGACAACGACCCCGCGGCCGCCGCCGTACTCGCTCACCACTGGCCATCCACGCCGAACCTCGGCGACATCACCCGCGTCGGACTGACCTACACCGACGACGAGTGGGACGCGCTGAAGCGCCGCTCCCGCGAGGACGACAGCGTGAAGCTGCCCACCCCAGCCTGGTCGATGGTCGAGCCTGTGCAGGTGCTGACCATCGGCTTTCCCTGCACCGATGTCTCTTTGGCCGGCGGCCTCGCCGGACTCACCCCAGACACCCGGTCCGGGCTGTGGAACTACGCGGTCACCGCGATTGGCCAACTCCGCCCCAGCCTGGTGCTGATCGAGAACGTGAGAGGACTCTGCAGTGCCGAAGCCCATAGCGACCTGGAACTCTGCCCGTGGTGTGTGGGAGACCGGCCGGATAGCCCTGCTCTGCGGGCACTCGGAGCTGTACTCGGCGACCTGGCCGACCTCGGGTATGACGCGGTCTGGTGTGGCCTACGAGCTTCCGACGTGGGCGCCCCCCACGAACGCTTCCGCATCTTTGTTGCCGCAGTTGCTCGGGACGCCGAGGTGCGCGGACGGGATCACCGGTGCGCTGCGCCCGAATCCGGATCCGGGGAAGTCGCGCCTGGAGGACCAACTCGCGGTCCTGCTGCTGAAGACGCCGACCGCGCAGCTGGCGGTGAACGGTGGCTCGCAGCACCCGGACAAGCGCAAGGCTGGCGGTCACGGGCCGACACTGGCAGACGAGGTCGAGCACCTGCTGCCCACGCCCGCGGCGCGGGACTGGAAATCGGGGGCCTCGAACATCATGGACCGGAACTCCCGGCCGTTGAACGAGGTCGTGGTGAACCGGCTGCTGCCCACACCGACGGTGTCGAACGCGAACGGCGGCAACAAGGTCAACAACCAGAGCACGAAACTCCTCCCGGGAGTGGTAGCGGAGCTGACTGGGGCGCCTACGGCCCCGCCATTCATCAATGGGAACGCGTCCTCGAACGTTCCGCCCCCGACCCCACCGTGTCCGGAGCCCGCGGCGGACGTGTCCTGAACCCGGCCTTCTGCGAGTGGATGATGGGCCTGCCGGCGGGCTGGATCACGGCCGTACCCGGGCTGTCCCGCGCTGACCAGCTTCGGCGCGCCGGCGACGGCGTTGTCCCCCAGCAGGCCGCGGCAGCCTTCTGCTACCTGTTGCCACTCACGAGCTGGCTCGGCGGCTACTCGCTCGCTTCCATCTCCTGAGGCAGCCCTGACTGGGACGGCGGTCGTAGAAGCTGGTCGACTTCGTCGATCGCGGCCGGGTTTGGGAAGTGGAACTTGCCGTGCTCGGAGGCGCCGTCCATGGTCAGGGTGACAAACTCGAACTGGCTTCCCGGGAAGAGCTGTTCGACGTCTTTTTTCCGCCCTCGCTGGACCTTGTCGGCTTTCTGCTGGTCGGCGACCTTGTACTTCGGGTTGACCACGAAGACGCTCAGCAGCCGGTTGCCGATCCAGCCGTCAGCCCGGAAGTTGGCGTCGGCGAGCGGGTGGACACGGACGTCGAGGCCTTTCTCGCGGAGCGCAGTGGCGGTGTACATGTCACGCATGAAGCCGTAGTAGGCGTTCCCGATCCGCCAGTCCAGTGATCCTTTCGCGAGGTACTGTGCCCGGTTCTCGGGGTTCTTCCATGTGGGGCGTTCCGCGCTGATCCGCTTCAGCTCCTGCTCGAAGATCTCGGCTTCGCGGGCAAGGCGATCGTCGCCGAACATCGCCTTGCCCTCATCGGTCCCGTAGGCGAACTGGTCGAACTCGCTCCAGAGTGGTGGTCGGTCGAGGTCTTCCATCAGCAGGTGGAAGAGGTGCACGAACGCGAAATCTGGCTCCCAGTTCTCGGCCAGTTCGATGTGCTCGATCTCCTTCTTCTTGAGGTTCCCGAGTGGGTGCGTGTGGTTCTCCTTGATCCACTCAAAGGTGGCGACCGAGCAGTCGTAGATCGCCTTAGTGGTGTGATTGCGCATGGTGGAGACCACCCCGTGCGCGATCCGCTGAGGGTTGTTCTCCCAGTCGTGGTACACCTTCTGTGCCTGCGGCGTGACCAGGAAGGTGTCACGGACCTCGTCTGCGCTGGTTTCCATCGCCCACTGCCCCCCCTGCCGTGTGAATCATGCGCCGGGCACCGTAGCGCAGAGCACCGACAGACCGTGGGTGGCCGTGTCGGCGTTGAGCCGGTTTGGTTCCAGCTCAACGCCCGACACGCAGTCTCAGTGGCGATTGGACCTGAAGATCCCGATGATGGCCAGGCCGAGCGTCATGAAGCCAAGGAAAGCACCGCCGCCCGTGAGCACCGCCGCCGGCGGCTTCAGGCCGCCCGCCCACGCCAGCAAACCTGCCACTCCCGCGGCCAGGAGTGAGAACACGACCGCGATGCTGATCCAGACAGCGAGAAGTCCCTGATCGGCAGGGTCCTTGCGCCCGGTCACGACGCACCGTCCTGGGTCTCGGGAAACGCCGCGACATCCGCCTCGTCGCTTTCCTCATCGGCATGGTGCTCAGGCTTGCTCATCGCCGCGAGCTCGGCCATCGCGGCGTGCTTGAGCCCGTTCCGGAACCATGTGTCAGCGTCTTCCTTCATGGAAGTCAGCTGGCGGATCAGCTGCTCGGCAACGTCAGCCGACAACCCCTCGGCTCCTCCGCGGCCCCCATCGGCCATCTTGAAGTCACTGAAGGCGTTGCAGGTGTCACGCATGTGTTCCAGCATGACCTTCCTGGCGGCGGCTACTGGATCACTGGTTTTCTCGTTGGTCGCCGCGCCCCGCGGGTACAGCTGATACCTGATGACCTCGTTGGTCAGCGGTGCGGGATTGCCGTCGGCAGCGAGCACGGTGATGCCGTGCTCGTCGATGGTGACTGGCGGTGTCCCCGCACGTCCGTTTTCGACGATCCTGCCGAGCTGGAGGATGCCGCTGGGTGTCCCGAGCATGTCCTGCAGGACGTGGTGCACCGGCCGGCGGTCCGACCTCGCGCCGAGGTCGTTCCGGGGGATGTGGAAGGCGCCGTGGTACGCGCCGTGGTAGAGCGCCCGCAGGGCCAGCTCGATGCCCGCAGGGCCGGGGGTGGTGTCCTTCCGCTCGTCGAGTTCAGCCTGCGCCTGTTCCTCGAGCTGCTCCACGGTACGGCTGGTCGGCCGGGCAACGTGCTTTCCGGCGATATTGGCCCCGCCCGCCAGGACCTTCGCGATCCTGTCGATCGCGGCCCCGCTGTCCCCGAACCGGAGTTCGCGGACGGTGAGTTCCACCGCGAGCGGCAGCTTCGAGGTCCGCCGGACCTGTACGCCCGAACGCACGTTGTCCCTGGCGAGTACGAACGCGATCGGCTGCCGGATTGCCCTGTGGACCTTGGGCTCCGGCGTCGCGAAGAGGTACACGAGTTCGAGGAACCGGTCTTCGGTGTAGGTGCCGAAGCCGAGCTTGGCGGCGGTGTCGCGGGACATGTCTCCCGACAGCCAGCGGTGCTCGTCGGCGCTGACCACGCCGGCGTTCAGCGCCGAGGCGAGGCAGTCATCCGCCATCGTCGCGTCGCGGTCGGAAGGCTTCCAGTTGTTCTTGGTGTTGATGTGCTCCTGCGCGACCTTGGCCTTCACCGCTGCCGCCAGGTCCGGGGTATCTCCCTGGTCGGGGTGGAACCCGACGATGAGGATGAACTGAACGGTGGCGACCCTGGCCTTCGCGAGGTCCTCCAGGCGCACGGTCTCGGCCGGGGACTGGACCACGCCGTTGACGTCGCTGATCAGCGACCGGAGCGGCCTGGTACTGGCCGGCATCCGGAAAAGGACGTCTTCGGCAGTGAGGCCGAGGTATTCGAGGCCGTAGCTGACCCGCGTCGATCCTTCCCGTACCACAGGCACGGCAATCGGGTTGCCGCCGTCGGAGAAGTTGAACTGCGTCATCACCCCGAACGGGGCGTCCATGATGCCCTGCTCCGCGATCGGCGGGTAGGGCTCGTTGGCCTTGCAGGTCTTCGCGATGGAGTCGTTGAGCTGCTTGACAAGATCCTTCTGGGACGCTGCGCTGGTCTGCAGCTCGGCCGGCGTCATGGGCTGCGCGGGAGTGATCCGCTCGAACCTGATGGCCTGGTCCGCGTCCTCCCGGAACGCCAGCTGGTAGGCGTAGGAACTGGCGATGCGCGGGTTCGCCGGGTCCGGAACGAGCCTGGCCGTCCACGCCGGCGCCTGAATGTAGAGCAGGTCACCGCCCGTGATCCGCATCCGGTGCGGGCTGCTGATCTGCGGCAGGACCTCGCCCGGGTTGGCCCACATGGTTGACATCGCCTTGGCGCCCAGCTCACTCATCCCGAGATGCTTCTGCGCATCACGGCGCACTGCGCGCACCACGTCGGGATCAGCCACGTCGGGCAGTGTGCGCACGGGGCGCAGCATCTGGGTTTCCTCACCGACCACATCGGTCGGAGGGGTGATCGTGCTGGTCATGCTGAACAGCTCCTCGAACTGCTCCCGGCTACGGGGACCTCCCGCGGCAGTAGTCACACGGGAGCCGGGAACGCAGCCAGCCCTCGCGTCCTCGCGTGAACGGATCCGGCCCGTCACGCTCAGAGCGGCTCGAAGCCCTCGGCCACGCCGTCGGGGGGAACCTCCGGGAACCGGCTCGTTGGCCGTGTTCCTCAACGGGTTACCCGCACCGCGCCCCTGGGTCTGCGTGCCCGGGTTGCGGAACGTCGTGACGCTGAGCTTCGCGTCAAGGCGTAGTTATACGCCCCTCTGTGACTGCGCGCACACGGGGGTGGGAGCCGGCGCGTCCAGGGCTGCCCGCAGCAGCCGGAGTCACCTGGCGTCAGGCCGGTGCCCTGATCGACAAGCCCGGCCGGCATGACGCGGGAGACCGACGCGCTGGTGATGCCGCCGTCTATCTGAACCCGGCGGCGTGATGGTGCATACTCGCCGAAACTGTGGCGGCCGTTGCCAGCGTCAGGACGCCGAGTCGGCGCGCTGGCCTATGCGCCCGCCGAGCGGGTCAGATGCTTCGATCATGGCGCGGCAGCCCCGGCACAAAATACCGATCTTCTGGTCTTCGGTCGGCTCCGTACCGCACTTGTTGCACAGTCGAGGGCTGGCGTCGGTCATGGCCCGGAGCCTAAGTCACCACGTTGCACCTGTCGAACTGGCGTTCTATTTTCTGAGCGACGCGTCACAGCGGGGAGAGAAGTTCAGCACGTCGCAGTCGAGTCACACCGTTGATCTGCCCAGCCAGTGAATGAGGAAGGATGACCGTCATGTCGGACGGGTCGTCGATCGAGTGGACTGAAGCCACGTGGAATCCCACCACGGGCTGCGACCGTGTTTCGGCGGGGTGCGACAACTGCTACGCCTTGACACTGGCGAAGCGGCTCAAGGCCATGGGCTCGGCGAAGTACCAGAACGACGGGGACCCGCGCACCAGCGGCCCCGGCTTCGGCGTCGCCACGCACACCGCGGCGCTGGGCGAGCCGTTCCGCTGGCGCCAGCCCCGTCGCGTGTTCGTCAACTCGATGAGCGACCTCTTCCACGCGAAGGTCCCGATCGACTTCGTCCGCCGGGTGTTCGCGGTCATGGAAGCGACCCCGCAGCACACCTACCAGGTGCTGACGAAGCGGTCGCGCCGGATCCGCCGCGTTGCGCAGTCGCTGGACTGGCCAGCCAACTTGTGGCTGGGCGTGTCCGTGGAGGACGAGCGCGTGGTCGACCGGATCGACGACCTCCGCGAGGTCCCGGCCGCCGTGCGGTTCCTGTCCTGCGAGCCCCTGCTCGGCCCACTGCCCGAGCTGAACCTGGACGGCATCGGATGGGTCATCGTCGGCGGCGAATCTGGGCCAGGGGCCCGCCCGATGGCCGCCACCTGGGCGACCGAGATCCGAGACCAGTGTCAACGGGCGGCCGTGCCGTTCTTCTTCAAGCAGTGGGGCGGACGCACCCCGAAGGCCGGCGGGCGCGAACTCGACGGCCGCACCTGGAGCGAGTACCCGACTGCCGTCAGGCCGTCGCCTGTGTCGGCCTGATCGGGATGATCGGCTCACGGAAGAAGTAGTTCCCTTTGCCGGTGTTCTGCACGACCTGCTGTTCGTGGAGTGACTTCACCGCGGCCCGCACGTGGACATATGAGGCGGCCCCGAAGACCCTGGCGTAGACCTCGTCGAGCCGCTGCGCGAGCACGAACGAGCCTTCCAGGTCGAGGACCCGCCGGATGTTCTGCCCGATGATGCGCTCCCAGCTGGCCCGGTTCTGCTTGACGTACTCGTCGATGTCGAACGAGTCGGGTTCGGGCAGCAGCTGCTCGGCGCTGAACAGCGCGTCCTCGTCGTTCTTCTCGGCGCGTTGTTTGGCCTGGCGAAGCTCGGCGCCACGCCAGGCGCCTTCCCACTCCCGCCCCGCCTTGCCGACAGCGTCGGCGAACCACCACAACCCGTCCTGATGCCTGGTGAACAGCACCAGCAGGTACTTCGGCAGCTGGTTCGGTTTGTGCCGGATGGGCATGCTCAGCGACATGCAGTGCGCGTCGCGGCGGATGCCGGCCTGGTACTCGGCGGCGACCGCCAGGGCCGCCTCGGTGGCGCGCCGCTCGTCGGTCGCGTCGGTCACGGGCTCGAAGTGCTTCTGCCACCAGGTGCCGCCGAGGAAGCGGTTCGCGTGGTCGACGGTCTTCTGGTCCGCGGGACTGAGGGGCTTGCCCTCCTGGCGACGCTTTCGCAGCAGCCCGCCCATGCGGGCCACGGTGCTGATGCTGACGTGCAGCAGCACTTCGGTCGGCGCGTGGCCGCGCCCGTTCAGTAGCTGCGCGACCAGCTGGTCGCGGTCCAAGGCGGTGCCGAACGGGTCGAGGAAGGCGAACAGCGCGGCACCGCGCGCGATGGTCAGGATCTCCGGCAGCAGGTCGCGGAAGTCGCCGCCGCGGACGTAGTCCTGCGGGCGGCCACGCTTCGCCATGACCTCCTTCAGTTTGAGGTAGTCGGCCTTGTTGCGCTCGACGTAGATCCCGGTAACGGTGCGAAAGCTGTCGACGCGCTCGGCGTGCTTGGACAGCAACACGGGGGACCCCTCGGTGCCGTCCTCGTACTCGCCTCGCCCGGCGTAGCCGTCGAGGAAGACCACCGGCCGGCCGAGCCCGGCCTTGGCCGCGAACACCACGGGATATCTGGCCAGGATCTCGTGCTTGAACACCGCTTGCGCTTTGCGATCGCGGAAGAACTCCTGACTCGCACTCATCGACCGGCCTCCGAACAGTCGCGGCCCTCATCGAACGCGTTCCCCTCGGCGGCCCGCAGGTTCTACAAGAAGGGTGGCAGACGGCAACTTGACTGTGAGTCGTCTGATCGAGTGGCGCCGTTACTCTTCGTGGACCTTGGCCTTCACGGGTTGTCACACCGCCCGATTACGACGATTGAACGGTGCACACCACCACGAAGACGCCCAGGTCGAGGAAAAGGCCAGGTAGGGCCGGTATGCGGCTCGGGTCGCTGCGTTGCCAAGACCTACACGCCGATGACGTTCAGTTCGACTGAACGTGCACGGACCATTGGGCGCACCCAGCGTGTCGCTAACCGCCGGACCTTAATGCTTGCGGCGGAACACATCTACCTGCTCTTATCGTAGGCTGCACGTGCAAATGCACGTGCAGCCAGGGGAACTGGGAGGTCTGTGCTCAGGATCTAACCAGGACGCTGGAGAGTGCCCGCCACCGCCACACGGTCGCGATCATGCACCCCAGTACAGTCCCACCGTGTAGCGCTGTTCATCGTTCTCCCACGAACTTGGAGCCAGCTGGCTCCAAGGGGACGCCCCACCCCATGGGGTTCTCCCCCTACTGGAGACGCCGATGAACAACGGTGCACCCGAGAAGCGGGACCGATTCCTTCAGTGGATCGGCCCCGCTCTCCAGGTACTCGTAGCGGTGCTGAACTGGTTTAAGGGCAGCTGACCGCGTCGAGTGCTTCTCCTATGACGGCGTCTGGCCGCTCGGTGGCCTCCGAGTGGTCAGGCGCCGTCTGCTTGTTACAGGTCACGTAACAGGCATGCTCACCATAACTGCACTAGGTGCACTCCACGTCAAGGGAGTGCACCTTAAAACACTCTTGGTGTAGATGGCCCCCTGGAGCAACTGGGGATCTGCCAGGTTGCCCCGGCGCCCTCACCAGGCGAAACGGGACGGCGCAGGCGGGGGAACCTCGCCGGAGCCCCTGATCAGCTCAACCCGCATTAACCCTGTCGGATGCCCGAAACTGCACCGAGTGCATATCACGCCACGGCGAGTTCGTGAATGAAGGTTGAGGTCGTCGGCCACCGCCGCGCTCTCAGCTCGTCGCCAAACGCGACCAGGTCCGCGGCTACGGCAACGCCGTCACCCCACCCGCCGCCGAAGTCCTCATCTCCGCCCTGGTCGAAACCCTCAGCGGCGAACCGCTGAACCCGGCGGCGTGATGATGCGCACGCTGATGAGGCCCCAGTCGGTATCGACTGGGGCCTCATAGTGTCAGTGCCTCTACCGGTGGTGTCGCGACTACGAGTTGTTTGCGTCGGACATCGAGCATGAGGAGCCGTCGGGCCCCTTGTGCGCTGGGTACTTGCCGTTCTTGTTCAGCGTCATCCGCTTCCGGCCGCAACAAGGGCAGGTACGACCGCTGCGCGGCCTGTCGCAGCGGTAGACCGAGACCCAATGGTGGGTCTTCCCGGCGCCCTTGCACGGCTTCTGCGCTCCGTGCCCACTCCAGCCCTCGGTAGCGTCGGTGTAGTGGACGGGCAATGTGCTTCGCTGGGTGAGTTTGACGCGAAAGCAGCAGTACCCGCAGTGCACTATCGGCAAAGTGAGACCTCCAGATCTGGACCTGCCCCTGCCCTGGTGGCCGGGCGCATGCGCCCGGCCACCAGGGCGATGCTCAGAACAGCGGCAACTGGCCGTCGAGCGGACTGCCGTTCAAGCACCGTTTGCAGGTGACAGTGCTGCGCGTGGGCTGCAACCCGCGCGGGTCCCAGCTGTTGAAGCCAGTCCCGCACTTCGGCAGCCAACCTTCGGTCACCTCATGAACAGTCCCTCCGTGGCTACGGCCACGGAGGGACTGATGAGGACCCGGCTGAGCGGTTCGAGGCGCCACCGGCGCGAGGTAGCTGCGCTGGTGGTGGATGAACCGGCGCAGGAACGCACGAAGCGGTTCCGGCTCGGGCGAGGACGCGGCGAGAGTGTTCGTGTCGTTAGCCAAATGCGTTTCCTTCGGTCGACCCGAAGGCTCCACAGTGGTCGGAGTCACCCCCGCCCTACCAGCGTCTTCCGGGTGAACCGGTTGACATTTGCCCCCCTAGAGGGGCTATCTTGGAAGTGTCGAGTTCCCAAGATCTGGTGTGAAGCCTGGACTCTGTTTGGAGTCCACTCCCCAGATTACATGAGCGTGCCCGGATCACCAATGTGAGCTAGGGCACGTTTTTGTGCGCCCGATTGGCGACTCTCCGTACGCGCCTCGCTACGGTTGTGAGCGACCTGCGCGCAGTTCCTCGATGGCGATGCCGGTCCGGGTTGCCGCAGCCGGCGGCTTGGCCAAGGCAATACCGGCGCCGGTCAGCATGGACAGGTCCAGGTGCCAGTCGACCTGTGACCGCTGCGCCCACACCTCGAACGCTCCTTCGATGTGGGCCTGGGTGTCCTGCTCGCTCCAGCCGGTCACTGCTCGCAGGTGCTCAAATGCGGCCGCGTCCTGGCCTCTGACCTGCGCCAGCCCGTAGTGCGTGGCCTGGTGGCAGTCCGTGCACAAGCAGATCAGCCGCACCAGCTTCTGCACGCGGGCAGACCAGTCGAACGACCAGCGCTCGTGCGCCTCCAGCCACCGGCGAACCTCCCGGTCCTCCTCGCGCTGGCACACTTCGCAGCGGTGGCCGGCGCGGCCCAGCAGCATCCGCCGCACCCGCTCCCAGTCGCGTTCGGAGATGCAGTACCGCACGTTGGTGAACCAGCACGACTTCGGCACCAGGTCCACGAACAGCCCGGACCCGAACCCGCGGTCCTCACCGGGCAGCAGCGCCGGCACGTCCGGCTGTGCCGCCCACCGCTCCAGCGCGGTCATGCCCGGCCGCGGCGCGTACCAGCGCTTCACCCCCGGATCCCACCGGGCACCGGCCGCCTTCGCTTCGTCCTTCTCCCGGAACGGCACATCCAGCCACACACGCTCCGCCACGCCATCTCCCTCCCAGCGCGAGCACGACGATCTGCACGTTCACCATGCCGAGCAGGCCCGACAGGCTGGAGGAGGACACGGCCACCTCCACCCCAACGGCTCAATGCGCTTTCACTGAGTGCATGGGGGTCACGTGAACGGACTTCGAGCCTGGCCGCTCCTGCGCCGCGCGGCTCACTGCCCGTTGATCTTGATCCACGGTCTCATCCACGAACTGACGCTCATCCACACCCAAAGTGCCCAATGAGGTGCCACCGGCGCGCAGTAGATCCCAGATCAGCGGACATGAGCAGGTTGGCGCGGAAACTACGGATCAGAACGTTAGGGGTTCGAATCCGTTCGTGTGCGTTTCTGTCGAGCGAATGATTGCGAACGCCGCAATTCCTGTGATTTCTGCAATATCTGATAAACCAGCGACCACGGACAATTGCGGCGATGGGTAGAAGTGCTAGCGCACTTTGACTCTGGGCGGTAGATTTGCAATGCATGCATTCGCGAGGTTCTTTGCCTCCGATCATGCTGGACATGTTCGCCAGATAGAGAGTTTCAAAGATGGCTGACCAAAAGATCCCGCCGATCGGCGTGAAGCTTTCCGGAGACATTGAGGAGCTGGCCGGCCCGAAGGGAACGTCATTTCGGGCTCGGGTCCGATGGACAATTCCCGGCTCTCGCAAGCGACGTTCGTTGTCCCAGGTGCATGAGACTTACGAAGCGGCTAGCGACTGGATCGAGAAGATGCAGCTCGCCGCGGCCAGTGGCCTCGACCCGCATGTGGCCACAATGGACCTCGCTGCGTATGGCAAGGCGAACATGAAGCTTGCCCTGCGGAACTTGGAGCAGAAGAGCATCGGCGCGTACCTCGCGGGCTGGCGCAAACGTGTTGTGCCGACGCTTGGACACATTCCCGTGCGAATGGTGACATTCGGCGTGGTCGACCGCGCAGTTCAGGGTTGGATCGCCGAAGCGGTCGGCCGTTCGTCGATCAAGAACAGTCTGGCCGTACTGGTGCGGGTGATGGAGCAGGCACTTCGCGATGGCTTGGTCGACCGGAATCCGGCACGCGTGACCGGATGGCAGCGCGACTACACACAAGCCGAGGATGAACTGGATGACCCCAGGGCCTTGGCCTTGCCAAACTGGGAAACGCTCAAGCGCCTTGCCGACGCTCTGGTGGCAGCATCGTCCACCGAGTACCCGGGCTGGGGCGACGTCGTCATCTTCGCCGCCTGCACTGGTGCCCGCATCGGCGAAGTCTCGGGCTGCCGTGTGCGCGACATTGATCGTGCCGAGTGGACGTGGACGGTTCGCCGTCAGACCACACCAGCCCCCGGCGGGCTGATCGACAAGGGCACGAAGGGCAAGCGAGCCCGCGAGGTTCCGATCATCGAGAAGATCCGCGAACTCGTCGATCGGCGGATCGCGTTGACCGACGGCACGAAGGACGCGCGGCTGTTCACGGGACCGCGGGGTGGCCGCATCAGCACTGCCGTCCTGCGCGATGCGACGTCCTGGGATGACGTTGTTGGGCGGCTCGGGCTGGAGCACCTTCGCCGACACGATCTGCGGCACACTGCCTTGACGTGGTTCGCAGATGCTGGCGTGCCGGTCCACCACCTGCAGAAGATTGCCGGGCATGGGTCGCTGACCACGACCCAGCGGTACCTGCACCCGAACCGCAAGACGGTGGTCGACGCCGGCGAGCTGTTGTCGGAGCACCTGAGCGGTTCGGGCGCCGAGCCGACTGCGATGGAGAGCAGGTCGTTACCCGAGCTGGACGCCGAAGTGATCGACCTGAAGTCGGCCAAGCCGGGGGAGCGGGCCCGAGCTGCAGCTCGCAGCTACTGGCGCAGGTTCGGGCAGTACCCGAACGTGCCGACGCTCGTCAAGCTCGCGAGCGTGTCCCGTGGCACTGCCTGGAACGCGCTGGCGGAGCTGCGCGAACGGCCGGCCGTTTGAACTGTGGTCCAGAATTGGTCCAGCGCCGTCGCCGGATCGCTGCTTTGAACTCGTTGGTGAGTTCGGCACGAAAAAGCCCGCTGACCTGGACTTTTGTCCGTGGTCAGCGGGCTTCCGCTACCGGTCGGGCTGACAGGATTTGAACCTGCGACCCCTTGACCCCCAGTCAAGTGCGCTACCAAACTGCGCCACAGCCCGGCTGTCGACCTCCCTGCTGGAAGGTGATGCGAGAAGCTTAGCGGGTCCGTCCGACGACGCCGTAAGCAGGGGTGACCGAGGGCAAAGGCGCTGGTCAGGCGCCGAGGGGAGGTGAGGTTGGACTCCCCGGGCGTGTCGGTCGCCGGGTGGGGGGTGGCGGCGGGGGAGACTGCGCGGCGATGTACACCCCATCCGATCTTGCCGACCTCCTCGAGTGCGAGCACCGCAGCGTGCTCAAGCAGGCACTCTCGGCGGGCCTTCCGGGCGCGCCCCGGCCCGGCAGCGGCGCCGACCAGCTCGCGGTCAAGCACGGTCGCGCGCACGAGGAGGCCACGCTCAACCGTCTCCGCGGGGAGAAGCACACCGTCGTCGAGATCGACCACGTAGACCACGCCACGGCCGTCAGCGACACGGCCGTCGCGCTGTGGTCCGGGGCGCCGGTGGTCTACCAGGCCGTGTTCGACGACGGCGAGTTCACCGGCCGCGCCGACTTCCTGTTGCGCGACGACCAGGGCCGCTACGAGGTGTACGACACGAAGCTCGCCCGGCGCGCCCGCCCCGCGGCCGTGCTCCAGTTGACCGCCTACGCCGACGCGTTGCGCAGCGCGGGCTGGCCCGCCGGGCCCAACATGCACCTGCTGCTCGGCGACGGCAGCACCCGCACCCTGCGGGTCGACGACTTCCTGCCGCTGCTGCGCCGGCTGCGGGCGCGCCTGCTTGCCCGGCCGGCTCACCTGCCCGAGCAGTTGTGGGCCGACCCGCGGCCCGGCTGCGCCAGCTGCGGGTTCGCCGACCACTGCGCACAAGGACGCGAGGCCGACCGGGACCTGTCGCTGGTCGCCGGGATGCGCAGCGACCAGCGGCGCAAGCTGGTCGAGGCCGGGCTGGGCACGATCGACGCGCTGGCCAAAGCCGAACCCGGCGACCGGCCTCGTGAGCTGTCCGCGGCCAGTTTCACCACGTTGCGCGCCCAGGCCAAGATCCAGGTCAAACAGGACGAAACCGGCGAGGTCAGCTACGAGATCATCGACGAGGAGCCGCTCGCCGCGCTGCCGCAGGCCAGTCCCGGCGACGTCTTCTTCGACATGGAGGGCGATCCGTACGCACTCGGCGGCACCGGGCTGGAGTACCTCTTCGGCGCGGTGACCACGGACGGCGGCCAGCGATTCACCCCGTTCTGGGCACATTCGCGACCGGAGGAGAAGCGGGCGTTCGAGCGCTTCGTCGACTTCACCATGGCGCGCCTGGCCGAACACCCCGGCGCCCACGTCTACCACTACGCGCCCTACGAGGTCACCGCGCTCAAGCAACTCGCCGCCCTGCACGGCACCCGTGAGGAGCAGGTCGACGAACTCCTGCGCGGCGGGGTGCTGATCGACCTGTACGCGGTGGTGCGCAAGGCTTTGCTGGTCTCCCAGCGCTCCTACTCGATCAAGTACCTGGAACCGCTGTACATGCCGGAGGCCCGCGACGGCGACGTCAAGACGGCGGTGTCGAGCATCGAGGCCTACGAGGAGTACCTGACGCTGTCGCAGCTCGGGGAAAACGAGCAGGCGGCCGAGGTGCTTCGCGGGATCAGCGACTACAACGAGTACGACTGCGTGTCCACGCTGCGGTTGTTCGAGTTCCTGCACCAGATCCGCGAAAAGGCCGGGATCGAGCCACTTCCGGCCCCCGACGAGTCCGAAGTGGACGCTCTGCTGCGCGATTCGGCGGACGACGTCGCCGCGCAGCGCCGGGCCGAACGCGCCGCCCGGCTGGCCGCGCTGGTCGACCCGCTGCTCGACGGCCTGCCCGCGGATCCGGTGGACTTCACCGAATCCGAGCGCGCGCGGGCGCTGCTGGCCGCCTCGGTCGGCTACCACCGCCGCGAGACGAATCCGGCGTGGTGGGAGCACTTCCGCCAGCTCGCCGCGCCGCTCACCGACCTCGAAACCGACACCAGCTGCGCGGTGCCGATCTCGATCCAGGCGGGGGAGTGGGTGCCGCCGACCGGCCGCGCTCGCACGGCCAAGCGCGCACTCACCATCGCCTGCGACCCCGAGCACCCGCACCCGTTCACCACCGGCGACAAGGTGCGCCTGCGCTACGGGCAGGAATCGCGGGACGCCAGGGTCGTCGCCGCCTCGGCCGAGGAGCTGACGCTCGAGGAGAGCAGCAAGGTCGACGAGACCACGGCGGACCGGCCGCAGGCCGTGCTGCCCGGCGATCCCGTCCGGCCCGCGCCCAAGGACGAGGCCGTGGCCGATCTGGCCCAGCTGGTGGTGGACCAGTTGCCGAAGCTGCCGCCGCACCCCGGCGTCGACCTGCTGCGCCGCCTGCCGCCGCGGCTACGGAAGGGCAACAAGCTCCCGGCCCCCGGCGAGGACCTGGTGGCGACGGTGATCGAGGCGGTGGACGCGCTCGACGGTTCGGCGCTGGCCGTGCAGGGCCCGCCCGGCGCCGGCAAGACCTACCTGGCCGGCAAGCTGATCGCACACCTCGTGCGTGCCGGGAAGACCGTCGCCGTCACCTCGAACAGCCACAAGGCCGTGGAGAACGTGCTGACCGCGGCGATGGCGAACGCGCCGGAACTGCCGTGCGCCAAGCGGCCGCGCAAGGCGCCGGACCCGGAACTGCCGTGGGAGCAGCCGAAGGACAACAACGCGCTGGCGCGCTGGCGCACCGAGCACGACACCGGCCACCTGGTCGGCGGGACCGCGTGGACCTTCGCCAACGCCGCGTTGCGGGCCGAGCCGTTCGACGTGCTGATCGTCGACGAAGCCGGGCAGTTCGCGCTGGCCGACGCGCTCGCGGTGTCGATGTGCGCGCGGAACCTGGTGCTGCTCGGGGATCCGCAGCAGCTGCCGCAGGTGGTCCAGGGCACGCATCCGGCCGGTGCGGAGGCCTCGGCGCTCGGGCACCTGATCGGCGAGGCCGACGTGATCGATCCCGAGCTGGGTTACTTCCTCGACCAGTCCCGGCGGATGCACCCGGCGGTCTGCGATCCGGTCTCACGGTTGTCCTACGCGGGCAGGCTGCACGCCCACCCGACCGCGGCGGATCGCGGCATCGACGGCGTTCCCGCCGGGCTGTACGTGTCCGAAGTGGACCATCGAGGCAACACCACCCGCTCGGTGGAGGAAGCCGCCGAGATCGTCGAGATCGTGCGGGCGCTGCACGGTCGCAAGTGGACCGACCGCGGTGAGGTCCGGCCGCTGGACGACGGGGACATCCTGGTGGTGGCGCCGTACAACCTGCAGGCGCGGGTGGTCGGCCGGGCGCTGGAGAAGGCGGGCTTCCCCGGCGTGCGGGTGGGCACGGTGGACCGGTTCCAGGGCCAGGAGGCCCCGGTGGTGCTCACCACGATGACCTCGTCCTCGGCGGTGGATCTGCCGCGTGGGCTGGACTTCCTGCTTTCCCGCAACCGCCTGAACGTCGCGTTGTCCCGCGCTCAGGCGGTCGCGGTGCTGGTCTGCTCACCCCGCCTGGTCGAGGCCGACATCCGCACGGTCGACCAGATGCGCCTGGTCTCCGGCCTGGTCGGGCTGATGGCCGGAGCCGAGCCGTTCGACCAGGCCTGAGGTAAGGCGGAACCCCGGCGGCGATACCGACGTGTCGCAGTGGCTTGGCCGCGTGCGGCGCCCACAGCGGTCGCAAGGTCGCACTACGCTCACGACGTCTTGAAGCCCTGTCGGGAGTCCCGCTTGATCAACTGGCGGCATCTCACCAGCGACGCGGAGAAGCGGAAGCTCGCCGGAGATGTAGCGGCGCTGGCCAACACCGCTGGCGGCATCATTCCGGTGTGGCGATCTCCGATGCCGAGACAGGTCGCATTCGGCAAGTTGTCGCCTCCAGGGGTTCTTGGTGATCGCTGTGCCGCGCAGTCCTCAGGCACCACATGCCGTGCTCGTCAATGAGGCGCTCAGATTTCCCAGGCGCAATGGATCAACTACTCGGTACCTGTCCGAGCCCGAACTCGCCGCCGCTTTACCGGGACAGGCCGGCGGGGGCGCGACTCCCAGACACGCCGCGTTGCGGAGATCGAGCGGGAGGCGCTGGCCCGTTGGATGTCGGCGACCGGTGGCGTTCCGGTATGGGCGCAGCTCTATCCGGTGTCAGCGCAGCGGCCCACTCAAATCGGTCACACTCGGAACTACGGAATTGGAGACTCCCGCAGTCACCGACTCCGCTATGGAGCAGGGGACCATGGTGCGGTAAGGGGCGAGCCACATCGGCCCGCCCCTTACCTGTCGCGACTCAGCTGACGGTCTTGCCCTACTTCGGCCGCGAGTTCCACTCGCTCACGCCGGGGTGTTGCCCGGACGGGGCGTCGAGTGCCTTGAACCGGCTGATCAGGTCGTCGACGTGGGCCGGGGTGTAGTCGCCTGGGTTCTTGCCCAGGTTGTCGAACTCGTTCCGGATGTTCTTCCATTCCTTGTGCTCGGCCGTCGTGCCACCCGGCCAGTCGAAGTCCGAGGAGAACTTGACGTCGTCGAGGAACTCCTTGCGCTCGGCCGGATCCTTGATGTCGTCCGCCGCCTTGAAGATCGGGTCGGCGAACTCCGAGCGGAG
Source organism: Amycolatopsis sp. YIM 10 (assembly GCF_009429145.1). Classification (GTDB taxonomy): domain Bacteria; phylum Actinomycetota; class Actinomycetes; order Mycobacteriales; family Pseudonocardiaceae; genus Amycolatopsis. The sequence goes on along the minus strand of NZ_CP045480.1, from coordinate 6,015,684 downwards.
TTCCTTGGAGTACCCGGCCGACTTGTCGAACGCCTCGCTCGGCGTCATCGGCGCGTCCGGCTGGTTCTTGCCCGACGGGGTGTACGTGCCGTCGATCCTCGACTCGACCGTCTTGAAGTTGTCCACCACGCGCCCGATCGACGAGTTGATCTCGCCCTCGCCGAGCGGCAGGTTCTCGATCTTGGTGTTCATCTGCTTCAGCTCGTCGACGTACTTCTTCGTCATCGCGTCGCGGTCGGGGTGGCCGGGCGGGAACTTCTCGTCCACCCACGCCTTCGTGTTGTCCCGCATGGTCTGCCACGAGATGATGTGGCGCCCGTCGTAGTCACCGCCGCTCTTGTAAGCGGGGTCGTTCGGGTCGTCCTTCCGCTTCGCGTGCTCGTCCTTGGTGGCCTTGTTGAACGCCGGGCGCTTCGCGAACGGGTCGGGGTTGCTCTTCTTCGGCTTCTTGGCGGGCGGGTTGTTGCCCGAACCGTCGGCCTTGCGCTTGCCCTTGTTCGGCGCGGGCGTCGGCGTGGCCGAGCTGCCCCCGGAGTTGCCCGCGTTGTGCTTGGCCGGCGGGTTGGTCGAGGGCGGGTTGCCGCTGCCACTGCCCGACGGCGTGGTGGTCGAGCAGTTCATCAGGCCCAGCGCGTCGAACTCGGCGAACGGGTCGGTGACGTAGGCGGTCGGGTTCGGCCCGGCCTCCAGGCCCAGCGGGTCCTGGCTGAGGTACCGCGCGGTCGCCGGGTCGTAGTAGCGGAAAACGTTGTAGTGCAAGCCGGATTCCGCGTCCGCGTACTGACCGGGGAAGCGCAGCGGGATGGCCGCCCGTGCCCCCGGCGACGGCAGTTCGCGGCCCCACAGGGTCCGGCGGCCGCTCCAGGCCAGGTGCCCGCGCTCGTCCACCAGTTCCGTCGGCGTGCCGAGCGCGTCGGTGACCACCGAGTGGAATCGCGCGCCGGCGGGACCGCGCTCGAACTGGGTCACCGGCGCGGCGGTGCCGGGCAGCCTGTCCCAGGTGGTGATCCACCGCGCACCATGGACGTCCACGTGCTCCTGCTCGATGAGCACCGTGCCGTCCCAGACGAACCGGAAGGACTCGGCGACCGAGCCGTCGGGTCGCACGCACTGCTTCGCGGTGCGCCTGCCCAGCGGGTCGTAGCGGTAGAGCCAGCGGTTCCCGTCCGGGGTCCGCAGCTCGGTGAGCAACTCCCCGGTCCAGACGTACTCCCAGGTCCGGTCGCCGAGGCGCTGGCGGACGCGGCGGCCGAGGTGGTCGTAGTCGAAGCTCAGCCCGGCGCCGCCCGACCAGCCGATGAGGTTGCCTGCCGGGTCGTACCGCAGTTCCTCCTGGCCGTGGGCGGTGGACACCGCGGTGATGCGCCCGGCGGCGTCGCGGGTGAACCTGGCCGGACCGGTCAGTTCGTCGTGCACGCCGGCGAGGCTGCCGTCGGCCCGGTACTCGAACCCGCGGCGCTGCACCGGGACCGAGGCCGCGGTGAGCTGCTGGGCGGTGAGCCTGCCACCGGGCCCGAAGGACTGCTCGAGCACGCTGGCGCCGTCGACCTCGCGGGCCAGGGTGCGCCCGTCCTCGTCGAGCCGGTAGCGCACGGTGTGCCCGGCGGTGGTCAGCGAGACCGGCTGTTCGGCCTCGTCGAAGGACCACACGCTCTCGGCACCGGACGGCGTCCGCCGCCGGATGGTGTTGCGATCGGCGTCGTAGGCGAACGTCACCGCGTGCCCGTCGACGGATTCGCGGACCACCCGGCCGAATTCGTCGCGCTCGAACTCCACCACCGAGTGGGCGGAGGCCACGCGCACGACCTCGCCGACCGGGTCGTAGGCGTAGGTGGTGACCCCGTCCGGGGTGTGCAGCTCGACGAGATTGCCGAGCACGTCATAGCGGTAACCGGTGACGGCGCCGTCCGGAGCGGTCGACCGCACGAGCTGCCCGGCGGGATCGTACTCGTAGGTCCAGCTCCGGCCGTCGAAGTCGGTCTGGCCGGTGAGCCTGCCCGCGGCGTCGTAGCGGTAGGTCCAGACGCGGCCCGTCGGATCGGTGGTCGCCACCAGCCGCAGTTCGGTGTCGTAGGTGTGCTCGGTGCGCGCGCCGGTGGGGTCGGTGGTCGCGACGAGCGTGTCGAACGGGCCGTAGTCGCGCCGGGTCACCTGGCCGAGTTCGTCGATGTGCTCGACCTCGTTGTGCTCACCGTCGTAACGCCACACCGCGCGCTCGGCCCGCGGACCGGTCCGCGACGCGCGCTTCCCGTCGACCGTCCAGCCCAGCAGCACCCGGCCGCCACCGACCTCGGGCAGCGAGCGCGGCCTGCCGAACTGGTCGCGGTCCGCCGAATCGGGCTGCGGCGGCTGGTTCGCCGGGAGATCCGTCCGGTACGCGCTGGCCACGCCCACCGCGTCGGAGGTGGGCTCCGGCGCGGCTCCGGCTTCGTAGTACCGGCGCCAAACCTGGTCGCCGTCGGTGACGCTGACCGAGGTCAGCACGTCGCCGATGTGCTCGAGTTCGACCACGCTGCCGTCGGCGCGGGTGACCCGCGTCGGCGTGCCGTCGGGGGCGTATTCGTAGCGGGTGACGCGGCCGAGCGGGTCGGTCCGGGAGAGCAGGTTGTCGTAGCGGTCCCATTCGAAGGCGGTGACGTGCCCGAGCGCGTCGGTCTCGCGAATGGTCTGCCCGGCCTGGTTCAGCTCGAACACCTTGGTGTTGCCGAGCGAGTCGGTGTAGGTGGTGAGCAGGCGTTCGCGGTCGTAGGTGAACGCGCCGTCGAGGAACGCGCCGTCGCCGACGGTGCGGACGCAGCGGCCGTCGGCGTCGTAGACGTAGCGGTACCAGACGCCGTTGCGGTCCTGCCAGCCGGTCATCCGGCCGTCGTTGTCGTAGTCGAAGCGGGTCGGCAGGCCGGAGGAGTTGACCACCTCGGTGAGCCTGCCGCGGTCGTCGTAGCGGTAGCTCAGCACCACGACGTCCGGGGTGCGGCCGCCGCCGAGCACGCTCAGCTCGGTGAGCCTGCCACCGTCCACCTGGAACCGGACGCGCACCCCGTTCGAGTGCGTGAGCAGTGCGGGGGCGCCGTCGTCGCCGTAGAGCAGTTCGATCCGCTCGCCGTCGGAGCCGTCTACGGCGTGCAGCCGCCGGACCGGCCCGGTGCCGGTGAAGTGCAGTGCGCGCCGCGGCTGGTCGACGGTGAAGGTGCCGTCGGCGTGGCGGGACAGCGGCCAGCGCGGGCCCTCGATCGGGAGCACCGGCTCACCGGTGGCGGGCAGCGGGTAGACCAGGATGACGCCGTCGGGGCCGACGTAGCAGATGTCGTTCCCGTCCACCTCCAGCCGCTGGTCCACTGTGGACGCCCAGGACGGGCCGAACCAGCGCCCGGCGCGGTAGGAGGAGACGTGCACGCGCTCCAGGAGCAGGCCGGGCAGTTCCAGGTCGGTCTGCTCGAGGATCACCTCGCCGGTGGCGATGTCGACGGGGTCGGTCTCGCAGTTGCGCTTGGACGGCGGCACCGAGGTGTCGCGCGGGGCGACGGGCGCGCTGCTCGGCGTGGTGTTCGACTTCGGGGCCGGGGGAGGCGTCGGGGTCGGCGTCGGCGTGGGATCCGGTGTCTTCGACGCCGGGGGTGGTGATGGCGTGGGCGTGGGGGTGGGCGGTGGGTCCTTCGGCGCGGAACTCGGGGTGGTGTTTCCCCCGTTGCTCTGCCCGGGCGGCGGTTTGGGCGTGGGTCCGGCGCCGCTGGGCGTGGTGTCGCCGCCGCCCCCGCGCGTGGTCTCCGGCTTCGGCGGGTTGCCGCCCTTGATGTTCTTGAGCGCCTTGGCGGCGTCGCCGAAGGAGTCCCCGAGCTTCTTGAGCAGCGGCGAGAGCTTGCTCAGCGCCTGGACCAGCTTCTTGGTGATGTCGGCGATCTTCATCGCGGTCTTGGCCACCGCGGAGACCACCTGCGGCACCACCCAGGCCAGGCCGATGCCCAGGGTGAACAGCACCTGCAACGCCCAGCTGATCATGTGCCCGACCAGCTCGGCGATGATGTCGCGCACCAGCGACCGGACCGCGCCGACCACCTCACCCGCGGTCGCGATCCCGCTGGACGCGCCCTCGGCCGCGGTCTGCGCCCCGGCGATCAAGGTCGCGGTGTCGGCACCCCGGGTGCGGTAGGCGTCCCCGGCCGGACCGAGCCAGGAGGCGGTGTCCTCTTCGATCATCTTGGCCAGGTCCGCGCTGATCGACGACAGCTCGGTGCCGACGTTCTTCCACGTCTCCGAGTGCGCCTTGATCTCGTCCGGATTGCCCGTGAGCGCGTCCAGCGCGTCCGAGAGCGGTCCACAGTGCTCGATCAGCCAGCCGACCCCGGCGGCCAGGATCGACCCGAACGGATCCATCGCCATGCCGAGCGCGTCCAGCGCGGTCCCGGCGGCGCCGAGCACACCGGCAGCCCAGTCACCGCTTTCGATCGCCTTGCTGGTTTCACTGATCGACTCCAGGATCGGCACGCCGGATATCGCCGTTGTCGAGTCCTTGACCTCGGCTACCAGTGGATTACCCACGACTCAGTCAGCTCCCCGTCAGTCGCGCAGCGGATCGAAGTCGGGATCGATGTCGTCTTCGCCGTCATCGGGACGGCGGCGACGAGTCGGCCCGGCGGCGGGCGGAGCGGGCGGTGCCGGTGGCGCGGGAGGTGCCGGGGGAGCGGGTGGCGGCGGGGTGCGCGGGGTGTCGTCGCCCTCGTCGTAGTCCCACTTCTCCGACACCGCTTCGCCGGCGGCTTCGACCTCGGGGTCGGGCTCGGGGAACCGGGTGCGCAGCTCGTCCATCATCAGGGAGCGGGTCTGCTGGTCCTCGTCACCGAGGTTGGCCTGCATCGTCTCGCCGACCTGGCCGACCACCTGCGACTGCGCGGTCTGCATGGTCCGCATCACCATCGCCGACAGCTCGGCGGGCGCGATCTGCCGGATGCGGTCGCTGAACTGCAGGTCGGTGACGCTGCCGTCGGCACGCACGGTCACCTTCACGGTGCCGTCGGGGCTGCTCGCGGTGGTCCGGATCTGGTCCACCTGCGCCTGCGCGGCCTGGTACCGCTGGGCCTTCTCGGCGAAGCCCTGCGCCCACCGGTCGATGTCGGCTTCCACCTGCGACGGGTCCTGCCCGAGCGCACCGAGTGGGTTGGTCATGCTGATCTACCGCTTTCTTGGCTCGGTCAGATGATGCGGTTCGAGTGCTGGGCCGGGGTGACGTCCTCGGCGACCCGGTGTTCGGCGGCCTGGAACGGCTCCGGCCGCTGGACGGCCTCGTGGGCCGGGGTGGCCACGGGCTCGCCCTGGAGCGCCGGGGTGACCATGGGGGTGCCCTGTTGTGCCGCGGTGAACATCGGCTCGCCCTGCTGGGCGGGCGTGAAGCTCGGGCGCTCGGCGGCCTGGAAGGGCTCGGGGCGGATGGCGTCCTGGCGTTCGGCGGCCTGGAAGGGCTCGGGGCGGATGGCGTCCTGGCGTTCGGCGGCCTGGAAGGGCTCGGGGCGGATGGCGTCCTGGCGTTCGGCGGCCTGGAAGGGCTCGGGGCGGATGGCGTCCTGGCGTTCGGCGGCCTGGAACGGCTCCGGCTGCACGGTGCCCACCCGCTGCGCGGTTTCGAACGGCATCGGCCGCTGGGTGCCCTGCTGGGCCGGGGTGGCGTCCTCGTTGGGCAGTGCGGGCTTCTGCCAGCTGGACGGGAGGGGTTGCTGGGTGCCTTGCTGGGCCGGGGTGACGTCTTGGCCTTCGCCGCCCTGGAAGGGCATCGGCCGCTGGGTGCCCTGCTGGGCCGGGGTGGCGTCCTCGTTGGGCAGTGCGGGCTTCTGCCAGCTGGACGGCTTGTCGCCGCCGCCACCCCCGCCCCCACCGCCGGACGAACCCGCCAGCTCGACCACCTTCGTGCCCTCGGCGTCCGCCTGGAACTTCTTCAGCGGCTCCACGTGGGCCTTGTCGGACTCGCGGTAGGACTCGGCCGCCTTGCGCACGTTGCCCGCGGTGGTCTCGACGCCCTCGACCGCGGCGCCGATCGCCTCCATCCCCTTCTCCTCCATGGGATTGACGATCGGCGGCAGGAACGAGCACAGCAGCCCGTAGGCGCTGTCGTCCATGCTCACCGTCTTCGCCGCGTCCAGCGCCGTGTTCAGCCGGTCGGTCACCCCGTCCAGGTGACTCGCGTGCGCGATCAGGTCTTCGGGCTCGACCTCGTAGGACATGACTGCCTTCCCCCTCAGCGCGCGCCGGCCAGCACCGTGGCCACCCGCTGCTCGATGCGTTCGTTGTCGGCGGGCGCGATGCTCAGCCAGGAGTCCTCGCGCACCATCAGGTACCGGCCCTGGTGGGTGTCGAACCAGGTGACCAGGGTGGGCACGCGCTCGGTACGCCTGCCACCGCCGATGGTCACGCCGAGCTGACCACCCGCCTTGCGGTTGTTCGCCAGCTCCACCAGCGCCCCGGCGTCGTTGCGTGACACCCCGGCGCGGCTGAGCACCACCCGCTCGTCGAGATCACCGCCGTACGGGTCGTCCTCGTCCTCCTGCGGCTCGGCCGCTTCGGCGAGCGCCTGGTACGGCACGGACATCGCCTGTCCCGGCCCCGCGTCCGCCGAGGGCAGGACCTCCACGATGGACCGGGCGAGCGCGGTCGGCCGGATCTCCTTCAGCCACAGCTCACCACCGGCGAGCACGGCCAGCACCGCGGCGTTGCCACGGGCGGCGGCCAGCGCCCGCACCGGGTACCCGATGTGCCCGATGGCGTCCACCGCCACGTCGAACTGCGAGAGCAGGAGCAGCAGGGACTCCAGGTCGGCGTCCACCCGCTGGCCGCGTGCCAGGCCGCGGTCGCCGAGTTCGCGGTAGACCTCGGCGGCCAGCTGCGCCCGCTGCTCGACCGTGCGGCCCGTGCTCGGCACGTCCAGTGGATAGGGCAGCCTGCCCAGGTCCAGCTCGCCCCAGACGATGTCGAACTCGTGCGCGGAGAGCACAAAATCGGGAGTGTTCACTGTTGCTCCGGCTTCTTCTTGCGCGCGCCGATCACCGGCGGCGGCAGGTCCTCACCCGGCACGTGGAAGATCTCCTCGCCCTGGATGTAGGCCGCCGAACGCCGTTCCTTGTCCTCTTCGCCACCGCGGCCGGCGCCGGCGGCACCCATGCCGCCCATCGGGCCGCCCATGCCGGTCGCGCCACCGGGGCCGCCGGCGACACCGGCCGGGCCGAAGCCCGCCCCGGGCATCCGGCCGCCGGGAGCGGACCCGGTCGTGGCGCCGGGTCCCTGCGGGCCGTAACCACCGGCACCCGCGCCGCCGCCACCGGCACCACCGGGGCCGAAGCCGCCGGCCCCACTGGAGCCGCCGCTGCCGGGACCGAAGCCACCGGCTCCGCCGCCACCACCACCGCCGCCGAAGCCACTGACGCCCGGGATGGGCGGAATGGCGGACGGGGGCAGGCGCGGCGGCATGCCCGGCGGGGTGCCGGGCCGGTTCGGGCCGCTGTAGTTCGGGTTGTTCGGGTTGTTCGAGCCACCGGGACCGCCGAACGGGTTGCCGGGGTTGTAGTTCGAGCCACCGGGCCCGTTGAAGTCGGGCAGCTTCGGCGGCACCGGCCGCGGCTGGCGGATGGTGTCCTCGGAGCCGGGACCCTTGTTCCCGGTCGGCAGGTTCGGCATGCCGAAGTTCGGCGCGTTCTGCGGCGTGGTGCCGCCGGGCCGGGGGCCGGAGGTGAAGTCGGGCCCGCCACCGCCGGGAATGGGCGGCGGGGTGAAGTTCGGCATGGTCGTGCTCTGCGGACGGGTGTTCTCGCCCGGCTTCGGGCTGTAGTTGCTGCCGCCGGGGCCGCCACCACCGGGAATGCCGGGCGGCATCCCGCCGGGCATGCCCGGCAGCTGCGGGCTGCCGGGGGAGCCCGGTCCGCCACCGGGCAGGCCCGCGGCCGGCACCTGCGGCATGCCCGGCATCTGCGGGCTCCCGGGGGAACCGGGTCCGCCCGGACCGCCGCTGAAGCCCGCCGTGGTCGTGTCGCCGTCGAGCGGCGGCATGCCAGGGGTGTTCTGCCCGGCCGGCGCGCCCAGCGTGGCCGGGGTGCCCTGACCGGCCGGAGTGCCGAGCGTGGCCGGGGTGCCCTGGTTGGCCGGGGTGCCCTGCTGGAAGGGCTGCAGGGTGCCTTCACCACCGCCACCGCCCGCGCCGCCACCGCCGTTCGCGTCGGTCACGCTCATCATCGGGCGGCCCATCATCGCCGGGGTCGCCTTGACCACCGGCGGCTCGAACCGCGGGGTGCCGGTGTCGACCTCGCGCGAGGCGTTCTCCATGTTGGACATCACCGCGACGGCCTGCTCGTGCGCGGAGTTGGCCTCTTCGCTCTTGGCCCGCACGTCCTGCACGGCCATCGCGAACCCGGCCAGCCCGCCGGTGGCGAAGCCGTTGGTGACCATCGCCTTCCAGTCGAACTCGACCGGCTCGGGCATGGTCGCCCTGGCGTTCTCCATGATCCGGCCCTGCTCGCCGATCCGGCGGCCGACCTCCTCGGCGGTGGTCGAGGCCTTGCCCGACCACTGGACCAGCTCCATCACCGATTCCCTGGCCGAGTCCGCGCCGTTGCCGCGCCAGCCGCTCTCGGTGGCCTTGATCCGCTCGCCCATCCGGCGCGAGTGCTCGCTCATTTCCGCGCCGATGCCGGTCCACTCCTCGGCGAGCTGCCCGACCTGGCCGGGGTCGTTGCCGAGGTGGACCGATTCGTAGAGTTCGCGGTGGCTGCGCGAGCGCCAGTTCTGCGTCTGCGTCAGCGCCAGGTCAGCGGGGTCCGGCTGGTCGCGGTTGTCGCTGTTCACGCGTTCGTCTCCCCGTTGGCGGTGCGGAGCAGGTCGATCGACTGGTGTTCGAAGTCGCCGTAGCGCTGCATGGCCGTGCCGACCGTCTCGTGGGCCTTGGCCAGCAGTTCGCGGTAGGGAACCAGGACGCCGGCGAGGGCGGAGTCGGCGTCACCGGCCCGCTGCTGGAACTTCCCGGCCATCGCCTCGGCCACCGGGTTCTGCCCGAGCGGGGCCTGACGGCCCAGGTCGATGGCCTTGCGGAGCCAGACGTCCACCTGGTCCATCTGCTCGGTCAGCATGCCGCGGATCTCGTCCCCGACCGCGGGGTCCAGTGCGAGATCGCCGGACGCCACCTGCTTCTGGAGCCGCTCCACGCGCGCGGCGAGCGCGACCACCGTCGCTTGGGTGGGCATCAGCCGCTGCGCAGCCACTGCTTCTTCCTCGGCCACCGTTCGGGCTCCCTGGGATCGACCGTTGTCGTTTCCCGTGGGAGTCAACCGGAGATCCCGGCCCCGTTCAGCCTGGCGCGCGGGGTGCTGCCCGATCCGACACCGGGTGCTGCCCGGTTACCCCTCGTGACGCAACCGGGCCGCCAGCGCGGCGGCCGCGTCGGTCTTCAGCTCGGCGCACAGGGCCAGCGCGCCGGCCCGGTACTCGTCCGCGGTGGGATCGCCCATCAGCTCCAGCATGGTGATCAACTCGGCCAGCGTGTTCGCGCGCTTCCAGCGGTTCGCCACCCCGGTGAACACGTTCAGCGCCAGCCCGAAGCACTCGCGCGCCACCACGTACTCCCCGGCTTCGCGGCGGGCGATGCCTTCCTGCAGCGCGGTCTCCGCCTCCTCGATCCGGAAACCGGACTCCTCGAAGTAGCCTCGTGCCTCCCGCAGCGTCCTTGCCGCCTCATGCCAGTCTCGCATGGCCAGCAGCGTGCTGCCGACGTCCAGCAGGGTGACCGAGCGCTGGAACCGCCGGGTGTCCGGATTGGCCTCGGCCCGGCGGGCTTGGGCGTCCTCGAGCACGCGGCGGTGCACCTCGAGCGACTCCTCGTGCTTGCCCAGCACGCGCAGGATCCGGCCGAGCGCGTTGCGGATGGTGCCCTCACCGGTCCAGAACCCGAGCACCTCGGCCAGGTCCACCGCGCGGCGCACGCTTTCGAGTGCTTCGTCGAGTCTGCCGAGTCGCATGAGGACCGAACCGCGGTAACCCAGTGCCCACGCCTGCTCGGCCTTGTCCCCGATCTCGATGGCCACGGCCAGCGCTTCGTTGTGCGCGGCCAGCCCGCCGTCGTTGTCACCGAAGCAGAAGTAGCGCGCCCAGCCGACGAAGTTCAGCAGCACCGCCTCGTCGAGCTGGCTTCCCAGCACCCGCGCGGATTCCACGCCTCGCTGGAAGATCTCGTCCCACGGCCGTTGTTGCGTGCGGCCGTCGGAATACCAGTGCAGTGCGCGCGCGAGGTCGACCACTTCGCGGTGCAGGCCTTCGACCGGGGCCTCGCGGTGGGCGGCCAGCCAGTTGCCCGCCTCCACGTCGAGCCAGACACCCGCGGCCTCGCGCGTGGTGAACCGGCGGGCGGCGTGGGTCGGTGCGACCAGCGCGTCCGGCATGAACGCGCGCCCGGCTTCGGACGCGGTGAGCAGCAGGTGGTCGAGCATGGTGCGCCGGTGACGGTCGCGGTCGGCCGGTTTCTCCTCGGCTTCCAGGCGTTCCACGGCGAAGATCCGGATGAGGTCGTGGAACTGGTACCGGCCGGGGGACGCGGCCGCCTGCAACAGGTTCGCGTCGACCAGCTCGTCCGCGTGGACCTGCACGTCGGCTTCGGCCATACCGGTGGCCACCCCGGCCAGTTCGGCGCCGAAGTCCGGGCCGGGCACGATCGCCAGCCTGCGGAAGACCAGCCGCGCGGCGGGCGAGAGGCGCCGATGTGACATCTCGAAGGCGGAACGCACTTGCAGATCGCCGGCGGACAGCGAACTGAGCCGCGTGCGCTCGTTGCGCAGCTGGGTGGTCAGGTAGGCGATCGTCCAGTGCGGACGGCTGGCCAGCCGGTTGCCCGCGATCCGCACCGCCAGCGGCAGATTCCCGCACAGCGCCACCAGTTCCGCGGTGGCCCGCGGTTCGGCGCGGACCCTGGTCTCACCGGCGATGGCGGTCAGCAGCTCGACCGCGCCGAGGTCGACCAGCGGCTCCAGCCACAGCCACCGCCCGGATTCCAGCCCGGCCAGCGCGCTGCGGCAGGTGATCAGCGTCAGGCAGCCGGACGAGGCCGCCAGCAGCGGCCGCACCTGCGCCTCGTCGGCGGCGTTGTCCAGCAGCAGCAGGATGCGGCGGCCGCTGAGCAGCGAGCGGAACAGCGCGCTCTGCTCGGGCACGGTCACCGGGATCTGCTGCGGTGGAACGCTCAGCGCGCGGAGCAACTGGGTGAGCGCGCTGCGCGGCGTGACCGGTTCCTCGTCCATTCCCCGCAGGTCCAGCGCGAAGGCGCCGTCGGGAAACCGGGCGCGCAGCTGGTGCGCGGCGGTCACCGCGAGCGCCGTCTTGCCGACGCCGGGATGCCCGACCACGGAGACCACCACGCCGCCCGGCGCGTCGGAACTCGCTTCTTCGTGCAGCTTGGCCAGTTCGCCTTCGCGGCCGAGCAGATCCGGGACCGCCGGCGGCAGTGTGACCGAGGGCGCGGCCTCGATCTCCTCCTCGGCGCGCGGGGTGCGGCGGCGGCCCTGACGGGCGGCTTCGAGGAACTCCTGCCGGTCGTCACCGACCAGTCCGAGGGCGTCGGCCAGCGCCGCGGCGGAGCGCCGCTGGGCACCCTGCGCGCGGCCGCGCTCGAGGTCGCTCAGCGCGCGGATGCTCACACCGGAGTTCTCCGCCAGGTCGGCCTGGGTGAGCCCGGCCGCGCGGCGGTGGCGGAGCAGGAGCGCGCCGAAGGCCGACTCGTCGGTTCGCTGTCCGTCGTTCACCACGGTCCATTTAACCGGCAGAATTACCGTGGGCGAAAAGCTGCCGGTTGTTCCGCCTGGTCTGCCGGTGTGGTAGCCGGTTGACTACGGTGGTGACCTCGAGTTTGTCCACCAGCCGAATCCCCGCTCCAGCGGGAAAACCGGCACTGCGCGCGGTCCCGTCACCGGTCCGGGTGACGGTGCTGGCCGCGGATCCGTTTGTCTTCGCCGGGGTTTCCGGTGAACTGAAGAGCAAGCCGGGCGTCCACCTCGTGGACGGCCGGGCCGACGTGGTCGTCGCGGTGCCCGACAGCACCCGGAAGCTGCACGAGGTGCTCGCCGGGATCGACCCGGAGGCCCGCGTGGTGCTGGTCGCCGACGATCCGCGCCCCGCCGAACTGCTGACCGCGGTCGAGCACGGCCTGGCGGTGCTGCTGCCCCGGCAGGAGGCGACCACCGCCCGGCTGCTGCACGCGATCAACGACGCGTACCAGGGCCGGGGCGCGCTGCCCGCCGAGCAGCTCGGTGAGTTGCTCAAAGGGGTGACGCGCCTGCAGCGCGAGGTGCTCGAACCGCGGGACCTGACGCTGAGCGGATTGTCGCGCCGTGAGACCGACGTGCTGCGCCTGCTCGCCGAAGGCCGCGACACCGCGGAGATCGCCGCCGAGATGGCGTACTCGGAGCGGACCGTGAAGAACATCCTGCACGGCCTGCTGACCCGCCTCGACCTGCGCAACCGCACGCACGCGGTGGCACACGCACTCCGCCTCGGCCTGATCTGAGCCGAGTCGGCTTGACCTCGACCGGAGTCGAGGTTCTACCGTCGCGCGGGTGCGGAAGATCCTGGTGACCGGCGCGACCGGCAACATCGGCGGGCGAGTCCTCGCCGCATTGACCGACACCGGCGCCGAGGTCCGGGCGTTCGCGCGTGATCCGCGCGGGCTGCCCGGCGGCGTGGCCGGTGACCTGTCCCACCCGGACACCCTGGTGCCCGCGTTGCGCGGGGTGGACCGGGTTTTCCTGGTGTGGCCCGGCATCCCGGTCCAGCCGCGGGTGGTGGAGCTGATCGCCGAGCACGCCAGGCAGGTGGTCTACCTCTCGGCGGACGTGGCCGACCTGGCCGATGGCGAGCAGCCGTCGAGCTTCCACCAGGAGATCGAGCGGCAGATCCGCGGCACCGGTCTGGACTGGACCTTTCTGCGGGCGATCGACTTCGCCACCAACACGCTCGCCTGGGCACCGCAGATCCGGCGCGGGGTGGTGGAGCTGCCCTACGGCCGGGCGGCGCGCTCGCTGATCCACGAACGGGACATCGCCGAGGTCGCCGCGCACGTGCTCACCACCGAGGGGCACCACGGCGGCAAGTACGTGCTGACCGGGCCGGAGTCGATCCAGCAGGCCGAGCTGGTCCGGACCATCGGCGAGGCGATCGGCCGCGAGGTGCGCTGGCGGGAACTGGCGCCGGAGGTGGCGCTGGAGCGGTTCACCGAGGCCTGGGGTGACCGGGCCTTCGCCGCGGCAAGGCTGGCCGCGTGGAAGTCCTTTGTGGAGACACCGGAACGGGTGACCGACACCGTGACGCGGCTGCTCGGGCGGCCCGCGCGCGACTTCCGCACGTGGGCCGCCGAGCACGCCGGGGACTTCAGGTGATCGTGACACTCACTTCGGTGGTGTCACAGCGGTTTCCACTTCGGCCAGGGTTTCACCGGTGACCAGCCCGGTGTCCTCGAGCACTTCCATGTGGTCGAGCACGGTCTGGTTCGCTTCACGCGCGTGCCTGCGGATCAGGTCGTTCTGCGTGCCCGCCCGGACCTCGCCGATGGTGGCGAAGATCTTGCCGTGCGAGGACCGCAGCACGTTCGCGAAGAACTTGTCGAACTCCTCGCCGCGCAGGCCTTCCATCTGGGTGACCCACTGCTGTTGTTCCTCGGTGGCCTCGTTGGGCAGCTCGACGCCGAGGATCTGGGCGTCCTCGCGGACCAGCTGGTCCAACCGGGAATGTCCTTCCAGCAGGTGGTGGCCTGCGCGCTTGACCGCCTCGCTGGACCCGTTGGTCTGCGCCAGCCTGCCCGCCGGAATCTCCCACAACCCGGCCTGGCGCACCTTGACCAGGAAGGTCTTGTCGAGTTCGGTGACCGGACCGGCGGTACCGGCCTCGCCCTGCTGCGCGGCGTCGAACTGACCGGGCGCGGTGACCGCGTTCGCCGTGTTGTCCCCGCTCTGCAGTGAGATCACCACGGGCACCAGCGCGGCCAGCGCGACTATCGCGATCGTGATGACCAGCGTGCGCGGGCGTAACCGCGTTGTTCGCCGGGTGTGTCGCATTCTGCCCTCCAGATCGTGCTGCGTCTGCACAAAGTGGTCACCACTGGAAGTCCTTCGCGGGGCTCGACGGCCCAGCTTCCCGCTGGCCGCCCCGCGCCAAGTCCCGAGTACGACCCGGTACGAGGGCCTCGGCGCGGCACGCCCAGCGAAAACCTGGATCCGCCGAGCCCCACGAAGGACTCCCGGTGGCCACCACTAGGAAAAACGGACATCAGCGGCAGTCGTTCGTTTCGGGCGGGAAATCGGTGGGCGGCCGGTCGGACTGAACCGCTGCGAGCGGTGGTCCGTACTTCACTCGGTAGCCAGCTCGGGCCACCGGAGGGAAGTGATCAGGTGCGGCACAGTGCAGGCGGCGCGGACGCGCTGTTCGGGCAGACCGCGCACAGTCCGTCCTACTTCGAACTCGCGCGGGCGGGTGAGCAGGGCCCGCCGCCGATCGACTTCTGCATCCCGTGCAACCCGTACTTCCCGACCCCGGCGATGTTCGACCTGCTGGCCGGGAACCTCGAAGCGGTGCTGAAGTTCTATCCGAGCGACGCGGCCACGATCGGCCGCCAGCTGGCCAGGGTGCTCGGGCTCAACCCGGCGACGCTGGCCATGGCCAACGGCTCCACCGAGCTGATCACCTGGATCGACCACCTCTGGGTGCGCGAGAGCCTGGCCGTCCCGGTGCCCACCTTCGGCCGGTGGACCGACCAGCCGCTGGAGACCGGGAAACGGGTGGACATGTTCCCGCTGCGTGAATCCGGCGGCTTCGAACTCGACGTCGACGCCTATATCCGGTTCATCAGGGCACGCGGTTCGCGGGTGGCGGTGCTGTGCAATCCGAACAATCCCGACGGGCGTTACCTGCCGCGCCGCGAGGTGCTGCGGTTCGCCGACGAACTGGGGGATCTCGACCTGGTGGTGATCGACGAGTCGTTCGTCGATTTTGTCGAACAGGAGCGGAATCCGTCGGTCGCCGCGGAGGTGGCACTGCGGCCGAACGTGGTGGTGCTCAAGAGCCTCGGCAAGAACTTCGGCCTGCACGGCATCCGGTTCGGTTACCTGGTGGCGAATCCGGCACTGGCCGGGAAGATGAGCCGGACCCTGCCGAAGTGGAACCTCAATTCGCTGGCCGAGACGGTGATCTTCATGCTCGCCGAATACGCCGAGGAATACCGCGAAAGCCTCTATCTGCTCGCACGGGACCGCTATCTGATGGGGGTGGAACTCTCCCGCCTGCCGGAGCTGACCGTGTACCCGTCGCAGGCGAACTTCCTGCTGGTGAAGCTTTCCGCCGGAATCGACGGAACCGCGCTGCGGGACGACCTGTACGCGCGGCACGGGATCCTGATCCGCGAATGCGGCAACAAACTCGGGATGAGCAACCAGTTCCTGCGCCTGGTGGTCCGCCCGGAGGCGGACGTCACCAGGCTCGTCGCCGGCATTCTCGACCACACCCGCCCGGGGGAGGACGCGGGCGAGAACACCGGCGCCTTCGAAATGGTGCGCAGCGTTTCCTGAGGAGGCGCTCGCTAGCGCCGCAGCCGCAGCAGGGTCACGCCGTGCGACGGCACCTCGGCCGAGATGGTGCCGTGGCTGAGCCACTTCTTGCCGGTCCACAGGTCGGTCACTCGATGCCGCTTGCCGGGCGCGCCGACCTCCTTCGCGGTGGTGCTGATCTTCGCGGCCTTCTCCGACCGGTTGAACAGGGCGACCGCCACGTCACCGCCGGCCAGCGGCCTGGCCCACACCTCCAGGTCACCGTCGTCGCGCACGCGGTCCGCGGCGACGCCCTTCGGATCCTGGTTCACCGCGAGCACCGCGCGATTGGTCAGGATGCTGTGCACGCCGTCCGGAATGGACCTCAGGTCGTTGCCCGCGATCATCGGCGCGGCCAGCATCGCCCACATGCTGAAGTGCGCGGCGGCCTCGGTGTCGGTCAGTCCGGGAAAGCCCTCGACGTTGTACACGCCGACTTCGAGCATGTCCGGGTCGTTCCAGTGGCCCGGCCCCGCCCAGTCCCGCAGCGGCTCGGTGACGTCGATGATGTCGGTGACGCCCATCGGGTAGGTGTTCGGGTTCCCGGTACGCCAAACGGGTTTGATGTCCTCGGTGGTGCGCCACTGGTCGGCGATGTCCGACCAGTCGTACTTCGCGCCGTTCTTGTCGGGGTGGTAGCTGTTGGGGTTGATGCTGTAGAGGATGTCGCGGCCGGTGGCGCGCAGCGCGTCGCGCATCAGGGTGAAGCTCTCGATCTGCTCTTCGAGCGTGCCCTCGGGTGAGCACCAGTCGTACTTCAGGTAGTCCACGCCCCAGTCGGCGAAGGTCTGCGCGTCCTGCGCCTCGTGGCCGAGGCTGCCGGTCGCGCCGGGGTAGGCGCCGCCGCGCTGGGCGCAGGTCACTTCGGTGGGCACCTGGTAGATGCCGAACTTCAGGCCCTTGCCGTGGATGTAGTCGGCGAGTGCCTTGATACCACTGGGAAAGCGCTCCGGATGGGCGCGCAGCGAGCCGTCCGCCGCGCGTTCGGGGTCGAACCAGCAGTCGTCGATCACCACGTACTCGTAGCCCGCCGCGGCCATGCCGGAGGAGACCATCGAGTCGGCGGTGTCGCGGATCAGCTGCTCGTTGATGTCGCAGCCGAAGGTGTTCCACGAGTTCCAGCCCAGTGGTGGGGTGGGTGCGGGCTCGGCGGCTTGCGCCGGGCCCGCCGCCGTGGCCGTCAGCACGGTCAGCCCAGTCAGCGCGGCCAGCGCGCGTCTCACCGGAATCATCGGCGACTCCTTCCGCAGTCAACAAAACCGAACATGAGACAACAACAAGTAACTAACCACGTCAATAGTGCGTTCAGGGCACACGGGACATCCGGGGCTGCTCCGGGAGTACGCTCCGAGGTCATGATTCCGGTGCTGGGCGAACCCCGTGCCTCCGTCCCGATCATGTACGGCGCACCGGCGCCGCCCGGTGGGCTGCTGCCGTGGGAGTGGGCGCACCGCAGGCTGGTCGACGCCCGCAACTACTGGATCGCCACCACCCGGCCGGGCGGGCGACCGCACTGCCGTCCGGTGTGGGGTGTCTGGCTGGACACCGGGTTCTGGTTCAGCACCGGGTCGCTGGCCGTCGGGAACCTCTCGTCGAACGACCAGATCACCGTGCACCTCGAGGACGGCCAGGAGGTGGTGATCGTCGAGGGCACGGCCCGGACGGGACACGATCGCGAAGCCCTCCGCCCGCTGTGCGAGGCCTACGGGCCCAAGTACGACTACCCGATCTCACCCCGCGAGGACGGCACCGTGGTGGACGACTTGGGACTCGGCGGCCCGGTCTTCCACGTGGTGCCGGAGGTGGTCTTCGGCTGGGACCGGGACATGTCTTCGCCGACCAGATGGCGGTTCTGAGTGAACCGGTCGCACAGTCCGGCGAGTTCGGGAAGCTGCTGAAACTCACCGGTTCAGCGCCGCCGCGGCGGCTTTGGTGACGACGTCGGCCGCGGCCGCCAGTGCGGGGGAGTCCAGTTTCCACTGCTGCCAGAACAACGGCACGTCGATGGCGTGCTCCGGGGCGAGGTCGACCAGTGTGCCGTCGCGCAGGTGCGGCTCGGCCTGCGCGACCGGCACCATGCCCCAGCCCAGCCCGGCGGCGACCCCGGCGACGAACGCCTCCGACGAGGGCAGGTAGTGCCGCCCGCCGCCGGCGCCCCGGCCGCGGGTCAGCTTGCGGGTGAGCCGGTCCTGCAGGTCGTCGCGGCGGTCGAACAGCACCACCGGCGCCTCGGGCAGTGCCTGCCGCAGCGGCCGGTCGGCGAGCCACCGGGCCCGGAACGCCGGGCTCGCCATCGGCAGGTAGCGCATCTTGCCGAGCGCGCGCACCGAGCAGCCGGCGACCGGGTCCGGCGACGAGGTCACCGCGGCCATCACCACGCCCTCCCGCAGCAGCGCGGTGGTGTGGTCCTGGTCCTCGCGGTGCAGTTCGAAGAAGGTCTTCAGGTGCCCGGGCACCTCGGCCAGCGCGGGCAGGAACCAGGTGGCCAGCGAGTCGGCGTTGACCGCGATGGACAGCCGCGCCGGTTCGCCGGTCTCCGCCATGCCCAGTTCGGTGCGCGCGTCGAGTTCCAGCCGGGCCAGCTGCCGGGCGAACCGGACCACCACCTCGCCGGATTCGGTGGGCCGCACCGGTTTGGTGCGCAGCAGCAGGACCCGGCCGGTGCGCTGCTCGAGTGCCTTGACCCGCTGGCTGATCGCCGACGGGGTCACGTGCAAAGCCGCCGCGGCCGCGTCGAAGGTGCCTTCGTCGACCACCGCGAGCAGCGTGCGGACCTGGTCGAGCGGGAGTTCGGTCATCATCACAAGCGCTAATGTTACGTAAGAATCTTGAGCTGTACTGTTGACGCGCCCGAGCTTAGGTTCGACCGCATGGGTAACCTCCTGCTCGCCGCGGCCGCCGGTTTCGGCACCGGCCTCTCGTTGATCGTCGCCATCGGCGCGCAGAACGCCTTCGTGCTGCGCCAGGGCATCCGGCGTGACGGGGTGCTCGCGGTGGTGGCGATCTGCGCGGTGTCCGACGCGGTGCTGATCGCGCTCGGCGTGGCCGGGGTCGGCGCGGTGGTCACCGCCTGGCCGGGCGCGGTCACCGCGGTCGGCCTGATCGGCGGTGCTTTCCTGCTGTGCTACGGGGTACTGGCCGCGCGCCGGGTGTTCCGCCCGGCCGCGATGCAGGTCGACCCCGCGCGGCCGGGCTCACCGCGGCGCGCCGTGCTCACCTGCCTGGCGATGACCTGGCTCAACCCGCACGTCTACCTGGACACCGTGCTGCTGCTGGGTTCCGTGGCCGCGGCGCGGGGCGACCTGCGCTGGGCGTTCGGTCTCGGCGCGGTGCTGGCGAGCCTGTGCTGGTTCACCGCGCTCGGCTTCGGCGCGCGCCTGCTCACCGGCTTCTTCGCGCGCCCGTCGTCGTGGCGGTGGCTCGACGGCCTGGTCGCGGCGACCATGATCACCTTCGGTGTGCTGCTGGTCGGCGGCGCCTGAGCGGTTGCCGAATTCGTCCGTGCACCACTGGTTCGAGCGCGGACGGCCGGGGTGACTACGGTTGGCGGTGCCCCCGCCGACCGCTTCCCCGAGAGGACCCCATCGTGGCCGAGACCGACCGCCTGATCGCGGAGCGCTACCGGCTGCTGGAGCGGATCGGCGCCGGCGCGATGGGCGTGGTGTGGAAGGCCGAGGACCAGCGGCTGGACCGCGTGGTGGCGCTCAAGGAACTGATCCTGCCGCACGCGATGGACGATCCCGGCGCCGCCGACCTGGTCGCCGACGCCAGCGCGCGGGCGATGCGCGAGGGCCGGATCGCCGCCAGGCTGACCCATCCCAGCGCGATCACCGTGTTCGACGTGGTCACCGACAACGACCGCCCGGTGCTGGTGATGGAGTACCTGCCATCGACGAGTCTCGCCGAGGTGCTGGCCAGACGCGAGCGGCTCGGCGCCGAGGAGGTGGCGGCGATCGGTGCGCAGATCGCCGCGGCGCTGGCCGCCGCCCACGAATCCGGGATCGTGCACCGCGACGTCAAGCCGGCCAACGTGCTGATGTCCGACGACGGGGTCGCCAAGCTCAGCGACTTCGGCATTTCCCGCGCGTCCGGTGACGGCACGCTCACCGCGACCGGTGTGGTCGCCGGAACGCCCGCGTACTTCGCGCCCGAGGTGGCGCGCGGCGAGGACGCCGACTCGCGGTCCGATGTGTTCTCCCTGGGCGCCACGATGTACCACGCGGTCGAGGGTGCGCCGCCGTTCGGCGTCGGCGACAACCAGATCGCGCTGCTCTACCGGGTCTCCACCGGGGAGTTCCCGCCGCCGGAGCACGCCGGTCCGCTGCACGGGCTGCTGCTGCGCATGCTCGACGCCGATCCGGCCGAGCGCCCGGCGATGACCACCGTGGCGGCCGAACTCGCGTTGATCACCGAGGCGAAAACCGTTCAGATCGCGCCCGCGGTGACCGAGGACGGCGGCCGCCGGTTCCGGCTGGTACTGGTGATCTGCGTGGTGGTGCTGCTGGTGGCCGGTGGGGTGGTCGCGGTGGTGCTGATGAACCGCGGCGAGCGGACCCCGGAGGTTCCGCCGGTCGCGCAGAGCACGTCGCAGCCCGCGCCGCCGCCGCCGCCCGCGCCGGCGTCGTCGGCGTCGCCCCCCAGTTCCTCGGCACCGCCCTCGTCCGCGCCACCGGACCCGGCGCAGGCGCTGGAGGCCGCGGTGCGCGACTACTACGCGCTGCTGCCGGGGAACCTCGAAACCGCCTACAGCCTGCTCTCCGACCGGATGAAGCAGGAGCGCGCGCCGAGCTTCGGCAGCTATTCCGGGTTCTGGGGCCAGATGAGTTCGGTGCAGGTGTCGGACATCAACGCCGTCGGGACCAACACGGTGACCGCGAGCATCGTCTACACCAAGGCGGGCGGCGGCACCGAGCGCGAGCGGCACACCTACACGCTGGTGCAGAGCGGCGGCAAATGGCTGATCGACAGCCAGCGCTAGGAGTGACGTCCCTACCGGCAAACGGGTGTTCCCCGCCGGTAAGGATTACGGATGCGTGAAAGAGGCGCCGCGCCCTCGTTGCGCCGTCGTATGATTACCTACGGTGAGGGGGAACGCGGGCGCGAGCGAAGCAGCCGGGCGCGCAGGGGAGCCGTGGCGGATCAGGATCCAGGATCCGGCCGGTGAAACCCTGGGGGCCGGTATCTTCCTGGGCGAGCACCTCGCGCTCACCTGCGCCCACGTGGTTTCCGGGGATTTCGCGGCCGATCCGGCCGATCTCCGGGTGGTGGCCACGTTCGTCGGGCTCCCGGACCAGCCTTCGATACCGGCGGTCGTGGTGCCCGGTGCCTGGGTGCCGCCCGCCGAGGACGGCACCGGTGACGTAGCACTGCTGCGGCTGGCGGATTCACCGCCGGTGCCGGGAGCGCCGTTGTGCTACACCGACGCCGTGCGCGACCGTGTCGTGCACACCTACGGTTTCCCGCATCCCCACGAGAACGGTGTCTGGGTCAACGGCGCCGAGCTGGCCGGCCCGTCGGGGCAGTGGGTGCAGCTGAACTCCCCGGTCCCGGGTGAGCGCGTGCGTGGCGGGTTCAGCGGCGCCGGGGTGATCGACAAGGCCACCGGCGCGGTGATCGGCATGGTGGTCACCGAGTACACCGACCAGAGCACCGGACTCGCCTACATGATCCCGATCCGGGTGCTCGCCGGGTACGTGCCCGCGCTCGACGGCTTTGTCACCGGGGAACTGCCCGGATCCACCGGCACCATCACCATTCTGATCGGCGACCGGCGCGCCGCGCTCGACAGCGGGTTCTCCGAGGCCTTCGGCAAGGACCAGGCGGGCAGGCTGTTCACCGTGGACGCCACCGGCAAGAGCCCCGGCGAGGTGTCGTCCAGGATCGCCGAGGAACGCGAGCACTCGGCGGAACCGGCCACCGTGGCACTCGCCGGGGTGGACGGGTCCAGTCAGCCCGAGCAGTTGCTGCACGAGGTGGTGCGGCCGCTGCTCAAGGTCGGCGCGAAGGTGATCGTGCAGTTCAGCGAGGACGACGCGCCCGGCGTGCGGTTGGCCAGGGACTGGCAGCGCGACGAGAACACCGCCCGGCTGGACCGGCTGCGCGTGCTGGCCGCCGCGTTCGAGTCCGAAGAGGACAGTGTGCGGCGGCAGGCGCGGCGGCTGGGCGAGCGGATCCAGCCGTTGCCCGAGTTCTCCCAGCGCAGCGCCGAACTGGCCTTCCTGCTCGGGGCCGCCGACGCGGCCGAGCCCGCGCGGATGAACCGGCGCCTGGTGTCACTGGAGAAGTGGGTGCGGCGCCAGCGCGACCGGCTGGCCGCGTACAGGCACGAACTGGCCGCCAAGGCCGAAGAGTACGAGGAACTGCGCGGTCAGCTGAGCGCCTACAACGCGATGGCCGTGCGCCACGGGCTGATGGAGGACGAGGAACTGGCCGAGGTGTACCTGCCCGCGAAGGCGGCGCTGACCGCCCGTCCCTGCCTGCTGCCGGACGCGACCCCGCTGGTGCACTCCTACGCCACCGCGGTCCGGCGGAAACTGGCTCGCACATGAGCGAAGGCGTGCTGACCTGCCACGGGAAACCGGTGGGGCCCGGCGGGTTCTGCGACGAGTGCGGCCGCCGCCGGGTCGCGCCCCCGCCCGCGCCGGTCGCGGTGCCGTCGAGCGTGCGGCGCGGTACCGAGAGCGACGTGACCGGCGACAGCGACTTCGGCTCGCTGCCCGCGGTCGAGGTGCCCGATCCGGCGACGCTGGTGCTGACCGAGCCGGAATACCCGGTGGAGCAACAGTTCTGCGGGAAGTGCGGTGGCCCGGTGGGGCGCTCGTACCGCGGGCAGCCGCCGTTGCGGCACGGGTTCTGCGAGCAGGACGGAGAGCCGTTCGACTTCCGGCCGAAGCTGACCGCCGGTGAGCGCGTCGGCGGCCAGTACGACGTGCTCGGCTGCCTCGCGCACGGCGGGCTGGGCTGGGTGTACCTGGCCACCGACAGCCACCTGCCGGACAAGTACGTGGTGCTCAAGGGCGTGATCGACCGGCACAACGCCAGGGCGCGCCAGCTCGCGCAGGTCGAACGTGACGTGCTGACCCGGCTGGAACACCCGAACATCGTGCGGATCGTGGACTTCGTCGAGCACGGCGCCGACGACTACATCGTGATGGACTACGTCGGCGGCCTGTCCCTGCGCTCGGTGCTGCAACGGCCGGAGCTGCTGCGGGTCGAGCACGTGATCACCTACGGCCGCGCGATCCTCGCCGCGCTGGACTACCTCCACGGTGAAGGTCTGCTCTACGTGGACATGACGCCGAACAACGTGATCCACGGTGACAAGCGCGTCAAGGTGATCGATCTCGGGGCCACCAGGGCGATCGGCGACCACGAGAGCGTCGCCGTGCTGACCACCGGCTACAAGATCAGCGACCGGGAGCGCCACGAGCACGGGCTGACCGTGCGCTCCGACGTCTACTCGGTCGGCCGCACGCTGGAAACCCTGCTGGAGGCCACCCCGGGCGCGGCGGACAGTCCCGGCATCGAGTCGCTGCGGCTGGTCATCCGCCGCGCGACCGCCTCGTACGAGCGCCGGTTCACCAGTGCCGCCGAGATGTCCGAGCAACTGGACGGGGTCCGGCGCGAGGTGCTGGTCCAGCGGCCGCGGCGGTCGGCGCGGTTCGAGAACACACCCGAACTGCTCGACGCCGGACTCGGCACCGTGCCGGGACTGGCGTACTGGACCGAACCGCAGCCCGACGTGCTGGACACCGGCCGCCCGGAACCGGCGGATGCGGCGTCGTGGTTCCCGTTTCCGCTACCGGTCCCTGGAGACGACGCCGTGGAGACCGCGCTGACCAGGGCTCGCGCGCGGATCGACCGGCGGGACCCGCGCGCCGCCGAGCGCTCGATCGGCCGGGCCGAGGAACTGCTGGGGACCACCGCCGCGCACGACTGGCGGATCGCCTGGCACCGCGGGCTGCTCTGCCTTGCCGACGCCTCGGTCGAGCAGGCGGATCGGAAGTTCGGCGAGGTGCGGCAGGCGTGGCCCGCCGAGGACGCGCCGAAGCTGGCCGTCGCCTACTGCGCCGAGGTGCGCGGTGACAACGACCGGGCGCAGTACCTCTACCAGTCCGTGTGGTCCCGCGACGACAGCCAGGTCGGCGCCGCGTTCGGGCTGGCGCGGTGCCTGCTTCGCCGTGGTGACAAGGACGGCGACAAGGACAACGCCGTAACCGCGCTCGACAGGGTGCCGGGGACCTCGCGCCACTACGACGCCGCTCGCGTGGCCGCGGTGCGCATCCGCGTGGCCGCGCCGGTCGGCCAGGCCGATCTGGAGGACGTGGTGCGGCGGCTGCCGGAGCTGTTCCTGGACGGGGAAGCCGCGGAACTGCTGAAGACCTTCGTCCGCCAGGCCGCGCTGGACCACGCCGGGACCGATGGCTGGAACGGGGCGGACCTGTTCGGCGATCCGGTCACCGAGCACGGGCTGCGGCTGCGGCTGGAGGCCTCGTTCCGCCGGATCGCCGGGCTGGCCCGCGACGAAACCCGGTACGGCCTGCTGGTCGACCGGGCCAACGACGTCCGCCCGATGACGCTGAGGTGATGCCGGTGGTGAGCCCCGAGAACACTGAAGCCGGGCCGGAGTTCGAGCTGGACCTCGGCCAGAACAAGTACCTGTCGCCGTCGGACGAGACCATGCACGTGATCCTCACCGTGCGGGCCGTCGGCGCGCACCCGCCCGCCGAGGCGGCTGAACTGCTGCTGGTGGACTGCTCGGCTTCGATGGACTGGCCGCCGACGAAGATCGCCGCCGCGCGCCAGGCGACCGCGGTCGCGATCGACACCCTGCGCGACGGCGTGCACTTCGGCGTGGTCCGCGGCACCGGCCGCGCGGAACTGGTCTACCCGGCGCGCGGGCTGGTGCGGGCGAACGCGGAGACCAGGGCCGAGGCGAAGGCGAAGGCACGCGAGCTGATCGCGGGCGGCGGCACCGCGATGAGCACCTGGCTCAGCCTGGCGGCGAGCCTGTTCGAACCGCACGCCGACGTGGTGCGCCACGCGATCCTGCTCACCGACGGCAAGAACGAGTCGGAGTCACCGGACCGGCTCGGGCAGGTGCTGGAGCAGTGCGCCGGCCGGTTCGACTGCGACGCGCGCGGCATCGGGGACGACTGGCAGCCCGCCGAACTGGAGCGGATCTGCGGTTCGCTGCACGGGCAGGCCGACGCGGTGCTGGCCGACGCGGACCTGGCCGCGGATTTCCGGCACCTGATCGAGTCGGCGATGGGCCGGGTGGTCCCGGACCTGCGGTTGCGCATCCGCACCATGCCGTTCACCGCGCTGCGGTTCGCCAGGCAGGTGTATCCGTCCAAAGTGGACATGACAGCGCGGGTGCGGCCCACCGGGGAGCGGACCTTCGAACTGCCGACCGGCGGCTGGGCGGTGGAGCACCGCGAGTACCACCTGTGCTTCGAGGTCGATCCCGCCGCGCTGCCGCCGGGCGAGGACGTCCAGCTCGGCCGGATCGAGCCGGTCGGCAGCGCGGCGAGCTGCATCGTGCTCGGCCACCTCACCGAGGACCTCGCCCTGTCCAGCCGGGTGGACGAGCAGGTCAGCAGGCACACCGAACAGGCCGAGCTGCGTGCGATCGTCCAGGACGGCTGGCGGTCCTACGACAACAAGGCGACGGCCGAGGCGGTCCGGCGGTGGGGCGAGGCGCTGCGGCTGGCGGTCCGGCTCGGCGACGACAACCTGATCACCCGGCTGCGGCGGCTGATCGAAGAAGACACCGACGGCGGCTTCCGGCTCAGGGACGGACTGCGCCCGCGTGACATCAAGTCCGCGGTGATCGGTTCCGGAATGTCCATGGATTCCGCCGTGCCGCGGGACACATCCGAACCGGACGAGCCCGCCGGGGAGGACGTGCCGTGCCGGGGGTGCCGCCGGTTGCTGCCCCCGACCGCGAAGGTGTGCGGAAGCTGCGGCACCGCGGTGGAGGCGCGATGAGCACACTGCGCCGCTTGCGGCGCCTGCGCCTCTGGCTGGTCGCCGCGACCGCCGTGGCCACCCTCGCCGCGCTGCTCACCTTCGCCGGTATCCAGTCCGCGGTGGCCGGGGTGCGGGCGGGAACCGCGCCCGCCGTGCTGGGTGTGGTGGCCGCGCAGGACGCGCTGGTCAAGGCGGACAACGCGGTGGTGGCGAGCTTCGAGTCCGGCGAGGTGGAGTTGACCGGGCCGGGGGAGCGGCACCAGAGCGAACTGGTCATCGCCCGCCAGAGCCTGACCCAGGTCGCGGAGAACAACGCGGCCGGTGTCGAGGGCAGCCGCGCCCTGCAAGTGGTGGAAGGGCTGCTGGCCGGGTACGCGAACTTCGTCGGGCAGGCCGACGCGCACTACCGGCACGCCGACGGGCGCATGGTCGGCGCCGCCGACCTCTGGTACGCCTCCCGCCTGATGCACGCGCCGGACAACGGCATTCTCGCCCGGCTGGGCGCGCTCGCCGACCTCCAGCACAACGCCCTGCGGAAGCAGCTCTCCGACGGCTGGCTGGGCGGGGCGGTGACCGCGCTGTGGCTGCTGCCCGCGCTGGCGCTGCTCGGCCTGCTCGGTTACACCCAGTACCGGCTGCGCCGGAAGTTCCGGCGGCGGTGGAACTTCTGGCTGCTCGGCGCGACCGCGCTGCTGCTCGGCCTGATCGTGACCACCTCGTTCGGTTTCGGCTCGGCGTCGGGTGCCGGTGACGCGGGCGCCACGGTGGACACCGCGGTGGAGCGGTGGCGGTCCGGGTTCGAGGCCGAAGCCGCGGCGGGACGGCCGAAGCTGGTGGAACTGCTGCGCGAGAACTGCGCGAGCACCTGCGGCGGCGTGGTCGACGAACTCGCCGCCGAGCTGCCGGCCGGGAGCGCGGCACCACCGGCCGCCGCCGGTGATCCGGCCGACGACGGCCGCCGGATCGACCGGCAGCTGGCCGAAGCCGATCTGCCCGGCTACCACGAGTACCTGATCGTCGCGCTCGGCCTGGCGATCGCCGGACTGGTGGTGGCCGGTTTCCACCGCCGCGTCGACGAGTACCGGTTCAGGTCCACATGAGACATTCACTGCGCGCGCTGCTCGGCGTGCTGCTGCTCGGGTTGAGCGCGTGCTCGGCCGGGGCCACCGGAGCCAGGCCCCTCACCGTGCTCGCTTCGTGGGAGGGCGCCGAACAGCAGGCCTTCGAAGCGGTGCTGGCGGAGTTCGAGCGGGAGACCGGGATCGAGGTCGCCTACCGCGGCACCCGGTCGGTCAGCCAGGTCCTGCGCTCGGACGTGCAGAAGGGCCGCCCGCCGGACGTCGCGGTGCTGCCGAACCCCGGTGAGCTGGCGCGTTACGTCGACAGCGGCGACCTGCGGAACATCGACGGCGTGCTCGGTGAAGAGCCCGGCGAGCAATGGCTGCCCCTGCAACGGCTCGGCACCCCGTCCTATTACACGGTGGTGGTGAAGGCCGATCTGAAGAGCCTGATCTGGTACCGCCCCGGCACCCTGCCGGGGCCACCGCCGCGCACCTGGGCGGACCTGGTCGCGCTCAGCGGGGACCTGACCGCTCGCGGGCGGACGCCGTGGTGCCTCGGCATGGAATCGCAGAGCACCTCGGGCTGGCCGGGCACCGACTGGATCGAAGACATCCTGCTGCGGCGCTCCGGCCCCGAGGTCTACCAGCGCTTCGCGGCGGGGGAGCTGCCGTGGACCTCGACGCAGGTCCGTCAGGCGTGGGAGGACTGGGGACAGCTGGTGGCGCAGCCGGGAGCGGTGCGTGGCGGCACGAACGGCGCGCTGCTGCTGCCTTTCGGGGACGCGGCCAAGCCGATGTTCACCACTCCGCCCGGCTGCGCGCTGGACCACTTCGCCTCGTCCAGGATCAGCGGCTACCAGCAGTACGAGCTGCCGGGTGGGGCGAAACCGGCGGTGGCGGATTTCGACTTCTTCCCGTTCCCGGTGGTGGACGCCACCGCCGAACCGGCCGCCCAGCCCGCCGGGGTGTCGGCGGACCTGGCGGGCATGTTCGTCGAATCGGCGGAGGCCAAGGCACTGATGCGGTACCTGGCTTCCGAACGCGGACAGGCGGTGTGGCCGTCCAGGGAGACCAGCGCGACCTTCTCGATCAACCGGAATTTGCTGCCCCAGGGCGTCTACCGCGATCCGCTGAGCGTGCGGGTGGCGGAGCGGCTGACTTCGGGACCTTGGTGCTTCGACGCGTCGGACATGATGCCCGCGACGATGAGCGACGCCTTCCAGCGGGCCGTGCTCGACTACCTGGGAAATCCCAGCGGCCTGGAGCGGGTGCTCGAAGCGCTGGAACGGGTCCGGGCCGGCATTCCCGCCGACGAACGGCTCAACCTGCCCTGCGGACGATAGGAGGATCGGCAGACGTGACGGAGTTCGTGCGGTTCCCGCTCGATGGCGGCGGTTCGGTACTGGTCGAAGTGGAGGTGCCGCACGCGGTCGAGCGCGCCGCGCGCCCGAAGAACATGCTCCGCGAGGCGGGGGTGTCCTTCGAACGCGCGCTGGAGGAGGTGCGGGGTGCGGCGGCCGCCGCGCTCGACAAGTTCCGCTCGATGGGCCCGGATGAGGTGGAGCTGAAGTTCGGCGTGAAGCTGGACGCGCAGGCGGGCGCGGTGATCGCGAAAACCGGGCTCCAGGGCCAGTTCGAGGTCAAGCTGAAGTGGCTGCGCGACCCGGCCGCGGTGGTGCCGCAGGAGGAGACCGTGGAGGACGCCGCTCCGGCGAAGTCCTCAGAGGGCGAGGGAGAGTAGGCGGAAGCTCAGTCCCTTGCCGTGCGTGTCCAGCGCGAGCGAGGTGGTGACCCCGCCTTCGAGCGCCTGGCGGCAGCGGAACTGGAGCGCGCACAGGTTCGGCAGCACGTACCGGACCACCTCGCCGCGCAGCTGACCGGCCAGGTGGGCGCGCACGCGTTCGGCGGTCACTTCGCGGACGAGCAGCGGGAAGTCCTCGTCGCGATAGGGGAACAGCGACAGGATCGAGGTGTCGCCCTTGTCCCCGGCGCGGCAGTGCGCGATGTCGTGCAGGATCATCGCACCGGCCCGAAGGTGGTGACCCGTGGTTCGGCGATCTCCCGGTCGAGCAGTGCGGACACGATGCCGATGACCTCCGTGGTGCTCGTGCGTACCCCGCCACCACCGGCGGGTCCGTTGGTGTACAGGGCTTCGACCTCGTGGCAGACCACGTCGGCCGCGTCGCGGGACGGGGTCAGCGCGGCCACCCGCAAGCGGCTTTCGCTGTCCGATGTGGACAGCTGGATCCGGGGTGGTTCCGGGAGCCGCCGGGTGACGATCTCCCCGGCCAGTCGCGCGCGTTCGGCCGCGTTCGGGCCCTCGTAGGAGATCTCGGCTTCCGCGCGGAACCCGGCCCGGTAGCCGACGCTCACCTTCAGCCGTGTCGGCCGGGTCCGGCCGACCGCGCCCGCCACCGCCACCCGGTCGGGGCCGGTCTCGCGCACGGTCACCTCGCGCAGGTCCAGTTCCACGTCCGGGGTCAGGTACGCGGTGGGATCGGTGATCTCGTACAGCAGCTGCTCGCGCACGGTCGCCCGTGAGAGCAGGCCGCCGGTGCTCTCCGGTTTGCCGAAGACAGCCGAGCCGTCGGCGGTGACGTCGGCGAACGGGAAGCCGAGTTCGGCGAGTCCCGGCACCTCCTTGCGACCGGGGTCGGCGAAGTAACCGCCGGTGAGCTGACCGGCGCATTCGAGCAGGTGGCCGATCAGCGTGCCCGCGGCCGCACGCGGTGGATCGGCCAGGTCCCAGCCGAGCCGGTCGGCGAGCGGGGCGAGGAACAGCGACGGGTCGGCGACCCGTCCGGTGAGCACGACGTCCGCGCCGAGCGCGGGCAGGATCGCGTCCGCGCCGAGATAGGCGTTGGCGGAGACCAGTTCGCCGTGGTCTTCCAGCGGCACGCCGTCTTCGAGCGCCGGGGTGCGGGGGTCGATCCGGTCGAGCACGTCGTCGCCGGTGACCACCGCGACGCTGCGGTCGAGCCCGAGTTCGGTGAGCAGCGCCGCGGTCGCGCGCCCGGCGGCGAGCGGATTGGCCGCGCCCATGTTGCTGAGCACGCGCACCCCGTGTTCGGCGGCCAGCGGCAGCAGGCGGCGGAAGCGCGTCAGCAGTCGTGGGTCGTACCCGGCGTCCGGATCGGTGAGCCTGCGCTGCTGGCCGAGCGCGATCGTGCGCTCGGCCAGGCACTCCAGCACCAGATCTGCCAGGCCGGCCCGGCGCACCAGGATCTCCGCCGGTTCGAAGCGGTCACCGGCGAAGCCCGCGCCACTGCCGATTCGTGTCGTTCGCATGCTCTGGTCCTCAGATGGAGATCGCGCCGGTGGCCAGTGCGACCACGGTCATCACCAGCGTGGTGCCGAAGGCCCACTTGAAGATGAACCGCTGGTGCGCGCCGAGTTCGACCCCGGCCATGCCGACCAGGATGAAGGTGGACGCGGTCAGCGGGCTGAGCGGGAACCCGGTGGTCATCTGCCCGAGCAGCGCCGCCCTGGCCACCTCGTTCGGGTCACCGCCCAGCGCCGCGCTGGTCTCGGCGAGCA
This sequence comes from Amycolatopsis sp. YIM 10, assembly GCF_009429145.1. Taxonomy (GTDB): domain Bacteria; phylum Actinomycetota; class Actinomycetes; order Mycobacteriales; family Pseudonocardiaceae; genus Amycolatopsis. Next base: position 5,985,530 of record NZ_CP045480.1, on the reverse strand, counting down.
CCGGCAGCACGCCGAAGTAGTAGGCGTCCGGGGTGAACACCAGGCTCAGCGGCATGCCGGTGAGCGCGGTCAGCGGCGGCAGCGCGCCGGCCGCCCAGTCCGGGATGATCCCGACCAGCGCGCGGGCCATCGCGTCGATCATGCCGGTGCCCGAGAGGACCCCGGTGAACACCCCGGCGGCGAAGATCATCGTGGTCACCAGCACCACGTTGTGCCCGTGCTTCTCGAACAGCTCCTGCTGCTGCGGCCACTTCGGCCGGTTGACCAGCAGCGCGAGCACGAAGGCCACCACAAACAGGATCTCCAGCTTGGCCAGCTGGGCGAGCAGCGCGGCGACCAGCGCGAGGGTCAGCACCACGTTGAGCCAGAAGCGGATCCGCTCGGCGCGCGTGCGCTCGGCCGGCGTCTCGGCGGGTGGTTCGAGCGTGATCACGCCGAGGCGCTTGCGCTCGGTGCGGCCGATCAGGTACGCGGCGACGAGCACCCACAGCACACCGCCGATCATCGCGGGCAGCAGTGGCAGGAACAGTTCGCCGCTGCCGGCGTCCATCGCGGCCATCGCCCGCGCGGTCGGGCCGCCCCACGGCACCATGTTCATCACGCCCGCGCCGAGGCAGACCACCCCGGCCAGCACCAGCGGGCGCATGCCGAGCCTGCGGTAGAGCGGCAGCATCGCCGAAACCGTGATCAGGAAGGTGGAGGCGCCGTCGCCGTCCAGTGCGACCAGCAGGGTGAGCACCGCGGTGCCGACGGTGATCTTGAGCGGATCGCCCTTGGCCCAGCGCAGGATCCGGGCCACCGCCGGGTCGAACAGCCCGGCCTCGATCATCAGGCAGAAGTAGAGCACCGCGAAGGTGATCATGATCGCCACCGGGGCGACCGTGGTCAGTCCCTTGCCGATCAGTTCACCGAGCCGGGGTGCCGCGCCGACCGCGAGCCCGGCCAGGATCGGGATCACCGTCAGCGCCAGCAGCACCGACACCCGGCGCGAGAGCACACCGGCCAGAAAGACCGCGATGGTCAGGAATCCCGCCAGGGCAAGCATCTGTTCCGGCCTTTCGCACTGTCCGCACGTCGTCGTTGACGCCCCGACTGTGAGCCAAGCCGCATATCGAGGTCAAGCAAGGATTTCGCATAGACTGATGCGCCATGCGCATGGACCTGACCGTTCCGCAGTTGCGTGCCGTGGTCGAAGTGGCCGACGCGGGCGGCTTCACCAGTGCCGCCCAGCGCCTGCACCTGGCGCAGTCCTCGCTGAGCCGGGCGATCGGCGAGGTGGAGCGGCGCGTCGGGGTGGCCCTGTTCGAGCGCACCACGCGAAAGCTCGAACTGACCCCGGAGGGCGCGGAGTTCGTCCGGATCGCCCGTGGGGTGCTCGGCTCGTTCGACGCCGGGATGCGGCACTTCGCCGGGTTCCTGGCCGGGACCAGCGGGCACGTGCGCGTGGCCACCCTGCCCTCGCTCGCGGCGATCCTGCTGCCGCCGGTGGTGGCGGCCTACTCGCGGGCGCACCCGGCGGTGGAACTGTCCATCGAGGACGCGTTGTCCGGCGAGGTGCTCGACCGGGTGCGTGCGGGGGAAGTCGACCTGGCGGTGACTGTGGTGACCGAGCCACTGCCCGATCTCGACGTGCGCGAGCTGGCGGCCGACCGGTTCTGCGGCATCTTCCCGCCCGGCCACCCGCCGGTACGCGACTGGGCTTCGCTGGCTGGCGAGCCGTTCATCGCCTTCGGCACGTCGTCGAGCATCCGCCGCCTGGTCGACCGGGCGCTCGACGCCGCGTCGGTGCGCACCGGCCGCCGCACCGAAGCCAGGAACATCGCCGCGGTGGCCGGGCTGGTGGCCGCCGGGCTCGGGGTCTCCGTGGTGCCGGGACTGGTGCTGCCGCTGGTTTCCTTCGCCGGGCTGGAGCACGCGCCGCTGGCCGGGCCCGCCGTGGACCGGACCATCGCCGTGGTGCGCGATCCCGCCCGGCCGCTGGCCCCGGCGGTGCGGGCCTTCGTCGAGGCCCTGTTCACCGACCGGACCGAGCTGCCACCGGAATCACTGTGGCTGCCACGGTGATGTCGCGAAGGTGCCGGACTTTCCGCTCTGTACTTGGTGAACTGTCTGCATGCCCGCGGTTTTCTGCATAACACTGGGAATTTTCTCGCTCGTCACCACCGAGATCCTGCCGATCGGCCTGCTCACGGCGATCGCGCGCGAGTTCGGCGTCTCGGACGGCACGGCCGGGCTGACGATGACCCTGCCCGGCCTGCTCGCCGCGGTCGCCGCGCCGGTGGTCACCACCGCGACCGGCCGCTTCGACCGGCGGGTGATGCTGTGTGCTTTGGTGCTGTTGCTGGCTTTCGCCGACTTCCTCGCCGCCGCCGCACCCGGTTATCCGGTCCTGCTGGTGTCCAGGGTCCTGGTCGGGCTGGTGATCGGCGCGTTCTGGTCGATCGGCGCCGGACTGGCGCCCCGCCTGGTCGCGCCGGAACGGGTGGGCACGGCCAAGGCGGTGATCTTCTCGGCGGTCCCGCTCGGCTCGGTGCTCGGAGTGCCCGCCGGTACGTTCATCGGCGAGCTGGCGGGCTGGCGCACGGCTTTCACCGTGCTCGGCGTGCTCACCGCGGCACTGTTCCTCGCCATGCTCGCCTGCCTGCCCGCGTTGCCCGCGCGTGAGGTGACCAGGGCGGCGGTGCTCGGCGCGCTGCTGCGGCGGGGGAGTGTCCTCACTGGACTGGCGGTGACCTTCCTGGTTGTGCTCGCCCACTTCGGCGCCTACACCTACGTGACCCCGTTCCTGCTGGAGTTCACCCGGCTCGGCTCCGGCGCTATCACGGTTTTCCTGCTGGTGTACGGAATCGCGGGGATCGCCGGGAACTTCCTCGCCGGGTCCACAGTGGATGAACGGCCACGCCGGACGTTCCTGGCGGTGGCCGCCCTGCTGGCCGCGGCCACCGCGCTGCTTCCCGTGCTGGGTGGCGGTTCCGTCGGCGCGCTGGTGCTGCTGGCGTTGTGGGGCCTGGCCTACGGCGCGGTGCCGGTGTGCTCCCAGACCTGGTTCGCCAAGGCCGCACCGGAAGCGCCCGAAGCCGCGACCGTGTTGTTCACCGCGTCCTTCCAGGCGACCATCGCCGCCGGTGCCTGGCTCGGCGGGCTGGTCGTGGACGCCTTCTCCCCGGCCGCGGTGATGGTCTCGGGCGGGCTGGTGGCGACCGTGGCGGTGCTGTTCGTGGCCCGGCGGCCGGTGAACCGGCCCGGTGTGACCCCGAGATGACGCTTGAAGTGCCGGTTCAGGTGCGCCTGGTCGTGGAAACCGGCCGCGGTGGCGACGCTGGCCGGTCGCTGCCCGGCCAGCAGGAGCCGTCGCGCCAGGTCCACCCGGCGCCCGGTCAGGTACAGGTGCGGTGGCAGGCCGAACGCCCTGGTGAACGAGCGGACCAGGTGCGTCGGGTGCGCGTGCAGCGCCTCGGCCGCGTGCCGCAGGGTGAGCCCGTCGACGGTGTGCGCGTCGAGCAGATCCCGGAGGTCACCGGCCAGCCGGGGCACCGGGGCCTGCCGGTCCTCCGTGCGCCGCCGGAGGTGGAAGCGCAGCCGCTCGCGGACCAGCGCCAGCCTGCTTTCGGCCTCCAGCTCGTCACCCGGCCGGGCCAGCACGAGGTGCAGCTGGTGCAGGCGGTGCCGCAGCGCCGGATCGGTCAGCGTCGGCTGGTCCACCGCCGCCCCGGCCAGTTCGGCGCCGAGCACCGAGGTGTCCACGTAGAGCACGCGCTTGCGGAACCCACCGTCGGTGGCCGAGCGCCCGTCGTGCGGCACGTGCGGTGGCAGCACGGACACCGACGGTGTGCCGATGCCGTGGTGGTGCAGGTCCAGGTCGAACCGGACCGCGCCGTCGTCCACGATCAGCACGGTCCAGGCGTCGTGCGTGTGCGGTGGGTAGGCGTGGTCGGTGAAGTGCGCGTGGAAGACCTCGTCGACCCCGGGCACGCCCGGTTTCCAGGCCCGGATCATGTCAAGAACATACAAGACCGGGCCCGGCCGCCGGGCGCATGCTGGAAGCGCAACGGAACAGACGCCACCCGAGGAGCACCACCGTGACCGCCGCCCGGTTCGACACCAAGATCGCCGTCCTGCTGCGCAACGACCTGGAGTCGTGGCAGCGGCTCAACATCACCGCCTTCCTGAGCAGCGCGATCGCCGGGGCCGACCCCGCCCTGATCGGTGAGCCCTACGCCGACGCCGACGGCATCGAGTACCTGGCCATGTTCCGCCAGCCCGTGCTGGTCTTCACCGGCGACGCCGAGCTGCTGACCACCGCGCACGGCCGCGCGCTCTCGCGCGGGCTCAAGCTCGCGGTGTTCACCGAGGAGTTGTTCGGCACCGGCAACGACACGGACAACCGGGCCGCGGTGGCCGCGGTGCCGACGGAGAAGCTGAACCTGGTCGGCATCGCGCTGCACGGGCCGAAGAACGCGGTGGACAAGGCGCTCAAGGGCGCGAGTCTGCATCCGTGACGGCGCTTTCCCCATCGCTGATGGTGGCGGTGAAGTCGGCCACCACCTCGGCGGCGATGTCGCGGACCTTGACGTTGCGGCTCTGCGAGAAACCGACCAGCTTGTCGAAGGCGGTGTCCGCGTCGCACCGGAACGCCGCCATCACCAGCCCGACGGCCTCGCTGACCGTGGTCCGGGTGTCCAGCGCCTTGCGCAGGTCCGCGGCCTCGCGCTCACCGGCGGCGATCAGCGTCTCCCGCAGCCACGACAGCTCCAGGTTCACCCGCACCCTGGCGACCAGCTCGCCGGGGTGGAACGGCTTGGTGATGTAGTCGTCGGCTCCGCTGCTCAGACCGTCCACAGCGGACTCCGCGCCGGCGCGGGCGGTGAGCAGCATGACCGGCAGCCGGGCGGTGACCGGATCGGCGCGCAGCTCACGCAGCAGCGAGAGGCCGTCGCGGCCGGGCAGCATCACGTCGCTGAGCACCAGATGCGGCCGGTGCTCGGTGATCCTGGCCAGTGCGGTGTCCACATCGGCCGCCAGGTCGACCGCCCAGCCCTGCGCCCGCAGCAGGCGCAGGATGTGCGCGCGCATGTCGGCGTTGTCCTCGACCAGCAGGATGCGCGCCTCGCCGTCGGCGGCGACAGTCTCCTGTGGACGGAGCCACTGCCCGGCCTCGTCGGCGAAACCGGCACCGACGGTGGCGGCCACCGCGGGCGGGGCAGGCTCGGCGTCCACCGGCTTCCACGGCACGGTGACGGTGAAAGTGCTGCCCACGCCCGGTTCGCTGGCCACCGCGACCGTGCCGCCCATGGTCGCGGTCAGGTCCGCGACCAGCGACAACCCGATGCCCGCGCCCTCCCCGGTCCGCCCGGCAGTGCCTTCGACCTGGTGGAACCGGTCGAACACGCGGTCCAGCTCGTGGGCCGGGATGCCGGTCCCGGTGTCGGCCACGGTCAGCACCAGCTGCTCGTCGCGCACGGCGAGGCCGAGCGTGATCGAGCCCTCGTGGGTGAACTTGAGCGCGTTGGACAGCAGGTTGAGCACGATCCTGGCCCACATTTCCTGGTCCAGCTCGATCACCGTGCTCGCGCGCTCGTCGAGTTCCACTCGCAGCTCCAGCCCGGCCTGCTCGGCGGCGGAGCCGAACATGGCTGCGCACTCGGCGGTCAGCCGCGCCGGGTCGGCGGGCTCCCAGTGCGCCCGCAACCGGCCGGACTCGGCCCTGGCGACGTCGAGCAGGGTGTCCACCAGCCGTTGCAGCCGACGGGCCGCGCGCAGCGCTTCGGTCATCACCCGCTGCTGGTCCGCGGGCAGAATGCCCTGCTCCAGCAACGCCTCCAGCGGGCCGAGCAGCAGCGTGAGCGGGGTGCGGAACTCGTGGCTGACGTTCTGGAAGAACCGGGTCTTCGCCGCGTCCAGCTCGGCCAGCGCGAGCGCGCGGCGGCGTTCGGTCTCGTAGGCCAGCGCGTCGGTCAGCATCGCCGAGAGCCGCGCGGCGATCAGCTCGAGAAAACCGCGGTAGGACTCGTCGAACTCGCGGTACGGGCTGATGCCGAGCACCAGCTCGCCGACCGGCTCCGGCAGCCCGGTCACGGTCAGCGGGAACTCGGCGAGCCGGCCGGCTTCGGCCGATTCGAGCCGGAACTCCGGCGGTCGCGGGGTGCCGTCGTCCCGCAGGGAAGCCGCCACCACCGGGAGATCGGCCGGATTGCCGCTGAGGATGCGGATCGCCTCGCGACAGGCGTGGGTCACCGGGTGCTCGGCCCCGGCCAGGTTGATCGTGCCGAGGCGGCGCAGGATCTCCATCCGCCGCTCGGCCAGCACCTGCACGGTGACGTCGGTGGTGGCGACGAAAACCCCGGCCACCGAGCTGTCCTCGGCGTGCACCGGGCTGTAGGAGAAGGTCCAGTAGGTCTCTTCGAGATAACCGTGGCGCCGCAGGAAGAGCCGCTGCTTCTCGGTGTAGGTGGCCCCGTCGCCGTCGAGCACGCTCTGGGCCAGCGGGCCCAGCTCGTCCCAGACCTCGGCCCAGCACTCGGCGCCGGGCTGGCCGATCGCGGCCGGGTACTTGTCGCCGAGCACCGGGGTGTAGGCGTCGTTGAAGATCTGCACCAGTTCCGGCCCCCACCACAGGAGCATCGGGATGTTCGACGGCAGCACCGTGCGGATCGCGCTGCGCAACTCGATCGGCCAGTCCTCGACCGGGCCCAGCGGGGTGGCCGCCCAGTCGGTGCGCCGCAGCCGGGCACGGGTTTCCCCTGGACCGGCGAAGAGCTGGTCCGCCGCCGACGGTCTGTCGATCATCGTTCGTAGCCTCCCGGGCTGCCGGTGCGCGCGGGGCGCTGAGTCAACCCGGCTAGCTGTTCAACCGGCGGAACCAGCATACCGAGGCGATCACCCGGGGTGACGACTACCCGTCGGTGAGGAACTCCAGCACCAGCGGGCTCGCGACGTCGCGGAACTCCTCGAAGTAGGCGTGACGCGCACCGGGGATCAGGTGCAGGCTCGCGCCCGGAATCCGCTCGGCGAGCAGGGGAGCGTTGGCGGTGGGGTTGAACACGTCGTCGGTGCCGTGCACCACGAGCGTGGGCGCGGTGATGCCGGGCAGCGCGTCCCAGCTGTTGTGCCGGGCGCTGGCGAGCAGGTGCGCGCGACGGGCGTGCGGCGGCATGTCCGGATCACCCAGCGTGAGGTACGGGCCGGGGTGCGTCGCGAGCCACTCGGGGGTGTACATCAGTTCCAGCAGCGCGCGCCGAGCCGCGGCGGCGTCGCGCTGGCCGAGCGCGCGCTTGACCTCGCGGTCGCGTTCGAAGCCGTGCGGCAGGCCCGGGGAGGTGCAGCCGAGCACCAGCCTGCCCACCCGGCCGGGGTGGTCCGCGGCCAGCCACTGCGCGACCCGGCCGCCCATCGAGGTGCCGTACACGTCGGCCCGGTCCACCCCGAGATGGTCCAAAATGGCCACCACGTCCCCGGCGAAACCCCTGGTGCTGTAGGAATCGTCGTCCGGCTTGCCGCTGCGCCCGAGCCCGCGGTGGTCGTAGGTGACGGTGCGGAAGAACGGCTCGAAGTCCGGACGGGCGCTGTCCCACCAGTGGTGGTTGTTCGCCTGCCCGGCCAGCAACACCAGTACGCGTTCGCCGTCGCCGTGCACTTCGTAGTACAGCTCGACACCGTCAGGCGCGTGCGCGATGGGCATGCGGATGATCTTAGGCGGGGGTCACTCCAGGAACTTGAGGACCCAGGCACGCTGCCACGGGGTTTCGACCGCGCGCGGGTGGTGGTGCTCGCGTGTCCAGTCGATGGACTCGGCCGCGGGCACGCCGGCCAGCTGGGCCAGGCAGGCCAGCACGGTGCCGGTCCGGCCGACGCCGCCACCGCAGGCGACCTCCACGCGGCGCCCGTCCTTGGCCAGTTCGTGCAGGGCGCGGATGCGGGCGATCGCGGAGCGGCGGTCCAGCGGCAGCAGGAAGTCCGGCCAGCTGATCCACTCCCGCGGCCAGGTCACGTGCCCGCCGTAGCGACGGCGCAGCATCCGCGTGCCCAGGTACAAGCCGTGGTCCGGTGGCTCGCCTTCGGGCGCGCCGCGGCGCAGGCCCCGGCCGCGCACCCAGGTTCCGTCTGGCAGTTCGATGGCGCCGGTCAGCTGGATCGTGCTCACTCCGCCATCCTGCCAGAGCGCGGGGCCGCCGGAACGGCCCCGCGCCCCGTGTTCACTCCTGGCAGATCTTGTTGCGGTTGACGCAGTTGACCAGGCGCCACATGATGCGCTGCGACATCACGTTCGCGAAGTCGTCGTGATCGCTGAACGGGTTGTGCTCCTCCTCCGGGAAGGAGTCCACCGCGTACTGCCCGGCGACCTGCACCGCACGCGGCACGTTGTAGGTCAGCGTGATCCGCAGCTGCGGCACCGCCCGGAAACCCCGGCCGCAGCGGCCGTTCTGGTCCGGGAAGACGATGTGGTCGCGGTGGTTGGCCGAGTCGATGTTCTTCCCGTCCCAGCAGCTCGGGAAGTCGTGCAGCCGCACCACCTTGCTGCCCTCGGGGCAGATCGGGTACTTGTTCATCAGCACCCGGTCCTCGAATCCGCTGCAGGTCCACGAATCGCGCGCGTTCTTCGGCCCGTTCGTGCTCACTTTGGCGTCACCGTAGAGGATCCGCAGGAAGCGCGGCATCGCGGTGACGCGGGTGACCGGGCTGCCGCGGAAGGTCAGGTCGACCTTCTCCGGGCGCTGGATCTCGCCCTCGTTGCCTTCAAGTTCGTTGTTGTCGTTCTCCTCCGGCTGGGGCTGCTTCGCCTTCTGCTCGGTGCCTTCGGCCTGTGCGTTGTCGCTGTTCTCGTCACCGTTGGCCACGCCGGGGTTGTTCTGGTCCTTGACCCCGCACGGCGCCAGTTCCGCGAGGTTCTGCGGCTTGTCGGCCTCGGCGTCGATCGCGTTCGCCATCCGGTCGATGGCCGCTGCGCGCTCGCCCTTCAGCGGTTCGAGTACCGCGGCCGGGTCCTCACCGCCCTGCACCTTCTGCTCGGCCGCGTCGAGCTGACCGTCGAGATTGCCCAGTTCGGTTTCGACCGCGGCCTGCGCGGGTTCGGGGATTTCGTCGGGCAGCTGGCTGGCCACGTCGGGGCAGTCGACCCGCGGTTCGGCCTTGGCCGCCTGATCGGCCGCCTGCGCCTGTTTCCGCTGCGCTTTCTGTTCTTCCGCGGGCGGATTTTCCGCCGGCTCTTCTTCTTCGGTGTTGATGCGCAGCACCGGCCAGAAATAGGTGGATTTGTCACCGTTGCGGCAGGTGGTGCCCGCCCGGGCCAGGCTGCGGTTGTTGGAATCGGCGTTGGTGGACAGGTTGCCCACGTAGTCGTGCAGGTGCTGGGCGCCGTTGCGCACGCCCGGCTGGGCGATGAAGTTGTCCGGGTTGAAGTGCCCGTTCTCGTTCCGTCCACAGTCGACCGTGAACGTACCTTTGCTGGCTTTGCGCTGCGGCGTCGGCTTCTTCACGTTCGGCGGCACCGTGAGGATGTCGACGAACAGCGACTTGTCGGCGCCGTCCGCGCTCGCCGGTGCGGGGTCACCGGCGGTCGCGTTGACCACGACCGCACCGACCGCGATCACCAGTCCGATCGCGCCGGTGGTCAGTTTCGTGCGTCTGGAAATGCGATGTCTACCCATGGAGTACCTCATCTGGGTCAAAACTTCGTCGGGGCGGGAACCGCGTCGCCGGAATTGTTTTCGGCAGGGGAAGACGCGGCTTCGAACGGTGATTACGGCCGATCGCCCCGGTTGTTCAGCTCGCGGATGAGGTTGCGCCGTATGGCCCAGTTCCGCTGGTGCTAACGGCCCATCGTGAAGAACTCGGCGTTCGGGCGCAGTGCGGTCAGGTGCGCGAGCCGGTTCGACATGGCGAAGAGCGCGGTGATGGCGCCGACGTCCCAGATCTCGTCCTCGGTGAGCCCGGCGGCGCGTGCGGCCGCCAGCTCGGTCTCGCCGAAGCGCGCCGAGTCGTGGGCGAGCGCCAGTGCCAGGTCGACGATCGCGCGGCCACGCTCGTCCAGCTCGACCTGCCACGGGTTGCTGGACACGCGGTCGGCCAGCTCGGGATCCTTCGCGCGGATGCGCAGGATCGCACCGTGCGCCACCACGCAGTAGGTGCAGTGGTTCGCGCCGGAGGTGGCGACCACGACGAGTTCGCGTTCGGCCTTGCTGAGTCCGTCGGAGCTGTCCATCAGCGCGTCGTGGTAGTCGAGGAACGCCCGCAGCTCGGCCGGGCGGTGGCCCAGCGCGCGGAAGATGTTGGGCACGAACCCGGACTTCTCGGCGATCGCGCCGACGCGCTCGCGCAGGTCCTCGGGCAGTTCGGCGAGTTCGACCACGGGGAACCGGCTCACGTCATCGCTCATGCGGTCCACCCTAGGCAAGTAGGTCGAGGATCACCGCCGCGGTCCAGCTGAAGTCGTGCGCGCCGTGGCCGCTGCGGGTCAGCGGGTCGACGTACTCGCGGAAGCCGACGTCGTCGGCGGCGCTGACCAGGGCCTCGCGCACGGTCTCGGCGAGTTCGTGCGCGCCGTGCAGCCGGAGCCCGCGCCAGAGCAGCCAGCCGATGTTGAACCAGGCCGGCCCGCGCCAGTACCGGGTGGCCTCGAACAACGCGTCGGTCAGGTCGAAGCTGGCGGGCAGGCCGAGTTCGCCGAGGCGGAACCGCGGGCCCAGCGTGGTCTTCACCAGCGCGTCGGCCACCGGGAGGCCGGGCACCACCAGCGGGACCAGCCCGGCCACGCTGCCCGTGCGCAACAAGCGTCCACTGTGGACGTCACGGGCGTGGAAGCAGCCGTCGCCCTCGTCGAACAGGACGTCCACCAGTGCGCCGGTCAGCCTGGTCAGCTCGGCCAGGTGCGGGGCCGGGTCGAGGCCCAGCTCGGTGGCGATCTCGGCCAGCGCGCCCTCCGAAGCGGCCAGCAGGGCGTTGGTCAGCGGGTCCTCGACGGCGAACGCGTGCCCGGCCGGGTCGTCGTCGTACCCGTTCTCGCGATAGGTCCGCGCCAGCCGGACGTACCGGCCGTAGTCGAGGTCGGTCGGCCGCTCGCCGGGCGCCGCGTGGTCCAGGTCGCGCCGGGTGAAGGCGGTGGCGGGCCGGACCCTGGCCAGCGGCTCGTCCCAAGCCGGGCTGTTGTCCATTCCGGACTCCCACGGGTGCACCACGCACACCAGCCCGCGCCCGCCGAAGTCGCGGCGGCCGGTCAGGTAGCGGTGCCAGGCCACCAGCTTCGGGTACAGCCGCGGCAGGAAACCGCGTTCGCGGGCGGTTTCCGGGGCCGCGCGGAAGGTCTCCCACGCGGCGAGCGCGTGCACCGGCGGCTGGATCAGCCCGGAGGTCGCCGGGAAACCGGATCCGGTCACCGCGGCCGAGCACCAGAAACCGGGACCGGGGAAGTACGCGTCGGGCGGGGTCGCCGCGTCGAACACGATGTGCGGCACCCGCCCGTCCGGCCACTGCGCGCCGAACAGCGATTCCAGCTCGCGCTGCGCCCGCCGGGGCGAGAGGTGACGCAGGCCGAGCGCGATGAACGCGGAGTCCCAGCTCCACTGGTGCGGGTACAGCCCGCCGGAGGGCACGGTGGACTGCCCGTGCCAGTTGTCCAGCAGCACCCGGCTCGCCCGCTCGCGCAGACCGGGACTCGCCTGGCTCACGAGGCCCGTCGCAGGAACGACGGCACCGAGCGCAGCGCCTCGGCCGGTTCCCCGCGCAGGCGGCACTCCAGGGTCAGGTAGCCCGGGTAGCCGATCGCGGCCAGCGCACCCAGCACCCCCGGCCAGTCGACGTGCCCGGTGCCCGGCTGGTTCCGGTTCGACTCGCTGACGTGCACGTGCCCGAGGTGGCGTTCGGCCGTGGCCAGCGCCGTGACGGGATCGTCCTCTTCGATGTTCATGTGGTAGGTGTCCGCGGCGATCCGGATCGAGTCCAGGCCGGTCTCGTCGATCAGCTCGGCGGCCTGTCCGAGCCGGTTGACCATGTGGTCTTCGTAGCGGTTGAGCGGCTCGAGATAGAGGCGCACGCCCTCGATCGCGGCGTGCTCGCCCAGTTCGGTGAGCCCGGCGAGCAGCACTTCGCGGTCCTCGGCCTCGCTTCGCGGCGGTTTGAACGGCGGCAGGCGCCGCGAGAACATGCCGTACGACGCCGGGGTCATCACGCCCTGCCCGCCGAGTTCGGCGATCACCGACAGCTGGGACTTCAGCTGCGCGATCGCGTCGGCACGCAGTTCCGGGTCGAAGGCGCCGAAGAAGTGGGACATCTCCACGCAGACGGTCGGCATGACCACCCCGGACGCGGCCGCGCGCCGCAGTTCGGGCAGCCGGTCGAGCAGCGCGTAGTCACCGCGCCCGCGCAGTTCGATCGCGTGGTAGCCGGCTTCCTGGGCGAACTCCCACTTGCGTTCGAGGGTGTCTCCTGGCAGCAACTGTTCCTGACAGCCGAAACGGGGCACGACTACTCCTGGTCGAAATCGAGCACGATCTGCAGCGCGTCACCGGGGCCGGTGTCGAGCAGGCGGTAGGCCTCGGCCACCCGCGACGGCGGGAGCCGGTGGGTGACCAGCGGAACCGGGTCGAGCACACCCTCGGCGCTCAACCGCAGGAAGGTGTGGTTGAGCCGCGCCTGGTCCCACCGCCCGGACAGCCGCGCGCTCACCCCGCCGATCTGCGAGCTGACCAGTTCGACGCGGTTGTGGTGGAACTCCTCGCCGAGCCGCAGCCCGCGGCCCTCGTCCTGGTAGAACCCGGCGGCGACCACGCGGCCGCCCGCGGTGACCGTGCGGATGGCCTCGTGCAGCGCCAGGTACGAACCGCTCAGCTCGATCGCCACGTCCGCGCCGGTGCCGCCGGTGTGCTCCCGCACGCCCTCCGCGACCGGCTCGCCCATCGGGTCGAACGCGCGCGCGGCACCGGCTTCGAGCGCCCGCGCGCGCCGGGCCGCGAGTCCGTCCACCGCGACCACCTCGGCCCCGCTGCGCCGCGCCATCTGAGTGGCCAGCAGGCCGATCACGCCCTGGCCGAAGATCGTCACGACCTCGCCGAGGTGCAGGTCCGCGGCCAGGATGGCGTTGAGCGCGACCGCGCCGACCCTGGCGAACGAAGCGGCCAGCGGATCGAGCCCGTGCGGTACCGGCCGGAGCTTTCCGGCGGGCACCACGGCTTCGCTGCGATGACCCCAGATGCCCCAGACCTGGTCGCCTGGCCGGAATCCGGTGCTTTCGCCGGCCTCGACCACCTCACCCGCTTCGGAGTAGCCCCAGCCGACGACCGGGTACTGGAGCCCGGGAGCTTGGGAGTTCTCGGTGAACAACCGCAGGTCGGCGTTCCAGGTGCGGGTCAGGTACGGGTTGGTGCCGCGGTAGGCGGTCAGTTCGGTGCCCGCCGAGATGCCGGAGAACCGGGTGCGCACCCGGACCTGGCCCTCCCCGAGCGGTTCGGGCGCGAACTCGGCCAGTTCGACCTGTCGCGGCCCGGTGAACTGGACAACGCGCACAACGCCTCCCCGGACTCCTGCTGGTTACGGCCGGGACTATACCGACTTATGTCTTGCGATCAATCATAAGGTCTGTTTCCATGTGGCTCCTGCGGCCAGAAGTGGAGGCACGGGATGCGACGGAGCTTCCGGGCGGTGGCGCTCCTGCTCAGCGTGGTGCTGGGCGGAACGCTGCTCACGGGGTGCGGGGCGGCACCGGGGCAGAGCCCGGCACTGGTGGTCTGGAGCCTGGAGAACCTGACCGACCGGTTCCAGGCGACCCAGCGGATCACCGCGCGGTTCACCGAGGCGACCGGCATCCCGGTCGAGCTGGTGGCGATCGACGAGAACCAGTTCAGCCAGCTGGTGATGTCCGCCGCGGCGGCGGGCAAGATGCCGGACGTGATCGGCGCGCTGCCGCTGACCGCGACCTGGCAGCTGGCGGGCAACGAACTGCTCGACAAGACCGCGAGCCAGGAGATCGTGCGCGCGCTCGGCCCGGGCACCTTCTCCCGCCGGGCACTGGAACTCACCAGCGACGACGGCGGCCAGCTCGCCGTGCCCTCGGACGGCTGGGCGCAGATCCTGGTCTACCGCAAGGACTTGTTCGCCGCGGCCGGGCTCGCCCCGCCGGACACCTACGACCGGATCACCGAAGCCGCGCGGCGGCTGAACCAGGGTGACCGGGCCGGGATCTCGATGGCCACCGCGGCCAACGACGCGGCCACCGGGCAGGCGTTCGAAGGGCTCGCCGTCGGCAACGGCTGCCAGCTCGTCGGTGACGACGGCGGCATCGCGATCGACAGCGAGCCGTGCCGCCACACCTTCGGCTTCGTCGGTGATGTGGCGGGGAAGTACGCGCCGCCGGGCGCGCAGGACATCGACAGCACCCGCGCCACCTACTTCGCCGGCCGGTCCGCGATGATCGTCTGGTCCTCCTTCCTGCTCGACGAACTCGGCGGCCTGCGCGACGACGCGCTGCCCGCCTGCCCGGAATGCGCCGCCGATCCGGGTTTCCTGGCCCGCAACAGCGGGGTGATCAGCGCGATCGGCGGCCCGGACTCGGCCGAACCCGCGCAGTACGGCGAACTGACCTCGTGGACGGTCCAGGTGGGCGCGAAACGCGAGGAGGCCAAGAAGTTCGTCGAGTTCATGATGGGGGAGCAGGCCTACCCCGAGTGGCTGGCGATGGCGCCGGAGGGCAAGATCCCGGCCCGGCGCGGCACCGCGGCCGAACCGGAGAAGTTCGCCGAGGCGTGGGAAACCTTCCCGGCCGGGGTGGACGCCAAGCGCCCGCTCGCCGAGATCTACCCGCCGGAGACCATCGCCGCCCTGCGCGAAAGCCCGGAACGCTTCGCCCGCTGGGGATTCGAGCAGGGACAGGGAGTTCTGGTCGGGGCCACCGCGGGGGAGATGCCGGTGCCGAAGGCGGTGGACGCGATGCTCGGCGGCAGCCCGCCGGACGAGGCCGCCGAAGAAGCCGCGGACGAGATCCGCTCGATCCAGACGTCACTGAAGTGACCGAAGTGACTGGGGTGACGGGGTGATGGCGGTGAAGAAGGGAAGTCTGCGGCAGCAGGAGAACCGCGCCGGGCTGGCGATGATCTCGCCGACCCTGCTGGTGGTGCTGGCCGTGGTGGTGCTGCCGATGCTGTGGACGCTGGTGCTGGCCTTCCAGCGGATCCGGCTGATCAACGTCCGCGAGACCGGCCTGTTCGAGCGGTACACACTGCAGAACTTCGTCACCGTGTTCGGCTCGCCCGGGTTCTGGAGCTCGGTGGCGACCACGCTGGTCTACGCGATCGGTGGCACGGTGCTTTCGCTGGTGCTCGGCCTGGCCGCCGCGCTGGCCCTGCGCAAACCGTTCCGCGGCCGGGGTTTCCTGCGCGGGGCGATGTTGCTGCCGTACGTGGCGCCGGTGGTGGCGGTGGCCTTCGTCTGGGAGGTGATGCTCAGCCCGCAGTACGGCGTGGTCAACGAATGGGGCGCGCGGCTGTTCGGCTGGGACCGTCCCATCGCCTTCCTCACCCAGCGCGAGGCGACGATCTCCTTGCTGGGCATGGACATCCCGATCCCGGTCGCACTGCTCACGGTGATCGTCTTCGAGGGCTGGCGGTACTTCCCGTTCGCCTTCCTGTTCCTGCTCGCGCGGTTGCAGGCGATCCCCGGTGAGCTGGAGGAGGCGGCCAGGGTGGACGGCGCCACGCCGACCCAGCGGTTCCGGCACGTCGTGCTGCCGCAGCTGGCCGGGGTGATCGCGCTGCTCGCGATGCTGCGCTTCGTCATGAACTTCACCAAGTTCGACGACGTGTACCTGCTCACCGGCGGTGGCGCGGGCACGGACGTGGCCAGCGTGCGGGTCTACGACTTCATCACCGCGCGGTTCGACGTCGGCGCCGCCTCGGCGCAGGCGCTCGCGCTGGCCGCGGTGCTGCTCGTCTTCCTCGCGGTGTACCTGAAGTTCTTCGCCCCGAAACCGGAGGACAAGGCGTGAACCGGGATACCTTCGAGACCAGGCTGTTCCGCGTCCTGCGGTGGGTGGTGCTCGCCGGGCTCGCGCTGGCGACGCTGTTCCCCTTCTACTACATGGTCGTGCTCTCGATCCGGCCGATCGAGGACCTGCTGCGCGATCCGGGCGCGCTGTGGGTGAGCGTGTCGCAGTGGACCACCTCGACCTACGAAGAGGTGCTGTCCTCGGAGGACTCCGGCGGGCAGGGCATGCTCGGGCTGCTGGTGAACTCCGCGCTGGTCTCGCTCGGCACGGTGGTGCTGACGCTGCTGGTGTCCATTCCCGGCTCGTACGCGGTGGCCAGGCTGCGCTTCTTCGGGCACCGGCAGGTCCACTTCCTGTTCCTGGCGGTGTACCTGTTCCCGGCCATCCTGCTGGCCGTGCCGTTGTTCGTGTTGTTCACCAAGCTCGGCCTGCGTGATTCGCTGGTCGGGCTGACCGTGGTCTACGTGGCGCAGACCATCCCGGTGTCCATCTACATGCTGCGGAACTACCTGAGCACCATCCCGGAAAGCGTAGAGGAGGCCGCCGCGATCGACGGCTGCACGCGGGGGCAGGTGCTGCGGCGGGTCACCGTGCCGCTGGCCGCTCCGGCGATCATGGCCAACGCACTGTACGTTTTCATGATCGCGTGGAACGAGTTCCTGTTCGCCCTGCTGTTCCTGGTGGCCGACCGGGAGAAGTGGACGGTCTCGCTCGGCCTGGCGCAGCTCTCCGGCGGCATCGAGGTGCCGAAGACCGTGCTGATGGCCGGGTCGGTGGTGCTGACCATTCCGATCGTGCTGCTGTTCTACGCGGCGGAACGGATGCTGACCGAAGGGCTCACCAGCGGTGCTGACAAGGGATGACCGCTCGTCCGCCGGCCACCTGCTGTGGCTGGTGCGCACCGGCCGGGCGACCACCCGTGCCGAACTCCAGGAGCACACCGGGCTCGCGCGGTCCACGGTGGGCCAGCGCCTCGACGCGTTGCGCGCGGCCGGGTTCCTGCGCACCGGCGGGGTGGCCGGGTCGACCGGCGGGCGCCCGCCGCTGAAGCTGGAGTTCAACGACCGGCACGGGGTGGTGCTCACCGCCGATCTGGGCGCCATGCACGCCCGGCTCGGCGTGTTCGACCTGGCCGGCACGTCGCTGGCCGAATCGGTGACGCCGCTGCGGATCGCCGACGGCCCGGAGCCGGTGCTGGCCTGGGTGGAGGAGGAACTGACCGCGTTGCTGGCGCGGGCCGGGTTCGACCGGGCCGAGGTGCGCGGGATCGGGGTGAGCGTGCCGGGGCCGGTCGAGTTCGAGTCGGGCACCGTGCGGCAGCCGCCGATCATGCCCGGCTGGGACGGTTTCCCCATCTCACGCCACCTCGGCCGCCGCTTCGGCGTGCCGGTGGTGGTGGACAACGACGCCAACGCGATGGCCTTCGGTGAGCACATGAGCCGGTCGCCGGACTGCCCGTCGCTGGTGCTGGTGAAGGTGGCCACCGGGATCGGCGCGGGGCTGGTGCTCGGCGGCAGGCTGTACCGCGGCATCGACGGCGGGGCGGGCGACCTCGGGCACATCCGGGTGGACGCCTCGTCGACCGCGCGCTGCATGTGCGGGGCGCAGGGCTGCCTGGCGGCGCTGGCCAGCGGCGGGGCGCTCGCCGAACGGCTGAGCGCGGCGGGCGTGCCCGCGTCGTCCAGCCGGGAGTTCGTCGAGCGGGTGGCGGCCGGTTCGCCGGAGGCGGCCGCGCTGGCGCGCGAAGCCGGCCAGCTGGTGGGGGAGGTGCTGAGCACGGTGGTGTGCCTGGTCAACCCGCAGGTGCTGGTGCTGGCCGGTGACCTCGCCGAGACGCAGTTCGTGACCGGCGTGCGCGAGGTGCTCTACCAGCGCGCGCTGCCGAGGGCCACGCGGAACCTGAAGGTGGTGACCAGCGATCTCGGCGACCGGGCCGGGGTGCTGGGCCTGCGCGCGATGGTGGTCGAGTCGGTGTACTCACCCGAGGCGGTGGACCGCGCGCTGGGCGGTACCCACACCAGACAATAATAGGGAACCAAGCTGCGAAATAAACAACCTCACATAAACTTCTGCCCGTAGTCTCTTTTTTGACGCTATCGAGATTCGCTTGAGTCTTTCGAATCGGCGTGACGTTCGCGAGTGAAGCCGACAGGACGTTTCGGATAGTCTGCGTACATGCTTGAGTAGGGTGAATCGACTTCTCTGGTGAAGCGCAAGACTTCTGTACTGTTCTTGATGCGTGCAGTTGTCATCACGTACTGAGGATCGCTGCTTCCGGGTAAATGTAGCCATGAATAAGAATTTGGCAGATATATCGTGTGTTGATAGCCGCGACGATGCGAAAGTGTAATTCGCTGACGTGTCATTGCGTCGCCTTGGTAGTTGGCTAAAGTGTAAGTGAGGCGGCAGAGTCCATCTGCTTCTAGGGCCGTAAGCGCCTCGCGAATTGACTCAAGTGAGCTTCGCAAATGGTCCAGGTTGGCGTGCTCGCGTCGGGGGTGGTTTGTGGCGTTCCGCAATTCTGATGCATCGGCGGATATTAGAGACTTGCTAACTGTTCGAAGTCGGTTAGTGATGGATTTTTGTGCACCCTCGTCTAGGTCTAGAAATGGTATGCTGTGCTCAAAAGGAAAGACTTGATGTAACTCTGTCTTGTGCCATTGCGGATAGTGTGATAAAGGGCGTTTGTGCGAGGAAGCGTCCGCCGTATAGCCGTCTAGTTTTGCTGCAAGCCTCTCAAAGGATCGGCATAAGGCGTACATTCCAGGTTTTTCGTTGAAAACGACCGTCTGCTCGACGTTAGTGTGTCCTTCTGGTTCATTCAAGCTTGATAGAGACAAGGCTGAATCAATGTCTTCGCGAAATATGAAGGGTTTCTGGTTGCCGAAATGATCTGTAGTCAATGCCCAAGTTGCATAGGAAGCGCTGTCGTAAAGGGCGTTTTCGAGATGCTTCCAAAACTTATGACAGAGGGAGTCAAGGTCTTCGTAAAATTCGTCGGACGGGCTGAGCTCGGCCCTTCTTATCTTTAGCAGGATATCCTCATGTAATATAAACAGAGGGGCGTTTATGTCTGGAAACGTGTCGACTGGGTAGCCTAGTTTCCAGAGTATGGAGTCGACTATCTGCGCATCGGAGCTCATTGAAGAATCACTGAAGTTCAAGTATTCACTAGCAATAATGACGTTGCTGCGTCGCGCCAGGGTTAGTCGTTCAACTATGTCGCGCGGTTCTTCGGTTTGCAGGTGTCTTTGTAGTCTCCCATCGACGGATTCGTCAGCCTTTGCTCGAAGTTGCCAAAGGAGTTCGTCTCTGTCTGATTGTTCTTCGAGGTTGTACATCTTCTCGACTAATTGACGTAGTCTGAGGGGTGCTATCGGCGCGTTTTTCGACTGTAGGCGAATCCCAAGTCTGCTTAATTCGGCGAACACCTCGTAGGGTCCGTATGCGGTGTCATAGTTGACTACTGCAGTACGTACTTCGCCCTCTGGTGCCAAGATGTCACGATTCGAAATAAGCGCGTCGAGTGCACGTACAATATCGTCGTTTTTCAGAACACAGATTAGTTGTAACATTTGAGCGCGGCTCAAATTCTCCGCAATGTCTGAGCTCCTTCCTTTTGCTCCAAGGGTGTGTGTTACCTCTCTGAGGCGACCGCCGGTGTTGTCGAGTAGGTAGGAAAGCAGCTTACGTATCTCGTTATCTGTTAGCGCATCCCCGATGAGAACGATATATGGCTCTCCGTTTGATTCGGATGCCATCGAAGAATTGGCAGTAAAAGTATCAAAAAATGATATCCAGGACTCGAGTGAGCCGCCGTCGCGATCGAGCATGCGCGCTATCTTGCTGCGATGTTCATTGATAGGGGCGTCGTGGCCCGTCGACAGTGTTACATAGTGTGCATAAAGACATGAATGGTCTGAGCAGTACTGGAGCGGTATGGTGGTTCGTGGGAGTATGGACCTTGGCTGGTCGCTATTCAATAGCCCATAAGGTCCGCATACAAAGGTGCCAATCTGGAAAACTCCCTGAGGGATGTCACGAAGCAATTCGGCAGTTTCTTTTGTTGAGAGGGATCCTTTCTCTTGGTCATAGAGCCCGTTGAATTTGTCGTATAGCTCCCTTCCGAAGCGGAATGGGAATACTATCTCACGATTTTTTACCTGACTAGAGATGGCGGCTTTGAGTGCGTCAATGTTCGTGCGTTCGATGTCTATCAATGGTTCTGGGCCCAGCATTTCAAGTAGGCATAACAGGCGGGATTCTTGAAATGGTGCACCGTTCTTTCTGAGTTTTTCGGATATGCGCTCACCGTATGAAGTTAAAACTAGTGGTGTATGTAGCCCGTCCGGTACGCGGTACTTGTTTTCGATGATGCATCCGGATAGAAATGTCCGTAAAGAATTTAATTGAAGAACACGGGAGCGTTGTTCCTGGGTAGCGTAGTGCTCCAGGAGTTCCTGGGTGGACATCTGTGGCATTTGTACCCTCCGTGGTGGTGTCCACTACACTGTGTGCACTTCCTGTATGTGGAGGTCGCCTGCGGAGGGTTAAGGGTTACAGGTATCGCACGCTTGATTTGGTTACGATTGGTGTGTCCTGCGGGAGTCGAGATATGATCACTTGCGCGAGGCCGCTCGCACGGAACAGACTCACCCATGCCCAGTGCTTTCACGCCGGAGACCGCCGACGCCATCGCCCGTGCCCGCCGGCATTCGGTCGGTGACCTGCTGCGCCGCACCGCGCTGCGGTATCCGGACAAGCTCGCGGTGGTGTCCGGCGAGAAGCGGGTGAGCTTCGCCGAGTTCGACGCCGCGGTGAACCGGTGCGCGCACACGATCGCCGCGCGCGGGCTGGTCAAGGGCGACCGGCTGGCGCTGCTGAGCCGCAACTGCTGGGAGTTCGCGGTGCTGGTGTTCGCCACCGCGAAGCTCGGGGTGGTGCTCGTTCCGGTGAACTTCATGCTGGGCGCGGAGGAGGTCGCCTACATCCTCCGGCACGCCGGGGTCAGCGGGATGGTCGCCGAAGGTTCGCTGGTCGGCACCGCGAACCACGCGCTGGCGCTGGCCGAACTCGACGACGTGCCGCGCGCCCGCATCTCCGGCGGCGCGCACGACGAGCCCGGCTGGGAGGAGGTCACCGACTGGATCGACGAGCCCGGTGACGTCAGCGCGCCGGACGTGCTGGTCGCCGACGACGACCCGCTGCGCCTGATGTACACCTCGGGCACCGAGTCGCGGCCGAAGGGCGTGATGCTGTCGAGCCGGTCGCTGCTGGCGCAGTACGTCTCGTGCGCGATCGACGGCAGTATGAGCGCCGACGACATCGAGGTGCACTCGCTGCCGCTGTACCACTGCGCGCAGCTGGACTGCTTCTTCTCCGTCGACGTCTATCTCGGCGCGACCAGCGTGATCCTGCCCGGCCCGGACCCGGCCGCGCTGCTGGCCGCGGTCGAACGCGAGGGCGCGACGAAGCTGTTCGCGCCGCCGACGGTGTGGATTTCCCTGCTGCGGCACGAGAACTTCGACCGCACCGACCTGTCGAGCCTGCGCAAGGGTTACTACGGCGCGTCGCCGATGCCGGTGGAGGTGCTGCGCGAGCTGCGGGAGCGGCTGCCCGAGGTGGAGTTCTGGAACTTCTACGGGCAGACCGAGATGGCGCCGCTGGCCACCATCCTGCGCCCGCACGAGCAGTTGCCGAAGGCCGGTTCGGCCGGGCGGCCGTCGATCAACGTGGAGACCGCGATCGTGGACGAGCAGGACAATCCGCTGCCGCCGGGCCAGGTCGGCGAGATCGTGCACCGCAGTCCACACGCGACACTGGGCTACTACGAGGACGAGGAGAAGACCGCGGCGGCCTTCCGCGGCGGCTGGTTCCACTCCGGTGACCTCGGCGTGCTCGACGAGGACGGCTATCTGTCCGTTGTGGACCGGAAGAAGGACATGATCAAGACCGGTGGCGAGAACGTGGCCAGCCGGGAGGTCGAGGAGGCGGTGTACCTGCTCGACGGGGTGGCCGAGGTGGCCGTGTTCGGCATCAGCCACCCGCACTGGATCGAGGCGGTGACGGCGGTGGTGGTGCCGCGTGAGGGCGCGGCGCTGACCGAGGAGCAGGTGCTCGCGCACGTCCGTGGGCGGCTGGCCGGGTACAAGTGCCCGAAGTACGTGGTGTTCGCCGACGCGCTGCCGAAGAACCCGAGCGGCAAGATCCTCAAGCGTGAACTGCGCGAGCGGCACGCCGCCCTGGCTCAGGGCGCCTGACCCGAGGTCAGCTTCCTGGTCTGCTCCCGCAGGATTTCCACGGTGCGCGTGACGTAGTCCGCGATGGCGCGCTGCTCGGCTTCGCCGTAGCCGCTGATCAGATCCTCCATCGCGCTGCCCAGCCCGGAGAACGCGCGCCCGAACACCCGCGCGGCGTCGCCGTCGGTGCTGATCACCACGCGCCGCCGGTCCTCGGGATCGGGTTCGCGGCGCACCAGCCCGGCCCGCTCCAGCCGGTCGACCATGCCGGTGACCGCGCCCGGGGTCAGGCCGATCTCCTTCGCCAGCGCGCCCGCCGACATCGGGCCCAGCTTCCCGATCAGCGCGTAGGCGCGCTGGTCCACCGCGCTCACCCCGAGATGCGCGCCGATGGCCTCGTGGAAGGCGACCACGGCGGTGCTCAGCTCACGTCCCAGCTCCGCACCGTTCACGCCGGTCACTTTAGCAGGGGAGATATTTCTGTATAGTGAACTAAAATACTTTCGAGGGAGACAACATGCGTGCGGAACTGGGGTTGGCGCTGCGGGTACCGGCTTGGACCTGGCGGTTCTACCTGCGGCACCTGCCGCTGGTGGCGGGGTTGTCGCTGATCCCGTCGGTCCAGCGGTTGCTGGTGGTCGGCGGCGGCATGCCGGACGGGCTGGTCGCGGCCTCCGAGGTGCTGGTCGGGGTGGTGCGGCTGGGACTGGTCGTGGTGGTCGGCTGGCTGGCCTTCAGAGGGACCCGCCCCTTGTTCTCGAACGCGCGTGCCTTCGTCCGCGAGCACTGGCGGAGCCTCGTGGTGCAGGGCTTGCTGTTGTCGGTGGCGTTCGCGGTGTTCGACCTGTTCGCCGAGCAGGTGATCGCCGGGCTGCTGCCGGAATCGGCGCGCCAGGACTACCTCGCCTGGCTGCTGTTCCTGAAGAACCCGACGATCATCGCGCTGACGTTCATCTGGTGGATCGGCCTGGTGCGGCAGGTGTTCTGCACCGAACCTTCGACGGTGGCCGCGTAGGCTCCGAGCGTGCCGAGACGAACGGTTCAGGCCGTGCTGGTGGTACTGGTGGTCGTCGCTTTGGGGGCGCTACTGGCGATGGTGAACCGCGACGACGATGCGCAGCCTTCCGCGGCGTCCGCCGAGGTGACGTGGGCCGCCGAGGTGACCGGTGTGCGGCCCGGCGCCGACGCGGCCAGCGTGGTCATCGGGGTGAGCGTCCCGGACTGCGCCGGTGAACCGCGCGTGGAGATGCTCACCGAGGAAAACGACACGGTCTACGCGAATGTGGTGGTCTCCGGGCGAGGGGACTGCGCCGGGCGGAAGGCGGCGGAGGTGGTACTGCGCACGCCCGGCCCGCTCGGTGCGCGTCCGCTGATGCTGAACTCGATGGACGTGTGGGGCCCGTCGGGCGGCGGGTACGCGCGGTGCGACGAGCAGCTGGGCTGCTTGCCGCCGGAGGATCACTGCGCCGAGGCGTGGATCGACAAGACGGTGTACGGGATGGACGTGCCGGTCAAGCGCCTGCACGGCGTTCGCGACGTGCGGGGGTGCGACGGCGACTGGCTCGTTCTCGACATCGACCGTTCGGCCGGCGACTGCCCGCCCGCCGAGGGCGCGTCGCCGTGCACCGCGGGCGGCCAGGCGTCACGCGTGTTCTTCGAATGGCGGGACGGCTGGTCGAGTTTCGCCGGTTCCCGGCAGGCCGGCTGCGCCGACGCGCACGCCGTGCGGCCGGAGTTCCCGGCGGCGCTGTGCGCTTCACTCGGGGCGCCCTGACGTCCTCGGGCCGAAAATGTCGTACCCGCGAGGCAGCATCGTGGGCATGGCGGATTCGGACGATTTGGTGGCCTTGGTCAGCTCGGCGGACGCGCGGCTGGAGACCGCCGTGAAGTGGGGCCGCCTCACCTTCACCCTCGGCGGCGACTGGCACCACTGGCTCTGCGCCGTCGCCACGCCGAAGAGCGGTACGCGCCTGGTTTTCCACAAGGGCGCCCTGCTCGACGACCCAGCCGGCCTGCTCGGGGGCGCGGGCCGGTACATCCGCGAAATCCCGGCCGGGATCGCACTGGACCACCCGGAGGAGGTGCGCGCACTGGTCCGCTCGGCCGTCGACCACCAGACGGACCTACTGGACTAGGCATTGCCCGGCGAACTCGCCCGGCCCACGCGGGGGGCACGATGTCACGCGGGCACCGGCGCTGACGCACGCACTACTCATCAGTGAGGCCGGGGCCGTCGTCGTGGGACTTCCAGCACGGCGTGCGTTCGCTTCCCTGGCGTCGTTGCCGGAGGTGCGGAGCGGCGCCTGTTGCGCATCACCGCCGTCCCGGATCAGCCGGTCATCGGCAGGTGGAAGGTGTGCACGGTGTCGTAGCGGCGGCCGGTGGCGATGCGCACCTCGCCGGTTTTCTGCCCGTAGACCACCGACCACTGCGTGTGCCCCTGCCGCACCTGGGCGAGCAGGTCCATCGCCTGGTCCGGGCCGAGCCGTCCGGCGGAGGCGGTGAGGGCGCGGCTCGCGGTGGCGTAGCGCGGGTCGGCCTGCCGGGTGGGTTCGCCGGTGCCGGTCAGCTCGAAGTTGACCAGCGCCTGCCACGGGCCTTGCTGCCGGTGCACCACCATGACCCCGTCGACGAACTCGATCACCGCGGCCTGCCCGCCCGCGTCGGCGACCAGGTAGTGCAGCGGCGGCCCGGCGGTGAAGTCGAGGTTGTACCGCTCGAACACGGCGAGCGCCTCGTCCACGGTGGCCGCCTCGTCCAGTACCAGCCGCATGATGCGGATGCCACCGGCTGAGCCGCGGTCGGCGTGCCGGGTGGGCTCGGCGCTGGGCGTGGTCGCCATGCCGATGGTCAGGCCCTTCGCATTCATCCCGTCGTAGGGCAGCAGCGGCGCGTTGAGCAGGGCCTGCCTGCCCGCCTCGGTGGCGAAGTCGACCTCGCGGGTCAGGCCGAGGTTGGACGTGTCGACCAGGGAGACCGAGGCGTAGCCGTCCGGGGGAGCGGTGAACAGCAGCAACGCGGGCTGCTGCGGGTAGTCGAAGTTGCGCGCGAACAGCGGGTTCGCCGGGT
Source organism: Amycolatopsis sp. YIM 10 (assembly GCF_009429145.1). Classification (GTDB taxonomy): domain Bacteria; phylum Actinomycetota; class Actinomycetes; order Mycobacteriales; family Pseudonocardiaceae; genus Amycolatopsis. The sequence continues at coordinate 5,960,255 of NZ_CP045480.1, read as the reverse complement.
CGCCGTGCGCGGTGAACAGCGAGCAGCCGAACTCCGGCTGCTTCGCCGCCATGCCGGTGTAGCGGTCGTAGCCACCGTGGAAGGTCATCGTCCAGAGCGGGTGGTCGTCGATCCGGCGCAGGCTGGCCAGCGTCACGGCCGCGTCGGATGGTCCCGGCGGCGCCGCGGGAGCACCGGGCGCGGGCTGGCACGCGGCCAGGGGCAGGGCCAGCGCCAGTGCCACTACCAGGGCGAACGTGGTGCGGATCACCCGCTCATCCTCGCCGCGCCGGGGGCCGCCCGGATACCGCCGATCGGCGGTCCGACCTGCGGGCTCAAGGCCCTATCCGGGTGGTGAACAGGACGGATGAAACACTTCCGGGGTGATCCTCGGATACGTGTTCGCCGTGCTGGCGGCGGTGGCGTCGGGTAGCGGATCGATCCTGGCGTCGATCGGCATCCGGCGCGCGGGTGCGTACGCCGGCCGGTCACGGGACCTGATCGGCGTCGGCAGGCAGCCGTTCTACTGGCTCGGCCTCGGCGTCGACGTGCTCGGCTTCCTGTTCGCCGCGGCCGCCCTGCACCGGCTGCCGCTGTTCCTGGTGCAATCGGTGCTCGCCTTCAGCGTGGGCGTCACCGCCATCATCTCGGCCCTGCTCGGCACCCGGCTCGCGGGGGCGGGCTGGGGTTCGCTGGGGCTCGGCGCGCTCGGCCTGGTCCTGCTCGGGATCTCGGCCGACCCCGGACCGGGCAAGGTGCTGGACACCGGCTGGCGGTGGGCACTGGCCGCGATGGTGGTCCCGGTGCTGGCCATCGCCGTCTACGCGCGCCGCCGCACCGGCTTCTGGGCGGCGCCCATGCTGGCCTTCGGCGCCGGGCTGGGTTACAGCTTCGTCGGCATCGCCGCGCGGACCCTGCACATCCCGGACTCGATCTGGCCGATCCTCTTCGAGCCGACGGCGTGGGCCATCCCGCTGAACGGCATCGCGGCCGCGGTGCTGTTCGCGATGGCGCTGCAGAAGAGCGGCGCGACCGCGGTCACCGCGATCATGTTCACCACGAACTCGGCGCTGTCCTCCCTGATCGGCCTGGTCTACCTGGAGGACGGCGTGCGCGCGGGCTTCGAAGGCGCCGCCGTGGCCGGGTTCGTCTTCGCCATCGCGGGCGCCATCGGTGCCGCGCACTACGCCGCGATCGCGCGCCAGCCCGCCAAGGCGACGACCTAGGTCTGCGTATAACGCCCTATACGCTCGCGCTCAGGCCCAGCCGCTGGAGTTCCCATCGGGCCAGTTCGGCGAGGACGTCGGGGTCCCGTTCCCGCCAGCCCTCGGTCACCTCACCGGCGGCGGCCAGGCGCGGCAGGGGCTGGGTCACCAGCGCTCGCAGGGCAAGCAGGTCGCGGCCACCGGTGCCGAGACTACGCAGGCGCGCGCCCGCGGTGGCCTTGCGGACGTACCGCACGCGCAGCGGCAGCCAGGTCACCAGCAGGAACAGCACCGGCATGGCGATCAGCACCGCCGCCAGCCACCACGCCAGATCGGTCACCGCCTCCACCTGCCACTGACCGGCCTCGGCCAGCCGGGTGCCCGCGTCGGAGCCGGTGTGCAGCGCGCCCGCCAGCGCCTCGCCGACCAGCGGGATGTCGTCGGCGTTGTCGGCGGCCGAGTCGAAGGTGCCACGCAGGCCGCCGCCCGCGCTGATCAGCCCGTCACCGGGCGCGCGCAGGCGCATGACCTGCGTGTGCACCTCGGTCGCCAGCCAGATCGCGAACCCGGTCAGTGACACCGCGAACAGATCGCTGAGCACCTGGAAGACCCAGCGGAACGGCCGATCGGCGTAGAGCTTCATGCGGGAACACCTCGCTGCGGCGGAAACGGTGGGGGATGGGGAGTTACCCCCGCCGCCGGAAACCGAATCCTCGCCGTGCGCGAGAATGCGGCGATGGGGACCCCGGAGAAGCACCTGGTGTACTGCTGGATCGAACGCGACGGCGAGGTGCTGTTCCTCCGCCGCTCGGAAGGCACCTTCCACGGCGGTCGCTGGGAGCTGCCCGGTGGCACGGTCGAACCGGGGGAGCCGCTGGAGGAAGCCGCCGTTCGCGAGGCCGCCGAGGAGACCGGACTGGCCGTGCGCGTCATCGGCGAGCGCAGCCGGCACAGCTGGATGGACGTCACCGGCCGCGATCTCCGTGTGCACGCCCGGATCTACACGGCCGCCGACGGTGCCGGGGACGTGGTGCTCAATCCCCAGGAGCACCAGGGCTACGCCTGGCTCGCACCCGCGCGTGCCGCCGAGCTGGACCTGCTCCCGCACGTGCGGGAGACGCTTACTCCATGAGCTTTTCGGGGGTCCGGGGGTCGTCCCCCGAGCGGACGACGCTGAGCATCGCGATGCCGTGGTCCGCGCGGGTTTCCTGGGCCAGGTAACCGATCCGGCGCGCGGTCTCGCGTGCGAGCCGGTGGTGGCGCAGTGCCGCGTCCGGATCACCGGTCGCGCGGCAGGCGGCGCCGAGGCTGTTCTCCGCCATGGTGAGCATCAACGGATGGTTCAGCCAGGTCAGGATTTCGCCCGCCCGTCCGGCCTGTTCCCTTGCCCGCGCGGGAAGATCCGCCGCGAGCAGGACTTCGGCGTGGTCGATGCGGCTCCACGCCTCGCCGAACGCGTAACCGAGGTCGACCGCTTCCCGTACCGACCGCTCGGCCAGCGACAACGCCTCCTCGGAGCGCCCCAGCCGCGCGAGCACCACCGCCTCCTGCGCGGTGCTGAGCACGGCACCGCGGTCGTCACCGATGCACCGCCGGATCTCGGTGGCGCGACGGGCGCAGGCGAGCGCGTTGTCGAGGTCGCCGAGCATTTCCTCGTTGTGGCTGGTGTTCGCCAGGATCAGGCTGGTCAGCGCCTTGTCGTCGACAGCCAGCGACAACGCGTCCTGGTAGCAGGCACGGGCCTGGTCGTAGCGGCTGAACATGCCGTGCAGGGCGCCCAGCCGGCTCAGCGCGCTCGCGCGGTCGATGGCCGACCGCGCCACTCGCAGCCGTTCTTCGGCGCACGCCATGGCTTCGCCCAGTTCACCGGATTCCCAATGGGCGTCGGCGAGATAACCGAGGCTGCGCTGGACCGCCTCCGGGTCGCCGACCCGGCAGGCCGCGGTGTGGCCCGCCCGCGCCACGGCAAGGAACTCGTCGCGACGGCCGCGTTGCTGCAGGTGTTCCGTGGCGTGCTCGGCGATCCGCCACGCATGGTCGTACCGGGCACGAGCCAGCGCGTGCTCGGTGACGGCGGCCAGATTCCGATCTTCCGCCGCGTACCAGCGTTCGTCGCCGCCTTCGCGGTAGTAGTCGAGCAGTCGATCGAGTGCGACGGCGGCTTCATCGGGGTCCGCGAGCCCGCGCGCGTGCTCGGCGAGCAGGTCGTGGAACCGATATCCACCACGATCGTGCGTGAGCAGGTGCGCGTCGAGCAGGTCCTCCATCAGGTGTTCGGCGTCCCTGGTGGACAGTTCGGCCAACGCGGCCGCGGCACCGACGGTGAGCAAGGTGCCCGGATGTCCGCCCAGCAGCCGGAACATTCGCCGCTGGGGCTCGGTCAAGTCCTGATAGGACAGTTCGAAAGCGGCGGCCACGTCACGACTTCCCGCGCGCAGTTCCGACAGCCGGTCGTGTGCGGAACCCAGCCGCTCGGCCAGTTCCTGGGCTGTCCACTGCGGACGGTGACGCAGTCGCGCGGCGGCGATCCGGATGGCCAGCGGCAGGAAACCGCACCGCTGGGCCACTCCGGCGTCCCGGCGCCCGGAAACCGCGGTGAACAGTTCCGACGCGGCCGCGGGCGGCAGGAGGTCCAGCGAGACCGGCACCGCGCCGTCCAGTGCCGTGAGGTATCGGCGGCTGGTGGCCAGTACCGCCACTGTGCCGGTGCCCGGCAGCAACGGCCGCACCTGCTCCTCGCCCGCCGCGTTGTCCAGCAGTACCAGCAACTTCCGGCCCGCCGTGCGTGCACGCCACAACGCCGCGCGGGCTTCGAGTCCGTCGGGGTGCCGGTTCGCGGGCACGCCCAGTTGGACCAGCAACGCCTCCAGCGCGGCTTCCGGGCTGAGCGGGGAGCGGCCGGGCGTGTAGCCGTGCAGATCGACGAAGAGCTGCCCGTCGCCGAACGCCGGTGCGGCCAAGTGCGCCGCGCGCACGGCGAGCGCGGTCTTCCCGACGCCCGCCATGCCGTCGACCACCACCGGTGCGCCTTCGGGCAGCAGGGTCACCAGCCGCTGGACCTCCTCCTCGCGACCGGTGAAGTCCGGTAGGTCGAAGGGCAGGTAGCAGGGCCCGGTGTGATCCTCCGGCGGATCGCGAAGCGCTTCCTCGTGCAGCGCCCGCAGCTTCGGCCCCGGCTCGACGCCGAGTTCGTCCACCAGCCGACGCCGGGTCGACTGGTACACGCGCAACGCGTCGGCCTGTCGCCCGTTCTGCGTCAAGGCACGCATCAGCAGTCCGGCGAAGCCCTCGCGCAACGGGTGCTCGGCGACGAGCGCGGTCAGCTCGGCCACCACATCGCCGCCCTCGTCCAGTTCCGCGGCCAGGCAAAGCTCCATAGTGGACAATCGTCGCTCGTCCAGCCTGGCCACCGCGCCGTCGAGCGCGGCGCTGCCGACCCCGGCCAGCGCCGGGCCGCGCCAGCACGCCAGCGCGTCGCGGTACTCACCGCGTTCGGCGTGCGCTTCGAATTCGCGGAGGTCGAGCGCGGGCGGGCGCAGCACGAACCCCGGGCCTTCGGCGGTGAGCACATCCTCGGCGAATCCCGCGTCGAGCAGAGCGCGGCGCAGCGCGGTGGTCACGTTGCGGACCTGCCTGGTCGCGGTCGCGGGCGGCTCGCCATCCCACACCACGTCGACCAGCCGCTCGACCGGCACCACGCGGCCGGCGTCGAGCAGCAACGCGGCCAGGATGCGTTCCTGGCGCGGCCCGGCCGGTGGCACGGACCGGCCTCCGGCGCACACACGCACCGGCCCCAGCATGCGAAACCCCAGCGACTCCATCGTTGTGCCAGCTAACCAGCTCGCCGGGGGCGATGCACGCGTGATGCGCAGGTGATGCGCGGCCCCGGCAGGCTCAGCGCATCGAAGCCGGAAGACGGAGGGCAAAATGCGCAAATGGGTGTCCGCGGTGCTGGCGACCGCGGCCGTGGGGGCGGTGGCGGGAGTCGCCTCGACGGCGGCGACCGCGTCGGCCACCGACGAGCAGGCGGCGAACCGGGCCTGCCAGCGGGAGTTCGACCACGCCGTGTGGGAGGACATGGACAGCTTCAACAAGCGGGACGAGGCCAGGTACCGGGCGATCATCCACCGCGACATGGTCACCGTCGGCCGCAAGGGCCAGCTGTTCATCGGCTACGACGCGAACGTCGACCCGGTGATCGAGTCGTTCAAGCTGCCCTACGAGTGGTCGATGCCGTGGACGGTGACGCACACCGTGGTCAACGGCTGCAAATCCGGCTTCGCGATTCTCGACGCCTACTACAAGGTGCCGTCGCAGAACGTCAACCGGCACTACACGATCAGCCTGACCTTGGTGAAGGAACGCGGGAAGTGGCAGGTCATCAAGGACACGGTGACCGACGTCCTGCCGTGATCAGAGGCTGAAGTCGCCGAGCAGGCTGGCCAGCATCAGGTTGGCGAAGTGGTGGCCGACCTGCTCACCGCTGAGCGGCCCGTCGTGGTGGTACCACTGGCCCAGCCGGTGGATGGCGCCGAAGTGGTACTGCACCACGACGTCGGCGGGCACGTCGGTGCGGAACAGGCCCGCGCGCTGGCCCTCGGCGACCAGCTCGCGGACCCGTTCGTGGTACCGGCGGCGTTCCGCGCGGACCTGGGCCACCTTGTGCTGGGGCAGCAGGTGCATCGACTGGAAGAAGACCACCGCCTCGTCCAGGTGGGCGATGCTGGTGGCGACCACGTCCACCACGATCGCGTGGATGCGCTGCGGGAGGGGGAGGTCGGACGCGGCGATGGTCTCCATCCGCTGCGTCTGCACCCGCAGCATCCGCGAGTAGATCTCGTTGAGCAGGTCGTCCTTCGAGTCGAAGTAGTGGTACAGCCCGCCCTTGGTCACCCCGGCCGCGAGCACGATCTCGCGGACCGAGGTGCCCTCGAAGCCCTTCTGCGCGAACAGGGTGGTCGCGGCGCGGAGCACCCTGTCGCGCACCGTGGAACCGGTGCCCGATTCGGCGGTGGTGCCGGTCATGCCGGGGCTCCTTTCCACGGGTCGTAGCTGATCACATGCTAGCTGGTACCACCGAACAGGTTGATTTCCTGCGGGGTTTTGCGCTGCAGGTTCGCCGGCGTGATCGGCCCGCTCTCCCGGTCGGTCACCATCGGCGGCTGGATCTCCGTGGTGGTGGTGTCCGGATTGATCTTGAACACGAAAGCGCCGGTGTACCCGGAGTGCGACTGCCGCGTGTATCCGAAGGGGGTCAGGCCGGGGCCTTCCAGCGCACCGGAGCTCATCGCGTCGACGAGCTTCTGCCTGGTGAGGTCCCGGCCCGCCGCCTTGAGCGCCTGGGCGAAGGTGAACGCCTGCACCATGCCGAAGATGACGGTGTTGGTCAGCTGCTCGTTCGGGATGTACTTCTGGTGCACCTCGCGCAGCAGCTTGATCCACGGGTCGTCGGCGCGGCTGACGTCGGGCAGGTAGCCGGTGCCGACCAGGCCGTTGAGCAGCTGCGGGGCGGAGACCTCGGTACCGCCGCGCTTGCCGAACTCCTGCAGCAGCCCGGTCAGCGTGGCCGGGTCCGCGCCGATGCTGCTGACCACGAACTGGGCGCGGTAGCCGAGCTTCGCCGAGTTCAGAATGGACAGTGCGGTGAAGGCGGGCACGCAGGAGCAGACGATGACCTCGGCACCGGCGTCGCGCAGCGTGGAGATCTGCGGCACCACGTCGGTGTTGGCCGGGTCGTAACCCTGCCGCGCCACCACCTGGTCGGCGATGAACTGGTCGAGGCCCTTCTGCGAGTCGCGGCCCACGTCGTCGTTCTGGTACATCAGGCCGACCTTCTTGCCTGCCAGGTTCTTCTTGATCCAGTCGCCCTGGATCTTGCCCTCGCGGGTGTAGTCGACCTGGTAGCCGAAGGTCATCGGGCTCTTGGCCGGGTCGTCCCACATCAGCGCGCCGGAGGAGACCAGCAGATCGGGCACCTTCTCGGTGTTGAGGAACTCGATCACCTTCGAGTGCGTCGGCGTGCCGAGCCCGCCGAGCAATGCGAACACCTGGTCCTGCAGGACGAGCTTCTTGACCACCTCGACCGTGCGCGTCGGGTTGTAACCGTCGTCCTCGACGCGGTACTCGATCTTGCGGCCGTTCACCCCGCCGTTCTCGTTGATGTAGTCGAACATCGCCCTGGCCCCGACCGAGATCCGGCTGTAGCCCGGTGCCGCGGGCCCGGTCAGCGGCTGGTGCGTGCCGATCAGCACGCTGGTGTCGGTGACGCCGGGCGCGGCACCGGCGTCGGCGGTGTCGCCGGTCTGCTGTTCACCCGCCCCGCTGCAGGAGGCCAGGGTCAGTGCCGCGGCGAGCGTCGCCGCGACCACCGTCGTTCTGTTCATCGAGAACCTTCTTCCGTGCGTCGGAGGCGGGACAAACGAGTCCGCAATGCCCGGACTCCACCCTGGATTCCTTGGGGGAAAGCGAGAACAACCACGATCAGCACCACGCCGTACACCGCGAGCGGCAGGTTGTTCGCGATGTCGGTGCCGAGGTCCAGCGCGTGCGTCAGGTCCTCCGACCACGCCTGGAAGTAGACCAGCGCGAGCGCGCCCCACAGCGCGCCCCACATGCTGCCGATGCCGCCGAGCACCATGGCCGCGAGCAGGCTCAGCGAGAGCACCGGGGTGAACGAACCCGGTGCGGCGGTGCCGAGCAGGAAGGCCTGCAGCCCACCGGCCAGCCCGCCGCAGATCGCGCTGAGCACGAAGGCCAGGATCTTCGTCCGTCCGATGTGGATTCCGGCCAGTTCGGCGGAGACCTCGTCGTCGCGCACCGCGCGCAGCGTGCGGCCGAACCGCGAGCGGGTCAGGTTCGCCAGCACCACCAGTGCCAGCAACACTGTGGTCCAGACCACCCAGGCCTGCCACTGCGGGGTGGGAATCGTGCCCGCCAGTGCCGCCGGTCTGCTGTTCACCGTGAACGCCAGCCCGTTGCTGCCGCCGAGCAGGTCGGGGAAGCGCTGGGTCACCGCGGGCAGGCCGACCGCGAGCGCGAGCGTGGCCCCGGCCAGGTACGGCCCGTGCAACCGGGCGGCGGCGGCCCCGGCGAGCGTGCCCGCCACGCCGCTCGCCGCGGCGGCCAGCAGCAGGTCCGCCCAGAACGGCAGGCTCGGTACGTGCAGCACCAGCAGTGCCACGGTGTAGGCGCCGATGAACATGAAGGCGCCGTGCCCGAGCGAGACCTGCCCGTTGAACCCGGTGAGCAGGGTCAGCCCGGCCACCGCGATCAGGTAGTAACCGACGGTGGCCAGCCGGACGTTGGTGAACGGGTCGACCACGAAGGTCAGCCCGACGATCACGGCCAGCGCGGCCAGCGCCAGCAGCAGGTGCCGGATCAGCGGCGGCAGCCCGGCCGAGGTGCGCGCGGGGGCCTGCGCGCCGGGGGTGAGCCGGTCACGCAGCGCGGTGGACTTCGCGGGCATGGGTCAGACCCTCCTGGCGACGGCGCGGCCGAACAGGCCGTTCGGGCGGAGTGCCAGTACCAGCACCAGGATCGCCAGCGCGGCGATGGTGACCAGTTCCGGCCCGAGGTAACCGGACACATAGGACAGTCCGATGCCGACGGCGAAGCCGCCGAGCACGGTGCCAGCCGGATTGTCCAGCCCGCCGATCACCGCGGCGGTCAGCGCGTAGACAAAAACCCCGTCGAGCACGGTGGGGAACAGGAACGGCGGGGTGGCCAGCAAACCGGCGAGCGCGCCGACGGTGGCCGCGAGCGCCCAGCCGACGGTGAGCATCAGCCCGACCCGGACACCGAGCATCCGGGCGACCTCCGGCTTGAACGCCGCCGCCCGCAACCGCAGGCCGAGCGAGGTGAACCGGAACAGCACCAGGATGCCCGCCGCGGTGCCCAGCACCACCAGCACGGTGAACAGGTTCGACGAGGAGAACAGGCCGCGGAAGTCGAAGGCGTACGGGAAGGACTGCGGCTCGTTGGTCCAGATCATCCCGGACACCGCCTGCAGCACCATGAGCAGGCCGAGGGTGACGATCACCGGGCTCAGTTCGGTGCGGTTGCGCAGAGGCCGGATCAGCAGCCGCTCGGTGAGCGCGCCCAGTATCGCCCCGGCGACCAGCGCCACCGCGAAGGCCAGCCAGTAGCTGCCGGTCGCCTTGTTCACCGAATAGGCGAGATAGGTGGAGATCAGCGCCAGCGCGGGCTGCGCGAAGTTGATCACCCGGGTGGCCCGGTAGATGATCACCAGCGACAGCCCCAGCGCGGCGTAGACGGCGCCGGTGGCGACACCGTTCACGGTCAGGGCCAGGAAACCGTTCATCGACTGCGGTTCCGTTCGGTCGGGGTCAGAAGCCGAGATAGGCGTGACGGAGCTGGTCGTCGGCCAGCAGGTCCTCGGCGCGATCGGTGGCGACCACCCGGCCGAGGGAGAGCACGAACCCGTGGTCCGCCACGGAAAGCGCGCTGCGCGCGTTCTGCTCGACCAGCAGCACGGTCAGCCCGGTGGCCGCGCGCAGGTCCTCGATCACCTGCAGGATGCGCAGGGTGACCAGCGGGGCCAGGCCGAGCGACGGCTCGTCCAGCAGCAGCAGGCGTGGCCTGCCCATCAGCGCGCGGCCGATGGCCAGCATCTGCCGTTCGCCACCGGAAAGCGTGGCCGCGAGCTTGCCCCGGCGTTCGGCCAGCGGCGGGAACAGATCGAGCACTTCACGCAGGGCGGCCGCGCGGTCGGCGCGGTCGCGGCGCCAGAGCGCGCCGAGGCGCAGGTTCTCCTCGACGGTCAGCTCGGTGATCACGCCGCCGCTTTCCGGTACGTGGACCAGTCCGCTGCGGGTGAGGCGGTCGGCGGGCCAGCCGGTGACGTCGGTGCCGTTGAAGCGCACCCGCCCGCTGTCCGGGGCGACCAGGCCGCCGATGGTGCGCAGCAGGGTTGTCTTGCCCGCGCCGTTCGCGCCGAGCACCGCGGTGATCGCGCCGTCCTTTGTGGACAGGCTGACCTCGTCCAGTGCGCGGACCGCGCCGTAGCTGGTGACCAGCTCGTCGACCTCAAGCACGGCGCGCCTCCGTGTTCTCGCTGGTGTCGGCGCCCAGATAAGCCTCGGTCACCAAGGGGTCCGCGCGGACCTCGGCGGGGGTACCGGCGGCGATCACTTCGCCGAAGTTGAGTACCACGATGTGGTCGCACACCCGCATCACCAGATCCATGTGGTGCTCGACGACAACCACCGAGGTGGTGTCGGTGAACTGGCGGATGCGGCCGGCCAGCTCGTCGATCTCGCCCGAGGACAGCCCGCTCGCCGGTTCGTCGAGCAGCAGCATCGCCGGTTCGGCGACCAGTGCCCGCGCCAGCGCGACGCGTTTCTGCACGCCGTAGGGCAGCATGCGGGGGATCGCCTTGGCGTACTGGTCGACGCCGAGTTCGCGCAGCACGTTCATCGCCCTGTCGGTGAGCGCGGCTTCGTCGCGCGCGGCCTTGCGCGTGCCGAAGATGTTGGCGAAACCCTGTGCCCTGGCGTGCTTTTGCGCGCCCGCCATGACGTTCTCCAGCACGGTGAGCCCGGCGAACAGGCCCAGCCCCTGCAGCGTGCGCGCGATGCCGAGACCCGCGAGTTCGCGGGGATCGTGGCTGCGCAGGCGTTCGCCGCGCCAGTGCAGTTCGCCTTGCTGCGGCCGGACGAACCCGCAGATCACGTTGAACAGCGTGGTTTTGCCGGCCCCGTTGGGCCCGATCACGCCGACGACCGTTCCCGGCGGTACCTCCATGGTGACTTCGTGGAGTGCGACCAGGCCGCCGAACCGCACGGTGATCCGGTCGAGCTCCAGCAGCGGTGAGGGGGAAGCGATCGTCATTGGTCTCCTCCACGACGTGGGTTCCCAACATGTGGAACGCCCGATACCGCGCGGTCGGTATGACGCGAAACTATGCGGAACCGGGCATCGGCATGTCAACCCCTCGGGTCCGGGTCGTGACCGGAGCGTGCCGTGACGATCAGCTGAACTGGGGCAGTGCCTAGGGGCGGGGGCCCACCTCCCTGGTGCCCTCGCGGACCAGGATCGCTTGCACGGGGCAGGAATCCGCGGCGTCGAGAATGACCTCGTCCGGTTCCACCTCGCTGGTGATCGGTTCCGCGTGTTCTGTTTCCAGTTCGAAATATTCCGGCGCGAGCGCCGCGCACATGCCGGAGGCGATGCAATCGGCGCCCGAAACCTCGATGTGCCAGGTCATCGCGACCTCACCAGCCGATCGGCATCGTGCGCGGGCCTCGCACGATCATCTGGCTCTTCCACACGATGTCCCCGGCCGGGTGCAGTCCGGGGAGTCGGGAGATCAGTGCGCCCAGTGCCTCCTGCAGTTCGAGCCGCGCGAGCTGCGCGCCGAGGCAGTGGTGCACACCGTGCCCGAAACCCAGGTGCTGCCCGACTTCCCGGTCGATGCGCAACTCGTCGGGCGTGCCGAAGCGGAGCCGATCCCGGTTGGCCGCGCCGACTGCGACCAGCACCGGCTCGCCCGCCCGGACCATTACTCCGCCGACCTCCACGTCTTCGGTGGCATAACGGGGAAAAGCCGCCCCGGCGCCGAGCGGGACGTACCGCAGCAATTCCTCGACGGCGTTGTCCAGCAGGTCCGGGTTCGACCGCAGTTTCGCCAGTTCGCCGGGATTTTCACACAGCACGTAAACGAAGTTCGGGATCTGCGAAGCGGTGGTTTCGTGCCCGGCCACCAGAATCCCGACGCACAGGTCGACCAGTTCCAGCTCCGACAGCCGGTCGCGGACGTCACGGGCCTCGATCAGCGCGGTCATCAGGTCGTCGGCGGGCTCGGCCCGGTGCAGCTCGATCAGCCCGGCCATGTATTCGCGGATCTCGGCCTGGTTCTGGTCGAACTGCTCCAGGGTGAGCCCGGCGGTGGACAGCAGCCGGTCGCTCCAGACCCGGAAGCGCGGCCGGTCCGCGGTCGGCACACCGAGCAGTTCGCAGATGACGGCGACCGGGATCGGCAGCGCGTAGTGCTCCACCAGGTCGACCGGCGGGCCCATCGCCTCCATCTCGTCCAGCAGCGAGTGGGCCAGTTCGCGGACGCGTGGCCGCAGCGACTCGACGCGGTGCTTGGTGAACGCCTTCGCCACCAGGGTGCGCAGACGGGTGTGGTCCGGCGGGTCCATCGCGAGCATGCCGTTGGTGCGCCGGGCGGGTGAACTGCGCGGCTCGTCGTGGAATTCCCCCGCGGCCCGGCTGAAGCGGCGGTCACCGAGCACCAGTCGCGCATCGGCGTACCGCGTGGCCAGCCAGGCGGGTTCGCCGTAGGGAAGTTTCACCCGCAGCATGCCGTCGCGTTCACGGGCCTCGGTGTAGGCGCTGTCGAGGTCGAGGCCGTCGGTCTGGTTGAAGGGGTAGGCGACGGGTTCGAGGCTGGTCATGCGGGACCCCCGTTGATCGTTGTTGTAAGCACCTGCTTACAACGTACGACCCGGTCACGGATCGCGTCAACGTGATCACCGAAAGCAGCCGCGTTACCGTGTCCGCCTGAACCAGAGGGGGAACGGTGACCGGACGGCAACGGCGTCGCCGCGATGCGACGGCTACCCGGCGGGCCCTGCTCGACGCGGCCGAACAGCTTTTCGCCGAGCGTGGCTTCGACCGCACCACGGTGCGCGAGATCGCCCGGCAGGCGGACGCGAACCAGGCGCTGCTCTTCCGCTACTTCGGCTCGAAGGAAGCCCTGTTCGAGGCCGTGGTCGCCCGGCGGGGCAGGCAGCGGCTGGCCAAGGGCGCGCCGGAGACCCTGGTCGAGGACACGCTGCGCGGCATCCTGGCGCGGGAGTCGACGGCGCACCACTCGCTGGAAACCCTGCTCCGCTCCACCGGCAACGACAACGCCGCCGCCACGATCCGGCGCGAGGTGGGCGAGGAGTACAGCCACGCGCTGGCAGGCCTGACCGAGGCGGGCGACGCCGAACTACGGGCCGACCTGGTGCTCGCGTGGATCCTGGGCATCGGCCTGCTGCGGCACATCGCCCAGAAGGACCCCTTGGCCGACGCCGACCCGGACGAGGTGGTCGACCTCGTCCTGGCCCCGGCCCGCACCCTCCTCGAACGCTCCGGCTGACGTCTAGCGGGCGTCGAGCGTCCGGCGGGTTTCGGCTTCCGGCACCATGAGCGGGTCCAGCGCCGGGTGGAGGTCGGCCGCGCGGCGCCAGTGCTCGTCGGCGTCCGTGTCCCTGGCGTCCGAGGCGGCCACGTTGCCGAGGCCGGTTTCGGCCCGGGCGGCTTCGTAGGTGCTGCCGCATTCGAGGCTCCGGTCGCGCGCGGCCAGGTAAGCGGCCGTTGCCTCGGGCAGGCGGCCTGCCAGGTGGTGGATGTGCGCCCGTGCGTTCAACGTCATCGCGGCGTCCATGTCGAGGCCGAGCCGTTCGAAGGCGTCCAGCGCGTCGCCGGTGTTGCGTAGCGCGCTCGCATAGTCGGCCAGCGCGGTCTCGACGATCGCGATGCCGCGCGTGGTGATCGCGGCGTTGCGCTGGTTGCCGGTCTGCTCGTAGAACTCGCGCGCCGCGAGCAGCCCGCGCAACGCCGCTTCGTGGTCACCTCGGTAGTGCTCGACCCAGGCGAGATTGCTCAGTCCGGTGTGGACACCGTGCTGATCGTCGAGCCGTTGGTACAGAACCAGTGCGCGGCGGTAGCTTTCGGCGGCTTCGTCGAGTTCACCGCGATCGCTGAACGCCATGCCGAGATTGTTCAGCGTGGTCGCCTCGGCCCAGCCGTCACCGTCCGCGCGGGCGGAATCCGCCGCCCGGCGGCAGGTTTCGATCCACGGATCCCAGAGCTTGGCGAGGAAGAAGTAACCACGCAGGGCGAACGCGAGCCGCCAGCAGTGCGCGTGGAAGCCGCGTTCCCCGGCCAGCAGGCAAAGCGCGACCAGGTTCGGCCATTCCTCGCGCAACCACGCGACGGCCGCCGCTTCGTCGTGGATCTCCGGCGCGGGTGGTTCCGGATCGAAGGCGAATTCCGGCCGGAACCGCTGGGGCGCGACGAAGCGATCAGCGCGCATGGCGGCGAAGAGACCGGCGTCGAGCAACCGGTTCAACGCGGCATCGCGTTCCGGCGCGGGGAGTTCGGCATCGGCTTGGGCACGGACAAACGTGCGGAGCAGGTCATGCATTCGGTACCGTCCGTCGAGTTCGCTGAGCAGGTGGGTGGCGAGCAGGTGCTCGAGCGCGCCCTCCACCTCGGCCCCGGCGAGCGCGGCGGCGGCCCAGTGACCGATTTCGGTACCGGGAAACAGGGTGAGCAGCACGAGCAGGCGCCGTCGTGGCGCCGGAAGGTCTTCGCAGGAGAGCCGGAACGCGGCGGCGACGTCACGTTCGCCGTCGTCGAGCACCGCCAGCCGGGCCGGTTCGTCGGCCAGGCGCCGGTTCAGGTCGGTCACCCGCCACGAGGGCCGGGTGCGGAGCTTGGCCGCGGCGATCCGGACGGCCAGCGGCAACCGGCCGCAGCGTTCGACCACCGAGCCGATCTCCGCGCTCGCCCCGTCACGCGGGCAGACCGCGCGGAACAGGGCGACGGCTTCAGCCGGTGAAGGCAGGTCGAGCGCGACGTGGTGCGCTTCGTCCAGTGCCGCGAGCTGGTGCCGGCTGGTGACCAGCACCCGGCAGGCCGGTTCGGCGGGCAGCAGCAGCCGGACCTGTTCGGCGCTGCGGGCGTTGTCCAGCACCAGCAGCAGTTCCCGGCCGCGGGTGCGGTCGCGGAACAACGCGGCGCGGTCGTCGGTGTCGCCGGGGATCTGCTCGCCGCGCACCCCGAGCAGCCGGAGGAACCGGTCGAGCGCCGCCCCGGCGCCGACCGGGGTCGCGCCCGGGGTGTGCCCGCGCAGATCGAGGAACAGCGTGCCGTCGGCGAAGCCGCCCTGGATCCGGTGCGCCGCGCGGATGGCGAGCGCGGTCTTGCCGACTCCCGCCATCCCGTGCACCACGCACAGCGGTGGCCCACCGAAAACCGGTTTCTCCAGTGCGGCCTCGATTTCGGCAAGCTCGGCCGCGCGCCCGACGAACTGCGCGGTGGCCGGCGGCAGGGTGGACAGCGCGGTCCCCGGTGCCACCGGGAGCGGCACCAGCTCGGCCAGCGTGCCGCCCGAGCCGAGTTCGGTGTCGCACAGCCCGGCCATCGTGCGGTTCGGCTTGGCCGCCCCGGTTTCGACCTTGCTGAGATAACCCTTGCTGTAGTGCACCCTGGCGGCCAGCTCGGTCAGGGAAAGTCCCGCTTCCAGGCGGAGCCTGCGCAGCTCCGCGCCGAACGCCGGTTCGCCAGCCATGCCACTCCCGCCCTCGCCCCGGGATCATTATGGCCGGTGCGGCACGGGGACGACAGCGCTCAGTCCGCACCGTGCACCGAAATCCCGGTGGGCGCCGCGGGGGCGGAGGCGGCGGGTTCCCCGGTCAACGCGACACCGGCCACCACACCGAGCGCGGTGAGCCAGACCGCGATCCGGAACAGGGTGGACAGCGGGCAAAGGATCTTCATGACCACTCCAGTGCTAGTCGGAAGATCCCAGCGTCGCCTCCGGAGTGCTTGTCGCAGAAGGGGTTTCGTGTTTCCAGCTGGACAGGAAACGCGCCCGGTCGCCCAGGCCGAGCCGATGGTACGTGGCCACCGCGTCGTGCAACAGCCGCCGGCCCTCTCCGTGACGGCCCGCCATGGTCAGGCACCGCCCGAGCCCGGACTGCGCGTCCGCGATGGACATCGCCGCGCCGATCTGCCCGGCGAGTTCGAGCGCGTCGGTGAAATCGCGTTCGGCGGCGGCCAGGTCGCCCAGGTCCAGCCGGATGCTGCCGAGGCGGCAGAGCACCTCCGCGTGCCCGGCCCGGTCCCCGCCGAACAACTCCCGCGCCTGTGCCAGCGCGGTGAGCGCGGCTTCGAAGTCCGCGGTGGCGTGCCGCACGCCGCCCAGATAGGTCAGCGCGTTGGCCTGGCCGTTGGGCGAACCGACCTCGCGGTAGATCTCGAGTGCCTCGGTCAGGCAGCTGATCGAGTTCCGGTAGTCGCCGAGCGCGACCGCGGTCCGCCCGAGATTGCACAGCGAATGCGCGCGGCCGATGCGGTCGCCGAGTTCGGTGTGCAGCACCAGCGCCCGGCCGTGCTTGATCGCGGCGGCCTCGTACTGGCCGAGGCTGTGCTGGACGCGGCCCAGGTTGTTCAGCGACTGCGCCTGACCCAGCCGGTCGCCCAGCTTGCGGTAACCGGCGTAGGCGTGGCGATGGTGCTCCAGCGCGGTGTCGAAGTTGCCGGTGCGGTGCTGCAACCGCCCCATCGTGGTCAGTGTGTGCGCCTGGCCCTGGCGGTCGCCGAGTTCGAGGTAGAGGTGGTAGGCCAGGGTGACCCCGGCGCCCGCTTCGCCGTAGTTGCCGCTGCGGCCCTGCACGTTGGCCAGCCGGTCCAGCGAATGCGCCTGCCCGAGCCGGTTCCCCAGCTTGCCGAACAGGCGGTAGGCCTCGGTCAGGCAGGTGATCGCCGCCTCGAAGTTCTCCACGCGGTAGTACACGTGCCCCAGCTCGATCAGCACGTGCCCGGTGCCCGGCCGCTCGCGGTGCTCGTCGTACAGCTTGAGCGCGTGGGTGAAGGTGGCGATGGCGGCCGGGTAGTCACCGCGCCGGTAGTGGGCACGGCCGAGTTCGGTCAGCGCCTGCGCGTGCCCGAGCGGATCGCCCAGCTCGCCGAACAGGTCGCAGGCACGCGTGAGCCCCGTGGTCGCCGTCTCGTAGTCGCCGGTGAGCACCTGCATCGCGCCGAGATCGGTCAGCGCCCACGCCTCGCCGGTGGGACAGCCGTTGCGGCTCGCCACGCGCACGGCCGTCCGGTGGATCGCCAGCGCGCGATCCCAGTGGCCGTGCCGGCGCAGGAACGGGTGCAGCGCGTGCGACAGGCAGACCGCGTACTCGGTGAACCCGTTCGTGGTGGCGTTTTCCACGCAGACCGCGAAGTTCGTCAGCTCGGCGGCCAGCCATTCCGCGGCTCGGCGGTCCGAGCGCAGGTCGGGCTTGCTCGCGGGCCGGTCGAAGGCGACGGCGTAGGGCGGCTTGCGGTGCGGGGCCATCGCCGCCCCGGCCTCGGCCGCGGTGTGGGCGTAGTACCCCAGCAGGCGGCCGAGCGCCGCGGAATCCTCGCTGGCCAGCGATTCCGCGTACTGCCGGATCAGGTCGTGCAGCCGGTAGCGGCCGGGGCTCGGTTCGTCGATCAGGTGGTTCAGGTACAGCGTGTCGAGGCGGAACCGGGTCTCGTACGGGTCGGCGTCGTCGAGCGCGGCGGCGGCGTAGACGTCGAACTCGGTGCCGGGGTGCAGTCCCAGCCTGCGGAAGAGGCGCTGCTGCCCGGCGGTGAGATCCCGGTACGACAGGTCGAAGGCGGCACGCACCGACCGGCTGCCCGCGGAGAGCTCGCCGAGCCGGTCGCGGGAGCCGGTCAGCTGCTCGGCCAGGTAGTCCACGGTCCAGCTCGGATGGCTGCGCAACCGCCCGGCGGTCAGCGCGATGGCCAGCGGCAGGCGGCCGCACAACTGCATCAGTTCCGCCACCGCGGTGCGGTCGTACCGCTCGGGCGGGGTCCTGGTCAGCCGGAAGAACATCTCCCGCGACTCGTCGACGGTGAGCAGGCCGAGGGTGAGCGGGTGCAGGTCGTCGAGCCCGGCGAGCCGCTGGCGGCTGGTGAGCACCACCAGCACGCCCGGCGCACCCGGCAGCAGCGGCCGCACCTGGTCGTGGTTGGCCGCGTTGTCCAGCAGGAGCAGCACCTTCTTGCCGGACATCCGGTCGCGCCACATCCCGGCGCGTTCGTCCAGCCCGGCCGGGATCTGCTGGGCGGCCACCCCGCAGGCCAGCAGCAGCGCCTGCAGCGCGTCGGCCGGGTCCACCGGGCGCTGGGCGGCACAGTGCCCGTGCAGGTCGAGGAAGTAGAGGCCGTCCGGGTAGCGGCCGGCCAGCCGGTGCGCGAGGTGGATGGCGAAGGCGGTCTTGCCGACGCCGGGCATGCCGTCGACGGCGAAGATGGTCACCGACTCGGCCGCCCGGCTGGCCGGTTCGGTGACCGCGGTGAGCAGTTCCTCCAGTTCACCACCACGGCCGGTGAAGGCCGGCACGTCCCTGGGCAGGGTCACCGTGGTGGCCAGCAGCGGCTGCGGTGTGGTGCCCGGCACCGGCAGCAGGCCCGGTCGCGGGCCCAGTTCGGGACGGGGGTGCGTCGGCCGTCCGTGGAACAGGCGCAGCAGTTCCTCGATACCGCTGCCGGACAGTTCGGTGACCAGGAAATGGTCGGCGCAGCGGGGCTGGAGGAAGTGCGGTATTTCGGCGATCGAGCGGCCGGGCAGGACCACCGGGAACAGTTTGCGGACCCAGGTTTCGCGATCGGAGTGCAGCCGGTCGCGCAGTTCGGCCGCCTCGCTGCGGACCCCCGGATTGCGGTGGCATGCGCCGATTCCGTCCCCGGCGGACCGATATCCCGGTGACGCTATCACCACCACGAAGTCGGCGAGGTCGATCTGTTCGTGCATCCACGCGTACCAATCCCGCCGTTGCCCGGTGTACCAGGCGTCGACGTGCACTTCGACGCCGAAGCCGGTGAGCAGCCCGCAGAACTGGAGCACCTGTTCCTGGTGGGCGGCGGAATCGTGCGCGTAGGAGACGAATACCCTCGGTGTTTCCGGTTCCGGGCCGGTGTCCGCGTTCGTGGCGTCCACAGGCGCCCCCTCGTTTTTCCCCTCGGTACCGGCGATGCCGGCACAGATACAGCGACGCAGCGAGGGGAACTTAGCAAGGCTTCGGCGGTGGGGCCAATTCCTCACGGAATTACACCCACGGGTACCGAAGGTCATCCGAATGTCGTAGCGCGTTCTGCACCCGGTCCCGTCGCGAAGGCCGCTGACAATCATAGGTGGCCAGTGCCGCTGCCGCGGGGTGTTCCGGTCAGTCGAAGTGGCTGAGCACGGTTTTCACCGCGTCGCCGGTGGCGGGGGTGATCCGGCGGTCTCTGGCGGCCTTGGCCAGTGCGGGGTCGGGGCGGAATTCCGGGTGGGCGGCGCTTTCGGTGGTGAGCGGCTGTTCGAGACGGTTCTTCACGGCACCGGCGAGGCGCAGGAGGCTGGCTTCGAAGTCGTTGAGGGTTTCGGGGGGTTCGCTGGTGGCGGTGCTGGAGGGGAGTGGCACACGCCGGTAGTCGGTGCGCGGGTGGGAAAGCAGGCGCAGTGCGGCCAGCGGATCATTCGCGTCGCGGTCACGGGCGGTGAGCGGCGGCAGTTCGGGGGCGAACCGGTTCCGCACCATTTTCGGGATCGACGCGTGTTCGTAGAAAGTGGTGTCGATGGTGCCTTTCGGAATGAGCGGGGAGATGGCCACCGCCGGTACCCGGACGCCGCTGAGCCGGAAATCGAATCCGTTCTCCGCCGGGGCCAGTGGGCTCAGGCCCTGCCTCGCCGGCACGTGGTCGAAGAAACCGCCGTGTTCGTCGTAGGTGATCAGGAACAGGGTCTTCGCGAAAACCGCGGGATTGGTGACGAGCGCGTTGTAGATCCGCGCGATCAGGGCTTCTCCACCGACGAAACTGGCTGCGCTGGTGAGGTTGTTCGCGGGGTGCTGGCTGTTGCCGGGACCCAGGCCGTAACCGTGGTCGGGTTCGACGAACGAATAGGCGGGCAGCGCGTCGTTCTCGATGTGCTCGAGCAGGTCACGCATGCCGTGGAAGTTGTCCCGCGTATCGGCCCAGAGCTTCCAGAACGCCCACACCTGGGCGATTCCGTCGTGGTAGACCGCCCAGCGGTGACCGGCGCCGGACAACTGCTCGAAAATGGTGCGCTCGCCGTAGAAGCGGGGTTCGATGTCGACCGTGCCGCCGGAGGTCGCCGCGTGTGCGAAGTTGCGGTTCGGCCAGGTCTCGCCGGGCACCGACGCGAACCACCCGGTGAGCACGGCGAACTCCTTGGCCAGCGTGGACAGCACCGGCGTCTCGGATTCGGGCAGGCAGCGCATGATGTCGGTGGCCCGCGCGGGAATCGGGGCGGGGCGGCCGGTGAGCCGGCGCCAGAACCGGGCGAGCGGCCCGTTCCTGCCTGGGCGGCCGAGGGTGTCCGCATAGGACTGGATGAACCCGCGCATCCGCGGCAGGCCGGGGGTGTTGCCGTAGATCTGCTTGAGCACGGCTTCGTGTGCGTGCCCGGGATCGGTGCCCAGCGCGGCGGTCGCGTCCGGGGTGGCGGGCACCAGTTCGCTGCGCCGGGCGGCCGGGTCGGCCGGGCACAGCGCCCCGGCGGCCCCCTCGTACCCGGGATCGGGGTGGTCGAGGAACCCGAGCACGTGGTCGAAGGACCGGTTCTCCAGCATCAGCACGATGACGTGTTCGACGTGTTCGGCTTGCGCGTTCACACCCGCTGAGTCGCCCGCGGCGCGGCCCGTGTGACGGGAAGGCGGCTCCCGGGGCGGAAGTTCACCCCGGAAGCCACCTCTTCGCGCGGGCCTCAGCCGGTGACGTCCAGGTGCGCGGGAACCGGCGTGGGCTTGGGGGCCTTGCCACCCGGCTGCGGCTTGTCACCGCCCGGCTTGGTCGGCGGTTCCGGGGTGTCACCGGGGGACTTGGCGCAGGTGGCCGACGCGATGTCCAGCGTCTGCGTCTGGCCGAGCAGCTTGGCCGACACCGCGGTCACGGTGAGCGTGCCGTCGTCGTTCTTGGTCTGCTTGTTCACCACCAGCTCCAGCAGCGGGGCCAGCGGCACGGTGGTGTTCGGCGGCACCTGGTCGAGCTTGACCGCCTTGCCGCCGACCTTCAGGTTCGCGATCGAGACCGACCCCTTGCCGTCACGGCAGTCGGCCTTGATCACCTCGGCGCTGACCCCGGGCAGGGTGGCCGCCGCGGGCAGCGTGGCGAGGTCCAGCGAGAGACCGGCGACGCTGGACTGGGCGTGGCCTGGCTTCACCTCGGCGTTCAGCGCCTTCGCGCTGACCAGCGACGGGCCGGAAGTCGGCAGCGCCACCGAAGCGAGCGACTCCTGTCCGGGCCCGGAAACCGATGGCGTGCGCGGGATCTTGACCAGACCGGACGCGGCGATGGCGTACGCGGACTCGGCCGGGGCGGCCCCGGCGGGTGAAGCGGTGAAGGCCAGGCAGGCGGCCACCGAGCAGGCGAGCACACCGGTTGTACGTGGGGACAAGGAAACTACCTCCGTAATCAGGGGGACTAGGTGATCAGCACGACGGTGCCGAGTGGCAGCTCCACGAGGCGGTCCAGCGCCTCGCGGGTGACCCGGATACACCCGTCGCTGGTGGCCTTGCCGACGAAGCTGTCGTCCGGCCAGGTGTGCAGGCCGACCGTGCCCGGTCCGCCGCCGAAGGTCTCGTGCGAGTCGGAATGGCTGCTCAGCGGCAGCACGATCGGGCTGTAGGTGTTCACGCTCTCCTCGATCGAGGCGAGGATGAACGCGCGGCCGGTGGGTGTGGCGTGCTCCGGCTTGCCGATGCCGACGGTCCACGAACCGGTCGGCTTGCCCGCTTCGAGGATCTCCAGGCGGAACTCGTCGAGGTCCACGGTGACCTGGAAGTCGTTGTGCGCCGATTCGACGGCGTCCGGGGTGGCGTGCAGCCAGCCGGTGGCGCCGTTCGGGCGGGCCGGGAGCAGTACCTGCGCCCAGTCGCCCTGCCGCGCGATCACCGGCACCCAGGTCGGCGAGCCGATCTGGGTCTGGGGCAGCCGGGCGATCGGCTCCGCGCCGGGCGCGCGGTAGACCACCGCGTCCGCCTTGGGGTGCAGCACCTCGCCACCGGTGGGGAGGGTGGGGGACGGGTCCGCCGGCGCGGAGGTCAGCTCGCCGAAGGTGTTCGCCTCGGGCAGCGCGGCGAGCGCTTCGGGGGACGGCGGTGGCGGGGCCGCGGGGGCGGCGGCCCCGCCACCATCGTCACCGGTGGTGCCGCAGCCGGCGAGCACCACCAGCACCAGCGCGATGAGCGCGAGCACCGCATGAGGGCGCGCGCCACCGCGGAAGGTCTTCAGATCGGTCATCAGGGTCTGTCCTTGCGCAGAGTCATCCGCAACGGGATGCGAATCCGGGACGGCCATTGCTAACACCACGGCAGTGCGTCAATCAATGCACACGATCCGTATTCGAATCGCGGCTGCCTGCGGTTTTGCCGAGTTTCCCCAGGTCGTGACCGCTTCGCGGGTTCACTCGATCGGGGCGGAAAAACCATTTCCGTAACGCCGGGAAAAAACACACTCTGCGTATCTGTCGCTGCGTCCATTCCGGAGAGTCGACGGCAATTCGACCCCCGAGGTGATCACGCGCAGTGCCCAAGTGCTACGGTCATCTAGTGTCTTAGTTGAGTAGAACAACCTGGAGGTGGCCATGATCGAGTTCCGGGTCGACCGGGCCGTCGGCCTCCCGGCGTACCTGCAGCTGGTCCGCCAGGTCAGGGAGGCGCTGCGGCTCGGCTGGCTGCGCCCGGGCGATCGGCTGCCCACGGTGCGGGACGTGGTCGCCAGCAGCGGGGTCAACGCCAACACCGTGCTCAAGGCGTACCGCGAGCTGGAGCACGCGGGGCTGGTGGAGGCCCGTCAGGGATCGGGCACCTTCGTCAAGGCCTCGCTCGGTTCGGCCGATCCCGCGGTGCTGGCCGGTCTCCGTGACCGGCTCACCGAATGGGTGACGGCGGCGCGGGCGGCGGGGCTGGAGGACGAGGACGTGGACGCACTGGTGCGAGCGGCGCTCGCCGAGAACCAGGCCGAGGACGAGCAGGAGGGCTCATGAGAGCGGTGGTGGACAAGGCGGGCACGGTGATCGGGGTGGAGCGCCTGGCAAAGGGCTTTCGCCGGTCGCCGTGGCGGGGCGGGGTGAACGAAGCGTTGCGGGACTGCTCCTTCGAGCTGCCCGCGGGAAAGGTGGCCGCGCTGGTCGGTGCGAACGGCGCGGGCAAGACCACGCTGCTCACCGTGCTCGCCGGCTTGCTGGCCACCGACGCCGGGGAGGTGGCGGTCGCCGGGCGTACTTCGTTCGTCGCGCAGGACAAGCCGGTTTACCGGCACCTGACGGCGCTGGACATGCTCGCCGTCGGCGCCCGGCTGAACCTGGTCTGGGACCAGGACCGGGCGCGGTCGTGGCTCGACCGGTTCCGCGTGCCGCTGGACCGGCCGTGCGGCAAGTTGTCCGGCGGGCAGCGTTCGCAGGTCGCCTTCGCGGTCGCGCTCGGTTCGCGGCCGGACGTGCTGCTGCTCGACGAGCCGCTGTCCGAACTGGATCCGCTGGTCCGCCGCGAGGTGATGGCCGAACTGCTGGTCGGGGTCGAGGCGACCGGGATGACCGTGGTGCTGTCCACGCACGTGGTCGGTGAACTGAGCGGGGTGGCCGACCACCTGCTGTTGCTCGCCGGCGGGCAGCTGGTGCTCGCCGGGGAACTGGACGACCTGCTCGCCCGGCACGTCCGCTACACCGGCCCGCGCGCGGACGCCCCGCCGGGACCGGGCACCGTGCTCGACGCCAACCACCAGGCGCGGCAGTCGAGCTTCCTGGTCGAACTGCCCGGCGGTGCGCCGCGCGGGATCGCCGAGCCGTGGACCGTGCGGCCGGTGAACGTCGAAGAACTGGTGCTGGCGCGGCTCGCGCGCCGGGGGGAGTGAAGATGACCGTCACCATCGAGCGGGGCGCGACCTCGAGAAGCCGGGTCGGCTGGTCCGGCCTGCTCTGGCTCACCTGGCGGCAGCATCGCGCGCTGCTGCTCACCTCGATCCTGCTGACGCTGGCGGGTATCGCGCTCGCGTGGTCGATGACCGGGCTGCTCGCGGCGCGAGGCGAGCCGACGCTGCCCATCCTCGGCTTCGACACGATGGCCGACCCGGCGCGCTGGGTACTGCTGGCGGAGCAGGGGTTCGGCGTGTTCATCGCGGTGTTCTGGGCGGCGCCGCTGATTTCGCTGGAGTACGAGCGGCGGACGAATCTCCTGGCGTGGAGCCAGGACGTGTCCCCGCTGCGCTGGCTCGCGGGCAAGCTCGCGCTGCTGGTACCGATGGCGGTGGTGCTCGCGGTGGCGGTCGGCTTCACCGGCAAGGCGGTGTCCGACTACTACAACGAGATGGAGTTCAATTTCAGCATCGAGTTCATGGCGGCCTTCGAGGCGTCACCGGCGATCCAGGCCGGGTACGTGTTGTTCGGCTTCGCGCTCGGACTGGTGCTGAGCGCGCTCACCCGCCGCACGGTGCTGTCGATGGCGCTGACCCTGGGGATCTACGCGGTGGTGCGCTTCGCGCTGACTCCGTTGCGCCTGCACTACTTGCCGACCCTGCGGGGTTTCAGGCCCTTCAACGGGCCTGGCGGCGGGGAGACGCGGAACGACGACCTCTGGGTCGACTCCGGATACCTGAACTCCACCGGGGAGAAGGTCGACTTCCCGCAGGCGTGCCTCGGCCTGCCGCCCGGTCCGCCGGACGCGGCCAAGAAGTGCATGCTCGAAAACGGGATCACGGGCACTTTCCACGACTACCAGCCCGCGACCAGGGTGCCGATGCTGCAGCTCATCGAATTCGGCATCTTCGCCGTGCTGGCGGCTGCGCTGTTCGTGGTTCTCCGGCGGGTGATGCGCCGCGCCTAGCTCTGGGGGTGCACCCTGGCGGCGCGCGTGGTTGGGTGACCGGCATGACCTCTGCTGACCAGCGGGAGCTGGAACGCGCGCTCGGCGTGCCGGTCACCCCGTGGCGGCGGCCGGGGGAGTTCCACAACCAGCACTTCCGCGCGGACGGGATCTTCGTCAAGGTCCTGGACAACCCGGTGTGCCACCGCCACGCGATCCAGGCGGCGCCGCTCGCCGAGGAGCTGGTGCCGCGCACACCGCGGCTGCTCGGGCACGGCGAGCTGGGGCCGGATCGCTGGTGGCTGTCCTACGAATGGGTCGAGCTGGCCCCGTTCGACCCGGTGCCCCAGGCGGTCGAGACGGCGGGGGAGATGCTCGGCCGCCTGCACCGGGCCTCGGCCGCGCGCGACCTCGGTGACCGGCTGGAGCACCTGGACCTGCGCACCGAGATCGAGCACCGGCTGTCCGTGCTGGACCGGATCGACGGTGACGCCGCGGCCAGGGTGCGGAGGGTGCGCGCGGACTTCGACGGCGTCGAGCTGACCGGGGAACCGGTGCTGCTGCACGGAGACGTGCACTGGAAGAACTTCGGCGTGGACGCCGACGGCGCGATCTGGTGGTTCGACTGGGAGGACGCCGGGTACGGGCACCCACTGCTCGGTTTCGGGAAACTGGCGGACTTCCCGCTGACCGAACCGGCCGTGCGCGAGCACTTCCTGCGTGGTTACCACCGGCACGCCGAACCGGTGTACCCGTGGCCGGAAGCGATGTCACTGGTCCGGCTGCACACCGCGACCGGCGTGCTGGTCTACGCGCTCGCGCGGGACCTGCCGAAGTTCGCGCAGCAGGGTTACGCCCTGCTCGACGCCCTCGAAACCCCGTAGGCCTCCACGTCGAAGCCACGCGAATGCCGGGTGACGATCACCGAGCGCGCGGCAGCGGCCAGCATCAGCAGCACGCCGAGGTTCTCGCCCAGTTCCTCGGCGTGATAGGTGAGCACGTACAGCGGCCCGCTTTCGTCCGCGGCGATCAGCAGGCCCTGCAACGCTTCGCCGCCGAGGGCCGCGGCGAGCAGGAGCGCGCAGCCGCCGGCCATGCACCAGCGGGCGGCGCCGCGCAGCCGGACCGCGAGCAGCAGCAGCGCGGTGGCCACCACCGCGCCGGCGACGATGCCGGGAAGCAGCCAGTAGAACGGGAAACCGTCCTCGTAGGTGACCAGCTGCCTGCCGATGCGGTCGAGGCGTTCGTGCAGCTGGGTGTGGTCGTCGAGGGAGAGCGCGCCGAGCATGAGCGCGCTGCCGAACCACGCCCACGCCCCGCGCAGGCCCCTGGCGCGGGCGAGCAGCCCGACGGCCAGGTGCGCGACGGTCGCGGTGACCAGCAGCCCGGTGCTCCACCAGGTCGGCAGATTGCCCTCGACAAAAACGTCCAGATAGAGCTGCACCTCACCGCGGTCGTTGGTCAACGGGTGGTCGATCAGCGCGGGCACGGCCATGCTCGCCACGTTCAGCGCGACGGTGATCGCGAGCACCACCCAGCCCGGCTTGCGGAAGCGCACCAGCCGGAACTGCGTCGTGGTCTCAGCACTGGACATACCGGGCAGATTAGGCAGCGGGACGCGGGTTCCGGTCCTGGATGAAAGTTCTCTCATCCACCGCTCACCGAGCCGTCATGCGAGGTCAGGACGGTGTACCGGGTGAGTACCGAGTTGAGCCTGCTCACCGGGGAACCGGCGGGCGAGATGCTGACCGTGGTGGTCGGCGAGGCGGGCGGCACGCTGCTGCGGTGGTCCGCCACGCAGGTCGACCACCAGCCCCGCGGCCGGACCACGGTCGGGTACACCGCGCGCGTGCGCTGGGGTGACGGCACCGAGACCGGTGAGACCTTCGGCGCCTGCTCCGGCCCGCTGCCCGACGGGGTGGTCCGGCTGAGCGACGGGGTCACCGACATCGGCGTGTGGCGGTTCCCGTTCGACCCCGAACTTCCCGCGCTGCCAACGGCTTTCGACGCGGTGAGCATGCGACGACTGGTCGAGGGTGCCGGACTCCGCTGCGACGGCGAAGTCCGGCTGCGCGTGCGGTCATACCGGCCGCGGCGGCGCGCGGTGATCGAGGTGACCACGCCCGACCGCCGCCAGGTCTTCGTCAAGGTGGTGCGCCCGTCGCGGGCCCGTGCGCTGCACGAACGGCACCGGCTGGCGGCCTTGGCCGCGGTGCCGCAGTCGCTCGGCTGGACCGGCGACGGGCTGGTGCTGCTGGCCGGGCTGCCCGGCCGGACACTGCGGCAGGCGCTGCTCACCGAGGACTCCGTCGCGCTGGACGCCGACAGCGTGGTGTCCGCTTTGGACGCTCTGCCAACCGGGCTGGCGACCGGTGAGCGCCGCCGGACCTGGGGGCAGAAGGCCGGGCACTACGCCGAGGTGATTGCCGCGGCAGCACCGGAATTCGCCGCGAGGGCAAGGGAAATCGCGCGGGCCGTGGACCACGACCGTCCACAAGGGCCGGACGTTCCGGTGCACGGCGACCTGTACGAGAACCAGCTGATGGTGCGGGACGGCCGGGTGACCGGCCTGCTCGACATCGACGGTGCCGGACGCGGGGAACGGCTCGACGACGCAGGTTGCCTGCTCGGCCACCTCGCCGTGCTCGCCCAGCTGCAACCGATCAGGGCGACTTCGATCCTGGGCGTGGGCACCGCGCTGGAGGAGCGGTTCACCGCGGACCTCGACCCGGCCGCACTGGCCGGCCGGGCGGCCGCCGTGGTGCTTTCGCTGGCCACCGGGCCGCACCGCGTGCAGGAACCGGGGTGGCGGCAGCAGACCGCCGCGCGGCTCGCGCTCGCGGAGCGGCTCCTGGATGAAAAGTCCTTCACCCGCGGTGCGGCCCTGGCTTCATCTTCGGGCGGCATCGTGGATCTTGTCAGCACAGAGAAGGAGTGATCGATGAACAAGCGACCGTGGATCATCGCCGGGGCGACCATCGCGCTGGCCGGCTTCGGCACCGCGGTGGCCGCCGCCGACGGCGGCACCGCGCTCAACGACCCGCAGCCGGCGCCGGTGGTGCAGCAGGTCGACGGGGCGGGCGCGGCCCCGGCCGCGGTGGACCAGTCGCCGGAGTCCGCCGACTCGCCCGCCGCTTCGCCGGTGGACTCGGCCGACTCCGCCGCGGACTCGCCCGACGACGTGGCGAACCAGCAGCAGGCCAACGGGACGGACACGGCGAACACCGCCAACACCCCGGACACCGCCGACAGCCCCAACTAGGAGCCGGTGACCGGGGCATCCCTCCTCCCCGCCCCGGTCACCCCCAGTGGGCGGGTGCGGTCAGTGACGGCGGCAGCCCGGTGCTGCCGTCGCCCCTGGCCGAGTCCACTTGGGACTGGATGAGGAACACGCTCTCGGTGAGGTCGGCGCCACGCAGATCCGCGTCGCGGAAGTCGGCGCCGATCACGTCGGCGAGCCGCAGATCCGCCCCGCGCAGATCGGCCCCGATCAGGTAGGCGCCCCGCAGGTTCGCGCCGGCGAGGCACGCGTTCTTCAGCCGCGCGCCGATGAGGTCGGCACCGCGATGGTTCTTCTTCTTGCCCTTCACCGAGGCACGGGCGAGTTCGCTGGCGCGGGAGAGCAGCACGTTCGCTTCCTCGCGCAGCCCGGCGACGTCGGTCTCGAGCAGGGTCTCCGGATTTTCCTCGGTGCGCAGGTCGATCCGCTCGCGGACCTCGTGCAGTCCACTGTGGACCTGCTGCGCCTGCGGCAGTTCGAGCGCCTCGGTCAGGTAGTAGAGCAGCTCGTGCAGGTGCCGCATGACCGGGAAGACCTCGAACATCTGCTTCGCGGTTTCCGGGGCCCGTCGCCAGTCACGGCCGCCGAAGGTGACCTGCGCGACCTTCTGGCCCGCGCCGAAGCAGTCGTAGACCGTGCAGCCGGGGAAACCACGCGGGCGCAGTTCGGTGTGGATGCCGCAGCGGAAGTCCTCGAGCAGGTTGGGGCACGCGCGCCCGGCCGGTTTGCCGATGGCGAAATCGGCCGATTTCGCGAAGGCGGGTGCCACGCAGCACAGGGCGAAGCACTGCGCGCAGTCGGCCCGCAGCGCACTGCGGTCAAGCTCGGGCAAAACGGGCTCCAACTGGGGTTCTCATCAGGGTTCCGGTCGAGTTTACTCGCTGACCAGGATGAAGATCGCGGTGCAGCGGGCGACCACCTGCTCCTCGGTGAAGTCGAGGTCGCCGTCCAGCCACGCGGTCAGCGTCTGGGACAGCCCGCCGACCAGGAACTCGGTGTCCAGCTCCAGCGTGGCGTCCTTGGCCGCGCCGTAGAACTCCCTGGCCTGCGCGCCGAGCAACCCGGCGAACATGCGCGCCGACGCGGCCCGCCGCTCGGCCAGCACCGCGAGGTTGAGCTTCGGGGAGAACAGCAGCCTGCCCCGGCGCGGGTCCTCGGCGACCAGCCGCACGATGTTGGCCAGCCCGGCGCGGACCTTGGCGTGCGCGTCGCCGGGTGCGCCCTGCACCGCGGCGAGCGTGGTCTCGGCGATCTCGCCGACGACGTGGTCGAACACCGCGGCGGCCAGCGCGTCGCGGTCGGCGAAGCTCTCGTAGAAGTACCTGGCCGCGAGCCCGGCGGCCTTGCAGGCACCGCGCACGGTCAGCACGCCCTCGGTGCCGAGCAGGTCGAAACCGGCCGCGACGAACTGCGCGCGGCGCTCCGCCTGGCGGTCACCGCCCGCCACCCCGCCGTAGACGCGCAAGGGCGAACTCTCCATGGCCCCATCTTGACAGGTTCCGCACCGAGCCGGTCTGATATCTGCGAACGGACGTGAGCAGAATTGGAGCCGACTATGCCCGAGCTGGAGGACGCCGTGATCGGGGCCGGCCTGCTGGCCGGTACCGCGAACGTGATCATGCAGCTCAGCCGCCCCGGCGTCGGCTACGGCGTGGCCGAGAGCCGGGTGGACAGCGGGAACGTGTTCAAGCACCCGGTCAAGCGCACCCGGACCACGCTGACCTATCTCGCCGTGGCCACGCTCGGCACCGACGAAGAGCGGCGGGCCTACCGGCGCGAGGTGAACCGGCAGCACGCGCAGGTGCACTCGACCGATTCCAGCCCGGTCGAGTACAACGCCTTCGACGAGGACCTCCAACTGTGGGTCGCGGCGTGTCTGTACAAGGGGTTCGAGGACATCTACACGTTGTTCGGCAAGCCGATGGACAGCGAGACCGCCGAGGCGATCTACCAGTCCTCGGCCGCCTTCGGCACCACGCTCCAGGTGCGCCAGGAGAGCTGGCCCGCCGACCGGACGGCCTTCGCCGAGTACTGGGAGAAGTCGCTGGACCGGGTCGACCTCGACGACCGCGTCCGCGCGTACCTGACCGACCTGGTCGAACTGCGGTTCCTGCCCCCGATCGCACGCCCTTTCGCCTCGCTGCACCGGTTCGTCACCACGGGTTTCCTGCCGCCGCGGTTCCGCGAGGAGATGCGGCTGCCCTGGAGCCACCGCCACCAGCGCCGGTTCGACGCGCTGATGCGCGCCGTCGCGGTGGTGGTCCGGGTCTCGCCGAAGCCGCTGCGCCGGTTTCCCTACAACCTCTGCCTGTGGGACCTTCGGCGGCGCGTCGCCGCCGGCCGTCCGCTCGTCTGAATTCCGGAAAGGTGCCCGACATGACCGACCAGGACGACTTCGTCAAGGCGATCGGCGAGTTCTGCCGCCGCGAGGTGGACCGCAAGCAGCGCGTGCCGCACGACGACGACCTGTACCGCAAGCTCGCCGATCTCGGCTGGCTCGGCCTGTCGCTGCCGGAGGAGTACGGCGGGGGCGGTCGTGGCATGGCCGACCTGGTGCTCTTCCTGGAGGAGACGGCGTACTGGCGGGCGCCGATCGGCGGGTTCGCCACCACGATCATCGCCGCCTCGGCGTACGAGAAGTTCGGGTCGGCCGAGCAGAAGCGCGAGATCCTGCCCGCGGTGGTGGACGGCGCGGTGCTGTCCATCTCGATGTCCGAGCCGGAAGCCGGGTCCGACGTCGGCGCGCTGAGCTGCCGGGCCGAGCGGCGCGGTGACGGGTGGGTGCTCAACGGGCAGAAAACCTGGTGCTCGAACGCGCACTTCGCCGAGCACATCCTGCTGGTCGCGCGCACCTCGCCCGGTGAGGGCAAGCACGCGGGCATGACCATGTTCTCGGTGCCGTCGACGGTGGACGGGCTGGCCGTGCGCGGGATCGAGACCATGGGCGGCAAGGAGGTCAACGACCTCTACCTGACCGACTGCGTGCTGCCCGCCGACGCCGTGGTCGGCACCGTCGACCAGGGCTGGAAGCAGCTGATGACCGGGCTGAACCTGGAGCGGATGATCCTCGCCGCGGTGATGCTGGGCACCGCGCGCCGCGCCTTCGAGGACACGCTGGCCTACGTCCGCGAGCGCCACCAGTTCGGCAGGCCGATCGGCAGCTTCCAGGCCCTGCGGCACCGGCTCGCCGACCACGCCACCGAACTGGAGTGCACGCGGTTGCTGGTGCACGACGTGGCCGCCAAGATCGACGCGAACCCGGACCGGAGCCTGCCGCGCGAGGCGTCCATGGCCAAGCTGAAGGCCACCGAGTTCGCCAAGGCGATGGCACTGGACGGCATGCAGATGCTCGGCGGTTACGGCTATGCCACCGAATACGGCATGGAGGGCTTGCTGCGCTCGGCCGTGGTGTCCACTGTGTACGGTGGCACCAGCGAGATCCAGCGGGACATCATCGGCAAGACCTACGGATTGTGAGCAACCGCGGCTGGATAGGCTGTCGCGGTGCCGACCGCCGCCAGCCGACCCGCGCAGATCGCCGCCGCCGTGCTGGTGCTCGCCGTGGCCGGGGTCTCGACCGACACCGGAATCGGGCAGTTGCCGTCCGTGGTGCAGGAGCTGACCGACACCCTGCTGGCGCAGAAGGACGAGTTCGCCACCCTGCTCGACGACGCGGACCTGGCGCTGCGCACGATCACCGACCAGCGCGACGCCGTCGGCGCGATGTTCGCCGACGTCAACGAGATGACCGCGGCGACCACGCGCTTCCTGTCCGAACACGGACCGCGGTTCGACACGCTGCTCGACCAGTTGCAGACCATCAGCGAGCAGCTCACCCTGAGGTAACCTGCGCTCCGTGGAAGACGAGGTCGCGGCCGGGCTGGTCCTCGATGCCGCCGAGGAACTGTTCTACGGGCGCGGAATCCAAGCGGTCGGAATGGACGCCGTGCGGTCGCGCTCCGGGGTTTCGCTCAAGCGCCTGTACCGGTTGTTCGCCTCCAAGGACGACCTGGTCGAGGCGTACCTGACCCGGCGGGACGAGCGCTGGCGCGCGCGGTTGCGGGCGCACGTCTCGGCGGTCGCCGGGCCGAAGGAGCGGGTGCTGGCGGTGTTCGACTGGCTGGCGATCTGGTTCACCGAGCCCGATTTCCGCGGGTGCGCGTTCATCAATTCCTACGGCGAACTCGGCACCACTTCCGCGCGGGTGGCCGAGATCTCCCGGTCGCACAAACGCCGGTTCCGCGAATACGTGGAAGGGCTGGCCGCCGAGGCCGGTCTGCCCGGCGGGGTCGCCGCGCAACTGGTGCTGCTGGCCGAAGGCGCGATGGTGGTGGCGGGCATGGACCCGGGGCCGGAGCCCGCCGGGGACGCCCGCCGCGCCGCCGAGACCCTCTTGCGCTGAGCGTTGCCGCCCTCGTAGGGTCTCCATCTGGAGAACGAGCGTTCTCCGGAGTCTGGAGGGAAACCATGACCGAGCGCCCGCCGCTGCCGCCGTTCACCCGCGAGACGGCGATCGAGAAGGTCCGGCTGGCGGAGGACGCCTGGAACACGCGCGATCCGGAGCGGGTCTCGCTGGCCTACACCACCGGCACCCGGTGGCGGAACCGCGCCGAGTTCGCCACCGGCCGGGCGGAGGTGGTCGCCCTGCTGCGCCGGAAGTGGGCCGCGGAACTGGACTACCGGCTGATCAAGGAAATCTGGGCGTTCGGCGGCAACCGGATCGCGGTGCGCTTCGCCTACGAATGCCACGACGACGCCGGGAACTGGACGCGCAACTACGGCAACGAGAACTGGGAGTTCGACGAGCACGGCCTGATGGCGGTCCGGCACGCGTCGATCAACACGCTGCCGATCGCCGAGGCCGACCGGAAGTTCGCCTGGCCGCTGGGCCGCCGCCCCGACGATCACCCCGGGTTGTCCGACCTGGGGTTGTAGTTACCCGGAGTGGGCGAATCGGGGTCTTCTCCGGGGTCTCACCGATGCGAACCGCGCGCCGGGAGCGCATGGTGGAGTCATGACAACACCGACGAGGACATTGACCAGGTCGAGGGACAACCGGGTGATCGCGGGTGTCTGCGCCGGCATCGCGCGCAAGATGGGCTGGAAGCCGCGCACCGTGCGGATCCTGTTCGTGGTCTCCTGCGTCCTGCCGGGCCCGCAGTTCCTCATCTACCTGGCCCTGTGGCTGCTCATCCCGCAGGACAAGTACTGATCCCCGCGCCGGTGTGACCGCGTTCACCCCGACGGGTCGTCACAGACGGGCCGGTTCGCCGGTTCAGGTGGCGACGAAAGGGGAACGGAAATGGCAGCGAAGATCGTGGTACTCGGCGCCGGCTACTCGGGTCTGATGGCGGCGAAGCTGGTCGCGAAGCGCGCCGGCGCCGAGGTGACACTGGTCAACGCGGGGGCGCACTTCGTCGAGCGGGTCCGCCTGCACCAGCTGGCATCCGGGCAGCCGATGCGGGACCTGCCGCTGGCGGACCTGCTGGCGGGCACCCGCATCCAGCTGGTGGTCGACCGGGTCACCCGCATCGACGCGCGGTCGCGCGAGGTGGAGCTGGCCGGTGGTGCGCGCCTCCACTACGACGTGCTGGTCTACGCGCTGGGCAGCCAGGCCGACTTGGGCGCGGTGCCCGGCGCGGCCGAGCACGCCCACGCCGTCGCGGGCGGCGAAGACGCTGTCCGGCTGCGGGAGAAGCTGCGCGGCAGCCAGGTGGTCGCGGTGGCCGGGGGCGGGCTCACCGGGCTCGAAGCGGCCACCGAACTGGCCGAGACCTATCCGGAGCTGAAGGTCCGCCTGGTGACCGGCGGCAAGCTCGGTGCCGCGCTGTCGGAACGCGGCAGGCGGCACGTGCGCGGCACCTTCACCCGGCTCGGCATCGAGGTACGGGACGAGGTGCGGATCGCCGAGGTCCGCGCGGACGGGCTGGTCCTGGACGACGGCGAGCACGTCGCCGCCGACACGGTCGTCTGGACCACCGGCTTCCAGGTCTCACCACTGGCCCGCGAGGCCGGGTTCGCCGTGGAGGACAGCGGGCGGATGGTGGTGGACGAGACGCTGCGCTCGGTGTCGCATCCGGAGGTCTACGGCATCGGCGACGCGGCGGCGGCCCGCCGCCCGGACGGCCAGGAACTGCGGATGGCTTGCGCCACCGGCATTCCCGCGGCGGTCTGCGCGAGCAAGGCGATCGCGGACCGGCTGGCCGGGCGCACGCCGAAACCGCTGGAGTTCCGGTTCTTCAACCAGTGCATCAGCCTCGGCCGCCGCGACGGCCTGATCCAGTTCGTGCGTGCCGACGACAGCCCGATCGAGCGAGTGCTGACCGGACGGGCGGCCGCGCTCTACAAGGAAACCGTCGTGCGCGCCACGATCCTGGGGGCACGCCGCCCAGGTCTGGTGGCGGCCGTCGCCTGACCCATGAGCAGGGTGGGACCAGCTCGCGGAGGAGGCCGTCGTCGCCGGTGTTCTCCGCGAGCGGGCCGTCGGACAGCGTGGCGGGCTCCTCGCCTAGCCTCCCGGGAGGTAGCGCGGAGCCCGGCGGACCGGGGCGGCCTGTTCGAACGCGGCGGCCAGTGACAGCACCTCGGCGTCGGCCCAGCGGCCGGCGAACAGCGAGACGCCGATCGGCAGTTCCCCGGCGTACCCGGCGGGCACGCTGACGTTGGGGTAACCCGCGACCGCGGCCGGAGTCGACGAGCCCAGTTCGAACGCGTCACCCGAGCCGTACGCGGTTTTCCACGCCGGGCTGTTGGTGGGGGAGAGGATCGCGTCGAGGTCGTGCGCGGTCAGCGTTTCGTCGATGGACCTGCGCGCCAGCGAAGTGGCCGTCGCCCGCTGTTCCCGATAACCGGGGTCGTCGGTGCCGGGCGCGGTCAGCGCCTGCTCGAACAGTTCCTGCCCGAACTTGCTCAGCTCCACCGGATCCCGCCGGTTGAACTCGACCAGTTCGGCAATGCTCTGCGGCACACCGGCCCGGGTCTTCAGGTACGCGGGCAGGTCCCTGGCGAACTCGCTCAGCAGCGCCGCGCCCTCGGCCGCCCCTACCTGGTCCTGGTAGGGCAGTTCGACGTCGACCACCTCGGCTCCGCGAGAACGCAGCACCTCGGCCGCTTCGCCGACCACACGGTCCACCTCGGTGTTGATCCCGCTCTGGCGCCACAATCCGATCCGGGCGCCCTTCAACGCGCCGGGCTGCAGTTCACGCGCGTAATCGGTCGGCTGGTCCGCGGGATAGTCCGAAGTGGGCGGATCAGCCGGATCGCGACCCTGCAAGGCGGACAAGGTGATCGCGGTGTCCACCACGTTGCGCGCCATCGGTCCCGCGGTGTCCTGCTCGGCCGAAATCGGCACCACGCCGGTGCGGCTGACCAGCCCCAGCGATGGTTTCGCGCCGACCACGCCGTTCGCCCCGGCCGGGCAGACGATCGAACCGTCGGTTTCGGTGCCGATCGCCACCTGGGCCAGCGAAGCGGCGACGGCCGCGCCCGAACCGGACGAGGAACCACACGGATTCCGGTCCAGCACATAGGGATTGTGCGTCTGACCGCCCACACCGGACCAGCCCGAAGTGGACCTGGTCGACCGGAAGTTGGCCCATTCGGACAGATTCGCCTTGCCGAGCACCACCGCACCGGCCGCACGCAGCTTTCGCGCCAGTGTCGCGTCCGCGGCTGGCGGCTTGCCGCTCAGCGCGCGCGACCCGGCCGTGGTGTCCTGGCCCCGCGTGTCGATGTTGTCCTTCAACAGCACGGGAATGCCTTCGAGCGCCCCGCGCGCGTGCCCGGTGCGGCGCCGGAGATCACTGGCGGCGGCCTGCGCGAGCGCGGTCGGGTCGACGGCCGGCACGGCACGCACGTCGCGGTCGACCGTGCGGATCCGGTCCAGGTACTGGCCGGTGAGCCGGACCGAGCTGAGCTTCCCGCGATCCATCAGCCGCTGCAGCTGGGGAATCGTGCTGCGATCCAGATCGAGCGCGGGCGCGGCGGGCGCCGGAACGGCGGCACCGACCGCGAGAACGAGGGAAAGCGTGACCACCCGGAGAATGCGCACACCGCACCCAACCCTCCCGGCCGCACGGCCGTCAAGCACACGAGCGCGGAAAAGGCCATGGGCAGGGCGTTCCCTGGTCGTCCACCGGTCGGAACGCCCTACCCACGGCCCGGTTGCGAGGAGGCTGCTCGGGGATGCCTCCTCGCGGGTCATCACGGCGTCGTGGTGCCGAGCGTGTAGGCGCCGGAGCCGCTGTAGGCGTGCACGCGCCACCGGTAGGTGCCCGCCGTGCCGTTGTAGGTCACCGTCTCGCTCGCCTGCGGGGTGGTGCCGCTGGCCACCGACGTCCACGTGCTGCCGTTCAACTTCTGCAGGTACAGGTCGAAGTCGGTGCCGGACGGGCCGGCCAGGCAGCCGAGGTGGGCGCCGGAGGTCGTGGTGGTGTAGGAACCGCCGCCCGGCTGGATCGCGTTGCCACCGCTGGAGAGGTTGCCGTTGTAGGTGTTCTCCGAGTCGTCGCAGCCGCCCGGCGGGTTGCCGCCGCCGTCGGTGACCAGGGTCAGGCCGTAGGTCTGCAGGATCTCGTTGACCGGCTGGAAGTAGGTGGTGCCGCCGGAACTGCAGTTGCCGGAACCGCCCGAGGTCACGCCCTGGGCCTGGCTGCCGGAGATGGCCGAGCCGCCGGAGTCACCGGGCTCGGCGCAGGCGCTGGTGCGGATCAGCCCGCTGACCGTGCCCTGCGGGTAGGTGACCGAGGAGTTGCGGGCCTGGATGGTGCCGCAGCGCCAGCCGGTGGTCGAACCGGACCGGCAGATCGAGGAGTTCACCGGCGCGTCCTGCGAGCCCGCCACCGCGACCCGGCCGCCGGAGTAGTTGTTCACCGCGCCGATCGGGGTGTTGCCCGCGGCGACGCGCACGTAGGCGTAGTCGTTGCCGGGAAAGCTGGAGCCGACGAACTGCCCGGTCGGCTGGCTGGTGGAAGCGCCGGTGTTGCCGCAGTGCCCGGCGGTGACAAAGCCGTCGGTCACCGAGAAGCCGATCGAGCAGCGGGTGCCAGCGCCGATGTAGTAGGCGTTGCCGCCGACCACGTCGATCAGCGGGCGAGGGGACTCGGTGGAGGCGACCACGCTGACCGCGTCCGCCGGCACGCCGCTGGCCGCGACGAACGAGTGCGCCGCGCCGAGCGCCTCACCGCGGGACAGCAGCACGATCTTGTTGCTGGGCACGTCCACGTACCAGCCGGCCACCGTGCGCGGACTGGCCTTGCTCCGATTGTCCAATTCGGACTTGAGGGCGTCCAGCCGGGCTTCGGTGCGGCTGACCACCACCGCCTCGGCGCCGTCCGCCCGCGCGGTCTGCGCGGCCGCCTCACCGGTCACCGCGACAACCAGCTTCGCCTTGGCCGGGTCGTACCAGGAGCCGCCGTAACCGTGGGAAAGCTTCTTGCGCAGCAAGCGATCGGTCTTCGCCGCACGGTCCTCGTCGGACAGCCGCGCGGCGGCTTCGCCCGCGCTGATCCCGAGGTCTCGCTGCATGGCGTCGAGAACCTCGGCCGAAGTGCCCGCGACGGCGGCGGTGACCGTCATCGCGGTGATCACGCCGGAGGCCGCGATCGCGGCTCCGAGCAGGGCGACCAGACGTCTGGCCATGGTGGTGCTCCTAGCGGTGAGGGGGCGGGTTAAGCGACGTTAACCTTGCCTTCCACACGGCGGGAGATACCGTTTCTGTCATACCACCGGCGTCGCGTCCGGAACGCCGAACTCGGGATTCTCACGCAGGAAGGCCGCGTACCGCGGGCTGCGCGCGGTGACGTCGCGGTAGGCCGCGCGGGCCAGTTCGAGCAATCGCGCGGCGAAGCCCGCCGCCGGGGCTTCCGGGTGCCAGCCGAGCAGATTGCGCCAGCGCAACGGGTTTCCGGCGATCGGCACCGCCCGCACCCCGGGCATTCGGCGGAACATCGGCTGGCACAACACCACCGCGTCACCGGATTCGACCAGATCGATGCAACTGGTCACGTCGGTCTCGTAGAGCGAGCGCGGGGAGAAGCCGGCGCGGGCGCAGGCGGCGGCGAAGCAGTCGCCGAAGCAGCCGTCGCCGGGCGTGGCGCCCCAGTTCTCGTCGGCGAGGTCGGCCAGGTCGACCTCCTGCGCGCCGGCGAGCGGATGGTCGTCGGACAGCAGCACAAAAACGGGGTCGGTGGCCAGGGTGCGCCAGTGCAGGCCGGGCTGCGCCGGGGGCTGGGCGTCCCCGCAGACACCGGCCAGGGTGAAGTCGAGCCGGCATTCGGCGACCATCGCGGCGAGTTCGTCCGCCGACCACGAGACGTGGGTGGTGATGCGGAGGCCCGGCAGGCTGGTGTTGAGCTGGTGCACCAGCCCGCCGAGCACGTGCCCGTTCGCCGAGCCGAGGCGCAGCCGGGCGGGGGTGGCGCCGGGGTGGGTGGCGTTGGCCAGCCGCGCGGCCTCTTCCTTGAGGGTGGACACCGCGGGCAGCAGCAGCCGGGCGCGGGAGAGCACCAGCTCGCCGAGCGGGGTGGGTCGCACGCCGCGGCGGTCGCGGTCGAACAGGGGGCCGCCGAGCGTGCGTTCGATGCGGTGGAGCTGCGCGGTCAGCGCGGGCTGCGCCAGCCCCAGTGCCGAGGCGGCCTTGGTGATGCTCCCGGCTTCGGCAACGGTGCAGATGATCCGGAAATGGCGCAGTTCCAGCTCCATACGCCAACGTTAGGTGCCAGGGACGGGCGACGACAGACCTGCCGCTACTGCACTCTGACGGCGTGGCCTACGTAGGCCGAATGGCCCAGTGCCGCCCGTTCCTGGCGTACGCCTACTTACCGACCGGTTCCGGCAGCGCGTCCACGCCCGGCACACCCCGGCCGCGCAGGGACGCGCCCCTGGTCTCCGGGGTGAAGATGAGCGCGACCGCGCCGATCGCGCAGGCCGCCATCATGTAGTACGCCGGGACGATGTTGTCCCCGGTCTCGCCGATCAGCCACTCGTTGATCACCGGCGCGGTACCGCCGAACACCGCCGTCGAGACGTTGTAGGCGATGGCGAAACCGGCGTATCGGATGTGCGTCGGGAACATCGCCGGGAACATCGCCGAGATGGTGCTCAGCTGCGGCACGTAGAGCAGGCCGAGAATGGCGAAGGCCAGGATCGCCGCGGTGAACCCGGTGCCCATCAGCTTGAACATCGGGATGGCCAGCACGAACAGGCCGACGATCGAGACCCACCACATCGGCTTCCGGCCGAACCGGTCCGACAGGGCACCGGAGAACGGCAGCAGCACCATCATCGCCAGCTGGCCGATGATGACCAGGATCAGCGAATCGTCGGAGCTGAGCTTGATCTGGCCCTCCAGATAGGTGGGCATGTAGGCCAGCAGCGTGTAGTTGACCACGTTGAGCGTGATCACCAGGCCGATCAGCAGCACCAGCGGCTTCCAGAAGGCGCCGAGGTCGCGCAGCTGCGTCTTGGTCTTCTGCGCGGTCTCGCCCTTCTGCTCCAGCTCGCGGAAGACCGGCGTGTCCTCGAGCTTGCTCCGCAGGTAGAGCCCGATCAGGCCGAGCGGCGCGGCGATCAGGAACGGCAGGCGCCAGCCCCAGTCGCCCATCGCCTCGGCGCTGAGCGTCTTCTGGAAGATCAGCACCAGCAGCGCGCCGAGGGTGAAGCCGGCCAGCGTGCCGAATTCGAGGAAGCTGCCGTACTTGCCGCGCTTCTTGTCCGGCGCGTACTCCGCCATGAAGGTGGCCGCACCGCCGTACTCGCCGCCGGTGGAGAAGCCCTGGATCATGCGGAGCAGGATCAGCAGGATCGGCGCGGCGATGCCGAGCGTGGCGTAGCCGGGCAGCAGGCCGACGCAGAAGGTGGCGCCGGCCATCAGCAGGATGGTGGTGGCGAGCACGCGCTGGCGGCCGAGGCGGTCGCCGAGCGGGCCCCAGACCATGCCGCCGAGCGGGCGGATCAGGAAGGAGGCGGCGAACACCATCAGTGCGCCGAGCGTCGACGCCGTCGGGTCCTCGCTGGGGAAGAACGCTTCGCCGATGTAAGTCGCGGTGTAGGCGTAGACACCGTAGTCGAACCACTCCGTGGCGTTACCGATCGCCGAGGCGGCGATGGCCTTCCGCAGTGTCTTCTTATCCGGTTCCGCCACCGGGCCGGCGGTACCGTCTTGCTGGCTGACCATGAAAGATCCTCCGAGTCTTCGAATGCGGTGTTCGCACCCCGTTCGGCCCCCGATACCGGTCGAACGGTGTTCATGGCCGTCACCGCGCCCTCGCGTGTGTTGCCTGCGGCTTGTCGATTCAAGCACCTCACCAGCGATTTCGC
This sequence comes from Amycolatopsis sp. YIM 10, assembly GCF_009429145.1. Taxonomy (GTDB): domain Bacteria; phylum Actinomycetota; class Actinomycetes; order Mycobacteriales; family Pseudonocardiaceae; genus Amycolatopsis. Next base: position 5,919,891 of record NZ_CP045480.1, on the reverse strand, counting down.
TGGCCGAACTTCCTCCCCGTCAGCTCGTGCCTATGGCGTTGGGGAAGGACCTTGGTCAAGGACCAGGTGTCTTGTCAAGTTCGCTCGCCGATAATCCGCTTTGCAGGGTGCGGAAATCCCGCCGTCCGCTCCGGACTGTCTATTGTGGACTTTCGCGGGAAGCACTGCGCGGTAAGGGTAATTCCCGGTGCGCTAGGGTGATCGCCAATACTGGGCACGGGAGGGACCATGACGCGGGTGTACGACCTGGGGCCGGCCGCCGGGCGGCTGTCCGCGCTGGTGGCGGGCTTGCGCGAGGACCAACTCGGCGCGCCGACGCCGTGCGGGAGTTATTCGATCGAAATACTGCTGGATCACGTCGACGGCCTGGCCCAGGGCTTCCTGGCGGCCGCGCGCAAGGAGCGTGGCGCGCTGACCTCGGCCCCGCCCGTCCCGGCGGCGGGCAGGCTCGGGCCGGACTGGCGCACGCGGATCCCGGCGCGGCTGGAGGAACTGGTCAGCGCGTGGCGGGCGCCCGAGGCGTGGGAAGGCATGACCATGGCGGGCGGCGTCGAACTGCCCGGTGCGGTCGCCGGTCAGGTGGCGCTGGACGAACTGGTCCTGCACGGCTGGGACCTGGCGAAGGCGAGCGGCCAGCCCTTCGACTGCGACGCCGCGTCGATCGAGGGGGCCACCGGTTTTGTGCTCATGATGGCGCCGCCGGACCAGCCGCGTGACCCGGGCCTGTTCGGCCCGGCGGTCCCGGTGCCCGACGACGCCGGTCCGCTGGACAAACTCCTGGGCCTGAGCGGCCGCGACCCGTCCTGGAGCCCGGCTTAGACATTTCCGGAGCCCGGCTTGGCATTGTCTGTTGTGTCACGCTGACGGACCGTGCGGCCGGACATTGTTTGGTAAATCACGCTCGCAGCGCCTCGGCTGGACACTGTCCGGCTGATCAGGCCCACGCTCTCCTTGGCCGGGTCCTGTTTAATGGATCACGCTCGCGGCGCCCGTGGCTGGGCGGTGTTGGCGGGTCAGGCTCGCGCTCTCCGCGGCCGGGCGTTGTTTGGCGGGCCACGCTCGCGTTCTTCGTGGCCGGGCCCTGTCCGGCTGATCAGGCCCACGCTCTCCTTGGCCGGGCGTTGTCCGGCGGATCAGGCTTGCGTTCTTCGTGGCCGGGATTTGTCCGGTGAGTTCCGCTCTCGGCCGGGTGTTGTCCGGCGGAGCACCAGGGAGCTGCCGGGTGGTGGTCGGTCAGGGGGCGTGTGCGTCCCGCTGGGCCAGTTGTGCGGCGGCATAGGCGAGTTTGTCCGGATTGAGCACGGTCCGCAGTGCGGTGACCTTGCCGTCGCGGAGTTCGGGCAGCATGACGGCGGTCAGCCCACCCGACTCGAACACCAGCAGCGCGGGCTCCCCGTTGACCACCTCCACGGCGAACTCGGCGCCCGCCGCGCGGGGGTGGCGGCCGAGACCGGCCAGCAGGCGCAGCACCTTGTCGCGGCCGGTGATCGGGCGCCGCCCGGCGGTGACCTTGCCGCCGCCGTCGGACCAGGAGACCACGTCCTCGGTGAGCATCTGCTCCAAGGCCGCCAGGTCACCGTTCAGCGCGGCCGCGATGAACCGCTCGATCACCTTCCGATGGTCCTCGGCCGACGCCTCGAACCGCTTGCGCGGCTCGCCCACGTGCTCCCGCGCGCGCCGGTAGAGCTGCCGCGCGTTCGCTTCGGAGACGCCGAGGATGCCGGCGATCTCCCGGTGGCTGTACTCGAAGCTCTCGCGCAGCACGAAGGCCGCGCGCTCCGGCGGCGTGAGCCGCTCCAGCAACACCAGCACGCCGAAGCGGAGCGAGTCGCGCTGTTCGGCAGTTTCCAACGGACCCGGCCCGGTGACCACCGGCTCGGGCAGCCACGGCCCGGCGTAGCGCTCGCGGCGCGCCCTGGCCGAGGTGAGCCGGTTGAGGCAGAGGTTCGTGGCGACCCGGGTGAGCCAGGCCGGCGGGGTGTCCACCGGTTCGCTCTTCGCCCAGCGGAGATAAGCCTCCTGGACCACGTCCTCGGCTTCCGCGGCCTCTCCGAGCATCCGGTAGGCCAGGGAGAACAGGCGTGGCCGCGCGGCCTCGAACTGCTCCAGTGTTCCTGCGGTCACGGCCCCCACCTAACCACGTGGCCGCGGCCGTGATCAGGCACCACTACGACACTCGGGGTGGGTCATTCACCAATCCGTCCGCGTTCCAAGGTTGGTTCAGTCACCGAGAGTGACAGTGTGACGTGGAACACGAGCGATTTTCGCGCTTTCGGGAGCGCTCAAATAGCCGCTACCGATGGCACTGGGCTTGCCGTAGCGTCCTCCGGCAGGTGTACACCGTCGCTTTTCCGGCCCTTTCCTTCCCTGCCTTGGAGGCCGTTCGTGAGTCGACGTTCCCTGCGCACTATCCTCGCACTGGCCGGTTCCGCCGCGGTCGCGGTCGCCGTCGCCAGCCCAGCTTCCGCCACCGAAGCATCCACTTTGGACTCAACTGCCGATCCGGCCGCGCTGGCCGCCGCGCAGCAGTCGCTGAGCCAGCGGCTCGGCGAGTCCTACGCCAGTTCCTGGCTCGACGGCAACGGCAAGTTCGTCGTCGGCACCACCGACGCCGCGCGCACCGGTGAGATCCGCTCGGCCGGCGCGGTGGCCAAGGTGGTGAAGAACAGCGCCGCGAAACTGGCCGGCGTGCAGTCCACATTGGACAACAGAGCCGGTTCGGTGCCCGACTCGGTCACCGGCTGGTATGTCGACGTGACCACCAACGACGTGGTGGTTTCGGTGCTGCACAACGACCCCGCCGGGGTCGCCTGGGCGAACTCGGCCGGCTCGGACGCGGTCCGCGTGCAGCCGACCACCCAGGCCAACCATCCGAAGTGGAACCTGATCGGCGGGCAGGCCATCTACTTCGGCGGTGGCCGCTGCTCGATCGGCTTCAACGCACGCAACTCGTCGGGCACCCGGTACGTGATCACCGCCGGGCACTGCACCGACCTCGGTGGCAGCGTCACCGGCACCGGCGGCGCGATCGGCACCGTGTCGGGCAGTTCCTTCCCCGGCAACGACTACGGCGTGATCCGGGTGACCAGTTCCTCGGCGGTGTCCACGCCGCTGGTGGACCGCTGGAACAGCGGTTCGGACGTGACCGTCGGCGGTTCCGCGGTCAGCCCGGTGGGCAGCCGGATCTGCCGCTCCGGTTCGACCACCGGCTGGCGCTGCGGCACCGTCGGCGCGTTGAACCAGACCGTCAACTACGGCGGCGGTGACATCGTCTACGGCCTGACCCGCACCAGCGCCTGCGCCGAACCGGGCGACTCCGGCGGTTCCGTGGTCAGCGACCCCGGCTCCGGCACCCGCGTGCAGGCCCAGGGCATGACCTCGGGTGGCTCCGGCAACTGCAGCGTCGGTGGCACAACCTTCTTCCAGCCGGTCAACGAAGCGCTCAGCGCCTACGGCCTGACCCTCTACACCGGATAGTTCCTCGACACGAAGGTGGCTTCCGGGGCGAGAACCCCGGGAGCCACCTTCGTGTGGGGAAATCGGTTGGCGGCCCGGAACCCGGCCGCGCCACAATGCGCCATGGCCGATGGACCCTTGCCCCGAGTTCTGGCGAAAGCGGGTGGCGAACGCACCCTGGAACTACTGACCGGCCTGCCGGGCGCGGACCTGACCACGTTGATGCTGGCCGTGATGCGAGAGCGCGCGGCCCGGCTGTCCGGACCGGAGTTGCTCCGCCGCGGCCGGACCGACCGGTTCGTGGCTTCCTCCGACATTCCGTTCGATCGGTTGCGCGCCGCGGAATCGGCCGCGCTCGACGCGCTCGGCCCGGAGTTCGAGAAGGTGACCCTGTCCCCGCTGGCGCCGCTCGGCCTGCATTCGGTACTCGGCGCGGTGCACCAGAACAAGGTGGTTTCCACGATCCGCGGCAGCGAGGTCGCCGCCGATCCGACCAACGGGCTCGCGCTGGAGGCGGCGATCCGCCGCCAGGACACCGAGGAAGTGGTGCGCCTGGCCGCCAGCCAGCGCGTGGTGCGCGCGCAGCGAGTCGACGGGCCCGCGATGTTCGCCCACTTCACCCTGCTCGGCCTGGTCGCCGCGGGCCGCGACACCGGAAACCTGGCCTTCGAACGCCGGTACTCCGCCGAAGTGATTCAGGCGATGGCCGATGCCGTCCGCGCTCAACTGGACGCGCCGCTGGAGGTCCGGCTGACCGTGCTGGATCCGAGGTTCTCCGCCGTCGCCGACGCGATCCGGGAGGCGATGCCCGGCGAGGTGACCGACGACCCGGAACGCGAGACCGGCCGCGGCTACTACACGGGACTCTGCTTCAAACTCGCCTGCCACCTCGACGGCGAGCGGTTCGAACTCGGCGACGGCGGTTTTGTGCCGTGGACACAGGAACTGCTCGGCAACCGCAAGGAACGCCTGTTCATCGGCGGCCTCGGCATCGACCGCCTGGCGACGCTGGGGGACCAGCGAGTGTTTTGACAGTGTTTACGCGATGTCCGAAATCCGCCAGCATGCTCGTGGCCGGTCGGGCGATTATCCGCTCATGGTCGCTGAAACACGGGGAATCCGCATCCGGCACCGCGGGTGTGAACCGCGGGTCCATCCCACCGCCTACGTCGCTCCGACGGCCACGCTCGTCGGTGATGTCCGCGTGGGACCGAGAGCGCGGGTGATGTACGGCGCGGTGCTCGATGCCGAGGGGGCTCGGATCGAGGTCGGGGAGGCGGCGGTGATCTGCGAGAACGCGGTGTTGCGCGGGTCCGCGGTCGCCGCCGATCAGCCGGTGCTTGTCGGCGACCACGTTTTTGTGGGGCCGCATGCCACGCTGCTGGGCTGCGAGGTCGGCAGGTGCGTCTATGTGGCGACCTCGGCGACGGTCCTGCAGCGCGCACGGTTGGGGGCCGGCTCGGTGGTCGCTGTCGGCGCGCTCGTCCACGCGCGCACCGTTGTGCCGGACGAGTACTTCGTGCCGCCGCACACCGTGGCGCTTGACGCGCCGGTGCGGCTGCTGGCGCCTGGCGATCCGGGCCTGGCCGACGCCGTCAGGCGGGTGGGCTTCGCGCAGGCGGCGTTCGGCGTCGACGCGGAGTGGACCGACCGGATCAGCCGGTACGAGCACATCGCGGAGGTGCGCGTCGCCGAGTTCGGCACGCACGCGGACGACGAGGTGCTGAATCTCGGCTAGCGCCGCAGCGGCGCGATTCCCGCCGCCGCTCGATAGGTGGCGCCTATCCCCGGGGGTGGTGATCAGGTATTGGACGCCATCGGGCGATACCTGGTGACATCGGGGCATGAGCGTTCCGCTGCCCGAGTCCTTCCGCTACTCCGCGCCCGAGGTGGACGGCATCCGGATCAACTGCGCGGTGGCGGGGGACGGGCCACCGGTCCTGCTGCTGCACGGTTATCCGCAGACACACCTGATCTGGCACCACGTGGCACCCGCGCTCGCCGACGAGTTCACCGTGGTGCTCGCCGACCTTCGCGGTTACGGCGACAGCGCGAAACCGGCCGGTGGCGACTACGCCAAGCGTGCGATGGCCGGGGACCAGGTCGGCCTGATGCGGCGGCTCGGGTTCGACCGGTTCGCCGTGGCCGGGCACGACCGGGGCGGTCGCGTCGGGCACCGGATGGCGCTGGACCACCCGGCGGCCGTCAGCCGCCTCGCCGTGCTCGACATCGTGCCCACCCGCCACACCTTCGCGCACGCCGATGCCACCTTCGGCCTGGGGTACTACCACTGGTTCTTCTTGGCCGCGGGCAACGGCATCCCGGAGCGGCTGATCGGCGGGGACCCGGAGTTCTGGATCCGGGCCAGGATGACCTCGCGGCACCACGGGGGTGTGCCCTTCGATCCGGCGGCGATGGCCGAGTACGTCCGCTGCTTCACCGATCCCGCCGCGATCAGCGCCTCCTGCGCCGACTACCGGGCGGCGGCGTCGATCGATCTGGAGCACGACAACGCCGACTTCGACGCGGGCCGCCGGGTGGACTGCCCGCTGCTCGCGTTGTGGGGCGCGGAAAGCTTCGTCGGGCGGACCTACGACGTCACCTCGGTGTGGCGTTCCTACGCCGGCGACGTCCGTGGTCTGCCGCTGCCCGCCGACCACTACCTGCCGGAAGAAGCACCACGGGAGACCACCGACGCGCTGCGGGCCTTCTTCCGCGAGGACTCACAAGCGGCGTAGGCCGTCGAGCACCCGGTGCATCAGGGCCAGGTCGGGACGGCCGTTGCCGGTGGTCGCGGTGGCGTGCACGGTGACGCGCCCGGCGTCGGCCAGGTCGCCGATCAGCACCTGCGCCACGCCGAGCGGCACCGACAGCTGCGCGGCGATCTCGGCCACCGACCGCGGTTGCAGGCAGATCGAGAGCACCCGCTCGGACTCCGGCGTGGTGAACCCGGTCCGCCGCCCACCGGGATCCGCCGCGATCAGCGTTTCGATGGCCAGCTTGCGCCTGCTCCTGGTGCGGCCGCCGGTGAGCACGTACGGCCGCACGCGCAGGCCGTCGTCGATGGGAAGCCCCGGCTCGGGCTCCGGCTCGGGTTGCGGGCGTGGCGGCGGCGGAGGTGGGGGCGGTGGTGGCGGTGGCTCGGGTTCCGGTTCGGGCTCCGGCTCGGCGTACTTCTCCAGCACGCTGGCCGACGGGAACCGCGCCCCGGACCGGCCGACGCGGTCCTTGTCGTGACGCCGCCGCTTCTTGCCGTTGCGTCCGCCTTCGGCTCCGGTGTCGTTCTCGCCGTCCAGCTTCGCGCGCTGCCGGGCGGTCGGGAATCGCGCACCGGACAGTCCGACCACCGGTTCGTCCGGCGCCCGTTCGGGTTCACCCATGGTTCGTTCCGCCTAGCGCACCGCGGGAATCGACAGTTTTCGACAGTTTCGAAGGCGACCCATGCTACCGGCGAAATCCGCGTTGTCACCCGCCCTTCGGGGGAATCACCCACCTTGGTGCAAGGCGGCGTAAATGCGATCACGGAGCACATTCGCCTCGGCCGAGGAAAGGGTCCGGTCGAGGTGGCGCAGCACGATCCGGACGAGCAGATTCTGCTGTCCCGGCCGGGCGCCGAGCCGCTGCCGTGCGACTTCCGGAAGTTCCGCGTACGGAGTGGTGTGCCGGATCTCCACCGCCTCGACGCAGTCCGCGTCGGTGCCGAGCGCCTCGCGCACGCGGTCGCCGAGATCCTCGGCCGCGTCGTCGGAATCCACCACGATGGAGACATCCCTGCTGGTGGCGGGCCTGGTGGAGACCGGACGGTACGGTCGCAGATCAGTCATCTGGGCCTGGACGGCCGGATCGGCGGAGCGCAGGAGCCGGATGTCGGGCACGTCCTTGACCAGCATCAGGATGCGGTCGAGACCCAGGCCGAGCGCGAGCCCGCGCCAGTTCGGATCGAGTCCGGCGCGGGCGGTCACGGCCGGGTGGATCAGGCCGCATTCGCCGATTTCCACCCCGTTCACGTCGAGTTGACAACCGGTTCGGGTATAAGGATGTTTCCGCGGTGTTTTCGATTCGATCGACCCGGGTAACACGGCTGAAACAATTGCGGTGGTCATCGCCGCCAGTTCCGCCTCGCCGATTTCGGCCCGGGTGACCCGCCAGAGATCGAGCTGGTGCGGCGTCCCGGTGTGCAGCCGGTCGATGGAATCGCGGCGGTAGACGATTCCCGGGCACACCAGCAGCACGTCGTCCACCGGATCGGCGACCAGCTCACGCAGCGCGGCCGGGATCAGCGCACTGGAGTGACTGCGCAGCACCCGATCGTGGCCGACGTAACGGGTGTAGCGCGCCTCCCTGGTGACCGCGGCGGGGTCGTAGCCGAGATTGTCGTAGTTGTCGGCGACGGTGACGATGCGTTCGCCGCGGCGGACGCGGACTTCGCACGGCCAGAGTTCGCGCAGCGCGCCGACGGCGCGATCGATGACGAGTTGCAGCGCGTGCGGGCCGTCGGCGGGATCGGTGAGGTCGCGCAGGGACAGCAGATCTTCGAGCGTGGACATGGTGGCTCCTCGGGCGAACGGGCTTGGGGATGCGAGGTCCCCCCTGGCCGCGGTCGCCGCGCGGGCACCGGTCAGCGCGGCCGGACCCCGTGGCTCGTGACGGCCAGGGGGCCGGTAAATCGGCGCGTGCTCATGCCATGAAAGCTAACCCGGACCGGCTCGCGGGCGCGCGGGATTTTTCAGCCGCCGGGCCGGATGACCCCGCTCTCGTAGGCGAAAACCACCGCGTGCACCCGATCCCGCAGCTCCAGCTTGGCGAGGATCCGGCCCACGTGCGTTTTCACCGTGGTCTCACCGATGTAGAGTTCCCCGGCGATCTCACCGTTGGACCGGCCGCGGCCGATCAGGCCCAGTACGTCCTTTTCGCGCTCGGTCAGCAGATCCAGCTTCGTCGCGTGCTCCGTGCCGCCCGGCTCGCCGAGGTAGCGGTCCAGCAGCCGCCGGGTCACCGACGGCGAAACCATCGCGTCGCCGCGGAGCACTCCCCGCACGGCCACCAGCATTTCGTCGGCGGGCGCGTCCTTCACCAGGAACCCGCTCGCTCCGGCGCGCAGCCCGGCACAGGCGTACTCGTCCAGGTCGAAGGTGGTGATGATGAGCACGCGGGTGTCCGGCAGCGCGGCGCAGATCCGTTCGGTGGCGGCGATCCCGTCCATGGTCGGCATGCGCACGTCCATCAGCACCAGCTCCGGGCGCAGCCGCAGCGCGGCCTCCACCGCGGCCGCGCCGTCGGCGGCCTCCCCGGCCACGGTCAGGTCGGGCTGGCTTTCCACGATCATCCGGATGCCGACGCGCACCAGTTCCTGGTCGTCGCAGATGAGCACGCGCACCGTCACGAGCCGACCACCAGCGTGGCGGCCACCCGGTATCCACCGTCCTCTGTGGACCCGGCGTGCAGTGAACCGTGGTACATGTCCACTCGCTGCGCCATTCCGGCCAGGCCGCGGCCCGACGACGGCAGTGCGGGCGGCGCGGGCGCGCCCGTCCCGCCGGAGTTGGTCACCTCGATCCGGATCTCCCTCGACCCGGCCCGCTCCTGTCCGAAGTGGACGAACACCCGGCCGTCGGCGTCGGCGGGCGCGTGCTTGATCATGTTGGTCAGTGCCTCCTGCACGATCCGGTAGGCCTGGAGCGCGGCGCTCGCGGGCAGTCCGCCGTCGTCCCCGGTGACCTCGACCTCGATCTTCCGCTGTCCCGTGGCCAGCCGCGCGACCAGGTCCCGCAACTCGGCCGTGGTCGGCTGCGGGGCGCGGCCCGCCTCGCCCGCGTGCAGGACTTCGAGCAGGCGCCGGAGTTCACCCAGTGCGCCGCGGCCGGTCCGGCTGATCGTGTCGAGCGTGCGGTCGACCACGGTGGTGTCCTGGTGCCGCATGAGTTTCGCGCCCTCGGCGTTGAGCACGATGACGCTGACGCTGTGCGCGAGCACGTCGTGCAGTTCGCGCGCGATGTTCGCGCGTTCCTCGGCCACCGCGGCTCTCGCCAGTGCGTCGCGCTCGTTTTCCGCCTGCACGGCACGCAACGCGACCTCGGCGTCGAGTTCACGGCGGGCGCGCACGAACTCCGCGAACATCCAGGCGGCCACCTGCGTCGCGATCGTGGCGAAGGCGGGCAGCAGCACCCCGCCCTGCGCGGTGACGCCCCAGGTGGCGCCCCAAGCGATGCCGAGCGCGGAACTCGCCAGCAGCACCACCGCGCCGAACCGGCGTTTACCTCGCACCACCAGCGTGTACAGCACGATCGCCGTGGCGGCCTCGCTGCGGCCGCGGTCGTAGGCGAAGCCCTCGTTGGTGTACTGGACCAGGATGACCGCCAGCACCGCGAGCGCGGCGACCTCCGGGTGCCGCCGCCGGACGACCAGCGCGCCGATGAGCGCGCCGATCGGCAGCCACATCAACTCCAGCGGCCAGCCCGCCGTCCGGGTGGGCGGGTAGCTGAGGAAGTAGGCGTACACGGGCAGATCCAGTACCCACGGATGGGTGCGGACCCAGAGGTTCAGCCGTCTCACGGACCGAACCTAGCCCGCCCCGCCGGGCCGCCGCGTCCTCCCGTGGTACCCGGCGGGTCCACCCGCGGGCGGATCGGACCGGTCGATCCGACGGATGTGCGGCCACGCCTGCCGTTCCTAGCGTTCGGGACATGTCGATCACCACTGAATTCCTCCGCCACCCCGTGCTGACCGGGGCGATAGCACCGAGTTCGCGGCGCCTGGCCGAGGCCATGACCACCGGCCTCGGCCTGGAACACGCGCGCACCGTGGTGGAACTGGGGCCGGGCACCGGGGTGTTCACCGAAGCGGTGCTGCACCGGCTGCGGCCGGGGGCGCGGCTGGTCGCGGTGGAGCTGAACGAGCGGCTGGCCGCGCCGTTGCGAGCGCGTTACGGCCGCGGCCCGGTGACCGTGGTGCGGGACTCGGCCGAGGCGCTGTCGTCCCATGTGGACGGGCCGGTGGACGTGGTGGTCTCCGGCCTGCCGTGGACCGCGATGCCCGCCGCGCGGCAGGAGCGCATCCTCGACCAGGTCACCGCGGTGCTCGCGCCGGAGGGCCGGTTCACCACCTTCGCCTACGGGTACACCGCGTGGACCCCGCCCGCGCGCCGGTTCGCCGCGTCGCTGCGGGAGCGGTTCGCGGTGGTGACGCGGGGACCGCTGATCTGGCCGAACGTGCCGCCCGCCTTCGTGCACCGGGCGGCGCTGCCGCTGGTGCCGGCCGGGAAGGTCCGGTGTGGACAGTCTGCTGCGGCCGTTTCTTGACCTGCCGCCGCCGCTGGTCTACCTGGCGTGCGCGCTGCTGATCACCCTGGAGACCGCGGTGCTGCCGGGTGCCGTGCTGCCGACGCTGTCCACGCTGCTGTTGATGGGCGGCCTTGCCGCGCACGGCACGCTGAACCTGCCGCTCGCACTGGTGGTGGCCGTGCTCGCCGCGGTGGCCGGTGACCAACTGGCCTTCCTGGAGGGCAGGCGCTGGGGAGCGCGGCTGCGGGCACGCGTCGGGCACGCGCGCTGGACGAGGGCGGAGTCGTTCGTGGCGCGGTACGGGGTGCCGGGCCTGATCGCCGGGCGGTGCCTGGCCGGGGTGCGCACCGTGGTCCCGCGCGTGGCCGGTTCGGCGGCGATGCCGCACCGGCGGTTCACCGCGGGCAGCACCTGCGCGGCCGTGCTGTGGGCGGGGGCGGAGCTGCTGGCCGGGCACGCGGGTGTGGCGGCGTTCGGCTGAGCTGGGACTTTCGGGCGGTCGTGCGTGGATCGGAAGTGATCCGAGGGTGGGCGCGGGCAGCGTGGTCAGGGCAAGCCGAGCTACGGACAAGGACGGAAAACCCATGACGAACAACCCCACCCCGGTCACCTTCATCGGCCTCGGACCGATGGGCCAGGCGATGGTGCGGTCGCTGCTCGCCGGCGGGCACCCGGTGACGGTGTGGAACCGCACCGCGAGCCGCGCCGACGGTGTGGTCGCCGACGGGGCCAAGCGCGCCGACAGCGCCGCGCTCGCGATCGCCGAGAACGAGCTGGTCATCCTCAGCCTCACCGACTACCAGGCGATGTACGACATCCTCGGCCCGGTCGGCGACGCGCTGCGCGGCCGCGTGGTGGTCAACCTCAGCTCGGACACGCCCAGCCGCACCCGCGAGGCGGCCGAATGGCTGGCCGAGCGCGGCGCCGAACTCATCACCGGCGGCGTGATGGTGCCCGCCGAATGGGTCGGGAAGGATGCCTCGTACGTCTTCTACAGCGGGCCGGAGGCGGTGTTCGAGCGGTTCCGCGACACGCTCGTGCTGATCGGCCGCACCGACTACCTCGGTGCCGACCACGCGCTGGCCCAGCTGTTCTACCAGGCCCAGCTGGACATCTTCCTCACCGCGCTGTCGGCCTACCTGCACGCGAGCGCGCTGCTGGAGGCGCACGGGGTCACCGCGGAGAAGTTCTGGCCCTACGCCGAGAGCAACCTGAACACCATCGCGCCGATGATGGTCGAGGCGCCCGGGCAGCTCGACTCCGGCGAATACCCCGGCGACCAGGCCAACGCGAAGATGATGGGCGCCACCGCCGACCACATCGTGCAGGCCAGCTACGAGGCCGGGATCGACACCGGGCTGCCGCGGGCGGTCAAGGACCTGTACGACCGGGCCATCGCCGCTGGTGACGGCGGCAAGAGCTGGACCAGCCTGTTCGAGCAGCTCCGCCGCCGGGGGTGAACCCGGAATACTGGAGGGCATGACCGAACGGAGACCACCGTCGGGCGCCGACTGGGAACGGTGGGTGGACCGCCGGATCCGAGAGGCACAGGAACGCGGCGACCTCGACGACCTTCCCGGCACGGGCAAGCCACTGCCGGGGCTGCACCGGCCCCGCGACGAGCAGTGGTGGCTGAGGGACTACCTGCGCCGGGAGGGCGTGTCCGCCGATCCGCTGCTCCCGGAGTCGCTGCGGCTGCGCAAGGCGCTGGAGCAGCTGCCGGAGACGGTGCTCGGGCTGCGCACCGAGAAGGCCGTCCGCGAGCACGTCGCCGAGCTCAACGCCCGGATCGAGGCCTGGCACCGGATGCCGGTCGGGCCCTACGTGCCGATCGGCCCGGCCGACGCCGACGAGGTGGTCGAGGCCTGGCGGGCCGCCCGCGTGGAGCCCGCTCCGGCGGAACCCGGGGCGGGGGCTCCGCCGGAGCGGGAGTCGTGGTTCAGCAGGTTACGTCGACGTCGGCGCCGGACTTGAACGACACGTGCACGTGGTCGTAGTGGTTCGCGGTCTCACCGCCGCGGTCCTCCATGGTCGACCAGCCGCTGCCGTCGTTGTAGCGCTGCCGCCAGATCACGTAGGTGATGCCGAAGTCCTTCTGGTTCTCCAGGAGGTAGTCGGCGATCTCGTTGCCCTTCGCGGTGCCGACCATGAAGTCCAGCGCGAGGCCGGCCGGGTGGTCGCTGGCGCCCGACCGCCCGGCGGCGCCGCCGATCTCGTCGACGCCGAACTTGGCCTTGATGTGGTTGCCGACCTGGGCGACGTGGGGCTTGGTGCCGGCCAGGCTGGTGCCGCACTTCTCGGGTTCGGGGGTTTTCTCCGAGGTGGTGGTCGGCGGCGGGGTGGTGGTCGTGGTCGACGAGGTCGGGGGAGTCGTCGTGGTGACCGGGGGCGGGGGCGGGGTGGTGCTCAGCGCCGGGGCGGGGAGCGCGGGCGGTGGCGGGGGCGCCTGCATGGCCAGGGCGACCCCGTTCTCGGGGGCCTCCCACGGGCCGCCGATGAGCCACACGGGCACCACCAGCGCGGCGGCCACGCCTGCGCCCAGACCGGCCGGCGCCTTCCACGACGCGACCTTCTTGCGGTGTCTTCCTGACATTTTGCTGCTCACTCACTGGTTCGGGGGTACCGGTGGGTAGCTCTGCGCCAGAGCCGACGGCCACATTACGAAACGGCAACGGCAGAGTCACGCTGGAGTGTCGAGCGCCACAAATCGGGCAAGCAACCCTTTTGTGCTGTATACGTCTGCGCACGTCCAGCGGTTTTCCGTGACCTGATGGCAACTCTCCGCAATCGCGACACGAATCGAACAGGTGAGCGATTGTGGTCGATTTCGGCAGGTTCGGATGCGAACATGTGTTCGTGCGAACCGAGGCCACGATTCTCCACGCCGACCTGGACGCGTTCTACGCCTCCGTCGAGCAGCGCGACGACGCGAGCCTGCGCGGGCGGCCGGTGATCGTCGGCGGGGGAGTGGTGCTGGCGGCCAGTTACGAGGCGAAGGCACGCGGCGTGCGCACCGCGATGGGCGGCTGGCAGGCCCGTGCGCTCTGCCCGGACGCGATCGTGGTGCCGCCGCGGATGAAGGCCTATTCGGCGGCCAGCAAGGCGGTCTTCGCGGTCTTCCGCAACACCACGCCACTGGTCGAGGGCATCTCCATCGACGAGGCCTTTCTCGACGTGGCCGGGCTGAAGCGGCTGCGCGGCGATCCGGCCGGGATCGCGGTGAAGCTGCGGGAGGACGTGCTGCGCGAGGTCGGCCTGCCGATCACCGTGGGCGTGGCGCGCACCAAGTTCCTCGCCAAGGTGGCCAGCGCGGTGGCCAAGCCGGACGGGCTGCTGGTGGTGCCGCCCGACGGCGAGCTGGACTTCCTGCACCCGCTGCCGGTGGAGCGGTTGTGGGGCGTCGGCCGGGTGACCGCCGAGCGGCTGCACTCGCGCGGCATCACCACCGTCGCGCAGGTGGCCGAGTTGCCGGAGGGACGGCTGGTGTCCATGCTGGGGCGGGCGTCGGGCCACCACCTGCACGCGCTGGCGCACAACCGCGATCCGCGTCCGGTGCGGGTCGGCAAGCGGCGCGGGTCGATCGGGTCGCAGCGCGCGCTCGGACGGCGCCCGCGTACCGCCGAAGACCTCGACGCGATCCTGCTCGGCATCGTCGATCGCCTCGGCCGCCGGTTGCGCGCGGCAAACCGCGTGTGCCGGACGGTGGTGCTGCGCCTGCGGTTCGCCGACAGCTCCCGCGCCACCCGCTCGCACACGCTGCCCGAGTCGACCGCCAGCACGCGGGTGGTGCTGACGGTCGGCCGGGACCTGCTGGCGGCGGCGATGCCGATCATCGAGAAGCAGGGCATCACCTTGCTGGGGCTGACCTTGTCCAACCTGGACGACGAGAACGCGATCCAGCTGACGCTGCCGTTCGGCCAGGCGCCGGACGGCTCGCTGGACGCCGCCCTGGACGATCTGCGCACCCGCTACGGCGCCACCGCGGTGACCCGCGCGGTCCTGCTCGGCAAGGACCAGGGCATCCAGGTTCCCCTGCTTCCGGATTGACCCTCCGGCGCCGCTTGAGGTGGGTCGTAGGCTGGGCGCTTATGGCGGGTCCGCGGTGGGGTGAGTGGTGGCGGGTGACCCGCTACACCCTCTTCACCGGGGCCGCGCCGCAGGTGGTGGTGGCCAGGTCGCCCGCGTTGCGCCGGTTGCGCGTGGTGGCCTACTGCGTGGTGGGGTTCTGGGGCGGGTTCGTCGCCCTGCTGACGGCGCCGGGCTCGACGGAGGGAACTCCGCTCGCCGCCGTGCTGACCGCGCCGGGGCCGACGCGGGAGACCCTGCTCGCCGTCCTGCTCGCACTCGTGGTGATCACGCCGGCGGTGATCGCGATCCGCTCCCCGTTGTGGGCGTGGCGGGTGGCGCTGGTGCTGATCGCGCTCACCCCGTCGCTGTACCCGGGTTCGGCGCGGCAGTGGGGCTGGGCGTGGTCGCCGGGGCTGGCGCTGGTCACCGGGCTGGTGCTCTACGTCCTGGCGGAGAGTCATGCCCAGGGCGTCGTCGCCAGGGTCGCCGTGGTCACCGCCGTGGTGCTGCCGCTGCACGTGGGCGACTGGCGCGACTGGCTGATGCTGCTCGCGATGATGACCGTGCTGCTGGTGCTGGGCAACACCGTGCGGCAGCGGCGGATCGCCGAAGACCAGCGGGCCGTCGCGGCGACCAGGAGCGCGGTGTACGCCGAGCGTGCCAGGATCGCGCGTGAACTGCACGACGTGGTGGCGCACCACATGTCCGTGCTCACCCTGCGCACCGATTCCGCGCGGTTCCGGTTCCCCGACCTGCCCGGCGACGTGCGGGCGGAATTCGCCGAACTCAGCGAGACCGCGCGCGAGGGCATGGTCGAGATGCGGCGCCTGCTCGGTGTGCTGAGAGCCGAAGGCGCCGACGCCGAGGCGACCGCGCCACAGCCCGGCGCGCACCAGATCGGCGAACTGGCCGAGCGGGTCCGCGCCCTCGGCATGGACTGCGAAGTCCAGGTGCGCGGCGATTTCGACCAGGTGCCCGCCGGGGTGGCGCTGTCGGTGTACCGGATCGTGCAGGAGGCGCTCAGCAACGCCGCCCGGCACGCCACCGGCAGCCGGATCACGGTCGAGCTGGCGGTCGACGAGGTCTCGGTGCAGGTGGCGGTGCGGAACACCGCGGGCGCCCGGCCGGCCGAGCGCGGCGGTCCGGGCCACGGCCTGCTCGGCATGCGTGAGAGGGTCGCGATGCTGGGCGGCACGCTGGAGGCGGGCGCGACCGGCGACGGCGGGTTCCGGGTGGCCGCGTGGCTCCCGGTGGTGGAGGGGGAGGAACACGGGTGATCACCGTGGTCGTGGCCGACGACCAGACGATGGTCCGGCAGAGCTTCCGTGCGGCGCTCGACGCCCAGGACGACGTGCGCGTGCTCGGTGAGGCGGCCGACGGCGCGGCCGCGGTGGCGTGCTGCGCCGAACTGCGCCCGGACGTGGTGCTGATGGACGTGCGCATGCCGGAGATGGACGGCCTGGAGGCGACGCGCCGCATCCTCGCCGACCCCGCCCAGCCCGCGCGGGTGCTGATGCTGACCACCTTCGACATCGACGAGTACGTCTACGGCGCGTTGCGCGCGGGAGCCAGCGGGTTCCTGCTCAAGGACGCGCCGCTGGACGACCTGGTCACCGCGGTGCGGGTGATCGCCGCGGGCAACGCGCTGTTCGCGCCGTCGGTGACCCGGCGGCTGGTGCGCGAGTTCGCCGCGCGCGGTCCGGCGCTCGACGCCGGTGCCCGGGTCGGCGAGCTGACCGAGCGCGAGACCGAGGTGCTCCGGCTGGTCGCCAAAGGACTGTCCAATGTGGAGATCGCGGCGGCGCTGGTGATCGCCGAGCAGACGGCGAAAACCCATGTCAGCCGGGTGTTCGCCAAGCTCGGCGTGCGGGATCGCGCGCAGGCGGTGGTCGCCGCCTACGAGGCGGGCGTGGTGGTGCCCGGGTAGTACCGGGGTAGTACGCGGCCGCCGGGCGGTACCGGGGAAGTAGCCCGGAAATCGCTCCCCGGCCGGACGATCGGCGCCCGCCGCCGCGGCATCGTCTGGTCTCGTGAAAGCACTGATCACCGCGGTTTCGGCGGGGCTGGGCGCGACCGGGGTGCTCTGGTGGGTGCTCGGCCTGCCGCTGGGCGTCGACACCGCCGTCTACCGCGCGGGCGGCTGGGCGGTGGTGCACGGGCAACCGCTCTACGAGCACCTGCGCGCGCTGCCGGACTGGACCCCCGACCTGCCGTTCACCTATCCGCCCTTCGCGGCGCTGTTGTTCGCGCCGTTCGCCCTGCTGCCCGCCCAGCTGTGCTGGTCGCTGCTCGCCGCGGCGGCGGCGCCCGCGCTGCTGGTGACCGTGCGCGCCTTCACCGACGACCGCCGCTGGTGGCTGGTGCTCGGCGGGTTCGCGCTGTACCCGGTGTGGCAGGGCATCGGGCTGGGCCAGGTGAACCTGGTGCTGATGGCGATGGTGGCCGCGGATGTGCTGGTACTGCGGCAATCCCGGTACCGCGGCCTGCTGATCGGGGTGGCCGCGGCGATCAAGCTGGTGCCGCTGATCTTCATCGGGCACCTGCTGCTCACCGGCCGACGGGCCGACGCGCTGCGGGCGGCCGGCGCCTTCGCCGCCGCCACCGCGCTCGGTTTCCTGGTGCTGCCAAGCGATTCCGCGCGCTACTGGACCTCGGCCATCTTCAACGACCACTTCGCGCAGATGAAGGGCTGGATCGGAAACCAGTCGTGGCAGGGATTCGTGACCAGGACCGCGCCGGAGGACTGGCGGTTCGCGCTGATCGCCGGGTTCAGCGCGCTGGCCGTGGTGGCCACCGCGCTGGTGGTCCGGCGCCTGCACCTGGCCGGTGACCCGCGCGGCGCCCTGCTCGCCACCGCGGGCTGCGCCCTGCTGGTGAGCCCGATTTCCTGGACGCACCACTGGGTCTGGCTGGTGCCGCTGCTGGCCTACCGGCCCGCGCTGCGGCCGCTCGCCCCGGTGTTCGCGTTGCCGGTGGCGTTCACCGGCAACGTCTACCTCTTCACCGCCGTGGTCCTGCTCGGGGCCCAGGTGCGGGCCCCGAGCAGGAACCTCAGGCCCGCTCGATCGCTTCGATGATCTTCGGGCGCAGCTGGTCGGCGGTGATGATCTCGTCCACCGAGCCGGCTTCGACCGCGCGCTGCACGCTGTGCACCCGGTCGAACTCGGTGGCCACCTCGCTGAGCTTCTCCGCCCGGACCGAGGAGCGGACCTCGGCCAGCTTGGTGGTCAGCGCGGCCCGCTCGGCGCCGGTCGCCTCGGCCACGCGGGTCTCCAGCTCGGCCACCCGCGGGTCGTTGGCGGTGCGGGAGTCGACGTCACCGGCGAAGACCACCGCCGCCGCCGGGGCACCGCCGATCACCGAGGCGAACGAACCCTCCACGGCCAGCACGGTCATGTTCGGGTTGAGCGCCTTGGAGAACACCACGAACGCGCCGCCGTGGTACCGCGAGATCACGCAGAACACGATCGGGCCGTCGAAGTTGACGATCGCCCTGCCGATCTCCGCGCCGTACTCCAGCTGCAGCTTCCGCATCGACTCCGGGGAGCCGTCGAACCCGGACAGGTTCGCCAGCACCACCAGCGGCCGGTTGCCGCTGGCCGCGTTGATCGCCCGCGCCGCCTTCTTCGACGACTTGGGGAACAGCGTGCCCGCGGTGTAGGAGTCCGGCCCGTCGGTGGGCGGGAAACCACGCCGCGGCACCGGCCGCGACTCGATGCCGAGCAGGCACACCGGCCGGCCGCCGAGGTGCACGTCCTGCACCGCGGCGGTGTCCGCGTCGGCCATACCGGCCCAGCGTTCCAGCACCGGGTGGTCCTGGTCGGACACCGCGCGCATCACCGTGCGGATGTCGAAGGACTTCTTGCGGTCCGGGTTGGTGGCGCTGGAGAAGATCTCGCCGACGGTGGTGAAGTCGCTGCCCTCGACCGAGTGCGGGTACCCGGTGACGTCGCGGTCGTGCGGGTCGGTGGTGCCGATCTGCCGCGGCCGGGACTCCCCGGGCACCACGTAGGTGTGGTCGTAGTAGGACATCAGCAGGTCGCGCGCGGCGGCCAGGTTGGGCGCCCAGTACTGCGCCTGCCCGTTCGGGCCCATCACCCGGTCGTAACCACCGATGCCGAAGTTGTCCTCGGCCGAGACCCCGCCGGAGAAGTCCAGCGCCTGCTTGCCGGTGAGCACCATCGCCGAGTCCGGGGTCATCACCAGGATGCCCCTGGTGTGCATCAGCATGGTGGCTTCGGCGTTCCAGTACGGCTGGGCGCCGACGTTGATGCCGACCACCACGATGTTGATCTCGCCGCCGTCCTGGGTGAAGTGCACGATCCGCTTGAGCGCGGCCGCCACCCAGTCCATGTTCTCGGTGCCCGAGTCCATCGAGATCCGCGCGCCGGAGGACAGCGCGTACCACTCCAGCGGCACCTGGAGCTGCTCGGCGAGGTCGAGCGCGGCGATCACCCGCGCGCACTCCGGTTCGGACAGCGCGCCGAGCGACTTCGTCGGGTCGCCGAGCAGCACCACCCTGGTCATGCCCTCGGGGTGGCGGCGGGTCGGCGTGGTGACCACCCCGGCCACGATCGCCGCGGAGTTCCGGCCGCGCGGGCGGTCCACCGGCACCAGCTTGCCGTCTTCGAGGTCGTGCTCGACGAAGCTGCCGCCCCCGCCGGTGAGCATGCCGGTCAGCTCGTACGGGTAGACGGTGCCGCGGCTGCTCGCGCGCAGCACCTTCTGCCGGTAGCTGTCCATCGGCTCGATCGGGTCGGTCTCCGGCACGCCGACGGTCAGCCGCGGGCCGTGCCCGGCGTCGTAGCCGATCCGGAACGCCGCCCGGGTCAGCTCACCGGTCTCCGGATCGCGCTGGCGGCCGAGGAAGAGCACCTCCTCCAGCCCGGCGCCCGCGGTGGTGGGCAGTACGCGCTGGGCGATGATGTTGACCTCGGCCATGGTCAGCTCGCTCGGCGGCCACACGTAGATGACGATCCGGTTGGTGCCAAGCCGCTTGCGCGCCGGGCGCTGCACCTGCACCGTGCGGATCGCGTCCAGGCAGGTGGCCAGCACCTGCTCCAGCGCGGGCAGCGCGTACAGCCTGCCCTCGCTGTCGCGCAGCGGGGTCAGGTCGCGGACCTGAGCCAGCGCCACCAGCCGCTCGTCGGCCGGGTTCGACGGCGCCACGCACCGGAAGAGGTAGGCCTCCTCGTCCGGCGAGGGCAGCCGGGTCAGGTCGAAGTTGCTCAGCCGCTCCAGCTGCATCCGCTGCGCGATCAGCGGGTGCAGGCCGCGGATGAGGCGTTCCTCGGCGAACCCGGCCGAGGACGGTCGGTAGGTGAAGTGGTGGTGCATCACCGCGCCGCTGCGCCCGGCCACCGTGGCGGTCACCCGGCGGACGGTGCTGGGCAGCTCCCCGGCCGCGACCACCTTGCGCAGTTCGGCGGCCATCTCGTCGGCGTCCTCGGGCTGGCCGTCCCAGCTGAGGTAGACGTCGGCGACCAGGTCGCCGTTCGCCGAGGACAGCGTGCCGAGCGCGCGGATCGCCTCACCGAGCGAGCTGAAGTCGACCGCGGTGGTCACCACGTGCCCGGCGCCCTCGGCGCGCTGGCTCTCCGCGGTGACGAAGGTGCAGCCACCCACCTGCTCGGCGCGCACGTTCGACAGCCCGCGATTGCCGTAGTACCGGCGGGTCAGCACCTCCAGCAGCGGGGCGTGGTCCACCCCGGCGCGGCCGATGCGCTGGCCGAGCAGCCGCACCAGCGGTTCGGTGCTGGCCACCATCTCGGCGATCCGCTCGGCGCGGTCCGGGGCGTCCGGGTGCCGGTCGAGGTGGCGCAGGTGCTTGCGGACCGAGGTGTAGACCGCGGCCCGGTTGCGGCGCAGCAGCGGCTGGGCGAACCAGGTGAACACCACGCCGCGCGCCAGGTCGGACAGCGCGGGGAAGCGCAGCTGGGTGGCCGCGATGAGGTGCTCCAGCGCCGGGCCGGTGGTGTCGCGCAGCGCGCCACCGGGCGGGCCCTCGGTGAGCCACTGCCGCAGCAGCGCGGCCACGATGTCGGCCCCGGCGTTCGCGCGCTGCTGGGCCAGGAAGATGCGGAAGACCGCGGTCTCCAGCTCCGGCGAGCGCTCCAGGTCCTCGACGCCGTAGTGGCCGAGCACCTTGGCCAGGCGTTCCTGGAAGGTGGCCGACACCCCGGCGCGCTCGACGTCCAGGCTCTGCAGGTAGGTGTGGAAGTACTCGCGCGGGCTGTGCACGTGGGAGTCCGGAGTGGACTCCTCACCGGCCGGCCGGTTCCGGCTCAGCTCGGACAGGTCGGCGAACACGGTGAGCAGGTCCAGCTCACCGGCCAGCGGACGGCCGCCCGCCGCGACCAGTTCGGCGCGGGCCGCGAGATAGTTCTTCAGCACGCGGCGCCCGTCGATCGGGTCGGCGTCGAAGCCCAGCAGCAGGTACCGCAGGTCCTCGAGGCCGCGCGAAACCCGTTCCTCCGCCGGAACGCCGGCCGGTTCTTCGGGCAGGTCGATCGACACGCCTTCGGTGGCGTCGTCGGCAGCGCCGTCGCCGTCACCCAGCGGTTCCAGGCGCAGCAGCGGCGCGCCGGTCTCCACCTGGCTGCCGACCGAGACCGCGCATTCCTTGAGCCGCGCGCGGAACGGTGCCCGCAGCACGGTCTCCATCTTCATGCTTTCCAGCACCAGCACCGGAGCGCCCGCTTCGACCTCGGCGCCGACCTCCAGCGGTGTGGCCACCACCAGCGCGGGCGCGGGGGAACGGACCACACCGCCCTCGTCGCGGCTGATCCGGTGCGCCACGCCGTCCACCTCGACCAGGTGGATCGGGCCGTGGCTGGCCGAGACCAGCCGGAACCGCCGACCGCTGACGGTGATCTGCCCGGTGAACCGGTCGAACCGGTCGATCTCGACGTCGGCGGCGTGCGCCCGGCCGTCCCCGCCGGACACGCCGACGCGGAACCGCTGCGGGCCCACGCGCGAGACCTGCACCTTGTACCCGGCGCCGCGCAGCTTCAGCTCCAGCGGCCTGCCGCTGTCCAGCTGCACCTGCGGGCGGCCGCCGTGCGCGGTGGACAGCAGGCGCTGGCTGGCCACCTGCTCCTCGTCCTCGTAGGCCTCGATGGCGGCCGCGGCCAGCGCGATCGCGGAATGCCGGTGGGTGACCAGCCTGCCCTCACCGCGCACGCGGTCGATCCAGCCGGTGTCCGCCGAGGCGTCCAGCACCTCGGGCTGGTCGAGCAGGTCCAGCACGAAGCTCTTGTTGGTGGCGCCGCCCTCGATGATCACCGTGGTCTGCGCCATCGCGCGCCGCAGGCGGCCGAGCGCCTCCTCGCGGTCGCGGCCGTAGGCGATGATCTTGGCGATCATCGAGTCGAAGTCGGCCGGGATGGTGTCGCCCTCGCTGACCCCGGTGTCCACCCGGATCCCCGGCCCGGCGGGCAGGCCGAGGCGGACGATGCGGCCGGGTGACGGCGCGAAGTCGCGGTCCGGGTCCTCGGCGTTGAGCCGCGCTTCGATCGCGTGGCCCTGTTCGGCGGGCGGCTCGCCCTCCAGCTTCCCGCCCGCGGCCACGTGCAGCTGCGCCTTGACCAGGTCGGTGCCGGTGGTGGCCTCGGTGATCGGGTGCTCCACCTGGAGCCGGGTGTTCACCTCGAGAAAGGCGAAGAGCTTCTCGCCGGGGTGGTACAGGAACTCGACGGTGCCCGCGCCGCGGTAGTCCACGGCCAGCGCGAGCCGCTCGGCGGCGGCCTTCAGTTCGGCGGTCTGCTCGGCCGACAGGACCGGGGAGGCGGACTCCTCGATGACCTTCTGGTTGCGGCGCTGCACCGAGCAGTCGCGCACGCCCAGCGCCCACGCGGTGCCCTGGCCGTCCGCGATCACCTGCACCTCGACGTGGCGGGCGCCGGTGACCAGGCGCTCCAGGAAGACCACGCCGCTGCCGAAGGCGCGCTCGGCCTCCATGCTGGTGCGCTCGTAGGCCTCGGTCAGCTCGTCGGCGGAGTTGATCACGCGGATGCCGCGGCCACCGCCGCCCGCGGTCGCCTTGAGCATCAGCGGGTAACCGATCCGGCCCGCCGCCTCGATCGCGGCGTCCAGGCTCTCCACCGCGCCGCGGCTCCACGGCGCGACCGGCACGCCGACCTCTTCGGCGATCAGCTTCGCGCCGATCTTGTCACCGAGGCGGCGCATGGCCTCCGGGCTCGGGCCGACGAAGGTGATCCCGAGCTTCTCGCACAGTTCGGCGAAGGCCGGGTCCTCGGCCACGAAACCCCACCCGACCCAGGCGGCGTCCGCGCCGGTCTCGGTCAGCGCGCGCCCGAGCACCTCGAGATCGAGGTACGGGCGTGCCGAAGCGGGGCCGAGGCAGTAGCCGATGTCCGCCTCCCGCACGAAGGTGGCCGTGCGATCCGCGTCGGTGTACAGGGCGACGGTCTCGATCCGCCTCCCGGTTTCCACGGCGAGTTCGCGGACAGCGTGGATGAGCCGCATCGCGGACTCCCCACGGTTGACGATGGCGACACGACTGAACACCGAGCTGAGCCTCCAAGATCCCGCTGAGTGGTAACCAGCGGACGCCTTCCGATGGTGACCACTGACTATCAGAAGCCTCTCGCATACCACTCAGTAGGCATATGTCGTCACCGGCGCATGGCGGGCGCCTGGCTTTGTAGGGGTTCCACAAATGCCACCCGACGGCGGGGGCTGGCCAGCTCATTTCTTTGTGGCCGACCCACCACTGCCGGGTGTGAGGTTGGTCGCAGCGGCCGGGCCGGCGAGGCCGTTGTCGTGGGCGAAGACCACCGCCTGCAGCCGGTCGCGCAGCTCCAGCTTGGCCAGTATCCGGGTCAGGTGCGTCTTGACCGTGGTCACGCTGATGAACAGGCGTTCGGCGATCTCCGCGTTGTTCAGCCCGCGCGCGACCAGCACCAGCACCTCGCGTTCGCGGCCGGTCAGCCGGGAGAGCCGCGGATCGGGGGCGCGGCGCGGCGGACCGTTCAGCTCGCGCGCCATCATCCGGTCGATCACCGAAGGCGCGAGCACCCGGTCGCCGCGGAGCACCGCGCGCATGGCCACCAGCATCTCCTCGCCACCGGCGTCCTTGAGCAGGAAACCGCCCGCCCCGGCGCGGGTCGCGGCCAGCACGTACTCGTCGAGGTCGAAGGTGGTCAGCATGAGCACCTTGACCGCGCTGTCGGCGGCGCAGATCAGCTCGGTGGCGCGGACGCCGTCGAGCACCGGCATGCGCACGTCCATCAGCACCAGGTCCGGGCGCAGCTCACGCGCCAGTTCCACGGCCCGCTGCCCGTTCTCCGCCTCGCCGACGACGGTCAGGTCCGGTGCGCTGGAGACCACCATGCGCAGGCCGCCGCGCATGAGGGCCTGGTCGTCGCAGATGAGCACGCGGTGGTTCAACGGTCCTCCAACGGCAGGCGCGCGGTGACCCGGAACCCGCCACCGGTGGCCGGTTCCGCGGTCAGTTCGCCCCCGAACATCGCCACTCGTTCCCGCATCCCGAGCACACCGTAGCCGCCACCGCCGACCGGCTGCTCCCTGGCGACGCCGTACCCGTTGTCGTTGACCACCGAAACGCGGATCTCGCGTGCTTCGCCGGGTTCCCCGAAGTCCACGGTCACCGCGCAGCGCGCCCCGGACGGCGCGTACCGCAGCACGTTGGTCAGCGCCTCCTGCACGACGCGGTGCACGGTCATCGCCGCGCCCGGCGGCACCCCGTCCGCGCTGCCGAGCACGTCGAGCCGGGTGGCCACGCCGGCCGCCGTGGTCTGCTCGGCCAGTCCGGCGAGCGCCCCCGGGCCCGGCTGCGGCTCGGTGCTCGCCTCGGCTTCGTTCTCCCGCAACACGCCCAGCACGCGCCGGAGTTCACCGATGGCCTCGCGGCCGGTGCCGCTGATCGCCCTGAGCGCCTCGTCGACCGCGTCCGGATCCTGCCTGCCCAGCAACCGGGCGCCTTCGGACTGCATCACCATCGTGCTCACCGCGTGCGCCACCACGTCGTGCATCTCGCGGGCGATCCTGGCCCGCTCCTCGGCGACCGCCGCCCTGGCCAGCGCGTCCCGCTTCTCCTGTGCCTCCCGCGCGCGGTCGCGGGCTTCACCGAGCTGCTGCAACCGCACGCTCACCCCGTCGGCCACGGCGAGCGTGGCGATCAGGCACACCAGCAGCACACCAAGCAGGATCGGCATGCCCTTGGTGAGGCCCGCGAGCCTGAGCGACCACAACGCGGACAGCACCACGGTCACCCCGACGAGCGGCCACAGCGCGCGCCGCGGTCCGTACACCGCCAGCGCGTAGACCAGTGCCAGCAGTGCCACGTTCGCCGGGAGCAACGCGTCGCGGAGGTCGCTGAACGCGATCTGTGCGGCGAACACGGCCAGCCCGAACGCGGTGGCGGGCACCGGATGCGTGCGGCGGAACGGCACCGGCAGGATCAGCAGGACGCTGAACAGCCGCACCGCCCAGTCGGCGTACGGCGAGAGCACCACCGCGGGCAGGGAAAACAGCACGAGCAGCCCGATGATGAACCAGTCGGTCACCACCGGGCGAGCCCGCACCCAGGACAGCAGCCTCCGCACCCGGCTACCTAACTACGCGTCGCGCCGTTTCGCGACCGAGATCGCGAAGACAAAAAGGACCGCGGCGACGGCGGCGAAGTAGGCCGCCGATCCCCAGTGCCCCAGCGGTCCTCCGGCGGAGCTGACCAGGTGCGCCCCGGCGCGGAACGGCAGCCAGTCACGCACCGCCGGGCCGAACTCCGGGATCAGGCCGAGCAGCATTTCGCCCTGCAGCACCCAGACCAGCAGCAGCGCCAGCGCACCGGCGGTCTGGCGCAGCAGCACGCCGACCGCGACCGCGATCACCGCCGAGATCGCGTACAGCAGGCCGGAGCCGAGCACGACGCGCCAGTCGCCACCACCGGCGAGGCCCGCGGTGCGGTCCGGGGCCAGCACCTCGGCGGTCAGCCAGGCGGCCGGTCCGGCCAGCAGCCCGGCCAGTCCGGCGGCCGTCGCCACCACCACCGCCTTGGCCACCAGCGCCGGGCCGCGGGCCGGCGACGCCTGGAAGGTGGCGCGAATGGTGCCGAAGCGGTACTCGGTGGTCACCGCGAGCGCGGCGAGCACGACCACCACGCCCAGCGCGATCTTGGTGCCGCCCTGGGTGTCGGCAACGGAGAGGTCGCCCTCCCCGGCGCTCGCCATCAGCGCGGCGGTGCCGACCACGATGCCGAAGGCGGTGACCAGGCACCACCACGGCGACCGGGTGGAGAGCAGCTTGATGCGTTCGGACACGAGCAGGTTCATGGTTCAGACCGCCTGGTATTCGACCGAGTCACCGGTCAGCCGGAGGAACGCCTCTTCCAGCGAGCCGCGCTGCGGGCTCAGCTCGTGCAGGGCGATCCCGTTGTCGAAGGCCAGCTCGCCGAGCCGCGCACTGTCCATTCCGGACACCAGAAGGGCGTCGCCGTCCTGGGAGTACAGCGCGCGCTCGGTGCCGAGGACGGCGCCGAGCAGGTCGGCGCGCGGGCTGCGCACCCGCACCACGTTGTCCGCGGCACGGGCGATGAACTCGTCGGTGGCGCATTCGGCGATCAGCTTTCCCCGGCCGATCACCACCAGGTCCTGCGCGGTCAGCGCCATCTCGGCGAGCAGGTGGCTGGACACCAGCACGGTGCGGCCCTCGTCGGCCAGGCGGTGCAGGAACTTGCGCACCCACAGCACGCCTTCCGGGTCGAGCCCGTTCACCGGCTCGTCGAACAGCAGGACCTCGGGGTCGCCGAGGATCGCGGTGGCGATGCCCAGCCGCTGCGACATGCCGAGGGAGAACCCGCCGGCGCGCTTGTTCGCCACGTCGGTCAGCCCGACCATTTCGAGCACCTCCGCCGCACGGGTGCGGGGAATGCCGTTGGCCGCGGCCAGCCACTCCAGGTGCGCCCGCGCCGAGCGCTGCGGGTGCACCCAGCGCGCGTCGAGCAGGGCGCCGACCGTGCGCAGCGGGTGCCGGAGTTCCCGGTAGGGGCGCCCGTTCACCAGTGCCTGGCCGCTCTCGGGCCGGTCGAGGCCGAGAATGATGCGCATCGTGGTGGACTTGCCCGCGCCGTTGGGGCCGAGGAAGCCGGTCACCCGGCCGGGCCGCACGGTGAACGACAGGTCGTCCACCGCCTTCTTCGGGCCGTACCGCTTGGTCAGCCCGGTGGTCTCGATCATCGAAGCTCCTTTCCGCCTCGATGCCCACCGTGCCGTTTGCGGGCCTCGCGCACGTCGGCGCGGAAGCCACACCTGGTCCTCTCCGGAAACGACTTCCGCGTACGACCCCAGGAGGACACGCCGGGTCAGGTCAGCCGGGTGAGCCATTCCCGTAGCAGGGCGGTTTCGGCGGGGGAGAGAGCGTCCGAAGTGGACTCCGGCAGCAGGGCCGCGAGCCGGGTGGCCGCGGCGGCGGTGCCGTTCCCGGTGGCTGGGGCGTCGGTCAGGATGGCGGCGTGGATCGCGTCGCGGACCCGGGTCGACGTCGCGGGGTCGAACGAGCCGGGCTGGGTGAGCAGCATCAGCGCGAAGCCGACGTTGGCCGACATGACCATCTGCGCGGCGACCGGTGGCGGCACACGCAGGCGACCGGCCGCCGCGCAGCGGTCGAGCACGTCGGTCAGCAGTCGCAGCGCTTCGGCCGCCGCTTCCGGGGGTGTGGTCACCGCCGGCGAGTGCATCAGCCGGTAGAAAGCCGGGTTCCGCACGGCGAAGGCGACGTGGCTTTCCCAGCCGTCGCGCAGGTCCCGGACCGGGTCGGTGGACGCCTTCGCGGCGCGCTTCCCGGCCAGGTACCGCTCGAAGCCGTAGTCGACCACCGCCGAAAGCAGGCCTTCCTTGTCCCCGAAATGGCGGTACAGCGTGGGTGCGCCGACCCCGGCCGCCTCGCAGACCGCGCGAGTGGACACATCGGACACCGGCGAGGCCGCCAGCAGCTCGGCCGCGGCCACCAGTATCGACGTTCGCGTGTTCACGTTAACGATGCTAGCGCATGAAGAACGCACGGTCACGATCCTGCGATACGCATGGTGATCAAAAGGTTCCGCCGGACACCCCTTACGGCGTAACGTTGAGTTCCAGGTATGCCGACGTTGTGCCGTTACGGAGGGGTTGGGAACGATGCGCGCGATGTGGAAGGGCTCGGTGTCCTTCGGGCTGGTCACCATCCCGATCCATCTGTACGCGGCCACGGAGAACAAGAACGTTTCCCTCCGTCAGGTGCACGAGGAGGACGGCGGCCGCATCCAGTACAAGCGGTTCTGCACGATCGACGGCAAAGAAGTGCCCTACAGCGAAATCGCCAAGGGCTACGAACTCGACGACGGCGAGATGGTGGTGATCACCGACGCCGATCTCGCCGAGCTGCCACTGTCCACTTCGAAGTCGATCGACGTGCTGGAGTTCGTGCCGCTGGAGTCGATCGACCCGATCTACTTCGACCGCACCTACTACCTCGAACCGCAGAAGGCGATGGCCAAGCCGTACGTGCTGCTGCGCGACGCGCTGCACAAGTCGGGCCACGTGGCGATCGCCAAGGTGGCGGTCCGTCAGCGCGAGTCGCTGGCGCTGCTGCGGGTGATCGGCGACGTGCTGGTGATGACCACGATGCTGTGGCCGGACGAGGTGCGCGCCGCGGACTTCGGCTTCCTGAACGAGGAGGCGCCGCAGATCCGCGACCAGGAGCTGGCGATGGCCGGTTCGCTGATCGACTCGCTGTCCGAGCCGGTGTTCGAGCAGGAGAAGTACCGCGACCACTACCGCGAGGCGCTCGAAGCGCTGATCGAGGCGAAGGCCGCGGGCAAGGAGACCACCGCGGTGCCGGCGCCGGCCGAGGAGGGCGAGGTCGTCGACCTGATGGCCGCGCTGCAGGCCAGTGTCAGCGAGGCGAAGAAGAGCCGGAAGGCCGAAACCGTCGCGGAAACGACGGAGAAGCCCAAGCGCAAGTCCACGGCGAAGAAGAAGAGCGCCTGACGACACGCCGCGAGGTGGTGGCGGACCCGCGCGGGCCCTGGTGGTACCAAGGAAGCATGGAATGCGCGACCTGTTCCGCGGGTCTCGACCACTGCCACGGCACGCTGGTGCTGCACGCCGAGTTCCTGGCGGAGTGCACCGAGCCGGGGTGTACCGATCTGGGCCGAGCCCGTCACCTGCTGATCATCGACTGCCACAGCCTCAGCGACGGCTGTTCCTGTGCCGAAACGGAAAGCCGCCTGCTCAGCGCCTGATCGTCATTCGCCGCGGACGACCACGACCGGGCAGCCGGCCCGTTCGATCACGGCCGACGAGGTGCTGCCGAGCAGCAGCTTGCTGAGCCTGCCGTGCCGGTGCGCGCCGACCACCACGGCGGCCGCGCCGGTCTCCGCGGCGAGGCGCACCAGGGTGTCGGCGACGGTCACGTCGTCGGCCACCGCGTGCCCGCTGGCTTCGAACCCGTGCTCCACGGCCAGCCGGGCGCCCGCCCTGGCCAGGTGCTGCGCGGATTCGTAGGCTGCCTGGTCGACGGCCAGCCCGGTCCGGATGTCGACCGTGACCGGCGCGCCCTCGAGCCCGCTGAGCGGGAGGTTCAGCGGGGAGAACGCCTGCCCCTGCTCCCAGACCGTGACCACCAGCGCCCGGCGGGCACCGAGGAGGACGGCCGCCTCGCGGATCGCATGCTCCGCGGTGGGCGACCCGTCGAAACCGATCAGGATGCGGGCATCGTCGTCCATGGTGAGTTCACCGTACGCCCGCACCAACCACGTGCAACTCGGTTTGCGGCCGTGCGTGGTGCGCGGTCAGACCTTGAAGACCCGGCCGGGTTCGGCAACGTGCACGGTACCGCCGAATGCCGTTCGGGCCCGCGAGAGCGCGTGGTCGACGGCAAGGCCGGCCGCGAGATGGGTCAGCACGAACTTGCCCACGGCCGCCTCCCGGCAGATCGACGCGGCTTCTTCCGGAGTCAGGTGGAAGTTCTGCGGTGTAGCGGCCCCGGCTTCGACAATCGCGAGATCAGCGCTCCGCGCAAGCTCGGCGAGCGCCGGGCAGGGGCCCGAGTCCGCGCTGTAGAAGAAAACTCTTCCTCCGCGGGTCGCTCGGAGCCCGAGTGTCGGCTCGCTGTGCTGAACGCGCCTCACCTTCAGTTCGAGATCGTCGAGGTGCCCTTCCCAGGCGTCGTCGATTTCTTCCACGTGGAAGCACTGGGCAGCTGCTCCGGCGCCGAGCAGGCCATCCAGGCGAGCCGCCCACCCGGCTGGTCCCAGCACGCGCGGCCGCGGAAGTGCTTCGTCATTGGCGTAGGCGTTCCAGGCCGCCACGAGGTCGGCGCTGTGATCCGGGTGGAGGTGCGAAATCAAGATGGCGTCGATTTCGGCCAGCGTGGTGTGCCGCTGCAGTTCCGCGAGAGTGCCGGACCCGGCATCGACCCATACCTGCCGGTGACCACCACGCAGCAGGTAACCCGAGCACGGTTGACCTGGAACGGGATACGGAGTCCTGGCTCCGAGGACCGTCACGGACAGGTTCGACGACGCGCTGGCCATGGCTGGATTCTGGCAGCGCCACGTGGTGCCCGCCTGGCCTTGCCGTTACGGGCCGATGGTGGGCAGAAGACGGGTGGCCGACCGCCGGGCGGTGACCAGCCGTCTGCAGGCTTGCAGGTTTCGTACAGAACACGCATACTTTCGCCAATCACGGCGAAAGTGATTCGCGCAGGCATCGTCGCCTCACCGTGCGTTGGCCTGCACCTCTCCCTCCCCGTTCGGTCCCCCCCGGTAGTGCCACCAGCGAAAGGTGAGCGCGATGTCCGTACGAAACCTTCCCCGCAAACGCAGATCCGGCCGGCTGGCCGCAGGCTTGCTCGCCGTCGTGGCGGGCGCCAGCTTGGCGGTGGCCGCTCCGGCGGGCGGCAGTCCAGCCGCCGAAGCACCGCCCACCACAGCGGCGGTGACCTTCGCCGACGAGTTCAACCTGCCGGCCGGCACCCCGGTCGACGGCAGCAAGTGGCAGCTCGAAACCGGCGACAACGTCAACAACCACGAGCGGCAGTACTACACGAACAGCACCAGCAACGCCGTCCACGACGGTCAGGGCAACCTGGTCATCACCGCGCGCCGCGAGAATCCGGCGAACTACCAGTGCTGGTACGGCCGGTGCGAGTACACCTCGGCGCGGCTCAACACCGCGGGCAAGTTCACCCAGGCCTACGGCCGCTTCGAAGCCCGCATCAAGATGTCCCACGGCCAGGGCATGTGGCCCGCGTTCTGGATGCTGGGCAACAACATGGGCAGCGTCGGCTGGCCCGAGGCCGGCGAGATCGACATCATGGAGAACGTCGGCTTCGAACCGTCCACCGTGCACGGCACGCTGCACGGCCCCGGGTACTCGGGCGCGGGCGGCATCGGCGCCGGTTACTCCATCGGTGGCCGGTTCACCGACGCCTTCCACACCTTCGCCGTGGACTGGGCACCCAACCGGATCACCTGGTCGGTGGACGGCAACGTGTACCAGACCCGCACCCCGGCCGACCTGAACGGCAACCGCTGGGTGTTCGATCACCCGTTCTTCATGATCCTCAACCTGGCCGTCGGCGGCTACTGGCCCGGCGACCCGAACAGCAGCACCCCGTTCCCGAACCAGCTGCTGGTCGACTACGTGCGCGTGACCAACGACGGCGGCGGTGGCTCGGGCGGCCAGATCACCGGCCTCGGCGGGAAGTGCCTCGACGTGGCTGGCGCGAACACCGCGAACGGCACCCCGGTCCAGATCACCGACTGCAACGGAAACGCCGCCCAGAACTGGACGATCTCCGGTGACGGCAGCATCCGCGCGCTCGGCAAGTGCCTCGACGTCTCCGGCGGCTCGACCGCGGACGGCGCGGTGGTGCAGTTGTGGGACTGCAACGGTACCGGCGCGCAGCGCTGGGCCACCCCGGCGGCGAAGGACATCGTGAACATCGCCGCGAACAAGTGCCTCGACGTGATCGGCGGCAACCCGGCCAACGGCTCCAGGACGCAGATCTGGACCTGCACCGGCGCGGCCAACCAGAAATGGAACATTCCCGCCTGACAACGGCGTCGGCAGGGAAGCAGGGGAGCAGGGCCGGGCGATCCCCGGCCCTGCTCCTACCATGAGCGCGTGCAGGTCCGGCTCCCGTCACCCGTCACCGAACTCGGCGACGACCGGCTCGGCGGGGTCCGGGTCTTCCTCAAACGGGACGACCTCATCCATCCCGACTTCCCCGGCAACAAGTGGCGCAAGCTCAAGGGGAACATCGACGCGGCGCGAGAACACGGCGCGATGCTCACCTTCGGCGGCGCGTACTCCAACCACATCCGCGCGGTCGCCGCGGCGGGCGCGCGGTTCGGCCTGCGGACGATCGGGCTGATCCGCGGTGAGGAACACCTGCCGCTGAACGAAACCCTGGCCTACGCGACCGGGTGCGGCATGGAACTGCACTACCTCGACCGGACCACGTACCGGAGCCGGAACGAGCCGGATTTCCTCGCCCGGCTGCCCGAGCGGTTCGGCGAATTCCACCTCGTCCCGGAAGGCGGCAGCAACGCTCTCGGCGTCCGGGGCTGCACCGCGATCGTCGAGGAGATCGAGGAACCCTACGACGTGCTCTGCTGCGCCTGCGGAACCGGCGGCACCCTGGCCGGGATGGCGTACGCGCTGTCCGCCGGTCGCCGCGCGCTCGGCTTCTCCGTGCTCAAGGGCGGCCGGTTCCTCTACGACGACGTCGCCAGCCTCCAGCGCGCGGCTTTCGGGCACCGCACGGACAACTGGAGCATCGAACTCGGCTACCACTTCGGCGGTTACGCCAAGCGCACCAATGCGCTCACCGACTTCGCCGACGACTTCGAAGTACGGCACGGGCTCCGCCTCGACCGGGTGTACGAAGCCAAGATGCTGGCCGGTCTCTTCGACCTGATCCGGCAGCGACGATTCGCGCCGGGCACACGGATCGTCGCGGTGATCGCGGGTTAGCGCACCAGCCGGTCGACCGGCACGACCGCGGCCATCGCCTCCATGCCCGCGTCGTTGGGGTGCAGGTGGTCGCCGGCATCGTAGGCGGGGTTGAGGCGGGTCGGCTGCGCCGGATCACCGGTGGCCCGGTCGAAGTCGATCACCCCGTCGTACTCGCCGGAGGTGCGGATGAACTTGTTGAGCGCCTGCCGGTCCGCCTCGCCTTCGGGCGTGTAGTACCCGGCGCCCTCGAACGGCAGCAGCGTCGCGCCGTACACCTTCAGCCCCAGCGACTTCGCCCGCGCGATGAACTGGCGGTGCACCGAGATCAGGTCCTCGGCGGCCACCGCACCGCGTGTGCCGCCGATGTCGTTGATGCCCAGCAGCAGCACCACCGCGCGCACCCCGCTCTGCCCGCTGACGTCGCGGTCGAACCGGGCCATCGCGCTCTGCCCGGCCGGGCCCTGGTCGGTGAGCAATCGCGCGCCGCCGATGCCGGTGTTGAGCACGCCGTACTCGGCCCGCTCGGGTTTCGCCAGCACGCGGGCGGCGACGCGGTCGGGGTAGCGGTAGTTGCGGTCGACCGTGGTGTTGGCGCCGTCGGTGATCGAGTCGCCGAAGAACACCGCCGAGCCCGCGCTCACCGTCCGCGCATCCACCCCGTCGAGCAAGTACCAGGAAGTACCCAATGGGGTGAAACCGGTGCCCTCGGCGGCGGTTTCGTTGCCGGGCGTGGTCCAGTTCGTGGCGAACGCGGCGCGGTGCTGGGTGAGTGGTCCGGTCGGCCCCGGCAGGTGCAGCGAAACGGTCAGGTTCGCGCCGTCGGCCACGGTCAGGTCGATCGGATCGGAGACCCATTCGGCGCCGATCGGGATGGTGGTCATCCGCTCACCGCCGAAGCGCACCTGCCGCAGCGTGTCCTCGTCCACCCGAGAACCGCCTTCGGCATGCTGCACGGCGACGGTGGCGGCGCCGATCCGCAGCGGAGAAGTGCCGAACACGTTGGACAGTCGCAGCCGGAGTTCGCTGCCACCGACCGAAAGGTGCACCACCTGGCGGATCGTGGTGTCGGTGAATCCGGTCTGCCCGGTACCGGCCGAGGCGACGGTGACCCCGGTGGTCCACGAGCCGGTCCAGGCCGGGCCCGCCCTGCCCTCCGGCGCGGTGGAAGCGCCGGGGGCGGCGGTCAGCAGGAGAAGGCCGGTGGCGGCGAAAACCGTGCCGCGGCGGATCCGGGAACGTCGGGACGAAGCGCGGGCTGCTGGCATGCCGATCCCCTCACGGCCGGTGGCTGCAACGTTGCACTGCACTGCCGGATGATGATTTTCCGGCGCCCGCGGATGATCGTCAACCGCCATCGCGGCCATTCAGGAACAGCTCCAGCTGCTCCACCACGAACGCGTGGTCCTCGGCCTGCGGCAGCCCGGAGACACCGACCGTGCCGATCGGGCCGACCCCGCGCACGATCACCGGGAACACCCCGCCGTGCGCGGCGTAGCGGTCGGGGTCCAGCCGCGAGGACTCCTCGAAGGTGGTTCCCTTGTCGCGGAACCGGGTGCCGATCAGGAACGAGCTGTGCCCGTAGCGGTCCACCACGCGGCTCTTGCGATCGATCCACTCGTCGTTGTCGGCGGAGGTGCCGGGCAGCGCGGCGTGGAACAGCCGCTGGCCGTTGCGGCGCACCGAGATGGTCACCGGCAACTCCCGCTGACGGGCCGCTTCGAGCAGCTGGGCGCCGAGCGCGAGCGCGGTGTGGTTGTCGAACCGGGTGAACTGGAGCCGTTGTTCCTGCTCGAGCAGTTCGCTCTGGGTAGCCATGTCCCCATTCAAGACCAAGCCGTTGACGGACGGTCGAGTCAGGGCGTGTCCGGCGGCACCGCGCCCGGCGCGACCGCATATCGTATTGGCGCGATCGCAGGAGGTGCGCCAGACCGTGCAAGGGGTCGACTACTACGAGCTGCTCGGGGTGTCCGAGAGCGCGTCGGCGACGGAGATCAAGTCCGCGTACCGCGCGCTGGCCAAGGCCATGCACCCGGACGCCGGTGGTACCTCGGACTCGTTCCGGCAGCTCCGCGAGGCCTACGAGACGCTCGCGGACCCGGAACGCCGCGCGGAGTACGACTTCGGGGAGCCGTGGGAGCCCGAGGAGATCCCCGAACCCGTTACGCCGCGGTACCGGCGCTGGGAGTACGAGGACGAGTACGAGCCGGTCTGCCCGCACTTCGACGCCGAAGAGATCCCGTGGTGGCCTTTGGTCGCCGCGCCCGGTGACCGGCTGCCGCGCGAGGGCCGGGGGCACGCGCCGTGGGCGCTGGTCGCGGCCGGGGGACTGGCGCTGTGCCTGCCGATCCTGCTGCCGCTGGACGTGACCACGCCGGTGGTGGTCACCTGGGTGGTGCTCGCCGCCATGGTCAGCGCCGCCTGCGCCTGGCTGGCCCGCGGGTACGCCGCCGACGTCAAGGCGGAGAAGGAGCTGACCGCCGAGTTCGGCGACGCGGCGGTGTTCGGCCGCACCGGGCAGGACCCCGACCAGATCGGTGAGCGGCTCACCGCCGAACTGCTGGACCGCTACCTGACCAAGCTCCCCGGCCTGCGGGTGTTCCACAGCCTGGCCTGGCCAGGTTCGGTGTTCGCCGACACCGACCACGCCATCCTGTCCGGCAGACGGCTGGTGCTGATCGAGTCGAAGGTCTGGCCGCCGGGGCACTACGCGCTCGACGAGATGGGTGAGCTGACCCGCAACGGCAACCGGTTCCGCGGTGGCGGCACCAAGCTGCCCGAGGCGATCGCGGCCTTCCAGGACCTGCTGCCCGAGGTCGAGGTGCGCGGCGCGATGGTGCTCTACCCGAACCGCCCCGGCCAGATCACCACCGAGGACGACGACTGGATCGCGCCGCCGATGACGCCGGAGCAGTTCGTCTGGGAGATCGGCGACTGGCTGGCGGAAAAGCCCGCCGCACTGGACACGGCGACCTTCCGCGCGCTGCGCGCCCAGGTCGTCTAGAGATTTTGAACGTGGTTTGCGTGGCGGTGCGGGTGGCGGAACCCCAGGCGTCTTCTCGCTCCGGGAGCTCCACCTCATGAATACCAATTCACCACGGATGAAGCTGTCCTCGCGAGAAGACGCCTGAGAACCCGCGGCGGTGCCGGTTGACGGCCCACAGCCAGCGGCTTCGCCGCTGAGGAAACACGAACTAACTGTAGGTCCAGTGCCCGAGCCAGGCTTCGCGCCAGGCCACCGTCAGCTCGGCGATACCGTCCACTTCGGACAGATCGGCCTGGTGCTTCCAGGCGTCCTCCAGCAGTGCGCACATCCGCGACTCGCCGCGTTCGACGCGGCTGCCGCCGAACCGCTCGACCACCGCGCGCGGCACGCCGAGCTTTCCCTTGCCCCGCACCACGGACTGCTCGGTCGCCCGGCAGATGAGGTACTCCACCGACACCGCCGCGGCGTCCTCGCCGAGCACCTCCCGCAGCGCGCCGTGCAGGCAGTCCAGCGGCGCGGACAGCCCGTCGCCGGAGAAGGCGATCCGCCAGGACACCCACACCGCCATGATCTCGCCTGCTTCGGGCGGGTGACAGGTGAAGGCCGGGCCGACGAAGGCCTGGTAGTCGCTGGCCGGATGGGTCCGGTCGCGGTCGGCCGGCTCGTCGGGAATGGCGTGCAGGCCGAGCCGGAAGAACGGCTTCCGCAGCAGTTCGTGCGGCCGCGAGGGCACCTGATCGGCGGAGAGCAGTTTCGCCAGGATCTTGTTCAGCCGCTCCGCGCTCACTCCCTCGACGGACAACTGCAGGTGGATGAAGGCCAGGTCGTCGAGTGAGGTCCCGGTGCAGCCCACCACGCCGACCTGCGGATACCGCTGCAGGAAGGCGATGATCGCGTGCGTGGAACCGACCCTGGCCGGGCCGGCGCAGGTCAGCGGCAGGCAGGTGCGCAACGGCTTCGGCTCGGCCGGTGCGGTCCGCCGGACGTCCCGGCACACCTCGAACCAGTTGCCCGGCCGGTGCCCGGGACGGGTGTCGGCGAGCCAGAAACCGAAGCCGTAGTCCTCGCACAGCGCCCGCACCCGGTCGGCCAGCGCGAACCGGCGCTCGGCCGAGGCGTCCGAGAGCGCGATGGAGAACCGGACCGCCAGCGAGGAACACGGTGACGGGGATTCCTTGCGCGTGCGCAGGTCGTGCCCGCGGGTCTTGACCACGGTCGGCAGCTGGGCCGGGCACTGCAGGGTGAGCAGCGGCGCCCCGGCCACCCTGGCCGCGGTCTCGGAGATCTCCTTGGTCAGGTCGCGCACCGCGATCCCGTGCCAGTCCTCGGGTTCGGTGGCCAGCCGGTCGATCACCACCAGGCCCTCGAAGGTGCGCGCGGACTCGTAGATGAAGGTCGGGTTCGGCAGCGCGGTGTGCCGGAAGAGCCAGCCGTCGGCCAGTGGTTCCGGGCGGGAGCCGTGATCCGGCGGATCCTGGCCGGGGCCGTCCGTGGCCGCCCTGGTGCGCGTGCCGATCACCACGCCGCCGCCGTTCGCCGCCGAGCACAGGGTTTCCACGAACACCGAATCCGGCGACAACGCCAGCTCGTGCAGGTAGCCTGCGCGTGCCGCCACGTGGTGCACCTCGTAGTCCACCTTGGTCAGGGACTGCCGCGCGATTTCGAAACCGGCCCTGGCCAGGTCGGCGATGGTGCGGATGGAGGTCTCGGTCACCGGAGCCCGCCCCCCGGCCCGAACCGGACGTTCGGCGGCAGCGGTTTCCTGGCGATCGGCCCGTTTCCGGCCCATTTCGGCACTCCGATCCGGCTCAGCGGCATCCGTTCGTCCCGCCACGACCGCAGGCTGAACAGGATCAGCGCGGTCAGCACCGGGAGCACCACCGCGATGGTGAGAAATACCTGGACCACCTCACCACTGCTCTTCGCGGCGATCGCGGCGGCCAGCCCGGCGGGGGAGACGATGCACAGCTGGCCCAGCGTGCGCGGCAGGGTGCGCAGGTAGGCGGCCACCGACCGGCGCGGCGGCAGCGCGAGCCGGGTGTAGAGGAAGCCGGGCACCAGCAGCAACATGGTGATCACCGACTGCCCGTCGCCCACGTTCCCCAGCGCTTCGGTGGCCGCGCGGCCGTAGGGCAGCGGGCTGCCGACCAGCAGCCAGCCCAGTCCCCACGCGGTCGCGGCCACCGCCAGCGCGTAGAACATGACGCTGCGCGGGCCCGCCTCCCCGGAATCCTTGAGCACCAGCCCGGCGCGGATGCGCACCTGCTCGCCGTAACCGCCCTCACCGGCCGACCGCCGCCAGTACGCCTGCGCCTGGTTGTCGGTGAAGTTGCCGACCACCACCAGGTCCTGGCCCAGTTCGCGGGCGGTCACCTCGCCCGCCGCGGTGCGCAGGTTGGCCGCGGTGACCGCCGGATGGCGCAGCAGCGCGTTGTCCACGTCGTTCCCGGCCAGCCGCACCGCTTCGCCGGTGGTCGCGGCGGCAGCCAGCCGATGGGTCACCGGCAGCGCGGCCTCGGGCAGTTCCACCCCGGACCGGCTCGCCTCCCACTTCCGCCGCCGCAGCAGGTCGGCCAGCTGGCGCAGCACGGTCTGGGTCTGGAGTTCGAGGATCTTGCCCGCGGCGGTCTTGCCCGCCGCGAGCGGGCGCCCGGCCAGTGACTCCAGGTCGGCGGCGAGGTTGTGCGCCAGCGGGCCGTCCGCGTCGGAACTGAGGTACAGCCGGGTCAGGTCGACCTCGGGCGCGGTCTGCACCACCAGGTGGTAGGAGCGCAGCGTGGCCGGGATGGTGGTGTCGTACCGCGCGAAGTAACCGCTGTGGCTGGCCCGCACCCGACGCAGGTACTCGGCGAAGCGGCGCGGCCGGTCGTCGCTGACGTACAGCGGGGTCTCGTAGTTCAGCCGGTGCTCGTCGACGTTGTCGTCCAGCGCGATCACCAGCAGGTAGTCCCGCACCGCCACGTCGAGCAGTTGCGCGTACTCCCGCAGCAGGTGCCCGTAACCGTCGAGGATGCGCAGCGCCATGTCCCGGCACTGCCTGCCGTGCCCGGCCACCAGCCCGCCGGCGGTGGGATGGGTGAACTCCTCGGCGGGGTGGTCCCGTTCGGTGAGCAGGGTGAGCAGCGCGCGCTGGATCAGCCAGCGCGGCTCGTGCAGCCGGAACAGGAACGCGCTGAGGTCCTGCTTCGGGGAGTGCGCGTGTTCGTCACTGGCGAGAATGCCGCGCAGGAGCCGGTAGAGCCCGGAGGCGAGCAGTCGCGAGGTCTCGTGCTGGGTCAGGCGCGGCAGCTTCTCGCCGGTGCCGTCGTAGACGTCGACCGGGGACACGCTGCTGCGCGGCAGCCGCGCGATCGGCACCCACAGCGTGGTGCCACCGGGCCGGGTGACCGCGCGTTCGCCGTGTTCCCTGCCGATCAGGTCCTGGAGGTTCGCGGTCGCCTGCCGCTGGCCCTCGTCGAGCAGCTTGAGGCTGATGTCCACGTCGGTGGAGCGGCGGGCGGTGCCGTGCTCGACCACGGTCAGCCGCTCGGTCAGCCGCCGGACGTGGTTGAGCCGCAGCGCGGTGTCCAGCAGGGCCAGGCCGACCGCGGCGCCGTTGTGGGACAGGCGGGGCGGGGCGCCGGGGATCGGTACCGTTTCGATCGCGTGCCGCAGGCTCGCCATCCCGTCCACGCCGCCCCCTCACCCTCGCCGAACACCGTTCATCCCACATAGATCGGCGCGGTGGCAAGTGCGTGGCGGAACCGGTCCAGCCGGGCGGTGTCCACCGGCGCGAGCGCGGGCCCGCCGGTGCCGGTCCAGCCGGTGACCGGGCTGATCCCGTGCAGCGCGTTGACCGCCCAGACCTCGGTGCCCTCGAGATCGGACGGCAGCGCGTACTCCTCACTCAGCGGAATGCCGAGTTCGGCGACGGTCACCGAAGGCAGCACCGGCAGGTCGCGGGCGGGTGCGCAGAGGTGGTCACCGCGCCACCACAGCAGTGCGGCGTGCCCGGTCTCCAGCACGCAGCCGGACTCGTCGAGCAGCAGCGCGTCGTCCGCGCCGGTTTCCTGGGCCTGGTTGCGGAGTTCGGCGAGCAGCGGCAGATCGGGGCCCTTGATCCGGGGGTGCTGCCGGACCACCGGTTCCGGCGGGATCCACAGCCGCGTCTCGGGGCGGGGCGGGGGAGCCGGCCGCAGCCAGAACACCAGCGAACCGTCGGCGTGCGCCTCCACCCGCGGGAACCACAGCCCCCGCACCGGCAGCTCGGCCACCATCGCCGCCCAGAATCTGTCCACAGAGGACTCATTGAGCCTGGCGAGCGTGGTCGCGCCCCTGGTGAACCGGGCCCGGTGGCGGCGAAGGCCGCGCACCGCGCCGCGGTCGAGCAGGAAGGAGTCGACCACCAGAGCGTCCGTTGACGGAACTTCCGTGGGCACCAGCCCGCCGGCCCAAGTCCACCGGCGGCGATCGCTCATCCTCCCAACTTACAATCCCGCGCCGCCGATGTCCCGGCCTTGGCGGCACTGGAAAAAGCACTCAGCGGTCCCGGTGCGTGGCCAGCTTCGCCAGGGTCTCCAGGCCGGTTCCCGCGCGGGGTTCCGGGTGCGCGGCACGCAGCCGTTGCCGTGCTTCGCCGAGCAGGTCGTCGGCCTGCGCCCGGCTCCACGCCCGGCCACCGGCCAGTTCCACCAGTTCGGCGGCCCTGGCCAGCCCGGTCTCGGTCAGCGATGCGGCCTGGTACAGCTCGGCCAGCTCGCGACCGGCCGGGGTGCCCGAGGTCAGTGCGGACACCACCGGCAGCGACTTCTTGCGGCTGCGCAGGTCGTTGTGCACCGACTTGCCGGTCACCGCCGGGTCGCCCCAGATGCCGAGCAGGTCGTCGATGAACTGGAAGGCCAGCCCGAGCTGTTCCCCGAACTGCCGCAGCTCATTCGTCCGGTCGGCATCCGCGCCACCGGCGAGTGCGCCGAGCGCGCACGACGCACCCAGCAGGGCCCCGGTCTTGCGTTCGGCCATCCGGACGCATTCCGGCACGGTCACGTCGATCCGCTTCTCGAAGGACAGATCGGCGATCTGCCCTTCGACCAGGTCCTGCACCGCGTTGCCGAGCACACGCAGCGCGGGCTGCCCGCTCGGCGCCAGCACGTCCATCGCCAGGGTCAGCAGCGCGTCACCGGCGAGGATGGCCGCGCCGGTGCCGAAAACGTGCCAGGCGGTCGCCCGGTGCCGCCTGGTCACGTCCCCGTCCATCACGTCGTCGTGCAGCAGCGAGAAGTTGTGCACGAGTTCGACCGCGACGGCCGCCGATACCGCCCGCGGCCCGCCACCCACCGCCTCGGCGCTGAGCAGCACCAGCGCGGGCCGCAGCGCCTTGCCGCCGTCACCGTCGGCAGGCGCGCCGCTTTCGTCGAGCCAGCCGAAGTGATAACCGGCGATCCGCCGCAGCGAACCCGGCAGGGTGTCCACCGCCGCCCGCAGCGCGGGCTGGACCGAGGACCGGCTCCAGGCCAGTATCTCGCCCGCCGTGCGCACGTCACCGATGGTTTCCACAGTGGACATCCGACCGCCTTCCGTTCAGCGGGTGATTTCGACGTTCTCCAGCACACCCAGCGCGTCGGGCACCAGGATCGCCACCGAGAAGTAGGCGCTGACCAGGTAGGAGATGATGGCCTGGTCGCTCACCCCGGTGAACCGCACGCTCAGCCCCGGCTCGTACTCCTCGGGCAGCCCGGTCTGGTGCAGCCCGACCACACCGTGGCTCTCCTCGCCGGTGCGCATGGCCAGGATCGACGACGTGCCGCCGTCGCTGATCGGGAGCTTGTTCGACGGCAGCAGGGGCACCCCGCGCCACGCGTGCACCGGCTTGCCCTCCAGCTGCTTGCCTTCGGGATAGATCCCGCGCTTGTTGCACTCGCGGCCGAACGCGGCGATGGTGCGCGGGTGCGCCAGGAAGAACTCGGTCTTGCGGCGGCGGCTCAGCAGCTCGTCGAGATCGTCCGGGGTGGGCGGGCCGGTGCGGGTGTGGATGCGCTGCTTGAGGTCGGCGTTGTGCAGCAGGCCGAACGAGCGGTTGTTGAGCATTTCGTGTTCCTGGCGCTCGCGCAGCGCTTCCACGGTCAGCCGCAGCTGTTGCTCGGTCTGGTTCATCGGCTGGTTGTAGAGGTCGGCGACGCGGCTGTGCACGCGCAGCACGGTCTGCGCGACGCTGAGCTGGTACTCGCGCGGGGACTGCTCGTAGTCGACGAAGGTGGACGGCAGCTCGGATTCGCCCTCGTGCCCGGCGGCGAGGTCGATCGCCGCCTCCCCGTGCTTGTTCTGCGGCTTCTTCGGGTTCGCGCGTACGCGGTCCAGGTGCGCGCGCAGGCTGTCGGAACGGTCGAGCAGCGCTTCGATCTCGGACCGGGACAGCGACAGCACCGTGCACGGGGTGACCGCCTTGACGGTGAACTCCCAGATGCCGTCGCCTTCGAGCAGCACCCGGTTGCCGAGGTGGTCCCCGTCGGCCAGCACGCCGAGCACGGTCGGGGCGCCGTACTCACTGGTGCCGAGCTTGTTCACCTTGCCGTGCGCGATCAGCAGCACCTGGTCGGCCTGGTGGCCGAACTCGGTGATCACGTCACCGGGGGTGTACTCCTGCTGGCGGAACCGGTCGGCGATCCCGTTGAGGATCTCGTTGTCCTCGGCGTCCTCGAAATCGCGCAACTCGGGCAGCTCGCGCAGTTCCTGCGGGATCACCCGGATCTCGGACCCGGTGTTGGTGAAGGTGACACGACCGTCACCGACGGCGTAGCTCAGCCTGCGGTTCACCCGGTAGGAACCACCCGGCACCTCCACCCACGGCAGCATCTTCAGCAGCCAGCGCGGCGAGATGCCCTGCATCTGCGGCACGGACTTGGTGGTGGTGGCGAGGTTCCGCGCGGCCGCGGTGCCGAGGCTCTGTTGCTTCGGCTGGCCGGTGTCCACCCCGAGATCGGGTTCGGTGACTGTCATATCGCCTTCCTGGGTCGTCCGGGCATTCCTGGTTCACGCGTGCGCGGACCGTGCTCGCCGCCCCGCGCACGCGTGAGGGTGGGGTCAGCCGTCGCGGCCGATTTCCACGTTCTCCAGCACACCGAGCGCGTCGGGCACCAGGATCGCGGCGGAGTAGTAGGCGCTGACCAGGTAGGAGATGATCGCCTGGTCGTTGATTCCCATGAAGCGCACCGAAAGACCGGGCTGGTACTCGTCCGGGATGCCGGTCTGGTGCAGGCCGATCACGCCCTGGGACGATTCCCCGGTCCGCATCAGCAGGATCGAGCTGGTGCGGGTGTCGGTGACCGGGATCTTGTTGCACGGCAGGATCGGCACCCCGCGCCACGCGGGCACCCGGTGCCCTTCGATCTCGGCGCCGGTCGGGTAGAGCCCGCGCTTGTTGAACTCGTGGCCGATCGAGGCGATGGTGCGCGGATGCGCCAGGAAAACCGCGGGTTCCTTCCACACCAGCGCGAGCAGTTCGTCGAGATCGTCCGGGGTGGGCGGTCCGGTCCGGGTGTGGATGCGCTGCTTGAGATCCGCGTTGTGCAGCAGGCCGAACGAGCGGTTGTTGATCATCTCGTGTTCCTGGCGCTCGCGCAGCGCCTCGATGGTCAGCCGCAACTGCTGCTCGGTCTGGTTCATCGGCTGGTTGTAGAGGTCGGCGACGCGGCTGTGCACGCGCAGGACCGTCTGCGCCACGCTCAGCTCGTACTCGCGCGGCTCGAGTTCGTAGTCGACGAAGGTGGAGGGCAGCTCCTGCTCGCCCTCGTGGCCCGAGGACAGGTTGATCTCGGCTTCACCGTGGTCGTTCTGCGGGCGGGCGCGCCTGCTGAGCGACCGCCGGACGTGCTCGCGCAGCAGCTCCGAACCGCCGTTGAGCTCACCGAGGGACTGCTCCCGCAGGGTCAGCACGATGCAGGGGGTGACGGCCTTGACCGTGTACTCCCATTCGCCCGCCTCCCCGGCGAGCACCTGGTCGCCGAGGTACTCACCGTCGGCGAGCACGCCGAGCACGGTCTGGTCGCCGTAGCGGCCCCGGCCGATCTGGTTCACCTTGCCGTGCGCGATCAGCAGCACCCTGTCGATCGGGGTGCCCGCTTCGGCGATCACATCGCCGGGCTCGAACTCCTGCTGGGTGAACCGGCCGGCCAGCGCGGCGAGCAGCTCGTCGTCCTCGAATCCGCGCAGGGTGGGCAGTTCGCGCAGTTCCTGCGGGATCACCCGGACCTCGGAGCCGACGTTGGTGAAGCTGACCCGGCCGTCGCCGAGGGTGTAGCTCAGCCGCCGGTTCACCCGGTAGGCCCCGCCCTGCGCCTGCACCCAGGGCAGCACCCGCAGCAGCCAACGCGAGGAAATGCCCTGCATCTGCGGCACGGACTTGGTGGTGGTGGCCA
This sequence comes from Amycolatopsis sp. YIM 10, assembly GCF_009429145.1. Lineage (GTDB taxonomy): Bacteria > Actinomycetota > Actinomycetes > Mycobacteriales > Pseudonocardiaceae > Amycolatopsis. Next base: position 5,875,730 of record NZ_CP045480.1, on the reverse strand, counting down.
GATTTCGGGCGGCCGCGGTACCCAGGCTCGACGGGGGCCGTTCCTCCCCGACACCCGGCTCGGCGGCCGACTCGGTCACAGTCACTGCGAATCCACCCATCCTTAAGTCTTGACGTCGGAACAGTTGTCGGAGCAGTTGTCGGTCATCCGTCCGCACGGCGATGGTCCGCGCGAAATCCGCGAATTCCGGCGGATCGGACGGTAATGGAGGTTGTGGAGATTTCCCGGTCGATCACGGTGGTCGACTTCAGCGACGGTAGCACCGGCCCCCAGTGACACGGGAGTCACCCGAAAGTGCTTTCCGGCAAATGCATTAGTTCACTCCGGAATTCCCCCGGAATGACGCTGCGGACCGGTGCGGTGAAACGCACGGTGACGATCGGCGGGGGACCGGCCACCGGACAGCCCAGTGCGGCTGCCGGTGCTCGTCTGTTCGGGGGTGCGCGGGCCCACCCGGCGGCACCCGGCTGCGCCGAACGGGCTCGCTCCGGCGGCCGGCCGGCGGGCTCGGCACGACTGTCCCGAGTGGAGGATCATGGCCGCTGGACCGCGTTTTCGGTGACAGGTGGTGAGCACGTCACTCTCGGTTGGCCTAATCCCGGATCGTGCAGGACGCTGTCGCGGGCCGGACTACTCGTGCCGGTTCTCCGCGCCGCCCCGAAATGCTCCGAAACGGTGGTCCGAACGGTCCCCGGCAATCAACTGGATGAACCACCTCATGCTGACTTGTGGGTCCGCCGACCGGTGGATAACTTGGGGCGCGGCCTGCCCCGCAAAGGGGATGCCGTTAATTTTCACCGAAACGTGTCGATGTTCGGTAAATCCATTCGGGAGGCGCTTGACGAAACTGTTGTGCTGTCTTTTCCCTGTGCTGCCCATCGGTATTTCCGGTGGTGAGAACAATCATGTCCAGTGGGTTTTGGGAGTTTGATGAACGTCTATCTGAGCGGCGTGTTGTGGGTCGCCGGCGCCGCGGTCGTCGCGGGGGTGACCGCGTATCTGGTGCGGCGGTTCGGGCTCGACGAGGGCCGCCCCGGCAACAACGACGCGGCCGGGCAGGTGTTCACCATCGTCGCCGGTCTCCACGTGGTGCTGGTGGCCTTTGTGCTCATCTCGCTCTACGACGGGGTGAGCGCGGCCGGCGAGAAGTCCTACCAGGAGGCCGACAGCCTGGTGGCGGTCGCCTGGGCCGCGGACTCGCTGCCGGAATCGGTGGCCGCGGACGTGCGCCGCCTCGCCGCCGAGTACGCCTCGACGGTGACCAACGAGGAGTGGCCGAAGCTGCGGGACGGCGAAACTGTGCCCCGCACGGCCGAGCGCCAGCTCGAGGACCTCCGCGCCGCGATCACCGACGCGGAGGTCGCGGAGGACGACTTCGCCGCCGGCCGCAAGACCGAGGCGGTGGACAAGCTCTGGGAGGTCTACCAGGCCCGCCAGGCGCGACTGAACGGTTCGGACAGCGTCGGGGTGGGCGCGGTGGTCTGGTTCGTGCTGATCATCGGCAGCGTGATCACGGTGTTGCTGCCGAACCTGTTCGGCGGCACCAAGCTGCTCACGCACGTGATCATCGTGTCCACCCTGGCCGGCACCATCACCCTGCTGCTGTTCGCCATCTACCAGTTGCAGAACCCGTTCGGCGGTGGCGCGCGGGTGGAACCGGACGCCTTCCGGTGGGCCGTGGATCGGCTCGCCTGATGCGGCCCGCGCGTTACGGCGCCGCCTTGGCCGCGGGCGTCGTCCTGGGCCTCGCCAGTCCCGTCTTCGCCGGTTCGGCGGACGCGTCCGGTGCCGGGCAACCGATGGCCACGGCCGAGGTCGAATTGAAGCTGTGCCTGATCTGGCCGCTCTGCGCGCCGAAACCGCCGTGCCCGCCACAAGAGCCGCCTCCACCTCCGCCGCCCCCGCCTCCGGCGCCGCCGCCACCACCCCCGGCGCCGCCGCCACCCAAGCCACCACCTCCGCCGCCTCCACCGGAACTACCGCCGGAGGCGCCCCCGGAGACGACCACCCCGCCGCCGGAACCGACGACGACAACCCCGCCGAAGCCGATCCCGACCACGACCACGACCCAGGCGACGCCGCCGACCAGCCGGCAGGCAGTGGTGCCCCCGCCCCAGGAGTCCATGCCGCCGGAACCGGAATCGGCGCCGCCCGCTTCCACGCGGAAGCGGGCGGCGCCGATCAAGCCGGTCGCGTCACCGGAGCCGGAGCGGGGCATGGACACCGAGGAGAAGCGCCGTTGGGGCCTCACCGTGGTGGTGCTGACCCTCGGCGCGGGTGCCGCCGTGCGGTCGATCGCCCGCCACCGCTGAATCGGGCTCAGACGTTGGTCAGTTCCGCGATGAGCGCGTCCACGTCGAAGAACGCCTCTTCGGTACCGATCGGCACGATCGCGGCCGCGGCCTCGACGAAGGTCTCCACGTCGATGCGCAGCAGTTCGACCACCGCGTAACCGCCGGGCGACTCGAACTCCACGGCGAGGAACTCCTCGTCGCGGGCGAGGTCCGGCCGGATGCGGACGTCGCCGTCGCCGACCGGGCCGACCAGCCCGGCGATCAGGATGTCGCGGGCGAAGGTCCACTCGACCCAGGTGCCGTCACCGGACTGGAAGGAGAGGACGACCGCGAACGGCTCGGCCGCGGAGTACGAGAAGCGGGAGAGCACGGGCGCGTCCGCGTCGCTGAGGGACACGAACTGGTGCTGGTGTACGGCGTCGTTCATCTCTGGCCACCTTCTTCCTTCACTTCGGTCGACACTGAGATGCACCGCGGGGCACCGCCTTACGCGGCTGCCGCCGCCCTTCACGCGATCCGGTGTACGAACCGCTGGTGGACGGGCACATCGGCCACCCGAACCGGTGTACCGTGCTGGTCACGGGCAGTCAGAATGCCGCCACCACCAGCGACAGAAGGAGAACCACCGCCGATGACCGCAACGGAGCTGCTGGCCTCGGTCCAAGCCGAACTGGCGCCGCGCGACCGCGAGAACCGGCTGGTGCCGCTGATCACCGCGGGCGAGGCGCCGCGCTCGGTCTTCGCCACCATCGCCGCCGAGGAACTGCGCATCGTCCGCAGCGACTGGCGGAGCTGCCTCACCCTCGCCTCGCGCAGCGAGGAGCCCGCTGTGCGGGAGTTCTTCGCGGATCTCGCCGCCGGGGAACGGCTCGCCCTCGGCACGCTGCCCGCGCTCGCGGCCGCCGCCGGACTCGACGAAGCCGCGCTCGACGCCTACGAGCCACAGGCGGGTTGCCAGGCCTACCCGGCCTACTTCGCCTGGCTCGCGCTCAACGGCGAACCGTCCGATGTGGTCGTCGCGCTCTACTCGAACTTCGCCGCCTGGGGCAGTTACTGCGCCGCGATCACCGGCGCGATGCGGGAGCAGTACGGTTTCGACGACGAGGCCTGCGCTTTCTTCGACTTCTTCGCCACTCCGGCCCCCGGTGCGGACGAGCAGGCCGCCGCGGCCGTCCAAACCGGACTCGACGCCGGTCGCGGCGATCGTGAGGCCCGCCGGTACGCCAGGCTGTTCCAGAGCTACGAGCTGATGTTCTGGAACACGCTGGCCGATCAGCCCGGCTGAGTGGCGCCCGCCTGGGGCAGCGCGCCGAGCGCGCCCCGGGCGTGGAGGGCGAGGAAGGCCGTCACCACCTGCGGATCGAGCTGGGTACCGCTGGCCTCGAGCAGTTCGCGCGTGGCCTCGGCCTCGGTGCGGGCGCGCTGGTACGGCCGGTCGGCGAGCATCGCCGCCCAGGTGTCGCAGACGGCCAGGATCCTTGCCTCGAACCGGATCGCGGTGCCGGCGAGCCGGTCGGGATAGCCCTCGCCGTCGAAGCGCTCGTGGTGCTGGCGGATCACGTCGGCCACCTCGCCCAGTCCTGGCACGGCGAGCACGAGCCGGTAGCCGTAGACCGGGTGCTGGCGCACCTGCTCCCATTCGGCGTCGGTCAGCGGCCCGCGTTTCTCCCAGATCTCCTTCGGTACCAGTATCTTTCCGACGTCGTGCAGCCGCCCGGCCAGTTCGGCGCGCCGGACGCTGGCGGGGGAGCGGTCCATTTCCGCGGCGACCAGCGCCGCCCACCGGCCCACCGCGCGGCCGTGTTCCTGGGTGGACAGCCAGCCGTCGACTTCGTCGGCGATCCGTTGCAGGTAGGTGATTCCCGCGTCCTCGTCGGGTTCGGGCGCGGCGGGCCAGCCGACCACCCGGTCGCGGCCGCGGTTCTTCGCCGCGTAGAGCGCGCGGTCGGCCGCCCCGACCAGATCGGCGGGAGTGGTGCCGTGCAAGGGAAAGCTCGCTGTCCCCACCGAAATCGTCACCTCGATCGGGCGGTGCCCGCCGTTGATCTCGATCGGGCTGTCCGCCACCGCGCGGCGGATCCGCTCGCCGATCACCGCCGGTTCCTCACCGCCGGTGCCGCGGATGAGCAGCGCGAACTCCTCACCGCCGTAGCGGGCCAGGATGTCGTTGTCCCTGGTGGCGCGGCGCAGACGGCGGCTGATCTCCACGAGCACCCGGTCGCCCGCCGGGTGGCCGTAGCGGTCGTTGATCGACTTGAAGTGGTCGACGTCGGCGATCAGCACCGCCAGCGGGGAACTCGCGCGCCGGGCGCGGTTGATCTCGGCGGGTAGCTCGGCCTCGAAGAAGCGGCGGGTGCGCAGGCCGGTGAGGCTGTCGGTGATGGCCAGCCTGCGCTGCTCGGAGACCAGCCCGGCGAGCCGCGCGATGGTCAGCACGAACAGGATCGCGCAGGCGCAGCCGACCACCGGGATCGAGGCGTAGGCGCCGCTCGCGTACTGCACCAGCAGGGTGGCCGGGGCGATCAGCGCGGCCGCGCACAGGGCGGTGATGCGCAGCGGTCCGGGACCGCGGTCGGGGGCCGCCCCGGGGTCGGTGATCCTGGCCATGGTCGGGTGCAGCGCCGCGGCGCCGAGCGCGAGGTTGCCGGAAAGCCAGAAGGCGTCGAGGAAGTTGCCCGCCGCGTAGGTCTGGTTGAGCTGCTGGAAGACGTAGACGCTGTCGGCGGCGAAGAAGGCCAGCAGGTTCGTCGACAGCAGCACGAAGGCGGTGTTGCGGCGGCCCCGGCCGAGGATCAGCCGCACCGCCACGGCGAACATGGCCAGGTCCATCATCGGGTAGGCCACCGACGCCACCTTCACCAGCACCGGTGAGTCGGCTTCGGCCTGCGGCCCGATCAGGTACAGCCAGGAGAGCATGCCCGCGACCACCGCCAGCAGCGCGGCGTCGAGCAGGCTCGGCACGTCCCGGCCGGAGTTGCGGCGGCGGATCAGCAGCACCAGCCCGGCCACCACCAGCGGGTAGTGCGACAGGTAGAGCACGTCGGCCACCGCCGGGAAGGTGGTGATCCGCAGGATGAAGTGCGTGACGTAGAAGTTCGCGTCGGCGGCGGCGTAGATCACCTGGCTCAGCCCGAGCAGCATCCACGGCAGCCACGACCGCGGCCGGTTGCGCACGCAGCCGAGCAGCACCGCCGCCGCGGCCGAGGCGCTGACCAGGCAGTACAGCGTGACCCGCAGGGCGGGCGGCCCGCCGGTGTGCACCGCGGTGTAGTAGGCGGCCACGGTGAGCGCGCCGGCCAGCAGATAGCCCACCCAGAGCGGATCCCCTCGAGATCCCGACTTCCGCTTCTCCACGCCCTCTTCCGTCTTCGTGCGATGGGTCGCCGAATCGTCACCGTACGCTACCGCGTCAGCCGAACAGGGCAAGCCCTTCGGGTGGCCGGAGGAGTCATCCGGAAAACTTCGAACCGGTTCGGCCGATCGCGCGTGTCCGTGCTGCCGGTGCGTGGCACGGTTACGCGGTCACTTACGCGCCCACGGGCGGGGAGGAGAGCTGGATGGCGGCGTTGTGGTCCCGGAAACGGGAGCCCGCGGCCGACGAGGCACTGATCCGATCGGTCTACGAGGAGCACGGCCGCGCACTGCTGGCCTACGCGACCCGGCTGACCGGGGACCGGGCGGCCGCGGAGGACGTGGTCCAGGAGACACTCGTACGGGCGTGGCGCAATCCGGACGTGCTGGTCAACGGCAAGGGCTCGGTGCGCGGCTGGCTGCTCACCGTGGCCCGCAACATCATCACCGACCGGTTCCGGGCGAAGTCGGCCCGGCCGCCGGAGGTGCCGGAGGTACCGGAGAAACCGCCGGTGCAGCGGGACCACGCGGACGCGGTGGTGGACTCGGTGGTCGTGCTGGAAGCGCTGGACCAGCTCTCCGCCGACCACCGCGACGTGCTGGTGAAGATCTACTTCGAGGGCCGCAGCGTGAGCGAGGCGGCCGCGGCGCTCGGGGTGGCACCTGGCACGGTGAAATCGAGATCGCACTACGCCTTGCGAACATTGCGGAACACGTCGCTGGGACGGCAGCTGGCGCTGAAGGGGGTGGCCGGATGAACACGGGACACGACGCGCAGCTGCTCGGCGCCTACGCGCTGGGTGCGCTGGACGAGCGGGAGGTGCGCGCGGTGGAGGAACACGTCGCGGCCTGCACGCGATGCGCCGGTGAACTGGCGGAGCTGCGCCAGCTGCACGACGCGCTCGGCGAGGTACCGCCGGAGGCGATGCTCGACGGTCCGCCCGATGGCGGGGATCTGCTGCTGCAGCGGACGCTGCGGCAGGTGCGCGCGGAACGTGGCGGGCAGGAGCGCAAGCGGCGCTTCGCCGTCGGCGTGGCGGCGGCCGCGGTGGCCGCGGCGTTCCTGGGCGGCGGCGTGATCGTCGGCCAGCAGTCGGCGCCGGACGCGCCGGAGGTGGTGGCGCTGCCGCCGGGTACCAGAACAAGTTCCGGCACCGATGCGGCGACCGGGGCGAGCATGACCGCCACGGTGAAACCGGCGGCGGGCTGGGTCCGGATCAGCACCGACATCAAGGGCATCCCGGCCGGGCAGAAGTGCCGGATCATGGTGGTGGGCAAGGACGGCACCCGGGCCGAGGCGGGCAGCTGGCTGGTCTCGCCCGCGGGTGAACGGGACGGCACGAAGCTGGACGGCGCCGCACTGGTGCCGCCGGACCAGGTGGCCGCGGTCGAAGTCGAGAACTTCGACGGGAAGACGTTCGTCTCCGTACCGGTGTGACGAACCCGGATGTGACTTTCGGACCGCGTTTCCCGCCCCGAAAGTCACATCCGGGTCAGACCGGAGGCGGATGTGGGCGTACGCCCCCGTTCCTAGGCTGAGGACGATGGTGATGTCGACGGTCTGGGGGCGTGATGCGAAGAAAGTCCTTGGCGGCCATGCTGGCGCTGGCTTCGGTGGTGGTGCTGGCACCGCAGGCCCAAGCGGCGAAGGTGGTGCCGGAGTGGGCGCCGTGTGCGGATTCGGTGCAGTTGCTCTGCACCACGTTGACGGTTCCGCTCGACTACCGGAATCCCGCCGGTGAGCGGATCGAGCTGGCGATTTCCAAGCTGCCCAGCACAAAACCCGCGCAACGGCGCGGTGTGCTGCTGCTCAATCCGGGCGGTCCCGGTGGCGCCGGGCTGAACATGCCGGCCCAACTCGCCGCGGCCGGGCTTCCGGCGAGCGTGCTCGACACCTACGACCTGATCGGCTTCGATCCCCGCGGCGTGGGGCAGAGTTCGCCGGTCACCTGCGATCTGCGGCCGGAGCAGGTCGCCAGCAACGTGCCGCCGTACGCGAAGGACGCGGCCGACGTGGCGGCCAGGGCGGATTTCGCGCGGGAAGTGGCGAAGCAGTGCGCCGAGTCGGCCTCCGGTGCCCGGCTGCCCTTCATCACCACGGCGAACACCGCGCGCGACATGGACCTCATCCGCCTGGCGCTGGGCGAGCCGAAGATCTCCTACTTCGGCGGTTCTTACGGCAGTTACCTCGGCGCCGTCTACGCGACCCTGTTCCCCGAGCGCACCGACCGGATCGTGCTGGACAGCGTGACCGGCCCGGGCGGGCTCGACCCGGCCGGAGCACGGCTGCTGGGCCAGGGCATGGAGGACCGCTTCCCGGACTTCGCGCGCTGGGCCGCCGACCGTGACGGCACCTACGAACTCGGCCGGAACCCGCGTCAGGTCAAGGCGAAGTACTTCGAACTGGCCGCGAAGCTCGACGCGAACCCGATCGCCGGTATCGACGGCGCGTTGTTCCGCCACTTCACCTTCGGCTCGCTCTACGGGGATGCGAACTTCCCGGTCCTCGCCCAGCAGTGGCAGGCACTGGACCGCGCCGACGCGCCCGCTGTCACCCAGCAGGCCGCGCAGGACCTGACGAACCTGCTGTCCGCGCAGCTGTACGTGATCTGCGGTGACACGAACTGGCCCGAGGACGTGGCGACCTACCAGCGCAACGTCGAACAGGACCGCAAGCGCTACCCGCTGTTCGGCGCCGCGGGGGCGAACATCTGGCCGTGCGCGTTCTGGGCGACCGAGCCCGTCGAACCAGCGGTGACGATCACCGACGACGGACCGTCTACTGTGCTCCTGGTGCAGAACCGGCGTGACCCGGCGACCCCGCTGGCCGGTGCCCGTCAAATGCGCCGGGCACTAGGTGACCGCGCGCGGATGGTGACTGCCGATCAGGGTGGCCACGGTACGTACTTGTCGGAGAATGCCTGTGCGAACAATGCGGTGACGCGGTTCCTGGTGGACGGGACGCGGCCAGCGCACGACGTTTCGTGCGGTGCCGACTCGTCGGCTTTCGGCACACTGAGCGACGAGCAGCGGCGCGTTCGTGAGCGTGCCTTCGCGGAGGTGCACCCAGGGCTGGGATGACGTTCCTGGCCCGGCAGGTGTGTGACACAGGTTCGTATTGGTTGATGTGGCACAGTTTCCCGCCAGATGTGCCGGGCATTCGGTGACCGCGTACGGATGGTGACCGCCGATCAGGGTGGCCACGGTACACCGGCGAGGCGCCGTTCGTCGGGCTGGACAACTACGTGGCGGTGCTCGGTGACCCGCTGTTCGGCACGGCCGTGCCGAACAGCGGGTGTTCACCGTCGCGTCGATCTTCTTCCAGTTCACCATCGGGCTGGCGCTGGCGGTGTTCTTCAACGACCGGTTCCCGCTGAGCGGGCTGCTGCGCTCGCTGCTGTTGCTGCCGTGGCTGCTGCCGCTGGCGGTCAGCGGCGCGCCCGTGAGCGTGCTTTGCGGAGGTGCACCCGGGGCTGGGATGACACAGTTCCTGTGGTGGCCAGCTTGATGTCGGGTCCTCACGCGGGCCGGGCCCGGCCGGGCTGAAGTCGGCCAGCGGTGACCGAATGCTGTGTCACATCACCTGATACTGAACATGGTGCGGTAGCAGAGTGTCGAATGTAGACGGTGATGGTTGTAGTAGGCGAGGTAAGCGAACACGGCCTGCCGGACGTGGTCGAGGGTGGGCCAGGAACGGGAGCCGAGCGCGCCAACGACGAACCATCCTTCCCCAAGCCGAAGCCAACGATCAGAGTGTCCGGCCTATCGGGGGAACTCAGGGGATAGGATGACAGGATGGGACACGGGGTCGAGGGCCGCGCGGCACCGCCGGCGTCATTGGACGCCGACAGCGCCGCGACCGTGGCGGCGACCCTGCAGGCGCTGGCCACCCCGTCCCGCCTGCTGATCCTGACCAGGCTGCGCCACGGTGCCTGCTCGGTGGCCGAGCTGGCGGAGGCGGTGGAGATGGAGCAGTCCGCGGTTTCGCACCAGCTCCGCCTGCTGCGCACGCTGAACCTGGTCGCCGGCAGGCGCCAGGGCCGCAGCGTGGTCTACAGCCTGTACGACACCCACGTCGCGATGCTGCTCGACGAGGCCGTCTTCCACGTCGAGCACATCCGGCTGGGCCTGCGAGACTTCCCAACTGCCGGGGTTGGCTGACCGGCGTGGCCAGTGCTCGGGTGGCCGAGCACCGCGCAGCACTTCGCAGCGCAGGACCAAGCCCACCATTCCCGAACGCGACGACAGGATCGCCGCCGCAACGCCCGCGGCTCGGCTGGGTCCACCCGGGGCACTAACATCAGCCTCCTTATGAGCGCAATCCTCGTCGCCAAGGAACTGGCTGCCGGGCACGGTGATCGGGTGCTGTTCTCCGGGCTGGACCTCGTGGTCGCGCCGGGGGACGTGGTGGGCCTGGTCGGGGTGAACGGCGCCGGCAAGTCGACCCTGCTGCGGACGCTGGCCGGGCTGGTCCCGCCGGAGCAGGGCACGATCCGGCTCAACCCGCCGAGTGCCACCGTCGGGCACCTCCCGCAGGAACCCGAACGCCGCCCCAGCGAGACCGTGCGGCAGTTCCTGGCGCGCCGCACCGGGGTCGCGGAGGCGCAGCACGCGCTCGACGAGGCGACCGAGGCGCTGACCGAGGGCAAGCCGGGCGCCGACGACGAGTACGCCACCGCACTGGACCGCTGGCTCGCGCTCGGCGGCGCCGACCTGGAGGACCGCGCCGCCGACGTGGTCGCCGAGCTGGGCCTGGACGTCGGGCTGGACCAGCCGATGACGGTGCTCTCCGGCGGCCAGGCGGCCCGCGCCGGCATGGCGTCGCTGCTGCTCAGCCGCTACGACATCTTCCTGCTCGACGAGCCCACCAACGATCTGGACCTGGACGGGCTGGACCGCCTGGAGAAGTTCGTCGCCGGGCTGCGCGCGGGCACCGTGCTGGTCAGCCACGACCGCGAGTTCCTGACCAGGACGGTGACCCGCGTGGTCGAGCTGGACTTCGCGCAGCAGCAGGTGAATTCCTACGGCGGCGGCTATCAGGCGTACCTGGAGGAGCGGGAGATCGCGCGGCGGCACGCGCGCGAGGAGTTCGAGGAGTACGCCGACACACGTGCCTCGCTCGAAGCGCGGGCGCGCACCCAGCGCAACTGGATGGACAAGGGCGTGCGCAACGCGCGCCGGAAGTCCTCCGACGGCGACAAGATGGCCAAGAAGTTCCGCGCGGACGCGACCGAGAAGCAGGCCTCGAAGGTCAAGCAGACCCAGCGGCTGATCGAGCGACTGGACACCGTGGAGGAGCCCCGCAAGGAGTGGGAGCTGCGGATGGAGATCGCCGCGGCGCCGCGCTCGGGTGCGGTGGTGGCCACCGCGCGGGCGGCGGTGGTGCGGCGCGGTGAGTTCACGCTCGGGCCGGTGGACCTGCAGATCGACTGGGCGGACCGGGTGGCGATCACCGGGGCGAACGGCGCGGGCAAGTCGACCCTGCTGGCCGCGCTGCTCGGCCGGATCGAACCGGACGAGGGCCAGTGCGCGCTCGGTTCCGGGGTGGTCGTCGGTGAGGTCGACCAGGCGCGGAAGCTGTTCTTCGGCGAGGAGACCCTGCTCGACGCGTTCGCCGCGGAGGTGCCGGAACTCGCGCCCGCGGACGTCCGGACCCTGCTGGCGAAGTTCGGCCTGAAGGCGGCGCACGTGCTGCGCCCGGCGGTGACGCTTTCCCCGGGCGAGCGCACGCGCGCGGCGCTGGCGCTGCTCCAGGCCCGCGGGGTGAACCTGCTGGTGCTCGACGAGCCGACCAACCACCTGGACCTGCCCGCGATCGAGCAGCTGGAGTCCGCGCTGGCGACCTATCCCGGCACGCTGCTGCTGGTCACACACGATCGCCGCATGCTGGACGCGGTCGAGGTGACCCGGCGCCTCGAAGTCGCCGAGGGCCGGGTCACCGAGCGCTGACTCAGCGGCGGAAGCGCCAGGTCTTGCTGTCGAAGGCGATGCAGATGCCGGGGGAGAGCACCACGACGCGCAGCGTGCCGTCGCGTTCGTCGAAGTCGATGCCTTCGGTTTCGAACTCGCCGGAGCAGCCGCTCTCCAGCGGCAGCTGACCGAGCGCGGTGACCCGGCCGGTCACGTCGGAGCCACCCAGCGGGCCGGCGAGGTCGACCTGCAGCAGGGGCTTCTTGATGCCGAACAGCGAGCCCTCCGGATCGTTGGACGAGCAGAGCAGCTGGGTCGCGGTGACGAAGTCGCAGCCCTGGATGTCGCGCACCTTCCGGTCCAGGCGGATCGAGAACGCGTACGGCAGGTTCTGCGCGGGGTTCTTCGCGACGATGCCGGGCGTCGGATGCACCAGGAAGCGGTCCATCGTGCCCCATTCACCGGCGACCATCCAGCCACCGTCGGGGGAGACCGCGGCGAACGAGTTGTTGTTGGCTTCCCAGGATTCCAGCGCGTGCTGGTACTCCGACCACGAACCGTCCGGCGCCTGCACGCGGAACAGCTTCGCGCCGCGGTCGTCGCGCTGGTACGGCTCGATGTAGTAGCCCTTCGCGGTGCCGGGGTCACCGACGTGGTTCCAGCCGCGGGCGGCCACGCCCGGCGGGATGGTGCCGATGCCGGTGTAGCGGATGGTGGTGCCACTGGGACGTTCGATGGTGGCCAGGCCCTGGCTCTCGTCGAGCGGGCGGGCCACGTCGGAGCCGATCTTCTGCCACGGCCCGGTGGCCTGGGCGGGGACGACGGCGGAGAGCAGGATGGCGGGGACCAGAGTGAACGCGGCGACAATCTTGTTGAGGCGCATGGGAATCTCGTACCAGGCGCGAGCGCCGGGCAGAACCCGCCGGAAGGTGGTTTAAACCAACCTTCGCCGAACCGTTGACGACTGTGGCCCGGCTCACTACGCTGACGGAAACCGTCTGGAAAGTTAACAGATTATTTCAGGGGAGCCGCCCAGTGCGAGCAGGAAGCCCACGGCTGCTGCGCGAGATCAACGATCGCGCCGCGATCGACACGTTGCTGCGTGAGGGGCCGCTGACCAGATCGGACCTCGAGTACGTGATCGGCCTGTCCAAGCCGGCCACCGCGCAGCTGCTCACCCGCCTGGAACAGGACGGGATCGTGGTCAAGGACGGGGTGCGCGGCGGCGGGCGCGGTCCGCGTGCCCAGCTGTGGTCGGTCAACGGCGCGGTGGCGCACGTGGCGGCGGTGGACCTGACCCCGCACGCCGCCGAGTTCGCCATCGCCGACGTCACCGGCAAGGTGCTCACCGAGCACAGCGCGCCGCTGCCGGTCGAAGCCGGAGCCGATGTGGCCGGTGCCTTCCGCGAGGCGACGATCGCCGCGGCCGCGAGCGCGAACCTGGAGCTGGACGACCTCAAGCACGTGGTGATCGGCGCGCAGGGGGCGCTCAACCCGGCGACCGGGCACCTGGAGTCCGCACCGCACCTGCCCGGCTGGTCCGGGTTCGACCTGCCGGGCAGGCTGTCGGAGGTCCTCGGCGTCGGCGTCACCATCGAGAACGACGTGAACCTGGTGGCACTGGAGGAAATGATCTCCGGGGAAGCCGCCGAACTGCGTGACTTCGTGCTGGTGTGGCTCAGCGAAGGCGTCGGTGGCGCGGTGGTCGTCGGCAGGCGGCTGCTGCGTGGTGCCACCGGTGGCGGCGGTGAGATCGACTGGCTGCGCATTCCCGGTGCCGATGGTGCCGAAGGCGGCCGGTTCGGTGACCTGGTCGACTCGCCGGCCATCGTCGCGCTCGCCGCCGAACACGGGTTCACCGGGGACACCGGCTGGGCCGTCGTCGGCGACGCTGTCCGAAGTGGACAGGAGGGGCAGGAGTTCCTGATCGCCTTCGCGCGCCGGGTGGCGATGGGCGTGGCCAATGTGGTCAGTGTCGTCGACCCGGAAACCGTGCTGCTGTGCGGAGAAGTCAGCCGCGCCGGTGGTGGCGTGCTGACCGGGCTGGTCGCCGAGGAACTGCACCGGCTGGTCATTCCGCGCACCCGGGTCGGCCTGGCCTCGGTGCCGGGCAACGCGGTCCGCGCGGGCGCGCTGCACTCGGCGCTGGCCAAGGTGCGCGAGCAGCTGTTCGGCCTGGCTCCGGCCGCGGCCGTCCCGATCTCCTGAAGACCGATTTCCGATCCCCAACCTAGGAGTGCCTATGCGGGCGTTGAAAGTGCTTCTCGGCATCGCGTCGGTTTCCCTGCTCACCGCCTGTTCCGGCGCGGCGAGCGGACCGGCGGGCGGCGGTGAGATCGGGGCGGCGCCCGGCAAGGACGAAGCGCTCACGCTGACCGTCTACAGCAAGTTCACCTCGCGCGAGTACGACGTGGTGACCAAGGGCCTGGAGAAGCTCAAGACCAAGTTCCCGAACATCCAGATCAAGCACGAGGGCAACCAGGACGACGACAAGCTGACCCAGTCCATCCGCGGTGGAAACCCGCCGGACGTGGCGATCTCGTTCTTCACCGACAACCTCGGCGCCTGGTGCTCCACCGGCAGTTTTCTCGACCTCAAGCCGTACATCGACCGCGACCAGGTCGACCTGAACGTCATCCCGGAAGCGGTGCGCAGCTACACCGAGTTCCAGGGCAAGCGGTGCGCGATGCCGATGCTCGCCGACGTCTACGGCTTCTACTACAACAAGGACCTCTTCGCCGCGGCCGGGCTGACCGCACCGCCGAAGACCACCGGCGAACTGCTGGAGATGTCCAAGCGGCTGACCCAGTTCAACCCGGACGGCTCGATCAAGGTGGCCGGCTTCCTGCCGTCCATGCCGTTCTACGCGAACCAGGCGCAGATCTGGGCGCCGAACTTCGACGCGCACTGGCTCGGTGCCGACGGCAAGTCGAACCTCGCCGCCAGCCCGGAGTGGAAGGCGATGTTCGAGTTCCAGAAGCAGTTGATCGACTCCTACGGCGGACCGCAGAAGGTCGAGCAGTTCAAGTCGGGCCTCGGTGACGAGTACTCCGCCGACCACGCCTTCCACCGCGGCAAGATCGCGATGATGTTCGACGGAGAGTACCGCACCGCCTTCCTCGCCGACCAGGCGCCCGAGGTGAACTACGGCACCGCGCCGCCGCCGGTGCTCGACAGCAAGCCGGACCGCTACGGCGGCGCCTTCACCACCGGCACCATCATCGCCATTCCCAAGGGCGCCAAGAATCCCGGTGCTTCCTGGGAACTGGTCAAGCACATGTCGACCGACACCGACACGCTGGTGGAACTGGGCAACGGGCTGAAGAACGTGCCCAGCACCGAACCCGCGCTGAAGGACCCGCGCCTCGAGGTGAGCGAACAGTTCCGCGAGTTCCTGACCATGTTCTCCAGCGGCAAGCTGCTGCCGAACCCGACCACGCCGATCGGTGACGCGCACCTCAAGGCGGTCAACGACTTCGCCGAGCGCTGGCAGGCGGGCAACGAGCCCGATCTGGCGGCGGGCCTGCAGAAGGTCGACGCGCAGATCAACGACGAACTGGCCCAGAAGTCCGGCGGGAAGTAAGGCCGCGACGATGACCGCCACCCTGGGCCGCGCGGTCGCGCCGTCCCCGGCCCCGTCCAAGCGGCGGGGGCCGGGGGGCCGCGGCCGCCGCCGCTGGACCGTGCTGGCCTTCCTCGCCCCGGCGCTGGTCGGCTTCCTGATCTTCTTCGGTTACCCGCTGATCGCCACGGTGTACTACTCGTTCACCCGCTACGACCTGGTGAACGCGCCGGAGTGGATCGGCTTCGACAACTACGTCCGGATGTTCACCACCGAACCGCTGGTGGGCACCGCGGCGTGGAACACGCTGTGGCTGGTGGTCGTGCTGACCGTCACCAGGGTGCTGTTCTCGCTCGGGGTGGCGTCGGTGATCGCGCGGCTCAAGAGCGGCGTGGGGCTGATCCGCACGCTGTGCTACCTGCCCGCGCTCGCCCCGCCGGCGGCCGCGACGCTGGCCTTCGTGTTCCTGTTCAACCCGGAGTTCGGGCCGGTGAACCGGTTCCTGCGCTTGCTCGGCATCGACGGCGGGCTGTGGTTCAACGATCCGGCGATGTCGAAACCGGCGCTGACCCTGCTGGTGCTGTGGGGTTCCGGCGAGCTGATGATCATCATCCTGGCCGCGCTGCTGGACGTGCCGCAGGAGCAGTACGAGGCCGCGGAACTGGACGGCGCCGGGCCGCTGCGCCGGTTCTGGCACGTCACGCTGCCGACGATCTCGCCGGTGCTGCTGTTCGGCGTGGTCAACTCGATCATCTTCGCGCTGCAGTTCTTCACCCAGGCGGTGGTGGCCAGCGGCGTGGCGTCGGGCAGTTCCGACGTCGCGGGCAACACCAAGTACATCGGCGCCCCGCAGAACTCCACGCTGACCTACCCGGTCTGGCTGTACGTGCAGGGTTTCCGCTACTTCAACATGGGATACGCGGCGGCGATGGCGGTGCTGCTGTTCGTCGTCTCGTTCGGCTTCACCTGGATCCTGGTGCGTCAGCTGCGCAAGGCATCGGCCGTGGAAGGGGGTGCGTGATGGTCGCGGTGACCGAACGGCCGCTCAAGCCGGTCGAGCGGCGCAGGCAGTCGTGGGACCGCAGGCTCCAGTGGGTGGCCGTGCACGCGCTCGGCCTGGCCCTCGGCATCGGCTTCACCCTGCCGGTGGTTTTTGTGCTGCTGACCGCGGTGATGGCCGACGACCAGGCGATGACTTCGAGCCTGTGGCCGCAGGACTGGCACTTCGAGAACTTCATCGAGGTCTTCGACAAGGTGCCGCTGCTGGACTACCTGGTCAACAGCCTCACCTACTCGCTGCTGGCCACGCTGGGAATTCTGCTGTCGGCGATCCCGGCGGCGTACGCGCTGGCGAAGCTGCGGTGGCGCGGGCAGAACCTGTTCTTCATGCTGACCGTGGCCGCGATGATGCTGCCACCGCAGGTCGTCGTGGTGCCGTTGTACGACCTGTGGGTGCGGCTCGGCTTCACCGGCAGCCTCGTCCCGCTGATCGTGCCGTACTTCCTGTTCGACGCGTTCAGCGTGTTCCTGCTGCGCCAGTTCTTCCTCACCATTCCGCGCGACTACCTGGAGGCGGCCAAGATCGACGGCTGCTCCGAGTTCGGCGCGATGGTCAAGGTGCTGGTGCCGATGGCCAAGCCGGGCATCGCGGCCACCGCGATGTTCTGCTTCCTCTACACGTGGAACGACTACTTCGGCCCGCTGCTCTACACCGGGGAGAACCGGGACGGCTGGCCGCTGTCGCTGGCGCTGGCCTCGTTCCGGGGCATGCACCACGTGGAGTGGAACCTGACCATGGCGGCCACCGCGCTGATCATGGCGCCGGTCATCGTGTTGTTCGCGTTCGCCCAGAAGTCGTTCGTCAGGGGAATCACGTTCACGGGAGTCAAGGGTTGAAACTGACAGTGGTCGGTGGGGGATCCACCTACACGCCGGAGCTGATCGACGGGATCGCCGGCAGACGGTCTACTTTGGACGTCGACGAGATCGTGCTGGTGGATCCGGACGCGCACCGGCTGGAGATCGTGGGGGAGTTCAGCACGCGGTTGCTGGCCCACGCCGGGCACCCGGCGAGGATCGGCACCACGAGCGATCTGGAGCGGGGGGTGGACGGCGCGGCGGCGGTGCTGCTGCAACTGCGCGTCGGCGGGCAGACCGCGCGCCGGTCCGACGAGACCTTTCCGCACCGGTGCGGCTGCGTCGGTCAGGAGACCACCGGCGCGGGCGGGCTGGCCAAGGCGCTGCGCACGGTGCCGCTGGTGCTCGACATCGCCGACCGGGTGCGCGCGGTGGCCGGTGAGGACACCTGGATCGTCGACTTCACCAATCCGGTCGGCATCGTCACACGGGCGCTGCTGAACCGGGGGCATCGCGCGGTGGGCCTGTGCAACGTGGCGATCCACCTGCAGCGCACCTTCGCCGGGCTGCTCGGCGTGGACCACGAGCAGCTGCGGCTCGACCACGTCGGGCTGAACCACCTGAGCTGGGAGCGCGGCGTGCGGGTGGAAGGCGCCGACGGCACGGTGACCGACCGGCTGCCCGAGTTGATCGAGCACCACGCGGACGCCGTCGCCGAGCACCTGGACATGCCGGTGGACTGGCTGCGCCGGTTCGGCATGGTGCCGTCGTACTACCTGAAGTACTACTACTCGCACGACGAGATCGTGGAGAAGCAGCGCAACGAGCTGCCGCGCGCGGACGTGGTCACCGAGGTGGAGAACGAACTGCTCAAGGTCTACCAGGACGAGGAAGTGGTGACCAAGCCCGAGCAGCTTTCCCAGCGCGGCGGGGCGTTCTACTCCGAAGCCGCGGTGCAGTTGGTGCACGCGCTGACCGGTGGGGGACCGGCCGAGGAACACGTGGTCAACGTGCGCAACAACGGCACCATGCCGTTCCTGCCCGACGACGCGGTGATCGAGGTACCGTCCACTGTGGATGGTTCCGGTGCGAAGCCGCTGCCGGTCGGGCCGGTGGAGCCGATGCTCGCCGGGCTGATCGCGCACGTGACGGCGTACGAGAACCTGGCGCTGGAGGCCGCGTTGCACGGCGGCCGCGAGCGCGTGGCCAACGCGCTGCTCGCGCACCCGCTGATCGGCCAGTACCGCCAGGCCGACCTGCTCGCGGACGCGCTGATCCAGGAGAACCGCGATCTGCTGCCGTGGGCCAAGGCATGACCTCACCGGAGCTGGTGGTGGCGATCGACGGCGGCAACAGCAAAACGGACGTGCTGCTCGTCGACGCCACGGGGAACGTGCTGGGCGAAGCACGCGGCCCCGGTGCCTCCCCGCAGAACGTGGGTGTGGACGCCTGCGTGGAAACACTGGAGCGGCTGGTGCTGGCCGCGCACGAGGACGCCGGGCGGACCGCCGAGCGGCCGTTCGCCGTGCACACCTCGGCGTACCTCGCGGGTCTGGATCTCCCGGAGGAGGAGGAAATCCTGCACGCCGCGCTCACCGCGCGCGGCTGGTCACCCTCGCTGACCGTCGGCAACGACACCTTCGCGCTGCTGCGCGCCGGGACGTCCAGCGGCACCGGGGTCGCCGTGGTGTGCGGGGCCGGGATCAACTGCGTCGGCGTCGGTCCCGACGGCCGGGTGCACCGCTTTCCCGCGCTGGGCCGGATTTCCGGTGACTGGGGTGGCGGCTCGCACCTCGGGGAGGAAGCGCTGTGGTGGGCGGTGCGCGCGGAGGACGGCCGTGGTCCGTCGACCGCGCTGCTGCCCGCGGTGAAGGCGCACTTCGGCGTGGACGCGGTGGTGGAAGTGGTGCACCGCCTGCACTTCGGCCGGTTGTCCACCCATGCGCTGAACGCGCTGAGCCCGGTGTTGTTCGAGGTGGCCGGTACCGGGGACGAGGTCGCCCAGGGCGTGGTGGACCGGCTGATCGAGGAGGTCAGCGTGCTGGCCGGGGTCAGCCTGCGCCGGCTCGGGCTGACCGGCGGCACCCCGGAGGTGATCCTCGGCGGCGGCGTGCTGACCGGGGTGGCCGAGCCGGTGATCACCGAAATCGAGCGCCGCTGCCGGAAGGTGGCGCCGCAGGCCGTGTTCCGCGTGGTCGACGTGGCGCCGGTGGTCGGCGCGGCGTTGCTGGGGCTGGACGCGATCGGCGCGGACGTGGCCGCCAAGGAACGGCTGCGGGTGCTCTCGGGCGGAGTGGTGTCGGAAAGTCGGAAGGACTCGCATGGCTGAGGTGGCTTACGTCGGGGCGTCCCGGATCTACCCGGGCACGCCGGAGGTGCGCGCGGTGGACCGGCTGGAGCTGGAGGTGGCCGACGGCGAGTTCCTGGTGCTGGTCGGGCCGTCCGGTTCGGGCAAGTCGACCGCGTTGCGCATGGTCGCCGGGCTGGAGGACGTCGACGAAGGCGCCGTCCACATCGGACGCAGCGACGTCACGCACACCCCGCCCAAGGCCCGCGACATCGCCATGGTCTTCCAGTCCTACGCGCTGTACCCGCACATGTCGGTGGCCGAGAACATGGGCTTCGCGCTCAAGCTCAAGGGCTTGCCGAAGGCCGAGATCCAGGCCAAGGTCGCCGAAGCGGCGGCCATGCTGGACCTGACCAAGTACCTGGAGCGCAAGCCGAAGGCGCTCTCGGGCGGGCAGCGGCAGCGGGTGGCGATGGGCCGGGCGATCGTGCGGGAGCCGTCGGTCTTCCTGATGGACGAGCCACTGTCCAATCTGGACGCGAAGCTGCGGGTTGAGACCAGGGCGAACATCGCCGCGCTCCAGCGCAGACTGGGCACGACCACCATCTACGTCACGCACGACCAGGTCGAGGCGATGACCATGGGGCAGCGCGTGGCGGTGCTCAAGGACGGTCTGTTGCAGCAGTGCGCGACCCCGCGTGAGCTGTACGACCGCCCGGCGAACGCCTTCGTGGCGGGCTTCATCGGCTCACCGGCGATGAACCTGCGCGCGCTGCCGGTCGTCGGCGGCCGGGCCCGGCTCGGCGAGCTGTCGATCCCGGTGCCGAACGCGGTCGACCTGCCGGAGGTGACCCTCGGCGTGCGGCCGGAAGCGCTGCGGCTGGCCGGAGCCGGGGACGAGGCGGTCGAGCTGACCGTGGAACTGGTGGAGGAACTCGGCGCCGACGCCTACGTCCACGGCTCGGACGGTTCCGAACGCTTGGTGGTGCGGGTGGACGGCCGCGTGCCGCCGCGGCTGGGAGAGGTGGTCCGGGTGGCGTTGCGTGACTACGACGAAGTCCACCTGTTCCACCCGGTCACCGGAGATCGGCTGGACTGATTCCCAGACGAGGCGAGGAGAACGGCTCAACCACGGCGTACCTCGTCCAATGCGCGCTGGATCGCGATGAGCGCCCGGTCGCGTTCCCGCACCAGTTCGGCGATCGGCCTGCCTGACGCCTCGCAGCCCTCGACCATGGCGTCACGCAATTCCGGGGTGAGTTCCGGGGCGTCGAGGCGGGTCCACGGCGATTTCAGTGACGGTCCGAAGTGGTCGAGCATGTGCGCCATCCCGCCCTCACCGCCGGCGAGGTGGAACGTCAGGCACGGGCCGTGCACCGGCCATCGCAGGCCCGGGCCCTCGGTGATCGCGGTGTCGATCTGCTCGACGGTCGCCTCGCCGTTGGCGACCATGTGCAGCGCCTCGCGCCACATCGCCTCCTGCAACCGGTTCGCGATGAACCCCGGCAGCTCGCGGTCCAGGGTGATCACCTTCTTGCCGGTACCGCGGTAGAACTCCGCCGCGGCCTCCACCGCCCAGCGCCCGGTGCGCTCGCCACCGGCCACCTCGACCAGCGGGATCAGGTACGGCGGGTTGAACGGATGGCCGACCACCAGCCGTTCCGGGTGGGTGGCCTCGGTCTGCATCTCGCTCATGGCGTAGCCGGAAGTGGAGGACGCGATCACCACACCGGACGGAGTGGCCGCGTCGATCTCGGCGAGCAGCCGCCGTTTCAGTCCCAGGTCCTCGGGTGCGCTTTCCTGCACGAACCCAGCAGTGCCAACGGCTTCGGCGAGCGTCGGCGTCACGGTGAGGTTCGCTTTCGACGCACCATCGGCCAACCCGAGTTCGGTCAGCGCGGGCCACGCACGATCGACCAACCGGGTGAGCCGTTCCTCGGCGTCGGGCGCCGGATCCCAGGCGCGCACGCGGAGTCCGCGCGCGAGGAAGTGCGCCACCCAGCCGCCGCCGATCACGCCGGCGCCGACGCACGCCACCTCGGTCATGCGCGCACCTTCTTCAGGTTGAGCAGTTCGCGGGCCTGGTCCGGGGTGGCGATGGCGCCGCCGAGATCTTCGACGATCCGGACCGCGCGCTCGACCAGTTGCGCGTTGGTCGCCTTGACTCCCTTGGCCAGGTACAGGTTGTCCTCCAGGCCGACGCGCACATGCCCGCCCAGCAAGGCCGAATGCGCCACCCACGGCAGCTGGTCGCGCCCCACCGCGAACGAGGCCCACTGCGCGTCCGGCGGCAGCATGTTGACCATCGTCTGCAGCAGCTGCGGATTGGCCGGTGCACCGTAAGGGATTCCCATGCACAACTGGAAAAGCGGCGGCGGGTCGAGCAGGCCCTCGTCGATCATCTTGGTGGCGAACCAGAGATTGCCGGTGTCGAAGATCTCCAGCTCCGGTTTCACGCCCAGCTCCTGGATCCGCTTCGCCCCGGCCCGCAGCATGTCCGGAGTGGACACATACAGCTGGCTGCCCTCACCGAAGTTGAGCGAACCGCAGTCGAGCGTGCAGATCTCCGGCAGCAGTTCCTCGACGTGCGGCAGCCGGTCGAGCGCGTTGACCAGATCCGTGCCGTCCACCGGCTTGAGCGGGTCCTCCTGATCGATCACCAGATCGCCGCCCATGCCCGCGGTCAGGTTCAGTACCACGTCGACCCCGCTTTCACGGACCCGCGCGACCACCTCCCGGTAGAGCGCGACATCACGGGAGCCCTGCCCGGTTTCGAGGTCGCGGACGTGGATGTGCACCACCGCGGCGCCCGCGTTGGCGGCTTCGACCGCGTCGCGCGCGATCTGCTCCGGGGTGACCGGCACGTGCTCGCTCTTGCCGGTGGTGTCGCCCGCTCCGGTGAGCGCGCAGGTGATGATCACGTTCTGCTTCACGGCCGGTCCCTCTCCTTCGCGATCACGCGGTCGATGAACTCGTGCAGGTGGCGGCGCATGGTGCCGACCGAGGCGCCGGGGCGGCGGGTGAGCACGCCGATGCCAAGTCCGTCGATCATCGCGGTCAGCTGCGCGGTGAGCCGGTCGGCGTCGCCGGTGCCGAACACGCCTTGCTCCTGTCCACTTCGGATGGTCATGGCGATGGTGCGGTACCAGCGGTCGTAGGAATCCCAGTACAGCTCGCGAAGCGACGGGTCGAGCGCGCTCTCGTTCCACACCTGGAGCCAGACCGACCACTCGTCGCGCAGCAGGCCGTCGGTGGGCAGCTGTAGTTCGACCAGGCGCAGCAGCCGCGCGCGGGCGTCCGCAACGGACTCCAGCTCGGCCACCTGCCGGTCGAAGGCGAGCTTCACGTTGCGGCGCAGTGCTTCGTCCAGCACGGCGGCCTTGCTGGGGAAGTGGTGGTGGATGGTCGCGGTGCTGGTGCCGCAGGTCCGCGCGATGTCGGCGATGCGCACCCGGTGGTACCCGCGCTCGGCGATCAGCTGCCACGCGGTTTGCAGGATGCGGCGCGGAGTCGGCCCGGTGTCCGGATCGGTGCGCGCGGCCGCCCGTGGCACGGCGGTCACCGTCGCCGCCTCGTCGCTGCCGTTGACCAGCCAGTTGACGGTGACCCCGCCGTGCTCGGCGATCCGCACCAGCTCGGCGGGGGAGAAGCGGCGGACCCCGGCGAGCGCCTTGGACAACTTGGACTCGTCGAGCCCGATGGCGGCGGCGAACTCCCGCTGCGCGCCGGGGCCGGGATGGAGCCGGGGGATCAGCTCGCGCACCCTGGCCCGCGTCCCGTCCATGGGCGCTCACGCTAGGCCGGTCTTGCGACTATCGCAAGACCGGCCTGCTGAACTGCGGAAACGTGCTGACTGGCGAACTCAGTCTTCGGTGGAAGCCAGGTACGGGTGCACCGTCTCGGCCAGGTGCGGGCGCGGCGTGAACCAGTCGGCGAAGTCCAGGCCCTTGACGCCGTCCTCGATCTCGCCCTCGAACAGCAGCTCGTGGTCGAGGTCCTCGAAGGCGTGCTCGTTGAACGCGGCGAAGATCTGCTCCAGCGGCAGTTCCTCGCTGATGCCCGACAGGTCCAGCTGGACCGCCGCGGCCGACTTGATCAGGTGCAGGCCCAGCGCCTCGGCGGTGCTCTGCGGCGCGGTCCAGCCCGGCTGGCACAGCCGGTAGCCCAGGATCGCGGTGCTGATCAGGAACTGCTTGGCGAACAGCGCGGTGTACTGGTCGGCGAAGCGCTCGGGCAGCTGGTCGAGCACCCACAGGGTGTCCTGCTCGCCCGCGGTCACCTCGGCCTCTTCGAGCGCCTGGATGTCCTGGAACAGCTCGTCGGTGAGCACCTCGATGCCCTGCACGAAGGCGCCGGCGACCAGGGTGGCGTGCTCGGCGGAGACGGACTCGTCGTTTTCCACGCCTTCGGGCACGTGCCCGAAGGCCTCGAGGCCGAACGCCCGCAGCTGGTCCGCGCTGGTGAGCAGCTGCTCGCGGGCGGCGGCCAGCTCTTCCTCGGTCGGTTCCTCGGCCACGTCCTCGTCGGCCTCGACCGGCTGCTCCTCGCCGCCGAACGCCGCCTCCAGGTCCTCGTCGGAGGCGGAGACCTCGCAGCGGCGCACGGTCCACTCGGCCAGCAGCTCGGTGCCGTCGAGCAGCTCGTCGAGCACGTGCCGGGCGCCGTCCTCGGCGAGCACGAGCGCGGGCGCGTCGAGCGCCCAGGTGATCACCGCGCCGGTCTCGGCGACCTCGACGCTGTGGTCCAGTGGTTCGATCTCCACCCCGTCGGGACCTTCGACGGCGGCGAGTTGGTCGAGCTGCTCGTCGAGCAGGGCGGCGACCCCGAGCCGCTGGAGCGCGTCCAGTCCGGCGGCGTCGGCTGGCGGGACGATTTCGGCGATGAGCTGGTACTCCACGCGCGGAAGTGTGGCACCCCGCCCGGACACGCGCACGGCGGGTCCCCAGTACGGTGAGTGCATGTCGGACCGCCTGTACTTCCGCCAGCTGCTCTCGGGCCGGGATTTCGCCGTCGGCGACCCGGTGGCCACCCAGATGGTCAACTTCGCCTACCTGATCGGGGACCGCGAAACCGGCGAGGCAATGGTCGTCGACCCCGCGTACCGGGTGGCCGACCTGCTCGACGTGCTGGCCGCCGACGGCATGCGGCTGACCGGGGCACTGGTCACCCACCACCACCCCGACCACGTCGGCGGCGACATGATGGGCTTCTCCCTGCCCGGCCTGTCCGACCTGCTCGCGCTGTCCCCGGTCCCGGTGCACGTCAACGCCGACGAGGCGGACTGGGTCAAGCGGGTCACCGGCGTGTCCGATTCGGACCTGGTCGGTCACGACCACGACGACCTGCTGGAGATCGGCTCGGTCCCGGTCCGGCTGCTGCACACGCCGGGGCACACCCCGGGCAGCCAGTGCTTCCTGGTCGGCGACGACCGCCTGGTCTCCGGGGACACGCTGTTCCTCGAAGGCTGCGGCCGCACCGACTTCCCCGGCGGCGACGCGGACGCGATGTACCGGAGCCTGCAGTGGCTGGCCGGGCTGTCCGGCAACCCGGTCGTCTACCCGGGACACCAGTACTCGGCGGCGCCCTCGTCACCACTGGCCGACGTCCGCCGGGACAACTTCGTCTACCGGCCGCGCTCGCTGGAGGAATGGCGCCTGATGTTCGGCTCCTGACGCCGGCGGCGACTCACCGCATGCCGAGGCGCCGGGTCAGCCGGATCTCGATGACCACCCGATCGGGTTTCGGCCGCGGCTGCCGCTGGTACCGCACGGCGTAGCGGTCCTCCGCGTCCCGCACCGAATCGGGGTCCTCGAGCAGCCGCGCCCGTCCCTCCAAAGTGGACCACCGGCGCCCGTCGGCCTGGCTGACCGCGGCCGGCACGTCGCCCGGCCGGACGTTGCGTGCCTTCACGCTCGCGCGGAAGGTGATCACCCTGGCGATCGCGAACTCCTCGTCCACGGTCACGCCCACCGGCACCACGTGCGGCAGCCCGTCGGCGCGCAGCGTGGTCAGCGTCGGGAAGTGCCGCTCGGCCCAGAACGCGCGCAGCTCGTCGGACGGGTCGATCAACGGGCTTCCTCGTTCCTGGTGCGGGGCAGGCGGACGGTGAACCGCGTGCCGCCCGGTGCGCTGGCCAGTGTCACCGTACCGCCGTGCGCGGTGACCAGTGAGTGCACCACGGACAGGCCCAGCCCGCTGCCGCCGCGTTCCCTGGCCCGCGAGCGGTCGACCCGGTAGAACCGGTCGAAGATGCGGGCCTGGTCGTCGGCCGGGATGCCGGGGCCGGTGTCGGCCACCTCCAGCACCGCCTCGGCGGCGGTCGCCCGCGCCACGAGTGTCACCACAGTGCCCGGCGGGGTGTGCACGGCGGCGTTGGTGAGCAGGTTGTCCAGCACCTGCCGCAACCGCAGCGGGTCGGCGAACAGCCGGATCGGGCCCGGATCGGTGTCCACGGTCAGCTCGTGGCCGGTGTGCGCCACGCGGAAGGCGTCGCCGGCCGCGGTGACCAGCTCGACCAGGTCCAGCTCCTCGCCTCGCAACGGCGCTTCGACCTCGGCGTCGTCGAGCCTGGCGAGCAGCAGCAGATCGTCGAGCAGCAGGCTCATCCTGGCCGCCTCCTGCCGCAGCTTCGCCAGGTGCGCCTCGCGCTCGGCCGGTTCGTTGGCAGCCGCGTACTGGAACAGGTCGGCGTACCCGCGGATCGAGGTCAGCGGCGTGCGCAGCTCGTGCGACGCGTCCGCGATGAACCGGCGCAGCCGTTGCTCGGCCGCGGTCCGCGCGCCCAGCGACGAGTCGATGTGCGCGAGCATGGTGTTCAGCGCGGTCCGCAGCTCGTCGACTTCGACCCCGCCGCCGGTGCCGGTCGCGCGGACCGGGAGGTCGGGGGAGTCGGTGAGGTCGCGCGTGGTGATGTCGTGCGCGGTGCCGGCCATGTCGCTGAGCGGGCGCAGGCCCCGGCGCAGCACGATCCGGCCGGTGATCACCAGGATCGCCAGCGCCAGGCTGAAGGTGGCCACCTCGACCGCGATCAGCTGCTGCACCGTGCTGTCCAGTTCGGCCTCGGGCGCGGCGCTGACCAGCACGGTCCCGGTGGCCGGGTCGATCGGGCAGGCCCGCACCCGGAAGTCGCCCTCCCCGCGCAGGTGCACGGTCCGGATGACCTCGGTGTCGGTGGCCGCCAGCGCGACCCCGGCCAGGTCCTCGACGTCCTGCGGCAGCCGGTCCTCCGGCTTCGGCGTGGCGACCCCGTCGCGCACCTCGAAGGCCACCGAATACCACGAGTAGAACGGCGTCGGGTCCTTCGCCGGGTACTTGCGCAGCTTTTCGCTCTCGTCGAGCTGGCTGGAGGTCAGCTGGTCGTCGAGCCGGTCACGCAGGTAGTCCCGCATGATGCCGACGGTGAGCGCGCCGACGACGGCGAACACGACCAGGGAGAGCGCGGCCAGCGCGAAGGCGAGCCGGGTGCCGAGGCGGAGGCGGTTCCACGCGCCGAGCCAGCGGGTCACCTCGCTGCCTGGCGGACCACGTACCCCACGCCGCGCACGGTGTGGATCAGCGGTTCGGCCTCGGTGTCGAGCTTGCGCCGCAGGTGCGAGATGACCAGTTCGACCACATTGGACTTGCCGCCGAAGTCGTACTCCCAGACGTGGTCCAGGATCTGGGCCTTGGTCAGCACGCCGGGCGAGCGGCGCATCAGGTAACGCAGCAGTTCGTACTCGGTGGGGGTGAGGGTGACCAGCCGGTCGCCGCGGCGGACCTCGCGGGTGTCCTCGTCCAGGCTCAGGTCGGCCACCCGCAGCACCGAGTGCTGCCAGGCCGGGCCGGTGCTGCGGCGGAGCACCGCGCGCAGCCGCGCCATCAGCTCCTCGACCGAGAACGGCTTGACGAGGTAGTCGTCCCCGCCCCTGGTCAGCCCGGCGATCCGGTCGGCGGTGCCGTCCTTGGCGGTGAGGAAGACCACCGGCACCATCGTGCCGGATTCGCGCAGCCGGTCCAGCACGGTGAAGCCGTTGAGATCGGGCAGCATGATGTCCAGCACCACGATGTCGGGGTGGAAGGCCGAGGCCTCCCGCAGCGCGGCCTCGCCGCTGCCCGCGGTGACCGCCTGCCAGCCCTCGTACTTCGCCACCGTCGCCACCAGGTCGGCGATATGCGGCTCGTCGTCGACGACCAGCAGCTTCACCGGGTTGTTCGTGCTCACCGTGCTCACGGTGCCATGGTGCGCCAAGCCGCCGCCGGAGGCGAGGCGCGGGGGTGGTGCGGCGGGCGACCGACAGGATCTCGACAGGTGGCGGATAGGAAGGGCTCAGCTTCGCCGCACAGGCTGGGCTCATGGCCGAAGTCACCAGTGCCGGGCTCGCCGCCCCCGCCGTCCGCCCGCGCACCGCCGCCAGGATCGTGCTGTCCACCCTGTTCGCCGCGAACGTCGTGGTGGTCACCGCGTTGTTCGCCGCGTCGGGGCCGTCGAGCAACGCGCTCGTCTCGCTCGGCAGGCTCACCGGCCTCTACGGCGCCCTGCTGATGGCCTTCCAGCTGCTGCTCGTCGCCCGGTTGCCCTGGGTGGACCGCAGGCTCGGCATGGACCGGCTGACCTCGTGGCACCGCCTGCTCGGCTTCGGCCTGGTGTGGACGCTGACCGGGCACGCGGTGTTCATCGTGTTCGGCTACGCCGCGGTCGAGAACACCGGGCCGATCGACCAGCTCGGCACGCTGATCACCACCATGGAGGACGTGCTGCGCGCGGTGGTCGCGCTGGTGCTGATCCTGGTGGTCGGCGGCCTGTCCGCCCGGTACGCGCGGCGGCGGCTCGCCTACGAGACCTGGCACTTCACGCACCTGTACACCTATCTCGCCGTGGTGCTCGCCTTCGGCCACCAGGTCGCGGTCGGGGAGACCTTTGTGGACTCCGCGCCGGCGCGGGCGTACTGGTGGACGCTGTGGGGCGTCGCGCTCGGCGCGGTGGCCGCCGGGCGGGTGGTGCTGCCGCTGCGACGCAACCTCAAGCACAGGTTCCGGGTGTCCGCGGTGGTCCCGGAATCGCCGGACGTGGTGTCGGTGTACATCACCGGCGAGAAGCTGGACGAGCTGCCGGTGCGGGCGGGCCAGTTCTTCCTGTGGCGCTTCCTCAGCCGTGACCGGTGGTGGCAGGCGAACCCGTTCTCGCTGTCCGCCGCGCCCGACGGCCGTTCGCTGCGGCTGACCGTCAAGGCGGTGGGGCGGGGCAGCGCCGGGCTGCGCGGCCTGCGGCCGGGGACGCGCGTGTTCGCCGAGGGGCCGTACGGCGCGTTCACCACCGCACACCAGACCCGCGGCAACGCGCTGCTGATCGCGGGCGGGGTCGGCATCACGCCGATCCGCGCGCTGCTCGAGGAGATCAGCGGGCACGTGGTGCTGCTCTACCGCGTCCGCTCGGAAACCGACGCGGTGCTGATGGCCGAGCTGACCGCGATCGCCCGCACCAGGGGCGCGGTGCTGCGCCTGCTCACCGGTCCGTCCGATCAGGACGGTCCGAACGGGCCGGTGCTCGGGCCGCGGAACCTGGCCGGGCTGGTGCCCGACGTCGCCGACCGGGACGTGTTCGTCTGCGGGCCGCCGGGAATGACCAAAGCGGCCGTGCGCGGCCTGAAGGAGCTGGGGCTGCCCGCGGCGCAGGTGCACGCCGAGCGGTTCAGCCTGGCCGGTTGAGGAGAGAGATGAAGAAGACCATTCCCGTGCTTCTGCTCACCGCCGGTGGTTTCATCTGGCTGTGGCAGTACGAACCGACCCCGCACACCGAGACCGCCGTGGTGGCGCAGGCCGAGGCCCCGGCACCGGCACCGGCCCAGCCGGGCGCGGACAGCCGGACGCTGACCGGCACCGAGGTCACCGCCGGACGTCACGGCATCGTGCAGGTGCAGGTGGTGCTGACCAATGGTTCGATAACGGACGTGCGGGTGCTGCGGGCGCCGGACACCAATCCGACCGAGCAGGCGTTGCCCAGGTTGCGGGAGGAAGCGCTGACCGCTCAGAGCGCGGACATCGACACGGTGTCGGGGGCGACGATGACCAGTGAAGCCTATGCCGAGTCGCTGCAGGCGGCTCTCGACGGGAAGGGTTCCTGATGCTGGACAATCCACGACGGGTCGAGCACATCATGGGCTTCCCGATCTCGATCGACATCCGCGCCACCACCAGCCCGCTCGGGCCGGCGGTGGACCACGCCTTCGACTGGCTGCGGGAGGTCGACGCGCGGTTCAGCCCGTTCCGCGAGGACAGTGAGGTGAGCAGGCTCAACCGCGCCGAGCTGACCCCGGCCGAGCTGAGCGACGACTTCATCGAGGTGCTGGCGGTGTGCCGCCGGTACGAGGAGCGCAGCGGTGGCGCGTTCAGCGTCCGCCTGCCGGGGCGCGGGGTCGACCCGTGCGCGGTGGTCAAGGGCTGGGCGGTGCAGCGGGCGGCCGAGACGCTGATGGACGCGGGCGCGCGGCGGTTCTGCGTCAACGCCGGTGGGGACGTGGTCGCGGCCGGCGGGCCGTGGCGGGTCGGCGTGCGGCATCCCGAGCGGATCGACCAGCTGTGCGCGGTGCTGTCCGTGGAGGACGCCGCGGTGGCCACCTCGGGTCGTTACGAACGCGGCAACCACATCTTCGACGGCCGCACCGGTGCACCGGCGACCGGCCTGAAGAGCGTCACCGTGGTCGCCGACACGCTCACCATCGCCGACACCACCGCCACCGCCGCCTTCGCCATGGGCGCCGACGGCCCCGAATGGGCGGCCGCGCAACCGGGCTGCGAGGTCTTCGCGGTCACCGCGGACAACCGCGTTTTCCGCTCGGAGAACCTGCCGCTGGCGTAGTTGGAAATAGTTCCCTTCCGCGGATTCCCGGTGTCGTAACACCGGTTCTGTAGTGCCGACTTCTCTCGTATGCGTCCTGAACAACAACAGAACTGGCAATTCCCGCGTGCCGCGCCGCCACCGTATGAAACGGGTTGGACGGCCGGGATGAAATCGCTGACCGCGGTGGTGATCACGCTGGTGATCGGGCTGCTCGTGGCATTGACCGTGGTGCTCGTCCGGCAGGCGCGCCCGGACGTGGTGGTGGGCGCGCCCGAGGAATACCCGGTTTACCTGGCGCCCACGGTGACCGTGCCGACCTACACCGTGCCGCCGAGGGCGCCGTCGACGACCACGGTGACCGAGGCCCCGGCGGAAACGGCGTTGTCCCTGCTGCAACGGCAGCTCGTGGTGGACCGCGACGCGGTTTCGGCACTGGTCGGGTACTGGGTGCCGCAGCTTTCGGCGAAGCAGCCGGGACTGGTGGTGCGCGGGGAAACCTTCGACCACCGCCGGATCTGGCAGGACTACCTGGCGAACAAGCAAAGCTATCCCGGCGCGCTGCTGCTGTGGTCCGGCGATTTCCGCAGTTTCAAGCATCCCGATTTCTGGATCACCGTGGTGCCGGAGCGGTTCGCCACCGGTGAGGCCGCCAACGGCTGGTGCGTCGACCAGGGCATCGACAAGGACGACTGCTACGCCAAACGGCTGGCATACAGCGGCGGATACGAGGGAAATACACTGGTCCGCAAATGACACGTGCTGGTACCCGAGCTGGGCTGCTCTCGCTGACGGCGGGAGCGGCGGTGTGCGCGGTCATCGTGGCGGCGGTGCAGACCCCGGCGCCCGCGCGCCCACCAGCGGAAACCCCGTCGGCGACCGCTCCGCGCGCGGCCGTCTCACCCGAGAGCCCGGCCACCACGGAGGCGCCCACCGGACCGGCCTGTGCCGACCTCGCCGCCGGGCTCAGCGAACGCGACCAGCTCGCGCAGTTGCTGATGGTCGGCGTGAACCCCGCCGACGAGACCAACGCGATCGAGGTGGTCCGCGACGACCACGTGGGCGGCATCTTCGTCGGCGGCAGCGCCACGCGCCTGCTCAGCGGCAGCCGCCTGAACCCGGTGCACGCCGCGTCGAAGCATCCGCTGCTGGTCGCGGTGGATGACGAGGGCGGCCGGGTCCAGCGGATCGACGATCTCGACGGCGACCTGCCGAGCGCCCGCGAACTCGCGGCCACCTCGACGCCGGAGCAGGTCCGCGCCCTCGGCGCCGACCGCGGCCGGAAGCTGAAGGACCGCGGGGTGACGATCAACCTGGCTCCGGTCGCCGATCTCAGCGACGGACCCGCGGGCGAGGTGATCGGGGACCGGTCCTACAGCCCCGACCCCGCCGTGGCGACGCGCTACGCGGGTGCTTTCGCCGACGGACTGGCCGAGTCCGGCGTGCTCCCGGTGCTCAAGCACTTCCCCGGCCACGGCCGCGCCGAAGGTGACTCGCACGAGGGCCTGGTGCGCACGCCGGCGTTGGCCGAGCTGAAGAGATCCGATCTGCTGCCGTACGCGAACCTGCTGCCGCGTGGCGCGCCCGCGGTGATGCTCGGCCACCTCGACGTCCCCGGACTGACCAGGGGAGAGGCGGCCTCGGTCAGCCCGGCGGCGTATCGGCTGCTACGCGAGGACTACGGCTTCGACGGCGTCGCGATGACCGACGACCTGGGTGCCATGCGCGCGATCACCGACCGCTACGGCCTGCCCGACGCGGTGCTCGCCGCGCTGACCGCGGGCGCGGACATCGCCCTCTGGTCGGGTCACGACGCGCCGGGCCCGGTACTGACCAGACTGCAGAAGGCGAAGGCATCCGGTGAACTGCCGGCGGACCGCGTCGCCGAGGCTCTCGACCGCGTGCTCCGGCTCCGCACGGGGTGCCGCTAGGGGAGGGCACCCCGCGCGGACGGCGGGCTCAGGCGCCGAACGCGGTCAGCCAGGTGACGAGCAGTTCGAGCACGAAGTGGGTCTGCATGACACTCACCTCCTTCCCATCGGAATTCGAATCGATGGCGCGATGAATCCACCGCAGCCTTTGGTGATTGATCCGGGATGATTTACCTGGTGGTGTTCCGAATCTGATTCAAGAATGCCGGTGGCATTCTGAGAGCAACAGGGGTTTCCTGTTTCCGGCAGTTGTGGGAAACGGGAAACGCGACCGCCTGCCACCTGCCGAATGGGGGGTTCACCTTGCGGTCCAACGATGGCACGGCCAGGCTGGCACAGGTTGGCGGAGTTCGGCGGAGGTGGGAAATGAGTGCGGCCGGTGCGCTCGTGCGGGAATTGAAGGTGTTGCGGAAGGGGCGCGGTGTTCTCACGATCCCGCTCGATGCGCGAATCGGGCCGGAGTTGCGGAAGCGGTCCGGGATCAGCGCCGGCGACCACCCGGCGGAAATGAGGGAGAAGGTCGTGGCCGCGCTCGGCATGGCGATCGCGGCCCTGCCGGACGACCTGGGGGCCCTGTTGCGCGTGGCGTTCGCGCTGGATCCCGCCGCGCGGCTGCCCTTCTACGGGAACCGGGTGGATCTGGCCGCCGACCGGATGGGGCGGGACCGCCGCACGGTTCGCCGCCGCGTCGACGAGGGCATCACCCATCTCGCCGAGGTGCTGGACGACCGGACGGCCGGAGAGGACCCGCCGTCGCCGGCCGCGGTTCCGCGAGCGGACTGGTACACCCGGGAACTGCGCACCTTCGTGAACCTGGACCTGCCGGTGCCGGAGGCGTTCGAGATCCGCCGGGTGGTCGCCGAACGGGACGGGTTGCGGACGCTGGACCTGGCGTTCACCGTGACGGCTTCACCGGACCGGCCCGGGATCGACCTGTTCAGCGGCGGACGTCTGCTCGGCACCCGGCAGCAGGCGGCCGACCGGACCGGTTTCGCCCTGGAACTTCCGGTGACGCTGGCGAAGGGGGACGAGCACGTGTTCGTGGTGCGTTTTCGCGCGGAAGCCGGAGCGGGCGTGAAACCGCATTACGTGTGCGTGCCGAAACAGCGCTGCGACCGCTTCGACCTCCGGGTGCGCTTCGCCACCGGCCGGATCCCGCCGGAGATCTGGCTGCTCTCCGGCGGCTTCCAGCGGGACCTCGACGATCCGGTGGCCACCGGGGAGCCAGCCGAACCCGATTCCACGGGTGAGGTCCACGCGGAGTTCGGCGGCCTGATGCCAGGACTCACCTACGGGTTCCGCTGGAGCGAGGGATGATCGATCAGGGCCCGGTCCGTTGCAGGGTTTCCCGCAGCAGGACCTCGTTGTTCCGCGTGAGCCTCAGTTCGCTGCCGCTGATTTCGTAGCGATAGCTCTTGTTGTAGGCGACAAAACCGTTGGCGGTTTGGCTTGCCTCGAGGGAGATGTGTGTTTCGGAATTGACCGGCTTTCCTTTCTTCCGCCCGTCGTAGTAGTGCTGCCCGCCGGCGGTGCGGCAGACCACGATCTGGTGTTCGTCCGTGGTGTACGCCGCGACTAGGACCGCGTCGGAGCCGTCGGCGGGCAACCAGGTCGCCACCGCCGGCGGGCAGGCGGTTTCGGCCTGTTGCGCCGGAGCCGGCGGCGCTGGGTCGGTGGACTGCCCGAGCGCGCCCAGGATGACGAACCAGATGAGCAGCCCGCCGATGCCGGTCGCGACCGCGGCGGCCACGGGTATGCGACGAGGCCGCCGCGGCACACCGGTGCCGGCCGGCCCGGCGGGTGGCGGGGGAGGTGCTGGTCTGGCCGGAGCAGGCGGGGTGAGCGCGAGCGTGGCCCGGTCACGCGGACTCGCCGCCAGGGGACTGGTCACGTGACGGGTTTGCTGCCGCCGTGGTGCCACCGCGGCCGGCACCGTGCGCACTTCACCGGTGGCACTTCCCGGTGGCTGGCGGCAGGCGCGGCACACCTCGGCACCGGGGAGATTGTTCGTTTCACAGGAATCGCAGACCCAGGCCGCGGTTGTCATCGGGGATCTCCTGGTCGGGTGGGCGGGCGGGGTGCCAGCACGCCGTCGTCGGGCACGGGCCGGAAGACCAGCCAGTCCGGGCTGTCCGGTGCGACGGACACCTCGAGTGGCACCAGCGTTCGCCGCGGTGGCGGCGTTCGCCGGCCCGCCACCCGGCGGGCGAGATCCTCGAGGAACGGCCGATGCACCGCCGGGAACCACAGGTTCAAGGTGAACGCCGTGCCGCCGCCGAGGTTCGCGGAAAGGGTGAGGCGGATCGGCGCGGAGCCCGGCAGGCCGGGCTCGCCGATCAGCCGCAGTTCCGTGCAGCACCGGTACGGCAGGTGCAGGCGAGCGCCCTCCCGGCCGGCCCCGCGGTGTTCACCGATCTCCAGCCGGTCGGCCCGGCAGGTCAGCCAGACGTCGGGTCCGTGCGCCACCGCGCCGGGGAGTTCGGGCCGCGCGATCACCGCGACCTGCCCGGTCGGCATGCCCCGGCGGTATTCACGCAGCTGGTACCCCGGCCCGGCTTCGGCTCGCCACTCGGTGCGCGGTTTCCTCCTCGGCAGCAGCACGGTCAGAGGCTGTTGGCGATGGTGGCGATGATCTCGTCCATCTCCCATTCTTCGAGCCCTTCTCCCGCCGTCGACGGGAAGTAGAGCGTGTGGTTCCAGTCCTCGGCGATGTCGTTCCACGGGTATTCCTCCGGAGCGAACAGCAGCAGCCGCTTGGCCGAGTTCTCCATCGCGGAGTTCCGGCTCTGGGCGTGCCCCCAGCGCTGGAACAGGCCGTCCAGCGTGCGCGGCGTCTTCGGCGGGTAGTTGTGGGCCCTGGTCTGCCGCGGGTCGCCCAGCGGATGCGCGGCCGCGTCGGTGAACATGACGATCACGTGCCGCCGCCGGTCCAATCCGGTCTCCCAGTCGGAGTCCATCGCGAGCGCGAGCGCCTCCAAACCGGATTCCGGCAGGTCGCCACCGCCGGTGGGGGCCAGTTCCCGCACGGCACGCTCGAACTCGCCCAGCTGATCGGGAATGGCGAGGAAGGGCGTCTGGGTCAGCGCGTCGTCCGGATGGTCGCCGAAGTCGCGGAAGGCGATGACCTTGAGCCGGAGGCTGCTGATGCCGCGTCCCTTGCTCGCCATCTCCTGGGCCAGGCGGTTCGGGAAGGAGAGCGCGCTGTGCTTGACGTTGTCCAGGGTGGGGCCCACACTGTCAGTCGCGTCGATGCACAAGACGATGTCCACGGCGTACTTCAGGCTGGCGGACTGCTGGGTCTGAGCAGGCTGTGTGGTCATTGAGCCTCTGTGGTCCTTTCTCCGGCCGAGGGGCCGGACAGGTTGAGCTGTGTCCGTCCGGTGAGGTTGATGCGCACCCGGCTGCTCCGTGCCGCCCGTTCGGCGGGGGCCTTGTCACCGAAGCCGTCGAGCACCCGGGTGGCTTCGGCGATGGACGGGCGTGCCGCCGGGTCCGGGTCGGTCAGCGCCCGCAGCAATCGCGTGGTCTGCGGGTCGAGGCCCGGGGCGAAGATCAGCTCCGCCCCGGCGGCGACAGCGGCCGCGGGTGAGTCGTACGCGGCGTCGTGGCCCGGTGGCTCACCCACGAGATAGGTGTGCACCAGCAGGCCGAAGGAGAACAGGTCGGCGGCCTGGGTCAGATCCCGCGCCCGCACCGCCTTGTCTCCCCGCATGTAGCGCAGCCACTCGGGAGCGCCGTACGACGGGCTGCCGCCGACGAGTTCGCGCGCGGGTGGTTCACCCGCCGGATACGCGTCGTCGAAATCGATCAGTTTGGTGACGTGGAACCGGCTTCGGGCCGGCCGGTACAGCAACACGTTGTCCGGCTTCAGGTCCCCGTGCACGATGCCCCGCTCGTGCAGCAGGCGGAGGCTGTCCGCGAGGGTGTGCAGCAGTACCGCCTGTTCCCGGCCGCTCAGGGTGTGTGGTGCGGTGCGGGCCGCGTCGATCCGCCTGGTCACCTTGTAGTACCTGGTGCCATCGGGGAAGAAGTCCACCGCGAGCACGAGGTTCCCGGCGTAGGGGTCGTCGGCGCGCAACAGCAGCATCATCCGCTCGTGCCGCCGCTCGAACCGGTCGCACTCGCCGAGCCGCCGCCGCTTGTCCACCGGCGAGCCCATGCCGTTCTCCCGCGGCCGCTTGGGATCGAGGAACTCCTTGATGAAGAACGGTTCCCCGTTCTTCTCGGCGAACGCCCACAGGCATTTGCCCGCGTTCGCGTTGCCCGGCCTGCTCACCACGAGATAGCCGTTGATGGTCTGGCCCTTCTTCACCACGGACTCCCTTCGGCCAGCCGGTTTTCGTACGTGGATCGGTACCGGTGCCAGGACTCGGCACGGGCGGCGACGAGCGCGGCGCGATCGCCCGGCCGGACGCGCTCCATCGGCTCGGCGTGCGTGGTCCACACGGTGTCCGCCCGCGGCCGGAACCTGGCCCGGAACTCGTCGAAGTCCCGGTAACCCAGTGCGGTGACCACGATCGAGGCGTCGTCGCCGGTGTAGCCGGCCACCCGGTCGGCCAGCAGCGCCGACCAGTGGTCGCAGTTCTGCGCGGTGACCAGTGTGTTCCACAGGAGGTGCTCGAACTCGGCCGGAGTACCGACATAACCGAAGAAACCGTCGGTGGCGCACAGCAGTACACAGGGCAGCTGGGCCCGGCCGCGCCAGTGGTTCAGCGAGAACGCCCGGCTCGAACTGACCATGTTCGTCATCGGCGGATCCTGGGTGAGCAGTTCGAGCGCATCGGCGGATTCGGTGTCGTCCCGGCTGAGCTGCTGGAGTCCGAGGTGTTCTTCGGCGACGTAGCACCGTGAGTCACCGGCCCACAGCACCTCCCAGCCCACCTCGTTCCCGGTGAGCCGGAAGCACAGTGCGGCCAGCGTGGTGGGCAACTCGCGGCGCATGCTGCCGCGCATCCGGCCGGCCGGTGGGGCGCCCTCGCCGAGCCGGTCGGCGATGTGCTCGCCGAGTTCGGTCGGAAGGTGCAGGGAGAACCACTCCTCGGCCAGCCCGCGTGCGCGGCGGGCGGCCACCCACGCCTGCGAGTGTTCGGCACCGGAGCGACCCGAGCCGGCATTGGCCCGCCCCGCACCGCCCACGCCGTCGAA
Source organism: Amycolatopsis sp. YIM 10 (assembly GCF_009429145.1). Taxonomy (GTDB): domain Bacteria; phylum Actinomycetota; class Actinomycetes; order Mycobacteriales; family Pseudonocardiaceae; genus Amycolatopsis. The sequence goes on along the minus strand of NZ_CP045480.1, from coordinate 5,838,580 downwards.
CACCGCGAGCAAGCCGCGGCGCTCGGGCCGATGGAACAGCAGGAGCGGCTCCGCGTCCTCACCGCGGCCCGGCTCGCGCTCGGTCCAGACGGCCATGGCGATGAGGCCGGTTTCCTCGTACTGCCACAGTTGGGCGGTGGTTCCCCGTGCAACGGGATGTATGTCCACTTCGCTCACTCGCCACCGGACCCCGCGGCGGTACCGCGCAGGCGGCTCGGCGGGTGACCGTTGCCGTTGCCGTCGGCAGCCGGGGAGTCCGCGGGCTGTGCGGGCGGCTCGCTGTGCGTCGGTGTGTTGCCCTCGACCACGGCCGGGCTGTCCAGTTCTCCTTTCACTTTCCGCTCCAGGCGTTCCCGGATGGCACCGGTGCCCGCGGTGCCCAGCGGCTTGGCGTCGGGGAAGAAGGTGCCGACGGCGTGCTTGCGGATTTCGGCCGTGTTGAACTCCTCCATTTTCTCCGTGGACCCCATCAGCACCCGCAAAGCGTCGAGGCTGGCCCTGGTGTTGGCTTCCCGCGCCGCCTGTTCCCGCTCGAGCAAGGGGGTCGGATCACCGCCGGTCTTGGCCATGATGTGGGCGAGCATCTCCGTCCGGCCGCCGCCGGCGATGGGCCGCATCGCCGCGCGCCGGATCTCCTCGACCCGGAGTTCGCGGGTCGTGGTCACGATTTCCGCGGTGTCGAGGGCGTCCGCCGAAGCGCTGAACGAGGTCAGCCGGACTGCCGAAAGCGGGTAAGCGGTGTTGAGCCGTTCCGCGACGGCGGCCGCGGCGGCGTTGCTCTGCAGCACGTCGTACCCGACCGTGGTCTCCTGGACGATCGCGGCCAGCGAAGGGCGCAGCGCGGCTGCGATGTCGTGCACGCCGTCGCGGGCGATCGCCACCGGATCGACGACCTGGCAGCCGAAGCGAACGGTGACGCTGAACGGGAAAGCGGGGTCCTTGCTCGGCGCTTTGATCACGACGGAAACCGCGCGAGTGGTGGTGACGACGCGGTGCATGCGCCGGTAGTTCCCGATCCGGCGGTCGGGCACGCGCTCGCCGTGGTGCACCAGCACCGGTTCGCCCACTGCCCGCTCCAGCACCAGCACGGTGCCCATCGCCGGTGCGCGCAGCGGAGTGCCCACGCGCAGGCGCCGCAACTCGACCGTTTCCGGTACCGGGTCGTAGGTCTCGCTCATGCCGTCAGTTCTCCTGCCTCGATGATCTCGTTGTAGAAGTAAGCGGCCGCGTCGAGCGGCTCATCGCGGTCCTCCGCCCAGGTACGCAGGGCGTGGCAGATCCGCTCGAAGTCGTCCGGGCCCCGGTCGGCCAGGCCGCCGAGCAGCAGCAGGACGTCGTCACGGACAGCCGGGTCCCGATCAGCCACCCGGACCCACTCCCGCAGGGAATCCAGCGCGGACGGGCGGACCCCTTCTGCGGCCAGTGCCCGTCCCCAAAGCTGCGTGAGGACATCGCGGTGCTTCGCCACGGAAAGCAGGAGCACCGGGCGGTCAGCGGCTTCCGTGCCTTCCGAACCTTCTTCCCAGGCGGCGAAGGCGAACATGTTGAGTGCCTTCTCGAGCGGCTCTTCGGCCGTGCCCGGCTCGGTCCATTCGAGCAGCGCTTCGAGTACCTCGCTCACCCGTCCGGCTTCGAGCAGGCCGTGTGTGGTGAGCGCCGCGGGCATGAGCAGTTCCCAGTCCCCCTCGCAGACGACGGTGCGCAGCACACGCAGCGCGCGACGGGGCTCGGCCACGCCCAGCGGTCCGCCCGCGGCCAGTGCGGCGGCTGCGGGCAGGTACCGGTTGCCGCCGTACACCAGCTGCTCGGCCCAGGTCGTGATGTAGTCCCACACGGCGTTCGCCGGCACGCCGACGCGGCCGGCCACGTTGACCCCGAGCGCGGCGCTCTGCTGGAGGGTGCGGGACTTGTTCGCGGCCCACGGCTCGAGATACCGGTGCATGCCGTGTTCGAAGTCGCTGGCGGCCAGGATTCCGGCTGCCACGGCCGCGCGGGCGCGCACTTCGACATCGGCGTGCTCGGCGAGCTTGGTCAGCCAGGGCAGGATCTTCTCGCGGGCACCGTCCAGTTCGAACCAGATCAGTGCGAGCACCGCGGGCCGCAGTTCGGCGTGCCGGAACCGCAGGGTCGGCGGGCTGCCGGGAATGCCTGGCTGCTCCAGGTATTCGATCCACGAGCGTTCGGCCATCAGCTTGCGCAGGTAGCGTGGAGTCAGCTTGGCCGAGCTGTTCCCGATCTGGCGGGCCAGTGCGACCGCGGCATCGGCGACGTTGAGGTAGCTCGATCCCTCCAGCGCCGCGGTGGCCAGGACAAAGGCGATCTCAGATGCGTCGGGCTCGGTGCTGAGCCACTCGCGCACCCGCCCTTCGGGATCACCGAGCCGGGTGACCGCGGTGGCGAGATCGCTTTCGCCACGGATGGCGTCGGACACGACCTTTCCCGCCCTGGCCGCGAACTGCGGGTCGTCCCGTTCGTCGAGCAACTCCGCCAGGTTCGTCTCGGCCAGCAGCGCGGTCAGCTCGTCGGCGCTCATCGAGGGAATGGTCTGCTGGACCCACCGGCGCACGATCTCCATCGGGTCGGGCAGTTCCATGTTCTCGATGACGAAGTCACGCCGTTTCGGGGTGGTGGCGAGCTCTCCGCCGGTCACCGGGCCGGTGACCACCACCAGGAAGCTGCCGGCTTCTTCCAGTTCCTTCGAGGCGTAGTCCAGCCAGGCTTCGGTGATCGAGGTTTCGGCGACGAACTTGCCCTGGTTGTTCGGCCGGTCCGCCACGATCAGCCCGCAGTTCCGCTGCGGGACCCGCCAGGTCATGTTGCCGAGCACCGACCCGCCGAGTTCGAACACCTCCAGCCCGAGTCCTGCCTCGCGAAGCACCCGCACCAGCGTGACCCGGGCCCGTCCGCCACGGCCCGTTCCCGCCGGGCCGGAGAACACGGCGAGGAAGTTCTCGCGCAGGGTGGCCATCCCGGCCGCGAAGTCGGCCGAGGGCACGTAGTAGTCCGCTTCTTCGGCCAGGCGGTCGGCGGGCAGGCGGATCTTGCTCGCCCGCCTCGGCGACGTCCGGCGGCTGCCGCCACCGGTCAGGAAATCGCCGTCGACGGAGAAGTCGCCCTGGAAGATGTTGACGGTCGCCGACCCGTCGAGCCGGGAGATATCCGCCGAGATGATCTTCTCCGAGCGAATATTCGAGAGGTCGGACGCGCCGCGGAGCCGCTTCATCGCCTCCTCGCGCGTCGGTGGCGGTGCATCGGGTGTGACGGGTGGCGGGGCGCTTTCGGCCGCGGGTGCTTCGGTGGCGGGTTTCGCCTCGGTCTCCGGTGTTGTCCCGGTGGCGTTCTCTTCAGTCGCCACGGCCCGTTCCCAGGTTGAAGTCGCCGCTGATGGCGAAGTCGCCCATGAAGCTGTTGTCGATGTTCTCCGCGTTCACCACCCGGGAGCCGGCGTGGTTTTCCGCCGGTGGCGGTTGCGCGTCACGCAGTTCGGGGATCTGAATCCGGAGCCTGGCGGCGAGGCGGTCGATGTCGGGCTTCGAACTGCGGAAACCGATCTTGATCTCCTGCAGGCCGGCCAGTTTCCGGAGTTCGGGCGGCAGTTTCTCCTCCGGCACACGCGTGGTTTCCAGCAGTACCGGGATGACCTGCTTGCCCAATTCGAAAGCGTGCAGGATTTCGCGGCGCACGAAGTCGTCCGGCTGGTCGAGGCGCCGGGCGCCGTGTTCGTCCACCGCGTCCGCCCAGCCGCGGCCGATGAGTACCAGCACCGCGGTCGATGCCGCCACCGCGCGGAACATCTCCTGTTCCCAGGAGGTACCGAGCGGAATCGACCTCGACGCGAAGAAGACGGCGGAGGATCCGAAGCGCGCGGACAGCGCCTCGTCGAGCATGGCTCCGGCGTACGGCTGGTCGGTCGTCCGGTAGTTCAGGAAGATCTGGGTCACGGTGTGGGCGTCCTTCGCGCGGGAGGGAAACAATGTGGCAAAAGGGTGGTGCACTGGGCCACTTGCCGGTTATCGATGTGATGGTGCGCAATCTTTAACAACCACTTGGGGCCTTGACAAGGGCTACCGAGAGGTAAGCGCTATGTTTCCCGTTTCCTGTCCTCTCTGACCCAATTTTGTCCAGTCGGCAGACCATGCCGGAAAAAGAGGACAGTTGCCTTTCGTTTCCTCCGTGAACGCAGGTTGTTTCCCGTTTCCCGATCCGCTGGTGCCCGGGAAATCCGGTCCACTCGTGCCGGAGTGGCGGCAGAATGGAATAAGCCACGGTGGACCGGCCGGTTCCGTGGGTGACGAAAGGTGGCACGGTGACTTCCAGTGCGGAGAGCTCCGGAGCGTTCGGGCCGCGACTGCGCGGGTACCGGACGGGTATCGGCATCTCGCTGACCGAGTTCGCCCGCCGCCTCTACTACAGCAAGGGCTACGTCAGCCGCGTCGAGACCGGACTGCAGGCACCGTCGGTCGAGTTCGCCCGGCGGTGCGACGCGGAGTTGGACGCCGGTGGAGCGCTCGCCGCGCTCGTGCCGGTCCACGAACCCGACGCGGCGACCCAGCCCGAGCACGACGACGATGGGATCTGGACGATGACGATGACACCCGACGGCCGGACGTCGTTCACGCCGGTGCGGCGACGGGACATACTGCTCGGCGGTGCTGCCGTGCTCGCCGCCGCCGGCATCCGGCGGCCGCTGCCGGCTCCGGTCGCCGGCCAGCTCGCCCACCACCGCGAACTCCTGGAATCAGCGCGCGGGCTCGGGCAGGTGACCCCGGCGGCCCACGTGCTGCCGATGGTGGTCGGGCAGGCGCAGGCGTTGCGGGGCCTGGCTCGTGAGGGCATCGCGAGGGCGGAGGTCGGCGTGTTGTCGGCCAGGGTCGCCGAGTTCGCCGGCTGGATGGCGCAGGAGGCCGGTGACAACGATGGCGCCGCCTGGTGGATTGCCCGGTCGATCAAGATCGCCCGGGAAACCGATGATCGGCAGACTCTGGCGTATGCCTACGTGCGGCGTGCGCTGCTGAGCATGTACCAAGGCGACGCTCGTACCACGGTGGAACTGGCGCGGCAGGCGCAAAAGGAGCCGGACACGCCGCCACGGATCCTCGGTCTCGCGGCGCAGCGGGAGGCGCAGGGGCACGCGCTCGCCGGGGACTACGACCGGTGCATGCGTGCGCTGGATGTCGCGGCACGCCAGTTGGACCTGGCTCGCGAGAAGGTGCCCGAGGGGCCGACGATCGGGACCTCGCACGTGCGGGATCCGGTCGCTGTGGTCACCGGATGCTGCCTGTACGACCTCGGCAGACCGGGCGAGGCGGCCGCGGTGCTGGACCGCGAGCTCCCGCGTATCCCGGCTTCCGCCGTCCGGGCGCGGCTGCGGTTCGGCGTCCGCCAAGCGCTGGCGCACGCCGCGACCGGCGATCTCGAACGCGCCTGCGCGCTGACGGCATCGATGCTGGAGCAGGTGGCGACCATCGAGTCGGCGACCATTCTCGCCGACGTCACCAAGCTCGCCGCCACGTTCCGGCGTTGGCACGCGCATCCGGAAGTGCGCGCGCTCGACCCCGTGTTCGGGCGGGTCCTGTACCGCGGGACCTAGGCGGCCAGTGTCTTGCGGAGGGAACGCAGGCACAGCCCGATCGAGGTGTGCTTCGAGCTGCCGTACTGCTCGGTCTGCTGCCACGACGCGTAGAGCAGCGCCCAGATCATGTTGTTCACCCAGGTGGCCGGCATCGCGGGATCGATGGTGCCCTCGGCGTGGCCGCGTTCGATCAGGCGGTTGAGCGCCCGGTCGGCGTCGCTCTCCTCTTCCCACTGCTCATCGCTGATCAGGCTGGGGTTGTTGAACAGCAGCATCATCACGTCACCGAGGTCGAAGTACTCCTGGCAGAGCCGGTCCAGCGCTTCGAGTGCGTCCCCCTCGTCGAGGCGGGCGCGGACGGCGGCGAGTTCGATGCTCTCCAGCACGTCGGCGCCGATCGCGGTGAGCAGGTCCGAGCGCTCCGGGAAGTAGCGGTGCACGGTGGTCCGGCCGACCCCGGCCGCGTTCGCCACATCGCCCAGTGACGCGCCGCTGTCCTTGTTCAGCACCGCGATCGCCGCGTCCAGGATCGCCCGGCGCGTGCGGGCCCGGGTCCCGGTCTCCTCGCTCATCGGCTCACCGTACTTCTCCGTGTTCCGAATCGGAATTCGGGTTGACGATAGTGGAACATCGATGTTCCACTGGGGAACGTGAATGTTCAAGATGAGGGCACAACTGTTCAGCCGAAGAGACGCCTGCCGCGCCTCCGGGTGCTCTGGTCCTTCGCCCGGCCCCACAAGGGCACGCTGGCGCTGGGCCTGTTCCTCGCGCTGCTCGGCTCGGGCGCCGGACTGGCCACGCCGATGGTCACCAAGTGGGTGCTCGACCAGCTCGGTTCGTCCGGCTCGCTCACCGGGCCGGTGCTGGCGCTGGTCGGGTTGCTGGTGGTCGGTGTGCTGATCTGGACCTGTCAGTGGATCCTGCTCGGCTCCCTCGGCGAACGCGTGGTGCTGCGCGCCCGCGAATCGATGGTCCGCCGGTTCTTCCGCGCCACCGTGCCCGCGGTGACCAGCCGCCCGACCGGCGAGCTGGTCACAAGGGTCACCTCCGACACCGTGCTGCTGCGCGAAGCCGCCACCTCGAGCGTGATCGCGCTGATCAACGGGGTGGTGATGCTGATCGGCACGCTGGTCCTGATGGGCATGCTGGACCTGATGCTGCTGGGCACCACGGTGCTGGCCGTGGTGGTCGTGGCGATCCTGTTCGCCCTGCTCATGCCGGCCATCGCCAAGGCGCAGGAACGCGCGCAGGACCACGTGGGCAAGCTCGGCGGGCTGCTGGAGGGCGCGCTGCAGGCGATCCGCACGGTGAAGGTCAGCCGCGCCGAGGAACGCCAGGCCACCAACGTGCTGCGCGAGGCGGAATCCTCGGCGGCACACAGCATTCGCGCGGTCCGCCGCGAGGCGGTGGCGTGGACGATCGCCTGGGCAGGCATCCAGATCGCGATCATCGCCATTCTCGGCCTCGGCGCCTGGCGGGTCGGGCTCGGCCTGCTGGAGGTTTCCAGCCTGATCGCCTTCCTGCTCTACGCCTTCGGCCTGATGGAGCCGATCATGGAGCTGAGCCAGAACGTCACCACGCTGCAGTCCGGGATCGCCGCGGCGGGCCGGATCCGTGAGGTGGAGGCGATGCCGGTCGAGACCGATCGAACCGAGCGTGCCGACCGGTACGCCGAGCCGATCCAGGCCGGGCCGGTGCTGCTGTTCCGCGGGCTCACCGCCGCGTACGGACCGGACGCCGAGCCCGCGGTGCGCGAGATCGACCTGGCCATCCCGCGCCGCGGGCACGTGGCGATCGTCGGTCCGTCCGGTGCGGGCAAGACCACGCTGTTCTCCCTGGTGCTGCGGTTTCTCGAGCCACAGCAAGGAGAACTGCTGCTCGACGGCAGGCCGTACCACGACTACACCTACGCCCAGGTGCGCGAGCGGTTGGCCTACGTCGAGCAGGAGACGCCGATCGTGCCGGGCACCATCCGCGAGAACCTGCTCTACTCCCACCCGGAGGCCACCGAAGCCGAACTGCGAGCGGTGCTCGACGAGGTGCGCCTGACCGAGAAGATCAGCTCACTGGAGCACGGCCTGGACACCCCGCTGTCCTCGACCTCGGTCTCCGGCGGGCAGCGGCAGCGGATCGCGCTGGCGCGGGCGGTGCTGCGCACGCCGGAAGTCCTGCTGCTGGACGAGGCGACCGCGCAGGTGGACGGGCTCACCGAAGCCGCGATCCACGACTGCATCCGCCGCCGCGCGGCCACCGGCGCGGTGGTCACCATCGCGCACCGGCTGTCCACGGTGATCGACGCCGACACGATCGTGGTGATGGACAACGGCCGCATCCGCGCGCAGGGTTCGCACGAGGATCTGCTGCGGACCGACGAGCTGTACCGCGAGCTGGTCGAGGCGCTGCGGATCGCCACGCAGGACCAGGAGTCAGCCGCGTAGCGTGCGGGACAGGGCGAACGAGGCGGTCCGGACGGCGGGGCCGATCCGGGCCGTGCCCATCCGGTTCGTCCAGCCGGACAAGGAAATCCCGGCGACCGCGGTCCCGTTCGCGTCGAGCACCGGCGCCGCCACGCAGACCACTCCCGGCACCGACTCCTCGCGTTCGTAGGCGACGCCTTCGGTCCGCGCCTTGGCGAGCTGGCGCCGGAGCAGGCCGGGCGCGGTGATCGTGCGGCGGCTGATCCGGCCGAGCCCCGCCGCGATCACCTGGTCCACCAGGCTGTCCGGGGAGAAGGCGAGGATCGCCTTGCCGACGGCCGTGGCGTGGGCCGGGAAGCGCCCGCCGGTCCGCGACGGCAGGCGTGGCGCGTCCGGCCCGCGCAGCACGTCGAGGTAGACCACCTCGGTGCCCTCCAGCACGGCGAAGTGGACGGTGTTGCGGGTCGCCTCTCGAAGATCGGCGAGATAGGGCCGGGCCGCGTCGACCAGTCCGCGCTGCCGGACCGCGAGCTGGCCGATCTCGAACAACCGCAGTCCCAGCCGGACCCGGGTGCCGTCCCGTTCCAGCAGGCCCTGCCGGGCGAGGTGCCCGATCAGCCGGTGCGCACTGGATTTGGGCAGGCCGGTGCGCCGCGCCAGCTCGGACACGCCGAGCGCGGTGTCGCCGGGACGGAACGCGGTCAGCAGCAGCGCGAGCCGCGCGGCGGTGGCTCCTTCGTCGTTCCGCTCAGCGGGACACATGGATTGAGTGTGCCCCATTCCCGGGTGGATGGTGAACGGCATGCCCGACACCGCCCTGCACCACGCCCTCGCCGAAGACCTGCTCGCCGCCTACGTCTCCGGTGAACCGATCCCGCCGCTCGTCGAGGCCCACCCCGGGCTGACCGTGGCCGACGCCTACGCCGTGCAGCTCGAACAGGTCCGGCACTGGGAGGCCGACGGCGGAGTGGTGCGCGGCCACAAGGTCGGCCTGTCCAGCGAGGCGGCCCGGCGCCAGCTCGGCGTGGACGAACCGGACTTCGGGCACCTGCTCGACACCATGTTCTACGCCGAGGGCGAGCCGATCCCGACCGCGCGCTTCCTGCAGCCGCGGATCGAGCCGGAGGTCGCCTTCGTGCTCCGGAAACCGTTGCGCGGCCCCGGGGTCACCGCCGAGCAGGCCGCCGACGCGGTGGACCACCTGCTGCCCGCGCTGGAACTGGTCGACTCCCGCATCCGCGACTGGCGGATCTCCCTGGTGGACACGGTGGCGGACAACGCATCCTCCGGCGCGGTGGTGCTCGGGGCCACCCCGGTGCCGCTCGACGCGATCGACCTGGCCGGCGCGCCGTGCGCCCTGCACCTCAACGACGAGGTGATCGAGACCGGCGACAGCAGCGCGGTGATGGGCAATCCGCTGAACAGCCTGGTGTGGATCGCCAACAAGCTCGGCGAGATGGGCACCGCGCTACAACCGGGCCACGTGATCCTGTCCGGCTCGATCACCCGCGTCGCCCCGGTGGCCCCCGGCGACCGGGTCACCTGCACCATCGACGGCCTCGGCGCCGTGAGCGCCGTGTTCAGCTAGTGAGTGTTTCGAAAGTTTGCGTGGCGGTGCGGGTAGCGGGTTCTCAGGTGTCTTCTCGCTCCGGGATCTCCACCTCATGAATAGCCGATTCACCACGGTGAAGCTGTCCTCGCGAGAAGACACCTGAGAACCCGCCGCGGTGCCGGTTGACGGCCCACAGCCAGCGGCTGCGCCGCTGAGAAAAGACTTAGGAGACCGCACATGCCACGGATCGCCGCTATCGTCGGCCCCGGGAACATCGGGACCGACCTGCTGGTCAAGCTCCGCCGCAGCGAGCATCTCGACGTCCGCTACATGGTCGGCGTCGACCCCGCCTCCGACGGGCTCGCCCGCGCCGCCGACCTCGGGCTGCGCACCTCGGCCGAAGGAGTGGACTGGCTGCTCGCCCAGGACGACGTTCCCGAGCTGGTTTTCGAGGCCACCTCGGCAAAAGCGCACGAGGCGAACGCGCCGCGGTACGCCGAGGCCGGGATACAGGCGATCGACCTGACGCCCGCCGCGGTCGGGCCGTTCACCTGCCCGGTGGTGAACCTGACCGAGCACCTGGCGGCGCCGAACCTCAACCTGATCACCTGCGGCGGCCAGGCCACCATTCCGATCGTGCATGCGGTTTCGCGGGTGACCCCGGTGCCGTACGCGGAGATCGTCGCGTCGGTTTCGTCGCGCTCGGCCGGACCGGGCACCCGCGCGAACATCGACGAGTTCACCCGGACCACCGCGCGCGGCATCGAGGAGGTCGGCGGTGCCACCCGCGGCAAGGCGATCATCATCATCAATCCGGTCGAGCCGCCGATGATCATGCGCGACACCGTGTTCTGCGCGATCGACCCGGACGCCGACCGCACCGCGATCACCGACTCCATCCACGAGATCGTGCGCGCGGTGGGGGAGTACGTGCCCGGCTACACGCTCACCGCCGAACCGCAGTTCGACGATCCGCGGCCGGGCTGGAACGACCGCGCCAGGGTCGCGGTGTTCCTGGAGGTGGCGGGCAACGGCGACTACCTGCCGCGCTACGCCGGGAACCTGGACATCATGACCGCCGCCGCGGCCCGCGTCGGCGAACTGCTCGCGCAGCGGAAGGCGGTTTCGGCATGACCTCCAGCGAAGTCCGGCTCGTCGACACCACCCTGCGCGACGGCAGCCACGCCATGGCACACCAGTTCACCGAGCAGAACGTGCGCGACACCGTGCGCGCGCTGGACACCGCGGGCATCTCGCTGATCGAGGTCACCCACGGCGACGGGCTCGGCGGCTCCACCTTCAACTACGGGTTCTCACTGGTCGACGAGCGCAAGCTGATCGCGGCCGCGGTCGAGGAGGCGAAGCGGGCGAAGATCGCCGTGCTGCTGCTGCCCGGTCTCGGCACCGTCGACGACCTCAAGGCGGCGGCCGATCTCGGCGCCGGCGCGGTCCGGATCGCCACGCACTGCACCGAGGCCGACGTGTCGATGCAGCACTTCGGCGCGGCGCGGGCGCTCGGCCTGGAGACCGTCGGCTTCCTGATGCTGGCCCATATGTCCACTCCGGACGATCTGGCCAAGCAGGGCCGGATCATGGTGGACGCGGGCTGCCAGTGCGTCTACGTGGTCGACTCGGCCGGCGCGCTGATCCTGGAGGACGCCTCGGAGCGGGTCGCCGCGCTGGTCGCCGAATTCGGGGACGAGGCGCAGGTCGGCTACCACGGGCACCAGAACCTGAGCTTCGGCGTGGCGAACTCGGTGCTGGCCCACCGGGCGGGCGCACGTCAGATCGACGGTTCGCTGGCCGCGCTCGGCGCGGGCGCCGGGAACTCGCCGACCGAGGTGCTCGCGGCCACCTTCGAACGCCTCGGCGTGCGGACCGGGGTGGACAAGGACGTGCTGATGGAGGCCGCGGAGAACGTGGTCAAGCCCTACATCACCCGGTTGCCGGTGATGGACCGCTCGTCCATCGTGCAGGGCTTCGCCGGGGTGTACTCGAGCTTCCTGCTGCACGCCGAACGCGCCGCCGAGCGCTACGGCGTGCCCGCGCACGAGATCCTGTACCGGGTCGGCGAGGCGAAGTACGTCGGCGGCCAGGAGGACATGATCATCGACATCGCGCTGAAGCTGATGGCGGAGCGGGATCAGGCGCGGGCGAGCAGCCGCACGCAGTGATCGATCAGGTGCTCCCGCGACACCTCGAGCAGGCCGCCGAGATAGGCGATGAACAGGTTCGCGAGTGCGCCGACCAGGCCGATCGCGGTCATGTTCCGATCGACCTCGGCGGCGCCGGGCGGCAGCTGCTCGCGGATCAGCGCGGCGAACGCGGGCAGCAGCTCGACCCCGCGGCTGGACAGCGCGGGATCGCTCAACGGGGCCAGGAGCAGCACCCGGCCCTTGCGCGGGTCGTCGATGATCAGCTCGACGAAGGCGGTGACCGCGGCGCGGGCGCGTTCCTCCGGTTCGGGGGAGCTGTCCTCGACCGCGTCGATCAGCGCCTGCCGAGCGGCCTGCCCGACGTGCTCGTAGGCGGCCAGCACCACCTCGTCGCGGTCGGCGAAGCTCTCGTAGAAGTACCGCTCGGTGAGCTTGGCGTGACGGCACACCGCGCGCACGCTCACCGCGGGCCCCGCTTCGGCGCCGAGCAGGTCGATGCCCGCCTCGATCAGCTGCGCGCGCCGCGCCGCCTTGCGATCGGTCAGCGTGGTGCCACCCCAGGTCCGGCCAGGCATCGTCGAACCCTACCTACTCGTCAGTTGACTACGGTCGTTGTCAATCCTATCTTGACAACACACGTTGTCACACCGAGGAGGGCGAGCATGCCAGAGGAGCCAGAGCCGCTCGGCCCGGATTCGCTGACCTGGAAGTACTTCGGCGACTGGCGCGGCCTGCTGATCGCGTTGTGGGCCGGGTCGATGCAGAACATGCACCCCGAGCTGGGGGCGGGTGTGGAGCAGCACTCGCAGTTCTTCAAGGAGCGCTGGCAGCGGCTGTTCCGCTCGCTGTACCCGATCGGGGGAGTCATCTACGACGGTCCCCGCGCGTACGAGACCGCGAAGATGGTCCGCGGCTACCACAACACGATCAAGGGCATCGACTCGAAGGGCCGCCCGTACCACGCGCTGAACCCGGACACCTTCTACTGGGCGCACGCCACCTTCTTCGTCTCCGCGCTGCTCATCGCGGAGAACTTCATGGGCGGGCTGACCGCGGCGCAGCAGCGGAAGATGTTCGACGAGCACGTCCAGTGGTACCGGATGTACGGCATGAGCATGCGCCCGGTGCCGGAGACCTGGGAGGAGTTCCAGGCGTACTGGCACCGCATGTGCACCGAGGTGCTGGAGGACAACAAGGCCACCCGTGACGTGCTCGACATCGGGAAGATCCCGAAGCCGAACGGGATGCGGTGGCTGCCGTCGCCGGTGTGGAACCTGGTGCGCGGGCTGGTCGCGCGCAACTTCGTCTGGTTGACCGTTGGCATGTACGACCCGCCGATCCGCGAGAAGCTCGGCTACACCTGGACCGCGCGCGACGCGAAGCTGCACCGGCTCACCGGCCGGCTGATCAACGCGGCGTTCAAGCTGGTGCCGTTCGAGCGGCGCTACCACCCGAGGGCACGAGCCGGCTGGCGGCGCGCGCTCGGCCGGGCCCCGGTGGACGCGCCGCTGGTGGAAACGCCCGCCCGCAACCTGCCCCCGCTGGACGAACGCGACAGCCCGACCCACTATGCACCCAAGGTGCCGAACTAGGAGGAGTGGTTCATGAAGCTGGGTTACCACGTCGGTTACTGGTCTTCCGGTCCGCCGCAGGGTGCGCTGGAGGCGATCACCGAAGCGGACCGGCTCGGCTTCGACTCGGTGTGGAGCGCCGAGGCCTACGGATCCGACGCGTTCACGCCACTGGCCTGGTGGGGCGCGGCCACCGAACGGGTGAAGCTGGGCACCAACATCGTGCAGATGTCCGCGCGCACGCCGACCGCGACCGCGATGAGCGCGCTGACCATGGACCACCTCTCCGGCGGCCGGTTCGTGCTCGGCCTCGGCGCGTCCGGTCCGCAGGTGGTGGAGGGCTGGTACGGGCAGCCGTACCCGAAGCCGCTGGCGCGCACCCGCGAGTACGTGGAGATCGTGCGGCGGGTGCTGGCGCGCGAGGAACCGGTCACCTTCGACGGCGAGTTCTACCAGTTGCCACACCCCGGTGGCGCGAAGCTGGGCAAGCCGCTCAAGTCGACCGTGCACCCGTACCGCAAGGACCTGCCGATCTACCTGGCCGCCGAGGGCCCGAAGAACGTGGCCCTCTCGGCCGAGATCTGCGACGGCTGGCTGCCGTTGTTCTTCTCGCCGAAGAGCGACCCGTTTTATCGCGCCGCGCTGGAAGAGGGCTTCGCGCGACCCGGTGCGCGGCGCAGCTTCGCCGACTTCGAGGTGCCCGCGTCCGCGCCGGTGATCGTGCACGACGACGTCGAGGAGGCGGCCGCGCTGATCAAGCCGTCGCTCGCGCTCTACATCGGCGGCATGGGCGCCAAGGACGCGAACTTCCACCACGACGTCTTCGTGCGCATGGGCTACGAGGAGGTGGCGGGCGAGGTGCAGGAGCTGTACCTGTCCGGCCGCAAGCAGGACGCCACCGCCGCGATCCCGACCGCGCTGGTGGACGACATCTCGCTGATCGGCCCGCCGTCGAGGATCCGCGAGAAGCTGGCGGAGTGGGACAAGACGGTGGTCACCACGCTACTGGTGCGCGGGGACGCGGCGTCGCTGCGCAAGATCGCGGACGTGGTGTCGTAGCTCGGCAGCTCTTGGCAGGGTGAGGCCGGTCACGTAGCCTCCTCGTTGAACGTGAAGCCCATTCATGTTCGAGCTGGTTCAACGAGGAGGCGGCATGCCGGTCAGCCGGAGGCAGGTCCTGGCGGGTGCCGCCGCGGTTCCCCTGGTGGCGGGCGCGCTCGGCGCGAGCGCGGCGCGGGCGGCGAGCGGCGGTTACCGGATCGGCATCGGTATTGCCGACGTCACCGGCCCGGCCGCGGAGAACGGCATGATGGGGTACTCCATGCCGCAGCAGCAGACCGCGGGCATCCACCAGCGCACCCGCGCGCGGGCCTACGTCATCGACGACGGCACGAAGCGGATCGCCTTTGTCAACGCCGATCTCGGCGCCATCTTCCAGTCGGTGCACCAGGCCGTGCTCGCCGAACTCGCCAAGGCGTACGGGAATCTGTACACCGACCAGAACGTGCTGCTCAACGCCACGCACACGCACGCCGGCTGTGGCGGCTATTCGCACTACGCTGCCTACAACCTGTCGATCCTCGGCTTCCAGGAACAGACCTTCGACGCCGTGGTCGACGGCATCGTCGAAGCGATCAAGGCCGCCCACGAGGACCTGCGGCCCGGCACGATCAGCCTCGGCCGCGGCGAGCTGACCGACGCCAGTGCCAACCGCTCGCGCACCGCCTTCGAGCTGAACCCCGCCGCGGACAAGGCTTTCTTCCCGCTGTCCATCGATCCGGCGATGACCGTGCTGCGGCTGACGCAGCAGGGGCGCGACACCGGCGCGATCTGCTGGTTCGCCACCCACGGCACCTCGATGACCAACGGCAACAAGCTGATCAGCGGCGACAACAAGGGGTACGCCGCCTATCACTGGGAGCACGACCAAGCCGGGGTGCGTTACCTCGACGGCAAACCGGGCTTCGTGGCCAGCTTTCCGCAGACCAATTCCGGGGACATGTCGCCGAACCTCAACCTGAAGCCGGGTTCCGGCCCGACCGAGGACGAGTTCGAGAACACCAGGATCATCGGGGAACGCCAGTACCGGGCGGCACGGCGAGCCTACGACGCCGGCACTCCGGTCAGTGGATCCATCGACTTCCGGATGTCCTTCGTGGACATGTCCAAAGTGGACGTTGACGGCCGGTTCACCCCGGACGGCACGCCGCGGCGCACCTGCACCGCGGCGATCGGCGCCTCGATGCTGGCGGGCAGCACCGAGGACGGCCCGGGACTGCCGCTTCCCGAAGGCATTCGCAACCCGTTCATCGACGCGCTCGGCGGCATGGACGCGCCGGTGCCGAAGGAACTGGCCGACGCGCAGGCGCCGAAGGTGGTCGCGGTGCCGTTCGGCGCGATGAAGCCGTACCCGTGGGCGCCGGAGGTGCTGCCGCTGCAACTGGTCCGCATCGGCTCCCTGTACCTGGTCGCCGGGCCCGCCGAGTTCACCATCGTGGCCGGGCTGCGGTTGCGCCGCACGGTCGCCGCCGAACTCGGGGTGCCGCTGGAGAACGTGCTGGTGCAGGGCTACGCCAACGCCTACAGCCAGTACGTGACCACGCCGGAGGAGTACGACTCGCAGCAGTACGAGGGCGCGTCCACCCTGTTCGGCCGCTACACCCTGCCCGCCTACCAGCAGGAGTTCGCGCGGCTGGCCGCCGCGATGCGCGCGGGGAAGCCGGTCGAGCCCGGGCCGCGGCCGCGGGACCTGACGGACAAGCAGCTGAACTTCCAGCCGGGCGTGGTCTTCGACAGCGCACCGCTGTTCAAGGCCTTCGGCGACGTGCTGACCGAGGCGAAGAGCACCTACCGGCGTGGCGAGCAGGTGCTGGTGGAGTTCGTCACCGGGCACCCGAAGAACAACCTGCGCCGGGGCGGCACCTTCCTGGAGGTGCAGCGCCTCGTCGACGGCTCGTGGGTGCGTCACGCCGACGACGGCGACTGGGCGACGAAGTACCGCTGGGCCCGTACCGTGCTCGGCGAGTCGAAGGCGGTGCTCACCTGGGACATCCCGGCGAACGCCGCCCCCGGCAAGTACCGCCTGGTCCACCACGGCGACTGGAAGCACGGCGTCACCGGCGCGATCACCCCCTTCAGCGGCACGTCACGGGCGTTCGTGGTGGCCTGATCACCCCGCGATGCCCAAAAGCGACCTGTCCACGGATACAGTCAGCGCCGTGCTCCCGCTCAAGACACGGCTCGGATATTCGGTCGGCTCGTTCGTCACCGGCGCCTTCGGCACCGTGCCGGGGCTGTTGCTGCTGCCCTACCTGACCGACACCATGGCCGTGCCGGGCGCGATCGCCGGCGCCATCGTGCTGGTGCCCAAGGCGTGGGACGTGCTGTTCAACCCGGTGGCCGGCCGCATCTCCGACGCCCGCCTGGCCAAGTCGGGCAGCCGCGTCAAGTTCCTGCTCTTCGGCGGCATCGGCGTCGCCGTGTTGTTCGCCGCGTTGTTCGCGCACCCCGGCTTCGGGAAGACCTGGCTCGACGCCGGCTACGTGGTGGCCGTGTTCTTCCTGTGCGCCACCGCGTTCGCCTTCTTCCAGGTGCCGTTCAACGCGCTGCCCGCCGAGCTGACCCCCGGTTACGAGGAACGCACCCGGCTCAACAGCTGGCGCATCAGCGTGCTGGCGCTGGCCATCCTGGTCTCCGGCGGTGGCGCGCCCGCCATCGTGGAGATCTTCGGCGGGGTGCCCGGCTACCAGGCGATGGGCGTCGCGATCGGGCTGGTCATTCTCGGCGGCACGCTCGGGGTGTACTTCAGCATCCGCAACGCCCCGGTGGCGAAGGTCCGCCAGCCCACCACCAGCTGGCGCGAACTGCTCGCCACCATGCGGGCCTGGCGGGCGTTCCGCTGGCTGCTCGGGGTCTACTTCGTCCAGTCGCTGGGCATCGGCACGCTGCTCGCCGGGGTCAGCTACCTGGCCAGGCACGTGCTCGGCGACCCCGGCCTGCAGACCTTTCTCTTCGCCGGGTTCGTCGGTCCCGCGCTGCTGGTGATGCCGTTGTGCATGGCACTGGGACGGCGCTGGGGCAAGGTCACCGGGCTGCGGATCTTCACCGTGATCTTCACGATCGCCCTGCTCGGGCTGCTGGCCGCGCGGGTGCTGCCGACCCCGCTGTTCTTCGTCTTCGTCGCGCTGGCGGGCATCGGTTACGCGGGCATCCAGGTGTTCCCGCTGGCGATCCTGCCCGACCTGATCTCCGCGGAGGAGGAACGCACCGGTGCCACCCGCGCCGGAGTGGCCGCCGGGGTGTGGACCGCGGGTGAGACGCTCGGCCTGGCGCTGGGCCCCGGCCTGTTCGGCCTGATCCTGCAGCTCGGCGGTTATGTGTCCTCTGTGGACGCGGCGGCGGCGCAACCGGAGAGCGCGGTCACCGCGGTGCTCCTGGGCTTCTCGCTGCTGCCCGCGATCCTGGTGGCGATCGCCCTGCCGCTGCTGCGCAAGTCGATCCTGGAACCGGGCCGATGAACCCCGCCGAGGAGGTGCTCGCCGAACTCCGGGCACTGCGCGCGGCGGACCTGCCCACGCACGGCGCCCGCACGCTGGCCTACGTCTACGACAGCGGACTGTCCGGAGTGGACGAACTGGCCGCCGAAGCGCATGCGCTGGCCGCGCACGCCAACGGGCTCGACCCGACCGCCTTCCCCAGCCTGCTGCGCCTGGAGAACGATCTGGTGGCGGCGACCGCCGAGCTGGCCGGCGGTACCGCCGACACGGTCGGCGCGGTGACCTCCGGCGGCACCGAATCCTGCCTGCTGGCGGTACTCGCCGCGCGGACCGGCGCACCGGACGTGCGTGAACCGACGATGGTGCTGCCCGAAACCGCGCACGCCGCGTTCCACAAGGCCGCGCACTTCTTCGGTGTGCGCGCGGTTTCGGTGCCGGTCGACCCGGTGACCTTCCGCGCCGATCCGGCCGCGATGACGGCGGCGATGGACGAGCACACCGTGCTGGTGGTGGCCAGCGCGCCGTCCTACGCACACGGTGTGCTCGACCCGATCGCCGAGATCGCCGCGGCCGCTTCGGCCAGGGGCATCCGGATGCACGTCGACGCCTGCATCGGCGGCTGGGTACTGCCACACCTCGGCGTCGGGCCGTTCGGCTTCGACGTGCCGGGCGTGACCAGCGTTTCGGTCGACCTGCACAAGTACGCCTACTGCCCCAAGGGCGTCTCGGTTCTGCTGCACGCCAACGCGGAACTGCGCCGCGGGCACTACTTCGCCAGCGCCGACTGGCCCGGTTACACGATGCTCAACACCACCGTGCAGTCCACTCGCTCGGGCGGTCCGCTGGCGTCGGCGTGGGCCGTGGTGCGGTACATCGGCGCCGAGCGCTACCGGCGGCTGGCGCTCGACGCGCGGGCGGCGGCCGAGGAGATCGCCGCCGGGATCGACAAGATCGGCGGCCTGCGTGTGCTCGGCACACCGGATTCGACGCTGGTGGCGCTCGCCCTGGACGGCACGCCCGGCTTCGACCTGTTCACCGTGGCCGACGAGATGTCGGCGCGGAACTGGTACGTCCAGCCGCAGTTCGCGCACGGGGTATCCCCGGCGAACCTGCACCTGACCCTGTCGGCGGCGAACCGGGGCCACGAGCGCGACTTTCTGGCCGATCTCGAAGCGGCGGTCGGCGCGGCGCGCGCGGCCGGGCCGGTCTCGGTGGATCCGCAGGTGCTCGGCTTCATCGCCGCACTGGATCCCGCGCAGCTGACTTCCGAGCAGTTCGCCGGGCTGCTCGCGGCGGCCGGACTCGGTGACGCCGATGGGCTGCCGACCCGGATGGCCGAGGTCAACACCCTGCTCGCGGCCGCTCCGGCGCGCCTGCGGGAGCGCCTGCTGCTCGAATTCCTGGGCCAGTTGCACGAATGAGCTTGACCTCCAGCATGGTCGAGGTCCCAGGATCGTCACCATGATGGAGATCGGGGTGATCCTGCCGTCGGTGTCGGCGCAGCTCGAACAGGGGCTCGACCTGCGCACGGCGGCGCGGCACGCGGAGGCGACCGGGCTGGACGGGGTCTGGATGGGCGACCACCTGGTCACCGGCATGTCCACTTTGGACACCGTGGCCGGGCTGGCCACCGCCGCCGCGGTCACCGAGCGGGTGCGGATCGGCACCAGTGTGTTCGTGCCCGCGATCCGCCCGCTGGCCTGGGCGGTCAAGCAGGTGGCCAGCCTGCAGCACCTCTCCGGCGGCCGACTCGTCCTGGGGGTCGGGTCGGGCGGCGGGGCGGCGCAGTGGGCGGCGGCCGGGGTGCCGTACGCCGAGCGCGGCAGGCGCACCGATCTCGCCCTGGAACTGCTGCCGGAGTTGCTGGCGGGCAAGCCGGTGCGGTTCGAGCACGAACCGGGGGCGCCGGTGGTCCAGCTGGCGCCCGCGGTGCGGTCACCGCTGATCTGGGTGGGCAACGATTCGGCGGTGGCCAGGCGGCGGGCGGCGCGCTTCGGGGACGGCTGGTTCCCCTCGCTCATCCCGGTGGACGAGGTGATCCGCGGCCGGGGGCAGCTGGCCGAGCTGGCGGGGGAGTACGAGCGGCCGCTGCCGACGGTGACCGTGGGCGGGGTGGTCTCCTTCGGCGGCACCTCGGCCGCCGATCTCGCCGAGCAGATCGCCGGTGGGTACGGCATGGCGCTCGAGCGGGCGCGGCGGGTGCCGATCACCGGCACACCGGACGACGCGGCCGACCGGTTCGCCGAGTACGCCGCCGCCGGGGTGGACCACCTCGTGCTGGGCATCGGCGGCGGCGACTGGCGGGAGCAGGTGGACCGGCTGGCCCAGGCACGCGTGCTTCTGGGGTGACCCGATCGGGTTCACGCGGAGCGCGCGGGCCGTCGCGCGGTGTTAGCGTGGCCCGCGAATCCGGAAGGAGCCGATCATGACCACCGCACACGCCGAACACACCGGCCACGACCACCGGCACGGTGAGGGCTGCGGACATGTCGCGGTGCCCCACGGCGAGCACGTCGACTACGTCCACGACGGACACCTCCACCGCGCGCACGACGGCCACTACGACGAGTGCGAGCCCGCTTCGCACGTCGAGCACGACGCGCACCCGCACCAGCACGGTGAGGGCTGCGGCCACGTCGCCGTCCCGCACGGTGACCACGTCGACTACCTGCACGACGGCCACCGCCACGCCGCGCACCAGTCCCACTACGACGAGCACTGACGTACCGGCGCTGTCGATGTCAGCGCCGTGGCTGCCCGGTGTCAGCGCGCCCGGCGATCGTTCTCGGCATGAACACGACAGCGAACACGGCAAACGGTCACTTCGTCGAAGAGGGATGGGGCAAGGTCGCCGACACCTTCCGCGCGAACTTCGCGGAGGACGGCGAGGTCGGCGCGGCGTGCAGCGTCTACGCGGGCGGCCGTCTGGTGGTCGACCTGTGGGACGGCCTCGCCGACCGCGAGGCCGGC
Source organism: Amycolatopsis sp. YIM 10 (assembly GCF_009429145.1). Classification (GTDB taxonomy): domain Bacteria; phylum Actinomycetota; class Actinomycetes; order Mycobacteriales; family Pseudonocardiaceae; genus Amycolatopsis. The sequence goes on along the minus strand of NZ_CP045480.1, from coordinate 5,817,846 downwards.
CGGCCGTGGGACCGGAACACCGTCGCCCAGGTGGCGTCCACGACCAAGGGTGCCACCGCGATCTGCGCGCACCTGCTGGCCCAGCGCGGCGAACTGGACCTGGACGCCCCGGTGGCCCGGTACTGGCCGGAGTTCGGCGCGGGAGGCAAGGAGCAGATCCCGGTGCGCTGGCTGCTCTCGCACCAGGCCGGGCTGCCGATCGTCGACGGCCCGCTGACCTTCGAGGAAGCCTGCGCGTGGGACCCGGTCATCCGGGCCCTCGAGGCGCAGAAACCCTTGTGGGAGCCGGGAACCGAGCACGTCTACCACAGCGTCACCTACGGCTTCCTGGTCGGTGAGGTGGTGCGCCGGATCTCCGGCAAGTCGCTCGGCACGTTCTTCGCCGACGAGGTCGCCGGACCGCTCGGCCTGAGCGCCTGGATCGGCCTGCCCGAGCAGCACGAGGAGCGGGTGGCCGGGATCCACTACGCCGCCCCGTTCAGCCTGGACGAGCTGCTCGCCGGGATGATCGCGCTGACCGGGCTCGACGCGGACACGGTCACCGCGTGGATCAACGCCGTGTGGGGCGCGGACTCGGTGCAGGCCAAGGCCGGCGAACTCGGTGGCGCACTGGACAACACCTCCGACTACTTCACCACGCGGGCCTGGCGGGCGGCGGAGTTCCCGGCCGCCAATATGGTCGCTGACGCGCACTCGGTGGCCCGCATGTACGCCGCCACGGTGAGCGAGGTCGACGGGATCCGGCTGCTGGAGCCGGAGACGGTCGAGCGGATGACCGAGGTGCACACCGACAGGACGCGGATGCACGGGCTGCCGGCGGAACTGGACATCCCGGCCGACCGCTCCTTCTACATGTCGCTCGGGTTCCACCGGTCCTGCACGCCGATGCCGATGGTCGGGCCGGGTTCGTTCGGCCACCCCGGTTCCGGCGGGTCGATCGGGTTCGCCGACCCCGAGGCCGGTGTCGGCTTCGGCTACGTCACGAACCTGTGGAACTTCCGGCCCGACGACCCGCGCGCGGCGAGCCTGGCCAAGGCCGTGCGCGCCAGCCTCGGCTGACCCGGAGCGTGCGGCGGGTGCCCCGGCACCCGCCGCACGCGTTCCCCGCTCAGCGCCCTTGCGCCGGGTAGGGGAGCAGGGCCATCTCGCGGGCGTTCTTGATCGCGGTGGCCACCTGCCGTTGTTGCCGCGGCGTAAGACCGGTCACCCGGCGCGCGCGGATCTTGCCGCGGTCGGAGATGAACTTCCGCAGCAGCGCGGTGTCCTTCCAGTCCACTTCGGACACCTTCTCGGCGGCGAGCAGGTTCCGCCGCTTCTTCGGTTCGCGCTTCACGGCACTCACCAGCTCGACTTCGAAACGCCGGGCAGCTCACCGTTGTGCGCCATCTGCCGGAACCGGACGCGGGACAGGCCGAACTTCCGCAGGTGCCCCCGCGGCCTGCCGTCGGCGACGTCCCGGTTGCGCAGGCGCGTCGGGCTCGCGTCGCGGGGCATCGCCTGCAGTGCCGAGACGGCCGCCGCCTTGGCCTCCGGGGAGGAAGCCGGGGAGCGCACGATCTCCTTCAGCTCGGCTCGCCGTTCCGCGTACCGGGCGACGACCACCCGCCGCTGCGCGTCACGCGCGATCTTCGACTTCTTCGCCATCAGCGGTCCTCCTTGAACTCGACGTGGCGGCGGGCCACCGGGTCGTACTTGCGCAGCACCAGCCGGTCCGGGTCGTTGCGGCGGTTCTTCCTGGTGACGTAGGTGAATCCGGTCCCCGCGGTCGACCGCAGCTTCACGATCGGCCGGATCTCGTTGCGCGCCATCAGATCTTCTCCCCGCGTGCGCGCAGGGAGGCGACCACCGCGTCGATCCCGCGCTTGTCGATGGTCTTCATGCCCTTGACCGAGACCCGCAGCCGGACCCACCGGCCCTCGCTCGGCACCCAGTACCGCCGCGACTGCAGGTTCGGGTCCCAGCGCCGCGAAGTCCGCTTGTGCGAATGCGAGACCTGCTTGCCGAACCCGGGCCGCCGCCCGGTGACCTGGCACACAGCCGACACCTGTCCTCCTCAATTGGTATTGATAGTCATTTTCAACTACAGTACACACCCGTGACCGAAGACCTCCGCATTCCCCTCACCCTGATCGGCGGCCTGGCGCCCGGAGCCGGCGCCGCGCTGGCCGACCGCCTCCGCGCCGGCGAGCCCGGCACCGCGGTGGTGCACCACAACCTGCGCCGCATCCACGAGGGCGTGGTCACCCGGCGTCTCCAGCTCGGCGGGCGAGACCAGCTCACCGTGCTGGAGCTGGCCCACGGCTGCGTTTCGTGCACCCTGCGCCAGGACCTGCTGCCGCTGCTGCGCAAGCTGTCCCGGCTGCCCGAGGTCCGGCGCATCGTGGTCCGCCTCGACGAGGCGATGGAGCCGGAACCGGTGTGCTGGGCGCTCGAGCACACCCTGGTCGGCGACCGCCCGGTACTCGACGACGTCCGGGTCGAGGCGGTGGCCGCCGTGCTCGACCGCGCCACCTGGCTCACCGACGTCACCGGCGACGACACGCTCGACGAACGCGGGTTGCAAGCCAGCCCCGAGGACGAGCGCACGCTGGCCCAGGTCGGCATCGCCCAGGTCGAGTTCGCCGACGTGCTGGTACTCGACGGGGACGCGCCCGACGCCTGGACCGCCGCCAAGACCGCCGCGGTGCTCGACCGGCTGGCCCCGGCCGCGGTCCGCCTCGAACTGACCACCACCACCGAAGTCCGTGACGCGGTGCCCGCGGGCGCCCGGCGCGGTGAGGTCACCGACATGCACGGCCCGCTGCTCACTGGTGAACCGCCGCTGGCCGAGGACTGCGGTATCGCGCTGCTGACCTACTCCCGCACCCGGCCGTTCCACCCGGAACGCCTCCACGACGCCATCGACGTGCTGCTCGACGGCGTGGTGCGCACCCGCGGCCGGGTGTGGGTGGCGAGCCAGCCGTCGATGGCGCTCTGGGTCGAGTCCGCGGGGGGCGGACTCGGCATCGGGCACGCCGGGCACTGGCTCGCCGCCGACGACGGTCCGGAGTGGACGGACGTGAGCCCGGAGCGCCGGACGCTGGCTTCCCTGCGCTGGGATCCGGAGTTCGGTGACCGGGCGCAGGAACTGGTGGTGCTCACCCACCAGGCCACGCCGGAGGAGGTGGCGGCGGCGCTCGACGCGGCGCTGCTCACCGACGCCGAACTCGCCGCCGGGCCGGAAGCGTGGTCGCGCTACCCGGACCCGTTCGGTGAATGGCACGAAGAACCCTGCGACGACAACGACGACGAAAAGCCCTCGGGACACGAGATCTCGGCGGCCGACCGGAAGGACGAACAGCGATGAAACCGGGTATCCACCCCGACTACCACCCGGTGGTGTTCAAGGACACCGCCACCGGCGAGGCCTTTCTCACCCGGTCCACGATGACGTCGGAGAAATCCGTCGAATGGGCCGACGGGAACACCTATCCTCTGGTCTTGGTGGACATCAGCTCCGCCTCCCACCCGTTCTGGACCGGCGCCCGCCGCATCATGGACACCGCGGGCCAGGTCGAGAAGTTCCATCGCCGCTACGGACAGCGAAAGGGCGGTAAGTGATGGCCGTGCCCAAGCGAAAGACCTCGCGCAGCAACACCCGGCACCGCCGGGCGCAGTGGAAGGCCACCACGCCGGACCTGGTGCCCATCGTGGTCGACGGGCAGCGGCAGCTGGTCCCGCGCCGCCTGATCGGCCACTTCCAGCGGATCGCCCGATGAATCCCGAGTTCGCCGGCGGCGTGTTCAGCGCCGCCGGCGCCGAGTTCGCGGACTGGTACGCGCGGTTGTGGCGGCCGCTCGGTGAACTGACCGTGGCGGTCACCCGGCCCGCGCCCGGCGACCGCGTGCTCGACGCCTGCTGCGGCTCGGGTGCTTCGGCGGTGCCCGCCGCGCTCGCGGTCGGCCCGTCCGGGCACGTCGACGCGGTGGACGCCGCCGAGGGCCTGCTCGCCCAGGGACGCGTCGCCGCGCGGGGGCTCGCCCAGCTCGCCTTCACCCAGCACGACGTGCTGACCTGGGCCGCCGAGCCGTACGACCTGGTCCAGTGCGTATACGGGGTGTTCTTCTTCCCGGACATGGACGCCGGGGCGCGGCGGCTGATCAGCCTGCTCCGCCCCGGCGGCCGGTTCGCGGTGACCACCTGGCGCCGTGGCGGCATGGCCAGGATCGTGCCGATCGGGCAGGCCGCGGCAGCGACCGAGCGGCCGGAACTGGCCGAGTCCGTCGACCGGGTCGGCGCGCAGGCCCGGATCGACACGCCGGAGAAGCTGACCACCTGGCTGACCGGGCTGGGCCTGACCGACGTCACCGTCGAGGAGGTCGAGTTCGTGCAGCCGCTGCACCCCGACGACGCGTGGAAGCTGTACCTCGGCGCGGCCATGCGCGCGTTCCTCATCGGACTGGACGAACCGGCGGTCGCGCGGGTCAGGGAGCGCTTCACGGCCGGGCTCGCCGAAGCGGGCGTGACCTCGCTCGACTGCGGTTCACTGATCGCGGTGGGCCGCGTCCCCGCGTGAGATGCTGGGTCGGTGACCGACCCAGAACCCGATCCCGAGCTGCTCGAACTGTGGGCCAAGGTCTTCGGCTTCGCCAGGACCGGCAGCACCGCCGAGCTGGCGGCCTATGTGGACGCCGGAATCCCGGCGAACCTGACCAATGACCGTGGGGACACCCTGGTCATGCTCGCCGCCTACCACGGTCACGCGGCCACCGTCACCGCGCTGCTCGAACGCGGGGCCGACCCCGATCGGACCAACGACCGCGGCCAGAGCCCGCTGGCCGGTGCGGTGTTCAAGGCCGAGCCCGAGGTGGTGAAGGCGCTGCTGGCCGGCGGGGCCGATCCGGACGCCGGGCAGCCGTCCGCGCTGGAGACCGCGCGCATGTTCGGCAACGACGAAATGCTCACACTCCTGCGGCCCTGAGCGCGCTGCCGCGCGTGCGGCCAGGCATGCTTCTACGCATGCCAGAAGATCCCCACTATCTGTCCGGCCTCGACCTCTCCGGTAAGCGGGTGGTGGTGGTCGGCGGTGGCATGGTCGCCCAGCGGCGGCTGCCGCGCCTGGTCGGCGCCGGCGCCGCGGTCGAGGTGATCGCACCGCACGTCACCCCTTCGGTCGAGGCCATGGCCGAGATCGGTGAGCTGCGCTGGCACCGGCGCGCCTACGCCGACGGCGACCTCACCGACGCCTGGTACGCCCTGGCCTGCACCGACCTGCCCGAGGTCAACGCCGCGGTCTGCGCGGAGGCCGAGCGCGCGCGGGTGTTCTGCGTCCGCGCCGACGCCGGTACCGAGGGCAGCGCGGTCACCCCGGCCTCCGGGCGGCACGGGGGAGTGCTGGTGGGCGTGCTCTCCGGCGGCGAGCCGCTGCGCTCGGCCGCGGTCCGCGACTCCATCCTGGACGGTCTGCGCGCGGGCACGGTGGCCGCCGAGTACCGCACGCCCGGCGACGAACTGCCCGGCGTGGCGCTGGTCGGCGGCGGCCCCGGCGACCCGGAGCTGATCACCGTGCGCGGCAGGCGCCTGCTCGCCCGCGCCGACGTGGTGGTGGTCGACCGGCTCGGCCCGCGCGAGCTGCTCGACGAGCTGGCCCCCGAGGTCGAGGTGATCGACGCGGCGAAGATCCCGTACGGCCGGGCGGCCAGCCAGGACGTGATCAACGCCACGCTGATCGAGCACGCCAAGGCGGGCAAGTTCGTGGTCCGCCTCAAGGGTGGCGACCCGTACGTGTTCGGCCGCGGCTTCGAGGAGGTGCTCGCCTGCGCCGACGCGGGCATCCCGGTCACCGTGGTCCCCGGCATCACCAGCGCCTTCGCCGTGCCCGCGGTGGCCGACGTGCCGGTGACCCACCGCGGGGTCACCCACGAGGTGGTGGTCGTCTCCGGGCACGTGCCGCCCGGCCACCCGCAGTCGCTGACCGACTGGTCCGCGCTGGCCCGGCTGCGCGGCACGATCGTGCTGATGATGGGCGTCGAGCGGCTGGCGAAGTTCGCCGGCGCGCTGCTCGACGGCGGCCGTCCCGGCGACACCCCGGTGGCCGTCATCGAGGACGGCACCATGCGCACCCAGCGGGTCCTGCGGTCCACTTTGGACAGCGTGGCCGAGGCCGCGGCCGAGGCGGGCGTGCGCCCGCCCGCGATCATCGTGATCGGGCCGGTTGCGGGCCTAGCTAACGAATGAGGTGTCCAGGAAGTCCAGCACGGCGTCGGTGAGCCTGCCCGGGTCCATCCGGAACTCGATCGGGCTGCGTGCCTGGATGAACCGCGCGTCCGGCAGGTCGGCGGCGAGCGTGTCGGCGTCGCCGAAGGGGTGGATCGGGTCGCGCTGGTGGCCGATCACCAGCGTGGGCACCTTGATCCGGCGCCGCACCGACTTCGGCGGCGCGATCCGGCCGAACAGCACGCCGTGCAGCAGCGCGGCCATCCCGGCGGGCTGCTGGTCGAGCGTGTCGGTGACCACGTCCACCCACTGGTTGCCGTGCGGCACCAGCCCGGCCACCGCGGCCACCCCGCGCACGGTCACCGGCACGAACCTGGCCGCGAACAGCAGCGGGGCGAAAGTGAGCAGCCCGGCCACGATCGCGTTGTCCAGCACCGGCATCTCGGCGATCAGCGAGTGCGTCCGCTCCGGCGCGGACACCGCCACCTCGAGCGAGACGTTCGCGCCCAGCGAGGTGCCGCCGACCACCGCGCGGTCCACCTCGAGGTGGTCGAGCAGCGCCACGGTCTGCTCGGCGAAGGCGGGCATGGAGTACAGCCAGGATTCGGTCGGCCGCGCGGACTCGCCGTGCCCGAGCAGGTCGAGGGTGACCACCCGGTAGCCCTCGGCCGCCAGCCGCCTGGCCAGCGGCGCGTGCATCCGGCGGGTGAACATGATGCCGTGGGTGAGCACCACCACCCGGTCGCCGTCGCCGTACTCGGTGTAGGCCAGCCGGTGCCCCTCGTGCACGAACGACCCCGCCAGCTCGATCGGCCGGGTGGCCCGCCTTGGCTCGGCCGGCTCGTCCAGTACCACCGCCGCGTTGTCCGCGCTCATCGCCGTCACCATCCCTCCGCCATCAGGCCCGCACCCGTCAAGCAAACCATCTACCGGGTCGGGTTGGCATCCCGCCAACCAGTCACCGGCCGGTCGCTGGCACCGGCCCGTACTCATGAGTAATGATGGCGGCCATGACCGACCGTGCATTAGACGCGCTGCCCGATCTCGTTTCGCTCAAGGTGGACCACTCCGGCCACGTCGCCGAGGTGACCCTGCTCGGGCCGGGCAAGGGCAACGCGATGGGCCCCGACTTCTGGCGTGAGCTGCCGCTGGTGTTCAACGCCATCGACGCCGACCCCGAGATCAGGGCGGTGGTGCTGACCGGCAGCGGCAAGCACTTCTCCTACGGCCTCGACCTGCCCGCGATGATGCCGACCTGGGCCCCGCTGCTGGCCGGGGACGCGCTGGCCAAGCCGCGCACCGCCTTCCTCGACGAGATCCGCGTGCTGCAGGACAGCGTCACCTCGGTGGCCCGCTGCCGGAAGCCGGTGATCGCCGCGGTGGCCGGCTGGTGCATCGGCGGTGGCGTGGACGTGATCAGCGCCGCCGACGTCCGGCTGGCCAGCGCCGACGCCAAGTTCAGCGTGCGTGAGGTCAAGGTGGCCATCGTCGCCGACCTCGGCAGCCTGCAGCGCCTGGCCACCATCGTCGGCGAGGGGCATCTGCGCGAGCTGGCGCTGACCGGCAAGGACATCGACGCCGCGCGGGCCGAGCGGATCGGCCTGGTCAACGACGTCTACCCGGACCAGGACGCGGTGCTGGCCGCCGCGCGCGAACTCGCCGGGGAAATCGCTGCGAACCCGCCGCTGGTGGTGCAGGGTACGAAGGACGTGCTCTCGGTGAACACCGAGCGGCAGGTCGCCGACGGCCTGCGGTACGTGTCCACCTGGAACGCCGCGTTCCTGCCGAGCAAGGACCTCGCGGAGGCGGCGCAGGCGTTCCTGGAGCGGCGCGCGCCGAGCTTCGGCGGGGAATAGCGGATTCGAGGGCATTCGAGGGCAGGAGTGACCAAGGTGGGCAACGAGGCTTCCCAGCGGTTCCGGAACGCGCGGGACTACCTGCTCGCGCACCGGGAGGACTACGCGACCGCGAACGCCGGGTTCGCCTGGCCGGAGTTCGGCGAGTTCAACTGGGCGCTGGACTGGTTCGACGAGATCGCCCGCGATCCGGCCAACGCCGAGCGGTACGCGCTCTGGATCGTGGAAGAGGACGGCACCGAGAACCGCTGGACCTTCCCGGAGATGGCGCGCCGCTCGGACCAGGTGGCGAACTGGCTGCGCGGGCTCGGCGTGCGCCGCGGCGACCGGCTGATCCTGATGCTGGGCAACCAGGGCGAGCTGTGGGAGACCATTCTCGCCGCGATCAAGCTGGGCGCGGTGATCATCCCGGCCTCCACCCTGCTCGGCGCGGCCGACCTGCGCGACCGCGTGGACCGGGGTGGGGCGAAGCACGTGGTGGTCCGCTCGGCCGACGTCGAGAAGTTCGCGGATGTGCCGGGGGAGTACACGCGTGTCGTCGTCGGGAACACCGCGGGGGAGGCGGCCGACGGCTGGCACGAATTCGCCTCCGCGTATGCCGAATCCGCCGAGTTCACCCCGGACGGGGTCACCCGCGCGGACGACGAACTGCTGCTGTACTTCACCTCCGGCACCACCGCGCAGCCGAAGCTGGTGCGGCACACCCAGATCTCCTACCCGGTGGGCCATCTGTCCACTATGTACTGGATCGGCCTGGAGCCGGGGGACGTGCACCTGAACATCTCCTCACCCGGCTGGGCGAAGCACGCCTGGAGCAACGTGTTCGCGCCGTGGAACGCCGAGGCGACGGTGTTCCTGTACAACTACACGCGCTTCGACGCGGTGGCGCTGATGGCGCAGATGGACCGCTGCGGCATCACCAGCTTCTGCGCCCCGCCGACGGTGTGGCGCATGCTCATCCAGGCCGACCTGGGGGCGCTGAAGACCCCGCCGCGCAAGGTGGTCGGGGCCGGGGAGCCGCTCAACCCGGAGGTGATCGAGCAGGTCCGCAAGTCGTGGGGAGTGACCATCCGCGACGGCTTCGGGCAGACCGAGAGCAGCGTGCAGATCGCGAACACCCCTGGGCAGGAGGTGCGGCCGGGTTCGATGGGTCGTCCGCTGCCGGGGTTCGCGGTGGCGCTGGTCGACCCGGTCACCGGCGAGCGCGCCACCGAGGGCGAGATCTGCCTGGACCTGGCGAAGCGGCCGGTCGGCTTGATGACCGGATACGCCGACGACGCCGAGCGCACCGCCACGGCCTTCGCCGACGGTTACTACCACACCGGTGACGTCGGCTCGATCGACGAAGACGGCTACATCACCTACGTGGGCCGCACCGACGACGTGTTCAAGGCCTCGGACTACCGGATCTCGCCGTTCGAGCTGGAAAGCGTGCTGATCGAGCACCCGGCGGTGGCCGAGGCCGCGGTGGTGCCCGCGCCGGATCCGATCCGGCTGGCCGTGCCCAAGGCGTACGTGGTGCTGGCGGGCGGGCACGAGCCGAGCGCGGACACCGCGCTGGCGATCCTGGCCTACTGCCGCGAGCACCTGGCCCCGTACAAGCGGATCCGGCGGCTGGAGTTCACCGAACTGCCGAAGACGATCTCCGGCAAGATCCGCCGGGTCGAGCTGCGCGGGCGCGAGAACGAGACCAGCGAGCGCCCGGCCGGTGAGTTCCGCGAGGAGGACTTCCCGACGCTCAAGGGTTCCTGAGCCTCATTCGAGCGGCGCGACGGCGGCGAGCACGGTCCGGTCCTGCTTGCCGCACGTCGTGCCGCCCTGCGCGGTGGGCGCGCCGGAAACGCAGAGCCAGCCGTCCACCGTCTCGCTGACCGGCTCCTGTGAACCGGCCGGTTGCCTGCCCGCGATCGCCTGGTGGAACCGCTCGACCACCGACCGGGCTTCGGCGCACGGCACGCCGGACTCGACCTCGTCCAGCACCTCCAGGGTGAATCCGCTGGCCGCGGTGACCGTGCCGCAGCCCTGTTCGGGCGTGGCCCGCTCCGGCGCCGGTGGTCGCGTGGTGGTGGGCGCCGGTACCGGCGGGGTGGTCAGCGGCATGGACGTGTCGTTGGTGGTGGGCGCGACGACGACTTCCGTGCTGGGCATGGGCGGCGCGGCGACCGGCTCCGGCTCCGCCGAACACGCGCCGAGCACGGCGAGCCCGGCGGCGCCGAGAAGGCGTACGGTGGTGGTGGCGGTCAAGAGCGGCCCCTTCCGCGAGCAGCGTGCGCGCGCCATTGTCGCCGAGGCCGCCGCGTGGGACGGTACCGACACGCCCGACCGTGTCCTATGTGGACGGTAACGGACGGTGATTCCGTCCCAGCAGATGGAAAACCGGGTGAAAGATCGCGCGAGCCGTTAACGAACGGCCGTTGCCGACCGACAGGTATGTGGAGGGCCACCGCGAACCCCGAGCGGTGCGTCCGACGATCACCCGGCCCCGAGCGCAGAAGTATGAGAGCGATGGAAAACGCAGAATCCCCGGCAGAACCCGGAACAACCAGGTCCCAGTCCACCTCCACGCGGACGCCGCCGACCGCGCCGTGCACCGTGGTGTGGAGCCTGGGACGCCCGTACGTGCTGGAGAACAACGCGCGCTGGGTCGGCACCGACCGGCGCGGCCGCCCGCAGGTGCTCACCCGGGCGGAACTGCAACGCCGCGGCTGGAGCTACCGCCGCGCGGGCTGACCCGCACGCTGGCTGACTCCCACGCTGGCTGACCCGCACGCGGACCGGCCGGGCCCTTCACCAGCCCGGCCCTTCCGCAGCCCGGCCTTTCACCAGTCCGGCTCCCGCCCGCCGCGACCAGCCGCCCCACCCGGCGCGCTGGCCGGTAAGCCTTTCGGTACTGAACCTTCACCTGTTGTGGCTTGGCCGGTCGCCCTGTGAGCTTTGTTGCGTCGAGTACCAACCGTGCGAACGGCGGGTGTCCGGGCACCGCCGGGATCGTCGAGCCGATCGACCGGGTGGTCCGGCGGATGCCTAGGCTGAGCGGGTGAGCGAGCCCCCATCGGCGACCAGGCCGGAACCCTCTCTGGCCCGGCAGGCACTGAACGCGCCGAACCTGCTGTCCATTCTCCGGCTCGCCGGTGTCCCGGTGTTCCTGTGGCTGCTGCTCGGCCCGGAAGAGGACGGCTGGGCGCTGGCGGTACTGGCCTTCGGCGGCTTCACCGACTGGCTCGACGGCAAACTGGCCCGCTGGCTCGACCAGACCAGCAGGCTGGGCCAGCTGCTCGACCCCGCCGCCGACCGGCTCTACATCATCGCCACGCTGGTCGCCTTCCTGCTGCGCGACATCGTGCCGTGGTGGGTGGTGGCGCCGCTGGTGCTGCGCGAACTCGTCGTCGGCGTCTGCATCCTGGTGCTGCGGCGGCACAACTACGCCCCGCCCGAGGTCACCTACATCGGCAAGGGCGCCACCTTCGTGCTGATGTACGCCTTCCCCTTCCTCCTGCTCACCCAGGGCGGCTCCGACCTGGCCGCGGTCGCCCGCCCGATCGCCTACGCCTTCACCACCTGGGGCGGCGTGCTGTACCTGTGGTCCGGCGCGCTCTACGTGCTCCAGACCGTGCGGGCGATATCGCCCGGCCGGGGTGCCACGACCGTCGTCTGAATGACAGACTTGCCCACCTCGACCGGTGGTGAGGAAAGGGGAACGGCGTTGTCCACTCCGGAGGAACTGCGCTACACCGAGGAGCACGAGTGGGTCGCCGCGCACGGTGACGGCGCGGTGCGCGTCGGCATCACCGAGTACGCCCAGGACCAGCTCGGTGACGTCGTCTTCGTCGACCTGCCGGAACCGGGGCTGACGGTGACCGCCGGGGAGAGCTTCGGCGAGGTCGAGTCCACCAAGAGCGTGTCCGAGCTGTTCGCCCCGCTGGACGGCGAGGTGGTCGCGGTCAACGACGCGGTCGCCGACTCGCCCGAGCTGATCAACAGCGACCCCTACGGCGAGGGCTGGCTGATCGAGCTGAAGCTGACCGGCTCGGCCACCCCGGACAGCCTGCTCGACGCCGAGGCCTACCAGCGCCTGACCCAGGGCTGAGCCCCGCGCCCGCGCGCGCGGCCGGTTGGGGGAGCCCACCACCGGCCGAATCGATCAGGCACGGTACGTTGGGCTGCACACGTTTCGAAGAAAACCTTTCAGTGCGTAAGGAGAGCTCAGGTGAGCACGAACGACGGGCCCGGCGTTCCCCCGGAGCAGTCTCCGGAGCGGACCTCCGTCTTCCGGGCCGACTTCCTCGCCGAGGTCGAGGGACAGGAAGCCCAGGCGCCGGAGCCACCGGTCGCGGGCATCGACGCACTGCCGGCCGGATCGGCCCTGCTGGTCGTCAAGCGCGGCCCCAACGCCGGCTCGCGCTTCCTGCTCGACCGCGACACCACCAGCGCCGGCCGCCACCCGGACAGCGACATCTTCCTCGACGACGTGACGGTGTCGCGCCGGCACGCGGAGTTCCGCCGCGAGGGCGGGGAGTTCGTGGTGATCGACGTGGGCAGCCTCAACGGCACCTACGTCAACCGCGAGCCGGTCGACCAGGCCGTGCTCGCCGGCGGTGACGAGGTCCAGATCGGCAAGTTCCGCCTCGTCTTCCTGACCGGCCCGGGCCACGGGGGCCAGGGGGCGCGGTGACGGCTGCCGGGCGGCAACCCCGGGATGGCCTGAGCATCGGGGCGGTGCTGGCGCAGCTGCGCGGCGACTTCCCCGATGTGACCATCTCCAAGATCCGGTTCCTCGAGTCCGAGGGACTGGTGCAGCCTGGCCGGACGCCGTCCGGGTACCGGCAGTTCGCCGCGGCGGACGTCGAGCGGCTGCGCTTCGTGCTGTCCGCGCAGCGCGACCACTACCTTCCGCTGAAGGTGATCAAGGAGCAGCTTGACGCCGCCGATCGCGGGGCCGAGGCGCCGGTCCCGGCGCTGCGGCCGCCGCGCAAGCTGGTCTCGCTCGGCACCGGCGCGGGGGAGCGCGGCCTGCCCGCGCCAGAGGACTTCGAGCCGGCGCGCCCGGTGCGGCTGACCCAGGAGGAACTGCTCGCGCAGTCCGGGATCGACGCGGCGATGCTGGCCGAACTCCAGCAGTACGGCCTGGTCCGGCCCGGCGCGGCCGGTTTTTTCGACCCCGACGCGGTACTGGTGGCCAAAACGGTGCGGGCGATGACCGAGTACGGCATCGAACCCCGGCATCTGCGGGCATTCCGGGCATCGGCGGACCGGGAGGTCGGCCTACTGGAGCAAATTGTTACGCCGGTCTACCGGCAGCGCGACGCGGGCGCGAAGGCCCGTGCCGACGAGGTGGTGCGCGAGCTGGCGGCACTGTCGGTCGCCCTGCACACGCTGCTGGTCAAAGCGGGTATCCGCGGGGTGACCGGCGGTTAGCCCGGCCAGCCGGGAATGATCTTGGACCGGGCCGCGTTGAGCATCGCGCGGAGGTGTCCGGACGGCCCGGCGCCGAATCCGTTGCTGAACGCGGGGACCCCGATGCCGTACGGTTGGAGAAGCCCGCGAGGCGGGCGCGAAGGTAGAGCGAGCACAGCGTCCGGAAGACGGGTAGCGTCGAGGGTGGCGATGCGGGACCCTTGGCACAGCGTGCGGCCCGTGTGCAGGTTAGGGAGGCGAACCCGATGAGCGAGATGCGCGTCGTCGGCGTGCGGGTCGAACTGCCCGCGAACCAGCCGATCTTGTTGCTGCGGGAAACCGAAGGAGAGCGGTACCTGCCGATCTGGATCGGCTCGGTCGAGGCCACCGCGATCGCCCTGGAGCAACAGGGTGTGCGCCCGGCCCGGCCACTGACCCACGACCTACTCAAAGAGGTCATCGGCGCACTCGGCCGGGAACTTGAGCAAGTGGTCATCACCGACCTGCGCGAAGGCACCTTCTTCGCCGAGCTGGTCTTCGACGGTGACATCCGCGTGTCGGCGAGGCCGAGCGATTCGGTCGCACTGGCGCTGCGCGTCGGCGTGCCGATCCACGCCGAGGACGCCGTCCTGGAGGAAGCCGGGCTGATCATTCCCGACGAGCAGGAGGACGAGGTGGAGAAGTTCCGCGAGTTCCTCGACTCCGTCTCTCCGGAAGATTTCCGCGGAGCAGATACTTAAGAACACGAATCCGGCGCGGCCCCTGGACACCTGTCCCCGGGGCCGCGCCGGTTCGTCGTCATGGCCTGGTGGCCTTCTCGAACAGCGTGGCCAGTTCGCGGCCGTAGCGCTCGGCGTCCAGGTCCGGCTCGCGGACGAGACGGTTGGCCAGTCCGTCGAGCGCCTGCCGGATGCTCAGCGCCATCACCTCGACGTCGAACTCGCCGAACGCGCCTTCGCGCTGGCCCTGCGTCAGCTGCCGTTCGATGCGGCCGACGCGCATGTCCCGCAGCACCGCCTCGTGGAACATGTGGCCGCCGCCCTCCTGGCCGCCCCACACCTGGCCGAGGATCTCGTTCATCGCCCGCTGGAACGCCGGGTACGCGGCCACGAAGGCCGCCTCGGACTCGATGAATCCCCGCAGCATGCCGGCCCTGGTCGTGTCGCCGGCCAGGCGCTCGGTCATGAACTCGTCCTTGAGCTGCGAGATCTGGCCGATCGTCGCGCTCATCAGCTCCTCCTTCGAGCCGAAGTGGTAGGAGATCATCCGCGTGCTGCTCAGCCCGGCGTGCTCGACGATGCGGGCGAACGACGTCTTCGCGAAGCCGAGTTCGGCGATGACCTCGATGGTGGCCTGGATGATCTGTGCTCGCCGTGCCGCTTCGGTCACGGACAGTCCCAGTTCCGGCTGGGAGTCCTTGTTTACCTGCATGAGTAAAAATTAACACGGCCAAGTAAATCCGGCAAGTTCAACCTTTGGCCGGACCGGCCGCGCGTCGCGTTGACCGGGTCCCCGACCCGGCTTACCGTCGACAGAGGTGAATCTCGACGGTGTGATTACTCCGTTCGGATGTTTGGATCCACCAGGACATGTTCTGCCGGCGGATACAGCCGGGCGAGGGGAGGCATGGGTGGTCGAGGGAAGGTCGTTCGAGGTGACCGACGGCGAGCAAGGTGAGCTCTTTCCCGACGCGTCCCTGCCCGACGAACTGGTCGGTTACCGCGGGCCCGCCGCCTGCCAGATCGCCGGCATCACCTACCGGCAGCTGGACTACTGGGCCAGGACGAAGCTGGTCGCGCCGAGCATCCGCACCGCGCACGGGTCGGGCTCGCAGCGGTTGTACTCGTTCAAGGACATCCTGGTCCTCAAGATCGTCAAGCGCCTGCTGGACACCGGGGTCTCGCTGCAGAACATCCGGGTCGCGGTGGAGCACCTGCGTGAGCGCGGGGTGCGCGACCTGGCCAAGGTGACCCTGTTCTCCGACGGCACCACGGTCTACGAGTGCACCTCGCCCGAGGAGATCGTCGATTTACTGCAGGGCGGGCAGGGCGTGTTCGGCATCGCGGTCAGCGGGGCCATGCAGGAGATCAGCGGCACCATCCACGAGTTCCCGGCCGAACGGGCCGACGGCGGTGTGGTGGAAACGGTCCGGCCGGACGAGCTGACCCAGCGCCGCAACGCCCGCCGGACCGGTTGATCGCCGCGGTCGGTGAGTTGCTAATCTTCGCGTCGTAGTCGTAAACCCTGCGCGGGAGAGACCGGGCGGCCAATCGCCTCGCCCGGCGCCGAAGGAGCAACTCCTCCCCGGAAACTCTCAGGCACCCAGGACCGCGCGGGGGAGACGCCTCTGGAAAGCGGGTCGGCGGCCACTCACCGCACGACCCCGCCGAAGGTGCAAGCCCGTGGACTCGCGGGTGAACCTCTCAGGCGCCCGGAAAACGGGCAGGGACAGAGGGGGAGGCCCACATCCATCCCGGCCCGCCGGGGCTCAGCCGGGCACCTTGTCCAGGAAGCCGTGCACCTGGGTGATCCGGTCGTTCTCGACCACCAGCACGTCGAACCCGATGACCAGCGGCTCGGCGCCAGTAGTGTCCTCGGCGCCCAGGTACCAGGTGAACCGCGCGATGTCGTGGTGGCCGTCCACCGGACCGTGCAGGCTGAACCGCAGCCCGGCGAACTGCTCGGCCGCCGTGGCGAAGAACTTCTCGATGTCGTCCCAGCCGGTCACCGCGCCGAGTGGATCGGTGTAGCCGGCGGTTTCGGTGAACAGCTCCTCGATCAGCGCGCGCCGCTCGGCGCCGGTGGCGTTCCAGGCGGCGAGGTAGCGCTCGGCGAGGGCGGTGAAGTCGGTCATGATCACTCCTTGGGTTGGCTGGCCCCAACGATTCCCGGCGACGCGCGGCTCGTCGATTACCCGCGAAGTAATGGCCGTGGCGCGGGCCCGCCCGTAACGTCGACGCCGTGACCACAGCGACCGCACCCCGTCCCGTCGGCGAACTCCTGCGCGAATGGCGGGACCGGCGGCGGATCAGCCAGCTCGACCTGGCCATCTCGGCGGATATCTCCACCCGGCACCTGAGCTTCGTCGAGACCGGGCGCTCGGCGCCGAGCCGGGACATGGTGCTCCGCCTCGGTGAGCACCTCGACGTGCCGCTGCGCGAGCGCAACCAGCTGCTGCTCGCCGCCGGTTTTGCCCCGGTGTACGGCGAAAGCGGCCTCGACGCGCCCGAGATGACCGCCGCCCGCGAGGCGGTCCGGCAGCTGCTGACCGTGCACGAACCTTATCCGGCGGTGGTGATCGACCGGCGCTGGAACATGGTCGACTCGAATGCCAGCGTGGCGTTGCTGGTCGCGGGGGTGGCTCCGGAACTGCTCGACGGTCCGGTGAACGTGCTGCGCGCGACGCTGCACCCGGACGGCATGGCTCCGCGGATCGCCAACCTGGGGGAGTGGCGGGCGCACCTGCTCGGCAGGCTGCGGCGCGAGGTGGCCGCGACGGCCGACCCCGAACTCTCCGACCTGCTCGCCGAACTGCGCGAATATCCTTGCCACGACGTGCTTCCCGAGGTCGAGGTGCCGAAGCCGGGCGACATTCTGGTGCCGTTGCGGCTGCGCCACGGCGACACCGAACTCGCCTTCTTCAGCACGGTCGCGACCTTCGGCACGCCGCTGGACGTGACGCTCGCGGAGTTGTCGATCGAGGCGTTCTTCCCGGCGGACGCGCACACCGCCGAGGTGATCCGGTCAACCCCGCTCGGCCCGCCAGCCGGGTAACACGGTGATCGTCGAGGCGAACAGCAGCAGCGCGATCAGCAGGAACGGACCGGCCACGCCGACCAGCCCGGACACCGCGCCCGCCGCGGCCGGGGCCGCCGCCTGCGCCACCCGGTTGCCGGTCAGCCGCAGGCCGAGCGCGGTGGACCGCAGGTTGTCCGGCGCCTCGCGCACGGTCCAGGTCATGGTCAGCGGCTGACCGAGTCCGAGCGCCAGCCCGAGTACCGCCATCAGCGCGGCCAGCGGCCAGAAGCCGCCGGTGAACACCAGCGCGGTCACGCAGATCCCGGCCAGGCCACCGCTGACCAGCAGTACCGTGAGGCGGCCGAATCGGCCCACCAGCAACGGGATCAGCAGGCGGGACAGGAAGGAGAACCCGGCGCGCACGGCCAGCAGCGCGCCGACCACCGCCGGGCTGAGCCCGCGATCCTCGCCCAGCACCGGGAGGTATGCGGTGATCACGTCCACAGCGGACATCACCGCGAAGCTGGTGAAGATCGCGACCAGCAGCCTCCGGTTGCGCAGCAGCGCCGCCGTCGATCCCTTGTGGACGGTCCGATCGCCGTTCTTCTTGGTGCGGGACAAGGCTTTCAGCGTCCACGCCAGGGTCAGGCAGAGCAGGGTGATCACCACGCCGAGCCCGGTGGCGAGCAGGAAGGCCTCGCGCGTCTCGGCGATCATCGAGCCGGGCGAGGCCGAGCTGATCACCCAGCCGCCGGTCAGCGGGCCGATCAGCTGGCCGATCGAGGCCGCCGCGGTGAACCAGCCGAAGTTGCGGTCCTGGTGCTCCGGCGGGGAAAGCTCGGCGACCAGCCCCTGGAAGGCCAGCATCAGCGCGAGCTGGCCGACGCCGATCACCACGTTCCCCGCGGCCATCAGCGGCAGGGAGCCGGCGAAGGCGAGGCCGAGCGCACCGGTGGTCATGGCCAGCCCGCCACCGGCGAGCAGCCACCCGAGGCCGCCGCGGTCGGCGGCCCGGCCCATCGGCAGCGCGAGGAACACCGGCAGCAGCGCGCCGGCCGCGGCGACCAGCCCGACCGCGGTGGCGTCGCCGCCGAGCGCCAGCACCCGGTAGGAGGCCACCGGCCGGATCAGGAAGGTGGCCAGGTGGACGGCGAGCGAGGCGGTGACGACCAGCACCAGTCCGGTGGTCGCACGGCGGGGGACGGGCACTCGATCATCGTCGCAGTGCGCGCGCCGCCGGGCACGGGTGGCGGCGCGGGTGAGAGGATTCTCGCAGCGGGAGCCCCCGTCGTGGCACGAGTCCAACGATCCCGGTGAGGAACTGCTTGGTGAGCATCGCGCTGAACAACGAGGTCCTGCTCCCGCTGATCAGCTTCGACGCCGGCGCGCTGCCGCCGGACACCGTCGCCGGTGCGGTGCGCCAGGCGCTCGCCGCCGGTTACCGCGCCATCGGCGTGCGGCCGTCGGGGGAGTCGGGCGCCGGGGAGGCGATCCGCGAGCTGCCGCGGGAGGATGTCTTCGTCACGCTGACCCTGCCCGGTACCGGCACCGCCGAGGCGCTGGCCTCGGGACTGCGCATGCTCGGCACCGACCGGATCGAGCTGGTGCTGCTCGAACGGCCGACGCCGCAGGCGTGGCGCGAGCTGGAAGCCGCGCAGTCCGACGGCCGGGTCCGCGCGCTCGGTGTCGCCGGGCTCACCGCCGACGCGCTGCGCCGGTTCGTCGAGTCCGTCGGGCTGCCCGCGGCGCACCGGCTCGAACTGCACCCGCGTGAACCGCGTGCCGAACTGCGCGCGCTGCACGCCGAGCACGGCATCGTCACCATCGCGGCCGACCCGGTCGGACCGGGCGCGCTGCCGGGGGTGCTGCGCGGGCTGGCTGCCAAGTACGGCAAGAGCCCCGCGCAGCTGGTGCTGCGGTGGCAGCTCGAACTCGGGCACGCCGTGGTGGTCGGGCCCGGCCCGGCCACCCTGCTCGCCGAGCAACTCGGCGTGTTCGACTTCGAACTCGCCGCCGACGACCTCGCGGTGATCGCCGAACTCGAAGGGACCTGAGGTTCCGCTACCCGCACCGCCACGCAAACCACTGTCGACACTCGTTAGGTTGCCTTGAGTCCGGCGGCTGCGAAGTCGGCCTGCTGGGCGGGTTCGGTGAGGAAGCCGCGGAAGGTCTGCGCGGCCCGCTTCTGCACGTCGTCCACACCGTTGCCGGACAGCCCGAGGTACGGGTAGTCCGCCGAGCGCGCCGAGGCCACCGACTGCGCGGGCGAGCCGATCACCTCCGGCTTCTTGGTGGTCAGCTCGCTGATCCACCACGAGGACTCCGGCAGCCAGGCCGCCGGCATACCGCGGATGGAGGTCAGCTCGCTCTGCCCGAGCAGGGCGTCGAGCACGCGCTGCGAAGCCATCGCGTCCACGGTGATGTTGATGCAGTGGCCGTGCACCACGGTCTTCGCGTCGTTCCACCGGGTGGCCGCGGCCTTGACCGGCGCCTCGGCGCTCGGGGTCACGATCACCCGCAGGCTGGCATCGCCTTCGGCGCAGCTGGCGGCCTGTGCTTCGGCGCGGCTGCTCAGCTCACCGCTGGCCCAGCCCCAGCCCAGCCAGCCGAGGCCGAGCAGGGCGACCAGGACCAAGCAGGCGATCGGCCAGGTGGCCACGCGGCGGCGGGTCTTGCCGATCGCGCGGTGGCTGCCGGTGGCGCTGATCGCCTTGTGGCTGCCGGTGGTGGTGACGTTGCGCTCCGGGCCCTGTTCGGGCGGCGGGGCCGGGGTGAAGTACGGGGAGGGCGGGGGTTCCGGTGCGCGGCGGGGAGTTCGGGGGGCCGCGGGCGTCGGGGGAGTCCGGTGGGTTGTGTCGCGGGGAGGAGTGCGGGGAGGTGTGTCACGGGGAGGTGCGGTCCGGGGAGCGGACGTCCGGTTCGCGGGGGAACGATAGCCGGACGATCTGCCGTGAGGGGGTTCCGGAGCCGGGTCCTCGACCAAGCTGTGTCGCCCCATCGTGTGCCTTTCTGGTCTGATGCTTGGACGCTCTCAGTATGCAACCAAAACGTTATCACTCTAACAGACGTAATCTGTTCGGGAAATGTGATGACGCTCAGTTGTCGCACAGCCTGCCAGCATCGGTACAAACGGACAATAGTGTGTTGCTGCACTCGATCAGGCGAGTGCGCAGGGGTTCGGCGCGGCGGGCGAAAGCCGCCTGCGCCCTGGCGTATTCGGCGCGGCCGGCCGGCGTTTCGATCGGCACCGCTGCGTAACCGAGCGGGGACAAATCGTAAGGACTCGCGCGCATGTCCAGTTCGCGGATGTCGGCCGCCAGTTCGAAACAGTCACCGATCAGCTCGGCCGGTACGAATGGGCCGAGTTTGTAGGCCCATTTGAACAGGTCCATGTTCGCGTGCAGGCAGCCGGGCTGCTCCAGCTCCCGCTGAGTCTCCCTGGTCGGCGTGAGCGTGTTGCGCGGGACGGCCTCGGGCGTGAAGAAGCGGAACGCGTCGAAGTGGCCGCAGCGCACCTCCAGTGATTCCACCACTTCGTCGGTCCCGCGTTCGCCCAGCCGCAGCGGCAGCTGGGCGTGCCGCACCTCGTCGTGCGGCTGCCGGTAGACCATCGCCCACTCGTGCAGCCCGAAGCAGTTGAGCCGGGCCGGGCGCGACGCCGTCGCCTCGAGCAGCGAGGAGACGTAGCGGGCGGTCCGCTCCCGAGCCGGAGTGAACTCCGCCGGGTCGACGGCGACGCCGTCCGGGGTTTCGTGGTAGCCGCGCCGGTCCAGGAACCGCTTCGCCGCCGCACCTTCGAGCGCCACGCCGAAACCGGGCTGCCACCGCTCCACGTGCGTCGGCCGGTGGGAGTAGTAGGTGAACAGGAAGTCCAGCACCGGGTGCTTCTCCCCGCGCGACCGGCGTTCCTGGTGCGGCACGGTCCACTTCCGCATACGCGCGACATGGGCCTCCTCGCGAGCCCGCCACTCGGGCTCGGCGAGGACTTCCACCGCGCTCACGCCGTCACGTGCGTGCCGTCCCGCACGGTGCCCACGTATTCCTCGACCAGGTCTTCCAGTGCCACCACACCGACCACGGTCCCATCCGCGTCGAGTGCCCTGGCCAGGTGCCCCCGTTCCCGGCGCATCACCGACAGCGCGCTGTCCAGCTTCGCCTCCGCCGAGACCTCGCTCAGCGCGCGCGTCTTCGATGGCGGCACCTTCGTCTCGGCCGGTTCGGCGACCAGCTCCAGGATGTCCTTGACGTGGATGTACCCGGCGAGCCCGCCCTCGGTGTCCAGCACCGGGAACCGGGAGAAGCCGGTGCTCGACACGGCCCGCTCGACGTCGCCGACGGTCGGCGACGCGGGCAGCGTGGTGAGTTCGGCGACCGGCACCAGCACGTCCGCCACGGTCTTGCGGACCGAGGACAGCGTCTGGCTCAGCCGCTGGTGCTCGGACTGCTCCAGCAGCCCCTCGCGGCGCGACTCGCTGAGCAGCTCGGCGAGTTCGGCCGAGGTGTAGGCGGTTTCCAGCTCGTCCTTCGGCTGCACCTTGATCAGCCGCAGCCCCGCGTTGGCCACGGTGTTCAGCAGCCAGATGAACGGGTTCGCCAGCTTCACCCAGGCCACGTGCACCGGGACCAGCCACAGCGCCAGCCGCTCCGGATCGGCGATGGCCAGGTTCTTCGGCACCATCTCGCCGATCAGCACGTGGAGAATGGTCATCACGGTCAGCGCGAAGGCGAACGCGATCGGGTGGATCACGTACCCGGGCAGCGGCAGCCCGATCGCGCCGAAGGCGGCCTCCAGCTGGTGCGCCACCGCGGGCTCGCCGAACTGGAGCAGCAGCAGCGAGCAGATGGTGATGCCCAGCTGCGCGCCGGCCAGCATCTGCGAGACGTGCTTGCTGGCGTTGATCACGATCCGGGCGCGGGTGTTGCCCTGCTCGGCGAGTGCCTCCAGGCGGTCGCGCCGGGAGGAGATGAGCGCGAACTCCGCGCCCACGAAGAAGGCGTTGGCCAGCAGCAGCAGGCCGATCAGCGCGATGGCGACTCCGTCGTTCACCTCGCCACCTCCACCCGGGGTGAGACGGCGGACGCGGCATTCGGACCGACGGCCGGTTCCGCCCTGCCGGTGCTCGGCCGGACGCTGATCTCGGCGATGCGCAGCCGGTCCATCGTGGTCACGGTGAGCTTCCAGTCGTCGACCTCGGCCGAATCACCGGGGCCGGGGATCCGGCCGAGGCGTTCGAGCACCAGGCCCGCGATCGTCTCGTAGTCGCCTTCGGGCATGTGGAATCCGGTGATCTCGCGGACCTCGTCGGCCCGCAGCTGCCCGGAGACCACCCAGCTGTCCGCGCCGAGTTGCCGCGACGACGGCTCCTCGCGGTCGTCGTGCTCGTCGAGCACGTCGCCGATGATCTCCTCGACCACGTCCTCCAGGGTGACCAGTCCGGCCGTGCCGCCGTACTCGTCGACCACGATGGCCAGCTGGAAGCGCGAGTCCCGCAGCCGGTTCAGCAGCGCGTCACCCGGCAGCGACTCGGGTACCGTCGGCACCGGCCGCATCACCGAGCCGATGCGCGCGCTGTCGCGGTCGGCCTGGCGCACGGTGAACGCCTGCTTGACGTGGACCGCGCCCTGCACGTCGTCGAGATCCTCGTTGTAGACCGGGAATCGCGAGAACCCGGTGCGCTGGGACAGCGCGATCAGCTCGTTGATCGACTCGTCCACGGTCAGCGACTCGATCTGCACGCGCGGGGTCATCAGTTCCTCGGCGGTGCGGTCGCCGAAGCGCAGCGACTTGTCCAGCAGTTCCGCGGTGGCGGTGTCGAGCGTGCCGCTCTCCGCGCTGGACCGCACGATCGAACCCAGCTCCTGCGGTGACCGCGCCGAGCGCAGTTCCTCCTGCGGCTCCACGCCGAACTTGCGCACCACCCAGTTCGCGCTGTTGTTCATCAGCGTGATGAGCCATTTGAAGGTCTTCGAGAAGCGCGAGTGGTACCCGGCCACCGCGCGCCCGGTCTGCAGCGGGCGGGCGATCGCCAGGTTCTTCGGCATCATCTCGCCGAGCACCATCGACAGCGAGGTGGCGATGACCAGCGCCAGCACCACCGAGGCGCCCTTGGCGAACGCCGGCGGCAGGCCGAACCCGGCCAGCGGCGGCTCGATCAGGTCACCGATCAGCGGTTCGGCGACGTAACCGGTGATCAGCGTGGTCAGCGTGATGGCCACCTGCGCGCCGGAGAGCTGGAACGACAGCGTCCGGTGAGCCTGCAGCAGCGTTTTCGACTTCTTGTCGCCGACCTGGCGGACGTTGGCCTCGACGGTGCTGCGCTCGAGCGCGGTGAGCGAGAACTCGGCGGCGACGGCCAGGCCGGTGCCGATGGTCAGCACCACCACGAAGAGCACGCCGAGGATCGAAAGCAGGATTTCCATCAGCGGACTCCGGCGGCGGTTCGCGGGGCGGGTCGCAGGCCGATGGGAGGGGGAACGGGGAAGCCGGGCTTGCCACCCGGCTTAGTACTGTCACCAGGTGACGGCGCGTCGCGCACGGAAGGGTCTCTCCTCAGGAGGGGTTGGCACGTCCCGTAGATGATACCGGCCGGTTGGGCCGAACGTGCGAGTGATCGCGGGATGTCCCTGCTCACAGCCGGGCACGGGTGAGTCCCGGATCGCGCCCGAGCAGGGCCACCAGCCGGTCCGACGGCGTCGCGTCCGGCCCGGTCTCCACCGGCGCCGCGAAGATCCCGCCGCCCTGCCAGCCGGAGACCTGCGGCCCGAGTTCGGCGAGCAGGTCCTCGGCCAGCGCGTCGCCGACGCGGTAGTCCGCGCCGATGGCCACCGCGAGGTCCCAGCCGTGCACCGCCAGGTCGCCGGTCATCTGCCAGCCGTAGTCCTCCAGCGGGATCTCGCCGAACGAGACGTGCACGGTTTCGCGGCTGGTGTTCTCGAAGGCCTGCCGCGCCGCGCGGGACGCGGTTTCCCAGCGCCGCACCGGGTGATCGCCCAGCTGCTCGCCGTCGTAGCGGTCGCCGACCTGCTCGACGGTGGCGCCGTCGAGCAGGTCCGGTGCCCACAGTTGCTCGTAGACCAGGTGGCCCAGCAGGTCGCGGACCGTCCACTCGGTACACGGCGTCGGATCGGCCCACTGGTCGCGGCCGATGCGGTGGACGAGTTCGTCGAACCCGCGGAGGGCTTCAGCGTGCGCGTCGAGAAAGTCCATGTACCGAGTCCATCACGGCCGCGCGGCACCCGCAGGGTTGCGGTGGTGCACACGCACGGTCTCCTCGACGAGGTCCAGCACCGGGGTGAGGTGGTCGGCGGGCAGGCCCATGGCGAGGTGCGAGACGAGCCCTTCGAGCACCAGCTCCAGGAACGAGGTGAGCACGTCGACGTCGACGTCGTCGCGCAGCTTTCCCGCGTCTCGCTGGCGCAGCAGGCGCTGACGGGTGGCGCGGGTGAGCTGGTCGGAGCGCTCGGCCCAGCGCGCGCGGAACTCGGGATCTGTGCGCAGGCGGCGGGACAGCTCGAGCCGGGTGCCGAGCCAGTCCGCCGGGTGCGCGCTGCCCTCGGTCAGCAGATCGCGCATCACCTGCACCAGGCCCTGGTCGGCGACCACCTGCGCCATGCGGACCGCGTCGTCCTCGGCGAGCGCGAGGAACAGCGACTCCTTGTCGCGGAAGTGGTGGAAGATCGCGCCGCGCGAGAGCCCGGTGGCTTCCTCCAGACGCCGCACCGTGGCACCCTCGTACCCGTAGCGCGCGAAGCACACCCGCGCGCCGTCAAGGATCTGCCGCCGGCGAGCGTCGAGATGGTCCTGACTGACACGTGGCATCATCCGATCCTGTCACCCGGGGTAGTGCCTTCGCAATCCGTACGTACGTACTGTGACGTCGGATCGACGGTCGACCTGGCGAATTTCCCACGCGGCGGGGGAACCCTGCACTAGTCTGCTGCGTCAAAGGCATGACTTGCGGTGCTTGTGGAATGGGGAGACGGGATGTTCGACGTCGGTGGCGCGGCCAGCGCAGCGGTGAGCAAGGTCTGGGGTAGCAGCCTCACCAAGGACGCGCCCGCGCCCGCACCTGGCGGTGGCGGCGGCTCGTTCGAGATGGACGCCGAGGAACTCGAGGCCGTGATCGGTCTCTGGGAGGCCGAGGCGGACAAGCTGGTCGAGGACGCGAAGATCATCGAGGACATCTCGTGGGGCTTCACCCCGCCCGCGCCCGACGACGCGAGCGTCGGTTACGTCGACGCCGGGGTGAACTCGATCGAGGCGCTGCGCTCGCAGAACGACTCGATGCTCAAGTACGCGCAGGAGTACGTGAACAAGCTGAAGGCGGCCAAGGAAGCGACGGTGGCCGCCGACGAAGCGAAGGCCCAGGCACTCAAGACGGCTGAGTAGGCGACCCGCGCGTGAACAAGTTGAAAGCCGTGACCCTGCTCGTCGCCGTGGCGGCCTCGCTCGCCGCGTGTTCCGGGGAGACCGGGGGAAATCCACGTCCAGTGGAAAGCGCGGAGAGCGCCGCGCCGGGCGGGTCCTCGGCCGCGCCGCAGCCGGGCGGGCCGAAGATCGCGGTACCGCTGGACGTGAGCCGCTACCTCGGCAACCCGTGCGAGCTGACGCCGCTGGCGAAGCTGTCCGCGGCCGGGTACACCGAGCCGGGGGAGCCGAAGACCGAGGACGACGTGGCCAAGGTGCTCGCCGGGCCGAGCTGCCACTGGAGCGGCGCCGAACCCGGTGTCGGCATGACCGTCCAGGTGCAGACCGGCAACCGCGACAACGGCATCGGCGGCGTCGCCGGGCTGGAGAAGGCCAAGCAGGGCCGCCAGCTCGGTTTCCTGGAGCGGACCGAGGACGTCGGGGGTTATCCCGCCTTCTTCGCCGGCCAGTCGGACCGCCGCGCCACCGGCAGCTGCGGCCTCGCCGTCGGCATCGCCGACGACCTGACCTTCACGGTGACCAGCCTGGGGTACCAGGGTGCGCAGGATTCCTGCGACAACTCGGTACGGGTCGCCGGAATCGTGATCGACACGCTGAAAGGGGGCGCCTGAGGTGAGCGGTATGGACGGTCAGGCGATCTACGACAACTTCAAGGCCGGCGACAGCGAGCGCCTGCGGATGACCGCGGAGAACGTGCAGAAGCTGTCCGCGTCGTTCGAGGAACGCGCGCAGAGCATCAAGTCGCTTCAGGAGCGGATGAAGGCGTCCTGGACCGGGGACGGCGCGGACGCGGCGAACGCCGGTGCCGGGCCGATGGAGCGGGCCTTCGCCGAAACGGCCGCGCCGCTGGACATCACCGCGAACTCGGTGAACGCGCAGGCCACCGGCTTCGACTACACCAGCAACGCGGTGGTGCCGGTGCCGCCGGCGCCGGAGAAGCCCAGCGGCTGGAGCCTCGGGCTGAAGTCGGCGATCCCGGTGGCCGGGCCGTTCATGGCGGCCAGCGAGGTGAACGACTACCAGAAGGGCGTGCAGGCCCACAACGAGGCGAACGAGAACAACGTTCGCGCGATGGACCAGTACTCCAGCATCAGCAAGAGCACCCAGCAGATCCTGCCGACGGACTACCAGCAGCTGTCCTCCGACGGCGCCGCGGTGAAGCTCAAGACCGACGGACCCGGTCCGATCGGCCCGCCGATCGCCCAGGAACCGTGGCAGGGCAACGGGAACGGCGGCGACACCGGCAGCTCGAACAAGATCGACAGCTCCACCGGCAGCAGCGGGAGCACCGGCAGCAGTGGCAGCGGCGGTACCGGTGGCACGGGAGGTACCGGCGGCACCGGGGGAACCGGTGGCACGGGCGGTACCGGTGGGACCGGCGGCACTGGTGGCACGGGAGGCACCGGCGGCGGTGTCATCGGCGGTACCGGTGGCGGCACCACGACCAGCGGTGACAAGAGCGGCAACGACAAGGGCGGCACCACCACGAAGCTGCCGCCGAAGCTGCCGAACACCAAGCCGGGCACCGGCGACCCGGTGGTCGGGCTGGTCAACAACCCGAACGCGAACAACAACCCCACCAGCAATCCCACCGGACCCGGCAATCCGGCCACCACCGGCGGGAAGCAGCCGAACACCGCGGGCGGCAGGCTGCTCGGCGGCGGCCCCGGCGGCCCGGCCGGGCTGGGCGGCGAGGCCGCGGCCCGTGGTGGCGGCAGCGGGAACTCGCTCGGCGCCGGTCGCGGTGTCGGCGCCGGTGGTGTGCTCGGTGCCGAAGGCGCCGCCCGGGGTGGCGCGGCGGCCGCTGGCCGTGGCGGTACCGCTGGTGGCCCGATGGGCGGCGCGCACGGTGCTCGCGGTCAGGGCGGCGAGGACGAGGAGCACACCCGGCCGAGCTGGCTGGTCGAGGCCGATCCCGACGCGTTGTTCGGCACCGACGAGCGCACCATGCCCCCGGTGATCGGGGAGTGACCGCTCCGACGGCGGTCCCGATCGCCGCGCTGGCGGCACTGGTCCAGCGGGAGGGTGCCGGGCAGCTGCACGTCACCCTCCAGCCCCGGGCGATGTGGTACCCCGATCGGGAACGGGACGAGCTGTCCCGCCAGATCGACGAGGCGCTGGCCGGGGCGGGGCTGCTCGACCACCGGGGCCGGACCAAGGTCGAGGTGCTGGACCTGCTGCCGCTGCTGACTTCGGCGTCGCTGGAGTTCTACGGCTGGGCCACGCGCGAGAACGAGACGATCGGCGTGCTCGCGGCTTCCCGCGGCATGCTCGGTGTGCTCGCCGTGCGCTCGGGCGACTGGGTGACCATTCGCGAGATCAACCAGCACGAGCTGCCCGAGGCGCTGATCGGCGAGCTGCCCGAGCTGTACGCGGGCGGCGGCCGGTCGCAGACGGTCCGGGCGCGCGACTTCGAGGAAGCCGCCCGCGGCAAGGAACAGGGGCGGTCGCTGCCGCAGGCGATCGCCGATGTGGTGAAGGTGGTGCAGCGGCCGGTGCACGGTACCGGTGAGCTGTACGCGGGCAAGCGGGACGAAGTGGGCCGGTACGCCCGCGTCGAGCAACCGCTGCACTACGCCGACACCGACTGGGGCCGCTACCTCAACTACACGATCGGGGAGGGGCCGGAGGCGGAGATCCACATCGCCCCGGCCACCCCGGCCGCACTCGCGGAAGCACTGCGGTACCTGGCCTCCCGCCTGGCACCCGCGATGAACCGCTGAATCGCACGGCAAAACCCGAATGGGGCTTTGAGGGCTTTTTTCGTCCTCAAAGCCCCATTCGGGTTTTTTCACACCCCCGGGCCGTTCACGGAATGGTGAGCGCCGGTGCCAGGTGTTCGGTGGCGGCCCGCTCCACGCGGTTCGCCGCCGCCAGTTCCCAGCCGGTCTCACGCGGCGGGCGGCGGTCGGTGTTCCACTGCGCCAGCAGCAGCGCCACTTTGGACTGCATTTCGGTGCGCAGCCGCAGGAACGAGTCGGCCGGATCCGCGCCGACCTCGCCCAGCAGCAGCCACCAGGCCCAGGCCGCGGCACCCGCGTTGGCCACGAAGTCCGGGATCACCGGGATGCCCGCCAGCACCAGCGAAGCCTCGGCCTCCTCGGTGGTGGCCGCGTTCGCCGCCTCGATGACCACCTTCGCCGCGACCTGCTCCACATTGTCCTCGGTGATCGCGTAGGAGATCGCGGCGGGCACGAAGATGTCGGCCTCGATGCCGACCACCGCGTTGCGCGGCAGGCGCCGCACGTCCGGCGGCACCTGGCTCCGGTCGATCTCCCCGTAGGCGTCGCGGAGTTCCAGCAGCGCCGGGATGTCCAGTCCCGCCGGGTGGTACAGCGTGCCCGCGGCGTCGGCGACCGCGGTCACCCGCATCCCGGCTTCGTGCAGGTACCAGGCCGCGCCACCGCCCATGGTGCCGATGCCCTGGATGGCCACAGTGGTCTCGGCCGGGTCCCAGGCCCACGCCGCGGCGACACCGAGGCAGGCCTGCGCGACGCCGTATCCGCCGACCACGTCCCCGAGCAGCAGCCCGCCCGGCACCGGCGCGTTCAGCCCGGCCTGCACACGGCGCAGGGTGCGCGCCGGATCGGCCGAGCGCGAGATGGCCGCGTGGTAGGACTGCTCCAGGCCGAGCCCGGCGAAGACCTCGTCGATCAGGTGCTGCGGCACGCCGAGGTCCTCGGCGGTCACCCAGTGCGCGTCGAGCCACGGGCGCATCGCCGAGCAGAACCGGGTGAGCACGTCGAACGCACGCGGGTCCTTCGGGTCCAGGTCGATGCCGCCCTTCGCGCCGCCGACCGGCAGGTTGAACGTGGCCGTCTTGTTGGCCATGCCCCTGGCCAGGTCCTCGACCTCGCTCATCGTGCACCCGGCCCGCATCCGGGTGCCACCGGTGGCGAGCCCGGAGACGAGGGTGTGCACCACGAGGAACCCGCGAGTACCGGTCACCGGGTCCGTCCAGGTCAACCTCAGCAAAGGTTCGGTGCTGTTCTGGGTGCTCACTCGACCCACCTCCAAGCTGCTGCTCGAGCGGACGCCGGGTGCTTTCGCGCGCACGGCCGAGCCCGCCGGTTTGGCTTCCCCATCGGATGAGGTACTCCGCCGGCGTGGCTGCGGTTGTGGAGTTCGTGCGACGCGGAAAGCGCTCCGGGCGTGGCCGCGTTCCGGTTTACGTGGTCCAGAGTGAGCCCGTAGCGCCGGTGCGTCCAGTTAAGGATCGTGCACGTTTGTGTTTAGGGTTTGTGTATGGAGTTTTCGTTGCAGAGACTGCGGATGCTCCGGGAGCTGGATCGGCGGGGCACCGTCACCGCGGCGGCCGGAGCACTGCACTACACGGCTTCGGCGGTGTCCCAGCAGCTGGCCCAGCTCGAACGGGACGTCGGCGCGAAGCTGTTCGAACGGCTCGGCAGGCGCGTCCAGCTGACCGAGCTGGGCAAGCTGCTGACCGCGCACGCCGAAGAGATCCTGGGCGCGGTCGAGCGCGCGACGCTGGCGCTGGAGGAGGCGCAGGAGTCGGTCACCGTCCGGCTGACCGCCGGCGTGTGGGCGTCGGTGGCCTCCGGGCTGCTGCCGCGCGCGCTGACCGCGCTGGCCGCCGAGCACCCCGGCATCAAGGTCCGCACCCGCGAGCTGGCGCCGGAGGAGACCGCGGACGCGGTCCGCGACGGCTCGCTCGACTTCTCGTTCGTGATCGACTACTCGGACGCCCCGATGCCGTGGGACGCCGGGCTGGAACGCGCAGTGATCGCGGTGGAACGGCTGCACGCCGCGGTACCGGCGGGCACCGTGCCCGCCGGCAGCGTCTCCCTGCTCGAACTCGCCGAACAGCCGTGGATACTGGCCAGTCCGAAGAGCCACTTCGGCCGGGCCATCCGGATCGCCTGCCAGCGCCACGGTTTCGAGCCGAAGATCGACCACGAGGTGGAGGAGCAGGCCACCGCGATGGCGATGGTGGGGGCGGGCCTCGGCGTCACGCTGGTCTCCGATCTCGGCCTGATCCTGCGGCCGCCCGGAGTGGACACGGTGGCGCTGGCGAGCCCGCTGATGCGCACGGTGTCCATCGCCTACCGCACCACCGCACTGCGCCGCCCGTCGATGCAGCTGGTGATCCACGCGGTCCGCGCGGCCGCCGCCGAACTGGGCCTGGCCACCGAGACCACCCTGCCCTAAGTGGTCACGATCGGAAGTCCGTCGGGATTCCCTCGAATGGCGCAATCGCGCCGCCGGAAACGGGGTTTTCCGCCTGATCTCGCGCCGGTTTTGCCCGGCTGGACGAGCCCGTCCCGAGCCGGGTCCGAGCGCGGGCGGCTGCGATTGTCGTACCCCGCGTGTAGCGTCCGAATCCTGGTGATCCCACTAGTCATTCAGGTTGGAGGTGGCATGACGACGGTCAGAGATTTTCCTTCTCCCGCAACGGGTAACCTCGCCGCGCGGGTGGTTTCCGACCGTGCGGAGGGCGAGGCCTACGTGGCGTCGGTGTGCTTCAAGCACGGCCCGCCGAGACTGCTCGGAGTGGAGCTCGAGTACACCGTGCACCACCGGGACGACCCGTCCCGCCCGCTCGATCCCGGTGTGCTGGCCGAGGCGCTCGGCCCGCACGCACCACGAACGCTCGATCCCGGCGGAGAGGCCGCGCCCCTGCCGGGCGGCTCGCCGGTGAGCATCGAACCCGGCGGCCAAGTGGAGATTTCGGCCCTCCCGCGCAGCTCACTGGCCGAACTGGCGGTCACTGTGGACGCCGATCTGGCCCATCTCACCGAACTGCTCGCCCGATCCGGGCTGGAACTGGGCGATTCGGGCATCGACGCCCATCGCGCCCCGGACCGGATCCTGCAAACCCCGCGCTACGCCGCGATGGAACGCCGGTTCGCGCCGGACGGTCCCGGCGGCCTCACCATGATGTGCAGCACGGCGGGGCTGCAGGTCTGCGTGGACGCGGGGGAGCCCGAGCACCTGGCCGCGCGCTGGGCGGCCGCACACGAACTCGGGCCCGCGCTGCTGGCGTTGTTCGCCAACTCCGGCAGGCACGCGGGGGAGGACACCGGGCACGCCTCCGCGCGCTGGCTGGCGGTGATGGCCACCGAACGGGCCCGCACCTTCGCCGCCACGGCCACACCGGACCCTCCGCGCGACTGGGCGCGCCGAATGCTGGACACCCCGTTGCTGGTGGTGCCGCGGGCCGAGGGCCCGTGGGACGCGCCGGTGCGCTTCACCTTCGCCGACTGGATCGACGGACGCGGTGAGGCGGGTGTGTTCGGCAGGCCGACACTGGCCGATTTGGACTACCACCTGACCACGATGTTCACCCCGGTGCGTCCGCAGGGCTACCTGGAGATCCGGTACCTGGACGCGCAGCCGCCGCGGGGCTGGCTCGACGCCACCGCCCTGCTCGTCGCCCTGCTCGCCGAGCCATCCACTGTGGACAGGGCACGCGAACTGTGCGAACCCGTCGCCGGTGCCTGGGAGACCGCGGCCGCCCGCGGTCTCGCCGACCCGGCCATCGCCGCGGCCGCCAAGGCCGTGGCCGATCTCGGCTGCGCCGCACTCGGCGCGACCGGATTGCCACCCGAGGTGATCGACCGGATCACCGAGGCCGTGCAGCACCGAGCCGCCAGGACCCCGGCGGCCCGAACCCCCGAAGAGAGGGCGTGACCACCGTGGCTACCTCGACCGCGGAAAACAACCCACTGCTCGAGCTGAGCCCGCAGGACCTGCGCGCCCACGCCGCCGAAGCACTGACCCGGGCGCGGGCCCGCAGCACCGCGCTGACCGACGCCGTCGACGACGAGGACCTGGTGCGCCAGCACTCGAAGCTGATGTCGCCGCTGGTCTGGGACCTCGCGCACATCGGCAGCCAGGAGGAACTCTGGCTGGTCCGCGACGTGGGCGGCCGGGAGCCGCTGCGCCCGGACCTCGACGAGATCTACGACGCCTTCATGCACGCGCGCGCCGATCGCCCCGGCCTCCCACTGCTCGGCCCGGCCGACGCCCGCGCCTACGTCCGCGAAGTCCGCGACAAGTCCTTCGACGTGCTGGAGAAGGCTCCGCTCGACGACGGGAACGCCTTGCAGCGCAACGCGTTCGCCTTCGGCATGATCACCCAGCACGAGCAGCAGCACGACGAGACCATGCTGGCCACGCACCAGCTGCGCCGCGGTGAGCCGGTGCTGCACGCACCCGCCCCGCCCCCGCGCCGCGCCGGCGCGCTGCCGCCCGAGGTGCTGGTCCCGGGTGGCGCGTTCGTCATGGGCACCACGGCCGAGCCGTGGGCGCTGGACAACGAGCGACCGGCGCACGAGACGCACGTCGACGGCTTCGCCATCGACACCACCCCGGTCACCAACGGCGCCTACCTGGCCTTTGTGGACGGTGGCGGGTACACCGACCCGCGCTGGTGGAGCCAGGAGGGCTGGGCCTACCGCACCGAGCACGGCATCGTCGCGCCGCGCTTCTGGCGCCGCGAGGGCGACCAGTGGTGGCGTGTCCGGTTCGGTGTGCACGAGCGCATTCCGCTCGACGAGCCGGTGGTCCACGTGTCCTACCACGAGGCGGCGGCGTACGCGGCCTGGGCGGGCAAGCGGCTGCCGACCGAACCCGAGTGGGAGAAGGCCGCCCGGTTCGATCCGGTTTCCGGGCGCTCGCGCCGGTTCCCCTGGGGTGACGACGAGCCGACCGCCGAGCACGCGAACCTCGGGCAGCGGCACCTGCGCCCGGCACCGGTGGGCGCCTACCCGGCCGGTGCCTCGCCGCTCGGTGTGCACCAGCTGATCGGCGACGTCTGGGAGTGGACGAGCAGCGACTTCCACGGCTATCCGGGCTTCCGCGCGTTCCCGTACCGGGAGTACTCCGAGGTCTTCTTCGGACCGGAGTACAAGGTGCTGCGCGGTGGTTCGTTCGGCACGGACGCGGCGGCGATCCGCGGCACCTTCCGCAACTGGGACTACCCGATCCGGCGGCAGATCTTCGCCGGGTTCCGGTGCGCCAGGGACCTCACTCCCGCCGAGCGGGCCTGAGCACCGGATGTGCCGCCATCTGGGTTACCTCGGTGAGCCCTGCTCGCCGGCGGAGCTGCTGTTCGAGGCGCCGCATTCGCTGCTGCACCAGTCGTACGCCCCGGCGGACATGCGGGGCGGCGGATCGGTGAACGCGGACGGCTTCGGCCTTGGCTGGTACGGGGCGGCCGCCGAGCCGCTCCGCTACCGGCGCCACGCTCCACTGTGGACCGACGAGAGCCTGCGCCCGCTGGCCGCTTCCCTGCACACCAAGGCTTTTCTCGCCGCGGTGCGCAACGGCACCACCGGCATGCCGGTGGGGGAGGCGGCCTGCGCGCCGTTCGGCGAGGGCCGGTGGCTGTTCAGCCACAACGGCATGGTGCCGGGCTGGCCGGAGTCGGTGGTGCCACTGGCGGAGAAGCTGCCGGTGGCCGAGCTGCTCCGGCTGCCCGCGCCGACCGATTCGGTACTGCTTTGGGCGGTGCTCTCGGCCCGCCTGCGCGACGGCGCCGAACCGGTGGGCGCGGTGACCGGCCTGGTCGCCGAGGTCGAGGCGGCCGCGCCGGGCTCGCGGCTGAACCTGCTGCTGACCGACGGCGAGCTGCTGGTCGGTACCGCGTGGACGCACGCACTGTCCTATGTGGCCACCGAGACCGGCACGGTGGTCGCCTCCGAACCCTGTGACGACCGCCCCGGCTGGACCCCGGTGCCCGAACGGCACGCGGTGACCGTCCGCGGCCGTCAGGTCGAGATCACCCCCATTACCGGCTGAGGAGCGAAAACCCGCCATGAGCGAACCCGATCTCACCGAGCACCACAGCCAGGCGGCCGTCACCGAGGCGCTGCGCGCCGACGTGCGCGCCGGACTGGCCGCCGAGCGGAAGTGGTTGCCGCCCAAGTGGTTCTACGACGCGGCAGGCAGTGAGCTGTTCGAGAAGATCACCGCACTGCCCGAGTACTACCCGACCAGGGCCGAGCGCGAGATCCTGGCGAGCAGGGCCCCGGCGATCGCGCGGGCCACCGGCGCCCGCGCGCTGGTCGAACTGGGCTCGGGGTCGAGCGAGAAGACCCGCCTGCTGCTCGACGCGCTGACCGCGCACGGCACGCTCGAGACCTTCGTGCCGCTGGACGTCTCCGGGGCGGCGCTGGCCGAAGCCACCGAGGCGATCGCCGCCGAGTACCCCAAGCTGGAGGTGCGCGGGGTGGTCGGCGACTTCACCGAGCACCTGGGCCTGCTGCCCGGCGAGCCGCCGCGGGTGGTCGCCTTTCTCGGCGGCACCATCGGCAACTTCCTGCCCGCCGAGCGGGCGAAGTTCCTGCGCTCGGTGCGTGAGGTGCTGGCGCCGGGGGAGTGGCTGCTGCTCGGCGCCGACCTGGTGAAGGACCCGGAGCGGCTGGTCCGCGCCTACGACGACGCGGCGGGGGTGACCGCCGAGTTCAACCGCAACGTGCTGCGGGTGATCAACGAACGGCTCGGCGCCGACTTCGACGTGGACGCCTTCGAGCACGTGGCGCACTGGGACGCCGAGGCCGAGTGGATCGAGATGTGGCTGCGCGCCACGGAGGAGCAGGTGGTCCGGATCCCCGGCGCCGACCTGGAAGTGCGGTTCGCCGCCGGTGAGCACGTGCGCACCGAGATCTCGGCGAAGTTCCGCCCGGAGGGCCTGGCCGCCGAACTCGCCGCGGCCGGGTTCGATGTCGCGGAGCGCTGGACCGACGCCGACGGGCTGTTCAGCCTCACCCTGGCAAAGGCGGACAGGAAATGAATTAACTGATTTGGCCGACGCAGTGCCGAGTCCACCCGTGACATTCTCCGCTCGCTGAAACGGCGAAGGGAGAAGTCGTGTTCCAATCCACGGGAGGACCGGTGCGCAGACGGGTGCTCACCGGTGCGGTGGTGGCGGGGTTCGTGCTGGCGGGGTTGCCCGCCACCGCCACCGCCGCACCGGAACGAGCGCCAGAACCTGCGTCGGCCGCGGCCACCGCGCCGATCGCCTGGAAGCCCTGCCCGCCGTCCACGCTGATCGGGGTGCCCCCGGAGCAGCACCAGAACTTCAGCTGCGCCTACTACCGGGTGCCGATCGACCACGACAACGCCGCGCTCGGCACCATCGACATCTCGCTGCTGCGGCGGCACGCGCGCCAGCCGTCGGCGAAGATCGGCTCGCTGTTCCTGAACCCGGGCGGGCCCGGCGGTCCCGGCCTGCGCATGCCGATCAGTGCCGACCGTTATCTCGAGCCCGAGGTGCTGGACCGGTTCGACCTGGTCGGTTTCGATCCGCGCGGGGTCGGCTCCAGCAATCCGCTGCGCTGCTTCACCACCGCCGAGGACCAGGCCGATGTGTTCGCCAAGCAGGTGGCGGTGCCGATCAGCCGCACCGAGATGTCGGACTCGCTGGCCGCCTACCGCGACTACGCCGGGTTCTGCGACCGGAACGCGGGCAGCCTGCTCGACCACATGTCCACCAAGGACGTGGTCCGCGACCTCGACGTGCTCCGGGCCGCGGCCGGGGACCAGAAGCTGACCTACGTCGGCTTCTCCTACGGCACGCTGATCGGCGCGACCTACGCGAACATGTTCCCCAAGGCCACCCGCGCGCTGGTGCTCGACGGCAACGTCGATCCGAAGCTGCGTACCAGCGACGGCCTGCAGTACGACCGGGAACGTGCGCGCGGCTTCGAACTCGCGCTCGACGCCTACCTCGGCGAATGCAAGGACGTCGGCCCGAAGTGCGCGTTCAGCCAGGGCAGTCCGCGCCAGAAGTTCGACGAGATCCGCGAACACCTCCGCAAGCAGCCGATCCCGCTGCCCGGTGGCGGGCAGGTCGACATCCACACCTTCACCAACGGCGTGGGCGGCGCCCTGTACAACTTCTCCGAATTCGCCATGCTCGCCGAGCAACTGCAAGAGGTCTACGAGGTGCTGCACCCGCCCGCGGCGAAGGCGCTGTCCGCGGCCGACGTGCCGACGCTGACCACGCCGGGCAACCGTGGCCGGTTCGACGTGTGGCCGGACACCCCGTACACCTCGGACGACTCGTACTTCGCGGTCAACTGCTCGGACAAGCGGTTCAAGCACAAGCAGCACAAGCTGCCCGAGATCGCTGCGGTGTGGGAGAAGGAGTCGCGCACCTTCGGCCGGATCCAGGCGTTCGCCGACGCGGCGGGCTGCCCGGTCTGGCCCGGTGACGAGGACGTCTACGCCGGGCCGTGGCAGGCGAAGGTCGACACGCCGGTGCTGGTGGTCGGCAACTACTACGACCCGGCCACCCAGTACGAGTTCTCGAAGCGGATGACCCAGCAGCTCGGCAACGCCCGGCTGGTCTCGGTCGACGCGTTCGGGCACTGCATCCTCGGCGATTCGCAGGGGGTGGACGATCTCACCGCCGACTACCTGATCGACCTGAAGGCACCCGCGCCCGGCCAGGTGTTCCTGCCGGACGTGGCCCCGTTCGACCCGGTCCTCGCGGCCGACTGAACTGTGATCCTCCCGGGCGGCGCGGGTGCGACCGCGCCGCCCGGGTGTACAGTCGACCGGCCCTGATCAACTGCCGCGTGGGCGCGGCACGGAAACGGAAGCGAGGTGAGCGGCACATGCCAGAGGACAGTCCTGGAGGGGTCGTGCCAGTTCGCTTCGCCGTGCGGGGCTAGCTCACGGCCTTCCGAGTCTTGTCCGGTTTGTGTGCGCACGCCGGAAAGGCAGGTCGTGATGACCTTCTTCGAAGTACTGCTGCGCGTCGGCACCGGGGTCGGCCTCGGTGCGGCGATCGGGTTCGAGCGGCAGTTCCGCGCCAGGATGGCCGGGCTGCGCACGAACACGCTGGTGGCCGTGGGCTCGACCTTGTTCGTGTTGCTCTCGGCACACGGTTTCGACGGCCTCGGCAACGCCGACCCGACTCGTGTCGCGGCCCAGATCGTGTCGGGTATCGGCTTTCTCGGCGCGGGCGTGATCCTGCGCGACGGTGCGAACATCCGCGGCCTCAACACCGCGGCGACGCTGTGGTGCTCGGCCGCGGTGGGCGCCCTGGCCGGTGCCGGCCTCTACGATGTCGCAGCCGCCGGGGCGGGTGTCGTGGTGCTGGTCAACGTGGCACTGCGGGCCCTGGGACACGCCGTCGACCGACGCCCCGACGAAAGCCGCGACGCCGCTCCACCCGCCGAGGAATGAACGCAAACGCGCCCCGCCACCCGAGAAGCGACCGCGACACGAATGGGCGAACGCGAGAAGCGCTCCGCTGTGGCCGAAGGGGTGTGTACGCCAGAGGTGCCTCGCCGGGCGGGAGTAGGGATCGGGAGAAAGCGCCTTGCTGCGAAGGAGGAGTGACCAGGAGAGGTGCCTCGCCGTACGAAGGCGCGCACGCGAGAAGACGTCCTCCCACGCGGAAGGGCGGATGCGAAAGCGCCCCCCGCCGTCCGGGAGGGGGCGGATGCGAAAGCGCCCCGCCACCCGGAAACGAGTGGCGGGGCGCTTCGCGAGCTAAATCAACTCAGGCGGTCATCTTGCGCAGCACGTACTGCAGGATGCCACCGTTGCGGTAGTAGTCGGCCTCGCCCGGGGTGTCGATGCGGACCACCGCGTCGAACTCCACCTTCGTGCCGTCTTCCTTGGTGGCGGTGACCTTGACCGTGCGCGGGGTCTCGCCATCGTTCAGCTTGGTGATGCCCTCGATGTCGAAGGTCTCCGTGCCGTCCAGGTGCAGCGAGGAAGCCGACTCGCCCTCCGGGAACTGCAGCGGGATCACGCCCATGCCGATCAGGTTCGACCGGTGGATGCGCTCGAACGACTCGGTGATCACCGCGCGCACCCCCAGCAGCGAGGTGCCCTTGGCCGCCCAGTCACGCGACGAACCGGAGCCGTACTCCTTGCCGCCGAGCACCACCAGCGGGGTGCCCGCCGCCGCGTAGTTCTGCGCCGCGTCGTAGATGAATGCCTGCGGCGCGCCCTCCTGGGTGAAGTCCCGGGTGTAGCCGCCCTGCACGTCGTCCAGCAGCTGGTTGCGCAGCCGGATGTTGGCGAACGTGCCGCGGATCATCACCTCGTGGTTGCCGCGCCGCGAACCGTAGGAGTTGAAGTCCTTCTTGTCCACGCCGTTCTCGGTCAGGTACTGCGCGGCCGGGGTGCCCGGCTTGATCGCACCGGCCGGGGAGATGTGGTCGGTGGTGACCGAGTCGCCCAGCTTGGCCAGCACGCGCGCGCCGGAGATGTCGGTGACCGGGGCCGGCTCGGCGGCCATGCCGTCGAAGTACGGCGGCTTCCGCACGTAGGTGGACCGCGGGTCCCAGTCGAAGGTCTTGCCCTCGGGCGTGGGCAGCGACTTCCACCGGTCCCCGCCGTCGAACACGTCGGCGTAGTCCTTGGTGAACATCTCCTGCGTGATCGCGAAGTCGATGGTGTCCTGGATCTCCTTGGAGGAGGGCCAGATGTCCTTCAGGAACACGTCGTTGCCGTCACCGTCCTGGCCGAGCGGCTGCGCCTCGAAGTCGAAGTCCATCGTGCCCGCCAGCGCGTAGGCGATCACCAGCGGCGGCGACGCCAGGTAGTTCATCTTCACGTCCGGGTTGATCCGGCCCTCGAAGTTCCGGTTGCCCGAGAGCACCGACACCACGGTCAGGTCGTTCTCGTTGACCGCCGCGGAGATGTCCTCCGGCAGCGGGCCCGAGTTGCCGATGCAGGTGGTGCAGCCGTAGCCGACCAGGTGGTAGCCGAGCTTCTCCAGGTACGGCCAGAGACCGGCCTTCTCGTAGTAGTCGGTGACCACCTGCGAGCCGGGCGCCATCGAGGTCTTCACCCACGGCTTGACGGTCAGGCCCTTCTCCACCGCGTTGCGGGCGAGCAGGGCCGCGCCCAGCATCACCGACGGGTTGGAGGTGTTGGTGCACGAGGTGATCGAGGCGATCACCACGGCGC
The DNA here is from genome assembly GCF_009429145.1 of Amycolatopsis sp. YIM 10. Taxonomy (GTDB): domain Bacteria; phylum Actinomycetota; class Actinomycetes; order Mycobacteriales; family Pseudonocardiaceae; genus Amycolatopsis. Next base: position 5,778,336 of record NZ_CP045480.1, on the reverse strand, counting down.
CGTGGTCGAGCACGAACTCACCGCGGTCGTCCGACTTGACCCGGACCGGCTTGCTCGGGCGGCCGGAGGCGCCGTTCGCGGCGGAGGCCAGGCTCACCGCGTCCTCGTCGGCGAACGACAGCGCCGCCGGGTCGCTGGCCGGGAAGGACTCCTCGACCGCCTCGTCCACGTTGGTGTGCGGGGTGACCTGCTCGCCGTCGACGTAGTCGTGCACCGACTTGCGGAACGCGGACTTCGCGTCGGTCAGCTCGATGCGGTCCTGCGGGCGCTTCGGACCGGCGATCGAGGGCACCACGGTGGACAGGTCCAGCTCGAGGTACTCGGAGAACTCCGGCTCGTGCGACGGGTCGTGCCAGAGGCCCTGCTCCTTGGCGTAGGCCTCGACCAGCGCGACCTGCTCGGCGGAGCGGCCGGTCAGCTTGAGGTAGCGCACGGTCTCCTCGTCGATCGGGAAGATCGCCGCGGTGGAGCCGAACTCGGGGCTCATGTTGCCGATGGTGGCGCGGTTGGCCAGCGGCACCTCGGCCACGCTCCGCCCGTAGAACTCGACGAACTTGCCGACCACACCGTGGCGGCGCAGCATCTCGGTGATGGTGAGCACCACGTCGGTGGCGGTCACCCCGGCCGGGATCTCGCCGGTGAGCTTGAAGCCGACCACGCGCGGGATGAGCATGGAGACCGGCTGGCCGAGCATGGCCGCCTCGGCCTCGATGCCGCCGACGCCCCAGCCGAGCACACCGAGGCCGTTGACCATGGTGGTGTGCGAGTCGGTGCCGACGCAGGAGTCGGGGTAGGCCTGGCCGTTGCGGGCCATCACGGTGCGGGCCAGGTGCTCGATGTTGACCTGGTGCACGATGCCGGTGCCCGGGGGCACCACCTTGAACTCGTCGAAGGCGCCCTGGCCCCAGCGCAGGAACTGGTAGCGCTCCTTGTTGCGGCCGTACTCGAACTCGACGTTGCGCTCGAAGGCGTCGGCGGTGCCGAACACGTCGATGATCACCGAGTGGTCGATCACCAGCTCGGCCGGGGCGAGCGGGTTGACCTTGTCCGGGTCGCCGCCGAGGTCGGTGACCGCCTCACGCATGGTGGCCAGGTCGACCACGCACGGCACGCCGGTGAAGTCCTGCATGATCACGCGGGCGGGGGTGAACTGGATCTCGGTGGACGGGTCGGCCTTCGGGTCCCAGCCGCTGAGCGCGCGGATGTGGTCGGCGGTGATGTTCGCGCCGTCCTCGGTGCGCAGCAGGTTCTCCAGGAGAACCTTCAGGCTGTAGGGCAGGCGCTCCGAGCCCTCGACCTTGTCCAGTCGGAAGATCTCGTACGAGGCGTCGCCGACCTTCAGCGTGTCACGCGCGCCGAAGCTGTCCTTGCTGGCTGGTGCAGTCACGTCTAACTCCATGGGCATGGACGGACCTGTGAGTCGTCCCGGGTCAGTTCGGTGTGTTCGGTGCGGTCGTTCGGGTCGACCACCGCCGAGTCTTGCGTACCGGCGCCACGCCCGCAGCGGCAGGCTGGCATCGGTGTCCGCCACAAACAGTACGCTTGTCCTTTTTTTGGTTCAAGCCGCCACGCCGGTGACGCGCGAAAAAGGCCCCCGCGAGGTTCGCGGGGGCCTTTCCTGCGGGAGGACAGTGGCTAATCGGCCAGTTCGAGCAGCGCCTTGATGTCCTCGGGCTTGAGGCTGCGCAGGATGGTCATGCCCTGCTCGTTCAAGGTGCGGATCGGGCTGACGTAGTGCTTGCCGGAGACCTCGGTGGTGATCACGCCGACGCCCTGCTTGAGGATGCCGGTGCCGAGGCTGGTCAGCGCCTGCCTGACCGCGGGCGGCATCGAGCTGTCGGACTCGCTTTCGACCAGGTCGGCCAGCTCGGAGGCGCACATCCGCTCGGTGCGGCCCTCCATGGTCACCGAGTAGCAGTCGTTGTCCTTGCTGAGCTTGAAGTCCTCACCGTCGGGGCCCTGCAGCTCGAGCGCGGTCAGCGTGGCGCGGGTCCCGCCCCCGACGTTGCTGCTCTCGGTCTCCAGCTTCAGCACCTTCGCGCCGCTGGGCTTCTCCTTGCCCGCCGCTTCGAGGATCGCCGGGCCGGCGTCCTGCAGCGCGCCCATCTCGTCCGGCGGCAGCAGTTCGATCACGCGCTTGATGTCGGCGTCGAGCGCGGCCTGCAGCAGCTCCTTGACCGCGTCGGTCGAGCTGCCCGCGCCGTTGGCCGCGATGCCCTGGGCGGGCCACTCGGTCTTCTCCTCGAGCAGCGCGTAGTCGGCGATCGTGTAGAGCAGGCTCGGGTACCAGGCGTCGTCGACCTTGACCGTGGCGATCCGCACCGGCTCGCCCTTGTTCTTGCGGACCTCCTCGGCGATGTCGATCGTCTCGGTCTCCGGGCCCGACGGCAGGTCGTCGGCGTCGAGCGTGGCTTCGAGGAAGTCCTTGGTCAGCGGGATCTTGGTGAAGTCCGCGGTGACGGTGATCTTGCCGCCGGTCAGCTTGGTGATGGTCAGGTGGTCGTTGACCTGCTGCTGCTGGGACTCGTCGAAGACCAGGCCCTCGGTTTTGATCTCCATGCCGGACAGCGCCTTGGGGTCGGCCTCCGGGCGGATGATCTCCAGCCGCTTCAGCTCGGCCGCGGCCTCTTCGATCGGGTCGGTGAACAGCGAGGCCTCGGCGGGCGCCAGCGTGCCGAGCAGGCCGACCACGTCACCGGAGCTGATCGTGTTCGCCAGGTTCTGCGCGGCCAGCGTCGGCGTGTCCGCGCCACCGGAGGAACTCTGCGCCAGCGCGAACCAGGTGACCCCGCCGCCGACCGCGACCACCAGCGCGATCACCAGGCCGATGATCAGGCCCTTCTTGCGCTTGGGCGTGCCAGGGCCGCCGGGCGCGCCGTCCGGCTGCACCGGGTAGCCACCACTGGCCTGCTGCTGGGCGTAGTACTGCTCCTGCGAGTACTGCTGCTGGTACTGCCCCTGCTGGGCGTACTGCTGCTGTCCAGTCGAATACGGCTGCTGCTGGTACGGCTGCTCACCGGTCTGGGGCGCGTAGTACTGCTGTTCCCCGGTCTGCGGGTAGTACTGCTGCGCGGTCGGCGGGTACTGCTGCTGCGGGTACTCCTGACCGCCCTGCTGCCCTTCGCCGCCCTGCTGCGGCCACTGGCCGCCCTGTCCTGGACTGGTCACGAGACCCCTCGATTCCTCTGTGCCTGGCCACCGCGTCGCCGCGGCCACAGTGACACGGCCACCGCGCCGAGCGCCCCGATGACGGCGACCAGCGTGCCGATGGTAGTCGTGACGGGTCCCAGCGGTGTTACGCCGATGGGTCCGCCCTCATCGCCACCTTGGACGGCGGCGAACCCCGCCGCGGTTCCCACGAATATAGCCAGCACCACGGTGACCGCCGCGCCGGTGCGGGTGGCGCCGAGCACCAGCAGCGCGATCGCCGCCGCGGCCAGCAGCGGGACCACGATCCACACCCGCAGCGCGAGCAGCACGAAGGTGTTGTCGGTCAGGCCGAACCGGTCGATCAGGCCGACCAGCTGGTAGCTGCTGCGGTTCACCGAGCCCGAGCGGAACCAGCTGAGGAAGCTGCCCACCACGGCGAGCACCAGGCCCGCGGCGGCGGAGGCGGCCAGCACCTTGGTGGCCAACGAGCGGTTCGGCACGGGGGTCTCTCCTCGTTCACGGAGTTTCACGGATGGTTCACGGACGGACGTCCGGTGCGGCTTGGACGCGCGAGGCGGGTCCCAGGTTCACCCCCGTCCGGCTTTCCCGTATCCCCGGATCGGGGGAAAAGTGATCAACGAGGCCTGAGTTTCGCGTGTGACTGGTGGTCATTGTGGGGCTCAGGTGGCACAGTGCTCGCGGGGGCCTGGGTAAGCGCAGGTCACCGGGTGTCGATTGAGGACGGTCGGAGGTGGCGGGTGAAACGCAGCGGGCGCGCGCGGGCGAAGTGGGCCGCCATCGGCTCACTCAGCGTGGTGCTTTTGCTCGGCGGAACCGGAACGGCGGTCGCCGTGCCGCCGCCCCCGCCGAACCCCAGCGACTCCGAACTCGACAGCAGCCGCGACGAGGCCGACGCCAAGGCCGGTGAGGTCGGCAAGCTGACCAACCGGCTCGCCGAGGCCGAGTCCCGGCTGGGCGAGCTGCAGGCCGACGTCGAACTCAAGATGGAGGACGCGAACAAGGCCCGCGTCGACATGGAGACAGCGCAGGACGAGGCGAGCGCGGCCCAGCGGGACGCCGAGTCCGCCGGCGCCGAGGCCGACGCGGCGGCGTCCGCGGTGGAGAACGCGCGCGCCGACCTGGACAAGTTCGTCGGCGCCAGCTATCAGCAGGGCAGCACGATCGGCTCGGTCTCGGCCTACCTCGGCTCGGACAGCCCCAAGGACCTGCTCGCCCGTGCCCAGCTGCTCGACGCGGTCGGTGGCAGCCAGGTCGACGCGCTCGAAGGCATGCAGCGCGCGCAGACCGACAAGTCGAACAAGGACTCCGAGGCACGCAAGAAGCTCGAGGTCGCCCGCGAGAAGCAGGCGGCCGCCGAGCGCGCCAAGAGCAACGCCGACGCCGCGCAGAACGAGGCGGTCCGCGCCCAGCAGGACCAGGAAGCCGAGAACGGGCGCCTCGAGTCGGAGAAGTCCGACGTGGAGAGGCGGCTCTACGAGGCGCAGTCCAAGGTCAGCGGCCTGGAGGGGCAGCGCCAGCGGTACGAGGACTGGCAGGCGCAGAAGCGCGCGGAAGAAGAGGAACAGGCCCGCAAGGCGGCGATGGCCCAGCCCGCGCCGAGTGGCGGCAAGAAGAACGGTGGTTCGGCGGGCCGTCCGTCGGCGCCGTCCGCGCCGGCCGGTCGCAGTGTCGAGTCGGTGATCGCGCGGGCGATGTCGCAGCTGGGCGTGGTCTACGCCTGGGGTGGCGGCAACCAGAGCGGGCCGACCAGGGGCATTCGCGACGGCGGGGTGGCCGACGCGCACGGCGACTACCGCAAGGTCGGCTTCGACTGCTCCGGGCTGATGATCTACGCCTTCGCCGGGGTCAAGGGGCTGGCGCACTACAGCGGTTACCAGTACAACTCCGGGACCAAGGTGCCGCTGTCGCAGATGCGCCGCGGTGACATGCTGTTCTGGGGCCGCGGCGGCCGGATCCACCACGTGGCCCTCTACCTGGGCAACGGCCAGATGATCGAGGCCCCGCACTCGGGCTCGGTGGTCAAGGTCTCGCCGGTCCGCTACGGCGGCATCATGCCGTACGCCACCCGTCTCATCGGCTGAGCTGTCGATTCCGGGTCTCCCCGTTCGACGTCCGGGCATAGGTGCTCGACCGTGCTCGACGAGGGGAACTCGAATGCTCGAACCAGCAGAGGTGCGCCGGATCGCGATGGCGTTGCCCGAGGTGACCGAGGCGGGGGAGGGGACGACGCCGTGCTTCCAGGTGCGGCGGCGGACCTTCGCCGCGCTGGTCGCCGACGGCACCCGCGCCCACCTGCATCTGAAGGAGGCCGACGTCCGCGCCGCGGTCGAGGAGGACCCGGCGGTGTTCAGCGGCCAGATCCGCCAGCGGCGGCTGCTGCTCGAAGTGGACCTGGCCACGGTCGATCCGGAGCTGTTCCGCGGGCTGACCGAGCGGGCCTGGGCGTGGCGGGCGCCGCGCCGCCTCGCCGACGCGGGCGGCCGGTGACCGCTGTGGCATGCTGGCCCGATGTTCGCCGGGATCGTGCTCGCGGGGGGCGAGGCCAGGCGGCTGGGGGGCGTGGACAAGCCCATGCTCGAGGTCGGCGGCCGGTCCCTGCTCGAAGGTGTGCTCGCCGCGCTCGGTGACGCCGGCGTGGTGGACCCAGTGGTCGTCGGGCCGCCACGGGAAGGGCTTCGCGCGGTGCGCTGGACGCGGGAGGATCCGCCGGGCGGTGGTCCCGTCGCGGCGCTCGCGGCCGGGCTCGCCCTGCTGCCCGACGCCACCGAAATCGCCCTGCTGGCCGGGGACCTGACCGGGCTCACCTCGTCCACAGTGGACAGGCTTCGTGGTGCCCGCGGTGACGCCGACGGCGCGCTGCTGGTCGACGCCGGGCGCCGTCAGTGGCTGACCGGGGTGTGGCGCGCGGCGGCGCTGCGGGCGGCGGTCCCGGCCGAGCCGTCCGGCGCCGCGCTGCGCCGGGCACTGGGTGATTTGTCCATTGTGGAGGTTCCGGCGGCGCCGGGCGAGGCGGCCGACGTGGACACCCCCGAAGATCTCCACCGGCTGCGCGGAACGCGGTGATCGCGTCTTCACAGCCGTCATACCGCCACCCGGGTTGACTACGGTGGCGGCACCATCTGCAGAGAACTCGTCGAGGAGGCACCCGTGACCGATCCCGGCTACGCCGAGGGCGTGCCCGGTCAGCAACCAGGAACCCCCGCGCGGGACGCCCAGTTGCTGGAGCGCACCGTGTTCGAGGTGAAGCGGATCATCGTCGGGCAGGACCGGCTCGTCGAGCGCATGCTGGTGGGCCTGCTGGCGAAGGGGCACCTGCTGCTCGAGGGCGTGCCGGGCGTGGCCAAGACGCTCGCCGTGGAGACCTTCGCGCGGGTGGTCGGCGGTTCCTTCTCCCGGGTCCAGTTCACCCCCGACCTGGTGCCCGCCGACATCCTCGGCACCCGCATCTACCGCCAGGGCGCCGAGCGCTTCGACGTCGAGCTCGGCCCGGTGGTGGCGAACTTCGTGCTCGCCGACGAGATCAACCGCGCGCCGGCCAAGGTGCAGTCGGCGATGCTCGAGGTGATGGCCGAGCGCCACGTCTCCATCGGCGGCAAGACCTTCCCGATGCCCGATCCGTTCCTGGTGCTGGCCACCCAGAACCCGATCGAGAACGAGGGCGTCTACCCGCTGCCGGAGGCCCAGCGCGACCGCTTCCTGTTCAAGATCGTGGTGGAGTACCCGTCGGCGGAGGAGGAGCGCGAGATCGTCTACCGGATGGGCGTGACCCCGCCGGAACCGCACGAGGTGCTCAGCCCGGCCGAGCTGGTCCGCCTGCAGGGCGTGGCCTCGCAGGTCTTCGTGCACCACGCGCTGGTCGACTACGTGGTCCGGCTGGTGCTGACCACCCGCACCCCGGCCGAGCACGGGCTGACCGACGTGGCCGGCTGGGTGTCCTACGGCGCCTCGCCGCGCGCCAGCCTCGGCATCATCGCCGCCTCGCGGGCGCTCGCGCTGGTCCGCGGCCGCGACTACGTGCTGCCGCAGGACGTGGTGGACGTGGTGCCGGACGTGCTGCGCCACCGCCTGGTGCTGTCCTACGACGCGCTGGCCGACGGTGTCCCGCTGGACCACATCATCACCCGCGTGCTGCAGACCGTGCCGCTGCCGCAGGTCTCGGCCCGGCCGCAGGGCGGTGGCCCGCAGGGGCCGCAGCAGCCGGTGCCGGCGGGCGCGCCGGTCAGGTAAGCGGCGAGGTCGATGTTTTCGGCGAAGGAATCCAACGACGACCGCCCGCGCTGGGCGCCCCCGATCCTGACCGGCGACCGGCTCGAAGCGGGCCTGCGCACGCTGGAGCTGGACGTCCGGCGGCGGCTTGACGGGCTGATGCAGGGCAACCACCTCGGCCTGGTACCGGGGCCGGGGTCCGAGCCGGGGGAGGCGCGGCCGTACCAGCCCGGTGACGACGTGCGCCGGATGGACTGGGCGGTCACCGCGCGCACCACCGAGCCGCACATCCGCGAGACCGTCGCGGACCGCGAGCTGGAGACCTGGGTGGTGGCCGACCTGTCGGCCAGCCTGGACTTCGGCACCGCGCTGTGCGAGAAGCGGGATCTGGTGGTCTGCGCGATGGCCGCGATCGCGCACCTGACCGGCGGTGGCGGCAACCGGATCGGCGCCATCGTGTCCACCGGCGCGGAAACCCGGCGCATCCCGGCCCGTGGCGGGCTGGCCCACGCACGCGGCCTGGTCCGCAAGGTGGCCGAGACGCCGCGCGCGGTCGAGGGCACCCGGGGCGATCTGCCCTCGGCGATCGAGCAGCTGCGGCGCCCGCCCCGGCGGCGCGGGCTGGTCGTGGTGATCTCGGACTTCCTCGGCGGCACCGAATGGCAGCGCCCGCTGCGCGGGCTGTCCGCGCGGCACGAACTGATCGCGGTCGAGGTGCTCGACCCGCGTGACCTCGACCTGCCGGAGGTGGGCACCGTGGTGCTGGCCGATCCGGAGTCGGGGCGGCAGCGCGAGGTGCACGCCACCCCGTTGCTGCGCAAGGAGTTCGGCGCGGCGTCCAGGGCGCACCGGGCCGAGGTGGCCGCCGGGATCCGGCGGGCCGGGGCCGGGCACCTGGTGCTGCGCACCGATTCGGACTGGATCGCGGACATGGTCCGCTTTGTCGTGGCTCGCAAGCGCGGATGGTCGGGAGGTGTCGCATGAGCTTGACCGGATTCGCCGCGCCGTGGTGGTTCCTGCTGCTGATCGCGGTGGCCGGGGTGGTCGCCGGGTACGTGGTGGTGCAGCGCCTGCGCCGCCGTCGCACGCTGCGGTTCTCCAACCTGGAACTGCTGGACAAGGTGGCGCCGAAGAGCGAGCGCCGGGTCCGGCACGTGCCTGCCGCGCTGATCACCGTGGCGCTGATCCTGTTCACCGTGGCGCTGGCCGGGCCGACCGCCGAGGCGAAGGTGCCGCGCAACCGCGCCACGGTGATGCTGGTGATCGACGTTTCGCTGTCGATGGAGGCCACCGACGTCGAGCCGAGCCGGATCAAGGCGGCGCAGGAGGCGGCGCGCTCGTTCGCCCAGGGGCTGACGCCCGGGGTGAACCTGGGGCTGATCTCGTTCGCCGGCACGGCGACCGTGCTGGTGGCGCCGACCACCGAGCGGGTCAACGTGGTGAAGTCGATCGACAACCTCAAGCTCGCGCAGTCCACCGCCACCGGCGAGGGCGTGTTCGCGGCGCTGCAGTCGATCGAGGGCTTCTCCTCGGTGATCGCGGGGGCCGAGGGGCCGCCGCCGGCGCGCATCGTGCTGATGACCGACGGCAAGCAGACGGTGCCGACCGACGACCCGTACGGGCCGCGGGGCGGGTTCACCGCCGCGCAGGCCGCGCGGCAGGCGCAGGTGCCGATCTCCAGCATCTCGTTCGGGACCTCGCGGGGCACCGTGGAGATCGAGGGCGAGCAGGTCCCGGTCGAGGTGGACGACGAGTCGATGCGCGAGATCGCCAAGCTCTCCGGCGGCGAGTTCTACAAGGCGGCGACCGCCGAGGAACTCAAGCAGGTCTACGCGAACCTGGGCGAGCAGATCGGCTACGAGACCAAGGATGCCGACGCGAGCAGGCCGTGGGTGGTGCTGGGCACGTTGGTGCTCTTCGCCGGGGTCGGCAGCTCACTGCTCATCGGGCAGCGCCTGCCGTAGCTGCCCTCCGCTGGATGAGGGCGGCCACGCCGTCCAGGATGCGGTCGAGGCCGAAGGCGTAGCCGAATTCGCGGTCCGGCTCGGCCGTGCCTTCCGGGTAGTCGAACGCGCCCGCCTCGATCGCCGTGCGCAGTGCGGGGAAGCGCCGGGCGTCGACGAGTTCGCCGAGCAGGGCGCTGTGCGCGGCCACCGACTCGCTCGAAGCGGCCGCGCCCAGCTCGGTGCTCATCCGGGCGGCGGTGAGCAGGTGGCCCGCGACCAGCAGGACCACGCCCGCCTTGTCGGCTTCGGTGAGTCCGGTGCCGCGCAGGGCACGCAGGGCGCGATCGGTCCACGCCAGCTGGTTCGGCGTGATCGGCGGGCCGGTGATCGGCAGGTGCGGGATCCACGAATGGGCCCGCAGCATCGTCCACTGGGCCCGGCACCAGCGCTCGAGGCCGAGCCGCCAGTCGTCGCCGGGATCGTCGAGTTCGGGTGGCACGGCCGAGACCCGGTCCAGCATCAGCAGCAGCACTTCGTCCTTGCCCGGCACGTGCCGGTACAGCGACATCGCGGTGAAGCCCAGCCGGTCGGCGATCTTGGCCATGGACACCGCTTCGAGGCCGCCGGCGTCGGCCAGTTCCACCGCCGTGCGCACGATCTTCGACACGCTCAGCCCTTCGCGTGGTTCCGGGCCGTCGAGTCCGGCCCAGAGCAGCTCGATTCCGGCGGGCAGCTTGTCGCTCATGGGCTTGAGTATATGCTATAAACCTCGGTTTATGGCATATACAACGATGATCATCGGCGGCGGTATCGCAGGTGCGGCGAGCGCGATCGCCCTGCACAAGGCCGGACTGGACCCGGTCGTCTACGAGGCGTACGACCGCACGGCCGACAACGCGGGCGTTTTCCTCACCCTGGCGGTGAACGCGCTCGACGCACTGCGCGCACTGGATCTCGATGTCGGCGGACTCGGTTTCGACACACCGAGAATGACGATCACCAGTGGCTCCGGCCGGCGGCTGGGCGAACTGCCCTACGGCACGGCGCTGGAGGACGGCACGGTGAGCCGCACGGTCAAGCGCGCGGATTTGTACCGCGCGCTGCGCGAGGAAGCCGTGCGCCGCGGGGTGCGCATCGAGTTCGGCAAGCGGCTCGTCGACGCCGAACCCACCGGTGACGGGGTGCGGGCGAGGTTCGCCGACGGCACCGCGGCCGAGGGCGACGTGCTGATCGGTGCGGACGGCCTGCGGTCTCGCACCCGCGAGATCATCGCTCCGGACGCTCCGGGGGCGCGGTACGCCGGGCTGCTCAACACCGGCGGATACGCGCGCGGGGTGAGGACCGGGGCCGAGCCGGGCGTGATGAACGCCTTGTTCGGCAGGCGCTGCTTCTTCGCCTACACCGTGCACCCGGACGGCGAGGTGTGGTGGGTGGCGAATCCGGCCTGCCCCACCGAACCCACGCCCGCCGAGCTGTCGGCGATCACCCCGGAAGCGTGGCGCGCCCGGCTGACGGAGTTGTTCCGGCGCGATCGCGGGCCCGCCGCGGAGATCATCGCGGCGACCGAGCGGGTCTTCGCCGGGTGGAACACCTACGACCTGCCGGCCGTGCCGCGCTGGCACCGCGACCGGATGATCATCATCGGCGACGCCGCCCACGCCACCGCGCCGTCGATCGGGCAGGGCGCGGCCATGGCCGTCGAGGACGCCGTGGTGCTGGCCAAGTGCCTGCGGGACGGCCAGGACGCCGGCACCGCCTTCGCCGCCTTCGAGCGGCTGCGGCGGGAGCGGGTGGAACGTGTGGTGGAGCAGGGAAACCGGGTCGGCGGCTGGAAGGCGCTCGGCCCGATCGCGCGGCTGCCGCGTGACCTGATCATGAGCGTGGCCATGCGGCGCGCGGCGCGCACCGGCACCGACCCGAGCCAGTGGATCTACGACCACCACCTCGACTGGGACGAGCCGATCGGCGCCTAACTACCGGCGAAGCCGTGCTGGCGCCAGGCTTCGTAGACGGCGATGGCCGCGCTGTTGGAGAGGTTCAGCGAGCGGTTCGCCGGGCGCATCGGCAGACGGACCCGGTCGGTGATCTCCGGTGCCTCGCGCACCTCCGGCGGCAGGCCCGCCGACTCGGGTCCGAACATCAGCACGTCGCCGGGGGCGAAGTCGACCTCGGTGTGCAGCCTGCTGCCCGCGGTGGTGAAGGCGTACACCTTCGCGGGCAGCAGCGCCGCCCACGCGGCGTCGAGGTCGGGGTGCACCCGCACCACCGCCAGGTCGTGATAGTCCAACCCGGCGCGGCGCAGGTGGCTTTCCTCGAAGTTGAACCCGAGCGGCTCCACCAGGTGCAGTTCGCACCCGGTGTTCGCCGCGAGCCGGATGGCGTTGCCGGTGTTGGGCGGGATCTCCGGCCGGTAGAACAGAATGCGGAACACCCGCCCACCCTAACTAGGCGTGGTTCACGAGTTGTACGGCATCTGCGGCCACCACAGCACGCCCGCGCGGTAGCCCAGTTTGACGCCCCAGTAGAAGACGAAGAACGTGCCCACGAGGATGAACGCGGCGGCCGAGATGCGCGCCGCGCGGCCGGGGGAGCGGGTCAGCCATCGCTGGAACCGGCCCCGCGTGGCCAGCGTGACCACCAGGAACAGCACGGCGACCCCGGCGATGTTGCCCGCCGACTGCAGCGCGAAGGTGAGGAAGCCGAGCAGCGGGTTGTCGGTGGAAGCCGCGTACTCGTACAGCTTGCGGAACGGCGGGTACGGCCGTCCGATCAGGAACGCGCCCATCAGCGCCCCGAGGAACACCAGTTCGGCGCCCGGGCGGCGGGCGAACAGTCCCGCCAGCGGGTTGCGGGCCAGCCCGGCGTAGCTCAGCCCGCGCCACACCATGATCAGGCCGATGAGGCTGAAGACGATTCCCGCCTGGAGGATGCGGACCGCCAGCCCGGTCTCCGGATCACCGAGCCTGGCCGAGGACAGCTGCGGCATGCCGTCGCTGAACAGCACGCCGATCGCGCCGTAGACCCCGGAGACCACCACCGCGCCCGCCAGCAGCAGGCCGATCGGGCGCAGCAGGGCCAGCGTCCGGCTCCGGGTGTCGCCCGGCTGCGCGGCCAGCGGCGCGAGCGCGCTGAACACCGCCACGTTGCACGCGGTGAACATGCCCGCGATGCCGGTGACGAAGGCGAACGCGATCGCCATGCCGGACCCGGAGATGGTCACCGCGCCGAGGTCCTCGCCGAAGATCGGGCCGGCGATGCCGCCCGCGATCACCTTGTCCACCAGGTGCGGTGACCACAGCACCGCCAGCACCACCCCGGCCAGGCCGGACAACAGCACCAGCCGCCACGGTTTCGCCCGTGTGGCGGTGGGATCGGACAGCGAGATCGACTGGGTCATCGCGGTTTCCTCCGTGGCCGGTGTGGAATTGTGCCCGGAATACAACCGGCCCATTGACCGCTGATCAAGATGCACTCGGCGCAACAGGGGTTACTCGCGCCCCCGCACCCCTACCCGTGCAGTTCGCGGTAGGTCCGCACGGCACCGGGGTGCAGCGGGACCTCGCCGGTGCCGATCAGCGTGCGCACGTCGAGGAACTGCGCGCCGACCGCTTCGGCGGGCACCAGGTCGGCGGCGTGGCTGACCAGCACGCGCACCACGGCGGCGGCCACGTCGTCGGGCAGCGCGGGGGAGCAGGCGAGCAGGTTCGCGGTGCCGATGGTGGGCACATCGCCCACGCCTTCGTAGGCGTCGGCCGGGACGCGCACCTGTTCGTAGACCGGGCCGTGCACCGAGCGCAGCACCGGCAGCGCGCGGTCGAGGGCCAGCAACCGGATCGGGGTTTCCCGGTCCAGTTCGGCGATCGCGGGCGTCGGCACGCCGCCGGACCAGATCAGGGCGTCGACCCGGCGGTCGCGCAGCGCGGCGATCGCCTCGCCGAGCAGCAGCGTGCTCGGCTGGACCTCGATACCGGACACGGTGAGCAGGCGCTGCGCCAGGAAGGCCGCGCCGGAGAAGCGCGAGCCGATGGCCACCGGGCGCCCGGCGAGTCCGGCCAGGTCGCGGACCGGGCCGTCGGCAGGGACGACCACCTGCAGGTAGTTCTCGTAGACCCGGCCGAGCGCGTGCAACGGCACCGGCGCGGGGAACGGGTCCTGCCCGCGTACCGCCGACTGCGCCACGTCGGCCAGCACCAAGCCCAGATCGACGGTGCCCTCGCGGAGCTGGTTCACGTTGGCGACGCTGGCTTCGGTGACCACCGCTTCGCACCGCAGCGCGGGTTCGGCCTTGGTGATCTCGGCGGCGAGCAGCTGCGCGAAGGCCAGGTAGAAGCCGCCGCGCTCACCCGCGGCGATGGTCACCTTCCGGTCCGGGCCGCGGTAGCCGCCGGGCGCGCAGCCCGCGGCGAGCAGGGCCAGGCCGCCGAGGAGCAGGCTGCGGCGCCTCATGCGGGCACCACCGGGAGTTCGACGCGCACGGTCAGGCCGTGCGGTTCGGTGGCGTGCAGGCTCAGCGCGCCACCGTGCGCGGAGGTGAGGCGTTCCGCGATGGCCAGGCCGAGTCCGGTGCCGCGCGGGGCACCGTCGCCGCCGCGCCGCCAGAACCGCTCGGTGGCCTTGGCACGTTCCTCTTCGGACAGTCCGGGACCGTTGTCCCGCACCAGGAGCACCGCGTGGTCCCCGTGCACGGACGCGCTCAGCGTCAGCTCGGGGCCGCCGTGGCTGATGGCGTTGTCCAGCAGCACGTCCAGGATCTGCGCCAGGTCGGATTCGGGGCAGCGCAGCAGGACCGTCGGTACCACCCCGACCTTGATGTCCACGTCGGACTGATCGGCGGACGGCCGCCAGGCGTCGACCCGCTCGGCGAGCACCCCGGCCAGGTCGGCGTGCTCGGCGGAGCCCGCGGCCGCCGCCCTGGTCGCCGTGGTCTCGGCGACGGCGAGCGCGAGCAGGCCGTCCAGCAGGGACTCCAGCCGCTCCACTTCGGTCACCGTGGCGAGATAGGTCCGCTGCCCTTGCTCGTCGACGCGTGGCGCCAGCGAATCCACCCGCAGGCGCAGTGCCGCCATCGGGTTCCGCAGCTGGTGGGAGGCGTCGGCGACCATCCGCCGTTGCTGCTCGGCGGACTCGAGCACGGCGTCGGACATCTGGTTGAACTCCCCGGCGAGCACCCGCAGTTCCTTCGGGCCCGTGCTGGCCGGGACCTGGGCACGACGGCCGCCGGTCACCGCGAGCACCCCGTCTTCCAGCTGGCGCAACGGTTTCAGCACCCAGCGGGCGAACTGCCAGGCGAGCGCGGCGAAGGCGAGCGCGGCGGCGACGGCGCCGAGCCCGGTGAGCAGCCACCGGCGGCCGACGTCGGCCGCGGCGGTGTCCACCGAGGCCCGCAGCAGGACCACGCCCGCCACGCGGGTGCTCGGGCCGACCGGGCGCGCGAACACCACCGGATCGGCCGACCACGGGCTGAGCGTTTCCGGCGCCGGGGTGGCCTGGTTGCGCAGGGTGGCTTCGACCCGCTCGCGCACCGGCTGCTGGCCGAGGTTCAGGTCCGGGCTCTCCACCAGCGGCCGCCGGTGCGCGTCGACCACCAGCACCGGTTCATTGTATAACGCCCTATACGCTTCGGCTTCGGTGCGCAGCATCGCCGCGTCCCCGGATTCGACGGCCTGTTGCGCGAGCAGAACGAAGCGGTCGACGTCGGCGTTGCGGCTGATCACCAGTTGCTGCGTGCGCTGCTCGGCCGTGGCCGAAAGCAGGGGCACGGCGAATCCGGCGACCGCGACCAGCGCGAACACCAGCAACGCGACGAGCAGGCGGGCGCGCACCGGTTCAGTCCCCGAGCCGGTAGCCGAAGCCGCGGATGGTGACGAGCAGGCCGGGGCGGTCGAGCTTCGCGCGCAGCTGGGTCAGGTGCACGTCCAGCGTGCGCGACACGGCGAGGCTGGCGTCGCCCCACACCTCGTCCATCAGCTGCTGGCGGCTGACCGCGGTGCCCGGGCGCCCCGCGAGCACGGCCAGCAGGTCGAACTCCTTGGTGGTCAGCGTGACCTCGGTGCCGCCGGCGCGCACCCGCCGCGCGGCCAGGTCGATCTCCACGTCGGTGACCTGGACGACCTCCGGCCCGGCGCTGTCGCGGGCGCGCCGGGCGACCGCGTCGATGCGTGCCAGCAGTTCGGCGAGCCGCACCGGCTTGGCGAGGAAGTCGTCCGCGCCCAGCCGCAGCCCGCGGACCACGGACTGCTCGTCGTCACGGGCGGTGAGCACCACCACCGGTACCTCGGAGACCTGGCGGATCCGGTGCAGCACCTCGAGCCCGTCGGTGTCGGGCAGGCCGAGGTCCAGCAGCAACAGGTCGGCGTCGCCGTGCCGGACGAGCGCGTCCGCGCCGCGCGCGGCCCTGGTGACCACGTGCCCGCGGGCGTCGAGCGACTCGGTGAGGGCGTCGGCCATCCCGTCGTCGTCTTCGACGAGCAGCACACGCACGGCCGGTCCCTCCACCTCGAGCTTTCCCGCGCATTGTGCCGTACGACGGCTACCAGCGAGTAGAGGTGGCGCGGCTGCGGGCGGCCGATCGCGGCTGGATAACCTTCGTGCGTCAGCAACGGCACGAGGGCTAGGGAGTGCATACGTGGGACGGTCCGTTCTGGTCACCGGGGGTAATCGCGGCATCGGCCTGGCGATCGCGCGCGATCTCGCGGCGCAGGGGCACAAGGTCGCGGTGACACACCGCGGCTCGGGAGCTCCCGACGGCCTGTTCGGCGTGCGCGCCGACGTCACCGACGCCGAGCAGATCGACGCGGCGTTCAAGGCGGTCGAGGAGCACCAGGGCCCGGTCGAGGTGCTGGTGTCGAACGCGGGCATGACCGACGACACGCTGCTCATGCGGATGAGCGAGGAGCAGTTCACCCGGGTGGTCGACGCGAACCTGACCGGCGCGTACCGCGTCGCGAAGCGGGCCAGCCGCGCGATGCTGAAGGCGCGCTGGGGCCGGTTCGTGTTCATCTCCTCGGTGGTGGGGCTGACCGGTTCGGCCGGTCAGGTGAACTACGCGGCGAGCAAGGCGGGACTGATCGGCCTGTCCCGGTCGCTGGCCAGGGAACTGGGGTCGCGCAACATCACCGCGAACGTGATCCTGCCGGGCTTCGTCACCACGGACATGACCGACGAGCTGCCCGAGGAGCGCCGCAAGGAGATCCTCGCCACGATCCCGTCCGGCCGGTACGCCGAGCCTGCTGAAATCGCGGCCGCGGTGCGTTTCCTCGCGTCGGACGAGGCGGGCTACGTCAACGGTGCGGTGCTGCCCGTCGACGGCGGCCTCGGCATGGGCCACTAGACCGGCACTGACTCGTTTCCCACCAACCTGGAGGTATTTGTGACCGGACTGCTCGAAGGCAAGCGCCTGCTGATCACCGGGGTGATCACCGACGGCTCGATCGCCTTCCACGCCGCGAAGGTGGCGCAGGAGCAGGGCGCGAAGGTGGTGCTCACCGGGTTCGGGCGGATGTCGCTGGTCGAGCGCATCGCCAAGCGCCTGCCCGAGCCCGCGCCGGTGATCGAGCTGGACGTGCAGAACAACGAGCACCTGGACACCCTCGCCGACCGGGTCCGCGAGCACGTCGACGGGCTGGACGGGCTGCTGCACTCGATCGGGTTCGCGCCGCAGACCTGCCTGGGCGCGCCGTTCCTGGACGCCCCGCGCGAGGACGTCTCGGTCGCGGTCGAGGTCTCGGCGTACTCGTTCAAGTCGCTGACCGCCGCGGCGCTGCCGCTGCTGGGTGAGGGCTCGTCGGTGGTCGGCATGGACTTCGACGCGCGCGTGGCCTGGCCGGCCTACAACTGGATGGGCGTGGCGAAGGCGGCGCTGGAGTCGGTCAACCGCTACCTGGCGCGGGATCTGGGGCCGAAGGGCATCCGGGTGAACCTGGTCTCGGCCGGTCCGGTGAAGACCATGGCGGCGAAGTCGATCCCGGGCTTCGGCGAGCTGGAGGACTCGTGGGGCGAGCGCGCCCCGCTCGGCTGGAACACCGAGGACCCGACGCCGGTGGCGAAGTCCATCTGCGCGGTGCTCTCGGACTGGCTGCCCGCCACCACCGGCTCGATGATCATGGTCGACGGCGGCGTGCACGCACTGGGCCTCTGACCCGACCGTCACGAAGGTGGCCTTCGGAACGTCCCGAAGGCCACCTTCGTGATCTGGGGAGTGGTCAGGCGCGGGCCGCTTCGGCTATGTGCCAGCTGTCCTCGTGCAGGTGGTAGCGGGTGATCAGGCCGCCGGTCACGGTCAGCTCGATGGCGAACCGGGTTTCGATCCAGCGGCCGGTGGCCCGGATGCGCGAGCGCAGGTGCCCGGTCCGCACCGCGAGCCGACCGTCCACAAAGGTCCGCTCCACTTCGTACACGTCCCGCTCAAGGTAGCGGTCCAGGTCGCTGAAGAAGTCGCGGACCTCGGCGCGGGTGGTCCGCTTGCCGATCCACGGCACGGTCGCGGTGTCGCCGGGGATGTCCCAGTCCACCGTTTCGGCGAACAGTCCGGCGATCCGGGCCGGGTCGTAGTCGGCCATCCGCCGGTCGAGTTCCGCCAGTACGTCACGGGTGGTCATTCGTTCTCTCTCCTCAGTGGACGGAAACCAGGACGCGTTCTCGCTGCTGCAGGGTGGAAGCGAGCGCGACACCGCCGAGCGCCAGCACGCCGAGCGCGATGCTCACCCAGGTGACGCTGAGATAGCCGAGTCCGGCGTCGATGGTCAGCCCGCCCAGCCAGGGCGCCAGCACGATGCCGACGTTGAACGCCGAGACGTTGCTGGCCCCGGCCAGCGTCGGCGCCGAGGACGCCAGTGCGAACACCCGGACGTTGAGCGCGGGATTGGTGACAAAACCGGTCAGCCCCAACAGGAACGCCGCGATCACCGCGACCGTGGCGGAGGCACCGGCGACCGCCAGCACGGCCAGCATCACCACCGCCGCGCCGATACCGCCCGCGAGTGTCCTCAGTGGATGGACATCGGCGAACCGGCCGCCCGCGGTGATGCCGATGACCGCGCCGACGCCGTACAGCGCGAGCACCGCGGGCAGCCAGTCCACCGGCAATCCGCTCACCTCGGTGAGCAGCGGCGCCAGATAGCCGAAGGTGGCCATCGCCATCGCGGTGCTGGCCGAGGTGATGCCGAAAGCCAGCCACAGCTGGGGATTCCGGTAGGAGCGCAGTTCGCCGCGCAGGCTCGGGCGCTCGGCGGCCGGCCGGACCGAGGGCACCAGCAGCAGCACGCCGATCATCGCGACCGCGGTCAGCGCCGCCACCGCCCAGAACGCCGAGCGCCAGCCCGCGAACTGGCCGAGCCAGGTGCCCGCCGGCACGCCGAGCACGTTGGCCACGGTCAGCCCGCCCGCCATCACCGCCAGCGCCCGGCCCCGCCGCCGCTCGGGCACCATCGCCACGGTGGTGACCGCGGCGACCGCCCAGAACCCGGCCGCCGCCGCGGCGCTGACCACGCGCGAGGCGAACAGCAGGCCGTAGCCGGGGGAGACCGCGCCGACCACGTTGCCCAGTCCGAACACCGCGAGCATGCCGAGCAGGGTGAGCTTGCGCGGCAGGCGGAGCGTGGCCGCGGCCAGCAGTGGCGCGGCGACCAGCATGCCCACGGCGAACGCGGAGATCAGCAGCCCGGCGTCCGGAATGCTCACCCCGAGATCGGCGGCGATCGGCGGCAGCAGCCCGGAGAGCATGAACTCCGAGGTGCCGAGCGCGAAAATGCTCAGCGCCAGTACGTAGACGGCGATCGGCATCGGCGTCCCCTTCGTTTTGGATCGGCTGGTTCAAAATGTGGGCAGCGGAAAGCGAACCCGGGCGGGTGGTGGGGGTCAGAGCGTGCTGAGCGCCAGTTCGACGATGCGTTCGAGGGTCGGGCGATCGGTGCCGCTGCGTGCGCTCAGCCGTACCGCGCCGATCTGGCTGTGCAGGAACCGGGCGAGCACAAGAGGATCGCGGTCGGGGTCGATCTCGCCGGCGCGCTGCCCCTCGGTCACCACGGCGTGGATCGCGGCGACGTAGCGCTCGGTGTCCTTCGCCAGCTGCGCGCTGATCTCCGCGTCCTTGCCGCCGAGTTCGGCCACCGTGTTCACCGCGAGGCAGCCGTGGTTGTCGCTGGTGAACTCGTCCTCGACGGTGGACAGCAGCAGCGCGCGCAGCTTCTCGCGCGGCGAGCCCGGCCGGTCGAGGAAGTCGATCTGGTGCTGGGTCGCGGTGTCGCAGTAGTGCTGCAGCGCCCGCACGAACAACTCGCGCTTGCTGCTGAAGGTGTTGTAGATGCTGCTGCGCCCGAGTCCGGTGGCTTCGCAGAGCTGCTGGGTCGAAGTGCCTTCGTAGCCGCCCCGCCAGAACGCGTGCATCGCGCGGTCGACGGCGGCGCGCTCGTCGAATTCTCGTGGGCGGGCCATGACGAGCACCGTACCTGTTTTGGATCGACTGATGCAAAACCCCCGGGCAAGCGTGGCCGGGATCACCGGGGGAAGATGGACACCGTGGGTTACGACGCGCTGCTGTGGTTGTCCTTCGGTGGTCCGGAAGGGCCGGACGAGGTCATGCCGTTCCTGGAGAACGTGACGCGTGGCCGGGGCGTGCCGCGCGAGCGGCTCGAAGAGGTCGCCGAGCACTACCAGCACTTCGGCGGGGTCTCGCCGATCAACCGGCTCAACCGCGACGCGATCGCGGCGGTGGAGAAGGAGCTGGCGGCGCAGGGCATCGGCCTGCCGGTGTACTTCGGCAACCGCAACTGGCAGCCGATGGTGGAGGACACCGTGGCACGGATGCGGGCCGACGGCGTGCGACGCGCCCTCGTGTTCCCCACCAGCGCTTACGGTGGTTACTCCGCGTGCCGCCAGTACGACGAGGACATCGAGCGCGCGCGGGCCGCGGTCGGCGAGGACGCGCCCGAACTGACCAAGCTGCGCCAGTTCTTCGACCACCCGCTGTTCGTCGGCGCCTTCGCGGACGCCCTGCGAACCGCCATGGCCGAACTGGACGACCCGGCGGGCGCGCGGATCGTGTTCGTGGCGCATTCGGTACCGGTCAGCGCGGACAAGGCGGCCGGGCCGCCGGAAGAGGGCGGGCACCGGTACTCGCGCCAGATCGCCGAAGCGGCGCGCCTGGTGGCGGCCGAAGTCGGCGTGGAGACCTACGACGTGGTGTGGCAGTCGCGCTCCGGCCCGCCGCAGGTGCCGTGGCTGGAGCCGGACATCGTCGACCACATCGACGCGCTGCACGCCGAGGGCGCGCGCTCGGTGGTCGTCTGCCCGGTGGGTTTTGTCTCCGACCACCTCGAAGTGATCTGGGACCTGGACAACGAAGCCGCCGAACGGGCGCGCGAACTCGGCATGGGCTTCGCCCGCGCGGCCACGCCCGGCACGGACCCCCGGTTCGCCGAGCTGGTGGTGGAACTGGTCCGCGAGCACGTCGCTTCCGCACCGGTGCGGAAGCTGTCGAAGTTCGCGGCGGCCGGCTGCACGGTCAACGGCGAGCCCTGCGCGATCGCCTGCTGTGAACCGGCGAAGCGCCCGGCACGCGGCTGAATCCTTTTCCCCGCACGCCGCCTCTCATGGGGGCCGGGACGTTCCCGGCGCTGGAGCAGTGGTGGAGGGCAGGCCATGACTGAGGCCGGTTGGCCGAGGGAGGCGTTGGTCGTTGCCGCGCAGAGCGGTGACCAGGAGGCCATCGCCGCCCTGGTCTCGGGTTCGCACCCGCACGTGCAGCGCTTCGCGCGCTCGCTGTGCGCGTCGCCCGAGGACGCGGAGGATTCGGCGCAGGAGGCGCTGATCATCCTGTACCGCAAGATCGGCACCCTGCGGGCCTCCGGGGCGCTCGCGTCGTGGATGTTCCGGATCGTGCGCAACGAATGCCTTCGCCGCGCCCGCCGGGCGTTCCGCGGGGACGAGCTGGTGCGACCCGGCGCGGTGGTTTCGGCGGAGGACGACGTCCTGCGCGGGCTGGAGGCGCAGCGGGTGGCCGCGGCGATCGCCGAACTGCCCGGTGACCAGCGGCGCGTGCTGATCATGCGGGACATCCAGGGCTATCCCGGCCGAGCCGTCGCCGACGCGCTCGGCCTGAGCACCGCCGCGATGAAGTCCCGGCTCCACCGGGCCAGGACGACGGTCCGCGAACTGCTGCTCCGGCACGACGATCACTAGGAGTGCCCTCATGCTCGAAATCGGATCCACGGTTCCCGACCTCGCGCTGGAAGACACCGACGGCCGTGCGGTCCGGCTCGCGGACTACCGCGGCACGGACAACGTGCTGCTCTACTTCGCGCGCTCGACCAGCTGCCCGGTGTGCAACCTCCATCTCAGGAACCTCACCGAGCTGGCCGCCGAACTGACCGCCGCGGGCGTCCGGGTTCTGGTCGCGGTGCCGGAAGGACGAGCCGAAGCCGCGGCCTGGCGGGCGAAGCGCGCGCTGCCGTTCCAGGTGGTCACCGGGCGGCGCGGCACCCCGCACGAGGCCGTCGGGCTGATGAAGAAGGTGTTCGGCGCGTTGCAGCAGTCCGGAAGCCTGCTCATCGACCGGGACGGCGTCATCCGCCACGCCCACGCGGCGACCTTGCCGGTCAACAGCTACGACCGGAAGGGCATCACCAGGGCCCTCAGCGAGCTGGTGCCTGGATGACGCGGTAGTGCGTCGTCAGCCGCCCGTCGTCGCCCAACACGTGGAAGGCGATGGCGGGCGGTGCGTCGAGGTCGATGATCCGGTCGCTTTCCCACGGCAGCCCGATCGTCGACACCACTCCCGGCGCGACGAGCAGCGGCAAGCCGGCGAACGTGCCGGCCGCGGCCGTGTGCGCGTGTCCGCAGAGGACCGCGACCACGTTGGAGCGGCGGGAAAGCAGGGCCGCCAGCCGATCCTCACCGGTCTGCCGGATGCCGTCGACGTACGGGATGTGCAGCTCCGCCGGAGGATGGTGGAAGCAGACAAAAACCGGGGCATCGGCGGCGTCGGCGAGGACCGATTCGAGCCACGCCAGCGTTTCGTCGGTGAGGTAGCCGTCGTCGCGGCCGGGAATGGTCGAGTCGCACAGGGCGAACACCGCACCGCCCGCGTGGTGCACCTGGTTGATCGGGCCGTCCGAGGGTGCTTCGCCGAGCAGGACCTCGCGATACGGTCCGCGCACGTCGTGGTTTCCGGGGCAGTGCAGCGGTTGCAGTATTTTCCTCGGTCCGGCGAACAGCTTGGCGACGGCCTCGTACTCCTCGGCCAGCCCGTGGTCGGCCAGGTCGCCGGTCACCAGCACCGCGTCGATCTCGCCCCGCAGCCCGTTGAGGTGGTCGAACACGCGGGTCGCCCGTGCCAGGCTCCGCTCGTCACCGTCGAGGTGGAGGTCACTCAGGTGCGCGATGACGATCACGGCAGCGGGTCCGGCTGGTCGGCGAACACCCGGATGGTCTCGTTCACCGCGGCGAACCGGGCGGTGCGGACGGCGTCGTGCAGCGGGCGGAGCGCGTCGGCGCGGCGGATCGCGGCCGAGGCCGACAGCGCGCCACCGGGGTCGTCGGCGTGGGCGATGGCGAGAATGGCGCCGATCTCCTCGGCGCGCTGGAGCACGCGCAGCGCGCGGCCGGGAGTGCCCGGCGGCCAGCTCACGTGCGCGGTGCGGCGCAGGCGCTCGGACAGCTCGGCCCGCACGCCGGGACGGTCCCTGGCCACGTCCAGCTCCTGCAGCGCGCCCGCACTGCTCCTGGTCGCGCTGGTCAGGCCGTGCTCGGCCTCACCGAGCGCGATGTACTCCATCGGGGCCGCGGTGGTGATCCGGTGGACCGTCCAGCGGAACAGGCCCTCGGCGATCGGTTCCGGCACCACGCCGTACCCGATCTCGGCGAACACCACGGCCTCACCGGAGCGCAGCGCGGCCTCGGTCAGCGAACCGCCACCGCCCAGCCCGCGCACGTCGCCGGGTACCGGCAGGACGAACCGCGCCGGTCCGGCGCCGAGGCGGCGCAATCCGGTCAGGAAGCCGGCGAGCCCGGCCGGGCGCTCACCGGCGACCGGGATGTCGAAGGCGTCGGCGCCGAACGGGTCGGCGGCCACCACCTCGTGGTCCTCACCCCAGACGCGCAGCGCGTCGAGGGCGTCGTCGGAGGCCGCGGCACCGTGGAGCCACGCCGAGGACCAGACCGCGAGGGACGCACTGGGACAGCACACGGAGAACAAGCGTACCGGGGTCCTGGAGCTGGTCCACGTCGACGGAGCGCCGACGGGTCAGTAGCGTCGGGGAGGTGAACTCCGCACCAGCACACCTTCCCCGCACCGCGGGGGAGCTCCGCGCCGCCGGGTACGCCCCGCGCGGCGTGAAAACCGAGATCCACGACAACCTGCTCACCGCCCTGCGTGCCGGGAAGGACCCGTGGCCGGGCATCGTCGGGTTCGGCCGCACCGTGCTGCCGCAGCTGGAGCGCGCGCTGCTGGCCGGGCACGACGTGGTCCTGCTCGGCGAGCGCGGGCAGGGCAAGACCCGGCTGCTGCGCACCCTGGCCGGCCTGCTCGACGAATGGACGCCGGTGATCGAGGGCGCCGAGCTGCCCGAGCACCCGCTCGACCCGATCACCCCGGCCTCGCGGCGCCGGGCCGCCGAACTCGGCGACGCGCTGCCCGTGGCCTGGCTGCACCGCGGCGAGCGCTACACCGAGAAGCTGGCCACACCGGACACCTCGGTCGGCGACTTGATCGGCGACGTCGACCCGGTGAAGGTGGCCGAGGGCCGCAGCCTCGGCGATCCCGAGACCATCCACTTCGGACTGGTGCCGCGCGCGCACCGCGGCATCGTCGCGGTCAACGAGCTGCCGGACCTGGCCGAGCGCATCCAGGTGGCGCTGCTCAACGTGATGGAGGAGCGCGACATCCAGGTGCGCGGGTACACCCTGCGGCTGCCGCTGGACGTGCTCGTGGTGGCCACCGCGAACCCCGAGGACTACACCAACCGCGGCCGGATCATCACCCCGCTCAAGGACCGCTTCGGCGCCGAGATCCGCACGCACTACCCGCTGGAGCTGGACGCCGAGGTCGGCGTCGTCCGGCAGGAGGCGCAGCTGGTCGCCGAGGTGGGTGACCCGCTGCTGGAGGTGCTCGCCCGGTTCGTCCGCAACCTGCGCGAGGCCAGCGTGATCGACCAGCGCTCCGGGGTCTCCGCCCGGTTCGCGGTCGCGGCGGCGGAGACGGTCGCCGCGGCGGCGCTGCGGCGGGCCGCGCTGACCGGCGAGGAGCCCGCCGTCGCCCGTCCGATCGATCTGGAGGCCGTGCCCGCCGTGCTGCGCGGCAAGCTCGAGTTCGAGCCGGGGGAGGAGGGCCGCGAGACCGAGCACCTGGTGCACCTGCTGCGCCGGGCGGTCGCCGAGACCGCGCGCGAGCGGTTCGCCGGGCTCGACCTGCGCCCGCTCGCCGACGTGGTCGCCGACGGGCACCTGGTGGCCACCGGTGACCGGGTTCCCGGCGCCGACGTGCTCGCCGCGTTGCCGGAACTGCCGGTGCTGCACGAGGTCGCGCACCGCGCCGGGGTCTCCGCCGACGACTCGCCCGGCCGCATCGCCGCCGCGGTGGAACTGGCGCTGGAGTCGCTGTACCTCGCCAGGCGGCTGGCCAAGGACGAGGACGGCACCAGCACGGTGTACGGGCCATGACCTACGCGTACGGGCCGTGGCACGACGGGCCCGATCCGCTGGCACCACCGGCCGATCTCCGCGACGCGCTCGACGAGATCGGCCGGGACGTGCTGGGCGGCTCGTCGCCCCGCGCGGCGCTGGAGGAACTGCTGCGGCGCGGCACCCGCAACACCACCGGTCTCGACGAGCTGACCCGCCGGGTTTGGCAGCGGCGCTCGGAAATCCAGCGGCGCAACAACCTCGACGGCACGCTCAACGAGGTGCGGCGCCTGCTCGACGAAGCGCTCGACGCGGAAAAGCGTGCCCTGTTCCCGGATCCGTCCGACGACGCCCGGTTCGACGAAGCCCGACTTGACGCGCTGCCGCCCGGTACCGCGGCGGCGGTGCGGGAACTGGCCGAGTATCCGTGGCGGTCCGAGCAGGGCCGGGAGAACTACCAGAAGATTCAGGAACTGCTGGGCAAGGAGCTGCTGGATGCCCGGTTCGAGGGCATGAAGGAGGCGTTGCAGAGCACGCGCCCCGAGGACGTCGAACGGGTCCGGCAGATGCTCGCCGACCTCAACGCACTGCTCGCCGCGCACGCGCAGGGCTTCTCCGACGTCAACGAACGCTTCACCGAGTTCATGCGGCGCCACGGCGAGTTCTTCCCGGAGAATCCGAAGAACATCGACGAGCTGATCGACGCGCTGGCCGCCAGGGCGGCGGCCGCCCAGCGCATGCTCAACTCGATGACCCCGGAGCAGCGCGCCGAGCTGGCCGAGCTTTCGCAGCAGGCCTTCGGCAGCCCGGAACTGGCGCAGCAGTTGTCCAATTTGGACTCACAGCTGCGGGCGCTTCGGCCGGGGGAGGACTGGGAGTCGGCTGGCCGGTTCCGCGGGAACAACCCGATGGGGCTCGGTGAGGGCGCGCAGGCGATGGCGGACCTGGCCGAACTGGACGCGCTGGCCGAGCAGCTCGCGCAGTCCTATCCCGGGGCCGGCATGGACGATCTCGACCTGGAGGCGCTGACCCGCCAGCTCGGCGAGGACGCCGCGGTGGACGCGCGACGACTGTCCGAACTGGAGCGTGAACTGCGCGGGCAGGGCCTGTTCGAGCGGGCACCGGACGGCTCGCTTCGCTTGTCGCCCAAGGCATTGCGGCGGCTGGGGGAAACGGCGCTGTCGGACGTGGTGCGCACCTTGCGCGGGCGCACCGGTGAGCGTGAGACGGCCTCGGCCGGAGCGGCGGGGGAGCCGACGGGCTCGACCCGGCCGTGGCGCTTCGGTGACACCCAGCCGTGGGACGCCTCCCGCACGGTGCGCAACGCCGTGTTGCGCACCGCGTCTTCGGGCTCGGCGGTGCGGCTGGACGTGTCGGACGTGGAGATCACCGAGACCGAGCACCGGTCGCGGGCCGCGGTCGCACTGTGCGTGGACACCTCGTGGTCGATGGTGCAGGAGGGCCGCTGGCTGCCGATGAAGCGCACCGCGCTGGCGCTGCACCAGCTGATCTCCACCCGGTTCCGCCACGATGCCCTGCAGCTGATCACCTTCGGGCGCTACGCGGCGCCGGTCGAGCTGGGTGACCTGATCGGCCTGGAGGGCACGTGGGAGCAGGGCACCAACGCCCACCACGCGCTGCTGCTGGCCGGGCGGCACCTGCGGCGGCATCCGGGCGCGAGGCCGGTGGTGCTGATGGTGACCGACGGCGAGCCGACCGCTCACCTGGAGGCCGACGGCGTCGCGGAGTTCTCCTATCCGCCGCTGCCGCAGACCATTCGCCGGACCATCACCGAGGTGGACCAGCTGGCCAGGCTGGGCGCGGCCGTCACCGTGTTCCGCCTCGGTGACGACCCGCGCCTGACCTCGTTCGTGAACCTGATCGCCCGCCGCTCCGGCGGCCGGGTGGTGGCGCCGGACCTCGACGGCCTAGGCGCCGCCGTGGTGGGCGACTACCTCCGCAACCGCGACTAACGCGTATCGACGTCGCGCTGCAGTTCGACGTCCCGGACTCCCGGGATTTCCTGCAGCGCGGCGACGTCGCCCTGGCCGAGGGACCCGGTGATCGTGCCGATCGGCTCGAGCACCGAGTCCACGGTCAGTCCGGCCTGTTCCAGCGCCTCGACCACGGCCGGTATGTCGGACAGCTGTTCCTCGGCGACGGACACGATCACTTTGCGATTCTCGGTCATCGCCGCTCCTCGTTGTCAGGCGCTGCTCAGGGTGCCTGGACCAGTCCAACACCCGAGTCCTGCGAAGACAACCCGGTGCGCAGGGAGCACTGGGACAGCCTGCCCCACAGCTCCCAGCCCCGCGCGCCGTACTTCTGCGCGACCAGCGCCGCCAGCCCGGACACGTGCGGCGTGGCCATGCTGGTGCCGCTGATGCTCCGGTAGCGCTTGGGCATCGGCCACGCCGAGTGCACGTTCACGCCCGGCCCGCCGATGTCCACCCCGTGCCCGGCGTCCACCGAACCCGAGGAGAAGTCGGCGATCGCGCCCGCGACGTCCACCGCGCCGACCGCGAGGATCGACGGGCAGTTCGCCGGGTGCCCGATCGGGGCGATCTTGCCGTCGGCGCGCTCGCTGGCGTTGCCCGCGGCGGCGATGATCAGCGTGCCGCGGCTCAGCGCGCGCTGGGCGACCTGCTCGTAGACCGGCGAGAACGGGTCACCCGGATTGGTGTCCGCGCCCAGCGACATGGACACGATCGCGCAGCCGTTGCCGATCGCCCACGAGATGCCGGCCAGGATGCCGCCGTCGGAGCCGGAACCGGAGTTGCCGAGCACCTTGCCCGCGTAGATCTCGGCCTCGTAGGCGATCCCGTAGCCCGGCCCGCCGTCGACCTTGCGCGGCCCGCACGAGGTGCCGATGCAGTGCGTGCCGTGGCCGTTGCCGTCCTGCACGTCCTCGCCGTCGACGAAGGAACTGGTGACCACCGCGCGCCCGGCGAAGTCGGGGTGGTTGACGTCGAACCCGGTGTCCAGCACGGCGACCCGGATGCCCTTGCCGCTCAGCTGGCTTTCGTGCGCCCGGGTGGCCTGCAGGCCCCAGGTGAACATGGTCTCGTCGACCTGGGCCTGCTCCACCGTCGGCGTGGCGGGCGAGATCGCGAAGACCGTGCGCTCCGCCTCGATCCGCGAGATCGGGCCCGGTGCGTCGGCCGCCGCGGTGAGCGCGGCGACCTGGTCCTCGCCCGCGGTCACCACCGCGACCCCGAGTTCGTGCAGCAGCAGCCCGTCGGCGCCGTCGAGCGAGCTCACGCTCGCCGAGCCGTACAGATCGGCTGTGCTCGCCGTGCGCAGTCCGGCGACGTCGGCCATGCTCCGGGCCCCCGCCACGGCCGAATCCTCTTCCAGCAGAACCAGGTACCGCCCCGTGGTCCCGCTTGCCCCGTCCGTCATGTCGATCCCCTTGCGTTCGAAAAACGTGCCTCTACGTCAATCGGCCCTCGAACGCGGGATGCAACACAGATCACATCACCGTTTGGTAGCGATCAATTCCGCTCAGTGACAAGGATTTTCGCTCCGCGGGCGGGAACCATGGTGATGTGCCTGGCTTTCGGCTTCTCCGCGCTGCGCCGTTCGGGGGACAGGTGGTAGCGGCGCAGCACCTCGCGCAGCACGACATTGGCTTCCATCAAGGAGAATCCGGCGCCGAGGCAGCGCCGCACCCCGCCGCCGAACGGGAACCAGGTGCCCGCGGGCGGGTTGCCGTCGACGAACCGCTCCGGGGAGAACCGCTCCGGCTCGGGGTAGTGCTCCGGATCAGACTGCACGAGCGCGATCGACGGCTGCACGGTGAACCCGGCGGGCAGCACGTACCCGCCGACCTCGGTGTCCTCGGTGAGGCGCCGGGCGACCTCGTGGATCACCGGGTGCAGTCGCATCGCCTCCTTCGTCACCGCTTCGAGGTACTTCTCGTCGTTGTTGTCGGCGGCCTCGGTCGCGGAGCGCAGGGACGCGGGATCGCGGGCCAGTTCGTGGAACGCCCAGCCGAGCGTGGTCGCGGTGGTTTCGTGCCCGGCCAGCAGCAGGGTGATCAGCTGGTCGCGCAGTTCGGCGTCGGTCAGCGGATCGTCTCCCGGCACGGTGAGCAGGCGCGAGAGCACGTCGCCGCGGTCGGCCAGGTCACCGGCGCGGCGCCGGTCGGCGATCTCGGCGTAGATCAGCTCGTCGATCTCCCGCTGCCGCTGGGCGTTGCGCTTCCACGGGCCCGCCTTCTGCAGGTTCGGGTTGTGCCAGCCGAAGATGTCGAGCGGGCCGATGTCGAGCAGGCGGCGCAGCAGCACCCGCAGCCGGTCCAGCCGCGGCCCGTCGGTCACGCCGAACACCACTCGCAGGATCACCTCCAGGGTGAGTACCTGCATCCGTTCGTGTGAACGGAAAATCCGGCCGGTCGGCCAGCGCTCCACCTCGGCCACGGTCAGCTCGGTGACCATCTCGCGGTAACCGCGCAGTGCCGAGCCGTTGAACGCGGGCATCAGCAGCTTGCGCGCCCGCATGTGCTGGTCCTCGTCGGTGAGCAGCACGGAGTGCTCGCCCATCAGCGGCTTGAGGATCGCGTTGCCCTCACCGGCGTGGAAGGTGGTGGCCGGGCCGGTGAACACGGCCTTGATGTGCTCGGGGTCGGACAGCGAGACCACGTCCCGCTCGGGGTAGATGCGCAGGCGCACCACGTCGCCGTAGCGGCGGCGCGCCAGCGGCAGCAGGAACTGGCGGAAGCTGCCGAAGAGCACGGTCTGCACCGCGACCGGCAGGCGCGGACCGGGTGGCAGCGCCCGGCTCGCGGAAGCGGCCGGACCGGCGCTGGGACGGGTCGGTGCGGTGCTGGTCATGACGGTTCCTCCCGAGACGGCTGGCCCGATCTGCCCTGCCCCGATTTATACGCGCGTATAGATCTGCTGTCCAGGCGTGGGGGACTAGGCTGGGCTGGTGGGGCATCGCGAAGAACTGCTGGCCGCCGCGCGACGGCTGCTCGAGGACAAGGGATACGCGCACATCACCGCGCGTGACCTGGTGGCCGCTTCGGGCACGAACCTGGCCTCGATCGGGTACCACTTCGGGTCCAAGGCTGGCCTGCTCAACGCCGCGATCGGCGAGGTGTTCGAGGAGTGGACCAACCAGCTGGCCGACATCGCGATGGCCGAGCCGGGCGTGCCGCCGATCGAGCGCGGGCGGCTGACCTGGGCGACGGTGCTGGAGAACCTGGACAGCCGCCGCGCGCTGCTGCTGTCCTATGTGGAGGCTCTGGCGCAGGCCGAGCGCACGCCGTCGCTGCGCGAGCAGTTCGCCGCCCAGTACCGCAGCTGCCGCGCCAGGGTGGCCGGGCTGGTGGCGCAGTCGCTGGGGGAGGGTTTCTCGCCCGAGGATCCGCGGTGCGCGGCGGTGGCCAGTTTTGTCATCGCCGTCTGCGACGGGCTTTCCGTGCAGTGGCTGCTCGATCCCGAAGGCTCGCCCAGCGGCGACGACCTGACCGCCGGACTGACGGCTTTGTGGGCTGCGTCTGCCAACTGGACAGCGCGAAGCTCCGTTGAGGGTGGTGGTGGGCCGGCGGGCGGGCTTGACCCTGACGCGACGTGAGGAACCACAGTGGCTCACGTCAGGGCCGGGAAAGTACCGGCCGAAGGGAAAAGGGAGAAGCCGTGAGCTTTCCGGTCGGCCGGGTGGCCGAACTCGCCGGGGTGACCGTGCGCACGCTGCACCACTACGACGAGATCGGCCTGCTCACCCCGAGCGGCCGCAGCGCCGCCGGGTACCGCCGCTACAGCGACGCCGATCTGGACCGCCTGCAGCGCATCCTGCTCTACCGGGAGCTGGGCTTCTCACTGGAGACGATCGCGGCCATTGTGGACGAACCGCCGACCGACCCGATCGGGCATCTCGAACGGCAGCGTGAGCTGTTGCGCGAGCGGATCGAGCGGTTGCGCCGCATGGTCGCGTCCGTCGAGCGCGTGCTGGAGGCGAAGAAGATGGGCGAAGCGCTGACGCCGGAAGAGAAACTGGAGGTGTTCGGCGGTTTCCGCGAGCCGGAGGGCTACGCGGAGCAGGCCGCCGCTCGCTGGGGCGACACGCCCGAGTGGCAGTGGGCGCAGCAGAACCTGGAGCCGATGGGGAAGCAGGACTGGGCCGAGGCCGAGCGGGTCCGGCAGGACTGGGTCGATCGGCTGCTGGCCCTGCTGGACGCGGGCGCGGCCCCCGGCGACGAGGCGGCGATGGACCTGCTCGAGGAGCACCGGCGGATGCTGGGCGCGTTCATGGGGGAGTGCGGGTATGAGATGCATCGCAACGTGACCGCGCTCTACGTGACCGAACCGGTACAGCTGGGCTTCCTGGTGCGTGAACCGGACCAGCGGCCGGGCCTGGCCGAGTTCATCCGGGACGCCGCCGTGGCGAACTCCGCACGACAGGAGTAGCGGCGCCGCTCTCCCGTCCGGTGTCCCACCGGGCGGGAGAGCACTCGGGCGGGGCGCTTACGCTGGTGCGTATGCATACTTGGTCTTCGATCGACGTGCCCCGGGTGCCTGGGAGCCCTCGTCCACTGCGGCTCCACGACACCTCCACCGGCCAGTTGCGGCCGACGGCGCCCGGATCGACGGCCCGGCTGTACGTCTGCGGCATCACCCCGTACGACGCCACCCACCTCGGGCACGCGGCCACCTACCTGGCCTTCGACCTGGTGCACCGGTTGTGGCTGGACGCCGGGCACGAGGTCCACTATGTACAGAACGTGACCGACATCGACGACCCGCTGCTCGAGCGGGCCGAGCGCGACCAGGACGACTGGGTGGTGCTCGGCATGCGGGAGACCGCGTTGTTCCGTGAGGACATGGAGGCGCTGCGGGTGCTCCCGCCCCGCGACTTCGTCGGCGCGGTGGAGAGCATTCCGGAGATCGTCGAGGTGATCGGGAAACTGCTGGCCAGCGGGCTGGCCTACCGGGTGGACGACCCGGAGTACCCGGACATCTACTTCGCCAAGGACGGCAGCGGCCGGTTCGGCTACGAGTCCGGGTACGACGCCGAGACGATGGCGAAGTTCTTCGCCGAGCGTGGCGGCGATCCGGGCCGAGCCGGCAAGCGGGATCCGCTGGACGCGCTGCTCTGGCGGATGGCGCGCCCGGGTGAGCCGTCGTGGGAGTCCGAGCTGGGGGCCGGCCGCCCCGGCTGGCACATCGAGTGCAGCGCGATCGCGGTGAACCGGCTGGGCATGGGCTTCGACGTCCAGGGTGGCGGCTCCGACCTCGCCTTCCCGCACCACGAGTACAGCGCCGCGCACGCGGAGGCGCTCTCGGGCGAGCACCCGTTCGCCCGGCACTACGTGCACGCGGGCATGATCGGCCTCGACGGGGAGAAGATGTCGAAGTCCAAGGGCAACCTGGTCTTCGTTTCCCGGCTGCGGGCGGACAAGGTGGACCCCGGCGCGATCCGGCTCGGCCTGTTCGCCGGGCACTACCGCACCGACCGCTCGTGGACGGACGAGGTGCTCGAAACCGCCGAAGCGCGGCTGTCGAAGTGGCGCGAGGCCATCTCGCTGCCCGCGGGCCCAGCCGCGGAGAGCACCGTGGACCGGCTGCGCGAGCACCTCGCCGACGACCTCGACACGCCGAAGGCGCTGGCCGCGGTGGACGCCTGGGCGGATGAGGCGCTGACCCGGCAGGGGACCGACGGCGCCGCGCCCGGACTGGTGCGCGACGCCGTCGACGCCCTACTGGGGATCGCCCTGTAACCGTCCGCCGGAGACGGTCAGCTCCCGGCTGTTTGCTTCTCGGAAGCGGCGCTGCCACAGCCGGTCGTGCGAAACGGTCACGACGGCGCCCCGGTAGTCGCGCAGCGCCGCCTCCAGCTGCTCGACGAGCATCGGCGAGAAGTGGTTCGTCGGCTCGTCGAGCAGCAGCACGTCGACCGGGTTCTCCAGCAGGCGCGCCAGCCTGGCTCGCCTGCGCTGCCCGACCGAGAGCGGACCGGAACTGTCCGGTTCGTCCTGCGGCAGGTAGCCCACGCGCCCGTGCGCCCGCACCGCTCCCGGTGCCAGCTCACCGGCGAGCACCCGCAGCAGGCTCGACTTGCCCGCGCCGTTCGGCCCGGTGACCAGGAGCCGGTCACCGGGCCGCAAGCTCAGCCCGGACAACGAGATCCGGCCTGGTATGTCCACATCGGACACTTCCAGCAGCGGGCCGTCCAGCGTGCCGGTGGTCCGGGCGCTGGTGGTGAACCGCGGTGGGGCGGGCGGCCGCGGCACCGGTTTCGCCCGCAGCCTGGTGAGCCGTTCCCTGGCCGAGCGGGTGCGGGTGGTGATCGATTGCTGCACCCGGCGGCCGTCCCCGTTGTACTTGCACTTGTTGTGGTCGGCCATCGGCCGTCCCGGGGCCACCCGGTGGGCGGTGTGCTCGGCGAACTCGGTCCAGCGCGCGATCTCCGCCTTCCAGTCGTCGTACGCCTGCTCCCACCGCAGCCGGGCGGCCCGGCGTTCGGCCAGGTAACCGTCGTAGCCGGTGCCGTACCGCCGCACCGCGCCGGAGTCCACCTCCAGCAGGGTGGTGGTGATCGCGGTGAGGAACAGCCGGTCGTGCGAGACGGCCACCACCGTGCCGCGATGCCGTCGCAGCCGGTTCTCCAGCCAGTCCAGCGCTCGCGCGTCGAGGTGGTTGGTCGGCTCGTCGAGCAGCAGCAGTTCCGGATCGGCGGCCAGTACCGCGGCCAGCGCCAGCCGGGCCCGCTCGCCACCGGACAGCTCACCGAGCCGCCGGTCCGGGGCGATCCCGGAAACCCCGAGTGCGTCCAAGGCTTCCGCCAGCCTGGCGTCCGCCGTGTACCCGTCGCGGCGTTCGAATTCGGCCAGCAGCGCGCCATATCTCGGCAAGTCCTCTTCGGACAGACTTCGCTCGGCACGCCGGAGTTCGGCTTCGAGCCAGCGGAGATCGGCCAGCGCGCTGTCGGCCGCGTCGGCCACGGTGGCCTCCGGCGGCAGCGCGAGCACCTGGTCGAGATAGCCGACGCCACCGGGGAACCGGACGCCGACCTCACCCGAATCCGGCCGTGCCGTGCCCGCCATCAGGCGGAGCAGGGTGGACTTGCCGGAGCCGTTCTCCCCGACGATCCCGGCGCGTTCGCCGGGTCGCACGGTGAGCGTGACGTCGTTCAGTACGCGGTGGCCGGGAAAGCCCTTCGACACCCCGTGCAGGCTCAGCTGCGCGATATCGGTCCTTATCAAGCGCTTTCCTCCTTTCCGTTGCGCAGCCTCAGTTCCCGGCCGGTCCAGCTACGGCGGAGCCAGCGGTCGTGCGAGGCGATCACCACGGCGCCGGGCGCGGTGCCCAGTGCGGCGAACAGTTCCTCGGCCAGGGTGAGGGAGATGTGGTTGGTCGGTTCGTCGAGCAGCAGCACGTGCGGTGGCTCGGTGAGCAGCAGGGCCAGCGCGACCCGGCGGCGCTGCCCGACGGACAGCTGCCCGACCGGCCGGTCCAGGTCGCGGCGGGAGATCAGGCCCAGCTCGGTCAGCGCACGAGCCCCGGTGGCGGCGTCGGCGGCCCCGGCGTCGGTGCCGCGGGCGTCCGCCAGTGAGCGCGGGGTCCGGCTCGGGTCGGCGAAGGCGACATCCTGTTCCAGCAGGCTGATTTTGAGGCCGCGGCCGGCGCTGACCGTGCCCCGGTCCGGGATCAGCCGCCCGGCCAGCACGTTGAGCAGGGTGGACTTCCCGGCGCCGTTGCCGCCGGTGATCAGCAGCCGGTCATCGGTGGCCAGATCGAGTTGTCCAATGTGGAGCCTCCCGGGGATTTCGATGCCGCGTGCGGTCAGCGCGAGCTTGTCCTCGGCCGCGGACGCGGTCAGGTTCGCCGAGAACCGCAGTGGTGCCGGCGGTTTGCGGACCTGGTCGCGGCGCAGTTCCTCGTAGCGCAGCTGCGCGTTGCGCACCCGGCGTGAGATCTGCTTCTGCACGCGGCCGCCCTTGAAGTCGTAGAGCATCTTGGCGTTGTCGCGCTGCGGGCGGTTGTGCGCGACGTTGCGCGCGGTCACCGCGACCGCCTCTTTCAGCTGCCTGAGTTCATCCTGTTCCTCCGCGTACCGCTGCGCCCAGCGCGCCCGCTCGGCTTTTTTCTCGACCAGGTAGTCGGAATACGTGCCGCCGTACCGCGCCGGCCCGCCGAGCGCCGGATCGAGGTCGACGATGTCGGTGCACACCGCGTCGAGGAACACGCGGTCGTGCGAGGACAGCACGATCACCCCCGGCAGCGCGGCGAGATGGCGTTCCAGGAACTCCATTCCCGCGTCGTCGAGGTGGTTCGTCGGCTCGTCCAGCAGCAGGGTCTCCGGCTGCCGGATGAGCAGCGCGGCCAGGCCCAGCCGCGACCGCTGGCCGCCCGAGAGCGTGCCGAGCGGCCGGTCGGGGGAGATCCCGGCCAGGCCGAGCCCGTCGCAGACCAGCTTGGCCCGGCGGTCGGCATCCCACAGGTCGTGTGCCTGCGCCCAGTCCAGCACCCGGCCGTACTCGTCGAGCACCTCGGTGTCCTCCGGTGCCGCGGCCAGCTGTTCGGTGAGCCGGTCGAGGCGGGCGGCGGCCTCGCGGATCTCGCGGAGCGCGTCGTCGATGACGTCGGCGAACCGGGCGTCGCCGGAAAAGGGCAGTTCCTGCAACAGGAACCCGAGGTCGTCGCCGCGCCGCACGCTGCCCGCGTGGGGTTCTTCGAGCCCGGCGAGCAGGCGCAGCAGGGTGGACTTGCCGACGCCGTTCTCACCGACCAGCCCGAGCCGCTGCCCGGCGCTCGCGGTCAGGTCGAGCCCGTCGAACACGACGCGGTCGCCGTAGCTGAAGGTGAGATCCCTGGCTTGCAGGGAAAGGGAAATAGACATGGAGCATCACCGGCCCGTGTGAGTGAACGGAACACCCGCCGGGCTCGGACGCCTCGGACGCGGATGGGGGCTGGTGTCAGTTGTCCATGATGCGATGAGGTTAACGCAACTTGAGTTGGATTAGCAACCCCCTCTTTTCTTCCGGCCGCGAACGTGCAACTCTGAAAGAGAACTTTCGAAATATTCCTTTCAGACTGGAGGCCTGATGGCCGAGCTGCCGCCGCGCACCCGCGTCCGCGATGTGGAGCTGCTCAAGGCACTGGCGCATCCACTGCGATCGGCGTTGCTGAACTACCTGATGTCGGTCGGCCCGCGCACGGCCAGCGAATGCGCGGTCGCGATCGGGTCCTCGGCCTCGAACTGCAGCTGGCACCTGCGTCAGCTCGCCGAGTTCGGCCTGGTCGAGCGCGCCGAGGGCGGGGACGGGCGCGAGCGGCCGTGGCGGGCGAAGCACGTCGGCCTCGACTTCGGCGAGTTCGCCGACGAGCCGTCCACCCGATCGGCCCAGCTCGCGGCGCTCGGCGCCGGACTCCGCGAGGAGGAGCTGCTGACCCAGCGCTATCTCGACACCGCCGAGCACGACGATCCCGAGTGGGCGGAGGCCTCGGCGGTCAACTTCTACGGCCTGCGGATCACCGCGGCGGAGCTGACCGAGCTGGTCGCCGCGGTGGACGCGCTGATCCGGCCGTACGTCGGCACCATCCGCCAGGACGCGCCCGCCGGCGCGCGGCCGGTGCATTTCGGCTTCCGCGCGTTCCCGCGGATCGAAGCGGACGGGAAGCCGAGCGCGTGAACCTGTTGCGGGAACCCAAGTTCGCCAGACTGTCGGCCGCTTCCCTGTGCTCCGAGATCGCCGAGTGGATCCTCCAGGTCTCGCTGCCGCTGACGATGTACCAGCTGACCGGTTCGGCGGCGTCGACCGCGGTGATGATGATCATCGGACTGGTGCCGGCGGTGGTGATCAGCCCGATCGCCGGCCCGCTGGCCGACCGAGGCAACCGGCACCGCGTGCTGTGCGCGGTCTCGCTGGCGCAGGCCGCGGTGGCGTTGCCGCTGCTGCTGGCCGAGCACGTCGCCGTGCTGTACGTGGTGATGGCGGCGCAGGCCGGGCTGGCCGCGATCGCCGAGCCCACCCGCAACGCGCTCGTCCCGCAGGTGGTCGGCCCGGACCGGGTGACCGGCGCGAACGGGCTGATGAGCGTGAACGCGAACGTGGCCAGGCTGGTGGGCGGCTGGGCCGGTGGCCTGCTGCTGGCGTCCGGCGGGCTCGGGGTCACGGTGGCCGTCTACGCCGGGGTGCTCGCGCTGGCCGCCGCGTTGTTCGCACCGCGGTTCGCGATCGACCTGCCGGGCACGGGGGAGCGGCCCCACGTGCTGCGGCAGTGGGTCGACGGGCTGGCCGAGATCCGGCGCAACCCGGCACTGCGGACCATTTCGGTCGCGGTGGTCCTGCTGCAGCTCGCGCAGGGCATGTTCCTGGTGCTTTTCCTGGTTTTTGTGCTCCGGACCCTGGGCGGGGACGAGGCCGACGCCGGACTGCTGCGCGGGGTCCAGGCCGTCGGCGGCCTCGCCGCGGGAGTGCTGGTGGCCACCGTGGCGCGGCGGGTCGACCCGGCGAAACTGCTCGGCTGGGGCGCGCTGGTGATGGGCCTGTACTCGGCGTTGATCTGGAACACCTCGCACGTGACCACGTCCATGGCGGTTTTTGTCGGATTGTTCGCGGTGGCCGGTGGACCTGGGGTTTTTGTCGGGTCCGGGATGCTGTCGGTGATCCAGACGGTGACCCCGCCCGAGCTGACCGGACGGGTGCTGAGCACCGCGTTCGCCGCGATGGCCGCGGCGGAGGCGGTCGGCATGCAGGTGGCCGGTGCGCTGGCCGACCGGATCGAGCTCGAGCTCTTGCTCGGCGTTCAAGGGTTCCTGTTCCTGCCGGCCGGGCTGGTGGTGCTGCTGCGCTTGGCCCGGCGGCGCGACCCGGCGCTAACGTAGGGGACGTGCCCACCCTCTTCGCCACCAGTGACCTGCACGTGACCCACGAAGGCAATGCCGAGGTCGTCGACACCATCCAGCCGGACGGACCGGAGGACTGGCTGCTGGTGGCCGGGGACGTCGGGGAGCAGGTCCCGGCGATCATGAAGACGCTCAAGATGCTGCGTGACCGGTTCGCGAAGGTGATCTGGGTGCCGGGCAACCACGAGCTGTGGACCACCGACCGCGATCCGGTGCAGTTGCGCGGGCAGGCGCGCTACGACGAGCTGGTCCGCCGCTGCCGGGAGATCGACGTGCTCACCCCGGAGGACGAGTTCGCCGTGTGGGAGCACGGGAGCGAGCCGCTGACCATCGCGCCGATGTTCCTGCTCTACGACTACAGCTGGCGCACGCCTGCCGCGCACGGGCGGCCGCTGTCGGTGGCGATGGACCAGGCGCGCGAGGCCGGGGTCATCTGCACCGACGAGTACTTCCTGCACCCGGACCCGTACCCGACGCGCCAGGAGTGGTGCGCGCAGCGGCTGAAGGTGACCGAGCAGCGGCTGCAGCAGATCCCGGACGACCGCAAGACCATCCTGATGTCGCACTGGCCGCTGCACCGCCACCCGACCGAGCCGCTGTACTGGCCGGAGTTCGCGATGTGGTGCGGTACCACCGAAACCGAGGACTGGCACCTGCGCTTCCGCGCGGAGATCGCGGTGTACGGCCACCTGCACATCCCGCGCTCCACCCAGGCCGACGGCGTCCGCTTCGAAGAGGTCTCGCTCGGCTACCCGCGGGAATGGCGCAAGCGCGCACGCGGTCCCGTCGCCGTGCGCCGCCTGCTCTGACCGGCGATTTCGCCGATGCTGACCGGCCGCGCGGGCGGTCAGGCTGCATGAGTCCGTTCTCCGACCGCTGGAGGGATTCATGCGTCGATTCTTCGGCATGCTCACGGCCGTGCTGGCCGCGTTGCTGCTCTTCTCGCCGATGCCCGCCGCGACCGCCGGGACCAGCACCCCGGTGATCTTCGTGCACGGGTACACCGGCAGCGCGTCCAACTGGGTCACCGCGCGTTCGGTGTTCCAGGCCGCCGGCTGGTCGAGCAGCAGGCTGTTCGCCTACGAGTACAACTCCTACGGCAACAACGTGCAGAACGCCCAGGGCCTGGCGAGCTACGTCAACCAGGTCAAGTCGCAGACCGGCGCTTCGCAGGTCAGCATCGTCAACCACTCCATGGGCGGGCTGGTCAGCCAGTACTACCTGAAGGTGCTCGGCGGCAACGCGAACGTCACGCACCTCGCCTCGATCGCGGGCGCGAACCACGGCACCACCTTCGCCGGGGCCTGCCTGATCTACGTGACCTGCCAGCAGATGTATCCCGGCTCCTCGTTCATCGGCCAGCTCACCTCCGGCGACGAGACACCGGGCAGCACCAAGTACGGGACCTGGTACTCCGCCTGCGACGGGATCATCCTGCCCTACACCAGCACGCGGCTTTCCGGTGCGTCGAACAACAACGTGGCCTGCCAGACGCACCTCGGCTTCCTGGCCGACCTCTCGGTGCTGAACGCCATCGCGAACTTCATGAAAACCTGACCGAGCCGGGCCCGGTGCCGTCGCCCGGCGGTGCCGTGGCCCGTTTCGCCAGCAGCGCGGCGAGTTCGACGCGGGAACGGACGCCGAGCTTGGTGTAGATGTTGCGCAGGTGGTGGTCGACCGTGCGGTGGCTGATCACCAGCCGCCGCGCGATCTCGCGATTGGTCTTGCCGCCGGCGACCAGCAGCGAGATCTGGGTCTGCTGCGGGGTGAGCGAGGGCAGGTCGCCGTCGGCCGGTTCGGCCGGGGCACCGCCGGCCGCGCGGTGTTCGGCGCGGGCGCGCCCGGCCCAGAACTCGGCGCCGTGCCGGTCGAACAGGCGGGCCGCGTCGCCGAGCAGTTCGCGCGCGTCGCGGAACCGGCGGTCCCGGCGCAGGCGCATCGCCTGGCACAGCTGGGTTTTCGCCAGTTCGAGCGGGGTGCGGGCGAGCCGGTGCAGATCCACCGCGGTGGTGAAGTGCTTGTCGGCGGTGTCCGGGTCGCGGGCGAGCAGGCCGTGGCACCGCTGGGCCAGCGCCCGCCACTGCACGCTGCCGGTGGCTTCGGCCCAGCCGTCGAGCACGCGCAGCCCGCGCACCGCGTACTCCGGTTCCTCGCAGCGCACCGCCGCCTCGACCAGCAGCGGGGTGGCGAGCACGGCGATCGCCGGTTGCGCGTGCCCGGTGTCGGCGGACAGCGTGCGGAACCGGGCCAGCGCTTCGGCGGGCCGGTCGGTGGCGAGGTCGACGCACACCTCGGCCCACGCGGCGATCGCGCGCGGGCGGCCGAGCGACCGGCGGTCGAGATCGGCTTCGTCGAGCCATTTCCGCGCGGCCTTGGTGTCACCGAGCCGGGCGGCGGACAGCGCCAGCACGGTCAGGTTCTCCGCGGCGCAGGTGCGCTGGCCACCGCTTTCGGCCAGTCCCTCGGTGGCCGCGGCGACGGCGGCGCGGTGCCGGTCGAGCAGCGCCGCGGAGATGCCGAGATGGATCAGCGCCCATGGCAGCGTGGTCACCGCGTCGATCCGCGCACGGGCCACCGCGGCCGCCGCGTACTCGTGCGCGAGCGCCGTCCGGCCCAGCGCGAGCGCCGCTTCGGCCGCCCAGACCTGGCTTCGCACGTCACCGGGCGCGACCCGCAGCGCTTCCTCCAGCGCCGGGATCGCTTCTTCGTGCCGGCCGGCGAACGTCGCGGCCAGCCCGCGCGTATGCGCCGCGGCGAGCCGGACCTGTGGCGCGTCGGAGGTACGGGCCAACTGGGCGGTGCGCGCGGCGATGGCGGTGAATCCCCGGAGGTCACCGCTGATCCGGCGGGCTTCCCCGGCCAGCATCAGCGCGACCGAGGTTTCGGCGGGTGGCAGGGTTTCCGCCGCTGTCAGCAGTTCGTGTGCGGCCACGGCCGGTTCGCCGTCGCGCAGTTCGATCTCACCCTGCAACAGCCGGTCCCCGGCGCGGCGCAGCAACTTCCGCGCCCAGGTGGTGTGCCCGAGTTCCCAGGCCCCGCGCGCGGCCGGGATCAGCCACTGTGGACCGTCCTCGCCGAGTTCCGCCGCGCGTTCGAAGGCGTGCACGGCTTCTTCGGTGATTCCCGACCGCATGGCCGCTTCGGCGAGCGCGGTGGCCATCGCGGGCGCGGCGTCCTCGCGGAGCGTGGCGCGCACCGCCGGGCTCGCGAGCAGTCCCGACGCGAGCGCTTCGTCGCGGGCTCGGACACCGCACCGGTCGAATTCGGCTTGGCTCAGCGGTGACTCCGACGCCGCCAGCAGCACGAACTGCCGTGCGCCAGGGGAAAGCCCGTCGAAGACGCGGCGATAGGCGGCGCGCTGGTGACCGTCCTCGGGCAGCGTTTCCCCGCCCGACTCCGCCAGTTCCAGCAGATCCCGCGGATTGCCACCGGCGAGCGCGAGCAACCGGGCTCGCTCGTCCGGCGGCAATCCCGGCGGGAGCAGGCTCGCCGCCGCGACGTCGTCGAGTGGGGCCAGGCGGATGGTGGGCAGGCCGTCGAGCGGGTCCGGGTCCGGACCGGACGGTCCCGGCCCGCTCGCGAAGACCATCACCACGCCCAGCCCGTCCAGTCGCCGGGCCGCGAACGCCAGCACCGCCAGCGACGCCTCGTCCCACCACTGCGTGTCGTCGGCCCAGCAGAGCACCGGCCCGAGACCGGCGAGAAGGCGGTGAAACGCCGTGCACAACTGGAAATCACCCGGTTCCGGCCCACCACGGCCCGCCGCGGAGCGCACCGCCTCCGGACAGCCGGGAAGGTCGGCGACCGGCTGCAGGAACCGGTGCAGGGCACCGAACCGCAGTGATCGCTCGGCCGGGGAACCGGCCGCGCCGAGTTGCCGGAGCCCGGCCGCCGCGGCGTGGTCCACCAGCCGCGTCTTGCCGATGCCGGGCGCGCCGGTGAACCGCACGACGCCGTTGCCCGCGGCCAGCAGGTCACCGAGCACCGCCAGTTCCGGCTCCCGCCCGAGCGGGCCGGTCATGTCAGCTGTTCGCGCAGGGCCCGCTTGAGGATCTTCCCGGCGGCGGACACCGGCAGCTCCGGCACGAACCGCAGTTCCCGCACCCGCTTGTAGCCGGGCACCTGCGCGTTCACCGCGTCGAGCACCTCGGTGTCGGACACCGAAGCCTTCGCGGGCACCACGAACGCCACCGGCAGCTCGCCAACTGCCGGGTCGGGGCGGCCGACCACCGCGGCCGCGGCCACCTCCGGCAGCGCGGTCAGCAGCTCCTCCAGCTCCCGTGGGTAGACGTTGTATCCCTTGTACAGCAGCATGTCCTTCTTGCGGTCCACAATGGACAGGTAGCCGTCGTCGTCCAGCACGCCGATGTCGCCGGTGTGCAGCCAGCCGTCCCGCAGCACTTCGGCGGTGGCTTCCGGCCGGTTGTGGTAACCACGCATGACCTGCGGGCCGCGGACGCAGACCTCCCCGCGTTCCCCGGCCGGCACCGGCGTGTCGTCCCCGTCGAGTGAGGCCAGGCGGACCTCGGTGTCGAACACCGGGCGCCCGACCGCGCCCGCCTTGTGCAGGCCGGAGCGGTGCGACGGGGTGCTGGTGGCGCCCATGGTGACCTCGGTCAGGCCGTAGCCCTCCAGGATCGGCGCGCCGGGCAGCAACTCGCCGAGCCGCCGGATCATCTCCAGCGGCATCGGGGCGGCGCCCGAACTGATCGAGCGGACCGAGCTGAGGTCCCTGGTGCGGATGTCCGGGCAGGCCAGCAGCGCGGCGAACAACGCGGGCGCGCCACCCATCGAGGTGACACCGAGGCGTTCGACGTCGGCCAGGTAGGCGGCCGGGTCCAGCCGCGAGTGCAGCACGACGGTGGTCCCGCTGAGCACCGGCACGTTCAGCCCGCCGATCGTGCCCATCGCGTGGAACCACGGCGTCAGGTTGATCGCGATCCCGGTGCCCAGCCGGGTCGGCCACTCCTCGGGGCTGCCGACCTGGTCGAGCACCAGCCCGCCGTGCTCGTCCAGCGCGGGCACCGAACCGGTCGCCCAGCAGGCGTACTGCAGGCAGTTCACCACCACGTTCCGGTGTGGCAGCTCGACGCCCTTCGACACGCCGGTGGTGCCGCCGGTGTAGGCGAGATGGGCCAAGTGGTCGTGGTGGTCGATTTCCGGGGGCGCTTCGCTCTGCCCGGCGCACAGGGCGGGCACGTCGGCGGCGGTGATCGAGCGCACCGCACCCGCGTCGGCCAGCTGGGCCTGCGCGGCGGGCTCCGGCAGCAGCGGGCTGACCGGCACGAAGGTGCCACCGGCCAGCAGCGTGCCGTAGTAGGCGACCGGGTAGGCCAGGCAGTTCGGCATGCGCAGGGCCACCGGGTCGCCGGGGGAGAGGCCGTCGGCGAGCAGGCCGTTGGCGAAGGCGGCGGCGCCCTGGCCGAGCCTGCGGAAGCTCAGCGACTCGCCGTCGTGGACGAAGGCGGCGCGATCGCCGAACCGCCGGGCGGATCCGGCCAGGATGGCGGGCACGCCCACCTCGGGGTAGTCCAGCGACGGGCCGAATCCGGGCAGCCAGGTGTCGGGCATGGAGACACTCCTTTGTGGACAACGCCGTCCGGGGAGGCACACACGAGCCTGACCGCATGAAACACCACGGCGATCTGTTTCACAACCACCCGCCCCGGCCTACCGGACCGCGACCGGAGCCCCCTCGACGAGGACTCCCAGCAGCTTGGCCGCCGCTTCCAGGTTCGGCTTCCCGGCCGCGACCACGTCCGAGTAGAGGAAGGATTCGCCCAGACGCACCAACGCGAAGCTGAGCGAGTCGAGGTCGACCACCGGGGTGAACCCGCCGTCGGCGACGTCGCGGGCGAGCAGCTCGCGGTAGGCGGCGATCACCCTGGGCTGCACCCGGCCGTGCGGGTCGGTGAGCACCCGGATCGCGGTGGTCGGCTCGTTGTCCAGCAGCACGTGCAGCCCGCGCGAGGTGGCCACGTCGGACCGGTACCAGCCCATCACGGTCAGGCAGCGCAGGCGGCCGTCGGCGTCGCGCACCACCGGGCCCTCGGTCTCGTCCCAGCGGCGGACCGCCCTGGCCAGCGTGCGCTCGGACATCTGCCAGAGCGCGTCGCCGAGCAGGTCCTCGCGATTGCCGACGCGGCGGAACAGGGTGGCCCTGGAGATGCCCGCCTCGGCGGCGAGCGCGCCAAGGTCCAGCCGTTCCCCGCGTGCCAGCTTGCGCGCGGCCAGGCGGACGAGGTCCTCGGGTGCGGTCACGACCGGAAAGCCTAACCGGGGGAGCGGGCGGAGGCCTCCGTTGAGGACGGTGGCGGGCACGGGGGCGGGCTGGCGATTTCACCGATGCCGGGCGGGCGCGGCGGGTGCCAGAGTCAGCACCGTCCGTCACGTTCCACCCCGAAGGAGCACAACGAAGTGCGCAGACGACTCACCGGTGCCGCCCTCGCCATCGCGCTGGGCGCCGCGGCGTTCACCGCCCCCGCCGCGGGCGCCGCCGAGAACCCCTACGAACGCGGCCCCGCCCCGACCAACTCCAGCATCGAAGCCCCCACCGGCCCGTTCTCCACCGCCGAGAGCAGCGTGTCGAGCCTGGTCGGCGGATTCGGTGGCGGCACGATCTACTACCCGACGAGCACCAGTGAGGGCACCTACGGCGCGCTCGCCATCTCGCCGGGGTTCACCGCCACCCAGTCCAGCATCTCGTGGATGGGCCGCAGGCTGGCCTCACAGGGGTTCGTGGTGATCACCATCGACACGAACACCATCTACGACCAGCCGGCCAGCCGCGGTGACCAGCTGCTGGCCGCGCTGGACTACCTGACCCAGCAGAGCCCGAGCACGGTCCGCAGCAAGATCGACCCGTCGAGGCTGGCCGTGGCCGGGCACTCGATGGGCGGCGGTGGCTCGCTGGAGGCCTCGGTCAAGCGGCCGAGCCTGCAGGCGGCGATCCCGCTGGCGCCGTGGAACACCGACAAGACCTGGAACACCGACCAGGTGCCCACCTTCATCATCG
This sequence comes from Amycolatopsis sp. YIM 10, assembly GCF_009429145.1. Taxonomy (GTDB): domain Bacteria; phylum Actinomycetota; class Actinomycetes; order Mycobacteriales; family Pseudonocardiaceae; genus Amycolatopsis. The sequence continues at coordinate 5,733,528 of NZ_CP045480.1, read as the reverse complement.
GCGGCGAGTCCGACTCGGTGGCCCCGGTCGCCAGCCACGCCGAGCCGTTCTACACCTCGCTGAGCAGTGCGCCGGACAAGGCGTACCTGGAGCTGAACAACGCCAGCCACTTCTTCCCGAACACGCCGAACACCACGCAGGCGAAGTACATGATCTCGTGGCTGAAGCGGTTCGTGGACAACGACACCCGGTACGAGCAGTTCCTCTGCCCGGGCCCGTCGAAGTCCACATTGGTCGAAGAGTTCCGGAGCAGCTGCCCCAACGGCTGAGCCGGACGGGGAAGGCCGTGGGCGCGTGCGCTCACGGCCTTCCGCCTGGCGAGCCCGGCGGTCAGCGCCGGTAGGACAGGCGGATGTTCTGCGGTCCAGCCGAAGCCCGCTCCCTGGTGAAGGTCGACTCCAGCAGGTTGAGCACCGGTTCCCGGCGGCGCCGCCCGATCACCGGGCGCCACAGGAACAGGACCAGCTGCCCACCGGGGCGAAGCACGCGGTGCGCGTCACGGATCGCGGCGAGCGGGTCGCTGAACTCTTCCAGGCTGTAGCCGTAGAACAGCGCGTCCACACTGGAATCCGGCAGCGGCAGGGCGCAGCCGTCACCGGCCTGATAGCTCATCCGCGCGCCCGGCGCGCCGGTCAGCCGCTCGCGCAGCACTTCGAGGCTGCCCGCGTCGGGGTCGAGCGCGATCAGTTCGCTGCCCGCGCCGAGGTGCCCGGCCAGCGCCTTCGTGTAGAACCCGCCGCCGCTGCCGACCTCCAGGCAGGTCATGCCCTCGACCGGCCGCACCCAGCGGACGTCGCGCGAGCGCAGGTCCCAGCCGAACGCCGCGCGCAGCGCCGGCGAGCTGATCAGCCGGTAGAACGCCGCCGGGGTGCGCCAGCCCGCCCTGATCTCGGTCGTGGTCATCGTGGAACTCCTGTCTTCGGTAGCAGCCGGGCCGCGGCGATGGCGGCGACGGCGAAGGTGACAAAGCCGGTGGCGAGCGCGACGGTCATGCCGTCGACGAACGCGCCGCGCGCCGCTTCGAGCAGCTGCCCGGCGACCGGCTCCGGAAGTACCGACGCGGCCTCGGCCGCATCGGTCAGCCCGCGCCCGGCGAGTTCCGCTTCGTGCGGCGGAACTCCCGCGACGGCGGGAAAAGCGGCGGTGTAGACGCCGGCGGCGATGCTGCCCAGCACCGCCACGCCGAGCCCGGCGCCCAGTTCGTACGCGGTCTCCTCGACCGCCGACGCGGCACCGGCCTGCTCGGCGGGCGCGGCGGCGAGCAGCGCGTCGGAAGCGGCGGTCAGCGCCACCGAGATGCCGAAGCCGACCGCGACCAGCACCGGCCCGAGCAGCCACAGGTTCTCCGCGGTGTCCAGCCACAGCGCCGCCGCGCCGAGCGCCAGCCCGACCACGGCGAACCCGGCGACGGTCACCGCGCGGCCTTCGAACCAGCGCAGCAGCGGCGCCGCGACCAGACTGCCGACCACCGCCGCGACCATCACAAAAAGCAGCCGCAGCGCCGCCTCCATCGGCTCCAGCGCCAGCACCAGTTGCAGGTACTGGGCGAACAGCAGGCCGAGGCCGACCAGCGAGAGCATCACCAGCAGCACGCTGCCGACCGCCACGCTGAACGCGCGCCGCCGGAACAACGCGAGGTCCAGTAGCGGGGACACCAGCCGCTTCTGCCGCCGGACGAACACCACCAGCAGCACCACACCGGCCAGCCCGGCCGCCGGACCCAGCACGGACATCGAACCGCCGTGCGGGGTCTGCTTGATCGCGAACGCCACGCCGAGCACACCGCCCGCCGCGAGCACGGCGCTCAGCAGGTCCCACTTGCCCTCCGGCGGATCCGCCGACTCCGGGATCAGCCAGTAGGTCAGCGGCAGCGCGGCCAGCATCACCGGCACGTTGATGGCGAACGCGGCGTGCCAGCTGAACTCCTGCACCAGGAAACCGCCGAGCAGCGGGCCCAGCACCGCGCCGGACCCGGCCACCCCGCTCCACACGCCGATGGCGGTGCGCCGCTCGGCCCGGTCGGGAAAGGCCTGCCGCAGGATGGACAGCGTGGCGGGCATGATCATCGCGCCACCGACGCCGAGCACCGCGCGCGCGGCGATCAGCATCGGCACGTTCACCGCGAACACCGCGGCGAACGAAGCCAGCCCGAACACCACGTACCCGAGCACCAGCACGCGACGCCTGCCGTAGTGGTCACCGAGCGTGCCGAAGGCCAGCAGCAGCGGCGCGGCCAGCAGCGAGTACACCGCGATGATCCACAGCTGCTCGGTGGCGTCGGGGCGCAGGTCCTCGGCGATCGCGGGCAGCGCCATGTGCAGCACGGTCGCGTCGATCGAGACCAGCAGCAGGCTGGCGCACAGGATCGCGAGCACCGCCCAGCGACGGCGCACCAGCGCCTCTGTCCTCCCCATGTCGATCATCTTCGCTGCTCCCGGTGGTTTCGCACGACGGCGTGAAGGTGGATTCGAAGTCATCCTCAAGTCGGACAACCCCTGACGGGGGCGCTCACCGCGCCCGCACCAGGATCGGGGTGGCGGCCACCAGCACCGCGGCGGGCACGAGGAAGGCCAGGCGCGGATCGGCGTGGTAGAGGCCGGTGAAGGCCAGCGGTGAGCAGGCCATGCCGAGGAACCGCAGCGCCTGCACCACCGAGATCGCGCCGTTGCGCGCCGCCCCCGCCCTGGTGATCACCAGTGTGTTCGTGCCGACCGAGATCAGCTGGGCGACCACGCCCCCGGCCGCCCAGGCCGCGACGAGCACCGGCAGCGAACCGGCCAGCCCGAGCACCGCGACCACGGCCCCGCCGCCGAGCAGCCCGGTGGCCAGCGCGGCCACCGGCCCGAACCGGTCGGCGTAGGCCCCGCTCAGGCGCGCGGTGAGGAAACCGGCCGCGCCGAACACGGTCAGCGCGAGCCCGCGCGGCCCCGAGCTGAGTTCGAAGACGTCCTCCAGCCGGAAGGCGACCAAAAAGGACAGTCCGGACAGGCAGCCCCAGCCGACGAGCACCAGCACCCCCGGCACCACCGACGGCCGGACCACCGAGCGCCAGTCCACGCGCTCGCCCGCCGCGGGATCGGCAGGCAGGGGAGCGGCGGCCAGTGCGAGCGCGGTGACCGCGATCCCGGCGAAGGCCCACGGCCACGACAGCTCCGCGGCCAGCCCGCCGACCAGCGGCGCGGTGGTGTGCCCGAGCGCCTGCATTGCGGCGAACAGGCCGAGCGCCCGGCCCAGCCGGTCACGCGGGGTGACCGCGGCCAGCTGGGCGAGCAGCAGCGGGGTGATGAACGCGTTCGCCGCACCCTGCAGCCCGCGGGCCGTCAGGAACAGCCAGAACCAGGGCGCGACCAGTGCCAGCAGTGCGGTCGCGGCGTAGGCGGCGTAGGCGAACCGCAGTGTGCGGACCACGCCCCAGCGCTCACCGAGCGTGCCCGAGACCAGCATGATGGCCGCGAACGGCACCAGGTAGACCGTCAGCGACGAGGCCGCCCCGGCCGGGCTGGTGCCGTAGCTCGCCGCGAGTTCGGGCAGCATCGCCACCACCACACCCGCGCCGAACGGCCCCAGCAGCCCGCCTAGATAGACCCCGTACAGCCGCGGTGACCCGGACCTCAACCGCGGCTCGCGCGGTGCTTCGCGACGGCCACCTAGCGCGGGCCGTCGAGCCCGCCGGGACGCCGTCGCCGCAGGTAGCGCTCGAACTCGGCGGCGATCTTGTCGCCGCTGGCCTCGTCCACGGTCAGCTCGGTGTCGCGTTCCTCCAGCGAGCGCACGTAGTCGCGGATCTCCTCGTCCTCGTCGGCCATCTCCGAGACCGTGCGCTGCCACTCCTCGGCCTGCTCGGGCAGGGCGCCGAGCGGGATCTCCACGTCGAGGATGTCTTCGAGCTTGTGCAGCAGCGCCAGGGTGGCCTTCGGCGACGGCGGGTGCGAGACGTAGTGCGGGACCGCGGCCCACACCGACACCGCCGGGATGCCCGCCTGCACGCACGCGTCCTGCAGCACGCCGACGATGCCGGTCGGGCCCTGGTAGCGGTTGCGCTCCAGGCCGAAGCGCGCGGCGGCGGCGCCGTCGTAGGCGGTGCCGGTGACCGGGACCGGGCGGGTGTGCGGGGTGTCGGCCAGCAGCGCGCCGAGGGTCACCACGGTGGACACCTGGAGGTGCTCCATGTGCTCGAGCAGTTCGGCGCAGAAGGCACGCCAGCGCATGTTCGGCTCCGGCCCCTGGACCAGCACCACGTCCCGGCCGAAGCCGTCGGGGTGGCATACCGCCAGCCGAGTGGTCGGCCATTCCACCCTTCGGGTGACCCCGTCCACCATGCGGACAGTGGGCCTGCTCACCTGGAAGTCGTAGTACTCGTCGGGATTGAGCTCGACCAGCGGGGTGGCGTCCCAGTTCAGCTGCAGGTGCTCGATCGCGGTACTGGCCGCGTCACCTGCGTCGTTCCAGCCCTCGAAGGCGACCACCATGACGGGTTTGCCGTCGTCGGCGGCTTCCGGGGCCGGCTCGGCGTGCGGGCTGTTCGGCTGTTCGGGCTCACTCACTGTGCCAGCCTACGACCTGGCCGAGGTCGCGCTGACCGTAGGCTAAGGAGCATGGCCGAACGACTCTCTTCGCCCTTGCTGGACGCCCTCGCCGAACGTGTTGTGGTGGCCGACGGTGCGATGGGCACCGCGCTTCAGGCCCACGACCTGTCCCTCGACGACTTCGACGGTCTCGAAGGCTGCAACGAGATCCTCAACGTCACCCGGCCCGACGTGGTGCGTGAGATCCACCGCGGTTACCTGGAGGCGGGTGCGGACGCGGTCGAGACCAACACCTTCGGCTGCAACTTCGCCAACCTGGCCGAGTACGACATCGAGGACCGCATCTTCGAGCTGTCCGAGATCGGCGCCCGCCTGGCGCGGGAGACCGCCGACGAGTTCGCCACGCCGGACCAGCCCCGGTTCGTGCTCGGCTCGGTCGGCCCCGGCACCAAGCTGCCCACCCTCGGCCACGCCCCGTACGCGCGCCTGCGCGACGCCTACGTGCAGGAGGTGCGCGGGCTGCTGGCCGGCGGCGCGGACGCGGTGCTGGTCGAGACCACCCAGGACATCCTGCAGACCAAGGCCTCGATCGTGGCCGCGCACCGCGCGATGGCCGCCGAGGGCAGGCGGGTGCCGATCATCGCCTCGATCACCGTCGAGACCACTGGCACCATGCTGCTCGGCACCGAGGTGGGCGCCGCGCTGCAGGCGCTCGAACCGCTCGGCATCGACCTGATCGGGCTGAACTGCGCCACCGGCCCGGCCGAGATGAGCGAGCACCTGCGGCAGCTGTCCAAGCACGCGAGGGTGCCGCTGACCGTGATGCCGAACGCCGGGCTGCCCGAGCTGGGCCCGAACGGCGCGGTCTACCCGCTCGGCCCGGAGGGGCTGGCCGAGGCGCTGGCCGGGTTCGTCCGCGAGTTCGGCGTCGGACTGGTCGGCGGCTGCTGCGGCACCACCGACGAGCACATCCGCCAGCTGGTCGCCGCGGTCCGCGAGACCGAGCGCGCCCAGCGCCGCCCGCGGCCGGAGCCCGGCGTGTCGTCGCTGTACCAGGCGGTGCCGTTCGAGCAGGACGCCAGCGTGCTGATGATCGGCGAGCGGACCAACGCCAACGGCTCGAAGGCCTTCCGCGAGGCGATGCTGGAGGGCCGCTGGGAGGACTGCGTCGCGATCGCCCGCGACCAGACCCGCGACGGCGCGCACATGCTCGACGTCTGCGTGGACTACGTGGGCCGGGACGGCGCGGCGGACATGGCCGAGATCGCCTCCCGCTTCGCCACCGCCTCCACCCTGCCGATCATGCTCGACTCCACCGAGATCGACGTGATCCGGACCGGCCTGGAGCACCTGGGCGGGCGCTGCGCGGTCAACTCGGTCAACTACGAGGACGGCGACGGGCCGGAGTCCCGGTTCACCAAGGTGATGGAGCTGGTCGCCGAGTTCGGCGCCGCGGTGGTCGCGCTGACCATCGACGAGGAGGGCCAGGCACGCACCGCCGAGCACAAGGTGGCCATCGCCGACCGGCTGATCGCGCAGATCACCGGCGAGTACGGGCTGGCCGAGTCCGACATCATCATCGACACGCTGACCTTCACCATCGCCACCGGGCAGGAGGAGTCGCGCCGGGACGCCATCGAGACCATCGAGGCCATCCGCGAGCTCAAGCGCCGCCACCCCGACGTGCAGACCACGCTGGGGCTGTCGAACATCTCCTTCGGCCTCAACGCGGCCGCGCGCCAGGTGCTGAACTCGGTGTTCCTGCACGAGTGCGTGCAGGCCGGGCTGGGCACCGCGATCGTGCACGCCTCGAAGATCCTGCCGATGTCGAAGATCCCGGACGAGCAGCGCAAGGTCGCGCTCGACCTGGTCTACGACCGCCGCGCCGATGGCTACGATCCGCTGCAGGAGTTCATGGCGCTGTTCGAGGGCGTCACGGCGTCCTCGTCGAAGGAGTCGCGCGCGCAGGAGCTGGCCAAGCTGCCGCTGTTCGACCGGCTGGAGCGGCGGATCGTCGACGGCGAGCGCAACGGGCTCGACGAGGACCTCGCCGAGGCACTCCAGTCGCGCCCGGCGCTGGAGATCATCAACAACACGCTGCTGTCCGGCATGAAGACCGTCGGCGAGCTGTTCGGCTCCGGCCAGATGCAGCTGCCGTTCGTCCTCCAGTCCGCCGAGGTGATGAAGGCGGCGGTGGCCTACCTCGAACCGCACATGGAGAAGGACGACTCCGGCGGCAAGGGCCGGATCGTGCTGGCCACGGTCAAGGGCGACGTGCACGACATCGGCAAGAACCTGGTCGACATCATCCTGTCGAACAACGGCTACGAGGTGGTGAACCTCGGCATCAAGCAGCCGATCACCTCGATCCTGGACGCCGCGGAGGAGAACAAGGCCGACGCCATCGGCATGTCCGGCCTGCTGGTCAAGTCCACCGTGATCATGAAGGAGAACCTGGAGGAGATGAACTCCCGCGGGGTCTCCGCCCGCTGGCCGGTTCTGCTCGGCGGCGCCGCGCTGACCAGGTCCTACGTGGAGAACGACCTCACCGAGATGTACCTCGGCGACGTCCGCTACGCCAGGGACGCCTTCGAGGGCCTGCGGCTGATGGACGCGATCATGGCCGCCAAGCGCGGTGAGTCGCCGGTGCTCGACCAGGAGGAGCAGGCCAAGCGCGCCGAGCGCAAGGCACGGCGCGAGCGGTCCCTGCGCATCGCCGAGGCCCGCCGCGCCAAGCAGGAGGCGGCCGAAGAGGACGAGCCGCAGCCCGCGCGCTCGGACGTGGCCACCGACGTGGCGCTGCCGACCCCGCCGTTCTGGGGCAACCGGGTGGTCAAGGGCGTGCCGCTGGCCGAGTACTCGGCGATGCTGGACGAGCGCGCCACCTTCATGGGGCAGTGGGGGCTCAAGGGCGCCCGCGGCGGCAGCGGCCCGACCTACGACGAACTGGTGGAGTCCGAGGGCAGGCCGCGGCTGCGGTACTGGCTGGACAAGCTGACCGCGGACGGCGTGCTGGCGCACGCGGCGGTGGTCTACGGCTACTTCCCGTGCGTGGCCGACGGCGACGACGTGGTGGTGCTCACCGAGGCGAGGCCGGACGCGCCGGAGCGCACCCGGTTCACCTTCCCGCGCCAGCGGCGCGACCGGCGGCTGTGCCTGGCCGACTTCTACCGCCCGCGTGAGCTGGCCCTCGCCTCCGGTGAGGTCGACGTGATGCCGTTCACCCTGGTCACCATGGGCCAGCCGATCGCCGACTACGCCAACGAGCTGTTCGCCGCGAACGCCTACCGCGACTACCTCGAGGTCCACGGCCTCGGCGTGCAGCTGACCGAGGCGCTGGCCGAGTACTGGCACCGCCGGATCCGCGAGGAACTGCACTTCGCCAGTGGGGCCGCGGTGGCCGAAGAGGATCCCGAGGAGATCGAGCGGTACTTCAAGCTCGAGTACCGTGGGGCGCGGTTCTCCCTCGGTTACGGCGCCTGCCCCGAGCTGGAGGACCGGGCGAAGATCGTGGAGCTGCTCGGCGCGGAGCGCATCGGGGTCAAGCTGTCCGAGGAGTACCAGCTGCACCCGGAGCAGTCCACCGACGCGATCGTCTGCCACCACCCGGAAGCGAAGTACTTCAACACCTAGGAGAACACGTGACTCACGCGTCCACAGTGGACGATTCGGTGGCCGGAACCGGGATCGCCGCCGTGCTCTGGGACATGGACGGCACCCTGGTCGACACCGAGAAGCTGTGGGACGTCGCGCTGTACGAAGTGGCCCAGTGGCTCGGCGGCAGCCTGTCCGAGGCGCAGCGGATGACCCTGGTCGGGTCCAATATGGAGACCACGACCCGGTTCCTGTTGAGCACACTGGGCAAGCCGGACACCCCGGAACTGCGGGCGGAGATCGCGCTGTGGATCCGCACCCGCACCGCCGAGCTGTTCGGGGACGCGCTGCCGTGGCGGCCCGGTGCGCTCGAAGCGCTCACCGCGGTGCGCGCGGCGGGCATCCCGTCGGCGCTGGTCACCTCCACCGAGCGCGAGCTGACCGAGCTGGCGCTGAACACCATCGGCCGCGAGTTCTTCGACGTCACCGTGTGCGGGGACGAGGTCGGCGGCCGGAACAAACCGGACCCGGAGCCCTACCTGCTGGCCGCCCGGCTGCTCGAAGTGGACCCCGCGCGCTGCGTGGCCGTGGAGGACTCGCCACCGGGCACCGAATCCGCGGTGGCCGCCGGTTGCACGGTGCTGGTGGTACCGAACGACGTGGCCGTCGTGCCGGGACCGCGGCGGGTGTTCAAGGAAACGCTCGTCGGGGTGGAGCCCGCGACGCTGGCGGCGCTGCTGGCGCGCTGATCCGGCCGTTGTCCGGTTGGGACCCGCGGGGACTGGACGGGACCCTGCCGACGAACGGCCCGCTCCGGCACCGGTGATGCCAGGAACGGACCGTTCGTGGCAGTGCCGGTGGTGCTAGAGGAATTCAGTGAATTCAGCGGGGATGTCGGCGTGCTTCGTGCCGACCACGGCCACGTAGTGCAGTGGCTCACCGCTGATGTTGAGCCGGTGCCGGTAGCGCTCCGTCGCGCGGACCTCGAGGACGCCGTTGTCCTGGCAGGTCTGGATGAAACCGGCGAAACCGGAGGTGTCCTCTTCGGTGAGGAACCTGTCCTTGATCGTGAAGGCGATCCAGCCGCCGTCCCCGACCAGGTTGAACGCCGCGCGGAACGCGCTCGGCGGGATGTCCGCGTAGCCCAGTGCGGCCACGCAGACCAGGGTGTTGAACTTCGCCGCGGCCAGTGCGGCGGCGGTTTCTTCGGAGGGAGCGGTCACGTCGCCGACGTGGTAGGCGTCGTAGACCTCGGGTCGTTCCCGGCGCGCGGCCTCGGCCGCCTCCGGGATGATGTCGGCGCCGACCAGGTGGCCGACCCCGATGGTGCGCAACTGCTCGCCGACCAGGCCGTTGCCTGCCCCGAGGTCGAGCACGCGCAGCCCCTCGGCGTCGTAGCCGTCGCGCTGCAACTGCTCCTTCAGCAGCTTGGCGATGACGTCGGGGGAGCGGCAATCGAGAATTTCGTGGAACAACTGCTCGTACAGCCCGTTAATTCGGTAGATACGATCGTAGTCGTGAAAGCGGATGTCGACCCATTCGCCGTCGAGCAGAACCGAGCAGTACTCGGCATCCTGGTCGATTTCCTCGGGGCGCTCCGGCAACCTGATCTGCGGCTTCTTCAGTGATCGGTTCTCCATATCACTTCTTCCCGTTGTCTCCCATGTACCGAGGACCTCATTGAGATAAGTGGACCCGGCGCCGAACGTCAACATCGACTGGACCATTCGGAGCAGGCTCGCGGTGTGACCGGTCTGGCACCCGGGGCGGCCCCGGTCGGCGGGCGCGTGCCCAGGATGGAAGGATCTGCAGACCGTGAAGACCTTCGATGAGCTGTTCGCGGAGCTGGCCGAGCGCGCGCGCACGCGGCCCGCCGGATCGGGCACGGTGACCGCTTTGGACGCCGGGGTGCACGCCCAGGGCAAGAAGGTGCTCGAGGAGGCGGGCGAGGTGTGGATCGCCGCCGAGCACGAGTCCGACGACCGGCTCGCCGAGGAGATCTCGCAGCTGCTCTACCGCGTCCAGGTGCTGATGCTCGGCCGCGGTCTGTCCACTGAGGACGTCTACCGGTACCTGTAGGACCGGTCCCGCTACAAAGGAGTCGAAAGTGCTGCGTGTCGCTGTGCCGAACAAGGGAGCGCTGGCCGGGGCTGCCTCGGAGATGCTCGGCGAGGCGGGGTACCGGCAGCGACATGAGCAGCGCGACCTGACCGTGCTCGACCCGGCCAACGAGGTCGAGTTCTTCTTCCTCCGCCCGAAGGACATCCCGATCTACGTCGGCTCCGGTGAGCTGGACCTCGGCATCACCGGCCGCGACCTGGCGCTGGACTCGGGCGCGCCGGTGGAGGAGAAGCTGGCGCTCGGCTTCGGCGGCTCGACCTTCCGCTACGCCGCGCCCGCCGGTCGCGACTGGAAGCCGGCCGACCTGCACGGCAAGCGGCTGGCCACCTCGTACCCGCGGCTGGTCCGCGACGACCTGGCCCGCCAGGGCATCGAGGCCGAGGTGATCCGGCTCGACGGCGCGGTGGAGATCTCCATCCAGCTCGGCGTGGCCGACGCGGTGGCCGACGTGGTCGGCTCCGGCCGCACCCTGCGCCAGCACAACCTGGTGGCCTTCGGCGACCCGATCTGCGTGTCCGAGGCGGTGCTCGTGCAGCGCGCCGGCGGGGCCGCCACCAAGGCCAAGGACCAGCTGGCCGCCCGGTTGCGCGGGGTGGTCTTCGCCCAGCAGTACATGATGCTGGACTACGACTGCCCGCGCTCGCTGCTGGACACCGCGATCGCCATCACGCCGGGGCTGGAGTCGCCGACCGTGGCGCCGCTGGCCGACCAGGACTGGGTGGCGGTGCGCGCGATGGTGCCGCGCAAGGAGGTCAACCGGATCATGGACGAGCTGTCCGAGGCCGGGGCCAAGGCGGTACTGGCCTCGGACATCCGCTCCTGCCGGCTGTAGCCGCCGGGTGGGTGGGGCGCTCACCGCGTTCGCGCCGATCTGGGCGCTGACCGGGCTCGGTTACCTGCTGAGCCGGTTCGGCGTGCTCGGTGACCGCGCGGACGCGGTGCTGACCAGGCTCGCCTTCCAGGTGGCGATGCCCGCGGTGCTGTTCAGCACGCTGATCGGCACCCCGTTCTCGGCGCTGGCCGATCGCGGGCTGCTGGCCTTCGTGCTCGGCACGGTGCTGGTCGCGCTGGTCGCGTTCACGCTGTCGACCTGGGTGTTCCGGCGCCGCCGGGCCGAGCGCACGCTGTCCGCGGCGGCGGCCAGCTACGTCAACGCGGGCAATCTGGGCATCCCGGTGGCGCTCCAGGTGCTGGGCAGCTCCTCGTTCATCGTCGCGGTGCTGCTGTTCCAGTCGCTGCTGATGATGCCGTCGATGCTGGCCGCCATCGAGTCGGACGTGCCGCGCGACGACGGCCCGCGCTGGCGGCGGCTGGTGCTGCTGCCGGTGCGGAACCCGGTGATCGCCGCGTCCATGCTCGGCCTGCTCGTCGGCGGCATCGGCATCCCGCTGCCCGCGGTGGTGCTGGAGCCGATCCACACCCTCGGCGACGCCGGGGTGGCGTGCGCACTGCTGGTGCTGGGCATGTCCCTGCACGGGGACCAGGTCGCGGCCGGGCCGGTGGGGGAGCGGCGCCGCGCCGAGGCGGTCGTCGTGGTGGTGCTCAAGGCGCTGGTGCAGCCCGGCGTGACGCTCGGGGCCGGGCTGCTGCTCGGGCTGAGCGGGCCGTCGCTGTTCGCCGCGGTGCTCTGCTCGGCGCTGCCCACCGCGCAGAACGTGTTCATCGCGTCCAGCCAGTACGCGGTCGACGTGCGGTTCGTCCGGAACTGCGTGCTCGTCTCGACGCTGCTGTCGATGGGTTCGCTGACCCTGATCGCCTGGCTGCTCGGCGGCGCCGTCGCCTAGCGGGGTGGCCGCGGGCGCTTCGGCATCAGGTCGTAGAGCTTCTTCCTGGCGCCGTTGTCGTTGACGCTGCGCGTGTGCGCCACCTCGGTGATGAAGTCCTCGAAGACGAACTCCGTCTCGGCGGGCACCAGCTGGGCCACCGGCTGGCTCTGCCGCCGCTCCTCCAGCGCCCTGGCGATCTGGTGGAAGGCCACCGCCTGCGCGGTCTCCGGCGCGAAGGTGGTCACCGGCACACCCCGGATGGCCGCCTCGTTCATCACCACGCCCAGCGGCACGTGCGCGAGCATCGGGATGCCGAAGGTCTGCAGCTCCTGCATCGCGGTCACCGCGTAGGTCGACATCGGCCGCCGGTACAGCCCCGGCACCAGGCCGAAGTAGGTGATCGGGCCGCGGCCGACGGTCTGCTGCACGTAGTGGAGCTGGTCGTTGAGCAGGCGCAGCGCGCGGATGCTGGTGCGGTCGGGCTGGACCGGCACCAGGATGCCGTGGGTGGCGGTGAGCGCGTTGTTGGTCAGCACGTCCAGCGCCGGCGGGCAGTCGATGATCACGTGCTCGTAGTTGGCGAACTGGATCACCCTGGCCAGCTGCCAGCCCGGCACGCGGAACTGGTCGAGCCGCCGGATCAGGTCGAACATGCCCGGTGAGGTCGGGATGACGTCGAAGGCGCCACCTCGGCCGATGTTGCTGCGCGGATGGCTGACGATCAGGTCCTCGACCGGGCCCTTCCACATCTTGGTCAGCGCTCTGGCCATGCTCGGCAGGTGGCCCGGTGTCTCGGGCAGCCCCAGCATCTCCGTGGTGGCGTGACCCTGCGGGTCGAGGTCGATGAGCAGGACCCGGCGGCCCTGCTCGGCCAGGGCGGCAGCCGCGCCGACACTGAGCGCGGTCTTGCCGACCCCGCCTTTCTGGTTGACCACCGAGGTGATCTGCATGCCAGGGGACTCCCGCGTGCTCGTGGTTGGCTCGATGAGGCAGGCTATTGGATCCGCAGGTCCAGCGGTGGGATATCGGCTCCGATCGCGGTGGTGTCGGCCCTCAGCGGGGCCGCACCAGCAGTGCCTGTGCCCCGGTGGCCACCTGCCCGCCCTGGTCGTGCAGCTCGCTGGTGGCGGTGCCGATACCGTCCGGCCCGACCACCGTGCGCGCGTCCAGCCCGATCCACTCACCGGCGGGTTCTCGCTGGATGTGCACGGTCAGCTCGGTGTTGATGAACCACCAGCGACGCGGGTCGAGGTAGTTGGACACGCCGTTGCCGGAGTCGGCCACCGCGAACAGCCGCTGCAGCGGGCTCGGCTTCTCCCCGCCGACCAGCGCGACACGCTGACGGACCCAGACCGCGGCCGGGCCGGGGTCGACCATCGAGCCGCGGACCGAGCGCCATTCGGTGGCCGCCAGATAGCCGCGGTCCGCGCCGAGCCAGTGCTCCGGCCAGTCGGCGGGCCCGGCCCGCTCGGGCGGCACCGGCAGCGGTTCGGCGCCACCGGCGATCACCTCGGTGCTGTCGGAGGTGACCAGCCGCCACGCCGACGCCCGCGCCACCACCTTGTCCTCCGCGCTCAGCTCCGCCGAGAGCAGCTCGACCGACCGGCCGGGCCGCTCCACCCTCGCCCGCACGGTCAGCTCGGTCAGCGGCGCCGGGCCGAGGATCTCCACGGTCACCCTGGCCAGCCTGCTCTCGCGGGTGGCGGGTACCTCTTCGAGTGAGCGCACCAGCAGCGCCGATGGCGGCCCGAAGTGCTGCGCGTCGGGCGACCACGGCCCGGCGGTGTGCTCGGTGGGGGCGAAGCGCCCGCTGCCGAGCGGCTCGTAGAAAGCCGTCATTCAGTCCGCCCGATCCAACGCCGACTCCTCGCCAGGGTCCGGTTCCGGCCAGCCCGGGTACTCCGGGGGAGTACCGCCGAACTCCGGGCAGTGTGCCTGATGATCGCACCAGGCGCAGAGCTTGCTCGGGTTCGGCCGGAAGTCCCCGGTCTTGCCCGCCTTCAGGATGGCCTGCCAGATGGCCTCCAGCGTGCGCTCGAACCGGCGCAGCTCCGGCTCGTCCGGCGCGTAGGCCAGCGACTGGCCGTCGGTCAGGTACATCAGCTTGAGCTGACGCGGCACCACCCCGCGCAGCCGCCACAGCACCACGGCGTAGAACTTCATCTGGAACAGGGCCTTGGCCTCGCCGATCTCACGCGGCGCCGCCCCGGTCTTGTAGTCCACCACCCGGATCTCGCCGGTGGGCGCCACGTCGAGCCGGTCGATGTACCCGCGCAGCAGCACGCCCGAGCCCAGCTCGGTCTCCACGTGCAGCTCGCAGGCCTCCGGCTCGAGCCGGGTCGGGTCCTCCAGCTGGAAGTAGGCGTCGACCAGCTTGCCCGCCGAGCGCAGCCAGGCGTCCACATCGCCCTGGTCCTCGCCGAACAGCTCCATCCACTCCGGACGCAGCTGCTCGGACAGGTCGGTCCAGGCCGGGCCGAGCAGCTCCTGTGCCCGGTCGCGCTGCCGCTGCTCCTGCGGCAGGGCGAAGAGCTTCTCCAGCACGGAGTGCACCAGCGTGCCCCGCAGCTGCGCCTTGGTCGGCGTCTCCGGCAGCTTGTCCACCGCGCGGAAGCGGTAGAGCAGCGGGCACTGCTTGAAGTCGCTGGCTCTGGACGGGGACAGCGCGGGACGGCGGCGGACCTCGGGTTCGGCTTCGGCGTTCGCGGTCGGCAGGGGCGCTGACATACCCGCACCCTAGGACAGGGGTACGACAACCTGGGGGACGGGCGCGCGGGGGGAGGCCCCGGATCACCGCTTTCCCACACCCGGCGTTCTAGGCTGTCCGGCGTGACCACCAACAGCGGTTCGGTGCGGCCGTCCCCGCGCCGCGAGTCGGCGCTGGACGGCGGCCTGCTGCTGTTCCGCGTGGACGGGGTGCCGGTGCTGCTGGCGCCGTCGTGGTGGGTCGGCTCGCTGCTGGTGGTGGTGCTGTACGCGCCGCTGGTCGAGCGGCTGCTGCCGGGCGCGGGCCCGGTCACCTCGTGGGCGCTGGCCGCGGCCTTCGCCGTGCTGCTGGGCCTGTCCGTGCTGGCCCACGAACTCGGCCACTGCGTGGTCGCGCTGCGGCTGGGCATCCCGGTCCGGCGGCTGCGCCTGTTCCTGCTCGGCGGGCTGTCCGAAGTGGCCAGAACCCCGCGCAAGCCGGGGCAGGAGGGCCTGGTCGCCGCGGCCGGCCCGGTGGTCTCGGTGCTGCTGGCCGGGTTCTGCGCGCTGCTGCTGCTCGCCGTGCCCGAGGGCGGCGCGGCCTGGCTGCTGGTGGCGCAGTGCGCGGTGGCCAATCTCGCGGTCGCGGTGTTCAACCTGCTGCCCGGTCTGCCCTTGGACGGCGGGCGCATGCTGCGTGCCGGGGTCTGGGCGGTCACCGGCACCCGGTCCACCGGCACCAAGGCCGCGGTGTTCGGCGGCGGCGCGGTGGCGGTCGGCCTGCTGGTGTGGGCGATCTGGGGGCTGGCGAGCGACAGCGACGACAAGTGGCTGCGGCTGGGCGTGTGCGTGGTGACGGCGTGGTTCGTCGCGATGGGCGCCAGCGCGGAGCTGGCCGCGGAGAGCCGCCGAGGCTGGCCGGACGGGCTGGAGATCGCCGATCTGGTGCGCCCGGTGCTGCAACTGCCCGCGGAGAGCCCGGTGTCCGACGCGCTGGCCGCTTCGGCCGGTCGCGGGGTGGTGCTGGTGCGCGCGGACGGTGTCGCGGCCGGGCTGCTCGACGCGAATGCCGCCGAGCGGCTGGCCGCGCAGTCCCCGCAGTCGCCCGCCGAACTGGCCGCCGAGCCGATCCGGGCCGAGTCCGTGCTGCTGCTGTCCGAGCCGGGGGACGACATCGCCGAGCGCGTGCGCGAGACCGCCGCCTGGCAGTTCCTGGTGGTCGACGACGAGGGCAGGCCCGCCGGCGTGCTGCGCCGCGAGGACCTGCGCGCGGCGATGAGCGGGCGGCGTCCCGGCTGATCGCCCGCGGGAGCGGTCTGAAAGGATCTGGCTTCCGCTTTGGGGTGATCAGGAGGTTCGCACGTTGGCGTCGGCAGGTGGCCCGTTTCGGGTTGGTGATCGGGTACAGCTGACGGACCCGAAGGGGCGGCACTACACGATGGTGCTGACCGAGGGCGGTGAGTACCACACCCATCGCGGCGGGCTGGCGCACGACGAGCTGATCGGGCAGCCGGAGGGCTCGATCGTGGTGTCGGCGGGCGGGACCTCGTACCTGGCGCTGCGGCCGCTGCTGCCGGACTACGTGCTGTCCATGCCGCGCGGCGCGCAGGTGATCTACCCGAAGGACGCCGCGCAGATCGTGATGTGGGGCGACATCTTCCCCGGCGCGCGCGTGCTCGAGGCCGGTGCCGGTTCCGGTGCGCTGACCTGCTCGCTGCTGCGGGCGGTCGGGTCCGAGGGCAGCGTGACCTCCTTCGAGGTGCGCGACGACCACGCCGAGCACGCGGTGAAGAACGTGGAGCGCTTCTTCGGGGAGCGCCCGGCGAACTGGCACCTGACGATCGGGGACGTGGCCGGGCACACCGGCGAGGTGGACCGCGTGGTGCTGGACATGCTGGCGCCGTGGGACGTGCTGCCGTCGGTGCGGAAGAACCTGGTGCCCGGCGGCGTGCTGACCGTCTACGTGGCCACGGTGACGCAGCTTTCGCGGATCACCGAGGCGCTGCGGGAGCAGCAGTGCTGGACCGAGCCGGAGTCGTGGGAGACGCTGATGCGCCCGTGGCACGTGGTCGGCCTGGCGGTGCGGCCGGACCACCGGATGGTGGCGCACACCGCGTTCCTGCTCACCGCCCGCCGCCTGGCCGACGGTGTCACCCCGCTGAAGCTGAAGCGCCGCCCCAGCAAGGGCTGAGGCGGCGCCAGTCCGTTGTCCTTCCCCGGGTGCTAGCCGGGGATGCACCACTTCTCACGCTGCTTGACCAGCTTGAACGGGGTCTCCTTGAAGTTGCCCCCGCCCTCCACGCGTACCGTCACCGTGGCGCTGTCCCCGTTGGTCTCGACCGGTTTGGCCAGTTTGGCCGAGATGTCCCCGGCGCGGTCCCAGGTGTCCTGCAGGCCCTTGACGTCGGCTTCCTTCTGGACGTTGCAGGCGATGGTCGCGTACTTCCGCGCGTCCTTCGAGTTCAGCGCGTCGATCACCACCTGACCGGCCTCTTCCGGCGTCGCCGAACCCCGCCCGGTCGCCGCGCTCGACGAGGGAGCGGGCTTCGAGGACGAAGCGGGCGGCGGCAGTGCCGGCGGCTGGGCCGACGGCGGCGTTTCCTCACCGCCGGTGAGCACCACGACGAGGGTGACCGCCACCCCGACGAGGATCACCGCGCCGACGACCAGTCCGGCGATGAGTCCGCGGTTCTTCTGCCTTGCGGAGTTCGGTGCGGAGTTCGGGTCGCCGGGCCAGCCGGGCGGCGGCGGATACTGCTGCGGCGGCGGATACTGTCCGTAACCGCCGTAGGGCTGCTGCCCGTACGGGTCGTGGGGTGGCTGCGGGGGATGGCTCATCGGGTGTCCCTGCTCGTCGCGCGGCGCCGGGTCAGTTGCCCACGCACCACCGCGAGGCTTCCTTCTTCAGCTCGATCGGCGACTTCTGCGACTGCCCCTGGTACGACAGTTCGGCGTCGATGGTAGCGGTGTTCCCGGTGACCACCGGCTCGCCGACGATCTTGGCCTGGACCCCCTGCGGCATCTCGTCGATGTCGGACTGGGTGACCGTTTCCGGGCTGCAGGCCACTTCCTTGGCCAGGTTCACGTCGCGGTCGTTGATCGCGTCGATCGCCTTCTGACCGGCCGCCTTGACCTCGGACTTGTCCGCGGGCGAACCGGAGTCGCCGGAGCTGCCGCTCGGCTTGCCGCCGCTCGGCTTGCCGGAGGCGGGCGGCGGCACCTGGCCACCCGGCTGCTGCGGCGCTGACGTGGGGTTCTGCTGGGCGACCTGGCTCGGCGGCTCGTCCTCACCGGTGAGCAGCACGATGGCCGCGACGGCCCCGCCGATCACCACCACGGCGCCGATCACCAGCCCGACGATCAGGCCCGTTTTCTTCTTCTTGGGCGGTTCCTCACCGAATCCGCCGGGCTGCTGCTGCCCGCCGCCGAAGGCGTCCCACCCCTGTTGCTGCTGTGCGTAGGGGTCGGGTGCCTGCTGCCACCCCTGCTGTTCCCAGCCGCCCTGCTGCGGCTGCTGCTGCCCGCCGTCGAAGGCGTTCCAGCCGGGCGCCTGGCCGCCCTGCGGCGGGTACTGCTGCGGCTGCGGGCCGCTCTGCGGGTAGCCGCCGCCCGGCTGTCCCGGTTGTCCCTGGTAGCCCGGCTGGCCGTATGGTCCGGGCGCGCCTGGGTGCTGCGGTGGGTAGGTCATTGTTGCCCCCTGAGAGTCTGCGCCGGAGCCGGTGCGCATCCGGATCGCGGAGCGAGCGATGTAGACGCACGGTAGCGGTCGGGCATCTTTCGCCTTTACCGGGTTGGACCATTGCGCTTCCGGGAACACCGTGATCCCGGTGCGACGCGCCGATCCTGTGATGCGGATAGGGCTTCTCAAGTCGGTGATCGCCGGTACCGTGGACTGAAAAGCACTCCGAGGAGGTGCCGACATGCAACACGACCTTCCCGGAGGTCGGCCGGAGGACGCCGACCCATCAGAAACGAGTGGAGCTGGGAACACGTCGGATGAGCAGGCACGACAGGTCCGTTTCCTGGAAGAGGAAGTTGCCCTGCTGCGCCGTAAGCTGACCGATTCGCCGCGGCAGAACCGGGTGCTCGAGCAACGGCTCGCGGAGGCATCGGAACGGGTCAGTCAGCTGACCGAACGAAATAACAAATTGGTCGAGACGCTGCGTGAAGCACGCGGCCAGTTACTCGCTCTCCGTGAGGAGGTCGACAGGCTGGCGCAGCCGCCGAGCGGATATGGAGTATTCCTGGCCGCGTTCGAGGACGGCACGGTCGACGTGTTCACCTCCGGCCGGAAGATGCGCGTGTCGGTCTCCCCCGCGGTCGAGGTGGAGACGCTGCGGCGCGGGCAGGCGCTGCGCCTGAACGAGGCGCTGACCGTGGTCGAGGGCGGCGGCTACGAGCAGACCGGTGAGGTGTGCGCGCTCCGCGAGGTGCTCGCCCCCGATGTCACCGGTGGCAGCTCGCGGGCGCTGGTGGTCGGGCACGCGGACGAGGAGCGGGTGGTCTACCTCTCCGACCCGCTGGCCGAGCAGACGCTCAAGCCGGGTGACTCCCTGCTGGTCGACTCCAAGGCCGGCTACGCCTACGAGCGGGTGCCGAAGGCCGAGGTCGAGGACCTCGTGCTGGAGGAGGTCCCCGATGTCAGCTACGAGGACATCGGCGGGCTCGGGCGGCAGATCGAGCAGATCCGCGACGCGGTGGAACTGCCCTTCCTGCACTCGGATCTGTACCTGGAGTACCAGTTGCGGCCGCCGAAGGGCGTGCTGCTCTACGGCCCGCCGGGCTGCGGGAAGACGCTCATCGCCAAGGCGGTGGCGAACTCGCTGGCCAAGAAGGTCGCGCTGGCCAGGGGCGACGATCCGGGCGACGGCTCGGAGGCGAAGTCCTACTTCCTCAACATCAAGGGCCCGGAGCTGCTCAACAAGTTCGTCGGGGAGACCGAGCGGCACATCCGCCTGATCTTCCAGCGGGCGCGCGAGAAGGCCTCCGAGGGCACGCCGGTGATCGTGTTCTTCGACGAGATGGACTCGATCTTCCGCACCCGCGGCAGCGGGGTGTCCTCCGACGTGGAGACCACCATCGTGCCGCAGCTGCTCTCCGAGATCGACGGTGTGGAGGGGCTGGAGAACGTCATCGTCATCGGCGCCTCCAACCGCGAGGACATGATCGACCCGGCGATCCTGCGGCCGGGCCGGCTGGACGTGAAGATCAAGATCGAGCGTCCGGACGCCGAGGGTGCCAAGGACATCTTCTCGAAGTACCTGGCCGAGGGCCTGCCGATCCACGCCGACGACCTGGCGGAGTTCGGCGGGGACCCGAAGGCCACCTTCGACGCGATGATCCAGCACACCGTCGAGCGCATGTACGAGGAGAGCGACGAGAACCGCTTCCTCGAGGTCACCTATGCCAACGGGGACAAGGAGGTGCTCTACTTCCGCGACTTCAACTCGGGCGCGATGATCCAGAACATCGTGGACCGGGCGAAGAAGGCGGCGATCAAGTCGGTGCTGGAGACCAAGCAGCCCGGTCTGCGCGTGCAGCACCTGCTGGACGCGATCGTCGACGAGTTCGCGGAGAACGAGGACCTGCCCAACACCACCAACCCCGACGACTGGGCCCGGATCTCCGGCAAGAAGGGCGAGCGGATCGTCTACATCCGCACGCTGGTCACCGGCAAGAACCAGGACTCCGGTCGGGCGATCGACACGGCGACCAACACCGGGCAGTATTTGTAGGAGCGAAGCAACAGCTTTCCACCAAGGGCGGTGCCCCCGGAGCGATCCGGGGGCACCGCCCGTCCACGTCTCCGGCGTGTCCGTGCCGCCGAATTGTGTATAACGGCCTATACTGTCGCGCTATGAACGGTGATGAGTACCCGTCCCCGGAACCACCCGTGACCCCCCGTCAGATCAACGAGTGGCTGCGGACGGTAGCCGAATCGGCCCGGCGCGGTGAGCTGAGCGCGGACGAATTGATCGGACTTCTCGGCCAGTTGCGGGCCGCGTCCACGGCCTGCGCGAACGCGTCGGACTGGGCCCTGCTGGCCGCCAGGGAAGCGGGCGCGAGCCTGCGGCAGATCGCACCGGTGTTCGGCAAGGGTTATGTTCGCGCACCGGCCGCGCGACTGGAAAAACTGCACCGGCAGGTGCTCGACTCGGACCAGTTCCTCGAGTTGATGCGGCGGAAAGAAAGCGGGGAGGCCTGACGCTCGCGCGTTCGAGTGCGGGGCATCGGCGAATGGGAAACTTCTACGAACGCGATCACCGGGACTGGGCGGGTGCTCAGGCCGACGCGCGTCGCCGCGAGGGCGTGCGGCTGCTGCCGGGCGGGTTCGCCGGGACCGGCGAGGAACTCCGGCTGACCGTCCCCGGGCGGTTGTCGTTGCTGGTGGCCCCGGACGGCGCGGTGCTGGCGTACAGCGGCCCGGCCGAGTCGCTCCGGCCGGGCGCCGAACCGGTGGCGTGGGTGCGTGAGGTCGCCGGTGAGCCGGTTGTGGAGCGGGTGCGGCGGGTGGTGCTGCCGGAGCCGCGTGGCCCGCTTTTCGCGCGTGGCCCCGGGTTCACCGCGGAACTGGATCGCTACGGCCTGCTCCGGTGCACCGGGGAACTGGACGCCGAGCCCGATCTGTTCGACCGGCTGCGTGTCCGTCCCGGGGTGGAGCTGACCGAGGGCTGGGTGCTGACGCCGGGGGAGACCGTGCGGAAGCAGTCGCAGCTCGGCGTCGACGCGATCCGGTCCACCATCGACGTGCCGCGGTTGCCGCCGCCGTCGGGGGAGCGGCGGGTGGCCGCGCCCGGCCGCGAGGTGCTGATCTCCCTGCACGAGCGCGGTTCGACGCGCTGGTCCGCCCATGTCGGCGCGAACGGCGAGTTCGACGGCCCGCTGCCCGGTGACGGCTTCGCCGAGGCGCCGGAGGCCTGGGCGCACGCCGAAGCGGGACGGCTGCGCGACTCGGAGTTCTGGGCCTCGGTGCAGGAGGTCGGCAGGCTGCGAATCCCGCCACCCGGTGCGGAGATCGCCGCGCGGCTCGGGGACTACGTGCTGGAGTTCGCGCGGATCGGCGTCAGCGCGGCGGGGGAGGTGACCGTGCTCGGCCGGTACGGGCACGAGGTGACCGCGCTGATGCGTGCCTCGGCCGCCTTCGCCGAAGATCCGGCGCACTGGCTCCGCCGGCTGCCCGAGCACTTGGTGGCTGCCGGGAGTGCGAACTTCCGGCCCGCCCACGACTACTTGTTGGTCAGCCACCGTCGCTAGTCCAGACGGGGTGAACTCTTGACGGCCTGTGAAGCGGATCACTACAGTCGGGCTCGCCTTATTAGTAAGGAAAGTTTCCTGTCTATTTCCGCCGCCCTGGTCAGAGAGGAAATCTCGTATGCGTTGGGACAGAATCCGGCTCCGTGCCGCGGCGGTCGCCGCAGCGGCCTTCCTGCTGCCGGTTTCGGTGGCCGGTGGCGCGCAGGCGGCGCCGGAACCGGCGGCGATCACCGCGCTGCCACCCGGCTCGCCCGCGGCGGTCAACGGTCAGCTGAAGGTCTGCGGCCTGCAGCTGTGCAACCAGTACGGCAAGCCGATCCAGTTGCGCGGCATGAGCACGCACGGCATCCAGTGGTACGCCCAGTGCGTGAAGACCGCCTCGCTGGACGCGCTGGCCAACGACTGGAAGGCCGACGTCCTGCGGATCTCGATGTACATCCAGGAAGGCGGCTACGAAAGCGATCCGGCGAAGTTCACCAACCTGGTGAACAACTACATCGAGGAGGCGACCAAGCGCGGCATGTACGCGCTGGTCGACTGGCACCAGCTCAGCCCCGGGGACCCGAACTACAACCTGGGCCGCGCCAAGACCTTCTTCACCGAGATCGCCAAGCGGCACAAGGACAAGACCAACATCATCTACGACATCGCGAACGAGCCGAACGGCGTCAGCTGGGCGGGCATCAAGAGCTATGCCGAGCAGATGATCCCGGTCATCCGCGCGCAGGACCCGGACGGTGTGGTGCTCGTGGGCACGCACGGCTGGGGCTCGCTGGGCATCTCCGACGGCCGCACCGAGGCCGACATCGTGAACAACCCGATCAAGGCCAGCAACTTCATGTACACGTTCCACTTCTACGCGGCCTCCCACAAGGACGAGTACTTCAACGCGCTCTCGCGGGCCGCGTCGAAGCTGCCGCTGTTCGTCACCGAGTTCGGCACCCAGACCTACACCGGTGACGGCGGGAACGACTTCAGCTACTCGCAGAAGTACCTGGACTTCCTGGCCAGCAAGAAGATCAGCTGGACGAACTGGAACTTCTCCGACGACTTCCGGTCGGGCGCGGTGTTCAAGGAAGGGACCTGCGCGGGCAACAGCTTCACCGGCACCGGTCCGCTGAAGCCGGCCGGGGTCTGGATCCGCGACCGCATCCGGTCCGCGGACAACTTCCCGACCAGCTAGCCCGCCCGTCACCCACCACCACCCTCAACGGAGCTACGCGCTAGCCCTCCTTGTCAGCCCCACTGCGACCTTCCGGGTTACGGTCTGACCGTGGCGGACAAACCGGAGATCGCAGTGGGGCTGGCCGCGCTCGGCAGGCCCGCGTACATCAACCTCGGCCGTGAGGGCGCGCTGCCGCCCGAGCGCGACGTGGCGTCCATGCGCGCGGCCACCTGGGAGGTGCTCGACGCGGCCTACGCGGCGGGCGTGCGCTGGGTGGACGTCGCGCGGTCCTACGGTCGTTCCGAGGAGTTCCTGGCCGGCTGGCTCGCCGACCGCGAGCACGCGGACGTGACGGTCTCCAGCAAATGGGGTTATGCCTACGTCGGCGGCTGGCGCCTCGACGCGGACGTGCACGAGGAAAAGGAGCATTCGCTCGCCCGCTTCGAGCAGCAGTGGGCGGAGAGCGAGGCGTTGCTGGGCGGGCGGATTTCCCTCTACCAGGTGCATTCGCTGACCATCGACAGCCCGCTGTTCACCGACGGCGCGCTGCTGGACCGGCTCGCCGCGCTCGCCGCCACCGGCGTGCGGGTCGGGTTCTCCACCTCCGGCCCGGCACAGGCGGAAACCGTGCGCCGCGCGTTCGAGCTGGAGCGGTCGGGGCAGCGGGTCTTCACCGCCGTGCAGTCCACCTGGAACCTGCTGGAATCCTCGGTCGGCGAGGTCCTCGGCGAGGCCCGTGCGGCGGGGAACCTGGTGATGCTGAAGGAAACCCTGGCCAACGGGCGGCTGGTCGCCGAGCCACCGGCGCCGGTGGCCGGGCTCGCCGCCGCGCACGGGGTCACCGCCGACGCGGTGGCGATCGCGGCCGCGCTGGCCCAGCCGTTCGCGGACGCGGTGCTCGCCGGCCCGGCCGGGACCGGGCAACTGCGGTCGAACCTCGACGCCACAACGGTTTCCCTCGACGACGCCGAACTGCGGCAACTGCTCGCACTGAGCGAACCGCCAGTGGAGTACTGGGCCCACCGCTCCCGCCTCGACTGGAATTAGTGGTCGCGATCGGAAGTTCGCCTGGACCCACCGAATACCCCAGGCGAACTTCCGATCGCGACCACTGGCTAGAGTCTCGCGGGTACTCACAGCGGACCCGAGGGGGTTGCAGGTTGCGTCAGGTGCAGGTGGCCGCGCTCGCGGCCACGGCGGTCGCGTTCGCCGGACTGGCCGGGTGTGCCGACCGGCCCAACGACCTCGACACCTACTACGACGACCCGGTTCCCTCGTCGGCGCCGGTCACGCCGCCCGCTCCGGCGGCGGCGCCCGCCGCGGCCCCGCCGCCGTCCCAGGAGCGCACCGCGACCACGCCCGCGCTGCTGACCGACGCCGACGTCGCCGCCGAAGAGGTCCGCAAGGCCACCAAACCGGCGACCCCGTCGAAGTGCCTGGCGCCGCTGGTCGAGCGGGTGCCGGAAGAACAACGCAAGCGCAGCGACTGGCAGTACCCGTCCGGTGCGTCGCTGAGCCACCAGGTGCTGGTGACCAAGGGCGCGGCCGAGGCGGTCAACCGGCTGATCTGCTCGGGCGCAACGCCGGTCCAGCTCACGCCGACCGGCGCCGAGGCGCAGCGCGCGTGGTGCGAGACCGACAAGGGCGCCGCGGTCTGCACCGTGCTGCTCGCCCGCGGTGACGTCATCTCCGCGGTGCAGGTGGCCGCCAGCACGCAGGCCCGCGCCACCGACGCGGCGAAGCGGCTGGCCCCGATCAGCGCGGCCGCGCTGGTCCGCGTCTCCTCCTGAGGCTCACGGGTCGAAGCGGCGGAACCATTCCAGGACACCGAGCTTGCCGTCCGGGATGAGCGGGCTGGCCGGATCCTCGGCCATCCGCCGCAGCTCGGCGAGTTCGATCCACTCGCCGGAGACGATCTCCTCCGGCTGGTGCGTGATCGGGCCGTCCCACCTGGCCTCGAAGGCGAAGTTGTGGCAGCGCATCGGCGGCTCGTCGTAGACGTGGACGAACAACGGCTCCAGCGGCACGTCCCGGACACCGAGTTCCTCGGCCAGTTCCCGCCGCGCGCACTCGACCGGTGTCTCACCGGCGGCGACCATGCCGCCGGCCCAGCAGTCGTAGGTGCCGGGGAAGACGTCCTTGGTGTCCGTGCGCAGGTGCAGGTAGACCTTCCCGCCGTCCGGCGAGCGCACCAGCACCACCCCGGCGGCGTGCCACAGCCCTTCGGCCCGCACCCGCGAGCGGGGTGCCTCGCCGACCGCCACGCCCGACCCGTCGTACACCGCTACCAGTTCGTCGTTCACGACACCCATCCAATCGCGGCCACCTGGGAGGTGTCACGTCCCTCCGCCCCCGTAGGGTGGACGGTATGAGGCGGATCATGGGAACCGAGGTCGAGTACGGCATCGCGGTGCCTGGCGATGCGACGGCCAACCCGGTGTTGACCTCCACCCAGGTGGTGCTGGCCTACGCGGCCGCCGCGGACATCCCGCGCGCCCGGCGGGCCCGGTGGGACTACGAGGTGGAGTCGCCGCTGCGCGACGCCAGGGGGTTCGACCTCGCCGGGCCGGGCACCCCGGGGCACGACCCCGACGTGGAGGACCTCGGCGCGGCCAACGTCATCCTGACCAACGGCGCCCGGCTCTACGTCGACCACGCGCACCCGGAGTACTCCGCGCCCGAGGTCACCAACGCGCGCGACGCGGTCATCTGGGACAAGGCGGGCGAGCGGGTGATGGAGGAGGCCGCGATGCGCGCGGCCACCGTGCCCGGCCAGCCCGCGCTGCAGCTGTACAAGAACAACGTCGACGGCAAGGGTGCCAGCTACGGCACCCACGAGAACTACCTGATGGCGCGGTCCACCCCGTTCACCTCGGTGATCTCCGGGCTGACCCCGTTCTTCGTCTCGCGCCAGGTGATGACCGGCTCCGGCCGCGTCGGCATCGGGCCGCAGGGCGAGGACGCCGGCTTCCAGCTCTCGCAGCGGTCGGACTACATCGAGGTCGAGGTCGGCCTGGAGACCACGCTCAAGCGCGGCATCATCAACACCCGCGACGAGCCGCACGCCGACGCGGACAAGTACCGCAGGCTGCACGTGATCATCGGCGACGCGAACCTGGCCGAGTACTCCACCTACCTCAAGCTCGGCACCACCGCGATCGTGCTGGACATGATCGAGTCCGGGATGCGCTTCGACCAGCTGAAACTGGACGAGCCGGTGCGCGCGGTGCACCAGATCAGCCACGACCCGACGCTCAAGACCAAGGTCGAGGTGGCCGGCGGGCGCAAGTTCACCGGCCTGGACATCCAGTTCGCCTACCACGAGCTGGCCTCGGAGTTCCTGGACCGCACCGGCGGCGACACCCAGTCCAAGGACGTGCTGCGGATCTGGGGCGAGGTGCTCGACGCGCTGGCCCGCGACCCGGCCGAGTGCGCCGACCGGCTGGACTGGCCGGCCAAGCTGCGCCTGCTGGAGGGCTACCGCGCCCGCGACCAGCTCAACTGGGGCGCGCCGCGGCTGCACCTGGTCGACCTGCAGTACTCGGACGTGCGGCTGGACAAGGGCCTGTACAACCGCCTGGTCACCCGCGGCTCGATGAAGCGGCTGGTCACCGAGGAGGAGGTGCGCGCGGCGATCACCACCCCGCCGTCCGACACGCGGGCCTACTTCCGCGGCCGCACCCTGGAGAAGTACGCGACCTCGATCGCGGCGGCGTCCTGGGATTCGGTGATCTTCGACGTCGGCCGCGAGTCGCTGGTGCGTATTCCCACGCTGGAGCCCCTGCGGGGGACGAAGGCGCACGTCGGCAAGCTGCTGGACGACTCGGCGACCGCTGAGGAACTGGTCGAGGCGCTCACCGGTTCGGACTAGAGAGCGACCCAGGAGTGATCCAGTGGTGGCACCGAATGTCGGTTCGAGCGGATAGGCTTGAGAACAACGGCCACACCGGGAGGCGAGATGGCTCAGGAAAAGATCGAGCGGCACGGCGGCGGTGACTCCGACGAAGAGGTCGAGGGCGGTGCCCCGGCCGGTCAGGAACGCCGCGAAAAGCTCGGCGAGGACGTGGACACCATCCTCGACGAGATCGACGACGTGCTGGAGGAGAACGCCGAGGACTTCGTCCGCGCCTATGTGCAGAAGGGCGGGGAGTAGTCTCCCGCGCGCACACCGGTCCCGCTGATCTTCGTTGATGGGAAAAACGAGCACGTATGGACAACACCTCGAACCACTCGGGCTTCGCGCTGCCCGCGTCGTACCTGACGACGACCACGTCGTCGTTCACCGACTTCCTGCGCGCGGAGGCCCCGGACCTGCTCCCCGGCCGCCGGGGGGCCGGTGCCCAGCCGGGCGGGCTGGACGTGCCGCACGGCACCACGATCGTCGCGGTCACCTTCGCCGGCGGCGTGCTGATCGCCGGTGACCGGCGGGCGACCACCGGCAACCTGATCGCCACGCGGGACATGGACAAGGTCTACGTCACCGACGAGTACTCCGCGGTCGGCATCGCCGGTACCGCGGGCCTGGCGCTGGAGATGGTCCGGCTGTACGCGGTGGAGCTGGCCCACTACGAGAAGCTCGAGGGCGTTTCGCTGTCGCTGGACGGCAAGACGAACAAGCTGTCGATGATGGTCAAGGCCAATCTGGACGTGGCCATGGCCGGGCTGGCGGTGCTGCCGCTGTTCGTCGGCTACGACACCGAGGCGGCCGACCCCAAGCGCGGCGGGCGGATCGTCTCCTACGACGTCACCGGCGGGCGGTACGAGGAGCACGGCGGCTACCACGCCATCGGCTCCGGCTCGCTGTTCGCGAAGTCCTCGCTGAAGAAGCTGCACGACCCGGACGCGGACCTGGAAGGGGCCGTGCGGGTGGCGGTGGAGGCGCTGTACGACGCCGCCGACGACGACACCGCGACCGGCGGGCCCGACATGGTGCGCCGGATCTTCCCGACCGCGGTGACCATCACCGCTGAGCACGGCGCGGTGCGGTTGCCGGCCGAGCAGGCCGAGGCGGTTTCCGAGGCCGTCGTCAACGACCGCGCGCAGCGCCCTGGGCGCCAGGGCTGAGTAAGACTTCCGAGTTCGAGAGAGTGGAGCCACCGCAGTGACGATGCCGCTGTACGCGTCGCCCGAGCAGTTGATGCGCGAGCGTTCCGAGCTCGCGCGCAAGGGCATTGCCAGGGGACGCAGTGTCGTGGTGCTGAAGTACGCCGGTGGCGTGCTGTTCGTGGCCGAGAACCCGTCGACGACGCTGCACAAGGTGTCGGAGATCTACGACCGCATCGGCTTCGCCGCGGTCGGCCGGTACAGCGAGTTCGAGAGCCTGCGCCGGGGCGGGATCAAGTACGTGGACCTGCAGGGGTACCAGTACGACCGGCGTGACGTGAACTCGCGGGCGCTGGCGAACGTCTACGCCCAGACCCTCGGCGCGATCTTCACCGACCAGCTCAAGCCGTACGAGGTGGAGATCTGCGTGGCCGAGGTGGGCACCACCCCGGCCGAGGACCAGCTCTACCGGCTGACCTACGACGGGTCCATCGGCGACGAGCCGCGCTTCGTGGCGATGGGCGGCCAGACCGAGCCGATCACCTCGAAGCTGAAGGAGACCTACGAGGAGGGCCTGGAGCTGTCCGCCGCGGTCGCGGTGGCGGTGGCGGCCCTGCAGACCAGTGCGCCGAACACCCCGGCCACCAACGGCGGGGCGGGCGAGGTCGGCAAGCTCGAGGTCGCGGTGCTCGAGCGCGAGCGGCCGGGCCGGGCGTTCCGCCGGATCACCGGTGCCGCGCTGGAGGCGCTGCTGCCGAAGTCGGAGAAGGCCGACGAGGCCGAGCCGGACAAGGCCGAGAAGTCCGAAAAGGACGACAAGCCGGACGAGCCGCCCGCGGGCGAAACGAAGAAGTAGACAGTCCCACCGGAACAGTCGAATGTGGCTTCCGAGGGCGGGGAACCGCCGTCGGAAGCCACATTCGCGTCCGGGGCGCGAACCTGGTGGCGCCGTGGCGTCGCATTCGACGCACGCCGCGGCGACCGCGGGCGAGAACGAGCAAGACGCGCTCCAGTGCTTCACCGGCGCCCTCGAGCACCTCAGTGCGGCCCGCGAGCATGGGCGCGAACGCAGCATGCTCTCGGCGCGCTGCACGACGAACGCGTCGACGGCGACCCGCGAACGAACCACGAGAAGGCCATCTGGCACTTCCAGCAATCGCCAGCGGTCACGACGCCCGAGACTGAACCCGCCGCGGTGACCGGGGGTCAGAGGCGGTACAGGGCCAGCGCGCTGGGCTGCGACTTGAAGTGGAAGTGCGAGCCGAGCGGGCCGACCTCGCCGTCGGTGGCCACGCGCCGGTTGCCGTTGAGCAGCTTGACCTCCAGCTCCGGCACGTCGAACTCGCGGTAGACGTGGCTGGTGCCGAGCGTGTTGGTCAGCGCGGCGGCGATGAACCGGGCGCGCGAGTAGGGCACGTCGGCCCGTAGGTACCGCACGTCGAGCAGGCCGGTGTCCAGCGCGGGCCGGTGCGCCGGGGCGAAGCCCTTCGGGATGTACGGGCTGTTGCCGACGAAGATCAGCCAGACCGAGGTCCGCTGCCCGTTCAGCTCCACCTCCAGCGGGCGGGCCTTGCGCAGGCTGCGCACCATGGCGATGGCCGCGGCGGGCCACTTCGGCAGCTTGTCCTGGAGCTTCTCCCGCATCCGGACCATCTCGGGATAACCGCCGATGCTGGCCGTGTTGACGAACCAGCGGCGGTCGCTGCCGGTGGCCCCGTCCACGGTGACCTCACCGAGGTCCATGCCGACCGCGGCGCCCGCCTCGGTGGCCGCGTCCGCGTCGGGCATGGACCGCACGCCGACGTCGCGGGCGAAGTGGTTGAGCGTGCCCGCCGGGATGAGCGCCAGCGGCAGCTTGTGCTCGGCGGCCACCGAGGCGACCGCGGCCACGGTGCCGTCGCCGCCCGCCACGCCGAGCGCGCGCACGGTGCCGCGGCGCGCGATCTCGGTGGTGAGCTGCTCGCGGATGTCGCGGTCGGTGTCGGGATAGATGATGGTGGCCTTGGGCCAGGCGAACCGGACGTCCTCGGTGGGGTCCTGCCCGTCGATTCCGGAGCGCGGGTTGACCAGCGCGAGCATGTCCTCGCCGTCCACCATCACCGGGGCTTCGGCCGGGTGCGCGGTGTCGCCGGGCACGGTCGGGTGGACCGGCCACCAGTGCCGGGTGGCGAAGGCCGCGCCGATGCCGATCAGCGCGCCCGCGCCGACGTCACTGGGCCAGTGCACGCCGGTGTGCACCCGCGAATAGGCCACCGCGGCCGCCACCGGCGCGATGGCCAGGCCGAGCGCGGGTGACTCCATCGCCACGGCGGCGGTGAACGCGGCCGCCGACGCCGAGTGCCCGGACGGGAACGAGGACGAGGTGGGCCGCTTGACCAGGCGCCGGTGCTCGGGCACCTCCTCGGCGGCCGGGCGCCGCCGGGGGAACAGCGGCTTGCCCAGCAGGTTGGCGGTCAGGCTGGCCCCGCCGATGGCGACCACGCCACGCATCGCGGCCCGCCTGCCGGTGCCCTTGCGGGCGGCGAGCATGGCCGCGACCACCCACCACAACCTGCCCTTGTTGGCGGACCGCGTCAGCGCCATCAGTGCGCGATCGGCGGAGGACCTGGGGAGCGCGGCGCTGCGGCGGACGAGGGCGCGATCGGTCTCGCCGACCTGGCGCAGCGGGCGCTTGATGTGCCTGAACACGTGGTGCAACGTAACCGACGCAACGCCGACGCCCGAACGGCGCACCGACTTGGGGGCACTTGCGCATACTCTGGGGGCATGCAGCGGCGGATCTTTGGGATCGAGACAGAGTTCGGGGTGACCTGCACCTTCCACGGACAGCGCAGGTTGTCGCCGGACGAAGTGGCCAGGTACCTGTTCCGGCGGGTGGTTTCATGGGGACGTTCGTCCAACGTCTTCCTGTCGAACGGCTCGCGGCTCTACCTGGACGTCGGATCCCACCCGGAGTACGCGACGGCCGAATGCGACGACCTCACGCAGCTGGTCACGCACGACAAGGCGGGGGAGCGGATCCTCGAGGACCTGCTCGTCGACGCCGAGCGCAGGCTGGGTGACGAGGGCATCGGCGGCGACATCTTCCTGTTCAAGAACAACACCGACTCGGCGGGCAACTCCTACGGCTGCCACGAGAACTACCTGGTCACGCGGGCCGGTGAGTTCTCGAGGATCGCCGACGTGCTGCTGCCGTTCCTGGTCACCCGGCAGCTGATCTGCGGGGCGGGCAAGGTGCTGCAGACCCCGCGCGGCGCGGTGTACTGCCTGTCCCAGCGTGCCGAGCACATCTGGGAGGGTGTGTCGAGCGCCACAACGCGCTCCCGGCCGATCATCAACACCCGCGACGAGCCGCACGCGGACGCCGAGCGCTACCGCAGGCTGCACGTCATCGTCGGCGACTCCAACATGGCCGAGCCGACCACCCTGCTCAAGGTGGGCGCGGCGAACCTGGTGCTGGAGATGATCGAGCAGGGGGTGCAGTTCCGCGACTTCACCCTGGACAACCCGATCCGCGCGATCCGCGAGATCAGCCACGACCTGACCGGGCGCCGCCAGGTGCGCCTGGCGGGCGGCCGCGAGGCGTCCGCGCTGGAGATCCAGCGCGAGTACTACGCGCGGGCGGCCCAGCACGTGAAGACCAACGGCTCCGGGGCCACCGCCGAGCGCGTGGTGGAGCTGTGGGGCCGGGCGCTGGACGCGGTCGAGACGCAGGACTTCTCGAAGATCGACACCGAGATCGACTGGGCGATCAAGCACCGGCTGGTGGAGCGGTACCGGGCCAAGCACGACCTGGACCTGTCCAGCCCGCGGATCGCCCAGCTGGACCTGGCCTACCACGACATCCGGCGCGGCCGTGGCATCTTCGACCTGCTGCAGCGCAAGGGCCTGGTGCGCCGGGTGACCGACGACGGCGAGATCGAGCTGGCCAAGGACACCCCGCCGCAGACCACCAGGGCGAAGCTGCGCGGTGACTTCATCGCCGCCGCGCAGGCCGCCCAGCGCGACTTCACCGTGGACTGGGTGCACCTGAAGCTGAACGACCAGGCGCAGCGGACCGTGCTGTGCAAGGACCCGTTCCGCGCGGTCGACGAGCGGGTGGAACGCCTGATCAGCAGTCTGTGACAGGACGATCTGCGACAGCACGATGAGCGGGGCCGGGCTCGCCGGGCAAGCGAGCGCGGCCCCGCTCATCGGTTACGGCGGCGACCGGGTGGGGGCGCGGGATGAGCGAACCCGGCCGCGCCGGTCAGGCGCCGCGGCGGAACGCGGGGATGACCACGGCGCCGACGACGATGTGCAGCAGGGCGAGCGTGACGCGCGCGTCGACCGGCCCGGCCGCGAGCAGCGGGCTGGCCAGCGAAAGCACCATCACCCCGGCCGCGATGAACGTCCACACGCGGCCCTTGCCGCGTCGTTCGAGCAGGGCGAGCAGGCCCCAGCCGACCAGTGACACCGCGACCGTGGCGATCAGGATGGTCACCAGGTCAACGGTCTGCGGCGCGGCGGCGCCGATGCTGGTCACGGTCAGGTCGATCCCGAGCACCGGTACCGCGAGCGTCCAGATGAGCGACACCGCGATGGCGGCGGCGGCGATCCCGCCGGCGCGGGTGAGGGCCTTCGACCCGGTCGGGGTCTGCTGGGCGGCGGAAGTGGTCATAACGGCCTCCTGATGGACTGGCCGGCGCGGCAGGTAACGCCGTTTCACGGGTTCATTCGCACCATATGGCCGTCGCGGCTCCCGCACTTCCACTGTTTGGTTGATGCCGTCCGCTTTGCGCGGGCCGCGGTGATCTGGTAACCAACTGACGCCGATCCGATGGGGGTAACGCATGCGCAGGACCCGCCTGGCCGTGCTCGCCGCACTGCTCCTGTCCACCGTGAGCGCACCGGCCGCGGTCGCCGACCGCCCGCCGGGCTGGCAGCTGACCCCGACCGGCGTGACCGCCCAGCTGCGCGGCCTCGCCGCGGTCAGCGCGAAGGTGGCCTGGGCCAGCGGCAGCAAGGGCACGGTGCTGCGCACCACCGACGGCGGCGGTTCCTGGCAGCAGGTCGCGCCGCCGGACGCCACGGCACTGGACTTCCGCGACATCGAGGCCTTCGACGAGCGGCGCGCGGTGGTGATGTCGGCGGGCACCGGCGCGGCGGCGAAGATCTACCGCACCGACGACGGTGGCGCGAGCTGGCGACTGTCCTTCGAGAACCCCGACGAGCGCGCGTTCTACGACTGCATCTCGTTCTTCGACCACCGGCGCGGGCTGGCGATGAGCGATCCGGTGGACGGCCGCTTCCGCATTCTGTCCACTGAGGACGGTGGGCGGAACTGGGCCGAGGTGCCGCCGGGCGGCCTGCCGCCCGCGTTGCCGTCCGAAGCCGGGTTCGCCGCGAGCGGGCAGTGCCTGACCACCGAAGGCCCGGCCGACGCCTGGTTCGGCACCGGCGGGGACGCCTCGGCGCGGGTGTTCCACTCGCGCGACGGCGGTCGCACGTGGACGGTCAGCGAGACGCCGCTGCTGAGCAGTCCGTCGGCCGGGGTGTTCGCGCTCGGTTTCCGCGACCGGTTGCGCGGGGTCGCGATCGGCGGGGACTACGCCAGGCCGGCCGAGCCGGTGCCCGCGCTCGCGCTGACCCGCGACGGCGGCCGCAGCTGGGAGAAACCGGCCGCGCCGCCGGTGGGTTACCGCTCGGGCGTGGCCTGGCGGCACCACACCCTGCTGGCCGTCGGCCCGACCGGCAGCGACTTCAGCACCGACGGCGGCAGGCACTGGACCTCCTTCGACACCGGCAGCTTCGACACCGTCGACTGCACCGCGCGCGGTGCCTGCTGGGCCTCGGGCGCGGGCGGCCGCGCCGCCAAGCTCGGCTGAGCCCCGCCAGTGCGAAGACCCGGCGGCACGGCGCGCGGAGGCGCGAGGGGCGGACCTCACCAACGGGCGGCGGGCGGCGGGCTACTGTGTTCTGGTGTCCACCGCCCGCGCCGAGCGCCTGGTGAATCTGGTGCTCGCCCTGCTCTCCACCCGGCAGTACCTGACCGCCGAGCGGATTCGCGGCATCGTGCCCGGTTACGCCGATGCCGCGACCGAAGACGCCTTCTTCCGGATGTTCGAGCGGGACAAGACCGAGCTGCGCGAGCTGGGCATCCCGCTGGAAACCGGCCGCAACTCCGGGTTCGACCCGGTCGAGGGCTACCGGATCGCGCGCCGCGACTACGAACTCGGCGAGATCGACCTGGCCCCGGACGAGGCCGCCGCGGTGGCGCTCGCGGTGCGCCTGTGGGACTCGCCGGAGCTGACCGGGCAGGCGCAGGCCGCGCTGGTGAAGCTGCGTGCCGCCGGGGTCGAGGTGGACCAGCAGGCGCAGCCGGTGGTCGAGCCGCGGGTGCGCACCGAGCCCGCGTTCTCGCCGCTGCTGGCCGCGGTGCGGGCCGGGCGGCCGGTGAAGTTCGAGTACCGCCGCAGCGACTCCCCGGAGCGGCTGCTGCGCACGGTCGAACCGTGGGGCGTGATCTCCTGGAAGGCGCGCTGGTACGTGGTCGGGTACGACCGGGACCGCCGCGCCACCCGCTGCTTCCGGCTGTCCAGGATCCTCGGCGAGGTGCGGGCCTTCGGCCGGGCCGGTGAGGTCCGGCGCCCGGAGAACGTGAACCTGCTGGAGTACGTGGCCGGCACGGTCAATCCCGAGTCGAGCCCGACCACCCCGGCGCTGCTGTGGGTGGCCGACCGGCGGGCGGCCGGGGTGCGGCGGCGGGCGAAGCCGGTGGACCGGATGACCGTGGACGGCATCGACGGCGACGTGATGGAGATCGAGCTGTACTACCCGGAAAGCGCCGCCGACTGGATCGCCGGGCACGCGCCGGACGTGCTGGTGCTCGAACCGGACGTGCTGGCCAAGGCGGTCCGCGGCCGGCTGGAGGCGATCGCGCACGGGATCGGGGTCGGCCGGTGAGCCGGGGGTCCACCGAGCGCATGCCGCGCCTGCTGGCGCTGGTGCCGTACCTGCTGGCCCGGCCGGGCATCGAGATCGCCGAGGCCGCGCGCGACTTCGGGGTCAGCCCGCGTCAGCTGCGCAAGGACCTCGAACTGCTGTGGATGTGCGGGCTGCCGGGATACGGGCCCGGCGACCTGATCGACCTGTCCTTCGAGGGCGAGACGGTCACCGTCACCTTCGACGCCGGCATGCGCCGCCCGCTGCGGCTGACCGGCTCGGAGGCCACCTCGATGCTGGTCGCCCTGCGCGCGCTGGCGGAGACCCCGGGGGTGGCCGACAGCGCCGACCGCGACGCCGTGCACCGGGCGATCGCCAAGATCGAGGCCGCGTCGGGGGAGGCCCGGCCGTCCGGCGTGGTGGTCGGCAACGGGGTGCGCGAGGCCGAGAACACCGCCCGCGCCCGCCGCACGGTCAGCGAGGCGCTCAAGGCCCGCAAAGCGCTGCGGCTGCGCTATTACACCGCGTCGAAGGACGAGATCACCGAGCGCACGGTCGACCCGATGCGCCTGCTGATCGTGCAGACCTTCGGTTATCTGGAGGCCTGGTGCCGCCGCGCCGAGGGCGTGCGGTTGTTCCGGCTGGACCGGATCGACGGCGCCGAGGTGCTCGACGAGCCCGCCGCGCCGCCGCCGGAGGCCCGGCCCACCGACCTCTCACACGGCGTGTTCGCCGAACGGCCCGGTCAGGGCGAGGCCGACCTGGTGCTCGAGCGCGATCTGCGCTGGGTGGCCGAGTACTACCCGTGCGAGGAGCTGGCCGAGCTGGACGGCGGCAGGCTGCGCGTCCGGATGCGTTACGGCGACGAGTCCTGGATGGTGCGCCTGGTGCTCGGCCTCGGCGGCGGGGCGCGGGTGGAACGGCCGGAGGAGCTCGCGTCAGCCGTTCGCCGCCGGGCGGCCGAAGGACTGGCCAGGGCGCGTCACCTGCCGGTCACCTGATTCCAGTACGGTTGTCCTCGTGTCCTACATGCTGAGCATCGTGCTCGTGGTGATCGGGCTCGTCCTGCTCGCGGCCGTGGCGATTCGCCTGCGTCGAGGCTTGCGCACGCTCCGTCGCACCACCAGCATGGTGACTACGGCTGCCGGTGACCGTGCCGGGCTGCTGCGGGCGCGCTCGGCCGCGCTCGGAGTCGCCTTCGCACAAAGGCGAGGCCCGCGTAAGATCCACACGATAGAGCGATAGGGAGGCCAGAGATGAACGCTCTGCAGCCGTGGCACCTGATCATCCTGGTTCTGGTAGTCGTCCTGCTGTTCGGTGCCAAGCGCCTGCCGGACGCGGCGCGGTCGATCGGCAAGTCGATGAAGATCTTCAAGGCCGAGACCAAGGACCTCAAGGACAAGGACGCGCCGGAGGCGCAGGCCGAGACCGCCACCACGGACACCGAGGCCAAGGCGCTGCCGCAGACCCCGGCGGGCACCGACAAGCAGGTCGCCGACCTGCAGCGGCAGCTCGACGAGCTGAAGAAGCAGCAGCCGGCCACCACGCCTTCGGACAACACGCCGAAGAGCGCGGGCTGATCCCGTAGGCGTGGCACCGGCGGAGGCCGCCGCTCGCGGTGCCACGCCGGCGCGGTCCCGTATTCCCCAGTCCCTGTTGTAGCGCAGAAGAAGAACGGACCCCGTAGTGGCGGACGAGGGCACCAGCCGCGGTAGCAAGCGGCGCAGGAGGAGCCGTCGGCACAATCCCGACGGCACGATGACGCTCATCGAGCACATCTACGAGTTCCGCAGGCGGCTGGGGTATGCCCTCCTGGCCATTCTCGCCGGTGGCATCTTCGGCTTCATCTGGTTCGCGGTGAAGCTCGGGCCGATCCCGTCACTCGGTGACATCGTCACCGGCCCGTACTGCGCCCTGCCCACCGATGTGCGGATCGAGTTCGACGGCAAGGGCTGCACCCTGCTGCAGACCCAGCCGTTCGAAGCCTTCATGATCCAGTTGAAGGTGGGCATCGTGGCCGGCATGGTGCTGGTCGCGCCGCTGTGGCTGTACCAGCTGTGGGCGTTCATCGCGCCGGGCCTGTACTCCAAGGAACGCAAGTACGCGATGACCTTCGTTGCCTTCGCGAGCGTCCTGTTCGCGGCGGGCGCCGTGCTCGCGTACCTCCTCATCCCCGGGGCGCTGGCGCTGCTCGTCGGCTTCGGCGGCGACGAGTTCGGCACCGCGCTGGCCGGTGACAAGTACATCTCCTTCGTGATCTCGCTGCTGCTCATCTTCGGCGTCAGCTTCGAGCTGCCACTGCTGATCGTGATGCTGAACCAGGTGGGCGTGGTCAAGTACGCCCAGCTGAAGAAGTGGCGCCGCGGCATCATCTTCGCGTTGTTCGTCTTCGCCGCCTTCGCCACGCCGGGCAACGACCCGTTCTCCATGCTGGCGCTGGCCGGGGCGCTGACCCTGCTCTGCGAGCTGGCCATCCAGATCTCGCGGTTCCACGACCGCAAGCTGGACAAGGTCCGCCAGGACGAGGGCTGGGACCAGCTCGACGACGACGAGGCCGCGCCGTTCGAGTACACGCCGAGCAGCATCGACGAGCCGGAGCCGGTGCCCGCCGACAAGGGCAAGCGCGGCAAGTCGAAGACGGACGACATCACGTAGTGGCCGGGCATGCGGCGCTGGCCGTGCACCCGGCCTCCGGCCACGGCGCCGCCGCACGCATCGCGGGCCGGGTGGCCGAGCGCCTGCGTGCCGGGGTCGACCGGCTGGACCTGCTGGTGGCGAACACGGTCGAGGAGTCGCGGGCGCTGATGCACTCGTCGGCCGCGGCCGGGCTCGACCTGCTGGTGGTGCTCGGCGGGGACGGTGCCGCGCACCAGGGTGTGCAGTTCTGCGCCGGGCGCGAGGTGCGGCTGGGCCTGGTCCCGGCGGGCACCGGCAACGACTTCGCCCGCGCGCTCGGCGTCCCGGACGATCCGCTGGCCGCCGCCGACGCGGTGATCAGCGGGGGAGAGCGGCGGATCGACCTGGGCCAGGTGGGCGACTCGTGGTTCGGCACGGTGCTGTGCGCCGGGTTCGACGCGCTGGTCAGCGAACGGGCGAACCGGCTGCGCTGGCCCGACGGCCCGCGCCGCTACGACCTGGCGATCGTCGCCGAGCTGGCCGCGTTCCGGCCGAAACCGCTGGTGGTGCGCACCGAGCACACCACGCTGGAGCTGGAGGCGACCATGGTCGCCATCGGCAACACCGCCTTCTACGGCG
This sequence comes from Amycolatopsis sp. YIM 10, assembly GCF_009429145.1. Lineage (GTDB taxonomy): Bacteria > Actinomycetota > Actinomycetes > Mycobacteriales > Pseudonocardiaceae > Amycolatopsis. The sequence goes on along the minus strand of NZ_CP045480.1, from coordinate 5,695,195 downwards.
GCGGCATCCCGATCTGCCCGGACGCGCGGCCGGACGACGGCCTGTTCGACGTGACCGTGGTCGGCCGTGCGAGCCGTACCGAACTGGTGCGCATGCTGCCGAAACTGCGGGCGGGCAAGCACCTCGGCCATCCGGCGGTGCGGACGCTGCGGGCGAGCGAGGTCGTGCTCGAAGGTGCCGACTGGCCCGCCTACGCCGACGGGGAACCCCAGGGCGCGCTGCCGCGGACCGTGCGCTGCGTACCGGGTGCGCTGCGCCTGGCAACCGCCCGGCCCGCTCAGACCCGGTAGTCGCCGATCTGCCACAGGTGGGCGCGGAACGCGTGCAGCGGGATGACCTGGTCGTTCTCCGGGAAGAAGACCATGCCGCAGCGGTGGCAGAACCAGGCCCGCGACCACACGTCGAGCACGCGCTGCGAACCGTGGCGCATCTTGGTGTTCGCCTGGCCGCGGTGCGAGTACTGCAGGAAGCCCAGCACCGACATGCCGAGGCCGAGCGCGGGCCAGATCCAGGTCCAGAACTGGCCGATGATGCTGATCTGGTCGCCGGCCACGGTGAGCGAGAGCGCGACGATGCCGGACAGGACGGTGAAGATGGTGGCGAGCACGGCGAGCACCAGGTACCCGCTCGCGCCGCGGATCGGCGGCGCCGGGTTCAGCGCGGCGGACACCGCGCTGGTGGCCACCCCGTGGTACGGCGTGGCGTAACCGGTGTTGCCGGTGTAAGCCGGGCCGAGCCCCTGGTAGCTGACCCGGCCGCCCTGGTGCACCGCGGGCACGTGCTGGACCTGGTCCACCTCGCGGCACTGCGGGCAGGCGAGCGGTGACTGCGCGGTTTCCCCGGTGTCCATCGCGGCGGCCCCTCTCGAAGCGATCATGCCGGTGAGATGTCCGGACCCCGCTCTCGGTTCCCGGCCTGCCGAATGCGCGCCGCCCGGGTGGTGTGAAACGCTGAGATCGTGTCCGACAGCTCCGCTCTCTCGCCAGCCGAAGCCTACGGCCGGGCCAGGCGCCGTTCCAGCTTTCCGCAGCTGACCAGGTTCGCGGCCGAGTCCGCCTTCGTTTTCGACGACTTCCAGCTCCGCGGGTGCGAGGCGCTGGAAGAAGGCCACGGTGTGCTGGTCTGCGCCCCGACCGGGGCGGGCAAGACGGTGGTCGGCGAGTTCGCCGTGCACCTGGCGCTCGCCGAGGGCCGCAAGTGCTTCTACACCACGCCGATCAAGGCGCTGTCGAACCAGAAGTACACCGATCTGGTGGCCCGGCACGGCAGCGACGCGGTCGGCCTGCTCACCGGCGACACCGCGATCAACGGCGGCGCGCAGATCGTGGTGATGACCACCGAGGTCCTGCGCAACATGCTCTACGCCGGGTCGTCGACCATCGACGAGCTCGCCTACGTGGTGATGGACGAGGTGCACTACCTCGCCGACCGGTTCCGCGGCGCGGTCTGGGAGGAGGTCATCCTGCACCTGCCCGAGCACGTGCGCGTGGTCGGGCTGTCCGCGACGGTGAGCAACGCCGAGGAGTTCGGCGAGTGGCTGGTCGCGGTGCGGGGTGACACCACCGTGGTGGTCGACGAGCACCGCCCGGTACCGCTGTGGCAGCACATGCTGGTCGGCGGCCGGATGCTCGACCTGTTCGCCGGGGACACCGGCCATGACACCGAGCTGCAGATGAACCCGACGCTGCTGCGGCGCGTCGAGGAGGTCGGCGCGCGGTTCGCCACGCCGTACGCGCTGCGGCACGGCCGCGGCCGCCGTGGCGCGCCGCCGCGCGGGCCGCGGTTCCGCCCGCCGTCGCGGGTCGAGGTGGTCGAACAGCTCGACGGCGCGGGCCTGCTCCCGGCCATCGTGTTCATCTTTTCCCGTGCGGGCTGCGACGCCGCGGTGGCGCAGTGCGCCCGCTCCGGGCTGCGGCTGAACACCCCGGAGGAAGCCGCCGAGGTCCGCAAGGTGATCTCCGCCCGCACCGGTGACCTGCCCGAGGGCGACCTGGGCGTGCTCGGGTTCTGGGAGTGGCGCGAGGCACTGGAGCAGGGCATCGCCGCCCACCACGCGGGCCTGCTCCCGGCGTTCAAGGAAACCGTGGAGGAGCTGTTCGTCCGCGGCCTGGTCAAGGTCGTCTTCGCCACCGAGACGCTGGCACTGGGCATCAACATGCCCGCGCGCACCGTGGTGCTGGAGAAACTGGTCAAGTACAACGGCGAAGCGCACGTCGACCTGACGCCCGGCGAGTACACCCAGCTGACCGGGCGCGCCGGCCGCCGCGGCATCGACGTCGAGGGGCACGCGGTGGTGGTGTGGCAGCCCGGCGTGGACCCGAAGCAGGTCGCCGGGCTCGCCTCGACCCGGACCTACCCGCTGCGGTCCTCGTTCCGGCCCGGCTACAACATGGCCATCAACCTGGTCGCCCAGCTCGGCGCCGAGGAGGCCCGCACGCTGCTGGAACAGTCCTTCGCGCAGTTCCAGGCGGACCGGTCGGTGGTCGGCACGGCCCGCCGGATCGAGAAGAACACCGAGGCGCTCAAGGGCTATCGCGAGGCCATCACCGGCGACTTCGACGAGATGCTGTCCTATGTGGAGCTTCGGAAGAAGATCTCCGACCGGGAGAAGGCGCTGGTCCGGCAGAACACCTCGGCCCGCCGCGCGCAAACCACCGCCTCGCTGGAAAAACTGCGCAAGGGCGACGTGATCGCGGTGCCGCAGGGTCGCCGCGCCGGGCTGGCCGTGGTGGTCGATCCCGGCCTCGACCCGCTGCGCGAACCGCGGCCGGTGGTGGTCACCGAGGACCGCTGGTCCGGTCCGCTGTCGGTGGCCGACTTCCCGGCGCCGGTGGAGTCGCTGGGCCGGATCCGGCTGCCCAAGCACGTCGAGCTGCGTTCACCGAAGACCCGCCGCGACATCGCCTCCAGCCTGCGCAACGCCGGGATTTCCCTGCCGGGGCGCGGAAAGCGGCGCACCGGGGCGAACGACGACGGTGAGCTGGCCGCACTGCGCCGGGCGCTGCGCGCACACCCGAGCCACGGCTTGGCCGAGCGTGAGGCGAACCTGCGCTGGGTCGAGCGCTACCAGCGGCTCGCCGCGGAGAACGCCCAGCTGGAGCGGAAGGTCGCGGCCACGACGCACTCATTGGCGCGCGCCTTCGACCGGATCCTGCGCCTGCTTTCGGAACGCGGCTACCTCAGCGACGACAAGGAAGCCCCGGTCAACGAGCACGGGCAGCGGCTGGCACGGCTCTACAGCGAGTCCGACCTGCTCGCCGCGGAGTGCATCCGCAACGACGTGTGGTCCGGGCTCAACCCGGCCGAGCTGGCCGCGGTGGTCTCCACGCTGGTCTTCGAGGCGCGCCGCGATTCGGCGGGTGAGCCGAGGTTGCCGCAGGGCGCGGTGACCGAGGCCTGGCAGGAGACCGTGCGCCTGTGGGCGGATCTGGCCGAGGACGAGCGCAGGCACCGGCTCGACCGCACGCGCGAGCCGGACGCCGGATTCGCCTGGCCGGTCTACCGGTGGGCACGGGGGGAATCGCTGGAGAAGGTGCTGACCTCGGCGGAGGCCAACGGCCAGGAACTGTCCGCCGGCGACTTCGTGCGCTGGTCACGGCAGGTCATCGACATCCTGGACCAGATCCGCGTGGTGCTCGGCAAGTCCGATCCGGTGGGCGCGACGGCGGCCGACGCGGTGCGCGCGGTGCGCCGCGGCGTGGTCGCGGCGGGCGCGAACTGAGATCCGGCCTGATCGCGGGGGCCATTCGTTACGTGAATTGCACCCCGGCCTGTGGTTGGATCGCCGGGGACGAGCACACCGGAATTTCGCGGAGGCGAGAGATGAGCACGCCGTACGGCGGCAACGACCCCCAGCAGTGGGCCCAGCAGCAGCCGGGCTATGGCGGGGGAGCACCGCAGGGCACGCCATCGGGCGGCTTCCCCGCCCAGCCACCGCAGCAGCCCGGTTACCCGCAGCAGGGCGGCTACCCGCAGCAACCGGCCTACGACCCCAACCAGCCGCAGGGCTACCCGCCGCAGCAGCCGCAGTACGGGCAGCAGCCGGGTGGTTATCCGCAGCAGCAGCCCGGGTACGACCCCGGCCAGCAACAGCAACAGCAGCAGCCGTACGACCCGAACCAGCAGCAGTACGGCCAGCAGCAGCCGGGGTACCCGCAGACCGGGCCGCAGCCGCAGTACGGGCAGACCGCGCAGTACGACTTCCAGCAGCAGCAGGGCTATCCGGGACAGCAGCCGGAGGTCAGGAAGAAGTCCGGCAAGGGCCTGTGGATCGGCCTCGGCGCGGTGGTGGTGATCGCGCTGGTCGCGGTGGCGCTGCTGGTCTGGCCGGCCCCGTTCAACAAGAAGGTCTTCGACAACGTCGCCATGCAGGACGCGGTGAAGAAGGTGCTCACCGACAACTACCAGGTGCAGGGCGTCGAAGGGGTGACCTGCCCGGAGAGCAAGGAAGTCAAGAACGGCACCGGGTTCGACTGCGAGGCCAAGATCGGCGGGGACACCAAGACGGTGCCGATCAAGGTGGTCAACGAGGAGGACGGCACCTACGAGGTCGGTACGCCCAAGTAATTGGGTGGCACCGATCGGGGGTGCCCGCGAGGATCGACCCATGAGTGACTTCACCCCGCGCGTACTCGGCGCGGACGAGCTGCGGGCGGCGAACCAGCTGTTCCGCGCGGCCCTGCACCTCCCGGCATCCGGTGACGAGGAGTGGGAGCGCACCGGTTCGCGGTGCTACCAGCCCGGTCGCACGCACGGTGTGTTCGGCGCCGGTGACGAGCGCCCGATCGGTACCGCCCGGTCGATGGACGCGGAGCTGACCGTGCCGGGCGGGCGGCGGGTGCCCTTCGCCGCGGTCACCGGGGTCGGGGTGCGCCAGGACCGCACGCGCCGGGGCGTGCTCAGCGAGCTGATGCGCGCGCAGTTCGAGGACTTCGCCGCGCGCGGGGTGCCGCTCGCCGGGCTGTACGCCACCGAGGGCCGCATCTACGGCCGGTTCGGCTACGGCGTCACCACCGTCGCTCGTTCGTACACAGTGGACAGCAAGCGGGTGGTGCGCCAGGAAGTGCCGCGTGGCGGGGAGATCGAGCTGCTGGACGTGGAGGCGGCGGTCGAGCGCCTGCCCGCGCTCTACGCGAGCCTGCCGCCGCACGGGCCGGGGCACCTGACCCGGGGCGACGCGTGGTGGGCCGGTTGCGAGGCCGGATTCCGGCGCAGTGACAAGCCGATCGTGACCGTGGTGCACCACGGCGAAAACGGCCCCGACGGGTTCGCCAGCTACTACGCCGATCGTGCCTTCGACAGCGAAAGCGCGCTGCACCTGGAAATGCTGCACGCGGCGAACGACGTGGCACTGGCCGGGCTGTGGCGCTACCTGGCCGGGGTCGACCTGGTCGACCAGATCGACGCCCCGTACCGGCCGGCGGACGAGCCGCTGCCGCTGCTGTTCGAGGATCCGCGCAGCGCCAAGGTTTCCGGTGCGCCGGACGAGCTGTGGCTGCGGCTGGTCGACGTGCCCGCGGCGCTGGCCGCCCGTGCCTACGGGCCGGGTTCGCTGGTGCTCGAGGTGACCGACGCGGTGCTCCCGGCCAACGCGGGCCGGTACCTGATCGACGGTGGTGAGGTCACCCGCACCGACCGCCCGGCGCAGCTGCGCCTCGGCGTGACGGAGCTGGCGATGCTCTACCTCGGCACCTGGACGGCCACCGCGCTCGCGGCGGCCGGACGCGCCGAGGCGCTGGACGCGGCCGCCCCCGCCGTCGCGGACGACCTCTTCGGCACGCGCGCTGCCGCCTGGTGCGGTAGTTTCTTCTGACCTTGCCGATCAACGAACAGCGGGGGTACGCGCGTGCGGTGGCGCCTACTGGGATGGGGTCTCGCGGCTGTGGCGTCGGCCGGATTGCAGGCGGGCTGTGAAAGCGCACCCGAGCAACCGCCGTCGCCGCCCGCCGCCTCGTCCGTTCCACCCCCGGCCGTCACCACCACCTCGGCCACCCCGGTGAGCTTCAGCCCGCAGCCGAAGCTGTTCGACCACGGCGCGGTGGCGCGGGGCGTGCGCCAGGTGCTCACGCAGAGCTTCCAGGTCACCGAGCTGGGCCCGGTGGTCTGTCCGCCGGCCCAGCCGGTGCGGGCCGGGCACAGCTTCGAGTGCCAGGCCCAGATCGGCGCGGAGCAGCGGTCCGTGCCGATCACGGTGAAGACCGACGAGGGCGAATATGAAGTTGGTGCCCCCGGATAGATTCGGATCATGAACGAGCTGAAGGTCCGCGCGATCAACGAGGGGGAGCGGCGGGCGGTCTACGGCCTGCTGGCCGAGGCACTGCACGCGAGCCCGCCCGACGACACCAACTGGGAGCGGGTCGAGCGCTCGTTCCCGGCCGACCGCACCCTGGCCGCCTTCGACGGTGCCACCCCGGTCGGCATGGCCAGTTCGTTCGCCACCTCGATCGCCGTGCCCGGCGGGAAAACCCTGCCCGCGGCGGCGGTCGACGGAGTGGCTGTGCGAGCCGACCACACCCGCCGCGGGATCGTCACCTCACTGCTGACCGAGCAGTTGCGCGACTGCGTGCGCCGCGGTGACCTGGTCGCCGCGCTGCACGCGAGCGAGGCGACCATCTACGGCCGGTTCGGTTACGGCCCGGCCGTGCTCGGTCAGAGCCTGCGTATCGTCAACTCGCGCGCGGTCCTGCGTCCCGAGGCGCCGTCGAGCGGGCGGGTGCGCCTGCTCGACGAGGACGAGGCGATCGGCCTGGTCCCGAAGCTGTACCGGCGGATCGGGCCGCACCGGCCGGGCATGATCGAGCGGCCGGACCTGTGGTGGCCCGCCTACCACAACCGGCTGGTGCGCGGCGGCGGTGGCGAGCACCGCGTCGCCGTGCACACCGGCCCCGACGGCGAGGACGGGTACGTCGTCTTCCACACCAGCAACCAGCAAGCGCCCGACGATTCCCAGTTCAAGGTCGTGCTGGAGGTCCGCGACCTGCAGGCCGCCGATCCCGCCGCGGCGATCGGCCTGTGGCGGTTCCTGATCGGCATGGACCTGGTCGCCGAGATCCGCGCGCCCGCGCGCCCGGTCGACGAACCCCTGCGCGCGCTGGTCACCGACCTGCGTGCGGTGCAGACGACCGGCTTGGAGGACCACAACTGGCTCCGCCTGCTGGACGCGGGCGCGGCGCTGGCCGCGCGCACCTACCGCGAGGCGCCGCCGGTGGTGTTCGGCCTCGAGGACAAGCTGCTGCCGGAGAACACCGGTGCCTACCGGATCTCCGCCGACGGTGCCACGAAGACCGAGGCGCCCGCGCAGCTCCGGATGACCGCCGACGTGCTGGCGATGCTGTACCTGGGGGAGTGGACGGCGAGCGCGCTCGCCGGGGCGGGCCGGATCACCGTCGCCGACCCGGCCGCGCTGCCCGCCGCGGACGAGCTCTTCCGCGTCGGCGTCCGCCCCTGGTGCGGTACCTACTTCTGAGCCGCGGCCACCGGCAGTGCCTTGAGCAGCCGGTCCACCGAGGTGCCCAGGCCCCAGCGTTCCGCCAGCTCGGCGACCCGTGCCGGGTCGGCGGGCTCGGCGGGCACGTGGTCGGGGCGTGACATCTTCACCGGCGCGTCCGCGGCCACGCGCACCACGGTCGGGGCGGCGGCGAGGTACTCGGCCGACTCGGTCAGCCGGATGCGGGTCTTGAGCGGCAGGCCCTTGTCGGCGTTGCGCCCGGCTTCGATCAGCGCTTCGAGCGAGCCGTACTGGGTGATCAGCTTCGCCGCGGTCTTCTCGCCGATGCCCGGCACGCCGGGCAGCCCGTCGGACGGGTCGCCGCGCAGGGCCGCCATGTCGGCGTAGGCCGCGCCCGCGTTCTCCACCGGCACGTTGTACTTCGCCGCCAGCGCCGCCGGGTCGAGGATCTCCTTCTTCATCCAGCCGCGGCCGACGTAGACCACCTTCGCCGGGGTCGGCTCGTCGCGCACCAGCTGGAACAGGTCGCGGTCACCGGTGATCACCTCGACCGGTGACTCGGTCTCGTGCACGGTCAGCGCGCCGATCACGTCGTCGGCCTCGTAACCCGCGGCCTCGGCGGTGGCCAGGCCGACCGCCTCCAGCAGGTCGAGAATGATCGGCACCTGCGGGCTGAGCGTGTCCGGCACCTCTTCGGCGTTGACCTCCTCGTCGGCCACGCGGTGCGTTTTGTAGGTGGGCAGCAGGTCCACCCGGAACTGCGGCCGCCAGTCGGCGTCGAGGCAGGCGACCAGCCGTGACGGCTTCCGCTCGGTCAGGATGCGCGCGACGGTGTCGGTGAACCCGCGCACGGCGTTCACCGGGGTGCCGTCCGGCGCGGTCATCGACTCGGGAACGCCGTAGAAGGCACGGAAGTAGAGGCTGGCGGAGTCCAGCAGGGCCAGGGGTGCGGTCACCCGCAACAGCCTGCCACGAAACCGGCGCCGGGGTTCTCCCGGATTGCCGGGTTGATCGCAGAGAACTCTTTGCAGAGGGTGCTCTGCGGTCTAGCATGGCGCGCATGGGACGGAAGACCACCGAGCTGGACGCGCGGATGCTGCGCGCGCTGGCGCACCCGCTGCGGATGCGCCTGCTCGAACTGCTCCGCGTCGACGGCCCCGCGACGGCGTCCGGGCTGGGCAAGCGGCTGGGGGAGAGTTCGGGCACCACGAGCTGGCACCTGCGCCAGCTCGCCGAACACGGGTTCGTCGAGGAGGACACCGACCGCGGCAACCGCCGCGAACGCTGGTGGCGCGCGGTCCACGACAGCCACAACCTCAGCGTGAACCAGTTCGCCGGCGACCCCGACCTCGCCGGACCACTGAACAGCTACGTGATGAGCTCACTCGAACGCCGCTACGAACGAGAGGTCCGGTTCTTCGGCGAGGCCGAGAAGTGGCGCGAGCCGTGGGGTGACGCGCCGACCTTCAGCGACTACAACCTCTCGCTCACGCCGGAGGAGGCCCAGGCGCTCTCCGCCGAGGTGAACGAGCTGATCGACAAGTACCGGCGCGCACCGAGGGAAGGTGACAGCGCCGCGGTCGCGCACTGGGCCGTCTTCCCCCGCGACCACCACCCGGAGGAGCCGTGAGGAGGCCGCTCGCCGCACTGGTCGCGTCCACCGCGGTCTCCTCGGTGGGCGCGGCGATGACCCTGGTCGCCGTGCCGTGGTTCGTGCTGCACACCACCGGCAGCGGCGCGCAGACCGGCATGGTGGCCGCGGCCGAGGCGCTGGGCCTGCTGCTCTCGGTCGCGCTGGCCGGTCCGCTGGTCGACCGGTACGGCGCCCGCCGGATGAGCGTGCTCGCGGACCTGTTCGCTGCCGTGTCGGTGGCCGCGATCCCGTTGGTGCACGGCACGCTGGGGCTGTCGCTGCCGGTGCTGATGGTGCTCTCGCTGGCGATCGGCGCGGGCCGTGCCCCGGCGCGCACGGCCAAGCAGGTGCTGCTGCCCGCGACCGGGGCACCGATCGCGCGCGGGGCGAGCGCGCAGGAAGCCGTGCAGCGGCTCGGCGACCTGCTGGGCGCGCCCGCCGGTGGCGTGCTGATCGCGCTGCTGAGCCCGCCGCCGGTGCTGCTGCTCGACGCGGCCACCCTGGTCGCCGCCGCCGCGCTGGTCGGCTTCTTCGTCCCAAAAGGACAGTCGGACTCCCGCCGGGTGAAATCGGGTTATCTGCGGGAACTGCGTGAGTCCGCGGTCGCGCTGCGGCGGGACCGGCTGCTGCTGGCGCTGTGCCTGCTGTGCGCGGGGACCAACGCGCTGGGCATCGGACTGTTCACCGTGCTGCTGCCCGCCTACGGCACGATGGTGTGGCACGACAGCACGATCGTGGGACTTGTCATCGCTGCCAGTGGTGCCGGTGGACTGCTCGGCTCGCTGGTCTTCGGCTGGCTCGGCCCGCGCTGGCGCCGCCGGCCCACGTTCACCATCTGCTTCCTGCTCTGCGGTCCGCCCGCGTTCGCGCTGGTGGCCGCGGACCTGCCGCCCGCGCTGCTGGTGGCCGCGATCGGGGTGACCGCGCTGGCGAACGGCCCGCTCAACCCGCTGATCGCCGCGGTGAAGTTCGACCGCGTGGCGCCCGGGCTGCGGGGCCGGGTGTTCGGCGCGATCAGCTCGGTGGCGCTGGCCGCGATGCCACTGGGCAACCTGGTCGCCGGGGTACTGCTCGACGCCGCCGGGCTGAGGACCGCGCTGCTCGCGCTCGGCGGCGCGTACCTGCTGCTCACCTTGTGCCCACTGCTGTTCCGGGTCTGGCGCGAGCTCGACGCACCCCCGCTGGTGACGCTGGGACCGGGCCCCGCAGGCTAGGATCCGGGCCATGGCACGCCGATCCCTGCACACCCCAGCCCCCGATGCCCCAGCCCTGCGCGCCCGCCTCGACCGCGCGAAGCGAGCCGCGGCCGCCGCGGACACCGACGCTCTGGTGATCGCGCCCGGATCGGACCTGCGGTACCTGATCGGCCAGGCCGGCGGCTCGTTCGAGCGGCTCACCGCGCTGGTGGTGCCCGCCGACGGCACCCCGGCGCTCGTGGTGCCGAAGCTCGAGGCGCCGGGTTACGCCGACGTGCCGACCGGCGAGCTGGGAGTCGAGGTGCACACCTGGGTGGACGGCGAGGACGCCTACCGCCTGGTGGCCGGGCTGCTCGGCAAGCCGGGCCGGGTCGCGGTCAGCGACTTCACCCCGGCGCTGCACGTGCTGGGCCTGCGCGAGGCGATCGCCGGTGCCGAGCAGGTGCTGGCCGGTCCGGTGGTCCGCGAGCTGCGGATGCGCAAGGACGCCGCGGAGATCGCGTCGCTGCGCCAGGCGGGCGCGGCGATCGACCGGGTGCACGCCAGGGTGGCCGAATGGCTCAAGCCGGGCCGCACCGAGGCCGAGGTCGGCGCGGACATCGCCGCGGCGATCGTGGAGGAGGGCCACACCGAGGCGGCGTTTGTCATCGTCGGCTCCGGGCCGAACGGAGCCAGCCCGCACCACGACGTCTCGGACAAGGTGATCGAGGACGGTGACGTGGTGGTCGTCGACATCGGCGGCCCGCTGCCCGACGGCTACAACTCCGACTCCACCCGCACCTACGTGCTCGGCAAGCCGCGCGACGCCGACGTCGCCGAGACCTACGCGGTGCTCCAGCGGGCGCAGCGGGCGGCGGTCGAAGCGGTGCGCCCCGGCGTGACCGCCGAGTCGATCGACGCCGCGGCCCGCGACGTGATCGCCGACGCCGGGTTCGGCGAGTACTTCATCCACCGCACCGGGCACGGCATCGGCCTCGACGTGCACGAGGAGCCGTACATCATCAAGGGCAACGCGCTGCCGCTGGAGCCGGGCATGGCCTTCAGCGTCGAGCCGGGCATCTACCAGGCCGGGCGCTGGGGCGCGCGGATCGAGGACATCGTGGTGGTCACCGAAACCGGGGTGGAGGCGGTGAACAACCGGCCGCACGAGCTGGTCGCGCTTTGACCGCCCCGCTGGAGCCGCTCGACCAGGCGATCGCGCGGGAGCTGGCGGCCGACGGCCGGTGCAGCTTCACCGATCTGGCCGAGCGGGTAGGGCTGTCGGTGTCCGCGGTGCACCAGCGGGTCAAGCGGCTGGAGCAGCGAGGGGTGATCCGGGGGTACTCGGCGCGGCTGGACGGCGCGCAGATCGGCCTGCCGCTGACCGCGCTGATCTCGCTCACCCCGAACGACCCGGCCGCGCCGGACGACTACCCGACGCGCCTGCAGCACATCACCGAGATCGAGTCCTGCTACTCGGTGGCCGGCGACGAGTCCTACATCCTGCTGGTGCGGGTGGCCTCGCCGCTGGGGCTGGAGGACCTGCTGCGCCGGATCCGCGAGGCGGCGAAGGTGTCCACGCGGACCACCGTGGTGCTGTCCACCCCGTTCGAGGGCCGCTCACCGACGCTATGACCACCGCCGGACGGCTGGTACGGTAAAAGGTATGGCAACGCGTAAGGTCACATTGTCGCTGGACGCCGGGGCGCTCGAGTTCGCCGAACGGGCCGCGAAGGCCCATGGCATCTCCGTGTCGTCCTGGCTGTCCAAGGCCGCCCGCCGGGAGGCCGTCCGCACCGGGTACACCCCGCACGTCCCGCAGGCCGCCCCGCAGACCGAGGCACTGGCGCTCGCCGACGAGCTGGAGCGCGCTCGTGCGGAGGAGGACCTGCGTGCGGAGGGGTGAAGTCTGGACGTACCACCCCCCGACCGAACCAGCTCGTCAGCGCAACGTCCTGCTGCTGTCCTCGGACGGCGTGAACGACTCCGAGCGGCCGTGGCTGCTCGGCACCGAGCTGCTCGACCGCGATCCCCAGGACATTCTCGGGGTGGCGGTGGACGGGCGGTACTGGATCTCCACGCTCAATCTGACCAGGCTGTACCGGCCCTGGCTCGACGAACGCATCGCCGAGGTGGGCCTGGACGTGCAGGAGCGCATCGATATCGCCCTGCGAGCGGCACTGGATCTCTAGCGGGTCAGCCCGCCGTGGGCCATGGCGTCGCTTCGACCAGTTCTTCCGGGGCCGACAGGCGCCACGCCTCGTAGACCAGTTCGGAAAGCTCGTCGGCCTCGATGCCGGACAGGTACACCACCACCCAGCCGAAGCCGCCGGTGGTGAACTGCACCTCGAACACCTCCGGCCGCTCGGCGACCAGCGCCTGCTGCTCGGACAGCGTCTGCTTCAGCCCGACCGTCTGCGTGCGCGGCCAGTAGTACCCGAACCGCTTGCCGCGCACGCTGTACGAGGTGTACTCGCTGCCCTTGCCGCGCTGGATTTCGGCCAGCGCGTCCACCATGCGCTGGAACTCCTCGCCGCGCACACCCACGTCACACCCCCAAGTTCAAGGGTTCCCATTCTAGGGTCAGGGTGCCTTGAGCAGACCCGCCACCACCCGGCGGACCTTGGGCACCGCGTCCTCGTCGCCCAGGCGGAGGGCGGTGTTCGCCGCGCACAGCACGGCGTCGAGCTGGAAGGCGGCGAGTTCGGCGTCGAGGTCCTGGATCTCACCGGCGTCGACGGCGTTCCGCAGCTCCGTGGCGAGCAGGTGCTGCCAGTCGCGCTGGTCGCGGAAGAGGGCGTCGCGGACCGGGCCCGGCTTGCTGTCGAACTCGGCGACGTTCGCGGCGCGGAAGCAGCCGCCGGGGAACAGCGGCACGGTCACGTACACAACCCACTGCTCGATCAGCGCCCGCAGCCGATCGGCCCCCGGCGCGTGCCCCTCGGTGGGGCGCACGACCGCGTCGAGAAAAGCCTTGCGGGCCGTCTCCACCGCCGCCAGTTGCAGTTTTTCCTTGCTGCCGAACAGGGCCTGCACGCCGCTCTTGCTCATTCCGAGCGAAGTGGCGATCCGGCCGATGCTCATGGCGTTGAGCCCGTCGAGCGAAGCCATGTCCACCGCGTGGCGGACGATCATCTGCCGGGTCCGGGCGCCGCGGAGCAGCCGGCCGTCGGGAATGGTCACCGATTCATCCTGGCACAAACCGCTTGAGCAAACAATACGAACGGTCGTATGTTTAGTTTCATGACCACCATGCTCACCGAGGGCACCGACCCCTTCTGCCTGTCCACGCCCGAAGCGGCACGCCTGCTCGCCGGCGCGCCCTGGCGCAGATTCGCCTCGGTGGGCGACAGCCTGGCCGCGGGCACCGGCGGCCCGAGCCCCGGCTACCTGCCCCTGCCGTGGGCCGATCGGGTGGCCGCCGCGCTGCGCGAGGTCCGCCCGGACCTCGTCTACCGCAACACCGGCACGGTCGGCGCCACCACCGGCCGGACCCTCGCGCACCAGCTCGACGGCCTGCTCTCGTTCGAACCCGACCTCGTCCACCTCTCCTGCGGGGCCAACGATCTCTGGCGGCCGGAGCCGGATTTCGCCGTCATAGAAGGAAATCTGCGACAGTTGTTCGAGGCGGCCGCCGGGACCGGTGCCCGGCTGACGACCTTCACCCTCGGCCGGGCGTTCACCGTGCCGGACTTCCCCGACTTCGCCGAGCGCGTCATCACGCTCAACGCGCTGACCCGGACCATCGCCGCCGAGCATGACGCGCTCGTGATCGACATGTGGGACCACCCGGTGAACGACCGCCCGGACCTGATCGGCGCCGACGGCATCCACTTCGCCGCGGCCGGGCAGGCGGTGCTGGCAGCGGAGGTGATCCGGCGGTTAGCGAGTGTTTGACAGTGGTGGTTTGCGTGGCGGTGCGGGTGGCGGAACCTCAGGCGTCTTCTCGCTCCGGGATCTTCACCTCATGAATAACCGATTCACCACGGTGAAGCTGTCCTCGCGAGAAGACGCCTGAGAACCCGCGCGGTGCCGGTTGACGGCCCACAGCAAGCGGCTCCGCCGCTTACAAAGCACTGCCTAGCTCTTGCTCGGGCGTCGGTGGAGGAGGTCGAATCGGGACCACATGGCTTCGGCCGCTTCGATCGACTCGCTGGTGCGCGCCGGGTCGACGGCCGCGAGTTGAGCGACGATCGCCTGCACCAGTGCCATGCCCGCGGTCAGTGACGGGAAGAAGGTGACACCTTCCGCGGGCACCATCAGCACCTGGTCGGCCGCGCCCGCCAGAGCGGGGCTTGCAGCGTCGGTGACCGCGAAAACCTTGGCACCACGGCGTTTCGCTTCGTCGGCGGCGAGCACGGTGCTCTCGTACAGGCGCCAGAAGCTGATCGCGACCAGCACGTCCTCGTCAGTCAGCTTCGCGGTGTGGTTGGCGAGTTCCGCGTCCCCGGCCGTCACCGCCTGCACGTCGTAACCGGCGAGGCGGGCGTTGTGCGCGAAAGCGATCCCGACCGCCGCGTAACTGCCGTCGGCGATCACCACGGTCCGGCGCGCGGCCGCGACCGACTCGGCCACCACCTTGATGGCGTCCTCGTCGAAGCGGCGGTTCAGCAACGCGAGGCTGTCCAGGTCCCGGCGCAGGGAAGCCGACGCGGGCGAGCCGACGCCGTTGTGCTCCTCGGCGACCTGTGGCGCGCTCAGCGAGGAGAGGTAACGCGCCCGCAACTCCTGTTGCAACGCGGGCCAGCCGGCGAAGCCCAGCGCCTGCGCCGTCCTGGTCACCGTGGCCACGTTGACCCCGGCGAGCTGGGCCAGTTCCCCGGTCGAACCGAACGAGGCCCGGCGCGGCTGGGACACCAGGAGTTCCAGCACCGCCGCCGATCGCGGACGCAGGCCGCGGGCGGGCAGGCGGCCGCGGAGCCACGTCTCCAGGCCGTCGTCGGTTTCGGTGTCCGTCACGGCGCCAACCGTAACGCACCGTTCACCACATGCAACAACTATTGCAAGTATCGAGATATGCAGTATAGCTTGTCGGCATCTCGGACATGGAGGGCGCGCGATGACGCTCCTGGCACGACTCGATCGGCTCCCGCTGAGCCGTCCCCACTACGCGCTGCTGTTGATCGGCGGCCTCGGTTACACCTTCGACGGCATGGACTCGGCCGTGGTCGCGTTCCTGCTGCCCTCGGTCAAGGAGGTCTGGGACCTCGACAACGGTCAGCTCGGGCTGATCGGCTCGGCCACCCCGTTCGGCTTCCTCTTCGGCGCGATCGCGGCGGGCCTGCTCGGCGACCGCATCGGCCGCAAGAAGGTGATGATGTACGCGCTCGCCTTCTACGCGGTGTTCTCGGTGGTCGCCGCGTTCTCGCCGAACTACGAGATCTTCCTCGGCGCGCGGGTGCTGGCCGGAATGGGCGCGGGGGCGGAAAGCGCGATCATCGCGCCGTTCCTGTCCGAGTTCGTACCGGCGAAGCGCCGCGGCTGGTTCGTCGGCGCGCTGGCCGGGTTCTTCTCCTTCGGCTTCGTGGCCGCCGCGCTGATCGGCCGGTTCGTCGTGTCGGCCTCGCCGGATGGCTGGCGGATCGCGCAGGTGATCACCGCGCTGCCGATCGTGATGCTGCTGTGGTGGCGGCGATCCCTGCCGGAATCCCCGCGGTTTCTGATGATCCAGGGCCGGGAGGCCGAAGCCGAGCAGGTGGTGGCCAAGCTCGAACGCGACGTGGAACGCGCGACCGGGCGCCCGCTGCCGCCGCCGGAGCCGACCGAACTGCGGCCCGCCACCGAAACGCCGAAGGTCAACCTGCTCACCGCGCTGCGCTTCCTGTGGAGCCGGGCGATGCGGCGGCGGACGGCGGTGATCTGGACCGTCTGGTTCGTGATCACCTTCTCCTACTACGGTTTCTTCTCGTGGATCCCGACGCTGCTGGTCGAGCGCGGCATCACGGTCACCAAGAGCTTCGAGTTCTCCATCATCATCTACCTGGCCCAGATCCCCGGGTACTTCTCCGCGGCCTGGCTGTCCGAGCGGCTGGACCGCAAGCGCACCATCGCGCTGTACCTGACCGGCTCGGCGGTCAGCGCGTTCTGGCTGAGCCAGATGGACGCGCCGTGGGCGATCACGCTGGCCGGCGCGGTGCTGTCGTTCTTCCTCAACGGCACCTACGCCGGGGTCTACTCCTACACCCCCGAGGTGTTCCCGACCTGGATCCGCGCCACCGGCACCGGGCTGTCCAGCGCCTTCGGCCGGGTCGGCAGCATCCTGGCCCCGACCATCATCGGCCTGTCCGCGGCCAGCCTCGGCTTCGGCGGGGTGTTCGGCCTGACCACCGCCGTGCTCGCGGCCGGGGTGCTGTGCGTGCTGGTGTTCGGGCTGTCCACCGCCGGGCGCTCGCTGGAAGAACTGACCGAACACGGCGCCGCCGTTTCAACCGCCGAGGAGATGAAGAAGTGACCCCACTGTCCACACTGTCCACTGTGGAGGACCGAGTGCGCGCCGCGGTGGGGGTGAAGTTGTTCACCGTGCTGGCCTGGGTGCCGGAGCGTCAGGCGCTGCGGCGCGTGCACAGCAGTCATCCCGGTCAGTACCCGGTCGGCGGGGAGAAGACCGTGGAGGTCGCGCGTGGCTGGCTCGACGAGTGCATCACCGGGCAACGGCCGTTCTTCGGCCCGGACGCCGAGGCGGTGCGCGAGATCTTCGCCGACCATGAACTGATCGCGGAACTCGGCTGCGGCGCGGTGATCAACGTGCCGGTGGTCGACGACGAAGGGCGGACGCTCGGCGTGCTCAATCTCCTTGACGCGGAAGGAAGTTACGACCGGTACTCGGTCGAGAAGGCGGTGTCGCTGGCACCGCTGGCCGTGTCCGCGCTGCGCGACGAGGTGATCCGGTGAGTTCACTGCTGCTCCGCAACGCCCGGCTGCTCGACCCGGCGGCGGGTGAGTACGTCGAGGGCGACCTGCGTTGCGCCGACGGCCGGATCGTCGAGACCGGCAGCGGGCTCAAGGCCGGCGACGTCCGGACGATCGATGTCCAGGGCGGGGTGGTGGTGCCGGGCCTGGTCGACGCCCACGTGCACGTCACCGCGTCGACCGCGGACCTCGGTTCGCTGCCCGCGCAGTCACCGTCCTATGTGGCCGCGCACGGCATGAACACCATGGGGCGCATGCTCGAACGCGGATTCACCACTGTGCGTGACGCCTCCGGCGCCGACTTCGGCCTGGCCGACGCGCAGGCGGAGGGGCTGTTCCGCGGGCCGCGCCTGCTGTTCTGCGGCCGGGCGCTGAGCCAGACCGGCGGACACGGTGACAGCCGGGGCCGTGGCACGAACCGGCACGACGATCACCCGTGCTGCGCCGGGCTCGGCCGGATCGCCGACGGCGTGGACGCGGTCCGCGCGGCGGCGCGCGACGAACTGCGCAAGGGCGCGCATCACCTCAAGGTGATGGCGTCCGGGGGAGTGGCGTCGCCGACCGACCGGATCGACTCCGTGCAGTACTCCGCCGAGGAACTCCGCGCCATCGTTGAAGAAGCCGAGGGCGCGAACCGGTACGTGGCCGCGCACGCCTACACCGCGCGTGCGGTGAACCGGGCGCTGGAACTGGGCATCCGGTCGATCGAGCACGGCAACCTGCTCGACGACCGCAGCGTGGAACTGTTCCTGGAGCACGACGCGTTCCTGGTGCCCACGCTGGTCACCTACTGGGCGCTCAAGGAGGAGGGCCGCGAGCACGGGCTGCCCGAATCGAGCTGGCGCAAGGTGGACGAGGTGCTCGGCGCCGGGCTGGAAGCGCTGGAGCGCGCGGCGCGCGGCGGGGTGAAGATCGTCTACGGCTCGGACCTGCTCGGCGGCATGCACCGGCACCAGAACCACGAGTTCCGGCTGCGGGGCGAGGTGCAGCGGCCGCTCGACGTGCTGCGATCGGCCACGTCGGTGGCGGCCGAGCTGGTCGGCATGACCGGCGAGATCGGCACGCTGGCGCCGGGGGCGCACGCGGACCTGCTGGTGCTGGACGGGGATCCGCTGGCCGACATCGGGGTGCTGGCCTCGCCGGAGCGGTTCCGCGCGGTCATCCAGGGCGGCTTGCCGGTCTGAACAGCCCAGCCCGCCGCCGCCGTTCGGCGCACTTTCACTGGTTCAGTGCAGACTTTCGTTGACGTTTGACGAAAGTACTCCCTAAGGTCATGTGACCTGCGCTACACCCGGTCCCCAGGGAGTGAAACATGCGCCTGCCAGTGCTGTTAGCCGCGTTGCTCGTGGCCGGTTCGGGACCGTTGCTGGTACCCGGACCGGCGGCGGCGCAGATCCCGCCCCAGGAACCAGGAGTGACCCTGCGCGTGTACGACGTGCAGGTCGGGCTGAGCAAGCTGTGCACGCTCAAGGCTGGGCAGACGCCCAACGTGGACAAGCTGATGCCGGTCATCGATTGGTCCACCACCGAGAATTTCGGCATCGCCGACAACTTCGTCTCGGAGGTGACGGCGAATCTCGACGTACCGAGCGACGGCACCTACAAGTTCCGGCTGACCAGCGACGACGGCTCCCGGCTGCGGATCGGTGACAACGTCGTCATCGATCACGACGGGCTGCACGAGCCGACCGCCAAGGAAGGTTCGGCCGATCTGACCGCCGGGTACCAGCCCCTGCGCATCGACCACTTCGACGCCTCCTACGACCAGGTGGTCAAGCTCGAATGGCAGCCGCCCGGCGCCACCGGCTTCACCGTGGTGCCGAACTCCGTGCTCAGCACCGACGCCGACGTGGTCAGGGTGACCGCGCCCGGCCGCAAGGAGTGCGAGGCGGGCACCGATTCACCGGGCGACGGCCTGCCGCTGACCGGGGTGCACCCCGGCCTCACCCTGACCAACCTGCGCCCGGACGGCTTCGAACCGCAGGTCAGCGCGATGGACTGGCTGCCGGACGGCAGGCTGGCGATCGCCACCTGGGGCGGTACGGACAACGAACTCGGCGAGGTCCACCTGCTCAGCGGGGTCTCGGGCAACACCGACCCGTCGAAGGTGCGGACGCAGAAGATCGCCGAGGGCCTGAAGGAGCCGATGGGCCTCAAGTTCGTCGACGGCAAGCTCTACGTGTCCGAAAAGGACGGGCTGACCGAGCTGAACGACACCAACGGCGACGGGGTCACCGACAACTACCGCACGGTGGCGACCTGGCCGTACGGCGGCAACTTCCACGAGTTCGCGTTCGGCCTGCTGTACAAGGACGGGGACTTCTACCTGAACCTCTCGGTGTCGATCAACTACGGTGGCGCCACCACCGATCCGCAGCCGGCGCCGAACCGCGGCACCACGATCAAGGTGAACAAGAACACCGGTCAGGTGTCCTATGTGGCCGGTGGGCTGCGGACCCCGCACGGCATCGGCTGGGGTCCCGGCGGCGACATCTTCGTCACCGACAACCAGGGCGGCTGGCTGCCCTCGTCGAAACTGCTGCACGTCAAGCAGGACCGCTTCTTCAACCACTACATGAATCCCGACGGCCCGTTCGACGACCGCGCGGTGACCCAGCCGGTGCTGTGGCTGCCGCAGAACGAGATCGCGAACTCGCCAAGCAACCTGCTGCAGCTGCCGGACGGCCCGTTCGCCGGTCAGCTGGTGTTCGGGGACGTGACCTACGGCGGGCTGCAGCGCGCGCACCTGGAGAAGGTCAACGGTGAGTACCAGGGCGCGGTGTTCCGGATGACGCAGGGCCTGGAGTCCGGGGTCAGCCGGATCAGCCTGGGCCCGGACGGCGCCATCTACACCGGCGGCATCGGGGCGGGCGGAAACTGGGGCCAGCCCGGCAAGCTCAGCCACGGCCTGCAGAAGCTGACGCCGAACGGCAACGCGGGCTTCGACATCCTCGCGATGCGCGCCATCGAGGGCGGCTTCGAAATGGAGTACACGCAGTCGCTTTCGGCCGAGACCGCGCAGGAACTCGCGACGAAGTACCAGGCCACGCAATGGCGGTACGTGCCGACCGCGGACTACGGCGGCCCGAAGGTCGACGAGCAGAAGCTGACCGTGTCCTCCGCGACCCTTTCCGCCGACGGCAAGAAGGTCACGCTGAAGATCCCCGGGCTGAAGCCGGGACACGTGGTGCACGTTCGCTCGCCCCGGCCGTTCGCGGCGGAATCCGGTGCGGCGCTGTGGAGCACCGAGGCGTGGTACACGCTGAACTCGCTGGTCGGCGGCGCGGGTCAGGCCACCGAGTACGAGGCGGAGACGGCGGGCCTGAGCGGTGGTGCCGCGGCCAACACCAACCACCCCGGCTACTCCGGCACCGGTTTCGTGGACGGTTACTGGAACCAGGGCGCGTCCACCGCGTTCACCGTGAACGTGCCGAGCGCGGGTGAGCACAACGTCGGCCTGCGGTATTCGAACGGCCCTGATCCGTTCTCCGGCAGCAAAACCGTGAGCGTCTACGTCAACGGCACGAAGGTGCGGCAGACGAGGCTGGCGAGCACGGTCGACTGGGACACCTGGGCGACGCACACCGAATCGCTCGCGCTCCAGGCCGGGAACAACACGGTGACCTACCGGTTCGACAGCGGCGACGACGGCAACGTCAACCTGGACAAGATCAGTGTCGCGCCGGTGCAGCGGATTCCGCTGTTCAACGGGTCCGGTTTGGACGCTTGGGAGGCACGGTCCGGTGGCGCGGCGACCTGGCCGGTGGCGAACGGCTCGATGGAATCGCTCGGTGGTGACATCCGCACCAAGCAGAAGTTCGGCGACTTCAAGCTGCACGCCGAATGGCTGGAGCCGCAGTACCCGCCGGAGGTGACCGGTCAGGCACGCGGCAACAGCGGGGTGTTCCTGCAGGAACGGTACGAGGTGCAGGTGCTCGATTCCTTCGGGGACAACACACTTGCGTCGGACGAGGCCGGGGCCATCTATTCGAAGCGGGCGCCGGACAGCAACCGGGCGACCGCGCCGAACACCTGGCAGACCTACGACATCACCTTCCGCGCGGCGCGGTTCGACGCCGCCGGCAACAAGATCGCGAACGCGCGGGTGACGGTGGTGTGGAACGGTGTGGTGGTGCACAACGACGTGGAGATCGACGGGATCACCGGCGGTAACAGCCTGCCGGAGGGCCCGTCACCCGAATCGGTGCTGCTGCAGGACCATGGGGACGCGGGCGAGAACCCGCGCTTCCGGAACCTGTGGATCGAGCCGCTCGGCTGACCCTCGAGCGGGGTTCAGCCGAGCCGCTCGACCAGTTCCGGAACCCACTCCACGTACTCGACCTCCGCGCCGTCCCGGTGCCGGGCGTAGAGGAACCGGCCGGTGGGACCGGCGGTTTCCGGCGTGGTGATGGTGGCGCCGGCGGCGGCCAGCGTGCGCTGCAGCTGATCGAGGTCGTCGACCACCACGGTCGCGGTGGCGTGCGCGTACTTCGCGCGTTCGTGCTCGGGACCGGCGATGACCAGGAAGTCGCCGATCGCGGCCAGTTCCACGCCGTGGAACGCCAGCCGGAGGCCGGGTTCGGCGCCGGTAAGTTGGCGCAGCAGGGGCAGGGCCTCGTCGAGGTGCTCGGCCCAGAGGCGGGCGTATGTTCTCCGGATGCTCACGAGCCAACGGTAGGAACCGCGTCCCGCGCGCGGAAGAACGCACTTTTTGGTGAGAGGGGTGCTCGATGGGATCCGAGCAGGCCACAGTGGACGCGGTGGCGTACGAAATCTTCCACGGCGTGTCCGGGAAGTGGGCGCTGCCGGTGATGAACCTGCTCGGCGAGGGCACGCTGCGCTTCAACGAACTGCACGCCGCGGCCGAAGGCATCAGCCACAAGATGCTCACGCAGACGCTGCGCGGTCTCGAACGGGACGGTGTGGTGCGGCGGCTGGTGCACCCCACCGTCCCGCCGAGGGTCGACTATTCGCTGACCGAGGCCGGGCAGGCGCTGCGCGGCACGATCAACGGGCTGTGCGGGTGGACCCGCCGCTACCTCGAACAGATCGAGGCCGCCCGCACCCGCTTCGGCTGACTCATGCCGTAGAAGACGCTGCCACCAGCGGACGGCCGAGTGCGGCGGAGAACCCGTCCACCACCCGGTACAGCTCGGTGGCCGTGGCCGGGTCCAGCCGCAGCCCGTCCGGCGCGGGCTCGATGTGCCGGTCCAGCACGAACCAGCCGGGCACGATGTGTCCCGCGCCGAGCGAGGACAGCACCGGCCGCAGCGCGTAGTCGATGGCCAGCACGTGCGCGGTGGTGCCGCCGGTGACCACCGGCAGCACCACCTTGCCCGCGAGCGCGAACTGCGGCAGCAGGTCGAGCAGCAGTTTCAGCAGCCCGCTGTAGGCCGCCTTGTACACCGGCGAGGCCACCACCAGCCCGTCCGCCGCCGCGATCGCGCCGACCACCTCCGCGATCGCCGGATCCGCCGCGTGCCCGTGCGCCAGCGGTTCGGCGGGCAGATCGCGGACCCGGACCGCGCCGACCGCGTGCCCGTGGGCGCGCAGCCGGTCGGCGAGGTGGTCGGACAGCGCGGCGGTGCGCGAGGTGGCCGACGGACTGCCGGACAGCACGAGGATCGACGACATGACGGGCCCCTTCGCTCAGGTGTACCAGGTGGGCTCGGGCAGTTCGCCGAGCAGTGCGTACCGCCCGACCTCGGCGCGCTTGTAGGCCACCGGGTCGTGCAGGCTGTGCGTGCGGATGTTGCGCCAGAAGATGTCCAGCCCGACCGAGTTCGCGCTGGCCCTGGCCCCGGTCACCTCGAAGACCCTGCTGCCGATCTCCAGCCCGGTGTCGATGGCCCGCTGCTTGGCCGCGGCGACCACCACCGCGGCCTCACCGCGCTCGGCCTCGGTGACCGAGTCCGCGTGCGCGTTGATCGCCTCGATCGCCGCCGCCGCGCGTTCGGCGAGTGCTTCCGCGGCCCACAACTTGGCCTGCAGATCGCCGTAGGCGTCGAGGACGTAGAACTCCTCGGTGGCGGACTCCTTGTTGTCCCCGCCGTAGGGCCACGGTCGTGTCCGGTCCCGCGTGTAGGCGGTCGCGGTGGTCAGCGCGCCGCGGGCGATGCCGAGGTAGAAGTTGGTGAACACCAACTGGATCAGCGGCACGTTGAGCGTGTTGTAGGTGCGCGGCCGGAACTCCTTGCCCACGTAGCCCGCGGCCTGTTCCCACGGCACGCGGACACCGCGGATCTCCACGCTGCCGCTCTCGGTGAGCCGCTGCCCGAGGTTGTCCCAGTCGTCGTTGAACACGATGCCCTCCTGCGCGGACGGCACGATCGCGAAGATGTGCTTGTCCGTGCCGGTGAGCACGCCTTCGAGCACGGTCACGTCGGAGACTTTGCTGCCGGTGGAGAAGGACTTGCGGCCGTTGAAGACGATCTCGTCGCCCTCGTCGGTGATGGTGAGGTCGTTGTCGCGGGGATTGACCGCGCCGCCGAAGAACCAGCGCTCGCGCGTGGCCTGCTCTTCGACCGCGGCTATCTGTTCCGGGGTGGCGACCAGGCGCGCGGCCCACGCCCACAGGTAGTGGTAGCCGATCAGCTGGCCGATCGAGCCGTCGCCGGTGGCGATCTCGCGGATCACCCGGTACGCGGTGGTCCAGTCCTGTCCGCCGCCCCCGTGCTCGGTCGGGCCGAGCAGGGTGACCAGCCCGGCGTCCTTGAGCAACCGGACCTCGGCGTGCGGGGTGCGGCCCGCGCGCTCCCGGTCCACCGCGTCGGCGGCGAGCACGGCGGCGACCTCGCTCGCGCGGGCCACCCAGCCGGCGGAGTCGGCGGGCGCGGGCCGGGTGCTCCAGTCGGTGTGCGCGGTGGTGGTCATCGGAGTCCTCCCACGGGTTCCGGGGTGCCGGCGCCGGGGACCAGCCCGGCCTCCAGTTCGCGGACGATGGGCAGCACGTGCGTGCCGAAGTACTCGACCTCTTCGAGGTAGTGCAGGAAACCGAGCAGCAGCAGGTCCACCCCGCGCCGCTTGTACTCGACGATCCGGTGGGCGATCTGCTCCGGGGTGCCGATCAGCTTGCTGCGGAAGCCGTCGTTGTACTGCACCAGATCCTCGAACTCCGAATCCGACCACATGCCGCGTTTGTCCGAAGTGGAGCTTCCGGCCTGGCGGACCGCGTCGCGGAAGCCGTGCACCGCGTCGACGTCGGCCTTGGCCACGATCTCGCGCAGCGTTTCCTTCGCCTCGGTTTCGGTGTCCCTGGCGATCAGGAAGGCGTTGAGTCCGAATCGGACGGTGCGACCGTGCTCCCGCGCGGTCCGGCCGACCTCGTCGATCTGCTCGGTGACCCCGTCGAAGTCCTTGCCGTTGCTGAAGTACCAGTCGGAGACACGACCGGCCATCGCCCTGGCCGCGGTCGAGTTGCCGCCCTGGAAGATTTCGGGCTGGTGCAGTGGTTTCGGCTTGAGGTCGTAACCACGCAGGCGGTAGAAGTCACCGGCGAACTCGGCGCTGTCCTCGCTCCAGCTGGCCCGGAGCACGCGGATGAACTCCTCGGCGCGGCGGTAGCGCTCGTCGTGTTCGAGCCAGTGTTCGCCGAGCGCGGTGAACTCGCCCTTGAACCAGCCGCTGACCACGTTCACCGCGGCGCGGCCGCCGGAGAGGTGGTCGGCGGTGGTGAGCAGCTTGGCCAGCACCGCGGGGTGCCACAGGCCGGGGTGCACCGCGGCGATCACCTTCAGCCGTTCGGTCGCCAGCAGCAGGGCGAGGCTGAAACTGGTGGATTCCTGCTGGTAGGCGGCGCCGTAGCTGGCCATGTAGCGGACCTGGGAAAGGGCGTACTCGAAGCCGTTGTGCTCGGCGAGCACGGCGAGGCGCTTGTTGTAGTCGTAACTCCAGTCGGTGCGCTGTTCGATCTTGCTCGTCACCAGGCCGCCGCTGACGTTGGGCACCCAGTAGGCGAACCGGAGTGGTTCGTCGAGATGATGTGCTGCGGGCATGTTCGTGCAACTCCCGGGGGTGGAAGGGATGTGGCCGAGGTGTGCTCAGCGCGGACAACCCTGTCCGGCGATGCGCGCGAAATCGAGGTGGCGCCGCCGCGTGAAGTTCCACCGGTGCGTTGACATGGGCGGAGTCTAAGCACGCCGGACGGCCGCGGTCATCGCCCGTCCACGTCCCGGGACGGCGGTGTGCCGTGGTCGTTGCGGCGCGTACGATCGGCCGGCTTTGTCAGTCCACAGTGGATCGAGTCGAGTCGTGGACCCGCCTGCCGAACAGCAGTGCGCCGATGCCGACCGCGCCGAACAGCAACCCGAAGACCGCGCCAGCGCCGCTGAACATGGCCACCACGGTGACAACCATCAGGCACAGGCCGACGGCCATCGTCGCCACCCCGGCCCGCACGTGCGCACTCTGTGCGATCGCGGGTGACCCGGATGTCGCAGTGCTCGCTTGGCTGGTCCCGGGTTTCGCCGGAGCCGGCGGGTGGTTGGCCTGGCGTGGTGGCGGCTGGGTGGCGGGGACCGGCCGGGAACGCGGACTGGGCACCGCCGGACGCACGGCCTCGGGCCGCGGCGAGGGAATAACCGGTGCCCCGGTCGGGGGCGTCGCTTCGGCATCGGCCCGAAAATCAGCCTCCGCGCCGGGACGGGCAGTGCCGAGTGGCGTGGGCGAGTGGTGGTTGGAAGCACGAGCCGCCCCGAGGGGAGGCGGTGGGTGCGAGTTGTCGCGGGGAGAGGTGCAGGCATCGAGTTGCGTGGGGGTGGAGAGCACCGAGGCGGCCTCGGCGATGGGCAGGACCCTGGCACCCAACTCCCGCGCGCGGCTGAGGCGGGGCTCACCGGGGGAGACGCCGTCATCGTGGATCAGGTGCGTGACCGAAGCCGTCAGCTTCCTCGCCAGTTGCACACCGGCGTCCAGTATCGCGGCGCGCAGGGCGTCCGCGGCCGGGGTCGTGCCCAGGACCAGGACGCGCCGTGGCTGGCCGGTGGGCCGCAGGTCCCGCACCACCTCGGGCACACCGAGCAGCGTCGCCAGTTGCTTCAGGTCCCGTTCCTCGGCGGCCGTCACCACACCGTCCGCCTTGGCCAGGGTGACCATGGTCTCGACAAAGTCCAGGTGGATCCGGGCCAGCACCGGGCCGGTCAGACCGGCGGCGGAGGCCTGGCCGGTCAGGATCGCGGCTTCGTCCGGCGAGAGCTTGTGGTCGGCGAAGGCGTCGGCGAGCAGACCGGCGTACGAACGTTCCAGCGCGTCACCGGTCGGCGTCGGCAGGCGTTCGACCAGGTCACCTTTCCAGCCCTGAACGCTCGGCGCGGTGTCCGCCCGTGGCCGCAACCGCCCCGGCGCGATGATCGGCAAACGGCGGAAGCGCGGCTGCTCACCCAGTGCGACCCGGTGCCTGCCGATCAGCGAAGCCA
The DNA here is from genome assembly GCF_009429145.1 of Amycolatopsis sp. YIM 10. Classification (GTDB taxonomy): domain Bacteria; phylum Actinomycetota; class Actinomycetes; order Mycobacteriales; family Pseudonocardiaceae; genus Amycolatopsis. The sequence goes on along the minus strand of NZ_CP045480.1, from coordinate 5,668,618 downwards.
GGATCCGGCCGCACAACCGGGCGCTGCCGAGCGCGGTCTGCGAGCCGTCGCTGTCCAGGCCGAGCGCGTGCGCCACCGTGGCCGGCCGGTAGTTCGGCAACCGCAGCACGCTGCGCGCCGCGTCCAGGGTGCAGACGCCGGGCAGCATCGGCATCGGCACCCCGGCCTTGCTCAACTCGGCGGCCAGCAACCGCGTTTCGTGCGACAGGTCGTGCGTGACCAGCACGCTGCCCCGGCACAGCTCGACGAAGTTCCCGGCGATCTCACCCAGCGTGGGCGCCGGGGCCGCGCCGACGAGCGTGGACAGCTCGTCGAGCACCGTGCCGTCCGCGCGCATCCGCACCGCGGCGAATTCGACGATCCGGCCGGGCAGGCCGGTGCTGGTGAAACCGAGCGCGGTGAATTCGCCGGAATCCGCGGGAAAATGGCCTGACCTCGTCATTCTGATCGGTTTGACCAGTTCGGACATCCTGCCCACCGCCTTCCGTCGGTGGAGAGATCGAGCCCCACCGGAAAACGTGACGGCATTCCCCGCCCTGTCACCCGTTCGCGTCCGAACGGGTGACTGAGTGCAGAAATAGCTGGTCAGGCGTGGCGAACGGGTGAAGCGGCGGTGATATCGACCCGGAGCGTAACGAGAGGATGCCGCCGGACGAGGAAGTGGGGCACAAGCTCCGCGCCGCCCGGCGCGACCGAAACATTCCGAGGAACGATTCCCATGCGCACGAATCCGGGTATCCCACAGTCTTCGAAGGGCCGTCTGCCGAAATGGCTCAAGGTCACCCTGTCCGTCTTCGGGGTGTTATTCGTTATCGCCCTCATCTTCGGTGAATCGCCCGCGGACGACGCCCCACCGGCCGCCGCGCCGACGGTCACCGTCGCACCCACGACGACGACCCCCGCGAGCGCGGTCCCGCAGCCCGCCGAATACGTGGTCACCGAGGTCGGCAACGGCAACACCGTCAAGCTGACCGGCACGACGGGGGCGAAGACCGTGCGCGTCCTCGGTCTGGAAACCCCGCCGCCGACCGGCGAGAGCTGCTTCCGTGCCGAGGCCTACGAATGGGCGAAGCAGATGCTCGCCGGCAAGGAGGTGTTGGCGGTGGTGGACGACGCCAGGGACGTCGTGCTCTCGCTGGCACTGGCCGACGGCACCGACTACGTGGCCAAGGCGCTGGAAACCGGGCATGCCAAGTACGCCACCGACGTGGCGCTCGGCAGCGCCGCCGCGGGCTTGCGTTCCGCCGAATCCGCGGCCAAGGCGGCCGGGCTCGGGCTGTGGGCGGCGCCCTGCCACGGGGTGATCACCAGCGCGCCCAAGGCGGAACCCGCGCCGGTGCCCGTGCCGCAGCCCGCGCCGGTGGCACCGCCCAAGACCACCACCAAAACCACGACCAAGACCCCGCCGCCCGCCGCCGCGTACTACAAGAACTGCGACGCCGCCCGTGCCGCCGGGGCCGCGCCGCTGCACCGCGGCGACCCCGGCTACCGGGCCCAGCTCGACCGCGACGACGACGGCGTCGCCTGCGAATGATCAGGCGCGCGACCGGCCGACGTAGACGTTGCGCGCGCGGTAGAAGGTGTCGCCGGACGGCCCCGGTGCTCCCGAAGAACCCTCCATCTGCAGGTTCAGGATGATCCACATCGGCTTGTTCACGAAGTTCGCCGCCCGGTGCTGGCCGACCCAGTTGCCGTCGAGGTAGTAGTGGATGTCCGCGTCGGTGGCGCTGACCTTCGCGATCCACGCGCGGTAGGTGTGCCAGCCGCCGGGATTGCTCACGTTGACGATCGTGTTCGACCAGCCGCCACTGGCGTTCTTGTAGGTGTTGAACCAGTTCCGCGCGTCGCCCTTGTACTCGAGGATGTCGCTCTCCGGCGGCCAGCTGTTCGCACCGGTGAGCCAGAACGCGGGCCAGGTGCCGCGGGCCGACGGTGCCTGGAACTCGCCACGCACCTCCCACTGCGGGAACTGGTCGCTGATCACCACTTGCTGCTTCGCGTGCAACGCGCCGGAGTGGTAGTGGATCGGCAGGTACGGATCCTTGCTGCTGTTGCCCTCGTCCCAGGAGATCCGGCTCGCGCGGAGCACCAGCACGCCGGAACCTTCGAGATAGACGTGGTTGTGGTCGGAGGCGCTGCCGTACATCCGCGCGGTGCCGTTGTGGTCCGAACCCCAGGGATAGCGGTAGTGCCAGGCGGCTTCGAGTGCCGGATAACCGGAGAAGCTGCCGTTGAGCACCGTCTCCCAGGTGGCCGCCGCGGCCGGGCGCAAGCCGACCGCGGCGCCCAGCAGGCCGGCCGAACCGGCGATGAGGAAGCGGCGTCTGTCCGTGACCATGTCTCGACCTCTCTGTCGAACAGGCAATTCTGTCAAGCAGGCAGTTCTGCCAACGGGAAGGAAAGCGCTTTCAGACTGGCTGCGACCGTCGCGCCCGCGCAATCCGCCGGTCAGGTGTTAGCGCTCACAAAGCGCGTCACGACCGGGCCAGCCGGAAGCCGACGTCGTCCACCCGGAAGGTGGGATGGCTGCGGCGCCGGACCGAGGCGCGGCAGCTCCAGTGCTCGTCGAACCAGCCGCCGCCGCGGAGCACCCGGTAGGTGCCGTATACCTCGGCGTCGTAGACGTCCCAGCACCACTCCCACACGTTGCCGAGCGTGTCGTGCAGCCCCCACGCGTTCGGGCGCTTGCCGCCGACCTCGTGCACGCGTTCCCCGGAATTGCCGCGGTACCAGCCGATCTGGTCGATCGGGCCGTATCGCGGGCCGGTGCTGCCCGCGCGGCAGGCGTGTTCCCACTCGGCCTCGGTCGGCAGCCGGTAACCGTCGGCGCCGGTGTCCCATTCGACGTCCTCGGCGTCGGCTTCGAGGCGGTACACCGGCCTCACGCCGTCCCGCTCGGACAGTGCGTTGCAGAACCGGACGGCGTCGAGCCACGAGACGCTCTCGACGGGCAGCCGGTCGCCGCGGGCGGCGCTCGGCCGCTCGCCGGTCACCGCCGCGTACAGCTCCTGGGTCACCGGGAACGCCGAGATCCGGTAGGCCGGCAGCGCCACGGTCCAGCTGCGCTGCGTGCGCCGGTCGGACAGGGTCACCCGGCCGGGTGGGATCGCGATCATCGGCTCCACGGGCGGCGACTCTAGCGGTCGAGCCGGTGGAAGTACCGGCGCGTGCCCTGGAGCAACGCCGCGACCGCCGTCTGAGCCGGCGCCGCAAGTTGGCAACTTCGGTTGACTAGCGAGTTAGTCAACTTCGGTTGCTTACATGACTGATGAGGTTCCCGTGCCCCAGGAGCCCGGGGACGGACTGGCGGCCGTGGTGGCGTTGCGAAGGCTGGCCGATCGGCTGGAGGACGCGGCGGTCGAGCAGGCCATGCGCGCCGGCTGGAGTTGGCCGCAGGTCGCGGAGGCGCTCGGGCTCACCCGTCAAGCAGTGCACAAAAACATGCCAAGCGACTCATTGCCGCCGGAGTGAAGCTGAGGAGGCGCAACGATGACCGCGTTCGACACCTACCTCGACGCCATCATCGTGCTGGCGGAGAAAGAGGCCCGCGATGAAGGATCGGCGACGATCGAGGCGCAGCATCTCCTGCTGGCGATCGCGGGCGAGCGGGAATCCGGGACGCATGAGATCCTTTCCGCGGCCGGGGTCGACTACCGGGCGGTTCGTGACGCGCTGGACCGGGAGTTCGAGTACAGCCTGAGCACGGTCGGTGTGTCTCGTGCCGCCTTCGACTTTCCTCCGCCAACGGGCAGGTCGGCGCGGCCGAAGATGGGTGCGTCGGCCAAGCTCGTGCTGGAACGAGGCCTCGCGTCTGTGACTCGCAAGCAGGATCTGCGGCCGATGCATCTGCTGTTCGGCGTGCTGCGGGCCGAGGTGGGCACCGTGGCCCGCGCGCTCGCGATGGCAGGTATCGATCAGGTCGAGCTGAGGGCGCGCGTACTGCGTGCGCTCACCACCGAGGGCGAGTAGCGACCAGCGGCGGGCGTCTCATTCGGCGTCGGTGACCGGCGTGCTTTTTCAGAGGAAGACAAGGTCTGGCTCGTTTTTACCAGCAGGACGTCGAATGGGCGGCCTGCGGGGATGCCGCGCTGGACCAGGCGGGCGCCCAGTGTGCCGAGGTCACGGTGCCGTTGGACTACTCGATGCCGCGGGGGCGCACGATCCAGGTGGCGATCTCACGGCTCAAGGCGACCGACACCGAGAACCGGCGCGGGCCTGCAGTTCATGCTGCACATCAAAGGTGCGATGACTGCCGAGGTGTCCTCGCGCTATGACCTGATCGGCATGGATCCGAGGGGCATCGGGCGGAGCGCGGCGATCGACTGCGCGTGGCCCATCGGGCACATGCTCTGGTCGGCCGGGCTGGACAGGGCGGACTTCGACAACGCGGTACGGACTCAGGCCGATCTCGCCCGGCGGTGTGCGCGGACGGAAGGCGACAGGATCGCCCACATCACCACCCGCAACACCGCGCGGGACGTGGACGTCATCCGCGGCGCTCTGGGCGAGGCGAAGGTGTCCTACCTCGGTTACTCCTACGGCACCTATCTCGGCGCGGTCTTCACCCAGATGTTCCCGCACCGCGGCGACCGGGTCGATCAGGAAAGCGCGCCGTTCAACGAGGCCGCGCTCGACGACTGGGCGAACTGGACCGCGGCCCGCGGCGCTGAGTACCACCTCGGTGCCACCGGAGAGCAGGTGCGGGCTCTGGTCGAGGGGCCTGATCAGGCAGGCTGCCGGCTCGCCGATCCGCATCGGTGAGCACTTCCTCGACGAACGTTTCCTGCCCATGACGCTGTTCACGCTGCTGTTCGATGCCCGCTACAACGCGCACCTGTCCCAGCGGGTGCGGCAGATCGCCGACGCGTCCGCGGGAAAGCCGGTCCAGCCGACCAAGGACTTCGACGACGAGCTGCGCTTCATGCTGATTGGCCGGCCGCGGGATCCGGAATGGTACTGGCGCGAGATCCAGCGCAGCCGAGCCGATCAGCCGGTTTTTCGGGCGGACGGTCGTGCACAACAATGCCCCCGCCCTCATTCTCCAGTCCACACGCGACACCCGCACCGTCTACCGGGAAGGGGTGAACCTGCACCGGGCGATGCCCGCTTCCCGTCTGGTCACCCTGCAGGATGTGCGGATGCACGGCATCTTCGGCCGGTTGCCAACACCTGCGTGCAGAACGCGGTGAACACCTACCTCCGCGACGGCACCCTGCCCGGCACCGACATCACCTGCCACGCGGACCGAGTGGCGGAGTCGGAACCATTCGGCGGGGCTTGTGTCAGATGCTCACTCCCGCCCATCTCCGGTGGGTGGACACTCGAGCTGGGTGAGCTCCGGGTGGACGATGCGCTGTCGCCGCCATTCTCACCGGCGACGGTTGCCTGGTAGCCGGGCCGCCCTGTTCGGTCAGTGCTATGGGGTCCGCCGAACATGGTGGTCGACCGAAACTGGTCCCGGTGGCCACTCGCGCGCAGGCTGGGTGCCATGAGAAGCAGGACCGCCGAGACCTCGGCGACCGGAACGCCCGGGTGGTCGCTCGGAGTGCACTGCCGCGGCCAGGGAAAGCCGGTCGTGCTGCTGCACGGCCTCCTCACCGACAGCCGGGTGTGGGATCCGCTCGTCGACGAGTTGGCGCGCGACCACCTGACCATCGCCGTGGACGCGCCGGGGCACGGGCAGTCCCCGCCGCGGGAAGCCGCGTACACCCTCGAACAGGAGGTGGCGGCGACCGCCGCGCGCTACCGGTCCCTGTGCGGCGACCGTCCGGCGATTTGGATCGGACACTCCATGGGAGGAATGAAAGCGCTGCGCCTCGCCCTCGCGCACCCGGCACTGGCTCGCGGGCTGGTGCTGATCTCCACGCAACCCTACGCGGAACCGGTGAACACGGCGCGCCCGTTCGAGGCCATGGTGGAAACGGTGCTGGAGCACGGGATGAGCGCCGACCTCGCGCAGATGATCGCCCGGCTGAACTTCGCACCCCGGTTCCGCGGCAGCCAGGGCGGGCAGAACTGGGAGCGCCACTTCACCACGCTCACCGGGCCGGGCATCGCGCAGGCGTGCTACTCGGTCTACCGCCGCGGTGATCTCTCGGACCGGCTGGCTGAACTCCGCCTGCCCGTTCTGGTCATCCACGGGCAGGCGGACGTGCCGATCCGGATCCGGGTCGCGCGGCAGTACGCGGCCGCGCTGCCCGATGCCAGACTGGTCGAGTTGCCCGGGGTCGGGCACACGCCGCCGTGCGAGAACCCGGGTGAGGTGCGGCGCGCCGTCCGGGCTTTCGTCGACGTGGTGCCCGGCTGACCGCGGCTTCAGATCGGCTGTTCGATAAGCCCTTCCTTCAACGCGATGGCGACCGCGAGCGTCCGGTTCGGGCTGTTCAGCTTCGCCAGCACGTTGGCCACGTGCCGCTTCGCCCCGTGCTCGGAAACGCCGAGTTTGCGGGCGATCTGCTTGTTGCTCAGCCCCTCGGCGAGCAACGTCAGTGCCTGGTGCTCCCTCGGCGTGAGCAGGACGGGCCGCGTGCCGTTGCTCCGGCCGGTCTTGCGGACGCGGGAGAGCAGTTGCCGGGTCATGGTCTCCGGCATGGCGAGGTCGCCGTTGGACACCTTCTGCAGCGCGTCGTCCAGCTTCTCCGTGGTCAGCTCGTTCTGCAGCAGGAAGCCGTCGGCGGGCAGCGTGGTGGCCTCGGCGAGGTCCTCCTGATCGGTGCTGGTGAGCACGAACAGGACCTTCGCCCCGCTGGTGGAGCACTCGAGAGCCAGCTCCCGCAGGGGTTCGTCGGCGTGCTCGGCGGAGGGCAGGATCACCACGTCCACCGAGTCGGCACGGGTGCGGATCGCCGCGCGGTGGGGCGGCTCGCTGAGCACCCGGCCCACCGTGGGCAGTGCGTGGAGCATGGTGCTGAGGCCGGTCTTCACCATTTCATTCGGAGTGGCCACCAGTACAGTCACCGGCTGCAGATACGGTTCGGGGTGCGGAGATCTGGGCGCGGGTAATTCTCGCATCGGGTGGTACCTCCGGTCTTCGTGCGACGCTGTGGATTCCTGTCGTTCGACTTCTGTTGAACTGTCGGCCAGTACAACTGACCGGCGCGCAGTTCTGGAAGTTTGCGGAAAAGATGTGCAGTCTTACCGCCCGCACGACGTACCCCCGAGTATTCGTCGAGCTCGCAGACGCTGCACCAACAGCGGCAGGCGACCGTCCGCACCTGCAGATTCGGAAATCGTCGTGCGTTTGCTTGATTAGGTGTCCGGCGGTCACTCATGGACGCGCCTTGGTGCCACCCCCCAACAGGCCGTTCTACTAGACAGCGCTAGTAGAAGCTTCAAGGTAACCAAGTGGCGAGGGGTGTGCAATGGCCCAATCAGTGTAACGATCGCCGGGGAACCCTTGATCACAGCATTGCCGGAGGTATTCGCTCCGGGCGGTGGCAGAGTGTCGAACTGATCGATTCGGCACGCCGATCGGCGTGGCCGAACGGCCACTATTCCACGGTGTGTTGACGGCTTCGCAGCGCTACCTCGATAGATCTTTTGGCCGACGCGGAGCCGGCCGGATAATTCCCGCGAAGCCGACGGGAAGCGGGGACGGTGCGTTATGCGAGCTGCGCGGTGGGTGACCGGCCGGGCGGAAATTTCCATACCGGAAGCAATTCACCGGCAACCGGCGGGCAGATCGCTCACTTTTGTCGATGGCGCATTGCGGCCGAGCACACTGACCCTGCCGGAACTGGCCGACCGAGCGGTATTGGTCGCCGGTGCGCTGGCCGCCGCCGGGGTGCGCCAGGGCGATCGGGTTTGCCTTTATTCGCCGACTTCACTGCGAATGCTCGTAACGCTCTTCGGAATCTGGCGGCTCGGCGCGGTCCCGGTGGTGCTCGCCGTTTCGCCGAGAGACGGCGCCGAACGCGACGCCGTTTCGCTCCGCGGCCGGATCCAAGCGTGCCGTCCCGCCTGCCTGGTGGCCGAGGACGACGCCGCCGGCGTGCTGGCGGCCCGGCTGCCTGTCCCGGTCCGGGCGCTGAGCGAGCTGACCGTGCCCGGTGCGGCGGTTCCGCCGGTGCCGGACGCGGATCAGTTCGGCCTGCTCCAGTTCACCTCCGGCACCACGGGCGCCGCGAAAGCCGTGCCGGTCACTCACGGACAGCTCGTCGGCAACGTCCGCCGGTGCATGGACGCGCTGGGGCTGGAGCCGGGTGAGCGCTACGTGAGCTGGCTGCCCTTCTTCCACGACATGGGGATCGTCTCGGTGACCGGGCTGCTCGCCAACGGGCTCGACGTGGTCGTGCTCGCCACCGGGACGTTCGTCCGGCAGCCGGCGTCCTGGCTGGACACAGTGAGCCGGTACCGGGCGGCGGTCACCTCGGGGCCCAATTCGGCCTACCGGCTGGCCGCGCGGGCGCAGCGGCTGCGCCCGCGCCCGCTCGACCTGTCGGGGCTGCGGGTGGCGATCAACGGGGCGGAACCGGTGACCACGGCGATGATCGAGGAGTCGCTCCCGGTGTTCGTGGCCGCCGGAATGCGCCCCGAAGCGCTGTGCCCGACCTACGGCATGGCGGAAACCACGCTCGTGGTGACGGCCGCGGATCCGCGGGAGCCCATCCGGCTGTCGCCCCCGCCGCCGGCACCGCCGGCCACCGGGCTGGCGCGTCCCGATCGCGCCCTGCCGTCCTGCGGCAGGCCGCTCGCGGACACCGAGGTGGTGATCAGGACGGAGGAGGGGGTGGACCTGCCGGAGGGTGCGGTCGGCGAGCTCCACGTGCGCGGACCGGGGGTGCTTGACCGCTACTGGGACGCCCGGGAGAGCGCGAAATCGGCGGACGGCTGGTTCGCCACCGGCGATCTCGGCTTTCTCGAAGACGGTGAACTCTACGTCTGCGGGCGGATCAAGGACATGATCATCGTGGGCGGGCGCAACCTGTACGCCGAGGACTACGAAACCGTGGCCGAACAGGTGGCCGGCGTGCGCGCCGGCAACGTGATCGCTTTCGCGCTGCCGGACGAGGAACGCATGGTGGTGGTCGCCGAGGGCAACGGCGGCGCCGGAGCGCTGCCGTCGATCGGCGCCGCCCTGTTCGACCACCTGCGGCGCACCGTCGAGCACGCGCCGCACGAGGTGGTCATGGTCAAGGCGGGCACGCTGCCCAAGACCACCTCGGGCAAGCGCCAGCGCCGGCTCTGCCGCGATCGGTACACCGCCGGTGAACTCGCCGTCGCGCACGCCGTCCGGTGACCGCCGTGCTCACGGCTCGTCGATGAACCCGCTCGCCGCCGTCGCGGCCAGGCCGACCAGCTCGTCGGTGGCACGGACGTAGCGCAGCAGGGTGGGCAGGTGACCGGTGACCGCGAGGTCCCCGTCGAGCATGCTCTCGATCGGATCGATCTTGCCGCCGATCACGTCCTTCCACCGCGAATACGGTGCCTGGATGATGAAAGCCGCCGTCCGGCCCTCCGCCTCCGGTACGCCGTAGTCCGCCGAAAGGCACTTGCCGTCGGCGAACTCCGTCTTGCACCAGATGTCCCGCGGGACCCCGTTGTCCGGTTCCGCCTCGAAGACGAACGAGATATCGGCGGCGAAGGTGCGCGCGGCCGCTTCGAAGTCCGCCGATTCGTTGATCTTCGCGACGTACACTTCAAGCCATTCCCGGCTCGGAAAAACCGCCATCGCTCCTCCAGTGCGTCCGACGTCTGTGCGTACCGACCTAAGGCCGACGGCGGGCGAAGTCGAAGCCCCGGGCGGCTTGCCGTCCGCGTGACGTGGATGGGGACCTCGTCCGGCTACCCGGCCGGGTACCGGGTGGTCCGCACCAAGGGGGCGGTTGATCTGCTCTCGCCGCACCGGGCGGTCCGGGCCAGGCTGAACCGGTGTCGGCCATCGATGTGCAGGAACTCGGCAAGGTCTACCCGGACGGTACCGCCGCTCTCGACGGCCTGACCTTTGTGGTCCAGCCGGGCGAGATCTTCGGTTACCTCGGCCGCAACGGCGCCGGGAAGACGACCACGGTGCGCGTGCTGGCCACACTCACCAGGCCGAGCTCCGGGCGCGCGAGCGTGCTCGGCTTCGATCTGACCAGCCACCGCGACGAGGTGCGCCGCCACGTCGGGCTGTCGCTGCAGCAGGCGGCGCTGGACGAGCTGATGACCGGCCGGGAACACCTGGAACTGGCGACCACGTTGCACCGGATCACCGGCGCGGCGGGCAGGCGGCGCGTGGACGGGCTGCTGGAGCAGTTCGGCCTGACCGGTGTCGCGAGCAAGCTGGTGGCCACCTACACCGTCGGCATGAGGCGGCGGCTGGACACCGCGATGGCACTGGTGCACGAACCGGGACTGCTCTTCCTCGACGAGCCCACCACCGGGCTCGATCCCCAGAGCAGGCGGGCGCTGTGGGACTTCGTCCGCGATTACCGGGCCGGCGGGGGCACGGTCTTCCTCACCACCCAGTACCTCGACGAGGCGGACGAGCTGTGCGACCGGATCGCCATCCTCGGGCAGGGCCGGATCGCGGTACTGGACACGCCGAGAGGGCTCAAGCACGGCATCGGCGGACGGGTGCTGACCGTGCTCGGGGCCACCGCCGAGGAACGCGGCGCACTGGCCGGGTTGTTCGGCGCCGACCGGCTTCGCGAGTCCGGGAACCGTTGTGAGGTCGACCTTTCCGCCCGTGAGGACGAGCTGCCGGAACTGCTCGCCGAACTGCGCGACCGGGGCCTTGCCCCGTCGCGGCTGGCGCTGTCCGAACCGACGATCGAAGACGTGTTCGTGCGGCTCACCGGAGACCGGGTGGACAGCGGCACCACCAGCGGGACGGCCGCGGGCGTCGCCGCGATCGGCCGCACCATCGTGACGAAGCGGGAGGGCGGGCGATGAACGGGGCCGTGGTACCGGGAACTGTCGCGCTGTTGCGCCGGAACCTGCGGGAAGGCGTGCGCAGCCCGGTCATCGCGTTCATCTTCCCGGTGCTCTTCCCGCTGTTCCTGATCACCCTGGTCGCTTCCAGCTACGAGCGGATGGCCTTCATCCCCGGGTTCCCCGTGCGGCCGTACGCCGCGTACATGGCACCGGGACTGCTGCTGTTCACCGGCATGATGGGTTCCGGGTACTCGGCCACGGCGCTCATGCTGGACGCGCAGACCGGCTTCCTGGACCGGCTCCGCCTGCAACCGGTGCGGCCGCTGTCGATCCTGCTCTCCCGCCTGCTCTTCGACGCGATCAGGGTGATCCCCGCGGTGGCCGTGGTGCTGGTGGTCAGCGTGGTGCTCGGCGCCCGGATCGACCACGGCTGGCTCGGCGTGCTCGGCCTGCTGGTGTTCTGCTGCGTGTGGTCGGTGGCCTACGGCGGGTTGTTCTACGTGGTCGCGCTGCGCACGGGCAACCCGCAGGCCCCGCTGGCCATGGCACCGCTGTCGGTGCTGCTGTTGTTCGCCAGCCCGGCGGCGGCGCCGCCGTTCCTGCTGCAGGACTGGCTGGAGACGGTGTCGGCGTGGAATCCGTTCACCTACGTCATCGAGGGACTGCGCGCGCTGATGACCGGCCCGCTGGAGGGTTCGACGGACACCGCGCTGCTGCGGGCCGGACTCGTCCTGCTCGTGCTCACCGTGCTGACCCAGCTCATCGTGGTGCCGAGCTTCCGGCGGCTGGTCGAGGACTGACCCGGTGATGCGGCTGTTCTGCTTCCCGCACGCCGGCGGCACCGGCACGCTCTACCGCTCGTGGGCCGCGCCGCTCGCGTTCCGCGCGGAAGTGCGCGTCGTGTCCTGCGAAGCGGCCGGCGAACTCACCGAGATGGCCAGGAGTTGCGCGGACCGGCTGGCGGACGTCGCGGACGGGGCGATGTTCTTCGGGCACAGCATGGGCGCGCTGGTGGCGTTCGAGACCATTCGCCTGCTCCGCCGCGCCGGCCGGCGCGGCCCCGGGCTGCTGTTCGCCTCCGGTCACGTGGCTCCGCACCTGCCCAGCCCCGGCCGGGAGCTGCACGCGCTGCCCCGGGCGGAGTTCTGGGCCGAGGTCCGGCGACTCGGGGGCACTCCGGACGAGCTGGCCGAAGACGCCGAACTGCGACTGGCCGTCGAAGACAGGTTGCGGGCCGAGTTCCGCGCCGCGGAGACCTACCGGTACACGGCGGGCCAGCCGCTGGACTGCGACGTGGTGGCGCTGGCCGGTACGGAGGACGAGCGCGCACCGGCCGACGGGGTCGCCGCCTGGCGGCTGCACACCACCGGCGGCTTCGCCGTGCACGAGTTCACCGGCGGGCACTTCTTCCTGACCGAGCGGACCGCGGCGGTGCTCGACCTGATCGACCGGGCCGGTGTCCCGCGCTGAAGAACCCGCCAGAGGCGCGGAAGAGGATGGGGTAAGTCCTCTTCCGCGCCTCCGTGGGGTGCGCCAGTTCAGACCTGGGGGGTGCGGGAGACCAGGTCGTAACCGGCTTCGACGCGGTAGGTGCCCTTGTTGCCGCCACCGCGGTCGACATTGACGTCCGCGCTGCGGACGAGTTTCAGGTAGAGGCCGTCCTCCACGTCGAACCAGGCGTCGGCCACCGCCGAGCCATCGAGGCCGTCGCCGTTGACGAAGCTGTCGATCTGCACCCGGTGGGCGGGTCTCGGCACGCCCTCCACGGTGATCGTCTCCTGGCCGAGGTACTTGATCACGATCCTGGCCCGGTTGCCGTGGGCCACGCAGACGGTCTCCTCCTTGCCGCCCGCCTTGGTCGCGTTCCCGCCGACCTGGATCATCGCCGGGTCGCAGCGGTGTGTCTCGTCGCCTTCGATGCCGGCGAAGCTCACCTTCTGCATGTGCGCCAGGCACAGGTACTCGCCGGGGGCGCTGCACTGCCGGTGTGCGTCCTGGTGCTCGCTGATCGGGGTGAAGTACAGCTCCCAGACGCAGCCGCCGGCGGGGTGCACGGTGGCGTGGGTGAGCGGGGGGAACGGCCGCTGGTAGCTGTCGCCGTTGTAGATGATCGAGTCCTGGCCCGTGGTGCGGTAGGAGTACACGCCGCCCTTCGGCACGGTGAACCCGCCCACCTCCGGCCGCGCGGCCACGGGCAGGGCCGTCTGCCCGATGTCGTCGCGGAGCGCTCCGGGGTTCGCGCGGTACGCGGCGAGCGCCATCTCCAGTGTGACGGGCGTGCCGACCGGCGAGATGGCCTGGGTACGGGTCGAGATCACGAAGATCCCGGCCGCGACCAGCACGGCGGCCAGTGGCAGGAGACTGAGCAGCCGCCTGCGCTTGCGCTGCCCGTGCGGCGGAGGTCTCATCGGTTTGCTCCTCGTCGGCAGACGTCGGGTCACCTGTAATCGGAGCACCGCGACCGCTCCGGGGTGGAGCCCGGCCAACCCGCCAGATGGACCGACCACGTCGCACGGCCCGGATGGCCACCCCCGACCGTGCCAAGCCGGAGAGGTGTTCTCGTACCGCTATCGAGGCTTTGGCGCCCGTGCACGCGTGGGAAAGAGTCCGAACCCCGTGTGCCCACGGCGCGCCGCGCCCCGGTGGATGAAGGTGATTGGAATGCACTCGACGGAAACCGAGTCGGCCACCACGCCCGTGCTCGGCCGAGCCGCCTTGCTGGCGCTCGCACCCGGAGATCGGGCCGAGGCGCTGGCGGACTACCTCCGCGAGCGGTACGGGCAGGTGACCCGGCGCCCGGCGCCCGCCGACCCGGACGAACCACTCTTCCTGGAATCCTTGCAGGCCACCGAACTCCAACTGATGTTCGAAGCCGAACTGGGCGTCGCCCTTTCGCTGGCCGAGCTGGCCGAGACACCGTCGACCCGTGACATCGCGGAACTGCTCGCCGGTGAACTGGAATCCGGGAACGAGGCCGCCGAACCGCTGCCGGTGGTGGTGCCGGATCCGGAGCGGCGGTTCGAGCCGTTCGGGTTGACCGATGTGCAGCATGCTTATTGGCTGGGGCGTTCGGGCTTGTTCGAGCTGGGTGACGTTTCCACCCACGTCTACGCCCAGTTCGAGTCGGCGGACTTCGAGTTGGAGCGCGCCAATCGTGCGCTGTCAGTGCTGGTCGAGCGGCACGACATGTTGCGGGCGGTGGTTCGTGCGGATGGGCGGCAGCAGGTTGTGGTTGATGCGCCGCCGGTGGGTTTTGGCTGGGAGGATCTTTCGGGTCTTGGTGTGGATGAGGCGTGGGCGCGGGTGGCGGAGGTGCGGGATCGGTTGTCGCACGAGGTGCGGCCGTCGGATCGGTTTCCGTTGTTCGAGTTCGTGGCGCAGCGGTTGCCGGATGGCCGGGCGCGGGTGCACCTGAGCCTGGACCTGCTCATCGCGGACGCCATTTCGATCCAGGTGCTCTTCGGTGAATGGTCGCGGTTGTACACCGACCCGGAATCCGTGCTGCCGCCCGTCGGCCTGACCTTCCGGGATTATCTGGCGGCGGTGGAGTGCCTTGGTCAGGGGCCGGGTTATGAGCGGGCCAGGGAGTACTGGATGGCGCGGATCCACACCTTGCCGCCCGCCCCGGAACTGCCCACGGTGCCGCCGGTCGCCGGCACGCCCACCCGGTTCACCCGAAGGCAGTTCGTGCTGGGGCCGACGAATGCGGCTCGGCTGGCCGAGATCGGCGAATCCTACGGTGTCACTCCGTCGGTGGTGTTGTGTGGGGCGTTTGCGGAGGTGTTGGGGGTGTGGTCGAAGGGGTCTCGGTTCACGGTGAATGTGACGGTGGGGGATCGGTTGCCGGTGCATTCGGGGGTGGATGGTGTGGTGGGTGATTTCACGGGGTTGGTGTTGTTGGAGGTGGATTCGCGGTCGGCGGGGAGTTTTGGTGGGCGGGTGCGGGTGTTGCAGGAGCGGTTGTGGCGGGATTTGGAGCATCGTGCGTTTGGTGGGGTGCGGGTGTTGCGTGAGTTGGCGAGGGCGCATGGTGTCGCGCGTGGGTCGATGCCGATCGTGTTCACCAGCATGCTGGGCCGTGACATGCCGGGCGCGCCCGGAGTGGGCTTCGCCGGGCTCGGTGCGGTGACCGAGGTCATCTCGCAGACCCCGCAGGTACACATCGATCTGCAGGCGTACGAACAGGCCGGCTCGCTGGTGGTCAGCTGGGACTCGGTGGACGAGTTGTTCGCCGACGGCGTGCTGGACGAGATGTTCCGGGCTTTCGGCGACCTGGTGGAACGGCTGGCCGGTTCCGCGGAGACGTGGGAACTGCCCGGGCGGCTGGTGACGGTTCCGGCTCCGCCGGAGCCATCGCTGCCCGAGCCGGTGCTGCCGCCGATCGAATTCCCTGATTCCCCGCCGACTTCCGGCTGCGTTTCGGAATTGCCTTACGGTGGTGGTTTTTTGGATGGTTTGGTGTTGTGGCGTGCGGTGGGTTTGGGTGGGGTTGATGCGGTGGTGTGGTCGTCGGGGGTGTTGTCGTTTGGGGATTTGGTGGTGTTGTCGCGTCGGGTGGGGTGGCGTTTGCGGGGTTTGGGTGTGGGTGTTGGTGATTTGGTGGGGGTGTGTTTGCCGAAGGGGTGGGAGCAGGTGGTGTCGGTGTTGGGGGTGTTGGGTGTGGGTGCTGGTTTTGTGCCGGTTGATCCGGGGTGGCCGGTGGGTCGGCGGGATTATGTGTGGGGTGTGACGGGGGTGGGTGTGGTGTTGTCGTCGTCGGTGGTGGTGGATTCTGGGGTGGTTTTTCCGGAGGGTGTTGTGGTGGTTTTGGTGGATGGTGTGGGGGATTGGGTTGGGGTGTCGGAGGGTGTTTTGCCGGTGGTGGGGAGGTCGGTGTCGGATGTGGCGTATGTGATTTTCACGTCGGGTTCGACGGGGGTGCCGAAGGGTGTGGCGGTGGATCATCGGGGTGCGGTGAATACGGTGGTTGATGTGTGTGGCCGGTGGGGTGTGGGTGTGGGTGATGCGGTGTTGGGTGTGTCGTCGTTGAGTTTTGATTTGTCGGTGTGGGATGTGTTTGGGGTGTTGGGTTTTGGGGGTCGGTTGGTGTTGCCGGATGGGGGTGGGGTGGATCCGGGGCATTGGTTGGATTTGGTTCGTCGTTTTGGGGTGACGGTGTGGAATTCGGTTCCGGCGTTGTTTGAGTTGTTTGTGGAGTGGTGTGGTCGTGTTGGTGGTGTGGTGGGTTTGCGGTTGGTGTTGTTGTCGGGGGATTGGATTCCGGTGTCGTTGCCGGGTCGGGCGTGGTCGGTTTTGGGTTCGGGGGTGGAGTTGGTGAGTTTGGGTGGTGCGACGGAGGCGTCGATTTGGTCGATTTGTTTTCCGATTGTGGGGGTGGATTCGGGGTGGTCGAGTGTTCCGTATGGGGTGGCGTTGGGTGGGCAGTCGGTTTATGTGTTGGATGAGTGGTTGGAGCGGTGTCCGGTGTGGGTGGCTGGGGAGTTGTTTATTGGTGGGGTTGGGGTGGCGTTGGGGTATTGGGGTGATGCGGAGCGGACGGCGGGTTCGTTTGTGGTGCATCCGGTTTCTGGGGAGCGGTTGTATCGGACTGGGGATGTGGGTCGGTATTTGCCGGATGGGGTGATCGAGTTTTTGGGTCGTGAGGATTTTCAGGTGAAGGTGGGTGGTTTTCGTATTGAGTTGGGTGAGGTGGAGGTGGTGTTGGGGGAGTATCCGGGGGTGTCGTCGGTGGTGGTGGTTGCGGTGGGTGATCCGCGGGGGAGTCGTCGTTTGGTGGCGTATGTGGTGGGTGTGGGTGTGGATGGGGTTGGTTTGCGGGAGTGGGCGCGGGAGCGGTTGCCGGAGTACATGGTTCCTTCGGCGGTGGTGTTGGTGGATGGGTTGCCGTTGACGGGGAATGGGAAGGTGGATCGGGCGGCGTTGCCGGATCCGGATCGTGTGGTGGTGGGGCGGGAGTTTGTGGAGCCGCGGAGTCCGGGTGAGGTGGTGTTGGCGCGGGTGTGGTGTGGTTTGCTCAATCGTGATCGGATCAGTACCGGGGATAATGTGTTCGAGCTCGGTGCGGATTCGTTGCTGGCGTTACGCGCGACCGCGGCCATCGATGGTCATGGCCTGCGCTTGAGCCTGCGCGATATTTTCGACAACCCCACCATCGCCGCCCAAGCACAGGCCGCGCAGGCGACCCGAGAGTCCGACCTGCCGGCGGTGGTGCCGGATCCGGAGCGGCGGTTCGAGCCGTTCGGGTTGACCGATGTGCAGCATGCCTATTGGCTGGGGCGTTCGGGCCTGTTCGAACTGGGTGATGTTTCCACCCATCTCTACCTGGAACTGGAATCGGCGGACTTCGACCTCGATCGGGCCGATCGCGTTCTCGAATCGTTGGTCGAGCGGCACGACATGTTGCGGGCGGTGGTTCGTGCGGATGGGCGGCAGCAGGTTGTGGTTGATGCGCCGCCGGTGGGTTTTGGCTGGGAGGATCTTTCGGGTCTTGGTGTGGATGAGGCGTGGGCGCGGGTGGCGGAGGTGCGGGATCGGTTGTCGCACGAGGTGCGGCCGTCGGATCGGTTTCCGTTGTTCGAGTTCGTGGCGCAGCGGTTGCCGGATGGCCGGGCGCGGGTGCACCTGAGCCTGGACCTGCTCATCGCGGACGCCAGCTCCGTGCAGATCCTGCTGACCGAGTTCGCGCGGTTGTACGCCGATCCGGATCTCGAACTGCCTCCGGTGGGGCTGACCTTCCGGGATTATCTGGCGGCGGTGGAGTGCCTTGGTCAGGGGCCGGGTTATGAGCGGGCCAAGGAGTACTGGATGGCGCGGATCCACACGCTGCCGCCGGCTCCGGATCTTCCGGTGCGCACGTTGCCCGATGGTCCGACCAGGTTCGTCCGCAACCAGTTCCGGCTCGATGCTTCGCGCTGGGAGCGGATCAAGGCCAAGGCCCACACGCTCGGTGTCACTCCGTCGGTGGTGTTGTGTGGGGCGTTTGCGGAGGTGTTGGGGGTGTGGTCGAAGGGGTCTCGGTTCACGGTGAATGTGACGGTGGGGGATCGGTTGCCGGTGCATTCGGGGGTGGATGGTGTGGTGGGTGATTTCACGGGGTTGGTGTTGTTGGAGGTGGATTCGCGGTCGGCGGGGAGTTTTGGTGGGCGGGTGCGGGTGTTGCAGGAGCGGTTGTGGCGGGATTTGGAGCATCGTGCGTTTGGTGGGGTGCGGGTGTTGCGTGAGTTGGCGAGGGCGCATGGTGTCGCGCGTGGGTCGATGCCGATCGTGTTCACCAGCGTCCTCGGCCGCGAGATGCCAGGAGACTCCAGTGGCGCCCTGCCCGGGCTCGGCCGCTTGGTGGACGGGGTCTCCCAGACTCCCCAGCTCCACCTGGACCACCAGGTCTTCGAGATCGCCGGCGAACTGGTGGTGAGCTGGGACTCGGTGGACGGCCTGTTCGCCGACGGTGTGGTGGACGGCATGTTCGGCGCTTTCCGTGATTTCGTCGAACGCCTCGCCGAGGACGACCTGTGGGCACAGGAGGGTCGCTTGGTCGCGGTCCCGCCGCTCCCGCCCACCCCGGATCTCCTCCCGCCGGCGGCCCCGGATGTGCCTGAACTGCCCTGGGAGCCGGAACCCGTGCCGTCCTCCGCGCTGACCGTTCCCGGCCCGGGCGCGGCGGGTTCGCCCGCCGGCTCGCCGCGGTCCGCGGGCGCCGAGCTGGTCCCCGTCGCGGATTCGAGTTCGGAACTGCGGCAGGTCTCGGTTTCGGATTTGTTCTTCGGTGGTGGTTTTTTGGATGGTTTGGTGTTGTGGCGTGCGGTGGGTTTGGGTGGGGTTGATGCGGTGGTGTGGTCGTCGGGGGTGTTGTCGTTTGGGGATTTGGTGGTGTTGTCGCGTCGGGTGGGGTGGCGTTTGCGGGGTTTGGGTGTGGGTGTTGGTGATTTGGTGGGGGTGTGTTTGCCGAAGGGGTGGGAGCAGGTGGTGTCGGTGTTGGGGGTGTTGGGTGTGGGTGCTGGTTTTGTGCCGGTTGATCCGGGGTGGCCGGTGGGTCGGCGGGATTATGTGTGGGGTGTGACGGGGGTGGGTGTGGTGTTGTCGTCGTCGGTGGTGGTGGATTCTGGGGTGGTTTTTCCGGAGGGTGTTGTGGTGGTTTTGGTGGATGGTGTGGGGGATTGGGTTGGGGTGTCGGAGGGTGTTTTGCCGGTGGTGGGGAGGTCGGTGTCGGATGTGGCGTATGTGATTTTCACGTCGGGTTCGACGGGGGTGCCGAAGGGTGTGGCGGTGGATCATCGGGGTGCGGTGAATACGGTGGTTGATGTGTGTGGCCGGTGGGGTGTGGGTGTGGGTGATGCGGTGTTGGGTGTGTCGTCGTTGAGTTTTGATTTGTCGGTGTGGGATGTGTTTGGGGTGTTGGGTTTTGGGGGTCGGTTGGTGTTGCCGGATGGGGGTGGGGTGGATCCGGGGCATTGGTTGGATTTGGTTCGTCGTTTTGGGGTGACGGTGTGGAATTCGGTTCCGGCGTTGTTTGAGTTGTTTGTGGAGTGGTGTGGTCGTGTTGGTGGTGTGGTGGGTTTGCGGTTGGTGTTGTTGTCGGGGGATTGGATTCCGGTGTCGTTGCCGGGTCGGGCGTGGTCGGTTTTGGGTTCGGGGGTGGAGTTGGTGAGTTTGGGTGGTGCGACGGAGGCGTCGATTTGGTCGATTTGTTTTCCGATTGTGGGGGTGGATTCGGGGTGGTCGAGTGTTCCGTATGGGGTGGCGTTGGGTGGGCAGTCGGTTTATGTGTTGGATGAGTGGTTGGAGCGGTGTCCGGTGTGGGTGGCTGGGGAGTTGTTTATTGGTGGGGTTGGGGTGGCGTTGGGGTATTGGGGTGATGCGGAGCGGACGGCGGGTTCGTTTGTGGTGCATCCGGTTTCTGGGGAGCGGTTGTATCGGACTGGGGATGTGGGTCGGTATTTGCCGGATGGGGTGATCGAGTTTTTGGGTCGTGAGGATTTTCAGGTGAAGGTGGGTGGTTTTCGTATTGAGTTGGGTGAGGTGGAGGTGGTGTTGGGGGAGTATCCGGGGGTGTCGTCGGTGGTGGTGGTTGCGGTGGGTGATCCGCGGGGGAGTCGTCGTTTGGTGGCGTATGTGGTGGGTGTGGGTGTGGATGGGGTTGGTTTGCGGGAGTGGGCGCGGGAGCGGTTGCCGGAGTACATGGTTCCTTCGGCGGTGGTGTTGGTGGATGGGTTGCCGTTGACGGGGAATGGGAAGGTGGATCGGGCGGCGTTGCCGGATCCGGATCGTGTGGTGGTGGGGCGGGAGTTTGTGGAGCCGCGGAGTCCGGGTGAGGTGGTGTTGGCGCGGGTGTGGTGTGGTTTGCTCAATCGTGATCGGATCAGTACCGGGGATAATGTGTTCGAGCTCGGTGCGGATTCGTTGCTGGCGTTACGCGCGACCGCGGCCATCGATGGTCATGGCCTGCGCTTGAGCCTGCGCGATATTTTCGACAACCCCACCATCGCCGCCCAGGCCGAAGTCGCCCGGATCTCGACCGTCGACTACGACGCGGCGGACCCGGTCGGTCCCAGCGGGATGACCCCGTCCCAGCGGTGGTTCCTCAGCCAGGACCTGCCCGAGCGGCACCACTGGAACGACGCTTCCTTCCTGCTCGCCCTGCAACGCCCGCTCGACGTGCCCACGCTGGAGGCGGCGCTGGCCAGGATCATCGCCCACCACGACGCCCTGCGCATGCGCTTCACCGGTGAACCGTGGCGGGCGGAAGTGATCCCGGCGGAACCGGCCGAGCCCTTGCCGTTCAGCATCCACGATCTGTCCGGATCGGACGGTCCGGCGCAGAAGCGGGCCACCGTCGAGATCAGCGACCGGCTCCAGGCATCACTGGACCTGGCGCACGGCCCCCTGCTGCGGGTCGCCTACTTCGACATGGGTACCCGGCCGCACTGCGTGCTGTTCCTCGCGCACTGGCTGGTGGTCGACCACTACTCGGGCCGGGTGGTGCTCGAGGACCTGATGGGCTGCTACGAGCAACTGCTCGCCGGCGGCCAGGCCGAGTTGCCCGCGAAGACGACCTCCTTCCGCGAATGGACGCGCCTGCTCGCCGAGTACGCACACAGCCCGGAGGTGGCCGGTGAACTGGAGTACTGGACGGCACCGGAACGGCGGAACGCGGACAGGCCGGCGGTCGACCACCACACCGGCGATAACGACCTGCCGTCACTGAAGAACGTCGTGCTCCGGCTGGGGTACCGGGAAACCGAAGCACTGGTCAGCGAGCTGCCCAAGGCCACCGGTGCGGATGTCTCCGAAGCCCTCTGCGCCGTCCTGCTCCGCACCCTGCCGGTCGCCGACCCGGGAAGTGCCGGGCGCAGGCGGCTGCTGGTCGACCTCGAACGGCACGGCAGGGACATCGCGGTGGGCGAGGTGAACCTCAGCCGGACCGTCGGCCGGTTCTCCACGCTCATCCCCAGCCTGCTGGACCTCGACCTGTCGATCCCCGTCGACGAAGCGGTGGCCGAGGTGCACCGGCAACTCGGCGAGATGCCGGGGCGCGGGGCGGGCCACGGCCTGCTGCGCTACCTCGGCGACGGCGCCGAAGCGTTGGCGGCGATGCCCGCCCCCGACGTCGGGGTGAACTACCTGGGACGGGTCGACGAGGCGTTCCTGCGCAGCGACCTTCTCAGCGTGCCGCGAATGTCCTACGGCACCCCGCGCAGCTCGGTCGGCAGGCGGTTCCGGCTGATCGACGTGGTCGGCTACGTGGTGGCGGGCCGGTTGACGCTGACCATCGGGTACAGCACCAACCGGCACGATCCCCGCACGATCGACCAGTTCGTGTCCGCCTTCGAGGAGCAGCTCACGCAGCTCGCCACCCGGCTGGCCGAGCTGGATCAGGAGTTGTAGAGCAGGACCAGGCCACCGGCGGTGTAGGCCAGCATGCAGGCGAAGACCGGCAACTGCGCCCGCACCGCCACGTGGCCGGGGAACAGCCGGACAGCTCGGTCGTGTGCCGCGACCACGCCGAGCACGTGCCCGGTGAGCACCGCACCGACCTGGATGACCGACATGAGCGCGGGCGGCACCGAGGTACCGGCCCCGGCCAGGTGCGTCGCGTGCTGGCCGTGCCCGGCCGCGAAGTGGTAGACCAGCTGCAACTCGGAGATGAACACCGAAAGGTAGTGCGCCAGCACGTAACCGACCGCGATCGGCAGCACGGAGTGCGCGAGCCGGCCCGCCACCGCCGGTCGGCCCGCGAGCACCCCGGACAGAGCGGCCGACCCGGTGAAGGTGAGCGCGACGACGGCCAGCACGCCGAGCAGTCCCAGGGTGCCGGTCCAGGCCGTCGGCTCCAGGGACTTCCACCAGGAGCCGTTGCTCAAGCTGTCGTAGGCGGTGGCGGCCAGCAGCACAGCGACCACGGCAACCAGGCTCTTCGACGGGCGGAGCGCGGCGAGATTGATGAACGGGTTGCGGAGGACGACCCTGCCGTCGGCCCGCCGTGCCCACGGGGACAGGCGGGCCAGCAATGCCGAGTACACCTCGAAGGCGTCGGCGTGAGCGAACCACTCACTGCCGAACACCATCCCGGCCACGAGGTGGATGAGACCGTACGCCGAGAACCAGGTGACCAGCGCGCCGGCGGTCAACCGGTCGGGGCTGACCAGTTCCAGCCAGGCGAAGGCGAGCAGGCCCGCCGCCGCCGGCCAGTAGCCGAGCCACCGCGGCAGGGTGGCGAAACCCTGCTCCGGCGCACGTCGCAGCAGACGGGCGAGCACGGCCTGCACGGTCCGGAGCGGGTTGAGGGCGCGCCACACCGGCCCGAAGATGATCGAGGCGGGCACCAGCCCCACCCAGAACACGACGTAGACCAGGCTGAGCGCGAGATTGCCCGCCCCGGGCCGGTCGAGCACGGCCACCGCCGCCGTTCCGCCGACGAGGACAAGACCCAGCGAACGGAGCAGCCAGCGCGTCACCGCGGAATCGGCCACACGGGCCAGCGCGGCGGGAACCGGCCGCCCGGGCGAGTCCTGGTCGAACCGGGAGCGATGCCGCCTCAACCGCATCGCCTCGAACGAGGCGTAGAGCGCCGCGCCGCCGGCGACCAGGGCGTACGACAGCGGAATCGGTCCGTCTCGGTGACCGACCACGTGCGCGAGGAACATCGGATCACTCACCGGGCCAGCCTGCTGTCCCGGTCCGGCGCGGCGGAACCCTCCACCGGACCGCCGAGCACGGTGGCCGTTCCCCACGCCGGGCCCTGCCCGATCGGCCACTCCGATCGGGGGCGGCCCCGTGGGCTTCGCCCCGCCCGCAGGCCGGTGCGAAGGTCGGTGGCGACGCAGTCGATCCCCACAGAGGTGACCCCCGCCATGGCTCGTACCCCGAACACCCGGGTGATCGTGTACCTGGGCATCGTCGTGTACCTGCTCGGCCAGGCGTTCGACACCTATTGGCATCAGCGCAACGTCTCCTTCGTGCCGGAGCCGCCGAGCGAGCTCTGGCGCATTCACGCCGGCATCTACGGCGGCGCGGTGATCCTCACCCTCGCCGGGGTCTGGCTGGCTCTTCGGCCAGGGGGCCGGGTGACCGGTCTCCTGCTCGTCGCCGGTGGCCTGACGCAGCTCACCGGGTTCTTCGGGGACATGTGGCTGCACGCGCGCGGTGAGTCGATCGACTTCTGGCACGACCTGGTGTGGTACGGGCTGGCCGTGATCGTGATTGGAGTGGTTCGGATGGAAGCGCTCAACCGGAACCGACCGGAACCGGCCGAGGCCGGCTGACCGCCGTGGCCCCCGTATCCCGGAAGCTGAGCGAGATGCTGGGTCCGCTCGGGGCCGACGTGCTGCAGACGGTGGGTGGTGCCGAGCGCGCGCTGACCGTGCGCGAGGTGCTCGACCGGCTGAACCGGCGACGGGCCGAGCCGCTCGCCTACACCACGGTGATGACCGTGCTCGGCCGCCTGGCTCGTCAGGACGTGCTCAAGCGCACCCTGGTCGGCCGCGGTTACGTGTACGAGCCGATCGTCGTGCGGCCCGCCGAGATCGCCGTGCGCTCGGTGATCAGGGAGTTCGGCGAAGCGGCGGTGGCGCACTTCGTCGACCAGGCGTCGGCGGAGCCGCGGCTGCGGGAGCGATTGGAGAAGCTGATGCGGGGCGAGCACCGGGCGGTGCGGCCGGAGGACTGAACACGGATGACGAGGGGGTGCCTGTGTTCGGCCTTGCCGCCGTCACGGTGCGGAAGCTGGCGGCGCTGACCGCGGCTGGGGTGCTACTGGTGAGCTGCCAGGTCGTGCTGCTGGTGCATTCGGTCTCGGCGAGCGTGCTCGACGGTGGTGCGCGGCCGGTACCGGTGCGCGTGCTGGCCTTCGGCGCCGCGGCACTGGCCATCGCGAGCACCGTGCTCACCGTCGTCCGGATCGTGGTGATCTCGGCGGCCTGTCACCGGATGAACCACTGGGTCCGGGCGCACCGGCGGCCGGCCGCGCCGCGCCTGCTCGCCGCCGCGCGGCTGGCCGGGGTGCGGGTGCCGGTGGTGCAGGTGGACAGTCCTGGCGTGTTCGCCTGGACGTGCCGTCCCTACCGGCCGCGGATCGTGGTGGGCACCGAGTTGGTGGAGTGTGCCGCACCGGCGGAACTGGTCGCGGTGCTGCGGCACGAGGAACATCACGCGCGGCACGGCCACCCGCTCGCCAGGATGATCGGCGAGGTGGTCTGCGCCGCGCTCTGGTACCTGCCGGTGTACCGCACCCTGGGTCGCCACTTGGTGCTGCGGCAGGAACTGGCGGCGGACGCGGCCGCGTTGACCCGGTCGGACCGCGGCGCGCTGGCCGGTGCCATCTACAAGTCCGTTTCCGGGCCGGCGGAGAGCGGTGTCGTCGCGTCGATGGCGACGACGAAGGTGCTGGAGGCACGCGTGCGGCAACTGGAAGGCGGCTGGTTGCCGGCGGGCCCGCGCCACTGTCACGACTTCTGGGCGGGCGCGCTGACCACGTTGAGCGTGCTGGCCGTGCTCGCCGTGGGTACCTGCACGAGCGTGCTCGGTCCGTGGTGAGTGCTCAGTTCTCATCGCGTACCAGCGAAAATCGCGCGAACGGCCGGAGTGGGAACCATGGGGCGGCGGGGACGTGGGTGCGTTCGAGCGGGGCGCCGGTGAACGGGCCGTCGCCGGTGCTCGCCTCGGTGAGTTCCGGGGCGGGGGTGAAGCGGAAGTCGTAGACGTACAGGCGACCGCCGGGTTTGAGCGTTCTGGCGATGTCCGCGACGGCCCGCCGCCGGTCCGGCCAGTGGTGCATGCTCAGCGTGGTCACCACGACGTCCAAAGTGGACGCCGCATGGGGGAGCGCGACGACGTCGCCGACACCGAACTCGATGCCGAGACCGGTGGGCGCGTTCCGGCGCGCCACGGCGATCATGCCCGGGGCGACGTCGATCCCGGCCAGCTCGAGATCCGGGCGGCGCCGGGCGAGTCCGGCCAGCATCACCCCGGTGCCGCAACCGATGTCGAGTACCTTGGCCGCGGGCGGCAAGACGGACAGGTCCTCGGCCACCCGCCGGTAGAACCAGCGGAGCGCCCACCTGGCGAACCGGTCGTAGGTCTGGGCGCTGATGCCCATGCCGCCGGTCTCGGCGGGGACCGCGCTCGCGGACAAGAATGACAGGAACGAGGGTGACACGGGGGTCATTTTCGCGTCAGGCCGCCGAAGGGGCAAAGGGGTTCGGGATGTGGAAATCGCTGAACACCAGATCCTGGTCCACGGCGGCACCGGCGAACATTCCGGCGGCCACCGCCAGCGCGATGGCCCCGAGCGGAATGGGCAGACCGGCGCGGCGGCACATGTCCCCGGCCGCGAATACCCCGGGTGTGCTGGTCCTGGCGAATTCGTCGATCTCGATCGTGCCGTCGTCGAATCCGGTGCAGCCGAGGCGGCCGGCGAGGTCGGAACGCTGCCGCAGCAACGGTTTGACGAACGCGGCCGACCTGGCCAGCGGTGCGCCGCCGCTGAAGCGCAGGCCGGTGAGCGCGCCCGTCTGGGTTTCGAGCCCCTCCACCGGTTCCGTGCGGATCGGGACACCGCGGTCGGCGAGCGCCGATCGCAGGGGTGGCGGCAATTCCGCCGGTCCGTCCGTGCACAGCACCAGATCGTCGGTGAACCGGGTCAGCTGCAGGGCCAGCAGCGCGCGGTCGGGCGTGCCGCCGAGCACGGCGACCGGCTGCCCGGTGTTTTCGTAGCCGTGGCAGTAGGGGCAGTGGAAAACGGACCTGCCCCAGAGTGCCTCGATCCCGGGAATGGCGGGCAGTTCGTCGCGCACGCCGGTGGCCAGCAGCAGCCGGTGGCACCGCACGGTCTCGCCGGCGCCGAGCACGACCTCGAACCCGGAATCCGCCGCCGTGGCACTTTCCACCGTGGCATCGCGGATTTCCACGGTGGGGTAGGCGGACAGCTGCCGCCGTCCGGTTTCACGGAGGTGCTCGGGGCTGTCGCCGTCGTGCAGGAAGAAGTTGTGCATCGCCGCGGCGGGCGCGTTCCGGCCCGTTCCCTGGTCGAGCAGCAGCGTCGAGCGCCGCGCCCGGCCCAATGTCAGCGCCGCGGACAGCCCGGCGGGGCCGCCCCCGACCACGACGACTTCGTACATGGCCCTCACCTTTCCGGCGTCATCGCCGTCTTGACCTCGGGTACAACCATGCAACTTAATGAGCACATGAAGTCAAGTGAGGCGACCTATTCGATCGGGGAATTCGCCGGGCGGTTCGGTCTCCCGGCCCACGTGCTGCGGTTCTGGGAGTCCAGTGGCCTGCTCCAGCCGGCCAAGCGGGTCGCCGGTCGCCGGCGCTACACCCAGGAGGACGTCGTCCGGGTGATCTTGATCCTTCGCGGGAAGCAGGCCGGATTCAGCCTGGCGCAACTGGGCGAAATGCTGAACGCGCCGAACGCGTCGGCCCGTCGGGAACTGCTGCGGCGGCAGCGCGCGGAACTGGACAAGTGGATCAAGCAGGCCACCGAATCGAAACGATTGATCGATCACGCGCTGAAATGCGGCCACGCGGATTTCACCCGCTGCACGTCGTTTCGCCGGCTCGCCAGGTCGATCTCGGCGGAGATGGTCACCGACGAGGTGGTGCCGATCGATCTGGACCGGACCCGGCGGCATTCTTCCCTGCCTGAGTGCGAAAAGCGCGGATAGTCGACCGGATCGGGGCATGACGCGCTGATCACGGTGTGCTAAACGTCGTCCATGGCCAATGTCATTCCCCGGGTGCTCGATGCGGCATTCGGTCACCCCGCTGGCGTTTTCGGGGTTCTCGGTGGACTGGTGATGGCGCGGGACAACCTCGCGCACGAGCGGTGGGCGGTGTCCCGGTCCGGGCTGGCACCGGGGGACCACGCGGTGCTGGTCGGCCACGGTCCCGGCGTCGGGCTCGTGCTGGCCGCCGAGCGGGTGCGCCCGGGCGGCCGGGTCATCGGCGTCGAACCCTCACCCCTGATGCGGAAGATGGCCGGGCGGCGGGTCGCGCGGCGGGCGCGCGACGTGGTGGAGATCCGGCACGGGACGGCCGAGGACACCGGCTGCGCGAGCGCTTCGATGGCCGCGGCGATCTCGGTGAACAACGTGACCCTGTGGGACCGCCCGGCCGGTTTCGCCGAACTGATGCGGGTGCTGCGCCCTGGCGGGCAGCTGGTGCTCATCGCCCACCAGCGGATCCTGGGTGATCTCGTCGACGTACTGCCGGGCGAGGCGGAGGAAGCCGGATTCACCGATGTGGTGGTGAGTTCGGACGTGCCCTCGACCAAGGCGGGCCCGGCGACCGGAATGGTGGCGGGCAAACCGGCACAGTGACCTGTTGGCCACTCCGCCGGACCGGAACATCGTGGCTTTTCCGGCGCCCCCGCGGTCGGTTGACTCGTCGGCATGGCTGTCCTGGAAGAGTACGGGCCGGAGACCTATGGCGACCGGCTGGCGGAAATCTATGACGATTGGGTCGTCGGCCTGCAGGACGACGCGGCCGAGGCGACGGAGTTCCTGACCGGCCTCGCCAAGCGGACGGCGGCGGAGACCGGTGTGGAGCGCGTGCTGGAACTCGGCGTGGGCACCGGCCGGATCGCGCTGCCACTGGCCGAAGCCGGGCTGGACGTCACCGGGGTCGATGCCTCGGAAGCGATGCTGGACCGGTTGCGGGCCAAGCCGGGCGGTTCCGGGGTGCGGCTCGTCCGCGGGGATTTCGCCGAGCTGGAGGTCGCCGGGCCGTTCGGCCTCACCTACGTCGTGTTCAACACGATCTGCTGCCTCACCAGCCAGGAAGAGCAGATCCGCTGCTTCGAGGCGGTGGCACAGCGGCTCGCCCCCGGAGGCGCGTTCGTGGTGCAGGCGTTCGTGCCGGACGCCGCGCGGTACGAGCTCGGCAAGCGCAGCCGGCAGCGGATGGAGGTCGCGCGGGACGGCGAGGAGGTGCTCCAGCTGGGCATCCCCGGCCACGACCCGGACGGCCAGCTCCTCTCGTCCCAGTACGTGATGCAGACCCCGGAGCGGGCCATAGAGTACTCGATCCACATCCGCTACGCCTCGCCCGCCGAGCTGGACCTGATGGCCCGCCTGGCCGGACTGCGCCGTGAACACCGCTGGGGCAGTTGGTCCGGCGCTCCGCTGACGGCCGAAAGTCCTTGGCACGTATCGGTGTACCGCAAGGACGACGCCTGATGGCGGACGAACGCCACGGCTCGCGGGAGGGTGGACGGAGATGACACGGGTGGACCGGACGGTGCTCATCATCGGCGCGGGCTTCGCCGGGCTCTGCCTGGGAACCCGGCTCAAGCAGGCGGGGGTGCGCTCGTTCCGGATCTTCGAGCGCGCCGCCGACATCGGCGGTACCTGGCGGGACAACAACTACCCCGGCTCCAGTTGCGACGTGCCCTCACACCTCTACTCGTACTCGTTCCGCAAGTACCGGGGCGTGGACAAGCGCTACTCCACCCAGCGGGAGATCCTGGACTACCTGCGTGGCTGCGTGGCGGACTACGACCTCGGCGGCCACATCGAACTCCGCAAGGAGGTGGTTTCCGCCACCTTCCTCGAATCGGACGGGCAGTGGGAGGTGCGCACCGCCGACGGCGGGCGGCACCACTGCGACCTGCTGGTGTCCGCGGTCGGCCAGCTCACCATTCCCAAGTACCCGGAACTGCCCGGGGCGCGGGAGTTCGCCGGGACCGCACTGCATTCGGCTCGCTGGGACCCCGCCCACGACGTGCGCGGCGAGCGGGTGGCGGTGATCGGCACCGGCTCGAGCGCGGTGCAGATCGTGCCGGCGCTGGCGGGCCGGGCCGGCCACCTCTGCACCTTCCAGCGGTCGCCGAACTGGATCCTGCCGAAGCCGCCCGACGAGTTCAGCCGCGCCTGGCGGACGGCGTTCCGGCTCTGCCCGCCGCTGCACGGGGCCTACCGCGGTGCGCTGTCGATGCGCTCCGAACACGTGCTCTTCCCGGCCCTGCGACGTGGCTGGAGCACCAAGCTGATGACCACGATGGCCAGGAAACACCTCTACCGGCAGGTCGGCGATCCCGGGCTCCGCGAACGGCTGCTGCCGGACTACTCGTTCGGGTGCAAGCGCATCGTGCTCTCCAGCGACTACTTCACCACGCTCACCAGACCCGACGTCGAACTGGTCACCGAGTCGATCGAGGAGATCACCCCCGGCGGCATCCGGACGGTGGACGGCAGGCACCACGACGTGGACACCATCGTTTACGCCACGGGATTCCTCTCCACCGACTTCCTGGTGCCCACCACGGTCACCGGGTCCGGCGGACGCGACCTGCACGAGCAGTGGAAGGAGTACCCGACGGCCTATCTCGGCATGGCCTATCCGGGCTTTCCCAACCTGCTGCTGATGTACGGGCCCAACACCAGCCTCGGCCACAACTCGATCATCCCCATGCTGGAGGCACAGGCGGGCTACATCCTGCAGTACCTGCGCGAGCTGGAAGGCCGCTCGGCGGGCGCGCTCGACGTGCGGCCCGAGGCGATGGACGAGTGGGAGGCCGAACTGGGCGACGCACTGTCCAAAATGGTCTGGACGGAGAGTTGCACGGCGTGGTTCAAGACCGAGTCCGGCCGGGTCACCAACAACTGGCCGGGCCGCACCTCCGGTTACCGCCGGGCCACTCGCCGCCTGGAACCGGCCGCCTACCGGTTCATCCCGGCCGCCGAAGCGGCTCCCGGCGCCAGCCCACCCCGTGCCCGTGGCGCGGCTTCCCCGTCAGGACGGCAGAAATGACCGCAACCACCCCGGTCGGCGCGCCCGCACCGGAGGCCATCGTGGCCGACGACCGGGCGCACGTGTTCCACCCGTGGATCGCCCAGGACCACCGGTTCGGCCTGCCCGTCGCCGGTGCCGAGGGATCGTGGATCTGGGACCACTCGGGAAATCGCTACCTGGACCTCGGCTCTCAGCTGATGTACGCCAACCTGGGGCACCGGCACCCGAAGGTGGTCGCCGCGATCAAGGCACAGGCCGAGCGGCTGTGCGTGGTGGCCCCGCACTTCGCCAACGACAAGCGGGGGGAAGCGGCGAGGCTGATCGCCGAGCGGGCTCCCGGCGGCATGGACCACGTGTTGTTCACCAGCACCGGTGGCGAAGCTGTCGAGCACGCGGTCCGCATGGCCCGCCTGCACACCGGGCGGCCGAAGCTGCTCTCGGCGTTCCACTCCTTCCACGGCTCGTCGACCACGGCGATCCACCTCACCGGGGATCCGCGGCGCTGGCGCAACGACACCGGTGCGGCAGGCGTGGTGCACTTCTTCCCGCCGTACCTCTACCGGAGTGCGTTCGGGGCGGAGACGGCGGAACAGGAGTGCGAACGCGCGCTGGAACACCTGGCGCAGGTGATCGAACTCGAAGGCGCGGAGACCTTCGCCGCGGTGGTGCTGGAGTCGATCCCCGGGGTCGCCGGTGGTGTGCTGGTGCCGCCGGACGGCTATCTGGCCGGCGTGCGGGAACTGTGCGACCGGCACGGCATCCTGCTGATCTGCGACGAGGTGATGGTGGGCTTCGGCCGGGTCGGGCACTGGTTCGCGGTGGACCACTGGGGAGTCACTCCCGACCTGATCACCTTCGCCAAGGGGGTGAACTCCGGCTACGTCCCGCTGGCCGGGGTGATCGTCTCGGACCGGGTCCGGCGCACCTTCGCGCAGCAGTCGTATCCGGCGGGCAGCACCTACTCCGGGCACCCGCTGGCCTGCGCGGCCGCGGTCGCGGCGATCACCGCGATGACGGAGGAGGGCGTACTCGCGCACGCGACGATGCTGGGGGAGGAGGTGATCGGCCCGGCACTGGCGGAGATGGTGGCCACCCACCCGAGCGTCGGCGAAATCCGCGGCCTCGGCGCCTTCTGGGCGATCGAGCTGGTCCGGGACGGCGGAAGCGGGGAGCGGCTGATGCCCTTCGACGCGGTGAGCGGCCCGAGCCCGATCGCGATGGAGCTGTACCAGGCCTGCATCGGCCGCGGTCTGTGGCCGGTGATCCACGCCAACCGGGTGCACGTGGCGCCGCCGTGCAATACCGGCGCCGAGGAACTGGCTGGCGGGCTGCGCCTGCTGGACGAAGCACTGGCCGTGGCCGACGCGCACTGCGCCGGATGAGATCGAGAACCCGGAGGTTGTCCCGATGCGCCTGGTCGTCCGTGGTGAGAACCGGCTGGAGCGGCTGGGGGTCCGCCTCGGCGTGGTGCCGTCCCCGTTCATCGAATGCGTCTACGGCTTCCCGGCGTCGCAGGTGCTGATCACCGCGATGCGCCTTGGCGTGGTCGAGCACCTCGCGGCCCGGCCGGGGACCCCGGAGGAGGTGGCGGCGGCGCTCGAGCTGGCTCCGCGCACCGTCCGGCTGATCGTGCGGTACCTCGAAGCCGCCGGGCACCTCGTCGAGCGCGCCGGCCGGTACCGCCTGAGCAGGCGGAGCCGCCGCTGGCTGTCCCCGGACTCACCGGCCTATCTCGGCACCTACCTCAAATCCCTGCACGGTACCGAGCGGCTCTGGGCCCGGCTGGAGGACGCCGCGCGGACGGGCCAGGCCGTGGACATCCACCAGCGGACCGAGGACGACCCGTGGTGGCGGGAGAACATCGTCGGCATGTACGAACTGGCCAGGATGGGCGCGGGCGAAGTCGCCGGCGCGCTGGATCTGCCGCCGTCACCGAAGGCGCTGCTCGACGTCGCGGGCGGGCACGGGTGGTACTCGGCGCAGCTGTGCCGGCGATATCCCACCCTGCGGGCCACCGTGGTCGACCTGCCCGCCGCGGCGAAGGCGGGCCGGGAACTGCTCGCGCGGCACGGCTTCGGCGACGTCGTCGAGCACCAGGAGGGGGACGTGCGCACCGCGGAGTTCGGCGGTCCGTACGACGCCGCGCTGTGCTTCAACGTCATCCACTACTTCACCCCCGCCGAAATCAGGTCGCTGCTGAGCCGGATCCACGCCGCGCTCGTCCCCGGTGGCACGCTCGCGCTGCTGGACCCGTTCACCCGGCCGAGCCGGGAGTGGCCGGTCGGTGCCGGTGTCTTCCAGCTGCTGTTCTTCCTGGAGTCGGGAGCGGACACCTACCAGCCGGATGAGCTGCGGCGCTGGATCACCGAGGCCGGGTTCGAGCTGCGTCGTGAGCTCCGCGTGCGGCGGATGGGAAACCAGCGCATCTTCGAAGCGGTGAAACCGGCGGACTGATCCGGCCGGCGTCGGCTACGGCCGGCGCGCGGCCATCGCCTCGACGCCGGCGACCAGCAGGTCGAGCCCGAAGGCGTAGTAGGAGTCCCGGTCGTCGCACGAGGTCAGCGGGCCCGCGGCGGCGATCACCCGCGGGTACCGCTTGCTCGGCAGGGACTCGTAGAACAGCTTGGCCCGCCGCTGGGATTCCTCGGCATCCTCCGGGGCGAGCGGGCCGGTGACCCCGGGTTCGCCGCTGACCATGCCCATCGCCGAGGAGATGGCGTGCCGTGAGATCGCGGCCGCCTCCGCCGGTGAGAACCCGGCGTCGTCCAGGATTTCGAGCACGGTTTCCAGCGCGACCAGGTAGCTCGGTGATTCGCAGACGCGCGCGGTGAACAGGGAGACCGCCCACGGGTGCCGGCGCAGGGTGTCGACGAGCGCGCTGATCAGCGTGCGGAACCGGGCGTGCCACGGATCGGCGGGGTTCACCGTGAGATCGACCTCGGCGATCACCTCGCCGCCGAGCGCTTCCAGCAGCAGGCTCTTGTTGCGGAAGTGCCAGTAGAGCGCCATCGGGGTGACCCCGAGGTCCTGGGCCAGCCTGCGGATGGTCACCGCTTCCAGGCCCTCGCGATCGGCGAGCGCGATGGCCTCGGTCAGCACGCTGCTCTGGCTCAGCCGTGCCTTGGTGGCGGATTCACGATCGGTGGTCTGCGTCATCGATTGACAAGCATACCCGGAGCCTCCTAGCCTCATATACAACGTACAGGTACGTCGTACAGTTCCTTCCGGTGTTCCCGTCCCTAGGAGCATTCCGATGACACTTTCGACCCCGTACCGGAGACGGTGGTGGGCAGTCGTGGCGATCTCGCTCGCCACCTTCGTCACCGCACTGGACAACACGGTCGTCAACGTGGCGCTGCCGTCGATCCAGCGGGACTTCGGCCTGTCCATCGCCGACCTCGAATGGGTGACGAGTTCGTACATCCTGGCTTTCGCCGGGCTGATGCTGGCCGGCGGCAGGCTCGCCGACATCTTCGGCAGGCGCCTGCTCTTCTACGTCGGCACCACGGTCTTTGTGCTGGCGTCGATGCTCGCCGGGTTCGCCACCACACACGGGATGCTGCTCACCGGCCGGATCGTGCAGGGGGTGGGCGCGGCGCTGGTGGCGCCGACCGCGCTGGCGATCATCGGGGTCACCTTCACCGATCGGAAGGAACGAAACCTCGCGGTGGCGATCTGGACCGGGATCAACGGGCTGGCATTCGCCGCGGGCCCGGTCGCGGGCGGGCTGCTCAGCGAGTACCTGGACTGGAGCTGGATCTTCTTCATCAACCTGCCGATCGGCGTGGTGACACTGGCGCTCGGCGCGTGGTCGCTCGCCGAATCGCGGGATCCGGCCACCAGCCGGTACGTGGATTTCCCCGGCCTGCTCACCTCGGCGCTGATGATGTTCGGGCTGACCTACGGCCTGATCGAGGGCGGCCGTGCCGGGTTCGACGAGCCCTCGGTACTCGTGGCACTGGGTGCCGCGCTCGCCGGCTTCTTCGCTTTTGTGCTCGTCGAGCGCCGGTCGCCGGCGCCGATGATCGATCTGTCGTTCTTCCGCAACAAGGTGTTCAGCGGCGGCAACGTGGCAGAGGTGTTCTGGGGCCTCGGTACGCTCGGCGCGTTCTTCTTCACCTCGTTGCACCTGCAGGGCACGCTGGGCTTCTCGCCGAGCGAGACCGGTCTGGCGTTCGCCCCGATGGCCCTGCTGCTGATCGCCGCGGCGCCGTTCTCCTCGGTACTGGCCCAGCGCATCGGCATCCACTACACGGTCGCGCTCGGGCTCGGCATGATCACCGTCGGCGTGGTGCTGGTCGCCATCGAGGACCAGACGGCGACGTTCCTCAGCCTGCTGCCGGGCTTCATCCTGCTGGGTATCGGTTCCGGCCTGGCGACTCCGCTGACCACAGCGATCCTCGGTGCCATGCCGCCATCGCGGGAGGGGGTGGCCTCCGGCATTCTCAACGTGGGCAGGGAAACTTCGGCGCTGCTCGGCGTGACCGTGATGGGCGCGGTCCTGCTCGGCAGGCAGACCGCCGCGCTGACCGGCGGGGCGAGCCAGGCGGAAGCCTTCGTCTCCGGCTACCGGGCCGCGCTGGTGGTGGCCGCGATCAGCATGGTGCTCGGCGCGATCGTGAGCCTGCTGACCTTGCGGAACGCGTCGATGGGTACTGACGAACCGGAGCCCGCGGGCCCGCTCGGCCGCGCCGAGGAGGCAACCTCGAACTGAACTTCCGCGCGGCACACACCGTTCCCACCGGGCGCCGGCCCGGTGGGAACGGTTCTGTGTGCCTGCCCGGCGCCGGTCATGGCCGATCGGGTACCTCGCGTGCGGCGGTCGTTGGGAACTGCCTGCTGTTCCCCTTTTCCCGGAGCATGAGGGCGAACGGGCCCAGAGCCACGGCGGTACCGAAGGAGCACGGATGGACGTTCAAGAGCGCGCACCGGCCGGTTCCCCCCGGGGGAGCGCCTTCGAGCCGTGGCGGACCTGGAGCGCGCACGACGGACCGGCCGCGCTGGTCGCCGCGGCGGTGCTCGCCGCCAACGCGCGCAACGTGCAGCCGTGGAAGTTCCGGATCACCGACGCCGGGATCGACGTCTTCGCCGACCCGGAGCGCGTGCAGGGGGCGCTGGACCCGTACGACCGGGAACTGGAGGTCAGCCTCGGCTGTGCCATCGAGAACCTGGTGCTCGCCGCGCGCGCCAACGGTTATCACGCCGACGTGCGGGCACCCGCCGAAGGGGGCGACGGCCAGGCGGTGTCGGTGCTGCTGCGGCCGGGCACGCGTGAGGTTTCCGAGCTGTACCAAGCCATCCCGCACCGCCACACCAATCGCGGGCCCTTCACCCGGCGGCCGCTGTCCGCGGACCTGCTCCGGGAAATCGGTGGCATCGGCCGTCCCGATCTCGCCGCGGCGGAGGTCAAGTGGTTCACCACCCCGGCCGAGCGGGCGTGGATCGGCGCGGAGCTGATCGCCGCCACCGAAGCGATCATCGCCGACGAGGCGCAGTCCAGGGCCGGGCACCGCTGGGTCCGCGGCAGCAGGCGCGAGATCGAGCGCAACGGTGACGGCATGACCGTGCTGAGCCAGGGCATGCACCCGTTGGTGGCGGCGGTCGGAAGCCTGCTTCCCGCGCCATCGCGCCGCACCGCGGACCGGTTCTGGCTACGCAACACCAAGAACGTGCACGTGGCCACTGCGGCCGCGTTCGCGGTGCTCAGCGTGCCGGACGCGCGGAGCCTGGCCGATCGGATCGACGGCGGACGGCTGCTGCAGCGAATCCACCTGCTGTGCACCGCGCGCGGACTCGGCGTCGGCCACCTCAACATGCTGACCGTGCGAGCCGACCGGGAACGGGAGACCGGCGGGCCGCCCCGGTTCACCCGGATTCTCGCCGAACTGCTCGGCGACCCGGCCCGTGAAGTGCTGTGCACCTGCCGGATCGGCTACCCGGTCCGCAAGGCGGTCGCGAGTCCACGACGTCCGCTGGCCGCCGTCCTCCGCTGACCGAACCGACCGCACGGAGGTCCCACCATGTACGACGCCATCGTGGTCGGTGCCCGGGTCGCCGGGGCCACCACCGCCATGTTGCTGGCCAGGGCCGGGCAGCGGGTGCTGCTGCTGGATCGCGCCCGCTTCCCCAGCGACACCATGTCCACCCACTACGTGCACCAGCCCACGATCGCCCGCCTGGCCCGGTGGGGCCTGCTCGACCGCCTGCGCGCGACCGGGTGCCCACCGTTGGAGGTGGCCCGCTGGACGTTGGGCGGACTGACCCTCACCGGCTGTGCTCCCGCCGTGGACGGCATCCGTGCCGCCTTCGGGCCACGCCGGTTTGTGCTCGACACGCTGCTGGTCGAGGCCGCCACCGAAGCGGGCGCGGAACTGCGCGAACGCACGGTCGTGACCGGCCTGCTCCGAGACGGCGACCGCGTGTGCGGAATCCGGGCCAGGGGCCGGGAAGGCGAGTTCACCGAGAAGGCACCGCTGGTGATCGGTGCGGACGGCATCGACTCGGTGGTCGCCAAGGAGGTCGGGGCGCGCAGCTACGAGGAGGTGCCGACGCTGTGCTGCCTGTACTACACCTACTGGAGCGGATTCCACGCCGACTACGAGGTTTACGTGGACAAGCGGCGCGCGATCGGGGTCGTGCCGACCAATGAGGACAACGTCATGGTCGGCATCCAGTGGCCGCGCGCCGAGTTCGCCGAGGTCCGCCGGGACATCGCCGGCGCCTACCTCACCGCGCTCGACCAGGTGGCACCGAGCTTGGCGGAACGGGTTCGCGCGGGCACCCGCAACGCGCGGTTCGCCGGAACCGGCAGGCTGCCGAACTTCTTCCGCGAAGCGTCGGGCCCCGGCTGGGCCCTCGTCGGCGACGCCGGTTTCCACAAGGATCCGATCGGTGCGTTCGGTATCAGCGACGCGGTCCGGCACGCCGAGCTGCTCGCCGGGCACGTTCAGGCCGCGCACGCCACCGGCGGGCCGCTCGACGTCGCGCTGAGCCGGTACGGCGTCGAACGCGACGCCGACGCCATGCCGGAGTACTACTTCAACCTGCAGGCCGCCCGGCTGGACGCCTTGCCCGAACTCGTCGACGTACTGCGCGTGATCCGGGATGACCAGGACGAGGTGGACCGCTTCTTCGGCCTGATCGCCGGGATGTACACCTTCGACCAGTTCTTCACCGAGGAACTGGTCGAGCGGGCCGCCGCCGAGGGAGCCACGCGATGACCACGACGGCCGGCGTCGCCGACCTGATCGGTGCCTTCTACCGGGATGTCCACAACGGACGGAACCCGGACCGGGCGGCGGACTACCTCGCGGCGGGGTACCGCAGCCACCACCCGGCCGCCGACGGCAGCCTCGACGGTTTCCGCCGGACCCGGACCGCCCTGCTCGGCGATTTCCCCGACCTGGACGCGCGGGTGGACCACCTGCTGGTGCAGAACGACCGGGCGATGGTGTTCGCCCACTGGACGGGAACTCACCGCGACCACGGTCCGCTGCGGATGGGCACCGCCGACCTGTACCGCGTTTCCGGCGACCGGATCACCGAGCACTGGGGCGTGGTGGACTATTCGGCCTTGCTGCGCATGGGAATGCCGGTGACGGACCAGGCGCGGCAGCCCGGCGAGCCGCCGGACTGGCGGTGCGGCCGGGCCGAGCGGGAGGCGCTCCGGCTGGTGATCCGGGTGTGGGAGGAGGTGATGACCCAGCACCGGCTGGAGCTGACCGAGCGGTACTACCGGCAGGACTACATCCAGCACAACGAATACGCGGCCCGGTCCGGCGCGGGGCTGGCCGGGATGAAGCAGTTCTTCGCCGGGCTGTTCCAGCTCGCCCCGGACTTCTCCAGCCAGATCAAGCAACTCGTGGTCGACGGCGACAAGGTCGGGCTGTTCGCGACCTGGCGCGGGCGCGAGGCGTCGAGCGGGCGCGAACTGGCACTGGCGACCGCGGACGTCCTCCGCATCGAGGACGGCCTGATCGCCGAACACTGGGACGTGATGGATTTCGCCGCGGTCGCCAAGTTCGGCGTCGGCTGAGCTACCACCGCACCGCGCCGTTCGCCGGGCGTGGCCGCCGCGGCGAACGGCGCGGCAGGCCGCGGGTGTTGTCGCGGCAGGCGGTCGCGTGCGGCCGGTCAGCGGGGTGTCAGCCGGACCGGCAGGGAGGCCAGGCGCCGCTGCATGAACAGGGGCAGCCAGTCGAGGGGCGCTCCGGTCAGCTCCAGCTCGGCGGGCCAGCCGGCGAGTTCGGCCAGCAGCATGCCGCCCTGCTGCTTGGCCAGCACCGCTCCCAGGCAGTAATGCGAGCCGTGGCCCAGTGCGAGGTGGCGGCCCGCGGCGCGGGTGATGGAGAACCGGTCGGGGTCGGGGTGGACCGCCGGATCGCGGTTCGCCGCGCCGAGCAGGGTCAGCACCCGCTGCCCGGCCGGGACGACCCGGCCGCCGATCACCGTCTGCCGGGTGGTCCACCGCCCGCCACCCGCGGTGGCCAGCTGCAGCGGGCTTTCGTACCGCAGCACCTCGTCCACCGCGGCCGGGGCCAGCGCCGGGTCGCGCCGAAGCAGGTCGAGCTGGTCCGGGTTCCGGAGGAAGGTCAGCACCGCACTGGCGATGAAGGCGACCAGTGTCTCGTGGCCGGAGATGAAGATGAGGATCGCGTTCGCCACCAGTTCGGTCCTCGACAGCGAGCCGGCCCGTTCGCCGTCGAGCAACTCGGAGAACAGATCGTCGCCCGGCTCGCGGAGCCGGAATGCCGCCAGGCGCTCGAAGTACTCGGTGAACGCCTCGATGCCCTCCACCGCGCGATCGACCGACCCCGGCGCCGGCGGGATGTCCGCCGCCGGGGACATCGCCTGGCCAAGGTCGCGCAGCATCGGCAGATCGGCCCGCGGCAAGCCCAGCAGGTCACCGATCACCTGCAAGGCCACCGGGAAGGCGAACTCTTCGACGATCTCCAGCTCACCGCGGCGGGTCGCCTCGGCGAGCACGGTCCTGGCCAGTCCGCGGGCGCCGTCGAGCACCTCGCGCAGCCCCGAGCTGAACGTCCGGCGGGTCAGCCCGCGCAACCTGGACTGGGCGGGCGGGTCGCGGAACAACACGGTCTGCTGCATGGACCGCAGCGACTCCGGCACCATCGCCGAAAGCACCTCGGCCACGTCGGCGGGTGGTTCCACGCGCAGGCTCATGTCGGCCAGCACGGCGACCGCGTCGGCGTGTGCGGCGACCACGTAGGAGTCCAGGTACGGCCAGTAGGCGACGCCCAGTTCCCGGACGCGGTGGTAGGCCGGGTACGGATCCGCCCGGAACTCCGCGTTGTACGGGTTGAAGTCGTCGAGTTCGGGGATCTCACCGGTGGCTGTCCCGGTCATAATTCCTCCAGCGCGACCTGGTCCTGAAGCAGGGAAAGCAGGTTCTCCGGGGAGAAGAACTCCTCGGCGGACACCGAACCGGCGATGACGCCGAAGAACCGGTCGGCCTGTGCCCGGTCGGCGGCCAGTACCCGGAGCAGTGCGTTGGTCATCGCGTCGAAGCGGAAGCTCGCGGCTTCGCAGGTGAATTCGTAGATCGTCTCGGACTCCGCGTTGCGCGCCTTCTCGTAGGCGCCAAGGGCGGTGTTCCAGTCCTGGCCGCCGTCCAGCACGTCGTGCAACGCGTGCGCGAGCGATTCGGCGTCTCGCCAGGCGTCGCCGATGCCCTGCCCGGTGAGCGGGTCCTTGTGGTAGCCGGCGTCCCCGGCGAGCGCCCACCCGGGACCGTACGGGGTGCGGTAGTAGTTGCCGAGCGCGCCGGTGCCGAGGAAGCGCTCGGTGCGCGTGCCCCGCCGGGCCAGTTCGTCGGCCAGTTCGGGTGCGGCTTCGGCGATCGCCGCGTGGTATCGGCCCTCGATGTCCGAGCGGTACTCGGCCAGTGCGGAGTGCGGGCGCGCGGCCTGGATGAGGAAGGTGTCGCCGTGCGTGGGGATCACGCCGATCTGCTTGTCGTCCTTGATGTAGACCTCGTTGCGGCCGCGGTGTGCCGGATCCAGCCCGCGCCAGTAGGTGTAGTAGACGACGGTCAGCGGCGGGCGTTCGTTGTAGGCCGCCGCGTTCACCGCGCGGGCGACCAGGGAACCGCGGCCGTCGGCGCCCACCACGACCGGCGCGCGGAGCACCTCGTCGCTCCCGCCGTGACTGCGGCCGCGGACCCCGGTCACCCGGTCGCCGTCGAACACCAGTCCGCGCACGGTGAAGCCTTCGCGTACCTCGGCACCCGCCTCACGTGCCGCGTCGACGAGCAGTGCGTCGAGCACGTACCGGCGTGGTGCGTAGGCCACCGACACGGTTCCGGCCGGTGGCGCGAAACCCCGTACGACCAACTCGCCGAACCGCCAGACGGCCTCGGAGATCGGCGGGCAGCCGGTGGCCACCAGCCGGTCGAGCAGACCCCACCGGTCCAGCCTGGCCAGTGCGCTCGGCTGCACGTAGTGGGTGGACAGGGTGTCCCTGGGGAAGCGGACCCGGTCCAGCACGACCACCCGGTGTCCCCGGTTTGCCAGCAGCATGGCGAGCGGGGCACCGGCGCACCGGGCGCCAACCACGATCACGTCGTACATCCGGCCTCCGCTCGGCGTCGGGTCCGGCCCAGCCAACCCGATCTCCCCGCGCGGGCGAACCCCCGGCGGGATGGCCCGAACGGGCGCCCCCGCCGGTATCACCGGATGTCGCGGGGCACCGAGGCCGGAAGCCCGCTCCGTCGGCACTTCCGCGCCCGCCCGCGGCCGGGGAGGGTCGGATGGCGTTCCCCCGTCGCGACGAGCAGGAGCAGGGAAGATGGCGCTGGAGACGAACCGGTTCGAACAGATCGAGGCCGCCGCACGCGGCGGTGACGACGAGATCCTCGCCTTCGCGGCGGCACAGGAGGGCGGCGCGGCCGGCCTGCTGGACGAGATCTTCGCCAACATGGCCGCGGCCTTCCGGCCCGAACGGGCCCGCGGGCAGCAGGCGGACTTCCAGTACGAGGTGTCCACACCGGACGGACCGCTGGAGTACTTCGTGCGGGTCACCGGGGACGCCTGCGAAACCGGCCGCGGCCGGGTGGACTCGCCGAAGCTGACCACCAGGGTCGCGCTGCCCACCTTCCTCCGGCTGGTGTCCGGCAGGCTCAACGGGATGCAGGCCTTCCTGCGGGGCAAGGTGAAGATGTCCGGGAACACGCTGTTCGCGTCCAAGTTCGAGTACTGGTTCGAGCGGCCGTCCTGAGCGGGGAACCGGCGATGAACGATCTGGCGGCGCGAACCTGGGTGCGGCGGCGGCCCCGGGACACCGATCAGCTCCCGGCCGAGTACTGGTTCGACGGGCCGGTCTCGCCACGTGCTTCCCGGCCGG
This sequence comes from Amycolatopsis sp. YIM 10, assembly GCF_009429145.1. GTDB lineage: Bacteria > Actinomycetota > Actinomycetes > Mycobacteriales > Pseudonocardiaceae > Amycolatopsis. The sequence goes on along the minus strand of NZ_CP045480.1, from coordinate 5,627,173 downwards.
TCGCGCCGCTGCGCCGGCTGGTGCTCTGGGATCTCGCCGTTCTGGTGCCCGCCGAGGAACTCGACACCGAACTGCACCGACGGGTGGCGGCCAGGGTGCTCGGCTGGCCTTCGGTGGCACCCGAACCGGCGGGCGGGCGCACCGATCCCGAACTGGCCTGGCGGACGTTGCTTCGCAACGGGGTGCCCGCCGCGCGGGCCGCGGAACTGGTGCCGGTGGTGCTGCCGGGGCTCGCGGTCGAACTGGCCGGGCGCGGGCTGTCACGGCGGGACCTGGCCGGGGTACCGGCGGTGGCCGGTGCGGTGCTCGCCGCGGTGGGCCGGATCCCGGGCGTGGGGCAGGCGGTGATCAGCGGCAGCGTCCGGGCGAACGCCCTGCGCAAGATCCGTGGCGTCGGCCTCGGCGCCCACCTGGCGGCCGACGTCGGCGCGTACGGCTCCGAGCAGGCTGGGTGGGGTGCGCTGATCTCGCTGGCGGTGCAGCGGGCGGTCCGGCACCGGGGCCTCACCCGGCCGGAGCGGACCGTGCTGGTCACGGGCGCCGCGCGGGTGGCCGAAGCCGCCCGGTGCGAGGACCTGGCCGTGGTGCCGGCCGGTTCGTCGTGCCGGTCCGGGGTTCCCGATCTGGCGGAGGCCGCGAACGTACTGGGCGGGCTGCTCGCACCCGCCCGGAAACCGAGTGGGGACAAGACATGCCTGACGCGGTGACCGTGCTGCGGCGGGAACCGGTGCTCGTGCGGACCGGGCCCGCGGTGGTGGAGAGCTCGACGGTGATCGAGCCGGGCGAGGAGGTCTTCGCCGGGCACTATCCCGGATTCCCGATCCTGCCGGGGGTCTGCCTGCTGGACTGCGTGCTGACCACGATGCGGATGGCCCGCCCCGGGGCCGGGATGCGGGTGCTGGAATCGGGCCGGTTCCTCGCCCCGGTCTTCCCCGGGGACGTGCTCACCACCGTCGTGGAATGGGATGAGCACGGACGTGTGCGGGCGACCGTGCGCACCGCACGCGGCAAGGCGGCGCGGTTTCGCTTCACGGCGGGAGAGGCGCCGTGACCGAGCCGATCGACGTGGCGTCCGTGCTGCCCCATCGCTATCCGATGCTCCTGGTGGACCGGGTGACCGAGCTGGTGCCCCGGGAGCGCGTCACCGCGGTCAAGGCCATCACCAGGAACGAGCCGTGGTTCCGGGACACCGGAGCCGGCGGGTGTCCGCCCTATCCGGTGGCGCTGGTGCTCGAATCCTGGTGCCAGGCGGCCGGTTTCCTGGTGGTGCCCGGAGGCGGGGACACCGGTGGCAAGGCGATGTTGTTCGCCAGCGCCACCGACGTGGTGTTCGGCGCCCCGGTCGGGCCGGGGGATCTGGTGGTGCACCACGCGGAACTGGTGCGAGCGGTGGGCGAGACGGTGATCGTGACCGGGCGGAGCCAGGCGGGTCGGCGGACCGTGCTGACGGTCGCGCACGCGGTGATGACCATCCGCCCGGCCGCCGCGCTGACCGGCGCGCCGGAGACCACAGTGCCCGTCCGATGACCCCGCCGGTGGACCCCGGTCGTTGCGGTACAACGTCCCTTCCCGAGCCGCCGCGGCTCGACGAGATTGAAGGCAGCCGACGGGAGGAGAAGGCGTGAAACTGGGAGTGTCCTTGCCGACCGTCGGCCCGCCGGGACGGCGGCGTTATCTGGTCGAGGTCGCCGAGGCGGCCGACCGGCTCGGGTTCGACTCGCTGTGGGTGAGCAGCCACGTCGCGCTGCCCGCCACCCGGAACAGCACCTGCCTCTACCCCAGGGCCAAGACGGCCGGTGCCTACAACTGGGGCGTGGCCTGGCTGGAACCGGTCGCCGTGCTCGGCCTGGTCGCCGGGATCACCGAGCGGATCCGGTTCGGGACCCACGTGCTGGCGCTGCCCTACCGCAACCCCGTCGTGCTGGCCACCGAACTGGCCACTTTGGACCAGTTGTCGCTCGGCCGGTTCGTGCTGGGCGCCGGGATCGGCTGGATGGCCGAGGAGTTCGCGGCGGTCGGCGTGCCGAGGTCGGAGCGGGGGGCCAGGACCGACGAGACCATCGAAGTGATGCGCACGTTGTGGTCGAACAAGAACCCGGCTTCCTTCCACGGGCGCTTCGTGGACTTCGACGACATGTGGCTGGCCGCGCGGCCGCACACCCCGGGCGGCCCGCCCGTCTACGTCGGCGGCAACACCGACGCGGCGTTGCGCCGGGTCGCCCGGCTCGGGGACGGCTGGCTGGCGCACGAGCTCTACCCCGAGGAAGTGGTGCGGGGCAGGCAAAAACTCACCGACCTGGCAGCGGCCGCCGGACGGGACCCCGAGCACATCGAGCTGACCGTGCGGCGCGGGCTGCTGCCCCCGTTCCCGGTGATGGACTTCATGTCCGACCGGGCCTGCATCGCCGGATCCGCCGAAGAGGTGGCTGAGCAGTTCGACGCTTACCGCAGCGCCGGGATTTCCCTGCTGGTGCTGGACCTTTCGATGCGGCCGGCGGAGATCGTGGAAACGCTGGAATGGCTGTGCAAGGAAGTGCAACCGCTGCTGTGACCGAATCACACTGGAGGCGACGATGCTCGAGACGGACAACGCGCTCGGTGGCGAGCGCGAGCGGAGGGTCAAGGAGATCGTCTGCGAGATCCTGGAAATCGACCCGGCCGAGGTGACCGAGGAAAGCCTGTTCAAAGAGGACCACGACGCGGACTCGCTGCGGGCGATCGAGATCCTCGCCGCGCTGGAACGGAACTTCGGGATCGTCATCGACCAGGCGGAGCTGAGCCGGATGGTGAATCTCGCCGGGGTGCACGAGGTGGTCGCCGAGGCCTCCGCGCGATGAACGGCTTCGGCGGGGTGGACCCGGCGGGCCGGGTGGTGATCACCGGTATCGGGGTGGTGACCAGCATCGGCACCGGGGTGGACGAGTTCCGCGCCGGGCTGCGCGAGGGCCGCAGCGGGGCGAAACCGATCACCGCCTTCGACACCACCGGGTTCGCGCACGCCAACGCCTGCGAGATCACCGATTTCGAGCCAGGGCGGTGGCTGCGTACGGTGCCCGCCGGATCACTCGGCCGCGCCAGCCAGTTCTCCGTCGCCGCCGCGGTCATGGCGCTGCGGGACGGGGGACTGGCCGAGGAGCGGCTGCGGTCGGCACCGTCGCTGGTGTCGGTGGGCACCACGGACGGCGAATCGCGCGATCTGGACCACCTCGTCGCCGTGGAGGTCGAGCACGGGCCGGAAGCCTTCGATCCCGCGGTGGTCGCCAGGGTGCCCGCCAGCCGTCTGTCCACGGCCATCGTGTCGGAACTCGGACTGTCCGATGTGGAAGTGGTGACCATTCCGACCGCCTGCGCGGCCGGGAACTACGCGATCGGCTACGGGTTCGACGCCATTCGCTCGGGCGATGTGGAGTTCGCCCTGGTCGGCGGAGCCGATGCGCTGTGCCGCAAGACGTTCACCGGTTTCTACCGGCTCGGGACCATCGCACCGGAGGCGTGCCAGCCGTTCGACCGCAACCGCAAGGGCATCCTCACCGGTGAGGGCGCCGGGATCCTGCTGCTGGAGAGCCTGGCGTCCGCGCGTGAGCGCGGCGCGCGGGTGTATGCCGAGATCCTCGGTTACGCGCTCAACTGCGACGCCCACCACCCGGTGGCCCCCGACCGCGCCAGCATCGCGCGCTGCATGGCGCTGGCGCACGAGCGGGCCGGCGTGAAACCGTCCGAAATAGACTTCATTTCGGCGCACGGCACCGGCACCAAGGCCAACGACGTCACCGAGGCGGCGGCCATCCACGAGGTGTTCGGATCGCGGCCGCCGAGCACGATCTCGATCAAGGCGATGATCGGCCACACGATGGGAGCGGCGAGCGCGCTGGCTTCCGCGGCCTGCGCGCTGGCCATCGCGGAGGGCTTCATCCCGCCGACCATCAACCACTTCGACACCGATCCCGAGTGCGGACTGGACTGCGTGCCCAACCACGCCAGGGAAGCGAAACTACGGGTGGTGCAGAACAACGCGCTCGCCTTCGGCGGGAACAACGCGGTGCTCATCCTCGGCGATTGCGAGCAACCGCGATGACCGGTGGGGGAGCGGGGTGGCTGATCACCGGCATGGGCGCGGTGACCAGTGTCGGCCGCGACGTGGCCGAGTTGTTCGGCGCGGTGTGCGACGGGCGCAGCGGCCTCGGTGAGCTGAAGGCCTTCGACCGGACCAGGTTCCGCGCCGGCAAGGCGTACGAGATCGACGATCGCGCCGTCGACGGCACCGACGAGCCGCTCCGGGCGACGCGCTGGCTGCTCACCGCCGTGGCCGAAGCCGTCGCCGACGCCGGGCTGGACCCGGACCTCGGCGAAACCCCGGTGCTGGTCGGGTCCACCCTGCGCGAACTGAGGTCGGTGGAGCTGGCCTGGCGGGACGGCGCCGATTTCGACCTGGCGCGGCTGCACTTCGGCACCGCGCTCCGCGAGGAGTTCGGTGCCACCGGCACCTACACGATGGCGAACGCCTGCTCGGCCTCGTTGTACGCCCTCGGCATGGCCGCCGACCTGCTCGACCTCGGGGAGGCGGACACCGTGGTGGTCGCCGGGACGGACACCATCAGCGAGAGCACCTACGGCATGCTGGACCGGGTCTACCCGCTGCCACCGGATGCGGTGCGGCCCTTCGACCGCAACCGGCGCGGCATGCTCCAGGGCGATGGCGCGGCGGCGATCGTACTCCAGCGTCCCGGTGCGGCGACCGCCCGCGCGCACGCCAGGGTTCGCGGGGTCGCGGTCAACTGCGACGCCCGGCATCCGTCCGCACCGGACCCGGCCAGCATCGCCCGCGTGATCAGGCAGGCCCACGAGCGCGCCGGGGTGAAGCCGGCCGACATCGGGCTGGTGCTGCTGCACGGCACCGGCACGCCGCTCAACGACGAGGCCGAAGCCGCCGCGCTCAGCGAGGTTTTCGGTGCGGACGCCGCCGGTCCGTGGATGACCGCGGTCAAGTCGATGATCGGCCACACCGCGGGTGCGTCCGGCCTGCACAGCCTGATCGTGGCGGTGGAATCGCTCAAGGCCGGCCGCGTGCCGCCGATCACCGGACTGGCCGAGCCGATCGACGAGGTGTCCCGGTTCCGCTTGGTGCGCGAGCACGCGGTCCCCGCCGCGCCGGTCACCGCGCAGGTGGACTCGTTCGGCTTCGGCGGCCTCAACGCGGTGGCCATCGTGGACCGGGAGCCCCGGTGAACGCGGGGCAGGTGGTCATCAGCGGCCTTGGCACCGCGATCGCCGGGGTGGCCGAGCCTGCCGGACTGCTCGGCCACCGCACCCCGGGCGGGGATCCGCTGGCGGGGTGGCGCGGGCGCGGCCTGCGCTACAAGGACAGGGCGACCCGGCTGGCGATGTGCGCGGGCTCGGCGGCACTGACCGACGCCGGACTGCTGCGTGACGGAGAGCTCACCACCGCGGCGGACGAGGTCGGCGTGGTGGTCAGCTCCAACCTGGGCAACGTCGACACCGTTTGCGAAACCGTCGAACTGATCGCCGAGCAGACCTACGAAGCGACCAGTCCGATGCTGCTGCCCAACACGGCGAGCAATGTCATCGCGTCCTGGGTCGCGATCGCCAACGGGCCGCGCGGGGCGAACCTGACCCTGTGCAACGGGGCCACCTCCGGCCTCGACGCCGTGCACTGGGCGCGGCTGCTGGTCGCGGCCGGCCGGGTGCGGCAGGTCCTGGTGGTGGGCACGGAACCGGACACCGCACCGGCCAGGCAGATCGCGGACTGCCCGGCGCTGTTCGACGGGGCGGCCGCACTGGTTGTCGAACCGGCAGCGACCGCGGTGGAACGCGGTGCGCGCCCGTTTGCCGTTCTCGGCGGGTACACCAGGCGAGCCGGGCTGGCCGAAGCGATCGAATCGGTGCGCGCGACCAGCGACGGCGAGCCCGAGCTGTGGTGCCCGCCTGGCATTGAGACCGCCGGAGGCCCGCGCACCGCCCGCTGTGACCTGTCCGCCCGGTTCGGCGAGTGCTCCGGTGCGCTGGGCGTGTTGCAGTGCGTCGCCGGTGCGGTGTGGCTGTCCGGCGCGCATGGGCCCGTCCTGGCCACCACGGCCGATGCCGACGCGGCCGCCGCGCTGCTGCTGATTCGTCCCCAGTCCACCGCGCCGGGCACCCGCCCGGCCCGCGAACCATCCGAGGAGCCGACGTGAACCACCCCGCCGGCACGCTGCCGCGTGCGCTCGACCTGGACACGGTGCTCGGTGCGCCGACGAGTCGCGAACTCCGGCCCCGCTACGAGGGCTCGAACATCTGCACCTGGATCGGCTTCAAGCACGTGAACTACCTGGTGGAGGAGGCGGTGCTGGACCACATGCGGCTCGGCGGCCTCGCCCCGGGCGCGCTGTACGAGCGGTTCGGCCTCTGCGTCGACCTCGTCGACCTGGACACCCGGATCCACACCGCGCTGCACCTGGACGACACGGCCGTGGCCGAGGTCGCACCGGCCGCGGAACAGCCTGCCGACGGCCTGGCCTTCACCGTCCGGTTGGCGGTGGCCGGGGGCGCGGCCAGGGCGGGGACCGCCAAGGTGCGGGTGGCCCTGCGGCTCGACCCCGCCCGGGGCGAGACGGCGCCGCTGCCGGACGCCATCGCCCGGCGGGCGGTGCCCGCGGTGGCCGATCCCCGTGGCGAGCCGGTCGCCGCGCCGGACGTGCCCGGCTCGCTCGCCGAAGGCCGGAACGCCCTCGTCTGGAGCTGGCGCATCCCGTACTTCTACTGCCACTTCACCGAGCGCGTGCAGCTGTCCGGCTACCTGCGCTTGCTGGAGGAGGCCGTCGACCTGTTCCTGGCCGGCCGCGGGGTGTCCATCAAGACACTGGTGGACGAGCAGGGCTGGATTCCGGTGGTGCCACGCTCGCGGGTGACCATGCTGGCCGAGGCCAGGATGGAGGAAGAGGTCCACGTCGTGCTGAGCGTGCGCGAGGTGTTCAAACGGCTGACCTACACCGCCGGCTTCGACTGCTACGTGGTGCGCGACGGGCGGTTGCTGCCGGTGGCGACCGGCGAGATCACCCACGGCTACGCCCTGATCGAGAACCGGCGGGACTGGAAGCTGGTCGACTTCGACGATCGCCTGCTGCGTGCTCTGTCCGAAGTGGACCGGCAGGCGGTGGTGCGGACCGGCCGCGGCGAGCCGCGGTCATGAATCCGGTGGTGATCACCGGGATCGGCGCCGTGTCCTGTCGCGGTGCCGGGGCGGACCGGTTGTGGCAGGCGATGGCGGAGGGTGCGGCGAAACCGCCGGAGCCGCTGACCGACCCGCACGCCGCCATGCCGGTGCGCCTGCTGCACCGCGTGGCCGACGGCGAACTGCCCGCGCCGGAGTCCGGCCGGATCGGCCGCGCGTCGCTGCTCGCCATCGGCGCGGCGCGGGAAGCGATCGCCGACGCCGGGCTCGACCTGGCCAACGAGGCCAGGCCGGGCATCGTGACCGGCACCTGCGTGGGTGACAGCGGCCTGCTGGAGAGCTGGCGGTGCGGTGGCGGGGTGCCGGGTGACGAGACCGCCTCCCCGTTCGCCGTCACCGCCGCGCTGGCCGGGGAATTCGGGGTGGCCGCGCACACCGCGACCCCGGGCAACGCCTGTGCCGCGGGTGGCTTCGCGCTCACCATGGCGGCGGACCTGATCGCCGACGGCGACGCCGAGGTGGTGCTCTGCGGTGGGGCCGATGCCTACAGCAGGGTCATGCTCGGCGCCTTCAACCGCATGGGGGCGCTCGACCCGGTGCGCTGCCGCCCGTTCGACCAGCACCGGCGCGGGGCCGTTTTCGGCGAGGGCGCCGGAATGCTCGTGCTGGAGTCCGCCGGGCACGCGGCGGCCAGGGGACAACGGCCTCTCGCCACTCTCGACGGCAGCGGCTGGAGTTGCGACGCCCACCACAGCACGGCGCCGGAACCCAGCGGCACGCAGATCACCCGGGCCATGCGCGAGGCGCTGGCAGCGGCGGCGGTGAACCAGGTCGGCTGCGTGATCCCGCACGGCACCGGCACCGAACGCAACGACGTCGTGGAGAGCCAGGCGCTGGTCTCGGTGGTCGGCGACCAGGTACCGGTCTACAGCCTGAAGGCACTGCTCGGGCACACCAGCGGTGCCTCCGCCGCGCTGGCCGCGGTCGCCGCGGTGCTGATGCTGCGTCACCGCCGGGTGCCGCCGAACGCGCCGATCGGCGAACAGGACCCCGAATGCAAGGTGAAGCTCCCCGTGGACAGCACCGAACTGGGCGGCCCGGTGCTGGTCAATGCCTACGCCTTCGGCGGCAACAACGTTTCCCTGGTCCTCGGGCGGGCGGCATGACCGGCGCGGGGCGGGAGTTCGTGGCCACCGGGATCGGGATGCTCACCCCGTCCGGCCGGACACCGGCGGCCGATACCGGCGCCGGCCGGGCGGACTGGTTCGACTCGCGCCGGGAGCTGGGCCGCGGTTACAAGTACCTTCCGCCCGCCTGCCAGTACCTGCTCGTCGCCACGCGGGCCGCGGTGGCCGATTCGGGCGGCGCGCTGGAGGCGGTCGGCGAGGAACGGCGTGCCGTCGCGGTCGGCAGCAACCGGGCGATCGCCGCGGTGCACGACGGGATGGACCGCACGATCCTCGAGTCCGGCTCGGCGGAACTGAGTCCGGCCACGGCCGCGTACGGCGCGGTGAACGTGCTGACCGGCCGGGTATCGGTGGAACACGCGTGCAAGGGGTTCAACCTCACCCTGACCACGCCGGTGATCGCCGGGCTGGAGGCGCTGGCGACCGGTGGCCGGGCGCTGCGGGCAGGCCGGTCGGACGTGCTGATCGCGGGCGCGATGGAGGAGCCGCCCCCGCCGGGGGCGGGCACCGGCCGGGCCGAGCAGGGCGCGATCGCCTTGCTGGTGGAGACGGCCGCGCTGGCGCGGCGCCGCCGGGCGAGGGGATACGGCTCGATCGAAACACAGACGCTGGTGCTCCCGGCGACCGCCAAGGGGAAATCGGCACGCCGCCTGCTCGACGGCTCGATGGCCCGGCTGGGCGCGATCGGCTTGCCGGTGCACACCGTGCTGGACAAGTCCCCCACGGCGGAGATGGTGCGGACCGCGCTGGCCGGGCACCCGGTCGCCGCCGAGCACGAGCCGGGCGACGGCTGCCTTCGCGCGATGGCGGTGGTGGCCCGGTTGCTCGCCGCCGGTGCCGAGGACTGCCTCGTCGCCGCCGCGGCCGGCACGGGCACGGTGGCACTGGCCAGGGTCCGCCGGTGGGACCGCGGCGATCGGAGCCGGACATGCTGATATCCCTGCGGGACCGCTGGTGCCTGGTGCTCGGCGCGTCGAGCGGGATGGGCCGGGCCACCGCGCTGGCACTGGCCGAACAGGGCATGCACGTGATCGGCGTGCACTTCGACACCGCGGAGCGCGCCGATTCGGTACCGCCACTGCTCGACGAGATCCGCGAGCACGGCGTGTCCGCCCACTTCGTCAACGCGAACGCGGCCAGCGCGCGGGTCCGGGCGGAACTGGTGCCGGTGATCGCCGGACTGACCGGCGGCGCCGGTGTGCACGTCCTGCTGCACTCACTGGCCTTCGGCACGCTCCAGCCGTACCTGCCGCGGGACGGGAACCGGCCGCTGACCGCGCGGCAGCTCGACATGACCGTGGATGTGATGGCCCACAGCCTCGTGTACTGGGTGCAGGACCTGGTCGAAGCCGGACTGCTGCCCAGCGGGGCCAAGGTGCTGGCGATGACGAGTGCGGGCAGCTCGCGGGCGATGCCGAGCTACGGCGCGGTGTCGGCGGCCAAGTGCGCGCTCGAGTCCCACGTCCGCCAGCTTGCCTGTGAGCTGGCCCGGTTCGGGATCTCGGTCAACGCGCTCCGCGCCGGGGTGACGCCCACCCCCGCTCTGCGGCGGATCCCGGAGTATCGGGAGTTCGTCGCGCAGGCGGCCGGGGTGAACCCCCACGGCAGGCTGACGCTGCCGGAAGACGTGGCGGAAGCCGTGGTGCTGCTGGCCGGATCGGACAGCTCGTGGATCACCGGCAACGTCATCGGGGTGGACGGGGCGGAACACCTGTCGGGCGTGCCGTCCTGGAACCCCGCGCGGACGACGGTGAACGGAAAGGGGGAAAGCGATGCCCATCGGACAGCCGAACCGGGATGACCGCCTGGTCATCTCGTCGTGGTCGGCGGTGTCGCCGTACGGGATGGGGGCGGGCGCACTGCGCGAGGGGCTGCGTTCCGGTCGCTCGGCGGTGACCACTTTGGACGGTCAACGCTGGCCGGGACCGCTGGACCGGGCCGGCGTGGTACCCGGCTTCGACATCACCGAGGTGCTCGGGCGCAAGGGCACGCGGTCGATGGACCGGGCGACCGCACTGGCGGTCACCACCGTCGGCATGCTGGTCGGCGGCCACGCGATCGGGGACAGTGATCGCACCGGCCTGGTGCTGGGCACCACCACGGGCAGCGTGCAGTCCATCATGGACTTCACCGAGGATTCGCTGACCCGGGACCGCCCCTATCTGGTGGACCCGGCGCAGTTCCCGAACACGGTGATGAACCGCGCGGCCGGGCAGAGCGCCATCTGGTACGGCCTGCGTGGCCCGAACACCACGCTTGCCGGTGGGGCGCTGACCGGGTTGCTCGCGCTCGCCTTCGTCTCGCGGATGCACCGGTCCGGGCACGCCGAACTGATGCTGTGCGGTGCGGTGGAGGAGTTCTCCGAGCGGCGGGCCTGGCTGGACTGGCACACCGGCGGCAGGGGGACCGCGGGGGAGGGCTGCGTGGTCTTCCTGATGGAGTCGGCGGCGGGTGCCCGCCGCGGTGGACGGGCGCCCGCCGCCGAGGTGCTGAGCACCAAGTTCACCGCCTTTTCCGAGCCCGCGCAGGCCAGGCGACGGCTGGCTGGTTGTGTGGAAGGCGCACTGGCGGCCGCCGGCGTCGCGGCCGGCGAACTGGCGCTCGTCGCCACGTCCCCGGCCGGTGGCGAGCTGGGCGAGGCCGAGGCGGCGGCTCTGTCCGATGTGGCCGGTGACGGGGTGCCGAAGATCCGCTGTGACGAGGCGGTCGGGGACACCGCGGCCGCGTCGGCGGCCTTCCAGCTGGCCGCCGCGCTGTGCCAGGCCCCCGCGGGCGGTCTCGCACTGATCACCTCGATCGCGCCGGCCGGAACCGCCGGGTGTGCGGTCGTCGCGGTACACCGAACCGGGAGCGGTGCCGATGCCTGACCGAGTCGCCGACGGAGCCGCGGTGCTCGACCGCATCGCGGCGCTGCCCGCCGGGTTGTTCGAGCGGTGCGGTGCGTGCGACCGGGTGGTGCACCGGGAGACGCTGGCGCGCCGGCTGCGCACTTGCCCGTGTTGCGGGCACTACTTCCGGCTCGGCTCGGCGGAGCGCATCGCGTCACTGGCGGACGAGAGGAGCTTCACCGAACTGCACCGGCAACTCCGCTCGGCCGATCCGCTCGAGTTCACCGATCGGCTCCCGTACACCGACCGGCTCGCCGGCGCGGAGGAGAAGACCGGTCTCGGCGAAGCCGCGGTGGCGGGGACGGCGACCATCGCCGGCTGCCCCGTGGTGCTGGTCGTGCTGGATTTCGCCTTCCTCGGCGGCAGCATGGGCTCGGTGGTCGGGGAGAAGATCGCGCGGTCCGCCGAATCGGCCGCCGAGCGGGGCGTGCCGCTGGTCGTGGTGTCCGCTTCCGGTGGGGCACGCATGCAGGAGGGAGCGCTCTCCCTGGTGCAGATGGCCAAGTGTGCCGCCGCGATCGGGCGCCTGCGGGCGGCGGGTGTGCCGTACGTCAGCGTGCTGACCGATCCGGTCTACGGCGGGGTGGCCGCCTCGTTCGCCGCACTCGGCGATGTCATCGTGGCCGAGCGCGGTACCAGAGCCGGCTTCGCCGGTCCGCGGGTGATCGAGCAGACCATCGGGCAGCGGTTGCCCACCGGGTTCCAGACCGCCGAGTTCCTGCACGAACACGGCCACGTCGACCTCGTGTGCGCCAGGCCGGAACTGCCCGCGGTGGTCGGCGCGCTGGTGCGGTTGCTCTCCGCGGACGCGGACCCACCGGCCACAGGGGGAAGCACGGCACCCGTTGCCGAGCAGACCGCCGCCGAACTGGACGGCTGGGCGGCGGTCGGTGCGGCCAGGAACCCCGGCCGCCCGAGCGTCACCGAGCACCTGGAGCTGATCTTCGACGAACTGCTCGAACTGCACGGCGACCGGTGGATCGAGGATGATCCCGCCGTCGTCGCGGGAGTCGGCAGACTCGGCGACCGGGTCGTGGTGTTCGCCGGGCACCGGAAGGGGCGCGGCCTGGAAGAGAACTCCCGGTGCAATTTCGGCATGCCGCACCCGTCCGGCTACCGGAAGGTCCACCGGCTCTACCGGCTGGCCGAGCGCCTCGCGCTGCCGGTGGTGACCCTGATCGACACCCCGGGAGCCTATCCGGGCCTCCGCGCGGAGGAGGAAAACCAGAGCGCGGCCATCGCCGAACTCCTCGCGCTGGGCGCCGGGCTGAGGGTGCCGGTGATCAGCGTGGTGACCGGCGAGGGCGGGAGTGGGGGAGCGCTGGCGCTCGCGGTGGCGGACAAACTGCTGATCCAGGAGCACGCGATCTTCTCGGTGATCAGTCCGGAAGGCGCCGCGGCGATCCTGTTCGGCGACGCGGAGCGGGCCGCCGACGCGGCCAGGGCGTTGCGCCTGCGCGCGAACGACCTGTTGCGGCTCGGCGTGGTGGACGAGGTGCTGCCCGAACATCCCGGAGACGCCAGGGCGAGCAGCGCCGTCATCGCGGCGGCCGTGTCGAGGCACCTTCGCGAGCTGACCGCACTGGACCCCGCCGACCTGCTGGACCGCCGGTACCGCCGGATTCGGTCCCACGGCTCGAACGCCGTCCGGCAGACCGCTGAAATCGAAGGGAACTGACGATGTCCGGGACAGGGATGGAGCCGGCGAGCCTGGCCACGCACAACGGACGGTCCGCCGAACCGGCACCGGGCACGCCCGCGCTCGAGACGGTGATCGACGCGGTGGCAGCGGTGGTGCGGGCAATGGACGACTCCCGCGCGACCCGGGTGCGCGTCCGCGTCGGCGAGACCCAGATCGAGGTCGAGTCCGCGGAACGGGAGCGGGCACCGGGCGCACCGGCCGTGGCCGATACCGAGGACGGTGGTGGCGGGCAGGTGGCGATCAGCGCTCCGGTCGTCGGCGTGTTCTACCGCGGCCCGGGACCGGGGGAGCCGCCCTTCATCGAGATCGGCTCCACGGTCTCGGCGGGCCAGCAACTCGGGATCGTGGAGGCGATGAAGCTGATGAACCCGGTGGTGACCGACTGCGCCGGGGTGGTGCGGGCGATTCAGGCCGAGGACGGCGAGATCGTCGAGTACGCCCAGCCGCTGGTGCTCGTCGAGCCGAGCTGACCGCGGGGGCGTCGTGCTGAAGACCATCCTGGTGGCGAACCGCGGTGAGATCGCGGTGCGCGTCGTCCGCGCGTGCCGCGACCTCGGCGTGCGCAGCGTCGTGGCCTACTCGGCGGCCGACCGGGACAGCCTCGCGGTGGAACTGGCTGACGACGCGGTGTGCCTCGGCCCAGCTCCCGCGGGGCAGAGCTATCAGGACATCTCGGCGATCCTCTACGCCTGCGCGCGCACCGGCGCCGACGGGGTGCACCCCGGTTACGGCTTCCTGTCCGAGGATCCGGCGTTCGCGGCGACCTGTGAGGAGGTGGGCCTGACCTTCGTCGGCCCGTCGAGCGGCCACATCGGGGCGATGGGGGACAAGTCCCTCGCCCGCACCACCGCGGCGAGGGCCGGTGTGCCGGTGCTGCCGGGTTCGGCGGCGCCGGTGCGCGGTCTCGCGGAGGCCACGGAGGTCGCGGCCCGGATCGGCTACCCGGTGGCGCTCAAGGCGGTGGCGGGGGCCGGGGGCAAGGGCATCGCGGTGGTCGGCACGCCGGGCGAACTGGCCGCCGCCTTCGACGAAACCACCCGCGCGGCGGGTGCCGTGCTCGCCGACCCCCGGGTCTACGTCGAACGCTTCCTCCCGCGGGCGCGGCACATCGAGGTGCAGGTGCTGGGTGATCGGCACGGCACCGTCGTCGATCTCGGGGAGCGCGACTGCTCGGTGCAGCGCAGGCACCAGAAACTGGTGGAGGAGTGCCCGGCTCCGGCGCTGGACACCGCCCTGCGGGAGCGGCTGCGCACGGCGGCGAAGGCCTGCGCGCGGGAGATCGGCTACCACAGCGCGGGCACCGTGGAGTTCCTGGTCGGCGCCGACGGTTCGGCGTACTTCATCGAGATGAACACACGGCTCCAGGTCGAGCACCCGGTCACCGAGCAGAGCACCGGCGTCGACCTTGTCGAGTGGATGATCCGCATCGCGTCGGGAGAACCGCTCGGCCCGCGCCAGGAAGACATCCGGCTGCGGGCGCACTGCGTGGAGGCCAGGGTCACCGCCGAGGACCACACCAGCGGCTGGCGGAGTTCGGCGGGCCGGGTGACCGGGTTGCGGCTTCCGGCCGGGCCGGGCATCCGGGTGGACACCCATTTGTTCGACGGCTACTTCGTGCCACCCCACTACGACTCGCTGCTGGCCAAGGTGATCGCCACCGGCGAAACCCGCGAGCAGGCGCTGCGCCGGCTCGGCCGCGCACTGCACGAGTTCCGCTGCGACGGGGTCCGGACCAATGTGGACTTCCACCGGGCGCTGCTCCGCACCACCGAATTTCAGGCCGGTACCCACCGGCTGGACATCGCGGACGAGGTACTCGCCGTGGCGGGGACCTCCGGAGAGGACGGGAACCGATGACCGAGCAGATGACCGCACTGGACAAGGAAGAGCTCCGGATGACGATCGCCGACATCCTCGATGTGGACGTCGCCGAAGTCGCCGACGAAACCCACTTCGTCGAGGAACTGGAGGTGGATTCCTTGATGGCGCTCGAAATCAGTGTGCGCTTGGAGAAGAAGTACCTGGTGAAGCTGGCTGAGAGCGAGGTCGCCGAACTCACCACCTTGAACAAGACGTTCGGCCTGCTCCAGGCCAAGCGGGCGGCCGCGTGAACGGCGGCCGCCCGGCCCTCGGCGCCGAGCCCGTGCTGACCGGCGCGGGGGAGGGCCGGGTGTCGGCGACCGCGGTGATCCCGCGCGACCACCCGGTGTTCACCGGGCACTTCCCCGGCTTCCCGGTGTTCCCCGCGGTGTACCTGATCGAGCTGGTGCACCGCAGTGCGCGGGCGGCGCACCCGGAAGTGGCGGCGTACCGGGCGATCGAGCGCTGCCGGCTGCGCAGCCCGGTGCTGCCCGGTGACACGGTGGACATCGCGGTGGAACTCACTCCGAGTGGGGTCGGCCTCCGGTGCGTGGGTACCGTGCGCACCCGGCGTGGCACGGCGGCGGAGATCCGGTTGCTCTGCGGCGAGGGGACGGCACCGTGATCGGGCCAGCCGAGATCATGGCGATCATCCCGCACCGGGCACCGATGCTCCTGCTCGACGGCGTCGCCGAGATCGAGCCCGGCGTCCGGCTGACCGCGGTGGGCACGGCCGGTGCCGGCCGGAACGGACCGGAACTCCCGGCCGGTTCGGCGTATCCCCGCGAACTGGTCGTCGAAGCCTGGGCCCAGGCGGCGGTGTTGCTGACCGCGTGGGAACGGCCCCTGCCCGAGGTGGGGGCCGGCCGGGTGATGCTCGGCGCGGCGATCGACCGGGTCCGGTTCGAGCGGGAGGTGTACTCGGGTGAGCTGCTCGAACACCGGGTGCGCTTGGTGAAAGCGGTGGACGACAACGCGGTACTGGACGGCTCGTGCCTGGCAGGTGGCGAGCTGGTCGCCGAGTTCGGGAACTTCCTGGTGGCACTGCGCGACACCGCGGCGGTGCGCGCCGAATGCGGAACGGGGGAGCCGGCATGAGCGGGGTGGCCGTGGTCAGCGGGGGTTCACGGGGCATCGGGAGGTGTGTGGTCCGGCGGCTCGCCGACGCGGGCTACTCCGTCGCCTTCTGCTTCCGGTCCGATGTGCACGCCGCGGAAAGCGTGGTCAAGGACGTGGAATCGCGCGGTGCCGAGGCCTTCGCGTGCCAGGTCGACGTGGCGGACCTGGCCGCGGTCCGGGCGTTCGTCGACGAGGTGGAGGAGTCGTTCGGGGAGATCTCAGCCGTGGTCACCGCGGCCGGGGTGATCCGGGACAAGCCATTGCTGGTGTTGCCGGACGAGGACTGGCAGGAGGTGCTGCGGGTGAACCTGTCCGGCACGTACCACCTGTGCCGGGCGGCGGTGTTCCCGATGATGAAGCGACGGCGGGGCAGCTTGGTGACGCTCTCCTCGGTGGCGGGTCTGGCGGGCAACGCCGGGCAAACCAACTACTCGGCGTCGAAGGCCGGGATCATCGGTTTCACCAAGGCACTGGCCAAGGAGATCGGCCGCTACGGGCTGCGGGCCAACGTGGTCGCGCCCGGCTTCATCGACACCGACATGACCGCCGGCCTTGGCGAGGCCACCGCGACAAAACTGGAAGCGGGCATCACGCTCGGCCGGTTCGGCCGCCCGGAGGAGGTGGCCGAACTGGTGGAGTTCCTGCTCTCCGGCCGGGCGGGCTATGTCACCGGACAGGTGTTGCGGATCGACGGCGGACTGGCGCTTTGACCAAGGAACGGGGTGCTGCGATGAATCGTCGGCCGCGGTTCTATTTTTCCCTGCGCAGCCCGTATTCCTGGCTGGCGCACCGCGACCTGCTGGCCACGCGCCCGGCAGTGCTCGATCAGCTCGAGTGGATCCCGTTCTGGGAGCCGGACGACTGGAGCACCAGGCTGCTCACCGAAGCCGGTGCCGAGTTCCCGTACACGGTGATGTCCCGGCCGAAGCAGCTCTACGTGCTGCGTGACGTCGCCAGGCTCGCCGCGTCGCGCGGGTTGCGGGTGCGCTGGCCCATCGACCGGGAGCCGCGGTGGGAGGTGCCGCACCTCGCCTACCTGGTCGCCGCCCGCGACGGCCTCGGCCCGGCTTTTGTCGCGACGGCCTACCGCGTGCGCTGGGAGGAGAACGGGGACATCTGCGACCCCGAGGTGGTCGCCGCGATCGCGGGCGAGATCGGCGCTGCCGCGGACGAATGCGCTGCCGCCGCGGAAAGCCCGCGGTGGCGTCGCGCCGGCCTGGAAGCGCTGCTGGCGGCGGTGGACGAGGGGGTGTTCGGCGTGCCGTTTTTCGCGCGGGGCTACGACAAGTACTGGGGAGTGGACCGGCTCCCGTTGTTCCTCGACGCGATCAGCGCGGCCGAAGTCGTTCCGGCCGGAGTGGCCGATTCGGTGGAAAGCGATGGGGGTCATGCGGGTGGATGCGGCTGACTCGCCGCTCTACCACCTCTGCCGCCGAGCGCTGTCCTGGCTGCTGGTCTGCTGCCTGCCGGTGATCCTGCTTGTTCTGCTGTCCGGCTCGGGGTATCTGCTGCTGCCCAGCTCACCCGCGGCCGCCCCGGTGGTGCCGAGCCCGGGCGAAGCCAGGCCCTACACCGAACAACTGGAGGCGGTGGCCGACCGGTACCGGGGCGGCGTCGTGCTGGCGGTCGTGCCACCGGCGGCGCCGGACGAGCCGACCCGGGTGCGCCTGCGGACCCAGTCCAGAGTGGAACTGGCGGTGCTGGTCGATCCCTCGCGCGCCGAAGTCCTCGGCGAGGTGGACGAGGCATCCGGGATCACGGGCGGTTTGACGGGGCTCCACCAGCAGCTGAGCCTTGGCCGGCTGGGTACCTCGGTGGCGGAGCTCGCGATGATCGGCTCGGCGTTGTTTTCCGTGACCGGGGTCGTGCTGCTGTGGCGCCGTCGCGGCGGGTGGAGGTGGTTCGGCCTGGCCGGTGCCGGCCTGCTGGTCGCGCTGGTGCTCGGCGGATTCGGCTGGCTTCCCGCCTGGGACAGGTTGTTCCGGGAGGCGAGCGGGAATCCGCCGCTGCCGGGGCCCGTCCCGATGTCGAACCAGGAGGTGCGGCCCGGCGACCTGGACGCGCTCGGGCGGCCCGTCCGGCCCGCGGCGGACGGAATGCCGGTGCCGAGATCGGTGGGTGCCGGCGGCACCGGGCTGGTGCACGATCCGGCCGTTCCCGACCCGGAGGAGGGCGGAGACGGAGGAGACCCGGACGTGGCCGTCGCTGATCTGGAAACCGTCATCGCGGCCGCGGCCCGGTACGGGATGCCCGCACCGCTCGAAATCGTGCTGCCGCAGACCTGGGGTGGCACGTACCTGGTGCGCGAGGGGGACGGCGCCCCGCCGCACCTCTGGCAGCGCCGGACCCTCTACCTGGACCAGTACACGGCGCGGGCGGTCGAGCCGGTGCCCGGTGCCGCGCAGTCGTCCCACGCTCACCGGGTCGATGAATCCCCGGCGAACGGCCTGACCGATGCCGACGTGCTCCGGGTCGCCGGCGCCGCGGGGCCGCTGGTCGCCATGGAGTTCGTGCGGGCGGGCCTGCTGTTCGTGGGCGTGCTGTGGTTCCGGTGGTCCCGGCCATCCACCGCCGGGACGGCGACGTCCCGTGCGCCGGAGCCGGCCATGAGGGCGCGGTCCTGGACGGCTTTACCCCTCGTCGTCCTGCTCGGCGTGCTGGTCCCGGTGGCCAACCTCCTGCTGCTACTGCTCTTCGCCGACACCTTGGTGCGCGGGCTGCGCGGGGCTTTCCGGGACCACACCACGGGCAAAGGGCGGCTTTAGACCGCACTGGTGTCATCGGCCTCCGTCCCTCGTACTGGAGTGTCCGATGTCGTCTGTTCCGTCCCGTTCACGGCACGGCCGCCGGTTTCCGGCCCTGCTCGCCGCGATCTGCCTGGCCGCGGGTGTGCCCGTGCTCGCTTCCGTTCCGGCGCACGCGGCACCCGACGTGGCGCTGACCCCGCCGATGGGCTTCAACAACAAGTTCGTCACCGGCTGCGGGTCCGGCCTGAACGAGGAAACGATCCTCGGCATCGCCGACACGATGGTCGGCACCGGCCTGCGGGACGCCGGGTACCAGTTCGTCAACATCGACGACTGCTGGGCACTGCCGCAGCGCAACGCCGACGGGGAACTGGTCCCGGATCCGGTGCGCTTTCCCCGTGGGGTCAAGGCACTCGCCGACGACCTGCACGCCCGCGGCCTGAAATTCGGGCTGTACGGCGGTGCCGGTACCAAAACCTGCGCCACACCGGGAATTCCCGGCAGTCACGGGCACGAGGAGCAGGACGCGAAACTGTTCGCCGCCTGGGGAGTCGACTACCTCAAGTACGACAACTGCAACAACCAGGGCCTCGACGCGAAGCAGCGCTACTCCGCCATGGCCGACGCACTGCGGGCCACCGGGCGGCCCATCGTGTTCGCGATCTGCGAGTGGGGCATCACCAAGCCGTGGAACTGGGCCACCGGCATCGGCCACTCGTGGCGCACGATGATCGACATGAACGACTCGTGGAGCCGGCTGCTGACCGTGCTCAAGCAGAACATGGGGCTGGCGGGGCACGCCGGGCCCGGTGGCTGGAACGACCCGGACCTGCTGATGGCGGGCAACGGCGGCATGTCCGCGACCGAGTACCGCTCCCAGTTCACCCTGTGGGCGACCATGGCGGCGCCACTGCTGATCAGCACGGACCTGCGCAAAGCCGGCTCGCAGACCCTCGATCTGCTGCGCAACCCGGACGTCATCGCGGTGAACCAGGACCCGCTCGGGATCCAGGGCGCGCCGATCCGGTCACAGGACGGCACGCACGTGTTCGTCAAACCGCTGGCGAACGGGGACCGGGCGGTGGTGCTGTTCAACGAAACCGACACCGCCCGCCGGATCAGCACCTCCGCCACCGAAGCCGGATTGCCGCAGGCCACCGGCTACCGGCTGCGGGACGTGTGGACCCACCAGGACGCGCACACCGCCGGCACGATCAGCGCGACCGTCCCGCCACACGCGACGAGGATGTACCGCGTCGGCGCCGACCGGCACTGGTACAAGTACCAGCCGGCGACCGATGCCGCCACCGATCCGGACTCGGCCTACCCGGGAGCGCTACCGGTACTCGCCCCCGGCACCACCACCACGATCACCACCACGCTGACGAACTCGGGAACCCTGCCGGCCGGCGCGGTCAAGGCGAACCTCGGCACCCCGGACCAGTGGCCGGTCCGGGCCGCGTCCACGGCGACCACACCCGTGCTCGCCGGCGGGAAGCAGTTCGGCACCCAGTGGGAGGTCTCGGTACCGGCGGGCACCGCACCGGGAACGTACGCGCTGACGGGGAACTACACCTACTCCGTTCCCCACAAGCCGAAACCCGTCACCATCTCACACACCCTCGAAGTGACCATCGCGGCAACCCCGGCGGAGGGCACCAGTTTCCTCAGCGACGCGAACTGGGTGCGGGCGTCCAACGGCTGGGGCCCGGTGGAGAAGGATCGCGCCAACGGCGAGCAGTTCGCCGGTGACGGCGAGCCGATCACGCTCGGCGGAATCGCCTACGCGAAGGGACTCGGCACACACGCCCCCGCCTCGATCGAGTACTTCACCGGCGGGAACTGCACATCGATCAGCGCACTGGCCGGCCTGCACGACGGCAAGCCCGGCACCGTGGCCTTCCGGCTCTGGACCGACGGCACCCTGGCCTACGACAGCGGCGTACGCACCGCGGCCGACCCGCCACTGCCGATCGCCGCCGACGTGACCAGCGCGCACTTCGTCCGCCTCGAAGTCACCGACGGCGGCGACGGCACCAGCGACGACCACGCCGACTGGGCGAACCCCACCATCACCTGCGAGTGACACGGGAGAAGCCCGGGCAACGCCACCGTCCTCGTGCGAACCGTGGTTCATGCCGCGTCTGCCGGCCCGAGGTCGCTGCCGCGTTTCAACCCAGGTCGATCACGTGCAGCTTGGTGTCGCCGACGATGTAGGCCTTGCCGCTTCCGGGGTCGATCGTGAGGTCGTTGGCGGGGGAGGACACCTGGACCGTCGTGGTCACCGCACCGCTGGTGGTGTCGGCGGTCTGCAGGGTGCCGGACTCGTTGAGGATGTGCAGCCGGCGGCCGTCGGGGGAGAGGGTGAGGCCGGTGCTGCGGCCTTGGACGGGAATGGTGCCGGTGAGCGCGGTGGCCGCGGGATCGATCACCGAAACGGCGTTGGGGGTTTCCTGGAACGGAGGGAAGTGGGCGAGGTAGAGCCTGCGGCCGTCCGGTGAGATCGTCAACTCCGCGGGCCGCGCCGCGTCCACCGGGATGGTCGCGGAGATCGCACCGCTGGTGGTGTCCAGGACGGCCACCGACCGCGGGCCGGGCAGCCTCGGGGCGAGCGAGGTGTCGGTGGTGAAGTAGGCGTATCGGCCGTCCGGCGACACCGCCACCCCGCCGCGATCGCCGCGAGGCAGCGGGATGCCGCGTACCGCTCCGGTGTTCACCTCGGCCACCACCGCGCCGGCACCGGTGTTGGCGCCGTAGATCCGCAGTCCGTCCGGGGACAGGCCCAGTGCGTACAGCGGGCCGCCGTCGACGGGGATGATGCCGGTCACCTTGTGGCTGGCGGT
The DNA here is from genome assembly GCF_009429145.1 of Amycolatopsis sp. YIM 10. GTDB lineage: Bacteria > Actinomycetota > Actinomycetes > Mycobacteriales > Pseudonocardiaceae > Amycolatopsis. Next base: position 5,605,659 of record NZ_CP045480.1, on the reverse strand, counting down.
GTCGATGGTTCCCAGCCCACCGGCGAGCGTGCCGCTGGCGACGTAGGCCCGGCTCCCGTCCCGGCTGAACCGGATCTGCTTGGGGCCGGCCTCGTAGGGGATGGTGTCGATCGTCCTGGCCGTGGCGAGTTCGACCACCGCGATCTCCGATTCGGCTGCGGCATAAGCGAAACGGCCGTCGGGGCTGATCGCGACCGCGAGCAGCCTGCTCACCCCGGTGTCGATGGTGGTGACCACGGGCCGAGCCGGTGCGGCGGCAGCTTTCCCGTCGTCGTCGGCGCCGCCGCCCTCGGCTGAGCAGGCCGACGCCGCCACCAGTACCGCGGCCGCGACTGCCGCCCTCCACCTGGCGCGTTTCATCCCGCCGTGCTCCTTCACCCTCGACGTTCTCGTCGCCCATGGTGGCGTGCGCGGGCCGCCGATGACCTCAGGAGGCCGGTTCAGGTCGTACCCAGTCGACTGTGCCGGGCGGGTCGATCCGATGTCCCCGTTCGTCGAGGCGCAGCCCAGGTGCAGCCCCACCGCGGCGAATCCCGGCGACGACCGTACTCTCACTTCACGAATTTCGTGAAATCTGTGACAGACTCCGGCTGACAAGGCCACGACAAGAGGGAGTGCGGCTGGTCGAACGCGGCCGCGGGCGGCGGAGACCTGCACGGCGGCGGGCATCTGGGACCAGTGCGGCCGGACTCGCCTGCCGGGCGGCGGCTGGACGAGCCCCGCCGGTTCTTCGCGTTCCTGCGCGAGGAGATCAAGCAGTCGATGGCCGGATGGCAGCGGCTCCAGGTGGCGGAACCCCAGTCCACGACCGGAAAGGCCGGACGATGAACACGAGTGCGGACGGATCGGCGCTCTTCCTCGACGATCTCCGCCCGGGCATGTCGTGGGAGACACGCGGCCGCACGGTCACCGAGGCCGACCTGGTGACCTTCGGGACCTGGTCGGGTGATCTGTTTCCACTGCACTTCGACGAGGAGTACGCCAAGCGCACGCAGTTCGGCGGCCGGATCTTCCACGGCATGGGCGGGCTCGCGATCGCCGTGGGGCTCGAGATGAGCCTCGGCTGGAAAATCGGCTCGGTGATCGCCTTCATCGGAATTCGCGAGTGGAACTTCCTCGAGCCGATCCGCATGGGGGACACCATCCGGGTGTGGGAGGAAGTCGCCGAGGTGCGTCCCTCAGTGTCCAAACCGGACCGTGGCACGGTCACGACCCGGGTGCGGCTGCGCAACCAGGACGACGTCGTGTGCCAGGAAGGCACGTGGGTGATGCTGTTCAGCCGGCGCGTGGGCGGCTGATTCTCACGAAGGTGTGAGGTAGCGGCCGGTGACGCTGCCGGGGCCGAGGTCGACGACGTGGTCCGCGTTGGCGATCACGTCGAGGTCGTGCTCGATGACGAGGACGGGGCGCCGCTGTCCAGCAGGCGTTGCAGGACGTCGAGCAGGGTCTGGACGTCGAGGGGGTGCAGGCCGATCGTCGGCTCGTCGAAGACGAACAACGCGTCGCGCTGGTCGCGGTCGACCTCGGCGGCGAGCTTGAGGCGCTGGGCCTCGCCGCCGGACAGGACGGGCGTGGCCTCGCCGAGGGTGAGGTAGCCCAGGCCGAGTTCGACCAGGCGCTGGGCGTTGTCCACCAGCTGGGAGACGATGCTGTCGGCCATCGGCCGCATGTGCCAGGGCACGGTCGCGGCGAGGGTGGGTGGCCAGGCGAGAAGGTCGTCGAGCGTCTTGGCGGTGGCCGTGGCCAGGTCGATTCCGTCGACCAGGGTCGAGCGGGCCTGTGCGCTCAGCCGGGTGCGGTCGCAGTCCGAGCAGACCTGCACGCTCAGGAAGCGGTCGACCCGGTCCAGGCCCTTCTGCGTTTTCGCTTTCCGCAGCGCCTCGCGGACCGCCTCCCGCGCGTTGCGGTAATTGGCGTTGAGTTCGAACATCTTGCCGTTCTTCGCCGGGTACACGATCGTCCGCTTGGTCTCAGGACCCTCGAAACGATGTGCCGTTCCTTCTTCGTCAGCTTCGAGAACGGCACATCGGTGCGTACCCCCAGCTCGGGCGCGACCTGTGGCACGACGTCGATCACGTCGGCCCTTACCGTCTCCCCGGGCCAATGGCTGTGGGTACGCCCCGGCCACACGCAGCGCTGGCACCCGCCCGGCTGCTCACCGCCGTCACCGCACACCACGCGCCCGCCGTCCTGACCCCGCAACCCGATGACGCCCCCTGGACCGAGCGCACCGACCGCCAACTCCTCGACGAGCACCGCGCGCTGGGGCGGCGGCCCCTCGACCTTCACCACGCCCTGCGGCGCAGCCTGCTGGAGGAGGCCCTCCTGCTCCGCCTCGCCCACAGCCCGGATATCCCGCCACCGCCGGGCAGCCCTGGCCGTCGCGCCGCGGTCCACCGGCAGTTCCTCGACGCGCTGGAACTGCACTTCCGCGAACTGCACCACGTGGACGACTACCGCCCGCCTGCTCGGTCCGCACGCTCACCCGGGCCGCGCGGGACGCCGCCGGCACCGGAGCGCGGCAGGTGATCGACGAACGGCGTCTGCTCGAAGCTCGCCGCCTGCTCGGCCACGGTGGCTGGACGGCGAGCGCCGTCTCCGCCCACCCCGGCTTTCCCGACGCCGCCGACTTCGGCCGCTTCTTCCGCGACCGGACCGGCCTCACCCCCGCGGCCTACGCGAATTCCGCGCGGGCTTGACCCTGACCCCGCAGGAGGCTTGACGATCAAGGACATGAGTGAGTACCGAAGCCCTGTACCCCTTCCCGGTCCCGGTGTGACCGCTCCCGAGCCCTACCGGGAGATCTACCCCATGCCCATGTTCGTCATCCTGCCCACGGCCGATCTCGAGGCCTCGAAGGACTTCTGGATCCGCGGCCTCGGTTTCATCGACCTGTTCTCCGCTCCCGGCCAGGTGACCCACCTGCGGCGGTGGGCGTTCCAGGACGTGCTGCTGGTGCCCGGTGAGCAGCCCGCCGAGCCGATGCCGATGAGCGTCAGCTTCTCCTGCGTGCTCGGCGAGGTCGAATCGATCGTCCAGCGGTGTGAGGAACTGCGCCCCGGGAGCACCACCGAGCCGGTGGTGAAGCCGTGGAACTCGCTGGAACTGGAGGTGATCACCCCCGAGCGGGCACGGGTGGTGATGACCGCCGCGCGTGAGTTCGACCCGGACAGTCAGGAAGTGGCGAACCTGCGTGAAATGGGCATCGAGGTGCCACTCGGGTGAGCGCCTGGTCCGGTGTGCGCGACACTGGGCTGATGATCGATCTGGAACCGCCCGGCCACGGTGGGCTCACCGTGGGCCGGGCGGCCTCGCTGGTCGGGGTCAGTGTGAAGACCCTCCACCACTGGGACGGCATCGGCCTGGTGCGGCCGAGCGGGCGCACCTTCGCCGGTTACCGCGTGTATTCGGATGAGGACATCGCCCGTATCCATCGGGTGCTGGTCTACCGGGAGCTGGGCTTCCCGCTCGCCGAGATCGGCCGCATCCTCGACGATCCGGACGCCGACGCGCAGGAGCACCTCCGCCGCCAGCGCGAGGAGCTGGTCGAGCGCATCAGCCGGTTGCGGGAAATGGTCACCGCGGTGGACCGGATGATGATGGCTTCGCGCAGCGGCATGCGGCTGACCGCCGAGGAGCAGGTCGAGATCTTCGGTGACCACTGGGAGCCGTCGTGGGTCGAGGAGGCCGAGGAACGCTGGGGCGAGAGCGCGCAGTGGGCGCAGTACGCCGAGCGGGCCGCGGCCAGGACTCCCCAGGACTGGAAGGAGATCGCGGCCGCCGCCGACGCGCTCCACGCCGACCTCGGCGCGGCGAAGCGCGCCGGGGTGGTGCCCGGTTCCGAGGCGGCGAACGCGCTCGCGGAGCGGCATCGCGCCCAGCAGTCGAAGTACTTCGACTGCACGCTGTCGATGCACGTCTGCCTCGGCCGCACCTTCGCGGATGACCCGGGGTTCGCCGCCTTCTACGACGAGTTCGCCCCCGGGCTGGCGGTCTGGTTGCGCGACGTGATCTTCGCGAACGCCGAGGCGAACGGGGTCGATCCGGAAACGGCCGAGTGGGGCTGACCGGTAACACCGGCGGCCGGATTCGGACGTATTGTTCGAGCCGCCGGACCAGGCCGGCCGCAGATGGAGACAGGAACGATGAGCAAGAGCAAGCACCCTGCCGACAGCCATGACCTGATCCGCGTGCACGGTGCGCGGGTGAACAACCTGCGCGACGTCACGGTCGAGATCCCGAAGCGCCGGTTGACGGTGTTCACCGGGGTTTCGGGGTCCGGCAAGAGTTCCCTGGTGTTCAGCACGATCGCCGCGGAGTCGCAGCGGATGATCAACGAGACCTACAGCACCTTCGTCCAGGGCTTCATGCCGACGCTGGCGCGGCCCGAGGTCGACGTGCTGGAGGGGCTCACCACGGCGATCATCATCGACCAGGAGCGGATGGGCACGAACAACCCGCGGTCCACAGTGGGCACCGCGACCGACGCGAACGCCCTGCTGCGCATCCTGTTCAGCCGGTTGGGCAAGCCGCACATCGGCTCACCCAACGCCTACTCGTTCAACACGCCGTCGGTGACGGCCAGCGGCGCGATCACCGTGGAGCGCGGAAACAAGAAGACCGTGCGGGCGACGTTCAGCCGCACCGGCGGGATGTGCCCGCGCTGCGAGGGCAGGGGAGCGGTGTCCGACATCGACCTGGCCCAGCTCTTCGACGACTCGAAGTCACTGCGTGAAGGCGCCATCACCGTTCCCGGGTACAAAGTGGACGGCTGGTGGACGGTGGGGATCTTCATCGAGTCCGGCTTCCTGGACCCGGACAAGCCGATCCGCAGGTACACCAAGCGGGAGCTGCAGGACTTCCTGTACAAGGAGCCGACGAAGGTCAAGGTCAACGGGGTCAACCTGACCTACGAGGGACTGATCCCGAAGATCCAGAAATCGTTCCTGTCCAAGGACAAGGAGGCGATGCAGCCGCACATCCGCGCCTTCGTCGAGCGCGCGGTCACCTTCACCACCTGCCCGGAATGCGATGGCACGCGGCTGAGCGAGGCGGCGCGGTCGTCGAAGATCAACGGGAAGAACATCGCGGATCTGTGCGCGATGCAGATCAGCGATCTGGCCGAATGGGTGCGCAAGCTCAAGAAGCCCGCTGTTGCGCCCTTGCTGACCACCCTGCAGCACACTTTGGACTCGTTCACCGAGATCGGCCTGGGGTATTTGTCGCTGGACCGCCCGGCCGGAACCCTTTCCGGCGGTGAAGCGCAGCGCACCAAGCTCATCCGGCACCTCGGCTCCGCACTCACCGATGTCACCTACGTCTTCGACGAACCCACCATCGGCCTGCACCCCCACGACATCCAGCAGATGAACGACCTGCTGCTACGCCTGCGCGACAAGGGCAACACCGTGCTCGTCGTCGAACACAAACCCGAAACCATCGCCATCGCCGACCACGTCATCGACCTCGGCCCCGGCGCCGGCAGCAACGGCGGCACCATCACCTACCAAGGCCCCCTCGCCGGCCTGCGCACGAGCGACACCCTCACCGGCCGCCACCTCGACGACCGCGCCACCCTCAAACCCCAAGTCCGCACCCCCACCGGCACCGTCGAAATCCGCGGCGCCACCACCCACAACCTCCAAAACGTCGACGTCGACATCCCCCTCGGCGTGCTCTGCGTCATCACCGGCGTCGCCGGCTCCGGCAAAAGCTCCCTCATCCACGGCTCACTACCCACAAACGCCGGCGTCATCACCGTCGACCAAACCCCCATCCGCGGCTCACGCCGCAGCAACCCCGCCACCTACACCGGCCTGCTCGACCCCATCCGCAAAGCCTTCGCCAAAACCAACAACGTCAAACCCGCCCTCTTCAGCGCCAACAGCGAAGGCGCCTGCCAAATCTGCAACGGCGCCGGCGTCATCTACACCGACCTCGGCATCATGGCCAGCATCACCACCACCTGCGAAGAATGCGACGGCAAACGCTTCCAACCCGCCGTCCTCGACTACCACCTCGCCGGCCGCGACATCAGCGAAGTCCTCGCCATGTCCGCCGCCGAAGCTTGTACGTTCTTCGGCGAAGGCGAGGCCCGCACACCCGCCGCCCACACCATCCTCACCCGCCTCACCGACGTCGGCCTCGGCTACCTCAAACTCGGCCAACCCCTCACCACCCTCTCCGGCGGCGAACGCCAACGCCTCAAACTCGCCACCCACATGGCCGACACCGGCGGCACCTACATCCTCGACGAACCCACCACCGGCCTCCACCTCGCCGACGTCGAACAACTACTCGCCCTACTCGACCGCCTCGTCGACACCGGCAAATCCGTCATCATCATCGAACACCACCAAGCCGTCATGGCCCACGCCGACTGGCTCATCGACCTCGGCCCCGGCCCCGGCCACGACGGCGGCCGCATCATCTACCAAGGCACCCCCGCCGACCTCGTCACCAACCCGGTCACCGTCACCGGCAAGCACTTGGCCGCCTACGTCTGCCGCTGATCAGCCGTTGGTCGATTGGGTCGACCACTGGGCGATCTGGTCCAGACCTTGCGGGGGTCAGCTCGCCCGGAGGGCCGTCCGGTGATTACTGTGGACAGCGCGTCCGAGGCCTCCTAGCCCGGGCACTGGTCTCCGGTCGCGTTCGCTGCTGGACCCGCCGAACCCCACTGGCGGGTCCAGCAGTCCACCTCGCGGTCACCACCACTCAGTTCTTGCGGGCCACGCCACCGGTCATGAACCGCACGCCGATGGTGGTGGCGTCGGTGACGATGGTGTCCGGGCGCCACAGCGGCAGCGGCACGATGCCCGGCGCGAGCAGCTCCATGCCGTCGAAGTAGGCGGCCAGCTCGGCCGGGGTGCGCACGCGGCCGGTGCCCAGCTGCGAGAGCAGTACCTCTTCCAGCTGCTCGCTCTCCGGGCTGTCGCTCAGGCGCGTGAAGTTGGTGATGAAGAAGTACGAGCCGGGGGCGACCGCGTCGCGCAGCGTGCGCACGATGCCGCCCGGGTCCTCCTCGTCGAGCAGGTGGTGCAGGATGCCCACCAGCATCACGCAGACCGGCTTCGAGAAGTCGATCATGGCGTTGACCTCGGGGTGGTCCAGCACCTCGCGGGGCTTGCGCAGGTCGGCGGTGATCACCCTGGTGTTCTCGTTGTCCTGCAGCAGGGCCCGGCCGTGCGCCAGCACGATCGGGTCGATGTCGACGTAGACCACCTTGGCGTCCGGGTTCGCCTCCTGCGCCACCTCGTGCGTGTTGCGCGCGGTCGGCAGGCCGGAGCCGAGGTCGAGGAACTGGGTGACGCCCTGTTCGGCGGCGAGGTAGGTGACCACCCGGTGCAGGATCGCGCGGTTGTGCACGGCGATCTCCTTCAGCTCGGGCATCACTTCGAGGCTGGCATGCGCCACCTGGCGATCGATCTCGTAGTGGTCCTTGCCGTCGAGCATCACGTCGTAGACGCGTGCGGCGGTCGGTACCCCGTCGTCGAGGATGACGACATCGGATTCGGTCGACTCGGCAGACATGTGTTGTCGCTCTCCTCACCGCTGGTCGGAAACGCACCCAGGATAGTCACTCGCGCACATCCTGTCACAGAACGCGAGCATCCATCTGGCGGGGCGTCAATAGCCCGGCCGCACGAAGTCGGCGGGTACCTCATGGGTGAGCAGCCGCCGGTTCCCCGGGGTGGCGGGCAGCCAGTCGAGCTCGGCGGAGCGCCCGGCCATGCGCACCCGCAGGGGCAGGTGGTTGCCGGTGTCCACCCAGATCTCGAACGGTTCGTCCGCCGGGCCGTAGAAGCCGGTCAGGTGGTAGGCGTCGCGCTCGCCGACGCGGTCGATCCGGCCGTCCCAGAGGGTCGTGTCGCTGTTCAGCTGGACCTTCGGGTCGAACATGCCCTCCGGCATCGCGTAATGGGCCAGCATTCCTTCGCTGTTCACACGGTTGTACGTCTCGACCGTGCGGTTCCGGTAGCTCACCGTCTCACCCTGCGTGGCGGTGAAGACCGTGTCGGCCTCCGCGCCACGGACGCGCAGGAGGCGCTCGCCGCGCAGGAACCAGCTTTCCCCGGCTTGGCCGCTGACGTGCAGGATCGAGCCGTCCGCGGCGTCGAAGGCGGCTCTGGCCTGCGGGACCACCCGGTCCAGCACCGGGGGAGCGGCGGGCGGTTCGCCGGGTCGCGCCAGCAGGAACACCGCGGAGAGCAGGGCGGCCACCACCACGACGGCGCTCAGGCCGGTGACGACCCGCCCGCGCCGGACGCGGGCGCCGTGTCGCGCGCGGAGGGTGTCGACGAGGTCGTCGCGAGGTTCGAGGTTTTCGGTGTTCAGGTGCAGTTCGCGCCGGAGCAGGTCGGTGAACTGGTCATTCGGCATGGTGCACCTCGCGGTCTTCCGCCGCGCCGAGCAGGGCGCGGAGGCGGTTCAGCGCGCGGCTGGTGTGGGATTTGACGACGCCCTCCGAACAGCCCATGGCCAGCGCGGTGTCGGCGACCGGGAGATCGGCGTAGTACCTCAGCACCACCACCTCGCGCTGGCGTTCCGGCAGTTGCCGCAACGCCGTGAGCAGCGTTTCGCGTTCGGCGATCCGCTGCACCGCGTCGCCGACGGCGGGTGGCTCCGCGGGCGCGGCTTGCTCACGGACGCGGCGGCCGAGATTGCGGCGCCGGTCCCGCGACAGGTTGACCAGCACACGCCGGGCGTAGGCCTCCGGCTGCGCCGAAGCGGCCTGCCAGCGCCACGCGGTGCGCAGCAGCGTGGTCTGCAACAGGTCCTCGGCGTGCCCGCGATCGCCGGTGAGCAGGTAGGCCGTGCGCAGCAGCGCGGCCGAGCGGGCCGCGACGAAGTCCTCGAACGCCGTGTCCAGCTCGCTCCTGGGACCGCTTCCGAACAGGCTCACATCAGGTAGAACTCCGCCCGCCGAGCCCCGGTTGTCCGTGAGGGCGGATTTCCGCCAGCATCGGGCAACCGCCCGGAGCAGGGTGATCGACATGACCACCTCGACAACCCAGCCGATCGATGTGCTGCGGGGCATGTACGCCGCGGAATCCGAGTACCTGACGGCCGGTGGGCCCGGCCGGGCCTCGTTCGAACCACTGGCCCCGTTCTTCGCCCCGGACGTGGTGCTGCACCAGGCGGAGGCGCTGCCCTACGGCGGAACCTGGCGCGGGCACGACGGGCTGGCCGCCTTCTTCTTGGCGATGAGCCGGACCTGGGCCGCCTTCGACCTGGCCGAGCAGGAGTTCCTGGCCACCACCAGCCCGCTCGTCGTGCTGACCAGGGTGCGTGCCCGCGCCAGGGCCACCGGCCGCGAACTGGAGTTCCCGATCCTGCAGACGATCACCGTGGAGCACGGCCGGATCACCGAGATCCGCCCGTTCTACTGGGACACCGCGGCCATCGCGGCGGCCTGCGCCTAGGAAGGTGCGTCGGCGGTGGCCCAGCCCAGTGCGGTCTCCACGGCTTCCTCCACCATCGGCGCCATGGTGGACATGTAGGTGGCGGTCACGTGGTTGTCGTCCAGGTACAACAGCACGTTGCCGATCACCGGCGGGCACACCACCGGATCGCAGTAGTAGTCGCTGAAGTCGAGAAAGGACACCTCCGGCGGCACGTCGATGCCCAGGTACGGCGGCTCCGGGGCGAACAGGTCGGCCCGCGAGGTGGCGCATTCCGGCGCGGCCGGGCCGTTGGCGTCCACGCAGGCCGACGGCGAGAAGTCGTACCTGGGGTTGTCGCGCGCGGCCAGCACCGGGATGCCGGCCGCGGCGATCTTGCGCCACTGGGCCACGTACCCGGGCGGCGTCCATTCGACCAGGCCTGGCCGCGCGTCCCTGGTACCGATGGTGAACACCGCGTCCGGGGCGATCGCCAGGATTTCCTCGGCCACCGCGGCGTTCCAGTCGATGCACGGCTGATCGCCCGGCACGCTCTCGGAGTCGGTGGAGAACGGGCAGCCACCGCGCAGCATCGAGATGATCTGCCAGTTCTTCTGCTCCGCCACCGGCCGCAGCGCGGCGATGAACTGCTGCGAGTGCGAATCACCGGCGACCACGATCCGCTTCGACGGCGGATCGTGGAACTCCGTCGAGCAGACCGACAGTTCCTCGTGCCGCGGTGAGATCTCACAGTCCCCTGTGGACGCGTATTCCTCGGGCAGGGAAAGGAAAGCCGGGGTCAGCGGTGGATCGGGCGCGCCCCGGTACTCGAAGCCCGGCGTGTGCGCGCGGGCGCCGGGGTAGTCGGGGTCACCGGCCGCCAGCGCGTACGAGTCGGCCTTCCAGCGGGCCGCGACCTGCCAGCCGCCGGTGGCCAGCAGCACCGGCACCATCGCGATCGCGGCGAACCGGTAGGTGCGCACCCGCACCTGGCGGGCCGGGTTCTCGATGAAGTGGTGGGTCAGCACGGCGAGCCCGGCCGAGAGGCCGATGATGGCCAGGCCGCCGACCGGCCCGATCTCCGTGCGACCGCGCGCGACCAGGTAGAACACCAGGATCGGCCAGTGCCACAGGTAGAGCGCGTAGCTGAGGTCACCGACGTAGGTCATCGGCCGCGAGCCGAGGAACCGGTCGGCGCCGAAGCCGCTGCCGCTCGCCCCGGCCAGCAGCACGGCCGCCGCCGACAGCAGCGGCCAGAGCGCCACGTACCCGGGGAACTGCTCGCCGACGGTCAGCACCAGGCCGCACGAGATCAGCCCGGCGATGCCCAGCCAGCCCAGCAGCACCCGGGCCAGCCGGTGCAGCGGCACCCTGTCGATGAACAACGCGAGCAGGCCGCCGAGCGCGAACTCCCACACGCGGGTCAGCGAGTGGAAATACGCCAGCGGCTGGTCGACGGCGGTGAGCACCACCGAGAAGGCCAGCGAGCCCGCGAACACCGCGACCAGCGTGGTGGTCAGGAAGCGCCGCGCGACCAGCGCGATCAGCAGCGGCCACACCAGGTAGAACTGCCCCTGGATGGACAGCGACCAGAAGTGCTGCACCACGCTCGACTGGTCGTGCTGGGTGAAGTAGTCGGCCGAATCCACCGCCAGGCGCCAGTTCTCCAGGAACAGCGCGCTGGCGAAGACCTCGCGAATGGTCTGGAACCAGCGGGCCTCCGGCAGCAGCAGCACCGAGGCGGCGATCACCGCCAGCAGCACGGTCAGCGCGGCCGGGAGCAGGCGCTTGAGCACCTTGCCCCAGAACTGCCGGAAGCGGATGGGCCCGCGTGCCCGCGCCCGCACCAGCTGACCGGTCAGCAGGAAGCCGGAGATCAGGAAGAACACGTCCACGCCGCCGGAGATTCGGCCGAGCCAGACGTGGTAGACGACGACCAGCGCCACGGCGATCGCCCGCAGCCCCTGGAGTTCCGGCCGGTAGCGCCGTTCGGTCACAGTTCCACCAGCCCCGCCCGGATCGCGTACCTGGTCAGCGCGACCCGGTCGCGCATGCCGAGCTTCTGCAGGATGTTCGCGCGGTGGCGGTCGACCGTCTTCACGCTGATCACCAGGGTTCCGGCGATCTCCTTGGCCGAATGACCCTCGGCGATCAGCTTGACGATCTCCTCCTCGCGCGGGGTGAGGATGCTGTCGGGCAGCCGGTCGCCCTGGCGGTCGCGGCGCAGGTAGTCACGCACCAGCGCGGTCACCGCGCCCTGGTACAGGAACGGCTCCCCGCGCATGGCCGCCCGGCAGGCGTCCATCAGGTCCTGGTCGGCCACCGACTTGAGCACGTAACCGGAGGCCCCCGCCTTGAGCGCCTCGAAGAAGTACCGCTCGTTGTCGTACATCGACAGCATCAGGATGCGGATCTCCGGGGCGCGGCGGGAGATCTCGCGGGCGGCCTGGATGCCGGTCATGCGCGGCATAGCGATGTCCAAAATGGCCAGATCGACCTCGCCTGCCACGGCGGCGTCGATCGCCTCGGCACCGTCGGCGGCCTCGGCGACCACGGTCAGGTCGGGTTCGGCGTCGAGGATCAACCGCAGTCCACGCCGCACCAGGGCGTGGTCGTCGGCCAGGAGGATGCGTGTGCTCAACGTGGCACCCGCAGGCAGACGTCGGTCCCGTCCGGAGTGGACTCGACGGTGAGTTTCGCGCCGATCAGCAGTGCCCGTTCCCGCATTCCGCGGATCCCCGCTCCTTCGTGGTCGATCCCGCCCCGGCCATTGTCGGTCACGCGCAGCGTCAGCTCGCCGTGGCGGGCGGTCAGTGAAAGGTCCACTTCGGACGCCCCGGCGTGCCTGGCCACGTTGGTCAGGCTCTCCTGGGCGATCCGGTACAGCACCAGCTCCACGTCCGGGCTCAGCTCCGGCAGGTCGTGGTCCACCCACCGGTTCACCCGCAACTCGCCGAACTCGCCGCTGAGCGAGTGCAACGCGCTCTGCAGGCCGAGATCGGCCAGCACACCGGGGCGCAGCCGCCGGGCGACCTGACGGACCTCGTCCAGGCTGTCCCGCACGGTCTCCTGCATCGCGTGCAGTTCCTCCCGCAGTTCCGCGGGCGCCCGATCGACCGTGCGCTTGAGCCCGAGCAGCACCACGGTCAGGCTCTGCCCGATCTCGTCGTGCAGTTCGCGGGCGATGCGCTGGCGTTCGGCCTCCTGCGCGGCCAGCGCGTGCGCACTGCTCTCGCTGCGCTCGGCCTCCAGCCGGTCGAGCATGGTGTTGAAGGTGTGCACCAGGTGCGTCACGTCGCCGTTGCCGCGTTCGGCGAGGCGGTCGCTGGCGCGCAGCAGGTCCACCCGCTGCATCAGGGTGGCCAGCGCGTCGAGCGGGGCGAGGCTGCTCCGCACCAGCACCGCGTTCGCCGCCAGGATCAGCAGCAGGCCGATCACCAGCACCGGCAGCTCGGTGATCCGCACCGGGGAGGACACGGTCGCGGGGGACAGTGCGAGCACCAGCGTGCCCGCGGTGAACAGCAGCCCGTTGATCACGAGCAGCCGCCGGAACAGAGCTTGCGTGGGGCGCAGTGATCCCTCGGTGACCACACTGCGGTCGATCATCCCCTCACCCTCACCCGCCGCCGGGCCGGTGTCCATGGGAGTCAGCACCCATTCGGGCTAGGCCCGGGCCCGCGCGCCGGCCCCCGAATGGGTGCTCGCTCCGATGTTCTTCGTGCGCCGACCAGCGAAAACTCTGGGCATGCTGGTCAAGGACATCGCCGTGAACGTGCCCACGGTCACCGTGGCCGATCCGGTGGCGAAAGCGGTCCGGGTGATGGCGGTCGCACGGCTGCCCGGGCTCATCGTGGTGGACAACCACGGGCGCCCGCGGATCGTGCTGCCGGGCACGCAGGTGCTGCGGCTCGCCGTGCCCGGCAGCTACCAGGAGGACCCGGCGCTGGCCAGGGCGGTGGACGAGGACCACGCCGACCGGTTCTGGCAGGAACTGGGCGATCTCACCGTCGGCGACTGCCTGCCGCGGCAGCCGGTCAAGCCGGTCACCGTGCCGGAGAGCGCCACCCTGCTGGAGGCCGCCGCGCTGATGGCCCGGCTGCACAGCCCGCTGCTCGCGGTGGTCGTCCGAGACGGCACGCTGTCCGGCGCGATCACCCTCGAACGCCTGCTGACCAGCCTCGCGCTGGCCGGATTCGGGGACTGATCTTGGGCCCGATCCTGGCACTGGTGATCTTCGGCGTCGCCTACTTCTTCATCGCCACGGAGAAGATCAACAAGGTGGCGGTGGTGCTCACCGCGGCCGGCGCGATGGCCGTGCTCGGCCTGATCCCCGGCTCGCAGGTGTTCTACTCCGAGCACGAGGGCATCGACTGGAACGTCGTTTTCCTGCTGCTCGGCATGATGGTCATCGTCGGGGTGATCAAGCAGACCGGCCTGTTCGACTACCTGGGCATCTGGGCGGCGAAGAAGTCGAAGGGCAGGCCGTACCGGCTGATGGTGATGCTGATGGCGATCACCGCGGTGGCCTCGCCGTTCCTGGACAACGTCACCACGATCATGCTGGTCGCCCCGGTCACCGTGGTGGTCTGCAACCGGCTGCGCATCGCCGCCCAGCCGTATCTGATCGCCGAGATCCTGGCGTCGAACATCGGTGGCGCGGCCACCCTGATCGGCGACCCGCCGAACATCATCATCGGCAGCCGCGCCGGGCTGACCTTCAACGACTTCCTGGTGCACATGGCGCCGATCGTGGTGGTCGTCTTCGTCGTTTTCGTGCTGCTGACCAAGGTGCTGTTCCGGCGTTCCTTCGAGTACCACCCGGACCAGGTGGCCGAGGTGATGGCGTTGCAGGAACGCCGCGCCATCACCGACTCGAAACTGCTGGTGCGCTGCCTGGTGGTGCTGTCCGGGGTGGTCGCCGGATTCGCCCTGCACGCGGTGGTGCACGTCGAGCCGTCGGTGGTGGCGCTGGTCGGCGCCGGGGTGATGGTGCTGGTCTCGCGCGCCGACGTCGGGGACGTGCTGCGCGAGGTCGAATGGCCGACGCTGGTGTTCTTCATGGGCCTGTTCGTGATGGTGGCCGGCCTGACGCACACCGGGGTCATCTCCACCGCGGGCACCTGGGCGGTCGAGGCGCTCGGTGACAACTACTTCGCCGCGGCGACCGCGCTGCTGTTCGGGTCCAGCGTGCTGGGCGCCTTCTTCGACAACATCCCGTACGTGGCGACGATGACGCCGATCGTGGAGGGCGTGGTCGCCCAGGTGCCGGACCCGGCCACCGGGCAGGCGCTGTGGTGGGCCTTCGCGCTCGGCGCCGACTTCGGCGGCAACGGCACGGCGGTGGCGGCGAGCGCGAACGTGGTGGCGATCGGCATCGCCGCCCGTACCGGGCACCGGATCAGCTTCTGGCAGTTCACCAAGTACGGCATCGTGGTGACCCTGCTGAGCACGGTGATGGCCTGGATCTACGTCTGGTTGCGTTACTTCGTGTAGTCGGCGTGGAGCGCCTTGACGGTGGGGGAGCTGGGCACACCGGCCGGGTCCGGGTACGTGCCCAGCACCCGGTCGGCGGTGCCGGAGCTGGTCACGGTGAACCAGTAGTGCTCGTTCTTGAAGTGGTGCAGCCGGTGGTTGCGCCAGATCGCGCGGTAGAGCCTGGTGCGCGGCTTGTAGTCGCTGTGCACCAGGTAGTGCGTCCACTCGTAACCGAGACCGAGCAGGCCGAGGCAGGTCAGGAAGGTCAGTCCGGTTTCCAGGCGGGGGAAGGCGAACAGCCCGATCGCGGTGACCGCGGGCAGCAGCCGGCACAGGGTCTGCCACGGGATGAAGATCAGCGGCACGTCGCGGGGATCGCCGTGGTGCTCGCGGTGCTTGCGGGCCAGCAGCGAGTCCACGGTCAGCCCGCCGATCCGGCGTGGCCGCCAGTGCAGCACGGTCACGTGCACCACCCACTCGAACAGCGGGAACACCGCGACCAGCACCGCGGGCACGAGCAGATCGCTGAACTGCCAGTCGCCTCGCAGCACCCGGGCGAGGGCGGCGGCGATCAGCAGCGCGCCGATCATCCACGGCGACGGGCGGCGGCGGAACACACGAGCGGCGTCGGTGAGCGTCATCTGTTCGCGGGGCATCGGCGACTCCTTGTCAGCCTTGTCGGCGGGCCTCGAAAGTAGGTCGGCGATTGGCCAGTGGTCAAGTGGTAAGACCAATTAACCTTTGCTAGGGTGGCCGCATGACCGCGTTCAGACGGGTGGAACGCCGCTCGGTGCCCGACGAGGTGTTCCAGCAACTGGTGGACGGGGTGGTCGACGGCGAGCTGGGGCCGGGAGCCAGCCTGCCCGCCGAACGGCAACTCGCCGAGGTGCTCGGGGTTTCCCGCCCAGCTGTTCGTGAAGCGTTGCAACGGCTCGCGCAGACCGGCCTGGTGGAAGTCCGCCAGGGCGGTGGCACGACGGTGCGCGACTACCGCAGTCACGCGGGCCTGGACCTGTTGCCGCGCCTGCTGATCCGCGCCGGGCAGCTCGACACCGCGGTGGTCCGCAGCATCATGGAGGCGCGGCTGACGGTGGGGCAGGAGGTCGCCGCGCTGGCCGCGACCCGCGCCGGTGCCAGTCTGGAAACTCCGCTGCGTCAAGCCATTTCGGCGCTTTCGGACACCGAGGACCCGGTCGGGCAGCAGCGGCACGCGCTGGTGTTCTGGAGCCACGTGGTCGACGGCGCCGACTCGATCGTCTTCCGGCTGATGTTCAACAACCTGCGCGCCGCCTACGAACCGGCGCTGGACGCACTGTCCACTGTGCTCGGTGCCGAGGTCGGCCGGGTGTCGTACTACGTTTCGGTCGCCGACGCCATCGTCGCGGGCGACGCCGCACTGGCCAAGCAACAGGCAGCGGAGTTGCTGCGGCTGGCCACCGACGAGATGGACGGCGTGCTACGCGCGCTGGAAGCCTCAGCCGAGGCGTAGCCGCACCGCCTTCGGCAGGCCGGCGATCACGCGTTCGTAGGAGTGGTCGATCAGGTCGAGCACCTCGTCGGCAGGCACGGTGCCGTCCAGCAGCACGGTGTTCCAGTGGCGCTTGTTCAGGTGGTAGCCGGGGGTGATGGCGGGGTGTTCGTGCCGCAGGTGCAGCGCCAGCTCCGGATCGCACTTCAGCGAGACCGCCGCGGTTTCGTCCCGGGTGGACAGCAGGGCGAAGATCTTGCCCTCGACCTTGTAGACGTCCAGGTCCGGGCCGAACGGGTGGTCCTCCACCGCGGCGGGCAGCGACAGCGCGTGCGCGCTCACCTCTTGCGGTCCCATGGTTCTTCCTCTCTTCAGCGCTTCGGCCAGTGCCACGCCGGGCGGTCCAGCCTGCCCTGCCCGGCCAGCACGGTGGCGCCGAACTCCTTCTCCAGTTCGAGCGAAGCCACCTCGCCGGAAATCTGCTCGAGCGCGCGCACCAGCGGCTGGGCATGTGAGACCACCACGATCTGCGCCTCCTTCGCGGCGGTGGCCACGAGCGCGGCGAGCGCGGGCAGCAGCTCCGGGTGCAGGCTGGTCTCCGGTTCGTTGAGCACCAGCAGTTCCGGCGGGCGCGGGCTGAGCAGGGCGGCCACCCAGAGCAGGTAACGCAGCGTGCCGTCGGACAGTTCGGCGGCGCTGAGCGGGCGCAGCAGGCCGTGCTGGTGGAAGCGCAGTTCGAAGCGCCCGTCGGTGTTGTGCACGCTCAGCTCCGCGCCCGGGAACGCGTCGTCGATCGCGGTGGCCAGCGCGGTGGCGTCGCCGAACTCCTGGATGGTGCGCAACGCCGCGGCCAGGTCACCGCCGTCGTGGTCGAGCACCGGGGTCCGCGTGCCGATGCGCGGCTGCCGCGCCGGGGCGTCGGCGTCGGTGCGGAAGTGGTCGTAGAACCGCCACGACCGGATGCGCTCGCGCACCACCAGCAGTTCGGGGCAGGCGCGGGGATCGGCGTACTCGCTGAGCATGCTGTCGGTCAGCCCGATGCGGTGCGGGTCCTCCGCCCAGCCACCGCCCGGTTCGCGGGTGCGCACCACCGGCCCGGCGCGATCGGCCAGCAACGCGGCCGGGCGCAGCACCGGCCCGTGCCAGACGGCTTCGCGCTTGAACTCCGGGTCCAGGTTGAACGCCGACTCCCCGGGAACCGGCAGGCCGAGGTCGAGCGCGTAGCCGAACTCGTCACCGGCGAACCCGAGCCGCAACCCGACCGGCTTGGTGCGGCGCGTGCCCTGCACCGGGGAGCGCCCCTCGCGGACCGCCCTGCCGTGCACCTCCGGCCCGGCCCACAGCGTGGACGGCAAGCCGCCCTCGCGCGCGAGCCCGGCCACCGCGCCGTTGCGCGCGGTGTCGGCGAGCAACCGCAGCGCACGGTACAAACTGGACTTCCCGCTGCCGTTGGCGCCGGTGACCACGGTCAGCCTGGCCAGCGGCAGCACCAGATCGCGCAGCGAGCGGTAGTTCTCGACGGCCAAGGTGGTGAGCACGGGACCGACGCTAGCCGAGACCCCCGACAGAATGGGATCAGAGCCAGCCGGGGGCGACGAAGATCAGCCAGGTCAGCGCCGGGGCCACCAGGATCATGCTGAACCCCCACCGCATCAGCCTGCCGAACACCTGCTCGCGCGTGTCCTCGGTGGCGTTGGCGACGACCAGCGCGCCACTGGTGGAGAACGGGCTCGAGTCGACCACCGACGAGGACAGCGACAACGCGATGATCAGGCCGACCGCGCCCACCTCACCGGCCAGCAGGAACGGCACCGCCAGCGGGATCAGCGCGCCGAGAATGCCGGTGGTGGAGGCGAAAGCGGAGACCGCGGCCCCGATCAGGCAGATGATCACCGCGGCCAGCAGCGGGATGCCGATCCCGGCCACCTGGTCGCCGAGAAAGGTGATCGTGCCCGCGCGTTCCATCAGGCTGACGAAGGTGACGATGCCGCAGATCAGCAACACGGTCGGCCACGCCACCTGGGCCACCGCGCCGTTCGCGCTCTTCGGTGAGGCCAGTGAGAGCAGCACCGCCACGGTGATCGCGGTGAAACCGACGTCCAGATCGAAGAACAGCACGCCGACGGTGAGCGCGAGCAGCCCGGCCAGGGTGAGCGCGCGGTCCACGGTGAGACGGCCCGCCTCCTCGGCTTCGGCGTCGGTGGTTCCGGTGCCACCGGTCGCCGGTGGGGGCGTGTCTCCGGTGGACGGACCGCCGACCGCGGCCAGTTCCGCCGTCTCCTGACCGCGCGCGAGCAGTTTCCGCCCGCCGAAGAGGAAGAACACCACCACGCTGAGCGCCACGTTGAACACGAACGAGCTGACGAACAGCAGGAACGGGTTGCCCGGCAGGTTGTTGCGGGTGACCACGCCGTTGACGATGCCGCCGAAGATGCTCATCGGCGAGAACCCGCCGGCACTGGCGCCGTTGATGATGAACAAGCCCATCAGCGACGGGTTGATCCGGTACCGGACGGCGAAGCCCATGCCGATCGGCGCGATGATCGCCACCGCCGCGGGCACCACCGCGCCGACCGCCGTGAGCACCGCGGTGACCAGAAACATCATCCACGGCACCAGCGCTATCCGGCCCTGCACCAGGCGCACCGCCCGGTGCACCAGCCAGTTGACCGTGCCGTTGTTGGTGGCGATGGCGAACAGGTAGGTGACCCCGACCAGGATGACAAAGAGGTCGCCGGGGAAGCCGCCGACGATGTCGTCGCTGGACTCGCCGAGCACCAGGGTGCCCACCGCGAAGGCGGCGACGAAGGCGAGCGCGCCCATGTGCACCGGGAGCACGGTGGCGATCAGGAAAACCGCCACCAGCGTGGCGATCATGATGAGCTGGACCGACATGCGTACTCCCAGGGTCGGCGATGACAACCGGGTCGACTTCCGCATTATGGAATTTGCGTTCCGTAAGGAGCGAGTATGGTCGCGGTCACACTGGCCGTCAAGGCTTGGCCGGTGCCGGTCGAAACGCTCGACTGCACCGGTGGAGCCGGGCTAGGGTTCACATAGCGGTAGTTGGATTCCGTAATGTGGACACGTCCGAGAGGACCGGCCAATGAGTTTCGCGGGCGGCAGGCATTTCCTGCAGATTCCCGGCCCCACCAACGTTCCCGACTCGGTGCTCCGGGCGATGGCCGCGCCGACCATCGACCACAGAGGACCGGAGTTCGGGGAACTCGGCCGGACCGTGCTCGCCGGGTTGAAGCCGGTTTTCCGCACCACGAACCCGGTGCTGATCTATCCCGCGTCCGGCACCGGCGCCTGGGAAGCCGCGCTGGTCAACACGCTCAGCCCCGGCGATCGGGTGCTCTGCTTCGAAACCGGGCACTTCGCCACGCTGTGGCAGGACATGGCGCGCAAGCTCGGGCTGACCGTCGACTTCGTGCCGGGGGACTGGCGCCACGGTGTCGACCCGGCTGAGGTCGCCGACCGGCTCGGCCGCGACACCGCGCACGAGATCAAGGCCGTTTGCGTGGTGCACAACGAAACCTCGACCGGCGTGACCAGCCGGATCGCCGAGATCCGGGCCGCGATCGACGACGCCGGGCACCCGGCGCTGCTGCTGGTGGACACCATCTCCTCGCTCGGGTCCATCGACTACCGGCACGACGAATGGGGCGTCGACGTCACCGTCGCCGGTTCGCAGAAGGGCCTGATGCTGCCGCCGGGCCTGAGCTTCAACGCGATCAGCGACAAAGCCCTTGCCGCGTCGGAGAAAGCGAAGCTGCCACGGTCCTTCTGGGACTGGCGGCCGCTGCTCGACGCCGCTGACCGCGGCTATTTTCCCTACACCCCGGCCACGAACCTGCTCTACGGCCTGCGGGAAGCGTTGCGGCTGCTGGAAGCGGAGGGCCTGCCCAACGTCTTCGCCCGTCACCTCCGGCACGCCGAGGCGACGCGCGCGGCGGTGGCGGGCTGGGGCCTGGAGGTGCTGTGCGCCGACGAGCGTGAGCACTCCGCCGCGCTGACCGCGGTGATCGTGCCCGAAGGCCATGACGCGGACAAGATCCGCGCGCTCATCCTGGACCGCTTCGACATGTCGCTCGGCGCCGGGCTGGGCAAGCTGGCCGGGCGGATCTTCCGGATCGGGCACCTCGGCTCCTTCAACGATCTGAGCCTGGCGGGCACGCTGTCGGGCGTGCAGATGGGCTTGGCCCTGTCCGGCGTGCCGATCCGGCCGGACGGGGTCAACGCCGCGCTCGACCGGCTTTCGGTGGCGTGATGACGGCAGCACTGGAAGACGCGCTGCGGGAAGGTATCGAGGGCGAGGTCAGGACCGACGAGTACACCCGGCACCTGTTCTCGCGGGACGCCAGCATGTACTCGATCACGCCGCGCGCGGTGGTCTTTCCCAAGCACGCCGGAGACGTGGTGGCCGTGGTGCGCGCGGCGCGGGCGGCGGGTGTGCCGGTGGTGCCGAGGGGTGCGGGCACCAGCCTCGCCGGGCAGACCATCGGGCCGGGCGTGGTGCTCGACTTCTCCCGGCACATGAACCGGATCATCGAGATCGACCCGGTGGCGCGCACGGCCGTGGTCGAGGTCGGTGTGGTGCAGGACCAGCTCAACCAGGCGGCCCTCGCGCACGGCCTGATGTTCGGCCCGGACACCTCCACCAGCAACCGCGCCACCATCGGCGGCATGATCGGCAACAACTCGGCGGGCAGCGGCTCGCTGACCTACGGCATGACGATCGACCACGTGCGCGCGCTCGACGTGGTGCTGTCGGACGGATCCACCGCCCGGCTCGAACCCGTCGACGAGACCGAACGCGCCCGCCGGGCCAGAGAGTCCACTTTGGAAGGACGGATCCACGCCGGGTTGCCCGGACTGGTGCGGGAGAACCGCCAGGCCATCGAAACCGGGTTCCCGCCGTTCTGGCGCCGCGCCTGCGGTTACCGGCTCGACCGGCTGCTCGGCGACACGCCCTTCGACCTGGCGAAGTTCGTGGTCGGCGCGGAAGGCACGCTGGTCATCGCCACCCGCGCGGTGGTCGACCTGGTGCCCAAGCCGAAGAAGACGGTGTACGCGGTCGGCCACTTCACCACCACCGCGGGCGCGATCGCGGCCACCGAGGACGCGCTGTCCTGTGCCCCGGCCCAGGTCGAGCTGATGGACCGGACCATTTTGGACCTGTCGCGGCAGAAGATCGAGTACGCCGGGCTCGGCTCGATCCTGCGCGGTGATCCGGACGCGCTGCTCTTCGTGTCGTTCACCGGCGAAGACGAAACCGAATTGGTCGCGAAGCTCGACGAGCTGAGCGAGCTGTGGCAGCGCAACTCCCACGGTTACCACACGCTTCGGGCGATCACCCCGGCCGAGCAGACCGCGTTGCTGAAGGTGCGCAAGTCCAGCCTCGGCCTGCTGATGGCGGCGAGCGAGGGCACCAAGCGGCCGCTGGCCTTCGTCGAGGACACCGCGGTCGAACCCAGGCACCTGCCCGAATACACCCGGCGGTTCAAGGAGATCCTCGACGAGCACGGGCTTTTGGCCGGGTTCTACGGGCACTGCTCGGTGGGCTGCCTGCACATCCGCCCGTTCGTCGACCTCGCCGACCCGGCGCAGGTGCGGACCATGCGCGCGGTGGCGGAGAAGATCAAGGACCTGGTCGCCGAGTACGGCGGGGTCAACTCCAGCGAGCACGGCGACGGCCTGGCACGCAGCGAGTTCAACCGCGACATCTTCGGCGACGAGCTGTACGAAGCCATGCGCGAGGTCAAGGCGCTGTTCGACCCGGACGGGGTGCTGAACCCCGGCAAGATCGTGGACGCGCCGCCGATGACCGAGAACCTGCGTGACCGCGCCCTGCCACCGGCTCCCGAACTGCGCACCCGGCTGGACTTCGAGGTGGTCGGCGGCATGCGCGGCGCGGCCGACCGCTGCATGAACATCGGGCTGTGCCGCAAGAGCACCACCGGCGCGATGTGCCCGTCCTACATCGCCACCAAGGACGAGGAGCACTCCACCCGCGGCCGGGCCAACGCACTGGTCAAGGCACTGTCCGAAAAGGACCCGAAGGGGGCGCTCGGGGACGAGAGGCTGCACGAGATCCTCGACCTGTGCCTGATGTGCAAGGCGTGCAAGAGCGAGTGCCCGATGGGCGTGGACATGGCCACGCTCAAGACCGAAACCCTGGCGCACCACCACGATCTGCACGGGACGCCGCTGCGGTCGCGGATCTTCGGCGCGATCAGGGCGCTCAACCGGCTGGGTTCGGCGACCGCGCCGCTGTCCAACCTGCCCGGCCGGATCGGCCCGCTGCGGAAGCTGGCCGAACGCCGGGCGGGCATCACCGCGGCGCGCCCGCTGCCGCGGTTCGCCCGCCGCAACCTGGTGCGCTGGTTCCGCGGGCGGGATCGCGGCGGCACCGGGAGCCAGGGGTCACTGACCTTTCTCGCCGACTCCTTCACCACCTACACCGAACCGGCGATCGGCGAGGCCGCGATCCGGTTGCTGGAACACGCGGGCTGGGCCGTGCGGCTGTCCAGCGGGGGTTGCTGCGGCCGGTCGAGCCTGTCCAAGGGCCTGGTCGACGACGCGAGGCAGAAGGCGCGCAAGCTCATCACCACGCTCGCCGGGCAGCCGGGGCCGATCGTCGGCTGCGAGCCGTCGTGCCTGTTCACCCTCCGCGACGAGCACCTGGCGCTGTTCCCCGGTGACGCGCCCGCCACCGAGGTCGCCGGACGCGTGCGGCAGGTGGAGGAACTGCTCACCGAGGCGATCGACGAGGGCAGATTGCCGCTGCGCGAGGATTCCTGGCTGGCCGGGCGGCGCATTCTGTACCACGGGCACTGCCACCAGAAGGCCGAAGTCGGTACCGCGGCCACGGTCGAGCTGCTGCGCCGGATCCCCGGCGCGGAGGTGGTCGAGCTGGACGCCGGTTGCTGCGGAATGGCCGGATCCTTCGGGTTCGAGGCCGAACACTACGAGCTGTCGATGGCCGTCGGCGGGGACCGGCTGTTCCCGGCGCTGGCCGCGGAACCGGAGGACACCGTGGTGGCCGCCACCGGGGTGTCGTGCCGCCAGCAGATTTTCCACGGAGCCCGCCGCACGGCGTGGCATCCGGTCGAACTGATCGGGGAGGCAAGGTGACGGGCCCGCTCCACGGCATCACGGTGCTCGAGGTCGGTGTGTTCATGGCGGCGCCGTTCGCCACCGCGCAGCTGGCCGACCTGGGCGCCAGGGTGATCAAGATCGAGTCGCGCGAGGCACGCGACCCGGTCCGCACCACCGGCCCGTTCATCGACGGGGTGAGCAGCACCTTCCTGCGGCTCAACCGGAACAAGGAAGCCGTCGAGCTGGATCTGAAGTCGGAGGCGGGCCGCGCGTCGTTCCTCCGGCTCGCCGCCGCGGCGGACGTGGTGGTGGAGAACCTGCGCCCCGGCGCGATGCGGCGCCTGGGCCTCGGCCCGGACGAACTGCTGGCCGAAAATCCGGGACTGGTTTACGCCTCCGCTTCGGGCTGGGGTCAGGACGGTCCGCTGGCCGACCAGCCGGGGCTGGACATCATGGCGCAGGCGCGATCCGGGCTGATGTCGGTGACCGGTGATCCCGGCGCCGGGCCGGCGAAGGTCGGTGTGCCGGTCTGCGACCTGACCTGCGGGCTGTACGTGGCGCTGGCCGTGACCGCCGCACTGCGTCACCGCGACCGGACCGGCGAAGGCCAGCACGTGGACGTTTCCCTGCTGGAGTCCGGAGTTTCGCTCGCGGTGTGGGAGGCAGGGCGTTACTTCGCCACCGGCGAGCCCGGCGAGCGGCACGGCACCGCCCACCAGTCGCAGGCGCCGTACCAGGCGGTCCAGTCGGCCGACGGCTGGGTCACCGTCGGCGCGATCACGCCGAACACCTGGGCCGCGTTCACCAAGGCGCTCGGCCGGGAGGACCTGTACGAGGATCCGCGCTACGAGAGCAGCACCTCGCGGCTGGAACTGCGCGGTGAACTGATCCCGGAGATCGAGCGCACCACGCGGGAGCACACCACCGCGGAACTGGTCGCGACGCTGACCGCGGCCGGGGTGCCGTGCGCCCCGATTTCGGACTACACCGAGGTGTTCACCGACGACCACCTCACCCGGCGCGGGTTCTTCTGGGACACCGAGCACCCGGTGGCCGGGCAGGTGCGCCAGCTCGGCTCGCCCATGCGCTTCTCCCGCACGCCGGCGCGCCGGGACACCGCCGGGCCGGATTTCGGTGAGCACACCGAAAAGGTGCTCGCCGAGTTCGCGCCGGCGCCCATCGCCGATCCCGGTGACGATCTGCTCGTCGAACTCGAAGACGACGTGCTGACTGTGACGTTCAACCGGCCCGAGTCCCGCAACGCGCTCACCTTCGCGATGTACGAAGGGCTGTATGCGGCCTGCGAACGGGCGGACGCCGATCCGGCCGTCCGGGTGCTGGTGCTGCGCGGCACCGGGGACAAGGCGTTCGTCGCGGGCACGGACATCCGGCAGTTCACCGAGTTCCGCACCGGGCAGGACGGGATCGACTACGAGGCCTCGATCGGGCGGGTGGTCGACCGGCTCGAAGCGATCCGGAAACCGACCGTGGCCGTGGTGCGCGGAGCCTGCACGGGCGGGGGACTGGCGCTCGCCGCGGCGTGCGATCTGCGGGTCGCGGACACCGGCGCCCGCTTCGGCGTGCCGATCGCCAGAACGCTCGGGAACTGCTTGTCCGCCAACACGATCTCCCTGCTGGTCGGGCACGTCGGCCCGGGACCGACACTGGACCTGCTGCTGCGCGGGCGCCTGCTGGACGCCACCGCCGCGCGGGACGCGGGACTGCTGACCGAACTGGCGCCACCGGAGGAACTGGACGAGGCGCTTCAGCGGGTGCTCACCGATCTCCGGCGGAACGCGCCGCTGACCCAGTGGGCGAGCAAGGAGATCGTCCGCCGCATGCGACGGCGGCTGCTGGTGCCCGACGACGACGTGGTCGCCAGGGTGTGGGGCAGCGAGGACTTCGCCAACGGCGTGCGGTCGTTCGTGGCCGGTGAAAAGCCGACCTGGACGGGCCGCTGAAAAATCCCGAGATCGGGTTGAACCATTCCGTGTGCTGATCCGTGTGCCCGGCGTGACGGACAGCGGAGTGGTGATCGCGGGGCGCTACCGGCTGGCGAACCGTGCGGGTGAAGGTGCGATGGGCGCGGTGTGGCGCGCCACGGACGAGCGACTTGGCCGGGTGGTCGCCGTCAAGCAACTGGGGACGGACGATCCCCGTGCGATGCGTGAGGCGCGCGTCGCGGCCCGGCTGCGGCACCCCCACGCGGTGACCGTGCACGACGTGGTGGACACAGCCGATGGCACCTACCTGATCATGGAGTACGTGCCGCTGAGCCTGTCCGCGCTGCTGCGCGGCGGGCGGAGGCCACCGGCGGGCCAGGTGGCCGCGATCGGCGCGCAGGTCGCGTCGGCGCTGGCCGCGGCGCACGAGCTGGGCATCGTGCACCGGGATGTCACCCCGGGCAACATCCTGCTCGGGCCGGGGCAGACGGCGAAGATCGCCGACTTCGGCATCTCGTGCGCTCCCGGTGAGGACACGCTGACCGCGGCGGGGTACATCGCGGGCACACCCGCCTACCTCGCCCCGGAGGTCGCCGCGGGAGAGCAGGCCACTCCGGCGTCGGACGTGTTCTCGCTGGGCGCGACGCTGTACACGGCAATGGAAGGGGAACCGCCGTACGGCAAGGAACGGACCACACCGGCGATGCTGATGCGGATCGTCGGCGGTGAGATCGAGCCGCCGCGCCGCAGCGGGCCGCTGACCGGCGTCCTGCTGGGCATGCTCCGGCGGAACCCGGCCGAACGGCCGACCATGGCGCAGGTGCACGCGGAACTTTCGCCGCCACGACCACGTCCGGCCGCGCTGCCGGTGCTTTCGCCGGTTGTTTCCACCGGCGGCGGACCGGATCCGTGGTCACCGGCGCGGCGGCCGCGGTGGCGTGCCGCGGTGGTGCTCGGGCTGGCCGCCGCCGGGCTCGCCGGTGGTGGAGTGCTGGCCGGTTACGCGGCGGGCGGAGACCGGGTCACCGGCACCGCGGATCTGGTCGCCGCGCCCAGCGCGTGCGAGGCCAGCCTGGAGGTGACCAACTCGTGGCCGGGTGGCTACGAGGCGCGGGTGACCGTGCGGAACGTGAACCCCACCGCGATCGACGGCTGGACGGTGCAGTGGGCGCAGCCCGCCGGGCACGCCGTCAACGACCTGTGGAACGGGCGGCTGGAACAACACGGCGAGGAGATCACCGTGACGGGCGGGACACTGGCCGCCGAGGGCAGTACCGGCTTCGGGCTGATCGCCGGCGTGCATTCGGACAACCCGGTCCTGCCCGCGGTTTCCTGTCAGGCGTGAGCGCTTTCGAAAGCGCTTATCCCGCGCCGCGGATTTCTTCGAGGCGTTCTTTCCGGTCACAACCCCAGGCGCCGAGCGGGCGCAGCGCTTCGATGAGGGTGGTGCCCGAATCGGTCAGCGAGTACTCGACCTTCGGCGGGACGACGTGGTGCACTTCCCGGTGCACCACCTCGTCGCGTTCGAGTTCGCGCAGGTGCTGGATGAGCATCTTCTCGCTGACTCCGGTCAGCTCGCGCTTGAGCTGGCCGAACCGCCGCGGGCCCTGGCCCAGTGCCCACAGGATGAGCACCTTCCACTTGCCGTCGACCACGTCGATCCCGGCGTCCAGGCCGGACACGAATTTCTGGCACGAGGGCACGGCGCACACACCTTCCGGTAAGTACCCCACCAATTAGTGGGTTCTTGATCATCGGTAACTCCGGAACCAGGATCGAAGCGCTGGTATTCCCCGATTCCGGACGTGAGCATGCGCCTTTCCCTGTTCTCCCTGCTGCTGGTCGTCTTCGGCCTGACCACCGGCGAGTTCGTCATCGCCGGAATCCTGCCCGACGTGGCCGCCGGGCTGTCGGTGTCCGTCCCGGCGGCGGGCCTGCTGGTCAGCGCCTACGCGGCCGGCATGATCGTCGGCGGGCCGGTGGTCACCGTGCTCACCGCCCGCGTGGCCCGCAAACCGCTGATCACCGGGCTGATCCTGGTTTCCGTGCTGGGCAACCTGGGTTCCGCGGTGGCACCCGGGTACGCCCTGCTGCTGTTCTCCCGTTTTGTCGCCGGATTGGTGGTGGCCACCTTCTTCGCGGTGGGCATCGCGATCGCGGTATCCCTGGCCGAACCGGGCAAGCAGGCCTCGGCGGTGGCAAAACTGACGCTGGGCCTGAACCTCGGCATCGTGCTGGGCACCCCGTTGGGCACCTTCGTCGGGCACAACCTCGGCTGGCGGGCCACTTTCGCCGCGGTGGCCCTGAGCAGCCTGATCGCCCTGCCGCTGGTGTCGAAGTACGTGCCCGCGCGGCCCGCCGCCACCACCGGCTCGGTGCTGGGGGAGCTGCGGGTGTTCGCCGGCCGCGACCTGCGCTGGGCCCTTCTGCTCACCGCGGCCGGAAACCTCGGTGTGGTAACGGTTTTTGTCTACATCACCCCGTTGCTCACCGGGCTCAGCGGGTTCGGCGCCGAGGCCGTGCCGTGGCTGCTGCTGGTCTACGGCGCCGGTGCGGTCGCGGGCAACTTCCTCGGCGGGCGGCTGGCGGACAGGGCACTGCTGCCCTCGGTGGCCGCACTGCTCGCCGCGCTCGCCGGTGTGCTCGTGGTGTGCTGGCTGCTCAGCTCGAGCCGCCCGGCCGCGGCGGTGCTCACCTTCGTGCTCGGCCTGCTGGCCTTCGCGATCATTCCCGGGATGCAGACGCGGGTGGTGACCACCGCCGGTGCCGCGCCCACGCTCGCGGTCGCGGTCAACGCGTCGGGCTTCCAGCTCGCCTCCGCGTTCGCGGGCTGGCTCGGCGGCTGGGTCATCGAGGACGGGCCGGGGCTGGGTTCGCTCTACCTCGTCGGCGCCGCACTGACCGTGGCCGGCCTCGGCGTAGCCCTGTACTCGCTGCGCCGCGACCGAGCTGTCGTGTGGTACTGCATGATGGGCCGATGACGCAGCGCGCACTGGTCCTCGGCGGCGGTGGCATCACCGGGATCGCCTGGGAATGGGGAATGCTGACGGGGCTCGCCGAAGCCGGCGTGGACCTCACCGGCGCGGACCTGGTGATCGGCACCTCCGCGGGTTCGGTGGTGGGCGCGCAGGTCGCGTCCGGCGTCGAGCCCGCGGTCCGGTACCAGGCCCAGCTCGAACCACCGGACGGCGAGCTGGCCGCGACGCTCGGCCGCGGCCTGATGCTGCGGTTCGCGCTGGCGCTGCTCGGCCCGCCGTCGGGGGAGAGGTTCCGCGCCCGCGTCGGCCGGATCGCGTTGCGGGCCCGCACCGAGGCGGCCGAGGCCGACCGCATCGCGGTGATCGAATCGCGGCTCCCGGTCCGCGACTGGCCGGAGCGCCGGCTGCTGATCACCGCGGTGGACGCGGTCAGCGGCCGGTTCCGCGCGTTCGACCGGCACGACGGCGTACCGCTGGTGCACGCGGTCGCGGCGAGCTGCGCGGTACCGGGGGTCTGGCCGCCGGTGACCATCGACGGCCGCCGCTACATCGACGGCGGGGTCCGGTCGGGTTCGAACGCGGACCTGGCCGCCGGTGCGGACCGGGTGGTGGTGCTCGCGCCGCTGCCGCGCGGGATCGGCCCGATGACCCCGGTCGGCAAGCAGGTCGAGGTGTTGCGGGAACGGTCGGAGGTCGAGCTGGTGAGCCCGGACCGGGCCGCGCTCGAAGCCTTCGGGCGCAACGTGCTCGATCCGGCGGCCCGTGCCGCGGCGGCACGGGCGGGCTACGCGCAGGCGAAGTCGGAGGTCGAACGTGTCGGGGCGGTCTGGGCCGAGTAGAGCTATCGTCGGTGGTCTGATGGCTGACAAGGCAGAGAACGCGGACTTCGCGAAGCTGACCAGGCTCCTGCTCGACGCGGAAACCACGGGCGGGGTGCTGGAACGGGTGGTCGACGCGGCGCACCAGGTGGTGCCGGGCGCCGAACTGGTGTCGATCACCCTGCGTTCGCCGGACGGCCGTTTCCACACCCCGATCGACACCGCGCCGATCGCGTTGGACCTCGACCAGGTCCAGTACGACACCGGCGAAGGCCCCTGCCTGGACGCCGCCCGGCCCGACGGCCCGGCGTGCGCGCGCTGCGCCGATCTCGCCACCGGTTCGCCGTGGCCCCGGTTCGGCCCGGCCGCGGCCCGGCACGGGTACCACGCCGTGCTGTCCACCGCGCTCGTGCCGGACGTGCGGCCGCCGCGGTTGTCCGGCGCGCTCAACATCTACCGCTCCTCGCCCGGCGATTTCGGGGCGGACGCGGTGGAGATGGCGCTGCTGCTCGCGACGCACGCGTCACTGGCACTGGCCCGGACCGAAGCCGTCACCCGTGCCGATCTCGAAGCCGTTCAGCTGCGCGAGGCGATCGACACCCGGGACGTGATCGGTCAGGCCAAGGGCATCCTGATGGCGCGGCGCGGCCTTTCCGCCGACGAGGCGTTCGCGTTCCTGCGCCGCGCTTCGCAGAACCTCAACGTCAAACTCGCCGAGTTGGCCGAAACGCTGGTCAAGCGGCGTTCGGAGCTGGACTCGGGCGACAGGTTGCACTGAGGGTCATCGTTCGGCAACAATTCGTGTTCGCTTCGCTCTTTCGCCCATTCGGGGTGTTTCACTGACCTGCATGCACCCGACGGCTTCGGTCCAGACGCCCCAGATGAGCTTCGTGCACTCCTACCTGTTCCTGCGCCGGGCGGTCGGGGTGATCGGGCTGGCGCTCCCGGTGGTGCTCATCGTCGGGAAGCTGGTGCTGGAGGGCGGCGGCACGCTCTCGTCGATCAGCGCCTACTACCACAGCGTGATGCGCGGGGTTTTTGTCGGCAGCATGTGCGCGGTCGGCACCTTCCTGCTGTCCTACCGCGGGCACAGCCGGTTCGACGACCTGTGCGGTGACATCGCCGCGGTGGCCGCGATCGGCGTCGGCCTGTTCCCGGTCGCCGGGCCGGATCCGTCGCCGACCCAGCGGGCGGTGGAAATCGTGCACGTGGCCTGTGCCGCGGTGTTCTTCGTGACGCTGGCGGTGTTCTGCCTGTTCCTGTTCACCAAGACCAGTGGTGAACCGACGCGGCGCAAGACCTGGCGCAACCGCGTCTACCGCACCTGCGGGGTGGTCATGCTGGCCTGCCTGGTGCTGATCGCGCTCGAGGGCCTGTGGCTGGCCGACGAGCTGGCCGCGCTGCATCCGGTGCTGTGGCTGGAATCCGCGGCCATCTTCGCCTTCGGGGCGGCGTGGTGGATCAAGGGCGAGACGCTGCTTCGCGACCCCTGACCCGGACAGCCGGCGCGCACGCACCGGCGACCAGCAGCATCACCAGCACCACCACGAGCGCGTTGCGCAGCCCGGCGTACTCGCCGAGCAGGCCGAGCAGCGGCGGCCCGACCAGGAACGCCAGATACCCGATGGTGGCCACGGCGCTGACCCGCGCCGCCGCGTTCTCCGGCTCGTCGCCGGCGGCCGACAGCGCGACCGGGAAGCCCAGCGAGGTACCGAGTCCCCACAGCACCACGCCGACCGCGGCGAGTTCGATGCCCGGCGCGAGTATCACCAGCGCGACCCCGGCGGTGGCGATCACCGCGCTGCCCCGCATCGCCGTGGCGCGGCCGAACCGGTCGAGCACCCGGCTCCCGCTGAACCGCCCGACCGACATCGCCAGGCCGAACAGCGCGTAGGCGACCGAGCCGATGGTCGCGGTGGCACCGAAACCGTCCACGGTGATCAGCGGCAGCCAGTCGTTGGCCGATCCTTCGGCCAGCGCCATGCCGAGCACGATCACGCCGATCAGCACCACGCGCGGCTCCCGCCACACCTTCGTTTTCGCCTTCGGAGCGCCCTCGTCCTCGGCGGGGGCGTGCGCGGGAATGCCGCGCACCGCCCAGACCGACACCGCCGCCATCAACGCGGCCGAGGTGCCCACGTGCAGCGCCACCGGCACGGCCAGCGCGTTGAGCGCGATCCCGGCGAGCGCACCGGCGAAGGTGCCGATGCTGAAGCAGCCGTGCATGGCTGGCAGGACCGAGGCAGCCAGCGCACGCTCGATCTCGGCGCCTTCGACGTTCTGCGCGACTTCGGAGGCGCCCATGCCCAGGCCGAAGAACGCCAGCCCGCCGCAGACCAGCCAGCCCGCGCCCACCGCCGCACCGAGCGCGATGAGCAGCAGTCCGCCCACCATGGCCACCGCGCCGAGCGCGATCACGAACCGCCCGCCCCTGGCCACCACCAGCTTCCCGGCCACCGCGATGCCGAACAGCGAACCCACCGACAGCCCGGCGATGATCACGCCCATTTGCGCGGTGGAGGCGCCGACCGAGTCGCGGATCGCCGGGGTCCTGGTCACCCAGGACGCGAAGGTGATGCCGGTGAGCAGGAACATGGCGAACAACGCGGCACGCCACCGCCGGACCTCGGGCGTGGTCGGCGCGCTCATCGGGCGGTGATCCGGTGCACCGCGCGCCGCACCCGGTCGGCGTCGAAGGGTTCGGTGGACAGGTGGCTGTGCAGCACCATGCCCTCGATCAGCGCGTCGATCTCCGGCGCCGCGTCCTCGGGGAAGTGCCGCGCCAGCGACCGGCGGCTGGCGTTCATCCAGTCCTGGATCAGTTCGCGGAAGGCGGGCTTGCGGATGGCGAGCACGTACAGCTCGACCATCAGCAGCAGGTCGCGGTCGAAGCCGAGGCTCTCGTCGCAGATGATCCGGACCACGCCTTCGCGGCCGTCGCCGTCCTCGGGGATCGCCGCGAGCGCGGCGTCGAACCGGCCGTGCATGCGCTCGGCGAGCCGGGTGAAGGCGAGCCGCAGCAGTTCGTCGAGGCTCTCGAAGTGGTACGTGAGCGAGCCGAGCGGCACGTCGGCGGCGTCGGCCACGGTGCGGTGCGAGGTCCCGGCGACCCCGCGTTCGGCGATCACGTCGATGGCCGCTTCGATGATGCGTTCGCGCCGTTCGGGGTCGAATCGACGGCGGCGCGCGGGTTGTGCGGTCATGCTGCTCCACTCGGGTCGATGCGTACGACTGTACACATCGGCGCGGGTGAATGTGAACCACGAGTAGCCGCGGGCCGTGTAACCGGGAGAAGGCCCGCAGATTCCGCCGCAGGAAAGGACTTCCGGTCGAGTGAGCGAGGAAACGGAGAGCACCGCGCGCCCGGTGCGGCGGGCGCTGGCACGCGCCGGACTGGTGCTGGCCGCGCTGCTGGTGTTCGCCGCGCTGGTGGTGCCGGACGAACTGGACCGGCTGAGCCCCGGCGCCTTCGCCCGGCTCCCGGTCGAGGCGCTGGCCGGGGTCGCGCTGGTGCTCGTGCTGCCGGTGCGCCCGCGCCGGGTGCTGGCCGCGCTGGCCGGTGCCGTGCTCGGGCTGCTGACCATCGTCAAGCTGATCAACATGGGCTTCCGGGTCGCGCTCGACCGGCCGTTCAACCCGGTGTTCGACTGGGACCTGTTCGGCCCCGCGATCGACCTGCTGACCACGTCGATCGGCGAGGCGGGCGCGATCGCCGCGGTCTGCGGCATCGTGCTGGTGGCACTGGTGCTGGTGGTGCTGCTGGCCTTGTCGGCGGTGCGGCTGGCCCGGCTGGTGGCCGGGCACCGGACCACCTCGACCCGGGTGGTCTCGGTGCTCGGGGTGGTCTGGATCGCCTGCGCGGTGCTCGGCGTGCAGTTCGTGCCCGGCGAGCCGGTGGCGGCCAACAGCGCGGTCGCCTTCGCCTACGAGGACCTGCGGAAGGTGCGGGCAGACCTGCTCGACCAGGACGCCTTCGCCGCGGAGTCGGGCGCGCCGGACCCGTTCGCCGCGGTGCCCGGAGACCAGTTGCTGACCGCGTTGCGCGGCAAGGACGTGGTGTTCACCTTCGTCGAGAGCTACGGCCGGTTCGCCGTGCACGGCTCCGACGTCGCGGCCCGGATCGGCCCGCTGCTCGACCAGGGCACCGAGCGGCTGCGCGCGGCCGGGTTCGGTGCCCGCAGCGCGTACCTCACGTCGCCGACCACCGGCGGCGGCAGCTGGCTCGCGCATTCGACCCTGCAGTCCGGGCTGGAGGTCAAGAACGAACAGCGCTACGACACCGTGCTCGCCAGCGACCGGCTCACCCTCGGCGGGGCGTTCCAGCGAGCGGGCTGGCGCACGGTCGGTGACGTTCCGGCGCACACGCGGGACTGGCCGGAGGGCGCGTTCTACGGCTACGACGGGTACTACGACGCGCGGAACGTCGGTTACCAGGGCCCGTCCGCGTCGTACGTGACGATGCCCGACCAGTTCACCCTGTCCGCCTTCCACCGCAACGAGCGCGCGGTACCCGGCCACCAGCCGGTGATGGCGGAGATCGACCTGGTGTCCAGCCACTTCCCGTGGGCGCCGCCGCCCCCGGTGCTGGACTGGAACGCGGTCGGCGACGGCTCGGTCTACCACTCGCTGGGCCGTCCGCCGGTCGAGGGCATGTGGTCGGATCCGGCGCTGATCCGCGGCGCCTACGCCGAAACCGTGGAGTACTCGCTGGCCACCCTGCTGTCCTATGTGGAGACACACGGCGGGGACGACCTGGTGCTGGTTTTCCTCGGTGACCACCAGCCCTCGACCATGGTCACCGGTGAGGGCGCGGACTGGGACGTGCCGGTGACCATCGTCGCCCGGGATCCGGCGGTGCTCGACCGCGCGGCGGGCTGGGGCTGGGACGAGGGCCTGCGGCCCGGACCCCACGCGCCGGTCAAGCCCATGCAGGACTTCCGCGACCAGTTCCTGACCGCCTACGCGAGGTGATCACCGTGCCGACCTTGCCGATCAGCGTCGATCCGGCATACTCTCAACATCGAGATGGTGTGAACATTTGAAATGCGGGGAGTATTTCCGGATGGCAGCCGGTGAGCAGGCACCGCGGTGCTCCTTCTGCGGGCGCGCACAGCATCTGGTCGGACGGCTGATCGCCGGTCCGTCCGGGGTGCACATCTGCGACGAGTGCGTCGGGCAGTGCACCGAGCTGATCGAAGAGCCCGAGGTCGCCGCGGTGCGCGAAGCGGCAGGGCTCCCGCGCCCGCACGAGATCTGCGCCTACCTCGACCGGTACGTGGTCGGTCAGCCCGGCGCGAAGCGGGCGCTGTCGGTGGCGGTCTACAACCACTACAAGCGGATCGAACGCGGGGCGGCGGGCAGCGGGCGCCACGCC
Organism: Amycolatopsis sp. YIM 10; assembly: GCF_009429145.1. Lineage (GTDB taxonomy): Bacteria > Actinomycetota > Actinomycetes > Mycobacteriales > Pseudonocardiaceae > Amycolatopsis. The sequence goes on along the minus strand of NZ_CP045480.1, from coordinate 5,571,116 downwards.
AAGGACACCGAAGAACCGATCGAACTGGGCAAGTCGAACGTCCTGCTGCTCGGGCCGACCGGCTGCGGCAAGACCCATCTGGCGCGCACGCTGGCGAGGGTGCTGGACGTGCCGTTCGCGATCGCCGACGCCACCACGCTGACCGAAGCCGGGTACGTGGGCGAGGACGTGGACAACATCCTCCTCAAGCTGGTCCAGGCAGCGGATTACGACCTGGAGCGCGCCCAGACCGGCATCGTCTACCTCGACGAGGTCGACAAGCTCGCGCGCAAGTCGGAGAACCCGTCGATCACCAGGGACGTCTCCGGCGAGGGCGTGCAGCAGGCGCTGTTGAAGATCCTCGAAGGCAACGTCGTGTCGGTGCCCCCGCAGGGCGGGCGCAAGCACCCGCACCAGGAGGCGCTGCGCTTCGACACGACGAACGTGCTGTTCATCGCCGCGGGCGCGTTCGACGGACTGGACCGGCTGGCCGGTGACCGGGCCGGGCGGCGCGGGCTCGGCTTCGGCGCGGAACTCGGGAGCGGCACGCTGCCGCGGGTGCAGCCCCAGGACCTGGTGCGCTACGGGCTGATCCCGGAGTTCGTCGGCAGGCTGCCGGTGGTCTCCGCGGTGCGGCCGCTCGACCGGGCGACGCTGGCGCGCATTCTGACCGAACCACGGGACGCGTTGATCAAGCAGTACCGTCGGCTGCTCGCGCTCGACGGCGTCGAACTCCGGTTCACCGAGGACGCGGTCGACGCGATCGCCGAGCAGTCACTGCTTCGCGGCACGGGTGCGCGCGCGTCGCGGGCCGTGCTCGAAGAGGTACTGCTGCCGGTGATGTACGAGGTGCCCAGCCGCGACGACATCGCCGAGGTGATCATCAGCCGCGAAACCGTGCTGGACCGGGTGCGCCCGATCGTGGTGCCGCGGGAGAGCCGCAGTGCGTGAGCGTCTGTGTCAGGAGCGGACGCGGTCGCGTTCCCAGCGCAGGAACATCCCGGACGCCGCGGAAACGCTCGAGAACAGCCAGACCAGCACCCCGGCGTCGTCGGTGACCCCGAGCAGCGGCAGCAGTTCGGGCAGCAGGTCGATCGGCGAAACCAGGTACACCAGTGCCAGCGCCCACAACGCGATCCGGCTCTTCGGCAGCCCGGTGTAGCCCTCACGGCGGGCACGCAGCAGGCGTGGCAGCGCGCGGACGCGGTCCAGGGGATTCCCGACCGGCACGGGCTCACCGGCGGCGATCCGGCGCCGCCGCTTCGCCGCCCGCCAGGCCAGCCCGCCGGCGAACACCGCCACGCCGAGCACCAGCAGCCCGACGCCGAACCCGGTCGCCGGGATGCCGAGCACGTCGGCGTCCCGGAACAGCAGGATCGAGAGCCCCAGGACAACCAGCATCACACCGAGTACGGCCACGAATACGAGTCTAGGTGCGCCGCGCGAGCGCGGCTGCCTCGATGTACGCCGAGGCGGACGGATGGTGGGCGAGCACCACGAACGCGGCCATGCCGACGATGACCACCGTCGCCTGCGCGAAGCCCAGTGGCTGGAGGCTGCCCGGGAGGTGCATGGTGTACGTCCCGGTCAAGTACTTGTCCAAAGAGGACAGCGCGGAGGAACCGGGCACCGCGGCGAACACGCCGGTCACCAGCCACAGCACGGCGAACACGGTGAGCGTGGTCCGCGCGCCGGAACTGCCCTTGCGCAGGTACACCCCGAGCACGATCCACGGCACCGACAGCACTGCGAAAACCACCAGTACAACGGCGAAAAAGGTGAGGAAGTCCGGCGAAATCGCCTTGGCCCACTCCCGCTTGGCCGGGGTGAACGGGGTGCCGCCGATGCTCGTGGCGGTGCCGTCGGCCACCCCGCCGATCCAGTTCATCGTGCTGAAGCAGGCGGCCGCGGTCAGCCCGATCACCGCGAGCGGCACCAGCACGGCCAGCAGGAAGGCGGCGGTCAGCGACGCGGGCCGGGCCTGGAGCGAAGTCACGCCAGGGACCCTAGCGGTGCGCCCAGCCCACCGGCCCGGACCGGCGTTACCTGATCGAGATCAGTGGCCCGCGGTGCCGGCCGGCGAGCACGTCGCCGTGGCACTGGCTCGGCGCGCACCAGCAGCCGAGCGCCCGCCCCCGCAGCTCACCGAGCCCGAGCCGCCGGAGCAGGGCGGGCTGCAGGTCCAGCCACTCCTCGTACAACCGGACCGCCAGCGCCCGGTCGGTCCTGGCCTCGGCGACGAACGGGCTGGCGAAATCCGATTCCGGCCAGGTGTGCCTGGCACCGGCGTGACCGATGTAGGTCAGCAGGCCCGCCTCGGTCAGCCATGGCACCAGCCGCCGGTGCGGCCCGTTCTTCCGGACGTTGACCACGGTGGCCTGTCCGCCGAGCACCAGGGCGGCGCGTTCCTGCTCGTCCTCGGTCCACCGGGACGCCTGCTCCGGCAGTCCGCTGCACGTCATGGCCCCACCCTAGGTGCGAGGCCGCCGGTGGCAACTTGATCAAGGCAAATCGGCGTAGAATTTCCGCAGGTCACCGACCAGCAGGCCGGGGACCTCCATCGCCGGGAAGTGCCCGCCGCTGCCGAATTCCGACCAGTGGGAAACCCGGCCGGCCGGATCGGCCAGCGAGCGGATCGTGTCGTCGCCGGCGAAGACCGCGTAACCGACCGGCGGGCCGGGCGGCAGCTCGTCCGCGGGCGGCTGGTGCGCGGCCATCTCGCGGTAGACCCGCATGCCCTCGTAGACCGCGTGCGCGGAGGACATCCCGGCGCCGGTGAACCAGAAAACGCTGATCGCGGTGAGCAGCTGGTCGCGGTCGACCGCCTTTTCCGGCAGGTCGTGCGCCGGACCGGTCCACTCGCGGAACTTCTCGGCGATCCAGGCGAGCTGCGCCACCGGCGAGTCGTGCAGCCCGTACCCGACGGTCTGCGGCCGGGTCGCCTGGATGTGCAGGTAGCCCAGCCCGTCCTGCTGGATCCGGTTGAACCGCTCGGCCCGGGCCCGGTCCGCCGGGGACAGTCCGGCGGTCTCGATCGGCGGGCCGAACGGCATGGCCGCGGCCGTGCCGGTCACGTGCACACCGGCGACCCGTTCGCCGTCGACCATGGCGAGCAACTGCGCGACGCCCGCGCCCGCGTCGGTGCCCTGCACGACGTAGCGCGCATAACCCAGCCGCCGCATCAGCTCCGCCCACGCCTGCGCGACGCGGAACAGGTTGCCCCAGCCCGCACCGGCCATCGGCGTGGAGAAGCCGTACCCGGGCAGCGACGGGATCACCAGGTCGAACGCCTTGGCCGGGTCGCCGCCGTGCGCCCGCGGATCGGTCAGCGGGCCGATCACCCGGAGGAACTCGATCGGTGAACTCGGCCAGCCGTGGATCATCAGCAGCGGCCGCGCGCCCGGCTCCGGCGAGCGGACGTGCAGGAAGTGGACGCGCTGCCCGTCGATCTCCGTGGTGAACTGCGGGATCTCGTTGAGCCGCGCCTCCTGCTCACGCCAATCGAACTCCTCGGCCCAGTAGGTGGCCAGTTCACGCAGGTAGCCGACCGGCACCCCGCGTTCCCAGCCGGTACCGGGCAGTTCGCGAGGCCACCGGGTGCGGGCGACGCGGTCGCGGAGGTCGTCGATTTCGGCCTGCGGGATGTCGATGCGGAAGGGCTGGATTTCGGTCATGGGAATGACGTTATGGGTCAATGCGGAAGGGTTCGTTCCGCGTTTGCCAGCGTCCAGAAGTCCCGCATCAGCTTCGGCGCCTCCGGGCCGTCCGAGGCCACCTGGGTGAGCAGGACGGCGATCGCGCCGGTCGACGGCACCAGGTGCGCCGTGGTGCCGGTGCCGCCGATCCAGCCGTACCGGCCCGGCACGATCCACGGGTCCACCGGATCCACGTCCACCGCGCCGCCGAAGCCCCAGCTCTGCCCCTCCAGGAACAGTTCGCTGCCTTCGCGCTGCGACCGGGTGAGCTGGTCGGTCACCAGCTGCCGCACCGACTCCGCGGACAGCACGTGCTCACCGCCCGCCAGCAGCATCCGGGCGAACCGGTGCCAGTCGCGCGCGGTCGACACCAGCCCGCCCGCACCGGACGGGAAGGCGGGGAGGTGGCTCCACTGCCCGTCCGGGCCGTCGGCCCGCTCGAACCCGTCCGCCGACGGGCGGTAGTAGGTGGTGAAGCGGTGCCGCTGTTCCGGCGGCACGGCGAATCCGGTGTCGGTCATGCCCAGCGGCTCGAACAGGCGCTCGGCGAGGAACTCCGGCAGCGACCGCCCGCTCGCCCTGGCGATCAGCACGCCCTGGAGGTCGGAACTGGTGTTGTAGAGCCATCCCTCGCCGGGCTGGTGCCCGAGCGGAACGCGGGACAGCGCGGCCAGCCACTCGTCCGGCGGTGGCACGTGCTGCGGTTCGCGGCCGTCCTTCTGCACGCTGAACAGCGCCTGCACGGCGGGGCGCGAGAAGTCGGAGGAGAAGCCGTACCCGGCGGTCGAGGTGAGCAGGTGCGCCACGGTGATCGGGCGGACGGCGGGCACCAGGTCGTCGACCGGTCCGTCCGGGGTGCGCACCACCATCGGCGACGCCAGTTCCGGCAGCCACTTCGCGACGGGATCGTCGAACGCGAGCACGCCGTCCTCGACGAGCACCAGGACCGCGGCGGCGACGATCGGCTTGGTGATCGACGCGAGCCGGAAGATCGAGTCCGCCGCCATCGGCGTCCCGGACTCGATGTCGGCGAACCCGGCGGTCCGCACCTCGACTCGATCACCGCGTGCCACCAGCGCCACCGCGCCGGGCACGGTCCCGGCTGCCACGTGGGTGTCCAGCAGTTCCTGCAGTTCGTCCATCGGGCCGTCCTTTCCTCATCGAGGCAGACCGGCCGCGAACCCGGAACTCATCGGTGTTCGTCCCTACGATGTCCGTATGACTCGGGTGGTGGTGCTGGGCGGTACCGGGCACATCGGCGGTTACCTCATCCCGAGGCTGGTCACCGGTGGGTACGAGGTGGTGGTGGTGAGCCGCGGCCGGTCCGAGCCCTACCGGCCGCACGAGGCCTGGCGGTCGGTCACCACGGTGAGCGCCGACCGCGACGACGAGGAGCGGACCGGTGCGTTCGGACCTCGTGTCCGCCAGCTCGCACCGGACGTGGTGATCGACCTGATCTGCTTCCGCGAGGAGAGCGCGCGGCAGCTGGTCGGGGCGCTGCACGGGCGGATCCAGCACTTCCTGCACTGCGGCACGATCTGGGTGCACGGTGCGAGCACGCGCGTACCGGCCACCGAGGACCTGCCGCGGCGGCCGTTCGGCACCTACGGCATCGCGAAGGCCGGGATCGAGAGCTACCTGCTGGACCAGGCGCGGCGGCACGGTTTCCCGGCGACCCTGCTGCACCCCGGCCACATCTGCGGCCCCGGCCGGCCGCCGGTCAATCCCGCCGGGAACCTCGACCTCGGAGTGTTCCGGGCGCTGGCCGCCGGGGAGGAACTGGTGCTGCCCAATCTCGGCATGGAGACGCTGCACCACGTGCACGCCGACGACGTGGCGCAGTCGTTCACCGCCGCGATGGCAAACCGGAGCGTCTCCATCGGGGAGAGCTTTCATGTGGTCTCCCCGGCCGCGCTCACGTTGCGCGGGTACGCGGAAGCCGTCGCGGGTTGGTACGGGCGTTCCGCGGAGTTGTCCTACCTCGGCTGGGAGCAGTGGCGGGAGACGGTCGACGCGCGTGCGGCCGAACTGACCTGGGACCACATCGCGCACAGCCCGAACGCGAGCATCGAGAAAGCGCGCCGTCTCCTGGGTTTCGAGCCGCGGTACAGCTCGCTCGACGCGATCCGCGAAGCGGTCGAGGCGCTGGCGGAACGCGGCGAACTGCCCTCGCTCAGTCCGAATTCGATCTGAGCAGCCTGGCGGGCACGTCGACGAATCCGGCCGGCAGCGAACGCGGTCCCCAGTGGCCGGGATAGGACGGGTGCCCCGGATAGCCGGGGAAACCGGGGAAGCCGGGATAACCGCGGTACGGCTGGTGGTGCCGGTGCAGCAGCCGGTCCGTGACCACGGTGCCCAGGTAGTCGCCGGTGGTGGTCACCGCGTCCTTGTCGCCCCACGGGAACCAGCCGATCCACTCGGCGTGCGAGTTGAACAGGTACCGGTCGCCTTCCTTGCGGCGGAAGGCGATCCACAGGCCGGACGAGTCGTAGTAGTGGATCGCCATGCCGCCTCCCAGGGGTTCGTCAGTGACTCGTCACCGGGTCCCCGGTTGTTACCGGGCGGAGCACGCGGCGCAGGACGAACGTGCCCAGTATGCCCAGTACCGACACGACGATGAGGAAAACGAGCCCGGTCAGCGCCGAACCGGTGGCGTCCACGATCGCCGCGATGCCCATCGGCCCGAAGCCGCCGCCAAGATTGCCGATCCCGTTGATCGCGCCGATCCCGGCCGCCGCGGCCGCGCCGGAGAGGAACTTCGGCACGATGCCCCACATCACCGGCTGGGCCGCGTACCCGCCGACCGAGGCCACGCAGATGCCCAGCATCTGCAGCCACGGGCTGCCGGACACGGCCGCGAGCAGGAAACCGCCCGCGCTCAGGCCGAGCATCAGCGCCAGCCAGCCGAACGGGGTGCCGCGGGTCTTCGCCAGCTTCGGCACCACCACCAGCCCGGCCATCACGCAGAGGTAGGGGACCGCGGAGAGCAGGCCGACCGAGAAACCGGACAGCTCCCCGAAACCGTCGACGATCGTGGGCAGCCAGAACGCCAGGCCGTAGGTGGCCAGCGGGAAGCAGAGGAAGAACACGGCCAGCGAGACCACCCGGCGGTCCTTGAGCACCGCCCACGCGTTGTGCGGCTGCGACCCGGCGACGGCGGCTTCCTCGTCCAGCCGCGTGCGCACCCAGCCGCGTTCGGCCGGGGTGAGCCAGGTGGCGGTGTCCGGTTCGCGTGGCAGCAGCCAGAGCACGACCGGCGCGGCGAGCACCGCGGGCACGCCGGTGGCCAGGAAGATCCACTGCCAGCCGTCGAGCCCCCACACCCCGTGCAGGTCGTTGAGCCCGCCCATGAGCGGATTGCCGATGATGAACGAGATCGGGCCGGCCAGCATGAACAGCCCGATCGCGGTGCTCCGGTGCGCCGAGGGGAACCAGCGGGTCAGGTAGTAGAGCACGCCGGGGAAGAAGCCGGCCTCGGCCGCGCCGAGGAGGAACCTCGCGAGGTAGAACTGCCAGGTTTCGGTGACCAGCGCGGTGGCCAGGGTGACCAGGCCCCAGGTGAGCATGATCCGGGCGATCCAGCGGTGCGCGCCGAAGCGGTGCAGCGCGAGATTGCTCGGCACTTCCAGCAGCGCGTACGCGACGAAGAAGAACACCTGTCCGAGCGTGAACACGGTCGCCGACAGGCCGAGTTCGGCTTGCAGGGTCAGCTTCGCGAAGCCGACGTTGGACCGGTCGATGTAGGCGATCACGTAGAGCACGGCCAGCAGGGGCAGCAAGCGCAGGGTGATCTTGCGAATGGCCCCGCGGGAGAGGTCGGTGTCCAAGGTGCCCCCAAGCTGCGGCTCTGCAGTGTTCGAAATCTCGAACAACGTCCGGTAGTTGAACGAACGGTAGGACCAAGATCAGCTGGGTGTCAACGCCGTACTTGTGCGGCCCGCTGGACCTCAGTTGACAGTGCGTGGCGGCGGACAGCTGAATGTTAGCGCTCACATACCTCGCGAGAGAGGACAGCGGTGTCCAGACGATCACTGAGGTTCGGACTAGCCCTCGCCGCGCTGACCGCGCTGGCGGTCGCGCCCCTTCCGGTGGCCGCGCAGGCCGCACCCGCCTACCGGCTCGAGATCGATGCGGCGGCGGACGGGCCGGAGCTGCCGCGCAGCATGTACGGGGTTTTCTTCGAGGACATCAATCACGCCGCCGACGGCGGGCTGTACGGCGAACTGGTGCGGAACCGGTCGTTCGAGTTCGACCGCGCCGACAACGCCTCGTTCACCGGTCTGACGGCGTGGACACCGGCTGCCTCGGGCGGAACCGCCACCGTCGCCGACGACGCGGGCAGGCTCAACGAACGCAACCGGCGCTACCTGAAGCTGGACGTGACCGGCGGTTCGTTCGGCGTGACCAATGCCGGTTACAACGCGGGAATCGCGGTGGAGAAGGGAAAGCGGTACGACTTCTCGGTGTGGGCGCGCGGAAACGCCCAGCTCACGGCGAGCCTCACCGACGCGGCTGGTGCTTCCCTGGCACGGCCGGTGCTGGTCACGGCCAAGGGGGAGTGGGCGAAGTACACCGGCAGCTTCACCGCGCGGGAATCCAGTTCGACCGGCCGTCTCACGGTGACCGCGGGCGCTTCGGTAGGCCTGGACATGGTTTCGCTCTTCCCGCGCGACACCTTCATGAACCGCCCCAACGGTTTGCGGCGTGATCTGGCCGAGAAGATCGCCGCGCTGGAGCCCGGCTTCGTGCGCTTTCCCGGCGGCTGCCTGGTCAACACCGGCAGCCACGAGGCCTACGAAGCGCCGGACTGGGAACGCCGCCGCTCGTACCAGTGGAAGGACACCGTCGGCCCGGTCGAGGAACGCGCCACCAACGCGAACTTCTGGGGCTACAACCAGTCCTACGGGCTCGGCTACTTCGAGTACTTCCAGTTCGCCGAGGACATCGGCGCGATGCCGCTGCCGGTGGTGCCCGCGCTGGTCACCGGATGCGGGCAGAACCAGGCCACCGACGACCCGGAACTGCTGCAGCGCCACATCCAGGACACTTTGGACCTGATCGAGTTCGCCAACGGCCCCGCCGATTCACCGTGGGGCGCCCGGCGGGCGCAGATGGGGCACCCGGAGCCGTTCGGCCTGACGCACCTCGGGGTGGGCAACGAGGAGAACCTGCCGGACGAGTTCTTCGAACGGTTCACCGAATTCCGCAAGGCGATCAACGCGAAGTACCCGGAGATCACCGTGATCAGCAACTCCGGGCCGGACGACGCGGGCGCCACCTTCGACCGCGCCTGGGAGCTGAACCGCGCCGCGAACGTGGACATGGTCGACGAGCACTACTACAACAGTCCACAGTGGTTCCTGGAGAACAACAACCGGTACGACACCTACGATCGCAAGGGCCCCAAGGTGTTCCTGGGGGAGTACGCCTCGCAGGACAACCGGTTCGCGAACTCGCTCGCCGAAGCCGCGTTCATGACCGGGCTGGAGCGCAACGCCGACGTGGTGCGGCTGGCTTCGTACGCGCCGCTGCTCGCCGACCGGGACAACAACCAGTGGCGGCCGGACATGATCTGGTTCACCAACTCGGCGTCGTGGGGCTCGACCAGCTACGAGACGCAGAAACTGTTCATGACCAACGTCGGTGACCGCGTGGTGCCGAGCACGTCCACGCCGACGCCGATCGTGAACGGCCCGATCACCGGTGCGGTGGGCCTCTCGACGTGGCTGACCAGCGCGCGCTACGACGACGTCACGGTGACCGCGGCCGACGGCACGGGTCTGTTCGCCGACGATTTCTCGGCCGGTGCGCAGAAGTGGACGAACATCAGCGGGCGCGGGAACTGGTCGGTGGACAACGGCGCGTACGTGCAGTCCGACGTGACGGCGGAGAACACCATGGTGACCGCCGGGGATCCGGGGTGGCAGAACTACGACCTGTCGGTGAAGGCGACCAAGCAGGCCGGGGCGGAGGGCTTCCTGATCGGCTTCGGCGTGCGGGGTACCGGGGACTACTACTGGTGGAACCTGGGCGGCTGGGCCAACACGCGCTCGGCGGTGGAAAAGGCGACCGGCGGGGCGAAGCAGACCCTGGTGGAGAACGGCACCCGCATCGAGGAGGGCCGGACCTACGACGTCCGTGTCGAGGTCCGGAACCGCCACGTGTCCCTGTTCCTCGACGGCGTCAAGTGGGGCGAGTTCACCGACGACAAGGTGGCCGAGCCGTTCCGCCAGGTGGTCACCCACGACGCGGCCACCGGTGACCTGATCGTGAAGGTGGTCAACGCCCAGTCCGCCCCCGCCACGACGCGCGTGGACCTGGGCGGCACCCGGATCGCGCCACAGGGCCGGGTCACCACATTGTCCGGCCCGCCGGACGCGGTGAACACCGAGACCGCCACCCCCATCCGGCCAATGGAGTCCACTGTGGATGGACTGGCCTCGGTGTTCGACCACACCTTCCCGCCCCACTCGATCACCTTCCTGCGCCTGCGTCCCCTCCCGTAGGGCCGCTCAGCGCAGGGTGCGGGTGACCCGGTGGTGTTCCGCCGGGTTGAGCGGTAGCACGGTGCCGTGCCGCGGGGAGGTGGGCAGGTCGAACGAAGGCGACATCGCCCACTTCCCCGAGGCCAGGTCCGTGGTTTCGAAGGGCACGTACCCGCGCCCGCCGAACTCGTCGATGAACAGGTACCACTTGTTCCCGGTGTTCGCCTTGAAGACCGTCGGGCCCTCACCCCGGCTGATTGCGCCCTTCCCGATGCAGTCGGCGGTGAAGTCCCACGACGGCGCCAGCAGGTCCGCCGAACTCTCCTGCAGGATGAACTTGCTGCACGGCGTGGACGACGACGGGTTCCGCTCGTCCTTGGTGAAGCGGTGGTACACCCCGTCCGAGGCGATCACCGTGGAGTCGATGACCGAATAGCCCGGATCGTTCCACACCCGCGCTTCGCTGAAGTGCACGAAGTCCGTGGTGGTCGCGTACATCATCCGGTTGTAGCTGTCGCCGAGGTGCTGCGGGTCGTTTTCGGCGTACAGCTTCGACGCCCAGAAAACCACGTACGAACCGGTCGCCGCGTTCCAGTACGCCTCCGGCGCCCAGGTGTTCCCGGCGGTCGGCGGCGACACCAGCGCCGAGCGCTGCGCCGACCAGTGCACCAGATCGGCCGACTCCCACACCATGATCGACCGGCTCCCGGTGCGCTGCACCTGGTCCCAGTTCCCGTTGCCGTGCATCTTCAGGTCGGTGGCCAGCAGGTAGAACCGGCGGCCGTCTGGCGAGCGCAGCAGGAACGGATCCCGCACCCCGCGATCGCCCAGCGTGGAGGTGAGCACCGGCTTGCCGCCGTTGAGCTCGTCCCAGGCCAGCGGGTCGTCGCCGCGGCTGGCGGCGAAGTAGATCTGCTCGCCGTCCGGGGTGCCCTCACCGGTGAAGTAGGCGAACAGGTAACCGGAGTTCGGTGTGGCGGCAACGGCTTGCGGGGTCACTGCGAGTCCTAACAGGACGGACACGCTGAGCAGCAGGCGGGTCAGCATCTTCGGCGATCCTTTCGGCAGCGGTGCACGGTGATGGATCCGAGACTTGACGCGCTAAGTGTTATCGCTAACACTTGCCCGTGTCGAGTAGGGTTCTCCCCGGCGAACCCGTCCGGGGAACAGAGGAGGCAGCGTGGCGAAGCGGACCGAAGCGGTCGAGCCGGCACCCGCCGTGCGGCTGCCCGCGCTCACCGATGTGGCCTCGCTGGCCGGTGTTTCCCATATGACCGTTTCCCGGGTGATCAACGAGACCGGGCCGGTCCGCGCGGAAACCAGGGAGAAGGTGCTCGCCGCCATCGAGGAACTGGGCTACCGGCCCAATTCCACCGCCCGCGCGCTGGCCACCGGCCGCTCGCGCAATCTCGGCGTGGTCGCGCTCGACTCCACCCTGTTCGGCCCGGCCAGCACCCTGTTCGGCGTGGAGCACGCCGCCCGCGAGGCCGGGTACGGCATTTCCATCGCCAGTGTCAGCGATCCGCGGCGGGACTCCATCGCCGCCGCGGTGGAAAGCCTGCGCCGCCAGGCGGTCGAAGGCGTGGTGGTGATCGCCCCGCACGTGGTGGCCAAGCCGGCGCTGCGGGCGGCGCCGGGCGGGGTCCCGATGGTCGCGGTGGCCGACACCGACCGGGCCTCGATCCCGGTGATCTCGGTGGACCAGCGCGATGGTGCCCGGCAGGTCACCGAGCACCTGCTCGGCCTCGGTCACCGCACGGTCTGGCACGTGGCGGGCCCGGCGGACTGGCTGGAGGCGCGGGCGCGCGAACAGGCGTGGCGGCGCACGCTCAAGCGGCACGACGCGGAACCGCCGCCGGTGCTGCGGGGTGACTGGAGCCCGCGCTCGGGTTACGAGGCGGGCCGGGAGCTGGCGGGTGAACGCGGGATCACCGCGGTTTTTGTCGCCAACGACCAGATGGCGCTCGGCCTGCTCCGGGCGTTCGCCGAGGCGGGCCGGTCGGTGCCGGGCGAGGTGCACGTGGCCGGGTTCGACGACGTGCCGGAGGCCGCCTTCTTCAACCCGCCGCTGACCACCGTGCGGCAGGACTTCATCGAGGTGGGCAGGCGCACCTTCGGCCTGCTGCAGGAACAGATCGAGGGAGCGGCCCCACCGGCGCGCTCCCTGGTGCCCGCGGAGCTGGTCGTCCGCGAGAGCACGGGCGGCTGACCTACCCGGAGCAGGGTGCTGCCCCGTTCGGCCGCAATCGAATGTTAGCGATAACAGTTTTCCGGATCAGTGTGGATCGAGGAGTGAGTGCCGTGAAGCGAAGGACGTGGGCCGCGTGGTCGGCGGCGATACTGGGGCTGGGCATGCTGGCCGGCTGCGCGTCCGGGGGTGGTGGTACCCAGGCCGGCGGCGACGAGAAGCTGACCATCGGCTTCTCCCAGGTCGGCGCGGAGAGCGGGTGGCGCACCGCGAACACCCAGTCGATCCAGGAGGCCGCCGCGGCCGCCGGGGTGGACCTGAAGTTCTCCGACGCGCAGCAGAAGCAGGAGAACCAGATCAAGGCGATCCGCTCGTTCATCCAGCAGCGGGTGGACGTGATCGCCTTCTCGCCGGTGGTCGAATCCGGCTGGGACACCGTGCTCAAGGAGGCCAAGACGGCCAACATCCCGGTGATCCTGACCGACCGCGCGGTGGACTCGCCCGACACCACGCTCTACAAGACCTTCCTGGGATCGGACTTCGTCGCCGAGGGCCGCAAGTCCGGCGAGTGGCTGACCAAGGAGTTCGCCGCCGCCACCGGTGAGGTGCGGATCGTGGAACTGCAGGGCACCACCGGTTCCGCGCCGGCCAACGACCGCAAGGCCGGGTTCGCCGAGGTGATCGGCAAGGACCCGAAGTTCAAGATCGTCGCCTCCCAGACCGGGGAGTTCACCCGGTCCAAGGGCAAAGAGGTGATGGAGGCCTTCCTCAAGTCGCAGGGCAAGATCGACGTGCTCTACGCGCACAACGACGACATGGCGCTGGGCGCGATCGAGGCGATCGAGGGTGCCGGGCTCAAGCCGGGCACCGACATCAAGATCGTCTCGGTGGACGGGGTGCGCGACGCGCTGCAGGCACTGGCCGACGGCAAGATCAACTTCGTGGTCGAGTGCAACCCGCTGCTCGGCACCCAGCTGATGGACCTGGCCAAGAAGGTGGCCGCCGGTGAACAGGTGCCGCCGCGGGTGGAGACCGAGGAGACGGTCTTCGACCAGCAGGCCGCCAAGGCCGCGCTGCCCCAGCGCAAGTACTGAGCGGTCGCGATCGTCAACTGAGCAATCCCGGCGCCGGCCGCCGTCCGGCGCCGGGATCTCCACTCCCACCAAAAGGGGGCACGCATGGACCGCACCGAGGGTGCGCCGATCCTGACCATGACCGGCATCCGCAAGCAGTTCCCCGGGGTCGTCGCGCTCGATGACGTGGGCTTCCGCCTGTTCCCCGGCGAGGTGCACGCGCTGATGGGCGAGAACGGCGCCGGCAAGTCCACCTTGATCAAGGTGCTCACCGGGGTGTACGAGATCGACGCCGGTTCGATCGAGCTGAGCGGTGAGCCGGTGGCCTTCAGCGGTCCGGCGCAGGCCCAGCGCCACGGCATCAGCACGGTGTACCAGGAGGTGAACCTCTGCCCGAACCTTTCGGTGGCGGAGAACATCTTCCTCGGCCGTGAACCCCGCCGGTTCGGCCGGATCCAGTGGGGGCCGATGCGCAAGCGGGCGGCGGAACTGGTGCGGCGCCTGGATCTCGACCTCGACGTGACCAGCGAGCTGGGCGGGCACTCGCTGGCCGTGCAGCAGCTGGTGGCCATCGCGCGGGCGATGGAGGTCTCCGCGCGGGTGCTGGTGCTCGACGAGCCGACGTCCAGTTTGGACACCGGCGAGGTGGAGAAGCTGTTCGGCGTGATCCGGTCGCTGCGCGCCGAGGGCGTGGCGATCCTGTTCGTCTCCCACTTCATCGACCAGGTCTTCGCCATCGCCGACCGGATGACCGTGCTGCGCAACGGAAAACTGGTCGGCGAGTACCTGGCCGGGGAGATCACCCCGGTGGCGCTGGTGACCAAGATGATCGGCCGCGAGCTGGACACCCTGGAGGAACTCGAAGAGCCGCGCCGCGACTGGGACCCGTCGGAGAAGAAGCCGTTCGCCACGGCGACCGAGCTGGGCCGCAAGGGCGCGATCGAGCCGTTCTCGCTGACCATCCGCGAAGGCGAGGTGGTCGGCCTCGCCGGACTGCTGGGATCGGGGCGCACCGAACTCGCGCGGCTGTTCTTCGGCGCCGACCACAGCGACACGGGCACGCTCCAACTCGACGGCCGGTCCTCGGCCCCGCGCACGCCGCGGGCGGCGATGGCGGCCGGGGTCGCCTTCTGCTCGGAGAACCGCAAGGCCGAGGGCCTGATCGAGGAGCTCACCGTGCGGGAGAACATCATTCTCGCGTTGCAGGCCACGCGCGGCTGGACCCGACCGATCTCCCGGCGGCGCCAGGACGAACTGGCCAAGAAGTACATCTCGGCGCTGGGCATCCGCCCGGCCGATCCGGACGCGCCGGTGGGCACGCTCTCCGGTGGCAACCAGCAGAAGGTGCTGCTCGCGCGCTGGCTGATCACCGAGCCGAAGCTGCTCATCCTGGACGAGCCCACGCGCGGCATCGACGTCGGCGCGAAGGCGGAGATCCAGAAGCTGGTCGCCGAGCTGGCCGACGGCGGCATGGCCGTGTTGTTCGTCTCGGCCGAACTGGAGGAGGTACTGCGGTTGAGCCACCAGGTGGCGGTGCTGCGCGACCACCGCATGGTCGACTGCCTGCCGAACTCCGGGCTGACCCCGGAGGCCATCATGCGCACGATCGCCGAAGGAGCGCCGTCATGAGCAAGTACCGGCTGTTCTGGCCCGCGGCCGCGCTGATCGCGCTGCTGCTGGTGAACCTGGCGCTCTCGCCGTCCTTCTTCGCCATCACGGTCCGCGACGGGCACCTCTACGGCACGCTGATCGACATCCTGCGCTTCGGCGCGCCGCTGGTGCTCGTCGCGCTCGGCATGACGCTGGTGGTGGCGACCGGCGGCATCGACCTCTCGGTGGGTTCGGTGGTGGCCATCGGCGCGGCGATCGCCTGCGCGCAGATCAGCACGCTGCCGGACCAGAACGCGGCGGGCGGGGTGTTCGGCGCCCTCGGCATCGCGCTCGTGCTGTGCCTGTTACTGGGGCTGTGCAACGGTTTCCTGGTCTCGGTGATCGGGATCCAGCCGATCATCGCCACGCTCATCCTGATGGTCGCCGGCCGCGGACTGGCGCAGCTGGTCACCGGCGGCCAGATCATCACCGTGGACTCCGACCCGTTCCGCGTGCTCGGTGGCGGGTACTGGCTCGGGCTGCCCGCGCCGATCCTGATCGCGCTCGGGGTGGTGGCCGCGACCGCGCTGGTGGTCCGCCGGTCCGCGCTCGGGCTGCTGGTCGAATCCGTCGGCGGCAATCCCGAGGCGAGCAGGCTGGCCGGGGTGCGTGCCCGCGGCCTGCTGGTCCTGGTCTACGTCTTCTGCGGGCTGTGCGCCGGACTGGCCGGGCTGATGGTCAGCTCGAACGTCTCCAGCGCCGACGGCAACAACGCCGGGCTGTGGATCGAACTCGACGCGATCCTGGCCGTGGTCATCGGCGGCACGCTGCTCTCGGGCGGCCGGTTCTCGCTCGGCGGCACGGTGCTCGGCGCGCTGCTCATCCAGACGCTGTCCACCACCGTCTACACCGTCGGGGTGCCACCGGAGTCGACGCTGCTGGTCAAGGCGCTGGTGGTGACCGTGGTCTGCCTGGTCCAGTCCCCGGCGTTCCGGGCGAAGTTGCGAAGGCGGCGAAAGCCACCGGCGCCCGCACCCGCCGAACCGGCCGCGAAGGTCGAGGTGCCCGCATGAGCACGGTGACCGCAACCCCGGTGCGCGGTGGCTGGCGGCAGGCGCGTTACCTGCCGATCGCGGCCTCGCTGGCACTGCTGATCGTCGCCTACGGTTTCGGCGCCACCCGCTACCCGGCCTTCGGGGACGGGCAGGTGGTGCTGAACATCCTGATCGACAACGCCTTCCTGCTGGTGGTCGCGGCCGGGATGACCTTCGTGATCCTGACCGGCGGCATCGACCTGTCCGTCGGCTCGGTGGTCGCGCTGTCCACCGTGCTCTGCGCCGAACTGCTGCGCGCCGGGCTGCCCGCGCCGGTGGTGATGCTCGCGGTGCTGGCCGTCGGCGGGGTGCTCGGCCTCGGCATGGGCTCGATCATCCACTACTTCGAGATCCAGCCGTTCATCGTCACGCTGGCGGGCATGTTCCTGGCGCGCGGGCTGAGCTACACGCTGAGCACGGAGTCGGTTTCGCTGGACGACCCGCTGTTCGTCGCGATCGCGCAGACGCCGGTGGAACTGCCCGGCGGGCTGCGCGTGTCGATCAGCGTGCTGATCGCGGTCGCCGTGCTGCTGGTGGCCGGATACGTGCTGCACTACACGCGGCTCGGCCGCACGGTCTACGCGATCGGCGGCAGCAACCGGTCCGCGCTGTTGATGGGCCTGCCGGTGGCACGCACCCGCGTCGGCGTCTACACGATCAGCGGGTTCTGCTCGGCGCTCGGCGGAATCCTGCTCACCTTCTACACGCTGTCGGGGAACTCCCTGCACGCGGTGGGCATGGAACTGGACGCGATCGCGGCCGTGGTGATCGGCGGCACCATTCTCACCGGCGGGTCCGGGTACCTGGCCGGTACCGTGCTCGGCGTGGTGGTGCTGGGCGTGATCCAGACGCTGATCACCTTCGAGGGCACGCTCAGCTCGTGGTGGACCAAGATCGTCATCGGTGCGCTGCTGCTGGTGTTCATCCTGCTGCAGCGGCTCATCGCGGGTCGTGCGCGGTGAACCGGTCGGTGTGGATCGACCGGCCGGGTGAGCTGGTGGTGCGGGAGGCCGAGCCGGCCACGCCCGGCCCGGGGGAGGCGCTGGTCCGGGTCGCGTGGTCCGGGATCTGCGGTTCGGACCGCGAGATCATGCAGGGCACGCGCCCGGCGGAGTACGTGCGGTACCCGGTGGTGCCGGGGCACGAGTGGTCGGGGCGGGTCGCGGCGGTCGGTGACGGCGTCGGCGCGGACCTGGTCGGCGCGCCCGTGGTCGGCGAGGGCATCCGTTCGTGCCAGGTGTGCGCGGCCTGCCGTCGCGGGGACACGAACCTGTGCGACGGCCCGTACGAGGAAACCGGGTTCACCCAGCCGGGAGCCTGGTCCGACCACGTCCTGGTGCCCGCGCGCCTGCTGCACCGGCTGCCGGAGACGGCGGACCTGCGGGCGGCGGCGGGCCTCGAACCGGCCGCGTGCGTGGCGGCGGCCTGCCTGAAGCTCGCCGTGCACCCGGGGGAGCGGTGCGCGGTGGTCGGCGCGGGCATGCTCGGACTGCTGGCGGTGCAGTTGCTGCGGGCGGCGGGGGCCGGGGAGATCGTGGTGGTGCACACGCGCCGCGACCGGTCCGCGCTGGCCGCGCAGTGCGGTGCCGATTCGCTGGTGCTGCCGTCGCAACTGGACTCGCTGGCGGGTTCGTTCGACGCGGTGCTGGAGGCGGCGGGCGCGCCGGGCACGGCCCACAACGCGGTGAGCCTGTCGCGGCGGGGTGGTCGCGTGGCGCTCACCGGCATTCCCGCTTCCGACGACCAGCCGCTGGACCCGGTTTCCCTGGTGCTCAACGAGATCACCGTGCACACCGTCTTCGGCGCGCCGCCGCGGGCCTGGACCCACGCGGTCCGCGCCTTCGCTTCCGGCGCACTGGATCCCGGCCTGCTGGTGACCCACGACGTCGCATTGGAGGACGCACACGAAGCCTTCCGGATCCTGGCCGAAGAACGCCACAAGGCGGTGAAGGTGTTGCTGGCCCCGTAGTCTCGTGGCCTGTTCGAAATTTCGGACGGGGCCGGGTAGAGTCGGGTGGCCCAGTACACCCGGTGTTCGGAGGTCCCATGAGCCGTGCGGTTCCGGCGGTCAGCCGCGCACTCGACATCCTCGAACTGTTCCGCGCCGACGAAGAGCTGAGCGCGCCGCAGATCGTGGGCAAGCTGGGGCTCCCGCGCACCACGGTGCACGAACTGCTGAACACCCTGGCGGACCGCGGTTATCTGAGCAGGCTCGGCGAGGAGGGCACGCGGTACCGCCTCGGTGTCCGCCTGTTCGAACTCGGTGGCGCGTACGAATCGCGGCTGGACCTGGCGCGCGAGGGAACCGTCGCCGCGGCGGCGGTTTCCGCGCGCAGCCAGGAAACCGTGCACGTGGCCGTGCGCGACGGCGACGAAGTGCTGTACGTGGCCAAAACCGACAGCACGCATTCCGTGCGCATGGTTTCGGCGGTGGGCAGGCGGTTGCCCGCGCACTGCACCGCGGTCGGCAAGATGCTGCTTTCGGCGTTGTCCCGCACCGAGTTCGACACGTTGTACCCGCCGAAGCGGCAGCTGACCAAGATGACCGCGCGCAGTCTCGGCACGCCCGCGGAACTGTGGCAGGCACTCGACCGCGTGCGTGCCGACGCGCTGGCGCACGAGTTCTGCGAATCGAACGACGCGGTCAGCTGCGTCGCCGCCCCGGTGCACGACCGGACCGGTGCGATGGTGGCCGCGCTCAGCCTCTCGGTTCCCGTGCACCGCTGGACTTCCGTGCCAGGAACCCAGTGGGACGAATGGGCCCGCGAAGGCGCCGAGAACCTCTCTCGCGCACTGGGTGCCCCAGGCAGCGCGTAGGCCATTCCCGTTCGGCATGCCGGACGCCGTCTGAATGGCTCTTGACCGTGACGGTGTTAGCGCTCACAGTTGAGGGGCATCGTCGCTGTCGAAGGGACAGTTCAATGTCGAACCCCCATCGCTCCGCCGTTTTCGGCCGCCGTGGTGCGTTGCGCGCCGGGGCGGCGCTGGCCACCGCCGGCCTGCTCGCCGGTGCCGTGCCCGCGAGTGCGGGCAGCCCGCGCCAGGTGGTGAACCCACTGATCAAGCAGCGCGCCGACCCGTTCATCACCCGGCACCGCGGCCGCTACTACTTCACCGCGTCGGTGCCCGAGTACGACCGGCTGATCATCCGCTCGGCGACCACCATCGGCGGGCTCGCCACCGCGCCGGAGACGGTGGTCTGGCGCAGACCCTCGAGCGGGGTGATGGGCGGCCACATCTGGGCACCCGAACTGCACCGCATCGACAACCGCTGGTACATCTACTTCGCTGCGGGCAACTCCGACGACGTGTTCCACATCCGGCCGTACGTGCTGACCACCGCCGCCGAGGACCCGCGCTCGGGCCCGTGGACGGTGGCCGGGCGGATCAGCCTCCCGCTGGACACCTTCTCCCTCGACGCCACCACCTTCGCCCACCGAGGCAAGCGGTACCTGTGCTGGGCGCAGCACGATCCGGCGCTCGGCCCCGGCACCAGCCTGTACCTGGCCGAAATGTCCTCACCGCACGCCATCACCGGCACGCCGACCAAGCTGTCGACGCCGACCCACGACTGGGAAACGCGCGGCCACCGCGTCAACGAGGGCGCCGCCGCGCTGATCCGCAACGGCCGCGTGTTCCTCACTTTTTCGGCCAGCGCCACCGACGCGAACTACTGCATGGGCCTGCTCACCGCGAACGAGTCGGCGAACCTGCTGGACCCGGCCTCCTGGCACAAGTCACCGCAGCCGGTGTTCAAGACCAGCCGCGAGAACAGCCAGTTCGGGCCGGGGCACAACAGCTTCACCACCGCCGAGGACGGCGCCGACGTGCTGGTCTACCACGCGCGGCAGTACGAGCAGATCACCGGCGACCCGCTGTACGACCCCAACCGGCACACCCGGGTGCAGCGGCTGCGCTTCGCCGCGGACGGCACCCCGGACTTCGGCGTGCCCGTCGCCGACGGACCGGTCGACCTGTCCCGGCACGGTTAGTCCGAATGCGACAGTCCCCAGCTACCGCGGAAGGTCTCACCGGGCGCCAGCACGATGAGTCCGTCCCCGGTGTTGAACGCGTCCGGTGCGCAGGTCATCGGCTCGACCGTGATGCCCTGCCTGGCCGGGCGCCCGGTACCGGGCACATCGTCGGTGTAGACCTGCAGATAGCGGTGCGCGCCGTCGGCCCACACGGTGACCGTGCGCCCGGACGGTGCGGACAGCCGCACCCTGGTGATGCCCTCGGCGTCGGCGGTCAGTCCGGTGTAGGCGGTGTCGAGCGCGGCCGGGCCGAGCTTCCGGCCGCCGCGGAAGTCGAAGTCGGTGCCCTCGACCGACGCGCGGCCGGTCGGGATCAGGTTGGCGTCGGTCGGGTAGTAGGTGTCGGCGGGCAGGTCCACCAGCAGCTCGTCGACGGTGTCGGTGAGCCGGATGTACGGGTGGTACGCGGCGCCGAAGGGGGCCGGTCCGGTTCCGGTGTTGGTCGCCGAGAGCGTGCAGCGAAGTCCGCCGGCGTCCAGTTCGTAGGTCAGTCCCAAGTGGAGGCTGAACGGGTAGCCGTACTGCGGGCGAAGCCGGTGCTCGAGGGTGACCGCGTGCTCGTGCTGTCCGGTGATCTCCCATTCGACCCAGGTCAGCAAACCGTGCAGCGCGGCGTCGCGGGCCGGTTCGGTGATCGCGACCTGGTGCTCCCGCCCGTCGAAGGTGTAGCGCCCGGCGGCGATCCGGTTGGGCCACGGCGCGATCGCCTTGCCCTGGTGGCTGTCGCCGAGTTCGGCGGGATCGTGGGTGAGCAGCAGTTCCGTGTCGCCGGTCCGCCAGGACAACAGGGTGGCCGCGACCGTGCCGATCACCGCTTTGTCCTCACCCCAGCCGATTTCGGCGAGCTTTCCGGCGGCATCGGGCGAGACGACGGGCATCGGATCTCCTCATGGGGTGACGAACGGGCGCCGGGATCGACGAACGCTATCCGGGGCCGGCCCGCCCGGTCAAAGGGAGGCGACGGTGGTGCGTGAGATTCCCGCTGTGGCACGAGCGCTCGACGTGCTGGAGTACGCCCTCGCGGAGGGCAGGGTGAGTGCCGGTGAGGTCACCGCGCGGCTCGGCGTGCCGAGAACCACGGCGCACGAACTGCTGGCCACGCTGGCCGAACGCGGCTATCTCGCCCGTCCGGCCAAGCGCGCGGCCTACACGCTCGGCCCCGGCGTCGGCAGGCTGGGGGAGTCGTGGGTGGTCCGGCAGCGGCTGGAGGGCGAGGGCGAACCGCTCGCCAAGGCGCTCGCGGCCTGGTACGGCCACGAGGTGGCGATCGCGGTGCCCGCCGGTGAACGGGTGCGCGTGGTCGCCTGCTCGGGGCCGCGGGGCGGTGCCACCGAGGTGCTCGGCCGCGTGCTGGCCGGAACCGGTGGCGTGGAACGGGAAATCGCCGAGGAGGAGGTGCACCTGGCCGCCGGGGTGCGCGGGGCGTGGGGGCCGGTGGCCGCGCTCGGCCTGCGCGTGCCGCGGGACTCCTGGCTCCGGATACCGGCCGCGCAGTGGGACGCGAGGGTGGCCGCCGGTGCGCTGCGGCTCGGGCGCGTGTTGACGGGCGCGACAGCCGGTGTCTAGAGTTTCGAACAGCATCCGAAATATCGAACAGGAGGCGGGATGTCGGCCGACATGCTCCGCGCCGCGACGGTGGCCGCCAGGGAACTGGCCGACTGGCCGCCCGAGCGGCTGGCCACGGCGATGAACCTGGTCGCCGACGCACTGGCCGCGGCCGGGGACAAGCTGGTGCCGATCGCGGTGCGGGAGAGCAACCTGCCGGTGGCGCGGCTGGAGGGCGAACTCGCGCGGACCGTCTTCCAGCTCCGGTTGCTCGCCGGGGAGGTCACCGGCCCGGGGTACCGCGAGCCGGTGGTCGACCACGCCGATCCGGACTGGCCCGCCGGTGGCCGCCCGGACCTGCGCCGCGTGCTGCGCCCGATCGGGCCGGTGCTGGTGTTCGGCGCCAGCAACTTCCCGTTCGCCTTCAGCGTCGCCGGCGGGGACACCGCCTCGGCGCTGGCGGCCGGGTGCCCGGTCATCCACAAAGGACACCCCGGTCATCCGGAACTGGCCGAGGCGACCGCGGCCGTTGTCGCCGGCGCGCTCGGCCGCGCCGGTGCGCCCGACGGCACGTTCTCCTTGCTGCGCGGGGAAGAAGCGGCTCGCTCGGCACTGCAGGCGCCGGCGGTGAAGGCCGCCGCCTTCACCGGTTCGCCCGCCGGTGGCCGCGCGCTGTACGCGCTGGCCGCATCCCGGCCGGACCCGATTCCGTTCTACGCCGAGATGGGCAGCGTCAACCCGGTCTTCGTGACCCCGGGCGCGGCCGCGGCCCGGCAGGCCGAGATCGCCGCCGGGTACAGCGATTCGTACCTGCTCGGCGCCGGGCAGTTCTGCACCAAGCCCGGTGTGCTGTTCTACCCGGCGCCGCTGCTGCCCGAGTTCGAGGCCGCGGTGGCGGAACGGGTGCGCACCAAGGCCGCGGCGACCCTGCTCAACGGGCGCATTTCCGACGCGCACGCGCACCGGCGCGCCGAACTCGCCGCGCACCCGGCGGTCCGCGTGATCGAACCGGGCACCGACACCGCCGACGGCACGACCGCGGCGCTGCTCGCCACCACCTGGGACCAGTTGCGGACCGCCACGGAGGTGCTGCTGGCGGAATGCTTCGGCCCCACCTCGCTGATCGTGTCCTATGAGGGCGAACACGAACTGCTCGCCGCCGCGCGGTTGTTCACCGGCGAGCTGACCGCGACCGTCCACGGTGAACCGGGGGAGCAGGTCGCCAAGCCGCTGGTGCGGCGCCTGGCGGAGTTCGCCGGCCGGGTGGTGTGGAACGGCTGGCCGACCGGGGTCGCGGTCACCCGCGCCCAGCACCACGGCGGCCCGGCACCGGCCGCCACCGGCACCTTCACCTCGGTGGGCACCGCGGCGATCCGGCGGTTCCAGCGCCCGGTCGCCTACCAGAACCTGCCCGGTGAGCTGCTTCCGCCCCTGCTGCGGGAGCACGACCATGGCTGAGGCGCGGCCGGTCACCGAAGCGCTGGCCTGGCACGGTGAAGGCCCGGTGTGGTGGCAGGACGTCCTGGTGTGGGTGGACATGCTGGCCGGCGACGTGCTGTCGATGGACGCCGGGGGGCGGATCAGCCGCGCGCACGTCGGTTCGGTGGCCGCGGCCCTGCGCCCGCGCCGCTCCGGTGGCTGGGTGCTGGCCACCGAACGCGGTTTCGCGCTGACCGACGAGCTGGGCGGCCCGATCACCTCGCTCGGTCCACTGTGGATCGACGACGGCATCCGGATGAACGACGGCGGCTGCGATCCCGACGGCCGGTTCTACTGCGGCTCGATGGCCTACGACGCCAGGGCGGGCGCGGGCGCGTTGTTCCGGCTCACCCCGGACCACGGGGTCGAACGTGTCCTCGGCGGGGTCACCATCTCCAACGGCTTGGCGTTCAGCCCCGACGGTGCCACGGCGTACTACGTGGACACCCCGACCGGCCGCGTCGACGCGTTCGACTACACCGGCGCGGACGGGCTCACCGGACGGCGCGAGTTCGCCAAGGTCGAACCGCCCGGCCGGCCCGACGGCATCACCGTCGACGCCGAGGGCGGGGTGTGGGTCGCGCTGTGGGGCGGTTCGGCGGTGCGCCGGTACGACCGGGACGGGGTGCTCGACGCGGTGATCGAGCTGCCGGTGAGCCAGGTGACCGCGTGCACCTTCGGCGGTCCCGGCCTGACCACGTTGTTCATCACCACCTCCCAGCAGGACGCGGCCCCCGATCACCGGGCCGGGGCCGTGTTCGCCGCGGAACCCGGTGTCGCGGGACTGCCCGCGCTCACCTTCGCCGGCTGACCCGAACCGAAAGGCACCCATCGTGCAGAGATTCCGCAGCTTGCTCGGCGAACTCGGGTTCGCCGAATCCGACCACGAACTGCCCACCAGCACCAAGCGCTTCCCGGACGGTGCCCAGTACCGGGTGGAGATCCCCAGCGTCGAAGGCCCGGAGGTGTTCGACGCGGTACTGGCCGAGGCGACCGCGCGCGACGTGCCGGTGCACCGGGTTTCCCAGGGCAGCGGGGGAATGCTGCTCACCAAGGCCGAGCTGCACCGGATGGCCGAGACCGGCGCCGGCGCGCGCACCGAGGTGAGCCTGTTCGCGCGGCCGCTCGCCGGCTGGTCCACCGGTGCCGCCGCGCTGGCCTCCGGGGCGGGCGCGCTCGCCGCGCAGGCACGGGGCACCGAGCAGCTCGTGCACAACCTGGCCGACATCGCCCGGTCCGCCGACGCGGGCGTGCGCAGCGTGCTGATCACCGATCTCGGCACCCTGGAACTGGCCGCCGCGTGCCGTGACCGAGGCCTGCTCCCGGCGAGCCTGCAGTTCAAGATCAGTGTCCAGATGGGACTGTCCAACCCGGTCTCGATCCGGCTGGCGCAGCGGGTCGGCGCGGACACCTACAACGTGCCGACCGACCTGAGCCTCGGGCAGCTCGCCGCCGTCCGGGCCGCGGTTGACCTGCCGCTGGACATCTACCTGGAGGCCCCGGACGACCAGGGCGGGTTCATCCGGCACTTCGAGATCGCCGAAATCGTCCGGGTGGCCGCACCCGTGTACCTCAAGTTCGGCCTGCGCAACTCGCCGAACATCTATCCCAGCGGCTCGCACCTGACCGACGTGGCCATCCGGCTGGCCCGCGAACGGGTGCGGCGCGCGGAGATCGGCCTGGCGCTGCTGGCCGAGCTGATGCCGGACGCGGTGATGTCCGAGCTGGGGGCCGAAGGAATCGCACTGCCGGAACCGCTGAACCAGGGAGCGACCCGATGAAGATCACCGCGGTGGACACGTTCGTGCTCGGCACGCCGTGGCGTGACCTCACCTTCGTCCGCGTCACCACCGACGACGGGCTGACCGGCGTCGGCGAGACGCGCATGCTGGGCCACACCAAGGCGTTGCTGGGTTATCTCGCCGAGGCCGTGCCGCGGCACGTGATCGGCCACGACCCGTTCGACACCGAAGCACTGGTGCAGCGGATGAAGTTCGGCGACTACGGCCGCGCGGGCGAGATCGTCATGTCCGGCATCGCCTGCGTGGAGATGGCCTGCTGGGACATCATCGGCAAGGCGCTCGGCCAGCCGGTGTGGCGGCTGCTCGGCGGCAAGGTCCGCGACCGCGTCAAGGCCTACGCCAACGGCTGGTACACAGTGGAGCGAACGCCGGAGGAATTCGCCGCGGCGGCCAAGAAAGTGGTCGAACGCGGTTATCTGGCGATGAAGTTCGACCCGTTCGGGCCGGGGCAGTGGGAACTGGAGCCCGCCGAGCGGCGGCGCTGCGTCTCGCTGGTCGAGGCGGTCCGCGACGCGGTCGGCCCGGACGTCGAGCTGCTGGTGGAGATGCACGGGCGGTTCGCGCCCGCCGAAGCCATCCGGATCGCGCGGATGCTGGAACCGTACGAGCCGGCGTGGATCGAGGAGCCGGTGCCGCCGGCCAATCTCAAGGCGCTGGCCACCGTGGCGGCCAAGGTGAACATCCCGGTGGCCACCGGCGAGCGCATCCACGACCGCGTCGAGTTCCGCGAACTGTTCGAATCCGGTGCGGTGGACGTGATCCAGCCCGACATCGGGCACCTCGGCGGCATCGCCGAAACCCGCAAGCTGGCGGCCACCGCCGAGGCGCACTACGCGCTGATCGCCCCGCACAACGTCGGTGGCCCGGTGCTCACCGCGGCGAACCTGCACCTGGCCGCGTGCACACCGAACTTCAAGATCCAGGAGCACTTCAACGACTTCGCCGACGAGCACGTGAAGCAGGCGGCGCCGGGCCTGCCGGAGGTGGTCGACGGTTACTTCGCGTTGCCGGACGCGCCCGGCCTCGGGGTGGAACTGGACCAGGACTTCATCACCGGGCACCCGTCCACCGGCGCCTTCTTCGACCTGTTCAAGGAGGGCTGGGAGCGCCGCGGCACCGAGTAGCGAAACTTTCGACAACCCTGGCTCAGCAGTGCCTCGATGACTGGTGAATCGGCTGTTCCGGCCGCCGGTCTCGGGCGCTGGGCCAGGGTTGATGCCTTCCGGTATGTTTCCGAAAACTGTTCGAAACTTATTGACAGCCTTGTTGTGCCGGACCAAGACTCGAATGGTCTCCCGCCGGCCTCAACGAGGAGGAAACATGACAATGGGCGACTCGGACGACGTCCAGCCCCACCCGATCAACCGCCGGATGTTTCTCGGCGGCACCGGCGCGCTGGCGCTCACCGCCACGTCCGCGCTGGTGCTGCCCGGGACCGCGGCCGCGGACACCACGGTCACCACCAACCAGACCGGCAACCACAACGGGTACTACTACTCGTTCTGGACCGACGCCCCCAACACGGTCTCGATGGTGCTGAGCAACGGTGGAAACTACCGGACCAACTGGAGCAACACCGGCAACTTCGTCTGCGGCAAGGGCTGGAGCAACGGCTCGCGCCGGACGGTGAACTACTCCGGCAGCTTCAACCCCTCCGGCAACGGTTACCTGTGCCTGTACGGCTGGACCTCGAACCCGCTCGTCGAGTACTACATCGTGGACAGCTGGGGCAACTACCGGCCGACCGGCGAGCACCGGGGCACCGTCTACAGCGACGGCGGCAACTACGACATCTACCACACCATGCGGTACAACGCGCCGTCGGTCGAGGGCACCAAGACCTTCCCGCAGTTCTGGAGCACCCGGCAGTCCAAGCGGGTCGGCGGTTCGATCAACACCGGTGCCCACTTCGACGCCTGGAAGAGCAAGGGCATGAACCTCGGCAACTTCAGCTACTACATGATCATGGCCACCGAGGGGTACCAGAGCAGCGGGAACTCCAACATCACGGTGAGCTGACCCCCGCCTGCCCCGGTGGTGCCGTCATCGGTCGGGGTCAGGCCGGCCACGCCGGCACCGGCGCCCGTGCCGTCCGGCGGCGGGCTCCCGGCGGGAGGGGCACCCGCCGGAAGCCCGCCGCTACCCCCTGGTCTAGGTGGTACTCCGGTCCGCGACCAGGCGGATGGCGAGTGCGCCGAAGATGGCCGCGGACACCCGGTCGAGCCAGCGGCGGATGGACGGGCGGCGCAGCAGGAGCGCGGCCAGTGCGCCGGCGGTCAGGCCGACCGAGCCGTCCACCGAGAGCCCGACCGCGATGAAGACCGCGCCCAGCACCAGGAACTGCGCCCACATCGGCCACGCGGCGTCCGCGTGCAGGAACTGCGGGAAGAACGCCAGGAAGAACAGGATCACCTTGGGATTGGCCAGGTTCGTCAGCACCGCCAGCACGTAGGTGCGCCGCAGGCTCCGGTCCGGCACCGGCTCGGGATCGGTGTTCGCCAGTGCCTGCTTCGACGAGCGCAGGGTGCTCACCGCCAGATAGACCAGGAAGGCCGCACCGGTGATCCGGATCGCGTCCAGCACCGCCGGGACCGCCTGGAGCAGGGCGCCGAGGCCGAGCGCGGCGGCGACGGTGTGCACGGCGAGCCCGGTGGACATGCCCAGCGCCGCGACCACCCCCGCCCGCCTGCCCTTGGCGATGCCGTTGGCGACGATGAACAGCATGTCCGGCCCGGGTACCAGGCTGATGACCAGCGCGGCGGCCACGAAGGCCAGCAGTACGGAGAGATCCACAACCGCATCAGACCACACCGAAACCTGTGCTCGGTAGCGGTTTTCCCACTGGCCCACTGCTGTCGAGCGGAATCGCGCCTTCCGGCCGGGCCACCAGTTCACTACGATCCCCCGGTCACCTCTTTTCGAGGGAGCCGGTGTGAGCGACCTTTTCGAAGTGCTGGAGAAACGCGCCGAAGCGAACGCGCGCGCGGAGATCATCGCCTACGGCCGGGAAATCCCGGATTACCGGCGAGAAGCCGCGGATCCGCGCGGGCACGCGGCGATGCTCGACTACGCCATCTGGTTTCGCCGTCATACCGTCGAAATGACGCGGGAAAACACGCAACTGGGTGAGGAAGCGCTTGCCTTCATCGGTGAGATCGGCAAGCAGCGCGCGAGCAACGGGTTCAGTACGCGGGCCGCGGAATCGGTGCTGGTGCTGCACGCGAACCTGATGCTGCACGAGATCCACGACGCGGCGGGCGACGGCGAGGACCTCAACGCCCTGCTGCGGCTCACCGCGTGGTTCGGCACGCAGGGATTGCGCGGAACGGCCGCCTACATGCGCGGCTATCTGGACGAACAGGCATTGCGCGTCAAATTGGCGCAGCGGGTGAGCAATTTCGCCGAATCGCTGCTGGCCGACGCCGCAACGGCCGGGGAAATCGCCCGGAGTCTCGGCGTCACCGCGCACGAGGAATACGTGGTGGTGGTGCTCCGGTGCCCGGCCACCCCGGAAACCGGGGAAATCGTGGAACTGGCGTTCAAACAGCACGCCGTTCCGCTGCTGTGGCGTCATCCGGACGAGGTGGTGGCGCTGATCCCGGCCGGGCACGACGACCCGCTGACCGTGGTCAGGGCGCTCGCCGAGCTGACCGGCGGACCGTGCGCGGTGGGCGCGGCCACCGGACGGACGGGCTCACTGGCCGAGGCACTGGCGGTGGCGGGCCGGGTCGCGCGGGTGGCTCCCCGCGAACGGGTTCCCGGCGCGCTGTACGGGATCCCGGAGGTCTTCGTGGAACTCGGCGTGGCCAGGGTGCCGGAGGTCGACGAGTGGCTCGGCGACCTGGTGCGCTGCCTGGCGAACGGCCCGGATCTGGTGGCCACCCTGGACGCCTACTACCGCAACGACATGAACCGGCTGGTCACCGCGCTCGCGCTGCACATCCACCCGCGCACGCTGGACTACCGGCTCGGGCGGGTCCGCGACCTGGCCGGGGTCGACCCGGGTTCGGTGCGCGGCATCCGCATCCTGAGCAGTGCGGTGGCGCGGGCGCTGCGCGAGCCGGACTAGGCACCGTCCGGACGTGCGCGGCGCCCGCCGCCGGGGTCACTCCACGACGAGTTCGACCGGGATGTTGCCGCGGGTCGCCTTGGAGTACGGGCACACCTGGTGCGCCTGCTCGACCAGCTCGCGGCCGGTGCCCTCGTTGATCTCGGCGGGCAGCTCCACACGCAGGGTGACCGCGAGCGCGAAGCCGGTGTCGTCCTTGTCGATGCCGACCTCGGCGGTCACCGAGATGTCCTTGGTGTCCACTTTGGCCTGCCTGCCGACCAGGCCGAGCGCGCTGGCGAAACAGGCGGCGTACCCGGCGGCGAAGAGCTGCTCGGGATTGGTGCCGTTGCCGTCGCCGCCGAGCGCGGGCGGCATGGCCAGCGCCAGGTCGAGCCGGCCGTCGGAGCTGACCGCCTTGCCTTCGCGGCCGTTGGCGGTGGCCGCCGCGGTGTAGAGCGCCATGGGATTCCTTCCGTCGGGGTCTGCCCAAAAGAGTTGCACACAATTGCGTTGTGCGCAACCTAATGTAGGCTGGGGGCATGACCGCGAGCCACCACCAGGCACCGCCCGTGACGGCGGAGGAGTTGTTGCGCCTGGACAACCAGATCTGCTTCGCGTTGCACGCGGCTTCCCGCGCGTTCGGCACGCTGTACCGGACCGCGTTGCGCGAGCTGGACCTGACCTATCCGCAGTACCTGGTGATGCTGGTGCTGTGGGAGTCCGACGGGCTGCCGGTCAAGGAGATCGGCGTGCGGCTGCGGCTGGACTCCGGCACGCTTTCGCCGTTGCTCAAGCGGCTGGAGGGGGCCGGGCTGATCCGGCGGTTGCGCAGCGAGCAGGACGAGCGCTCGGTGGAGATCCACCTGACCGCGGCCGGCGAGGCGTTGCGCGAGCGGGCGCTGGACGTGCCGCGGCAGATCGGGGCCGCCACCGGGATGCCGGTCGCCGAGTTGAAGGACCTGCGCGCCAGGGTGGCCGCGCTGACCGCCGCCATCGACGGCACCGCCGACACCAGCGAGGGATGCCCCTAACTCGCGATGTCCACCTCCCGGCTTTCCTTGGACAGCACGAAGGCGACGAACGAGACCAGCGCGGTGAAGATCATCCAGACGGCCACCAGCCAGCCCTTGCCGTCGGCCTGGGCGACCAGCGCGGCGGCGATCAGCGGTGAGAAACCGCCGAGTGCGGCGCCGATCTCGCGTGAGGCGGCGAAACCGGTGTAGCGCACGCGCGCGCCGAACAGCTCGGCGTAGAACGCGGGCTGCACGGCGATCATCGGCGCGAAGCCGAGCGTGGTCGCCACCAGCAGCGCCAGCCAGACCAGCGCCGGTTCCCTGGTGTCGAGCAGCAGGAAGAACGGGAACGCGAAGGCGGCGGTGAAAACCACGCTGAACAGGTTCAGCGGCCGCCGCCCGATCCGGTCGGACAGCGCGCCGTACACCGGTTGCAGCGCGATCACCGCGACGCTGAACAGGATCACCCCGGTCAGTCCGACCCAGCGTTCCATGCCGAGGGTTTTGGTCAGGTACGTGACGGTGTAGGTGGCGTAGATGTAGACGACCGCGGTGTCGCAGATGTGCGCGCCGATGCCGATGCCGAAGTTACGCGGATACCGCCGCAGTGCGTCGAAAACCGGAAGTTCGACGGTATCCCGCGTCGCCGCCATTTCGCGGAACACCGGCGATTCGGCGACGCGGAGCCGGACGTAGAGCGCGACACCGATGAGCACGAAGCTGAACCAGAACGGTATCCGCCACGCCCAGGCGAGCACGGTCTCGCGGCCCAGTTGCTCGACCAGCAGGAACACCACGGTGCCGGACAGCAGTCCGATTTGGACACCGGTCTGCGCGAACGAGGTGAAGAAGCCGCGGCGCTTCGGCGGGGCGTGCTCGGCGAGCAGGGTGGACGCGCCGCCGAACTCGGCACCGGCGCCGAGCCCCTGGCACATCCGCAGCACCGTCAGCAGGATCGGCGCGGCGATGCCGATGCTGTCGTAGGTCGGGAGCAGGCCGATCAGCCCGGTGGACACACCCATCACCAGCGTGGTGACCACCAGCGTGGAGCGGCGGCCGATGCGGTCGCCGAGGTGGCCGAAGAGGAATCCGCCGAGCGGGCGCACCGCGAAACCGACGCCGAAGGTGGCGAAGCCGACGATGGTGCCCATCGCCGGATCGGCGGTGCGGAAGAACAACTCGTTGAACGCCAGCGTGACGGCGAAGCCGTAGATGAAGAAGTCGTACCACTCGAGCGCGGTGCCGACCACGGAGGCACTGACCACGCGGCGCAGCTCGGCGGGGGCGGTCATGATCACTACTCCCTCGATAGGGCGTGCAGTTCCTGCCAGACGGCTTCGGCGAGCGGGATGCCGTCGCGTTCGCGTTCGCGCCTGGCGCGTTCTTCCGGCTCGCCGGGGACCTGGACCCCGGTGTGCCCCTCGGCCGTCCTGGTCCGGCGCAGCTCGGCGCGGAACTGCTCGGTGTGCTCGCGGAACTGCCGGGGATCTCCGAAGGCGGCGATGTCGAAGGCGGCCAGCACGGTGCCGAAGCCGCCGCGGTAGCCGGGCATGCTGCCGATGCCCGTGCCGGAGATGAGCCCGCCGACGATCTCGATGAGCACGCTCAGGCCGTAACCCTTGTGCCCGCCGAAGGGCAGCAGCGCGCCGCCGGTGTAGAAGTCGCCGGGATCGGTGGTGGCGCGGCCGTCCCGGTCGAGCACCAGGCCTTCGGGGACGTGCTCGCCGCGGTCACGGGCGAGCGCGAGCTTGCCTTCGGCCACGCCGGAGGTCGCCCAGTCCAGCACGATGGGCGGTGCGCCGGCGGCGCGGGGGACCGCCCAGGCGAGTGGATTGGTGCCGAGGCGGCGTTCGGCGCCGCCGTACGGGGCGACGGTCGGATCGGCGTTGCCGAAGGCGATCCCGATGAGGTCGTGCTCGGCGAGTTCGGCGACGTACTCGCCGAGCCTGCCGACGTGGTTGCAGTCGCGGATGGTCGCGATGCCGGCTCCGGTCTTGGCGGTGGTCCGCCGCAGCTCGCGCACCGCCCGGTGGGCGGCGAGCTGGCCGAACGCCTTGTTCCCGTGCACCACCACCGCCCCTTCTCGGACCTGTTCGGCGTCCGGCCGGGCGCGGGGGTCGATCTGCCCGGCGCGGATCTGGCCGAGGTAGGCGGGCAGCCGCCGGACCCCGTGCGAGTCGTGGCCGAGCAGGTTGGACCGGACGAGCGAGGCCGCCACCCGCTGCGCGTCCACTGTGGACACACCGGCGCCGGTCAGGATGCTCACCGCCAGCTGCTGGAGTTCGGACGCCGCTACCCGCATCCGTTCCACCTGACGGAACGCAGTTCCACCAACATCACCCGATGATGCCAGAAACTCACCCGGTTGTGAACCAGGTCACATGGCTGGCGCGCCCAGGGCCTGGGAAGCGGCGAAGGCGGCCCGGGTGACCAGCGCGGCGACGTGGTCGTCCGGCTCGGCCAGGTGGACCAGCGTCGCGGCGGAGAGGGCGCCGAGGACCTGCCCGGTGTGGTCGTGGACGACTGCGCCCACCGCGCGCACGCCCGGTTCGTTCTCCTCGTGGTCCTCGGCGTGACCGACGGAGCGCACGGTGGCCAGTTCGGCCAGCAGCGCGTCCACGTCGGTGATGGTGTGCGAGGTCCGCGCGGCGAGGCCGGTGCGCGCGGCCAGCGCGCGGACCTCGGAGTCCGGCAGGCTCGCCAGGATCGCCTTGCCGATCGACGTGCAGTGCAGCGGCAGGCTCATCCCCACCCGCGACGCCAGGTGGTACGGCTTGGCGCCCTCCAGTTTCGCCACGTACACCGCTTCGTCCCCGGAAAGCAGCGCCAGGTGCACCGTCCACCCGGTGCTTTCCTGAAGCTCACGCAGTACCGGCCGCACCTGCTCGGCGATGTCCAGCCGTTGCAGGAACCGCCCCGCCAGGCTGAGGATCCTCGGTCCGCCGACGTAGCTGCCGTGCCCGTCCGGCCGCGCGAACCCGTGTCGCACCAGGGTTTGCAGGATCCGGTGCACGGTCGGCTTCGGCAGCCCGGCGGAGGCGGCGATGTCGGCGATGCGCGAGTGGTCGGCGAGCGCTTCGAGCACGCTCAGCGTTTTGTCCGCCGCCGACAGCGGAGCCTGGCCAGCCATGGCACCAATGTAGGCGACCGGCGATCACCACGCCCCGCTCCGTCAGCGGGCCACCCGGAACCACAGGCCGCTCTCGCCGATCGGCTCCAGCCGGATGTTCGTGCCACCGGGATGGCCGAACAACCGGACGCCGTCGCCGAGCAGAACCGGGACGACGAACACCAGGATCTCGTCCAGCTCACCGGCCGCCAGGCACTGCCGGGCCACGTCGGCGCCGAGCACGTTGACGTACTTGTCCCCGGCCGCGCCCTTCGCCATTGCGATGGCCTTGGCCAGGTCGTCGACGAAGGTGACCCCGGGGGCCGGCACCGGCGGCGCGTGGTGGGTCAGCACGAACTGCGGGCCCGACCAGCCGCCGCCGAACGCCTGCCCGGCCTTCTCCGGGTCGTCGCGGTGCGGGTCGTCCCCGCCGAAGGTCCGCTTCCCGGCCAGGATCGCGCCGATTCGCGGGATCAGGTCGTCCACGGCCGGTTCCGGGCCGAGGTGCTCGGTCAGCCACGACATGTCACCGCCCGGTCCGGCGATGAAACCGTCGAGCGACATGCTGGCCGAATACAGGAGCTTGCTCACGGATTGCCTCCTCGTTGGTGGGCTTACCCGTGTTGCGACGCCACCGGGACCGAAAACTCATCGGTCCACGTCCCTGGCAGCCCGAACAGGGGGAACAGCCGGGGGTCGTGGAAGGCGTGTGCTTCGGCGACCAGATCGTGCTCGATCCGCACCAGCGAGATCGCGAAGGCCCGGAACTCGTCGTCGCCGGGCCGCCGGAGGTAGCCGGCCACCGCGAGCTGGTGGTTGGCGGCGATCGGGCGCATCCGGAACCGGCCGACGTAGTCCGGGGAACCGGTGTCCCAGCTGGAGGCCAGCGCGGCCACCACCGAATCGCGGCCGCGGAACCACATCGGCCACGGCGGCATCGTGGTCCGCACGTCCTCGGCCAGCAGCGCGCCGACCGCGGCCGGATCGGCCCGCTCCATCGCCTCGATGTACTTGCGCAGCACGGCCCGCTCGCGATCGGTGGGACTCGGCCAGTCGAGCCGCCGCTCGGGCAGGTGCTCCCGCAGCGTGGCCCGCGCCCGCTGGAGCGCGCTGTTGACCGAGGCCACGCCGGTGTCCAGCTGCTGGGCGACCTGCTTGGCCGGCCAGCCCAGCAGGTCACGCATCAGCAGCGCGGCCCGCTGGCGCGGGGGCAGGTGCTGGAGCGCGGCCAGGAACGCCAGCTCGATCGTCTCCCCGGCGATCACCTCGGCGTCCGGTTCGGAGTCGGCGGGGGCGGCCGGTTCCCAGAGGTGGTCCGGGAACGGTTGCAGCCACGGGATGTCCTCGCGCGGCTCCAGCGAGGTCGCCGGATCCGACGGGCCGGTGCGGTGGTGGGGGAGCACCCGCCGGGACCGGCCGGCCAGCACGTCGAGGCAGGCGTTGGTGGCGATCTTGTACAGCCACGCGCGCGGGGTCGAGCGGCCCTCGAAACCGTCGATGGCCCGCCACGCGCGCAGGAACGTCTCCTGCACGATGTCCTCGGCCTCGTCGAACGAACCGAGCATCCGGTAGCAGTGCACGCGCAGTTCGCGCCGGTGCCGTTCGGTCAGCGCGGCGAACTCGTCAGCGTCCATCTTCGGCTACCGGCTTCTCGGTCGGGAACAGGATCGGGCTGAGCAGGTACTGCGCGCGGCCCGGCGCGGGCTCGTTGCGCAGGTGCGGCACGATCACCTCGCGCAGGCCCTCGAGCAGCGCGGTGAGTTAAGCCGGATCGAGCCAGAGCGCGTGCTGACGGTAACCGACCAGGTCCGCGGCCGGATCGGCCTGCTCGCGGTCGAGGTAGGCGTTGAACTCGGCGATCAGGATCGTCATCGCGACGGCGAACCCGCGGCGGTGCTCGTCGGGCGAGACCACGGCGTCGATCACCGCGCGCTCGCGGTTGAGCCGGTACCGCCGCTCGACCGCGCCGCGTACTCGCTGTTCACCGTCCACTTCGAGCACTCCGGCGTCGGCGAGCAGGCCGACGTGCCGGTAGACCGTCGCCTTCGAGACGTCGGGCACGCGATCGCACAGTTCGGCGGTGGTCAGCACGCGGTCGCCGGTCAGTGCGTGCACGATCCGCAGCCGGACCGGGTGCACCAGTAGTTCCAAGGTGTCCACCGCGCAACGATCTCACACCGTGCGACCGGCGGGTGGCCGGTCGGCAATTCCAGGAGAAGAGGATCCGGGGCAGGAATTGATAATCTCGATGAATGACAGCATGGTATGAATCGCAGCGATTTCTCCGCAAACTCCGGCGATTCTCCGCCGGTGCGGCCGCCGATGCCGAACGTGCCGAACACGCCGAACTGTTCCGCCGGTTTTCCCCGTACAGCCTGATCACCGAAGATCTTTTCTGTGACAACCTCGCGCTGGTGCGGGAACGGCTGCGCGATCTCGACGGCGCCGTGGTCGAATGCGGGACCTGGAAGGGCGGCATGGCCGCGGCCATGATGCAACTCGGCGGCCCCGGGCGCACGTACCACTTCTACGACTCCTTCGAGGGTGGGCTGCCGCAGGCCACGCCCACCGACGGGGAGGACGCGATGACCTGGCAGGCTGCCACCGACGACCCGTTGTACTTCGACAACCTGCGCACCAGGGCGGAGGATTTCCGGGCGCTGGTTGGCGAAGCGGGCTTTCCCGAGGTGCACGTCCACGAGGGCTGGTTCGAGGACACCGTTCCACGCTACGACGGAGAGCCGATCGCCGTGCTGCGGCTCGACGGCGACTGGTACGACTCGACCATGGTCTGCCTGGAGCACCTCTACCCGCACGTGAAGGCCGACGGCATCGTCATTCTCGACGACTACGATGCCTGGGACGGGTGCAGCCGCGCGGTGCACGACTACCTTTCCCGGACAAAATCCACCGCGCGCCTCCGCCGGTTCGGCGAAACCGGAATCACCCTGCTGCACAAGGTGGACGACTGAACGGCAAAACGCACAAGGCGGATTTCCCGGGAGCACGGGAAATCCGCCTCTTTGGTGCGGGACGAATCAGTCGGGCACCGAGCCGCAGGTCATGTTCGTGATCGTGCCGGTCATCGCGGCCGCGCGATCCGACGCGAGGAAAACCGCCACGGCGGTCATTTCGGCCAGCGTCGGCGTGCGCTGGAGCATGGTCCGCTCCGCCAGCACGTTCGCGTGGCCCTCGGGGTCGAGCCCGTCGGTGGCCTCGACCGGGGTGTCGAAGACGTTGGTGTGCCAGTCTTCGGCCCAGGCGCCGGGAATGCCCTCGGAGCGCAGGCCGAGCACACGCACGCCGTGGAGGCCGATTTCCGCGGCGAGGCACCGGGTGAAGGTCTCCACCGCGGCCTCGGCGACCGCGGTGCCGCCCATCAGCGGCCCGACCAGTTTGGCCGGGGGAGAGGTCAGCGTCAGGATGACCCCGGACCGCTGCTCGACCATGCGGCGGGCGGCCGAGCGCATGGTGTGGAAGTTTCCCACCGTCGCGATCTCGATCGGCCGGGAGAAGTCCTCGGCGCTGATGTCGAGCAGCGGCACCCCGTGCACGTCGCCGTGCGAGATGAGGTTGAAGGACACGTCGATCCGCCCGGC
Organism: Amycolatopsis sp. YIM 10; assembly: GCF_009429145.1. Classification (GTDB taxonomy): domain Bacteria; phylum Actinomycetota; class Actinomycetes; order Mycobacteriales; family Pseudonocardiaceae; genus Amycolatopsis. The sequence continues at coordinate 5,534,380 of NZ_CP045480.1, read as the reverse complement.
CTCGGCGGCGACCTTGTCGAGGTGGTCGTCCACCGCCTGCTCGTCGAGCGCGTCGACGACCGCCGCGTGCGCGGTGCCGCCGGACTCGTTGATCTCGGCCGCGACCGCTTCGAGCGGAGCTGCGGTGCGTCCCGCGAGGTAGACTGCGGCCCCGTCTTCGGCGAAGGCGCGGGCGACCGCCCGGCCGATGGCACCACCGGCGCCGTAGACGACGGCGTTCTTGTTCGCAAGCAACATGGGGCTCTCCTCCAGCGCCGCCCTGACCGGATGTCATCAGGACGTTACCGGCCGGCCGTGCCTCCGGGCGTATCGAATATTGCTCGTTGTTCAACGCGGTGGTTGGTTTTTTCCCGCGACACGGGTGATCGGGTCACCGGTAGCCGAAGTGGCGGCAGGAGCGATGCCCGATCCGGAGTAGTTCCGCTGGGAGTTGACGGTCGAGTTCGGCGAAACCCGTTTCAACCCCTTGCCAGCGGGTACCGGAGTCACATGGTGATGGATGTATTCGTGGTGGGACTGGACGAAGAGAACGAGCGGACTCTGCACCGCATACCGGACGCGGAGAACTACCGCTTTCACGGGTTGCTGACCATTGAGGACATCCAGCACGGGGAGATCCCGATCGAGGAGCTGCTCGAAAAGGCGCAGCGGGAGCTGGACGCCTTCGACGGCGAGATCAGCGCGATCATCGGCTATTGGGACTTCCCGGTCAGCACCATGGTGCCGATGCTGTGCCGCCGGTACGGGCTGCCGTCGGCACCGCTGGAGGCCATCGTCAAGTGCGAGCACAAGTACTGGTCCAGGCTGGAACAGTCGAAGGTGATCGACGAGGTCCCCGAGTTCGCGATCGTGGATCTGGCAGGCGATGCGGAAAAACCGGAGAAGATCGACTATCCACTGTGGCTCAAACCGGTGAAGTCGTTCTCCTCGGGGCTGGCCTTCAAGGTCACCGACGACGAGACCTTCACCGAGGCGGTGCGGGAGATCCGCGAGGGCATCAGCCGCGTGGGCAAGCCTTTCCAGTTCGTGATGGACCAGTTGGAGCTGCCGCCGGAGATCGAGAACATCGGTGGTGAGGCCTGCCTCGCCGAGTCGGCGTTGAGCGGGGTCCAAGCCGCCGTCGAGGGATACGCCTACAACGGCGAAGTGGTGGTCTACGGCGCGCTCGACTCGATCAACTACGAGGGCACCACGTCGTTCCTGCGCCACCAGTACCCGTCCCAGCTGCCCGACGAGGCGCAGACGCGGATGAGCGAGATCGCCCAGCGGGTGATCAAGCAGGTCGGGCTCGAGCACGGCACGTTCAGCGTCGAGTTCTTCGTGCACCCGGAGAGCAACCAGGTGTGCCTGCTGGAGATCAACCCGCGGCATTCGCAGTCCCACGCGGAACTGTTCGAGGACGTCGAGGGCGTGCCGAACCACTACCGCGTGGTGCAACTGGGCCTGGGCCGCGACCCGGTCGCGCCGGCGCGGCGCGGGAAGTGGGGGATCTCGGCCAAGTGGTACCACCGCCGGTTCGAGGACGGTGTGGTGGAGCGCGTGCCGACCGACGAGGAGATCGCCGAGATCGAGCAGCGGATCCCCGGTGTGCAGATCGAGCTGGTCGTCCAGGAGGGACAGCGGCTGTCCGAGCTGCCCGCCCAGGACTCCTACAGCTTCGAACTCGCCGACATGGTGATCGGCGCGGCCAGTGAGAAGGAGATGTCGGAGAAGTTCGACCAGGTGGTCGAGGCGCTGGACTTCCGCTTCCGGGACTGACCGCAGTGACCGGCAGTGACCGGCACTGATCGGTGCTGACCAGCGCTGGTCAGCACCGATCAGCGCAGTACCAGGTGCGCGATCCGGCGGGTGGCGTCCCGCGCCTCGCGCAGCGTGGTGAGCATCCACGCGTGGATCATGCCCTCGTACTCCCAGTACTCCAGGTCGATGCCGCGCTCGGCGGTCACCGTGCGGAACCGCCGGGCGTCGGCGAGCAGCACGTCGCGGGTCCCGGCGAACAGGCTCAGCCTGCCGAGGCCGGTGAGCTTGCCGTTGACCGGGCTCAGCCACGGGTCGTCCAGCGGCAGGCCACCCGCGTAGAGGCGCGCGGCTTCGGCCAGGCCGGGCACGCTGAGGTACGGATCCAGCCGGTCCAGCGCGGGCAGGCTCGGATGGGTCAGCGTGGCGTCCAGCCAGGGGGACAGGAGCACGATCTCCTTGGGCTGCGGCTCGTTCGCGTCACGCAGCCGTTCGGCGAGCACCAGGGAGAGCGCGCCGCCGGCGGAGTCGCCCATCAGCACCCGGCTGTGCGGTTCGGCGTCACCGAGCAGCCGGTCGTAGATGCGGCCGATCAGCGGCACGGTCTCCGCGGCGGTCGAACCGGGCGCGAGCGGGTAGACCGGCACGGTCACCGAGCCACCGGTGCGCAGCGCCAGCCGTCGCGCGAACTTCCAGTGGTCGCTCTGGATCTGGTGCACGTAGGCACCGCCGTGCAGGTAGAGCACGTGCTTCGCGCTGGTCGGCGCCGTCGGGCGGATGGTGTAGCACGGGGTGCCCTCGACGTCGGTCCGCACGACGGCGGTACCGCGGTGGGCCGGCGGCGGTGGCTCCTCGCGGTCGTGGCGGCGGCCGCTGTCGACGCTCTCCCGGAGCTTCTCCGGGTCGGCGAAGACCTGCTTGCGGCGCAGCACGCGCAGGGAGGCGATCAGTGCCCTGGCTCGGAGGCTGGGTGCGGTTCGCATACCAGGGCATACCCGGACCGGGTCCGAGCTATGCCTTGGCGGTCACCGTCGGAAGTCCTTTAGCCGTCCACGCGGAAGAGCAGCCGGATGACCGCGCGTTCCAGGGTTCCGCGGCGTTCGTCGTCGCCGGCCAGTTCCTTGAACCGGTCGTTGAGGTCCTCGGCCCGCACCTCGTGCCAGCCGTGGCCGGAGCGGTGGACCAGCAGGCGATCGCTGCCGGAGTTGTTGCGCCGCAGCGCTTTCACCGCCTTCGCCAGCATCGGGTCGCGGACCGAGACCGCGCGGTCGGCACCCTCCGGAACAGCAACGACCCTCCCCGGGGCAGGTGGACTCCCGGCCGCGAATACCCGCCGCGGCAAGGGAATACACCCCGTTTCAGCGGTCGGGCGCCCAGAGCCGGTCGGCGTCGCCGGCGGCGAGCCTGCCCCGGTAGACGTCGATCTTGCGGTCGATGAGCTTGAGGTTTTCCTGTACTTCGGCGAGTTTGGCGGCCACCTCGGCGCGGTGGGCCTCCATCAGCGCGAGTCGTTCTCGCTCGTTGCCGCGCCCGGCGGAGACGAGTTCCGCGTAGCGCCGGACGGTCTTGATGGGCATGCCGGTGGCCCGCAGCTTGGTGCAGACGGTGATCCAGTCCAGGTCCGGTTGCCGGTAGCGCCGTCTGCCGCTCGCGGTGCGGTCGACGGTGGTGACCACCAGGCCGGCGCGTTCGTAGTAGCGCAGGGTGTGCACGCTGACGCCGGTGCGGCGGGCGGCCTCGGCGATGGTCAAGCCCGCCTCGGGGAACCCGGTGGACGGCTGGGGGTTGACTTCGAGCACGCTCTAAAACTTAGCGTCCTGGCAGTGACCTCTTCAACGTTCTCGAATCCGGCGTTCTCGAATCCGACGCCGGACGACGCGGCCGGTGAACCCGGTCGCCGTCGGTTCCTGGTGCTGGCGATCTGTTGCGTCAGCATGCTCGTGGTGGTGATGGACATTTCCATCGTCAACGTCGCGATACCGGCGATTCGTCATGATTTGCCCGCTTCGATCTCCGGTCTGCAGTGGACGGTCGACGCGTACAGCCTGGTGCTGGCGGGTTTCCTGGTGCTGGGTGGTTCCACCGCCGACCGGGTGGGCAGGCGGCGCGTCTTCCAGGCCGGCCTCGCCGTGTTCGGGTTCGGTTCGCTGCTGTGCGCACTGGCGCCGGGCATCGGCTGGCTGGTCGCGGCGCGTGCGCTGCAGGCTGCCGGTGGCACGATGCTCAACCCGGTGGCGATGTCGATCGTCGTCACCGCGTTCCCCGCCCCGGCCGAGCGGGCCAGGGCGATCGGCGTGTTCGGCTCGGTGTCCGGCCTGGCGCTGGCGCTGGGCCCGGTCCTCGGCGGCGCACTGGTCGACGGCCTCGGCTGGCGCTCCGTTTTCTGGATCAACGTGCCGATCGTGGCCGCCGCGATCGTGTGCACCGCGCTGTTCGTGCCCGAGTCCCGTGCCGCCAGGGCACGCCGGTTCGATCCGGTGGGCCAGCTACTGGTGATCCTGGTGCTGGGCAGCGTCGTCTACGCGATCATCGAGTCCGGCCGGTCGGGCTGGACCTCGCCGGTCGTTCTCGGCCTGCTCGCCGTCGCCGTGCTCAGCGCGCTGGGCGTGCTCGCCTACGAACCGCGCCGGGCCGACCCGCTGCTGGAGTTGCGCCTGTTCCGCAGCGTGCCGTTCAGCGCGGCGATCCTGATGGCGCTCTTCGGCCTGTGCGGGTTCGGCGCTTTCCTCTTCGTGACCACGCAGTACCTGCAGGAAGTGCGCGGTATGCCGGCGCTGACGGCCGGGCTGTGCCTGCTCCCGGTCGGGGTGCTGGTCGTGGTGCTCTCCCCGGTCACCGGCCGGCTGGTCGGGCGGCGTGGGCCGCGGTTGCCGCTGGTGGTCGCCGGGACCGCACTGGCACTGGGCGGCGTCGCGTCGAGCTGGCTCGGCCCTGCCACGCCGCTGCCCGCCGTGATCGCGATCTACCTGCTGTTCGGGATTTTCCTCGGCACCGTCAATCCGCCGATCACCAACACGGCGGTCGCCGGAATGCCTCGTTCGATGGCCGGGGTGGCGGCGTCGCTGTCCTCCGTGGGACGGCAGACCGGTACCGCACTGGGTGTCGCGATCTCCGGCACGATCGTGGGCTCGGCGCTGGCTCGCGGTGGGACGGCGTTCACCAGCGCGGAGCACGGCGTGTGGTGGCTGGTGTTCGGGCTCGGCGTCGGCATTCTGTTCGTGGGACTGCTCAGCAGCGGGCGCTGGGCCCTGGACACCGCCGAGCGGGCAGCCACGTTGTTCGATGAGGTGGATCGGGGCGCCGCCGCGAGATCTTGACCACCACCCGCCCGCGCGGAAAGCTGAACGTGTCGACGCGACAACCGAGAGCGAAGGCCGTCATGCTGCGAAAAGCGCTGGTCCTGCTGTTGACGCTGGTCAGCCTGGCGGTCACGCCGCCGGCGCTGGCTTCACCCGGCCGGGCGGTGGTGCTCGAGGAGCGCGTGCTCGGCGACCGCATGGTGGAGCTGCTCGTGCGGTCCCCGGCACTGGACGCGGACGTCGGCGTGCGCCTGCTGCTGCCGAAGGACTACGGCGCCAAGCCGGGCAAGCGGTGGCCGACGCTCTACCTGCTGCACGGGTGCTGCTCGGCCGCCGAAGGTCACATCGAGTGGACCACCTACAGCGACGTCGAGGACTACACGAAGGACCTGAACGCGCTGATCGTCATGCCCGAGGCGGGCGACGTCGGGTTCTACTCGGACTGGCTGTCCGGACCGGCCTGGGAGACCTTCCACCTGACCGAACTGCGCCGATTGCTGGAGCAGCGCTACCGCTCCGGGCACGAACGCGCGGTGGCCGGGCTGTCCATGGGTGGTTTCGGCGCATTGTCCTACGCCGCGCGGAATCCCGGCATGTTCCGGGCCGCCGCGTCCTACAGCGGACTGGTGCACACCACATTCGGCGGTGAACCGGCCACCACCGGAATCCTGAACCTGATCGCCGCCTTCGGGGAGGACCCGCTCAAGTTGTGGGGTGATCCGGTCGCACAGGCCCGGATCTGGGCCGCGCACAACCCGTACGACCTGGCCAGGCGGCTGCGCGGGATCCCGGTGTTCCTCGCCTCCGGCAACGGAGAGCCGGGTCCGCTGGACCCGCTGGGGGCCGCGTTCGACCCGCTGGAGCAGACGCTGGGTGCGCAGGCGGTGGTGACGGCGGACCGGCTGCGCGAGGTGGGCGTCAAGGTCACGACCTGCCTGTACGGGCCAGGCACGCACACGTGGCCCTACTGGGAACGGGAACTGCACCGCTCGCTGCCGATGCTGGCCAAGGCGCTGGGCGTGCCGTTCACCCCGCCGGAAGCACTGCCTGCCGCCTGCTGACCTCTCTTCCCACTTCAACGTATAGCGGGTAGCGGGGCTTGCGGCAAGACCCCGGACCGGGTCCAGAATCCGGCAATGCGAATTCTGCTTTCCACCATCGGATCACGCGGTGACGTCCAGCCGATGCTGGCGCTGGCCGTCGAACTGCGGGCGCTCGGCCGCGAGGCCCGGCTGTGCGCACCACCGGATTTCCGGGCGCCCGCGGAAGAACTCGGGATCCCGTTCGTCGCGGTCGGGCCGGAATTGCGGAGTACCGCGAAAGCCGCGGTGCCGGTCGCGAAAGCCGATCCCGAAGTGCGCCGGAAAATGGTCGAAGGCACGGTCACCGCGCAGTTCGAGGCGATCACCGAAGCGGCAGGGGGCTGCGACGCAATCGTCGCGGGCGGTGCGCTGCAGGTCGCCGCGCATTCGGTGGCCGAGCGGCTCGGCATCGCCTACGTCTACGCGAGCTACTGCCCGATCACGCTGCCCTCCCGGTACCACGCGCCGCCGCCGACGCCGATGGAACGGCCGGAGGGCGCGACCAACCGCGAACTGTGGGACCTCGACGCCCGGCACTTCACCGAGTTGTTCGGCGCGAAGCTCAACGAGCACCGCGCCGCTGCCGGGCTGGCGCCGATCGACGACGTCCGCGGGCACATCTTCACCGGAAAGCCCTTGCTGGCGGCGGATCCGGTGCTCGGCCCGTGGCCGGAACCGGCGGAGCTGGAGGTGCTGCAAACCGGGGCGTGGATCCTGCCCGACGAGCGTCCGCTGCCGCCGGAGGTCGAGGCGTTCCTCGACGCCGGTGAAGCTCCGGTCTACTTCGGCTTCGGCAGCATGCGTGCGCCGGGTGACCTGGCCGAGTCGATGATCGGCGCCGCCCGAGCCCTCGGCCGCCGCGCGATCCTGGCGCACGGCTGGGCGGACCTGGAGTTGCCGGACGATGCGCCGGACTGCCTGGCCGTCGGTGAGATCAACCAGCAGTCGCTCTTCGGCCGGGTCGCCGCCGCGGTGCACCACGGTGGCGCCGGCACCACCACGGCGGCCGCCCGTGCCGGAGCGCCGCAGGTCGTGGTGCCCCAGACCTACGACCAGCGGTACTGGGCGCAACGGGTGCGGCAGCTCGGCATCGGTGCCGCGCACGCCCCTGGCGCGCCGGACACCGCGTCGCTGACTGACGCCCTGGCAGCGGCACTGCGGCCGGAAGTGCTGCCACGCGCCAAATCCGTGGCGAGCAAGATGCGCGCGGATGGGGCGGCCGTTGCCGCGAAACTGCTCTAGGACCCGGCCATCCAGGGGCGCGTCCCGATCACCCATGGCCGCCACTGGTCGATGTCCGAGGCGTAGATCGAAGTGTCCGCGGGGAATTCGCGCAGCCCGCGGGGTAGCGACCAGGACGCGGCCAGGTGGCACGTGCCGAAGGTGAGCAGCATCGGCGTCGACGGCCGGGCGGCGACCAGCCGGTCGAACAGGACGCGCGCTTCCCGGCGCTGGTCCTCGGTGTCCCGGCGCCGGTGCCAGAACTCGATCTCGACCCGGTAGGCGTCGATGGCCTGGACCTCGTCGGGCTCCGGATCGGGCAGCGCGGAGTAGTTGTGGCCGACCGCCAGGCCGACCAGACCGTCCACAGTGGAGGCCGGGCCGCGCAGGCCGATCTCCTCGGGATCGCCGCCCTGCACCGGGATCAACTCGAAACCGAGTTCGCGCATGAACCAGTCCGCCTCGCCGGCGATGGGCGTGGTGCTGTCGAGGTAGAGGTATTCGTAGTGACCCACCGGTTCAGCCGAGCGCTTCCCGCAGCCGCTGCGTCACGTCCCACGCGGCGGCGCAGTGCGGGCCGGGAGCGCTGTCGACGTCGTGGTAGCGGACCTTCGCCAGCACCACGCGGACCGCGATCGGCGGCCCGTCCGGGACAAGCCGGTCGACTTCGCGCGGATCGATCGACGGGAGTTCCCCGAACAGGCTGGGCCTCGGCAGGCCGGTGAGGTTGGCGAGCACGCCCTGGCTGATCGCCGAGCCGCACTTGTCGTGCCGATACCGGCCGAACTCGTCGAAGCCGTAGTCCAGGTCGGCGGCGAACTCGTAACCGGTGCGCCCGCCGGGCAGCGGCTCGAAGTCGAGGGTGAAGTTGACGAAGTCCGGTGCGCAGTTGGCGGGCCGGTGGTTGAAGAACCTCAGGCCACGTACCGCTCTGCCGGGGAATGTCATGCGTTCAGCCTAAACAGCGGGGAATAGGGACGGAGGCACCTTGGTTAAGCTTGGCATCAAGTAGTTCAATGGCAAGCTATCTGGAGGGTGTCATGGACGAGCTGTTCCTCTTCCTGGAGGCCGGGGCGGACCCGGCCCGCGATCGCGTGGTGCAGGACTTCGGCGGAAGCGAATCGCTGCTGGTCTGGGTGCCGGACGGGGCGGCGGCCGCGCGGGTGGCCGCCGAGCAGGTGGCCGCCGGGACCCGGTTGATCGAGCTGTACCGCGGCTTCGACCTGGTCACGGCCGGGCAGGTGATCGAAGCGGTCGACGGGCGGGCGGCCGTCGGCGTGGCCGGGTTCGGCCTCGGTGGCGGACCGGCCGGGCCGGTCAGCGACACGGCGACCGTGTTCGTCGGCCATCCGGAGGCTGATCCGGCCGTGCACCGCGTGGTGCGCGAACACGGTGACGGCAGGCGCACCACCGCGGTCGCGGTGCCGGACGCCGCCGCGGCGGTGGCGGTCGCGCGTGAACTGACCGGCCAGGGCACCGAGCTGATCGAAATCTGCGGTGGTGCCTCGCTGACCGCAGCCCGTGACGTGGCGGTGGCGCTGGCCGGGCGGGTGCCGGTGAGCCTGGTCAGCTGGCCGGTCGACTCGATCGAGCGCGCCGCGGCGTTCAAGGCGGAGTTCGACGCTGCCTGATCAGCGCCCGGATTCGTTGTGCAGCAACAGCTCCTTGAGTAGGGCGGCGAGGGCCTCCCGTTGCGCGGCGCTCAGTGGCGCGAGGAACTCCTCGTCCGCGGCCAGCACCGCGTCGAGGGCCTTCTCCGCGAGTTCGGCCCCGGCTTCGGTGAGCCGGATGCGCACCGCGCGCCGGTCCGCCGGGTCGGGGTCACGCGCCACCAGGCCGCCGCGTTCCAGCCGGTCCAGCCGCGCGGTCATCGCGCCCGAGGTGATCAGCGCGGTTTCGGCCAGCGCGCGCGGATGGGTGCCACCGGGGTCGGCGCGGCGGCGCAGCGTGTTCAGCACGTCGAAGTCGCCGTAGCTCAGGCCGAGCGGGCGCAGCGCGCCGACCACGGCGGCCTGGCCGTGGCCGGCGCAGCGGAACAGCCTGCCGATCACCTGCAGCGCGCTGACGTCGAGCCCGGACCCGTGTGCGGTCCACTCGTCGACCATCTGGTCGATGGAATCCTTCGGCACGCCCCGAGCGTAACCGGGCCCGACGGGTGATCACGCCCGGCGTTCGTAGCGGGACCGCGCCAGTTCGTAGGCGGTGTGCAGGAGTTCGCGCGCGTCCGCCTCGGTCCGCGGGCCGGGGTTCACCACGGCGAGCCAGCCGACGGTGCCGTAGACCGGATGCGCCATCAGGGTGTCGGCGGCGCTGTGGTCGATCTCCGCGGTGGGTGTCTCACGGGGTGCGTGCCCGGTCCACTTGACGAAGTTCTCCTTGCCCGCGGCGATGTTGAGGCGGAAGGTGTCCGGCCGGTCCAGTCGCGACAGTTCGTCCTCGGGATAGTTCTTGGTCACGATGGTGGCGAAGGGCTGGGTGTTCGTCGGCATCACCCCATCGGGTGCGTAGAAGAAGAACGTGTCGCCCCAGGCCACCTCCGGCGAACCGTCGCCCTCGGCGGGCTGAACGGTCAGCACCCCGTCGAGGCCGTCCACGTACTCGATGATCTCTTCTGGCTTCATGCATTCCAGCGTTTCATTAAGGTGCTTGTGGAGACTTCGACCGGTGAACGTAAGGTCGGCGCGTGCCAACTCTCAACACGGCCACCGTGGCGCGGCGGGCCGGGTGCTCGGTCCAGCAGGTCCGCAACCTCGAACGGGACGGAGTGCTTCCTCCGGCCGCGCGCACGGCGTCGGGGTACCGGCTCTACCGCGAGGTGCACGTGCTGAGCGTGCTGGCCTATCGGGCGCTGGCGGCCGGAACGGGGCCGGTCGAGGCGAAGAAGATCATGCGAGCGGCGCACACCGAGCCGTCGGACGCGCTCGCCCGGCTCGACGCGGCACACGCGCGGCTGCACACCGAGCGCATGGACCTCCGCCTCGCCGAGGAGGCCGCGGAAGCCATTTCCGCCGAACCGATCCTCGAGGTCCGCGCCGCGGACGCGATGAGCGTGTCCGAACTCGCCACCGCGCTGGGCGTGCGCCCGTCGACCCTGCGGCACTGGGACGCCGAAGGGCTGGTCGTGCCGGATCGGGACGAGACAAGGGGATCGCGGCGGATGTACTCGCCCGCGCAGGTACGTGACGCGCGGATCGTGCACCAGCTGCGCGGTGCCGGGTACCGCGTCGGTCCCTTGCGGACACTCATGCCGCAGATCCGGCTGGGCCGCCGGGGTGAGGACCTGCGGGCGATGCTCGCGGCCCGGCAGACGTCGATCACCGCGCGATCGCAGGCTCTGCTCGACGGTGCCGCCGCGCTCAGTGCCGCGATGGCCCTGTCAGGCGACGCCTGAGTTGTCGAGCCCGGCGCGTAGCAGCGGGACGCCGGTTCCGGCGATCTCCGCGGCTGCCTCGTCGTCCAGCTCGTCGTCGGTGATGATCTTGTCGATCTCGTCCAGGCGCAGCACCCGATACCGCGCGAAGCGGCCGAACTTCGCGCTGCCCGCGACCAGCACCGAGGTGGTCGCCGCGGCCAGCGCCGCCCGCTTCACGTCGACCTTCGCCTCGACCGGCGTGGTGACGCCGTGCCCGACGTCCCACGAACTCGACGAGAGAAAGGCGACGTCCAGCGACAACTCGCGGAGGGCGAGCGTGGCGAGCCTGCCCGCGGTGGAGCGGTTCGCCGTCTCCACCCGGCCACCGACGCAGATCAGGTCCACGCCGGGGTGGTCGCAGAAGTCCGCCACGGTGGCCAGGTCGTTGCTGACCACGGTCAGGTCGCGCACCTCGCCGAGGAACGGGCGGATGGCCTGGATGGTGGTCCCGGCGTCGAGATAGATCGTCATCGAGTCGGTGACCATGGTGGCCGCGGCCCGCGCCATCGCGGTCTTCGCGGCCCGGTCGGTGCCCGCCTTCTCGGTGCGGTCGGGTTCGCGAAGCAGCCGCGTGGCGATCTTCGCGCCGCCCGGGGTGGCCTCCACGCTGCCCTGCTTCTCCAGCGCGGCGATGTCGCGCCGGATGGTCATGTGGCTGACGCCGAGCAGTTCGGTGAGCTGGTGGTAGCTCAGTACCTGCGCCTGCCGCAGATGACGCAGGATCTCCTGCCGTCGCTGCTCGGGAATGAGCGGCGGGCTCGCCATGGACTACCTCCTCGGGGCGCTCAGTGTAGTTCGCTCGCGCCAGGGGCTCGACCACCGGCGCGCGAGCGCCGCGGCCGCATCGGCGTCGAGTTCCCGGCGCGCCAGTCCGCTGGTCAGCAGCGTGATCCGGCAGGCCTCTTCGAGTTCGACGGCCCGGTCGACGGCTTCGCCGAGATCCGCGCCCGCGAGCACCGAGCCGTGGTTGGCCAGCAGCGCCGCCCGCAGTTCCCACGGGCATTCGCGCAGGTCCTCACCGAGTCCGGGATCACCCGGCGGGCGGTAGGGGAGCAGCGGTGTCTGCCCGACGCGCATCACGAAGTACGGGGTGAGCGGCGGGACCGCGCTGTGCTCGGCCCACGGTTCCAGGCACGACACCGCCACGGTGGACGGCGAATGCACGTGGACCACCGCCCGGTGCCGGTCGTCGCGCCGGTAGAAGGCGGCGTGCAGCGGCCATTCCTTCGACGGTTTCGCGCCGTCGAGCACGCGCCCGTCGAGGTCGAGCACGGCGATGTCCTCCGGTCGCATCCGCCCGAGCGACACCCCGGTCCCGCTGAGCAGGATGCGATCGCCGTCACGGAGGCTGAGGTTGCCGCTGGTTCCCGGGCTGAGCCCTTCTTCGACCACGCGGACCCCGGCGGCGAGCAGTTCGTCGATCGCGCTCACGCGAGCCGGTCCCACGCCGAGGTGAACAGGTCGTCGGGCCCGAAGTTGCCGCTCTTGAGCGCGAGCGCGATTTCGGTACCGGCGGTGGTGACCGCGCCGCTCCAGCAGATGCCGGGCGCGATCTCCGGGCCGATCCGCAGCAGCCCGATGCCGAGCGCGCGCACGATCGCGCCGCTGGTCTCACCACCCGCCGCGAGCAGCCGGGTGATCCCGGCTTCGGCGACGAGCCGTTGTGCGGCCCCGGCCAGCACGCTCTCCACCGCGGGCGCGACCGGCAGGCCGTCCACTTCGGACACCACGTCCGCTGGTTCGCCCGCCGCGTAGACGATCGGTGCGCCGGCCGGTCCCCGCGCGCGGACCCAGTCGACGATGCGGCCGATTTCGGCGTCGGGCTCGCGCACGGCCGCGCGCGGGTCCACCCGGCGCACCGGCTGGCTGCGGGCGGCGTCGGCGATCTGCCGCCGCGTGGTCGCGGAGGCGCTGCCGCACAACACCACCCGTCCGGTGTCCGGAATGGACTGCCAGTCGTCGTCCGGGGCACCGGGACTGCGCAGGCCGCACGCGAGTCCGGAGCCACCGCTGACGACCGGGCTGTCGGCGACCGCGGCGCCGAGCACACGCAGGTCCTCGTCGTCGATCGTGTCGACCACGACGTACCGCCCTGCCGCGGTCTCGATCGCCGCTCGCACCGCGTCCGGCCCTTGTCGCACGGTCCCGTGGTGGATCTCCGTGACCCCGTGCGGGGTCTGCGGGCGGAGCAGGTCCGCGACCCGGGAACGGGTCATCGGAGTGAGCGGGTGGTGCCGCATCGACGAGTGTTCGAGCAGGTCGGCGCCGACAAAAAGGTGTCCGAGATAGACGGTGCGGCCGTTGGCGGGCAGCGCGGGGGCGACAACCACCTTCTCCGCGCCCAGTTCGTCCGACACGACATCCAGCACCGGGCCGATGTTTCCCGCGTCGGTGGAGTCGAAGGTCGAGCAGTACTTCACGTAGACCTGCTCCGCGCCCCAGTCGCGCAGGCGGTGCAGTGCCGTCCGCGAGCTGTCCACCGCCTCGGCGACGGGTGCGGTCCGCGTCTTGAGCGCGATCACGATGGCGTCGATTTCCGTGCGCTCCGATGTCCCGGGGTCGTGGTCCTCGATCGTGACCGCGACCCGGTACCCGTTGCGGCGCAACATGATCGCCAGATCGGTGGCACCGGTGAAGTCGTCGGCGATGGCTCCCAGCATGGGTCCATCACACCTCATGTGAAGATTTGGTGCAAGTTTGTAAAAATCTAGAACGTGTGTCACAGTACGGCCCTCAGATTGGAGCAACGGTGATCCACTCCCATGGCACGCGGGACCGCGAGCCGGTCCGCATCGCGCTGACCGGCGCGAACGGTGGCTACGGCCGCACGCTGCTCGCCCAGTTGCGGCGCACCCCCGAACTGGTCCCGGCCGCGCTCGTCGAGCCCGACGCGGACGGGATGCGGCGCACGCTGGCCGAACTGGGCCTCGACGACACGACCGTGGTCACGGACGGCGCGGCCGTGGACTGGCGCGGCGTCGACGTGCTCGTCGAGGCCACCGGCCAGGTCGCCGTCGGCACCGGCTACGCCGAGTCCGCTTTGGACAACGGCGTGCACGTGGTGATGGTCAGCAAGGAGGTGGACACCGTGGCCGGGGTCGCGCTGGCGGCGAAGGCCGAGGTCGCCGGGCTGCGCTACCTGCCCGGTGACGGCGACCAGCCGGCCAACCTGCTCCGCCTGGTCGACTGGGTTTCCGCCACCGGGCTGGAGATCGTCGCCATCGGCAAGTCGGGGGAGTACGACCTGGTCTTCGACCCGGCCACCGGCACCGTGACGCAGGCGGGCGTGAGCATCGACGCGCCGGGCCTGGCCGACCTGCTCGAACTGGGGCCGGACCCGCGGAGCACAGTGGACCGTCGCGCCGCGCTGGTCGCCGGGCTCAAGCGCTCGGCCGCGGCGGACCTGTGCGAGATGACCGTGGTCGCCATGCGCACCGGCGCCGTGCCGGACACAGAGGGCTTGCACTACCCGGTCGCCCGCATCGCCGAACTCGCCGACATCTACGCCGCCCGCGAAGACGGCGGGATCCTCGGCCGCACCGGGGTGGTCGACGTGTTCTCCGCGCTGCGCCTGCCCGGTGAAGCCAGCTTCGCCGGCGGTGTGTTCGCCGTGGTGCGCACCGGCGACCCGGTGACCTGGGAACTGTTGCGGGGCAAGGGACACGTCGTCAGCCGGAGCGGTGAGTACGCCTGCTTCTACTGGCCCTATCACGCGATGGGCGTGGAAACCCCGCTCACCATTCACGCGGCGGTGGACGGGACCGGGGTCGCGCCGCGCCCTCGGCCGTCCACGTTGCTGGCCGCCAGGACGGCGACCGCGCTCGACCCCGGCACCTCGTTCCAGGTGACCGGGCACCACCACGAAATCAACGGGGTCGCGCCGGTGATGGTGGCGCCGACGGCCGGGATCGCGCCCTACTACCTGCTCGGCGGCGCGCGGCTGGGCCGTGCGGTCGCCGCCGGTGAGCTGGTGCGCCTGGACGACCTCGACGGCGTCGCACCCGGTCCGCTCGCCGCCTGGGCCGCCAGTACCGCCAGCAGCAGGGAGCCGGGAGTATGAGCGCCGAGATCATCGCGCTGGTCGTTTTCGCCGCTGTGTTCGCCATTTCCGCGATCCGCAACGTCCACATGGGAGCGCTGGCGCTGGTCGCCGCGTTCATCGTGGGCATCGGCGTGGTCGGGGAAGACCTGGACCGGATCCTCGAAGCGTTCCCGGTTGACGCGCTGCTGATCCTGCTCGGCATCACCTACCTGTTCGGCATGGCCAGGGAAACCGGCACTATCGACTGGCTGGTCGATCGGTCGATCCGGCTGGTCGGGCCGAGGGTGGCGCTGCTGCCGTGGGCGATGTGGCTGATCGGCACCGGCGTGGCCTGCCTCGGCACCTCGCACGCGGCGTTCGCCGTGGTGCCGATCGCGATGTCGCTGGCCACCACGCACCGGATCAGCCCGACGTTGATGGGCATCGCGATGAGCTCCGCGATCGTCGGCGGCGCGCTCGCCCCGACCAGCATCAACGGCATCACCGTGGCCACCATCGCCGAGGACGCGGGCCTGCCGTACAACGCGGCGCTGATGTTCGGCCTGTCGGTCGGCGTGAACGCGCTGGTGGTGCTGGTGGCGTTCCTGATGTTCGGCGGTCCGGAACTGGTGCGCCGCTCACGCTCGGACGCGGCGCCCGCCGAGGGCGGTGGCGGGACCGCGGTGCTCACCGAGGCGCCGCCGGTCAACCGTACTCAGGTGACCGTGCTGGTCGCGCTGTTCCTGCTGGTGGCCGGGTTCTTCACGCTGACCGTGCTGGAGGTGGACGTCAATCTCGGGGTGGTCGCGCTGACCCTGGCGGTGTTCCTGTCGCTGCTGGTGCCCGACGTCGGCCGCCGCGCGATCTCGAAGGTCGACTGGGGCACGATCCTGCTGCTGGGCGGCATTCTCACCTATGTCGGCGTGCTCACCCGGCTGGGCGCGATCGACCAGCTCGGCGAGCTGGCGCGCTCGGTCGACGTGCCGCTGATCGCCGCGGTGGTGATCTGCGTGATCGCCGGTCTGGTCTCGGCGTTCGCCTCGACGATCGGCATTCTCGGCGCGCTGATCCCGCTGGCCGTGCCACTGCTGGTGGCCGGTGGCGGGCTGGAGATGACCGGGTTCATCTACGCGCTCGCCATCTCGGCGTCCCTTGTGGACTGCGCGCCGTTCTCCACCACGGGCGCCACCATCGTCGCCTCGGCGGCGGAACCGGAACGCCCGCTGCTGTCCAAACGGCTCACCGCCTGGGGCTTCGCCATGGTGCTGATCGGACCGGCTTTCACGATTCTCACCATGGTCCTGCCACAGCTCCTACTGGCCTGATCTCGCGGTGGGCTGCCAGTAGGCTCGGCACCGTGCGGGTTCTGGTGGTGGAGGACGACGACGGTGTGGCCGCCGCGGTGGTGGACGCGCTGGTGTCGGCCGGGCACGGCGCGGTCCGCGCCCGGCTGGCCGCCGAGGTCGCCCAGTTGCGCCAAGACGCCGACCTGGTGCTGCTCGATCTCGGCCTGCCCGACGCCGACGGGCTGACCGTGCTGCGTGAACTCCGCCAGGCCGGCGACCAGCCGGTCCTGGTGATGACCGCCCGCACCGCCGAGCGCGACGTCGTGCGCACGCTGCGCCTCGGCGCCGACGACTACCTGGTCAAGCCGGTCCGCCTGCCCGAGTTGCTGGCCCGCATCGACGCGGTCGCCCGCCGCCGCCTGAAGACCAGGAAGGCTCCCGAGGTGGTCGAGCTGGGTGACGTGCGGATCGACCTGGCGGCGTGCACGGTCACCGCCGCGGGCACCGAACTCGCCCTGACCGGCAAGGAGTTCGACATCCTCGCCGCGCTCGCCGTCGCCGCGGGCACCGCGGTGAGCAGGCAGGCACTGGTCGAACGGGTCTGGGGCGAGGCACCCGGCTCGCGCACGCTCGACGCGCACGTGATGACCTTGCGTGGCAAGCTGAACCGGCCCGGCCTGCTGGCCACCGTGCGTGGTTTCGGTTACCGGCTGGGCAGCTGAGTCCGATTCGTTACGGCCCACCGTCCTAAGAAACGGTGAAGACCGGCGCCGGCCGGCGTCCGGCGTTCCTACGGTCGTCGGCACACATCTCCGGCGCAACGAGGAGCAGGAGCCCATGAACACTTCCGCCACGCGGCTGGAACCGCAGCTGACCCCGCCGACCGGGAAGGCACGGTTCCGGGGACTGGGACCAGGCCTGCTGGCCGCGGCCACCGGCGTCGGGGCGGGGGACCTCGTCGCCACCATGGTGGCCGGCGCGCAGTACGGCACCCTGCTGCTGTGGGCGGCGCTCATCGGCACCGTGCTCAAGCTGGCCCTCGGCGAGGGTGTCGGCCGCTGGCACCTGGCCTCGGGCACCACCCTGCTCGACGGCTGGCGCAGGCTGGGCCGCTGGGCCACCGGCTTCTTCGGCATCTACATCGTGATCTGGGGCTTCGTCTACGGCGCCACCGCGATGTCGGCGGTCGGCCTCCCGCTGAACGCGTTGTTCGGCGGACTGCCGGTGCGCGGCTGGGCGATGATCGCCGGCGTGGTCGGCGTGGCGCTGGTCTGGGCGCAGCGGTACCACTTCTTCGAGAAGTTCATGACCGTGCTGGTGCTGATCAAGTTCGCCTCGGTGGTCGCGGTGGCCATCCTGGTCACCCCGGACCTGGCGGAACTGGCCAAGGGCCTGACCTTCCAGCTGCCCGCCGGTTCCACGGTCTACGTGCTCGGCCTGATCGGCGGTGTCGGCGGCACCATCACCATGGCCGCCTACGGCTACTGGATGTTCGCGAAGGGCTGGAAGGGCACCGGCTGGCTGTCGATGATGCGGCTGGACAACGCGGTCGGCTACATCATGACCGGCATCTTCGTGGTGGCCATGCTGATCGTCGGCTCGACCATCCTCTTCGGACAGAAGCTGACCCAGTCCGACAGCGGCCTGCTGATCCTCGGCAACGAGCTGGGGGAGCGGTACGGCCAGTGGGCGCGCATCCTGTTCCTGGTCGGCTTCCTGGCCGTGACCACCACCTCGCTGCTGGGCGTGTGGAACGGGGTCAGCCTGCTCTTCGCCGACTGGACCCGCACCATCCGGCTGCCGCACGGGCGCAAGGCGGAGCTGGTCACCGCCGAGGTGCCCGGTGAGGACAAGGGCGAAACCACGGCCTACCGCGCCACGGCGGTGGAGAAGTCCCTGCCGTTCCGCGGTTACCTGCTCTGGCTGACCTTCCCGCCGATGATCCTGTTGTTCCTGGACAAGCCGTTCGGGCTCACCCTGGTCTACGGTGTGCTCGGCTCGGTGTTCATGCCGTTCCTGGCGATCACCCTGATGCTGCTGCTGAACTCCAAGCGGGTGGAGCGCGACGGCCGGTCCGGCTGGCTGTCCAACGGCCTGCTCGGCGCGGCCTCGGCGCTGTTCCTGTTCCTGCTGATCACCGATCTGGTCGAGCGCTTCGGCTGAGCGATCGGTACACATCGGACACTGCGGATCCGTCCCGCCGGTGAGGCCGGCGGGACGGATCCGCAGTGTCACGGTTCGGGCGTCGGCGGGTCGGCCTGGGGCAGTCCCTCCAGCTCCCGCACGCGGTCGACCATTTCCGCGATCGCCTCCAGGCTCTTGGGCGACAACCCGCTGGCGCGCAGGGCGATCTGCCGTACCGGCGCGTCCCGCAACGCGGTGAGCAGGGCCAGTTCGGCGTCGATCCGCCGGGTTTCCTCGTCGTCGAAGAAGTACGCGGCAGGCACGCCGAAGAACCCGGCGAGCGCTTCGAGGTGGCGTTTGGTCGGGTTGTCGCGGATGCCCTTGCGGAGCTGCCAGAGATAGGTGGCCGAGATGGTCGGCCCACCGCGGGCACGCAGGGCTTCGGCGACTTCTTCGAACGAGTACTCGCCGCCGTCGCGGGGGCGCACCGTGCGGAAGAGGTGGTCCACCTTCGCCGCCAGGGCACCCGCGTCCTCGGACATGGCGGGGAGTCTACCGATCGGCTCAGTCGGCCACGCGCATCGCCGCGACCGGGGCGGGACGCATCGCGATCCGGGCGGGGATGGCGATCGAACCCCAGCCGAACACCGCGGCCGCGGCGACGATGCCCAGGTAGGCCAGCGGCGGCACGGTGGGCAGCGCCGAGCCGGTCAGGCCGATGCTGATCCCGACCAGCGGTGGCAGCGCCGCCAGCGAGCCGAGCCCCACCGCGGCCACCACCACGACCGCCGCCTCACCGCGCATCATCGCCCGCACCTGCCGCGGTTTCGCGCCGACCAGCCGCAGCAGCGCGAACTCGCGGACGCGGGCCGCGGTGGCCAGCACCAGGATGTTCACCACCGCGATGGCGATGAAGCCGAGCAGCAGCAGGTTCAGCAGCAGGTTGACCGCCGACTGCGCGGAGGCGGCGGTCCGCGCGGCGGTGAACGACGTGCGGTCGGCGAGTTCCAGACCGGGGTGGACTCGCAACGCCTCGCGCAGCGCGGCCGGATCGGTGCCCGGCGCGGTGGCCAGCAGCAGTTCGTCGTCGAGGCGGCTGCCGGTGTGCGCGAGCACCACGTCGTTCGGCAGCGTGATGTCGCCGAAGCCCAGTCCGCTGCCGTAGACGGCGACCACGGTGGCGGTGTGCGAAGTGCCGTCACCGAGGCTCATGGTGAGCGGCGCGCCGACGTCGACCCCGAAGCTGTCGGCGGCGAGTTCGCTCAACGCCACCGAGTTCCCGGTGAGCCCGCCCAGGTCACCACGCCGGAGGTCGAGGTCCATCACTTCGCCGAGCCGATCGGGTGTGACGCCTTGGGCGGCGTAGGCGTTGGTCGCCCGTTCGCCGAGTTCCTGGTGGCTGACCAGCACCGAGGTGCGCGCGACCGGGGTCACCGAGTCGACCCCGGGCAGCTGCCGCACGGCGTCGGCGACAACGGGGGCGATGCCGCCGCCCGCGGTGATCACGTGGTCCGCGCGGATGCCCTGCTCCGCCTGGTCCTTCGCGGCCGCGTCGGTGGTGGTCGCGGTGAAGATCTGCACCGCGGCCAGCGCGACGCCCATGATCAGCGGGGTGGCGGCCGAGCCGAGGCGCCGCGAGCGCGCCCTGGTGTTGGCCCCGGCCAGCTGACCCGGCGTCGACCGCAGCAGGCCGATCCGGCCGAGCAGCCAGGCGGTGGCGGTGAGCAGGCGCGGCCCGAGCAGTGCCACGGCGATCACCAGCAGCAACGCCGAACTGGCCGCGCCGGCGACCGCCGGGCCACCGGAGACCACCAACGGCAGCGTGATCCCGGCCCCCGCGCCGACCGCGGCGAGCACCCAGCCGACGAGCTGGCGGACACGCCCGAGCTGTGCCGGTTCCACGGCGGCTTCACCGAGAGCCGCGGCCGGGCTGATCCGCGCGGCCCGCCGTCCCGCGATCAGGCCCGCGCCCCACGCCGTCAGCAGGCACGTGAGCGCTGCGGCGATCACCGGAAGCGGACCGATGGTGAAGCGGAACCCTTCGGGCACGGCACCGAAACCGGCGAGCGCGTCGCGCAGCACCAGCGCCAGTCCGAGACCGGGCAGCGCGCCGAGCACGGCGGCCACCGCGGCCAGCACCACCGACTCGGTGGCGATCAGCCGGTAGACCTGTCGCGGCGTGGCCGCGACGGCCCGCAGCAGGGCGAACTCACGCCGCCGCTGCTGGATCGACAGGCCGAGCGTGCTGGCCACGACCAGCAGCACGATCATCAGCATGGTGCCGCCGAACGCGGTCGACATCACCACCAGGAACTGCCGCGCGGCACCGACGTCGAGGAACTCCGCCTCGGCGCGGTCGTCGCCGACAGCGGTGGCCACACCGGGCACGGCCTGCGCGATGCGCGCGGCCAGTTCGTCCTCGTCGGCACCGGGCTCGGCGAGCACGGCCACGGCGTCGATCTGGTCGGGCCGCCCGGAAACGTGCCGGGCTTGCATGTCGGTGAGGAACACGGCGTCCGTGGCCGTCGTGCCGACCACGCGGTAGGACGTGCCGACCGCGCCGATCTCCAGTTCGGCCACGTCACCGACGCGCATCCCGGCGGCACCGCCGAGCACGATCTCGTCCGGCGCGGCCGGGGCTCGTCCGTTCTCGAGCGCGACCGGTCCGAGTTGGGCCGAAGACCAGCCGTGCACGACCAGCGGAAGCGAGCCGCCGTGCAGCGAGGCCGTCACGCTGACATCGCCGACGGCAGCGCGCACCCCCGGCACGGCGGCGATCCGGTCGGCGGTCGCGGCCGGAAGCGGGACGCGGTCACCGAACCGCTGGCTCAGACCGTCCTCTGTGGGCACCTCGTGCACGGCGGTGGCCACCACCGGCGCGGTGGCGTAGCGCTGCGGTGGCACCCCCGCGCGCAGGCCGGATTCGAGCAGCACGCCGCTCGCGGTGATCAACGCGGAACCGAAGAACACCGCGACGAACGCGGCGGCGAAGGCACCGCGTCGCGCGCGGATCGTCCGCCAGGCCAGTGAAAGCATCGCGGTCACCACTCCCCGAGGTGGGTCATGCGCTCGGCGATGTGCTCCGGCGTGGTGTGCGCGAGTTCGCCCGCGATGCGGCCGTCGGCAAGAAAGACAACGGAGTCGGCGTACGAGGCGGCGACCGGGTCGTGGGTGACCATCAGCGCGGTCTGGCCCCAGCGGTCCACCGCGTGGCGCAGGGTGGTGAGCACCTGCCGCGCGGTGCGGGTGTCGAGCGCGCCGGTCGGCTCGTCGAGGAACATCACGTCGGGCCGGGTGACCAGCGCGCGGGCGATCGCCACCCGCTGCTGCTGGCCGCCGGAAAGCTTGCTGGGACGGCGATCCAGCGGCACGTCCAGTTCCACCGACCGCACCACCTCGGCGAGCAAGCCGGGTTCGGCCCGCCGCCCGGCCAGCCGCAGCGGGAGCAGGATGTTCTCCTCGACGGTCAGCGCGTCGAGCAGGTTGTAGGCCTGGAAGACAAAGCCGATCCGGGAGCGGCGCAGTTCGGTGAGAGCGGCTTCGCGCTGCCCGGTCAGCTCGGTGCCGCCGAGCAGCACCCGGCCCGAGGTCGGCCGGTCCAGCCCGGCCGCGCAGTGCAGGAAGGTGCTCTTGCCCGAACCGGACGGTCCCATCAGCGCGGTGAAGCTGCCCTGGCGGAGGCTGATCGTCACCCCGTCCAGTGCGCGGACGGCGGCGTCCCCGCTGCCGTAGGTCTTGCTGACGGATTCCAACCGCACCGCACTGGTGAGGCCGTCCGCGACTGTGGTCATCGTCGTTTCCCTCCGGGTCTTTCGGCGGGAACGACGCTATGGCCGCGGCGGCCGAGCCACAGTGGCGCGGAACCCCGGACCGGTGGTGTAGTCCGCTACACCCCGGACGCGGCGGGTTCGGCGAAGGACCAGCGCGGCGGCCGGTCGCTTCGGTAACGTTGGGCCGGATCATGAGCGAGCTTCGGATACGAGAGGCCGGGTCTGCGGACCTGCCGCAGCTGACACACGTCATGGGGCAGGAGCCGTACTTCACCGACCGCCTCTCCCGCCAGAAGGACGGGCTGGGGCGCCTGCTCGTGGCCTGGCAGGACGACCGCCCGGTGGGCGTGGTCTACCTGTGGCTCGAACCGGCCGAGGAGGCCGAGCTGCGTGAGCACCTGCCGGACACGCCGCTGCTCACCCATCTGGAAACCCACGTCGAGCACCGCGCCCGCGGCATCGGCACCAGCCTGGTCCGGGCGGCCGAGCAATGGCTGACCGAAAAGGGCTACGACCGGGTGGCGCTGGCCGTGGAAACCACGAACGACCGCGCGGCCCGGCTCTACGCCCGCCTCGGGTACCGGGAGTGGCCGCACTCCACGGTCCGGTGCCTGTCACTGACCGACAGCGCCGGGCGCCGGAACGTGGAGATCTGCCGGATCATGGTCAAGCCGCTGGTCGGCCGGCCACGAAAGTAGTCAGACCCTCCAGGCCCAGCGCCTTGATCGCCGGTCGCAGGCCCGGCCGGTTCTTCACCTGGCGGTATAGCTCGTTGGAGTGCACCTTCCACTCGTGGCGATCTTCCCGCCACGCATCCACGTAGTCGACGCAGCGCTCGGGCTCGATGGACAGGCAACGGCCGCGCGCCGCCGTCAGCGAATTGAGCATCCGCTCGCGCTTGTCGGTTTCGGGCAGCCGGCCCACCATGGTGAACACTTCGGTGATGAACTTCTGGCGCTTGTCCAGGAAGCCCCGCCAGTAATCGGGCCGGCGAGCCTTGTCGAAGGTGCGTTCGTTGTCGAGCAGCCAGAACAGCCCTTCGGCCAGGCAGTCGCCGAGTTCCTCGAGCCTGGCCCGCAGTTCGTGGGCGAACGGGTCGTAGGGCTTCTGCAGCGCCTCGCCGGTGACCGCTGTCGGGCGCAGGCCGTGTTCCCCGAGCAGGAAGAACCAGTCCTCGTTGTAGATGTTGGGGAAGAACGAGGTCAGCGAGTTGCGGCCGACCGCCAGCGCCCCGCCGCCGACGAAGGTGTCCTGCTCGCCACCCGCTTCCCGGTAGGCGTGGCAGACGACCGAATTGTCCGGGAACCCGCCGATGGCCAAGCCGACCCCGGCGTACTCGTCGGTCAGTGCGGCGGCCCGTTCGAGGTCGGTGGCCGCCGGCACGACGATGTCGTCGTCGAGGAAGACGATGCGCTTCCAGCCGGCCAGCCGGGCGAGCAGGAGACCGAGGTTGCGCTTCGCGCTGGTGTCCTCCCGGCGTTCGAACCTGGTGTTCGCGAGCAGCTTCGTGGTCTGGAAAACGGGCAGCACACCCGTGCGCAGCCGCTCGGTCTCCAGCGCGATGAGTTCGGTGCCGTGTTCGTCGGCGAGTTCGGCGATGCTGTCGGCCGAGGACCACTTGCTGGAGAGCGTCACGAGCGTGCAGCCGAGCCGGGCGGCGAGTTCGATCGCGGGCTGGAGCGCTTTGCCGTGCCGTGCGGTCGGCACGACGATGGCGTCGACCGGCGCGGTGCGGTGCTCCGTGTCCGCCGGGGTGCGGAGCAGGTGACGGTGGGACCCGTGGTGGTCCGCCGTCACGACCGGCCGTTCGGCGATGTGGGTCAAGTGGGGCTCACCGGCCATTCGTGCAGTTTGGACAGGGGGGAGGTCCAGTCGGGGGTGACCACCTGGCTGTTGATCACCTGGACCCGGCTGATGATGGCGAACTCGTCCTGGCCGGCGAACCGGGTGCGCAGGTAGGCGGCGTTGCGGTCCCGGAACCTGGCGTCGGTCAGCGCGCGGACCACGCCGTAGGTGCCGCGGCCGAAGGTGCCGTTGCAGATGGTCACCGTGCGCTTGGCGTTGAAGGGGTTCAGCGCCCGGTAGAACAGCGCGGCGTCTTCGAGCAGCAGCAGTCGTTCCCCGGCCCGCCGGACCTTCGGCAGGAAGCTCTTCACCTCGCCGCCGGTGCCGATCTCGAAGCTGCTGAGGTCGTTGTCCTCCGGCCGGGTGAGCTGGCGCACCGGTAGTTCGGCGCGCTCGAGCAGGTCGCGGGTGACGAAGTTCCAGTCGACCCCGCCGAGCAGGATGAGGTGGCTGGTGTAGTCGTCGGTCACCAGTTCGGCCGGGGTCCGCAGGTGCACGTTGCTGGTCGGGTTCGCGGCCCGGACGTGCCCGTGGAGTTCGAGCAGCGCGTCGAGGTCCGCGTACTTGTAGACGTCCATGAAGTCGGGATCGTCGGGATCGGCGAGCGGCATCCGGTGCTTCAGCCGCTCCGGCAGTTCCGAACCGACGATGGTGATGTCCTGGTCGACGGGGAACCGCCACGGGCTTTCGGCGAACGGGTCCTTGACGACCGGCTTGGCGGCGGAGTCCTCCCGCAGGCCGGTCAGCTCGCTGAGCAACCGCTCCCGCCGGGCGAGTTCGTCCTCGGTGAGCTGGCTGTGGTCGAGCAACCGGTACGGGGTCTCGGCGATCGAGCGCTCGGTGGCGAAGAAGGTGGCGTAGGCCTCGACCTTCGGCCGCGGCGGCTTGGCCTTGTGCCTCGGGTTCTCCCAGGAGGAGATCGACGGCACGCTGGTGCCCAGCGCGGCGGCCAGTTCCGCCTGCGTGATGTACTTCCCCGGCCAGGCGCCACCTTCGCGCAACTCGCGCAGCCGCCGCGCGAGCGGCTGGCTTTCAGGTGAGTTCACCTCATCCACGCCCTTCAGCAAACTTCAGGTGACGCTCCGAAGAACCGGAACTATACCGATGATCTCTTGTGTCTCGCTTGGGGGGTTATGAAGTTTGCCGGCTCTCGCCCACTTGGCGCAGCCGGTCAGGTATTCCTTGCACTGACGCTGTGCTCGCCCTTAGTCTGAACTCCGCAGTACTTCGGCAAGTATAGCTGAATATTTCTGAAGTTGCCAGCTGGAGATCCGGGTAAAGGAGCCAATGATGAATTCCGCGTCATCCGACCTCCGACCGGCCGGCTTGTCCTGGTGCGAGCGTGCGCGCTTCACCGCGACGGTCGGCCGCACCTGAGCGGCAGGCGAGGTGGTCATGGTGAGCGTACTGACACCGATACCACTGCAGCGCACGATGATCGTGGTGGACATCGAGGGGTCGACCCTCCGTAACAACACGGCCACCGCGGTGCTCCGCCACGACCTGTACGAACTGTTCGAGGCGGCGTTGCTGGAATGCGACATCACCGAGAAGCTGCGGGACCCCTTCACCGACCGCGGTGACGGCCTGATGGCCTTCGTGCACGCGGTGGACCAGGCCCCGAAGACCCTCATGGTGAACAGGTTCATCCCGGTGCTGACCCGCCTCCTCGGTGAGCACGGGCTGAAGCGGCCCGAGCGGAAGTTCCGCATCCGCGCCGCCATGCACGCCGGTGACGTGCACTTCGACCTGCGCGGCCCGTTCGGTGAGGACGTCACCCTCACCACCAGGCTGGTCGACGCCCCGGAGCTGAAGGTGGCGCTGCGCCGGACCACCGCGCCGCTGGTGCTCGCGGTTTCCGAGCAGTTCCACCACTCGGTGATCCGGCACGGTTACGAGGGCATCGACGAGGACCGGTTCGAGCGGTCGATCGAGCTGGACATCGGCGGGCGGTCCACCACGGGCTGGGTGCAGCTGCCGGAGACCCGCGCGCCGGGGAAGCCGATCCCGTTGCGGGACCGCGTTTCCCAGCGCACCAGAACCGCGGCCCGGTTCCCGGTGCGCACCCCGTTGCCGCGCCGCCTCCGGCGTGACGTACCGGAGGAGCGCGACACCAACGGGAACGACCCGGCCGCGGAGAGACGGATCTCGTCCTGACGAGGTCAGTCGCGGGCGGTGATGGAGTTCAGCACCGCGATGACCGCCTGGTGCCCGGCCTCGTCGAGCGGCCGCACCGGGCGGGGCAGGTTCGGCTCGCCCAGCAGGCCGAGTTCCACGGCGATCGCCGAGACGACCCGGTAGCTGCCGTACCGCGCGAACAGAGTCCACAGTGGAGCCAGATCCGCCGACCGGGCGCCGTCGCGGGTGATGGCGAGGCAGGTCTTCGGGAACAGGCCGCCCAGCACGCTGTACCAGGCGTCCGCGCCCGCCGCCAGGCCGCCGGCGGCGAGCGCGTCACCGCTGACCCCGATCGTCACGGTATCGGGCAGCACCGAGCGCAAGCCGTCGATCCTGGCCCGCGCCTCGGCCGGATCCGTTGACACGCCGGGGATCTTGATCGAGGCCACGTGCGGCAGGTGCGCGATCCGGCTGTGCAGTTCGTCCGAGAACGTGACGTGCGTGGTGCCCGGGTTGTCGTAGACCACCAGCGGCACCGACAGTTCGGCCGTGACGTCCTCGTACAGCCCGAAAACCTCGTCGTCGGTGAGCGGCTGGTAGGTCATCGCCGGCAGCAGCACGGCCGCCGCACCCGCCTCCTGGGCGTCTTCCACGTGGGCGAGCACGTCCCGCGTGCGCAGCGCGCCGACCCCGATGATCACCGGCACCGGGCCGGCGCTCTTCACCGCCAGTTGAGCGGCGCGAGCCCGCTCGCGCCGGTTCAGATAGGGATAACTGCCGGTCGAGCCGAGTGCGCCGATCGAGTCGACGCCCGCCTCGGCGAGCCGGCCGACGAGCCGTTCGTACGCTGCTTCGTCGATCCCGTCGTCGGTGATCGGAGTGAGCGGGAAAGCGCTGAGTCCGGTGAACACACAAGCCTCCTATTTCACGGTGCGGTCGAGACGGATGCGCACGGCGACGCCGGCGCAGACGATCACGGCGAGCCCGCCGAGCACGGTGGGCCAGGTCAGCTCCTCACCCAGCAGTAGCGCCGCCCACAGAATGGTCAGCACCGGCTGGACCAGTTGTACCTGGCTGACCTGCGCCATCGGGCCGATGGCCAGCCCGCGGTACCAGGCGAAGAAACCGAGGAACATGCTCACCGCGGCGAGATAGGCGAACGCCGCCCACTGCGCGGCCGTGCCTTCCTGCGGCTGCTGGACCACCGCGAGTGCGGTCAGCGCGAGCATCAGCGGCGACGAAAGCACCAGCGCCCACGACACCGTCTGCCACGAACCCAGTTCGCGGGCGAGCAGCCCGCCCTCGGCGTAGCCCGCCGCGGCCGCCAGCACGGCACCGAACAGCAGTAGGTCCGACCAGTGGAGCTGCCCGAAACCGCCGCCCTGCAACGAAGCGAAGACCAGCGCGGCCAGCGCGCCGACACCGGCCATGACCCAGAACGACGTGGGCGGGCGTTCCTTGCCGCGGAGCACGGCCAGCACCGCGGTCGCCGCGGGCAGGAGTGCGATCACCACCGCGCCGTGACTGGCCGGAGCCGTGGTGAGCGCGTACGAGGTCAGCAGCGGGAAGCCGAGGACCACGCCACCACCGACCACGGCGAGCCGGGCCCACTGGCGGCCGTGCGGCAGGCGCTGCCGGGTGACGGCCAGCGCGCCCGCGGCGAGCAGCGCGGCGACGACCGCGCGCGCCGAGCCGATGAACAGCGGGGAGAGGCCGCCGACGGCGACCCGCGTGAACGGCACGGTGAACGAGAACGCCGCGACGCCCAGCAGTCCCCATCCCAGCCCCGCCCGCGACGGCGATAACGTTGCCGTCGAATCTTGGATAACGCTACTCTTCCCTGACATGGCCAACGATAGCACCACGCGGATCATGCAGGGACTGCGCGCGTGGATCACCGAGGCGCCCCCAGGTGCGCGCGTGCCGTCCAACCGCGCGCTGGTGGCCGAGTACGGGGCCAGCCCGATCACCGTGCAGAAGGCGATGCGCGCGCTCGGCGCGCTCGGGTTGATCGAGAGCCGTCCGGGCGTGGGCACCTTCGTCCGTGCCGTGCGTCCCGCTCGTCCGCTCGACTTCGGCTGGCAGACCGCCGCGCTGCGGGCACCGCAGGCGCCCATCCCGGCCCTGTCGACGCCGTTGCGCAGCATCTCGCCGGACGCGATCGGCCTGCACGCCGGATTCCCGGACCGGGCGCTGCTGCCGGAGCGGCTGGTCCGGAGCGCGCTCACCCGCGCCGCGCGCACCGACGCGGCGCTGACCCGGCCGGCCACCGCGGGCCTACTCGAACTGCGGGCCTGGTTCGCCACCGAACTCGCCGAAGCCACGCCCGCCGGGCTGACCCCGCCCGCCGCCCGTGACGTGGTGATCCTGCCCGGCAGCCAGAGCGGGCTCAGTTCGATCTTCCGCGCGCTGGTCGGTTTCGGGCAGCCGCTACTGCTCGAATCGCCGACGTACTGGGGTGCGATCCTCGCCGCCGCGCAGGCCGGGGTGCACGTGGTCCCGGTACCGAGCGGGCCGGAAGGTCCCGATCCGGACGAACTCGCCCGCGCCTTCGACGAGACCGGCGCGCGTGTGTTCTACGGCCAGCCCAACTTCGCCAATCCCACCGGCGCGCAGTGGCCCGCCGAACGCGGCGAACGGATTCTCGACGTCGTCCGCGCCCGCGGTGCCTTCCTGGTCGAGGACGACTGGGCCCACGACTTCGGCATCGAGACCACCGCGCGTCCGCTGGCGACGCAGGACGACAACGGCCACGTGGTCTACCTGCGTTCGCTGACCAAGAGCGTGTCACCGACCGTGCGGGTCGCCGCGGTGATCGCGCGCGGGCCCGCGCGCGACCGCATCCTCGCCGACCGCGGCGCGGAATCCATGTACGTCAGCGGTTTGCTGCAGGCCGCCGCGCTCGACGTGGTCACCCAGCCTGGTTGGCACACGCACCTGCGCGCGTTGCGCCAGCAGCTGCGGGTCCGGCGCGACCTGCTCGTCGGCTGCCTGGCCGAGCACGTTCCGCAGGCTCATCTCGACCACGTTCCCCGCGGTGGCCTGCACCTGTGGGCCCGGCTGCCCGACGAGACCGATCTCGACCGGCTGGCCGGGGACTGCGAAGCCGAGGGCGTGATGATCGCGCCGGGCAACGAATGGTTCCCCGCCGAACCGTCCGGTCCCCACATCCGGCTCAACTACTCCGGCCCGGACCCCGAACGCTTCGCCGACGGCGCCCGCGTGCTCGGCCGCGCGCTCAGCGGAAGATCGCCAGCGCCCACATCTTGAGCATCCGGTCCTGCTCGTCCCAGGTCTCGACCTTGCCGAGCACCCTGGCCGGGAACGGCGCCTTGCCCTCGGGCAGCACGTCGCGCTCGCGCAGCCCGCTGCGGCTGATCTTGACCCGGACGTGGTCGCTGCCGGAGGCGTAGGGCGCGCGCAGGCGCAGGTACTCCTGGTCCGAGGCGTCGCCTTCCTCGTACTCCTGGAAGAGGCCGTCGATCGACAGGAACATCCTGCTGTCGCTCAATTTCGCGTCCCCGGCCGCGTTTCCCGAGAGCGTCCGGTGCGCGTGGACCTCGCCCTTGCGGAAGTCCGCGTACACGATCGCGTCGGCCTTTTCGAGTTCCCGCACCACCTTGCGGATCGCGGTGATCGGTTGTTCCTCGGTTTCGTAGGCCTCCGAGCGCGCCCCCTCGCGCAGGCGTCCGGCTACCACGCTGAACCAGTGGGTTTTGGCTTCACCACGGCGTTCCGCGCTTTCCCTGGTGTACTCCTCGATCCGCCGCTTGAGCGCGGTCAGATCGCCCTGGTACTGCAGGATGTCCATCACCAGGGTTTCGTTGAGGTAGACCAGGAACTCGTGGTCGCCCACGATGCCGGGCGAGGCCCGGCGCCGCCGTCCGCGCAGGAACAGCACGAACGCGGCGGCCACCAGTGCGAGGCCGGTGCCCATCAGCACCCAGAACCAGGGACTATCGACAGCCACGGATCTCCTTGAAGGCCTGGGAAAGCGAGGTCGCGTTCGCGTCGACCATGCGGCCGCCGGTGGCGCTCGCGGCCTGGCCGAGTTCGGCCGGATCGGCCTCGCCGAAGCGGATGGTGTAGGTGTGCACGGCCTTCGCCGCGGGCGGCTGGGCCCCGTGCTCGCGCAGGAACTCGGGCAGGCCGATGCCGGTGTTGTTCTCGCCGTCGGTCATCAGCATGATCGTCACCGGCTGCTCGGGGTGGTCACGGGTGAGCGCGGCCGCCTTGTCGTAGGCCGCGTCCAGCGCCGACCACACCCCGGTGGTCTGGGCTGACGGTTCGCCGGCGATGTATTCGCCGATGGCGTCGAGATCGGCCTGACCGGAGATGGTGAAGTCCCGCTCGTCGAGCACCTGACCGCCGAACCGCAGGATGGTCAGCCGTTCACCTTGGTAGAACCGCAGGAACTTGCCCTCGGCCGAGGAATCCGCGCCGCTGAACCCGGCGAAGGCGGACCGCAGATCGGTGATCCGCTGTCCCCGCATCGAAGCCGAGAAGTCCAGCACGAAGATCAGGTGGGACGGGGCCCGGGAACCGGCGTACTCGGCAGCGAGCCGGTCGACGGTTTCCTTGCGTTCGGGGAAGTACAGCGTG
This sequence comes from Amycolatopsis sp. YIM 10, assembly GCF_009429145.1. Taxonomy (GTDB): domain Bacteria; phylum Actinomycetota; class Actinomycetes; order Mycobacteriales; family Pseudonocardiaceae; genus Amycolatopsis. The sequence continues at coordinate 5,503,863 of NZ_CP045480.1, read as the reverse complement.
TTCGTGCCGAAGTCGGCGAACCGGGGGTCACGCGGCACCTCGCTGTTCAACGGGCGCCGCGACGTCTGCTCCATGATCTTCCGTTGCACCGGCTCGGATTCGAACCAGTCCGAAACCCGCTGGAAGCTATCTCGCTTGGCCGGGTCGAGCAGCAGCAACGGGTAGTCGGCGAGCACGATGCCGTCGCGCGGGTACAGGATTTCCAGCGGCTCGGCCAGTTTCCCGCTCGCGTTCATCGACAGCAGCACCGACTCGTAGTTGATCAGCGCGTCCGCGGTGTCCTGCCCGGCGAGATAGGCATCGGCGAGCTGACGCGAAGTGTCGGCGGTGAGCGTGCGCCCGGCGAAGAACCCGCGCAGCCGGTCGCAGGTGATGTCCTCCTCGCGCAGCGCGCCGCCGGTCCCGGCCGCCGCGGTCGCCACGCCGATCAACGCGGACAGGCCGCTGCCCGCGTGCTGCGGCTCGGCCATGCCGAAGCGCACCATGCCGCTCGCCGAGCGGTCGGCCAGGTCCGCCCACGACAGGTGCTGGTCCGCGGTCGAGGTCCGCAGCAACTGGGCGACGCGTGGTTTCACGCCGACGGCCAAGGGGGAGAACATGAACCTGTTGCTGATCGGCCGGTCCCCGGTGAAGCCCAGTTGCTTGAGCTTCAGCTCGAAGTAGCGGTCGGTGGACAGCCACGCGAGATCGTGCTGGTAGTTCCCGGGGTTCAGCGCGTTGGTGGCGTCGATCGTGCCGCGGTGGTCCATCAGCAGTTCGATGCCGGTTTCGCGGCGGAGATCGTCCAGCAGCGGCCCCATGTCGGTGAGTTCGGAGGACGCGAGGACCCGCAACGTGGTGTGCGGTGGCGGGGGATCGGGCGTGCAGGCGGCGAGCAGCCCGACCACCAGGCACAGCACAGCCAGCTTCCGCCTCACTTGCAGCCGCCGATCGTGGTGATGAGCTGTTCGAACAGGTCGACCGGCGGCAGGTACGCGCGGGTGTGGTCGTTCCCGGACGACGGCGCCTCCAGCCCGCGCTCGCCGAGCAGGCCGGTCAGCTGCGAACTCGCCGTGTCCTGGTCGGCGTCGAGCACCCGGAAGCCGAGTTCCACCGCACGTTTGCGCAGTTCTGGGTCGGTGCGCAGCAACTGCGCGAGGCGGCGGCCGTTGTCGTTGAGCGCGATGAACGACGGCTGCGTCTCGAAGTGGTCGGCGGGGTAGAGCAGCACCCGTTCCTCGTCGGGCTGACCCGGCGGGCGGCGGAGCTGGTGGGCCAGGTACTGGTGCTCGTAGATCACCACGATCGGCGCGATCCGCTGGCCCTCCGGGGAAAGGTAATACGGAACGCGGTCGGGGGTGGGTGCGCCCTGCGCGCGGTAGAGCGGTTTCAGCGCTTCGGCGAGCGCGCCCACCTCGTTCTCGGCGGCGGCGATCCGGCTGCCGTTCTTGGCGTAGGCGATCAGGCCCTGGTAGGTCCCGCCGGAGTTGGACAGGCACACGTCGGAGGTGTGCGCGAGCACCAGGTTGTTGTTCTGGATGCCGTGCTCGCGAATGCCGATGTCGTTCCAGCGCCTGCCCTGTTCGGTGAGCCCGACGAACCGGCTGATGTCGATCTCGTAGTACAGCGGCCTTTCCCGGTCGGCGTTCATCGGGGTGGCGACCCCCGCGTCCTGCAGCGCGAGCGCGTACGGGCGGTAGGTGGCGAGCACGATCGGGCTGACGAAGGGCACGTAGGCCTGCGCGTCCTTCCCGCTGTCGAGCCTGCTGGACATGATCAGGTCGGCGGCGGGCTGCCCCGAGGGGAAGACGAAGTCGTAGCGGTCGATGTCGTGCGTGGCCACCTCGCGCGAGCCCGAGTTGTCGACGATCACCTCGAACTGCTTGCGCCGCAGTATCTCCTGGACGGTGGTGTCGCGGAAGAAGTCGACCTTTGAGCCCATCTTGCCGCGCACCACGGTGACCGCCGGCGCCGGTGCTGCCGGGCGCATCAGCACCGGGGTGAGCACCAGCACGGCCAGCCCGACCAGGCCCAGCGCGAGCACCGGGGTGAGCGCGGGCCGCGCCGGAGGGTGCCTGATCTTCAGCAGCGGCTCGGCGGCCACGAAGTCCTCCAGCTTTCCCCCACCAGCTCGAGCCTCCAGGGATACCGGCGCCGGGTGAACAGCACCGGATATCCCGGTAACGCTTTGCCCACCGGAAGGCGCTACCTGTTGTTCGTCACCTGGGAACGCGGTCGGGCGGTGCGCTGATCGACCAGGTGTAGGCGGGCGTGATCGACCGTGCGAAGAGGGAACCGGGCAGCAGCGGCATGACCGCGTCCCGCGGCGCGGCGGGCAGCCGGTGCGCGGCCAGGCCGATCTGCCGGGAGAGGCGGGCGATCGCCTGTGTGCGCGGCCGGCGCAGGCGGTCGTACTCGGCGAGCCCGGCAGGCACGCCGAGAGTGTCCACTGTGGTCGCCAGGGTGACCGCGTCCTCTAACGCCTGGCAGGCGCCCTGCCCCAGGTTGGGGGTCATGGCGTGGGCCGCGTCGCCGAGGAGAGCGGCCCGGCCGGTGACGAAGGTGCGCAGGTCCGGCAGCTCGTAGGTGTCGTGCTGGATCAGTTCGCCTGGCGCGGAGTCCAGTAGGGCCGGGATGGGGTCGTGCCACTGCGAGAGCTGGTCGCGCAGGTGGCCGAGACCACCACGGGAACCGCGTGGCGCGTTGGCCATGACGTAGCAGTAGACCCGCCCGCCGGGCATCGGCTGCTGCCCGAACCGCATGCCGCGTCCCCAGGTTTCCACGCTTCCGATCACGGGCCGCGCCGGGGCGATGAACCGCCAGGTCGTGTACCCCGCGTATCGCGGCTCGGCGGCGCGCGGCCACAGCGAGCGCCGCGTGACGCCGCGAACGCCGTCGGCGCCGACGACCACGTCGCCGGTGGACGTCCCGCCGCTGTGCACCACGGTGCCGTCGGGTCGCACCTCGTGCACTTCGGTACCGGGCCGCAGCACTTCCGCGGGCACGGCCGCGCGCAGCAGTTCGATCAGCTCGGCGCGGTGCACGGTGACCCACTGCCCGAACCGCCGCTTGAGTTCCGGGACGTCGTTGCGGATCAGCCAGCGTCCGCGTCTGGTCCGGATGCCCGCCGGGGGATCGGCGAGCGCGCTGCCGCGCAGGGAAGCGCCCAGCCCCAGCAGGTCCAGTGCGTGCAGGCCCTTCGGCTGGATCGCCAGCCCGGCGCCGACCTCGGTGAACTCCGGCGCTCGTTCGAGCACTTCGAGCTGCCAGCCCCGCTGGTGAAAAGCGGCTGCCGCGGTGAGCCCGCCGATGCCGCCACCGATGATGATCGCCTTCACGTCTCTCCTTAATGACTCTTAGTTGCCTTAGAGGCATTAAGGAAACATAGATGGTCTAGACTGTCAACGTGTCCGTGATGTCGAGCTGAGGAGCCCCGGATGATGGCTGCCCGTGCCGAGGGCAGGCGGGAGAAGGTGCGCCGCGCGACCCTTGCGGAGATCCACGCGGTGGTGCGAAGGCTGCTGGTCGAACGGGGCGCGGCCGCGGTCACGATCAACGCGGTCGCCAGGGAGATGGGCATGAGCGGCCCGGCGCTGTACCACTACTACGCCGGTCACGAGGAACTCGTCGGCGCGGTGACCGCGGACTTCTTCCGCGAGCTGACCGAGACGATGGAGCGGGCGCGGGACGCCGTGCCCGACGCACCGCCCGGTGATCGGCTGCTGGCCGTCTGCCGGGCCATGCGGGCGTGGGCGGTGGCGAACCGGGCCGAGTTCGGCTGGATCTTCGCCAGCCCGATCGCGCCGCCGAACCGCGAGCCGGATTCGGTGTGCCACGAAGCGGGTGACCGCTTCGAACGGGTTCTGCTGGACCTGACCGTCGAACTCTGGGAGACGCAAGGATTCGAGGTCCCGGAGTCCCTGCCCGACTCCCTGCACGAACAGATGACCGCCTACTCGGCCAGATTGGACGGACGACTGCCGCCCGCGGCCGCGCACGTGTTCCTCAGCTGCTGGATCCGGTTGTATGGCTTGCTGTGCATGGAAGTTCTGCACCAGCTGGACTTCGCGTACACCGATCTCGAGCCGGTCTTCGAGGAGTGCCTGAGTGAATTGGCCGACACTCTCGGGATCGGTTGATCGGCCGGGTGGCGGAGCGGGGATACGCCCGTAAGGTGTAAACCAAACGTCCCGCTGCCCCCCGGAGTGCGCATGCTCGACATCGGTCTGGTCACCTGGCTGGTGACCATCGGCTTCGTGGTCGCCCTGCTGGCGGTGGACCTGGTGCTGGCGGCCGTGCGCCCGCACCGGGTCGGTTTCGCCGAAGCGACCGCGTGGTCGGTGTTCTACGTGCTGGTCGCGATCGGGTTCGGCGTGTGGTTCCTGCTGGCCTATGGGGGACAGGCCGGCACCGAGTACTTCGCCGGGTACATCGTCGAGAAGAGCCTCTCGGTCGACAACCTGTTCGTGTTCGTGATCATCATGACCACCTTCGCGGTGCCGGAGAAGCACCAGCACAAGGTGCTCACCTTCGGCATCGTGCTGGCGCTGCTGATGCGGGCGGCGTTCATCGCGGTCGGAGCCACGCTGCTGTCGCTGTTCTCGTTCATGTTCCTGATCTTCGGGCTGGTGCTGATCTTCACCGCGGTGCAGCTGTTCCGGCACCGCGACGAGGATCCCGACGTGGAGAACAACGTCGTGGTGAAGGCCGCGCGCCGCCTGCTGCCGACCACCGAGGACTACGTCGAAGGCAAGCTCGTCACCAAAGTGGACGGTCGCCGGATGGTGACGCCGTTGTTCGTGGTGCTGGTGGCCATCGGCGGGGTCGACCTGCTCTTCGCCCTCGACTCCATCCCGGCGGTGTTCGGGGTCACCGAAGAGCCCTACATCGTGTTCACCGCGAACGCCTTCGCCCTGCTGGGGTTGCGGGCGCTGTTCTTCCTCGTGAAGGGTCTACTGGACCGGTTGGTGTACCTGTCCGCCGGGCTGGCGCTGATCCTGGCGTTCATCGGCGTGAAGCTGATGCTGCACTGGGCGCACGTGGACATCAGTGAAAGCGTGCCGGAGATCCCGACCCCGGTCAGCCTCGGGGTGATCATCGGCATCCTGCTGGTGGTGACCGTGGCCAGCCTGCTCAAGACCCGCAAGGACCCCAGCGCCAAGGCCCACCCGGGTTCACTACGAGCCCACCGGGAGCCCGAGGAGAAGTAGCTCGGCTCACCCGAGCAGGACGGCGATTCCGGCCAGTACCGGGATCGAGAGCATGGTGGTCAGCAGGATGACGTCCCTGGCCAGTTCGGTGTCCTGGCCGTGGGAAGTGGCGTACACGAACACGTTCTGCGCCGTCGGCAGGGCGGAGGTGACGGTGACGGCCAGCAGCGCGGTGCCGCTGAGTTGCACCGCGCTGCCCAGGCCGAAGGCCATCGCGGGTTGCGCGATCGTCTTCAGGCCCACCGCCAGCCAGATCGGGCCCGCCTGGCTGCCCGTCGCCGGGCGAGGGGAGCCGTGCAGGCTGGTGCCGTAGGCGAGCAGGGCAGCGGGTACGGCCAGGCCCGCGAGCAGCTCGATCGGCCGCAGCACCAGCTCCGGCGGGCGCCAGTCCAGCATCGACAGGGCGAGGCCGATCGCGCAGCCGATCACCACCGGGGTGCGCAGCGGCTGGGTGAGCAGGCGCCGAGGGGAAGTCTCCGAAGACCCGGACGCCAGCACGGTCAGCCCGATCGGCGCCAGCACCAGCACCTGGAACAACAGCACCGGCGCCACATAGGACGCGTCACCGAGCACGTAGACCGCGATCGCCACGCCCAGATTGCCCGCGTTGACGTACGAAGTGGACAGTGCGCCGGTCGCCAGCTGCGCCGCTTTCGGCCGACGCCACCAATAGACCACCACCGAGTACAGCAGCGCGCACAGCACGGCGCTGCCCGCGGTGGCGACCAGCGTGGTCGACAGCAGCGCCGACGGGTCGGCGTCGGCCAGGGTGAGCAGGAGCAGCGCCGGGGTGGCCACGTAGTACGACAGCCGGGACAGCATTTCGGCCGCACCGGCGCCGAGGACGCCGGTGCGGCCGGTCACCCAGCCGACGGCGATGACCGCGAGCAGGGTGGCGAAACCACCGAGGACAGCGTTCACGCAGTGATCATGCGGGCTTGTCGATCGTTGCCGATTTCCACGCTGTCGGTGGTCCAGGCACGGGCCTGCTCGCTCAGCGTGATACCGAGCCCCGGCCGGGCGGACAGGTGCATCCGGCCGCCGCTGATCTCCAGCCGCTCGTTGAACAGCGGGTACAGCCAGTCGAAGTGCTCCACCCACGGCTCGTGCGGATAGGCCGCGGCCAGGTGCACGTGGATCTCCATGGCGAAGTGCGGGGCCAGCTGGAGATTCCGGTGGTCGGCCAGCGTCGCCAGCTTGAGGAACTGGGTGATGCCGCCGATGCGCGGCGCGTCGGGCTGCAGGATGTCGGCCGCGCCGTGGCGGATCAGCTCGTAGTGCTCGGCGACGCTGGTCAGCATCTCGCCGGTGGCCACCGCGGTGGTCAGCGACCGCGCCAGTTCGGCGTGCCCCTCGGCGTCGTAGGCGTCCAGCGGCTCCTCGATCCAGACCAGGCCGAACTCCTCCAGCGCGCGCCCGGCCCGCATCGCGGTCGGCCGGTCCCACTGCTGGTTCGCGTCGACCATCAGCGGCACGCCGTCACCGAGGTGCTCGCGGATCGCGGCCACCCGGCGCAGGTCCTCGGCCAGGTCCGGCTGGCCGACCTTGATCTTGATGCCGCCCACGCCGGACTCCAGCGTGCGGATGGCGTTCTCCTTGATCTGCTCGACCGACTCGTGCAGGAACCCGCCGGAGGTGTTGTAGCAGCGCACCGAATCCCGGTACGCCCCAAGGAGTTTGGCCAGCGGCAGCCCGGCGCGCTTGGCCTTGAGATCCCACAGCGCCACGTCGATCGCGGCCAGCGCCTGGGTGGCGGCGCCGCTGCGGCCGACCGACGCGCCCGCCCAGGTCAGCTTGGTCCACAGCCTGCCGATGTCGCTGGGGTCCTCGCCGATCAGGTCCGGCGCGACCTCGCGCGCGTGGGCGAACTGGGCCGGGCCGCCCGCCCGCTTCGAATAGCCGAAGCCGACGCCCCCGGCCCCGGAATCGGTGGTGATCTCGGCGAACAGGAACACCACCTCGGTCATCGGGCGTTGCCTGCCGGTCAGCACCTTGGCGTCGCTGATCCCGGTCGGCAGCGGCAGGGTCACCGACGACAGCTTCACCGAGGCGATCCGGTCGAGCACGGCGCTGGGGGACATGGATGACTCCTCAGTAGACGGTCCTCAGTAGACGGTCAGCGGACCAGGCAGGGCCGCTTGGGGTCGAACTGCCAGCCGGGCACGAGGTAACGCATGGCCACCGCGTCGTCGCGGGCGCCGAGCCCGTGCTCGCGGTACAGCTCGTGCGCGGCGGCCAGCGCGTCGCGGTCGAGTTCGACACCGAGGCCGGGCGCGTCGGGCACGGCGACCTCACCACCGGAGATCCGCGGCGGACGCCGGGTCAGCGCCTGGCCGTCCTGCCAGATCCAGTGCGTGTCGAGCGCGGTGATCGGGCCGGGAGCGGCGGCGCCGGCGTGGGTGAACATCGCCAGCGAGATGTCGAAGTGGTTGTTCGAGTGCGAACCCCAGGTGAGCCCGGAATCCGCGCAGAGCTGGGCCACCCGGACCGAGCCGCGCATCGTCCAGAAGTGCGGGTCGGCCAGCGGGATGTCCACCGCGTCCGCGCGCAGCGCGTGGGTCAGCTGCCGCCAGTCGGTGGCGATCATGTTGGTCGCGGTGCGCAGTCCGGTGGCCCGGCGGAACTCCGCCATCGTCTCGCGGCCGGAGAACCCGCCCTCGGCACCGACCGGGTCCTCGGCGTAGGCCAGCACGCCGTGCAGGTCGCGGCACAGCGCGATCGCCTCGTCGAGCGCCCACGCGCCGTTGGGGTCGAGCGTGATGCGGGCGTCCGGGAAGCGCTCGGCCAGCGCGCGCACGGCCTCGATCTCTTGCTCCGCGGTGAAAACGCCGCCCTTCAACTTGAAGTCGGCGAAGCCGTACCGCTGTTGGGCGGCCTCGGCGAGCTTGACCACCGCTTCCGGGCCGAGCGCCGCTTCGCGACGCAGCCTCGTCCAGTCGTCCGCCGGGTTTTCCTCGACCGCATAAGGAAGATCGGTGCGTTCGCGGTCACCGATGTAGAACAGGTAGCCCAGCATCGGCACGGCCGTGCGCTGCTGCCCGTCGCCGAGCAGTTCGGCCACCGGCACGCCGAGGTACTGCCCGTGCAGGTCGAGCAGCGCGGATTCCAGCGCGGTCACCGCGTGCACGGTGGTGCGCAGGTCGAAGGTCTGGAGCCCGCGCCCGCCCGCGTCGCGGTCGGCGAAGGTCTCCGCGACCTGGCGCAGCAGCGAGGCGAACCGGGCGACCGGCTGCCCGGCGAGCAGTTCGCCCGCCTCCTCGATGGTGCGCCGGATCGCCTCACCGCCGGGGACTTCGCCGAGTCCCGTGCGGCCTTCGCTGTCGGTCACGATGGCCACGTTGCGGGTGAAGAACGGACCGTGCGCGCCACTGAGGTTCAACAGCATGCTGTCATGACCGGCCACCGGAACCACTTCGACGGTGGCGACCGACGGCGTGCTCATCGCGCGGCCTTGTCGATCAGCGTGCTCAGCTCGGCCAGCTCGCCGGCGGTCAGATCGGTCAGCGGCGGCCGCACCGGACCGCCGTCGCGGCCGACCGCGGTCAGCCCGGCCTTGATGATGGACACCGCGTACCCCTTGGCCCGGTCGCGGATGTCCAGGTACGGCAACACGAAGTCGGAGAGCATGCGGTACACGGCGGTCCGGTCCTGCGCGCGGACCGCGGTGTAGAACTTGACCGCGAACTCGGGCACGAAGTTGTACAGCGCCGAGGAGTAGGTGGACACGCCGAGCTGCAGCAGCGGCAGCGCGAAGGTCTCGGCGGTGGGCAGGCCGCCGATGTAGATCAGCCGGTCGCCGACCCTGGCGTAGGTGCGGGTCATCCGCTCGATGTCGCCGACGCCGTCCTTGAGGCCGATGAGGTTCGGGTTGCGCTCGGCGGCCTCGGCCACGGTGGTGTCCGACAGCACGGCGTTGGCGCGGCTGTAGACGATCACGCCGAGCCGGGTGGCCCGGCACACCGCGCTGATGTGCTCGACCAGCCCGCGCTGCGAGGCCTCGGTCAGGTACGGCGGGAAGAGCAGGATGCCGGACGCGCCGGCGGCTTCGGCGGCCTTGGCCTGCTCGACCGAGACCGCGGTGGCGCCGGTGGCCGGGGCGACCACCGGCACGGTGGCGCCCGCCTCGCTGACGGCCGCGCGGACCACCTGGTCGATCTCGGCCGGGGTGAGGGAAAAGCCCTCGCCGGTACCGCCCGCGGCGAACAGCCCGGCCGCGCCGCAGCTCGCCTGCCAGGCCAGGTGCTCGCGGTAGCGCGGCTCGTCGAAGCGCAGTTCGGCGTCGAAATGCGTCACCGGGAAGGAAAGCAGCCCGGAGGTCAGCTTCTCGGCCAGGGCATCGGGCTGCGTCAGCGTCACGGTGGTCGTCCCCTTGGAATCCGGTGGCTCCGCGTTGTGGTGCGGCGGTCACGATCACCGTAAGTACGGAACTCGATGCTTGTCCAAGTGCTGTTTCGCATTGCTTGATACCTGTGCGGCATCACTGGAGCGGGGTGAAGTCCTTCAACACCTCCAGCGCGCGCCACAGCGCGGGGTTCGGGGAGTCGCGCCGCCACAGCAGGTGCAGTTCGGCCGGCTGCGGGACCGCGGTCGCCAGCCGGACGAAGCCGACACCCGCGATGGACAGCCGGGCCGCCGACGCGGGCACGAAGGCGATCCCGCGCCCGGCGGCGACCAGCCAGAGCATGGTCAGCACCTGGCTGACCGTGTGCACCGTGTTCTGGTGCGCGATCGGCACGATGCCGACCACCAGGTCGTAGAAGTACCTGGCCTCGGTGGGGGAGTGCATGATCACCGGCTCGTCGGCCACGTCGGCGGCGGTGACGTCGCGGCCGAGTTCGAGCAGCAGGTGCCCGGTGGGCGCGGCGACCAGCATCGCCTCGCGGTGGAGCAGGTGCGAGCTGAACGTCTTGTGGTCGAAGGGCGGCCGCGCGAGCCCGAGGTCGATCTCCTCGTTGCGCAGTCCGGCCACCTGTTCCCTGGTGACCATCTCGCCGAGGCCGACGTCCACCTCGGGCAGTTCCGCGCTGAGCCGGTTGAGCAGCCTGCCGAGCACGCCGTAGGTCGAGGCCGCGGTGAAGCCGATGCGCACCATGCCGGTCGATCCCGAGGACACCCGGCGCGCCAGGTCCGGCGCGGCGTCGGCGAGGGAGAGCAGCCGCCGGGCTTCGAGCAGGAACACCTCGCCCGCGGCGGTCAGCTCGACGCGGCGGTTGTCGCGGACCAGCAGCTGCGCGTCCACCGCCCGCTCCAGCTTCTGGATCTGCCTGCTCAGCGGCGGCTGGGTCATCTTCAGCCGGGCCGCCGCGCGGCCGAAGTGCAGCTCGTCCGCCACGGCGACAAAACCGCGGAGCTGTTCCAGCGTGAAGGTCATGCAGTGAAGGTATCAATCCATGCCCAATCGGATTTGGACAGACATCGAATGCCGCCCATACGCTCCCTTCCCTCTGGCCGCTTCTCGAAGGAGAGAACGACATGACCAGGAAGCGCGGCGCACGCCGCTGGGTGGTGCTCGGCCTGGGACTCGCCCTGGTCGCGCCGCTCGCCGGGTGCGGCGGAAATCTGGGCGGCGGTGCGGACGCCGCGGCGAAGGACTATCCCAACGGCGACCCGATCACCATCTACGCGGGCGCGGATCCCGGCGGCAGCACCGACCTGATCGCCAGGGCACTGGCCGACGGCGTGACCGGCGACCTCGGTGTGCCGGTCACCGTGGAGAACAAACCGGGGGCCAACGGCGCGCTGGCGGCCAGGGAACTCAGCGGCAAGAAGGCCAACGGCCACACGCTGATGGTCTACAACGGCAGTCTCGCCTACATCACCCCGCTGGCCGTGCCGGCGAAGCAGGCGATCGACATCGCCGACTACGAGGTGGTCACCGGCGTTTCGCAGGACGACTACGTGCTGGTCACCGCGCCAGGGTCCGGGTTCGGCACGATCGAGGACCTCAAGCGCGCGGGCCGCCCGCTGACCTACGGCACCACGGGCGCGGGCACCGGCAGCCAGCTCGCGCAGGCGCTGCTGTTCGCCCAGGCCGGGATCGCCGGCACGGCGGTGCCGTTCGACGGTGGTTCGCCGACCATGACCGCGGTGCTCGGCGGTCAGGTCGACGTCGGCGCGGTCCAGCTGGGCGAGGCGAGCGAGCAGATCGTGTCCGGGCAGCTCAAGCCGATCGTCACCTTCGCCGAACGGCGCCCGGCGTACCTGCCCGGCACGCCGACCGCGGTGGAGGTGGGCTACCAGGTGCCGGTGCAGCAGTCGCGCGCGATCTTCGCGCCCAAGGGCACGCCGGTGGAGATCCTGCAGAAGCTGCGCATGGCGTTCCAGAAGGTGTTCGCCACCCCGGCCTACCAGAAGTTCAACCAGGACAACCTGCTCACGCCGAACGAGGTCGACGGCGCGGAGCTGCGCCGCCAGTGGACGGCGAACCTGGAGACCTATCGCGCGGTGACCGAGCGGTTCCGGATCGATCTGGGTGACTCCGAATGACCGGCCGGGAGGAGGACCCCGAAGTGTCCGAAATGGACGTTACCGACGAGGAGCGGCCACCGGCCGCCGGGCCGCTGACCAACGCGGTGACCGCGGTGGTGCTGCTCGGGATCGGTGTGGTGGCGGTGATCGCCTCGCTGGTGCTCGGCGTCGGCACCGCGAGCGAGCCCGACTCCGGGATGTGGCCGCTCCTGCTCGGGGGCGCGCTGGTGGTGCTCAGCGCCGTCTTGCTGGTGCGGTTCCGCCAGCCGTCCGACACCGAGAAGTTCTCGAGTTCGAGCTGGCTGGTGCTCGCGGGCCTGGCGACGATGGTCTTCTTCGTCCTGGTCATCGAGTACATCGGCTTCGAGATCCCGGCCACGCTGCTCTGCGTGGCGTGGCTCCGCCTGCTCGGCCGCGAAAGCTGGCGTCTGTCCATTGTGGGCAGTGTCGCGGTGGTGGCGGTGTTCTACGCCGTCTTCGTCGGCGCCCTGTCCGTGCCGATCCCACATCTGCTCTAGGAGGGGCCGTGGACCTGACCCCCGTTCTCGACGGCTTCGCGGTCGTCGCCGAACCGACGAACCTGCTGTACTGCCTGCTCGGCGTGGTGATCGGCATGCTGATCGGGGTGCTGCCCGGCCTCGGCCCGGCGGCCACCATCGCCATCCTGCTGCCGCTGACCTTCGGCATCGAGCCGGTGACCGCGATCATCATGCTGGCCGGGATCTTCTACGGCGCGCAGTACGGCGGCACGATCACCTCGGTGCTGTTGAAGCTGCCCGGCGAGGCCTCCTCGGTGGTGACCGTGTTCGACGGGCACGCGATGGCCAAGCAGGGCCGGGCCGGCACCGCGCTCGGCATCGCGGCGATCGGCTCGTTCGTCGGCGGCACGGTGTCCATCATCGCGCTTTCCCTGCTGGCACCGCTGGTCGCCGGGTTCGCGCTGGACTTCGGCCCGCCCGAATACACCGCGCTGGCACTGCTCGGCATCCTGCTGGTCTCCACGGTCAGCAGCGGCAACCGGCTCAAGGCGCTGATCGCCGCCTGCCTCGGGCTGCTGCTGGCCACGGTCGGCCGTGACGGATTCACCGCGGCCGAGCGGTTCACCTTCGACAACCTGTCGCTGGCCGACGGCCTGGACTTCGTGCCGATCGCGATGGGCCTGTTCGGGCTCGGCGAGATCCTCTACAACCTCGAACAGCGCCACCGCGCCGCCCAGGCGCCCGCCACGGTGGCCAACGTGTGGCCGTCGCGAAAGGATCTGAAGCAGTCCTCCGGTGCCATCGGCCGTGGTTCCGTGCTCGGTTTTGTGCTCGGCATCCTGCCCGGTGGTGGCGCCACGCTGTCGTCACTGGCTGCCTACGCGATCGAGAAGCGGCGCGCCAAGGACCCGAGCCGGTTCGGCAAGGGCGCGGTGGAGGGTGTCGCCGCGCCGGAGTCGGCCAACAACGCGGCCGCCACCTCGTCGTTCATCCCGTTGCTGACGCTCGGGATCCCGGCGAACGCCACCATGGCGGTCATCTTCGGCGCGCTGCTCATCCAGGGCGTGACACCGGGCCCGCAGCTGGTCTCCGAGGAACCGGAGCTGTTCTGGGGCGTCATCAACTCGATGTACCTCGGCAACATCCTGCTGTTGATCATGAGCATTCCGCTGGTCGGGCTGTTCGTGAAGATCCTGCGCGTGCGGGCCACCGTGCTCGCCCCGATCACCGTGCTGATCACGCTGATCGGCGTCTACACGGTCAACAACGACGTGTTCGACATCGTGCTGGTGATCGCCTTCGGCGCGCTCGGCTACCTGATGAAGAAGCTCGGCTTCGAACCGGGACCGCTGGTGCTGGCGTTCGTGCTCGGCTCGCTGCTGGAGGAGTCGCTGCGGCGGTCCCTGCTGATCTTCGACGGCAATCCGGCCGGGTTCTTCACCCGCCCGATCTCCGGGGTGCTGCTCGGCGCGTTCGTGCTGGTCGCGCTCTGGCCGCTGGCGCGGTCCGTGCGTCAGCGCCGGTCGGGGGACAGGAGTTCGGCCAGCACCCGGGTGTAGCGCTCGGTGTCCACCCCGCCGGGGTCGGCGCCGAAGAACTCCGAGGTGAGGAAGTAACCCACGGTCGCGCAGAGCAGGACCGTCGCGGCGGCGGCCGGATCGCCGGACCTGGTGTCCAGGTCACCGGCGATTCCGGTCAGCCCGCCGTCGAGCAGCACCTCCTGAACGCGCCGCACCAGGTGGGGCATGGTGCCGCGCTCGCGGATCAGGATCTCGATCAGCGGGCGGACCTCACGCAGGAACTCCAGGTCACCGGCGAGCCGCTCGGCCAGTGGACGGCCGGGGTCGCGCTCGCGTTCGGGCCGGATCTCACGCAGCCGCACCAGTTCGCGTTCGACCACCGCGTCCAGCACGGCGCGCTTGGACGGGAAGTGGCGGTGGAACGAGCCGGTGCCCTCGGCCAGGCCGACACCGCGCTCGATCGAGCTGATCGTGGTGCCGCCGAACCCGCGCTCGGCGAACTGCGCCAGCGCCTCGTCCATGATCCGCGCACGTGTTTCGCCGGACATGGACGCAAGGGTACCCTTGCGCTGTGCAAGGGACCCCTTGCATACTCGCCGGTATGGCGATCCGATGGCGTGTGGCGGCGGCACTGGTCCTGCTCCTCCCGATGGCCCTGCCCGGTGCGGTGGCCCAGGCCGCGGTGCCCATTCCGAGAGTGCCCGCCGGGTTCCACTGGGGCGTGGCCACCGCGGGTTTCCAGACCGAGGGCGACGCGCCGGACAGCAACTGGCGCCGCTACGTCGACGGCGGCGCCGCCACCGTGCACGACCCGTACGCCAACGCCGTCGACTTCCGCAACCGCTACGCCGCGGACATCGCGCTCGCCAAGGACATGGGCGTGAACACCTTCCGCATCAGCGTGGAGTGGCCGCGGGTCGAACCGCGGCCGGGAGAGATCGACCAGTCGGCGCTGGCGCTCTACGACGGCATGGTGCGTGAGATCGAGGCGGCCGGGATGACACCGATGATCACCCTGACGCACTTCACCCATCCCGGCTGGATCGTCGACCGCGGTGGCTGGACGAACGCGTCCACAGTGGACAGCTGGCTGAACTTCGCCGGACTGGTGGCGCAGCGCTACTCCGGCAAGGGCGCGCTCTGGATCACCTTCAACGAGGCGACGATCTACCGGAGCTTCGAGGAGCGCAACGGCGGGCTGAACATCTTCCAGTCCGACGCGATGATGCGGAACCTGGTCACCGCGCACCGCCGCGGTTACGACCTGATCCACCAGCTCGACCCCGGTGCGAAGGTGAGCAGCAACGTCGCGGTCAAACCGCCGCCACTGCAGTGGTTCGACGACGCGTCCTTCGTGGACAAGGTGCGCGACAAGCTGGACTTCACCGGGATCGACTACTACTACGGCGCCAGCCTGGACAACCTGAGCGCGATCTACGGTGCCACCGACGAGTTCTGGAAGATCGACCCGCAGCCGGACGGGATCTACCACGCGCTCAAGACCTACCACAAGAAGTTCCCGGAACTGCCGGTGTACGTGGTGGAGAACGGCATGCCCACCGACAACGGCAAGCCGCGCGCGGACGGTTACACCCGGGCCGACCACCTGCGCGACCACGTGTACTGGATGCAGCGCGCGATCGCCGAGGGCGTCGAGGTGATCGGCTACAACTACTGGAGCATCACCGACAACTACGAGTGGGGCAGCTACCGGGCGCGGTTCGGGCTGTACACAGTGGACGCCCTCACCGACCCGGCGCTGACCCGGCGCCCGACCGAGGCGGTGCCCGCGTACCGCGAGACGATCTCCGGGGCGGGCGTGCCCTCGGACTACCTGCCCAAGCGGCGCCCGGCTTGGTGCGCCTTCGCCGACCTGAGCACCTGCTTCGGCCCGGTCCCGCTGTCCGCCCAGCCGGGGTAGCGGCTCCGCCGCTGACAAAACACGACCTGGCTAGATTGGCCACATGCACACCGTGGCCGTTCTCGCGCTGGACAAGGTCGTTCCGTTCGACCTGTCCACACCGATCGAGGTGTTCACCCGCACGCGGCTGCCCGGCGGCGACGCGGCCTACGAGGTGCGCGTGTGCGGTCCGTCGCCGAGTGTGGACGCGGGGGCGTTCGTCCTCCAACCTCCGTGGGGGCTGGACGGGCTGGCCGGTGCGGACACGGTGATCGTGCCTGGTTGTGCCGAGCCAACCGAGGTCCCCGAGGAAGTGCTCGAAGCGTTGCGGCAGGCCGCCGCGCGGGGTGCGCGCATCGCGTCGATCTGCTCCGGCGCGCTGGTCCTCGCGAGCACCGGGCTGCTCGACGGGCTCCGCGCCACCACGCACTGGGCGTGCGCCGGCGCGCTCGCCGCCCGTCATCCCGCGGTCGAGGTGGACCCCGACGTGCTCTACGTGGACAACGGGCAGCTCCTCACCTCGGCCGGGGCGTCCGCCGGACTGGACCTGTGCCTGCACCTGATCCGCCGGGATCACGGCTCGGCGGTCGCCGCGGACGCCGCCAGGCTGTCGGTCATGCCGCTGGAACGCGAAGGCGGGCAGGCGCAGTTCATCGTCCACGAGCAGCCGCCGGTCCCGCGTGGTTCGGAGTTCGAGCCGTTGCTGCGGTGGATCGAGGAGAACTCCGCGCGCGACCTCACGCTCGGCGACATGGCCGCGCACGCGGGCATGAGCGCGCGCACGCTGAACCGGCGGTTCCGTGAGCAGACCGGCACCACGCCGGTGCAGTGGCTGCTGCGCGCGCGGATCCGCCGGGCGCAGCACCTGCTCGAAGCCACCGCGCACCCGGTCGACCGGATCGCCGGTGAGGTCGGCTTCGGCTCCCCGACGGCCTTCCGCGACCGGTTCAAGCGTGTGGTCGGCATCAGCCCGAACACCTATCGCGCGGCGTTCAACGGTTAGGTTTCCGCCCCGTCACCAAGTGGCTGGGGAACCACGGACCGCCCCACCAGGCGCGCCGGCCGAGGTTGCGACGCCTTGGCGTCACGATGCCCGCGGCTCGCAGATGGGCGAGGTACTTCCGGGTGTGCCCCAGATCGGCGATGGCTAGGCGGCCACCGGGGCGCAGGACGCGCACCGCCTCGTCGAGCGCCGCGCGGCGCCCGGCCGGGGTGGGGATGTGGTGGAGCGCGAAGCCGCTGACAACCACGTCGAAGCTGCCGTCCGCGAACGGCAGGCGGGTCATGTCGGCGGTGTGCAACGAAACCCGCGCGGACACGCCCTCCAGTTCGGCGTTGCGGCGCGTGGCCTCCGGCGAGTTGCCCGTCTGGTCGGGCCGCCACACGTCGACACCGACCGCGCGTCCCCCGGGAAGCAACTCCGCCGCGGCGAGCAGGACCGCGCCACGCCCGCAGCCCAGGTCGAGCAGCTTCTCGTCGCCGCGCAGTTCGAGATCGGCGAGCACGCGGTCCCACACCTGGAACTTGCCCGCCCGGGTGGTGAAGGCGAACGTGGCGGCGGTGAACGCCAGCAGCGCGGTGATCAGGCCGCCCGCGACGGCTGCCCCGGTCCGCCCGGTGACGACATCGAACACGACGAATCCCAGCAGGACGGCGAACATCGTGACGATGGCCGCCGCCTGCCACTTCGCCGGTATCAGCCGGAAATCGCCGTCGAAACCGTAGTTACCGCGACGGCGGCGCGGCTCGGCGTAACCCACCGCGACATCGTCGGTCAGGCAGGCGCCTCTGTGAAGCTGTTTCGCGTCAGCTCGGCCAGGTGGCGCAGTGAGTTGATCAGGTGGTCGGGGCCGAACGGCGGAAACTGGAGGTATTCCCGGATGTACGCCGGCACGGCGGACCAGTCGTAGGAGAGGGTGACCTCGGTTTCGGCCGGGCCGAGCGGCGTCAGGTCGTACCGCCAGATCCAGCCGCCGAACTCCAGCGTGCCGTCGTCCTTCTCCTGCCCGGTCAGCCAGCCGATGGCACGCGGCGGTTCGATCACCGCGACCCGGTTGACCACGCGGTAGTCGCCGTCGGGATGGTCGTTGTGGTGCATGTCCATCCGGAAGAGCTGCCCCACCTCGGTCAGCGGCTCCCCGCCGACGGACTCCTGCACCCAGCCGGTGCCGTCGATCGCGGCGTGGGCGGTCGGGTCCGCCAGTACCGCGAACACGGTGGCGGCGGGCACGGCGATGGTCAGGGTGGCGCTCACGTTCTCCTGCACGGTGACTCCTTCGTCGGTGGGCCTTCACCCTGACCACGAACGGACCCGGCGCCGTTCGACACCACCGCGGGAAAAGATCTCCGGGTCACCTCACGCGGTCCCGGTTCGTCAGGGAAACGGTACTTCCCCGCACGGACAAGGAGTTGCTGTGACTGTCGCGTTCTTCCTGATCACCGGCCTGACGGCGGCGCTCAACGCGTACTTCGCCATCGCCGACTACCTGCGCGCCGGGTTCGTGCTCGCCAACGCGGCGAAGGTCCAGGTGCCGCGGTCGTGGCTGCCGATGCTCGGCACGGCCAAGCTCGCCGGCGCGCTCGGCCTGGCGGCCGGGCTGTTCGGCTCGCGCCACCTCGGGATCGCGGCCGCCGCCGGGCTGACGTTGTTCTTCGCCGGCGCGGTGGTCGCGCACCTACGGGTCCGGGTGCTGGACACGATGTGGTTCCCCGCCGGGATTTTGGGGCTGTCGGCCGCTTCCCTGGTGCTCACGATCGTCCATTGAGCGAGGAAGTGATTGACGGGAGCGGACCGGCGAGCCAAGCTGTCGTTTACAAATGTGGATGTTGTTCACATATATGAAAATCGGCGGCTTGCGGGAAAGGTTCTCCAGGCATGGACATGACTCGTCGTCAGTTCGGCTTCCTCGCCACGGCGGTGCCCGTGGCCACGCTCGCCGCCGGACCACCGGCCATCGCGGGCGGGGCACCCGACGTTCCCGCCGCCATGCGCCGGGCGGCGGTGTTCTTCGACGAACACCTGTCCCACCGCGGTGGTTACGTCTGGAGCTACCAGCCGGATCTGGCCCGCACCTGGGGTGAAATGGCGGCCGAGCGCACCATGTGCTGGGTGCAGCCGCCGGGCACGCCGTCGGTCGGGCACAGCCTGCTCGACGCCTACCACGCCACCGGTGACGAGGTGTTCTGGCGTGCGGCCGAGCGGACCGGCCTGGCGCTGGCCGAGGTCCAGCTGCCCGGCGGCGGCTGGAACTACGTGCACGACTTCGCCGGTGAGGCTTCGCTGAGGCAGTGGTACGAGACCGTCGGCGCGAACGGGTGGCGGCTGGAGGAGTTCCAGCACTACTACGGCAACGCGACCTTCGACGACGCCGGTACTTCGACGGCGGCCCAGCTGATCCTGCGGCTGTACCTGGAACGCGGTGACCACCGGTTCCGCGCGGCGCTCGACCGCGTGCTCCGGTTCCTGCTCAAGGCGCAGATCAAGGGCGGGATCGCCGACGGTGGCTGGCCGCAGCGCTTCCCGCGGGTGCCGCGGCCGGTGTCGGACACGCCGTGGCCGGAGGTGCTGCCGTCGTGGCTGCCCACCGGCATCCGGCACGGCATGGAGGACGGCGACTACACCAGCCACGTCACCTTCAACGACGACGTGCTGGGGGAGAACATCAAGTTCCTGTTGATGTGCATGGTTTCCCTCGGCAAGGCGGAGCTGGCCACCCCGGTGCGCCGGGCGATGGACTGCCTGCGGCGGCTCCAGCAGCCCGGCCCGCAGGCGGGCTGGGGATTGCAGCACCTGGCGCGTGCCGCCGGTGGCCGCCCCGCCGGTGCGCCGGCCGGCGCGCGTTCGTACGAGCCGCGCGCGCTGACCACGCACACCACGCAGACCAACGTCCAGCAGCTGTTCCACTACTTCCGGCTCACCGGCGACCACGGCTACCTGGCCGGGGTGCCCGCCGCACTGTCCTGGTTGGACAGTTGCCTGCTGACCGCCCGGCAGCTGGCGGAGAACCCGCTGCTGGCCGGGCGGACGCACCCGACCTTCGTCGACCTCGGCACCAACCAGGCCAGGTTCGTGCACCGGTTCGGGTCGAACGTGCGCAACGGCGCCTACTACTCCGACAACGACCACCGCGCGACGCTGAGCCACTACTCCGGCGGGCGTTCGGTCGACACGGCCGCGCTGCGCAAGACCTACGACGAACTGATGGCGCTGACCCCGCGCGAAGTCGCCGACCTCAAGGCGCGCTCGCCGTTGAGCGGCGGCGCGATCCCGCTGCCGCGGTACTTCTCGCTGCGGGACCTCCAGCTGACCGACCTCTTCCGCGACGCGCCACTGCCGTTGCCGGTGGTCTCGGACGCCGACGCCCACGCGCTGGTGGACAAGCTCGTGGGCGGCGAATACTGGCTCTCCGCCTCGGATGCCACCACCAACCCGTACCAGGGCCCGCCGCCGTCCACGCCGTATGACGGCAAGGCGTACATGAGCAAGCACGTCGGGGACCGGTACGACACGTCGCCCTACGATCCGTCGAACCCGCCGGAGGAACCGCCGTACCAGCCGGTGCCGCGGCCGCAGGTGATCAGCACGAGCACCTACGTGGCGAACATGGGCAAGCTCGTGGCCTGGCGCGCGGGCTGAGCTACGGTGCCTCGCCGAAGACCTGGCGATGCCCGCGAGCGGTGTCCATGTACTCGCGGACGCGGTGGATGAGGCCGTCCCGGAGCTCGAAGACGAAGCAGTAGTCGTTCTCGTAGTGGTTGCCGTTGGCCAGCGTCGCCGTCATGGTCTCCTCCACCACCACCCGGTCGCCGTCGGCGTGGAACCCGTGGAAGGTGACGGTGACGTCGCTGACGAAAAAGCGCGGGAAGTCCACGGCCAGGAACTGCACGATCGCCGCCCGGCCGACCAGGTGGTGAGGACCGCCCAGCGCGACGGCCGTGGCGTTGCCAGGGGGCGCCAGCCACTCGGCGTCTTCGGTGAAGACGGCGGCGATCTGGTCGGCGTCGTGGGTGGCGAAGGTCTTCCAGGCGTGCCGGACGAGCTCGCGGTTCCGCGGAGACATGGTCGAGACCTTAGAGCATGGGAGGAGCACGCGGCTGGCGGAATCGCGACCTCACCGTGGTGGCCCCGGCGTGCGACCGAAAGGCCGATTGTTCGGCCGTTCGGTCGGTGCGATGCTGGCGGGACCGCTCCCACCACGTCTCGGAGGCGCCAGTGCCGGTGTATCGACTGCGGATCAACGGGACCGAGCGGGAGGTCGAGGCGGCGGCGGACACCCCGCTGCTGTGGGTGCTGCGCGACCAGCTCGGCCTGACCGGGCCGAAGTACGGCTGCGGTGTCGGTGCCTGCGGCGCCTGTGTGTCCTTAGTGGACGATCAGGCGGCCAGGATGTGCGTGCTGCCGGTCGGCGAGCTGGCCGGGCGCGCGGTGACCACCGTCGAGGGCCTGTCCGAGCACGGCGACCACCCGGTGCAGCGGGCCTGGGTCGACGGCGACGTGGCGCAGTGCGGGTACTGCCAGGCCGGGCAGATCATGAGCACCGTGGCGCTGCTGCGCGCCCGCCCCGAACCGTCCGATTCGGACATCGACGAAGCCTTGCGGGACAACGTGTGCCGCTGCGGAACCTATCCGCGCATCCGCAAGGCGGTCCACGCCGCCGCGGAGCTGGCGCGGGAGGAGGGGCGATGACGCTCAGCAGACGCGGTTTCCTGACCGCCGCCGGTACCACGGCGTTGCTGGTCGCCATTCCCGTCCCGATGGCGGGAGCCGCCGAGAAGGGCGCGGACGAGTTCGAGCCCAACGTGTTCGTGCGCATCGGCGCGGACGGCCGGATCGAGGTGACCGTACCGCGCCCGGACACCGGCCAGGGCGTGCGAACGGTCGCCCTGCTGCTCGTCGCCGAGGAGCTTTCCGTTGTCCCGCAGCAGATCGAAGTCCGGCAGGCGCCGGGGGACACAGCGCGCTACGGCTCCCAGATGATCGCCGGTTCGCAGTCGGCGCACCTGATGATGGAACCGCTGCGCACGGCCGGCGCGACCGCGCGCTGCCTGCTCGTCGAGGCGGCGGCCCGGCGCTGGCAGGTACCGGTGGCGCGGTGCCGCGCGCGCGACGGCTACGTCGAGCACGACCAGCACGGCCGCCTCGCCTACGCGGAACTGGTCGCGGAGGCAGCCGCGATCGACCCGGCGACCGTGCCGGTCACCCTCATCCCGCAAGCCGAATGGCGGTTCCTCGGCAAGGAAGCGACGAGGATCGACGCCGCCGACATCGTGACCGGCCGGGCGCGGTTCGGCATCGACGTGCGCGAGCCGGGCACCCAGTTCGCCGTGGTGCGCCGGGCGGACTGGCTCGGCGCGACCGTGGCCACCGTGGACGACACCGCCGCGCGAGCCGTGCCCGGCGTGCTCGAGGTGATCCGGCTCGACCCGGCGGAAGGGACGCAGGGCGGCGTGGCCGTGATCGCCGATTCGACCGCCGCCGCGCTCGCCGGGCGCGCCGCGCTGACGGTCGGCTGGACCGGCGGCACCCCGCAGGCGGACAGCCGGGCGTGGCTGGCCGACCTCGCGTCCGCGGTCCCCGCGCCGCCGACGCCACCCGGGCCGGTCGGGCTCGACCTGACCTACCGGCTGCCGTTGCTGGCGCACGCCCCGATGGAACCGCTCAACGCCACCGCGCACCTCCCCGGCGACGGCACGCTCACCATCCACGCGCCGACGCAGGATCCCGGCGGCCTCCGCGACCAGCTGGCGCAGATCCTCAAGCTCGACCGGGCCGCGGTCACCGTGCACGCGACGCTGTCCGGTGGTGCGTTCGGCCGCCGCTTCGAACTGGACTTCGTGCTCGAAGCGGTCGCCTGCTCGCGCGTCACCGGGAAGCCGGTGAAACTGCTGTGGACGCGTGACGACGACACCCGGCACGATTCGTACCGGCCGATGTCGGTGCACCGGCTCACCGCGGTGCTCGCCCGTGACGGAGTGCCGCGCTGGCGCTCCCACGAGGTCGCGACCTGGCCGCTGACCACCGCGCCGTTCTTCGGCAAACCGGAACTGGTGCTGCTCAGCGGGGATCACTTTCCCTACCGCGTGCCGGGGAAACCGTCGGTGGTGCTGCGGCCGTCGCCGTTGCGCACCGGGTTCTGGCGGTCGGTCTACGCCGGTCAGTTCGTCTTCGCCGAGGAGTGCTTTCTCTCCGCCGCCGGGCTGCGGGCCGGACTGGACCAGATCGAGCTGCGCCGCCGGTTGCTGCCGGAGGATTCCCGCGTGCGGCGGGTGCTCGACGCGGCCGCGGCGAAGGCTCCGCCGCCCGCCGGGGTGTCGCGCGGGGTCGCCTGCCACCTCGACTACGGCTCGGCCATCGCGGTGCTCGCCGACGTCCGCGACCACGACGGCACGCCGGTGGTCAGCCGGGTGACCGCGGCCGTGGACGTCGGGATCGCGCTGCACCCGTCCGGGGTGCGTGCTCAGGTCGAGGGCGGGATCCTCGACGCGGTGTCCACTGTGTTCGGTGCGCAGATCACCGTGCGGGAGGGCCGGGTGGTGCAGTCCTCGTTCCGCGACTACGCCTGGGCGAGGATCGACCGGGCGCCGGAGATCGACGTGGTCATCGTCGACTCCGGGGAAGCGGTGGGCGGGCTGGGCGAACTCGCCTACCCGCCGGCGTCCGCGGCGATGGCGTCCGCGGTGGCGGCACTGACCGGCGTGCCGGTGGCCGGGATGCCGGTCACCGCGGAGACGGGCTGAGTGCAGCCGAGCCCGTCCGGTTTCGAGTTTCGCCAAAACGGCATGGCGGCGGGCGCCGGATCAGTACGCTCCCCGCCATGCCCACGTTTCTCGAGTTGCAGGACGACGCCGCCCTGCTGTCCTTCGAACACCAGTTGCACCTGTCCGAACGCGTCGGCGAGCACTCCTGGCGGGTGGATCTCGCCCAGCCGCTGTTCGAGTTCTCCGGGGAGAACCCGCTCGTCTGCGAACGGGTCCACCTGCTCGGCAGCGCCGCGCCCGGCCCCGGTTCGTGGCTGTGGGCGTGGGCGAACCCGTTCGGCTACCGGCCCGAAGTTCTCGGAATCGCCTTGGCGGCCAAGGAGTTCGGCGAGCGCCACGGCATTCCCGAACTCGCCGAGGCGGAGATCCCGTTCGACGCGCTGCCGGGTTCGCCGACCGAACCGGCACAGGTCGCGTCGCTGATGATGGAGGCGGCCAAGGTCGCGACCGGGCGCTGGTCCGGTTACCAGGGCCCGGTCGGCGGCGGCACCAGGGCCGGATTCCTGGTGGAGCACCCGGAACTGAGCCTGCCGCCCGCGACCTCCGCCCGCACCATGCGGGTGCTCCAGCAGGGCGTGATGGAGCTGACCCTGCACGACCACCGCCGCGCTTTCGGTTCCTACGCGGTGAACCGCGGCCTCGAGGTGACCGAGGACGGTCCGATGTGGATCAGCGGACCGGACTTCCGGATCGCCGTGGAGTTCAACGAGCAGAACCTGATGACGAAGATGTCGGCGACGCTGGGCGCTTCGAGCTGACCGGCTCGATCCGCGCCGGCCACCAGATCCGGCCGCCGAGATCGGTGGCCAGCGCGGGCACCAGCAGCGAGCGCACGATCAGCGTGTCCAGCAGCACGCCGAAGGCCACGATGAAGGCGATCTGCGCGAGGAACAGGATCGGCAGCACGGCCAGCGCGGAGAAGGTGGCCGCGAGCACCACGCCCGCCGAGGTGATCACACCACCGGTCAGGGTGAGACCGCGCAGCGTGCCCTCCCTCGTGCCGACTCGCCTGGCTTCCTCCCGGACGCGGGTCATCAGGAAGATGTTGTAGTCGATTCCCAGTGCCACCAGGAAAACGAAGCCGAACAGCGGGACCACCGGGTCGGCGCCGGGGAAGTCGAGCAGGTGGTTGAACACCAGTGTCGAAATTCCCATGGTGGTGGCGAACGAGAGCACCACGGTGGCGATCAGCAGCAGCGGGGCGAGCAGTGAGCGCAACAGCAGCGCGAGCACCAGGAAGATCATCACCAGCACGATCGGGATGATCAGCAGCCGGTCGTGCGCCGAGGTCCGCTGGGTGTCGAGCTGGGTCGCGGTCGGGCCGCCGACCTTGGCGTCCGCGCCGCCGACCGCGTGCACCGCGGTGCGCAGGCGGTCGACGGTGGCGGTCGCGGCCTCGGAGTCGGGCGGATCGGTGAGCGTGGCTTCGATCCTGGTCAGCGCGCCCGCCGGTTCGGCCCGGAGCGCGGACACGCCTTCGACGCGGGCGGCGGCTTCGACCGCGGGAGCCTGCGCGGTGTTCGCGATGATCACCGTGGGGGAGCCGGTGCCGCCGGGGAAGTGCCGTGAGAGCACTTCCTGGCCCGCCACCGAGTCCACCGGGGTGAGGAAAACGTCGGACTGCGCGGTGCCGGAAGCCTTGAGCTGTGGCAGGAACGCGGCGCCGCCGAGCAGGACCAGCACGGTCACGATCCAGATGACGCGGGGAGCGCGGGAGATCCAGCCCGCGACCCGGCCCCACAGCTTCCCCGAGTCGTGGGGTGAGCCGTAGGCGGGGCGGAACGGCCAGAACGAGGTGCGCCCGCACAGCGCGAGCACCGCGGGCAGGAAGGTGATCGTGGTCAGCAGCGCGGCGCCGATGCCGATCGCGGCGACCGGGCCCAGTCCCTTGTTGGAGTTGAGATCGCTGAACAGCAGGCACAGCACGCCGAGAATCACCGTGCCCGCGGACGCGGTGATCGGCTCGATGGTGGCGCGCCAGGCCGAGCGAAGCGCGGTGCGCGCGTCGGCGGTGTCGCGCAGTTCCTCCCGGTAGCGCGAAACCAGCAGCAGCGCGTAGTCCGTGGCGGCGCCGAACACCAGGATGAACAGGATGCCCTGGCTCTGGCCGTTGAGCGCGAGCACGTTGTGGTCGGCGAGCAGGTACACGGTCAGGCTCGCCAGCCCCAGTGCGAACACCGCGGACAGCAGCACCAGGAACGGCAGGAGCGGACTGCGGTAGACGATCACCAGGATCACCGCCACCACCGCACCGGCCACGAGCAGGAGGAGCCCGTCGATGCCGCCGAACGCCTCGCCGAGGTCGGCCGCCTGCGCGGCCGGGCCGGTGACCAGCACAGTCAGCCCGTCCGGCGCGCCCCGGCCGACCGCGTCCCGCAGCGCGGCGACGCCGTCGGCCGGATCGGTCCCGGCCTCGATCGGCACCACCACGCGGGCCGCCTGGTTGTCCTGTGGCGCCGGGATCAGCGGCGACGCACCGGCGAAACCGCGGGTCCGCTCGGTGGCGAACTGCCGGTCGGCGTCGGTCAGGCCGCTCGTCCGCTCGAGCACCACGATCGCCGGAATCGCCTGTGTGCCACCGAGTTGGCGCTGTAGTTCGCTGACCTCGGTCGCTTCGGCCGAGGCGGGCAGGAAGGCGGCGGAGTCGTTCTCGGCGACCTCGGCGAGCTTGCCCGCGTACGGGCCGCTCACCGCGCCGAACACGAGCCAGGCGAGCACCAGGAGGGCGGGGAGCAACCAGCGCAGGCGCCTGGGTGGTGAGGCCGTGGCGGGTTCGTGCGCGGGACCGGCGATCATGGAACGATGTCCTTCGGCTGAGGTGTTTCGGCGGGCGGATATTTCGATGACCGAAAGACTAGGGTGGCGCCCCGGCGGCGGCAACTCGGGGAGGGGACGGCCGGTATGAGCGACGCGGCTGACCAGGAGCGGATCGGTGATGAGGTGCTGGTCACCCTGGTCCGGCAGCTGACCGTGGAGTCCGACCGGTTCGCGGAGATGTTCGGCGAGGCGCACGGGCTGCACCGCACCGATCTGAACGCGCTCGCGGTGATCATGGACGCGGCCCGGCGCGGGGCGCCGATGAGCCCGAGCCGGCTGGCCGGGGCGCTGCACCTGAGCGCGTCGGCCACCACCTCGGTGCTCGACCGGCTGGAGCGGGCCGGTCACCTGCACCGGGATCGCAGCGCCACCGACCGCCGCAAGGTCGAACTGCGGATGCACGAGCAGGCCAGGGAAATCGGCTCGGCCTTCTTCCTGCCGCTGGGCGAACGGCTCTCCGAGGCGTGGCGGGAACTCGACGACAACGAACGCCGGACGATCGCGCGGTTCCTCACGCTGACCATCGAAGCGACGACGGAAGTCCGTGGCAGGCTGACCGAATGACGCGGCCGGACCGGGCGCGGCGGCCGCGCCGATCGAGTCCGAAGTGGACCACTGCCTCGGGCAACCGGCGCTCCTGGCGGGGGCACCTTGTCAGCGAGGCGTCCGTCCGTAATAGTCCGTAGGCCCGGGTTCGACCGGCCCCACCGGACAACGGAGTTCTCATGGCACAACCCACGGCATCCGCCGCGCGGCCGAAGCGGTCGCGCGAGGAGAAGAAGGTGCTGGCCAGCACCCTGGCCGGGACCACCATCGAGTGGTACGACTTCTTCATCTACGCCCAGGCCGCCAGCCTGGTGCTCGGCCCGTTGTTCCTGGCGCCGGTGAACAAGTCGGCACCGGGGCTGGCCACGGTCATCTCACTGGCGACCATCGGCATCAGCTTCCTGTTCCGGCCGCTCGGCGCGATCATCGCCGGCCGCTACGGCGACAAGCTCGGCCGCAAGAAGATGCTGGTGCTGACCCTGGTGCTGATGGGCGCGGCGACCGCGCTGATCGGCGCGCTGCCCACCTACGGCGACATCGGCGTGGCCGCGCCGATCGCGTTGATCGTGCTGCGCGTCGTGCAGGGCTTCTCGGCGGGCGGCGAGTGGGGCGGTGCCGCGCTGATGGCGGTCGAGCACGCGCCGGAGCACCGTCGCGGGCTGTTCGGCGCCTATCCGCAGGTGGGCGTGCCGATCGGGCTGATCCTGGCCACCGGGGTGCTGTGGATCATGACCACGCTGACCACCCCGGCGCAGTTCCAGTCGTGGGGCTGGCGGGTGCCGTTCCTGTTCTCCGTGGTGCTGATCGTGCTCGGTTACGCGATCCGCCGCGCGGTCGAGGAGAGCCCGGTCTTCCAGGAAATGCTCCAGCGCCGCAAGGAATCCTCGGCGCCGCTGCGTGATCTGTTCAAGCGCAACACCAAGCAGGTGGTGCTGACCGCGCTGATCTTCATCGCCAACAACGCCGCGGGTTACCTGGTGATCGCCTACTTCATCGCCTACGGCACCGGCACGCTGAAGCTGTCGCGGCCCTCGGTGCTGCTGGCGATCGTGGTCGGCTCGGTCGGCTGGCTGATCTTCACCCTCTACGGTGGCGCGCTGTCGGACCGGATCGGCCGCGTCCGCACCTTCCAACTCGGCTACGGCCTGGTTTTTGTCTGGATGATCCCGCTGTTCCTGCTCATCGACACGCGCAACATCTGGCTCTTCGGCGCCGCGATCTTCGTGCTGACCATCGGGCTCGGGTTGTCCTACGGCCCGATGTCGGCGATGTACGCGGAGATGTTCCCGACCGCCGTGCGGTACTCCGGGGTGTCGATCGGTTACGCGCTCGGCGCGATCCTCGGTGGCGCGTTCGCACCGACCATCGCCGAACTGCTCGTGCAGAACACCGGCTGGGCGCCCTCGGTCGGCATCTACATCATGGTGCTGTGCGTGATCTCCTTCGCCGCGGTCACCGCGGTCAAGGAGACCAAGGGCACCGACCTGCGGGTGGCCGCCTGATCAGCAGGCCGGAGCCGGTACGGCCTTCGGCGGCGCGAAGTCGAGGCGGAGCTTGTCCGAGCGCGGCACCACGAAGGCGGTGCCGCGCGACCGCCGCCAGTCCGCCGGGAGGAACACGTACTGGCCACCGGACTGCAGGAGCAGCTTGAGCCCGGTGTACCGGAACTTGTAGGCGCTGTCGGGCTGCGCGCAGAGGTCCTCGCGCACCCCGTCGGCGGCCAGGTTCAGGCTCTGCGCGCTGTAGAGCGTGGCGGCCGGTTGCGTCGGCAACGCGACGGCCGTTTCGTAGGCCGCGCGAAGGCTGGTGGCCCGCGCGTAGTCGCTGACCGCCCAGAACAGCCCGAAAGCCACCAGCGTGTAGGCGGAAACCCATTCGGCGACCGACATCCGCGACCGGCGGTGCCCGGTGGACGCGCCCAGCCGGTGCCACGCGACCGCCAGCAGGACCACACCGAGCGCGAGGCCGAGCCCGGGCAAACCGGCGAACCCGGAGAACAGCGCCGGTTCGATGGCCACCGGTGCGGTCAGTCCGATGAGGACGAACCCGCACCCGCCGGCGACCGGCGTGGTCACCCGGAGCAGCCATTGCCACCGCGGCGCGGACAGGCGGTGCCGCAGCGTCCGGATCAGGCCCAGCACCAGGAATCCCGCGCCGGCCGCGCCCGCGATCGGCAGCAGCAGCCCGTTGACCCCGCGGCCGAAGATCTCGTCCGCGGTCTGGCCGAGCAGGGTGTAGTGCACCCGGAAGTAGGCGAAGAACTCCTGGGTGCGCAGCAGGCCGTAGAAGTAGAGCAACGCGGTCAGCAGGGTGACGTTCGCGGCCACGGACGCGAGCACCCTGGCCGCGCGGCCGGTGCCCGGCTCCCCGGCCGGGGCGGGTGGCCTCGGCCGGAGCCGGTGGTGGCGCGGGGCGGCCACGGCTCAGCCCGTTCCGGATTCCGAACTGGGCTCCGGGGGTTCGACCGGCTTGGACTTCGCGGGCTTCCCGGGTTTCTCGGATTTTTCGGACGGGTTGTCGGACGGCTCCTCGGACGGCACCTCGCCGTCGAGACAGGCCCTGGCCAGCACGGTGATCCGGCCACCGGCCCGCACCGGACGCGGGGTCACCGATTCGGTGCATTTGCCGGAACCGGCGATCACCACCTTGACCCCGCAGAGCTTCGGCCCGCACTTGTCGGCGAGCTGACCCTCCATGTCGGCCTTGACTTCCTTCGGGCTGCGGCCGCCGCCGGTGCGCGTGTTGTCGTAGTCGATCGGGCCGCCCGGGATGTCCGGCGGTTCGTCGGTCACCTCGGGCTCGGTCCCGCCGCCGGGCGGGTCCGGTGCCTGCTCGCCGGTGGTTTCCACCTCGCCGGGCACCCCGGGCGACTCCCGGTCGACGGCCGGGTCGGGACCGCCGCAGGCCACCAGTGCCAGGCAGGCCGCCGCGATCATGCTGGTTCTTCGAATCCTCTTCATCGCACTCACCCCTCACCAGAGATGACGGCCAAGCGGAGCAGTCTGATACACCAGACGCACGAACGGAGCAACCGGGTGGAGGGGATGTCCATGGCCGGTCGCGGACGGTGGCGGGTTCCTCCATTGGACTGAGCCGCCGGCCCGTGCGAAGTTGGCCGGGTGCGTGCTCTGGTGGACGATCTGCGACGAGACCTGCCCGCCGACCGGCTGGTGCTCGACCCCGACCTGATCAGCGGGTTCGTGCACGACGAGGCCGAGTGGGCACCACACGGCACGCCCTGCCTGGTGGTCCGGCCGCGAACCTCGGACGAGGTGCGGACCGTGGTGCTGGCCTGCGTGCGGCACCGGGTCCCGCTCGTCCCGCGTGGCGCCGGGACCGGCTTGTCCGGCGGGGCCAACGCGATCGACGGCGCCGTGGTGGTGAGCACCGCGCTGATGACGGAGATCCGGGAGATCGATCCGGTGGAACGCCTCGCCGTGGTGCAGCCGGGCGTGGTCAACGACGACCTGCGGGCCGCCTGCGCCGAGCAGGGCCTGTGGTACCCACCAGACCCGGCGAGCGCGCCGTGGTCGACCATCGGCGGCAACGTGGCGACGAACGCCGGCGGCATCTGCTGCGCCAAGTACGGCGTCACCCGCGACTACGTGCTGGCCGTCGAAGTGGTCACCGGCACCGGTGAGCTGGTCCGGCTGGGCAGGCGCACGGCCAAGGGCGTGGCCGGTTACGACCTGGTCGGGCTGATGGTCGGCTCGGAGGGCACGCTCGGCGTGGTCACCGAGGTGACCGTGCGGTTGCGCCCCCAGCGCGAACCCGAGCACACCGTGGCCGGGTACTTCTCGTCCATTGTGGACGCCGGGAGGGCGGTGACCGCGGTCGGCGCGGCCGGGCTGACCCCGTCCGCGCTGGAGCTGATCGACCGGCACTGCCTGGCCGCGGTGGACGAGTGGAAGAACATGGGGCTGTCCGCGGACGCCGACGTGGTGCTGCTCGGCCGCACCGACGCGCCGGGCGCGGCGGGGGAGCGCGAGGTCGAGGCGATGCTGGCGTGCTTCGAGCGGGCCGGGGCGACCTGGGCCGCTCGCTCCACCGACCAGGAGGAGGCCGACGCCCTGTTCGCCGCGCGGCGGCTCGCCTATCCCGCGCTGGAGCGGCTGGGCCCGGTGCTCACCGAGGACGTGTGCGTGCCGCGTGCGGCGGTGCCGGAAATGCTGGCGCGCATCGAGAAGACGGCCGCCGAGCTGGACACGCTGATCGCCAACATCGCGCACGCCGGTGACGGGAACCTGCACCCGCTGCTGATCACCCCGCCCGGCGACGAGGACGCCCGCCGCCGCGCGCAGGCCGCGTTCGAGCGGATCATCGCCGACGCCATCGACCTCGGCGGCACGGTCACCGGCGAGCACGGCGTCGGCCTGCTCAAGCGCGACGGCCTCAGTGCCGAGCTGAGTCCGGCCGTGCTGGACCTGCACCGGGCGGTCAAGGACGCGCTCGACCCGCACGGCATCCTCAATCCCGGCAAGGTGTTCACTCGCGCGCCCGGAGCGCGCTGAGCACGTCGTCCAGCCGCAGTGCGAGCTGGACTTCCAGCGCTCGCTCCGGTTCGCGCCAGCCGGGGCCGAGCAGTCCGTCGATGCGTTCGAGCCGCTGGTACAGGGTGTTCGGGTGGATGTGCAGGAGTTCGCAGGTCCGCGCGTGGTGCCGTGACTGCTCCAGATAGGTCCGCAGCGTGGTGGCCAGATCGCGCTTCCGGTCGCGGTCGTGCTCCAGCAGCGGGCCGACCGCGTCGTTGATGAACACCAGCAGTTCGTCGCGGCCCGCCTGGCCGAACAGCGAGCGGTAGAGGCCGAGTTCGGCGGCCCGCGCGCAGTCGCGGGTGCGGCCGAGCGCCAGCAGCACGGTGGCGGTCTGGCGGGCGGATTCGTGGGCCGTGCGGATCGCGTGCACCCCGCCGGAGCAGGGCGCTATCCCGACCGCGCAGGACAGGTCGAAGCGGCGGATCCGGTCGGCGGCCCGTTCGGCGGTGATTCCCGGCAGCAGCGCGACGACGTGCCCGCTGTGCTCGGCCGACCAGCCGCCGAACTCCGCGGCGACGCGCCCGGCCAGCGAGCTCGCCTGCCGCGGGTCGGCGTCACCGGGATCGAAGACCGCGACCACCCGTACGCCCGCGACGCCGATGCCCGCGCGGCGGGCCCGGCGCCGGAGCCCGGCTTCGTCGGCGCCGGGGGAGAGCAGCGCGCTGACGAACTCACCGCGGGTGCGCAACTCCGCTTCCGCGCGCGACTGCTCGGAGGTGATCACCACGGCCACCGAGGTCGCGCCGAGGCCGAGCAGGCGGGGTGCGTCGGGATCCCGTGCGGCGGCGCCGGAAGCGATGAGGCAACCGGCGTACCCGCTGCCCAGCACCACCGGCGCCAGCACCGCGTCATCGAGCCGCGTGACGGCGCGGGGCTCACCCACCGGCTCGGCGGAACCCGGTGCACCGGCGAGCACTTCGTGGTCCGCGCCGAAGATGGCGACCGGTCTGCCCAGCGCCCGCGTCAGCTCGTCGGCGATCTCGGGGTACCCGCCACCTTCGATCACCGCGGCGGTGAGCCGTTCTCGCAGCTCGTCGGCCCGCCGCAGGGTCGCGTTGGCGGAGCTGAGTTCCTCGAACAACCCGGCGTTGTGCAGCGCGACCGCCGCGTGCGACGCGAGCGCGGCGAGCAGCTCGACCTCACCGCCGTGGAACGACCTCGGCCGCCGGTCGGCCGCCAGCAGCACCCCGATGGGCTGGTCACCGCGGATCAGCGGGACCCCGAGAATGCCGCCGAGCTGCTCGCTCCCGGCGGCCGCGTCGACCGAGGGCAGGTGCTCGATGCGGGAGTCGCGCAGGTAGTCCTCGCTCCACATCGGCTCGCCGGTCCGCACCACCCGGCCGCCGAGACCGGTGCCTGCCGCCAGTTCGATGCCGCGCAGCACCGAGCCCATGGACCCGTCGACCACCTCGATCCGCAGCCCGCCGTCGTCCTGCCGGAGCATCAGGTACGCGACGTCGACGCCGAGCAGCCGCCGCGCCTGTGCGGCCACCTCGCTGAGCACCCCGCCGGAGTCACGCAGCGTGGTCAGGCGGCGGGCGAGGTCGTTGAGCACGGTCAGCTCGGCCGCGTGCCGCTGCCGGGCGTCGAGCCGCCGCCGGATGGCGAAGGCGCGGTCGGCCGCCAGCGTCAGCTGGTCGCGGCGGGCACCGCTCGCCCCGGCCAGCTGCTCGCGGCGGAAGTCCTCGAGTTCGGCGCCCGGCCGCTCGTCGGCGAGCAGGCGCAGCCATGAGTCGGTCTCGGACATCCCTCCATCATGCCCAGGGCAGTGCCTAGGTGCGGCCCTTGCCCTTGCTCTTGGTGGTGCACACGGCGTTCGCCGAGTCCGAAGTGCACACCTGCAGGTACACGGTCTGGTTCTCGTCGTAGGACTCGTTGATGAACGTGTCCGTGTTGTCGCCGTCGGCGTAGAAGACCGCCGGGCCGCTGCCGCCGACCCAGATCTTGGCGATCGCCGGCCGGTCGTTGTCGTGGTAGTCGCGAAGGGTGATGTTCTCACCCTTCGCGGCGAAGTAGGCGCTCACCGAGCTGGTTCCGTCGTATGCGCTCACGTAGATCGACGTGCCACCGGAGTCACCGTCGTCCGGGTACGCGTAGTGGTTGAAGTACCACGCCTGCGCCGTCACGTCCGCCGAAGCCGCCGGAGTGGCGATCGCCGCCATGCTCGCGACCGCCGCGACCGCGACCGCGGCTCTGCCCCAAGTGCGGTGTGCCATCGTTTCCCCTCTCTCACACCTGATCGGTACGAGGGGAAACGATGGCGGCCACCGCTTTTACGCCGGTTTCATTTTCGCTGGAAGGAAACCTTGTGCAGGCGGCCCGGGTATTCGTCGGCCACGTACAGTTCGCCGTACTCGTCGACGCCGAAGGCGGTGACGTCGGTCGGGAAGGTGCCGATCTCGCCGTCGGTGTACGTGCCGTCGGCGTTTTCCCTGACCGCCCAGGCGGTGCCGCGGCAGAAGTCGGTGGCGACGTAGGTACCGGCCGCCAGGCCGGCGAACTGGCGCCCGCGGTAGACGTGCCCGCCGATCACCGCGCAGCCCTGCTCACCGGAGACGTAGTCGAACACCGGCCCGGTGTACTTCGCCGCCGGGTCGCAGCGGTCCTGGTTGTACACCACCGGACCCTCCATGCAGGACCAGCCGAAGTTGACCCCGCCCTGGTGCGCCCGGATGTGGTCGACCTCCTCGAAGCGGCCCTGCCCGACGTCGCCGATCCACAGCGAGCCGTTGTGCGGGTCGAACGAGAACCGCCACGGGTTGCGGAGGCCGGATGACCAGATCTCGGTGCGCACGCCGGCGTTGCCGACGAGCGGGTTGTCGCCCGGCACGCAGTACGGCTTCCCGTCGCACGCGCGGTTCACGTCCAGGCGCAGGATCTTGCCGAGCAGGGTGTCCAGCCGCTGCCCGGCGGCGAGCGGGTCGCCCGCGCCACCGCCGTCCCCGATGCCCCAGTACAGGTAACCGTCCGAGCCGAAGGCGACCTGACCGCCGTTGTGGTTGGGGAACTCCGGGTGCGGCTGGGACAGCAGTTCCTGCACCGCACCGGTGTCCAGCCGCACGCGCGCCAGCGTCACCGCGTGGTCCGGCAGCCGCGTGTACGCCGCATACGCCGTCTTGCGGTCCTTCGCCAGTGCCAGCCCGAGCAGGCCGCGCTCGACCGACGCGGAACTGATCCGCGCGCTGAGGTCCAGCACCGGCTGCGCGGCCAGCCCGGTCTTCGGGTGGAAGGACCGGATCACCCCGCGCTTCTCGGTGATCAGCAGCCTGCCGTCGCCGACCACCGTGATCGAGGTCGGATTCTGCAGGCCGGACGCCACTTCCGTGGTGACGACGGTCAGCTGGTCTAGCGGCACCGCGGCCCGCCCGGATTCCGTGCCGCTCGCCGGGACCAGACCGCCCAGCAGTGCGGTCACGGCGAGCGGAACGGCCAGTGACCACCGTTTCCACGCGTGCAGACGCGACATGTCAGCTCCCAGCCCTTGATCGGTCCGTGATTGGTCTGGTCCAATTCAAGCGGGCGTCCGGGCGCCGCGGTACCCCCAAACGGACAGCACCAGCAGGTTTTCCTTGGTGGGCGCCGGTCCGGGTCAAGACCTCATTCGACGGTGACGCTCTTGGCCAGGTTCCGCGGCCGGTCGATCTCGCGGCCCAGCGTTTTCGCCAGGTGGTAGGCGAACAGCTGCAACGCCACCGAGAGCGTGATCGGCGCCAGTTCGCGTTCCGCCTTCGGCACGGCGATGACGTCGGTGACCAGACCTGGCGGCAGTTCGGCGTCGGTCACCGCGATGACCGGGCCGCCGCGGGCCTTGATCTCCTCGATGGTGGACAGGTTCTTGGCCAGCAGGTCGTCGTCCGGCAGCACCACCACGGTCGGCATCTCCGGATTGATCAGCGCGAGCGGGCCGTGCTTCAGTTCCGAGGCCTGGTACGCCTCGGCGTGCACGTAGGAGATCTCCTTGAGCTTCTGCGCGCCCTCCCTGGCCACCGGCCAGCCCCGCACCCGCCCGACGAAGAACATGTGCTCGGCACCGGCGTACTTCCTGGCGATCTCGGCGATGGCCGCCTCCTGGCCGAGAATGCCGGTCAGCTGCGAAGGAACCGCGAGCAGGCCGTCGACCAGCCGCCTGCCGTCGGCCATCGACAGGTCGCGGACGCGGCCCAGTTCCAGCGCCAGCAGGGACAGCGCCACGCCCATGTTGGTGAAGGACTTGGTCGCCGCCACCGAGATCTCCGGCCCGGCGTGCAGGAACAGCCCGCTGCCGCACTCACGCGCGATCGAGCTGCTGACCACGTTGACCAGGCCGATCACCCGGCCGCCCTTGCGCTTGAGCTCGTGCACCGCGGCCAGGGTGTCCAGCGTTTCGCCGGACTGGCTGATCGCCACGTACAGCGTCTCCGGATCGACCACCGGGTTGCGGTAGCGGAACTCCGAGGCCGGTTCGGCGTCGGCCGGGATGCGCGCGAGCTGCTCGATCAGCTCGGCCCCGAGCTGCCCGGCGTAGTAGGCCGAACCGCAGCCGAGCAGCTTCACCCGGCGGATCTGCTGGTACTCGCGCGGGGTCAGGCCGACGCCGTCGAGCCGGGCGGACATGAACCGGCGGTCCAGCCGCCCGCGCAGGCAGCGGTCGACCGCGTCCGGCTGCTCGGACATCTCCTTGTACATGAAGTCCGGGTGCTCACCGAGTTCGTAGTCGATCGAACCGGCTTCGAGCGCGGTGGGCCGGCGGGTGGTCGAGCGCGCGCCGCCGGTGTCGGTCATGGTGCTGGTGTGGTAACCGTCCGCGGTGATCGTGGCCAGTTCGTCGTCCTCGAGATAGATCACCTTCTCGGTGAACCGCACCAGCGCGGCGGTGTCCGAGGCGATCAGCATCTCCCGTTCACCGAGCCCCAGCACGATCGGGCTGCCGCGCCGGGCGGCGACGAGTTCACCGGGATTCTCCGCGTCCATCGCGATGATGCCGTACGTACCCTCCACTTGGGACAGTGCTTCGCGCACCCTGTCCGCCAAAGTGGACTCTTCGCTGCGCGCGATCAGGTGGGCGAGCACCTCGCTGTCGGTGTCCGAGGCCAGCTCCACCCCGTCGGCGGTGAGGCGCTTGCGCAGCACGTCGGAGTTCTCCAGCACGCCGTTGTGCACGATGGCGAACCGGCGGGTGCCGTCCAGGTGCGGGTGCGCGTTGCGGTCACTGGGTTCGCCGTGCGTGGCCCAGCGCGTGTGCGCGATGCCGGTGGCGGCGCTCAGCCCGTCCGGGACGACCCGGCGCAGGTCCGCCACCCGGCCCGCGGTCTTGTGCACGCCGATCCCGTCCTGGCCCGCCACCGCGATGCCCGCCGAGTCGTAACCGCGGTACTCCAGCCGGTGCAAGCCTTCCACCAGCAGGGGGACCGTGTTCTTCGAACCGACGTAACCGACGATGCCGCACATCCGGGCAACTCCTTCTTCAGCCGTAGACGATGCGCCGCAGCTGCCGCTCCGACAGCTCCGGCGCCGCGACCGGCCGCACCGCGAGTTCTTCGCGGAGCTGGGGCCAGATGGCGGCGTTCGGGAGCTGCCGGGCGCGCAGCTCGGCATGGCGCCGGCGCACGTACTCCTCGGGCGTCTCGACGAAGTAACCCATCACGTCGGAGACCACGCGCCTGGCGATGGCGGACGGCAGGCCGCTGGTCCTGACCACGTGGCGCAGCAGGTCCTCCGGCACTTCGTCCCCCACGCCGGTCAGCATGGCACCGGCCGGGGGAGCGGCCCAAATCCCGTGCCCGGATTCGGGCACGTCAGCTCACCACCGGTCGTGCACCAGCGGGCGGATCAGCTCCTCGTAGACCGCGCGCACCGCTTCGTGGCCTTCACTGTCCAAAGTGGGCAGTGAAGCCGCCGAGGTGTTCGCCCGGGCCTGAGCCGGGTTCCTGGCGCCGGGGATGACCGTGCTGACGCCCGGCTGGTCCAGGATCCAGCGCAGCGCGAACTGGGCCAGCGTCTGCCCGGCGGGGACCACCCCGCGCAGCCGGTCGACGGCTTCGAGCCCGACCTCGTAGGGCACCCCGGCGAAGGTCTCGCCGACGTCGAACGCCTCGCCGTTGCGGTTGAAGTTCCGGTGGTCGTCCGCGGCGAAGGTGGTGTCCTTCGTGTACTTGCCCGACAGCAGGCCGGAGGCGAGCGGGACCCGGACGATGATCGCCGCGCCGGCCTCGGCCGCGACGGGCAGCACCCGCTCCAGCGGCTTGAGCCGCAGGCAGTTCAGGATGATCTGCACCGAGGCCACGTTCGGCCTGGCCAGCGCGGTGAGCGCTTCGTCGCAGGTCTCCACGCTGACGCCGTAGCGGGCGATGCGCCCCTGGTCGACCAGGTCGTCGAGCGCGTCGAAGACCGCGTCGCTGGAGTACACCGGCGTGGGCGGGCAGTGCAGCTGGACCAGGTCCAGCGTGTCCATGCCGAGGTTGCGGCGGGAGCGGTCGTTCCAGGCGGCGAAGTTGGCCGCGGTGTAGTTCTCCGGTACCTGCTCGGCCCGCCGGCCCATCTTGGTGGCCACGAACAGGCCGTCCGCACCGCGCTGGGCGCGGAACCGGCCGACCAGCTGCTCGCTGCGCCCGTCGCCGTAGACGTCCGCGGTGTCGAAGAAGGTGACACCCTCGTCGGCGGCGGTTTCGAGCACGGCCAGCGCGTCCTTCTCGTCGACCTCGCCCCAGTCGGCTCCGAGCTGCCAGCAGCCGAGGCCGATCGCGCCGACCCCGCTGACTTCGCCGCCGAACCGCTTCACTTCGCGAATCTCCATGCCGCGATTCTGGCACCGGCTCAGGTGGTGAGCGCGACCAGTGGCCAGGACAACAACGCGGCGACCAGGCCCGCCGCCGGGAAGGTGAGCACCCAGGCGCCGAGAATGTTGCCCGCGGTGCCCCAGCGCACCGCGGAGAACCGGCGGGTGGCCCCGGCGCCCATGATCGCCGAAGTGATCGTGTGCGTGGTGGAGATCGGCGCGCCGAAGCCGAGCGCCGCCACGTACAGCACCGAACTGGCGGTCGCCTCGGCGGCGAAGCCCTCCGGCGGGCGCAGGTCGATCACCTTGCGGCCGAGCGTGGCGATGATCCGGCGGCCGCCCGAGTAGGTCCCGGCCGCGAGCACCGCGCTGATCAGGAAGTACACCCAGATCGGGATGCCCCAGTCGTCCTGGTGACCGCCGGCGACCAGGGCGAGCACCACGATGCCCATCGACTTGGCCGCGTCCTGCATGCCGTGCCCGACCGCCATCGCCGCCGCCGAGCACGTCTGCGCCACGCGGAAACCGCGGTTGAGCTTCTTCGGGTGGCCGCGCCGGAAGATCCACAGCACCGCCAGCATCAGCAGGTAACCCAGGGCGAACCCGAGCAGCGGCGAGATGATCATCGGCAGCAGCACGTCCTCGACGATGCCGCTCCACAGGACCACCCCGGCGGCCGGCAGGGTGGCCCCGACCAGGCCGCCGACCAGCGCGTGCGACGAACTCGACGGCAGGCCGAAGTACCAGGTCACCAGGTTCCAGCCGATCGCGCCGAGCAGGCCGCAGCCGACCACGGTCAGCGCGGTCAGGCCCGGCGGCAGCCGGACGATCCCGGCACCCACGGTCTTGGCCACCTTCGCGCCGAAGAACGAGCCGGCCAGGTTGCCCACCGCCGCCAGCGCCAGCGCGGAACGGATGCTCAGCGCCCGGGTGGAGACCGAGGTGGCGATCGCGTTCGCCGCGTCGTGGAACCCGTTGGTGTAGCTGAACAACACGGTGACCACGACAACGGCGACGACCGCGGCGAGCGTGGCGTCCACTCAGGACTCCTTGACCACGATCGCTTCCACCGTGTTGGCGACGTGCTCGAAGGCGTCGGCGGCCTCTTCGAGCCCGTCGCCGATCTCCTTGAGCTTGAGCACGGTGAGGGCGTCGTACTTTCCGCTGAACAGGTTGGCCAGCAGGTGGCGGTAGATGCGGTCGGCCTGGTTCTCCAGGTCGTTCGTGCCGATCCAGTAGTGCTTGAGGTCGCGTTTGGCGGCGAAGTCCTCGAACGAGGCGGCCGCCAGCTCGCCGAGCTTGCCCAGCACCTCGAGCTGCTGGCACATCTCCGGCGGCGGGCGATGGTCGTCGAA
This sequence comes from Amycolatopsis sp. YIM 10, assembly GCF_009429145.1. Lineage (GTDB taxonomy): Bacteria > Actinomycetota > Actinomycetes > Mycobacteriales > Pseudonocardiaceae > Amycolatopsis. Next base: position 5,464,542 of record NZ_CP045480.1, on the reverse strand, counting down.
GGCGCAGTAGACGTGGGCCAGCGTCGCGGCGTGCTCCAGGTGGTCGACCACGTTGTCCAGGCGGGCGCCGAGCCGGTACATGTCGTCGCGGTCGAACGGCGTGATGAACGAGGAGTTGAGCTTGTTGTACAGCTCGTGGGTGACCTCGTCGTTCGCGTGCTCGATGTCGACCAGCCGCTCGCTCAGCTCCTTCGCCGGTACCTCCGGGGCGGCCAGGTCCGCGATCGCCTCGGTGGCTCTGGCGGTGTTGCGGGCAGCGCGGATGAAGTACTCGAACAACTCGGGCTGCTTCGGCCGAAGTCGCAGGCGCATGATCGGGGCGTACCCGGCAGCCCGGGGCCGGAAACCCGCGTCAGTGACCGTCGGTGGCTGTCGGTGCTGGTGGGCACGGTGCCCCGCCGAGCACGGCGAGCAGGCGCAGCGCGATCCGTCCCTCGTCGGTGCGGCCGAGCAGATCGGCTTCGGCTTCGGCGACCTTGGGCGCGAGCCGCCGGTGCGCCGCCCGGCCGCGCGGGCCGAGATAGACCCGCACGCGGCGGCGGTCCTCGGCGTCGACCTCGCGGTAGGCCATCGCGGTGGAAACGAGCCGGTCGACCACGCGCGTCAGCGTGGGCCCGGTGGCCAGCGTCCTGATGGCCAGCTCGGCCATGGACAGGCCCCGCTCGCGGGCCAGCGCGTCGAGCACCAGCCACTGGTCCACGGTCAGGTTCTCCGGTCTGAGCACTTCCTCGACGCTGGCCGTGACGACTCGCAGGGCGCGGGTGAGCGCCCTGGTCAGCGGTTCGGCACTGGTGTGCGCGGTCATCGGCGGCCCCGGTCCTCCCTCTTGCGGAATTCTCCCCGGATTGTAAGACTTCATTCCATCTGGAAGTAATCCGACAGTACGGGATGACGCGGAGATCGGATGAGTTTCGCCGCCGCCCGCGATCGCCGGGCGGACTGGCGCGTCGCCATGGTGATCCCGCTTCAGGGCCCGGCCGGCCTGTTCGGCCCGTCCTGCGAGGCGATCGCCGAACTGGCCGCGCACGAGTTCAACGCGGCGGGCGGAGTGCTGGGCCGCGAGGTCTCCCTGCGGGTGGTCGACGGCGGCGCGCCGCCGCCGGTGGTGGCGGCCGAGGTCGCCGCGCTGGCCGAGGCGGGCGAGGTGGACGCGGTCACCGGCTGGCACATCTCGTCGGTCCGGCACGCGCTGGCCCCGGTGCTCGCCGGGCGGTTGCCCTACGCCTACACGTCGTTGTACGAGGGCGGCGAGCGGCGGCCTGGGATCTTCTGCACCGGCGAGACACCGCGGCTGCAGATCGAGCCCGCCCTGCGGTGGCTGCGGGACAATCTCGGCGCGCGCCGCTGGTTCATCGCCGGTGACGACTACGTGTGGCCGCGCGTGTCCACCGGCGCGGTCCGCCGGTTCGCCGGCGAGCTGGGCCTGTCCATCGCCGGCGAGGCGTTCGTCGGGCTCGGCGGCGGGGACATGGCGGGGCTGATCCGGCAGGTCGAGGCCAGCGCGGCCGACGGTGTGCTGATGCTGCTGGTCGGGCAGGACGCGGTGGAGTTCAACCGCGGCTTCGCCGCGCGCGGGCTGCACGAGCGGCTCGTGCGGTTCAGCCCGCTGATGGAGGAGAACATGCTGCTGGCCAGCGGCAGCGAGGCCACGCGGAACCTGTTCGTGGCGGCGGCGTACTTCCGGTCCATGGTCAACGCCGACGCGATGGACCTGCTGGGCCGGTACGTCGGCCTGCACGGGGCGACCGCGCCTCCGCTGAACAACGCGGCGGAGTCCTGCTACGAGGGATTGCAGGCGCTGGCCAGCCTGGCGGGCCGGGCGGGGAGCCCGCACCTGCCGGACTTCAACGCCGTCCTCGATGGCGCCGCCTACCACGGTCCGCGCGGCACGGTCGAGTTCCAGGACCGGCAGGCCCGCCAGCGAGTCCATCTCGCCGTGGCCAACGGCTGCGACTTCGACATCATCACCCGCCTCTGACGGTTCGGGTACCCCGGTCTTGACAGCTCGTCCGTGGCCAATTAATTTCATCTGAAATTATTCCATTCGGATGCAATGCAGTCGGCGCGGGAAAAAAAGATGGAGGCACCGCGATGAACAACGTCGGGTTGCTCTACGTCGGGGCGGTGCTGCTGCTCAACGGGCTGATGCTGCTCGGCCGGGTCCCCGGCCGGTCGGCGGCGGCGCTGAACCTGTTCGTCGGCGCGCTGCAGTGCGTGACCCCGACCGTGCTGATCATCCAGGCGGGCGGCGACCAGGACGCGATCCTCGGTGCCTCCGGGCTCTACCTGTTCGGCTTCACCTATCTGTACGTCGGCGTGGCGAACCTGGCGGATCTCGAACCGGCCGGGATCGGCTGGTTCTCCCTCTTTGTCGCCGGCGCGGCCCTGGTCTACTCGGGACTGTCCTTCTGGCGCGACCACGATCCCGTCTTCGGCGTGATCTGGCTGGCCTGGGCGCTGCTGTGGGCCCTGTTCTTCGTGGTGCTCGGCCTCGGCGCCGAGCGGCTGACCCGGTTCACCGGCTGGGTCACCGTGTTCTTCAGTCAGCCGACCTGCACCATTCCGGCCTTTCTCGCGCTGACCGGCGGTTACCGCCCCAGCGCCGGGCTCGCCTGGCTGACCGCGGCGCTGCTGGCCGCGTTGCTCGTGGTGGCCGCGCTGCTCGCCGGTCGCGGCACCGAACCCCGTTCCGTCCCGGCCGCCACCGCGGCGGCCGCGTGATCCCCAGGAGGAACTCCCATGCGACACGGTGACATCTCCGCCAGCCCCGACACCGTCGGCGTCGCGGTGGTCAACTACAAGATGCCCCGGCTGCACACCAAGGCCGAGGTGCTGGACAACGCCCGCAAGATCGCCGAAATGGTGGTGGGCATGAAAACCGGCCTGCCCGGCATGGACCTGGTGGTCTTTCCCGAGTACTCCACCCAGGGCATCATGTACGACCCCGACGAGATGTACGCGACGGCCGCGACCGTGCCCGGCGACGAAACCGCCATCTTCAGCGAGGCCTGCCGTGCCGCGAACACCTGGGGCGTCTTCTCCATCACCGGCGAGCAGCACGAGGACCACCCGCGCAAGCCGCCGTACAACACCCTCGTGCTGATCGACAACAACGGCGACATCGTGCAGAAGTACCGCAAGATCCTGCCGTGGTGCCCGATCGAGGGCTGGTACCCGGGCGACACCACCTACGTCACCGAGGGTCCCAAGGGGATGAAGATCTCGCTGATCATCTGCGATGACGGCAACTACCCGGAGATCTGGCGCGACTGCGCGATGAAGGGCGCCGAGCTGATCGTGCGCTGCCAGGGTTACATGTACCCGGCGAAGGACCAGCAGGTGCTGATGGCGAAAGCGATGGCGTGGGCCAACAACTGCTACGTGGCGGTGGCGAACGCGGCCGGGTTCGACGGTGTGTACTCCTACTTCGGGCACTCCTCGATCATCGGGTTCGACGGCCGCACCCTCGGCGAGACGGGGGAGGAGGAGTACGGCATCCAGTTCGCGCAGCTCTCGCTCTCGGCGATCCGGGACGCGCGCGAGTTCGACCAGTCGCAGAACCACTTGTTCAAGCTGCTGCACCGCGGTTACTCCGGTGTGCACGCGGCGGGTGACGGGGACAAGGGCGTCGCGGACTGCCCGTTCGACTTCTACAAGCTGTGGGTCACCGACGCCGAGAAGGCCAGGGAGAACGTGGAGGCGATCACCCGCGACACGGTCGGTGTCGCCGACTGCCGGGTGGGCGAGCTGCCGGTCGACGAGACGATGCGCGCCTGATGCCGTACCTGACCGACCGGTTCCACGACCAGAACAACAGCAATCAGGACAACAGCAACCAGAACCGGGAGGCCGTACCGCCGCGGCCTCCCGGCGCCTTCGACCCCGACGCGGTGGCGGACCGGTTGCGCGCGCGCATTCTCGGCCAGGACCCGGCCGTCGAGGCGGTGGTGCGCGCGCTGACCCTGGCCGGTGCCGGGATCGCGGATCCCGCACGGCCACTGGCGAACCTGCTGCTGGTCGGCCCCACCGGAACCGGAAAGACCGAGTTGGTCCGGCAGGTGGCCGCCGAATTGCGTGCCGGGCCGGAGGATCTGTGCCGGGTGGACATGGGCGCGCTGGCGCAGGAGCACTACGCGGCCTCGTTCAGCGGGGCGCCACCCGGATACGCGGGCAGCAAGGAGGCCTACTCCGTCTTCGAAAGGTCCAAAGTGGAAGGTGACGCGTACACGCCGGGCGTGGTGTTGTTCGACGAGGTGGAGAAGGCGCATCCGACCGTGCTCCGCGCCCTGCTCCAGGTGCTGGACAACGGCGAACTGCGCCTGGCGAACGGCCAGGAGCGCATCTCGTTCCGCAACAGCTACGTCTTCCTGACCTCGAACCTGGGCAGCGCGGAGCTGGCGCGGCGGCGCCGGGCGCGGTGGCGGCGGGTGGCCGACCGGCTGGGGGACCGGCCGGGCGCGCTCACCCGGCGACTGGCCGCGCGCGGCAACGAGACCGCGGTTTCGGCCGCACTGCGCGGTTTCTTCGATGCCGAGTTCCTCAACCGCATCGACGAGACCATCGTGTTCACCGAATTCGACACCGAGACCGCGAAGCGCATCGCGGTGGTGGAGATCGAGGAACTGCGGCGGCGGTTGCGCCGTCGTTCGGTGGAGCTGGAAGTGGACGAGTCGGTGTCGGAGCTGATCGCCGAAACGGGCTTCGATCCGGTTTACGGTGCGCGGGGCCTGCGCCGGTGCCTGCGCACCACGCTGGCCGAACCGGTCGCCGGCGCGATACTGCGACGACGGCCCACCGGCCGGGAGCCGATCACCGTCCGGGCCCGGGCAACCGGCGGCGTGGTGAGCACCGACTAGGTTGAATGGGGGTTTGCTCCGATGCGCCACGCTCGGCAATCCGGGCAAACTGGACAGTACGCGGAGGTGAGACCCATGGAAACCGAATCGCACCGGCTGCCCGGACATCGCCGGGTGCACCATGTCCGGACGCGCTCGGGCGAGCATCTGGCGGTGCTGCACTCCGGTGCCGGACGCTCGCTGCTGCTCTACGGCACGGACGATCCCGACACCCCGGAGCGCTCGATCGCGCTCGACGGTGACGAAGCCGACCGGATCGCCGAACTGCTGCACGCCGAACCGATCCGTGACCGGCTCGACGATCTCGAACGGCGCCTCGACGGACTCGCGTGCTGACCGGAACCCTGTCCCGCCCTGGCGCGGTGCTCCGCTACGAGTGCCGGCCGGGCGAGCGCCCGGCGGTGGTGCTCACGCATGGCGCGGGCATGAACCACGAAGCCTTCGCCGCACAGGCCGTCGCACTGCGGGAAGCCGGGCACCAGGTGGTGCTCTGGGACCTGCGCGCGCACGGCGATTCCGCACTGGCGCCGGGCACCCGGTTCACCGCGGAAGACGCGCTCGCGGATCTCGCCGCGCTCCTTGACCACCTGGAACTGGATCGGCCCGTGCTGGTCGGGCATTCGCTCGGTGGCAACCTTTCCCAGGCGCTGGTGCGCCGCGCGCCCGAGCGCGCCCGCGGCCTGGTGGTCATCGGCTCCACCTGGAACGCCGGACCGCTGACCAGGGCCGAACGCGGAATGCTGCGGCTGGCCGCGCCCGCGCTGGGTGTGGTGCCGGAGTCGCGGCTGCCCCGGATGATGGCCAAGGCGTCCGCGGTGACCCCGGCGGCGATCGCCGCGACCGAGGCGGTGTTCGCCCGGATGCCGAAGCACGTCTTTCTCGACGTCTGGCGCGGCACCGTGGCGCTGGTCGAGCCCGATCCCGGCTACCGGACGCCGGTGCCGCTCACGCTGATCCGCGGGGCCCGCGATCGCACCGGCAACATCGCCACCGCGATGCCGCGCTGGGCGGCGGCCGAGGGCGTGTCCGAGCACATCATCCCGGGTGCGGGGCACGTGGCGATGCTCGACGCGCCCGGCGAGGTTTCGGCGCTGCTGGCCGGAGTACTCACTGCCGGGTGAGCCAGATCACCGGATCAAACCCTTTATCGTCGACCGGAAAAGGTTAGGTTAGGGCAGCCTAAGAACGTGGTCGGGGAAGGGAGTTCCGGTGGAGGACGGTATCCGCGGTGGCATCGCGGTGGTCACCGGGGCGGGCCGGGGGATCGGTGCCGCGGTCGCCGGGGCACTGGCCTCGGCCGGGGCGCGGGTGGCCGCGATCGACGTCGATACCGAAGGCCTGGCGAAGGCGGCTGCCGAGGCGGATGGGCGGATCATGCCGTTCACCGCCGATGTCGCCGACTCCGCCGCCATCGCCAGGGTGGTCGATGAGGTCGAGCGCGAGCTGGGGCCGATCACCATCGGGGTTCCGGTGGCCGGGATCCTCCGGCCCGCTTCGGTGTGCGACACCACCGACGAGGACTGGGCCGCCACCTTCGCGGTCAACACCACGGGCGTGTTCACCGTGCTGCGCGAGGTTTCCCGGCGCATGGTGCCGCGGCGCGACGGCGTGCTGGTGACGGTCGGTTCGAACGCGGCGGGCGTGCCGCGGGCGGGCATGGCTGCGTACGCCGCGTCGAAGGCGGCGGCCACCATGCTGACCCGGTGCCTCGGCCTGGAGCTGGCCGGCTCGGGCATCCGCTGCAACATCGTCTCGCCGGGATCCACCGACACCGACATGCAGCGTCTACTGTGGACGGACGAAAACGGGGCGGCGCGGGTGATCGCCGGTGATCCCGGTCAGTTCCGTGCCGGAATCCCGTTGGGGCGCATCGCCGATCCCGCCGACATCGCCGACGCCGTGTTGTTCCTGGCGTCGAACCGGGCGCGGCACATCACCATGCAGAACCTCTACGTCGACGGCGGGGCCACGCTGCGCGCGTGAGGTTCGCGACGGGTGCCGGTCTTCCACTGAGGTACATCTTAGGTTAGGCTTCCCATATAAACGAGAGTGTGCAGTGCGCGGTGATCGCCGCCGAGCCGTCTTTGCGAAAGGGAATGACCAGTGTCTTCACCTGCTCTGGCGCGACCGCGCCCGGCGCACCGTGCGGCCGATCTGCTGGCCGCCTATCTGCCTGGCTCGTTCTACTTCTCCTCCGGCCGGGGGGCACTGCTGGCGGACGGGGTGCACACGTCGGTGCGGGCACCGCACGGGCAGCGCGCCCGCGCGGCGGCGGAAGCGCTGGTGGCCGCGGAGGTTGCCGGGGTGGCCGAGCCGGCGGTGGTGGGCGCGATCGGGTTCCGGCCCGACTCCGAGGCGAGCCTGGTGGTGCCCGCGGTGGTGCGCCGCGCCGGGGTGCCGGGGCGCGACGGCCCGGCGGGCGCGCTCGACGGCACCTCCTGGTCGATCACGCCCAAGCCGGAGCCCGAGACCTACGCGGCGAGCGTGCGCCGCGCGCTGGAGCTGATCGACGCCGGTGAACTCGGCAAGGTCGTGCTCGCGCGCTGCCTGGAGCTGGTCGCCGACACGCCCGTCGTTGTGCCTTCGCTGCTGGCGCGGCTGGTGCGAGCGGATCCGGCCGCGCACGTGTTCGCGGCCGACGTCAGCGCCCCCGGCGATCCCGCGCCGCGCACGCTGGTCGGCGCGAGCCCGGAACTCCTGGTGTCGCGGCACGGTTCGACCGTGGTGGCGAACCCGCTGGCCGGGTCCCTGCCCCGGGTCGCCGACGAGGCCGAGAACCGCCGCCGCGTCGAGAAGCTGCTCGCGTCGGCGAAGGACCGCGCGGAGCATGCCCACGTCGCGCAGCAGGTTGCCGACGTGCTGAGCGGGTTCTGCAACAGGCTCGACGTGCCTGCGGAACCGACGGTGATCGGCACGCCGACCATGTGGCACCTCTCGACCCGGATTACCGGCCGGATCGCCGACCCGGACGTTTCCGCGCTCGCGCTGGCCGAGGCGCTGCACCCGACGCCCGCCGTCTGCGGTGTCCCGGTCGAACGCGCCCGCGACACGATCGCCGAGCTGGAGCCGGAGGACCGCGGTTACTACTCGGGTCTCGTCGGCTGGACCGACCTCCACGGCGACGGCGAATGGGTGGTGACCATTCGCAGCGCCGAGGTGTGCGACCGGTCGGTCCGCTTGTTCGCCGGGGCCGGGGTGGTGGCCGGTTCCGATCCGGCGGCCGAACTCGCCGAGACGAGCGCGAAGTTCCGCACCCTGCTGCGGGCGCTCGGCCTGGAGGGGGCGGCATGAGCGCCGATCACGTTGCCTGGCCCGAGGAAATCGCCGCGCACTACCGCGCCGCCGGGTACTGGCGCGGCCAGACCTTCGGCTCGCTGCTGACTTCCTTGGCACAGGCCTACTCCGGGCGCACCGCCGTGGTGGGGGAGCGCGACGGCGAGACGGCGCGCTGGAGCTTCGCCGAACTCGACGAGCGCGCGCACCGGATCGCCGCCGGGCTGGCCGGTTCCGGGATTCGCGCCGGAGACCGGGTGGTCGTGCAGCTGCCGAACATCCCGGAGTTCCTGCCCGTGGTGTTCGGGTTGTGGCGGGCCGGGGCGTGGCCGGTGTTCGCGCTGCCCGCCCACCGCGACACCGAACTGCGGCACTTCGCCGGGCAGAGCGAGGCCGTGGCGATCCTGACCGTCGGTGAGCACGAGCGGCACGACCACGCCGCCACCGCGCGCGCCGTCGCCGGTGACGTGGCTTCGGTGCGGGACGTGCTGGTCGTCGGCTCACCGGAGTTCGACGACCTGGCCGCGACCACGCCCCGCGAACTGCCCGACCCCGATCCGTCCGGGGTGGCGTTCCTCCAGTTGTCCGGTGGCAGCACCGGCCTGCCGAAGCTGATCCCGCGCACCCACGACGACTACCTCTACAGCGTCCGCGAGAGCGCGCGGATCTGCGCGCTGCGCCCGGAAAGCGTGTACCTGGCGGCGTTGCCGGTGGCGCACAACTACCCGCTCAGCTCGCCGGGCGTGCTCGGTGCGCTGCACGCGGGCGCGACCAGCGTGCTCGCCCCGCGACCGGACGCCGACACCGCGTTCCGGCTGATCGAGGCCGAGGGCGTGACGATCACCGGAGTGGTGCCGCCGCTGGCCGTCGCCTGGGTGCAGGCCGCCGCCCGCACCACCCGCGATCTGTCCACTTTGGACGTTCTGCTGGTCGGTGGCGCCAAGTGCGGGCGAGAGCTGGCCGAGCGGATCGGGCCCGCGCTGGGCTGCCGGCCGCAGCAGGTGTTCGGCATGGCCGAGGGACTGGTCTGCTACACGCGCCTCGACGATCCCGAAGAGATCGTGCTGACCACGCAGGGGCGGCCGATCTCGCTCGACGACGAGATCCGCGTGGTGAATCCGGCCGATCCCGAGGCCACGTCCGAAGACGTGGTGCCCGACGGGGAAGCGGGCGCGCTGCTGACCCGTGGCCCGTACACCATCCGCGGTTACTTCCGCGCCGAGGAACACAACGCGACGGCGTTCACCGCCGATGGCTTCTACCGCACCGGCGACCTGGTCCGGCGCACCCCGACCGGGCACCTCGAGGTGGTCGGCCGCGCCAAGGAGCAGATCAACCGGGGCGGGGAGAAGGTGGCCGCCGAAGAGGTGGAGAACCACCTGATGGCGCACCCGGCCGTGCTCGACGCCGCCGTGGTGGCCGTGCCCGACGAGTACCTGGGTGAGCGGACCTGCGCCTACGTGGTGCCGGTCGCCGGTGGCGCGCCGACCGGTGCCGAGCTGCGCCGGTTCGTCCGCGAGCGCGGGATCGCCGCGTTCAAGGTGCCCGACCTGGTCCAGGTGGTCGAGGCCTTCCCGGTGACCGGGGTCGGCAAGACCAGCAAACGTGAGTTGCGGGCGGCGCTGGCCGCCGTCGCGAAAGGGTGAAGCGTGTCCCTGCCGAAGATCGAGTCCTATCCGCTGCCCACCGCGGCCGAGCTGCCGCCGGGCCGGGTCGACTGGCGGCCCGACCCGGCCAGGGTCGCGCTGCTGGTGCACGACGCGCAGCGTTACTTCCTGGCGCCGTACCAGGGTGCGCCGGTGCCGGAGATGATCGCCAACATCGCATCGCTGATCGTCGCCGCGCGCGCGGCGGGCGTGCCGGTGTTCTACACCGCACAGCCGGGGCGCCAGGCCGCCGCCGACCGCGGGCTGCTCACCGAGTTCTGGGGTGACGGCATCGGCGCGGTGATCGACGACGACCCGGCGGCCGCGGACGTGGTGCCGGAACTGGCCCCGGAACCGGAAGACACGGTGCTGGTCAAGTGGCGCTACAGCGCCTTCCAGCGCAGCACCTTCACCGAGCAGCTGGCCTGGCTCGGCCGCGACCAGTTGCTGATCACCGGCGTCTACGCGCACATCGGCTGCCAGGCCACGGCGGTCGAGGCGTTCATGCGGGATGTCCGGCCCTTCCTGGTCGCCGACGCGGTCGCGGACTTCTCCCGCGGGCACCACGACCAGGCTTGCGAGTACGTCGCGCAGCGCTGCGGCGTCGTCACCACCACCGCCGGCGCGCTGTCTGCGTTGTCCATGCCGTCGGCGCCGATCCACGCGGGAGCCCCACGATGAGCAGCACCGGACTGACCGCCGACCAGGTTCGCGCCGACGTGGCCGGACTGCTCGGCTGCGACGAGGCCGAGCTGACCCCGGACGCCGACCTGCTCGATCTCGGCCTGGACTCGATCCGGATCATGGGCCTGATCGAGCGGTGGCGCGCGGCCGGCGCCACGGTGGAGTTCGCAGACCTGGCCGAGCAGCCGCAGCTGGCGCACTGGACCGCCGTGCTGGCCGGGGAACGCGAGTGAGCCGCGCCGAGCAGCGGGCCCGGTACCGCGAGCGGATCGCCGAGGTCCGCGCGGGCACCACGGCCGAGAAGGTGCCGTACCCGATCCGCATCCGCCAGGCCGAGGTGCTGCGCACCAGCCGGGTCGGGGCCGGTCTGGTGCGAGTCACCCTCGGCGGTCCCGGTACCGCCGGGTTCGAGGCGCATGCTCCCGACGAGCACGTGAAGCTGATCTTCCCGGAGCCCGACGGCACGCTGCGCCTGCCCGAGCCCGACGGCGACATGCTGCGCTGGCCGCGTCCCTCGCCGACTTCGCGCGAGTACACCGTCCGCCGCTACGACCCGGTCACCGGTGAACTCGACATCGACGTGGCGCTGCACCAGGGCGGGCTCGGCGCGGACTGGGCCAGGGCGGCGCGTCCCGGCGACGTCGCGCACGTGGCCGGTCCGCCGGGCGGGCTGATCGTGCCGCACAACTACGACCGCTACCTGCTCGCCGGTGATCTCACCGCGCTGCCCGCGATCGCGCGCTGGCTGGAGGAACTGCCGCGGACCGCCGCGGGCTGGGCCTTCATCGAGGTGGCGGACGAGAGCGAGCAGATCGAGCTGCACCCACCGGAGGACGTCGAAGTGCACTGGCTGCACCGCGGCGACGCGCCGCCCGGCACCGGTGACCTGCTGGAGAAGGCCGTGCGCTCGGTGGAGGTACCCGAAGGCGAACGGCTCTACGTCTGGCTCGCCGGCGAAGCGGGCGTGCTCAAGCCGTTGCGCCGCTGGGTGCGCGACGAACTCCGGCTCGACCGCGGTGACCACGACATCACCGGCTACTGGAAGCGCGGTGTCGCCGACTTCGACGACGAGCACGACCACTGAGCCCACCGACCCGCACCAACCGCAACCCCTGAGGAAACAAGAATGTCCATCGCCAGAACCTCCCGTATCGCCGGTGCGCTGGTGCTCGCCCTCGCCGTGGCCACCGGCTGCGCGTCGGGCGGCGCCGAAGAGACCGGTGCCGCGGAGGGCCAGACCCGCGTTTTCGCCGCCGACAACGGGGAGATCACCATCCCGGTGACCCCGAAGCGTGTGGTCGCCACCGGCTACGCGGTGCCCGCGCTGCTGGAAGCGAACGCGCCGCTGGTCGGGATTTCGACCTGGCAGCGCGGCCTTCCGCTGATGACGCCGGAGGATCGCGCCAAGTACGACGGGCTGGCGAAGGTGGCCGGTGAGTCCGCGGCCGAGACGAACTACGAGGCCATCGCGCAGGCCGAGCCCGATCTGATCGTGATCGGCGTGCCGAAGCCGGTGCTGGCCGACATCGACCTCAAGCGCCTCGAAGCACTGGCGCCGGTGGTCGCGATCGGGCCGTCCGTGCCGTCGATGTGGCGCGACCTGTCCCGCAAGCAGGCCGACGCCGCGGGCGCGCTGGGCACCTTCGACGCCACCCGCAACGAGTACGAGGCCAAGGCGAAGAAGCTCGAGGAGAAGTACGCCGCGGTGCTGCCGCAGCTCAAGCTCGGCCACGTGGGCGGCTACGGCGAGGTGGCCAAGGGCAACTTCCAGCGCGAGTTCAATGGCTCGTGGGGCACCAACATCGCCGAGGACGTCGGCGCGAACTACTACGGCCAGGTCAAGGTCAAGGGCGGCGGCTCGAAGGACGTCAGCGAGTACCCCTCGATCGAGGAGCTGGCCGGTGCCTTCACCGAGGCCGACGCGATCACCTACACCGTCTCCGCCGACGGTTCGGTGCCCGCCCCGGTCAAGTACGTGATGGATTCGGAGCTGTGGAAGAACCTGCCCGCGGTCAAGGCGGGCAAGGCCTTCCCGATCCGCTACACCGAAGCCGCCACCTACCGCGCGGCGATGAAGACGCTCGACGCGGTCGACGAGGCTTTCGCGCCGCTGCTGAACAAGTGACCGTCGCGCTCCGCGAATCCGGCACGCGGTCGGGACTGTTCATCGCGGCACTGACCGTATTGCTGGTGGTGGCGGTGCTCAGCGTCGGTGTCGGCGCGCACGGCATCGCCCCCGCCGAGGTTCTCCGCGCGCTTTTCGGCGGGGACTCGGTGAATCCGGATCACCTGGTGGTCAGGGATGTCCGCCTGCCGCGCGCGTTCTTGGCCATCGCCGCCGGTGCCGCGCTCGGTGTGGCGGGCGTGCTGGTGCAGGCGCTCTCGCGCAACCCGCTGGCCGAACCCGGTGTGCTCGGGGTGACCTCGGGCGCCGGATTCGCCATCACCGTCGGGGTTTCGCTCGGGGTGGCCGGCCCGGCCGGGGAACTGGTGCTGTCGGTGGCCGGCGCGCTGCTCGCCGCCGCGCTGGTCTACTCGGTGGGCCGCCAGTCGCCGCTGCGGCTGGTGCTCACCGGGACCGCGCTGACCTTCGTGCTCACCGGTGTCGGGCTGGGCCTGCGGCTGCTGGACCCGGAAGTGTTCGACGTGTACCGCTTCTGGTCGATCGGCTCGCTCGCCGGCCGGGAGCAGGCGCCGATGGCGCTGCCACTGGTGGCCATCGGCGCAGGCGTGCTCGGCGCGCTGCTGGTGAGCAGGCAGCTCAACGCGGTGGCGCTCGGTGAGGCGGTGGCGCACACGCTCGGCGCGAACGTGGCCAGGGTCCGCTTCGCGACACTGGCGCTGATCACCCTGCTCGCCGGGGCGGCCACCGCGATCGCCGGGCCGATCCTTTTTGTCGGACTGATGGTGCCGCACCTGGCCCGTCGTCTCGGCGGGGGTTCGGTGCCGTGGCTGGTGGGGTTCGGCGCGGTGCTGGGGCCGATTCTCCTGCTGCTGTCGGACATGGGCTCGCGGGTGCTGCTCCCGACCGGTGAGGTGCCGGTCGCCATCGTCACCGCGTTCATCGGCGGCCCGGTGCTGATCTGGGCCGTCCGCAAGTACGGGGCGGCGCCGCTGTGACCGCACTCGTACTCCGCCGTGGGCGGGCCTCGATCCGCGTGGAGCGGCGCGTGCTGGTGCTGACCGCGGTGATGGTCCTGCTGATCGCCGGGCTCGGCCTGCTCGGGCTCTGCTACGGCGCGAACTGGGCCAGCCCGGCCAAGGTGTTCTCCGCGCTTTCCGGCTCCGGCGGTGGTTCCGGCGTGGTGATCCGCGACTGGCGGCTGCCGCGCGTGCTGGCCGCGGTGCTCTTCGGCATCGCGCTCGGCGTGGCCGGCGCGATCTTCCAGAACATCACCCGCAACCCGCTCGGCAGTCCGGACGTGATCGGGCTGGACGCCGGTGCCTACACCGGCGCGCTGGTCGCGATCACCGTGCTGGCGGGCACGCCGGGGCAGCTCGCGGTCAGCTCGGTGATCGGGGGTGTGATCACCGCGGCCGTGGTGTACCTGCTTTCGCTCGGCGGCGGGCTGTCCGGGCTGCGGCTGGTGGTGATCGGCATCGCGGTCAACGCCATGCTGACCGCGTTCAACTCGTGGATCGTGCTGCGTGCCGAACTCGAGGTCGCCATCGCCGCGGTCGGCTGGAACGCCGGTTCGCTGAACGGCGTCGGCTGGGACGGCCTGCGCATCCCGTTCACCATCATCGGCGTGCTGCTGGTGGTGCTGGCGCTGCGCGCGCAGGCGCTGCACCAGTCCTCGCTCGGCAGCGCGATGGCGGTGACCACCGGGGTCGGCCTGGAGAAGCTGCGCCTGCAGCTGGTGCTGATCGGCGTCGGCTGCACCGCCACGGTCACCGCGGTGGCCGGGCCGATCGCGTTCATCGCGCTGGCCGCGCCGCAGATCGGCAGGCGGCTGGCGCGGGCGCCGGGCGTGCCGCTGCTGCCCGCCGCGCTGACCGGCGCCGTGCTGCTGCTGGCCGCCGACCTGGTGGCGCAGATGCTGCTCGCCCCGGTCGCCCTTCCCGTCGGCGTGGTCAGCACCGCGATCGGCGGCTGCTACCTGATCTGGCTGCTCACCAAGGAGGTGCGTCGAGCGTGACCGCGCGCCTGACCGCGAGGGATCTGACCCTGCGTTACGGGGACCGGGTGGTGTCGACCCGGCTTTCACTCGACCTGCCCGACGGTTCGCTGAGTGCGATCGTCGGGCCCAACGCCTGCGGCAAGTCCACCTTGCTGCGGGCCTTCGTCCGGCTGCTGAAACCGGCCGAGGGTCACGTCCGGCTGGACGACCGGGAGGTGGGCGCGTACCCGACCAAGGCGCTGGCGCGCTCGCTCGGGTTCCTGCCGCAGGATCCGGTGGCCCCGGAGGACATCCGCGTGCGGCAGCTGGTCGCGCGCGGCCGGTTCCCGCACCAGTCGCTGCTCTCGACGTGGTCCGAGCAGGACGCCGAAGCGGTGGCCGAGGCGATGGACTCGGCCGGGGTGAGCGACCTGGCGAACCGCCCGGTGCACGAGCTGTCCGGCGGGCAGCGCCAGCGGGTGTGGATGGCCGTGGTGCTCGCCCAGCAGACGCCCTACCTGCTGCTGGACGAGCCGACCTCGTTCCTCGACATCGCCCACCAGTACCAGTTGCTGGAGCTGCTGGCCGAACTCCGCGACCGCGGCCGCACGGTGATCGCCGTGCTGCACGACATCAACCAGGCCTGCCGGTACGCCGACCACCTGATCGCCATGAAGGACGGCCGGGTGGTCGCCGAGGGCACCCCGCCCGAGATCGTGGACGCCGCGCTGCTCAAGGAGGTCTTCGACCTGCCCTGCGTGGTGGTGCCCGATCCGGTGACCGGCACGCCGATGGTGGTGCCCGCGCTCTGACGCGGGCGCCCCCCGAATTCCCAGGAGCGCGAAGTGAGCACTGCCCACGCCGATCCCGAGACCGCCGTTCTCGAGCTGACCAGCGCGCAGCTGGGCATCTGGAACGCCCAGCGGCTGGAGCCGGATTCGCCGTACTACCTGGTCGGCGACGTGGTGGAGGTGGACGGGCCGGAGCCGGTGGACGCCGAGCTGATCGCCGAGGCGATCCGCCGCACCACCGAGGAGGCGGACAGCCTGCGGTTGCGTGTACTGGACACTGTGGACGGTCGGGACGGCCCCTGCCAGGTGATATCGGCCGAACCCGTGCCACTGCCGGAGATCGTGGACCTGAGCGGCGAAGCCGACCCGGAGGCGGCGGCGCACGCGCTGGTGGAGGCCGAACGGCACCGCGCCGCCGAGGCGTGCCGCGCGATGGTGGACCGGCCGCTGTTCTCGCACACCGTCATCCGGCTCGGCGAGAACCGCGTGTGGTTCACCCAGCTGGGCCATCACCTGGTGTTCGACGGTTACACCGCGGCCATGCTCGCGCGCCGCACCGGTGCGCACTACGCCGCGCTGGTGCAGGGAGATCCGGCACCGGCGGCGGCGTTCGGCCGGTTCGCCGACGTGGTCGCCGCCGACCGCGACTATCGGGAAAGCGGGAAGGCCGAACGCGACCGCGAGTACTGGCGCGACCGCTTCACCCCGCTGCCCGACCTGGACGAAGCCACCACCGCGACAGGAATGCCCGAGCGCACGGTCACCGCCCGCGTGGTGCTTCCGGCCGCCGACGTGGACCGGTTGCGCGAGGTCGCCGAACGCGCGGGCACCACCTGGGGCGAGGCGCTGATCGCGGGTTACGCCGCGTTCCTGCACCGCGTGCTCGGCCGCACCGACGTGGTTTTCGCGATGCCGTTGATGTGCCGCACCGGTTCGGCGCTGCGCACCCCGGCGATGGCGGTGAACGTGCTGCCGCTGCGGGTCGAGGTCACCGGCGCGGACCGGCTGGGCGAGCTGACCAAGCGGGTCGCGGCGGCGTTGCGGGACATGCGCAGGCATCAGCGCTACCGGGGCGAGAACCTGCCGCAGGACTTGGCCGTGCCGGGCGCGGGCGCGCTGCTGCACGGGCGCGGCATCAATCTCAAGGCGTTCGACCTGGCTATCGAGTTCGCCGGGGCGACCGGGGTGATGCGCAACGTGGCCGGTGGCCCGCCGGAGGACATGGGGCTGAGCGTGCTGCCCGACGGCGACGGTGGCCTGTTGCTGGGGTTCGAGGTCGACGCGCGGACCCACGACCAAGCCGGGGTGGAGCGGCAACTGACCGCGCTGCGGACCTTGCTCACCACGCTGACCGAGCCGGACGAACCGCGGATCGGCCAGGTCGACCTGCTCGGCGCGGCCGAACGGCAGGCACTGCTCGACGCCTGGACCACGCCCGCCGTCCCCGGCGAACCTCTTGATGTGCCGGGGATGCTGGCGGAACTGTCCGTCCACTCCGGACAGACAGTGCTGGTGCACGGCGAGGAGCGGCTGACTGCCGGTGGACTGGTTTCCCGGGTGCATCGGCTGGCCAGGGCGTTGCGCGCCAGGGGAGTGGGCCGTGACGACGTGGTGGCGCTCGCGTTGCCGCGCTCGGCCGACCTGGTCGTCGCGCTGCTGGCGGTGCTGGACGCGGGCGCCGCGTTCCTGCCACTGGACACCGAGCACCCGCCGGAACGCCTGCGGGAGCTGATCACCGAGGCCGGTGCCGCGCTTGTGGTGAGCACCGGCACCGACTTCGAGAACGTCCTGACGGTCGACGACCCGGAGCTGGCCGCGTTCTCCGACGAGCCGTTGTCCGTGGCCAGGCATCCCGACGATCTGGCCTACGTCATCTTCACCTCCGGCTCGACCGGACGGCCGAAGGGCGTGCTGTGCCGGTCGGGCGGTCTGGCCGAACTGGTGCACCGGCACCGGATGACCACCGTCGCCGAGGCCGAGCGGGCCGCCGGCAGGCGACTGCGCGTGGCGCACACCTACTCGTTCGCCTTCGACTCGGCGCTGGACCAGTTGCTGTGGCTGCTGTGCGGGCACGAACTGCACCTCTACGACACCGACGTGACGCGCGACGCCGACGAACTGCTGGCCGCCTGCGCCCGTGACCGGATCGACGTGCTGGACACCACGCCGTCGATGGCCGCACCGCTGGTGGACGCTGGCCTGCTCACCGCGCACCCGCTGACCCTGCTGGTGCTCGGCGGTGAGGCGACCCCGCCCGCGTTGTGGCGGCGCGTGGTCGAATCCGGGGTCACCGCGCGGAACATGTACGGGCCCACCGAGACCACTGTGGACAGTACGAGCGCGCTGCTCACCGGCTCCGAGCCGACCATCGGGTTCCCGGTTCCGGGCACGCGGATCCGCTTGCTGGACAACGCCTTGCGCCCGGTGCCGGAGGGCGCCGCGGGTGAGTTGTACCTGGCCGGGCCGCATCTGGCGCGCGGGTACGCCGGTCAGCCGGGGCTGACCGCGGAACGCTTCGTCGCCGACCCGCTGGGCGGGCCGGGCGATCGGATGTACCGCACCGGCGACTTGGCGCGCTGGGTACCGGAACGCGGGCTGGAGTACCTCGGCCGCCGCGACGGGCAGCTCAAGATCCGGGGCCACCGCGTGGAACTCGGCGAGGCCGAGGCCGCGCTGGGTGCGGTTGCCGGGGTCAGTGCGGCAGCGGCGGCGGTGCACGCCTCGCGGTTGATCGGGTACGTGGTGCCCGCCGCCGGAGCCACGGTCACGCCCGAGCAGGTCCGCGCCACGCTCGCCGAACGCCTGCCGGACCACCTCGTGCCCGCGGTTGTTGTTGTCCTGGAAGAACTTCCGGTGACCATCAACGGCAAGCTCGACCGTGCCGCGCTCCCGGCGCCGCGGGTGTCGAGTGGTGGCCGCGCCCCGAGCACCGAACGCGAGCGCCTGCTGTGCGAAACCATCGCCGAGGTGGTCGGCGCCGAACGCGTCGGCGTGGACGACGACTTCTTCGCGCTCGGCGGCGACAGCATCACCGCGATCAGCGTGAGCAGCAGGCTGCGGGCCCGCGGCCTGGAACTGCGGCCCCGGGATCTGCTGGCACGGCGGAGTTTCGCCGCGCTGGCCGCGGCGAGCACGGAGATCGGCGGGACGCCGGAGCCGGTGCCCGACGAGCCGTCCGGGCCGGTGCCCGCGCCGCCGATCGTGCGCGCTCTGCTCAACCCGCACCCCGACCTCGGCGCGGTGGCGGGGTACGCCCAGTGGACCGCGCTCCGCCTCGACGAGCACCTGCCGCTTTCCCAGCTGGGCGACGGTCTCCGCGCGATCCTCGACCACCACGACGCACTGCGGTTGATCGTGGATCCGGCCGGTCGGCTGGAAGTCCGCCCGCGTGGCAGCGTGACACCGCTCATGGAGGAGATCGACGGGCCCGCCGACGTCACCGAGGTGGCCGAACGGCTGGCTGACGCGCTCGACCCGGTCGCGGGCGACCTGGTGCGGATGGCCTTGCTGCGCGAGGACTCCCGGCTGGTCGTGGTGGTGCACCACCTGGTGATGGACGGCGTGTCGTGGCGGGTGCTGCTGCCCGATCTGCACACCGCGTGCACCGGCGGTGCGCTCGAACCGGTCGGCACCTCCTGGCGTCGTCACGCGCTGCTGCTCGCCGAACAGGGCGAGACCGGCGCCCGCCGGACCGAACTGGACCACTGGCGGCGGGCCGCCGACGACTTCCGCCTGGGTACCCGCCCGCTCGACAAGAGCGTGGACCTGGCGGCGACGGCCGAGCGGTCGACCACGATCGCGTCGCCGGAGATCACCGAGGCACTGCTGACCACGCTGCCCGCCGCCTACCGCGCGGGTGTCGACGAGGTCCTGCTGACCGCGCTCGTGCTGGCCCTGCGCTCGTGGCGTGAAGCCGACTCGATCACCGTCACCGTGGAGGGACACGGCCGCGACCAGGCCGGGACCGATCTCGCTCGCACGATCGGCTGGTTCACCAGCGAATACCCGTTGCGCCTGCCCGCCGCCGGTGATCCAGCCGAACTGCTGCGCGCGGTCAAGGAGGCCAAGCGCGCGGTGCCCGACGGTGGCGTCGGCTACGGCGTGCTGCGTTACCTGGATCCGCTCACCCGCGAGGAATTCGGCGCCACCGCACCGCCGGACGTGCTGCTGAACTACCTCGGGCGCTTCACGGCTCCGTCCGGCACGGGCTGGCGCCTGCCCGAACGCGACGCCTTCTCCGTGGTCGAACCGCCCGCGAAGGCGCTGGAACAGGTGCTCGCGCTCAACTGCTTCGTGCACGAGGACGGCGACGCGCCGCGGCTGGCCGTCGAATGGACCGCGGCGAGCCTCGTACTGCCGCCGTCGACCGTGGCGGAACTGCAACACGCCTGGGAAACCGCGCTCGCGGAGCTGGCCGCTCACGCCGGGCGTGGTGGCGGGCTCACGCCGTCCGACCTGCCGTTCGTACAGCTCGACCAGGCCGCCATCGACGCACTGGAACGCCGGGGCCGGGTCGACGACGTGCTCCCGGCGACCTCGCTGCAAGCCGGGCTCTCCTTCCACACCTTGGTCCGAGGTGAGCAGGACACCGACGTCTACGTGGTGCAGGCGAAGACCTCCCTGGACGGCGAGCTGGAACCGGAGCGGATGCGGGATGCCGCCGCGGAACTGCTCCGGCGGCATCCCGCGCTGCGCGTCCACCTGCACACCACCGCGGCCGGTGAGGTCGTGCAGGTGGTGCCCGCCGAGGTCAGCCTCGACTGGCGGTTCGAGGACCTCACCGGTGACCCGAACCGGTTCGCCGGGCACTGCCAGGCCGAGCTGGAGCGCCCGTTCGACCCGAACGAGCCGCCGCTGATCCGGTTCCTGCTGTGCCGCCTCGGCGCGCGCGAGCACCGGCTGGTCATCACCAACCACCACGCGCTGCTCGACGGCTGGTCGATGCCGCTGGTCGGGCGCACACTGCTGGCCACCTACGCCGAACTCGGCGGCGGCCCGGCCGCGCCGGTGGCCCCATCACTCGCCGAGTACCACCGCTGGCTGGCCGGGCGCGACCAGGAGGAGTCGCTGGCCGCCTGGCGGGCGGCGCTGTCCGGAGTGGACGAAGGCACGCACCTCGCCCCGGCCGGTACCGGATCCACAGCGGACACGGTGGAGCGACCGGACCGGGTGACGGTCGGGCTGGGCACGGAGTTCAGCGAGCGGCTGCGGGCGTTCGCGCGCGCCAGGGGAGTCACGCCGACCACGGTGTTCCAGACCGCGTGGGGGCTGTTGCTCGGCAAGCTGACCGGACGGCACGACGTGCTCTTCGGCTGCCCGGTCTCCGGCCGCCCGGCCGATGTCGACGGGGTGGAGACCACCATCGGCCAGCTCGGCACCACGATCCCGGTGCGCGTGGCGTTCGACCTCGGAGAGACCGCGGCCGCGCTGCTGGGCCGGGTGCACGAAGACAGCGTCCGGCTCGCCGAGCACCACCACGCCGGACTGCCGGACATCCAGCGCGCGGCCGGCGTCGGTGAACTGTTCGACACCATGCTGGTGATGGAGAACTTCCCGCTCTCCAGCCGGAACCGCACCACCCTGGCTCCCGGACTGGACCTGGTGGGCGTGGAGATCACCGACGCGACGCACTACCCGCTGACAGTGATCGTGATCCCTGACGACGAGATCGTGCTCGGCCTCGGGTACCAACCGCATGCCTTCGACGAGGCGGTCGTCCGGGGTTACGGCCGCTGGCTGCGGAACCTGCTGCACGAGATCGTCGGTGATCCGGAGCGGCCGATCGGACGGCTGCACGCGCTGGACACCGAGGAACACGCCCGGATGCTGCGCCTGGGCGAGGGCGCGGAACCGAAGCGGGAACGCGGTGGCGCCCTCGAGGAGTTCGCCCGCTGGGTGGAGCGCACCCCGGACGCGGAAGCCGTGGTGTGCCGCGACCGCAGCCTGTCCTACCGCGAGCTGGACCACCGCGCGAACCAGCTGGCGAACGCCCTGATCGAGCGGGGGGTGCGGCCGCAGGACGCGGTCGCCGTGCTGCTGGACCGCGACGTCGAGCTGGTGGTGGCGCTGTTCGGCGTGCTCAAGGCGGGCGCGGTGTACGTGCCGATGGACCCGGACTACCCGGCGGACCGGCTGGCCTACATGCTCGGCGACATCACCCCGGCCGCGGTGGTGACCGGCGGCGAAGCGCACGGCGGCCTGCCGGTGGTCGACCCGGCCCGGCTCGACGGACTGTCCACAACGGACCCGGCGCACGCGCGGCGGGACCAGACCCCGGATTCGGTCGCCTACGTCATCTACACCTCCGGCACCACCGGGAAGCCGAAGGGGGTGGCGGTTCCGCATCGCGGCGTGCCGAGCCTGGTGGCGCTGCAGGAGGACGTCGTCGGCATCAACACGAAGGACGGGGAGCGGGAGCGGTACCTGCACTTCGCGTCGACCAGTTTCGACGTGGCGTTCTGGCAGTTCATGCTGCCGCTGCTGTCCGGCGGCACCTCGGTGATCGCGCCGCCGGAGGTGCGCGTGCCCGGCGACGAACTGCTCGACTACATCGTCGAGCACCGGGTCACCGGGGTGAACCTGCTGCCTTCGTTCCTGGCCGCGATGCCGGACGACCGCACGGTGGACCGCGACGTGTTCTTCGTGGTCGGCGCCGAACGCCTCGATCCGGAGCTGGCGCGCCGCTGGGGCGACCGGCGGGCGCTGTTCAACGCCTACGGCCCCACCGAGGTGACCATCAACTCGGTCACCTGGCACTACGACCCCGAGGACCCGGGCCCGTTGCCGATCGGCCTGCCGGACCCCGAGGTCCGGGCCTACGTGCTCGACAGCGCGCTGAAGCCGGTCGGCGTCGGCGTGACCGGTGAGCTGTACCTGGCCGGTCCGAAGGTCGCACGCGGTTACGTGAACCGGCCAGGCCTGACGGCGGAACGCTTCCTGGCGGATCCGTACGGACCGGCAGGGGAGCGGATGTACCGGACGGGCGACCTGGTGCGCTGGCGGCCGGACGGCAACCTGGTGTTCCTCGGCCGCGCCGACCACCAGGTGAAGATCCGCGGTTTCCGCATCGAACTGGGTGAGATCGAGACCGCGCTGACCCGGCACCCGCAGATCCGCGCGTGCGCGGTGATCGTCCGCGAAGGGCGGCTCGTCGGGTACGTCATCCCGGCCGGCGGCGCCGAGCCGGACGCCGCCGAGGTCCGCGAGTTCCTCGGCGCGGAGCTGCCCGAGCACATGGTGCCCGCCGCGCTGGTGACGCTGGACCGGCTGCCGCTGGGCCCCAGCGGCAAGCTCGACCGGGCCGCGCTCCCCGCGCCGGAAGCACGCGCGGGGACCCCGGCGCGCGAACCGGGCACCGAGGCGGAAACCGTGCTGCTGCGGGTGTTCCGCGAGGTACTGGGCACGGAAGACGTCCAGCTCGACGACAACTTCCTCGACGTCGGCGGGGACAGCATCGTGTCGCTGCGCGTGGTTTCCCGTGCGCGGCGCGAAGGCCTGACCCTGACCGCGCGCGATGTGTTCGAAGGCCGCACGGTCGCCGGGATCGCCGCGCGCTGCGGTGGTGCGCCGGATCGACCTGCCGAGGCACCGGCGGCCGGCGACGCCCCGCTCACCCCGATCATGCGTGACCTGCTGCGCCGGAGTGGTGATGCCGCCAACGAGTTCTGCCAGTGGGTCGAGGTGTGTGTGCCCGCGGGTGGTGATTTCGCTACGTGGCGCGCGGTTTTCGACGCCGTGCTCGCGCGGCACGACGTGCTCCGGGCACACCTGGTCGAGGACGCGTTGCGCATCCCCGACCCCGGTGCGGTCACCGGCGCCGACGTGATCGAACACGTGCGGGCGGGGGAGTCGGCGGACCTGCGCGCGCTGACCGACGAGCACCTCGCCGCCGCCAGGGCCGGGATGGACCTGAGGACCGGGCCGCTGCTGCGCGCGATCTGGCTCGACGCCGGGCCGGACCGGCTCGGCAGGCTCGCGCTGGTCGCGCACCACATCGTGGTCGACGCGGTGTCGTGGCGGATCCTGCTCGACGACATCGAACACGTGTACCGCACCGGTGGCCCGCTCGTCCGGCACGGGCAGTCCTTCCTGGGCTGGGCGCTCACGCGGCGCGATCCGGAGCCGTCGATGCCCGTGGCGCCGGTGAAACCGCTCGCGCGGACCCCGCTCGACCCGGCCAGGGACACCGCCGCCACCGCGGTCCACCACCTGCTCCGGCTCGACCCGGAAACCACCAGTGCGGTGCTCACCACACTGCCCGGCGCGTACCGGACGACGCCGGACACGGTGCTGCTGACCGCGCTCGCCGAGGCGGTCCGGGAGTGGCGTGACGCGCCGGAGTTGGCCGTCGCGCTGGAAAGCCACGGCCGGGACGGTGCGGACGACCTTTCGCAGACGGTCGGCTGGTTCACCGCCGTGCACCCGGTGCGGATCGAACTGCCGGACGGCGGCACCGCGCGGGCGCTGAAGGCGGTGAAGGAGCAGCTCGGGGCCGCACCGTCCACTGTGGAGCCGGAGGTGAGCTGGAACTACCTCGGCCGCTTCACCGAACCCAGCGAGGGCGTGTGGCAGGCGCCGCCGGACGCCGATCCGCTCGGCTCGGGCGGTGGTGACGACCTGCCGCTGCCGTACGCGCTGATGATCAACGCGATCGCCCGCGACGACGCGCTCGGCATCCGGTTCACCTGGCCGTCGGCGTTGTTCACCGAGGGGGAGATCGACCGGCTGGCCGGCTGCCTGCGCGAGGTGGTGGAACGGATCGCCACCGATCCCGGGGTGCGCGCCGGGGCCGGGCTGACTCCGTCGGACGTGCCGCTGGCCGACGTGGACCAGGCCGCCATCGACGCGCTGGAGACCGAGCACGCGGTGGCGGACGTGCTGCCGCTGACCCCGTTGCAGCGGGTGATGCGGGACGCGGCGGAGGTCTACCCGGTCCAGGCGGCGTTCTCGCTGTCCGGCGCGCTCGGCGTGGACGCGCTGCGCGTCGCCGGGATCGCCCTGCTGCGACGGCATCCGAATCTGGGCGCGGTGTTCCCGGACTGGCTGGACGTGCAGGTGATCCCGGCCGATCCGCGCCCGGTGTTCCGGGTGCTGGATGTGTCCGATTCGGACAGTGCGGTGGAGCGGGCGCTGGAGGCAGAGCTGGCCGAGCCGTTCGACCTGGTGACCGGTCCGCCGGTGCGGCTGACCGTGCTCCGGCGTGGTCCGGCGCACCACGTGCTGGCGCTGACCAGCCACCACGTGCTGTCCGACGGCTGGTCCGCGCCACGCATCCTGACCGAGCTGTTCTCCTTGTACGGCGGGGTTTCCCTGCCCGAGCCCGTGCCGCTCGCGCGCTACCTCCAGTGGCGGGCCGATCGCGACGAGGCCGCCGAGCTGCGGGCCTGGCGCGCGGAACTCGACGGGCTACCCGAGGGGGATTACCTCACGAAGGACCGGCCGCGGACGCTCGGCGCGGTCGAGCCCGTGCTGTTCGAGGTCGAGGCGCCGGTGGTCGCCGAGCTGACCAAGGCGGGCGCCGAACGCGGGCTGACGGTGAACACCCTGTTGCAGGGCGCCTGGGCGGCGGTGCTCGCCGCGCGGTCCGGTCGCCGCGACGTCTGCTTCGGTGCCATGGTTTCCGGTCGCACGGCCGATTTTCCCGGTGTCGAGGAGATCATCGGGCTGCTCGCGGGCACGGTGCCGGTACGCGCCCGCTGGAACGGCACGGTCGCCGAGGCACTGGCCGATCTCCAGGCGCGGCAACAGGACATGGCCGAACACCAGCACATCGGCGTGGCTGAGCTGGAACGCCTGACCGGCCGGGACCGGCTCTTCGACAGCCTGGTGGTGTTCGAGAACTACCCGGTCGAACTGGCGAAATTGGCCGAGCCCGCGCCAGGGTTGCGGGTTACCGGCACGCGGTTCCGCGAGCGGACGCACCATCCGGTCACGGTGACCGTGGTGCCCGCCGAGAGCGGCTGGACCGGTGTGCTGGGTTACCAGTCCGGGATGTTCCGCGTGGCGGAGGTCGAGGCGCTGGCCGCCGATCTCCAGCGGGTGCTGAGGGAACTGCCCGGCCGCTTCGACGACGACGCGTCGAGCGTCTTGTGAGCACGGTGAGGCCCGAGGTCGGCGCTGCCCTGTGGCGAACGGCTTTTGTCCTGGTGCTGGGCACGTTCATGGCGACACTGGACAGCACCATCGTCTCGGTCGGGGTGTCCACGCTGGCCGACGAGTTCGGCGCGCCGGTCACCGGCATCCAGTGGGTCAGCACCGCGTACCTGCTCGCGGTGGTCGCCGCGGTGCCCGCGTCGGGCTGGCTGGCCGACCGCTTCGGCGGGCGCCGGGTCTGGCTGCTCGCGGTGGCCGGGTTCCTGCTCGGGTCCCTGTTGTGCGCGCTGGCCTGGTCGCTGCCCAGCCTGATCGCCTTCCGCGTGCTCCAGGGCCTGGCCGGTGGACTGCTGCCGCCGACCGGGCAGGCGCTGCTGGCCCGCGCCGCCGGGCGCGACCGCATCGGCCGCGTGATCAGCATCGTCGGTGTGGTGCCGCTGCTGTCCCCGGTGCTCGGCCCGCTGCTCGGCGGGTCGATCCTCGGTGTCGCGGACTGGCCGTGGCTGTTCTACGTCAACCTGCCGGTCGGTGTGGTGGCGATCCTGCTGGCGCGGCGGTTCGTGCCGGTGGTCCCGCCGTCCGAGGAGCGTTCGCCGTTCGACTTCCGCGGGGCCCTGTTGCTGTCGCCGGGGCTGGCCGTGCTGGTGTTCGGCCTGACCGGGATCGGCCACGAGCAGGCGGTACCGCTGTGGGTGACGGTGTTCGCCGTGGTGCTCGGCGCGTTGATGCTGGCCGGTTTCGTGGTGCACGGGCTGCGCACCAGCCGGGTCCCGCTGATCGACCCGCGCCTGTTCGCGCGACCGCCGTTCGGTGTCGCGGCGCTGGCGCTGGTGGTGCTGGGCGCGTCGGTGTTCGGCACCATGTTCCTGCTGCCGCTGTACCTGCAAACCGGGGAAAGCCTGTCCGCGTGGGAAACCGGGCTGCTGCTCGCGCCGCAGGGCGCGGGGGCACTGGCCGGTTCGTTCCTGGTGAACCGGCTGGTCGATTCCGTCGGCCCGCGGACCCTGGTGCTGACCGGGATTGCGCTCGTCGCGGTCGGCACGGTCGCCTTCACCCAGCTCGGCCCGGAACTGCCGGACGTGGTGATCGCGGTTTCCCTGCTGGTGCGCGGCTTCGGCGCGGCGATGATCGGCGCGCCGGTGATGACCATCGTCTACCGCCGCATCGTCCCGGCGCAGCTGCCCCGCGCGGCCGGGGCGCTCAACCTGCTCAACACCGTCGGCGGTTCGCTCGGCACCGCGGCGCTGGCCGTGGTGCTTCAACAGCGCCTGGCAGTGCGCGGCACCGACGTGCCGTCGGCCTTCGCCGACACCTTCTGGTGGGTGCTCGGCCTGGCGCTGGTCGCCGCGGCCGGCGCGTTCCGCCTTCCCCGAGAGAAGGACACCCCGGATGCCTGATCAGGACACCCTGCCCACCCCCGCCGAGGTCACCGGCACGCGGCCGCAGGCCGTGGACCGCCACCGCGCCACCATCGACGCCGTGCTCGCCCGGCGCGACCGGCGGTTGCTGGTGGTGGCGGGCCCGTGCTCGGTGCACGACCCGGCGGCCGCGCTGGACTACGCGCGGCTGCTCGCCACCGCGGCCGAGCGGTATGCCGACGACCTCGTTGTGGTGCTGCGCGCGTACCTGGAGAAACCGCGCACGGTGGCGGGCTGGACCGGCCTGTTGCCGGACCCGACGCTCGACGGCAAGGGCGACATCGCCACCGGGATCCGCCAGGGCCGGTCGTTCCTGCTCGACGCGGCGGCGACCGGACTGCCGCTGGCCTACGAGTTCGTCGACCCGCTGCTCGCGCACTACGTGGCCGACCTGGTCAGCTGGGCCGCGGTCGGCGCCAGGACGGTGGCCAGCCAGCCGCACCGGCACCTGGCCTCGTGGCTGCCGATGCCGGTGGGCATGAAGAACTGCGTGTCCGGCCGCCTCGACACCGCCGTGCAGGCGATCCGCGCGGCCGGGCTGCCGCACACCTTTCCCGGGGTGGCCGCGGACGGGCGGCTGACCACCCTGCGCAGCGCCGGGAATCCCGCCGCGCACCTGGTCTTGCGCGGGGGCGCGGTGCCGAACTACGACGCGGCGAGCGTGGCCGCCGCACTGGACACCCTGCGCGAGGCGGGCCTGCCGCAGCGGGTGGTGGTCGACGCCGCGCACGGCAACAGCGGCAAGGACCACAACCGGCAGCCCGCCGTGCTCGCGGACCTCGCCGAGCAGATCGGCGGCGGCAACCACGCGGTGGCCGGGGTGATGCTCGAGTCGTACCTGTCCGACGGCAACCAGTCACCGTCGGGCGAGCCGCGGCCGGACCTGAGCATCACCGACCCGTGCCTCGGCTGGCGCCGCACCGAACCGTTGCTGGAACAGCTCGCATCGGCGGCGCGGCGACGGGGCTAGTCCGCTACTGCTGGCTCGCGTACTGCGCTTCACCGTTGCCGCACGACCAGTCGATGGGCTCGTTCTCGGTCAGCGCGATGAAGACGTTCCGCGGTTCGGTGCCCGCGTACTCGTGGGCGAGTTCGGCGATCCGGCGGTAGAGCGCCTTCTTCTGCTCCGGCGTGCGCCCGGCCCGCAGGGTGATGGCGATGTAGACGATCCCGTCGTCGCGGTGCACGCCGAGGTAGTCGTCGTAGTGGAGGCGGCCGGTGGTGCCGTCGTGGCTGGTCAGGATCTGGAACCGGTCGTCTGGCGGCACGTCGGCCGTTTCTTGGAGCGCTTCGTGCACGGCGCGGCCGAGTGCGTCGAGGTGCTGCGGGGTGGCGTTGAGCGCGTCGATTCTCACCAGGGGCATGCCCGGACCGTACATATTAGTAGGTACAGACCGCAAGGGGCTTGGTGGCGGGTGACATTCGCCGCCGGTGTCGCGACAATCGAGGTCCCGATCGCGACTTCGCCGGAGGGCCGAATGGCTGGGTTGAGCGAACAGATCCGCGGCTGGGTCGAGGCGCCGAACTTCTGGCACTTGGCGACGGTGAACCGGGATGGTTCGCCCCAGGTGTCCCCCATGTGGATCGACGTCGAAGGCGACCACATCGTGTTCAACACCGCCGTCGGCCGCGTGAAGGAGGAGAACCTGCGCCGCGACCCCCGCGTTTCGCTGTCCTGCGTGGCCACCGACGATCCGTACGACCGGGTGGTGGTCCATGGCCGGGTCGTCGAGTTCATCGAGGGCGACGAGGCAGAGCGCTGCATGGACAGGCTGGCGAAGAAGTACGTCGGAACCGACCGCTTCGAATGGCGGATCCCCGGCGAGCGGCGGGTCAAGATCCTTGTCGAGCCGACCCGCGTTCGCCATGTCGTCGGAGTGGAACCCTTCCGGCGCGGAATCCTGCCAGGGGCCTGACCACGACATCCGGTGGACTACTGCCAGGACCTACCTCGAGTCTGAGACATACACGGCGTAGGTCATATACTGACCGCATGCCCACCGCCCGGAGCCGGCGCGAGCAGTACTCCGACGCGACCAGGACCGCCCTGCTGGCGGCCGCCACCGCCCGCTTCGCCGAGCACGGGTACGCCGCCACCACGCTGGAGGACGTGGCCGCCGACATCCAGGCCACCCGCGGCGCGGTCTACCACCACTTCGCCAACAAGACCGCGCTGTTCGAAGCCGTGGTGGAGGAACTCCAGATCGATCTCGTGCAGCGCGTCACCGAGTCCGCGGCCGGGATGACCGATCCGCGGGAGGTCGCGACCGCCGCCGTCGAGGTGTTCCTCGAGCGCTGCTGCGACCCGGTCTACGGACGCGTGGTCTGGCAGGAGGCACCGGTGGCGTTCGGCTTCCGGCGCTGGCTGGAGTTCGAGGAGAAGTACGCCTACGGGCTGATCGAGCGACTGGTGCGGGTCGACACCGGCGAGGGTGACGCGTTACCGGGGGAGCCGATGACCCGCCTGACCTTCCACCTCCTCGGCGGGGCCGGCCTCGCGCTGGCCGAGACCGCCGAGGCGGACAAACCACGGGTGAAGGACGAGTACCGCCAGGTCGTGCTGCGGATGCTGGGCCGGTGACGGGGCTGAGGTTCGCCGTGCTCGGCCCGATGCGGGTGTGGCACGGAGACCGGCCGCTGGACCTGGGACCGGTGCGCCAGCAGGCGCTGCTGGCGGCGCTGCTGCTGCGCCCGGGAGTCACCTTCAGCAAGCGCGAACTGCTCGACCGCGTCTGGGGTGACGAACCACCGGGCACCGGCGTGAAGGTGGTGCCCGGTTACGTCTTCCGGCTGCGCCGCGGTCTGGCCGCCGCCGGGGTGGACGCCGACGCGGTGATCGCCAGCGATCGCGGTGGTTACCGCTTCGCCGCCGACGGGATCTCGCTGGATTCAGTGCGGCTGGAGGAGATCGCCGCCCAGGGCGCCGAAGCCGGGCGGGCGGGCGAACTGGCCACCGCGGTCGAGCTGTATTCGGCGGCGCTGGCCCTGTTCGAGGGCGAGCCGCTGGACGGGCTGCCCGGCCCGTTCGCCGAAGGGGAGCGCCGGCGGCTGACAGAACGCAGGATCGTGCTGTCGCAGGAAAAAGTGGACTGGCAGCTGCGGCTGGGTTCCTACAGCGAGGCGATCGACGAGCTGTCCGTGCTGAGCGCGGCGCACCCGCGCAACGAAACGCTGGCCGGGTTGTTGATGCGCGCCTACTACGCCGGTGGCCGACGCGCCGACGCGCTGGAGGTGTTCACCAGACTCCGGAACCGGCTGGTCGAAGAACTCGGCATGGAACCCGACGCCGAAGTGCGGCAGGTGCACCAGGCGATCCTGCGCGGCGACGACGCGCTGCTGGGCGTGGCGGTCCGGCGTGAACAGCCCGCCGTGCGTCGGGCCAGGGTCGAACTGCCGCTCGGCGCCGGGGAACTGGCCGGACGGGACCGGGAACTCGCCGTGCTGACCGCGCCGGTGGCCGACGGCACGGTGACCGTCGCCGCGGTGGACGGGGTGGCGGGTTCCGGGAAGACCGCACTGGTCGTGCGCGCCGCGCAGGAGTTGCGCGAGCAGTGCCCTGACGGCTGCCTGTTCATCAACCTGCACGGGCACAGCGACGAGCAGACGGCGCTGGCCTCGCCCCGGGTGCTCCGGCGCCTGCTGCGCGCCGTCGGCGTGGACGACAACGAGACGATGGACGATCTCGACGAGCTGGCCGCCTCGTGGCGGGCGGCGACCGCTTCGCTGCGCCTGCTGCTCGTGCTGGACGACGCGTCCGGTGCCGAGCAGGTGCGCCCGCTGCTGCCCGCCGGTCCGGGCAGCCGGGTGCTGGTGACCAGCAGGCGGCGGCTGGCCGGGCTGGACACCGCGCGCCGCGTCTCGCTCGGCCCGCTGGGGCTGGACCAGGCGCAGGACCTGCTCAACCGGATCGTCGGCGGGGCGCGGGCCGGACGCGAGCAGGACGCCGTGCGCGAGGTGGCCCGGTTGTGCGGCAGGCTGCCGCTGGCGCTGCGCATCGCCGGGGCCCGGCTGCAGAACCGTCCGATGTGGACGTTCGAGTACCTGGTCTCGCGGCTGGCCGACGACGGCAGCAGGCTCGGCGAGCTGACCGCCGAGGACCGCAGCGTGGAGGCGGCGTTCCGGTTGTCCTACGACCAGCTCGCGGACTTCGAGCAGCGCGCGTTCCGCATGCTCGGCCTGTCGCCGACGCCGGAGCTGGACCGCCTGGTGCTGGCCGCGCTGCTCGGTTCCTCGGCGGCCGAGGCCGAGAACGCGCTGGAGTCCCTTGTGGACACCAGCTTGCTCCAGCAGCCCGCGCCCGGCCGGTACCGGTTGCACGACCTGGTGGCGGTGTACGCGCGACGGCTGGCCGCCGAGGAAGCCGCGGAAGTCGTCGCCGCCGCGCGGATCGCCGTGCTGGACCTCTACATCGGCGCCGGGCGCCATGCCAGTGAATGCGGCCTCGTCGGTTTCCCCTCCGGGCCGCCGCTGGACGGCGTGCCGTTCACCGGCTGGCGGGACGCGACGGCCTGGCTCGACCAGGCGGGCGACCTCCGCGATGTGGTCGCCTACGCGGTCGCCGCCGGTGAAGTGGACCGGGCGTGCTGGCTCGCCGAGAGCCTGATCGACTACCTCATCCGCCTCAGCCGCTACGACGAGTGCCGGGCGGTCGCGCACCTGGTGCTTCCGCTGGCGAGCCGGTCGACCGACCGGCGGATGCCGTCGGCGGTGCGGCTCCACCTCGGGTTCGCGCACGCCATGCCGGGTTACTACGAACAGGCCCGCGAGTGGTTCGACGAGGCACTGCGGATCAGCGAGCACGCCGGTGCGGGCCGGGAGACGGCCAGGGCGCTGGCGGGGATCGCCACGCTGGACGTGCTGGACGGGCGGTACGAGGAACCGATCGGCCTGCTGTCCAGGGCACTCGCCATGGCCACCGAGCACAACGACGACTGGCTGGCCGAGCGCGCCATCTCCACCCTTGGTTACCTGCACCACCTCGGCGGCAGGCACGAAGAGTCGCTCGGTTACTTCGCGCGCTCGCAGGCGCTGGGGGAGAAGATCGGCAATCCGGCGATGGTGGGCCGGACGCTGTACTACTCGGGTTCGGTCCACCTGGTAATGGGCCACTTCGCCGAGGCCGCGCGCTATCTGCGACAGAGCGCGGAAGCGGCGAACGACGTCTCCGACGGCAGGCTCTACGCCGCCAGCCTGACCCGGCTGGCCACCGCGGAGTTGCGGATGGGCAATCTCGAGGCCGCGCTGGAACTGCAGCAGCGGGCGTTCGGCCACCTCACCGAGCAGATCGCCTACACCGCGCTGACGAACGAAATCCACGAAGGCCTCGCGACCACTCGGCAGGCCATCGAGCGCCGGGACCGCGGTCTCCAGTCCGCGATCGAACGGGCCTGAACTGCCTACGATGGCGATGTGACCACCGAAGTGCTGCCCGGCCGCCGGGTTCAGTTGCGGGATTTCCTGCGTACGCGCCGTGCGCGGTTGAGTCCGGCCGACGTCGGGCTGCCCGTGGTGGGGCAGCGCCGTACCCCGGGGTTGCGGCGGGAGGAGGTCGCCGTGCTCGCCGGGGTGGGGGTGTCCTGGTACACCTGGCTCGAACAGGGCCGGGAGATCAACGTCTCGGCGGAGGTGCTCGACGCGATCGGCCGGGCGCTGCGACTGTCCGAACCGGAACGCACGCACCTCTACCTGCTGGCCGGGCTCAACCCGCCGGTCGCCGGGGCGGCCACCGGCGACCCCGCGCGGTTGCGCCGGGTCCTCGACGGCTGGCCGTCGCCCGCGGTGTTGCGTGACCGCTGCTGGAACGTGCTGGCGGTCAACGAAGCCGCGCGCGACTGCTTCGGCTACGACGGGCCGGGGCACAACTGCCTGGTTTCCTTCTTCACCGAGGACCGGTACCGCGACATGGCGGAGGACTGGGCGTTGGCCGCGCCCGCGGTGGTCGCGGCGTTCCGCGCCGACGCGGCGCATTTCCCCGGTGACCCCGAATTCGGCCGGGTGATCGCCGAGTTGAGCGCGGTCAGCCCGGAGTTCGCGGAACTGTGGGCCCGGCACGATGTCGGCACTCCGGTGCAGGACGTGCTGGCCGTGCGCGAGCGCGGCGAGGCGCGGCGGTTCGAGAAAACCACGCTGGTGCCCGCGGACCGGCCGGACGCGTACCTGGTGCTTTACACGCCCGCCTGAAAGTGGTGGTGGCAGACCCAGGTTGACCAAGCACTGCCGGGGAAAGCACGCGGGCCGCACGCTGGGGCCATGAGATTCGACGGCAAGATCGCACTGGTGACCGGCGGCAGCGCGGGAATCGGGCTGGCCACCGCGCGGCGGTTGCGCGACGAGGGCGCGCGGGTGGTGATCACCGGCCGCGACCAGGCCCGGCTGGAGGCCGCTGCCGGTGCGAACGTGCTCGCGGCGCGCGGCGACGCCTCCCGGCCCGACGACCTCGACGCGGTGATGGACACGATCCGCGACCGGTTCGGCGGACTGGACGTGGTGTTCGCGAACGCGGGCGCCGCCGCGTTCCGGCCGAACGCCGAGATCACCGAAGCCGAGTTCGACCGGGTCGCGGACAGCAACTTCAAGGCCGCCTTCTTCACCGTGCAGAAGTCGGTGCCGCTGCTGCGGAGTCCGGCGTCGATCGTGCTGAACGCGTCGTGGGCGGTGCATCGCGGTGTGCCGGGGTCCGCGGTGTACGCCGCGGCGAAGGCGGCCGCGCACAACCTCGCGCCGGCCTACGCGGCGGAACTGGCGGGCACCGGGATCCGGGTGAATTCGGTGAGCCCCGGGTACATCGCGACCGGCTCGTTCCGGGAGCACGTCTCCACCGAGGCGCAGGTCGTGGCGGCCGCCGCGGTGGCAGCGGGCAGGCTCGGCACGCCCGAGGACGTCGCCGCCGTGGTCGCCTTCCTCGCGTCGGAGGACGCCGCCTACGTCAACGGCCAGGATCTCCTCGTGGACGGCGGCCTGATCACCACCACCCCGGCCCCGATGCTGTGACCTGCGGGGATCGGTGTTACATCAGAATTTCATCACCCGGCCCTAGCTTCTGACCATCAGCACAAGTGCAGATGGAAGACGGGACATGACCGACAACTCGGGTGACGGAACGCTGATCGACCAGGCCTCCGCGGGAGTGCAGGACCTGGCCGCGGCCGCCACCGCCGGACTCGAGCAGGCCGGGCCGGCCGGGGCGCTGGCCCAGCCGGTGGTGGATCTGCTGCGCAACGTGTGGGAGGGCTACTTCGGTTCGCCGATCCCGCCGGACGGCACGAACTGGAACGCCTACACCCACGACGAGCTGTACCGGATGCTCTGGGACAACGCCGACGTGGGCGAGGTCAGCTCGATGGCGGCCGAGTGGGGGAGGCACGGCAGCGAACTGTCCGAGCACGGCGAGGAACTGCACACGCAACGCGGCACGCTGCGATCGAACTGGAGCGGTGGCGCGGCCGACCTGGCCGCCGACCGGCTCGGCCGGATCGGGGACAAGACCACCGACATCGGTTCGCGCGCGAACACCGTGCAGGGCGCCACGCAGGACGCGGGTGACGCGCTCGCCGTCGCGCGCAACACCATGCCGCCGCCCGCCGGTGATCCGCTCGGCGCCGGGGTGGCGGGAGCGGCCGCCGGAGCAGGCGCGGGCGCGGCCATCGGGGCGATCGTCGGTGCGGGTGCCGGTGGGGTGGGCGCCGGTCCGGGCGCGCTGATGGGCGCGGCGATCGGTGCGGTGGCCGCCGGTGGCGCGAGCTACTTCCTGGCCAGCGCGGCAGCCGCCGAGCAGAAGGCGCAGGCGGTGCACGTGATGCAGCGCTACGAATCGAGCTTGAACGACAGCAGCCGGAAGGTCACTCCCGGCGCCGCCGGTGCCGATTCGATGGGCAGTGGCATGAACAGCTCGACCACCGCCTCCGGATTCGCCGGGGCGGCCGGCGGAATCGCCGGTGGCACGGCGACCGGCAGCGGCGGGTTGCCGTGGAGCCAGCTGGTCGGTTCGGGTCCGCTGGACGCCGGTAACTCCAGCGGCGGCGCACTGGCCCGCGGCGTGGCGGGCCGGGGTTCGATGGCCGGAATGGCGGGCGGTCGAGGGGCGGCCGCGAACGGCATGATGCCCGGCGCCGGCGGCGGGCGCGGCCAGGGCGCCGAGGACGAGGTCCACGTCAACCGCCTGCCGACGATCGACCAGCAGCTTTTCCACGTCGACGACAAGACCAGCAGCCCGGTCATCGGGCTTTAGCGGGCAGAGGAGACATCGTGACTTCCCAGGGCGGCTTCCAGGTCGAGCCGCAGGAGTTGAGTGCGCAGGTGGCGGCGCTCGCCGCGCTCGGCGATCGCACCGCCGGGCTGGCCTCGTCGGCGAACCGGCTGGCCGAGCAGCTGCCGCGGCTGGGCACCGCGCCGCCCGCGCTGCACCTGGCGCGGCGGTTGCGCGAGGCGGCGGGCGAGACCGGGCTCTCCGGTGAGGTCGCCGCGGCCGACGGCAACCTGAACGACTACCACCGCGCGCTGCACGCGACGGTCAACCGGTACACCGAGGCCGAAGCCGACCACACCAGGGCGCTGCGGAGCACGGAAGGCACCGGGACGTGACGGCGGTGACCGAGCCGGACACCGTCCACTTCGGACTTGTCGAGCTGGACCTGCTCGCCGCGCACGCCGGGGTGCCGCTGCCGTTCCCGTTGCGGGTGCCTTCGTTCGGGCGGCTCGCCGGTGAACGCGAGATCCTGCTCGCCACCGCGGGCGAGGCGCTGGCGCTGCGCGGGCTGGCCGATGACCGCGGCCCGGTCGGCGCGGCGGAGGAAGTGGTCACCGCGCTGCGCGAGCACCACGGCGCCATCGACCTGGTGCTGGCCGGTGAGTCCGGCACCACCGTGGTCGCCGCGCTGGTCTACCGGTCCTCGGTGCTGCTGTTCCACCAGACGCTCGACGACTCCCAGCGCGTCGGCGTCCGGCGGTTCACCGACGCCGCGCTGGCCGCCGAACTGCTCAAGCTGGTGCCGCAACTCGCCGCGCCGGTGTCGATGCCGATCACCATTCCCGCGCCGGCGGTGAAGGCGGTGACCGAGCTGCCCGGCGAGATCGGCGAGCAGGAGATGCGCGACCTCTTCCGCGACCACGGCGGTGAACCGGCCGTGCTGGACAACCTGGTCGGCCTGCTGGTCCCGCTGACCGGGCGCGGCCAGCTCGGCGCCACGCGGCGCGGCGCGCGGGCCGGGACCGAACTGTCCTGGTTGGACGGTCCGAAGGGCAGGGTCAGGGTGGACCCGGCCGCCGACGGCTGGCTGAGCGTGAACCCGCTGCACCGGGCCGCGGTGCGATCGGCGCTCGAAGAACTGGCCACGATCGCGCGGAGTCCGCGATGAGCGAAGGGAACACCATGGACCCGGCCCGGTGGCTGGCCGACTACCAGCGCAACCTGGAACGGCTCGACGCCACGGCGCGGGCGGTGGAGTCGAACCTGCGACAGGTCGGCGGCGCCGCGATCTCACCGCGGGGTGAGGTGTCGGTCTCGGTCGGGGTCAGCGGCGCGCTGGAGGGCCTGCGGCTGACCGCGGCCGCCCGCTCGCTCGACGCCGACCAGCTCGCTCAGCTCATCCTGGCCACCGCGCGGCAGGCACAGCGGGTGGCCGGGGCGCAGGTCGTGGAGATCATGACCGAGTACACCGGCGAGGGCCCGGCGCTGGAGCTGATCAAGCGGAACCTGGCGGCGGCGGAAGAACCCGCCGAGGTGCCCGCGCCGGTCGATGACGACGACTACTTCTTCTCGAACCCACCGGAGATCTCCCGATGAACCACGTGCTGGTCGATCCCGACCGCGTCCGCGCGCACGCCGGTACCGCGGCCGGGGTCGCCGCCGAGGTGTCCACCGTCGCGGCCGCCCTGCCCGATGGCCTGGACAGCGCCGCGCTCGGCACCTTCACGCAGTTCCTCACCGTCGGACTGCGGGAAGTGCTCGGCCGCACGGCGGACGCGATCTCGCACGCCTCGGCCGCGGTGGACAGCATGAGCACCCGGCTCGGCCAGGCGGCGGACGGCTACCAGAGCGCCGACGGCGATGGCGTGACCCGGTTGCACACGGCGGAGGAAGGCCGGTGACCGCCGCCGCCGAGGTGCTCGCCGATCTGCGGACGACCACCGAGGCCGTGGAGAACGGGACTGGGTTTCCGCCGGGCTCGGCGGTGCCAGTACCGCGCTCGGCATTCTCGAAGTCACCGGCAGCCCGCTTTCTCCGGTGTCGGACGCCGGATTCGGCTGGGTGCTGGACTTCGTCTCCTTCCTGGAGGAGCCGCTGAACCAGCTGGCCGGTGATCCCGGCGCGATTTCCACCAGCGCGCAAGGATTCCAGTCCGCCGGACAGAGCGTTTCCTCGGCCGCCGGGGCGTATCGCGAGGCGAGCACTTCGGAAACCGCGGATTGGAGCGGTTCCGGTGGTTCGGACTACCGGGCGTCGGCCGCGCAGCTGGCCGACGGCATCGAGGCCGCCGCGCAGGCGAGTACCGCGGCCTCAGGCGCACTCACCGGAGCCGGTGAGGTGGTCGCCCAGGCCCGCGACATCGTCACGCAGCTGATCGGCGAGGCCGCCGGGCGGATCAACACCATCGTGATGCAGGCGCTGGCCGCGGCGCAGGCCACCGGTGGTGCGAGCGTGGCCGCCGCCATCCCGCAGGTGGTGCAGGTCGCCGTCGAATACGGCGGGAAGATCGCCGAGAAGATGGGCGTGCTGCTGTCCAGCACGGAGAACCTGCTGAAGCTGGTACACGGCGCGGTGGCCGCGCTGGACGTCCTGGACAAGGCGCTCTCCGGCATCGAGAACGGGTCAAGCTCCGAAGTGGACAGTGTGGGCCAGACCAGGAGCCGCGAAAGCGAGCAGGCGTAGCGCTTCGGCCTCGATCGCCTCGCGGTCGTCCGCGGAGAGCGGGCGCAACGGCACCACGGTGAGCGCGCCCGCCCGGTCCCTCGTCCACGTCGCCGCCACCGTGCCGTCGACGAGCACGGTCGCCGCGACCGCGTCGCCCTGGCACACCTGGCGCCGGATCGGGCCGGTCATGACGCGGGTGCGGTCGGCGTGCGCGAGCAACGTCGCGTCGAACTCCGGCAGCAGCCGGACGGGCGCGGGGAGGTCGGCGGACGGCAGTTCCCGGTCCGGCAGGTCGAACAGCTCGCGGCCCGACTCGTCCGCGTAGGTGCGCAACTCCGGCCGCAACTGCTCGAAGATCTCGGGCAGCCCGCTCACCCCGGACCAGCTCCGCGCGTCGGCGACGGTGGCCGGGCCGAACGCGGCCAGGTAACGCCGCACCATTTCGCGGGTGCTCTCGACGGTCGCTTGGGGCAGGTCCGGAAAGGCCGCGAACGGGGTCGCACCGCGCTTGCCCCACGTCCCGCTCGGCGCGGGATGCACCACGGGGAGCAGGTACTGCACCGTCCAGCCGAGTGCGGTCGCGTCGGCGCCGGGACGGGTTCGCGCGAGCGCGCGGCCGAGTTCGGGACGGGTGAGCACTTCGCCGCCGGACAACAGTTTCACCGCTTCGGTGACCAGGTCGTCAAGGTCGATGCCCGTGGTCCGGCGGCCGAAAACGTTGCGCTGCACGCGTTTCAGCAACGGCGCCAGCACCGGCCGCACGAGCCGGAAGTCCGCCGCCGGCACCAGGTGCTGGGTGGCCCGCATCAGCACGGACCGCACCAGCGAACCGGTTTCGATGGCGGCGGTGAGGTCCTCGATGGTGAAGCGGTCGAGCCGGCTCCACAGCGCGAGATAGGGCGGATCCGGGGACTGCGCGTTGAGCCCGAAGAGGTGGCCGGTCGCCGCGACGACGTCCAGCCCGGCGCGGCCGAGCAGCAGCTGCCGGTCGAGCAGGGCGCGGTTGAGCGCCCGCGGGCTCAGCACCGCGGTCCCGCGGGCGCCCATCTCAGCGGACCTTCCGGAAGAACACGCGCACGTCCTCGGTCAGCGCGGCCGGGGCCTCCATGGCGAGGAAGTGCCCGCCGTGCCCGAGATCGGTCCAGTGCACGATGTGGTGGTCGCGCTCGGCCCAGCGGCGGATGGTGACGTCGTGTGCGGACACCAGCACGCCGACGGGCACCTGCGGCCCGGCGGGTGCTTCGGCGGTCCAGTCGCCGGTTTCGCCGGTCCACTCGGTGGAGCTGCCGCTCCAGCCGTTCGCCGTGATCTCCTCGTAGTAGATCTGCGCGGCCGAGCCCGCGGTTCCGGTGAACCAGTACAGCGAGATGGTGGCGAGCATCCGGTCGCGGTCCACGCACTGCTCGGGCAGCGCGTCCTCCGGCATGGTCAGCTCCTTGAACTTCTCCACGATCCACGCGAGCTGACCGGCGGGGGAGTCGGTCAGGCCGTAGGCCACCGTCTGCGGGCGCTTGGAGTTGCACTGCAGGTAGCCGTCGTTGAAGTTCTGCATCGCCTGCCAGCGCCGCTGATCGGCCTCGGGGAGGTCGTCCATTTCGCCGTCGGCACCGATCGGGAACGCGATCATCCCGTTGACGTGCACCCCGATGACGTGCTCGGGATCCTGCTTGCCGATTTCCGGGCCCACCCACGAACCGGTGTCGTAACCCTGCACGCCGTAGCGTTCGTAACCGAGCGCCGCCATCAACCTGGTGAACAGGCCCGCCATCTTCGCCGCGCTCATGCCCGGCCCGGCCAGCGGTGTGGAGAAGCCGAAGCCCGGCAGGGAGGGGATGACCAGGTGGAAGGCGTCAGCCGGGTCGCCGCCGTGCGCCCGCGGGTCCGACAGCGGCCCGATCACGTCGAAGAAGTCGGTCACCCCGCCGGGCCAGCCGTGCAGCAGGACCAGCGGAGTGGCGTCCGGTTCCGGGGAGCGCACGTGCAGGAAGTGCAGGCGCTGGCCGTCGATGGTGGTGACGAACTGCGGGTGCGCGTTGATCGCGGCTTCCTGCGCCCGCCAGTCGAACCCGGTGCGCCAGTACTCGGCGAGGTCGGTCAGGTAGGCGACGGGCACACCCCGGCTCCAGCCGACGCCGGGCAGTTCGGCGGGCCAGCGGGTGGCGGCCAGCCGCGCGGCGAGGTCGTCGAGCTGAGCCCGCGGGATGTCGATCGAGAAGGGATGGATGTCCGATGTCATGGAGGCAACGCTAGGACCCGGTTAGGACAGGTTCGGTCCTAACGATCGGGCAGAATGGAAATCATGCTGGAGACTTCCGCGCGGCTGCTGAAACTCCTGTCGCTGCTGCAGACGCACCGCGACTGGCCGGGCGCCGAGCTGGCGGAACGCCTCGGCGTCACCACGCGGACCGTGCGGCGGGATGTGGACCGCCTGCGCGAACTCGGATATCCGGTGCACGCGCTCCAGGGCACGCCCGGCTACCGCCTCGGCGCGGGCGCGGCCCTGCCGCCGCTGCTGCTCGACGACGACGAAGCCGTCGCGGTGGCCGTCGGGTTGCGGACCGCGACCAGCAGTTCGGTCACCGGCATCGAGGAAACCGCCTTGCGCGCGCTCACCAAGCTGGAGCAGGTGCTGCCGTCGCGCCTGCGGCACCGGGTGAACACGGTGCAGACCGCGACCGTGCGTGCCGGGGTCGCGCCCGGACCGCGGGTTTCGGCGGACACGCTGATGACCATCGCCGACGCGTGCCGTCGCCACGAGTGCCTGCGCTTCGACTACACCAGCCCGCGCGGCGGCGCGTCCCGCCGGACCACCGAGCCGTACAGCCTGGTCAACTTCGGCAGGCACTGGTACCTGGTCGCCTTCGACACCGGCCGCGACGACTGGCGCACCTTCCGGGTGGACCGGCTCACCCCGAAGCCGCCCGCCGGACCCCGGTTCACTCCGCGCGAGCTGCCCTACGGTGACGCCGGTGACGTCGCGACCTACCTGGCGCACCAGCTTTCCGCGCGCAGCTGGCCCTGCCAGGCGACGGTCACCCTGCACGAATCCGCCGACGCCGTGGCGGACCGGGTCTGGCCGGGCATGGGCGCGGTCGAAGCCGTCGACGCGCAGAGCTGCCTGCTGCACCTCGGCGCCGAGACCACCACCGATCTGGTCTGGATGATCACCTCGGTGCAGACCGACTTCACCGTGGTCAGCGGACCGCCCGACCTCGCGGCCGCACTGCGGCGGCAGGCCGAGCGCTGCCTGTCCGCGATCGGCTCCGCCGGATGAGTGCGATTCCGCCCAGCACCGCCCCGAGCAGGCCCACCACCAGTGCCACGACGCCGCCGCCGAGGCCGTTCCCGGTGCCGACGCCACCTTCGGCGGTGACCACGACCAGCCCGCCGACGGCCATTCCGGTGACCCCGGCGGCCACGGCGATGACCGCACCGCGGCGCCAGGCGCGGGCCAGTGCGAAGCCGCCGATGACCACACCGAGCAAGCCGAGCAATCCGCCCGCGAGGGCCCCGATCCGTCCCGAACTCAGTGTGTAGGCGTCGGCGGCGAGCAACGCGGTCATGGCGATCTCCTTCGTTCGATGAGCGTGACCTCGCCGAGGATGCCGCCCGGCGCCCGTCCGGTCGTCGTGCCGACGCGGGCAGTTCGCGCTGCCGCGGGCGAGGCAGGAACCGCCGCACTACCGCGGGCGCGGTAGCCGGGAAGTCTGCTCGCGGAGGACTCGGCCGGGCGTGCGGCCGATTAGGGTGCACGCATGAACCGGGGACGGATCGGCGTCGTGGACTGGGCGATCGCCGCCGGGGTGGCGGCGTCCCAGCTGATCGCCGGACTGTCCGAACAGGACGCGCCGGCGCATCTCGCGCCGCTGGGTCACGCGTTGCTGGTCGCGGGTGGGCTGGCGCTGGTCGCGCGCCGACGCGCGCCGATCGTCGTGCTGGCCACGACCGGGTGCTGCGCGCTGGGATATCAGGCGGCCGGCTTCGACGTGCCGGTCATCGCGTACCTGTTCGCGGTGTACGCGGCGGTGCGGGCGGGACATCGCCTGGTCACCGTGGTGGCTTCGGTGCTCATGCTGGCCGTGCTGCCACTGGCGATCCTGTTGTCGTCCCATGAACTTCCCGTTGGCGAGCTTTTCTCCCGCTCCAGGGACGTGCTGGAACTGGCCTGGCTGGTCGCGGCCGGAGCGGCGGGGGAAGCACTGCGGCAGGCCGAGCGCCGGGCGGACGAGGCGGAGCGCACCCGCGAGGAGACCGCGCGCCGCCGCGCCGACGAGGAACGGCTGCACATCGCCAGGGAACTGCACGACTCGCTCACCCACCAGATCTCGGTGATCAAGGTGCAGGCCGAGGTCGCCGTGCATCTCGCGAACAAACGGGGTGAAGAGGTGCCCGAGGCGGTGCTCGCGATCCGGGAGGCCGGTCGTGAGGCGGCCAGGGAACTGCGGGCGACGCTGGAAGCGCTGCGTGAGGACGACCCGAACCCGCCGCGCGGGCTCGGCGACGTCCCGGAACTGGTGCGGCGGGCACGGGCGGGCGGCCTGGACGCGCGGCTGGAGGTCGGGGGAGAACGGGCGGACGCGCCCGCGGTGCCGGTCGCGGTCGGCCGGACCGCCTACCGGATCGTCCAGGAGTCGCTGACCAACGTCGCCCGGCACGCCGCCGCCACCAGCGCGACGGTCCGGATCGATCACCGTCCCGGTGCGCTGGCCATCCGGATCGACGACAACGGCCGGGCCACTCCGGGCACCGCGCCGGAACCCGGGGTCGGGCTGCTCGGCATGCGCGAGCGGGTCACCGCGCTCGGCGGCAGGCTGAGCGCGGCGCCCCGCGGCGAAGGCGGATTCACCGTCGAGGCCGAACTGCCGGTGGACCGGGCGCCGTGATCCGCGTCCTGCTGGCCGACGACCAGCCGCTCATCCGCAGCGGGTTCCGCGCCCTGCTGGACATCGAGGACGACATCGAGGTGGTGGCGGAGGCGGGCGACGGCGGCGCGGCGGTGGCGCTGGCCAGGCAGCACCTGCCCGACATCGCGCTCGTCGACGTGCAGATGCCGGGCGTCGACGGGATCGAGGCGACCCGGCGCATCGCCGCGGATCCGGCACTGGCGGCGGTGCACGTGGTCATCCTGACCAACTACGGCCTGGACGAGTACGTCTTCGACGCGTTGCGCGCCGGGGCGGCGGGCTTCCTGGTCAAGGACATCCAGCCGGAGGACTTCCTGCACGCGGTGCGCGTCGCCGCGCGGGGTGACGCGCTGCTCGCGCCGTCGATCACGCGGAAGCTGATCGACCGGTACGTCACCGCACCGCCCGGCCCGGGAACCGGTGCGGGACTCGAGGAACTGACCAATCGCGAACGCGAGGCGGTCGCACTGGTCGCGCGGGGTCTGTCCAACGACCAGATCGCCGGTCGCATGGTGATCAGCCCGCTGACCGCCAAGACCCACGTCAACCGGGCGATGACCAAGCTCCGCGCCAGGGACCGCGCGCAGCTGGTGATCCTCGCCTACGAATCCGGGCTGGTGGTCCCGGGCGGTTCCTGAGCGCCCATGCGCATCGAGGCGACCACGCCGCCGTCGACCAGGAGGTCGGTGCCCGTGATGAAGGTGGCTTGCGGACCCAGCAGGAAGGCGGCCGCGTCGGCGACGTCGTCCGGGGTACCGATCCGGCCGGTGCCGCAGCGGTCGATCATCGCGCGGATCATGTGGCCGGATGGGCCGTCCAGTTCCGTACGGCCCATCGCGGTGGCGATGATCCCCGGGCTGATGGAGTTGACGCGCGCGCCCCGCCGTCCCCAGGTGTTCGCGGCGGCTTGCACGCGCAAGGCGTTGGCGCGCTTGGACATCGCGTAGGCGCCTCGCGCGCCGAGCGCGTCCGGCGACAGGAACGGCAGAGCCAGCAGCTCGGCCGCGGGCGCGGTGGCGAGCGCGAGTTCCTGATCGGTGGTCAGCTCCTGCGGCA
This sequence comes from Amycolatopsis sp. YIM 10, assembly GCF_009429145.1. Lineage (GTDB taxonomy): Bacteria > Actinomycetota > Actinomycetes > Mycobacteriales > Pseudonocardiaceae > Amycolatopsis. Next base: position 5,420,873 of record NZ_CP045480.1, on the reverse strand, counting down.
TATGCCCGGCCATGCTGGCGATCACCACGCCCGCGCCACCGGGTGCGATGACGCGCGCGAACTCGTCCAGCACCAGTGCGACGCCGAGGAGGTCGACGCGCAGCACGGTCTCGGCCTGAGCCTGTTCCGGCGAAAGGCCCGCGGTGTGCACCACGTGCGTGACCCGGCCCAGGGCCGCCGCCGCGTCGGCCAGCGCGGCCACCGCCTCTCGGTCGGACACATCGGTCACCCGGGTGGTGACGTCGTGACCGTCACCGCGCAGCGCTTCGGCGGCGGCGGTCAGCGCGGGTTCGCTGAAGTCCGCGAGCAGCGTCCGGCGACCGGAGGCCAGCCGCCGCGCGATGGCCAGCCCCATCCCGCCCGCGCCGGTGATCACCACGACGTCGCTCATCCGACGGCCTGCTTCAGCGCGCGCACGGCGCTGCCGCGCAGGGCCTGGACCAGCGGCGCGTCCGGCAGCAGCGAGACGGCGCCGTGGTACATGCCCGGCACCACTTCGACCTGGCAGTCGACCCCGGCCTGGTCCAGGCGCCGCGCGTAGTCGAGGTCCTCGTCGTGGAACAGGTCCAGGTCGCCCACGCCGATCCAGGCCGGTGGCAGCCCGGCGAGGTCGGCGCGCCGGGCGGGCACGGCGTGCGGGCGGTCCTCGTGCTCACCCGGCGCGTGCCCGAGGTAGGAGGTCCAGCCGAACTTGTTCGAGCCGGGCGTCCACACCAGGGTTTTCGGCCGCGTGGTGTCCAAAGTGGTCCGATCGTCCAGCATCGGGTAGACCAGCAGCTGGAAGCACACGCCGAACTCGCCGCGATCGTGCGCCCGCTGGGCGAGCGCGGCGGCGAGCCCGCCACCGGCGCTCTCCCCGCCGATCGCGATCCGGCCGGGGTCGACGCCCAGTTCGCCCGCCTGCCCGTGCAGCCAGGCCAGCGCCGAGTAGCAGTCGTCCAGCCCGGCGGGGAACGGGTGCTCCGGCGCGAGCCGGTAGTTGACGCTGACCACGGGAATGCCGAGTTCGCGGGCGAAGCGGCCGCACGCGGTGTGGTCGCTCAGCGCGTCACCCGCGACATAACCACCACCGTGGATCCACAGCAGTGCACCCGAAGGCCTGGTGCGGCCGGGCACGTCGTAGGTGTAGACCTCGACGCCGCCGGGAAGGGTCCGCCGATCCATCGTGACGCCGTCGGGCACCGGCGCGGGCGGGATCGGGGCGAGCCGCAGCAACCGCAACATGGTTCTGGAGCTGATTTCGAACGGGAGCCGCAGGATGATCGAGCCGCGCAGCTCCGGTGCCACGGCTTCGAGCTGCCGCGCCCTGGCCCGCGTGCTCTTGACGACCGCCGCGGCCCCGGCCGCGGTCACCGCGGCGAGCCCGAGCTTCCAGCCGTTCATCGGCTGCTCCCTCCCATTGGGACAATCTGGCGCCAGGCTAGCCGGAGTCCGCGCGACCCCGGGTAAATCGCTGGCGAGACCCCGTTACCCGCCGTATACACTGATCACGCTGGCCGCATCGTGGCGCTCTGGCTCATCCGACTTTCCTGTGAGGTGCTTTCCCCATGCCCGGCTCCGCGACCGCGGCCGAGACCGCCGCGCCCGACCGCGACGCGGCACCGGCGCGGGCCGGTCTGCTGATCGGCGTGATGGTCATCGCCGCCTTCGTGATGATCCTCAACGAGACCATTCTCAGCGTCGCCCTGCGCGACCTGACCGTCGACCTGTCCGTCTCCACCACCACCGTGCAGTGGCTGACCAGCGGGTTCCTGCTGACCATGGCGGTGGTCATCCCGACCACGGGCTTCCTGCTCGAACGCTTCACCCCGCGCCAGGTGCTGCTCGCGTCGCTCAGCCTGTTCAGCTCGGGCACGCTGCTCAGCGGCCTGGCGCCGGGCTTCGAGGTGCTGCTGGCCGGCCGGGTGGTGCAGGCGTGCGGCACGGCGATGATGCTGCCGCTGCTGATGACCTCGGTGATGCGCCTGGTGCCGCCGGAGCGCCGCGGCGCGACGATGGGCACGATCACCATCGTCATCGCGGTCGCCCCGGCCATCGGGCCGACCGTCGGCGGTGCGGTGCTGTCCTCGCTGGGCTGGCGCTGGATGTTCTGGATCGTGCTGCCGCTGGCGCTGGCCGCGCTGGTGGTCGGCGTGATCTGGTTCCGGCTCGACGGCAGCCCGCGCAAGGTGCCGCTGGACGTGGCGTCGGTGCTGCTCTCGGCGATCGGGTTCGGCGGGGTGCTCTACGGGCTCGCGTCCTTCGGCGAGGGCGGCGGCGAGGGCCACCCGGTGCCGCCGTGGCTGCCGGTGACCGTCGGCGCGCTCGCGCTCGTGGTGTTCACCTGGCGCCAGACGCGCCTGCAGCGTGAGGACCGCGCCCTGCTCGACCTGCGCCCGTTCACCCACCGCAGTTTCGTGGTCGCGCTGACGCTGACCGCGCTGCTGTTTGTCTGCCTGATCGGCGTCGCCTCGATCATGCTGCCGCTGTACCTGCAGACCGTGCTGCACACCAGCACCTTCGTCAGCGGGCTCGCGGTGCTGCCCGGCGGGCTGGTGCTCGGCCTGCTCGGCCGCCCGGTCGGTGCGCTGTTCGACCGGTTCGGCGCGCGGCCGCTGGTGATCCCCGGCGCGGCGGCGATGGCGGCCTCGCTGTGGTTGTTCGCCACCCTCGGCCCGGAGACGCCGCTGACGGTGGTCATCGCGATCAACGTGCTGCTGATGGCCGGGCTCGGCTTCATGATGACCCCGCTGATGGCCGAGTCGCTCGGCGTGCTGCCCGAGCACCTGCATTCCCACGGCAGCGCCATTCTCGCCACGCTCCAGCAGGTCGCCGGCGCGTTCGGCACCGCGGTCTTCGTCAGCGTGGCCACGCTCGGCAGCGCCGCCGGGAGCACCGGCCCGGACGCCGCGGGCCTGCGCACCGCGTTCCTCGTGGCCGGGGTGGTCGGCGTGGCGGCGCTGATCACGTCGCTGTTCGTGCGACGGCAGGCCGCGGACCGGCCGCCGTCGGCGGCGGCCGGTCACGGGCACTGAAACCCGGGGACTACTGGCAGGCTTCGCAGTCGGGGTCGTCGATGCGGCAGGCGGCCCCGTCGGTGAGCGGGAAGTCGAAGTCGTCGATCGCCGGGACGGCCAGGCCGGTGGTTTCTTCGGGTGTCGCGGTGGCGGACAATGTCACTCCTCGGGCGCGGGAACGGTTTCCTAATCTCTGTAGCGCCCAAGATCGACAGGCATTCCGTGACGCGCGACACACGGGTCTTGGCGAGAGGAGCAGCGCATGGCGGTCGCCGCGGCGCTCACGTTCACCTGGCTCGGCATGGTCCTCGGGATCTCGTTCCTGGAAGCGCCGCTGAAGTTCCGCGCCCCCGGCGTCACGGTGCCGCTCGGCCTGGGCATCGGCCGGCTGGTGTTCGCCGCGCTGAACCGGATCGAGGTGGTGCTCGCGGTGGCGGTGTGGGCCGCGCTGCTGCTGGGTTCCCGCTCGACCGGTGCGCTGGTGGCCACGGGCGCGGTGAGCGTGGTGCTGCTGGTGCAACTGGTCGCGGTACGGCCCGCCCTGACCCGCCGCTCGGACCGGGTGCTCGCCGGTGAGGACGGCCCGCGCAGCCGCGCGCACCTGGTCTACATCGGACTCGAGGTGCTGAAGGCCGCCGGTCTGATCGCACTCGGCGCCCTCGCGCTCGCGGGGTGACCGGGCTGAGGGTCCTGCCGGCTCGCGGGTGCTGGGGGGACGGTTTCCCGCGAGCCGGCCGGCCAGGGAAACGCTAACCCGATCGGTGACGCCGGAGTGTCACCTGTTCGCACCACAGGTGAACATGCCGTCGAGCAGCACCTGCACCAGCCGGCGCACCGCCTCCGCGCGATCCATCGGCGCCGGGCCGCCGGACAGCGCGGCCTCGAGCATTTCGAACAGCAGCGCCAGATCCGCGGGCTGGATGTCGCGGCGGAGCGTGCCGTCGCGCTGCGCCTGGTCGAAAGCCGGTCGCAGCACGGCGATCAGCGCGTGGGTGAGCTGCCGCTGGCTGCGCTCGGGTAGCTCGCGGAACAGGCGGACCAGCGCGCGGCGCTCGGCCTGCATGGACAGCACGGTGTGCAGCAGTTCCCGGAACGACCGGCGCTGGCGCACCACCTGCTTGAGCGCGGTCAGGTGCTCGTCGGCCACCGCCAGCGCGAGCGCCTTGCGATCGGGGAAGTGCCGGTAGACCGTGGCGCGGCCGAGGCCGGTGCGGCGGGCGATCTCCTCCAGCGCCACCGTTCCGCCGGGCTCGGCGAAGGCCTGGTCGGCCGCGCGCAGGATCGTCTCCCGGTTGCGGCGAGCGTCCACGCGCCGGGGCACCGCCGGGGGCACTGGGCGCATGGAGCTACAGGCTACTCATCAGTAGTGAGACGGGCAATCGGTTCGATCTCTCGGTTCGCCTCCCTAACGTAGCCCTCGGTAACCACTCGATCGCCACTGTCGGAGGACGCCTGTGCCCAGCCTGAGCCGACGTTCCGTACTCACCGGCGCGGCCGCCGCGACCGGCCTGAGCCTGCTCGGCGGCGGCAGCGCGTCGGCCAGAGTCCCGCTCACCCGCGAAGAACACCGCGTGGTGATCATCGGTTCCGGCTTCGGCGGGGGCGTGACCGCGCTCCGGCTGGCGCAGGCGGGCGTGCCGGTGCTGGTGCTCGAACGCGGCCGCCGCTGGCAGGCCGGACCGGACGCGGAGACCTTTCCGCACGCCACCGCGCCGGACAAGCGGATGTTCTGGCTGGGCTCGGCGCCCTCGCTCCCGGGTGTGCCGTCGGTGCCGTTCGAGCCGTACACCGGATTGCTGGAGCAGGTTCCCGGCCGGGGCATGAGCATGATGTGCGCGGCGGGCGTCGGCGGCGGTTCGCTGGTGTACCAGGGCATGACCCTGCAGCCGACCGCCGAGCTGTTCGCGAGTTGCTTTCCCGGGCAGCTGGACTACGCGGAAATGGACAGCGTCCACTACCCGCGGGTGGCGCGGATGCTCGGCGTCCGGACCGCACCGGACGAACTGATCGCGAGCAAAACCTACGCCGCCGCAAGGGTTTTCGCCGCCAGCGCGGAGAAAGCGGGCTATGGGGTCTCGAAGATCCCGATGCCGATCGACTGGAACTACGCATTGCGCGAGCTCGACGGTGAGATGCAACCGTCCTATACGAACGGTGACTGCGCGCTCGGCGTGAACAACGGCGGCAAGCAGTCGGTGGACGTCACCTATCTGGCGGCCGCCGAGGCCACCGGCCGGTGCGCGGTGGCCACCCAGCACAACGTCACCGAGGTGGCCAGGGCGGCGGACGGCCGGTGGGAGATCAGCGTCGACCGCATCAACACACGCGGCACGGTGCTGGAGAAGAAGGTGCTCACCGCGAAGTCGCTCGTGCTCGCGGCCGGGACGGCGAACACCACGCGGCTGCTGATGCGCGCGGCGGCCAGGGGCACGATTCCCGATCTGCCCGACGGCCTCGGCACCGGCTGGGGCAGCAACGGCGACCGCATCTACACCTGGACCGATCTCGCCGACGACTTCGGCGCACCGCAGGGCGGTCCGGTGATCTACGGCAGCAAGGAGTGGGACGACCCGGCGTCGGCCAACACGGTCATCCAGGCCTCGCTGCCGCCGCTGCCCGACCTGCGGACCACCATGCTGGTCGGCTTCGGTGTGAGCGAAGGACGCGGCACCTTCGTCTACGACCAGAACAAGGACGACATCGTGCTGCACTGGCCTGCCGACGCCGACCGCGCGCTCGCCCGGCGCATCCACGAGCGGATCTCGAAGATCGCCGGCCCGCTGAGCGCGCTGGTGGACACCACCGCGATCGCGCCGACCACCTGGCACCCGCTGGGCGGCGCGGCGATGGGCTCGGTGTGCGACTTCGAGGGCCGGGTGCTCGGGCAGCGCGGGCTGTACGTGCTCGACGGCGCGCTGATGCCGGGCACCACCGCCGCCTGCAACCCGTCGATGACCATCGCCGCGGTGGCCGAACGGGCGCTGTCCCGGCTGGTCACCACCGGCGAGTTCTGACCCCCCACTGGAAAACCGGGCTCAACGAGGAGTTCTGATGCGCAGCTTCGGCAAGACGTGGCGTGCGTTCGTGGTCGTGGTGGTCGCCGCGTTGTCGGTGTCCGCCACACCCGCGCTGGCCGCCGATCCACCGCAGGGGCCCGAGGGGGACGCGTTCTACACGCCGCCGTCGCCATTGCCCGAAGGCGGCAACGGGGACGTGATCTGGTGGCGGCAGCTGCCCGGTCAGCTCGGCGCCCGCGGTTATCTGGTGCTCTACCGGTCCACTTCGGCCACCGGCAAGCCGATCGCGGTGTCGGGCCGGGTGCTGGTGCCGACCGCGGCGTGGAAAGGGGCGGGGGAGCGCCCGATCGTGTCGGTCGCCAGTGGCACCCGGGGCATCGGCGACTCGTGCGCGCCGTCGAAGTTCCAGCCGGACTACGAGAAACCGCTGTTCATCGACGCGATGCTGCGGCGTGGCTGGGCGGTGGCGATCACCGACTACGAAGGACTCGGCACGCCGGGCACGCACACGTACGTGGTCGGCCAGTCCGAAGGCCGCACGGTGATCGACGCGGTGCGCGCGGCGACCCGGCTCCCGGCGGCGGGACTCGCGCCGGACGGTCCGGTGGCGTTCTCCGGGTATTCGCAGGGAGGTGGGGGAGCGGCGTGGGCCGGGGAACTGGCGCCCTCGTACGCGCCCGAACTGGACGTCGTCGGCATCACCGCGGGCGGCACTCCCGCCGACCTGACCGCCGTTTCGGAGTTCCTGGACGGCAGCATCGGCTTCGGATTCCTGCTGCTGTCCGCGCTGGGAATGGACGCCGCCTATCCCGAACTGGACCTGCCCGAGTACCTGAACGCCAAGGGCCGCGAACTGTACGAGACCCAGCAGGGCGCGTGCGTGGACGCGGTGTTCGGGTACGCCTTCGGGCACATCGCCGACTACACGACGTCGAACCCGCTGGCCGAGCCGGACTGGCGGGCGCGGCTGGCGGAGAACGAACTCGGCGCGCGGCCGCCGGAGGCACCGATCTACCTGTTCCACGGGATCGCCGACGAGATCATCCCGCTGGCGCAGGCCCAGGAGCTGCGCTCGCGGTACTGCGCGGCCGGGGTCGACGTGAACTGGGCGACGTTCGTCGGTGAGCACGTCACGACGCTGGTGTTCTCGGCGCCGGATGTGCTGGGTTACCTCGGTGACCGGTTTGCCGGGAAGCCGGTGAAGAGCAACTGCTAGCCGCGGCGGCGGGGCTTCCCTCGTTTGGCAGCCCCGCCGCGCTGCTGGGGCTTGCGCGGCTGTGACTTGGACTTGGCCGGTGGCTGTGCCTTCGGTTTTGGCTTGGGGCGGGCCTTGGGGGTGGCCGGTTCCGGCTGGCGGCCGCGGGTGCTGTTCACCGTCCGGCCGCGCACGATCCCGATGAACTGCTCCATCAGGTCGGTGGTCTCCTCCTCCAGCCACGACAGCGCCACGCGGGACTCCGGCGCGTCGGTCAGCGGCCGGTAGGTGAGGTCGCGGCGGTGGTGCAGGCGGGCCAGCGACTGCGGCACGACGAGCAGCCCGACGCCCGCCGCGACCAGCTCGATGGCGTCGCCGGTGGTGGCGGGGCGGTCGAGCGCGGGCCGTCCCGGCGGGTTTTCCCAGCCGAGGGTGTCGTCGAGGGGGTGGAGCAGCACGTCGTCTTCGAGGTCCGCTGTGGACACTTCTTCGGCGGCGGCGATCAGGTGGTCCTTCGGTACCACGACCACGGTGGTCTCGGTGTACAACGGGATCGCGTGGAGGCCGGTCCGGTCGACCGGCAGGCGCAGCAGGGCGGCGTCGGCCGCGCGGTCGCGGACCTTCGCCTCGGCCTCGCCCGGCGGCACCTGGAGCAGGTGCAGCGGCACCCGGGGCAGGCGCTCCGACCAGATCCGCGCCCACTTGCCCGGCGTCACACCCGGCACGTACGCGAGGCTGAAGGATTCGGTCACGACGGCCAGATTACCGGGCGTGATCGGGCTGGTTACCCTGGAGGGCATGACGTCGCACAAGACCTCCCAGACGATGAAGCCCGCGACCGCGGCGAAGAAGCTGGGCGTGTACCTCGAAGCCACCCCGGCTCAGTTCCAGGAGGGTGTCGTTTCGCGCGACGAGCTGAACGCGCTGCAGGCCGACCCGCCGGAGTGGCTGCGGGACCTGCGCCGCAACGGCCCGCACCCGAGGCAGGTCGCCGCCGCGAAGCTGGGCATCTCGATCGGGGGCCTCGCGCGCGCCGGGCTCACCGATCCGCTGACCACCGAGCAGATCGACGCGCTCAAGGCGGAGAACCCGGACTGGCTGGAGCGCGAACGCGCCACCCAGGCCGAGGTCCGCAAGGAAGCCGCCCGCCTGAAGCAAGCCGCCACCGACCGCCGCCCCTGAGCGGGTCGCTCCGGGCCCGGCGAACGTCACGAAAACCACCTTCGTGACGCCCGCGGCGAGTCAGACGCTGCGCAGGACCGAGACGACCACACCGAGGATCACCGCGCGGTCTCCGTCGATCACCTCGTAGTCCGGGTTCCGCGGCTCCAGGTACACGTGCCCACCGCGGCGGCGGTACACCTTGACCGTGGCCTCCTCGTCGATCATCGCGGCGACGATCTGCCCCGAGTGCGCTTCCGGCTGCTGCCGCACGATCACGGTGTCCCCGTCGCAGATGGCGGCGTCGATCATCGAGTCCCCGCGCACCTGCAGGCCGAACACGGTGCCGCGCCCGGCGAACTGCCGGGGCACCGTGAGCACGTCGTCCACGTGCTCGTCCGCCGCGATCGGGGTGCCCGCGGCGATGTGCCCGACCACCGGCACGCTCACCGAGTCCCCGCCCGCGTCCGGCCGCTGGGCACCACGCAGGAACAGGCGTACGTCGATCGGCCGCGAAACAGTGGCGCCGCGCCGCAGGAAGCCCTTGTCCTCCAGCGCCGCCAGGTGCTTGGACACCGAGGACGAGGACCGCAGGCCCACCGCGTCGCCGAGTTCGCGGGTGCTTGGCGAGTACCCGTGCCGGTTCACCCAGTCCTGGATGGTGACCAGAATGCGTTGCTGGCGCTCGGGCAGCGCCGACGCGTCCAGGTGCTCCAGCTCGTCGAAATCGTGGTAGGCGGTCATCCGCGCATGGTACCGGCCCTCCACAGTGGACTCAGTGCACGGTCCGCGTGGCCTCGTACCAGTTCTCGCCGACGGGCTCGCCGGCCAGGTTCCAGCTCCACGAAACCACCGGCGTGATCGGCAGGTAGAAGCCAGGACCGACCATGCCGACCCGCTCCTGCGCCACCCCGGCCTGCCCGTAGACCCGGATGCCCCTGGCCACGAACGGGTCCATCGACACCAGGTCGTCGATCACCAGTGCCACCCGGTCCTGACCGGCCGCCACATTGCGGAACTTGCGCGTGTGCACCACCGTGGCACCACCGCCGACCCAGAACCCGGCGCCGTCGAACTCGAACGCCACCGGGACCACGTCCGGCTGCCCGTCCGCCGAAACGGTGGACAGCCGGGCCAGCGGCTGGGAGCGCAGGTAGGCGATTTCCTCTACGGTGAAGGCCATTCCGGCAGCCTAGCCCGCCGGGCGAACGGCGAAGTCGTCGAACGAAGCCGCCGTGCCGAACACCCGGACCCCGTTCGCGCCACTGGTGTGCGTGCCGTCGGTGACCCGTAGCTTCGGCGTGCTCAGGTCGTCGACGTACACCTCGATGTCCGGGCCCACAGCGGTGACGCGCAGGTGGTGGGACTTGCCGATGACGCCGCCCAGCGGGGCCGACGCCAGTTCCGTCCACGAGTTGTCGGCGCGCCCGAGTACGACCCGCCCCGACGCGGTGATTCCCGCGTAGTACCCGGCATAGCTGTCGGTGCCCACCGCGGCCTTGGTCGCCCGGAACACCACGCCCGCGTCACCGCGGCTGGCGGTCAGCTTCACGTCGGTGTCCTGGGTGAAATCGGCGAAGTTGGTGTCCAGCAACGCTTTCCCGCCCGCCGACCGGTCGGCCCGCAGCTGCCCGGCCCTGGCGGTCCACTGCCCGCCGTAGGTCTTCCAGCCGAAGGTGTTGTCGTCGGCGAAGTTGTCCTCGACCTTCATGGTGATCCGCGCGATGGTGCCGTCGGGGTTGAAGTTCATCCGGTCGTAGGCGAGCTGCCGGTGGTTGCCGTCGGTCTCGCTGAGCGGGCGGCGGTGGTAGAGGATGTACCAGATATCGGTGCCGGGCACGTTGACCACGGAGTTGTGGCCGGAGCCGCGGGCGACCGCCGGGTCCTGCGCGAGCACCTTGTCGAGCTTGGTGAACGGCCCGGTCGGCGAGTCGGCCATGGCGTAGGAGACCGAGTAGTCCGGGCCGGTCCAGCCGCCTTCGGACCACATCAGGTAGTACTTCCCGCCCCGCTTGAACATCTGCGAGCCCTCGACGTACTCCGGGGTCGGGGTGATCTCGCGGTAGGTGGTGCCGTCGTCGAAGGTGCCGAGGCTGGTCATGTCGGCGTTGAGCTTGACCACGTTCGCGTGGCCCCAGCCGCCGTAGTACATGTACGCCTGACCGTCGTCGTCGATGAAGACGTCCTGGTCGATGGGCTGCGCGCCGTTGTGGAACTGCGAGATCAGCGGATGGCCGAGCGCGTCGCGGTACGGGCCTTCCGGCTGGTCGGCGACGGCGACGCCGATGCCGCCGAGTTCGTCGTTGCTCTGGATGTCGTTCGCGGCGAAGTACAGGAAGTACTTGCCGTCGCGTTCGATCGGGGCCGGCGCCCAGACCGCCTTCTCCGCCCACGACACGTTTTCCGTGGTCAGCACGTTCGGGTGCTTGGTCCAGTGCACGAGATCCTTGGACGAGAACGCGTCGAGATGGGTCTGCTGGGCGTAGACGCGCGAGGTGGTCGGGAAAACCCAGTAGGTGTTGTCGTAGATCGCCACGTCGGGATCGGCGTACCAGCCGTCGACGAACGGGTTGCCCGCTTCGGCGGTGCCGTAGTCGGGAACGGCAGGGGCGGCTGGTGCCACTCCTGGACCGGACACCGTGCCGAACACGAGCAGGGCGGCCAGCGCCCCGGAAGCGAGTTTTCTCGGGAGAGCGGTCATCTTCGGCAGCTCCTGCACGCTATTCAACAACAACGAACATCTTCGGAAAAGATTGCACGATATTCCACAGGCTGGTCAAGAGTCCGCCGGTCGGCGGCGTGATAGCGTGCGCTCGCCAGTCGTAGGGAATCCGGTGCGAATCCGGAGCTGACGCGCAGCGGTGAGCGGCGACGGGCAGGACAGCGGCCACTGGACTCCGGTCCGGGAAGGCGTTCTGCCCGGACGACCCCGAGTCCGAAGACCTTGCTGGCGCCCCGGTACCGCCGGGGTCGTTGACCGACCGGGCTCCGCGTTCGAGCCCTCGACGCAGGGACTTCCGTGCCGAAAATCCGTTCCCCTCATTTGCTGCTCGCCGCGGCACTGCTGCTCGCCGGCTGTGCGACCGAGCCCGCTCCCGCGCGGGAAGCCGCGAAGACCGTGGAGAACTGCGGTCACCAGGTGAAGGTGACCAAGCCGCCGCGGCGCGCGGTCGCGCTGAACCAGGGCAGCGCCGAGATCATGCTCGCGCTGGGCCTGGCCGACCGGATGGCGGGCACCGCCACCTGGACCGACCCGGTGCTGCCCGCGCTGGCCGCCGACAACGCGAAGGTGCCGCGCCTGGCGGAGAACAATCCGTCCTTCGAGGCCGTGCTGGCCACCGAACCGGACTTCGTCGCGGCCTCGTTCGTCTCCACACTCGGCGAGGGCGGGGTGGCCACGCGTGAGCAGTTCGAGCAGCTCGGCGTACCGACCTACGTGTCGCCGACCGACTGCCTCAAGGACAACACGGCCGGTGGTGACGGCGTGCGCACCGAGACGCTGACCATGGACGTGGTCTACACCGAGATCCGGCAGCTGGCCACGGTGTTCGGTGTCGAGCCACGCGGTGAGCAGCTGGTGACCGAGTTGCAGGACCGGATGCGCCGCGCGGCCGTGCCTGCTGGTGGCACGAGCCTGATGTACTGGTTCGCCAACGCCGAATCGCCGTACCTGGCCGGGTGCTGCGGTGCGCCAGGGGTGATCACCTCGGCGGTCGGGGCGAAGAACGTCTTCGACGACACCCGCGCGGAGTGGCCGCAGATCAACTGGGAGACCGTGGCCGAGCGCAATCCGCGGGTGATCGTGCTCGGTGACCTCACGCGGCGCTCGCAGACCGCGGAGAACGGCGAAGCCAAGATCGCCTTCCTCGAGTCCCACCCGGTCACCAAGGACCTCGACGCGGTGAAGAACAAGCGGTACGTACTGCTCAGCGGGCAGGCGATGAACCCGTCGATCCGGACGGTGGACGGTACCGAGCAGGTCGCCGAGGCGCTGCGGAAGTTCGGCCTGGCGTGAGGCGGACACCGCCGACCGGGCCGCAGGTCGCCTGGTTCTGCGTGCTGGGCCTCGCCCTGCTCGTGGTGTCGATCGCGGTGGCGATCACCATCGGACCGGCCGGGATCGGCGTCGGCGAGGTCTATTCGACCGTGCTGGCGCATCTCGGGCTGGCCGATCCGGTGCTCGGCCCGCTGCGGGACGGCATCGTCTGGCACCTGCGCCTGCCGCGCGCGCTGCTCGCGGCGGTGTGCGGCGCCGGGCTCGCGGTGTGCGGGGTGGTGATGCAGTCGCTGCTGCGCAACCCGCTGGCCGAGCCGTTCGTGCTGGGCGTGTCGTCCGGGGCGTCGACCGGTGCGGTGCTGATCGTGGTGCTCGGGGTGGGTGGCGGCGTGATTTCGTTGTCCGCCGGTGCTTTCGCCGGTGCCGCGGTGTCGTTCGCCGCGGTTCTGCTGCTGAGCCGGATCGTCGGCGGCAGCACCGACCGCGTGGTGCTGTCCGGGGTCGCGGCGATGCAGTTGTTCTCCGCGCTCACCTCGTTCATCGTGCTGACCGCCGCCGACGCGGAGACCACTCGGGGCGTGTTGTTCTGGCTGCTCGGCTCGTTCGCCAGCGCTTCGTGGACGGAGGTCGCGGTCTGCGCGGCGGTGCTGGCCGTGTCGCTGGCGGTCTGCTTCGGCCATGCGCGTGCGCTGGACGTGTTCGCGCTCGGCCAGGACACCGCCGCGGCGCTGGGCGTGGCGGTCGGGCGCATCCGGATCGTGCTGCTGTGCGCCACCGCGCTGCTGGCCGCGGCGCTGGTCAGCTCGGTCGGCGCGGTCGGTTTTGTCGGGCTGGTGCTGCCGCACGCGGTGCGGGCGCTGACCGGGCCGGGGCACAGCCGCCTGCTGCCGGTCACCGCGGTGGCCGGAGCGGTGTTCCTGGTCTGGGTGGACACTCTTGCCCGGACGGCGCTCGATCCGCAGGAGGTGCCGGTCGGTGTGGTGACCTCGATCATCGGTGTGCCGGCTTTTGTGGTGATTCTGTATCGGACGTCCCGGCCGCGGGTGCCGGCCGGTCAGTAGGCCGGCCGCGCGACATGCCGTGCTGTGACGGAAACGGTGGTGAAGTTCAGGGTGAAGCTGCCGCCGAGCGCGTCGACGGCGGCGCCGACTTCGTCCAGCACCACGGCGAGCCGGTCCGCGGGCAGTTGGGTGAGCACGCCGGTGGTGGGCAGGTGGTCGAGCCATTCCGCCCGGGTGTAGCGCCGTTCCCAGGTATAGCGCGACTGCTCCGCCTCGCCGAACGCGCCCGCGGCACGGAAGCCCTCGGCGGCGCGGTCGAGCATCGGCTGGTAGCCGACCTTGGCCACCTGGCTGAAGTCGAACGGGGAGCCGGGATTCACTCGCTCGAAGGCCCTCGCGAAAGCCGCGTCGATTTCGGCGGGTGCCCGGAACTCGTGCCAGAACGCGGTCAGCGTGCCGCGCGGGCGCAGCACTTGCGCGGCTTTGACCGCACCGGCCACCGGATCGACCCAGTGCCAGGCCTGTCCGGCGGTTACCGCGTCGAACTGCCGGTCGCCGGGTTCCCAGTCCTCGAATCTCGCCACCTCGACCTCGACTCCGGTGTGGCGGGCGAATCGCGCCATCCGCTCGTCGGGCTCGACACCGAGCACGGTGCACCCGGCCGCCTGGAACTGGCGTGCCGCGATGCCGGTGCCGCAGCCGATGTCGAGGATTTCGGGGCCAGGGCTGGCTTCGACGATGCTCGCGATGAGCGGGGCGGGATAATCGGGGCGTGCGCGGTCGTAGCGCTCGGCGTCGATGCCGAACGACTCACCTATAGTGGGCATGTGCCCACCCTAGTGGGCAAGCGCCCACTCGTCCACCGCGCAAACCGGACGAACCGAGGAGACTGACTGATGCCGACCGGGGTGGCGCTGCGCGAGGTGCGGGCGCAGCTGTTCGGGGCCGCGGACCGCGTGCTGCGCCGGGACGGGCCGAGCGGGCTGACCAGCCGCGCCGTCACCGCCGAGGCGGGTTGCGCGAAAGGCGTGCTGCACCGGCACTTCGCCGATTTCGACGCCTTCCTCGCCGAGTTCGTGCTCGATCGCGTGGAGCGGATGGACGAGCAAGCGGCGACGTTGCGCGAGTCGGCGGGCACCGGCACGGTCGCCGACAACCTGACCGACGCGCTGATCGCGGTCTTCGGCTCGGTTGCCGTGGCGATCGTCGCACTGGTCACCTTCCGGGACGAGTTGCGGGCGCGCCTGCGCGAGACCTGGCCCGCCGGCGTCCCGGTGCTGACCGAGGCGGTGGTGATGATCAAGGACTACCTCGACGCCGAACGCGGCCTGAACCGGGTCTCCGGCGATCCCGAAGGACTGGCGCCCACGCTGATCGGTTCCGCGCACCTGCTCTTCGCCGACCGGACGGGCACCCCGCCGGACCGCGCCGCCGTGCACGCCATGGTCACCACGGTGCTGGGCGGCCAGGCATAGGATCGTCGCTGCTGCTCGTTGATTACTTCTGAGGTATTTCCTCGGGATTTTCGAGGCGGATGTGCACGCTTCCGCGCGCTATCGTCCAGTATGCGACTAGATAGGTTGTGATGAAGGCGAGGTCAACGAGAGTGAGGAAAGCCTTGACGGGGCTGATCGTTTCAATTGTCCAAGCTGAAACGACCCCCGCTGTCGATGGCGTTATGACGGCGAGCATGTTGGGGAAGTGGTAGACGAGCATGAGGCGCCGCATCCTGTCCTTGCCGGGTGCGCGGATGTTATGCCATTGAAAAAGGCTGCTCTCGTTTTCTCTGAATTTAGGTTCGATGGAGTCTCTGATGTGGGAAGTGATGCCGTAAATGCTGTAGTTGTTGAAGGCGATCAAGAAGCCAAAGAGTACCGAGACTACCGGTGCTAGAAGGAGTATCATCTCGCTCTTTCGCTCAACTCCGGCGCCTAGGGTGATCATGCTTACGGTAAGCATCGAAATGTTGAGGTTCGTCCGGTGGTCCATCTTCTTGAATATCTCTTCGCGTAACGATTTATATTCGACCAGGAGTACTTCTCTGATGGCCGCGTTTTCCAGGGGGCTGCTGCTGTCGGTGGTTTCCATGATCGTTGAACCTTGCCGTTGAGGTCACCGTTGTTGCATGTCGGAATGTCCGTCGTCGAGGACTGTCGCGGCGTTTCTGGCGGAGTGGGCTACGGGGGCTTGATCGCAACGTTGTTGCAACAACTCCATATTTGAATCCTTCTGGTAACCTTTGCGAATATTGCGTTGTCATGCGAGCCGTGTCGGCGGCGCTGGGGTGAAGGTGGCTGAGGTCTAACTCATTTGACGGAGAAGTTAAGCTCTCTCTGTCGATCCCGCGACCCCGCGAATCCGAGGAAAGTGCCGCATGCCGTTGCCCGACCCGAACACGCTCCACCCGATGCCCGGCCAGTCGCGGGTGGTGTTGCTCAAGCCGCTGGTCACCTCGCCGCTGATCGAGGTCGGTGAGTTCAGCTACTACGACGACCCCGACGACGCCACCGCGTTCGAGACGCGCAACGTGCTTTACCACTACGGCCCGGAAAAGCTGGTGATCGGCCGGTTCTGCGCGTTCGGCACCGGGGTGCGGTTCATCATGAACGGCGCCAACCACCGCATGGACGGCCCGTCCACCTTTCCCTTCCCGATCATGGGCGGCTCGTGGGCCGATCACTTCGACCTGATCACCGGGCTCCCCGCGCGCGGGGACACCGTCGTCGGCCACGACGTGTGGCTCGGCTACGGCGTGACGGTGATGCCGGGTGTCCGAATCGGACACGGCGCGGTCGTCGCCTCCGGCTCGGTGGTCACCGCCGATGTGCCCGACTTCGGCATCGCCGGTGGCAACCCGGCCAAGGTCATCCGCACCCGCTACACACCGGAGGAGATCGACCGGCTGCTCGCGGTCGCGTGGTGGGACTGGCCACTCGAGCACCTCACCGCACACCTGCGAACGGTGATGTCCGGCAGTGTCGACGAACTGGAGAAAGCAGCTCCAGCGAAACCCGAGTGACCGGTCCAGCGGGCGTTTTACGATCACCACATGCTGCTTCGCAGGTTGTCGCGGATGTCACTGGCCTTCGCCGCGGGCCTCACCATCACCCTCACCGGAGCCGTCGAAAGCCAGGCGGGCGACGGGCAGTTGCTGTACTTCAACCACGCCTACGGGGTGCTGGACCGCGAAACCGCCGACGCCATCGAGCATTCGGGCTACCTGCGCGAGTTCGCCAACTTCGAGGTGCGGACCACCACCGGAGCCGACGGGCGGGTCTGGACCGGCCGGTACCTGCTGGGCCGTGAGACCTATGTGGAGCTGTTCGGCGTCGGCGATCTGCCCGAGCCGGACGGCGACCTGGGTTCCGCGGGCCTGGCGGTGTCGAGCGAACGGGACGGTGACCTGCCCGAGGCGGTGCGGAACCTGCACGACGAGGGTGTCACCGATCCGTTCGAGTTCCTGCAGACCCGCGACTTCGGCGACGGCGTGCCGGTGCCGTGGTTCGACGGTGTGTTCACCACCGACCAGTACGACGAATTCGGCGCCTGGGGCATGGAATACCGGCCGGAGTACTTCGCCGACCCGCGCAGCAACACCGAGCCGCCGAGCTTCCCCGGCGACGTGGGCCGCGAGCGCTACCTGTCCGACGGCTACCAGGACCACCTGCTGCGCGACGTCACCGCGGTCCACGTCGCGATCACCGAAGGGGATCTCGGCAACACGGTGCCGTTGCTGAAGGCCGGCGGGTTCAGTGTGTGGCCGGTGCCGGGTGGCGTGGTGGCCAAGGGCGGTGGCACCACGGTCCGGCTCGACGCGGTGCCGCCCGGCCAGGTCGGCCTGCGCCAGCTGGACTTCGCGCTGAACCGGCCGGTTGCCGTCCGGGACGCCGAGCGGATCGGCAACTCGGAGCTGGTGGTCGGCCCCGGCTCCCGTGCTGTGTGGACGTTCACCCGGTAGTGCCGGAATGCCCCGGCCGGGCGGGCTGTTGTGCCGGGCATGAAGGCGATCACCCAGGCCGGCTACGGCGGCCCTGACCAGTTGGCCCTGACCGAACACCCGGAACCGAAGGTCGGCCCCGGCGAGGTGCTGATCGAGGTGAAGGCCGCCGGGGTGAACCCGGTGGACTGGAAGCTCGGGGCCGGTTATCTGGACTCGTTGATGGAGGTCCAGTTCCCGCTCGTACCGGGATGGGACGTGGCCGGGGTGGTCACCGCGCTGGGCCCGGACGTCCCGGAGTTCGCCGTCGGCGACGAGGTGTACGGCTACATCCGCAAGGACTCCGCCCACCTCGGCGCCTACGCCGAGCGCGTCTCGGCGAGCGTGCGCATGCTCGCTCGCAAGCCCGCCGCGCTGAGCTGGGCGCAGGCCGCGGGCGTACCGCTGGCCGGGCTGACCGCGCTGCAGTCGATCGACCGGGTCGAGGTCACCGCGGGCGACACCGTGCTGATCCACGGCGCGTCCGGGGGAGTGGGCTCGCTCGGCGTGCAGATCGCCGTCGCCCGTGGCGCGCGGGTCATCGGCACGGCGAGCGAGCGGAACCACGAGTTCCTGCGCTCGCTCGGCGCGGAGCCGGTGACCTACGGCGACGGGCTGGCCGACCGGGTGCGGGCGCTCGCGCCCGAAGGCGTCGACGTGGTGCTGGACTTCGTCGGTGGCGGTGCCGTGCACGCTTCGGCCGAGGTGCACCGGACCCCGTCGCGGCTGGTGTCCATTGCGGACGGTGATGCCGCCGAACTGGGTGGCCACGCGCTGTGGGCCCGCCCGGACGCGGCGCGGCTCGCCGAACTCGCGCGCCTGGCCGACGAGGGCAAGCTCACCGTGCACGTCGAACACGAACTGCCGCTGGCCGAGGCGGCGCGGGCGTGGGAACTGAGCCAGGAGGGGCGGACACGCGGCAAGATCGTGCTCACCGTGTGAGCCGCGGCAGGTAGCTGCCGTGCTTGACGGAGTCCCCCGTGAAGCTGCGATTCTCTTCGTGAGCCAAGCAGCCGATCGGGGGACTCATGAGCGTGAAGAAGCTGTCGGGGCTGTGCGTGGCGCTGGCGCTCGTGCTGGCCGGGTGCTCAGACCAGCTCGAGGACCGCGGCGGCACCGAGGGAGCGCCCCCGGACTTCATCGGCGACGTGGACTACGTCGAGGTCTTCCGCAACGCGGACGCCTTTCCGAACATCGCGCGCGCCTGTGTGCAGGGACTCGGCTTCGCCACCACGTCCACCGGCCGCGGCGAGTCGAGCGTGGGCGGGCCGCTCGTCCGCGTGCCGGAGTGGGACGCTTTCTGCGCTTCGAAGCGACCACCCGGCTGAGGGCGGCTCACGGCCGCCCTCGGCGCGGGTCAGTTCAGGACGTTGCCGTTGCCGGGCCTGGCCGGGCGCGAGCGGCGGGCGTCGAGCTGGACGTAGGTCCGTTGCAGCCAGCGGTCCCGGCCGTCGTAGCGGGGGCGGAACGAGGTGCGCCCGTGCACCGCGATGCGGTTGTCCACAATGGCCAGATCGCCCGGGGTGAGCACGAAGGTGCGCCGCACCTCGTCGAAGGCCTGGCGCAGCTGGTCCAGCGCGCTGGCCGCGGTCACGTCGAGCGGATCGGTGCTGGCGAAGTCCACCCGGATGTCGGGATCGGCCGGGTCGCCGTCGAGCACAGGGCGCGGCAGCGGGGTTTCCGCGCCTTCGAACGAGCCGGGCGCCGACGTGACGAACCGCGGCTGCCCCAGCACCTCCCGCGTCGAGGCGGACAGCAGTTCCACCGCGCACCGCACCGACGAGGTGAGCAGGCCGGCCACGTTGTCGTGGTCGTTGCGCAGGCACATCAGGATCACGTAGTCGGGGCTGTTGCGGTGGAAAGCGTTCTCGGTGTGCATCTTCAGCCGCACCGAGCCCGCGTTGCCCTGGAAGTCCTCCTTGCCCGGCACCGGCACCACGTTCTGCACCAGCGCGCCGCCCTTCTCCTGGCGGAAGGCGACCACTTCACCGAGCTGCATGCTGGTCAGCACCAGCGACGCGGCCGGCACCGTCGGCTCATGCTGCACCGAGCCGCCGACGGTCGGGGTCGGCGGCAGCGCCGCCTCGTCGACCGGCAGCCCGCGCAGCAGTAGCACGCCCTCCCGCCCGGCGTCCCGGCGGAACCGGCGCACCGCGGCGGCCACCGCCGACGGCAGTCGGCTCGCGGCCTCCCTGGCCTCCTCGACCCACAGCGGGTCGTCGATCCGGCCCGCCGGGTCGGCGAGTTCGACGGCCAGCTCCCGCACCGCGGTCCGGTCGGCTTCGGACAGCACATGCGACATCGGGACACCGGCCTCGGGTTCACGACTGTCGAGCTGCAGCGTCATCTGGAAATCCCTTCTGTGACAGCACGTGCCGCCGAGCATCGCCGTGCCGCCTGCCACCCCACATCACCCATGTGGTCACCCGCCCCGGCCCCGGGTCAGGGGATAGCAACATGGGTGATGTGGCCGCTCCCGGCCCCCGACAGGCTGGTCCGTGCCGGGTGAACTCCGGTGCCCGAGCACTTCTCCACCAGTCCCCACCCCGGATCCCGAAGAGGGGGTGAGCCGCGATGAACAACAACTTCAACAACGTGAACAACAACGTCAACAACAACAACGTGAACAACAACAACTGATCGGTGCCCGCGAAGTCCCGGCCGGTGCGCGCACCGGCCGGGACGGCGCACCAGGACGGATTCAGCATGGAACGCGCATTGTCCGTGGGGCAGGAAGCGCTGTGGTTCATCAACCGGATGGCGCCGGACAGTTCCGCCTACAACGTGGTCTACACCATCGGCCTGCACCACCGGCTGGACGTGCCGGCGCTCTCGCGCGCGGTGCGGCTGACCGCCCAGCGGCACGACGTCCTGCGCTCGGCGTTCACCGAGATCGACGGGATGCCGCGGCGGGTGGTCCGCGAAGGCGGCCTGCTGGACCTGGAGGTGCGCGATGTCGGTGACGTCGGCGAGGACGTGCTGACCGCACTCGTCCGCACCGAGGTCACCCGCCCCTTCGACCTGCCATCCGGCGCGCCCGCCCGGCTGGTGCTGCTGCGCCGCGGCCCCGACGACGCGCTGCTCGTGTTCGTCGCCCACCACATCGCGCTCGACGGTCCGTCGCAGGTGCTGGTGCTCCAGGACCTGCTCGACGCGTACCAGGCCCTTCGCGAAGGCGGAAGCCCCGATTGGTCCCCGCTCAAAGTGACCTACGACGAGTTCGTCACCGCCGAGCGGCGCCTGCTCGACTCGCCGCGCGCCGCCGCGCTGGCGGCCTACTGGCGTGAGCTGTGCGAAGGCGCGCCGACCGTGCTGGACCTGCCCACCGACCGGCCCCGGCCGGGCCGCCAGCGGCTGCGCGGGGCGACGCACGTGTTCCAGATGCCCGAGGACATCGTCGCC
This sequence comes from Amycolatopsis sp. YIM 10, assembly GCF_009429145.1. GTDB lineage: Bacteria > Actinomycetota > Actinomycetes > Mycobacteriales > Pseudonocardiaceae > Amycolatopsis. Next base: position 5,400,128 of record NZ_CP045480.1, on the reverse strand, counting down.
GGGCTGGTCCCCGCGTCCCGCGCCCACCGCACCACGCCCGCGCGATACCTGATCGGGCTGTTCCAGTCGCTGCTGCACCGGTACTCGGGCCAGCGCGACTTCCTGATCGGGTGCGCGGCCACCTCGACCATGGGCCTGAACCGCCTCGGCGTGGCCGGCTACTTCGTGAACTCGATCCCGTTGCGCACCCGCTGCGGCCCGCAGGTGACCTTCCGCGAGCTGGTCGCCGACGCGAACGAGCAGCTGCGCGAAGGCATGGCCAGGGTGGACTACCCGTCCGCGCTGCTGCCCAAGGCGCTCGGCCTGCCGCGCGCGTCCGGCACCTCCGGCTTGTTCCAGGTGCTGGCCACCACGATGACCGCCGGGCGGCAGGCGCCGCTGTTCGCGCTCGCCGCCGGCGGCCACGGCACCACGGTCGACTACGCCGGTCTCCGGCTGTCCTGCTTCGACGTGCCGCAGCAGGAGGGCCAGTTCGACGTGACGCTGGAACTGGTGCGCGACCGCACCTCCATCCGGTGCGCGCTCAAGTACGACACCGATCTGTTCGACCCCGGCACGATCGCGCGGCTGGCGGTGCACTACCGCCTGCTGATCAGGGCCGCGCGTGACGACCCGGACGCCCCCGTGGCCGGGGTGGCGCTGCTCGACGACACCGAGCGCGCCCGCCTGCTCGCCTTCGCCACCGGCCGATCCGACCTGACCGCCGCTTCCTACGGAGGAACACGATGACCTACCCCGGCGACAACGGCCCCGTCTACCGGGTCGTGGTGAACAGTGAAGAGCAGTACTCCCTGTGGCCCGTGCGGCGTGAGCTGCCCGCCGGCTGGCGCGCCGAAGGCACCGAGGGGTCGCGGGAGGAGTGCCTGGCGCGGATCGGCGAGGTGTGGCAGGACCTGCGGCCGCTGAGCGTGCGCACAGCCGGGGCCTCGCGATGACCGCCACCCTGCTGCCCGACGCGTTCGCCCTCCAGGTCGCGCGCACCCCCGGCGCGATCGCCGCGATCGACGGCTGGGACAGCGTTTCCTACGCCGAACTCGACCGGCGGGCCGGGCACGTGGCGGCCGCGCTGCACGCGAAGGGCTGCACGCCCGGCCAGGTCGTCGGGGTCCGCGTGCGCCGCGGCACCGACCTGGTCGCCGCGCTGCTCGCGGTGTGGCGGGCCGGTGGCGTGTACGTGCCGCTGGACCCGGACCACCCCGAGGAGCGCATCGCCGGGATCGTCGGGGAAACCGGCTGCCGGATCGTCCTCAGCGACGAGTCGGTCGCCGAGCTGACGGCCACCGAGGGGGCCGCGCCCGCGCTGCCCCGGCCCGCGATCAGCCAGGACAGCCCGGCCTACATCGTCTACACCTCGGGTTCCACGGGACGGCCGAAGGGCGCGGTGGTCACCCACGGCGGCATCGCCAACCGGGTGCACTGGACCGTGCGGACGCACGGCCTGTCCGAGCGCGACCGCGTGCTGCAGAAGACTTCGCTGTCGTTCGACGCGGCGGGCTGGGAGATCTTCGCGCCGCTGGTCAGCGGGGGAACCGTGGTGCTGGCACCGGCCGGTGCCGAACGCGACCCGGTGGCGATGATCGAGGCGGTCATCCGCGACGAGGTGACCGTGCTGCAGGTGGTGCCCTCGGTGCTGCGGTTGCTGGTCGCGCAGGACCGGCTGGCCGAATGCACTTCGCTGCGCCTGCTGTTCTCGGCGGGCGAGCCGCTGCAGTACGAGCTCTGCCGTCAGGTGTGGGCGAAGGTCGACGTGGAGCTGTGGAACACCTACGGCCCCACCGAATGCGCCATCGACGCCACCGCGTTCCGCTGCGACCGCGAGCAGGCCACCGGGCCGGTGCCGATCGGCGCGCCGATCAGCGGCGACCACGTCGTGGTGCTCGACGAAGACGGGGAACTGACCCCGATCGGGCTCGCCGGGGAGCTGTACATCGGCGGCGCCGGGGTCGGCCTCGGCTACGTCGGGCAGCCGGAACTGACCGCCGAGCGCTTCGTGCCCGACCCGCTCGGTCCGCCCGGGTCGCGGCTGTACCGCACCGGGGACCGCGCCCGCTGGCGCGACGACGGGGTGCTCACCTATCTCGGCAGGCTCGACGACCAGGTCAAGGTCAACGGTGTGCGGATCGAGCCGGGTGAGGTCGAGGCCGCGTTGCGCACCCATCCCGCGGTGCGCGGTGGTGCCGTGCTCGCGGTGCCGGGGCCGACCGGTGACCTGCGGCTGGCGGCGTTCGTGGTGGGGGACATCGAACCCGGCGCGCTGCGCACCTTCCTGCGCCGCGGCCTGCCCGAGCACCTGGTGCCGACACTGGTGGTGCCGCTGGACGAACTGCCGCTGACGCACAGCGGAAAGGTCGACCGCACGGCGTTGCGCGCGATGGAACTGGACGACCGGCCCGGCCGCCCCGGGTACCAGGCACCCGGGACCGCCGCCGAGCAGGTCGTCGCCGAAGCGTGGGCGGACCTGCTCGACGTGGACCGCGTCGGTGTCGACGACGACTTCTTCCAGCTGGGCGGGCATTCCCTGCTGATCACCCGGCTGGCCGAGTGGCTGCGCGTGCGGACCGGCAGGCGGATCGAGGTCCGGCACCTGTTCGCCGCCTCCACCGTGCGCGACCAGGCCGCCCTGCTGTCCACAAAGGACGTCGAGGCGGCGCCGGAGCCGGTGGCCCGGCCGGACGGGCGGCTGCCGCTGTCGTTCGGCCAGCGGCGGCTGTGGTTCCTGGAGCAGCTGCGCCAGGGCGACCAGGAGTACATCGTGCCGCTGTTCCTCCGCGTGCCGGAGGGGACCGGGCACGACGTGGTGGCGCGGGCGCTCAACGCGATCGAGGCGCGCCACGAGGTGCTGCGCACCCGGTACGTGGTGCACGACAACGAGCCGTGGCAGGTGATCGACGCCCCCGGTGAGGTGGAGCTGCGGGTGGTCCGGGGAACGCCGTCGAAGCACGAGCTGTTCCGTGCCGAGCTGGCCCGCGGGTTCGACCTGGCCGATGGCCCGGTGTGGCGGGCGTTGCTGCTCGATCGTCCCGGCCTCGAAGGCGTTCTGCTGATCACCGCGCACCACATCGCGGTGGACGGCCGGTCGCTGGTGGTGCTGGCCGACGAGTTCGAGCGGCTGTGCCAGGCCGGCCAGAGCGCTGCGGAACTGCCCGCGCCCGCGCTCCAGTACGCCGATCACGCGATCCGCCAGCGGCGCGCGCTGACCGGACCATTGCTGGACGAGCAGCTGGCCTACTGGCGCGCCGCGCTCGACGGGGTGCACCCGCTGGAGCTGCCGGTGGACCGCCCGCGGGCCGCCGAGCGCGCTTCGGACGGCGCCGCGCTGGACTTCCGGTTGCCGCCGGAGGTCGCGAGCGCGTTGCTGGAGCAGGGCCGCCAGGCCGGGGCCACGCCGTTCATGTCGCTGCTGACCGTGTTCACCGTGCTGCTCGCGCGCTACAGCCGCGACTGGGACGTGGTGGTCGGCACGCCGGTGGCCGGGCGGACCGCGCCCGAAGCCGAAACCGCGGTCGGCCTGTTCCTGAACTCGCTGGCGTTGCGCGCGAACCTGACCCCGGAGCTGAGCTTCACCGAGGCGCTGGGCCGGGTGCGTGCCGCCTGCCTCGGCGCGTTCGGGCACGCCGACCTGCCGTTCGAGCGGCTGGTGGAGGAGATCCAGCCGACCCGCGACCTGGCCAGGACGCCGGTCTACCAGGTGATCTTCGATCTGCACGAGGCCGGACTGGCCGAGGCCAACACCAACGTGGTCGACACCGACGTCATGCGCTCCATCTGGCGCACCGCGAAAACCGATCTGACGCTGATCATGCGCACCCACACCGACGGCACGGTGGACGGCATTCTCGAGTACGCCACCGCGTTGTTCGACGAAGCCACCGTCGACCGGCTCGGCGCGAACTTCGTGCGGCTGGCCGAGTCGCTGACGGCCGAGCCGGAGGCACCGATCGGGACCGCGGAACTGGTCGGCGACGCCGAGCGCGAACTGCTGCTGCGCACCTGGAACGACACCACCACCGAACAACCTTCGCGGCCGGTGCACCTGTCGATCGCCGAGCAGTGCGCGAAGACACCGGAAGCGGTGGCACTGGTGCACGACGGCGGCACGGTCACCTACGGCGAGCTGGACCGCGACGCGAACCGGTTCGCGCACCTGCTGCGCTCGCGCGGGGTCACCGCCGAATCCGTGGTGGGCGTCCTGCTCAACCGCGGGCCGGAGCTGGTCTCCGCATTGCTCGGGGTGTGGAAGGCCGGCGGCGCCTACGTTCCGCTGGACCCGTCCTTCCCGGCCGACCGAGTGCGACACGTGCTCGCCGACTCCGGCGCCGAGCTGCTGGTGTCCGATTCGGAACTGGCCGAGAGCGCCGGCGACTTCGACGGTGGGCGGGTGCTGGCCGACCTCGACCGCGCGGACCTGGCGCGGCAGCCCGCCGAAGCGCCGGAGGAGGTCGACGGGAACGGGCTCGACCGGCTCGCGTACCTCATCTACACCTCGGGTTCGACCGGCACGCCGAAGGGCGTCGCGGTGGCCCATCGCGGACTGGCCAACTACCTGGACTGGTCGATCGGCGCGTACGCGGCGCACGGCACCGGCGGCGCCCCGCTGTTCACTTCCATCGCCTACGACCTCGGCCTGCCGAACCTGTACACCCCGCTGCTCACCGGGCAGCCCGTGCACCTGTTCCCGCAGGACTTCGACCTGACCAAGCTCGGGCCCGCACTGGCCGACGCGGGTCCGTTCAGCTTCGTCAAGCTGGCGCCCGCGCAGCTGGAACTGGTGCTGGGCCAGCTCGCGGACGCCGGGCCGGTGCCGCTGGCGGAACTGGTCAGCGCCGCCGGGGACTGGGTGCCCGCCACGCTCGCCGAGCGCTGGCGCGAGGTGACCGGGCGACCGGACGCGCGGTTCGCCGCCGAGTACGGCCCGACCGAGATCACCGTGGGCAACTCGGCGTTGTTCCCCGAACCGGGGGAGCAGGCGCACGAGTTCCTCTCCATCGGGCACCCGATCCCGAACACCACGATGTACGTGCTCGACGAGTTCCTGAACCCGGTCCCGATCGGCGTGCTCGGCGAGATCTACGTCGGCGGGGTCGGCGTGGCTCGGGGCTACACCGGCAAACCGGAGCTGACCGCGGAGAAGTTCCTGCCCGACCCGCACGGCGAACCCGGCGGCAGGCTGTACCGCACCGGTGACCTCGGCCGGGTGCTGCCCGGTGGCGCGGTGGAGTTCCGCGGCCGGGCCGACAACCAGGTCAAGGTGCGCGGGTACCGGGTGGAACTGGGCGCGGTGGAGGCCGCGCTGCTGGCCCACCCCGACGTGCGCGAGGCCGCGGTTGTCCTCAGTGGACAGAAGCTGGTGGCCTACCACGTCGGCCGGGCGGAGGACCTGGCCGGGTTCCTGGCGCAGACCCTGCCGCGGCACGAGGTGCCCGGCGTCTTCGTGCCGATGGAGTCGTTGCCGCTCAACGCCAACGGCAAGGTCGACCGCAAGGCGCTGCCCGAGCCGGAGGCCGGTGAAACCGCCGAGCGGGCCGGGCAGGCACCGCGCACCCCGGCGGAACGGCGGATCGCGGCCATCTGGGCGCGGGTGCTCGACCGGCGGATCGGCGTGCACGACAACTTCTTCGATCTCGGCGGGCATTCGATGTCGGCCGCCACCGTGGTGTCCATGGTGCGGCAGGAGTTCGGCGTGGAACTCGGCATGCGCACGCTGTTCGACGCGCCGACCGTGGCCGGGCTCGCGGACGCCGTGGCGGAGCTGATCAGGGCCGAGATCGACGGACTCAGCGCGGCCGAGGTGCTCGCGCGCAGCGAGGAGGCCAAGCGATGACCATGCAGGAAACCGAGCTCTACCGCGAAGAACTGGTGCGCCGCCGGATGGCGGGCAGTGCGGCGGGCAACCGGATGTCGATCGGCCACGCCGACCGCGGTGCGCCCCTGCGCCTGTCGTTCGGGCAGCGTCAGCAGTGGTTCCTCAACCGCCTCGACCCGGGCAGCCCGGAGTACCTCGTGCCGCTGGCGTTGCGGCTGCGCGGCGCGCTGGACACCGGCGCGCTGCGCCGGGTGTGGACCGAACTCGTCGCCAGGCACGAGATCCTGCGCACGCGGTACGAACTCTCCGGTACCGAACCGGTGCAGCTGGTCGACCCGCCCACTGATCCACAGTGGTCGGAGATCGAGGTGTCCGGCGAAGCGGCCGCGCTGGCGCGGGCCGGGCAGGAGGCGCTGCGCCCGTTCGACCTGGCGAACGAGCATCCGCTGCGGCTGACCCTGCTGCGCATCGGCGAGCAGGACCACCTGCTGCTCGCGGTGTTCCACCACATCGCCTCCGACGAGGTCTCGCAGGAGGTGCTGCTGAACGAACTCGGCGCTCTGTACATGGCGTTCTCGGCCGGGTTGCCGTCGCCGCTGCCCCCGCCCGCCGTGCAGTACGCCGATTTCGCCGCGTGGCAACGGGATTTCTTCTCGGAAGACGCCATCGAGCAGCACCTGTGGTACTGGCGGGACCAGCTCGCCGATCTGCCGCGGCTGGAGCTGCCGACCGACCACCCGCGTCCCCCGGTGCGCGGCTGGCGCGGCGCGGGTGTGCCCGTGACCATCCCGGTCCAGATCGCCGACCGGATGCGGGAGCTGGCCAGGGCGGCCGACGCGACGCCGTTCATGGTGCTGCTGACCGCTTTCCAGTGCCTGTTGGCCCGCTACACCGGTCAGGACGACGTCACCGTGGGCACGGTGGTCTCCGGCCGCAGCCACCCCGAGCTGGAGGGCCTGCTCGGTTATGTGATGAACACCCTCGCCCTGCGCATGCGGATCACCGGCGAGCCGTCCTTCGAGGACATGCTGGCCCGCAACCGGGTCACCGTGCTGGAGGCGCTGGACCGGCAGGCCGTGCCGTTCGGCAGGCTGGTCGACGAGCTGCAGCCGGAACGCGACCTGTCGGTCACCCCGCTGTTCCAGGTGGCGTTCACCCTGCACGCGCTGCCCGAGCTGGGCGGTGAGCTGGCCGGGGTGCGCGCGGAGTACGTGGACCTGGAGTGGCAGGTGGCCAAGTTCGACCTGGCGCTGCGGCTGGCCGAGCTGCCGGACGGCTCGATCGGCGGGCAGGTCGAATACGCCACCGACCTGTTCGACGAGGCGACCGCGCGGCGGCTGGCCGGGCACTACTCACGGCTGCTGGAGAGCATCGCGGCCGCGCCCGGTACCGGGGTGCACGAGCTGGACGTGCTGACCGCCGACGAGCGCGCGCTGCTGATCCGCCAGGCCGGGCGCGCCGATCCGGACCCGGTTTCCCGCTGCCTGCACGAGGTTTTCGCCGAGACGGCGGCCAGGCTGCCCGACGCGGTTGCCGTCAGTTGCGACGGCGACGAGCTGACCTACGCCGAACTGGACCGCCGCGCCAACCGGCTCGCGCACCACCTGCGCGCACTCGGCGCGGCCCCGGAAACGCTGGTCGGCGTCTGCCTCGACCGCGGCCACGACCTGGTGCCCACGCTGCTGGGCGTGACCAAGTCGGGGGCGGGTTACCTGCCGCTGGACCCGGCCTACCCGGCCGACCGCCTGCGGTTCATGCTCGACGACGCCGCCGCGCCGCTGGTGGTGACCACCGCCGCGCACCTTGACCTGGTTCGGGAAGTCCATTCAGGACGGATCGTGGTGCTTGACGGGGAGGACGCCGCCGCGCTCGCCGCCGCTCCGGAGACCGAGCCGGAACCGTTGAGCGGTCCGGAAAACCTCGCGTACGTCATCTACACCTCCGGTTCGACGGGCAAGCCGAAGGGCGTCTGCGTCACCCACGCCAACGTGCACGGCCTGCTCACCGCCGCGCAGCTGCACTACGGGTTCGGCGCGGACGACAGCTGGTCGATGTTCCACTCCTACGCCTTCGACGTCTCGGTGTGGGAGATGTGGGGCGCGCTGCTGCACGGCGGGAAGCTGGTGGTGGTCCCGTTCACCGTTTCGCGGTCGCCGGACGAGTTCCTCGACCTGCTGGTGCGCGAGCGGGTCACCGTGCTTTCCCAGACGCCGTCGGCCTTCCGCTCGCTGATCGCCGCCGCCGAGTCGGACGACCCGAGGCTGGCGGACCTCGCGCTGAGCGCGGTGGTGTTCGCGGGGGAGAAGCTGGAGCAGCGCGAACTCGCGCCATGGGTCAAGCGCTTCGGGATGAGCCGCCCGGCGCTGATCAACATGTACGGCATCACCGAGACCTGTGTGCACTCCACCTTCTACGCGCTGACCGAGGACGACCTGGCGCCCGGCGCTGGCAACCCGGTGGGCCACCCGCTCGACGGCGAGCGGATCCACCTGCTCGACCGGCACGGCAACCTGGTGCCCACCGGGATGGCCGGCGAGATGCACGTCGGCGGGCACGGCGTGGCGCGGGGCTATCTCGGGCGGCCGGAACTGACCGCCGAGCGGTTCGTACCGGACCCGTTCGGCGTGCCGGGCGGGCGCATCTACCGCAGTGGTGACCTGGCCCGGCGCCTGCCCGACGGCAGCCTGGAGTTCCTCGGCCGCATCGACCACCAGGTGAAGCTGCGCGGGTTCCGGATCGAACTCGGCGAGATCGCCGCCGCGCTGAGCGAGCACCCGGCCGTGCGTGACGCGGTTGTCGTGCTGCGCGAGGACACCCCTGGCGACAAGCGGCTGGTCGCGTACGTGGTCGGCGAATCCGATCCCGCCGAACTGCGCGCACTGGTGGCGAAGTCGTTGCCGGACTACATGGTCCCGGCCGCGTACGTGGCGCTGGACCGGATTCCGCTGACCACCAACGGAAAACTGGACCGGCGCGCACTGCCCGAACCGGACGGCGCCGCGGTACGGGCGGCGGGCGAGGTGACCCCGCCGCGGACGGTGACCGAAGCACGCATGGCGGCGATCTGGCGCGACGCGCTCGACACCGGCACGCTCGGCGTGCACGACGGGTTCTTCGAGATCGGCGGTGACTCGATCCGCGCGGTGGCACTGGTCGGCGCGCTGCGCACGGCCGGGTTCGACGTCTCGGTGCGTGACATCTTCGAGTACCGGACGGTGGCCCAGCTGGCCGCGTTCTGCGACGAGCGCTCCGCGCCGGCGCCGATCGACACCCCGGTCGAGCCGTTCGAGCTGATCTCCGCCGAGGACCGCGCGCTGGTGCCGGACGGGGTCACCGACGCCTACCCGATGTCCCAGGTGCAGACCGGCATGCTGGTGGAGATGCTGGCCGGGGGATCGGACAACATCTACCACAACATCAGCTCGTTCCAGGTCAAGGACGACCAGCCGTTCAGCTTCGACGCGCTGCGCGAGGCGGCCTCACTGGTGGTCGAGCGCCACGAGATCCTGCGCACTTCACTGCACGCGAGCGAGTTCTCGGTGCCGATGCAGCTGGTCCACGCCGAGGCGCCGATCTCGGTCGGCGTCCGCGATCTGCGCGGGCAGGACGAGCGGGCCCAGCAGACCGCGCTGCGGAAGTTCACCGCGGCCGAGCGGGCCGCCCTGTTCGACCTGGCCAAGCCGCCGCTGATCCGGTTGTTCGCGCACGTGGTGGACAACGGCTGGTGGATCTCCATCACCGAATGCCACGCGGTGCTGGAGGGCTGGAGCTTCCACTCGCTGCTGATGGAGATCCTGACCGCCTACGGCAGGCTGCGCGAGGGCCGCGACCCGGAACTGGCCGCGTTGCCCGAGGTCCGGTACGCCGACTTCATCTCCGCCGAACTCGCGTCGCTGGAGTCGGCGGAGGACCGCGGGTACTGGCGCGAACTCGTGGCGCGCCAGCCGAAGATGGAACTGCCGCAAGCCTGGAAGGACCCGGAGCCGGGGCTGCCTTACCGGATCGACCTGCCGTGCGCGGATCTGGTCGACGGCCTGCGCGGGCTGGCCACCTCGCTCGGCGTGTCCATCAAGAGCGTGTGGCACGCGGCCTACCTCAAGGTGATGAGCATGCTCACCGACCAGGAGGCGTTCAGCACCGGCCTGGTCTGCGACACCCGGCCCGAGCTGCTCGGCGCCGACCGCGTGTTCGGCATGTACCTCAACACCGTGCCGTTCGGCTTCGACCGCTCGGCCTCGACCTGGCGGGAACTGATCCAGTCGACCTTCGCCGGTCAGACCGAACTGTGGCCGCACCGGCGGTTCCCGCTGCCGGAGATGCACCGCGAGGCCGGGGCCGCGGACCGGCTGATCGACACCTTCTTCATCTATCTCGACTTCCACGTGGTCGATCTCGGCCTGGTCGACGGGGACACGGTGATCGACGACAGCCCCAACGAGTTCGGGCTGACCATGGGCGTGATGGGCGACCGGCTGATGGTGCACGCCAGGACCGACGTGCTGCGCCGCGCCGACGGCGACCGGCTCGCCGCGATGTACCGCGCGGTGCTGGAGTCGATGATCGCCGACCCGGACGCCGACGCGCGCCAGGCCTGCCTGCCCGCCGGCGAACGCGAACTGGTGCTGCACACGTGGAACCGCACCGAACGCCCGCTGGACAGCGAAGGCCTGATCGAGCGGGTGCGGAAGGTCGCGCGGCGGCAGCCGGACGCGGTGGCGGTCAGCGACGACCGCGAGACGCTGACCTACGCCCAGCTCATGGGCCGGGCGAGCGCCATTTCCGGTCAGCTGCCCGACGCCGGGCCCGATCTGCTGGTCGCCGTGCTGGCCGATCCCGGCGCGCGGTTCGTCAGCGCGGTGCTGGGCGTGCTGGGCGCGGGAGCGGCCTACATCCCGCTGGACACCGCGGCCCCCGAGGCGCGCACGGCCCGGCTGCTGACCGACAGCCAGGCGAAGTTCGTCCTGGTCACCCCGGAGCACGCCGGGCACGCGGCACGGGCGGCCGACACCGGCGCCCAGATCCTGGTGCTCAGCGACGACGAGCACGAGGAATGGGCGCGGCCGCGCGGGGAGGAGTACGACCTCGCGTACGTGCTCTACACCTCCGGTTCGACCGGGGCGCCCAAGGGCGCGATGGTGCACCGCCGCGGCATGGTCAACCACCTGCTCGCCAAGGTCGAGGACCTGGACCTGACCGGCGCCGACTCTGTGGTGCAGAACGCGCCGCTGACCTTCGACGTGTCGGTGTGGCAGATGCTGGCCGCGTTGCTCACCGGCGGCCGGGTGCGGGTGGTGACGCCGGCGTGCGCCGCCGATCCCGCCGCGTTGTTCGGCACGGTGGAGGACGAGGAGATCTCCGTGCTGGAGGTGGTGCCCTCGCTGCTGCGGGCGGCGCTGGACGACTGGGACTCGGGTGCCGCGGTGCCGGGGCTGGCCTCGCTGCGCTGGCTGGTGGTCACCGGCGAGGCGCTGCCGCCGGAGCTGTGCACCCGGTGGTTCGCCCGGTTCCCGGGCATTCCGATGGTCAACGCCTACGGGCCCACCGAATGCTCGGACGACGTCACGCACGCGGTGATCACCGAGCCGCTTCCCGAAGGCGCCCAGCTGGTGCCGATCGGGCGGGCGATCCGCAACACGCAGCTGTACGTGCTCGACGGCCATCGCCGGCCCACGCCGATCGGGGTGCCGGGTGAGCTGTACGTCGGCGGTGACGGTGTCGGCCACGGATATCTCGCCGACCCGGAGCGCACCGCGCAGGCGTTCGTGCCCGATCCGTTCGTGGGCAAGGGCTTGCTCTACCGGACCGGCGACCGCGTCCGCTACCGCCCCGACGGGCAGCTGGAGTTCATCGGCCGCCGGGACAACCAGGTCAAGATCCGCGGCCAGCGGGTGGAACTCGGTGAGGTCGAGGCCGCGCTGCGGGCGGTGCCCGGGGTGCGGGACGCGGCGGCGAAGGCCGCGGGCGGACGGCTGATCGGCTACCTGGTCGGCGAGGCCGACCGCGAGGCCGTGCGGGCCGAACTCGGCAAGACCGTGCCCGAGCACCTGGTGCCCTCGGCGCTGCTGGTGCTGGACGCGCTTCCGCTGACCACCAACGGGAAGGTGGATCGCAAGGCACTGCCGGACCCGGACCGCTCGCAGCTGGCCGAGGAGCCCGCGGTGGCCCCGCGCACCGGGACCGAACGGCGGATCGCCGAGGTCTGGGGCTCGGTGCTCGGCGTGGCCGGACTCGGCGTCACCGACGACTTCTTCGCCGTGGGCGGGGATTCGATCCGCACGCTGACCGTGGTCGCCGGGCTGCGTTCGGCCGGGTTCACCGTGTCGGTGCGCGACGTGTTCGAAACCCGGACGATCGAGGCGCTGGCCGCGCGGCTGGAGTCCGCGACCGGTGACAGCGGGACCGCGCTGGCCTGGTTGCGCACCAGGGACACCAGCCCGCCGCTGTACTGCGTGCATCCGCAGGGCGGCAGCGCGCACTGGTTCCTGCCGCTGGCCGACCGGATGGGCCGCTCGGTGGCCGCCTTCGAAGCCCCGGACGGGATCGGCGAGCAGCCGGTCGAGCTGACCGAACTGGCCGCGCGGTACCTGACCGAACTCCAGCCGGACGGCCGGTTCGCGCTGCTGGGCTGGTCTTCGGGCGCGACGCTGGCGTGGGAGATGGCGCGGCAGCTGGCCGCGGCGCGCACCCCGGCGTCGGCGCTGATCCTGATCGACCCGATCGGCGATCCGGCCGTCTCCCCGGAGGTGGTCACCAGCGACGCGCTCACCGACCGGCTCGCGGAGTTGTGCGCGCAGCCGGATGTGGAGCCGACCGGTGAGATCCGGTCGCTGTTGAGCCTGGCCGGATTGTCCGCCGACGCCGGTGATCTCGACGCCATGCGCCGCCAGGTGTACCGGGCGCGGGAGCTGACCAGGGCGATGTACGGCTACCGCTACCCGGCGGCCGGTACGCCCGTCCGGCTGGTGATCACCGACGAGTGCGCCGAGGAACGGCACGGCGTGCTCCGCGGCCTGTCGTACGCGGACTACCTGGGCCACTGGCGCGAACTGGCCGGCGGCGGGCTGACCGTGCACCGGATGGCCGGTGAGCACGAGGAGGTCCTGCGGCCACGGCGGGCCGGTGAACTCGCCGCGCTGATCCAGACGCTGATGACCGATGGAGGCCCACGATGACCGAGCTGATCACCGCACCGGCCAAGCTGGCCAGGAACCTGTTGTCCCTCAACGATCTCGGAGAGGACGACCTCCAGTACCTGGTCAGCCGGGGCGCGGCGCACGCGGCCGGTGCCGACGCCGGCTCCCCGCTCGACGGCAAGATCGTCGGCGTCTACTTCGAGAAGACCTCGACCCGCACGCGCACCGCCTTCTCCAGCGGGGCATTGCGCCTCGGCGCGCGGCTGATCACCTACGGGCCGGGGGACCTGCAGACCAACACCGGGGAGACGCTGGCCGACACCGGCTGCGTGCTCGCCTCGATGCTGGACCTGCTGGTGGCCAGGACCACGCTGTCCGCCGACCGGCTCGGCGAACTGGCCGGGCACGGCACGATGCCGGTGATCAACGCGATGAACGTGGAGGAGCACCCCACCCAAGGGCTGACCGACCTGACCACGCTGTTCTGCCACTTCGAGCGGATCAGCGGGCTGAGGGTGCTCTACGTCGGCGAGGGCAACAACACCGCGGCGGCGCTGGCGCTGGGCCTGACCCGGTTCGCCGGGACCCGGCTGGAACTGCGCACGCCGGCGGGATACGGGCTGGCCAGGCCGATCGCGGCCACCGCCGCCGAGCAGGCCGCCCGGTACGGCTCGTCGATCACCGAACGGCACGACATGGACCTGCTGCCCGGCGGGTTCGACGTCATCTACACCACGCGCTGGCAGACCACCGGCACCGCCAAGGCGGACCGGAACTGGCGCGAGCGGTTCGCGCCGTTCACCGTGCACGCCGGGCTGTGGGACGACAATCCGGAGGCGGTGTTCCTGCACGACCTGCCCGCCCACCGCGGCGAGGAGGTCGCCGCCGAGGTGCTGGACGGGCCGATGAGCCTGGCCTTCGCGCAGGCCCAGCACAAGCTGCACAGCGCCATGGCCGTGCTCGAGTGGTGTGCCGGCGGGATTCGATGACCCGGCCCACCGTTCCCTCCTCACCCACCGAGGCCACCACGCCGGATCGCGGGCTGCGCGGGAACCGGGAGTTCCTGCTGCTGTGGTCCGGTGCCGGGCTGTCCTTCCTCGGTTCGCGGCTGAGCGCCTTCGCCTATCCGCTGATCGTGTTGTGGGCCACCGGATCCGCGGCTTCGGCCGGGCTGATCGCGTTCGCCGCGCAACTGCCCTACCTGCTGGTGCAGCTGCCCGCCGGGGTGGCGGTGGACCGCTTCGACCGGCGGCGGCTGCTGATCGTCTGTGATCTCGGCAGGCTGATCGCGGTCGGCAGCATCCCGCTGGGCATGATCTTCGCCGGGCTGAACCTGTGGCACCTGGCGGTGGTCGCCTTCGTCGAGGGCGCGTTCACCGTGGTGTACCGGATCACCGAGCGCGCGGCGCTGCCCAGTGTGGTGCCGGAGAAGCACCTGACCACGGCGATGTCGCGCAACGAGGCCAGGGAGCAGGCGGCCGGGCTGCTCGGCCAGCCGGGCGCCGGGGTGCTCAGCGCGATCACCCAGTGGTTCCCGTTCCTGGCCACCGCCGTGCTGCACGCCTTCTCGCTCGGCACGGTGCTGATGATCAAGAAGAAGCTGCAGGCCGAACCGGTCGCGGCCGAACCGCGGAAACCGCTGGCCGCGCTGATGGAGGGACTGCGGTGGATGGCGGGGCACCGGTTCGCCCGCGCCGCCGCCGGGCTGATCGCGGTGAGCAACCTGCTGTTCCAGGTGCTGATGCTGACCGTGCTGGAGATCGTCCGCCAGGACGGCGGCTCGCAGACCGTGGCGGCGCTGGTGTCGGTGGTCAGCGGGATCGGCGGGGTGCTCGGTGCGCTCGGCGCCACCTTCTGGATCCGCCGGATCTCCTTGCCGGCACTGGTGATCGGGGCGAACGCGCTGTGGGCGGTGCTGGTGCCGACCACGCTGCTCGCCGGGGACCCGGTGCTGCTCGGCGCGGTGTACGGGCTGATGTCCTACGTCGGCGCGGTGTGGACCGTGGGGGTGAGCGCGTACCTGGTCCAGATCGTGCCGGACCGCCTGCGCGGCCGGGTGACCAGCGTGGCCACCCTGCTGGCCTACGGGCCGCTCGCGTTCGGTTCGCTGCTGGGCGGGTTCGCGCTGACCGCGCTCGGGGTGACCGGGACCGTGCTGGCCGTCGGCGGGGTGATGGGCGTGCTGACGCTGCTCGCCGCCGCGAGTCCGGGAGTGCGTTCGCTTTCCCGGTGACACTTCTGCTTTCACTGTCGCACCGCGAACATTCATTGAAAACGGCGTCACAATTGCGGCCCCCGAAAATTTTCGGGGGCCGCATTAGTGCGTCATTTCCGCGTTTCGCGGAGTGTCACCGCGCGGAATGCGGAGTCGCTCGATCGGGGGTGGGGCTGTCCCCACCCGGAATCCGGGGGTGCTCCGGGCTGATCACCGCGCCGCCGTCGACCAGCATCAATGGGGTCGGGAACGCACGTGAAACGCGGAACGGAGCATCGGATGGCCCCGGAATTGTTCGATCTGCCTGCGGCCTCGCTGATCCTGCTGCTCGGCTTCGCCGCCGTGCTGCTGTCGGGCGCCACACCGCGCCAGTTGTGGGCCCCCACCGCGGCGGCGGCCGGGGCTTCGCTGGTGCTCTCGCAGGTGGCACACACCGGTGCGGCGACCGGCCTGCTGCTGTTCGCCATCGGCGCGGCGATAGGTCTGGACCAGGCGCTGGCCATGCTGCGCCAGGACCGCCGCCGGTTGCGGAAACTGGCGTCCCGCCCGCACGCCCGGCATCTGCTGGAGAACCAGGGCCGCACCACCACCGGTCAGCCGGTGAAGCTCGCGGGCGCCGCGGTGATCGTGTCCACCGCGACCCTGCATCTGGCCGTGCACCACGTGGTCACCGCGGTGCCGGCGGATTCGGCG
Organism: Amycolatopsis sp. YIM 10; assembly: GCF_009429145.1. Lineage (GTDB taxonomy): Bacteria > Actinomycetota > Actinomycetes > Mycobacteriales > Pseudonocardiaceae > Amycolatopsis. The sequence continues at coordinate 5,384,284 of NZ_CP045480.1, read as the reverse complement.
GCGGTGCCGGTGGTCGCGGTGGTGGCCTGCCTGCCCGTGCTGCCCGCCGTGTTCGGCAGGCTCAGGTCGGTGGCGCTGAGCCGGATGCCCGCGCCGGCGTCACGCTCCGGAGTCCGCCTGCTGTCGGTTTCCCACGATCCCCGCGCCGGAATGCTCCTTTCGGTGGTTGTCCTGCTGGCCACGGCCTTCGCCGCGCAGGCAACATGAATGAATTTCACACAACGGCGAAATTCTAGTTTTTCCATTGGAATCCGTGTGCCCCCTCGGCCTGAGTATTCGGTAATGTCGTTTCCGTAACCGATGTTGGTTTGTGTTGGTTGACGGAGGGCAGGCGTGTCGACTCGCGGGACCGGTGTGCTGGCGCAGTTGCCGGATCCGATGGGCCGGGCGGCCGAACTCGCCTATCTCAGCGCGGCCGTGCGTGATCCGGGAGGACCCCCGCTGGTGCTGGTCCGCGGCGGGGCGGGGACCGGGAAGACCAGCTTGCTCCAGGCGCTGCGGCGCGAGGTGGGGGACGACCGCACCGTGCTCTACGCCGCCGCTCCCGCGGAGGCCGAGCCGTACGGGGTGCTCCGCGAGTTGATGGTGCCGCTGGGCGGGATCGACGACGTCCTCCGCCGGTCCAGGGCCGACCGGTTCGCGCTGCTGGCCGACGTGATGTGCCCGCTGATGCTGGCGGTGAACCGCGGCGGAGTGGTGGTGCTGGTCGACGACGTGGCGTCGGCCGACGAGGAATCGTTGCGGTGGCTGGACTTCGTGCTGCGCCGGGCGGCCGGGCGGCCGCTGCTGGTGGTGGCGACCCTGCGCCAGTGCGACGCCGGGCGGGCGGTCGGGCTGGCCGCCGAGCACGAGTCGGTGTCGCTGCGGCTGGACCCGCTGCCCGAAGCCGACGTGCGTCGTGTGGTGGTCCGGGCGCTCGGTGCGGTGCCGGACGGCGGGTTCACCGCGGCCTGCGCCCGGATGTCCGCGGGCAATCCGCGGCTGCTGCGCCGCCTGCTCGACGAACTGGCCGCGCGTGGTGTCCGCCCGGACGCCGCCGCGGTACCGCGGGTGGTGGCGGCGGGGGAGCGGCTGCTCGCACTGGTCGTCCGCGACTATCTCGCCGACCGGCCGCCGCACGTCGGGGTGGTGTTGCGCGCGCTGGCGGTGCTGGGCGCGGCGGGCCCGGCCGATCCCGCGGTGCTGCCGGTGCTGTGCGACCTGCCGGACGCGCTGATCGCCGAATCGCTGGAAACCCTGCGGCGGGACGAAATCGTGCGGCCGGATTCGACGCTGGTGGCCCATCCGGAGTTCGGCGGTGCGGCGCTCGCGCAGGTCCTCGACGGCGAAGTGGTCCGGCTCCGCCGGCATGCCGCGGCCGTGCTGAGCGATCAGGGCGTGCCCGCCGCGCGGGTGGCGCACCTGCTGATGGCCCTGCCCGAACTGCCGGAGCAGTGGATGCACCGCGTGCTGTGCCAGGCCGCCGCCGCGGTGCGCGGCGAGGACCCGGACGCGGCCGTGCGGTACCTCTCGCGGGTGCTGGACTGGGCCCCGGACGACGCGGAAACCGTGGTGCGCCTTGCCGAAACCGTGGTCGGCACCGATCCGGCGGCGGCGATGGCGTTCCTCGGGCGGGCGATCGACCGGATCCCCGACGTCCGCGTGCGCGCCCGGCTCGCGCACCTGTTCGGCGCGTCGGCGCTGGCCGCCCGGCGGGCGCCGGAGGCGTTCGGCGTGCTGGACCGCATGCTCGCCGAGTTCGACGCGAAACGCGGTGGCCGGGCCGACGAGGGCGACCACGAACTGCGCGGCCGGATCCAGGTCGCGCTGACCACCGTCGGCCTGAGCGAGGAATCCACCACCGCCGACGTGCTGGCCCGGCTCCCGGAACCCCGTCTCGGCGGCGATTCCCACGGCAGCCGCGTGCAGGGCGGTCTGACCGCGTACACCACCATGCTCGGCGGCCGGGACGCCGCCGCGGTCGCGGCCCAGGCCCGCCTGGCACTGGTGCAGGGCCTGCCGTCGCGGTACCCGCCGCCGATCATCGCGGCCGCCACCGCGCTCAGCTACGCCGGTGAACCCCAGGAGGCGCTGACCGCGCTGAACCGCCTGCTCAAGACCGCGGGCGGCCCGATCAGCCGGACAGCGCTCGCCGCACGGGCCACCGTGCTGGAGGGGCTCGGCGAACTGCCCGACGCCGCAGCCGACGCCCAGTCCGCGATGCACGGCGCCGCCGAACTGGAGGGCATGGCGGCCGAGGCGGTGGTGCCGTCGGTACGCCTGGCTTCGATCCTGGTCAAGATGGGCCAGCCGGACCGGGCCGAGTCGCTGCTGGTGCGCACCCGCTGGCCGCACTTCGGCTGGATGTACCCGCAGGCCGTGCTGGTCTCGGCGGAGGTGCTGCGGTTGCGCGGCGACCACGCCAGCGCGCTCGCCATTCTCTTCGACTGCGGCAACCGGCTCGCCGAGGCCGGGGTGCGGAACCCGGTTTTTGTGCCGTGGTGGCTGGAAGCCGCCTGCCTGCTCGCCGAACTGGACCGGCACGAGGAAGCCGCCGCGCTGGCCGAGTACGGCGAGCGGACCGCCCGCGAATGGCGGACCGCGGAGAGCGCCGGGCTGGCACTGCTCGCCGCAGGGGTGGCCACGCGCGGGCGCCGGTCACTGGACAAGCTCGCCGAAGCGGTCGAACGTCTTTCCACCGCACCGGCCCCGCTCAGCCAGGCGCGGGCGGAGTTCCTGTTCGGGCGGGCGTTGCTGGCCCACGACGACACCAAGGGCGCGCGGGCACACCTGCGCGGCGCGATCGCGCTGGCCACGCAGTCCGGCTATCTCGCGCTCGGCTCGGCCGCGCGCGACCTGCTGGTTTCCGCGGGCGGGCGGATGCACACCATGCTCGACGCCCGCCGCCTCGGCGCGCTCAGCGGCAGTGAGCTGCGGGTGGCGGAGCTGGCGGCGGCGGGGGAGAGCAATCGCGCGATCGCCGACCGGCTCTTCGTTTCCCTGCGCACGGTGGAAACCCATCTCTCGAGCGTGTACCGGAAGCTGCGGATCGGCCTGCGTGACGAGCTGCCCGCCGCGCTGCGGGCGCGGTCCGAGGAGCTGGGTGCGTGAGCGAACTGCTGGTCGACCGGGATGCCGAACTCGAGGTACTGGCCTCGGTGGTGACCGGGCTGGCGGCGGGCCGGTCGGCTTTCGTGCAGATCAGCGGTCCGCCGGGGGCCGGTCGCACGGCACTGCTGCGCCGGGCGATGGCGGCCGCGGTCACCGAGGACGTGCGGGTGCTGCACGCGGCCGGGATCCCGCACGCACCGGGCGGGACCGGGACGGGGAACGACGTGGTCGGCACCTTCGCCGCCGGGCTGCCCGCCGAGTTCACCACCGGCGAGCAGGTTTCCGTCGCCGCGCTGTGCGAGAACTTCGTGGCGGCCGCGCGGCGGCGCCCGCTGATGCTGGTGCTCGACGACGCGCAGTGGATGGACGAGCGTTCGTGGCTCTGGCTGCGGGCGTTGCTGCGCCGCCTGAACTGGGCTCCGCTGCTGGTCGTGGTCGCGATCAACGAACTCGGCTCACCGGCGGAGTCGTTCACCGGTGAGCTGGGCGCCGAGGCCACCGTGCACGAGTCCGCGCGGCACGTGCTGCGGTTGCGCCCGCTGAGCACCGACGGGGTGCGGCGGCTGCTCGCGGCGAACCACGCCCGCCCGGTCGATCCGGAGGCGGCGGCCGAGGTGCTGCACCACTCTCGCGGCGTGCCGTCGGTGGTGCGGGCGGCGTTGCTGACGGCGGGCACGGCCGATCTCGCCGCCGGTGCGGCCGAGGCCAGGGGCGACTGGGTGGGCCGGGTGATGCGGGTACTCGCGCCCGAACCCACCGCGCTGGCCAGGACCGCGGCCATCTGCGGGGACGACTTCGACTGGCAATTGGTCTGCGCGGTGTCCGGGCTGCCGCCCGCGGTCGCCGCCAGGGCGGCCGGGGTGCTGCGGCGGCTCGGGCTCGCCGACGACGCCGGTCCGTCGCGCCCGGTCCGGTTCACCGAGCCGGTGGTGGTCGAGCGCGTGCTGGCCGGGATGCCGACCGAGGAGCGGGCCGAGTTGTTCCGCCGCGTTTTCACGCTGGGCCTGCGCGCCGGTGCCGAACACGCCTTCCTGGCCAGGGTGGTGCTCAGCGCGCCGGCCGGTTCGCCGGGCACCGGGCCCCTGCTCTACGGCGAAGCCCGCCGGCTGCACGCCCGGCGTCGCCACGAAGAAGCCGCCCGCCTGCTGGAACGCGCGCTGCGGGAGCCGGCGGAGGAAGCGGCGAAAGCACGGCTGATGGTCGAACTGGCCGCCGTCGAAGCGGTCACCGCGCCCGAGGCCAGCGACCGCAGGCTGGTGCGGGTACTGCTCGGCAGCGGCCCGGTGGATCCCGCACTGCGCCTGCGTGCCGCCGACATGCTGGTATCACAGGGACGCCCGTCGGTGGCCCGCCGCACGCTGACCGCCGCCGCGCGGATGGACGGCATCTCGGCCACCGAACGCGGCACGCTGGCCGCGTTGTGCGCGCTCGCCGAGGAGACCATCCCGGAACTGGACGACTACAGCTTCAGCACCGCGCCCCCGCTGCCCGACCCGCCGGACACCCCGGCGAGCGCGGGGATCGCCGCGTGGCTGCTCGCCGTCCGCGGCACCGACCGGCCACGCGCGCTGGCGCTGGCCAGGGCCGCGCTCGAGGTGCCGACCCGCCAGGACGGCCCGCTGAGCCCGAGCCTGCTCGCCGGTGCGGTGCTGATGCTCGGTGGCGCGCCCGAGGAAGCCGCGAGGGGGCTCGACTCGATCCTGGTCGAGGCGCGCCGGCGCGGGATGCGGGCGGCCGCGGTGTGGGCGATGCTGACCCGCGGCTCGGTCGCGCTGATGCAGGAACGCTGGGACGAGGCGGCGCGCTACTTCGACTGGATGTCGCAGGAACTGCCCGAGCGCGGCTGGCACCCGATGGTGGCCGGGCACGCCAGGGCGCTCACGGTCACCCTCCACCTTCAGCGCAATCGGCCCGAGGCCGCTCGCCGGTGCGCCGCCGAGCCGTTGCCGCCCGGGGTGGAGCACAGCATGGGCGGCGCGCAGGCGCTGTTCGCCAGTGGGCTGGTGCGGTTGTCCGACGGGGAAGCGGGCGAGGCTCTGGAGCTGTTCCTGGAAAGCGGGCGCCGGATGCTGGCCAGGCAGTGGCTGAACCCGGTGCTGCTGTCGTGGCGGGTGCTGGCCGGGATCGCGTACCAGGCGAACGGGCAGACGGAGGAGGCGCAGCGGCTGGTGCTGGAGGAACGCGCACTGGCCGAACGGTGGGGCGAACCCGGTTACCTGGACCGGGTGAAGGGGATGAGCGCGATCGTGCTGGAGCCGACATGAGCGGGCCGATCACCGTCCGGCGGCCACCCCTGCTCGAACGCGAGGGCGAGCTGGCCGTCGCCGAAGCCGCCGCCGGTGCCGCCAGGGACGGCACCGGTTCGGTGCTGCTGGTCGCCGGGCCGCCGGGGTCGGGAAAGTCCGCGCTGCTGCGTGAGCTGCCCTCGATCGCCGAGGTGGAGCGGATGACCGTGCTGCGCGCCGGTGGCGCCCGGCTGGAACGCGAGTTCACCTGCGGGGTGATCGGCCAGCTGCTCAACCCGGTGCTGTACGCCGCGCCCGCCGAGGTCCGCGACAGCTGGCTGACCGGGACGGCGGGCCGCGTCTGCGCGCGGCCGTACGACGGTTCGGCGGTGAACGGCCTGATCCGCCGCGACATCCCGCACCGGCAGCTGCTGGCCGGACTGGACGCGCTGCTGGCGAACATCAGCGCCGACCGCGGTCCGCTGCTGGTGCTGGCCGACGACGTGCACTACGCCGACGAGCCGTCGCTGCGCTGGCTGGCGCACCTGGCCCAGCACGTGCAGCACCTGCCCGTGCTGCTGGTGTGCGCGATCCGCGATGGCGACGCGCTGGCCGACGAGCCGCTGGTCCGCCAGCTCGCCGAGGCCGCGACCACCACCGTGCGCCCGCGCCCGCTGTCCGCGGCGGCGGTGCTGGGCCTGGTCAACTGGCACACCGGCGCGCAGGCCGACGAGGAGTTCGGTGCCGCCTGCCTGGCGGTCACCGGCGGCAATCCGATGTTCCTGGCCGCCGTGCTCGACGAGCTGGCCGCCGAGGAGGTCGCGCCGGTGGCGGCCAACCGCGACCGCGTGTACTCGGCCCGGCCGGTGCGGCTGCGCGACTGGCTGCTGGCGTGCCTGCGGTCGCAGCCGCCGCCGGTGTGGGAGGTGGCCAAGGCGATCACCGTGCTCGGGGAGCGCGCCGATCTCGACCTGATCGGTCGGCTGACCGGGCTCGACGAGGTGGCCGGCGAGCTGGCGCTGCGCACGCTGTCGCGGTTCGGGTTGCTGGTGGAGCGGACGCCGCGGTTCGCCCAGGTGCTGGTCCGCGAAGCGCTGGACGAGTCGATGACGGTCGAGGAACGCGAGCGGGCGCACGTGCGCGCGGCCGAGGAACTGCACCTCAGCGGGCGCCCGGCGGAGGAAGTGGCCGACCGCCTGCTCGGCGTGCTGTCGGTGCGGTTGCCGTGGGCCGCCGAAGCGCTGCGCGGCGCGGCCGACGCGGCGATCCGCCGGGGCGCACCGGAGGCCGCCGTCCGGTACCTGCGCCGGTTGCTGCTCGACGACACGCTCGACGATGACGACCGCGCGGCGGCCTACGTCGCGCTGGCCACCGCGGAGGTCGGCGTCGATCGGGCGGCCTCGGTCCGGCACGTCGCCCAGGCGACCGCGTTGCTGAGCGCACCGCGGGACCGGGCCGCCGCGCTGGTCCGGCTGTCGCCCGCGTTGTTCGCCGACGCCCCGCCATACGTGCGCGATCTGCTCGACGAAGTGATGGCGCAGCTGGGCAAGCACGAACTGACCGGCGGCGACCGGGAACTCGCGCTGCACCTGGAGGCCAGGGCGCGGCACGTCGGCTCGGCCGATCCCGCCGAGCTGATGGCCTCGGCGTGGCGGCTGCGCGGGTTCGGCCCGGACCCGGCGGTGGCCACCCCGGCCGAACGGGAGCTGCTGACCGTCCTGCTCTACGCCACCACCAAGGTGTCCGGTTCGACCGCGGCCGAGGTGGCCGGGCTGGGGGCCCGCATCCTCCGCCGCGAGCCCGCGACCCCGTCGCACGTGCACGGGGTGCTGCCGCTGCTGGTGGACACCCTGTGCGCGGCCGATTCGGTGGACGAGCTGAGCGCCTGGTTGGACAGCGCGCTGGAGCAGTGCCTCGACAACGGCGGCGGGGTCGAACGCGACCTGATCGACGCCGAACGCGCGCTGGTCGCGCTCAACCGGGGCCGCCTGGCCGAGGCCGGGGAGATCGCCCACCGCGTGCTGGCCGGCCCGCCGCCGGACTGGGCCCGCACCGGCACGGCGATCCTGGTCCCGCTCTCGCTGACCGCGATCAACAACCGGGACCCCGAGCTGATCCGCCGGCTACTCGCCGATCCGCCGGAAGAAGGGGCGAACGTACTGGTCAACGGGCTGCTCGGGCTGTTGCGGGGGACCGCGGCCGCGATCGAGGGCGACCGTGAGTCGGCGCTGGCGTTCATCCTGGACACCGGCTGGCAGCTGGAACGGGCAGGCTGGCGCAACCCCGGCCTGTTCTCGTGGCGGCTCTCCGCGGCGGTCCTCCACAAGCGCCTCGGCGACCCCGAGGCCGCGCGGGAGATCGCCGAACAGGAACTGCTGCGGGCCCACGAATGGGGCGCCGCCGCGGCGATCGGGCGGGCTTCGCGGGTGGCCGGGGACATGACCCCGGGACCGGCCGGGCTCGCCCTGCTGCGCGAGGCGGTGGACGTGCTGGAGAAGTCCGCCAACCGCTCGGAGCTGGCCAGGGCGCTGGTGCGGCTGGGCAAGCGGGCCAAGGAAACCGAACCGGACGAGGCCGCCGACCACCTGGCCCGCGCGCGGGAGATCGCGCTCGACTGCGGTGACGCGATAGCGGAACGCTCGGCGCGCCTGGCGGGGGAGCGCCGCGCCGGCGCGGGCACGCTGACCCCGGCCGAAGGGCGCGTGGTGGAACTGGCCGCGGCCGGGAACACGAACCAGGAGATCGCCAAGTCGCTGGAGGTCAGCGTGCGGGCGGTGGAGAAGCACCTGACGAACTCCTACCGCAAGCTCGGCGTGAAGCGGCGGACGGAGCTGGCCGGGGCGCTGCGCGCCCGTACCTGGTGACCACCCCGATCACCCGAACCCGCTGTGAACTGCGGGTGAAGAGCGCGCTCAGGGAGACTTTCACCAACCGTACCGGGGTGGTGTGGTCCGCCCACTGCCCGGGCGGTCAGTGGTACGGCACCACGAGATTAGCCCCGCTTCCCTTCGACCGTGTGGGTTTCGGTTGACTTGGTCACCCCGCGTTCCTAGCCTCGGAAACGTATTCGAAACATGCCGCCGGCGTGCGGCGAGGGATCTTTTCGAGGTAGGGGGACGAGTCGATGCATTCGATTGTCGGCGGGAAATGGCAGAGATTCCGGGAAACGGCCGCCGGATAGGTGGCCGCCGACGGGAAGCAGGCGTATCCGATGTTGAACGAACCGATCGCACCGCCCGCGAAGGCAGGCCGGCCGCTGCAATTGGTGCCGTGCGGGGAATCGCCGGCGGGTGAGCTGGCCGAATTGATCGGCTCGCTCGCCGAATCGGCCCCGCCGGGGGTGCGGGCCCGGTTGCGGGTGCTGCTGGAGAACGCGGCGGCCGAGCAAGCCGGCAGTGCCGACACGGTCGGGCCGCTGGAGGCGGCGGTGCACCCGCCGGCCGAGCTGGCCGCGCGGCTGATCGCCGACGGCACCGCGCCACCGCACGTGGAACCGCTGCTGGCGCGGCTGTACGTGGTGGCCGTGCTGCAGGCCGGCCCGCACGGGCAGGCCGAACTGACCGAGACGCTGGCGGGCTACGGCCAGGAGACCCTGGTGGCGCCGTGTCCGTCCGGCGCGGTGGCGCTGATCCCGGACGACGACGGCGATCGCTCCACGCGGGTCGTGCGGGAACTGGGCAGGCGGCTGCGAGGCCGCGTGTGGTGCGCGGTGTCCGGCCGTGCCAGGGCCGAGATCCCGGACGGGTACCGGGAAGCGGTCGACGTGCTCAAGCTGGCCAAGGCCGCGGGCAGCGAGCCCGGCGTGTACGGCCGCGACGATTTCCTGGTGGAGTACGCGGTTTCGCAGCACGAGGCGGTCGCGGACAACCTGGTGGAGATCATCCGGCCGCTGATGGCCAGCACGGTGCTGCGCGAGACGCTCGGTGTGCTGATCCGCGCCGACTACAACCGCAGCCGCGCGGCGAAGGACCTCTACATCCACCGCAGCACGCTGGACTACCGCCTGCGGCGGATCGAGAAGATCACCGGTCACAACCCGATGACCGGTCGCGGAGCCCAGTTGCTCGGGGCGGCGATGACGGTGTACGCCTCGCGCAATTCGGCCTGATCTCCACCTTCCCCCAGTGGGTGGAAAAGGACCCCGGTCACCTTTGTGGTGGCCGGGGTGCTCGGCGTGCGCGCATTTCTCTCGATTTACCGGAAAACTGTGAAAATTCTCAGGCTTTACGGGGGCTGGCCGGATTCCGATTCCTGCGGATAGCCGGTCCGTCATCGGCGCGCTTACCTTTCGTGCGGTGATACGCGGAATGGGTGACGACGATCGCGGTGGCCGACCGCTTGATCCCCACCCAGGCCACGCTCCATCCGCCAGAGAGGACACACACATGGCCACCCCCACCGACCAGCGCCCCCAGCTCCGCGTGGTGCACCTGGACGGGCGCACGCTCGCCCTGGACGACATCGCCGGCCTGGCCCGGCGCCCGGAACTGCGCACGGTCGCACTCGACGAGGAAGCCAGCCGCCGCATCGGCGAGTCGAACGCGCTGAAGCACCGCCTGATCGACTCCGGCACGCCGATCTACGGCGTCACCTCCGGGTTCGGCGACAGCAACCGGCGGCAGGTGTCTAAGCGCAAGACCAGCGATCTCCAGGACAACCTGGTCCGGTTCCTCTCCGCCGGGGTCGGCCCGATGGCCGAGCCCGAGGTGGTGCGCGCGACCATGGTGGTGCGGGCGAACTGCCTGGCCCGCGGGCATTCCGGGGTGCGGCCCGAGCTGGTCTCCGCGCTGCTCGACCTGATCAACGCCGACGTGCTGCCGCTGATCCCCGAGCGCGGCACCGTGGGGGCCAGCGGCGACCTGGTTCCGCTGAGCTACCTGGCCGCCGCGCTGACCGGGCAGGGCCGCGTGCTGCACCGCGGTGAGGAGAAGCCCGCCGCGACCGCGCTCGCCGACGCCGGGCTGACCCCGCTGACCCTGGAGGCCAAAGAGGGCCTGGCGATGGTCAACGGCACCTCGTTCATGTCCGGGTTCGCCGTGCTGGCGCTGCAGGACGCGGCGGAGCTGGCGTTCGCGGCCGACCTGTGCACCGCGATGACCAGCCAGGTGCTGCTGGGCAATCCCGGGCACTTCGCCCCGTTCCTGTTCGACGCCAAGCCGCACGACGGGGTGCTGCGCAGTGCCGCGGTGATCCGTGCGGCACTGTACGCCGACACCACCGCCGACAACGGGATCCGCCGTCCCGACAGCGACTTCGTCGAGCTGGAACAGTCCATCCAGGACGCTTACTCGATCCGCTGCGCCCCGCACGTCACCGGCGTGCTGCGCGACACCACCGACTGGGCGCGGCACTGGCTGACCGTGGAGGTCAACTCCGCCAACGACAACCCGCTGTTCGAGGTGCCCGCGGCCGCGGTCCGCAACGGCGGCAACTTCTACGGCGGGCACGTGGCGCAGGCGATGGACGCGCTGAAGACCGCGGTGGCCAGCGTGGGCGACCTGCTGGACCGTCAGCTCGAGCTGGTGGTGGACGAGAAGTTCAACAACGGCCTGACCCCGAACCTGATCCCGCGTGTGGCCGACGGCGACTACGAGGCCGGGTTGTTCCACGGGTTCAAGGGCATGCAGATCGTGGCCTCGTCGCTGGCCGCCGAGTCTCTCAAGTGGACGATGCCGGCCGCATCGTTCTCGCGGTCGACCGAGGCGCACAACCAGGACAAGGTCAGCATGGGCACGATCGCCGCCCGTGACGCGCGCTCGGTGGTGCAGCTGGTCCAGCGGATCACCGCCATCCACCTGATCGCCCTGTGCCAGGCCGCGGACCTGCGCGGGCCGGACGTGCTGAGCGCGCCCACCGCGGCGGCGCACGGCGCGGTCCGGGAAGTGTGCGGTTTCCTCGACCGCGACCGGGCGATGGACACCGAGATCGAGCGCGTCGCGTCGCTCATCGCCAGCGGTGAGCTGCGCGCGGCCGTGGAGTTGTACACCGAGGGAGTCACCCGGTGACCGGCGCTGTGGCCGCCCGGTTCTCCAGGTCGTTGCTACCGGACGGGAGTCAGGTGATCGGCTGTGCCGAGCCACTCGGTGAGCACCCGCCGACGCTGGCGCATTCGCTGCGGTACTGGGCCGAGGCGACGCCCGGCGCGGTGCTGGCCGCCGAGCGCGACGGCGACGGCTGGCGCGAGTTGACCTACGGCGAGGCGGCCGCCGGGGCCGCCTCGCTGGGCCAGGCCCTGCTCGATCGCGGGCTGGGCCCGGCCGCTCCGCTGATGGTGTTGTCCGGCAACTCGCTGAACCACCTGCTGCTCACCCTGGCGTGTTACCTCACCGGTGTGCCCGTGGTGCCGACCAGCGTCGCCTATTCCTTGCGGGCCACCGATCACGCCCGGCTGCGCGCCATCTCCGGCCTGGTCCGGCCGAGCCTGGTCTACGCCGAGGACGGAGGCCGGTTCGGTGCCGCGCTCGCCGCCGTCGACGCGCCGGCCGTGGTCGGCGACGACCTGCCGCGGTTGCTCGCGACCGTGCCGACCGCGGCGGTCGAGCGGGCCTTCACCGCGCTGACCCCGGACACCACGGCGAAAATCCTGTTCACCTCGGGCTCCACCGGAATGCCGAAGGGCGTGGTCAACACGCACGGCATGCTCAGTGCCAACCAGCAGATGCTGCGTCAGATCTGGCCGTTCCTGGCCGACCGGCCGCCGGTGCTGACCGACTGGCTGCCGTGGAACCACACCTTCGGCGCCAACCACAACCTGCACCTCGCGCTGACCAACGGCGGGAGCCTGTACGTCGACGACGGTTCGCCGCGACCCGGCGAGTTCGACCGCACCGTCGAGGCGCTCACCTCGGTCCCGCCGACGATCTGCGTCAACGTGCCCGCCGGGTACGCGCAGCTCGCGCAGCGCTTCACCGCGGATCCCGGCTTGGCCGCGCGCGTGCTGTCGAGGATCGACATGATCCTGTACGCGGGCGCCGACCTGCCCGACGAACTCCGCGCCCGGCTGCGTGAGATCGCCAGGAGCGCGACCGGCCGGGACGTGCCGGTGGTTTCCTCCTGGGGCTCCACCGAAACCGGTCCCGCGGCCACCTCGACCTATGGCGGGGCCGACCGGGGCATCGGGGTTCCGTTGCCGGGCACCGAAATCAAGCTGGCGCCGGTCGCGGGCAGGCTGGAGATCCGGGTGCGCGGCGCGTCGGTCACGCCGGGCTACCTGGGCGCGGAGTTCGCCGATGCCGTCGACGAGGACGGCTTCTACCGCTCGGGCGACGCCGTGCGGATCGCCGACGAGAGCGGGGATCCGCGTCGGGGCGTGGTGTTCGACGGGCGCATCGCCGAGGACTTCAAGCTGGACAGCGGAACCTGGGTGGTCTCGGGCAGGCTGCGCAACCGCCTGCTGTCCGGGGCGGGCATCCTGTCCGACGCGGTGCTGGTGGGGGACAACCGTTCCTACGTCACGGCGATCGCGTGGACGCACCCCGAACGCGTCCGCGAAATCATCGGGGACAGCCAGGACGACGACACCGTCGCCGCCGTGCTTTCGCACCTGGCGGCGGTGCTGACGGACCTGAACCAGGGCATGGGCGCGTCGGCGCGCGTGGAACGCCTGGTGGTGACCACCGCGCCGCCGGACATCGACGCCGGTGAGGTCACCGACAAGGGCCAGCTCAACCGCAGCGCGGTACTCCGCCGCCGGGCGGAGCTGGTGGATCTGCTCTACGCCGACGAACCGGACCGGACGAGGATCGCCGTGGCCGACCGGCTTCAGCGCGTCCGAAAATGGAATTCCGAGCATTCGGCGAAACTGTGAAAAGTCTCAGTAATCAGGCCGGTCGCCACGATTCCGATTCCTGCGGATAGCCGGTCCGGCGGCGGCGCACATACCTTTCGGTCGGTGCTACGCGGAATGGGTGACAAAAGATGGTTGTGCGTACGTTGAACGATCGTGACCGTGAGTCGTCGGTGCTGACCGGCGCGCTCACCACGCTGTCCGGCGGCACGGGCGGGGTGGTGCTGGTGGAGGGTGCGCCGGGAGCCGGCCGCACCCGCCTGCTGGCCGATACCGTGGCCGCCGCCGCGGACCACGGTGTGGTGGCCTGCGCTGCCCGCGCCGACGAGCTGACCCAGTGGACCCCGCTGGCGCCGCTGGCCGACGCGCTCGGCGCGACCGTGTGGGCGCTGGGCAGGCCCGACGACACCCCGATGCGCCTGTCCGCCCGGCTGCTCGGCGAGATCGAGGACCGCGCCCGCCGGGCACCGCAGCTGATCGCGCTGGACGACGTGCACTGGACCGATCCGATGACGCTGGCCGCGTTGCAGTCCTTCGCCGCCCATCTGCGCGACGCACCGGTGCTCTGGGTGCTGGCCCGCCGGGACGGCACCGAGCACGGCCGCACCGGTGCCGCCGCCGCGCGGCTGTTCGACCGGCTGGCCGAAGGCGGGGCACCGCGCCTGCGGCTGGAACCGTTGTCCGCCACCGCCGCGGCGGAACTAGCCGGGCAGGTGCTCGGCGCCCCGCCGGCCGGCGCGCTGGCCGAGCTGGTCGCCGAAGCCGGGGGCAATCCGGCGTTGCTGGCGGCGCTGGCCGGGGGACTGCGCGAGGACGAGGCGGTCCGGGTGCGCGACGGGCGGGCGGAACTGATCGCCGACCGGCTGCCCGCACGGCTGACCGACGCGGTCCGCGAACGGCTGAGCGGGTTCAGCGCCGACACGGTCGGGGTGCTGGAGGTCGCCGCCGTGCTCGGCCACGCCTTCCAGGCCGCCGACGCCGCCGAACTGCTGGGCCGCACCGCGGCCGACATCGCCCGCGCGGTGCGCGAGGTGGTCTGCTCCGGCGTGCTCACCGACTCCGGTGACGGCGAACTTTCCTTCTGCTCCAAGCTCTTCCGGCGGTCGATCAGCGAGACGATTCCCGCGTCCGTGCGCACCGCGCTGCACCGGCAGGCCGGGCTCCTGCTGCTCAGCCGAGGCGTCGAGGCTCGCGCGTCGGCGGTGGACCACCTGCTCGACGGCGCGCTGCCGGGGGACACCCAGGCCGTGCGCGCGCTGGCGGTCGCCGCGGAGCGGGTGGTGGACACCGAACCGGCCACGGCGGCGACGATCGCGGAGAAGGCGCTCGCGCTGACCACGCCCGGTGACGCCGAAGTGCCCGAGCTGGCGCTCACGCTGGCGGCCGCGCTGCACCGCTGCGGCCGGTACGACGAGGCTGCCGGGCTGATCTCCACCACGCTCGTGCAGGCCCCGGAACCGGCGGTGGCCGAGCGGCTGCGCACCATCGCCGCGGCCATCCGGATGCTCACCGGCCAGGGCACCGCGACCGCGGCGGAACTGGACCCGGACGGCGTGGCGGAAACCCGCGCGGTGCGCCTCGCCGCGCTCAACGGCACCAAAGCCGGGCTGTCCCTCGCCGAAGCAGCGTCCGAAGAGGACGGTGTGGTCGGCGCGGTCGCCCGCCAGGTGCTGGCCGACGAGGCGTGGTCGCGCGGGGAGATCGCGGAAAGCCTCCGCCTGAACCGGCTCGCGGCCCAGTGCCCGGTGCCGCTGGTGGCCGGCGTGCCACTGCCGCACCCCGCGCTGGTGCTGGCCGAGCGACTGGCCCAGCTGGGCGAGTTCGGTGAGGCCGAGGTCGCGCTGGCCGACATCGCCACCCGGATCGAACAGACCGGGCACGTGCCCTTCGGTGAGGCGGTCCGGGTGACGCGTGCGCGGATCTCGCTCTGGGCGGGCCGTATCGACGAGGCCGCGCGGGAAGGCGCGCCCGTCGTGCTCGGTGAACTGGCGCTGCGGCGCGGCGAACTCGGTGAGGCCGAGCAGCACATCGCGGACTACCGGGAGCTGCCCGGCCACGATCCTGTCGCACTGCTGTGGCTCGAACTGCAACTGACCTCCGCCCGGCTCGAACCCGCCGACGTCATCGCGTTGCTCGGGGACTCGCGCCCCACCCAGCCGTTGCTGCTGCATCCGGCGGCGGCCGGGTGGCTGGTCCGCACCGCGCTCGCCGCGGACGACACCGCGCTCGCCGGACTGGTGGCGTCCGAAGCCGAGGACCTCGCCGAACGCAATCCCGGGTGCGCGCCGCTCGCCGCGGCCGCCGCCCATTCCGCCGGTCTGCTCCGGCGCAAGGCGGGCAAGCTGCGCGAGGCGGTGGCCGCGCACGGTCACGGCTGGGCGCGGGCTTCGGCGGCGGAGGACCTCGCGGGGCTGCTCGCCCGTGAAGGCAGGCCGTCGGACGAGGTGGTCCGCGAACTCGACACCGCGCTGGCGGCCTACCAGGCGGCCGGTGCGCCGCGTGACGTCGCGCGGGTGCGCAGCCGGTTGCGCGCGGCGGGCGTGCGGCGACGGCACTGGACCTACGCCGAACGCCCGGTGTCGGGCTGGGGCAGCCTCACCGACACCGAGCGCGACGTCGCCGAACTGGTCGCGCAGGGCCTGACCAATCGCCAGGTGGCCGCGCGCATGTTCGTTTCCCCGCACACCGTGCACGCCCACCTCGGCCGCATTTTCCGGAAGCTGGAAGTGAATTCGCGGGTGGAGCTGACCGGGCTGCGTTTCCAGGTCGCGTGACGCGCCCGCTTATCAGATTTTCGCGGATTGTTCCCCACCGGCCAACAGGGAGATGATGGATTCATGGACCACCCCGGAATTCGGCGAAGGCGGCCGGTATGCCGCTGATCACCGAGCCCCACCAGTTCAACGTCGGCGACCTCTACGTCGATCTGCTCGACATCGTCGGGCAGCCGCTCTACCTCAAGTGCGAGGGATTCAACTTCGCCGGTTCGATCAAATTGAAGGCGGCCGCGGAAATGGTGGCCGCCGCCGAGCGGTCGGGCGCGCTGCGGCCGGATTCGGTACTGGTGGAATCGTCGTCCGGAAATCTCGGGGTGGCGCTGAGCATGATTCTGGCGGCGAAGGGCCGCAGGTTCGAGTGCGTGACCGACATCCGGTGCAATCCGGCCGCGGTGCGGTTGATGGAGAGCTACGGCGCGGTGGTCCACCTGGTCACCGAGCCGGGGGCCGACGGCGGGTTCCTCACCGCGCGGCTGGACCACGTGCGCGGGCTGTGCGCCCGCGACGACCGCTACGTCTGGCTGAACCAGTACGCCAACCCGGACAACTGGGGCGCGCACTACCGCACCACCGGGCCGGAGATCCTCAAGCAGTTCCCCGAGCTGGACGTGCTCTTCGTCGGCGCCGGCACCACCGGCACGCTGATGGGCTGCGCCCGCTACATCCGCGACGAGCAGCTGCCGGTCACCGTGGTCGCGGTGGACGCGGTCGGCTCGGTGACCTTCGGCCTGCCGCCGTCCCGGCGGCTGATCCCGGGGCTGGGCACCAGCACCCCGCCGGCGATCTTCGACGCCACCTTCGCCGACGACGTGGTGCACGTGAGCGAGCCCGACTCGATCGCGATGTGCCGCAAGCTGGCCGGTCACGGCTTCCTGTTCGGCGGGTCCACCGGGACCGTGCTGGCCGGGGCGCTGGACTGGCTCTCGCGCAACCGGATGTCCGGTACCGGCGTGCTGATCGCGCCGGACCTGGGTGAGCGCTACCTCGACTCGATCTACGACGACGGGTGGCTCAGAAGCAACTACGAGACGGAAGGGGCGCCCCGATGACCGGCACCGACAGCACCAACAGCGCCGAGATCGCCGAGCGCAAGGCCGTGATCAAGGAACTGGCCTGCGAAGCCTTCGAGATCGAGCCCGATGAGCTGGCCGAGCACACGCTGTTCGACGAGGACCTCGGCATCGACTCGCTGAGCGCGATCGACCTGCTCGCCGCGCTGGAGAAGCGCTTCGGCGTGGAGATCGACCAGGTGGACCTGTCCCAGCTGACCAGCCTGGCCACGGTCTACGAGTTCATCGCCGGGGAACTGGGCTGGACCGGCGGCGGGGTCGCCGCCGGGCAGCCGGTCTCCGGTGTGGTGAGCGGGGCTTGATGTCCGCCGAGCCGGCCCGGGTGGTGATCACCGGAATGGGGGCCGTGTCCAGCATCGGCGTGGGGCTGCCCGAATTCGCCGCCGGGCTGCGGGCCGGTCGCCACGGTGCCGGTCCGGCGACCGCCTTCGACACCACCGGCTTCCCGTCGGAACTGGTCTGCGAGGTCAAGGATTTCCGGGACGAGGACTGGGTTTCCGGTGATCTGGAAGGCGTGGGACGGCCCAGCCGGTTCGCGCTGGCAGCCACCGCGATGGCACTGGCCGACGCCGGGATCGGCGCCGAGGACCTGCGTGCCCGGCGCGGCATGGTCGTGGTCGGCAGCACCGACGGGCAGTCACAGGACATCGACGACCTCGTGGCCACCATGGTCGGCGACGGGCCGGACAACCTGGACCCGGCACGGACCGCCCGGATCCCGGCGCAGCGGCTGGCGCTCGACATCGCCGCCCACTTCGGACTGTCCGATGTGGATGCCTACACCATCGGAACAGCCTGCGCGGCGGGCAACTACGCGATCGGCGACGCCTTCGACGCGGTCCGCTCCGGTACGGCCGAGTACGCGCTGGCCGGTGGTGCCGACGTGGTCAGCCGCCGCAACTTCGCCAGCTTCCACCGGCTCGGCCTGGTCGCCCCGGACGCCTGCCGCCCCTTCGACGTCGGCCGCGCGGGCATTCTCAACGGCGAGGGCGCGGGCATCCTGCTGCTGGAAACGCTCGACTCGGCACTGGCCCGCGGCGCCACCGTGCACGCGGAGGTGCTGGGGTACGGGCTCAACTGCGACGGCAGCAACCCGGTGGCGCCCGACCAGGACAGCGTCGCCCGGTGCATGCGCCTGGCGCTGGACGACGCGCGCGTCAAGCCCGACGAGGTCGACCTGATCTCCGCGCACGGCACCGGCACCAAGCTCAACGACATCACCGAATGCGACGCGATCCGCGACGTCTACGGCGACCGGCCGCCCCGCACGATCTCGCTCAAGTCGATGCTGGGTCACGCGATGGGCGCCTCCACCGCGCTCGGCGCGATCGCCTGCGCGGTGGCGCTGGAGCAGGGGTTCGTGCCGCCGACGATCAACCACCGCCAGACCGATCCGGCCTGCGGGGTGGACTGCGTGCCGAACCGGGCGGTCGAGGCCGACCTGCGGGTGGTGCAGAACAACGGGCTGGCCTTCGGCGGCAACAACGCCGTGGTGCTGCTCGGCAAGTACGAGAGGACTCCGGTATGAGCGCGGGCTTCCCGGTGATCACCGGCTGGTCGGTGGTGTCGCCGTTCGGGCAGGGCAACGACGCCTTCGCCGACGGGGTGCGCACCGGCCGGAACCCCTCGGCACCGCCGGGCGACGAGTGGGCGGTGCCGGATCCCGGTGCCTGCCTGGTGCCGGACTACGACCCGAAGGAACTGGTCGGCGGCAAGGTCGGCCGTTCGACCGACCGGGCCACGGTGTTCGCGCTGGCCACCGTCGGACGGCTGGCGGGCACCGGGGCGGGCGAGCGCACCGGTCTGGTGCTCGGCACCACCGCGGGCAGCCTGCGCTCCACGATGACCATCACCCGTGATTCGCTGCTCAGCCGGAAACCGCACCAGGTGGACACCAAGGTGCTGCCCGCCGCGGTGATGAACTACGCGGCCGCCCAGTGCGCCATCCGCTACGGCCTGACCGGGCCGAACACCACCATCGCCGGTGGCCCCGGCGCGGGCCTGTTCGCGCTGGCCTACGCGCAGCGGCTGCTCGCCGCGGGCCGGGCCGTGCGCGTGCTCGCCGGTGCGGTGGAGGAGTACTCGGCCGAACGCGCGTGGCTCAACCACCACAACGGTGGCGGGGTGCTCGGCGAGGGCGGGGTGGTCTTCTCCGTCGAGTCCGACGAGTCCGACGAGTCCACTGTAGATGGACTGGCCGAGGTGCTCGCGCTGCACAGCCGGGTGGTGTTGGACGGCGACGAGCCGGAAGCGCTGCGTGCCACCGCTTCGGCGCTGCTGACGCGGGCGGGGGTGACCCCGGACGAGATCTGGGCGGCCGTTCCGGCCACCGGATCCGAAGCCGAGCGCACGGTGACCGCGGGGTTGTTCGGCGAGCACGCGCTCGACCGTGTGCCCGGCACCGGCGTGCTCGGTGACACCGGCGCGGCGACCGCGGCCTTCGCGGTGGCGTCGGCGCTCTGCGCGCCCGGCCCGGCCGGGCGTCTTGTGGTCGTGCTGTCCGGTGATCCGGCCGGCAGCGCGGCGGGAATCCTGTTGCGACTGAAAGGAAGTTCATGACCGCAGGGGTGGCTCTGGTCAGCGGCGGCGCCAGGGGGATCGGCCGGGCGTGCGTGCGGCAGCTGGCGCAGGACGGCTACGACGTGAGTTTCTGCTACCGCGCCGACGAGCGCGCGGCCACGGAACTGGAGAAGGAGCTGGGCGAGGAAGGCACCCGGGTGCTGGCGATGCGCGCCGACGTCACCGACGGCGCCGCCGTGCGCGAGTGGGTCTCGCGCACCGAACGGGAACTCGGCCCGGTCACCACCGCGGTCACCGCGGCGGGCATCACCGCGGACACCCCGCTGGCCACCATGCCCGACGACAAGTGGACCAGCGTGCTGCGCACCAATCTGGACGGGGTGTTCACCGTCTGCCGCGCGGTGGCCTACCCGATGATGAAGCGGCGGGCCGGCTCGATCACCACGCTGTCCTCGGTCACCGGGGTCTATGGCAACGCCGGGCAGACCAACTACGCCGCGTCCAAGGCCGGGATCATCGGCTTCACCAAGTCGCTGGCCAGGGAGGTCGGCCGGTTCGGCGTGCGCGCGAACGTGGTGGCACCCGGCCTGATCGACACCGACATGACCGACGCCATGCCGGAGAAGGCCCGCACCAACCTGATCGACTCGATCGCGCTGCGCCGGGCTGGCAGCCCGGAGGAGGTCGCCGAGCTGGTCGGTTTCCTCAGCTCCGAGCAGGCCGGGTACATCACCGGCTCGGTGCTGGAAATCCACGGCGGCTACGGCGGCTGAGCCGCACCGGAAGGAGCTGGACATGGGCAACGGGGCACCGGCGGGCCGGTCGGGCCGGGTGGTGGTGACCGGGATCGGCGTGATCTCGGGCATCGGCATCGGGCGCGAGGCCTTCCTGGACGGACTGCTGGCCGGGCGGGGCAGTGCCGCGCCGGTCACCGCATTCGACGTGACCGGGTTCGAGTACGGCAAGGTCTGCGAGGTGCCCGCGTTCGCCTTCGACGAGGAGCGGCCGCACTACGGCCGGGCGACGCAGATGGTCGCCGCCGCCGCGCTGATGGCGGTGGAGGACGCCGGGATGGCGCCCGCCCGCCTGCGGGCCTCGCGCGGCCTGGTCGCGGTCGGCACCACCGAGGGCGAAGCCCGCGACGTGGACGAGATGACCACCACCGAGGTGAACAAGGGACTCGCCGACGTCGACCCGGTGCTGGCCCGCCGGGCCCGCCTGGGCCGCATGCCGGTTTCGGTGGCCGACGACCTCGGCCTCGACGACGTGGAGCTGGTGACCCTGCCCGACGTCTGCGCGGCGGGCAACTACGCGATCGGTTACGGCCTGGATGCCCTGCGCGCCGGTGAGGTCTCCTACGCGCTGGTCGGCGGCGCGGATTCGCCGTGCCGCAAGTCTTTCGCCGCCTTCTACCGGCTGGGCGCGCTGGCCCGCGACGAGTGCCGCCCGTTCGCCGCGGACCGCACCGGCGTGGTGCTGGGCGAGGGCGCGGCGATGCTGCTGCTGGAACCGCTGGAGACCGCACTCGCGCGTGGTGCGGTCATCCACGCCGAGGTGCTGGACTACCACTTCAACTGCGACGCCGGGCACCCCACGCGGCCGTCGGGGGAGCGGGTGGCCGAATGCCTGCGGGGTGCGCTGGACAACGCGGGCGTCAGCCCGGCCGAGGTCGACCTGCTGATCGCGCACGGGACCGCCACCAAGGCCAACGACCCGATGGAGGCCGCCGCGTTCACCGAGGTGTTCGGGGAGCTGCCGGTGCCGCCGGTGTCGGCGATCAAGTCGATGATCGGGCACACCATGGGCGGGGCCGCCGCGCACTCCAGCATCGCTGCGATCCTGGGGCTGGAGCACGGTTTCCTGCCGCCGACGATCAACCACACCACCACCGATCCCGAGTGCCCGGTGGACTGCGTGCCGAACGAAGCGCGCCGGGCGGAACCGAAGATCGCGCTGGTCAACTCGCTCGGGTTCGGCGGGCTCAACGCGGCGGTGGTGCTCAAGCGCTTCGACCGCCAGGCGGAAAGGAGCGCGTCGTGATCATCTCGGCGATGTCGGTGATCTCGCCATACGGCCTCGGGGAGCGTGCTTTCGGCGACGGCGTCAGGGCAGGCCGGTCCGCACTGTCCGGAGTGGACTCAGAGCAGGACGTGCCCTACACCGAAGCCGGTGTGGTCGACGGGGCCGCGGTGAGCGAACTGCTGATCTCCGACTGTGAGATCAACACGCGGGCGCAGCGCGGGCTCGGGCGGCCCGGCGGGCTCGCGGTCGGCGCGCTCGCCCTGCTGCTGCGCGAGCACGCGCTCGCCGAATACGGGCCCGCCGAACGCGCGCTGGTGCTCGGCGGTGACCTGACCACCACCGACCGCGCGATGGACCTGATGTACGACTCGCTCACCGAGGCGTTGCCCTACCACGTCAACGGCAGGCAGCTGCCGAGCACCGCGATGAACTTCCCGACCACGCAGTGCGCGGTCAAGTTCGGCTTCCAGGGCCCGAACTCGACGATCACCTCCGGGCGGGTCACCGGGCTCTCGGTGCTGAACTACGCCCGCCGCCTGCACCGCGCGGGCCGGGCGCCGATGGTGGTGGCCGGTGCGGTGGAGGACCTCAACCAGCGCCGGTCGTGGATCACCTGGCACGGCCTCGGCGGCCAGGAAGCGCGTCCCCTCGGGGAAGGAAGCTGCCTGTTCCTCACCGAAAGCGCTGAGTCGGCGGCCGGGCACGGCCGCACCCCGATCGCCGAGGTGCTGGCGCTCGAGTTCGGCACCGCGCTCGACCCCGCCGACACCAAGGCCGCGCTGACCACCCGCATCCGGCGGGCCATGGTGAGCGCCGGACTGGCTCCCGGCGGGATCGACACCGCCGTTCTGTCCGGAGTGGACGGTGACGTCGAGCACGCGGCGGTGGCCGGGGTTCTCGGCGAGAACGCGCGCGTGCTCTTCCCGGCCAGGCTGATCGGCGACACCGCGGGCGCGTCGGCCGCCTTCCAGGTGGCCACCGCGGTGTCCGACCCGTCGACCGAATTCGCCCTGATCACCGCGGTGGATCCTGACGGCCAGGTCGGCTGCGGCGTACTGCGTGTGTTCTCCGGCCTGTCCACCCCCGAGCAAGGAGCCTGAAAGTGCCCAACGTCCCGTCCTTCGCCGTCATTTCCGGCGCGCAGGTGCTCGACGCACTGCACGGCCAGGAAAAGCACGTCATCGACCTGGTCGAGGCGGCCTACCGCACGCACGCGGCCGGGCACACGGTCAACCCGCCGTCGTACTTCCTGCGCTTCCCCGACCGGCCGTCCTCGCGGATCATCGCGCTGCCCGCCTCGATCGGCGACGACGTGAACGTGGACGGCATGAAGTGGATCTCCAGCTTCCCCGGCAACGTGGAGAACGGGCTGCCGCGGGCGTCGGCGGTGCTCATCCTCAACGACCACGACACCGGATATCCGTTCGCCTGCCTGGAAAGCTCGGTGATCAGCGCGACCCGCACGGCGGCGTCGGCGGCACTGGCCGCGGACCGGCTCAGCCGCGACCGCGGCCGCCCGAAGCGCGTCGGCTTCATCGGCGTCGGCCTGATCGCCCGGTACCTGCACACCTATCTCGCGTCGCTGGGCTGGACCTTCGAGGAGACCGGCGTGTTCGACCTGTCCGCCGAGCACGCGGCCGGGTTCGTCGCCGGGGTGGACGGCCGGGCGGAGGTGCACGACAGCGCGGAGTCGCTGATCCGGAACTCCGACCTGGTCGTGTTCGCCACCGTCGCGGGCACCCCGCACGTGCACGACCCGGACTGGTTCTCGCACAACCCGCTGGTGCTGCACGTCTCGCTGCGCGACCTGTCGCCGGAGATCATCCTGAACTCGGTGAACATCGTCGACGACGTGGAGCACTGCCTCAAGGCGGACACCTCGCCCCACCTGGCCGAGCAGGCGACCGGCAACCGCGAGTTCCTCGACGGCACGCTCGACGATGTGCTGACCGGCGCGCTCACCGTGCCCGCCGACCGGCCGGTGGTGTTCTCGCCGTTCGGCCTCGGGGTGCTCGACCTCGCGGTCGGCAAGTTCGTCTACGACACCGTCACCGCGACCGGCGAACTCACCGAGATCCCGGACTTCTTCGCCGAGCTGAAGCGCTACGAACGAGCGCGGTAACCGGGCGGCCCCGCCTCGATCCGCCGCAGGATGGGGTCGAGGCGGTGCAGGTCGTCGCTCTCCTGGAGCTGCCGTTCGTCCCACCAGGTGGCGCCGGCTTCGGCGAGCGGGGCGATGAGGTCACGAGACTCGGCGGGGTCACCCGGGCTGACCCCGCCGACCACCACTTCGAACGGGCCGGGCTGGGTGCGGTGCTCCCGGACGTAGGTCACCACGTCGCGCAGCTCGTCCACGGCGGGCGGATGCCCGTGCGACGCGGTCTTGAACAGCGGGACCACCCCGTCCCAGGCCGCCGCGCGGCGCATCGGCCTGCGGTTCGGCCAGACCCCGGCGATCCACACCGGCGGGCGCGGCTGCTGGACCGTCGCGGGCAGCAGTTCGACGTCGCGCACCCGGTAGTGGGCTCCGTCGTGGTCCACCCGTTCGCCCGACCAGTAGCGGCCGAGCAGGCCGAGGCCTTCGTCGAGGCGTCCGGCGAGCACCTTCGGATCCACCACGTCACCGAAGCTGCCGAACTCGTCACCGATCGGGCCACCGACCCCGGCGCTGAAGATCACCCGGCCGCCGCTGAGTCCGTCGAGCGTGGCCACCTGGCGGGCGAGCTGCTCGGGACGGCGCCGCGCCACCGGGGTGACCAGCGTGCCGAGCCGGAGCCGGGAGGTGGCCAGCGCGGCGGCGGTCAGCAGCATCCACGGGTCGCCGAACGGCTGGCCGCGCCGCTCGGTCTTGTCGTGGACGACGTGGTCCCAGACGAACAGGGCGTCCCACCCCGCGTCCTCGGCGGCCTTGGCCGCCCTGGCGACCGTCCTGGCGTCGGCGAAGTCGCCGAAGTTCGGGATGTTGATCGAGTAGCGCACGCCCGCATCCTCGGGCACACGCCACGCCGCGGGCAACCGGATTTCCCGGGAATGGGCGACTCGCGAATTCGCCGGAGAATCACTCATTGGGGTCGTGTGCGGACCGTCGAATCATTTCCACCACTCGTGCGCACCCGGTCTGAGCTGTGCGAACGGGCCGGAAAATTGCGGAAGAGGTAAGGCTTGCCTCAACGGTCCCGCGGTTGCGGACGAGGTTTGCCGGTGGCACCGTTTTCGGTACTGACGCATTCCCACCACTCACCTTTGCGAGGTGCGGCTGATGACCACCACCGAAATGCCCGCCGTGCGCGAGTGCACGGTCACCGGGTGCTCCTACAACCACGACGGCTGCCACGCGTACGCCATCACCGTCGGGGGCAGCAACGGCGCCGCCGACTGCGACACCTTCGTCTCGCTGAACACCAAGGGCGGCTTGGACAAGGTCGTCGCCCAGGTCGGCGCGTGCTCGCGCGCCGACTGCGTGCACAACTCCGGGCTGGAGTGCACCGCCTCCGGCGTGCGGGTCGGCCCCGGCACGGGCGACCACGCGGCGAACTGCCTGACCTACACCACCTGAGCGCGAGAGCACCGCGGCCCCGGTCACCCGCTGACCGGGGCCGCTTCGCGTTCAAGGCAGGATGATCGGCTGCCCGGTGCGGTGGTCGAGCACGTCGCGCCCGGCGCCGGCCTGCTGGCGGTGGATCCGGCACAGCCCGTCTTCGGCGGGGAGGAACGCGCACTGCTTGTCACCGACCCACGCGCGAGCCCGGCAGTGGGTCGAGTCCACTTGCCGCGACTGCCTGGGTTGGTATCGCGGCGTGTGGGCCGGCTGCTGGTCGAAGAGCTGCTGGAAGAACTCCGTCGTGGGCGTCGGCGGCACTGCTCTCGGCGCGAAACCGGGGGCCCTCGGCGAGAGGCGCGGAGCCTCGGGCTGGGCGGGCGGCAGGGTGAAGACCAGGGAGCCGTCGTGCTGCTTCAACCCGATCTCGTCGACGAGTTCCGCCGTGGGGTGCTGCGTGCCGATCGTCAGCGGGGTGGCCGCGTTGGCCGCCAGCCACAGCGACGCCCAGCCGAGACCGCGCAAGGTCGGCTTGTCCCCGTGGTGCCGCGGGAGGTCGATGACCAGCGCGGCGAACAGGTAGTGCGCGCGCGGCAGGGTCAGGTGCGCGGTGTCGCCGAGCACCATCGGCAGCGTGGTGCCGCTGGTGCGGTCACCGAACTTCTGCACGGTGAGAATGACCGGGGTGCGGAAACCCGGCCGGTGGTGCCGCACGGTGATGTCGAGGTCGCTGCTGACCTGCGCGCCGGGCGCGGTGAGATCGTGGCGCCGGATCGGCGCGGCGGGCGCCGCCCCGGCCTGCCGGTCGCCGAACTTGTCGACAGCGGTGTCCATCAGGCGCTCGATCCCGCGCGCGGCGATGATCTGGCCCAGCCACACCAGGGTGCCGACGAGCATTGGTTCCACCATGGGCCACCTCCTGGACCGGATGGACGAGTCTACGTCCGGCAAATGCGCGGGAGAACCGGTTTACCGCCCGGTGGCAGTGGTTCCTACCGGCCTTGTTCGGCCGTTGTTCGGTTGTTCGTCACGACCGGGACAGCGAACGGGTGAACGCTCTCGGCGAACCCGATCTTGGAGGTACCCGTGCCCGACCCCGCCCCGCGCCATCTCGCCCGCCGTTCCCTGCTGCGGGCCGCGGTCGGCGCACCCGCCGCCGTGGCCGCTTCTTCGGCGCTGTGGCCCGGTTTTTCCGCGCAGGCGGCGGAACCGGCGGGCCCGGTCGACCCCAAGGACCCCCGGTTCACCCTCGCCGTGCTGCCGGACACGCAGTACCTGTTCGACCAGGGCGGCTCCGACCCGGAGCCGGTGCGCGAAACGCTGGTGCACCTGCTGCGCCGCCGCCGTGAGGACAACATCGTGTTCCTGGCGCACCTCGGCGACGTCACCGAGCACGGCACCGAGACCGAGATGCGCGCCGCCGACGAGGTCTTCCGCACGATCGACGGCAGGCTGCCCTACAGCGTGCTCGCCGGGAACCACGACGTGCCCGGCAACAGCGACGACCAGCGCGGCGCCACCCCGTACCTGCGCACGTTCGGGCCGGACCGGTTCCGGCGGATGCCCACCTACGGCGGCTCGTCCCCGGACGGTTACCACAGCTTCCACCTGCTCACCGGAGGCGGCAGGCAGTGGCTGCTGCTCGCACTCGACTGGCGCATCTCCGACCGCGGCATCGCCTGGGCGCAGGGTGTGCTGGACCAGCACCCCGAACTGCCCTCGATCCTCACCACGCACGAGATCGCCGCGTCGGACGACGAGGGGCACGCGTCCCTGACCGGCTACGGCGACCGGCTGTGGAACCGGCTGATCCGCGGCAACGACCAGATCTTCCTCACGCTCAACGGCCACTACTGGCCCTGCGGGCGCACCACGCTGACCAACGACGCTGGCAATCCGGTCCACGTGCACCTGACCAACTACCAGGACCGCTACTACGGCGGCGCCGGAATGCTGCGGTACTACCGGTTCGACCTGGCGCGCGGGGTCATCGACGTGGAGACCCTCTCACCGTGGGCGCTCGCGCGGCGGCCGGAGGACCGCACGCTGTTGCAGGCCGAGCACGTGGAACTGTCCGGCGACGTCGAGCGGTTCACCGT
Organism: Amycolatopsis sp. YIM 10; assembly: GCF_009429145.1. Lineage (GTDB taxonomy): Bacteria > Actinomycetota > Actinomycetes > Mycobacteriales > Pseudonocardiaceae > Amycolatopsis. The sequence goes on along the minus strand of NZ_CP045480.1, from coordinate 5,357,157 downwards.
GGAGATCGACTTCGAGCGGCGGTTCGCCGCGTTCGCGCCGCCGGTGGTGCCGCCGCCGCGCCCGCCCGCCGCGGTACTGGTGCCGGGCACGGTGGCCTACTGGCGGTTCGACGCGGCAGGCAGCACCCCGGGACCGGACGGCACGCCGGTGGCGCCCGGCACCCTCGCCCGCGACCTGACCGGCCAGGGCAACGACCTGCGCGCGGAACTCCTGCACGGCAGCGCGCCCGAGGTGCTCACCTGGTCGGCCGAGCACCACACCGGCCAGCCCGCGCACGCCAGCCTCCGGTTCGACGGCGGCAAGGGCCCGGATCGCGGTGCGGTGCTGCGAACCGGGCCGGGCGCGCCGATCAACGGCATGGCCCTCCTCGACGGCTACACCATCGAGACGTTCATCAAACTGCCCGACCCGTTCGTCGGCGACCACGCCTTCATGGGCATCCTCAGCTGGGAGGGCCGGGCCGGTGACGCGGGCAAGACCAGCGGCTGGTCCCCGGAGGAACCGACGTGCAGCCTGAACCTCTCCGGCGAGCGGTTCCTCCAGTTCGTGGTCTACCCGAAGCACACCGACGCCGACCCGACCTCGTGGAGCCACGCCCTGCCCACCGGCCGCTGGACCCACGTCGCCGTGGTCAACGACGCCCGCCGCACGATCGTCTACGTCGACGGTTCACCGATCGCGCGCAACCCGGCGGAGGACTCACGCGGTATCGCCACCCTCGGCAAGCCGTTTGTCATCGGCGCCACGCAGTTCGCCCTGGAGTACGGGCACGGTTTCTACGGCTGGGTGGGCGACACCCGCGTGGTGGCCAGGGCGTTGCGGCCGGAGCAGTTCCTCCGCGCCTGATCACCGTGGTGCTTCGAGTCCCAGTTGCTCACGGATCAGGGTGTCGATCCGGGCCCAGGCGGGAGAGGAGGCGTTGATGGCGGACTGGATCAGCGACGGGATCGCCGAGGCGGGGTCCTGGCCGGGCAGGTCCCCGTTCCCGTAACGCGCGCGGGTGGCTCGGACGGCCCGGCGGGCGAGCTGGTCGATGCGGGGGTCGTGCGGGTCGAGGTCGTGCGCGTGGTCGTAGTCGAGGAACAGCTCGCGTTGCACCGGGTCGGCCAGGATCTGGGCCTGGTCGTGGAACAGCGCGGGCGCGGTGTCCGGGTGCGTGGCGTAGACGAGGATCCACAGATCGGCCTGCAGCGCGACCCACCGTTCGCTGAACCCGAGGCGGGGCAGCTGGTGCAGATGGGTCCTGACCTCGGCCGGAATGGCCAGCAGCCGGCCGTCGGCCAGTTCCCGCAGGCGTTCCTGGGTGGCCCGCAGCCCGCGGATGCGCGCCGTGAGGTCCGTGTCGATCTGCCGCAGCGCCAGCTGGAACTCCTCTTCCGGCGCGTCGCGGAGTTCCCGGATGCGGGCCAGCGGCACCCCGGACTCGGCCAGGGTGCGGATCTTGATCAATTCGATCGCGTGGCTCGCGTCGTACCGCCGGTAACCCGAGGCGTCGCGGTCGGGTTCGCGCAGCAGGCCCTTGTCGTGGTAGACGCGGATGGTTTTGGTCGACACCCCGACGTACCGGGCGAGCTGGCCGATGGTGATCACCCGGACCATTGTCCCCTTGACCTTGCCCCTGGGGAAAGGTTGCACCATGGCGGCATGGTGGAAACGAACTTCAGCCGTGAGACCCTGCGCGCACTGGCCGACGAGGGCAACGAGACCGCGATGGACCGGCTGGCCGACCTCGCCGACGAGCGCGGGGACGTCGCCGAACTGAGCGAGTTGCTGGACGAGGGCTGCGCGCGCGCCGGGCAGGCCCTCACCCGGCGGGCGGTCGCCGCCGGTGACCTGCTCGAACTGCAGCGGATCTCGGAGGCGGGCTACGAGCAGGCAAGCACCGAACTGGAGCGGCTGCTGAAAGCACCGAACTGACCGGCCGTCGCGGAGGTACACTGGACGGTCACGGTGCGTCACCGCACCCGGTTCTCGGGGAAGGACTGACCATGACCCGTACCAGTACCGGCAGGTTCTCCAGCGCCGCTGCCGCTTGTCTGCTCGTTCTCGGCAGTTTCAACGCCGGCGCCGCGCCGATCGCACCCACCGGTCTCGGCGGCGGGATCATCGCTTCCGGTCGCCTCATCGGACTGCGGGCCGCGCTGACCGCCAACACCGCTGCGCTCGCCGCGCTGGCCAGGGGCGATCTCGCCGCCGCGAGGGGCGAGGTCGCGCGCACACTGGGAATCCTGCGCGAGGTGAGGGCCGAGTGCGCTTCCGATGCCGGGCTCGCGAAACTGGGCGCCTTCGTCGGCGAGATCATCGGCACGCTGGAGTCCGGCTTCCCGGCCGAAGCGGATCTCGAGCGCGTCGACCAGGACCTCGCCACGGCGCTGAGCTTCGCGCGCTGACCGGACGCCCCTAGCGGCCGGTGGGCGGATTCTCCAGTGGCACACCGGTTTCCGACAGTTCCGGTGACGGCAGGTCGGCGCTGGAGGTGAGCGGGGCCGCACCGGCCAGTGGCTCCCCGGCCGGTTCCTTCAGGAACACCGTGCTGAGCAGGCCGATCACCCCGGCGCCGATCAGGTAGTAGCCGGGCCAGTCGAGATTGCCGGTGGCCGTCACGGCCACGCCGATCACGGTCGGCGCGGTACCGGCGAAGGCCGAGACGAAGATGTTGAAGATGATGGCGAGGCTGCCGTACCGGATGAACGTGGGGAACAGCGCGGGCAGCGTCGACGGGGTCACCGCGGCGAAGCACACCAGCGTGAAGCCCATGATCAGCAGCCCGGCCACCTGCCCCCACGGCCCGCTCTGCAGCAGCCACACCGACGGCAGGCCGAGCAGCACCAGCGCCAGGCTGCCGGTGGCCAGGATCGGCTTGCGCCCGATCCGGTCGCTGAGCCCGCCCAGGAACACCACCACGCACAACATCGCCAGCATCACCCCGACCTGGAGCGTGGTCGACACCGTCTCGCTGGTGCCGTGGTGACCGTGCCCGGGCAGGGTGCCGGTGAGATAGGTGGGCACGTAGTTGGTCAGCACGTAGTTGGTCACGTTCCAGGCGATCACCAGCCCGCCCGCGATCAGCGCGGCCGAGCGGTACCGGGTCACCAGGATGTGGCAGGCGCGGCGCAGCGACATGGTGACCATCGCCGGTGACCGCTCCATCAGCTGCCGGAACGCCGGGGTCTCCTCCAGTCGGATGCGCAGGTAGATGCCGACCACGCCGACCGGGAGCGCCAGCATGAACGGGATCCGCCAGCCCCACGACAGCAGGTCGTCCTCGGGCAGCACGGCGATCAGGACGGCGCAGACCCCGGCGCCGAGCGTGTAACCGACGAGCGTGCCGAATTCGAGCCAGCTGCCGAAGAAACCGCGCCTGCGGTCCGGGGCGTATTCGGCCACCAGGGTCAGCGCGCCGGTGTACTCACCACCGGCCGAGAAACCCTGCAGCATTCTGATGAACAGCACGAGCAGCGGGGCCGCGATGCCGATCGTGCCGTAACCGGGCACCAGTCCCAGCAGCACGGTGGCCACCGCCATCAGCAGCACCGTCGCGGCCAGCACCCTGGTGCGGCCGATCCGGTCGCCGAGCGGCCCGAGGACGAACCCGCCGAGCGGGCGGACGAGGAACGCGGCGGCGAAGGTCCCGAGGGTGAACACGGTGGCCCAATCACCCGCTTCCGGAAAGAAAACCCGGTCGAGCGCGATGGCGGCCAAATAGGAATAAATGCCGAAGTCGTACCATTCGGCGACATTTCCGAGGGTGGCCGCGGTGGTCGCGCGGCGGATCGTGCGTTCGTCCTCGACCACGGTCCCGTGGGGCGCGGAAGGCCTCGTCCGGTGCGAATCCATGATCACCCTCGATACCTGAGACGACTGATATATCTGTTGGAAAGTAATAGCTGTGTCACAACGGGTCAAGGGTGGTCACGGCAGCGTCAGGCGTTGCAACCGCGTGCGGATCTCGTCGGCGGCCTGGGTGAGCACCCTGGCGATGTCCTGGAAATCGACGAGCCCGAGATGCTCTTCGGGAGCGGAGACGGCCAGTGCGCCGGCGATGCGCCCGCCGGGTCCGCGCACCGCCACCGCCACGGAGTTCAGTCCGGTCTCCAGTTCGCCGATGGTCGCCGCCCAGCCGCGATCGCGAACCCGGTTCAGGTCCGCCAGCAGTGCGCCGCTGGCGGTGATGGTGTTGGCGGTCAGCCGCTGCCGGGGACGTTCGAGCGCGATGCTCAGCTCCTCGAAGCCGAGGCTCGCCAGCAGCACCTTGCCGGTCGCCGTGGCGTGCAGCGGCATCCGGACGCCGATCCAGTTGCGCTCGGTGCCCGGTTCCTGGACCACCGCGGTGGCGCTGCCACCCTCGAGCACGCTCAGGCTCACCGTGCCCCGCAGTTCGGCGGCGAGCTTGGCGCAGACCGGCCGCCCCTCCCGGCCGATGTCGAGCTGCGCGGTGGTCGCCCCGGCCAGCCGGACGATGCCGAAGCCGAGCCGGTACTTGCCACGATTCCCGTCCTGCTCGACGAACCGGAACTTTTCCAACGCCGAGAGCAGCCGGGTGGCGGTTGACTTGTGCACGCCGAGTTCGCGGGCCAGCTCGGTCACGCCCGAGGGGCCTCGCTGGGCCAGCAGGGTGAGCATGGAAAGCGCTCGATCCACTGTCTGGCTTGATGATCTGGGTTCGCCAGCGCTGGTGGTGTCGCCGGTGTTGTACATATTGCAACTCCGAGCCTGCGTGAGGGGGTTGTCGGTCCGGGAGGGTTGACGGGTGGCGGGAACGTGCCGGATTCTCCGTTGCGTATAGCACGCCGTGTTCCGCCATATGCAACAGGAGCCACGATGATCTTAGTTGGCGCGGTGTCCGAAATTCCTGTCGGAGAGTCTGTACGCGTGCAGGGCCAGGTCGCAATCGCGGTCTTCAACGTCGACGGTGAGTTCTACGCGATCGACGACACCTGCACCCATCAGGACGCTTCGCTGTCCGATGGCTGGCTGGAGGGATGCGCGGTCGAATGCCCGCTGCACGCGGCGTGCTTCGACCTCCGCACCGGGCGCCCGAGCGGCCCGCCTGCCCGCAAGGCGGTGCGCACCCACGAGGTCGTTCTCGTCGACGGCCAGGTCTACGTGCACGAGACCATCGGCAACAACGACACTGTCGAGCGCCCGGCCTACGCCGAAGAGGTCGCCTGATGCGGGCGGTCACCGTCGTCGGCGCTTCGCTGGCCGGGCTGACCGCGGTCCGCGCGCTGCGCGACCAGGGCTACGACGGCCGGATCACCGTGATCGGCGAAGAGGCCCACGCCCCGTACGACCGGCCGCCGCTGTCGAAGGAGTACCTCGCCGGCACGGTGTCCGAAATCGACCTCGACCTCAAAACGCCCGAGGACACCGCGCTCGACGCGGACTGGCGGCTCGGCCGGACCGCCACCCGGCTGGACACCGCCGGCCGCGCGGTCGTGCTCGACGACGGTGAGCGGATCGTCTCCGACGGCGTGGTGCTGGCGACCGGCGCGCGGGCCCGCCGCCTGCCGGGTCGCACCTTCGACGGGGTGCACACGCTGCGCACCCTCGACGACGCCATCGCGCTGCGCAAGGCGCTCGTGCCCGGCACCCGGCTGGTGGTGATCGGGGCCGGGTTCATCGGTTCCGAGATCGCGTCGACCGCCGCGGGCATCGGGATCGAGACCGACGTGGTCGAGGCCGAGGCGTCCCCGCTGCACAAACCGCTGGGTGTGGAGATGGGCCGGGTGTGCGCGCGGCTGCACGCCACGAAGGGGGTCCGGCTGCACACCGGCGCCGGGCTGGCCGGGCTGATCGGGACCGGGCGGGTGACCGGGGTCCGGCTGACCGACGGCCGCGAACTGCCCGCGGACGTGGTGGTGCTGGGCATCGGCGCCTCCCCGTGCGTGGACTGGCTGATCGGGTCCGGGCTCGACCTGGCCAACGGGGTGCGCACCGACGCGCGCGGCGCCACGAACGTGCCCGGCGTGGTCGCGGTCGGCGACTGCGCCAACTCCGACCGGGCCCACGCACCCGCTCCGGTGCGCCTGGAGCACTGGACCAACGCCGTGCAGCAGCCGATCGCCGCGGTGTCCGCGCTGCTCGGCCGCGACTACAGCCCGCCTGCCCACCACCGGCTGCCCTACTTCTGGTCCGACCAGTACGGCCACCGCATCCAGTTCGCCGGGCACCGCACCGAGGACAGCACGGTGGAGGTGCTCGAAGGCGAGGTGGCCGAGTTCGACTTCCTCGCGCTCTACCGCGACGCCGCCGGTACCCCGGTGGCCGTGCTGGCGGTGGACCGCGCCCGCTCGTTCGGGCGCTGGCGCCGCCAGCTGGCCGGCCGTCTGTCCACTTCGAACTGATTTGCCCGGCCGCCCCGCCGGATGCCGCAGAAAGGACCACCGTGAGTTCCGTCGAAGTCCGCGCCCAGCAGCCGGAGCCCGCCACCAGCCTGATCCCCACCCTGCCCGGGGCCCACTACACCGATCCCGCCCTCTTCGAACGCGAGCAGAAGCGCATTTTCCAGCGCAACTGGTTTGCCGCCGCCCGCGGCAGCGACCTGCCGGAACCGGGCAAGTTCCGCACGGTCGACGTCGGCGGCGAGAGCGTGCTGATCGTCCGCGGCCGCGACCGCTCGCTGCGCGCCTTCCTCAACGTGTGCCGTCACCGCGGCGCGCGGTTGTGCATGGACGACGCGGGGGAGGTGCGCCGATCCCTGCAATGCCCTTACCACGCCTGGACCTACGGACTCGACGGCAAGCTCATCGCGGCGCCGAACCTGAACTCGATGAACGACGTCAACCGCGACGAGTACGGGCTCATCGGGGTCGCGCTGCGCGAATGGCTCGGCACCGTCTGGGTGTGCCTGGCCGACGAGCCGCCGTCGTTCGAAGACACCGTGCAGGCCGCGGTCAGCGGCCGCCTCGGCGACGGTGACGTGATCGAGAAGTGGGGCATCGACGAGCTGGTCGTCGGGCGCCGGATCACCTACGACGTCAAGGCGAACTGGAAGCTGATCGTCGAGAACTTCATGGAGTGCTACCACTGCGCGACGATCCACCCGGAGCTGACCGAGGTGCTCCCGGAGTTCGCCGACGGGTACGCCGCGCAGTACTTCGTCGGCCACGGCGCGGAGTTCGGCGAGGAGGTCACCGGCTTCTCCATCGACGGGCAGACCGGCTTCGGCAGGCTCGCCGGGGTCGACGACCACCACGACCGGCGGTACTACGCGATCACGGTCAACCCGCAGGTGTTCATCAACCTGGTGCCCGATCACGTGATCTTCCACCGGATGTACCCGATGGCGGTGGACCGCACGATCGTCGAGTGCGACTGGCTCTACCCCAGGGAGGTGATCGACAGCGGCGCCGACCTGAGCCGGTCGGTGGAGCTGTTCCACCGGGTCAACGAGCAGGACTTCGAGGCGTGCGAACGGTGCCAGCCCGCGATGTCGTCGAAGGCCTACGCCGCGGGCGGGGTGCTGGTGCCCAGTGAGCACCACATCGGCGAGTTCCGCGACTGGGTCGCCGACGCGATCTCCGACTGACCGGCGCGCCAGAGAAGAAGGAGTAACAAGGATGGCCCAGAAAGTCCGCGGTGTGGTTTCGCTCGAAAAGGGCAAGCCGGTCACCGTCGAAACCATCGTGGTGCCCGACCCCGGTCCGGGTGAGGCGGTGGTCCGGGTGCAGGCCTGCGGGGTGTGCCACACCGACCTGCACTACCGCGAAGGCGGCATCAACGACGAGTTCCCGTTCCTGCTCGGCCACGAGGCCGCCGGGATCGTCGAGTCGGTCGGCGACGACGTGACCGACGTCGAGCCCGGTGACTACGTGATCCTCAACTGGCGCGCGGTGTGCGGCCAGTGCCGCGCCTGCCGCAAGGGCAAGCCGCAGTACTGCTTCGACACGCACAACGCCACGCAGAAGATGACGCTGACCTCGGGGCAGGAGCTGAGCCCGGCACTGGGCATCGGCGCGTTCGCCGAGAAGACCCTGGTCGCCGCCGGGCAGTGCACCAAGGTGGACCGTCGCGCCCGGCCGCAGGTCGCGGGTCTGCTGGGCTGCGGCGTGATGGCGGGCATCGGGGCCGCGGTCAACACCGGCCAGGTCGGCCGGGGCGACACGGTGGCGGTGATCGGCTGCGGCGGGGTCGGGGACGCGGCCATCGCCGGGGCGCGGCTGGCCGGCGCGTCCACCATCGTCGCGGTGGACCGGGACCCGAGGCAGCTCGACAAGGCGCGGGAGTTCGGCGCGACCCACGTGGTGGACGCCCGCGACCTCGACCCGGTGGAGGCGATCCGGAGCTTCACCGGCGGGTTCGGCGCGGACGTGGTGATCGACGCGGTCGGCCGCCCGGAGACCTGGAAGCAGGCGTTCCGGGCGCGGGACCTGGCAGGCACGGTGGTGCTGGTCGGGGTGCCCACGCCCGAGATGAAGGCGCCCGACATCCCGTTCCTGGAGTACTTCTCGCACGGTGGCGCGCTGAAGTCGTCCTGGTACGGCGATTGCCTGCCCTCACGGGATTTCCCCGTACTGATCGAGCTGTACCTCCAGGGCAGGCTCCCGCTGGACGGATTTGTCACCGAGGAGATCGCGCTCGACCACGTCGAGGACGCGTTCGCGCGGATGAAGGACGGCGGGGTGCTGCGTTCGGTGGTGGTCCTGTGATCGAGCACCTGGTCACCTCCGGCACCTTCTCGCTCGACGGCGGGACCTGGGAGGTCGACAACAACGTCTGGATCGTCGGCGACGAGCGCGAGGTCCTGCTGATCGATCCGGCCCACGACGCGGAGGCGGTCGCCGAGCAGGTGGGGGATCGTCGCGTGACGGCGATCGTGTGCACGCACGGCCACGATGACCACATAGGACAGGCGCCGTCGCTGGCCGACACCTTCGGCGCGCCGATCCTGCTGCACCCCGAGGAGGCTCCACTGTGGAAGCTGACTCACCCGGAACGGTTGCCGGACAAGGAACTGGAGCACGGTCAGGTGCTCTCGGCCGGCGGGATCGAGCTGCGGGTGCTCCACACCCCGGGGCATTCGCCAGGTTCGGTCTGCCTGCACGCGCCCGAACTGGGCACGGTCTTTTCCGGGGACACGCTGTTCCGGGGCGGGCCGGGCGCCACCGGCCGGTCGTACTCCGACTTCGGCACGATCATCGAGTCGCTCCGGCGCACGCTGCTCGTGCTGCCGGGGGAGACCGAGGTCAGCACGGGCCACGGGGAGCCGACCTCGATCGGCGCGGAGGCCCCGAACCTGCACGAGTGGATCCACCGCGGATTCTGACCTCTCCTGGCCTATTGACCCGGGTCCACCTGGCCCCTAACGTGACATTTGATTGATATATCAGAACATCCGCTGAGATATGACAGGAGTGGGGCCGCATGTCCGTAACCGTTGACCGCCCAGGGACCCACGGTCCCGAACGGGTGCTCGGCCTGTCGCTGGCGGAGGCCGATCCGGAGGTCCACCGGGTGCTCGGCCGGGAGGTGGCCCGCCAGCGCGGCACGCTGGAGATGATCGCCTCGGAGAACTTCGCCCCGCTCAGCGTGCTCGAAGCGCAGGGCTCGGTGCTGACCAACAAGTACGCCGAGGGTTATCCCGGCCGCCGCTACTACGGCGGCTGCGAGCACGTCGACGTGCTGGAGCAGCTGGCGATCGACCGGGTGAAGGCGTTGTTCGGCGCGGAATTCGCCAACGTGCAACCGCATTCGGGGGCGCAGGCGAACTCGGCGGTGATGGCCGCCCTGCTCTCACCGGGTGACACCTTCCTCGGCCTCGATCTCGCACACGGCGGGCACCTGACCCACGGGATGCGGCTCACCTTCTCCGGCAAGTACTTCGACGCCGTGCCGTACCACGTGCGCGAGGACAACCACCTCGTGGACATGGACGAGGTGGCGCGGCTGGCCCGCGAGCGGCGGCCGAAGCTGATCGTGGCGGGCTGGTCCGCCTACCCGCGTCAGCTGGATTTCGCCGAATTCCGGCGGATCGCCGATGAAGTCGGTGCCTACCTGATGGTGGACATGGCGCATTTCGCCGGGCTGGTCGCCGCCGGGCTGCACCCGAACCCGGTGCCTTACGCGGACGTGGTCACCTCGACCACGCACAAGACGCTCGGCGGTCCGCGTGGCGGGGTGATCCTGGCGAGGCAGGAACTGGCGAAGAAGCTCAACTCCGGCGTGTTCCCGGGGCTGCAGGGCGGACCGCTGGAGCACGTGATCGCGGCCAAGGCGGTCGCGTTCAAGCTCGCCGCGGAGCCCGCGTTCCGGCTGCGGCAGGAGCGCACGCTCGCCGGGGCGAAGATCCTCGCCGACCGCCTGCTGGCCGAGGACGGCGTCGGGGTGGTCTCCGGCGGCACCGACGTCCACCTGGTGCTGGCCGACCTGCGTCACTCCGAAATGGACGGAAAGCAGGCCGAGGACCGGCTGCACCGCGTGGGCATCACGGTGAACCGCAACGCCGTGCCGTTCGACCCGAGGCCGCCGATGGTCGCTTCCGGCGTGCGCATCGGCACCCCGGCGCTGGCCGCCCGCGGTTTCGACGAGACCGACTTCACCGAGGTCGCCGACATCATCGCGCTCGCGCTGCGCCCCGGAACCGGTGAAGCCGAACTGGCCGCGCTGGCGGCCAGGGTCGAAGCGCTCGCCGACCGCCACCCCCTCTACCCGGAGCTGCCGGTATGAGCACCGAAACGAATCCGCCGGGCGCGGACCTGCCCGAGCACCCCGACTTCCTCTGGCACAACCCGGACCCGAAGAAGACCTACGACGTGGTGATCGTCGGTGGTGGCGGGCACGGGCTGGCCACCGCGCACTACTTGGTCAAGAACCACGGGATCACCAACGTGGCGGTGCTGGAGAAAGGCTGGCTGGCCGGCGGGAACATGGCCCGCAACACCACGCTGATCCGGTCGAACTACCTGTGGGACGAGTCCGCGGCGATCTACGAGCACTCGCTGAAGCTGTGGGAGGGCCTGGAGGACGACCTCGGTTACCCGATCCTGTTCTCCCAGCGCGGCGTGCTGAACCTGGCGCACACCGAACAGGACATCCGCGACTCGGTCCGCCGAGTGGAGGCCAACAAGCTCAACGGCATCGACGCGGAATGGCTGGGGCCGGAGGAGGTCAAGCGGATCTGCCCGATCATCAACATCTCCGAGGACATCCGGTACCCCGTCCAGGGCGCGACCTACCAGCCGCGCGCGGGCATCGCCAAGCACGACTACGTGGCCTGGGGCTTCGCCCGCCGCGCCGACGAGGCCGGGGTCGACCTGATCCAGGACTGCGAGGTCACCGGGTTCACTGTGGACGGTGACCGGGTGACCGGGGTGCGCACCAGCCGCGGTGACATCGGCTGCGGCACGGTCGCGTTGTGCGCGGCCGGGCACACCTCGGTACTGCTGGACCACCTCGGCGTGCGCGCACCCTTGCAGTCGCATCCGTTGCAGGCACTGGTTTCCGAGCTGCTGGAGCCGGTGCACCCGACCATCGTGATGTCCAACGCCGTGCACGTCTACGTCTCGCAGGCGCACAAGGGCGAACTGGTGATGGGCGCCGGGGTGGACTCCTACAACGGGTACGGGCAGCGCGGCGCCTTCCACATCATCGAACGGCAGATGGCGGCCGCGGTGGAGCTGTTCCCCGTCTTCGCCCGCGCGCACCTGCTCCGGTCGTGGGCGGGCATCGTCGACGTCACCCCGGACGCGAGCCCGATCATCGGGCACACGCCGTACGAGAACGTGTTTGTCAACGCCGGCTGGGGGACCGGCGGGTTCAAGGCGACCCCGGGCATCGGCTGGTGCTTCGCGCACACCATCGCCAACGGCGAGCCGCACCCGTACGTGGCGCCGTTCAGCCTGGACCGGTTCACCACCGGTGCGCTCGTCGACGAACACGGCGCCGCCGCCGTGGCCCACTGAACGGGAGGACAACCGTGCAACTGATCCACTGTCCATGGTGCGGCCCCCGCGAAGAGGTCGAGTTCCACTACGGCGGCCAGGCCGAGATCGCCTATCCCGAGCGCCCGGCCGAACTGTCCGATCAGGAATGGGCCGAGTACGTCTTCTACCGCGACAACCCGAAGGGCGCGTTCGCCGAGCGGTGGAGCCATTCCGCCGGGTGCCGCCGCTGGTTCACCGCCGTGCGGGACACACACACCTACCGGTTCTCCAGCACCGCGAAGCCGCGGCGGACGGGGGTGCGGGTATGAGCCGCGTCCACGGCTACGGTCGCGTCGATCGCGTTCGCGCGCTGTCGTTCACCTTCGACGGCCGCACCTACACCGGGCACCCCGGCGACACGCTCGCGTCGGCGCTGCTGGCCAACGGGGTGCACCTGGTCGGCTCCAGCGTCAAGCTCGGCCGTCCGCACGGCATCAGTGCCGCGTGGACCGAGGACGCGACCGCGCTGGTGCAGATCGAGCGGCCGTTCCCCGAGCCGATGCTCCAGGCCACCACCGTCGAACTGGTCGACGGCCTGGTGGCACGCGGGGTCAACGGGCAGGGACGCCTCGCCGACGCCGCCGATTCCGCGCGCTACGACCGCAAGCACACGCACACCGACACGCTTGTCATCGGCGCCGGTCCGGCCGGGCTGCTCGCCGCGCTCGGTGCGGCCCGCGCCGGTGAGGACGTGGTACTGGTCGACGATCGGCCCGCGGCGGGCGGGTCCCTGACCGGGACCGAGTCGATCGACGGCCGTCCCGCGCTGGAGTTCGTCGCTGAGGTGGTCGCCGAACTGGCGCGCCTCGGCGTGCGGCATCTCCAGCGCACCACCGCGTTCGGTCAGTACGACGACGGGTTCGTGCTCGCGCTGGAACGCCGGACCGACCACCTGGCCGCGCCGCCTTCGCACCGCAGTCGTCAGCGCGTGCACCGCATCCGCGCGCTGAAGGTCGTGGTCGCCACCGGTGCCCAGGAACGGCCGATCGTGTTCGAGGACAACGACCGTCCCGGCGTCATGCTGGCCGCCTCGGCACGCGACTACCTGCACCGCTACGGCGTGCTCGCCGGACGTGAGGTCGTGGTGTTCACCAGCGACGACGCCGCCTACGCCGCCGCGATCGATCTGGCCGGCGCCGGTGCGCGGGTGACCGTGCTCGACGTCCGCGACAATCCGCCGCGCGCCTGGGAAACCCGGGCCAACGAAGCCGGGATCGTGGTGCACCCGTCGTCCGTGGTCACCGGAACCGAGGGCTCACCGCGGGTGGAGGCCGTGCTCGCCAGGACCGCCGACGGTGGTGTGCGCCTGCCCGCCGACCTCCTGCTGGTCTCCGGTGGCTGGAACCCGGTGGTGCACCTGTTCAGCCACGTGCGCGGGGCGCTGGCCTACGACCCGTCGCTCGGTGCCTTCCGCCCGTCCGGTTCCCTGCCCGGGGTCACCGTGATCGGCGCGGCCAACGGCACCCTGGACCTGGCCGGGGTGTTGCGCGAGGGGGCAGGCCCGGACGCACCGGCCGCCGGTCCGGAACCGGCCCGCACACCGACCGAGGTGGTGTGGCGCACCGACGGTGACCCGGACCGCCAGTTCGTCGACATCCAGCGCGACGCCACGGTGAGCGACGTCGGCCGCGCGGTGGGCGCCGGGCTGCGCTCGGTGGAGCACGTCAAGCGGTACACCACCATCGGGACCGCGCACGACCAGGGCAAAACATCCGGCGTGATCGCCTCGGGCATCACCGCGGAACTGCTCGGCGTGGGCATCGAGGACCTCGGCACCACCACGTTCCGGCCGCCCTACACCCCGGTGGCGTTCGCCGCGCTGGCCGGGCGTTCCCAGGGCAGCCTGTTCGACCCCGAGCGCACCACGCCGCTGCACGACTGGCACGTCGAGGCGGGCGCGGTGTTCGAGGACGTCGGGCAGTGGAAACGGCCGCGGTACTACCCGCGTGCCGGTGAGGACATGGACGCCGCCGTGCTGCGTGAATGCGCGGCGACCCGGTCGGGCGCCGGCATGCTCGACGGCTCGACGCTCGGCAAGATCGACGTGCAGGGCCCGGACGCCGGAATCCTGCTCGATCGCTTGTACACCAACATGATGAGCACGCTGAAGGTCGGCCGCGTCCGGTACGGGGTGATGTGCGGCAACGACGGCATGGTGCTCGACGACGGGACCGTGCTGCGGATCGACGAGAACCGCTACCTGCTCACCACGACCACGGGCGGAGCGGCCACCGTGCTCGACTGGATGGAGGAGTGGCTCCAGACGGAGTGGCCGGAACTTCGGGTGCACCTGACCTCGGTGACCGAGCAGTGGTCGGTGTTCCCGGTGGTCGGCCCGCGTTCGCGGGACGTGGTCGGTGCGGTGTTCGCCGATCTCGACGTGGCCAACGAGGCGTTCCCGTTCATGTCCTGGCGTGACACCACGCTCGACGGCGTGCCGGTGCGTGTCGCCCGGATCTCCTTCTCCGGTGAGCTGGCCTACGAGGTCAACGTGAACTCCTGGTACGCGCCCGCGCTGTGGCGGCGGCTGCTCGCGGCGGGGGAGAAGTTCGGAATCACCCCGTACGGCACCGAAACCATGCACGTGCTGCGCGCGGAGAAGGGCTACCCGATCATCGGGCAGGACACCGACGGCACGGTCACGCCGCAGGACCTCGGTATGAGCTGGGCGGTGTCGAAGAAGAAGGAGGACTTCGTCGGCAAGCGCTCGTTCTCGCGGCCGGAAAACCAGAACCCGCAGCGCAAGCAGTTCGTCTCGCTGCTGCCGACCGACGGCCGCACGAAGCTGCCGGAAGGCTCGCAGATCGTCGAACTGCGTGAAGACGGCAAGCTGCCGCCTCCGCCGGTACCGATGCTCGGGCACGTCACCTCCAGCTACCACAGCGCGGAACTCGCGCGCCCGTTCGCGCTCGCGCTGGTGAAGAACGGCCGCGCCCGCATCGGCGACGTGGTCCACGTGCCGGTGGGCGGCGCGCTCGTGCCCGCGCTGATCGGCGAAACCGTGCTGGTCGACCCGGAAGGAGCCCGCCGCGATGGCTGACACCCTGTACCGCACGCACCCGCTGGAAAACCGGCGCGCGGCACTGGCCGGGCTGCCCGGCGGGCTCACCGCGTACCCGGAACCCGAGTGCGCGGCCGTGGACCTGCGGGTCGATCCGGCCGGGCCGGGCGCCGAAGCCGTCGGCCGCGCACTCGGCACCGCGTTGCCGGTCGAGCCGAACACCTGGACCCACACCACCGACGGGCAGCTGATCTGGCTGGGCCCGGACGAATGGCTGGTCACCAGCTCGACCGCGCTCCCGGAGCAGTTCGAGCAGGAGCTGGGCTGGGTGGTCTCGGCATTCGACGGCGCGGCCGTCGACGTTTCCGCGCAGCGCACCAGCATCCGTCTGCGCGGGGCGCAGGCCAGGGAACTGCTCTCGCTGGGCTGCTCGATCGACCTGCGCCCGACGGCGTTCGGCCAGGGCGCCTGCGCGCAGACCCACCTCGGCCAGACCGGCGTGCTGCTGCTGGCGCTCGGCGCCGACGACTTCCGGCTGTTCGTCCGCCAGTCCTTCGCCGCGTACCTCGCGGACTGGCTGGTCGACGCGGCCGTGGAATTCCAGGACTTTCCGGAAGGAGACCGGACATGAGCACTCCCCGCGTTGTCGTCATCGGAGCCGGGATCGTCGGTGCCAACCTGGCCGACGAACTCACCGAGCGCGGCTGGGACCAGGTCACCGTGCTCGACCAGGGCCCGCTGCCGCTCACCGGCGGCTCCACCTCGCACGCGCCCGGTCTCGTCTACCAGACCAACGCCTCGAAGACGATGACCCAGTTCGCCGCGTACACCGTGGAAAAGCTGCTGGGCCTCGATGTTGATGGTGCATGGTGCTTCAACCAGGTCGGCGGCCTGGAGGTGGCGACCACCCCCGAACGGCTGGCCGATCTGCACCGCAAGCAGGGCTGGGCGCTGTCCTGGGGCGTACCGGCCGAGGTGATCGACCCGGACCGGTGCGCTGAGCTGCATCCGTTGCTGGACAAGGAAAAGGTGCTCGGCGCGCTGCACACGCCGACCGACGGCCTGGCCAAGGCATCGCGTGCGGTGGTGGCGCTGGCCGCTCGCGCCGAGGCGCGCGGGGCGGTGTTCCGCGGTTCGACCCGGGTCACCGACGTGCTTCAGCAGGGTGGCCGGGTCACCGGAGTGCGCACCGACGCCGGGGACGAGATCCCGGCCGACATCGTGGTGTCCTGCGCCGGGTTCTGGGGCCGCGCGGTCGGTGAGCTGGTCGGCATGAAGGTGCCGCTGCTGCCGCTGGCCCACCAGTACGCCCGCACCGGGCAGCTCCCGGAACTGGTCGGCCGCAACGACGAGGTGATCGAGGCGCGCCTGCCGATCCTGCGGCACCAGGACCACGACCTGTACTACCGCGAGCACAACGACTGCCTCGGCATCGGCACCTACGCCCACCGGCCGATGCCCGCCCGGCTGGCCGACCTGCCGGAGGTGGAAACTCTCAGCGAGCAGGCCATGCCGTCGATGCTGCCGTTCACCGAGGAAGACTTCGCGCCGTCCTGGGAGCACAGCAGGCAGCTGCTGCCCGCGTTGCGCGACGCCAAGGTGGAAACCGGGTTCAACGGGATCTTCTCGTTCACCCCGGACAACGGCCCGCTGATCGGGGAATCACCGGATGTGGCCGGGTTCTGGATCGCCGAGGCGGTGTGGGTGACGCACTCCTCGGGCGTGGCCAAGGCGGTCGCGCAGCTGCTCGTCGACGGCCGTAGCGAGGTCGAACTGCACGGCTGCGACGTCAACCGGTTCGACGAACTCCAGACCACCGACGCCTACGTGGACGAGACCGCGCAGCGCAACTTCGTGGAGATCTACGACGTGCTGCATCCGTTGCAGCCCAAGCTTTCCCCGCGCGAAGTGAAGGTGAGCCCGTTCTACGCACAGCAGAAGGAACTGGGCGCGTTCTTCCTCGAAGCGCACACCTGGGAGCGGCCGCACTGGTACGAGGCCAACGCCCGGCTGGTCAAGGAACTGCCGCCGGAGTGGCAGCCGCCGTCGCGGGACGCGTGGTCGGCGATGTTCCACTCGCCGATCGCCGCGGCCGAGGCGTGGAAGACGCGCACCGCGGTCGCGCTGTACGACATGACCCCGCTCAAGCGGATCGAGGTCGCCGGTCCGGGCGCGACGGACTTCCTGCAGCGGCTGACCACCGGAAAGATGGACAAGTCGGTCGGGTCGGTGACCTACACCCTGCTGCTCGACCAGGCGGGCGGTGTCCGCTCCGACCTGACCGTGGCCCGCCTCGACGAGAACCTGTTCCAGGTCGGCGCGAACGGCAATCTCGACCTGGACTACCTCCGGCGCCAAGCCCCGGACGACACCAGCGTGCAGATCCGCGACATCACCGGCGGCACCTGCTGTGCCGGTGTGTGGGGTCCGCTGGCCAGGGACCTGGTGCAACCACTGGCAGACGAGGACTTCTCGCACGAGGCACTGAAGTACTTCCGCCTCAAGCGGGCGCACATCGCCGGCATCCCGGTGATCGCGATGCGACTGTCCTATGTGGGCGAACTGGGCTGGGAGATCTACACCGGCGCCGAATACGGCAGGCGGCTGTGGGACGTGCTGCGGGAGGCCGGGCAGCCGCTCGGTGTCATCGCCGGTGGCCGCGCCGCCTTCAACAGCCTGCGCCTGGAGAAGGGTTACCGGGCGTGGGGCACCGACATGACCACCGAGCACAACCCGTACGAAGCCGGTCTCGGGTTCGCGGTGAACAAGAAGAAGACCGGCTACGTCGGCCACGAGGCGATCGCCGGGCTGGAGCACGAGACCCCGGCGCGGCGGCTGACCTGCCTCACCGTCGACGACGGCCGCAGCGTGGTGCTCGGGCACGAGCCCGTTTTCCTGGACGGGGAGCCGGCCGGGTACGTCACCTCGGCCGCCTTCGGGCACACGATCGGCAAGCCGATCGCCTACGCCTGGCTGCCGTCGTCGGCGGTGGAAGGCACCTCGGTGGAGATCCAGTACTTCGGGCGGAAGGTGCGCGCCACCGTCACCGCCGAACCGCTGGTCGACCCGGAAATGCACCGCATCCGCCGATGAAGGGAACCCACGCCCGGTCCGGGCGCTCAGATGATCGCCCGGATCGCCTTCTCGAAGCCGGTGACGTGGTCGCGGGCCAGCCGCGCGGCCTTCTCGCCCTCACCGGCGGCGATCGCTTCGAGCAGGGCGACGTGCTCGCCGATGTGCGGGTCGAAGTGGGTGAGCCGGTCGAGGAACAGGCAGAAGATCCTGGTGGCGAGATTGTTGTAGCGCACCAGCGTGTCTTCGAGGTGCGGATTGCCCGCGGCGCGGTAGATCGCGCGGTGCACCCGCATGTCCCAGTGCATCAGCTCGTCGCGCGCCATGGTGCGCACGTCGTTGGTGCGAATCGTCTCGGCGAGTTCGGCCAGCTTGCCGCGCATCGCCGCGCCGGAGCCCTCGGCGGCGCGGCGGGCGGCCAGCGGCTCCAGCTGCACGCGGATCTCGGAGATGTAGGCGAGGTCGGTGATGTCCACGCCGGTGGCGAAGGTGCCGCGCCGGGGGTACGAGATCACCAGCCGGTCGACCTCCAGCCGTTTGAGCGCTTCCCGGACCGGCGTGCGGCCGATGCCGAGGGACTCGGCCACCGCGACGTCGTCGATCGGGGCCATGGGCGGGATCTCGAGCATGATCAGCCGGTCGGTGAGCGCGGCGTAGGCGCGGTCGGCCAGCGAGGTGGGCGGCCGCTCGAGGTCGTCTGGGGCGATGGTCACCGCCCCATCGTACGCACTATTGGCCGCAGATTGATATATGAGTCGGAGCGCCGATGACCATCTCCGTGTTCGACCTGTTCAAGGTCGGGATCGGGCCGTCGAGTTCGCATACCGTCGGCCCGATGCGGGCCGCCTACCTGTTCGTCACCCGGTTGCGGGAGACCGGGCTGCTCGGCCGCACGGCCGGGGTCCGCTGCGAGCTGTTCGGCTCGCTCGGCGCCACCGGGCACGGCCACGGCAGCGTCAAGGCCGTGGTGCTCGGGCTCGCGGGGGAGCAGCCCCACCTGGTCGACCCGGTGGCCGCCGACCCGGCCGTGGCCGCCGTGCGGGCCGAGGGGCGCATCCAGCTCGGTGGCAAGCACGAGATCGCCTTCGACGCCGACGACGACGTGGTGCTGCACCGGCGCAGGCGACTCGACTTCCACAGCAACGGCATGGTGTTCACCGCCCGGGACGGCACCGGCGCCGAACTCGACCGGCGTGAGTACTACTCGGTCGGCGGCGGTTTCGTGCTCGACGAGGTCGAAACCGGGCGGCCCGTGCTGACCGAGGACCCCACGCCGGTCCGCTACCCGTTCACCACCGGCGACGAACTGCTCGCGCTGACCGCGTCGACCGGGTTGCGGATCAGCGACATCATGCTCGCCAACGAACGCTCGTGGCGCGGTGAACCGGAGATCCGCGCCGGGCTGCTGCACATCTGGGCGGTCATGCGCGAATGCGTCGACCGCGGCACGCGCACCGGGGGCACGCTGCCCGGCGGGCTCAGGGTCCGCCGCCGCGCCGCCGCACTGCGCGAGCGGCTGGAGTCCGGTGTGGACGAACCGGACCCGTTGCACGCCATGGAATGGGTCACCCTGTTCGCGCTGGCGGTGAACGAGGAGAACGCCGCGGGCGGCCGGGTGGTCACCGCGCCGACGAACGGCGCCGCCGGCATCGTGCCCGCCGTGCTGCACTACGGCGCCCGGTTCCTGCCGCGCTTCGGCGACGAGGACGTGGTGCGCTTCCTGCTCACCGCCGGCGCGATCGGCCTGCTGTTCAAGGAGAACGCCTCCATCTCGGGGGCCGAGGTCGGCTGTCAGGGCGAGGTGGGCTCGGCGTGCTCGATGGCGGCGGGCGGGCTGGCCGAGATCCTCGGCGGCTCACCGGCACAGGTGGAGAACGCCGCCGAGATCGGCATCGAGCACAACCTGGGCCTGACCTGCGATCCGGTCGGCGGACTGGTGCAGATCCCGTGCATCGAGCGCAACGCGGTGGCCTCGATCAAGGCGATCACCGCGGCGCGGATGGCCGTCCGCGGCGACGGTGCGCACCACGTGTCGCTGGACAAGGCGATCAAGACCATGCGCGAGACCGGCGCGGACATGAAGGACAAGTACAAGGAGACCGCCCGCGGCGGGCTGGCGCTCAACATCGTCGAATGCTGAAGTCGAATGCTGGAGGAGACCCCGTGAGCGACACCTTCACCCTCACCCTGAGCTGCCCCAACCGCACCGGCATCGTGCGCGCGGTCAGCGGCTACCTGTTCGAGCTGGGGTGCGACATCGGCGAGCACCGGCAGTTCGACGACAACGTGCGCGACCGGCTGTTCATGCGCACCCAGGCCACCGCGCCCGCGGGTGCCGACCTCGACCGGATCGCGGCCGGTTTCGAGCCGGTGGCCACCGAGTTCGGCATGACCTACGAGTTCAGTCCTGAGCGCAACGCCCGCATCCTGGTGATGGTGTCGAAGCTGGGGCACTGCCTCAACGACCTGATCTTCCGCTGGCGGGCGGGCAGTCTGGGCGCCGACATCGTGGCCGTGGTGTCCAACCACGAGGACCTGCGCCCGATGGCCGAGTCGGCGGGCCTGCCGTTCGTGCACATCCCGGTCACCCCGGAGACGAAGGAGACGGCCGAGGCGCGCCTGCTCCGCCTGGTCGACGACTACGAGATCGAGCTGGTGGTGCTGGCGCGGTACATGCAGATCCTGTCCGACGCCACCAGCAAGGCCCTGCACGGGCGCGCGATCAACATCCACCACTCGTTCCTGCCCGGGTTCAAGGGGGCCAAGCCCTACCACCAGGCGTACGACCGGGGCGTGAAACTGGTCGGCGCCACCGCGCACTACGTCACGTCCGATTTGGACGAAGGCCCGATCATCGAGCAGGAGGTGATCCGGATCGACCACACGCACGACCCGCGCGCTCTGCAGACCGTCGGCCGGGACGCCGAGGCGCTGGCCCTCTCCCGCGCGGTCCGCTGGCACTGCGAACGCCGGGTCCTGCTCAACGGCCACAGCACAGTGGTGTTTCCCTGACCGCGGCGACTTCCCGCAGCACACCGAGGAACGCTTCGGCCGCCGGTGAGCGGTGATTCTCCCGCGTGGCCACCGCGGGCCGTTTCGTGGCCGGGAAACCGCTCGTGGGGCGTCACGGATCGCGGGGGTTCACTCTATCCGGGGTTGTCGGCGGAAGACGGTTTGAGATCGACTTCGCCGCGGCTAACCCGTACCGATCGGCCGGGACGAACCGGCCGCGTGCGGAGGAGAAAGAATGAGTCTGTTCGACAAGGCGAAGGAAGCCATCGGCAAGAATCCCGACAAGGCCGAGCAGGGCATCGACAAGGCCGCGGACGCCGCGAAGTCGAAGTTCGGCGACCACGCCGACAAGGTGGACCAGGCCTCGGACAAGGCGAAGGACTACCTGCGCAAGGACAACAACCCCGAGGGGCCTTGATCGTCGAGCGGGGCCGGGTGTGTGTGACCACGCACCCGGCCCGCGGCGCGGTCCTACCGAGCCGCCCTGCTGATGGGATAGGTGACGCCCGTGAGTTCCTCCGAGACCGCCCACAGGCGTTGCTGCAGTTCGACATCGTGCGCCCGGCTGCTCGCCGCGACCAGGCCCGGGAAGCCGCCGATCTCGAACAGGCCGGTGGGTCCGAAGTAGTCACCACCCCCGGCGCCGGGATCGGTGGCCGCGCGCAGGGTGGGCAGCGCGCCCATTGCCGGTGTCCGGCCGAAGAGGCGCGCGATCAGCAGGTTCGGCACCCGGAAGAACGGTGACGAGTACCGGAAGACCTCGGTACTGGCGCCACCGGGATGCGCGGCGACGGCGATCGTGTCCGTGCCGTCCAGCCGTCGCTGAAGTGCGTTGGTGAACAGCAGGTTCGCCAGTTTCGACCGCGCGTAGGCACCACCGCCGGCCTGCGGGTCGCCGGGGTCGAAGCGCCCGAAGCGATGGCCGATGCTGCTGACCGTCACCACCCGCGAGCCGGGCGCGGCCAGCAGCAGGTCGAGCAGCCGTCCGGTGAGCGCGAAGTGGCCGAGGTGGTTGACCCCGAACTGGATCTCGAAGCCGTCCTCGGTGCGTCCGGACAGACCGGTCACGCCCGCGTTGTTCACCAGCAGGTCGACACGCCCGTGCCGGTCGCGGATCTCGTCGGCCGCCGCGTGCACCGAGGCGAGTGACGCCAGGTCCAGCCGCACCACCTCGGTGGCGCCGCCGATCCGCTCGGCTGCCGCCCGCGCCTTGTCCGCGTTCCGGCAGGCCAGCACCACCGAAGCACCGCGTGCCGCCAGTGCTCTGGCCGTCTCGAAACCGATGCCGGTGTTGGCGCCGGTGATCACCACGATCCGGCCTCGCTGGCCGGGGATGTCCGTTTCGGTCCACTTGCCCATGCGTTGCTCCTAACCTGAACCAGTCGTTCATGTTGTATCATGAACCGGTCGTTCAGGTTTGTCGCGAAGAGGTGGGCACGTGGCCGGACGGGGAGGGCTGCGCGCGGACGCCGCCCGCAATCGGGAGGCGATCCTCGGCGCCGCACGCGCTTTGATCGCTGACCGCGGCACGGACGTGGGTATGGACCAGATCGCGGCCGCGGCCGAGGTGGCGGTCGGCACGCTCTACCGGCACTTCCCGACCAAGAACGATCTGGTCGCGGCGATCGTGGCCGAACTCGGTGACGCGATCGCGGAGACGCTCGACTCCGCGCTCGCCAGGATCGGGGACGGGTGGAGCACCGCGCTGGACGAGATCGTCGCCCTGCTGCAGCGGGTGGTGGTGACCATGGGTCAGGAGCGCCTGCTGCGTGATGCCCTCGCGCCCGCTGACGCGGACGCGCTGCACGCCGTTCAGAAGCGCGCCAAGCAAGTCCTGGAGCGCTTGGTCGCCGACGCCCACCGGGACCGGACTCTGCGCCCGGACGTGACCGCGGACGACATCGCCCTGCTGCTGTCGACCTCACCCGGCGCCGAAATTCCCCGCTCCGCCAGGGAACGCTGGGTGGAATTGGCGCGACGCGCCCTCATCGCGGCGGACTGAGGGCCGCCGGGCGCAGGGCGAGGACAACGAGCAAGCCGCCCGCGAGCAGGATGGCGGCGATCGTCGCCGGGTATGTGCCGTGCGCTGCCGCGTCGTCTTTCCAGCGCAGCAAGGAGAAGTACGCGAAGAGGTGCACCACGCCGAGGCCGAGCGGGACCACCGGGCCCGCCAGGACGGCGGGTGCCAGCGAGCGTGCGGCCAGCGTCTCGGCGAGGAAGCCGAACGCGCCCGCGGCCGCGGTGGTGCCGATCAGCAGCAACGCCACGCTGAGCACGTTGAAGAAGTCGTTGTAGTCGGCGGGACCGTCGGTGAGCAGCAGCGCGTAGATCAGCGCGAGACCGGCGACCACCGGCCCGATGCCGCCGAGCGCAAGCCAGGCGCGCAGGCGGGAGAACGCGACGAAGTATCCGGCGACCGTGCTCAGCACCGCCGCTCCCGTCACGATCCACACCAGGTCGTCGCCTCGGGGCACGTTGCCGAGCAAGGTGGCGAACGCACCCAGTATCAGCGCCGCGGTGGTGGCGCACAGGAAACCGCGCAGGCCGAAGAATCCGGCGGTGATCAGGCCGATCGCGAGGAACACGAGTCCGAGGTGCAGGCTGTGGTCGCCGAAGGTCGCTTCGGGCAGCTGACCGCGGGCCGGTGGGGCGGGGCGCCACAGCAGTCCGATCAGCGGGGTGGCCGCCGCGAGGCCGGCGATCAGCGTGATTCGCAGGTCCGGCACGGGAATCGGCTGCACGTCGCGCTGGATCGCCACGGCGGCCGCGGCCCCGGCGACAACGATCACCACGAGGTAGATGATCGGGCCGCCGATCCAGGACTCGGGATAGCCGACGGTGATCAGCCCGGAGCGGACCGGTGCCCCGACGAGCTGACCCACCATCGCCGCCCCGGCGATCGCCGCCCCGGTCCGTGGGCGGCCGTTGTGCCACAGCGCCATCGCGCCGCCGAGAATGCCGACGGTCAGCAGTGGCGTCGAGGCGAGCGCGAGCACGCTCAGCACGCCGACGGTCCGGCCGATGCCGAGCCAGAACAACGGGAGCGGAACCGCGCACACCGCGCCGGCGAGCAACAACAGGGGCCACGAGCGCCCGGGTGCCTTCCGCCAGAGCAGAAGCGCGATCGCGGGCACGGCAAGCAAGATGAAGTCGGCGGGCCCCGGCGCGAACAGGAGTGGGGTAGCGCTCCGGGCCTGCTCGAACGCGGCCGTCAACGTACCGCCGTTCAGGAAGACCAGTCCCAGGCACGCCGTGGCGCACACCCCGAGCACAGTTGTCGAACGCGTCCCGGCCATCTCGATTCCCCTCGATCGTTGGTCGCGGACTGTGACAGACCGACCTTTCACCGCACTTTCCCGAGGGTGTATAACGACCTATTCAGCGCCGCTTTGAGTCATTTGACGTGCGGTATGGCCGAAACCCCCGAACCAAAACCCGCGATGACGGATCCGCAGGAGCTGCTGCTGGCGTACCTGGACCACAACCAAGAGGTCATCCTGCGCAAACTCGACGGCCTGTCCGAGGTGGAACTGCGACGCAGCCGTCTGCCGTCGGGATGGACGCCGCTGGGTCTGCTCAAGCACCTCGCCTGCACCGAGCGGTTCTGGATTCGGTTCGTCTTCGCCGGTGAGGACGTGGACTTCTCCTGGCCGGGCACCGCGGAGCAGGAATGGCAGGTCGCGCCGGACGAGACCGCCGCCGGGACAGCGGCCTTCTTTCTTGCCGAGCGGGAGCACTGCCGCCAGGTGGCCGCTGCCGGGTCACGGGATCGCCTGGCCGCCCGTCAGATTGGCCAGGAACCCTGTCGGGCGCGTCCGTCGCTCGCCTGGGTGTTGTTCCACCTGCTGGAGAGCTTCGCCCGTCACGCCGGTCATCTCGATGTGGTGCGTGAGTTGGCGGATGGCACGACCGGGAAGTAGAACTCCCTATCTGTCCCTAAAAGCAAGAGCGTACGGAAGGATAGGGATGTTAACGTAACGACATGGTCAACGAGCTCTACTCCACCGAGGAGGTCGCCGAGCGTCTCGGGCTGCATGTGCGCACCGTCCGCGCCTACGTCCGAGACGGGCGCCTGCGCGCGGTTCGCATCGGCAAGCAGTACCGCATCCCGCGCGAGGACCTCGAGGCGTTCATCGGCGCGCCGGTGGAGGAGCCGGCCGCGGTCCGGCGGCAGCGCTACGTCGACGCGTCGAGCGTCGTCGAGATCGACGTGGTCAGTCCGGAGACGGCCCACCGCATCAGCACGATGCTCACCGCCGTGCGCAGCGAGCCCGGTGACCCGCCGCTGCGCACGGAAACCGTCTACGACGAGGAAAGGGCACGGATGAAGGTCATCATCGTCGGCGGGCTAGCCGACACCCGGAAGCTGCTCGACTGCCTCCAGGTGGTGCTCGAGTCATGATCTTCAAAACCGAGGCGGGGCAACGCCGGATCATGCGCCGCTACGAGGAAATCCTGGCGAGCTGGCCCGTTCCGGCCGAGCGCCACCAGGTGCCGTCGACGGCGGGGGAGACGTTCGTCCTGGTGAGCGGTCCCGAGGACGCGCCGCCGCTGGTGCTGCTCCACGGTTCCGGTTCGAATGCGGCCATGTGGGCGGGTGACGTCGAGTCCTGGGCGAAGCGCTTCCGCGTGTACGCGATCGACATGATCGGGGAACCCGGGCTCTCCGCACCTTCCCGCCCGCCGCTGGACTCGGCGGCGTACGCGGACTGGCTGGACGACGTCCTGGACCACTTCGGACTCGACAGCGTCGCGATCGTCGGCGCCTCGCTCGGCGGCTGGCTGGGGCTCGACTACGCGACCCGGCGATCGCGGCGGGTGGAGCGGCTGGCCCTGCTGTGCCCCGGCGGCGTCGGCCGACAGAAGTACGGCTTCCTGTTCAAGGTCGCGCTGTACCGGCCGTTCGGCCAATGGGGGATGCGCCGGTCGATCAAGGCGGTCGCGGGCGTCGATCCCCGCGCCACCCCGGAGGTCGCGGACTACCTGACGCTGATGTTCACGCACTTCCTGCCCCGCCGGGACCGGCTTCCCCTGTTCTCCGACGAGGCACTGCGCGGGCTGACCATGCCGGTGCGGGTGATCGTCGGCGAGCGCGACGCGATGTTCGACTCGCGGGACACCGCCCGTCGCATCGGCCGGACCGTTCCGCACGCGGAAGTGACCGTGCTGCCCGGCGTCGCGCACTCCATCATCGGCCAGACGGAGCCGATTCTGGAATTCCTGACGCGGTGACCAATTCGCCGAGGCCGCCGAAGTACCCGTCGAACGCGTCGGTGCCCGCCGGTGGATCCCCGACCGGCCGCTCGACGTAAGCGGTCCGCATGCCCGCCGCTTGGGCTCCGCGCAGGTCCCAGGCGTGCGTGGCCACCATGAGCACGCGTTCCGGCGGGTAGCCGGCGGTGTCGATGGCGAGCCGGTAGACCTCCGGCGCCGGCTTGTACGCCTGAACGGTTTCGCCGGACAAGGCGGCGTGCCAGCGAAGCCCGGCGTGTGCGCTGATCCGCAGCAGGGCCCGGCGCCCGGCGTTGGACAGGCCGATCACGGGGAACCGCCGCGCGAGCCGGTCGAGACCCGCGACGGAATCGGGCCAGGGTGGCAGTTTCTGTCCCGCGGTCGCGAGCCGGGCGATGGCCGCCGGGTCGGTGAGCCCGGCACGGGCGGCGACCACTTCGGCGGCCTCGCGGTCGATCACCTCGGAGTTGACATAGGGGCGCAGCCCGTCCGCGATGCGTTGCTGCTCGGTCTCGACGTGCTGCTGCCACAAGGTGACCAGTTCGCCATCGGGCAACGCGGCGCGAAGGCCGCCGGGCTCGTCGACCAGCGTGCCGAGGACGTCGAAAACGACCACCTCGATGTCGTGGATCTCCATCATGCCTGCTCCCGTCACCGGTTCAACTGGTGACGATGTTGCCAGCCGTGGCCGTCACCGGTCAAGATGGTGACGTGGACTTCGCCTTCGTGAGCGGCAACCCGGCGCTCGACCTGGCCGGGACCGTGGGTTCTCGCCGGGACACGCCGGTCGACACCTTGACCACGCCCGCCGATCTCGAACGCTGGGTGACGGGCTGCGACGAGCTGCCCGACAACATCACCGCCGACACCGCGACTTTCGAGCACGCGCTGTCACTGCGGGAAGCGCTCTACCGGCTGGCACTGGACCGCGTACTGGACCGGCCCTTCGATCCGGCGAGCCTCAAGATCGTCAACCGCGCGGCGGCCGGGCCCATGCCCGCGGTCGAACTGAGCGATGCGGGCGTCCGGCGATCCGGAGACCTGCGTGCCGCGCTTTCGCAGGTGGCCCGCAGCGGCATCGCCTTGTTCGCCGATCGCGACGCGTGCCTCAAGGAATGCGGCCGGGAGGGCTGCACCCGCATTTACCTCGACCGTTCACGCGGCGCCCGGCGCACCTGGTGCGGGATGGACGAGTGCGGCAACCGCGTCAAGGCCGCCGCCTACCGCGCCCGGCAGCGGGCCGCGCGCTGACGCCGGCTCTTCCGCGCCACGCAACTTGAACAACCGGCGGTTGCTTACGATGCAACAATGCCGGAGCAACTGGACCTGAACCTGCTGCGCGTGTTCGACGCGCTCCTCCAGGACAGCAGCGTGACCGCGGCGGCCGAGCGCCTCCACCTGTCCATTCCGGCGACCAGCCGGGCGCTGGGCAGGCTGCGGCGGGCGATGGGCGATCCGATCCTGGTGCGCGCGGGCCGGGGCATGGCGCCGACGCCGTTCGCGCTGCGGACCGCGCCGCGGGTGCGGTCGCTGCTCGACGAAGCGGTGGCCCTGATCAGCGCGGACCGGGAAATCACCCCCGCCGAACTCGAACGCACTTTCACGATCCGGATCAACGACGGTGTGGCCGCGACGCTGGCGACGGCCGCTGTCGAAGCCACGGCCGCGCGAGCGCCCGGTGTGGTTCTGCGTTTTGTCACCGAGGGCAGCGAAACCGCCGAGGCGCTGCGCGACGGCTCGGTGGATCTGGACATCGGTGCGGGTGACGTGGCCGCGCCCGACATCAGGAGTGTTTCGCTGTACCGCGAGCGCGTGGTCGGCATCGTTCGCGCGGACAGTCCATTGGGCCGTCATCGTCGTCCGTCGCTGGCGCAGTTGTGCAAATATCCCCACGTTTCGGCGTCGCGGCGCGGGCGTGCCCGCGGTCCGCTCGACGAGGCGCTCGCCGCGGCCGGTCTCCAGCGCCAGGTCGCCGCCGTGGTGCCCACCTCGGCGGTGGCCGCGTTCCTGGTGGCGTCGAGCCAGTACGTCGGGCTCGTTCCGCAGCGCCTCGCCGAGCAGTTCGGTGAGGCGCTGGGCATTCGCTGGTTCCCGATCGCCGCCGAACTGCCGGAGATCGACGTGCGGCTGCTCTGGCATGCGCGGCTCGACGCCGATCCGGCCCACCGCTGGCTCCGCGACACCCTCCGCGACGCGCTGTGACCCTCCACAGTGGACACTGATGGTAGTCAGCACACGGACGATTGACTCGACCGGGTGACTGTTATAGCTTTTCGAGGTCCGGGATTGGACTAGACCAGTCCATGCGGCTCCTTCGACGGGAAGAGGTCATCGTGCCGAAAGGGCATGTGAGCAGTCGTTCCAAGGGGATAAGAGCACTCACGCTTTCCTGCGCCGGCCTGCTGGGGGCCACCATGCTCGCCGCGGCTGGGCCCGCGAGCGCGGCCGGGGCGCGGAGCGAGGCCGCGCAGGCGGAGAAGGCCCTGCGCGGCCTGACGCTGGAGCAGAAGATCGGCCAGTTGTTCGTGGTGACCGTCTACGGCAAGTCCGCGAACGACGCGCACCCGATGAACCAGCAGATGTACGGCGTGGCCACGCCCGCCGAGGTCGTGCGCGAGCACCAGGTCGGCGGGGTCATCTACTTCAACAACGACGACGCCGACAACGTGGACGATCCGGCGCAGCTGGCCCGGTTCTCCAACGGCCTGCAGCGCGCGGCGCTGTCGTCGGGCGCGCACATCCCGCTGATCACCTCGATCGACCAGGAAGGCGGCCAGACCACCAGGATCAGCGCGCCCGCCACCGAGTACCCGAGCAGTATGGCGCTGGGCGCGACCAGGTCGGCCGAGAACGCCGGGAAGATCGCCGCGATCAACGCCCGCGAGCTGCGCGCGATGGGCGTCAACCAGAACTTCGCCCCGGTCGCGGACGTCAACTCGAACCCGCTCAACCCGGTGATCGGCACCAGGTCGTTCTCCTCGGACCCGGGACTGGCCGGCGAGCTGGTGGCCGCCGAGGTGCACGGGTACCAGGATTCGGGCAAGCGGACCGAAACCGTGTCGACCTCGGCCAAGCACTTCCCGGGACACGGTGACGCGGCCACCGACAGCCACACCGGGCTCCCGATCATCAACCGGTCCGAGGCCGACTGGCGCAAGATCGACCTGCCGCCGTTCCAGGCGGCGATGGCCGAGGGCGCGGACTCGATCATGAGCGCGCACATCTCGATGCCCAGCCTCGACCCGTCGGGCGCGCCGGCGACGCTGTCCAAGCCCATCATGACCGGGCTGCTGCGCGAGGAACTCGGTTATGACGGCGTGGTCGTCACCGACGCGCTGCGCATGGACGCGATCCGCAAGCTGTACCCGGACGCCGAAGCTCCGGTGCTGGCCATCGAGGCCGGTGTGGACCAGATGCTGCTGCCGCCGGACTTCACCGCCGCGGTCAAGGGTGTTTCGGACGCGGTGGCGAGCGGCAGGCTGACCGAGGAGCGCATCGACCAAAGCGTGCTGCGAGTGCTCAAGCTCAAGGCCAAGCGTGGCATCCTGGCGAAGCCGCTGGTCGACGAGCGGGCCGTGGGCAAGATCGTCGGCAGCAAGAAGCACCGCGAGGCGGTCGCCAGGATCACCGACCAGGCGACCACGGTGCTGCGCAACGACGCCGGGCTGCTGCCGCTGAAGAAGCCGGGCAAGGTGCTGGTCGCCGGCTGGAACAAGGCCGACTTCCCCGGCTACCCGGCGGATCCGGTCACCTCGCTGGCCAAGGAATTGCACGGCACCGCCCGGCCGACCGGGGAGAACCCCGGCGAGGCCGACATCGCCGGTGCGGTCGAGGCGGCGAAGGGCGCGGACACGGTGGTCGTGCTGGCCAACGGCCTGCGGACCAGCCCGGCGCAGGTCTCGCTGCTGAAGAGCCTGCAGGCGACCGGGAAGCCGGTGGTCGCGGTGTCGTTGCAGGAACCGTACGACCCGGCCTTCGCCGACGCGCCGACCTGGGTGGCCACCTACGACTGGCGCGACGTGTCGATGTCGACGCTGGCCAAGGTCCTGCGGGGCAAGCTTTCCCCGTCGGGCGAGCTGCCGGTGGACATCCCGGCGGCGGACGACCCGGCGAAGATCCTCTTCCCGTTCGGGCACGGCCTGACCTGGTGAGCTGAGCGCGATAGCCTCCAGGGAAATCCGAATCACTTCCCTGGAGGCGGTCGTGCGCCGGCTGACGCTCGTGCTGTGCCTTGCCCTGACCATGGTGGCCTTTCCCGCCGCGACCAGCTCGCCCGCCGAGGCCGAGCAAGTCGTGGTGGCGTGTGCGGACAACACCACCGACGACGAGAAGCTGAACACCGCCATCGCCGCGACTTCTCCTGGCGACGAAGTGGTTTTCGAAGGTAGGTGCCTGATCGACGGCACCATCAGGCTGCTCGGCGAGCGCGCGTACCGCGGGCATTCCCGTGCGGGAACGGTGATCCGGCAGGCGGCGGGCGCGAACCTGCCCGCGATGCTGGCCAGCGACTCCTACCTGGACAACGTGCCGTACACCGGGCTGCCGGTCACCGTGGAATCCGTTTCCCTCGACGGAAACCGGGCGGCGAACCCGGCCGCCGGGGACGCGCTGGTGCTGCGGTCGTGGCAGTCCGTCGTGGAGGATGTGGAGATCTTCGGTGCCAATCGGCACGGCCTCCGGCTGACCAATCTGTCGGCGAACGGCACCGCACTGCAGAACACCCAGGTCAACGGCCGGATCGTGGGCAACCACGTGGCCGAGTCCGGCGGGCGCGGCATTTTTGTCGAGGACACCGGGAACTCGGTCACCGACTGGCAGCTGCTGGACAACTGGATCGCCGACTCCGGCTCCGACGGCATCGCACTGGACAACACCGCGGGCTGGATGGTGCAGCGCAACCACGTCTACGGCGTCGGCGGCACGGCCATCGCCGCGCAGCGCCTGTTCGCCAGCACGGTTTCGGACAACTACATCGAGGACTTCGCCACCGCCGGTCTCCAGGCCTCCTTGCAGGGTGACGCGGCGTCCACCATCGCGAACAACCGCATCTTCCGGTTCAACGGCGGTGGCGGCACGTTCCTGTCGCTGGGGGTCAACTACGGCACCGGGAACGCGACCGTGACCGGCAACGCCATCCGCGGCGGCGGCACCGGTATCGGCTTGGACTACCAGCTCGGCGGTGGTATCGCAGGTCAGCTGGCGTCCACCGGGAACCTGGTCACCGGCGTCACGACGCCCCGGCGGGTGGCTGCCGGGGTCACCGTGACCGCGGGACTCTGACCTCAGCACCGAGTGTCCACTTCGGGCAGTCACTGGTCGCTGAAGTTCTGGTTAACCGAACCGGGTAGTAGCGCGTCGCCGGCTTCGAGCGGGCGCTGCGGACGCCGCCGTGAGTTCGCCCTGCTGCGCCTGGTCGGCACGGACCGGCGGCAGGTGAGCGCCATGATGCGCACCGAGGCCTTCGTGGTCATCGTGATCGCCACGGTGATCGGCTCGATGCTGGCCGTGCCACCACTGGTCGGGGTGAGCCTGGGGCTGAGCGAGCGGGCCGATCCGTACCCGGCCGGTCGTGGCGCTCGGCATGCGGGAGTGACGCGCCCTCTTTTCGCGCCGGTTCCGGCGACGGCGAAAAGACGAGCCTTCCGATGAGCGGGTGATTCGCCTGTTGCGCGGGCTCGTTGATCTCCACGAGCGTACGGTGCTGGTGGCGACCGCCGATCCGGCGGTGGCCGCCACCGCCGACGTGGTCGTGTTCCTCGGCGAAGGCCGGTTGGTCGACGCCGTGAGCGCCCCATCGGCCGAGCTGATCGAGGGCTGTCAGGACCAGCCGCACTGTCCTGACGGCTCGTGCGCGAAGGGGGAGCGCGTGCTGCTGCGAATCGTGTTCGAGCGCGAAGATCTGCAACGGGTCCGCATCGCACCGGGGCCGGATCCGATGTGGGAGACCGTGCTGAGCCTGCACTGCGCGCGGGAGCAGCCGAGGACCGCGAGGCTGGCCGCCTGGCGTTCGCGGGCCAGGAAGCGGGTTCGCGAGGCCGAGGGGGCCCGCCGCTGGCTGAGCACGATGTTCGCCCTGGTGCCCCAGTACGGCCCGTTCCCGGACTTTCTCACCCCAGGTGACCGGATCACCGACCTGGCCGCCGGCTGCGAAGCCCTCGCCTGCACGCCACGCGCGGCTCTGCGCGCCGACGTCGCCGCGGTGTTCGCCGATCGCCAGGCCCCCGGCTGGGCCGGTGACCTCGCCGCCGGGCGCCTCGAACAGGTGCAGGCGGTGACCGAGGCGACGCGCCGGGCCCACGACCTGCTGGTGGCGCCGCACTGGCCCGATCTCGCCGGCGCGGTGTCCGCCGATCGTGCCCGCCGGGCGGACACGCTGACCACCGCGGGCGTCGGCAGCATGCTCGCCGGTCTGCCCGGGGTGGTCGGCTGGGACGGCGGCGAACTGCTGATGCGTTACCCGGTCGACCGCACGGTGCACCTGTCGGGCCGCGGGCTGACCCTGGTGCCGTCCTACTTCTGCGCCGACCGCCCGGTCACCCTGATGGACCCCGACCGGGTGCCGGTGCTGGTCTACCGCGCGGCCGGCGAGGCACCGCCGGAACGCGCGGTGTCCCCGGAGCTGGTCAAACTGCTCGGGCGCACCCGCGCGGAGTGCCTCGGCGCGGTGGACGTCCCGCGCAGCACGAGCGAACTGGCCGAACTGCTCGGCACCTCGGTCAGCGCGGCGAGCAAGCAGGCCACCGTGCTCCGCGAAGCCGGGCTGCTGCGCAGCGAGCGCGATGGCGCGTCGGTGGTGCACAGCCTCACCCCGCTCGGCGCCGGACTGCTGGACGGGCAGTACTTCCGCTGAGCTTCCGGTGATCGAAACCGATGTTTTCCCGGTGGGGCAAACTCGTGGCGCGCGAGCCCCGGCGGCTGTTTGATCCCTCGCCAAGTACCAGGGGGGTCACGCTGATGGAGTTCGAAGTGCTCGGATCGATGCGCCTGCGCGACGCGGGGCGGGAGGCGAGGCTCGCGGGGCGGCTGCGGCGCACCCTGCTCGGCGTGCTGCTGGCCAACGCGAACCGGGTCGTCCCGGCCGATGTGCTGACCGAGGCGATGTGGGGTGATCAGCGCGACGACCGCGTCGTGCGGAACCTGCACACCCACGTCCACCGGTTGCGCGGGGTGCTCAGCCGGCCGGAGCGGCTGCGGTCCGAGCCGGACGGCTACCTGCTCACCGTGCTACCGGGGGAATTGGACGCCGAACGGTTCGAAGACCTGATCGAGGACGGGATCAGGACCAGCGCGCACGATCCGGGGCGCGGGGCCGAGCTGATCCGCAAGGGACTGGACATCTGGCGCGGCGCCCCGTTCGGCGGCCTGGACGTGCCGCTGCTCCACGACGAGGCGCGGCGGCTGGGGGAGCGGCGGCTGCTCGCGACGGAGGAGCTGTACACCGCGGAACTGGCCGCCGGGCGGCACACCGCGGTGATCGGTGAGCTGACCGACCTGGTCACCCGCCACCCGTTGCGGGAACGGCTGCACGGCCTGCTGATGACCGCGCTCTACCGCAGTGGCCAGCAGGCGGGCGCGCTGGCCGCGTACCGGGCGGCCAGGGAGGTGATCGTCGAGGAACTCGGCCAGGAGCCGGGACCCGAACTGCGACAGCTCGAACGGCGGATCCTCGCCGGTGAGCCGATCGGGGCGGAGGTGACCGCGCCGCCGGTGAGGGCGCCCGCCCAGCTGCCACACGACGTGCGCGGCTTCAGCGGCCGGGAGGTCCAGCTCGGCGAACTGGACGAGGTGGCACCGGGGGCGATCACGGCGGTGGTCGGCGAAGGCGGGGTCGGCAAGACCGCGCTGGTCGTCCACTGGGCGCATCGCGCCCGCGACCGTTTCCCGGACGGACAGTTGTATGTGGACCTGCGCGGTTACGCTCCCGAGGAGCCGCTGGCGCCGGGGGACGCGCTGGCCGCGTTCCTGCGCGAACTCGGCATGGACAGCGCCGCGATCCCCGGCGAGCTGCCCGAGCGTGCGGCGCGGTGGCGCTCCCTCGTCGACGGCAGGCGCATGCTCATCGTGCTGGACAACGCGCGCACGGTCGAGCAGATCCGGCCGATGCTGCCCGGCGGCTCGTCCTGTGCGGTCGTGGTGACCAGCCGCGACGCGCTGGCCGGACTGGTCGCGCGCGAAGGGGCGCACCGGATCCGGCTCGGCCGGCTGCCACACGGCGAGGCGTTCGGACTGCTCAAGGAACTGGTGGGGGCGCGGATCGAAACCGAGGCGGACACGGTCTCGGCGTTGATCGACCGCTGCGCTCGCCTGCCGCTGGCCCTGCGCATCGTGGCCGAGTCGATCAACGCGCGGCCCTGCTGGGATCTCGACGACATGCTCACCGAACTCACCGCGGCCGCACTGGACCTGCTCGACGCGGGTGGGGACCCGGAAACCGGGCTGCGCGCGGTGTTCTCCCGGTCATACCAGCGTCTTTCGCCCGGCGCGCGCCGCCTGTTCCGGTTGTTCGGCCGCTACCCGGGCCGCGACGTCGACACCTGCGCACTCGCCGCGCTGGCCGGAGCCGGGCACCGGGCCACCAGGTCGCTGGTCGACGAGTTGCTGCGCGTGCACCTCGCCGAGGAAGTGGCGCCGGGCCGGTACCGGCTGCACGACCTGCTTTCGGCCTACGCCAAGGATGTGATCGCCGGGAAAGCGCCGGGAAAGGACGGTGGGGCACAGTCTCGGATCGTTCGTTATCCAGGGGAGGGGACATGAAGGAACGTCGGCGTTATCCGCGCCGGATCCTGGCCGCGGGATTTGTCATGGCGCTGCCGGTCGCGCTGGGAGTGGGCGTCGCGGACAGCGCGCCCGCACCGGCCGCGGCCTGCGCGACCGAGGGCGCGATCTTCAACCAGCCGCACCAGCAGGCGAGCGGTGGTGACGAGACGATCCACCGCCACATCGTCTGCCTGGTCGACGGCACGGCCGCCGGCGCGGAGATCCGCGTGGCGTCCTACCACTTCGCGCACCAGGAGATCAAGAACGCGCTGCTGCGGGCGTACGACCGCGGCGTCAAGGTCAGGGTGATGGTGGACCGGGCCGTGCCCGGCGACTCCCATGACGCGCCGATCTACGGTGAACTGCAGAAGAAGCTCAAAAGCGACTTCTCCAAGGACTCGTGGGTCAACCACTGCCAGGGCGCGGGCCCGGTCACCGACGGCAGTGACCAGGCCTGCATCGGCAGTGTGAAGATGCACAACAAGTTGCTGTTGTTCTCCCGGACGCACAGCGTGGACAACGTCTCGTTCCTCACCTCGTCGAACCTCGAGGACAACAAGGTGGCGGGCAACTCCGGCACCGACATGTGGAACAGCGCCTACACCGCGACCGATGCCGCCCTGTACGGCCACTTCCACCGGTACTTCGACGACCTGTCCGGGGTCGACGACGGCAGGTGGACGGACCCGGCCGACCCGGACTACTACCGCAACGCCGCGCTGCCGAAGGAATACGGCAAGTACACCGTCTACCACTCCCCGCGCCAGGAGGGCAGCACCGCACTGGACGTTCTGTCCAAGGTGGACTGCTCGGGTGGCACCAAGGTGCGTGCCGCCATGTGGAACATAAGCGGTGAGAAGGACGGTGATCCCGGGTCCAGGATCGCCCAGCGGCTGGTGGAACTCGACAACCAGGGCTGCGAAGTGGACGTCGTCGCGGACGTGATCTCGAACGAGCCGGACGGACCGCTCCGCGACCTGCTCGACGGCACGGGCGCGAACAACGGGCCCGAGGTCCGCGAGTTCTACAGCGGCCGGCCACACGGTGTGCACGAGAAGAACCTGCTGATCGAAGGCGGGTTCGCCGGCCGGCCGAACCAGAAGGTGGTGTTCACCGGGAGCTACAACTTCACCTACCGGTCGGTCCGGGTCAACGACGAAACCTGGCTGCGGATCGCCGATCCCGCCGTGCACGACAGCTTCCTGGCCAACTTCGCCCAGGTCCGGAACGCCGCGCACACCTGCTGGCAGAGCGCCGAAGCCGGCGGCTGCGGTGGTGGCCGGGTGATCGATCCGAACCCGACCGGCTCGCTGAACTGCCACAAGACGGCGGACAAGTACCTGAACGCGGGTTATCTCTACCTCTACGGTGCCGACAAGTGCGCCGGTGCCAACGACGCCAAGGACAACAGCGGCGGCGACCGCGACCACGGCGACAACGAGGGCCAGGTCAAGAACTACGACAACCAGGTGAACTCGCTCGTCAACACCACCGCCAAGCACGTCAAGTTCTTCAACTACCCGGACTACAACGAGGGCCACCCGGAGGGCCACAGCTTCTGCGTGCGGCCCGGCCAGTGGGTGAACAGCCTCCTGCCCTACGGCGACAACCAGGGCAGCTGGGAGAACAGCATCAGCTCGCACAAACTCGTCGAGGCGAACGAATGCGGGCGCTGGCTCGGTGGTTACCACGAGCCGAACCGATCGTGACCACTCAGGCACCACCCGCCTGGACGACGCCGTTGACCTTCAGCGTGTAGGGCGCGTACTGCTGGACCAGCTCGGTCGGCTCGTCGTAGGCGACGACCGCGACCACCTTCGGGAACAACGCGAAGAGCAGCAGCTGGTGCCGGTTCAGGCTGAAGCTGTCGCGGCCGTCGAACTCGGCCTGCAGCGCGACCGAACGCCGCTCGTCGTAGCCGATCAGGCGCACGTTCCAGTTGTGCACCTCGATCGGCGCGGCTTCGGTCGGTGAGTCGAAGATGTCCAAAGTGGAGCCGTCGCTGAGCGGGGTTCCGCCGAGGGTGACGTCGTCGACCTTGAGTCCGCCCTCGTTCGTTCCGCCGTCGCTGATGTAGCGGAAGCCGAGCAGGACGGACTGGCCCGCGTAGGCCGACAGGTCGAACGAGTGCGGTTCGAAGCCGTTCGTGGTGCCGTTCAGGCCGGGCCCGAGCGGCGCGTCGACGGTCCTGTCCCCGCCGACGGTGGTGTAGGTCTTGCCGCCGTCGGCGGAGACCACCACGTAGGCGTGGTCGAAGCCGAACTCGGCGCCGTACTTCGCGAGCAGGCGGAGCGCCGGATCGGCGGTGGGCACGGTGACCGGGGTGACCGCCGCCGAGTCGAGGTTGTAGTCGTTGCCGGACCAGAGCACCGGATCGCCGGGGCGGTCGGGATCGTCGGCGACCACGGTCCACCGGAGCGGGATCGGCGGCAGGCCGGCCGCCCCGTCGAACTGCAGCGATCGCAGCTCGTGTCCACTGAGGACGGTGCCGTCGGCCTTCTTCGGCAGGGTGTAGTCCGCGCCGTTCGGTGCGGCGCCGGGATTGTCGTTGGTGTCGGCGTTGCCGAAGTTGACCGTGGAACGCAGGCTCGGGCCGGTCACCCGCTCCTTCGGCACACCGAGCATGAACCCGTGCCGGGACTCGCCGACGATCTTGTCCACCAGCGTCGAGGTCTGGAAGTCGTGCAGCACCCGGTACAACTCGGGCCCGCCCTCGGCGTCGAGCGCGGAATCGACCGCGGCCAGGCCCTGTGCCGAGCCGTCGCGGTGCATCCGGGAGATGAGGTCGACGCCGTAGTGGTCGTACAGGTACATCAGGAACGAGAACGCGTGGCCGATGTCGGAGGGTGGTTTGCCCTCACCCCACAGGTTGAGCGAATTCTCCGGACCGCCGCAATCCCGGGCGTTGTGGTAGGGCGTCTGGACGCTGCCGAAGCCTTGGTAGCAGTTGATCCGGAAATCGGGCTTGGGGTCGAACACCGTCGCCTTCGGGTTCACGTAGCCGGTGTAGGCCTCGGTGAACAGCGAAATGCCCTCTTCGAGCCAGATCGCTTCGAACGGGTCGGTGTAGTAGGTGAGCGCGTGCTGCCATTCGTGCGCGATGTTGGCTTCGTACAGGCGGGGCCGGGCCGGACGGCTGGTGCACGGGTCGGCGGTCGGCTCGTGCGGCGGGTTCGCGCCCGAGCGGTGCGCCCAGTCGAAGATGTCCACGCTGATCACGTTCCGGTCGAGCAGTTCGGTGTACTGGCGGGAGAAGAACCCGGTGACACCACCGGCCGGGAGCGCCTGGAGGTCGTAGAAGTTGAGGTCCCGGATGTTGTCGACCAGCAGCACGGTCTTGGCGCCGTCACCGGTGTAGTCGCCCCCGTTGCCGTTCACGTCCGGCTCGAGCAGGGCATTGGTGCCGTCGCGGGCGGGTGGGGTGCTGAAGATCGTGTCTTCCTTGGGGCGGATGTTGCCGTCGAACTCGCCGATCAGGGCCGTCACCTGGGCGTCGGTGAGCTGTGTCGCCGACGGATCGGCGAGGCGGCAGTCACCGGCCGGGAAGGCGACGTCGTTGGCCACCCACACCTCGATCGTGCTGCCGACACCGCGCAGGGTGTAGTCCTTGCGGTAGATGCCGCCCTTGAAGTCGTCGAGCCCGAGCCATTGCCGGACGGTGCCCTCGGGTGGTGTCGCCGTTGCCGCGCGGCGCGTGTTCTCTTTTGGCGAGTACTTATTCGGAGTGGCGATTTTCCGGCCGTCGACCGGAAATACCGCGCGGCTCAGTTCACGCGATTCCGTGGGCGCGGGCGGTGTCGCCGCGGCCGGGGAAACCGTTACCACCTGGACAGTTGTGGCGACCAGGAGGAAAATCGCCATCGCCGGGAAAAACCGTCTTCTCGCCATGGCGGGAGAATCTAGCATCGGTGATCGTGGCCGGAATTGCCTTCTTCGAGCCGGTGGAAGACGTGGCGTTTTCTGATGACCCGGTAAGCATTTCTTATCGCTGGGCCACGGCGGTGCGGCGGAACTCGCTGGGGTTGGCGCCCCGGACGCGCTTGAACGCCGCGCTGAACCCGAACGGGTCGGCGTACCCGACGGTACGGGCCACGTCGGCGATGGTGGCGGCCTCCCGGTCGAGGAGCAGGTCCGCGGCGAGGGTCATCCGCCAGCGGGTGAGGTAGCTCAGCGGCGGTTCACCGACCAGCTCGGCGAACCGCTTGGCCAGCGTCGACCGCGAAACCCGGGTGCGCTCGGCCAGCGCGGCGACCGTCCACGGCGCGGCCGGCTCGGCGTGCAGCAGGCGCAGCGCCTGGCCGACCACCGGGTCCCGCTGGGCGGCCCACCACGCCGGGGGTTCGCCGCCGGGCCGGTCGAACCAGGCGCGCAGCGTGCAGACCAGCAGCCAGTCCAGCAGCCGGTCGAGCACCACCTGCTGGCCGGGCGCGTCGACGGCGACTTCGGCGGCGAGGTGGTCCAGCACGGGGTCGTCTTCGCTCCCGCCGTCCACGCGGAGCACGACGGGCAGCGCGTCCAGCAGCCGCTGGCTGATCTCGCCGCGCACGGGATAGGCGCCGACGATCAGCGTGGTCGCGCCGGGGCCGTCGTCGTGCCAGCCGAGGCGGTGCCGGGTGCCGCCTTGCTCGGGCGTGGCGCAGTCCTCGCCGCACGCGATCGGCTCGGCGGTCGTGCCCGGCTCGTCGACGAAGGTGAACGTCCCCGGGCCGCGCACGACGATCGTCTCGCGGGCGCGCAGCGGCTCAGCCGGACCGTGTTCCGGGACTATCCAGCCCGCGCCGGTGACCACGGTGCACAGGGTCAGCGGCGCGCCGTCGACGAAGTGCAGCGCCCAGGGCGGGGACAGGGTCGAGCGGCCGAACAACGAGCCGTGGGCTCGCACGCCGCGGATCAGGTCGCTGAACACATCCACCTTCCCCATACTAGCCACTGTTGGACGATCAGACAGGTATTCCGGCTTCTCACCTATGGAATCGTCCGGCTTCGCCGGGTTGAATCGATGCCATGAGCACCACTTCGCTGACCGAACAGGACTTCGAACTCCTCCGCCGCCCGCTGCACGGATTCCTGACCGTGGCCGCCGGACCGCTGCCGCCCCAGCCCCGCCCGGTGTGGTTCGAAGCCACCGACGAAGGCACGATCGAGCTGTTCACCGAGACGGACGCGCTCAAGGTGCGTCGGCTGCGCCGCGACCCGCGCGCGTCCCTCGTCGTCGCCGCGCCGATAGGGGAGCGGGAGCGCTGAGTGTCGGTCGCCGGGCGCACCACGCTGGAACCCGATGGGGCGTACGACCTGGCCAAGCGCCTGGCCGCGCGTTACTGGGACCTCGACGACCCGGCCCGCGCGGAGGAACTCGCCGCGATGCTGGAGATGGACCTGCTGCGCGTGGTCATCCACCCGGAAACCGTGGCCAGGTATCCGGCCTGAGGCGGCACTACGCTGGCTGGGGTGAGCGGGCCGGGTGAACGGATGCTGGAACTGCTGTCGCTGCTGCAGAGCGGCCGCGACTGGCCGGGCACCGAACTCGCCGAGCGCCTCGGCACGTCACCGCGCACGCTGCGCCGCGACCTGGACCGCCTGCGGGAACTGGGTTATCCGGTGCGGTCTGCCCGCGGACCCGGCGGGAGCTACCGGCTGGTGGCGGGCCGGGCGCTGCCGCCGCTGATGTTCACCGACGACGAGGCGGTGGCCGCCGTGGTCGGGCTCCGGTTCGCCGCGCTGGCCACCGGTGACCCGGGCGCCGACGACGCGCTGCGCAAGCTGGAGCAGGCGCTGCCGAACCGCCTCCGGTACCGGACCGAGGCGGTTTCGGCGGCCACCGAAGGCCCTTCGCGGCCGGCGTCGGCGGCCGATCCGTCGGTGATCGCCGGACTGGCCACCGCGGCGACGGCGCGGCAGCACGCGGAATTCGACTACACCGCCCGCGACGGCGCCCGGTCACGGCGTCGCGTCGAGCCGTACCGCCAGGTGCTGCTCGGGCGGCGCTGGTACCTGCTGGGTTTCGACCGCGACCGGTCGGCGTGGCGCACCTTCCGGCTCGACCGGATCACCGCGGTCCACGTGCCGGGCACCACCTTCCGCCCGCGCGAACTGCCCGCCGACGGCATGACCGCGTTCGGCGCCGACCGGGGCGGGGGAGCGGTCGTGCACTTCGACGCCCCGGTGGAGGCGGTCGCGGAGAACCTGCGCGCCGAAGCGGGCTCACTGGTCGCGGTGGACGGCGGGAAATGCCGGTACGTCACCGGAACCGACGACTGGGCGTGGCTGGCGATGGCGGTGGCCGCGGTCGGTGTGCCCTACCGGATCGAAGGCCCGCCCGAACTGATCGAGGAAACCCGGCGCCTCGCGTACCGCGTCACCCACGCCATCGGCTCCGCTTCCTCAGTGACGGGCAGCGCTCGCCGGAACCAGGCTCTCGAACAGCCGAGTCCACGCGGGTGACCCGACGAGCCCCGTGGCCGTCACCGCCCCGTCGGCGACGGCGCAGAAGAACGGCGTCGTTTCCGCCGGATTGAAGTCCCGGCGCAGCGGATGGCTCGCCGAAACCACGGCGAGTCGTTCGTGGACACCATTCTCGGCCAGCAGCCGGTTGAGCGATTCCCCGGTGCGGATGTCCTCTTCGAACGACACGAGCAACAGGCGCCTGCCCGCGTCGCCGATCAGCCTGCCCAGCGCCGGGAGCTTCGGCATGAGCTTCCGGCAGCTGTCGCAGTGCTCCGAGATGAAGAGCAGGAGGTAACCGTCGTCGGCGTGGTCCCGGGAGTTGAACACGCGGCCGTCGACCAACCGCGCGGTGAACGGCGTGGCAGGGGAGCCGGCGGCCGGCGGTGGCGCGGCCCGGTTGGGCAACCGGATGCCGCCGGTCAGGATCAGGTGGCGGGTGAGCCGCAGCACGAGGAACAGGGTGGCCGCGATGAGGAAGTAGACGATCGCGTTCGGGGTCATCAGGTGGTGCCCGCTTTCCGGAAGCCGGTGACGAGGAGGCGGAGTTCCATGACGTGCAGGACCGCGACGAGCGCGACGGCCGCCATGCCGAGCAGTTCCGGCGCCTGGCGCAGCACGGCGGGCAGGAACCCCGTCGCGGCGCTCTCCGCCGGATGCCGGGCGATCGCCGCCACCGCCGCCCCGAGCAGGACCACGTTCCTGGCCAGGTCGTCGCCCGACATGAAGTAGGGGCTACGGCCGAAACACGCGCACCGGACCCGGTGCCCGCGGCGGATCGCGGCCAGCACCACCACGCTGAACGCCGCCAGCAGCGCGGCGGCGAGCACGAGTCCCGTGTGGAGGAATCCGCCTCCGGCGGTTAGCAGCACCACGGCCGTGAGTTCGGCGATGATGGTGAGCGCGGTCAGCGTGATGGTGACCGCGCGCGGCAGCCTGACCACCCTGTCGATCGTCTCGGCCAGGCTCCCCGGGCCGCGCAGTTTTCCGAGCGCGGCCAGCAGGAACACCAGCACGAGGACCGTTCGCACGACGATGCCCGCCGCGATGTCGATACCTGGTTCCGGCACCGGGTTTCTCTCCTTTCGGCGGGCTCAGTCCCGCACCCAGTGGATTCGGGGCTTCCCGCCGTCCGCGTCCCGCCTGATCCGCTGAGCCGCGACGAACCCGCTGTCGCCGGCGACCAGCCCGAGGATCGGTTCGAGGTCGCCGCCGGAGGAGTACATGCTGTCCCGGATCGGCGCGACGCAGTCGTGGAGCAGGGACTCCAGTTCCGGATCGGGCGTGGTGACGGCGAGCCCGATCCTCCGTGCCTCCGCCGGGCTGATCAGGTGGCGATGGCTGTCGTACCCGCTGAGCAACCGGTCGGCGATGGATTCCCGCCAGTCCGCCGACGCGGTGCGGTAGGCGAGTTCGAGCAGTTCGAGCGCGGATTTCCGGGCTGCCTTGTCGGCCCGGTAGAACCGGGAGAGCGTGGGCGGGGAGATCGAGCGAAGCAGCGCATGGAGCGCGAGGGACGAATCCTGCCGGCCGTACCAGTCGGCGCACATCTCCGGCAGTTTCCGGATGTCTTCGGTGGAAATGGTGCCCAGTTCGGTGGCGCCGACCTGGCCGGACGCGGTGATCTGCGGGTCGATGGGACCGAGGCTGGCGCCGGCGCCCATGGTCAGCTTCTCCGCGGCCAGGCACAGCATCGTCCCGGCGGAACGCGCGTGCTCGGGAACCAGGATGTGCAGGGCTCGCACCTGTTCGCGGAGCAGCACGGCGACGCGGTGGGCGACGTGCAGATCACCCCCGCTGGTGTGGAGCACGACCGCGAGTTCGGACGGCGTCCCGGCCCGGCGGAGGCACTCGTGCACGATGTGCAGGTCCCCGATCGAAATGGACTCGGCGGCGTACAGCAGCACCGGGCAGCCCAGCGACGAGCGCAACGCGGACAGCGACTCCCGCACGTGTTCGTGGGTGTCCACCGCTCACCGGCCCCTGACGAGCAGCGACGCCAGCGCGTCGGCCAGGCCCAGTTCCGGGACGGCGCGGTCGATTTCGGCGAACTGACCGGACGGGTTGTTCTCCAGGAAGACGAAGTCCCCGTCGATCCCCGCGATCAGGTCGACCGCGCCGAAGTTGAGGCCGTAACCGCGGACGAACTCCACACATGAGGCTTCGACGTCGGCGGGAAGCCGGAACTTCGAGTACCGCAGTGCGATGCCGGGCTTGCGCCAGTCGACCGCGGGCACGCCACCTTCGTAGGCGTCGATCTTCGCGGTGAACGCTTCGTCGCCGATCACCGTGACGCGGAGTTCGAACGCCTTGTGCACGTACTCCTGGAACAGGCACGGTGCGTACCGGACCTGCTCAAGGCCTTCGAGCTGGTCCGGCCCGACCACCTTCGTCAGCAGCTGCCGCCTGCCCAGCGGGTGGTCCCGCCAGCCGGTGTGGTGCCTGGTCATGCCCGCCGGACCGGTCATGCTCTTCACCACGATGTCGCCGGGCACCGTCTCGGCGAACTCGCGCACGGCGTCCGGATCGGTGGTGATCAGGGTCTTCGGCGTGCGGAACCCCATCCGGGCGGCGCGCTGCAACTGCTCGCCCTTCCAGCCGGCGGCCCGGATCGCGGCGGGGTGGCTGACCCAGAGCACGTCCAGCGAGGCGAACAGGCCGCCGAGCACGTGATCGGTCTCCGCGGCGGCGAAGTAGTGCAGGTCGGCGGCCAGCTCGTCGGACATCGTGTACCGGTCGGGCCGCCGTACCCAGATCGCGCCGACTTCGTCGACGACCAGTGGTGGCCCGGACCGGTCGAACTCGATCGCTCCCGCCCAGTCGCCGCCGTCGTGGGTGAGCCTGATCGCCGAGTGCGCCGGGAGATCCTCGGTGTTCAGGCGGACCGGCTGGTGCCCCAGCTCGGTCAGCCGGCTCGCCATCGCGTCCGCGTCCGGATCGAGCCTGCTGCTGTAGATGACTATTCGCGAACCCATTTCCCGCCCCTTCGAGTCCGGGCGGGCGCGGACCGCCGGTGCGACGGCCCGCGCCCCTTCGTCCGGACGATCAGGTGCCGCAGAAGGTGGCGACGTCGAACAACGCGTTGAAGGGGAACGGCCCGGCGGGCGAGCACGGCAGCGCCGCGCCGGAGATCTCGTCCTCGCCGGTCCAGCTCGCCGTTCCCTCAGCGGGCAGGACGTCCCCGGCGAAGGGGACTTCCTCCGCCACGCTCAAGGCAAATGGTTCCATTTCCACTCCTGTTCTTCCGGCAGGTACTTGCCGGTGCCACAGTGGTGGGCGAGCGTTGAGAAATGGCTGTGCCTTTGATGTTTTCGCAGTTCAGCGCGCGCGGCCGTGCTTGAGCATCGAGACGGACTTCTCGATGCGCCGGGTTCGCGTCTCCGGCTTCTTCGCGCCTTCGACC
Source organism: Amycolatopsis sp. YIM 10 (assembly GCF_009429145.1). GTDB lineage: Bacteria > Actinomycetota > Actinomycetes > Mycobacteriales > Pseudonocardiaceae > Amycolatopsis. The sequence continues at coordinate 5,312,314 of NZ_CP045480.1, read as the reverse complement.
GACAGCACGTGCCACCGCTTGTCGCTGTAGGAGATGCCGTCGAAGAAGGCCTGGGCGGCGGGTTCGGCGGCGAGCGCTTCGGCGAAGTCCGGCGGCACCTCCACCTCGCGCGGCTTGGTGTCCAGCACGAGGTCGACCTCGACCTCGTCGTCCGCCGCCACTCCGGCGGCGGTGCGGTTCTCCGCGCTGAGCGGCACCAGATACCGCCCGCCCATCACCGCCACCGTGCTGCGGTAGCGGTAGTCGCCGATGGTCACCGTGACGGCCGGCCGCTTGCCGCTGCCGAGCGCCTCGACGACCTCGGCGGGCACGGCGAAACCGGTGGCGGTCTTGCCGCCCAGTTCGATCTTCGTCCGGAACTTCATCCGCCCAGTCAACCCCAGCCCGGCCTGATCAGGCAGCAGTCCGCGGCCCGGGCGTGAAGGCCTGCCTGCTGTGCCGGAGCAGTTCGCGGACGGCGGGGCTGCTGGTGTTCTTCCAAACCAGCGCCAGCAGTGCGGGGATCTCCGCGTCCTCGACGGGGCGCGTGACCAGCCGATCGCGGTAGGCCGTGGCCATCGACTCGCTGAGCACGGCGACGCCGAGCCCGCGCGAGGCCAGGTCGGCGATCGCGTCGGCGGCGCTGGCCTGCAGGCCGATCGCGGGGCGCAGGTCCCGCGCGGCGCACGCCAGGTCGAACACCGTGCGCAGGCCGGTACCGGGCGGCATGCAGATCAGCGGGTGCGTGGCCAGTTCCGCCAGCCGGACCCGGGATGACGCCGCCAGCGGATGACCGTCCGGGACCAGCACGACCAGACGGTCGCGCACGATGGTCAGCGCCTCCAGCCCGGCGGGCGTGTCGACCGCGGTGCCGACGAGCGCGAGGTCGATGGTCCCGTCCCGCACGCCGTCGATGAGCTTGTCGGAGTTGTCCTCCAGCAAGGACAGCTCCACACCGGGATGCGCGCGGTGGAACGCGGCGAGCGCTTCGAACAGCGGCGTGACCGTGCAGCCGATGACCATGCCGATGGTCAGCCTGCCCCGGATCAGGTCGGTCACCTCGCCGACCGCCTGGCCGACCGCCCCGGCCGCGGTGACCGCCGCGCGGGCGTGCTCCAGAGCGGCCTTCCCGGCGACGGTGAGCGTGGCGGTGCGCGCCGACCGGTCGAACAGCTCGGCGCCGAGTTCGCGTTCCAGCTGGCGGATCTGGGCGCTGACCCCGGACTGGCTGATGTGCACCCGCTCGGCCGCGCGGGTGAAGTTCCGCTCCTCGGCGACCGCGATGAAGTACTCCAGCTGCCTCAGCTCCATGAGTACCAATGCTAGCTCGTGGCAGAACCAGCTCTGAGAGTTCTCAGATCACCGGGTGCGTGGGGGAGCGCGGTGAACTCGGCGCACACGCCGTAGTGATCGCTCGCCTGCACCCCGCCGACCGGTTCGGTGAACACCCGGCGGCAGTCCGCCACCGCGAGCGGCGGGCCGTGCGGACCGGCGCGCACCATCACGTAGTCGATCCGGCGGCCGGTTTCACCGGGCATGTCCCCGGTGCGCACCAGCGCGTTCTCGGGGGAGAAGGTGTGCCCGGCCCCGCCGCGCCAGGCATCGGCGTAACAGGTGCTCATGCCGTCCAGCGACTGCTTGCCGGTCCAGAACCGGATGCTGGCCGAGTCCGGTCCGGCGTCGAAGTCGCCGGCCAGCACCACGGTGGCGGCCGGGTCGGGCACCAGCCGCTCGACGAACCGCGCCGCCGCCACCGCCTGCCGTTCCCGTTCCGCCTCGTAGCCGTACGGCCAGCTGGGCTTGTGGTGCACGAGCCACAACGGCGACGGCGCGCGCACTTCGACGACGACGGTGGCGCACCAGGCGGACCGGATGTCCCGGCCCGGCGGCCGGAGGTCCAGTTCGTGCACGGCGCCGATCGGCCACCGGCTCACCGAGACCGCGCCCACTCCGGAATCGTCGCGCCCGGAATGCCAGGCGAAGTGCCAGCCGGGGCCGAGCAGGCCGGTGATCTCGTCGTCCACCTCCTGCAACGTGATCAGGTCGGGGGCCAGTGCGCGGATGCCGTCGGCGATCACCTCCCGGCGCTGTGGCCAGTCCGCCAGCTCCGGTGCCAGCGCGTTGAACGTCAGTACCCGCATCGTCGTCCTTCCCGCGTGGAAGTGATCGCCGGGCGAGTACCCGCGATCTGCTCGGATCAGACCGCCGACCACCCGTTGTCGACCGGCAGGATCACGCCGTTGAGATTGCTCGCCGCGTCCGACGCGAGGAACACGATCACCGCGGCCTGCTCGTCGGCGTCGGCGACACGCCCGAAGTTGCCCAGGTACGGCGCGATCGCGGCGGGACCGTGGCCTTCGGTCGGCAGCTCTTTGGTGATCGTGGTCATGGTGGCGCCGGGCGCGATGGCGTTCGTGCGGATGCCGGAGTTCCGGTACATGATCGCCATCGACTTGGTCAGCCCGACGATGCCGTGCTTCGATACGGTGTAGGCGGTGCCCGCGGCGCTGCCGCGCAGGGCGGCCTCCGATGCGGTGTTCACGATCGCGCCCTTGCCGCGTTCGAGCAGGTGGGGGAGCACCGCGCGGCTCAGCAGGAACGGCGCGGTCAGGTTGATCCGCAGAACACGCTCCCATTCCGCGTCGGTGACGTCGGCGGTCGCGGTCATGCCGTCCATGATCCCGGCGTTGTTGACCAGCACGTCGATGCCGCCGAAGGAGTCGACCGCGGTGGCCGTGACGCGGTCGACGACGGCCTGCTCGCTCAGATCGCCCACCGCCGCCACGGCCGTGCCGCCGGCGCCGGTGATCTCCGCGACCACCGCTTCCGCGCCCGTGGCGTCCAGGTCGGCGACCACCACTCTGGCGCCCTCGCGCGCGAAGCGGAGGGCGGCGGCCCGGCCGATGCCCGCCGCCGCGCCGGTGACGATCACGCTGCTGTGCTCGAGAGTCATGGTCCTACTTTCTGGCATTGAGTGACAGTAAGTCCGAGTGTGCCAGATAGTAGGCTGCGACCGTGGCAGACCGGAGTGCGGTGGGACGGCCGCCGCTCACCGAGCGGCGCAAGGCGGAGACACGGCTGGAGATCGCCCGCGAGGCGGTGGCTTTGTTCACCACGCGCGGGGTGGCGGCGACCTCGGCCGAGGACATCGCGGCCGCGGCGGGGATCTCCACGCGCACGTTCTGGCGCTACGCCGACGGCAAGGAGGACAGCGTCCGGCCACTGCTCACCGCCGGGATCGACGTGCTGGCCGGGGTGCTGGCCGCGTGGCGGCCGGGGGAGGACATCGCCGCGGTGTTCGACGAGGCCGCCAGGGACATCATCGCCGACGTGCCGACGATGATGTCCCTCGTGCGCCTGTCCCAGACCGAACCCGGGCTGCGGGCGGTGTGGTTGCGCGCGCACAACGACGCGGAACTCGTGTTCGCCGACGCGATCGCGCACGCGCTCGACCGCCCGGCGGGGGACCTCCACGCCCGCGTGCTGGCGGCGATGGTCAACGGCGCGGTGCGCGCGGCGGTCGAGCACTACGCCGAAGGGGAGCGGGCGGATTGGGCCGATCTCACCGCCGTGGTGGAGAAGGCGCTGCGAACCGCGATGCGCGCCTTCCCCGACGGTTAGGTGTATAACGACCTATTCAGCGGCGCTCTGTCGCGCGCGCCATTCAGGCGCGAGAACAGACCAGACTTCGACGTCCTGGCGCTTCCCGCGGTAAAGATTGAACTCGCGGAGGACGCCGTCACGCTGCATCCCGAGGCGTCGCGCCACGGCGATGCTGGCCTCGTTCGCCGAGGCGACCCGCCATTCGACGCGGTGGATGCCGCGTTCCTCGATGGCCCAGTCGATGATCACCCGTGCCGCCCTGGTGACCAGGCCCCGGCCCGAGGCCGCCGGCTCCAGCCAGCACCCGGCCTCGGCGACGCCCTGCTCGACGTCCATGGTCCGGAACAACACGCCGCCGACGAGCGTGCCGCCGCTGCGGATGCCGAAGATCCGGCCGGTATCGGTGGCCGCCTTGTCCGCGTACGACTGCAGGAAGGCGCGGCTCGAGGCCAGGTCGGTGACCCGGTCGGCCAGGCTGATGTGCTGCCCGACGAACTCGCGGCCGCGGTCGATGTTGGCCAGGAACTCCTCGGCCTGCCACGGCTCGAGCGGGCCCAGTTCGGCGTCGCCGATCGAAATCGCGTACATGCTTCGAACGTTTCATCTCCGCTGTCCGGTACCGGCCGCGCCACGAGTCTTGACTGCCGTGATCTGGCTCACATAGCGTCGACGATCGGAGTGAATCGTTTCAAGCCCCCGCGTTCCCCGGTCGGAAGGCAGGTCGTGCGATGGCTCGTGGCAAGGTTTCGGCGGCACCGGCGGCTCTGGCGGCACTGTTCGCGGTGCTGGTGGTGTTGCCGGGAGTCCTGGCCCCGGTGCCTGCTTCGGCGGTCGAGGGCATCCGGCCCGGCTCACTGACCGTGAACGACCGCGTCGACCCACTCGGCATCGGCGGGGAGCGTCCGCACTTCGGCTGGATGTCCACTGTGTCCAATTCGGACCAACGCGGCGTGGTTCAGAGCGCCTACGAGCTGTGGGTGGGCAGCACGCCCGGCGCGCGTGATGTCTGGACCAGTGGGCGAGTCGCGTCGGACCGCCAGTTCGACATCGCCTACGGAGGACCGGACCTGCGGCCCGCGACCCGGTACTTCTGGCAGGTCCGCGTCTGGGACGGCAACGGCCGGGGCAGCCGCTGGAGCGAGCCCGCGTGGTTCGAGACCGGCTTGTTCGGCGAGGCGGACTGGGCTGGCGCGGGCTGGCTCACCGACCGGGACGAGGCGCTGACCTGGGGCGATTACACAGTCGACACCGAACTGAGCCTGAAGGCGCTCGCGGCGGGCGTCTTCTTCCGCGCTCCCGACTCGCAGAACGGCTACCTGTGGCAGATCAGCGTCGCAGACGGCACGGGCAAGCCGAAACTCCGCGTGCACAACCGGATCAACGGCGCCTACACCGTGCTCGCGATCGTGGACATCTCCGGAACCGTGTCGCGGGAACAACTCCTGGCCGGACGGACCCGCTTCACCGTCTCCGCGAACGGTGACACGGTCACCACGGCGATCAACGGTACGCGGGTCGACCAGCGCCAGGTGACCGACTTCGCGGCGGGCAGCTTCGGCTACCGCGTGGTGAACGCCGCCGAGGGCCAGGAGAAGGCGGTGATCCATCGGGCCACCGTCACCGGTGCCGACGGTTCCACGCTCACCGACGTCGACTTCAACGACGGCCACAACCCGTTCTCCGGCGGCACAGTCGGCGCGGAAGGCCTCGAACTGCTGACCACCGCCGAGGTTCTCTACTCCCACCGCACGAGCCTTCCGTTGTACCGCAAGGAGTTCGTCGTTCCGGCGGGCAAGCGGATCCAGCAGGCGCGTGCCTACGGCGCCGCGCTCGGGGTGTACGAACTGAGCCTCAACGGCGCCAAGATCGGTGACCACGAACTGGCGCCGGGCTGGACCGACTACACCACGCGCGTCCAGCACCAGACCCACGACGTCACCGGGCAGGTGCGCGAGGGCGCGAACGCGTTCGGGATCGCGCTCGCGCCGGGCTGGTACGCCGGGCGCGTCGGCAATTACCCGCCGGGTGTCTACGGCTCGGCGCCCGCGGTGGTCGCGCAGATCCGGGTCGACTACGCCGACGGCAGTCACGAGTGGATCCGCACCGACGATTCGTGGCGCACGGCCACCGGCCCGTTCGTGCTGGGCGACCTTCAGGCGGGGGAGACCTACGACGCGCGGCTCGCGCGTCCCGGCTGGAACACCCCCGGCCATGACGAAACCGGGTGGGGGCCGGTGGACCTCGCCGAATCGGCCTCCGCGCGGCTCGTGCCGCAGCCCGACGAGCCGGTGCGCGAAACCGAGCGAGTGCCCGCGATCGCCCGTACCGAGCCGAAACCCGGCACCTTCATCTACGACCTCGGCCAGAACCTGGTCGGCGTGACCAGGCTCCGGCTGACCGGCGGCGCCGGGCAGACCGCGACGATCCGGCACGGTGAGGTGCTCAATCCCGACGGCACGCTGTACACGGAGAACCTGCGCGGGGCCGCCGCCACCGATCGGTACGTCTTCGCCGCCGACGGCCCGGTCGACTACGAGCCGACCTTCACCCAGCACGGGTTCCGCTACGTCGAGATCACCGGGGTCGCCCCGCCGGCGGTGACCGACGTCGAGGGTGTGGTGTGGGGTTCGGACCTGCGGACCACCGGCACCCTGTCCACTTCGGACCCGATGCTGAACCGGTTGCAGCAGAACATCACCTGGGGTCAGCGCGGCAACTTCCTGTCCGTGCCGACCGACACCCCGGCTCGTGACGAACGGCTGGGCTGGACCGGCGACATCAACGTGTTCGCGCCGACCGCCTCGTTCAACCAGGACACCAGGGCGTTCCTGCGGAAGTGGCTGGGCGACCTGCGGGCCACCCAGCGCGAGAACGGGGACTACTCGTGCATCGCGCCCGATCCGGCCAACGCCGGTCACGGCGGGGTCGGCTGGAGCGACGCGGGCATCACCGTGCCGTACGCGGTGTTCCGGGCGTTCGGTGACACCGCGACCGTGCGTGAGCACTATCCGTCGATGAAGCGGTTCTTCGAGTTCGTGCGCGGGGGAGCGGGGCCGGACCTGATCGACGACGGGCGCGGCCGGTTCGAGGACTGGCTCAACCTGGACGACCCCACCCCGAGCGGCGTGCTGGGCACCGCCTACTTCGCCGAGAACGCGCGCATGCTCTCGGAAATGGCGCGGGCACTGGGTGAACACGCCGACGCGGACGCTTACGCCGCGTTGTCCGGCCAGGTCAGGGCGGCGTTCGCGAAGGCGTTCGTCGGCGGCGACGGGGTGGTATCCGGCAACAGCCAGACGGCGTACGCGCTCGCGCTGGGCATGAACCTGGTCCCGGCGGACGCCCAGGCGAAGGTGGCCGATCGGTTCGTGGAGAAGATCCGGGCCGGTGGCGGCTCGCTCACCACCGGATTCCTCGGCACGCCGTGGCTGCTGCCCGCGCTGAGCGGCAGCGGGCGGTTCGACCAGGCGTACGCGCTGCTGACGCGGCAGGAGTACCCGTCGTGGGGGTACGAGGTGAAGATGGGCGCCACCACCATGTGGGAGCGCTGGAACTCGATCAACCCGGACGGCAGCTTCGGCGATCCCGCGATGAACTCGTTCAACCACTACGCCTACGGAGCGGTGGGGCAGTGGATGTACGAGCACATCGGCGGCCTCTCGGCACTCGAACCGGGGTACCGCAAGTCGCGGATCGCGCCGACGCCCGGTGGCGGGCTGACCAGTGGCGCGGGCTCGTTCGACTCGGCCTACGGTCCGCTGAAGTCCTCGTGGCGCACCGACTCCGAGGGGTTCTGGCTGAGCGTCGACGTGCCGGTCAACACCACCGCGGAGGTGGAGATCCCGGCCGCGTCGGCGACCGAGGGTGGCCTCGCGCTCGCGGAGGCGCCAGGTGTGCTCGGCTCGTCGTTCGCGGACGGGGTGCTGACGGTGACGGTCGGCTCGGGGCACTACGAGTTCCATGCCGGTCTGTCAGACTTTCCGGCGTGACTGGGGATGTCTACGAGCGTTTTGTGGTCGGTGACGGGGAACGGCCGCGGTACGGCCAGCTGCTGCACGCGAACTTCATCGGCCTCGGGCCGAAGCGGGAGGAGTTCGTGCGGAGTCTGATCGAGGCGGCCGGGCAGATCACCGACGAGGAGCTGGCGCGCCTGCTCGACGAGGATTGGCGGGCGAAGATCACCGCGGCGTGGCTGATCGGCGTCGGCAGGCGCGCGGGGTTCCGGCAGCGCATCGGCGAGCTCCTGTTGGAGAGCGAGTACGTCTTCGCCGGGCAGGGTTACTGCTACGCGCTGGCCCGGCTCGCCACCACCGCGGACGCGGCCGTCCTGGCCACCTACCTGGACCGCTACCTGGCCCGGCCGGACCTGCGGTACGACCAGGAGTGGGCGCTGGTCGCGCTGCGCCGGGTGGACGCCGCGCTGGGGCAGCGGTACGCGACGCAGTTCACCTGGCCGGGTGGGCCGTGGCACGCGTGGGCGGCGGCGAACCGCGCCGAGAAGGAGGACGGGCGCGAGCTGGTGGCGTCAGCCTGGTCGTTGATCGACGAGGCCGAGCGCCGCGAATAGTGGCAGAGTCGGGTTCGTGGACTTTCACGGCAGGGTGGACGCGCTGGCGCGGACCTGGCAGGCCTGGGCTGAGCTGGGGGAGGGGCTCACCGAGGAGCAGTGGGGGCTGCCTTCTCGTTGTCCCGGCTGGGATGTGGCCGCGTTGTACGCGCACCATTCCGCGATGCCGCGGGACCTGCACGCCGCCGGGCCCCCGGCCGGTGAGCCGGAAGGCGCGGTGCTGACCGCGGCGGCGGCACTCCGGCGGTTCAACAGCGAAGGCGGTCTTGCCGCGACGGCCGGGCCGGAGGTGGCTGACGAAGCCGTCGCCGATGCGGCCGCGACGAGCGGGCGCGCTTTGGTCGAGCGGTTCACCGTGCTGGGGCCATCGGTGCTCGACCGGTTGCGCTCGGCCGGGCCGGAGCTGCGCGCGGTGTGGCAGCCGGGGGTGGTGCTGCCGTTGTCGGAGGCGGTGCGGATCGTGCTGCTCGAAGCCACCGTGCACCTGCTGGACGTGCGGCGCGCGCTGGGACAGGCACCGGACGCGCCGGCGGACGCCCTCACCGAAACGGCCGCGCTGCTGGCGGAAATGGCGCCGCCGGTGGAGCTGATCGAGGCCGCGACCGGGCGGTCGGCGGTCTCGCCGCTGCCGGTGCTTCACTGATCCGCGTGCCGCAGACCGAGCCGTACTGGAACACCAACGTCGCCCGGCATCCGGATGTGCTCCGGGCCGTGCCCGGCGGGTGCCGCACCGCGCTGGACGTGGGCTGCGGGGACGGGCTGCTGGCGCGGAAGCTGGCCGCGCGGGCGGAGCGCGTCACCGGGATCGACAGCTCACCGGCGATGATCGCCCGAGCCCGCGAACTGGCCACCGGCAACGCGCCGGCCCTCGTCGAAGACGACTTCCTCACCGCCGTTCTGCCCGGTGGGTATGACTTCGTCTGCTCGATCACCGCGATCCACCACATGGACTTCGACGCGGCGCTCACCCGGATGCGCGACCTGCTGCGGCCGGGCGGCACGCTGGTGGTCGCCGGCTTGGCGCGCGAAGTGTCCGCTGCGGATTGGGTGGCGTGGGCCGCGGCGGCCCCGATCGTGCGGATCACCAAACTCCTGCGACGCGCGAGGGGCCCGGTCGGCATGCCCGCCGCGGCGCCGGGCCTGAGCTACGCCGAAGTGCGGACCGCGGCCGCGCGCCTGCTACCCGGCGTGCGGTACCGGCGGCACGTGCTCCGCCGGTACTCGCTGGTCTGGCACAAGCCCGGTTAAGCGAGTTCGATCAGGGACCCATCGGCGAGCAGGTCTGCCACGGAACGCGCGAGCACGTACGCGGTCCCGCCGCCTTCCTGGTCGTACCAGGGCACGGCCGTGCCGGTGATGGCCCGCACCGAGCGGGTCAGCCGGTAGACGTGGTACTCGCGCTGTTCGCGTTCGGCCTTGTGCGAGCGGTGGGTGAAAGCGGTGCGCGCGGCGAACAAGGTGTTGCCCGACGGATCGCCGTAGCGGTCCATTTCGATTCCCGGCGGCAGCGTCACCAGCTGCTTTCCCGCGTACAGCGAGAGTCCGCCGTCGTCGCTCATCGGCTGGATGGGCCACGCCTTGGTCGGCCGCTTCGCGTCGGGAGGCAGTTCGCCGCGGAAGGCGGACCGGTTCAGGTGGAGGTGACCGGCGAAGTACCGGGCCGCTTCGGTGGCCGTGGGAAAGGTGCGTTCCCGGTGGCGCTGCTCACCGTGTGCCCAGAACACCGACCACTGTCCGCCGTCCGGGATCAGGCACCAGGCGTCGTCCGCGACTTCGCCGACCCGGTAGCGCGACGGGTCCAGTTCCAGTTCGGCGGCGGCCTGCGAAGCCGCGGTGAGCGCCGCGTCGGTCGCGATGGAATCGTCGGGATCGTGGGCCAGCGTGACCACCGCCGCCCGACCCGCCCGCTCGGCCAGCCACGCGGGCACCATGCCGTCGTCACGCGGGAAGTCCGCGAGTTCCCGGATCGCGGCCGACGCCGGTGGCTCGGTTTCCCACGCCGGTTCGTCGTCCCAGGTGTAGCGGGAGTCGATCCGCGAGTCGAGGCGCACCACCGCGGTGACCTCGCTCCAGGTGCCGCGGCCCGGCCGGTACATGGCGGCCCGGAGCCGGGTGAGCAGTTCGCCCACCTCCACGCGGGGTGTCCAGCTTTCGAGGGCGCCGTCGGTGGCGTGGCGGACGGTCGCCCGCAGTTCGAGGTGCTGCCCGACAGCACGGTAGGTGATGCCCGCCTCGGTCCAGTCCGGCGGGCAGGAATTGGTCACCAGGTTGGAGACCAGGCCCCACAGGCGGTTCTGCTCCTCCGCAGTGGACAGATCGCCGAACTGCACGTCACGGGTGAAGTGGTACTTCACGTAGACCCTGCTGGGTGCGTCGATGAAGAGGCGGGCGGACGACCACGTGGTCCCGTCCGGCTCGGCCATCCGCTCCCGCAGCCGGAGCAGGCTTTCCTTGGTCTTCCCGGGAACCGGGGGAGTGGGGCCGTTCTCCGGCAGCACGGTCAGCGTCCACCGCTCGGGATCGACGGCGCACACCAGGTCGATGCGTTGCCAGCCCGCCGGGACCGCGTCGGCGAGCGCGATGCCTGCCTCGTTGGTCAGTTCCTGTCGCTGCGCGGCGTCGATCGGCATGCGGAAACCCTGCCACAGCGGCTCATCGGCGTTCGCTCTGGTGGGTGAGGATCCGCAGGGCGTCGGCGGAAGCCGGATCGTTGGGGGTGTAGATCTCCAGCCGGTGGTCGGGACTGTCGGGCTGCAGCCAGACCTGGTAGGTGACGTCCACCGCGCCGAGCGTGGGGTGACGCAGGTACATCGGCCCGACCGTGCAGTCGGCGACGTCTCCGGTGGCCCACAACGAAGCGAACTCATCGCTGCGCATGCTCAGCTCGCCGATCAGGGCGGCCAGCCGCGCGTCCGTGGGGAACCGGCCCGCGGTGAGCCGGAGGTAGGCGACGTGGATGCGGGCGAGTTCGGCCCAGTTGCGGTGCAGCTCGCGCATGTGCGGATCGAGGAAGAACATCCGCGGGATGGACGGCAGGTCGTCGAAATCCAGGTGTGACGCGAAAAGCGCGTGCCCGGTGCGGTTCCACGCGAGCACGTCGCCGCGCCTGCCGAGGATCAGCGCCGGCATGGCGTCGCCGAGGCCTTCCAGCAGCGCGAGCACCCGCGGGTGCAGCACTTCCCGTGGCGGTTCCGCAAGCTTGGAGTGACCCGGGTGCCGAGCCAGGTTGTGCAGGTGGGCGGTTTCGACCGGATCGAGTTGCAGCACTCGCGCGAGCGCGTCGAGCACCTGCGCGGAGGCGGTCTCGGCCTGTCCCTGTTCCAGTCGTGTGTAGTACCCGGCGCTGACACCGGCGAGCTGGGCGAGTTCTTCGCGGCGCAGTCCGGGAACGCGCCGTGAGGTGCCGTACGTGCGCAGGCCGATCTCCGCCGGGGTGACCCGGCCACGACGACTCTTCAGGAACCCGCCCAAGCTCTCCACGCACCCGACCCTAGGCGCCCCGCCCGATCCGTGGGTGTACCTGCTGGGTCTACCCACGACACGGGGATGGCTGGTGATCACGGTCTGCCGGACCGTCGTCGGCATGGCACAACAGCACAACTCGCCAGGCCTGCGCGCCTGGGCCGGGCTACTGGTCGTCCTCGGGCCGGTCCTGCTCGTCTCGATGGACGGATCGATCCTCTTCCTGGCGATGCCCCGCATCGGCCAGGCCCTCACCCCGAGCGCGGACCAGGCGCTCTGGATCCTGGACAGCTACGGCTTCGCGGTCGGTTCCCTGCTGATCGCGTTCGGCAACATAGGGGACCGGTACGGCAGGCTGCGGCTGCTGATGATCGGCGCCACGGTCTTCGGCCTCGCCTCGGCGGGCGCGGCGTTCGCGCCGACCCCGGAACTGCTGATCACCGCACGTGCGTTGATGGGCGTGGCCGGCGCGACCCTGTTGCCGTCGGCACTGGCCGTGCTGAGCGAGCTGTTCACCGATCCGCGGCAGCGAGCGCGGGCCATCGGAATCTTCGCCGCCGCGTTCGCCGCCGGTTTCGCGATCGGCCCGGTGCTCGGCGGGGTCCTGTTGGAACGGTTCTGGTGGGGGTCGGTCTTCCTGATCAATCTCCCGGTGATCGGCCTGTTCCTGGTGTTCGCGCCGATCCTGCTGCGTGAGGTGCGCACGGTCCGCACCGGCCGCGTCGACGTCGTCAGCGTGGTGACCTCGGCGGCCGGGCTGCTGCTCGCGGTCTACGCGCTCAAGCACGCTGCCACCGAGGGCCTGGCCGCCGTGCCGGTGCTCGCGGGGGTCGCGGGAGTGGCGTTGCTGGTGTGGTTCGCCCGGCGGCAGCGGCACCTGGAACACCCGTTGATGGAGTTCACCCTGTTCCGGGACCGCGTGTTCACCGTCGCGATCATCACCGGACTGCTGCCGCTGGCGGCGTGGTCGGCGGCCGCGTACCTGGCGGGCATCTACCTCCAGTCGGTGCTGGCTCTGCCCGTCCTGCGCACGGCGCTGCTCGCGTTGCCGGGTGCCGCGGTGCTCACGGTCACCTGCGTGGTGACGCCGTTCGTAGTCGACCGGGTTGGCAAGCGGGCCGCGCTGGTGACCTGCCACTTCGCCATCGCGGCCGGCTTGTTGTTCCTGCTGCCCGCGACGACCACCGGCGGGATCGGCTGGTACGTCGCTTCCACGGTGATCGCGGGTGTCGGTTACGGCATCTCCTTCGCGGTCGTGGCGGACACGGCCGTCGGGGCGGTTCCGGCGGAACGCGCGGGGTCGGCGGGGGCGATCGCGGAGACCAGCAACGAGATCGGCAACGCACTCGGCATCGCGCTCCTGGGCTCGCTGGCGGCCCTGGTCTTCCGGGTCGGGGGACCGGACCTCGCACCGACCCTCGGTGAAACGCTCGAGATCCAGGGGCTCGCGCCCGGGGTAGCGGGGGAGGCCAAGGAAGCCTTCGTGTCGGGATTGCACTGGGTGGCGGTGGTGGCGGCCGTGCTGCACGCGGGGCTCGGCGGTCTCGCCCTCCGATGGATTCCGCGCACAGAACGTCACCTTTCTGGTGTATAACGACCTATACGGCCGGGCTTTGAGCGCTAAAATCCGCCACAGTCGGAAACACCCGCAGAAACAGGAGAGCCGGATGACACTCACCGAAGTGATGGCCGAGTTGTCCGCGCTCGAAGATCCGAAGGTCCGCGCGGTGAACGAGAAGCACGGCGACGATCACGGGGTGAACCTCACCAAGTTGCGTGCGGTCGCGAAGCGGTTGAAGACGCAGCAGGACCTCGCCCGCGAACTCTGGGGGACGGGCGACACCGCGGCGAGGCTGCTGGCGCTCCTGATCTGCCGCCCGAAGGCGTTCGACCGGGACGAGCTGGACGTCATGCTGCGTGAGGCACGCACCCCCAAGGTGCACGACTGGCTCGTGAACTACGTGGTGAAGAAGAATCCGCACGCCGAAGAACTGCGCGTGGCGTGGTTCGCCGATCCGGATCCGGTGGTGGCGAGCGCCGGCTGGGCGCTGACCACCGATCGTGTGGCCAGGAAACCCGACGGACTCGACCTGGTCGAACTGCTCGACGTGATCGAAGCGGAGATGAAGGGCGCCCCGGATCGCCTGCAGTGGGCGATGAACCACTGCCTGGCGCAGATCGGCATCGAGCACGCCGAACATCGCGCCCGTGCGATGGAGATCGGTGAGCGACTGGAAGTGCTCAAGGACTATCCGACGCCGCCGAACTGCACTTCGCCGTTCGCGCCGAGCTGGATCACCGAGATGGTGCGCCGTCAGGGTGTGAAGTAGGCGCGCGCAGGAGTTCGGTCAGCGCGGCGATGCTGTGTTCACGGTGGCCCAGTTCGACGGCCCTGGTGAGCAGTTCGTGCATCGGGGTGTTCCAGGAGAAGTCGATCCCGGTTTCCTCGGCCAGTTCACGGTCGTGCGCGATGGCTTCGTGGAAGAGGCCGAGCGAGGACGCCGGGTTGGTGTAGTCGCCGGTGTCGATGTGCTCGGCGAGGCTGGGCAGCACGGAGGCGATCATCTCCAGCCACTTCACCTCGTACCGCACGAGTGAGGCGGCGGGCAGGCCGCGTGCGGTGATCAGCGCGGCTCCTTGGAAGAAGCCGAGCAGTGCGGGCAGCAGGGTGCCGCCGACGGCCATTTCGTACAGTGCCGCCAGGTCGACGTGCTCGCCGAGGAACACGGTGTCGCCGCCGAGAGCACGCAGGAGTTCGTTGTGCTGGTCGAACACGGCGCGGTCGCCGCTGTAGTAGAGGAGCGTGTCGGGTTTGCCGACCGCGTCCGGCACGTTCTTGACCGCTCCGTCGAGGAACCGGGCGCCCTGGGCGGTGGCCCAGTCGGCCATGGTCCTGGCGCCGGACGGGGTGCCGGAGTTCAGCGTGATCAGGGTGCGGCCGCGGAGTGCGCCGGCGGCGGGTTCGAGCGCTGAGAGGGTGGCGTCGTAGGTGGTCAGGCAGGCGATGGTGACCGGGCTGGCGGCGACGGCCTGGTCGATGTCGGCGACTTCGTGGTCGGCGAGTGCGGGTGCGCGGCCGGGGGTGCGGTTCCACGCGGTGACGGAGTATCCGGCGTTGAGGAGTGCGTGGGCGAGGGCGGAGCCGATCGCGCCGAGTCCGACGACGGTGACGTCTGTGCTGTGCATGTGCTGATCTTGACCAGGCACGTACATTTGGGGAAGTACCTACATTTTTGTTCGTGCATCGGAGGTGCCGGTGAAGCGGCGGCGTTACACGTGCGGGCTGGACGCGGCGATCGACGTGATGGGGGGCAAGTGGAAGGCGTTGATCCTGTGGGCGCTCTACGACGGTGCGCTGCGCTTCGCCGAGGTGCGGCGGGAGGTGCCGGGGATCAGTGAGCGGATGCTGATCCTTTCGCTGCGCGAGTTGCAGACGGCGGGGGTGGTGCACCGGGAGGACCACCACGAGGTGCCGCCGAAGGTGGAGTATTCGCTGACCCCGTTCGGCAAGTCACTGCTCGAGGCGATGGTGCCGCTGGGTGAGTGGGGTGAGCGGAACATGGCCAAGATCGAGGCCATTCCGCGCGAAGTTTCCTAGTGCTTACGGGGACAGGGCCGCGTGGAGGTTGCCGTCGTCGCCTTTGAGGCAGGCGGCGGAGGGCGCGTCGCCTTCGAGGAATTCTCCGAGGCACCGGGCGAACTGGGCGTGTCCGGCGGCGTTGGGGTGGAAGGACTCCTGGATCGCGTGGTTGGCGCGGTCCACAGAGGACAGATCGGTCCACTGCACGGTGAGCCTGCTGAACCACTCCTGGGCGGCGTTGGGCCCGCCGCTGCAGGCTTCGTGGCCGACGCCGGCGCGGGAGAGGTCGAGGAAGCGGGCGCCGGTCTGGCTTGCCGCGCTGCGCAGGCCTTCGGTCAGTGCGTTGATGCCGGGTCCGGCGACCCAGTCGAGGTCTTCGGTGCGGAACGGGCAGCCGTTGAGGTTGCGGAAGGCGTCGGGAATGCCGGGGCCGATGGGGGCGGCGTAGGACTGGAGCACGAGGTCGTAGTCGTCGAGGGTGTAGCCGCGGTCGGCGAGTGCTTGCCTGACGTCGTTGACGGCGTCGACCACGCGGGGCACCATCGCGTCGATCCGGGGCTGCCATTCGGTTTTGAGCCGTTCGCTGCACGGGGCGGCGCGGACGTTGAACCAGGACTGGAAGCACTCGGAGATGAGCTGGGAGAAGTGGGGTTCGTCGTTGGCGCCGACGGCGATGACGACGGCGGCGACGCGGTTGGACCTGGTCAGCTCGCCGAGGCGCTGGGCCTGGCTGGGTTCGGTCCACTGCTTGGCGTCGCCGAAGCCGACCTGGGCGGAGGGGGCGCCGGAGCAGGCCAGGTTGATCCGGGTTTCGATGCCGGAGACCTTGGTTTTCTCCACCGTGGCGTTGGGGGAGCGGTGGCACCAGTTCCCGTTGAGGCCGTTGGTTTCCGGGGTGTAGAGGCCGGCGCCTTCGCCGGAGAGCGTGCTGTCGCCGAGGCTGACCAGGGTGAGCGGGCCGGTGCCGGGCGGGCCGGGTGGTTCCAGTGGCCTGCCGGGCTGGGATTCGGGGCCGGCGAGAACGAAGATCGCCACCAGGGCCGCCACGAACACGAGCGCGCCCGCGCTCATCCACCACCGATTCCGCTGCATCGGGGCCCAGTCTACGGATCAGACCTTGAGTGCTGGTGGGGCGATCGCGTCGGGAAGCTCACGTTCGGCGTGCCGGACGCGGGGGCGCAGCCAGGTCAGTGCGACCACGAGCAGTAGCGCGGGCCCGACCAGCAGGAACACCACGGCGATGCCGCCGCCCTGGCCGAGGTCGAGTCGCTGGGCGAGTGGGGTGCCGACGAGCTGGGCGATGGGGCCGGCGAGTCCGTAGGCGATGGGTTCGGCGGACCAGGCGACCATGCGGCGGATGGCGAAGACGCGGCCTTGCTTGTCCTGCGGGGTTTTGAGTTGCCAGAGGGTGGCGGAGGCGGCGTTGGTGACGGCGTAGCCGCCGAGGATGCCGAACATGCCGGCGGCGAGCATCCAGACGGACTGCTCGATGCCCATGGCGAGCACGAGCACGGCGTGGCAGGTGGCGACGGTGAGGATGGCGCGGATGAGGCGGCGTGGGCCGCGGGTCATGCTGATCGCCAGGCTGACCACGGTCATGCCGGTCCAGCCGATGGCGTTGACCAGGCCGAGGTCGGCGGGGGTGTGGGTGCTGAGGACCAGTGGACCGACGAGCACGATGGCCATTTCCATGACCAGGTTGTTGGCGGCGAAGAAGAGCAGGATGCCGAGCAGGCCGGGGCGTTCGCGGATGAAGCGCCAGCCTTCGAGCAGTTCGTCGCGGTGGGTGGTGGCGGGGCCGTCGCCGCGTGGGCGTGGTGGTTCGACGGGGAGCCAGCGGAAGGAGTAGAGCAGGGTGCCCAGTGCGGCGGCGAGGGTGAGCAGGTCGACCACGAGCAGGCCGCGCAGGCCGATGAGGGCGTAGAGGCCGCCGCCGAGCAGGGCGCCGAAGACCTGGCCGGCGGCTTCGATGAGGGAGACGCGGCCGTTGGCTTTGCCGAGGTTGTCCTTGTCGACCAGTTGCGGGACCAGTGCGGAGAAGGCGGGCCACTGGAAGGCTTTGAACACCGCGCCGATGCCGACGAGTACGTAGACGTGCCAGAGCTGGAGTGCGCCGGTGGTGTGCAGGAGGACGACGCCGGCCGGGGCGAGTGCGGCGCCGGTGTCGGAGAGCAGCATGACGCGGCGGCGGTCCCAGCGGTCGACGAGTGCGCCGGCGACGGGGAGCACGAGCAGGGCGGGCAGGGAGGCGGCGAGGACGAGGGTGGCGAAGTAGGTGGGGGAGCCGGTGTCGAGGAAGACCCAGACGCCGATGCCGAAGGTGGTCATCGCCGAGCCGATCAGGGAGACGCCCTGGCCTGCCCAGATCAGGTTGAACACGCGCACGTCAGCGTCCTCCGGGTTCGGTCACCGCGTGGTGGAGGGTTGTTCGGAAGTGGGTCAGTCGCTGTTCGATGCCGTTCGCGGTGAACAGGGCGGTGTTGTATTCGAGCCAGCCGGCCAGGCCGGTGGTGGTTTGGTAGCAGCGGAGGTGGAGTTCGTAGCGGCAAGTGCCCCGGTCGAGTGCGATCGGGGTGGTGGTGAGGCCGGTGAGCTTCTCGGCGGGGTTGGGCAGGTTCTGCATGCCGAACATGACCTGGCAGCGGGGTTGGCCGAGTTGTTCGTACGGGGTGCGCTGGTGTTCCCAGGCGTCGAGCACGGTGTCGCGGACGCGGGTGAGCAGTGCGCGGAAGGTCGGCCGTCCGGTGAGGTCGGCGGGGATGGCGATGAGGTTGGCGTAGGGGCCGGCGTTGTTTTCGGTGGCGGGGTCGGGGCGGTTGGCGACGGGGATGGCGATGCGGAAGCGGTCCTGTGCGGTTTGCTCGTGGAGCCAGCGTTGGGTGGCGGCGAGCAGGACCATGAATTCGGTGGTGCCGGTTTCGGTGGCGAGGGCTCGGATGGCGGTGGTGGTGGCGGGGGCGAGGTCGAAGTAGCGGGTGGCGCCGTCGAGTGAGTCGCGGCGGGGGTGGTCGGTGGGGAGGTCGAGTGTCGCCGGGACGGGGTCGAGCAGCGTGGTCCAGTAGTCCACATCGGACGGTTCGGTGGCGTTGGCGCGGTAGGGCGTGACCGGGGGTGGCTGCGGGGTGCGGCCGGTGAGCTGGGCGTTGTAGTACTCGGTGAGGTCGCGTTGCAGGATGGAGAGGGTCCAGCCGTCGGCGGCGATGTGGTGCGCGGTGAGGGCGAACAGGTGCTTGCCGGGGCCGCAGCGGATCAGTGCGGCGCGGATGGGTGGCTCGCTGGTGAGGTCGAACGGGGTGCGGAGTTCGGTTTGGGCCAGTGCGGTGGCTTCGGTTTCGTCGCGGGCTTCGTGGCGGAGGATGCGGATGAGCACGCTGGGTTCGACGTGGGTGCGGTCGGTGAAGCGGGTGCGGAGGATTTCGTGGCGGGCGACGGTGGCGTCGACGGCGCGGACGAGTGCGGTTTCGTCGAGTGGGCCGTTGAGCATCGCGGCGAATCCGACGTGGTAGGCGGCGGTTTCGGGGTGTTCGCGGGTGTGGTCGAGGATGGCGCGCTGGGCGGGGGTGAGTTCACCGGCGGGCTGTTGACCACCGGTGGTGGTTTCGGTGCCGGTCTGGGTGTCGAGCCAGGTGGCGAGTCCGGTGATGGTCGGGTTGTCGAGCACGGTGCGCAGTGGCAGGGCGACGCCGAAGGTGCGGCGGATGCGGGCGGCGAGCTGGGCGGCCAGCAGGGAATGTCCGCCGCGGGTGAAGAAGTTGTCGCTGCGGCCGGTGCCGAGCAGTTCGTCGAACAGTGACGCGAGAACGGCTTCGGTCGGTGACTGGGCCTCGGGCGGGTTCTGCGCGGCAGGGGCTTCGAGTGCGGCGAGGGTTTTCTTGTCGACCTTGTTGTTGGCGGTGCGCGGAAGTGCTTCCAGAGCTTGGATCCAGGAGGGGACTTGGTATTCGGGCAGCCGGGCGCGGAGTTCTTCGCGCAGGGTGTCGCCGTCGAGTGTGGCCGGGGTGACGTAGGCGGCCAGGCGGATCGGGGTGCCGGTGGCGAGGACGGCGGCTTCGGTGACGCCGGGCAGGCCTCGGAGCACGTTCTCCACGCCCGCGGGTTCGACGCGGTTGCCGCGGATCTTGACCTGGTCGTCGAGGCGGCCGAGGAAGCGCAGTGAGCCGTCGCTGTCCCAGCGGGCGAGGTCGCCGGTGCGGTAGGCGCGGGCGCCGGGTACTCCGGCGAAGGGGTCGGGCACGAAGCGTTCGGCGGTGAGGCCGGGCCGGTGGTGGTAGCCCTGGGCGAGGCGGCTGCCGCCGATCCACACCTCCCCCGGCACGCCGATCGGCGCGAGGTCGCCGTGGCGGTCGACGATCCAGAGCCGGGCGCCGGCGACGGGGAGTCCGAGCGGTGCCGGGCCTTCGGTGCCTTCGGTGATGGCGTGCGCGGTGGTGGTCATGGTGGCTTCGGTGGGCCCGTACTGGTTGACCACCAGCGGGCGTCCGCCGAAGGCCGCGCGGGTGCGGGCGCTGTCGGCGAGGTCGAGCGCTTCGCCCGCGGTGAGTACGAGGCGCAGGTGTTGTCCGTGCCCGGTTCCGGCGGCGGTGAGCAGGGCGCGCAGCAGGGTGGGGACGACGCTGAGCAGGCAGGTGACCTGTTCGCGGTCGATCAGTTCGAGAATGGCTTCGGGATCGGCCGCGTGCTCGTGGTCGAGCATCACCACGCGGGCGCCGGTGGTCAGCGGACCGAACAGGTCGCGGATGGCGGCGTCGAACGGCAGTGACGCGAGTTGGAGCACGGTGTCGCCGGGCCCGAGGCCGAACCGGGTGCCGAGGTAGCCGGCGAGGTATTCGGCGGCGGCGCCGTGTGGGGTGCGCACGCCTTTGGGGCGGCCGGTCGAGCCGGAGGTGTAGACGAGGTAGGCCAGATCGTCCGGGGCGATGTCGATGCCGGGCGGCTCGCTGTTGTCGGCGTAGTCGAGCTTGTCCACGACCAGTGCGGCGCCGCTGTCCTCGACCAGCTCCGCCCGTCGTGCTGACGGATGGTGCGGGTCGAGCGCGAGGTAGGCGCAGCCCGCGCGCCAGGCGCCGATGATCGCGACGGCCTGGTCGGGTCCGCGTTCGAGCGACAGTGCGATGAGCTGCCCGCGTGCTCCTTGGGAGAGCAGGTGATGGGCGAACCGGTTGGCGCGTTCGTCGAGTTGCCGGTAGGTCAGGCCGGGGACGGCTGGGGCGTCGGGGGTGCGCTGGACCTGGGCGGTGAACAGTTCCGGCAGTGTGCGGCGTGGCCCGGCCGGGCTTTCGGTGGTGAGCGCGGCGCGTTCGGCGGTGGTGAGCACGGTGAGGTCGGCCAGCGGGGCATCCGGGTCGGCGAGGGCGCTCCCGAGCAGCGTGAGCAGGTGGCCGGCGAGGCGTTCGACGCGCCCGGCGTCGAACAGGCCGGTGCGGTAGACGAGCCAGCCGCTGGTCGCGTCCTCTTCGAAGAGCAGGTTGAGATCGGCTTTGGTGTGCTCGGGGTGGAACGGCTCCGGTTCGAGCACGACGTCGTCGGCGAAGTCGGTGGTTCCCGCGACCGACGGGTCCACGGTGACGCTGTACCGGGTCAGCGCGGGGCCGTCGAGGCCGAGTTCGCCGACGAGGCGGTCGAACGGGAGCGTGCGGTGTTCGTAGGCGGCCAGCACGGCGTCGCGGACGCGGTGCAGCAGGTCGCGGTAGGTGCCGGTGGTGTCGAGCCGGAGCACGACGGTGTTGAGCAGCAGTCCGACGACGTCTTCGAGTTCGGGGCGGGCGCGGTCGGTGACCGGCATGGTGAGCACGAGGTCGTCCTGGCCGGTGTACCGGCTGAGCAGCGCGGCGTATCCGGCGAGCAGGCCCATGAACGGGGTCGCGCCCTCGGCCGCCGCGAGGGTGGCGAGCGGGCCGGTGATCGACGCGGGCACGGTGAAGTGGTGGGCGGCTCCGGCCGAGCCCGGTTCACGGGGTCCGTCCGCCGGGAGGTCGGGGACCGGGGGCAGGTCGGTGAGGCGTTCGCGCCAGTAGTCGAGTGCGCTGCTGTGGTCGAGTTCGTGTTGCCAGGCGGCGTAGTCGGCCGCGCCGAGGCGGTGTTCGGGGAGCGCGTGCCCGGCGTAGGCGGCGCGGAGGTCGTCGAGCAGCACGCCGATCGAGGATCCGTCCACAATGGAGTGGTGGAAGACCAGGGTGAGCACGTGCTCGCTCGGGTCGATGGTGATGATCGTGGCGCGGGCGAGGGGGCCGGTGGCCAGGTCGAAGGGGAACGCCGCTTCGGTCTTGAGGATCGCGTCGACCTCTTCGCGTGAGGTCGCGGTGGTGGTGCGGATGGGGATCGGGGTGTCGATCAGGGCACGGGCGGGGCGGCCGTCGGTGGCGGGGAACGCGGTGCGCAGCGCTTCGTGTGTGTCGGCCAGGGTGCGGATCGCCGAGGTGAGCGCGTCGAGGTCGAGTGGTCCGTGCAGGCGGCAGATCGCGGGGAGGTTGTAGGCCGGGTCGCCGGGGGAGAGCTGGTCGACGAACCACAGCCGCGCTTCGGCCGCCGACAACCGGGTGCGGTCGGCGGCCGGTTCGACCGCGGGCAGCCCGGGGCCGGTGATCTCGGTGATCCGGTCGGCCAGGCGCGCGACGGTGGGGGTTTCGAACAGCAGCCGCAGCGGTACCGGCGCGCCGAGGGTTTCGCGGATGCGGCCGATCATCTGCACGGCGAGCAGGGAATGCCCGCCCAGCGCGAAGAAGTCGTCGTCGCGGCCGACGCGCTCGACCCCGAGCACCTCGGTCCAGATCTCGGCGAGCTGCCGTTCGACCGGGGTCGCCGGTTCCACATAGGACTGGGCGACGGCGTGGCCGGTGGGGGCGGGCAGCCTGCCGCGGTCGACCTTGCCGCTGGAGGTCTGCGGGAGCCGGTCGAGCCGGGTGTAGGAAGCCGGGACCATGTAGGCGGGCAGCCTCGCCGCGAGCCAGTCCCGCACCACGGCGGGCTCGATCTCGCGGGCGAGCAGGTAGGCCGCGAGCTGGTCGCCGTGCACGACGACCACGGCCTGGTCGATCGAGCCGTGTTCGGCCAGCACGGCTTCGATTTCGCCGAGTTCGATCCGGTGGCCGCGGAGTTTGACCTGGTGGTCGATGCGCCCGAGGCATTCGAGCTGCCCGTCCGGCAGCCAGCGGGCCCGGTCGCCGGAGCGGTACAGCCTGTCCCCGCCGAAGGGGTCCGGTACGAAGCTTTCCGCGGTCCGGTCGGGGCGGCCGAGGTAACCGCGGGCCAGCTGCGCGCCGCCGATGCAGAGTTCTCCTGGCACGCCGATGGGCTGCGGGTTCAGGTTCTCGTCGAGCACGTAGCAGGGGCTGTTGGCGATCGGCCGCCCGATGGGCACGGCGGTTTCGCCGTGGTGGGTGTCGCCCGCGGTCACCAGCACCGTGGTTTCGGTGGGGCCGTAGGCGTTGAGCAGCTTGGCTTTCGTGGCGGTCAGGAAGGCGTCGCGCAGTTCCGGCGGCATCGGCTCACCGGCGCTTTCCACCAGCTCCAGCGAGTCCAGCGAGCCGCCGTCCGCGGCGACGAGCGCGGCGAGCATGGTCGGCACGAAGTGCGCGCGGGTCACCCCGTGCTCGGCGATCAGTCGCCGCAGGTACGCGGGGTCGCGGTGCCCGCCGGGCTCGGCCACGACCAGGCGGGCGCCGGCGTGCAGCGCGGTGAACAGCTCGGTCACCGAGACGTCGAAGGTCACGGTGGTTTTGAACAGCACCGCGTCGCGTGGCGCGGGGCCGTGGGTTTCGAGTTGCCAGCGGATCTGGTTGTGCGCGGCGCGATGGCTGATCATCACGCCCTTGGGCCTGCCGGTGGAGCCGGAGGTGTAGAAGACGTAGGCGAGGTCGTCGGGATCGGTGCGCACGGCGGGCGGGCCGCCGGGTCCGTCGGGGACTTCGTCCATCACCACCGTGGCGCAGGTGGACACGCGGCGCGCGAGCACGGTGTCGGTGACCACGAGTGCCGCGCCCGCGTCCTCGAGCACGGCGGCGCTGCGGGCGTCGGGATTGTCGGGATCCAGTGGCAGGCACGGCGCCCCGGCCCGCAGCACGCCCAGCAGCGCCACCACCAGTTCGGCCGAGCGTTCGAGCAGTACCCCGACCGGGCGGTCGGGCACCGCGCCGAGGTTGACCAGGTGGTGGGCCAGCCGGTTGGCGCGGCGGTCGAGTTCGCCGAAGGTGACTTGCGCGTCGCCGTCCACCAGAGCGATCGCGTCATCGTCCACACCGGACAGATCGCCGAGGTTCGGCGGCGGGCCGTAGTCGGCGGTCCAGCCCGGCCACTGCCGGGTGACCAGGTCGAGTTCTTCCGCGCCCATCAGCGGCAGGTCGCCGACCGGGCGGGACGGATCGGCGACGGCGGCGCGGGTCAGCGTGGCCAGGTGACCGAGCAGCCGTTCCGCGGTGGCCCGGTCCCAGCGGCCGCTGTCGTACTCCAGCTCCAGTTCCAGCCGCCCGTTGTCCTCCCCGGCCTCCAGCGTCAGCTCGAACTTGGCGGCACCGGTCCCGGCGCGGGGCACGTAGGTCATCAGCGCGTCACCGAGGCGCAGCGGCTCGCGGTCCACGGTGATCCAGTTGATCAGCACCTGGAACACCGGAGTGGCGGCGAGGTCGCGGTCCAGCGGCAGCTCGCCGACCACGGTTTCGAACGGCACGTCCTGGCGGGAGAACCCGTCCGACGCGGTGGCCCGCACCTGGGCGAGCAGGTCGGTGAAGCTGGTGCGCCGGTCCATGGTGGCCCGCAGCGCCACGGTGTTGACGAACAACCCGATCAGCGGTTCGACCTCGGGCACGGTCCGCCCGGCCACCGAGGTGCCGATCACGATGTCGGACTGGCCGCTGTAGCGGTGCAGCACGCTCTGGAAACACGCCAGCAGCACCATGAACGGGGTCGCGCCGTGCCGCCGGGCCAGTGCGCGCACCCCGGCGGTCAGCTCGGCGTCGAGATGCGTGCGGACCAGTCCGGCGCGGCCGGTGCCCGGCTGGTTGCGGTCGGCGGGCAGGTCCAGGCGCGCCGGGGCGTCGCCGAGTTGCGCGGTCCAGTAGTCCAGCTGGTCGCGGTAACCGCCGCTGTCGATCTGTTCGCGTTGCCACGCGGCGAAATCCGCGTACTGGATCGCCAGGGGAGCGGGTTCGGGCAGGCCCGCGTAACCGTCGGTGAGTTCCCGCAGCAGGACGTCGATCGACGAACCGTCGAAGGCGATGTGGTGCAGCGTGAGCACCAGGTGGTGGCTGGTGTCGGAGGCACGCAGCAGCAGTGCCCGCCACACCGGTCCGCGCCGCAGGTCGAACGGGCGCGCGAACTCCGCCATCACCTGCGCGTCGAGATCCTCGTCCTGTTCGGCGCGGCGCAGCTGGATCGGGGGAGCGCCGACGAGCTGGAATTCCTCGGCGCCACGGCGTTCGTAGACGGTGCGCAGGATCTCGTGCCGTCGCTCGACGCGCTGGAGGGCGGCTTCGAGCCGGTCGGCGTCGAGCGGTCCGTCCAGCCGGAAGGTGAACACCACGTGGTAGGTCGCCGCGCCGGGGTGCAGTTCCTCCAGGAAGAGCATGCGTTCCTGCGCCGGTGACGCGCGCCGCGGCCCCTCACCCCGCTGGATCGTCCGAACGGCCTTCGCCCGCGAAAGCCGCTTCTCCAGCAGAGCCTGGAGCCGGGCGTCCGTGCTCATGCGTCGAGTTCTTCGAGCAGCACGGCCTCCACGACCGCGGCGAACTCGCCGAGCGTCTGGTTGTCCAGCACGGCCATCATCGGCACGTCCACCTCCAGCACCGCCTTGACCCTGGCCATCAGCTGGGTGATCAGCAGCGAATGCCCGCCGAGGTCGAAGAAGTTGTCCACCACGCCGACCCGGTCGACGCCGAGCACGTCGACCCACAGCTCGGCGATCGCCTTCTCCACCGGCGTGCCGGGCTCGACGTAGGGCACCGGTTCCTTCGGCGCGGGGAGCGCGCGCCGGTCGAGCTTGCCGTTCGGGGTGACCGGCAGCTCGTCCAGCACGACGACCTGCGAGGGCACCATGTATGCGGGCAGCCGGCGCGCGAGCTGGTCACGCACCCCGGCCGGGTCCGGCTCGGCACCGGGCGTGCGGACCACGTACCCGACCAGCTGGGCGTCGCGCACCAGCGCCACCGCCGAGGCGATCCCGGGTTCGGCGGTCAGCGCGGCCTCCACCTCGCCCAGCTCGATCCGGAACCCGCGCAGTTTGACCTGGTCGTCCTGCCTGCCGAGGAACTCGATGGTGCCGTCGGGCCAGTACTTCGCGCGGTCACCGGTGCGGTACAGCCGCGCGCCGAGCCGGTCGCTGAACGGGTCCGGGATGAACTTCTCCGCGGTCTTCTCCGGATCGCCGTGGTACCCGAGCGCGAGGCAGTCACCGCCGATGTACAGGTCACCGGGCGCGCCGACCACCGCCGGGCGCAGCGCGCCGTCGAGCACGTAGTAGCGCGCGTTGTCGATCGGGCGGCCGTAGGGGATGCTCGCCCAGCCCGGATCCACCTGCTCGACCGGGAAGAAGTTCGACCAGATCGCCGCCTCGGTCGCCCCGCCCAGGGCGACCACTCGCGCCCCGCCGAACGCCGTGCGCACGGAATCCGGCAGCGTGACCGGCACCCAGTCGCCGCTGAGGAACACCAGCCGCAGCGAATGGTCCGCGCGCGGGCCGCGCAACGCGAAGAACGGCTCCAGCTGCTGCAGCGCCGCGGGTGCCGAGTCCCAGAAGGTGATCGGCTCAGTGTCCAGAATGGACAGCAAACGGCGCGGGTCGCGGATCTCCTCGTCGGTGGCGACCCGGACACTGCCGCCCGCGGCGAGCACACCGAACACGTCGTAGACCGACAGGTCGAATCCCAGCGAGGTGAGGAACAGGACCCGGTCGGCCGGGCCCATGCCGTAGGTGGTGTTGACCCACTCGATCAGGTTCACCACCGGCGCGTGGGAGAGCAGCACGCCCTTCGGGGTGCCGGTCGAGCCGGAGGTGAAGATGACGTAGGCGAGGTCGTCCGGTCGCGCCCGCCGCGGTTCACCGTCGGCGTCGGCCAGCGCCCAGCCGTCGGTGCCGTCCGGCTCGCCGAGCCACAGGACCTCCCGGTCGCCGAGTTCGCGAGCGGCGGCCACCTGGTCGCGGTCGGTGATCAGCACCGGCGCGCCGAGAGTGGCCAGCAGTGCCCGCGCGCGTTCCGGCGGCAGCGACGGCTCGATCGGTGCGTAGGCGGCACCGGCCTTGAGCACGCCCAGCAGCGCGACCACGGTGTGCACCGAGCGGCGCAGCCGCAGCGCCACGAAGTCACCGGGGCCGACCCCGGTCGCGGCGAGGCGGCTGGCCAGCTTCCCGGCCGCGGCGTCGAGTTCGGCGTAGGTCAGTCCCTCCGCGCCCTGGAGCACGGCGAGCGCGTCCGGGGTGCGGGCGGCCTGGCGCTCGACCAGTTCGTGGATGCACGCCGGGGTGCGCGGCACCGCGGTGTCGTTCCACTCGCGGGTGATCCGGTGCTGTTCGGCGGGGGAGAGCACGCTGAACTCGTGCAGCGGGGTGGCGCCGGTGCGGCTGACCATCTCGGCCAGCAACGTGTCGAGGTCGTCGAGCAGGCGGCGCGCGTCGGCCTCGCCGATCCGGCCCGCCGCGTAGGCCAGGCGCAACCGGATGTTGGGCTCGTCGAGGTCCAGGCGCAGTTCCAGGGCGTGCCGCGTGCCGGTGCCGTGGTCCCAGCGCACCACCTTGTCGAACAGAGCGGTGCCCTCCGCGAGCCCGGCGCATTCGGCCAACTCGGCGTCGGTGGGCACCGGTTCGGCGAGACCGGCTTCGAGCTGGGCGCGCAGGCTCGCGAAGAACGCGGTCAGCGGCAGGTCGTGACGCAGCCGCACACGCAGCGGGACCGGCTGGTCCACTCCGGCCGGTCGCACCCCGAACACCACGTCGTCGGTGCCCGCGTGCGCGGCGAGCACCAGGCTCCACGCCGCGACCACCACGTGCTCCGGCGGCACCCCGGCGGGCGCGCCCGCCTGCTTGAGCCCGGCCAGCGACGCCGACTCGCGTTCGGTCACGGCGTCGGCGTGCGCGTCGGTACCCCGTTCCCCGCCGAGCCGCGTCGGCTCGGCGAAGCCGGCCAGCCGATCGGTCCAGAATTCCCGGTTCACCAGGCCTCCTCAGGATCAAGCAGTTTGGGTAGGTCGTTGGCGATGGAGCGCAGGGGATCGAGCACCAGCGGTCCGGCGCCGCGGGCTTGCCACCAGCGGGTCAGCAGGTGCACCTCGGTGCATCCGGCGATCACGCCCCGGCAGCCGAACCGTGCCGCGAGGTCCTCGGCCAGCCCGGCCAGTTCGGCGCCGGCCGGTTCGCGCTTGAGCCGGTAGAGCAGGCGGTGGATCTCCTCCTGGGCGTCGGCCGGTGGCAGTTGCACCCGGTGCGCCACGGCGGCCCAGCGCGGATTGGACTCGAACACCCGCGCCGCGCGGGTGCCGCTGGTGGCCAGCATCAGGAACGGGCCGTCACCGGCCACCTCCAGGTCGTCGAGCACCACTTCCACCAGCGAGATCAGCCGGTCCCGCAGGTCGGGGCCGAGCCAGCGGGCGAAGTGGTGCGCGGTGACGCAGGTGAGCACGATCCGCGTGGCGCCCTGATCGGCCAGGCTCTGCAACCGGTGCCGCAGCCGCGCGGTGAACTCCCGGTCGCGTCCGGCCAGAATGGCTTCGGTGCGGTCGGGGAACGCCGGATCGGAGTCGAGCAGGCAGCGCGGCAGTTCCTGCTCGGCCGACGGCCCGTGCCGCTCGTCGGCGGTCTCGTAGATGGTGCGGAGGAACTCGGCCGAGGCGTAGGGCCCCATGCCGCCGAGAATGCCGAGCATCTTTTCCCTCCGTGGGTAAGCCACTGGTGAAACTCGCTGGTACACCGGCGACGAGTGTCGCCCTTCGACACGGCATTTCGGCGCGGCCGGGGCAGGGTTTAGAAATCCCCTTAGAGCGTGCCGCGTGGCCCTGGCCACCTCTGGCATGCACGGCTATGCATGAACCTCGCGGATCCTCTTGAGCGCTGGGGGCGGCGTCGCTGGCTTCGCACACCCGATCCGTGAGCAGAAGGGCTTCCCCGTGCACCAGCCAACCCAGGCCGGCCTGCAGTCGTGGCTCGTGCGGCAGATCGCTTCCCGGACCGGGCTGCCACCGGACTCGATCGACCGCGACGCGCCGCTCACCGGTTACGGACTGTCCTCTCGCGACGCCGTGATCCTGATCGGCGAACTCGCCGAACTGCTCAAAAAGGACCTTTCCGCCACGCTTTTCTGGGAACACCCCACGATCAACGCGCTCAGCGCGCACCTCGCCGGTACGGAGACCGCACCCGCGCCACGGGAACGCGCCGCGGCCGGCCCCGGCGAACCGATCGCGGTGATCGGCCTGGGCTGCCGCTTCCCCGGCGCCGGATCACCCGCGGAATTCTGGGACCTGCTCGACCGCGGCGGCGACGGCATCGCCGACCCGCGGCGGCGCACCGCCGACCTCGGCCGCACCCACGGCCTGCTGCGCGACGTGCACGGGTTCGACGCGGATTTCTTCAGCATCTCCGGCCGTGAGGTGTCCTCTGTGGACCCGCAGCAGCGGCTGCTGCTCGAACTGGCCTGGGAAGCGCTCGAACACGCCGGGGTCGCCCCGACTACGCTGGCCGGTACCCGCACCGGCGTTTTTGTCGGGATCAGCACCAGCGACCACGCGCGCGCCACCGCGCCCACCGCGCACAGCGGCACCGGGCAGGCGCTGAGCATCGCGGCCAACCGGCTCTCCTACTTCCTCGACCTCAAAGGCCCCAGCCTGGCGGTGGACACGGCCTGCTCGTCGTCACTGGTCGCGGTCCACCTGGCCTGCCGCAGCCTGCGCTCGGGAGAAGCCGAGACGGCCCTGGCAGGCGGGGTGAACCTGCTGCTGTCCCCGGACCTGACCGAGGTCTTCGGCCAGGCGGGCATGCTCGCCGACGACGGCCGGTGCAAAACCTTCGACGCCGCCGCCGACGGTTACGTCCGCGCCGAGGGCGGCGGCATGGTCGTGCTGAAAACCCTCTCCGCCGCCCGGCGCGACGGTGACCGGGTGCTCGCCGTGCTGCGCGGCTCGGCGGTCAACCAGGACGGCCGCAGCAACGGCCTGACCGCGCCCAGCGGGGCCGCCCAGCAGGAGGTCATCCGCGAGGCGCTGCGCGAAGCCGGGCTCACCCCCGCCGACATCGGCTACGTGGAAGCCCACGGCACCGGCACCCCGCTCGGCGACCCCATCGAAACCCGCGCGCTGACCGCGGTGCTCGGCGAAAACCGCACCGAGCCGTTCCTGCTCGGCTCGGTCAAGACCAACATCGGCCACACCGAAGCCGCCGCGGGCATCGCCGGGCTGATCAAGGTCGTGCTGATGCTGCGCCACCGCCGCGTCCCCGCCCACCTGCACCTGCGCGAACGCAACACCGAGATCGCGACGGGCCCGTTCGAGATCCCGGTGTCCACTCGCGACTGGACACCGCACAACGGCCCGCTGACGGCGGGCGTCAGCTCGTTCGGCTTCGGCGGCACCAACGCCCACGTCATCGTCACCGAAAACGTGGACACCACAGCGGCTCCCGGCGGCAGCGAACTGCGACCACGGCACGTGTGCACGCTCAGCGCCCGCACCGACACCGCGCTGCGCGCCCTCGCCGCCCGCTACGCCGAACTCGACGAGCCCAACGTCCGCGACCTCTGCTTCACCACCAACACCGGCCGCGCGCACCTGCGCCACCGCGCGGCCTTCACCGCCGCCAACGCCGGAGAACTGCGCGAGCGCCTGGCCGACATCGCCGCCGGGAAAGCGAGCACCAACGTCCACATCGGACAGAAAGCCCCGGCCGGGCCCGGTGGACTCGCCTTCCTGTTCAGCGGTCAGGGCGCCCAGTACGCGGGCATGGCGCGCCAGCTCTACGCCACCAGCGCCCGGTTCCGCGGCCTGCTCGGCGAATGCGGCGAGCTGTTCGGCGACCACGTCGGCACCGCACTGCCCACCCTGCTGTTCTCCGGCGACCGGCTCCACGAAACCCGCTACACCCAGCCCGCCTTGTTCTGCCTCGAATACGCACTGGCCCGGTTGTGGCAGAGCTGGGGCGCGGAACCGGCCTACCTGCTCGGGCACAGCGTCGGCCAGTTCGCCGCCGCCTGCGTGGCCGGGGTGTTCGACCTCGACGACGGCCTCCGGCTGGTCGCCGAACGCGGCCGCCTGGTCCAGGAACTCGCCGGAGAAGGCGCCATGCTCGTGGTCTTCGCCGAAGAAACCACCGTGCGGGCCGCACTCACCCCCGGGCTCGCCATCGCCGCGGTCAACGGCGACGAGAACCTCACCGTCTCCGGCGAACCCGCCGAAATCGCCGCACTGGAACGGGAACTGACCGCCCGCGGCATCCGGACCAAGGCGATGAGCAGCACCCGCGCCTTCCACTCCCCGATGATGGCCGCCGCCAGCGACGCCTTCGCCGACGTCGCCGCCACCGTCACCTACCGCGAACCCCGCATCCCGCTGATCAGCGACCTCGACGGCGGCCCGTGCGCCCCGGACGCCGCTTACTGGACCCGGCACCTCACCGAAACCGTCCGCTTCGCCAACGGAATCCGGGCACTCGGCGAACTCGGCTGCACCCACTTCGCCGAGGTCGGCCCGCAGCAGGTGCTCATCGGCGCCGGCCGCCGCATCCTGCCCGGCCGCGTCTGGGTGCCCTCACTGCGCGAGGGCGTCGACGACTGGGACGTGCTCACCGGCAGCGCCGCCCGCCTGTTCGCCCACGGCCGCGACCTCGACTGGACGGCCTACCACCACGGCCACCGCGCCACCCGCGCCGACCTGCCCACCTACCCGTTCGAACGCCGGTCCCACCGGCCAGCCGAGGAGAAAACCGTGACTCCGACCGTGCCCAGCGGTGAGGACCCCGTGCTGCCGGTGCTGGCCCAGGTACTGGCCACCCAGCTCGAGACCGGTGGCCCGATCGATCCCGACCTGTCCTTCCTGGAACTGGGCGCGGACTCGATGACCCTGTTCCAGACCCTGCAGTCGGTGCAGCGCACCTTCGGCGTGGCCGTCCCGATCAACCGGCTGTTCGAGGAACTCAACACGCTCAACCGCCTCGCCGACCACATCCGCGCACACGCCCCCGCCGAAACGCTCGCTCCCGAGCCCGCCGCGCCCGCGGCCACCCAGGCACCCGCCGCCGGAACCGAGGTCGGCCGCTTCCTCGAAGTCCACGAGAAGGTGATGGCGCAGGCCTACGAACTGATGCGCGGCGGCGCCCCAGCCCCGGCACCCGAGCCCGCGGCGCCGCGCAAGGAAGTCCGCGCGGTCGCGCCCAAGGACACCTTCGTCGCGTTCGCCCCGAAAGCCGCCCAGAGAACCGCCGGGCACCTCACCGACGCCCAGCGCGCGCTCGCCGAGGACGTGGTCGCCCGGTTCTGCGAACGCACCAAGGGATCCAAGGCACAGGCCGCCCGCGAACGCGCTTACCACGCCGACGTCCGCCACGCCCCGCAGCCGTACCTGACGCTGCGCGAAGCCCGCTACCCGCTGGTGGTCACCAAATCCAGCGGCTCACACGTGTGGGACATCGACGGCAACGAGTACATCGACCTCACCATGGGCTTCGGCGTCAACTTCTTCGGCCACGGCGAGCAGTTCATCAACGACGCCATCACCGCGCGCCTGGCCGAGGGCATGCAGCTCGGCCCGCACTCCGACCTCGCCGACGACGTCTCCCGCCTGATCACCGAGATGACCGGCAAGCAGCGCGTGGTCTTCTGCAACACCGGCTCCGAAGCGGTGATGGTCGCCGTCCGGCTGGCCAGGGCGATCACCGGCCGCGACAAGATCGCCCTGTTCGCCGGCGCCTACCACGGTTCCGCCGACCCGATCCTGGCCAGGCAGGACCCCTCCGGCGAATCCGTGCCGCTGGCCCCCGGCGTGCCCGAGGACGTCTCCCGCAACGCGCTCGTGCTCACCTACGGCGACAACGCCTCCCTGGAGGTCCTGCGCGCCCACGCCGGGGAACTCGCCGCCGTGCTCGTCGAACCCGTGCAGAGCCGCCGCCCCGACCAGCAGCCCGTCGAATTCCTCCGCCAGGTCCGGGCGCTGACCAGGGAAACCGGCGTCCCGCTCATCCTCGACGAGGTGATCACCGGATTCCGCATGCACCCCGGCGGCGTCCAGGGCCTGTGGGACATCCAGGCCGACCTCACCACCTACGGCAAGGTCGTCGGCGGCGGCCTGCCGATCGGCGTGGTCGCCGGGGACGCGAAGTACCTCGACGCCATCGACGGCGGCGCCTGGCCCTTCGGCGACGCGCCTTACCCGCAGTCGGTGCGCACCTTCTTCTCCGGCACCTTCTGCAAGCACCCGCTCGCACTGGCCGCCGGGCGCGCCGTGCTCGAGGAAATGCGCCGCCGCGGCCCCGGCCTGCAGGAAGAACTGAGCAACCGGGTCGCCGCGCTCGCCACCCGCCTCGACACCATGTTCACCGAAGCCGGTGTCCCGATCCGCGTCGCGCGGTTCGGGTCGCTGTTCCGCCTGCGCTTCCTCGACGAAGCACCGTCCTCGGAACTGGTCGAGCTGTTCCACACCATGCTCGTCGCGCAGGGCCTCTACATCTGGGAAGGCCGCAACTGCTTCCTGTCCACCGCGCACACCGACGCCGACATCGAACGCATCGTGGTGGCCATCGCCAGCACGGTCAACCACCTCACCGCCGCCGGGTTCTTCCCTGGCGCCCGCCCCGCGCTGGGCACCGAAGCCCCCGACGGCGACGACGGTTACCCGCTCAGCGACGTCCAGCGCGAAATGTGGTTCTTCGACCAGGTCAGCGCCGACCACTCCCGCTCCTACAACGAAAGCGCCGTGCTGGACCTGCGCGGTGACCTCGACGTGCCCGCCCTGCGCGCCGCCGTCGGCGACACCATCGCCCGCCACGACAGCCTGCACACCGTGTTCGCCAAGGACGGCTCCAAGCAGCAGGTCCTGCCCCGGCTGGCGATCGAGGTCCCACTGGTCGACCTGGCCCCCGACGCCGTGCGGGCCTGGTTCGACGCCCGGGCCGACGAGGTGTTCGACCTGGCCACCGGGCCGCTGGTCAAGGCCGCCATCCTCCGCCTCGCCCCGGACCACCACCAGCTCTACCTCGGCGTGCACCACGCCGTGGTCGACGGCTGGTCGTTCATGGTGCTGTTCGAGGAGATCGCGCACCTCTACCGCCGCGACGCCACCCCCGCCGCGATCCTGCCACCCGCCCCGCGCTACCGCGAGTTCGTCCACCGCCAGGCCGCCAAGCCCGGCGACGCCGAATTCTGGGCCGAGCGGTTCCCGGCCGGGCTGCCCGCGCTGAAGCTGCCCACCGACCGCGCCCGGGACGCCCAGCGCATATCTCTTCAGGGCGGCCGGGTGGAAACCCGCTTCACCGCCGACCGGGTCACCGCGGTCAGCCGCGAACTCGGCGTCACCCCGTTCACCGTGCTCTTCGCCGCCTACGCCCAGCTGATGCACCAGCTCTCCGGCCAGGACGACCTGGTGATCGGCGTGCCGCAGGCGCAACGCGACCACCCCGGTGACGACCGGCTCGTCGGCAACTGCAGCACCCTGCTGCCGATCCGCAGCCGGTTCGACGCCACGCTGAGCGTGCGCGAGTACGTCACGCGGATCCAGCACACCCTGGTCGAGGCCTACGCCCACCCCGCCTTCTCCACCGCGGCTTTGGGGGCCCGGCTCAATCTCGATCCGCGCGCCCAGGCCGTCGGCACCATCTTCAACGTCGACCGCGCCCCCGCCGTGCCACAACCCGCCGGGCTCACCGCCGACCTGCAACGCACCACCCGCCGCTACACCAAGATCGATCTCGAGGTCGACGTGCTCTTCGCCGGTGACCAGCTCACCGTCACCTTCGAGTACAACGCCGAACTGTTCGACCACTCCACGGTCCGCCGCCACGCCCGCACCTACGAGGAACTGCTCGCCACCTTTCTCGACCGCCCCGACGCCCGCTTCGACCAGCTCGACCCGAACCCGTGGAACGACACCGCCCACGAACTGCGGCCGGGCACCCTGCCCGAGCTGTTCGAAGCCCAGGTCGCACGCACCCCCGAGGCCGTCGCGCTGGTGCACGGCGGCGAATCCCTGACCTACGCCGAACTCGACGCCCGCGCCGACCGGCTCGCCGGTCACCTCGCCTCGCTCGGCGCCGGGCCGGAGCAGATCGTCGTGCTCGCCCTGCCCCGCTCGACCGAGCTGGTGGTCGCCGTGCTCGCCGTGCTCAAGGCCGGAGCCGCCTACCTCCCGCTCGACCTCGACCAGCCACCCGCCCGGCTGGCCCAGCTGCTCGACGACTCGGCCGCGACCATCGTGCTCGCCACCGCCGAAACCGCCGGACTACTGCCCACAGCGGACAGTGTCGTGCTGCTGGACACCGTGGAATTCACCGAAGCCGAACCCCGCCGGGCGGAGCCGTCCAACGCCGCCTACGTGCTCTACACCTCGGGCTCGACCGGCCGCCCGAAAGGCGTGGTGGTCACCCACGAAGCCGTGTCCAACACGCTGCAGTGGTGGCAGCACGAAGCCGGATTCGGTCTCGGTGACCGGGTGCTGCTCAAGACCCCGATGACCTTCGACCCGTCCATCCTGGAGTTCTTCTGCCCGCTGTTCACCGGCGCCACGCTCGTGGTCGCCGAGCACAACGGCCACAAGGACCCCGCGTACCTGGTCTCGCTGATCCGCGAGACCGGCGTGACCTGCGTGCAGTTCGTGCCCACCACGCTGCGCGAGTTCCTCGCCGAACCGGACGTGGCCGAGTGCGCCAGCCTGAAAACCGTGATGTGCGCGGGCGAGGCGCTGCCCACCGCACTGGTCGAGCAGTGCCTCGACCTGCTCGACGCCGGGCTGTACAACCTCTACGGCCCGACCGAGGCCTCGATCGACCTGACCTTCTGGAAGGCCCGGTGGGGGATCGAGGCGGTGACCGTCCCGATCGGACGTCCACTGTGGAACTTCCGGGTGCACGTGCTCGACGTCGACCTGCGCCCGGTGCCGCCGGGCGAAGCGGGGGAGCTGTACGTCGCCGGAATCGGCCTGGCCCGCGGATATCTCGGCAGGCCCGACGTCACAGCCGCCGCGTTCGTGCCCGACCCGTTCGCCGGCGGCGGCGCCCGCATGTACCGCACCGGCGACCTGGTGCGCTGGTCGGAACACGGTGAGCTGGAGTTCCTCGGCCGCGCCGACACCCAGGTCAAACTGCGGGGCGTCCGCATCGAACTGGGCGAGATCGAAGAGGCCCTGCGCGCATTGCCCGCGGTCGACGACGCGTGCGTGCTGGTGCGCGACGAGCAACTGGTCGCCTACCTGGCCGGGGACATCACCGATCCGCTCGACCTGGTCCGCTCCCTGCGTGACGTGCTGCCGACCTCGATGGTCCCGGCGCTCGCACTGGCCCTCGACGCGCTGCCGACACTGACCAGCGGCAAGGTCAACCGCCGCGCACTGGCCGAACTGCCGCTGCCCGAGCCGGAAACCACTGCCGCGGCACCCCGCGCCGCCGCCGAAGAACGCCTGCTGGCGATCTGGACCGACGTGCTCGGCACCTCGACCGGCGTCCACGACGACTTCTTCACCCACGGCGGCACCTCACTGTCGGCGATGCGGCTGCTCACCCGCGTCCGCGAAGAACTCGGCCACGAACTGAGCGTGCGCGACCTGTTCGCCGCCCCGACCGTCGCCGGGCTGGTCAGCCGGTTCGCCGGGCACGCCGACAGTCGCCCGCCGCTGCTCCCGGTGCCACGCGACGAACCGGTCCCGCTGTCGTTCGCGCAGGCCCGGCTGTGGTTCCTCTACCGGCTCGGCGGCCCCAGCCCGATGTACAACATCCCGATGTCCTTCCGCCTGGAGGGCGAACTGGACACCGGCGCGCTGCGGGCGGCCTTCGGGGACGTGGTCGCCCGGCACGAGAGCCTGCGCACCACGGTCACCGAGATCGACGGCGTCGCCGTGCAGCACGTCATCCCCGCCGAAGACGCCACCGTCGACTTCGCCGAAGGCACCCCGGACGAAGCCGCCGAACACGCCTTCGACCTGGTCAGCGAACTGCCGCTGCGGGTACGGCTGCACCGCGTCGGTCCCGACGAGCACGTGCTGACCGTGGTGCTGCACCACATCGCCGGGGACGCCTGGTCGTTCGGGCAGCTCGCCCGCGACCTCGCCACCGCCTACGAAGCCCGCCGCGCGGGCACCGCGCCCACCTGGACCCCGCTGCCGGTCCAGTACGCCGACTACACCATGTGGCAGGCCGAACTGCTCGGGGACGAAAAGGACCCGGACAGCCTCATCGCCCGGCAGCTGAAGTTCTGGAAGTCCGCGCTGGCCGGACTGCCCGACGAACTGAACCTGCCCTACGACCGGCCGCGCCCGGCCAAGCCCACCCAGCGCGGCGCCAGCCTGGAGTTCGAGCTGGCCGCCACCCACCACGAACGGCTGCTCGGTCTCGCCCGCGAATCCGGCGCCAGCTTCTTCATGATCGCCCAAGCCGGACTGTCCACTTTGCTCACCAATCTCGGTGCGGGCACCGACATCCCGCTCGGCACCCCGGTCGCCGGGCGCGCCGACACCGCGCTCGACGAGCTGATCGGCTTCTTCGCCAACACCGTGGTGGTGCGTACCGACACCGCGGGCAACCCGGCCTTCCGCGAGCTGGTCAGCCGTGTGCGCGAGGCCAACCTGCCCGCCTACGCCCACCAGGACGTGCCGTTCGAGCACCTGGTGCGGGTGCTCAACCCGCCGCGCTCGCGGTCGAGGCACCCGCTGTTCCAGATCATGCTGGTCTCGGAGAACACCGAGCAGGTCGACGTCGGCCTGCCGGGACTGCGGATGCGCGAGGAACCGGTCGGCTCCACCACCGCGAAGTTCGACCTGGTGCTGAGCCTGCGCGAACACTTGGCCCCCGACGGCCGTCCCGCCGGGGTGCGCGGCTCGCTGGAGTACAGCACCGACCTGTTCGACGAACCGACCGCACGCGGCCTCGCCGACGGCTTCGTGCGTCTCCTGGAAACCGTGGCCGCCGACCCCGGCACTTGCTGCGCTGACATCCGATAGAAAGGGCTGGGAACATGAGTGACGAGCAGGACGGCCGGTACCGCGTCGTGGTCAACCACGAAGAGCAGTACTCGATCTGGCCGGAGAACCGCGAGAACCCGGCGGGCTGGCGCGACGCGGGCAAGGCCGGGACCAAGGACGAGTGCCTGGCCTTCGTCAGCGAGGTGTGGACCGACATGCGGCCGCTGAGCCTGCGGGTGCGGACGGAGGCGCGCACCCATGCCGGCTAACCACGCGCTGCGCCCCGACCAGGGGCACCGCACGCTCGCGGACGTGCTCGCCCGCAACCTGCCCGCACGCGCCGGGCAGCGGGCCGTCGTGGTGCTCGACCGCGAGGGCACCGAGGTCGAGCAGGCCACCTACGGCGAACTGGACCGCCGCGTGCGCGCGCTCGCCGCGCTGCTGCAGCAGGTGGTCGCGCCGGGGGAGCGGGCGCTGGTGATGGCGCCGACCGGGCTCGACTTCCTCACCGGGTTCTTCGCCTGCGCCTACGCCGGGGTGATCGGCGTGCCGGTCCCGCCCCCGGAAGCCGGCGCCAAGCAGCTCGCCCGGCTGCGCGGCATCGTCAAGGACGCCGCCCCCGCCGCGATCCTGACCACCGCCGCGATCGCCGGCTCGGAAGCGGCCTCGGAATTCGGCTCCGCCCAGCTGATCGTGGTGTCCGAAGTGGACGACCACCTCGCCGAGCTGTGGACCGACCCGGGCGTCGACGGCGAGGACGTCGCGTTCCTGCAGTACACCTCGGGCTCCACCGCCGAGCCCAAGGGCGCGATGATCACCCACGCCAACGTCGCCGCCAACCTGTCCGCGGTGTGGCGGATGGCGCACGTCGAGCCCGAGCACGAACTGCGGATCGTCAGCTGGCTGCCGCTGTTCCACGACATGGGGCTGCTGCAGCCGCTGCTCACCTTCTACACCGGCGGGCACCTCGCGCTGATCCCGCCGATGGAATTCCTGCTGCGGCCGGCCGTGTGGCTGCAAGGAATGTCGCACTACCGCGGCGAGTTCACCTGCGCCCCGAACTTCGCCTACGACCTGTGCGCCACCAAGCTCACCCCCGAGCAGCGCGCCGGACTGGACCTGAGCAGCTGGCGCGCCGCGGTCAACGGTGCCGAACCGGTCCGCTACGACACCCTGGCGCGCTTCGCCGAGGCCTTCGGGCCGCACGGCTTTCCCGAGTCGGCGATCTGCCCGGCCTACGGGCTGGCCGAGGGCATGGTCTACGTCAGCGGCGCCAGGGAACCGGGCGACCCGCGTTACCTCGATCTCGACGTGACCGCGCTGGAGCAGTCGGGACGCCTGGTCCAGTCCGAGGGCGGCCGCCGGATCGTGGCCTGCGGACGGGTCCCGGCGAACCTGGCCGTGCGCATCGTCGACCCCGAGACCGGCGAACCGTCCGAAGCGGACCAGCCGGGCGAGGTGCTGATCTCCGGCGCCAGCATCGCCGCGGGCTACTGGCAGCGCCCGGAAGCCACCGCGGCCAAGTTCGGCGGCGGCTGGCTGCGCACCGGCGACCTGGGCTTCGTGCACGAGGACCAGCTCTTTGTGCTCGGCCGCCTCGACGACATGATCATCGTCGACGGGCGCAACCACTACCCGCAGGACATCGAACTCACCGTCGGCGAATGCCACGACCTGCTGGATCCCAGCCGCTGCGCCGCCTTCGCCTACGAAGCGGACGGGCAGACCCGGCTCGGCATCCTCGCCGAAACAGCACGCGGAATCGACGTCGAATCACCGGCGACGGTGACCGAAGCGATCCGGACGGCGGTCGCTGCCGGGCACCAGCTGGGGGTGGCCGCGGTCCACCTGCTCAAGCCGGGCGGTCTGCCGCGGACCACCAGCGGAAAGGTGCAACGGGCGAAAAGCCGTTCCCTGCACGAGAAAGGCACCCTGCTCAGCTGGTGAGGAACGCCTCCACCGCCTGACGCTGCTCGTCGACGGCGGCGCGTTCGGCGCGGGTGAACGGGCGCAGCGGGTCGACGGTCACCACCCCGTCCGCGTCGGTCCAGGTCGCCGCGACCCGGCCGTCGACCAGCACCACGCGGGCACCGGCGACCGACAGGCCCTTGTGCTCGTCATCGATGATGCGGCTCCGGTCGTGGTACCCGAGGATCGCGTTGTCGAACGCGGGCAGGAACCGCACCGGGGCCGGGGTGTCCGGGCCGGGGCGGGGAGCGTCGGGCAGATCCAGCAGTTCCCGGCCACGCTCGTCGCGGAAGACGACCAGCTCGTCGCGCAGTGCCGACACCGCGGCGGGCAGCCCGGCCAGCCCGGACCAGGCACGCACGTCGGCGGTGGCGGCCGGGCCGAACGCGGCCAGGTAGCGGCGCACCAGCGCCTGCCCGACCGGATCGGCGTCATCGGAAGGCAATGGCTCGACCTCCCGGCCCAGCCACGAGGCGACCGGGAGGTACCGCGCGCCCGCCTTCTCCCGCCACAAACCGCGCGGCGGCAACTGCACCGCCGGGATGAGCGCGGCGATCAGCATTTCGCCCAGCGCCCGCGTGCCCGGCTCCGGCCAGCGATCGGCCACCGCGCGGGCCAGCTCACCCATCGTGCGCGGTTCGTCGTCGGCCAGGACCTTCCGGCCCGCCGCGGCGAGATCGGCGAGGTCCACGCCGTCGAGTTCGCCGCGGTAGACGCCGAGCACCCGCTGACGCAACATCGCGTCGTGACGCGCCCGCCAGGCCAGCAGATCCGCCGCGGTGACCAGGTGCACGGTCCGGCGCATCAGATGCGTCCGCACCACCTGGCGCCCGGTCAGCAATTCCGAAAGCTCCGCCGGGACGAACCCGCGCAGCCGCGAGAACAGTCCGATGAACGGCTCCTGCGGTTCCTGGGCCTGCATCCCGCACAGGTGCGTGACCGCGTCGAGAGCCGGCAATTCGGCGTGCTCGAGCAGCAACTGCCTTGCCAGGGTGGCGCGGTTGAGCGCGCGGGTGGTCAGAACGCCGGTCATGCCGTCCCCCACTTGATCAGCTCTGCTTCTGGCCGTCGATCGTTTCACGCAGGATGTCGGCGTGCCCGGCGTGCTGCGCGGTCTCGGCGATCAGGTGCATCAGCATCCGGCGCACGCTCCGCGTGGCACCCGGCTCGTTCCACGGCGCTTCGGGCAGCGGATGCGCCACCGAGAGATCGGTGACTCCGGCGATGACCTCCTCGGTGCGGGCGGCGACCTCCTCGTACCGGGCGATGACCCCAGCGAGCGTGTCGCCGGGCTGCATCCGGAACTCGTTCCAGTGGTCGATCGCCCATTGCGGGTACTCGCGTGCGGTCCCGGCCATGAACTCGGCCCAGGTCACGCCATCCGGCAGGTCGTAGCGCATCGCCGGCCGGCCCTCCACGGCGAACCGCACCGCGTTGTCCTCGACGGAGGCGACATGCTTGATCAGCCCGCCCAGGCACAGGGCGCTGGCCGTCGGCTGCTCGCCGGCCTGCTCGTCGGTGAGGCCGCGGGTGGTGCTGATCAGCGCGGCGCGGGCAGTGGCGAGTTCGGCGAGCAGTTCGGTCCGCTCGGCGTCGAGGGAAGTGGTCACGGCAGCGCCCTTCGAGTCGGTGGAGCACCAGCCTCGCAGGGGTAGCGGTCAGTTTGCGTCCTCTTTCCCCGGAAAATGGAAACCGCCGGTACGCCGCCACTCGTCGACGCGGCGGCGCACCGGCGAAGCGGATCAGTCGCGCTCGACGGCCAGCTCGCCCAGGTCGGACCA
The DNA here is from genome assembly GCF_009429145.1 of Amycolatopsis sp. YIM 10. Classification (GTDB taxonomy): domain Bacteria; phylum Actinomycetota; class Actinomycetes; order Mycobacteriales; family Pseudonocardiaceae; genus Amycolatopsis. The sequence continues at coordinate 5,271,306 of NZ_CP045480.1, read as the reverse complement.
GTCGTCCTGGTCGACCTTCGCGTTGACGATCCGGGGTGTCTCCGCGAGGTACGGCGGCAGTTCGCGCTGCGCGGTCTTGAAGTGCTCGGAACCGACGTGCGCGGCACCGGCGTCGTCATCGCGGAATGCTTCGACCAGCACGTATTCGTTCGGGTCGTCCAGGCTGCGCGACCAGTCGTACCAGAGGCAGCCGGGCTCCGCGCGGGTCGCTTCGGTGAACGCGCGCGAGATCTCCGGCCACCGGTCCGCGTGCTCGGGGCGGACCCGGAACTTCGCGGTAATGAAGATCATCGGTGCTCCTTTCCTTTCGGGTCAGGCGAACTGGATTCCGCCATCGATCATCACCGACTGCCCGGTCATGTAGTCCGAATCGGGGGAGGCCAGGTACGACACGTAGGACGCCACGTCCTCCGGCACCGAGACCCGGCCGAGGTGGATCAGGTTGGAGTACTTCTCGATCGCCTGGCCCTTCCGGATGCCCTCGGACTCGGCCAGCTTCTCGTCGATCAGGTCCCACATCGCGGTCCCGACGATGCCGGGGCAGTAGGCGTTGACGGTGATCCCGTGCTTGGCCCACTCCATCGCCGCCGCCTGGGTCAGCCCGCGCACCGCCCACTTCGACGCCGAGTAGTGCCCCAGCAGCGCGAACGGCCGGTGCGCCACGATCGACGCCGCGCCGATGATCTTCCCGCCCCCGCCCTGCGCGATCATCTGCTTGGCCGCGGCCTGGTAGCACAGAAAAATGCCGCGGGCGTTGATCGCCATCATCCGGTCCCAGTCCTCGGGCGTCACCTCGAGCAGCGGCAGCACCTGCGCGATCCCCGCGTTCGCGACCATCACCTCCAGCGAGCCGAACGCGTCCACCGTCTCGGCGACCATGCGGGTGACCGATTCCGGGTCCGACACATCGGCGGTGATCACGGCCGAGCGGCGCCCGGCGTCGCGGATCTCCTTGGCCACGGTCTCCAGTTCACCCGCGTTGGCGGGGATGTCGTTGACCGCGACGTCGTGCCCGTCGGCGGCGAGCCGCAGCGCGATCCCCTTCCCGATCCCTCGTGCCGCACCGGTGACGAGTACGTTCCTGCTCATGCGATGACTCCTTTGTGGTCGCTGGGCCTGAACGGAAACTAGGCGGGCCCGGGCGGCGCCGGCAGAGTCGCGCTGTCTCAGTTTGAGACAGCCCCGCGCGGGCGCATGATCAGCGCGGCCACGAAGTACCGGCAGGTCACCGCGCCGCGGTTGGCGTACCCGTGCGGGGTGTCGGCGGCGAGGTACAGCGAATCACCCGCGCCCAGCTCGACTTCGCGGTCCCCGACGGTCATCGTCAGCACGCCCTCGGTCACCGCGATGAACTCGTGCGACCCGGCCGCCCACGGCCCGTACGTGCCCGGTTCACACCCGGGCGGCAGGGTGACCGCGATCCATTCGAAGTTGACCCCCGGCACCACCGGCGTCAGTATCGTCCGGCTCCAGCCACCGGGTTCGTGCACCAGGTCCTGCTCGTCCGCCCGGCGCAGGACCATCCGCTGCGCTTCGGGATCCTCGATGAGCCGGGACAGCCGCACCCCCAGCCCGGTGGCGATGCGGTCGAGCACCACCACGGTCGAGGCCTTCTCCCCACGCTCCACAGAGGACAGCATGCTCGGGCTGACCGACGACCGGTCGGCCAGCGCCTGCAGGGTCAGGCCCCGCTCCGCACGCAGCACCTGCACGCGCTTGCCCAGCGCAACGAGATCCATATACGCTATAGTAATGAACTCGTCCGCTATAGCGAAGACCGGTGCGGTGAACGGCCTGCGGGTGGCGAAGCGGGAGGATCTCCCACAGATCGCCGAGATCTACGCGCATTACGTGCGGACCAGCGTGGCCACCTTCGAACTCACCCCGCCCGACGCCGCCGAGTGGGAACGCCGCTTCGCCGCCGTGACCGAGGCCGGACTGCCGTTCCTGGTGGCCGAAGCCGACGGCGCCGTCGCCGGATACGCCTACTGCGTGCAGTGGAAACCGCGCCCCGCCTACCGGCACGCGGTGGAGAACTCGATCTACATCGCGCCGGACGCGGCGGGACGCGGCTTCGGCGGCGCACTGCTCGACGAACTGCTGGCCCGCTGCGCCGAAGCCGGGATCCGCGAGGTGATCGCGGTGATCGCCGACTCCGGCGACCCGGCATCGGCGGAACTGCACCGCCGCCGCGGCTTCACCGAAGCCGGTCGCCTGCGCCGGGTCGGCTTCAAGCACGGCCGCTGGCTGGACACCGCGCTGTGGCAGCGCAGCCTGACCCCGCCGAGCTCGCCCTCGCCCGGAACGGACTAGCGGAGCTTGGCGCGGAACCAGTCCGGCAGGTTCTGCTCGGAGCGGGGAAACCGTTCCTGCTCCAGCACGTACTGATCGGCGGCAGGCGGCACCCGGAAGGCGGGCTCGTTGTCCCGGTCGAATTTCGCGTGGAAGGTCGCGGGCGGATCGATCACCAGCCTGAGGGAGAACCAGGTGCCGAATCCCTCGGCGTACATTCCCTTGCGCAGCCTGGACAGCGGCTGGGAAACCTCCTTCGGCGCACGGACCTGCTGGGTCGAGCCGTCACCCAGCCGGGCGGCGAAAGCCGGGCTCGCCTGGCGGCCGAGCACCAGGAAATCGAAGAGCAGCCGTTGCCAGCCCGCCGGTGCGGCCGCCGTCAGCGTCTTCGTGATTTCGCCGAGCAGTTCGTTCTGCTCGATCGGGTTCAGCGTCATGCCGTGGGGTGCTCTCTCCAGTCCGCCGGTCAGTCCAGTGCCGCGGTGAGCACACCGTCGAGCAACCGCACGCGGCGGTCGGCGATCTCGTGCACGCGGTCGTCGTGGGTCGCGGCGATCACCGCGGCGCCCTCGGCCGCGCACTCGCGCAGCAGGCGCAGCACCGGGCCGATGCTCGCGCCGTCCAGGTGCGCGGTCGGCTCGTCGGTCAGCAGCACCTTGGGCCGTCCGCTGACCGCCCGGGCCAGCGCCACCCGCTGCTGCTGCCCGAACGACACCTCCGTCGGGTAGCGCTCGGCCAGCTGCTCCACGCCCAGTGCGGTGAGCAGCTCGGTCACCCTGGCGGTGATGTCCTCGCCGGTGGGCCGCAACCGCAGCGGCAGTGCCACGTTCTCCGCCACGGTCAGCTCGTTCGCCAGGCCGAGTGCCTGCGGCAGCACCGCGCAGGTGTGCCACGGCGGCGCGTCCCCGATCGGCACGCCGTCCAGGTACACCGAGCCGGCGTCGGGGGAGTCGAACCCGCCGAGCAGGGCCAGCAGCGCGCTCTTGCCCGAACCGGACCGGCCGGAGACGGTGGTCAGCTCACCGGCGTGCACCTGCAGTTCCAGGCCGCGCAGCACCTCGACGTCCCCGCTGGGATGGGCGAACCGCCGGTGCAGGCCCACCGCGCGCAGTGCCGGTTCGGTCATGCCGCCCGTCCTCTCCGGTCCTCGACGCCGGCCACCGTGCCCTCGGCCAGCCACACCACGCGCGAGCCGAGCGCGATCAGCCGGTCGTCGTGGGAGGCGGCCACCACGGTGAACTCGTCGGCCACCAGGTCGGCGATGGTCTCCAGGACCAGATCCGCCGACGCGTCGTCCAGCTGCGAGGTCGGCTCGTCGGCCAGGATCACCGCGGCACCGCGGGCCAGCGCGCAGCCGAAGGCCAGCCGCTGCTGCTGCCCGCCGGACAACGCGGTGAGCTGCCAGTCCGCGGTGTGCGCGAGCCCGAGCCGCGCCAGGATCGCGGGCGCGTCACAGGTGCGGCGCGCCGACTTCGCCGCCGCATACAGGTTGTCCTCAATGGACAAGTACTCGAGCAGGTTGTCCAGTGGCTGCTGGAAAACCACACCGAGGTGATCACGGCGCAGCAGCCGACGGGCCCGGTGGCCGAGCTTCGTGGTGTCGGTGGCGTCGAAACGCACCATGCCGCGCGAGGGCCGATCGACCTGGCCGAGCACGCGCAGCAGGGTGGACTTGCCCGAGCCCGACGGCCCGGCGAGCACGGTCAGGCCCCGGGACGGCACGGTGAACGCGGCGTCGTGCACGGCGGTCACCAGACCGGCCGGGGTCGGGTAGTCCACCCCCACGCCGGTGAGCTGGAACATCGGGACGTCAGGCACGCAGCAACTCCGCGGTCCGGGCGGTACGCACCGAGCGCACCGCGATCCAGCCAGCCATGGCCACCACCAGCACTGCGGCGGCGACCGCGCCGAGCACAAAAAGCGTCGGATCGGGCGGGGCCGAGCGCGGCGCCAGCCAGCGCGCCGGGTCGAACCGGGGCGCGGAGATCGCCGCGACGGCGACCCCGCAGGCCACCCCGGTCACCACCGCCATCCCGGCCAGCGCGCCGTGCTCGATCAGGTGGCTGCGCAGCAACGCGCGCGGGCGCATGCCCATGCGCAGCACCAGCGCGCCGGCCAGCGCGTTCTGCCGCCGCCGGACCTCGACCGCCACCAGCAGCGCCAGCACGGCGACCACGCCGAGCACCCCGCCGAGCACGATGACGAAGCTGAAGGTCCACTCGACCAGGAGGAACGGCAGCGCGTCGAGCGCGGTCTGGCGGCTGACCTCGTTGGGGTGCGCCAGATCGGCCGCGGCCAGCGCACCGGTCAGCCCGGCCAGCGGCAGCTCGGACAGCACCGTCCACTTCGGAACGCCGGTGAGCTGCCGCGGGGTCAGCGAAGCCCGCGAGATCACATACCCCTGCTTGTTGCCGATGATCGGGAACATCGCGAGATCGGCGACCGGGACGGCGTTCCCGAGGCCGGGCAGCGCGGCGCTCTGCGACGGCCGGTGGCCCACCCGCAGCGCGGGCACCCCGTCCGGGCCCGCCGGGCCGAGCCGGTCCAGCAACGCCGGGTCGAAGTCACCGAGCCAGGCCGTTTCGGCGAACGAGGCCGGGTCCACCACCAGCACCACGCTGCCGGTGCCGGTCAGCTCGCCGACCACCGTGCTGTTGCCGCGCAACGCCTCGGGCAGCGGGACCTCGCCGGTCCCGATGGGGGATTCGGTGTCGGCACGGGAGTTCGCGCCGACGAACAAGCCGGACTTGGTCTCCAGCGCGTTCCGCTGACCGTTGGCGATGCCGTTGCCCGCGGCCAGGGTGCCCAGCGCCAGCACGCCGATCACCAGCACCCCGGTCACCGGGGCACGTGCCCCGGCCAGCCGCCGGATCGCCAGTTGCAGCACCGGACGCGACCAGAACCGCGCGCGGTGGGACGCGGCGAGCAGCAGCCACCCCACCCGCGCGGCCACCAAGCCCGCGGTGAGCACCACAAAAACCGGGTAGGTCAGCGCGATCGGATCGATCGGCGGCACCGGGTCGGTGGCCTGCAGCGCCGGCCGCTCGGTCAGCCGGAGCCAGCCGATCAGCGCCAGCGCGGCCGCGCCCAGTTCCCACGGCAGCCAGAACAACACCTGCCGCGCGCGCCCGCCGCTGACCCGGCCCAGCTGGAACTCCCGGTGCACCCGCACCGCGACCACCGCGGCCAGCAGCAGGACCGACAGGGCCAGCACTCCGGCCGCGGCGGCGACCGACAGCAGTTTCGCCGGTGCGCTCGCGGCACCGGGCGGCCCGTAGACACCGAGCAGGACGTGCGCGAGCACGGTCCCCGCCGCGCCACCGGCCAGCAGCGCGATGCCCAGTTCCGCCACCGCGAGCCCGCCCAGCGCCAGCGGCCCGGCCCCGCGCGTGACGTGCAGCCGGATGTGCCGGTAGCGCCGCTGGTACCACTGGAGCCCGACGGTGCCGATGCCGCCGAGCCCGACCAGCACGCTCAGCGCGGCCAGCGGCAGGATCGAGTCACGCACGTTCTCCTGCGCCAGCCGCGCGATGTCGGTCGAAATCCCGAACGGCGCGCCCGCGTCCAACCGCGTTCCCGGCCCCAGATCGGCGCGGACCGCGGCCACCAGTTCGCTCGCCCGGCGGGTCTGGTCCTCGGCTTCGGCCACCGTCGCCGGTGCGGGCGCGTCGAAGGTGATGCGCACCGATTCCAGCGCCGGCGCGCCCGCGGCGGAGGCGGCCTGGAAGAAGCTCGCGCGATCGGTGGCGAACACGATCGCCCCACCGGCGGGGTCGACCTTGCGCTGCTGCACCGCCAGCCCGGCCTGCGAGCACCACCAGCGCGGTGCGGGGTTGAGCAGATCCTGGTACACCCCGACGACCGGCGGCATCGCGCCACCGGCACCCCGCGTGCCCAGGCTCAACCCGGCCTGGGAGAACAGGTCCTTGCCCATCCACACCCCTGGTGCGCGGCTGCCGTCGAACAGGGTGAGCTGGTCCAGACCACCATCGGTGTAGCCGAGCCGGGTCTTGTAGTTCGTGCCGGCGAACTCGACGTTGTTCAGATCGGGCGTGTACATCGCGATCCGGGGTTCGCCGAAACCGTGCGCCGGGGCGTGCCGCCGGACCGCGTCGAGCGTCGCGGGCACGGTGGCGGGGGAGACGTCGCGCTGGGCGAACGAGGGCCCGTACAGGTCAGGGCAGGTGGTCTCGGCCTGCGCGGACACCGTCGCGCCACCGGCCGCCGAAGCGTGCAGCACCGCCGCCCCGGCGAGGAAGCAGGCCAGCAGCGCGGTGACCCCGGCGACGAGCAGGGTCAGCGGACTCGACAGCGCGGCACGCGGGGCGTTGCGCCACGGACCGGCACCGCGGTGTTTTCTCGACGTGGCCGACCCCCTGCGACTGCGCATGGAGACGCACGTTACCGGGCAGCGCCAGGTGAATTCGCCGGGTTGGGCACTTTCGCTGTGTTCGTGACAAAGGCGTGCAGTGCGCTGAGTACCGCGGTGATCGCGGGGCGTGCCCGTGATCCCTTCCGCAGCACCGCGTCGATCCGGCGGTGCCGGTCCAGCGAAGTGCGCGGCACGGCGGTTCCCGCCAGGGCGAGACCGGGCAGGATCGCCGCGCCCGCACCACGGGCGAGCAGCGCGGCGATCATCGGCAGGCCGTCGAATTCCCAGCGCACGGCCGGTTCGATGCCCAGTTCGCGCAGCAGCCGGTCGGTGCCGGGCCGCGACGGCTGCCCCGGCGGCGCGCACAGCCAGATGCCGCCGTCGGGATCACCGGCCAGGTAGAGCGGGTCGCGGTGCAGCACCTCCCGGTGCAGGCCGGGCTCGGCGGGGACGTGGTCCAGCCAGTCGTCGACCACCGCGATGTCGGTTTCGCGGGTGCGCAGGCGCCGCAGGGATTCGTCCGGGCTGTGCTGGTGCAGCACCAGTTCCAGGTCGGGATGCGCGCGGCTGACCTCGATCAGCGCGCCCGCCCACGCGGCGGCCGCGGTGGGAATGGTGCTGACCACCACGCGGCCCCGCACGGTTGTTCCGGCGAGATCGGCCTCCGCGGCTTCGGCGGCGTCGAGGATGACCGCCGCGTGCGCGGCCAGCGTGTGCCCGGCTTCGGTGAGCGTGGCGCTGCGGGCGGTGCGTTCCAGCAGCGTCCGGCCGACCTCGCGTTCGAGCACGGTCAGCTGCTGCGACACCGCGGAGGCCGAATAGCCGCTCGCCGCGGCCGTGGCGGCGATCGTGCCGTGCACGGCGAACTGGTGCAGCAGGGCCAGGCGGCGCAGTTCAAGCATCACCAGAGCTTACGCTCACCCCCATTTAGTCCCGCTGTACATGACGCTCGGGCGGCGGGACGGTGGAGGCATGAAGGTCTCGACCGTTTCCCCGACCCTGGCCGTCAACGAAGAGGTCGCGCGGCGCCGCGCGGCCGGTCTGCCCACCGTCCCGCTCGGCTTCGGCGAAGCCGGCATCCCGGTGCACCCGCTGCTCACCGCCGCACTCGGCGACGCCGCACCGGCCGCCGGATATGGCCCGGCAGCGGGCATTCCCGAACTCCGCGAGGCCGCCGCCGGGTACTGGACCCGCCGGGGCGTGCCCACCGAAGCCGACGACGTGGTCGCCGCACCCGGCAGCAAAGCGCTGCTGTGGGCGGTGCTCGGCGCCGCCGGTGGCGGGGTCGCGCTGCCGAAGCCGAGCTGGGTCAGCTACGCCGCGCAGGCCGCGCTGCACGGACTGCCGTGCCACCTGGTGCCGGGCGCGGCGGGCGTGCCCGACCCGGAGCGACTCGACGCGCTCGGCCCCGAGCTGAACACCGTGGTGCTGACCCTGCCCGACAACCCGACCGGCGCGGTCGCGCCACCGGAGACCGTGCGCGCGGTGTGCGAGGTCGCCGAAAAGCACGACCTGCTGATCCTGTCCGACGAGATCTACCGCGACCTCGTGCACGATTCCGCCACGCCGTTCCTCAGCCCGGCCGAGGTGGCGCCGGAGCGCACGGTGGTGACCACCGGGCTGAGCAAGAACCTGGCGCTGGGTGGCTGGCGGATCGGCGTGGCCAGGTTTCCGCGGCGGTCGCTGCGGGACGCGGTGATCGGCATGGGGAGCGAGGTCTGGTCGGCTCCGGCGCAGCCCGTGCAGAAGGTCGCCGCGCTCGCCTTCACCGAACCCGCCGCGCTGCGCGAGCGCATCGAAGCGAGCCGGCGCCTGCATTCCCGGGTCGCGGCGGCCGTCGCCGGAATCCTGACCGGAGCGGGCGTCGCGTGCGCGCCGCCGCGGGCCGGTTTCTACCTGTACCCGGACTTCACCGGCTGGACCGTGCCCGACGACCGCGAACTGGCCGCGCGCCTGCTCGACCTCGGCGTCGCCACCCTGCCCGGCTCCGCGTTCGGTGACGACCCCGGCGCGTTGCGGCTGCGCATAGCCACCAGCTTGCTCTACGGCGAGAACGAGGACCAACGGCACGAAGCGCTCGCCAGCGACGACCCCGCGCGGCTGCCGTGGATCACCACCCAGCTGGATCGCTTCGGTGACGCCCTACGCTCGGCTGGTGAACGATTTGGCCCGCGCCTGGGATGAAGCCGCCGAAGGGTACGAAGCCTACTTCGTGCCCCGGTTCGCGCCGTGGGTCCGCACCGCGGTCGACGCGCTCGGGCCGCTGCCCGACGGGCCGATCCTGGTGCCCTGCTGCGGCACCCTCCCGGAGCTGGACGCGCTGACCGAGCGGTTCCCCGGCCGTCCGATCACCGGCCTCGACCTGTCGGCCGGAATGGTGCGCCTGGCTGCCGCCCGCGCCGCCGGTAACCCGCTGGTCAGCGTCGTCGAAGGGGACGCGGTCACGCTCGATCCACAGTGGACCGGGCGGTTCGCGGGCGTGGTGTCGGTGTTCGGCCTGCAACAGCTCCCCAAGCCCGAGGCCGCACTCGACGCATGGACGGCCGCACTGCGCCCCGGCGGTCGGTTGTCGGTGGTGTTCTGGCCAGGCACGCCGGAAACCGACGGCCCCTTCGCGGTCATGCGGGAGGCACTGAGCCCGCACGTGCCCCCGTCGGACCGTTCGTGGGAAGACCGCCTCACCGGCTTCACCCGCGACGAGTACGTCACGCACCCCATGACCCACCCCGACGCGGCGACCGTGTTCGAGGCCTACGTCCGCTCGGGGCCGCTGCGCCCACTCGCCACCGCGCGCGGGGAGTCCTTCGTGGCCCAGCTACGCGAGGACTTCCTGCGCCTGGCCCCAGCCGGCGAATGGACCCACCACCCGCAAGCACGTCTGCTCGTACGCTAGCGGTTCTCCCAGGCACGGATGGCCTCGACCGTGGTGCTCGTGTGTTCGTCCAGCACGGTGAAGTGGTTGCCCGGCACGCGGACCAGGTCGTGCGGTAGTGGCCAGTCCTGTTCCGCGGCGGCGTGCTCGGCGCGCAGCATCAGCGTCGGCACTCCGGTGGGGTCCGGATGCCAGCCGCCGAAAATGCGGGTGTAGGCGCCCATCGCGGCCATCGCATCGTCCGGCACAGCGGCGTCGAACGCCTCACCGAGGGTGAGCGCGGCGTGCGCGGGCAGGGAGAGCAGCCAGTCGGCCTCCTGGTTCTCCTCGGTCACGTGGTACGTGTCGATCAGGATCACCCCGGCCGCCCCGATGCCCTCGCGTTCCAGTTCGGTGGCGACCGCGTGCGCCACCGAGCCGCCGGTCGACCGGCCCACCAGCACGAACGGCCGGTCCCCGACCAGTTCCAGCACGGTGTCCGCGTGCAACCGCACCAGCGCCTCCCGATCGGCGGGCACGGACGTGCCCGGCCCGAACCCGGGATGCGTCAGCACGTGCACCTCGCGCTCACCGTCGAACAACGCGGCGAACCGGGTGTACTCGCCGGGCCCCGGGCTGAACGACGGCAGGCAGATCAGCGCGGGCGCCCGGTCACCACGGGCCGGCGTGACCGGGGCGAGCCGATGTTCGGCGCGCTGGTCGACGCCGAAGCTCGGCGACGCCCAGGAAGCGGTGATCAGCATGTACATCGCGGCGACGACCTGACCGGCCTCGCAGACCCGCCGGTACAGCGAAGCCAGCGTGCCCGGCGTGCTCGCGGGCGGCGGCGTGCCCAGCTGCGTGGCGAGGTGCTCGGCGAGCGCGGCGGGCGTCGGGTGGTCGAACACCACCGTCGCGGCCAGGTGCGCGTCGAGCAGCGCGGCGAGCCGGTTGCGCAGTTCCACCGCGGTCAGCGAGTCGAAACCGAGCGCGGAGAACGCCTTGTCCGGCTCGATGGCGCTGGTGTCACGATGCCCGAGCACATCGGCGACGGCCTGCAGCACCAGCTCTATCGGGGTGCGTCCGCGGTGCCGCGCGGGCGCTCCCGCGGACGCCGCGGCGATCGGGCGCACCGGCCGCAGCAATCCACGCAGCCGCGGCGGCACCGCCTGACCGGGCCGCAACGCGCTCTGGTCGAGCAGGATCGGCGCCAGCACCGGCTCCTCACCGGCCAGCGCCGCGTCGAACAGCGCCAGCCCGTGCTCGGCCCGCATCGGGGCCACGATGGACGGCGCGTTTTGCCCGGACATGCCGTGCTCGGTGTGCCACTGGCCCCACGCCAGCGACAGCGCCGGGAGCCCGAGGCGGTGGCGGTGGCGGGCGAGCGCGTCGAGAAAGGCGTTGGCCGCGGCGTAGTTGCCCTGCCCCGCGTTGCCCAGCACCCCGGCGGCCGAGGAGAACAACACAAACGCGGCCGGGTCGCCCGCCAGCTCGTGCAGATGCCACGCGGCGTCCACTTTGGACCTCAGCACGGTGGTCAGCCGCTCGGGGGTGAGTGCGGTCAGGATGCCGTCGTCGAGCACCCCGGCCGCGTGCACCACGGCGTCCAGCGGCCCGATCTGACGCAGCAGCCCGGCGAGCTCGGCCCGGTCGCCGACGTCGCAGGCCACCACCTCCGCGCCCAGCTCGGCCAGGTCGGCGGCCCCCGGCGCGTCCGGGCCCCGGCGGCTGGTGAGCACGAGCCGCTCCACGTCGTGCCGGGTGAGCAGGTGCCGCGCCAGCAGCCCGCCGAGCGCGCCGGTGCCGCCGGTGACCAGCACCGTGCCATCGAGGGTCCGCCTGCCCGGCGGAGGTGGCGCCACGGTGAGCCTCGGCACCCGCAGCTGACCGTCGCGAATGGACACTTCGGGTTCGCCGGTGGCCACCGCGGCGGCGATCAGCTCACGGTCCCCGGGATCACCGTCGATCAGCACGAACCGGCCGGGGTGCTCGTTCTGCGCCACCCGGACCAGCCCGCAGGCGGCCGCCGCGGCCGGATCCGCGCCGTCGGCGACCAGCACCAGCGGCCGCTCGCCGTCGAGCGACTCGTGCAGCCAGGCCAGCGTGAGCCCGGCCAGCACGTGCGCGCGTTCCACCATCTCCGGCGCGGTCGCGGTCAGCGGCCGCAGGTCGAACTCGCGGTGGTCCGTGCCGCGCGGAACGCTCTGCCACACCGGCCGCAGCAACGCGCTGTCGGCCTCGGCCGATGGCAGCGCACCGGCCGGCAGCGGGCGGGTGACCAGCGAGTCGATGCGTGCCACCGGATTGCCGTGGTGGTCGTCGATGGCCACGGCGAACGCGTCACGCCCGGCCGGGGTGAGCCGGGCCCGCACGGCGGTCGCGCCGGTGGCGTAGAGGCGCACCCCGGACCACGCGAACGGCAACCGGATCTCGCCGACCGCGCCGTCGGCGAGCAGTTTCGCGTGCACCACCGCGTCGAGCAGCGCCGGGTGCAGTGCGAACCGCCCGGCCTCGGGCACCCTGACCTCGGCGTAGACGGTCTCGCCGTCGCGGTGGATCGACCGCACACCCTGGAACGCCGGGCCGTAGTCGTAACCACGGGTGGCCAGCGCGGCGTAGGCCGAAGCGAGGTCCACCTCGTCCAAATCGGACTCGAACTCCGGCCAGCTGTCACCGGCGGGCGGTTCGCCCTGGGTGACCACCCGGCCGGTGGCGTGCAGCACCCATGGCGCGGTGTCGCCGTGGCGGGCGTGCAGGGACAGCTGGCCGGTCTGGTCGAGCAGCACCTGCACGGCCAGCTCACCGTCCTCGGGCAGCACCATCGGCGTGCGCAGCAGGAACTCGGCCAGCGTGCCGTCGGCCGCGTGCAGCGCCATGTCCACCAGCGCCGCGGCGGGCACCACCAGCGTGCCGGAGATCCGGTGGTCGGCCAGCCACGGGTGCGTGCGCACCGAAAGCGTGCCGGTGAACAGGGTCTTGTCGGTACCGGCGATCGGGCGGCCAGCCGAGAGCACCGACAGCGTCGGGTCCTCACCGGCGTCGTCGAGCCAGAACCGCGACCGCTGGAAGGCGTAGGTGGGCAGGTCGGCGGCCGGGGCACCGGTGAACATCGCCGCCCGGTCCAGTTCCGCGCCGTGCACCCACAACCGGGCCACCGCCGCGGTCACCGACGGCGACATCGGCGCGAACACACCGTCGGCGGTCTCCTGCGCGGGCGCGGTGAGCACCGAGGACGGCCCCAGTTCGGCGAAGAGGGTGACCCCGGCGCCGGAGAGCGTGCGCACCGAGTCGGCGAACCGGACCGTGCGCCGGGCGTGGCGCACCCAGTAGTCGGGGGTGCTCAGCGTGCCCGGCTCGGCCACCCGCCCGGTCAGCCCGGACACCACCGGCCGCACCGGGTCCCGATAGGACAGTCCTTCCGCGACCGCGCGGAACTTGCCCAGCATCGGTTCGAGCAGCGGGGAGTGGAACGCGTGGCTGACTTCGAGCCGGGTGGTCCGGCGGCCCTGGGCGGCGTAGTCCGCCGCGAGCGCGAGCAGTTCGGCCTCGGCCCCCGAGACGACCACCGAGCGCGGGCCGTTCACCGCGGCGACCGCGAGCCGGTCCTCGGCTCCGGCGATGCTCGCGAGCACCTCGCGCTCACCGGCCTCGATCGCCACCATCGCCCCGCCCGGCGGCAGGTCCCGCATCAGCGAACCCCGCGCGGCGACCAGTTCGGCGGCGTCCCGGATGGCCAGCACCCCGGCCACGTGCGCCGCGGCCAGTTCCCCGATCGAGTGCCCGGCCAGGTAACCCGGCCGCATGCCCCACGACTCCAGCAGCCGGAACAACGCCACCTCGAAGGCGAACAACCCGGCCTGGGCGAAGTCGGTCCGGTCGAGCAGCGCCCGGTCGGACCCGGTGATCACCGCGCGCAGCGGGCGCTCGAGCAGCGGGTCGAGGAAGCGGCACACGTGGTCGAACGCGGTGGCGAACACCGGGAACGCGCGCAGCGGCTCACCCATGCCCAGGCGTTGCGCGCCCTGCCCGGAGAACAGGAACGCGAGCTGGCCGCGCGCGTCGGCGGTCCCGGTGAGCACGCGCGGATCGGGTTCTCCCGCCGCGAACGCCGCCAGCGCGCCGGGGGACAGGACCGCGGCCCGGTGCCCGAACGACGGGCGGCGCGCGAGGGTGTGCCCGACCGCGGCGGGCGGCAGGCCCGCCACCGCGCCGGCGAGCTTGGCGGCCTGCGCCCGCACATCGGTCGCGCTGGAGAGCAGCCACGGCAGATCGGGCGGCGCTTGGGCGGGCTCGTGCTCGTCCGGCGGCGCCTGTTCGAGGATCACGTGGGCGTTGGTGCCGCTGATGCCGAACGAGGACACCGCCGCCCGGCGCGGACGGCCGGTGTCCGGCCACGGGCCGGTGCGGTCGGCCAGTTCCAGCCCGGCCGACCAGTCCACGTGCGGGGACGGCGTGCCCGCGTGCAGCGTCTTCGGCAGCACCCCGTGCCGCATCGCCTCGACCATCTTGATCACCCCGGCCACCCCGGCGGCGGCCTGGGTGTGCCCGAGATTGGCCTTGACCGAACCGAGTCGCAGCGGCCGGGCGCGCTCCGGCCCGTAGGCCGCGAGCAGCGCCCTGGCCTCGATCGGGTCGCCGAGCGTGGTGCCGGTGCCGTGTGCCTCGACCGCGTCCACTTCGGACGGTCGCAGCCCGGCCGCGGCCAGCGCCCGCTGGATCACCCGCTGCTGGGCCGCGCCGCTGGGCGCGGTGAGCCCGTTGGAGGCGCCGTCGGAGTTGACCGCCGAACCCCGCAGCACGGCCAGCACCGGGTGCCCGAGCCGCCGCGCGTCGGACAGCCGTTCGAGCACCAGCAGCCCGACGCCCTCACCCCAGGCGGTGCCGTCGGCGCCGGCGGAGAACGGCTTGCACCGGCCGTCCGGGGCCAGTCCGCGGCTGCGGCTGAACCCGATGAACGAGTTCGGCGTGCACATCACCGTGGCGCCACCGGCCAGCGCCAGCGAGCAGTCACCGGCGCGCAGCGCGGCCGCCGCCCAGTGCAGCGCCACCAGTGACGAGGAGCAGGCGGTGTCCACGGTGATCGCCGGGCCGCGCAGGCCGAAGGTGTAGGCGATGCGCCCCGAGGCGACGCTGCCCGCCGAGCCGAGGCCCAGCTGCGCCTCCAGCTCGCCGGGCACCTGCCGGATCCGGGCGGCGTAGTCGTCGTACATCAGGCCCGCGAACACCCCGGTGTCGCTTTCCCGCAGCGAGCCGGGATCGAGACCGGCCCGTTCGAAGGCCTCCAGCGAGGTCTCCAGCAGGAGCCGCTGCTGCGGGTCCATCGCCAGCGCTTCACGCGGGGAGATGCCGAACGGCGCCGGGTCGAACTCGGCGGCGTCGTGCAGGAAACCGCCGCGGCGGGTGTAGGAGTGCCCCGGCCGGTCGGGGTCGTCGTCGAACAGCTTGTCCAGGTCCCAGCCGCGGTCGGCGGGGAACTCCGAGGTGGCGTCGACCTCGTCGACGAGCAGGCGCCACAGGTCCTCCGGCGAGCGCACCCCGCCGGGATAACGGCAGGCCATGCCGATGATCGCGATCGGCTCGGCGGAATCGGCGGTGACCGGCGCCCGCTCGGCGGGTTCGGCCTCACGCAGGTGCCTGGCCAGCTGGCGCGGGGTGGGGAACTCGAAGACCAGCGTGGCGGGCAGCGGCAGGCCGGTGCGCTCGCTGAGCCGGGTGCGCAGCTCGACCGCGCTGACCGAGGTGACACCGAGTTCGGTGAACGGCCGGTCCGGGGCCAGCTCGTCGTGCTCGGTTAGCCCGGCGGCGGCCGCGGTCTCACGCAGCACCAGGTCGAGCAGGTCGGGCTCGGCCGCGGTGAGCTGGTGGCGCAGGATCTTGCCCGAGCCGGTGCGCGGCACGTGGTCGATCCGGTGGAACTCGGCAGGCACCTTGATCGCGGCCAGCTCGCGACGGCAGGCCGCGCGCAGGCGGTCCGGCTCGAACCCGCTCGCCGCCGGGACCACGTAGGCGACCGGCACCTCTCCGAGCACCTCGTGCGCCCGCCCGGTCACCGCCACGTCGGCGACCTCCGGCAGCGCCGCGAGCACCCGTTCCACCTCGGCCGGGTGGATCTTCTCGCCGCCCCGGATGATCAGCTCGCTCAGCCTGCCGGTCAGTTCCAGCCGTTCGTGGCCGTCGAACCGGCCGAGATCGCCGGTGCGGTACCACTCGCCGGGCCGTAGCGGCGGCCTGCCGTGGTAACCGAGCATCAGGCTGGGACCACGCACCCAGACCTCGCCCTCGGCCCCGGCGGGCAGCTCCGCGCCGGTGTCCGGGTCGACCACGCGGACCTCCTGACCGGGCACCAGCGCGCTGCCGGCCGAGCGCGGGTCGCCGGGCACGGCCATGGTGATCTTGCCGCAGGCCTCGGTGCAGCCGTAGCCGTCGAGCAGCGGGGTGCCGAAGGCTTCCTCGAAGGCGTCGCGCAGGTCCAGGCTGGCCGGCGCGCCCGCGGTGAGGCAGAGCCGCGGCCCGCGCACGGTGCCGTCGGTGGCGGCGACGAGCTGGCGGTAGGTGGCCGGTACGCCGCCGAGCGCGGTGAACCCGCCCTCACGCAGCGCCTCCAGCGTCTCCTCGGCGGTGAACCCGGGCAGGATGCGCGCACTCGCGCCGACCACGGCCACCCCGACCACGCAGAAGGTGTGCGCGAAGGCGTGGTGCAGCGGCAGCGGCCACAGCAGCGTGTCGTGCTCACCGAAGCCGAGCACCGACTCGTAGCAGGCCTCCACGTTCCACAGCACCGATCGCTGGCTGGAGACCACACCGCGCGGGTGCCCGGTGGTGCCCGAGGTGTAGAGGATCCACGCGGGTTCGTCCAGGCCGAGGTCGTCGGGTGCGGGCAGCGGGGGAGCGGCGGTGGCCCACTCCTCGAAGGCGGGTCCGGTGACCAGCACCGGCCGGTCGGTGACGCGGCGGACCTGCGGCTCGTGCGCGGGGTCGGTGATCACCAGTGAAGCGCCGCTGTCGCGCAGCTGGAACTCGACGTCGGCGTCGGAGCCGCGCGGGTTCATCGGCACGCCCACCGCGGCCGCCCTGGTGACCGCCAGCAGGCCCTCGACCGCCTCGATGGTGTTGCCCAGCAGCAGCGCCACCTTCGCGCCCCGGCCCACTTCCGCGGCGAGGTGCCCGGCCAGCCGCGCGGTGCGCTCGCCGAGCTGGGCGTGGGTGATCGACCGGCGGGCGTCGCGGTAGGCGATCTTGCCCGCGAACCGGCCGGCGTTGTCCCGCAGCATCCCGGCGATCGGCCGGATCCGCGTGCCCTGCGCCATGTGTGTTGTCCCCCCGCGAGCCTCGGCTGGCACCAACTTACTCGCGAAGACAGTTGCTTAAGCTAAGCAATTAATATATGGTTGTACCTAGCAAGCAATCAGGAGGATTCCCGTGCTCACCTCGGCGACCGCGGCCGAACTGGTCGACGCCCTGCGCGCGGTCATTCGCTCGGGGCGCGCCGTCCAGCACCACGCCTACCTGCGCGAAGAGTTGCCGCCCGGGGCCATCGCCCTGCTCGCGCTGCTGCGCCGCGAGGGGGAGCAGCGGCTGGGGCGGATCGCCGAACGGCTCGACGTCGACCCGTCGGTGATCAGCAGGCAGGTCACCCCGCTCGAACGCGCCGGATTGGTGCGCCGTCGCCCCGATCCCGGCGACGGGCGTGCCGGGCTGCTCGCCGTCACCGACGACGGCGACCGCTACCTCCGCACCCACCAGAAGCGCTGGGCCGAACTGGTGGCCACCGCGCTCACCGACTGGGCCGAGGACGACGCCGAAGCCCTCATCGCCGGTCTGCGACGGCTCACCCACGACATCCGCACGGTTCGCGAACTGGCCGGCCTGCCGGACTCCTGAGCACCCCGTCACAAGTACCAAGGAGAAACACCCAGTGGCTTCGCCCACGCCTTCCGCCACGCCCGTCTCCGCCGAGGAGAGCGGGCGCATGGCCCACCGCCAGGTACTGGAAGCCCTCGCCGGGCTGCTGCTGGCGATGTTCACCGCGTTCCTGAGTTCCACCATCGTGTCGAACGCGCTGCCCACGATCATCCGCGACCTGCACGGGTCGCAGAGCCAGTACACCTGGATGATCACCGCGACCCTGCTCGCCTCCACCGCGAGCACCCCCATCTGGGGCAAGCTGGCCGACCTGGTCAGCAAGAAACTGCTGGTCCAGCTGGCGATCGTGGTGTTCACCATCGGCTCGATGCTGGCCGGGCTGGCCCAGTCGGCCGAGACGCTGATCGCCTGGCGCGCGCTGCAGGGCCTCGGCCTCGGCGGCCTCCAGTCGCTGGTGGTGATCGCGATCGCGGCGATGATCAGCCCGCGTGAACGCGGCCGCTACACCGGCCCGATCTCGATCGTGATGTCGGTGGCCACGGTGGCCGGCCCGCTGCTCGGCGGGCTGATCGTGGACACCTCGTGGCTGGGCTGGCGCTGGTGCTTCTACGTCTGCGTGCCGCTCGCGGTGATCGCGCTGCTCGTGGTGCAGCGCACGCTGAACCTGCCGGTGGTCAAGCGCCCGATCAAGGTCGACTACCTCGGCGCCGGGCTGATCGCCGGCGGTGTGTCCACCCTGCTGATCTGGATCACCCTGGCGGGCAACAGCTTCGCCTGGGGGTCGAGCACCTCGCTGCTGCTGGTCGCGCTCGGGGTGGTGCTGCTGGCGCTGGCCGTGCTGGTGGAGAGCCGGGCCAAGGAGCCGATCATCCCGCTGCGGCTGTTCCGCGACCGCACCACCACGCTGGCCACGGTGGCCAGCATCGCGGTCGGCACCGCGTTGTTCGGCGGCGCGGTCTTCCTCGGCCAGTACTTCCAGATCGCCCGTGGTTACTCACCGACCGCGGCGGGCCTGCTGACCCTGCCGATGATCATCGGCTCGATGCTGTCCTCGACCGTGTCCGGGCTGCTGATCACCAAGTACGGCCGCTGGAAGGGCTTCCTGGTGGCCGGCGCGATCGCCATGACCGGTGGCTTCGGCCTGCTCGGCACCATCGACCACACCACGAACATGGTGGTGCTCGGGGTGTTCCTGTTCGTGCTGGGCACCGGGATGGGCATGACCATGCAGAACCTGGTGCTGGCGGTGCAGAACACGGTGGCGGCCACCGATCTCGGCGCGGCCAGCTCCACGGTCGCCTTCTTCCGCTCGCTCGGCGGCACGGTCGGCGTGTCGGTGCTCGGCGCGGTACTGGCCACGCAGGTCACCCAGCGGACCACCGACGGACTCGCCGCCGCGGGCGTCACCGTGCCGCCGGGGTCCGGGGAGATCGGCATCGGCAGCCTGAACGAACTGCCCGCCGCGCTCGGTGACATCGTCCGCGGTGCCTACGGGGACGGGACCGCGGTGATCTTCCTGATCGCCGGCGCGCTGTCGCTGATCACCCTTGGCGCGATCCTGGCGATCAGGGAGACCCCGCTGCAGACCACCACCGGGCTCGAACGGGCCGCCGAAGAAGCCGAGGCGGCCCCGGAACCGGTCGCGGTCAGGGGATGAACACCTGACCGGTGAGCCCGCCCTCCACCGAGCGCACGAAGGCCCGCGCCACGTCGGCCAGGTCCACCGGCGGCATGCCGGGGAAGTACGGCCCGTAGGCGGGCACGCTCTCGGTGAACACGGTCGGGCTCACCGCGTTGATCCGCCGCGGCGCGATCTCGATGGCGGCCGAGCGCACGAACGCCTCGACCGCGCCGTTCGCCATCGCCGCGGCGCTGCCCGCCGGGATCGGCTCGCGGGCGAGCACCCCGGAGATCAGGGTGAACGAGCCGCGCTCGGGCAACCGGTCCAGGCCGTGGCGGACCAGGTCGATCTGCGCGGCGACCTTGCCCCGGTAGGCGCTGAGGTAGTCGTCGGTGTCGAGTTCGGCGAACGGCTTGAAGGGCGCGTCACCGGCCGCGCTGACCACGGCGTCGACCGGGCCCGCCTCGTCGTAGACCCGCGCCAGCCCGGTTTTGTCGGTGATGTCCGCGAGAATGTCGCCTGAAGTGCGCCCGACCCGGATGATGCGGTGCCCGCGAGCCGCCAGCGTGGTGCTCACGGCCGTGCCCAGTACGCCGTTCGCGCCGATCAGAAGAATGTCCATGCCGCCGACGCTACGAGCGCGCGCGGGCGGTGTGAAATGCCGATCGTGCACCGGTTATGCGTGAGATGCATGATTTTTTGTGGGTAGGCTGCCGGGCATGGACGTCGAACTGCGGCATCTGCGCGCACTGGCCGCCATCGGCGACCACGGCACGATCACCGGGGCCGCGCTGGCCCTGCGCCTGAGCCAGCCCGCCCTGTCCCGGACGCTGGCGCAGCTGGAACGCCGCGTCGGCGCGGTACTGGTCGAGCGCACCACCCGCAGCCTGGAACTGACCGACGCGGGCCGTCGCCTCTGCGACAAGGCACACGGCATTCTCGCCGCCGTCGACGACGCGCTCGGCGAGGCGGCCGACCGCCCGCGCGAACTCCGGCTCGGCTTCGCCTGGAGTTCGCTGGGCGAGCACACCGTGCCGCTGCTGCGCTCGTGGCGTGAACGGCATCCGGAGATCGGCATCGCCGTGTCACGGCAGGAAGACCCGGTGGCCGCACTGCTGCGGGGCGAGATCGACGTCGCCGTGCTGCGGGAAACCCCGGTCGATGATCCGGCACTGCTCAGCGAGCCGCTGTTCGCCGAACCGCGGCTCGCGGCCGTGGCGGCCACCGACCCGCTCGCCACGCGCGAGCACCTCACCCTGGAAGACCTGGCCACCCGCACGGTGGCGCTGTGCCGCACCGCGGCCACCACCAGCGCGAGCATGTGGCAGGCACCCGGCCCGCGCCTGCTGGACGTGGCCGGCGTCCACGAATGGCTGACCACGATCGCCACCGGCGCCGCCGTCGGCGTGACCGCCGCCGGGACCGCGCACGACCACCCGTTCCCCGGCGTGCGCTACCTGCCCGTGCCCGACGCCGGTGCCCTGCCGGTGTCGCTGGCCTCGCCGGTGCGGATGACCCATCCGGCCACGCGGCTGTTCAGCGAGCACCTGCGTTCCTCGCTGATCGCGGCATGATCGAACTGGTCTACGCCCACGAGCCGGTTCCCTCGGGTGTGCCGTCGGTGATGCTGCTCGGGCCGACACCGCGTTCGGCGGAGGTCGAGTCGTGGCGCCCGGCCGCGGTGGACCTCATTGCCGCCGGGTGGCAGGAGCCGGAACCGCTGGTCGTGCTGAGCCCGGAATCCCGTGGTGGCTGGCGGGCGCGCGAGTACGACGACCAGGTCGCCGCCGAGCTGGAAATGATCGAATCCGCGCGGGCGCTGATGTTCTGGATTCCCCGCGACCTGCGCACCATGCCCGCGTTCACCACGAACGTGGAGTTCGGCCTGATCGCCGGTACGACCCCGGAGCGCGCGGTGCTCGGCTGCCCACCGGAATGTGCCGATCCGGAGCGCAACCGCTACCTGATTTGGCATGCGCGCCGATTGGGTATCCCGGTGTGCGACACGCTGGAGCGCACTGTCGAAACCGCGCTGGAAATTGCCCGGCAGTCGCCCCGCTGATATGGTTTCCAACTGGAAACCAGTTTTGGATGACCGGAGTGGGTGACCGGAGGAGGCTGAGGCATGTCGAGCCGGCGCGCGAACGACAGCATCCTGTTGGAAGGGGTCCGGCAGCACAACCTCAAGAACGTTTCGCTGCGCATTCCCAAGGGGCAGCTGACCGTGTTCACCGGGGTGTCCGGCTCCGGCAAGTCCTCGCTGGTGTTCGGCACCATCGCGGTCGAGTCGCAGCGGCAGCTCAACGAGACCTTTCCCTGGTTCATCCGCAACCGGCTGGCCAAGTACGAGCGCCCGCGTGCCGAGGTGATGACCAACCTGTCCACCGCGATCGTGGTCGACCAGCGGCCGATCGGCGGCAACTCCCGGTCCACCGTCGGCACGATGACCGAGATCAGCCCGATCCTGCGGGTGCTGTTCTCCCGGCACGGCGAACCGAGCGCCGGACCGTCCACTTTGTACTCGTTCAACGATCCGCAGGGCATGTGCGACGAGTGCCAGGGGCTGGGCCGCACCGTGCGGCTCGATCTCGGTCTCCTGCTCGACGAGGACAAATCGCTGAACGAGGGCGCCATCCGCTCGCCGCTGTTCGCCGTCGGCGGTTTCCAGTGGCAGCTCTACGCGCAGTCCGGATTGTTCGATCCGGACAAACCGGTGAGGAAGTTCACCGCGAAGGAAAAGGACCTGCTACTCCACGGTGAGGGGTTCAAGGTCAAACGGCCCGGTCGCGAGCTGACCCATTCCAACGAATACGAGGGCCTCGTGCTCCGGTTCAACCGGCGCTACCTCAAGAACGGCCTCGACGCGCTGAAGGACAAGGAGCGCAAGGCCGTCGAGCAGGTGGTCGAGGCCGGTGTCTGTGCCGTGTGCAAGGGCGGGCGGCTGAACAAGGCCGCGCTCGCGTCCAGGATCAACGGCAAGAACATCGCCGACTTCTCGGCGCTGGAGGTCAGCGAACTGCTCGACGAGCTGGCGCGCATCGACGATCCGGTGGCGAAATCGGTGGTCCAGGCCGCCGTCGCCGCACTGGAGCGGGTGGAAGCGATCGGGCTGGGCTATCTCAGCCTCGACCGGGAGACCTCCACGCTGTCCGGCGGAGAGGGGCAGCGGCTGAAAACGGTGCGGCACCTCGGCAGCAGCCTGAGCGACCTGACCTTCATCTTCGACGAGCCCAGCGTGGCACTGCACCCGCGCGACGTGCACCGGCTCAACGAGCTGCTCAAGGCCTTGCGGGACAAGGGGAACACCGTGCTCGTCGTGGAGCACAACCCGGACGTCATGGCGGCGGCCGACCACCTGGTGGACATGGGCCCAGGCGCCGGAACGCACGGCGGCGAGATCGTGTTCGAGGGGACCTACCGGCAGCTGTGCAAGGCCGACACGCCCACCGGTCGCAGGCTGCGCCACTACACCGGGCTCAAGGAACAGGTGCGCGAACCGGACGGCGCGCTGACCATCAAGCACGCCAAGCTGAACAACCTGCGCGACCTCACGGTGAAGATCCCGACGGGGGTGCTCACCGCGGTGACCGGGGTCGCCGGTTCCGGTAAGAGTTCACTGATCTCCGGCGTCTTCGCCCGGCAGTATCCCGACGCGGTGATGGTGGACCAGTCCAGCATCGGGATCTCCTCGCGGTCCACCCCGGCCACCTACGTGGACATTATGGACACCGTCCGCAAGATGTTCGCCAAGGCCAACGACGCCGATCCCGGGCTGTTCAGCTTCAACTCCACCGGCGGCTGCCCGGCCTGCCAGGGGCGCGGCGTGATCCAGACCGATCTCGCCTACATGGACCCGGTCACGGTGACCTGCGAGGTCTGCGAAGGCCGCCGCTACCGGGACGAAGCGCTCGAGAAAACACTGGGCGGCAAGAACATCGTCGACGTGCTCGGGCTGACCGTCGAGGAGGCCCTGTCCTTCTTCACCGACGACGGTGTGGTCCGGAAACTCGCGATGCTGCGCGAGGTCGGGCTGTCCTACTTGACGCTGGGGCAGCCGCTGTCGACCCTGTCCGGCGGTGAGCGGCAACGGCTCAAGCTCGCCCACCGGCTTCGCGACACCGGCAGCGTGTTCGTGTTCGACGAGCCCACCACGGGCCTGCACATGGCGGACGTGGACACGCTGCTCGCGTTGTTCGACCGCATCGTGGGCGAGGGCAACACCGTCATCGTCGTCGAGCACGACCTGGAGGTGGTCAAGCACGCCGACTGGGTGATCGATCTCGGGCCGGGCGCGGGCCGCCACGGTGGCCAGGTGCTGTTCGAGGGCACGCCGTCGGACCTGACCGCGCATCCCGAATCGATCACCGCCGAATACCTGCGCGCGGACCTGAAACGCGCCGCGCGCTGAGGGGTGGTGACCGCTCAGTCAGGCGGTGGGCGGCCCGGCTTCCTGGAAGGCGGTGGACACCTTGTCGCACAAGGCGGCGAATGCGGCCTGCTCGTCCGGGTCGAGCGCGGCCTCGACGATCTTGGCGTTCTCCCGCCTGCTCCGCGCCGCGCGGTCAAGGAACGCGTGGCCGGCTTCGGTGAGCGAGGTCGTCTGCTCGCGCCGGTCGGTGCCGAGCGCAGCCTGCGCCACCAGGTTCTGGTCCTTGAGCACACGCAGCGCCTTGGAGGTGGTCTGGCGGGACACGCCGAGGGATTCGCCGAGTTCCGACGGCTTCATCGGGCCGCGCAGGCGCAGCAGTTCGAGCACGTCGTACTGCTGCCAGGTCACGCCTTCCGGATTGACCCTGGCGCGCCGCGCGACGAGCACGCAGGTCAGCAGGGCCAGCGCATTGTCCACTGTGTCCAGTGTGTCGTGCGGTGCGTCGTGCTCATCGGGCATTCGCTCACCTTTCCCGCGCCGATTTGATTTCCCGCTGGAAACTAGTTTACCGTTGTGGTGAGTGTTGAAGGTAGTCGGGTGGGAAGGGAGTTCTCATGAACACCCGTTCACGCTCCACCACCGTGGGGTGGTTCGAAATCAGCGCCACCGATCCGGATCGCGGCCGTGAGTTCTACGAAGGGCTGTTCGGCTGGGAGTTCACCGAGTTCGGTGACGGGTACCGCACGATCACCGCGCCCGGAGCGGCGTCGAGCATGGGCGCCCTGCGGCGTGGGGATCGTGACGAGCTGACCATTTTCGCCGTCTGCGACGTGGCCGAGACCGTGCCGCACCTGGAATCGCTGGGAGCCAAGCTCATCGAGCCGCCCTCGCGGACGCCGGCCGGTGACCTCCAGGCGGTGGTCGCCGATGTGCGGTCGAACCGGATCGGCCTGTCGTCGTCCGGCTTCTCGGGGCCGCCGGTGCCGGGTGCGACGGCGTGGTTCGAGATCGGTACCACCGATCCGGCGGCGACGCGGCAGTTTTACCAGGACGCCTTCGGCTGGACGTCCGAAAGGGACGAAGCGGCGGAAGGCGTGGTGTACTACAGCTTCCTGCCGCCGGGGGCCGGACAGCCCATCGGCGGGATCTTCGATCTGACGTCGATGCCGGGTGCTCTCGACTACGCCATTCCGGGGTTGCTCGTCACCGACGTCGAGGACTTGCTCGACCGGTGCGAGCGGGCTGGTGGCGGCCGCGTGATGGGGCCGGTGTCCGACGCGAACGGCCTGGTCATCGGGCAGTTCACCGATCCGTTCGGCAACCGGTGGAGTTCGTTCGCCGTGCCGCCCGGCGGGTGAGCGCGATGCCTTTTGCCGTGTATGTGCTGGGGGTGGGGGTTTTCTGCCTCAACACCACCGAGATCATGGTCGCCGGGCTGATTCCGGGCATTTCCGGTGAGCTGGGTGTGTCCATCGCCGCGGTGGGGTTCCTGGTGTCGGTGTACGCCTTCGGCATGGTGGTCGGTGGGCCGCTGCTGACCGTCGGGCTGATGCGCGTGCCGCCGAAGCGGGCGCTGGTCTGGCTGCTGCTGGTGTTCGTCGCCGGGCAGACGCTGGGGGCGCTGGCCTACCAGTACTGGCTGCTGGTGGTGGCGCGGGTGCTGACCGCGCTGGCGGCGTCGGCGTTCTTCGGCGTGAGCGCGGCGGTCTGCGCGCGGCTGGTCGGGCCCGAGCGGCGGGGCCGCGCGATGGCCGTGGTGCTCGGCGGGATCACCGTGGCGCAGGTCGTCGGCCTGCCCGCGGCGACGTTCATCGAGCAGCACTTCGGCTGGCGGGCCAGCTTCTGGGTGGTCGACGTGCTGGCGGTGGTGTGCATCGCCGCGGTGGTGCTGAAGGTGCCCGCGTTCGCCGGTTCGCGGGATCTGGACCTGCGGGCGGAGATCCGGGCCTTCCGGAACCTGCGGCTGTGGGGCGCCTACACGACAAACGCGCTGGTCATCGGTGCGGTGGTGGCCGGTTTCAGCTACCTGTCACCGATCTACACGGACGCGACGGGCTTCAATCCGGGTACGGTGCCGGTGCTGTTCGCGGTTTACGGCGTTGCGACCGTGGTCGGCAATGTCGTGGTCGGCCGATTCGCGGATGATTATCTGCGGCCTTTGCTGCTGGGCGGGCTCGTGGCGCTGACGGTGGTTCTGGCCGGTTTCGCTTTGGTCGTTTCGTATCAACTGCCGACGATCGTGGCGACTGTGCTGCTGGGGCTGATCGGCCTGCCGCTGAACCCGGCGATGGCGGCTCGGGTGATGTCGGTGTCGAACGAAGGCCCCTTGGTCAACACGGTGAATGGGTCGGCGATCAACGTGGGTGTGGTGATCGGGCCCTGGCTGGGCGGGCTCGGGATCAGCGCGGGAGTGGGGTTGTCGGCACCGTTGTGGATTGGGGCCGGAATGGCGTTCCTGGGAATTCTCTCGTTGATTCCGGACTTCGCCCGGTCACCGGCCGAGGTGCGCTAGTGTCCTGAGTCGTTAATTCGTTGGCAGTAGGCGGCGAGGGATTCGAGGATCTGGTCTGCGGTGCGGGTCCAGACGTAGGGCTTGGGGTTGGTGTTCCACTGTTTGATCCAGGTGCGGATGTCTTTTTCCAGCGCGGTGACCGAGCGGTGGACGCCCCGCCGCAGCAGTTTGACGGTGATCTCGGCGAAGAAGCGTTCGACCAGGTTGAGCCAGGACGAGCCGGTCGGGGTGAAGTGCAGGTGGAAGCGCGGATGCTTGAGCAGCCACGTTTTCACCGCCGGGGTTTTGTGCGTGGACAGGTTGTCCAGGATGACGTGCACGTCCAGTTCGGTGGGCACGGTCTTGTCGATGGTGCGCAGGAACGCGAGAAATTCCTGGTGCCGGTGGCGGCGTTTGACCGCGCTGATCACCTGACCGGTGGCGATTTCGAGGGCGGCGAACAGACTGGTGGTGCCGTGCCGGACGTAATCGAAACTCTGCCGTTCGGGCACGCCAGGCAGCATCGGCAATACCGGCGCGGACCGGTCCAGTGCCTGGATCTGGGACTTCTCGTCCACGCACAGCACCACTGCCTTGCCCGGCGGATCCAGATACAGCCCGACCACATCGCGGACCTTGTCCACGAACAGCGGGTCCTTGCTGATCTTGAAGGTGTCGACTTTGTGCGGCTTGAGACCGAACGCCCGCCAGATCCGCGACACCGCCGACTGCGTCATCCCGGTCTGCGCCGCCAATGACCGGGTCGACCAGTGCGTCGCGTTCACCGGCTTGGTCTCCAGTGTGGTCACGACCACGTGCTCGACCTGGTCGTCGGTGATCGTGCGAGGCCGGCCAGGGCGCGGTTCATCGGACAGACCGTCGAGTCTGTCGCGGACGAACCGCGCCCGCCACGTCGCCACCGTGCTCCGGTTGAGCCGTAGCCGCCCGGCCACGTCGGTGTTGGAACCACCTTCAGCACACGCGAGCACGATCCTGGCCCGCATAGCCAAACCCTGCGCCGTGGTACGACGCCGGGTCCAGCCAACCAGGACCCGGCGTTCCTCCTCGGACAGCACCAACGGCACCAGCTTCGAACTCGGCATCACCCAAGCCTACGGTGACCAAGCATTAACGACTCAGGACACTAGTGCCCTGTGCGGATGTCGTTCAAGAGACCCAGCGCATGGGTGAGCAACGCCAGCGCTATCCAGATGCCTGACGAACTCACGGACCGCGTGGTCGTACCTGCCGGTGTGATCGTGATCGCGCCGCGCTCGATGTCGCTGAGCGGGAAGAAGCGAGTCCCTGCCGGGAACTGTGCCAGGCCGAACAAGCGTACGCCGCCCCCGGTGCCGGCGCAGCATGTCACCTACGACGTGTGAAGGCACTGGGACGCGAGCGAGGTCCACACGGTTTTCGACTCCAGGTAGGACTCGACGCCCTCTTGGCCCATTTCGCGGCCGACGCCGGAAGACTTGATGCCGCCGAAGGGGGCGGCTGGGTCGCCCGAGGCCCAGGAGTTCAGGTAGACGACGCCCGCCTGAAGTCGCGAGGCCAGGGTGTGGGCGTGCCCGACGTCTCGCGTCCAGACGCCCGCTGCCAAGCCGTATTCGGTGTCGTTGGCGTGGGAAACCGCCTCCGACAGGTCGTCGAAGGGGGTGGCGACCAGAACCGGGCCGAAGATCTCCTCGCGCGCGATGCGCATGTCCGGCTTGACGTCGGTGAACAGGGTGGGGCGGACAAAAAAACCGGAAGGATCAGCGGGCGGGACATCACCGTGCAGGGTGGCGCCCGAGGCGACACCGTCGACGATGTACGACCGCACCCGCTCGTACTGCTGGGCCGAGATCAGCGGACCGTGCTCCGTCGCCGGGTCCAGTGCCGGGCCGACGACGGCATTCGACGCCCGTTCGACCAGGCCCGAAACAACCTCGTCGAAACGGCTCCGGTGCACGAACAGCCGCGACGCCGCGTAGCAAGCCTGGCCTGTGTTTCCATAGATCCCTTGGTACGAACCGGCGATCGCCGCGTCCAGGTCGGCGTCGGCGAGAATGATGTTCGGGCTCTTCCCGCCGAGTTCCAGTGTCACGCGCTTGAGTTGCGCGCCCGCCTTCGCACCGATCTCGCGACCCACCGCGGTCGATCCGGTGAACGCGATCTTGTCCACGCCCGGGTGGTCGACCAGCAGCGCCCCGGTCTCCCCGGCACCGGTGAGCACGTTGACCGCACCGGGCGGGAAACCGGCGTCCACCACCAGTTCAGCCAGTCGCAGCGCCGTCAGCGGCGTCTGCTCCGCCGGTTTGAGCACCACCGCGCACCCGGCAGCCAGCGCCGCGCCGAGCTTCCACGACGTCATCAGCAGCGGGAAGTTCCACGGCAGGATCTGCGCCACCACACCGACCGGCTCCGGCCGCGTGTAACAGAGCGTGTCCGGCATGGCGACCGGGATCGTCCGACCCTCCAGCTTCGTCGGCCAGCCGCTGAAGTAGCGGAACTGGGCCACCGCCCCCGGAACGTCCATCGAGGTGGTGGCGCTGATCGGCTTGCCGCCGTCGCGGGACTCCAGTTCGGCCAGTTCCGCGGCGTTGGCCTCGACGAGATCGGCGAGCCTGCCCAGCAGCCGCCCGCGTTCGACGGCGGGCAGGGCGCCCCACGGCCCGTCGAGCGCCAGCCGGGCCGCACGCACGGCCGACTCCACGTCCTCGGCGCCCGCGTGGGCCACCTCGGTGATGCGCTCGCCGGTCGACGGATCGAAGGTCTCGAAGGTCCGGCCGTCGGCGGCGCGCACAAAATCGCCGTTGATGTGCATGGGGCTCCTCCCGGAGATCAGAACCGGTCGATCACGGTGATGCCGCTCGTGCCGAAGTCGCTCATCTCGGCGAGCACCTGTCCGGCCCGCGCCAGCGGGACCGTGTGCCGCACGATGTCCTGCGGCGCCAGCCTGCCGGAGCCGACCAGCGACAGCAGCCGCGGGCAACTGCTGTGCGGATTGCCGTGCGAGCCGATCACGGACAGCTCGCGGGTGGTGAGGACGTCGATCGGCAGCGCGATCTGCCCGGCATCGTCGGAACTGGTGAGTCCGATTTGGACATGACGGCCACCCTTGCGCAGGGACAGCACCGAGTTCACCACGGTGGCGCGGGCGCCGACGGCGTCGATGGACACGTGCGCCCCGCCGCCGGTGAGATCACGGACCGCGCCCGGCACATCCGCCGAGGTGCTCGCGTCCACTGTGTACGAAGCGCCCTGCTTCTCGGCCAGCGCGAGCTTCGCCGGGTCGAGGTCGACCACGACCACCGAAGCCCCGGCCGCCGCGGCGATCTGGACCGCCGACAGGCCCACCCCGCCGGCCCCGTGGACGGCGACCCACTCCCCGGGACGCACCTGGCCCTGCCCGCTGACGGCGTGGAACGCGGTCATGAAGCGGCAGCCGATCGCGCTGGCGGCCACCGAGCTGACCGATTCGGGCACCGGCACGCAGTTGAAGTCCGCGTTCGGGATCCCCACGAATTCGGCGTACCCGCCATCACGCGACATCCCGAGCGCCTGCATGTTGTCGCAGACGTTGGCGTGCCCCGAACGGCAGTACGCGCAGGTGCCGCAGGCCAGGTGGAACGGCACGGTGACCCGGGTGCCGACCGCCACCGAGCGCACCTCGGGCCCGGCGGCGACCACTTCACCGACGATCTCGTGCCCCAGCGTCCTCGGCAGCGGGATCTGCCCGGCCAGCCAGCCCCAGTCACCGTGCCACGCGTGCCAGTCGCTGCGGCAGATGCCCGAAGCGCGCACGGCGAGCACCACGCCGTCGGGTTCCGGTGCCGGGTCGGGGATCTCGCGCAGTTCGAGCGGTTCGCCGTACTCGACGAGTTGAGCCACTTTCATCTCGACCACCTCAGTGGATGCGGACGGGAAGGCTGTCCAGCCCCCTGGTGATGTTGTTCGGCGTGCGAGCGGGTTCCCCGGTCAGCTCGATCGCGCTCGCCCGCTTCACCAGCGCGCCGAACAGGGCGTGTGCCTCGATCGAGGCCAGCGAGCGCCCGGGGCAGTTGTGCACGCCGAAGCCGAACCCCATGCTGTCGGCCGGATTGCGGCGCACCTGGTAGCTGTCGGGATCGGGGAAGTGGCGCTCGTCCCGGTTGGCCGAACCGTAGGAGTGCACGATCCGGGCGCCTTCGGGAATCCGCACACCATCGATCTCGACGTCACGGGTGGTCACGCGGGAGAAGAACTGCAGCGGCGACTCCATCCGCACGCCTTCGAGAAAGGCACTGGGCACCAGTTTCGGGTCCTCGCGCAGGATCGCCCACTGATCGGGATTCCGGGCCAGGAGCCACAACGTGCTCGACACGCCGGCGATGGTGGTGTCCAGCCCGGCGCAGGCGTAGGCGCTCATCGTCAGCAGCGCCTCGTCCTCGGTGATCTCACCGCGTCCGGCCGCGGCCCACACGATCTGCCCGAAGCTGTCGGGCAGCAGCTTGTCGGCGGTGGCGTCGGTGGCGAGGTACCGCATCAGGCTCTGGATCGCGGGGAACGCCGAGGCCTGCCGCTCACCGGACGGGCCCATGAAGTCGAACCCGCCGAGCGCCCAGTCCAGGATCTTCTCCCGGTTCTCGTTGCGCGGGAAGCCGATCAGGTCCATCACCACGTCGACCGGCAGCTTGCGGGCGAAGTCGGTGACGCCGTCGAACTCACCGCGCCGCATCAGGTCGTCGACCAGTTCGTCGGCGAGGCGCTCGATGTCGTCGGCCACCCTGCGCACGTACTTCGGGCGCAGCGCGTCGTCGAGGACCTTCCGGAGCTTGCGGTGCCGCGGCGGGTCCATCGCCAGCACCGAGTCCACCGACATCTCGTTGGCGGTCGGGTTCATCGCGATGCCCTGCGCGGAGCTGAACGTCTCCCAGTCGGTGAGTTCCGCGCGCACCTGGTCGTACCGGAACAGGCCGTACAGGTCGTACCCGGTCAGGTAGACCACGGGCCCGAGGTCGCGCAGCTCGCGGTAGTGCGGGAACGGGTCGTGGAGCACTTCGGTGGAGAACAGGTCCACGTCGGTTTCGACGGCCGATGTCTCTGTAGTGGTCACGATCGGTCCTCCGGCTAGCTGGTCGGTGCCGCCAGGTCGTAGAAGCAGATGCGGGGGCCCGCGCCGGGCCGCGAGTACACGCGGCGGCACCGCAGGGTGGACCGGTCGAACACGTCGAGCCAGGCCGACCGGTCGCGGGGGAGACCCTGCCCGGTGAGCACGTGGATCAGGAAGAAGTCGTCGTCGTTCTCACGGCCGTCGTAACGCAGTTCCGGCTCGCCGACCAGGAGGATCTTCTGCCGCGGGAACAGCTCCGCGATCTCGTCGAGCAGGTCGACCACGGCCTGCTCGCCGTTGCGGAAGTGCTCGTGCAGTGTGCTCATCATGCACAGCCCGTCGGCCTCGGCGCAGATCTCCGGCCAGGTGCGGGGCGCGAACGCGTCACCGACGACGAACTCCACGCGGTCGGCGACGCCGGCGCGGCGGGCCAGGTCGTTGGCCACCTCGATGGCGCCGGGGTCGATGTCCAGGCCGATGCCGGTGAGTTCGGGGTCGCGCACGCAGGCATCCACAATGGACTGACCACCACCGCAGCCGATGTCCAGCATGCGCCGCACGCCGCGCTCGCGCATGGCGCCCAGCACGACCGGGGTGTGGAAGACGGAGAACAGCGTGGCGCAGTGCGCGCCGAGTTCGGCGCCGTCGCGGACCACGTCCACGCCGTAGGTGGCCTTGCCGGTGAGCAGGTCGCCGATCCGGTTGGTCACGCCGCCGTACGCGCCGACGTAGACGCCGAGGCGGGCCAGTGACACGTCCGTGGTGAGGAATTCGCCGAGTCGGGTCAGGAAGAACTCGTCGCCCCTGGTCTCCAGCACGCCGCGCTGGACCAGGTACTGCAGGAAGCCCGCGCCGAGGTCCGGGTCGAGACCGGTCAGCAGGTCGTCGGCGGTCCGCCGCGGCCCTTCGCGCAGCCGGTCCCGCAGCGGGGTCTCGGCCAGCGCCCGCACCGCGTGGCAGACGTGCATCGCGCTGATCATCTCGGGCAGGTCGGACAGGGTGAACGCCTGCCACTCCCGGCGCTGCTCCTCGTCCTGCAGCTCGACGAACTCCGGGCGGTTGCCGATGAGCACCATCACTTCATCCCTTCAGGGGGTCGTCTCTCCTACTCGCACACCGCGTAGGCGTGCCTGCCGCGAGGGCTCGCCGCGGCGCGCACGAAGCCCTCGCCGGGGGTGATCCCGGTGGCGCAGACCCGGCCCAGCGAGTACTCCGGCACCAGTTCCACCTCGTGGCCGCGGCTTTCGAGGTCCCGCACCACGCCGGGGTCGCAGGTCTCCTCGGCCACCAGCACACCGGGACGGCACGCGTGCGGGGTGAACGACGCGGGCACACCGTCGGTGTGGAAGGTCGTGGTCTCGGTCGCGCTCTGCAGGTCGAACCCGAAGTCGGCGACGTTGAGGAAGAACTGCAGCGTCCACTGGTCCTGCCGGTCGCCGCCCGGGGTGCCGAAGGCGACGAACGGTTCGCCGTCCTGGAGCACCACGGTCGGGCTGAGCGTGGTGCGCGGCCGCTTCCCGCCCGCCAGCGAGTTCGGGTGCCCGTCCACCAGGTGCATGGACTGCCCGCGGGTGCCCAGCGGGAAACCGAGCGCGCCGATCGCGGGTGAGCTCTTCAGCCAGCCGCCGCTGGGCGTCGCGGCCACCAGGTTGCCGTGCCGGTCGACCGCGGTGACCGTGCAGGTGTCGGCCTTGGCCGTGGTGGCCTGCAGAATCGTCGGCAGGCCGCTCTGCAGCTGGAACTGCCACTCCTGGTCCGCGGTCACCGTGTCCGATGTGGACGGTGGCGGCAGGAACGAGCGGCGGCCGCCGGGCTCACCGGGCACCAGTTCCGGCGCTGCCTTCTCCTCGACCAGTGCGCGGCGCTGCCGGGTGTACTCCGGGTCGAGCAGTCCGGCCAGCGGGACGTCGCTGAAGGCCGGGTCGCCGTACCAGGCCTCACGGTCGGCCATCGCGAGCTTGGTGCACTCCACCACCGTGTGCAGGTAGTCCGCGCTGCCCGGTCCCATCCGGGCCACGTCGAAGCCGTCGAGCAGCGCGAGCTGCTGGAGGAACACCGGGCCCTGCGACCACGGGCCGGGCTTGAACGCCTGGTACGGGCCGTAGTGGTGGCTCGGGGCGTTCTCCACGGTCGGCTGCCAGCCCGCCAGGTCGTCGGCGGTGAGCAGGCCGCGGTGCCGCCTGCCGGTGGCGTCCAGCATCGGGCCGGACTCGAGGAACTCGACGATCTCCTCGGCGACGAATCCCCGGTAGAAGGCGTCGTGCGCGGCCTGGATCTGCGCGTCGCGATCGGTGGACGCGGACTCGGCCGCCTTGATCAGCTGCCGGTAGGTGTGCGCGAGCGCCGGGTTGCGGAACCGGCTGCCCGCCGCGGGCGCGGGCCCGCCGGTCAGGTAGGTCCTGGCGGAACCGTGCCATTCCTGCTGGAACAGCGGGGCGAGCACGGTGATGGCGCGTGCGGTCTCCGGCAGCAGCGGGAAACCGTGCTCGGCGTACCCGATGGCCGGTTCGAGCACGTCGGCCACGCGCATCGTGCCGAACTCGGCGAGCAGCCGCATCCAGCCGCCGAACGCGCCGGGCACGCAGGCGGGCAGCAGACCGGACCCGGGGATCGAGTTCAGCCCGAGCTCGGAGAAGGCGTCGATGCCGGCGGCCTCGGGCATCGGGCCCTGACCGCAGATGGCCTGGACGTCGTCGCGCCCGGCCCGGTGCGCCACGATCGAGACGTCACCGCCGGGGCCGTTGAAGTGCGGTTCCACCACCTGGAGCACAAAACCGGCGGCGATGGCGGCGTCGAAGGCGTTGCCGCCCTTGGCCAGGATCCGCATCCCGGTGGCCGAAGCCAGCCAGTGCGTGCTGGCCACGGCGCCGGAGGTGCCCTGGAGTTCGGGTTTGGACGGAAGCATGCGGCTACCCCCTGCGGGTCAGTTGTTCGGGAAGATGCCGGGACCGGGGCAGAGCACGCCGCCGGGGTCGAACTTGGTCTTCGCGGCACAGAACGCGGGCCATCGTTCGCCGTAGTGGGTGCGCCAGTCTTCGGCGGTGAACCGCACCGAGCCGATCGGGTAGAGCACCGCGCCGAATTCGTCGCGGGCGCGGGAGAACATCCGCGCGTTGCGGTCGAGCATCTCTTCGACGAACACCGGATCGGGGCCCGGCTCGGCGGAGGTGGTGTTGAGGTCGAGCACAAAAACCCATGAGGAGCCGTCGGGCTCGGGGACCCGCGGATACGGCCGGGTCAGGTGCTTGCGCCGCTGCGGGTAGATCAGGCTGATCCCGTACGGCCCGATGTCGCGCGGGGTGAGCGCCGGATGGACCTCGGCCACGTAGTTCTCGATGGCCGAACCCGGCAGCCACACGTCGTACCACGGTTTGAGCAGCCGGTCCCAGCTCACGTTCTCCCGCATGTCGTCGACGAACGTGTCGATGGAGAAGACGTAGTCGAGATAGCCGGTGTCGTCGACGACCGGTTCGACGCTGAGTCCGCCGGTGGCGGCCTCGTCGTTCGGTGGCGTGCCCTCGTTGTAGAACACCGTCGCGTAGAGCTTGTGCGTGGGATCGGCGCCCGGCGGGTACAACTCGGCGTAGACGTGGTCGATGCCGGGACGGTCGATCACCTCGTGCAGGTCGCGGAAGAACGCCGCGTTGTCGGTGTAGCCCAGCACGTAGGTGCGGGCGCGTTCCCTGGCGGGTACCAGTTCCACGACCGCCTTGGTGATCACGCCGCACTGGCCGAGCCCGCCCAGCACCGCTTCGAACAGTTCGGGATTCCGCCCGGGGGAGCAGCGTTCGATCTCGCCCGCCCCGGTGACCACCTCGAGTTCGCGCACGTGGTCGACCTGGAGCCCGGAGCGCAGCCCGCCGACGAGTCCGCCGAGTCCGCCCATCGAGAGCGTGCCGCCCACGGTCAGCGCGGTGTACCCGGTGACCGCCGGTGGCGTGCGCGAGTGCTCGAAGGCGGCGGTGACCAGGTCCTTCCAGAGGATTCCCGCGTCCACCTCGGCCAGTTCCGGCCCGAGCGAGTGGATGCGGTCCAGGTACCGGGTTTCGATCACCAGCCCGGCCGAGAGCGCCTGACCGTAGGTGGTGTGCGCCTGCCCCCTGGTCGACACCGTGATGGCGTAGGCACGGCAGAAGCGGATCATCGCGGCGACGTCGTCCGCCGAACCCGGTCGCAGCACCGCGCACGGCCGCCGGTCGGCGATGTTGCCGAGATCGGTGGCGGCCGCGTCACGGGCGGCCGGGTCGACCAGCAGCTCACCGTCGAGTTCGGGCGCGGTGGCGAAGGACAGGCTGGTCGCCTCGGGTTCCGGCAGCCACCGGCGGTCGACCGGATCGAACCCCACCACCGCGGTGCCCGCGGAATCCGGGCGGATCGTCATCACGTCTCCCGTTCGAATCGGTTGTTTTTGTCCTTTCCTGCTGACCCGACGGTAATGCGGGCCACCGGGGCGGCACACTCAAAAGACTTTGAACTCCTCGTCAAACCCCGTTGAGCTGACCCATCGTCACAACCGGGTAATTCGATCGGCGGAATACCCGGCGGCCTGGTCGGCGCGGAGTGCACCCGGTGCAGTACTCGCGGAATGCCGCGGCGCAGTCGTTCACCCCGGGTGCAAGCGTCGTGGCGTGGGGTGAACGACTGCCGCTGCCAAGGATTTGTGAGTTCCTTGAAGATCATTTGATTGCACCGGACGCGGCCGGGCGCCGAGCATGAGAAGTGCGCATTCGCGACGGAAGGGCATCCGATGAACGGGCTTGAGATCGCGCCGAGAGTGCACCACCTCGCCATTCAGACCGATGACATGGACGCCACCATCACCTGGTACCGCGAATTCCTCGGCGCCACGGTGGAGTGGTCACTCGACAGTTTCTCGCCGCTCACCCACGAGCGGTTACCCGGAATCCGGAAACTGGTCGAACTGAAGAAGGGCGACCTGCGGTTCCACGTGTTCGACCGTGCCGGGCACAGCCAGGCGGGCCCCGATCCGCTCGGCTACCAGTACCAGCACGTCGGCATCACAGTGGACGAGCCCGAGCAGCTCGTGGAACTCCGCGAGCAGTGGCTGCGGGCCCGCGAGCGGGTGGACGCCGGCTGGGCGCGCGAGGAACCGCCGACCGACATCGTGGTGGACGACGACGGCATGCAGAGCCTGTACGTGCTCGATCCCAACGGCCTCGAACTCGAGTTCGTCTGTTTCACCGGAGCGGACTCGTGAGCAGGCGGGGCGTCGAGCAGGTGACGAACGGGCACTGCCCGCCGGTGCTGGTGCCGCGGTTGTTGTTCATGCCGCCGACGAGCCACGCGCTGGAAACCTGGCCGGACGCCGCGCACGGTGGGGAACCGGCCGCGCGGGAACTGCCCGGCTACGACGCCTTCGGCGCCCACCCGGTCGACGCCCAGCAGCTGTTCTGGTTCCGCTGGATCGTCGGCCACCAGGTCTCCTTCGTGTTGTGGCGGGCGATGTGCGACGTGGTCTGGCGTCATCCCGACGACTCGCCCGGCGAACGCGAACTCGAGCTGCTGACCGCCTGCGTCGACGGGTACAGCGCGATGCTGCTCTACTCGTCGACCGTTCCGCGTGCGCACTACCACGCCCACACCCGGGTGCGGATGGTGTTGCAGCACCCGTCGTTCAGCGGGACCTGGGCGCCGGACTACCGCCCGGTCCGCAAGCTGTTCCGGGGCAAGCTGCCCTGGCAGCACGACTGCGCGGCGCTCGAGGAGGCGGTGGCGCGCAACGGCGTGACCCACGACCACATCGCCGGCCACCTGGTGCCGGACGGGCGTTCCCTGCTGCAGCAGTCCGCCGGTGCGCCGGGCGTGACCGTGTCCAGGGAGAAGGAGGACCTCTACGACAACTTCTTCCTGACCATCCGCCGCCCGGTGAGCCACGTCGAACTGGTCTCGCAGCTCGAATCGCGGCTCGAGGAACTGGCCACCGACCTGACGCACAACGGGCTGTACCCCAACGTCGGCGGGCGCCACCACCCGGTGGTATCCGGCGACTCCGACGAGCTGATGAAGCCGCTGGTCACCGGGGTGCTGGAGGTGCTGGACCGGGCCACCCGCCTGGTTTCCGAGACGCGGCTGGAGGAAGTGCGCTCATGAAGCACGGCATCGTGGTGCTGCCCGAGCACGAGTGGAAGGCCGCCGGCGAGCGCTGGCGGGCCGCCGAACAGCTCGGTTACCACCACGCGTGGACCTACGACCACCTGATGTGGCGCTGGTTCGCCGACCGCCGGTGGTACGCCTCGATCCCGACGCTGACCGCCGCGGCCACCGCCACCGGTTCGATCGGGCTCGGCGTGCTGGTGGCCACGCCGAACTTCCGCCATCCCGTGGCACTGGCCAAGGACCTGGTCACCGTGGACGACATCGCCGAAGGGCGCCTGATCTGCGGACTGGGGGCCGGGGCGCCGGGCCACGACGTGGGTCTGCTCGGCGAGGAGCCGCTGAGTCCCGGCGAGCGTGCCGACCGGTTCGAGGCGTTCGTCGAGCTGCTTGACGCGGTGCTCGTCCGGGGCGACGTGGACCGTTCCTCACGGTGGTACACCGCGAACGGCGTGACCTTCCACCCGCGCGCCGGGGACGGGCGGCGGCTGCCGTTCGCGCTGGCCGCGACCGGACCGCGGGGAATGGCACTGGCCGCCGGGTTCGCCCAGTACTGGGTCACTTCCGGCCCGCCGGGTGACTTCAGCGGACGGCCGTTGCCCGAGGTACTGCCCGCCCTGCGCGAGCAGGTGCGGGGCGTGGACGCGGCCTGCGAGCGGGCGGGGCGCGATCCCGCGTCACTGAACAGGATCTTCGTGGCCGACGCGTCGGCCGGCGGCATCACCGGCTCGGTGGCCGCCTACGAGGACGCCGCGGGCGAGCTGGCCCAGGCGGGGTTCACCGACCTCGTCGTGCACTGGCCGCGCCCCGACCAGCCCTATCAGGGCGACGAACAGGTAGTTGTCGATTTCGCCGAGAAGCACCTGGCAGGCAAGTCATGCGAGTGACCACAGTGGACATGTTCGGCGCGGCGCCGGGCCGGGGGAGCACGCTGGACGTGCTGGTCCCGGACGGGCCGTGCGACGACACCGCGCTCGCCGCCGCGGCCGCGCACGCGAAGCGCCGGGACGCGGACGAGAACGCGCTCGTCAGCGACGTCTCCCGAGCACAAAGGACATTCGGGTCGCGGATCTTCAACACCGACGGTGAAACCCCGTTCGCCACGCACTCGCTGGCCGGGGTGGCCGCGTGCCTGGTCCGGGAGCACACCCTGCCCACCGGTGAGGTCGGGCGCGCGGCCGAGGCGGGGTGCCAGTGGCTGTGGACCGACGGCCGCACCGTCCGGGTGCCGTTCGACGGCCCGGCCGTGCACCAGGAACTGCCGCACGACCCGGAGGTTTTCGGTTCCTACGAAGGCATCGGCCACGCGGGCGGGGTCGGCAGGGCGTTCAACTTCTTCCGCGTCAGCGAGGACCCGCGGACGCTGCCCGCGCCGGATCTGGACCGGATGCGGGAACTGGGCATCACCGATTTCACCCTCTTCCGCTGGGATCCGGACAAGCACGAGGTGCTGGCCCGCGTGTTCGCCCCCGGCTTCGGCCTGCCCGAGGACGCGGGCTGCCTCCCCGCGGCCGCCGCGCTCGGAGCCACCGGGCTGCGCTACACCGACGGCGACCCGGCACCGGTGACGGTCCGCCAGGTCACGCGACGCGGCAACGAGTCCGTTTTCCACTGCACCGGCGAAATCCGAGACGGCCAGGCGAGCGTGTGCGTCACCTCGCAGGTATGGGTCGACCGGAGTGCGTCATGACCGCCGTGCGCGAGCTGGCCACCGGCTTCGACACCGGCGGCGCCATCCACCTCAACGGCAATTCCCTCGGCCCGCCCCGGGAAAGCCTGATCGCGGAACTGGACCGCGTGGTGTCGGAGCAGTGGGCGCGCCGCCAGGTGCAGAGCTGGTTCCAGGACGGCTGGCTGGACCTGCCGCGCACGATCGGCGACAAGCTGGGCACCCTGCTCGGCGCCGCGGCCGGACAGGTCGTGGTCGCCGGGGAGACCACCTCGTCGACCTTGTTCAACGCCATGGTGGCCGCCTGCCGGTTGCGCGAGCGGCCGGAACTGCTCGTCGACGCCGACTCGTTCCCCACCGACCTGTACATCGCCGACTCGGTGGCACGGCTGTCGAACCGACAGCTTGTTGTCAAATCCGGCCGCGATCTCGACGTCTACCTGGCCGAGCACGGCCCTCGGGTGGCCGCGGTGGTCGCCGCGCCGGTGGACTTCCGCACCGGGGAGCGGCGCGACATCGGCGTGCTGACCGCGCTGGCGCACGCCGCCGGAGCGGTGACGGTGTGGGACCTCAGCCACGCCGCCGGGGTGCTGCCGACCGGGCTGGACGCCAACGACGTGGACCTCGCGGTCGGCTGTGGTTACAAGTACCTCGGCGGCGGACCGGGCGCGCCCGCCTTCCTGTACGTGGCCGCCCGGCTCCAGTCCACAGTGGATTTCCCGCTGACCGGCTGGCACGGGCACGCCAGGCCGTTCGCGATGGTGCCGGGGTTCGAACCCGCGCCGGACGTGGATCGGGCGCGCACCGGTACCCCGCCGCTGCTCAGCCTGATCGGCCTGGACCACGCCATCGACCCGCTGGTCGAGCTGGGTATCCACGAACTGCGCGAGCGCAGCCGCGCGCTCGGTGAGACCTTCGTGGACCACCTCGGGGAGCGTCGCCCCGATCTGCTGCGGGAACTCGTCTCGCCGCGCGACGCCGAGTCCCGCGGTGCGCACCTCGCGCTCCGCGTCCCGGATGCCGAGCGGATCGAACACGCGCTCGCCGAGCGCGGTGTGCTCGTCGACCACCGGCATCCCGACCTGATCCGGTTCGCCTTCGCGCCGTTGTACGTGACGCACGACCAGGTGCGGCGCGCGGTGGACGCACTGAGCCACGCCGTGGAGGGAGCGCGATGACCCAGGCACCCGAGTACGTCGCCTACGCCAGGATGGACGAGCTGCACCAGTTGCAGCACCCGCGCAGCGAAGCGCGCGGCGAGCTGAACTTCATCCTGCTCAGCCACGTCAAGGAACTGCTGTTCCGCGCGGTGATCGACGATCTGGACTGCGCTCGCCAGGCGCTGCAGCACGATGACGTCCCGCGTGCCTGCCTCGCGCTGTCCCGGGCCACGCGCACCCAGCGTGTGCTGGTGAGCTGCTGGGAGTCGCTCAACGGCATGTCGGCCGACGAGTTCGTGGCGTTCCGGCACGTGCTCAACGACGCCTCCGGGGTGCAGTCCTTCGCCTACCGCACCTTGGAGTTCGTGATGGGCAACCGGCCGCGCCGCCAGGTGGAGGCCGCGCACCAGGACGGGCACACGCTGCTGCGCGCCGAGCTGGCCAAGCCGTCGCTGTACGACGTGGCGCTGCGGTACCTGGCGCGGCAGGGGTTCTCCATGCCGGCGGACTGCGTGGACGGCCCGACCACGCGGCAGCACGAGCCCAGTTCCCTGGTCGAGGACGCGTGGCTGGAGATCTACCGGCACCCGGAACGGCATCCCGACGCGCATCGGCTGGCCGAGGCGCTGCTGGAGGTCGCGTACCAGTTCTCCTGCTGGCGGGCCACGCACCTGCTCGTCGTCGAACGCATGCTCGGCGGGAAGGGCGGGACCGGCGGCAGCGACGGGGCGTCCTGGCTGCGCGCCATCAACGAGCACCGGTTCTTCCCGGAGCTGTGGACCTTCCGCACCCGGCTCTAGCCGCCGGGATGACCACCGAGACCACCGATCGACGGAGGAGCACGATGGATCACCGCACGGGCAGCGACACCCTGACCAAACCGGTCGACCTGAGTTCGCTGGTGCCGGTGCTGTTCGGGTTCGCCGCCTTCCAGCAGCTGCGGGCGGCGTCGGAGCTGCAGTTGTTCGAGTACCTCACGCTGAACGGACCGTCCACTTGCGACCAGGTGGCCGGCGGGCTCGGCCTGCCGGTGAAGTCGGCGCGCAAGCTGCTGCTGGGCACCACCTCGCTGGGGCTGACCGAACGCGAGGAGAACCGGTACGCGTTGTCCGGGCAGCTGCGCGCGGCGTTCGACGACGGCACGTGGCCGCTGATCCGCAACATCATCGACTTCCAGCAGCAGCTGTCCTACGGCCCCGCCCACGAGTACGCCGAATCGCTGCGGACCGGGACGAACCAGGGCCTCAAGCACGTGCCGGGGTCCGGCACCAATCTCTACGCGCGGCTCGAACAGACCCCGGAGCTGGAGAACCTGTTCTACCGGGGCATGCACTCGTGGTCGGAGCTGTCCAATCCGGTGCTGTTGCGGCAGGTGGACTACACCGGCGTGCGCAGGCTGCTGGACGTGGGCGGGGGCAGCGCGGTCAACGCGATCGCCCTGGCCCGCGCCCATCCGCACCTGGAGGCGACGGTGTTCGATCTCGAAGGAGCCATCGAGGTGGCGCGGGACAACATCGCCGCCGCCGGGCTCGGTGACCGGATCGACGTCGCGGCCGGGGACATGTTCGGTGATCCCATGCCCGCCGGGTACGACATGGTGCTGTTCGCCCACCAGTTCGTGATCTGGTCGCCGGAACAGAACCAGGCGCTGCTCAAGCAGGCGTATGAGGCCCTGGAGCCCGGTGGCCGGGTGGTGGTGTTCAACGCCTTCGCCTCGGACGACGGGAGCGGCCCGCTCTACAGCGCGCTGGACAACGTCTACTTCGCGACGCTGCCGTCGGAGGATTCGACGATCTACGAATGGCACGAGCACGAGGAATGGCTCACCGCGACCGGGTTCACCGACATCAAGCGCGTCCACAACGAGGGCTGGACACCGCACGGGGTCATCGAGGGGCGCAAGCCCGATGCGTGAACTCGATCCGGGGTACTCGCCGAGTTCGGCCGCCCGCGATCCGGACGGGTCGCTGCGGCGGTACCGGGCACGCGGTGACGCCGCCCGCGCCCGGCTCGACGTGGACGAGGCGGTGCCGTACGGGACGGATCCCGGCGAGCGCTGCCACGTGTTCCCCGGTGGCCCGTCGGCGCTGGTTTTTGTGCACGGCGGTCACTGGCAGGAGTCCGGTATCGACGACGCCTGCTTCGCCGCGTCGGACGCCGTGGCCGGTGGGTACACCTTCGTGGCCGTCGGGTACGGGCTCGCGCCCGCCCGCACGCTGCCCGAGATGATCACCTCGGTGGCGCGTGCCCTGTCGTGGCTCGCCGAATCCGGGGCGCGGTACGGGATCGACCCGGAGCGCCTGCACGTCGCGGGCAGCAGCGCGGGCGCGCACCTGCTCGCCGCGGCGCTGGCGATCGGCGACACCCCGCGCGTGCGCGGCGCGTGCCTGCTGAGCGGGCTCTACGACCTCACCGAGATCCCGCGCACCTACGTCAACGACGCGCTCGGCCTGACGCCCGCGCTGGCCCGCGAGTGCAGTCCGCTGCGGATGCCCGCGCCCGCGTGCGACTCGGTGCTGCTCGCCGCCGGGCAGCACGAGACGCCGACCTACCTGCGCCAGCACGAGCGGTACCTGGCGCACCTGAGCGCACACGAGGTCCCGGTCACCGGGCGGATCGTGCCCGGCCGGGACCACTTCGACCTGCCGCTGGACCTCGCGGACCCGTCGACCTCACTGGGCCGGGCCTGCCTGGAGCAGCTACGGACCACGGAAGGACCGGTGACTTCGCGATGACGATCGACCAGGCCTTCGCCGCCGCGGCACGGGAGCACGCCTCCCGTGAAGCGATCTCCGACGGGCCGGCCACGCTGACCTACGCCGAACTCGACGCCGTGACAAACCAGCTGGCCAGAGCACTGCACGCCCGTCACCTGCTACCGGGGGAACCGGTCGGCGTGCACCTGGAGCGCGGCCTCGCCACCTACGAGGTGTTCCTCGGCATTCTCAAGGCCGGGCTCGTGGTGGTGCCGTTCAACCCGCGCCACCCCGGCGACCACAAGGCGCAGATGGTCCGCGCCGCCGCGCCGGTCCTCACGGTGACCGATGGCGAGGCACCCGACGGCCTGCCCGAGGAGTCGTGCGTGCCGGTGGCGGACCTGCTCGCCGAAGCGGCGGAGCTGCCCGCGGATCCGGTGCGGCCGAAGTCGTTCCCCGAGGCGCCCGCGTTCATCCTGTTCACCTCGGGCTCGACGGGCGCGCCCAAGGGCGTGGTGATCGCCCATCGCGGGATCGACAGGGTCGCGCGCAAGCTCACCGGGTTCACCCCCGGTCCCGGGGACCGGTTCCTGCAACTCGCGCAACCGGCGTTCGCCGCGTCGACCACCGACATCTGGACCTGCCTGCTGCGGGGTGGGCGGCTCAGCGTGGCACCGCAGGACGTGCCGCCGCTCGGCGACCTCGCGCGGTTGATCGAGCGTGAGCGGACCACCGTGCTGAACCTGCCGGTCGGCTTGTTCAACCTGCTC
Organism: Amycolatopsis sp. YIM 10; assembly: GCF_009429145.1. GTDB lineage: Bacteria > Actinomycetota > Actinomycetes > Mycobacteriales > Pseudonocardiaceae > Amycolatopsis. The sequence goes on along the minus strand of NZ_CP045480.1, from coordinate 5,227,961 downwards.
GTCGAGCACCACCCGGAGACCATCGCGCAGGCGTCCTCGGTGATCGTCAGCGGGGACTTCCCGTCGACCGATCACCTCGAACGCGCGCTCGCGGTGATCGGCGGCGACCTGTTCAACGCCTTCGGCTGCACGGAGAACTCGGCGCTGACCGCGGTCCACAAGATCACCGCGGCGGACCTGACCAGCGCGGAGGTGCCGGTCGGCAGACCGATGCCGTCGGTGGAGATGACCGTGCGCGACGAGGCGCTCGACGAATGCCCGCCCGGTGTGATCGGCGAACTGTGCATCGCGGGTGAGGGGGTAGCGCTGGGTTATCTCGGCGACCAGGAGCTGACCGAGAAGAAGTTCGTCCGGCACGAGGGCGGGCGTCTGCTGCGCACCGGTGACCTGGCCAAGCTGACCGAGGCGGGCGAGATCGTGCTGGCCGGGCGTACCGACCAGATGCTCAAGGTCCGGGGTTTCCGGGTGGAGCCCCGGCACGTCGAGGTGACCGCCGAGGCGTTTCCCGGGATCCACCAGGCCGTGGCGCAGGCCGCCGGGGACCAGCTCGTGTTGTGGTGCGTGCCGTCGCCCGGCCACGAGTTCTCCGACCACGACCTGCTGGAGCACCTGCGTGCGCGGCTGCCCGACTACATGGTGCCCTCGCGCGTGCTGGCCCTGGAGTCCTTCCCCCGCAACACCAACGGCAAGATCGATCGGAAGGCACTGGCCTCCCGCCTGGAAACCCGCGCGAGCGCGGACGGCCCCGCCGACCGTCTCACGGCGGTGGTGCACTCGACGCTGACCGACGTGGCGGGCAACCAGGAGATCGGCCCGGACGACCGGCTGCTCGAACGCGGGATCACCTCGCTGCACCTGATCGACCTCGGCGCCCGGCTCGAGGAGCTGACCGGCGTCGTGCTGGCACCTGACGAGATTGTCGGCGCGGGCACCGCACACGGTGTCGCCGACCTGATCCGCACCAAGCGTGCTTGAGGTTGAGATGACCACCACCAGCCTGCGACCAGCGACCCGGCGGCTGCCCGCGTCACCGGCCCAGCCCGGCCTGTGGTTCGCCAGTGCCTACGGAGCCGATCCCACGGCGTACAACCAGCCGCTGGTGCTGCGCCCGCGTGTGCCGCTGGACCACACCACGCTCGCCGACGCGCTGCGTATCGTGCACCGGGCGCATTCGGCGCTGCGCACCACCTTCGAAGCCGACGGCGAACTGCGGCAGGTGGTGCACGAGGAGCTGGAGCCGATCGTCGACGTGCGCGCGTTCCCCGGCGGTGACGAGGAAACCTGGGTGGCCGAGCAGGTCGCCGACATCGCGGGCACCGTGTTCGACCTGCACAACGGTCCGCTCGCGCGGGTGCGCCACCTGCGGCTCGGCCATGGGCGGCCGAGCGTGCTGGTGTTCAACATCCACCACACCGTGTTCGACGGCCTGTCCTGGAAGACCTACCTGCGTCAGCTCGAAGCTGCCTACACCGCGCTGTTCGACGGCCGCGAACCCGCGCTGCGGCCGGAACGCCAGGCGGAAGATGCCTACGAACGCTGGTCGCGGCGCGTGGGTTCGCCGCGGTACTGGGCGGACAAGCTCGCGGACGCCCCGGTGGCGGTCCCGATCGGGCTGCCCGGCGAGCAGCCGAGGCGGAACGTCACCCACCACCTGGCCCTCGACGACCGGGTTTCCGCGCGGGTGAAGGAGTTCTGCGCTGCCGAAGGCGTCACCACCAGCATGTTCTTCGTGGCGCTGTGCTTCGTGTTGCTGCACCGGCAGACACGGCAGGACGATCTCCTGCTCGGGGTGCCGATCAGCGTCCGCGACACCGGCGACGCCGAGGTGATCGGCCACCTCACCAACACGGTGGTGCTGCGCCACCGGCTGGAGCGCGACGGCACCGCCCGCGACGTCCTGAGGTCGGTGAAGCGCGACCTGCTCGACGCGCTGCGGCACCGGCACACCCCGCTGGAGTCGGTGGTCAGCGAGCTTCGCGCGTCCGGGTCCGGTGAGCTGTTCGACGCGATGGTCACTGTGATGCCGCACGAGGCGCGGAGCCTGAACCTGCGTGACTGGGACGTGGAGACCTGGGAGCACCCGCCGGGCGGGGCGAAGTACGACCTGGCGATCGTGGTGGACGAGCGGCCGGACCGGTACACGCTGATCGTCGAGCACGCGACCGCTTCGGCCGAAGGCGAGGCGTTCACCGGGTTTCTGGCGCAGCGCCTGGAAACGCTGGTCGAGTCGGTGCTCACCGACCCGGACGAGAAGGTCGGCGACCTGCGGTGGACGAGCATCGAGGAAGAGCGGGCCATCACCGAGCTGTGCGCACGCCGGACCGCCGCCCCCGAACTGGGCACCGAGCTGACCACGGACCTGCTCACGGCCACCGAAGGACCGGCGGTCGTCGCGGACGGCACGGTCACGGACCACGCCGAACTGGCGCGCCGCGCCGCGGGCGTCGCCGCCGGCCTGGCCGCCCGGGGCGTTCGCGACGGGCAGCCGGTGGCGGTGCTGATGCCACCCGGGCTCGACCTGGTGACGGCGGTGTTCGGCATTCTGCTCGCCGGTGGCGCCTACGTCGTGCTCGATCCCGGTCAACCGGCGGAACGGCTGGACTTCCAGCTGGCGGACTGCGGTGCGCGAATCGTGCTGCGTGAACTGCCGGACGCGGGCGGTTCGGTGGATGGCCCCCGGAAGACCCCGGAGGACACCGCGTACATCGTCTACACCTCCGGGTCCACCGGCCGCCCCAAGGGCGTCGAGCTGACCGAGGCGACGCTGGCCAACCTGGTGCACAACCAGGCGGGCAGGCCGATGCGCACGCTGCAGTACATGCCGCCGGCCTTCGACGTGTTCGCGATCGAGGTGTTCGGGGCACTGGGCAACGGCGGCACGCTGATCGTCCCGCCCGAGTCCGCGCGCACCGATTTCGAGGAACTGGCGGCGGTGCTGGCCGAAGAGCGCGTCGAGCGGGTGTTCTTCCCGTACGTCGCGCTGCGGGAACTGGCCGCCGTGCTGAGTTCGTCCACAGTGGAATTGCCGGACCTGCGCGAGGTGTACGTCACCGGTGAGCGGCTGGTGGTCACCGACGACCTGCGCGAGATGTTCCGGCGGTGCCCCGACGCCCGGCTGATCAACGCCTACGGCCCGTCCGAGGCGCACCTGTGCAGTGAGGACCGGCTTCCGGCCGATCCCGGCGAGTGGCCGACGCTGCCGTCGATCGGCCGGGTGGTGCCGGGAGTCGACGCCTACGTGTTCAGCGACACCGAGGCGGCGCAGGTCGCGCCGTTCGGTGTGGAGGGCGAACTGTGCGTCGCGGGCCCGGTCGTGTCGCCCGGTTACCTCGGGCTGCCGGAGAAGACCCGGCAGGCCATGGTGCCCGATCCGTTCGTGCCAGGACACCGGATGTACCGGACCGGTGACGTTGTCGTGCTGGCCCCGGACGGGCGCCTGCACTATCGCGGCCGGGAGGACGACCAGGTCAAGATCCAGGGCTACCGCGTGGAACCCGGTGAGGTCGAGGCCGCGCTGGAACGCGAACTCGGGGTGGACGCGGCCGCGGCCATCGCGGTGTCCTCCGGCCAGGACCTCGTGCTGCGTGCCTTCGTGCGGAGTCCCGACGAGCCGCCGCCGGACTGGCGCACCCGGCTCGGGGCCGTGCTGCCGGGTTACATGGTGCCCCGGCAGGTGACCAGGATCGACGCCATACCGGTGAACGTGAACGGCAAAACCGATCGCCGCGCGCTCGAAGCCATCCCGGTCGCGGCACCCCCGGAAGAACCCGCGGACTGGATCGGCCAGGAGCGTGAAATGGCCGAGTTGTGGGCACAGGTGCTGGACCAGCCACCGGCGACCCGGGATGCCGACTTCTTCGCCCTCGGCGGGAATTCGCTGCTCGCGGCCCGGTTGCACCGACTGGTCAAGCAGCGCTTCCGCACCGAGGTCGGCTTGTCGGCGCTGCTGAACACCCCGACCGTGCCCGGTATGACGCACAGCCTCGGCGACACCGCGGCGGAACTCGATCTCCGCGCGGAAGCCCAGCTCGGCGAGCTGGTCGTGGGGGAGCGGCGGGAGCCGGCGGACGGGGTCGTCCTGCTCACCGGCGCCACCGGTTTCCTGGGCAGTCACCTGCTCGACGAGTTGCAGCGGACCGGGCACCGCGTGCGCTGCCTGATCCGCGCGGACAGCGTCGCCGCCGCGCGGGAACGCCTGCGTGAGACGTTCGAGAAGTTCGCCATCGAACCGTCCCGGCTGGACGAAGCCGAGGTCTGCCTCGGCGACCTCGCCGAACCGCGGTTCGGCCTCGACGACTACGAGGCGCAGGCGCGGGAAGTCACCGAGGTCTACCACGCGGCCGCGCACATCAACTTCGTCGTGCCGTACCCCACGGTCAAGCGCACCAACGTCGACGGACTGCGGCAGCTGCTCGGCTTCTGCGCGGTCAACCGCACGCCGCTGCGCCTGATCTCCACCCTGGGTGTGTTCCCGCCCGACGACACCACCGGCCTGGTCGAAGAGGACGCGGTTCCCGGTGACCCGGCGTCACTGGGCATCGGCTACACCCAGAGCAAGTGGGTGGCCGAACAGCTCGCGCTGGCGGCGCGGCGCGCCGGGCTGCCGGTCACGCTGCACCGCGTCGGCCGCATCGCCGGGCACAGCCGGACCGGGGCCTGCCGGCACGACGACTTCTTCTGGTTGCAGATGAAGGGATTCGCCCTGCTCGGCTGCTACCCCGAGGAGATCACCGAGGCACCGGCGGTGGACCTGCTGCCGGTCGACCACGTGGCACGGGCGCTGGTCGCGCTGTCCGAAGGCAAGCCGGACAACAAAACCTGGCACCTCTACCACGCGGACGGTCTCGACTGGCCCACCATCGTCCACACCATCCGCGCCGAGGGCTACCCGACCGCGCCCACCGCCCAGACCCGGTGGATGGCCGAGCTGGAACGGCAGGCCGAGACACGTGGCCAGGGCCTGGGCCCGCTGGTGCCGCTGATGCGCGAGGGCGTGCTGCGCCTGGGCGCGATCACGTTCGGCAACGAGAGAACCCGGCGCGCGCTGACCGAGGTCGGCTGCCCGCCACCACCGGCGGACCCGGGCTGGATCCGCCGGATGTTCGAGTACTTCCGCGCCGCCGGGGCCGTGCCGCCACCGGCCGCGGCCGATCCGGGAGGTCGTCATGCCTGAGCAAGAGCCGCGTTCGGTGGTGATCATCGGGGCCGGGCCGGTGGGCTGCGCACTGGCCACGCTGCTGCGGCGGCAGGGCCTGGAGGTGGACGTGTTCGAGCGGGGTGCGGAGTCGGCGGGCACCGGGTCCGGCCACTCGTTCAACCTCACCCTCACCTCGCGCGGGCTCGACTGCCTGCCCGCCTCGGTCAAGCGGCGGCTCTACCTGCAGGGTTCGGTGCTGGTCAAGCGGATCATCCACCACCGCGACGGCGCCATCTCCACCCAGCCCTACGGCGCCACGAACGCGCACCACCTGCTGTCCATCCCACGTGGCGTGCTGCAGGACATCCTGCGCGACCAGTCACTGCGCGCGGGCGCCCGCATCCACTACGGGCTGACGTGCGTGGACGTCGACCCCGGCCGTCCCGCCGCGCTGCTGCGAAGCACCGACGGCACCACCACCTGGGTCGCCGGTGACCTGCTGGTCGCCTGCGACGGCGCCAACAGCGCGGTGCGCGGCGCCATCGCCACCGACCACCCCGCCGAGCTGTGGGTGGACCGCGACACGATTCCGCACGGTTACGCGGAAATCACCATGGACTACGGTGACGCCGATCCCACCGGCATGCACCTGTGGCCGCGCGACGACCACTTCCTGCAATCCCAGCCGAACCGGGACCAGACCTTCACCACCAGCCTGTTCAAACCGCTCGCCGGTGGCGCGCGGCACCGGCACTTCTCGGAGCTGACCTCACCGGAACAGGTCCGCGCCCACTGCGCGGCCGAGTTCCCCGACGTGTTCGTGCGGATGGCCGGGGTCGGCAAGGACCTGACCACGCGCGGGCCCGGCCTGCTGCGGATCGTCAACTGCGGCCCGTACCACCACCGGCGCGCGATCCTGGTCGGCGACGCCGCGCACGCCGTGGTGCCGTTCTTCGGACAGGGCATCAACTGCAGTTTCGAGGACGTCGCCACGCTGGCCCGGCTGCTGGAGAAGTTCCAGTTCGCCAGCAGCGGTGACAGCGGGCCGGTCGCGGAAACCGTCGCCGAGGAGTACAGCGACGCGCGGGTCGCGGCCGGGCACGCGCTGGCCGAGCTTTCGCTGCGCAACTTCGAAGAGCTGTCGAACCACGTGAACAGCAGGTCGTTCCTGGCGCGCCGGGCGCTGGAGGCGCGGCTGCACGAGCAGCACCCCGACCTGTTCACCCCGCTCTACCAGCTGGTGGCGTTCACAAACGTGCCATACGACGTGGCGCAGCGGGTGCACCGGGAGGCGAGCGAGGTGCTGGACGCGGCCTGCCGGGGCCGCGACCCGCGACGCGACCAGGACGCGATCATCGAGGAGTTCGTCCGGCACCACGACCGCGACCTGACCCCGGCGAGGCGGCGGGCCGGATGAGGTCATCCGGCCGCTCCGCCGGACCGGCCCGCGTCGGCGGGGTCCGGTTCGGGGGTGTTCTCGTTGAACCGGAAGCCGACCCCGCGGACGGTGATGATCCAGTGCGCGGAGCCGAGCTTCTTGCGGATGCTGCTCAGGTGCGTGTCGATGGTCCGGCTGGCCAGCGAGGTCACCTCGTCGCCGACGTTGTCGTAGGCCCAGACCCGCCGCAGCAGCTCCGCCCTGGTGAACACCTTGTCCGGTTCGGCGGCGAGCAGGCGCAGCAGTTCGAACTCCTTGCGGGTCAGGTCGACCGGCCGGTCGGCGAGCTTGACCTCGCGCAGGGCGGGGCAGATTTCCAGCCGCCCGGCGTTGAGCTTGGGCTGGGTGGCCATCCGGACCCGCCGCAGCAGCGCTTCCAGCCGGGCCATCAGCTCCCGGCTGCGGTACGGCTTCGCGATGCAGTCGTCACAACCGCCCTCCAGCGCGAGCACGCGGTCCAGCTCACGGACGGAGGCGAAGCCGATCATCGGTATGTCGCTGGCGTTGCGGATCTCCCGGCACAGGGTGAGCCCGTCGAAGTCGGTGAGGTCCAGATCGATGAGCACCACGTCGAAGCTGGCGTAGGAGGCCATCGCCGCGGCGCCGGTCGAGGCGGCCTCGGCCTCGAAGCCGTGGCGGCGGAGGTCGTTGACCATCTCCTCGACGCCCTCGCAGTCCGCCACGACCAGCACATGTGGACCAGGGTGGAGCAATGCGCCGTCTCCTTCTCCGATGATCTCGCTCGATTCCCAGTACCAGTGATCCCCAGTACCGTCATTGGTGACTAAAAGTGACTATTCAGCTGTGCAAATCGGCGGAACCAACGGTAACACTGTCCCAGAACCGGCGCATTGCCACGGCTCCGGCCCGTGGGTACATTTACCCACAGGCCGGAGCGGTTATGTCAGGCGGCGGAAAGTTCGACCATGGTTCGCGCGGCCGACTCCAGCGCGTAATTCATCGATCCGCCATTCGGTTCGAATGCGGTGTGCTCGCCCGCGAAATGAATCCGGCCCTCGGGTTTTCTGGTGTTCGCCATGAGATCGGCGTGGCCGGTTTCCGGCAGGATGTAGGCGCCTTCGATATGGGGTTCGTTGTCCCAGGCCACCGAGGTGCCGATTTCGAAATTGTCGCGGGCGCCCGGCAACAATGGTTCGAGTTGGGTCAGCGCGAAATTGACCCGGTCTTCCTCGCTCAGTTGTGCCGCGGCCTGAGCCGCCCATCCGGTCAGCCAGCATTCCACGATTTTCCGGCGCCCCGGCGATCGCGGGGTGGCGTCGCGGACCGTGCAGATGGCGGTGTCCGTGGACAGCATCAGCTTGTCCTCCGGCCAGAACTTCCGGCGCATCTGGAGAAAAACGCGCACGGCCGAGCAGTAGCGGAGCCCGCGGATCGCCGAATGCTTTTCCGCGGACAGCCCGGCCATCGACAGATTGACCCGGCGCAGCGCGCTGAACGGCGCGGTGACGATGACGCGGTCGGCGGTCGCGGTGCGGATCCGGTCGTGGTCGAGAAAGCTCACCTGCGCCTCGTGCTCGTCCTGGGCGATGCGGACCACGGGCTTGCCGTAGTGGACGCGGTCCTCGATCTGGCGGGCCAGTGCCCGCGCGAGCATGTCGGTGCCGCCCTTGATCTTGTGCCACTCGGCGCCGGCGGTGGACAGGGCCCGCGGGCCCGACTCGTAGCGGGCCCAGGCCATCGCCGAGGCGGACTCCAGCTCACCGCCGCGCATCTCCAGGAAAAGCGGCTCCATCAGGCTGATCGCGGCAGCCGAGGCACCCCGCCGCTCGAGGATCTCGCGCACGGAGATCCGGTCGAGTTCGAGCAGGCGCGGGGTCGGCGTCCAGGTGAGTTCCACCAGCTCCGGGCCGATGCCCTCGTTCGGCGTGGTGACGTACTGGGCGATCATCTCCTGGACCGAGAGGTCGCGCTCGGCCGGGTGCAGCCCCAGTTCGTCCGCGTGGGCCGCGATCTGGTCAGGCCGGATCCGCCTGCCGTTGCGATAATAGCTGAAATCGGTGTCCACCAGGTCGCTGGGCGCGATTTCCAGGCCCATTTCCTTCAGGTAGTGCATGGTGTAGTGACAATTCTCGGTAACCGTCATCGCGCCGGCCTCGGCGTAAAGGCCGTCGGAAAACGGGTGGCGCAGTGTTCGCGTCCGCCCGCCCGGTTGTCCGCTCGCCTCGAACACGGTGACCTGGATTCCGCGTTTCGCGAGTTCGAATGCCGCGCCGAGGCCGGCCAGCCCGGCTCCGACGACGATCACGGTGTTGATGTTTTCCGTCGACGGGAACTTTCCGTCGAATGCGCTCCTGACGTCCTGCTGCGTTGGCTCCGGCACTGCATTCCCTCCGGTGGACTTTCCCCCCGCTCGTCGGTCTGCCGTCCGCTCTTCGTTCAACCTGTACCGCAGACGGGCGGCCTTGTCGACCACCAGTTCCCTAGTTTTGCCGACCCCGGCGCGGCTGGGAAATCGCCGGGGCGGCACCCGCCGTTCGGCGGCCCGGCCACTCCGCCGAACGGCGTAAACCGTCCCCTGGTCATCCGCCACGCCGGGCACGGCAGACGGGAAATACTTGAATTGACAACCAAATTCCGGCGGCAGGCTCGTGTGGGCGCCGCCGAATGGGATACCCAACAACGGTGAAATGACAACGAAGGGTATGTGATGTGCGGAATCGTCGGCTGGGCCGACTTCGATCGCGATCTCACCGGTGAGGCCGGCGTGCTCCGGAAAATGGTGGACACGATGGCGCTGCGCGGCCCGGACGACGAGGGCCTGTGGCTGCGGCGGCACGTCGCGCTCGGGCACCGTCGGCTCTCGGTGATCGATCTCGACGGCGGCGCCCAGCCCATGCTCACCCCGGAGACCCTGCCCGACGGCACCCCGCTGGCCGCGATCAGCTACAGCGGTGAGGTCTACAACTTCGGTGAACTTCGCGACGAGCTGGAACTGCACGGCCACCGCTTCGCGACCAGGAGCGACACCGAGGTGGTGCTGCGGGCATACCTGGAGTGGGGGCCGGGGTTCGTGGGGCGCTTGAACGGCATGTTCGCCTTCGCCATCTGGGACAGCCGCGCCGAGGAGCTGCTGCTGTACCGGGACAGGCTGGGCATCAAGCCGCTGTTCTACTACCCGCTCCGCGACGGGGTGCTGTTCGGTTCCGAGCCCAAGGCCGTGCTGGCGCACCCCGAGAGCCGGGCGGTGCTCTCCCTCGACGGGCTGCGCGACGTGCTGTCGTTCCTGCGCGTTCCCGGGCAGACGCCGCTGGCCGGGATGTACGAGGTGCGCCCCGGTCACGTGCTGCGGGTCCGCGCGGGCCGCCGGGTCGAGGAGAAGTACTGGGAGCTGGCGGCCTGGCCGCACACCGACGACGTGCCCACCAGTGTCGACGCGGTGCGCGGGCTGCTGGACGACATCGTGCCCCGGCAGATGGTGGCCGACGTGCCGCTGTGCACGCTGCTTTCCGGCGGACTCGACTCCAGCGCGCTGACCGCGCTCGCCCAGGGCGCGCTGAACTCCGGTCGCGGCGGCCGGATCCGGAGCTTCTCGGTCGACTTCGTCGGGCACGTGGAGAACTTCCAGCCGGAAATCTTCCGGGAAGCGCCGGACGCGCCGTACGCGGCGGAGCTGGTGGACCACGTGGGCACCCAGCACCGGGAGATCCTGCTGGACAACGCCAAGCTGGCTTCGCCGGACGTGCGGTCGGCGGCGTGGGCCGCCTGGGACCTGCCGTACGGGATCGGCGACCACGGCCCGTCGTTGTACCTGCTGTTCCAGGCGGTGCGGGGCGAGTCGACCGTGGCGCTGTCCGGGGAGTCCGCGGACGAGATCTTCGGCGGGTACCTGTGGTTCCACGACCAGCGCGCGGTCGCGGGGGACACCTTCCCGTGGCACGTGCTCGGCGAGCGGCCGGTGACCGAGGAGGCCACCGCGTTCCTGCACGAGGACCTGGTCGCGGAGCTGAAGCTGGGTGAGTACATCGACGACCAGTACCGGACGGCGGTGGCGGAGGTGCCGCACCTGGAGTCGGAGAGCGCGCACGAGCACCGCATGCGCGTCGCGAGCTACCTGAACCTGACCCGGTTCCTGCCCATCATGCTGGACCGCAAGGACCGGATGAGCATGGCCAACGGGCTGGAGGTGCGCGTGCCGTTCTGCGACCACCGGCTGGTGGAGTACGTGTTCAACGCACCGTGGTCGACGAAGAGCTTCGACGGGCGGGAGAAGAGCCTGCTGCGCGCGGCGACCGAGGACCTGCTGCCGCGGTCCATCGCCGAGCGGCGGAAGGCGCCCTACCCGTCGACGCAGGATCCCGGTTACGACCGGATGATCAAGCAGGAGCTGGGCGAGGTGGTGGCCGATCCGGGGTCACCGGGCCTGCCGCTGTTCGACCTCGACGCGATCCACGAGCACCTGGCGGCGCCGGTGAAGCGGTCGCCGTCGATGATCGAACGCGCGCTGCACGACGAAACCCCGGTCCGGTTGAACGCGTGGCTGGAGTCGTACCAGGTGAGCCTCGGCTGGTGAGTTCAGAAGGGGCCCAGGTCGGCGGAGATCCAGTGCTCGGGGCGCAGGAAGATGGCGATGTGCTCGCCCCAGCTGGGATCGTTCGAACTCGACGAACCCGGCGACCTTCTCCGGTTCGAGGTAGCGGGCGGCCATCTCCCACGAGCGCTCGTGGCTGGCCGGGGCGGTCCCGGTGACCGGGCCCTCGACGGAGACGTACCGGACGGTCGGTGTTGTCCGCTGGACCATCAGGCTGAACCGCCCGGCGGCCTCGATCGCCCGCGCCTTCCGCGACCCGGGCGGGGTGTGGATCCAGAGGTCACCGCCGGGCGCGTACTGGTACCAGATCGGCACGGTCAGCGGCGCGCGACCGGGCCCCTCAGCCACCGACAACGCTCCGACGTGGGGTTCTGCGAGGAACTTTTCCCGTTCTTCTCTCGACAGCGCCATTCGCCCGAGGCTACCCACGCGGTCGCGACGTCGCAGCGGACGCCGTTCCCGCGATGGGCTCGTGCCACGGGAACCCGCCGGGGTCGGCTGCCGCCCGTGGATTTTGCGCAGGAACGGGAAGTCCTCCGGCCGGACGGCGAACCTGGCGAGTGGCCGCACCGGCACCGGACTCGGGGCCTGGGCGGAGCGGACTTCGCCGATCGCGGGTTCCAGCTCGAACGTGGCCGCGGGCAGGAGATACACCACGCCATCCCGTACGCACCCGTTGCACATCGAAAACGACCCGAGGTCGCGGTCGAGGATCGCGTCGAACATCGGCCACACCCCGTCCGCCGCCGCGAACACCGCATGGCAAAAGAACTGCCACTTCGGTGCGTCGGCCCGGTATTCGAAATCGCAGCGACCCTGGCAACGGCCGCCTCCACCGGATGTTGCAACGAAGGCGGCGCCGCCGATGTTCTGACCACCAGGTGGTTGAGGGAGGGGCACGGATGGCGCGCAGGGATCTGGTCGAGAAGCGGCTGGACGGGCTCGTGGCCGGGTTCGAGCGGTACGTCGAGGGGTACGACCAGCTGACTCCGTTCACCACCACGCAGGCGGTCACGCATCGGAGGACGATCGCGGATCGGCTGGCGGCGGGTGGAGTCGCGGCCGCGCTGGACGACCGCGAGTTCGTGGCACGCCTGCACCGGACGTTGACGGCGTGGCGCCTCGGAATGCGCGGCTCATACCTCGCCCCGCTCGACGAGTTCTTCGCTGCTTTGCAGGCTTCCCGTGCCGCGATCATCGAACTGGAGCCACTGCGCATCGATGACGCCGCCGAGACCGGTGCGGTCGCCGACCGGATCTGGCAGGTGATGGACGGCTTGGGCGTGGTGAACAACAAGGCCCGGCTGGTCGCCGGGACGAAGACCCTGCACCACCTCCTGCCGGACCTGGTCGTGCCGATGGACCGCAGGTTCACCGGGAAGTTCTTCGGCCTCCACCCCTACGAGTGGCAGTCGGACCAGCAGCGCACCTTCCGCCGCCTCCACGCGGCGTTCGCCGAGGTGGCACGAGCTGTCGGGCCTGAGCGCTACGTGACCGGCACGGGCTGGCGAACCAGCCGCACGAAGGTACTCGACAACGCCATGATCGCCTACTGCCGGACGTGCCTGGAGAACACCACGACGGCGAACCAGGTTTCGTTCACCGTGGCGGGGTTGCCACCGGCCAAGAGCGAGGCGTTGTCCATGCTCGGCCCGGGACATCCGCATACCGAACGGGTGCGTGCGTTGCTGCGCGCCGCCGAAGACGCGGTCGCGCGGCAGGAGTTCACGCCGTTGACGGACGTGCCGGTGGCGCTGGAACTGGTCGTGCGCACGGCGGCCGGGGACCGCGTGCCGGATGCGACCAATCTGCTGGGCGGCGTGGCCGACGTGCTGGAGAACAAGGACACCAGGAGTTCGCTCTCGCACCTCGGGGCGCTCGCGTCGGTGTGGTTGTACTGGAACGACCGGCAGATCAAGCAGGTCTCCTACCGGGAAGCCACCGCCGCCAGTTCGTCCTACTCGGTGACCGTTCGCGCCATCGCGTCGTAAGCGCGACCGGCTTTGCCGGGAAATGCGCCCCGGGCGGCTCCCCGTCTCGGTACTGTCGCCCGCGTGTTGATCGCGCGTGTCCGTTCGGTGGTGCTGGCCGGAAGCCGTGACGGGCAGCGTCCCGCGCCGCTTGTCGAAGTGGCGCTGCTGGTGCTGGTTTTTGTGGTCTTCACCTGGCTGCACGGCGCCGCGAAGTCGGACGCCGAAGTCGCCACCGGCAACGCGCTGGCCCTCCAGTCGCTGGAACGGGCCCTCCACCTGGACATCGTGGCCGCGGCGAACCGGTGGCTGGTCGAGCATCCGGCGCTCATCCAGCCCGCGGTGCTCTACTACCGCCTGTACTACGTCGTGCTCATCGGCGTGCTGGTGTGGGTCTTCCTCCGGCACACCGAGGTCTACCTGAAGGCCCGCCGGACACTCATCGCGATGGCCGTGCTCGTGCTCCCCGTTTTCTGGGCGGTGCCGATGTCACCGCCGAGGTTCGCGCTGCCGGGCGTGGTCGACATCATCGCCGAGCACGACATCTTCGGCGAGCATTCCGCGCGTGCGCTGGAGAGCGGCAAGAACGTGTTTTCGGCGATGCCCAGCATGCACGTGGGCTGGTCGCTGTGGTGCGCCTATGCCGCGTGGCTCGCGCTGCGGGCTTCCCGCCCGCGGCTGGCGTTGCTGCCGTGGCTCTTCCCGCTGGGCATGATCGCGGTCGTGTTCACCACGGGAAACCACTACGTGCTCGACGTCGTCGGAAGCGTGGTGCTGCTGCTCATCTCCATCGCCGTCGTGCGGCTGATCTACGCCGGCCCGCCCGGTTCCGAACCGTCGAAGTCCTGAACCGCCCACGCCGCTTCGATCATCCGGAAGATCTCGTCCACCGCGGCGTCCGGATCGGCCGCCTCGCGCGCCAGTGAATGGGCGTCGACCACGAACCTCGCGATCGTCCGGCACGCGGTCGCGGTCGGCGGCAGTCCGAGTTCGGCGGCGATGGCCGTGGCCAGCGACTCCGCGTGGCGCAGCCGCATCGACTCCTCGTACTGCCGCAGGGCGGGCGACGAGTCGATCATGTGCCAGATCGGGACGGCCTCCCCGGCCGTGCAATGACGCACCATGGCCCGGATCTCCCGGCGCAGCGCGGGGATGAGCGGCTCGTGCGGCTCCCGGCCGGTGACGGCCTCCGTGAGGCGTCGCTCGAAGTTCGCGTCCTGCTCGAACACCAGGGCCTCTTTGCCGGCGAAGTGGGAGAAGACCGTGGTCACGGCCACGTCGGCCTCGGCTGCCACGTCCCGGATCCCCACCGCGTCGTACCCGCGTTCCAGGAACAGCCGCAGGGCGGTGTCGGCGATCTTCTCGCGGGTCGCGGCCTTCTTGCGTTCGCGGCGTCCGGGTGGCGCGGTCATGCGGTGATGCTATCAGCTCCAAAGTAACAACCGTTCGTAAAAGCTAACCGTTAGTGTTACGGTCGGCGGCATGAAAAAGATCAGCTTCGCCGAGTTCGGCGGTCCGGAAGTCCTGCGACTCGTCGACGCCGAGGAACCCCACGCGGGCCCTGGTCAGGTGCGCATCGCGGTGCACGCGGCCGGGGTCAACCCGGTCGACTGGCGGATCCGCGAAGGTCAGGTGCTGGGCGCGCATCCGGTCGAGTTGCCCGCCGGGGTCGGGCTGGACGCCGCCGGTGTGGTGGACGAGATCGGCGAGGGCGTCGACGGGGTTCAGCTCGGTGACGCCGTGTTCGGCGAAGGCCTGGACACCTACAGCGAGTTCAGCGTCCTGACCGCCTGGGCCCGCATGCCCGAGGGACTGACCTTCGAAGAGGCGGCCGGGTATCCCTCGGTGGTGGAGACCGGGCTGCGCGTCCTGCGCGAGGTCGGCGTGGAGCGCGGGCAGACGCTGCTGGTCAGCGGCGCGTCCGGCGGCGTCGGCTCGGCGGTCCTGCAGATCGCCCGCGACCGCGGCATCAGCGTGATCGGCATCGCCGGCGCCGCCAATCAGGACTACCTGCGTGGCCTCGGCGCGATCGCCACGACCTACGGCGAGGGCTGGGCCGAGCGGGTCCGCGGGCTCGGCCAGGTCGACGCGGCGCTCGACCTGGCCGGCTCCGGTGTGCTCCGCGAACTCGTCGCGCTGACCGGGGATCCGCGGAAGGTGGTCACCATCGCCGATCTCGGCGCATCGGACTTCGGCGTCCGCTTCTCCGGCGTGGCCGGGAGCGTGCCGGACGCGCTCGCGGAAGCCGCCGACCTCATCTCGCGCGGAAAGCTGCACATCCCGGTCGAAAAGTCGTACGCCCTGCCCGACGCCGCGGCCGCGCACATCGACAGCCAGGCCGGCCACACCCGCGGCCGCCGGGTCATCCTCGTCTGACCTCCGCGGGGCGTCGCCGCCGGATCACCTCCTTGCCGATCCACCACAGGCGCCGCAAGGGAAAGAGCACCGCGCGCCGGATCTCGGTGCGTTCGAGGGGCACGCGCGGCCGGTCACCGGGGCCGTGGGCGTGCGCGCGGGCCGTGCTTTCGCTGATGCCGAGCGCGGCGGCGATTTCGGTGAAGGTCCAGCGCTCGTGGAAGCGCAGGTAGGCGATTTGCCGTTGCCTGGTGGGCAATGCGCTCAGCGTGTGCCCGGCGACGATGGCGGCGACGCCGACCTCGGTGCTCCAGCTCATCGCGGGCCCGTGCAGTTCCGCGCGCTGCCAGGTGGCCATCGCCTGAAGGTGGCGGCGGGCCACGGCGTAGAGCCAGGCGCGGGGCTGGCCGATGGTGTCCCAGCCGGTGGCGACGGCCGCTTCGAACACCCGCTGGACGACGTCCTCGGCGCCGCGTGCCAGGTCAAGGCGTCCGTTCATGGCCGCGGCGCGACGGCGCACGAACTGGCAGAGCGGGTCGTGGAGCTGGCTGTAGGCCGCGCCCAGGGTGCGCGGTTCGGCTTCGTTGTTGTTCACGAGACGGTCCTTTCTCGGTGCGCGGTCACAGGTTGATCGAGCGGCGGCGCCGCGGTTTTCCGTGCCGGGCCGCGCCGGGCACCGGGTCATGGCCGCGCGGACCAGCCGGGCGGCAGCGCCCCAGCCGCCGGGCGGCCAGCCAGGTACCGCGGGCGGCGCCGTGGCGGCGGATGGCTTGCTGGGCGTAGTCGCTGCAACTCGGGGTGAACCGGCAGCTGGACGGCAGCACCGGCGCGAGCACCACGCGGTAGAAACCCACGGCCAGCAGCAGAACCCGCGCGGCGGCACTGGGAACGCGCTCACCCGGGGCCGACCCGGCTCGTACCGACAACGCCCCCAAGGTGGCGCCGGTGCCGGTCAGCACGGCACCGGCGACCAGGAACACCACCCGCCACACCGAGCCGAGGATCAGCCCGCCCGCGGCGGTGAGCACCCCGGCGAGCAGCACGGCCAGCACGCTGAACGGGTCAGGCGGCCGCCGGGGACGACGGGTCCGCCGCCGCGGGACGTGCACGGCGAACAGCGGCTCGGCCGGATGGGCCTGGGCACCCACGTGCAGCGTGACCGGCTCGCCCGCGATGGCGTGCTGGAGCAGGTCGCAGGCGGTGTCGGCGTGCGCGCGGGCGGCGGTTTCGCTGATGCCGAGCGCGTCCGCGATCTCGGTGAAGGTCCAGCGCTCGCACAGGTGCAGATAGCCGACCTGGGCGTGGTGATCGGGCAGTTCGCACACCGCGTGCCCGGCCACGATGGCGGCGACGCCGACCTCGGCGATGCTGGTCCCGGTCGCCGGTGTCCAGGGGACGCGGCGGGACAGGTGGTGACCGAGCTGGTCGCGCGGCCCACCGGCCAGCCGGCGCAGATGGGCCCCGGCCACCGCGTAGAGCCAGGCCCGTGGCTGGCGGATGTGGTGCCAGCCGGTGGCGAACGCGGCGTCGAACACCCGCTGCACCACGATCTCCTCGGCGCCGTCGGGCAGCCGAACGCGCTCGCCCAGCGCGTCGGCGCGGCCGCGGACGAAGCGGCACAGCGGCTGGAACAGGTGCGCGTGGGCCTCGTCGAAGCTGCGCGGTTGGTAGGTGCCCCGTCGCAGGGGCGGGGGAGTGGCGCTCACCAGGTGCGCCAGTTGCGCTGGGCCGGGATCGGGACGCCGGTGACCGGGCGCAGGTAACGCAGGTAGCAGCTGGTGCACGGCACTCCGCGCTGGTCCTCGACGAACTCCAGGTCGGCGCGGGAGAGCACGGTCCCGCACAGCGCGGTGGCGGTGCCGGTGGTGTTCGCCGCGTCGGCGGAGGGGATGTAGTGGACCTCGCGGTCGGTTTCCCCGCAGGTGCGGCCACTGGGCAGCTCGGTGCCCGCGCGAAGCCGGACGGCGACCACCCGCGGAGTGTGCGCGCGCTGGCGGGGTACGAACGAGGCGAGATTGAACGACATGACGCGAAGCTTCCTCACTCGACCGTGTGACCGGCCGGGGTCAGTGCGCGCCAGGCGGTGCCATACTGCTTGGCGCGCAGGAGAAGTCTCTTGTGCGATCAGGGAGCGGGGCCGGCCTTGCGGCCGACCCCGCCGAACCGGCGCAGAGCCGGTCAGCCGATCAGGGGTGCAGCCTGGTCAGCGACGGTGGCCAGCAGGGCCGTCGCGGCGACCGCGATCAACGCGATCACCGCGCATCCCTGCTGGCCTTCCTTCCGGTGTTTTCCGCCCATCCGGGCTCTCCTTTCGATTTGCCGCGGGCCGCGGCCCGCGTGCTCTCGCCGGACGTGAGAGCACGTCCTCGGCGTGTGGTCCGGCGTCCCGCACGCGGCCGGAACACCCCGGCGCCCGGGGGACGCGGGGGCAGGGCAGCGCACGGGCCGGGTGCTGGTGTGCTTCCGCCGGCATGGGTTCTTCCTCTCGGTGAATGCGTGAAGGTCTGGCGATCTGCCATTTCCTCAACTTAATCGTTCATTACGTGCGTTGAAAAGGCGGAAATCGTGGCCCGGAGCCCAGCGGTACTTTTCCCGCGACGACCGGAGTCGGGCGAATACGCGGACCGATCAGGGTCGATGAGCTGCGGAAATCACCATTTCATTCCACGTTTCACTCTGCATTTCACTCCGCATCGGAAATGGTGGAGTGATCTGCGGACTGGTCGGTGGATCGGGGGGTCGTTCACTCCACACATCACTCCACACATCACTCCGCAGCTCACTCCCGAGGCGGCTGCCGTCCACTCCCCATTCACTCCCCGTTCACTCCGCGGCCGATGGCGCGGCGAAGACGATGGTTCGAAGCCGTGGGCGCGAGCGCGGTCAGCTGAGGGCGCAGGCTCAAAACTGCCTGCGGCTGGAGGCCTGCGAGTGCGCCCGCGGCCACGAACACCCCTCGAAGCTCCCGCTTGAAAGCCGCGAGAGCGCTGGAACAGGCGAATGTCCCCCGGAATTGCGCGCCTTGAAAGCCCAGGTGCGCGCAGTCTCGCGGACCCTCCGAAGGTCGCCGTGCTTCGAGAGTTGCGGGCGCCCAGAGAAAAGAAGCCCCGTGCCGGAAATCCGGCACGGGGCTGGGGCACCAAGGGCGCCCGAGTGTCAGGCGAGCTGGTCGTCCGCGAGTTGCCGAAGGTGCTCGTACATCAGGTTCCGCACCTCTTCCCTGGACAGCTCCGGGTGCTCCTTCGACAGCGCGTCTTCGGCCATTTCCCACAGCAGGGACGCCTCGGTCCCCAGGGTCATCCGCCGGTGGAGGTCGCGGGCGGCTTCGCTGCGCTGAGCCTTGGTGTTGGCGCCGCGCAGCAACTCCTGCATGTCCTCGAGCCTGCCGATCACCTCCATGAACGCGTAGCTCGAGATCCTGTTGGTCTCCTTGAGCTTGCTGCGTTCCTCCGCCCAGCTCATCGGGGCGGGGCCGCTCGTGGCGGCGGGTGCCTGCCGGAGGGTCCGGATGATGGTCGTGCGGATCGTGTCGGCGGTGACCACCTGCTTCGCGGCCCAGCCCGGCCGCTCGATCGGGCCGGTGTAGCCGGGCGGCGGGCACCCGTGGGCCTGGAAGTACACCCCGGCGGCCACCGCCAGGAGCGGTGCGCACTGATCCGGCGGCAGATACGCGCGGAACAGGTCTGCGATCTCCGTCCAGTTCGGCGGGCGGCGGGCACCGCGGCCGAGGCAGTCGGCCAGCCGCTTGCTCACGGTCTTCTCGTCGCGGCCGTGGGTCCAATGTGCCGCGTCCCCGGCGTGCTCGGCGAGCAGTTTCCGGCTGATCTCGCGCAACGTCCCGGTCCGGCCGGCCACGATGAGCAGGACGAGCAGGATGAGCGCCCGCTTGCCGCTGGACAGGGCCGGATTGCTGAACGCCGCGGTGGACGGGAGCCCGTCGACCGCGGCGTTTCCTCGTCGGCCGCGTAGCGGTGGCATCGACGAAGCGGGCATCACTAGGCCGTCCGAATGCGACGGCCCGGGGTCGTAAGTGCCCTCTTTTCTGGGCATTCTGAGTGTCTTTCTACGCGGTCCCCCACGGCGGCAGTCCCGCGCTGCCGCCGACCCGGCCCCCGCGCCGGGTGGTTTCAGGGGATCAACGAACAGGTAGGTGCATCTGCTCCGCGCTCACCTCCCGTGCGCGGGCGTCCTTGTCCGTCTGCCTGGGAGTCCTCCCTTCCCGCCTGCCCCTCATCGCCATGACCGGCCGTCTCGCACTCTCGACCCCTTCCCAGAGTGCGAGGAAAGGGGCGAGAACGTGTCTCGCCCCTTCTTGGCCAAGGGCACCGTAACCTACCTGTTATTGGTACGGGCGGGAATTCACCGGAATGGGAACGAGGCCGATCGGCCTCGTCGAATATTCAAATACTCACCGATTTTCCGGACCGGGGGATCAGCTGATCCGGGTCAGCAGCCGCGCGGCCACGAGTGAGCGGTGACAGGCTTCCGGGTCGCGTTCGACGCAGAAAAGTGCGGTCGTGGCGTTGTCCGGAAGGTCGGCGGCGAGTGCGCCGAGGTCGAACGAGTCGAGGATTTCGCGGGTGTAGCGCGCGATGTACTCGGGTGCGAGTGCGACGCGGTTGCGCTTGCCGACGCCTTGGCGGTCGTCCTCGCGGTACTGGAGGTGGCGCAGTTCGGTGGTCGGGGCCAGCTGCTTCACGTGCCGGTAGGCGATGCCCGTTTCGGCGAGTGCGCGCTGGAGCCGCATCGAGTTCGCCCAGGCGTGGTCGGGGCCGCGGACGCCGCGGCGCTGGCGGAGGTCGAGCAGCAGTCCCACGCCCTCCTCGGTGAGCTGCTGGAGAAAGGCGGCGGCGGTGAAGCCGTACACGCCGATGGTCGTGACGCGCTTCACCGCCGCTCCCGTCACGGCACGAGCACCGGCTGGTCCACGGCCCAGAGCCAGGACCCGTCCGCCTGGCGGCGGGCGATCTCCACGGTCATCTCACCGGTGGTCAGCGTGGACGCGGTCAGCGCCAGGTCGCCGCTGACCAGCGCCGGGTGCTGCCTGCCCGGCTGGAGCACCGGCGCGGCCGCGACGAACTCCTCGTAGACCTTGCGGATCTCCGCGTGCCCGGTCGCCAGATTGCCCGGCGGGAACGCCAGCACGGCGTCCGGCTCGTACAACGCCACCAGTCCGTCGACGTCGCCCGCGTTGGCGCGTTCGATGAAGTACCTGCCCAGATCGTTCGGCTCGGTGGCCACTGTCCTGCTTGTCATGCCGATGAGCTTCGCAACGAATACACGACATCCTGTGTCGTGTATTCCGCTAGAGTTTTCCGCATGCGCGCGGACCGGTTGGTGTCGCTGGTGTTGCTGCTGCGCCAGCACGATCGGCTGTCCGCGGCGGCGCTGGCCCGCGAGCTGGAGGTGTCCACCCGGACGGTGCTGCGTGACATCGAGGCGCTGTCGGCGGCGGGTGTCCCGGTCTACGCCGAACGCGGCAGGCACGGCGGATTCGCGCTGCTGCCCGGTTTCCAGACCGAGCTGACCGGGTTGAACCACGACGAGGCGCTGGCACTGCTGGTCGCCGGCTCACGGCGCGGTGCGCAGGCCTTCGGGCTCGGCGGCGCGCTGGCTTCGGCCATGCGCAAGGTGGTCGACGCGCTGCCCGAGAGCTACCGGGCCACCGCGGCCGGCGCGGCCCAGCGGTTGCTGATCGATCCGGAGACCGACCTCCTCGCGCGGCGGCTGGTCGCCGAGGAAGTGCCCGACGCGGTCGTGGCCGAGGTCCGGCGCGCGGTCTTCGCCGGGCACAAGCTGCGCATCCACTACGCGGCGCCCGGCCAGTCCGCGCAGTGGCGCACGGTGGACCCGATCGGCCTGGTCACCGCGCGCGGCCAGGGTTACCTGCTGGCCACGAAGTCCGGCGCGGATCGCACCTACCGGCTGTCCAGGGTCCTGGCCGCCGAGGAACTCGACGAACCGGCCGAACGCCCGGAGCGGGTCGATCTGGACCGGGCCTGGCAGGAACGCAGCACCCGGTTCCGGACCGGCGGAGACCAGGTCGCCGTGCGGGCACGCGTGCACCCGGCGCGGCGCGGCGACCTGGTGGGCACCGCGCTGGCCGTCCTCAGCGAAGAAGCCGGAGAACCCGACACGGACGGCTGGCTGCGCCTGGAGGTGACCTTCCAGGACGCGAGGCACGCCGAGTGGGCGCTGTGGCAGCTCTCCACGAACGCGGAAGTCCTTGCGCCGCAGTGGTTACGCACGTCGCTGCGCGACCGGGCCGCCGCGGTCGTCACCCGCTACGGCGTGCCGTCCCCGTCCTGAAAGCAGGTCAGGCGCCGTTCTCGGACCACCACTTCCGGCCCGCTTCGGGCAGCGTGTCGATCGGGTCGTAGTAGGGGTAGTGCCGCCGCAACGCCTCGGCGTCGTCGAGTTCGATGCCGGTGCGGTAGTTCTTGGTCCAGTAGGAGATGCCCTTCTCCCGGTCGTACTCGGCGAGCTGGTGGACCCAGCGCTTGCCGACGTAGGGCACGTCGCAGACGATGCGCGGCGTGGCGTATCCGGGCAGGTAGCCCATGATCGCGTGCTGCAGCTCCTGCGCTTCGGCGACCGAAACGCGCCAGTGCTCCGCGTTCGGGATCATGTCGCACATGTAGAAGTAGTACGGCAGGATGTTCGCCTCGCCCTGGAGCGCGAAGCACAGGTCGAGCAGCTGCGCCGGCGTCGCGTTCACCCCGCGCATCAGCACGCCCTGGTTGCGCACGTCCCGCACGCCGACGTCCAGCGCGGTGCGCGCGGCCTCGGCGACCAGCGGGGTGACCGACTGCGCGTGGTTGACGTGGGTGTGGATGGCCAGGTTGACCCCGCGCCGCTGGGCGGTCAGCGCCACCCGCTGCAATCCTTCGACCACCTTCGGCGCGAGCCAGTGCTGCGGCAGCGCGGCCAGCGCCTTGGTGGCCAGGCGCACGTCCCGCACGGTCTCGATGTCGAGCACCCGCATCAGGAACGACTCCAGCTGGTGCCACGGCACGTTCGCCACGTCACCACCGGAGACCACCACGTCCCGCACCCCCGGGGTGCGCTTGAGGTAGTCGATCATCGCGTCCTGGCGGTCGACCGGCTTGAGCGTGAGCTTGTGCTTGTCGATCAGCTCGGTGGAGTTGCCGACCAGGTCCATCCGGGTGCAGTGCCCGCAGTACTGCGGGCAGGTGGAGAGCAGTTCGGCGAGCACCTTGGTCGGGTAGCGGTGGGTCAGCCCCTCGACCACCCACATCTCCGCCTCGTGCAGCGAGTCGCGCTCGGAATGCGGGTGCGACGGCCAGACCGGGTGGCGGTCGCTGCGCACCGGGAGCATGTAGCGCCGGATCGGGTCGGCGTAGAAGGCGTCGGTGAACTTGGCCGGGTCCACCCCGGCGTGCGGCGCCATGGTGTTGAGCATCTGCGGCGGCAGCAGCATCGACATGGTGGCCATCTCGCGCTGGTCGGCCAGCAGGTCCTCGTAGAACCGGTCCTCGAGCAGGTCGCCCATCAGCAGGCGCAGCTGCTTGACGTTGCGCACGCACTTGACGCGCTGCCACTGCGGGTCCCGCCACTCGGCGTCGGTGACGTCCCGCCAGCCGGGGAACCGCCGCCAGTCCGGCTCGACCAGCTCCTCGCGAACGTAAACGTAAGGCTGCTCGACAGCGGATTCGGCGGGGGCCACAGGTTCCTGGGTCGCAGTCACTTGTACTCCTCGTCGTCGGGAACGCGTTAAAATATCCTGTCACATCCTCAATCGAACGTAAAATCTTCTGCCGCTGCGTTAGTGCTTGCCTGCGTGTTCACCTGGTCGGAGCACCGGGCAGACTTGCTCTCCG
Source organism: Amycolatopsis sp. YIM 10 (assembly GCF_009429145.1). GTDB lineage: Bacteria > Actinomycetota > Actinomycetes > Mycobacteriales > Pseudonocardiaceae > Amycolatopsis. The sequence continues at coordinate 5,204,671 of NZ_CP045480.1, read as the reverse complement.
TGACGGAAAGCAGCACGACGCTCCTGCTCGGCGGACGGATCCACACGCCGGGCTCACCCGATGCCACCGCGATGGCGGTGACCGGCGGAACCGTGGTCTGGGTGGGCCAGGACGGCCCCGGCGCGGCTCTGCACCCCGGTGCCGAGGTGGTGCACCTGGACGGTGCGTTCGTCGCCCCCGCCTTCGTCGACGCGCACGTCCACAGCACGGCCACCGGCCTGCACCTCGACGGCCTCGACCTGAGCGCGGTGCGCGACGCCGGTGAGCTGCTCGCCGCGGTCCGCGACGCCGTCCGCCCGGGCGAGGTGCTCATCGCGCACGGGTGGGACGAGTCGAACTGGACCAGCCCGCGCCTGCCCAGCCGCACCGAGCTGGACGAAGCCGCCGGAGGCGTCCCGGTCTACCTCAGCCGGGTCGACGTGCACTCCGCGCTGGTCTCCAGCGCGCTGGTCGAGCTGGTGCCCGCGGCGAAGGAGGCCGAGGGCTGGTCCGAAGCCGGGCCGCTGACCCGCGCCGCGCACCACCACGCCCGCCAGGCCATGCGCGACAACATCACCGTCGAACAGCGCCGCCGGGCGCAGGAGGCGTTCCTGCGCACCGCCGCCGCCCGCGGCATCGTCAGCGTGCACGAGTGCGCGGGCCCCGACATCTCCGGTGAACAGGACCTCGCCGACCTGCTCGCGCTGGCCGCCGAGCCGGGGCTGCCCGAGGTCGTCGGTTACTGGGGCGAACCCGGCGCGGTCGAGACCGCCCGCCGGGTCGGCGCGCGCGGACTGGCCGGTGACCTGTTCGTCGACGGCGCGCTGGGCTCGCGCACCGCCGCCCTGCACGAGCCGTACCACGACGATCCCGGCCGCGGCACGCTCTACCAGGACGCCGAAAGCATCGCCGCGCACCTGGTCGCGGCCACCGAAGCCGGGCTGCAGGCCGGTTTCCACGTGATCGGCGACGCGGCCGCCGCCGAGGTGGTGCGCGGGTTCGAACTGGCCGGGAAGCAGGTCGGCCACCGGGCGCTGGCCGCGCGCCGGCACCGCCTCGAACACCTGGAGATGGTCACCGCCGAACAGGCCGAGGCGCTGTCCGGCTGGGGCGTGGCGGCTTCGGTCCAGCCGCTGTTCGACGCCTACTGGGGTGGCGAGCACGGAATGTACTCCCGCCGCCTCGGCGAGCGGGCCGCCGCGCTGAACCCGTTCGCCATGCTCGCCGCCAAGGGCGTGCCGCTGGCATTCGGCTCGGACTGCCCGGTCACCGCGGTGGACCCGTGGGCGGCGGTCCGCGCGGCCGTGCACCACCGCACGCCCGGCTCCGGACTCTCGGCGCGCGCGGCGTTCAACGCCCACACCCGCGGCGGTCACCGCGCGGCCGGCGTGCAGGACGGGGTCACCGGCACGCTCCAGCCCGGCGCGCCGGCGCACTACGCGATCTGGGCGGCGGAGGAACTCGTCGCCCCGTCGGCCGACTCCCGCGTGCAACGCTGGTCGACCGACCCGCGGTCGGGCGTGCCCTCGCTGCCACCGCTGGACCCGGACGCCGAGCTGCCCCGCTGCCTGCGGACCGTCCACGCGGGACAGATCATCCACGACGACTTCACACCCGGTGCCTAAGGTCATGAGCGTGACCGCGACCGCCGCCGAATCGGCGCCCGGCGAGGCGCGCCGCGCGTGGCGGCCCTGGCTGCTGCGCCTGCTCGGCGCCGCCGCCTCCGGGGTGCTGCTCTACCTCAGCTTCGCCCCGCGCCCGCTGTGGTGGCTGGCGCCGCTGGCCTTCGCCGGGTGGGCGCTGGTCGCGCACGGCCGCCGGTTCTGGGGCGGGTTCGGCTACGGCTTCGTGTTCGGCCTCGGCTGGTTCATCCCGCTGTTCCTGTGGCTCAACGACTTTCTCGGCGCCGAGTTCGGCCCGCTGCCGTGGCTGGGCGTGTCCGCGGCGCTGGCCGCCTGGATCGGCCTGTGCGGTGGGCTGAACACCTGGGTGGCCCGGCTGCCGGGCGCCCCGGTGTGGATGGCGCTGGTGGTGATCGCGATCGAGCTGCCGCGCTCGGTGTGGCCGCTGGGCGGGTTCGCCTGGGGCCGCGTCGGGGTCACCCAGCCCGAGGGCGCCTACCTGTCGCTGGCCTCGATCGGCGGGGCGCCGCTGGTCGGCTTCGCGGTGGTGGTCACCGGCTTCGCCCTCGCCGCGCTCGTCCGGGCCCGCCGCCGCGGCGCGGTGGTGACTGCCGCCGTGGCCGCGGTGCTGCCGCTGGTCGCCGGGCTGGCGGTGTGGCCGTCGATCGGCACCGAGGCGCAGCAGGGCACGCTGACGGTCGCCATCGTGCAGGGCAACGCACCCGACGTCGGCCTGGCATTGCTGGGACGGCGCACCGAACTGCGGGAGAACCACCTGCTGCAGAGCGAGCGCCTGCTCGCCGACATCCGCGCGGGCCGGGTGCCCAAGCCCGACCTGGTGGTGTGGCCCGAAACCGCCACCGACGTCGTGGAAGGCCGCCGCGACCCCGAGCTGGACCGGCTTTCCCGCGAGTTCGGCGTCCCGATGCTCATCGGCGCCATCCACCGGGACACCGACGGCAACGCGCAGAACTCGATGATCGTGTGGGATCCAGAGACCGGGCCGGGGGAGCGGTACTCGAAGCAGCAGCTGGTGCCCTTCGGCGAGTACGTGCCCGCCCGCGACCTCGCCCGGCTCGTCACGCCGTTCGTCGACGACACCGGCGACATGCTGCCGGGCACGGGCGAGCCGCCCGCGCTGCACAGCCGTGGCCTGGTCTTCGGCGCGACCATCTGCTACGAGGTGGCCTTCGACTACCCGGCCCGCGACGCCACGCTCGCCGGAGCGGAGGTGTTGTTCACCCCGACCAACAACGCCTGGTTCGGGGTGAGCGAGATGAGCTACCAGCAGCTGGCGATGTCGCGGTTGCGTGCCGTGGAACACGGTCGGGCGGTCGTGGTGCCCGCCACCAGCGGGGTGAGCGCTATCGTCGCACCCGACGGTGGCGTTACGCGCCCGACCAGCCTGTTCACCGCGGCCTCGCTGGTCGAAAGCGTGCCGCTGCGGCAGCAGACTACGCTGTCGGATCAACTCGGGGCGTGGACGGACGTCGGCGTGACCGGGCTGGCGGTGGCAGGGGTGCTGGCCGGCGGCATCGTCCGGATACGAACCCGGCGCTCCGGCGCCGGGGCAAGCGAACACACGATGGAGGACTAGCGGATGGCGCAGGCGCCGCGGGGGGCACAACCGATCGAGCCGGTGCTGGTGGTGATCCCGACCTACAACGAGCGGGAGAACCTCGGCCCGATCCTGACCCGGTTGCACGAGGCCTTGCCCGAGGTACACGCGCTGGTCGTCGACGACGGCAGCCCGGACGGCACCGGTGAGCTGGCCGACGAGCTGGCCGGTAAGGACGACCGGGTGCACGTCATGCACCGCACGGAGAAGGCGGGCCTCGGCGCGGCGTACGTGGCGGGCTTCGGCTGGGGCCTGGCGCGCGACTACAACACCATCGTGGAGATGGACGCCGACGGCTCGCACGCCCCGGAGGACCTGCCGCGGGTGCTGGAGGCCCTCGCCGACGCGGACCTGGTGCTCGGCTCGCGGTACGTGCCCGGCGGCAGCGTGGTGAACTGGCCGTTCCGCAGGCAGCTGCTGTCGAAGCTGGCCAACGTCTACGCCGGGATCTGCCTGGGCGCGGGCATCAAGGACATCACCGCCGGGTACCGCGCGTACCGGCGTGAGGTGCTGCAGAAGCTGCCGCTGGACGAGATCGCCTCGGCCGGGTACTGCTTCCAGATCGACCTGGCCTGGCGCACCGCCGAGCAGGGCTTCACCGTGACCGAGGTGCCGATCACCTTCACCGAGCGCGAGATCGGCGACTCGAAGATGAGCAGCTCGATCGTGTTCGAGGCGATCCTGCGGGTCGGCGTGTGGGGCGCGAAGCACCGGTGGCAGCAGGTCCGCGGCCTGTTCGGCGGCAAGCGCAACTGAGAACGTCCTGGCTCGCCTCCTTACCGGCGGGCCACCAGGCAGAAGGGGTGCCCGGCCGGATCGAGCAGGACGCGGAAGCGGCCCTCGTCCGGCCGGCCGGTTTGGTGGCGCCCAGGCCCAGATCAGGGAGTGCCTCGGCGGCGACGGTGGAGGCGGGGAGTGAACCGCGGGGACTCGCCTACTCGGTCTTCAGGCCCTCGCTGGCGATGACGCGGGCGCTGCCCTCCTTGAGGCGGTAGTACATCCCGGCGATGCCGCAGGTGCCGTCCTCGACTCGCCTGGCGATCGTGGCCGAGCGGTCCAGCAGCAGTTCGACGGTGTACCGGACGTGCTGCTCGATGGCGGATTCCGGGTTGTTCGCCCCGTCCGGGGCCGACAGCACGCTCAGCATCACGCGCTCGACCACGTCACGCACGAAGCCGGACGGGCGCGAGCCGTCGCGTACGGACTGCTGGGCGGCGGCGACCGCACCGCAGGAGTCGTGGCCCAGTACGGCGACCAGCGGGGTGCCCAGCACCTCCACCGCGTACTCGATGCTGCCGAGCACCTCGGTACCGAGCACGTGCCCGGCGGTGCGCACCACGAACAGATCACCGAGGCCGCGGTCGAAGATGATCTCCGCGGCCAGCCGTGAGTCCGAGCAGCCGAACAGCACCGCGAACGGGTGCTGGGACGGCGCGATCGCGGCCCGGTAGTCGGCGTCCTGGTGGGGGTGCTCGCGCTCGCCCTGCACGAAGCGATGGTTGCCGTCGAGCAGCCTGGCCAGAGCTTCATCGGGAGTGAGCGCGTTCTCAGTCATGGGCCTGATTCTCTCCCAAACGACGCCGTCACCCCTGGTCGAGCAACGGTGACCTCACCCACACGGGAACTGGGGGCAGCGAAAAGCCCCCGTGGCGGGGGGACACGGGGGCTTTCGTGGTGGGGGCAGCCGGGAGACCGGAGGCTCGATCAGGCGGAACGCGTGGTCCGCCGGCCTTTGAGCTCCTCGAGCCGTTCGTTGAGCAGGTCCTCCAGCTCCGGGATGGACCGTCGCTCCAGGAGCATGTCCCAGTGCGTGCGCGGCGGCTTGACCTGCTTCTGCTCGGGCTGGCCGCCGTCGACGATCTCGGATTCGCTGCCGTGCAGACGGCACTCCCACACCGAGGGGATCTCGGCGTCGTCGGAGAACGGAACCTCGAACTCGTGCCCCTTCGGGCAGGAGTAGCGCACCGCGCGGCGGGGCGCCAGGTCGTGGTTCCGGTCGGTCTCGTAGCTGACGGCTCCCAGCCGGCTTCCTCGGAGTACACGGTCGGCCATGATGGGGTCCTTTCAGTCGGCTCCGGGTGGAGCCTGGGCGATGCTCACCCTATGCAACGACGGAGCAGTCCGCAGGATTCCCGGACTCGCATGTCGTCGCTCACGATGAGGTGGGTCACCCGTCGTCAACGGCTTACCTACAAGGGAGTCGCGCAGCGCGCCGATGTGACGCGCATTCGGCCTTCTTTCTGGGGATATCCCCCGATTGGGCTAGGTCCAGGCCATTCAGGTCAACCGTAGCTGGCCATGGTCTCCCGACCGGGGGCCCAGTTCCCCATGCCGGAAGTGGCGGCGGCACAATACTTGGTAACGCACAGTGACCGCGTCGGGAGCTTCGTGTGCCGAGGGTGAATTTTCAACTTTCGGCTGATCGGTGTCCGCGACAAAAACGGTGTCACCGGCACGCAGCACCTCACCGTCGGCCACCCTGGCGTTGAACCGGCCCGGCAGCCCGCACCAGCACAGCACCTCGACCTGCACCGGCTGCAGCTCGTCGGCCAGTTCGAACAGCCGCCGCGCGCCGGGGAAGAGCATGCTGCGGAAGTCCGTGGCGATGCCGAAGCAGTAGACGTCCACCTGCGCGTCGTCGGCCAGCTCGGCGAGCTGCTCGACCTGTTCGGGTGACAGGAACTGGGCCTCGTCCACGATGAGGTAGTCCACATGCTGTCCCTGTACCCACTGGTCCCGCACCAGCAACCTCAGGTCGGTGCGCTCGCCGACCTCCACCGCCCGCCGGGTGATCCCGATCCGGCTGCTGATCTGGGGCGCCCCGGACCGGTCGTGGCGCACCAGCAGCACCCCGCGCCTGCCCTGGCGCGCGTGGTTGTGATCGATCTGCAGCGCCAGCGTGGACTTGCCGCAGTCCATCGGGCCGTAGCAGAACTTCAGCTTCCCCGCGGCCGGGGTGCCGCGCCGGAACCCGGCCACCGGCACCGACGAGAGCGCGTCGGTCGGGTCGGGTGCGGGCACGGGCGTTGATGACACAGTCACAAAATTCGACCCTATCGGTCGCGGTGATCACACGATCGCGGGCTCGCGGTTTCCCGCCGCGGCGATCGCCCGCCGCACCGGGATCAGGCCGACCAGCACGATCCCGACCACGAAGAACGCCACCAGCGCGAGCACGCCGAGCCGGAACGAACCGGTGGCCTGGCCGACCGCGGCGAACACCAGCGGCCCCAGCCACGACGTGCCCCGCTCGCCGACCTCGTACAGCGCGTAGTACTGCGCCTCCTTGCCCGCCGGGATCATCTGGCTGAACAACGACCGCGACAACGCGTTCGTGCCGCCCAGCACCAGCCCGATCCCGACCGCGACCAGGTAGAACTGCAGCGCCTGCCCGGCCTGGACGAAGTACGCCCCGGCCAGCACCAGTATCCACGCGCCGAGGCTGAACATGATCGTCTTCTTGGCCCCGATGCGCCGCGCCAGCAGCCCGTGCGCCATGCCGCCGAAGTACGCCACGAACTGGATCACCAGGATGGTCACGATCAGCACCTCGGTCGGGTGCTTGAGCTCCTCCTTGCCGTACTGCGCCGAGATCGTCACCACGGTGGAGATGCCGTCGGTGTAGATCAGGTAGCTGCCGAGAAAGGCCAGCGTCAGCGGGAACGCCTTGGCCGAGCGGAAGGTGTCCCGCAGCTCGGCGAAGCCGGCGGTGAACACCGACCGGCCGTCCGGCTCGCGGTGCACCGGCGGGGTCTCCCGCAGGCGCAGCACCGGGATCAGGGTGAACCCGGCCCACCACAGCCCGGTGGTCAGGAAGCAGATCCGCACCGCCATCGACTGCTCGACGCCCAGCGCCTCGTGGTTGAGGTAGAACGCCAGCTGCAGCCCCAGCGCCACACCGCCGCCGAGGTAACCGAAGGCCCAGCCCTTGGTCGAGACCGCGTCCCGCTCGTCGGGGGAGGCGATGCCGGGCAGGAACGAGTAGTATATCGCGATCGAGGCGCCGTAGCCGATGTTGGCCAGGATGAAGAACACGATCCCGATCTGCCAGTTCGTGCCCGCCATGAAGAACAGCAGCGACGAGCAGGCCGCGCCGAGAAAGGCGAAGAAGGCCAGGAACCGCTTCTTGTACTGGCTGCGGTCGGCGATCGCGCCGGACACCGGCAGCACCACCACCTGGATCACCGTGGCCACCGAGAGCAGGTAGCCCCACAGCGAACCGGCCGGGAAGGTCAGCCCCAGCAGGCTGATGTCGCAGTTGACCAGCGTCGACTCGACGCCGTTGGCGTCGACGCACGGGGTCGGGCCGTTGCGCACCAGGTCGGTCTTGGCGTCGGCGGCGGCCACGGAACTCATGTAGATCGAGCCGAACACGGCCATCACCGTGGTGTAGAAGGCCGAGTTCGCCCAGTCGTAGAAGTACCAGCCGCGCTGCTCGCGGCGCCGGTCGCGGACCGGATCGGCCGGCGCGGTGTCCGGGGAGGTGGTGCTCATGGGATGCGGAGGCTCCAGGCGTGCGAAGGGCGGTTGCGCGGGCAGGTTATTGCCTCACGGGCGCCGGTGCGGGACGGATGCGCGAATGTGTCCGGATCGCTACGGGGTAACCCGTCCGGTGTAGGTGAGGCTGGTGTTCCTGCTGTGACTCTTGTGATTACCCCGCGTCGTTCTTACTGTTCAGGACATGGGCAGACCGATTCGCCGGATGGGCGCACTGGCCGTCGTCGTGCTGGCGCTGCAACTGGCGCTGAGCCCGTCGGCCGCCGCCGACCCACCGTCGAACTCCTGGGCGAAGCTGCGGATGTGCGAGTCCAGCGGGCGCTACCACATCAACACCGGCAACGGGTACTACGGCGCCTACCAGTTCGATCTGCCCACCTGGCGCAGCGTCGGGGGAGCGGGACGGCCCGACCAGGCCAGCCCGCTCGAACAGGACTACCGCGCGCTGTACCTGTACCGCATGCGCGGCTGGCAGCCCTGGGAGTGCGCCACCAAGCTCGGCCTCAAGGGCGACGGTGACGCCAAGAGCAAGCGCAAGCCCAGCTACGCCGAGTCCGCTTACATGGGCGGCGCGGGCACGGCCCCGCCCGCGCCCGACCCCAACGTCAAACCGCCGTGGCCGGGCGTGGTCTACGCCTACGGGGACTGCGCGGTCCCGCTCAAGACCTTCCAGTTGCGGATGAACGCCTTCGGCTACGGCTTCACCGGCACCGGCTGCTACCTGGACAAGACCAAGCAGGCCGTGCTCGACCTCCAGCGCGCCAACGGCATCAAGGACTCCGGCCTGCTCGGCCCGAAGACCTGGACCGCGGCCTGGGAGGGCAAGGCCCCGCGCTGATTCCTAGGGGCCCTAGGTTCAACCTAGAGCCCCTAGGTTAGGCTGGTCGCATGATGGCGCGAGCGGGACTGACCGCGGAACGGGTGACCACCGCGGCCGCGGACCTCGCCGACGAAACCGGGCTCGACCAGGTGACCATGTCGGCGGTGGCCCGGCGGCTCGGAGTGAAGGACGCCAGCCTCTACGGCCACGTCCGCAACCTCGACGACCTCCGCGGCCGCATCGCCCTGCTCGCCGCCGACGAGAAGACCACCCGCATCGCCGAAGCGATCGCCGGACTAGCCGGTCGCGAAGCCCTGATCGCCTACGCCAACGCCTGGCGCGACTACGCCCGCGAACACCCCGGCCGCTACCTGGCCACGCAAACCCCCATCCGGATCGACCCCGAACTGGCCGCCAACGCACCAGGACCACGGCGCGCGGTCGAACTCACCTACCGCCTGCTCCACGCCTACGACCTGCGCGAACCCGACCTGACCGACGCCGTCCGACTCCTGCGCAGCACCTTCCACGGCTTCGTCGCACTGGAGACCGCGGGCGGCTTCGCCCACGCCCGCACCCCGCAACAGTCCTGGGAACGCGGCCTCGACGCCCTGCACACCCTCCTGGAGCACTGGCCCCGAGAAGGAGACCCGAAATGACCACCCTGCGCGTGAACGGCGCCACCCTGCACTACGACGTCCACGGCGACGGCCCGCTCCTGCTGCTCATCCCCGGCGGCTCCGGCGGCGCGGCCTCCTTCGACGACCTCGTCGGCGACCTCACCACCGACTACCGCGTCGCCACCTACGACCCACGCGGCATGTCCCGCAGCACCCTGGACGACCCCGCCGCCGAGCAGAGCGTCGCCGAACACGCCGACGACGCGGCCCGCCTGCTCGACCGGCTCTCGCCAGGGGAGCCCGCCCGCGTGTTCGGCAGCAGCTCCGGCGCGATCGTCGCCCTGCACCTGCTCACCACCCGGCCCGAGCGCGTCGAACGCGTCATCGCCCACGAACCACCGATGGTCGAAGTCCTGCCCGACGCCGCCGAACACCGCGCGCTGATCACCCGAGTCCGGGACACCTTCGAGACTGAAGGACTCATGCCCGCCATGGCCGTCTTCGCGGCAGGACTGCGCAAACCCGGCGACACCACGGCGCAGCCCCGCGTCGAACTGCCTCCCGCCCGGGTCGAGCAGACGATGGCCAACCTGCCCTTCTTCGTCGGGCGCATCGTGCCGAGCTTCATGACCTACCGGCCCGACATCGACCGGCTGCGGGAGCTGTCGGACCGGCTCGTGCTCGCCGGGGGACAGGACTCACCCGGCGAGCTGCCCTATCGCTCGGCCGCGCACCTGGCCGAGAACTTCGGCACCGAACTCACGCACTTCCCCGGCGGCCACACCGGCCTCACCACACACCCCGCCGAATTCGCCGCACAACTCCGGAAGACCCTCCAGGCTTAGGCGGCCTCCCACACACCCCGCTCCACCAGCACGTCACGCAGCACGTCCGGCCGATCGGTGACCAGCCCCTTCACCCCGAGATCCAGCAACGCCCGCATCTCCGCCGCGTCGTTGATCGTCCAGCAGTGCACCTCGACCCCGGCATAACCCGCCGCCCGCACGAACGACCGGTCCACCAGCTTCAACCGCCCCTGCCGCACCGGCACCTGCGCCATCGCACCCCGGCTCAGGAACCCCAGCCGCAGGAACGGCAGCCACCCGTTCGCCCACAGCACCCCCGCCGACCGCGGCCCCAGCGCGGTCAGCAACCGCGGCCCGGCCAGCCGCCGCACCCTGGCCAGCCGCGCGTCCGAGAACGACGCCGCGGCCACCCGGTCGAACGCGTTCATCCGCTCCAGCACCCGCACGAACGGCCCCACCACCGCGTCGGTCTTCAGATCCACGTTGAACCGCGTCTCCGGCAGCTCCTCCAACACGTCCTCCAGCCGCGAGACACCCTCACGCCCGCCGATCTTCGCCCGTCGCACTCGCGCCCACGGCAGCGAAGCCACCAGCCCCGACGAATCCGTCGTCCGATCCAGCGTCGCGTCGTGCTGCGCCACCGCCACCCCGTCCGAGGTCGCGTGCACATCCGTCTCCACGTACCGGTAACCCTCGTCCACGGCCCGGCGGAACGCCGACAGCGAGTTCTCCATGTCCGCCAGCTCGTCCAGGTGCCACCCGCGGTGGGCGAGGGCACGGGGGAGCGGATCGGCGAGATACGGGTGGCTGGTCTTCACCAGCACAGTCTGCCTCCCCGGCGTGGCCTCGGCGTGAGCGGAGGATGGCCAGCTAGGGTCATGCCCGTGAGCGAGGTGGCCGAGAAACCCAGCGTGTCCCGCGAAGAACTGCGGCAGATGCGCCGACCCGGCGCGGCCACGCACTGCGGCTGGTGTGGCCGACGTCTCGAAGAAGGCGAGTCCCGCGGCCGGCGCCGCCGCTACTGCGGCCAGTCCTGCCGCCAGCGCGCCTACGAACGCCGCACCGCCCTCCAGCGCAGCGGCCTGCCCGACGACGCCGTCGTACTCTCCGACACCGAGATCGCCGACCTCCAGGACCGGCTCTTCCAGCTGCGCTGCGCCGCCGAGGACGTCGTCACCGCAGCCGACGACGGCGCCTCCGTCGCCGAACTACGCGAACTGGCTCACGAAATCGCCCGCAGCGCGAAAGACCTCGAACAACTCCGCTGACCGCCAGGCCTCACGCCGCGGCAGTGAACCCCAGCAACTCCTCGAACGCGGCCGACCCGGCCGGGGTCACCCGCACCGCCCGGCTGGAACCGATGCGCTTGACCCAGCCCCGCTCCAGCGAAACCCGGCACACGAACGCCCCCGCCGACCCGGCCAGATGCGACCGCCGCTCCGTCCAGTCCAGGCACGCCTTCGCCAACGGCCGCCGCGAACCCCGCAACACCGCCAGATCCGCGCCCAGCTCCCGCTCCAGCCACCCCAGCCCGGCCTCGGTCAACGCGAACCCGTCCACCTGGTTCAACAACCCGCGGCCGGTCATCGCGTCACTGATCGCCACCCCCAGCTGCCCGGCGAGATGGTCGTAACAAGTCCGCCCCCGCGCCATCGCCGCCGACGCGCTCGCCGCCCGCAACGTCTGCTTCCCCGACCGCGGCGGCCCCAGATAACCCACCAGATCCTCGATCAGCCGCGCCGTCTCCGGCCCGGCCAGCTGCACGTACCGATGCCGCCCCTGCCGCCGCTGCACCAGCAACCCACCCTCGATCAGCCGGTGCAGGTGCTCACTCGCCGTCGACGGCGCCACCTCCGCGTGCGCGGCCAGCTCACCCGCCGTCCACGCCCGCCCGTCGAGCAACGCCAGGCAGAACGCCGCCCGCGTGCGATCGGCGAGCAGACCCGCCAACCCGGCGAGATCGGCACTGGACGCGGTCATAGCCCTCATCCTGCCGCCTCGACACTTCGGCCGCCGCCGAAACAACCCCGCCCTAACGTTCACCGGGTGAAGATCACCGAAGCGCTCACCACGCTCCCGATGCCGCCCAACCACCACACCGGGCCCATCGGCTGGCTCCGCGACCACGTCGCCCGCTTCTCCGACGGGGAAGCCCACCGGCGACGCCGCGCCCTCATCACCACCCTGCTCGACGGCATCGACCCCGCGAGCCTGCGCGCCGAAGCCCCTGTCGCCGCACTCGCCGACGCGATGGGCATCCCCGCCGACCCCGCCGACATCGCCGAAGTGGCCCGCGTCTACCACCCGCACCTCAGCCCGGACCCCGCCGCCGAACAGGCACTGACCCGCCTCGTCAACGCCTGCGGCGGCACCTGGGACGAACCCACCGCCGCCAGGATCTGCGTCCTCGTCCAAGCACACGCCGGCCTCGCCGGACCCGTCCGCGTCACCCGGCGCCAAGCCCCCGACGGGCGCATCGTCGAACTGAACCTCATCGAAGCGGGCCTGCGCTTCGGCGCCGGACCCCACGAATGCCCCGGCCAAGCCCACGTGGCCGCACTGGAGGGAACCCGATGACCGACTTCTTCGCCCTGCACCAGGCCGACACCCCGCTGCTGCTGCCGAACGCCTGGGACTTCGCCTCCGCCGCCGCCCTGCACGACGCCGGCTTCCCGGCCATCGGCACCACCAGCCTCGGTGTCGCCGCCGCCAACGGCCTGCCCGACGGACGCGGCCACACCCGCGCCGAAACCCTCGCGCTGGCCCGCTCGCTCAGCCGCCTGCCCTGCCCGGTCACCGTCGACATCGAAGCGGGCTTCAGCGAAGACCCGGGGGAGGTGGCCGACCTCGCCGCCGAACTGGCCTCCCTCGGCATCGCCGGGATCAACCTGGAGGACAGCCGCCCCGGCGGCCTCGCCGAACCCGCCGACCACGCCACCCTCGTCGAAGCGGTGAAAACCCGCGCACCCGGCCTGTTCGTCAACGCCCGCACCGACACCCACTGGCTCACCGACAACCCGCCACCGCTGACCCACGTCCTCGACCGCGCCCGCCGGTACGTGGCCGCGGGCGCCGACGGCATCTTCGTGCCCGGCCTGACCGACCGCGCCGACATCGCCGCACTCGCGGGCGGCATCCCCGTGCCCGTCAACATCCTCTACAGCCCAGGACTCGACTACACCTCGCTGGGCGTCGGCCGGGTGAGCCTCGGCTCCCTGCTGTTCCGCGCCGCCGTGCACGCGGCCACCGGCGTCGCCCTGTCCATCCAGCGCGGGGAGTCGATCCCCGAAGGCATCCCCGGCTACCGCGACATCGAGCGGCTCATTCCGTGAAGCTCGTGTTCAGCGCCTGGTATGTCCGATTGCTCGCCACCGCGGCCCGCTGCTCGCGCCCGGTCGCCTCGATGTAGTTCTGGCTGGTGGCCAGGCTCGCGTGCCCGAGCAGCGCCATGATCTCCGACGCCGTGGCACCGTCCTCGGCGAGCCGCGTGGCGAAGGTGTGCCGCAGGGCGTGCAGATTCGCGCCCGTCGGCACCCGGTCCTGCAACCCGGCGGCGCGATAGCAGGACTTGACCAGGTAGTCGAGCGCACCGCGCCCGATCGGCTCGCCGGCGCGATCCCGCAGCAACGGCGCCGACCGCCCGAACCGCTGGTGGGGGAACTTCCGGCGGCACGAGGCGAGATAGTCGTCGATGATCTTCTCCATCACCGGCTGCACGGGGATCGACCGATCCCGGCTGCCCTTGCCCTGGACGTGCAGCCGCTTCTCGCCGGATCGTCCGATCAGCGACTCCACGCTCAGCGAGCGCATCTCCGCCGCTCGCAACCCGGCCACCAGCCCGAGCGCGATCACCAGCACGTCCCGCTCGGGCCACGGGTCACGGGCTTGCCGCGCACCCTCGGTAGCGGCCGCGAGCAGCTTCTCGGGCGTGTCCTCACCCCGCAGCGGCTTCGGAACCAGGGGAGGGGTCTTCGGGCGGGCGACCGCGCCCATCGGATTGCCCGGGAGCAGGCCGTCGGACACGCAGAAGGTGAGGAACTGGTTCCAGGTCGACCAGGCGCGCAACACGGAGCTTTTGGCGTGCCCGTCGGCAAACGCGCCGAACGCCGTTCGCAACGAGGTGGTCGTCAGATCCTCGACGCGCAACTCGTCGACATCCCGCCCGGCGGCCTCGGCCAGCAGGGAAGTGAGGCCCGCCAGATCCCGCCGGTAAGCGGCGGTGGTGTGCGGAGAGTCCTTGCGCGGACGACGTGCGGCGAAGAAGGCCTGCTGCGCGTCGAGAACTCTCATGTGGATCTTGTACCGCACAGCACCGACAGTTTCCCGGCCGCTGCTCGGGAACTCGGGTACTGTTTGATGCATAATCGCCATTATGCATCAAACGGCGGTCCGAGCGGGGTGGGCCGCTTCCGGGGGACGGCGCCGCTCTTGATCAACTCTGGTGGCCTTCCCGGCCGGTGTTCACCGCATGTTCCGCTCGTGCGACCCGCCGTCTGCCGCAGACTGGCTCACTGGGGTCTGGCCTGAGGCCGCCTGGGCGGCTCGGTGGTTCTCGCCAGGAACTTCGACATCACGTACTCGCCGACGTGTCATCCCAGTCACCTAGTTTCGTCACTGTGACGTTTTGAGGTGGTGTGGCTGGACGTTCTTCGGCGGGGATCGGGCCGCCCTCTGGCGGGCTTCTTGCCCAAGGGAGCCTCTCCAAGGAGGCGTACCGCGGGTCGACCGAGAGTCTCAAGCCTCGGCCCAGCCTGGTGCGCGACGTGAGTGTGCGGTTCGCGCCTGCCGATGAGGTCGCCGGAGAACCCCTCTTCAGGCGGCCTACGCCAGGTTATCGTTACGCCGATAAGCGACATTATGTTAAGTAAGACGCTGGAGAGGCCTCCCCGGTTCGACGCGGGTGTTGAGGCGTACTGTCCTGTCTCAGCGAAGGTGGCGCAGTCTCATCTGATCTGGCGCATTCGCGTGGGCGTCTCACTGAACCTGACACATGATCACTACAGTGTCCGTCTGCGTTCTGGTGGTCTTCAGGCGGTGTGATGGGAGTTCGGCAGTTGCGGCAGAGTTGCCAGGAGCCGGTTTCGGGCTGCGGTACATCTGCCCGTCCGGCCAGGAGCGGCAGGACTCTCTCGCCATTGGCTGGAACGTCCGGTTCGAGCACACGACTCCAGTTCGTGCCTTCAGCTCTTACCGGGGGCAGCGCAACTTCCCCGGCCAGTGGTGGTCGGCTACTACCGGGGAGCTGGTCGGTTTCGAGTCGTGGCTTGAACGCGACCAGGTGATGTTGCTGGACTTCTCCCCCAAGATCACTGCGTTCTCGTCGCAGCCGTTCTGGCTGACCTGGCTTGAAGACGGGAAGCTCCGGCGGCATGCACCGGACTATTTCGCCCGGTCGAAAGACGGCGCCGGCATTGTGATCGATGTCCGGGCCGATGAGCAGATCGGTCCGGACGACGCCGTGGTCTTCGCAACCACCGCGCAGGCCTGCGACTTGGTCGGCTGGACCTACCGCCGGGTGGGTGCGGTTGCGCCGATCTTGCTGGCAAACGTTCGTTGGCTGTCGGGCTACCGGCATCCTCGATGTCGGAACAATCGCTACGCAGGTCCGCTGATGGCCGCGTTCGCAGTGGCTTCTCCCCTGTTGCCTACGGCGAAAAATATCGGTGATCCTCTGGCGGTCTTGCCGACCCTTTTCCATCTCCTTTGGTCGGGCGTTTTGATCGCAGATCTGACTGGAGAGCCTCTGAGTGCGAACACGGCGGTCACGATGAATGGAGGCTGCTAGATGGCGGTGTCACGGCCGGTCGAGCTCAGAGTTGGGGACGAGATCGAGCTGTCTGCTGGCCGCCAGACGATCGTCTCGGTGTCCGGTGCGGAACTGGTGCTCGAAGACGTCACCGGCGCCAGGTCGGCGGTCACCAGGGCCCAACTGTTCGCAATGTCGGGTTTCGCGGTTCTATCGTCACGAGCTCCCCTGCCACCGCAAGGTCTCCTCGATGGGCTGTCGCAGGACGTCATCGACCAGGCTCACAAGTGGGAACGTCCAAGCACACCTTCGGATCGGCTCGGACCCGCCGGTCACTGGCCAAGCAGCCGGAGGGGCCGTTCGGCACCGTGTCGGCGTTTCGGCCGGGCGAGTGGATACAGATTGACTCCACGCCTTTTAACGCCCGAGTCGTCCTGGACAACGGCCTGGTTGATCGAGCCGAGCTGACCTGGGTGATCGATCTCGCGACCAGGACGATCCCCGCAGCGGTGCTGCGTCCCAGCACAAAGGCGGTGGACGCGGCGCTGCTGCTGGCGCGTTCACTGACCCCGGAAGCGATGCGGCCAGGTTGGCCAGACGCTCTGCGGATGTCGCGTTCCGTGCTGCCGCATCGCCGGCTGGTGGATATCGACGAGAGGCTGGAGCATGCGGCCGCCCGGCCGGTGATCGTGCCGGAGACGATCGTATGTGACCACGGCATGGTCTATTCGTCGCAGACTTTCCGCAACGCCTGCCGCTCGATGGGCATCAATTTTCAGCCCACACACAAGGGATCGCCCTGGGAGAAGGGTGCTGTCGAGACCAGCTTCAGCTCGGTCGACACGTTGTTCGCTCAGTACATCGCCGGGTTCGTCGGCAACAGCGTGGAGAACCGCGGCAAGGATGCCGACCAGCAGGCCGTGTGGTCGTTGGCGGAGCTGCAGGAGCTGCTGGATGAGTGGATCGTCGCGCACTTTACCGACCGCAAAGATCCGTGCGCCCACTCTGACCTGCGCTGATACTTAGACTACATGTCCGTGACGTGGCTTGACCCCAAACCATGCCGCCCGTCCGAGTGATCGTCGATGCGGCGTTTCTGGAGTCCCCGTGACCCGACAGCACCATCAAGTGCGGGGTTGGGCTGGAGCGCTAGAGGGCGGTAGCCATCGGTCCCCACGAGTCCGGGCTGGGGTAGGGCTTGTCGGACCATTCGATCGGCGCTGGCTACACCGATGACCGCATGGTCCCTCACCACGCCAATGGCGTTGGATCGCCTGCTCGGGAGCGGTGTTCAGGGCCGTCGAGTACCAGGACAGGTGAGTTCTCCAAGGCGGCGCCTCAGATAGGCGCGCTCCGCCTCGTTCGATGTCTGGGCGAGCGCGGTCCGGTACGCGTCGGCCGCAGGCCCCATCCTGCCGGCTCGGCGCAGCAGATCGGCGCGCGCCGCGTGCACCAGGTGATCACCCCCGCCGTCACGGGCGAGGTCGTCCAGCAACGCCAGCCCGGCATCCGGCCCCGCCGACATCGCCACCGCGACTGCCCGGTTCAGTGCGACCGTAGGCGACGGGACCTGAGCCAGCAACGCGTCGTACAGCATGGTGATACGTGCCCAGTCGGTGTCGGCCGCGGTCGGCGCGGTGACGTGGCAGGCGGCGATCATCGCCTGAAGCTGGTACGGGCCGAGGTGTTCGCGCCGCACGGCGCGGCGCAGCTCCGTCAGCCCGGCGGCGACGAGGGTGCGGTCCCACCTGGTGCGGTCCTGTTCCTCCAGTGGAACCAGCACCCCGTCGGGCGACATCCGCGTCGCTGCCCGCGCGTGCTGGAGCAGCGTGAGCGCGTGCAGGCCGCGGGCTTCCGGGTCGTCCGGCATCAGCTCGACGACCAGTGCCGCCAACCGGATCGCCTCGTGTGCCAGGTCTGGCCGGTGCAGGTCCGCGCCGGCAGTGGCGATATACCCTTCGTTGAGCACCAGGTAGATCACGGCGAGAACGGCACGGGTGCGTTCCGGCAACAGATGCGCGGGTGGCACCCGGTACGGGATCCGCGCGTCCCGGATCTTCTGCTTCGCGCGGACCAGGCGCTTGGCCATGGTCGCCTCCGGCACGCTGAACGCGCGGGCGATCTCGGCCGTGGACAAGCCGGTGAGTGTCCGCAACGCGAGCGACACCCGCGCTTCGAACGCGAGCGCGGGGTGACAGCAGGTGAAGATCAGCCGCAGCCGTTCGTCGCCGATCCCGCTGTCGTCCGGATCGGTGTCCGGCTGCTGCCCGGTCACAGCCAGCTGCTGGAGTTTCGCCTCGCCGAGCGTGGCACGACGCAGCCGGTCGATCGCGTGCCGACGGGCCGCCGTGAGCAGCCACGCACCAGGACGATCGGGCACCCCGTCACGCGGCCAGGTACGCAAGGCCCGCGTGAACGCCTCCTGCGCGCATTCCTCGGCGAGGTCCCAATCCCCCGCCCAGCCGATGAGCGTGGCGACCACCCGCACCCATTCCTCCCGGAACGCCGTGGTGAGAGCGTCAGCGACATCAGAGCTGACCGGCGAACCGTCACCGGTCATGGCTCGAGCACGGGCCGGATCTCGACCTGCCCGACCGAGCAAGCAGGGTGCCCGGCGGCGATCTCGATCGCCTCGTCGAGGTTGTCCACCTCGATCAGCGCGAAGCCACCGATCTGCTCCTTGGCCTCGATGTAGGGCCCATCAGTCAGGAGCACCTCGTCGCCGCGGACGCGCACAGTCGTCGCGGTCCGGCTGGGCCGCAGCCCCTCGTGCGTGCGGATCACGCCCCGCTCGACCAGGTCGTCCATCCACACCGCGAAGGCCCGCATGCCGTCCTCGCTCGGCACGTCCTCGACCTCGGTCTCGTCCGCACTGATCATCAGCAGGTATCGCACCGTCGTCCTCCTTGCGTGTCAGTCACCCGGTCGACGAGCGAGGTGACGGCGAATGGACAAGTTCTCAGGGGAAGTTTCTCGGGGAAATGTCGGTGAGGTGTCCATCCCGGTCGTAGTCGTTCGTCGTCGTGGCGAGACGATAGAGCATTCGATCAAGGGAGACCTTGCCATGCGTACCGTGACCTCCGCCGACGGCACTGTCATCGCCTATGACCGGGCAGGCAGCGGACCGCTGGCCGTGTTCGTGCCTGGCGTGTTCAACGACCGCACCACCTGCGCGGCTCTCGCGGACCACCTGCGCGACCGCTACACCGTCGTCTGCCCCGACCGGCGTGGCCGCGGCGACAGCGGGGACGTCATCGCACCGTCCGATGTAGCGTCCTACGACGTCCAGCGTGAGATCGAGGACCTCGACGCGGTCATCGCGGCCGAGGGCGGCACCGCCGCGGTGTTCGGCTTCTCCTCCGGCGCGATCCTGGCACTCATGGCCGCGGCAGCCGGGTCACCGATCACCAAGCTTGCTGTGTACGAACCACCGTTCGCGCTCGGCGGGCTCGCCGGTTCGGCGCCGGACGGCCTCCCCGACCGGTTGGCCGCCCTCATCGCGGCCGGACGGACCGGTGACGCGGTGGCCACCATGCAGATCGAGGGCGTCGGCCTGCCACCGCAGATGGTGGAGCAGATTCGGCGTTCGCCGATGTGGCCCCGACTCGAAGCACTGGCGCAGACCGTCGTCTACGACGCGACCATCACCCGCGCACCGAACCTCCCGACACCCGAGATGGCCCAACTCGACCTGCCAACGCTCGTGCTCAGCGGCGCCGAGTCCTGGGACGGAGTACGCGAAGCCACGAAAGCGCTCCCCGCGCACCTCGCACGAGCACACCACGTCGAGGTGCCCGGCGGCGAGGGCCACGAGATACCGGCCGAGGCCACCGCCAAACTGGTCGATGCCTTCCTCCGCGACTCGTGACGGGTCGGCACGATCAGGGTGGCCAGGGAGTGGCGAGCCTGATGGGGCACTTGGCGGCCGATGTCGAGGCCATCAATCCAGTCCTTGAAGCCCTTATGGAACCACTTGTAGGACAGGGCAACCCGGCAATCGCGGTTGCGGAAGATCGTGGGAAACAGTGCCATCGCGCCGCGCTCCTCGGGGGTGGGCGGCCGGTTGTTCCGCTCCTGGAACACAGCGAAGGTCTTGCGCTGGCGGGCCTCCAGCATCTGGCAGGTCCGCTCGGGAATGCGGACCGCCGCGTCGTAGTTGCCGACCTTGGTTTGGTCATGCCAAAGCATGGGCAGGCCGCCGTAGCGACCCAGACAGTCCAGGCGGAGCTGCAGGACCTCGCCGCAGCGACGACCGGTCACGATGATCGTCTCCCAGGCGTCCCGCAGGCCGCGGTCGAACGGGTCGTGGTCCCGTGACAGGGCTGGCACACCACGGCCGTTCGGGGAACAGGCATGGGAGCACACTCGCCAGATCTTGTCCTTGCGAGGCACGGACAAGCCGACTGAGATTGAGATCTCCCGAGCGGTCACAGAACTGCTGGACCGAGCCGAACAGGGGCCGACCAACCAGCCCAAGTCGAAGAAAGATCATCGGGTCGCCGCCAGAACCAGATCAGTCCCTGCGGCCAGCTCCTGGCTGCCGGAAGGCGCACCGCCACAACCACAAGAACCACCGCAACCAGCGGCAGCTGGAAGTGACATCACCGAAGAAGACGAGGAGCTCGCCGACGTGATTCCGCTGGGCGTGTTCGACGCTCGCGAGGAGGCCAAGAAGCGTTGGTAGAGCACTTGAGCGCCCGCCAGCCGCTGGATCTTGATGCACTCGCGCCGGATCTGGACTCCGATCGGCGCGACCCGACATTGACCCTGGACGGATGGCGCAAGTTCGTCGACAGCCCGGCGGCAACGTTCGAACTCCTGGCGGAGCCCGAATGGCAAGGGCTCTGCGGCTCGGATCGATACGCCTACGACGAGGTGCGGATCAGCTATCACTCTGAAATGGTCATCGTCGCCACCTCGGCCGTCCGTCAAGTCGCCCGCCAAGGCCAGATGCTGACGATGCTCAACCGGCGGGAAATCGGCGCCCGCCGGGGATTGATCGTCTCCGGGGCCCAGACCACCGGCAAGAGCACCGCGCTCAAACAACTGGGCCGAACCCACGAACTCATGCTGCGGGAACGCTACCCGGGCCGCTTCGAAGGACGCATCCCCGTTGTTTATGTGACCACACCCCCGAAGGGATCACCACGCAAGCTGGCTGCGGAGTTCGCCAGATTTCTCGGCCTTCCCGAGATCAAGCGGGGATTCAACACCACCGACATCGCCGATGCCGTTTGCCGTGTCCTCACCACCGCCAAGGTCGACCTGGTCCTGGTCGACGAGATCCACAACCTCAACCTGGCCACTGCAGCCGGGGAAGACATGTCCGATCACCTGAAGTACTTCATCGAACACCTTCCCGCCACGTTCGTCTACGCCGGAATCGATGTCGAACACAAGCTGTTCACCGGAGTCCGAGGCAAGCAGATCGCCGGCCGGTGCGTGCTTATCAGGACAGGAGCTTTTCCTTACCAGGACGAATGGCGTTCCATGGTCGCCACCCTGGAACACGCTCTCCGGCTGCACCGACATCAACCCGGAACCCTCATCCGCAACGCGAAGTATTTGCATCGCCGGACAGGTGGAATGATCGGCAGTCTCTCCCACCTCATCCGAGGTGCTGCCCAGCTGGCCATCCTGGAGGGTGACGAGGCCATCACCCGCAAGTTGCTCGACAGCATCCCGGTCGACCACGTCCCGGAATCCGAAGGATTCGGGGCAGGATTCGCGTGATCGCCAGCGAGCTGCTGAGTCCTTTCAAAGGGGTGAGCCTGCCGATGAGGCCTCTTCCTCTCCGGATTCGCCCGTCATCGACGAGACCATCGACTCCTACTTCCAGAGGCTGGCCACCGCCAACGGTTACCCCGTCTACGTGCTCCGAGACCACATCACGGATGGAGGTTCCTCCAGCGGCCGTCCTCGGGCTCAGCGGCCGCCCAGGGCGGGCGATGCGCTACGCCATGATCGGACGCCCTCGGCCAGGAATCCACGCCGGAACGAAGTGCAGAAGCTGCACGCGAGCGATGGGGATCGAGCCTCCGGTCATGGTTTGGCGTCGTATGGAAGATGTCCTTTGCCATCGGCACAACCGCTGGCCTGGCCAGCAACGCGACGTCGACCTCAGTGATCACTCGAAGGTCGTCCAGGCCAACAAGGTCCACCGAAGGCTCATCCGCAAGCTCGGGCGCAGCAGGGTCGTTCCTGCCTTTGCCGCCGCTCAAGAGATCGTCGACGAATGGGTGGATCGACGCGGCTACCGAACTGAGTACGACCGGCGGATGCACCGCTTCCACGGGCTCGAGTGGAAGGTCTCCTTGGATGACCCCACCATCTTGATCAGTAAATACCCACAAACTATCGGTCTGACCAGGCTGCTGGCTGTTCCCTACTGGAAATCTCTGGCGCTCGAGAATCCGCACGGCTCTCCCGCCTTCGTCGAGGAAGTTCGACGAACAGTCGAGCCCCAGTACACCTGGGATCGCTACTCGCGCTACCGCTACTACGAACCCCTTGTTCGGTGGTTCCTTGATGAACGCGAACACCTTCGCGACCCACCATGGTGGCAAAGACCTGTTGAGCTCGACGCCTTCGCAGCCGACGAAGGTCACGAGATCCGCCAAGTTGCGCAGGTCAACGGACTGGAGCTATGTCAGCCTTCTTGAGACGGGACACGTACCGCACCGGGTTCTTGGCTGCCGCGGCCATCGAGCCGACTTCGGTGGTGCTCGACGTCGGCTGCGGGACAGGACAACTGGCGAGAGAAACCGCTCGGCTGGCGACTGGCAGCCGAGCGCTCGGCGTGGATCTGTCCTTCCCCATGATCGAACTGGCGTGCGAACGGGGACAGCGAGGTGTCCCCTTCTCCCCCGGCTCCGGGAAAGCTCGGGTGCCCGGCGTCCGTTACGACTCGGCGGCCTGGCTGGTCGAGGCGAGCAGGTAGGCCTGCGGGTCCTTCTCTTCGCCGTCGGGTGCGCGAACCATCCGGGCTTGTACGGCGAACCCGGCCTCCTCCAGTTGGGTGGCGACGCGCTCCGGCTGCAGGCGGCGGAAGTCGAGCGACAGGGTGTGGCCGAAGCCTTCGTCGAAGTGCAGGACGTGGTCGCCGACCTGGAAACCGAGCAGCAGGTGCCCACCGGGCGCGAGGACCCGCCGGAACTCGGCGAAGACGGCGGGCAGGTCCTCGGGTCCGATGTGGATGATCGAGTACCAGGCGACCAGTCCGGCGAGCGAGGCGTCGGGCCGGTCGAGTGCGAGCATGGAGCCTTCCTCGAAGCTGAGCCCGGGATAGGTTTCGCGGGCGAGCGCGACCATCGAGGAGGACAGGTCGACGCCGGATACCTTGACACCCGAGGAATCCAGGTACCAGGTGACCCAGCCGGGGCCGCTGCCGACGTCGAGGACCGGACCGCCGTCGCGGGTGAGTTCGGCGAACGCGGTGAGCATCGCGCGGCCGAGGAACTGCTTGTCGTGCACGCCGTCGAAGTGTGCGGCGTAGTCAAGGGCCATGGCGTTGTAGCCGTGGCGGGTGTCGGTGAGGTAGGACGGTTCGGTCATGTCGCCGGAGGCTAGCGGAGGGCACCGACAACCACGGTGCCGCCGACGTCTTCGTTGTGGGCGACGCGTGGGACCAGTCCCCCGGCGGTGAAGGCGGCGGCGGTGACGGACGCCTGTGCTTCGCCGGTTTCGATGAGGAGGTGGCCGCCGGGCGCGAGCCAGGCCGCGGCGGAGGCGGTGACGCGGCGGTGGACGTCGACGCCGTCGTCGCCGCCGTCGAGTGCGACGCGGGGTTCGTGGTCGCGGGCTTCGGGCGGCATCATCGCGATCGCGTCGGTGGGCACGTAGGGCGCGTTGACCACGAGCAGATCGATGCGGCCGCGCAGGTGTGCCGGCAGTGGGGTGAACAGGTCGCCTTCGAAGACCTCTCCCCCGGCCGGTTCGACGTTGCGGCGGGCGCAGCGCACGGCGGCGGGGTCGAGGTCGGCGGCGTACAGCTCGGTCTCCCCCAGTTCGGCGGCCAGTGCGACGCCGACCGCGCCGGTGCCGCAGCAGAGGTCGAGCACGACGCGCCCGCCGATGGCGGCGGCCTGGTCGACGAGGAATTCGGTGCGGCGGCGGGGAACGAAGATGCCGGGGTCGACGGTGATGCGGTGGCCGTGGAATTCGGCCCAGCCGAGCAGGTGTTCCAGTGGCAGGCCGGCGACGCGGCGGGCGACGAGGTCGTCGAGTTCGGCCGGGGTGCGGGCGGCTTCGGTGAGCAGGCGGGCTTCGTCCTCGGCGAAGACGCAGCCCGCCTGCCGGAGTTCGGTGATCACGGTGTGCACGATGGGCCGACGCTACACGCTGGGTCACGGGTGGTTCGCGCGAATATTTGCAGCGGCGAGTTCGACGGTCCGGTCGATGCGCTGTTGCCGGGTTTCGGGCCGTTTGGCGGTGAGGATCCAGGCGAGGATGCGGCGCTGGGACGAAGGTGGGAAGGCCTGGTAGTTGGCGAACGCGCGGGGGTGGTGGTCGAAGCGGGCGCGGAGGTCGCCGGGAATGATGCCGTTGTCGGCGTCGGCGAGCAGGGTCCAGGTGCCGGTGCGCTTGGCGAGGTCGATGAGGGCCTGGCCGTGGTGGGTCATCCTCCCCTGTTCGATGAGGCGTTCGGCGCGTTCGCGGTTGATGCGGCTCCAGGCGCTTTTCGGGTTGCGCGGGCTGAATCGCTGGTAGCGGCTGTGGTCGTCGCGTTTGACGGATTTGCTGTCGATCCAGCC
Source organism: Amycolatopsis sp. YIM 10 (assembly GCF_009429145.1). Classification (GTDB taxonomy): domain Bacteria; phylum Actinomycetota; class Actinomycetes; order Mycobacteriales; family Pseudonocardiaceae; genus Amycolatopsis. The sequence continues at coordinate 5,180,210 of NZ_CP045480.1, read as the reverse complement.
GAAGCAGAGTGCTTCTTCGACGGCCTGTTCGTGGGTCAGGGTGGTGGTGCCGCGCTGGAGGACGAGCCGGGCTTCGGTGGCGGTGTCGCAGTGGTCCGCGAGCCAGGCGCGCCATTGGGTGGGGCTGGTGGCGTGGACGGTGGTCACTTCTCCCCCAGGATGTCGAGGTAGTGCTGGTTGAACATGATGCCGAGCACGTTGCCGAAGGGGTCGGTGACCGCGGCGGTGACAAAGCCGGGGCCGCGTTCGGTGATCGGGTCGAATTCCTTGGCGCCGAGGGCGAGCAGGCGGTCGAAGGCGGCCTGGATGTCGTCGACGTGCCAGTGGATGATGGCGCCGCCCGGCTGGGACTGGCGGGCGCCGGGCGGGGCGTAGGCGGCGTTGAGGATGCCGAGTTCGTGCTGGTAGTCGCCGACGCGGAACTCGAGGTAGCCGGGCATGCGGTCGAAGTAGGGCTCGATGCCGAGCAGTTCGGTGTACCAGGCTTTGGCGGCGTCCATGTCCTCGGCGTAGAAGGTGGTGGTGGTGAGTCCGCGGAGCATTTCGGGTCCTTCCGGTCGGTGTTGGGATGAGTCTTCCGGTCAAAGTGCTCACCTCATGAGCACTTTGTTTGCCAGACTTGGTTCATGCGCGCCGATCGCCTCGTGGCCACCCTGTTGCTGATGCAGTCGCGGGGCCGGGTGACCGCGGGTGAGCTGGCCGCGGAGCTGGAGGTGTCGGTGGCCACGGCGCGGCGTGATCTGGAGGCGTTGTCGGCGGCGGGGGTGCCGGTGTATCCGCAGCCGGGCCGGGGTGGGGGCTGGTCGCTGGTTGGCGGGGCGCGGACGGATCTGAGCGGGCTGACTTCGGCTGAGGCGCGGGCGTTGTTCCTGCTGGCCGGTCCGGGGGCGGCGGTGTCGGCGGAGGTGCGGTCGGCGTTGCGGAAGCTGGTGCGGGCGTTGCCGGACACGTTCCGGGCGGAGGCGGAGGTCGCGGCGAGCGCGGTGGTGGTGGATTCGTCGCGCTGGGGTGAGGCGGATCGGGAGCGGCCGGAGCTGGTGGACGTGCTGCAGGAGGCGACGGTGCGGCGGCGGAAGGTGCGGCTGGTCTACCAGGGGCGTGGCCGGGAGCGGTCGGAACGGCTGGTGGAGCCGTGGGGGCTGGTCGACAAGGACGACCTCTGGTACCTGATCGCCGGGACGGAGGCCGGGCAGCGGACGTTCCGGCTGGACCGGGTGGTCGAGGCGGTGGTGACCGAGGAGGCGGCCGCGCGGCCGGCGGATTTCGAGCTGGCCGAGGCGTGGCGGCGGGTGGTCGACGAGGTGGAGCGCAAGCGGGCGCTGGTGTCGGCGACGGTGCTGGTCGACGCGCGGTTCGTGTTTGTGCTGCGGTCGCACTTCGGCAGGCATTGCCAGGTGGAGGGTGAGGCCGAGGATGGGCGGTTGCGGGTCCGGCTGGCCGCGCCCGCGCCGGTGATGATCGCCCAGCAGCTGGCCGGGTGGGGCGGGCAGCTGGAGGTGGTCGAGTCGGAACCGGTGCGGGCGGAGCTGGCCAGGATCGGGGCGGAGCTGTCGAGCCGGTACGGGCCTCCGGTCAGCTCTGGCTGAGGATCTTGCGGGTGAGTTCGGCGGCGGCCGCGGGGTGTTCGTCGAAGCCGCCGTGGTGGCCGGGGTATGGGACCGGGGTGAGGCCGAGGCGGTCGGCGAGTGCGACGGCGGCGCGGTGGGCGAGCTGGTCGCCGGAGTCTTCGCCGACGGCGATGGTGATCCGGTCGGTCAGTTCGCGCAGGCGGTCGTAGTCGGGGCGGTAGTCGCCGGTGGCGTGCATCAGGTGCTGGAAGAAGAAGTCGAGGTTGGGCTTCATCGCGGCCATGTGCTCGCGCATCTCGGGGCTGGGTTCCTCGGGTTGTCCGGCCGGGTCGCCGAGGCCGGTGCCTTCGAGGAACACGGCGATGGCGGCGAAGGCGCCGCCGGTGCGGTAGGCCTCGTCCATCGCGGCGGTGCGGCGGGCTTCGGCCTCCTGGTCGGGCAGCAGTGAGGTCATCGGCGGTTCGTGCATGATCAGGCCGCGGATCTGCCCGGGGTGCCGTTGGAGCAGTTCCATCGCGACCATGGAGCCGCCGCTGCTGGCGAAGACGTGCGCGGGTTCGCTGGTGACGGCGTTGATCAGGCGGTGCGCGTCGTCAGCGAGTTGGCCGATGAGGTCCTCCCTCGGTGTTCCCTCGATCGCACTGCTGGACAGGCCGCGCGGGTCGTAGGTGATGACCGTGTGGTTCGGGGCGAGTTCGGTGGCGAAGCGGGTGAAGGCGTTGCCGTCGGCGGGGCCGCCGGGGATGCAGAGCAGGGCGGGCCCGCTGCCGCGTACGTTGTAGTGCAGGGTCGCGCCGGGGACTTGCAGGGTTTCGGCCATGGGTTCCGCGCCTTCCGTTGTGGTTTCTCGACTCCCCGACGGGCGGGATGGGCCCGGACGGACACATCCTCCGCAATCCTGCGCAATGATGTGCACGACCGGAAGGGAGCGCGCCGTGAAGTACCTGCTGTTGATCGGTGGTGAGAACACCGGGGCGGAGGAAAGCTCGGCCGAAGTGTGCGGTAGCGAGGACGTGCGGGCGTGGAAGGACGAGATGACGCGTCGTGGGGTCCTGTTGGACGGTGAGCTGCTGCATCCGGCCGAGGACGCGACCACGTTGCGGGTGCGCGATGGGCAGGTGCTGTTGTCGGACGGTCCGTTCGCGGAGACGCGGGAGCAGGTCGGCGGGTACACCCTGATCGAGTGCGCGAGCCTGGACGAGGCGGTCGAGGTGGCGTCGAAGCACCCGGTGGCGCGGACCGGCATGATCGAGGTGCGTCCGGTGCTCGATCCGGCGGACATCCCGGGTTGACCGGGGAACACACCGGCACCGATGAGCGTGGGGTCGGGGCGGCGGTCGCGGCGGCGTTCCGGGAGGAGTGGGGCCAGGTGGTGGCCACGCTGATCCGGATGACCGGCGACTGGGACCTGGCCGAGGAGTGCGCCCAGGAGGCGTTTTCGGCGGCGTTGCGGCGCTGGCCGCGTGACGGGATTCCGCGCAAGCCGGGTGCGTGGCTGACCACGACCGCGCGGAACCGGGCCACCGACGTGCTGCGGCGGGAGGCCGTGGGGGCGGCGAAGTTGCGGGAGCTGGCGGTGGTGCCGCCGCCAGAAGGCCCGGAGCCGGACGAGAGCGGCGTCCAGGACGACAGGCTGCGGCTGATCTTCACCTGCTGTCATCCGGCGTTGCCGTTCGAGGCGCGGGTGGCGCTGACGTTGCGGACGCTGGCCGGGTTGAGCACGGCGGAGATCGGACGGGCGTTCCTGGTGCCGGAGGCGACGATGTCGCAGCGGCTGGTGCGGGCGAAGCGGAAGATCCGCCATGCCGGGATCCCGTACCGGGTGCCGCCGGCGCATTTGCTGCCGGAGCGGACGGTGGCTGTGCTCGGGGTGCTGTACCTGTTGTTCAACGAGGGGTATTCGGCCTCGGCGGGTGCGGATCTGGTGCGGCGGAACCTGTGCGCGGAGGCGATCCGGCTGGCGCGGGTGCTGGCCGGGCTGATGCCGGACGAGCCGGAGGCGGTGGGCCTGCTGGCGTTGATGCTGCTGCACGACGCGCGGCGGGAGGCGCGCCTGGACGCGGCGGGTGATCTGGTGTTGCTGGAGGACCAGGACCGGTCGCGGTGGGACGCCGCGGAGATCGAGGAAGGCACCGCTTTGCTGGAGTCGGCGTTGCGGCGGCGTCAGCCGGGGCCGTACCAGTTGCAGGCGGCGATTGTGGCGTGTCACGCGACGGCGGCGCGGGCCGAGGACACGGACTGGCCGCAGATCGCGGCGTTGTACGAGCGGCTGGCGCGGGTGGTGCCGTCGCCGGTGGTGCGGTTGAACCGGGCGGTCGCGGTGGGCATGGCGGAGGGCCCGGCGGCGGGGTTGCTGCTGGTGGACGAGCTGGCCGAGGGCGGTGAGCTGGCGGGGTACCACCTGCTGCCCGCGGCCAGGGCGGATCTGCTGCGGCGCCTGGGGCGGGCGGAGGAAGCGGCCGTGGCCTACCGGGAGGCGCTGGAGCTGGCGTCGACAGATGCGGAGCGGCGGTACCTGGAAAAGCGGCTCGAAGAAGTTTCCTGAGGGGGTGTCTGTCCGGCGCGCGGTCGTTCGTCGGGGGTTCGAAGGACCGGGACGAGGAGGACAAGATGGCGACGTTCGTACTGATCCACGGTGGTGGCTCCAGTGGCTGGGAGTTCCACCTGCTGGAGGCGGAGCTGCGTGCGCTCGGGCATGACGTGGTGGCCCCGGATCTGCCGTTCGAGGACGGCGCCAAGGGCTTGTCCGAGTACGCCGACGCGGTGGTGGACGCGGTCGGGGCGCGCGAGGACCTGGTGGTGGTCGGGCATTCGTTCGGCGGGCTGGTCGCTCCCCTGGTGTGCGACCGGCTGCCCGCGCGGTTGCTGGTGATGCTGACGGCCATGATCCCGAGCCCTGGTGAGCCGGCGTCGGACTGGTGGGCCAACACCGGGTACAGGTCCGAATCCGGGGTGGACATGGAGGCGGATCCGATCGGCGCGTTCATGCACGACGTTCCGCGGGAGCTGGCCGAAGAGGCACTGGCGAAGGAGCGGCCGCAGGCGGGCGACTCGCTGGGCAGGCCGTCGCCGCTGGAGGCGTGGCCGGTCGTCCCGACGCGGGTGCTGGCGTGCCGGGACGACCGGTTCTTCTCGCTGGAGTTCATGCGGCGGATCGCGCGTGAGCGGCTGGGGGTGGAGCCGGACGTGATCGACGGCAGTCACTGCGTGCAGTTGTCCAGGCCGAAGGAGCTGGCCGCCCGGCTCGACGGCTACCTAGCGGCCGAGCAGCAGCCCGCTCAGTAGCGCACCGGCCAGCATCAGGCCCGCGGCCACCGCGGCGGCGACGGTGTGGCCGTGGACCTGGGCGGCGAGCGTGGTGCCTCCGGCCGCGACCCCGTTGAGCACGGAGATGCCGATCGAGCCGCCGAGTTGCTGCGCGGTGCTGATCAGCGCGGAGACCAGGCCGTTGTCGCGGGGTTCGGCGGCGGTGAGCGCGGCGCTGATGCTGGGTGACATGACCAGTCCGGTGCCGACGCCGAAGACGAGTTGCGCGGGCAGGATGCCGCCGAGGTAGGTGCTGTCCGGGGTGAGCTGGGTGAGCAGGGCGAGCCCGCCTGCGGTGAGCAGCATGCCGGGCACGATCAGCAGGCGCGGGCTGAGCCTGGCCATCAGCCTGCCGGAGACCTGCGAGGCGATCAGCATGGTGGCCGCGGTGCCGGGCAGGATGGCCAGTCCGGTGCGCAGCGGGTCGAAGCCGAGCACCTGCTGCAGCTGGTAGGTGAGCACGAGCATGGTGCCGAACATCGCGGCCATCGTGACGGCGACGGCGGCCAGTGCGCCGAGGCGGCGGCGGGTGAGCAGGTGCGGTGGCAGCAGCGGGTTGCCGGTCCTGACCTGGCGCGGGGCGAAGGCGCCGAGCAGCGCGGCGGCGGGGAGCAGCCAGAGCGGGTGGCTGGTGGTGGCGAAGACGAGTGCGGCGGCACCGGTGACGCCGAGCAGGGTGCTGGGCAGGTCCAGGCGCAGTGGGTGGCGGGGTGTCTCGGGCAGCAGGACCGGGGTGAGCACGGCGGTCAGCGCGGCGATGGGCACGTTGACGTAGAGGCACCAGCGCCAGTCGAGGGTGGCGGTGAGCAGTCCACCGGCCAGCAGGCCCGCCGCTCCCCCGGCGCCGACGACCGCGCTGAACCGGCCCAGCGCGCGTCCGCGTTCGGCCGGTTCGGTGAACAACGCGGTGAGCAGGGCCATCGCCGTCGGTGCGAGTAGCGCGGCGAAGGCGCCCTGGGCGGCGCGGGCGCCGATGAGCATGCCGCCGGTGACGGCCGCTCCCCCGGCGGCGGAGGCGAGCCCGAAGCCGATTACGCCGATGAGCAGGGCGCGGCGGCGGCCGATGGCGTCGGAGATCCGGCCGGCGGGCAGCAGCAGGGCACCGAAGGCGAGCATGTACGCGGTGACGATCCAGTGCCGGTCGGTGTCGGGCAGGCCCAGGTCGTGCTGGGCCGGGGGCAGCGCGATGTTCACGATCGTGGTGTCGAGCAGCACCATCAGCTGGGCGGCGCAGAGCAGGGCGAAACCGGGCCAGCGGGTGGTGCGGGCGGGGGTGGTGGTCATGGCGGTGACCCTGACAGAGAAAAGTTAACCCAGTCAAGTTTTAAACCCGGACAAGATTGAGCTAGCATGCGCCCATGAGCCTTCGGGAACGGAAGAAGCTGCGCACGCGCCAGGCGATCTCCGACGCGGCGATCGCGCTGTTCCTCGACGCCGGCTTCGACCGGGTCTCGGTGGCCGAGGTGGCCGCGGCCGCCGAGGTGTCCAAGCCGACCCTGTTCAAGTACTTCCCCGCCAAGGAGGACCTGGTCATCGACCGGCTCGCCGACCACCGCGAGGAAGCCGCCGGGGTGGTGCGCGCCGCGGGCGGGCGGCCGCCGCTGGCCGCGTTGCACGAGCACTTCCTGGCCGGGCTCGAACGGCGGGACCCGATCACCGGGCTGTGCGACGAACCCGAAGTCCTCGCGCTCAACCGGCTCATCTACGACACTCCGGCGCTGCTGGCGGGCATGTCGCGCTTCACCGACCAGTCCGTCGACGCACTGGCCACCGCGCTGCGCGAGGCGACCGGTCGCGACGACCTCGCGCCCCGGCTCGCCGCCGGGCAGATCGTCACCGTGCAGCGCCTGCTCGCCTTGGAGAACCACCGGCACATCACCGCCGGCGAGGCGGCCGCGGCGCGTCACCCCGCGGCCGCCGCCGAAGCGGATCAGGCTTTCGGCCTGCTGCGCTCAGGCCTGGACGGGCTCTGAGGGCTCCGGGCTGAACGTCCTGGCGACGAAGTCGTCGAACGACCGCGGCTCACGGCCGAGCGCCCGGCGCACGCCGTCGCTGACGTAATCCGCGTTGCCCTGGGCGATCCCGCCGAGCAGCGCGCCGAGGAACTGGCCCAGCTCACCGGGGGTGGTCGCGGCGAACTCGGCGGGCGTGCGGTAGCCGAAGCTGATCGGGCGCCCGCGTGCCGCGGCGATCCGCGCGACCGCGTCCGGGAACGAGATCGCCTCCGGCCCGGAAAGGTCGTAGATCTGCCCGCCGTGGCCGTCCTCGGTCAGCGCGGCCACGGCGACGTCGGCGATGTCTTCGGCGTCGATGAAGGCGTCCCGGCCGTCGCGCGTGGGCAGGGCCAGTTCCCCGGCCTCGATCCCGGCCGCGAAGACGCCCTCGCTGAAGTTCTGCGCGAACCACGACGGGCGCAGGACCGTCCACTCCGGACTGTTCTCGCGCACCGCGCGTTCGAGCGCGGGTTCACCGGCGTAGTCGGCGCCCCTGGCCGACAGGACCACGACCCGGCGATCACCCGCGCGGGCCAGCAGTGGGCCGATCGCGGCGATGTCGAGGTGCTCGGCGGGCGGGACGAGGTAGATCGCGCCGGTACCGGCCAGTGCGGTGTCCCAAGTGGACTCGTCGTCCCAGTCGAACCGGATCGGGGTGGAACGGGAGGCCGCGCGGAAAGCCACCCCGCGTGCTTCGAGGCGGTCGGCGACGCGGCGGCCGGTTTTGCCGAGGCCGCCGAGCAGGAGGATCGGTGCGTTGGTCATGGCTACAGCCAAGCAAGATCCACTGAGACGGACCATGGTCGAAAAGCGCCCATCCATGTGGCATCGTCTCAACCGTGGATCCGCTCGACGACTACCTCGCCACCGTCCGCGCGCACGGCTCGCTGTTCGTGCAGTCGGTCTGCTCCCCGCCGTGGGGCCTGCGCTTCGACGAGCCGCGGCCGCTGATGCTGCTGGCCCTGGCCGACGGCGCCGCCTGGATCGTGCCCGGCCGCGGCGCCCCGCTGCGGTTCGAAGCCGGGGAGATCGCGCTCGTGCGCGGCGGGTTCACCGTCGGCGACAGTCCCGACGTCACACCCGGGATCGTCATCGACGGGGAGAATCGCTGCTACGCCGCGGGCGACGACCCCGCGTCGGCCGGGGACCGGTTCAAGCTCGGCACCCGCACCTACGGCACGCCCGGCGGGTCCTCACTGCTGATCACCGCCGCCTACTCGATGCGCGGCGGCACCGCCGGGCGGGTGCTGGACGTGCTGCCGCCCGCGCTGACCGTGCCCGCCGGCGACGACCCGGTGCTCGGCATGCTCACCGGCGAGATCGCCAAGGACGAGCCCGGCCAGCAGACCGTGCTGGACCGCCTGCTCGACCTGCTGCTGATCCGGGTCCTGCGCACCTGGTTCGCCGACCCCGGCACCCGCGCGCCCGCCGGTTACCGGGCGCTGGCCGATCCGGCCGTCGGGCACGCGCTGCGCCTGATCCACCAGCGACCGGACCAGGGGTGGACGGTCGCCTCGCTCGCCGCCGCGGCCGGGCTCTCGCGCGCCTCGTTCGCCCGGCGGTTCACCGCGCTGGTCGGCGAACCGCCGCTGGCCTACCTGACCGCCTGGCGGATGACGCTGGCCGCGGACCTGCTCACCGACTCCGGCGCGGGCCTCGGCTCGATCGCCCGCCAGGTCGGCTACGCGGACGCGTTCGCCTTCAGCGTCGCGTTCAAGCGGATTCGCGGGGTGCCGCCGAGCGCGGTGCGGGCCGGTAGTCCGGGAGCGTGACGTTCCTGGCCGCCTTGGTGGTCATGCCGTCGAAGAGCCCGGCCAGCCGCCGCCACGACAGCGCCTTGTACACCTGGTTGCGGTGCCAGATCCGCAGCCGCGTCGGCGGGGCGAGGAACGGGCCCGCGCCCTCGGCCAGCTTCTGGCAGCCCGCCGCGTAATCGCGCATCCGCTCCTCGTAGCGGGCGAACGCGACCCGGTGGTCCCCGTGCGCGACGGCGAGTTCACCGGCCAGCACGTACGCCCCGACCAGCGCGGTGCCCGTGCCCAGCCCGCCCAGCGTCGCGCCGTAGCCCGCGTCGCCGACCAGCGCCACCCGGCCGCGCTGGAAGCCGGGCATCCGCACCTGGCTGATCGAGTCGAAGTACATCTCCGGCGCCGCCCACATCGCCTCCAGCAGCCGCGGCACCTCCCAGCCCGCCCCCGCGCAGCGATCGGCGACCAGCTGCTTCTGCGCGTCCAGGTCGTGCCGGTCGTACTCCAGCCGCTCCGACGGGAACACGAACCCGCCGTCGGTCTTGCCGCCCGCGCTGCCGATGTTCGCCCCCAGGCCCGGCTCGTTGTACATCAGCCCGCTGTGGTCGAGGCCGAGGAAGTCGGGCATCTCGAACGCGGCCACGTAGTACCCCAGGAACCGGACGAACCGCGACTCGGGCCCGAACGCCAGCGCCCGCACGTTCGAGTGCAGCCCGTCCGCGCCGAGCACGAGGTCGAAGGTGCGTGGTTCCCCGCGTTCGAAGTACACCCGCACCCCGTCGGCGCTCTCGGTCATCGACGCGATCGAATCGCCGAACAGGTACTCGGTGTGGTCGCTGGTGCGCTCGTACAGCAGGCGGCTCAGCTCGTCGCGCTCGATCTCGACGTCACCGCTCATGAACGACGACGGCAGCTTCGCCAGCTGCTTGCCGGCGGCGTCGACGACCACCTGGTCGCCCATATTGGTCTGCCGCCGCCGGACCTCGTCGAGAATGCCCATCTCCCGCAGCACCCGCAGATGCACGTCACCACGGAAATCCACGGCGAAACCACCGCCGCGCAACCCCGGCGCGCGCTCGACGACGGTCGGGGTGAAGCCGTACCGGTGCAGCCAGTAGGCCAGCGCGGGACCGGCGACGCTCGCGCCGGAGATCAGGATGTTCTTGGTCATGACCCCAGGTTCGGCGGGGACGCTGACCAAGCTCGCACCATCCGCTGACGGGGGCTGTCAGCCGGGGGTCGTCCGCCAGTACTGGCGCTTCTTCTCCTCGCGGACGAACACCCCGGCCTTCACCAGTTCCCGGCGCAACTCCTTGACCTCGTCACCCTGGTCCTTGGCCAGCGCCTCCTTGCGAGCCCGCAGCAGCGCGTTGGCCCGGTCCGACAGCTCCGGTGTGCCCTCCACCCAGAGCCGGTAGTCCTCGCGGTACGGGTCACCGTCGGCGTGCCAGGGATAACCGTGCTCCTCGAACGCCGCGCGGACCCGCTTCTTGGGCAGGTCCGAGGATTCGCGTGCCAGCTCGTCCCCGGCGGTGCCGACCAGCACGAGCTTGCCGCCGTCGAAGAACACCGCGCCGACGGCGGCGCGCTCGAACCGCTCGCTCTCGCCGGCGCGGGTCAGCACCACCCCGGTGGCGTCGATCTCCAGGCTGAGCAGGTCCAGATCGGCCAGGAAGGCCAGCACCAGGCCCGCTGCCGCCCCGATGCCCAGTGCGCCGAGCGTGGCGGCGGGCTCCGGGATCGACTCCACCAGCCGGAACGGTCCCTGGAACGGGAACCAGGTCAGCGTGGTGACCCAGCCGGCGGCGAGTTTGAGACCCCAGAGCAGCGCCGCGCCCAGCACCGGGCAGAGCAGCCAGCCCAGCGCCCGCCAGCCGCGAGCGATCGCGACCACGGTCGAGGAAGAGGTGCGCGTCATGTCACCGAATAATAGACCGCGTACTCGGTTTATCTTTGAGCAGGAGGCGCTCGATGGCGTCTTCGCAGGTCGCGAGCTTCTCGACGACGTCGGCGGCCTCGGCCCACTCGTTCCGGAGACCGGCCGCCCGAGCGCGGGCGAACAGGTGCGCCTGCTCGGTCTTCGCCGTCACCAGCTCGTCGTCACCGCCCTGCTCGAACAACACCGCGAAGTCCAGCGCCCGCCGCGAGCCCAGCGGCAGCGCGAACGCGGTGAGGAACCCGCCCAGCGACGGCGCGACCAGCCCGCGCAGGTCCGCGGCCAGCAGGCGGATCGTGTCACCGGCACCGGGGTTGTCCCGGTAGATCTCGCTGAAGAACGCGCGAGCCTGGCCGTAGTCCACCTCGCGCGACCGGCCGATCTCGCGCCAGCGCTGGTAGACGCCGTGCTCGTACTCGACCCGCTCGCCGCGCCAGGCGGCCTCCAGATCGGCGAACCCGAGCCGCGCGCAGGGGAATCCGGCCGGATCGTGCAGGAACACGCCTTCGTCGTCGAGGTCGTAGGCGACCACGTAGTGATCGGCGCCGGGGACCTCGCGGTGGAAGGGCAGGTAGGTCAGGTGGCCCATGTCGAGCGGGCCCAGCAGCACCGGCCCGGTCGCGAGTTCCTTGCGGAGGATCTCGTCGACCGGGCCGTCGGCGGGGCCGTGCGTGCCGGTGAACGCGCAGCCGAGCAGGCCGAGCGCGGCGTCGATGCCCTGGGGCGGGGTGATCGCGCTGAAGAAGACCCGCCCGTCCTCGGGGACGCGGAGCGCGCCGAGCCCGACGCCGGTGAGCGCCTCGATCAGCCCGGGGCGCACCCGGTCTCCGTGCACCGACAGCATCATCGCCACGGAGTCGGCGTAGCAGTAGGGAACGTTGCCGTAGTAGTCCATGCCGGTTGGTCTATGACCTGACACCGTGTCAGGGTCAACCAGCCTGGCGCGAGCGGTACCGGGCGGCGACGAAGGAGATCCACAGCAGGGCGGTGATCCAGCCGATCGCCAGCGTCAGCGAGCCCGCGGTGCCCCCGCTCATCGCCCACAGGTCCCCGGCCAGCAGCGCGGTCCCGGCGATGTGGGAGGCGATGGCCCGGCGGCGGTCCCCGGCCCGGCCGAACTGCCTGCCCAGCACGTAGCAGGCCGCGACCAGGGTGGCGAAGCCGATCGTGCCCGCGGCCATGTGCCCCAGGCTCGCCCCGCCGAACGGGTCGGCCGGGTCCATGGTGAACACCCCGGCGCCGATCATGGCGGCGCCGCTGACCGCGAGCAGCCGTGCCGCCCACCGCCCGGGCAGGACCCGGCGCAGCCCGGCCGCGCCGAGCACCGTGAGCAGGCCGCCGACCAGGAAGTTCACGATCTGCACCCAGCCGAGCGAGCCCACGCTGAGCATGCTCAGCGGCAGTTGCGTCAGATCGAAGCCGTCGCGGGTGGCCGCCTGGATCAGGGAGACCGAAGCCCACAGCGGTGCGGCGGCCACCGCGCAGGCGAGCAGGGAACGGGTGGAGATCGCGGGACGGGAAGCGGTGGTGGTCGTGGTGGTGGTCGTAGTGGTGGCCATTGCCAGGTCCTTTCGGGGAGGAGTCCGATTTCGCTGACGCGTCGCTGCCGCGATGTGACAGGGAACGGGTACATTCCCTGTCACAGGGGTTGTTCGACGCGTCAGCGAAGGCAACCGAACGAAGGAGATGGCGATGCGCTTCCTGATGATGTCCAACCCGACCGGCGAGACCACCAACCCGAACCTCGAGGCGGAGATGGGGGCCTGGATCGAGGAACTGACCGCCTCCGGGGTGCTGCTGGCCGCCGGCGGCATGGCACTCGCCGGGATCGAGGTCCGCGAAAGCGGTGGCGAGATCACCGTGACCGACGGCCCGTACGCCGAGGCCAAGGAGGAGGTGGGCGGGTTCGCGCTGGTCGAGGTCCGCAGCGAGGAGGAGGCCGTGGAGATCGCCCGGCGGTTCGTCAAGATGGTCGGCAACAGCCGCAGCGTGATCCAGCGGGTCTACAGCTAGCGCTCGATGGACGCCCACCGCTCGATCGACGCGGTCTGGAAGCTGGAGTCGGCCCGGATCGTGGCCGGGCTGACCCGGCTGGTCCACGACGTCGGCCTCGCCGAGGAGATGGCGCAGGACGCCCTCGTGGCCGCACTCGAGCAATGGCCGGAGTCAGGCGTCCCGGACAATCCGGGCGCCTGGCTGATGGCCGTGGCCAAGCGCCGCGCGATCGACCACCTGCGGCGATCGCGGCGCCTGGAGGAACTCGACGAGGTCGAAGCAGCCGGAGAAGAGGCGGCGGCGGAGCCCGAACAGGACGACGTGCTCCGCCTGATGTTCCTGTCCTGCCACCCGGTGCTGCCCGCCCCGGCCAGGGTGGCGCTGACCCTGCGGCTGCTCGGCGGCCTCACCACCGCCGAGATCGCCAGGGCGTTCCTGCTCAGCGAACCGAAGATCGCCCAGCGCGTGGCCACCGCCAAGCGCACGCTGGCCGAGGAGCGCGTGCCGTTCGAACTGCCCGGCCGCGCCGAACTCGCCGGGCGCCTGTCGTCCGTGCTCGAAGTGATCTACCTGATCTTCAACGAGGGCTACTCCGCCACCTCCGGCGACGACCTGATGCGGCCGGGGCTGACCCTGGAGGCGCTGCGGCTGGGCCGGTTGCTGGCCCGGCTCGCCCCCGGCGAGGCCGAGGTGCACGGCCTGGTCGCGCTGATGGAGATCCAGCAGTCCCGCTCGGCCGCGCGCACCGGTCCCTCCGGTGAACCCATCCAGCTGCACCAGCAGAACCGCGGCCGCTGGGACCGGCTGCTCATCCGCCGCGGGTTCACCGCGATGCTGCGGGCCCGCGAAGCCGGCGGCAAACCCGGCCCGTACGTGCTGCAGGCGGCGATCGCGGTGTGCCACGCGCAGGCCCGCACCGCCGAGGACACCGACTGGACGCAGATCGCCACGCTCTACGACGCGCTGGTCCGGCTCGTGCCCACCCCGATCGTGCAGCTCAACCGCGCGGTCGCCTACGGCAGGGCACACGGCCCGGCCACCGGGCTCGCGATGGCCGACGCGCTGCTGTCTGACCCCGCGTTGCAGGACTACCACCTGCTGCCCGGCGTACGTGCCGACCTGCTGGCCGAGCTGGGACGCCACGACGAAGCCAGGGTGGAGTTCCAGCGCGCCGCCGCGCTGACCCGCAACGCGGCCGAACGCGCGTTCCTGCAACGCCGGGCCGACGGCCTGCCCATCGGGGGCCGGCCGGTGCGCACCCTCGCCGACGCCGCCGCGGACTTCCTCGCCCGCGACACCCTCGACACCGAGACCGTGCGCTCCTACGGCCAGACCCTGCGGCGCCTGCGCGCCACCCTCGGCGACCAGCTGCCGATGGCGTCACTGACCGCTGACCAGATCACCCGCGTGTTCACCACCGCCTGGGGCGACGCGGCGGCCAAGACCTGGAACCGGCACCGCTCGGCGATGCGCTCGTTCGCCGCCTGGGCCGGCATGGACGACCTCGCCGCCGGTCTGGAACGCCGCGCCGAAACCGGCACACGCACCCCGTCCATCGCACCGGCCCGGCTCGACGCGCTGTGGTCGCAGGACCTGCCGCTGCGGGAGCGGACCCTGTGGCGGCTGCTGCACGAATCCGCCGCCGGGGTTCGGACGGTGCTTTCGCTCGACATCGAGGACCTGGACCTGGAAGACCGCCGCGCCGAGGTCGACGGCACCTGGGTGAACTGGCGCTCGGGCACCGCGCGGCTGCTCCCCCAGCTGCTCGACGGCCGCACCCGGGGCCCGCTGTTCCTCGCCGACCGCCGTCCCGCCCCGGCCCGCACGCCTGCGGCGGCCGATCTCTGTCCCGAGACCGGCCGCCGCAGGCTGTCCTACGAACGCGCCGAATACCTGTTCAAGCAGGCGACCCGTCCGCTGGACCCGGAGGGCCGCGGCTACACGCTGCGCCAGCTCAAACCGCGCTAGCCGGCCGGGAACTTCATCGACTGTTCCTGGATCACCCTGTCCTGCGCGTCGTAGAGCACGACGATCACTTCGTCCTGCCGATCACCGGTCTCGTCGATCCGGAGGTCTTCGGGCAGCACGACGGCGAACGTGCCGCCCGCGACCGCCGGCGTCAGCGGCGGGGCGCCGGCGGGGCGCCGCACCTCCATCCGCACCGTCTCCGGCGGCACCAGCCCACCCGCGACCTGCTGCGAAGGCCCGTCAGCGGACCGGTTGATCCCCTTGACGAACGCGCGGACGCTGTGGATCACCCCGGGATCGGTGCCGGGCGGGACCGCCATTTCCTCCACGAGGTACTGCCGGGCATCCGCGGCGCAGAACACCACGCGGTCCTCGAATCGCCCGGTGAGCACCTTCGTCGCCCCCTCGGTCAGCATCACGCCCGGCTGGAAGGCCTCCGCGTCGGCGACCTTGGTGTCGGATTCGGCCAGGCACTCCCCGAGCAACCGGCCCCGCTCGCTGGTCCGGTCCACGTTCGCCACCGGGCGGTCGACCACCTGCAACACCGGCGGGGGTGCGGCCGGCAGTGGCGCGTCCCCCACGCTGTAGGTGGCCGACGCCGACCGCGGCGCACGCAACCAGAGGAACATGCCGTCCCCCCAGCCGGCCTTGTCGCTGACCGTGGCCGGGAAGTCGATGTCCGGCGTGTAGCTCGCCCGCAGCTCCGGGCTGCTCTTGGAGACGCCCGCGAGCAGCCCGGTCGGAAGCGCCAGCACCGCCGCGATCGACGTGCCGGGCGCGTAGTTCAGGGGCGCGTCCGGGTCCGACACCGTCACCGTGGTGTCCGTGGTGTCGCACACCAGCGGCTTGCCCTGCACGCGAACCAGCACGGTCACGCGGGGCGGGTCGTACCTGGGCTGCACCGCGTGCAGTGTCTCCCAGGTGTCGCGTGACGGGAACGTCGTGTCCTTGCCCGCCGCCTTCAATGCCGCCCAGCAGCGGTCGAGGGCGGTTTCGTCAATCGACGGCGCCGCGACGGGCGTCTTGTCCGGGGCACGGAGGTCGCTCGTCACCACGATGGCGCCCGCGGCCAGCCCGGCCACCGCCGCCGCGGCCACCGCCGGGCCGCGCCACGAACGGCGACTCGGCTGATCCATGCCGTCGCGGAGCGTCATCCGGATGCTGTCACGCACCGAGTCCGGCAGTTCCCGCCGCGGCGGGAGGTCGAGGTCGAAGTCGCTCATCGGGTTCCCTCCAGATCCGTGCGCAGGCGGGCACGCGCCCGCGAAAGATGGGCCCGCACCGAGGATTCGGCCAGGCCGAGCAACTGGGCGGCGTCGGGCACCGGCAGCTCGCCGAGCAGGCACAGCTCGACCACCCGCCGCTGGGCCTTCGGCAGCGCGGCCACCGCGGCGGCCAGCGCGCGCACCCGCTCACCCGCGCTCAGGCGGTCCACCACCGCCTCGGCGTGATCGGCCACCTGCTCCTGCCCGACCCGCCGGACCAGCCGCAGTCGGCGCGCCGAGCCGCGGTGCTCGGTGCGCGCCAGATTGCCGGCGACTTTGTAGAGCCACGGCAGCGCCGACTCGTTGACCAGCGCCACCTCGCCCCGTTTGCGCCAGGCGGTCAGGAAGGTCGCCGAAGCCAGGTCCTCGGCCACCGACCAGGAACCGGTCAGCCGGTAGGCGTGGTTCCACACCGCCCGCACATGTCGTTCGAACAAGGCGGCGAAGGCGTCCTGATCCCCCAGTGCCGCGCATCGCCACAGTTCTGTGTCGGGTTGATGGGATTGGTCCATCCCCACCCGTTCCGTTCTCGCGGTCATCACACCGGTCAGTGGCCGGCACCGCGGGAATTGTTGCAGCGCTACCGGCTCAGCGGCGGCCGCCGCGGGCGTCGTAAGCCGCCCTGGACAGCTCGACCTGGGGCAGGTTGACCGACCACTCCGACAACGCGGCGAACAACGGCGACAGGCTCCGGCCCAGCTCGCTGATCTCGTACTCCACCCGCGGTGGGACCTCCGGGTGGTAGGTGCGCACCACCAGCCCGTCGCGTTCGAGCTGCCGCAGCCGCTGGGTGAGCACCTTGGGCGTGATGGTGGTGATGCGGCGCTCCAGCTCGACGAAGCGCTGCTTGCCGTACTCGTGCAGCGCCCACAGGATCGGCGTGGTCCAGCGGCTGAACACCACGTCGACCACCGGCGCGATCGGGCAAGCCAGCTCCGGGGTGGTTGTGCTCTCGATCACTATCCGGCCCTCCGCCCAGTACTTTCCTCTAGGTACCTACTATACCGACGCCGGTAGCTTCCTTGGACATACCAAGCACAAGGGAGCACAGAATGATCGTGGTAACCGGCGCGACCGGCAACGTGGGACGGCCGCTCGTACAGGCGCTGACCGACGCGGGCGAGGAGGTGACCACCGTGTCGCGCGGCGTGGGCGCACCGGGCGTGCGGCACTTCAACGCCGACCTGGGCCTGCCGGAATCCCTGCGGCCCGCACTCGACGGCGCTTCGGCGCTGTTCCTGCTGGCCCCCGGCGGCGCCGACCTGACCGAGGTCGCCGAACTGGTGCGGGGGACCCCGATCCGGCGCGTGGTGCTGCTGTCCTCGGTGGGCGTGGCCACCGGCCGCCACTCCCCCGGCACCGAAGCCGCCGTCCGCCGATTCAGTCCGGAATGGACAGTGCTGCGGCCGGGTGGCTTCCACAGCAACACCTTCGCCTGGGCCGACAGCATCCGGACCCGGCGCCTGGCCGCCGCGCCCTTCGCCGACGTGGCCCTGCCGACGGTGGATCCCGTCGACATCGCCGAGGTCGCCGCCGCGGCACTCACCGAGCCGGGCCACCACGGGAACGCCTACGTGCTCACCGGTCCGGCTCCGATCACGCCCCGGCAGCAGGCCGCCGCGATCTCGGACGCGCTCGGTGAACCGGTGGACTTCCACGAGCAGACCCGCGCCGAAGCCCGCGCGCAGCTGCTCGGCTTCATGCCCGAACACGTCGCCGACGCCACCCTGGCCATCCTCGGTGAGCCCCAGCCCTCCGAGCAGGAGGTCAGCCCGGACATCCAGCGTGTCCTCGGCCGTCCACCACGCGAATTCGCCGACTGGGCGGCTCGCAACGCGGCGGTGTTCAAGTGAGGCGCGTTCTCGACTCGACCATGGCCCACCGCGAAACCGGCACCGGTACGCCGATCGTCTTCCTGCACGGCAATCCCACCTCGTCCTACCTGTGGCGGAACGTGCTGCCCGCGGTCGGCGATCCCGGGCGGCGCCTGGCCCCGGACCTGATCGGCATGGGCGACTCCGGCAAACCCCGCATCGACTACACCTTCGACGACCACGCCCGCTACCTCGACGCCTGGTTCGACGCGCTCGACCTCGGCGAAGTCGTGCTCGTCGGGCACGACTGGGGTGGCGCGCTGGCCTTCGACTTCGCCGCCCGCCACCCCGGACGGGTCCGCGGCCTCGCCTTCACCGAGACCATCGTCAAGCCGATGAGCTGGGCCGAGTTCCCCGAAGCCGGCCGCGACCTGTTCCGCACCATCAAAACCCCCGGCGCGGGCGAGGAGCTGATGCTGGAGCAGAACGCGTTCATCGAGTCCATGCCCGGCATCGTCACCGGGCTCACCGAAGCCGACCTCGATGCCTACCGGCAGCCGTACCCGACGCCCGAATCCCGCCTGCCGCTGCTGCGCTGGGCGCGGATGATGCCGCTCGACGGTGATCCCGCCGACGTCGTCAGCCGGGTCGAGCGGTACGACGAGTGGCTCGCCACCAGCCCGGACGTGCCGAAACTGCTGCTCACCTTCCAGTCGTCCCACGGCGCCATGCTCACGCGAGAGCTGATCGACTGGTGCGAGCGGAACATCGCCGGGCTCGACATCGCCGCGCACGATCTCATCGCCGGGCACCAGACCCCCGACGACCAGCCCGAGGCGGTCGCCGCCGCCATCGCCGCCTGGCTGGACAAGCACGACCTCAGGTGAACGACCGCCCCAGCGGCGTGAGCGCGTAGTGCACCGTGCGGCCGGTGCGCTCACGCGCGACCAAACCGTTCTCCCGCAACACCCGCAGGTGGTGCGACACCGCGCTCGGCGTGACCCCGAGCGCGGTGGCCAGGTCCGTGGTGGTCGCCGGAACGCGCAACGCGGCCAGCAACTCCGCCCGTGCCCGGCCCAGCAGGCGGATCGCGCCGGGCACGACGGGCCGGGTGCGATCCGCCCACAGCTCACCGCTGCCCCGCACCGGGTACCGGATCGTCGTCTGCGTCGCCGTGTGCCGCTTGACGAGCACGTTCGACGGCCCCAGCGCCATGGGCACGAGGACCAGCCCGCCGGGCCCGAGGCGAACCCGCCCGGTCCCCGTCACCGTCAGCCCGCTGACGGACCAGCGCACGCTCGGATGCAGCCCGGCGAACAACCGCTCAGCTCCACCGGCCGCCATCATCCGCGCCCGGTAGGCCACGTCGGCCTCGTGCACCGCGCGGATCCGGGGCCAGTGCGGCGCGATCAGCCGGTCGTGGGCCACCCGCAGCTCGGCGGCCACCACGCGCAGCCCGCGTTCCGGTTCGGCCGCGAGCGCGGGCAGGTCCTCGCCGAAGACCCGCCGCAGGCTGGCGCGCACGTCGTCGGGGCCGGTCCGCACCAGCGCCGCGAGATCGTCCTCAATGGACGGACGAGCCGTCGCCGGGGCGGGCACCAGGAAGTTCGGCCAGCCAGGGCGGTCACCGGCCAGCAACGGCCAAGTCCACGTCAGGTCCAGGGGCGCCCGCGCGAGTTCCGCTTCCGCCCACCGGTTCCACCGGGTTGCCCGCTCCCGCATGCCCAGCGACCGCAGCCCGGCGACCGTCTCGGACAGCGGAGACAGGGCGAACCGGGTCGCCGCCAGCTCGCTCACGCCCAGCTCGATCGTCATCGGCACCCGCCGAGTATGCAGCCCAGCGCTCAATGGTGTCCGGCTCCGGCCGGTCGCGGCGAGCATGCGCGCATGTCCTTTCGCAGACTGTGGTGGGCCACCGGCTGCACCAGCATCGGCACCGGCGTGTCCGGCACCGCGCTCCCGCTGCTGGCCGTGTCGCTGTCCCCGGATCCCCGGCACGTCACCCTGGTCGCGGCCGCCGGTTTCCTGCCGTGGATGCTGTTCGCGCTGCCCGCCGGGGCGATGCTCGACCGCGGTGACCGGATCAGCCTGATGTGGCGGGCCCAGGCCGTGCAGGTGGTGCTGGTGGGCCTGCTCGCCGCGGTCGGTCAGCTCGGCCTCGCCGCCCTGGTCCTGCTGGCGTTCACCATCGGCGCCTGCGAAGTCCTGGTCGGCAACGGCACCCAGACCGTCGTGCCCGATCTCGTCGCACCCGCATCGCTGCACCGCGCCAACAGCGCCCAGCAGGCCGTCACCACGATCGGGCAGCAGTTCGCCGGTCCACCGCTCGGCAGTGCGTTGTTCGCCGTCGCCGCGGCCCTGCCCTTCGGCCTGCACGCCGCCGCGCTCACCGCGTCAGCCGTGCTGCTGGCCACGCTGCCACGCGCGACGCGCCCGCTTCCCCCGCGCACGGTGATGACCGACGGCCTGCGCTGGCTCGCCCGGCACCGCCTGCTGCGCACTCTGGCCCTGCTGCTCGGCGTGAACACCTTTGCCGGGCAACTGGCGAACTCGACCCTCGTCCTGCTCGCCACCCAGGACCTGCGCCTCGGCGCTACCGGCTACGGCCTGCTGCTCACCGCCGCCGCGATCGGCAGCGTGCTCGCCGGGCTCACCACCACCTGGCTGCTGCGCGTCGTCGGCGAGACCCGGGCGCTGATCGTCTCGCTCGCGCTGAATGCCGTGGTCTTCGCCGGGATCGGCCTCGCACCGAACGCGACGGCGCTGGCGTTCCTGCTCGCCGCGAACGGATTCCTCACCACGATCTGGAGCGTGGTGACGGTCAGCGCGCGCCAGCAACTGGTCCCGCCCGGCCTGCTCGGCCGCGTCAACAGCGCTTACCGGGCACTGGGCTGGGGCCTGATGCCGCTGGGTGCGCTGGCGGGCGGGTTCGTCGCCCACGGCTTCGGGCCGCACGCGCCCTATTTGGTCGCCGCCGCCCTGCGCCTGGCCGCGCTTCTGCTCGCTCTGCCCGTACTGCGCCGTCAGGACACGTGACGCAGCCGCCGGAAGCAGAACCAGGTCAGCAACCCGGTCAATACTAGGAACAACCCCGTCTCCAGCCACTGCAACGGCCAGAACCGCGACGCCGGCTGGTACCTCAGATGCTGTTCGTAGCCGAGATCGGACAGCTGCGCGAAGCACCCGTGAATCCGATCGAGATCCGGCAGCACACCGGGCTGCGCCGGCGGCATGCAGCCGTGCACCGCCTCGGGCAGCGGGCTGACCACCCGCCCCCGCGGATCCACCGTCTCGTCGGCCAGCACCCAAGACCCGGCAGGACGCACCACCCGCAGCACGGCCGGGACGTCGTTCTCGTCGACTTGCACGCCTTCGATGTTCACCGCGGTCAGCGCCACCACGTCCTCGGTGGCGGGCAACAGGTGCGGGCGCACCACCAGCGGCACCACGACCTGCACCGCGGTGAACAGCACCAGCGTCACCGCCATCGCCGCGACCGTCCGGCGCAGCACCAGCCCGGCCGCGACCCCCAGCACGAAGGCGAACGCGGCATACCCGATCGGCACGATCCCGCGCGCGGTGAACATCGCGGCCTCGATGCGTGACACGAAGCCGCTGTCCGGGTCCGCCGCCGCCGCGGCGTCGATCGGCGCGACCCACCAGCCGACCACCGCGCTCAGCAATCCCGCCGCGATCATCGCCGCCACCACGCCCAGCCCCAGCTTGACCGCCAGCCACCGCGCGCGCGACACGGACTGGTTCCAGGCCAGGTTGTGCGTACCCGCCTCCAGTTCGCGCGTGATCATCGGAACGCCCCAGAACGCCCCGATCGCCGCCGGCAACAGGTACAGCGCGACCTGCCCGCCCCGGTAGACCAGCTCCTCCTCGCGGCGGCCGAACAGCAGCAGGAACACCGTGATCACCGCGAGCGTGGCGCACATCGACACCAGCGGGACGCGGAACTGGCGCCACGCCAGCCACGTCATCGCACAACCTCCAGCGCCGGGCGGCCGGGAGCCGGGGCACGCAGGTAGGCCAGCACCAGGTCCTCCAGACCCACCTGACTGACCGTCCACAACGGATCGAGGATCGGTTCCGTGGTGCGCACGAGCACGGTGGTCTGGCGTTCGGTGTGGCTGGCCGAGATGACCTCCTGCCCGGCGGGCAGCGTGCCGGGGTCGCGCCGCGGGCCGGTCAGGCGGTGGTGGGTGGCGAGCAGCTCGTCGAGTTCACCGGCGAGCCGCACCCGGGAATCGACCAGCACCACCAGGTGGTCGCAGACCCGTTCCAGATCGGAGACCAGGTGCGAGGACAGCACCACGCTCAGGCCGTGCTCGGCCACCGCCGCCATCAGGTCCTGGAGGAACTCCCGGCGCGCGAGCGGGTCGAGCGCGGCGACCGGCTCGTCGAGCAGCAGCAGTTCGGGGCGCTTGGCGATGCCGAGCGTGAGCGCGAGCTGCGCGCGCTGGCCCACGGAGAGCTTTCCCGCCCGCTGCGCCGGATCCAGCCCGATCCGGTCGATCCGCTCGGCGGCCAGTGCCCCGTCCCAGCCCGGGTTCAGCCGCGCGCCGAGGCGCAGGTGTTCCTCGACGGTCAGCGTCGCGTACACGGGCGTGTTCTGCGCGACGAACCCGATCTTGGCCAGCTGCCCCGGCCCGCTGCCGGGCACCCCGCCGCACACCTCGATGGTGCCCGCGCTCGGCGCCAGCATGCCCGCCGCGAGACCGAGCAGGGTCGACTTGCCCGCACCGTTCGGCCCGACCAATCCCGTGACGTGCCCGGCCGGGATGTCCAGCGCGCACCCGTTCAGCGCCCAGCGGCGCCGGTACCGTTTGCCGAGACCACGCGCCCGCAGCACGCTCACGCTATGTCCTCTTTGGACGCGTCGTGAAACGTGGCGGTGAACAGCGCCTCGATGCTCTCGTCGTCCAGGCCCGCCAGCCGGGCCTTGGCCAGCCAGCGGCGCAGGTCCTGCCGCAACGGCCCGAGCGCGGCCGGGGAACCACCGGACAGCGTCGCCGTCACGAAGGTGCCCACCCCGGGCCGCGCGGCGACCAGGCCGTCGTGCTCGAGTTCGCGGTAGGCCTTGAGCACGGTGTTCGGATTGATCGCCAGCGCCGCCACCACGTCCTTGACCTTCGGCAGCTGGTCGCCCTCGTGCAGCAGGCCAAGGCGCAGCGCGTGCCGGACCTGCCGCACGATCTGCTGGTACGGCGACAGCCCCGACCGGCCGTCCAGGTGGAACTCCAGCACCACAGCCTCCATTTAGCTAGTTACCTAGCACTATAGAGGCCGCGCGCGTCAGCCGGTGACCGAGCTGATCCAGTCCCGGTAGGCGCCGACGTGGGTGTACTGGCAGCTGGTGTTGTTGCCGGTGGACAGCACGCCCACCTGGACACCGTCGGCGGTGAACATCGGCCCGCCGGAGTCGCCGCTGCCGCACACCCCGTTGATCCGGTTGCCGTTGATCGCCCGGCCGTCGTAGGCGTCGATGGCGCCGGTGTTGGTCACCTCCAGCTTGGCGTTCTTCAGCCGCGGCGACTGCTGGCCGCCGCCGGTGTCGCCCCAGCCGTGAATGGTGACGGTGTCGCCCGCGTCCACTGAGTCGAGGTTGCCGAGGGAAACCGCGGGCGCCTGCACCGGTTCGGCGAGCTTCACCAGCGCGAGATCGGCATTGTCGTGCACGGTGACCCCGTTCGGCGCGGCGTCGACGTAAGTGCCTTTCGCGTGTTCGACATTTCCGACGCGGAAACCCCACTGGTGATTTCCGCCGATGCAGTGCCGGGCGGTGAGAATCCACTCCGGGCCGAGCACGGTGGCGGTGCAGTAACCGTCGGAACCGTCCTGGTAAAGACGGGCCGACCACGGCGCCGACTCGGTGAACTCACCGTCGACGATGGCTTGGGCGGGGGCGGAAAGGCCGATCAGCGCGGCGGCGGTGATCAGCACGGTGGCTGCGGAACGCATGGCGGGAACGCTAATCACCCGGTCCGGGAATCCGGCACCTGCGAAAGTCCTGTTTCATCGGGAATTCGAAACGACACCGCGTTCAACGGGGCCTGGAAGCCGCCAGCGCGCGCCCGCCGTTCTCGGTCTGGGCGAGCAGATCGTCCAGGCTGTAGCGGCCCGCGGCGAACAGCCCGTTCCGGTACAGCGCCGCGTAACCGTGCGCGAGCGCGATGAGATTCGCCACCAGTTCCAGGGATTCCGGCTTGCTCCGCTCGCCGGTGTCCTCCGCGAGTCCGGTGAACAGGTCCATCAGTTCGCGCCCGGCCGCGGCGAGGTCCTCGTCCCGTAGCGCCGCCAGGTCGGCCGCGTAGATGACGTCGAACCCGACCCCGCGCCCGACCGCGAACCGCAGGTACGCCGATCCCGCCACGGCGAACCGCTCGGCGGGGTCGTCCCCGGCCCCGTCCACCGCGGCACGGACGGCCTCGGTCAGTTCACGGGCGGCGGCGGTGGCGACCGCGGCGAACAGGTGGTCGCGGTCGCGGAAGTGCCGGTAGGGCGAAGCGGTGCTGATCCCGAGGCGGCGGGCGACCTGCGCCACCGAGAACGCCGCGGGCCCCTGCTCGGCGAGCACCTCGAAGCTGGTCCGGATCAGCGCGGCGGGCAGGTCGCCGTGGTGGTACCCGCGCTTGCCCGGCATGACCCCTCCTTGACCTCGATGCGATAGCCCTCGTACATTAGCAAGCGATAGGGCTATCACATGGAGGAAAACACATGGTTGAGGGCAAGGTCGTGGCGATCACCGGCGCGAGTGCCGGCATCGGCGAGGCGACCGCGGAACTACTGGCCGAACGCGGGGCGAAGGTCGTGCTCGGCGCCCGGCGGCCGGACCGGCTCGAAGCACTGGCCGCGCGCATCGCCGCGGCCGGTGGTGAGGTGGCCTGGCTGATCACCGACGTGCGCGAGCGCGCCGACGTCCAGGCGCTGGTCGACCTGGCGCGCTCCCGCTTCGGACGTCTCGACGTGCTGGTCGGCAACGCCGGGATCATGCCGGTCTCGCCGCTGGACGAACTGCGCGTGGACAGCTGGGACGACATGATCGACGTCAACATCAAGGGCGTGCTGCACGGCATCGCGGCGGCGCTGCCGGTGTTCCGCGAGCAGCGGTCGGGGCAGTTCGTGCACACCGCGTCGGTGTCCGGGCTCCGCACGGTCCCCGGGCAGGCGGTGTACTCCGGCACCAAGTTCGCGGTGCGGGCGATCTCCGAGGGCCTGCGGCAGGAAGCCGGGCCCGAGCTGCGGGTGACCATCGTGTCGCCGGGCATCACGCACACCGATTTCGGGAGCACCATGGAAAGCCCGGAACTCAAGGCGCGACTGGAGGACCTGCGCGACCAGATCGCCATGCCGGCGCGCGCGGTCGCCCGTGCCATCGCCTACGCCATCGAGCAACCGGAGGACGTCGACGTGAACGAGGTGATCATCCGACCGACCGCCCAGGCATAGGCGCTCTGGCGAGCAGCCAGCGCAACTCCGCCTGCACGGTGGTCGCGTAGTCGCCCACCGGCCGGTATCCGAGCGCGTGGGCGGCGCTCATGTCCAGCACGATCGGCGGAACCCGGTCCCACGGATGGCGTCCGAGGTCCGGCGGCGCGTCGTCGTCGAGCAGCACTTCCCGCCAGCTGTGCCCGGCGGACGCGGCGACGATCCGGGAAATCGCCAGCCCGTCGGGCGCGTCCGGGTCGGCGGCGTTGAGGATGCGGGCTCCCGGCCGGTCCGCGACCACGGCGACCAGCGCCGCGATGTTCACCGCGGCCGACGGATGGTCGATCCCCCGGCCGCGACGAGCCAGCAGCACTTCCGGCTGCCGCTCCAGGGCACGCTCGAGGAAGTACCACTCCAGCGGCGCCGACACGCCCTCACCGTGCACTTTGGACGGACGCAGCACGGTCACCGGGAGCCCGCTGTCCAGCAGGGTCCGCTCGGCGGCGACCTTGTTCGGCCCGTAACCCTCCGGCGAGTCGTAGGGCATCGTGCCCGGCGGCAGGGTCGGCTGCGCTTCGGTCACCGGCCCGCCGAACCGCGGCTCCTCGGCGGAATTGACGTGGCGCCCCTGACCGTCGACGTAGACCGCCTTGCTCGACAACATCACCGTCGAGGTCGCGTGACGAGCCAGGGGCAGCAGCGATTCCGCGTGCGCCGCGGTGAAACACGTGCAGTCGACCAGAAGATCCGCCCCATCCCCGAACACCGCCCGCACCGCGGCGACGTCATCCCGCTCCACCCGGCTGAACTCGGCACCCGCGGCCACCAGCTCCTCCGGCACCCGGGTACGACCGGTCACCTCGACGCGCCAGCCGTCGGCGAGCAACCGCCGCGCCACCGCCCGGCCGATCCCGCCGGTACCGCCCAGGACCAACGCCCGCCTCATCCGCTTCTCCCGCCGCCTCGTGCCTAGGATCGAGCACTCCGGTCAGCCGGCCACCACGATCGAGCCGGCGACCGGGCCCCGCAGGAACCTCGCGGTGCTCTCCGCCAGCTGCTCCGCGCGCACCAGCAGTTCCTCGATCTCGGCCCATCGTCGCAGGTCGCGCTCCACGTCGGGCACCAGGCGGCTGGACGCCAGCAGCAGCAACATGTCGATCTCGTAGGCCAGATCGGCCAGCCGCAGGAACGGCAGATAGTCCTCTTCGGACCCCACGCCGTGCGAACGAGCCCAGGCACAGGCGGCGTGACCGGTCGACCGGCACACGAGGCGGAGGTGCTCGCGGATCTCCTCACCGCGCGAGTACTCACGGGCGGGGCTGCTGCCGCGCATGTTCCAGGCCACGGACAACAGGCAGCGACCGGCATCCTCCATCGACGTGTTCATCACCGACGCAGTGTCAGGGACCAGCGGCCCGGTCCGCGCACCGACACACCTCAACACCGGATCGAGCTACCACAACTCGAGTGACGCGTTCACCCGGTCGAAGCGCATAATGCCGGGGTGACCTTTCCCGGAATCACCGATCCCTGACTGCGCCTCGACGTCCGGCACACCGTGGCGTCGGTGAGCGGCTGGCGCCGCCGATACGGTCCGAACTTCCTCACCACCGCGCTCGCGGACCGCGCGGTCCGGTGGACCTGGAAGCGCTGCGAGCGGGGCTGGTCCTTCGAGATCGCGTTCCGCACCGACGGCATCCGGGACGAGTTCGTCGGCCAGCCCGCGGTCAAGGCCGCGATCGATGCCGCACTGGCGATGGGCGCCACCGTGACGCTGTGTCAGGCGCCGGTCCAGCGCCCCGTCAGCCCGCCGACCGGTAGGCCTGGCCGCTGGTGTTCGCGGTGGCGCCGTCGTACAGGCCGGTGGGCGCGGTGGCGGTGGACAGGGTGAACCAGGCGTAGCGCTCGACGAACGGCAGGCTCTGGAGCATCGCGCTGGAGTTCTTGACGAAGGCGACCTGCTGCTCCTGGGTCGGGTAGCGCGGGGTGCCCTGGGTGAAGTCGATGAGCGCGTATTCGGTGAGCCAGATCGGTTTCCCGTAACGGTTGTGGACGGCCTGCAGGTAACCGCGCAGGTGGTCGACGGCCGCTGCGGAGAAGTCGCTGCCGTACCAGTGCAACGGGATGAAGTCGACCCGGAGGCCGCGGGCGGCGGCACCGGACATGAACCGGTCGAGCCAGCCACCCGGCTGATCACCGCCGAAGGCGACCGCGGGCGCCCCCAGCCGCATCCCCGTGCCCTGCAGCTGCGGCCACAGGTCCAGCGCCCGCTCGACGGTCAGGTTCGCCTGCCCGGCCATGTCGGGCTCGTTGAACCCCAGCAGGGTCGTGCCCAGTGACTTGGCCTTCGCCAGCTGCTCGGGGGTGACCGCGCCGGAGCCCCAGATCATCGGCACGAACTCGGTGCCCTCCGGTTCGGCGACGCCCTGGAGGTCGGCGGCCCAGTTGTAGAACCAGCCGGCGCGCACGTCCCGCAGCGCCTCGTTCACCCCGGCGACGGTGTTCACGCTGACGCCCTTTTTGCTCGCGGCCACACCTCCGGCCGGCGGGCACACCAGGAACGTGAGCAGCAGTAGCAGTGCGGCGGCAGCCGCCCTGCGGGTGAACGACTTCACGGCGATTCCTCCCGGTCCGGCGTCATCGTCGGGCGCCGCCGACGAAGTGGTCAACCGGGTGGTGAAGACCTGTCCGGTTTTCTGTCGCGCCGGAAATTGGCCGAGCGCCCCATAATCGGGGAGCGACGACTCCAGGAGGCGGCGAATGCGCAAGATCGTGCACGCGGTGCTGACGCTGTTGATGATCGCGACCGGGATGTCCGGGATGTCCGGGAACACCGCCGTGGCCGCGGCGGCGGACCACACCGTCACCTTCGTCAACCGGTCCGGCCAGACCATCTGGATCGGCAGCGCGGTCAACGCGGACGGCTCGCGTAATCTCACCGGACTCCCCCAGCTGCACGACACGCAGCAGGCCACGGTCACCATTCCCGAATCCGGCGACCCCGCGTATTGGCGCGGCAAGTTCTTCGCCCGCCATAACTGCACCGGGACTCCCGGCAGCACGTTCCGCTGCGAAATCGGTGACTGCGGCAATCTGGCCGACCGCTGCGTCACCGGAGAGCAACCGGCGAGCCTCGCCGAATTCAACTTCCACCGCGCCGACCCGCTGGCGCCCTGGTACAACGTCAGCTACGTCAACGCCGTGTCGTTGTCGATCACCATCGAGCCGCGCGACGCGCAGGTGCCGCCCGGTGGCACCGAATGCGAAGCGGTCGGCTGCTCGGAACGGCTGCTCGAGGTGTGCCCGCCGGAGAACCTGACCAGGGACGGCGCCGGCAAGCCGATCCTGTGCACGAATCCCAACCGGGACGCGAAAACCCCGTACAGCGACGCCGTCTCGAACCGCTGCCCGAAGGCCTACGCCTGGTCCAAGCACGACACCGAACCGGGCAACCAGGTCATGCGCCAATGCCGCGAGTGCAGCGGCTTCACGGTGACCTTCCACCGCGGGATCTGAACCAGCGGCCACGTTGCGCCGGCGTTAATGAAGGCGTTCGCGCCGACGCAACCCGCCGATGGCCACGGTGGGTGCCGTGAAAACCAAGAGACTGCTGCTCGCCGCAGCCATCGCGACCGCGCTGATCCCCGCGACGTCCGCCGTCGCCGATCCGGAAGGGGCGGCGGGCACCCGGCCACCCGCCTGCCAGCCACCACCGGATGAGCAGCCTCCGCCCCCGTCGGCCACCACGGTGACCACGATCGGCCAGGCGTACTACTGCATTTTCGACCACCACTTCTCCGGGCCCATCCTCGACAGCCGAACCCTGCTGCAACCCGCGTTCGCCGCACTCACCCAAGAACTCCAGCGGCGCGGCCTCGACCAGGCCACCGCGAACGCCCCCGTGCTCACCGGCAACCGCAACGGCGACTGGAAGTCGTTCAGCCGGTCCTACGACCGGATCGTCGCCGGCCTCCCGGACGACCAAGCGAAGCAGGCCGCCGGTGAGGCCACCATGCGAGGCATGGTCGAGGCGCTCAACGACAACCACGCGAGATGGGTCGGCGTGCCCGAGGAACCTTCGGTGCCACTGGGCTTCCTGCCCTCGCACCTCCACGGCCCCGGCGGAGCCGATCCGGCCGCCGCCGGGCCGGTTTTTGTCGTCGACGTGCTTCCCGGCAGCGCCGCCGCGAACGCGGGCGTGCGCCTCGGCGACGAGATCGTCACCGTGAACGACGTCCCGCCCTACATCCGCGGCACCGCCGTCGAAGGCGTGATCGACTGGATCATGGAGGCCGTCGCCGGGGAAACGGTACGGATGACCGTGCACCGCCCGTCCACCGGTGAGAACCTCGACCTCACCATGGTCGTGGTGCCGCCGCCACCGCCCACCGAGCAGCCGCCGCTGGTCGAATCCGAACTGCTGCCCGGCGAGATCGCCTACGTCAAGCTGCGCGGGTTCTCCCCGGAGGGCGCCGACGAGGTGCTGGCGGCGATCGCGAAGCTGCGCGAGGGCAGGACGCTGCGCGGGGTGCTGCTCGACCTGCGGGGCAATGGCGGCGGCTCGCCGGACGCGGTGTCGCGGCTGCTCGGTGGCTGGGCGCACGGCAAGACCTTCAGCTACTGGTGCGACGCGCTGGGCAAGTGCACGCCGAACCGCACCGACGATTCCGTGCCACTGGTGAACCTGCCGCTGATCACGCTGACCGACCGCGGCTGCGCGTCCGCGTGTGACGCCTTCTCCAGCGCCGTCAAGGACCTCCGGCTCGGCGCACTGGTCGGCGAGCGCACGGCGGGCGCGGTGTCCGGACCGGCCCAGGCCCACCTGCTGGAGAACAACACCGGGCTCCTGCTGCCGAAGCACCACGAAATCGGCGCGAACCGGGAGAAGGTCGACACCATCGGGGTGCCACCCGACCACCACGCCCCGATGACCTCGGTGGCGTTGTCCACCGGCACGGACCCCGGCATCGACAAGGCGCTCACCCTGTTCCCCTGACCAGCCACCCGGGGGTGTTAACGCCGTTGACACCCCCGGCCCGATATGACTCGTCGATGCGGGTTCTGGTGGCCGAAGACGAACACGACCTGGCGGATCTCGTGGCGCTCGGGCTGCGACGGCACGCGATGGCGGTCGACGTGGTGTACGACGGGCTCGCCGCGTCGGAACGGCTCGCGGTCAACGACTACGACGTGGTGGTACTCGACCGCGACCTTCCCGGTGTGCACGGTGATGTGCTCTGCGCGGAGCTGGTGCGGTCCGGGGCGCGCACCCGGGTGCTGATGCTGACCGCCGCCGCGTCGGTGCCCGAGCGCGTCGCCGGGCTGTCCATCGGAGCCGACGACTACCTCCCGAAACCCTTCGACTACACCGAACTGGTGGCCAGGGTGCAGGCACTGGGCCGCCGCAGCCAGGTACCGCTGCCGCCGACGCTGGAACGCCACGGCATCGTGCTCGACCCCCACCGCCTGCAGGTCTCGCGCGACGGCCGGTTCCTGCGGCTCTCGCTCAAGGAGTACGCCGTGCTGGAGGTGCTGATGAGGGCGAACGGGAGCGTGGTGAGCGCGGAAACCCTGCTGGAGTCGGCGTGGGACGAGAACGCCGATCCGTTCACCACGGTGGTGCGCGTGATCATCAGCCGGCTGCGCGCGAAGCTCGGCGATCCGCCGTGCATCCGCACCGTGCCGGGCGCCGGGTACCTGCTGTGAGGCGGCGAACCATCCGGGTCCGGCTCACCGCCCTCTACTCCGGCATCTTCCTGGTCACCTCGACGATCCTGCTGACCGTGGTGACCCTGCTGCTCGGGGACGCGCTGGAGGCCAAGGTCTCGGACATCAGCCCGGTGGAGCCGCCGCCTCCACCGGAGGAGCCGAGGCCGGGCAGACCGGTCCCGCCGCCGCTGCCGCCCGCCGTGCGCGGGCTGCCCAAGGAGGTGGTGGACTACCAGTGGGTGGTCAGCGCGATCACGATCGCCGTGCTGACCGTGGCTTCGGTGCTCGCGGGCTGGTGGCTCGCCGGGCGGTTGCTGCGGCCGCTGCGCCGGATCACCGCCACCGCCCAGCGGCTGTCGGTGTCCAATCTGGACGAACGGATCGCGCTGGCCGGGCCGGACGACGAACTCAAGGAACTCGCCGACACCTTCGACGCGATGCTGGCGCGCCTGGAACGCTCGGTGGCGAGCCAGCGCCGGTTCGTCGCCAACGCCGCGCACGAACTGCGGACGCCGCTGGCGACCCAGCGGGCCGCGATCCAGATCGGCCTGGAGGACGCCGCGGATCTGCCCGCCGTGCGGGAGAAACTGCTCGCGCACAACCGGCGGACGGAACTGCTGATCGACTCGCTGCTGGTGCTCGCCGAAGCCGGGCACGGCCTCGACCAGCCCCAGCCCGTGCGCCTCGACCTGCTGTTCCGGCAGGTGGTCGACGAGACCGACGCGGGTGAGCTGGAGCTGACGGTGGCGGCGGCGCCCGTCCAGGTGAACGGGGATCCGGTGCTGCTCGCCCGGTTGCTGGCCAATCTGCTGGACAACGCCGTGCGGTACAACAAGCCGGGCGGCTCCGTCCACATCGAACTGTCCGAGGCGCGGGTGCTGACCGTGCGCAACACCGGTCCCGAAGTGCCCCCGGACCGCGTTCCCGAACTGTTCCAGCCCTTCCACCGGCTGCACACGCGCACCAGGGCCGATGGGGCCGGGCTCGGCCTGTCGATCGTCGCCTCGATCGCCGAGGCACACGGCGCCGAGGTCAGCGCGCGGCCCCGCCCCGGCGGCGGCCTCGAAGTGTCCGTCGCCTTCCCCGACGGCAGGACGCGCGGGCGGGATCGGTGATCAGCAACGGGTTCCCCGCCGCCGGCCCCTCCAGCACCACGGCGGTGCTCGACTCCGCGGTGCCGAGCTGGGAATCGACGGTCAGGGCGAACACGGTCAGTTCGGTGGCCGGGGCTTCGGGAAGGTGCGGGTATCCGGTGATCGCCTGACACAGTTCGATGCGGTGGTGCCCGTCGGGCCGCTTCGTCAGCCGGAAGGTCAGTTCGAAATGCCGCAATCCTGGCATGGTCGCCAAAAGCTGTTGCACCGCAAGGGACAATGGACAGCGATGTCCGTTCACTTGGCGTTTGGGATGATCGCCGGACCCGGGGTGCGCTGCTGGCTCCCCACGTCCGGCGGCCGAGTCGTGCCCAGGCTCGCCAGCGATCGGACCGGCGCGCACCCGCCCGGCGCCCCCGTCGCCGTCGGGCCGGCCGAAGCGGAACCCGAGGTGGTGCGCCAGGCGGTCCGGCAGCTCATCTTGCTGGTGAGCGACGGGACGGACGTCGCCGCGGGGGCGGGCGCCGACCTCGGTGGTGGCTTCACCTCGGCGCGATTGGCCGGTGCCCACGGTGACCGGCGCGACGCCGTGCTCGCCGCACTCAGGGTTCGCACGCATGGGCTGGGCGACCGCGCGGCCACGCTGGTGGCGTTGTTCGGGCCGTCGGCGACAAAACGGGTCGGCGCGGCCGCGAACGCGACGATCCTCGAGCGGCGCTGGGCCGCGCTGCAACTGGCGTCGGCGGCCTCGGATCTGCTCGGGCCCGAGCAACTGGAGCAGGTTCTCGCGCTCAGCGCCCCGGACGGCGTCGACCCGTTCCCGCGCGGCGCCGCGTCCACCCTGGCCGAGCACCTGTCGCGTGTGCTGGCGCGCTATCCACGGCCGCGGCGGCTGACGCTGATCCTCAGCCTGTGGGATCACGTGTGCGCGCAACTGGTCCAACGGCAGCGCGTGGCCCGGCGCGCGTCGACGCAGGTTCGTGCCGACCGGATCGACAAGCTCCGCGAACGCCACCGCGAGCACTTCAACGCCCCGATCCTGCAGCAGCTGACCTGGGCCGCCGGTGGTCAGCCGTCGCTGGCCGACGCGGCGCGCTGGCAACCGCCCCCGCAGTGGACCGCGCGGGAACTCACCTGGCTGATGCGGGACGCCATCGCGGCGACAGCGCTGCTGCGCTTCGCCAGGACCATGTCCGACGAGGGACTCGCGAGCGCCGCGGAGAAGCACCGCGACGAACTCGTCGCGGCCGACGGCTGTCTCACCGATGCCGAGCGGACCGCGGCGACGCGCCGGCCCGAAGGCGCCTACAGCCACCCCGCGCGGCCGGGGCGCTACGTCCACGACCTGCTCCAGCCCCTGCGACCGGGACGGACGATCACCGCGAAAACCGAGACCTACGTCAAGGAACGGGTCGCCATGGCCCGCAACTACGGCGTGGTCGTCTTCGACGCGGTGGCCGAGCTGATCCGGAACCTGGACGAGCGCCCGCTGCACAACTGCTGGGACACCTGCCGGCCGTGGCAGTCCGCCCACCTGCGGAAATGGCGGGCCGCGGTCGGGTTCGCCCGTGCGCCGGACAGCTGGGAGCAGCCGCCACTGGCCGACGCGCACCCCGACGGCCCCACCTCGGCGCTGGCCCAGCGCCTGGCCACCACGGAGCTGGACCCGGCCGAGGTGGAAGCACCCCACGACCTGCTCTGGCTCGCCGACCTCGCCGACGGACTGGCGCTCTTCCACGGCAACGAATCCGCCACCGTCCGGCACGCGCGGCCCGCGCCCGACCTCGACTACCGGACGCCGAACCCCGGTCGGCCCGAAGCCGGTTCACTGTCGCTCGCCGCCGCCGGAGTCGCCCAACTGGTCGCGTTCGGGGCGGCACCACCGCCTCGCTGCGGCACCTGGGCCGAGCTGGCGGACGCGGTCGGCGCGGACGCGGCGGTCACCGAAGCCAGCGTCGGCGCGTTCCCGATCCCACCTGAAGTGTCCTCTGTGGACAAGCAGGTGGTCCCGGGCACCACGCTGACCGTGGAACTGGGCCACCATCCGCGTCAGCTGGCCACCTGGTCGAGCTACATGGGCAACTGCATCGGCGAATCGTGGTACGCCGACCAGGCGCGCCGGGGCCACTGCGTGCTGATGGCGCTGCGTGACCCGGCCGACGGCCGCATCGTCGCCAATCTCGACATCCGGCGGCACACCGGCGGCTGGCAGATCCACGAACTGCGCGCGCGGTTCAACGACAACCTCGCGCCCGCCATCGAAGAGCACATCAAGCGCTGGGTCAACGACTTCCCCGGCCCCGCGCCACCCGCACCCGAGCCGCTGCTGCCGCTACCACCGGCGCGACCACGGCGCGGACCCCGTCCCGCGGCACGCCGCCTGCCCACCGGTGACCTGGTCACCGCGGTCCAGCGGGAGCTGGCCACGGCCCCGGCCGACGCCGCGCGGCAGTTGTACGCCAAGCTCGCCCGCGGGCTCGGCACGTCCGGCCAACCGGCCGATTTCGAACCGGACGCGGCGGTGATCGCACTCAAGCGCGTCGGCCCGGCCCGGCACGTCGAACTGCTGCGCGCCGCCTTGGAGGCCGGGGTCAGCGCGCCAAGCCTGTGGCAGGCGACGCGCGTCCGGCCGCTCACCAGCGCGGTGAACCAGCTCGACGTTGCCGGGCTCGGTGCGCTGACCAGCGCCGCACCGCTCCCCCGGGCTCTGCGCGCCCTCGTCCGCCACCCGGAGATCGCCCCCGCACGCGCCATGGACGTGGTGGCGCGAGCACTGCGCTCGGCCATGGGTGACCCGGCACTGGCCGAGGCGCTCGCCCGGTCGGTGGCGCGCAAGCCGTCGCCGGAACTCGTGTGCGTGCTGGCGATCAGCACCACGTGTGCGTCCACAAAGGACAACACAATCCGGCTGACCGCGCCGGGAATCACCGCGGTGCCCGGTTTCCCCGGCACCGACCTGCTCGACGAGCACGGTCCTTGGCAGCACGCCCTGGCACCGGCCGCCGACCTCGGCGCACCGGTGGACCTGTTCGGGCAGCGCATCGACGAACACGGTCTGCTCATCCCAGCCGCCCTGCTCGGCAACGGCGGCTGGCCCGCCCTCTGGAGCCGCGCCCACCGATGACCGACGAGCTGGCGATCGAGCGGTTCGAACCCGCTCACGCGACCGACCGGGAGTTCGCCGCCTATCACGCTGTTGTGGTGGCGAGCCAGGTCGCCGATCGGCCGGGGGAACCACCCCTGCCGATCGGCGAGCTGACCGCTCGGCTGAAGACGCCCCTGCCGGGACTCGGCGCGGTGGCCCACTGGATCGGCCGCCTCGGAGGCACCGTGGCGGCGGTCGCCGCGGTGTGTTTCCTCGACGAGGAGAACAGCGACATCGGCCTGACCGACATCAAGGTGCATCCGGCTCACCGTCGCGCGGGCTTCGGCACCGCGATGTTGCGCGCGGTCCTGCTCGATCTGCGCGAGCAGCAACGCAGAGCATCGAAGGCTGGGAAGTGGTCGAAGGAACCGCCGGCCAGTGGTGGGCCGAGGCACTGGGCTTCCGGCCCGTCCGCACGATCGTCCGGCAGGTGCTGGTGCTCGCCGACGTGGACGGTCCAGACGGGTCCAGGTGGGAAGTCGAGGTACCCGCGGGATACCGGCTGCGGCGGTTACGCGCCGCCGAGGCCGAATCGCGGTCGCAGGCCCTCAAGCAGCGGGTGGTGGTCGCGGTGCACGAGGAGAGTGGCGAGGTCGCCGGTTTCACCGAAACGTGCGTGCACCCCCGCCGTCCCGACTGGGGTTATCAGCGCGACACCGCCGTGCTGGCAGCCCACCGGGGACATGGACTGGGACGGTGCCTGAAAGCGGACATGGCGCGGTGGCTGGTCGCCGACTGCCCCGCGCTCGAACGGATCAGCACGACGACGGGCGCGGAGAACACGCACATGATCCGCGTCAACGAGGCGGTCGGCTACGTGACGCTGCGCTCGATGATCGCCATGCAACTGCCGGTGGGAACGGAGCGGTTCAACGGTGACCAGTGATCGAATTCGCCGACAGGCCGCGTTGACCAGTCTGCGTGACACCGTCGGCCTGTGGTACGTCGACCAGGTCGGTGCGGATGCGCTGGTCCGGGCGGCGTGCACGCTGCTGGTGGCCGGGTTCGACGGGCCGTCGCTGTGCATGCTCGCCGCGGTGTCGGTGAAGAACGCTGACAACGAAGTCCCGGAGTACCTCGAGGCCGCACTGCACGAGGTCGGCCTCGACTTCCACGAACGGGACACGCCCGCAGCGCGCGAGGCGGGGCTGCGGGCGATGGCGGCACAGACGTTGTCGCACGCAGTCACTCCCCGGAAGCTGGCGGGTTGGGCGCACCGCACCTTCGGCCACGACACGCTCGAACCCGCCGAGCGGCCGGCCGAACTGGATGACGCCTCACCACCTGACGACCCGCACTCCGGAGCCGCGCCCACCGACGAGCAGGGGGCGCGGCTCCAGAGGTTTCTCAGCTGGTCAGCGGTGCGATACCGAAATCACCGACCGCGGTGCCGAACTGCTGCCACAGCAGCGTGACGCCGCCGCCACCGGTGATGGTGCCCTTGGCGACGACCCGGTCACCGTCCAGGCCGAACACCGGGCCACCGCTGTCACCCGGCCGACCGGCGGTCAGGCCGTCGAACTGCTTGGTCTGGACGAGCCCGGAGTAGCACTCGTAGTCGCCGTAGGCGTTGTAACCGCAGAGCACCCGGTTGAAAAGCTCCACGACGTGGTTGCAGATCACCCCGCTGACCGAGCCCGAACTGCAGACCCACTCGTTACCGGCTGTCCACGCCCACCCGGACACGGCCTTGGAGAACTCGTTGACCCCGACACCGCCGTCATAGATCCGGCTGCCCGCGTCCGTGGCGATGAGCAGCAGGTCGTGGTCGATGTGCTCGTGCGTGGCGTTGCCGATGAACCGGCTGCCGTTCCCGTTCGTCCAACCGGCGTCCGGGCGTCCACAGTGTCCCGCGGTCAGCAGGTAGCGCTGGCCGCCGGCGTGCACGCCGAAGCCCGAGGTGCACTCGATGGGGATGTCCGTGCTGACGATCCTGGCCCCGCCCCAGTACGGCGGCGTGTCGTCGAGGCGCCCGAACGACGCCATCCGCTCGCGCTGCGCGACCCGCACCGGGACCGCGACCTCCGCCAGGTCGAGTGCCTGCAGGGTGGTCACCTGGTCGACGCCGACAACCAGGCTCCCGCCGTCCGGCGTCACCTCGACGCTGTGCGCGGGCCCGTCCGGACGCGTGCGCAGCTGCTCGGTGATCTCGGCCGAAGCGGTCTCCAGTTCCGCGAGTGAATACGGGGCGTCCTTGACCGATACCGGCACCGTCTTGCGTGCCTCGTCGATCGCGGCGTTCACCGCGTCCGGAATCGGTCCCTTGTACGCCAGTTCGACCGACTCACCCTGGAGCGCGATGCTGGTGAAGCCGGTGCCATCGTGCTGCGCGACGGCCTGTCGCACGATGTTCGCGGCCGATTTGGCCTTGTCCTGCGCGGCCATCTTGGCGCGGACCTCCGGCGAAATGTAGGAGAA
This sequence comes from Amycolatopsis sp. YIM 10, assembly GCF_009429145.1. Taxonomy (GTDB): domain Bacteria; phylum Actinomycetota; class Actinomycetes; order Mycobacteriales; family Pseudonocardiaceae; genus Amycolatopsis. The sequence goes on along the minus strand of NZ_CP045480.1, from coordinate 5,142,816 downwards.
CGCGTTCTCCTCCTCCACCACCGGCTTGTCCTGTCCGGCCGAGGCGACACCCCCGCCGGCCACCAGCGCGACGGCCACCGCCGCGAAAACCCGGCGCATCGATCTGCGCGTTGTTGAGCTTCTCATTGTTTTCCCCTCTCGAATGTCGGTCACGCCGGTACGGCGGACCAGTGCGCGTGGACGGGTGAGGTGCCGATCTGGTCGCATTCACCGATCCAGCGCTGAGGACCGGCGGCATGGCCGATGTAGCGGCCCTGCTTGCCGTCGGACCAGTGGATTTCGAAGGTGACGTCGGTCGCGGCGAGCCGTCCCGACACGATCGCGCCGGTGATGGCGTTGTAGTGCGCGGTTCCGGTGAACGCACCACCGGCGCCTGCCGGGCCGACATCGAGGCTCACCACGTACCCGTTGCTCTGGTGCATCGTCCACTGGCCGGCAAACTCGCCGACGGATGCCATCGCCGGCCCCGGCACCGCGATGACGGTGCCGATTCCCGCCGCGACCAGCGCGAGCACCGGACTTTTCCACTTCCCCATTGATTCCCCCTCTACCTCGGACGAGCTGACGGGCGAGGTATATCCCGCTTTTGTTGTTTCCCGCCGGGGCCTTGAACAGGCAACAATGCGAATGTCGAAATCGCTTCGCGCGATCGGAGGGGCGAGGTGGCACGGGGGGAAAGGCCGCTCGACGCGGCCGACACGCCGCTGGGCAGGTTGGCGGCCGAACTGAGGGAACTGCGCCGGGCCGCGGGCGGCCCGACCTACCGGGAACTGGCGGAACGCGCGGGCTACTCGATGGCAGCGCTGTCGAAGGCGGCGAGCGGCCGCGCGTTGCCCAGCCTGACCATCACGCTCGCCTACGTGCGCGCGTGCGGCGGCGACGTCGGCCAGTGGCGCGGCCGATGGCGTGCGGTGGCGGCCGAACTGGCCACCACCGCCGAACCCGCCGACCCCGCTGACGAGGGCGACCCGCCGTACCTGGGGCTGGCCGCGTTCCAGGCGGGCGACGCCGATCGGTTCTTCGGCCGGGACGCCGTCGTCGACGACCTGCGAGAACTGGTGTCCACGCGGCGGTTCACCGCGGTGTTCGGTGCTTCGGGCGTGGGGAAGTCGTCGGTGCTCCGGGCGGGCCTGGTGGCCGCGGCGACCGGGCCCACCGCGGTGATCACCCCGGGACCGCGGCCACTGGACGAGCTGGCCGCCGCCGTCGCATCGCTCGGTCGCACCGGGGAGGCGCTGCTGGTCGTGGACCAGTTCGAGGAGCTGTTCACGCTCGGCGCCGGCGAAGCCGACCGCGAGCGGTTCATCCGCACCCTGGTGCGCGTGCCGGAGGACGGGCCGCGCGTGGTGATCGGCGTCCGGGCGGACTGCTTCGGGCGCTGCGGCCGTTACCCGGAACTGGTCGGCGCGCTGCGCGGCGGGCAGTACCTGGTCGGCGCGATGAGCACCGAAGACCTCCGGCAGGCGATCACCCGCCCGGCGATGGCCGCCGGCTGCATGGTCGAGGCGGCGCTGGTCTCCCGGCTGGTCGCCGACGCCGCCGGTCAGGGCATGGTGTTGCCACTGGTGTCGCACGCCCTGCGGGAAACGTGGCGGCGGCGCAGCGGCGCCACCCTCACCCTGGCCGGGTACGAGGCGGTGGGCGGCATCGAGCACGCGATCGCGCGCAGTGCCGAACAGTTGTGGGCCACGTTCACCGGTGACGAGCCGGAGATCGCCCGCCGGCTGCTCCTCCGGCTCGTCGCCGTCGGCGAGACCGAGCACACCAAACGGCGCGTCAGCCGCCACGAACTCGACCTGGACCCGGCCGCACTGGAGGTGCTGGAGCGCCTGACCCGGGCCCGGCTGCTCACCGTCGACCACAACACCGTGGACATCACGCACGAAGCGCTGATCCAGTGCTGGCCGCGGCTGCGGGAGTGGGTCGACGCCGACCGTGACGGCCTGCGCGTGCACCACCTGCTCACCGACGCGACGGACGCGTGGGAGACGCACCACCGCGACCCGGGCACCCTGTACCGCGGCGCGCGCCTGGCCGCCGCACAGGACTGGGCCGCTGCCAACGACTCCGCGCTCACCCAGCGGGAACGCGAGTTCCTCGTGGCGAGCGTCGACGCCGAAGCCGCCGAGCGGGCCCTGGCCGAACGGCACACCCGGCGGCTTCGGCGACTGGTCGCGCTGCTCGGCGTGCTGCTGCTGGCCGCCGCGGTGGCCGTCGTCCAGGCAGTGCGGGCCGAGCGTGTCGCCGAAGCCGAGCGCAACACCGCGATCGCCCGCCGGGTGCTGGCCGACGCCGCGTCGATCCGGGCGTCGAACCCGGGACTGGCCGCGCAACTCGTGCTGGCCGCGCACCGGCTCATCCCGCTCGCCGAAACCCGTGACACGGTGCTGAGCGCCCACGGCGGTACCCGCTCCAGCCGGCTGACCGGCCACACCAACCAGGAGATCTTCCTCGCCTACGCCCCGGACGGGCGCCTGATGGCGACGGCGAGCGGTGATCGGACGCTGCGGCTGTGGGACGTCACGGACTCGGCTCACCCGGCCGCGCTCACCACGGTGCCGGTCGGCGAACGCGTGATGGCGGTGGCGTTCGCCGGCGGCACGACGCTGGTGACGATCGGCGAGCGCGGTATTCGTCTGTGGGACGTGGCCAATCCCCGCGATCCGGTCGGGCTGACGAGTCCGGGAGGCTCGTCGAGCAGCCTCGCCTCGATCGCGTACTCCGGGCAGAACGGGATCCTGGCCACCGCCACCAACGAAAAGGCCGTCCGGCTGTGGAACGTGACCGATCCCCGGCGACCACGCCCGGTCGCGACCATCCAAGGTCGCGCTGACCGCCTCCACCAGGTGGCGGTCAGCCCCGACGGCCGGACCCTCGCCGCCGCGGGCGGCGGCGAGGTCGAGCTGTGGGATCTTCGCTCACCGGAGCGGCCCCGCCCGGCCGGAACGCTGTCCGGGCACGCCGGTCTCGTTTCGGGAGTCGCGTTCTCCCCGGATGGCGGCTCTGTCGCGACCGCGAGCTGGGACCGCGAGGTACGGCTCTGGGACGTGCGGAACCCGGATGCTCCACGGACCGGCGCGACCCTTGTCGGCCACACGGCCGCCGTGTCGTCGGTGGCCTTCAGCGCCGACGGCGGCTGGCTCGCCTCCACCGGGGGCGGCACCATCCTGTGGGACCTGACCGACCTCGCTCGCCCGGCGAACGTGACGACGTTGCCCGGTGGGCGGTCGTCCGCCGCGTTCAGCCCGGACAGCGCCACGATCGCCGCCGTCGACGAGGACGCGGGCGTCCGGCTCCAGGAACTCCGGGCGCTGCCGCTGGTCGGTCATCGCGACGTCGTGGCCTCCGTCGCGTTCTCGCCGGACGGCCGGGTGCTGGCCACGGCGAGCTGGGACGGTTCGATCCGGCTCTGGGACGTCAGCGATGCCAGGCAGAGGCGACCGCTGGCCAGGCTGCCGGGTGGTGTCCGGCCCGCTCGCTCCGCGATGTTCTCCCCCGACGGGCGCACGCTGGCCACCGCGTCCGAGGACGGGGTCGCCGTGCTGTGGGACGTCGCCGATCCGGTCCACCCGGTGCGGCACGCCACGATCGTGCCGGGGACCGCCGAGGTTTTCGCGCTGGCCTATCGCCCGGACGGCCGAGTGCTGGCACTGGCCGGGGCACACGGGCTGAGCCTGTGGGACGTGGCCGATCGCACCGCGCCCCGGCGCCTGTCCCAGCCCGGCGGTCTCGCGGACGAGGTGTGGTCGGTGCTGTTCAGCCCCGACGGGCGGACGGTGCTCACGGGTGGCGCCGGCGAGCGGCAGACGCGGCGCTGGGACGTCACCGATCCGGCGGCTCCGCGTGAGGCGGACTTCCCGCCGGGTGCGGACGAACTGGTGACGGCCCGGTCACTGAGCCCGGACGGGCGGTATCTGTCCACTTGGAACGATCGGGAGAAAGCCCAGCGGCTGCTCGACGTGACCGATTTCGACCACCCACGCCCACTGGCCACGCTGCCGGGCCACGGCGGCATGGTGTGGATGTCGGCGTTCAGCCCGGACGGTCGTCAGTTGGCCACCGCGGGCGCCGACGCGACCGTGCGCCTGTGGGACCTGACGCGCCCCGACCGGCCGCTCGCTGCGGGCACGCTGAGCGGCCACACCGACGACGTGGGCGCGGTCGTGTTCCGCCCCGACGGCCAGGTACTCGCCAGCGGCGCGACGGATCACTCCGCGCACCTCTGGGAAACCACGCCCGACCGCGCCGCGGCGGGCATCTGCGCCACCGCGCCACCGCCGATCAGCCGGGAAGAATGGGCCCGTTTCCTGCCGGAGCGCGACTACCAGCCACCGTGCGCCCGGTGACATCCACCGTCCGCGCGAGAACTCGGCACGGAGCTTTCCAGCCGGATCGGGGTGCTCGTGCCCCACGACGGGTACGTGATCGTGGTCCTGGACCCGGTGACGGGCGCCGGGTTCCTGGTCGACCGGCACAACCGGTACAGCCCCGGCCCGCGCCACCGGCTGGAACTCCAGATGTTCCACGACGAGGCCTGCCGCCGGGCATCCTCATCGTCGACCAGCACCACCAGGTCGTCACGGACAGTCATGGCTTCGAAGCCGGCTGCCAGTTGTCCCGCGGGGGTGTGCGCCCGCGCAGGACAGCGGTCAGTTCGGCGCGGACTTCCCTGGGCTCATCGGATGCGTCGGCGGCCAGATCGGTAGCGACCTCGTACAGCGCGGCGTAGTCGCGGGCGAGGGTGCGGGCCGCGGCGGCGGCGCGTTCGTGCTCGGCCAGCCGGGCGGCCTGTTCGGCGAGTGCTTGCCGCTGCTCGGTGTCGCGGGCGCGGGCCTGGTCGAGTTCGGTGATGAGCCGCTTGACCGTCGCGGCGTGTTCGGCGCGCTGTTGTTCCAGCTCATCGCGGTGCCGCTCGCGTTCGGCTTCGTGCCGCTGCGTGGCTTCGGCCAGTTGGCGGGCGTCGGCCTGCTGATGCTCGGTGAGCTGGTCGCGGTGGCGCAGCTCGAGTTCGTGTACCGCTTGGGTGTGGGCGGCGCGGTCGGCCTCGCGTGCCTGGACGAGTTCGGTGTGCGCCTCGGCCAGGGAGGCGTGCTGAGCTTGCAACTGGTCGTACTGGTCGCCCAGCTCGGCGTGCTGTTCGCGGAGTTCGGCGAGTTGTTCCGCGAGCCAGCGGGCGTCGCGCTCGGATTCGGCCTTGGCGACTTCGGCGCGGTGCTGTGCTTCGCGAGCGGTCTCAGCCGCACGGGAAGCAGTGGCGGCTTCCGTCTCGGCGGCGGCGCGAGCGTCGCGGTCGATGCGGGATTGGCGTTCGGCGCGCTCGCGGGCGGTCACGGCGTCGGCGGCGCGCTCGGCGGATTCCTGCTGGGCGGCGCGGGCTTCCGCCGCGGCGCTCTCGGCCACGGTGATGCGGGCGACCGCGCTCTCGTTGATGGTGCTCAGTCGTTCCAGGAGTGCGGTGAGCTGCTCGGTCAACGCCTCGGCGGCGGGGACCACGGTGGTGAGCGCGTCATCCCGGATCTGCTCCAGCTCGACGATCGGCAACTCCGGATCGACCGGACGCCGCCGCAGGGCCTGCGCCTGCTGCTGATGGGCCGGAGTGCAGAACCGCTGCCGGTTCGAGGCCGGGGTGAACCTGCGCTCGCACCCGTCCAGCGCACACACCCGCGTCCGCGACTCGTCCGTTGCGCCCTCTTCTTCGCGGTCCTGCTCGTTGACCTGCACGTTTACCGTTCCCACCTTAACTCGATCTAGTTCGAATTAAGTCTACCTCAAACCAGTTCGAGTATGAGTTATGGGAGGTCGCCATGGGTGATAATCCCTGTTATCAGCCACGGCCGAGGTCAGGGAGGAACGCACGCAGAGGTCAGCAAAACGCGCAAGCGAAGTGAGGGGCCGATTCAGGCACAGAGGGCCGACACCTGGACTGGACACCGACGGCCGTCGGCAGGAACGGCCGGGTGGCCGGTCCGCGGCGTGCGGACCGGCCACCCAGCTGACTGGCTGGCTCAGCAGGCTCTGATGCCGTCCACCATGTTGTTGATACTGGAGGAGACTTCGCCATCCCAGGACTGCGCGCCGGGAGTGGTGTAGACCAGCACCCACTGGCCCTTCGACCAGTTGTAGAACCGGGCCTTGGTGCCCGACGTCTGATTGTTGTGCCAGGACGTCATCTTGTCGTTGAAGTCCCAGCTGCTGAGGTCGTTGAACTCATTGCAGTCGCTGAACTGGAGCCGACGCCCCTCGTAATCCTTACCGTCGTAGAGGCAGACCCAGGTGTATTCGCAGTTCCTCGTGCCCAGCGCCGACACGGGTTCCGCCGCTCCGCGAGCGAACTTCTCGCCGGGCAGCGGAATGGTGAGCACCACCTTCCCGTTCTGCCAGGCGACCTGGTTCGCGCTGATCTGCACGCCGCCCGGCGTCCGTTCGAGCGCCCGGGTGATTTCCGACTGGAGGCTCGTGTCCGCGGCCGAGGCTTGCGCCCCTCCGGCGGCCATGACGATGAAAGCCCCCGCTGCGACCAATGCGCCGGTGATTTTCGCTGCCCTGGCGCGAATTCGCTTCATTCGATTCCCTTTCAACTGGGTGAAACGCTCGAACTCATTCGCCGACAACGATGGGGGCGAGGGCTTTCACCGCACCTTCATGGCGGTGAAGGCGCTTTCACCCAGTGGCAGGGGCACCGCGTTCTCAGGTCGACATCTCGCCGACTCGAGCACCGTCCAGTAGGTGGATCGGCAGGTAATCGGACTCCACCTCGATGATCATCCCCGCGTCGCGGGCGAGGCAGGCGATGGCGAGTGGCCCCAGCGCGACGAAGCCCTCGGGATCCCGCAACCGCTCGTCTTCGGCGGTCCAGTACCGCTTGTGCAGTTCCAGCGCGTTGGCGAGTGAGTCGTTGAACTTGACGTCTTCGCGCTGGGTCAGCAGGTAGAACAGTTCCATCGGCGGGTAGTAGAGCTGCAGGACGGGAGCGGCTTCGAAGCGTTCCATCTGCTCGGGGTCGGTGCCGCTCATCGCCTCCAGTACCGTGTCGATCAGGTTCTCTTCGCCCCGCCAATGGATCCGCAGGGCCCGTACCCAGGAATAGAGGAACTCGTCGTACGCGTAGCTGGACTCGCGGAGCAGGTCCAGTCGGTGGTCGGGCCGGTCGCCTGCCGCCGGATCGTCTCGTCGCCGAACCGGAACTCCACGTTTCCGCTGGGGCTGCTCGCGGCCTGGAACAGAGCAGCGGACGACTGCATCGCCCGCACCAGCGCGTACCAGGTGTCGGCCCGGGCCGCACTCGGGTCGCTCGCGCAGCGGTTGCCGAACTCGGCCAGGGATCGCGACATCGCGAAACCCGGACCCAGCGGAATCTCTTCCAGATCCTCACGTACCTCGTGGGCGCGTGCGGCGAGAAGCCCGACGGTCTCCTCGGCGTTGGGCACATCGACGTCGTGCCGGGCGACAGTGCGCACGGGTGTCACTCCTCGCGGGTTCGATGGGTCGTCAGACCCAATTCCTTCAGGTGCCGGGTGGCACCCGCTCGCCTATGTGACCCGCGACACACGTCGTTCCTGTCAGCAAACGGGGCGTTGTTTCGCTCAACCACCAGGAGCAAGCGAAACCGACAGGAGCAAGCCATGAAGCACCGCATCGTCGTTCTCGGCGCCGGGTATGCCGGGGCCTTCGCGGCCGGGAACCTGGCCCGGCGGCTGTCCCCGGCGGACGCCGAGATCACCGTGGTCAACGCCGAGCCGCACTTCGTCGAGCGGCTGCGGCTGCACCAGCTCGCGGCCGGCCGGGAGATCGAGGCTCGGAAGCTCGCCGACATCTTCGCGGGCACGGGGGTACGGCTGCGCCTTGCCCGGGTCACCGCCATCGACCCCGAGCGTCAGGTCGTCACCGTGGCCGACGCCGGCGGAGGTGGCGAACTCCCCTACGACACGCTGCTCTACGCGCTCGGCAGCCGAGTCGCCGATCACGGCGTTCCCGGCGTCGCCGAGCACGCCTTCGACGTCGCGGGGCGGCCCTCGGCGCTACGCCTGCGCGAGCGCCTGGACAAACTCGGCAAGCGGAGCGGCGGAAGTGTGCTGGTCGTCGGCGACGGACTGACCGGCATCGAAACCGCCACCGAGATCGCCGACGCCCGGCCCGGCCTGTCGGTGACGCTGATCGCCCATGACGAGCTGGGCGCTCCCCTCTCCCCCGGCGCCCGCGACCACCTGCGCCGGGCCTGCGATCGGCTGGGCATCACCGTCCTGGAGCACACCACCGTCGAAGCCGTCGAAGCGACGCGGGTGCTGTGCGCCGACGGCACCGCCCTCGCGGCCGACGCAACCGTGTGGACGGCCGGGTTCGCGGTACACCCCATCGCCGCCGCCAGCGGGCTGGAGGTCGCCGACACCGGGCAGCTCGTCGTCGATCGCATGATGCGGTCGGTCTCGCACCCGAACGTCTACGGTGTGGGCGACAGCGCCCACGTCATCGGCGACAACGGCAGGCCGCTGCCGATGTCCTGCGCTTCGGCCGGTTACGCCGGCAAGCAGGCCGTGGAAGCGATCATCGGCCGCCTGACCGGCCACGAGATCACGAACGTCAAGCTGAACTACGCGGGCAACCACATCAGTCTCGGACGACAGGACGCGATCCTGCAGATGGTCGACGACCAAGCGCGGGCGAAGCCGAAGTTCCTTGGCGGCCGGACGGCCGCGCGGATCAAGGCATGCATCCTTGCCATCTCGCTGTGGAGCATCGAGCACCCGACCTTCGGTGTGCCCAAGCGCAGGCGACGCCTGGCCGCCGCGTCGCCCGCCTCCGCCGAGAAGGTGGCCGCATAGGGTGGTCCACGTGGACAGCACCACCACCGATCGCTTCGACACCAGCCGGTTCGAGGCCAGCCGCAACCGGCTGACCTCACTGGCCTACCGGCTGCTGGGCTCTGCCGCCGACGCCGAGGACGCCGTGCAGACCGCGTTCCTGCGGTGGCAGGACGCCGACCGGCAGCGGATCGAGGTGCCCGAAGCCTGGCTGACCAAGGTGGTCACCAACCTGTGCCTCGACCGACTCCGCTCGGCCCAGGCCCGCCGCGAACGCACCGTCGGGGCCTGGCTGCCCGAACCGCTTCTCGACGGCGACCCGATGCTCGGCCCGGCCGAGACGTTCGAGCAACGCGAGTCGGTCTCCCTGGCCGTGCTGCTTCTCATGGAGCGCCTGTCACCGCTGGAGCGAGCCGTCTACCTCCTGCGCGAAGCGTTCTCCTACAGCCACGCCGAGATCGCCGGGATGCTCGACGTCACCGAATCCGCCAGCCAGCAACACTTCCACCGGGCAAGGCGTCGCATCGCCGCCGCGCGCCGCCGAGGCGAAGCCGACCCGGCGTCCGCCCGCAGGATCGTCGAGGAGTTCCTCGACGCTGCCTCGTCGGGTCGCACCGAACGGCTGGTGGCGCTGCTCACCGATGACGCGACCGCGGTCTCCGACGGCGCCGGCCTGACCGAGTCGCTGATGCGTTTCGACACTCCGGAGCGCATCGCCGCCATCGCACGGGCCGGCTTGAAGCCCTCCGCCGCGAAACGGCGACTTGCCGGAGGCACGCCCGCCGTGCACTACGCGCTCGTCAACGGCGACCCAGCCCTGCTCTTCGTGCTCGGTGACCAGGTCGTCGGCGCGGTGGCGTTCGAGATCACGGGCGGCAAGATCGCGGCCGTGCGCGGCATCGCGGCGCCCGCCCGCCTCGGCCGCATCACCGAAGCCTGGCGACAGCACGAACCGGAGCCGCCGCTCATCGCCCGGTGGTGACCCCAAACCGGTCGTGATCAAGAAGGGAACCACACCGGATTGTTTCGTCACGGTGACGGAAACCGGCGCTGTGGTTCGCCGGTGTAGTCGGCGAGCAGGGGCGGCGGCAGCGGCGACGCGGATCCTCGAGCACCTCGGCTGAACTACTGGACTTTCGGCAGTTTCGGCAGGACTGACCCGACGACCGCGCGGACGTGCTCACAGGGATTCTCGACGTCCAGCCCGTGGATCCACACCGAGAGGTACTCGGCGTCGCCGTCGGGAAGTGGGCGATGCCGCCAGGTCACCCTGCACGTCGTCGGGCCCGTGTCGCTCACCTCACCGGTCACGCCACCACCCAGGTCGATCGACTCCCCGCGATCGACGTACAGGCTGCGCTTCACTTCGACGGTCAGGGAGTTGTTCCCGTTGATCCACTCGCAGGCACGCAGCGACTTCACCGCGGGCTTCCCGCCGTTCAACACGCTTTCGGCCACGGTCGCGTCGGGCAGCACGCACGGGTCCAGCGGCAGCACGCTCGCCGGATCGGCCGGGCGGTCGACCTCGTTCGTGCGCAGGCGCGTGAGCACCGCGGAGAGCGCGCTGTCGGAGATCGCGCACGGATCGCCGGCCTTGGTCGGGTTGTAGATCATCACGTGGAGCTGCCGTTGCGACGGCAGCAGCACCAGTGCGTCGCAGGCGCCGAAGGTCATGCGCTGCAGGGCCATGCCCTCGGCGGTGCGGTTCGCCTGGCCGACGCCCCCGTAGAGCACCGGGTCACCGAGCTGCAGTTCGAACTCGATGCCATCGCGACCGGTGTAGTAGCAGCGGTTGGGTTCGATCGGGTTGGATTCCGGTTCCAGCGTGCCGAGATCGGGGGTGAAGTCCCCGTTGAGCACCTCGCACGGATCCACGCGCCGGAGCCGGTCGAGGGTGAGCGCGTCGGACATCGGCATGGCGGCGACACCGGGATCGTCGGGACCACTGGCTTCGACGACCACGTAGGCGATCGCGGAGAGCAGAGCGACAACAACCCCCGCCACGACCCAGCGCAACCAGGTTTTCCGCGGTCGCGGAGGCGGTTGCCAGGCCGGGAGCGGCAGTGACAGCGCCGAGCGCACTTCCGCATCCTGCTGCTGGATCCGCGCGTGGACCGCGGGCGGCCATGGAGCGGCCACCGCCGGAGCCTGCCCGAGGAAGTCCAGCAACTGCGCGGGAGTCGGCCTGCGGGCCGGGTCCTTCACCAGGCACGGCTCGGCCAGCGCGCGGATTTCCGCCGGCACGGCGGAAAGATCGGGCTCGGTGTGCACCACGTTGTAGAGCGTCTGAGCCGCGGCCGAGCCGGTGAACGGGCCCTGTCCGGTGGCCGCCATGACCAGGACGGCCCCCAGGGAGAACATGTCGCTGGCCGCGGTGACCTGCCCGCCGCCGGCCTGTTCCGGGGACATGAACGCGGGCGAGCCGATGATCGAGCCGGTGCCGGTCAGTTCGTGGCCGTCCTCGACCGCCCTGGCGATGCCGAAGTCGATCACCCGGGGGCCGTCCGCGGTGAGCAGGATGTTGCTGGGCTTGAGATCGCGGTGCACCAGTCCGGCGCGGTGGATCTCGGTCAGCGCCGCGGCCAGCCCGGACGCCAGGCGGCGCACGGCGTCCACCGGCAGCGGGCCGAGCGCGTCGACCGCCTCGCGCAGTGACGGCCCGGTGACAAAAACCGAGGCGAGCCAAGGGGTTTCCGCTTCGGCATCGGCGTCCATCACCGCGGCGGTGTAGGCACCGGAGACCATTCGCGAGGCGGTCACCTCACGACGGAATCGCTCGCGGAAGCCGGTGTCGTGCACGAAGTGCGGGTGCAGCTGCTTGACCGCGACGAGCCTGCCATCAGGCGCCAGGCCCAGTACCACCCGGCCCATGCCGCCCTCACCGAGCGCGGCGACGATCCGGTAGGGCCCGATCTGCCGTGGTTCGCGGGGGTCCAGTTGTTCCACGGGCCGGTCCTAGGGTTTCGGGAGTCTCGGGAGCAGTGCCTGACCGGCTTGCTGGACCTTCTCACAGGCCTGGTCCACGGTCAGCGCGCCGGTGGGGACCAGCAGCAACTCGACGTTCTCGCCCTCGCGCGGGCTGAGCTGCCGATGCTGCCAGGCCAGCGCGCAACCGGGCTGGCCCTCTTCGTTGTTCTTTTGCCCCAGCGACACCTTCACACCGGCGAGTTGGCGCGTGATCGAGGGCGGGAAGCCTTTGCCCAACTTCACCGAGAGGGTTCCGGTGCCTTCGTACCGGCATTCGCGCAGCCCCTGGTGGACGGTGTTGCGCAGGGGGCCGATGACCCGGTCCGCCTCGGCGGGTGCGAGCAGCGCGCAGGGATCGAGAGCGGCGAGGGTGCCCGGCGGCAGTTCGCGGTCGTGGCCACCGGCGCGCAGCTGCCGCACGGCCGTACCGAGCCCGTCCTTCGCCACGGTGCACGCGTCGGCCACCGGCACGGCGAAGTGGACCTCGGTGCCGAGCGTGCTGTCCGGGAAACCGTTGACCGCGACCGCCGCCTCGCAGTCGCGGCCGTCGCCCTTGGTGGTCAGCGGCAGTCCTTCGAGATCGCCGCCCGCTTCGCTGTCGAGCAGGCTACGCCCGATCTTCAGCTCCAGGCTCCGCCCTTCGGCGTTCTCCAGGAAGCAGGAGTCCAACGCCGATCCGTCCTTCGTGGACAGTCGCCCCAACCCGGGCACGTCCTGCCCGTCGAGCAGGCGGCACAGGTCGACGCGCCGCAGGTTGTCCGGGCCGAACGGATCCGGGTTCGTGGCGGTGACCACCGGCTCCTCCGGTGCCCCCGCGGCCGCCGGCGGTGAGTCGGACCCGGTCAGGCTGACCACCGTGATCGTGCCGGCCGCCAGCAGGACCACCGCGGCGGCGGCCAGTCCGGCGTACCGGCGACGCCGGGACGGGGGCTTGAGCAGTTCGCTGATCCGCGCCCGCTGTTCGTCGATGAGCTGGAGCACCAGTGGCGGCCACGGGCTGGCCACCGGTTCGATGGGGCCGAGTTCCCGCAGCACGTCGGCGGGTGCCGGCCGGTGTGCCGGGTCCTTGGCCAGGCACGGTTCGACGATCCGCCGCAGCCATGGGTCCAGCGCGCGCAGGTCGGGCTCGGCGTGCACCACGTTGTAGAGAGTCTGCGGGGTGGACGCCCCGGTGAACGGGCCGCGTCCGGTCGCGGCCATCACCAGCAGGGCGCCGAAGGAGAACAGGTCGCTGGCGGGGGTCAGCGGCTTGCTCTGCGCCTGCTCCGGGGACATGTATCCCGGTGAGCCGATGATCGAGCCGGTCCGCGTCAGCTCGGAGTCGCCCTCGGCCGCGCGGGCGATGCCGAAGTCGATCACCCGTGGACCGTCCTCGGCGAGAATGACGTTGCCGGGCTTGAGGTCGCGGTGGACCAGGCCGGTGCGGTGGATCTCCCCCAGTGCCAGCGCGAGCCCGGCGGCCAGGTGCCGGACCGCGGCCGGTGGCAGCGGCCCGGCCGCCGTGACCACTTCGGACAGTGCCGGTCCCGGCACGAACACCGAGGCCAGCCACGGGGTGGGGGCGTCGGGATCGGCGTCCATCACCGCGGCGGTGTAGGCGCCGGAGACCATTCGCGAGGTGGTGACCTCCCGGCGGAAGCGCTCCCGGAACCCGGGGTCGTGCGCGAAGTGCGGGTGCACCTGCTTGACCGCGACCAGCCGCCCGTCCGGCGAGACCCCGAGCAGCACGCGGCCCATGCCGCCCGCCCCCAGCACGGCGAACACCTGGTAGCGACCCACCGTGGCCGGGTCACCGGCGACCAACGCTTTCACAGAACTCCCCCTTCTCGGTAAACGATCTTACCGAGAAGGGTTGCCACCAGGTGATTCAGGTCGGCAAATCACCGGAATAGGTTCCGTGACAGGCCGCTGCGAAATGTGGCGAAAGGCCGCTGTCGTCAGCTGGATCCGGCACTGGTTTCGTTCTTTGTGATCATCAGGGACGGATGATTCCCGCTCGCGTCCCGCGGGTCGGGCGACCACGTCCGCGGCGCGGCCGAGGTGGGCGGGGCCAGCGCGCACAACGCGGTCAGCGTCGCGGCGAAGGCCACTCCGGCGATACGGCCTCTTCGAAAGCGGTTTCTCATGTTCGCCCCCGAGAAAATTGTGGCATTGTCACAAAAATCGTCGATTGATCAATTTCCGCAGCGCCGAACCCCCCGGACCGGCGCTGCGGAACTCCCCTCTCGCGTATCCGAGATTAGCGACGGAATAAGATCAAGTAAACGTTTACCCGGAAATTGCCCACCATATGCCACGCGCCATTTCCGCCGGAGTCGGGAACGTGATCAGCCGCCGGCCCGGCGCGAGAGGCGGGTCAGGACGGCCAGCACCAGCGCGAACACCGGCAGCCAGTACAGCCGGTGCCACACCCACGCGCCGGAGGGCTCGTCGAGCAGGCCGGGCAGGCGCCCCGCGAGGAGACCGGCGAAGCTGACCAGGAGCAACGCGGTCTGGTGCCAGCAGTAGACGGCCATCGCCGAGCGGTTGAGCGCCGAGACCGGGGTCCACACGCGGGGCCGCCGGAACGTCCGCGCCAGCCAGGGGCGCACCAGCAGGAAGACACCGACTTGCGCGGCGGCCAGTGCCAGCGTGAACAGCGACGGCGGCGCGAGGTTGGACCACCGGTCCCCCGGTACGCCCACCGCGCTCGCCGGGTACCCGGCCCAGAGCAGCAACGCGGCGCCGCCGAGCGCACCCGCCGGCACCAGCACCGCCCCGGCCTTCCGCGGCAGCCGTCCCTCGGCCATGGCCAGGCCCAGCAGGTGCGGCACGGCCCAGGCCACCGGCGCGGCGGCCAGCGAGAGCCAGACCGGCAGGCCGTGCGGCCGGAGCAGGTCGACGACCACGACCGGCGCCACCGGCACCAGCGCCGCCCATGGTCCGCATCGGCGTACGAAGGCCCGCAGCACGCGGGTGAGCGCGGCCAGCAGCAGGTACACCAGCAGGAACCACAACGGCTGCGTGACCAGCGCCCACACCAGGTCCCGCGTGCTCTCCGGCACTCCGATGACGCCGAGCAGGAGCATCGCGGGCACCCACACCGCGGCCAGCACGAGCAGCGGTACGACCAGCCGTGCGAGGCGCAGCGGTTTCCCGGCCTGTGCGCGACGTCCCGCGGCGTAACCGGCGGCGAAGAAGAACGGCCCCAGCGTCTGCAGGAACCAGGTCACCGGCGCGAGCCACGGGGTGTGGGCCAGCGGGCTTTCGCCGTGCAGCGCGGAGGACCGGTACGGATCGCTGACCACGGCGCTGACCAGCCAGTGCCCGAGCACCACACCGGCGATCGCACCGCCCCGCAGTGCGTCCACGGTCCGGTCCCGCTCGCTCACCGCCGCACACCCGCGTCGCTTGTGGACAGTGCGATGGCGGCGAGGTCGGCCAGCGAATCGGTGCCGGGGCTCAGGTAGTGGTCGTGGTCGGCGACGTCGGCAGTCCGGAACGCGCGGGCGCCGAAGGCCGGATCGGCCGGTTTGGTGCCGTGGCCGAGGCCGAGCAACCGCACCCCGGGCACCCAGCGGATCCAGTCCCCGCCCGCCTGCCCGGCCCAGACCCGCGCGGTGGTGCCCAGTTGTGCCACGTGGTCCACGCCCATTCCCGGACTGCCGAACGCCACGATGTCGGTCACCCGCTGAAGCCGGGACGCGGCCGCGCCGATCACCGTCGAGCCGTAGCTGTGGCCCAGCAACGCGAATGTCGCTTGTGGACGGACGGCGGTGAGTCCGGCCACGAACCGCACCAGCGCCCCCGCACCCGCCCTGGCCAGCTCCGAGCGCGCCGCGTCGGGCCCCACCCCGGCCGGCGTGGGGTAACCGAGCCAGGCTATCACCGCGAACCGGGCGTCCGGCCTGGTCCGGAGCGCCGCCCGGTACAGGTCGGACGCCTGCGTGGCCGGAGCCCGGTACCGCTCGCCGCCCACCCCGGTCCAGAAGTTGTCCGCCCGGTTGGCCGCGCCGGGCACCAGGATGGCGATCCGGTCGGCGGCCTCCAGATCACCGAACACCTGCACCACCCGGCCGTCGCCGCGCGGGTCGAACAGCAGGAACTGCCCGTCCTGTTCGCGGTACGGCGATCCGGCCAGCCGCATCGCCTGCCTGCTCACCTCGTACCGCGTGCTCACCGGAGCGTCGTCGAGCGGATTCTCGGCCGTCAGGTCCGGCACCGCGCCGGGTGCGGCCAGCAGGACCGCGGCGGTCGGCGCCAGTGACACCGCGGCGAGGGCCGCCAGGAACTTCATCGGTTCGATCACCACAAAAACGGTGCCGAGCCGGGGAATTCCGGGCATCGGCCGCGCGATCACTTCCGGAGTAGCCGCCGGGCGTACGCCCGTGAGCCGACGCCCGCGGCGAGACCGGCTGGTTACGATCACCGCATGCCTGCCCGCCCACGCCTCCCGCCACGACTGGCGACCGTTCTGGCGTGGACCGGGCTGGTGCTCTCCCCCGTGGTCCTGCACCTGTGGATCGCCTTCGACGGCGACTACGACTTCCTGCCGTTCCTGGCGATGGTGCTGCCCATCGGCGTGCTGCGGCGCGTGCCGTTGGTGGCGTTGGGCGCGCTGCTGCTGGAAATGGTGTCGGTGGAACTGATTCCGCTGCCGCTGCCCGAGGCGTCCGGGCTGCACCAGTTCATCCGCGACCTGCAGACCGTGACCGTGGATCTCGCCGTGGGTTATGTCGCGGCCACCCGTCCCCTGCGGGTCTCGGCCATCGGCGCGGGGCTCGCGCTCGTCGTCCAGCTCGTCGTGGCCGCCACCACCGAGGCGCGGCCGAACGACTTCGAGAACGCCTTCATTCCCTACGTGCTCGCCGTCATCAGCGCCTGGGCGATCGGGTACGTGCTGCGCCAGGGCGGGCAGTACCGCCAGGCGCGGCGCGAGCAGGCCGAGATCCAGGCCGTGCAGGCGGAACGGCTGCGGATCGCCAGGGAACTGCACGACATGATCGCGCACAGCATCGGCGTCATCGCCTTCCAGGCCGGGATGGGCGGCCGCGTCATCGACACCCAGCCGGAGGAGGCGCGGAAGGCGTTGAACGCGATCGAGGACACCAGCCGCGAGACACTCACCGGACTGCGTCAGGTGCTGGGGGCGCTGCGGTCCGGCGACCCCGTGCCCGGCCTCGGTGATCTCGACGATCTGGTCACGCGCACGCGTGACGCCGGGGTGCGCGTGGAGGTGCGCCGGCGCGGGGATCGGCGGGCGCTGCCGCCGGAGGTCGGCCTGGCGGCGTTCCGCGTCATCCAGGAGGCGGTCACGAACGTGGTGCGGCACGCCGGGGTGGACCGGTGCGAGGTGGTTGTCGACCAACGGGACGAAGAGGTGGTCATCGAAGTGACGGACGACGGGCGGGGCGACACCGCCGGAGCCGGGTACGGCCTGTCCGGGATGCGCGAGCGGGTGACCTCCCTGCGCGGCGAGTTCACCGCCGGGCCGCGCGCCGAGGGCGGATTCCGGGTCAGCGCCCGCATCCCGGCGGCGGCCCGATGACGATCCGGGTGGTGCTGGCCGACGACCAGCCGCTGATCCGGAGCGGGCTTCGGGTGCTCATCGCGGACACCGACGACCTGACCGTGGTCGGCGAGGCGGGCACCGGGACCGAGGCGGTCCAGCTCGCCGGGGCGGCCCGGCCGGACGTGGTGGTGATGGACCTGCGCATGCCGGGCATGGACGGGATCGAGGCCACCCGGCAGATCACCGCGGGCGAGGCCCCGCCGCACGTCCTGGCGCTCACCACCTTCGACGACGACGAGCACGTCTACGGCGCGCTGCGGGCCGGTGCCGCCGGCTTCCTGGTCAAGGACATGGCACTGGACGACATCCTCGCCGCGATCCGGGTGGTCGCCTCGGGGGACGCGCTCATCGCGCCGAGCGTCACCCGGCGCCTGATCGCCGAGTTCGCCGGCCGTCCCGCCCGCGCGCCCGCGCACCGGCCGCCGAACGGCGTCACCGAGCGGGAGCGCGAGGTGCTCACCCTGGTCGGGCTCGGCCGGACCAACAGCGAGATCGCCGCCGAGCTGTACGTCAGCGTGGCCACCGCGAAGGCACACGTGGCGCGGCTGTTCACCAAGCTCGACGCGCGCGACCGCGTGCACCTGGTGATCATCGCCTACGAGCTGGGTCTGGTCAGCCCACGGGCGTAAGCCCGCGAGCCGATGTGGCGGGCGGGCGGAGTCGGCATGGTGACGGGGCACCCGAAGAGAGGAATCCGATGCCCCGCCTCGACCGCTCGAGCCTGACCGCCGCGACGGCCAACCTGCTCGCCCGCCGGACCCCCGTGCTGGACACCGAACTGCACACGCTGACCGAGCTGGTGCGGCCCGGTGACATCTGCGTGGACGTCGGCTCGGCGGCCGGTCTGTACAGCCAGGCGCTGTCCCACCTGACCGGGCCGGCCGGGATCGTGCACAGCGTCGAACCGGTCTCGTTCTCCCATCCGGTGTGGTCGCGCGTGCTGGGCGCGTGGGACCGGCCGAACGTGGTCCGCCACGTCAAGGCGCTGGGCGCCGAGCCGGGGCGCGCGGCGATGCGGGTCCCGTTCCGGCAGTACGGACCGGACACCAGCCGGTCGTTCCTCGCCTGGAAGACGCACAGCCTCGGGTCCAACGCCGAGTTCTCGCACCACGTCGACGTGCTCGTCGACGTGGACACCCTCGACGGGCTCACCGCGGACCTGCCGAGGGTCGACTTCGTCAAGATCGACGTCGAAGGCGGGGAACTGCACGTGCTCGAAGGCGGGCAGCGGACCATCGAGACGCACCTGCCGACGCTGCTGGTCGAGATCGAAGCCCGCCACACCGAGCGCTACGACTACTCGCCGGACGACGTGGTGGACTGGCTCGCCTGCCGCGGCTACACCATGTACGCCTGGCGCCAGGGCTGGGAAGTCACCGGAAGGGTGTGCCCGCACGCGAACAACTACCTGTTCCGGGCCGGATAGGATCTTGCCGGTGACCGAGCTCGAACCCACCACCGCCGCCGCCCGGATCCTGGCCAGGCAGGCGCCTTCGCAGCGGGCCGCCGTGGTGGGTGAGGAGCTGCTGGAGGCCGAGCGGCAGCGCGGGCGGTTGATCAGGGCGATCGCGGAGCTGCCCGCGCTGCCGCCGCCGGATCCTCGGGACCGCTACACCCCGCGGGCGCTGACCGTCACCTGGCTGAGCGGGAAGTCGCCGCACACCCAGCGCGGTTACCTGCGTGAGCTGAACGACTGGTTGCACTGGTGCCAGGCCAACCAGCTCGATCCGCTCGACGCGCACGGTGCCGACGGGGACGCGTGGAAGGCCACCATGACCGCCCAGCGGCGTGCTCCCGACGGCACGGTCACGTTGCGGAAACCCAGTGCCACCACGGTGAAGCACCGGATCGACGCGGTGTCGAGCTGGTACGCCTACCTGCTGCGGCACGAGCGGGCCCAGCGCAATCCGATGGTCGCGGTGACCCGGCCGCCGGTGCCGGCGACCTCCCCGCTGCAGGTGCTCGACGACGACGCCGACTACCACGCGTTCCTGGAGTACATCGAAGAACGCGCCACCCGTCTGGGTACCGAAACGGCGCTTCGTGACACCGCGTTGATCCGCGCGCTGTTCACGCTGGCCGTGCGTGTCACCGGGTTGTGCACCGCGCGCATCGAGAACATCCGGCGCGTGGGCAACCACACGAACCTGCACTACACGAAGAAGGGCGGGCAGGACGCCCACGTGCCGATCGGTCCCGGCACGCTGGCCACCTTCGAGCGCTACTGGGCGGTGCGCGCCGAACGTGAGGGCGTGCCGCGGGCCAAGCTCAGCGGCCCGATCCTCGCCTCGACGCCGCATCCGCACCAGCCGCGGCACACCGGCGGCCGGGCCCTCACCCAGCGCGACGCCGACCGCATCCTGTCCCGGATCGCGCGCGAAGCCGGGATCACCGTCCGGCTGTCCCCGCACTCCGGGCGCGCGACCGTGGCCACCCGCGCCCTGCGCCAAGGCGCGCCGCCGCGGGCGGTGCAGGCGTTGCTCGGGGTCGCGAGCCTCGACACCGCCATGCGCTACGACCGCACCGACTACACCGGCGACCGCAGCCCCGTCTACCTGCTGGACCCGCCGACGCCGTAGCGGGCAAGGTGGGCGCCATGAACGATTTCCCACTGGCGCCGCCCGCGCACGAGCAGCGGTGGCTCGACGTGGCGCGGGAGCTGGCGGCCGGGTTCGCGCGGACGGCTCCGGAGCGCGACGTCACCGCCGAGCTGCCGCGCGAGAACCTGGAGGCGCTGCACGCCGCCGGGCTGGACGCGGCTTTGCTGCCGGGCGAACTCGGCGGGCGGGACCTCAGCTATCGGAGTTACGGCGAGATCGTGCGCGTTCTGAGTGGCGCGTGCCCGGCCACGGCGTGCATCTGGGTGATGCACATCGGCGCGGCGGTCGGGCTGGCGCAGTTGTCGGCGCCGGACATGGCGCGCTACTACGCCGACGAGCTGATCGCCGGGCGGCGGTTTGCCAACGCGCTGTCAGAACCGACCGGCGGCAACCGGTTCCTGTTCCCGTCCCAGGCCGCGGAGCCGGTCGAGGGCGGCTTCCTGTTCTCCGGCGCCAAGCGGTTCGCGTCCGGCTGCGAGATCGCCGACCACTTCCTGGTCAACGTGCTCGTCGACGGTGAACCCGCCTTCTTCGGCGTACCGCGTGACGACACGATCGCGCTGAATCCGATGTGGGATTCGATGGGCCTGCGTGCCAGTCGCAGCCAGCAACTGGAGTTCAAGGGCACCCTGCTGCGCCGCGAACACCGGTGCCCGCCCGCGGACCGGCCGCGCCCCAACCACATCGCGGCGGGCTTGGCGTTCCTGTCACTCGGCCTGGCCGATGCCGCACTGGCCGAAACCATCGCCTTCGCCCGTCGTCGCACCCTGCCGCCACACGGGATTCCGCTGGCGGACAAGGAAACCGTGCAGGTGAAGATCGCCGAGGCGCACGTCCGGCTGGAGGCAGCCCGGGCCTACGCGCAGAAGATGACGCTGCACGCGGACTTGCTGGACCCGGCGTTCTTCGAATCCTCGATGGTGGCGAAGGTGTTGGCCAACGGGGCCGCCCGGGAGATCTCCGCCCTCGGCCTCGAAACCGCGGGAGGGAACGGTTACGTGCGCCCTTCGCCCTTCGAACGTTTCGTCCGCGACGCCTGGGCGGGACACCTGATGGCTATGTCGCCCGAGGTCATCCACGCGACGATCGGCGCCCAACTCCTCCAGGAAGACCAGACATGGCGAAGTTGACGGTGGCGACCTGCCAGTTCCCGGTGAGTGCGGACATCGCCCGTAACAGGCGGTACGTGCGGCGGCAGGTGCGCACCGCGCGCGAGCGGGGTGCGCGGGTCGCGCACTTCCCGGAGTGCGCGTTGTCCGGGTACGCCGTCGCCGATTTCCCCAGCCACGCCGGAGCCGACTGGGACGCGTTGGAGGACTCCGTCCGCGGGGTCATGGAGCTGGCCCGCGAGCTGCGGATGTGGGTGGTGCTGGGCTCCGGCCACCGGCTGACGGGCGACCACAAACCGCACAACAGCTTGTATGTGATCGACGACGCGGGAGAGCTGGTCGATCGCTACGACAAGCGGTTCTGCGGCTCGGTCGACCTCGAGCACTACTCACCCGGCGACCACCCGAGCGTGTTCACCATCGACGGCGTCCGGTGTGGCGCGCTGATCTGCTACGAATTCCGCTATCCCGAGCTGTACCGCGAATACCGGCGCGAAGACGTCGAGCTGGTCTTCCACTCCTACCACGCGGGCAACATCCCGGCCGCCGAGTTGCCGCACCGGCCCTATCCCGCCGCGACCATGCCGCCGACGATGATCGCCGCGGCCGCGGCCAACCACGTCTGGATCAGCTGCCCGAACTCGTCGGCGCCGCAGAGCGCCTGGGGTGCCTTCTTCGTGCGCGCCGACGGCATCATCACCGGGCGGCTTCCCCGCAACCGCGCGGGCGTGCTGATCTCCGAGGTCGACACCGACGCCGCCCTGTACGACTCGACCGCGTCCTGGCGTGACCGCGCGATGAACGGGATCCTGCACTCCGGCACCCTCGTCGACGACCCGCGCTCGCGCGCCCGGACCAGCCTGTTCGGCTCCGGTACGCCGTGAACTACCGTTTCGCGGCGTACCGCCCGCTCGGCGAGCCCGCACGGCGATATCCCGAAGACAAGGCTGGAACTCGATGACCATCGACAAGATCGCGTGGATCCACCTGCGTGACGGCAAGATCCTGGGTGCCCGCTCGCGCGGCAAGGACACCTACTACCTGCCCGGCGGCAAGCGCGATCCCGGCGAGAGCGATCTGCAGACCCTCACCCGCGAGATCGAGGAGGAGCTGACGGTCACCATCGTGCCCGGCACCGTCGCCGAGGTCGGCACGTTCAGCGCCCAGGCACACGGCAAAGCCGACGGGGTCGAGGTGCGGATGACCTGCTACACCGCCGATTACGAGGGCACACTGCGCGCCAGCCAGGAGATCGAGGAGATCGGCTGGCTCACCTACGCCGACCGCGACCACCTCTCCCCCGTCGGCCGCCTGGTCTTCGACCACCTGCACGAGGCCGGGCTGCTCCGCTGAGCGGCGCACGGCTTCGCCTGGCTCAAGCTGTGTCAGGCTGTGTCAGCCAACGTCGTAGAACGCGCGGACCTCGATCGGCAGGCCGAGAGCCCGGGTCACCTTCCCGGCCCAGGCCAGCGCCTCGTCCAGACCGGCGGCCCGGATCACGGTGAAGCCGCCGACGAACTCCTCGCCATCGACGTAGGGGCCGTCGGTGACGACCACCTGGCCGTCCTCGGCCCGGACCACCGACGAGGCCGCCGGATCGTGCAGCCCACCGGCGAACACCCACGCCCCGGCGGCCCGCATCTCTTCGTTGACCTTGTTCAGCTCACGCATGATCGGTTCCAGCACCGCGGGCGGGGGCGGGTCGCCGGCGGGCTGCAGGATGTTGAGCAGGTACTGCTTCACGGGGATCCTCCTCGGCTTTGGTCTCATTGCCTACACGAACGCCTTCAGCCCGGATCGGCGGCGGGCGGCTCCTGGGGACCGCGATAGGGCAGGGTCTGGCTGTAGACCACGTTCGTGGTGGTGCTGCCGAACTGCGCGAGGTCGTCGATCAGCCGTTCCAGGTGCGCCATCGAACCGGCCGCGACCTTGAGCGTGTAGCAGTCGTCGCCGGTGGTGCGCAGGCATTCGAGGATCTCCAGGCGCTCGTCGAGCAGCTTGTGCAGCGGTCCGTGCCTGCTGCCCGGGTACTTCAGCCGCACCACCGCCAGCACCGGGTAACCGGCCTTGCCGAGGTCGACGGTGGCGCGGTAGCCGGTGATCACGCCCGCCGCTTCGAGGCGCTTGACCCGTTCGGTGGTGGCCGAGGCGCTGAGGCTGACCCGCTTGCCCAGCTCGGTCAGCGGGATGCGGCCGTCGCGCTGGACCTCGACCAGGATGGCCCAATCGGTCGCGTCGAGATTCTCGGTCATCGGCCGAAGATACCGGCAGATCCACGGCCGGTGCCCCGATGTACCGGGAAGTGTCCCTTCCCCGCCGGGGGTCCGCGCTCCTAGCCTTTGAGCTGTGCGAATCGGTGTGAATGTTCCCAATTTCGGCCCGGGTACCGACCCGGGCAGGCTCCGCGGCTGGGCGCAGGTGGTCGAGGGCCTCGGTTACGACCTGCTGATGCTCTCCGACCACGTGGTGATCACGCCCGACGTGGCCGAGCAGTACCCGCCGCCGTTCTACGAACCGTTCACCACGTTGTCGTGGCTGGCCGGGCAGACCGGGTTGCGGCTGGGCACCACGGTGCTGCTGGCGCCGTACCGGCATCCGCTGCTGACCGCGCGGATGGCGGCCAATCTCAACGAGTTCACCGGCGGGCGCCTGGTCCTGGGCATGGCCGTCGGCTGGGCGCGACAGGAGTTCGAGGCGCTGAGCGTGCGCTACGAGCGGCGCGGGAAGCTGACCGACGAATACCTGCTGGCGATGCGCGCCGCCTGGGAGAACAAGGACGACTACCGCACCGAGCAGATTCCGTTCTGGATCGGCGGCAACAGCGACGCCGGCATCCGGCGGGCGGCCCGGCTCGGCGACGCGTGGCACCCGCTGCGCAACACGGTGCCGTGGCTGCGCGAAGGGCTGGACAGGCTGCGTGCCGCCGCCGAGGCGGAAGGCCGCCCGGTGCCCGGCTTCGCGCCGCGCATCATCCTGCGCCTGACCGAAGCGCCGGTCACCCGGCCGGACCGGCTGGCCGGTGAGGGCACGATCGAGCAGATCGTCGCCGATCTCGAAGACCTGCGGGGGCTCGGAGCCGAGACCGTGGTGCTCGACCCCTTCGGCGGTGATCCGGAGGAAACCCGCCACCCGCAGACCGCCTGGCACGCGCTTTCGGCGGTGGCCGACAACTGGGAGCTGACCCGATGATCGACGAGAACCTCCTGCGCCAGGCGATCGCGCTGGCCGCCAAGGCCCGCGCGGGCGGGAACCCGCCGTTCGGTTCGCTGCTGGCCGGGCCGGACGGCACCGTGCTCGCCGAGGACCACAACACCTCGCTCACCGACGACGACATCACCGCCCACCCGGAGCTGAAGCTCGCCCGCTGGGCGGCGCGGAACCTCGACGCGGAAACCGCGGCGGCGACCACGATGTACACCAGCTGCCAGCCGTGCGGCATGTGCACCGGCGCGCTCGAACGGTCCGGGCTGGGCCGGGTGGTGTTCGCGTTGTCGACCGACCAGCTGCTCGGCCTCAAGCCGGGTGGCGGTTTCCCGGCCGTGCCGCTGGAAGGCCCGGCGCTCTACGACGAGGCCCGCGTACCCGTCGAGGGCTATTACTGAGCCCGCACGAGGTCTTCGAGCAGGCGGACCGCGTGGCCGGCGTCCGGCAGGGTGGCGATCTCGTCGCGCATCCGGGCGGCGGCCTCGCGGTAACCGCTGTCCTGTAACACTTCCTGCGTCGCGGCGCCGATTTCGGCCGGGGTCGCGTCCAGCACGTCGAGCACCTTGGCCACGCCGAGCCCGGCGCAGCGTTCGGCGTTGTGCGGCTGGTCGGCGCCCATCGGCAGCAGCACCATCGGCAGGCCGTGCGCGAGCGCGCCGAGCACGCTGCCCGAGCCGCCGTGCGAGATCACCGCGGCGCACCAGGGCAGCAGGCTCGCCTGTGGCACGTACTGCTCGATGCGCACGGAGTCCGGCTGCGGGCCGAACTCGGCGGGGTCGATGTGCGGGCCGACGGTCATCACCACGTTCACCGGCAGCTCGCGGAGCCCGGCGAGCACGCGGTGGAACAGGTCGCCGGACTCGGTGTTGAACACGGTCCCGAGGGTGAAGTAGACCGTGGGCGCGTCGGTGCGCAGCCAGTCGGGCGGGGCGAGGTCCGGCACGACGGGGTCGAGCGTGAGCGAGTGCGCGGTGGGCGGCAGCGGGAAGTCCGGGTTGCGGTAGCTGGGCGGGAACGGGGAGAGCACGAGGTGCCTGCCCAGCATGGCCGTGTCCGGATCGGGGGCCAGTCCGTGGCGGGCCCGCAGCTCGTTGAGCGGTTCGCCGACCAGGCCGGGCCGGATGAGCGAACCGGCGGCGATCACCAGCACCGTGGCGTGGGGCAGTCCGAGGCTCTCGGCGGCGACGACCGCGCCGAAGTCGGCCTCGTCGCACACCACCAGGTCGGCCGGGAACTCCCGGCACACCTCGATGACGCGCGGGCAGCGCTCCCCCGCGACCTTCCTGGCGTACCCCTCGCGCAGCGCCAGTTCTTCGCGGTCGAGGTCGATCGCGAGGAGCGGCATGCGCTCGCGGGCGCCGAAGGTGTCACCGCCGGTGTCGTATGCGGTGAACCCCGCGGCCCGCACGGTGTCGACCATCACCGCCTGGCCCGCGAACGCCACCTGGTGCCCGGCGGCTTCGGCGGCACGGGCGATCGGCACGAGCGGGTTGAAGTGGCCGGTGCCCCCGGCGAAGGTGAACAGGATGCGCACCGCGCCGATCCTGGCAGAGACCGGGAGCGGAGGGCGCGAGGTTTTCCGCCTCAGTCGCCGTAGAAGGTGGCGGGGTCGAGCAGGCCGAGCGGGATGCGGGTGGCGGTGGCCGCCGGGGTCCGGGTGAGGCCGCGCAGGAGCACGGCCAGGCGCGGGCGTTCGTCCAGGCGGCGCGACACCTCGTAGAACGTGGCCAGTGCGTGCAGGCAGGGGTTCTTGCGCTGCTTGCAATCACAGTCCGCGCTGACGTCGGTCATGCCGGGCAGCTCGGCGTGCACGGAGTCGGGGAGGTCGTCGCCGCGGCCCTTGTCGCGGGCCAGGTCGAGGGTGGCGTGGTCCCACTGCGGCACGCTGATCCGCACCCGGTGCCCGTCGACGGAGGCGGTGACCACGCCGGGCGCCAGTTCGACGTCGTGGACCTGCTCGCGGCGTGCCAGCGAGCGGGCCTTGGGCAGGCGCGAGTCCGGGCGGGTGACCGAGGTCGGTTCGGCCAGGCGCACCCAGTCGCGGCCCCAGACGGTGGTGCCGAACTCGCCGCTCATCGCCGCCCTCCCGGTTCGAGCACCTCGCGCAGCCGTTCGTCGGAGAGCTTGGCCAGGTCGTTCTCGATGGTGCGTGTTTCCCCGGTGGCGATTCCGGCCAGGTCGCGTTTCCCGGCGTGCAGTTCGGCGATCGTTTCCTCCAGCGTGCGTTCGGTGAGCAGGGTGTGCACGGTGACCGTCCGGGTCTGGCCGATGCGGTGCGCGCGGTCGCTGGCCTGGTCCTCGACCGCCGGGTTCCACCACCGGTCGAAGTGGATCACGTGCGTGGCGCGGGTGAGGTTGAGGCCGAACCCGGCGGCGCGCAGGCTCAGGATCAGCACCGGCGGTGCGTGGTCGTCCTCCTGGAACTGGCTGATCAGCCGTTCGCGGGCGGCGATGGACAGTCCGCCGTGCAGGAACGGCGCGCCGAGGTGCCCGGCGAGCATTTCCCCGGTTTCGCGGTATTGGGTGAACACCAGCGCGCGCTCGCCGTTGTCGACGATTTCGGCGAGCATCTCGGTGACGCGGTCGAGCTTGCCCGAGCGGCCCTCGAGCCGTTCGGCCCGGGGTCCCGGGTGATTGCACAGCTGCTTGAGCCGGGTGAGCAGGGCGAGGATCCGGCCGCGGCGCTCGATGCCGGAGCCGAATCCGTCGCGGAAGGCGTCGTCCATCGCGGCGCGGTAGAGCCGCTCCTGCTCGCCGGTCATCCGGCAGACCACGGTGACTTCCAGCTTGGGTGGCAGTTCGGGCGCGACCTCGCGCTTGCGGCGGCGCAGGATGTGCGGTCCGACGATCTCGTGCAGCCGCACCGCGGCGGCGTCGGAGCGGCGTTGCTCCACCGCGGTGGCGAACCGGCGGCGGAACCGCGCGCGGCTGCCGAGCAGGCCGGGATTGGTGAACGCGAGCAGCGACCACAGTTCGTCGAGCCGGTTTTCCACCGGGGTGCCGGTCATCGCCACGCGCAGCCGGGCTTCGAGCGTGCGCGCGGCCCGCGCGGTCTGCGAATCGGGGTTCTTGATCTGCTGCGCCTCGTCGAGCACCACCACGTCCCACGCGGTCGCGGCGAACTTGTCGGCGTCGGCGCGGAGTTTGCCGTAGCTGGTCAGCGTCACCGAGGTGAGTTCGGGAGCGAATCGCGCGAGTTCACGGGCCCAGTTGCCCAGCAGCGAGGTCGGGCAGACGACCAGGTGCGGCCCGGCGCTGCGCGCGGCGAGCAGTGCGATGGCCTGCACCGTTTTGCCGAGGCCCATTTCGTCGGCGAGCACCCCGCCGCCGTCGGCGGCCTGCAGCCACGCGACCCCGGCGCGCTGGTAGGGCCGCAGCGCGATGCCACCGGCGGTGGAACCGGTGACGCTGCGGCGAGCCGCGTCGACCGCGGCGCGGGCGGACCAGATGGTGGCGCCGTCCAGACCCAGTGCCGCGTGCCCGGCGGTCGGCAGGCCGGGTTCGTCCACTGTGGTCCCTTGGCGGAACGCGGCGGCGATGCGCGCCCACGCGTGCACCGATTCTCCGGCCTCGGGGCGCGGCGACCACGCGGCCAGTGCGGAGATCGCCGGTTCCGGTTCGACCAGGATCGCCGGCACTTCGGCCGGGACCACCGCGCCGTCCACCGGTAACGCGAGGCGCAGGTTCGCCGGTTCCCCGGCGGGCAACCCGGCCGAAGACGCACTCGCCACTGGATTGTCAACCCCCCACCAGGCGAATTTTTCCGCTTCCACCACAAAACAGGCTTGAAGCCGCCCTGGCAGTACTAGGGTCATCGTCTGATCACCTTAGTGAAAAGACGACCGGAGCGCTCGTGCCTGCCGAAATCACCCTGCGGGAATGGACGGTCGACGACGCCGACTGGTACGTCCGGCAGATCGCCGACCCGGACATCCGCCGGTTCACCACCGAACCGCCCACGCTGACCGCCGAGCAGTTCCACGAAGCGCTCGACCGGCTCAACGGCACCGACGACGAACTCGGTTTTGTCGCGGTGGACCCGGTTTCCGGGCAGCGACTGGCCAATTTCGCCGCGCTGCGCAACGGTGGCACCGCGGTGGTCAGCTACTGGGTCACGGCCGAGGCCCGCGGCCGCGGGGTGGCGACCGAGGGCCTGCGGGAGTTGTGCGCCCGCGCGCTGGAGCACTGGCCGATCACCGAACTGCGGCTCTACACCCACGCGGACAACCTCGGTTCGCAGCGCGTCGCCGAGAAAGCCGGTTTCCGCCCGCTGGAGGACATGCCGACCGTACGCGAGGTCTACGGCGTGAAGTGGCCGGTCCGCTGGTTCGAGCGCCCCCGGTAGCCCAGCGCACCCGGTAGCCCAGCGCACCCGGTAGCCCAGCGCACCCGGTTGTCAGCGCACGCGGCGGAAGAACGCCCGGATGTCGCCGGTGAGCAGCTCCGGCACCTGCAACGCGGCGAAATGCCCGCCGCGGTCGAATTCCGACCAGTGCACCACCTTGTGCTCGCGCTCGGCGAACCTGCGGATGGTGGCGTCGCCGGGGAACACCGCGATCCCGGTCGGCACCGGGCTGAAGGCGATCTCCTGTTCCCAGTTGGCCGCGCCTTCGCGGTAGAGCCGCGCCGACGACCCGGCGGTGCCGGTGAGCCAGGTGATCGTCACGGTGGTGAGGATCCGGTCGGCCTCGATGCCGCCGACGTCGTCACCGTAGGCGTCGAACCATTCGGTGTCCCAGGCGAGCAGGCCGGTCGGTGAGTCGACCAGGCCGTACGCCAGGGTTTGTGGCCTGGTGCCCTGGATTTGCGCGTAGCCCGAACGCTCCCCCGACCAATTGTTCAGTGCGTCCACAATGGCCAGTTCGGATTCGGTGAGTCCGTCGAGGTTGTCGTCGGGGAAGGCGATGAAGGCGTTGAGGTGCAGTCCGATCATCCGGTCGCCGTCGAGGCGGGCCAGTTCCGGGGAGACGCGGGCGCCCCAGTCGCCGCCCTGGGCGCCGTAGCGGTGGTAGCCGAGCCGCCGCATCAGTTCCGCCCACGCCCGCGCGATCCGGGTGACGCCCCAGCCGGCTTCGGTGGTGGGCCCGGAGAAGCCGTAGCCGGGGATCGAGGGCACCACCACGTGGAAGGCGTCGGCCGGGTCGCCGCCGTGCGCGCGGGGATCGGTCAGCGGGCCGATCAGCTCGGCGAACTCGGCGCCCGAGGCGGGCCAGCCGTGGGTCAGCAGCAGCGGAACGGCCTCGGGTTCGGGGGAACGGACGTGGAAGAAGTGCACGTGCTGGCCATCGATCGTGGTGGTGAACTGGGGGAAGCGGTTCAGCGCCCGCTCGTGGCGCCGCCAGTCGTACCCGGTGCGCCAGTACCCGGCGAGTTCCTTCAGCCGCTCCAGCGGCACGCCGTAGGTCCAGCCCGCGCCGGGCAACTGGTCGGGCCAGTGCGCGGCGGCGAGCCTGGCCCGGAGGTCGTCCAGCGCGACCTCCGGGACGTCGATGCGGAACGGGTGGATCCGCGTTTCGGTCGCGGCTTCGTCGGTCATGGCGCCGAAGCTAGGACCGATCGCGGACAGTCACCTTCCGCGTTCGGTCACCTTTGCAGGTCGGCGAGATTCGCGCTCTGCAGGTATTCCATCGCCGCCACCCATTCCGGGTCGGTGGCGCGGCGCTCCATTTCGGCCGCGTCCACGTCCTCCACGCGGGTGTGCACCCACCAGAGGTTGCCGAGCGGGTCGAGCACCCGGCACACCCGGTCGCCGAAGGGCGCGGTGGTCGGCCGGGTGTACGAGCGCCCGCCCGCCGCGAGCGCGCGCTCGTGGGTGGCATCGCAGTCGGGCACGTACAGGCGCAGGAAGCTGGGCGTGTCCGGCCAGTCGGGGCGCTTGTCGAAAGCCATCACGATGGCGTCACCGATCTTGAACTCGGCGTGCCCGATGAAGCCGTGCTCGTCCGCGACGCGGAACAGCTCCTCGGCACCGAACGCGGCGGTGGCGAACTCGATCAGCTTGCCGGTGTCGGCGGAGATGATCCACGGGGTGACGGCGGTGTACCCGGCGGGAACCCCGTTGACGGCGGCCGTCTTGCCGATCGTTTCGCTGGTCGTGTTGCTGGTCATGGTGTGCGCTCCTCGTTCTCGGTGACGAACACCAAGTTAGAAGGCAAGTAGGTCAGCTTCGGTCCTACTTGCACCGCGGGTGCGCACCGATCCCGGCGAGACCCCGACCACGCGCTTGAACGCCCGGCTGAACGCCGCCTCGGACTGGTATCCGAGCTTGCCCGCCAACTCGGCCACGGTCGCGCCCTCCTCGCGCAGCGACGTCAGCGCCACGTTCATCCGCCACCGCGTCACGTAGTGCATCGCGGGCTCGCCGACCAGCTCGGTGAAGCGCGCGGCGAACGCCGAGCGCGACATGGCCAGCTCGTCGGCCAGCGACGCCACCGTCCAGTCGCGGGCGGCGTCGCGGTGGATCAGTGAGATCGCCCGCCCGATCTGGCGGTCCTGCAGTGCACCGAGCCAGCCGGTGCGCGCCACCGGATCGGTCTCCATCCACGACCGGATCGCCTGGATGACCAGGATGTCCGACAGCCGGGTGATCACCGTTTCCCCGCCGGGGCGCGGCTGGGCGGCCTCGGCGATCATCAGCCGCAGGCTGCTCTGGAGCCATTCGGCGTGCGGCGAGTCGGCCGCGGCCACGTAGATCAGCCGCGGCAGCAGTTCGAGCAGCTTGGCGGCGGCCGGGTGGTCGAAGCGCACCGCGCCGCAGATGATGCCGCCCGGCTCGCCTCCCCCGCCGTGGCGCAGGATCGCGTACCGGTCGCTGACGTAGTCGTGCGGCAGCTTCTCGATCGCCGCCGCCGGCAGCCCGCGATCGGTCCAGAGGGCGTGGCCCCGGCCGTGTGGCACCAGCGCGAGATCACCGGGGCGGAGCGCGCGCGGCTCGGCGCCCTCGACCTCCAGCGTGCAGCCGCCGGTGGTCACGACGTGGAACCACACGCAGTCGCGGATGGCCGGGATCGCCACGTGCCACGGCCCGCTCATCTCCGACCGGCAGTAGAACGCGCCGCTCATCCGCAGGAAGTGCAGTGCCTCGCCGAGTGGATCCGCCGGTGCCGGAATGTCGCCCGTCTTCATGGGTCCCGAGTATGGGTGCCGCGAAGATCGTTCGTCCACGGCGGCTGGACGAACGAGCAGGAAACCGCGATGCACGGTCATAGTCTGTCCAGCCGTGCCCGGCCATAGTTGGACGCACAGCAAGGAACCCACCAAGGAGGACACCATGACGATCACCGTGCTGGGCGCGACCGGGAACACCGGCGGCAAGATCGCCGAACTGCTGCTGGCGGCGGGCGAATCGGTGCGGGCCGTGGGCCGTTCGGCGGAGAAGCTGGCGCCGCTGAAGGCGGCCGGCGCCGAACTCGCCGTCGGCGATGCCGCCGATCCCGCTTTCCTGACCGAGGCCTTCCGGGGCGCGGACGCGGTGTACACGCTGCTGCACACCGCTCCCGAGGTCGAGGACTACCACGCCGAACAGGACCGCAAGGGCGAGGCGATCGTCGAGGCGGTCCGCCGGGCGGGGGTGCGGTACGTGGTCTCGCTGAGCAGCGTCGGCGCGGACCGCCCGTCCGGGACCGGGTTCATCGCCAGCCTGCACGCCCAGGAGTTGCGCCTGCGCTCGCTGGAAAAGACCAGCGTGCTGTTGTTGCGGCCGGGTTCGTTCTTCGAGAACTTCCACGCCGCGCTCGGGCTGGTCAAGCAGGCCGGGATCAACGCCGACTCGGTG
Organism: Amycolatopsis sp. YIM 10; assembly: GCF_009429145.1. Classification (GTDB taxonomy): domain Bacteria; phylum Actinomycetota; class Actinomycetes; order Mycobacteriales; family Pseudonocardiaceae; genus Amycolatopsis. The sequence continues at coordinate 5,110,813 of NZ_CP045480.1, read as the reverse complement.
GCGCCGGAGGCGAAGGTCCCGATGATCGCCGCGCGCGACATCGCCGAGGTGGCCGCCGCCGCGCTGCGCAAGCGGGACTGGACCGGCGTGGTGGTGCGCGAACTGCTCGGCGAGCGCGACCTGAGCTATCCCGAGGCCACCCGGATCCTGGGTGAGGCGCTCGGCCTGCCCGACCTGCCGTACGTGCCGATGCCCGCCGCGGAGATGGCCGAAACCCTGCGGCAGGCCGGGTTCTCGGCGACCTCGGCGCGCCTGCACGTGGAGATGACCGCCGCTTTCAGTGACGGCACCGTCTCCGCGACCGGCGAGCGCACCCCGGCGAACACCACGCCGACGCGGTTCGAGGACTTCGTGCCCGAACTCGCCCACGCCTACCGGCAGCTGTGAAATTCTCCTTTCCCGATCCCCTCCGAGGAGCCTGTGATGCCTGACGCCCTGATCTCCGGACTCACCCTGGCCGCCGCCGTCGGCGCGGGCCTCAACGGCGGCCTGTTCTTCGTCTTCTCCACCTTCATGATGGGCGTGCTCGGCGCCCTGCCACCCGCCCAGGGCATCACCGCGATGCAGGGGGTCAACCGGCGGATCCTCAACCCGCTGTTCGGCCTGGTTTTCGGTGGTACCACGGTGATCTGCCTGTTCCTGGTGGTGGTCACGCCGTTCTCCGGTCAGCCGGGCGGCGGCTGGCGCCTCGGCGGCGCGCTGCTGCTGGTGCTCGGCATGTTCGCCGTCACCATGGTGTTCAACGTGCCGCTGAACAACGCGCTCGACGCGGCCGACGCCGACAGCGCCGAGGGCGCGAGCTTCTGGCGGGATCGCTTCCTGACCCGCTGGACCGCGTGGAATCACCTGCGCACCTTCGCCTGCACCGGGGCCGCCGTCACGCTGACCATCGCCTACGGGGCCAGTGCCTGAGCACGGCGGATCGGGATCAGCGTGGGCCGGGGCGCCGCGGTCAGGAACCTGGTGACGACCGCGGTGGTCAGCTCGGGCTGGTCCACCAGGATCGCGTGGGACGCGCCGGGCACCACCGCCAGCTGGGCCTCGCGCAGGCCCCGGTACAGGGCGAGGGTGTGCTCGGCATGGACCAGGTCGTCGTCCGCGGCGACGACCAGCGTCCGGCATTCGACCCCGCTCAGCTCCTCGGCGGTGCGCGAGGGGTCCGGACTGGCCGGGTCGGTCAGTTTCCGGAACACCACGGGGAAGTGCTCTGCCCCGTCCGGGGAGACCTCGCCGTAGTTGTCGATCACCTCCTGCGGCATCTCCCCGTCGGGATCGGGTTGCACCATGAACCCGTCGGCGGCGAAGGCGGAGCTGATCAGCACCAGCTCCCGCACCAGATCGGGCCGGTGCAGCGCGACCAGCAGCGCGACGAAGCCGCCGTCGCTGTAGCCGACCAGCCGGGCCGGGCCACGCACCACCTGCTCCAGGAAGGCGATGGTGTCCCCGGTCATCCGCTGGTGCGTGATCGGCCCCGGCGCGTCGGCGGTGCGCCCGTGGCCGCGGCGGTCGAACCGGAACACCCGGAAGTGCTCGTTGAGCGCGTCCAGGTTGCCGGTGAACTCCCGCGAATCGCTGAAGCCGCCGTGCAGCAGCACCACCGGTTCCCCCTCGCCGCGCGCCTCGTACCAGGTGCGCGTGCCGTTCAGCTCGATGTGCTCAGCCATCAGTGTTCTCCCTCGTCAGACCGGGTCTGTTCCCTCCCGACGAACTCAAGCACCCCGCACCGACAGTTCTGGATCGAGCGGAAGATCCGACGCTGAGTAACCTGTGCCCATGATCGGGCGGAACGGCTGATGGCGGCGACCACGCGGCTGCTGGTGCTCGGCGCGCTCCGCCGGACCGGCCCGGTGCACGGCTACGACCTGCGCCGCGAACTGCTGGCCTGGGGCGCGGCCGAGTGGGCCAACGTGGCGCCGGGGTCGATCTACAACGCGCTGAAGTCGCTCGAGAAGGAGGAACTGCTCGAGGTCGTCGGCACCGACCGGCAGGGCGCGCGCCCCGAGCGCACGACCTACCGGCTCACCGATGCCGGTGAAGCGGAGTTCCAGCGGCTGCTGCGCGAGAACCTGTGGGACACCCGTGTGCCGAACCACCCGCTGCTGGTCGGCCTGGCGTTCTTCCCCGACCTGCCGTCCGGCGAACTGGCGGCGGCGATGCGTCGGCGGGCCGAGGAGTTGCGGGCACGGGCCGAATCGACCCGCGCCGGGGTCCGCTCGATCCTGGCCGGCGGGCCCATCCCCCGCCACGTCGCCGAGAGTTATCGGTTCGAGGCTGCCCAGCTGGAAGGCGAAGCGACCTGGGCGGCCGAGTTCGCCGACCGGCTGGAGAACGGCGAGTACTGACTCACGGCACCTTTTGGCTTTCGATCGGGCGCCTGCGCCGGTGACCTGCGGCCCCTTGACCTCGTATAGTCAAGCTTGAATAATCACGGCATGAGCACCATGCGATACCGCCTGCTCGGCCGCAGCGGCGTACGAGTCTCCGAGTTGTGCCTGGGCACGATGATGTTCGGCTATCCCGGCCTGGGCGTGGCGACCGCCGGGGAGGCAGCGGGCGCGCTCAAACGCTTCGCCGACGCGGGCGGCAACTTCCTCGACACGGCGAACCAGTACGCCGGTGGCGAGAGCGAACGCGTGGTCGGCGAGCTGATCCGGCCCGATCGCGACCGCTGGGTCCTGGGCACCAAGTACGGGCTGAGCAGCGATCCGGCCGATCCCAACGCCGGTGGCACGCACCGCAAGAACCTGCGGCGCGCGGTCGAAGCGAGCCTCCGACGACTGGGTACCGACTACCTCGACCTGTACTGGGTGCACATCTGGGACAGCTACACCCCGATCGAGGAGGTGGTGACGGCGCTCGACGACCTGGTGCGCTCGGGCAAGGTGCTCTACCTGGGGATTTCCGATACGCCCGCGTGGCTGGTCGCCCGGGCGGTGACGATCGCCGAGGAGCGCGGGCTGACCCCGTTCTCGGCCATCCAGGTGCCCTACAGCCTCGTCGAGCGCACGGTCGAGCGGGAGCTGCTGCCGATGGCGAAGGCGCTGGACCTGGCGGTGACCGGCTGGGCGCCGCTCGGCGGCGGGCTGCTGACCGGCCGCTACGGCTCGGACCGCGAACGCCCGGCCGAGGGCCGCCGCTCCGGGGGCGAGATCGATGAACGCGAGCTGGCCATCGCCGACACGGTCAACGCCATCGCCGAAGCGCGCGGGGCGAGCGCGAGCCAGGTGGCGCTCGCGTGGCTTCGCGCGCAGCAGCACCGCGCGCTGACCATCCCGATCGTCGGCATCCGCAACGAGGACCAGCTCGCCGACAACCTGCGGCTGATCGACCTGGAGCCCGAAGAACTACGACGCCTGGACGAGGCGACGGCCCTGTCCCCCGAATTCCCACACGGCTTCGACGGCGAGCGCTACGCCCACGGCGACGCCGTCGTCGACTACCACCGTGCCTAAGGCGCTTCTCCCCTGGCGCAGGCGGCGGCGCGGTCGGTGAGCAGGGTGCGTTCGCGTTCGTTCCTGGTCATGCCCGCGGCGCGTTCGAACTCGGCGCGGGCTTCGTCGAAGCGGCCGAGCTTGGCCAGGAAGTCACCGCGGACCGAGGGCAGCAGGTGGTAGCTCTTCAGCGAGGACTCCGACAGCAGCGGGTCGACCAGTGCGAGTCCGGCGGCCGGGCCGAAGGCCATCGAGTGCGCCACCGCCCGGTTGAGTTCCACCACCGGCGAGCCCGAGGTGCGGGCGAGTTCGTCGTAGATCTCGGTGATCCGCTGCCAGTCGGTTTCCTCGGCGGTGCGGGCGCGGGCGTGGCAGGCAACGATCGCGGCCTGCAGCCCGTACGGTCCGAGCGGGCCGCCGGCGGATTCGGCCCGCTCCAGCGCGTCGAGCCCGCGCCGGATGAGCAGCTGGTCCCAGCGGGTGCGGTCCTGGTCGAGCAGCAGCACCGGTTCGCCGTTGGGGCCGGTGCGCGCCCGGGCGCGCGAGGCCTGGATCTCCATCAGCGCGACCAGGCCGTGCACCTCGGGTTCCTTCGGGGTCAGCTCGGCCAGCACCCGGCCGAGCCGCAGCGCTTCCTCGCACAGGGCGGGGCGCATCCAGTCGTCGCCCGCGGTGGCCGAGTAGCCCTCGTTGAAGATCAGGTAGATCACTTCGAGCACCGAGGCGAGGCGTTCGGCGCGCTCGGACTCCTCGGGGACCTCGAACGGCACCTTCGCGTCGGCGAGGGTGCGCTTGGCCCGGACGATCCGCTGCTGCACGGTGGCTTCCGAGGCCAGGAAGGCGCGGGCGATCTCCTTGGAGGTGAGCCCGCCGAGCATGCGCAGCGTGAGCGCGACCCTGGCCTCGGTGGTCAGGATCGGGTGGCAGGCGGTGAACACCAGGCGCAGCAGGTCGTCGCCGATGTCCTCGCCGTGCAGCACGGCGTCCTCGGGCGCGTTCGGCGCGTCGGTCTCCATCTCGTGGCCGAGCACCTCGATCTTGCGTTCGAGGGTTTCCCGGCGGCGGATCTGGTCGATGGCCCGGCGTTTGGCGATGGTCATCAGCCAGGCGCCGGGATTGCGCGGCACGCCGCTTTCCGGCCACCGTTCCAGCGCGGCCACCAGCGCGTCCTGGGCCAGTTCCTCGGCCTGGCCGACGTCGCGCACCAGCCTGGCGAGCCCGGCGATCAGCCGTGCCGCTTCGATCCGCCAGACCGCCTCGATCGCGGCGTGCGTTTCGGTAGCCGTCATGGGGAAATCACAGCACTGCCCGCTTCGCCGTCGCAACCGACCCCGCGGGTGACCCTGGCCGAGATCTCCCGCAGGTGCGCGATCAGCTCGGGCGGGCCGTGCACTTCGAACTCGCAGCCGAGCATGACCAGCCGGGAAGCCAGCCATTCCAGGGTGTCGCCGTAGCCGTGGAGGCGGCAGCTGTGCTCGTCGATGGCTTCGAGGTGGTCGCCGGCGTCGCCGAGGCGGGTGCGGGCCTGCTCGATGGGCAGGTGCAGGGTCGCTTCGGCCTGGTAGGTCGGCACGAGCGAGTACATCTTGCTGGTCAGGTAGGTGGCCGCGTCCTCGGCGGGCAGTTCGCGGGGCTGGGCGCGGGCGCCGGTGGCGAGCGGGTCACGGATGCGGTCGGCGCGGTAGATGCGCCAGTCGTCGCGGTCGAGGTCGAAGGCGACCAGGTACCAGCGGCGCCCGGCGGAGACCAGCCGGTGCGGTTCGGTGTGGCGCTTGCCGTCGGCGCCTTCGTTGGTGAGGTAGGAAAAGCGCAGCCGTTCGCGGTTGGTGACGGCGGCGGCGATGACGGTCAGGACCGCCGGGTCGACGGTCTGGGTGCCCGGGGTCAGCGCGGGCACGGTCGCGCCGCTGAGCGCGCCGACGCGGTAGCGCAGCCGCGAGGGCAGCACCTGTTCGAGTTTGGTCAGTGCGCGCACGGAGGCTTCTTCGATGCCGGTGATCGCGTTGCCCGCCGCGGTGCGCAGGCCCAGTGCGATGGCGACGGCTTCCTCGTCGTCGAGCAGCAGCGGCGGGATGGCGGCGCCGGCGACGAGCCGGTAACCGCCGTCGGCGCCCATGGTGGCTTCGACCGGGTAGCCGAGGTCGCGCAGCCGGTCGATGTCGCGGCGGATGGTGCGCGGACTGACGCCGAGGCGCCCGGCCAGTTCACTGCCCGGCCATTCGCGCGGGGTCTGCAGCAGGGAGAGCAGGCTGAGCAGCCGAGCGGTGGCAGGCTTCGCGTCGGTCATGACGCTCAGCCTGCCACCTCTCTAGGACGGCACCTGACCTACATCGGCGAGAGATCCTGACGCAGGAAGTCGGCGGTGTAGGAGCCGGTGGCTTCGAGCAGGGCCGCCGGTGGGCCTTCGAACAACACGGTCCCGCCCCCGCTGCCGCCTTCGGGACCGAGGTCGATGATCCAGTCGGCGTTGCGGATCACGTCCAGGTTGTGCTCGATCACGATCACCGTGTTCCCCTGGGCGACCAGGCGTTCCATGATCTCGAGCAGGTGCCCGACGTCGGACATGTGCAGCCCGGTGGTCGGCTCGTCCATCACGTAGATCGAGCCGGCCTTGTGCAGTTCGGTGGCGAGCTTGATGCGCTGGCACTCGCCGCCGGACAGCGTGCTCAGCGGCTGCCCCAGCTTCAGGTAGTCGAGCCCGACGTCGTTGACCGCGCGCAGCACCTCGCGCAGCTTCTTCTCGGTGAAGAACTCGACCGCCTCGGCCGCGGTCATCTCCAGCACGTCGCTGATCGACCGGCCGCGCAGCTTGTGCTCGAGCACGTCCTCGGAGAACCGCCGCCCGTCGCAGATCTCGCACACCGACTTGAGCCCGTCCATGAACGCCAGGTCGGTGTAGATCACCCCGAGTCCCTGGCAGTTCTCGCAGGCGCCCTTCGAGTTCGCGCTGAACAGGGACGGGCTGACGCCGTTGGCCTTGGCGAACAGCTTGCGGATCCCGTCGAGCAGCCCGGTGTAGGTGGCGGTGTTGGACCGCCGCGAGGTGCCGACCGCGGCCTGGTCGATCACGATCGCGCCGGGGTGCTCGGCCAGGAACGCGTCGTTGACCAGTGAGCTCTTGCCCGAACCGGCCACCCCGGTGACCACGGTGAGCACCCCGGCGGGGAACTTCACCGTGACGTCCTTGAGGTTGTGGCTGTTCGCCCCGGCCACGGTGTACCAGCCCGAGGGCTGCCGCGGCTCGGTCTTGAGCGGCAGCCGGTTGCGCAGGAACCGCCCGGTCAACGTGTCGGCCCCGGCCAGCTCGGAGACGCTGCCCTCGAACACCACCTCACCGCCGCGGGAACCGGCGTGCGGGCCCATGTCCACCACGTGGTCGGCGATCGCGATCACGTCGGGGTCGTGCTCCACCACGAGCACCGTGTTCCCCTTGTCCCGCAGTTTGACCAGCAGTTCCTTGAGCCGGTGCACGTCACGCGCGTGCAGCCCGACGCTGGGCTCGTCGAAGATGTACATCATTTCGGTCAGGCTGCTCGAAAGGTGCCGGACCATCTTGATGCGCTGCGACTCGCCGCCGGACAGCGTGGTGGTCTCGCGGTCCAGGCTGAGGTAGCCGAGGCCGATGGCGACCAGGTTCCCGATCCGGTCGATCAGGCTGTCCAGCACCGTTTTCGCCGTCGGCACCTCCAGCTTGCCCAGCAGGGTGACCAGTTCACCGGCTTCCATGGCGGTGAAGTCGGCGATGTTGTAGCCCTCGATCCGGCAGTCGAGCGCGGCGCGGGCGAGCCGGGTGCCCTCGCACACCGGGCACACCCGCGAGGTGACGAACCGCAGGAAGATCTCGCGGTTGCGGTCGGACATGCCGTCCTTCTTGATGTAGAGCCGGGTGAACCGGTCCACCAGGCCCTCGTACTTGGCGTTCATCGAGCCGCCCTGCCACTGCATGACGAGCTTGCCCTCGCCGTGCAGCAGCTGCTGCCACTCGGCTTCGTCGTAGTCGGCCAGCGGTTTGTCGTTGTCGAAGAAGCCGGAGCCGGTGTAGGTGCCCAGCACCCAGCCGCCGACGGCGAAGTCCGGGTGCTGGACCGCGCCCTCGTTCAGCGACTTCGACCGGTCGAGGAACTTGTCCAGGTCCAGCTGCACCGCCCGGCCGAGGCCTTCGCACTCCGGGCACATGCCCTGCGGGTCGTTGAAGGAGAAGGCGTTGGAGTACCCGGCGTGCGGCTGCCCGGCTCGGGAGAACAGCAGGCGCAGCAACGGGTTGATGTCGGTGATGGTGCCCACGGTGGAGCGGGAGTTCCCGCCGAGCCGCTTCTGGTCGATGATGATCGCGGCCGAGATGTTCTCGATCGCGTCGAGGTCGGGCTGGCCGTAGCTGGGCAGGAAGTTCCGCGCGAACGCGGTGAAGGTCTCGTTGAGCTGGCGCTGGGCCTCGGCGGCGATGGTGTCGAACACCATCGAGGACTTGCCGGAGCCGGACACGCCGGTGAACACGGTGATCTGCCGCTTCGGAATGCTCAGCGAGACGTTCTTGAGGTTGTTCTCCCTGGCCCCGGTGATCCGGATGTGGTCGGGCTGCTGCATCAGCGGAACGCTCCGGCGTTGTCGATGGCCCACTGCTGGTAGGTGGTTCCCGGTTCGCCCATGAGTTCCCGGTAACCGGGTTCGGGGACCTGCGGGTGTTCGGTGGCTTCGGCGAACCCGTCGAGCAGCCAGTCGGCCACCTCGCCGGGAATGCCGTGGTCGAGCCAGACCTGCCGGTGCTCGGCCCTGGTCAGCTCGTGGAACCGGATCTCGGTGCCAAGTGCCGCGGCGATCGCGGCCACCTGCCCGGCCTGGGTGATCGACTCCGGGCCGGACAGGGTGATCTTGCGGCCGGTGTGCCCGCTCTCGGTGAGCACCTTGGCCGCCACCCTGGCGATGTCACGCAGGTCGATCGGGGTCTGCGCGGCGTCGGGATAGGCCGAGCTGACCGTGCCACTGGCGCGGATCTCGTCGGCCCAGCCCAGTGTGTTGTTGGCGAAGACCCCCGGCCGCAGGAAGGTCCAGTCGAAGCCCGCCGCCTCCACCGCGCGCTCGACCTTGAGGTAGTGCGCTCCGCTGGAGCCCTCGCGTTCCTCTTCGTCGGCGTTGCTGCCCGACAGCGCCACGACCCGGCCCACGCCCGCCTCGCGTGCCAGTTCGGTGAACTCCACCACGGTGTCCGGCAGCGGCGCCAGGTACACCGCGTCGACCCCCTTGAGCGCGGCGGGCAGCGTCCCGGGACGGCCGAGGTAGCCGGTGACCACGTCGACATCCTCCGGCAGTGCCGCCTTCTCCGGGTTCACGGTCAGCGCCCGTACCGGCGCCCCCAGTGCCACCAGCTCGTCGACGACCAGGCGGCCGACGCTGCCGGTGGCGCCCGTGACCAGAATCGTCACTATTCCCCACTCCTTTTCGTATGCCATACGAGAACGACCTAGCGTACACCATACGAGAATGTAGGATCCAGTGCCGTGACGGTTGAACACAGTGGTGGTGGCGATCCGGACCGCAGCCTGCGGCTGCTCTGGCGGGATCGGCACGCCGAGCCCGAGCCGGCCAGGGGCCGCAGGCCGCGGCTGAGCCTGGAGGCCATCGTGGCCACGGCCATCCGGGTGGCCGACGCCGACGGGCTGGCCGCGGCGTCGATGCACCGGGTGGCCAAGGAGCTGGGCGCGGGCACGATGACGCTCTACTCCTACGTGCCCGCCAAGGACGAGCTGATCGACCTGATGGTCGACGAAGTCCTCGGCGAGGACCCCCTGCCCGGTCCCGGCGAGCCGCGGCCGGAGGGCTGGCGCGCGCAGATCGGGCTGTACTCCGAGCGCACGCGCCAGGCCTACCGGCGGCACCCGTGGCTGCGGCAGATCTCGATGACCCGCCCGGCGCTGGGGCCCGCCATCATCCACCGCCAGGAGTACCTGCTCTCCACGCTCGCCGGGATCGGGCTGACCCACCGGCAGATGGCCGCGGCCGCGGCGAGCCTCGCGACCTTCGTCGAGTCCAACGCCGCGGTCGAGGCCGACACCGCCTACCTGGAGCGGGTCACCGGGCAGAGCGCCGACACCTGGTGGCACCAGCGGCAGGTGTTCTGGGACGACTACTTCGACCAGGCCGCCAATCCGACCATCGTCGAGGTGTGGGAGCACGACGGGTTCGAACTCGGCGCCCAGGACGCCGCGGCCGAGGCCTACGACTTCGGCCTCAACCGCCTGCTCGACGGGATCGAGGCGCTGGTGTCCCGTCAGCTGCCGTAGGCGTGTGTGGCGCGGGCGGTGCGCAGGGCCCGCGCCCACCACACGAGCTGGCCGAGCATGACCGCGGCCGCGTCGTTGACCGCCTTGGCGTCCTTGGGTTCGCCGTCGGGGGTGAACTGCGCGCCGGCGTTGTGGAAGCTGACCGTCTCGCGCACGGTGACCGCGTGCAGTTCGGCCAGCACCACGCGCAGGGCCTCGACCGCGCGCAGGCCGCCGGAAAGCCCGCCGTAGCTGACGAACGCGACCGGCTTGCCGCGCAGTTCGCCGCCGATGGAGTCCAGCGCGATCTTCAGCGGGCCCGGGAAGCTGTGGTTGTACTCGGGCGTGATCACCACGACCCCGTCGGCGGCGTTCAGCCGTCGTGACAGTTCCTCACCGGGGTACGGGATCTCCGCGAGATCGACCGGGTCGACCGTGATTTCGGGGTGGCGGGCGGCCTGGTCGGTGAACCAGTCCGCGACCACCGGCGCGAACCGTCCTTCCCGGACACTCGCGGTGAGCACGGCGATCTGGAGCTGGGACATGACAGGACCCTTCTGGTTACTGGGAAACACGGACTTCTTCGTCGCTGGTGTTCGAGGTGTCGGGGCGGACGTGGCGGAGCAGGACCACGGCGAGCACGGCCAGCCCGGCGGTGATCACGGCGCTGATCCACGAGTTGACGTGGAAGCCGTCGGTGAACGCGGTCCTGGCCACGGTGAGCAGCTGTTCGGCGGTGCCGGCCGGTAGTTCGGCGGCGACGGTGACCGCGCCGCCGAGGGTGTCGTGCGCGACGGTGGCCAGCTCGGGCGGGATGCCGTCCGGGGTGCCTTCGGTGACGCCGATCCGGTAGACGGCGGTGCCGATGCTGCCGAGGATCGCGATGCCCAGTGCCATGCCGAGTTCGCTGCCGGTCTCCGAGAGCGCGGATGCGGCGCCGGTGCGCTCGGGTGGCGCGGAGGCCATGATCAGGTCGGTGGTGACCGTCATGGCCGGGCCGAAACCGAAGGACAGCAACGCGAATCCGGTGACCACGGCGGCGATCCCCGATTCGGGTTCGGTGAAGGTGAGCAGCACGAACCCGGCCACGGCGAGCATCATGCCGCCGCCGAGCACGTACGGCGCCCGGATCCGGCGGACGATGGCCGGGGCGAGCATGGTGCCCGCGACACCGGCCACTGTGGACGGAACCGTCCACAGTCCGGCTTCCAGCGGGGAAAGCCCGAGCACCAGCTGCAGGTACTGGGCGACGAAGAAGAAGCCGCCCGCGACGCCGAACACGGCCAGCGTCTGCACGGTGATCGAGGCGGTGAACCCGCGGTTGCCGAACAGCCCGAGGTCCAGCAGCGGTTCACGCAGGGTGCGCTGGCGCCGGACGAAGGCGTAGAGGACCAGCAGCCCACCGGCGAACGCGGCCGCGGCGAGCCAGCCGAATCCGGCCTCGGCGAACTTCTTCAGCCCGTAGACGGTGGCCAGCATGCCGATCAGCGACAGCGCGACACTGGCGAGGTCGACCCCGCTCGCCCCGTCGTTGCGGCTTTCCGGCAAGAGAATGGGCCCGACCACCAGCAGGAGCAGCATCACCGGAACGCCGAGCAGGAACACCGAGCCCCACCAGAAGTTCTCCAGCAGCACGGCGCCGAGCAGCGGGCCGAGCGCGCTGCCCGCGGTGAAGCTGGTCATCCACACCGAGATGGCCACGGTGCGCTGGGCGGGGTCGTGGAAGAGGTTGCGGATCAGCGACATGGTCGAGGGCATCAGGGTCGCGCCGGCGATGCCGAGCACCGCGCGAGCCACGATCAGCATTTCCGCGCTGGTGGAGAAGGCGGCCACGGCCGACGCCACGCCGAACGCGGCACCGCCGATCAGCAGCAGGCGGCGCCTGCCGATCCGGTCCCCCAGCGAGCCCATGGTGATCAGGAAGCCGGCGATCAGGAAGCCGTAGATGTCGTTGATCCACAGCAGTTGGGTGCCGGTCGGTTTCAGGTCCGCGCTCAGCGCCGGGACGGCCAGTCCCAGCACGTTCATGTCCAGCGCGATCAGCAGGGTGGGCAGGGCGAGCGCGGCCAGTCCCAGCCACTCCCGCCTGCCCGCCCTCGGGGGTGCGTGCTCATGTGCGGTCATGTGGCCGACGGTAGAACCTAAACCTTGGTTGAAGTCAACTTTTGTCCGGTTCGGCCGGTGCGGCCCAGGTCAGGGCGGCGGCGCAGCGGGCCGCGAGTTCGGCCATGGCCGCCCGCAGTTCGGGACCGCCTTCGACGCGGAAACCGAAGGGTGCGGTGGCCAGCCATTCCTGGGCGTACATCGCCGGATTGCGGGTGCTGCCGACGAGCACGCAGCCCGCACCGTCGGGTTCGAGCCTGCCCATCGGCGGCCGGGCCCACTGGCGCACCCGCTCGATCGGCGCGTCGAAGGAGACCCGGGTGGTGAACTGCCAGCCGGTGCCCAGGTTCTCCTCCAGCGCCACCACCGGGTCCAGGCCTTCGGGCGGGGTGAAGGCGCGGGCCGTCCGTTCGACCGCGCGCACGCGGTCGATGCGGTAGGTGCGGGTCGCTTCCGCGCGGTGGGAGTGGCAGAGCAGGTACCAGCGCCCGTGCCGGGCGACCACCGCCCATGGGTCCACTTCGGACACCCAAGGTTCGCCGCGCTCACCGCGGTAGGTGAGCATCACCCGGACGCGGTCGGCGACCGCGCCGACGAGTGTGCTGGTGATCAGCGGGTCCGGACTGGTGGCGTAGCGGTCCGGCGCGGCGGCGGCGTGCTCGCGCAGCGCGGCCGCCTCCCGGCCGACGCCTTCGGGCAGGGCCCGGATGACCTTGCCCAGCGCGTCGCCCACCAGGTCACCGGCCGTCGCCGCGGCCGGCCTGCCGTCCAGCACGGCCATCACCAGGCCGAGCGCTTCGGCTTCGGTGAACACCACCGGCGGCAGCCGGGTGCGGCGGCCGAGCCGGTATCCGCCGTGCGGGCCGCGCACCGAATCGACCGGGATCCCGGCCTCCCGCAGGATCTCGACATAGCGGCGGGTGGCGCGCGGTGTCACGCCCAGCCGCGACGCCAGTTCCGCGGCGGGCACCACGGCACGCGACTGCAGGATTTCCAGCGCGCGCAGGACCCGGGCGGTGGGACTCGGTTCGGTCGGCACGATTTCGCAGGCTAGCCGAGTAGAGGAAGCAGATCGTCCGCTACTGGGGTTAGCGTGACCGGCCATGAAGATCTTGCTCATTCCCGGTCTGTGGCTCGACGGTTCGGCCTGGGACGACGTAGTGCCCGAACTCATCGCGCGCGGGCACCGCCCGGTGCCGCTCACGCTGCCCGGCGACACCCTGGCCGACCACCTCGACGCGGTACTGGCCGCGCTCACCGAGCCCGCGCTGGTCGTGGGACATTCGGCGGCGAGCACGCTCGCCTGGCTGGCCGCGGACGCCCGCCCGGACCTGGTGGCCGGGGTGGTGTTCGTCGGCGGCTTCCCCGCTCCCGACGGACGGCGCTACGCCGACTTCTTCCCCGCGGTCGACGGTCTGGTGCCCTTCCCCGGCTGGGAACCGTTCGCCGGCCCCGATTCCGCCGACCTGGACGAGGCCGCCAGGCAGCGGTTCGCCGGCGCCGCGATCCCCGTGCCCGCGGGGGTCACCCAGGCCGTGGTGCACCTGCGCGACGACCGGCGCTACGACGTACCGGCGACCTTGGTGTGCCCGGAATTCAGTGCGGCCGAGGCACGGGAATGGGTCACCGCCGGGGACATCCCGGAACTGGCCGCCGCCAAGAACGTGACCTTCGCCGACCTCGATTCCGGGCACTGGCCCATGTTCACCAAGCCCGCCGAACTCGCCGCGCTGCTCGCCGGGGCCGCTCGGGAACGCCCGTGACCGTTCACCTCGGCTGAGCGCCACCGGTCGCGCCGACCAGCCGCCCGTCCAGGCGGACCAGCCAGCTGCCGCAGACGCAGCGGCGGTAGCAGAGGGTGCCGTCGCCGGTGCGGTGCCGGGAATCGGGCGTGGTCTCCTCGGCGGGCCAGCCGCAGCGAGGACAGTGTTCGACGTTCATGCCTCCAGCGTGGTGTAATGGTTCAGTGCACTTCAACCCTTACGGCGGTTCGGCGGCCCGGGTGGCCGCCGGGCTGGTGAACCTGGGCCGCGCCCCGGCCGCCGAACTGGTGGCGATGATGCGCTCGTGCGGCATGACCCTGCGGCGGCTGAGCGCGGCCGACGCCTCGGCCGTGGCGGACTGGGGTGACCGCCTGCGCCCGATATTCGCCGAGTCCGATGTGGACAAACGGGTGGAGATGGTGAACGAGCTGCTCGCGGCGTCCGCGTGCCGCCCGTTCATCTCCCGCCATGACGGGCTTCCCGCGCACCTGCACTACGCGAGCGAGCACTCGGGCGCGGTCCGTCGGTTGCAGGCCTACACCGCCGGCGGGCTGGCGCACCTGCTCTGCGAGGAACCCGAGCGACTCGGCACCTGCGCCCGCGAAGGCTGCGACACTGTCTACGTGGACACCTCACGCAACGGGCGGCGCCGCTTCTGCACCACCAAATGCGCCACCCGCGTCTACGTCGCCGATCACCGCGATCGGCAGCGTGCCGGATGAACCGTCTCGATCACGTCCTGCTCGGCGTGCGCGACCTCGACGCGGCGCGGGAGCGGCTGCGCCGCGAGTGGGGCCTGGGCACCGTGCCCGGCGGGTCACCGGCTCCCGGGGTCACCAACGCGGTGGTTCCGCTGGAGCCGCCGGTCTACCTGGAACTGGTCACCGCCACCGATCCCGGCGCCGGTGAGGCCGCCGCGGGCCTGGCGGCCGCGACGGCACTGGGCGATCGCCTGTTCACCTGGGCGATCGAGCCGGACGATCTCGACGCCCACGCCGCCCGGCTGGGCATCGAGCCGATGAGCGGCGGCGGGAACACCGGGCGCTGGCGGCTGCTCGGTGAGGTCGAGCCGGAGCGGCCGTTCTTCATCGAATACGACGTCGCCCGTGCCGATCGCCTCGCGGGCTGGCAACGCGCCTACGCCGAAGCGGCACACGACTGCGCACCCGGCGGGGTGACGTACCTGGAGATCGGCGGCGAAGGGTTACCGTCGTGGACGGGCGAGGTCGACGTGCCGTTGCGCCTGGCCGGTGGGCCGCCACGGCTCGCCGCGGTCGGGATCGCCAGCGCCCGGGGCGAGATCATCCTGCGGTGACGCGGCCGAGCCGGATCGCCGAGACGAGGAAGAACAAGCCGCCGAAGGTGGCGTACCCGGCCAGGTTGACCAGTGACGCGTTCGGCTGGGCGGCCTGCAGGAAGAAGAACGTTCCGGCGACCGTGGAGATGGCCCCGCTGACGATCATCGGCCACTGACCGCCCAGCTCGCGGCGGCTCACGCCGATGACGAGCTGGGTGAGGCCCGAGACGACCGCCCAGATCCCCCACACGCGCAGTACCGCCGGGATACCGGAAGCGGCGGCGAAGGCGAGGCCGATCCCGGCGAGGCCGCTGATCGCGATGTTCACGTACAGGCCCAGCGCGGGCCCGCCGGCGGCGCGCGCCGAGCGAACGTCGACCAGGGCCGCGGCGACGTCGAACAAGGGGTACAGCACGAGCAACGCGACGCTGAGCGGCCCGAGCCGCGACGCGCTCGTGAACAGCAGGCCCGCCCACACGATGGCGAAGCCGAAACGGGCGAAGTAGAGGCGTCGCAGGGCGGGTGCGACGGTGCCGGAATCGGCGGCGGTACTGGTGCTCACAAGTGCTCCCAAGTAGTGGGTAGAACGTTCGGTCTAGCTCGAGACTGGCACCGTTTCGCGACGCCGTCAAGACCGAACGTTCTATCTGCTAGCCTGTGCTTGATGAACAACACCTCCGAAGCGCGGTCCCGCCTGCTCGCCACGGCGACCCGGCTCTTCTACACGGAGGGCATCCACGCCGTGGGCATCGACCGGATCGTGGCCGAGGCGAAGGTGACCCGCGCGACGCTGTACCGGCACTTCCCCGGTAAGGACGACTTGATCGTCAGCTACCTGCGCGAAGCCGACCAGGCCATCCGCCGCGACGTGGACGCCGCCGTGGCGCGCGACCTGCCCGCACCCGAGACGCTGATGGCCATCGCGGAAGGGATCGCGGGGGGCATCCGCTCCCCCGGCTTCCGGGGTTGCGCCTTCCTCAACGCCGCGGCGGAATACCCGGATCCGGCCCATCCCGTGCACCAGGCCGTGCTCGCCCATCGCCAGTGGTTCTCGAATGCGATCACCGAGGTGCTGTCCCGCATCGGGGACGCACCGGCCGAACCCGCCGCCCGGCACTTCGTCCTGCTGCGGGACGGCGCCATGGCGACCGGCTGCCTGTCCGATCCCGCACCGATCTGCGAGTCGTTCCTCCACGGGGTCCAAGACCTGCTCCGGCTCCGGCAGAGCGGGGATGGCACCATGGTCAGGTGAGCAAGCGCTTAGTTGCAGTGGGAGACTCCTTCACCGAAGGAGTCGGGGACGAGGACGCCGCTTCGCCGAACGGGGTACGCGGCTGGGCCGACCGGGTCGCCGAGGTGCTGGCGGCCGCGGACGAGGAGTTCCGGTACGCGAACCTGGCGGTGCGCGGCAAGCTGCTGCGGCCGATCCTGGCCGAGCAGCTCGAACCGGCGCTGGACCTCAAGCCCGATCTGGTCACCTTCTACGCCGGCGGCAACGATCTGATGCGCCCCAAGGTGGACATCGATGGGCTGATGGTCCACTACGAGAAGGCGGTCGCCCGGCTGACCGCCGCCGGTGCGGTGGTGGTGCTGTTCACCGGGGTGGACGGGGTCGAGGACGCGTTGTTCCGCAAGATACGCGGGCGCGTGGCGGTCTACAACGAGTTCGTCCGGGGCATCGCCGAGCGCCACGGCGCACTGCTGGTGGACATGTGGTCGATGCGGCAGCTGCGCGACCGGCGGCTGTGGTCGGCCGACCGGCTGCACCTGAACTCGCTGGGGCACCGGGAGATCGCCATCGCGGTGCTCGACGTGCTCGGCACCGCGCACACCCTGGAGAGCACCCGGCTCGGCCCGGCCGAAGCGGCCCCGGTCCGGGTTCGCCGCCGGGAGAACCTGCGCTGGGCGCGCGAGCACGCGCTGCCGTGGGTGGGCAGGCGCCTGCGCGGTGAGTCCTCGGGGGACAACCTCCCGCCGAAACGCCCGGAACTCCGCCCCTACTGAATTTCGGCGATGAGCGCGCCGAACGCATCGGCGGCGAGTGGTGCGCTGGCAACGGCGGACGATGTCGCGATGACGGGTGCGCAGCCCGATCCGGCGGTCGACGCCGAGCACGGCGAGATCGTCCCGGTCGGCGGCTGCGCTCGCACCGGCCGGGGCCGCGCGGCACACCGCGTTCCGGATCGCGGTTTCCGTGGCACCGGGCCGGGCGAGCAAATGGTCCGAGGCCGCCGAACATCAGGCGTCTCGTGCGTGCTTGCGGTGCACGGTTTGCTTGGTGACACCGAGCCGGCTCGCGCGCGGCGGGCCACCGCACGCCATCCCGCGTCGGGATCGACGTGGCAGCAAAATGAGGGTGGCTCCCCAGCCGGGAGCCACCCTCATTCCGTGTCCTGCGGCGTTCTACTGCTGTCGCGGCGGGCCCGAGTAGGGGCCGTTTCCGGGGCCCTGCCCGGGGAACGGGCCGCTCGGCGGGTTCTGCCCCGGCTGCTGCTGGTAGGGCGGCTGCGCCTGCGGGAACGGCCGCGCCCCGCCCTGCGGCGGTGACTGCGGCAGCTGCGCGGGCGGCGCCTGCCGCTCGGTGGGCTCCGGCTCGGACGGCGGCTCGTTGTCCCCGCGCAGGGCGGCCAGGGCCGGCGGGGTGGTGCGCGGCGCGGTCAGCGGGCTCGGCACTTCCTGCCGGGCCACGGCTTCGGCGGCGCGGACCGCTTCGGCGACCTTCGGGTCGGTGGAGGTGTCGAACCAGGCGGCCACCTCTTCGTCGTCGATCGAGGGGCGCTCGGCCTCGTCGTAGGCGGGCGGCTCGTAGCGGAACACACCGTCGTCGCCGGGTGCGCCGAGCGAGCGGGCGAAGCCTTCCAGCGCCTTGCCGTAGTCGCTGGGCACCATCCAGACCTTGTTCGAGTCGCCCTGCGCCATCTGCGGCAGGGTCTGCAGGTACTGGTAGGCAAGGACTTCCGGGGTCGGGCGCCCGGCCTTGATCGCGGCGAACACCTTCTCGATCGCCTTGGCCTGGCCCTGCGCCTGCAGGTAGCGGGCGGCTCGTTCACCCTGCGCCCGCAGGATCCGCGACTGCCGTTCCGCCTCGGCGGCCAGGATCGCGGCCTGCTTGGCACCTTCGGCGGCGAGGATCTGGCTCTGCTTCTGGCCTTCCGCGGTCTTGATCGCCGATTCCCGCTGACCTTCGGCGGTCAGGATCATCGCGCGCTTCTCGCGGTCGGCGCGCATCTGCTTCTCCATCGAGTCCTGAATGGACGGAGGAGGGTCGATCGCCTTCAGCTCGACGCGGGCCACGCGGATGCCCCACCGGCCGGTAGCCTCGTCGAGCACGCCGCGCAGCTGGCCGTTGATCTGGTCGCGCGAGGTCAGCGTCTCTTCCAGGCTCATGCCACCGACCAGGTTCCGCAGCGTGGTGGTGGTCAGCTGCTCGACACCGACGATGTAGTTGGAGATCTCGTAGACCGCCGCGCGCGAGTCGGTGACCTGGAAGTAGACCACCGTGTCGATGGACACGGTCAGGTTGTCCTGGGTGATCACCGGCTGCGGCGGGAAGGAGACCACCTGTTCACGCAGGTCGATCCGGGCGCGCACCTTGTCCAGGAACGGGACCAGGAAGTTCAGGCCGGGCGAGGCCACGGTGCGGAATCTGCCCAGTCGTTCGATCACCGCGGATTGTGCCTGCGGGACCACCATGATCGCCTTCGCGACGGTGACGATCACCAGCAGCACGACGATCGCGACGACGATTATCGCTGCGGTTGACAAGTTCGTCTCCCCTGTTCGTTCGGTGCGGCGCTCAGCTCAGCCCGGTGCCGCGGGGCTCACCTTAGCGAGGCCGCCGCTCACGGTTCGGCCGACACGACCGCCGTGGCGCCGGAGATCTCGACCACGGTCACCCTGGTCCCCGGTTCGAGCACCTGACCCTCGGTGAAGCAGCGGGCCGACCAGACGTCCCCACCCAGCTTCACCTGGCCGCTCTGGATGTCCACAGTGGACAAAACGACGGCCTGGGCGCCGATCAGCGCGTCGGCGTTGGTCTTGTGGTCCGGACCGGAGAGGAACCGCCGCTTGAGCGCGGGGCGGACCACGCCGAGCAGGCCGACCGAGGCCACCGCGAACACCGCGACCTGGACGTAGACGTTGTCGGTGATCAGCGCCGATCCGGCGCCGAGCAGGCCCCCGAGCCCCAGCATCAGCAACACGAAATCCCCGGACAGTACCTCCGCGGCGATGAGCGCCAACCCGGCCACGAACCAGATGAGTGCTGCCATGGGCTACATGGTGTCAGATAGATCGGCTTCACACTGAGTGAGCGAGCGGACGTGACCTACGCGTGACCTGCCGGATTCACCCTTCCGGCGGTGGCGCGACGAAGTCGATGAGCCGCTCCACCGCACCGATCAGCGGCGTTTCCAGATCGCGGTAACTGCGTACGCCGGCGAGCACCCGCTGCCAGCCCTCGTAGGGCTCGCCCCAGCCCAGCGCGGCGCAGATGCCTTCCTTCCACGGCAGGCCCTTCGGCACCACCGGCCAGGCGCGGATGCCGACCGAGGCGGGCTTGACCGCCTGCCAGATGTCCACATAGGGGTGCCCGGTGACCAGCACGTGCTCGTCCCGGATCGCTTCCACCAGGCGGGATTCCTTGCTGCCGGGCACCAGGTGGTCAACCAGCACACCGAGATTCCGGCCCGGCCCGGTGCCGAACTCCTCGATCCGGTCGGCCAGCACGTCGACCCCGTCCAGTGGTTCGACCACCACGCCCTCGACGCGCAGGTCGTGTCCCCAGACCCGTTCGACCAGTTCGGCGTCGTGCTTGCCCTCGACCCAGATGCGCGAATCACGGGCGGTGCGCGCCCGGAGCCCGGCGACCTTGACCGAACCTGAGGCCGAGGCGGCGGGCTTGGCGGGCGCGGACTTCGCGGGCACCAGCGTGACCGGTTTGCCCTCCAGCAGGAAACCCGCGCGGCTGAGCGGGAACACGCGGTGCTTGCCGTGGCGGTCTTCGAGCACCACGGTGCCGTGCTCGAGCCGGACCACCGCGCCGCAGAAGCCACCCGGCTCCTCGACCACCAGCCCCGGTTCGGCGGGGACCTCCGGGATCACCCGCTTGCGCGGCCCGGCGAGCACGTCGTTGTTATAGGAATGGGAGCGCACGCCGGGCAACGGTAGCCAGGTGCGCACCCCATCGGGGGACGCCACGCCGGTTCAGCGCGCACGCAGCCCGTCGAGCACGAAGCCCAGCTGCCGCCGCCAGCCGGACGGTTCCAGTTGGACGATCCGGCCCAGCGCGAGGATCTGCAGGCCGAGATCCTCGCCGGTGACCTCGGCGCGGAGGCTGCCTTCGGCGTGCGCGCGCCGGATGATCGGTTCGAGCGCGTCGGCCAGGTGCGCGCGGCAGGCGTCGGCCGAAGCGGACGCCTCGGCGCTGGTCAGGCCGTCGAGCACGGCCTTGTGCCGTGCCATCGAGGCCAGCGTCTGCTCCAGGAACCCGGTGAGCCCGGCCCAGGCGGACTCGGCGTCGAGCGCGCGCTCGACGATGCCCGGCCACTCCCCCAGGTCCTTGGCCAGCACCGCGCCGACCAGATCGTCCTTGGTCGGGAAGTGCCGGTACACCGTGCCGACGCCGACCCCGGCGGCCTTGGCGATGTCCCTGATCTCGGCGTCCATCCCGCGCTGGTCGAACTCCTTCGCCGCGGCCGCGAGCACCAGTTCGCGGTTGCGGGCGGCATCCTTGCGCATCACGCGGCCCATCCTAGCGTTGCGGAACCATGGTTCCGTTACGTACGATCCGGAACCGAAGTTCCGGAAACTGGGAGGACCCGTGAAAACGATCGTGATCACCGGCGGCACCGACGGACTCGGCCGCGCGCTCGCCCGCAAACGACTCGCCGACGGCGACCACGTGGTGGTGATCGGCCGCAGCCACACCAAGTTCGCCGCACTCGGCGGCGGCGAGTTCCTGCCCGCCGACCTCACCCTGGTCAGCGAAAACCGGCGCGTGCTCGCCGAACTGGGAGACCGGCCCATCGACGCGCTCGTGCTCGCCGCCGCGTACGCGAACTTCCCCCGCGCCACCACCGCCGAAGGCATCGAGCACAACTTCGCGCTCTACCACCTGAGCCGCTTCCTGCTCGCCGACGGACTCCACGACAACCTGCGCGCCACCCCCGGCCCGGTGATCATCGACACCACCGTGCCCGGCGCACCCGCGGACGCGATCCACTGGGACGACCCGAACCTCGAACACGGCTACACCTGGAAAGCCGCCAACCTGCAGAGCCGCCGCGCGACCTTCCTGCGCGCGGCCGGGCGCACCCGCGACAACCCCGTCCCCCACGTCCTGATCAGCCCCGGGTTCGTCCGCAGCAGCCACCAGGGCTCACTCACCGGCGTGCGCCGCGGCCTGGTCTCCCTGCTCGCCCGCCTCGCCGGCACCGCACCCGAACGCGCCATCGCACCGCTCGACGCGCTGATCGACCAGCCACCCGCCGAACCGCTCACCGCCTACCAGGGCCGCAAACGGCTCCCGGTGGACATCGGCGAAGACACCCTCGCCGACGCCCAGCGGCTCGCCGCACTCACCGAAGAACTGCTCAGTCCTCCTGCAACACCGAAAGCACGTTCCCCGCGGGATCGGTGAACCACGCGATCAACGGCCCGCCCCCGCGGAAGACGCCCCGCTCGTCGAACCCGTCCATGCCCTCGTACCGCTGGAACTCCACACCCTTCGCGGCCAGCTCGTCCACCGCCCGCTCGATGTCGGGCACCGGGAAGTTCAGGATGGTGAACGACGCGGGCACATGGTTCGGCTTCGGGTACACCAGCGTCGGCCGGTCACCGGCGAGGTGCAGCGTCAACATCCCGTGCTCCTCGCTCACCACCAGCCCCAGCGTCTCGCCGTAGAACCGCTTCGCCGCCGGGATGTCGTCGACCGCGAAACCGCTGAACGCCTTGGTATCGGCGAACATGGGCTCTCCTCCCTCGAATCGGAACCGGGACACCGCGTGCACCACCGCGTCCACCCGGCCGGGATTGCACAGCACCTCCACCGGCAGCCCGGTCAGCCACAACAACGCACCCCGCCCGTACCGCGGGGCCTCACCGGTCGAGCACACCAACTCCACCACACCCGACTCGACGCAGACCAGCGCGTCAGCCCACTCGTCCTCGTCGAAGCACCGCCGGCCGCCGGGAGGAATGACCACCTTCCGGCGCCGGAACCCGGTCGCCACCACTGTCCTCCCTCCGCCGGTGAAAACCTTCACCAGCTAGGACAAGCCGCGCGGCGAAAACTCATCGGGCCCCAGCACCCCCGTCTCCCCCACCGCCAGCGCCCACAACCCCGCCGGATCCAGCCCCGCCTCCGCCCACGCCCGCCGGATCCGCTCGTACGGCTCGAGCACCGGCTCCCTGGTCAGCACGAACGTGCCCCAGTGCATCGACGCCAGCCGCCGCGCACCCAACTCCCCGAACGCCCGCACCGCCTCCGCCGGATCCAGGTGCACCGGCCGCATGAACCACGCCGGGTCGTACGCGCCGATCGGCAGCATCGCCACGTCGATCCCCGGAAACCGCGCCCCGATCTCGGCGAACCACGGCCCATACCCCGAGTCACCCGCGTGATAGGTCCGCGGCCCGTCCGGCGCGGTGATCACCCAGCCACCCCACAACGTCGCGCAGGTGTCGAACAACCCCCGCCTGCTCCAGTGGTGCGCGGGCACGAAGTCGAACCGCAACCCCGCCACCTCCGCCGACTCCCACCAGTCCAGCTCCACCACCTCGGCGAACCCCCGCCGCCGGAACCACCGGCCCAGCCCCAGCCCGGTCAGCACCGGCGTCGACCTCGGCAACCGCCGGATCGTCGACTCGTCAAGGTGGTCGTAGTGGTCGTGGCTGATCACCACCGCGTCCACCGGCGGCAACTCACGCCACGCCAGCCCCGGCGGAGTCAGCCGCCTCGGCACCCCGCGGATCTTCGTCGACCACACCGGATCCGCCAGCACCGTCCGCCCCGACAGCCGCACCACATAGGTCGAATGCCCCACCCACGTCCAGCTCGCCGCACCCGCCACCAACTCCGGCAACCCGTTGCGCCGCACCGGAATCCGGTCCGCCCCCGCGGCCGAACCCCGGAACCCGCCCTGCCGCAGCACCCGCACCAGCTCCCGCGCACCCGGCAACGGGGAAGTCAGCCTGTCTCGGAAGTCCACCCGGCTCATGCCCCACACCCTGCCAGCAAACGATCATGAACCGCCGCCGGACAACGCGGAAGCAACCCTTCCGGGATCCCTGCCAGACTCACCGGCATGCTCGAGACCTCCGCGCGCCTGCTCCGCCTGCTCTCCCTGCTGCAAACCACCCGGGAGTGGACCGGACCCCAGCTCGCCGACCGCCTCGGCGTGTCCACCCGCACCGTGCGCAAGGACGTCGAACGCCTCCGCGAACTCGGCTACCCCGTCAACGCCCAGCCCGGCGTCGCCGGCGGCTACCAACTCGGCGCCGGCGCCCGCATGCCACCACTGCTGCTCGACGACGAAGAAGCCGTCGCTGTCGTGGTCGGCCTCCGCACCGCCGCCGGCGGCCTCGAGGAAAGCTCACTACGCGCCCTCACCAAACTCGAGCACGTCCTGCCCACCCGGCTGCGCCACCGCGTCACCACCCTCCAGGCCGCCACCGTCGCCGCCCCCGACCAGCGCCCGCCCGTCGACCCCGCACTGCTCACCACCATCGCCGCCGCCTGCCGCGACCACGAACGACTCCGCTTCGACTACCAGCGCCACGACGGCACCGCCGCCCGCCGCGACGTCGAACCCCACCGCCTCGTCCACGCCCGCCGCCGCTGGTACCTCGTCGGCTGGGACACCACCCGCACCGACTGGCGCACCTTCCGCGTCGACCGCATCGAACTCCGCACCCCCAACGGCCCCCGCTTCACCCCGCGCGAAGCACCCCACGACGACCTCGCCACCTACGTCACCGAAGGACTCACCAGCGCCTACCAGAAGGTCCGCGCCACCGTCCGCCTCCACGGACCCGCCGAGCACTTCACCGAGCAACTCGCCCCCGGCTGGGGCGCCATCGAACCCGTCGACGAGAACAGCTGCCTGTTCCACACCGCCAGCGACTCGCTCGACATGCTCGCCTTCTACCTCGGCATGCTCCAGACCGACTTCGACGTCATCGACCCACCCGAACTCGCCGAACACCTGCACGCCCTCGGCAGGCGATACCTACGCGCCGCCGGTGAACCGAGCTAGAACAACGGCCAGGGAATCGCGCGCCAGTCGTCACCCGGCTCCGGGAACCGGCCATCCGCCAGCAACTTCGCCGCCCGCGTCCCGATCGCCCTGATCTCCGCACGCGTCAGGTGCGGCGCCAGCTCCTCACCGAGCGAACCCTCCAGCAACGACGGCACCGCCGCCAGCTTCTCCACGACCTCCCCCGGCAGCTCGTCCCCGACCCACCCCCACAGCACCGTCCGCAACTTCGGCTCCGTGTGCAGGCAGATCCCGTGATCCACGCCATAGATCGCACCGTCCACCCCGGCCAGCACGTGCCCGCCCTTGCGATCGGTGTTGTTCACCACCACATCCAGCGCGGCCAGCTCCCGCATCCCCGGATGATCCGCGTGCGCCAGCACCGCCGGCTCCCCCATCCGGTCATGCGCGTGCAACACGATCCGCCACTCCGGCGGCACCTCCGCCGGCGACCGCACATCGATCAGCTCGGTGTCCTCGGCCGTCTCGATCCACAACTGCACCATGCCCGGCCCGAACGGACCGTCCCGCAACACCGTCGGCGGCACCCGCCCCAACCCGGTGCGCTCGGCCACCAGCGCCGTCGCCACCTCACGCCCGGCCAGCGTGCCGTCTGGGAAATCCCACAACGGCCGCTCCCCCGAAACCGGCTTGTACACCGCGTTCGCCTCGACCCCGTCCAGCTCCACCGAGCAGAACAAGGTCACGTTCGACGCGTCGACCAGCCGCCCCTCCACCGAGATCCGCCCGTGCGCCACCAACTGGCCGGGATCGGAAGACGAATCGGCCAACTCACTCCTCGATGACGTCCACGTCACGCCGGTACCCGTTCTGCCGCGGGCAGATGTGCCCCTCCGGGTCCAGCGGCTCACCACACAGCGGGCACGGCTTCCGCCCCGCGTTGACCACCCGGTCCGCCCGCTCCGCGAACGCCCTCGCCGCCACCGGGCTCAGGAACACCCGCACCGCGTCGGGCCCCTCCTCGGTGTCGTCGAGCACCACCGTCTCGTCGACCTCGCCCTCGGTCACCGCCAGCAGCTCGATCACCACCGCACTGCTCTCGGCATCCCACCCCAGCCCCATCGTGCCGACGCGGAACTCCTCCTCCACCGGCACGGTGAGCGGCTCGGCGTCGACCAGCTCGTCAGGGGTCTCCGCCGGGATCTCGGCACCGAAGCGCGTGGCGACCTCGTCGAGCAGCGAACCGAGCCGCTCGGCGAGCACCGCCACCTGCTGCTTCTCGATGGTCACACTGATCGTGCGCACATCCTCGGACGCCTGCAGGTAGAAAGTGCGGTCACCGGGTTCCCCGACGGTCCCGGCGACGAACCGGTCGGGCTGACGGAAGACGTGGATTACACGGGCCATGACAACCTCGACCCTAGGCCACCCGCCGAAGATCGGCATCCGCCGCCCCGGGTTTCGCCCCGGGCGAACAAGACAGCCCCAAATCCGACCTTTCCCCCAGAGCAACCGAAAACCGTTCACCACAAGATCGCGGAGCGCTCGAAAGAGTGACTAAACTCGCGCGATGCCCGAGATCGCGCCTTACGGAGCCTGGACCTCTCCCATCACCGCCGCGGACGTCGCCGCCGCCGGGAACACGCCCCAGTGGCTCGACGTCATCGACGGCGAAGTCTGGTGGGCCGAAGCCAGGCCCAGCGAACGCGGGCGCGTCGCACTGGTCAAGGCCGGCCACGACGGCACCGTCGAAGAACTGCTCCCCGCACCCTGGAACGCCCGCAACCGCGTCCACGAATACGGCGGCAGGCCCTGGCTCGCCATCGACGGCAAGATCGCCTTCACCCACTGGGACGACCAGCGCGTCCACCTCCGCGACCCGGCCACCGGCGAAGTCACCGCACTCACCGCCGAACCCCAAGTCCCCCAAGGCGTCCGCTACAGCGACCTGCGCCCCGGCCGCCCCGGCGAAATCTGGGCCGTCCGCGAAACCAGCACCGGCCCACGCCGCACCGACATCACCCGCGCCCTCGTCGCCATCCCCCTCACCGGCGACGGCGACCGCGAACTCACCACCACCCACCACTTCCTCACCGCACCCCAGCTCTCCCCCGACCACACCCACGCCGCCTGGCTCGGCTGGAACCACCCCGACATGCCATGGGACACCACCGAACTCTGCGTCGCCCCGGTCGCCCCCGACGGCACCTTCGGCCCCCACCGCGTACTCGCCGGCGGCCCCGGCACCGCCGTCTGCCAGCTCGAATGGGAAACCCCCGACAGCATCCTCGCCCTGCTCGACCCCGACGGCTGGTGGAACCTCCACCGCATCGGCCTCGACGGCACCGCCCGCAACCTCGCCCCGGTCACCGAAGAACTCGGCGGCGCGCTCTGGAAACTCGGCCTCACCTGGTTCACCCCACTCGGCGACGGCAAGCACGCCGTGCTCAACTCCGGCCGCCTCGCCGTACTCGACGAGCACACCGCACAGGTCACCACCATCGACCACGAAACCACCTGGGCCGCCGGCATCGCCCCCTACGGCAACGGCATCGCCGGCCTCGCCGCCGGACCCCGCCAGGAAACCGCCGTCCGGCACGCCGACCTCACCACCGGCACCCTCACCGAAATCACCACCGGCGAAGCCCTCGCCGACCGCCTCCCCGACCCGCGTTACCTGCCCACCCCCGAAGAACGCGTCTTCACCGCCGCCGACGGCGAACCCATCCCCGCCTACATCTACCCACCCGCCAACGCCGACTTCACCGGCCCCGACGACCAGCTCCCGCCCTACCTCGTGCACGTCCACGGCGGCCCCACCGGCCGCAACTACCCCGTGCTCGACCTCGACTTCAGCTACTTCACCAGCCGCGGCATCGGCGTGGTCGCGGTCAACTACGGCGGCTCCACCGGCTACGGCAGGCGCTTCCGCGAACGACTCCGCGAACAGTGGGGCGTGGTCGACGTCGCCGACTGCGTCGCCGTCGCCCGCCAGCTCGTCACCGAAGGCGCCGCCGACCCCGACCGCCTCGCCATCCGCGGCGGCAGCGCCGGTGGTTACACCTCCGCGGTCACCATGACCACCGAACGCGCCTTCCGCGCCGCCACCGTCAAATACCCCATCCTCGACCTGCACCGCTGGACCGCCGCCGGCGGCGAAACCCACGACTTCGAATCCCACTACCTCGACGGGCTCATCGGCCCACTGCCCGAAACCGCCGACCGCTACCGCGACCGCTCACCCATCAACAACACCGGCACCCTGGCCGGACCGCTGCTCTTCCTCCAGGGCCTCGACGACCAGATCTGCCCACCCGAACAAGCCGACCGCTTCGTCGCCTCCCTCAACGGCACCGAAGTCCCGCACGCCTACCTCACCTTCGACGGCGAACAACACGGCTTCCGCAAGGCCGAGACCATCATCGCCGCACTCGAAGCCGAACTCGCCTTCTACGGCCAGGTCTTCGGCTTCGACACCCCCGGCATCACCCCGGTGGACCTCCGCCCGTGATCCACCCGCCCCGACTCCGCCCCGGCGACCACGTCGCCCTCGTCAGCCCCGCCGGGCCCGTCCCCGACGAACTGCTCGACACCGCACACCGCACCCTCAAATCCTGGGGACTCGAAGTACACGAGGGACCACACGCCCGCGGCGTGCACCCGTCCGTGCCCTACCTCTCCGCACCCGACGCCGAACGCGCCGCCGACTTCACCCAAGCCTGGCTCGACCCCGAGATCCGCGCCGTCTTCGCCGCCCGCGGCGGCTACGGCAGCATGCGCATCCTCGACCTCATCGACTGGCCCGCCCTGCGCCAAGCCGAACCCAAGATCCTCACCGGATCCAGCGACATCACCGCACTCCACGAAGCCGTCGGTGTCCACCTGGGACAGACAACCCTGTTCGCCCCCATGGTCGGCAGCACCCTGCTCACCCCGGCCGCCGCCGACCACCTCCACCGCTGTCTCTTCCACCCCGGAACCGCACTCGACCTCGCCCGGCCCGGCGCCGAAGCACTGGTACCCGGCCGCGCCGACGGCGTGCTCATCGGCGGAAACGCCAGCCTGCTGGTGTCCAGCATCGGCGCCCCCGAACACCGCCAGGCCACCGGCGCGATCGCCCTGCTCGAAGACATCACCGAAAGCACCTACCGGCTCGACCGCATCCTCACCCAGCTCCTGCGATCGGGCTGGTTCGACGGCGTCCACGGCATCGTGCTCGGGTCCTGGAAGGACTGCGGACCACCCGAGGACGTCAAGGCGCTCATGCTCGACCGACTCGGCCCGCTCGGCGTGCCCGTGCTCTGGGAAGCCGGGATCGGCCACGTCCCGGACTCACCCACCGTGCCGTTCGGCGTCCCCGCCCGGCTCGACGCCGACGCAGGCACGCTCACCGCGCTCGAACCCGCCCTGTCCGAGCCTGTTTAGGCGGCATCCCACCAGGACAGCACCCTCGTCCCGGACAGCGTCAGCCACTTCGACGGTTCCCCGGCAGGCACATCCACCGCGAACCACACCCGGCCGGGGTGCCGCGCGGACTGCACCCACGTACCGTCCGGCTGCCTGGCATCCCGGATCATCCCGATCGCCTCGGCCATGCGCGGATCCGGCGCCGACCCGTCGTGCGCGGACGCCTCCCGGAAGTACTCCGCCGCGTTCAGCACGTCGTAGAACCACCTGAACGGGTAAGCGAACCGGCCCAGCCACGGCGCGATCGGCTCTCCCGTGGACAGCCGCCGGAACAGACCCCGCTCCAGCAGGTACTCCTCACCCGCCCGGCGCGCGGCCCGCGAGGCCTCCGTGCCACCGGTCGCGACCTCGTGCGCGAGCAGGCCCTTGAGCGAGTTCAGCGTCGAATGGACAGACGACCGCTTCGACCCCTCGACCCACTCGCAGTTCCAGCCACCATCGGACAGCTGGTGCTCGACGAACCAGTCCACGATCCCGCTGATCTCGGCACCGAGCCACAACCCGTTCGCCACCGTCCACGAGTTGATGCAGCAGTCGACTTCACCGTCCCAGTACGGCAGGTCGTCGTACTCCCAGCGGGCGTTCTCCGCGAGCAACTCCGCGGTACACCGCTCACGCAGGACCGCCGAGTCCATACCCCACTCCCGCAACGTGGTCAGCGACCACGTCGTCGCCGTCCACGGCTGGTCCGGTTCCCGCGCCGGGTCATAACCAGCGGGGAAGTAGGCGCCGCCCGCCCAGAGGCCGTCGGGATCCTGGTGCGCCAGCAGGCGAGCGCCGAAGCCCTCGGTCGCGATCTTCGCCCGCGTCGCTTCCCACACCTCGGGCGGTTCGCCCACGATGTCCCGTTCGACCTGCCAGCGCAACGCCGGATCCGAATCGAGCAGCCACGCCACGCTGACCATGCACGGGACCCTATCGGCATACTCGGCGGCATGGGCAAGACTTACCAGCGCATCGACGACCGCCTCCGCGCCTTCATCGACGCGCAGCCGGTCTTCTTCGTGGCGAGCGCGCCTCTGAGCGGCGACGGCCACGTCAACCTGTCCCCCAAGGGCCGCGCCGGCACGTTCGTTGTGCTCGACGAACTGACCGTCGCCTACCTCGACTTCGGCGGCAGCCACGCCGAGACGATCGCGCACCTGCGCGAGAACGGCCGCATCACGCTGATGTGGTGCGCCTTCACCGGACCGCCCAAGGTGCTGCGCGTGCACGGCCGCGGCGAACCGGTCTTCCGCGACGACCCGCGCTGGGCGGAGCTGGTGCGACGGTTCGGCGACGCCGACGGGCCCGGCCTGCGCGCGGTGATCGTGGTGCGCGCCGAGCTGATCAGCGACAGCTGCGGATTCGCCGTGCCCTTCATGGACTACCGCGAAGAGCGGAGCCTGCACGCCGAGTACTTCGGCCGCAAGACCGACGGCGAGTTCGCCGCCTACTGCGCGGGCAAGGAGACCAACGTCGCCAGCATCGACGGGCTGCCCGCGCTGCCGCTGCCGCTGCCGGAACGGACCGACGATGCGCCTGTCCACTGAGGACTGCCGCAGCCGGTTCACCGGCGAGCGCGTGGCCACGCTGGGCACCGTCACCGAAGCCGGCGCCCCGCACCTGGTGCCGGTGACCTTCGCCGTGCTCGGCGCGGAGATCTGCTTCGCCATCGACCACAAGCCCAAGCGCACCCGCGACCTGGCCCGCCTGCGGCACATCGCGGCGAACCCGGCGGTCAGCTTCCTGGCCGACCGGTACGCCGACGACTGGAACCAGCTCTGGTGGGTGCGCGCCGACGGCCGGGCCACCGTCCTCGACGAACACCCCGAAGCCATCGCCGCCCTGCGCGCGAAGTACCCGCAATACCGGGACGCTCCCCCGGAAGGCCCGATCGTGCGGACCGTGATCGGCCACTGGACGGGCTGGTCCTTTGTCTGAGCTGGTCTTTTTCAACGATAGGTGAGAATTTTACCCAAAGCGGTGCCGTATAGGTCGTTATACACTCGAATACATCGAGAACGACCACACTCGGTCACCGCCGGATCAGCGGTCCAGGAACTCCGGTTTCCGCCAGGCCGCGATCAGCCCCAGCGGGTCGGGCTTGAGCAACGACGCCCCCGCGTACACGCTCACCGCCAGCACTCCCCCGATGAACCACCAGTCGTAGAGCGCCTGCTCCCCTGTCGGGTAGTAGACCAGCACCAGGAACACCGACACGCCGACCACCCACGCCAGGTGCCTGCGCTCCCACGGGAAGCTCGACGCCAGGACAAAACCCCAGGTCAGGTACCACGGCAGGGTCGGCGGCGCGAGGATCGCCACGGCCAGCAGCGCGGCCGCGGCCCGCAGCACGGCCTGGTTGCCGCCGTCGCGGGCCAGCCACCACTGCCGCCCCACGAACGCGGCCAGTACCACCCACGCCATCGTCCGGAACACCGTGACGAACGGGGACGGCGGCACGTCGACCATGATGTGCGCCATGTTGTAGAAG
The DNA here is from genome assembly GCF_009429145.1 of Amycolatopsis sp. YIM 10. GTDB lineage: Bacteria > Actinomycetota > Actinomycetes > Mycobacteriales > Pseudonocardiaceae > Amycolatopsis. The sequence goes on along the minus strand of NZ_CP045480.1, from coordinate 5,079,801 downwards.
ATCTCGCCGATGCCGGTCGGGAAGTTCAGCCAGTTCGCGATCAGCTGCGGCGCGCTCATCCCGGTGAACCAGCCGATGTTCATCGAACCGAGCGAAACCCACGTTCCCACCACAAAAACCGGCACGAACACACCGAGCGCCGGGAGCACCGCGCGGAAGAACCGCTTCACCTTGCCACCGCTGGGCAGCTGCGCCGCCCACATCCAGACCAGGAACGGCAGCGCCACCGCCGCGGTCGGCTTGATCAGCATGCCGATGGTCACCAACACCACCGACAGCACCGGGCGGCGTTCCAGCATGGCCAGCACACCGGTGGTCAGGAAACCCAGCATCAGCAGGTCGTTGTGCGGCCCGCCGACCAGGTGGATCACCGTCATCGGGCTGGCCACCGCCAGCCACAGCGTCACCGGCAGCTTCCCGCCGAGGTGCTTGACCAGCCTCGGCAGCGACCACAGCATCCCGGCCAGGCCGATCATGATCACCAGGCGGGTGAGGATCACGCCGAGGATCATGTTGTTGCCGGTGAGCCCGACCACCCACTTCGACACCAGCAGGAACAGCGGGCCGTACGGCGCCGGCGTGGTCTGCCACAGCTGGTGCACGTTGAGCACCACGTCCGGCAGCACGTTCAGCTCGGCCGGGCCGGTGGCGTACGGGTCCATGCCGTAGAGCAGCTGCGCGCCCTGCCCGAGGTAGGAGAACACGTCACGGGTGAACAGCGGCGGCGACACCAGCAGCGGGCCCATCCAGCAGGCCGCCGCGATCACCACCGGCTTCGCGCCGACCCGGCCGTCGAGCACGTACCGGCCCAGCCGCACCCACGCCCACACCACCAGGCCGAAGCCGAAGTAGAGCAGCGCGGTCGCCAGCGCCTTGCCGTGACCGTAGCGGATGAACGACAGCGGACCGTGACCCAGCACCGGGTCCCTGATCAGGATCCCGCCCGCGCCGAGCGCCGCGAGCATGAGCAGGGTCGAACCGATCGTGCCCATCGCGATCGTGCGGTACGGGAAGCGCGAAGGAACGACGGTCAGCGTGCCCGCCTCGGGTGCAGGGTCAGTGGTGGTGGCCATTTCACCACAGGAGATTACACACCGCGCTCTCCCGCCTGCCCCGCGCCAGCACCTTCCGGAGTCACCGTTCCACCCGGAAGTGCGGCCAGCAACGACTTCGTGTACTCGTGCCGCGGCGAGAGCAGGACCTCCTCCACGGTGCCGACCTCGACCAGCTCCCCGCGGTACATCACCGCCACGCGGTCGGCGATGTTCCACGCCAGCCCCAGATCATGCGTGATGACCAGCCCGGCCAGCCCCAGTTCCCGCCGCAAACGCAGCAGCAGCGCGAGGATCTCGCCGCGCACCGACGCGTCGAGCGAGGCCACCGGCTCGTCGGCGACCACCACCTTGGGCTCGAGCGCGAGCGCCCCGGCGATCACCACCCGCTGCCGCTGGCCGCCGGACAGCTCGTGCGGCAGCCGCTCCAGGTACCGTTCCGCCGGCCGCAGTTCGGCGGCCTCCAGCGCTTTCCTGACGATCTCGCGCTCGTCCTGGGCGAGACCGTGGATCCGCGGTCCCTCCGCGACGGCCTCGTACACGCTGTGCCTCGGATTCAGCGCACTCGTCGGGTCCTGCAGTACCAGCTGCACCTGCCGCCGGTACGCCTTGAGCCCGGCGCTGGTCATCGGCACCGGCTCGCCTTCGAACAGCACCTGTCCCGAAGTCGGCTTCTGCAGGCCCATCAGCGTGCGCGCCAGCGTGGTCTTGCCCGAACCGGACTGCCCGACCAGCGCGATGATCTCGTTGCGGCGGACTTCGATGTCCACGCCCTTGACCGCGTCGATCGCCTTGCCCTTGCGATCGCGGAAGCGCACGTGCAGGTCCCTGGCCGCCAGCAGCGGCCCCTCCCCCGTGTCCACCGCGGTCTCCGGCTCCGGCGGCAGTTCGGTCGCGGTGGCCGGGGCGAACCGCGACACCGGGTCACCGACCGTGGGGAACGCCGCGGCCAGCGCCCGGGTGTGCGCGTGCTTCGGCGCGGCCATCACCTGCTTGCCCGCGCCCTCCTCGACGATCTCGCCGTCGTACATCACCGCGATCCGCGCGCAGGTCGCCGCCAGCACCGACAGGTCGTGGCTGATCATGATCAGCCCGATGCCCTGCTCGGCCACCAGCCCGCTGAGCAGTTCGAGCACCTGCGCCTGGACGATCACGTCCAGCGCGGTGGTCGGCTCGTCGGCGATGATCAGCCGCGGCCGGCAGGCCAGCGCCATCGCGATCATCACCCGCTGCTTCTGCCCGCCCGAGAGCTCGTGCGGATAGGCACCGGCCCGGCTGACCGGCAGGTCCACCTGGGTCAGCAGTTCCTCGACCCGCTCGCGCACCGCCGCGTCGCTCTGCGCCCTGCCCTCCGGCGGGTGCAGCCGGATCGGCTCGGCGATCTGCTCCCCGATGCGCCGCACCGGGTTCAGCGCGTGCATCGCGCCCTGGAACACGATCGAGGCCGACGACCAGCGCACCGCGCGCAGCCGCCCCCACTTCATCGTGGTGACGTCCTCACCGTCGAGCAGGATCTCGCCGGTGATCTTCGCGGACTTCGGCAGCAGCCGGAGCACGCTCATCGCCACCGTCGACTTGCCCGAACCGGACTCCCCCGCCACGCCGACCGTGTCGCCCGGCTCCAGCCGCAGGCTGACGTCACGCACCGCGCGCACGTCCTCCCCGGCCGCCGGATAGGTGACGTTCAGGTTCCTGATTTCCAGCAACGCGCTCATCGATCCCCCCTGAGCCGCGGGTTGAGCACGGTTTCCAGCGCCCGGCCGACCAGCGTGAAGCACAGCACGATCGCCACGATGGCCAGGCCCGGCGGCAGCAGGTACCACCAGGCACCGCCGCTGACCGCGCCCGAGCTGAGCGCGGTCTGCAGCATCGAGCCCCACGAGACGTTGTTCGGGTCACCGAGGCCGAGGAAGGACAGCGTGGACTCGGCGATGATCGAGCCGCCGACCACCAGCGTGGTGTTCGCCAGCACCAGCGGCATCACCGCGGGCAGCACGTGCTTGCCGATCACGTGCAGGTGCCCGCCGCCCAGCGCCTTCGACCGCTCGATGTACGGGCGGCTCTCCACGGTCAGCGTCTGCGCGCGCACCAGGCGCGCGGTGGTCGGCCACGAGGTGACCCCGACCGCGACGATGATCGTCGGAATGCCCCTCGGCAGCACGCTGGACAACGCGATCGCCAGCACCAGCGAGGGCAGCACCAGGAAGAAGTCGGTGAACGGCAACAGGATCCGCGCCACCCACCGGCCGAAGTGCCCGGCCGCGATGCCCACGATCGTGCCGATCAGCACCGACAGCACGGTCGCCGCCAGCCCGACCAGCAGCGAAACCCGCGCACCCCAGAAGGTCAGCAGCAGCACCGAACGCCCGTCCACGTCGGTACCGAGCAGGTACTCCCCGGTCGGCGGCTGCAACGGCCTGCCCGGCGCCTTGGTCACGTCCAGCCCGGCCGGATCGGTGATCACCGGCGCCAGCACGGCCAGCACCACGATCACCACCAGCAGGCCCAGCCCGATCAGCCCGCCCCGGTTCTTGGCGAACTCCTTCCACACGTTCCCGGCCGCGGTGAACCGGCGGTGCCAGGCGATCGCCCTCGCCGACTGCGTGGTGGTTTCGCTCATGAGGCACGCACCCGCGGGTCGAGCACCCGGTAGAGCACTTCGGCGAACAGGTTCATCACGACCACCGAACCGGCCAGAATCAAGAACACTCCTTGCAGCAGCGGCAGGTCCGGCCCGCGCAGCGCTTCGAACGTGAGCAGCCCGAGCCCCGGCCACGAGAACACGGCCTCGACCGTGACCGTGCCCGACACCACCAGGCCGAACTGCAGGAACACCAGGGTCACCGTGGGCAGCAGCGCGTTCGGCACGGCGTGCCGCCGCCGCACCAGATCGTCGCGCAGCCCCTTCGCGCGGGCCGTGGTCAGGTAGTCCGCGTTCATCTCCTCCAGCAGCGACGACCGCATCACCAGCATGTACTGCGCGTAGATCACCGCGAGCAGGGTGACGCACGGCAGCACCAGGTGGTGTGCCACGTCCAGCAGTTCGGGGAAGAAGCCAGGCGGCGTGTCCGGCGAGGTCATGCCCCGGCTCGGGAACAGTCCCTGGGTGGCGATCAGCAGCATCAGGCCCAGCCAGAACTGCGGCACCGACCACAGCGTCAGCGCCACGCCGGTCTGGACCTTGTCGAACCCGCTGCCGCGCTTCCACGCCGCGCGCACCCCGAGCCACAGGCCCAGCGCGACCGCCAGCACGGTGGCGGTGCCGACGAGCAGGATGGTCGGCCACACCCGCTCGCCGATCATCGCCGCCACCGACCGGTTGTAGATGTAGGAGGTGCCGAGGTCACCGCGCAGCAGTCCGCCGAAGTAGTCGAGGAACTGCTGCAGCATCGGCTTGTCCACGCCGAGCCGGGCGCGCAACTCGGCCAGCTGCTGCGGGCTGGTGGGCCGGTCCCTGGTCATCGTGGTCACCGGATCGCCGGGGATCATCCGGAACAGCAGGAACCCCAGCACCACCACCAGCAGCAGGCTGACCAGCCCGGCGCCGATCTTCCCGGCGAGAAACCGAAGGGTCCCGGTACCCCCGCGTCGTTCGTCCGGGTCGGGCAACTCGGTACCCGGGGCTGTCGAGACCGCTTCGGTCAACGCCTCTTACTCCCTATTCCTTGTCGTCGTCGGAACCGGCGGACTTGCCGCGACGCGACACCATCACCCCGACCAGCACGACCACGAGCACCGCACCGGCACCGATGGCGATCCACGCCCCGGTCGGCAGGCCACCCGAGTCACCGGCCGCGGCCGCGTCCTCACCGGCGGGCACGGCACCGTAGAAGCTCCAGTACCCGCTCTGCTCCATCAGCGCGCCGTCGGCGACGGGCTGCTTGGTCAGCGACGAGAACTTGTCCGAGCGGTAAGCCTCCAGCGCGCTCTTGTAGTCGAGCACCAGGCTCGGCACCTGGTCGTAGTAGCGGGCCTGGGCCTGCTTCGCGTACTCGGCGCGCTTGGCGATGTCGGGCTCCGCGGCCTGGAGGGCGTAGAGCCGGTCGTACTCGGCGTCGCAGAAGAACGCGTTGCTGCTGGTGCTACCGGCCGTGGCGGGCAGGACCGAGCAGGTCTGCTTCGCCAGGATGTAGTCCGGGTCCGGGTTGGTGCCCCAGCCCGAGAGGGCCAGGTCGTAGTTACCCGCCGACGTGGACTCGTCGACCTCGTTGTCCGAGACCAGCTTCTCGATCACCTTGATACCGATCTCACCGAGCCAGCCCGAGACGTACTTGACCACGCGCTGGTCGTAGTCGCGGGTGGCGTGCCCGGTGAAGCGGAACTCCAGCTTGCGCCCGTCCGGGCCGACGCGGATCCCGTCCGGCCCCTTCGGATAGCCGGCCTGGTCCAGCGCGGCGTTCGCGGCCGCCAGGTCGAAGGTGTACTTCTCGGCCGGGCCCGGCGCGTAGTGGTAGGTCTTGAACATCGGCGGCACGATGCCGCCCGGCGCCTCGCCGTAACCGCCGAGCACCTTGTCGATGATGGTGGCCGGGTCGATCGCGCGGGCGATCGCCTTGCGCACCCGCACGTCCTTGAGCGCCGGGTGCCCGTCGCCGATCGGCTGGCGGTCGAAGTTCTGCGCCCCCGGGTTCATCAGCAGCTCGTCGTAGCGGCGGCCGACCGCCTTGTTCGTGGTGATGCCCGGCTTGCCGTTGAGCGAGTCGAACTGGGTCGCGGTGAGCCGGTTGATCAGGTCCACCTCGCCGTTGTTCAGCGCGTTGACCGCGGCGTCGGCGTTGTCGAACTTGACGAACTGCAGCTCGTCCACCTTCGGCGCGCCCCGCCAGTAGTGCGGGTTCGCTTTCATCTTGACCAGCTGGTTGGTCTGGTACTCGGTGATGGTGAACGGCCCGGAGCCCACGCCGACCTTGGCCACGGTGTCGGTCTCCGGCGAGGCCATGTCGGTCACGCTCGACCAGATGTGCTCGGGCACGATCGGCACGTCGAGCGCGGTCATCGAGGCCTGCGGCTTCTTCAGCGTGACGGTCAGCGTGCGGTCGTCGGTCGCGGTCACGCTCTGGAACTGCTCGACGAAGGTGCCGTTGGCCTCGCGCGCGGCCGGATCGGACATCATCCGGTTGAAGGTGAAGGCGGCGTCACGCGCGGTCAGCGGCGTGCCGTCGGACCACTTCGTGTCGCGGATCTTGAACGTCCAGGTCAGCCCGTCCGGCGACGGGGACCACTGCTCCGCCAGCCCGGCCGTGGGCAGGTTGTCCTCGGCCGAGGCCAGGGTGAGGAACTCCCAGGAGATCCGGCCGATCATCGCGGTGGAGGCGAAGCTCGCGGTGAACGGGTTCAGGTGGTCGATGGACTGGACCAAAGCCACCCGCAGCACGGTCGGCTGCTGCGCCTGGGCCGGCCCCACGGCCAGCACCGGCCCGGCCACCAGCGCGGTGGCGCCCAGCGCGGCCGCACGCCGCCGCCAGGTAGTTCTCACTGCACGCATTCTCGCGATCCCCAATCGTTCCAGCCCCGTCCCCGAAAGCCGAAAAGTAACCATTCACCGCCACCCGAAGTCAACGATTGCCGGTCGTTCATGCCAACCCGTTACCCAACCGGGCGGGGTGATGACAAACGTCACTTGCGGCGACCACTAGGTTGAACCCCATGCGGATCATGATCTCGGCCGATATGGAGGGTGCCACGGGGGTCACCTGGACCGACGACGTGGTCCCCGGAACCGAGCAGTGGCAACGATTCCGCAGGCTGTTCACCGGTGACGTCAACGCCGTGGCGGCCGGGCTGGCCGGGGCCGGGGCCGAAGACCTCCTGGTGAACGAAGCCCATTCGTCCCAGCGCAACCTCCTGCTGGAGGAACTGGATCCCCGCGCCCGCATGCTCACCGGCAGGCACAAGCCGCTGTCGATGATGCAGGGCATCGACGGTGACGTGGACGGCGTGGTCTTCCTGGGCTACCACGCGGGCGCCGGTGCCGACGGCGTGCTTTCCCACACGTACCTGGAGAACCAGATCACCGGGGTGTGGCTGGACGGCAAGCACGCCAGCGAGGGCAGGCTCAACGCCGCGCTCGCCGCCGAGTACGGCGTACCGGTCCTGCTGGTCACCGGGGACGACAAGACCTGCGAGGACGCCGCGGACTACGCGCCCGGCGCGGAACTGGTCGCGGTGAAGGAATGCGTCAGCCGGTACGCGGCGATTTGCCTGCCTCCTTCACGCACGGCTGAAATGCAGACCGAAGCGGCGCGGCGCGCGATGGCGCGGGCCGGGCGCGGGGAGCCGTCGCCGCGGAGTCACCGGATCGAGGTGGAGTTCGACGCGAGCCACCTCGCGCAGGCGACCGCGGTAATCCCTACGGTGGACCAGGTGAGCGTGCGGAGGGTGGGCTTCGACGCGCCGAACATGACCGAAGCGATGAAGGCGTTCAAGGTGGTCACGGCGATCGCCGCGGGCGCGGTGCAGGGGAAATATGGCTGAGTCGGACGTGCTGGACCCGGTGTCGGTTTGCGCGGACCTCGTGCGGTTCGACACGACGAACCGCGGGAACGGGGATTCCGAGGGGGAACGGGCCGCCGCCGAGTACGTGGCGGGCCTGCTCACCGACGCCGGGCTGAGCCCGGACATCTACGAATCGGCGCCGGGACGCGCCAATGTGGTCGCCCGCGTCGCGGGCGGCGACCCCACCCTGCCGCCGTTGCTGGTGCAGGGCCATCTCGACGTGGTGCCCGCCGACGCCGCCGACTGGTCGGTGCCGCCGTTCTCCGGCGAGGTGCGCGACGGGTTCCTCTGGGGCCGTGGCGCCACCGACATGAAGGACTTCTGCGCGATGGTGCTGTCCGTTGTGGACGGCTTCGCGCGCGAGGGCAGGCGGCCGCGCCGCGACATCGTGCTCGCCTTCGTCGCCGACGAGGAGGACCGCGGCGAGTACGGCGCGCACTGGCTCGTCGAGCACCATCCGTCCCTTTTCGACGGTTGCGCGGCGGCGATCAGCGAGTCCGGCGGCTACACCTACCACGTGCCCGCCGCCGACGGCCGGATCGTGCGGATCTACCCGGTCGGCGCGGCCGAGCGCGGCACCGCGCACCTGCGGCTGACCGCCCGCGGCCGGGCTGGCCACGGTTCCCGCCGCAACCACGAGAACGCGGTGGTCCGGCTCGTCGGCGCGCTGAACCGGATCGCCACGCACGAATGGCCGGTGCACCTGACCCCGGCGGTGCGGGCGTTCATCGAGCAGACCGGCAAGGCGCTCGACGCCGAGGTCGACATGTCCGATGTGGACGGCACACTCGCGCGGCTCGGCCCGGCGGCCGCGCTGGTCGAGTCGACCGTGCGCAACAGCACCACGCCGACCATGCTGGACGCGGGTTACAAGGTGAACGTGATCCCGAGCGTGGCACAGGCCCAGGTGGACACCCGCACCCTGCCCGGCACCGAGGCCGACCTGCTGGCCACAGTGGACGAACTGCTCGGCCCGGACGTGACCAGGGAGTTCGTCGCGCACCAGGGCCCGGTGCAGGCACCGGTGGACTCGCCGTGGTTCGACGCGATGGCGGGCGCGCTGCGGGCGCAGGACCCGGACGCGGTGGTGGTGCCGTACTGCATGGGTGGCGGCACCGACGCCAAGGCGTTCGCGAAGCTTGGCATCGACTGCTACGGCTTCGCCCCGCTGTGGCTGCCGGAGGGCTTCCCCTACCGGGCCATGGCCCACGGCGTCGACGAACGCGTCCCGGTGGACGGCCTCCTCTTCGGCACCCGGGTGCTGGACCACTTCCTCAGCCACTGCTGACCCGCTGTCCGCAGCGGGTTTTGGCCCGCTCGGTCGAACCCACTGCGCGCAAAAGCCGAGCCGTATAGGGCATTATACATCCGACTGGACACGCGGCGCGATTGTCTGGTTTCGGACGGGAAACGAAAGCCGTCTTGACAACGATGTCACAGCGCGCTTACTTAACGGGGCGCCGTTCCGGCGGCGCCCTCCCCTGCGATCCCGCCCGGAACCTGGAGCAAAGATGCCCCGAAGCGTCCGACCACCGGTCTGCGCGCTGCTGTCCGCCGTTGTGCTCTCGGCTGGCCTGACCGCGGTGCCCTCCCCCGCACTCGCCGCGCCCGCGCCCCCGCCCGATTTCTACTCCTCCTTCGAGCCCGGCGAACCCGCGCCCGACTGGACCGACACGGTGGACATCGGCCCCGACGGCAAGCCCAAGGCCCACGGCGTCAACGGTGCCAACGGCACGGCCATCCCCGGCGACGTCCGCGGCAAGCTCACCGAGGCCACGGCCAGCAGCGAGAACCCCGAGGGCGGCGAGATCGCGCCCAACCTGGCCGACGGCAAGCCCGAGTCGAAGTGGCTGTCCAAGAACCCCACCGCGTGGGCCCAGTTCGTGCTGACCGAGCCGGTGACGATCACCCGGTACGGCCTAACCTCGGCGAACGACTTCGACGAGCGCGACCCGCGGGACTGGAAACTCCAGGGCTCGGCCGACGGCACCACGTGGACCGATCTCGACGCCCAGACCGGTCAGGAGTTCAGCGCGCGCTTCCAGCCCAAGGACTACCGCCTGGCGGCCCCGGCCACCTTCCAGTACTTCCGGCTCGACATCACCAAGAACAACGGCGGCCCACTGCTCCAGCTGGCCGAGCTGCTGCTGGCCAACGACGAGCCGGCCCCGCCGCCGCTGCCCAACATGCGCAGCTTCCCGGACGGTGGCCCGACCGGCGGTTACACGAACAAGTCGCGGGCCGGCTACTCCGGCTCCCGCGCGTTCCGCTATTCCGGCACGCACACCGTCGAGGGCCACGGTTACTCGTACAACAAGATCTTCGACGTCGACCTGCCCGTCGGCGACGCCACCGAGCTGTCGTACAAGGTGTTCCCGGAGTTCTCCGGTGACGACCTCAAGTACCCCAGCACGAACGTCGCGGTGGACCTGGCCTTCACCGACGGCAGCTACCTGAGCGAGCTGGGTGCCGCCGACCAGTACGGTTTCGCCCTCTCCCCCGTCGGTCAGGGCGCGGCGAGGTCGCTGTCGATCAACCAGTGGAACTCCGTGCGCTCCTCGATCGGCACGGTGGCCAAGGGCAAGGTGATCGACCGGATCCTGGTCGGCTACGACAATCCGGCCGGGCCCGCCCCGCTTCAGGGCTGGATCGACGACGTCCGGCTCGGCGCGGGCACGCCCGCTCCCCCGGCGAACGCCCGGCCGAGCGACCACGTGCTGACCACCCGCGGCACGCACGCGAACTCGACCTTCTCGCGTGGCAACAACTTCCCGGCCACCGCGGTACCGCACGGCTTCAACTTCTGGACCCCGGTGACCGACGCCGGTTCCACCAGCTGGCTCTACCGCTACCACGAGGCCAACAACGCGCAGAACCTGCCGACCGCGCAGGCGTTCAGCGTGAGCCACGAGCCGAGCCCGTGGATGGGTGACCGGCAGACCTTCCAGGTCCAGCCCTCGATCGCCACCGGTGTGCCCGACGCCAACCGCGACGCCCGCGAGCTGGCCTTCAAGCACGAGAACGAGGAAGCCAAGGCGCACTACTACGGCGTCCGGTTCGAAAACGGCATCAAGACCGAGCTGGCGCCCACCGATCACGCGGCGCTGTTCCGGTTCACCTTTCCCGGCGCCGACGCGAATCTGATCTTCGACAACGTGAACAACAACGGCGGACTGACCCTGGACAAGGCGGCGGGCACGCTCAGCGGGTTCTCCGACGTCAAGAGTGGGCTGTCGGCGGGCGCGGGACGTCTGTTCGTCTACGCCGAGTTCGACAAGCCGGTCACCGCGGGCGACAAGCTGCCCGGTGAGGGCCGCGACAACGTCCGCGGTTACCTGCGCTTCGACACCGGTGGCTCCAACACCGTGCAGATGCGCATCGCCACCTCGCTGATCAGCGTCGACCAGGCGAAGAAGAACTTGGGCCAGGAGATCGCCACCGGCGCCACGCTGGAGTCGGTGCGCGACGCGGCACAGGCGGCCTGGGACGAGAAGCTGAACGTGATCCAGGTCGAGGGCGCCAGCGCCGATCAGCTGCAGACGCTCTACTCGAACCTGTACCGCCTGTTCCTCTACCCGAACTCGGGCTACGAGAACGTCGGCACCAAGGAACAGCCGAAGATCCAGTACGCCAGCCCGGTGGCGGACAAGACCGGCCCGGACACGCCGACGCACACCGGCTCGAAGCTGGTCGACGGCGAGATCTTCGTCAACAACGGCTTCTGGGACACCTACCGCACCACCTGGCCCGCGTACGCGCTGCTCACGCCGACGATGGCCGGGAAGATGGTCGACGGGTTCACCCAGCAGTACCGCGACGGCGGCTGGATCTCGCGCTGGTCCTCCCCCGGTTACGCGAACCTGATGACCGGCACCAGTTCCGACGTGGCCTTCGCCGACGCCTACCTCAAGGGCGTGAAGAACTTCGACGTGCAGTCGGCCTATGACGCCGCGCTGAAGAACGCCAGCGTGACCCCGCCGAACGCGAGCGTGGGGCGCAAGGGCCTCGACACGTCGATCTTCCTCGGCTACACCTCGACCGCGACCGGCGAGGGCATGTCGTGGGGCATCGAGGGCTACGTCAACGACTTCGGCATCGCGAACATGTCGAAGCAGCTCTACGACGAGGCCGCCGCGACCGATCCGCGCAAGCAGGAGTACCTGGAGAACTACGAGTACTTCACCAACCGCGCGCAGAACTACGTGAACACCTTCGACCCGAACATCGGGTTCTTCCAGGGCAAGTCGCCGACCGGTGACTGGCGTGTCCCGGCGAGCGAGTACGAACCCCGCGAATGGGGTCACGACTACACCGAGACGAACGGCTGGAACATGGCCTTCACCGTGCCGCACGACGGCAACGGCCTGGCCAACCTCTACGGCGGCAAGGACGGCCTGGCCAAGAAGCTGGACGAGTTCTGGGCCACTCCGGAGACCGCCACCTTCCCGGGTTCCTACGGCGGCGTGATCCACGAGATGCGCGAGGCCAGGGACGTGCGGATGGGCCAGTACGGGCACTCGAACCAGCCCTCGCACCACATTCCCTACATGTACGACTACGCCGGTCAGCCGTCGAAGACCCAGGAGAAGGTGCGCGAGGTGCTCTCGCGGCTGTACCTGGGCGGCGAGCTGGGCCAGGGATACGCGGGTGACGAGGACAACGGCGAGATGTCGGCCTGGTACATCTTCAGCGCGCTGGGCTTCTACCCGCTGCAGATGGGCAAGGCGGACTACGCGATCGGCTCGCCGCTGTTCACCAAGGCCACGGTGAACCTGGAGAACGGCAAGAAGCTGGTGATCAACGCGCCGCAGAACAACGCGAAGAACATCTACGTGCAGGGTCTGAAGGTCAACGGGCAGGACCACAGCTCCACGTCCCTGCCGCACGACCTGCTCGCGAACGGCGGCACGCTGGACTTCACCATGGGCCCGCAGCCTTCGGCGTGGGGCACCGGCGCCGGTGACGCACCGGAGTCGATCACCGGCGGCAGCGCGGTGGCCAGCCCGCTGCACGACCTGACCGGTCCGGGCAAGGGCACCGCGACCGCCGAGTCGGGCGACGTGAACACGTTGTTCGACAACACCTCCGGCTCCGAGTCGAAGCCCGGCTCGTGGGTGCGGTACCAGCTGAACTCGGACAACGAGGCGGCGAGCTTCTACACGCTGACCTCGACGAAGGGTGCCGGCGACCCGAAGAGCTGGGTGCTCAAGGGCTCCTACGACGGTCAGACCTGGGCCGTGGTGGACGAGCGCGAGGACCAGTCGTTCAAATGGCGCCAGCACACGCGAGCGTTCAAGGCGGCCAAACCGGGCCACTACACCCACTACCGGCTGGAGATCACCGCGACCGAAGGTGGTCCGGCGGGGTTGGCCGAGGTGGAACTGCTCGGCAAGCCCGATCCGGTGTGCACCACCACGATCACCGGGGACCACAACGGCGCGCTGGCCGTCACCAGCGGCGTGACCTGCGTGGACGGGGCGAACGTCCGTGGCCCGGTGACCGTGGCCGAAGGCGCTTCGCTGGTGGTCGACGGTGGCTCGATCAGCGGGCCGATCTCGGCCGCCAAGGCCGGTTCGGTGCGGTTCCTCGGGACGAAGGTGACCGGCCCGATCTCGATCACCGGGTCCACCGGCGCGGTCGCGCTGGAGCACAGCACGGTGTACGGGCCGGTGGCGCTCAACGGCAACACCGGGTCGCCGGTGCTGGTCGCGGCGAACACCGTGCAGGGCTCGGTCAGCTGCGACGGCAACACCCAGCCGGTGAACAACACGCTGGTCAATTCCGTGCGCGGAACGGTCGCCGGGCAGTGCGCCGGGCTCTGATCGGCTGACACGGCACGACACGGGCGGCGTCCGGGTGTTCCCGGGCGCCGCCCGTTAACGTGTGGCCATGCCCGATCAGCCGACCGAGTTCTTCTCGTCCTTCGAGCACGGCGACCCCGCGCCCGGCAGCGGCGACCGGCTCCGCGTGCACGTCGGGGCGGGTCCGGCGAACGCACCCGCGGCGAAGCCGGGCGCCGGCTTCAGCGGACTGGCCGCGCTCAACTACCGCACCGGGGTGGCCGGGCAGGCGCGCACCGGGCTGTTCCGCACGGACCTGGCCATCACCGAGCGCAGCGAACTGTCCTATGTGGTGTTCCCCGAGGCGGATCCGAAGTGGCGCGCCACCTTCGTCGCCATCGACATCGAGTTCGACGACGGCACCACGCTCGCCTCGCTGCACCTGCGCGACCAGCACGGGTTCGAGGTCACCGCCAAGGCGCAGGGCCTGGCCAAGAAGCTGTACCTGGACCAGTGGAACCTCGTCCGCTGCTCACTGGCCGCGGCCGCGGGCAAGCGCGCCAAGGCGATCCTGCTCACCACCGAACTCCCCGACGGCGGCGAAGAGGTCTCCGGCTGGCTCGACGACGTGCGCATCACCGAGCGCGAGCCCGCCACCGGCCTCGAACCGGTGGACCGCGTGCGCACCACGCGCGGCACGCATTCGGCGAACAACCGCTCACGCGGCAACAACATCCCGGCCACCGCGCTCCCCCACGGCTTCAACTTCTGGACCCCGGTGACCGACGCCGGTTCGACCACCTGGGTGTACGAGTACCACCGGCGCAACAACGGCGCGAACCGCCCGGCGCTGGAGGCGTTCGGGCTGAGCCACCAGCCGAGCCCGTGGATGGGCGACCGCCACACCTTCCAGGTGATGCCACGCATCGGCGAGCTGACGGTGGACCGGCAGGCCAGGGCACTGGCCTTCGACCACGCGAACGAGCTGGACCGGCCGTTCCACTACCGGGTGCGCTTCGACAACGGCATCACCGGCGAGATCGCGCCCGCCGACCACGCCGCGATGCTGCGGTTCACCTTTCCCGCCGGGAAGGCGCACCTGATCTTCGACAACGCCGCCAACCGCGGCGGGCTCCACCTCCGGTCGAACGGCACGGTCACCGGCCACACCTGGGTCCGCAGCAGGCTTTCGGTGGGCGCGCGCCGGATGTACGTCTACGGCAAGGTCGACCGTCCGGTGACCGCGGCGAAGAAGGTGCGCAACCCGCTCTGGCGCACGGTCACCGGTCACCTGAGCTTCGAGGTCGGTGAGCAGGAGTCGGTCAGCCTGCGGATCGCCACCTCGCTGATCAGTCTGCGGCAGGCGCAGCACAACCTGGAGCTGGAGGTCCCCGACGGCACCAGCTTCGAGGCCGTGCGCGACCACGCGCGCGAGGAGTGGCGCAAGGTACTCGGCCGCATCGAGATCGAGGGTGCCAGCGAGGACCAGCTCACCACGTTCTACTCGAACCTGTACCGGCTCTACCTGTACCCGAACTCCGCGCACGAGAACACCGGCACCGCCACGTCCCCGGTCTACCGGCACGCGAGCCCGGTGGTCCGCACCACCCGGCTGAGCACCGGGCGGCGTACCGGCGCCAAGGTGCTCGACGGGCCGATGGTGGTGAACAACGGCTTCTGGGACACCTACCGCACCACCTGGCCCGCGTACGCGCTGTTCAGCCCGGAGCGCTGCGGGCAGCTCGCCGAGGGTTTCGTCCAGCAGTACCGCGAAGGCGGCTGGATCTCCCGCTGGTCCTCCCCCGGCTACGCGAACCTGATGACCGGCACCAGTTCCGACGTCGCCTTCGCCGACGCCTATCTCAAGGGCGTGCGCAACTTCGACATCCAGTCGGCCTACGACGCCGCGCTGAAGAACGCCACCGTCACCCCACCGACCAAGAGCGTCGGCCGCAAGGGCCTGGACGAGTCGATCTTCCTCGGCTACACGCCGGTGTCCACACCGGAGGGTCTGTCGTGGGCGCTGGAGGGCTGTGTCAACGACTTCGGCATCGCGAACCTGTCGCGCGCGCTGTACGAAGCCGCCGACGAGGACGATCCGCGGCGCGCCGAATACCTGGACAACCTGCGTTACTTCACCAGCCGCGCGCTGCACTACGTCCACCACTTCGACAAGCGCATCGGGTTCTTCCAGGGCCGCGACTCCGCCGGTGGCTGGCGCTGGAGTCCCGAGCAGTACGATCCGGCGGTCTGGGGCTTCGACTACACCGAGACCAACGGCTGGAACATGGCCTTCACCGTGCCGCACGACGGCAACGGGCTGGCCAGCCTGTTCGGCGGCCGCAAGAAGCTCGAATCCACTTTGGACACCTTCTTCGCCACTCCG
Organism: Amycolatopsis sp. YIM 10; assembly: GCF_009429145.1. Taxonomy (GTDB): domain Bacteria; phylum Actinomycetota; class Actinomycetes; order Mycobacteriales; family Pseudonocardiaceae; genus Amycolatopsis. The sequence continues at coordinate 5,064,088 of NZ_CP045480.1, read as the reverse complement.
GAGACCGGTCTCAAACCCGGCTCGTACGGCGGCATCATCCACGAGATGACCGAAGCCAGAGACATCCGGCTCGGCCAGTACGGGCATTCCAACCAGCCCTCGCACCACATCCCGTGGATGTACCTGCACGCCGGCGCCCCGGCCAAGGCACAGGCCGTGGTGCGCGAGGTGCTGCTGCGCTGTTACCTGGGCAGCGAGATCGGCCAGGGTTACCCCGGCGACGAGGACAACGGCGAGATGTCGGCGTGGTACCTGTTCGCCGCGCTCGGTTTCTACCCGCTGGCCATGGGCAGTCCGTCCTATGTGCTCGGTGCGCCGCTGTTCACCAAGGCCACCGTGCACCTGGACAACGGCGATAAGCTGGTGATCAACGCGCCCGGCAACACGGCGTCGACGGCGTACGTGCGCGGGCTGAAGGTCAACGGCGAGCCGTACTCGAAGACGCACATCCCCCACGAAACGCTCGCCAAGGGCGCGGTGCTCGACTTCGACCTCGCCGAGGAACCCGGCGACTGGGGCACCGGCGAGGACGATCTGCCGCCGTCGATGACCACCGGCGAACTGGTCGCCGAGCCGCTCGCCGATCTGCCAGGCCGGGGCCGGTGCGCCGACAACGACGTCTCACAGCTGTTCGACAACACCAGCCGCACCCAGGTGAACTTCGCCACCGCCACGCCCACCGTCGAGTTCACCGTGGACGGTGAGCCGAAGCCCGTTCTGCTGTACACGCTGACTTCCGCGCTCGGTGAGGGCGACCCGTCCGCGTGGGTGCTGGAGGGTTCCGACGACGGCGAATCGTGGCGGATCCTGGACGAGCGCACCGGCCAGGTGTTCCGCTGGCGGCGTCAGACCCGGCCGTTCTCGCTGAGCGCCCCGGCCGCCTGCCGCCACTACCGGCTCCGTGTCACCGCGGGCACCGACCGGCGGATCAGCCTGGCCCAGTGGGAGCTGCTCGGGAGCACCACCGCATGATCGGCAGGCTCGCGGCGCTCACCGCGTTTTCCTCGACGGCACGAGATCGGCTCGTCGCGTCCGACCCCGGCTTCGGCAGGCTGCGCCTGGCCCTGTCCGCGATCTTCGGCATCGTGCTGGCCGTGCTGGTGCTGCTGCCGTTCGGGCAGCCGCTGACCGTGGTGATGGTCGGCGCGATCGCCGCCATGCTCAGCGCGTTCACCGTGCACGAGGACACCACGCGCAAGGAACTCGTCACCCTGCTGCTGGTGTTCCTCGCGGGGGCCGCCTCGCTCACCCTGGCCAGCCTCGGCGCCTCGCTGCCACCGCTGGACGGCGTGATCTTCGTGCTGCTGATCTTCGTCGCCGTCTACGCGCAGCGGTGGGGTGCGCGCGGCATCGCGCTCGGCTCGGCCACCTTCTTCCTGTTCTTCTTCGCCATGTTCCTGCAGACGCACCTCGGCCAGGTGCCCGCGCTGCTGGGCGCGCTGGTCGCCGGGATCCTGGCGAACTCCTTCGTCCGGCTGGTGCTGTTCCCCCGCCGACCGGCCAAGGAGCTGCTGCGGGTCCGCCGGGCCTTCCGCGCACGGCTGGCGGCGGTGATCCGCGCCGCGCACGCGTACCTGGAATCGGGCAGCCGCAACGACAAGCAGCTGCGCACGGCGGCGAACCGGATGCACGAATGCGTGCTGATGGTCGAGGACGTCGCGCCGGACGTGGTGGACGAACGCGCGGTCGGCGTGCTGCGGCGGCGGGCGATCGAGGTGGAGCTGGCCGTCGAATGGCTGGTGATCACCCTGCGCCGCACCGCCACCGAGGACCTCGACACCGAAACCAGGGCGGACCTAGTCGCCGCGCTGCGCCGGTTCGGCACGCTGATCGGCCGCGATCCGCGCGAGCTGCCGGTGATCAGCGATTCCGCCGAGTTCAGCCAGATGCTGGTGGCGGGCAGCCGGATCGGCGAGCACGCCAGGCCCGGTGACGAGCTGCGCCACGCCATCGCCGAACTGGCCATCGCCGACGTCAACGCCCAGCGCGTCGCCGAGAACGACGAACTGCCACCCGAAGACGCGTCAGCCGCCGAAGAACCCGAGCGCAAGGCGGTCTTCACCTACGACAACCAGACCCGCGGCGCCATCCAGGCGGTGGTCGGCGGCGGGCTCGCCGTGCTCGGCGGTGAGCTGGTGTCCCCGCAGCGGTGGTACTGGGCGGTGCTCACCGTTTTTGTGGTGTTCCTCGGTTCCGCCACCGCGGGCGCGACCTTCGTCAAGGGCATGCGGCGGCTCGTCGGCACGCTGGTCGGCATCTTCGGCGGTGTGCTGGCCGCGCTGCTGGTGGTCGGGAACTCGCCCGCGACGCTCGCGCTGCTGCTGGTCTGCGTGTTCGGCATGGTCTACTTCTCGCGCGTGTCGCAGACGATCATGGCCTTCTTCATCACCGCCATGCTCGGCCTGCTCTACAGCCTGCTCGGCACGTTCACCGTCGAGGTGCTGTGGATCCGGCTCGCCGAGACCGCGGTCGGCGCGGCGGCGGGCATGCTCGCCGCGGTGGTGATCGTGCCGGTGCGCACCCGGTCGGTGATGCTCGACGACGTCGCCACCACGCTGGAGGACCTCCGTGCGTTCCTCGACCGCGCGGGCGAGCTGCTGTCCGGACGTGAGAATGTCAACATCATCGAGCTGTCCCGGGCCCTGGACCGCGACGTCGACCAGGTGCGCCGCACCATCGAGCCGCTCACCCATCCGGTGAACGTCAGCACCGCGCGGCGCGACCTCGGCTGGCACGTGCAGGGCACGCTGGAGTCCATCGCGTTCCGGGCGCGTCACGTCGCCGCCCGCGCCCAGCCGGGCATGTTCGCCGGTGACGAGCGGCTCCCCGAGGTGCTGGCCGGGATCACGCGCAAGGTGGACACCCTGCTCGAAGTGGTCCGGGAGCCCGCGGGCGCGGACCGGCGGCGGCTCGACCGCGAGACCGGCCTGCCGCCCGGCGAGTGCGCCGGGGACGCCACCCGGCGGTCGCTGCTGTCCAGTCTGGACCAGCTCGACGCCGAGTTGGTGGCGCTCGGGAACGCGTTCGGCGTGCGGCGTGACAAGACGCACCCCGACGCCGGTTACGGAGAGGGATAACATCGCTCGCACAAAGCCATGAGCCAACGCTGTCTGCAGGAGAATCGTGATGACCCAAGCCCCTGTCAACGTCACCGTCACCGGCGCGGCCGGCCAGATCGGTTACGCGCTGCTGTTCCGCATCGCGTCCGGTCAGCTGCTCGGCCCGGACACCCCGGTGCGACTGCGGCTGCTGGAGATCCCGCAGGCGGTGAAGGCGGCCGAGGGCACCGCGCTGGAACTCGAGGACGGCGCCTTCCCGCTGCTGGCCGGCACGGACATCTTCGACGACGCCAAGCAGGCCTTCTCCGGCGCCAACGTGGCGCTGCTGGTCGGCGCCCGCCCGCGCACCAAGGGCATGGAGCGCGGTGACCTGCTCGAGGCCAACGGCGGCATCTTCAAGCCGCAGGGCGAGGCGATCAACGCCGGTGCCGCCGACGACATCAAGGTGCTGGTGGTCGGCAACCCGGCCAACACCAACGCGCTGATCGCCCAGGCGCACGCGCCGGACGTCCCGGCCGAGCGGTTCACCGCGATGACCCGCCTCGACCACAACCGCGCGCTCGCGCAGCTGTCGAAGAAGCTGGGCGTGCCGGTGTCGGAGATCAAGAAGCTGGCCATCTGGGGCAACCACTCGGCCACCCAGTACCCGGACATCTTCCACGCCGAGGTGGCGGGCAAGAACGCCGCCGAGGCGGTCGACGACCAGGCGTGGCTGAGCGACACGTTCATCCCGACCGTCGCCAAGCGCGGCGCGGCCATCATCGAGGCCCGCGGTGCCTCCTCGGCGGCTTCGGCCGCGTCGGCCGCCATCGACCACGTGCACACCTGGGTCAACGGCACCCCGGAGGGTGACTGGACCTCGGCCGCGGTGGTCTCCGACGGTTCCTACGGCGTGCCGGAGGGCCTCATCTCCTCCTTCCCGGTCACCGCGAAGGACGGCAAGTACGAGATCGTCCAGGGCCTGGAGATCGACGAGTTTTCGCGCGGGCGCATCGACGCCTCGGTGCAGGAGCTGATCGAGGAGCGGGACGCGGTCAAGAAGCTCGGCCTCATCTGACCCCGCTGACCCCGCTGGCCGGGAGCCGCCCGCCGAAGTCCACTGAGGTCCACTGTGGACATTTGACGGCCGGCGGCTCCCCGGTTAGCGGTCCGCCGATCTGAAACGGCCGGGAGATCGGTGGCACGCTCGCTGACGGGAACGGGGTCCGCGCGCGGCTTCTTCGGGCGGACTCGGCCTGCCGAGCGACACCGCCCGCGCACTGGTCGCGGACCACGGCGCGGCGATCTATCTCGCGGCGATCGGCGGTGGCTGGCTCACCGACCGGGTACTCGGCTCCGTGCGCAGCACCCTCTACGGCGGCGTGCTCATCATGTGCGGGCACCTCTGCCTCAGTCGGCCAGCTCTACCCGGACGGCGACGAGCGCCGCGACTCCTGCTTCACCATCTACTACACCGGCACCCTCACCGCCGGCCAGGTCATCAACACGATCAGCGTGCTGGCCATCGCACTGCCCGTCCCCTACTTCGCGGTGATGCTGCGCAGCCCGCGCACCACCGCGGCCGAGCGCACGCGCGTGCTCGCCTACCTGCCGCTGTTCCTGGCCGCGGTCTGCTTCTGGATCATCCAGGAGCAGGGCGCCGCGGTGCTGGCCGAGCACACCCAGCATCGATCTCGGCGCCTTCGGCTTCACCATCCCGGCCTCCTGGTTCCAGTCGGCCGGCTCGCTGGTGCTGATCCTGATCGCGCCCGCGTTCGCCGTGCTGTGGGTCCGGCTGGCCCGGCGCGAGCGGCAGCCGTCGACCGCGGCCAAGTTCAGCTTCGGCCTCGTGGTCGCCGGGACTGTCCAGCGCCCTGCTGGTCATCCCGTCACTCGGCCACGGCCTGACCCACCCGCTGTGGCTGGTCGCGAGCTTCGCACTGGTCACCGTCGGCGAGGTGTGCCTGTCGCCGATCGGCATGTCGGCCACCACGCGGCCGGCGCCCGCCGCCTTCGCCACCCAGACGATGGGACTGTGGATCGCCTCGAGCGCGGCGGGCCAGGGCATCTCCGCCCAGCTGCTGCTCGTGGCTTCCAAGGTGTACCGCCCCGCTGCGGGCCACCTCGGCTACTCCATCCGGGTAACACCGGCCCAGGGCTGTGACAATGCGATTCCGGGTGTCACAGAATGCGGGAGTCGGATTTCCGACCACTGGGAGGAATGCGCATGAGGAAGATCCTGACCGGTCTGCTGCTGGCGGGCATGGTCGCGCTGGGTGGACTCGCGACGAGCGGGGCGGCCTCGGCCGCCACAGCCATCGAGTACGGCGGCGGTGGCGGCAACGAGTGGGTCATCACCCCGGACGCCTGGGACTGGTAGCACGTGAAAAGGCGGTGGCTCCCCCGGAAACCGGGAGAGCCACCGCCCACCACGAGAACTACGCGCCGGTCAGGCCCCGGCGCTTGAGCAGCGGGTCGATCTCCGGGTCGCGGCCGCGGAAGTTGCGGAAGGCTGTCATCGGATCGATGCTGCCGCCCCGGCCCAGCAGTTCCCGGCGGAAGTGGTCGCCGTTGGCCCGCGTCAGCCCGCCGTTCTCCCGGAACCACTCCACGCTCTCCGCGTCGAGCACCTCGCTCCAGATGTAGGAGTAGTACCCCGCGCTGTACCCGCCGCTGAAGATGTGCGCGAAGTAGGAGCTCTGGTACCTCGGCGGCACGGTCGGCACCGCCACCCCGGCCTTGCGCAGCGCCTCCGCCTCGAACGCGGCGGCGTCGGTGATCCGGTCCTCCGCGCTGATCGTGTGCCACGCCTGGTCCAGCAGCGAAGCGGCCAGGTACTCCGTGGTCGAGTACCCCTCGCCGTACTGCTGCGACTCCAGCAGCTTGTCCACCAGGTGCTGCGGCAGCGGCTCCCCGGTGCGGTGGTGCTTGGCGTAGTTCGCCAGCACCTCCGGCCACAGCAGCCACATCTCGTTGACCTGCGACGGGTACTCGACGAAGTCCCGCGGCACGTTCGGCCCGGAGAACTTCGGGTAGCGCACGTTCGACAGCAGCCCGTGCAGCGCGTGCCCGAACTCGTGGAACGCGGTGACCACCTCGTCGAAGGTGAGCAGCGTCGGCTCCCCCTCCGGCGGGCGGATGATGTTCAGGTTGTTCACCACCACCGAGCGCTCGTCCCGCAGGCCCGCCTGCTCGACGAAGTTGTTCATCCACGCCCCGCCGCGCTTGGAGTCCCGGGCGTAGTAGTCGCCGAGGAACAGGCCCAGCCCGGTGCCGTCGGCGTCGAACACCTCGAAGATCCGCACCTCGGGGTGGTACTTCGGCAGGTCGTGCCGCTCGGTGAAGCTGAGCCCGTACAACTTGGACGCGGCGAAGAACACCCCGTCGACGAGCACCCGCTCCAGCTCGAAGTACGGCCGCAGCGCGGCTTCGTCGATGTCGAAGCGCGCCTTGCGCACCTTCTCCGCGTAGAACGCCCAGTCCCAGGGCTCCAGGGAGAACTCGCCGCCCTCGGCGTCGATCTGCTGCTGCAGTTCCAGTGCTTCGGCGTTGGCGTTGGTCACCGCGGCCGGAGCGAGCCGCTCCAGCAGGCCCAGTGCCGCGTCGGCGGTGCGCGCGGTCTCGTCGGAGATGACGTACGCGGCGTGGTTCGGGTAACCCATCAGCGCCGCCCGCTCGGCCCGCAGGTGCGCGATCTTGATGATCAGCTCGGAGTTGTCGTGCTCGTTGCCGCGCTTGCCCCGCGACACCGACGCGCCGTGCAGCCGCTCGCGCACCGCCCGGTTCTCCAGCGACGCCAGCGCGGGCTGCTGCGTGGGCAAGCTCAGCTTGAGCACGTACTGGCCGTCCAGCCCACGCGCCTTCGCTGCCTCGGCGGCCGCGGCGATGGTGTCCGCCGAGAGCCCGGCCAGCTCCTCCTCGGTGTCGACCACCACGGCGAGGTCGTTGCCCTCGGCGAGCAGGTTCTCCTGGAAGCGCGTGCTCAACGTGGACAGTTCCTCGTTCAGCGCGCGCAACCTGTCCTGCTCGGCCTCACCCAGCGCGGCGCCCGCGCGCACGAAATCGACGTGGTAGCGCTCCAGCAGCCACGCCGACTCCGGGTCCAGGTCGAGCGAATCGCGCTTCTCGTACAGCTCGGTGATCCGCGCGTACAGCTTCTTGTCCAGGAAGATCGCGTCGCGGTGGGCCGAGAGCTTCGGCGCGATCTCGGCCTGCAGCTGCTGCAGCTCCGGGGTGGTGTCGGAGGAGGTCAAGTTGAAGAACACCATCGAAACCCGCCCGAGCAGCTCGCCCGAGCGCTCCAGTGCGACCACGGTGTTGTCGAAGGTCGGCGGCTCCGGGTTGTCCACGATCGCCCGCACCTGCTCGACCTGCTCGGCGATGCCCGCCTCGAACGCGGGCCGGTAGTGCTCACCGGTGATCCGGTCGAACGGCGGGAGCCGGTAGGGCAGGTCGCTGGCACTGGCGAACGGGTTGTCCGGAGAGATCATGCGCGGCCCTTTCGACCAGTCGAACCACCGATGACGGCATCGGAGGACTTCTTACCCTTCTTACCCCGCTTCGGCTTCGGTGGCACGAGTCCGCTCAGGTCACCGCCGTTGTCGTTGACCCGCACCACGAACGGCCGCGTCTCGGTGTAGGTGACCACGGAGAGCGAGCCGGGATCGACCACGATCCGCTGGAACGAGTCCAGGTGCTGGCCCAGCGCGTCGGCGATCAGCGACTTGAGCACGTCGCCGTGACTGCACAGCAGCCACACCGCGTGGTCGCCGTGCGCGGCGGTGATGCGCGCGTCGTGCTCGCGCACCGCCTCGACCGCCCTGGTCTGCATCGCGGCCAGGCCCTCCCCGCCGGGGAAGACCGCGGCCGACGGGTGCGCCTGCACCACCCGCCACAGCGGCTCGGAGACCAGGTCCTTGATCGCCCTGCCGGTCCACTCGCCGTAGTCCACTTCGGACAGCCGGGCGTCCACCACCCGGTCCAGCCCCTGCGCGGCGACCAGCGGCGCGACGGTCTGCTTGCAGCGCAGCATCGGCGAGACGACCAGCCCGGACAACGGGATACCGGCCAGGCGCTCGGCCAGTGCCTCGGCCTGCGCCCGGCCGGTTTCGTCGAGTCCGACCTTCGGCGTGCGCCCGGCCAGCACACCCGACCCGTTCGCGGTCGAGCGGCCGTGCCGCAAGAGGATCACAGTGCCCACGGCGCCAGCCTAGATGACGTCAGTGGCCTGCCGGGCCCGCATTGGGATCAAGGACGCCGCCGAAGACGAGGCCGAACAGGACGATGCCCAGCACGATCCGGTAGATCACGAACGGCAGGAAGCTCCGCTTCTTGATGTAGCTCATCAGCCACGCGATCACCACGTAACCCACGCCGAACGCGACCAGGGTGGCCAGGATCGTCGGCCCCCACTCGGGGCTGTTCTCCCCGCCCACGTCCTTCAGCTTGAACAGCCCGGAGGTGAACACCGCGGGCAGCGCGAGCAGGAACGAGTATTCGGCCGCCTCCGGGCGCTGGTAGCCCATCAACCGGCCGGCGCTGGTCGTGCCACCCGAGCGCGACACGCCCGGGATCAGCGCCAGTGCCTGCGCGAACCCGAAGCCGAGACCGTGCTTGACGGTCAGGTGGTCCAGCGTGCGCTCGTTCTTGCCGTAGGTGTCGGCCAGCCACAGGATCACGCCGAACACGATCAGCATGGTCGCGGTGATCCGCAGGTCTCGGAACGAGCTGTCGATCTGGTCCTGCAGCAGCAGGCCGAGCACGCCGATCGGCAGCGTGCCGACGATGATCAGCCAGCCCAGCCTGGCGTCCGGGTTGCTGCGCCACTCCGGCTTGTACAGCGAGTAGAACCAGCCGGTGAGGATCCGGCCGATCTTCTTCGCGAAGAACAGCACCACGGCCAGCTCGGTGCCGATCTGGGTGACCGCGGTGAACGCCGCGCCCGGGTCGTCCCAGCCGGCCAGTGCGGCGGTGACGCGCAGGTGCGCGCTCGAGGAGATCGGGAGGAACTCGGTCAGGCCCTGGACCAGGCCGAGCACCAGTGCTTCGAACCAGCCCACGTCAGCTCCCCGCCAGCTCGATCGCCTCGGCGGCCACGTCGAGCGCGGTCCGCCGCGCGTCGGCGTCGCCGTCGTAGGGCGCCACGGTGAGCGTGGTCACGCCCGACTCGGCGAAGGCGGCCATCTTCTCCGCGATCCGCTCCTTCGGCCCGAGCAGCGCGGTCGCGTCCAGGAACTCCAGCGGCACCGCGGCCATCGCCCCGGCGTAGTCCTTGGCCAGGTACTTCTCCTGCACCTCGGCGGCCTCGGTCTCGAAGCCCATCCGGCAGGCGAGCTGGTTGTAGAAGTTCTTGTCCCGGCTGCCCATTCCGCCGATGTAGAGCGCGGCGTAGGAGCGCACGGCGTCCGCACAGGCCTTCCAGTCCGCACCGGTCACCAGCGGCACGGTCGGCGCGATGTCGAGGTCGGCCAGCGAGCGGCCCGCCTTCTCGGCCCCGGCCCGCAGGTGCTTCAGGTGCTCCTCGGCGTGGGCCGGGGAGTAGAACACCGGCAGCCAGCCGTCGGCGATCTCGCCGGTCAGCTCCAGGTTCTTCGGGCCGATCGCGGCCAGGTAGGTGGGAATGTGGTCGCGGACCGGGTGCACGGTCAGCGCCAGCGCCTTGCCGGGACCGTCCGGCAGCGGCAGCTGGAAGTGCTTCCCGTCGTAGCGGACGCGCTCGCGGCGCAGCGCCGCGCGCACGATGTCGACGTACTCGCGGGTCCGGCCCAGCGGCGAGCCGAAGCGCACACCGTGCCAGCCTTCGGAGACCTGCGGCCCGGACACGCCGAGGCCGAGGCGGAACCGGCCGCCGGACAGGGTGTCCAGCGTGGCGGCGGTCATCGCGGTGGTGGCCGGCGTGCGGGCCGGGATCTGCAGCACCGCGCTCCCGACGTCGATCCGCGAGGTCTGCGCGGCGATCCAGGCCAGCACCGTCGGGGCGTCCGAGCCATAGGCTTCGGCGGCCCAGACGACGGCGTAGCCCAGTTCGTCGGCGTGTTTGGCGAGTGTGAGGTTGGCCGCGTCGTTGCCGGCGCCCCAATATCCGAGGTTCAGTCCCAAGCGCACGGGGCCCGACCCTAAACCGGGGGATGATCACCGCGACACGCGCCTTCGTAAAGGCTCACCGGGCCCGGTTGGCTAGGCTGCGCGAATGGAGAACCGGCAGCTCGGCGCGTCCGGCCTGAGAGTGTCCAGGATGGGCCTGGGCACCATGTCGTGGGGTACCGGTACCGACGCCGAAGAGGCCGCCAGCCAGCTGGTGGCCTTCGTCGACGCGGGTGGCACGCTGGTGGACACCGCCGACGTCTACGGCGATGGCGAGAGCGAGCGGGTGCTCGGCTCCCTGCTGGGCGACCTGGTGCCGCGCACCGACATCGTGCTGGCGACCAAGGCGGTGGCCCGCAGCGGTGACGGCCCGTTCAGCGGCGGCGCCTCCCGTGGCGCGCTGCTCACCGCGCTCGACGGGTCCCTGCGCCGCCTCGGCGTCGACCACATCGACCTGTGGCAGCTGCACGCGTGGGACTCCGCGGTGCCGATCGAGGAGACGCTGTCCGCGGTGGAGTTCGCGGTCACCAGCGGCAAGGTGCGCTACGCCGGGGTGTCGAACTATTCGGGCTGGCAGCTGGCCACCGCGGCCGCGATGCCGTCCGGTGTGCGCCTGGTCTCCACGCAGATGGAGTACTCGCTGCTGCAACGCGGGATCGAGCGCGAGGTGCTGCCCGCCGCCGAGCACCACGGCATCGGCATCCTGCCGTGGGCGCCGCTCGGGCGTGGTGTGCTGACCGGCAAGTACCGCACCGGCACGCCCGCCGACTCGCGGGGCGCCTCCCCCACCTACGCCGGGTACGTCGAGCAGCACCGCACCGAGCGCGCGGCCCGCATCGTGCAGGCCGTGGTGACCGCCGCGGACGGGCTGGGCACTTCGCCGCTGGCGGTGGCGCTGGCCTGGGTGCGGGACCGGCCCGGCGTGGTCGCGCCGGTGGTCGGCGCCCGCGACACCGGACAGCTGACCGGTTCGCTGATCGCCGAGGAGATCACCCTGCCGCCGGCCATCCGGTCCGCGCTCGACGACGTCAGCTCGATCGAGACCGGTTACCCGGAGCGATGGCCGCACTGACCGCGCCGACTGCGCTGGAGGTGTCTGTTAGGTGACAGCCGCGTGACGTGCCGTGGTTTCTACGGGATGCTTGAAGTGTTGGACTCACGGTCGGGAGGACTCGGATTGCGCCGGTTGCTTGTCGCTTCGCCCCTGGTGGTCACGCTGGTGTTGAGCGGCTGCACCACGGGGAGCGACCAGTCCGACGACCTGCAGCTGGTGGCGAACCCGGTGGCCGCGACCGCCGCGCCCTCCCCCGCCCGCTCCGCCGAACCAGCCGGGCGGGTGCTGCCCGCCTCGCCGGTGGGCACGGTGGCCGTGGCGGGCGGGGTGCTCGCCGTGGCGCTGACCGAGCCCTCGATCCAGCTCTACGACCTGGCCGACCTGGGCAAGGCGCCGCGCACGGTGGCGCTGCCGGCGCCCGCCGAGCAGCTCACTCCCGACGGTGACCGGCTGCTCGCCAGCCTGCCCGGGGCGAGCGCGCTGGCCAGGGTGAACCCGGCCGACGGCAGCTTCACCACGGTCCCGGTCGCCGGGCAGCCCGCCGCCGCCGATCCGCGTGGCGCGCGGACCCTGGTCGCGGTCCGCGATCGCAAGGCGGTCGACGTGCTCGACGGCGACCAGGTCTCGAAGTCCATCACCGGCCAGATCTACAGCGCCGACGAGGTGCTCACCGCCGGGGAGAGCACCGTCGTGCTGGACCGGCTGCGCACCGCGCTGTTCGAAGTGGACCTCGCCGGCGGCACGGTCAAGGAGGGCCTGCGGGCCGGGGACGGCGCCACCAACGCGGTGACCGACCGCTACGGCCGGGTGCTGGTCACCGATTCGCGGGCGGGCTCGCTGCTGGCGTTCTCGTCCGCTCCCCTGCTGCTGCGGCAGCGCTTCCCGGTGCCGGGCGGGATCTACGGCATCGCCTACGACGCCCAGCGCGATCTCGCCTGGGTCACGCTCACCGAGCGCAACGAGGTCGCCGCGTTCGACGTCGGCGGCGGCGAGCCGGTGGAGAAGTTCCGCTTCCCCACCGTCCGCCAGCCCAATTCGGTGTCAGTGGACCCGGCGAGCGCGGCGGTGGTCGTCGGCTCGGCCGCGGGAGAAGGGATCCAGGTGATCGAACCGTGACCGAGGCGGTGGTCGAAGGGGACTGGGAGTATCGCCGGCTGCAGCTGCCACCCGGCGTGTCGCGACTCTCCGCGGCGATCCAGCTCTCCATCCAGGCCGAGTTCTCCGGCTGGGAACTGTCCAACGTACGGCTCTACGCCGACGGCACCCGCCGAGTCTGGCTCCGCCGCCGGCGCTCACTCGCCACAGCCGGGGTGCCGGGCCCGAGCCTGTAACCAGCCGCGCGCACCACTCCCGCCCGGCTCTCCATGGGCAGTGCCGTGAAGCCACTTTCACGGCCGATTCCGGCTGAAAAGCCACCTGCACGGTATCCCGCCCCACCACACAATCGCGACCCGGGCACCCAAACCAGAGCACCGCCCAGACCCCCCACCCCACCCATTCGAAAAAGCTCTACCCCCGCGACGTAAACGACCGCAAGAAAAAGGCCACATTCGCCGGCCGCTCAGCCAGCCGCCGCATGAAGTACGGGTACCACTCCGTGCCGTACGGCACGTATGCCCGCAGCCGCATCCCACGCGCCGCGAGCGCGCGCTGCGCTTCCGGCCGGACGCCGTAGAGCATCTGGAACTCGAAGTCCTCGGCCGACCGGTCGTGCTGCATGGCCATCCACTCCGCGATGTCCACCAGCCGCGGGTCGTGGGTGGCCACCATCGGGTAGCCCTGACCGGCCATCAGCACCTTCAGGCACCGGACGTACGAAGCGTCCACTTCGGACTTCTCCCGGTAGGCCACCGAAGCCGGTTCGTCGTAGGCGCCCTTGCACAGCCGGATCCGCGAGCCCGGCCCGGCGAACTCGGCGCAATCCGCCTCCGTGCGCTTCAAATAAGCCTGCAACACCGTCCCGGTCGACGGGAAATCCACCCGCAGCTCCCGCACGATCGACAGGGTCGAATCGGTGGTCGTGTGGTCCTCCATGTCCACCGTGACCGTGGTGCCGACGGCGGCCGCGGCGGCGCAGATCTGCCGGGTGTTCTCCAGCGCGATCTTGTCGCCGTCCACCGGCAGCGCCTGGCCCAGCGCGGACAGCTTCACCGACACCTCGGCGCGGTCGGCCAGCCCCTCCTCGCCGAGCGTGCGCAGCAGCGCCCGGTACGCGTCGACGGTCCGCTCGGCCTGCGCCCGGTCGGTGGTGTCCTCGCCGAGGTGGTCGAGCGAGACCAGCCGGTCCTCGGTGAGCCGCCGGACGTTCTCGATGGCCTGGCCGAGTTCGTCACCGGCGACGAACCGGTCGACGATGGGACGCATCACCGGCGCCCGCTCCGCGAGGGTGCGGAACGAGGCGGACCGGGACGCGGCGATCAACGCGGAGCGGAGCATGGCTCAGTCCTCCAACTGGTGCGGGTAGCCGGTCGAAACCGGCGGCACGAAGGTTTCCTTGACCGTGCGCGGGCTGATCCAGCGCTGCAGGTTGTAGATCGAGCCCGCCTTGTCGTTGGTGCCGGACGCGCGCCCGCCGCCGAACGGCTGCTGGCCGACGACCGCACCGGTCGGCTTGTCGTTGACGTAGAAGTTGCCCGCCGCGAAGCGCAGCGCCTGCGACGCCTTGACCACCGCGTTCCGGTCGTTGGCGATGATCGAGCCGGTCAGCCCGTAGGCCGCGCCCTGGTCGACCTGCTTGAGCACGGTCTCGAAGTCGCTGTCCTCGTAGACGTGCACGGCCAGGAACGGGCCGAAGTACTCGGTGCTGAACACCTCGTGCGTGGGGTCCTCGCCGACCACGACGGTCGGGCGCACGAAGTAGCCCTCGCTGTCGTCGGCGGTGCCACCGGCGACGACCCGCAGCGAGTCCGACTCGTGCGCCAGCTTCAGCGCCCCGGCCAGCCGGTCGTAGGCTCGCCGGTCGATCACCGCGCCGAGGAAGTTGGTCAGGTCGGTGACCGGGCCCATCTTCAGTGCGTCCACTTCGGACACCAGATCGTCGCGCAGCCGGTTCCACACCGAGCGAGCCACGAAGGCACGCGAGGCGGCCGAGCACTTCTGGCCCTGGAACTCGAAGGCGCCGCGGATCAGCGCGGTACGCACCACGTCCACGTCGGCCGACGGGTGGGCGACGACGAAGTCCTTGCCGCCGGTCTCCCCGACCAGGCGCGGATAGGTGCGGTAGCCGGAGATGTTGGCGCCGACGGTCGACCACAGGTGCTGGAAGGTGCGGGTGGAGCCGGTGAAGTGGATCCCGGCCAGCGCCGGGTCGGCCAGCGCGACGTCGGAGACGGCCAGCCCGTCGCCGGTGACCAGGTTGATCACGCCCGGCGGCAGCCCGGCCTCTTCGAGCAGGCGCATGGTCAGGTGCGCGGCCAGGCCCTGCGTCGGCGACGGCTTCCACACCACGGTGTTGCCCATCAGCGCGGGCGCGGTCGGCAGGTTTCCGGCGATCGCGGTGAAGTTGAACGGGGTGATGGCGTAGACGAAGCCCTCGAGCGGGCGGTAGTCGAGCCGGTTCCACACCCCCGGCGAGCTGATCGGCTGCTCGGCCTGGAGCTGCCGGGCGAAGTGCACGTTGAAGCGCCAGAAGTCGGCCAGTTCGCAGGCGGAGTCGATCTCGGCCTGCACGGCGGTCTTCGACTGGCCGAGCATGGTCGCCGCGTTCAGCGTGTCGCGCCACGGGCCGGACAGCAGGTCGGCGGCGCGCAGCAGCACCGCGGCGCGCTCGTCGAAGGGCAGCTCCCGCCAGGATTCGGCGGCCCGCAGCGACGCGGCCACGGCGGCCTTCGCGTCGGCGTGCGTGGCGTTCGCGGTGGTGCCGAGCACGTGGCTGTGCTTGTGCGGCTGCACCACGTCGATGCGCTCACCACCGGCCATCCGCTGCTCACCGTCGATCGTCGAGGTCAGCTCGAACCGGCGGGATTCCAGTTCGGCGAGCTTCGCGACGAGCGAGGCCCGTTCCGGCGAACCGGGGGCGTACTCGCGGACGGGTTCGTTGCGGGGTGCGGGCGGCTGGGTGATCGCGTCCATAGCCGCCAACGGTAAGCACGCGACGCCACCCTGGGATTGTCTGATCGGCTAGGCTTGGTGGAGATTCCCTGTTCGATCGGACAACACATGACCGACGGCCCCTCCCTCCGGCAACTGCTGGCGGCGATCGGCGAGCCCCTGGTCCAGCTGGGCGCGGGGTCGGCCGACCTGCCCGTGCACGGCCTGGCCATTCTCGACCCGGACGACGAGCCCGGCGCCTACCGCGGTGAGCTGGTGCTGATCATCGGCGCGCGCGGCCGGGACGCGTTGCGGTACCTGCGGGCGGCGGCCCGGCGCGGGGCCGCGGCGGTCGCGGTGAAGTCCGAGGAACCGGACACCGCCCAGCTCGAAGCCGCCGCCGGGGACGCGGGCATCGGGCTGCTGGTGGTCCAGCCGCGGGCCCGGTGGGATCAGCTCTCGGCGTTGATCAGGGAACTGCTCGACAGCGCGGCGCTGACCGCGGGCCTGCGTGACGACAGCTCCGACCGGGACCTGTTCTCGCTGGCCCAGACCGTCGCCGCGCTGACCGGCGGCATCGTCAGCATCGAGGACGCGACCTACCGGCTGCTGGCCTACTCTCGCTCGGACGACGAGGTCGACGAGCTGCGGCGGCTGACCATTCTCGGCTGGAAGGGACCCGAGCGGTACCTCGACCTGCTCCGGGAATGGGGCGTCTACCGGCGGCTGCGCTCCGGTGAGGAGGTGGTCGACCTGGAGGAACGCCCCGAGCTGGGCATCCGGCGGCGGCTGGCGGTCGGGATCAGGGCCGGGAGCCAGCACCTCGGCGCGATCTGGGTGCAGCAGGGCGGGCAGCCGTTCACCGAGCAGGCGGGCAGCGCGCTGCTCGGGGCCGCGCGCATGGCCGCGTTGAGCATGCTCACCCAGCGCGGGCTGCCGGGCACACGGTCACGGGACGAGCTGGTCACCGGTCTGCTCGACGGCCGCGTCAGCGCCGACCTGGTCGCCGGGCAGCTCGGACTCGACCCGGCCGCGTCGTCGGTGGTGCTCGCCTTCGCCGCCCGCACCATCGAGCCGGACCTGCCCGAGCACGAACTGCACCTCGCCGAACTGGCGCGGGTGGTGTCGGTGCACGTGGCCGCGCATCGCCGGGGCGCGCTGGTCGGGTCGATCGGCGGCCGCGTGTACGCGGTGCTCCCGGCCGCCACCGCACCGGTCGCGCTCGCCGAACGCATCGTCGAGGTGCTCAAGGCACGGACCGCGCTGACCGTCCAAGCCGGAATCGGCGGCGCGGCACCGTCCCTGCGGCAGGTGGTCACCTCGCGCGCGGAGGCGGACCGGGTGCTCGACGCGATCGGCCGCACCCCGGACCGGCCGGTCGGCAGCATCGGCGACCTGCGCGCCGAGGTACTGCTCGGCGAGACGCTTTCCTTGCTGGAAGCCAAACCCGAACTGCACGACCCGGCCGTGGAGTCCCTTGTGGAGCACGACACCGCGCACGGCACGGAACTGGCGGGCTCGCTGCTGGCCTATCTGGACGCACTCGGTGACGTCCGCGCGGCGGCGGCCAGGCTGCACGTGCACCCGAACACCTTGCGTCACCGGATCCGCCGCGCGGGCACCGTCGGCGGCATCGACCTGGACGATCCGGCACATAGGGTGGTCTGCCACCTGAACTTGTTGCTGGCACAGCGAAATCCGGCTATCACCTGAACGGCGGTCGCTGCACCGGTCCCGGGCGCTGAAAGGTGATCACATGCGGCGAATCCTGGCCGCCGGGGCGATCGTGGTGGCCGCCCTCGGCGTAGTGACGGCATCAAGCAACGCGCAGAGCCCGGACCTCCCCGGCAACTGGGTCGGCACCTGGGCCGCGTCCCCGGCCGCCGGGGTGCCCGGCACCGAGGGCGGTTACCCGAACTACTCGATCCGCAACCTGGTCCACACCAGTGTCGGCGGCGCGTCGGTGCGGGTCCGGCTGTCCAACGCCTTCGGCACCACGCCGCTGACGCTGGGCAAGGTGACCGTGGCGGTCTCGGCCGAGCCGAACACCCCGCGAGCCGTGCCCGGCTCCATGCGCACGCTGACCTTCGGCGGCGCGGAGACCACGATGGTGCCCGCGGGCGCCGAAGTGCTCAGCGATCCCGCACTGCTGCGGGTGCCGCAGGACGGCGACCTGCTCGTCACCACCTACACGCCGACCCCATCGGGTCCGGTGACCTTCCACCCGGCCGCCCAGCAGACCTCGTTCTTCACCAAGGCCGGTGACCTGGCAGGCGAGGAGTCCGGGGCGTCGTTCACCGAGCGGACCTCGGTGTGGCACTACGTGTCCGGTGTGGACGTACAGAGCCCGGCACGCGGCTCGGTGGTCACGCTCGGCGACTCGATCACCGACGGGGTCGGTGGCACGGCGGGCACCAACCAGCGCTGGCCGGACTTCCTCAGCGACCGGCTGATCGCGGCCGGGCGCCCGCTCGGCGTGCTCAACGCGGGCATCAGCGCGAACCGGCTGCTGCTCGACGTACCGGGCTCCGGCGCCGGGCGCAACGCGCTGGCGCGCCTGGACGAGGACGTGCTGAGCCTCGGCGGGGTGAAGACGCTGGTCGTGCTGGAGGGCATCAACGACATCCAGCAGACCCCGCACCAGACCGATCCGGCGCAGATCATCGCGGCGTACCGGCAGATCATCGCGCAGGCGCACGCGCGCGGCATCCGGGTCATCGGCGGCACGCTGACCCCGTTCAAGGGGTGGCGCGTCTACGACGAAACCCTGGAGGCGACGCGGCTCGCGGTGAACGAGTTCATCCGCCACGGTGGCGCCTTCGACGGTGTGGTCGACTTCGACGCGGCGATCCGGGACCCGCAGGACCCGCTGCGCATGCTGCCCGCCTACGACTGCGGTGACCACCTGCACCCGAACGACGCGGGCTTCAAGGCCATGGCGGACGCCGTCGACCTGGCCCTGCTGCGCTGACCCCAGCCGACCCCGATGCCGTGAAGGTGGCTTTCACAGCGGATTGCGCCGTGAAAGCCACCTTCACGGCGTACCGTCAGGCGGGCTTCGGTGAGTCGACGCCCGCGTGCGGGGTCTTCCAGTTGTTCCGCGTGAAGTCCGGGAACGGGATCGCCGCGCCCTTGTGCTTCACCGACATCACGCCCAGCGGCAGCGGCGCGCTCCACGCGGCCGAGTCGTAGACGTCGATGTCCGGCGGCAGGCCAAGGGTCAGGCACTGCACCAGGCGCCACAACATGATGTAGTCCATTCCGCCGTGCCCGCCGTCGCCGCCGCCGACCTCGGTCCACAGCCAGTGGTCGAACGACTTGTACGCGTCCCACGAACCCCACTGGTGCCCGCTGTGGTCCGGCTCGACGTAGATCCGCGCCGGGTAGTCCTCGAAGGCGCCCTTCGTGCCCGCGATGTAGTTGAGCCTGCTGTACGGGTGCGGGCTGGACACGCCGTGCACCAGGTGGATGACCCGGCCCTTCGCGGTCTGGATCAGGCTCATCGTGACGTCGCCCTTGACGTAGGTCTCCTGCCAGGACGAGTCGTCGCGCGGCACGTGCGCCTCGCGGTACTCGGCCAGGCCGAGCGCGGGCGTGCTCATCGTGCTGATGCGTTCGAGCCGGTCACCGCGGTGGATGTCCAGGTACGCCGCCACCGGGCCGAGCCCGTGCGTCGGGTACAGGTCGGTGTTCAGCTTCGTGTGCCACGTCCGCCGCCACTCGTCGGCGTAGTACGTGTCCGAGAACAGCAGCTCCCGCAGGTCGTGCAGGTAGGCGCCCGAACCGTGCAGCACCTGCCCGAACTTCCCGGCGTGCACCATCCGCAGCGCGCGCATCTCGTTCTGCCCGTACGAGCAGTTCTCCAGCTGGATGCAGTGCCTGCCGGTCTGCTCGGAGGTGTCCACCAGCTCCCAGAGGTCCTTCACGGTGATCCCGATCGGGCACTCCACGCCGACGTGCTTGCCCGCGCGCATCGCCGCCAGCGCCATCGGCGTGTGCCATTCCCACGGCGTGGCCACGTAGACGAAGTCCACGTCGTCCCTGGCCACCAGCTGCTCGAAGGCGTGCTCGCCGTTGGTGTGGACGGCGGGTTCGGGCTGACCGGCGCCGGTGACGACCTTGGCCGCCTTCTTCGCGAACTCCGGGCGGGTGTCGCACAGCGCGGTGACCTTCGCGCCCGGTACACCGAGCAGGTCGGTCAGCATGCCCCCGCCGCGGTTGCCGAGGCCGATGATGCCGAAGCGCGGGTTCGGCGTCGCCTTGAACGGCACCCCGATCATCGACTTGCCCCGCCGCTTCGGCCACGATCCCGAGTCCTCGCCCACTGCCGGGATGCTATCGGCGGCCGCGGCGGACTGCCCGCCGAGCGTGACCAGCCCCGCGCCCATGCCGGCGATGGCCGTGTTCCGCAGCAGCGCGCGCCGCGACACACCAGGGTGCTCCGAGGGTTGCTCAGCCATTTCTCCTCCAGATCCCTCAGCCGGCGAGGCCGAGATCGATGACGGTGAACTCCTGGGTGAAGCGCGTGGTCTCCGGCACGGTGAAACTCATTGCCGACCGTCCGTTCGTTACTGATTTTTCTAAGCTTGTTTCGCGCATAAGTCAACATTCGCGAGCAGATTCGAGCAGTAAGGAGCAGAGGCTCAAACCGTGCGCAGGCGCACGCCCGCGGCGGCGAACCCGGCTTCGACCCCGGCCACCACCGGGGCGTCGGTGACCACGAGATCCACGTCCGCGATCGGGCAGATCCGCGCGAACGCGCGCTTGCCCAGCTTCGAACCGTCGGCCGCGACCACCACCCGCGCCGCGCGCTCGACCATCAGCCGGTTGATGTCGGCCTCGCCCTCGTGGTGCGCGTAGGCACCGGCCGCCGGATCGATCCCGTCCACGCCGAGGATGAGCAGGTCCAGCGAGATGTCCGCGAGCACGCCGGTGGCCAGCGGCCCGGTCAGCTCGAACGACCGCGGGCGAGCCACCCCGCCGGTGACCACCAGCTTGACGTGCCGGCGCACGGCGAGTTCACCGGCGATGTCGAGCGCGTTGGTCACCACGGTCAGCGCGGGCCTGCCCGGCCGGTGGTCCAGTTCGGTCCTGGCCGCGATCGCCCTGGCGATCTCGGTGGTCGTGGTACCGCCGTTGAGCCCGACCACCGCGCCCGGTTCGACAAGCAACGCCACGTTCCGGCCGATCCGCGACTTCTCCGGGGCCTTGAGCGCGCTCTTGTACCGCAGCGGCAGGTCGTAGGAGACGTGCGTGGCGATGGCACCGCCGCGCGTGCGGATCAGCAGCTGCTGCTCCGCCAGGTGGTCCAGATCGCGGCGGATGGTCGCGGCCGAGACCGCGAGTTCCTCGGCCAGCACCTCGACCACCACCTTGCCGCGCTCCCCGACCACCGCCAGCAGCCCGCTGAGCCGCTCGTGCCGGTTCAAGGAGCCGCCATCCGGAAGTCGTATCGCCGGGGCAGCGGCCGGGCACCGCCGAGTGCCCGCTGGATCTCCGCCCAGGTGTCCGAAAGGGACGTGTCGCCTTCGCGGATGTCTGGGACGTCGAATCCCGCCAGGTACACGTCCTCCGCGCCGACCGCGTCCCCGGCCGCCAGCAGAGCGCGGGCGGTGAGCAGTTGGAGCCGGCCGGTGCGCACGGGTGCGGCCGCGAGCATCGCCAACGCGTCTTCGGCTTGACCGGCCGCGAGTACCGCCTCGATAGCCTCGACTGCCAGTTCGGCCGGAGCCAGTTCGAAGGCTCGTCTCAACCGGGAAACCTCGCCGGTGGCGACGGCGAGATTTCGCAGTGCCCAGGGATTTTCGGCTTCCTCGAGCGACGCGCGCCAGGCTCGTTCGGCGGCGAGTTCGTCTCCGGCGTACCAGTGCGCGACGCCGCGGTGGTACCAGACCAGCCAGTTCGGCTCGGCCGCCGCCAGCTCCGCCCGCCAGGTCACCAGCGTGCCGTCCGGCGGTGTGCGCGGGTCCGGCGCGGCCATCCCGCCGTCGAGCAGGTCGAGCCACGGCTGCTGCCGCTCTCCCAGCGTGCTGTCCGGGAACGGCGTGCCCGGGAGGGACCTCGGGGTACGCCGCTGTTCGAGTGCGCCCCAGCCGGAACCGGTGTGCAGCCGCTCCCCCGGCTCCTGGTCCGCCACGGCCAGCCATTCCTGGAAACGGTCGTCCACATCGGACTCCGCGTCGGCCGGTCCGTAGGTTTCCAGCCACTCCCGGGACTCACCACCGGGTAGGCGCAGATGTTCCAGTTGCGTGCGCGCCAGACCGGCCTGTATCTCCAGGTAGCCGTGCTCCGATCCGGGCGAAAGCCATTCCTGCCAGCGTCTGCCGCCCTCGGACGTGCCCCAGACGAACAACTTCCGTCCACGCAGCAGCCCGGTCGACGTCTGCCGCAGGCCGTACCCGGTCTCGTCGACGGCCGCGATCCACGGCCGCTGACCGGGTTCGAGGTCGAAGAAGAAGTCGGCGGCGTGCTCGTAGGCGTTCGGATCGACCTCCGACGGCATGGGGATCCGGTCGAGGCGGCCACCATAACCGTAATGCCAGGCGTGCTGCGCGGGCGCGAGCACCCTGGTGCCCGGTGTCCGCGGCACGGCGATGTTCGACCACCAGTACAGCGGCACCTCGTGCGCTTGCGGGTTCCGGACCCGGATGCCGACCAGCAGCACCGGAGACTCCTCCGGCAGCCGGAAGTCCAGCTGGTACGGCAGGTTCCGGGTGCGTTCCCACTCCCACAACCGGAGCCCGTCGGCACCGGCGAGCGCCGCGTGCATCGGCTCACAGGTCATCGTGGTGTGCCCGGTGCTGCCCAGGTTCCACTCGACCCCACCGGCGAACCAGGCGTCCCGCAACGCCAGGTTGGCCGGTTGCAGCACCGGATTGCGGAACAGCAGCTCACGGCCGCGGACCTTGTCGTACAGCGAGTGCAGGCGGCCCCCGAGCGACGGCAGCACGGTCGCACGAAGCTTCGTGTTCTCCAGCACCACCGCGGGCAGCGCCTGGTCGGTGCGCTCGCGGCCGTACCCGTTCCGCACCAGGCACGGCAGCACGCTGTCCAGCTTCCCGTACCGCACGCCGTCGGCCAGGTCCGGCGGCAGTTCGTCCACATTGGTCACCTGCTGCGCGGCGGTCAGCGGGCGCAGCGGCGGCAGCGGGTTCTCCCGGCCCACCGAAGCCACCGGCAGCACCAGTTCGGTGCGGAAGACACGCGTCATCAGTCCGGCAACCGCTCTCCGGTGGCTTCGTCGAACAGGTGCACCGCGCCAGGACGCGGGGAGAGCCCGAGCCGCTCACCACGCTGCCAAGCCGCCATGCCCTCGGTCCGCACGGTCAGCACCTCATCGGTGTCCCCGGCGACCGCGCAGTACAGGTACTGATCGCTGCCGAGTTCCTCGACCACTTCGACCACCGCCCCGATGCCGTCGTCGGCCGCGCCGACCGTCCAGCCCTCCGGCCGCACGCCGACCACCACGCGTTCGCTGGTCAGTGCCGCGCGCTGGGCCGGGGCCAGCGGCAGGTGCGTGCCGCCGACCACCGCTCCCTCACCACCGATCCTGGTGTGGATGAGGTTCATCGCGGGAGAGCCGATGAACCCGGCGACAAAAACGTTCACCGGCCGCGAGAACAGCCCGATCGGGGTGTCGCACTGCTGGAGCAGGCCGTCCTTGAGCACCGCGACCCGGTCACCCATGGTCATCGCCTCGACCTGGTCGTGCGTGACGTAGATGGTGGTCACGCCGAGCTTGCGCTGGAGCGAGGCGATCTGCGTGCGGGTCTGCACCCGGAGCTTGGCGTCCAGGTTGGACAGTGGTTCGTCCATGCAGAAGACCTGCGGGCTGCGCACGATCGCGCGGCCCATGGCCACCCGCTGCCGCTGGCCGCCGGACAGCTTCGCCGGCTTGCGGTCCAGATACGGCTCCAGGTCGAGCACCTTCGCCGCCTCGGCCACCGCCCGCTCGCGTTCGGCACGCGGCACCTTCTGGATCTTCAGGTGGAAGCCGATGTTCTCGGCCACGGTCATGTGCGGGTAGAGCGCGTAGTTCTGGAACACCATGGCGATGTCGCGGTTCTTCGGCGCCATGTCGGTCACGTCGCGCTCGCCGATGTGGATGCTGCCCTCGTCCACGCCCTCGAGCCCGGCGAGCATCCGCAGCGTGGTCGACTTCCCGCAGCCCGACGGGCCGACGAGCACGAGGAACTCACCGTCGGGCACGTCGAGGTCGAGTGCGTCCACCGCCGGGCGGTCGGAGCCCGCGTAGTACCTGGTCGCGCCCCGGAACGAAACGCCTGCCATAACTTGTCTCCCTTTACTTGCCCGCGCCGAGGGTGAGTCCGGTGATGATGCGCCGCGCCAGCACGAGGTAGAGCACCAGCATCGGCAGCACCACGATCGCGACACCGGCGATCAGACCGCCGTACTCGCTCTGGTAACTGGCCGCGCCGTAGAAGGTGAACAGTGCCCGTGACAGGGTGAAATCGGCGTTCTCCTGCAGGAACACGATCGCCAGCAGGGTTTCGTTCCACAACCCGATCAGGTTCAGGATCAACGCGGTGATCAGCCCGCCGCGCGCCAGCGGCAGCATGATCGAGACGAACGTCCGCAGCGGCGACGCGCCGTCGATCGCGGCCGCCTCCTCCATCTCGTCCGGCAGCGAGCGGAAGAACCCGGTCAGCAGGAACACGGTGAACGGCAGCGACAGCGCCACGTAGATGAGGAACAACCCGAACAGGTTGTTCGCCAGGCCGATCTTCGCCATGTTCACGAAGAGCGGGATGATCACCGTCTGGAACGGCACGCCCATGCCGATCGCGACGAACCCGGTCATGCCGCTCGCCCCGCGCACGCCGAGCCTGGTCAGCGCGTACGCGGCGGGGGCGCTGACCACCACGGTGACGATCGCGGCGGCGCCGACCAGCAGCACGGTGTTGACGAACGCCGAGCCCAGCCCGGCCTGGTTCCAGGCGTAGACGTAGTTGCGGAACGGGTCACCGGCGACGAACCACTGGCGCGGCAGCTGGAACGGCTGGGTGAAGATCTCGACCGGCGTTTTGAACGAGGACGAGAGCAGCCAGTACAGCACAAAAAGATTGAACGCGGTGAACGCCCACACCACCACGGTGCCGATCACCTTGAGCGGACTCAGCCGCCGCGACCCCGGCGGTGGCTTGGGCTTGCGCGGCGGCTTGCGCACCGGCTTCGCTCCCGGCTCGCGCGGTGGCGCGGTCAACTCCACTGTGGACACAGCGTCTCCTAGAACTGGATGGCGTCGCGGCGCATCAAGCGGCGCAACAGCAGCACGAGCACGGTGACCAGCGCGATCATCGCCACCGCGCAGGCGCAGGCGGCGCCGAAGTCCGGCGTGCCGTTCGAGCCGAACGACCGGTCGAACACGTAGATGCCCAGCGTCCACGCGTTGTTCGGCGGTGAGTAGGTGCCCGGCCCGGCGAGCACGAAAACAAGCTCGAAGATCTTCAGCGCGTTGATCGTCCACAGCACACCGGCCACCCCGACCACGTCCCAGGTCAGCGGCAGCGTGACGTTGCGGAACTTCTGCCACGGCGAGGCCCCGGCCAGTTCGGCGTCCTCGTACAGGTACGGCGGGATGCGGTCCACTGCGGCCATCAGAATGGTGATGTAGAAGCCCGAACTGGCCCACATGATCGCCGCGGTGACCGCCCAGGTCACGTTCGCCGGATCGAGGAACTTCGCCGCGGTCAGCCCGACGCTCTCCAGCAGGAAGTTCGCCAGGCCCTGCTTCCCGGGCTGGTACTTGAACACGAAGCCGAGGAACATGCCCAGCGCCACCGGCGCCACGATGTTCGGGAAGAACAGGATCGCCCGTACCAGCTTCCCGCCACGCATGTCCCGCAACACCATGGTGAACAGGAACGCCAGCACGAACGTGCCGATCCCGCCGGCAAAAACGTAGATCAGCGTGTTGCGGAACGAGTACTGGAACGAGTCGCTGGCCCACATGCGGGTGTACTGGGTGAAACCGGAGAACTCCGGGCTGTCGCCCGCTCCGGCCCAGCTGGTGAAGCTGAGCACCACGGTGGCGATCGTGGGCAGCACCAGGAAGATCAGGTACAGCCCGAGCGCCGGCGCGACAAACGGCCAGAACAGCCTTCGCTTGCGGACCTCGTGTTCCCCTTCAGTGCCGCGGCGGGTCCGCGGCACTGCTGCGGTCGTGGTCATGAGCCCTGCGCGGCCCAGAACTCGGCCGACTTCGCGGCCAGGCCGTCGACGAACTGCTGCGGGTTCACCCGGCCCTTGAGCAGGTCGAGGTTGAGCGGGTCGAACACCTCAGTGGCCCACTTGCCGCCCGCCAGGCCGTCGAGCCCGTCGTACTGCAGCACGTGCTCCTTCTTCGGATCGTCGATGGCCGCCTTGATGTCCTTCAGGTCGTCGGGCACCGGCAGGTCCGCGCGCGGCACCAGGTTGTTGGCCACCACGGTCATGCCGAGCAGGATGTCCTTGTTCAGCGTGTAGGCGATGAACGCCTTGGCCGCCTCGCTGTGCTTGGCCGCCTTGGGGATGGAGAACCCGATCGACATCTGCTCGACCGTGTCGTGCGTGGCGCCCTCGGGCATCGGGAACTGGAACGAGCCGTAGTCGATCTTCGCCGCGCCGCCCTGCTTGGTCAGGTACTCGCGCGTCTCGCTGGGCACCCAGCTGCCGACGTAGAGGTAGCGCGCCTCGCCGTCGGCCCAGCGCTGCTGCACCTGCGGGAACTTGGCCGCGTCCCACCCCTCGATGAAGTACGGCGGGATCTTCGCGGTCTCCTCGGCCGCCCGGCGGAACCCGGGATCGGTCAGCCAGCCCTGGCCGGTGCGGTCGCTCGCGGCCCGGTACAGCCCGCCCGCGCCGACGAACCGCTCGGCGAGCTGGGTGTAGAAGTACATGTTGTAGAAGGAGATGTCGCCGTCCTGGGCAACCGCGGCCTTGCCGTCGGCCTTCGCCTTGTCGAACAACGCGGTCAGCTCGGCCATTGTGGACGGCGGGTGCACGTCACCGGCGGTGGCCTTGTCGTACCACCAGGCGCTGGCCATCATCTCGTAGGGCACCATGAAGTTCGCCCCGGCCGCGTCCTTGTTCTGCGGGAAGTCGTACGAGCTGGGCGCGAGCACGTCCTTGACCGTCTTCTCGTCCTCGCCGACCTTCATCGCGAGCACGTCGTCGACGCTCTGCGTGCCACCCGGCTGCACGATCGCGGCGCTGACCTTGCTCACGTCCTGGTCGAACAGGTCGGGCACGTTGCCGGTGTTCAGCGCGGGCACCAGGTTGGTGGTGTAGCCCTTGCGGCCCAGCCACTCCACGTTGACCTTGACCCCGGTCTTCTCGGTGAAGCAGCGCATCGCCTTCTGCAGCACCTTGCCCTGCGGCTCGTCGGCGGTCCACATCGACCAGTAGGTCAGTTCCTTGTCCGCCTGCGGTTTCACGCCGGGCTCGGGGCAGGGCGCGTTGAGGAACTCCTCCGCGCCGGGCAGCGCGTTCTGCGCACCGGGCGTGCCCTCCTGGCCGGTCGGCGTGCCGCAGGCGGCGAGCGTGAACGCCAGTCCCGCCGCGAGTACGAGCTTGCCACGAGCTGATCTCATCGCCACCACCTGATCGATTCGACAAACTTCAGCGGGACCGCTGCGCGTTAGTGCGCAGTTTTGTCTCCGTTCAAGCATGTGTCAACAGTCAGATCGCACTACTGTGCAAGAAAATGCGAAATCGTGCTCGGAGCGGCGGTGCGGGCACAGGCCCGCACTCGTAGTACTTTCGGCGGATGGATCGGCACGAGCGCCTGAACGCACTGCTCGACATGATCGGGCAACGGGACAAGATCGACGTCGACGAAACGGCTGCCGAGCTGGACGTCTCGCCGGCCACCATCCGCCGCGATCTCGACCACCTCGCCGAGCGCCAGCTGCTCACCCGCACTCGCGGTGGCGCGGTGGCCAGCAACGTCGCCTACGACCTGCCGCTGCGGCACAAGGCCGCGCGCAACGCCCCGGAGAAGCAGCGGATCGCCGTGGCCGCGGCGAAACTGGTCGAGCGCGGCATGGTGATCGGCCTCAACGGCGGCACCACGCTGACCGAGGTCGGGCGGGCCGTGGCCACCCGCCCCGATCTGGGCGAGCGCGGGGACTCACCCTCGCTGACCGTGGTCACCAACGCGCTGAACATCGCGAACGAGCTGGCCGTGCGCCCCAACATCAAGATCGTGGTGACCGGCGGGGTGGCGCGCCCGCAGTCGTTCGAGCTGACCGGCCCGTTCGCCACCAAGATCCTCGACGAGATCACCCTCGACCTGGTGCTGCTCGGGGTGGACGCGGTGGATCCGCTGCGCGGCGCCTACGCGCACCACGAGGGCGAGGCGAGCATCAACCGGCTGATGGTCTCGCGCGCCCGTCACGTCGCCGTGGTGGGCGACAGTTCCAAGCTCGGCGGGCACGCGTTCGCCCGGATCTGCGCCACGAACGAGGTGCACACCCTGGTCACCGACACCGCGGCACCGGACAAGACGATCGAGGCGTTCCAGGCCGAAGGCGTCCGGGTCATCACGGCCTGAGTCAGGTCTGAGTCAGATTTGAGTCAGGCCCGCGTCACGGCTGGAGCAGGCGCAGCAGCCTGGCCACCTCATCGGCCACCGCTTCCCGGCCCGCGCTGAGGTACTTGCGCGGATCGACCGTGTCCGGCCGGTCCGCGAGCTGGTCACGCACCCCGGCGGTGAACACCTTGTTCAGCTGGGTGGCGATGTTGATCTTCGTCAGCCCGCGGCGCACGGCGGTGGCCAGGTGCTCGTCGGCGACGCCGGAGGAACCGTGCAGCACCAGCGGCACCGGGACTTCCTCGTGCAGGGCCCCGATCAGCTCGAAGTCGAGTTCGGCGTCCCGGGTGAGCATCGCGTGCGAGCTGCCGACGGCGACGGCCAGCGCGTCCACCCCGGTCGCCTCGACGAATTCGCGTGCCTCGGCCGGATCCGTGCGCGCCCCGGGCGCGTGCACCCCGTCCTTGCCGCCCACCTCACCGAGTTCGGCCTCCACCCACACCCCCCGCACGTGACAGTGGGCCGCCAATTCCTTGGTGGCCGCGACATTGTCTTGGTATTCCAAGGTGGATCCGTCGTACATCACCGAGCCGAAGCCGAGTTCCACCGCCTGGTGCACCAGTTCCGGTTCGTCGGCGTGGTCCAGGTGCACGGCGACCGGCACGTCCGCGCCACGGGCCGCGGCCACCGCGGCGGCCCCGATCGGCGCGAGCGAACCGTGGTAGCGCACGGCGTTCTGGCTCAGCTGCAGGATGACCGGCAGCCCGGCCCGCTCGGCGCCGTCGACGATGGCGCTGATGTGCTCCAGCAGGATGGCGTTGAACGCACCGCAGCCGGTGCCGAGTTCGGCCGCCGGGCCGACGATGTCACCCGTTGACACCAGTGGCATGGGTTTCCTCCACGGTCACGGCGCCCAGTTCGCGCCGGTAGTGATCGAGATCGACGTCGCCGGCCAGCGGGCCGAGCACCGCCGCGGCGGACAACGCCACGGCCTGCCGCAGCACCGCGGGCCAGTCCTGGCGCGGGTTCAGCGCGATGCCCGCCACCGCCGCGTCACCGGCGCCGGTGGTGTTGCCGCCGAGCTTTCGCGACGGCCGCGCGAGCCACGTCCCGTCCGGGGTCGCGGCGAGCATGCCGTCCGCTCCCAGGGAAACGAGCACCGCGCCCGCGCCGCGTGCGCGCAGTTCGTGTGGATCGTCGGTGAGTTCGCGTAGTTCGTCCGCGTTGGGCTTCACCACGTCCGGTCCCGCCCTGATCCCTTCCCGCAGCGCCTCGCCCGAGGTGTCCAGCACCACGGGCACTCCGGCTTTCCTGGCCAGGCCGATGAGGTGCGCGTAGCCGTCGGAAGGCGCGCCGGGCGGGAGGCTGCCGGAGCAGACCAGGACGTCGGCGTGTTCGAGCTGCCGCGCCACCTCCCCGGCCACCTGGCCCCACTCCACTTCGGACAGTCGTGGTCCCGGTTCGTTGACCAGGGTGACCGCGTCCGGTGCCACCAATGCCGTGGTGCGGCGGGTGACTCCGGCGATCCCGGTCAGCCGGTGAGGGATACCGGCAGCGGCCAGGTCTTCGCGGATCAGCGTGGCGTCGGCGCCGCCGACCGGGCCGAGCGCGAGCACCTCCCGGCCGAGCGCGTGCAGCACCCTGGCCACGTTGAAGCCCTTGCCCCCGGCCCGCTTCCGCACCTCGGCGGGCCGGATGACGGCACCGGGTTCGAGCGCGCCGACCCGGTAGGTGACGTCCAGCGCGGGATTGGCGGTGACCGTGACGATCACTACGCGAGTACTACGGAACGGGTGAGGTTGCGGGGGTTGTCCGGGTCGAGGCCCCGGTCCGCGGCGAGCGCGCCGGCGAGCCGCTGAGCGCGCACGAGATCGGCCATCGGGTCCAGGTCGTCGTCGACGAACAACGCGCCCGCGGCACGAACTTCGCCGGCCAGTCCCTCGGGCGACCGGCCGAACATCCAGGTCACCCGGCCCGGCTCGGCGATGCTGATCGGCCCGTGCCGGTACTCCAGCGCGGGATAGGACTCCGCCCAGCTGACCGAGGCTTCGCGCAGCTTGAGCGCGGCCTCGGCGGCCAGGCCGACGGTCCAGCCGGTGCCCAGGAAGGTGAACTGCTCCGCGGCTCGGACCTCAGTGTCCACAGTGGTCTCGAGAACGTGTTCGGCTTCGGCGATGGCGCGGTCGATGTTCTCCCCGAGGTGCGCGCGGAGCAGGGCGAGCGTCGCCGTGGCGAACCGGGTCTGCACCACGGAACGCTCGTCGCTGAAGGAAAGGTCGACCACCGCGCCCGCCACGTTTTCGATCTCCGCGGGCACGCCGGTGAGCACCGTGGCCGGGGTGTCGAGTTGTCCGAGCAGCCGGTGGATCTCGGTGGTGGTGCCGGACCTGGTGATCGCGAGGACCTGGTCGTAGCGCCTGCCGAGCGGGAACTCCGAGGCGGCGAACGCGTCGGTTTCACCGAGCCCGGCGCGTTCCCGCAGCGCGGCGTAGGCCTGGGCGACGAACCACGAGGTACCGCAGCCGACCACGGCCACCCGGCGGCCCGGTCGCGGCAGCAGGTCCCCCGCGTCGGCGGCGAGTTCCACGGCTTGGCGCCAGTGCGCGGGCTGGCTGGCGATCTCCGCATCCATCTCTGACATGAGGATCAGCGTAGTTGCGTGTTTTTGCTCGGTCAATCGCTCTTTCACGCAACTTCGCGCATCCACAGCTCGGGCTTATGCTCAACGGCATGAAGCGGACCTCTTTTGCCAGGTGGCCGTGCTCGATCGCGCGCACCATGGACCTGTTCGGCGACCAGTGGAGCCCGCTGGTGCTGCGCGAGAGCTTCTACGGCATCCGCCGGTTCGGTGACTTCCAGGCCGAACTGGGCATTCCGCGGAACACCCTGGCCGACCGGCTCAAGCGGCTGGTCGACGAAGGCCTGCTGGAGAAGCGCGCCTACCAGGACGAGCCGGTCCGTTACGACTACCTGCTCACCGAGATGGGCCGCGACTTCTTCGACGTGCTGGTGGTGATGTCGCGCTGGGGCGACCGGTGGCTATCCGGCCCGGAAGGCCCGCCGGTGCGGATGCACCACCTCGACTGCGGGCACGACACGCACGCCGAGGTCGTCTGCGCCGCCTGCGCGGAGCCGCTCGATCCCGCTCGCGTCCGCATGCGCACCGGTCCGGGATATCCCGAGGGCCTCAAGGACCGCCCGGATGTCCGCCGCCGCTTCGACGACTTGGCCGGATGAGCCTTGACAGGGTGAGTCCAATTACGAAACTCTGAAGCTCAGAGGGCATTTCCCCAGAGCTGAGGAGGTTGCGCGGTGGAGTGGACGGGCGCACGGTACGCGGACGCACCGACCATCGAGCAGCGGATCCGGATCGCGGCACCACCCGAACGCGTCTGGGACCTGGTCTCGGACATCCAGCTGTACCCCCGATTCAGCACCGAGCTGCAGACCGTGGAGTGGCTGGACGAGGGGGGTCCCGGAATCGGCGCCCGCTTTGTCGGCCGCAACGAGCACCCGTCGTTCGGCAAGTGGGAAACCACCTCGTACGTGGTGAGTTACCAGCCACAGCGCACCTTCGCCTGGGCGGTCTCCGATCCGGCGACGCCATCGGCGAGCTGGCGGTTCACCCTCGAACCGCGGGAGGACGGCACCGAGCTGAGCCAGTGGATGCAGATGGGGCCGGGCCCGTCCGGACTGTCGTTGGCGATCACCCGCATGCCCGAGAAGGAGCAGAAGATCGTCTTCGTCCGGCTGCGCGAGCTGGAGAACGCCATTCTCACCAATCTCGAGGCGATCAAGAACCTGGCCGAGGCCTGATGCGCACCGCGACGACCATCGAGGCCTCGGGCGCGCCCTGGCCGGAGATCGTCGACTTCGTGGTGGAAGCCGAGAAACTGGGCCTCGACGTGTGCTGGGTCGCCGAGGCCTGGGGCTCGGACGCGCCCTCTCCCCTGGGTTTCCTGGCCGCGCGCACCAAGCGGATGCAACTCGGCTCGGGCATCATCCAGCTCGGCACGCGCACGCCGGCCGCCATCGCGCAGACCGCGATCACCCTGTCGAACATGTCGGGTGGACGGTTCCTGCTCGGCCTCGGGCCGTCCGGTCCCCAGGTCATCGAAGGGCTGCACGGAGTTCCGTTCGCCCGTCCGCTCACCCGGATGCGGGAGACCGTGGAAATAGTGCGTGCCGCGTGCACCGGCGAGAAACTGCGCTACTCCGGTTCGGCCTTCGAAATCCCGTTGCCCGGCGAGGCCCGTCCCATGCGCCTTTCCATCAAGGCCGAGCATTCGATCCCCCTTTACCTCGCCACGCTTTCACCGCGAATGCTCCGGCTGACCGGGGAAATCGCGGACGGGTGGCTCGGCACCAGTTTTGTGCCGGAAGGCGCCGCGGACGCCTATTTCCGCCACCTCGACGACGGTTTGACCGCAGCCGATCGCACCCGAGCCGATCTTGATGTGTGCCAAGGCGCCGAAGTCGCCTTCGCCGCGGACGAAGACGAACTGCACACCATGATCGCCGGCCGGAAAAAGGAGCTGGCGTTCAGCCTCGGCGGAATGGGCTCCGCCGGCAGCAATTTCTACAACGACGCCTACAGCAGGCAGGGCTGGGCCGAAACCGCCGCGGAAGTGCGTTCACGCTGGCTTTCCGGTGATCGCGATGGCGCGGCGGCCCTGGTCACCGATGAAATGGTGCTGGGCACCACGCTGATCGGAACCGAGGAAATGGTGCGCGCGCGGCTGGCGGTGTGGCGTGCCGCCGGGGTCGACACCGTCCGGCTGTACCCGGCGGGCGACACCCTCGACGCGCGGCTCGAAACGCTGGGGCGGGCCTTGCAGCTGGTCAGCGACTTGGCGTGAGCAGGTCGCCAAGGCCGATCCGGGTGAGGAACCCGGCCCGGATCCGATCGGCGACTTCGCTGACTTCCTCGGACCCGTCGTTCGCCGGATCGATGTGCACCCGGAACGGCCGCTCGCCGTCCGGGGCGCCGACAACGTCCACAATGGCCTCCGCCACCGCGGCGACATCCGCGTCCGGCGGGGAGATCTCCGCCAGCCGTGCGCCGACCTGCTCCATGAGCCCGGCGTAGCGCCGCTCGTAGGCCGCGACGATCTCCTGGTCCGCGGGGTGCCCGCCGTTGGCGAAGTGATTGGTGCCCGAGGTGAACGCCCCGGGCACCACGATCGTGGTCTCGATGCCGAACCGCGCCAGTTCGGCGGCGTAGCTGACCGCCAGCGCGTCCATCGCCGCCTTCGCCGCGAAGTACGGCGCCAGGTAAGGCGGGGTGCCGCCGCGCGTACTGCTGCTGCCGACCCAGACGAGCAGCCCACCTCGCCTTTCGCGCCACTTCGGCAGAATGGCGCGGTTCACCCGCTGTGTGCCTAGCACGTTCGTGTCGTGGACCCGCGCGATTTCCTCCGGTGTGAAGGCTTCCGCCGGTCCGGTCACCATGTGGCCCGCGTTGTGCACCACGACGTCGAAGTCCGCGGTGGTCGTCGCGGCGTCCACGGATTCCTGGCTCGACACATCCAGCTCGACGACCCGCAGGTCGACCGCGTTCTCCCGCGCAAACGCCTCGGCGTCCGCCTTCGCCTGGGCGTTGCGGCCGGTGGTCTGCCGCATCCCCGCGTACACGGTGTGCCCGGCCCTCGCCAGCGCACGGGCGGTCAGCGCGCCGAACCCGCTCGACGCGCCGGTGATCAGCACCGTGCTGCCCATCAGACGATCCCGCCGTTCGCACGGACGACCTGGCCGTTGATCCAGCGCGCGGGACCGGCCAGGAACGAGACCAGTTCGGCGATGTCGGCCGGGGTGCCGAGCCGCTCCAGCGGCGGCTGCGCGGCCATCCGCGCGATGGTCTCCTCGTCCTTGCCGTCGAGGAAGAGCGCGGTCGCGGTCGGGCCGGGGGCCACCGCGTTGACGGTGATGTCGCGACCGCGCAGTTCGCGGGCGAGGATCATGGTGATCGCTTCCACCGCCCCCTTGGACGCCGCGTACCCGGCGTAACCCGGGAGCGCCAGCGCGTGCACGGACGTGGAGAAGTTGATGATCGCGCCACCGTCGCGCACGCGGCGGGCAGCCTGCTGGTCGACCACGAAGGTGCCGCGGATGTTGGTGCGGTGCAGGTTGTCGAGCTCGGCCAGGTCGAGTTCCGCGATCGGGGCGAGCGCCATGCGACCGGCCGCGTGCACGACCACGTCCACTCCCCCGAACTCGGCCTCCGCGCGGCCGAACACCGCCGCCACGGCCTGCTCGTCGGCGACATCGGCCTTGGCCGCGAACGCCCGGCCGCCATCGGCGGTGATCTTCTCGACCGCCGCGTTGGCTTCGGTCTCGTTGCCCGCGTAGACGACCACCACGGCCATCCCGTCCGCGGCGAGCCGCTCGGCGGCCTCACGGCCGATTCCGCGCGATCCGCCGGTCACGATCGCCACCCGCTGTTCCGTCATGACTGCCGTCCCTTCATCACTAACTTTGCTAACACGACAACATTAACACCGCTACGTTTACGCCGCTACCCCGTTTTCGGTAGCGGCGATATTGTGGTCACGAGGTGGCCACAATCCTCGCTACCGTCCGGACCATGACTTCTCACCACAGGAAGATCGCGGTCACCACCCCCACCGGGCAGGTGGGTTCCCGAGTCGTGCGGCTGCTGCTCCAGGCGGGTGTGCGCCCGACGCTGCTGCTGCGGGACGCGAGCAAACTCGATCCGGGAACGCGCGCGCGGGTGGACGTCGCGGAAGGTGACCAGGCAGACGCCGACTACGTCATCCAGGCGACGCGTGGCGTCGACACGCTTTTCTGGGTGAGCCCGCCGGGCACCGGCGACGACCCCGTCGACGCGTACGCCCGGCTGGGCGCCAACGCGGCGCGCGCGGTGCGGGAGAACGGCATCGCGCACACCGTGTTCCAGAGCAGCATCGGTGCCGAAAAACGGCACGGTGTCGGTGAAATCGACGGCCTGGCGCGCACCGAGGAACAGCTGAACGACACCGGCGCCGCGGTGACGCACCTGCGTTGCGGTTACTTCTTCAGCAACCTGCTCGGCGACGTCGAGTCACTGCGGGCCGGGGTGCTCCGCACGCCGTGGCCGCTCGACCATTCGATGCCGTGGGTCGACCCGCGCGACATCGGCGAGGTCGCCGCCGCCCGATTGCTCGCCGCGAACTGGCAGGGCACGCGGGTGCAGGCCGTGCACGGGCCGGAGGACCTGACCTTCACGCAGGTCGCCGAAATCCTGGGCGGGGTGCTCGGCCACGAGGTCAAACCGGAACAGCTCTCGGACGACGAGTTCCGCTCGGTGCTGACCTCGGTGGGCCTGCCCGCGGCACAGGTCGACGGCATCGCGGGCATGTCCGCCGGACTGACCGGCGATTTTGTGCCCGAGGACGAGCGAAGCGTGCTCACCACCACGCCGACCACCCTGGCCGCCTGGGCCCGACAACACCTGGTCGACGCCCGGTAGGTCTTGCTCCGGAACGCACAAACACACCGGCGGGGATGCGCATCCGCGCTCAGTTTTCCTCGTCGTGCCTTGAATCGCGGGTTCGCGTGCTCCTAACCTGCTCGGTGTCCGCACCGAGCAGGTGCCCCCGCGAGGAGGTGCGCCATGGCGCCGAAATTCCGGCGGTTCCTCGTGGCCGTCATGACCGTGGCCGCCTCTCTTGGCGCGACCAGTGCCGAGGCCGCTCCGGAGTACCAGCAGTTCTATACCGGCAACCTCGGCCTGACCTGTGACCTTCCCGGTATCGGCGACTACCCCGTGTACGCCAGTGCCTACCTCGAGGGCCCGAGTTCGGTGGCCGCGGGAGAGACGGTGCAATTTTCCGCGCTCACCGCACATGTGGTCATCCCGCGCGAAATCGTCCAGGTCTATCAGGGGATCGTCGAGGGATTCCGCGCCACCGACGGCCTCACGATCGGTGTGCGGGGCGGAACCCCGAGCGCGATCGGCATGACCGTGGTATCGCCGTACCAGCTGTTGCCCGTTCCCCCGGATCACCTCGTGCTCACGGCGTACCAGGCCCCGGGCACCACGATTCCCGCCATCACCGCGGGCGCGATGGGCCAGCTGCTCACCGTTTCGATCGACGCCTTCGCGGTGACCCTCGACGTGAACCTCGGCCCCGGCTCACCCGTCCTGCAAAGCCCCTGCGTCCTCAATGCGAGCCAATACACGGCCTTCTCTCCCTCATTGATCATCCAGTGAGCGTGGGAGCGGATCGGGGCGTCGCGACGTCTCAGCGTGGTGCCCGCCGCATTCGGTGGTGGGGTCGGTGCGGCTGGGAGCGGTGAACGTGGTCGAGGAGAAGGTGCCCGCGCGGCGCGGGGTGGCGTTGACGCTGTGGTTGTCGGGTTACAGCGCGGCCGTGGTGACCGTCGGCGTGCTGCTGGCCGTGCACGCGGCCGACAGACTGGAGCACGGCCAGATGCTGACGGTCCCGGTCGTGCTGGGCATGGTCGCGCTGCTCGGCGAGGCGGCCGCGCTGACCGGCCTGTGGTTCTGGCGCCGGTGGGGCGTGACCCTGCTGGCGGTGTGCGTGGTGGTGCAGGTCGTGGCCGGCTTGATGGGTGAGGTCAACGGCGGTGTCATCGCGGCGCGCATCGTGCTCGCCTGCGCCCTGATCTTCATGTTGCTGCCCCGCTGGGAACAACTGCGGAACTAGCTGTCCCCCACCGAGGCGCTGGCCACGGGCCGCCGGGCGGTCAGCGGGGTCGGGTAGCCGTAGCCGACGCGGAGCAGGGTGTGCACCTGACCGGCGTCGCGGAACAGTTGCTCGATGGCGCTGCGGGTTTCCGGCGTCTCGAACGGCTGGGACAGGAACGACGTCGCCAGGCCGAGCGAAGTGGCCGTGAGCAGCACCGCCTGCATGACCATGCCGCCGTGCAGGTCGGCCAGCGCGCCCTGCCCGCCGGAGAGCACCGCCACCAGCAGCGGCTGCTGTTCGAACGAACGGGGTGGCAGCGCCGGATTGGTGTGCGACGCGCGCTGCGGCAACGCACCGGCCTGCCCGGCCGGTGGCGCCGCCGACGTGAGCGGCACGCCGTCCACGCTCCCCGGCGGCCGTCCGGTCCACCGGGCCGACTCCTCGCGGAACGAGTCGTCGCCGGCCTGGAGGAATTCCGCGCGCCGCGCCAGTGCGGCCACCGCGTCGTACCGGCCGGACGGTTCGAGGTGCTCCAGCCTGCCGCCCTCGCCCAGCGCCGCCGCGTTGAGCGCCGACCGCACTCCGGGCGGCACCGCCCGGTCCAGGAACGGCCGCCGGTTGGTGTGCCGGTGGAAGATCGACTGCGCGAGCTTCCGCTCGTCCAGGGTCGATCTGCGCTGGCCCTCGACGTGGACCTCGGCGAGCAGATCGGGCCGGGCCGGATCGGGCACCAGCCGCACCGCCGGCTCACAACCGTTCGAACGCAGGGAAAGCCGCAGGTTGAACAGGGCCGCGCCACAGGACAGGCGCGCTTGCCTGGCCTCGGGATCGGCGACCGTGAGCACGCGCTCGCGGTCCAGCCACAGCGTCACGCGGTCGCCGTCGACACCGAACGACCACGGCTGCGTGTTGTGTGGTGACGGCGCCCGGGTCGCGGCGTTCAGCGCCTGGTCCAGTTCGGTCGGAAGGGCCCCGCTCATCACGAGTTCCCGGTTTCCGGGCGCACCACGAGCACCGGGCAGTCGGCGTGGTGGGCCAGCGCCTGGCTGGTGGAACCCAGCACCAGGCCGGCGAAACCGCCACGCCCACGAGTGCCGACCACCACCAGGCACGCCTTCGCACTCCATTCGAGCAGCCGGTGCCGCGGCTTGTCCTGCTGCACGACCTGCTCCACGGTGACGTCCGGGTACTGCTCCCGCCAGCCCGCGAGGCGTTCGGCGAGCACCCGCTGTTCGGCGTCGTTCACCGGCTCCCAGTCGAACTCGACGCGGCTGCGGCTGAACAGGACCTCGGTGTCGCCGTCGTGCCAGGTGTGCACGGCGACCAGCGGGACCTGCCGGACCGACGCCGCGGCGAACGCCTGCGCGATGGCGGCTTCGCTGTTGGTGCTGCCGTCGACGCCGACCACCACGGGACCTTCCGGCCGTCCCCCGTCCCGGCCGCGCACCACCACGACCGGGCAGTCGGCCGCGGCGAGCACCGGGATCGACGTGGACCCCACGATCAGGCCGCTCACCGCGCCACGCGGCTCCCCCAGCACCAGCAACCGCGCCTCGCCCGACAACTCCCGCAGCGCGGCCACCGAGCCCTGCGGACTCACGCGGGTCTCGGCGGAGACCGCCGGTTCGATCTCCTTCGCGGCCGCGACCGCCGTGGCGACCACACGCTCGGCTGCTTCCTTCTGCGCGTCGACCCACTCCGTCGGCGGGTACAGCGGCGCCGCGAACGACGCGTCTTCCAGGCCGTAGGCACTGACGACCAGCAACGGCGCGTGCAGGCGAGCGGCCTCCCGCGCGGCCCACCGCGCGGCCGCGAGCGCCGACTCCGAACCGTCGACCGCCACCAGTACCGGCTGGTTTCCCGTTGGGGCCACTTTCATCGCCATCCCTTCACCGTTGTCGGCGATCGCTCGCCGGCCGGATCACCGCGACCGGGCAACTGCTGTGGTGCAGCAGCGTCTGGCTGGTCGAGCCGAGCCACATACCGGCGAACCCGCCGCGCCCGTGCGAGCCGACCACGAGCAGCCGCGCGTCCTCGGCGGCCTTGAGCAGGGCACGGGCGGGCCGGTCACGCACCGGACGCTCGATCACCTCGACGTCCTGGTACTTGTCCCGCCACGCGGCCAGGTGCTCGCTGAGCCCGCGTGCTTCTTCGTCCTGGATCAGTCTGAAGTCCAACTGCGCCGGCAGCAGTGGCCAGCCCCGATCGAGCGAAAGATCGTTCCAGGCGTGCACCGCGACCAGTGGGACCCGGCGCAACGCGGCGGCCGCGAACGCGAAGTCGATCGCGTCATCGCAGTTGGCTGAGTTGTCCACGCCGACCACCACGGGACCGCTGGCCGGCGGTGCCGATTCCGGCGTCCGGCCGCGCACGATCACCACCGGACAGTGCCCGTGGTGTCCCAGCGCGACCGCGACCGAACCCACCAGCAACCCGCTGAACCCGCCCAAACCGCGTGAGCCGAGCACGACCAGTTCCGCCTGTGCCGACTCGGTGACGAGCAGTTCGGTGGCGATCCCGGTCCGCAGTTCGGTCTCCACCTCGACGCCCGGGGCCGCCTCCCGCGCGGCGGCGGCGGCTTCGGTCAGCCAGTCGTGCCCCTGCTCCACCAGTGCGTCGCGGTACTCGCGCGGGAGCGCCACCGGAACCCGTGGTGGGACCGGCGGGATGAAGCACGCGTGGAGCAGGCGCAGCGGCTTCCCGCGTCGTCCGGCTTCCTCGGCCGCCCAGCGCACGGCGTGCAACGCCGACGGTGATCCGTCCACTCCGGCCACGAGCGGCCTGCTCTTCATGGTGTTCATCCGCGCCCTCCCGGCGTCCGGCCATGGGGCCGTTTCCGCCTGCCACCCTCGTCCGCGCGACCGCGCGGCACCAGGGACCGGCGTCACCAGCCGGTGGGGACTTTGGTCGCTGACACTCCCGAGTGCTCCTACGATGAGCGGCCATGGGGCTGCGGTTCGAGACACGCGCGTCGGATTCGGCGTGGGTCGACACGGTGTGGACGTGCCGCAGCGAGCAGGTCTCGGAGATGACCTCGGTGGCGAGCGAGACGTGGGGGCTGGTGTTCTGGCGGCAGCGGGGCGAAATGTACGCGGCCGCCACCGGACCGGAGACACGGACCGGCACCGCCCCGGTGCCCGAGGACGCGACCTTCGTCGGCATCCAGTTCGCCGTCGGCACCGCACTGCGCGCGGTCCCGGCCAGTTCCGTGGTCGACGGCGGGATCGTCCTGCCCGACGTGACCGGCCGGAGGTTCTGGCTCGACGGCGGCCATTGGGAGATGCCCGGCGCCGACGACGCCGAGGCGCTGGTCGCCCGGCTCGTCCGCAGTGGGGTGATCGTCCGCGATCCGCTGGTCACCGAGGCCCACCGGGGTCGCCGGCCGCCGGTGTCGGACCGCACGATGGAGCGGCGATTCCGGACGGCCACCGGCCTCACCCGCGGGGCCGTCCGGCAGATCGAACGCGTGCGCTCGGCCGCGGTGCTGCTGGCCTCCGGCGGCACCACCGCCGACGTGATCGTCCGGTGCGGTTACTACGACGAGCCGCACCTCGCCCGCGCGCTGCGGCGGTACGTCGGGCGTACCGCGCAACAACTGCGCGACGGCGAGGGCGGCGCGATCGCACTGGACCCGGCGTCAGCGCACCACGTCGTAGATCAGCTTGACCACACCGTTGGCGTAGGCGGCTGAGTCCCGCAGCCGCAGATTCTGCTTGTCGCGGTCGGCCCGGCTGAACACGCTCTTGCCCGCGGCCAGCAACACCGGGAACACCAGCAGGTGGTAGCGGTCGATCAGGCCGGCCTCACCAAGGCGCCGGGCGAGTTCCGCGCTGCCGTGGATGAAGATCGGGCCGCCTTCGGACTCCTTCAGCTTCGCCACGTCGTCGGCGGAACGCAGGATGGTGGTCTCGCCCCAGCCGTCGACCAGCGCGTCCTCGCCCAGCGTTGTCGAGACGACGTACTTCGGCAGTTCCTTGTACGCGACGTGGTCTTCGGAGGCGGGCCAGGTCTGCGCGAAGGCGTCATAACTGCGGCGGCCGAACATCAGCGCCGTGGTCTCTTCGAGTTCCTCCGCCTTGAGCGAGTACGCCTCGGGCACGAACTCCGTTTCCATCACCCACCCGCCGCTGCGGTGCCCCTCCACCACACCGCCGGGCGAGTCCACCACGCCGTCCAGCGACATGAATCCCGTGTAAACCAGTTCACGCGTCAAGATCTGCTCCTACAGAACGTGCGGCGGCGCCGCGAGGTCCCGGTCACCCTAGGCCGAAGCGGCGAGGCGGTCTTGTACAGAAGCGACAGTGGCGGAAAGGGGCGTCAGGACTGGACGTATTCGGCCGCGACGTCGACGATCCAGGTGACGCCGAACCGGTCGGCCAGCATGCCGAACGCGGGCGCCCACCGTGCCGGGCCGAACGCCTCGATGACGGTCGCGCCGTCGGCGAGGCGCTCCCACACCCCGCTCACCTCGTCGACGGTCTCGCCGCGCACGGAGAGGAAGAACGGCTCTTCGGTGATCGTGGTGCCGTTCTCGCGACGCGTGGTGGGTGCGCCCGGCGCGACCGGCGTGTTCTCGCCGGGCACGTCGTAGGCCATCACGCGGAAGCCGTTGTCGGCCACGACCTGGCCGAACACGACGTCGGCCGCGCCGGGCAGCTCGGCGGGCATGCCGAAGTCTCCGTAGGTGACGACGGTGAGCTGCCCGCCGAACACCGACTGGTAGAACTCCAGCGCCTCGCGGGCCTGGCCGCGGAAGTTCAGGTGGGGAACAGCGTTGAGCGACATGGTGTCCGGTCCTTCACAAAGGGGGGGTTCACCGCCGGAGGTCCCGGGCGGCGAGTGCCACGGTGTCATCGGTACCGGTCAGGGAACGTCCGCTTCTTGTGGCAGGGTGAAACCCATGCCGACCGCGTCTTCGACCACCACCTCGAGCCGGCTGCTGTCGCTGCTGTCGATGTTGCAGGCCCGGCGCGACTGGCCGGGGATGCTGCTGGCCGAGCGGCTGGGCGTCAGCGAGCGCACGGTGCGCCGGGACGTCGATCGGCTGCGCGAACTCGGTTACCCGATCCAGGCGGTGAAGGGGCCTGACGGCGGCTACCGGCTCGAAGCGGGCAGTCAGGTGCCGCCGCTGCTGTTCGACGAAGAGCAGGCTGTCGCGCTCGCGGTGGCCTTGCGGATGGCTGTCGGGACGGGCGCCGGGATCGAAGAGGCGGCTGCCCGCGCGCTGGCCACCGTGCGCCAGGTGATGCCGTCACGGTTGCGGCAACGCGTCGACGCACTCGAAATCAGCGCCGCCGATTCGGTCCGTTCGCCGGTCGGCATCGACGTGCTGCTCGCGCTGAGCGCCGCCGTGCGAGCCGGGGAAGAGCTGCGGTTCGACTACCGCTCACCGGGACGCCCGGAAGACGACGGCCCGCCCCGCCGCGTGCAGCCCCACCACCTCGTGGCCCGGCACGGACGCTGGTACGTCGTCGGCTGGGCGCCCGAGCGCGAGGACTGGCGCATCTACCGCGCCGATCGGATGACCCTGCGTGTGCCCAACGGCCCGCGCTTCGGGCCCCGCGAGGTGCCCGGTGGTGACGTGGCCGCCTTTCTTTCCGCCCGGTTCAAGGGCTCCGACAACGCCGACGCGTGGCCGTGCCGTGGTGAGGTCGTTCTCGGCCTGCCCGCCGCCGACGTGGCCCCGTTCGCCGGGGACGGTGTCGTCGAGGAACTCGGTCCGGCCAGGACCCGGCTGACAACCGGTTCCTGGTCCTGGGCCGGACTCGCCGCGTCGCTGGCGCGGTTCGACTGCGAGATCGAGGTGATCGGCCCACCTGCCCTGCGCGAGGCCTTCGCCGAGCTGTCCGGCCGCGCGGCCCGCGCCGCGAGGTAAGCGCCACGTCCGGCCGGGTCCGCTGTCCGAAGTGGACGCGGCAGGCGACGTCCTGGTCCGGAAGGCTTTGCCTTTCTCCCCGTCACCGGCGAAACTGTCGCCCGTGACCGAACCGACCCGCGCCCCCGCCCGAGTGTCCGCCTGTGCCGGGAACGGGTGAACACGATGCCGGGAGGTCGCCGCCCAGGGCCCACGGGG
Organism: Amycolatopsis sp. YIM 10; assembly: GCF_009429145.1. Taxonomy (GTDB): domain Bacteria; phylum Actinomycetota; class Actinomycetes; order Mycobacteriales; family Pseudonocardiaceae; genus Amycolatopsis. The sequence continues at coordinate 5,021,628 of NZ_CP045480.1, read as the reverse complement.
TCCGTGGTCGGCCGCGCGTTCCAGGTGCTGGGGGCGTTCAGCGTGCAGCGACCGGCGCTCGCGCTCAGCGACATCGCCCGCCGCGCCGGCATGCCACTGTCCACTGTGCACCGCCTGCTGACCGAGCTGGCCGCCTGGGGCGCCGTCGAACGCGGTGACGACGGGCTGTTCCGGGTCGGCCTGCGCCTGTGGGAACTCGGCGCGCTGGCCCCGCGCGGGCAGGGGCTGCGGGAGCGCGCACTCCCCTTTCTCGAAGACCTCTCCCAGATCACCAAGGAGAACGTCCAGCTCGCCGTCCGTGAAGGCACCGAGGTGGTGTTCATCGAGCGCATCGCCGGTTCCGAGGCGGTCCCGGTGCTGACCAGGGTCGGCGGCCGCTTCGCGCTCACCGCCACCGGCGTCGGCCTGGTCCTGCTCGCCCACGCCCCGGCCGAGGTGCAGGAAGAGGTGCTCGGCAACCCGATCGAGCGCTACACCCCGAAAACGGTGACCGATCCGGCCGAGTTGCGCCGGATGCTCGCCGACGTCCGCACCAGCGGGTTCGTCATCAGCGACCGGCAGGTCACGATGGACTCCCTGTCCGTCGCCGCGCCGGTCGACGACGGCTGCGGGCAGGTCATCGCCGCGGTCTCCCTCGTGGTCCACCACGGCACCCAGCCGCACGCCCTCACCCCGCTGGTGCGCACCAGCGCCCGGGCGATCTCCCGCGCCCTGACCACCCCGCGCTGACCGGCCACGGACCGCGCGCGGAAAGTCTTCCAATTTTCGGAAACGCGGTTCGGCGCGCCCGGTGGTCCCCGTCACGCTGGCCAAGCGCTCCCGGCCTCGACGACGAGGGGACAACGATCATGACCAGCATTCCGCGGGACCAGTGGTACGTCGCCGCGTACAGCACCGAAATCACGCGGGAGCTGTTCTCCCGCACCATCTGCGGCGAGCCAGTCCTGTTCTGGCGCACCAGGGCAGGCGCGGTCACCGCGATGCCCGATCGCTGCGTGCACCGGCGCTTCCCGCTCTCGCAGGCACCTTCCCGGCTCGTGGACGATCAGGTCGTCTGCGGTTACCACGGCTTCACCTACGGCGCCGACGGCAAGTGCGTCTCCGTGCCGGGCCAGCACCGCGTCCCGCGCACCGCGCGGCTGCGGACGTACCCGGTGGCCGAGCAGGATTCGCTGATCTGGATCTTCATCGGCGACCCGGTCAAGGCGGACACCGCACGCATCCCGCGGGCGCCCTATCTCGATTCCCCCGACTACACCACGGTTCGCGGCATGGAACCGTTGAAGGCGCGCTATTCGCTGCTGGTCGACAACCTGCTCGACCTGTCGCACGAAACGTACCTGCACGGCGGCTACATCGGCACTCCGGAGGTCGCGGCCACCCCGATCACCACGGAGGTCGACGAAGAGGCGGGCATCGTCTACGTCTCGCGCCACATGGACGACGCCGAGTGTCCGCCGTTCTACGCGAAGTCGACCGGCCTGGACGGCCGGATCGCGCGCTGGCAGGACATCGAGTACACCCCGCCGTGCCTGTACAAACTGCACAGCCGCATCGCACCCGCCGGTTCGGTCCCCCGCCCCGACGGCAGCGACCCGGACGCCTTCCACGTCGAAGTCGTGTACGCGATCACCCCGGAGACCGAGCACTCCACCCACGACTTCTGGGCCGTCGCCCGTGACTTCGCCCTGGGCGATGAAGAAGTGTCGGCATTCCTCGCGGAGAACAACCGCACCGTGGTTCTCCAGGACGTCGAAGCGCTCGACGTCCTGGAGCAGGTCATCGCGACCGAGCCCGCGGGTTACCAGGAACTGTCGATCAACATCGACACCGGCGGGCTCGCCGCCCGGCGAATGCTCCAGCGCCTGGCGGCCCCGGCATGACCGCTGTTCCCGCGAACCGGCCGATGCTGTCCGGCGATCGGGTGTACCGCATCCACTGGGTGCTGGGCACCGACCGGCTGCGAGCGGTCTGCCACTGCTCCGCCGAGCGGGAGTTCGAAGATCCCGTGGAGCTGTGGGACTGGCTGCTCGACCACCCCTGTGAGAGGTCCCGATGACTGCTGCGAACCCCGAGCAGGACTTCGAACTCGTGCTCGTACGCAAGGAAGCCCTCGCCGAAGGCGTCGTCCGGCTCACCCTTCGGCATCCGGACGGGCGCCCCGTTCCCGCGTGGGAACCGGGCGCGCACCTCGACCTCGTGCTGGAACCCGGCCTCATCCGCCAGTACTCGCTGTGCGGCGACCCGCAGGACACCTCGGAGTTGCAAGTGGCCGTGCTCCGGGAAACGGCCGGGCGCGGGGGTTCCCAGTACGTGCACGACATCCTGGCCGAAGGTACCCGGCTGCGGGTCCGGGGGCCGCGCAACCACTTCCCGCTGGTGGACGCCAAGCGTTACCTGTTCATCGCGGGCGGCATCGGGATCACGCCGATCCTGCCGATGATCGCGCGTGTCGCCGCGTCCAGCAGCGACTGGCGCCTCGTCTACGGCGGCCGGACCCGCGCGTCCATGGCCTTCCGCGACGAACTCGAAGCCCGGTATCCCGAGCACACCGAGATCGCTCCGCAGGACGAACGCGGGCTGCTCGACCTGCCGACTCTGCTGGCCGGTGGGGAGGACGACGTCGAGACCGCGATCTACTGCTGCGGGCCGGAGGCTCTGCTCAACGCCGTCGAAGCGCGGTGTGCGGACCGGCCCGATGGCGCACTGCACGTCGAACGTTTTGCCCCCAGGGAAGGAATCGCCGACGGTCCACGCGCGGCTTTCGAAGTCGAGCTGGCGCAGACCGGTTCCGTCCTCGAAGTTCCCGCCGACCGCTCCATTCTCGAGGTCGTCGAGGAATCCGGGGTACCGGTGCTGTCCTCCTGCCAGGAAGGCACGTGCGGTACCTGCGAAACCGCTGTGCTGTCCGGAAAACCGGATCACCGCGACTCGGTGCTCACCGCCGAGGAGCAGGCGGCCGACGACACCATGATGATCTGCGTCTCCCGCTCTTGTTCCCCCCGACTGGTCCTCGACCTCTGACCGCGCAGGAGAAACCGATGTCCGCTCCGGAAAGCGCGGTCGCCACCCTCGATCCGTTCGCCGACGAGAACCTCGCCGATCCCTATCCCCTGCACCAGCGCCTTCGTGAGGCCGGGCCGGTGGTCCACCTCGAGCGTTACCGGGTGTGGGCGATGGCCCGTCACGCCGAAGTGCGGGCGTCGCTCACCGACCACGGGACGTTCTGCTCCGGCCGGGGCGCCGGGCTGACCGACTTCCACCGGGAAAAGCCATGGCGGCCACCGAGTCTGCTCCTGGAGGCCGATCCACCGGACCACACCGTGGCCCGGGCCGCGATGGGCAAGGTGATCTCGGCGAGCACCGTTCGCGGTTTCCGTGAAACGTTCCGCGCCGAAGCGGAAGCGCTCGTCGACGAACTCGTCGAACGGCGGCAGTTCGACGTCGTCACCGATCTCGCCGAGCGTTACCCGCTGAAGGTGTTCCCCGACGCGGTCGGCCTGCCCGCCGAGGGCCGCGAGAACCTGCTGCCGTACGGCTCGCTGGCCTTCAACGCCTTCGGCCCGCGCAACCACCTTCTCGACCGGGCGCTGGCCGGTGCCGCACCCGTGCGGCAGTGGATCTGGGACAGCTGCCGGCGCGAGGCGCTCGCTCCGGGCGGTCTCGGCTCGCGGTTGTGGGAGGCGGCCGATCGGGGCGAGATCACCCATGAGCAAGCGCCCATGCTGGTCCGCTCGCTGCTCTCGGCCGGGGTCGACACGACCGTGCACGGCATCGGCAACACGATCCAGGCGTTGAGCGCCAATCCGGAGCAGTGGGCCCGGCTGCGCGAGAAACCGTCGCTGGCGCGCTTCGCCTTCGACGAAGGCCTGCGCTACGAATCACCGGTGCAGACCTTCTTCCGCACCACCACGCGCGAGGTCGTGGTGGCCGGTACCCGGATCCCCGCCGGGGAAAAGGTGCTGCTCTTTCTCGGCTCGGCGAACCGCGATCCGCGCGCGTGGGGGCCGGATGCCGACCGGCTGGACCTCACCCGCGGGACCGCCGGGCAGGTCGCCTTCGGCATGGGCATCCACCAGTGCGTCGGGCAGCCGATCGCCCGGCTCGAAGCCGAACTGGTGCTCACCGCGCTCGCGAAACGTGTCTCGCGGCTCGAACCGGCCGGAGAGCCGGTGCCGAAGCTGAACAACACCCTCAAGGGCTGGAGTCGCGTGCCCGTGCGGGTCCACCCGGCCTAACTCCCCGAGAAAGCCTTCCATTTTTCGGAAGTCTCCTTCGCCGGAAAACCACCCGGCCCGATAATTCCGCCACCGCAGTCGACAATGGAGTGCTGCCATGGACGAACCGGTCACCGCGACGCGCTCGCTCAGAGAACTGCTCGACCACAAGCCCATGCCACGCTTCCAATGGGGCGCGGTCGCGGTCTGCGTGCTGCTGAACATGCTCGACGGCTTCGACGTGGTCGTGATGGCCTTCACCGGCAAGTCCGTCTCCGCCTACTGGGGGCTCAACGGCGCCCAGCTGGGCATGCTGCTCTCCGCGGGCCTGATCGGCATGGGCGCCGGCTCGATGTTCGTCGCGCCGTGGGCCGACCGGCTCGGCCGCCGTCCGGTCGTCCTGAGCTGCCTCGCCATCGCCGGTGCCGGAATGGTGCTCTCCGCCGCGAGCCAGTCCGCCCTGCAACTCGGCGCGCTCCGGGCGGTGACCGGCCTCGGCATCGGCGGGATTCTCGCGACGAGCAACGTCATCTCGGCCGAATACGCCTCCGCGCGCTGGCGCGGGCTGGCGGTGAGCCTGAACTCCACCGGCTACGCGCTGGGCGCCACGCTCGGCGGGCTGCTCACCGCCGTGCTGATCGGCGAGTTCGGCTGGCGCTCGGTCTTCCTGGTGGGCGGGGTCGCCACCCTGCTGTCGATCCCGCTGGTGTGGTGGCGGCTGCCGGAATCGCTGGACTTCCTCCTGGTCCGCCGTCCGAAGAGGGCGCTCGAACGGGTCAACGCGATGCTGGATCGCATGGGCCACGGCACGCTCACCGAGCTTCCCCCGCCGCCCTCGGCGCCGAAGGGCGTCGGCGCTGGTTACCGCGAACTGCTCACCGCGAAACTGCGGCGCAACACCCTGCTTCTCTGGGTCGCGTTCTTCTGCATCATGGCCGGTTTCTACTTCGTGACGAGCTGGACGCCGACGCTGCTGGTCGAGGCGGGCCTGTCGGCGACGGCGGGCATCACCGGTGGAACCCTGCTCAACGTCGGCGGCATGTTCGGTGCGGCGCTGCTCGGCCTGCTCGCGGCGCGGTTCGCCCTGCGCAACGTGCTGGTCGGCTACCTGGTGGTGGCCGCGGTGCTGCTGGCGGTGTTCATCGCGTCGATTTCCTCGCTGGCACTGGCGTTCACCGTGGCCGCGCTGATCGGCGTGGTGGTCAACGGCTGCGTCGCCGGTCTCTACGCGATCACGCCGACCATCTACGAGCCCGGGATCCGGACCACCGGCGTCGGCACCGGCCTGGCCATCGGCCGTGCCGGGGCCGTGCTCGCGCCGAGCATCGCCGGCAGCCTGCTCGACGCCGGTTGGACGCCCGAACGCCTCTACCTGGTCAACGGCACCGTCTTCGTCGCCACGGCGGCGCTGCTCCTGCTGCTGCGGACCTCGGCACCGCGTGAGCGGGTGGCTGTTCAGCCCGCCAGCTGACCGTTCCGCGCCACCACCACGCCGCCCTTGACGACCAGGCGGCGTGGTGGGCGGACCGCCACCGCCTCCGCGGGAACCCGGGCGTCCACAATGCACAGATCGGCCACGCTGCCCTCCGCCACGCCGTAGTCCGCCAGGCCCAGCGCCCGCGCGCCGCCGTGGGTGGCCGCGTCCAGCGCCAGCTCGATGTCCTCGTCCCGGCGGAAACCGCAGCCCTGCGCGAGGAACAGCGCCCGTTCCAGCATGTCCCCGGTGCCGTAGGGCGACCACAGGTCCCGCACCCCGTCGTTGCCGCAGGCCAGGTTCGCCCCGGCCGCGGCCATCAGGCGCAGCGGTGGCGCCGGCCTGGTCACCGGCGCCACGGTGGCCAGGCTGATCCGCTGTTCGGCCATCGCCGCCACCAGCTGTTCCTGGCGTTGCGCCGGAATCCCGCCGCACAGGCCGAATCCATGACTGATGGTGACCTTGCCGGCCAGTCCGAGCGCCCGGGTCCGCTCGATGATCAGGTCGAACTGCCAGGCCCCCAGCGGACCTTCGTCGTGCAGGTGGATGTCCACCCCGCAGCCGTACCGCCCGGCGATGCCGAACACCGCGTCCAGCTGACCGACCGGGTCGTCGTCGATCCCGGCCGGGTCCAGTCCCCCGATGTTCTCCACCCCGGACCGCACCGCTTCCTCCAGCAGTGCCAGCGTTCCCGGCTTGCTCAGCAGTCCTTCCTGCGGGAAGGCGACCAGTTCGACGTCGATCCGGCCCTTCCGCCGCGCCAGCGCCTCCCGCACCGCCTCCACCCCGCCGAGCCCGACGCCGGGATCGACGTCGACGTGGCTGCGGGCGTGGGTGGTGCCGAGCGTGATCATCGCGTCCAGCAGTGCGCCGATGTAGTCCGGCGACGGAATCCCCAGCTCACCCCGGCGGCGGCGCTCGTTCGCGATCACCTCGGCCAGCCCGCCCGCCGCCGAGTGCGGCACCCACGGGCCACCCCACAGCGTTTTGTCCACGTGGCAGTGCGCGTCGACAAAACCGGGCAGCACCAAGGCACCACCGCAGTCCTCGACCGGTCCGGGCGAGGTCAGACCCTCGCCGATCGCGGCGATCCGGCCGGCGCTGAGCTGAATGTCCGCCCGGGTCCCGTCGGGCAGTGTCACCGAGCGCAGCAGCAGGTCGTTCATCGTGGTGCCTCTCGCGAATCGATCCGGATGATCCGGCGCTCGGCGGCGACGGCCACCGCGGCCGCCCTGCTGTCCACGCCGAGCTTGCCGTAGATGTGGGTGAGGTGGGTTTTCACCGTCGCCTCGGAGATGAACAGGCGCCCGGCGATCTGCCGGTTGCTCAGCCCTTCGGCGAGAAGGCGGCAGATCTCGGTCTCCCGCGGGCTCAGCTCCGGTACGGGCGCGCGCATCCGGCCGACCAGCCGGGCCGCCACCTGCGGCGCCAGCGCCGTCTCACTGCGCGCCGCCGCGCGGATGCCGCGGAACAGGTCTTCCGGCGGCCCGGCCTTGAGCAGGTACCCGGTGGCACCGGCGGCCATCGCCCTGGTGATGTCCACTTCGGTGTCGTACGTGGTCAGCACCAGCACCCTCGGCGCGTCCGGTGGGCCGGAGAGCCGTTTTGTGGCCTCCACCCCGTCCGGGCCCGCGCCGAGTTGGAGGTCCATCAGCACCACGTCCGGCCGCTCCGCCGCGGCGAACCGCACCGCCTCGTCGGCACCGGCGCACTCGCCGATCACCACCATGTCCGGCTCACCGGCCAGCAGCGCGGCCAGCCCGGCCCGCACCACCGGGTGGTCGTCGACGATCAGGATCCGGATGGTCACCGTGCCTCCCCGGCGGGCGCGGTGACCGCGAGCGCGGTGCCCTTGCCCGGCGCGCTCTCCACCACCAGCGAACCGCCGAGCGCGGCCACCCGCTCGGCCATCATCCGCAGTCCGTAACCGCGTCCCGGGGCGGCCCGCACCGCGTCGGGGTCGAAGCCGGAGCCGTCGTCACGGACGTCGAGCACGACCTCGTCACCGAGATAGGTCAGCGTCACCGCGGCCTCGGCCGCACCGGCGTGCTCGGTCACGTTCGCCAGCGCTCCCTGGGCCACCCGCAGCAAACCGGCTTCCACCCGTGGGTCCAGCGCATGCGGGGTACCACTGGTGGTGAACCGGATGACCGGTCCGCCCGCGGAACCCGCCTGCTCGGCGAGTTCGGCCAGCGTCCCGGCGAGGTCGGAGCCGTCGAGCCGTGGCGACGAGAGGTCGCGGACGAACCGCCGGGCCTCGGCGAGGTTGTCACCGGCTGCCTCGACCGCGCGCGTGACGTGCCCGCGGGCCACCTCCGGTTCCGCCGACCACGACCGCAACGCCGCCTGCAGCAGCATCCGCATGCTGGACAGGCCCTGGGCGAGGGTGTCGTGGATCTCCCTGGCCAGCCGCTCGCGTTCCTCCACCACCCCGGCCACCCGCTGGCTCTCCGCCAGGTCGTCGCGGGTGCGCAGCAGGTCGGCGGCGAGTTCCTGCTGCTCCGCCCTGGCCCGGTCGAGCTGCAGGAAGGTGACCGTGGCCATCAGCGCGACCGCGATCGGGGCGAGCACCAGGCCGAGGTCGAAGCCGCTGGCGATGCGCAACTGGGCGAGGATCACCACGACGGTGAGCAGCACGGCCACCACGATCACCACACGCGGCCGCAGCAACCGCAGGCACACGAAGAACAGCGGGACCGAGCACCAGGCGAAGCTCGGCGCGGCCACCACCAGCGCCAGCCAGACCGCGATCACCAGCGCCAGCCAGGCCTGCCGCCACCGGCCGAGACCGGCCCACAGCAGCATCCCGGCGGCGTAGACGACCGCGAGCCCGCCGGTGAGACCGAGGATCAGCGGGGTGGCGCCGTGCAGGCCGTGCGCGCTGACGAACCTCGCCACCGAAGCGGCGAGCAGGAGGAAGAAGCCGGCGTGCATGGCGGCGTCGAGCCGTGCGCTGCGCACACCGGCCGTCACGACCACTGCCATGTCCGTTCCCTCCCTCCGCTCGACCCGGTGATCGTAAGCACGGGCCAGCCGTGCCGCATCAATCGTCCGGATGATGCCCGGGTCGCCCGGACGACGCCGAACCACGCGACCCGCTCCCGATCCACCGGGGCCCGCGACGCGGGAAAGTGTTGGCAGAGCGGGAAAAACCCGCCGGACGAAGGGACATCCGATGAAAACAACCACCTCGCGCACCCGGCTCGCACTCGGCATGACCGCCGGTGTGGCGACCGTCGCGATCGCCACCGGTTTCGGCGTGGCGCAGGCGCAGGGAGAGCAGGCGCCCCAGCCCGCCGCCGAACAGAACGTCGTGCGGACCGGCACGCTCAGCGTGGACGCGGCGATCCGCGCCGCACAGGCCACGCTGGACGCCGCCGAGCAGAACGGCCAGCGGGTCACCGTGGCCGTGCTGGACCGCTCGGGCTCGGTGCGCGCGCTGCTCAAGGGCGACGGCGCGGGCCCGCAGACCGAGGAGTCCGCCAAGCGCAAGGCCTTCACCGCGGTCTCCTTCGGCCAGCCGACCTCCGCGCTGGCCAAGAACGCGCAGGGCAACGGCCCGAGCGTGCGGGACATCCCGGGCACGCTGTTCCTGGCCGGTGGGGTGCCGGTGGTCGCCGACGGCGGCCCGATCGCCGCGATCGGCGTGGGCGGTGCGCCCAGCGGTGACCTGGACGAGCAGTTCGCGAACGCGGGCCTGAAGGCCATCCGCTGATGCGCGCCGGTGCCAGGGCGGCCGTCACAGCCCTCGTCACCGCCCTCGTGCTCGGCGCCTGCTCATCCCAGGCGCCGGGCCCCCAGCCCACCGGAGTCCCGATGGAGAGCCAGCCGTCCCCGAACCCGAACCCGGCCCCGGTACCGGCCGCCGACCTGCTGGCCGCCGCCGAACGCGGTGACACGAACGTGGTCCGCGCGGCCATCGCGGCGGGCAGCGACCTGGAGGTCCGTGACGAGGCGGGCCGCACCCCGCTGCTGCTCGCCGCCACCGCCGACCGGGTCGAGGTGGCGTCGCTGCTGGTCGCCGCCGGGGCGGACCCGGACGCGCTCGACCAGCGGCACGACACCCCGTGGCTGGTCACCGGCGTGACTGGCAGCGTGGCGATGGCGCGGGCGCTGCTGTCCGCTCGGCCGGATCTCACCATCACCAACCGCTTCGGCGGCACGTCGCTGATCCCCGCGGCCGAACGCGGTCACGTCGAGTACGTGCGGCTCGCCTCGGGAATCGGGATCGACGTCGACCACGTCAACAATCCCGGGTGGACGGCCCTGCTCGAAGCCGTCATCCTCGGCGACGGCGGGCCCGCCCACCAGGAGATCGTGCGGATCCTGATCGAGGCCGGTGCGGATGTGAACCTCGCCGACCACTCCGGTGTCACCCCGCTCGCGCACGCACGGGCCAAGGGCCAGTCGGCCGTTGCGGCGATCCTCGGCGGTGCCGGGGCGCGATGACCAGCCGGCGGCCGGCACCTGCGGCGACAACGTCTGCGGATGGCACCGCTGCGCCAGGTCGAGCAGGTCCTGGTCCTTGACCGCGCGCATCCGGCCGATCACCGGTCAAACTCCGGGTTCGGCGCCCGGCCGGTCATCGGCGGACCGGCCGGGCGCCGCCGGATCAGGCCAGGTCGAACCGGTCCAGCTCCATCACCTTGGTCCAGGCCGCGACGAAGTCGGCCACGAACCGGTCGCGGGCGTCCTGGCTGGCGTAGACCTCGGCCAGCGCACGCAGCTGCGAGTTGGAACCGAAGATGAGGTCGACCGCGGTGGCGGTCCACTTCACCTCGTCGGTGGCCGAGTCGCGGATCTCGTAGACGTTCTCCTCGGATTCCGAGCCCTTCCACCGGGTGCCCGGCGAGAGCAGGTTGACGAAGAAGTCGTTGCTGAGCACCCCGGGCCGGTCGGTGAGCACGCCGTGCGCGGCACCGCCGTGGTTGGCGCCGAGCGCACGCAGGCCGCCGACGAGAACGGTCATCTCGGGCGCGGTCAGGTCGAGCATGTAGGCGCGCTCGACCAGCAGCACCTCCGGCTGGAGCTTCTCGCCCCGGCGCAGGTAGTTGCGGAACCCGTCGGCACGCGGCTCGAGGACCGCGAACGACTCGACGTCGGTCTGCTCCTGGGTGGCGTCGGTACGGCCGGGGCGGAACGGCACGGTCACGTCGAACCCGCCGTCACGCGCCGCCTTCTCGACCCCGGCCGAGCCCGCCAGCACGATCAGGTCGGCGAGCGAGATCTTCGCGCCACCCGCGTCGTTGAACTCCCGCCGGATGCCTTCGAGGGTTTCCAGCACCTTCGCGAGTTCCTCCGGCTGGTTGACCTCCCATCCGCGCTGCGGTTCGAGCCGGATGCGCGCGCCGTTGGCGCCACCGCGCTTGTCGGTGGAGCGGAAGCTCGCGGCCGAGGCCCAGGCGGTGGTGACCAGCTGAGCGGTGCTCAGGCCGGAGTCCAGGACCTTCGCCTTGAGCGCGGCGATGTCGCTGTCGCCGACGAGTTCGCCCTCGACCGCGGGCACCGGGTCCTGCCACAGCTGCGGTTCGGGCACCCACGGACCGAGGAACCGGCTGACCGGGCCCATGTCGCGGTGCAGCAGCTTGTACCAGGCCTTGGCGAAAGCCAGTGCGAACTCGTCGGGGTTCTCCAGGAAGCGGCGGGAGATCTTCTCGTACGTCGGGTCCACCCGGAGCGCCAGATCGGTGGTGAGCATCGTCGGCTTGTGCTTCTTGGCCGGGTCGTGCGCGTCCGGGATGATCGCCTCGGCGTCCTTGGCGACGTACTGCTTGGCGCCACCGGGGCTGGTGGTGAGTTCCCATTCGTAGCCGAAGAGGATCTCGAAGAAGCGGTTGCTCCACTGCGTCGGCTTGTCGGTCCACGTCACCTCGAGACCGCTGGTGATCGCGTCGGCGCCCGCGCCGCTGCCGTGCGTGCTCAGCCAGCCGAGGCCCTGCGCCTCCAGCGGGGCGGCCTCGGGCTCCGGGCCGACGTGGTCGTCGGCGACACCCGCGCCGTGGGTCTTGCCGAAGGTGTGGCCACCGGCGATCAGCGCCACGGTCTCTTCGTCGTTCATCGCCATCCGGCCGAAGGTCTCCCGGATGAAGTGGGCCGCGGCGGCCGGGTCCGCATTGCCGCGGGGCCCCTCGGGGTTGACGTAGATGAGCCCCATCTCGGTGGCGCCGACCTCGGGCGCCATCTCCGAGTCACTGACGTAGCGCTCGTCGCCGAGCCAGTCGTCCTCCGGGCCCCAGAAGATCTCCTCGGGCTCCCAGACGTCCTCGCGGCCGAAACCGAAGCCGAAGGTCTTGAAGCCCATCGACTCCAGTGCCACGTTCCCGGCGAGCACGAGGAGGTCCGCCCAGGAGATCGACTGGCCGTACTTCTGCTTGACCGGCCACAGCAGGCGGCGGGCCTTGTCCAGGTTGGCGTTGTCGGGCCAGCTGTTGAGCGGGGCGAAGCGCTGGGCGCCGTCACCGGCACCGCCGCGGCCGTCGTGGATGCGGTAGGTGCCCGCGGCGTGCCAGCTCAAGCGGATCATCAGGCCGCCGTAGTGGCCGAAGTCGGCGGGCCACCAGTCCTGCGAGGTGGTGAGCACCTCGACGATGTCCTGCTTGAGGGCGTCGACGTCGAGCTTGGCGAACTCGTCGCGGTAGCTGAAGTCCTCCCGCAGCGGGTTGCCCTTGGCCGAGTGCGTGTGCAACACCGAGAGGTCGAGCTGGTTGGGCCACCAGTCCCGGTTCGTGCGCGGACGGCCCCCGGTCTTCGCGGTCGGCGAGTCGATCGCCGGGTTCTCGCTCTCACTGCCGTGCGAGGTCACCGAGTCGTGCGCGACCGGGCAGCCTGCCGCGGCCTTCTCGTCAACACCCTGCGCGCTGGCCGGGGTGTTGTCCTGGGTGGAGCTCATCTGATTCCTTCCGAAGTGGCGGTTTCATCGGGAACTGGCGGCCGCGCAGCCGGGGCAGGTGCCCCAGAAGACGACCTCCGCCTCGTCGATCACATACCCGTGGTCGTCCGAGGCGGTGAGGCAGGGGGCGGGACCGACGGCGCAGTCGACGTCCGCGATCGCCCCACAGGAGCGGCAGACCACGTGGTGGTGGTTGTCGCCGACACGGGCTTCGTAGCGGGCCGTGGCGCCGGCGGGCTGGATGCGCCGCACGAGACCGGCCTCGGTGAGCGCGCGCAGCACGTCGTAGACCGCCTGGTGGGACACCGAGGGGTGCTCGGCCCGGACCAGCGCGATCACTTTTTCCGTGTCGACGTGCGGGTGGTCCTGGAGCGCGGCGAGCACCGCCAGCCGAGGCCGGGTCACGCGCAACGAGACAGCCCGCAGCTGTGCCTCGAAATCCGACATCACCGCAAACCCTAGGACCGTTGTCTGGAACGAGTCAAATTCTGCGGTGTACCCACCCGGGTGAACCGATCCGGGCGCTTCGGCGGGCGTCGCTCCCGGGGCGAGAGTAGTTTCGGAGCCGTGCGTTGGGTCTGGATTCCGGCCGCGGCAGCGCTTCTGCTCACCGGTTGCGCCCCGGCGGCGGATCCCGTCGTCCGGGACACCGCGCAGCGCTTTCTCGACGCCGACCCGGCCACCGCGTGCGGCCTGCTCTCACCCCGCGCGATGGAGGACCTGACCCGGCACGGGCGGGAAACCTGCCCCGACGCCCTGCCCGGGGTACGGGCACCGGCGGGCAGCGTCACCGAGGTGACCGTCTGGGGCTCCGACGCCCAAGCCAAGGCCGTGGCGGAAACCCTGTTCCTGCACGAATACGAGGACGGCTGGCGGATCACCGGCGGCGGCTGCACCCCCACCGCGCCGGAGGCCCCCTACCGCTGTCTCATCGGCGGCCCGTGATGCGGCGATTCCTGCGCGACAACGGACTCGGCCTCACGTTCGGGCTGCTGTTCCTGCTCGCCCTGACCGGGCAGGCGTTCGCCGGGCACGCCGACTTCTCCGAGCGCCAGATCGCCGACGGCGGCGCCCCGGTCGGCATGGCCGAGTACCTGACCTCCGCGGACTTCGCCGTGGACGTGGCCGAGAACTGGCAGTCCGAGTACCTCCAGTTCCTGCTCTACGTGGTCGCCACCGTCTACCTGGTCCAGCGCGGCTCCCCCGAGTCCAAGCCGGCCGGCCGGATCGGCACCGAAAGCGACCGCGACCAGCTCGTCGGCGCCCACGCCACCAGCCGCTCGCCGAGCTGGGCCCGCGCCGGCGGCTGGCGCACCGCGGTGTTCTCCCGTTCACTCGGTCTGGTGATGGGGGTGCTGTTCCTGGCCACCTGGACCGCGCAGTCGGTCGCCGGGCTCGCCGCCTACAACTCCGAGCAGCTGCTCGCCTTCGCCGACCCGGTCACCTGGTTCGACTACCTCGGCTCCCCCGACTTCTGGAACCGTTCCCTGCAGAACTGGCAGTCCGAATTCCTCGCGCTCGGCTCGATGGCCGTGCTCTCGGTCTACCTGCGCCAGCGCGGCTCGCCCGAATCCAAGCCGGTCGGCGCCCCGCACTCGGCCACCGACGAAACCGGCTGAGCCGCTCACTTTCCGGGGTCGAGAACGAACGCCAGCGACGCGCGTGCGGTTGCGGCGGGCGTGCCGCCCGCGACCACCAGCAGCGCCGCCCGCCAGGCCGCGGCCAGCATGTCCGCGGCGGGCGCCTTGTGCTTGGTCAGCAACGGCCGCAGTGCCGCGGCGACCGGGTCGTCGCGCTCCACCGGCGGTTGCTCGCCGAGGATGCGGCACACGGTGAACCGGACGGCGGCGTCGAAGGCCACCAGCAGCGCCGCCCGCACCGCGGGGTGCCCGCGCTCCCCCGCCGCGGCGGCGGCCCCCTCCATCCGCTCGACGATCCGCTTCTCCAGGTCTTCGCGAACCAGTTGGTAGAGGCCGAGCTTCGAGCCGAAGTGGTGGTACAGCGCGCCGGTGGTGACGCTCGCCTTACCGGCCAGCTCGACGACGTTGACCGCCTCGTAGCCGCTGAGTTCGAAGTGGTGCATGGCCGCCTCGATGAGCCTGGCCTTGGCCGAACCCGGGATCGGCACCCATTCGCGCATGGCCTCAGCATAACCGGTTGACGGCATCCCGTAATCCATTTACGGTCACGCCATGAAACTCACCTTCCTGTACCAACCCGTGAAGGACATCAAGCAGTCGGTCGCCTTCTACCGGGACACGCTCGGCTTCGACGAGTCCTGGCGGGAGGGCGAGCAGACCGTGGCGTTCAAGCTCCCGGGCACGGAGGTCGAACTGATGCTCGACGTGCCGCCGGACGACGGAGCGCGGTGGAGCGCGGGCGGTTTCTACGCCGTCGACAGCGTGGACGAGTTCCGGCGGTCGCATCCCGAACTCGACTGGCAGGGCGAGATCGACATGCCGGGTGGCAAGGGCGCGACCTTCCTCGACCCGAACGGCACCGCGGTCCACCTGTTCGACCAGAGCGCCGCCGGGCCGGAGTAGCGGTCAGCTCAGTTCGGGGATCAGCTCGCCGATCAGCCGGATGCTCTTGAGCACCTTGTCGTGCGGGATTCCGCCGATCTGCTGCAGGCACATCATCCGGTCGATCCCGAGATCCGCGTACGCGCGCAGTTTCCGGCGGCAGGTGTCCGGGCTGCCCACGATCAGGGAATCCTGCGCGCTCAGCACGGTGAAGATCTCGTCGTCCGGTACCGCCTCGCCCTGCAGGATCCGGGCGATCAGCAGATTCGCCTCGGTCGGCTCGGCCCGCGCCTCCTTCCGGAGGAACTCGCCGGTGAGACCACCACCGTCGGGCGCGGCCGCGATCTCCTCCTGGCGGGCGTTGAGCCGGACGAACTCGCTGGCCGCTTCGAAGAAGGTCAACGCGGTCACCGTGTACCAGGCCGCAGCCGCGGCGGCACCGTTGCGCATCGCCTCCTCGTCGGTGTCCGCGCAGTGCACGAAGGTGAAGAACCCGACCTGGTTGTTGACGAACGCGCCCATCGGATCGGTGCACTGCCCGGCCGCCGCCCGGTACAACTCGACCAGCCTGCCCGCGCGTTCCAGCGACTCCCACATCGTCGTGCCCAGCACACCGACGCCGCGACGGCCGGCCTCCTCGAACGAAGGCGCGCTCGCCGCCGCCTGCCACAGCGGCGGATGCGGCCGCTGCACCGGTTTGGGTGAAATCGGCACGTCGTCGACGCGGTAGTGCTCGCTGTCCCAGGAGAACCGGTCCGAGGTCCACATCCGCGGCACCATCTCGAACGCCTGCTGCGTCTGAGCGCGGGCGTCCTCCGGCTCGATGCCGAACAGGCGCCATTCCGGGATCGTCGACCGGGTCAGGCCGAGTTCGACCCGGCCACCGCTGAGGTGGTCGAGCGTCGCCGCGCGCTCGGCGACGCGGATCGGGTGGTTGAACCGGCCGGGAGCGAGCACCGCGGCGTGGCCGAGCCGGATCCGGCTGGTGCGCTGCGACAACGCGGCGAGCATCAGTTCGGGCGCCGAGGACAGGCTGAACTCGCCCGCGCCGTGGTGTTCGACCTGCCACCAGCAGCCGTAACCGAGTTCGTCGGCGAGCACGGCCTGTTCGAGAGCCTGGCCGAACCTGAGTTCTTCGTGCCCGGCCCGCCACGGCCGCGGGTTCTGGATCTCGTTGAACAAGTCGATCTTCATCAACGGCCTCCGTCTGCTCGGCTCACCGAGGGATCAGTCAGCGACCGCGACCACCGCGTTACACAAGTCGCACGTTCGGCCCAGCCCGGTCAGCTGCGGACGGCCCACGGGTTCACCGCGAGGCGCCCGGTGTTGCCGAGGTCGATGCCGCCGCGCGGGGTGACGAGCTGGCCCGGTTCTCCCGCCGCCGCGGCGATCTCGAAGTACTGACCGTTCGTCGCGGGCGCGTTCGGGTCGGTCACCGTGTTGCGCCACAGCAGTCGCGCCGTCACCTGCCCACCGGGCGGCACCGTCACCGGCCGGGGCGGAACGTCGTAGCTGTCGGGTGCGCTCACCGGCTCCGACCCGTTGCCGACCGTGATGTCGAGCGGCTGCCGCTCCGCGTCCAGTACCCGCACCACGGGAAAGCCGTTCGCGGTGTAGTCGCGGGTACCGCAGTTGGTCAGGACGATCCCGAGCGCCCGCAGGCCCATGGCGCCGTCCACCTCACCGGCGGTGATCCTGACTCCCGGCTCCGGGCAGCCGGGCTCCGCGCTGGTCGCGGACGGCGAAGGAGCGGGAGGCGGCGACGGCTCGGGGCTGGTGCAGGCGGCGAGCACCGCGGTCGCGCCGAGCAAGGTGCTCAGACCACGGATCGTCCGCCGCCGGAAGACAACTGAGTTCACCGATCGAGCTTTCCACGACCGGTTCCGGCTTGATCAACGGGCCTGGCGCACTCGCGTCGCTCAGTACATACTTGCCCCCCGATTCGACCACACGGCGAGAGGTAGCGAAGTGGCGACGAGCGCACAGGTACGGCGAGGCTCGTTGTCGCCGGTGGTTCAGGCACGGCTGGCGCTGTGGGCGTTCCTGGTCGTCAACGTGGCGATCGTCGAGTTCCTGTTCTTCACCTCGGGCACGGGCAAGAACGACCTCCTCACCGTGGCCAAGTTCTTCGGCCTGCACGCCGCCCTGCTGCTGATCTGCCAGTTGCTGCTGGTGGCCAGGCTGCCGTGGCTCGACCGGCGGATCGGCATGGACCGGTTGACGGTGTGGCACCGGTGGATCGGGTTCACCATGTTCTGGACCGTGCTCACCCACGCGACGATCGTCGTGCTCGGTTACGCGGCGCTGGACGGCGTCTCGGCGGGGAAGACGTTCTTGGCGCTGGCCGGGGTCCCGGCTTCACTGCTGGGCATGCTCGCCGCCGCCCTCGTGGTGCTGACCGCGGCGGTCTCGATGCGGTACGTGCGCCGCAAGCTGCGGTACGAGGTCTGGCACGGACTGCACATGTCGCTGTACCTCGCACTGGTGCTGGCCTTCGTCCACCAGTTGCTGGAGACGACGACGTTCTGGTCGTCCACGTTCGCGATGGCCTACTGGTGGGCGCTGTGGTTGCTGGCCATCGGCTCCCTGGTCACCGGGCGGATCATCCTGCCGGTCTGGCGCAACGCCTACCACCGGTTCCAGGTCGCCGCGGTCGTGCCGGAAGCACACGACGTCGTGTCGGTGCACATCACCGGCCGCCACCTGGACAAGCTTCCCGCGCAACCCGGCCAGTTCTCGATCTGGCGGTTCCCCGGGCACCGGCACTGGTGGCTGGCCAACCCGTTCTCGCTGTCGGCCGCGCCCAACGGCCGGTCGCTGCGCCTGACCGCCAAGGCGGTCGGCAGCGGCAGCGCCGGCCTGCGGCAGCTGAAGGCGGGGACCAGGGTGTTCATGGAAGGTCCGTACGGCTCGTTCACCGCACGGCACCGGACCAAGCACGGCATCCTGCTGATCGCCGGCGGCGTGGGCATCACCCCGATCCGCGCACTGCTGGAAGCCGATCCGACCGGCAACGTCGTGGTGCTCTACCGAGTCCGTGACGAGCGCGAAGCCGTACTCCTGCACGAGGTTCGGCAGCTGGTCGAGGTCCGCCGCGGCCGGTTGCACCTGCTCACCGGCCGGACCGCGCAGGGCGCCCGGCCGTTCGAGCCGGGCGCCCTGCACCAGTTGGTTCCCGACATCGCGGAGCGGGACGTCTACGTCTGCGGCCCGCCCGCGATGACGGCTGCCGTGGAGAAGTCGCTGCGGGCGCTGAACGTGCCCAACAGCCAGGTGCACGCCGAGAAGTTCAGCATGGCCTGAGTCGATCCCCACGATCTCTTCCGGCTTCAGCCGAAGTTGCCGGTGGCGACGGCCTTCCAGTCGTTCGCGCAGCCGGCGCCGCACGTCCAGGACAGGCGCGGGTCACCGGTGACACCGCCCTTGCCGTCCAGCGTCCACGTCGCGACCTCACCCGTGGTGGCGTTGTGCCAGGCCACATCGTTCTTGAAGTCGTTGCTGAAGTCGTTGACCGCGACGATCTTCCACTGGTTCGCGCAGTCCGGCCCGCACGTCCAGGACAGCTTCAGCGCACCGGTCACCGTCTGCTTGCCGTTGGTCAGCCACGCCGACACCTCGCCGGTGGTGGCGTTGTGCCACAACAGGTCGTCGAGGTGGTCCTCGTTGAGATCACCGGCACCGGTCACCTTCCACTGATTGGCACAGCCGGGGCCGCACGTCCAGGAGAGGCTGGGATCGCCGGTCACGTGCCCCTTGCCGTCGAGCAGCCACGTGCTCACCGCACCGGTGGACGCGTTGTGCCACACGATGTCCGACTTGTTGTCGGCGTTGAAGTCGCCGATCGCGACGGCCTTCCACTGGCTCGCGCACGCGGGGCCACACGTCCAGTCCAGTTTCAGCGCCGAGGTGACGGTGCCCTTGCCGTCCAGGATCCACGCGGACAGCTCGCCCGTGGTGGCGTTGTGCCACAGCACGTCGGAGGTGAAGTCGTTGTTGAAGTCACCGCCGCCGACCACGCGCCACTGGCTCGCGCATTCGGGCCCGCACGGCCAGGACAATCTGTTCTCCCCCACCACCTTCCCGTGACCGTCGGTCAGCCAGGCGCCCAGCTCGCCGGTCTTCGCGTTGTGCCACAACAGGTCCGCGTTGCCCGCGGCGGCCTGGGCCGGGGCGGCGGTGAACGCGAACGCCGCCGCGGCGACCGCGAGCGCGGCGCCGATCCTGGTTCCCATCCTTGTTCGCGCTGACATGGTTGATCCCCCTCTTGTTGATGTTGGTGCCGGACACGACAAGAAGAATCGCCCGGCCAGGGGAGATCGTGAACACCAAGATTTGGGGGGTTGACAGCACACCGGTCAGGCTCGCGGGGAAACGGGAACCCGCCCCGCGACGGCGGGTTCCGGCAGCGTGCGGGCCACGAGCCAGCTCAGCGCGGGCAGCACGATCAACGGGATGAGTGCCGTCCGCAGCGAGGTGTGGTCGGCGAGGGTGCCGATCAGCGGGCTGGCGAGGCCACCGATGCTGACGGTAAGCCCCAGGGTGACACCGCCGGCCGTGCCGACCCGCGTGGGCAGGTAGTCCTGCGCGAGCGTGACCTGCAGGGAGAACGGGACGTAGAGACCGGCCGAGGTCAGCAGGACGAACACGTGGAACAGCGGACCGGGCACGAACACGACGCCCGCGAGCGTGCCGATGGTGCACAGGTACGACCAGCGCACCACGGCGACCCGGTCCCAGCGGTTGGCCAGCCTGCTCCCCAGCACGGTGCCCACGGCCCCGCCGAGGTAGAGCAGGAACAGCGACACGCTGCCCGCCACGACTCCGCCCGCGACGCGCTGCTGGGCGTAGAGCGAGATGAACGTGCCGAGCCCGACGAACACGATCGAGCGGAAAACCACCACCAGGGACAGCTTCCCGAACGAAACCTTGTCGTCGGCACGGCCGGAGCCCGTCATGCCAGCGCTGGTGCGCGCGGGCCTGTGCAGCGCCCGCAGGACGGGCAGGCACAGCACGCTGCCGGCCAGGGCGGGCACCACCAGCAACGGGGACAGCCGCAACCCACCGGCCGCCACGACCGCGGTGACCATCAGGGGCGCGACGGCGAATCCGAGGTTCCCGCCGAGGGAGAACCAGCCCATCGCGGTGTGCCTGCCCTCGCCGGCGATCCGCGCCACCCGCGCGGCCTCCGGGTGGTAGGCGGCAACCCCGATGCCGGACACCGCCACAAAAACCAGCGTCAGCGCGTAGGAACCGCTGATCCCGCTCAGCGCGATGCCCAGCCCGCCGAGAAAGGTGCTCACCGGCAGCAGCCACGGCATCGCCCACCGGTCGGTCAGCGCGCCGAACAACGGCTGCGCGACCGAGGACAACAGAGAAGCCGCGAGCACGATGCCCGACACCGCCGCGTACCCGTAGGCGCGCTCGGCGACGAAGAAGGGCACCAGCGCGGCCACCGAACCCTGGTAGACGTCCACGCAGGCATGCCCTGCCGACAGCAGGATGATCGACTTGTTCCGAGACACCCGATCATGCTCGCCGTCCCGGCCGGTGTCGCACTTCCGATAAAATGCCAGCCTATGTCGGAAATCCGCCACATGCCGGTAGCTCCGACCCGGATGCAGCCGCTGGCCCCGGGTACCGGCATCGACGCGCACCGGCACGACGACCACCAGATCGTCTACGCCGCCCGCGGTGTCCTGGCCATCACGACCGACCGGGGTTCCTGGGTCGCCCCCGCCACCCGCGCCATCTGGGTGCCCGCCGGCACCGTGCACGCCCACCAGGCGCACGGCGCGCTCGAACTGCACCTGGTCGGGCTGCCCGCCACCGACAACCCGCTGGGCCTGGCCGAACCCACCGTGCTGGCCGTAGGGCCGCTGCTGCGTGAACTGATCCTCGCCTACACCCGCCCGCCGCACGACGACTCCGCGGAACGGCGGCGGCTGCGCGCGGTCCTGCTCGACCAGCTCCGCGCCTCACCGCAGCAACCGCTGCACCTGCCGACGCCCACCGACCCCCGGCTGCGCGAGCTGTGCGCGCTCCTGCACGCCGACCCGGCCGACAACCGGACGCTGGCCACGCTCGGCGCGCGGGTCGGCGCGAGCGACCGCACCCTGGCCCGGCTGTTCAAGGCCGACCTCGGGATGACCTTCCCGCAGTGGCGCACCCAGCTGCGGCTGCACCGCGCGCTCGTGCTGCTGGCCGAAAACACCCCGGTGACCACCGTGGCGCACGCCTGCGGGTGGTCGTCGGCCAGCGCGTTCATCGACGTCTTCCGGCGCGCCTTCGGGCACACCCCGGGAACGCACCGCTGACGGCCGATAACAGCCGGAAGGGCCCCGCACCGCGTCGTGGGCGGTGCGGGGCCCGGTCCGGCGCACGGGTCAGCAGTAGAGGTTGCCGCCGGGCGCGACGCCGAGAATGCCGGTGAACTGCTGGTACTTGGTCACCCGGCTCTGCACCTGGGCGGGATTGCCGCCGTTGCACTCGATGCTGCCGTTGATGCTGCGAATGGTCTCACCGAAACCGCGGCTGTTGACCATCGCGTTGTGCGGGGTCATCGTGCCGGGGCCGTTCTGGGTCATCCAGTACCAGATGGCGGTCTTCCAGGCGACCGCCGCGTCGTTCTGCACCAGCCACGGATTGGTCAGCAGCGGCAGGCCCAGCGCGTCACCGGCGGCCTTGTAGTTGAAGTTCCAGCTCAGCTGGATCGGACCGCGGCCGTAGTACGCGGCGTTGCCCGCCGGACAGCCGTAGGACTGGCTCGTGTCGCAGTAGTGCGGGTAGTTCGCCTGGTTCTGCTCGACGATGTGGACCAGGCCGCCGGTCTCGTGGCTGACGTTCGCCAGGAAGGCCGCCGCCTCCTGCTTCTTGATGGTGTCGCTGCCGGTGCCCGAGAAAGCCGGGTAGGCGCCGAGGGCGGTGATCAGGCCGTTGTAGGTGTAGAAGGGGTTCCGGCTCGGGAACATCTGGTTGAACTGGGCCTGGCTGACCACGAAGCCGGACGGGTCCGGCGGGTTGGTCGAGCCGCCGCAGGTGCCCTGGTCGGCCCAGACCTGGGCGGTACCGGGGGTTTCGTTCTGCGTCCACCACTTGGCGGACCAGTTGCGCCCGTTGTACGAGGCGGTGTCACCGCCCCAGTAGACCGCACTGGCGTTCCACGGGGTCACGCACTCCGCCGCGACGGCGGGCTGGGCGGGGACCACCACGGCGATCGTGGTGGCGGCGAAGGTGGCGGCGACCGCCGCGAGCAAGCGTCTCAGAGACAAGATCGGCTCCTTCGAACTGGGGGGGGACCGGACGGGGGAAGTGGTCTATACCTTTGCGGTATCTGCACAGGTATAGACCACTGCACACAAAAAACCAACCGAAAGCAGCGCGGAACTGCCTGTTCGGCCGCGCTTCAGCAGCCGGACGGCCTAGCACTTCCCCCGACCGGGCCGTCCGGCGTTGTTCGCCGGACTGGCGAAGTACGTCGGATTTCCCGGACAGGCCCTAGCTGATCCGGAGGCTGGTGAGGGTCGTCGCCGGTGTGCCGTGTACTCGCACTGCCACGTACCGGGCGGAACCGTTGAGCGGCACCGTGCCGCGCCGTCGGCGGGGTGGTGCCGGAGCGGGCGTGTAGGTCCGCCCGTCGACGCTGGTTTCGACGGTCACGTCCGGCACCTGGTCGCCGGTCCAGGTCAGTTCGGCCTCGCCGAGTGACCGCACGGCGCCGAGGTCGACGACCATCCGGCCATCGGTGCCCGGCTGCCAGGACGTCCGGTCGTTGTCGTCGACCGCGGCGCTCGGTGCGGACATTCCGGCGGGCAGCGGCTCCGCCGGGAACACCGTGGCTCCCAGCGCGAGATCGCCGAGCGGGTACGGCCGGGTCGTGCGCGCGGTGACCGTGACCGTCCGGCCGCCGGGGATCGCGACCTGCCGCGCGGGTTCACCGGCAGGTTGTACCTGGCACCGGATCACGTCCCCGGCGGGCGCGGTGAGCCGGACCGTGGCGGCGTCGGCGACCGAGGCCCGCAGCCCGGTCCGCAGGCCGTCGACACGGACGGTGAACCACGCCGGTTCGACCCGCCCTTCCGCCGCGGCCAGCGAAACGGTCAGCGCGCTACCGTCCTTTGTGGTCACTTGGTCACCGCGGTACAGCGGGACCACACCATCGGCGGCGGGCAGCGCGACGGTCGTCGTGGCAGTCGAGCCGGAGAGGTTGAGCAGGACGAGGTGTCCGTCGATCACCGAACTCCGCACCGCGGCGAGGTCGGCCACGGGCCTCGTCACCGCAACGGGAAGGGCGCGGGGATGGCATTCGACCAGCAGCGGCGCCGCGGCACCGTCGGACAGCAAGATCTGGTCGCCGGTGACGGTGATCGGGTGCGGTGAACCGGTCACCGTGAACCCGGCACGGCCGTCGACGTCGAGCCAGCCGCCCGTGGTGCTGACCGCCGGTCGCGGATGGGTCGCGGCCTCGGTCCAGGTGGCCCCGTCCGGCGAGGTTTCGATGCGGTAGCGGCGCCCCGCCGCGGCTTCCCACACGATCTTGACCCGATCGAACTCCACTGCCGAGCCGAGATCGACCGCGAGCCAGCTGTCCGCCCGCGGACGGTCCGCTGTGGACACAGCCCAGCGGGTGGTGGCATTGCCGTCGATCGCGTATTTCGCCTCCCTGCCCGGCGAAGCCGACGAAGCCGAGGCAGTACCCGCCCTGGCGAGATCGGTTCCGCTCGCCCCGTCGCGGACTTCGAACGACCACAGGGAATACCCGTACGTCGGATCGGGCCGCACGCCGAGCATCCGCACGTACCGCGCCGTCACCGCGGGGAACGCAACCTCATCGGTGCGCCCTCCCGACGGCGGTGCGGGAGTGACCGGGACCGCAACCGAGCCCTCGGCCGTGCGATAGGTGCGGCTGCCGGTCAGCCCCGGCACGCCGGGCATGTCGAGGTTGTACACCGACACCGCGCCCTCCCCCGCCGCCAGGCCGGTGGTCGCGTAGACCGCTGCGCCGGAGGGCAGGGTGGCGAAACCGGCGTAACCGTTGTCGAACTTCAGCACCGCCGCGGTCGCGTCGAAACCGTGGCGCACCTTTGTCCAGGCCACGGCGTGCCGCTCGGTCACCTTCAAAGACGTCGACGGCAGGAACATAGGCGTGGAGCCGCTGACGCCGAACAACCAGTCGTCGTGGCGCGGTTGCCAGGCGAATTTCGTGTAGCCGGGTTTGCTCACCGCCGCCGCCCACGCGGCAGGCGACCGGTGAACCAGCAATCCCGGCGCGGCGCCGAAGTCGCGCGTGCCCACCGCATGTGCGTCGAATTCCGCCTGGCTCACCGGCTCGACCGGGCCGCCGTGGCTCGCCCGCCATTCGTGCAGCAGGTAGCTGATCGCGATCTCCGCCCGGGCTTCGGGCTCGTACTTCGGCTCACCGGAGAACTTGGTGAGCCGATCGACCGGCGGGTATGCCTGGTACGGCTGAAGACGCTCGGCCAGCTGTGCCTCCGCCCTTGCCGCGTAACGATCTCCGAGCACCTGGGCCCGGAAGGCGAGCGGGAGCACGTCGCGACCGTAGAGGTGCTCGCGGTCGGCCACCATCGGCATCAGCGGCTCGCCCGCGTCGCTGGCCATCAGCAGCATGGTGTGCCACAGCCGTTCACCGTTGGGCTGCGCGGTGAGCACCTCCGGCAGCGGCTGCCCGGCCAGCAGGAAGTGCAGCGCGTTGCGCCCGGACGTGCGCCACAGTTCTTCCTGGTAGTGCGGGCCGAACGAGCCGTGGTTCTCGACCAGGAACGTGTCGTACAGGTTCTCCGCGGTGTTGGCCGAGATCGGCACACCGTCGACCAGTCGCGGATTGGCCAGGTCCGCGGGCGGGAGACCGGCTTCGTTGCGGCTCCACCGGCCGAACCACTCCCGCCACGCGGCGGCCCGCGGCTCCGACGGCGCCCACGCGATGCCCGGGGCCAGCGCCTGGGTGTAGACGCCCATTTCCTCCAGCTTCGTGTCCCCGGCGTACCCGCCGGAGAGGCCACGCGGCGTCCAGTCGCCGGACATCGGGTCGTCGCCGGAGCCCAGGTCCGCGGTGTAGTCCGACTGGCCGATCGCGATCCGGTCCAGATTCGCCCTGGTGGCGGCGTCGAGGTCCGCCCACAGGAGGCGGCCGGCGAGCTGGAAGTAGGACTGGAAGGTGGTGTCGAAGAACAGCCTGCGTCCCCACTCGGTCCCGCCGGTCACCCGGTTCGACCGGGCGAAGTGCCGGATGGTGTCGACGGTGTGCCGGTGCAGCACGTCGCGTTCGACGCCCGCGACCGTCGCGTCGTAACCGTCGCGGGTCAGCAGCACCGCGTTGCCGAGAACGACCGCGAAGGTGAAGTCCTTGGCCGGGTAGATCCCCGCGGCCTGGTCGAACTGCTGCTCGGCCCAGCGTGTGTGCCGCAGCAGCGCCGCGTGGTAGGTCGCCGCCACCTCGTCCGGGGCTGGTCCACGCCGTCCCTCGAGTGCCGTGGACTGCCGCGCCCGGGCGGCGGGTGTCACCAGCCCGGCGGCCACGAGCGCGAGCCCGCCCGCGCCGAAAGCTTGCAGGACTCTCCGGCGAGAAGGCTCAGTGCTCATGGTCTCCACCCGTATGACAACGTTGTCAGCTGCGCGTTGTCAGCAAGCATCGCAGGATCGCGCTCACCGCGGCAAGACCTTGATCAGGACGTGACCGAGTCGATCAACCTGTTGCAGCGGAGTCGCAGCGCCCATTCCATCGCGGCGAGCGCACCGGCGGGGGTGCCGCTGCTCGAACCTCGCCCGCAGCCCTTCCTGCGAACTGCGGTGAGGGCGCAGTGCCCGCTCTTCGCCGTGCTCGGGCACGAAGTGCATGCGCTTGAGCCCGACGGCACTGGTCGCGACCTCGATGACACCGCCGGGCACCGGAAAGGTCGCCGGCAGGTTGGCGCGGTAGAACTGAGCACCGTCCCGGTACAACGCGACCGGACTGCGGCCGGCGCCTTCTTCGTGCTGCCTCTCGCACCGGGCCTGACCCGGCCCCGTTGCCAGCGCCGTTCGAACTTCTTGACCATTTTCGCTCGGTCAAAACCACGCGGGGCCGGTCAGCCGAAAGTGTGAGCACCACGACGGCTCGGAGAGCACAAAGGACCACTCACGGTTTTTCGCGCAGCCGATGATCTTCGCCGACCGGGTACCCCGGTACGTTTCGCCGGAAAGCCGGAAACGAACAAGGAGAACCAGCGCGTTGCCTCCGACCACCAACGAAAGACTGACCGACGCGGCCCTGATGGACGCGGTGCGAGCGGGCAACCTGCTGGCTTACGGAGTGCTGTGCCAACGACACGCCGAGCACGCGCACGGTTTCGCCAAGGGCCTCCACCAACTGCTGGCCACCATCCATCGCCTGGCCGGAGATCAACCCGGCGTGCCGACAGCGGAAGAAAACCTGGTCCGCCGGTGGTATGCCCAGCTCGCCGACACGGCCTTCCGGCAACTCCCACCGCGCTGGCAACTCGTGCTCTGGCACCTCGAAACCGGACGATCGTCCACTGAGGACCTCGCTGCCGTGCTGGGCACCTCACCCGGCGGCGCCGCCGCGCTGATCAAGCGCGTCCGCGCCGACATTCAAGCGCGAACCCCCTTCGCGGACCGTTGCCCGGCCTGGCCCCAGACGCGCATCTGGCTCGGTGAACCCCGATCACGCCACCGGGACCCGGACGCCGAAGAACACATCGCCACCTGCGCCAGCTGCCTCTCCGCCTCGATTCGCCTGCTGAAAGCCAAACCGCCACGGTCTCGGTGAGCGTGGTCAGCGGTTGTTCTCGATGGCATTCCGTGCGGTGCGGGCGAGGTTCTCGTCGTGAGGCCGGTTCAGTTTCCGCGCGAGTTCGATGATGCGATCCAGTAGAGCCAGCGCTTCCTCGGAGCGACCGGCGGCACGGCAGGTTTCGGCGTAGCTGTGCAGGCAGTCGATCTCCAGCTGCACCTCGGCCAGTGGTTCCAGCAGTTCGAAAGCCCGCCGGTGGTGTTCGAGCGCCTTCTCCGGTGAACCCGCGACACGCAACGCCACCCCGAGGTAGTTGTGGCACCATGCCTGGTTGTGCTGCAAGTTGTGCTGCTCGGCCAAGTGCAGGGCCTCGTGCAGGGCGCGCTGTGATTCCGCCGGGTCGTCCGGCGCGAGTGCCACACCGAGCGTGACCAAGCCGGTGATCCGCCCGGGTCCGTCGGCCATGGCCACGGAAGCGCGCGCGAGTTCGATGGCCTCGGTGGGCTGACCGAGGTGAAAGGTCACCCAGCCGTCGAATGCCAAGGCCTGGGTCTGCCCGGGCCGTTGCCCGAGCTTTTCGAACAACTCGCGTGCCCGGCGAAACTGCGTCCGCGCCGCGTCGAGGTCGCCGAGATCGCGCCGCACGAAGCCGAGGCGCAGCGCCAGACCGGCGGCGAGTTGGTCGTCCGGTTCGGACCGTTCGGCCTGGTCGTAGGCGGACAACGCCTCGGTGAGGCGGCCGGCGGCGGCACGGGTGAAG
The DNA here is from genome assembly GCF_009429145.1 of Amycolatopsis sp. YIM 10. Classification (GTDB taxonomy): domain Bacteria; phylum Actinomycetota; class Actinomycetes; order Mycobacteriales; family Pseudonocardiaceae; genus Amycolatopsis. The sequence continues at coordinate 4,994,020 of NZ_CP045480.1, read as the reverse complement.
CCCAGGTCCGAGAGCAGCGAAGCCCGTTCCTGGCCACGTCCCAGCCGTCCCGCGGCGGCCGCGGCGGCTTCGAGTAGCCGGGCCTGGTCGTCGGTGCCGCGGTGCCGGAAGAACCAGACCCGCATGGCCTGCGGCAGTGCCGCCACCACCTCGTCCACGCCGAGCCGCACGGCCGCGTCGAAGGCGGCGATCAGGTTTGTGTATTCGAGGTCGAACCAGGCCATCGCCCGCGCCGGATCCCCCGGTGACGGTTGCGCGCGATGCGGTGACGGCAACGTCTGCTCGTGGGCGACCGCCTGGGCGAGGTAGTGGTCCAGCACCCGGCGCACGGCGGCGTCGGCCTGCCCCGCGTCCTCCTCGGCGGCGAGGTCGGCCGCGTAACGCCGGATCAGGTCGTGCATCCGGTACCGGCCCGGGGAAAGCTCCTGGACCAAGTGGGCGTCGACCAGTTCCTCCAGCACCGCGTCCACCTCGGCCGGGCGCAGACCGGCCAGCGCGCCGGCGGCCGCCGCGTCGAAGTCCTCCCCCGGCAGCACCCCCAGCAACCGGAACACCCGCCGCTGGGTCGCGTCCAGTTGCTGCGAGGACATGCCGAACACCGCGTCGAAGCGCCCGGCGTTGTCGCGCAGGCGTTCGGCGAGCACCGCCACCGTCCAACCCGGACGGTGGCGGAGCCGGGCGCCCGCCATCCGCAGCGCCAGCGGGAGCCCGCCGCACTGCTCGAGCACCTGGCCGACGGCGTCCTCCCCGGCGAGCGCGAGCCCGGCCGCGCGGCCGAACAGGTCCGCCGCGTCGGCGTCGGCCAGCGGTTCCAGCGACACCGGCGGCACCCCGTCCAGGCTGACCAGCCGATGGCGGCTGGTGATCAGCACCGCCGACTTCCCGGCACCGGGCAGCAGCGGTCGCACCTGCTCGGCGTCGACCGCGTTGTCCAGCACCACGAGCGCCCGCCGCCGGGACAGCTCCGACCGCCACAGCGCCGCGCGCTCGGCGGTGTCGTCCGGTGGCCGCGTGACGTCGAGCGCGGCCAGCAACCTCCCCAGCGCGGTCCGCGGTTCCAGCGGTTCCTGGCCCGGGGTGAAACCGTGCAGATCGAGGTAGAGCCCGGCGTCCGGGTACGCCGACGCCAGCCGGTGGCCCACGTGCACGGCGAGGCTGGTCTTGCCGACGCCGCCCATGCCGTCGATCGCGACCGCGCCCGCGGTACTCAGCAGCTCCTCGACCCGCGCGGACTCGGCTTCCCGGCCGGTGAAGTCGAACAGGTCGGCGGGCAGGTCGTTGCGGCGCGGTGGCGGCGCCGCCCCGGCCTTGGTCGCTTCGGCCCACAGCGGGCGCAGCGGGCGCGGATCCCGCGCCACCACCCGGCACAACGCCACGACCGCTTCCCACGGCGGGACGAGCCTGCCGGTCAGGTACCGGGACAGCGACGAGCTGCTCAACCCCGCCTTGGTGGCGAGGGCACGCAGGCTGAGGCCGCTCAGCTCCTTGATCTTGGCGAGCTGGGCGACCAGCCGCTCCTGAGGGCTGGACACGCGGAACACCGTAGCCGTCCCGCCCCGGCGAACCGGATCAAAGCCTCGTTTGTGCTGGTGAGGGCGTTTCCGCGTGTCCCACGGTGTCCCACGGAGGACGCGGGCCGGGGTGCGCGGGTGGTCGGATTGCTCCTGTCAGCGAGACACCCCGACCAAGGAGGAAGCGAATGTCCACCGAACGCATGCCGAACCCCGCGATGCTGGTCCCCGGCGCGATGGAAGCACTGATGGCGGTCAACCGGGCCATCGAGGGGTCCGGAGTGGACGGTGGGCTGCTGGCGCTGAGCCACCTCCGGGCCAGCCAGCTCAACGGCTGCGGCCCGTGTGTGGCGGGCGGTGTCCACCAGGCCCGCCGGAACGGCGTGACCGACGACCAGGTGCACGCCGTCGCCGCGTGGCGTGAGACGCCCTGGTTCAGCGACGAGCAGCGCGCCGCACTGGCGCTGACCGAGGCCGTGACGCGGCTCGCCGACCGGCCGGACCCCGTTCCGGACCAGGTGTGGGACGTGGCCGCCAAGCACTTCGACCACCGGGAACTGGCCGCACTGCTGCTGAACATCGCCATCACCAACGCCTTCAACCGGCTCAACGCGCCGACCCGGCAGCAAGCCGGCCAGTGGTGATCCGGAACCGACGCTCGAACTCCCCGAAAGGAACGATCATGACCAGCAAGACCAGCACCGAGAATTACGACGGCTTCACCACCGAAGAGCGCGACGCGATGAAGGAGCGCGCCAAGGAGCTGAAGACCCGCGCCCGCCGCGGCGCCAAGGCCGACACCGAGCCCGAAGTCCTCGCGAAGATCGCCACCCTGCCCGAATCCGACCGCGTGATCGCCGAGCGGCTGCACGCGGTGATCAAGGCCAACGCGCCCGGCCTCACGCCGAGGCTCTGGTACGGGATGCCCGCCTACGCCCGTGACGGCAAGGTCGTCTGCCACTTCCAGCCCGCCTCGAAGTTCAAGACCCGGTACGCCATGCTCGGCTTCAGCGACCAGGCGAACCTCGACGACGGCGACATGTGGGCCTCCTGGTTCGCACTGGCCGACCTGACCCCCGCGGTCGAGAAGCGGCTCGGCAAGCTACTGAAGCAGGCGGTGAGCTGACCGCGGCGTGAACCTGGCCGCGCTCTCGGCGAGCAGGGACACCATCGTCGTGACGTGTGACGGCGGGCGGTCGCGGTGCACGGTGTGGATCTCGCGCACCGGCCGCCTGCCGGTCAGGTCGCGCACCACCAGCCCGTCCCGGTCGGCTCCGGCGAGCAGCGTGTCCGGCACGAAGGACACGCCGAGCCCCGCCCGCACGAGCGCGAGGATCACCGCGTAGTCCCGGGTTTCGTAAGCCACGCGTGGCGACACCCCGGTTTCGGCCACCAGGCTTTCGAAGCACACCCGGCTCGGTGCGGTGTCGTCGCCGGAGATCCAGTCGTCCTCGGCGAAGTGCTCGAACCGCGGCCGCCGGGCGTTTGCCAGCGGGTGATCCGAGGGCAGCACGAGGCGCAGCCGGTCGGCCAGCAGCGGGCGCCGCGCGAGGCCGCGGGCGGGCGGCAGGCGGACGCCGGGATAGCGGTGGGTGATCAGCAGGTCGAGGTCACCGGACAAAACCAGGTCGTAGCCGTCGGGCGGTTCGAGATCGGTCAGGCGCAGCCGGGTTCGCGGGTGCGCTTCGCGGAAGGCGCGGAGCGCGGGCGGGACCAGCACCTGCCCCGCCGTCGCGAACGCGCCGATGCTCAGGTCGGCGGCCGGTCGTTCGCGCAGTTCGGCGATGGCCAGCTCGGCGGCCCGCAGCTCACCCGTGATCGCCTCGCCGTGTGCGACCAGCAGCCGTCCGGCTTCGGTCAGCGCGGCGCCGGTGGGCCGCCGGTCGAGCAGCGCGCAGCCGACCTCGCGTTCGAGCCGGGCGAGCTGCTGCGAGAGCGCGGACGGGGTGAACCCCATGCGCCGCGCGGCGGTGGCGATGGATCCGGCGTGCGCGACCTCGACCAGCACCCGCAGCCGTTCAGCGGTGATCACCCAGTAAGTATCGCTAATGGCGGTCAAGAGAACAGCGCTGGTCGCTAACGGCTCCGGGCGGCACAGTGGAGCCCATGACAACCACGCTCACGACCGAGGTCTCCGCTGCCGCCGAACGCATCCGCCCGCACGTCCGGCGGACGCCGCTGCTGCGCGCGGAGGTCGACGGCAGGCCGCTCGTGCTCAAGCTCGAACACCTCCAGCGCACCGGCTCGTTCAAGCTGCGCGGTGCGCTCAACGCGCTGCTCGCCGGGGACCTCCCGGCCGAGGTGGTGACCGCGTCGGGCGGCAACCACGGCATCGGCGTGGCGACGGCCGCCGCGATCATCGGCCTGCGTGCCACCGTGTTCGTGCCGGAATCGGTGCCCGCGGGCAAGGCGCGGCGCATCGAACAGGCCGGAGCCCGCCTGGTCCGGGTGGGCGAGACCTACTTCGAAGCCGCCGCCGCGGCGCGGGAGGCCGCGGCCGGGCCGGGCGTCCGGTACCTCGAGGCGTACAACGATCCGGTGGTGATCGCGGGCCAGGGCACGGTCGCGGCCGAAATCGTGGAGGACGCGCCGGAGGTGGATTCGATCGCGGTCGCCGTCGGGGGCGGTGGCCTCGCGGCGGGCGTCGCGCTGGGCGGGGTGGGCCGGTTGACCGTCGCCGTCGAACCCGAGCGGTGCGCGTGCCTGCACCACGCGCTGGCCGCGGGCGAACCGGTGGACGCCGAGGTGGCCTCCGTGGCGTCGTCGGCGCTCGGCGCCACGCGCGTCGGCGCGGTCCCGTTCGGGATCCTGTCGAGTCACCCCGTGCGGTCGCTGCTGGTCGCCGAAGACGAGATCCTCGCCGCGCGCGACCGGCTGTGGGAGGAATTCCGGCTGGCGGTGGAACCGGCCGCCGCGGTGCCGTTCGCCGCGTGGCTGAGCGGCCGGGTCCCCGGAGACCACCCCTGCGTCATCGTCTGCGGCGCCAACGCGGACTGGACCCCGTAGGACCCCGGTCAGCGCGGCACGGCCGCGGCGGCGTGCCGATGAGCGAGCCCGATCCGTACGCCGTCCCCACCGACTGTCCCAGCGAGAACCCCACCGTCAGCACGGCGATCGCGCTCGTCCAGTAACGGAGTTCGAGGACGTCCTGTGCGCACGACGTGATCGCGGTGGATGCGGCTAACTCGTCGTCTCGTCGCGGGTCAGGGCGGTGTAGCCGAGTTCCAGGCTTTGCCGCAGCAGTGGGTGCTGCACGGCCGGGATCGCGGCGAGCAGCTCCGCCTCGATGGCTTCGACCAGCGGATCGCATTCCGCCAGGAGGGCCTCGCCCGCCGGGGTCAGGCCGAGCAGCAGGACCCGCCGGTTCGCCGGGTCGCGCGTGCGCTCGATGTGCCCGCGTTCCTCCAGCCACCGCACCATCTCGTTCATCGTCTGCGGCGTGACGAACGAGCGCCGCGCCAGTTGCGCCGACGACAGGCCCCGGCGCCGCCGCAGCGCGGTCAGCGCGGTGAACTGGAGCGTGGTCAGGCCCTTCGGCCGCAGCGCCTCGTCCATGCGCGCGCGGATGACCAGTTCCAGCCGCTTGACCAGGTAGAGGGTGAGCGGCTCCGATCCCATGTCCTGATCTTGCCCCAGCGCCGGGTTCACCGGTACAGCGCCCGTAGCTCGGCCTTGCGGATCTTGCCGGAACCGGTCCGGGGCAACTGGTCGCGGAACTCGACGTACTTCGGCACCTTGTACCCGGCGAGCCGCTCGCGCAGGTGCGCGCGCAGCTCGTCCGCGGTCAGCCCGGCGCCGGGCCGCGTCACCACCACCGCGCGTGGCACCTCGCCCCACTTCGGGTCGGGCGCGCCGATCACCGCGCACAGTTCGACGGCGGGGTGCTCGCACGCGGCGGCCTCGACCTCGGCGGGATAGATGTTCTCCCCGCCCGAGATGATCATGTCCTTGATCCGGTCGACCACGGTGAAGTGACCGTCACCGTCCACAGTGGCCACATCACCGGAGTGCAGCCAGCCGCCGGCCAGCGCCTGGTCGGTGGCCGCGGGCCGGTGCCAGTAACCCAGCATGACGTTCGGGCCGCGCACCACGATCTCGCCGCGTTCGCCCGGCGACACCGGCTCTCCCGCCGGATCGACCACGCGCACGTCGGTGAAGAACGACGGCACGCCCGCGCTCCCCGCCTTGGTGTGCGCGGCGGCCGGGTCGAGCACCAGCACCCCGGGCGCCGCCTCGGTCAGGCCGTAGCCCTGCACGAACGCGAGCCCGCGGTCCAGGTAGCGCCGGATGGTCGAGGGCGGCACCGGTGCCCCGCCGCAGAGCAGGGTCCGCACGCTGGACAGGTCGGCCGAAGCCCAGTCCGGGTGCGCGGCCATCGCGTCGTACATCGCGGGCACGCCGAACAACAGGGTGACGCGGTGCCGGGCGATCAGTTCCAGCGCCGCGGCCGGGTCGAACGACTCCATCAGCACCGCGGTCGCGCCCTTGAGCAGGGTCGGCAGGCAGGTCATGCCCAGCGCGGCGGTGTGGAACAGCGGTGCGGCCACCAGCGCCACCTCGTCCCCGGTCAGGTCGGACTCGACCAGCACGTTGACGCAGTTCCAGGTGAGGTTGCCGTGCGAGAGCACCGCGCCCTTCGGCCGCCCGGTACTGCCCGAGGTGTACATGATCAGGCACGGATCGCCGAGCCCGACCGGTTCGTCCGGCGGCTCGCCGGTGCCCGAGGCGAACTCCTCGTACCGCGGCCCGCCGGCCACCAGGCGTTCCCGCAGCGCCGGGGCCCCCGCCGCCATCCCTTCGACGTGCACCAGCACGGACACCCCGGCGTCGTCGAGCACGTAGGCCAGTTCCGGCGGCGCCAGCCTGCTGTTGACCGGGACAAAAACCGCGCCCAGCGACGCGGTGGCGAACAGGGTTTCGAGGTAGGCGGGGTGGTTGGGCCCGAGATAGGCGACCCGGTCACCCCGCCGCACGCCGAGCGAGCGCAGGCCGTGCGCCAGCCCGGCCGACCGGGCCGCGAGCCGCGCGTAGCTGACTTCCTGGTCGCCGTGCACCAGCGCGATCCGGTCCGGGGTCATCCGCGCCCGCCGCGACGGCCACGAACCGAGGCCCTCGTCCCGCATCAGTCGTTCCGGTAGGCCGAAAGACCGGGGCGGAAGGCCTTCTCGTCGAGGAACTGGCTCATGCCCTTCTGGCGTCCCTGTTCCGGGTCGAGGAACTGCGACTGTTCCAGCTTGGCGTAGAGGTAGTCCTCGGCCTGCTCCCACGGCATTTCCTGGGCCAGCTTGTAACCCACCTTCGCCGCGCGCAGCACCACCGGGTTCATCGCGGCCAGCTTCGCCGCCAGCTCACGGGTGCGCTCCCGCAGCAACTCCGCCGGGACCGCCTCGTTGACCAGGCGCATCTCCGCGGCGCGACGACCGTCGAACGGTTCACCGGTCATGATGAAGTACAAAGCGTCGCGCTGGCTGACCGTGGCCGCCAGCGCGCGGCTGACCACGCCGCCCGGCGGAATCCCCCAGTTCACTTCGGACAGTCCATATTGGGCATCCTCGGCGGAGATGGCGAGATCACAGGCGACCAGCGGGGTGAACGCGCCGCCGAAGCACCAGCCGTTGACCATCGCGATGGTCGGCTTCGACCAGGTGGCCAGCCGCTTCCACTGCCATTCGGCGCTGGCCCGGCGGACCCGGATCTGCACCGCCGCGTCCCCGGACTCGTCGACCTCGCGGAAGTACTCGCGCAGGTCCATCCCGGCCGAGAACGAGTCGCCGGCACCGGTGAGCACCAGCACGCGGCAACGCGGATCGCCCTCCAGCGCGTCGAGCGTGCGCACCATTTCGTCGTTGAGCGCCGGGTTCATCGCGTTGCGCTTCTCCGGGCGGTTGAGCGTGACCCAGGCAATGCCCTCGTCGAAGTCGACGAGCACGTTGTCGCCCCAAGGCGCTGCTGACATGTGATTCGGTCCTCTCGGTTTCAGAACGGGTAGCGCGCGGATTCGGCGCGCACGGTGACCCACTGGGTTTCGGTGAAGGCGTCGACGTTCGCGCGGGCGCCGCCCACACGGCCGACCCCGGACGCGCCGACCCCGCCGAAGGGCGCGGCCGGATCGTCGTTCACCGTCTGGTCGTTGATGTGCACCAGGCCGCTGGGAATGCGGTCGGCCAGCGCCATCCCGGCGGCCGGGTCCGCGGTGAGAATGCCGAGGCTCAGCCCGTATTCGGAGTCGGCGGCGAACTCCGCGGCCTCGTCGAGCGTGTCGAACGGGCGCACGCAGGCGACCGGCCCGAACACCTCTTCGGCGTAGGCCGGGATCGACGGCCCGCAGTCGGCGAGCACGGTCGGCCGGTAGAACGGCCCGTCCGCGGTACCGCCCTGCACCAGCCGCGCCCCGGCGGCCACACTGCGATCGACCAGATCGCGCACGTGGGCGAGCTGACCGCCGTCGATGATCGGGCCGAGCACCACGTCTTCGGTGAACGGATCGCCCACCGGCAGTTGTTCGGCCTTCTTGCCGAGCAGTTCGACGTAGCGGTCGTACAGCGAGCGGTGCACCAGGTGCCTGCCCACGGCCATGCAGATCTGGCCCTGGTGCAGGAAACTGCCGTACGCGCCACAGGACGCGGCGGCTTCCAGGTCGGCGTCTTCGAGCACCACCAGCGCGCTGTTGCCGCCGAGTTCCAGGTGCGACCGCTTGAGCAGTTCCCCGGCACGGGCGCCGATGGCGCGTCCGGCGCGGGTCGAACCGGTGAACGAGATGACCGGCACGCGCGGGTGCTCGACGAGCGCGGCCCCGGCTTCGGCGTCACCCGGCAGCACCTGGAGCACCCCGGCGGGCAGCCCGGCCTCCTCGAAGATCCGGGCGATGACCACACCGCCGCAGACCGCGGTGCGCGGATCGGGCTTGACGATCACCGCGTTGCCCAGTGCCAGCGCCGGCGCGACGGACCGCATCGACAACAGCAACGGGAAGTTGAACGGTGAGATCACCGCGACCACGCCCACCGGAACGCGGCGCTCGAAACTCATCCGGCCCGCCGAGGGCAGAAGTTCGCCGTAGGGCGCCGACGGCAGCGCGGCCGCCTGCACGCACTCGGCCGCCGAAACCTCGACCTCGATGCCCGCCTTGAGCCGGACCGAACCCGCCTCGCGGATCACCCAGTCGGAGATGGCGCCGGTGTGCTCGGTCAGCAGGGCGGCGGCGCGCAGGAGCACCGCGGAGCGTTCGGCGTGCGGCAGCGCGGCCCACTCGCGCTGGGCGGGCACGGCCCGGTCGACGGCGGCCGCGACGTCCGCGGCATCGGCGACGCCCACCGAACCGAGGCTCGCCCCGGTCGCGGGCTCGCGCACCTCGTGCGTACCGGAACCACCGTCCGTCCAGGTGCCGGTGAAGACCTTGCCGGACCAGCGCGCGGGATCGAGGAACTCCACCGGGACCTCCATGTCGTCAGTGTCAGAGCTTGATCATCAGGTTTCCTGATGATTATGCGGTCAGCCTGCGGCCTGGGCCAGCTCGATGGCAAGCAGTGGTGACCTGGGTCACCTGAACATACACAGGATTCCTGATGAAGTACGAGCCTCAGCCGCGGCGGAGATCGTCCAGTCGCCGCGCGCGGACGGCCTGCTCGAACGGAGTGTCGCCGCGTTCGGCATCCCCGCCGAGCCGGGCGTGCAGCTCGGCGATGCGAGCGCTGTCGTGGTGCGAGGCGAGTTCGGCCAACTCCGGGTCGGACTCCGCGAGCAGTTCCCGGAAGCGTTGTTCGGCGAGCGGGCCCAGCCGGTCGTAGATCTCCAGGAACAGCCGCTGCGCCTCGGTGCGGCACCAGCCCGGCGGCAGCATCACCGCGGGCAGATCCGGGTCCCGCTCGGGGAAAGTCCGCCAGTCGACCCGCAGTTCGGTACGCGTGCGCAGCGCCTCGGCCGGACTGACCCGACCGGCCGTGAGATGCGCGGGCAGCGACCGGTAGCGGTCGACGAACTCGCGGTACTGCCGGGCGAGCGGTTCGAGGTCGAACGCCTCGGCCGGGCCACCGGCGGCCGGTCCGCCCGGCACCTCGGTCGCCCGCAGCACGCTGCCGCGTTCGATGCCGAGTTCGGCGAGCAGCGCAACGGCCGCTTCGGCGAGATCGCGCGGTGAGACCCACAAACCGTCGTAGAGCGCGGCGAAACCGAGCACGCGCAGCCGTGAGCGCAGCGCCGTGCGCACCTCGCGTTCCTGTTCGGGCACCGAGAAGGCGACCACGGTCCAGTACCCGTCCCAGTCCGGCGCGGTGGCGCCGAAGGTCAGCATCCGGTGCGTGCGCCCGACGATCACCCCGCTGGTGCGCGGCGGGATGCCGTACGCGGTGGTCCGCCCGCGACGCGAGGTGGTCAGCAGGCCCTTGGCCGCCAGCCGCCGCATCGCCGCCCTGGCGTTGTCCGTGCCGATGCCGAACTCCGCGAGCAGCCGCACCAGCGCGGCCGACGGGATGTGCTCGTCGCGCCAGTACCAGTAGTCACCGAGCAGCGAGGTCAGCAGCAACTGGGGTTCGGCCCGCGGCGGCGTGTCCGGCATCCGCGCTCCCTTCCGGTTGGCCGGAAGCCTACGGGGCGACCGGGTCTTGCAATTGGCGACACCTCGTGCGACGCTCGTCGCCATCCTAGTCGGCAATGATCGGTTCCCGGGCTCCCGGCCGATTCCGACCGGTTCCGACACCACGCCTGGCAAGGCCCAACGTTGGGAGAACCACCGCCATGCGACCAGTCCCCTCCACGCGTGAACAGCACAGGCCACGCAGACAGCTGTTCGCTGCCGCCGCGCTCCTGCTCACCCTCACCGGCTGCGGTGCCCAGCTCGGCGACGGCACCGACACCCCTTCACCGGCCGGGGCGAACACCGCGCTCCACGACGCGCTGCCCGAATCCGTTCGCCAGGCCGGGGTGCTCCGCTTCGCCGGCGACTCCCATCCGCCCTACCGCACCGTCGCCGCCGACGGCTCGATCACCGGTATCGACGCCGACTTCCAGCAGGCACTGGGCGAACTGCTCGGCGTGCGCACGGAAACGATCGTGGTCGACAGCCTTCCCGGTGCGCTGCAGGGAATGCTGTCCAACCGCTACGACGCGTTCAACGGGCCGGTCAAGGTCACCGCCGAGCGCGAGAAGCAGTTCGACACGGTCACCTGGATGACCACGCGCACCTCCTACGTGGTGCCGTCGAACGCGCCGGTGCCGATCCCGGCCACGGACGCGTTGTGCGGCAAGCGGGTCGCCGTGGTCACCGCCAGCGTGGTCGAGGAGCAGCTGCGGCAGCTCTCGGCGTTCTGCGAGCGAACCGGCCGCGGCGCGGTGCAGCCGATCGGGCTGGCCGACACCAACGCGACCCTGCTGGCCGCGCAGTCCGGGCGCGCCGAGGCCGCGGGCATGACGCAGGCGGCGGCGATCGACGTGACCGCCCAGCAGCAGGGCGCCTACACCTACGTCACGCAGACCGAGGAGCAGGGCGCCACCGCGGACAAGCTGGCGCTCTACACGTCCAAGGCGAGCGGGCTGGGACCGGTGCTGCACAAGGCTTTCACGGAGTTGTTCAGCTCCGGGCGCTACCGGCAGATCATGGAGAAGTGGGGGCTGGCCGAGGTGACCGTGCCGCGGCCGGAGTTCAACGCCGGGACGCCGTCATGACCGTGACCACCGATCCACCGGCCACCGCGCGGGCGCACGACGTCGCCACCGCGCGGCCGCGGTTCCGGCCGTGGCGCTGGGTGGCCACCGCCGTGCTCGTCGTGCTGGCCGCGCAACTGCTGACCTTCCTGGTCGGCAACGAGCGGTTCCAGTGGGACGTCGTGGCCGAGCACCTGTTCGCCCCGTCCGTCCTTTCCGGACTCGGTACCACCGTGCTGCTGGCCGTGCTGGCGATGGTGATCGGCTCGGTGGTGGGCGGGCTGCTCGCCGCCGCGCAGCTGTCCGGGTTCACCCCGGCGCGCTGGGCGGCCACGCTCTACGTCGGCGTGTTCCGCGGCATTCCGCCGCTGGTACAGCTGATCTTCTGGTTCAACCTGGCCTATCTGCTGCCGAAGATCTCGCTGAGCGTGCCGTTCGGCCCGGCGCTGCTGACCTGGAACGCCAACGACCTGATCACGCCGCTCACCGCGGGCATCATCGGTCTCTCGCTGGTCGAATCCGCGTATATGGCCGAAATCATCCGCGCCGGGGTACTCGGCGTGGACCAGGGTCAGCGCGAAGCCGCGTCCGCGATGGGCTTCACCCCGGCGCAGACCTTCTTCCGGATCGTGCTGCCGCAGGCGATGCGGGTGATCATCCCGCCCAGCGGCAGCCAGTTCATCAGCGTGCTCAAGGGGACCGCGCTGGTTTCGGTGATCGCGATGAACGACCTGCTGCACGCGGTTCAGGTGATCTACAACCAGAGCTACGAGATCGTGCCGATGCTGATCGTCGCGTGCGTCTGGTACCTGGTCGTGGTCACGCTGCTGACCGTGGTCCAGCGCAGGCTGGAGCGCCGCTTCGCGCACGGAGGTGCCTCGTGAACCCGGTGCTGCGGATGAGTGGCGTGCGCAAGTCGTTCGGCTCGCACCCCGCGCTCGACGGCGTGGACCTGGACGTGGCCGAGGGCGAAGTGGTGGTGGTCATCGGCCCGTCCGGCTCCGGGAAGTCCACTTTGGTCCGTTGTGTGCACCAGCTGGAGTCGATCGACGCGGGCGCGATGTACCTCGACGGTGACCTGATCGGCTACGAGGAGCACCGCGGGCGGCTGCGGCCGCTCAGCCCGCGCGGGATGGCCGCGCAGCGCAGGCGGATCGGCATGGTCTTCCAGCAGTTCAACCTGTTCCCGCACTTCAGCGCGCTGCGCAACGTCACGGAGGCCCCGGTGCGGGTGCACGGGCGCGACCGCGCGGAGACCGAGGCGGACGCGATCGCGCTGCTGGAGCGGGTCGGGCTCGGCGAGCGCCTTCACCACTACCCGCGTCAGCTCTCGGGCGGGCAGCAGCAGCGCGTGGCGATCGCCAGGGCGCTGGCCGTGCGCCCGCGGATCATGCTGTTCGACGAGCCGACCAGCGCGCTCGACCCGGAGCTGGTCGACGACGTGCTCGGCGTGCTGCGCGGGCTCGCCGCCGACGGGCTGACGATGGTGGTGGTGACCCACGAGATGGCGTTCGCCCGTGAGGTCGCCGACCGCTGCGTGTTCATGGAATCCGGCCGGATCGTCGAATCGGGCACCCCCGCCGAGGTCTTCGGCAGCCCGAAAAGCCCGCGCTTGCGTGCTTTCCTGTCCCGTCACACCGAGGAAGCGGTCTCATGATCACCATCGCCGCCGTCGGGGACCTGATCCTCGACGAGCCGGACCCGGCGGGTTTCCTGGCGCCGTCGGCTCACCTGTTCCAGCAGGCCGACGTCGCGATCGGGCACGTCGAGGTCCCGCATTCGACCACCACCACCCAGATCAGCACCGACGTGCCCGCGCCACCGGCCGATCCAGCGGCCCTCGGCGCCCTCGCCGACGCCGGTTTCGACGTAGTCACCTTGGCGGGCAATCACATCTTCGACGCTGGCGAGGTCGGGGTGACCGACACCGTGGCGCACGCCCGCGCCGCCGGGCTCGTCCCGGTCGGAGCCGGGGCCGACCTCACCGAGGCACGCACCCCGGCCGTGGTCGAACGCAACGGGCTGCGGATCGGCGTGCTCTCCTACAACTGCGTCGGCCCGCGGGAATCCTGGGCCACGTCGAAGAAAGCGGGTTGCGCGTACGTCCACGTGCTGACCCACTACGAACTCGACCACGCCAGCCCCGGCGGGCCGCCGCGGATCTACACCTTCGCCGATCCGGACGGCCTGGAGGCGATGGCCGCCGACATCACCGCGTTGCGCGCCGACGCCGACGTCGTGCTGGTGTCCTTGCACAAGGGCGTCGGGCACACCCCGGCGGCGGTGGCGATGTACGAGAGCCCGGTGGCGCGCGCGGCGATCGACGCAGGTGCCGACGCCGTGTTCGGCCACCACGCGCACATCCTGCGCGGCATCGAGGTCCACCGCGGCAAGCCGATCTTCCACGGCCTCGGCAACTTCGTCACGGTCACCCGCGCGCTCACCCCGGCCGAGGGCGGCGACAGCGCCGAACGCGCCGCGTGGGCGGAGAAGCGCAAGGCGCTCTACGGTTTCGCCCCCGATCCCGCGATGCCGTACTACCCGTTCCACCCGGAGAGCCGGAACACGGTGGTGGCGGTGTGCCGGTTCGACCGCGACGGCTTGGCCGAAGCCGGGCTGGCGCCGTGCCACATCGACGACCGGGGACGCCCGGTGCCGCTCTCACCGGACTCCGCGGAGGGCGAGGCCGTCCTCGCCTACGTCCGCGACATCACCGCACGCGCCCGGCTCGGCGCGGAACTGGTCCGCCGCGGCGACCGGGTCCTGATCGCCGGCACCGGCCGCGTCCCAGCCACGGAGGACCACGCATGACCGACCAGCCGCTCGCCGGCCGCACCGTGATCGACCTGACCACCGCGCTCGCCGGACCGTACGCCACCCTGCTGCTGGCCGGGCTCGGCGCCACGGTGATCAAGGTGGAGAATCCCGCGACCGGCGGCGACACCTCCCGCAACAACGCGCCCTACCTCGGCCGCGACGGGCTGGCACTGGGCCGGAAGCACAACGACGACATGTCGGTGTCGATGCTGGTGCGCGGGCGCGGAAAGCTCAGCGTGACGCTCAATCTCAAGGACCCGCGCGCGAAAGCGGTGTTCACCGATCTGGTGCGCGACGCCGATGTGCTGGTGGAGAACTACTCCCCCGGCGTCACCGGGCGCCTCGGCATCGACTACGAATCCGTGCGGGAACTCAACCCCCGGTTGGTCTACACCTCGATCACCGGGTTCGGGACGCAGGGCGGGCCGGGGTCGGGCAAGGCGATGGACTCGATCATCCAGGCGCTGTCCGGGGTGATGATGACCGCGGGCGAGCCGGACGGCGACCCGATCCGGTTCGGCCTGCCCGTCGGTGACCTGCTGGCGCCCCTTTTCGCCGTGGTGGGCACGGTTTCCGCGTTGCTGCAGGCGGAAACCACCGGACAGGGCCAGCACGTGGACGTGTCCATGCTCGGCGCGCTGACCTCGCTGGTGGCCTGCGAGCCGTTCGACGCCTTCGAGGCGGTCGGGCTGCCGCAGCGGACCGGTTCGCTGGTCCCGCGGCTGGCCCCGTTCGGCATCCTGCCCACCGCGGACGGGCACATCGCGCTGTGCGCGCCCACCGACGCCTTCGCGCGCGGAGTGCTGCGTGCCATGGGCCGCGAGGATCTGGTCGACGACGAGCGATACCGCACCCGGGACGAACGCGTGCGGCGCGCGGACGAACTGCACGCGCTGATCGGTGACTGGTGCCGCGCGCTGCCGTCGCCGGAAGTGGTGGACCGGCTGTCCGAGCACGGCGTGCCCGCCGCCCAGGTTCGCGAACCCCGTGACGCGGTACGGGATCCGCTGGTACGCGCGCGGCGCGAGGTGGTGCCGATCACCCATCCCCGGCACGGCGCGGTGGCGGATCTGTCGGCCACCGGCATGCCGATCGTGTTCTCCGGCGCCTCGGTCGGCCTCGACTCCCCCGCGCCCGCGCTCGGTGAGCACAACGACCACGTCTACCGCGATCTGCTCGGGTACAGCGAGGACGAACTGGCCGCGCTGGCCGCGGACGCGGTCATCTGATGCTGCCCGATCGTGAAGACGCCGTGGTGCGCTGGCGGGCGGCTGGTCGGCCGGTGGCCGGGTACGTCGGCGCCGACGTGCCGGTCGAACTGCTGACCGCCGCCGGAATGCTGCCGCTGCGGCTGACCGGCTCGCCCGGCGAGGACGCGAGCGCGGGCCGGGAACGCCTCGGCGGCGGGCTCGACGCGGTCGCCTGCTCGATACTGACCCGGCTGCTCGACGGCGCGTACGGCCACCTCGATGTGCTTGTGCTGTCCCGTGATTGCGAGGCGTCGTTGCGGTTGTTCTACGTGCTGCGGGAAATCCGCCGGGTGGAGCCGTCGATCGCGCTGCCGCCGCTGCACCTGGTCGACGTGCTGCACCTGCCGCACCACACCACCACGCGGTACGTGCTGGCCAAGGTCCGCCAGTTCCGGTCGTGGCTCGAAGCCGTCGCGGGACGCCGGATCGATGACGACGACCTGGCCGCCGCGGTCGCCGCGCACGACCGTGTCCGGGGCCTCCTCAGGGAAACCGGTACCCATCGCGGCCACCGGCGGCTCACCGGTACCGAGGCACTGGCCGCGGTTTCGGCGGTCACCGCGATGCCGATCGGCGAAGCGGAGAAGTTGTTGCGGGAGTTGCTTTCCACGCTGCCGGACCGACAACCGCGGCCGGGCCGTCCGGTGTACCTGACCGGCAGCAGCCACGACTCCCCAGAGGTCTACCGGGCACTGGAGGACGCGGGCCTGCTGATCGTCGGCGAGGACCACGACTGGGGCGACCTGCTCGCGGTGACCGACATCGGCGCTCCGACGGAACTGGCGATCGCCGAGCGCTACCAGTTCGGCGGTCCCGCCGCGCCCCGCGCCTCCATCGCGGAGCGGGCCGCGCACACCGCCGCCGCCGTGCGCGACCGCGGCGCCGAGACCCTGCTGTCCTACGTCCGCCTGCACGACGACGCGCCGCCGTGGGACTTCCCGGCCCAGCGCGAGGCCGCCGGCGTGCCCGCCACGCTCGTCGACCGTCAGGAATACGGCCACATCGATCTCGCGGCGGTGGTCCGATGAGCGACCGCCTGCCCAGCGCCGCCGCCGCGACGGCGTACCAGCGCGCCTGGTTCGCCGACCTCAAGCGGCAGGTCGCCGAGGGCGCCCCGATGGCACTGGTGAACGCCGACGCGCCACAGGAGATCTTCCGCGCGATGGGCATCCCGTACGTGGTGAACCAGTGGTGGGCCTCGATCGTCGCGGCGAAGCGGCACACCCAGGAGCAGCTCGCCCGGCTGCGTGAACGCGGTTATCCCGACTACACCGAGCAGTACAGCTCCACCTCGCTCGCCAGCGCGTTCGCCCCGGATTCGGGGCCGTGGGGCGGTTTGCCGAAACCTTCGATCGTGCTCGCGGAGACCACCGGCGACGCCTCTCGCAAGATCTTCGACGTCTGGGGCGAGCTACCCGGCGTGACCTTCTACCCGCTGGAGAGCGCCGCCGCCGACACCGTGCCCGTGCGCTGGTGGGAGCTGATGCCGCACCGCTGGGACGAGGCGATCGGCACCGACCGGATCGAGCTGATGACCGGCGAGCTGCATGGCCTGATCCGCTTCCTGGAGACCACGACCGGACTGCGGTTCTCGTGGCGGCGCTTCACCCAGGTGATGGAGCTGGTCAACGAGCAGGAGGAGTGGAACCGGCGCACCCGCGACCTGATCGCCGCCGCCCGCCCGTGCCCGATCCCGGTCACCGACGGCATTCCGGCGGTGATGATCCCGCAGTGGCATCGCGGCACCGAGTGGGCGCGGGACGCGGCGAAGGCGCTGCACGACGAAGTGGCCGAACGGATCACCGCGGGCGCGGCGGTGTGCGAACCCGAGCGCGCCAGGCTGATGTGGATCGGCCGGGGGCTCTGGTTCGACCTCGACTTCTACCGCCGTTTCCAGGACCGGTACGGCGCGGTTTTTGTCTGGTCGATGTACCTCGCGATCGCCGCCGACGGCTACCTCCGCTACGGCGACGACCCGCTGCGCGCGCTCGCGGCCCGCTTCGCCGCCTTCTCCGATCAGCTGTACACCCCGCCGTGGTCGGCCGAGTGGTACGTCCACCAGGCCCGCACGCACGGCGTCGACGGCGTGGTGCACCTGGTTTCCGACGACGCGCGCGGCAGCTGGGCCACCACCAGGGCGTTGCGCGCGGCGGGCGTGCCGGTGCTCGAACTGCACGCCGACAACGTGGACGCGCGCCGGTCCGACCCGGCGTTCCTGGACCAGGCGGTGGGCGGCTGGCTCGAGGCCGAGGTACTCGGTGCGTGAGCGGACCGTGCGGGCCGGGCCCGTGCTCGCCGGCGCGCTGGTCGCGTTGTTCGCCAGTTCGCTGACCAACACCATCATCGGCATCGCGCTGCCCACCATCGCCGGGGAACTCGGCGGGCAGGACCAGGTCGCGTGGGTCGCCGCCGCGGCACTGCTCACCTTGACCGCGGCCACCCCGGTCTGGGGCAAGCTGGCCGATCGGCGTGGCCCGCGCCCGATGCTGCTCGCGGCCACCGCGGGGTTCGTGGTGGCTTCACTGGCCGCCGGGCTCGCCCCGTCGATGGCCTGGCTGGTGACCGGCCGCGCGCTCCAGGGCGCGGCCGCCGGCGGTGTGCTCGCCTGCACCAACGCGCTGATCGCGGTACTGGTCCCGGCGCGGGAACGCGGCCGCTACACCGGCTGGTTCGGGATTTCCTTCGGCAGCGCGTCGGTCGCCGGTCCCCTGCTGGGCGGGCTGCTGGTCACCCCGGGCGGGCCCGGCTGGCGGTGGTGCTTTCTCGGTGTGGTCCCGGTGACCGTGCTCGCGGCTTTGCTCATCCGGCTCGCCCCCGACCGGCGCCCGCCCCGGCCCACCGCGCCGCTGGACCACCTCGGCGCGGCCCTGCTGGCGTTGTCCTCCGGCGGGCTGGTGGTGCTGCTGTCCGCCGGTGGCCACGCGTGGCCGTGGCTCTCGCCCGCGACCTTCGCGCTGGCCACCGTGGTACTGGTGACCGCGCTGCTCGCGGTGCTTCGCGAACACCGCGTGCCCGACCCGATCCTGCCGCCACGGCTGTTCCGCAGCCGCACCTTCACCATCGCCTGCACCGCCGGGCTGCTGGTCGGCACGGTGATGTTCGGCGGCATGATCTACCTGCCGCAGTTCCTCCAGGTGGTGCACGGGCACGGCGCGATGGCGGCCGGGCTGCTGATGCTGCCGCAACTCGGCACGATGGTCGTGTCCTCGGCGCTGACCGGCAGGCTGATCGTCCGCACCGGGCGGTGGAAGCGTTATCCCGCAACGGGTTGCGCGCTGCTGGTGGCCGGGCTGGGCGTGCTCGCCCCGCTGAGCGTCACCACGCCGGCCTGGCAGGTCGCCGCGGGCATGGCACTGCTCGGCGCGGGCAGCGGGCTGACCATTCAGGTGCTCGTGCTCGCCGCGCAGGACGCCGTCGCGCCGGGAGACGTCGGCGTGGCGAGTTCGTCAGCGATGTTCACGCGCATGCTCGGTGGTGCCGTCGGCGTGGCCGCGTTCGGCGCGCTGATCGCCGCGCGGCTGCGAGCCGACCTGCCCGCCGCGCTCGGTGCGGCCGGGCTGCCCGCCACCGACGAGGGCGTCCGGCGACTGCTGGGCACGCCCGCGCGGGTCGCCGCCCTGCCCCCACCGCTGGCCGAGGCCGTCCGCGAGTCCTACACGAACGGACTCCAGCTGGTTTTCCTCGTCACGCTCCCGGTCGCCGTGCTCGCGCTGGTGGCCGTCCTGCTCGTCCGCGAAACCGCGCTCGGCGAAGCCGTGCCCGCGCACTGAACCGCTGTTGGAGGAGAAATGCCCCGCCGCTTCCGCTTCGCCCTGGCCGCCGCGCTCCTGCTCGTGGCAGCCGGGATCGCCACCTTCCTGCTCGTCCCGGACCGTCCGGCCACCGCGGCGGGTTCACTGGGTTCCTACCACCCGGAACCGCGGTTCACCGAGCGGGTGACCGAGTCGTTCTACCTGCCGATGCGCGACGGCACCCGGCTGGCCGTGCGGGTGGAGCGACCCACCGCGCCGGGCCGGTTCCCGGTGCTGTGGCAGCACAGCCTGTCCATCGACCGCAAGCCCGAGGACGGTGCCGGGCCGAAAACCGGCGGCATCCAGACGATTCCGGAGCTGACGGCGCACGGGTACGTGGTGGCGCAGGTCGCGCGGCGCGGCAACGGGCAGTCGTTCGGCGTCCGGCGCGGGTACAACGACCGGATCGAGGCCGCGGACGCCTACGAGATCACCGAATGGCTCGCCGCGCAGCCGTGGTCGTCGGGCAACGTCGGCGTCTACGGCTGCTCCAACACCGGTGACGCCGCGATGCACGCGCTGACCATGCGGCCGCCGCACCTCAAGGCCGTGCTCGCCGGGTGCTTCTCGTGGGACAAGTACGACGCGTGGCGGGTCGGCGGCATCTCCGCGCAGTGGGGCTTCGGCCCGGCGCGCACGGTCGAGCAGGACCTGCAGAACCTGCCCGTGGACGGCGATCCGGACAAGGTGCTGCTGGCCGAGGCCGCCCGCGAGCACCAGCAGTCCACCGTGCTCGCCGACCTGTGGCGCGGCATGCCGTTCCGCGACAGCTTCTCACCGCTGGTGCAGTCGCGGTTCTGGAGCGAGGGCAGCGCGGGCAGTTACGCCGGGCAGCTGCGTGACGCGGGCGTGCCGGTGTACGTGATCGGTGGCTGGCGGGACGAACTGCGCGGCCAGGGCATCGCGGCCCTGCTCAACGTGCCGGGTTCGCGACTGCTGATCGGACCGTGGAAGCATTGCGAGAACGCGGGTTTCGCGTTGTTCGAGGAGGCGCACCGGTTCTTCGACCAGCACCTCAAGGGCATCGACACCGGGATCACCGCCGAACCGCCGATCCACTACGCCACCCCGTCCTCGGACCTGGCCGACGCCACCGGGCTGACCTGGAAGCCGGCGGAAAGCTGGCCCGCCGGTGGCACACCGGCGCCGCTCGGCGGTGACGGCGTGCTCGGCTCGGCCGCGCCGGGCAGCCGCGCGTTCACCGTGTCGACCGGGGTGCGCTGCCCGTCGGATCCGGGCAGTGGCGCGGTCATCCAGCCGTGCCACATTCCCGGCAGCGGCACCGCCTGGACCGGCCCGGTGCTCGACCGCGACACCGAGATCACCGGCACGCCGGTGGCCGGGCTGTCGGTGCGCGCGGACCGGCCGGACGCGCATCTGTTCGCCTACCTCGAAGACGTCGCGCCGGACGGCACCACCACGGTGATCACCGAGGGACGGCAGCAGGTCTCGTTGCGCGCGGAGCATCCCTCGCCATACGCGCTGCCCGAAGGCGTGCCGTGGCACCGCGCGTGGGCGCAGGACGCCGCGCCGCTTACGCCCGGTGAGACCGCGCGGTTGCGCTTCGCCCTGCTGCCGACCTCATATCTCGTGCGGGCCGGACACCGCGTGCAGCTGACCGTCACCGGTTACGACCCGCGCGAAACCGGAGTGCTGGCCGACGCCGATGGGGCGCGCATCGAGGTTTCCGGGGAGCTGGTCCTGCCCTGATCGTCTTCCGGTGCGGCACCGCACCGGTCCCGGCCGACCCAACGTCTACATCGGACACTTTCAGCTCAGCGCCTCCGCCACCTCCGGAACGACCTCGGTGATGTCGCACAATTGCACGTGGCCGGCGTGCCTGCTCACGAAGTCCCGCAGGGTAATGGCCGCGGTTCCGTAGCGGTGCGCGAACTGCCGCTGCAGGTGCGGCGAGGACCGGGCCAGCAACTCGCCGACGGGACTGGCGCTCGTGCGCAGGAAGTACGCCGGTTCCTCGCCCACGGCCCACAGTTCCGGGCGACGGCCGCGGTTGTTCATCGCCAGGTGCACCAGATCGGCGACCAGGCCCCGTTTCCGCATCATGTCGCCCCCCGACCACACCGCGACCTTGAACTCCGCAACCCGCATGTTGGTCTCCAGGTCGAAGGTCCTGGCCGGATCGTTCCCCGGCCCGAGCGACGGGCGCTGGACCACCCGCTCCCCCTCTTCCAGCACGGCGGGCAGGGCCAGTGCGATGACGGTGGCGTGGATGACGTCGCTGACCCGGCCGACGTCACGTCGCACGATCAGCGCGCTCCGCAGCAGTTCCTCGGTCAGCCCCGCGTCGTGCGCGACCTCGCGGGCGCGGTGGGCGTCGGCGCTGACGAGCGCGTGCTCCAGCGCGCCGATCCCGTCGGTCAACGGCGAGCGGCGCAGGAACGCCACCAGGCTCGCGAACGCCGCGCCCGCCTCGTCGACACCGACCCACGGCGTCCTGGTCCCGCGCCGGGCGGGCCGCCCCGGAAGGCGGGAGAACTCACTGGTGACCAGGCCCAGCCGGCGAAAGCAGCCCAGCGCGGACTGCGAGGTGAACGACGCGCGGTCCACCTGGAGGGCGATTTCCAGTGCCTGCTTCACCGGGAACCGCACACCGTCGACACTGACCCAATGGGTGTGGATGGGCTCCGGCGTGCGACCACGCAACCGGGCGGCCACCGCGAGCGCGTTCAGCGTGAACGGCCGGCCGTTGAGGGTGAAGCGGACGTCGGTGTCCAGTTCGTCTGGGGTAGCCACGTGAGGGAATCGGCACTCGCGCCGCCGATGTCACACGAACCACCGCCATTGTTTGAGCGGCCTTCTCCGGGGTACCGGTACCCTGGAACGCCCGAGGAGCGCTGATGGACGACGACCTGTCCGGCTCACCGGTTGCCTGTCCGGCCGAACAGGTGGAACTCCGGGTACCGGCGGAAATGGGCAGCCTGTGGTTCCTGCGCGCGCTGGCCGATGTGGTGGCCCGCCGCCGCGGCTACGTCCGTGAGGCGCTGCACGATCTGCGCGTCGCCGTCAACGAGGCCGCCACGTGGCTGATCGTGCACGCCGCCCCGGGAAGCGAGCTGAGCTGTCGTTACCGGCTCGGCGTGGCCGACGTGACGGTGAGAGTTTCGGTGCCCACCAGGGCGAAGGCGCCTCCCACCAGTGACGCTCTCGCGTGGCAGTTGATGGCCGCCCTCACCGATTCGGTGTCGTACTGCCCCGGGGACACCGACGACACCGGGCGGGAGACCACGACCATCACGCTGGCGGTGAGCGCGTCTACCGCAGCGCGACGGTGAGCAGGACGGCGGCGTCGGTGAGCGCGATGAGCCCGTGCCGTTCCGGTGGGATGGCCGCGAGGTGCCCGCGGTCGAGGACCCAGTCGCGGTCGTGGGTGTGCAGCCGCACCTGACCGGTGAGGACCTGGAGGGTGGCCGCCACCGGCGCGTCGTGCTCGGCCAGCTCGGCGCCCTCGGCCAGCGCGATCAGCGTTGCCCGCTGGGCCGGGCCGCCGACCAGGGTCCGGGCGGTGCGCCGGGCGTCGATCCCGCGTGCTTCGCCGATCAGCTCGGCGGCCAGTGCCTCGAGCTGGGCGACTTCGGAGTGGTGCTTGGTCATTTACGCTCTCCCATCCGCGACGAGATAGCCGAGGTCGCGGGTCGATCATCAGCCCGTCACGCGGGTGGGGCAACGGCAACACTCGAAAGAACCAACGTGTCCTGGCGGTCAGTCCCTGGTGATCCAGGCGGGCAGTTCCGTTTCGACACCCATGATCCGGGTGGTGAGCCTGCGGCGTGGCCACTTCCCGGCCCTGGTGACCTCCGCCAGGTTTTCGAGGAACGCCTTGCGCTGCGCGGACGCCGCCACCGGCCAGCGCAGTTTGAGCACCGGCCGGACCGGCGCGATGAACTCCCTGACCGCTTCGTGCGCCCCGGCCGTCCGGACGCGGTGGTTCCGGTCGTGCCGGTAGGCCAGTTCCAGGTCGATCAGCGGCTCGGCGCCGCCCCCCTGGTTCCGGCAGCGGGCGAGCATGCGCGCGATCTCGTCCAGCGCCAGTTTCACCGTGCCGGACATCTGGCCCTGCCACGCCCCGTGGAACGGCACGCCGGGGACCTGTGTGGGTGCCGCCTCGGGCATCACGATCAGCGCCCGGACCGCGGTCCCGGTGAACTCCACGCGAAGCCGCGCCCAGCGACCGCCGGCGTCGACGAAGAAGAGCGGGGCGGGATGAGCCGCCCCGACTTCACCGCGCGAACGGATCCGCTCCCGCACTTCGACGAGCGGGTGATCGAGTACTCCTCCACCGTCTTCACCGTCGGCTCGGTGGTCCGGCAGCACGAACAGGAACTCCAGCTGCTCGCCGGAGAGCTTCAGCCGCGCCGGGAACAGCTCGCCGAAGCCGCCCATGAACGCCGAGCCGACGGCAAGCGCCTCGATGCTGGACCCGCCTCCGGTCATCGTCGGTGCCGGTCAGACCTGCAGGTCCGACTCGATGCGCTTGAGGTAGTGCCGGGCCAGGGCGAGGTTCGCCTGGTCGCGGTCCAGCACCAGGTAGAGGAAAAGCGTGCTCCGGGCGCCGAGTGCGGTGTCCAGCAGGCGGATCAGGTGGTACTGGCGGCGCAGCGTGATGAGGATGTCCTCGATGCTGTCGTTGAGCCCGAGCGAGGACATGACGCGGAGCTTCGATCTGACGACGTCGGTGTTGCCCGCGGCCGCGACCTCCAGATCGAACCAGTCACCTCCTCCGGAGGTCCCGAGCGACATCCCGCTCTCGTAGTCGACCAGCGCGACACCGAGGGCGCCGGCGATCGACATGGATTCCTTCAGTGCTCCGTCGATGTTCATCGAACTCCATTTCTTTCGGTTTGCCAGGGGATCGGGGGCGGTCAGTGCCGGGATTCCGGCTGCGCGACCAGGATCGAGGTGATCCGCTCGATGACGGGACGGCACTCGAACAGCAGGCGTCCGACGTTCAACTCCTTGTCTCCGAGGACGACCATCAGCGCCGACCGGCTGATGGCGTAGACGACCATGTAGCCCGCACTGCCGAAAACCACGGTCTGGCCGAGCGTTCCCTTGCCCGTCACCTCGACCGCCTGACGGGCGATGCCCAGGTCGGCGGCGGCGAGCGCGGAGAGCTTCGCCGGGTCGATGCTCATCGCCGCGTCCGCGACGATGGGAATCCCGTCGACCGCGGCTATCACCGTGTCGGTCACCCCGGTGACGCTTTCCCGGAGGTTCCGCAACTCGGCGATCAATGCGTCGAAATCCACAAATACCACTTTCTGCCACAGAAGAACCCACTGAATCCAAGGCGAAATACTTCGACCACGGGGAAGTCGCGCCACTTTAAACAGATTCACCCGTCCGACACCACGAACACCTGCCCGCACCACACGATCGCGTGAAGCGGGCACAACTCGTGTAACAGCCCGCGGACAGCCTGACTTCGGCCGCGAAACCACAATTCCGCCGATGGTCGGTTATTGAACAACACACCGCGGTCCGCCACGAACAAAGAACGGTTGCCAAAAACATTTGGTGGTTGACAACGGCATCGGCGCGATCGGCTCAGCGCAGCGGCACGGTCCAGTCGAGCTGGGTGCCGCCGCCGTCGCGCGGGGTGATGGTGCAAGAGCCGCCGAGGGCTTCGGCGCGGTCGCGGAGGTTGCGCAGGCCGCTGGTCGCGACCTCGGGCGGCATCCCGGCGCCGTCGTCGGCCACGGTGACTCGCAACTCGTCCTTGGCCGCCACGGTCACGGTCAGGCCGGTCGCGCCGGCGTGGCGGACGGCGTTGCTCACGCCCTCCCTGACGACCGCCTCGGCGTGCTCGGCCAGTTGCTGCGGCACCGTGTCCAGGGTTCCGGACATCACCACCGAGGGATGCAGTTCGCTCGTCTCGGTGAGTTCGGCGATGGCGTCGTGCAGCCGGTTGCGCAGCTTCTGCCCGGTGTGCCCGGCCGCGCCGCCGTGCAGGTCGAAGATCGCGGTGCGGATCTCGTGCACGATCTCGTGCAGCTGGTCGATGCTCTCCCCGAGCCGCCGCCGCACATCCGGCGACTTGGCCCGCCGGTGCGTGCCCTGCATGGCCAGGCCCACCGCGAACAGCCGCTGGATCACATGGTCGTGCAGGTCGCGGGCGATGCGGTCGCGGTCGGCGAGCACGTCCAGCTCGCGCGCGGTGCGCTGCTGCGTCGCCAGCTGCAAGGCCAGCGCCGCCTGGTCGGCGAACGAGGCGATCACCGGCAGCTGGTCCGCGGCGAAGCCCGGCGCACCGCACTCCCTGGCCGCCATCAGCACCCCGGAGGTCCGGTCACCAGCGCGCAGCGGCACTACGAGCGAAGGCCCGAACGTCGAGTTCCCCAGCATCACCTCGGCCGCGTTGCGCGGAGTGCGATCGCGGTACACCGAGCCCAGCACCGAGGACGCCACCTCCACCCGGACCCCGGTGAGCTCCGCCGACCGGGCACCGGCGCACACCAGCACCGTCAGCTCTTCGGCGCTGTCGTCCCAGTCCTCCTCCACGTCGAACTGAGCCGAATAGGGCAACGCCAGCAGGGTCACGTCGGATCCGGTGAGTTCGAGAGCCCGGCTGGCGATCAGGTTCAGCGCCTCGGCCGGTTCGGTGCCTGCCAGCAGTTCCGTGGTCACCTCGCTGGTGGCGGCCTGCCACTGCTGGCGCAGCCGGGCCTGCTCGTAGAGGTGCGCATTCTCGATGGCGATCCCGGCCGCCGCGGCCAGCGCCTGCAACACCACCTCGTCGTCCTCGGTGAACTCACCCCCGCCCTGCTTCTCGGTCAGGTACAGATTGCCGAACACCTCATCCCGCACCCGCACCGGCACACCAAGGAACGAGTGCATCGGCGGATGGTTCGCGGGAAAGCCAACCGACGCCGGGTGACGCGAAATCTCGTCCACCCGCAGCGGTTTCGCCTCATCAATGACGAGTCCGAGCAGCCCGTGCCCCTCCGGCAGATGGCCGATCCGGTCCCGGGTCCGCTCGTCGATTCCGATGTAGACAAACTCGGCCAGTGAGGTGTGCTCCGCCTCCGCGAGCACCCCGAGCGCGCCATAGCGTGCTTCACCGAGGTCGATCGCGGCCTGCACGATGCGCCGCAGGGTGGTGTCCAGTTCCAAGCCGGACGCCACGGCCAGCACCGCGTCCAGCAGGCCGTCCATCTTGTCCCGCGTATCGATCAGCAGCTCGATGCGGTCCTGCAGATCACGCAGCACCTCCCGGACCCGGAGCTGTGACAGCGTTCCGGTCACGCGGCGAGCGCCGCCGCCTTCGTCCCTGCTCCCCGGGGCGCTGGACATGGTGGTGATCTCCGTTCCGTCCGGGACTTTCCCGGTGTGGCGGTGATTTTCTTCCCTTACTCCGGCCCGACGGCCACAGGCACACTCGAGCGAGGTCAGCAGCCAGTCTGCCGTGCTTCGCCAGTGAGGGGAAGAAAGCTCATGCAACCAGCCGCGGTCGCCAAGCTGGAGCCCGACCAAGTGGAATCCGTGCTCCGGGCCGCCGTGCTGGCCCCGTCGACGCACAACACGCAGCCCTGGTTGTTCCGCTGCTCCCCCGGCGCCATCGAACTGCACGCAGACCTCACGCGGGCGCTGCCGGCCACCGACCCCGACCGGCGCGAACTCCTGCTGTCCTGCGGGGCCGCGCTGTTCAACCTGCGCACGGCGATCACCGCACTAGGCATCCACCCCGCCACCGTGCTGCTGCCGCGGCGCGAGGAACCCACGCTGCTGGCCACCGTGCGGCCACTCGCCCTCCGCGCACCGGACGCGCGCGTCACCAGGCTGGCCAAGGCTATTCCCCACCGGCACACGAACCGCATGCCGTTCACCGCCACGCCGGTGCCCGGCCACCTGCTCGCCGACCTGCGCCGCGCGGCCGAGGTCGAGCACGCCTGGATGCCGGTACTCGATCAAGAGCAGCGCGACCAGCTCCGCTCATTGGCGGAAAAGGCCCACCAGGTGCAGGTCGCGGACGCCGAATTCCTGGCCGAATGGCGCCGGTGGACACGGCGGACGCCGGGATCGCGAGACGGTGTGCCACTCGCCGCGGCAGGCGTGGTGTCGGGCGAAGACTGGACGTTGCGGGATTTCGGAAGCAACGGCGCACGCGGCCCGGCAGGCGGTGACGAGCCGCTCGTTGTGGTCCTCGGTTCCTTCGGCGACCAGGCGGTGGACCGTCTGCGGGCGGGTCAGGCCCTGCAGCGGGTCCTGCTCACCGCGACCGCGGCCGGTCTGGACGCCTCGTTCATCTCCCAGCCGGTCGAGGTCCCGGAAGTCCGGCGCGAACTACACCACCTACTCGGCGGCGGGCTGTGGCCACAAATGATCCTCCGCGTCGGCTACGGCTCACCCGCCTCGTGGACTCCGCGCCGCCCCCTGCGCGAGGTGATGGTCAGCGTTTAGCCAGGCAGATCGCGCTGGAGCGGCTAGCGCTCGTAGTCCCGGGCCGCGCCTCCGCGCAACTCGGTGGCCAGAACGGCGGCTTGCGTCCGGCGCTGCAGGCCGAGCTTGGTCAGGAGCCGGGAGACGTAGTTCTTGACGGTCTTCTCCGCCAGGAACATGCGCTCGGCGATCTCACGATTGGTCAGCCCCTCGCCGATCAGCTCGAACAGCGTCCGCTCCTGATCGCTGAGCTGGGCCAGCGGGCCCTTCTTCTCCGCGCTTTCGCGAAGCTTCGTCATCAGCGCCGCCGTCGCCCGCGCGTCCAGCAGCGAACGACCCGAACCCACCTCGCGAACCGCCGAGACCAGGTCCATGCCCTTGATGTCCTTGAACACGTACCCACTGGCACCCGCCATGATCGCGTCCAGCATCGCCTGCTCATCGGTGTAGGAGGTGAGCATGAGGATGTTCAGCTCGGGCAGCTTCGACCGCAGCTCACGCGCCAGCTCAACACCGTTGCCATCCGGGAGCCGGACGTCGAGCACCGCCACATCCGGGCGCAGCGCCGGAATCCTGGCCAGCGCCTCCGACACGTTCGACGCCTGCCCGACAACCTCGAGTTCGTCCTCTTCGTCGAGCATGTCGGCGACCCCGCGCCGCACCACCTCGTGGTCGTCCACCAAGAACACCCGGATCATGCGTGCGCGCCCTTCCCGCCGACGACCAGCCTACGACCCCGGCGGGGACCGCGGTCACTTCGCTTTCTCCGGGCGCACCACGAGCACCGGGCACTGCGCGTGCTGGATCATGGCCTGACTGGTGGAACCGAGCAACATGCCGGTGAACCCGCCGCGGCCACGGCTGCCCACGACAAGCAGCTGCGCCTGCGCGGAGTGCTCCAGCAGGGCGTGCCGAGGCCGGTCGCGGAGCAGTTCACGCCGGATCTCCACGGTCGGGTACTTCTCCTGCCACCCGGCCAGTCGCTGGGCGAGCAACCGCTCCTCCTCGTCGCGAATCGCCTCCCACGGCGACGGCAGCCGGGAGGCGCCGTAGAAATCGTCGTAGGTGACATCGCTCCACGCGTGCAGCGCCACCAGCGGCGCGTTCCGCAGCGACGCCTCCTCGAACGCCGTGGCCAGCGCCTGCTCGCTGTTCGGACTGCCGTCGACACCGACCACCACCGGCCCGGACACCGGCAGGTCACCGCTGTCCTCACGCATCCGGACCACCACCGCCGGACAGTGCGCGTGACTGGCCACCATGGCGGCCGTAGCCCCGACGAGCATGCCGGTGAACGCGCTGCGGCCGCTGTGTCCCACCACGATCATGCGAGCCTCGCGAGACAAGTCGATCAACAGCGGCACCGGCGGCTCGGTCGGCATATCCGTGGAGATACTGAGGTCCTCGACCACGCCTCGCGCGGTCCGCTCGGCGTCTTTGAGCACCTGTTCCCCCGCTTCGCGCAGGGAATCGATCAGCTTCGACGGGATCGCCAGCCCGCCGCCGTAGTACAGCTCGGTCGCGCGGAAGCCGTGCACGATGTGCAGGCCGAGGTGACGGCGACCAGCCTCCTGGGCGGCCCAGCGCACGGCGGTGCCGGACGCGGCCGAGCCGTCCACCCCGACGACGATCTTGTTCTCCATCACACAAGCCCTTCTCTGGATTCGGACACGGTGCGCGCGTCGATCACGCCGGGCACGGCCTGCGCGAGCAGGGTGGCCACGTGGCGGTCGGTTTCGCTGTCGTAGGCGTCGACGATGCGGACCACCCCGTCGTGGACTTCGACCTGCCAGCGGCCGGGGCCGCCGTAGATCTCCAGGTGGTGCCGGACGTCGGCGGCGATGTCGGTGTCGCTGCGGGCCAGCGCCCGAAGCACGTCCCGCCGGGTCACGATGCCGATCACGGTGGAACCGTCCACAATGGGCATCGCGCGGATGCGGTCGTCGAGCAGTGCGCGGCACAGATCGGCCACGTCGGCGCCGCTGCCCATGGCCACCGCCGGCGAGGTCATCAACGACGCCACGTCGAGATCGGGCACCGGGCGCGGGGTTTCGCGGCGCTGGTACCGGGTGTCGCGGGGCACGCGGTCACGGATCAGATCGGCTTCGGTGACGATGCCGATCAGCCGGTCGTCCTCGTCGATCACGGGCAGCGCGGTGAAACCGTGCTCGGCCAACAGCGAAGCGGCCTCCTTCGCGGAGGTGGTCGGCCGAACGGTGATCACCGGTGAGGTCATCAGCTCACGAGCGCGCATCGGCAGCCACCTCCGCGTCCTGCCACACGTAGTCGAGCCGGTTGTCCACGGCGACCACCCCGCGCACCTGCCCGATCCGCCTGCCCACCGGCGCGACCTCGCTACGCCGCTCGAGACGACCCGCCACGGTGACCACGCCGCTTTCCACCAGCACCCGCACCCGATCCGGACCGAGCGAGAACTCCCCCCACAGCACGGTGTTCTCGATCTCGTGCCGGATCTCCCCGTCGTCCCTGGCGAACACACTGACCAGGTCGTGCCGGGCCAGCACACCGACCGGTTTCCCGTCGCGGACCACAAACAGCCGCCGCACTCCCGTTTCGGCGAACCGCGCCGCCGCGGTGGTGAGCGAATCCCCGGCCTCCACCGTCAGCACCGGGGCACTCATCAACTCGGCCGCGATCCGGGCCGCCGTTTTCCGACGCTCCGCGCGGTGCACCAGCCGGTGCCACCGTTTCGGCCAGACCCGGTAGTGCGCCAGCAAATCCGCCTCGGAGACCACTCCGGCCAGCACACCCTCGGCATCGGTCACGCCGACGGCGCTGATCCGGTGGGCGGCCATGTTCTCCGCGATCTCCTTGAACGTCGCCGACAACCCCACCGTGACCGGGCCTGCGGTCATCACCGCGGCGACCGTGCTCAGGTTCATGACCGCGCTCCCTCCGGATGCGTGCGGACGACCATCACCGGGCAGTTCGCGTGATGGGCCAGCGCCTGGCTCGTCGAGCCGAGAACCAGTCCGGCGAACCCGCCACGCCCACGGCCGCCGACCACCACCAACTGCGCCTTGTTACTCAATTCGAGCAACTGCTGCCGGGGCCTGTCCCGCGCCACCACGCGCTCCACCTCGACATCCGGATACCGCTCCTGCCAGCCCGCAAGCCGTTCCGCGAGCAGACGCTCTTCCGCGGTGATGACCGACTCCCACTCGAAATAAGCGCTGCCCTCACTGAACAACCCCGCCGGGTCCGCATCGTGGCAACTGTGCAACGCGACCAACGGAACCCCCCGCAACGAAGCCTCAGCGAAGGCGTGCGCGATCGCCGCCTCACTCATCGGACTACCATCGACCCCGACCACCACCGGCCCTTCCTGCGGGCGACCACGATCACGGCCACGCACCACCACGACCGGGCACTCGGCCCCGGCCAGCACCGGGATCGACGTCGAACCGACCACCAGCCCGCGCACCACGCCACCGGGCTTGCCGAGCACGATCATCCGCACGTGGGTGGACACCTCGCGCAGCACCGACACCGACCCGAGCGGGCTCACCCTGGTCTGGACCGGCAGATCGGGCGCCATCTCGCGCGCGACGGCCTCGGCGTCGCGCACGATGTGCTCGGCGGCCTGCTTTTTGGCCTCCAGCCATTCCTGCGGCGGATACACCCGCATCGCGAAGGACACATCATCGAGCCCATAAGCGCTGAGGATGAACAACGGCGCGTGCAGCCGGACGGCTTCCTCCACCGCCCACCGCGTAGCCGCGAGCGCAGGCTCGGAACCATCGACCGCCACCACGACCGGTGGATTGCCCGTTGGTGACGCATTCATCGCCGTTCCCTCACCTTCGTTCGTTACCGACGAATCGAAGCTATCCGCGGGAACCGCGCCGGGAATGCGGCCGTTCTGCCCTTCCCGCGGGGACTTTGGCCGTCAGCGCGGGACCAGCACAGCCGCGCCGTCGACCCGGTCCGAGGCCAGGTCGGCGAGCGCGAGATCGGCGTGCATCAGCGGGTACTCGCTGGTGCTCACCTCGAGCCGGTGGTTCGCGGCGAAGGCGAAGAACTCCCGCGCGTCGGCGCGGGTGTTCGCGGTGACGCTGCGGACCTGCCGTTCCTGGAAAAGGTGACGCTGGTAGTCCAAGGCGGGGATCTCACTGAGATGGATACCCGCGATAGACAAGGTGCCACCGCGGTCGAGCGCGGCCAGCGCGGGCAGCACCAGCTCACCGACCGGCGCGAACAGGATCGCCGAATCCAGCGGCTCCGGCGGCGGATCCGCGGCCCCACCCGCCGAGGCGGCGCCCAGTGCCAGCGCCAGCTCCCTCGCGGCGAGGCTCCGGGTCATCACGTGCACCGTCGCCCCACCGGCGAGCGCCACCTGCGCGGCCAGGTGCGCACTCGCGCCGAGACCGTAGATCCCGAGTCGCCCACCCATCGGCAGCTCGGCCCGCTTCAGCGCACGGTAACCGATCACGCCGGCGCACAGCAACGGGGCCAGCTCGGTGTCCTCGTAGCCCGTGGGCAGCGGATGGGCGTAGGCCGACGGAACCACCGCGTACTCGGCATATCCACCATCGGCGTCCCACCCGGTATATGTCGAATGTGGACAGAGGTTCTCCGCGCCACGCAAGCAATACCGGCACGTCCCACAGGTCCCGCGCAGCCACGCGATCCCGGCCCGATCCCCGATGGCGAAGCCGCTCAGCTCACCACCGCCGGAATCCACCACCTCACCGACCACCTCGTGCCCGGGAATCACCGACGGACCGTGCGTACGGAGATCACCTTCGGCGACATGCAGATCGGTCCGGCACACACCACTGGCCAGCACCCGCACCAGCAGCTCACCCGGTCGCGGTTCCGGCAACGGCTCTTCCCGCAGCACAAGCGGACGGCTCTTGAGCGGCCCCGGCCGCCGGACTCGCCACGCACGCATAGCGCAACTCCTTCCGCCGTTGGTCTGCCGCCATTCCCGCTGTCACCGATCGGCTCTCAGGCCCCGGGACGGATCACCGCGACCGGACAACTGCCCTGTCCGGTCGAGCCAAGGGCGGGGGTCGGGTACCCGACCCGGATGAGCAGCTGGGGATAGCCCTCCAGGCCGAGCCGCTCGATCAGCCCGGCGCGGACCTCGGGCAGGTGCAGCGGCTGGGTCACCACGGACGCCACCAGGTCACCGGCCACCGCCTCGAGCCAGATCCGCTGCATCGCGGCGCCGGCGTGCAGGTGGTCCCGCCGCGTGTCGTCCGGGGTGAGCACCACGAGGAGTCCTTCCTGGGCCAGCCGGGCGGTGAAGGTGATCTCGTCCGGTACCCGCGTGCCATGCCGGACCAGGCCCGCCCACGGCAGGCTCATCCGGTCGGCGGACTCCGGCAACGCGGTCCACGCCGTCAGCTCACGCTGGTAGGCGGCGTCGTCCTGGAGCACACGGGCCGCGTAGCCGAGCAATTCGGCCAGGTCCGCGGATTCGTTCCGGTGATCGATCACCCGCGCCTGAGTGCCGTCCTCTCCGACCGCCTGGCTCAACGAACGCAGCCGATCGGCGTGCAGGCGGCTCAGCCGGAACGGTTGCCGGTAGCTGTGGCGCCGGAAAACGGCGTCGTAGCGGGCCGCGATCGAATCGGTCTTGTCGGCGCGCCCGGCCGCACGGACTTCGGCCACTAGATCCGGCCGGTCAGCCTGCGGAAACAGCGTGGTCTCCGCACCCCAGCCGAGTGCCCGCACGGTGGTCTCCAGGTTGACCAGGGCCGCCCCGCACGAAATCACCCGGTCCCGGCCCGTCGGATCGTGCCGCGGCAGCGACACCTCGAACCGCTCGTACAAGTCGACGAGATCACCTCGCGGCTCGATCGACCACGGCTGGGTGTTGTGCACCGAGGGCGCGTGGCCGACCGCACGCGCCAGCGCCCCGATCTCCGCAGTGGAGAAGTTCATCGCACGACCTCCGCAAAGTCTGTCCACCACTCTTGTCACCGGCGGCGCGGCCGGGCAGGGACCGCGGTCACCGGTTACAGGGCCTTTGGGCACCGCTGAGTCCGGACAGCTGCCCGGCGGCACGAAGCCCGGCCGATCGTCCCCGGCCGCGGGGACCTTCGCCCCCGGACAGGCCAAACCCGCCCCGCCAGGCTGGAATCCCCGAGCGGAAGGAATGACCACGTCGATCCGGGAATCCCGAGTCGCCGGCCCGGCGCGCGTGTCCACCGGTGCCGGTCAGTCGATCGCCGTGCTGCGCATCGCCACCGGCCTGCTGTTCCTGTGGGCCTTCGCCGACAAGGCGTTCGGCTGGGGCTACGCCACCCCGTCCGCCAATGCCTGGCTCAACGGCGGCTCCCCCACCAAGGGCTTCCTCAGCGGCGTCCACAGTGGACCATTCGCGGAAACCCTGCGCGGCTGGGCAGGCGCCTGGTGGGCGGACTGGCTGTTCATGATCGGCCTGCTCGGCATCGGCGTCGCCGTGGTGCTCGGCATCGGCCTGCGCGTCGCCGCGGTCACCGGCACGGTGATGATGCTGCTCATGTGGGTCGCGGAGTGGCCGCCCGCGCGCTTCACCGACACCGGCGAAGCGACCCGCTCCACCAACCCGGTCATCGAGTACCACCTGATCTACGCGCTGGTCCTCATCGTGCTCGCCGCCGTGTACGCCGGGCACACCTGGGGACTGGGAAGGCGCTGGGAGCAACTGGCCGGCGACCACCGTTGGCTGCTCTGAACCGTTCGTGACTCAATCGGTGATCCGAGCCGCCGCCAGATCCTGCGGCGCCTCGCCCAGCGGCCCCGGTCGGTCACCGAGATCGCCGACGAGCTGCCGATCAGCAGGCCCGCGGTGTCGCAGCACCTGCGGGTGCTGAAGGAGGCCCGCCTGGTGCTGGTCCGCCCGGTGGGCACGCGACGCATCTACGAGGTCGATCTCGACGGCCTCGCCACCCTGCGCGAGGAGCTGGACGAGTTCTGGGGCAACGCCCTGGAGAACTTCAAGCGAATCGCGGAAACGGGGCAACCATGACCAGCACGTCCGCCGACACCTCCGTACGGCGCGGGATCGAGGTCGCGGTCCCGATCGAGCGCGCCTTCGCCGTGTTCACCGAGAAGTTCGACCGGATCAAGCCCCGCCGGCACAACCTGCCGGCCGCGCCGATCGCCGAGACCGTCTTCGAAACCCGCGTCGGCGGCTCGGTCTACGACCGTGGCGAGGACGGGTCGGTGTGCCGCTGGGCGCGGGTGCTCGCGTTCGAGCCACCACACCGGTTCGTGATCAGCTGGGACATCAGTCCCCAGTGGCAGCTCGAAAGCGACCCCGGCCGGTGCAGCGAGGTCGAGGTGCGCTTCATCGCCGACGGACCGGACCGCACCAGGGTCGAACTCGAGCACCGCCATCTGGACCGCCACGGCGCGGGCTGGGAAAACGGCCGGGACGGCGTAGCCTCCGATGGCGGTTGGCCGCTCTACCTCCAGCGGTTCGCCGAGCTGACGTCAGGCGGGTAGTCCGCCGGCCAGATCCAGCCATTCGCCGATGGGCAGAACGCGTGCGCGCGCTCCGGCGTGCTCGCGGAATTCCGTCTCCGGGTCGGCGATTTCGACGTAGCCCGCGATCTTGTCCGGTTGCTCCGCCTCGTAGTGCATCGGCACCGCGTATCGGGCGTCGAGGATTTCCGCGGCCGCGGCGGCCTGTCTCGGGTCCAGCGCGGCGGGCAGCGGACTCGGCGGCTGGAGGTGCGGTGCGTCGACCACCGCACCGTTGGCGGGCAGGAACACCGCGTCGAACGGGCTGAACCGCCGCGCGATGAGCCACCAGTAGCCGTGGAACATCGTGTCGCCGCCGTGGAAAAGCCGCTGCCCCTCGGCTTCCACCACCCAGTTCAGCTGCGGATCCCCCAGCCCGTCAACGGCGGGAACCGCGGTGACGCGGAACGGCCCGGTGTCGCGAGTGGACCAGGTGTCCACGACCTCGGCAGCCAGTCCGCGCAGGGTCAGCTCGCGCTCGGCGAGCAGGGTCGTCACGTTGTCCACGTCGTCGCCGTGGCCGGGCGCCGGGCGGAACACCGGCGCCCCGGACGCCAGCACTTCCGCGAGCGCGGCCGCGTCGGTGTGGTCCCGGTGCAGGTGGGTGACCAGCGCGGCGGCGACCGTCCCACCCGGCATCGCCAGTCCCTCGCCGGGCTTCCATCCGGTGAACAGCGGCGAGAGGTCCCGCACGTAGTCGATCACCAGTCGCTCGCCGTCCGCCTCGAGTTCCAGCCCGGCCCAGCCCAGTCGTCGCACCCTCATCTCGCGCTCCATTCGTCTCGGTGAGGAGAGGACCGGAATTTAGCGTACGGGCGTTCACCAAATCAATAGCGAACGTGCGTACGCTATCCTCGTCGCATGTCACCGCGACGCTCAGCGACCGAAGCGCGGGCCACCCGGGGCCGGATCCTCGGCCGGGCCGCCGAGATCGCCTCCGAGGAAGGGCTGGACGGCATCACCATCGGCAGGCTCGCCGAGGAGCTGGAGATGAGCAAGTCCGGCGTGCACAAGCACTTCGGCACCAAGGAGACGCTGCAGATCTCCACTTTGGACAAGGCGTTCGTCGACTTCTGGCACCGGGTGGTCGAACCCGCACTGGCCGAGCCGCCGGGGCTGCGTCGGCTGCGCGTGGTGTGCGCCAACTCCGTTGACTACCTGGAAGAACCACTGCTGCCGGGCGGCTGCCTGATGACCGCC
Source organism: Amycolatopsis sp. YIM 10 (assembly GCF_009429145.1). Taxonomy (GTDB): domain Bacteria; phylum Actinomycetota; class Actinomycetes; order Mycobacteriales; family Pseudonocardiaceae; genus Amycolatopsis. Next base: position 4,957,936 of record NZ_CP045480.1, on the reverse strand, counting down.
GCGCTCTCCGAGTACGACAGCCGCCCGGGCCGGGTCCGCGACGCCGTGGCCGAGGTGTGGTCGCGCTGGCGCGAACAGCTGCGGGCGGACCTGACCGCGGCGGTGGAGAAGGGCGAGCTGCCCGCCCGGTTCGACGTCGACCAGGCGCTGTTCGAGATCCTCGCCGCCGGACTGGCGCTGAACGCGGCCATGCAGCTCCAGCACGACCGGACCGCCGCCGGCCGCGCCCGCCGCGCGATCGAACGGGCCCTGGACCAGTCCTGATCGGTGCCCGGAGTTCACCGGTCGCCGTTCGTTTCGTGTGCCGCGGCCCGGCGGCGCAGTGCCGGGATGAGTGCCCGCTGAGCGACGAAGAGTACGACTCCGCCGATGGCGCACGCTGTTCCGAGAGCGGCGGGACCGGCCACGTCGAGCAGTGCGGTTCCGGCCAGCGGGCCGAGCACCGCGCCGACGCTCCAGGTGGTCGAGGCGAGGCCCATGTACCTGCCGCGCAGCTCGGCCGGTGCGAGTTCGGCGAAGGTGTCACCGAAGCGGACGGCGATGCCGATCTGGCCGAGGGTCCAGACCAGAACCGATCCGGCGAAGGCGGCGGGGCTGTGGCTCACCGCGCCGAGCGCGGCACCCAGCCCGGCCAGCAGCATCGACACGGCCGACACCGCGCTGCCGTTGCGACCGGCGAGCAGCCGGACCGCCCACGGCTGCAGGGCCACGATCGAGATCCCGTTCAACGCCAGCACCCCGCCGTAGGTCGCCGGGCCGAGACCACTGGCGGTCATCAGCAGCGGCAACGTGGTGAAGGTCTGCAGGAACAGCGTGAAGTACCCGGCGTGGATCGCCATCATCGCGAGCATCAACCGGTCCCGCAGCAGCACGGGCAGCAGCGCCCGCCGCGTCCGCACCGACCCGGCCGGACGGGTTTCGGGCACCTGACGCCAGACGATCAGCGCCGCGACAAGCGAGGCCACCACGTTGATCCAGAACAGCAGGCCGTAGCCGTACTTGGCCAGGATCCCGGCCATCACCGTGGCCACCGAGAAGCCGAGATTGGCCGCCCAGTAGAGCAACCCGAACGCACGGATTCGTTGTGCCGTCGGCAGATCGGCCACCGCGGCCGACCCGGCCGGGCGGAACAGCTCGATCGTCAGCCCGACCCCCACCGCGGCCGCCCAGATCCCGGGCATCGAATCCGCCGAGCCGAGCGCGGCCAGCGCCCCGGCGGCACCGATGAAGCCCACCAGCATCGTGTTGCGCCGCCCGATCCGGTCTCCCAGCCAGCCGCCGAGCAACTGGGAGCCGATGTCCCCGACGCCGACGGCCGCGACCACCGCTCCCGCGGTCGCGGGCGAGAGGTGCTGCGCCTGCGTCAGGTACAGCACCAGAAACGACCGCACCACACCACCGGCCCGGCCGACGAAGTGCGTGGCCGCCAGTGCCCAGACCAGTTTGGGCAGTCCCAGTTGCGGCCAGGACGGCCGCTTCGGAGCCGAGGTGACTGCCGGTTCGAGCGTGCTCGCGTTTGTCATGCCAATGACGCTAAGCCGCCGAAAGCATCACGAAAAGCGATAGAATCGGATCAAGACGATCGCCATCCCTTATGCTTGCCGTCATGGCGGACGTCGAACTGCGGTACCTGCGGGCCATGGCCGTGATCGCCGAAGAAGGCACCTTCGGCCAGGCGGCGACCCGGCTCGGCTACACCCAATCCTCGATCAGCCAGCAGATCGCCGCACTGGAGAAAGCCGTCGGCGGCCCGGTTTTCGACCGTCCCGGTGGGCCGAGGCCCGTCCGGATCACCCCGCTCGGCGAGGTGGTCCTGGCCCACGGCCGCGACCTGCTGGCGAAGGCCGACGTTCTCACCAACGCCGTCGACCGGTTCCGGGCGGGCAACGGGCGGATCGACATCGGCACCTTCCAGGGCGTCTCGAACCGCATCCTGCCCGTGGTCATCCGGCGCCTGCTGGACGAGCATCCCGGCTGCGACATCAGGCTCACCGACGTCAGGCCCGACGATCCCCGGATCGGGGAACTCGACCTGATGTTCCACGACGGCCCCGTCGAAGGAGATGTCCAGCACGTCAAGCTTTTCGACGAGCAGTACCTCCTGGTCGCGGGCGCGGGTGCGTTCCCGGCCGGGCCGGTGTCGGTGAAGCTGCTCGACGACGCGCCGATGGTCGCCTGGCCGCCCACCTACCATCAGCGGTGGCTGGAACGGACCTTCGCCCGCGCCGGCGCGCACCCGCGGTTCGTGTTCCGCACCACCGGCCACGAAACCATTCTGTCCATGGTGCGCGTCGGCATCGGCTGCGCCGTCCTGCCCTGGCTCGCCCTGCACGGCACCGACGCCTGGTCCGACGACCAGCTCAGCTTCCACCGGCTGAAGCCGTCACCGTCCCGCGAACTGGCCCTGCACTGGCCCGGCTGGCGGACCGAATCCCCGCTCGCGATCCGGACGCGGGAAATCACCATCGACGTCGCGCGCGATCTCGCCGAGCAGATGTAGTCACCAGGGGACGACGCCGTTGTCGTCGAAGAAGCCGCCGCGCGGTCCGCCGTCCGGCAGGGTGGCGAGCCGGCGGGCGTACTGGGCCGTGACGCTGTTGAGCATCGACTTCAACGGCGCGCAGGCGGCCATGGCCGGGCCGGTCTGGAGCATCGCGTTTGTCACCCGCACGGCACCGAAGACGTTCGTGTCCAAGACGGTACGGAGAACGTCGACGACCTCGCCGGGTTCGACACCGAGGACCTGTTCGTCGAGGGCCAGGTCGCGATCCTTCCCGCCAAGCATCCACTCGCATCACACGATCAGCTCATGCTGGCCGACGTCCGCGACGCGCCGGAGGTCACCACGGTGCTCGCCTGGCCGCCGAGCAGTCACTCACCGGCGGTCGCGTCACTCGTCCGCTCGGCGGCCGGGCTCCGCGGGCCGGTAGCGCCGTAGGCCCGATAGCTCCGGCGGATCGCCCGGCGACGGAGTCTCCGGGCTCCGCTCGGCCTCGATCCGGATTTCGATGTTCGTCTTGTGCGCGATCGGGTCCCAGATCTCCTCGAACGGTCCCATCAGTGACTGGCCGCCGCCGCGACGGCGCGCGCGCACGGCGTACCACGCGAATGCGCCCAGGAAGAGCGGCAAGCTGAGGAACGCGGCCACGGCTGGGAGGAACTCCATGCGATCGACAGTACAGTAACGCCGCGTTTCCAGAAACACCGTGTTACCGACTGCCCGCTGCCGGCGCCGACATGAACCCAACAGGATTCGCACAAGGAACGCACAGGAATCGGTGCGAGGGTCGTGACATGCGAGAACCCGAACTGACTTACGAGGGCCGGGCGCTGGCCCGGCCGGACGACGAAATCGTGGATCAAGGGCTCGGTTTCGACATCGGCACCCTGTTCAGCCGCCGCCGCGCGCTGCGTGTGCTGGGTCTCGGCGCGGCCGGTGTGGCGTTGACGGCGTGCGGTACCGGCTCCGACAGCAGCTCCGCCACCACGTCGAGCACCGCGTCGTCCCCGTCCTCCGCCGGGCTCGTGGAGATCCCGGACGAAACCGCCGGACCGTTCCCGGGCGACGGCTCGAACGGGCCCGACATCCTGGCCGAAAGCGGTGTCGTCCGCGGTGACATCCGTTCCAGCTTCGGCACCTCGACCACCACCGCGGCCGGTGTGCCGATGTCGCTGGAGCTGACCATCGCGAACCTGGCCCAGGGCGGCAGTGCCTTCGCCGGAGTCGCCGTCTACGTCTGGCACTGCGACCGCGACGGCAAGTACTCCATGTATTCCGATGGCGTCGAGAACGAGAACTACCTGCGGGGCGTGCAGATCGCCGACGACGGCGGGCGCGTCAAGTACACGAGCGTCTTCCCCGCCTGCTACGACGGCCGGTGGCCGCACATCCACTTCGAGGTCTATCCCGACCAGGCGAGCATCAGCGATTCGGCGAACGCCATCGCCATCTCCCAGGTCGCGCTGCCGAAGGACGTGTGCGAAAAGGTCTACGCGGAATCCGGCTACGGGCAGTCACGTTCGAAACTGGCCGAGGTCACGCTGACCGACGACAACGTCTTCGGCGACGACAGCGGCGCCACCCAGCTCGCCACCGTGACCGGCGACGTCACCAGCGGCTACACGGTCTCCCTCAACGTCGGCGTGGACACCACAACCAACCCGACCGGCGGGCCGCCACGCTCCCGATAAGGCCGGGTGCCGCCCGTTCGGGTGGTGGTTGAACGGGCGGCCCGCACCGGTCAGGTCAGTGGCGCCGAGGCTGTCCCAATGCCAGTGGAGGCGTGTTCCCCGCCGTCGCCCCTTCGGGGAACTGCGGGGTCACCGCGAAGACGAATTCGTACACCCGGTCGTCGGCCGGTCCGTCGAGCACATAGGACTCCCCGATCCGGATTCCGTTGCGCATCAGCAGTTCCTGGTGCACCGGGAAGGCCGACCCGTTGTCGTTGACCGGGTTGCCGAGCACCTCGAGCGCCCACGTGTCGCTCCCGATCACGGCGGGGCGGAACTGGGCCAGCCAGCGAGCTTCCCGCAGATAGATCCCGGGCATCCCGTTCGGCGCCTCCCACCGGAGGATGTCACCGGCGTCCCGGCGGGCGAGGAGCTGGTTCCAGCCCGTGCGGAACAGCACGACATCACCCGGCGAGATCCGGCCGATCCCGCCGAACTTCATCGCGGCCTTGATGTCCTCGACGGTGATCCGGTAGTTCTCCCGCAGCAACGGCTTGCCGTTGCTGGCCGGTTCGGCGAGGTCACCGGTCTTGCCCTCGGCCACCTTCATCCCGAGAATGTCCAGCAGCACACCACGGGTGGCGATCGGCCCCATGTGCTCGTTGCCCAGCTTGGTGACACCGTGCGCCGCGGCGAAGTCGGGGCCGCGGAAACCGTTGTAGTAATACTCCCCCGCGCCGATGTGACCGAGGTTGTCGGTCTGAGTCGCGATCTGAAAGGTCGAGGCCAGCGGTACCGGGTGCAGCGGCGACAATTCCGCCGCGAAACGTTCCTCGTGGTAGCTCAGTTTGTTGGCACCGAGCGGTTCCGTGGTCATCAGCACGCCGCCCGCCTCGAGAAACCCCGGCGGGGGCTGGTAACCGGCAATGGTGAGCCGCTGTTCGTGGATGCGGCGCGGATCGGTTTTGAACGCGGGGAAACCATTCCACATCAGCTCCCCCAGGTTGTACGTCCGCACCGGCTTCCCTGGTTTGAGCACACTCAGCGCCGACGCGGTCTTGGCAGCCGTCACCTCGTTGAACGCGCCTCGCTGGTCCCCGGCGCCGTACCGGCTCGGCGCCCAGTCCGCCAGGTTCGCCGGGTCGGAATAGTCGAAAGGCGTGTCGTCGAAATCGCCACCCGAGTCCGTCCCGGCCGGGCTGCCATCGCCGGTTTCAGCACTCGCCGGCCGCACCCCCGCGGACGAGGCGACCACAACGGCTCCGGCGGCACCTGCCATCCGGAGGGTGTCCCGCCGGTTGGTGCGATACTTCGAGAGGTAGTTCCGCAAAACGTCGGGGTTCATCCAAGACTCCTTTGTCGGTCCCGTTCCAGATAACACACCGCCCCGGTGGTGTCACCCCCGAAAAGACGGAACAGCGACGGCGGGAAATCGGTCCAGGTGGCGGTTCCGCCCGATCCGGTCAGGTCGCTACTCTCATCGGGAAAGCGCTGCGCGCGAAGGGGTTCATCCATGCTCCGCACGATGATCCTGCTGGTCACCTGCCTGGCACTGGTGTCACCGGCGGCCGTCCGAGCCGAACAACCCGCCCCGGGCGTGGCACTGCTGCGGGACACCCAGCTCGACCCGTCGGCGTTGTACTTCGTGTCCTACGACGGGCTGGTGAACAACCAGTCGTACCAGTCGGAGGCGATCCTCACCCACGCCGGCTACCAGTACACCGCCTGGTACACCGCGAACCGCGCCGCCGTGGTCGCCCGCCGCCAGCTGCCCGCCGGGACGTGGGAGAAGGCGGTCCTCCCGCACGCGCTGACCGTCAACGACTCGCACAACGTCATCTCGCTGGGCATCTCCCCCGCCGACGGACGCCTGCACGTGGCCATGGACGTGCACGACACGCCGGTGTTCTACGTCAAGTCCGAGGCCGGTCTGGTGTCGGCGCCCGCGTCGCGCGCCTGGTCCCCCGCCCGGTTCGGCGCGGTGCAGCGCACGCTGGACGGGGTGGACCTCGGCGGGATCAGCTACCCGCAGTTCGTGGTCACGCCGGAGAAGCGGCTGCAACTCAGCTACCGCACCGGTCGCTCCGGCAACGGCACCAACGAACTCGCCGAGTACGACGGCACGACGTGGCGCAAGCTCGGGAAGTGGTCATCCGCCACCGGTCCGTGGACCGCGCCGAACGGCGTGACCAGCACGACCCGCAACATGTACCTGCACGGTCTGACCTACGGCCCTGGCGGACGGCTGCACGCCGCGTTCACCTGGCGCGAGGGGAATTCCGGGGTGCTGTGCAACCCGGGCGGGCTGACCAACCACGACACCGGTTACGTCTACAGCGACGACCGGGGCCGCACCTGGCACCGGAACACCGGCCAGGTCGCCGGCACCACCGGCGGCTCGCCCGTCGCGGTGTCGCCCGATCTCGTGGTCGATCCGCTCGACCCGAACCACGGCCTGATGAACCAGGAAAGCCAGGCCGTCGACCGCACCGGCGCACCGCACGCGGTGATCAGCTACGTGCCCGGCCGGTTCACCCAGTGCGTCACCAGCTACGCCGCCGACCGCACCAACTGGGGCCGCTCGTTCCACGTATTCCGCGCCCCGGACGGATCGTGGACCAAGCGCGAGGTCCCGATCCAGCCGAACGCCACGGGCCGCACCCGCGTCGTGTTCGACCGCGACGACAACATCTACCTGATCATGCCGTTCGCCAGGATCGTCACCGCCTCCAAGGCCAGCGGCTGGACCGACTGGACCCTGGTCTTCGACCGGCCGAGCATGAACGTCTTCGGTGAGGTCAACGTCGACTACAGCCGCGTGGCCAGTGAAGGCGTGCTGTCCGTGCTCTACCAGCAACGCTCCACCGGAACCACCCCGTCGCCCATCCGGGTCGCGGACTTCAAGCTGGGTTAGCTCACGGCACCAGGTCGAGGAACTCCCAGTGCGCCCGCGGTTGTGCGCCGGTGAGCCACTTTCCGCAGTTCTGCAGGACCACCGGGCCGGACGTGATGTGCTGGGTTCCGGTGGCGAGATCACGCAGGAACCGGTCGATCGGCCCGCGCCGGATCGCCGCCGTGCCCGCCCATCGGTGGGCCGTCTGGCCGATGTCCCGCACGGTCCACGTGGTGTGGTTGAGCACCAGCCGGATCATCGTGTCCTGCTCGGTGCTCAGCAACTCCCCCGCGGCCAGGGTTTCCTCGTTGTCCCGCCACACGTCCATCGCCCATGCCCGCGCCGCGCGGAGCTTCGCCTCGGCGCTCGCGTACTCGGCGTGGAACTGCGCGGTGTCGACGGCGGCGTTGCGCGTACCGGACTTGGCCGCGGCGACCAGTTTCAGCTCGTCGAGCAGGCGCCGCCCGACACCGAGCGCCCAGGCGGTGTGCACGGTCGAGGCCATGTTCACCAGGCCGACGCGGTAGATCGCGCCCCCGTTGGCCGTTTCCTTCGTCGCCGCGGCATAGGTGTGCGTCGCCGGGACGAACACCTCCGCGCAGTGGTAGTCGATGCTGTTCGTCGCCCGCAACCCGGTCACGTCCCAGTTGTCCACCAGCTCCACCTGCGACTTCGGCATCGCCAGCACCCGGAGTTCGCCGGTGCCCTCGACCTGGATCGCGCTGTGGATGTGGGTGGCCAGCGACATCCCGGAGGCGAACTGCCAGCTGCCGCTCACCAGGAAGCCGCCGTCCACCGGGACGGCACGGCCGGGCCGCGTGCCGTGCCCGGCCAGCAACGCATGCTTGCCGCCAGCCACGTCGGGGAACAACTCCGCGGCCGCGACCGCGCCGAGATAGGCCGCCGTGGTGCTGGTGATCATCTGCAGCGCCATCATCGTCCAGCCCGCCGACGCGTCGTGGTAGCTGAGCCGCTCGTGGGTCTCGATCAGCTGACGCGGGGAGAACTCGTGGCCACCGAGGCTCTCCGGCAGTCCCGCCCGGACGATCCCCGCGTCCAGCAGCGCCCGCGCGGTGTCGTCGGTGAGCCTGCCGAGTTCCTCGGCCGCGTTGGCGTTCGACTCGACCAGCTCGCCGAGGGCGTCGATCCGTCGGAGCATCGCGGGGAATTCTTCGCTGGTGTGCAACCGGGCCGAGTCGGTCATGGGATGGGCGCTCCTCGCTGTCGGTACCACTCGCCGGTCACGGTACCGAGGAGTCACCACCACCGGGCACGGCACACACAGCGGCTCCACCGGCGTGCCCCAGCACCGGCCGGAGCCGGCTCCCGAGCGGGGTGAGTTCGTAGACCACGCGGACTCACCGGTGCCGACCTGGCCGCCGGGTTCGCCGCCCGCTCCCGTGGTCGGCGTCTACCAGGCCCTCAACGCCCAGACCGAGAACGTCATCAGCAGGAGCGGCAGCTCCGTCACCGGCTGGCTCGGCCGGGTCGCCACCTGAGCACCAGCTCGGTGTGTGCTCAGGTGCGCACCAGGAATCCCATCGTGACCTCGCAGACGTCGTTTTCCGCGTCATCGGCGATCCGCGCGCGCAGCACGCAGAGTTCGTTGGACGAGGTGGCCCGGATGTCGGTGATCGTCAGGGCCGTGGTCAGCCGGTCACCGGCGTGGATCGGGCGGTGGTAGCGGAAATCCTGGTCGCGGTGCACCAGCCGCCGGTAGTCCAGGCCCAGTTCCTCGTCACGCAGGATCCGCTCGGCGGCGGGCAGCGCGAGCAGGATCGGGAAGGTCGGCGGAGCGAGCACGTCCGGATAACCGTGCACCCTGGCCCACTCCGGGTCGAAGTACGCGGGCGCGTCCGCGCCGACGGCAGTGGCGAACTCCGCGATCTTCGCCCGGCTGACGACGTACACCTCCGACGGCGGATAGCTGCGCCCGGTGAAGTCCTGGTTCAGCACCGTGCTCACGGCAGCACCACGACCTGGGCCGCGTAGTTGAGCCCGGCGCCGAATCCGGCGAGCAGAGCGAGCGAGCCGGATTCGGCCGCGCCGGAGGCCAGCAGGGATTCCATCGCCAGCGGCACCGACGCCGCCGAGGTGTTCCCGGTGGTCACCACGTCGCGCGCGACCGCGGTGGTCTCCGGCAGGCCGAGGCCGTCGGCCATGATCTCGATCATCCGCAGGTTCGCCTGGTGCGGAACAAAAGCACCGAGGTCGGCCGCGCGCACGCCCGCCGCCTCCAGCGCCTGGCGGCAGGCGGGCAGCACCGAGCCGACCGCCCACCGGAACACGCGCTTGCCGTCCATCCGCATCACCGGCGCCGGTCCCGGCTCCGCCCACGGCCCGGTCATCCGCAACGCCTCCCGCGAGCCGAAGTCGGCACCCCGGACCACCGGCCCGAACCCGGGCGTGGCCGACGGTCCGACCACCGCCGCGCCGGCGCCGTCGGCGAAGAGGAAGGCGATCGTGCGATCGGCCGGGTCCACGATGTCGGTCATCCGCTCCGCCCCCACCACGAGCACGTGCCTGGCCTCACCGAGCCGGACCATGGCCGACGCCAGGCCGAGCGCGTGGCAGAATCCGGCGCACGCGGCGGACACGTCGAACCCGCCCGCGCGCCGCGTGCCGAGCCCCGCGCCCACCGCGGCCGCCAGCGGCGGGGTCTGCACCAGGTTCGACATGCTGGCGACCAGCACGCAGTCGAGGTCGGCCGGGTCCACTCCGGACTGCCCGCACGCCTTGGCCGCGGCCGCCACGGCCATCGACTCCAGCGTCTCGTCCGGTGCGGCGAACCGGCGCTCGCGGATGCCGGACCGCGTCTCGATCCACTCCTCGGTGGAGTCGATCCTGGTGCACATCTCGGCGTTGCCCACCACCGTGCGCGGCCGGTAGCCGCCCAGCCCGAGCAGTGCGGCGTGGCCGCCGGCGCCGGGCGAAACGATCTGCATGGAAAGAACCCCTTCCGTCCGATATGGACACTGTTGACACTGTTGACACTGCGAACAATCATCGGCGAGCAATTCACTGATTCGAGATTATCCCGCCGAGTTCTTGAGCACAACAATTCAGCGCGGTAGCCTGGAAGCGTTCCCCAAAAAACAGTGTCGAGTGGAGGATCCATGTCACACTTCGGTCCCGTTGAATTGCAGAAGATCATCGATTCCTGCGTGGGCACCGACGACAACATCCGGATCACCGAAGGCAATGTCGACGACAAGTTCGCCGACCTCGGCTACGATTCGCTGGCCGTGTACGAGATCGCCACCCGGGTCCAGGACGACCTCGGGATCCCGGTCAGCGACGAGCAGATCGACGCCATGAAGACGCCGCGGCAGCTGATCGAGTTCGTCGGCGAAAGCCTCGCGCCCGCGCGGTGAGCCGTCCCGGGTTGGCCGCCGGAAAAGCGGCCAACCCGGGAATCACGACAGTCGGTATTCCGATCAGGACTCTTTGCTCGACACCATTTCGGGACGGCGTTCGGCACGGCGTTCGGTGAAAAATCCGGCCACTCCGGCGAGCGCGGTGACACCGACGCCGAACAATACGGCCACCGACGGGCTGGCGATCGCCAGCACCGCACCGGAAGCCATTCCGCTGACGCCGTATCCGACACCGCTGCCGACGTACATCATCGAATACCCGGTGGCGTGGAGATCCTCCGGCAGCCGCTCACGCAACGACAGGTTCCTGGCGGTGAGCAGCGCCGCCTGGAACAACCCGGCCAGCAGCAGCCCGATCGCGGCCCCCGGCAAACCGGGCAGCAGGGCCATCACCGCCACGAACAGGGTCACCACCAGCAGCAGCAGATTGCTCTGCGTGCGGTAGGAACCCGGCCACCGGTCGCGCAGGCCGTAGCAGAATCCGCCGACGATGCTGGCCACCGCGAACCCGGTGAGCAGCGCACCCGCCCAGCCCACCGCGACCCCGCGATCTTCGAGCAGAGCCGGCAGGGTCAGTTCCGCGGTGGCCAGCAGGTACATCGCCGCGGCGCTGGTCAGGTAGACCGGCCAGGCCGACCACAACGCCCGGCGGCGGCCGGTCGCCGGGGTTTCGGGGACCGGTTTCCCGGCGGGCAGGCGCCACACGGCGAGCGCGCTGAGCGCGGTGCTCACCGCGGCCACCGCGAACGGGAGCGAGGCGTCGAACCGCAGTGCCAGCACGCTGACGATGGCCGGGGACAGCGCCCAGGCCGCCTGGTTCAGCATGGTGTCCACGCTCAGCGCCCGCGGCACGTCGTTCTCCGCGACCAGCCCGGTCACCAGTGAGCGCAGGCTGCCCGGCGCGATCGCCGCCGGCGCGCCGGCCACCACGGTCAGCAAGATGTGCACCACCAGCGGCGCGTCGGGCACGAGCGCGAAAACCCCGACGGCGAACGCGCTGATCAGCAGTCCGATGCCGAGCGGGCGGCGCAGGAAGGATCCGCGCAGGCGGGCGCCGAACACCAGAGCGCCCACCGTCTCGGCGATCGTGTACACCGCCGCCAGCACCGCGCCGACGGCATACCCGCCGGGTGCCTCCCGCGCGAAGAACACCAGTGCCAGTGGCATCATCGCCACCGGAAGGCGGCTGAACAAGGTCGCGACCAGCCACACCGCGACGCCGCCGGTGGCCAATCCGCGGTAACCCATGCGCGCCATCCCCTCCTGTCGTATCGGCGGCGCGGGCTCAGTGCTCGCCGCGGTCCGGGAAAAGCCCGCCGATCGCCTTTTCCATTGTTTCCGCCGCGGCGACATCCGCGGCCAGCACGCAGTATTCCAGCACTCCGGTCTGCGCGGTGTGGTCGCCGGTGATCAGCACTCCCTCCCCGCGTCCGGTGTCGAATTCCAGCCCGGCGGCGCGTACCCGAGCCACGGCTTCGGCGGTGGAATCGACCTGCCAGTGGTTGCGGGTGAGCATGACGGACTCGGTGAAGTAGTCGTCGCCGACCAGTGCGCGGCCCAGCCAGTCGAGGTGCGAGGTACCGCCGACCCGGCCGTTGAACTCGGTCAGCAGCATCCGGCCGTCCGGGGTGATGATGCCGTCGATGTTGATCAGACCGCGGTAACCCATCGCCGCCACGGGTTCGCACAACCGGGCCAGCGCGTCCCGGTAGGCCTCCCGCACCTCCGGGCTGCCCACCTCGGAATGGATGGCGATACCGTCGAAAATGGGCTCCATGCGCATTTCCCCGAAATGGTTCAGCCGGAACCCCTGCCCGGTGACCACGCATTCGGCGCCGAGCGCGATCGAGCCGGGCAGGTAGTGCTCCAGCACGGCGGGCCGCGCACCGTCATTGGTGTAACCGGCCCACCGGTCGCCGAAATGCGCGGGCACCTCGTCACCGCTGACCACCGACAGGTGTTTCGCGCCCACCTTCGCCACCCCGCCGTGCGGGGCGAGGATTTCGTTGCCGTAACCACCGGCGTGGAAGTCCTGCTTGACGATGACCGCCTCCCCGCGCCCGAGCAGTCCGGCGGCGAACGACTCGGCCTCCGCGCGGTCGGTGGTGGCGATCCCGGTGGTGTGCGGCACGCCGATCCCACCGGCGATCGCGCGGAAAACGCTCTTGCTGTTGAGCAGGTCGGTACCGCCCGCCGCGGCGAAGCCGAACCCCTCGGTGTTCTCGTGCAGCCCGAGTTCGGCGGCCAGCGCGGTCACCGTGCGGTCGAAGGAATACGGCAGCACGCGATCGAGGCCACGGCCGCGGGTCAGCTCCGCCAACCTGGCCCGCAGCCCCGGATCGGCGAGCCGGTCCCTGGTCAGCACGTCCGACCCGAACACACCCGGTGGGGGCACCACGATTTCGATCGCGTCGCGGTCCATCCCCTTCCAGTGCAGCAGGAAGGCCAGGAAGTCCGGGTGCGGTGGCTGCGGCAGCAGCGCCACGTCACCGGGTTCGGCCAGCCACAGCATGCGGACCGAGATGTTGCCGGCCACCGCGCGTTCGGCGGGGGTGAACGTACGCAGGTCGCCGACCAGGTGGTCGTTGTAGGAATTGCCGATCAGCAGCGTGCTCATACCGCGCTCCCGAAGTCCCGCAGGGTCCGCTCCAGCCGGTGGAGCAGTTCGTCCAGTTCGTCGCCGGTGATGGTCAGCGGTGGCGCCACGAGCACGGCCTGCGTCGCGTGCGCCACCCCGGCCGGGTACACGACCAGCCCATGATCCCGCGCCGCCAGGCACAGGCGCGGCGCCAGCGGCCCGGCCGCGTACGCCGCGGCCTCCTGCTCCACCGGCAATCCCCACAGCAGACCGCGCCCGCGCGGCATCCCCAGCAGCGGGCTGCGGTCGGCCAGCCCGGCCAGCCGGGTGCCGAGTTCCTCGCCCACCCGCCGGGCGCGGGCGGGCAGGTCGTGGTCACGGGTGTAGCGGAGCACGGCCAGCGCGGTCGCGGTGGACAGCGGGTTGCCGCTCATCGTGTGCCCGAACGCGAAGTCCGCCGCCGTGCGGCCGGGCAGCACCGGGGCGCCGACCAGGCAGGCGCCGATCGGCGTGTAGCCGGAACTGAGGCCCTTGCCGATGGCGACCAGGTCGGCGCGCACCCCGGACGGCTGGTGCCCGAACCAATCCCCGGTTCGCCCGAACGAGGCCAGCACCTCGTCCAGTACCAGCAGCGCACCGGACTCGTCACACAGCTCCCGCAGCCGCCGCAGCACCTCCGGCGAGGTCGCCGCGGCGCCGGTGGAAGCGCCGCCGATCGGCTCGACCACCACCGCCGCCACCCGTTCCGGGCCCGCCTCGCGGAAGGCGTCCTCCCATTCGGCCACCCCGGGCAGCAACGCCGCCGGATCGAGCGCCTTCACCGGGACGGTGGCGGCGCTGTGGTCGTGCAGCGGCGCCAGTCCCGCGCGCCGGCCCGGGTGCCCGGACACGCCCAGTGCGCCGGCGGTCATCCCGTGGTAGCTCGGGAACTGGGTCAGCACCACGGCGCGATCGGTGTCGCCGCGCTGGGCGTGGTGGTGGAAAGCCAGCCGCAGCGCGGTTTCGATCGCTTCGGACCCGGAGTTGACGTAGACGACCTCCCGGTGGTCCGCACCGGCGACGGCCAGCACCTCCCGGGTGAGGTCCTCGGTGCACCGGGTGCCGAACTGGCTGCGGTGGGCGAAGGTGACCAGCTCCGCCTGCGCCCGCATCGCGTCGAGCACCTCGGGCACACCGTGGCCGAGGTTGACGCAGATCGGGCCCGAACTGCCGTCGATGTAGTCGCGGCCCCGTTCGTCGTAGACCCGCGCGCCACGCGCCTTCGCGGCGATCGGCACCCCGCGCGCGGTGACCGGCGCGGGCCCGGCGAGGTCCTGTGCGGTGCTCACCGGACCGCCAGTGCCGACACCTTGGCCTGGAATCCGGCGACCTCGATCACCGCGCGCAGGTGGGTGCCATCGCAGACGAGGGTGCCCGCCGAGTCGTGCACCTCGAAATCGAACCGGATCTTGCGGTCCACCCTGTCCGCGTGCACCCGGTAGCGCACTCTGGCGCCGACCGGGGTCGGGGCGCGGTGGTGCAGCACCGCCTCCACCCCGACGGTCATCTCACCGTCATCCAGGTGCCCGGCCAGCGCGTCGGCGCACAGCTTCTCCATCCGGCCGAGGATCGCCGGGGTGGACAGCACCTCCAGCCCGGTGTTGCCCCAGCGGCTCGCGCAGTCATCCGGTTCCACCACCCATTCCGATCGCGCGTGCACCGCGCTCTCCGAAATCCGGACCATAGCGGGAAAACTCCGTTCTCGTGTCTGCCGAAGCCCAGTGGGCTCAGCCTGCGGTGACCAGCTGCCTGGCGCTGACCAGGTTCTTGAAGATGTTCTTCTTCTGCATTTCGTCGGTGCCACCGGCGATGCGGAAGGCGATGGCGTCGCGCAGCTGGCGTTCGATGCCGTGGCCGCGTTCGCAGCCGAGGTGCCCGAACAACTGCACCAGTTCCAGGCCGGACCGCACGATGCCGTTCGCGGAGAGCAACTTCGCACAGGACGCGAGCGTGCTGAAATCCCCTTCACGGCGGTTCAGCGCGTCCAGCGCGGTGTAGGAGAGCGAGCGCGACGCCTCGGCCGCCATCTTCATGTCGACGATCTTTTCCTGGATGTACTCGTGCTCGGCGAGCGGAACGCCGAACGCGCGTCGGCTCAGCGCCCGGTCCAGCGCCATCGGGATCAGCGCCTCCAGATGCGCGGCGACGATGATGCCGTAGAGCATCCGGTCGAAGGCGAGCGTCCAGTAGAGGGTCTTCAGCCCGTCACCCGGCGTGCCGATGATCCGGCTCGCCGGCAGGCGCACGTTGTCCAGGTGGATCGGGCCGAGCGGGCTGGTGCGCAGGCCGACCAGGTCCTCGTGCTCACCGCGCGACACCCCCGCCTGGGTGGCTTCGACCAGGAACAGGGTGATGTCGTGCTTGCCGAGCCCGGCCACCCGGCCGAGGATCATCATCACGTCGGCGACCGGCGCGTTGGTGATGTGGGCCTTTTCGCCGGTGAGCCGGTAACCGTCACCGGTTTTTGTCGCGGTGGTGGACACCGCGGCCACGTGCGAGCCGCCCGCCGCCTCGGTGGCCGCGGTGGCGCCGACCGCACCGGAAAGCAGTGGTGGCAGCAGATCCGCGCGCTGCTCGTCGGTACCGTAGTTCAGCAGCAGCTGCAGCAATCCGGCGTGCGCGGCGGCCGAGAGCACGAACCCGGTGTCCCCGGCACCGTGGGCCAGGCCCTCGAACGCGGCGATGTGATCCCACAGGTCGCCGCCTTCGCCACCCAGCTCCACCGGCACGTGCACGCGCCAGAACCCCTCCGCCGCCAGCGCTTTCCAGCCCTGCTCGTGAAAGGTGGCGGTCCGGTCGCGTTCGGCGCTGCCGGGGGCCAGGTGCTCCCGGCCGAATGCGGCGAACCGCTCGCGCAGTCGCTCCTGCCGTTCGTTCCAGGTCAGTTTCACGCGTTCTCCTTGATCCGCTGGGACTGGCCGGCCGCCGCCGGCCAGCGCAGGAAGGTCCGGCCCCAGGACATCCCGGCGCCGAAGGTGATGAGCAGAACCGCGTCGCCGGGCCGGATCCGGCCGTCGCGCGCGGCGACGTCGAGGCCGATCGGCACCGACGCGGAAGCGGTGTTGGCGACCAGGTCACCGGTGATCACCAGTTGCCGGGGCGCCAGATCCACGGTGCGGGCGCAGGATTCCAGCAGGCGCGGATTGGCCTGGTGGCAGATCACGTGGTCCAGGTCGGCGGGCTCGATGCCCTGTTCCTTGGCGGTGTCGGTGACCAGCCGCGGGAACTCCGCCAGCACCAGTTCCGCCACGTCGCGGCCGGACATGGCGATGTGGTGCTTGCCGCCGGCCAGTTCCTCCGGGGTGCTCGCCACCGGCGGCCCGCCGGTCGCGTACTCCGCCATCCGCCCGTCGGTGATCAGTTCGGTGGTGAGAATGCCCTCGCCGTCCGGCACCCGCCCGAGCACGACGGCACCCGCGCCGTCACCGAAGAGCGGGTAGGTCCGCCGGTCGGCGGGATTGAGGTAGCGCGAATAGGTGTCGGCCGCGACAACGAGCACGTAGTCGCGCCTGGGGTCGGCCGCCAGCAGGCCGCGGCCCGTTTCCACGGCGAACAGGAAACCGGCGCACGAAGCGTTGACGTCGAACGCCAGCGACCCGTGCGCGCCGATGGCCGCCTGCAACCGCGCGGCCACACCGGGAATCGGACGGTCCGGCGTCGAGGTGGCGACCACCACCGCGTCGAGTTCGCCCACCGCCACTCCGGCCGCCTCCAGCGCGCGGAGTGCCGCGCCCGTCGCCAGTTGTGACGCGGTTTCCCCTGGTTCGGCGAATCGGCGCTCCCGCACGCCGATCCGCTCGGCGATCCAGCGGAGGTCCACCCCGAGCAGGTCCGCGACCTCCGCGCTGCCGACCCGCCGTTCCGGCAGGCACGAACCGGTGCCGAGCACACCTACATTGCCGCCGCCGAGACCGGCGGTCGTTACTGCGGACACATTTCCTCCGGATTCCATGACAGGGCGGCCGCACCGGGGCCCGATGCGGCGGAAACGATTGTGCAGACGAATTCGGCAGGTCGTCGCGGCCGATGGTCATTCAACACCGGCGAACGCGATTAATCAGAAACCCCCACGCGGCCCGACAATTTCCCGGCCGGCAGTCGCACGCTACCAACGTCGCACCGGAGCCCACAACCACGAACCAACCCGCCAAAACGGGGTCACCCCAACGGAGCACATCCCCAGGCCGGTCCCCACACTCGGGCTACTTTTCCACAGGTATTACTAATGCGCGGCCTGCGTCGATTCGGTGGCGCTCCGTTATGCCCGGTTTCACTGCTCAAGAATTGCCACCTACCGCTTGACACCCCGCTGCGGCGTCCCCCTACACTGGCCAACGGTCACGGGTCGAGCCAAGCGCCCGTCCACCCGATGATCAGCAGGACATTACTGGGGAAGACCGGCCTCACGGCCGAAGAGAACTGGGGTGGGGGTCTTCGTGCGCACGCGGCACACGAAGCAACTGCTGTGAAGATCGTTTTTCGCACGCGGCACACACTGCCGCTGATTCACCATGTCCGCATGGTCACCGTCAGCGCCGACGGGACTTCATTCTTCACCACTCACGCGCATTCGCGTCGGAGCCAGGAGAGCCATCGATCCCGATGACCGAATACGACCGCAGAAGACACGGAATCCACAACCTGGAGCGACCCGAGGTCATCGCCGACCCCCGCGGTTACGTCGAGGCCATCGGCGAACTCGGCCCGCTCTTCTTCGACGAGGTAGGACAGCTCTGGGTGTGCTCGGGCTACCGCGAGGCGGCCCGGATCCTCAGCGACTTCAAGAACTTCTCCTCCGCTCGCGGGCGGCAGAGCGGCGAACTCGCCGAACGCGGCCTCGGGCCGGGCGCGGAACTGGCCGCGATGGTGGGGGAGCAGATGCTGTTCACCGATCCCCCGTCGCACAGCGAATTGCGCGCGCCGCTGCGCGAGCAGTTCTCCGTGGCCAAGGTCCGCGAACGCGACGACGACGTCCGCGACCTGGTCCGCGGCATCCTGGACCGGCTGCCCGGCGAGGGGCGGATCGACCTGGTCGGCGACCTCGCCGGGCCGCTGCCCTCGGCGCTGGTGGCCTATCTGCTGGGCATGCCGGGCCAGCAGCTCCGGCTCGGGCGGTGGGCCGACGGTTACGAACGCCTGCTGGGCAGCCTTTCCTCGCTGCCCGACGTCCGCGACGGTGAGGTGGTGCCGATCCTGCGCGAGGCGATGGCGGCGTTCACCGAACAGGCCAGGGCACGCCTCGCCGAACCGGCCGACGACCTGATCGGCGCGCTGGCCGGGCCGCTGGCCGGGCTGGACCTCGACGACGCCGGACTCGAGCGGCGGCTGCACATCATCGCGGCGAACTGCGTGGTGCTGGTCGGTGGTGGTTACCAGACGCTGACCCAGCTGGTGGCAGGCGGGCTCCTGCTGCTGGAGCGCCACCCCGAGCAGCAGCGGGCCCTGCGCGAGCGGCCCGAGCTCATCGACTCCGCGATCGACGAGTTCATGCGTATCAACGGTTCCAGCCAGTACGTCGCCCGGCAGGTCACCGCCGACGTCGAGATCGGCGGGGTGCGGCTGCGGGCGGGGCAGAGCGTGCTCGTGCACCTCGGTGCGGCCAATCTCGACCCCACGGTGTACGAGGACCCGCACACGCTGGACATCACCCGTCGCGGCCCGCGGCACCTGGGCTTCGGCCTCGGCAGGCACTACTGCGCCGGGGCACCGTACGCCCAGCAGGCCGCGCGCTGGGCGATCCTCGGTTTCCTCGAGCGTTATCCGCACTACGAGACCGAACCCGGGCCGGACGCGGTGGTGTGGGGCAAGCACGCCAACACCCGGGCACCCGCCCGGGTGCGGATGCGCGTGTCGGCGGGCGAACCCGTTGCCGCCGCCCCATTGTCCAAAGTAGACGCGGAGAACAGCGTGGACCTCCGAGCACTGCTGGAACGCTTCAACGACAACGAGGTCCTGATCGGCGAACACCGCTGCTGGCACCACCTCTTCGAGCGGTGGGCCAGGACCACACCGAACGCGATCGCCGTCCGCGACAGCGACGGCGAGTGCGGTTACGCCGAACTCGACGAGCGGGCCAACGCGCTGGCGAGAACCCTGCGTTCCAGCAACGTGCAGCCGGAATCCGTGGTCGCCGTGGTGATGGAGCGCTCGGTCGACTTCGTCATCTCGGTGCTCGCGGTGGCCAAGGCGGGCGGCGCCTTCCTGCTCGCGGCCGCCGATTCGCCGGCGGAGCGGCTGCGGCACATGCTCCACGACGCGTCGGCGGAACTGGTGCTGGCCGACGAGCGGACCGCCGCGCGGCTGCGCGACGCCGGGCTGAGGACCACCGTGCTGATCCCCGGCACCACCGGCCGGGCCCCGGTTCCGCCGGTCACCGGCACCACCGGCGGGAACACCGCGTACGCCGTGTTCACCAGCGGCACCACCGGGCAGCCCAAGGGCATCGTGATCGACCACCTCGGCGTGGTGAACCTGCACCTGGCCCAGCGGCGGATCCTGCGCATCACCCCGGCCGACCGGGTGCTGCAGTTCCTCTCCCCCAGTTTCGACGGCTGCGTGTTCGACCTCGTGCTGGCGCTGACCGCGGGCGCGACCCTGGAGGTGGCACGCGGGCCCGAGCTGACCGTCGGCCCGCCGCTGATCCGCCTGATGCGCGAGCGGGCGGTCACCGCCGCGAACCTCACCCCGTCGGTCTGGGCCGCGCTGCCCGACGCCGAACTGCCCGACCTCCGGCTGGCGATGGCCGCCGGTGAACGGCTTCCCGCCGCCACGGTCACCCGCTGGCACCGGGCGGGCCGCCGGTTCTGCAATCTCTACGGGCCCGCGGAGACCGCGGTGTGGGCCACCTGGCACGACTGCGTGCCCGGCGAGACACCGCCGATCGGGAGCCCGGTGACGAACAAGCGGGTCTACGTGCTCGACGAGGATCTGCGACCGGTCGGTATCGGGGTGCCCGGCGAAATCTGCGTCGGCGGGCTCGGCGTCGGCCGGTACCTGTCCCGGCCCGAGCTGATGGAAACCAAGTTCACCCCGGATCCGTTCGGGCGGCCGGGAGAACTGCTCTACCGCACGGGTGACGTCGGACAGTGGCTGCCGTCGGGTTCGCTGGAGTTCCTCGGCCGCCGCGACCGGCAGGTCAAGATCCGTGGCCAGCGCGTCGAACTCGACGAGATCGAGCGGACGCTGGCGCTGGCACCGGGCGTCGCCGAGAACGTGGTGATCGCCGCGAACGGCGGCCTCGAGGCGCTGATCGTCCCGGCAGGCACCGAACTCGACGAAGCGGCCGTGCGGGAGTACCTGGCCGCGCGCCTGCACACCGGCATGGTGCCGGCCAAGTTCACCGTGGTGGACGAACTCCCGCGCACCGACACCGGCAAGCGACGGCTCGACCAGGCCGCCGCGGCGGCGGCACCGCCGGTGACCGCACCGGAATTCGGGGCGGCGCGGGCGAGCGCCCCGGCGACCGATCTCGACGGGGCGCTCGAGCGGCTGGTGCGGTTGTTCGCCGACTGCCTCCGCGTACCGGCGGCTCAGGTCGATGCCGAGTCGGACTTCTTCGCCGAGGGCGGCGATTCGCTGGCCCTGTCGGCCCTGCTGACCCGGATCGAGCAGGAGTTCGGCACCCGGATCGACGTGGAGCGCCTGCTCGACGACCCCAGCCCGATCGGGGTGGCGCGGGCGGTCACCGGCGCGCCGGCCCGGCTGGCCAGGACGGCCCGGTGAACGCTCAGACCTTCTCCAGCGCCAGCCGGAGACCGAGGGCGATGAGCACGGTGCCGGTCACCCGCTCGAGGTTGCGCCGCACCCGTTCACGCGCGAAGAACTTCCGCGCCATGCCGACAAAAACCGCGATCAGCAGGAACCAGCCGCCGTCGATGAGCACCTGCAGCAGGGCCAGCGGCAGCGTGGTCAGCAGGACGTCGGCGCCCGGCGGGATGAACTGTGGGTAGAAGGCGAACATGAACACCGCGACCTTGGGGTTGACCAGATTGGTCAGCAGCCCCGAAAGCGCGGCGCGGTGCCAGTTCTGCCGGACCGCGGCCTCGTCCACCGGCAGTTCCCCGCCGGGGTGCCGGGAGGCCAGCCAGGCCTGCACCCCGAGCACCACCAGCACGACGGCCCCGGCGACGCGGAGCACGGTGTACGCCGCTTCGCTCGCGGCCACCAGCGCGGCCACGCCCGCCGCGGCGGCCACCGCCCAGGCGAGCAGGCCGGCTTCGATGCCGAGCACCACCGGGACGGCCGAGCGCGCACCACCCAGTGCCGCCCGCCGGATCACCAGTGCCGTCGTCGGACCGGGCACCATCGCGCCCAGGGTCACCGCGAGCACGAAACCACCGAGATTCGACCAAGTCATGGGCGCAGTATCGCACAACGACACCGGGCGGATCACCTTCGGGGAACCAGCACCCCGGAACTGACCGGAATGCGCAGAAACCGGCACAGCCGGCTTCAGCGCGCCCTTTACAGGCACTCGGGCAAACCGGGAACAACGCAACGGACGGGATCAATGCAGGCGCACGACACGGTGTCCGATACCGGGCACAACCCTTGCCCGCCAAGCGAAGACGAGCGGGTTCCGACTCCGGCTGAGCAGGTCATACAGGGCACGCGCGGCCGGATCGACGAAATAGACAACCAGATAATCGAGCTGATCGGACGCCGCAAAAAACTGTCATCGGAAATACAGTCCGCCCGGCTCGGCGCGGGCGGGACGAAGATTTCCTACGGCCGGGAGAACGTCGTCATCGGACGTTATTCCCGGGAACTGGGCAAACCGGGGCGGGCACTGAGCATGGCCATTCTGGAAGTGTGCCGCGGGGCGCTGGACACGGCCGCGCGCCGACCGGCGGACAGCTGACGAGATGACCGAACTGCGGCGGTTCCGGGTACTGGTGGCCGGTACCACGGTGTCCAACTTCGGCGGCTACCTGAACATGGTGGCGCTGAACCTGTTCGTGCTGGAACGCACCGGCAGCGCGGTGAGCATGGGCTTGTTCATGGCGCTGCGGCTGGCCGCCGGGTTCGCCGCCGGGCTGGCCGGTGGCACGGTGGCCGCCCGGCTGCCGCGCAAGCCGGTGCTGATCGCCTGCGATCTCGGCCAGGCGGCGGCGTTGCTCGCGCTGGTGGCGGCGACCGCGGGCGGTGGTGACGCCGGGCTGGTGCTGCTGCCGGTGGTGGCGGTGGCCACCGGGCTGCTCGGCAACACCACGGTGGTGCTGTTGCGCAGCAGCGTGCCGGACCTGGTCGGCGCGGCGGACCGGATGCGGGCCAACGGCATGCTGGTGACCGGCCGGGCGATCGCGATGACCGCGGGCTTCGCCACCGGCGGTGTACTGGTGGCCGCACTGGGCTACCGCACCGCGTTCGTGGTCGACGCGCTGACCTTCGGGGTGTCCGCCACGACCGTCGCGGTGCTGGCGCTGACCTTCCCCGCGCCGTCGAAGGCGGCCGTGCGGGCGGACGGCGCGCCGGTCCGCCGGTGGGCCCGGGTGGCCGGGCTGGTGGCCGTGCCGCCGGTGCTGGCGATCCTCGCCATCCGCGCACTGGACGCGTTCGGCTCCGCTTCGCACAACGTGGGGGTGCCGGTGTTCGCCTCGCGGGTGATGCCGGAGGACCCCGCGGCACTGGTCGGCTGGTTCCTGGCCACCTGGGCGATCGGGCTGCTCGGCGCGCACCGGGTGGTGCGCCGGCTGCACCGCGACCGGCCGCCACGGCACGACGAGCGCGCGTTCGCCGCGGGCACCTGCGTCATGTCCGCGGCGTTCGTACTGGCCTTCGCCATGCCGTGGCCGTGGTTGCTGGTGGCCGCGCTCGTCGCCGGGATCGCCGACGGCTACACCGAAATCACCTACACCACCCGGCTGCAGGCCGAGCCCGATCCGGACCGCGGGCACTACTTCGGCTTCGCCGCGGTCGCCGAGAACGTCGGCCTCGGCGCCGGGTTGCTGGCCGCGGCGGCACTGACCGAACTCTGGCCGGTGGTCGCAGTGGCCGGGCTGATGCACGGGCTGGTGCTCGTCGTGGCGGCGGTGTGCGTCGCGACCGGCGCGCTGGGCAGGCGCGGGCCGGCCGAACCCGCCGAAGCCGCAGACACCGCGGGAGGGCGCTGACATGGACCTGATCACCGAGTTGCTGGCGCATCCGCTGGTGCACGACGCGGCGCTGGAGGACCGTCACGCGGGCCGGGTGCTGCACGTGGTGCCCGCGCCCGGGGCGGATCCGGCCGAGACGCGGCGCGCGGCCACCGGGCTCGCGCTGTCACCCGGCAGCCCGCTGCTGGTCAGCGTGGTGAGCCGGATTCCCCGCGACCACAACGGAAAACCGGATCCGGCGAAGCTGGCCGCGCTGCCGGTGGCGGTCTCGGCGGGCGCACCGGTGCCCGCCCGGCCACCGGTGACAGCTCCCCCGGCGGACGCCACGCCGGCGGACCAGGCGGACGATGAGCACGCGCCGTCCTCCCACGTCAGCACCGGCTCGCCCGTGGTCGAGCCGGATGATCCGCAGACCGTGCGGGAGGCGATGTTCCGCGCCGCCGAACAGTGGCCGGAGCGCGGCGTGACCGTCGTCGACGACCGGGGAACGCGGCAGGTCACCTTCCCCGAACTGCTGCGCCGCGCCGGGCGCGCGCTGGGCGGGCTGCGAGCCGCCGGCATCGAGCCGGGGGACGCGGTGATCCTGCACTGCGACGACCTGGAGCAGCACTTCGTCGGCCTGTGGGCCTGCCTGCTCGGCGGGTTCCACCCGGTGGCGGTGGCCCCGGCCGCGGACTACGGCGAACGCAACCCGGTGCTGGACAAGTTCGAGCACGCCTGGCACGCACTCGGTGAACCGGTGGTGCTCTCCGGTGGCGAACTCCCCCGGGCACTGCGGAACTTCGGCGCCCGGCACGGTTTCGGCGGCGGCGCGGGAATCGTCGTGCTCGACGTCGCCGACTGCGAACGGGGCGAACCGGCCGAACCCGCACCGGCTCCGGCGCCCGGGGACGTGGCGATCCTGCAGTTGTCCTCCGGCAGCACCGGCGTGGCCAAGGTGATCCCGCTGACCCACCGCGGCATCGTGCGTTACGCGCAGGACGCCAGGGCGGCGATCGGCCTGCGCACCGGCGACGTTTTTGTCAACTGGCTGCCGCTGGACCACGTCGGCGGGGTGGCGATGTTCCACCTCGGGCCGCTCGTGCTCGGCTGCGAAACCGTGCACACGCCGACCGCGCGGGTACTGGCCGATCCGCTGCGCTGGCTGGACCTGCTCCACGAGCACCGCGCCCAGCACTCGTGGGCGCCCAACTTCGGCTTCCGCCTGCTGGCCGGCGCGCTGGACGGGCACGACGGCAGGCGGTGGGACCTCAGCGCGGTCCGCACGCTCACCGACGCCGGGGAGCAGTGCACCCAGCCGGTGCTGGACGCGTTCCTGCGCGCGGTGACCCCGTTCGGCCTCGACCCGGGCGCGCTGGTTCTGGCCTGGGGCATGGCCGAGACGTGCACCGCGTTGACCTTCGAACGGTACGGGCACGACGCCGTGCAGCACGTCCGCGACGCCCGTCCGGGCGCGGTGCTGCATCTGACCAGGCGCCCCGGCCCCGGCAGCACCACCTTTCTCAGCATGGGCGCACCGGCCCCCGGCAACGAGATCCGGATCGCCGGGCCCGACGGCGCCACCCTGCCCGAACGGCGGATCGGCAGGCTGCTGGTGCGCTCGGAACGAGTGCTGCCCGGCTACCGGGACAATCCGGAGGCCGATCGCGCGGCCTTTCCCGGCGACGGCTGGTTCGACACCGGTGACCTCGGTTTTGTCGTCGACGGCAAGCTGACCGTCACCGGCCGGGCCAAGGAAATCCTGATCGTCAACGGCGTGCACCACTTCTGCCACGAGATCGAAGCGCTGGCCGGGACGGTGACCGGGGTGCGTGCCGGGCTGGTGGCGGCCGTCGGGGTCCCGGACGCCAGCGGAACCGAACGACCAGCCCTGGTCTACGTGCCCGACGGCCCGGCGCACCACGCCACCGGCGAGAAGATCCGGAGCTTGCTCGCCACCCGCCTCGGCCTGACCGCTCCCCTGCTGGTGCCGATTCCCGAAGCCGCGTTCGAACGCACCACCAGCGGGAAGATCAGGCGCGCCGAGATGCGGGTGCGCCTGCTCGCCGGTGCCTACGGGACCACCCCCGCCGCACCGCCGTCCTACGCCCACCGGCCCGAGTGGGTGCCCCGCGCCTTCACCCGCGGCCGGTCCGGCGCCGCGGTCCTGGCGATCGCCGATCCCCGTGGGCTGGTGGACCGGCTGGCCGAGCAGCGTGACGGGGTCACCGTGCTGCGCCGGGGAGAACCGCTTCCGGCGGTCCTGCCGCCGACCGTCCTGTTCGCACCGTCCACTGTGGATGCCAACGAGGTGGCGCGGACGCTCGAGCTGTTCGGCGCGCTCGCCGCGGCCGGGTGGACCGGCACGCTGGTGGTGGTCACGGCCGGAGTCTTCCGGGTCACCGGCACCGAAGCGCCCGGCTGGCCCGCCGCGTTGCTCGCCGGGCTCGCCGACGGTTACGCGGCCGACCGGACCGGCGTCCGGGCGTGGCACCTCGACCTGGCCGGTACCGATCTCGAAGCGGACGCCGCGCGCCTGGCCGAGGCGCTCGACTGGCAGCACTCGGAACCGGTGGTCGCCTGGCGTGACAATCTGCCGGTCACGCGGGTGCTGGTCCCTGTTGGGCTGACCGGTACCGGGCCGGGATTCGAGCCGGGCAGCCGCTGGCTGGTCACCGGCGGGCACGGCGGGCTCGGCCGCGTGGTGGTGGACGAGCTGCGCCGGGCCGGGGTGCAACTGCTCGTGACCGGCCGCTCGCCCGCGCCACCGGAACTCGGCGACGTGCGCTACGCCGTCGCCGACGTCCGCGACCTCGGTGCGCTGGAAGCCGCGGTCACCGCCGCCGAGCGGGAGTGGGACGCACCGCTGGACGGGGTGCTCCACCTCGCGGGGACCTTCGAATCGGCGCCCGCCACCGAACTGACCGCGGCCGCCTTCGATGCCGCGACCGGTGCGAAGGTGGCCGGGGCACGCAATGCCGCCGAACTGGTGCGGGCCCGGCCGGGCAGCAGGCTGGTGCTCGTTTCCTCGCTGCTGAGCCGTTTCCCGGCCGCCGCGACCGGTGCCTACGTCGCGGCGAACCGGTTCACCGAAGCACTCGCCGAGCATCTCGGCGCGCACTGCCTGGTCTGGCCGCTGGTGCGTGACACCGGCGTCAGCGCGGGCGGCGCCGCACTCGACCGGGTGCACCGGCGGCGCATGCGTTCGCTGAACCGCGAAGACGTGCCCGCGCTGACCATCGCCGCGCTGCGCCTGCCGCCGGGAACGGTGTTGTTCGGCGTCGACCACGGTGCGCCGCTCGCGCGGCAGGCGGTCGACCCGCCGTGGGCACTGGAAACCGTGGTAGGACGGGAAACCGACGCTTTCGGGGTTCCCCTTCCGCCGCCCGCCGAGACAGCGGCCCCGGAGCCCGCCCAGGTCGGGCAGGACTCGCTCGGGCCGGCGCGGCAGGTGCGAGAGGCCCTTCGCGAGGTGCTGCCCGGTGGCACCGATCCGGCCACGCCGTTCCACGAAGCCGGGCTCGGTTCGGTGGAACTGGTGCGGCTGCATGACCGGCTGCGCCGGGCACTCGGCCGCGACCTGCCGCTGACCGCGTTGTTCGAGCACGCGTCGGAGGCCGCGCTGGTGCGTTACCTCTCCGGCAGCACGAACGGCTCGAACGGCTCGATCCGCCCGGCCGCCGCCCAGGCCACCGGCCGGATCGCGGTGATCGGCATGGCCGCGCGGTTCCCCGGTGCGTCCACATTGGAGCAGTACTGGGCGAACCTGTCCGCCGGGCGGGTCAGCCTGCGCCGGTTCTCCAGGTCCGAGCTGCTCGCCGCCGGACTACCGCCCGAGTTGGTCGACCACCCCGACTACGTCCCGGTCAGCGGCGCGCTCGACGACATCGCCGGGTTCGACGCGGACCTGTTCGGCCTCAGCCCGCGCGAGGCGGCGCTGACCGACCCGCAGCAGCGGCTCTTCCTCCAGGTCTGCCACGAAGCGCTGGAACACGGCGGTTACGGGCGAAGCGAGGATGTGGCCGTCTACGCGGGTGGTGGCATGTCGCTGTACAGCCTGCGCAACTACCTGATGGAGCAGCTATCCGACGTCGACCGGGGCGACCAGCTCGCCGCGTTGCAGGTGGCGATCGGCAACCAGCCAGACTTCCTGGCGACGCGGGTGGCCTACCGGCTCGGCCTGACCGGACCGGCGATGAGCGTGCAGACCGCCTGCTCGACCTCGCTGGTCGCGGTGCACCTGGCCGCCCGATCGCTGCTGGCCGGGGAAACCAGGCTGGCGCTGGCCGGCGCCGCGGCCGTGCACGTGCCGCAGGCCTGCGGGTACCGCTACCAGGAAGGTTCGATCCTCTCGCGCACCGGCGCCTGCCGGGCCTTCGACGCGGCGGCGGACGGCACGGTCGGCGGCAACGGCGTCGCCGCGGTGCTGCTGAAGCGGCTCGAAGACGCCATCGCCGACGGTGACACCGTGCACGCGGTGCTGCTGGGCTCGGCGGTCAACAACGACGGTGCCGCCAAAGCCGGTTACACGGCGCCGGGGGTGGCCGGGCAGTCCGCGGTGATCCGGCAGGCGCTCGCCGCCGCCGGGGTGGCGCCGGACTCGATCGGATACCTGGAGGCGCACGGCACGGGCACCGCGATCGGCGACCCGATCGAACTGCGCGCGGTGCGGTCGGTGTTCGGCGACCGCCCGCACCCGCTGGTGGTCGGCTCGGTCAAGCCCAACATCGGGCACCTGGACAGCTGCGCCGGCCTGGCCGGGTTGATCAAGACCGTGCTGGCGCTGCGGCACGGGCACATCCCGCCGCTGGCCGGGTTCGAGGAACCCAACCCGGAACTGGGGTCGATGGGCGACACGATCCGGCTGGCCTCGGGCGAGCCGTGGCCGACCCCGGGGCCGCGTCGCGCCGGGGTGAGCGCGCTCGGTGTCGGCGGCACGAACGCCCACGTGGTGCTCGAAGAGCCACCGGCTCCCGTTCCGCCTGGTGAAAGCCGTGGCCCGTATGTGATCCCGCTGAGTGCGCGGACCGCGGAGGCGCTGCGGGAGCTGGCCGCGCGGATGGCCGATCGCCTCGACGAGGCGGACCCGCCGCGTGCCGACGACATGCTGCGGACACTGGGTTCCGGGCGGCGGCTCCACCCGTCCCGGCTGGTAGTGCGAGCCGGGACGGCGGCGGAGGCGGCCGCCGCGTTGCGCCGCGGCGACGGCGTGCGCGGTGAGGCGCGGCCGGGTCCGGTGGTGTTCGCCTTCTCCGGTCAGGGATCCGGGACTGCCGGGGTACCCGGCTGGTTGCGGTCGGACCCGGCCGCGGCCGAGGTGCTCGACCGTTGTGCCGCACGGCACGCGCGCACGTGGGGCCGGGAGCTGTTCCCCGCCGGGGCGCACACGGTGGCGACCCTGCTGCCCGCGCTGACCGCGATCCAACTGGCGCAGGCGGCCGCGCTGGACGCGGCCGGGGTGCGGCCGGACGTGGTGATCGGCCACAGCGCCGGGGAGTACGCCGCGCTCCACGTGGCCGGCGCGCTGTCCGAAGTGGATGTCATGCAGCTGGCCGCGGTACGCGGGCGCCTGCTTGAGAACGAGGTCGCCGAGGGTGCGATGCTCGCGGTCGGTGATCCGGCCGTGGCCAGGCGGATCGCCGACGCGGTGCCGGAGCTGGCGCTGTCCGTCCACAACGGACCGGATCAGGTGGTGCTGGCCGGGCCACCGGACGCGGTGGACTCGGCCGAGCGGATGCTGGCCGCCGACGGGGTGTGGGCGCGCAGGCTGAATGTGCGCCGGGCGTTCCACACCGCCGCGGTCGACCCGATCCTCGACGAGCTGGCCCGCCACGCGGCGGGCGTCGAATGGCACCCGCTGCGGCTGCCGTTGCTCGACGGGGCCGGTGCCGTCCGGCACGAACCCGGCACCCGGCTCGGTCCCGCCCACCTGCGGCAGCACACCCGCGCCCCGGCCCGCTACGGACCGGGGATCGACGCACTGGTCGCCGCCGGTTGCACCACCTTCGCCGAACTCGGGCCGGACAGCGGCCTGTGCGCGCTGGGCAGGCAGTGGCCGGGCACCACCTGGCTGCCCGCCGTCCGGGCCGACGTCGTGGACCGCTTGTTCTGCCTGGGCGCCGAGATCGACTGGGGGCCCGGTGGCAGGCGGGTTCCGCTGCCCGCCTATCCGTTCCAGCTGTCACGCCATTGGGCCGGTCCCGCAGGAGGTACCCCGCAGATGCCCGCCGACGACACCCTCGAGCAGATCCGCGAGATCCTGGCCAGGCACCTCGGCGACGACCCGGCGCGAATCCGGCCGGAGGCGTCCCTGCTCGACCTCGGGGCCGACTCGCTGCTGATGATCACCATGTTGCGAGAGCTGGAAACCCGCTTCTCCGTCCGAATCCCCATGCGGCGGCTGTTCGAAGAGCTGGACACCCCGGCCGCCCTGGCCACCGAAATCTCCCGGCAACGCCCCACCCCACCCGCAACACCGAACCCGGCTCCCGCAGCGTCCCCGGAACCGGCGGCTGCTCCAGCGCCGACAGCGGCGGTAGCACCGGCCCTCGCCTCGGCAGCGGCGGCGGCACCGGCACCGGCGGCAGCACCCGTCGCAGCGGCGGGAGCGGCGCCCGTCGCACCGGCGGCGGCGCCGAACCAAACCCCCGCGTCCGCGCCGGTTGTGGCGCGGGCGGGTGGCGGGGAACTCGATTCGCTGATCCGGGACCAGCTCGCGCTGGTGGACAAGTTCACCAGCCTGATGTCGGAGCAACTCGCCGCGCGGTCCGGCGGCGCCCCGGCCCCGGCGCTCGCTCCCCCGCCCGAACCCACTCACCCGCCGGAGCCGCCAAAGCCACCGCAGTCGCCGGAGGCGGCGCAACAGTTGGGGCCCCGTGCCGACGTCGGCGGCACCGGCATGGCCACCGGCCGCCTCACCTCGCAACAGCAGCGGCACTTCGACGAACTCGTCGACCGCTACACCCGTCGCACCGCGAAGTCGAAGGAACTTGCCCAGCGCCACCGCACCCGCCTCGCCGACAGCCGCGCCATCGTCGGGTTTCGCCGCGCCACCAAGGAACTGCTCTACCCCATCACTGCCGGCCGGGCCACCGGCGCGTATCTCGAAGACATCGACGGCAACCGGTACGTCGACATCACCATGGGCTTCGGCACCCTGTTGTTCGGCCACGACCCCGCCTTCCTCACCGAGGCCGTCCGCACCCACCTCGACAACGGCCTCCGCATGGGCCCGCGCGGCGAGGACGCCGGAGAGGCCGCCGCCCTGCTGTGCGAGCTGACCGGCGCCGACCGCGCCGCTTTCGCCAACTCCGGCACCGAGGCCAACGCCGCCGCCTTCCGGCTCGCCCGCGCGCACACCGGCCGCGACCTGCTGGTCCTGTTCGAGGGTTCCTACCACGGCCACTCGGACCCGGTGCTCGCCCGCTCGGTCCGCGAGAACGGCGGCCTGCGCACCGTCCCGGTGTCCAGCGGGGTACCGGCCGCCGCGGTGGCCGACACGCTCGTGCTGCCGTACGGCGAACCGTCCTCTTTGGACGAGATCGCCCGCCACGCCGACCGGATCGCCGCGGTGGTGGTCGAACCGGTGCCGAGCCGGTACCCGCTGCGCCGCCCGGTGGAGTTCGTCAGGGCACTGCGGGAGTTGTGCGACCGGCACGGCATGGTGCTGATGTTCGACGAGATGCTCACCGGCTTCCGCCCGCACCCGCGTGGCGCCCGGGAACTGTTCGGCGTGCGCCCCGACCTGGCCACCTACGGCAAGGTGATCGGCGGCGGCCTGCCGATCGGCGCGATCGCCGGCCGGGCCGACCTGCTGGATCTGGTCGACGGCGGCTTCTGGCGCTACGGCGAC
Source organism: Amycolatopsis sp. YIM 10 (assembly GCF_009429145.1). Taxonomy (GTDB): domain Bacteria; phylum Actinomycetota; class Actinomycetes; order Mycobacteriales; family Pseudonocardiaceae; genus Amycolatopsis. The sequence continues at coordinate 4,926,954 of NZ_CP045480.1, read as the reverse complement.
GACAGCGTGCCCGAGCGGGACACCACCTTCTTCGGCGGCACCTACATCCAGCACCCGCTGTCCATGGTCGCCGCCAGGGCGGTGCTCGGCAGGCTCCGCGCGGCGGGCCCCGGCCTGCAGGCGGACCTCAACGCCCGCACCGACCGGCTCGCCGCGACGCTGAACTCCTTCGCCGAGGAGTACGAGTTCCCGGTGCGGGTGGAGCACTTCGGCTCACTGTTCCGCTTCGCCCACCGCGGCAATCTCGACCTGCTGTTCTCCCACCTGATGCTGGAAGGCGTCCACGTCTGGGAATGGCGGAACTTCTTCCTCTCCACCGCGCACACCGACGCCGACGTGGACTTCGTGCTCGACGCCGTCCGGAACTCACTGCACGACCTCCGCCAAGGCGGTTTCCTCCCCGGCCCCGCGACACCGGCTCCGGCCGCGCGCAGGCAACCACCGGCGATCCCGGCGCCGCGACCGGCCGCGGAACCGGCACCAAAACCAGAACCCGAACCCGTGCCGGAGATCGGCCGCACCACCCCGGACTTCAGCCTGTACTTCTTCGGCGACTACCCCCGCGACACCCCCGGCGAGAAGTACCGCACGGTGCTCGAAGCCACCGAATTCGCCGACCGGCACGGGCTGCACGCGGTCTGGCTGCCCGAACGGCACTTCGACTCCTTCGGCGGCATCTTCCCGAATCCGTCGGTGCTGGCCGCCGCGCTGGCCGGGCGGACCAGCCGCGTCCGCCTCAACTCCGGCTGCGCCGTGCTGCCGCTGCACGACCCGATCCGGGTGGCCGAGGAGTGGTCCGTCGTGGACAACCTCTCCGGCGGCCGGGTCGGCCTCGGCTGCGCGAGTGGCTGGCACGCCAAGGACTTCGTGCTCGCCCCGGACAACTACGAACGACACCGCGAGGTGCTCTACGAGAGCATCGACACCATCCGGACGCTGTGGCGCGGCGACGCGGTGACCCGCCGCGCGGGCAACGGCGAGGAGGCCGAGGTCCGCCTGTACCCGCGCCCGGTCCAGGCCGAGCCGGAGTTCTACACGGCGGTGGTCGGCAATCCCGAGAGCTACCGCCGGGCAGGCGCGGCGGGCATCGGCGTGGTGACCAACCTGATGGCCCAGACCGTCGACCAGCTCGCCGAGAACATCGCCCGGTACCGGCGGGCCCGCGCGGACGCCGGGCTGGACCCCGATCGCGGCCGGGTCGTGCTGTTGCTGCACACCTATCTCGGCACGGACACCGAACAGGTGCGCGCGGAGGCGTTCGGCCCGTTCTGCGACTACCTCCGCTCTTCGCTGGCGCTGTTCGGGCAGCTGACCAACAGCCTCGGCTTCCGCATCGATCTCGAGCACACCCATCCCGACGACGTCGAATTCCTGCTGCGGCGCGCCTACGACCAGTACTGCGCCGACCGCGCGCTGATCGGCACGCCGGAGGACGCCGAGGCGATCGTGCGCCGGGTGCGTGATCTCGGCGTCGACGAGGTGGCGTGCTTCGTCGACTTCGGCCTGCCGCCGGACCGGATCGTCGCGGCCCTGCCGCAGATCGACCGGCTGCGGCAGCGCTTCACCGCCGAGCCCGGCACCCCGCTGTCACCGGCCGAGCAACGCATCTGGTTTCTCGAACAAGCACTGCCCGACCGGCCGACGCACACCGAGTCGCGGCTGATCCGGCTGCGCGGTGACCTGGACGCCGGCGCGCTGAGGGCCGCGGTGGACACCGTGGTCGCCAGGCATCCCGCGCTGCGTTCGGTGTTCCGGTCCGACCACGGTGAACCCCGCCGGGTGGTGCTCGGCCACCGGCCGGTGGAGCTGCCCGTGCTCGACCGGCCCGGTGACCTCGCGGACCGGGTGGCCGAAGTGGTCGCGGAGGAGAGCGCGCACGGCTTCGACCTCGCGGCCGGGCCGCTGTTCGACCCCCGGCTGCTCCGCCTCGCCGACGACGAGCACCTGCTTGTGCTGCGCATGCACCACCTGGTCGTCGACACCTGGTCGGCCCAGGTGCTGACCAGGGAGATCTCCGAGGCCTACCGCGCGCACCGGGAGGGCCGCGAGCCCGGCCTCGCGCCGATCGCCCCCGTGCCGCCCGCCGAGCCGGAATCCCCGGCGGACCTGGAGTACTGGCGCGCCCAGCTCACCCCGCCGCCACCCGAACCGGCGTTGCCGCTGGCCAGGCCACGGCCCGCGCGGCCAGGTGGGCGGGGCGCGTCGGCCGGCGCCGAACTCGGCACCGAGCTGACCGCCCGGCTCAAGCGGTACGGCAGGCAGTCGCGCGCCACCACGTTCACCGTGCTGCTCGCCGCGTTCGCCGTGGTGCTGCGCCGGTTCGGCGGCCAGTCCGACCTGGTGCTCGGCACGCCGGTGGCGAACCGTCCACAAGGGACGGAAGAGGCGGTCGGCTTCTTTGTCGAAACCCTGCCGCTGCGCCTGCGGATCGACCCCGGCGCCGGGTTCGCCGCACTGGTGCGGTCGGCGCGTGACACGCTGATGGACGCGCAGGAACACCGTGGCGTGTCCTTCGGCACCCTCGCGGCCGACCTCGGTACCCGCGGCAGCCTGCGCAACCCGCTCTTCGACGTCGCCATCGAGTACGACAACGGCGCCGTGTTCGAGTTCGACCTTCCCGGGCTCCAGGCGGAGTTGCTGCCGGAGATGGCCGAACGCGCGCCGTTCGACCTGACCCTGTTGCTGACCGACACCGGCGAGAACATCCAGGCCCGGCTCGCCTACGACGCCGACCTGTTCGATCCGGCCACCGCCGGGCGGCTGCTCGACCACCTGCTCCTGGTACTGGACACCGCCATCGGCACCGACGACCCGATCGACGACCTGCCGTCGATCACCACCGCGGACACCGCGCTGCTGTCGCGCTGGCAGGACGGCGGCCCGCCCGCCGACGGGCCGCGGATCGTGCACGAAGGCGCGCGCTGCGGCCCGGTCACCGACGAGCGGGGCACCACCGGCGGCGCCGAGCTGGAACGCCGCGCCGACGCGGTCACCGCCACCCTGCTGGCCGCCGGTGTCGGGCGAGGCGACCAGGTGGCACTGCACCTGCCGCGCGGCGCCGACGCCGTGGCGGCCATGCTCGGCACCGTCCGCGCCGGAGCGGCCTACCTGCCGCTCGATCCCGAGCACCCGTCGGCACGCAAGCGGGAGATGATCGGGCTCGGCCGGGTGGCCGCGCTGATCGGCCCCTGGCCGGAGCCGTCGGATGTGCCGGTGATCGGCATGGACGACCTGCCGGCGGCCGAGGCCCCCGAGCCGGTGGACCTCACCCCGGATGACCCGGCCTATGTGCTGTTCACCTCCGGTTCCACCGGCAGGCCGAAGGGCGTGGTGGTCCCCCACCGGGCCATCGCCAACACGATCGCCTGGTACGTCGACGGCCTGGGCATCACCGGCGCCGACCGGCTGTCCTGGTTCGCCAGTCCCGGATTCGACGCCTCCGCCTCGGAAACCTGGGCCGCGCTGCGCACCGGCGCCCCGCTGTACGCCGTGCCGCCCGCACTGCGGTTCGACGTCCCCGCCCTGCGCGACTGGCTGGTCGAAACGGGAGTCACCGTGGCATCGGTGCCGACTCCGGTCGGCGAACTGCTGCTCGGCCTCGATTGGCCGGAGGGCACTTCGTTGCGGCATCTGGTGATCGGCGGGGACCGGCTGCGTGTGCACGCACCGGCCGGGTTGCCGTTCCGCGCCTGGAACATCTACGGCCCGACGGAAGCGGCCGTGGCCTCCACCTGGGACCAGGTACCCGCCGACGACGGCCGCGGGGCGCCACCGATCGGCCGCCCGGTGCCCGGCACCACCGTCGAGGTGCTCGACGACCGGCGGCGCCCGCTGCCGCCGGGAGCGGCCGGGGAGCTGTACCTCGGCGGCCGCCAGCTCGCCCACGGCTATCTGAACGACCCGGACGAGACCGGGCGCCGGTTCGCCGACGGCCGCTACCGCACCGGTGACATCGTCCGATGGGCCGAGGACGGCAAGCTGCGCTTCCTGCACCGGCGAGACCGTCAGGTGCAGATCCGCGGCAACCGCGTGGAACCCGCCGAGGCCGAACGGTGCCTGCGCGCCTTGCCCGGGGTCACCGATGCCGCCGTGGTCCCGCGCACCGACGGCAACGGGGAGACCTATCTCGCCGGTTATGTCGTCCCGTCGGGCGGCGAACTCGACCCGCGGCGGCTGGAAGCCGAACTCGGCCGCCTGTTGCCCGGCTACCTGATCCCGGTCAAGTGGTCGTCGCTGCCCGCGCTCCCGTTGAACCACAACGGGAAACTGGATCGCGGCGCACTGCCCGAACCGGCGGCACCGGCGGCGGCCGCCGCACCGTCACCGCTGGCCGCCCGGCTCGCCGCGATCTGGGCGGACGTACTCGGCGTGGCGGAGGTGGCCCCGGACGCGTCGTTCTTCGAACTGGGCGGGCATTCCCTCAACGCGGTCCGCCTGCTCAACCGGGTCCGCGCCGAACTCGGCCGCACACTGGACATCCCGGCGTTCTTCCAGACGCCGACCGTGCGCGGCATGGCCGACGCGCTGGGCACGGACCCGTTCCCGCTCTCGGTGGCGCAGCTGATCCGGTACCACCGCACGGTGCGGGCGAGCGACCCGGCGGTGGCCACCATCGCCGTCCGCCTGCCCCTTCCGTCCGATGTGGACACCACGGCCCTGTCCGCCGCGCTCACCGCGCTCACCGGCCGGCACCCGGCGTTGCGCACGGTCTACCTCGAGCACGACGGAGAGGTGCGCCAGCGGGTGCTGCCACCGGCCCGGGTCGAACTCCCGCGCCTCGACGGCGGTGAGGAAGCCGTCCGCGACTGGGCCCGCGCGCCGTTCGACCTGACCGGTGCGATCGGGCTGCGAGCCGCGGTGACCGCCACCCCGGAACTCCTGCTCGCGCTGCACCACGGCATCGCGGACGGCTGGTCGCTGGCGAACCTGGGCACCGAACTCGGTGAGCTGTACCGCGCGGCGAGCACCGGCACGCCCGACCGGCTGCCCACGCCGGTCGCGGACTACGCCGATTTTGTCGCCTGGGAACAGCAGTACCTCGCCAACCCGGCCACGCGCGCCCGCATCCGCGCCTGGGCGGACCGCCACCGCGCGGTACCCGGTCCGAGTTTCCTGCCTCCCGACGACGATCTCGGCCCGACGGCCCTGCCGCCGGACGCGGGCGACGAGTACACGGTGCCGCTGCCCCCGGAGATCGTCGCCTCGGCCACCGCGCTGGGCGCGGCCGCCGGCTGCACCACGTACCCGGTGTTCGCCGCCGCCTTCGCGGCCTACGTCGCGCGGCTCACCGGCACTCCCGCACTGGCGGCGGGTTCGGCCGTGGTGAACCGCCCCGACGACCGCTTCGAGCACGTGACCGGCCTGTTCGCGCAGATGTCGTGGCTGATCGTGCCGGTCGGCGGCGCGTCGACGTTCACCGACCTGGTCGGCCGCGCCGCGCAGGCCACCCGCGATCTGCTCGCCCTGCAGTCGGTGCCCGGCAGTGTGCTGGCCGCCGAACTCGGCGGGGCCTTCGACGGCGTCGCGCCCAGGCTCGGTTTCGGCATGCAGAGCACCGATCCGATGCCCCTCCGGCTGCCCGGCGCCCCGCCGGTGACCGCCACCGAGATCGCCCTCGGGGTGTCCCGCACCGAGCAGACCTGGGTGGTCACACCCGGCGACCGGAACTGGACGCTCACCGTGGAGTACGCCACCGGCCGGTACCGCCGGTCGCGGATCGAGGCGCTGGTGGCCGGTTACCTGGAGCTGCTCGACCGGCTGCTGGCCGCCCCGTCCCCCGATCCCGCCGCCGCGCTGGTGCCGGAGGTGGCGAGATGAGCACCAGCACCGTCACCGCCGGTCGCCTGTTGCGCGAACTGTTCGAGGTGCGCCGGCTCCACCCCGGGGCCGGACCGTGCCCGGATCCCACCCTGGACTGCTGCGTGCGCGCGCACCTGCCCGTGGTGCTGCCGTCGGTGACCGCCGGTCGTCCGGTGACCTGCGTGCTGCCCGCGTTCCCGGCCAAGAGCCCCAGCCCGCGCAAGGTGCTCGGCCCGCTCCCCGACCTCGCCGAGGAGCAAGGACTGCGGTTCCTGCACCGGCTCTGCCTGCGCCTCGGCGAGCTGCACCCACCGGGGGTGCGCGTGGTGATCTGTTCCGACGGCCGGGTGTTCAGCGACGTCGTCGGCGTGTCCGATGAGGACGTCGCGAGCTACCGCGGCGAGCTGGAGGCGATGATCACCCGGCTCGGGCTGGACACGCTCTCGGTGTTCTGCCTCGACGACGCCTTGCCCGGCCTGAGCTTCGACCGGATGCGCGAGATCCTGGTCCGCGACCACGCCGAGCCACTCGGCGCGGTCCGGACGCGGGTGCTCACCGATCCGGAGGGCAAGCGGCTGTTCAACGGCATCCACCGGTTCCTCACCGAGGACCGGGCCGCCGTCGAGCCGCTGCGCAGCCGCAGCTGGCTCAGGCGTGACTGCAAGGACCGCGCCTACCGGCTGATCCAGCGGTCGGCGGCGTGGGGGCAGCTGGTGGCGGGCCGCTTCCCGGACGCCGTCCGGCTGTCCATCCACCCGCAGGCGCCGCACGCGCCGAAGATCGGGGTGCTGCTGTCCGACCAGCCGCACGAAGGCTGGCTCACCCCGTGGCACTCGGTCTGCGTGCGGACCGGCGACGGTTACCGCTTCATGCACCGTCACCAGGCCGAATCACTGGATGCCCGGCTGGTCCGGATCGACGGCAGGCCGAGCCACTACGACCTGCGCCCGGCCACGCCGGACGTCCCGGCCGCCGCCATCTCCGTGCCAGGAGGGAATCCATGAGCCAGCCGGTCATCCACGCCAACGAAGAGGTCCGTGCCCGGTCCACCGAGCTGCCCGCGCTGGCCACCGCGCTCGACTGGGCCGAGAAGTACCTCTCCGCCCCGCACCCGGACCTCGGCAGGCCCGGGGTGGTCTGCCCCTACGTGCGGTCCGCGTTGCGCCACAACACGCTGTGGTTCACCGAAGTCCCGGCGGCCACCGAAAACGCCGCGCGGCTCGACGCCCGGCTGACCGAACTCGCCGCCGTGTTCACCGGCCTCGACCCGGTCGAACCGGAGCGCGCCACCGAGAAGGCTCTGATCATCGCCTTCCCGGGGCTGCCCGCCGAGCAGGCCCCCGACCTGCTCGGCGGCATGCTCCGGCGGCTCAAACCCGCCTTCGTCGACGACGGGCTGATGCTGGGCCCGGTCTTCCCCGGCAACGAGATCCCCGGTGCGCACAACCCCGATTTCCGGCCCATGCGCGGTCCGGTACCGCTGGTGGCGCTGCGCGTGCTGATGGAGACCGATCTGCCGTTCCTGGACCGCCCCATCGACCCGCCGCACCTGCGCGCCCGGTACCTGCGCGCCTACCTGACCCGGCTCGGCACGCGGATCTCCTTGTCCCGCAAAGAAAAGGCCGAGCGCACGCTGGCGGCACTGGAAGCGGAGGCGCAACTACGATGACCGGCACGACCCTGCACGAGGTGTTCACCGACGCACTCGGTTTCGACCCGGCCTCCCCCGGCTTCCGCGACAATCCCTACCAGCACTACGCCCGCCTGCGCGAACGGAACCCGGTGCACCGCGGGTCCGCCGGATTCTGGGTGGTCAGCGGCTACGACCGGTGCGTGGAGGTGCTGGCCGACCAGCGCTTCGGCCATCCGCAGGGCCGTCCGGTGCACACGCCGGACGCCCTGCTCGGCGGCTCGGCCGACCAGGACAACTTCCTCCTGTTCATGAACCCGCCGCAGCACACGCGGGTGCGCGCGGCCGTCCGCCGGGTGTTCGGGCCCGCCTTTGTCAACCGGCTGCGCCCGTACGTCGAGCGGGAGATCGAGCGCCTGCTCGACGCCGCGTTCGCCGCACCGGAGTTCGACGTGATCGGCTCGCTCGCCCACCCGCTGTCGCTGGCCACGGTCTGTGAACTGCTCGGGGTGCCCGACGGCGACCGGCCCATGGTGATGGCGGCCGCGCAGGACTTCCTCGCCGGGATCGACCCGACCTTCGCCCTGACCGACGAGCGCGGTGCCCGGCGCGACGCCGCACTGGCCACTTTGGACGAATACTTCGGGAACCTGCTGGCCCGCAAGCGCGACGACCCCGCCGAAGACCTGCTCAGCGCACTGGCCACGCTCGACGACCTGGATCCGAGGGAGCTGCGCGGCACCGGCATCCTGATGTTCATCGCCGGGCACGGCACCACCACCAACCTGATCGGCAACGGCACCCTGGCGCTGATCCGCCACCCCGCCGAACGGGAACAGTTCCTCGCCGAGCCCGGCATCGCGGTGACCGCGCTGGAGGAACTGCTGCGCTTCGACGCCCCATCGCAGCTCACCGTGCGGACCGCGCTGGAGGACGTCGCGCTCGGGGAGCACCACATCGCCGAGGGCGAGCAGGTGCTGGTCCTGCGTGGCGCGGCCAACCACGATCCCGCCCGGTTCGCCGATCCCGGCAGGCTCGAACTGACCCGGCCGGACAACAAGCACCTCGCCTTCGGCTCCGGCATCCACCGCTGCCTCGGCGCGCCGCTGGCTCGTATGGAAGGCGGGCTGGCCCTGCGCGCGCTGTTCACCCGCGCACCCGACCTCGCCGTCCTCCCCGGCCAACTGTCCTATCGCGACAGTCTGCTCATCCGCGGCCTGACCGCACTGCCCGTCACCGCCCGCCGATGACGGCCACCCTGAGGAAAGGACCAGCCATGGCTCCCACCGTCAACCGCCGGACCGCGCTTCGCGGTGCCGCAGCACTCGGTGCGGTTTCGCTCAGTGCCGTTCCGCTGGGTGCCACCACCGGAACCGCGGACGCCACCTCGGGTAATCAGCTCCGCCTGTCCACCGGGGTCACCGTGCACTACGCCGACCGTGGCACGGGCCGACCGCTGGTCTTCGTTCCCGGCTGGATGGCCACCACCGAGTTCTTCGGCCACCAGCTGACCCACTTCGCCGGTAGCCACCGCGTGCTCAGCTACGATCCGCGCAGCCAAGGAAGATCGGAGAAAACGCCGCAGGGCAACAACTTCACCACCCGCGGCCAGGATCTCGACGCCTTCCTGCGCGCGCTCGGCCTGACCGGCGCGGTGCTGGTCGGCTTCTCCTACGGCTCCTACGACGTGTTCGCCTACCTGCGCGACTTCGGCTTCGACCGGGTCGCCGGGGTGGTCGTGCTGGACCAGCCGCCGAAGAGCTGGGCCGCCGCGGGCGACCCGGCCTGGTCGGAGTCACCGCTCGTCCCGGCGGGCCTGCCCGCCATCATGCGTGCCGCGGTGGACGACCGCACCGCGTTCTGGACCGAGCAGGTGAAGATCATGCTGGCCAAGCCACCGTCCACACCGGACACCGATCCGGAGGTGGCCTGGGCCATGCGGCAGGGCCTGCTGATGCCGCAGGACCCGGCGATCGCCGTTCTCGGTGACGGCATGTGCTCCGACTTCACCGCCGTGGCCACCGAAACCGCGGCGACCGTGCCCACGCTCGTCTACTCCAGGGACGACTGGCTGCCCACCGCGCAGGCCTGGGTCACCGAGCACATGCCCTCCGCCGAGTTCGCCGAAATGCCCACGCACATGGGCTTCTACGTGGCCCCGGGTCCGTTCAACGACCGGTTGGAGGCATTCCTCGCCACCCTCGGCTGAGGAGACCGGGGCGCTCCGGTGACACCGGCTCCGAGCAGGAGTACGGTTCTCCCAGGTGCGCCGGGAAGTCTGGTCGGCAGTTGTTCGCTGCGACCGAGAGGGGCTTTCCGATGTCCGCCGATTCCGCGCTCGTTCACCTGGCCGAACTCGATTCTTCGACGATCGGCCTGGCGGGCGGCGAGGCCGCCGGGCTCGGCGAGCTGATCAGGGCTCCCGCGGTGCGCCGCGCGCTCGGTGCCGACCTCGCCGCCGGACCGGAGTGATCGCGCCGACACCCGTCGCCGTGATTGACCATCGCGGTCGTGTTTGCCGGTGTTGTCGCCGGGTACCGCCGATGGGACCCACGATTGACAGGAGGAACTCATGGCCAAGGCGAATCCCATCGAAGTCCAGAAGCACCTTTCCGGCGTCGACTACCCGGCCGGCCGGGACGACCTGGTGGCCGCGGCGCGGTCCAACGGTGCCGACGACAACGCCCTGAAACCCCCTTTCACCAGGTGTGATGCCCAGGCCCGGCTCGGCGCGCGGACCAGGGGAACGCCGCTGACCATCGTGTCGTGATTTCCCGAGCGGTGAGCGAACCTCGCCCACCTGGAGGAGTCCTGATGAACGGAGATCTGCTGGCCCGGGAGTTCGCCGGGCTCACCCGCTCGCTGCTGACCGCGTCGAGCGTGGCGGAGGTGCTCGGCCACGTCGCCGACGCGGCCGATCGGCTGATCCCCGGGGCGGACGTGGTCAGCGTGAGCCTGCGTGACCAGAGCGACCAACTGCACACGCCGGTCCACAGCGCCCCCGTCGCCGAAGAACTGGACCGGCTGCAGAACCAGTTCCAGGAGGGGCCGTGCCTGGACGCCGCCCAGCCGAGCGGCCCCGCCTCCGGGGGCAGTTCCGACCTGGCGGAGGACGAGAACTGGCCGAAGTTCGGCCCCGCCGCCGCGGCGCTCGGTTTCACCTCGGTGTGGTCGACCGCCCTGCTGCCCGATCCCGGAGATCTGCTGCGCACCCGCGGCGCGCTGAACGTCTTCTCGCGCGGGAAGCTCGGTGAGCGCGCCGCCGACATCTCGCTGCTGCTGTCCACGCACGCGGCACTGGCCATCGCGCACACCCACGCGATCACAAAAACCGAGTTGCAGCAGGTGCAACTACGCCGGGCCATCGACAGCCGGGACGTGATCGGGCAGGCAAAGGGCATTCTGATGGCCCGGCGCGGGATGACCGCCGACGAGGCGTTCGCGGTGCTGCGCCGGACTTCGCAGGACCTCAACATCAAGCTCGCCGAGCTGGCCCGCACGCTGACCACCCGGCACACCGACCTGGATCTCCCCGGCCCGACCTCGAAGCCGTGAGCGCGCGGACCACCGCCCGCTCGCCGATCGCGCGCACCACGACTTCACCGCGCACATGCTCGGCCACCTGCTCACCAAGTCGCCGGCGGGCCGTCCCCCGCCGGGGATTTCCGCCGAAGAGGCGCCGGCCGCCGCCCGGTTGATGTAATGCGGCGGCATCCCGGCCGAACTGGCACTGCCGGTACTCGTCTGCCGCGCATGGGCGGGTACCGGCTGGGTATGCCGGAGCCATGGACCGAACTCCCGAAAACCACGAAGACATCGTCGATTTCCTGAAGCGCCAGCACACCGAGATCAGGGCGTTGTTCGCCGAGGTGGAGAAGAGCACCGGGGAACACCGCCGGGACCGGTTCCGTGAACTGGTCCGCCTGCTCGCGGTGCACGAGACCGCCGAGGAAGAAGTGGTGCACCCGGCCGTGCGCGACCTCACCGGCGGGAAATCGGTGGTCGAGGCCCGCCTCGGCGAGGAGCACCGCGCCAAGGAACTGCTGTCCACTTTGGACAAGATGGGACCGGGCAAGGACGGGTTCGACACCCTCCTGGTGCAGTTGCGCGACGACGTGCTGGCCCATGCCGAACACGAGGAGCGCGAGGAGTTCCCGCTGCTGCGCAAGCAACTCAGCCCGGAACGGCGGCGGGCGATGGCCTCCACCGCGAAGACCGCGGAGTCGATCGCCCCGACCCGCCCGCATCCCGGCATCGAGGGTTCGACGGCGAACCTGCTGCTCGGCCCGCCGGTCGCGATCATGGACCGCGCCAGGGACGCCATCCGCTCGGTGCTGAATCGCTGAGCGCCATGGCTGACGGGCCCACCGACCTGTCACGGCGCACGTGGTGGCAGGTGCTCAAGCGCACGGTCGAGCAGTTCCGGCGGGACGGCCTGACCGACTGGGCAGCGGCGCTGACCTACTACAGCGTGCTGTCGCTCTTCCCGGCGATCATCGTGCTCAGCGCGGTGCTCGGCCTCCTCGGGCCGGGCACCATCGGGGTGCTGACCGACGCGGTGGGCCGGATGGGCCCCGGTGGCGGCACCGACCTGCTGGTCGGCGCGATCCACGAGTTGCAGGGCTCGCGCGGCCTGGCCGGGCCGCTGGCCGTCATCGGCCTGGTCGGCGCGCTGTGGACGGCCTCGGGTTACGTCGGCGCGTTCATGCGGGCGTCCAACAGCATCTACGAGGTGGAAGAGGGCCGCCCGCTGTGGAAAACGCTGCCGCTGCGGGTGGGCCTGACCGCCACGCTGGTGGTGCTGCTGGCGGTCTGCGCGGCCGGCGTGGTGGCCACCGGGGGCATCGCCGACCGCGTCGGCCGCTGGCTCGGTGTCGGTTCGGCGGGCGTGCTGGTCTGGGACATCGCCAAGTGGCCGGTGCTCGCCCTGCTGATCAGCCTGGCCTTCGCCCTGCTGTACTGGGCGGCGCCGAACGTCCGCCAGCCCGGTTTCCGCTGGCTCAGCCCGGGCGGGGTGCTGGCGGTGGTGCTGTGGCTGCTCGCCTCCGGTGGTTTCGCGCTGTACGTGGCGAACTTCGGGTCCTACAACAAGACCTACGGCTCGCTGGGCGGCGTGATCGTGTTCCTCGTGTGGTTGTGGCTGTCGAACATCGCGGTCCTGCTCGGCGCCGAGTTCGACGCCGAACTGGCCCGCGGGAGCCGGATCGAGGAGGGCGCGCCACCGGAGCGGGAACCGTTCCTGCCGCCACGTGACACCGCCGCCATGGACGACCCGCCGTGACCCGGCGGACGTAGTCCGAGGCCGCCGGGTGTTCCTGTTCCGCCACGGTTGCCACCGCACGTCGGATAAGCTTCCGACGCTGGTGGCGGTGGTGGAGGGGCGATGCCGGTCGTTCAACCCGCACCGGGTGGCCCGGCCGAGCGCGAGGTCGAACGCACCGGGCGGCGGTACGCGGTGTCCGTGCGGACCGCGGTACTGCTCGTGGCCGCGTCACTGACCCTGTTCATCGTGCCCGTCGAGCGCTCCGCTCCCGTTGTCCTCGCGCTCGGCCTGTGGAGCGCCTTCTACTGGTCGCGTGCGGCGCGGTCGCAGGTCGTCGACACCGCGGTGATCGCCGCGGTCTGCCTCGGCGCGCGGTGGATCGACCCGGCCGCCGTGGCACACGACAGCACCAGCTGGGTGGTGGTCGCGGTCTCCATCACCGCGATCTGCCACCAGTGGCTGTGCGCCCCGGTTCCCGGTTTCGCGCTCACCGCCGCGCTGGTCGCGGCCTATCTGACCGGGGCGGCGATCGCCGATCCGGCGGGCTGGACCGCCTTGCTGCCCCTCTGCCTGTGGATCTTCGCCGAAGCCGCGATGTCCCGCCTGCTGCGGGCGCTGGTGGTGCGGGCGGCCCGTGCGGTGGACCACGGCACGACCAGCGGTGCCCAAGCGCGCCGGGCCACCGAGATCGCCGCGGCCCGGCGTGCCGACGAGCGGGAACACCTCGCCGCCATGCACGACACCGTGGCGGCGACCATGCTCGCCGTCGGCACCGGCATGGTCACCGGCCGCGAGCCGTGGCTGGCCGACCGCGCCGCGCGGGACCTGGAAGTGCTCTCCGGTCGCTTCGACGTCCCGGAAGGGCACTTGGACCTGACCGGCCTGATCGACGACCTGGCACACCGGAGCAGGCTCACCGTGGACTTCCGCTCGCCCGGCCCGGTTCCGGTACCCGCCGTCCCCGCCGTCGCCCTGTGCCGCTCGGCCGGAGAAGCACTGGAGAACGTCGCCCGCCACGCCGGGGTGACCACGGCCAGGATCACCCTCACCCGTTCAGCTGACGCCGTCCGGCTCGAAGTCACCGACACCGGACGCGGCTTCGATCCCGAGGCGATTTCGCCGCACCGGCGCGGGATCTCTTCGTCCATTGTGGACCGGATGGCCCGCGCGGGCGGCCGTGCCGCGGTGTCCACCGCACCGGGCCGGGGCACTCGCGTGGACCTGGAATGGCGGCCTCGTGGTTGAACTCACCGTGGCCCGGTTGTTCCGCGGACTCCGCCTGGCCACACTGCTGATCACCGCGATCTACCTCGTCGGGCTCAACCTGCCGTTGCTGCTGGCGAACGCGGCGGTCTACCGCTCCTTCACCGTCGAAGTGACGGCGTTCGCGGTACTGGTGCTCGTCGCCGGGTTCACCGGGGCGCGGATCTGGCGCGACCACCCGCTGGGCCGCTGGCGCTGGCCCGCGCTCGCCGCGGTGTTCGGCGCGTCGGCGGGCGCGGTTTTCGCCGTGCCAGCGGAACTCGTCGGCACGACGGCGGAGTGGTCCAACGGCACGATCGGCTGGCTGTGCCTGCTGCTGCTCGCCGATCGCAGTTTCACCGCGGTGCTGGTCGCGCTCGCGGCGCACCAGGTGTTCAGCTTCGGGCAGCTGGTGCTCAGCGGGCACGGGGACCGCGCGACCCTGGTCGACCTGGCGATGATCACCGCGCTCGTGCTGGGCTGCCAGCTCACCGTGGCGGTGGCGACCGCGGCGATGGGACGGCTGGCACGGGCGGCGGCGGCGAACGCCGCGCGGGAGGAACAGGTCCGGACCGCCGAAGCCGTGGCGGACCAGTTGCACCGCGACCGGCGCGAGCGGTTCACCGACCTGGCCACCCGCACGGTCCCGCTCCTGGCCAGGCTGGCGGCCGGGACGCCGGTGGCCGAGCGGGCGCCCTACGCGATGGAGGCCGCCCGGCTGCGGCGCCTGTTCGCCGAAAACGACGACGTGGCGGATCCACTGCTGCACGAACTGCGTGCTTGCGCCGAAGTCGCCGAGCACAACGGGGTCCGGGTCTTTCTCGACACCTGGGGTGAGCGCCCCGGCCTGCCGGTGGATGTGCGCCGGGCACTGACCGAGCCGGTGATGGCCTGCCTGACCGCGAGCGTCGCGGAGTCACGGGTGACCGTGCTCGGCACGCCGGAGTCCGTCACGGTCAGCGTGGTGACCGACGCACCCCCACCCCCTGAGAGCATCCGCTCGGCCGAAGTCGCCGTCACCCACCGCGAGTCCGGCGGCCGCCACTGGGTGGAGGCCCGCTGGGCGGCGGTCAGTGGGAGTTGAGCGGCGCGGATGATCTCCCGCCCCGGACAGCGCTCACTTCACCAGGTACTCGCCGAACCAGTCCGACGCCAGCCTCGCCACTTCGGCCAGTGCGCCGGGCTCCTCGAACAAGTGGGTCGCGCCGGGCACGATCTCGATGTGGTTCGGTCCACCGAGCCGCCCGGCCGCCCGCTGGTTCAGGTCGAGGACCGCCACGTCGTCCCCGCCGACGATCAGCAGGGCGGGTGCCCGCACCGCTTCCAGTGCGTCGCCGGCCAGATCCGGTCTGCCGCCGCGCGAAACCACCGCGCGCACGCCCGCCACCCTGGCCGCGGCGACCAGCGCGGCCGCCGCTCCTGTGCTCGCACCGAACAACCCGATCGGCGCACCACACACGGCCTCGCGCGCGCCGACCTGCTCGACCGCGGCGACCAGCCGATCGGCCAGCACCGGGATGTCGAACCGGAGGTGACCGGTGCGCCGGTCGGCGAGTTCCTCGCGCTCGGTCAGCAGGTCCAGCAGCAGGGTGGCGAACCCGTTGTCCTGCAAGGCTTCGGCCACGGCCCGGTTCCGGTGGCTGCGCCGGGAACTGCCGGAGCCGTGCGCGAACACCACCACCGCTCGCGCGCCTTCGGGCACGGCGAGATCCCCGGCCAGCTCCGCGTCCGACGAGCCGATGGTCACCGGGCGGGGAATCGCGCGCATGACTCATCGGATACCCACCCCGCGGAGGCGGAAACGGCTCAGTTGGCGAGCTGGGCGACGCGGGCGCAGTCGGGCCAGTCCCCCTCGACGGCGACGAAGGAGAAGCCCTTCTCCTCGATGCCGTTCGCGGTGATCATCGGACCACCGCCGCGGCGACCGGCTCGGGTGCGTCGGCGCGCTCGTCGTAGTTGGGCCGCTTCAGCAGCGCCAGCATGCAGCCCAGGGTCAGCACCACCTGGAACACCGCGAACACGATCACCGCGGTGATGGACCCGGTGACGTTGAGCAGGAACTGACCGACGATCGGCGTGGTGCCGCCGAGCAGCGTGCCGCACAGCTGGTAACACAGCGAGATGCCGGTGTAGCGCACGTGCGCGGGGAACCGGCTGGCCAGCATGCCCGCCAGCGCGGCGTAGTACAGGCAGTGCGGCACCGTGGCCACCACGACACCGACCATCGCGGCGGTGTGGTCGCCGGTTCCGATCAGCACGAACATCAGTGGCATCAGCACCAGTTCGGGCAGCAGCATCACGCACACCGCACGGCGCCAGCTGCTCATCTTCGTCGCGATCACCGCGCCCCACGGCTGCACCAGGATCTGGGTGACGTTGGCGACCAGGATGATCGTCAGGAACGAACTGCGGCTGAACCCGATGTCGGTGGTGGCCCACGACAGCGCGAAGGTGGACTTGAAGTAGGTGGCGGACAACCCGATGGTGCAGGCGCCGATGCCGAGCACGATCAGCATCGGGTGATTGCGCAGCACCTCGGTGAGCGGCAGCTTGGCCACCTTCCTGGCCTCGATCAGCCCGGCCATGGCGGGCGATTCGGTGACCTTCAGCCGGATGAACAGCCCGACCACGACCAGCAGCGCCGAGGCCAGGAACGGGATCCGCCAGCCCCACCCGACGAACGCCTCGTCCGGCAGCTGGCTGATGGTCAGGAAGCTGACCGTGCTCAGCGTGTTGCCCACCGGCGAGCCCTGCTGCGCGAACGCACCGTACAAAATGGACTTCCCCTTGGGCGCGTGCTCGGAGGCGATCAGCACGGAACCGCCCCACTCGCCGCCGAGCCCGATGCCCTGCACCATCCGGATCAGCACGAGCAGGATCGGCGCGGCCACGCCGATCGTCGCGTAACCGGGCAGCACGCCGATCAGCGTGGTCGAGATGCCCATCAGCAGCAGCGTGAAAACAAGTGTCTTCTTGCGGCCGAGCCGGTCGCCGATGTGGCCGAAGATGATGCCGCCGAGTGGCCTGGCCAGGAAACCGACCCAGAAGGTGGCGAAGGCGACCAGGGTGCCGAGCGCCCCGTCGAGTTCGGGGAAGAACACCTTGTCGAACACCAGCGCGGAGGCGGTGCCGTAGATGTAGAAGTCGAACCACTCGATGGTGGAGCCGATGAACGCCCCGATGCCCGCGCGTTTCGCGGTGGCGTTCGCGCCGCGCTCGGTCGCCGCACCCATGCCGTCTCCTTGGATCGCCGTTGTCCCAGGGAAACGGCGCCTTCGGCGCCCACGTCCCTGTGCTGGCCGGAACGATGCCAGCCGCAACCGAGACAAGTCCAATACCGAATGGGCCAGTCAGTGATCTCCCGAGCGTCTCAATCGTCTCCCGCGGCACTGGGGGTGGGCAGCGCTTCCTCGGCCACCGCGAGCACGGTCCGCAGCGCGGCGGACGGGTTGTCCGCCCGCCAGGCCAGCGCGGCCTGCAACCGCATCCCCCGGCCGGCGAGGCGCCGGTACACCAGGCCGGTCTGCTGGATGTGCTGGCAGGAGGTGAGGGTCAGCGTCACGCCCACTCCCGCGGCGACCAGCGCCAAGATCGTGTACGAGTCCGGGGCTTCCTGGACCACCTTCGGCGTGAAGCCGCCCTCGGCGCAGGCCTTGACGGTGGCCTCGCGAACGGTGGAGCCGGCGTTCGCGGGAAAGCTGACGAAGACCTCGGAGGCCAGTTCCTCGATCGGGATGCGCTGGCGCCTGGCCAGCCGGTGGTCCGAGGGCAGCGCGCAGATCAGCTCCTCCTCGTCGATGACCCTGGCCCGCACGCCCGGCTGGGTGACCGGCAGGCGCACAAAACCGAGGTCGAGCGAGCCGTCGGCGACGCGGTCGAGCGCCACGTTGGCGTAGGTCTGCCCGCGCATCACCAGTTCGAGTCCGGGGTGCGCGGCCCGCACCGCCCTGGTCAGCAGCGGCAGCGACTCGTGGCTCGACGCGCCGGCGAAGCCGACGGTGACCCGGCCGAACTCCCCGCGCCCGGCCGCCTTCGCCGCGCGGGTGGCGAGGTCGAGGTCGTCGAGCACGGTGCGCACCGGGCCGAGAAAGGACTCGCCGGCGCTGGTCAGGCGCACCGATCGGGTGTTGCGCTCGAACAGCGCGACCCCCAGTTCCCGTTCGAGCTGGCGGATCTGCTGGCTCAACGGTGGCTGCGCCATCCGCAGGCGCTTCGCCGCGCGGCCGAAGTGCAGTTCCTCGGCGACCGCGAGAAAGGCGTTCAGATGGCGAAGTTCCATGACGCACCCCGATTGATCCGTATCAGATATCAATCTCACCTTAATTCGGTATTGGACTCTGCTCAATGGCACCTGGCACGGTGAAGCGGTGACCGACAAGACCACCACGATGGCCGACGCCGTCGCCGCTTTTGTGCACGACGGCGACACCGTCGCGCTCGAAGGGTTCACGCACCTGATCCCGACCGCGGCGGGGCACGAGATCATCCGGCAGGGCCGCCGCGGCCTCACCGTGGTCCGGATGACCGCGGACATCGTGGTGGACCAGCTGCTCGCGGGCGGCTGCGTGCGCAAGCTGGTGTCCTCGTTCGTCGGCAACTCGTCGGCGGGCTCGCTCGGAGAACTGCGGCGGCGGATCGAACGCGCCGACCCCGAACCGCTGGATTTCGAGGAGTACAGCCACTACGGCATGATCTGCCGCTACCTCGCCGGTGCGCAGCGGCTGCCGTTCTACCCGCTGCGCTCGTACGCGGGCAGTGACCTGCCCTCGGTCAATCCCGGCATCCGCAAGGTGCGCTCACCGTATGAGGACGAGCAGGTGTACGTGGTGCCGCCGGTCCACCCCGACGTGACGATCGTCCACGCCCAGCGGGCCGACCGGTCCGGCAACACCCAGGTGTGGGGGCTGACCGGCGTCCAGGCCGAAGCCGTGTACGCGGCGAAGAAGGCGGTCGTGGTGGTCGAGGAGGTCGTCGACGACGACGTGATCCGGCGCGATCCCAACCGCACGCTCATCCCCGCGCACGCGGTCGACGCCGTGGTGCCCTGCCCGCGTGGCGCGCACCCGTCGTTCGCGCAGGGGTACTACGACCGGGACAACGCGTTCTACCGCGTCTGGTCGGCGATCAGCGCGGATCCGGCGCGCCTGCGCGACTGGCTGGCGGAGTGGGTGCTGGGCACCCGCGACCACGCCGAGTACGTGGCGAAGCTGGGTGAGCGCTACTGGGACGGCCTGGCCGTTGACGAAGCGATGAGCCTGCCGGTGAACTACGGTCGGCGACGGTGACGGGAGCACGCATGACGTCCACATCGGACACGTCGGACACATTGCACACCGCGACCTCCTCGGAACTGCTTTCCGTGGTGGCGTCCAGGGAACTGGCCGGGAAGCGCACGGTGTTCGCCGGGATCGGCCTTCCCACGCTGGCCGCGTCGCTCGCCCATCTCACCGTCGCGCCGGACCTGGAGATCGTCTACGAGTCAGGGGTCTGCGGCGCGCACCCATCGCACCTGCCGGAGACCATCGCCGACGCCGTGCTGATCACCGGCGCCGAGGCGGTGCTGTCGATGCCCGCGCTGTTCGGCAACGTGCTGCAGGGCGGGCACATCGACGTCGGCTTCCTCGGCGCCGCGCAGATCGACCGCTGGGGCAACCTGAACTCCTCGGTGATCGGCGACTGGGCCGGACCGGCGGTGCGGTTGCCCGGCCCCGGCGGCGCGATGGAGGTGATGGCGAACTCCGGCGAGGTGTTTGTGGTGATGCGCCGCCACGACCCCCGGTCGTTCGTGGCGGAGCTGGACTTCTGCACCTCCCCCGGCCCCGACCGCGCGCTGGCCGACGGCATCCGGCCGCTGGGCGCCGGCGTCACCAGGGTGATCACCGAGCTGGGCATCCTCGCGCGCGCCGGTGCGGGCGAGCCGCTGCGGCTGGTCGCCGTGCACCCCGGGGTGACGGCCGATCAGGTGCGCGCGGCCACCGGCTGGCCGCTGGAGGTCGACGGCGACCTGGCCACCATCGAACCACCGGCTTCGGCCGAACTCCGTCGGTTGCGGGAAGATGTCGATCCCGGCCGCGTCTACCTGCGCTGAGGAGCGAAAACATGCGGATCAGGGTCATCGGCACCGGCGTGATGGGCCGGGGCATCGCGCAGTGGGCGGCGACCGCCGGGCACACGGTGGAACTCGCCGACGCGAGGCGGGAGGCGGTCGGCGAAGCGATCGACTTCGTCGGGCAGCTGCTCGACCGCGCGGTGGCCAAGGGGCGCATGACGGAGGCGGAGGCGGGCGCGGTTCGCGCCAGGCTGGTGCCACTGGACTCGGTGACGGCGCCGGGCGACGACGTGGACCTGGTGATCGAGGCCGTCCGCGAGGACCTGGAGACCAAGGCGGAGTTGTTCGCCGCGCTGGAAGCGGTGTTGCCGCCGACCACGATCTTCGCGACGAACACGTCCTCGCTCCCGGTCACCCGGATCGCGGCGACACTGGCCGACCCGTCGCGGCTGGCCGGGCTGCACTTCTTCAACCCGGTGCCGCTGATGAAGATCGTCGAAGTGGTGCCGGGCGCGGCCACCCGGCCCGAGCTGCCCGATGTGCTCGCCGAGCTGGTGCGCGAGTCCGGGCACCGCGCGGTGGTGGTCGCCGACACCCCCGGCTTCCTGGTCAACCACGCCGGGCGCGGACTCGTCACCGAGGCGTTCGCGCTGCTGGAGGACTCGGTCGCGGAACCGGTGGTGCTCGACCGGATCGCCCGTGACGTGCTCGGCCTGCGAATGGGCCCGTTCGAGCTGATGGACCTGACCGGCCTCGACGTGACGGCCGCCGTCATCGACTCGATCTGGACCGGGTTCCGGCACTCCGACCGGCTGCGGCCCTCGTTCCTCACGCCGAACCGGGTGGCCGCCGGACTGCTCGGGCGCAAGACCGGGCGCGGGTTCTACGACCACGACGCCGGGCCGCCGCCGGACGAACCGGCCCCCGCCGACACCGACTGTCCACTATGGATCGACGGCGCGGGGCCGGACGCCGACGCGTTGCGCGCCGCGCTGCCACGGACGTTGCCGCACCGCACGCCCGAGGCGGTCGTGCTGGTGCCGACCTGGGGCACCACGGTGTCGGCGGCGATCGCCGCACGCGGCCTGCCCGCAACCCGCACGTTCGGCGTGGACCCGCTGTCCCTGCCCACCCGCCGCCGGGTGCTGGCGGTGACTCCGGCGTCGGACCCGGAGGCGGTCCGGGCCGCCGCCGGTGCGCTCGCCGTGCACGCGGACGCGGTGTCGGTGGTGCGTGACACGCCCGGATCGGCCGCGCAACGCCTGCTCGCGTCGATCGTTTCCGTCGCCGCGTCGATCGCGGAACGCTCGCTGGCCACCCCGGAGGACATCGACCAGGCCGTCACCGCCGCACTGGGTTATCCGGCCGGACCGCTCGCCTGGGGCGATCGTGTGGGCGTCACCAGGATGCTGGAACTCCAGGAAAGCCTCCACGCCAGCACCGGCGATCCGCGGTACCGGCCCACGCGCTGGTTGCGGGAACGAGCCGAACTGGGCCTGCCACTGACCACCCCCGCCTACCCACTGCAGAAGGGCACACCGTGATTTCGCAGGATTTCGGCCTGACCGAGACGCAGCGCGACATCCGCGCCATGGCCGCCCGCTTCGTCGACGAGGAGATCGTGCCGAACGCCCGAGCGTGGGACCGCGCCGAACAGGTGGATCGCGGAATCGTGAAACGCCTGGGGGAGCTGGGTTTCCTCGGCCTGACGGTGCCCGAGTCCTACGGCGGGGTGGACGCCGACATGCTGTCCTACGTCCTGGTGACCGAGGAACTGGGGCGCGGTGACTCCGCGGTGCGCGGGATCGTGTCGGTGTCACTCGGCCTGGTCACCAAGACCATCGCCGCGCACGGCACGGACGAGCAGCGGGCACAGTGGCTGCCCCGCCTGGTCAGCGGCGACGCACTCGGCTGCTTCGCGCTCACCGAGCCCGGCACCGGCTCCGACGCCGCGTCGGTCAGCACCCGCGCCACCCGCGACGGCGGCGACTGGCTGCTCGACGGCGGCAAGATGTTCATCACCAACGGCACCTGGGCCCAGGTGGCGCTGACCTTCGCGCGCACCAGCGAGCGCGGCCTCACCGCCTTCCTGGTGCCGATGGACTCGCCGGGCGTGTCGGCCAGGGAGATCCACGGCAAGCTCGGCCTGCGCGGCCAGGCGACCGCGGAACTGACCTTCGATGCCGTGCGCGTGCCCGATTCGGCCCGGCTGGGAGAAGTGGACCGAGGGCTGGGCATCGCACTGGGCGCGCTGTCCCGCGGCCGGGTCTCGGTCGCGGCCGGAGCGGTCGGGCTGGCGCAGGCCGCGGTGGACGCCGCCGTGCGGTACTCCACCGAGCGCACGCAGTTCGGCCGCCCGATCGCCTCGTTCCAGCTGGTGCAGGAACTGCTCGCCGACTCCGCTGTGGACGTCCGGGCGTCCAGGCTGCTCACCCACCACGTGGCGCGGATCGCCGATTCCGGGGTGCCGCCGAAGGAGTACGCGACCGACGCGTCCATCGCGAAGTACCACGCGAGCGAAACCGCGGTGCGCGTCAGCAACAACTGCCTGCAGGTCTTCGGCGGCTACGGGTTCATCGACGAGTTCCCGGTGGGCAAGTACCTGCGCGACGCCCGCGTGCTGACCCTCTACGAAGGCACCAGCCAGGTGCAGAAACTGCTGATCGGGCGCGACCTCACCGGCGTCAACGCGATGCTCTGAGCACTTCGGTCAGGCGGTGTTCTTCTTGCCGCCGCGGTGATCCAGTTCGGCACGCAGGGCATCGATCTCCTCCCGCGCCGCGGACAGTTCGTCCTCCAGGCCGGCGATGCGTGCCGCGGCCTGCAGGGGGTGCCCCTGGTCGAACAGCTCCCGCAGTCGCGCGGCCTGCTCCAGCTGGCGCCGCGAGTACCGCCGATGGCCACCGGCCGAGCGTTCGGGGCTGACCACGGCGGCGGTGTCGAGGCTGCGCAGGAAGGCGATCTGCACGCCGAGCAGTTCCGCGGCCTGCCCGGTGGTGAACGCCGGGAAGTCCTGGTCGTCGAGCCTGCCCAGATCTGGCACCACTCCTCCTCCCGCAGTAGTCCATACACTTTAGGTGCGGCACCTGGTTGACACAACCTACAGTGCGCGCTAAATATTTTGACGTACCGGGAACAGAAAACTTGAGTCGCTCGTTAGCAAGGATGAGGCCGCCTCCCTGGTCGGGGCGGCACCCGAGAGGAGGACGACATGATGTTGATGCGCACCGATCCGTTCCGCGAACTCGACCGGCTCACCCAGCAGGTCTTCGGCACCCACGGCACCACCACGCGCCCGGCCGCGATGCCGATGGACGCCTACCGCGACGGCGATGACTACGTCGTGCGGTTCGACCTGCCGGGGGTCAGCGCCGAGTCGATCGACCTGGACGTGGAGCGCAACGTGCTGACCGTGCGAGCCGAGCGGCAGGCCGAGTTCGGCGACGACGTCGAGGTCAGCGTGTCCGAACGGCCGCGCGGGGTGTTCAGCAGGCAGCTGTTCCTCGGCGAGACACTCGACACCGACCGCATCGAGGCCGAGTACCACAGCGGCGTGCTGACGCTGCGCATCCCGGTCACCGAGCGGGCCAAGCCGCGCAAGATCGCCATCGGCTCCCGTGAGGACGCCAAGCAGCTCAACGCCTGATCCCATCCACTGCCCCGGTCGCCAGCGGCCGGGGCAAGGCCGCACCCCGGACACCGATCATGTTCCACACCACGCTGTTCGGTTACGACCGGACCGAAGTCGACGACCACCTGCGGCAGGCCGAACTGGCCCAGGCGCGGTTCGCGGAAGAGCACGACGCGCTCGCGGCCCGGTGCCGCGAACTCGAACGCCGCCTCACCGCCGCGCACGACCAGAACGCCGAACTGCGGGAGCGCGTCGACCTCCTGCGCCGCGAGCCGATCGACGCCGCCGCCCTGCAGGAACGGTTGCGCGGCATGCTCGACGTCGCCCGCGAGGAAGCCGCCGAGCACCTGGCCGCCGTGCGAGCCCAGGCGGACGCCGAACTCGAGCGCGCCCGCCGCGAGGTGGCCGAGCTGGACCACCTGCGCGACCGGCTCCGCGACGAGCTGGAGCGGACCGGTGTACTGCTGACGCGACTCGAATCCGCGCTGGACGAAGACATCAAGGACACCGCGAGCGTCGAAGACCAGCCGCCGCGATTGGTCGCGGCGTAGCTCCGTGCGTCACGCGTCGCCGAGCGGGATGACGTAGTGGATGAATCCGCGGTTCTCGGCGACCTGGTCGTAGAGCTTCCTGGCCTGGTGGTTGTCTTCCTTGGTGTGCCAGTAGACCCGCGAGCAGCCGCGCTCGGTGGCCCACTCCGACACCGCCTCGATCAGCGCGCGGGCGGCCCCGCGCCCGCGCGCTTCCGGGGCGGTGAACAGGTCCTGCAGGTAACACACGTCAGCGGAGGTGGTG
The DNA here is from genome assembly GCF_009429145.1 of Amycolatopsis sp. YIM 10. Lineage (GTDB taxonomy): Bacteria > Actinomycetota > Actinomycetes > Mycobacteriales > Pseudonocardiaceae > Amycolatopsis. The sequence goes on along the minus strand of NZ_CP045480.1, from coordinate 4,902,545 downwards.
CTGGCGTGCACCAGGAAGTGCGTGATGCCGACCAGGCGCCCGTCGAGCCGGGCGCCCAGTGCGTGCATCCGCTCGCCGGCGGCGAACTCCCGCCAGGCGCGCTCGGCGACCTCGTCCGGCAGGCCGCGACCGTAGAATTCGTTGTACCCGCGGAAAAGTTCCAGCCAAACCGGGCGGTCTTCCTCGGTCAGCGCACCTGTCTCGATCATGCGCCCACCCTACGGCGATCAGCCGGCCCAGAGTTCGTAACCGGGACGACCGGTCTGGATGACCGGTCCGGACTCCACTGCCCGCGCTGCCTGAACTTTCTCCTTGTCCGGCACCAGTGATGCGCTGCGGTCTCGGCCCGCCCCTCTCGCCACCGGCCGAGACCGCGGCACCGGTCGACTGTGGACCGCCGGTCATGCGCGGAACTTGTGCTTTTGTTGTTTCGCCTGGTCAGCCAGTCGGACCGGCGACGTCGGACCGGATCGCGCGGACCTGCATGCGCACGAGTTGTTCGACGCTGACCTGCCAGGTGTCTTTCGACAGGTGGCCGCTGAGTTCCAGTCCCGCGATACCGTGCGCGCTGGACAGGACCAGTGCGCCGTAACGGGGTGCCTCCGACTCGCCGACCACGTCCGCGACCAGCGTGAGGAAGTCGTTCTCGAGGCGGCTCGCGGCCTCGGCGGCGGCCGGTGTGCCCGCCGGAGTGCTGAACATCAGCGAATACACGTGCGGCTGCCGGCGGGCGACTCCGATGAGCGCCAGCACAGCTCGCTCCAGCCGCGCTTCCGCGGTGGCGCCGACGTCCGCGCGAAGCTGGTCCACCTCGTCCGCCAGCGAGTTCCACGCGTCGATCGCGAGCTGGGTCAGCAGATGTTCCTTGTTCTGGAAGTGCCCGTAGGGCGCGCCGCGGGAAACTCCGGCCCTGGCCCCCACCGCGCGGAGGGTCACCGCGCCGGGACCTCCCTCGTCGAGCAACTCGGAGGCGGCGCGGACGAGAGCCCGCCGAGTGGCCGCGGCGCTCTCAGTGCGTGTCACGCGGAGCAGCTTACTTGACAGTGTCATCCGAGTTGGTGACAGTAGTTCATATGACAAAGTCACATGAGTTGCTCGAAGGCCGCACCATCGTGGTCACCGGGACGACCTCCGGCCTCGGCCTCGCGCTCTCCGGCGCACTGGCCAGGGCCGGCGCCCGGCTCCTGATGACCGTTCGTGACGCCGAGCGCGGGGCGGTGGCCGTCGAACAGGTGCGAGCCGGGATCGACGGCCCCGGCTCCGCCGAAGCCGTTCTGCTCGACCTGGCCGATCTCGCCTCGGTGCGCGCCGCCGCGGCGGACATCCGGGAACGCACCGGGGACCGGGTCGACGTGCTGGTCAACAACGCCGCCGTGTCGCTGGGACCCCGCGAACGGACCCGCGACGGGTTCGAACTGCAGATCGGCACCAACCACCTCGGTCCGGCCGCGCTGACCTGGCTGCTGATGCCCGCACTGCGAGCGGCCGGGAATCCCGGGCGGCCTTCCCGGGTGGTCACGACGTCGAGCCTCGGGCACCGCACCGGCGGCCTCGACCTCACCGACCTGCACTGGGATCGCCGGCGTTACTCGCCGACGCGCGCCTACGGAGCCTCGAAGCTGGCGAACCTGCTGTTCTCCGCGGAATTCGACCGACGGCTGCGGCTCGCCGGCGACCCGGTGCTGTCGATCGCGGCCCACCCGGGGTTGACGGCGTCGGAACTGCTGAACAACGCCCTCGCCCGCCGGAACACGTGGAAGGCACGGCTGCTCGTGCTGCCGGACCGCTACCTCTCCCAGCCGGTCGCCACCGGAATCGAACCCCAGCTGCTCGCCGTCACCGGCCCGGTTCCCGGCGGCAGCTACCTGGGTCCGACCGGACCGTTCGAGATCCGCGGTCCCGCTGGTCCCGCGCGCCGCTCGGCGAAAGCGCAGAACCCGGCGCTCGCGAGCGAACTGTGGCAGGCCACGGCTTCGGTCACCGGAATCGCCCCGGACCCCGAGCTGACGGTGCGCGCGTAACGCCTCGGGCGCGGAACACGACGCCTACCACGCTGTTCTCGAAGCCATCCGATCACTCGACCCGGTGCGGGAAGCCGTTTTCCGCCCTACCACCCGGTGAACCACCGGCCGCATCCTGCGGGACCCGCCCAACAAGGCACCACGCGACATTCTCGACGCCGTCGAAGAGGCGCCCCGCGAAAGAGTGGAGTCAGCCGAAGAGGCGGCGCTGGATCTCGTGCCGGTAGTCCTCAAGCGTGTTGTCCAGATGGGTGGCAGTGGCAGCGGCCGCGGCGTCCGCGTCCCCGTCGCGGATGGCCCGCAGGATCGCCGCGTGTTCTTCGACCGCCTCGGCCGCGTGCCCGCCGACGGTGCCGTGCATGCCGATGATGTTGGACTGGCGTTGCAAACGACGCGCCTCACGCACCGCCGCGACGAGGAACTGGTTGTGCGAAGCGGCCGCGACCGCCAGATGGAACTCATCGTCGCCGCGGTCGAACAACGCCGCCTCACCGGTCACCTGCCCTTGACGGCAGGTGTCGGCGGCTGTCGCAATCGCCCGCAACTCCGCCGGGGTGGCATTAGCCGCCGCGAGACGACTCGCCGCAGTTTCCTGCACCCGGCGGAACTCGAACAACATGTACACGTGATCCAGGTCGGCGGGCAGGAAGAACCCACCCCAGCGCGCCGAACCCAGCATCCCCTCGTCATCGGCGACGTACAGACCGCGCCCCTTCTGCGCCCGCACCCGCCCGATCGCCGACAGGATCTTCACCGCCTCACGCACCATGCTCCGGCTGGTGCCCAACCGGGCGGCCAACTCGTTCTCGGTGGGCATCCGATCACCCGGCCGCAGCCCCGATTCGGCGATCAACCGCAGGATTCGCTCGGCCACCAGCTCGTAACCAGGCCGGTAGGCGTCCTCGGCCGCAGTGGCATCCTGGACTGAGGTTGGTACGACTGGGCCTCCGGTCATCGAAGGATCCTACCTCCAAAGGGACCCAAGCTGCCGATAAGTCCGACCTATTCGCACTTCGGTCTTGACTGGCGGACATCGACCCAGGCTATGGTGTGACCTAGGCAACATCGCCCCGACATAAGCCGTACACATTTCACCGCACACTGCCCCGGAAGGGCCGGGCATCCACCGCGTCGATCCTGGGAGCGCTCCCAAGGCTCCTGAGGCGACCGTCCGAGGAGCGGAACGATGAGGTTCTCACCCCGATCCATGAGACCGGCCATCACCAGGCTGCTGGTCGCCCTGGCAGGCGCGCTGCTGGTGCTCACCATGACCGCGCCCGCCGGGCTGGCGACACCGGTGGCCCCGGCGGCGGGCGAGAAGGTGCTGCTGTTCACCAAGACCGCCGGCTACCGGCACGACTCCATCCCGGCCGGGGTGGCGATGTTCCAGCAACTGGCCGCGGACAACGGGTGGCAGCTGACCCACTCCGAGGACTCGGCCGTGTTCACCGACGCCTCACTGTCCACTTACGACGTCGTGATCATGTTCCAGACCTCCGGCATGGTCTGGAACACCGCGGCGCAACGCGCGGCGATGCAGACCTACGTGCGCAACGGGGGCGGCGTCGTCGCCATCCACAACGCGACGGACATGAACATCGAGGGCGAGTTCCCGTGGTGGGACCAGATGCTCGGCATGACCATGACGCAGCACTCGGCCACCGTCGCGGGCACGGCCAAGGTCGCCGACCAGGCCCACCCGTCCGGAAAGGGCCTGCCGCAGCGGTGGAACCGCACCGAGGAGTGGTACAACTTCAACCGCAACGCCCGCGGTGACGTGCACGTGCTGGTGACCGCCGACGAGACCACGTACAACCCCGGCCCGTCGGCCATGGGCAATGACCACCCGATCTCCTGGTGCCGCAACTTCGAGGGCGGCAGGCTGTGGGCGACGGCCATGGGGCACCAGGCATCCGCGTACTCCGAGCCGCTGTTCCGCGAGCACATCCTCGGCGGCGTGCGGAGTGCGGCGGGCACGGTCCCGGCCGACTGCGGCCCCACCGTGTGGTCCAGTTACGACCGGGTCGAACTGGACACCAACACGGTGGCGCCCGGCACGCTGGACGTGGCGCCGGACGGCCGCGTCTTCTACACCCAGTACGGCGGGCAGCTGAAGATCTACAAGCCGAGCACCAAATCCACGGTCACCGCGGGCACGCTCAGCGTCTACACCGGCGGTGAGGACGGCCTCGCCGGCGTGGCGCTGGATCCGAACTTCACCACCAACAAGTGGGTGTACCTGCACTACTCGCCGGCCGGCTCGCAGGAGATCAACCGCGTGTCGAGGTTCACGATCAACGGTGACACGCTGGACCCGGCCAGCGAGCGAGTGCTGCTGTCGATCCCGGCCGCACGGCAGTCCGAGCCGGGGCACACCGGCGGGTACCTCACCTTCGGTCCCGGCGGCAACCTCTACGTCGGCGTCGGCGACGACACCAATCCGCACGAATCCAGTGGTTACACCCCGATCGACGAACGACCGGGACGCAGCCTGTTCGACGCGCAGAAAACCGCGGCCAACACCAACGACCTGCGCGGCAAGATCCTGCGCATCCACCCGGAACCCGGTGGCACGTACACGGTCCCGGCGGGCAACATGTTCGCGCCCGGCACCGCGCAGACCAAGCCGGAGATCTACGCGATGGGCTTCCGCAACCCGTTCCGGTTCACCGTGGACACCGACGGCACCATCTACCTGGCCGACTACGGCCCGGACGCCGGGGCGGACAACGCCAATCGGGGCCCGGGCGGACTGGTCGAGTGGAACGTGATCAAGTCGCCGGGTTACTACGGCTGGCCGTACTGCGTGGCGGCCAACGTGCCGTTCAACGACTTCAACTTCGCGAACAACACCTCCGGCGGCAAGTTCAACTGCGCCGCGCCGGTCAACACCTCCCCCAACAACACCGGGCTCACCAATCTGCCCGCGGCACGACCGGCGACCGTGTGGTACGGCAACGGCGGCAACGGCAACGCCTTCCCGGAGATGGGCAGCGGCGGCGAGGCCCCGATGGCCTTCCCCGTGTACCACTACGATCCCAGCAACCCGTCGCCCACCAAGTTCCCGCAGTACTTCGACAAGACACCGTTCTTCGGCGAGTGGGCACGCAACACCCTGCACGAGTTCCGGCTCGACAACTCGGGAAACCTGTTGAAGATCAACAGGTTCCTGGCCAACCTGAGCTTCAAGTCCCCGATGGACGCCAAGTTCGGCCCGGACGGTTCGCTGTACCTGCTGGAGTGGGGCACCGGGTTCGGCAGGGACAATCCCGACTCCGCGCTCTCCCGGATCGACTACCTCTCCGGTGACCCCGCCCCGATCGCCCACGCCACGGCCACCCCGTCGTCCGGCGCGTCACCGCTGACGGTGAGCTTCTCCAGCGCCGGGTCCGCGGATCCGTCGGGCGGCGCGCTGACCTACCAGTGGACCTTCGGCGACGGCGGCACCTCCACCGCCGCCAACCCGTCGCACACCTACACCACACGCGGGCAGTTCAACGCGCAGCTCACCGTGACCGCGTCGAACGGCCAGACCGGCGTGGCCAACGTGCCGATCACGGTGGGCAACACCGCGCCGACGGTCAAGTTCACCACGCCCCCGCACGGTGGCATGTTCGACTTCGGCGACGAGATCCCGTACTCGGTGAGCGTCACCGACCCCGAGGACGGCACGATCGACTGCGCCAAGGTGATCACCACCCCGGCACTGGGACACGACCAGCACGCGCACCCGCTCGACCCGCAGCCGGGCTGCTCCGGGGTGATCACCACGCAGGACGGCGGGCACAGCGCCGACGCCAACCTGTTCTACGTGGCCGACGCCGCCTACACGGACAAGGGAGCCTCCGGGGTGCCCGCGCTCACCGGCCGGACCCAGGTCGTGTTGCAGCCCAAGCACCGGCAGGCCGAGCACTTCACGAACTCGTCCGGCATCCGGGTGGTGGCGCAGGCGGGCGCGGAGGCCGGGCAGCGCATCGGGGACATCGACAACAACGACTGGATCTCGTTCACCCCGGCGAACCTGACCAACATCGACCAGGTCTCGTTCCGGGTTTCCTCCCCCGGGCCGGGCGGCTCGATCGAACTGCGGGCCGGGTCGCCGACCGGCGCGCTGGTGGCCACCGCGACCGTGGGCAGCACGGGCGGATGGGACAACTACGTGAACCTGCCGCCGGTCCCGGTGACCCGCCCGGCGGGCACGGTGGAGTTGTTCGTGGTGTTCAAGTCCACCGCGGCCGCCCCGTACGACCTGGACGCGATCACCTTCGTCGGGCCCGGCGTCGGCACACCGGGCCCGGCCACCTCCGGTCCGATCACCGGTTCCGCGGGCAAGTGCGTCGACGTCAACGGCGGCAACTCCGCCGACGGCACCCCGGTCGTTCTCTGGACCTGCTCGGGCGGCACCAACCAGCAGTGGACCAGCGACGGCGGCACGTGGCGCAGCCTCGGCAAGTGCATGACCGCGGCGGGCACCGCCGACGGCAGCGCCGTTCAACTGTCCACTTGCAACGGTAGCGCCGGGCAGAGCTGGACCTCCGGCGCCAACGGCTCACTCGTCAACGCGGGCAAGTGCCTCGACGCCAACGGCGGCGGCACCGCGGACGGCACCCGCCTCATCGTCTGGACCTGCCACGGCGGCACCAACCAGCGCTGGACCCTGCCCTGATCCCCTTCCACAGACCGGAGTTCTGCTGATGAGAATCTTCGCGGCGGCCGCACTGGTCGCGGCTTTCCTGGTCGCACCGGTGTTCACCGCACCCCCACCGGCGGCGGCGCACGCGGTGAACCCGGCCGACTTCCAGCAGGTCGAACTGGCCAAGGGGGTCGCCGAGGTGGGCGAACCCATGTCACTGGCCGTGCTGCCGGACCGCTCGGTGCTGCACACCGCGCGCAACGGCGTGCTGCGCCGCACCACCGCCGACGGGGTCACCAGCGTGGTCGGCACGCTGCCGGTCTACACGCACGACGAAGAAGGACTGCAGGGCGTCGGGGTGGACCCCGGGTTCTCCAGCAACCGGTTCGTCTACCTGTACTACGCGCCACCGCTGTCCACGCCGGGCGGTGACGCCCCGGAGAACGGCACGGACTTCTCCGCGTGGAACGGGGTCAACCGACTGTCGCGGTTCACCCTCAACGCCGACTTCACGCTGAACACGGGCAGCCAGGTGACCGTGCTCGACGTGCCGACCAGCCGGGGCATGTGCTGCCACGTCGGCGGGGACATCGACTTCGACGCGGCGGGCAATCTCTACCTGTCCACCGGCGACGACTCGAACCCGTTCGCCTCGGACGGGTACACCCCGATCGACGAGCGCACCAACCGCAATCCGGCCTACGACGCACAGCGCAGCGCCGCCAACACCAACGACCTGCGCGGCAAGGTGCTGCGGATCAAGGTGAACGCCAACGGGAGCTACTCCATCCCGGCGGGCAACCTGTTCGCGCCGGGCACCGCCGGGACGCGGCCGGAGATCTACGCGATGGGCATGCGCAACCCGTTCCGGTTCGGCGTGGACAAGGCGACCGGCGCGATCTACCTCGGTGACTACGGCCCGGACGCGGGCACGGCGAGCAACAGCCGCGGGCCGGGCGGACAGGTCGAGTTCAACCGGATCACCTCGGCGGGCAACTACGGCTGGCCGTACTGCACCGGCAAGAACACCACCGCGGAGACCTATGTGGACTACACGTTCCCGTCCGGCCCGTCCGGGAACCGGTTCAACTGCGCCGCGCCGGTCAACAACTCGCCCCGCAACACCGGGCTCACCAATCTGCCCGCCGCGCGCCCGGCGTGGATCAACTACGACAACTGCTCGTTCGCGGCGTTCGGCTGCGGGTCCGAGTCGCCGATGGGCGGTGTGGTGTACCGCCACGACGCCGCGAACCCGTCGACGGTCAAGTTCCCGGCCGCGCTGGACGGCCACGTCTTCGTCTCCGAGTTCGGCAGGCGGTGGCTGAAGCTGATCGACGTCAACGCCGACGGGTCGCCGGGGCAGATCAACGACTTCCCGTGGAAGGGCACCCAGGTGATGGACACCGCGTTCGGCCCGGACGGTGCCCTGTACGTGCTCGACTACGGCACCGGCTGGGGCAGCGGGAACGCCGACTCCGCGCTCTACCGCATCGAATACAACCCGGCGGGCAACAAGGCGCCGACCGCGCGGGCCGCCGCCGACCGCACCTCCGGGCTCGCACCGCTGACGGTCAACTTCTCCTCGGCCGGCTCATCGGATCCCGAGGGCAGCGCACTCACCTACCACTGGAACTTCGGCGACGGCACCACGTCCTCCTCGCCGAATCCGAGCCACACCTACACCGGCAACGGCCAGCGCACGGCCACCCTCACGGTGACCGACGCGGGCGGCCGCACGGCTGCCGCCAACGTGACGATCACGGTCGGCAACACCGCTCCCACGGTCACCCTGGCCACGCCGCCCCACGGCACCCTGTTCAACTTCGGTGACTCCATCCCGTACACGATCACCGCTTCCGACCCGGAAGACGGCACGATCGACTGCACTCGGGTGAAGCTGACCTACATCCTCGGCCACGACGACCACGGCCACGAGATCACCTCGCGCACCGGGTGCTCGGGCACGCTGCAGATCCCGGCGGACGGTGAGCACGACACGGCGGCGAACCTGTTCGCGGTGTTCGACGCCGAGTACACCGACAAGGGCGCCAACGGCCAGCCTTCGCTGACCACGCACACGCAGCACACCCTGCAACCCCGCCACCGCCAGGCCGAGCACCACGCCGCCCAGTCGGGCACGGCGCTGTTCGACAAGGCGGCCGCCGAGGGTGGCCGGACCGTGGGAGACATCCACAACGGCGACTGGATCGCCTTCCAGCCGTATGTGCTCGCCGGGGAAACCCAGTTCACCGCCCGGGTTTCGTCCGGTGGCTCCGGCGGCACGCTGTCCGTGCGGGCGGGCTCACCCACCGGCACCGTGCTCGGCTCGGTGGCCGTGCCGGTGACCGGCGGCTGGGACACCTTCACCGAGGTTTCCACCGCGCTGTCCGGCGTTCCCGCCGGGACCACCACGCTGTACCTGACCTTCTCCGGTGGCAGTGGTTTCCTGTTCGACCTGGATGCCTTCTCCTTCGGCACCCCGTCGAGCGGTGGGCCCGCGTCGATCACCGGCGTCGGCGGCAAGTGCGTCGACGTCAACGGTTCCAGCACCGCCGACGGCGCCAAGATCCAGCTCTGGACGTGCAACGGCGGCACGAACCAGCAGTGGACCCGCGACGGCAGTACCTGGCGTGCCCTCGGAAAGTGCATGACCGCGGCGGGCAGCACCGACGGCAGCGCCGTCCAGCTGTCGGCGTGCAACGGAAGCGGCACGCAGAACTGGTCCGCACCGGGAGACGGCACCCTCCGCAACGGCACCAAGTGCCTCGACGCCAACGGCGGCAGCTCCGCCGACGGTACCCAGTTGATCATCTGGAGCTGCACCGGTGGTGCCAACCAGAAATGGACGATGTCCCAGGCCCAGGAGGCGCACTGATGAAGCGCTCGCTCATCCGGCGCGTGCTCGGCACGGCCACCGCCGCGCTCACCGTTCTCGCGCTCTCGCCCGCCCCGCCGGCCGTCGCGGCGGACGCACCGTACGACGTGCTGGTGTTCTCCAAGACCACCGGCTTCCGGCACGACTCCATTCCCGCCGGGATCCAGCTGATCCGCGATCTGGGCACGGCGAACAACTTCACCGTGACCACCACCGAGGACTCGGCCCAGTTCACCACCACCAACCTGGCCAAGTACGAAACCGTGGTGTTCCTCAACACCACCGGGGACGTGCTGAACTCGGGCCAGCAGACCGCGTTCGAGAACTACATCCGGGGTGGGGGCGGGTACGTCGGCATCCACTCGGCGTCCGACACCGAGTACGACTGGCCGTTCTACGGTGAGCTGGTCGGCGCCTACTTCTCCTCGCACCCCGCCATCCAGCAGGCCACCGTCCGGGTGGAGAACCGGGCGCACCAGGCCACCCAGCACCTCGGCCCGGCCTGGGTCCGCACCGACGAGTGGTACAACTTCCGGAGCAACGTCCGGCCGACCGCGCGGGTACTGGCCACTTTGGACGAATCGACGTACTCAGGCGGCTCGATGGGCGCCGACCACCCGCACACCTGGTGCAAGACCGTCCAGAGTGGACGCTCGTTCTACACCGGCAGTGGCCACACCCAGGCCAGCTACACCGAGGCGAACTTCCGGGCGCTGGTGCTCGGCGGCCTCCGGTACACCGCGGGCCGGACCAAGGCGGACTGCCGTCCGGAGAACGGCTACTCCACCCTGTACAACGGCTCCACCACGGGGTGGTCGCAGTCCGGCCCCGGGGGGTTCACCAACACCGACGGCACGCTGACCTCGACCGGCGGGCTGGGCATGCTCTGGTACAGCGCCAAGGAGTTCCGCTCCTATTCGCTGAAGCTGGACTGGCGGATGGCCGGTGACGACAACTCCGGTGTGGTCATCGGCTTCCCGCCCGGCTCCGATCCGAACGCCTCGCTCGGGCAGGGGCACGAGATCCAGATCGACGCCACGGACTCGCCGGATCGCACGACCGGCGCGGTCTACGGCTTCCAGGCACCCGACATCGCCGCCCGCGACGCCGCGCTCAACCCGCCGGGCGAATGGAACACCTTCGAAGTGCTGGTCGAAGGGGAACGCGCACAGGTGTTCCTCAACGGCAGCAAGATCAACGACTTCACCAACACCGATCCCGCCCGCTCCCTGACCTCCGGGCACATCGGCATCCAGAACCACGGCACCGGCGACGACGTGTCCTTCCGCAACGTCCGGATCAAGGAGCTGGGCACCACGCCCACCACCGGTCAGATCGTGGGCGCGAGCGGCAAGTGCGTCGACGTCAACGGTTCCAGCACCGCCGACGGCACCAAGGTCCAGCTGTGGACCTGCTCCGGCGGCACCAACCAGCAATGGGCGCGCGACGGCGGCACCTGGCGCGCGCTGGGCAAGTGCCTGACCACCGCGGGCACCACCGACGGGAGCCCGGTCCAGTTGTCGGCCTGCAACGGAAGCGGCACGCAGAACTGGTCCGCACCGGGAGACGGCACCCTCCGCAACGGCACCAAGTGCCTCGACGCCAACGGCGGCAGCTCCGCCAACGGCACCCAGCTCATCATCTGGACGTGCCACGGCGGCACGAACCAGCGCTGGACCCTGCCCTGACCGGGTAACACGAAGGCGGCCACGATGGTTTCGTGGCCGCCTTCGTGCTGTGCGCGGTGAAGCTGCCTACAAGCGCTGGAGCTGGAACCGCTGGTTGGCGGCTGTGGTGGGGTTCCACTGCGACACACGGGCGCCGTCGGCGGTGGAGGCGTTCCACACATCCATGGCGAGACCGCTCTGCCGGTTGTGCAGGGCGATCACCCCACCACCGTGGTCGGTCACCTGCCACTGCTGGCTCGTGGCGCCGCTGTCCGGCTGCTGGGTGATGTCCGCGCCGGTGGCCGAATTCGCCGCTTGGAGCACCAGACCGCTGTGCCGCGCACGGATCCGGTAGTAGCCGCCACCCGAATCGAGGAAGTCGAACTGCTGGTTCGTCCCACCGGTGGCCTGCCACTGGACCAGCAGTGCGCCCGCGGCGGCGGAGGCACCGCTGATGTCCGCGAGCTTCCCGCTGTGCTGGGCGGCCAGCCGGTAGTACACGCCGGTCTCCACCACCGAGCCCGAACCCTGACCGGTGGCGCGATAGGTGTGACCGGCCTGCGCGGTGAACTCGATCAGGTCGGGTTCCGGCTTCGACGGCTGGACCTCGGTGCCGGTGGTCTGGTCGACCAGCTGCCAGGTGCCGGTGAACAGGCCGCAGCGCACCCGGACGGGCCCGGCCCGGTCCGGCGTCACGGTCAGCTCGCTCGCCTTGCCGCCGCTCCACACCGCGCCGACCGTGTGGCCACCGCGCCCGCGCAGGCCCGTCACGCTCCCGGCGGGCCATCCCGACGGCAGCGCAGGCAGCACGTGCAGCTCACCGTTGTGGCTCTGCAACAGCATTTCGGCGATCCCGGAGGTGGCGCCGAAGTTGCCGTCGATCTGGAACGGCGGATGGAGGTCGAACATGTTGGGCGCCAGCCGCTCCGGGGTCACCAGCAGGCGGAGCAGCTCGCGGGCCCGGCCGCCCTCCTCCATCCGGGCCCAGTAGTTGATCTTCCAGGCGAGCGACCAGCCGGTACCGGCGTCACCCCGCAGTTCCAGCGTCCGGCGGGCCGCGGTGTACAGCTGCGGCGTGCCGCGCCGGGTGATCTGGTTGCTCGGGTGCAGGCCGTACAGGTGGGAGATGTGCCGGTGTCCCGGCTCGATCTCCACCCAGTCCTGCAACCATTCCTGGATGTTGCCGCGCGAGCCGATCTTCATCGGCGCCAGCTTCTGCCTGGCCGCCAGTACCTGGTCGCGGAACCCGGCGTCCACCCCGAGCACCTGGGTGGCACCGGCGCAGCCGTCGAACAGGTCTCGCAGGATCTGCATGTCCATCGTCGGGCCCGCGCAGATGCTCGCGTTCGCGTGGTGCAGCGCCTCCGGTGAGTTCGACGGATTGGTGACCAGGTGACCCGAGCCGGGATCGGTCACCAGGGTGTCGAGGAAGAACTGCGCCGCGCCCTTCATCGCCGGATAGTTCTGCTGGAGGAACGCGAGGTCACCGGTGAACCGGTAGTGGTCCCAGATCATCGTGGCCAGCCAGGCGCCACCGGTCTGCCACATGCCCCACACCGCGCCGTCGACGACCGAGCTGCCCCGCCAGCCGTCGGTGTTGTGGTGGGTGACCCAGCCCTTGGCGCCGTACTGCGTTTTCGCGGTGCGGCCACCGGTGACGGTCAGGTCGCCGATCATCCGGAACACCGGCTCGAAGCACTCGGCCAGGTTCGTGGTGTCGGCTGGCCAGTAGTTCATCGGCAGGTTGGCGTTGAGGGTGTACTTCGAGTCCCACGACGGGGTCAGCTGGTCGTTCCAGATGCCCTGCAGGTTCGCCGGCTGCGTGCCGGGCCGCGACGACGAGATCAGCAGGTAGCGGCCGTACTGGAAGAGCAGGGTGGAGAACTGCGGATCGTTGGTGTTGTGGTGCTGGGCGATCCGGACGTCGGTCGGCTGGTCCGCCGCGGCGGTGCGGCCGAGGTCGAGCGCAACCCGGCCGAACAGCGCCTGGTAGTCCTTGACGTGCCTGTCCCGGAGCATGTCGTACGCGACGCCCTTCGCCGCGTTCAGGCGGGACTGGGCGATGCCCCGGTAGTCACCGTTGACGGTCTGGTAGTTGACGTAGCTGGTCCCGATCGAGATCAGCAGGGTCGCGCTGTTCGCGTTCGTCACCTTGAGCGTGCCACCGGAACTGCTGGTGCTGCCGCCATCGGCGATGACACCGGCCAGCGCCTGGAACTTGACCGAGCCGGCGATCCCCCGCATGTCACCGGAGATGCCGTCCAGCGCGGTCGTGGTGCTGTCCGGATTGGACACCGTCGTGCGCTGAGGACTGCTGAACGCGGCCGTGAACGTCACCGCGCCGGGTTTGTCCGCGGTCAGCCGCACGACGATCACCTGGTCCGGCGCGCTGGCGAACACCTCACGCCGGTGGCGCACCCCGTTCGCGGTGTAGGTGGCCACCGTCGTGGCGGTGGTGAGGTCGAGCCACCGCTCGTACCCGGAAGCCGTCCCGCCGGGCAGGGTGAGCTTGAGGTCGCCGACGGGCTGGTAGGCCAGCTGGGCCGCGGGATTGCCGAGCATCGCCTGGTTGACGCGGTCCTGCGCCTGTGTCCACTGGTTGGCGAACACCAGCTGCCGGATCTGCGCGAGCGCGCCCGCGCCCTGCGGGTTGTCGTAGTTGTGGGGACCGCCCGCCCACACCGTGTCCTCGTTGAGCTGCAACCGTTCCGTGTCGGTGTTGCCGAAGACCATGGCGCCGAGGCGCCCGTTGCCGACGGGCAGCGCGCGCAGCCAGTCGCCGCCCGCCGGCTTGTCGTACCACAGCGCCAGGTCGCCCGCGGCCCGTACTTCGCCGGGCGCGGCCGACCCGGCCCTGGGGAACGCCGTCCACCCGGCGGGCACCAGCGCCGCGCCGAGCTTCATCGCCTGCCGCCGGGTCAGATCCGGCATCCAGGCGCCCCTCACTGCGTGGTCCAGCGCTGGTTGGTGCCACCGGTGCAGCTCCACAGCTGCACGAGCGCGCCGTTCGCCGTGGCGGAACCGGCGACCTCCAGGCACAGTCCTGATTGGACGTTGGTGATGGTGCCGTCGGCGTTGCGGTTCCACTGCTGGTTGGCGCCACCGTGGCAGGTCCAGATGATCGCCGCCGTGCCGTTGGCGGTCCCCGCGCCCGAAGCGTCCAGGCACCGCCGCGAGTCTCCGGAGTAGACGGTCAGCTCCTTGGCCGCGGTGTAGGTCCATTGCTGGTTCGCGCCGGTCCAGCAGTCCCAGATCTGCGACTGCGTGCCCGCCGCGGTGGTCTGGTTCGGCACGTCCAGGCACTTGTTCGCGGCCACCGCGCGCAGTGGGCCGGTGTCACCGCCGCCACCGCCGCCGCCGTTGAGCGCGTCGAGCACGGCTTGGTAGGCCTGCTTCTTCTGGTAGTTGGTGTCGAACAACAACGGGGTGTCGTTCGGCCGCCAGGTGTACCGGTCGGTGATGCCCCACGTGGTGATGCCGGTGCACCGGGTCACCGCCATGCACGCCTGCGTCACCTGCCGGTACACGTTCGCCTGCCCGGAACCGGAACCACCGACATCCAGCTCGGTGATCTGCACGTCGACACCGAGATCGGAGAACCGCCGCAGATTCGACTCGTAGCTGCCGAGGTTGGAGTTCGAGCCGAGATGGCTCTGCATACCGACGCAGTCGATCGGCACACCACGGTTGCGGAAGTCGACGACCATGTTGTAGATCGCCGTGCTCTTGGCGTTGATCCCGTCGGTGTTGTAGTCGTTGTAGCAGAGCTTGGCGTTCGGGTCGGCGGTCCGGGCGGCGCGGAAGGCGTCCTCGATGTAGCCGTTGCCCAGCCGCTGCTGGAAGATCGACTGACGGCGGCTGCCGTTCTCCTCGAACGCCTCGTTGACCACGTCCCACGAGTGGATCTTGCCCTTCCAGTGCCCGGCCACCCCGTTGATGTGGCCGATCATCGCCTGGCGCAGGTCGTTGCCGTTCAGGTTCCCGACCCAGCCCGGGTACTGCGCGTGCCAGACCAGGGTGTGGCCACGCACGCTCATGCCGTGGCTGGCGGCGTAGTTGACGATCTGGTCACCACCGCCGAAGGTGAACTGGTTCCGGTTCGGCTCGGTGGCGTCCCACTTCATCGCGTTCTCGGCCACGACACTGTTGAACTCCCGGTTCAACGTGCCCGAATACGACGCGTCATTGAGCAAGTTCGGTACCACCGCGGCACCGAAATAGCGGCCGCTCTGCGCCGCCGCGGCACCGAGCGTGTCCGCGGCCTGTGCCGTCCCGGCCGTCAGCACAAGGGTGGACGCGGCGAGGCAGGCGGTCGCCAGGGAGGCGAGGACCGATCGGACGGGACCGCGTCTGCGTAGGGGGGTACTGCTGATCATGGTCACCTTCATTTCGTGGGGAGGGAGAGGGAAAAGCTCAGTTGCGCTGGAGCTGGAAGCGCTGGTTGGCGCCGCCGCTCGGGGTCCACTGGGAGACGCGTGCGCCATCGGCGGTGGAAGCGGTCCACACGTCCATGGCCAGGCCGCTCTGCTGGTTGACCAGGCTCACTTCGCCACCGCCCTGGTCGGCCAACCGCCACTGCTGGCTCGCGGCACCGGTGTCCGGCTGCTGGGTGATGTCCGCGCCACTGGCCGTATTCGCCACCTGGAGCACCAGACCGCTGTGCCGCGCGCGGATCCGGTAGTGGCCGCCACCCGAGTCGAGGAAGTCGAACTGCTGGTTCGGCCCGCCGTGCGCGGACCACTGCTGCACCACGGCACCGGCCGAAGTGGACGCGCCGCTGACGTCGAGCGTCTTGCCGCTGTGCGCGGCCACCAGCCGGTACCACGCCCCCGGCTCCGGTTTCACCGGCGGAACGGGGTCGGAGCCGAACTGGGTGAAGAACCGCCACAACTCCGGCTTGACCCAGCTCTTGGCGCCGCTCTCACAGCCGGCGCAGCCGTCCACGGGGCCCTGCTGGTGCCCGCCGTCGAAGGCGGCCCAGACCACCGGGCGGCCCGACTGGCAACCCGAGTAGGTGGTGAGTGTGTGGGTCAGGCTGCCCGGCGCCGGTTCGGGTGCGTTCTGCGGGGCGCAGCCGTTGTTGCTTACGAACCGGTCCCGCAGCGAGCGTCCGCTCTGGATGTTGTCGGAGATGCCGTGGATCCCCATGTACGCCACCGGTTGCGTGCCACCGGCGCACCCGCTGATCTGCCCGGGCGCGGCGATGGCGGCGACCGCGCGGAAAACGGCCGGCCGGGCGCACGCGAGCGCGTAGCTCATCGCGCCGCCGTAGCTGAACCCGGTGGAGAACACCCGTGCCGCGTCGACGCAGAGGCTGTCCCCGATCAACTTGATCATGGCGTCGGTGAAGGTCACGTCCTCACCGCCGGAGTTGGCCCAGCCGTTGCTGATGCCCTGCGGGGCGACGAAGATCGTGGAGTTGCCCGCCTGCGAGAGCATTCCGTAGTAGGCCCAGGCGTACCCGTCGCTCCCGCCCGACGCGACGTCGTTGGCGGTGCCACCCCACCAGTGGAACCCGAAGGCCAGCCGGTGCGGATGGGCGTTGTCGTAGTTGTCGGGCACCTTCAGGATGAAGCTGCGGCTCTTGCCGCCGCTCTGGATCGTATGCGTGCCACTGGACAGCGCCGGTGCCTTGCCGCACCCGGGTGTCGCCGTGACAGCGACATCGGCGGGGCCTGGCGGGGACGAGTCGGCACCGCCGTACGCGGTGCCACTCGCGGCCACCGCGAGAAGCACCACGGTCGCGACGAACGAGAAGATGGATCGATACCTCGGCATCACACAACTCCCTTGTTGTGCGGAGGGCAAATGAGCCAGGTGTGTCCGACTCATTTCCTACGAGGTGGCGGCGCGCCCCACGATACCGTGCTCCGACACCGATAAGTCTGATCCATTTGGCTGACGCGCTTGTCGATGAGTTGCTCATATGGTCCACTGGTTGCCGCAGTGCCCATCCCTGATCACCCTGCTCCCCCCGCTCCCCGAGTCGCCCCGGCCGGCCGCACGACGTCGAGCACCTTCCCCGAGTAAGGAGATTCCTGTGTTCGCGTCCTCGTCCTTCGTGGTGCGCAGACCGGTGCACGCCGTCGTCGTGGCGCTGATCGCCGCGCTGGCCGTGGTGATCCCGGCTCCGGCCGCCTCCGCCGCCACGACCACGCTCCACGCGACTCCGGCCGGTACCGGCACCAGTTGCTCCGCCGCCGACCCGTGTTCGGTGCCCGCCGCGCAGGCCGCAGTACGGGCGCTGACCGGCTCGATGTCCGGCGACATCGTGGTGGAACTGGCCGACGGCGTGTACCGGCTCTCCGCGCCGCTGCGGTTCACCGCGGCCGACTCCGGTAACAACGGGCACCGCGTCGAGTGGCGCGCGGCCCCGTCGGCCCGTCCGGTGCTCACCGGCGCCCGCGCCGTCACCGGCTGGTCGGTCGCCGACGCCGGGAAGAACATCTGGCGCGCGAACGTCGGCGCCGGGATCGACAGCAGGCAGTTGTACGTCGACGGCGCGATCGCCACCCGCGCGCGCACGCAGGTGAACCGGTCCACATTCACCTTCACCAACGCGGGCATGACATTCTCCGATCCCGCGCTGGGCTACCTGAACAACCTGACCGGCCAGAACCGGGTCGAGGTGGAGAGCGTCAACTCGTTCACCGACCGCTATTCGCCCGTGCAGAGCATCAGCGGGAACGTCATCACGATGCAGCAGCCCGCGTGGAACAACAACACCTTCGGCTACGACACGCTCACCGCGCCGCACCGGGCGGGCCCGTTCTACCTGGCCAACGCCTACGAGTTCCTCGATTCGCCCGGCGAGTGGTACCTCAACCCGGGGTCCGGCGCGCTGTACTACCGCCCGCTCGCCGGGCAGGACATGAACAACATCAGCGTCGAACTGCCGGTGCTGCAGTCGCTGGTGAACGTCGGGGGCACCTACGACGCGCCGGCGCACGACCTCACGTTCAGCGGGATCACCTTCACCGGCACGAGCTGGCTCGGCCCCAGCAGCAACCAGGGGTACGCGGACCAGCAGACCGGCGCCTACATGGCGGGCAACTGGAACTGGCCCGCCGACCGGCTGACGTCCTGCCAGAGCGGCTGCGAGCAGTTCGAGGCGGTCCGGCCGCACTGGTTCCAGATGCCCGCCGCCGTGCAGGTCTCCGCCGCCCGCGGCATCACCTTCGGCGACTCCGAGTTCGTCAACCTCGGGCAGACGGCCATCGGCATCGGCAACGACGCCAACGCCCACGCCAGCGGAGTCGGCCTCGGCGCCAGCGACATCACGGTCACCGGGTCCGAGATCGCCCGCAACTCCGCGGGCGGCATCGTGGTCGGCGGCGTCCGCGCCGACGCGCACCACCCGAGCGATCCGCGGATGACCAACCGGAACGTCACCATCAGCGACAACCGGATCCACGACCTCGGCGTGGAGTACCGGGGCAACGTGTCGGTGCTGACCACCTACGTCACCACCACGAACGTGACCCACAACGAGGTCTACAACATGCCGTACTCCGGCATGTCGATCGGTTACGGCTGGGGCAGCAACGACGCGGGCGGCAGCGACCACTACGCCAACCGCGGCCTGTACAAGTACCAGCCGCGGTACTCGACGCCCACCACCGCGTCGGGCAACAAGCTCGTCAACAACTACGTCCACGACGTCATGCAGCAGATGAACGACGGTGGCTGCATCTACACGCTGGCGTGGAACCCGAACGCGATGATCAGCGGCAACCACTGCCTGCGGACCAACGGCCACTTCGGCATGTACTTCGACGAAGGCTCCAAGTACTACTCCGTCACCGGCAACGTCTTCTCCGCCACCGGAACCTGGGCCACCGCCAACTACTGGGGCGGGGAGAACATGGGCAACTGGACCCTCACCGGCAACTGGTCGACCAACGGCAGCACCAACGTCACCAACGGCGACCGCGGCAACGTCGTGCACAGCAACACGACGGTCAGCGGCGGCAACTGGCCGTCCGGCGCCCAGGCGGTGATGGCGAACGCCGGGCCCCGGACCGGCGTGCCGCCGACCGGCGGCACGATCGTGGGCGCCCAGTCGGGCCGCTGCGTCGACGTCACCGGCGGGAGCACCGCAAACGGCACCGGAACCCAGCTATGGGACTGCAACGGCGCCGCCGGTCAGCAGTGGAACCACACCGCGGGCAAGCAGCTCGTCGTCTACGGCGGCAAGTGCCTCGACGCGTCCGGGCAGGGAACGGCCAACGGCACCGCGGCGATCATCTGGGACTGCCACAGCGGCACCAACCAGCAGTGGAACCTCAACGCCGACGGCACCATCACCGGCGTGCAGTCGGGACTGTGCCTGGACGCCAACGGTGCCGCGACCGCGAACGGGACCCGGCTCCAGCTCTGGTCTTGTCACGGCGGAGCGAACCAGCAGTGGAGCCGGAAATGAAGCGCCCGGCACGCTGGGCGGCGGCCCTGGCCGCGGCGCTGGCTCTGGCGGGCTGCGGGAGCGCGTCGGGACCGGGGCAGTCCACCGGTGGTGAGCACAAGCTGGTGGTCTGGGACTGGAAATCGGGAGATCCGTCCGCGGCCGCCTACCTCGAAAAGGCGAAAGCCGACTTCGCGGGCAAGCACCCCGGTGTCACCGTCGAGTTCGTGGCCCAGCCGTTCGACCAGTACTACACCCTGCTCGGCGCCGCCATCCAGGCCGGTGAAGGGCCGGACGTCATGCTGTTCAACGGTGGTGGCCGGATCCGCGACCGGGTGGACGCGCTGGTTCCGCTGGATCCCCACGTCGCCGAGGACCGGAACCGGCTGACGGGCTGGGACGCGTTCGTGGCGAACGGGCAGACCTACGCCTCGCCGGTCACGCTGCAGGGTCATCCGGTCTACTTCAACAAGAAGCTGTACCGGCAGGCGGGTCTCGACCCGGACAGCCCGCCCGTGACCTGGACCGACTTCACCAGCCAGTGCGCCACCATCAAGGACAGGACCGGCGCGAGGTGCTTCGCGCTCGGCAACAAGGAAGGCGCCGGCATCCAGTTCTTCCTTTCGGGCCTGGGTTCCGGGGCCCTCACCGACCAGGAGTACCGCGACTGGATCGCCGGGAATCGGGACTGGTCCTCCCCGAACGTCAAGCGGATCTTCGAGTTGTGGGCGGAGACCGACGCCACCGGGCTCAACACCGAGGGGGCCAACTCGACGGCGATGTTCAACGACTCCTTCGCGAAGTTCCAGTCCGGCGAGGCGGCTCACGTCATCGGGCTGATGTCGGATGTCGGGCACTGGCAGGACTTCGGCGAGTTCATCGATCCCGGCGACCTCGGCGTCATGCCGGCACCGGCCATCACCTCCGGCGCGGCACCGAGCCTGCCCTTCGACGGTGGCATCGGCTACGCGGTGGCCAAGTGGACCGCGGATCCCGCGATCGCCGCCGACCTGGTCCGCTCACTGACCACAAAGGACGCACTGACGGCGTTCCACGCGGACGCCGGCGCGATCGCCGCCGACACCTCCATCGACGTGTCGAAGGCGGGTCCGGTCGTCTCGCAGATCGTCTCCGGGATCTCCGGCGGCGAACCCGCCCTGCACGTGGCCCTGTCTTCGGAGACCCTCGACCTGATGGGACGGCTGTCCCAGCAGCTGCTCAGCGGATCGGTCACCGTCGAAGACGCGCTGGCGCAGCTGGCCGCCTCGGATCGGAACGGCTGACCGGGTGCCGTCCGGTAGCCGCCGCATGGGCGTGGACCGCCTCGCGCCGTACGTGCTGGTGGCCCCGGCCGTGCTGATCCTCGTGGTGCTGCGGCTGTACCCGCTGGCGCTCGGCGTCAACTTCTCCTTCACCGGGGACGGGGAACGCGACGGAACGGCCGTCGGGCTGGACAACTACGCGACCCTGTTCGATGATCCGCTGTTCCTCGGCTCGCTGCGGAACGTGGCGCTGCTGGTGCTGCTGCTCCCGGTGGCGGTCGCGATTCCCGGGCTGCTCGCGACGTTCATCTACCTGCGTGTGCCGGGACACCGCGTGTTCCGCGGCGTCTACTTCTTCCCCGCCGTGCTGTCCCCGGTGATCGCCGGGGCGATCTTCAACCTGCTGCTGGCTTTCGACGGTCCGGCCAACGCCGTGCTCGGCGCCGTCGGCCTCGGCCCGGTCGACTGGCTCGGCGATCCGGACATCGCGCTGTTCGCGGTCGTCGGCGTGCACGTCTGGGCCACCTTCGGGATGGCGCTGGTGGTGTTCCTGGCCGGTTTCTCCACTTTGGACTCCACCTTGCTCGACGCCGCGCGGATCGACGGCGCGGCACTGCCGCGGCTCATCTGGCACGTGATCGTGCCCGGCCTGTCCCGCACCATCCAGTTCGTCTTCGTGACCACCATGATCGGGTTGCTGACCTCGATGTTCGGCCTGCTCTACGTGATGACCGGCGGTGGGCCGGGCGGTGCCACCTACCTGCCGGAGTACTACATCTGGATCCAGCAGGGCCAGCTGGACCGCCCGGCGCTGGCCTCGGCCGCGTCCACCGTGCTCTTCCTCGTCATGGTGGTGGTGGGGCTGCTCCAGATCAGCCTGCTCCGCCGGTCCGGCAGGGTCGACTGATGGCCGCCGCGCGGGCGGGCCGGTGGCTGGCCTCCGTGCCGATGGCCGCACTCGCGCTGGCCACGATCTATCCGCTGGTGTTCACCACGAACGTCGCGCTGAAGACCCGCCGCGAGTACGTCCTCGACCGCTTCGCCCCGGCGGAGGCCCCGCACGCGGACAATCTCGTCACCGCCTGGGAAAGCGCCGGGATGGCCCGCTACTTCACCACGTCGCTCATCGTGGTGACCTGCGCGGTCGTCCTGCTGCTGTGGCTCGGCTCGATGGCCGGCTTCGCCATCGGCAGCCTGCGGTTCCGCGGTTCGCGGACGTTGTTCCTCGGCTGCCTCGCGGCGTTGTTCGTGCCGTTCCAGGTGATCATGGTCCCGCTCGCCAGGACGATGGCCGACCTCGGCCTGCTCGACACCCGCCCTGGGCTGGTCCTCGCCTACGTCGCGCAGTTCCTCCCGTTCACCATCTTCCTGATGGCGAGCTACTACGCGCACATCCCGGCCGAGATCGTCGATGCGGCCAGGATCGACGGCAACACCACGTTCGGCGTCTACCGGCGGATCATGCTGCCGATGGGCACCCCGGCGCTGATCTCGGTCGGCATCCTGGACGCGTTGTTCTGCTGGAACGACGTGCTCATCGCCCTGCTGCTGATGCCGTCGGCGGGCAACCGCACGCTGATGGTGGGGGTCACCTCGCTGCGCGGGCAGTACTCCGACAACATCCCGGTCTTCGCCGCCGGCGTGCTGATCGCCGCCGTGCCGGTGCTGGTGATCTACCTGTTCTTCCAGCGCCACATCGCCGAAGGCGTCACCGCCGGTTCCACGAAGGGCTGACATGCGGATCACCGGTTTCCGAACCCTGCACACGGTCCAGGAATGGGGGCGGCCGGTCGGGGACGCCAACGGCGTCTTCGCCGACGGGCGCGTCCCCGTGCCGATCGTCCTGGTGGACACCGACGAGGGAATCACCGGTGTCGGTCTCGGGCCGCACCTCGACGCCGGCGCGATCTTCGCCGCCATCGACGGTGAAGATCCGCGCGCGGTCACCGCGCTGTACGACCGCATGCTGCGGCACACGTTCAAGGCCGGGCACGCGGGCGCGGTGTTCGGCACCATCGGCGCGTTCGACACGGCGTTGTGGGACATCAAGGCCCAAGCCGCCGGTGAGCCGTTGTGGCGGCTGCTCGGCGGTCGCGACCGGCGGGTGCCCGCGTACGCCTCGGGACTGGACATCGGCCTCACCGACGCCGAACTCGTGACGGTGTACCAGGATTACGCGGAACACGGGCTGCGCGCGGCCAAGCTCAAGGGCGGGCTGGACGTCGACCGGGACCGGCACCGGCTGACTCTGGTCCGCGAGGTGCTGGCCGGTGCCGCACGTGGGCCGCGGCCGGTGCTGATGCTCGACGCGAACGAGTCGTGGTCCCGCAAGCAGGCCGTGCGCCATGTGTGCGAACTGGAACGCACCCTCGACCTCACCTGGGTCGAGGAACCAGTCCGGCGCTGGGACGCCGAGGGGCTCGCCGCTGTCGGCCGGGGCATCCGGGCCTCGGTCGCCAGCGGGGAGAACCTGTCCGGCCTCGAACAGTTCCGCCCGCTGCTCGCCGCGGGAGCCATCGACATCGTCCAGACGAGCGCGGTCTGGGGCATCACCCACTTCCTGCGGGTCGCCACCCTGGCGCACGCGCACGACCTCCCGGTCAGCCCGGTCGGGAACACACCGGTCGGCCTGGTGCACGCCGCCACCGCGGCACCGAACCACCTGGCCGCCGAGCTGCAGGACCTCCGGCCGCCGCTCGGCGTGCTCCTCGACACGCACGTGGAGGACGGCCATTTTGTGCTCGGCGACTCGCCGGGCATCGGCGTCCGGGTCGACGAGGACCTGCTGCGGGTCCGCCACCCGCACACCCCGTCCGGCGACGGCCCGGCCGTACGACCGGAATCCGCCGGGCGGCGCCTGCTCACCGTGCCGGACGGCATGCCCGCACCGCATCACCGCCCCGGCGTCGTCCGGCCGCTGCCGCTCCGCCAGGCGGACCGGACCTGACGCAGCCGGCACTCACCTGAGGACGGTGACCAGTGCGTCCAGTGCCACGGCCCCACTGTGGCCGACGAGGACCGGATTGGCTTCCGCCTCGAGAACTTCCGGTTCGCGGACCGCGAGTTCGGACATCGCGACGATGGTGCCGGTGAGGGCGGCGAGGTCGCCGGCCGGCTTGCCCCGGAAACCCTTCAGCACGGCCAGTCCGGTCACCTCGTCGACCATCTCGGCGGCGGTGGCGTGGTCGACCGGGGCGAGCCGCACGGCGCTGTCGCCGTACAGTTCGGCCTGCACGCCACCGGTGGACAGCACGACCACCGGCCCGGCGTCGGGGCTGCGGCGGTAACCGACGAGCACTTCACCGACCCCCGGGGAAACCATCGGCTGCACCAGAACGCGATCGACGTCGACCCCGGCGCGCTCGGCCACCTCGGCGATGATCCGCCGCGCGGCCGCCCGCAGTTCGTCGGCGTCGGCCACCCCGAGCACCACGCCGCCCGCGTCGCTCTTGTGCGCCAGCTGATCGCTCAACGCCTTGACCACAACGGGAAACCCGAACGGCAGGTCGAATTCGTCGTCCAGCGATGCCGTCTTCAAGGCGATCGAAGGTGCGGTGGGCACACCGACGCGGGTCAGCAGTTCGGCCGAGGCTTGTTCGTCGAGCAGAACCGGCTCCTTCGCGCCGGGCCCGATCAGCCGTTCCGGGACGATCGTGGCCACCCGGCGGGAAAAGGCCGCGGCGATCGCGTCGGCGCAAGTCTCCGGGGTACGGAAGGCCGGTACGCCGGAGGCAGCGAGCAGTTCGGCGGCTTCGGGGGCTTCCGGCAGGGCGAAGCCCACCACGGGCACCGCGTGCCCGCCGCTGTCGGCCAGCGCCTGCACGGCGAGTTCCGGGTTCAGCCGGGCCGATGAGCCGATCACGAACAGCACCAGGTCGAACTCACCGCTGTCCTGCAGTTCGCGCAGCGCCGCCGAGACGACGTCGTGCCGGGCGCCCGCGAGGCCGAGGTCGGCGATGAGGCTGTGCGGCACCGGCGCGCCGGCTTTGGCCATCCGCTCGATGAGCTTCTCGCTGGGCCCGCACACCGACACCCCGCGCAGGGCCAGCTGGTCGACCATGATCGCCGCCCCGCCGCCGGTGGTGGTGACCACGCCGACCCGCGGGGTGCGCGGCCCGGCTGCGGCCGGGATCCGCTCCAGCAGCGCCGGGGTCTCGACCAGGCCTTCGAAGGTGCTCACCCGGGCGAATCCGCACGCGCGGAAGAACGCCTCGGCTTCGCTGTCCTCCCCCGCCAGCGCGCCGGTGTGCGAAACGGTGAGCGCGGCCGCTTCGTCGGACCGCCCCAGTTTGTAGACGGCGACCGGCTTTCCCGCCCGGCCAGCGGCGGCCGCGAAGTCGGCCAGCGCCCCGGCGTGGCGCAACGACTCCAGGAACAACGCGTAACCGGTGATCTCCGGGTCATCCAAAGTGGACAGGCAGATCTCGCCCAGCGACAGGTCGGCCTCACCGCCGACGGAGACCAGCCCGGCGAACCCGATGCCGCGCCCGCGCGCCCGGCTGACCATCGCGCCGATCACGCTGCCCGACTGCGAGGCGACGAAGAGCCCACCGCGCGGGGTGTCCGGCTCGCCGAACGCCGCGTTCCCGGTGAGCATCACGCCGTCGCGGGGGTTCACCACGCCCAGGCTGCTCGGGCCGACCACGCGGGTGATCCCCAGTGCCGCGGCGTCCCGCAGGCGCTGCTCGCGATCGCGGCCCTCGGGCCCGTCCTCGGCGAACCCGGACGACAGCACGGTCACCACCGGTACGCCGAGCCGGGCGCACTCGGCCACTGTCTCGACCGCGGCCTCCGCCCCGGTCATGACGTAGACGTGGTCGGGCACACCGGGCAACGCCGACAGGTTCGGATAGGCCCGCTCCCCCTGCACGGTCTCCCGGCGCGGGTTCACGAACCACGCGGTACCCCGGTAGCCGGCCTGCGCGAGGAAGCGCTGGGGACGGCCGGTCGTCTTCTTCGGGTCGTCGGACGCGCCCACGATCGCCACCGTGGCCGGCTTCAGCAGTGGTGCGGCCAGTCCGGCGGGGTGCTGGTTCATCGGTCCTCCTCTAGTCGATGCTCCACACTCTATAGACTATTTCCTGTACTGTCTGCGGAGTGGACTCTATTGATCACGCCCCGTACGGCGACGCCACTTCCGTGCCCGGTGTCGTGAACCGCTCGCCGCTGGCGGGTCGCCTGGCGCTGGACCACACCGGCGCGCGGGCGGCCGGACTGCCTCCGCACGGCTTCGACCAGCGGTTGTTCGGCGGCCACCTGCTCGGCCAGGTGGTGCTGGCCGCAGGTGCCCGCTCCCCCGGCGACCGGGTCGTCGAGTCGCTGCACGTCTACTTCCTGCGCCCGGGGAAACCGGACGGCCGCATCGAATACAGCGTGCGCGCCGTCCGTGAAGGCCGGACCCGGAACGTGCTGGCCCTGAGCGCGGAGCAGAACGGCCGCGAACTGCTCACCGGCCTGGTCTCGCTCGGACCCGAGGGAGCGGGCGAACCGGTTCCGGCCGAGGCCCCGGCGGTCCCGGACCCGGATTCGTTGCCGACCCTGGCCGAACGCCGCGCCAGGGGCCTGCCCGAGGACGGCGTCCGCCTGCCTCCGCTCGGCGACTGGCGCACGGCCTCCCGCCCGATCGACATCCGGCCGGTCGACGGTGACCCCGGCGGGCAACGCTGCCTGTGGTTCCGCACCGAACCGATGCCGGACGCGGACGCGCACCTGCAGCGGGCCGCGCTCGTGTTCGCCTCCGACCGTTCGCTGCTGCCGGTGATCGCGCGAGCCCGTGGCGAACGCGAGCCGTACCGGCCGACGGCGAGCGTGGACCACGCGATGTGGTTCCACACCACGCCTGCGGCCGGTCGCTGGTACCTCTACGTCCAGGACTGCCCGGCGGCCGGGCCCGGCGACGGTGTGGCTCGCGGCCTCATCTTCGACGAGGACCGCCGGGCTGTCGCCACGGTCGCGCAGCACGGCGTAGTCCTCCCCCGCTGACCTCGCCTCAGCCCAGCAACTCCGGATCGCCCGCCCGGAAGCCCCAGCCGACCGCACGGCCGAGCCGGTCCAGAGCGTCGGCCAGTGCGCCGGGCGGCCGGGTGCTCGCCCAGTGGCACGGACCGCCCAAACGGGCTGGGAAGCCGTAGCCGAGCGTGAGCAGGACATCGATGTCACCCGGCCGGGCCGCCACGCCCTCGGCGAGCACCAGCGCCGCTTCGTTGGCGGTCGCCGCGAGCACGCGTTCGACGATTTCCTCCGGCGTGCGTGACCGCGGATCGATCTCTTTGCTCGCACGGGAATCCGCGATGATCGCGGCCACTTCCGGGTCGTCGTGCGGAATTCGCGAGCCCTCCTCGTAGCGGTACCAGCCCGCCCCCGTTTTCTGGCCGAGCCTGCCCTTCTCCACGAGCCGGTCGGCGACATCCGGGTAACGCTCGCGCGGGTCACGCCCGGCATCCCGGCGACGCCGCGCCCGCCAGGCGACATCGAGTCCGGACATGTCGGCCACCGCGAAGGGCCCCATGGCAAAACCGGCGTCGAGCAGGGCGGTGTCGACGTCGCGGGGCGAGGATCCTTCTTCGACGAGCAGCTCGCACTGATAGCGGTAGGCACTGAACACCCGGTTGCCGACAAAACCGTCGCACACGCCCACGATCACCGGCACTTTGCCGAGGAGCTTGGCCGCCGAGAGGACGTGGTCCAGCGCATCGGGTGACGTCGCCCGGCCGCGCACCACCTCCACCACCGCCGTGCGGTGGGCCGGTGCGAGGAAGTGCATGCCCAGCAGGCGTTCCGGCTCCGGCAGCGCCGCGGCGAGCGCGTCGATGTCCAAATAGGACGTGTTCGTGGCCAGCGGTACGCCGGGGCGCACCACGGCGGCCGCCTCCGCGAGCACCGCGGTTTTCACATCGTGGTCCTCGATCACCGCCTCGACCACCAGATCCACATCGGCCAGTTCGGTGAGTGCGGTGCTGGTCCGCACGCCGTCGCGAGCGGCGCGGGCGAGGACCTCGGGTTTCTGGTCGACCAGCACAACTTGGGCCCCGGCGGTGGCAAAGGCGCGTGCGATGCCGGCGCCCATCGTTCCCGCGCCGATCACGCCGACCGGCCCGATCCGGCGGTCGGTGCCCGGCCTTCCCTCGCGCATGGCGGTCGTGCGCGCGAAGAACAGGTGGCGACGAGCGGCGGCCCCCGGACTGCGGCGGAGCCGGGTGAACTCCGCCCGCTCGTGCCGCAGCGCCTGCCGGGCGGGCACGGCTGTCGCGGTCATAACCGCCCCCACGGCCGCCACCACGGCAGGATCCACGGCATGACGGGCGATAAGCCCACGCGCGATTTCCTCCAACACGCCAGTGCGCGGCGGCAGGCCAGTGAACACACGCGCGCTTTCCTTCAGGCCATCGCCAGTCCGCGGCGGCAGCTCGGTGAGCACGCGCTTGCCCGAGCTTCGAGCAACGGCGACGGCACGGTCACGCAGGCGGTCCGCCACGACTTCGTCGAGCAGGCCCTCGGCGTGTGCGGCCTCGGCGGGCAGCGGCTTCGCCGACACCACCAGGTCGAGCAGGCGGCCAGGGTCGAGCAGCCGGATCGTGCGGACGATGCCACCGGCACCGGGAATGATGCCGAGGCCGACCTCGGGCAGCCCGACCCGCGCGGTGTCCAGCGCGATCCGCCGGTCGCAGGCCAGCGCGAGTTCGAACCCGCCGCCCAGGGTGGACCCGGAGATCGCGGCGACGACCGGGAGCGGGTGCGCTTCGATCGCCGCCAGCACCTCGGGCAGTTGCGGATCCGGGATCTCGCCGTCGAACTCGCGCAGATCCGAGCCCGACATCAGGTGGCGTCCCGCACCGGCGAGCACCACACCGGCCAGCGTGGTGTCGGCCGCGGTGGTGCGCAGCGCGTCCAGCAGGCCGCGGCGCACGGCGGCGGTGCTCGCGTTCACCGGCGGGTTGTCGATGACCACAACCGCGACGTCACCTTCGCGTTCGACGCGAACCCCGCTCACTGGGCGGCCCGCTGCGGGAAACGACGGCCGAAGATCTCCTCCGCGATCCGGTTCTTCATCATCTCCAGCGAGCCACCGGCGATCATCCAGCCGCGCGTGCGGCGCATGCAGTACTCCACCAGTGATTCGCTGCTATAGCCGAGCGCGCCCATCATCTGCATGGCCGCGTCCGCGGCACGGAAACCGGCCTGGTTCGCGGCCAGTTTCGCCACCGTGGTCTCGTACGCCGACGGCAACCCGTTCGCGGCGTTGCGCACGGCCCGGTCGAGCAGGGCCTCCGCGGCTTCCAGTCCGACCGCCGCTTCGGCGAAAGTCCATTGCACGCCTTGGAATTCACTGAGGGTGCGACCGAACTGGGTGCGCTGCGCGACGTGGTCACGAGCGATGGTGAAGGCCAGCCTGCCCAGCGCCAGCGACCGGGAGGCGTTACCGATGCGCTCGACGTTGAACCCGCTCATCTGCTTCTTGAACCCGCCGGGCCCGAGCAGGATGCGAGAGCGGGGAATGCGGCAGTCGTCGAAGTAGAGCTGCGCCCAGGTCTCCCCGCTCATGTACGTCGACGGGCTGCCGAGGGTGAATCCGGGATCGCCACGTTCGACCAGCACCGAACCGATGTTGCGCGTTCCCGGCCCGAAGCGGACGTAGACCAGGAACAGCGTGGCGTCGACGCTGTGCGTGCCCCAGATCTTCGTTCCGTTGAGAACGAGGTCCTCACCGTCCTCGGTGGCGGTGGTGGTCAACTCCGTGGCGGCCGAGCCCGCTTCCGGCTCGCTCATGCCGAGCGAGATGAGGCCGTTGCCGGACAACAGATCGGGCAGATACGCCGCTTTCTGTTCCGGCGTGCCGAACTCGGCGAAGGTGCGGATCGCACCGAAGTTGCCTGCCTGCAGGATGTCCGCGCTCTTCGGGCAGTGCTGTGCGACGGCCTGGATCACCGCGACCGCGGTGGCGAGTCCGGCGCCCTGGCCGCCGTCGGCTTCGGAGATGGTGAGGCCGAGCAGTCCCTGTTCCCCCAACGACCGGGCGATTTCCCACGAGTATCGGGGATCGTGCGCACGTTCGAGTGCGCCAGGGGCGAGGTGCTTGCGGGCGAAGGCGTGTACCGAGTCGAGCAGATCGGCCTGGGCGGTGTTCTCGCCCTGTTTCGCGACGGTCGCGGTCATGTGCTGCCTTTCATGCGAGGTGGCGGTCAGCCGATGAAGTCGAACTTCTGCTTCCAGAGCGCTTCGTCCGCCTTGGCGTGGCGGGTGAAGCCGTCCTCGGTCAGCAGGTGGAAGCGGGGTGAGTCGGCGGTGGGGAGTTCGTAGTCGCCGGTGCGCACCGACCCGATGTCCGTGCGCACCGCGACGAAGCCCTGCGAGCCGACGAACCGCTGCCCGGCTTGGGACAGCGACCAGTTCGCGAACACCTGGGCGGCCGGGTTGACCGCGCCCGCCGGGGTCAGGCCCAGCGGGCCTTCGGACGCCGAAACCCCTTCTTCCGGGATGACCAGCCGGATCGGCGCACCACCGGTCTCCGCGCCGAAGGCGTTGTTCACGCTCACCGTCGCGATCGAGATCTCACCGCGGGCCAGCGCGTCCACTTCGGTCGAGGTGGAGTTGAACACCCGCGGTTCCTGCGCGGCGAGGTCGTCGAGGAAGCCGGGGCCGAAGGTGTCGAGCTGGAACCGGGTCAGCGCGTTCAGCGTGCCACCGGTGGTGATGGCCACGATGCCGAGTTCGCCGCGGAAACGCGGGTCGGTGAGATCACGCCAGCCGGTCGGCGGATTCTCCGAGTGGATGGCGGAGTTGTACGCCATCGCGTTCACGAAGTAGTAGGCGGGGAACCAGTTCGCGCTGTGCAACGCGCCCTGCTGCTCCAAGCGCCCGTGGAACGGGGTCCGGTACGGCACGTAGACGCCCGCGTCACCGAACTGCCGGGCGGTCCGCGGGTCGGTGAGCCGGATGACGTCGGCGCCGAGCTTGCCCGCTCCCTGCTCGGACAGCGCCCGCTCGGCGAGCTTGTTGTTCGGCAGCCTGGTCAGCTCGACCGGGATCCCGGTCTCCTCGGTGAACCTGGCGATGGTGAGGTCTTCGGCCTCCTTGCCCGCCGCCGAGTAGAGCACGACCTTCCGCGCGCGGGCCGCTTCGTAGAGCCGGCGATCGGCGATCTGTTCCCCGCCGATCCGCAGCCCGTCGGCGGTGTCCACAGTGGCCGGTGTGAGCAGCCGGGCCGCCTGCGCGGTCGTCGAGTTGGCCGGTGATCCGCAGGCCGTCGCCGCCAGTACGGTGACGCCTGCCAGTGCGAGCAGGACGCGGCGAGAGGCTTTCTTCTCAGGCACTGTGCCCTCCCGGGCCCGCGCCGAACCGGCGGGGCAGGTAGCTGAGCAGGAACATGATCGCGCAGTAGACGAGCGCGGTGGCCGACGCTTCACGCAGCGCACCGCCGTTCTCGAACTGGTCGTAGATGGCGATGGAGAGGATCTCCGTGTCGCTGGTGTAGAGGAACAGCGGTACGGTGAGTTCGCGCATGCTGAGCATCAGCAACAGCAGGAAGGTCGAAAGCACCGCGACCCGCATCAACGGCAGCGTGATCCGCACGACCGCGCGTGGCCGCCGGGCCCCCAGCATCACCGCGCTGTCCTCCAGGTCCCGATCGGTGGCGCGGATGGCGGACGCGATACCACGGAACCCCTGCGGCATCTGCACCGCGACGAATCCGATGACCAGCACCCACAGCGTGCCGTAGACGGGCACCGGCATGACCAGCCAGGTCCACAGTAGACCGATGCCCAGCACCACGTGCGGGATCGCCAGCGGGATCATGGACACCCCTTCGAGCGCGCCACGGCCCCACGACCGCGTCCGGTACACCACGTACCCGACCGCGAAGGCCAGCGCCGTGCCGACCGCCGCGGCGGCCACGGACACGGTGACGCTGTTGGTCGCCGCGCCGAGGAAACCGTCGGAGGTGACCGCGTCGGCGAACGAGGTGATGTCGATCGCGCCGGTCTCGAACAGCGAGCCGAACGACCTCATGTACGGCGAACTGCGCACCGCCGAAAGCAGCAGCGCGAGCAGAGGCAGCACGATGGACAGCACGAAGTAGGCCAGCGCGGCCAGCAGCACCGGGGTGCGCCAGCGGCCGAGCCGGATGGTGCGGGGCTTGACGCCCTTGCCGGAGACCGTGGTGAACGAGCGCTTGGCCAGGTACCGCCGCTGCATCCAGGTGATCGCCACGACCACCGCGACCAGCACGATCGCGATCACCGCGGCCTCGTTGCCGCGGGAGGGCGAGGAGTTCATCAGCTTGTAGATGAAGGTGGGCAGGGTGTCGATCCCGCCGGGGGTGGCCAGCACCTGCGAAACCGGGAAGTTCTCGAAGACCAGGACGAAGATGAGCAGGCCGGAGCCCAGGATCGCGGGCAGCGACAGGGGCAGCGTGACCGAGCGGATGGTCCGCCAGGTCGATCCGCCGTGCACCCCGGCCGCGTCCTCCAGGTCGGGGTTCATCAGCGTCATCGAGCTGTGGATCATCAGGAAGGCGTAGGGCGCGTAGTACATCGCCATCACCACGACCACACCGCCGAGGGTGTAGACGTCCACCACCGGCCCGTTGATCCCGAGATCCCGGAAGCCGACGTTGATCAGGCCCGCCCCGGGGCTGCCGAGAATGGACCAGGCCAGCGCGCCGACGTAGGACGGCAGGAACAGCGGCATCAGGCCGATCAGGTAGAGGAAGCCGCGGCCCCGTGCGTCGGTGCGCGCGGCGGCGAAGGCGAGCGCGCCGCCGATCAGCAGCGCCAGCACGGTGGCACCGGCCGCGATCAGCACCGAGTTCAGCGCCGCCACCAGCACCCCGTCCGCGACGAGCACACGCAGGTTGTCCATGGTGAACGACAACCCGGCGCTGCCGGGGCGGGGCACGTCGGAACTGAACGCCGCGAGCACGATGAAGCCCGCGGGCACCAGCACGAGAAAGGCGACCACGGCCAGCAGCGGCAGGCCGAGCACCTTGGTGCGCAACGGGATCGGCGACCGGCGACGGCGCGCGGGCCGCGGCGAACCCGGGGGAACCGAAGGCACGGACCTGGTCCGTTCGGGAGTGGTGGTCATGAGGCGGCGACCTCCTCGAGTTCGCCGGTGTGCTCGGGCAGCAGCCGGATGTCGCCGGCGTGGATGCGCACCGAGACCTCGGTCCCCGCGGCGAGCGTGCCGTTCGACGGCGGCGGGCAGATCGCCTCGACCATCAGCCCGGAACCGGTCCGGACGGTGCAGCGGATCGAACTGCCCTGGAACACCGCGACCTCGACGGTGCCGTGCAGCAGGTTCACCGGCGGCCCGCCGTCGCTCACGGCGTGCTCCCCCGGCGTGACCAGGACGTGTTCCGGGCGGATGCAGGCGTGCGAGCCAGTCGCTGTCGCGGGGTCCCCGACCACGAGTTCCTGCCCGGATTCCGCCAGCCGCACCCGGTTCCCGTCCGCGTGCCCGACCTCGAACACGTTGGTGACACCGAGAAAACGGGCGATCGTGGCGCTCGCCGGGCGGGCGTAGATCTCCTCCGGCGCACCGAGCTGGGTGATGCGCCCGCCCTGCATGATCGCGATCGAATCGGCCAGCGCCAGCGCCTCGGTCTGGTCGTGGGTGACGTAGAGGCTGGTCAGCCCGCGCTCGACCTGGATGCGCCGCAGCTCGACCCGCAGGTCGTCGCGCAGTCGGGCGTCCAGATTGGACAGTGGCTCGTCCAGCAGCAGTACCGCCGGTTCCATCGCCATCGACCTGGCCAGCGCGACCCGCTGCATCTGCCCGCCGGAGAGCAGGCTCGCGCCGCGGTCGCCGAGGTGAGCGAGGCCGACGACGTCGAGCACCTCGACCGCCCGTTTCCGGCTCCGCGCCCGGTTCATTCCCTTCATCCGCAGCGGGAACGCGACGTTGTCGGCGACGGTCATGTGCGGCCAGACCGCGTAGGACTGGAACACCATGCCGATGTTGCGCCGGGACGGCGGGACGGAGACACCGGTGTCCCCGTCGAACACCGTCCGGTCGCCGATGGTGATCCGGCCGCCCGACGGCGCTTCCAGCCCGGCGATGCAGCGCATCGTGCTGGTCTTGCCGCACCCGGACTCACCGAGCAGGACCACCGATCGCCCGTCTGGGATCTTCAGGTCCAGGTTCTTCACGGCGCGATGCTCCCCGTAGGCGAGCTCGAGCGCCTCGACACCAACCTTCATTGGGTGGCTCCTCGGATGTGGTCGGTCGGTGGGTCAGGTGGTCGGCAGGGCGGCGGTCGCCCGGATGGCGTGGTCGGCCTCGACGAGAAAGCCCAGATCGTCGAACCGCCGGACCGCGTCGACGAGTTCCGCGGTCGCCCGCGCCCCGATGACCGGCTCGCACAGCCCGCGCACCTTGGCTTCGAGCGCGTCGTCGGACAGCGGGTTGGCCGGTTCGCCGTAGGGGTGCTGCACCCAGGTGGTCAGCTCGCCCCCGTCGCGTAGTTCGACGGTGGTGCGGGCGGGCCGCCCGGCGCGGGGATAGTCGGTGTCGGCCTTCGGGTCGACGCTCACCGCGATCCGGTCCATCAGCGCGCGAACGTCCACATCGGACCGTGCGGCGGCGTCGAAATCGGTCAGTGTCACCGCTCCGCGGGCGAGCGCGACCGCCACCGTGTAGGGCAGGCTCAGCTGTGCCTGGAGAATCGTGTCCAGGTCGGTGCCGTTGTGGCGGGCGGCGATCGGGAAGGTCTCCACCCGGACCGCGGCGATCTCGGCGGGATCGAGCTTGTGCTCGTGGCGCAGTTCCAGCGCGCCGTCGAT
Source organism: Amycolatopsis sp. YIM 10 (assembly GCF_009429145.1). Classification (GTDB taxonomy): domain Bacteria; phylum Actinomycetota; class Actinomycetes; order Mycobacteriales; family Pseudonocardiaceae; genus Amycolatopsis. Next base: position 4,867,905 of record NZ_CP045480.1, on the reverse strand, counting down.
GGCGCCGTGCAGGTGGCGGCAGCACGGGTACGGCTTGACGTAGGTGTTCAGCAGCACCCAGTTCTCGCCGAGTCCGTCCCGGATGCGGCCGGGGAACCAGGCCTCCCCCTCCGGACCGGCGAAGGCGGCGAAGTAGCCGTCGGTGCCCTCCAGCACCGTGGTCGGCCCGGTCAGCCCGGCGGCGGCCAGATCCGCCGCGGCGATGCCGTCGCGCGCGGCCTTGCCGGGGTGGAACCGCTTGACCTCGGCGGAATCACCGAGGAATTCGAACAGGCCACCGGCGTGCGAGCCGGCGATGCCCAGTGCGTTCGCGGTCTCGGCGACGCTGAGCCCGCGCAGCACGGCGGCCGCGGCGGTGGCGCCGAAGACCCCGGCGAGCGGGGTGTTGTGGAAGTGCCGGTTGCGGGTGGCCGGGTGTCCCGCCGCTGCGAGCCGGCAGGCCAGCTCCATGCCGGTCGCCGCCGCGACCCGTACTGTCCGCGCGTCCGCGCGCAGGCTCTGCCCGAGCGCGAACACCGTCGGCAGGACGACCGAGGTGGGGTGCATGCTGCCGGGCGTGTAACCCTCGTCGGACTCGATGCCGTGCCCGCTCGTGCCGTTGACCAGCGCCGCGCCGAGTACCGACGCGGGACCGTGGCCGATGGCCGTGACCTCGTCACCCGGGTAGAGCGCCGACGCGTGCTTCGCGACCGCCCCGGACACCGGCCCCACTGAGCTGGCGACCATGCCCGCCACCGCGTCGAGAGTCATCCGCCGCAGGTGCCGGTCCAGCTCGGCGGGCAGCTCGCGCTGCCGTCCGATCCACTCGGCAACGTCCCAGGTCAAGCCGGTCTGTGCGTCCATGCACCCTCCTCAGCGGTGGTCGAGCCGTCCTCGTCGCCGGCGCGCCGCCTCAAAGTACATACTCTATAGAGTGTTGTCCACAGTCCATGTTTTACCGGCTGACTCCATATCCCATAGACTGTGGAAATGACTTCTGGGAACGCGGGCTCCCCTCCGCAGAGTCGCACGGCCTGGGTCGCCGACCGGATCCGCGAGGACGTCGCGGCCGGCACGATCCGGCCGGGCGAGCTGATCAAGCAGACCGTGCTCGCCAAGCGCTACGGCGTCAGCCCCACCCCGGTCCGCGAAGCTCTGCGCATCCTGGAAGCCGACGGCATGATCGTCTACTCCGCGCACAAGGGCGCCACCGTGCGTGAGATGACGCCGGACACCGCCGCGGACCTGTACCGGCTGCGCGCGGCGGTGGAATCGGCGGCGGCCGGGATGGCCGTCGAGCGGATGACCGCCGAGGGACTGGCCGAGATCGAAGCCAGGCACTCCGCGATCGACGAGGCCATGCGAGCCGGAGCCCCTCCCGCGGAACTGTCCCGGCTCAACAAGGACTTCCACTTCGCGATCTACGCGCAGTCGTCACCGCTGGTGCAGCAGTACGTCGAAGCGCTGTGGGTGCGGTTCACCCCGCCCGCGACGATCTGGTCGGTCGCGCACGCCGGTGTCCTGCAACGCGATCACGACGAGATCCTGGCCGCCGTGCGCCGGGGCGACGCGGAGGCCGCGAGCAGGCTGACCGCCGAGCACGTCCGGCACGCGGCCGCCATCCGGGACGCGCACCCCGAACTGCGTGCCTCCGGCCCGGAAGACCGCGAGGACCTTTCCGGCATCTGAATCCGGGCCGCCTCCGGATGAATCCGGGCCCGGCTGGGAAAGCGTGGGTTCGGTCGCCGCGGCACGACCGGCCTCGTTCCGGACAGCCAGTACGTCGGCACGGCCCGGCCGGTGAGCCGCTGAAACCGGTGCGCCACGGAAAAGCCGGGGCCGGCACCTCGCGGGTGCCGGCCCCGGCCGGTTCAGCTGTGTGTGGTCAGGCTCAGACGGCCTGGACGCCGGTGGCCTGCGGGCCCTTGGCGCCCTGGGCGACCTCGAACTCGACGCGCTGGTTCTCCTCGAGGCTGCGGAAGCCGCCGCCCTCGATCTCGGAGTAGTGCACGAACACGTCCGGTCCGTCCTCGCGGGCGATGAAGCCGAAGCCCTTCTCCGCGTTGAACCACTTGACAGTTCCCTGAGTCATTGATGCTCCTTGACAGGGGTTGGTACGGGCCCCGCACCGTGCGGGATGCCCTCAGGCCGGTTCTCGACGCAACTGCCTGTTCCCTGAAAGGAGAAAAGCTGGTGACACCCAAAAACTACGACCACCTGATACAACCAGGCCGTTCCCGAATCTATTCCACGGGGGACGGCACCGGCCGGTCGCGGGCCGCAGGGTCAGGCGGGCACGGAGTCGGTTTCGCGGTTCCAGCCGCGGTGTTCGGCCAACGCCGCGAGCAGCGAGGCCCGAACTCATCCGGCAGCCCGATCCCGCGCAGCAGTTCGAGCCCGGAGCCGAAGGCGGCCACCGGCTTGGCGTGCTGGACCCCAGCTCCCACTCGGGGAACCGCCCCGCTTCGATGGACTCCCGGAGGTCACGCTCGGTCATGACGGCCGGATGCCCGTGCGTATCGCGGGCGAGGTGTCCGGCACCGTGCCGGGAACGGGTGCGTACCCGGTTCAGTCACCTTTGCGGCCTCGCGCGGACACGAGGGTGGGCCCGTGGACAACCAGGTCGCAGGTGTCGTCGTCGAAGTCGGCGATCACCTTGTCCACCTCCGCGGGTGACACCAGTCCCGCGTCGATCAGCCGCTCGCGGAACTGGACGAACTGCGCCTGCCAGCTGAGGACCTCCGGCATGCGCCGGGGCAGGGCGACCGCCTCGGTGTCGATCTCCGCGGCGCCCGCGGCGTGCAGGATGCCGGTCAGCTTCGCCCCCAGTTCGGGATCGCCACCGCCCAGGCGGAGTATCTCGCTGGGTGCCGCGGCGACCTTGTGCCACGTGGCGTCCGGCGGATCACACAGCGGCAGGCTGCGCAGGTCGTACTCCTCGACAAGCAGCCAGCCACCGGGCACCAGCGCCCGGAGCAGCTTGCCAACGGTCGCGAGTGGATCCGGCAGGTGCGTGAGGACCAGCCGGGCGCAGATCAGGTCGTAAACGGACTCGCCGAGCGGATCGGTGGTCACGTCGTGCCGCAGCACCTCGACGTTCGGCGCGTCCAGCGAGCGAAGCCACCTGGGCTGGATGTCGGTCGCGACGACGTGGCCGGAGCCGCCGACCTGACCGGCCAGCCAGCGCGTCACGGTGCCGCTTCCCGCGCCGACCTCCAGGCAGCGCCAGCCTTCGGTGACCCCGATGCCGCCGAGCCTGCGCCGGGTCACCGGATCCCACATCAGGGCGTGCGCGAGCAGGCGGTCGCGTTCGCCCTCCTCCGCGGTGTCGAACATGTACTTCGTGGATGCCATGTGCCCGAGCCTGTCCGCTCACCGGCGGCGCGGATATCCGTAAACGCCCGGATCTTCCTCCAGTCGCCTGCCGATCACCCAGGCGATGATCTCGTTCCTGCCGCCCAGTTCCAGCTTGCTCTTGATCCGCTCGACGTGTGACTCCACCGTGCGCCGCGACAGGAAGAGGCGCGTGGCGATCTGCTCGTTGGTGAGGCCGTCGCCGACCAGGCCGGCGACCTCGCGTTCCCGGGTGGACAGTGGACGGTCGGTGTCGGCGGGACGCTCGAGTGCCTCGGCCATCAGCTGTTCCGTCGTCATCGCGGCGCCCTGTGCCATGAACCGGGCCGCGGCGCGGTCGCCGACCTCGCGGCGGGCGCGGTCGACGGCCTCCTCGCTGAAGATCATCAACGTGTCGGGCATGCGGCTCCCGCGATCGTGCACGGCGCGTGCGGCGCCCGCGAGGCGCAGTGCCGCCCGGGTTCGTCCCTCGTTGGCGGCGAGACCGCTGGCCGCCCACAGCCAGTCGGGGTCGTCCACGACCGGCAGCGCGTCGCGCAGGTCGACCAGCACCGCCGTCAGCTGCCCGCGGTACGTCGCCGTGTCGCCGGTGTTGGCGGCGGCGTAGGCGACTCCGAGATGCGCGGTGGCCGCCAGCGCCACGCTGCGCTGGTCACGACTGGCGTCCAGGGCCTGCCGCGCGCAGCGCTCGGCGCCCGCCCAGTCGCCGTCGGCGAACTTGACCAGCGCGAGCACCGTCAGGGTCCACCCGCTTCCGGTGTCGTCACCCTGGCCGGCGAGCAACCGCAGGCTCTGCTCGCAGAGATCGGCGGCCGTGGCGGTGTCACCGGCGGCGCATTCGGTGAGCGCGAGTCCACGCAGGGCACGCGCGATTCCCAGCGGATCCCCGAGCCGGCGCATGATGGCGAGGTTCTCGGCGTAGCAGGCACGGGCGGCGTCGTTGTCCCGCTGCCGCCACGCGAACCGGCCCAGTCCGGCCAGTGCGGCAGCGCGCAGCCGTTCATCGGCGGTGGCGTCGAGCAGCTCGGCGAGCCAAGCGCGACCGTCGTTCACGGCGCCTCGCCGTTCCCAGAAGTAGGCGAGCGCGGTGGCGATGCGCAGCGCCGTCTCCGGGTCGTTGTCGCGGGCCCACGCCATGGCGGCGAGCAGGTTTCCCTCCTCGGCGCGCAGTTCGAGCAGGTGGCGGGTGACGTCCGCGCGGCGCAGCCCGACGTCTCCGCGCTTGGCGAGCGCGAGGTAGTGCTCGGCGTGGCGGGCCCGCGTGTCGCCCTCGCCCCGCTCGGCCAGCGCGGTCACCCCGTACTGCCGGACGGGCTCGAGCAGCCGGTAACGCATGCTCGCACCGGAATCCTCGGCCAGTACGAGGGAATGATCGACCAGCGCGGCGAGATCGTCGAGCACGCCGCGGTTCGTGACGGCTTCGGCGGCGGCGAGATCGAAGCCACCGACGAACACGGAGAGCTGGTCGAACAGGAACTGCCGCGCGGGGGTCAGCAGTCGGTAGCTCCACCCCACGGTGGCTTCCATGGTGCCTTGCCGGGACACCGGGTCCTCGGTGCTGATCAGCATGGGCAGCACGGTGTCGAGCCGGTGCCGGAGCTGGGCCGGGGACAGCACCCTGATCCACGCCGCGGCGAGTTCGATGGCCAGCGGCAGGCCGTCCATGCGGAGACAGATCCGCTCGATGTGCCGCTGATCGTCGCCGTCGAAGCTGACGGTGGGCCGGACCAGCCGGGCCCGGTCGGCGAACAACGCGACCGACGGCTCGAGGTCCAGCGGCGGGAGCGGGAACAACTGCTCGCCGCCGACCCCGAGCGCGAGGCGGCTGGTGGCCAGCAACCGGACCTCGGCGCAGCCGGACAGCAGCGCGCCCGTCATGGTGGCAGCCGCCTCCACCAGGTGCTCGCAGTTGTCCAGGATCACCAGCAACTCCGCGGTCGCCAATGCCTCGACGACCGCCTCGGTCACCGTGTATCCCGGCCGCTGCGCGACACCCAGCGCCGCGGCGACGGCGGACGGCACGGACGCGGCGTCACCGACCGAGGTCAGGTCGACGAAGCAGGCTCCGTCGCGGAACCCGCTGCGCAACTCGACGCCGACCTCGGTGCCCAGGCGTGTCTTGCCGCTGCCCGGCGGGCCGACCACCGTGACCAGGCGGGCCCCGTCGAGCAACGCGCGGACCGCGCGGGTCTCGTCGGCGCGCCCGAAGAAACGGCTCAGCGGCGTGGACACCCAACACCGCGTCCCAGGCCCGGTCATCCTCGTTCCCCCAAGCGACCCCGATGTCAGGCCCGAGCATCTCCCCCGGCAACGTGCGCGGTCAACCGAGCCTTGGGCTTACGGGCACCCACCAGTGCCACGGTGATCAAGGTCCGGCCGGACCGTTTCCGCTGTGTATCTGCACACCGCCGGCGGCGGCAAATGTGTGTGCCACTCACTTGTCGCGGCGACGTCTCGGCGTGACCGTGGAGCTGGTCAGCACAAAGCCCATGGTTGGAGGCACGATCCGCATGCTCGACCCCGAAATCGCCGAGCGCGTCATCGCGGCGGTCAACGAGCGCTTCGACGAGCAGCTCGCCTGGACCGCCGACCTGGTGCGCCGCCCGAGCCCGCGCACCGGCGAGGCCGGGGCGCAGGACCTGATCGAGGAGGCGCTGACCGAGGCGGGCCTGGACATCGACCGCTGGGTCATCGACTCGCCGGAGCTGCGGGCGCACGAGGGGTACGGCCCGACCACAGTGGACCCCGGCACGCTGGAGAACCTCGTCGGCACCTGGAATCCACCGGTCGAACGGGGGCGCTCATTGATCCTCAACGGGCACGTCGACGTCGTCCCCACCGGACCGGACGAGTACTGGAGCCGGTCCCCGTGGGACGCGAGCGTCGTCGACGGCTGGCTGTACGGCCGCGGCAGCGCCGACATGAAGGCCGGGATCGGCGCGAACCTGTTCGCGCTGGGCGCGCTGACCGCGGCCGGGCTGCGGCCGACCGGCCGGATCCACGTCCAGTCCGTGGTCGAGGAGGAGTGCACCGGCAACGGTTCGCTGGCCGCCCTCCTGCGCGGTTACACCGCCGACGCCTGCGTGATCCCCGAGCCGGAGGACGACAAGCTCGTCCGCGCCAACGTCGGCGTGCTGTGGTTCGACGTCAAGGTCCGCGGCGTCCCGGCCCACCTGCGGGTGATGGACACCGGACAGAACGCCATCGACGCCGCGTACGCGGTGATGAACGACCTGCGCGAGCTCGAAGCCGAATGGAACCGGCGCAAGGACCGGCACCGGTACTTCGAGCACACCGAGCACCCGATCAACTTCAACTTCGGCGTGATCAACGGCGGCGACTGGCCGTCCAGCGTGCCCGCGCAGTGCACCTTCACCGTCCGCGCGGCCTTCTACCCTGGCACCTCCGCCGCCGACGCGTGGGCCGAGATCCAGGAGGTCCTGGCCAAGTCGGCCGCGCGGACCGACCTGCCGGACGCCGTCGTCGCCACCCCGTCCGGCTTCTTCGCCGAGGGCTACGTGCTGGAGGAGGGCTCCGACGCCGAGGGCGTGCTGGCCCGCGCGCACGAGCGGGTGTTCGGCAGCGAACTGGAGTCCTTCACCACGCCCGGCTACCTGGACGGCCGTGTGTTCACTCTCTACGGGAACCTGCCGTGCCTGGTGTACGGCCCGGTCTCCGAGGCGATCCACGGCATCGACGAACGGGTCGAGGTCGAGTCGATCCGGCGGATCACTACCGCCATCGCATTGTTCATCGCCGAATGGTGCGGGGTCGAACCGCGGCCATAAGGTGTGCACATGCCCAATGGTGCGGAGCCCGCCGACGCCCGCTGGGAGGAACTGGTCACGCGGTTGCGCGGGGACTCCGACGCCCTCTTCCGCTCGTTCCTGGCCCAGGTCCGCCGCGTGCCGCCGTACGCACGCGGCCTGGTGCCCACCGACCGGATGGAACACGACGCCACCCGCACCTTCGACTACCTGCTGCGCCGGATCAGCCGGGCCCCGATCCCGGCCAGGCTGACCGGCATCGGCACCGAGATCGGCCAGGACCGGGCCCACCGCGGCGTCCCGCTCAACGACCTGCTCACCGCGGTGCGGCTGAACTTCCGGATCGTCTGGGACGCCCTGCGCGAGCAGGCCGGGCCCGAGGACGGTCCGCTGCTGGTGGCGCGGGTCGACCGGGTGTGGGCGGCGGTGGAGGAGCACGCCCTGCACGTCCAGCTCGCCTACCAGGACGAGGGCGCGCTGATCGCCCGCGAGCGCCAGGGTGAGCGGTCGATGCTGGTCGCCGCGCTGCTCGGCCAGGTCGACGGGCCCGGCCACGTGCTCGGCGACCCCGGCCCGGACGACGTGGCGCGGGTCGCGCGGGCGCTGGCCATCGACGTCGACGACGACCTGCTCGTGGTGGTCTCCCCCGCCTCGGCCGGTGCGCGGCTGCATCGCGTCGCGGACACGTTCGCCGCGCAGGGCCGCCCTGTCCACGTGCAGGCACTGGCCAGGCACGCGGTGCTGATCGCCCGGTGGACGGGCGCGGAACCGGGTGCGGGATCGGCCGGGATCCGCGCGCTCCGCTCCGCGCTGGGCGGCCTGCTCGACGCCGTTCCGTGCGTGCTGGGACCACTCGCGCACGGCGTGGCGAACGTGCCGTCGAGCGCGCGGACCGCGTTGCGAGCCGTGGACGCGCTGCCCGAGCTGGCGGGACCGGTCGACCCGTACGACGCCTGGTTGCCGGTCGCGGCGGTGGGCCTCGCCGGCACTCGGGGCATCGGGCCGGAACTGGTCGGGTCCGTGCTCGGCGGCCTGTCCGCCCTGCCACCCGCCGAGCGCGAACGCCTGCTGGACACGATCCGGGCCTGGGCGCGCACCGGCTCGGTCACCGCCGTCGCCCAGGAACTCTGGTGCCACCGCAACACCGTGCTCAACCGCCTGCGCCGGATCACCGAGCTGACCGGACGGGACGTGACGGTGCCGGAGCAGGCGACCGTGGTGCTGCTCGCGCTCGCCTGCTCCGAAACCCTCGCGCCCCGCTGACCGGCCGCCGCGGTTCAGACCGCGGTCTTCACCTTGTCCCGGCTGGTGAACATCCTCGGCGCGACGAGGCCGCAGCCGCAGGTCACCAGGGAGATGACGATCAGCAGCAGGGTCGGCAGCACCGAGCTGCCGTCGCCGAGGGTGAGCAGCGCGGTCGCGGCCAGTGGCACAAAACCGCTGGCGACCCCGGCGATGTTCGCCGAGAGAGCGACGCCGCTGTAGCGCAGTCGCGCCGGGAACAGTTCGGTGAGCAGCGCACCCGACACCGCATACGGCACCGAGAGCAGCGCGGTCACCAGGGTCACCCCGGTGATCACCGCGACCGCCGCGGTGGTGTCGATCAGCCAGAACGCCGGGAACGCCACGAGCGCCGAACCCAGTGCCCCGGCCACGGTCACCCTGGCCGGTCCGTACCGTTCGGCCAGCCTGCCGCCCACGATCAGCACCACGATCTCCACCACGGCCGCGACCAGCGTCGCGGTGAGCAGGAGCCAGCGCGGCATGCCCAGCGTGGCAGTGCCGTAGCTGATCACGAAGGTGGTGATCAGGTAGAAGCCGCCGACGCCGAGCAGCGCGGTACCGGCGCCGACCAGCAGTTGCGGCCACGCGGTGGCGAAGACCTGGCGGACCGGTGACGAGGCGCGCTCGTCCTCTTCGAGCAACTTCTCGAACAGCGGTGATTCCTCGACCCGGCGGCGCAGCCACAACGCGATGCCGAGCAGGGGGAACGCGGCGAGGAACGGCAGCCGCCAGCCCCACGAGTCGAACGATTCCGAGGGCAGGGCCGACACCGCCAGGAACGCGCCGGAGGAGAGCAGGGTGCCGACCGGGGAACCGATCTGCGGCATCGCGGCGTAGCGGCCACGGCGCTCCGGCGGGGCGTGCTCGACGGCGAGGGTGACCGCCCCGCCCCACTCGCCGCCGACCGCGACGCCCTGCAGCAACCGGAACAGCGTCAGCAGGATCGGCGCGGCGACGCCGATCGAGAGATAGCTCGGCAGCACACCGATCAGCGTGGTGACCACGCCGATCATGGTCACGGTGATGATCAGGCACTTCTTCCGCCCGATCCGGTCACCGAGGTGGCCGAAGATCACCGCGCCGAGCGGGCGCGCCGCGAAGCCGACCGCGAACGACGCGAACGCCGCCAGGGTGGCCACCACGGCGTCGTCGGTGGCGAAGTAGAGCCGGTTGAACACCAGTGAGGAAGCCGTGCCGTACAGGAAGAAGTCGTACCACTCCAGCGCGGTGCCGACGAACGCGCCGAAGGCCACCTTCCTGGCTTCGGCATCGGTCACCGTCGCGGCGCCGGCCGGGCCGGATTTCTCGCTCATCGCTCATCCTCCGTCCGCGGGTGGTGGTGCGGTGCGCAACAGCATGCAGACGGGACCGGGGTCACGAAACCGCGCGGTGCACCGACTTGCCCCGGCCGCGATGGGCGTCTGCACAACCAGGGCGTCGGTTCGCGTGGCGGACGCCGCTTCTCCCGGCCACCGGCGGCTGGTGTGCTGGAGGTCCGCCACACCTTGTCCGCCGGGAGGGAAACCGTGCCGAACCCGTGCAGTGCCGGGCACCTGGTCGTCCGCCAGCTGGAGCGCTCGGGGGTCGAGCGTGTCTACTGCGTGCCGGGAGAGAGCTATCTCGACGTGCTCGACGGCCTGTACGACTCGCCCATCGACACCGTGGTCTGCCGGCACGAGGGCGGCGCGGGTTTCATGGCCGTGGCCGAAGGACGGCTCACCGGCCGCCCGGGAGTGGCGATGGTGACCCGCGGTCCCGGCGCGGCGAACGCCGCCATCGCCGTGCACACGGCCTGGCAGGACGCCACGCCGATGGTGTTGTTCGCCGGGCTGATCCCGGCAGGCCAGCGCTACCGCGAGTCCTTCCAGGAGTTCGACCCGAACGCCTGGTTCGGCAGCACGGCCAAGCGGGTGCTGGTGCTCGACGACCCGGCGGCCGCGGCCGGGATCGTCGCCGAGGCCATGCAGATCGCGGTCACCGGACGGCCGGGACCGGTGGTGGTCGGCCTGCCGGAGACGACCCTGACCGAGCCGACCGACGGTGTCACGCTCCCGCCGCGCGCGCCCGCCCGGCCGTCGCCGTCACCCGCCGATCTCGACGCCGTCGCCGCGCTGCTGGCCGTCGCGAAGGCGCCGGTGGCCGTCGCCGGTGGTGATGGCTGGACCGAGCAGGCCGCCCGGGACCTCGCCGAATGGGCCGAGGCCGCCGCGTTGCCGGTGCTCACCGACTTCCGCGCCTACGACGCGATCGACCACGACAGCCCCTGCTACGCCGGTTCACTCGGCTACGGCCGCTCCGCGTCGGCGGCCGCGGTGCTGCGCGACAGCGATCTCCAGCTCTGGCTCGGCTGCCCGCGCGGTGACGTCCCCACCGACTCCTACACCATCGGCACCGACGCCGCGTCTGTCCACATCGGACCGGACCCGGCCGCGCACGGCCACACCGGGCGCCTGGACGCGACCGTCGTCGCGACGCCGGCGGCGTTCGTGGCCGCCGCTCGCGACGTGCTGGTGCGGCCGGGGGCCGATCCGGCGCCCATGCGGACAGCGCACGAGGCGCACCGGGCTTGGTCACGTCCCGCGCCGGACGGTGACCAGGGTGTCGACCTCGGCGCCGCATTCGGGCTCCTGCGGCGGAACCTGGAAACCGATCCCATCGTGACCTTCGGTGCGGGCAACCACGCGATCTGGCCGCAGCGCTACCTGCCCGCCCACCGGCCCGGCTCGCTGCTCGCGCCCCGCAACGGCGCCATGGGGTTCGGTGTGCCCGCCGCCGTCGCGGCCGCCCTCGTCCGGCCGGACCGGCGGGTCCTGTCGGTGGCGGGTGACGGCTGCTTCATGATGAACGGCCAGGAACTCGCCGTCGCCGTCGAGCGGCGCCTGCCGGTGCTGGTGCTGATCGTGGACAACGGCTGCTACGCGACGATCCGGGCGCACCAGGAGGCGCACTACCCCGGGCGCCCCAGCGGCACCGGACTGTCCAATCCGGACTTCGCCGAGCTGGCCAGGGCGTACGGCGCGTTCGGCGCCACCGTCACCCACACTGGCGAGTTCGAGGTGGCCCTGAGGAAGGCGCTCGACGCACCCGGCCCCGCGGTGTTGCACCTGCGCACCGATCCCACCACCCGCGGCCCGTTGTCCCGACCGGAAGGAGCCCTTCGATGACCGGCAGTTTCCTGGACGATTTCGCCACGTTGTCCACCTTCGGCGCCACCGAACGCGGTGGCGTGCACCGCGAGGCCGCCACCGACGCCGACGCCGCGCAGCGCGCCTGGTTCGGCGAACTCCTCACCTCACGCGGTTTCCGGGTCGGCTTCGACCTGATCGGCAACCAGTTCGGCCTGCTCGACACCGTTCCCGGCGCGCCGTACGTGCTGGTCGGCTCGCACCTGGACAGCCAGCCGTTCGGCGGCCGCTACGACGGCGCCTACGGTGTGCTGGCCGCGGCGCACGCCGCCCAGCGCGTCGCCGAGCGGTGGCGGGAGTCCGGCAGCACACCGCGCTACAACGTCGGCGTTGTCAACTGGTTCAACGAAGAAGGCTCGCGTTTCACACCGAGCATGATGGGCAGCGCCGTGTTCACCGGCCTGCTCGACGCCGACGCGGCACTGGACACCCGCGACCTGGGCGGCGTCCGGGTCGGGGACCGGCTCGCCGAGCTGGGTCAGCTCGGCGACGACGCGCCGTCGATCGACGACGTGGCCGCCTACGCCGAGATCCACATCGAGCAGGGCCGGGTGCTGGAGGACAGCGGGCACACCATCGGCCTGGTGCACGCGACCTGGTCGGCGCACAAGTACTTCCTCACCGTCACCGGCGAGCAGAGCCACACCGGCTCCACGGTCATGGCCGACCGGCGGGACGCGCTGCTCGGTGCCGCGCACCTGACCGTGCTGGCCCGCGAAATCGCCGACGCACTGTCCACACCGGACGCCCCGCTGCACACCTCGGTGTCACAGCTGACCGTGGAGCCGAACAGCCCGGTGACCGTGGCCAGGGAGGCACGGCTGCACCTGGACCTGCGCTCGCCGGACGAGGCCGTGCTGGCGCGGGCGAACGCGATGCTGCACGAGCGGATTCCGGCGATCGAGCGGGCGGCGCGGGTTTCGATCTCGGTGGCGGGCGCACACCACTGGGGCGTGCGCCCGTTCCCGGCGGCCGGGGTCAAGCTGGCGCGTGACTGCGCCTACGAACTGGACCTGTCCCACCGGGAGATCATGACCATCGCCGGGCACGACTCGGTGAACATGAACGGCCGGGTCCCCACGGTGATGCTGTTCGTGCCCAGCGTGGAGGGCATCAGCCACAACGAAGCCGAACTGACCAAGGACGCCGACGCCCTCGCCGGTGTCGGCCTGCTCACCGAGGTCCTCGACCGGCTCACCGCGGGAACCACGGCCGCCTGACCGGGCAAGTCGGGTTATGCGCTGTATCCGCCGTCGATCCTCAACACCGTGCCGGTGACGTAGGAAGCCTGCGGGCTGGCGAGGAAGACAACGCCCGCGGCGATCTCCTCCGGCCTGCCGTACCGCCCGATCGCCGTTGTCGGGAGGAACATGGCCGCTGCCGGGCCGTCGGCGGGGTTTCCCTCGGTGTCGACGAAACCTGGCTGGACGACGTTGACCGTGATGCCCCGGTGCGCCAGATCACGGGCCGCGCCCCGGCTGAAGCCCTCGAGGGCCGACTTCGTTCCCGTGTAGTACGCCATCCCCTGGAAACCCGCCCGAGTAGCCACACCCGAACTGATGCTGACGATCCGCCCGCCGTTCGGCAGCAACGGCACCGCCGCCTGGATCCCGGCCACCACACTGGTGTAGTTGACGGCGAGCTGCCGCTCGATGGCCGCTTCGTCGACGAGTTCGCTGTCGACGGGGCCGCCACCACCCACGGCCGCGTTGTTGACGAGGATGTCCAGCTTCCCGAACTGCTCGACCACGCTGTGGATCAGGCCCGCCGCCTGTGCCGCGTCCGCCTGGTCGGCTTGGAAGGCCGCCGCGCGCACCCCCTTCGCCTCCAGCTCGGCGACCACGGCCTTGGCCCGATCCGCCGAGGACGAGTAGCTGATCGCGACGTCGGCTCCCTCGTCGGCCAGCGCCAGCGCCGACGCCGCCCCTATCCCCCGCGACCCGCCGGTCACGATCGCCACCTTGTTGTCCAGCTTTCCCATGTGCTTCCCACTTCCCTGAGTGCGACGAGCGGCGGAGTTCTTGACCGCTCGGTCCACCATAGGGATAGTGGACCGAGCGGTCAAGAATCCGTATCCTGGGGCGCATGGCACGTCCGCGAGCGTTCGACGAAAAGCAGGTGCTCAACGCCGTCCGGGAGCAGTTCTGGGACGCCGGTTACGCCGCGACCTCGCTGGAGGACCTGATGCGGGTCAGCGGGCTGGGCAAAGGCAGCCTCTACGCGGCATTCGGCGACAAGCGCCAGCTCTTCCTCCGTGCGCTGCGCAGCTACACCGACGACAGCCACGACCATCTTCGGAAAGCCCTCGCCGAGGCTCCACGGGCGGTGGACGCACTACGCATGCTCCTCGAGGCACCGATCGACGACCCGGCCGGCGCGCGGCGTGGCTGCCTGATGGCCAACAGCACCTGCGAACTCGGCAACGCCGATCCGGAAGTTCTCGCCCACGCCCACCGCACCTACGAGACGTCCACCGCGCTGATCGGTGACTGCGCCGCCCGCGCCCAGCGCGAGGGCGACCTGCGGGCCGGCGTGGATCCGATCGCCCTGGCGCGAGCCCTCCTGGCCGCGCAACAAGGGATCGTGTTCATGAGCCGGACCGGGATGGACACGGCCACACTCACCGCCACAGCACGATCACTCGCGGCCCGACTCCTGCCGGACCACTCCGGCGACTGAACCGGCGGGCGCGGGCGGACCGTCCACACCAAGCCTTGCCCAACGGCTAGTCGTGCACCGCCATCGCGATCAGCATGGCCAGGCGCTGGCCCGGATCGCCGAGGTCCACTTCGGGCAGCACGGCCGCGATCCGGCGCAGCCGGTTGCGGATCGTGTTCTGGTGGACCGCCAAGGTGGTGGCCGCGTGGGACAGATCGCCCTGCGCTTCCAGGAACGCCCGCAGCGTCGGAAGGTAGTCGGTGCCGTGCCTGGCGTCGTGTCCGGCCAGCCGTGCCACCGGCCCGCGAGCGGGCACCCGGCCCACCGCGGCGACCGAACGCAGGCGCTGAAGCAGCACCTCGTGCCACGACTCGTCGTAGGACAGCGCATCGGTGTGACCGAGTTTCTCTTGCAGCGCAAGGCATTCGTCGGCTTCTCGCCGTCCGGCGGGCAGGTCGGCGACCACGCACTCCCCCGAAACACCCGCGACGATCCGCAGGTGCGCGGGCAGGCCGTGCGCGAGTTCGCGCACCCAGCGCCTCGCGGCCGCGTCGTCCGCTTCGGCGGGCAGCACGGTGTAGACCGTGTTGCCGAACAGCGTGCTGCGTCCCACGCGCGACCAGCCGAACCCGGTGGTGGCCCGTTCGAAGGCGAGCAGCAGCCCGGCGTGGCGTTCGGCTTCGGTGTGCGCCTGCACGGCGACGACCCGCAGTCCCGAGGTGGGCAGGCCCAGTTTCGCGGCCGCCGCGTCCGCGTCCGTGGCGCCTTCGAGCAGCTGGATCACCAGCTCCGACTCCACCTGGCGTTCCAGGTCGGCGCTGACCCGCCAGCGCAGCAGGTGCAGCGCAACCGTGCGCGCGCCGTCGGCCAGGATACGCGCCCGCGCCTCGTCCAGCGGTTCGGTGCGCACCACCCACAGCGAGCCCAGCACTTCCTTGCCCGCGCGCACCGAGGCGACCGATCGGCCGTGCAGCCCGTGCTCCGGTGAGGCCGGAACGTACAGCGGTTCATCAGAGCGGGCGAGGTGGGTGAACACGCCCTGGCGTTCGAGCAGGGCACGCACGCGATCCGGCACACGACGGCCGAGAATGGTGTCCTGCCTGGCCGGGTCGGCCTCGTGCTGCTGGCTCGAATAAGCCATCACCCTGGACAGCTGGTCCTCGATGGTGACCGGCCCGCCCACCGCCGCCGCGATGGTGTCGGCCAGTGCGGACAGGTCGGCCGGGCCCCGGCCCGACTCGGTCTCCCGCCCTTCGAGCACCAGTCCGTAGACCGCTCCGGCCAGCTGGCTCCACGACACGCTCGGCTCGACCACCAGCACGGCGAGCCCGGTCGCGGCGTGCAACAGGCTTGCCGAAGGTGTTTCGGTGGTCCGCACGACCAGCACCAGCGCCTGGGCGTCCCTGGCGAGTTCGACGGCTTCGGCCAGCGTCGGCACGCCGACGGCCAGGAAGACGTCACCCGCCGACGAGCCCGGCCGGACCGGGTCGTGCAGGGCGACGCTGTGCAATCCGGCCTCACGATCCGCCCCGGATCCGGCCAGCCGCGCACCGTAGGTCCCGAGGATCGTGATCAGCCGGTCGAGCTTGACCATGTCCGGATCCTACAAGCGCGATTCCCCAGATTGTGCGATCAGTACATGCCCCGGCGCCGCGACCTCGGTGATGCTCGGACAGACCAGACCCGTTCGAGGAGGACCCGATGACTGAAACCACCGGCGGAAGGCCGCGTACCGCCGTGGTGGTGGGCGCCGGGATCGTCGGCCTGTCCACGGCGTGGTTCCTGCAGGAACACGGCGTGCGGGTGACCGTGCTGGACCGGAACGGGGTAGCCGCCGGTGCCTCCTGGGGCAACGCCGGCTGGCTGTCGCCCGGTCTCGCCATCCCGCTCAACGAACCCGCGGTGCTGCGCACCGGACTCGGTTCGCTGGTCCGGCGTGACGCCCCGTTGCACGTGCCACCGACCGTCAGTCCCGGGTTGTGGTCGTTCCTGCTGCGGTTCGCGGCGCACTGCACCTGGCCCGCCTGGCATCGCGTGGTGGCGGGCAACCTGGCGCTCAACAACGAATGCCTCGACGGGTTCGACGCACTGATCCGCGGTGGCGTGGCGGCCGAGACCGTCGAAGCACCGATCACCGCGGTGTTCGAGTCCGCCGCACAGACCGCACCCCTGCTGGCCGAACTGCGCCGGATCACCGCGGCCGGGGTCCTGGTGGACCACACGACCCTGACTGGGAGCGAAGTCGCCGCCCACGTGCCGCAACTGTCCGCCCGCGCCGGGGCCGGAGTACAACTGGCCGGCCAGCGCTACGTCGATCCGGGCGGCTTCGTCGCGGCGCTGGCGGACTCGGTGCGCGAGCGCGGCGGCACGATCCGCACCGGATTCGACGTCCGCTCGATCCTCCCCCAGCGCAACGCGGTCACCCTGGTTGCCGACAACGACGCCGGCGCGTCGGGCGACGTCGCCGTCCTGGCGACCGGAGCGTGGCTGAGCCCGCTGGCCAAGAAGCTCGGCGTGCGCGTACCCGTGCGGGCCGGGCGCGGCTACTCCTTCACCGTGCCGACCGCGTCGCCGATCCGGCACCCGGTCTACCTGCCCGGCATCCGCGTCGCCTGCACGCCCTACCGCGACGGGATGCGCGTCGCGGGAACCATGGAGTTCCGCGGTCCCGACGATCCGCCGGACGAACGGCGCGTGCGGGCCATCGTGCGCTCGGCGGCCCCGTTCTTCGACGACGTGGACTGGTCCGCCCGGACCGGCACGTGGGTCGGGCCGCGACCGGTCACCACCGATGGTCTCCCGCTGATCGGCGCGACCACCGCACCGGGCGTGTTCGTCGCCGGTGGGCACGGCATGTGGGGCTTCACCCAGGGCCCGGTCACCGGCAGGCTGCTCGCCGAGCGCATCGTCACCGGCAAGCGGTCCGAGGCCCTGCGACCGTTCGACCCGCTCCGTTGACCTCCACAAAGGACTCCGAGCTGGCGTTCCTCCGCGCCGAGAACGCTCTGCTGCGCACCGAACGGGACATCCTGCTACGCGTCGCGGCCGGCTTCGCCGAGGACACGAACGCGACCCTGCTCCGCCGGCGCGGACCCCGCCAACCCGACGAACGAGGAACTGCCATGGAAACCGTGTGGCTGACCGACGAGGCCTACACCCGCCTCAGCGCCGAACTCGGCGCCCTGCGCGCCGCACCCGAAACCGGCGGTGACGCCGAAGACCGAGTCCTGGAACTGCGGCGGCGGCAGGCACGCACCCGAGAACTGGAAGGCCTGCTGCAGCGCGCCGTCGTCGGGCAGGCGCCACCGGACGACGGCATCGCCGAACCCGGCATGGTGCTCACCGTGCGCTTCGACGGCGAGAACACCACCGAAACCTTCCTGCTCGGCGTCCGCGACGGCGCGATGGGCGACGAACTCGAGGTGTACTCCCCCGATTCGCCACTCGGCCGCGCCATGACCGGCGCACGCCAAGGCGAGTCGCGCACCTACACCGTGCCGAGCGGCGCCACCGTGCGCGCGACACTCGTCAAAGCGGTGCCCTACGGCAGACACCTCGAATAACCGTCCCTGCCCGGGTCACAAGTCCTCGAGTTGTCGCTGGAGACGGTCGGCGTCGTCGTGGCGTTCTTGTGCCCGGTACAGCTCCCGCGCCTCCTGCCACGCCGCGCGTGCCTCGTCGTGCCGGCCGAGGGCGACCTGCGAGTCACCCAGGCCGTCGAGCGTGTTGGCGAGTTCGTAGCTGTAGCCGAGATCGCGGAGCAGCGCGAGGGCGGGCTGGTAGTGCTGGACGGCTTCGTCGTGCCGTCCGGTGTGGTGGGCGATGTAGCCCAGGTTCTCCAGTGCGTACGACTCACCGTCGGGATTGTCGTGGCGGCGGTGCAGGATGAGCGCGGAGTCGCAGTACTCGCGTGCTCGGTCGTACTCGCCGAGCCGGGCGGCGTGCCAGCCCATCTCGTTCAGCGCTTCGGCTTCCCACACCGGGTTGTCCAGGGTGCGGTAGAGGTCCAGTGCCTGGGTGGCGTGTCCCAGTGCCTGCTCGTTGTCGCCCCGCTGCCCCCAGGCGCGCGCGAGCATCCGATGGGTGTGGGCCTGGTTGGTGTGGTCGTTGTGGTCGGCCGCCAGTGCCAGGGACTCGTGCAGGTGCTCGACCGCTTCCTCGTGCCGTCCCACTTCGGTGCAGGCGTAACCGAGGGCGCGGTGGGCGCGGGTGCGGGCGGCGGGGTCGCCGAGGTGCTCGGCGGCGGCCAGGCCGGCGCGCCAGACGGCGAGCCGGTCGTCGCCCCGGCCCCGCCGGTCGTGGTAGGTGCCCAGGGTCCAGGCCAGCTGCCAGACCGTCTGGTGCCAGCCGCGGGCGGCGGCCGTGTGCTGTGCCGCCAGCAGGCAGGAGTGCTCGGCGTCGAACCAGGCCAGCGCCGCGGCGTAGTCGGGCAGCGGCGCGGGGTGGAACTCCGGTCCGGGCGGATCGAGCCGGACCGGCGGGCGGTGGGGATCCAGGAGCCGGTCGGCGGCGTGGGCGGTGTGCAGGCAGAACTCGACCACCCGGCGCAACGCCCGCTCCGGCACTTCGGCAGGCAGCCGCTGGTGCGCGGTGTCGGCGGCGTAGCGGCGGATCAGGTCGTGCATGGCGTACCGGCCGTCCCCGTACCGGTTCAGCAACGAGGCGTTTTCCAGTTCCTGCAACAGTTTCCGGGCGCGCGGTAGCGGATGGCCGATGAGGCAGGCGGCCGCGGGCAGGGAGATGTTGGCGCCGGGTGCGAGAGCCAGCAACCCGAACGCCGTCTGCTGGTCGGCGGTCAGCCGCTCGTAGGACCAGGACAACGCCGCGGGCAGGCTCGCCGACGGGTCCTCGTCCGCCAGTGCCGCCAACCCGGCTTCCCGCAGTTCTTCGGCGATCTCGGCGAGCGGGCCGTCGGGATGGATCTTGGCGCGGCCCGCGATGATGCCCAGCGCGAGCGGCAGTCCACCGCACAGCTTGACCAGTTCCGCCACCGCCGCCGGCTCGGCCGCCACCCGGTCCGGCCCGATCTGGGTGGCCAGCAGGGCGTGGGCCTCGTCGGCGCCGAGCATGTCGAGTGGCAGGTGGTGCGCGTTGTGGCGGGCGACCAGCCCGGTCAGCGTCCGGCGGCTGGTGATCAGCACGGTGCCGGCGTCCCCGCCGGGCAGCAGCGGCACGACCTGCTCGGCGTCGGCGGCGTTGTCCAGCACGATCAGCATCCGCTTCCCGGCGACCAGGCTGCGGTACAGCGCGGTCTGGGCGGGCAGGCCGACCGGGACGCGCCCGGATTCCACCCCGAGGGCGTCCAGGAACCCGCGCACCATCGCGCCGATCCGCGTCGGTTCGCTGTCCGGGCTGAAGCCGCGCAGGTCGGCGAACAGCTGCCCATCGGGGAACTCGGCCAGGTGCTGGTGTGCCCAGTGCAGGGCGAGCCAGGTCTTGCCGACTCCCCCGCCACCGCCGATCGCCGAGACCACCACCGTGCCACCGGCGGCCGACGCCTGGTCCACCGCGGCCGAAAGCGCGTCCAGTTCACGACTCCGCCCGACGAACGCCCCCGGCGGCGCGGGCAGTTGCCGGGGCACCGGCCCACCGGCGCCGGCCAGTTCGGTGGGGAGCACCGCGGCCAGCAACTCGTCGCGCTCGGCCGGGCGTACGTCGAGTGCTTCGGCCAGCAGGCGCACCGTCGCCATCCGGGGATCGTTGCGCTCGCCGGACTCGAACCTCCGGATCGTGCGCACGCCGACCCCCGACCGCTCCGCCAGCTGGTCCTGCGTCATCCCCGCCCGTCGCCGCAGCTGCCGCAGCAGCGCGCTGAACTGACCCGTCACCTGGCGCCCTTCACTCCCGCTTCACTCCTGTCGATCTTCCGGCTTGCCACGCTAGCGCGAAAACCTGCCACAAACGGCCGGTTCGCGACCCTGGACAGGTGCGCCGGAATCGAGGTGCTGCCCGTGGGGTGAGCGTGGTCACTCCACACCGTCCTGGTCCGGGTCCACGGCCGCAGCCGGGGCAGCCAGGCGGGCACCGCCCGGCGGTACTCCTCGTACCCGGCGCCGAACGTGGGTTCCTCGTACCAGCGCACGAACGCGGCCGGTACGGCCCAGGCCGCCGCGGCGTAGGCCAGGAGCCAGAAGCTCCCGAACAGCAACGCCTGCCCGATGATCGACAGCCAGAACCGCGCCGACGACCTGCGCCACGGCCCAACCGGGCAGCGGCAGCCGAAACTCCCAGCGGCTGATCAGCCCGGGAATCAGGCCGACCACCGTGCCGGGGGCGACCACGAAGAATCCCGCGCTGAGCAACGCGGCCTTCGTCTTGCGCACGACTGTGTTCCTTACCTGTTCTGTGGGTTCTCGGGGGCGTGTTCCGGCCGGGGACCGAAACCCACGAACCGCGCAGCCAGCGTTCGAAGCCGAGTTCGTCCATGAGCCGGAGGGTGGCGGGATGCACGGTGTCGCCGCGGAAGTCGCGCAAGGAAGTCACCGCCGCACACCAGGACGCCGGTGTTTTCGGTCATGACAATCCCTTCTGACGCAAGCCATATCGGAAGAACAAGGCGATCACCGCCACCCGCAGGGCCACGTTCACCCAGATCCCGGCGTGGACACCGCGCGCGAACGCGTAGATCTCGACCGCGGCGGTGCAGCCGTGGAAGACGATCATGGTCAAGGCGACCAGGCGGATCCCGTCGGACTGCCGGAGGTTCCGGCCCGCGAACGACAGGAACGCCATGGCCAGTTCGGCGGCTCCCAGCAGGTAACACACCAGATAGGCGTCCGCCGGGACGTGCACGCCGACGGCACCGGGAATCAGGCCCGGCGCGGCGATGAGCACCACCCCCGCCGCGAAGGTGATCAGGCCGTGGAAGGTCAGGAGCCTGCGGAAATTCATCGGTCCTCTAATTCATCGCTTGTTGAGTCACCGATGAGGACGATACACAGATGAGGTTCACATAGGAAGCAGTACCATGAGCTGCCGTGGACGACGATCTGGTCAGTGCCGCACTGGCGGCCGCCGAGCAGCACGGCAAAGATGTGGCGGACGTGCCGCTGAGCGCGATCGCGGCCGCGGCGGGGATCTCCCGCAGCACGCTGATCAGAAGGCTCGGTGGCTCGCGGGCGCGGCTGGACGAAGCGGTCCGGCAGGCCGGGATCGATCCCGGTGGGCGCCCGCCGGTCCGGGAGCGGGCCATCGAGGCGGCGGCCACGCTGATCGCCCGCGACGGGCTGGGCGCGGTGACGCTGGAGGCCGTCGCCGCGGCCGCGGACTGCTCGCCGACCAGCCTGCACGCCGTCTTCGGCAATCGCGATGGGTTGCTCGCCACCATGTTCGACCGGTACGTCCCGGTGCCGGACCTGGAGGCGCTGGCCGCCGATCCCCCCGAACGCCTCGAGGAGACGGTCCACGCCGTCTACGCCGCGCTGGCCGAGGCGATCGCTCGTGAGCCGCGCGTGCTGCCCGCCATCTTCGGCGACCTGTTCACCCGCCCCGACGGCACCGCCGCGCGGATGCTGAAAGCCAACCTGCCCAGGATGTTCGCCAGCCTCGGTGCCCTGCTGACCACCCACATCCAAGCCGGGCGACTGCGGCCGCTGCCGTTACCGTTGCTCATCCAACTGATGTTCGGCCCGATGGCCGGGCACATGCTGCTGCGTCCCGCACTGCGGGATGCCCTGGGAAACACCCTTCCCCCGGTTGACGAAGTCGCCCGGATATTCGCCGACGCGTTCATCCGCGCCACCGCGCAGTGAGCGTTTCATCGGTCGTTCAGGTTGTGGGACCGCGCGGGCCGCCAGTGGCGACGCGGCACGAACGCCGTCGGACAGGGGCGGTCGAAGACCAGCGCGGTTTCTGCGGCGTTCAGCACCAGCCCTTGCTGAAATCGGCCTCCAGCGCGGTCACGCAGTACATCACGACCGACGGGTCATCGACCCAGTCGAACTCGTCGTGGTGCCGATTGTCGTGCATTCGCTCAACCCCAGCACTCGATGGCGACCGGTATGCCGGTTCGGGCGCAGGCCTTCGTCGCGGCCGCGACAACGCTGCCCCGGTTGCTGCGTCACCAGGTGTGACAGTCCGAAGTGGACGAAGGCCGCGCCCGCGCACAGGGCCCGCACGTTCAGATCTGCGCGTGGCCGCCGTCGACGAAGAACTCGACGCCGTTGACGAAGCTCGACTGGCCAGAAGCCAGGAAGACCGCGGCATTGGCGATCTCGGCCGGATCCGCGACCCGGCCGAGCGGCACTTGCTCCGCCTGCGCGTCGAGCAGGGCCTGCTCCTGCCCGGCGGGGGCCAGGCCGAGCAAGCCGGGCGTCTTCGTCGGCCCCGGGCTCAACACGTTGACCCGGATCCCGCTCGCACCGAGTTCGATGATCCAGGACCGCGCCAGGTTGCGGACGGCCGCCTTGGTCGCCGAGTAGACGCCGAGACTCGGACCCGGCCGCAGCGAGGTGGTCGAGCCGGTCAGGATCACCGAGGCGTCCTCGGCCAGCAACGGCAACGCCTTCTGCACGGTGAACAGCACGCCCTTCACGTTGGTGCCGAAGGTCTTGTCGAACGCCTCCTCGGTCACTTCGGCCAGCGGTCCGGCCACTCCCCCGCCGGCGTTGGCGACCAGCACGTCGATCCGGCCCTTGCGCTGCTTTATCGTCCGGTAGAGCGCATCCAGGTCGGCGAGATCGGCCGAATCGGTCCGGATGCCCTCGACGTTCGAGCCGATCTCGCCGACCGCCGCGTCCAGTTCGGCCTGCCGTCGTCCGGTGATGAAAACGTAGGCGCCCTCGGCGACGAACCGCTGGGCGATGGCACGGCCGATGCCGGTGCTGGCCCCGGTCACCACGGCGATCTTGCCCGCCAGTGTCGTCCCGCCCGCTCGCACGCTGTCTTCCGCTAGCACGGTCATCTGGTGTCCTCGCTGTGTCCGGGCAGCCGTTCTTGACTGCCACGTCCAGAACGTACGCATTATGGAATGATCCGTCAAGAACCGGTAGGGTGGCCACCATGGCCAGGCCACGGAGTTTCGACGAAGCGCAGGTCCTGCACGCGGCGCGGGAGCGGTTCTCCACGACCGGATACGCCGCGACCAGCATCGACGAGGTCGCGGCAGCCACCGGCCTCGGCAAGGGCAGCCTCTACGGTGCCTTCGGTGACAAGCACCAGTTGTTCCTGCGGGTGTTCGAGCGCTCCTGCGCCGAACTCAGCGCGGAGGTCGAGCGGGCACTGACCGGCCCGGACGCCGAAGCGTTCGAGCGGTTGTGTGCGCACGTGCGCGCCGTGGCCGCCAGCACCGCGGCAGACGTCGAGCGTCGCGGTTGCCTGCTGGCCAGGGCTACCTCGGAACTCGCCGGGCAGGACCCGGCCGTGGCCGCCCACGCCCTGCGCACCTTCGAATTCCTCGAAGACCTTTTCGCGGCCTGTCTGGAAAAAGCGCAGCGGCACGGCGACATCGACCCGGAGGCCGACCCGCGCGCGTTGGCCGGAATGCTGCTGGCGGCCGTGCGCGGGATCGAGGCGCTGGGCAAGGCCGGAAAGAGTGAGGCCTCGTTGCGCAGCATCGCCGAAACCGCGCTGGCCGTTCTTCCGCGCCCGGCGCCCAGCCTCTCCCCCGAAACCTAACTACCGTCCACAATGGAGAATCTGGCCACTCAGCTGACGTTGTCTTCCAGGCCATCGCCTGGGGTGTACAACGTCACGGAGATGTCGCGGGCACTGTCGAATCCGTCTGCCGGAACGACCACGGTCGCGTGAACCCGTGCGGAATCCAGGTAGATGACCACGCCGGATTCCCCAAGCTCCATGTCCGTGCGACGCAGATCCGTGACGCGCGGAACCGCGATCGACAGCTCACCACAGCGAGCCTGGACGGCGAGCTGGGCGATCAAGGTCAGCTGGTCCGCCGAGTACGCCGGACGCTGCCCCGCGTCGGCGGCCGTTCTGGAACCGGCTTTCCCGCCTCGGCTGCGCGAGTATTTGCGGAATGCCGCCTTCACCGCGTCGTACGCGGCATTGCCCAGGATGCCGGAGCCCGCCGCGGTCGCCACCCACAGCGCGGCTTCCAAGAACGATCCGTCTCGGCTGGCGTCGGCTGGTCTGGCGTGGCCTTCGTCCTCGCTGACCGGACGTGGCCGACGGCTGGGCAATGGCCCCTGCAACGCTCGGGAGATGAGGACAGTCGCCCGGAGGTGCGACGCGAATTCCTCATCCCGGCCGAGTTCACCGGCGATGGCTTCCTCGAGATCGAGACGAGCCTGCCGCATCGCCGCGTCATCGTTCCGGTGGTCGAGGTCGGCGAATGCCGCCATGGCCTGCCGCAGAAGGCCTCGGCCCTCCTTGCCCGCCTGATCGACGAGCCTGGCATGTTCAGGACTCCCCCGCCGATGACCAGAGGCGTCCGCACCTTCCCGGTAGAACTGCTCGACCGCCTTTGCCGAAAACCAAGCGACATCCCGATACTCGTCGCTATCGCTCACGTCGTGGCCCCCGCATCGTGACGACATCTGGTCCGTGGGAAACGATAAACACACACCGGGCCGGTCGCCGGTGGCAGGATCGCTCGTGTGCTGAACGTGCGGATCAACGATAGGGCGTATCGGGCGCTGGGATCGGCCGGATTGCCATCGGTGACGCCATCCGAGCTGGCTGCCGGATTGCGGGAGTTGCTCACCTGGGGAATCGACCGCCGCGGCGACGTACTGGCTTTCGGCGGATACTCGGGGTGGGCCGGTGAGCCGCCTGGCGGGTACGAGGACCTCACGGGCTGGGAATGCGCGGTGACCAGCTTTCACCTCGAGGATCGGGTACCGGTGCACGTGGACGTCGTCGACGCGGTTCCGGTGATTTCCGAGCAGGATCAGCTGGTGCTGCTGCGGCAGGGAACGCGGTTCGCCATGGAAGTGGTGCGGCTGGCCGGTGCGCTGGCGGATCCGGTGCCGGTGCGCTGCATCGTGTCTGCCAACAGCACGAACGGGACCTTTCGCTTCCATCGCGCGCGCACGGGCGAATCCTTGCTGGCGCCCGATCTGGACACCTACACCGAAGACAAGATCGTCACCGTCGACAGCGGGCCGGCCAGTCTGGGTGGGACACCATGGTGACGGACCGCCCTGGCCCGGTGAAGCGGTTTCTGGCGCCGGTGGCCGTGGGCGTGATCGCGGTGGTGGCGTTCACGCTCTGGTGGCTCGGGAACCGGCATACGGCCACCGCCGACGTCGTCGAGGGGTGGGCGATGCCGAACGCGGCGGGAACCGTTGTCTCCCTGCACGACAGCGACGACACGCGGTCCGGCAACAGTTACATCATTGCCGCCGCTTCGTGGTCCGACAGTGAGAACGTCTGGCATGAGGGTGCCGGCGGTCCTACCTGTGTCGGTACCGACACCACCAAGAAGACCCGCGTGCGCTTGGGCATCCCGTGATAGGGGCGTTTCGCTTGATCGTCCCGGCTAGAGTGGCCTGCGGACTGGTCGGGTGAACGGGGGGCGGATGTCGCCGCGGGTCGGGGAAGAGTTCGGTGGGTTCCGGATCGACGGGGTGATCGGCCGCGGTGGTATGGGCGTGGTCTATCGCGCCTGGCAGCACCGCATGCGACGGCCGGTGGCGCTGAAGGTCCTGCCGCCCGAGTACGCCGAGGACCCGGTCTACCGCGAGCGCTTCGGCCGGGAGGCGGCCGCGCTGGCCAGGCTCGACTCCCCGCACGTGGTGGCCATTCACGACCACGGCGAGGTGGACGGCTGCCTGTACCTGGCGATGCAACTGGTCGACGGACCGGACCTGACCCGCGTGCTCGAAGGCGGGCCGATGGACCCGGCCCGCGCCCTGGCGGTGGTGGACCAGGTGGTCTCCGCGCTCGGCGACGCGCACGCGATCGGCGTGGTGCACCGGGATGTCAAGGCGGGCAACGTACTGCTGCGCCCCCGGGCCGAGCACCACGACGAGGACTTCGCGTACCTGTGCGACTTCGGCATCGCCCGCTCCGCCGAGGTCGACCACACCGCGGAGACCAGCGGCGTGATCGGCACCGTCGGCTACATGGCACCGGAACGCCTGCACGGCGCGCCCGCCACCGCGGCTTCGGACGTCTACGCCGTGGGCTGCCTGCTCTGGGTGATGCTGACCGGCGACCTGCCCTACCGGGGCAGCCAGCCGGAGGTGATCATCGCGCACGAGCGGGCCCCGATCCCGCAGCTGGTCGTCGACGACCAGCGCACCGCGTCGGTCAACGCCCTGCTGAGGGCGCTGCTTGCCAAGGATCCGAACGACCGCCCGACCGTGCGCGAAGCGCGTGACCGCATCCGCGCGATCCGCGCCGACGCTCCCTCGCGTGCCGACGCCGCCCCCGAGCGGCCGATCCGGCGCCGCCGCTGGTGGCCGGCGGCGGTGGCGGGTGCGGCTTTGGTGGCCGCGATCGGTGTCACCGCGACGATCCTGCTCTCGTCAGGCGCCTCGGCCACCGACCGCGTCGCGCTCAGCACCCCCGCCGGACTCACCTGCGACGCGGTGTCCCCGTCGGACGAGAAGGTGCGCGCGCAGGTCGTCTGCCGGACCGGCGGCGAGGTCGGGGAACTCCGCATCGCCGCGCTCGACGACAACGACGCGGTCACCGCCTACCTGCGCACGGCCGCGGGAGTGGACCCGGCCGGGCTGATCGACGGCCGGTGCCCGGACGACCTGCCCGCCAAGCAGTCCTGGTCACGGGACGGCCGCGGGGGCCGGCTCGTCTGCACGGTGCTCGGCACGACCACCCGCTTCGCCTGGACCGACGAGAAGCAGTCGACCGTTTCCGTGCTCGACGGCCGGGTCGGCACCCCCTACCCAGCCGATCTGCGCGCGGTGGAGGACTTCTTCACCGGGCTCCGCTTCGGCTGAGGAGGTCATCCCGCTCCGCGCTGCCAGCGTTCCAGCAGCGCGTCCGGCGACGAACCGGGCGCACCGAAGAACAGTCCGTAGACCAGTTGCTCGTCGTGGTCGAAGTAGATGGTCGGGCTGAAGTCGTCCGCTGTGACGAACCGGATCAACTGGCCGAGCGTCGGCCCGCCCAGCCGGTTCCAGGTGCGCACCTCGACGCTGCCGGGGACCACGCCACCGTCCGCGGCGTTCTCCGTGCGCAGGTCGGTCAGGGCTGTCCGGTCCGCGGCCGTGCTGAACACCAGCATCGCTCCGTCGGACGTCGGGCACTTGACCGTCTCCGCGGTGCCCGTGGTGGCGGCCACCGCGACGCATTTCGCGGACGGCTCGTTGACCACGTGCGACCGCGCGAAGGCCCACAACGTGCCGGAGGCGAACGCGGCGCCTGGCACTTCCGGGCGCTTCAGCACCCCGAACTGTCTGGTGTCGTAGAACTCCGCGAGCGCCGGGAGCCCCGTCTTCTGCGCCACGAGGGTGGCGCTGACCGGCCGCGGGCTGTCGGCGTCCCAGTAGATCGTCGATTCGCCCGAGGCCAGTTCCCGCATCGCGAAAGCCGCGCCCGGCCCCGAAGTCGCCGCCGAACGCACCGCGGTGGCGTCTTCGACGAGCTTGCGGGACTCGGCGAGCCTGCCCGGCACGTCGTAGGTGACCAGGGTCAGCGAGTGCAGTCCGGCGTCGCAGCCGACTCGTTCCAGCTCACCGGGTTTCGCCGGTTGCTGTGCGCAGCGGACCGCGCCGTCGAGCAGGCGGGCGCCGAGCGCGCGGTAGCGACCCGCCACCTGGTCCAGCGCGTACCGGTCGGGCGCCGGTGCGGGTGGCTCGTCCTGGTTCCGGAAGAAAACCACCACCCCGGCCGCGACCGCGGCCACCACCAGGATCACCGCCCCGGCGATCGGCCACGCCCGGCGACCGCGCGATGGCAGCTTCCTGGTTGGCGGACGCTGCCGCGGACCGCTCCAGGTCAGCCGGTTCTCCTTCTCCGCCACCGTCGGGTTCAGCGGTGGCCCGGTGCGGCCGGGGTCGGCCGCCGCCGCCACGAGCGCGTCGATTTCGTCGGCGGTGAAAGCACTTCCCGACTGGTTCAGCGCGGAACGCAGGGCGACGGGATCGGTGAGCGCGTGCCGCCCGAAACGGCGCGCGACTTCGGCGAGCCGGGGATCGGCGTGGTGGTCCATCACGCGTCCGGGTCCGCCCAGAACGCGCGCAGCGCCTGCTGCTCGCTGCTGCTCGCCTGCATGTACACCGCGACGCCGGTGGCGTCTTCGTCGAAGTACAGCCGGGCGAAGCCCTCTTCCGGTTCCAGGAAACGGATCCGCGTGCCGTCGCCCGTGCGCGGCGTGCCCACCGGGATGCCCGCGCGAACGCCCGGCTGGCCAGGCACGTATTCCCAGCGCAGGGACCGGATCGAGCCGGGTCGCGCGCCGTCGTTGTCGGTCAGCAGCACTTCACGAAGGGCGTCGAGCTGACCGGGGTCGAGCAGCTTGCGGAAGCTGGCGATGATGCCGGAGCCCAGCTCGCAGGTGACGCTTTCCTGGACTCCGACCCCCGCTTCGGCGGTCTCGCAGCGGACACCGGGGTTGCCGAGGTACGGCTTCGCCGCGGCGAGCAGTTGCGGATCGGTGAAGGCGGCGCTCGGATCGGGAACTTCCGGAGCGGCCTGGGACTCGGACGGCGGCGCCGGAGCCGTGGACAGTGGCGCGGTGGACAGTGGAGCGGTCGTGGATGGCGCGACCGGCGGCCCGTCGGCGTTGTTCTCGCCGCCACCGCCCAGGGCCAGCGTCACGCCGGTGGTGGCGAGAGCCGCCACCACCACGGCGGCACCGGCCACCACGGCGATCCGCCTGCCGCGCCGCGGGTTTCCGCTGTTCAGAACGCTGGTCAGCTCGGTGGTCGGTGCGTTGGCCGCCGACGTGTCACGGGGAAGATAGCCCAGCGCCGCGCCGAGCTGGCCGCACGCCCATTCCGCGGCGCCACCACCACCGCAGGCCGCCACCGCCGCCCGCCGCGCGTCGTCCGAGCTCCCCGCGTTTTCGAGCACGGCACGCATCCGGTCGGGCGCACCGGCCGCCGCCGCGGCGGTGAGTGCCCCGATCTCCGCGTCCGTCGGCGGGACGGGGAGGCTGCGCAGCGCACCGGTGAGAACGATCGGATCGGAGAGCGCGGCACGGCCGTGCCGGTCGACTATCTCCTCGAGTGCGGTCAAGGTGCTCATGGTGATCAGTAGATCGCACCGCGCTTCAAGTTCGCTTCAACCCGTGGCGATGGACCTGGAATGATCGTCGGCGTGGTGGTGGAGGTGCGCTTGCTCGGGCCGGTCGAGCTGGTCGTCGACGGGGTGCCCGCGACGCCGGGCGGACCGCGGCCGCGCGCGGTGCTCGCGGTGCTGGCCGCCTCCGGCGGAGCCCCGGTCAGCGCCGACCGGCTGGCCGAGGCGGTGTACTCCGACACCGGCCGCCCCGCCGCCCGCGCCACCGTCCAGGTCCACGTGCACCACCTGCGGCAGAGCCTGGGCGCGCACGGGACAGCGCTGCGGCACGGACCGGGCGGGTACCAGCTGGCCGGTGTCCGTGCCGACGTCCGTGCGGTCGAGGACGCGATCGGCCGGGCGCGGGCCGCGGACCAGGCACGAGACCTCCAGGCCGCCGCGGCCGGCTACCGGCAGGCGCTCGAACTGTGGCGCGGCGCGTTCTGCAGCGACCTGCCCGACCACGTCGCGCTCGATCCCGCGCGGCGCCTCTACGCCGAAATGCGCTGGGAGGCACTGGAAGCGCGGATCGCCACGGACCTGCGCGCGGGTGGTGCGCCGGGGCTGGTGCGGGAACTCGAAGGCCTGGTCGCCGAGCAGCCGCTGCGCGAGCGGTTCTGGGGGCAGCTGATGGTCGCGTTGTACCAGGAAGGACGCCAGTCCGAAGCGCTGGACCGGTACCGGCAGGCTCGGCAGGTGCTGGCCGATCAGGCGGGGGTCGATCCGGGGCCGGCGTTGCGCGAGCTGGAACGCGCCGTACTCGCCCACGCCGGGACCGCCACCCTGCTGCGGGTGGCCGCGCCCGGCGCGGAACCCACCGGCAGGCCCATGCTGACCTGGGTCGACGGCACCGGCCGGGCGCGCAGGCGGGATCTGCCCGTGAGCGGCCGCCTGGTCATCGGCCGGGACGAGGGCGCCGACGTCGCCTTGCGGCACGACGGCGCCGTATCCCGCCGCCACGCCGAGATCTCCCAGGAGGCGGGCGTGCCGATGCTGACGGACCTGGGTTCAAGCAACGGCACCTTCCACAACGGCGAACGAGTCGGAGACCCGGTCCGGCTGGCGGCCGGCGACCTCGTGCGCTGCGGCGACACGGTGCTCGCGGTGACGTCCGGGGTCTCGGTCAGCCCCATCGACGGAACCACCCGTTCCTGAGACCCCGGCGGGACCGCGCGGGCATACCCGAAGCGGTCCGCGGGTACACCCTGGTCATGGGACGCAACCTGGCCCGGAAGCTGATCGAGTCGCACCTGGTCGGCGGTGAGATGACGCCCGGCTCGGCCATCGAAATCCAGGTCGACCAGACGCTGACGCAGGACGCCACCGGCACGCTGGTGATGCAGGAACTCGAGGCGCTGGGCCTGGGCCGCGCCCGCACCGAGGTCAGCGTGCAGTACGTGGACCACAACCTGCTCCAATCGGACGAGAAGAACGCCGAGGACCACCTGTACCTGCAGTCGGCGTGCCGCCGGTTCGGGTTGTGGTTCTCCAAGGCGGGCAACGGCGTCTCCCACCCGACGCACATGCAGCGCTTCGGTGTCCCCGGCAGGACGATGGCGGGATCGGACTCGCACACCTGCGCCGCGGGATCACTGGGCATGCTCGCGATCGGCGTCGGCGGCCTGGAAGTGGCCACGGCCATCGCCGGGCGCCCGCTGCGCCTGCGCATGCCCGAGATCTGGGGCGTCGAGCTGACCGGGCAGCTGCCGCCGTGGTCCTCGGCCAAGGACGTGATCCTGGAAATGCTGCGGCGGCACGGTGTCCGCGGCGGGCTGAACCGGATCATCGAATACCACGGCCCCGGGGTGGCGACGCTGTCCGCGATGGACCGGCACGTCATCGCGAACATGGGCGCCGAACTCGGCGCCACCACCACCGTCTTTCCCGCCGACGACGCCGTGCGCGCGTTCCTCCTGGCCGAGGAACGCGCGTCGGACTTCCGCGAACTGTCCGCCGATCCGGACGCCGGCTACGACCTCACCGACCACATCGAACTGTCCTCTGTGGAGCCTTTGCTCGCCAGGCCGTCGTCACCCGGCGACGTGGTCCCCGTTCGCGAGGCCGCGGGGACGGCGATCAACCAGGTCGTGATCGGCTCGTCGGCCAACCCGGGGCTTCGCGACTTCGCCATCGCCGCGGCGATCCTCAAAGGACAGCAGGCCGACCACGCCGTCAGCCTGGACATCAATCCCTCGTCCCGGCAGATCTTCGCCGACCTGACCAAAATGGGTGCCACCACCGACCTGATCAGCGCGGGCGCGCGGATCCACCAGGCCGGGTGCATGGGCTGCATCGGCATGGGCCAGGCCCCGGCCGCGGGCAGCAACTCCCTGCGGACCTTTCCCCGCAACTTCCCCGGCCGCTCCGGCACCCCGGAGGATTCGGTGTGGTTGTGCTCCCCGGAAACCGCGGCGGCGTCCGCGCTCACCGGCGTCATCACCGACCCCCGTGACCTCGGCATCGAGTACCCCCGGCTGGAACTGCCCACCACAGCGACGGTGAACACCGCCATGCTCGTGCCGCCGCTGCCACCCGACCAGGCAGCGGGCGAAGACCTCGTGCGCGGGCCGAACATCTCCACCCTGCCGGACTTCCCGCCCCTGCCGGAACGGATCGAAGCGCCGGTTCTGCTCAAACTCGGCGATGACGTGTCCACCGACGAAATCTCCCCCGCCGGGGCCCGCGCGCTGCCCTATCGATCGAACGTGCCGAAGCTCGCCGACTTCACCTTCACCCGGCTCGACGAGAACTACCCGGCACGCGCCCGCGAGGTAGCTGACGCCACCGGACACATCGTCGTGGGCGGGCAGAACTACGGACAGGGCTCATCCCGCGAGCACGCCGCGATCACCCCGCGCTATCTCGGTCTCCACGCGGTGATCGCCCAGTCGTTCGCGCGGATCCACTGGCAGAACCTCGCCAACTTCGGCGTGCTCGCCCTCGAGTTCACCGATCCCGGCGACTACGACCGCATCGAACAGGGCGACGTGCTCGTACTCGACCACCTGCCGGCCGCGCTGCGGGCCGACGAGCCGGAACTGACCGTGCGGAACACCAGTAAGGACGAGACCTGCCGCCTGCGGCACCGGCTCTCACCCGCACAGATCGAGGCTGTGCTCGCAGGCGGCCTGATCCCG
This sequence comes from Amycolatopsis sp. YIM 10, assembly GCF_009429145.1. Lineage (GTDB taxonomy): Bacteria > Actinomycetota > Actinomycetes > Mycobacteriales > Pseudonocardiaceae > Amycolatopsis. Next base: position 4,835,394 of record NZ_CP045480.1, on the reverse strand, counting down.
CAACTGGCCCGCGGCTGAACCGCACCAGTGCCGCCCGGGCACCGTCGCCATTCCGCCATCATGACCGCTGCCCGGTCACCGCGTTCCGGTTTCAGGCCGGAACGACGAACTGGAGCGCGAGCCAGGCCGAGACGGTCGCCACGGTCGTCCAGATAACGATTGCCACTGCCTGCCAGAACAACACCCGCTTTCGCGGCGTCCCGCCGGCGACGAGCATCGCGGACATGAACTGGGTCGGGATGGCGAGCGGGCCGAGCAGGCTCGCGCCGGGAACCCCGAAACGCGCAAGGGCCTTCTTGAACCGCTTGCGCCCCTTGGACTCGGGCTTGGCGGGTGCGCTCTCCCGGGGAGCGGTGTCATGGGCCGCGCGGTGGTTCACCACGGCGGTGCGGGCCTTCGAGGCGAGAAGCACGACAACGAGAACGCAGAGAAAGTTCCCCACGGCCGCGGCGATCCCCGCGACGATGGGATTGAGGCCACCCACGACACCGATCAAGGACGCCACCTCCCCCTCGATCGACGGGATCGCACCGGCGAGCGCCACGATGACAGGTTGGACGATCTCGGGGACCTTTCCCACGAGATCTTGGAAATTGCTGACGAGTTGCTCAACGGGGCTCATCGTGGGATTCCTTGCGTGGGCAGACTGGTGAGAGTGCGAAGCCGGTCGGCGCCGACGTTGGCGCCGAAGGCGGGAGTGCCGGGCTCGAGCCGGGCGCCCGCCGCGAGGTCACCGATGGCGAGTGGGTCGAACCCCAGTGTGTCGACCAGCTTCGACACGGCGGCGAGATCCTCGGGTGAGTCACCGGCGATCGCGATCGCCTTGCGCCCGGGGTCGCCGGATGGGCGAGCACCGTCTTCGAGGTCGTGATAACCCATGTGGTTGAAGGCTTTCACCACCCGCGCGCCCGCCAGGAACTGCTGCACGGCTTCGCTCGACGAGACACCGGGCGGGACGATCGTGTCGCGCGGACCATCGATTTCCCACCAGTGGTTCATCGCGTCGACGACCAGCTTCCCCGCCAGTTCCCGGATCGGGAGGTTGCGGTGCTTGCCGAGCGGCAGGGCGAGAATCACCACGTCGGCGGCCTCCGCGGCCTCGGCAGGCCACACGGCGGTCGCACCGGGGGTGAGGACCTCGGTGGTCAGTGCGATCTTCGCGGGGTCACCGGACCCGGAGACCACGACTCGGTAACCGGCCGCGACCGCCAGGCGCGCCAGGACGGTGCCGACCTTCCCGGCACCCAGGATCCCGACGGTGGTGGTCACCGTGTCGCTCCCGCCGTGGTGGCGGGCTGTTCGGCCAGAAGCTCGCGGACCCGGGGAATGACCTGGGTGCCGTACAACTCGACCGAACGCAGCCGGGCAGTCGCGGAAACGGTGCCCGCGGCGGAATAGATCATGTCGAACCGGCCCGCGTCCAGCGCCCGGATCGCGTGGGCGATCTTGGTCGCGACGGTCTCGGGCGAACCGACGTACAGCGATCCGCGTGCCACCTCGGCGTCGAACTCTTCGCGGCGGATCGGCGGCCATCCGCGCAGCGCCCCGATCCGGTCGCGCGTCTCCTTGAACCCGGGGTAGAACAGTTCCTTCGCCTCGGCATCGGTGGCGGCCACGAACCCGGGCGAGTGCATGCCGACCGGCTGTGCGGTGGTGCCGAGTTCCTGGTTCGCCCGCCGGTAAAGATCCACGTAGGAGGCAAACCGGGCGGGTGCGCCGCCGATGATGGCGAGCATGAGCCCGAACCCGTAGCGGGCGGTGCGGAGCACCGACTGCGGTGACCCGCCGACGCCCACCCAGGTCCTGAGTCGCCCCGAATCGGTCTTCGGGTACACGTCCGCGTCGTTCAGCGCGGCGCGGGTGGTGCCCTCCCAGGTGACCGGCTTCTCGTCCAGTAGCCGGTGGAACAGCTCGATCTTCTCCTCGAACAGCACCTCGTAGTCGGTCAGGTCGTACCCGAACAGCGGGAACGACTCGGTGAACGAACCACGGCCGAGGATCACCTCCGCCCGGCCGCCGGAAAGCGCGTCCACGGTCGCGAACCGCTGGAAGACCCGCACCGGATCGTCCGAGGACAGCACCGTCACGCCGGAGGCGAGCCGGATGCGCTTCGTGGCGGTCGCGATGCCGGCCAGCACCGTTTCCGGACTGGAGATCGCGAACTCCGGCCGGTGGTGCTCCCCCAACGCGACCACGTCGATGCCGACCTCGTCGGCCAGCACGGCCTCGGTCACCGCGGCGCGGATCGCCTGCGCGTGCGAGACGACCTCACCCCGATCGTCACGGGGCCGGTCCCCGAAGCTGTCGATCCCGAACTCGATCTTCGAAACGTCCATGGGAATTCTCAGCGCTTTCGTCACGCGGTGGGTGTGGCCAGCAGTTGCAGTTCCCAGGTGAGCGCGATTCCGCTGCCGCCACCGTGTTCGAAGAGAATCTCCGAGAGCTCGGCGGTCCTTTCCTCGCGGGCCCAGTCACGCTGCCATTCGCCGGACACGGCCATCCAGGTGATGGGCACCACGCCGGCCTGCACCATGCGACGCACCGCCATGTCGTGTGCCTCGGCGGTGACCCCGCCACTGGCGTCCGTGACGACAAAGACGTCGTAGCCCCCACTCAGCGCCTGGATGGCGGGCATGGCGACGCAGATCTCGGTCCACAGCCCGGCAAGGATCAGTTTCTTGCGGCCCGTCTTCTCCACCACGTCGACGACACGACGGTCTTCCCAGGTGTTGATGGACGTGCGATTGATCGGCTTCTGGTCCGGGAAGACGTTCTGGATGCCCTTGATGAGGTGGCCGCCACGTTCTTCGATCACCGTGGTCAGCACGGTGGGGACATCGAACACCTTCGCGAGCTTGGCCAGGCCGACGGCGTTGTTGGCGACCATGGTGGCCTCGTGGCTGTTGAGGTTGGCGAACTGGAAGGGCTGGTGGTCGATGAGCACCAGAACGCTCTCCTCGGGGGTGAGCAGTGCCTCGAGTCCGGTCTTCGCGGTGCGCGTCACGATGTTCCTTCGGCGTGTCGGGGTGAAAGTCCGATGGTCAGAGCTGCGACCAGGACCGACGGGGACACAATGGACCGTCCCCCGTGGTGAAATCGACACTACGGCGGCCATCCGGCGGGCGTCCAAGACTTGTCCGGACGGCCGGCGGTAGGATTCGTCTATCGATATCAGTCCCCGCGTCCTCCGCTACTTCCTGGCCGTAGCCGAGGAACTCCACTTCGGCCGCGCGGCCACGCGCCTCTACATCGCGCAGCCGTCGCTGAGTCATCAGATCCGCAAGCTCGAGGAGACCCTCGGAACCCCGCTGTTCGTGCGTTCGAGCCGTAGCGTGCAGCTGACCGCCGCGGGCCGGACACTGGCTCGCGAGGCGCCGAAAGCGCTGGCCGCGCTGGAACAAGCCGTGCAGCGCACCCGCGAGGCCGGGGCGGGGATCGCGACGACGATCCGGCTGGGCTACACACCGGTGACCAGCTTCGACACGCTCACCGCGCTACTGGACGCCCTCCGGGAAGAGCACCCCGACCTCATGATCGACGCTCGGGAGTTCTTCAGCGCCGAGATCCCCGACCGGCTCCGTGCCGGTGACCTGGACGTCGGTCTCGCCCTCTCACCGCAGCTCCTCGACGGGGTGGGTGGCGAGCTTCTCCGCGAAGAGCCCGTCTCCGCGGTCCTCGGCGTTCACCACCGCCTCGCTGACGCACCGAGGATCCCGGTGACGGCCCTCCGCGACGAGACGCTGCTGCTGTTCGCCCGCCACCTCGCCCCGGCGTACTACGACAGCATCGTCGCCGCGTGCCACGAGGCGGGCTTCTCACCCGAGATCTGCGCATTCGACGAACCGCCGGTGAACGCCATGCTCGCCCGGCTCTCCAGCGGCCGCGAGGTCAGCCTGTCCCCCACGTCGTTCGCTGAGCACGCCGCGAAAACCAGCACCGGCATCGTTGTCCGTGACGTCGTCGATCCGCCGATCATGGCGGAACTTTCCGTGCTGTGGCCCGCGAACGACCCGTCACCCGCCATCGCGAACGTCGTCGACACCGCTCGACGATGCGCTGAGCGCAACAAGTGGCTGAGCAACCCCTCCACGTAATCGAGGTCCCCGGACCGTCACGACTTACAGGTTGGCCGAGTAGAAGTCGGCGAGGCGATCGACGGCGGCGTCGACGTACTCGGGCACGTCATACATCTCGTAATGACCGGCGCCCTCGATCACCATGAGGTCGACCGGGTTGGGTGCCAGTTTCCAGAGCTGCATGCCGGACTCGTACGAGCCGGTGTTGCCGATGCGTCCCGCGAGGACGACCTGCAGCGGCTGGGTCATGAGCTGATCGACCAGGTGGTACGCGTCGTAGCCCAGCAGCAACGAATCGCCGCGCGCGAGACGGCGGTTCGTCGAGTGCTCGCTTCCGCCCCGTTCGGTGCGGTAGAAGGTGATCGCCTGGGTCGTGTCGATGTCGGTCAGCCCGGCCGCGGCGGCATCCGCCAACGTGTCGGGCAGCCAGTTCACGCGGGTCGACTCACCGGCGCGGGTTTCCTCCAGGCGCGCGGCGGCCATGGCGTCGAGCGCGGCCACCGGGCCGTCCGGCTGGAAGCCGCGGAACGACGTGCCCATGTTGCCCGGGACGACCGTGCCGACCGCCTTGATGCGGTGGTCCGTGCGGGCGGTGTGCACCGCATAGCCTCCACCGGCGCAGATGCCGAGAACGCCGATGCGCTCCGGGTCGATCCCGGGGACCGTGCCGAGCGCGTCGATCGCGTAGGAGATGTCCTCGCCGCGGCGGTACGGGTCTTCGAGGTCGCGAGGCTCACCGCCACTCTGTCCCTGGTGGGCCGGGTCGAACACGAGCGCCGCGATGCCCCGGGCGGCAAGACGGGACGCGTAGTTCGCGCCGATCTGTTCCTTCACGCTGCTGCCCGGCGTGGAGAGCACCACGGCACGCAGTTGCCCGGTCTCGCCCGCACCGTCAGGGAAGTGGAGATCGGCCGCAAGCTCGAACGGCCCGCGCGGGATCGCGATGTGCTGAAGCACGTGGGAACGCCTTTCACGTAGGATTTGTTCGGTTATCAGCCATTCCGATGTCCGAACTAGTACAGAACCGAACTAGTACAGAACTGTACCACCCGAAGGGGGCCCGCGTGCCGGTCGATGCCGCCCAGCTGTGGACGCTGAACCATCGCTTGCTCACCGTCGTGCTGGACGGCTGCAGCGCCGAGCTGACCGCGCTCGGGTTGGACCCGAAGGAGTTCTTCGTGCTCGCCGAGGTGGCGGCGTCGCCGTATCCGGCCGAGCTGGCGGCGAAGCTGGTGATCCCCAAAGCCAGCGTGACGGTCTACGTGCGCAATCTCGTCGCAAAAGGGTTCCTGCGACGCGAGATCGACGACGCGGACCTCCGGCGGCACCGGCTCGTCCTGACTCCCGAGGGCGAGGCGGCACGGGACCACGCGCTCGCGGCACTCGCGACGGAGTTCGACAGCAGGCTGGCGAGGATCGCGCCTCGCGACCGCGCCGAGTTGCAGCGGATTCTCCTGGCCCTGCTCGAACCCGCGCAGTAGCCCGCGCTTGCTTGAGACTTCAATCACCTTGGTCAAGGTTGGCAAGGCTTGCCTTATAGGCTGCGCCCTGCCCCGCCGCCACGGAACCGAGCCGGGTGGACCCCCTTGAGCAAGACAGGACTCATCGTGCGTTCGACCCACGGCCTCGTTGCCGCCCTTGCCCTCGTGCCGTTGCTGGGAGGCTGCTTCACCGCGGGCGGCTCGTCCGAAACGAACACGACGACCGGCCGGCTGCGGGTCGTGCTGGCGGTACCGCCGGTGCAGGCCCTGTCCCCCTACAGCAACGACGCCACCGCGCTGGGCAAGCTGTCGGTGGCCGAAGGCCTCACCGCGCTGGATCGCGACGGCGCCGCGGTGCCCGCGCTGGCCACCTCGTGGACCCGCCCGGACGCCACCACCTGGGTGTTCGAACTGCGCAAGGCGAAGTTCCACGACGGCACCGAATTCACCGCCGATTCCGTGGTCGGCGCGCTCGATCACGCCAACGCGGCCAAGACCAAGCCCCGCGTGCTCAGCGACGTGTCGCTGACGGCGAAGGCAGACGACGCCGACACCGTCACGATCACCACGAAGTCCGCCGATCCGGTGCTGCCGCTCAGGCTCGCCAGCCCCGCGCTGGGCATCTTCTCCCCCAAGGCGTACGCCCCGGACGGCACCGTCAGCCCGGTCGGCACCGGAACCGGCCCCTTCAGGATCACCGGTCTCACCGGGAAAACCCAGGCGAGCCTGGATCGCTTCGACGACTACTGGGGCGGCAAGGCCAAGGCGTCCGGCATCGACGTGACCTGGGTCGCCGACGGCGCCGCCCGCACCAACGCCCTGCGCGCCGGAGAAGCCGACATCGCCGAGTGGATCCCGACCGCCCAGGCACCCCTGCTGGACGAGAACACGCGCCACGAGGTGCCCTCCGTCCGGGCCGACAGCCTCATTCTCAACACCTCCGCCGGGATCTTCACCGACCCGGCGCTGCGGGCGGCCGTGCGCGGCGCGGTGGACGGTTCCGCCCTGGTCGACTCGGTCTTCAGCGGTTATGCCGACGCCGGGCAGGGCCTGTTCGGCCCGGCCGTTCCCTGGGCGGCGGGTCAGCGGACCGGGGTGAGCGGGCGGCCGCAGGCCACGACCGTCGACGAAACCCGGTCGAAGACGCAGGGCAGGACGCTGCGCCTGGCCACCTACACCAACCGGGCCGAACTGCCCGAGGCCGCGACCGTCGTGCAACAGCAGCTGGAGCGAGCCGGTTTCACCGTGCAGCAGGATGTGCGCGAGTACACGCAGATGGAGGCGGACCTGCTCGCGGGCAAGTACGACGCGCTGATCCTGTCCAGGGTGACGCTTCTCGACACCGGTGACGCGGTCGCCTACCTCGCGAGCGACTACCTGAGCAACGGCGTCTACAACATCGCCGGGCTGAAGGACCCCGCGGTCGACCAGGCCATCACCGCGGCCGCCGAGGAAGGCGACACCGCGCTGCGACGGGAGAAGATCATGCGCGCGGAGGCGGAGATCCTGCGCACCGACGCCGTTGTCCCGCTGGTCCACGAGAAGGTCGTGCAAGGCGTCGGCACCGGCGTGGAAGGCGTGCTGCTCGACCCCCGCGAACGCTCGCTGATCAACCTCGACACCCACCTCAAGTAGTGCCGGGCGCACAACGGATCGGCGACCGGTGGCGCGCGGGCACCGGCCGCCTCGCCGCCGGAGGCGCCGTGCTCGCGGCCGTCGCTTTCCTGCCGTGGCTGTCCGGGACCGACCCCGCGCTGACGGTCCTGCGTGCCCGCTCCGCCGACCAGGCCCCCACTCCCGAGCAGCTGACCGCGGTACGCGAACAGCTGGGCCTGGACCGGGGTCCGCTCCCCCACCTCCTGCACTGGCTCGGCGGATTGCCCCGCGGAGACGCGGGCACGTCCTGGGTGTCGGGCACCCCGGTCCTGCCGGAGGTGATGAACGCGCTGGGGGTCTCCGTCACGCTGATGCTGGCCACGCTCGTGGTCACCATCGCGGTGGCCGCGCTGGTCAGCACCCGCACCCTGCACCTCGGCGCCAGGCGGCTGCTGCGAGAACACCGCACGGGCACGGGAGCCGCGTTGCTCGCCGCGCTGCCCAAGTTCCTGCTCGCCTCGCTGCTCGCCACCGTGTTCGGCGTGTGGCTGGGCTGGTTCCCGCCCGGCGGCTGGACCGGGCCGGCGTCGATGGTGCTGCCCGCGCTCGCTCTCGGGGTGCCCTCCGGAGCGGTGATCGGCGGCCTGCTCGAGCACGCCCTGCCCGCCACCTTCGGCGAGCCGTGGGTCCGGACCTGGCACGCCGCCGGGTTCCCGCCGGGCCGCATCGCCCGGCCCGCGCTGCGCCGCGCGCTGGCCGGAGTGCTCCCGCAACTGGTGCCCAGCGTGGTCAGCCTGGTGGGCGGCGCGGTCGCGGTGGAAAAGATCTTCAACATCCCGGGACTCGGCCGGCTCGCCTTGGACTCCGCCCTGGCCCAGGACCTCCCGCCGCTGCAAACCGCGACACTGCTCCTCGCACTGCTCGGCGTCGCGGCCGGTCTGCTCATCAAAACCGTGCGCCGCGGCCTGCTCGGCCCGGCCCTGCGCGGTGGCGAACTGGCCGCCGCCCCGGCACCAGCCCTCCGGCGCCGCCGCTCCACCGGCCGGCTGTTCGGCGCCTGCGCGCTCACCCTGTGCACGATCGTCCTCATCGGACTGTTCCGGGATCCGTCGCAAGTGGACACTGCGGCGCGCCTGCTGCCGCCATCGCTCACACATCCGCTGGGCACGGACGCACTCGGCCGCGACATGCTGGCCCGGCTGGGCCACGGAGCGCTGCGCACGGCAGGCGTCGCTCTCGCCGTGACCGCGGTCAGCGCCGTTCTCGGCGTGCTGCTCGGCATGGCGGGCCAAGCCGCTGCCGGGCTGACCGAAGTGGTGTCGACGCTGCCTGCCGTGCTGGCCGGATTGCTGACAACCGCCGTCACCGGGCCGTCGGTGTGGGGTGCCGCCTGCGCGGTGTGCCTGGTCGGCTGGACACCCTATGCCGCCCAGACCGCGGCGTTGCTCGAACAGGAACGGGCAACCGGCTACCTGCGGGCCTCGATCTCGTTCGGAGCCGGACCGGCGCACCTGCTCCGGCACCACCTGCTGCCCGCGGTCCTGCCCGCCGTCGTGCGCAACGCGCTCCTGCGCCTGCCCACCACCGTTCTGGTGCTGGCGTCACTCGGTTTCCTTGGTCTGGGCGAGCAACCACCCACGCCGGAATGGGGCCGCCTCCTCTCGGAAAACCAGCCGTACCTGGAGTTGTCGCCATGGACCACGCTGGGACCGGCGGGGGCGCTCATCCTGCTCTCCGTGCTCGCCGCCGCCGGTTCCCCCGTTCACCGGAACACCCGCCGCACTCCTTGTTGATCACGCGCGTCCTGCCGTCGGCGGATCGGTACCCAGTGCCCTGTCGACGGTCTGTTCGAGCTGTTCACGGAGGTGAGGGCAGTCCCGGACGGGATCGTCGCGAGGGCAGGTGAGCAGGTGCTCGAGCACGCGCTGGGCGTCCTGGAGCCGCTGGACCTGCTCGCGCATCACGGCGATGGACTCGTCGATGACCTGCCTGGTTCCGGCCCGATCCTCGGACGAGTGCTCCGAAAGCGCGGTGGCGGTGTCCGACAGGCTCATCATCCCGTCGCGGTGGAGCAGCTGGACGAGGGCGAGCCGGCGCAGTTCGTCGCGTCCGTAGGTGCGGACGGTTCCGCGCCGTCCGGCCGGTGGCAGCAGGCCGACCTGGTCGTAGTAGCGCAAAGCGGACACCGCGATGCCGAAGTGCCGCGCGACCTCGCTGATCGAGTAGTGCACGGCACCATGATCACACGGTTGCGCTCAAGTCGGCTTGAGCGTGCACGGTGGCGACATGATCGATGAAACGAACACGGTGGAGCGCTACGAGGTGGTGGTGGCCGGTGCCGGGCCGGTGGGCCTGTCGACCGCGCTGTTCCTGGCCGACCGCGGCGTGCGGGTGCTGGTGGTGGACAAGCGGGATCCGCTCTCCGGCCCGCCGCGCGCCGGAAGCAGCGCGCGCACCCTGGAGCTGTTCCGGGCGCTCGGGCTCGGCGAGCACCTGGACCGGCTGGGGTGGGACGGTCCGGCGCCGTTGCGCTCGATCGTCAAGGACAACGCGGCCGGCGCCGTGCTGCACCGGGCGGCACCGCCGGCGCGGTACGCGGAACGACTGGACACCTGCAGCCCGATCGGCATCCGGCGGGTACTGACCCAGCACGAGTTGCAACGCGTGGCGCTGGAGCACCTGCGGCGCCGCGGCGGGCAGGTCCGATTCGGCGTCGAACTGGTGGCTGCCACCGGCGATGCCGAGTCCGTCCGTGCCAAGGTGATCGACGTCGGCACCGGCCGCGCGCGGGAGCTCGTCAGCCGCTACCTGATCGGGGCGGACGGTGCCCGCAGCCGCGTGCGGACCCTGTCCGGGATCGACCTGCCCGACCGGCAAGTCGCCGCACGGCTCAACACGGCGTTCTTCCGGGCGGATCTGGCGCATCTGCTGCCGGAGTCGGCGACGCACGCGTGCTTCATCCGCAACGAACACGTCTACTGCACTTTGTTCGCGAAGAGCGCGGCGGGCGATCGCTGGTCGTCGCACCTGATGGACTACCCGGGCAAACCGGCCGAGCTGGCACAGATGGCGCCCGAACAAACCCGGCGGTTGCTGCACGCGGCGATCGGTGACGACACGGTGCCGATCGAGCTGATCGAATGCAACGCCTGGGAAGCCGCCATCGGCGTCGCCTCGGCGTTCCGCCGCGGCCGGATCTTCCTCGCCGGTGACGCCGCCCATGTGCAGAGTTCGGCCGGTGGGCTGGGAATGAACACCGGTATCCAGGACGGGCACAACCTCGCCTGGAAGCTCGCCGCCGTCCTGCGCGGGCAAGCGGACGATGCGCTGCTGGACAGTTACGAGCCCGAACGCCGCGCCGCCGCCGAAGCGTCACTGGCGCTGTCCCTCGGCATGCACCGCGGCTACCAGGACGGGCAGGACACCAACGAACTCTACGCCCGGCTGGCGGCCGGCTACCTGCGCGGCATGATGTTCCACCGCTACGACTCCGGAGCCGTGATCACCGACGAGGCCGACGCACCGGACGTGCTCGACGACCGCGCGGCACCCGGCTACCGGCTGCCACACCGGTGGCTCGCCGACGGTGCCCGGCGACGATCCACCCTCGACCTCGCCGGCACCGGATGGACCCTGCTGACCGGTCCCGGCGGTGCCCGCTGGCACGAGAGCCGAACCGATGATCTCCGAGTTCGTCAGCTCACTCCCGGCCTGACCGGCGGTGCCGAGGTTTTCACCGAGCTGGCGGGCACCGGCCCGGACGGCGCGCTCCTGGTGCGCCCCGACGGATTCGTCGCCTGGCGCGCGCCTTGCCTTCCCGCCGACCCGGCCGCCGCCGTCCGCTCGGCCCTACGCGCTTTGCACTGGCGCGCCTGAACCGGCGAGCCCGCCGTCGGCGAATCCCGCGGCGGTGGTGGCCCGGTGCGGCGGGAAGTCGTGGAGGTGGTCGGCGAGGAAGCAGTGCTGGGAAGGCTGTGCGGCGAGGTGTGCCAGCCGTTCCCGGGTCTCTTCTCCCGCCGGTGTGTAGATGACCATCTGGGCTTCGGGCGAACCGGCCACGGTCAGGGTGGTGGTGGTCAGCCGCAACTCCCCGACCTCGGTGAAGCGCAGGACCCGGACGCGCGGGCCTGGCGAGGCGACGTCATGGGTGTTCCACATGCGCTCGAATTCGGGACTCTCCGCCGACAGCCGCCGGACGAAGCCGGTCCAGGCCGGCTCGGACAGGTGACGGCCGAACGCGGCGCGCAGCATGGCCACCATGGGCTTGACCTCGGCGATGGGGTCGACGAACGGGTTGCAGCACGGCGGGCTGGTGAAGTGTTCCCAGATGGCGTTGCGGGATTCGGGAGCGGCGGTGGTGAACACGGGGAACAACCCGTGGAAGGTGCGGTTCCAGGCGAGCAGGTCGAAGCGGCTGGAGTAGACCGCGGCCGCCAGCGGATCGAGGGTGTCGAGGATGAGCTGGATCTCGGGGGAGAGCGGCTCGTGTTCCTCGACTGGCGGCAGCGCGGGCGCGTCCGCGAGCCGGTAGAGGTGTTCCCGCTCGGCGTGTTCGAGGCGCAGCGTGCGGGCGATCGCGTCCAGCACCTGAACGCTCGGCTTGATCGGCCGCTCTTGTTCCAGCCACGTGTACCAGGTGACGCCCACGCCGGCCAGCAGGGCGACCTCCTCGCGACGCAGGCCAGGGGTGCGTCGCCGGATACCCGGGGGAAGACCGACGTCCTCGGGGGTGATGCGCTCGCGCCGGCTGCGCAGGAACCTCGCCAGCTCTCGACGGCGCTGCGCCTCGGTGCCTCTCACTGCCACGCTCCCATGGTGGCCGAGCACTCGGTCCCGCTGCCAGGTAGTCCCGCTACCAGGATGAGCACGCCCTGCCGGGTCGTCCCGGCGGGGCGAACGCTCAGCTCCATGAAAATCTCCACCACACCGGCCCCGACCAGGCCGGGCGGCTGATCGCCGTGCTCCTGGTCGGGCAGTTCATGGCCATCCTGGACGCCACCATCGTGACCGTCTCGGCTCCCGCCATCGGTACCGAGCTGCGCGCCTCGGGCGCCGCACTGCAACTCGTCGTGGCCGGCTACACGATCGTGTACGCCGTGCTGCTCATCACCGGGGCACGACTGGGCCGCCGGTTCGGCCATCGCCGCCTGTTCCTCGTCGGGCTCGCCCTGTTCACCGTCGCCTCGCTCGCCTGCGGACTGGCGGCCACGACCACGCAGCTCATCGCGTTCCGCCTTGGCCAGGGGGCAGGCGCGGCGTTGCTGGTGCCGCAGGTGCTCAGCCTCATCCAGCTCACCCTCGACGGCCCGGCCCGAGCCAGGGCCTTCAGTGTCTACGCCACCGTGCTGTCGGGAGCGGCGGTCGCCGGTCAGATCCTCGGCGGAGTCCTGACCAGCGCCGATATCGCGGGCACCGGCTGGCGGCCGATCTTCCTGGTGAACGTGCCCATCGGCCTCCTGCTGCTGGCGGCCGGGGCGCGGCTGCTGCCCGCCGACCGGCCCGACGCGACCACCGGCCTCGACCTCCCCGGCCTGCTGACGCTCTCCCCTGCCGTGCTGATGGTGGTGACACCGCTCGTGCTCGGGCATGAACTGGGCTGGCCGGGCTGGGGCTGGGCAGCACTCGCCGGCAGTGCCGTCTTCGTCGCCGCCTTCAGCTGGACCCAACGCCGCGCCGCCGCGCTGCTGGTCCCCGGCCCGGTGCTGCGCGCCCCGGGTCTGGCGCTCGCCGCCGCCTCGATCTTCGCCATGATGGCCGGCTACGCGGGTTTCCTGTTCACCATGGCGCTGTACCTGCAGGACGGCCTCGGTTTGTCCACATTGGAATCGAGCCTCGCCTTTGTGCTGTCCTCGGTGGGTTTCGGCACGGCGAGCCTGAACTGGCGGCGCGTCCCCGCCCGCTTCCACCACCGGATGATCCCCATCGGGCTCGCCCTTTCGGCGCTGGGCTACCTCGTCGTGGCCGCGATCACCGCGAACCTCGGGTCCCCCGGCGTCCTCTACCAGGCGGCGGTCGTCGTTTCCGGCGTCGGCATGGGATTGGCCTTCAGTCCCGCCCTCAACGCGGCACTGACCCACGTCGCACCCGCGGACGCGGCGAGCGCGAGCGGCGTCACGTCCACCGTGACCCAACTCGGCCAGGTCGCCGGGGTGGCCGGCCTCGGAGCGGTGTTCCTCTCCCTGAACCAGCCATCCGGATCCGTCGCGACCGCCGCCGCCGTCACCGACATCGGCGTGGCCGCACTGGTTTTCCTGGCCGCGGTGTTCGCCGTCTTCCTGCCCCGCCGGCAACCGCGGGCGATCTAAGCTCGGTGGGTGCGCAGTCCGACCCAACCCACGTTGTCGCGCGCCGTTGTCGAGTCGGTGCTGGCCGACGGCCTCGGCGCGGTCGAAGTTGTCGATGCCGCCGAGTTGAGCGGCGGCACCTTCGCCACCGTCTGGCGGGCAGCGCTCGCCGACGGCCGGGAGGTCGTGGTCAAGGTGGGACCGCTGCCGTCGGCTCGCCTGCTCACCTACGAGAAGGGGGTGATCCCGGCCGAAGCGGAGTATTGCCGCCTGGTGCGTGATCGCGCGCCGGACGTGCCGGTGCCGTCGGTCCTGGCCGCCTCCGACGACTGGATCATCACCACACTGCTGCCGGGCCGCCCGCTCGCCGGCCAGGACGCGCCGCGTGCCCGCCTCGAACTGGGCGCGGCGGTCGCCGCCCTGCACGAGATCACCGGTCCGCACTTCGGCTACACCGGTGACCGGCCGTCCGGGCGGGACTGGCCGACCGCCTTCGCCGCTGTCGTCGCGGCGCTGCGTGCCGACGCCGCGGCGTGGAAAGTGCCGCTGCCGCCGCTGGACGGGGTGATCGAGCGGCATCACGACGTGCTGGCCGCCGTGTCCCGCCCGGCCCTGCTGCACTTCGACCTGTGGGACGGAAACGTGCTGGTGTCCCCGTCGGGCGGGCTGGCCGGTCTGGTCGACGGCGAGCGGTACCTCTACGGGGATCCGCTGCTGGATCTGGTGTCGCCGGCGCTGTTCCGGCGGATCGAGGACGAGCCGGAGCACCCGTTCCTGCGGGGGTACCGTCCGGAACCGTTCGACGCGGCCGCCCGCACCCGGCTGTCGCTCTACCGGCTCCACCTCTACGTCCTGATGATCACCGAGGGCCCGAGCCGGGGCATCCGGCGCACCGATGGCCGCCACGACTACCTGACCGGCCTTCTGAACGCGGAGCTTGCCCTGCTCGGATGAGCGCGACGCAGGTGGATACCCGGAAGACATCGGGCGATGCCCTTTCGGGCTTGGACGTGACGAGCGGGCCGCTCATAGGCTCCCGCCCCGTGCGGTAACACTCCGGAAAGGACGGTCAGCGTGGATCGTAGGTCACTGCTCCGCGGCGGCGCCGCGACAGCCGGCGCGGGCGTGGTGTCGATGCTGGGAGCACCGGGCTCCGCCGCGGCGGCACCCGCCCAGCGGCCACCGGCCGAACCCAGGATGGTGCTGGGCACCCAGCGCCGCGGCGCGACACCCGCCATGCTGCGGGAGTTCAAGCGCCACGGCGTCGCCAGGGTGTGCGGCTATCCGGTGGACCCGCCCCACGACCAGGGCACCGGCGATCGCGGGTACTGGCTGGTCTCCGAGGTCGAGCGGGAAAAGGAACGCATCGAGAGCCATGGCATGGAAATGGACATGGTGGCGTTGCCGTTCCTCGGCTCGACCCTGATCGACACCGAGCACCGCCCGGCGATCATGCTGGGAAAGAGCCCCGAACGGGACCGCGACATCGAGGACGTCCAGAAGATGATCGCGGCCTGCGCCAAGGCCGGTGTCAGGACGATCAAGTACAACATGAGCATTCTGGGCGTCATCAGCACCGGGGAGGTACCCGGCCGCGGCGGCGCGATCCTGCGCCGGTTCCGGGCGCGCGACCTCGACCACACCCTGCCCGACACCATCGCGGGCAAGGTCGACGCGGACACGTTCTGGGAGCGCATCGACTACTTCCTCGAACGCGTGGTCCCGGTGGCGAACGAGTACCGGGTCCGCCTCGCCTGCCACCCGCAGGACCCGGGCACCCCGCCCGGCGGATACCGCGGCGTCGAGGAGAACGTGCTCAGCGTTCCCGGCGGCAAGGGCCTGTTCAAGTTCCTGGACCTGCGTACGAGTCCTTACCACGGCCTGAACCTGTGCTGCGGAACGCTGTCGGAGATGTTGTGGGAGCCCCAGCGGGAGGTCTACCCGATCGTCCGCGAACTGGTCGCCACGAAACGCGTGTTCAACATCCACCTGCGCAACATCAAGGGCAGGCGCGACGACTTCGTCGAAACCTGGCCCGACGACGGCGACATCGACCACACCAGGATCATCAACATCCTGGCCGACGAAGGCTACGACGGCGCGGTCGATCCCGACCACGTCCCCGAAAGCGACGCCGACCCCGCCCAATCCCAAGCCTTCGCCCAGGGATACGGCTACATCCTCGGCGCCATCGCCGCCGCCCGGCACCGTTCCTGACCGGTTCCCGGCGGCCGCACCCGGATCCCGCATCCGGGACGGCCGCCGGGCCGCTTGACCCTGACGCGGGTCAGGGCCGCAGAATCCGTGCTGTGGACGATCATTCCGAGCGGTGGCAGATCGGGCAGTTCGCCGAACTGGTCGGCCTGAGCATTCCCCAGCTGCGCCGCTACGACCGGCTGCGGCTGCTCGAACCCGGCGGTCGTGAATCGCGGTCCGGCTACCGCTACTACACACAAGGCCAGACCGGTGCCGCACGGGTCATCGCCCTGCTGCGCTCGATGGACATGCCCATCGCCGACATCCGCCGCATCCTCGCCGGCACCGGCGAAGCCGAACGGCGCCAACTGTTCCGCGACCACCGCGCCCGGCTGGAGGCCCGCCTCGACGAGGTCCGTCGCCTGCTCGCGGCGGTGGACACGCTGGAAAGGGAGGACGGCATGGCTGCTGACGGACACACCGACCTGACCGGCTGGCAGCACCTCATGCCCGAGATCCCGGTCACCGACCTGGACCGTTCGATCGACTACTACCAGGAAGCTCTCGGCTTCCGCTTCGCCTGGCGCACCACCGACGACAGCCTCGCCGCCCTGGCCAGCGGCGAGATCGAAAGATTGCTGCTCGTGCACTGGACCGGCGACAGTCCCCCGCCGGCGCAGTCGTTCTACGTGTACGTCGACGACCCCGACGCCCTGTGCGCGGAATACCGCGAAGCCGGTGCCGACATCGCCGACCCGGTGGCCTCCCGCCCCTATGGCATGCGGGACTTCGTCGTGCGCGACCCCGACGGGCACCGCTTCGTCCTCGGCCGCGGCGAACAGCGGCTGCGCGAGGTCGCCGACCACTACGGACTGACCCCCGACACGATCTCAGTCGACCCGCGGTGGCTCCCCCGCCGCGGCGGCTGAACTCAGCGGGCGGGTTCGACGAAGGGGCGGAGTCGTTCGGTCAGCGCGGCGCCGTCGACCCGCTTTGCCACGACAAAGCCGGCGCCATCTTCCTTCTGGTAGGGCACGTTGTCGTCACAGCTGACCTTGGTGCCGTCCAGGTCGAACCTGGTCACCTCGTGCGCTGTTTTCGCTTCGTACAAGAGGAACCGGTACTTCGCTTCGTAGACCGGGGCGGTGTAGCGGGGTGCGGCGTACTCGCACGTGTCCACCCGGTCGGAGCCGATGCCGACCACGTACTCGCAGAGCACCAGTCGCACGGTCGGCGACGAGGCGCTGAGCGCCAGCCAGCCGTCCGGGAGGTCCGGCCAGTCCGTGTCGTCGCCCTTGCGGGACAGGACCCGGCCCGCCACGCCCTCGTCGTAGGACTCGAAGGAGCCGTACACCGGGTGCGGGCCCTGGCCCGCGTAGGGTGCGGCGATCTCGCTGACGTCGTTCGGGAAACGCGCCGGCTCGGCGGTGGACTCCGGGCAGGGCGTGGCGGGCAGGTCGGGCACGCTGGGCGTGGTGTCCCCGGACGGCGGGTCGGGATACGACTGGATGTCCCACACCGCCAACGCGGTGATCACCACGATGATGGCCGCGATGAGCGTGACCGTGCCCTTGGCCGACATGAGCCACCTCCGTCCGTGTCCGTGGCAGGTTCCGGCCGAAGCGGGGCTGCCGGCCGGACGGCGGCACCATGCTTCCAGATATGCGTACCAACCCTCGACTGCTCGCCACCATCCTGGTCGCGATCGGCTTGGGTGTGTCGGCCTGTGGTTCCGCCGACGCACCGGATCCCAAGCCGAACCTCCTCAAGGAGTACTGGGAGTCGGCCGCGGTCAAGAACGATCGCCTGCCCGGCTACGGCGAAGCACCCGAGGACCGTCAAGCCAATCTCGCGGCCTCCTACTCCCCTGAGCAGTTGCTGTCCCGGCTGCTCAGCGTGTTCCCCTGCTCGGAACGGACCAGCACCGAGCCCCTCGCTGCCAACGGCTTCGACACCAGTTGCGCCCTCAACTCCCGGATCCGGCGCGCGGTGCAGGAGGCAGGTGGCGACACCGAGCGCGTCTCGGGTCGCGTCGCACTGGTCAAGCGCTCGAACAACGACCTGGAACTGATGACCCTCTTCATCGCCAACGGCAAGGTGATCGACGCCAACGGCGAAACCCACTCCGGACTCGACGAGTTCCGTGAGAACAACGACCTCCTCGAACCGGACGACGTGATCCTCGTACCCCGCGACCTCACCAAGACGGATGGGCAGAACGAACTCGTCACGGTGTACGGGCACACCCCGTGGGCGGGCTGGCCATGGCTGTACGGCGGCGGTGGCGTTCTGGTGCTGCTCGGCGTGCTGCTACTTCTCCGGAAGGTGCGTCGTTAGTGCCGCTCCGGCAACGATGAAGCCGATCAGGAATGGGTAGACGATTCCGCGTTCGACGAGCCCGATGAGGATCCCGCGACGACGGCCATGACTGGCCCACCATGTGACGGCGGCACTGACCCGCTTCCGGCAGGCCGGTGACCGCTGGGGCCAGGCGGGCACGCTGCCGATGCGCGCCCGGCTGCGGCGATACGACGACCTCGACGGCGCGGGCAGGGCGCTGCGGGCGGCGTACGCGGCCGCGCTGGCGAACCGGCCTCAGGAACGTACGTCCGCTAGTGCGGCTTCGCGGAACTTCCTTGGTGAGATCCCGAATTCGGCGCGGAACAGCTTGCTGAAGTGGCTCGCCTCGGTGATTCCCCATTGGGCCGCGATGCTCGACAACGGGCGGTGAGCGAAGCCGGGGTCCGCCAGCGCCCGGCGGATGCGGTCCAGGCGCCGTCGCCGGGTGTGGCCGCCGACTGTCTCGCCCTGTTGCTGGAACAGCTTGTGCAGGTACCGCACGGAAATGTGGTGGGCCGCGGCGATCGAATCGGGCGCGAGGTCGTCACCGAGGTGATCATCGATGTAGTCCAGCACCCGCGCGTACAGGTTGCCCGGTTTGGCGTCGGACCGCGCTGTGCCACGCAGGACGGTGCGCAGCAGGCAGGCCACGTGCTCGCCCATTTCCCGGCCGGTGGCCGGATCCAGGCGCGGTGCCTGTTCCGCGAACTCCGCCACCGTCGCGGCGAAGATCCGCGCCGCCGGGCTCCCGGAGAACTGCTGATCGGCGCCGATCCGGCGGAGGGCGTTCTGTTCCAGGGTGAGCGGCGAGCCCGCGACGTTGAACACGAAGTACCGGTACGGCCCGGCGATGGCCAGCCGGAACGGCCGGAAGCCGGTGTAGAGCAGGAACTCCCCCGGACCGGCGCTGGTTTCGCGGCCGTCCTGCTCCAGCCGGGCCCCGCCACCGAGCAGAACTCCCGCCAGCAGGGCGGCGACACCGGATCGACGCCAGGGCCGGACGTGCACGTCCTGGTCGCCGGTGATCTCGCACGCGTTCAGCGCGCCGAAGCGGTAGGGGCGCATTTCCGCCTCGTACGGCCCGCCCGGTGAACTGACCACGACGGTGTCCGCGGCTCGCCCGCGATGCGGCGCCGCCGTGTCCAGGTAGCCGTAGACCAGCGATCCACCCTTCGTGCGTTCCGTCGGCATGACGCCTCCTTCGGCCTCCCGGGGTCCGGCGAAAGGGCACTCGCCGACCACTGCTGTGCGCCCGAGCACCACATTCGCCACCGTGATCGGCGGATGCTACCCCGAACCGCGACGGAAGGGGTGGCACGTGGACGTGCTACTGGCGATCTTGAGCCAGTTCGGGCTCTACGGCCTGCTCACCGTCGGGATCGCGACCGTCTTCGCGGCCCTGCGCGTGGTGAACCTGGCGCACTGCGACTTCGCGATGATCGGCGCGTACGCGGCCGCCACCCTCATCGGCTTCCCGTTCGGTTGGCGCGTCGTGCTGGTTCTCGGGGCGACCATCCCGTTGCTGGTGGTCATCGAGCGCGTGCTGCTGCGCCGCTCGCGGGCGGACGGGCTCGGTTCGATGCTGGTGACCTGGGGCGTGGGCATGGCCCTGCGCCAGCTCGCCGAGGTGTCGTTCGGCGCCACGCCGCGCTCGGTCACCGCGCCGGTCGACGGCTCGGTGACCGTGTTCGGCGCCTCGGGCCCGGCGTATCGCCTCGTCTGCTCGCTCATCGCGGTCGCGGTCATCGGCCTGGTTCTGCTCGCCGCGCACCGGACGCGGTGGGGGCTGACGCTGCGTGCCGTCGCGGACAACCCGTCCATGGCCGGGTTGCTCGGCACGGATCCGAACCGGTTGCGCACCACCGCGTTCGTCGCGGGCGGGCTGCTGGCCGTGCTCGCCGGTGCCCTGTACAGCCCGACGCTGGCGGTGAGCCCGACGATGGGCTTCAGCCTGCTCGTGCCGGTCTTCTTCGCGCTGCTGTTCAGCCGTCCCGGCTCGCTCGCCACCGCGGCGCTCGCCGCGCTCGGGGTGTCCGCGCTGGCCGTGCTGCTGCGGACCCGGCTGTCCGACGTCGTCGCGGACGCCCTGTTCTACGTCGTCGTTTTCGGTATCGCCGCGGCGCGCTCGCGCCCCAGCATTCGGAGGTTCTTCTCATGGTCCCGTCGTTTCGCCGTCGGGTCTGCGCGCTCTCCGCGCTGATCCTGTTCTCCGCCACCGGTTGCGCCGGCGCGGCGATCTCCGGTTCCGGCGACGCCGACACCGGCGGTCCGCTGAAGATCGGGGTCATCGTGCCGCTCACGGGTCCGGTCGGGCAGTCCGGCACCGCATTGCGGCAGGGGTTCGAACTCGGCGTCGCGAAGGTCAACGACGCCGGCGGGATCGGCGGCAAGCAGGTCGAGTTCGTCGTCGCCGACGACGCCGGCGACCCGGCGAACTCCACCCAGCTCGCGCGCAGGCTCATCCAGCAGGACAAGGTGTCGGTGCTGTTCGGGACGATCACCGGGGACACCGCCGACGCCGTGACGAAGGTTTCCGACGACCACAGGATCCCCTTCTTCACCGCGATCCTCGGCGACCCCGAGCGGTGCTCGGCCTACCAATGGAGATTCGGCGAGTCCACCCGCCAGCTGCTCACCCCGATGCTGCCCTGGCTGCTCCAGCAGCACGGCGCGCGGGTCGCCATCGTGGGTTCGGACTACAACTACCCGCATCTCTACGCCGGGCTGGCCAAGGAGCTGACGCAGGCCGGCGGCGGAACCGTCGTGGCCGAGGAGTACAGCCCGCTGGGCCAGACCGACTGGCAGCCGGTCATCACCCGGCTGAAGGCCGCGAATCCGGACGTCCTGCTCTCGATGGTCGTCGGCGCCGACGCGATCGCGTTCAGCCAGCAGGCCCAGCAGTTCGGCCTGCTCACCCCGGAACTGGGCTTCGAGGGCGCACCACTGGACGCCGACTACCACCCCGCGCTCAGCGCGCTCACCACCGGCAGGCGCCACGCCGTTCGCTGGGCCGACGGCATGCCGGATCCCGCGAGCCGGCGGTTCGTCGCCGACTACCGGGCGAAGTACCAGTGGAACCAGCCCATTCCCGAGGTCGCGGGCAACGCCTACTTCGGCATCCAGTTCGTGCTCGCCGCGGCGGCGAAGGCGGGCAGCGATCCGGTCGCCATCAACCGGGAGGTCGGTTCCCTCCGGTTCGACTCACCGCTGGGCGCCGGTACGCATTTCGCGCCCGAGAACCACATTCTCCAGGCGGACATGTCCGCTGTGACGATCTCGCCGGACGGCTACCCGGTGACCGCGAAGTTCGGGCCGGTCGCCGACACGGTGCCGCGGGAAGGCTGCTGATGCGGAGGATCCCGCTCCTGGCGGTGCTCGCCGTCGCCCTGGCGGCCGCGCCGTTCGGGCTCAGCGCGTTCACCCTGGCCATCCTCACCCTCGGCCTGGCCTACGGGCTTTTCGCGTACGGGCTCGATCTCGCCTGGGGCCGCGCCAGGATGCTCAGCGTCGGTCACGCCGCGTTCTTCGGACTCGGTGCCTACGCGGTCGCGCTCGGCCAGGAGCACGGGTGGCCGCTCGCGCTGACCCTGCCGACGGCGCTGGCCGCGTCGGCGGTGATCGCGCTGCTCATCGCGGGCATCGGGCTGGCGTCGGCCGTTCCCGACGCGCCACTGATCCTGCTCACCCTGGGCGCGGGGCTGCTGCTGCAGAAGGCGGCGACCAGCTTCACGTCCGTGACCGGCGGGTCCAACGGGCTGTCGGTGTCCGACTCGGGCGTGGTCACCGGCTACTACCGGACGCTGGTCGTCGCGGCCGCCGTGGTCGCGTTGTGCACCTGGTCGCTGCGGAGCCGGTTCGGTGCCCGGCTGGTCGCCGCGGCCCGCAATCCCGAGCGGGCGGAGCAGACCGGCATCGGCACCGTTCGCGTGCGGACGATGGCCTTCGTGGCGAGCGCGACCGTGTCGACCACCGCGGGAGCGCTGTACGCGCCGGTCGCCGGGCTCGTCTCCCCGCTGGTCTTCGGGCTGGGGTTGTCGACGAGCGTGCTGGTGTGGCTCGCCGTCGGTGGCCGGGAGTCGGTGCTGGGCCCGTTCCTCGCCGCGGTGGTGCTCACGGCGGGCAACCAACTGCTGGGCAGTTCCTGGCAGAGCTGGTACATCCTGGCCCTGGCGGCCGCGTTCATCCTCGTCGTCCGGCTGCTGCCCGGTGGGGTGGCCGGCACGATCCGTGCGTGGCTGCGGCGTGGCAGACCCGCCGTCACGCTTCCGAAGGTCCGGCCCCGGCCGTGGCCGACGACGGCCGCCGAAGGGCCTGTCCTTGTCCTGCACGGGATTTCGAAGTCGTTCGGCCCCGTGCGGGTACTCGACGGCGTGGACCTCACCGTCGCACCGGGCCGGTGCGTCTGCCTGATCGGGCCCAACGGTGCGGGCAAGAGCACCTTGCTGGCCATCGTCACCGGACAGCTCGCCGGCGACGCCGGAACACTGCGCCTGTTCGGCCGGGACGCGTCGGCGTCACCCGTGCACGCCCGCGCCCGCCTCGGTGTCGGGCGGATGTTCCAGATCCCCAGTGTCGTCGCCGAGTTGTCCCCGGCGGACAACATCCGGCTGGCGCGGCTCGGTGCCCCCGCCGAGGTCGAACTACCCGCGCCGTACCAGGATCTCGCCGTCGACGAGAAGACCGTCGCGGGTACGCTCGCCCTCGCCGACCGGCGCCGCCTGGAACTCGCGATCGTGCTCTCCGGCGCGCCCCGCCTGGTGCTGCTCGACGAACCGGCGGCCGGGCTCGGCCCCGACGACGCCAGGCAGCTCGTGCACGCGCTGCGTGACGTCATCGCTCGCACCGGCTGCGCGATGCTGATCGTCGAACACGACATGGAGATCGTCCGCGAACTCGCCGACGACGTCGCCGTCCTGCACCAGGGACGGGTCATCGCCCACGGCTCGATGGACGAGGTCGTCGCCGACTCCACCGTGCGCCAGGCCTACCTGGGGGCGGGCTGATGCTGACTCTCCACGCGCTGGACGGCGGCTACGGTCAGGCCGCCGTCGTCCGCGAAGCGAGCACCGAAATCGGTGACGGCGAGATCGTCGCGCTCCTCGGCCGCAACGGGATGGGCAAAACAACGCTGCTGCGGACGATCTTCGGCCTGGCCGTCCGCCAGGGCGGCGAGATCACGCTCGACGGCCACCCGGTGCCGCCGAACCGCCCGGACCTCTTGGCGCGGTGGGGCGCTTCGCTCATGCCGGAGGATCGCGGCGTGTTCGGCAGCCTGACCGTCGAGGAGAACCTGGCGCTGGCGGCCAGGAAGTCGTTCACCCCGGCGGTCGACCCGCGCGAGGTCTTCCCACTGCTGACCGACCGCCGCCGCCAGCTCGCGGGCACCCTTTCCGGCGGCCAGAAACAACAGCTCGGCATCGCCAGGGCGCTGCTGGCCGGGCGGCGCGTGGTGGTCGTCGACGAACTCACCCAGGGACTGCAGCCCTCCGTCGTGCGCGACGTGGTGGAGGCGCTGGGACGGGTCGCCGCGACCGGTGTGTCGGTGCTCGTCGTCGACCAGCACCCCGACCAGACCCTGGCCTGGTGCCACCGGGTGCTGGTGATGGCGTCGGGCCGCCTGGTGCTCGACGCCCCCAGTGCCGCCGACACCCGGCGGCGCTGCCACGAACTGCTGATGTTGCGCTGAAAGGACTTCCATGGACCCCTTCGACTCCGCCGCCGGCCTCGCCGCCGCCGTCCACCGCCGGGAACTGAGCCCGGTCGAGATCGTCGACACCTACCTGGACCGGATCGACCGCCACGACGGTGAGGTCAACGCCTTCGTGTGGCGCGACGACGATGACGTGCGGGCCCAGGCCAAGGCCGCGGAACAGGCGATCGTCGACGGCGAGGAACTCGGGCCGTTCCACGGCATCCCGATCCCGATCAAGGAGCTGACCCAGGTCGACGGGCAGCCGGCCACCTTCGGCTCGCTGGGTGTCACGGACATGCCCCGCGCCGGGAACGACCCCGTGGTGCCCCGGTTGCTGAACGCGGGTTTTCTCTTGCAGGGACGGACGAACTCGCCCGAGATGGGACTGCTGACGACCACCGAGAACGAGCGGTTCGGCAGCACCCGCAACCCCTGGCGGCTCGCCCACTCCCCTGGCGGGTCGAGCGGTGGCGCGGCGGCCGCGGTGGCCGCCGGGTTCGCGCCGGTCGCGCACGCCTCCGATGGCGGCGGCTCGATCCGGGTGCCCTCGTCGTGCTGCGGGCTCGTCGGGCTCAAGCCGAGCCGCGGCCGGATCCCGCAGCGGGTCGCCGCCTGGGAACACGCGACCGTGGAAGGCGCCGTCACCCGGTACGTGCGCGACGCCGCGGCGCTGCTCGACGTGCTGTCCGTGCCGGATCGACTGGCCTGGTACCAGGCGCCCGCGCCGCGGCGGCCATTCCTCGACGAGGTCGGGGCAGCCCAGGGACAGCTGCGCGTCGGCCTGCTCACCACCTCGCCCACGGGGACGCCGGTCGACCCGGAATGCGTTGAGGCGGCCGAGAAAACCGGGCGGTTGCTGGAATCGCTCGGACACCACGTCCGCCCCGTCGATCTCGAGTTCCTCAGCGAGGAAGGCTGGACCGCCTACACGCAGACAGTGCTGGACGCATCACTGAGCGCCTTCCCGTTCGACCACCCCGAGCTGGTGGGATCGCAGCTGCGGTACCGGATGGAGCGCGCGAAGACCCGTGATTCGGGCACGTATGTGCGGGCTTCGCTGCGGTTGCAGGAAGAGTCGCGCCGGGTGGTCGCCCAGTGGGGCCGCGAGTTCGACGTCCTGCTGACGCCGACGCTGGCCTGCCTGCCGCCGCTCGCCGGGACCGTGCTGCGGGAGGCCGTCGACAATCCCGGCGGTCGGCGGCTGACCGAGACGCAGATGATCTCGTTCACCTCGTTCTGCAACATCACCGGCCTCCCGGCCATCTCCCTGCCGGTCCACACCTCGGCCGGCGGCCTGCCGGTCGGTGCCCAGCTCGTGGCCGGGCCGTGGGACGAAGCCGTGCTCATCCGGCTCGCCTCGGCGCTGGAGCCGCTGTCCGGCTGGACGGACCGCCGCGCGAGCTTGTCCTGAGTGGTCACGTGGCCGCGTACGCCGTCAGCAGCTTCCGGAGGACCTTGACGGCGCGCTCGGTCCGCCCGGTGTTGCCGAACGCGGTCTGGTGGAACACCAGCCCGTCGATGGCGATGAAGACCAGCTCGGCCAGGGCGGGATCGTCGAGGCCGTTGCGCACGAGCGCCTGGTGCACGGCGACCCGGTACGAGTCGTTGACCCGCTCCATCACCGGCCGCAGTTCCGGGCGGCGCCGGGATTCCAGTGCCAGCTCGTACTGGAAGGCCTGCGCCTCCGGGGCAGCGGCGACCATGGCGACGATACCGGCCGCGAAATCGTCGAACCCGGATTCGTCCAAGGTCAGTTCGACACCCTCGATGCCGCGCTCCACGCAGAAGGTGAGCGCTTCCTCGATCAGCGTGTCCCGATCCCCGAAGTGATAGCGGACCGACCCGTGGGTGACGCCCGCCTCGGCGGCCACCGCACGGTAGGTCAGGCCACGCAACCCTTGGGCCGCAACGACTCGGATGGCGGCTTCGAGCAGCGCTCGCCTGCCGCTGCCGTAGGCTACGCGGCTCGTCGGGCCCGGTGCGGGCTCTACCCGTCGCGCGTTCACCGGCGCGAGTCTAGGCGCTGTCCCGCAAGTCTGGTCGATGGGCCGCCTGGTGGGCCACGCTGGATCAGTACAGCTCGATCACCAGTTTGCCGGTCAGCGCGCGGGACACGCACAGGGCCATCTGGTCGCAGGCGGCCTTGTCGGCGGCCGAGAGGCAGTTGTCGCGATGGTCGGGGGCGCCTTCGAGAACACCCGAGACGCAGGAGCCGCAGATGCCTTCCTCGCAGGACTTGGCGACCTCGATGCCGTTCTCGGTCAGTACGGAAAGGATGGACCGGTCCGCCGGGACCTCGAAGCTCTCCCCCGTGTCGAGTTGGACGGTGAAGGGGGTGTCGCCGCTGGTGTCGATTTCGGTGGCGGTGAAGTGCTCGACGTGGAAGTGGTTCTCGCCGACCGCCGGGGTGAACACCGCGGCGACCTGGTCCAGGAAACCCTGCGGACCGCAGGTGTAGACGTGACTGGCCGAGGTCAGGCCGGGAAGCACGGTGGCGAGTACGGCGGGCTGCCCGGTGCGCGGCACTCCGAAGTGGAGCCTTGCCCGTTCACCGAATCGTGCCCGGAGCAGGTCGGTGAAAGCGGCCTCATCCTGGGAGCGGGCGAAATAGTGCAGCTCGAACTCCGCGC
Source organism: Amycolatopsis sp. YIM 10 (assembly GCF_009429145.1). Lineage (GTDB taxonomy): Bacteria > Actinomycetota > Actinomycetes > Mycobacteriales > Pseudonocardiaceae > Amycolatopsis. The sequence goes on along the minus strand of NZ_CP045480.1, from coordinate 4,809,099 downwards.
CCCGGTCGTCCAGTTCGTAGGCCATGCTCAGCAGCGGCGTGATGCCGATGCCCCCGGCGACGAGCACGTGCTTGTCCGCGTCGGCGGAGACGGTGAGCAGGTTGCGTGGCTCACCGATCTTGAGGTGATCGCCGGCCGATACCGCGTGCAGCGCGGCGGACCCGCCTCGCGACTCCGGCTCCAGCTTGACCGCGATGAGCAGCGACGCCCCCTCCGATGGCGGACCGCACAGCGAGTACTGCCGCACCAGGCCGGTCGGACCGGTGACGTCGATGTGGGCACCGGCCGCGTAGGGCCCGAGCGGCCGACCGTCCTCGCGGACCAGGCGCAGGGTGCGGATGGCGGCGGTTTCCTCGATCACCTCCGCCACCCGGACCAGGATGTTCGTCATCGTTCCCTCCCGAGTTCCCTCCCGATCGCTCAGCGCAGGTAGAGGCCGCCGTTGGCGTCCCAGCACGCGCCGGTGACCGACGCGGCGCCGGGAGAAGCGAGCAGGGCGACCATCTCGGCGATGAACGCCGGATCGCCGAGACGCCCGACCGGGATGTTCCTGGCCAGCGCGTCGAGGTTGTCCTCGCCCACGATCGAGTGCACGGCCGGGCTGTCCTGCGGTCCGGGTGACACCGCGTTGACCGTGACCCCGCGAGCGGCGAGTTCGCGGGCGAACACCTTGGTCGCGGTCAGGATCGCGCCCTTGGAGGACGCGTAGTGACCACCGGTGGTGGTGCCGCCGTTCTGCCCGGCCAGCGAGGCGATGTTGACGATCCGGCCGTAACCGCGCTCGGCCAGGTAGGAGCCGAAGAGCTGGCAGGCGTGGAAGGTGCCCGAGAAGTTCACGGCCATGACGGTCTCGAGTTCCTCGGCGGTGATCTCCAGCAATGGTCTGGCCCGGGTGAGCGCGGCGTTGTTGACCAGGATGTGCACTTCGCCGAAGTCGTCGAGCACCTCCGTACGCAACCCCGCCAGCTCGGCGGGCACGCTCACATCGACCGGGTAGCCCTTGGCCGTGGCACCGGAACCGTCGAGTTCTTCCGCGAGTGAGTCCGCGGCGGAGCCGTCGAGGTCGGCGATGGCGACCTGGCAGCCGCCGGTGTGCAGGCGGCGCACGATCGCCTCCCCGAGCCCGTTCGCCCCGCCGGTGACGACGGCGACCTGTCGCGCTGGGGCGGTCACAGCAGGAACCCCGCGGCGGACACGGCGTCCTCGCTGTTCACCAGCCGGACCACCTTCAGCACGATCCGATCACCAGCCGGACCGGTCGGCGAGAGCCGGACGCGGTGTGTCACGTCGGCGGCCCAGATGTCGTGGGACCCGCGCTTGTAGGCGATCAGCACCTGCGCCGACCGCAGCACGACGTCCACATCGGACACCGACTCCGGCACGAATCCCGACACCGTGCGAACGGTCCGGGCGGCGTCGACGGCGGCGATGGCGTAACCCTCGGTCATCCGGTTCACGCGCATCTGCCGCATCCGCGCGTCGTCGTAGACCATGTTGAGCGTGCCGGCGAAGTCGTCGGTGCCGGGGTCGATGGGGATGACGTAGAAACCGTCCTCCGTGTAGAGCGCGTTCCACGCGGAGTACTCCCCGCGATCGAGCAGGGCCGCTTCGCGCCAGATCAGGTCGATCGCCCGGGCGACCCGCGGATCGGTGGTGGGGACTGCCTCAGTCATCGCTCATCATCCGCTTCCACTGCTGGTAGGCCGCGCGCATGCCGGTCTCGTCGGTGACGTGGGAGGTCGGCCAGCCCTCCGGGCTCGCCTTCTCCCTGGCGAGGCCGCGGTTGACCATGATCGGCATCTCGGGCGCGCCCTGCGCACCACGCTGCACGCGGTCCCAGCCCTCGGCGTCGTCCGGCGTGCCGAACCCGAAGGGTCCCTGGAAGTGCTCGTGGATGCGCAGTCGTTCCCGGTTGACCGGATCCAGTTCGGGCGGCCCGTCCGGACCGAGCGCGATGTGCTCGATCTCCGTCTCGTCCACCGCGATCGGCCGCAGCACGCGGAAGAACGCGATGGACATCGACACGTTGGGGAACAGGTTGAGGTTGAACCCGGTGCCGTGCATCGCCCGGACCACCTTGCGCACCTGCGCGGCGTCGAGCGTCTTGGACAGCTCGTCGACGAGCCCCGCGAAACGCGCCTGCAGCGGTTCGCTGCCGTCGTCGTCATCGAGGTCGGAGTGCTCGGGCACCATCTGCATCACGCTGTGGCCGTGCCCGAGGTCGTGGGTGATCGCCTCGGGATCGGTCATGAACGACATCATGTCGGCGGTCTCGGCGTCGACCGAGGCCATCCACGACCGGTGCACGATCGGGAAGTGGTAACCGTCGGTGGTGTTCTCCAGCTGGATCTTCCAGTTCCCCTTGAACCTGAACCGGTGCTTGCCGAGCACCTTGATCGGATAACCGCCTCCCTGCTTCATGAACCGGTCGATCCACAACCTGACGTCGCCGAGGAAATCTTCGAGCGGTTCGATGTTTTCGCCGAAGGTCGCGAACACCATTCCGCCGTAGCTTTCGGTGCGCAGTTTCTTCAGCGACAGATCACGTTTGTCCGCGACGCCTTCGTAGCCGTCGGGATACGGAATGCCGCGCAGCTTGCCGTCCAGGCTGTAGGACCAGGCGTGGTACGGGCAGGTGAAGCCGTTGGCCTGGCCCTGGGGCTTTTCGCACAGGCTGGCGCCCCGGTGGCGGCAGCGGTTGAGCAGGGTGTGGATGGCGTTCCTGCGGTCGCGCGTGACGATCACCGGCTGGCGGCCGACACGGGTCGACTTGAAGCTGCCCGGCTTGGCGATCTCGCTCTCGTGTGCGACCCAGACCCAGGTGCGCTCGAAGATCCGGGTCATCTCCAGCTCGAAGATCGCCGGGTCGGTGTAGAGGCGGCCGGCGACGCGGTCGCCGGAAACCAGGTCGGCGGGCGCGACGTCCATGATGTTCTCGTTCATCGGTGTCTCCGGGGGATCAGTCGGGAAGCGTGACGTCCTCGCGGACGGTGAGGGCACGGCCCATGCGGGCTTCGACCTTGGCGAACCGCCAGAGCTTGAACGCGCTGTCCCCGACCGGTGTGGTGCGGAAGAGGTTGCAGGCCGCCTTGACCGTCTCCTGCGTGTCGACGTCGGCGAGGAGGTAGCAGGTCCACGGCCACCCCTCGGACGGGCCGACCATATGCGAGTCGTCGTCGAAGTCGCCGATGAACGCCACCCCCGGCAGTGCCTTGAGCTGGTCCATCATGGACACCGTCGCCTGCCAGACGTCGCCGGTCGTGATGCCGTCGGCGGGCAGGTCGAAGAAGTTCTGGTTGATGCCGATGCAGAAAAGCACGCGGAGCGGCTTCGCCATTCTTGTTCTCCTGGTGATTGTCGGCGGCTCAGCGGAAACCGGCGGTGGTCGGCGGCAGACCCATCAGCACCGCACCGGCCGAGTCGTACATCGCCGGGCCGAGGAACGCGTGCTGCTTGGGCACCAGCGCGTCTCGCAACAGCAGTTGCAGCGGGTGGTCGTTGTGGATCGGCGCGGTGCCGGAGATTTCGACGATCTTGCCGACGGTCTCGGAGGCCGTCCTGGCCAGGTACGCGGAAGCGAGCCTGAGGTGGGCGTTCTGCTCGTCGGTGGCGTCGCCACCGGATACGACCGTCTCCCACACCTCGTGGCTGAGGTCGTAGAACCACGCCCTCGCCGAGCGGAGCGCGGCCTCGGCGGCGGCGACCTCGGTCCGGTAGTAGGACCGGTCCGCCAGCTTGGGCGCCCCGGTCACCCCGGCGTAGCCACCGCCCACCCGCTCGGCGTGATCGAGCGCGGCGCGGGCGATCCCGGCACCGGTGACGGCCAGCACCTGAGCGGCGTAGGCGACGGCCGGGTACCGGTAGAGCGGTTCGTCCACAGTGGGCTCTCCACCCCGGGTGAACGTCCACTCGCGCGGCACTTCCACGTTGCGCACGACCAGATCGAAGGACCCCGTGCCGCGCATGCCCGCCACGTCCCAGTCCTGGACGATTTCCACCTGATCGGGACGCAGCACCGCGGTTCGCGGCTTGCCGTCGTTCGATTCGTCGCCGGGAATGCCGACACCGAGGACGTCGGCGCCCATGCAGCCGCTGGCGAACTTCCAGTGCCCGTCGACCAGGAAGCCGCGGTCGGTGGCGGTGGCGGGCTGGATCGGGAAGAGACCGCCGGCGAACGCCAGGTCCGGGCCGTCCCGGTAAAGCTCCGCCTGGGTTTCCAGCGGCAGCGCGGCCAGGTAGACCTGGGAGAAGGCGAAGCTGGCCACCCAGCCGGTGGAGCCGTCGACCGCCGAGATCCGCTCGATCCGGTCCAGGAATCGAGCCGGTGGCAATGGTTCGCCGCCGAATTTCGCGGGAGTAGCCGAACGGTACAGGCCGGTCTGCTTCAGTCGTTCGACGAAGTCCTTCGGCACGAACCGCTGCGCACGGAACTCGGTCCGCCGCTGCTCGAGTTCCGCCAGCACCTCGTCGAAAACCGCAGTGGTGTCCACGGAATCCTGGACGTGCACCATTGCTCCTCCTCGTCCTTCGCTTGGCACCGACAGTAAAAACAGCGACCGGAGACGCGGTATCGGTACAAGCTCTGCCGGAATAGGGGATTTCTTCAGGCGCCGGTCGGCCGCCCGGGGTTTAGGCTGGTCAGGTGCAGGTCGAACCGCAGGCTCCCGAGCTGACCACGCAGGACTTCGTCGCGATGATGCACGCCAGCAGAATGTGCGTGCTCATCCACGACGCGGCCACCAAGAACATCCTGTGGGCCAATCCGGCCGCGTGCGAAATGCTCGAGTGGAGTGTCACCGAGTTGCGGCCGCTCAAGGCCAACGACATGAGCAGCTCCGCGCAGCAGTACGATCGCGTGCTCGGCCGCGCCTGGCTGCAAGAAGCCGCCGAGCGGGGGTTCAACCGCGTCGAGTGGCACTACCGGAGCAGGTCGGGGCGGGTCATCCCGACGGACGCGGTGGCGGTCCGGGTGGAACTGTCGCAGGGTCCCGCGTTGATGGTGCAGTTCCGCGACATCGAGCGGGAACAGGCGGTAGAACGGCAGCTGCGCCTCACCACGTCCTGGGTGGACGCGCTGGCCCACTACACATCCACGGCCGCGTTCATGCTCGACGCCGCCGGCGTGGTGCGGTTCGCCACCGACACCGCGACCGCGCTGATCGGCGCCGAGGCGGCCGAGCCCTTGGGCAAGGTGACCGACTACGGGCGGCTACGACTCGATGGGCGCGTCCGCACCTGGGAAGAGGTCCATCGCCGGGCGACACCGGCCACCACCGTGCAGCTGGAGATCCCCGGCGGCGCGAACGGCGAGCCGGTGTGGCTGGAGGGCAGCCTCGAGAACCTCGGAACAGGTGACGCCTCGCTGATGATCCTGCACGACGTGTCCGAGCGCATCCAGGGCCAGGTTCGCCGGGAACGCGAGCTGCACCAGGAGAACTACCTCGCGCGCTACACCGCGATGGGTGACATGGCGATGGCCATCGCGCACGAGCTCGGCCAGCCGCTGGCCGCCGCGGGGAACTTCCTGGCCGGTGCCCGCGCCGACGCGCAGGCCACCGCACCCCGTGTCGTCTACGGCATCGACAACGCGGTGCGCCAGGTCGAGCGCGCCGCCACCATCGTCGGGTCGGTACGCGCGTTCGTCGGCCATCTCGAACAGGTCGAGCAGGTGGCCGACCTCAACGACATCGTCGGGGAATGCCTGTACTTCGTGCGCCTGCGCGCCGAACCCGCCGGAGTGGAGGTCCTGGCCGATCTCGGCGAAACCCCGGTCGAGGTGCGGTGTGAACGGGTGCTGACCGGGCAGGTGGTGCTCAACCTGTGCTTCAACGCCATCGACGAGATGGCGGCCGGTGATCCGTCGCGGCGCCATCTGAGGATCACCACCAGCGCCACCGGCGACGCCGGGGTGGTCACCGTCGACGACGAAGGCCGGGGCCTGGGGCACGATCCCTTCGCACGGACGTTCACCTCCAAGGAGCACGGCAGCGGGATCGGGCTGGCGCTGAGCTACCGGATCATCACCCGCCAGCACGGCACCATGTGGGCCGAACCTTCCCCGGCCGGCGGTTCCCGCTTCGGCTTCAGCCTCCCGTTCGCTGCCGGGTAAGGGAAATCCTCAGCCGGAGACGGGAACTCTCGATTTCCGGACGCCCGGCCCGCTCGTACCGTCAAGGCAGTTCCGGTAGCGGCACCGCCCAGGAGGAAACGTGTCAGAGCTGACCCAAGCCCAGCGCGAGTTCCGCGCCGCGATGGCGAACCTGTCGGCCGCGGTCAACGTGGTGACCACCGACGGTCCCCGCGGTCTCGCGGGAATGACCGTCAGCGCGGCGTGTTCGGTCACCGATTCGCCGCCGACGGTCCTGGTGTGCGTCAACCGGTTGAGCCGTTCCCGCGAGATACTCGTCGCCAACGGGCGCGTCTGCGTCAACATCCTCGGTGCCGAGCAGGAGGAGCTGGCGATGCACTTCGCCGGTGCGACGAAGGTGCCGACCGCCGAGCGGTTCGGCACCGACCGCTGGGACCTGGAGTCCGAGGACGTCCCGGTGCTGCGCGGGGCACCGGCGTCGGTGCTCGGCAGGATCGTCGCCGAGCAGCCGCAGGGCTCGCATTCGGTGGTGTTCGTCGAGGTCGACAAGGTGATCACCCACGACGACAGCGGTGCGCTGGTCTACTTCCGGCGCCGGTTCCACAGCTTGACCGCCTGACCCGGTTCAGAGGAGGTCCTCCGGTGAGCAGTTCCGAGCGCATGACCCTGACCTGCTACAACGACACGCACGGTTACGGGTGGCGCCACGTCGACCTGTTCGTCCACGACGCCAAGGGGCGCGAACTGAACTGGGTGCACTGGCAGGTGCCCGAGGACGGGCCCGACGCGGCCGACTCCGTCACCGCCACCGTCGAACCGCTGCTGCGGCGGACCTCGGAGTGGCGCCACGGGGTCAGCGCCGGCGGCATGGACTACTGGACCGCCGACGCCGCCTGGGCGCGCCCGTGACCGGCGACCGGCTCTGGCAGCCGTGGTCGCTGCGGGAACTCGTCGCGGACACCACGGCGGCCGCGCACACCTCCCGGTCCCGGATCGAAGCGACCGAATCGCGGGTCCTGGCCTGGGTGACGCGTGACGTCCCCGCCGTCGAGCCACCCCGCAGTGGTCCGCTGGCGGGGGTGCCGTTCGGGGTCAAGGACATCATCGACGTCGCGGGCCTGCCCACCCGGTGCGGATCACCGTTGCGCGCGGATGCCGCACCGGCGCGGGACGACGCGTCGATCGTGACCGCGTGGCGCCGCACCGGGGCGATGCCCGCCGGGAAAACGGTGAGCACCGAGTTCGCCTACTTCTCCCCCGGCCAGACGCGCAACCCCGCCGCGGTCGGCCACACTCCCGGCGGTTCCTCCAGCGGATCCGCCGCCGCGGTCGCCGCCGGGCACGTGCCACTGGCGCTGGGCTCACAGACCGCCGGATCGGTCACCCGGCCTGCTTCGTTCTGCGGTGTCGCGGCACTGGTGCTCAGCCACGGCCGGTTCCCCGGCACCGGTGTCGTGGGCCTGAGCCCGAGCTTGGACAGCCACGGCTTCTTCGCCGCCCGTGTCACGGATCTCGCGCTGGCCTGGTCGGCGTTGACCGGCTGCCCCGATCCGGCGACGACCGCGGACGTCCCGCCGCGGCTGCTGATCTGGCGGCCCCGCCACGTCGACCCGCCGATGGCCGCCGCGCTGAACCACTCACGGGACCAGCTGGCCGGGACCGGTGCCCAGGTCGACGAGTTCACCGACGGGCATCTCGTCGACCGGCTCACGACCGCTCATCCGGTGATCATGGCCTACGAGGCGGCCCGCGAACGCGCCGCGGAACTGGCCCTCGCACCCCGGCTGAGCCGGGAACTGGCCACGTTGCTGCGCACCGGCGCCGACACCTCCCGCCAGGACTACGACGACGCCCGCCGCGTCGTCGCCGACACGCACCGCCCGATCGCGGAGTTGTTCTCCCGCTACGACGCCATCATCGGTCCCGCGGCACCCGGACCGGCACCGGCCGGCCTCGCCGCCACGGGCGATCCCGTGCTGAGCAGGCCCTGGCAGGCACTCGGGCTGCCGGTGCTCACCGTGCCCGGCCTGCGCACCGAACAGGGACTTCCCTTGGGGCTTCAGCTGATCGGCACGTCCTGGCGCGAAGACGCCTTGCTCACCACCGGCTGCTGGGTGGAACACGCCCTCACCCGCTGAACACGGCGCTGGCAGCCCCGCGAGAGGCTGCCGGCGCCGTGTCTTCAGCCGACGGCGTCCACCGCGGTGTCGATCGCGCGCACGATGGTGCGGGCTTCTTCGGCGGTCAGCGTCAGCGGGGGCGAAATGATGATCTTCGTTCCGGCGGGCCGCACGACGACTCCCTCACGACGGGCTTGCGCGGCGATCCGCAGTGCGATCCCGGAAGCCGGATCGACCGGTTCGCGGGTGCGCTTGTCGGCGACGAGATCCACGGCCGCCATCAGCCCCTTGCCCCGCGTCTCGCCCACCACGTCGTGGCGTTCGAGGTCCTTGAGCGCTTCGAGCAGCACCGCCCCGACCGAGGCGGCGTTGCCGGGCAGGTCCTCGGCCTCGACCAGGTCGAGCACGGCCAGTGCCGCGGCACACGCGGTGGGGTGGCCGCTGTAGGTGTAACCGTGCATCACCACGTTGGAGAAGCCGGGCCCGTTCTCGATGGCCTCGCTGATCCGGCCGTTGAACAGGGTCGCGGCGAGCGGGATGTAGCCCGCGGTGATGCCCTTGGCGAAGCAGAGGATGTCCGGCGAGACGCCCCAGCCCCGGCTGCCGAGGAGATTGCCGGTGCGGCCGAATCCGGTGACGACCTCGTCGGCGATCAGCAGGATGTCGTGGCGGTCGAGCACCTCGCGCACGCGGCGCCAGTAGTGCTCGGGTGGCACGATCACGCCACCGGCTCCCTGCACCGGCTCGGCGACGAACGCCGCGATGGTGTGCCCGCCGAGGAACTCGATCCTGTCCTCGAGCTGGCGGACGAGGTGGTCGGTCAGCTCGTCCGGGTCGTCGGTCCGCCACGGGTTGCGGTACAGCCACGGCGCGTCCAGCAGGTGCGTTCCCGGCATCAGGGGACCGTGGTTGTGGTGGTACACCGCGTTGCCGCCGATCGAGGTCCCGCCGATGTGCAGGCCGTGGTAACCGTTGCGCAGCGACAGGAACTGCGTGCGGGCGGGCCGGCCCGCGGCGATCCAGTACTGCCGGGCCATCTTCAGCGCGGTTTCCACGGCGTCGGAACCGTTGGAACCGAACATCACGCGCTGCATGTCCTCCTGGTCGAACATCGCGGTGAGCCGGTCGGCGAGGTCGTAGACGCGGGGATGCGCGACGCCGTCGAACATCTGGTAGTAGGCCAGCTGGTCCAGCTGGGCGTGGATGGCGGCCTTGACCTCCGGCCGGTTGTGGCCGACGTTGACGTTCCACAGTCCGGCCACCCCGTCGAGGAGCCGGTTGCCTTCGCTGTCGGTGACGTGGTTCCCCTCACCGGCGACGATGACCAGGGTCTCGCGATCCGGGTCGGGTGTCGACGGCCCCATCGGGTGCCAGAACCTCTTCATTCAACGGTCCTTCCTGATACGAGTTGCTCAGACGGTGAAGCGGTGCAGGAGGATGTCGCGCACGAGCGCGCCGAGGCTGTCCGCCTCGGTTTTGGCCTTGATCCGCGCTCGGTGCACGTCGATGGTCTTGATGCTGGCGCCGAGCCGCCGGGCGATGACCTGGCTGGGCAGCCCCTCGATGACCAGCCGGAGCACCTCGCGCTCGCGTGGGGTGAGGGTTCGCAGCCGCTCCCGCACGGCCCGCCGGTCGGCGTGCTCGGCGAACCGCGCGCGGGCCTGTTCCAGTTGCGCCTGCACCAGTTCGAGCATGCGCTGCGGCTGGTAGGGCTTTTCCAGGAAGTCGACCGCGCCGTGCGTCACGGCGCGGACCGACATCGGGATGTCACCGTGGGCGGAGCAGAACACCACCGGTCCGGGATAGTCCATCTCCAGCAGGCGTTCCTGCAACTGGAAACCGCTGATGCCCGGCATCCGCACGTCGACGATGACCACGGCGACCTCGCCGGGATCGAATTCGCGCAGGAACGCGTCGCCGTCGGGATAGGTCAGCGCCTGCACGCCGACGCTTTCGAGCAGGAAAACCAGCGACTGCCGCACATCGTCGTCATCGTCGACGATGTGCACCACGGGTTCGGTCACCATCACCGCGCCTGCCTCCTGACCGGCTCAGGGCTTCATCAGCACTGACGCCGACGGGTAGTCACTGGCCCAGCCCGCGTTCAGCGGAGCCACGAACACGTTCTCCGTGCGGGTACGGGTGATCCGCCAGCCGTGGTCCTCCTTGCGGAACGCGTTGTTGAGCCTGCTGGAGCGCAGCAGCGACGTGCCGTCGGAGAACAGCCAGGGCTGCATGTGGATCCACAACCCGGTCGCCTCGTCGCCGGCGACCCGGATCTGCTCGGAGGTCAGGTAGTGGGCGTTGAGCAGTAGTTCCGGGTCTCGCTTCTGGCCCCAGAAGTTCCGGAAGTGCGCGCGGATCGCGTCGGCGCCCTCGGCGCGGCCGAACTGGTTGTCGTAGTACTCCCCCACGCCCTCCCAGACGGCGTCGTGGGTGTAGAGATCCATGATCAGTTCGATGCGGTGCTCGTCGTCACGGACACCGAACTCGGGGCACGGGGTGTCGCACAGGAACATGTAACGTGCCTGGATGCGCCGGATTTCGGCTTCGGCCTCCAGGGTTTCGACCCGGGTGGCCAGGTCCGCGACGGTCTTTTCCAGGGTCATGCGGTTGCTCTCCGATGCGTTTTCGTTGCGAATTTTCCTGTGCGGGCTCAGATGTCGTCGAGCGTGCGGTGCCGGGTCTCCCCGGCGATCGTCATCGCGACCACGGTCAAGGCGAGCATCGCGAGTACAAAGAGGACAACGGGGACAACCGATCCGGTGGCGGCCAGCAGGGCGACGCCGACGATCGGGGTGAGCGACCCGCCGACGATGCCGGCGAGCTGGTAGCCCAGCGACGCCCCGGTGCAGCGCACCGATGTCGGGAACAGTTCGGCGAAGAACGCGGCCTGCCCGCCGGTGATGACACCGTCGAACACGACGCCGACGGTCAGCGACACCAGGATCGCCGTGGTCGAGGGAACCTGGCCGTGCGCGAGCCAGGCCAGGCTCAGCGGAATCCAGATCGCCGCGCCCAGCGCACCGAGCACGGTTATGGTCCGGCGGCCGAAGCGGTCCGAGAGCCAGCCTCCGGCCAGCATCGACAGGAACCAGAACACCGAGGCCACGGTCAGTGCGTTGAGCACCTCGCCGCGCGCGACACCGCGCTCGTCCACCAGGTATGACAAGGCGAAAATGCCGAAGGTGTAGTAGGTGGCCTTCTCCCCGGCGCACGCACCGAAACTGAGCAGAACAGCCTTGCGGTGCGTGCGCAGCACTTCGCGCAACGGGCTCTTCGGCCGCGCCACCGGCTGGGCGGCCGCGGCCCGGTAGACCGGCGATTCCTCCACCGCGCGGCGCAGCACGTAAGCGATGACGATCAGCACGGCGGAGAGCAGGAACGCCACCCGCCAGCCCCAGTCGCTGAACTCCGACGCGGGCAGGACCGCCGCCAGTATCGCCAGCACCCCGGTCGACAACAGGCTGCCCAGCGGACCGCCGGCCTGCGCCCAGCTCGCCCAGAATCCCCGGCGCCGCTGCCCGGCGTGCTCGGCGATCAGGAGGATGGCGCCGCCCCACTCACCGCCCAGCGCGAGTCCCTGCAGGATCCTCAGCACCGTCAGCAGGATCGGGGCGAGCACCCCGATGCTCGCATAGGACGGGACCAGTCCGATCAGGACGGTCGTGGCGCCCATGATCGCGAGGCTGGTCATCAGCGCGCGTTTGCGGCCGAGCCGGTCGCCGATCTGCCCGAACAGGACACCGCCGAGCGGACGGGCGACGAATCCCACCGCGTAGGTGCCGAACGCCGCCAGCGTTCCCACCAGCGGATCGTCCGCCGGGAAGAACACGGTGCCGAAGATCGTGGCCGCGGCGGTGCCGTAGAGGAAGAAGTCGTAGAACTCGATGGCGGTGCCGCTCATCGACGCGGCGACGACCTTCGGCAACTCCCGTGACCGCCGGGTGACGGGCTCCGCGGACGCTGGATTCTTCATCACGCCGCCCGCCTACAGGATCACCGTGATGGTTTTGACCTCGGTGTTGGCGAGGATCGCCTCGTAGCCGAGTTCCCGGCCGACACCGCTGGCCTTCCGGCCGCCCCACGGCAGTTGCGGGGCCAGCGGCGACCAGCCGTTCACCCCGACCGCACCAGCCTGCAGTCCGGCCGACACGGTGTGCGCGCGGGACAGATCGGTCGTCCACACGGTCGCGGCGAGGCCGTAGTCGTTGTCATTGGCCAGCTCGACCACCTCGGCCTCGTCGTCGAAGGGGATGACCGTCCCCACCGGGCCGAAGATCTCCTCGCGGGCGATGGTGAGGTCGTTGGTACCGGCGAACACGGTGGGGTCGACGAAGAATCCCGGGCCGTCCGCGGACCGTCCCCCGGCGATCAGCTCGGCACCTTCGGACACGCCTTTTTCGATGTAGCCCAGCACTTTGTCCCGTTGCGCCGAGTTGATCAGCGGACCCATCGTGGTGTCCTTTCCGGACGGATCACCGACGACCTGTGCCTGCGCCGCGGCCCGAAGTCCGTCCAGAACGGCCTGGTAGACCGGGCGCTGCACGAAGATCCGGGTGCCGGCGGCGCAGACCTGCCCCTGGTTGGTGAAGATCCCCATCGCGGCTCCCTGGATCGCGGCGTCGAGGTTCGCGTCGGCGAAGACGATCTGCGGGGACTTGCCGCCGAGTTCGAGTGTGGTGCGCTTGAAGTTGCCCGCGGAGTTGCGCAGGATCCGGCGGCCGACCTCGGTCGAGCCGGTGAAGCTGACCTTGTGCACCCCGGGGTGCACGGCCAGTGCCTCACCGGCCACCGGCCCGCGGCCGGGCAGGACCTGCACCACTCCTGGCGGGAAACCGGCCTCTTCGACCAGGGCCGCGAGTCGCAGGATCGACAGTGAGGCGTCTTCCGCCGGTTTGACGATCACCGTGTTGCCCGCTGCCAGAGCCGGAGCGAGTTTCCAGCCCAGGATCATCAACGGCGCGTTCCACGGCACGATCGCCGCGATGACGCCGACGGGCTCACGGCGGGTGTAGGCGTGGGCGGGCGAGCCGAAGTAGCCGTCCTGGGTCACCAGTTCACCGTTGATCTTGTCGGCCCAGCCGCCGTAGTACCGCAGAGAGGCGACCAGGTTCGGCAGGAACAGGCCTCTGGCAACACTCAGCGGAGCGCCCATGTCGAGCGATTCGAGTGCGGCCAGCGCGTCGAGGTCACGTTCGACGAGGTCGGCCAGCCGTGCCAGCAGTGCGCCCTTGCGGGAAGGCGGGGTGGCGGCCCAGGAACCGCGCAACGACGTCGTGGCCGCGGTGACCGCGGTGTCGACGTCGTTCGCGTTCGCCGCGGCGATGTCGGCCAGCGGCTCACCGGTGCTCGGGTCGACCGTGGTGAACTTGTCGCCGCCGGTCCGCCAGGTGCCGTCGATGAACAGCTCGGTGTGCCAGGTCGTCGAATCGGGCATGAGTTGCTCTCCTTGGTGAGACGGGACGAGGTCGGCGGCTCAGGCGGGCTCGGGCGACTCGGCCGCGGGGGCGGTGACCTCCGGCCGCTCGCCCGCGGCCCGGCGCGCCGCGGCCAAGCCACCGAGAAAGGCCAGCGGGACCAGTCCGAGCAGCACCCCGACGGTCGGAGCACTGCCGCCGGTGAGCACCCCGAAGTTGCCCACCACCTGCGTGAGGACGAGCAGCATCAGCACGCTGGCGAGCACCGGCGCGATCAGCGTGGTCCAGCGGTTCGGCTCGACGCGGTGACGGCGGAAGTAGGCGACCACGGCGGCGGACGTCAGGGTGTAGAGCACGATGAGCGTGGCGACGGCCAGCCCGCTGAACCAGTTGAACAGCGTGCTCACCGGATTGAGCCCGAGAACGGCGAACGGCGCGATCACGGCCGTGGCGAGCAGCGACTGGCTCAGCGACGCCACGGCGGGCGCCTGGTGCCGGTTGGTGCGCTCCAGCACCGCCGGGAACAGTCCACGGCCCGCCATGGCGTGGAAGTAGCGGGTGATCATGTTGTGGAAGGACAGCACCCCGGCGAACAGCGAGGTGCACAGCAGGAACTCCGCGACCGTGCCGGCCCACGGACCGAGAACACCGGCGATCGGGTCGAGCGCGAACACCGCCGGATCGCCGGACAACGCCGTCCCGGCCGCTTCCCGCACTCGCGCGGCGCCGTAGAAGGACACCAGCATCCACGTGACAAGGGCGAGGAACACCGCGATCAGCACCACCGCGATGTAGGTCGCCCGCGGCACGGTCCGGCGTGGGTTCCGCGCCTCGGTGGAGTAGATCGCCGTGGACTCGAAGCCGAACATCGACGCGATGGCGAACATGATCGCGACACCCGGCGCACCGGCGAGGATCGCGTCCGGCCCGAAGCTGGCGGGAACGTCCAAGGAGGACAGTCCCGTGCGGAACAGCACCCCGACGGCGAACGCCACCAGGATCAGCAACTCCAGCCCCACCAGCACCGCGAGCACCTGCGTGCCGATCTCGATCTTGCGGGAGCCGAGGAACCACACCGCGGCGATCGACACGCCGATCCAGAGCCACCACGGGGTGTGCACCCCGAACTGGCGTGCCAGCAGTCCGGCCGTGCTCGCCCCGAGCAGGCCGTACATCGCGATCTGGACGGCGTTGTAGGCCAGCAGCGCCAGCAGCGATCCTCCCGCGCCGGTGCGGAAACCCAGCCCTGCCCGGATGACGGCGAAGAAGCCACCCCGGACGTCCAGATGCCGCGTGATGGTGGTGAAACCGACGGCGAACAGCACGATCACCGCGCCGACGATCAGGTAGGCACCCGGCGCGCCCGCGCCGTTGCCCAGCGCGACCGCCAGCGCGGCCGCGCCGACGATGCTGGTCAGCGGTGCCTGCGCGGACAGGACAAAAAAGAGAATCCCCGGAATTCCGAATGCATTCCGTTTCAGGCTGGTACCAGTGGTTTCGCTGGGGTGAATCGGTGCGTTCGACATTGAGCGCCTCCGCCGGATCTGCCCGGCCTCGAACGAGCGGTGCCGCGAACCGGCACCGGAGAATGGTGGCGACGAGCGTCCCCCCGCGCCACCAAACTTGTCAAGTGGAAAGTTTCGCGCCGGTGGCGGCACTGAAGGAATCCCCTAGGCGCGCGGGGACGCTACCGATTCCGGCGCGATGGCAGCCGGCTCTAGCCTCGGCAGTCACGGTGCTCGCCGTGACCGACCTGAAGGAGGCCCACGTGGTGCGGTTCGTGCACGACACGCTGCCTCAGCGAATTCGATTCGCCACGGGCGGAGCCGCCGGCCACCTGGCCGAGGAAGTCACCGAAGGCGGCTTCCGGCGCGTGATGGTGATCGCCGCCGCTGCCGAGAAAGAGCCGGCCGAGCACGTGGCCAGGGATCTCCCTGTTGTGCTGTGGCATCACGAAGTGGCGATGCACGTACCCGCCGACGTCGCCGAGCGCGGCCGCCAAGCGGCTGCCGAGCATCGTGCCGACGTGCTGGTCTGCGTCGGCGGCGGCTCGACCACCGGCCTGGCCAAGGCGATCGCGCTGACCACCGGCCTGCCGATCATCGCGGTTCCCACCACCTACGCCGGTTCCGAGGCGACCGACGTCTGGGGAATCACCACCCACGCCCGCAAAACCACCGGCACCGACCGGCGAGTGCTGCCCCGGACGATCGTCTACGACCCCGCGCTGACCCTCACCCTGCCGTTGGACGTGTCCATCGCATCAGGACTCAACGCGCTGGCCCACTGCGTGGACTCCCTGTGGGCGCCCCGGGCGAATCCGATCAACGCCGCCTTCGCCGGCGAAGGCATCCGTGCCCTGAACACCGGACTCCCCCAGATCGTCGCCGACCCCGCCGACATTTCCGGGCGGGAACTGCTCCTGCACGGCTCCTACCTGGCAGCTGCCGCGTTCGCCTCGGCGGGTTCAGGACTGCACCACAAGATCTGCCACGTGCTCGGCGGCATGTTCGACCTCCCGCACGCGCAGACCCACGCCGTTGTGCTGCCGCACGTGCTGGCCTTCAACGCGCACGCGGCGCCGGAAGCCGAGTCGCGGATCGCCACCGCGTTCGGCACGGCCTCCGCGACGGCCGGCCTGGCCCGGCTCCGGTCCACACTCGACAGTCCGGTGTCGCTGCGGGAGTACAGCATGCCCGAAAACGGTATTCGGCCCGCGGTCCAAGCCATACTGGCAGCGGCACCGGCGGACAACCCGCGGTCGCTCACCGCTGACAACCTCACCGCCCTGCTGCACGCAGCCTGGGAAGGAGCCCCACCCCGATGACCACCCGCGACGACATCCAGGCGAACCGCGAACAGCAACTCGTCGAACGCGTCATCCGCTCCTTCGGCTCCTGCGCCGATCCCCGGCTGCGGGAACTGATGGTTTCGCTCGTCGGGCACCTGCACGCCTTCATCCGCGAAACCCGGCTCACCGAGCGGGAATGGGCCGCGGCCATCGACTTCCTCACCCGGTGCGGGCACATCACCGACGACAAGCGCCAGGAGTTCATCCTGCTCTCCGACGTACTCGGCGCGTCCATGCAGACCATCACGGTCAACGACCACGCCAAGGCCGACGCCACCGAGGCGACGGTCTTCGGGCCGTTCTTCGTCGAAAACGCTCCCGGCATCCCCTTGGGCGGGAACATCGCCGGTCCGGCGGCCGGAGAACCCTGCTGGGTCGAGGGACGGGTCACCGACACCGGCGGAACCCCGCTGGCGGGCGCACGCGTCGAGGTGTGGGAAGCCGACGAAGACGGCCTCTACGACGTCCAGTACGACGACGACCACACAGCGGGCCGAGCCCACCTGTTCACCGACGAGCACGGCCACTACTGCTTCTGGGGCGTCACCCCCACGCCCTACCCCATCCCCCACGACGGTCCCGTCGGCCAACTGCTCGAGCACACCGGCCGCTCCCCCATGCGTGCCGCGCACCTGCACTTCATGGTCAGCCACCCCGGCCACCGCACCCTGGTCACCCACATCTTCGTCCGCGGCGGCAGCCACCTCGACACCGACACCGTCTTCGGCGTAAAACCCTCACTCGTCAAGGACTTCCAGCGCCAGCCGGCCGGAACCCCGGCGCCAGGCGACCGCGTCATCGACGGCACGTGGACCCGAGCGCGATTCGACATCGTGCTCACCCCGGACTCCAGCTCCGCCCCTTAGTCACAGCGCGTCACCCAGGCAGTGCTGCACGAGCGGTCCGAACCGGCTGACCAGCTCGTCGACGGACGAGGACGCGATCGGTTCGATCCGCACGATGTAGCGCGCCACGGTGAGGCCCAGTAGCTGGACGTTCACCATGCCGGCCCGGATCGCGGCGTCCGGTGTGCCGAGCAGCGTCGCCAGCCGGCCGGTGATCTCCCGGTCGATGTATTCGCGGAGCAGGGTTTCGGACTGGTCGCTGGTCCTGGCCGACCGGGTGAGCAGCGCGAGCGGGGTGCGGCCCGATGCGTCCATGTTCTCCAGGAGCGTCCGGACCAGGCGCTCACCGAAACCGTCGAGGCCGCCGGTGAAGGCCGATTCGATGGCAGGCGGGACCTGCGCGGACAGCTCGATCGCGGCGGCGAACAGGCCCTGTTTGTTGCCGAAGAAGTAGAACACCATCGCCGGGTCGACCTCTGCCTCGGCAGCGACCGCGCGCACCGTGGTGCCGCCGTAGCCGTGCTCGCCGAACAGGGCGCGCGCCGCGTCCAGGATCCGCTGCTTGCTCTCCGCGCCGGTTCGCCAGCGCCCGGGGCGAGCGGCGGTCGACCTGTCTTCTGCCATGGCCGGTGAGTCTATCCGAGGTTTCTTCATCGTTGGTGGAGTTTCTCGCCAAAGCCCCGTAGCGTGAACTTCATCAGTGATGAAGAAAGGGGTCGGGATGAGGGTGATCGTGATCGGCGCCGGACTGGGCGGGTTGACGCTGGCTCAGGGGTTACGCCGGGCGGGGATCGATGTCGCCGTGTACGAGCGAGACGACGCGCTGGGGCGCGCGCAGGGCGTCAGCTTGCATGTCGACGATCGAGGCGCCAACGCACTGCGGGCGTGCCTGCCTTCGGCACACGCCGCGATGGTGGAGGCCACGATGGGTGGGCCGCGCGAGCAGACCGTGGCGTTGGCCGAAGCGGATGGAGCGCTGACCGTCGTGGGCGCTCAGCCGTCCGACGGCGTGGCGGGCCGGGCGCGGCCCGGGCGGCAGGTTCATCGTCCGTTGCTGCGTGCGGTGTTGCTGACCGGGCTGGAGGACGTGGTTCGGTTCGGGGCGGAGTTCACGCGGTTCGAGCAGCGAGCCGACGGCACGGTTCGGGCGTGGTTCGCCGACGGCAGCACGGACACGGCGGACGTGCTGGTCGGCGCGGACGGGATCGGTTCGGCGGTCCGCCGTCAGTATCTGCCCCACGCACGGGTGGTCGACACGGGACGGCGCATGCTCATGGGCGCGACCGCGCTGCGGGCGGTGACCGATACCGGGCTGCCTGAGCTGATCGGCCACAGCCCCGCCGGCATGCGGGTGGGCGACACGATGATGGTCGTGGGCGTGCTGCGGTTCACCGAGTCGCCGATGGCCGCGCGGCAGCGGTGGCTGCCCGCGTTGCCGCTCGGTGCGGTCGCCGGGGTCGAGGACTATGCGATGTGGGCTTTGCCGATCACGCGGGAGCGGATCGGTTCGGCCGGGCCGTGGCACCGGGCCAAGGAGTTGATCGCCGACCTGCCCTCGGCCATGCGCTTGGTCGTCGCCGAGACGTGGCCGGACCTCACGGTCGCGCTGCGCGGCGGGACGATCCCGCCGATACCCGCCTGGCCCGCCGGCCCGGTGACGGTCCTCGGTGATGCCATCCACCTGGCCCCGGGCTTCGGCGGCAACCTGGCGATGCAGGACGCGCACCACCTCCGCGAGGCACTCGTCGAGACGTATCACGGCCGGCTCGAGCTGATCGACGCGATCGGCACGTACGAAAACACCATGCGCCGCAACAGTTTCCCCGCGCCCGTCCCGGCGACGGCGGGCGCATGAGCCTCAGGGGGCTGTCGCAGAAGTCGTTGTCCTTGTTCGCCGCGGTGGGTGGCTGGCGCACGGTCGCCGAAGGAGTCGCGTCCCGGGTGCTGTTCCTGATCGCCTACCTGGTGACCGGTCAGGTAGCGGCCTCCGCATTGGTGGCGGTCGGTGGTGTGGTGGTGTTCGCCGTGGTTCGGGTATTCACCGACCGCAAGTACTGGCAGCCGGCGGTCGGGCTGGTCATCGTGGGGGCCTCCGCGTTGCTGGCCGGGAGCACCGGTCAGGCGGTCGACTTCTACCTCCCGACCGTGCTCTGGCAGGCGGGTGGAGGTGCGGTGTTCCTGGCGTCCATGCTGGTGCGGTGGCCGGTGATCGGGTTTGCGGTGGGTGCGGCACGCGGCGAACGGTTCGGCTGGCGACGAGACCCCGCGCGGCGACGGCGCTACCAGCTGTGCACGGCGATCTTCCTGGCCAAGTACGGCATCGCCACGATGGTGCTGGTACCGCTGTACCTGACCGGGCAGTTGATTCCGCTGGGCATCGCCGCCACGCTGCTGGGCGGCGCACCCGCGCTGGGCGTCTGCGTCTATCTGTGCCGGCGGATCCTGCACACCCGAACCGACCCCAACCCCGGCGCCAGGCGACCGCGTCATCGACGGCACGTGGACCCTAGCGCGATTCGACATCGTCCTCACCAGACGGTGGATGGCAGGAGATCGTGGGCGGCCAATGCCCGGAAGTAGGTGCTACGGCGATGGATGTGGCACACGTAGCGGCCGCCAGGGCGCAGTAGCCTGGCGAACTCGGCGAATCCTTCGTACAGGGGCTCCAGGACTCGTACGTCTCGCACCGACCGACGATCACCACGACCAGCAGGTTGGCGATCATCACGTCTCCGGCCTCGGGGGCTTGAATCGCCCAGCCGAGCAGGAAAAACAACGAAGGCGCAATCATTTCACCACGCTTGCCTCCACCATGAACCCGCAAGCATCGAACGAAGGAATTAACACCCGTCATACGAGGAGCAACATTGTTCATGCGTAAATTGGCCACAGTTTTTCCGGCGCCGTCGGCCTGATGTTCATAGCGGCACCGATCGCTTCCGCGGGGACCACATCGACCGACTCGATCGAATTCATCTACGGCTCGTATCCGACCGAGGAAGCCTGCGTGCACGACGGACAGCTCGGTGAGTACTTCGGCACCTGGGGGCACCTGGATTGGGCTTGCTTCTACTCCACGAGCCAGGGCGCCTGGCTGCTGAGCATCAACGACGAAGCGTAGACGTAACCGTCGCCGCAACTCACGGTCCAGAACGCAGGTTCATCGCTGGATCGGTCGCCGAGTGGCAACAACCCGCTCCGGGGGCGCATGACCTGCCCCCCCCCGGAGCGGACCATCAGGCGGGCGCGGCGTTGCCTCATGTCGATATCGTCGCCCGACCACGCGAACATGAACACGACGCAGGCCAGTCAGGCAGGAACCTGATCGTCTTCCGCGGCCGAATGGGCGGTCACGACTCAGCGATGTCGTTGAACACGCACAAAAGCCAGGCTGAATAGGACGTTATACACCGTGGTCGAGGACCGCTTCGATGACGCTCGACGCGGATTCGGTGGGCACCAGGCGTTGCGCCCGCAGCCCGGCTTTTTCCAGCAGAACACCGTATTCCCCGGCGGTGCGTTCACGACCGTGGGTCATCGTGGCCATCACGAGGTCGAGCATCTTGCCGAGATGGGGTTCGTCGCCGCCGGGGAGCACTTTCTCCACCACGAGCAGCCTGCTGTTCCGTGTCATGGCGCCCGCGCACGTGCGCAGGATCCGCACGCACGTGTCGTCGTCCCAGTCGTGCAGGATGCGCGACAGCAGATAGGCGTCCGCCCCGGCCGGCACGGCTTCGAGGAAATCGCCGGCGGCGACCTGGCACCGGCCCGCCAGGTTCGCCTCGGCGTGCCCGACGACGTCGGGCCGGTCGAAGAGAACCCCGGTGAGGTGCGGGTTCCGGTCGAGCACGGCCAGCAGCAGCGTGCCGATACCACCACCGACGTCCACGACCCGTCCGGCCCACGACAGGTCGTAGGCGCGGGCGACGGCGGCCGGTTCACCGCCGTGCGTGGCGATCATCATCCGGTTGAACTTCTCCCCCGCCGGCGGATTCCCGGCCAGGTACTCGAAGAACGGCATGCCGTAGACGATCTCCGGCCCGGTCCGGCCGGTGGCGACCCGTTCCGGCAGCACGCGCAGCGCGTTCCAGAACTCCGGCCCCTGCATGGTCAGGACCAGCTCGCGAGTGCCGGTGGGATGTCCCTCCCGCAACGTGTCGCCGACCTCGGTCAGCGAATACCGCTGGGCCGGGCCGGTTTCCGTCCCCGGCTCGGTGCGCAGCAGTCCGGTGCTCGCCAGCGTGCGCAGCAACTGGTGCAGGGGAACGGCTTCGACGCCGAGTTCGGCGGCGAGCCACTCGGCGGAGCGGGGTCCACCGGCGAGCAGGTCGATCACGCCGAGATCGGTCACCGCGTACATCGCCCTGGCCACAAAAACCGTGTGCATGGTGTCCAGCACCAGTCCAGGAGCCTGCCGTGGTGGCGCGCCGTCCTCCACGTCACTCATCCAGCACCCCGCGCATCGCGGCGAACTTGGCTTCGGTCTCCCGGAGTTCGGTGTCCGGATCGGACTGGGCGATCAGCCCGCACCCGGCGAACAGCCGCGCCCGCCTCCCGGACAGCTGGGCGCAGCGCAGCGCGATCCCCAGTTCACCGTCGCCGTCGGCGTCGACCCAGCCGACCGGTCCGGCGTACCGGCCGCGGTCGAGTCCTTCACCGCCTTCCACCGCCGCGATCAGCCGGACGGCCTCGGTCCGCGGCGTGCCGCCCACGGCGGCGGTCGGGTGCACCGCTCCGGCCATTTCCAGCAGGGTGGCGCGCTCCGGTGCGAGGTCGCCGGTCACGTCGGTGGCCAGGTGCGCGATCGACGGCAGCGACAGCACAAAGGGACCATCGGCCTTGATCGACGTGCAGTGCGGAACGAGCGAGGTCAGCAGCGGCTCGACCGCGAACCGGTGCTCCTCGCGCAACGCCGCCGAGCGCAGCGGCTCTTCGTCGGCGCCGGGCCAGGTGCTGCCGGCGAGCACCCGCGCGGTCACCTGGTTGTCCAGTCGCCGCAACAACAGTTCCGGCGTGGCCCCGACGAGGCCCGCCACCGCGAAGGTCCAGCAATCCGGATGACGCGATGCCAGCCGCCGCAACAGGAAGCGGGGATCGATCGGCTCATCGGCCTCGGCCAGCAGGTCACGCGCGAGCACGACCTTGTCCAGCGCACCGGCGCGCAGGTGCGTCACGATCTCGGCGACCACCTCACGCCAGCGGTCCGCCGGGAGGCGGGATTCGCGCCAGCGCACGGTTCCCGGTGCGGTGACCGGCGTGGGGACGTCGGCGCGAACGGCGTCGTCGGAGCGGATCGTGGTGATCCAGGCCCTGCCCGCCCGGCGTCCGATGAGGACACTCGGCACGGTGAGCACCGAGTGCCCGGGATCGTCGCCGAAACCGAAGCTGGCGAAGGCCACCGGCCCGGTGCCGGGAAGGCCGACCTGGTCATCGATCTCCATGCGTTCCACGAGCCGCCGCCACCCCCGCTCGGCGTGTTCGAACCGCTCCGGCCCGCCGGTACCGACGCGGGCGGCCTCACCCCAGCCGACGATGCCCTCCCCCTGCCGCACCCAGGAGTGCACCCGGTGCGGGCTGGGCAACAGGGCCAGCAGGTCCGGCTCGTCTATCTCGCGGGTGCGTGCGTACAGGGTGGATTCGTGCGTGGGGATCGCTGTTGTGGTCATGCCAACCTCCGCGCCCGCTACCGGGCTCAGATCAGTTCGGTGATGTTCGGTTCCACGCCGAGCAGGGCGCGGCCGAACAGTTCGGCGTTGGCCGCCGGGTTCGCGACCGCGTGCCTGCTGGCCGCGTGGATGTCCCGCATGTACGCCTGCAGCGGGTTGGATTCCGCCATGGCGGAGGCACCGTAGGCCGAGATCAGGGCATCGACCGCCTCGCGGCACTGCCGGACCGCGTAGCCGGTGTGCAGGCGGATCCGCGCGCGGGTCAGGTAGTCGGGAAAGGTGCCACCGGCGGCATGACCGTCGACGACGTCCGCCGCGTTGTGCGCCAGCAGCCGGACGGCGTCCACCTTCGCGGCCGCTTCCGCCACGGTGAGCTGGAACGCGGTGGAGTCCGACTGCCGTTCGTAGTTGGTGAAGGAGATGCCGCGCCGGCCCGCCTGTCCGGTCACGTACTCCAGCGCGGCCGATGCCATGCCGAGGTAAGGGCCGATCATGTAGGTCGCCAGCGTCGGCATGAACGCCGATCGGTAGCGCGCGAGGTCGGGGCGGTCAGCGGGGTATTCACCGGCGACCGCGGCCTTCATCGGCAGCACGCGGTGCCGTGGCACAAAAACGTCCTCACCGACGAGCAGATTGCTGCCGGTGGCCCGCATCCCGGCGGTGAACCAGGTGTCGTCCCGGCGCAGCTGCCGCATCGGCACCAGCGCCAGGCCCGCACCGTCCTGTTCGGACAGCGGGAACCCGAGGATCGCCCACTGCGCGTGCAGGCAGCCCGACGCGGGCGCCCACGAGCCGTTGAGCAGCCAGCCGCCGTCGACCGGCCGTGCGGTGGAGTGCGGGGTGAGGACCGCGCACACCCGGGTGTCGGGGCCATCGGCGTACACCTCGCGCTGCGCGGATTCGGGGTACAGCCCGGTGATCCAGTCCGCCGAGCCGAGGATCATCACGACCCAGCTCGCGGCCGGATCCCCGTACGCGAGTTCGGCGGCGACGTCCACCGCGGTGCGCAGGCCGACCTCGTCACCGCCGAAGCGGCGGGGAACCAGCAGGCGGAACATCCCGGCGCCGGTCAGCGCGTCCACGGTGTCGCCGGTGAGCCGGCGTTGCCGGTCACCCGCCGCCCGGTCGCGTTCGAGCACCGGGCGCAGCACACCTGCCCGGTCCGCAATGGACTCCTCGCTCCCCCGGATTTCTGTGTCGGCAAGGGACATCGTCAGTTCCTCCGAGAGTGGCCGGAAGCCGTGGTGCCACCGGCGACGAACTTGTAACCACGGCCTCGGGCGGTGCGGATCAGCGTGCGGTGGTCTGGCCCGAGCTTGTCCCGAAGCCGCAGGATGTGCACGTCCACCGTGCGTTCGGTGCAGATGGCGTCGTCGGTCCAGATCTCGGTCAGCAGTTCGGCACGTGAGACCAACCGGCCCGGCCGCTGCGCGAGGTGCCGCAGCAACTGGTACTCCTTGCGGGTCAGCTCCAGCAGGCGGCCGGACAGCCGCACGGTGCACGAAACGTCGTCCACGACAAGATCACCGGCCACGAGTGCACCACGATCGCGAGCCGCCGGAGCGGGTCTCGGCCGCAGCAGGCGCAGGCGCGCCTCGACCTCGGCCGGGCTCGCCCCGGCGAGGATCAGCTCGTCGATGTCGCCGCCGATGCCGTTGCTTTCCAGTGACAGCTCGGAGGACACCACGATCACGGTGGCCCAGGGAATCGCCGACCGGACCCTGGCGCAGAGCGCGGCCGCGTCCGTCCACGGGGCACGGGCGTCCAGCAGGACCGTGTCACAGACCGGGAAGTCGTCCTCGGGTTCGGCGCGGCGCACTCGGTGCGGGAGCAGGTCCAGCGCCGGGAGCACCTCGTGCGGGTCTTCCGAAGCCAGCAACAACAGGTTCACCGGTCACCTCCTCGCCACCAGACCGCCCACAAAGGTCAGAGCACGGAAACGACCTCGTCGTATTCGAGCCGTGGCAACCGGTCGTACCACGCTCCCGGCCCCGGCTTCCCCACGTTCATCACCAGCACGGCGTGGTGCCTGCCGTCCGGGAAGAACTCGGCGTCGACACCGGCGTGGTCGAAGCCCAGCATCGGCCCGGCCGCCAGCCCTGCCGCGCGAACGGCCAGGATGGTGTAACCGGCTTGCAGCGTCGCGTTGTAGTCCGCCGCCGTCGCGCGCAGCCGCGGGTCCGCGAACATCGCCCGTGCCTCCGGCGCGTACGGCATCAACCGCGGCAGGTGCTCGTCGAACTCCCGGTCCGCCGCGAGCAGCAGGGTGATCGGCGCGGACTCGGTCTTGGCGCGGTTCCGCTCGTCCAGCAACGGCATCAGCCGCGCTTTCGCGTCCTCACCGCGGATCGCGACGATCCGCAGCGGCTGGGTGTTGGCCGAGGTCGGCGCCCACCGCAGCAGGTCGTAGATCGCACGCAGCTGTCCGTCGGTCACCGGCTCGCCGGTGAAGCTGTTCGCCGTGCGGGCTTCCCGGAACAGCAGGTCCTGTGCCCGGGGCTCCAGTTCCAGCGGAACCGTGTCGAACGTGGTCATCGGGTCGGGTCAACTCCCTCCGGTATCCGGGTACCGGCGGTGGTGACGGCCGCAGCGGGCGCCACCACCACCGGGCTGACTCAGGGAACGAGGCCGACCAGGGGGTTGAGCACCCCGTCGATCATCTGCTTGTGCACCTCGATGTTGCCGCTGGGGTCGGTGAGCAGGCTGCGCACCTCCCAGGTCGGGTCCTGGAGGTGGTAGGTGTCCAGGTGGTGCACCACCGAGCCGACCGACTCGTTCACCGCGGCGAGCGGACCGGTCGGCGCGACCGGCTCCTCGTGCGCCGAAGCCGGGCCGGCGCCCATCAGCCCGATCGCCGCGGTGGCGGTCACGACCGTGCCCGCCACCCGCAGCCACCTCTTCCCGTTCGACGCCGACGGCCCGGTCTCGGTACTGCGGTTCTGCTCGTCCTTGTTCACGGGCGATCTCCTTGTCGTTCGCTACTTCGGAGTTTCGGTAGGTTTTTTTCCAACGTGAGACGCAGTCAAGCAGGGCGTCGATTGCGCCGGGTGACGCATCAGTTCCGTCGTGGTTAAACCGGTCCTCACCGTGCTCATCCGGACGGGCGAGCGCTGCGTAACTGCGTGGTTACCACATGGTCATCCCAGGCGGCCAAAACCGGCTACTCCCCCGGCGGCGGACCTGCGAGATGACGGAGATCAGCGCGCCAAGCTGGTGATGTTCGTGAATCACCGACCACTCGGACAAGGGAACGCACTGTTGACGAGATCGACATCCGGGGTAATGCGGGCGCGGATAGATTCGGCAGCCGTGAATCCGTCAACCGTGCAGGCCACCGTGATAGTGGACGAACTCGTCCGTTGTGGAGTGCGGGACGCCGTGCTGTGCCCCGGTTCGCGCAACGCCCCGCTCTCCTTCGCGCTCCACGCCGCCGACGCCGAAGGCAGGCTCCGGCTGCACGTGCGCGTGGACGAACGCGGTGCCGGATTCCTCGCCGTCGGGCTGGGCCTGCGTTCGCGTCGCGCGGTCCCGGTGGTGTGCACGTCGGGCACCGCGGTGGCCAACCTGCATCCGGCGGTGCTCGAGGCTTCCTACAACGGCGCTCCCCTGGTGGCGATCACCACCGACCGGCCGATCGAACTGCACGGCACCGGCGCCGGCCAGACGATCGAGCAGGCCGGCCTGTTCGGTCACGCGGTCCGCGCCACCGAGCAGCTGGCGATCGCGGAACGGCGGGCCGGTCAGCACGGCCGCTGGAGGTCCACTGTGGACAGGGTGGTGGCGAGCGCGCTGGGCACGTTGTCGGGCGATTCCGGCCCGGCACAGCTCAACGTCCCCTTCCGTGAACCACTCGTACCGGATCACGAAGGCGACTGGCCCGAACCGGTGACCGGCCGCGACGGCGGCAAGCCGTGGAGCGGCATCGCACCCCGGTTCGAACACCTCGAACCGGCCGAGCTGGATCCGGACGCTTCGACGCTGGTGATCGCGGGCCAGGGCGCGCACGGGCCCGTCCCGCCCGAACTCCCCGTGCTCGCCGAACCGGGATCCGAACTGTGGCACCGGTCCCTGCGCACCGGGATGTGGCTGCTGCCGGCGGCGTTGTCAGGAGAAGCACCCTGGTTGTTCCCCGACCAGGTGGTGGTACTCGGACGGCCGACGATGCACCGGTCGGTCCAGCGTCTGCTCGCCGACGAGCGCGTCGCGGTTTTCGCCGTGCCACCGGCTTCGGCGGGCCGAGTCCGTCCTCAGTGGACCGATCTGGCGGGTTCGGTCCGCGGTGTCGGCGCACTGCCGAAGTCGTGGGCACCGCACCCGGCCTTCGGCGCGAGGTGGCAGCACACCGACAACACGGCCTCGCACCTGCTCGATGCCTCACTCGACGCCGAACCGTGGGCGACGGGACCCGCGCTCGCCGCCTCGGTGGTCGCGGCGCTGCCCGCCGATTCCCTGCTGTTCGCCGGGCCGTCCAACCCGGTGCGCGATATCGCACTGGCCGCTCGCCCTCGCGACGATGTCACGGTGATCGGCAACCGTGGTGTGGCGGGCATCGACGGCGTGGTCTCCGCCGCGATCGGCGCTTCACTGGCGCACCACGGCCCTGGCTACGCCCTCATGGGCGACCTGACCTTTCTCCACGACGCCGGCGGGTTGCTGCTCGGCCCCGACGAACCGCGGCCCGACCTCACCATCGTGGTGGCCAACGACAACGGTGGCAGTGTCTTCGCCACGCTCGAACAGGGCGCGCCCGAGCACGCCGGCGCGTTCGAGCGGATCTTCGGCACGCCGCTGAACGCCGATCTTTCCGCGCTGTGCCGGGCCGTCGGCGTCGAACACACCCTGGCCACCGGCACCGGTGACCTCCTCGGCGCGTTGCGTCCCGGGCGCGGGCCACGCGTGGTGGAGGTGCCGGTGAACCGCAGCGACCGGCGCGCGCTGCACCATCGGCTGCGCGCGGCGGTAACGCGGTTCTCGTGACCACAGTGGACTCGGCTTCCTTCGTTGTTCCTGGTTCGTTCAGGCCCGATCAAGCGCGGCGACGCGTGCGGGGCCTCGTCGGCTGGTGAACTGCATCGAGAGGGAAGGAGAACTCGATGTTCGGAGTTGTTGGGCGGCCCGTGGTCGCGGGGCTGCTCGCGGTGACCATGGCCGGGGCTGTTCCCGGCGTCGGCACCGCCGGTGCCGACGAGCCGGCCCCGATCCGGGACTGGCCGCGTACCGAGGTAGCCCCTGGAGTGACCCTGTACCAGGGGGAATCGCGCGGCCGGCCCGGCGCCGATTTCTGGACCGTGACGGTTCGGTTCGCCGCCCCGGCAGGTCCGGAGCACTTGGCCGGTGAGTCCGACGCGCGAGCTTTGGCGGGCAAGCTGCACGCCGCCGGGTTCGAGACGCGGGTCGAGCGCGTCGACTGGCCCGCCGGTGCCGATGCCGCCCCAGGCGCGGTCGGGTGGCGGGTCCGCACGGGCTCGTTCGGTGGTCGCGACGAGGCCGCGGCGCTGGAGCGTGACGTGGACGCCGCCGGCTTCGACGCCCTCGCCGAGTGGACCGGCGCGGATGCCACGCCGGGCACGGGCATCGCCCGGATCAGCGTCGCCGTCATCGACCCGAAGGTGTTCCGCGGTGAACTGACCGCGAGCTATGGAACGGCGGTCGCCGGGCGCGAAAAGCTGACGGACATGTCCGCCCGGCGGGATGCCGTTTTCGGGGTCAACGCCGGGTTCTTCGTGATGGAGGGCAAGGACGGCATTCCCGGGGCCTCCGCGGGCATCGCCGCGTACCACGGTGAGCTGCAAAGTGCCGCGACCAACGGGCGCGTCGCGCTCGTGCTCCGTGGCGACGGTTTGCGTCCGCGGGTGGCGAAGCTGTCGGCCGGCATCACCGCCTCGGCCCGCGGGCAGCAGCGGCTCATCGACGGGATCAACCGCCTGCCCGGCACGGTCCGCAATTGCGGCGGCGTCGGTGGCGACACCCCCACCGAACGGCCGCTGCACGACGTGACCTGCACCGATCCGGACGAACTCGTGCTGTTCACCGACGAACTCGGCGCCGCTACCCCGACCGGCGAAGGTGTGGAGGCGGTACGCGACCAGACCGGCCGGGTCCTCGAGGTTCGGCCGGCGGGCGGCCCGATCCCGGTGGGCGGCACCGTCGTGCAGGGCATCGGCGAGGCGGCCGGCTGGCTGACCGCCAACGCGCGGCCGGGCGAGCCGCTGCTGGTCGATCAGCGGGTCCGCGACGAAACCGGTGCGCCGGTGCGGCTGGGGCCGAGTGACGACATCGTCAACGGCGGGCCGGAACTCGTCCGCGACGGCCGGATCCGGATCAACCTGCGGGAGGACGGGATCGTCCACGACACCCCGTCCTTCGCCTACACCTGGGGGCTCAAGCGGAATCCGAGGAGCGTCATCGGCGTCGACCGGCGGGGCCGGATCCTCGTGGCGACCACCGCGGGGCGGATGCCGGGCTTCAGCGACGGGTGGGGTCTGCGGGAGGCCGCCGAGTTCGCCCGCGCGCTGGGCGCCGTCGACGCGATGGCGCTGGACGGCGGCGGCTCGGCCGGGATGGTGGTCGACGACCGCATGGTGACCACGCCCTCCGACGCCGCCGGCGAACGCGCCATCGGCGACGCGTTGTTCCTGCTGCGCCGCTGATCGTGGCGGTCAGGGCAGTTCGGGCGAACAACCGCTTGACGAAGTAACTCCGGCGGGCCCGCCCGTTGCGGATGACCGTTCGCTCCGCCTCGAACCGGCCGGTCAACGCGTCCAGCCGGTAACGGTCGACGAGCATGTCGCCGTCGTCTCGCGCGGCCACGACCCGCGACGGCGAGTCGTCCTCGTCGCCCAGGTCGCGAGGCTACTGGCAGGATGACGCGCAAAGTCGCGCGGCTGGAAGGGATCCCGATGTCCGTCCGCTACCAGTTGGTGATCGACTGCGCCGATCCCGGCCGCCAGGCCCGCTTCTGGGCTGCCGCATTGGATTACGAGTTCGCGCCGCCTCCCACCGGTTTCGCCACCTGGGGCGACTACTACCGCGACCTGGGGCTGCCGGAGGAAGAAGCGGTGACCGGCGGCGCGGACCGGATAAGCGACCCGCGGGGCGGTGGACCGGCCATCTGGTTCCAGGTGGTCCCGGACGTGAAGGCGGTGAAGAACCGGCTGCACATCGACATTCACGCCAGCGGCGAGCGGACGGACCCGCTCCCGACGCGGAAGGAGCGGGTGGACGCCGAAGCCGCCCGCCTGGTGGGTTTGGGCGCCACCGTCACCGGCGTGATGTACCAGGAGGGAATCGACCACTACGCGGTCGGCATGAGGGACCCCGAAGGAAACGAGTTCGACATCAACTGACCGGCGGCCGGTTCTTCGCCTGGTACATCCCTGCCGGTCGCGGCTCAGCCGAGCGGCACGTCGGTGGAACGTGATCGGACCGCGTCCAGC
The DNA here is from genome assembly GCF_009429145.1 of Amycolatopsis sp. YIM 10. Taxonomy (GTDB): domain Bacteria; phylum Actinomycetota; class Actinomycetes; order Mycobacteriales; family Pseudonocardiaceae; genus Amycolatopsis. The sequence goes on along the minus strand of NZ_CP045480.1, from coordinate 4,778,673 downwards.
GCGGCGAGGGTGCTGTCGTCGAAGGTGATCGTGCCCGCGGTGATGTTGGCTTCGAGGTGGTCGGCGTTCGCGGTTCCGGGGATGAGCAACACGTTCGGCGCGTGGTGCAGCAGCCAGGCGAGGCCGATCTGTGCGGGCGTGTGGCCGAGGGCGTGCGCGACGTCGGTGACAGCGGGGTCGTCGGTCACCTTCGGCATGCCGGGAAAGGCGCCGCCCAGCGGGAAGAACGGTACCCAGGCGATGTCCTCGTCGACGCAGAGCCGGAGCATGTCCTCATCACCGCGGGCCACCAGGCTGTAGGCGTTCTGGACACAGGCGATCCCGGCGGGAAGGGCCTGGCGCAGTCCGTCCAGGGTGACGCTGCTCAGGCCGATCGCGCCGATCTTGCCCTCGTCGCGCAGCGCGGTCATCACCGCGAGCTGGTCGTCGAGGTCGACCACCTGGTCGCCTTCGGCCCGCAGGCCCGGCCCGGTGTCCAGGCGGCGCAGGTTCACCACCGGGATCCGGTCGACGCCGAGGGCGGTGAGGTTGTCCTCGACGCTCGCCCTCAGTTGCTCGGGGCGCTGGGCCGGGCGCAGTGGGACGGGACCGCCGGGATTGGGGTCCGCACCGACCTTGCTGACGACCACCACGCCGTCCTCGGGGCGGAACGCGTCGCGGATGAGCCCGTTGACGAAGCCGTTGCCGTAGAACTGGGCGGTGTCGACGTGGTCGACGCCGAGTTCCACCGCGCGGCGCAGCAGGGCGATCGCGGCGGGGCGGTCGTTGTGCAGGCGCTCCAGCTGCATCGCGCCGTATCCGATGCGGGACACCGGGTGGTCGCCGAGCGTTCCGGTGCCCCCGGCGCGCGTGGTGCCGGCGGGGATGGGGTCCGCGGTCATGGAAGGTCCTTCCGCGTGAGACGATCGATGAAGCGGAGGAACCTCCGCTTGCGTCCCACTATACCGGAGGAGCCTCCGCTTTGAGTTCCGCCCGCGCCCCCCGTGCCGACGCGCAGCGCAACCGCGACAAGCTCGTCCAGGCCGCCAGGGCCGCGTTCGCGACTGCCGACGACGCCGTGCCGCTCGAAGGCATCGCCCGCGACGCCGGTGTCGGCATCGGCACGCTGTACCGCCACTTCCCCACCCGAGAAGCCCTGGTGGAGGCCGTGTACGCGGCCGAACTCGACGAGGTCACCGGCTGTGTTCCCGCCCTGCTCAGCCAACTCCCGCCGGACGCGGCGCTGCGAGCGTGGATGCAGCGCTACGCCGCCTTCGTCGCGACGAAGCGCGGCATGGCCGAGACGCTCCGCGCCGGCTGGGCCTCGGGGCGCATCTCGACACCGGAGACCCGGGAACGGATCACCGCCGCCGTCGCCACATTCCTGGCCGGCGGCGCCGAAGCCGGCTCACTGCGCGCCGACGTCGACCCGTTCGACGTCACCTTGATGTTGCTGGGAATCCTCCTCGCCACCGCCGGCAACGACCCCGACCAGACCGGACGGCTACTCGACCTGGTCATGGACGCCCTGCGGGCAAAACCGACCGGCTGACCGGCCCGACCCGCGCCGACGAAGCACACGACCCCGAAGGCCCCGGCGACGACGATCCCGATGTGCCGCCCCTCGGCGGCACCTGCCCGATTGCCGATCCGCTCAGCCCGTGTCCGGCACCCCGGCGCCGGTCGATCTCGCCGCGTGGGCACGCTGGGCGTCCAGTGCCGCGACCGCGACGTGCAGTTCGGCGCGGTGCTCACCGGCTTCCAGGTCGCCGCCGAGTATCTGGTCGATCAGGTGCAGGCGCTGATAGAACGCCTGCCGGGAAAGGTGCCCGCGCTTCGCCGCGATCGACTTGTTCCCGGCGGCCGCGAGGTAGTGGCGCAGGCTGGTGAGCAGGTCCGTGCCGTGCTGCTCGTCGTATTCGATCAGCGGGCCGAGCTGCCGTTCGGCGTACGACTGCACCCGCGGATCGTCACGCAGCGCGTACAGCAGCTGGGACAGGCCGATGTCGGCGAGTGTGTGGAAGCGCGGCGGCCCACCCGGCGGGATCGCCTCGGCGACCTGCTCGGCCTCCGCGCACGAGCGGGCCACTTCGGACAGTTCACCCACCTCGGACCCGACGCAGACCGCCGTCCCGGTGAGTTCGCTGATCTCCCGCGCCGTCCGCTGCCACCCGCCGGGTTCCCGGTACACCAGCAGCACGCCGACCCCGCGTGGCCCGAGGTCGCCGACGACCGCGGTGCCCTCGAGCCGTCCGCGCAGTTCGTCGATCAGCTCGCCACGGTCGTCCGCGCGGACCAGGGCGACGATCAGTCTGCGGCCCCTGGTCGGCACCCCGAGCGCACTCAGCCGGGCACGCGCGTCACGCCAGGACAGCGGCCGTTGCTCGACCAGGTCGAGCAGAGCGTCCCGGTGTGCCCGCTGTTCCCACCCGCCCTCGTGGGTCAGCCGGGCCAGGGTGAGTGCCACCGCGGCGCGTTCGATGACCATCACGTGCTCGGTGCGCACGGTCTGCTCGTCCGGGCTGCCCGCCAGCATCACCAGCCTGCCCCAGCGCCTGCCGCGGAACTCGACCGAGGTGACCAGCCAGCCCTCCGGACCGCAGATACCGCTGCGCTCCTGCGGCGACGGGGTCGCGCGGGAACGCCGTTCCCACAGGTTCAGCACGTCGTCCAGCGAGCGGTCCACCGGCGCGCAGATCATCGCCTGGTGCGCCTGGTTCTCCAGCACCACCGCGCGCCCGGTCATGGTCGCGGCCGCCCGCAGGATCTCGTCGGCATCGGCGCCACGCAGCGAAAGCGCGGTGAACGTGTCGTGGATGCGCTGCGCGGCCCGCAGGGTGCGCACCTGGCCGGTCAGGATCATCCCGTGCACTTCCAGCGTCACGTCCACGAACTTGACCCCGCGGTGCAGCACGATCAGCGGCACGCCGTGCGCGCGGAACGCGGCCACCAGCTCGTGCGGCACGTCCCGGTACCGGCGCCCCAGCTCGAGCACCACCCCGGCCGCCCCGACCTCGGCGAGTTCGGCCGCGTACTCGTCGAGCCTCGGCGGGAAGCCGATGCCGGTGGTCAGCACCAGCTCACCGCCACGCAGCGCGGACGCCGGGTTGTCCCACTCGGTCACGTGCACCCAGCGCACCGGCTGCTCGAGCTTGTCCTGACCGGTCACCACCTTCGGCAACCCGCGTGCCAGCACCGGCAGCCGCAGCACCTCCGCCACCGTGATGGTCCCGCCGTTCCTGGTCACCCGCCACACCCTAAGTGGTCACCACCGCCCCGGCCGTCTACTCCGGACGGGCGAGCAGCGTGGCCAGCGTGGCCACCGGCGACGTGCGGGACAGCCCGGTCGCCTCGTGCCGGTCGGCGAGCCGGTAGGCGAGGTACAGCCCGCGGACGCCGAGCCAGCGCAGCGGCTCGGGTTCCCAGGCGCGGGTCCGGTGCCCCACCCAGGGCAGGCGGGTCAGCCCGGTGTCCCGGCGCAGCACCAGGTCGCACAGGGTTCGGCCGGCGAGATTGGTGGACGTGACGCCGTGCCCGACGTAGCCGCCCGCCCAGCCGAGGCCGGTCGCCGGGTCCAGTCCGACCGAGGCGCACCAGTCGCGGGGCACCGCGAGCACCCCGCACCAGGCGCGGTCGATGCGGGCTCCCGCGGCCGGCGGGAACATCGAGGCCAGCACCCGCTCCAGCGAGTTGATCGTGTACTCGTGGGTGCGGCCGCGATCGTCGGTACGGGAACCGAACCGGTACGGGATCCCGCGCCCGCCGATCGCGATCCGGTCGTCGGCCGTGCGCTGCGCGTACATGTGCGCGTGGCTGCTGTCACCGAGCGTCTCCCTGCCGTCCCAGCCGATCTCGGCCCAGAACTCCGCGGGCAGCGGCTCGGTGGCGATCATCGAACTGTTCATCGGCAGCCAGGTCCGCCGGTGCCCCGGCAATCCGGCGGTGAAGCCCTCGGTGGCCCGCAGCACCACCGGCGCCCGCACGCTGCCCGTCGGGGTCACCGCGCGGCCCGGCTCGATCCGGAGCACCGGGGACCGTTCGTGGATCCGCACGCCGAGCCGCTCCACCGTCGCGGCGAGCCCGCGCACCAGTGCCGCGGGCTGGAGCCGCGCGCAGTGCGGGGTCCACATCGCCGCCACCGTCCCGGCCACCCGCAGCCGCGCCGCCGCCTCGTCCCGGCCGAGCAACTCGACCTCGGGCACACCCCATTCGTGGTCGGTGGCCACCGCATGCCGGAGCCTGCGGGCTTGCGCGGGGGTGCGCGCGACGCGGAGCGTGCCGCCCTTGACGATGTCCGCGTCGATGCCTTCCCGGCCGGCGACCTCGATCACCTCGTCGACCGTCGCGTTCATCTCGTGCTGCATGTCCAGTACCGCGCCGCGACCGTGCCGCTTCGCCCAGCGCCGGCGTGACCCTGGCAGCAGGCCGGAAGCCCAGCCACCGTTGCGCCCGGACGCCCCGAAACCGGCGAACTCGGCCTCCAGCACGGTGATCCGCAGGCCAGGATCGGCGCGGGCGAGGTAGTACGCGGTCCACAGCCCGGTCAGGCCCGCGCCGACGACGCACACGTCGGCGTCGCGGTCGCCCGGCAGCGCCTGCCGGTAGCCGGGTGTGGTGGCGTCGAACCAGTGCGAAATCTCCCCGTTGATCGTCATACGCCGAGCAGGGCCGGAAGCGGGGCCAGGTCGAAGATCTCGTCGTAGGGCCGGTACGCCGCCGAACCCGGTTGCCGGTAGCGGTTGACCCAGACGCGTTGCATGCCCGGATAACGCTTGGTCGGGATGATGTCGTAGTCCCAGCCCTGCGCCACGTGCACGATCTCGTCCGGTTTGCGCCCGATCACCGACATCAGGTGCTCGAACGCCTGTGGCAGTGGCTTGTACGCGCCCGCCTGCTCCGCGGTGACCACGTGGTCGAATTCGACGCCGATGTTGTCCACGCTGTAGCTGATCAGGTCGTCCTCGCTGTTCGAGATGATCGCCAGCGCGAACCCGCCTTCCCGCAGCCTGCGCAGCGCCGGGGGCACCTCGGGGAACGGCTGGAATCCCTTGACCGCCTCGATCAGCGCTTCGCCGTCCTCGTCGGTGTAGGCGAGCCCGTGCAGCAGCATCACACTGCGCAACGTGCGCCGCAGCACTTCGCGGTAGGGCCGGTATTCGTCGACAACGGCGTGGAAGCGGATCGCTTTGGCATCGTTGTTGAACTTCTGTTCGTCCACTTCGTACTCGGCGAACCGTTCGCCGAGTATCGCGCGGGTCGCCGACTCGAGATCGAAATCCACGAGCGTGCGGTAGCAGTCGAAGGTGGCGATGTTCCTCACGAAAGTGTCCTTTCCTCAGCGGTTTCTTCGTGGTGACCGGCATCGGTGAGGGCGAGGCCCTTGGTTTCCGGGGCGAGCGCGAGCGAGACCCCGAGGCCGACGAGCGTGATCGCCGCACCGACCAGCAGCGTGCCCGCGTTGCCGATCCCGGCGATCAGCAGCGGCAGGAAGAACGTGCCGCCCGCCGAGCCGAACCGGCTCATCGCCGAGGCGAAGCCGACCCCGGTCGCCCGCAGATCGGTGGGGAACAACTCGCTCGGATAGAGGAACTGCAGCGCGCTGCCCGCCGCCTCGGCGAAGTGGAACAGCACGAACAGCAGGATGATCGGCAGCGCGAGGGACAACGGCAGCACGGCGAGGCACAACAGCGACACGAAGATGGCCACGAAGGTGGCGATCAGCAGCGGGCGCCTGCCGATCCGGTTCACCAGCAACAGCCCGGTGGACACGCCGAGGATCGGGATCAGCATCAGGATCGCCGAGCTGGCGGTCGCGTTGCCGACGCCCATCTTCTCCAGGATCTCCGGCTGGAACGTCCTGATCGCGTACCCGGTCGCGACCTGGCACAGGAAGAACGCCGAGCAGAAGACGACCGTCTTGGTGTAACCGCGGCGGAACAGTTCGGCGATGTTGCCGAGGCCCGAGCCGCCGCGCTTGGGGACGGCGCTCTCCCGCACCAGGTCGTCGACCGACACCCGCGGGCCGACGAACTTGCGCACGATCTCGGTGGCCTCGTCGATCCGGCCGCGGGAGGCCAGCCAGCGTGGTGACTCCGGGACGCCCGTTCGCATCAGCAGGAACACCACCGCCGGGACCGCGCCGGAGAGCAGCATCCACCGCCAGCCGTCGTCACCGAGTTGCTTGAGCGCGAGCCCGACCCAGTAGCTGACGCCGTAGCCGATCCACCAGGACAGGATCAGCCCGGACAACGCGGGGCCGCGGAGCTTGCGGGGAACGAGTTCCGCGGTGATCGCCGACGCGATGGGATAGTCGGCGCCGACCGCGATGCCGATGATCAGCCGCAGCACGAAGAGCTGCCACGCCTCGGTCACGAAGAACTGCGGAACCGAGGCGGCCACGAACACCGCGAGATTCAGGACGTACATCAGCCTGCGCCCGATGCGGTCGGTGATCGCGCCGAACACCATGGCGCCGATGAACACGCCGATCAGCGCGGAACTGGCGATCAGGCCCGACCACACCGAGCCGAGCCCGAGTTGCGGGGTGAGCTGGCCGAGCGCGACCGCGATGATCCCGAGCAGGTAGCCGTCGCAGAACGGCCCGCCCATGGCGACGGTGACGAGCCGCCGGTGGAAGCGGGTGACCGGCACATCATCCAAAGTGGTCATCGGAACTGCCTTTCACCGTGGGGAAGGCGGGTTCGGTCCACTGTGCGCGATCACCCCGCGGCCGCGACAGGGCCATGGTGTCTCGTCGTGCCGGTCCGACGTTGACACAACGTCCGGTCTTTCCCCTCGCCCGTTCCCCTCGTGCTCCGCCTGCGTTACAACTCGTGCGCATGACCGTGAGGACAGCGCTGGTCACCGGCGCGAACCGGGGAATCGGGGCGGCGATCGCACGCGGCCTCGCCGAGCGCGGCGTGCGGGTGTGGCGTGGTGTGCGCGAGCCCGGCGACCTGCCGAACACGGTACGACTCGACGTGCGGGAACAGTCCGATGTCGACTCCGCGGTCCGGCGGGTACTCGACCGGGAGGGCAGGCTCGACATCCTGGTCAACAACGCGGGCGTCACCGACAACGGGCAGCTCCCGGCCTCGGCCGATCTCGGCCGGGCGGCCGCGGTGTGGGAGACGAACCTGCTCGGCACCTGGCGTTGCGCGCAGGCGGTGATCCCGCCGATGCGCGCGGCCGGCTACGGCCGGATCGTGAACGTGAGCAGCACGCTCGGCTCGCTCACGCTGATGGACCGGCCGACGGAGCCGGGCTACCGGATCTCGAAGGCGTCGCTGAATGCGTTGACCAGGCTGCTCGCCGCGGAACTCGCGGGCACCGGGATCCTGGTCAACGCGGCGTCGCCGGGCTGGGTCCGCACGGCGATGAGCCCGCGCGCCACCCGCACCCCCGAACAGGGCGCGGACACGCCCGTCTGGCTGGCCACGCTACCCGGCGACGGCCCGACCGGCGGCTTCTTCCTCGACCGGCGGCCACTGGCCTGGTAGGTGAATCCACGATGAACTCCGAAGCGGGTCATCCGCGCAGTTCCGGGAACTGGTCGTCGCGCCATTCGCGGGTGGCGGCGGTCCCGGGATCGTCCACCTCGCGGGCCCGCAACTCGACGCGGCGAATCTTGCCGGAGACCGTCTTCGGCAGGTCGTAGAATTCCAGCCTGCGCACGCGGAGGAACGGCGCGAGGTTTTCCCTGGCGTAGCGCAGAATCGACAGCGCGGTGGTCCGGCCGGGTTCCCAACCCGGGGTCAGCGCGACGTACGCCTTCGGGACGGCCAGCCGCAGCGGGTCCGGCGCGGGCACCACGGCGGCCTCGGTCACCGCGGGGTGTCCGATGAGGACGCTCTCCAGTTCGAACGGCGACACCTTGTAGTCCGACGCCTTGAACACGTCGTCGGTGCGTCCGATGTAGAACAGGTAGCCGTCTTCGTCACGTCGTGCGACGTCGCCGGTGTGGTAGTACCCGTTCGCCATCGCCTCGGCCGTGCGTTCGGGGTCACCGTGGTAGCCGGCCATCAGGCTGGGCGGTCGATGGCGCAGGTCCAGGCACAGCTCGCCTTCGTCGGCGGGCTCCCCGGTGGCGACGTCGACCAGTACCACCGGCACGCCCGGCAGCGGCCTGCCCATCGACCCTGGCTTGACCGTCGCGCCCGGGGCGTTGCCGACCTGCGCGGTCGTCTCGGTCTGCCCGAAGCCGTCGCGCAGCGTCAGGCCCCATGCCCGGTCCACCTGGGCGATGACCTCGGGATTGAGCGGCTCGCCAGCGGCGATCACCTCACGCAGCGCGCCCGGTCCGCCGGAGAGGTCGGCCTTGATCAGCATGCGCCAGACCGTCGGTGGTGCGCAGAACGTGGTCACGCCCGCCTCGCGAATCGTCCGCAGCACCGCGGCGGGGTCGAACCGCGTGTAGTTGTGGATGAAGATCGTCGCCTCGGCGATCCATGGCGCGAAGAAGCAGCTCCACGCGTGCTTGGCCCAGCCGGGCGAGCTGATGTTGAGGTGCACGTCGCCCGGCCGGATGCCCAGCCAGTACAGCGTCGACAGGTGACCGACCGGATAGGACTGCTGAGTGTGCTCGACCAGCTTGGGCCTGCTGGTGGTGCCGGAGGTGAAGTAGAGGAGCAGCCGGTCGTCGGCGGCCGTACCGGGATGGGCGAGCGGGGTGTCCGGTGCGGTGGCCGCGTCGGCGAAGTCGAGCCAGCCCTCGGCGCCGCCGACCGCGACGCGGATCAGGCCGAGGCCGGCGTCGAACTTCGGGGCGTCGGCGGTGTTGGCGATGACCGCCTTCGCGGCGCCCCGGGTCACCCGGTCGGCCAGGTCGGCGGCGCCGAGCGCGGTGGTGGTCGGCATGATCACCGCGCCGAGCTTCATCACCGCGAGCATCGACTCCCACAGCTCGACCTGGTTGCCGAGCATGACCAGCACCGAGTCACCCCGGCCGATCCCCCGCGCCGCGAGCCAGTTGGCCACCTGGTCGGACCGGCGGGCCAGCTCGTCGAACGAGTACCGGGCCTGGTCGCCGTTCTCCTCGACGATGTGCAGCGCGGTCCGCTCGTTGCCCCGCGCGATGACGTCGAACCAGTCGTGCGCCCAGTTGAACGGGCCGTCGAACGTCGGCCAGTCGAATTCCGCCTCGGCGTCGGGCCTGTCCCCCAGTGCGAACAACTGGTCGCGGCTCGCGCGGTAGCGGTCATGCGCCGTTGGCGTCGACAAGGTCGTCTCCTTCGGTGGTGTGCAGGGTGGCGCGTCCGGCGGTCTCGGTCAGCGCGCGGGTGCAGAGAAAGCTGATCACCGCGGTCACCGAGAGCATCACGCCGAGCGCGATGCTGCCGAAAGCGCTGGTCAGCTGGGGTGCCAGCAGCGGCGGCACCGCGCCGCCGAGAATGCCGGCGAGGTTGTAGCCCAGGCCCGCGCCGGTGTAGCGGTGGCGGGTGTGGAACAACTCGGGCAGGAACGCCCCGGCGGGCCCGTAGGACACCGCGAAGATCGCCAGCGTCACGGTGATCCCGATGCCGAAGGCCAGCGGGGAGCGGGTGTCGAGCAGCGGGAACAACAGCAGCGCCCACACCGCGCCGACGGCACAGGAGGCCATGATGACCCGCTTGCGACCGGCCCGGTCGGACAGCACACCCGCCACGACGGTCGCCACGCCGAACACCGCGGCGGCGACGATGCCGAGCACCAGCACCGTCGGCCTGCTCAGCCCGGCACCCTGCGGGTTGACGCCGTATGCGGTCAGGTACGCCGTGCCCATGTAGAAGAACGCGAACACCATCGTCAGCGAACCCGCCGACAGGAGCACCTCCTTGGGCTGGCTGACGAGCACCGCGAGGAACGGCGTGCGCTTGGCCGGTTGCCGGGTGGCCTGGGCCGCGCGGAACACCGGGGTCTCCTCGATCTTCAGCCGGACGTAGAGCCCGACGCCGATCAGCACCACGCTCAGCAGGAACGGGATGCGCCAGCCGTACTCCAGGAACGTCGAGTCCTTGTCCCCCATCACCAGGCCGGTGACCAGGAACGTCGCGCTCGTCAAGGCGAAGGCGATGGCCGGGCCGAGCTGGGGGAAGGTCGCGTACCTGCCGCGCTCGCCCGGCGGGGCGTACTCCGCGGTGAGCAGGTTCGCGCCCGCCCACTCGCCGCCGACCGCGAAGCCCTGCAGGAACCGCAGCACCACCAGCGCGATCGGCGCGGCGGCGCCGATCGTCGCCGCGCCGGGCAGCAGTCCGATGAGTACGGTCGCGATGCCCATCAGCAACAGGGTCGAGATCAGCGTGCGCTTGCGGCCGATCCGGTCGCCGTAGTGTCCGAACAGGACCGCGCCGACGGGCCTGGCGAAGAACGCCACGGCGAAGGTGGCGAACGAGGCCACCGCGCCGGCCGCCGGTCCCAGCGCGGGGAAGAACACCGTGGGGAACACCAGGGCCGCCGCGGTGCCGTAGATGAAGAAGTCGTAGAACTCGATCGTCGTGCCGACACAGCTCGCGATCGCGATCCGGCGCATTTCCGCCGGCGTCGAGGCCTCAGTGGACATTCGCTGCCTCCTCTTCGAGCCCCCGTTTGGTTAGGAAGGAGAGTGACGCCCGTGCTCGCGGGCCACTACACCCGTACGGGGGTAGGCTCGTTCGCGGCGATCGGTGACACTTGCCGCCACAAGGGGTTGGGACGAAGAGGAACGACCGTGGTCGATGATGACCTGAAGCGGGAACTGATCGAGAACCTGCTCGTCCGGCGGCTTCCGCTCCTGCGGCAGGCGACCGGGCTCCCGGTCGTGTTCGGCGGCGCGGTCCGTCACGGGCGCGCGGGCACCAGCCGCCTGGTCATCAATCAACTGTTCGGCACGCTGACCCAGTCGCTGAACGGCCTGGTCGTGCCCGGTGGCCGCGGCCTCGGCGGCACGGCCATCAAGCGCGGCAGCCCGTTCCTGGTCAACGACTACGCCACGAACAAGGCGATCACCCATGACTACGACCGGATCGTGGTCGACCACGAGCGGCTGACCTCGATCTTCGCCTTCCCGATCAAGCTCGACGGCCAGGTCGGCGGGGTCATCTACGGCGCCGTCCGCGGCGACACCCCGATCGGCCAGGTCGCCCTGCGGCACGCGGGCGTCGTCGCCAAGAAGCTGGAGAACGAACTCGACGGCCTCATCCGGCGTCCCGCCCCGATCCAGTCACCCGACGTCAAGGCCGCGCTCTCCGACCTGACGGCGCTCATCCGCACCACCGACGACCCCGGCCTGCGCGACAAGCTGGCCCGCATCCACCGGCAACTCGGCGGCGAGCCGCTCGCCCCGGCGTCCGGCACCGTCCTCACCGCGCGCGAGGTCGACGCGCTGCGCCTGGTCGCACTCGGCGCCAGCAACGCCGAGGCCGCCCAGCGGCTCGGCCTGAGCCCGGAGACCGTCAAGGCGTACCTGCGCAGCGCGATGCGCAAGCTCGAAGTCCACAACCGCACCGCGGCGGTTCACGCCGCGAGGACCGCAGGCATCCTCTGACCCAGCTGCGGCTGTCGCTTGTGGACAGCTGTCGGCCGCGGCCCCGTCAGGCGCTGATCTGCCGGGGCGGCTTGAGCAGCTCTTCGACGTGGTGGATCTCGGTGATCCTGCCGGCTCGCGATCCTCAGCCGACGATGCGCCGGGCGCCCATCAGATGACCGTCACCCTTCATCGACCGCACGTCGACCAACTGGCCTTCAGTGGGCGCATCGACCATTTTGCCGTTCCCGACGAACATGCCCACGTGATGGATGGCTCCCGGATTTCCGGTGCCGTCATCGAAGAACAGCAAGTCCCCCGGCTGCAAGGCGTTGAGGGAAACCGGCTTCCCAGCCGTGTACTGCTGCCGGCTGGTCCGCGGGATCGAGATCCCCGCCTGCTTGTAGGCCCATGAGGTCAGCCCGGAGCAGTCGAACTCGCGCGGGCCGGTGGCGCCCCATTGATATTCGGAACCACGCTTGGACAACGCGGCCTGCAGTGCGTCGTTGGCGGCACCCGGCGGGCCAAGGTAGGAACCGTTGTCCTGGACCTTGCCCAATGCGGCCTTCTCGTCGGAGGGCAACTGGCCCAGAGCGCGACGGACTTCCTTGATCTGACCGTCGAGCGTGCGCTTGCGTTCACGCACCTGTTCAGCGGTGCGCTCGGCGGTGTCCGTGGCCTCCTGAGCCTTCTTCCGCGCCTCGGCCGAGGTGGAACGCGCTTGACCGGCTTCGGTCGTCGCGCCGCGGTACGCCCCGAGCGCTTCCGACTTCTGTGCCGCCAGCACATCCATGGCCGACATCCGGTCGAGGAACTGCCGTGAAGAATCGCTCGTGAGCAGCGCGGACATGCGACTGAGCCGGGCGCCGCGGAAACTCGCCGAAGTGAACTCGTCGACCTCGCCGCGGAACTCCTCCTCCGTTCCTTGGGTTCGTTCCAGCGCTTCGGTGGCGGAAGCCAGGTTCGTATCGGCCTGATCCCGCTCCGCGCGTCGCGCCTTGAGATCCTCTTCGGCCTGTTTGAGGTCCTCGTCGGTCTTCGCGGCTTCGGCGCCGAGTTCCTGGTAGCGGCGCATCGCCTCGGAAGTGTCCGACGGCGGGTCCGCGGGTTGCGCACCGGCGGGGGTGGCACTCAGTGCGAACACGGTGGCGGTGACGGTGATGAAGGTCTTGCTCGTGGCGAGCCGGGATCGGTGCGGTGACACGAGTGCTGGATCTCCCAAGGTATGTGGACATCTGTCGCCGGACCGCCCCGCCGGCCCGGCGGTGACCCTAGGGCAGGCGGGTCCGCCTGTCTACTATCACCCTTAGTACGTAGCACACCAACTAAGACAAATAGTACTATGACTTATAGTAAGAACGTCGCGGTTCCGCTACCGCGAGATCGTCACGGTGGACGACCCGTGGGGCTACGGGCGCGCCGAAGCCTGCCGTACCATTCGCCGGGAAAGGAGGCGCCATGCAAGGTCTCGGTGAGCTCGAAGCCGCGGTGATGGACGTGCTGTGGCAGGCCGACCAGCCGATCAAGGTCCGGGACGTGCTCGACCGGCTCAGCGCCGACCGGCAGCTCGCCTACACCACGGTGATGACCGTCCTGGACAACCTCCACCGCAAGAACTGGGTCGACCGGGAGCTGCACGGCAAGGCGTACCACTATGAGCCCGCCTTCACCCGGGAAGAGGCCGCCGCCCGTGCCCTGCGCGAAGTCCTCGACTCCGCGGGGTCGTCATCCGCGGTGCTGATGCACTTCGCCGCGTCCGTCTCCGAAGAGGAGTCCGAGGCGCTGCGCGCCGCACTGCGGAAGCGGAAGCGGCGTCAGAGCCGATGATCGTCGCACTGGCGCTGATCGCGGGTTCGCTGACGGTTGCCTGGCTGATGGACCACTTGCTGCGCCGCGCCGACCTGTCCCGCCGCGATCCCGCACTGCTCATCGTGAGCCGGCTGACGACCATGGCCGCGGTGCTGGCCGGCATCACCTCGGGCCTGCTGCTGCTGATCCTGCCGAGTCACGGCCCGTTCCTCTCGCTGGTGAGCGCGGCGCACGAATGCTGGATCGCGGTGCAACACGGCGCGCCGCTGGAAGCGGAAAACATCATCGGCGCGAGCGGCCTGGTGTTCGTGTTCGCGGCGACCATACGAGTGGTCGTGGTCACCGCCCGGCGAGCACGGGCGCGAGTTCACGAGCGCAGCCGGCAACTGGGCACGCTGCGCATGGTCTCCCGGTCCTCACCCGGATCGCCGTCCACGTTGTGGCTTCCGCACGACCGGCCGCTCGCTTTCTGCCTGCCCGGCCGAAAGGGCGTCGTGGTCGCCACCGACGGCCTGACCCGGCACCTACCCGAGGCCGCCGTCTCGGCAGTCCTGGAACACGAGCACGCCCACCTCCGCGGACGTCACCACCTCGTCGTCGCGACCGCCGACTTGCTGCGGTACGCACTCCCCTTCCTGGCCCTTTTCCGGCACGCTCCGGCGGCCATCCGGCAGCTGGTGGAAATCTCCGCCGACGTCGCCGCGGTCCGCAGGCACGGTTCGGCCGCCGTGCACACCGCCCTGCTCGCCGTGTCCCGCCACGGTGCGCCGCCCACCGCGCTGGCGATGGGCGAAGAGGCCATCGACCTGCGGCTCACCCGGCTTCGACACGATTGCCCGCCACCGAGGCGCGTGTACCGGACCGTCAGCTGTGGACTGGCGACGCTCAGCGCGGCCGTCCTTCCGTTCGCCACCGGCACCGCACTCCTATTCGGCGCGATGATCGTCCTGTGCATCGCACGGTAATACGTGCCCGTTTGGCGGTCAGCATGGCGTCGTCGGCGTAGAACGGGAAGTTCAACCCGGTACCGGCAGCGACTTCGACTGCGTTGTGTTGCCCCTGAAGCGTCCGTACGATTTCGTTGATCGATGTTCTACGCGATTCGATCCGTCCCGGACGGGGCCAAGGCATCGGGCGTGGTGCCGGAGGGGCAGCGCTGATGGAAAGTCCGGGATCGGATCGATGGCGCTCGATCTATCGCGGAGACGAGCAAGCGCGGAAGGTCCGCGACTGGTGCGCCGACCGGCTGGATCGCTGGACCGTGCCCCACCGGCGCGATGTCCTGTCGAGCTGTGTCGGCCTGACCCACGTGGTTTCCGTGGGAACGGGATCGCCGGTGGTCGTCGTGGTACCGGGCGCCGACCTCAGCGCCGCGCTGCTCGAACCGCTCGCCGCGGCGTTGGCGCCGAACTTTTCGGTTCTGTTGCTGGACCTTCCCGGTCAGCCAGGCTTGAGTGCCGATCACCTTCCCCGGCACAGCCAGCTGGCCTGGTACGGGTGGTGGCTGGCGGATGTACTGGCGCAGGCCGTTCCGGGCAAGGCGATCGTGGTCGGCCACGCACTGGGCGGTGCCATCGCCTTGACGTGTGGTTCACCCCGCATCGCCGGGCGAGCGCTGGTGTCCACGGCGGGATTGGTACCCGCGAACGCGAATACCACCATCACCCGCACGACCGCGCCCTGGCTCCGCGCCACTCCCGCTCGCAGTGCATCACTGCTGCGACGTTTCCTGGCGCCTGATCACCAAGCATCGCCGCACTTGAGTGAGTGGTACGACCTTGTCGCACAGGCGTGCCGGATCGGCTTCACGCCGCCGGCTCTGCCCAGCGAACTCATCGCCCGGCGGACCCGCACTCCGCGCCTGGTGGTAGCCGGCGAACACGACGTGGTTTTCCCGCCACCGCGGTTACGCGATCCGGTCAGCCGCCATCTCGCCGCGCAACTGATCGTGCTTCCCGCCGGGCACCTGGTGGTGGTCGAGCAACCCCGGGCTCTCGCGTCATTGATCAGCACGATGAGCTCCGCGGCACCGGAACAACCCGGCGATCGGTGAGCGCCGAGCCCGGGTCGCCCAGCGGCCACTGGGCGACCCGGGAAATGGAGTTCGGCGATGTGCACGTGAACCTCCGCCGCCGATTCTAGACTGAAACCCGCTCCGCGACCGGCTGCGCGAACACCGTCGCGCCTGGTGAACGGGATGCCCGGAACAGCCAGTGCGCGCTTCGGGGTGATGCTGGACGAGCTCGATGTCGCTCACCCCCCGGCCGGCGGTTGTCCCGCCGGCGGGACGGCGGGACAGCCGGCGCCCGCCGCTTTTTGTCGCGGGCTCGCCGATCTGGTTTGCTTGGCTGGAATGCCGAATTACCGATTTCACCCGGCGCATCGCACAGGAATCGCTCGACGGCCGCATCGAGGAAATTGCGAATGCGGTCTCGGGAGCATGAAACGCCTTGGGTTCCGGAAAAGCGTCATGGAGGCATGTGGATGAACAGAGTCGGTGATGACAGTTCCGGCCACCTTCGGCGGACTTACGCTGATCGCGTCCGGCAACTACCGGAAGGCGGCCTCATCTCGCTCCTGCGCGACGCCCGTTCGCGCGGCTCGGTGGACCTGGCCACCGGAACCCCCGCCGCACCCCAGCCCGCGGACGAGGTGATCGAGGCGGCTTGCACCGCGCTGCGCAACGGCGTGAACCAGTACGAGGACCCGTCCGGGAACGCCGCGCTCCGTGCGGGGATCGCGGATTCGCTGCGACCGGCCGCCAACCCGGACACCGAGATCACCGTGACCGTGGGAGCGACCGAAGCAATGCTGACGGCTCTGCTGTCCACCGTGGATCCGGGCGACGAAGTCATCGTGGCGGAGCCGTTCTACGACAACTTCCTCGGCGCCATCGCACTCACCGGCGCCCGGCCCCGGTTCGTCCGGTTGCACGCCCCGGATTGGCGCTTCGACCCTGCCGAACTCGCCGCCGCCTTCGGCCCGCGGACCAAGGCGATGATCCTCAACACCCCGCACAACCCCACGGGCCGTGTCTTCGACCGCGCGGAACTGGACCAGCTCGCCGAACTGTGTACCCGATGGAATGTCACCCTGATCAGCGACGAGGTGTACTCGGCCTACACGTTCGACGGCAGGCAGCACCTCTCCGTCGCCGAGGTACCCGGGCTCGCCGATCGAAGTATCGTGGTCGGCAGCCTCTCCAAGAGCCACGCGCTCAGCGGCTGGCGGATCGGCTTCCTGCGGGCCGCGCCCGCGTGCACCAGCGTCCTCCGGCAGGTACACATCTCGACCACCGGTGGCACCGCGGCGCCGCTCCAGCGGGCCGTGCTCGAGTCGGGCATCCTCGCCCCCGGCGCGTGGCAACCCGCACCCCAGTTGCAGCGAATGCGGGACACGGTGGTCGAAACGTTCACCGGAATCGGGCTCGCCTGCGGCAGGCCGGAGGGCGGCTGCTACCTGATGGCCGACATCCGGCCGGTCACCAGCGGGGACTGCGAGTCCTACGTGAAGCTCCTGCTCGACCACGCCGGGGTGCTGATCGCACCCGGCACGCTGCTCTACGACGACCGGCCGGCGGGTGAGCACTTCGTGCGGATCGCCTTCAACAAGGCCGACGAGATCATCGAGGACGCCGCACGGCGCATTGAGGGCAGCCGGAAAGCACTGAGTGCGGCGACCGGGTGAAACCCCGCCTCCGCAACCGAAGTCACCGCCACGACCACCGAGACACGGAGGCTTGGACGTGAGCATCCACGCCGGCAATGGCAAGCACGGCCACTCGGCCGCCGACATCTTCAACTCCGCCGTGGCGGCCACCGCGATCGGCGCCGCCTGGGAACTCGGTGGTTTCGAACAACTCCACCAGCGAGGCGTGCTCGACATCGAGGACTTCGCCGCGGGCAACGACCTCGACCCGGCCGCGACGACGGCGATGTTCCGCGCGCTGGCCTCGGTGGGCGTGGTCATCCGCGAATCGGGAAAAGTCCTGCCCGGACCCGGTTTCGACGACGCCTACCGGTCGAAAGCGCTGTTCTACTGGCTCTGCCAGGGCTCGTGGGAGCTGTTCGCCAGGATGCCCGCCCTGCTGCGCAACGAGAACCGGACAGGCGCGTTCCACCGGCGGGACCAGCAGGCGATCAGCCGCGCCAGCCGCGAGGCCAACACCGAGTTCTTCGACCCGCTCTTCTGGCGCGCCATGGCGACCGTGGGCAGTTCCTTCAGCACTGTCGCGGACCTCGGCTCGGGCAGCGGAGAACGGCTGATCAAGCTCGTCCAGGAGTATCCCGGTGCCCGCGGAATCGGCCTGGACATCTCGGCGGCGACCATCGAGATGTCCACCGCCGAGGTCACGCGCCGCGGACTCGCCGAATCCATCTCGTTCCTGCGCGCCGATGTCCGCGAACTCCGGCCGCGTCCCGAGTTCGCCGAGGTCGAACTGCTCACCTGTTTCATGATGGGACACGATCTGTGGCCGAAGGCCGACGCCGTCCGGTCGTTGCGCCTCTTGCGCGAACTCTTCCCGAATGTCAAGCGGTTCCTGCTCGGCGATACGGTTCGCACCGTGGACCTCCCCGACGACGGCATACCGGTGTTCACGCTCGGCTTCGAAACAGGCCACGCGCTCATGGGCGTCTACCTGCCGACCGCGGACGAATGGGGCGATGTCTTCGACCAAAGTGGCTGGAACCGCGTCAACACCCATACGAGCGACGCACTCGCCGGGACCGTCGTCTTCGAACTGGTGTGATCACCCCACCGGGCCACCGCCGGTGAAAGCACGGTAATGTCACTCGTTGACAACATTTCTCCACACTGGCTACAGTTCACGTAAGAAATTGTCGATCGACAAATAATCGCGGAAGGAGTACCCGGGTGACGACCAGCCGGCGAGCGCGAACCATCGAGGGCGCTCAGGGCCTTGTGATCATCGTTGCCATTCCTTTGGGGATAATTCCGCTCGTTCGCTGGATCTTCAGCGAAGATCACGGCGGACTTTTCCGCTGGTTCTTCGGTGACCTTTCCGGCGCGATGGGTTATGCGGCCCCGATCATCGTATTGGCCGTGGCCTTCCTCATCATCGCGATACTGGAAGCGGTCAAGAAGCGGGGCGCGTGAACGGCCATCCTCGGCCGGTCCGGCAGGCGCGGGGCGCGGTTCGGTGATTCCGGTGCTCGTCGTCGACGACGATCCACTGGTGCGGGCCGGACTGGTGCTGATGCTCGGCGGGGCGCCGGACATCCAGGTCGTCGCCGAGGCCGGCGATGGCGCGGAGGTGGCGGCCTCGGTCGAGAAACACCGGCCCGAAGTGGTGCTGATGGACATCAGGATGCCGGGCACGGACGGGCTGGCCGCGACCGAGGCGCTGCGCGCGGCGCCCGGTGCGCCGGAGGTCATCATCCTCACCACGTTCGACGCCGACGAATACGTGCTGCGGGCGCTGCGCGCGGGGGCGTCGGGCTTCGTGCTGAAGGACACACCACCGGCGGAGATCGTGGAAGCGATCCGGCGCGTGGCTCGCGGGGACCCGGTGCTGGTGCCCGCGGTGACCCGCCGGCTGATCGAGCGGGTGGTGGACACCGAAGCGGAACAGCACCGGGCCAGGGCACGCGAGCGCCTCGCGGTGCTCAGCGGGCGCGAACGCGAGGTCGCCGTCGCGGTCGGAGAGGGCAAGTCCAACGCGGAGATCGCCGCCGAGCTCAACCTCGGCGTGCCCACCGTGAAGACCTGTGTGTCCAGCATCCTCACCAAGCTGGAGCTGAACAACCGCGTCCAGATCGCCCTGCTGGCACACGACGCCTGCCTCGCCGACGACCACCGGTGAAACCGGTCAGCGGGCCAGGCACCATTCCAGGACGGCCATGGCGCTGTACAGCTTGTGCTGAGCCTGTTCGAAGGCGATGCTCGCCGGTCCGTCCAGCACCGCGGCGGTCACCTCCTCCCCCCGGTGCGCGGGCAGGTCGTGCATGAAACAGGCACCGGGGTAACGGGCCATGACCGCTTCGTCCACTTGGAACGGTTCGAATCGCCGGCGCCAATCCGGATCGGCCTTGGTGCTCCCGGTGGTCTGCCAGCGGGTGGTGTACACGACGTCCACCTTGCCGGGCAGTGAGGCGAGGTCGTGGCGTTCCCGAACCCGGCTGCCCGAAACTTCGGCCAGCGCCGTCGCGTCGGCGAGCACTTCCGGCGCGAGGCCGTATCCGGGCGGGGTGCGCAGTTCCAGCTCGACACCGCCGAACCGGGGCAGCGCCAGCGCGAGTGCCGCCGCGCTGTTGTTCCCCTCTCCGACGTAGAGCACGCGCAAGCCCTTGACCCGGCCGAATCGCGCCGAAAGCGTGGTGAGGTCGGCCAGCGCCTGGGTCGGGTGCTCGTCGGCGCTCATCGCGTTGACCACCGCACCGCAGTGCGCCGCGAACGTCCGCATCTCCTCCGGGGGCCCGGCCGTCCGGATCACCAGGCCGTCCACCATGCCGCCGAGCACCCGCGCGGTGTCCTCCGCCGTCTCCCCGGTGTTGAGCTGCAGATCGCCCGGCCCGTAGGTGATCACCTGGGCGCCGAGCCGGAGCGCGCCGGCGGTGAACGAGGTCCTGGTCCTGGTGGAGGTCCGGCTGAAGTAGATCCCCACGATCCGGCCGCGCAGCGAGGCACCGGCATCGGCCGGGCCTGCCGCGATCTCCACGCCGCGCCGGACGATCCACTCGAGATCGCCGTCGGTGAGGTCGCGCAACGAAATCACGTGACGGGACATGCAATCCACTCCTCGGTCCTGCTCGTCAGCGGTCGATGATTTCGTCCAGCACGGCGGCCAGCTCGAACACGTGCGGGGGGAACAACGCGGTCCGGTGGTCGCCGGGAACCTCGCTGACCCGCACCCCGTCCTCGGCCAGCTGCCGCCACTGGTCGAGATAGGCGTCGAAGGAACTGCCGAAGATGTCCGCGTACCCGCCCGCGACCAGTTCGGCGCAGACGACCACGTCCACCGAGCCCGCGTACCGGGGGAAGCGGTAGTGCAAGCGGAGTTCGGCGATCTCCCGCCAGCTGCGCAGCCTGCTCGCCCAGCCCTCGTCGAGCCCCTCCTCGTCGAACAGGGAGTCGCCGTCGTCGACCACCTTGCGCAGGACGTCCACCAGTTCGGCCCTGACCTCGGCCCGCTCGGTCCCGTCCTGGCCGGGCAGGGACGCCAGCAGGCCCTCCGCCCGGCGCAGCACCCGCACGTTCTCCGCGAGCGGGCTGTTGCCCGCCGACGGGTACTCGATGGGGTCGATCAGGATCAACCGGACCCGCTCACCGAGTTCCCGGAGGTACCGGGCCATCTCCCAGGCGATTCCGCTGGAACCGCACCAGCCGAGCACGTGGTACGGGCCGGCCGGGCGCTCGGCCCTGAGCTCGGCCACATAGCTGCGCGCGACCTCGGCGAGGCTGCCCGCCACCGCTGTCTCATCGTGCAGTCCCGGCCACTCGAAGGCGGCCAGCGGCCGTCGCCCCGCGTAGGCGTCGGCCAGACCGCGGTACCAGTGCGCGCTCCCACCGCCGGGGTGGACGCAGAACAACGGGGCCCCCTCGCCGTCCCGGCCCAGCCACACCAGCGACGGCGGCCGGGCCCGTGACTCCGGGTCGAGGGCCGCGACGCCGGCGAGACCGCGCACCGTCCGATGGGTAAGGAAATCCCGGAATGTCAGCTCGATGCCGTGCTCACGGGAGAGCTGGGCGACGATCCTCAGGGTGAGCAGCGAATGGCCGCCCAGTGCGTAGAAGTCGTCGTTCCCGCCGACCCGCTCGAGGCCGAGCTCGACCGCCCACACCGCGGCGATCGCCTCTTCGGTCCGGCCCCTCGGCGGGACGTAACGCGTGCCCACCTCCGGCCGCACCTGCCCCGGATCCGGCAGCGCGTCCCGGTCGACCTTCCCGTTCGGCAACCGAGGGAACGCCTCCATCGCCACAAAATGGGCAGGCACCATGTGACCGGGCAGGTGGCGGCTCACGTGCTGGTTCAGCTCGCCCATGCTGGTGGTCGCGTCGCGCAGGATCACGTACGCGGCGAGCCGCTTGACCTCCCTCGGCCCGGTGACCGGGTGCACCACCGCACCCCGCACCCCCGGGTGCGCGGCGATCGTGTTCTCGATCTCGCCGAGCTCGACCCGGAAGCCGCGGATCTTCAGCTGGTGGTCGCGGCGGCCGAGGATCTCGATCCGGCCGTGCCGATCGAGCCTGCCGATGTCCCCGGTCGCATACATCCGGCCACCCGGCACCGGGGTGAAGGGGTCGGGCAGGAACACGCCGGCGGTGATGCCCGGCTGGCCGAGGTAACCACGCGCCAGCCCCCCGCCACCGACGAACAACTGCCCCGGCACACCGGCGGGCACGGGGTTCAGGTCGTCGTCGAGCAGGTAGTTCGTGGTGTTGGCGGCGGAGAACCGGTACGGCGGGGTGTCGTCGCCGAAATGCCTGGTGTTGAAGCTGTACACGGTCACCTCGGTCGGGCCGTACATGTCCCAGACCTTGGCGCCGCCGGCGCACAGCCAGCGCATGAGATCGGCGTCGGTCGCCTCGCCGCCGGAGATCCGCCGGAGGGACGCGGGCGGCGTCCACCCCGCCCCGGCCAGCATCCGCCAGGTCGTCGGCGTCGCGATCATCAACGTCGCCTCGCGCCCCCGCAGCAACTCGGCCAGCGCCAGCGGGTCCCTGGCGAAGTCGTCACCGGCGAGCACGAGAAGCCCGCCTGCGGTCAGCGCGGTGAACACGTCCAGCTGCCAGACGTCGACCACCGCGGGCATGACCGTGACGATCACGTCCCGCTCGGTCAGCTCGAGGTCCCGGCGCAGCGCGCACACCCGGTCGGTGAGCGCCCCGTGCGGGATCATGACGCCCTTCGGCCGCCCGGTCGATCCGGAGGTGTGCACGACGTAGACCAGCTCGTCCTGGGGCGGGTGGTGCACGGCGGCCGCGGTCCCGGCGGGCACGGCCGGTGCGCCGGTGATGGTCACCAGCGAGGCCGAATCCAGGCGCCCGGCGATCGCGGCGGTGGTGATCAGCACCCGGACACCGGCCGCCCGCAGCGTCCCGGTCACGCGTTCGGCCGGGTGCCCGGGATCCATCGGCACGTAGGCCGCACCGGCGGAGAGCACACCGAGCACGGCGGCCACCAGTTCCGGCTTCTGCGGCAGGGCCAGGCCGACCAGGTCACCGGCCCGTACCCCGGCCTCGCGCAGCGCGGCGGCCCACGCCTGGGCCCGGTCCCACAGCTCGCGGTAGGTGAGCTCGCCGCCGGCCCCGGCCACCGCCGGCGCGTCCGGGGTCCGCGCGGCGTGTTCGGCCACCAGTTCGTGCACCCCGCGGGCCGGTACCGGGACCCGGTCCGCGTCCCGCTCGGCCAGCAGGCGGTCCCGCTCGTCCGACGGCAGCAACGGCACCCGGCGGCTACCACCGGGGTCGGTGGCCATCAGCTCGAGCGCACGCCGGTACATCCGGGCGAGCAGTTCGGCGTGACGGCGCCCGATCCACGCGGACTTGGCGACGATGACCAGGTCGCCCGCCTCCGTGAGGGTGCACAACGGAACCTCGTTCAGGCTGACGTCGGTGCTGCCCGCCGTGTCCACCGCCTCCCGGTCCAGGACGTGGAAGTTGAGGAAGTTGAACTCCACGTCGACCAGCCGGCTCCCGGCGGCGAACTCACGCTGCAGTTCCGGCAGGGGGAACCTGCGGTGCGGCCACAGCGCCACCTCCTCGTCGAACACGGCGGCGACCAGCTCACGCCAGGTGCCCGCACCGGCAGGCGCGACGAAGGGCACGGTGTTGAGGAACATGCCGCGCACCTGGTCGCCGCCTTCGGCCTCGGTCCGTCCATTGCAGACAAGCCCCGAGTAGAACGGCTCCTCGCCCGCGACCACGCGCCACACCGCGAGGTGCGCGGCGAGCAGCACGCTCTTCAGCGAGGCCCCCGCCAGCTCGGCCAGCTTCCGCAGCCCGGCCTCGAGATCGCGGTAGGGAACGCGCAGGTGGTAGTCGGCCGGTCCCGCGGGGTCGGCCCATTCCGCGGGGATCAGCAGCCTCGCCGCCCCCTCCAGCCGCTCCGCCCAGAACTGCCGGTCGGCCCCGTCGCGCAGGCTGCGCTGCTCCTGCGCGATGAAGTCGGCGAACCGGACCGAGGGCACCGCACCCGGCCGCGGCGGGCGGCCGTCCCGGATCGCCCGGTAGCTGTCGAGCAACTCCGTGACGACCGAGTTGTGGCTCCAGCCGTCCAGGATCGCGTGGCACTCGGTCAGCGAAAGGAACCACCGGTCGTCGCCGACCTGGTGGGCGTGGAAGCGGATGAGCGGCGCCGTACCGAGGTCGAAGACCTGTTCCCGTTGTCGCGTCCGGAACTCGTCCATCCACTGCCGCTGCTCCTCGGCGGAGGAGCGGCGCAGATCCTCGTGGCCGAACTCCGCCTTCGCCGCGACGTGCACGAGCTGCACGGGCTCGGTGAACGAGGAGAGGTCGAACGAGGTGCGCAGGATCTCGTGGTTGGCCACGACCGCGTCGGCGGCGGCGGCCACCGCGGCCGCGTCGAAGGTCCCGTCCTCGCGGATCAGGTAGCTGGTGACGTTGTGGTAGTTGTTCCGCTCGGGATCGGCGAGCATCTCGTAGACCATGCCCGTCTGCATCCGGCCCATCGGGTACGCGTCGAGCACGCCGGCCGGGACCTTCGCCCGGTCCTCGGCCGAAAGCAGCGCGAACGGCCGGGTGCCGCCGTGTTCCCCGGTGCCCGCCGCCTCACCGGCGTGCGCACCGCGCAGTTCGGCGATGCTCTGGTGGCGGAAGATGTCCTGGACCGAGTAGTGGAAACCGCTCGCCCTGAGCTTGCCGACGAGGCGGACGGCGAGGATGGAGTCCCCGCCGGAGGCGAAGAAGTTGTCCCGCATCCCGACTCGCGGCAGCCCGAGCACCTCGGCGAAGATGCCGGCGATGGTCTCCTCGCGGGTGTTGCCGGGCGCGACGTACTCCGGCACCTCCTGGTCCAGCCGGGAACCGCCGGGGGCGGGCAGGGCGCGGCGGTCGACCTTGCCGTTCACCGTGAGCGGCAGCTTGGGCACGTTCATGAAGATCGAGGGCACCAGGTAGCCGGGCAGCCGTTCGGCCACGTGGGCCCGCAGCTCCGAGACGGGGACCGTCGCGGCGTCCTTCGACACGACGTACCCGACCAGCCTGCGGTCTCCGGGTGCCGGTTCGTCCACGGTGACGACCGCGGCCTCCACGCCGGGATGCTCGGCGAGGCACGACTCGACCTCGCCGAGTTCGACCCGGAAGCCCCTGATCTTGACCTGGTCGTCGAAGCGGCCGAGGAAACCGATCTCGCCGCCGGCGAGGACGCGCGCCTTGTCACCGGACCGGTAGAGGCGGGCACCCGGCGCGCCGAACGGGTCGGGGACGTAGCGCTGGGCGGTCAGCCCGGGGCGGCCGAGGTAGCCGCGTGTGACACCAGGACCCCCGACGTAGATCTCGCCCGGCACGCCGACCGGCACCGGCCGCATCCGTTCGTCCAGCACGTACATCGTCAGATCCCGCATCGGCGGTCCGATCGGGCTGCGATCGCCTGCCAAGTCCGGGATCCCGAGTGGGCGGTAGGTGACGTGCACGGTCGTCTCGGTGATCCCGTACATGTTCACGATGCGCGGCGCGGTGTCGCCGAACCGCTCCCACCACGGCCGGAACGCGCCCACGTCCAGCGCCTCGCCGGCGAGGACCACCAGGCGCAGCCGGAGCCGGTCGAGCACGGACCCGGCCGAGCCGACGAGCTCGATGAGGTTCCGGAACGCCGACGGTGTCTGGTTCAGCACGGTCACGCCCTCGTCCGCGAGCAGCGTGGCCAGTTCCCACGGGGAGCGAGTCACCTCCTGGGAGAGGACGACGAGCCGCCCGCCGTAGAGGAACGTGCCCCAGATCTCCCAGACCGAGACGTCGAAGGCGTACGAGTGGAACAGCGCCCAGACGTCCTCGGGGCCGAACCGGTAGTCGTCTTCGGTCGCGGTGAGCAGCCGCACCACGTTGGCGTGGGTGACCTGCACGCCCTTGGGCCGTCCGGTCGATCCGGAGGTGTAGATGACGTACGCGAGGTTGTCCGGGTGGGTCATCACGCTGGGTGCCGTCGCGGGCCCGGCCGCGATCCGCCCGGCTTCCTCCGGCTCGTCGAGAACGATCACCTCGCCCGCCGGCGCGACCGCCCGCACCCGTGCGGCCGGTCCGGCTTCGGTGACCACGACCCTGGCGGCGGCGTCCCGCACGAGGAACTCGAGGCGCTCGGCCGGGTATTCCGGATCCAGCGGCAGGTAGGCCGCGCCCGCCTTCAGCACCGCGAGCAGGCTGACGACCAGGTCGATACCGCGGGAAAGGCAGACGCCCACCAGGTCCTCGGCTCCCACCCCGGCCGCGACCAGCCGATGGGCCAGCCGATTGGCCCGTGCGTCCAGTTCGCCGTAGGTCAGGTGCCTGCCCTCGAACGTCAGCGCCACCGCGTCCGGGCGACGGCGGGCCTGCCGGGCGAACCGCTCGTGCAGGCACGGCGCGGCGGGAGCGGTCCCGGCCGGCCGGCGGACCAGCCGGCCGAGTTCGGCGGGGCCGAGCAACGGCAGCTCGCCGATCCGCCGGTCCGGCTCGGCGGTGGCCGCGGCGAGCAGGCGGAGGTAGTGCTCGGCCATCCTGCGCGCGGTCGCCGTGTCCAGCAGGGCGTGCGGGAAGGTCACCTCACCGGAGAGCGAGCCGTCGGGGCGTTCCTCCAGCGTCCAGCTCAGGTCGAACTTCGCCTGCCGCGACTCGATCGGCATCAGTTCGCCCGACACCGCGCCCGCCTCGAACCGGAACGGCTCGTTGTTCTGCAGGATGAAGTTGACGTTCACCAGTGGGTGCGTGGCCAGGTCCCGGTCGACCACCAGCGCGTCGACGACGCGCTCGAACGGGACGTCCTGGTGGGCGTAGGCGTCGATCGCGGTGTGCCGGGCCC
This sequence comes from Amycolatopsis sp. YIM 10, assembly GCF_009429145.1. Taxonomy (GTDB): domain Bacteria; phylum Actinomycetota; class Actinomycetes; order Mycobacteriales; family Pseudonocardiaceae; genus Amycolatopsis. The sequence goes on along the minus strand of NZ_CP045480.1, from coordinate 4,752,430 downwards.
GGTCGAGCAGCTCGGCGAAGGCCGGATCGCCGCGGAGGTCCGCGCGCAGCGCGATGGTGTTGACGAACAGGCCGATCAGGCCGTGGGCGTCGGCGTGGGTCCGGCCGGCGATCGGGGTGCCGACGGCGAAGTCGTCCTGGCCGGTGTAGCGGTGCAGCAGCGACCAGAACACCGCCAGGTACACCATGAACGGCGTGGCCTGGTGCGCACCGGCCAGCGCCGCGGCGGCCCGGCCGAGCTCGGCGGGGACGTCGAAGGTCACCGTGGCGCCGTCGGGTTCCCACACCGGCGGCCGGAGCCGGTCGGCCGGCAGTTCCAGCGCGGGCAGGTCACGGAGGTGGCGCACCCAGTACTCCAGCGCGCTGTCCAGTCGCCCGCCGGTGGCCTCGGCCCGTTGCCAGGCAGCGAAGTCCGCGTACTGCAGGGTGGGCGCGGGCAGCTTCTCGCCGACGCACAACGCGGCCAGTTCCCTGGCCAGCAGGCTGCCGGACCAGCCGTCGACCGCGATGTGGTGGAACACGATCGCGAGCACGTGTTCCACCGGCGTGAGCCGGATCAGCCGCGCCCGCAGGATCGGCCCCTCGGCGAGGTCGAACGGGCGGGTGGTGTCCGCGGCGAGCAGGGCGTCCAGCTCGGCGGGACCGGCGCCACCGAGGTCGTCGAAGGCCAGTTCGACACCGGAGGGCGGATCGATCCGCTGGACGGGTTCGCCGTCGGCGTCGGTGGTGTAGCGGGTGCGCAGGATCTCGTGGCGTCGCACCAGTTCGTCCAGCGCGCCACCGATGTCGAGTCCGGAAAGGTCGCCGCGCAGCCGGAACACCAGCGGCACCAGGTATTCGGCCCCGCCCCGGAACTGGTCCAGCACCCAGAGCCGCCGCTGGGCGAAGGAAAGCGGGAGCGCGCCGTCCCGCGGCACCGGCGTGATGGCGGCTTCCCGCGGGACCTCCTGGCGGGATCGGCGGAGGTGAGCACGCAGGAGGTCGGCGCCTCGGCCCGCCCGCTGCGGCACGTCAGGGCTCATCGTCACTTCTCTCCGATCGCTGGGAACTGCGCGCGCGGGCGGCCTCCTGGTCCGCCTGTGCCTCGGCGAGGCGTTCCAGTGCGGCGGCCTGCGCGCTGACGGTGGTGGCCTCGAAGAGCACCCGCAGGGGGATCTCGATGCCGAACAAGTCCTGCAGCCGGGTCATCAACCGGGTGGCGAGCAGTGAATGGCCGCCGAGGTCGAAGAACTCGTGTTCCACGCCGACCGTGTCGAGCCCGAGCACCTCGGCCCACGCCCCGGCGATCGCCTCCTCCACCTCGTCGCGGGGGGCGACGGCCTCGCCTGCCGGGTCACCGCCCGGTTCGGGCGGGGGCAACGCCTTCCGGTTCACCTTCTGGCTGGCGAACCGGGGCAGTTCGGCGAGCGGCACGAACACCGCGGGCACCATGTGCTCGGGAAGCCGATCGCGCAGGTAGCCGCGCAACTCGCGGTCCGGCGGCGGAGCCTGCTGCCCGGGCACCACGTAGCCGACCAGCCTGCGGTCACCACCTGGCAGGTCCTGCGCGGCCACGGCGGCCGCACGGACCGAGGGGTGCCCGGCCAGCGCCGCCTCGATCTCGCCGAGTTCCACCCGGAACCCGCGGATCTTCACCTGGGTGTCGACCCGGCCGAGGAACTCCATCACCCCGTCCGCGCGGTAGCGGGCCCGGTCCCCCGTCCGGTAGAGCCGGTCGCCGGGTCGCTCCGCGAACGGGTCCGGCACGAACCGGTCCGCGGTCTGCCGGGGCTGTCCCCGGTAGCCGCGGCCCACCCGGACCCCGCCGAAGCAGACCTCTCCCGGTACGCCGACACCGACCGGCTCGAGCGCCTCGTCGAGCACGTAGGCCCGAGTGCCGGGGATGGGCCTGCCGATGGGCAAGGCCGTTTCCGGCGCCGCCGCGGCCACCTCGGGCGCCGTCACCTCGTGGGTGGTGCCGAAGATGGTGGTCTCGGTCTGGCCGTAGAGGCTGATCAGCCGGGCGTCCAGCCCGGTTTCCAGCCAGCGGCGCGCGTCGTCGTGGGTCACCACGTCCCCGGCCACGATCATCAGCCGCAGGCTGGCCGCGCGCGGGTCGTGCCGTCGGACACCGGCCACCACCTCGCGGAAGTACGCGGGCGCGATCGCGACCATGGTCACCCCCTGCTCGGCGATCCGGTCGAACAGTTCGGCGGGCGGGACCACCCCGGGCTCGCTGACCACCACGGTGGCGCCGGCGAGCAGCGGCGCGGCGATCTGTTCCATGGCCGGGTCGAAGGTGAGCGGCGCGAAGAACAGGCACCGGTCGTTCTCGCCGAGGCCGAACAGCTCGATGACCACCCGGCAGTGATGCGCGAACGCCTGGTGGGAGATCATCACGGCCTTGGGCCTGCCGGTCGAGCCGGAGGTGTAGACCATGTACGCCAAGCGGCCGGGGTCCCCTCGCGGCAGGTCTGCCGGCGGCGCCTCCCCGGCGGCGTCAGCGGCGTCGACGGCGATCACGGGGGCAGGCAGCGGGCCCAGTTCGCCGAGCAGCCCGGTCTCGGTGACCACGGCCGCCGGCGCCAGGTCGTCGAGCATGAGCGCCAGCCGCTCGGCCGGGTGCGCGGGATCGAGCGGCACGAACACCCCACCGGCTTCCAGCACGGCGAGGAACACCACCACCCCGGCCGGACTGCGGTCGAGCACGACGGCGACCGGTGACTCCGGGCGCACTCCCGCGGCGTGCAGGCGCCTCGCCAGCGCGCTCGCCCGATCCGCCAGCTCGGCGTAGGTCAGCCGCTCGCCTCCGCCGACCACGGCCGTCGCGTCCGGCGTGCTCGCGACCCGGGCCGCGAACGCCTCGGTCAGGGTCTCCCCCTCACCCCGCGGCCGCGACTGGGGCGGGTTCCACTCCACCAGCGCCCGGTGGCGTTCGCTCACGTCCAGCATCGGCAGCCGCGTGAGCCTGGCTTCCGGAGCACGCGCCATCGATCCGGCGAGGGTGCGGAAGTGCCCGGCGAGCCGGCGCATCGTGCCCTCGGTGAACAACGCGGCCGCGTACTCCAGTTCCACGCCGTAACCACCGCCCGCCTCGGCGGTGAGCAGCATGGTGACGTCGAACTTGGCCGCCGTGTACCCGGTGGGCAGCCTGCGCACGTCCAGCCCGGCCAGCCGCGGCACCTCCGGCCGCGTGTCGCGGAGCCCGAACGTGAGGTCCACCAGCGGCGAGCGGGAGAGGTCCCGCTGCGGGGCGAGCTCCTCCACGAGGCGGTCGAAGGGCAGTTCGTCGTGGCCGACCCCGTCGAGCACGCTTTCCCGCACGCGGTCGATCAGGGTCAGCGCACTCGGGTCGTCGGTCACGTCCACCCGCACCACCACGGTGTTCAGCAGCGGGCCGACCACGTTCTCCAGTTCCGGCCTGCCGCGGTCCGCGACGACCGTGCCGATGGCGAGGTCGCCGGAGCCGGTGTACCGGCGCAGCGTCGCGGCGAAGACCGCGAGGAACACCATGAACGGCGTCGCTCCCCGGCGACGGCCCACCGCCACCAGCGGTTGCGCGACAGCGGCGGGGAGGTGGGCCTCGACCGTCGCGCCGCGGCCGTCGCGCACGGCGGGCCGCGGCCGGTCGGCGGGCAGCTCCAGCGGTTGCATCCCGGCCAGGCGTTCCCGCCAGTAGGCCAGCTCGCGTCGCAGCACCTCGCCGGTCAGGTGCGCGCGCTGCCAGATCGCGTAGTCGGCGTACTGCAGCGGGCGGGGCCGCAGGACGGCGGTCCCGCCGTCGACCCTGGCCCGGTAGTACTCGGCCAGCTCGCGCGCCATGATCTCCTCGGACCAGACGTCACACACGATGTGGTGCATGACCAGCAGGAACACGTGGTCCTCGGCACCGAGCCGGATCAGGTGCGCGGTGACCGGGGCCCCGGCGGAGAGGTCGAACGGGGTATCGACGAGTGCGCGGATCAGCTCGGCCAGCCGCGCTTCGCCCGCCTCCGGCCGCTCGATGACCGGCAGCGGGATCCGCCGCACCACCGGGTCCACCACCTGGACCGGTGTGCCGTCCGCTTCGGTGACGTAGCGGGTGCGCAGGATGTCGTGCCGGGCCAGCAGGTCAGCGAGCGCGCCCGCCAGCGCGCCGGTGTCGAGCGGACCGCCGAGCCGGAGCGCCCAGCCCACCTGGTACTGGGCACCACCGGGCTGGAGCCGGTCCAGCAACCACAGCCGCTGCTGGCTGAAGGACAGCGGGGCGGGGCCGTCCCGTCGCGCGGCCGGAATCACCTCGCGCGCTCCCCCGTCGCCCTGCTCGACGGCACGCTCGGTGAGGCGGGCCGCCAGCGCTGCCACGGTGCGGTCCTCGAACACCGCACGCACCGAGACCGGCATCCCGAACGCGGCTCGCAGCCGGCCCGCGACGCGGACCGCGAGCAGGGAATGACCGCCGAGGTCGAAGAAGTCGTCGGTCACGCCGACCGCGTCGAGCCCCAGCACGCCGGCCACGATGTCCGCGACGAGCTTCTCGTCCGCGTTCCGCGCCGGCACCAGCTCGGCGCCATCACGGGTGCCGTCGGGCTCGGGAAGTGCGGCGCGGTCGACCTTCCCGCTGGAGGTCGTCGGCAGCTCGTCCAGCGTGATCAGGACCGAGGGCACGTACGGTTCGGGCAGCCGCGCCAGCAGATAGGCCCTGATCTCCTGGTGCGGCGGCCGCTCCGCCCTCGGCACGAGATAGCCGACGAGCCGCGGGGCGCCCTCCGGACCCGGTCGAGCGACGACGGCGACCGCGGCGAGTGCCGGATGCCCGCTCAGCACGGCCTCGACCTCACCGAGCTCGACGCGGACACCCCGGATCTTCACCTGGTCGTCGGTGCGGCCGAGGAACTCGAGCACCCCGTCCCGCCTGCGCCGGACCACGTCACCGGTGCGGTAGGCGCGGGCACCGGGCGGGCCGAACGGATCCGGCACGAACCGGTCCGCGGTCAGCCGGGGCCGCCCGAGGTACCCCCTGGCCAGCCCCTCGCCCCCCAACGCCAGCTCGCCGGGAACCCCGACCGGGGCGAGGCGGCCGTCGGGGGTGTGGACCACCACGCGGGTGTTGTCCAGCGGCAGGCCGATGGGCACGACTCCGGTCCTCGCGCCGTCCGCGTGGAACGTCCACGAGGTCACGTCGATCGAGCACTCCGTGGGGCCGTACGTGTTCACCAGCACCGCGGAAAGCCGCGCGCACAGCCGGGCGGCGAGTTCCACCGGCAGCGGCTCGCCCGCGGAAAGGACCAGCCGCAGTGACCGGCAGCGGCTCAGCCCCGGCTCCTCGGCGAGCACCCGGTAGAACGAAGGCACGCCCTGCAACACGGTGATCCGCCGCCGGACCAGCTCGTCGACGAGGGCGGCGGGATCGCGTTCGGCGCCGTCCGGGGCGAGCACCACCGTGCCGCCGGAGACCAGCGGGCCGAAGAACTCCCAGACCGAGGCGTCGAAGGTGACCGCCGTCTTCTGCAGTAGCCGGTCCCGCGGTCCGAGACCGTGGTGTTCCACTGCCCACAGCACGCGGTTGCGGATCCCGCGGTGCGGCACGGCCACGCCTTTCGGCCGCCCGGTGGAACCGGAGGTGTAGCTGACGTAGGCGATCGCGTCGGGGTCGGTGGTGACCGGGGCGTCCCCGCCCTCCAGGCGGGCGATCGCGGCGGCGTCGGCAGCGAGGCTCAGCACGGCGACGCCGTGGCCGGCGGCAGGCGACGGTTCGGCGTCCACCAGCACCAGGCGCGCGCCGGAGTCGGCCAGCATCCAGGCCAGCCGGTCCGCGGGGTGGTCGGGATCGAGCGGCAGGTACGCGGCTCCCGCCCGGTGGACGGCGAGCAGTGCGACCACGAGATCGGGCCGGCGGGCCGAGCACACGCCCACCACGTCGTCCCGGCCGATCCCGGCCGCCAGCAGGTGCCGCGCGAGGCGGTTCGCCCGGATCTCGAGCTCGGCGTAGGACAGTGCGCCCGCGGCACCGTCCACCGCGACCGCGTCCGGGGTGCGCGCGGCCTGCTCGGCCACCAGTTCGGCGAGCCCGAGGGCGGGCCGGGGCCGGACAGCACCGCGCGAGCCCTCGATGAGCGCGTTTCGCTCGGCCGCGTCGAGCACGTCCAGCCTGCCGATCGGGGTCTCCGGCCGGTCCGCCGCCGCGCCGAGGAGCCGCAGGTAGTGCCGGGCGAGCCGGTCGACGGTCTGCCGATCGAACAGTGCCGTCGCGTACTCGATCTCGCCGGTCAGGCCGCCGTCGGCGCCACGGGCCAGTTCGAGGGTGAAGTCGAACTTCGCCGTGCGCGTGGGCACCGGCTCCGGCGTGATCTCCAGTCCGGGCAGCCGGAAGCGCCTGCCGTCGTCCTCGCGGAAGGCGAACAGCACCTGGAACAACGGATTGCGGGAGAGGTCGCGGCGCGGCGCGAGTTCCTCCACGAGCCGCTCGAACGGCAGCTCGTCGTGCAGGTACGCCTCGCCGGCGGTGTCACTGACCCGGCCGAGCAGTTCGGTGAAGGACGGCTCGCCACCGAGATCCGCTCGCAGCACCACGGTGTTGGCGAAGAAGCCGACGAGATTCTCGACCTGCGTTCCGCCGCGGCCGGCCACCGGCACCCCGACCGCGACGTCCGCCCGGCCGGTGTACCGGGCGAGCAACGCGAGGAACCCCGCGAGATAGGTCATGAACCCGGTGGCGCCCGCCTGCCGTCCCAGCCGGTCCAGCCGGCTCGCCAGTGGCGGCGGCACGCTGAACCGCAGGGCCGCGCCCCTGGCGTCGCGGGTGGCCGGTCGCGGCCGGTCGGCGGGCAGCTCGGTCGGTTCCAGGCCGGCGAGCCGGGCCCGCCAGTAACCGAGCAGATCCACCAGGACCGCACCGGAAAGCCGCTCACGCTGCCAGGCGGCGAAATCGCCGTACTGCACCGGCGGGTACTGGGGCTCCTCTCCGCGGTAGCCCGCCGCCAGCTCGGCCACCAGCCGGTCCATCGACACCGCATCGACGGCGATGTGGTGGACCGCCAGTACCAGCACGTGCTCGCCGGGGCCGGCCACGACCAGCCGCGCCCGCAGCACCGGGCCGGTCGCCAGGTCGATCGGAGTGGCCAGTTCCTCGTCGAGCACGGCGTCCGGGCTCGCGTGCTCGGCCGCCAGCTCGATCCGCGCCGGCGGATCGTCGACGACCTGGATCGGATCACCGTCGGGCTCCGCGCGGTAGCGGGTGCGCAAGACCTCGTGGCGAGCCACCACGCCGGTGACTGCGCGAGTCAGCGCGCCGATGTCCAACCTGCCGCGCAGCCGGAACGCGGTCACGACGAGGTAGTCGGTGCTGCCCGGCACGAGCTGGTCGAGCAGCCACAGCCGCTGCTGCGCGAAGGACAGCGGCAGCGGTCGTGACCTCGGCACCGGCGTGATGGGCGGTGGTGCGTCCCCGCCATCGGCGGCCGCGGCGTCCGCTCCTTCCGGGTGCGCCAGCTCCGCCGCCGCCCCGAACATCGTGCTGACCTTGGCCAGCGCGCGGTGAGCGGCCACTTCGGCGAGCGCGGCCACGGTCTGCGCGGCGAACACGTCCCGCACCGAGACCGGCACCCCGAGCCGCTCGCGCAGCCTGGCCACCACCTTGGTGGCGAGCAACGACTCCCCGCCGAGGTCGAAGAAGCGGTCGTGCCTGCCCACCCGGTCGACCCCGAGCAGCGAGGCCCAGATCCCGGCGATCGCCTCTTCCGCCGGGGTCGCCGGAGCGGCGTAGGTCTCCGGCTCCCCCGGCGTCAGTGCGGGCAGCGCCCGGCGGTCGATCTTCCCGTTGCCCAGCAGGGGCAGCTCGGGGTGCAGGCCCCACAACGCCGGCACGAGGTAGGCGGGCAGGCGTTCGGCGAGGTGCGCCCGCAATCCCGCGACCGTGACCGCGCCCTGGTCGGCCGCGACGTGGGCGGCCAGCCGGGCATTGCCGGGGTCCGACCGGTCGACGACCACGGCCGCGGCCCGCACGGCGGCGTGCTCGGCCAGCACGCTCTCGACCTCACCGGGCTCGACGCGGAAACCGCGGATCTTGACCTGCTGGTCACCGCGGGCGAGGAAGACGAGAGCGCCGTCGGGTCCGCGCCGGGCGAGGTCACCGGTCCGGAACAGGCGCGCTCCCGGCTCGGCCGCGAAGGGGTCCGGGACGAACCTGTCGGCGGTGAGCCTGCCGCGCGCCAGATATCCGGGCCCGACGCCGTGGCCGCCGATGTAGATCTCCCCTGCCACGCCGTCGGGAACGGCTCGCATGGCGGCGTCGAGGAGGTGCACGCTCGCCCCGGGGATCGCGCGGCCGATCGGCACCGGGCCGGGGGCGACTTCGCCGGCCGGCACGATGTGGACGCAGCAGGCGACGGCGGTCTCGCTCGGGCCGTAGCTGTTGACGACCGTGGTCCCGGGAGCGTGGGCCGACCAGCCGGCGAGCTGTTCGCCGCGCAGCTCCTCTCCGCCGACGACCAGGCACCGGGTGGTCCCGGCGAGCGATTCGGCAGGCAGGGCACCGGAGAGCAGGCCGAGGTGGGTGGGGGTCAGTTTGACCAGGCTGTACGGCCCGGCCGTGCGCGCACCGCGCAGCGCCCGCGCCAGTGGCTCGATCCCGGCGTCCGTGGTGTCCACCAGCTCGACCGTGGCGCCGGCGGCCAGCACGGGGTAGAGCGCGGTCAGCGCCAGGTCGTAGGCGAGCGAGGTGTGCACCGGCGAGCCCGCCCCGGCCTCGGGGTCCAGCTCGGCGACCGCCCAGGCGGTGTAGTTCGCCAGGCCGCCATGGGTGACCATGGCCGCCTTCGGGCGTCCGGTGGAGCCCGAGGTGTAGACGGCGTAGGCCAGGTCGTCCGCGGCCAGGCCGACACCGGTGCCGGTCGGCGGCCGCGCCTGGATCCGGGCCTGCTCGGCGGGGTCGTCCAGCGCCACCAGCCTGGTCCCGGCAGGCAGTTCGGGCAGCGAACCCGCCGGGGCGATGACGAGCGGGGCCGACGAGTCCGCCAGCGCCTGCTCCAACCGCCGGACCGGGTGCTCCGGATCGAGCGGGATGTAGGCGGCACCCGTCTTGAGCACCGCCAGCAGCGCGACGACGAGATCGGTCGTCCGCGGCAGCCGGACCACCACGAACTCACCGCGGCGGGCGCCGAGTTCACGCAGCCGGTGCGCCAGCCGGTTGACCTCGCGGTCCAGTTCCGCGTAGGTGAGCGTGCGCCCGGGACCGGTGACCGCGATCGCGTCGGTGCCGGATTCGGCCGCGGCCCTCGCCGCGATCAGGTCGGGCACCACGGGCGCCGCTGGCCGCGACCGGGACACCGGTGCGGCGTCCACCGCGCCGGTGCGCAGCGGGATCCGGTCGACTCGGCTGTCCGGGTTCGCCGCCACCGCCCGCAGCAGCCGCACGTAGTGCTCGGCGAAGCCGCGCACGGTGGTCTCCTCGAAGCGGGCCACCGGGTACTCGATCCGCCCGTCGAAGCCGCCGTCGGGCCGCTCGGTCAGGTGGCAGCCGAGGTCGAACTTGGCACCGGCCGCCTCCGGCGGCTCGAACTCGGCCTGTTCACGGCCGTGCAGCACGAACACGATGCCGAACAACGGGTTGCGGGCCGGGTCCCGGTCCGGCGCCAGGTCCTCGACGACCAGTTCGAACGGAACGTCGGCGTGCGCGTAGCCTGCCACCGCCTCGGCTCGCACCACCGCGAGCAGTTCACCGAAAGTGGTCTCTCCGGTGCACTCGGCGCGCACCACGATCATGTTGACAAAATGGCCGATCAGGTTTTCCAGCTCCCGCCGGTTCCGGCCGGTGACGGGGACGCCGACGGACAGGTCGGTCCGGGCGGTGTAGCGCCGCAGGACCGCGAGGAAACCGGCGAGCAGCGTGATGAACGCGGTCGCGTCGTGCCCGCGCCCGACTTCGGCGAGACCGGCCGCGACCGGGGCGGGCACGGTGAATCGGACGGTGCCCGCCCTCGTGTCGGAGACCGGCGGGAGTGGCCGGTCCGGGCGCAGTTCGGTCGGCTCGAGACCGGCGAGCCGCTCCCGCCAGAACGCCCGCTGACGCTCCACGCGGGCACCGGCCGACCGCTCGCGCTGCCACACCGCGTAGTCGGCGTACTGCACTGGCAACGGCGGCAGGACCTCCTCCCGGTAGATGGCCCTGAGCTCGGCGGCGAGCACCTCGTGCGAGCGGTCGTCGGTGGCGATGTGGTGGAGCACGAACAGCACGAAATGCGTCCCGTCCGGCGCTCGGACGAGCCGGCAGCGCACAGGTGGGGCCGCGGCGAGGTCGAACGGGCGAGCCAGCTCCTCGGCGAGCACCGCCCGCGGCTCACCCTCGGTGACCTCGAGCCGGATCGGTGCGGGCGGGTCGATGACCTGCACGGGATCACCGGAACCGTCCGTGACGTACCGCGTGCGGAGGATCTCGTGCCGCTCGAACAGCCAGGACAGGGCGCCGGTCAGCCGATCGGGATCGACCGGGCCGGGCAGCCGGACGGCGAGCGGCTCGGCGTACGCGGTGCTCCCTGGATCGAGCTGGTGCAGGAACCACATCCGCCGCTGGGCGAACGACAGCGGCAGCGGCCCGGTTCTCGGCACCGCGGTCACCGGCGCGACCTGGCTCTCGGCGGTGGCCAGCCGGACGGCGACCCCTTCGACGGTGCGTGCCTCGAACAGCGCCGAGACCGGGAGGTCGACGTCGAATTCGGCGCGCAGGCGGCTGATCGCCCTGGTGGCGAGCAGGGAGTTGCCGCCGATGGCGAAGAAGTCCTCGGTCGCGTCCAGCACGGTGCGATCCAGCACCTCGGCCAGGATCTTCGCGACCACCTGCTCGGCCGGGGTCCGTGGCGCGCGCCGCACCGGCGCGGTGGCCGGTGCGGCGACCGGGGCAGGCAGCACCGCGCGGTCGAGCTTGCCGTTCGGTGTGGTCGGGAACGTCTCCACCACGGCGAACTGCGCCGGGATCATGTACGGCGGGACCAGCCGCGCGCAGTGCAGGTAGAGCTTGCCCGACGGGGGCGGGGACGCCGCCTCGGCGGGCAGGATGTAGGCGACCAGCCGGAGATCACCGCCCTGGCCCGCCACCGCGTGGACCACCGCGGCCCGCACCCCGGGGTGGGTGACCAGCGCGCTTTCGATCTCGCCCGGTTCCACCCGGAAGCCGCGGATCTTGAGCTGGTGGTCGGTGCGGCCGAGGATCTCGATCCGGCCATCGGCATGACGCCGGGCGACGTCGCCGGTTCGGTACAGCCTGCCGCCCCCGCTCGTGCCGTGGGGGTCCGGGACGAACCGGTCCGCGGTCAGGCCCGGCCTGCCGAGGTAGCCGGCGGCCAGCCCGCGGCCGCCGATGTACAGCTCGCCGCGGCCGCCGAGCGGAACGGGTTCGAGCCGGTCGTCGAGCACGTACAGGGTGGTGTTCGCCACCGCGGTGAAGTCACGCACCGTCCCGTTCTCGAGCCGGGCGACCGACGACCACACGGTCGTCTCGGTGGGCCCGTAGAGGTCCCAGAGCCGCACGCCACGGGCGCAGAGGCGGTCGGCCAGTTCGGCAGGCAGCTTCTCGCCACCGCACAACGCGGTGAACCCGGCCGGCGGGGTCCAGCCGGAGTCGAGCAGCAGGCGCCAGGTCACCGGGGTCGCCTGCAGCACCCGCGCGCCGACGCGGTCCAGCATGGCCGCCAGCCGTTCCGGGTCCCTCGCCTCGGTGCGGTCGCCGATCGACACCCAGCCGCCGGTGATCAACGGCAGGAACAGTTCCAGCGCGGCGATGTCGAACGAGACGGTGGTGATCGCCGGGAACGCCGCGCCGGGGACGAGGCCGGGCCGCTCCCGCATCGACCACAGGAAGTTGGTCAGCGCGCGGTGGGTCACCAGCACGCCCTTCGGCCGCCCGGTCGACCCCGAGGTGTAGATGACGTAGGCGGGAGCGTCCAAGTCGCCGAGGTCACCCGGCACCGCCTGCCGGGGCGCGCCCGCCGGGGTGGCCGGCAGTTCGTCGATCGCGACGATGGTGGCCGTTGTCGCCGGGAGGCTCTCGCGCAACGTGGCCGTCGTGACGAGGAAGCGGGCGCCGGCGTCGCCGAGAACGTAGCGGAGCCGGTCGGCCGGGTGCTCGGGGTCGAGCGGCAGGTAGGCCGCATCGGCCAGGTGGACACCGATGAGCGTCGCGACGAGCTCGACCCCGCGAGGGAGCACGATCGCGACGAGGTCGCCCGGCCCCGCGCCGAGGCCGCGCAGGTGCCCGGCCAGCGCCTTGGCCAGTTTCATGAGCTCGGCGTAGGTGACCGCGCGACCGCCGCACTCGACCGCGCGTGCGCCGGGGGTTCTCGCCGCCTGCGCGGAGATCAGCTCGGCGACGGATGCCTCGGGCACCGGGGTCGCGGTGCCGTGAGGAGCAGGCAGCACCGCCCGGCGTTCGGCGGGCGGCAACAGCTCCATGCGACCGATCCGGAGTCCCCGGTCCCCGGCAGCGGCCGCGCACAGCCGGGCGAGTTGCGCGGCGATCCGGTCCGCGGCCTCGCGGCCGAACAGGGCGGTCGCGTACACGAGTTCGCCGGTGAACCCGCCGTCCGGTCGGTGCCGCAGGCGCGCCACCAAGTCGTAGCGGGTGGTTTCGATGCCGACCGTGAACGGGTCCGCGGCCAGCGGCCCGAACGCGACCGGCGTCTCGTCCACGACCTCGACGAGAACGCCGAGGAGCGGATTGCGGGAAAGGTCGGTACCGCCGGTCGACTGTTCGGCGAGTGCCTCGGCGTCCGCGCCGCCGGCTTCGGCCAGCGTGCCGGCGGTACGGCGGACGGCCTCCTCGAAGGGGAGGTGCGCGGGCAGCCGCAGCGGCAGCGGCACGGTCCGTCCCTCGGTGCGCAGGCCGAGAACTCCCTCCCAGCGGCCGCTGTGCCGGGCGAGGAGCGTGTGCACGACGGTGAGGAACGCGGCCGCGGTGTGCGGGCCCGCCGGGAAGGTGTCCGGCACCGGGAACCCGGCGACGGCGGCGTCGGGCTGCCACACCGGCGGCCTGCGCCGGTCCTCCGGCGATTCCGCGGCGTCGGTGGATCGCAGGAGTTCCAGCCATCGTTCATCGGGTACCAGCCGGTCCGGCACGGTCTCCTCCGGCGCGGGCGGCACCGCACCCGCGTAGTGCGCGCCGATCTCGGCGATGCGCTCGGCGAGATCGGCGGCACCGCCCGCCGACTGGTGCAGGACCAGCAGCAGCACGTGGTCGTGCTCGGCGACGGTGAGCAAGGCCGCCGCGAACGCGCGGCCGGTCAGCGTCCTGGCCATCGCCAGCGCCTCCCGCGCGCAGGCCTGTTCGACGCCGCCTTCCCCGGCCACCTCCTCGGCCGGAAGCCTCACCTCGGCGAGGACTCCCGGCGCCGGGTCGGTCACCGGGACCGGGACGCCGTCGCGGTCCACGCACCGGGTGCGGAGGCCGGGATGGCGTCGCGGCAGTTCGGCCACGGCGGCGGCCAGCGCCGGGCGGTCGAGCCGGCCCCGCAACCGCACGGCGCCGGTGGTGACGTAGCCGGTGGCGCCGGTGCCGAGCTGCTCGAGGAACCACAGTCGCCGCTGGAGGGGGCTCGGTCCGGCCCCGGGACCCGCTGGGGTGTGCCCGGTCATCGTCAACGTGACTCGGCCGCCTGCTCGGCGGCCATCCGCCGGCGCAGGCTCAGCGGCCGCATGTCGGTCCAGATCCGTTCGATGTGGTCGAGGCACTCTTCCCGCGTTCCGGACGTGCCCTCGGACCGCCAGCCTGCCGGGAGTTCCCGGTCGGCGAACCAGACGGAGTACTGCTCCTCGTCGTTGACCACGACGAGGAAGGTTTCCGCGGACGACATCGCGCTCCTCTCAGCTGACTCGGTTCGCTTCGACGGGGACTTGCCCGGCGAAGTCGGGCAGGGACAGGCCGAGCCCGCGTTCGGTGGCCGTGTCCAGGACGTGGGCGGCGAGCGCGGCGTCGAGCGCGCCGAGACCGAACGGCGAGAAGATCACCACGGAGTCCGGGGCGTACGGCGACAGGATGCGGCAGGCGAGCAGGGCACCGAGCTCGGCCGTGATGAACTTCCGGTTCCCGCTGATCTGCTGGGCGAGATCGAGCGACGTGCGGGCCCGGCACACGTGGTCGGCGTCGTCGACGACGTTGCTGGCGGCGAGAATCGACTCGACGGTGAGGTCCCGCAACGAAAGGTGCAGCACCACCGTGCCCGGCCGGCAGGCATCGGTCCCGAGGTGGGGCTCGCTCGCCGTGGTGGCGAGGGATACCAGCCGGTGCGCCGCCATGGCTTCCTCGGCCCGGTCGCGGACCTCGACCGACAACTCCGGCCACTGTCCGGCGACCCTGGCCGCGAACGCTCGCGCGCGCCGCGGATCGAGGTCGAAGAGGGTGACCTCGGCGAGCGACGGGAACGCGGCCCGCAGGAAGGCGAGCACCTCGTAGTTGATCACGCCGCAGCCGATCAGGCTCACTCCCGTGCGGACGTCCGCCGGCGCCCCGTCCGTGATCGCCGAAGCGGCGACCGCGGCACTGGCCGCGGTCCTGCGCGCCGAGATGACCGAACCCTCGACGAGCGCGACCGGCCGTCCGTCGGTGACGGAGTTGAGCAGGATCGCGGCGGAAGCGCGTTCCTTGCCGTGGCTGATGTTCTCCGGGAACGAGGCGACCCACTTGACCGCGGCGACAGGACGTTCGCCGCCGACGTATGCGGGCAACGCGATGATCCGATCTCGGCTGTTGCCGGGAAAACGCAGGAACACCGACTGCGGAACCGAGGTTTCTCCGTGGGTGTGCGCCAGGTAGGCGGCGCGAACGGTGCGCAGCACGGATTCGTGCGCGCCGTCTAGCACGGCGTGGACGTCGCCGCGACTGAGGATCAACACGCCACCTGCTCCTTCCATAGGTGCCTGATGTCCCCGAACTTCTCCTCCACCCAGGCGTCGGAGTAGATGGTGTCGAGGTAGCGCTCACCGCGGTCGGGCAGCAACATCACGCAACTCGCGTCGTCGGCGAACCCGGCCCGCAACTGGCTCACCGCGCTGACCACCGCCCCGGACGACCCTCCACTGAGGATCGCTTCGGCGCCGACCAGCCGGCGGCAGCCCACCACGCAGTCCTGGTCGGTCATCCTGACCACCGAATCCGCGATCCCGTCGTAGTGCAGCGCCGACCGGATGGCCGCGCCGTGTCCCGGGATGAGCCGGTGGCAGGTGACCTCGCCGAAAATGGCGCTGCCTTCGGCGTCCACCGCGATCACCCGCGTGGACAGCCCGTTCTCCGCGATGAACCGCGCGCAGCCGTGGATGGTGCCGCAGGTGCCCGTCGCGACGAACAGGTAGTCGATCTCGCCGTCGAGCTGCTCGGCGATCTCCCCCATGACGCGTTCCTGCGCCACGGCGTTGAGCGTGTTCGCGTACTGGTTGAGCCAGAACGCGTTCGGGACCTCCCGCACCAGCTCGCGGACCCGATCGATCCGCGCGGAAAGGAAGTCGCCGAGTTCGTTGTCCGCCTCGGTCACGGTGTTCAGCTCCGCGCCGTACGCGGTCAGTATCGCGAGGTTCTGCGCCGTGGTCTTCGGGTCCACCACGCAGATGAACCGCAGATCGTACAGACGGCACACCTGGGCGAGCCCCACCCCGAGGTTTCCCGAACTCGACTCGATCACCGTCGACTTCCCCGGAATGAGCTGTCCGCTCTCGATCGCGCCGAGCACCATTCCCAGTGCGGCGCGGTCCTTGTTGCTCCCGCCCGGGTTCAGCGCCTCCAGTTTGGCGTAGAACCTGGTGGGATCACCGGGGAAAAGCCGGTCGAGCCGGACCAGCGGAGTCGCGCCGACCGCGGCGAGCACACCCTGCCTGCCCGGTGCGGCGCTCACCTCGGCCGGGCCGGGCTCACGCCGTGGCGGCCTGGCCCTCGGCCGCGGCGGCGGTGGCATCATCCTGGTCCTCCCCCTGGCGATCCGGCGCGACGGACTCGATGAGCTTGGCGAGCGAACCACCGGCGACGGCGATCCGGATGATGTTGTTCGCGAGTTCGCCGAACGTCTCGGCCTGGGCGTCTTCCAATTCCTCCAGCATCATGACGCCGGTGGAGTTCTCCAGCTCCAGCAACACCTGGACCACCAGGAACGAATCGAGATCGCGAAGGTTTTCCGGCTGCGGAACGTCGGGCTGCTCACCGCAAACCATATAGGCGATGTCCCGCGTCAGCACCGTCAGTTTTTCGACCAGATCCGGGTCGACGTCGACCGTCGTTTGCTTGTCCGACATGTTTTCTCCCACACTCCCGTTCTCTGCCGCATTGGCGGAGATTCACAAAGATCGACCCGGTGAATTGAGGAATTTCGACCCCGTGCTCATGAACATACGCGTGTGCGTGCCCCGATTCGAACCCGAGCCGAGATCGGGTGCCGGCGCGACATCGACCGACCCTAACCACGGCAGGCACCGGTGGTCAACAATTCCACCTGCCCGAACACGGCGCCGGGAGCGGGCGGCCCGGGAGCTGTCCCGCTGGCGGGACGGCCCGCCGGGACCAGGTCACCGCACCGGCGTGACCACCGCGCCTTTTTCCGCGAATTCCGTCAATGGCACCACTTGACGGTCTACCGACTCCGTTATTAACTGCTGACCGGCGGCAGGATTTGCCCGCCCGCACCGCGAGCCGCGGAGCGGGCCGCGATAAGCGCCACGAAATCACCGTGAAACGAGGAATACCGACCATGCTGTTTCCTCACACCGAATCCAGCCGCGTCGCCCTGCGGCCGGCCAGCGTCGAGGACGCGCCGAAGGCGTATGACATCCTGTTCCGGCTCGGCTACGGCGGCCTGCCGGTCATCGACGAGTTCACCGATTCCTTCGGCAGGGGCCTGTCCGCCTGCTTCATGCTCCAGCGGGCGGACGACGGCGAACAGGTCGGCGTCAGCACGATCTCCGACCTCAACTCGGCGGGCCACGTCCGGGCCGAAATCAACGTCGGCGCCGGGCAGCCCGAAGAGATCCGCGTGCACGCCAGTGCGCTCACCACGAACATCGCCTTCGCGATGTGGCGCACGCGGAAGGTCTACTTCCACACCGTCGACCCGGACGCCGGGCACGTGGGCTTCGGGCCGGAGCACTCGGCGATGGTCCGGGCCGAAGCCGTCCTGCGCGACTACACCTTCTTCCACGGCAGGGTGTGGGACATCAACGTCTTTTCCGTTTATCGCGAGGACTGGGACGAGCACGGTGTCGACCTGCTCAAGCAGATCGTCTGAGACCGACCGGAATCCTCCGGCTCCTACGTTGACCCAACTACCGCAACGGGTGCCCCCCGGTGGAGGTGACGTGCCAAGATGACCCAGTACGTGTGGGGTTACCTGCCCGAGTACGAAAAGGAACGGGACGACATCCTCGACGCTGTCGACACGGTGTTCCGTTCGGGCAAGCTGGTTCTCGGGCCGAGCGTCGAGGCCTTCGAACGCGAATTCGCCGCCTACCACGGGGTGAGCCACTGCGTCGGCGTCGACAACGGGACGAACGCGATCATGCTCGGCCTGCGCGCGCTCGGTGTCGGCGCCGGTGACGAGGTGATCACCGTCTCGAACACGGCCGCGCCGACCGTGCTGGCCATCGACGCGATCGGCGCCACCCCGGTGTTCGTGGACATCCGTCCCGATACCTACCTGATGGACGTCGAACAGGTCGCCGGGGCGATCACCGAGCGCACCAGGTGCCTGCTGCCGGTCCACCTCTACGGGCAGTGCGTCGACATGGCACCGCTGGAGGAACTCGCCGCGAAGCACGGCCTGCCGATCCTCGAGGACTGCGCCCAGGCGCACGGGGCCCGGCACCACGGCCGGATCGCCGGCTCGATGGGCAGGGCCGCGGCGTTCTCCTTCTACCCCACCAAGGTGCTCGGTGCCTACGGCGACGGCGGCGCGACCGTCACCAGCAGCCCCGAGATCGACGCGAACCTGCGGCGCCTGCGGTACTACGGCATGGAAGACGTGTACTACGTCGTGTCGACCCCGGGGTACAACAGCAGGCTCGACGAGGTTCAGGCGGAGATCCTGCGCCGCAAGCTGACCCGCCTGGACGAGTACGTCGCGAAGCGGCAGTCGGTCGCGGCGCGCTACGCCGATGCCTTCGCGGGCACGGATCTGCGCACCCCGGTGACCGCACCGGGCAACGAGCACGTCTACTACGTGTACGTGGTCCGCCACCCGGCGCGCGACAGGATCATCGAAGCGCTCCGGGAACACGACATCTCCTTGAACATCAGCTACCCGTGGCCGGTGCACCGCCAGTCCGGCTTCGCGCACCTGGGTTACCGCGAGGGCTCGCTGCCGGTCACCGAGGCCGCCGCGGGCGAGATCTTCTCGCTGCCCATGTACGCCTCGCTCTCCGACGCCGACCAGGAACGCGTCATCGATGTGCTGCACGGCGTGCTCGCGAGGCTCTGACCGGACTCGCCGGCCACGTCGGGTACCGACGGCGAGCCGCGCGTCCCGACGACAGGAGGCACCGGCATGAAAACAGGCGCGGAATCGCTCACCGGTACCACGGCCGACGACACCCGCTCATCGCTCGACGGGTTCCACGCGTGGTGGGTCGAGCGGCACAGCAGCAGTCACTTCGCGGTGGAGCACATCCCGTTCTCCGAGCTGGACGCCTGGGACTTCGACTCGGACACCGGCAACCTCGGCCACGCCAGCGGGCGCTTTTTCACCGTGGAAGGCCTCCAGGTCAGGGAAGCCGGCATGGAGTTCTGGTCCCAGCCGATCATCAACCAGCCGGAGATCGGCATTCTCGGCATCGTCGTCAAGGAGTTCGACGGGGTACTGCACTGCCTGATGCAGGCGAAGATGGAGCCCGGCAACATCAACACCCTGCAGCTGTCACCGACGGTCCAGGCCACGCGCAGCAACTACACCCGGGTGCACCGCGGGTCGAGCACGCCGTACCTCGAGTACTTCACCGGACCCGGCCGCGGCCAGGTGGTGGTGGACGTGCTGCAGTCGGAGCAGGGCGCCTGGTTCTGGCGCAAGCGCAACCGGAACATGGTGGTGCTGGTGACCGGGGACGTGCCGGTGCGGGAGAACTTCCGCTGGCTCAGCCTGGCCGAACTCCACCAGCTCATGCAGGTCGACAACCTGGTCAACATGGACGCCCGCACGGTGTTGTCCTGCATGCCGTTCGGGTTGCCGGACGAGGCCGAAGCCGTCAAGGGCGACGCGTTCTCCGAAGCGCTGGTCCGCTCGTACCAGTACCAGGACGACGAAGCGGACACGCACGCGCTGCACACCCCCGGTGAGATCCTGAGCTGGTTCACCGAGGCGAAGACCCGCTGCGACTGGACGGCCCGGCTGGTCCCGCTGGCGAAGGTCAGCGGGTGGTCCCGCGACGAGCACGGCATCGCCGACCAGGAGGGCAGGCAGTTCCGGATCGTCGCGGTCGAGGTCCACGCGGGCACCAGGGAGGTCCAGCGCTGGACGCAGCCGCTGCTGCACCCCAGGGGCCAGGGGCGGGCGGTCTTCGTCATCCGGCCGATCAACGGGGTGATCCACCTGCTCGTCCAGGCCCGGCCGGAGTTCGGGTTGATGGACATGCTCGAAATGGCACCGACCGTCCACCTGCTGCCCGGCCAGGACGTGGCCGCCGTGCGCGACTCGTTCCTGCGCGACGTCCTGACCGGCTGCTCGGTCACCACGCGCTACGACCGGGTGCTCTCCGAAGAGGGCGGCCGCTTCTACAACGCGCTGACGCGGTACCAGATCGTCGAGGCGGACGAGGACTTCCCCATCGAGGTGCCACCCGATTTCTGCTGGATGACCGTCCGCCAGCTGATGGATCTCCTGCGGCACGGTCACTACCTCGACATCGAGGCACGCAGCCTGCTCGCCTGCCTGCACAGCCTGTGCTGAGCGCCGGCCCGGTTCCGACGCCCACCATTCACCCCAGGACACGGAGTGGCCGAACATGATCACTACCCGGGTGGAGATCGCCCCGATGTCGATCCCGAACGCCTACCGCCTGACCCCGGAACGGCATTTCGACCGGCGGGGCTATTTCTCCGAGGCGTTCCGCGCCGAAGCTCTCAGCGAGGCCATCGGCTACCCGTTCGTGGTCGGCCAGGCCAGCTACTCGATCAGCTGCCGCAACACCGTGCGCGGCATCCACGGGACGGCGATCCCGCCGGGACAGGCCAAGCTGGTCACCTGCGTGCGGGGCGCAGCCCTCGACGTCGCGGTGGACCTGCGGGCCGGCTCCCCCACGTTCGGGCAGTACGAAGTGACCAAACAGGACGAGGACTCCGGTGTCGCGGTGTACCTGGCCGACGGTCTCGGCCACGCCTTCCTCGCCCTCACCGACGACGTGTGCATGAACTACCTCTGCTCGGAGGCCTTCGTCCCGGGCACGATGACCGTGATCAACGCACTCGATCCGGACATCGGAATCCCGTGGGGCCTCACCGAACGGCCCACCATGTCCGAAAAGGACGCCGGCGCGCCGAGGCTGAACGAAGCACTCGCCGCCGGGCTGCTCCCCACCTACGAGGAATGCCTCGCCCACTACGCCCGGCTGAAGGCGGGATCGGCGCGGCCTTGACCCACCCCGGCACGGGCGCCCGGATCGCCTTCCTGTCCATTCCCTCGCCGAGCGGAGTTCTTCCGACATGAGTGTTCACGCAGCCGACCGGCTTCGCATGGGGGTGATGGGGTGCGCGGACATCGCCTGGCGGCGAACCCTTCCCGCGATGCTCGCCAACGCGTCGATCGACATCGTCGCGATCGCCAGCAGGGACGAACGGCGGGCGAAGGAGTTCACCGACCGCTTCGGTGGCGTCCCCGTCGAGGGGTATGAAGCCTTCCTCGCCCGGGACGACGTGGACGCGGTCTACCTCCCGCTGCCGGGGCTACTGCACGCGGAGTGGATCGAACGTTGCCTCGAGGCGGGCATGCACGTCCTGACCGAGAAGCCGATGACGGCCAGCTACGCCGAAACCCGGCGGCTGGTGGACTACGCGCGATCGGCGGGACTGGTGCTGCTGGAGAACTACATGTTCCTGCACCACTCCCAGCACACCGCGGTCCGCGAAATGCTGGCGGGTGGCACGATCGGCGAGCTCCGGCTGTTCTCCAGCGCCTTCACCATCCCGCCGAAGCCGGCGGGTGACATCCGGTACCAGCGCGACGTCGGCGGCGGCGCCTTCCTCGACTTCGGCGGCTACCCGGTGCGTGCGGCGCTGCACTTCCTCGGCCCCGAACTGGACATCGTCGGCGCCGTGTTCAAACACGACCGCGAGCACGACGTGGTGACCTCCGGCAGCATGCTGCTCTGCACCCCGGACGGCGTCGCCGCGCAGCTGGCCTTCGGCATGGAGCACTCCTACCGCAACAGCTACAGCCTTTCCGGCAGCACCGGCAGGCTGCTGCTCGACCGCGTCTTCACGCCACCGGAGACCCACCAGCCGGTGCTGCGGATCGAGCGCCAGGACCACCGCGAGGAACTGGTGCTGCCGGCGGACCACCAGTTCGCCAACATCATCGACCTCTTCGTCGGCGCGGTGCTCGACGGGGACGACGTGCGCGCGCAGGACGAGTGGAGCCTGCGGCAGGCGGCGCTGATCGAGCAGATCGAGGCGGCCGCGCTGCACATCAAGGTCTGAGGGCACCGGCCGCCCGCGGATCCGGCGACCACTCGGCGAGCTCCGCGGGAGAAAGCACGGCGGGTCCGTCGTCCTCCGACCGCGTACCGGACACCTCACCGAGCACCCAGCCGACGATCGTGGCGGCGACCCGTTCGACCGGTACCGTGCCACGGCCACCGAGCGGCCCGTTGGTCAGGTCGGTCCACATCTTCGGCGCACGCGCCAGCAGGACCCGGTATCCGTGCCGCTTCGCGCAGTACCGCCCGAGCGCCTCCAGCGCCGACTTCGCGATGAGGTACTGCGGCAGCTGGTCGGGCACGTCGTCAACGGCACCCGAGGACAGCAGAACGATCCAGCCGCCCGGTTCGAGGAGCTCCAGCGCCGCGGTGAGCGGGCGCAGCGCGACGGTCAGGCTGGTGTCCACGAACTCGCGGATGGTGTCCACGCCGTCCGGGTGCAGCGCGGAGCCCAGCACGGCCGGCCCCGCGCTGAGCACCAGCCCGTCCAGCCGCACGCCGTCCTCCGCGAGGGCCGCGATGGCGGCTCGCACCGATTCGTCGTCACCGGCGTCGAGCACGAGCGGGCGCACCCGATCGGCACCGAACTCCGCGGACAGCGCCTCCACCGGGCCCGGCGCGCGCTCGGTGGCCCACACGCCGGCGCCTTGGGCGGCGAGCACCGACACGATCGCGGCGCCGATGCCCCGGCTCCCGCCGACCGCGAGCACCTTCCGGCCGGCGAGCCGCTCCCCCGCCGGAAGCACGCTGGTCGCCGAAGTCCGGCCGGCGGTGGGCACCCGGCGCCGGCGGAACGCGCGCAGTTCCACCTCGATTCCCCGGCCAGTGCCGGTGCAGGAGGCATTCACCGCCAGCGTTCCGGTACGCGCGTCGGCGGTGGTGATGGTCGCCGCGTAGCGCGGATCGTGATCTTCCGGCTCGCCCGCCTCCCGCACCCGCAGTCCGGAAAGGACCGCGTCCCGGCCCGGTGCGCGCATCCCGGCGAACCAGCTGCCCCAGGCGAGCGCGCCCAGCAGCGCGTCCGGAACGGCCTGCGCGCCGAGCCGGTCCGCCAGCTCCCGCAGTGCTCCGGGACGGGGAAGGCCGTAGGAGCCGGTGAACACGTCGCCGCGCTTCAGCTCTTCGTGGGATTCCGGTTCCCGGGGCAGCCGCGTGACTCCGGGGCGCACGGCCCCGGCGGACGGGCCGCCGCGGACGATCTCGATGGCGAGCACCGGCAGGTCACCCTCGCGGACGGTGATCGTGCCCGCTCTGCCGTCCTCTTCGGACACCACGACGCGATAGGTGCGTTCCGGGAACAGCGGCCGGGGGAAGCGAGCGGTCAGCCCGGTCGCCGCACGCGCCCACCCGGCGGGAACCGCGGCCAGCGCGGCGATCACCACGAGCGCCCCGGGAAGTACGCGGCCGCCGAAAGAAGTGCGCCTGGCGTATGCGGGATCGAGGTAGTGTGGGTTGCGATCACCCGTCGCGGCGGCGTAATCGTCCACCTGGCCCGCGGTCAGCCGCAGCCGGAACTCGTTCATCGGACGCCACCACACCTTTCCGAATCCCGGCCCACCGCCGGGCGATCGAATATGCGTATCACACGTTATCCCATCGGGAGGCCTGTTTCATGTTCACCGAGCAGCACGCGGACGTATTCGAAAGCATCTATCGCAGCCGTGGAAAGGACTGGCGAAAAGAAGCGCTGGACATCGTCGCGCATATCCGGTCCAGGTTTCCGGAAGCCGATTCACTGCTCGACGTCGCCTGCGGCAGTGGCATTCACCTGGAGACGTTCGCCGAACGCTTCGGGCACACCGAAGGACTGGAGATCGCCGAGCCGATGATCCGGTACGCCGCGAAACGGCTGCGGGACGTGCCGCTGCACCAGGGCGACATGCGATCGTTCGACCTCGGGCGCACCTTCGACGCGGTGTGCTGCATGTTCTGCTCCATCGCCTACCTGGACACGGTCGCGGACATGCGGGATGCCGTGCGGAGCATGGCCGCGCACCTGGTTCCCGGTGGCGTGCTGGTCGTCGAACCGTGGTGGTTTCCCGAGCAGTTCATCGAGGGTTACGTCGCGGGCGATCTCAGCCGGGAACCGGACCGCACGATCACGCGCGTCTCGCATTCGGTCAGGCAGGGCGGCAAAACCCGCATGGAACTCAAGTTCGTGATCGGCGAGGCCGGTGGCCTCACCGAGTTCACCGAGATCGAGATCCTGTCGCTGTTCACCAAGGACGACTACCTGTCGGCATTCACCGACGCCGGTTGCTCGGTCGAATATCTCGAGGGCGGCCCGACCGGGCGCGGACTCTTCGTCGGAATCCGCCGGTGAACACTTGATCCCGCGTGTTGTCCCGCCGGCGAGACGATGGCCGTAACCGCCCGCTCGACTGCCCGCTCGGCCACCCTGGCGACGGGCCGGCGAATATGGCAGGCTTCCCGGCAAAGGGCGACGCGCACTCGGCAAGGTTCCTTTTTTCACCCGCGCTCAGCGGCCACAGGCGATTCCCCACGCGCGTTTCCGGTCCCGGAAAAAAGCGCGCCCGGCATTCCGCGGAGGATGAATGCGTGTCCTGTTCACCACGTACTCGGAGCGAACCCACTTCCACGCGATGGTGCCGCTCGCCTGGGCACTGGTCACCGCCGGGCACGAAGTACGGGTCGCCAGCCAGCCCGCACTGACCGACGTGATCACCCGCACCGGGCTCACCGCGGTGCCGGTCGGCGAGGACCACAACCTGTGGCGGGTCTCGAGCCGGTTCCTGACCCCGCGCTTCGCCAAGGCGAACCCCCAGGCGTACAAGAAGATGCGCGGCGTGGAACTGCCGCCCTTCGACCTCGCCGACGAGCCGATGGACAGCGTTTCCTGGGAGTACCTGCGCTCCGGTTACGAGAAGGTCGTTCCCGGCTGGTACAAGATGATCAACGACCCGATGGTCGAAGACCTGGTGGCGTACGCCCGCAGCTGGCGCCCGGACCTGGTGATCTGGGAACCGGCGACCTACGCCGGCCCGATCGCCGCGAAGGCGGTCGGGGCCGCGCAGGCGCGCCAGCTGTGGTCCATCGACATCTTCGGCCGGACCCGGCAGAACTTCCTCCGGCAGCTCCGCGAGCAGCCCGAAGGCGAACGGGTCGACCCGCTCGCCGAATGGATCGGCGGGCAGACGGAGAAGTTCGGCGCCGAGTTCTCCGAGGACCTCACCACCGGGCACTTCAGCATCGAGCAGTACCCGGCTTCGCTGCGGATGGAGACCGACCGGCGTTACGTGCCGATGCGGTACGTGCCCTACAACGGTGACGCGATCATCCCGAAGTGGCTGTGGGAGTCCCCGGCGAAGCCGCGGGTCTGCCTCACCCTCGGCACCGCGGCGACCGAGCACTTCGGCGGCTATCCGGTCAGCGTGCAGGACATCCTCGACGCACTGGCGGACCTCGACATCGAGCTGGTCGCGACGCTGGCCGAGACCGAGCAGGAGAAGCTCGAACGCGTACCGGCCAACACAAAACTGGTCAGCTTCGTACCGCTGAGCGCGTTGATGCCGACCTGCTCGGCCGCCATCACGCACGTCGGTTTCGGCACCTTCAACACCACCGCGTTGAACGCGGTTCCCCAGCTGACGCTGCCGGAACAGCACGACGCGCCGCCGCTGGCGAGGCGGCTGGCCGACTACGGTGCCGGGCTCACCGAGTACCACAGCGAGGCGACCGGCGAGAAAGTCCGCGCGCACCTGATCCGGCTGCTCGAGGAACCCGGTTTCCGCGTGGCCGCGGGCCGGCTGCGCGACGAAATGCTCGCCATGCCCTCTCCGAACGAGGTGGTGGCGACGCTGGAGAAGCTCGTCGCCGAGTACCGGACCGGTGCGGGGCACTGAAGGGCCACGAGCTGGCAACGACGAGATCGGCGGGAGCCAAACATGCGAGTCATCATCGCCGGCGGTGGTATCGCCGGCCTCAGCGCGGCCCTCAGCCTGCACGCCGCGGGCATCACGGACGTGCTCGTCACCGAAGCCGCCGAGGAGATCAAACCGCTCGGCGTCGGGATCAACCTGCTGCCGCACGCCGTGCGCGAACTCACCGAACTCGGCCTCGGGGAACGGATCGCGCGGATCGGCGTCGCCACCGGGGAACTGGCCTACTTCAACCACCTCGGCCAGCTCATCTGGTCCGAACCACGGGGCATCGGGGCCGGTTACCGGTGGGCGCAGTACTCGGTGCACCGGGGCAGGTTGCAGCACCTGCTCCTCGACGCCGTCCACGAACGCCTCGGCCGCGCCGCGGTGCGCACGGGTCACCGGCTCACCCGGTTCACCACCACCGCGGACGGGGTGGTGGCCGACTTCGGCGGCGAGCGGCTGGCGGCGGATCTGCTCATCGCCGCCGATGGCATCCGCTCGACGGTGCGGGCCCAGCTCTACCCGGACGAACCCGGTCCACTGTGGAACGGGCTGGTGCTGTGGCGCGGGATCACCAAGGGCGTTCCCTACCGCGGCGGCCAGTCGATGATCATGGCGGGGGACGGTGAGCGGAAGTTCGTCGCCTACCCGATCTCGGCCCCGGACGAGCACGGCCAGGTGGAGATCAACTGGGTGGCCGAGCGCCCGCTCGCCCACTCCGCCGCCGGCCGGGGCAACTGGAACCAGCGCATCCCGGTCGACGAGTTCCTGCCCCACTTCGCCGACTGGAAGTTCGACTGGCTCGACGTCGCCGGGACGATCCGGGACGCGCAGCAGGCCTACGAGTACCCGATGGTCGACCGGGATCCGCTGCCGCGGTGGACCCACGGCAGGGTGACGCTGATCGGGGACGCGGCCCATCCCATGTACCCGATCGGCTCCAACGGCGCTTCACAGGCTGTCCTGGACGCACGCGTGCTGAGCGACGCGCTCGCGCGGATCGGCGATCCGGAGCGGGCGTGCGAGCACTACGAGGCGCAGCGCAGGCCGCCGACGGCCGCCACCCTGCTCGCGAACCGCGGGATGGGCCCGGAGCTGGTGATCAAGCTCGCCAACGAGCGGGCGCCGGAAGGGTTCACCGACATCGAGCAGATCCTGCCGCTGAGCGAGCGGACGGAGATCGCCGCCAGGTACAAGCGCATCGCGGGCTTCGACCCGAAGCTCCTCAACGAGCGGGCCAGCTACGGCACCACCATCGGCTGACCGAGATCCCCGCTCACCGGGTCGGCCTCAACCGGCCCGTTCCAGCTCGAAGCGGCGGACAGCCGCTTCGAGCGCGGTGGCCAGATCCGTCCGCGGCGACCAGCCGGTGAGGTCGCCGAACGCCGTCGAGCCGCAGACGACGTCGAACAGGTCCGAAGCGCCTGCCTGCGTGGACGCGGTGGACACCACGGGCACCGGCGGGCGGCCCGTGCGGGCGGCCACCACCGCGGCGATCCGGTGGAACAGGTCGCCGATCCGGGTAGCCTCGCCGGATCCGATCAGCCAGCGGCGGCCGGCCAGCGCATCGGCGTGGTCGACCGCCGCCGCGAACGCACGGGCGACGTCGTCCACGCAAACGAGGTCCCTGGCCACGGTGCCGTCGTGCCACATCGTCAACGGCTCACCGGCGAGGGCGCGGCGCATCATCGCGGCCACCACGCCGCGTTCCAGTGTGCTCGGGCCCACGCCCGCCCCGTACACCGTCGGGAGGCGCAGCGTGATGCCGCGCAGCACGCCCGCCTCGGTCGCCGCCACCAGTTCCCGTTCCGCCTCGAGCTTCTGCCGGTCGTAGACGGTGACGGGTTCGTCCGGCGTCTCGTCGGACAACAGCGCGGATCGCGGCACGCCCGCCTGGGACAGCGAACCGGCGAAGACCACCACCGGTGGCGGCCCCGTCGTCCTGCCCTGCTCACGCAGGACCGCGACGAGTTCGCGCACCAACCCCAGATTGACCCGCTCGGCCGCCTTGTCGCCCTCTTCCACCCGCCAGGTCGACGGCCCGTTGATGTAGGCGACCAGCTGGATCACGACGTCGGAACCACGCACCGCCGCCGCGATCGCGCCGGGCCGGGTGAGATCCGCGGTGCACACCTCGGCCTCCGCCACGGCGTTCGCGGGCACGGCCGCGGGGCGGCGGGAAACCAGCCGCAACCGCACCGGGTGCGCCGCGAACTCGCGAACCACGGCGGTGCCGACAAAACCCGAGGCACCGAGAACGGTCACGAGCGGCCTCGCGGTGTCGGTCGATTCGTAGCGCAACGGTCCTCCCCGGCTAGGCGATCTTCTGGGCGGCACGGTGCTCTCGAGCCAGCTTTTCCAGCTCCGGCACGGTTTCCGCGGGTGTCGGCATCGCCAGCATCTCGTCGGCCAGCCGCGCCGCCGCGGCACCGAAGGACGGCTCGGCGAGCAGTCGCCGCGCCTGCTCGCGCACGAAGTCCCCGGTCAGCTCGGTGACGTGCCGGACGACCGCGGCGCCACGCCGCTCGACCCGCAGGGTGGACACCAGCGCGTCCTCCTGTTCCGGGATCGCGAGCTGCGGGACGGCGTTCAGCATCGTGGTGCACAGGGTGCCGAAACCGGCGTGGTGGATGACCAGCGAACAGGTCGGCAGCAACGCGGGCAGCGGCACGAACGGCACGATTCGCGCGTTGGGCGGGACGGCGGTCAGCTTGTGCTGTTCCGATTCGGCCACCGTGGCGACCACCTCGACGTCGAGTTCGGCCAGTCCGTCGAGGAGTTCCCGCACGCTCACCGAATAGCCGCCGAACCGCTCGGCCGAGCTGAGCCCGAGGGTCAGCGCGACCCTCGGCCTGGCAGGCGGATGACGCAGCCAGCCGGGGATCACCGCGGGCCCCGGGTAGGGCACGTACCGCATGGGCACGCTGTGCAGGCCCACTTCCATCCGCAGCGAGGCCGGGAACTGCTCGACGGTGAACTGGCCGGTGAGCAGTTCCTCGGTGAACTCGACGCCGTAGCGCCCGGCGAGCCCGGCCAGCCACGTGCCGAGCGCGTCCTCACGATCGTGCTCGGGCCGGGTTCGCCGCAGGCGCAGGAAGTGCCGGCGCATCCGCCCGAAGAAATCGAGGGACCACAGCACCCGCGCGTGCGCGGCACCGCACGCGCGGGCCGCGATGGCCGCGGCGTAGGTCACCGGCTCCCAGAACACCAGGTCGGGCCGCCAGGCCCTGGCGAACGCGACCAGGTCCGCCACCATCGGCTCGTTGGCCATCCGGTATCCGGGCACGGCCTCCTTCTGCCCGTCGCGCAGCGCCTCCCAGGTGAGCCGCGCCGGATCCTCCGGCAGATCGAACGGCGGCAGCCGTCCCCAGCGGACCTTCGCGTACAGCGCGGGGTGCCTGGCGGCGAATTCGGGCGCGAGGAACCGCTTTGTCACCGCGTCCATCCCGTGGTCGGTACCGACCGGCACGGCGGTGAGCCCGGCACGGGTGATCGTGTCGACGAGCCGCGGCTGGCTGGCGACGCGCACCTCGTGCCCCGCCGCCCGCAACGCCCACGCCAGCGGCACCATCGCGAGGAAATGCGTCTTCTCTGGATAAGTGGCGAACAAAATACGCACGGGAATCCTTCCGGGTGCCAGCCGCGTCGAGCAGCAAAGGCGAAGGCTCAGGTGGGTAATCGTAACTCGCGAATGGTGCCGGAGCGGCGGTGTTCTGTCCCGCCGGCAGGACATCGGCGCGCCCCGCCGCGGCGACCATGCGTTGTCCCCCTTGCCAAGCAGCGGCCGTGAGGATTCGATGTCCTGGTTGGGATAAATTCGGTTGCCCGGCTCGATCGGCATCGGCCTGCTAAGAAGGAAACGGTGCGACCACACGGGCCAAGCCTGCCGTCGGTTCGACTTTGTCAGGAGCATTCATGCCGAGTGATTCACAGTGTCGCGTCTGCGGAGGCACGGTTCGGGAGTTCTTCGACTTCGGCAGGCAGCCGCTCTCCGACGCCTTCCTCGCCCCGGAGTCCGACCCCGGACAGGAGTTCTTCTACCGTCTCGCGACCGGTGCCTGCCAGGACTGCACGATGGTCCAGTTGATGGCGGAGGTGCCGCGGGAGCGGATGTTCCACGACGCCTATCCGTACTACTCCTCCGGATCGGCGTACATGCGGACGCATTTCGAGGAACTGGCGAAGCGGCTGCTGGCCACGGAGCTCACCGGTGACGACCCGTTCGTCGTCGAGATCGGCTGCAACGACGGGATCATGCTCAGGGCGCTCGCCGAGGCCGGTGTCCGGCACCTCGGTGTCGAGCCCTCCGGCGCGGTGGCCGACGTCGCGGCCGCCAGGGGAATCCGCGTGCGCAAGGCGTTCTTCGAGGATTCGACCGCGCGGCAGATCCTGGCCGAGTCCGGTCCGGCCGACGTCATCTACGCGGCCAACACGCTGTGCCACATCCCCTACATCGCCTCGATCCTGACCGGGGTCAAGACCCTGCTCGCCCCCTCCGGCGCGTTCGTCTTCGAAGACCCCTACCTCGGCGAGATCATCGAGCGCACCTCGTTCGACCAGATCTACGACGAGCACTTCTTCCTGTTCAGCGCGCGGTCGGTGCAGGCGATGGCGGCGCGGTACGGTCTCGAACTGGTGGACGTCGAACGACTCCCCGTCCATGGCGGCGAGGTCCGCTACACGCTCGTGCACGCCGGCGCCAGGACGCCGAGCGGCGCGGTGAGGAAACTGCTGGCCGACGAGCTGACGATGAAACTCGCCGAGCCGGAAACGCTGCACGCCTTCGGTACCGGTGTGCTCAAGATCAAGGACGAGCTGACTTCGCTGCTGCGCGAACTGCGCGCGGAGGGCAAGCGCGTCGTGGGTTACGGCGCCACCGCGAAGAGCGCCACCGTGACCAATCTCTGCGGGATCGGGCCGGACCTCGTCCCGTTCATCTGCGACAGCACCCCGGCGAAGCAGGGCAGGGTCAGCCCCGGCAGGCACATCCCGGTCCGCCCGCCCGAAGCCTTCGCCGATCCCTACCCCGACTACAGCCTGCTGTTCGCCTGGAACCACGCCGAGGAAATCATGGCCAAGGAGCAGGCGTTCCAGGAATCGGGAGGCAAATGGATCCTGTACGTCCCCGAGGTACGGATCGTGTGAACCAGCCCGCACCAGGGTGTTCGAAAAGGACTGCTAAGGAGTTCGGGAATGATCCGGTCTGTGGTTATTGTTGGTGGCGGCACCGCTGGGTGGATGACCGCCAGCTACCTGAAGGCGGCGTTCGCCGATCGGATTGACGTGACGCTGGTGGAATCGGCCCAGGTCAAGCGGATCGGTGTCGGCGAGGCCACGTTCAGCACGTTGCGGCACTTCTTCGACTACCTCGGCCTGGACGAGGCCGACTGGCTGCCGAAGTGCGCCGGTGGTTACAAGCTCGGCATCCGGTTCGAGAACTGGAGCAGGCAGGGCGAGCACTTCTACCACCCGTTCGAAAGACTGCGGACGGTACAGGGTTTCTCGCTGGCCGACT
Source organism: Amycolatopsis sp. YIM 10 (assembly GCF_009429145.1). Lineage (GTDB taxonomy): Bacteria > Actinomycetota > Actinomycetes > Mycobacteriales > Pseudonocardiaceae > Amycolatopsis. Next base: position 4,721,429 of record NZ_CP045480.1, on the reverse strand, counting down.
GGTGGCTAGCGTTGGGCGACCGGAGCAAGCCGTTCGACCGTTCGTGCTTCATCACCTCGGCGCTCTGCGAAGCCAAGCGCGCGCCGCGGCTGATGGACGGGTCGCTGTTCGTCTCCGGTCTCGACGGCGATCTCGCCAAGTCCACCTTGGACGAACAGCGCGCCCAGTTCCCGTACGCGTACCACTTCGACGCCGACGAGGTCGCCCGTTACCTCGCCGGGTACGCCACCCGGCTGGGCGCCAAGCACGTCGTCGACAACGTCGAGCACGTCGAGCAGGACTCGCGGGGATGGATCAGCCACGTGAGGACCACTTCCCACGGGGACATCGCCGGTGAGCTGTTCATCGACTGCACCGGCTTCCGCGGCCTGCTGATCAACAAGACGCTGGGCGCGAAGTTCCGCTCCTTCCAGGATGTGCTGCCCAACAACCGCGCGGTCGCGCTGCGGGTGCCACGGGAGGAAGCCACCGACATGGCTCCCTACACCACGGCCACCGCGATGAGCGCGGGCTGGCGGTGGACCATTCCGCTGTTTCGCCGCAACGGCACCGGTTACGTCTACTCCGACGAGTTCATCACCCCGGACGAGGCCGAGCAGGAACTGCGGGCCGCGGTCGCCCCCGGCATGGACGAGCTCGAGGCCAACCACATCCGCATGCGCATCGGCCGCAACGAAGAGTCGTGGGTGCGCAACTGCGTGGCGATCGGCCTCTCCAGCGCGTTCGTCGAACCACTCGAGTCCACCGGGATCTTCTTCATCCAGCACGCCATCGAGCAACTGGTCAAGCACTTCCCCGACCGGCGGTGGGACCCGCGGCAGATCGCCGCCTACAACACCCGCGTCGCGCACGCCGTCGACGGCGTGAAGGAGTTCCTGGTCCTGCACTACAAGGCGGCGCAGCGCGAAGACACGCCCTACTGGAAGGAAGCGAAACTGCGCGCCATGCCGGAAGGCCTGCGGGAGCGGATGGCCCTCGCCGAGACCCGGCTGCTCGACGAAGAGACCATCTACCCCCATTACCACGGCTTCGAAAGCTACTCGTGGAACACGATGAACCTCGGCCTCGGCCATGTCCCCCGCACCGCGCAGCCCGCCATCCAGCACATCGACGCCGGGCGGGCGCGAGCCGAGTTCGCCCGGTTGCGGGCCGAGGCGAAGGAAATGGTCGCCACTCTGCCCAGCTGCTACGAGTACCTCGCCGGCATCAACAACTGAGCGGGCCGGCGATCGAAGGGGGAGCCATGGGGACCAGCGCGAGCCACCCGGAAAACGGGACGACGGGGCCGGGCACGTCCGGCGGCGGCACCGACCCCGCCACCTTCCGCGAGTTCATGGGCACCTACTACACCGGCGTCACCGTGGTCACCTCGATCGACGGCGGCGGCAGGCCGCACGGGCTCACCTGCAACTCGCTGACCAGCGTCACCCTCGCCCCGCCCACGCTGCTGATCTGCCTCGGCCACCGCAGCGGAACGCTCGCCGCGATCAGGGACAGCGGCGGGTTCGTGGTGAACCTCCTGCACACCGGGGGGCGGCGCACCGCGGAACTCTTCGCCTCGGCGCGGGCCGACCGCTTCGACCACGTCGGCTGGCTGCCTTCGGACGGCACCGGCCTGCCCTGGCTGGCCGAAGACGCCTGCGCCATCGCCGAGTGCCGGGTGGCCGACACCGTGTCCTGCGGCGACCACACCGTCGTGTTCGGCCGCGTCACCCGGGTCGAAACCGGCTGGGGAAGCCCGTTGCTGTACGGGATGCGTGAGTTCTCCGGCCCGGCGGGCCGGGGCACCGGGCTCCACAGTGGACCGGCGCCGGGCATCCCGGCACCGCATCCGGCATGACGGCCGAGGCGGGCACGGCCCGGCAGGCCACGCCCGCTCGCCGGCGTGCCTGGCTGCGGATCGGCACCGGCCTGGTCATCCTGGCCGCCGCGGTGATCCTGCTGGCACCGGCGCTGTTCCGCACCGGCCGCGAGCCCGTGGACCTCACCACCAGGTTCCTGCTCGCGGTGTCGGTGATCCTCCTGGTCAGCCACCTGTTCGGCGAGGTGCTGCGCAGGCTGCGGCAGCCGCCCGTGCTCGGTGAGATCCTCGGTGGCCTCGTGCTGGGGCCATCGGTGCTCGGCCTGGTGTGGCCGGAGGCGGCGGCCTGGCTGTTCCCCGCCGGGGTCGTCGAAAGCCTGGACAAGGCCGCGCAGCTCGGTCTTGTGGTCTTCATGTTCCTGCTCGGCTGCGAACTGCGCACCGACCGCATCCGGAACCGGGGCGCCGTCGGGGCAGTCGTCGTCGGCGGGATGGGGCTGCCCTTCGTCGCCGGTGTCGGCATCGCACTCGCCGCCGCGCCGGTGCTGGCGGGCGACCGTGCGACGACGACGATGTACGCCTTGTTCGTCGGGCTCGCGCTCGCCATCACAGCGTTGCCGGTACTGGCCAGGATCCTGCTCGACCTCGGCCAGGACCGCACCGGTGTCGGCGTGCTCTCGATCTCGTCCGCGGCGATCGGGGACGGCCTCGCCTGGCTGGTGCTCACCTTCATCCTCGCCAGCACGGGCGACGGTGACGAAAGCGGCCTCGAAGTCGCCGCGCTCGCGGTGGCACTGGTGCTGGTCACCTATCTCTGCGTTCGCCCCGCACTCGCCGTGCTGGTCCGGCGGATGCGCTCCGAGCAGTTGCTGACCGTCGTGCTCGTCGCCGGCGCGATCGGGTTCTCCGCACTCACCACGACCATCCACCTGCACCCGGTGATCGGCGCCTTCCTCTTCGGCACCGCGGTACCGCGTGGTTCCCCCACCATCGACCGCATCAGCCACCGGCTGCAGGGCTTCACCCTGTTGATCCTGCTCCCGCTCTTCTTCGCCGGGGTCGGGCTCCAGACGTCGATCGGCCTGCTCGGCGGTGACGCCGGCCATTGGCTGCTCTTCGCCGGCATCCTGCTGGCGGCCCAGCTCACCAAGCTGGCCGGGGCAGGCGGCGGCGCGCTGCTCGCCGGCCTTCCCCGCGGGCAGGCGTTGCAGGTCGGCGTGCTGATGAACTGCCGGGGCGTGACCGAACTCGTGATCGCCACCATCGGGCTCGGCCACGGCCTGATCAGCCCGCTCGGCTTCACGATCCTCGTCCTCATCGCCGTCATCACCTCCGCGGTCACCGGTGTGGCGATGCGGTACCTGCTCCGCACCGGAAGGTAGGACCACCATGCGCATACTTTTCGCGTCCTATTCGGAAAAGCTCCAGACGGTGTTCCAGACCTGCGTGCCACTGGCGTGGGCGCTGCGGACGGCCGGGCACGAAGTGCGGATCGCGAGCCAGCCCGAACTGACCGGGCTGATCACCAGGGCGGGGCTGACCGCCGTTCCCGTCGGCCGCGACCACAACCTCTGGCGGACGCAGGAACGGCTGCTGCGCAACCTCGCGGCGAGGCACCCGAAGATCTACGCCGAGCAGGTGCGCACCGGCCGGATGCCACCGTTCGACCGTGCCGACGAGCCAGCCGCGAACACCACTCCGGAGGAGCTGGTCGCCGGCTATCGCTGGACGGTGTCGTCCTGGTACCGGACGGTCAACCAGCCGATGATCGCCGAACTGGTGGAGTTCTGCCGCGCCTGGCGACCCGATCTGGTGATCTGGGAACCGGGCACCTACGCGGCCCCGATCGCGGCGAAGGCCTGCGGCGCGGCGCACGCCCGGCTGCTGTGGTGCCTGGACTTCTTCGGCCGCACCAGGGAGCGGTTCCTCCGCCTGCACGGGCAGTGCGCCGGGCAGGATCGGGAGGACCCGCTCGGCCGATGGCTCGCCGAGCAGGCGAGCACGTACGGCGTCGAGTTCGCCGAGGACCTCACCACCGGCCACTTCACCCTGGAACAGTTGCCCGCCGCCCTGCGCATGGACACCGGCCTGCACTGCGTGCCGATGCGCTACGTGCCGTACAACGGGCCCGCGGTGGTACCGCGGTGGTTGCGCGAACCGCCGTCGAAACCGAGGGTGGTGCTCACCCTCGGGGTGGCCATGGCGGAGCGGTTCGGCGGCCACGGCTGGAGCCTGCAGAGCCTCTTCGACGAGCTGGCGGACCTGGACATCGAACTGGTCGCCACGCTGCCGGACTCCGAACGGGCCAAGCTCGCCCGGATCCCGGACAACGCCAGGATCATCCCGTTCGCGCCACTCCACGCGCTGGTGCCGGGTTGCTCGGTGGTCGTGCACCATGCCGGCTTCGGCACCCTGGCCACGGCCGCCCTGCACGGCGTACCGCAGCTGACCGTGCCGGAGCAGTTCGACGCGCCTCCACTGGCTTCCCGCCTCGCTGCCACCGGCGCCTCGCTGAGCATCCCCGGCGCCGAGGTGAACGGGCCCGCGTTGCGGAAAGCCGTCTCCCGGTTGCTCGACGAGCCGTCGTTCTCGGCTTCGGCCCGGCGCCTGCGTGAAGAGATGCTCGCCATGCCCTCGCCGAACGAGCTGGCAGGCGACCTCGAACGGCTCACCACCCGCTACCGCGCCCTGGCGTGAGGGGATCGACCATGCGCGTGCTGTTCGCGACCTATGCCGACAAAACCCATTTCCTGCCCATGGTCCCGCTGGCCTGGGCACTGCGATCCGCGGGCCACGACGTCCGCGTCGCGACCCAGCCCGCGCTGGTGGCCGCGGTGACCGAGACCGGGCTGCCGGTGGTGCCGGTGGGCCGGGACAGCAGGCTGTGGAGCGTACTGGAGCGGCGGCCCGAGTTGTTCGCGGAAGCCACCAAGGGGGTTCCCGGAGCGCCGTACGACGCCCCGGTGCGCTCGCCCGGCGAGGTCACCATGGACTACCTCGTCGAGGGTTACACCGGCGCCGTGCGGTGGTGGCACCGCATGCTCAACGATCCGATGATCGACGAACTGGTCGACTTCGCGCTGGCCTGGCGCCCCGACCTCATCGTCTGGGAAACCAACACCTACGCCGGTTCCATCGCCGCGAAGGTGCTCGGTTGCGCACACGGCAGGCTGATGTGGAGCATCGACTACTTCGGCGGCACCAGGAACCTCTTCCTGAACCTGCGCGAGGCGGGCGCGGGCGACGAGGTCACCGACCCGCTGGCCACCTGGCTCGGTAGCCGGCTGCGGCCGTTCGGCCTGGATTTCTCCGAAGACCTTGTCACCGGCCAGTTCACCGTCGACCACCTGCCCGCGTCGCTGCGGATGAGCACCGGTCAGCCGGTGCTGCCGATGCGGTACATCCCCTACAACGGCCGCGCCAGCGAGCCCGGCTGGCTGGCCGGGCCGCCGTCGAAGCCGCGGGTGGGGCTGACCCTCGGCGTGAGCGGGGTGCACCAGTTCGGTGACTACCCGGTGGACGTGCAGGGCCTGCTGGACGCACTGGCCGAACTGGACGTCGAAGTCGTCGCCACGGTGCCGGACGCCGAGCGGGCCAAGCTCCGGCGTATCCCGGGCAACGTAAGCGTCTTCCCGTTCGTCCCGCTGCACGCGCTGGCACCCACCTGTACGGCGGTGATCCACCACGCCGGGCCCGGCACCATCTGCTCGGTGGCGCTGTCCGGGATACCGCACCTGGCCCTGCCCGACGTTTACGACGAGCCGTTCCTCGCGGCCAGGCTCGCCGAGCACGGGGCGGGCCTGGCCATCCCGGCCGCAGAGGCGACCGGCCCGCTGGTCCGCGACGCGTTGCGCAGGCTGCTGACGGAGTCCTCGTTCCGGGCGGGCGCCGCGCGCCTGCGGGAGGAGATACTCGCGATGCCGACGCCGAACGAACTGGTCGCCACGCTGGAGGAGCTGGCGGCGGGCCGGGACGCCGTCGCGACGGCCTGACCGGCGCCTCAGCCGGTCTTGCGCCAGAACGTGCCGACCCCGTCGATCTCCCGCACCGGGTCGGTGATCCCGTGGCGGCGCCGGAACTCCAGGATCGCCAGCCGGCAGCCGGGCACGAAGTAGTAGTCGTCGACGATGACGAACCCGCCGGCCGACAGCTTGGGGTACAGGTTGTCCAGAGCGTCCATTGTGGACTCGTACAGGTCGCCGTCCAGCCGCAGCACCGACAGCCGCTCCACCTCGGCGGTGGGCAGCGAGTCGCAGAACCAGCCCTTGACGAACCGCACCTGATCGTCCAGCAGGCCGTACCGCCGGAAGTTCTCCCGGACGGCCTCCTCCGAAACCGCCAGCAGGTCGTTCAGCAGGTGGATCGGTTCCCGTTCGTTGGGCGGCAGGCCCTCGAACGAATCCGCCACCCACACCGTCCGGTCGGTGACACCGTGCGCCTTCAGCACCGCGCGGGCGAAGATGCTGGCCCCACCGCGCCACACGCCCGTCTCGATGAAGTCACCGGGTACGTCGTCGGCCAGCACCGACTCCAGGCATTCCTGGATGTTGTCCAGCCGCTTGACCCCCACCATCGTGTGCGCCACCCGCGGGTGGTCCAGTCCCGACTCGCGGGCCGAGGCGTCGAACGCCCGCTCCTCACGCACCCCCGCCTTGATCTCCGCGTAGCTGTCCCCGTGGTAGACCGCCGAATCCTGGTAGATCAGGTTCGTCACCACCCGCTTCATCAGGTTCAGGTACAGCTCGCGTTCCCTGGCACCGGACTCCACCGTGCTCGCCTCGAGCTGAGTAGTCATGTTCCAGAACCCCTTTCCGAATGTGGCGCCTCGGCGGCGCCTGACGAATCCAGGTCACCCTGGGCGGACTCCGCTCACCTCCGGCGTACCGGAGTCCTCGGCCGGGCCGGCCACCAGAAGCTGGGTCGTGGCCAGCTCGCGGTACAACTCGTCCCGCTCCACCAGTTCCTGGTGCGTGCCGACGGCGCGGACCACGCCGGCGTCCATCACCAGGATCCGGTCGGCCTTGGTGACGGTGGACAGCCGATGCGCCACCACCAGCACCGTGTACTCGCGCGCGACCTCGACCACGACCTCGCGCAGCGCGGCCTCGTTCACCGCGTCGAGCTGGGAAGTCGCCTCGTCCAGCAGGAGAAGGCGAGGGGTGCGCAGCAGCGCCCGCGCGATCGCGATGCGCTGCCGTTCCCCGCCGGAGAGGGTGCTGCCCCGGTGCCCGACCAGCGTGTCGAGCCCGTCCGGCAGCTGGTCGACCAGCGCGGTGAGCCGGGTGCGCGAGAGCACGTGCCGGATCTCCTCGTCCGTGACCTCGGTGGTGATGCCGATCAGCAGGTTCTCCCGCAGGCTCCCTGCCAGCACCGGTGCGTCCTGCTCGACGTAGCCGATCGCGGCACGCAGGTCGGCGAGCGGCCAGTCCTCCAGGTCGACGCCGTCCAGCTCGATCCTGCCCCGCACCGGCTCGTAGAACCGTTCGACGAGCGAGAAGAGCGTGGACTTGCCCGCACCGGAGGGGCCGACGACGGCCGTCATCCCGCCGGGCGGAATGACGAAGCTGACCCCGCGGTGCACGGCCGGGCTGTCCGGCTCCGGGTAGCGGAAGTGCACGTCGTGGAAGGCGAGCGTGGCGGGTGCGCGCGCCGCGCTCCGCACCGCGTTCACCGGCCGCTCCCCCGCCGCGGGCGCCCGCAAGGGCTCCACCTCGAGGTTGTGCACCTCACGGATCCGGCGCACCGCGGCGACTCCCGTGCTGAACGTCGACGCCGCGGTGATCAGGCCCGCCACGGGTTCGATCAGCGAGAACAGGTACAGCAGGAAGGCGATCAGCGTGCCGATGGGGATGGCGCCCGAGGCCACTCGCGCACCGCCGACCCCGAGCACCACCAGGAACGACACGTGGATCGCCAGCAACGCGCCCGCGCTGACGATTCCGCTGAGCCGGGCGAGGTGGAGGCCGTAGCGCCACGCCTGCCAGGTGGAGCGGTGGATCTTCGCGGCCTCTTGTGGCTCCGAGCCGGAGGCCTTGATGGTGCGCAGCGCGCCGAGAGCCCGCTCCAGCACCGAATTGATGTCGGCGATCGCCTCCTGCACCTTGGTGCTGTATCGCTGGAAGTAGGGCACCACCAGGCCGATCAGCACGCCGGCGACCACCAGGACGCCGAGGGTCACCAGCAGCAGGACCGCGTCCATCAGCCACATCGCCGCCACGATGACGACGAGCATCAGCACCCCTTTGAGTGCGTCGATCAGCGTCTGGCCGACCGCTTGCCGCAGCAGCGTCGTATCGGCGGTGACCCGGGACATCAGGTCGCCCGGCTGGAGCCGGGACGTCTCCCGCATCCGCAGTCCGAGCACCCGCGCCACCATTTCCCGCCGGGACTTCAGCACCACGGACTCGGCGACCCGGCCGAGCAGGTAGTAGCCCAGCGCGGCCAGCGCGGCGCCGGCCACGACGACCACGGTGAGCAGTACGAGGGGACCGGTCACCGCACGGTCGTGCTCCAGCGAATCCACGATCCACTTGGCCATCGCCGGCTGGGTGAGCCCGACCAGCGCACCGGCCAGCGTCAGCAGGCCGCCGACGACCACCACCTTGCGGTGGGGAGCCAGGTAGACCAGCAGTTCCCGCCATGCCGACAACTCGAGCATGGACGGCCGCTTCGCACTCTCGTCCTGCTTCATCACGCTCGCACCTCGCGCTCCGGCCGAAGTTTCCGGTGACCGGCCACCGCGTCAGAACGCCCGGTCGGGGTCGGTGGCGAGCTGTGTCTCCGCCGTGGTCCGCAGCAGATCCCTGGCGGCGCGGACTTCGGCCGCCATCGGCCGGTCGGCGTCCAGCGGCGGCGACAGCTCGGCCAGCTTCGCCCACGGTCCCTGGCCGTCCGTGCCGGCACCGAGCATCGAGGTGAGCTGCGCGACCCCGATCGCGAGCGAACCGATGGTCAGCCACGCGAGGTCGAGTGCGTCCGCCACGGAATTCGCGCCGTTGAGCGCCATCGGGACGTGGTCCTGGTTCCAGCCGTTCGTCGGCAACGTGGTCAGGGAGGCCGGGTAGACCAGCTGCCGGATGCGGGAGACGAAGGAGGTCGCGCTGATCTGCACTCCGGCGAGACCGGCACCGCGGCCGGGACGCGGGGTCAGCATGGGCGGGAGCCCGCCATTGGTCACCGGACTCACCAGCACCCCGAGCTGCCGCTCGGCGAGGTAGGCGGCCATCTGCACGGCCAGCCCGATCTGGTCGGAGGCGAAACCGACCGGCATCGCGTGGAAGTTGCCGCCGTGCAGCACCTCCCCGTCGAAGGTGACCGGGTTGTCCGTGCTGCCGTTGGCTTCCCGGCACAGCAGCTCACCGGCGAAGTCGAGCTGGTCGAGCACCGCCCCGAGCACCTGCGGCCCGCAGCGCAGGCTGTACGGCTCCTGCAGCGGGCGGTCGGGAGAGCGCTCGGCACCGGCCGGGAGCTCCTCCCTGATCCACCGTGCCGCGGTGAGCTGCCCGGCCTGCCCGCGCGCGATCCCGATGCCGGGCCGGAAGTGTTCGGGGTTGGCACCGAACAGGGTGCTGATCCGGCCGGTGAGCAGCGCGGCCGCGCGGACGAGCGCCACCGCGGACTGCTGGTTCACGATGGACACCGCGAGGCCGACCCCGGTGCCGTTGACGAAGGCGAGTGCTTCGCGCACCGGCCAGGTGAACGGTTCGGCGCCGAGAGCGGCGAGTGCCTCCTTGGCCGGCCTCACGGTCCGTCGGCCGCCCGGCCCGGGTACCCACGCCTCACCGACTCCGGTGTGGCTGAGCGCCGCGTGCGCGAGCGGTTGCAGGTCACCACTGGCACTCACCGTGCCGTGCCGCGGGATCGCCGGGGTGAACCCGTCGTTCCACAGCCGCGCGAGCCGCAGCCAGAACTCGGGAGACACGGCGGAGTAGCCCTTGCGCATGCTGTTCAGCCGCAGCCACACCACGAGGCGGCAGGCCTCGGGCGGCAGCGGTTCGCCCTGCCCCGAGCCGAGGTGGGAGATCAGGCTGTCGCCCTGTTCCAGCTCGGACTCGGCTTCGAACAGCACGAGCGGGCCGAATCCCTGCGTCAGCCCGTAAACCGGCTGATCGGCCGCCAGCGCCTTGGCCACGGTGGCCGCGCTGGCCTGCATCCGGGCGATGTCCTCTTCACCGCACGGCTCGAGCCTGGCGTCCCAGCCCGCGTTGCGGACGATGTCGGTGAGCGAGAAGTCGGTTCCGGTCTCGGCGGAGATTGTCACGATCTGGCTCCTGCGTCACTCGTTTCGGATTGCCCTACGCGGCGGAACTTGCCGATCTCGGTGCGGTCGATCCGGTCGACGGCACGCACCCTGCGCGGACGCACCCCGATGCGGTCGAACGCGGCGGTCAGGTCCAGGTCGCCGACCGCCGTGCCGGGGTGCAGCACGACGAGCAGTTCGATGTGCTCGCCGATCATCGGGTCGGTCACCGGCCGGATGGCGAGGTCCACGCAGTCCAGCATCGGCCGGACGAGGTTCTCGAGGTGATCGAGGTTGAACCTGCGGCCGTTGACGTTCACCAGCCTGCTCCGCCGCCCGGTGAACCGGAAACTGCGTTCGCCGAGGCGCTCGACGTAATCGTCGAGCCGGCAACTCTGTTGCGCGCGGTCCTTTCCGAGCAGTGCCAACCGCCCACTGTGGACGTGCAAGGACACCTCGCCCTCCCCCGGCTCGACGGGCTCGGCGAAGGCCACGTCGTCGAGCAGGGTCCAGTCCGGCGGGTCGCCTTCGGACCACTGGCGGGTCGCGACCGCGCCGGCCTCGGTCGCCCCGATCACCTCGATGATGCGCGCCCGCTCGGCACCGGCTTCGGCCAGGAAGTGCTGCGCGGCCTCCGGGATCAGCCCGCTGGCGTGCAGGACCGTGACCCGTTCGAGCGAGGTGATCCATGGCAGGTACCGGCGCAGCATCGAAAAGGTCCAGGGAATGGCCATGATCGCCCAGCTCCGGCGCTCTCCGGGATCCGGCATGCGGCCGGTGAAGGACGGCCGGTACCAGACCGGGACGCCGAGCCTGGCCGGGACCAGCACGCTGGTGAGCCCGCCGTAGAGGTGCGAGGAGGGCACGCAGGCCAGCACCGCTCGCGGATCCCGCGGCGCGAGCAACCCGGCCAGCATTCCGGCCTCGGCCCACATCAGTTCCTTGGGGCGGTGCCACGCCTTGCTGGCGCCGGTCGTTCCCGAAGTGCGGAATTCCACCATCGCCGGAAGCGAATCGAGCACCAGTTGCTCGATGTCACCGTCGAATTCGTCCCAGCGCACGACCCACGGTTCTTCGGTGACGCGCGGTGAGCTGAATCCCGCGGAAAGCAGCTCCGCCGGCGTCAGTTCGGCATAAGCCACAAGATGCTCCCTCGATTCTTCGGCCGCGACGGGAACCAACTTTCCCAGGCGGAACAACTTCCTTCGCGATTCCGGCTATCGGCGACCGGAATTCCCCTCGGCGAAATCGCCGTGCGGTTCCGGTCCCGGGTGTGCGTCCCGCCGGCGGGACGCGCACCCGGGGCGTCCCACTATCCGGTGTCCGGCCGTCCCCCGCCCTCGGCGACCGGGTCGAGTTCGAGCGCGATCGCTTCACGATCCTCCATCCACTGCGCCCGGTCCACCGAGAAGCCGTGCAGGTCCCAGAACTGCCCGCGGAAGTAGAGATGCTCTCGCAGGACATTGCGGATTCGCTCGTCTCCCTTGGTCACACCGAAGGAACCGAAACTCGCCTCGGTGGTCTCGGTGATCACCCGGTCCACGTTGAACGCGGCGAAGGCGTAGTTGATGGTCAGGCCGACGGCCTCGGAACCGACGCCGAGCCGAGCGCGCCGCGGATCCAGGTAGGTGCCGCACCGGATGTGCCCGGCCTGGTCCTGGTCGAAAATCAGGCTGAAGCCCATGACCTCACCGCTGTTGCGCTTGAGCACGTGGAATGCGGCCTGGACGCGTTTGGACACCGGTGCCGCCCGGGGCGCGGTCGGCCGCACGCTTTCGATCCCGGTCCGCAGGATGGTGCGGAAGAACTCCGCCTGCTCCGCGGCGGTCGCCGCGCGAAGGGCCACGCGACGTGATGCCGTATACGGGAATATCACCTGTGCGCATCCAATCGTCCGATATGGCCCACACCGAACCCGCCCGGCCTATCCGGTCGGCGGCGGCGAAACTCCGCCCCAGGATGGTTGGGCCATTGGGAATTGTCCAGCACCTCCCCGGACGGCGAAATCGGCCGGTGTTACAGTTTTGGCAACTTCGCGATCGGGGTGTATATGGCGCAAGTGCGTACGGAGTCGGCACGCCCACCGAGAATCGAGTTCGACCCCCAATCGGTCGGCTGGTGGCGGGCGCGGCTCGCGCTGACCTTCGCGGCCGCGGTCGCCGCGCTCGTCGCCGCCGCGCTCGTACCGGGCTTGCTGAAGGTCGGTGGCACGTGGCTGCTGATACCGGCCGCGGTGGTGCTGGTGGCGGCCGTCCCGGTGGTGTGGTTGTTGCCGGGCTGGTGGTACCGGGTGCACCGCTGGGAGATCACCGACACCGCGGTGTACCTCCGGAAGGGCTATTTCTGGCAGGAAGTGCGCATCGCGCCGATCTCCCGGATCCAGACCGTGGACACGGTACGAGGTCCGTTGCAGAAGCACTTCGGCCTGACCACGCTCGCCGTGACCACCGCATCGGCGAAGGGCGCGATCAAGATCGACGGGCTGGCACCGGCGAAGGCCGCCGAGCTCACCAGCCAGCTCACCGAGGTCACGCGGTCCGACGACGCGACCTGACTAGCCGGCGGTTCCCCGGCCCCACGGCAGCCACGCCCGCAACCGCCAGCCGCCGGCCTCGGTGGGGCCGTAGGTCAGCGTTCCCTCGGCCAGCGCCACCCGTTCGGTCAACCCGGCCAGTCCCTGCCCCGGCGCCGGGCTCCGTTTCGGCTTCGCCGCGGCTCCGTTGCACACCTCCACGGCCAATCCGTCGCCGGGCGCACCGGCGACCGAGACCCGCACCTCCGCATCCCCGGCGTGCTTGCGCACGTTGGTCAGCGCCTCCTGCACGATCCGGTACGCCGTGCGGCTGATCTGGTTCGGCACGCCATCCGGGTAGTCCTCCCGCAACCCCGCGCGCATCCCGGCCCGGCCGGCTTCGGCGACGAGCTCGCGGATGTCGGCGATGGTCGGCTGCGGCAGTTCGGAGGCCGGCGTGCGCAACACGCTGACGATCTCGCGCAGATCCTCCAGCGCCTGGTGAGCGCTCTCCCTGATCACCGCCGCCGCCTTGCCGATCTCCGCCGGCGGGGCGTTGGGATGGTATTCCAGGGCACCGGCGTGCATGCTCACCAGCGAAAGGCGGTGGCCGAGCACATCGTGCATCTCCCTGGCGACCTCCTCGCGCGCGCGGAGCTGGGCGCCCTCGGCACGCAGGTCGGCCTCCGCCCGGATCCGGGTGACGAGCTGGCGCTGGCGCTGGATGAACAGGCCCCAGCCCATCACCGCCCCCTGAGCCGCGACGCCGATCAGGAACATCAGCAGGCCGGGAAGCTCCGGCTCGGGACGCACCACCACGTAGACGAACGCCGCGAGCAAACCGACGCCGGCGACGACGAGCGTGGTGCGCGGGGGCCGGTGCACGGCGACCGTGAACAGCGCCGCCAGCATGGCCCCGCTGACCAGTTCGGCGAACATCCCCAGCACCATCAGAACGACGGCGAGCTGGACCGGCCAGCGGCGGCGGAGCCACAGTGCGGCACATCCGAGTGCGCCGACCACCTGGTCGAGTTGGAACAGCCACAACGGCTCCACCGTGCCCACCGTCTCGAGGCGTGCCACCGCGATCAGCCACCCGTACACCGAGGCGAGCGCGAACAGGCCCCCGTCGACGACCCACTCACGCGTGCCGCGCCGGAGCGAGCCCACCGAACCGTCCATGGCGGCCAACCCTACTGGCGGAGCCGACTCGCGTCGCCGTTGTCGCACCGGCCGATACCGAAGTACCGGCCGCCCTGACCATGGTCGGCCGCCGGCCGGAGAACCGAGACCTAGGTCGGCGACGCGCATACCGAAGACCGGTCCTCCGGAACCGGAATGAGCTCTAGCGTTGGGTATGGCCAGAGCCGTTCAGTTCGCGGGCGTGTTCCTGCTCGTCATCGGCGTCAGCGGGGCCATCGACCACCTGGCGGGCCAGCCGGTTCTGGCGCCGGTGCTCAACGTCTTCAACCGCTACGTCATCCCGCACGTCGGCTTCCTGGCCGGGTTCGAGACCTTCGCGAACCTCACCGTGGCCGCCTTCGGCATGGGGATGGTGATCCTCGCCAGGCGGAGCGACTCGGCGGGTTGACCGCGACTCGGAACGGCTTCGCTGAATACTCGTGGCGCCCTCAGTCACGAGCGGAATTCCTGCGCTGGGCCTCCCCCTCCCCGGCGCAGGAATTCCGGCATTAGCGGGAATCCGCGGCCACCATTTCACTCATACTTGAAGGACCGGCCGCACTACGCGATCGACGCCGCGAACTCATAGGTAACCCGCCGCGTCACCAACCCGGTCTGCCGCTCCGCCGACGACCGGCCCTGACCGACGGCCGGCGACACCAACTTAAGTCGAAAACCAAATACTTAAGTACCGGCCGACTGGCCGGACCGACTGGCGCGTATCCCTTAACCTGGGGTTATGCGTGGCGGCAAGCACTTACCGGCCGGCCGGTACGAACACGGCCCGCGCGGTCCGCGACAGCCGGCTCCGGGCCCAGGTGGCCGCGCGGCAAAGTGGTGCGCGATCGAACGGCGTCAGTCAGCGGACGCCTGCCGAAACCGGGTACGGACACACCAATGGCGGCCACGCTTGGGCGCCTTGTCACGTTCTGCCCGTCCTGGCAGTATCGTCCACCGGGTGGGGGAGGTTCGACTGGGTGGCGTTTCCCGTGAATGTGCACGGAGGGTTACTGGGGAGGCGAAGTGTATAAATCCAGAAATAACTACGAGCCGAATTCTGTCGATATCAGCCAATCGGGGGAATTTCCGGTCCAGAACAGACCGCATTCCAATCGAACAAGCGCTCCCGTCGCCAATGGCGCCCGTCGTCCGATGAACGGCGCGAGAACGGAACCGCCGAACGGGTCGGCGTTGACCCGGCGCACGAGTCTCCAGCTTCCGCCGAGCATGTCGCTGGACGAATGGCGACGGGTGGGGCGGGAGATCTTCGTCGTCTCGGACTCGTCGGCGTGGTGGCTGGGCGACTGGCTCATCTACGGCCAGTCCGAGTACCCGAACCGCTACAAGCGCGCCATCATGGAGACGCAACTCGACTACCAGACCCTGCGGAACTACGCATGGGTGGCGAGGAGGTACCCGGCCGCGCGGCGGCGCGCGGCGCTGAGCTTCCAGCACCACGCCGAGCTCACCAGCCTGCCCGAGCAACAGCAGGACGAGTGGCTCGACCGCGCCGAGAAGTTCGGCTGGTCCAGGAACGAACTGCGCAACCGGGTCAAGGCCGGCCGCCAATCGGCGGGCAAGACCGAGGACGTCACCGTCCGCAAGATATTGGTGAATTTCCCGTCGGACAAACAAGAACGCTGGCTGAAGGCGGCCGCGAACGCCGAGCAGGACCTGCTCACCTGGATCGTCAGCAGCTTGGACGACGCGGCGGCGGCGACGCTCAGCGCACAACAGCTCGAACGGGATTACCTCGATCCGGCGCCGCCTCAGCCCCGGGCCCTGGATTCGTAACCGGCGAACGTCGAACCGGGGTCGACGCCGTGACTGTGCTCCTCACCGTGCGTCGCCGTCGGCCGAATCCGTTTCCAGGAACGGCACCACCAGTTCGGGCAGGGCCTGGCCGGCGAAGCGCAGCCCCTCGCTCTCATCGGCGTCGAAGACGGAATACGCGCCACTTCCCGCCGCGGTGATCATGGTCAGGGTGATCAGTCCCGCCCGCCGCTGGAAGAACGACTGGCGCGCGGTCCAGCCGATGACCCCGTCGCGTTCCAGCGCTACGGTCCGGCGGCCACCGGTGCCGTACCTGGTGATCAGGTACCCGCCGGAGGTGCCGTGTCCGAGGTTGCGGTAGGCGTCGCGAGCGAGCAGCACCGACGCCGGGAGCAGGACGAGTGCCGTGATCCAGGCGGCGTGCAGCGGGATTTCCGCGTGCCGGACACCGAACGGCACGAGCACGGCGACCGGGAGCAGGCTGCCCACCACCGCCCGGACGATCCTCCGGCGGCGAGCCGCGGCCGGGTGTGGTGTCAGCGCGGCGCCGGTCACGTCGATACCCAGCACGCCCGCCGCCACCCTGGTGGCGACCGCACGGGGGGCGGCGGGCAGCAGGGTGTTCAGTGCGAGCCTGTCGTCCTCCTCGTGCTCGCCCCGCCCGGTCATCACCGCGTCCACCCTGGCCGCTCCGGCCAGCCGGTTACCGGCCGGCTCCGCCACCTTGACCCCGCGCAACCGGCGTTCTTCGATCGTGGACGACCGGGTGGTGAGCAGGCCACGCCGCACCCGGAGCGTCCCGCCCGGTTCCCGGTCCAGCTCGTAATCCCACCACCACACGGCGAACACGGCGAACGAGCCGAGCACCGCGACGACCACCGCGGAGACCGTGAACAGCAGGACCGTCAGCACGAGAGCCTGACCGCTGAGCAGGCCGATCACCCAATCCACGGCCTGCTCGCGCACGCCGAGCCAGCCGGCGACGTTGACCGCCGCACCACCGGCGGCGGCCACGGCGAGCGGTGCCAATGGCGAGGTCGGGGCGTACCGCAGCCACGACCACTCCAGGCGGGCGAGCACGCCGCTTCTCGGGTACTCCGCCGTGTTCCGCTCCGGCGCGACCGGCTGTGCCCTCCCGGCAACCCGTCGCAACTCCGCGCGCAGCCGTGCGGCCGCCACTTTGGACAGAGGGTCCAGTTTGATCCTGTCCGCGCCCGCCTGTTTCCCGGTGTGGATGGTGACAACGGCGAGCCCCAGCAACCGGTGCAACGGGTTCGCCGTCACGTCGACGCCACGGATGCGTTCCCTGGCGAGTGACCGGTGCCGGTGCACGACGAAGTCCACCCGTTGTTCGAGCCGGTCCGCGGTGATCCGGTACCGGCTCGCCCGCCAGTACCCCTCCGTGGCCGCGGCGCCGAGGAGGACCACGCCGAGCGCACCGAGCAGCAGCCAGCCGATCGGCATCGACAGCGACGCCCAGCCGGCATAGCCGAACCCGATCGCGGCCCCCGTGCTCACCACCGCGGTCGAGGCGACGACCCGCCGGTCCAGCCTCAGCCACGGAGGTTCGCCGGGGCGATCCTCGTCCGCGGCCGGCATCGAATCGATTGGCATCGGCAGCCGGGGTGCGTGCCCGTGCGGGTCGCCCCCCGCCCCCCTTCCTGTACGGCGGACCGGTCGGCTGAACGCTGTCTCGCTGGCGGGACGAGGCGTGTTCAGGACAACGACCCGGCGACATCCATGACGTATTGCCCATAGCCCGAGTTCTTCATCCGGTTGCCCAGCCGGAAACAGTCCTCGGCGGTGATGAACCCCATCCGCAACGCGATCTCCTCGACACAGGCCACCCGGACCCCCTGGCGGTTCTCCAGTACCTGGACGTACTGGCCGGCGTCGAGCAGCGACTTGTGGGTTCCGGCGTCGAGCCAGGTGAACCCGCGCCCGAGGGTGACCAGGCGCGCCCGGCCGTTCTTCAGGTACATCTGGTTGATGTCGCTGATCTCGAGTTCGCCTCGGGCCGAAGGCCGCAGGTCGCGTGCCAGGTCCACGACATCGGAATCGTAGAAGTACAGGCCGGTGATCGCGTTGTTGGACCGTGGCCGCTCGGGTTTTTCCTCGATGGATACGAGTTCACCCCGCTCGTCGAGCTCGCCGATGCCGTAGCGCTCCGGATCGGCGACCGGGTAACCGAAGAGGGTGCAGCCGTCGAGCCGGGCCGCCGAACCGCGGAGCAGCTCGCCGAAGCCGGTGCCGTGGAAGAGGTTGTCGCCGAGGATGAGCGCGGAAGCCGAACCCCCGACGTGCTCGGCACCCACGATGAACGCGTCCGCGATCCCGCGCGGCTCGGGCTGTTCGGCATAGGTGAGGTTGAGCCCGAGTTGTGCGCCGTCCCCGAGCAGGGCACGCAGATCGGGCAGGCTCTCCGGGGCCGAGATGATCAAGATGTCCCTGATCTCGGCCAGCATGAGCACGGAAAGCGGATAGTAGATCATCGGTTTGTCATAGATCGGCAGCAACTGCTTCGAGGTGACCAGGGTCAGTGGGTACATCCGGGTACCACTGCCGCCGGCGAGAACAATTCCTCTCATCACACCCCCACGGTTCGACTGAAGTCGAGCGGAACAAGACTACCCTTTCGAGACGCCGGAACACGTTGTCCTGGAAGGAGCGGATCGTGGAGCGCAACAGGAGCGACCGCCTGCGGTTCTTCACTGATTTCGTCGACCCGATGCTGGCGGAGGCCACCGCCATCGGCATTCCGGTCACCGAGATCCTCGCCTACATTGTGGAGTCCGCCGGCGACGAGCGGGCGAACGGCGAGTAGCGGCCGGAGCGCGGCGTCCGAAGGTACTCCGCGCAACGACCAATTCCGACATATTCGGCCACCGTCGACCGACCGGTCACTCTGTTTCGACTTACGGCGCCATCCGGGGAGACGACAACCGACTTTCGACTGGGTGGTCCAGTCCCGTCGATCGATTCATCGTTCGCTCCTGCCCGATTAATGTCGAAGCCGGCACTGCCCGGCGCCCACGATTGGACAGATGGTGAAATGCGTGAAGAACCGGAGTTCCCCAGCCCTGACGACCTGACCCTCCGCAGCAGCCGCTTCGACGTCGACTTCCTCGACCCGCTGGTTTCGGAAGCGCGCTTTCTCGGTCTCTCGATGACCGACGTCCTCACCCGGATCATCACCTGGGGCGACCGCGCCCCCGGGTAGCGGGTGGTTCAGACGAAGGCGCTCTGCCCGGTGATCGACTTGCCGACGATCAGGGTGTTCATCTCCCGGGTGCCCTCGAACGAGTAGATCGCCTCGGCGTCGGCGAAGAAGCGGGCGATGTCGTGCTCCAGCAGGATCCCGTTCCCACCGAAGATCTCGCGACTCCAGCCGACGACCTCCCGCATCCGCGAAGTGACAAAAGCCTTCGCCAGCGACGAGTGCTCGTCACGGAAGATGCCCGCGTCCTGCAGCCGGGCGAGCTGGACCAGCATGCCCCACGACGCGGTGATGTTCCCCAGGCTCTTCACCAGAAGATCCTGCACCAGTTGGAAACCGGCGATCGGACGGCCGAACTGCTTGCGCTGCTTCGCGTAGTCCAGCGCGAGTTCGTAGGCACCGATCATCACGCCCAGCGCCTGCCAGGCGACCCCGCCGCGGGTGGCGCGCAGGATCTCCGCGACATCACGGAAGGAATTGATGTTCTGCAGGCGGTTCGCCTCCGGAACCCGCACGTCGGTCAAGGTGATTTCGGCGTTCTCCACGATCCGGAAGGCGATCTTGCCCTCGATCTTCACCGGGTCGAATCCCGCCATGCCCTTCTCGACGACAAATCCCTTGACGTGGTTGTCATCGGCGTCGCGTGCCCACACCACGACGTAGTCGGCGAAGGTCGCGTTGCCGATCCACTTCTTGGCGCCGTTGAGGATCCAGGTGTCGCCGTCGCGCTTGGCGGTGGTCCGCATGCCACCGGCGACGTCGGAGCCGCCGAGTGGTTCGGTCATCGCGAACGCGCCGATCTTGTCCATCGCCGCCATCGCGGGCAGCCACCGGTCGCGCTGCTCCTGGTTGCCACCGGAGTGGATCGAGTACATGGCCAGTCCGTTGTGGACACCGAAGAAGGTGGCCACCGAGGCGTCGGTGCGGGTCATTTCCATTGCCAGCATGCCATTGAGCAGGTGGCTGACCGCGGGCCGGTGCTCGCCGTAGCCTTCGTAGGGCAGCCCGGCGAGACCGCTCTCGCGGAACATGCCGATGAGCTCCGCCGGGAATTCGCCCTTGGCCCAGTTCTCGTTCACCAGCGGCTTGACCTCATCGCGCATGAAGTCCCGCGCCTTGACGAGGATCTTTCGCTCCTCGTCCGTCAGCAGCGCCTCGTAGTCGTAGAAGTCGGCGGCCAGCTGGCCTTCCAGTGCTGCGGTGTTCATCTCAGTTCCCCTCCTTGAGGTTGTCCAAAGCGGACAGAACGGCGATCTGCCTGCGGTCGCGCGCCTCGGCGAGTTCCGAGTACGTGGAGGAGCCGTAAGCCTTTTCGACGGCTTCGACGAGCCGTTCCTGCTCTTCTTCGTTCTGCGACGGGTTGCCGAGGCCCGCCCACATCTTCTTCATGGACTTTCCGATGTGCTCGGCCATGTGCCGGTAACCACCGGGGCCGCCGCCCAGGTGCGAGCCGAGGAACGGCCCGACCGTCGCCCAGCGGATGCCGAGCGAATTCGTCACCACCTGATCGAGGGCTTCCGGCGTCACGACGCCTTCTTCGACGAGGTAGATCGCCTCGCGGCTGAGCGCGTTCTGCAGGCGGTTGCCGACAAAACCGGGGATCTCCCTGCGTTCCACCACCGGGGTTCGTCCGACGGAGGTGTAGAAGTCCACCGCCGCCCGCACCGACTCCTCGCTGGTGCGCTCCCCCGGTACGACCTCGACCAGCGGGATCAGGTGCGGCGGGTTGAACGGGTGTCCGATCAGGACTCGGCTCGCGTCGGCCAGGTCACCGGTGAAGGCCGTGGACGGGATGGCCGACGACGAACTCAGCAGCAGCACGTGCTCCGGAGCCTCGCGGACCAGCGTCGCGAACAGGTCCTTTTTGAACTCGACGTCCTCGGGTCCGTTCTCCTGCACCACATCCGCGTCGCGGACCGCGTCGGCGACATCACCGGCGAGCTGGACCCGGCCTGCCAGGTCCTCGACGTCGAGGCCTTGTGCGGCGAGGTGCGGGGCGAACTCGGCCAGTGCGGCGCCGACGGCCTCGGCGAGGTCCGGTCGCGGGTCGCTCACCCGGACGGTCATCCCGTGCCCGGCGAACAACGCCGTCCACGAAAGTCCGATGGTGCCCGCGCCGATCACCGCGGCGTTGCGGAAATCCCGGGTCATGATCGCGCTCCTTCCAGGTAGTCGAAGACCGGCTCGACCGGGGCGAGGGTCAGGTCGGTGAGGATGTGGCTGGCACTGACGACCTCGAGCACCGGCAGATCGGCCAGCGGAGCGAGAACGTGTTCGAACAGCTGCAGCCGGGCGGGGCCGGTGCAGGCCTCCTTGACCACGACGTCGCTGATCCGGGTGCGGACCAGTTCCTGGACCCTCGGCGAGCCGTCGTAACCCGGAATGGTCTTGAGCATGAACGTGGGCACGGTGATCTGCGCTTCGGCGTCGCCGTGATCCAGCTCCTGGTGCTTGTAGCCCATGGTCGCGGTGGCGACCCGCAGCGTGCTGTAGTCCAGCGTGCCCACCAGCACGCCGTGGTCGACGTAGAGACCAGGCGCCCCCATCGTTTTCGGGTAGGCACTGACCTCGCGCCCGGACGCGGTCGCCGGGAAGTTGTCGAGGTACATCGCGTGCAGGTATTCGCCCCGCTCGCCCTCGAAGGTGACCGGCACCGCCTGGCCTGCCTCGGTGTACGGACCGTATCCGGTGACGTCGCCCATCTTCATGATCTCGAACCGGACCAGCGGCTCGTCGATCCGCAGCGGTTCCGGGACCACGGCACGCAGTGCGTCGGCGTCGGTGCGGTAGACGATGTTGAGGTATTCGCGGTCGGTGAACCTGGGGATCACCGGGGCGAAGGCCGGGCTGGCCAGCGGCGTGGTCACGTGCCGGCGGACCTCTTCGATGTTCATGCTCACTCTCCGATCCACTGTGGAGCACGGCGCTCGGCGAACGCGGTCATGCCCTCGCGGACATCGGCCGAAGTCATCAGGGCGCCCATCTCCTCGCGCTGCACGGCGAACGCCTCGGCCTCGGGCATCCCACCGGCGGCACGCACGATCTTCTTCACCGCGGCGAGCGCGAGCGGCGCGTTCAGCGCGAGCTGCTCGGCGAGCTGCAACGCCACGGCGGTGGCGTCACCGGTGGCGGTGACCCGGTTGACCAGGCCGAGCTCACCGGCGCGCCGGCCGGTGACCGGCTCACCGGTCAGCAGGAACTCCATCGCCAGGTGGTACGGGATCCGCTTGGGCAGCCGGATCACGCCGCCCCCGGCGGCGATGAGCCCCCGCTTGACCTCGGGCAGGCCGAACGTCGCGTCCTCGGCGGCGATGATCAGGTCGCACGCCAGCGCCAGTTCGAACCCGCCGCCCATGGCCCAGCCCTCGACGGCGGCGATCAGCGGTTTGACCGGTTCGGCTTCGGTCAGGCCGCCGAACCCGCGGCCGTCGACCTCCGGCGACTCGCCCCGGAGCGCGGCCTTGAGGTCCATCCCGGCGCTGAACGTGCCGTCCGCGCCGGTCAGGATGCCTGCCCGGAGCGCGGGATCGGCTTCCAGCTCGTCGAGCGCGGCGGCCAGGCCGGTGGCGACCGCGGCGTTCACGGCGTTGCGCGCACGCGGGCGGTCGATGGTGATCAGCAGCGTCGAACCGATCCGCTCGGTGCGTACTTCGCTGGTGCTCATGCCCTTCACTTCCCGCCCAGTTCGGCGAGCACGTCGGCGGTGTCCTGACCCGCGACCGGCGCCAGGCGGCGGATCGAGCCGGGGGTGGCGGAGAACTTCACCGGGATGCCGACCGTGCGGATCGAGCCCTCGGTCGGGTGCTCGACGGTGTCGAGCAGGTGACCTTCACGGACGTAGTCGTCCTCTTCGGCGTGGTCGAGTTCCAGCACCGGCGCCATCGGGATGCTGTGCTTGGCGCACACCTCGGCCCACTCCGCCGTGGTCAGCGCCGGGGCGCACTCGTCGATCAGCTCGGCGAGCGCCTCGTGGTCGGCGCCGTCGATGGCTTCCCCGTTGACGCGCGGGTCCTCGACCAGGTCGGGCCGCCCGGCGGCGGCGAAGAAGTCGCGGAAGTTCCGCGGGTTGTAGGGGATCACGCAGGCGAGGCCGTCCTTCGTCCGCGCCGCCCGGTGGCCCTTCGTCATCGACAGCGGGAAGCCGGTGGCGCCCTGGGCCGGCTCGTACACGTGCCCGGACAGGTGCTCCACCAGGTTGAACGCGATCAGCGTGTCGGTCATCGGGACCTCGATCAGCTGGCCGCGACCCGTCCGGTTCCGGTGCACCAGCGCGGCGAGCACGCTGTAGACGATGGTCAGCGACGAGACCTTGTCACCGAGAATGGTCGGCAGGTAGACCGGGGTGCCCAGCGCGCGGTTGGCGATGTCGACCAGCCCGGACGCGGCCTGCACGGTCTCGTCGTAGGCGGCGTTGCCCGCCCGGTCGGAGTCGCCGCGGAAGCCCTGGGCGTGCGCGTAGACCAGGCCGGGGTTGCTCTCGGCGAGGTCTTCGTAGGTCAGGCCGAGCCTGCCGAGCGCGCCGGGGCGCATGTTGGTGATCAGCACGTCCGCGCTGCCGATCAGCTCGACGGCCCGTGCGCGCTCCGCCTCGTCCTTCAGGTTGAGGGCCACGCTGCGCTTGTTGCGGTTGACGTTGAGGTTCAGCGGGGTCATGCCCGGCGTGGTCCGGTACTGCCCCACCCGGACGGTGTCGGCAGGGGATTCGATCTTGATCACGTCGGCGCCGAGGTCACCGAGGATCTGCGCCGCGTAGGGGCCCATCACCACGGTCGAGAGGTCGATCACCCGCACCCCGTCCAGCGGACCGGCGGGGCTGGTCGTGTTCACCATCGTTCCGTCCTTTCGCGCCTTGCTTTTTCGCTCTACCGACGAAATTAGGCGCGATCTACGGAAAACGGAACGATCATGATGCGAACAATGGTATGACCACAGCGGTCACACCATTGATGCGAGCTATTCGGTGTCGCTTTTGTCAGCTGCTGAGCGGTTCGGCGAAGACTTCACGGGCCGCGTCGGCGAGTTCGTCCAGATCACCACCGTGAGCACGATCACGGCGCCAGACCAGGCCGGTATCCAGCCTGGGCGCGAAATCGACGAACGGCAGCACCGTCACGTTGTCCAGCCGGTAGCCGCTCATGGGACTTCTCGAATCCAGCATGGAAACGGAGAAGGCCATTCCACTGGAAATAATCTCGGATACCCCGCCATAGCCGGTATCGGCCAGCTTGATGCGCTTTCTGATCCCACGATCGGACAATTCACGATCAAGCTGGTCGAAATACGCGGGGGTGATCTCCGAAGGGGTGGCGACGTAGGCGAGGCCGGTCAGCTCGGCCAGCGCGACGGAGTCCTTCCCGGCGAACTGGTCCGAGGGCACCACGGCGCCGAGCCGCTCGGACATGACGAGCAGCTGGTCCAGCGCCGGATCACCGACCGGGAGCCGGACGAGCGCCAGTGCCAGCTTGCCCTCGCGGACCGCGGCGGCCAGCGCGGGGGTGGTGCCGGGCCAGCGTTTGACCTCGAACCGGTCGTGGACCTGCTCGGCGAGCACGTTCACGCGGGCCCGCAGGTCGGGGTGCACTCCGGCGGGCATGCCGATGAACACCGTGCTGCGCCGCGGGCGGGTCGCCTCACTCAGCCGCCACGGGATCGAGTTGACCTGGTCCAGCACGTCCCGCGCGATCGGGAGCAGTGCGGCACCGGCCGGGGTGAGCCGGACGTGGTGCGTGCTGCGATCGAACAACCGCTGCCCCAGCTCGTGTTCGAGATCCTTGATCCGCTGGCTCAGCGGCGAGGTCGCCATGTGCAGCCGGCGGGCCGCCGCGGAAAAGTTCAACTCCTCAGCGACGGCGACGAAGTAACGCAGGTGCAGCATCTCCACACCGCCAACCCTAAGGGCGTAACCGCGAACGCGCGGAACATGTCCACTCGGGACTGACACCGCACCAGGACCTAGGATTCGTTCGGTGAGCGACTACCGAGAGTTGGGTGAGCGTCTGCTGGCTCCGGTACGCACCGGGCTTCCGGTCGAGCTGACCGGCGATCCGCGTCGCGGGTTCCGGCGTCCGGTGAAGTGCGGTGAGTGCACCGGCTGGGGCGAGGTCGACGTGGTCTTCGACGGCTACGAGCGATTCGGGTGTCCCGCGTGCCAGTGCACCGGGAACGACCCGGCCGCGCCGGTCGACGACTTCCCTGCTGACGTGCACCGGGTGGCGCTCGGGGATTGCCCCTCGTTCCTGCTCGCCGAGCAGCACGCGCGCGAAACCGCCGCGTGTCTGGCGCCGTGGGGAATCACACCGCCACAGCGGGTGGTCTGGCGGGTCGGCCACGTGTCCAACGCCACCGTGGGCAGCTACTCCCGCGACCTGTTCCCCCGCGCAGCGCACAAGGCGATAGCGGATTTGCTCGACCGGCGGTGGGCGGCCGAACTCGCCGATCTTGACCGGGATCTCGGCCTCGGCGCCTGGGGCGACGACCCCGGTTCGCGACTGGCCGAGGTCCGCGTCGCCGGCCGCGCGGTGGCCCAGGTGCCGAACCCCTACGGCCCGGTGCTCGACGTCTGGCGCACCGGGTTCGGCCTGGAAGCGATCACCGGCCACGAGATCCTGCTGTACGCACCCGGCCCCTGAAACGTCCACGAGAACGGCACTGCGACGGATCAACCACGACAGGAGAAACACATGCCCATCAAGACTCTGCGAATTCCCACTGCCGATGGCCACGCCGACGCCGTCGCGGCCTTCCCCGACCAGGGCGGGCAGCACCCAGCGGTGCTGATGTACGGGGACGCCTTCGGCATCCGGCCCGTGCTGCGGGAGATGGCCCTCGAACTGGCCGGGCACGGGTACTACGTGCTCGTCCCCAACTTCTTCTACCGGCACGGCCCCGCACCGGTGATCGAACTTCCCGAGCACATCGGAGAAGAGGTCCGGCCCGCGCTCATCGACCAGCTGATGCCCCTGATCCAGGCGCACACCGTCGAACGTGTCCTGAGCGACGCCGACGCCTACCTCAGGTTCCTCACCGACCAGCGTGAGGTCAGCGCCGGACCGGTCGCGGTGACCGGCTACTGCATCGGCGGCCTCCTGGCGACGCGCACCGCCGTGGCTCACCCCGAGCAGGTGGCCGCCCTCGCCGCGTTCCACGGCCCCGTGGGCGCCGACGGGCCCGGCAGCCTCGCCAAGGTCACCGCCCAAGTCCACTTCGGACATGCCGAAACCGACATCACGCCCACGGCGCTCGACGAACTGAACCAGGCCCTGGACACCGCGGGCGTCGACTACACCTCCGAGATCTACCCCGGCACCGTCCACGGCTTCACCATGTCCGACACCGACGCCTTCAACCCCGCCGCGTTGCAGCACCACTGGGACCGCCTGCTCGATCTCCTTGACCGCACCCTGGGCAACAGCTGAGACCCCGGCGTCCCGGCCGCGCTGCTCGCCACCCGCCTCAACCGGCACGCGTGCGTCCTGTACCGGAAATGTATGGCCGGTGGATCGACCCCGCGTAGACCAGCACCATGCGGAACGACCTGCGGCTCGGTGCCGCCGCCCTGATCATGTGCAGCCTCGCCGCCTGCGGGGCTCCGGCCGAGCCCGCGGCACCACCGGCCGCACCGCCCCCGCCGAGCCCGCCCGCGCCGCCGCCCACCCCGGCACAGGTGGACTGGCTGAACCGCTTCTGCCAGGCGGCGAAGGTGTTCCTGCTGCCCCCTGAACCGCCGCAGGACCTGCGCGACGAGTTCGTCTCGATGGACCTCAGCTCCTACCTGAGCACGGTGAGCACCTCGCTGAGCAACATCGAACACCAGACCACCTCCCTCGCCCCGGAGGCGTTCCCGCGCGGCAAGGAGCTCGTCGACGCCTACACCACCGCGGCGGAGCAACTGGGCGACAAGGTCGACGAGTACTCGAGCCAGTACACCGCCGCCGAGGACGTGTTGCGCGGGTACGTCACCGAGACCACCGAAGCGCTCAAAACGTTGAAGCCGCAGGGACTCGACCTCACCACGTTGGTGGCCGCCGACGGCACCGTCGCGCAGGCACACGAGCAAGCCGAAAGCTGCCATCCGGCAAAGGACGAAGGCAAACCGTCCACCGCGCCCGTCGAGCTGCCCGCGGCGAAGGACGGCGAGAACCTGTCCGCCTGCTCGGACGGCAGGTGCGAGGTGCTGGTCTCCGCCGGAGCCGTGGTGCCCGCGCCGAAGCGGTTCGGCTTCGACCTCATCCGCGTGCGCGCCATCGCCGACGGTGTCCTGCAGCTCGGCGCGAAGAGCGGCGGTGGTTCGCTGACCTCGCCGCTGGACACCGGCCGCGCCACGATCATGAACGGGCTCGAGGTGAAGGCCGTGGCCGTCGGCGACGGGAAGGCCGTGCTGAGCCTGGCACCCGCGTGACGCGACGGTGTCCACAGCGCGGGGGCTGAGGAACAGGCCAACGCCAAGCCACTACTCGACACGGGGCAGGAGCGGGTTCGTGCCCTCGGTCCAGCCGAGGAACCGCACACCCGCGCCGTCCCGTGCCGTGCCGGTGGTCGTGAAACGGCCACCCTGGAGAACGTGCAGCAGACCGTCGGCTACAGGCTCGAGTACGGTGCCGCGTACCTGCTCGGTCAGCTTTTCCGCGTGGGCGAACTGCACGGCGGGCTCGCAGAAGCTGAGCAGGAACACCGCCTGCCGCCACGCGTACGCCGCGTTCTTCAGCTGGATCAGCGCCGCGTGCCGGTGGCTCGCCCGCTGGGCCAGCCTGCGCTGGATCCAGCCGAACGTCTGCTCCGCGAGCCGCGGCGCGCGTTCGCGCAGTTCCTCGGCCAGGTCCAGGCCATCGACCAGCACGGCGAGGTTGTGCGTGGTCAGGATCTGGCTCTGCTCCAGCAGCATGCCGTTCGCCGCGACGGAACCACCCGAGGTACCCGCCCGCTCCCGGCACAACGCGGTGAAGTCCGCGGCGGTTCGCTTGCCCCAGCGCAGAATCGTCTTCCGGGTGTCGGGCCAGTCCGCGGGCAGGTCGTAGTAGCGCGCGTAGAGCGCGCCGGCCAGCAAACGGCTCGCCACCACGCCGGCGTCGCGCCACTTGGTGGTGAACGTGCCCATGAAGATGTCCGCGGCCACTTCCTCCACGAGCGGCAGCTCCAGCTTCGCCTGCTTCGCCAGCGTTCTCAGCTCGGACACCAGCGGATTCGGCAGCAGCGCGTGCGGGAACGCGGTGAACGCGAGCATCGTGGTCTGCCGCAGGGCGCGATATGCGGCCGCGGCGTGGTCCGGCTCGGGTGAGCGGCAGGGCGCGAGCGCGTCCACCCACGGCAGCTCGGTGAACCGCACCTGGTGCTCGAGGTTGAGCAGCAGCAGCCCGCGGCGGCGCCGGAACGCCGTGTAGGTCTGCTCGTGCAGCCGGGCCACGACGGGGTCCTCGATCGCCGCGCTGAGCAGCCGCGAGGTCACCTGCGGCAGCACGACCGCCAGCGTCTCCCCCGACGTGATCACACCGAGGCCCACCAACTCGTCCGCCGGTGCTTCGAGCGACCGTGCCGCCTTGCGCACCAGGTGATCCGGCATCGGTGTACCGCCGGGGATGCCGGCGGTCGTCTCAGTGTCGGATACCGCGGCCGTCGCGACCTCGAGCGAGGGCAAACCGCCGTCGGCCGGGTAGCGGTCCAGCCTGCGGGCGAGCACACCGGCGAGTGCGGCGTTCGTCGGCGCCGCGACGGCAGCGGCCTGGGCGGTGCGCCACGCTTCACGCTGTTCGGTGTCCGGGGCGCCGCGGCGGGCGACCGTGCTCGCAAGAGCACGGCGGATCCAGCCGACCTCCCGCCCGGTGAGCGTGGCACTGCCTTCCGGGCAGGACTCCAGTGCGCGGCGCAGGATCGCGAAGTTGTTCTTCGGGTTGGTCTGCCTGCCCGAGGGGGTGTGGGTGCGGCACGTTCCGGTGAAGTCCGCGAGCCACTCCGCCCGGGCCTTCGGCCAGTCAGCGGGCCATGTCCGGCACGGCCAGCCGCCGCGCACGGTCCCGTTCTCCAAGTACGGCAGCTCGCCGTCGACGGTCCGGCACCACAACGCGACCAGCCGGTCATACAGCGGATCCCACACGGTCAGCGTGTCCCGCATCGTGGCGATCTGCGCCGGTACCCGCACCGCACGCAGCGCCGCGGCGACATCCTTCACCGAGGTGACACGGACGGCGGAATCCGACGGCCGCGTGACCGGGTCGAAGCGCGGCGTCAGCCGCAGCCGGTGCATCAGCGGGCGCAGTTCGGCGACCAGGTCCAGAGCCTGCTCCGCGAAACCCAGGTCCAGCAACACCGCCACGACGGGCAGCGCCGCGTCCTCCGGCACCTCCACCCGGTAGTGCCCGCGGCGAAGCGCGTCCAGCAACTCGGCCTGGCCGGCATCACCGAGATACCAGAGATTGAGCCGTTCCCGCTCGGTCCGCCCGGGTACGTCCTCGGGCAGGGAAGTGACGCGCGCCGTCTCGTCCTCGGACAGCGCCACCTCGGCCAGATACCTCCCGGTCGCGAAACCCCCGTGCGCGACCTCGAGCGTCACCCACGCCGGAGTGTCCGCCACCGGGGTGCGGGAGCCGACCGTGAGCGATCCGTCCGCCATCCCGCCGACGACATCCTCCCAGCGCCGCAGCTTGCGCCGCGCCCGCTCACGGTCGGCCTCGGTACCCGCGGAGACCGCCGCGGCCAGCGCACGCGCCAGCTGACCGGTCGCGTAGCCGGGCGACGCGGTACGGAACTGTTCGGACATGGCGGACTCCACGATCGATCGGACATGGAGGCGGGAATCGAACCCGCGCCCTCCCCGACCCGAGCGGGGCGATCTACCACTGATCCACTCCATGAAGTCCGCAGATCGTATCGGCCACGCACACCGGCCGC
The DNA here is from genome assembly GCF_009429145.1 of Amycolatopsis sp. YIM 10. GTDB lineage: Bacteria > Actinomycetota > Actinomycetes > Mycobacteriales > Pseudonocardiaceae > Amycolatopsis. The sequence goes on along the minus strand of NZ_CP045480.1, from coordinate 4,691,824 downwards.
TCCCGATTTTCACCCGTCAAGCCTCGGTGTGCCCGAGCATCGGACCGGGCGTGAAGCGAGCTTCGGGGGTGAGCATCGTGTCCAGTTCGAGAACGGCGATCTCGTTCGCACCCGCCCTGGTCACCGGTCCCGGCACATACAGTGTCCTTTGTGGACCACGGCGCCAGTAGCGGCCGAGGGCGAACCCGTTGATCCACGCGATTCCCTTACCCCAGTTCGCGGTGTCGAGGAACAGGTCCGCCGGCTCGGCGAGGTCGAAGGACCCGCGTACCACCACCGGTCCCGCCACTGGCCCGTCGATGACGCCGTCATCGGGCTGGGCGGGGCGGAGGTCCGGCACCGCGGTCAGGTCGATCGGCAGGATCTCCCAGCCGGTCAGCGACTCGCCGTTCAGGACGGCACCGCCGACGATGCCCTTGGCTTCGCCGATCCGCTCGCCGTAGTTGACCCGGCCCTGATCTTCCACCAGCACCATGAGTTCACCGCGGGCACGCGGAAGCCGGATGGCGCGATCGTGGTGCTCGCGAAGCAGGATCCCGACGGGATCACCGTCGAGCCACACGGTGGCACGGTCGCGGATCTCCCCGAAGGTCAGCACGCCGGGGCGTTCGCCGTCGATCGTCGTGCGCAGCAGCGCGAGCCGCGGTGCCGGGGCGAGTTCGTCAAAGGTGGGCAGGTGTTCGTGAGCCTGCCAGGTGCCCCAGCGCTGCGGCGCATCGAGCAGTCGGACCGGTTCGCGCAACGCCGCTACCGGGGTGGGCGCCGGTCCTGACGGCGCCGGGGCGATGTCGGGGACCGGGTGGTAGCGGGCGATCACCTCGCGGAAGGCGTGGTACTTCGGTGTGGGGTCGCCTGCTTCGTCGAGCGGGGCGTCGTAGTCGTAGGAAGTGACGAGCGGCTGGTAGACGCCCTTGTCGTTGGCGCCGTTGGTGAGCCCGAAATTGGTGCCGCCGTGGAACATGTAGAGATTGACCGACGCGCCGGCGGCCAGCAGCGCGTCGAGATCGGCGGCCGCCTGCTCGACCGGGGTGGTGTGGTGGTGCGCGCCCCAGTGGTCGAACCAGCCGTTCCAGAACTCGCTGCACATCAACGGCCCGGTCGGCTGGTGGGCACGCAGGGTGGCGAGCCGTTCGGTGCTCTGGGAGCCGAAGGACGCGGTGCGGTGCAGGCCGTCCAGGCCGCCGGCTTCAAGCATGTCAGGCTGGTCGACGGTGGTGAGCGGGACGGTGATCCCGGCGGCACGGGTGTGTTCGGTGAGCGCGGCCAGATACCGCTTGTCGTCACCGAACGCGCCGTATTCGTTCTCGACCTGGACGAGCAGGACGGGCCCGCCACGATCGACCTGGTGCGGCACGACGACCCGGAACACGTGGTCGAGATAGGTGCGGACGGCGTCGAGGTAACGCGGTTCGAACTGGCGGACACGCAGTTCCGGGTCACGCGAGAGCCAGGTGGGCAGGCCGCCGTTGTCCCATTCCGCGCAGATGTACGGTCCTGGCCGGATGATCGCGTACATCCCGGCGTCGGCGACGAGGGTCAGGAACCGGTCGAGATCGAGCCCGCCGCTCAGGTCGAATTCGCCCGGTTCAGGGGCGTGGGCGTTCCAGGCGACGTAGGTCTCGATGGTGTTGAGCCCCATCCGGCGGGCCTTGTCGATCCGGTCGGCCCACAGGTCGGGATGCACACGGAAGTAGTGCAGGGCGCCGGAAACGATCCGGAACGGACGGCCGTCGAGCAGGAAGTCGGTGTCCCCGATCCGGAACTCAGGCATCCCCCACCGCCGGTCCCAGGTCGAGCGCGGTCCAGGACAGGGGTGGCAGGGTCGCGGTGATGACGGTTCCTTCCGGAGAACGGGCCGCGGTCGCGTGGTCGAGCGGAACGGGGTGGACGGGCTGCGTGCGCGCGGAGTTGGCGGTGTGCCTGCTCTGGCCGTCGCGGGGTGCGATGGCCCACGTGCGGTCGAGGTCAAGCCTGGCGCCCCGGATCCGCACGCTGACGTCGGTGGCCGCAGTGGTCGCCCGGTTGGTGAGGAAGACCGCGCACCGCCCGGTTTCGCTCACCGTCACCGCGGCGTCGACGACCTCGACCCGGCCGTGGCGCGTGGTGTGGCGGGCGTCGCCGGTGACCACCGGACGCAAGCTCGTGCCCCGGCCGAGTGCGGCGGCGAGCCGGAACGGGTGGAACGTCGTCTGCCGCCACGCCGGACCGCCGGGCTCGGTGCGGATGGGGGCGATGACGTTCACCAGCTGTGCCAGGTTGGCCATGCTGACGCGGTCGACGTTGCGGATCAGCGAGCCGAGCAGCGAGCCGACCACCACGGCGTCGGTGATGGTGTAGGTGTCCTCGATGATCCTGGGGTGGTGCCGCCACGGCCCCGCGGTCAGCCGGGGCCCGTCGCTGTCGTTCCACTTGCGCAGGTCCCAGACGTTCCACTCGTCGACGCTGATGCCGATCTTCTTGTCCAGCCCGAGTTTCGCCAGTACTTCGTCGATGAGGCCGGCGGCGGTGCCGAGATACGCATCGAGTGCGGTCGCGCTGGCGAGATAGCTGTCGACGTCGCCGTCGTGCTCCTGGTAGTAGGCGTGCACGGAAATGTGGTCCACCAGTGCGGCCGTGTGCCGCAGCACCGTGCGTTCCCAGCTGCCGAACGTCGGCATCTCCGGCCCGGAACTGCCCGCGACGACGAGTTCGACGCCGGGGTCGATCATCCGCATGAGCCGCGCGGTTTCCGCGGCGAGGCGCCCGTACTCGTCGGCGGTCTTGTGGCCGACCTGCCAGGGTCCGTCCATCTCGTTGCCGAGGCACCACAGCCGGATGTCGAAGGGACGGTCGGCACCGTTCGCGCGGCGCCGCTCGCTCAGTTCGGTCCCGCCGGGGTGGTTGCAGTACTCGAGCACGTCGGCGGCCTCCTGGATGCCGCGCGTGCCGAGGTTCACCGCGTACATGATCTCGGCCCCCGCTTCGGTGGCCCACTCGGCGAACTCGTGCAGCCCGAACCGGTTCGACTCCAGGCTGTGCCATGCCGGGTCGAGGCGGACCGGGCGCCGCTCCACCGGGCCGATCCCGTCCTCCCACCGGTAGGCGGAAACGAAGTTGCCGCCCGGATAGCGGATGACGGTGGGCCCGAGTTCACGGACCAGGTCCAGCACGTCACCGCGGAAACCGCGGGCGTCGGCCGTGCTGTGCCCGGGTTCGTGGAGTCCGGTGTGGACGGACCGGCCCATGTGCTCGACGAACGAGCCGAACAGGCGCCGCGGCACCGGCCCGATCACGTCGGTGACGTCGGCTTCGATTCGACTTCGCATTCGTGTCACCCCGCGCTGACGGTGAAGCCCTGCTGGTTGCCGTAGTCGACGAGCGCCTGTTGCCAGGCGGCCAGCCCAGGGTCGAGCGCCGTGCCGCCGAGGTAGGACTTGCCGACGGTGTCGCTGAAGACGCTGTTGGCGTAGGTCTGGTAGGGCAGGTAGGTCCAGCCCTTGGCCACGTGACCCGATGCTTCGGTCAGCACCTGGTTGATCTTCTGCCCGCCGAAGTACGGCACGGCTTCTTCCTTGAACGCGGGCGAGTTCAGGTCGGCGGTGGTGGCCGGGAAGCCACCACTGGCGATGAACGGCTTGACCCCGTTGCCGTGGTTGAGCCAGCGCACGAATCCCGCGGCCAGCGCCGGATTGGCGCTCTGCTTGAGCACCGACTGCGTGCTGCCGCCGTTCTCCGCGGTGACCGGCTGCCCGTCGTAGGTCGGCATGGGTGCCACGGCCCACTTCCCGGCGCCGCCGGGGACCGAGGACTTGAAGTTGCCGGGCATCCAGGCGCCGGTGATCAGGGTGGCGATGGTCCCGTCGCCCAGCGCCCGGTACCAGTCGTCGGACCACTCCTTGATCGGGGCGAGCAGCTTGCCCTCGACCAGCTGGTTCCACGTCGCGGTCCACTTCTTGGTGCCGCTGTCGGCCAGGTTGATCTTCACGTTCCGCCCGTCCACGGTGAACGGGCGACCGCCGGCCTGCCAGATCATGCTCGTGGTGAACCCGGCGTCGCCGGTGTCGGAGGTGATGTACTTCGCCGGGTCGGCGGCGTGGAGCTTCCTGGCCGCGGCGAGGTAGTCGTCCCAGGTCTTCGGCACGGCGATGCCGTTGGCGTCGAAGACCTCCTTGTTGTAGAACAGGGCCATCGGGCCGGAATCCTGCGGAAGGCCGTACAGTCCGTTGCTCACCCGCACGCTCGACCAGGTCGACGGCGTGTAGTCCGGCTCGAACGCGCCGAACCCGTACTGGTCGAGGTTGACCAGCGAGTCGGTCAGCGCGAACTGTGGCAACGCGTAGTACTCGACCTGTGCCACGTCCGGGCCGCCGGTACCGGCCTTGATCGCGTTCTGCAGCTTGGTGTACTGCTCCTTGTTGGTGCCCGCGTTGACGTAGTTGACCTTGACGTTCGGATATTCCTTCTCGAACGCGGCCACCTGGTCCTTCGCCGACGGGGTCCAGCTCCAGTAGGTGATCGTGCCGCCGGCTCGCAGCGCCGCGTCGACGGCGTCCTGGGTACCGGTGACCGCGGCCGGTCCGGTGGTTCCCGACGAGCAACCGGCCGCCAGCACAACGGCCAGCGCGACGGCGATGGCCGCACTGGTGCGACTACGGATACGTGACATCGAATGTCCTTTCCCGACAGTGACGGCGGCTACTGCTTGACACTTCCGGCGCTCAGCCCCGATTGCCAGAACCGTTGCATGAGCAGGAAAGCGATCACCAGCGGCACGATGGTGATCAGCGAACCGGTGAGCACGAGGTGGTAGACCGGGCGCGCGCCGGCCCCGGCGGCCTGCGCGCTCCACTGGTTCAGCCCGACCGTCAGCGGGTACCACTTCGGCTCGCTGAGCATGATCAGCGGCAGGAAGTAGTTGTTCCAGGTGGACACCACGGTGAACAACGCGACGGTGACGATGCCGGGCACCAGCTGGCGCAGCGCCACGGTGAGGAAGATCCGGATCTCCCCCGCGCCGTCGATCCTGGCCGCTTCGAGCAGTTCGTCGGGAACGGCGTCGGTGGCGTAGACCCAGATCAGGTAGAGCCCGAACGGGCTGATCAGCGACGGGATGATGATGGCGAGCGGGGTGTTGGTCAGCCCCAGCTCGCTGAACATCAGGAAGGTCGGCACCGCGAGCGCCGTGCCGGGAACGGCCACCGCGCCGAGCACCACGGCGAACACCGCGCGGCGGCCGGGAAAGCGGTACTTGGCCAGCCCGTACCCCGCCGCGGTGGCCAGCATCGTCGCCCCACCGGCGCCGACCACCACGTAGAGCAGCGTGTTCCCCAGCCAGCGCAGGAAGATCCCGTTGTCGTAGGTGAACGTCTCGGCGATGTTGTCGAACAACGCGAACGGGCCGCCGAAGGACAGGCCCGGGGTGGAGAACAGGGCGGCCTGGGTCTTGGTCGCGTTGATCACCAGCCACACCAGCGGAACCAGGGTGTAGAGCAGGTACAGCGTCATCACCGCGGTGAGCACCCGCGACTTTCGCGGCCGCGACACCGAATGAGCGCGCACGATCGTCACATCCCCTTCCGGGTGCCGCGCAACTGCACGACGTAGGCGATGATCGCGGTGATCACGCCCATCACGATCGCGACCGTGGCGGAGTAGTTGTACTGCTGCCCGCCGAAGGAGAGGTTGTAGGCGTACATGTTCGGCGTGTAGTACGTGCCGATCACGTTCGGCACCAGCGTGCGCATGATGTTCGGCTCGTTGAACAGCTGGAAGCTGCCGATGATCGAGAAGATCGTGGCGATCACGATCGCGCCCCGCAGCGCGGGCAGCTTGATACCGGCGATGACGCGGAACGCACCGGCACCGTCGATCGCCGCCGCCTCGTACAACTGCCGCGGGACCACCTTCAGCGAGGAGTAGAAGATGAGCATGTTGTAGCCGACGAACTCCCAGGTGACGACGTTGCCGATGGAGGCGAGCATCCAGTTGTCCGACAACGGCTTGACCACGTCGCGGCCGAGCAGCTGGTTCAGGTCCGCGGCGAGGCCGAAGTGGTCGCCGTAGATGAAGCCCCACATCAGCGCGGCGACCACGGCTGGCACGGCGTACGGCAGGAAGATCACGATCCGGAAGAAGCCGGCCGCGTGCAGCCGGGCGCTGTCGATCGCCAGCGCCGCGATCAGCGCGAGCACCAGCATGATCGGCACCTGCACGGCCAGGAACAGCAGCACGCGCCGGAAGGACTCCCAGAACTTCGGGTCGGCGAGCACCTGCGCGTAGTTCTCCGCGCCGACGAACGTGCTGCCGCCGAAGAAGGCCTGGTCGCGGAAGAGGCTCAGGCCGAACGCGTAACCGATCGGCGCGAGAAAGGTCAGCGCGAACACCACCAGGAACGGCGCGACGAAGAGCCATCCCCGCCAGTCGCGGCGACGGCGCGCGGACCGCGCGCGTGGCCGTGCCCGGCCGGGTGGAGCGGCTGCGGACGCCATCGTCCCTCCGGATTCCCGCGCCGGAGTTACCCGGCACAGCGGAATGTTTGCGCTAACACGAACCGGCGCGAGGCTATCGTGTTGACGTAAACATGTCCAGGACGAGACCGGGGAGCCGACGATGGCACCGAGCCCGCGCACCACGCCGCCCACCGGCGAACCCGCGCGGCGGGCCGGCGGGCGCGGCCCGTCGATGGCCGATGTCGCCAGGGAGGCCGGTGTCTCGGGGCAGACGGTCTCCCGCGTCGCCAACGGCCGGGCGAACGTCGACGACGCCACCCGCGAACGCGTGCTCGCGGCGATGCGCCGGGTCGGCTACCGGCCCAACAGCGCCGCGCGGGCGCTGCGCAACGGCCGGTTCCGCAGCATCGGCGTGATCATCTCCGCGCTCTCGGCCTTCGGCAACAGCCGCACGCTGGACGCCGTCGCCTCCGCGGTCGCCGCGGAGGGGTTCTCCATCAGCCTCATGCCGGTGGCCATGCCGACGCAGGGTGAGGTCACCGGCGCCTTCAGCAGGCTCAACGAGCAGGCCGTCGACGGGGTCATCATCCTGATCGAGCAGCACCAGCTCGACGCCAGCGAGATCGAGCTACCGCGAGGACTCCCGGTCGTCGTCATCGACTCCGGCGCCCGTCGCGACCACCCGGTGGTCGACACCGACCAGGCCGGTGGCGCGGCCTCGGCCACCCGGCACCTGCTCGACGCCGGGCACCGGACCGTCTGGCACATCGCCGGCCCGCCCGAGTCGTACGCGGCCGAGCGCAGGCGGCACTCCTGGCAGGCGACGCTGGAACGGGCCGGGCGCCGGGTGCCGCCGGTGCGCACCGGCGACTGGTCACCGGAATCCGGTTACCGGCACGGCCTCCGGCTGGCCGCCGACCCCGCGGTCACCGCCGTCTTCGCCGCCAACGACCAGATGGCGCTGGGCCTGCTGCGGGCACTCCACGAGACAGGCCGCGACGTACCCGGTGACGTGAGCGTCGTCGGCTTCGACGACATGGCCGAAGCCGCCCAGTTCTGGCCACCGCTGACCACCGTCCGCCAGTCCTTCGACGAGGTCGGGCGGCGCGCCGTCACCGCACTGCTCGCCGAAATCGCCACCGGCTCCCCCGCCGGAACGGTGGCCATCACCGTCCCGACCGAACTGGTCGTCCGGGCCAGCACCGGCCCGCCACCATGACCACTCAGCCGAGACGGGTGACGACGCCGGCCACCACGTGCGAGAGGCCCTCGCTCCAGCACCACGAGCCGTGCGCGAATACCAGCGTCGGCGGCGTCACAGCAGCTTGTCCTGGGTGAACGGCACGTCACGGAGGCGGCGGCCGGTGGCGTGGAAGATGGCGTTGCCGATGGCCGCCGGCACGCCGGTCATCGGGGTTTCGCCGAAGCCGCGTGCGCCGAGCGCCGTGCTGCTGGGGTCCGGCCGGTCCACGAAGAAGGTCTCGACCGACGGCGGGGCGTCGGCGCAGACCGGTACCAGGTAGGTCGACAGGTTGGCATTGACCACTCGCGCCGACCCCGGGTCGATCATGGTGTGCTCCAGCAGCGCGAAGCCGATGCCCCAGGTCACGCCGCCGATCACCTGCCCGCGGGCGGTGCGGTGGTTGAGCACCCGGCCGAAGTCGTGCGCGGTCACCACGCGGCTCACCCGCACGGCACCGAGTTCCGGCCGCACCCGGACCTCCACAAAAACCGCGCCGAACGAGTGGCCGGGGGTGTTCAGCACGCTCCCGGTCGCCTCGACCGGACGGCCGTGGCGCGCCACGACGTCGCGGTAGCTGTCCCGGCGGGCGGGGTCGCCGCGGGCGATGAGGAAGCCGCCGTCGGTGGTGATGTCCCCCGTGGACAATCCGTGCAGCGGGGATCGCTGGTCGGCGACAGCGATCGCGATCACGGCGTCCCGCGCGCTCTGGGCTGCGCGGTGCACCGGGCCGGTCACGCTGGCCACCGTGGCCGACCCCGCCGAGAGCGACGCGGCGGGGAACGCGGTGTCGCCGATCAGCGAGGTGATGTGGGCCATCGGCATGCCCAGGCCGTCGGCGATGATCTGGCCGAGCACGGTGTAGGTGCCGGTGCCGATGTCCTGGGTGGCGATCCGCAGGGTCGCCAGTCCGTCGACGCCGATGGTGAGGTGGGCGTTGGACGGGATCGCGCCGTGGCTGTGGGTTTCGGTGGCCATGCCCCAGCCGACGCGCTCATCACCGTCGCGCATCGAACCCGGCGCGGGGTCGCGCCGCGACCAGCCGAACGCGTCGGCCGCCATCCGGTAGCAGTCCAGCAGGTGCTTGCTGCCGTAGGGCTGGCCGGTGTGCGGGTTGACCGTGCTGTGGTTGCGCACCCGGAGTTCCACCGGGTCGATGCCGGTGGCGTGGCTCAGCTCGTCCAAGGCGGTCTCGAGTCCGAAGTGGGCGGTCGTCTCCGGAGAGCGCATGTAGCTCGACGTCGGGAGGTCCAGCCGCACCCCCTGCTGTCGCACGTGGACATTCCGGCAGGCGTACAGGGTGAGCGCGGATTCGCTGCTGTTGAAAACTCCTTCGTGGGTGCGGGACAGTTGCGCGGTCGAGGTGTTGACGATGGCGGCCAGCTTGCCCTGCCGGGTGGCGCCGATCCGGATGTGCTGGCGGAACTCGGAACGATGGCCGGCCGAGGTGTACATCTGCGCGCGGGTCAGCACGAGCTTCACCGGTCGGCGGGCGATTCGCGCCACCGCCGCGGTGAGCAGCGTGTGCGCCCAGGTCGGCCCTTTGGCACCGAATCCGCCGCCCAGGTAGGGCGCGACGACCCGGACGTTCGCCTGCGGCAGGCCGAACGCGGCCGACACGACCGCGCGGCTGAAGACGACGCCCTGCGCGCTCTCGTACAACGTCAGCGTGTCACCGTCCCAGACGGCGGTCGTGGTGTGCGGTTCGATCGGGTTGTGGTGGTGCGTAGGGCTGGTGTAGTCCTGCTCGATCCGGACCTCGGCCCGCTCGAACGCCGTTTCGGCGTCGCCGCGGACGATCTCGTTGGGTTCCTCGCGGAACGGGGGCGGCAGGTACACCTCGTCGAGCGCGTCGCCGATCCGGGCGGTGGGTGGCTCGGATCGGTAGTCGACACGCACCAGGTTCGCGGCTTCCTGCGCCTGTTCGAAGGTTTCCGCGACGACGTAGGCGATCGGCTGGCCGTTGTAGTGCACCCGGGCGTCCTGCATCGGGATGAATCCCTTGACGTAGGGGAAAGCAGGCAACGTCAGCCGCGGCATGTCCCGGTGGGTGTGGACGGCGGCGACGCCGGGATGCGCCAGCGCCGCGCCGGTGTCGATCGCGGTGATCTCACCGCGGGCGATCGTGCTCAACACCAGGAACCCATGCAGGACACCGGGAACCTCGTTGTCGGCGGCGTAGCGGGCCGCACCGGTGACTTTCGCCCTGCCGTCCACCCGCTCGACGCCCCGCCCGACCATCTCGATCATCGGATGCCTCCCAGTTCACTGAGGATGCTCGCCAGCGCGCGCTGGACGAGTTCGACCTTGAACCCGTTGCCCTCGCGGGGAACGGCGTCGCGGATCAGGACACGCCCGGCCTCGGCCACCGCCGCTTCGGTCAACGGCTTGCCCCGCAGTGCGTCCTCGACGCGAGGGTCCCGCCATGGCCGGGTGCCCACACCACCGAAGGCCAGCCGCACGTCGCGCACGGTCCGGCCGTCCATCCGCAACGCCGCCGCCACCGACACCACGGCGAACTCGAAACTGGCCCGGTCGCGCAGCTTCAGGTACCGCGAGTGCTCGGCGGCGGGCGTACGCGGGACGTTCACGTGAGTGATGAGTTCTCCTTGGCGCAACACGGTTTCCTGGTGCGGGGTGACGCCGGGGAGAAGGTGGAAATCGGCGATCGGGACGGTTCTTCGGCCGTCCGGGCCGAGCAGGTCCACGCTCGCGTCCAGTGCCACGAGAGCGACCGCGAGATCCGATGGATGCGTGGCGATGCAGTGGTCGCTGCCGCCCAGAATCGCGTTTCCCCGGTTGTGCCCGGCGATCGCCGGGCAGCCCGAGCCGGGCACCCGCTTGTTGCAGGCCGATCCGGCGTCCCGGAAGTAGCCGCACCTGGTGCGCTGCAACAGGTTCCCGCCGATCGTCGCCATGTTGCGCACCTGCGGGGACGCCGAGGCGAGCAATGCCTGTGACAGCACCGGGAAGTTCCGTCGCACCACCGGATGATCGGCGACCTGCCGCATTCGCGCCGACCCGCCGATCCGCAGCGTCACGTGATCCGCGGTGACTCCGGCACGGTCGAGATGGTTGACGTCGACGAGGTGGTCGTGGGACTCCGCGCCGTCCCGCATGAGGTTCAGCAGGTCGGTGCCACCCGCCACGAACGCGGAGTTCGGTATGCTCCCGGCGATGCGCACCGCGTCGGCCGGGCTGCCCGCGACCGTGTAGCCGAACGCCCTCATCGCCCCATCTCCTTCGCGGCGTCCGCGACCGCGGCCACGATGTTCTGGTACGCGGCGCACCTGCACAGGTTGCCGCTCATCGACTCACGGATCTCCGCGTCGGATCCCGTGTTGCCCTCGCTGATGCAGGCCACCGCGGACATGATCTGACCGGGCGTGCAGCCGCCGCACTGGAACGCGTCGTGGCGGATGAACGCCGCCTGCACCGGGTGCAACTCCTCACCCCGCGCCAGCCCCTCGACCGTGGTGATCTCGGCTCCCTGCCGCATCACGGCCAGGGTCAGGCACGACTTGATCCGCTCACCGTCCACCAGCACGGTGCACGCCCCGCACTCACCGCGGTCGCACCCCTTTTTCGTGCCCGTCAGGCGGAGGCGTTCACGCAGGGCGTCGAGCAGGGTGACCCGCGGTTCCACGGCGACGCGGCGGCGCTCCCCGTTGACCGACAAGGTGATTTCCACGGACGAACCCGCGGGGACGGCCCGCGCTGTCGCCTCGGCGGCGGGGGCGGCGCCGCCGAGCCTGGTGGCCGCCGCGGTTCCGGCCGCGGCGGCGGCGCTGAATCTGAACACGGTCCGGCGGGTGTGGTCGTTCGGCACGGCGCCTCCAGGGCTGGGTAACGACGTTAGATCAATCCCTATATCGCCGTTAGGTATATAACACCATGCAAGTGATCGCAAGCCTCTGGTATATCGTCGCTATATGAACGACACCAGGCAGCAGATCCTCGACGCCACCGCGGGGCTGCTGGCACGCCTTGGTGCGGAGGCCGTCTCGATCCGCGACGTGTGTCAGGCGGCCGGCGTCACCGCACCCACCGTCTACCACCACTTCGGTGACAAAAAAGGGCTGCTCGACGCCGTGGCCGAGGAGGGCTTCACGCGCTACCTCCGCACCAAGCGCGCCCGCAAGCCCTCCGGCGACCCCCTCGCCGACCTGCGGCGAGGCTGGAACGACCACATCGGCTTCGCCCTCGAACACCCGGCGTTCTACCGGCTGATGTACGGCACGCCCAACGCCGAGGCACGCCCACCGGCCCGCGAGGGCCACCGCGCCCTCGTCGCCATCCTGGACCGGCTCGCCGCGGCGGGACGGCTGCGGCTGCCGCCGGAAGAGGCCGCGACGCTGATCCACACCGGTTCCGTCGGCACCGCGCTCAGCCTTCTGTCCACTCTGGACGGACCGGGAACCGCGGAGTTGGCCGAGCGGATGCGGGAAGCCCTCTTCGCCGCGGTGCTCCACCGGGACGAACCGCCGGAGGACGAGGCCGTGCGCGAACTGGCCCGCACCCTGCTGGCGTCGTTGTCAGCACGCCCGGCGCGGGAACTGACCCCCGGTGAACACGGGATCATGCTGGAGCTGCTGCAAAAACTGAGCTGACCCGCTATCGGCGTGGCCGGAAGTAGCGCTTCGTGATGTCGTTGCCGACGGCCGTGCCGAGTGTGGTGCCGTCGACGTCCGCGGAGCGGAAGTGGATCCCGGCCCAGATCCGTGCGCCGACGACTTCGGCGGTCGCCTGCGAGAAGCTGTCGAAGTGTCGCGTGGTGCCGCTGTCGACGCTGAACGCGCTGAAGGAGACATCGTCGCGGCCGAAGAAGTGTGCGTACGCCGTCATCTGCGCGGCGGTGCGGCAGGTGTGCCCGGAGGGGTAGTCGGGATTCGGCGGCGTGATGACCAGTGGGGTCCAGCCGGGATCGGCCGCGGTGGCGGGGTTTCCGTCGGTGTCGGCGGACCGGATGGCGGTGATCGGCCGCCAGAAGTGCCAGAACTCCTTGTCGTTCGCGCACGCGATCGCACCGTCCGTGCCGGTGAAGTCCGCCAGCGCGTAGAAGCGCGCGGTCTCCAGCACGTCGAGTTCCTGGGTCACGGCGAGGTCGCGCTTCATCCCCCAGCTGACCGAACGCCGGTCGTGCCACCAGAGCGCGGCATCGGTCTGGTCCGCGGTCCGGACGGTGCTCGTCGCCGAGCCGAGGAGCTTGACCTCGTCGAAATCGCGGGTGTATGTGTGGCTCGTCAGCGCCGGCGGCCCGACGGTGCGGAACATCGTCGCGTCCGGAATGGCGAACGGCTTGAGGAAACCGACCCAGGCACCCGTGTTCTCGAAGCCCGGCGGAGTGGGGCGGTACTGCCCCGGCTGGGTGCCGGTGGTCCAGGGCCGCGGGTCGAAGGCGCCGTCGTTCTGCCGTGCGGTGATCATCGCGGCGGCCGCCTTGGCGCCGACCCGGACGCCGCCGTGCTTCGCCGGTCCGTCCGGGATCCCGGCGAGCCACTCGTCGTACTGCGTGCGCAGTCTTTCCCGCTGTGCGGGGAAAATGGCGTCCAGCACCCGGTAGGCGGCCGTGCCGACGGCCGCGTCCACCGACTCGCGGCCGTTGGCTCGCGGTGCGACGAGATAGGGCTGGTACGGCACGCCGGCGATCGCGTTCACCGCGTCGTAGACCGCGCCGCTGACCATCGCGAAACCACGTCCGGCGACCTGCGGCGGCGCTTGCTGCGCGATGTCCCAGATGGCGGTCTGCGCGTTGAGGTCCCAGACGACGACCGCATTCGGGGACGCGTTCGCCCCGGCGGCGGCTGTCGGCGCGAGTGTGAGCGGTGCTGTCAGCACGAGAGCAGCGAGAACCGCCGCGCAGCGTTTGATGACCATCGTCACCCCAGGGATTCCGTACCGCATCGGCACTACCGGCAAGCAACGTATCGCTCGGTGTCTCGCGGAGGCAATGCCATGCCACCCGTGCTACCCACTAGGAGCACACGCGCCTGGTTGGCCGAGGCGGAATCGGCCGGTTCCCGCCGGAATCGGCCCCATCGCTTGGCCGACATGGCTACGCTGTGGTTGTGGCGTCCAGTGGAACGGGCCGGTGGCGACGGCGCGCACCGTTGGTCAGCACGGTGACCGCGCTGGCGGCCGTGGTCGTGGTGGCGGTCTCCGGTGCCGCGAAACCCGGTTCCGAGGTGGACTTCCTCCAGTCCGGGCACTGGGTGTTCAATGCGGTGCTGCAGTCGGTTTTCCACCTCGACGGCGCGAGCGGAGCCATCGACGCGCGGGCGGCGATGCCCGGCGCGGAGCCGGGCAGCCAAGTGGTCCAGGGCGAAACCGGTGGATATGTGGTCGGCGGCAACCGCATCATCGAATTCGGCAAGTCCGATCTCGAGGTCAAGAAATCAGTCGGCACCGGAACGGACGAGCGGCCGGTGGCCATCGAGGTCGCCGGCGGGCCGTACCTGGTGTACCGGCAGTCCGGGCGGATCGTCCGCCTCGGTGACGCGCTGACCACCGTGCCCGCCGGTGGCGCGCTGGGCGAACCGGTGGCCACCACCGCGGGATCGGTGTGGGTGCACCAGCCCGCCAGCGGCTCGATCTGCGAACTGGCGCGCGACGCGGACCGGCTGGCCTGCCCGGCCGGGACGCCCGCCGGGCACACCGGCGGCCTGACCGTGGTGGCCGACCGGCCCGTGTTCGTCGACACCACCACCGACACCGCGCACCCGATCGGCGCGGACGGGCTTGGCCAGGGCACCGCGCTCGGCGTCGACGCCCCGCCGGACGCCCGGTTCGCCGCCACCGACGTGGCCGGCCGGATCGCCGTGCTCGACCCGCCGCGACACCGGATGCACCTGGTGGACCCCGGCCCGGCCAAGTCGCCGCCGGTCTCGGTCGACCTGCCCGCCGGGGACTACGCCGACCTCGCCTCCGCCGGGCAGGCGGTGGTGCTGCTCGACCGCGCGAAGAACTCCGTACTGACCTACGACCCGCAAGGCCACCTCAAGCACGATGTGCCGATGCCACCCGGCCAGCCGCGCCTGGCCAAGGGCGAGGACTCCCGGATCTACGTCGACAGCCACGACGGCGGGCACGTGCTGGTCGTGGCAGGCGACGGCGAGGTGAAGCCGGTGCCGGTCGCCGCACCGCAGACACCGACCAGTCCGCCGCCACCGCAGCAGCCGGTGACACCTCCGGCCCAGCCGCGGCAACCACCGGCCAAACCCCAGCCCGAGCCACCGAAACCACCACCGGCACAGCAGCAACAGCAGGCGCCCCCGCCGAACCCGGCCAGCCCGCCGGGCGCACCGCCCGGGGTCAAGGCCACCGCGGGCAACGCGGCCATCACGGTGAACTGGGGTGCCGCCGCGCCCAACGGCGGCGCGGTGCGCGACTACCACGTGTCGTGGTCGTCCAGCGCCGGCAACGGCTCGAAAACCGTCGGCGGCGCGGCCCGTTCGACCACGCTCGGCGGCCTGGCCAACGGCACCACCTACACGATCACCGTGACCGCGGAGAACGTGGCGGGCCGCGGCCCCGGTGCCGAGACCAGTGGCTCCCCCATCGCGCCGGAAAGGTCGATCACGCTGTCCCGCGGCGCGCCGGTGACCACCATCGACGACTGCTCGATCCCCGAATGCGCCTACATGCGCATCGTCGCGACGGGGTTCACCCCCGGGCAGTCCTACACGTTCGAGCCGCACGCCACCGCGACCTCCTACCAGGGCGGCTCCTCCACCCGCACGGCCGGCGCCGACGGCGGCATCACCTTCGAGGCCTTCCACTTCGACCAGATCGACGAAACCGTTTGGGTAACCGCCGACGGCGTCGAATCCAACCGGATCACCTGGGCCAAGGGCTGAGTCGCGCTCGCTCCCACGGCAGTCGATCAGATAATGTGGTTGGAGTTCTTCTTCATCAGGGCCCACACGTAATACCACTTGTTGTCGCGGATATCGCGCGTGGTGTTTTCCGCCTTGGCGTGGATGATGCCCCACAGCCCGCCGGTTGCCCCCAGGGTCGCGACCGCCGCCTGCAGTGCGGGACCGTAAACGGCGACCAGAACAGCTCCCACGGAACCGATCGCCGCCCCGGACATGGCCAGTGACTTCTTCCGCTGCACCTTGTTCATCTCGGACCGTATCGCGCGGACCTCATCTTTGATCTGCAGGCCCAGCTTGGCGAGTTCGGTCTCGGACTGCACGTCGTCGACGGCTTCGTCCATGTCCAGGAACCTCTGCCGCAGGAAATCGCGAAATGCCGAATACGCGCTGAACTCTTCGACAGTGATCTTGCTGAATTCACGCAGTTCGATACCATCGACAAAAGGGAGATCAATGGTCAAGATCGGTCGAACCAGGCGGCTCTTCACGGGCTCTTCCGCGGTGGCGGCAATCGCGCGCCCGTCCTTGACCAGGTAGTCCACGGCTCCGACTCGTCGAGGCGACGTCATGATGCCCAGCTCCTCGCCGTGCATGACATCCTGCGCGGTCGTCGCGTACCGAGGGAGGTACCACACCAGGCCGGCCTTCAGGAGTGGCTCCGCGTCCAGGAGCCACTCCCCCAGGGCCGACATGTCCGGGCAGTGGATACCGAACGACTCGCGGCGGCAGTTCCGGTCCAGGTACCTGCGTGCACGATTGAGCCGGTAACCATCTGCCCGTGTGGGCAGCCGCTTCCGCTGGATCCGGTGGACGTCCGCCTTCGCTTTGGCTGCTTTCTCGTTCGCCGGGTCGAGGTTCTGCGTTCCGACGACGTGAAAATCCGCAGTGTCCTCGTGCGACAGCAGCAAGGTGTCCGATATCAGCGCGGTCCGCTTGGTTATCCGACTGAGTTCGCTACCGCCGCCGGTACTGGAAAGGAAGACCGAGAAGCGGGAACGCTCCAGTTTTTCGCCACCCACGACGTGTTCGTTGTCCTGATGCCACAGCAGGTGTGCGTACCGGCAGGCCACTTCGGCCAGGTACTCCGGCTCTGGCTCGTTCTTGCCCCTGCGGAAGTCGTGCAGCAGCCAAAAGAACTCGCGCATGTTCTTGGCGACGACGTCGTCCTGCTTGACCAAGCTGTCGGCGCCGTAGATTGTCTTCTCCAAGGAGCGGATCCGGCGAGTGTGCCGGCGCGCGCTGGACGCACATCCGCATTCGAGTTCGTCTCGCAGCTTACGCAACAAGTTGACCTTGGATTGACGATCCACCACAACCCTCCCGAATCCGGATACGACAGGCTATCCCGCAACGGGGCGCACAGCGATTCCAGGTTCCAAGCAGGCCCCCGAAGCCGGCTGACCAGTACTCCACGGCGGTGGCCTGACCTCGGAATGTATGGCCGCTGGACCTCCCCGGAGCACACTCCTGCCCATGACAGAGTTCGAGGAACGACAGCGGCCGAGTCCGGTGCCACCCGCACTGGCCGCCGGTTTCGCGCTGATGCTGGGCCTGCTCGGCCTGCTGGCAGCGGTGGGCTGGCTCGCCCCGGATGACGCCCGGTTGACCACGTTCGGGGTGGCGCTGCGAATCTTCCTGGCCGTCGACGGTGGGTGCTGCGTCATCGGCGCGGTGCTGCTGATCCTGCGCCTGCCCCTCGGCCGGATCCTGACGGCGGTGGGCGGCGGTGCCGCACTGGCCCTGCCGGTGCCGATGCTCCCGGCGATCGTCGTGGCCCCGATGGACTCGGCACTCGGCGTGCGAGCCGCCGGTGGCCTGCTCGCGATGCTGGTGGTGGTACTGCTCGGGCTGCTGACGATGGTGCAGAGCGTGCGCCAGGACACCGCACGCGCGGTGGCTCAAGGGCCGAAGTAGAGATCCTCTTTCGGCGTTGTAAGCTCCGTGGGTATCGGGTTTGACCGCGAGAAACGCGACGTCCAGGTCCAGCTCGCCCGGCGACACCGCCATTCGTCCCTCCTGGTCAGCCGAAGATCGCGCGCCGTTCTCCGACGTCGGGTCGAATTCCAGGACCGCGCCAGGTCCGAGCCGGACTTCGGTGTGATGGACGCCTTCACCGGCCCTTCTTCGATCAACGGGAGCTCGTCGAGGTTGGCCTTCCAGCCGGCCTGTGTATTCGCCTTTCAGCTTCGTCGTCACACCCGGGCCTCTGGCTCGTGAGCCGGTCACGACCTAAAGCGGTCTCGCCCCGATGCCAGTGCTCGGGTCCTCGGACTTCCGCCGGGGACGGGGTACTGGTGGGTGCGGTGCTCGCAGCGGCGCGGGAGGCGGCAGGCCAGGCATGAGCACGGTGCCGGGACGTCCTTCGACATCCTGGCACCGTGGTGTCTCCGGTGCTGTCAGCAGACGATGGCGCGCGACTTGCTCGTCACGGTGATTCGGTCGGAGCTCAACGCAGGAATGTTGATTGCCCCGACAGCGTGCACCGACGTTGCGCCGGGCTTGGCAGCGCACACCTGCGAACGGGTCACGGCCGTGCCGTAGCACGCGGCCTCGAAGCCTGCCGAGAGGCCGCTGTCGAGGCACCCGTCTTCCTGGACCAAGACCGACGGAGCGGGTTTCGCCCACAGGTTGATCTTCGCGGCGCTCATCTGGAACCCACCGCTACTGAGGTTCCACACGATCATGACTCCCCGGAAGGTGGGCTGCGTGCCGTTGTTCCCGTGGATCAGGCAGACGTCGACCGAGCCACGTGGCGCGCTTTCGGGGATGAGCCTCTCCGTGCAGTGCCAGTTGCCCGGGTATGGGTAGTCCACAGGTCTCACCCAGCTGCGGGTCGCCGCCGAAGCGGGATGGGCGAGAGACAGCATCAAGAGCAGAGTCGAAGCCAGCGCCACGAGAGCGGCACGTGTGGCCGGTTTGGTTCGCATCGAGAACTCCCTCGAATCGGATGTGCGGCCGGACGTATCCAGTTGATCGCGGCTCCGCAGCGAGGGGGAAATGATTCGAAACGCCTCGAATCCGACGCGGCCGCTGCTAGGCTCGAAAGCCGTGATCACCTTGCGGGTGGACGCGGAAACGATGAGCAAGATCCGCTTCTCCTTCTCGCCGGCGAACGAGGCGATGTACTGGTTGAGAATCGCCGCGACGGGGAATGAACATCCTGTTTTCGGCGATCCGGGCCCGCTGGCGCGCGCGGCACTCGCCCATCCTGACGTGGCGCTGCTGGCCAGCCTCGTGCCACCACCCGGAGTGACCTACGTGCCGGACTTCCTGACCCCCCAGCCCGGCCTCGGCAACCACTGCGCGGAGCTGTTCGACGAACAGATCGCCACCGTCGAAGCGACCAGCCAGGACATTCTCGAGTTCCAGGTCGGCGCGGGCATCCAGGAAAACTGGGGAAAACCCCCACCCGATGTTGTTCTCCGAGCTGCAGAATCGGGACTAATGCAGAAGCGGGTCGCCTCAGGACTCGCCCAGTTCTGGAAGGAGTCACTCGCCGAGATCTGGCCGCAACTGCAGTCGGTCATCGACCAGGATATAGCGGCGAGGGTGGCGACACTGAGGACGCGCGGCTTGGCACGCATGCTCAACACCGCGCACCCGGTGATCGCATGGACAGGGGACTCGATCCTGCTCGACAAGGGCTGGTGCGGCGAACACGACTTCAGCGGCCGTGACCTCGTCCTCGCCCCCGGCGTGCTGTGCTGGCCCAACGTGCTCGTGCAGGGCCCGGACGACGCGGTTCTCTACCTCCCCGCGCACCGGATCGGCGCCGGCACGTCCCGGTCCGGCAACGACCTCGGCGCCGTGATCGGTGACGCCCGCGCCATGCTGCTCGCCGAACTCGAGAAGGCCCGCTCGACCACGGACCTCGCTCGGCGGCTCGGCTACACCCCCGGCACGATCTCTTACCACCTCAGCGCCATGCACCGCGTCGGCCTGGTCACGAAGACTCGCGACGGCCGGTTCGTGCTCTACCAGCGAACTCCGCAAGCTCGCGCCCTGCTGCCGGACTAACGGGAGCATGCATATCACGTTGTTCTACCGCCCCTTGACCGAAAAGCTCCAGCCCCTCGTCGAGAGAGTCTGGAGCTGTTCCGGTGTTCCTGGTCAGCTGGTGCCCGCCCGGTCGATGCTCTGGAAGCGACGCAGGCGCAGGCTGTTGGTGACCACGAAAACCGAACTGACCGCCATCGCGGCGCCCGCGATCATCGGGTTCAGCAGGCCCGCCGCGGCCAGCGGGAGCGCGGCGACGTTGTACCCGAAGGCCCAGAACAGGTTGCTCTTGATCGTGCCGAGCGTGCGCCGGGACAGCCGGATGGCGTCGGCGGCGGCCAGCAGGTCGCCGCGCACCAGGGTCAGGTCGCTCGCTTCGATCGCGACGTCGGTGCCGGTGCCCATGGCCAGGCCGAGATCGGCCTGCGCCAGCGCGGCGGCGTCGTTGACCCCGTCGCCGGCCATGGCGACCACCTTTCCCTCGTCCTGCAGGCGCTTGACCACGTCCACCTTGTCCGCGGGCAGCACCTCGGCGATCACCTCGTCGATCCCCACCTCGGCGGCCACCGCACGGGCCGCGGCCTCGTTGTCCCCGGTGAGCAGGACCGGGGTGAGGCCGAGGTCGCGCAGCCGCCGGATCGCCTCCGCCGACGTCGGCTTGACCGTGTCGGCGACCACCAGCACCGCCCGCGCCTTGCCGTCCCAGCCGACGGCGACCGCCGTTTTGCCGTCGGCCTCGGCCGCCGCCTTGCGCTCGGCGAGTTCGGCGGGCAGGTGCTGGCTCCAGTCCGCCAGCAGCGCGGTCCGCCCGACGAGCACTGCCTTGCCGTCCACGATCCCTTGCACACCAAGGCCTTCGACGTTCGTGAAGCCTTCGGCCGCGGGCAGCTCGTCCCCGGCCGCCTGTGCGATGGCCTTCGCGATCGGGTGTTCGGACGCGTGTTCCAGCGCCCCGGCCAGCCGCAGCACCTCGTCCGCGTCCTCACTCTCGGCGACGTGCACCTCGGTGAGCGACATCTTGCCGCTGGTGACCGTGCCGGTCTTGTCCAGCACCACGGTGTCGATCCGGCGGGTGGACTCCAGCACCTCCGGCCCCTTGATCAGGATGCCAAGCTGCGCGCCCCGGCCGGTGCCGACCAGCAACGCGGTCGGCGTGGCCAGGCCCAGCGCGCACGGGCAGGCGATGATCAGCACCGCGACCGCCGCGGTGAAAGCCGCCGCCGGCGAGCCACCCGCACCGAGCCAGAACGCCAGCGTGCCGAGGGACAACGCGATCACGATCGGCACAAACACCGCGGAGACCCGGTCGGCCAGCCGCTGGACCTGCGCCTTGCCGGTCTGCGCGGCCTCGACCAGCTTGGCCATCTGCGCCAGCTGCGTGTCCGCGCCGATCCGCGTCGCGCGCACCACCAGGCGCCCGCCCGCGTTGACCGTGGCACCGGCGACCGCGTCGCCCTTGCCGACCTCGACCGGTACGGACTCACCGGTCAGCATGCTCGCGTCGACCGCCGAAGCGCCCTCCTCGATCACGCCGTCGGTGGCGATCTTCTCCCCCGGCCGCACCACGAACAGATCACCGGTCCGCAACTGGTCGACCGGGATCCGGGTCTCCTTGCCCTCGCGCAGCACGGCCACGTCCTTCGCGCCGAGTTCGAGCAGCGCTCGCAGCGCGGCACCGGCCCGCCGCTTGGACCGCGCCTCGAAGTACCGCCCGGCCAGGATGAACGTGGTCACCCCGGCGGCGACTTCGAGATAGATGTTGCCGTCACCGCTCATCCGCTCGATGGTCAGCTCGAACGGATGCGTCATACCGGGTGTGCCCGCGGTGCCGAACAACAGCGCGTACAGCGACCACGCGAACGCGGCCAGCGCGCCCATCGAGATCAGCGTGTCCATGGTGGCCGCGCCGTGCCGCAGGTTCGCCCACGCCGCCCGGTGGAACGGCCACGCCGCCCACAACACCACCGGACCGGCCAGCGCGAGCGAAATCCACTGCCAGTAGGTGAACTGCAACGCCGGGACCATCGCCAGCGCGATCACCGGCACGGACAGCACGGCCGAACCGATCAGCCGCTGCCGCAGCGACCGGGCGGGGTCGTCCTCGACCGGCTCGCCCTCCACCGGCTCCGCCTGCTGCGGTTTCGGCAGCTCGGCGGTGTACCCGGCGGCTTCCACCTGCGCGATCAGCTGCTCGGGATCGACCTCGCCGGCGAAATTGACCTTCGCCTTCTCGGTCGCGTAGTTGACCGTCGCGGTGACGCCGTCCAGCTTGTTCAGCTTCTTCTCGATCCGCATCGCGCACGACGCGCAGGTCATGCCTCCGATGGCCAGTTCGACCTCGCCATGCGCGGTCCGCGGCTGGGTTGTCGATGACATCTCGATTTCTCCTTCCGCGGTCAGTGGCCGTGGCCGTCGGTGGCGTGAGGCTCGGGTGCCGTCTCGGGAGTCCCCGCGGTCGACACGGTGAACTCCGCGGTGCGGACCGTGCCGCCGTGCTGGAAGTCCAGGAACAATCGGTAGGTGCCAGCGGACGGAACTTCGGCGTGGAACGTCACGCCGGGCCCCGCCGGGGTCTTGCCGTCGCCGGGTTCGCCGTCCGGGTGGACGTGCAGATAGGCCAGGTCACCACCGCGCAACGCCACCAGGTGCCCGTAGGCGCCCAGGTACGGCTGCAGGTCGGTGACCGGCGTGCCGTCCTTGTCCACGGTGAGGGTGAGTTTCGACGACTGCCCGGGAACGAGGTCGCCGTCGAGCCGGACCCGGTAGCCGTCGACGACGGCTTCCCTGGCCGGTTCGAACGCCCGCGGCTGGAAGTCGCCGGGAACAGCGGTGTCCACGCCGAGCGTGAGGGCCTCACCACCGGTCGGCTTGAAGTCGGCGAAGACGCGGTAACTGCCGGGGTCGGACAGGTCCAGTCCCGTGCGCCAGACGCCGTCTGCGCCGAGTTCCGGATGGACGTGCTGGAATGACGAAGTGTCCCGGCGCACGACGATCAGGTGCATGCGCTTTTCGTGTTCGACGTCGTATGCCGTCACCGGTGCGCCGTCCGGCCCGCTGATGGTGAAGGAGAACGGCTGGTCCGGTCCCGGCGTCAGCGTCGTCGCGGTGGGTGTGAGGGTGTAGCCACCCCTGGACGACGCCAGCCCGCCGGGCTGTTCGGGTGCCGCTGCCTCCGCGACGGTGCCGCTGTGAGCGTCCCCGTGCCCGGCGTCCTCGCCGCCGGGCGTTCCGGCGGCCGCGGTGGGCTCGCCGGCGAAGGGACCGACAGCGGTGCCGGCCGCCCAGGCGCCACCGGCGACCAGGGCGAGAGCCGCACCGTAGGCGGAGAGCTTCGCTGCAGTGTTCATGAGAGGTCCTTTGTCTACTCCGGCCGCCTACGCGGCCGGTCCGGATCCGGCTTCATCGGCCACGGCACGGATGCCGTCGGTGTGCACGCGGATTTCCTCCTCGGTGGTGAGGTCCGCCCGGTTCACGAGCGGACGAGACGGGCGATCGCGTCGCTGGCCTCGCGGACCTTCGCCTCGGCGGTCTCGCCGCCCTCCGCGATGGCCTCGGTCACGCAGTGCTTGAGGTGCTCGTCCATCAGGGCCAGCGAGACCGACTGCAGGGCCTTCGTGGCCGCCGAGATCTGGGTCAGGATGTCGATGCAGTACTCGTCGCCCTCGACCATCCGATGCAGGCCACGCACCTGGCCCTCGATGCGACGCAGCCGCTTGAGCAGGTTGTCCTTGTCCTCGGCGTACCCGTGCATGTCGATCTCCTCCACGTTCGCGCCGCCGCGGCGGCCCCTCCATTGATACCCTACCCCCGTATCGATGGCAACACTTGCTTTCCTACCCTATGGGGGTATAGAAACCAGGCCGCGACGACAAGAAAGGCGCCACCCGTGTCCGAAACACCCGAACACCACGCCCACCACGAGCACGGCGGCAAGCAGTCCGCCACCGAGCACCAGCACGGACAGGGAGCCGGCTGGCGCATGGCCGCTTCGGCCACCCTGCACTGCCTCACCGGCTGCGCCATCGGCGAAGTGCTCGGCATGGTGATCGGCACCGCGCTCCGCTGGGGCAACCTGCCCACCATCGCGCTCGCCATCGCGCTGGCCTTCGTTTTCGGCTACGCGCTGAGCATGCGCGGGGTGCTGCGCGCCGGGGTCGGCTTCAAGCAGGCGCTGAAGGTCGCACTGGCCGCGGACACCGTGTCGATCACCGTGATGGAGATCATCGACAACGGCGTGATGCTGGTGGTCCCCGGAGCCATGGACGCCGGACTGGCCAGCTGGCTGTTCTGGGGCGCGCTCGCGTTCGCCTTCCTGATCGCCTTCCTGGTCACCATGCCGGTGAACAAGTGGCTGATCGGCCGCGGCAAGGGTCACGCCGTCGCGCACGCCTACCACCACTGACCACGCATTCTTTACCCTACTCAGGTATCGCAGACGGTCTGCGAAGTTCAAGACAGGAAGGGGTGGACGTCGACATCAGCACCGGCGAACTCACCGTGGTCAGCGAGGCCACGCTCGACGCCGAACGGGTCCGCGCCGCGATCAAGGACGCGGGCTACGAGGTGGCGAACTGAGCACGCACGCCGACGAGCCACCCGCGGTCGTCATCAAACCGCGGACCCACCTGCTCTGCCGATGCGGCCGGTCGGCGAAAAAGCCGTTCTGCGACGGGACGCACGCCCGATCCGGCTTCACGGCCGACGAGCGGGCGCCCTCGGCCGCCGAAGGCTGACACCAGCCGCCTGGGGTGAGCGCCCCGCCCACCCCAGGCGTCACGCGTATTTTGCCCAGCCACCACATTCCGGGGAACACGATGCCAACAGAACCTTGCTCGAACGCGCTCGTGATCACCGCTTCGCGCGTTGTCGCGGGCCTGTGCGTCACAGCCAAGTTCGTCGTGCGACGTGCCGTCAGTTGCCGTCGTGACAAAGCCCGGCAGCGCTGATTCGCCTTCCCGCGACAGCTGAACTCCTCGAAATTTCTTCGCACCGACCGGAATAGCCCATCGGCACCCGAGGTTGACGTGTGCCGACCGTATACTCCCTACCCGTAAGGGGTACATCATGAGTACCGTTGACGGTGAGCGCCGGTGGTGGGCGCTGGCGCTCATCGCCGCCGCGCAGTTCATGGTCATCATGGACACCTCGATCATCGGCGTGGCGCTTCCCCGCATCCAGGCCGATCTCGGCTTCTCCCAGGAAAACCTGTCATGGGTCTTCAATGCCTACGTGGTCGCGTTCGGCGGCCTGCTCCTGCTCGGCGGCAGACTGTCCGATCTGCTCGGGGCGCGGAGGATCTTCGCCACCGGGTGGGTCGTCCTGCTCGCCGGTTCACTCGTCGCGGGCCTGGCCGGACAGGTGTGGGCCGAACTCGCCGGTCGCGCGATCCAGGGCGCCGGCGCGGCACTGATCGCCCCGTCCGCCTTGACGCTGCTGACGATGCTGTTCGGCGGTGAACCCAAGGAGCTGACCAAGGCACTCGCGCTGTACGGGGCCGCGGCCCCGGCCGGCGGCACCGCGGGAGTGTTCCTCGGCGGCGTGATCACCGAGTACATCAGCTGGCCGTGGGTGTTCTACATCAACACCCCGATCGCCCTGCTGACCCTGGCCGCGATCCCGGCGCTGATGCCCAGGGGCGCAGCGCAACGCGGTTCCATCGACGTGCTCGGCGCGATCACCGTCACCGCGGGTCTCGGCGTGGCCGTGTACTCGATCGTGCGGGCACCGGAAAGCGGCTGGGCCTCCTTCGAAACGATCCTCGGCCTGGTCATCGCGGTCGTCCTGCTCGGCGCGTTCGTCGGTGTCCAGTCGGCCCGCAAGGCTCCGCTGGTGCGGTTGGGCATCTTCCGCACGCCCGACCTCGCCGCGGCCAACCTGGCTCAGCTGCTGCTCGGGGCCGCGTGGATCCCGATGTGGTTCTTCCTCAACCTCTACCTGCAGCAGGTTCTCGGGCTCGGTGCCTTCCCGAGCGGTTCGGCACTGCTGCCGATGACGTTGACGATCATGGTGATGATGATCGCGCCGGCCCCGAGGCTGACCGCGCGGTTCGGCACCAAGCCGCTGGTGGTCACCGGGCTCGCCGTCCTGGGAGCCGGGCTGGTGTGGGTCGCCTCCGGCATCGTCAACACCGGTTACCAGATCGGTTCGGCACTGGGGCTGGCCGCGATGACCGCGCTGGCCAGCTCGTTCGGCGCCGGGCAGCTCACCGACACGCAGGCTCTGACCAACGGCCTGTCGGCGTCGTTCCTCGGTGCGGCGGCGGTCGCGTTCGCCGGAGCACTGCTCGCGGCGGGCACCTTGAACCGCCGGAGCGTCACGAGCGAAAAGGCCGGCGCAGCCGCCAATTGACCACCACACAACGGTGAAAGGACCAGCCGATGACCCGCATCTCGCCCCCGCCGCAGGACGAACTCCACGAGAAATCCCGTGCGCTGCTCGAAGAACTTACCAGCCGACGCGGCACCGTCGGGCCGATGGTCGCCACCATGGCCCACTCCCCCGCGGTGCTGCAGGGCTATCTCGACCTCTCCCGCGCGATCAAGCGAGTGAAACTCCCCCGCGCGCTGAGCGAGAAGATCTCCCTCGCGGCACAGGAACGGATCGGTTGCGCGCTGTGCCTCGACGCGCACACCAAGGCCGCTCGTGCCGCGGGGGTGAGCGAGTCCGACATCGCGCTCGCCCGGCAGGGCACCGCCACCGACGCCCGCGAAGCCGCACTGCTGGCCTACGCCGTGCGGGTGCTCGCCGAACCGGCCTCGATCACCGACGACGATCTGGCCGGGCTGCGCGAGCACGGCTGGAGCGACCGCGTGATCATCGAGGTCGTCGGCCTGGTGTCGCTGAACCTGCTGACCGGCTCCTTCAACCTGGTCGCGGGCCTGGAACCGGTTGCCGCCGAATGACACCGGATGCCGGTGGACCGCATAGTCCGAGGTCGACCGGCATCCGGTTTCGTGTGTCAGTCGCAGGTGACCTCCAGCCGGAGGTCGTCGCCCAGCACGGCGGCGACCTCGGCGATCCTGCCGTGGTCGTGGAGCCGCCGGGTCACGTAGCCGACCGCGTGCCCGTGCCGCAGGGACCACCAGGCCGCCGATCCGCCGAAGCCGCCAAGGCCGAGGAAGGCGTCGGTGCGGAACGGGCCGAGCGTCCAGCGAACGGTCGTGCCGACCACCTCGTCGTGCCCGCAGACCTGGGCGCCGAGGAAGTCCGCGTGCAGTTCCGGCCCCAGCAACCGGGCGACCGGCCCGTCCGGGCTGGTCAGCTCGGCGTAGAAGCCGGCGAGGGCGGTCGCCGAAGCGTGCAGGCCGCTCGCGCCGAACACCGATCGCTGCCAGGCAGGGGTGTTCAGCCGGGCGGGGTCCAGCGCACCGGCGGGAAGGGCCAGTGCGCGACGGTAGGTCGGCGCGACTTCCGCGACGAGTTCGTCGGTGGTGCCGTCGATGCCGAGTTCGAGTTCCGCGACCCGGCCCAGTTCGGGCTCGGGCACGCCGAACCAGGCATCGATCCCCAGCGCGGGCCGGACCTGTTCGGTGTAGATCTCGCCCAGCGAACGGCCGGTCGCGGCTCGCAGCACACCGTCGAGCAGGTGACCGTGGGTCAGCGCCTGTTCGGCGAGGCCCGTTCCCGGCTCGAACTCCGGCGTGGCATCGGCCAGCGAGCGTCGCAAGGCCGCGTCGTCGAGCAGGTCGATCCCGCTGGTTTCCGGCGGGAACGCCGGAAGACCCGAGCGATGGGTGAGTATCTGCCGCAGCGTCGTGTTCTCCTTGCCCGCGCGCGAAAATTCCGTCCAGTACCGGCCGACCGGTTCGTCCAGCTCCAGCGCGCCCCCGGCCACCGCGGCCAGAGCCGTCAGCGCGGCGAACGGTTTCGACGTCGAATAGGTCGTCACCAGCGTTTCATCGGTCCACGGACGGCTTCGGGCGACATCCGACCAGCCGCCGTTCAGCCGGACCACCTCGCGGCCCGCTGTCCAGATCGACAACGCGGCCCCGGTTTCCCTGCCCTCTTCCACCAGTTTCGTGAACACTTCGCGGACCGGCTCGTAGCCGGCCGCGACGGTTCCCCTGACGTTCATGGTCCTCCCTCGTCGCCGCACCTTACGCCTTACCCCTATACCGTATGCCACCGTCGCCGCGAATGGGTGAAAACCGCCACAGGGCACCGAATTCCGGCCACCAGTTCACCTGAACCCGACACCGCGTCGGTAGTCTCGGGTAACTGTGAGAGGCCAAGCGCGAGCTCAGTGTGTGCGGGTCCTCAGTCATCTTCTCGCTGTGGCCGCGCTCTTTGTCGTCTACCTGGCATTCCATGCGCTTCCGTGCATGGCCGGTCATGCCGACTCCGCCCATTCCGAGGCCACTTCGATCCACCTGCTCACGGCGGAAACCCACGAGCACGGACATTCGCCCGGCGCGGACTGCGGCACGCACGACCGGCCGCATCGGCCGGATCACCCGAATTGCCTGGCCACGCCACGGATCTCGGAGTATCCCGGAGGCGGGCCGTCGCCGTGGACATTCCTGCTCGGCATCCTCGTCCCCGCCGGCGGGACAGCCCGATACCGGCCACCCGGGCCGGTACGCGGCTCACCCCGCCGCCCCAGATCCTCCGGCCAGGAAACCCTCCGCGCTCTGTGCGTTCTGCGGCGCTGATGGCACATCGCTGACTCGCCAAGCGAGCCGGCTTCTGCCCGCACCCTCATCAGCACGACAGGACGGACTCAGTCATGCCCTCATTCGATCTCGCACGCCCGCCCGCGCCCGGTACGGCCGTGCCGGCCAGCGTCCGCCCGGACACGTCCGCGACCGCCGGCAGCCACACCGCCGGCTCGGTCGGGAACACCCCGGTGGCCTGGATCGACCGGCCGTTCACCACGGACGGCAAAGGTTTCTGGGCCAAGCTCGAAGGCCAGAACCCCGGCGGGATGAAGGACCGCCCGGCCCTGCACATGATCGCCCGCGCTCGTGACCGCGGTGACCTGCGACCCGGCGGGCTCGTCGTCGAATCGACCAGCGGCACGCTCGGCCTCGGCCTCGCCCTCGCCGGGATCGTCTACGGCCACCCCGTCGCACTGGTCGCCGACCCCGGCATGGAACCGATCGTGCACCGCCTGCTCCTGGCCTACGGCACCCGCGTGGAGATCGTCGACCGGCCGCACCCGGTGGGCGGCTGGCAGGAAGCCCGGCGGCAGCGGGTCGCGGAACTGCTCGCCGGGAATCCCGGTTCCTTCTGCCCCGACCAGTACCACAATCCCGACAACGTGGCCGCCTACGAACCGCTGGCCACCGAACTCGTCGGCCAGCTCGGCCGGGTCGACGTGCTGGTGTGCTCGGTGGGCACCGGCGGGCATTCGGCCGGGGTTTCCCGTGCGCTCCGGCGGTTCTTCCCTCAGCTGCGGCTGGTCGGGGTGGACACCACCGGCTCGACGATCTTCGGCCAGCCCGCGCGCACCCGGCTCATGCGCGGCCTCGGTTCCAGCATCTACCCGCGCAACGTGGACTACGCCGCGTTCGACGAGGTGCACTGGGTCAGCGCGGCCGAAGCGGTGTCCACCTGCCGACGGCTGGCGGCGTCCCAATACGCCTCGGGTGGTTGGAGCGTCGGCGCCGTGGCGCTGGTGGCAGGCTGGCTCGCACGGACTTCTCCCGCGTCGACCCGGATCGCGGCCGTCTTCCCGGACGGGCCGCAACGCTACTTCGACACCGTCTACAACGACCAGTTCTGCGCCGAACACGGCCTGCTGGACGTGGATCCGCCCTCGGACCCGGCAACGATCGCGCACCCCGGCGAGCAGGAGGTGACGCGGTGGACCCGCTGCACCACCGTGGTCGACCCGGTGGCCACCCGCCTCGCCGCGGCCGGGCCGGGTGAGCGCCGATGACCGGGGTGGCCCAGCAGTTCCGCTCGTTCGACCGGCCGGTCCGGCTGCTGGCGATCAACCAGTTCACCATCAACATCGGCTTCTACATGCTGATGCCCTACCTCGCCGCGCACCTTTCGCTCGGGCTGGGCCTGGCGGGCTGGCTGGTCGGCCTGATCCTCGGCGTGCGCAATTTCTCCCAGCAGGGCATGTTCCTGCTGGGCGGCGCGCTGGCCGACCGGTTCGGCTACAAACCGCTCATCGTCGCCGGGTGTGCGCTGCGCACCGCCGGGTTCGCCCTGCTCGGCCTGGTCGATTCGGTACCCGCGCTGATCATCGCCTCCGCCGCGACGGGGTTCGCCGGGGCGTTGTTCAACCCGGCCGTGCGCGCCTACGTGGCGAAGGACGCCGGTGATCGCCGAGTCGAGGCGTTCGCGCTGTTCAACGTGTTCTACCAGGCCGGTATCCTGCTCGGCCCGCTGATCGGCCTGCTGCTGACCGGGGTGGCGTTCCAGCTCACCTGCCTGGTGGCGGCGGTCGTGTTCGCGGCGCTGACCGTGCTGCAGATCCGCTCACTGCCCGCCCGCCGGTCAGGTGCGCCGGCCGGCCCGGCGGAGTCCCTGCTCGCGGGCTGGTCGGTGGTGTTGCGGAACCGGCGGTTCCTGGCCTTCTCGGCGGCGATGGTCGGTTCCTACGTGCTGTCGTTCCAGGTGTACCTGGCGCTGCCGCTGGAAACCCGGCGGCTGGCGCCGACCGAATCCGCCGGCACGATCGAGGTCGGTGTGCTCTTCGCGGTCTCCGGCGTCATCGCGATCTTCGGGCAGCTGCGGGTCACCGCCTGGTGCCGGGAAAGGTGGAGCCACGGCCAGTGCCTGACCGCCGGGCTGACGTCGATGGCGCTGGCCTTCGCGGCGCCCCTGCTGACGGCGTCCAGTCCCCCGGCCGCCGGCGCGTTCGCCTTCGCTCCCCTGCTGGTGTCCGTCGCGCTGCTCACCCTCGGCACCGTCGTGGTGTTCCCGTTCGAAATGGACACGATCGTTTCCCTCGCCCGGGATCACCTGGTCGCCACGCACTACGGGCTCTACAACACCATCTGCGGCGTCGGGATCGCGATCGGCAACCTCGGCACGGGAGCGGCGCTGGACCTGGCCAGGGCCGGCGGGATCGCCTGGGCACCATGGGTGGCGCTGATGCTGATCGGCGGCGCCTGCGCACTGGGCGTGTTCGCGCTGGGACGTTCCGGCAAGCTCGAACCGGCCGCGGCAGCGGTGAACTGAGTCGCGCCGGCACGCTACTACTATCTCTCTTAGTGGGACATACGACGTTGGGTACAGTGAGGGCATGCGGGTGGACGCACGTGTTCGAGCGCGGCAGTTCTTGTTGTTGTGCGCGCTCGCGTTCGCCGTCGTCGGCATGCACCACCTGCTGACCGCGCCAAGCTCCCACCACGGTTCCAGCCACGAAACCGCCGCCATGGCACCCGCGGTCCACGATACGGCCGCCGCCGGCGAACAGCGCCACGGGGAACAATCCCCCGGCAGTCCCGCCGGCTCGCACGAAATGCTGCACCTGTGCCTCGCCGTGCTGGGCGGCCTGGGACTGGGTTTGCTGTTCCTGGCGGCGTTCTGGCTGCGCACCGGTTTCAGGAAGCCCGCGCCGGAAAGATGTCCGACGCGGGCTTCCTGGGCGAAATGGCGCCCACCCGACAGATCCGGACGATCACTGCTCACCACACTCTGCGTTCATCGGCTGTGACAGCGAGGAATTCCTTGCCGTCCAATACAGTTCGATGAACAGAGAGCACAGACCATGAAGAATTCCTTCGTCATGGCCGGTATCGCCATGGCCGCCACCGGTGCGCTGCTGGCGGGGTGCGGCGGTAACGACGACATGTCGGACATGGGCCACACAACGAGTTCCGCGGCACCACCCGCCGCGGCTCCCACGGGGCAGCAAGCCGCGCACAACCAGCAGGACATCACCTTCGCCGAGGAAATGATCCAGCACCACACCCAGGCACTGGACATGGCCGAGCTCGTTCCTTCTCGCAGCAGCGATCCGAAGGTCCTGGATCTGGCCACTCGTATCGAAAAAGCTCAGGATCCGGAGATCGAGCGGATGCAGGAGTGGCTGACCGCATGGGGCGCCGCGGCCCCGGCCACCCCGTCATCGTCATCGGACGGGGCCGGCCACGGCTCGATGCCGCACGGAAGCGGAACGCCGATGCCCGGCATGATGACCGAAGACGAGATGAAGCAACTCGAACAGGCCAAGGGCGCCGAGTTCGACCGGCTGTGGCTGGAGCTGATGATCAAGCACCACCAGGGCGCGGTCGAGATGGCGAGGACCGAACTCGGCACCGGCGCCAACGCCGACGCCAAGGCACTGGCGCAGCAGATCATCGACGCGCAGCAGGCCGAGATCAGCGAGATGGACAACCTGCTCAAGGAGGGCTGAGAGCGGTGGTGCCGGGGGCAGCCGCCTCCGGCACCACCTTCCCGGGTGGAAACACGCTGCCCAGCAAGAGCGACGGCGAGTTCGTGCACGCGTCCGCCGACGAGGTCCACGGTCGCCGGCGAGCGGGTCCGCCGATGAGCAGGCGCCGCTTGCCCTACGCGGCGGGCAAGGCGTGCCCGAACCCCACCGGGACCGGCCGCGCCCGATGGACGATGCGCAGGAGGCCCGTGAGCAACGCGGTCGCGATCACCGCAGGGCTGCTTGGCGTGCCCGGTACGGTGGCATGAACGCAGGCTGGAGCACGGGAGCGGTTGATGGACGATGGGGCGGTTGTCGGGGGCCTGGCCGAGACGATCGAGGCGCTGCGGGTCGAGTTGACGGAGGCGATGGCCAAGGGGGCGGACCAGGCGCTGGCGTTCGAGTTGGGCCCGGTCAATGTGGAGTTGACGCTGGCTGTCACCCGGGAGGGTTCCGGCACCGGCGGGCTCAAGCTGGGGGTCGTGTCGTTCGGCGCCGCGGCCAAGCTGGCCCAGCAGGAGACGCACAAGCTGACGCTGACTCTCAACCCGGTGGGCAAAGATGGGGCGACCCCGGTGCGGGTGAGCGATTCCGCCGACGGTGAGCCGGGCTGATCGGGGGCGAACCGTGCTGACGGCTTCCCGCGTCGGCGAGGTCTACAACCCGATGGCACGTTCGGCGGGTTCCGGGTGGTTCTGCACACCTCACCTGGTGCTCACGGCGTGGCACGTCGTCGAGGGAACCGCTGGGAAACCCGTGCGGCCGCCGGAGCGACCGTTGTCCCCGGCGGCCGCCGCCGAACTCGCCGAGGTCGCGCCGCGCTGCCGGGTGCGGGCGTTGGCCGACGCCACCCGGGGGCAGCCCTTCCGCGACGCCGTGGTCGTCTGGGGGCGGCCCGACTGCGACGTCGCCCTGTTGCTGGTCCTCGAGGGTGCGGGCGGACCGGTGCAGGCCGACTGGCCCGGCACGTTCTGGACCGACCTCACCGGCGCGGATCCGGTGCCGGTCACCGCGGTCGGCTTCCCCCGGCACGACGTCGTGGGGAAGATCCGGGAATCGCGGCAGTTCAGCGGTGTCGTGCACCCGCTGTCCGGGGTCCGCTCCCGCCATTGGGTCGTCACGACCGATCCGCTGGCCCGGCCCACCACCGGCAGTGGGTGGGCGGGGATGTCCGGGGCCGCGCTCTTCGGCGGTGACCGGCTGGTCGGCGTCATCACGACCGACGCGGGAGTTCCGGGCGGGCCGATCTCCGAGCTGCGTGCCGCGCCGGCCCGGGCGTTCGCGGAGGATCCGGTCCTGGTGGCGTGGATCCGCTGGGCGGGTGGCCCCGGCCTCTGGGAGAACCGGCCGCTGTCCGCGCCGGCCGACCCCGCTCGGGCCGAAGAGAGGACGACGGGCCCGCGGCGTTCCCGCAAGGGTTTGTTCGGAGTGTTGGCCCATCGGCGCAAGGGCCTGCTGGCACCGCCGGAACTCCTGGCGGAAAGCCCGCGTCCCGGCGCCGCCCGCGACCGCGGCGGGTTGACCTACCGGGCCACCGAACCGGGCGACCTGGCTCGCGTCTACACCCGTCAACAGCTCGACACCGCCACCGACCGGGACACCGGCCAGGTCCGCGTCCCCGGCCAGTCGGCGTCCATCGAGCACGTCCTCACCGACCCGACGACGCGGCACATCGTCGTCACGGGTGAAGCAGGCGTCGGCAAGTCCAGCCTCCTTGAGTACGTGGAAGTCACCGCCTGGCGGTGGTGGCGCACGGCCACGCGCGCCACTGGTCCGGCTGACGCGCCGTTCGGACCGGTGTTCCCCATCCGGGTCGCCGCCCGCGAGCTGGTCGGCCGCACCTCCATCGCCGAAGCGGTCGGACGGAACGCTTTGGTGCGGGCCGAACCACCGGTTCCCGGTGCCGAGGTGCTGTTCCTGGCCGACGCGTTGGACGAGGTGACCCGGCCGGAGGACTGGCGCCACGTCATCGAGATCGTGATCGCCACGGCCCGCGAGTGGAACACCGGGCCCGGCATGCCGCGCCGGGTGGTGCTGTCCGCGCGCAGCCTGCATGACAACGCGTGGCGCAGCTTGTCCGGAGCGGGGTTCACGGAGTTCCGCCTGCAGCCGTTCACCGTCGACCAGCTCCGCCGGTTCGTCATGGCCCACCAGACAGGCGGCGGGGACCGCCTGGCCGAGCCCGAGGTCGAGCAGCGGGCCGCGACGCGCGCCGCGGAGTTCATCGCCTACGTCCGCGGCAACGGCATGCTCGATCTCGTCCGCCTGCCGCTGCTCGCGCACCTCGCCGTGGGCCAGTACTTCGACCCCGGCGATGCGCCGCGCGCCCGCGCCGTCCGCGCAGACCTGTACGCGCGCGCCGTCGCGGAGTTCCTCGGCCGCTTCCCGCACAGCCGTACCCGGCACGATCAGCGCCTGCACGACCGCATCGACGAGCTGCTCACCCGCCTGTGCGCGGAATACGCCCACGAGGCACCCGGCCATTCCGCCGTCACCACGGCTCTGCGCGGCCTTCTCGGCGACCTGGCCGACACCTATCTGCACGACGGCGCCCACATCACCACCGCGGCGACGACCAAGCTGGCCGACCCGGCAGACCCCTTCGGGCCCCGCGCGGTGACCGCGCTGCTGGAGGCCACCGGCCTGCTCGTCGACCTGCACACCGCGCACCCCCGGTTCCTGCACCGCACCTTCGCCGAGTACCTGGCCGCCGGGCACCTGTGCGACCGCTACGGCGCCGACCCCGCCGTCTGGGGCGATGCACTGGCCGACGCCGACACTCGGGTCGCGGCGCTGTTCGCCTTCGACCGGCTCCCGGCGGACCGGCAGCGCGAGATCGCCGATCTGCTGACCGCCGACCCGCAGCGGGTGGAGCAGGCGGCGTGGCTGCTGGCCGAGGGCATGTGCGACGAACAGACCCGCAACCGGATCCTGGAACAGCTGTGGCAGCGCCCCGATGAACAGGACGAGAGGCCGCCGGTGCGCGACTGGCACCAGACCCACAGCGCCCTCGCCCACCTCCCGCAGCAGCAGGAGCGGTTGCACGACTTGGCGACCAGCCCCGGTTCGGTCCCCATCGACCGGGTCAACGCGGCCGCCGCGCTCGCCGGGCACGACCCCCGGGGCACCGAGGAACTGCGGCGTCTGGTCGCGGATGACGCGTTCCCCGGCCGCCTGCGCATCGCCGCGGCCTGGCACCTCGCGCATGTCGATCACGCGGCGGCGGTGGCGTGGCTGGCCCGGTTCGCCGGCGACACCACCTCCCGCCACTGCGCCGTGGCCGCCGCGAGCCTCGCCGGGCACGACCCCGCCACCGGCACGGCCCGGCTGCGCGCCTTGGTCGCGGACCCGCGCTCCCCCGACGTGGCCAAGGTCGAGGCCGCGATCGGGCTCCGCAGCCACGACCGCGAGGCAGGCACCGCCTGGCTGCGCCGCTTCGGCGCGGACACCCGCTTGTTCGCGGACTGCCGGGTCTACGCCGCCGACGCGCTGGCCGCCGACGCCGATGACGAAGTGCGCGCCGAGGCGACGCAGTTACTCGAACGCATCGCCAAGGACGAGAGCGTCGACCATGGCTACCGGGTCGAGGCCGCGCACCGCCTCGCCCGCTACGAGAAGACCGCGGGCGCCGCGATCCTGCACGAGTTCGCGAACGGCGGACTGCGCGGCCGTTACGCCTGCGATGCCGCGGGCCTGCTCGTGCAGCACGACCGCGATGCGGGTTTGCATGCCTGCCGGGCTATCGCCGACTCGGTCGGGCAGGAGCCCAAACTGAGGATGCGTGCCGCCGACGAGTTGGCCCATCACGAACCGGCCGAAGGGCAGACCCGGTTGGCCGCGCTGTCGCGGGAGCCGGCGTGGAGTCCGGCCGAACGCGTCCAAGCGGCTGCGCTGCTCTCCGCGCGCAACCAGGACTTGGGCTTGCCGCTGCTGCGCGCCTTCGCTGCCGACCTGCCCGGCGAGTCGCGGGTCGTCGCCGCGCGTGCCTTGGCCGGCGTCGACCGGGACGAGGGCCTGCGGGCGCTGCTGGAGCTGGCGGGCTCACCGGAACTCGAGCGACACGTTCGAGTGTCCGCGGCGAGTAGCATCGGCGACTTCGACCCGCAGCTCAAGGACGTGCTGCTGCGCAGGCTCGGGGTGGACATCAATCCTGGTGGTTGGTACTCGGCATGACACCGGAGGGCGGGACAGATGGGGTGGCTCGGCAGTGGCCGTTCCGGCGCGTCGGACGACCTGCGCGCCTTGGCGCGTTCGGGTAATTGGCAGTCGTTGTGGTGGCAGATCCTCCGCCTGCCGCTGCCCCGGGCCGCGGCGGCCGCCGCGCACCTGAAGGTTCGCAAGTGGAAACCGCCCTCGGAGGCCGACGCCCGCTTGGCCACGGTCCTCACCGGTCTCGACGCCACGAGGGCGACGGAGGTCGGGGATTCGCTGTTCGGCCGCACGACGGTGCGGTTGCCCGGTTCGATGGGCATAGCCAAGCCGGGATTCTCCGTGCGCCATCCGGTCGTGGCGATCGAACAGCCGACCAGGAGCGGCAACGGTTCCCGGGTGGTGACGGTCGACCGGGCCGGAGTGCGGTCGACCCTGTACGAGGGACCCGCTCAGCACTGGTCGATGTGCGCGCTGGACAGCGAGACGGTGATCGTCCGCCGTGAGTTCGACGGCGGCGGGTGGCGGGGTGACACGGAGATCGTCGAGTACAGCCCGGCAGGCGAGGTGGTGCTCGCCAGCGGCAGCGGTTTCCTGGACGCCGTGGTGGAGCCGACCGCGACCGGTTTCGTGGTCGGCACCAAGCTCGCCGGCGCCGCGTTCGCACTGGCCGACGGCGAACAGGAGCAGCTCGACCTCGGCCGCTTCGGTTTCCGCCGCGCGGACCTGTTCGCCGTGAACAGCAACGGCACCCGCATCGCCTTCGCCGACGGCAGGCGGCTGCTGATCACCGACAGCAGGTTGCAACCCCTGCACGAAACCGTGGTGGAGTCCTTGCGGCACGGCGAAATCAATGCGATCACCTTCACCGAGGACTCGATCATCACCGCGGGCTACGACAAGGGCCTCTACCGGTGGCAGGTCATCGGCGGCAAGATCCGTGGCCTGCACTCCGAACGCCTCACCGTCTCGCGTACCTTCTTCACCCTCAACCCGGTGACACCGTGGAACCTGCTGGTGGCCGAGGGCGGCAATGTGAACTTCCACTACGACATCGGCACTCTGGACCGCTGCGCCGCCCCGGACTTCCTGGAGCAGTCGGGCACGGAGGACTCGGACGACCACATGCCGCGGGCCGTCGGCAAGTTCGCCTCGACGGCCTACAGCAGGCTCGCGGTGTACGAGGGCGGGCTCACGACCCGCGGCAAGCTTTCCGTGGACGCCTTCTACTCGACCATCGTCCAAGACCTGGAACACCCGTTGAACCTGCTGGTGAAACCAGTCTCCGCGCTGACCCCGGGAGACGCCGGCCGAGTCCTCCCGCACCTCGACCAGATGGCCGGTACGCCGGATCCCCACTCCCTCACCGATCCGGAGAAGGGCTTGCTCCGGGCAGCTGTCGAGGCGTGCGCGCTCGCCCCCGCCCTCGCCGGCCCCTGAGCCGGGCCGGCTGCGGCAGTTCCTCCGCGCACGCGATCAGTAGCAGCCCGGATACGTGCCACCGGGGATCAGCCACATGCTGCTGGCTTCGTTCCCGAGCCCTATGCCGTTGCCGGGTACGCCATCGTCGGGAAGGTTCTGCACGGAACTGTTCGGGTTCACACAGAACAAGAATCCGACGTAGTTCACTTCTCTGTACCAGAAGCTCACATAATCCGTACTCGTGGAGTTGCTTACGGTTTTGATGTTGTTGTCGGCAACGACGCCGGTGTTGAATTTGTTGTCACGGAAATCCTGATCACTGTTGAAGAAGCTGATTTTCCCGGTGTCGAATCCGATGTCCCAGCCACAGTGGTACCCGGTGCTGCAGTTCGGTCCCGCTGAGGCCGGCACGACAAGGGTCGCGGCCAGTGCGGCAGCGATGGCTCCGATGATCGGGATGGGTTTGCGCATGAGCACGTCTCCTTCGTTTGCCACCTTGGAAATGGTGCGGAACGGGAGACGACTCTTCCACCGGGGCGATGGGCGGATGGCGTGTTACGAACAGGGTCTAAACACTTCGTCCGGCTGGCGGTGCTCACGGCGTGCCGTCGGGGTTGGACGTGAGCACGGCGAGCCCCAACGGTGTGATGAGGTGCGTCGCGAAGTTCTCGTGCCGGTCGGTGGTGATGAGTCCCGCGTCGCGCAGGACGCTGGTGTGATGACTGACGGTGGCGGGTGTGACGCCGGCCTGCCGCGCCAGTTTGGTGGTGGTGCTGCCGTTGGTGACCGATCGCAGGATGGTGGCCCTGGTGGTTCCGAGCAGCGCGCCCGGGTGGTCGCCGCTGCCGTGACCACCGGCCAGCAGGCGTGACTCGGTCCGGATCGGGAACACCAGGACCGGCCGCTGCAGTGGATCGGCGAGGGCTACCGGGTGGTACAGGCAGAAGTAGCTGGGAATCAGCACCAGGCCGCGGCCGTCGAGATGCAGGTCGCGGTCGACCGGGTAGTCGGCTGTCAGTACCGGCGGCTGCCAGCTCATGGTTGGCCCGAGCCACCGCAGCAGCCCTTCGGGGCCGGTCCGCAGGTAGCACTGGATCCCGTCGGCGCGGTCGGCACGCAGGCCGTCTTCGACGACCTGCAGGTGCGGTTCGATCAGGGCCTTGAAGTACCTGCGCAAGGCCTGCCGCAGCTGCCGTAGCGCCGCCGACTTCCCGTCGGCCAGTTCGGCCAGCCACCTCGTCTCCGCACTGCCGGTCGGCTGAAGTCGGCCGATCTCCTCACGCAGGCGGCATGGCGGCGTCGACAGAACTGCTTCGACGCCCGTGTCGATGTCGGAGATATCCGGTGTGGGAGTGAGAAAATCCGGGAAGTAGGTGGCATGTGGCGCCACTGTCATCAGGGTCTGTATCGCCGCCCGCAGGTCTCCGTCCCGTGGCGCGTGCTCGCGCACGCGGCGGCGCCATGGGCCGAAGGCCAGGCCGCCGTCCGCGTGCTGCAGGAGCTGGACGCTGCTGATGATCTCCCACATGAGGTCAATCTCCAGTTTCAACCGCGTCCGCGCGAGATCGAGGTCTGTGAAGTGGATGCGCAACTTCGGCACGCCTGCCCCCCAGGACTCCGCGCTCGCCGGCGAACAACGTTTAGACCGTACTCGAAACACGGCGTCCACCCGAGGTCTTCGGTGGAAGATTTCCTCTCCGTTCGTTTCCTTCCTGGAGGTAATGATGTTGTTCTACCGTCCACGCGGAGAGGGCTTGAAAGAGCGACGCGGACTGCTGCGTCGGACAGGTCTCCGGTCGGCGCTCGCCGCGCTGGCGACGGCGATGGTCATGGTCATTTCTCCGGGCTTGGCCCACGCGGAGCTGAACCTGAGCACCAGCCGGTCGTACGGCTACGCCGGCGCCGGCATCGACTTCACCGGTCCCAGCAGCTTCCACGTGTACGACCTGGTCGTCGCGGACTGGGCATGCGACGGTGAGGCACCGTACGCCCAGTTCTTCTACCAGCTCGGGTCGTCCACCCACCGCTGGGAGTACACGCCGACGAAGCGGTACGACCACTCGGGCTGCGACCTCGGCGACCTCACCACCTACTACAACCTGGACTTCACACACAGCGGGGACACCATCGCCTTCCTGGCCGTGGTCATCTGCAATTCCTCGGAGGGCTGTCACGAGGGCAACATCGTGCACAACCCCTACGTCGTCGGCTGACCTGACCGGCACCGTCCCCGTCGAGAGGATCGCGCGCGTGTCGGCCGCCGCCGGTTTGTGGGGTGATCGACCGGCACACCGGCCGGCGCGGCTGGGCGAAGGTGGTCGGCATGGTCACCTACCAGCAGCTCAAGGCAGCCAAGCCGGCCACCTTCGCCGCTGCCGCCGACGACTGGCTCAAGCTCGCCAAGGAGGCCGAAACCGCGGCGGAGAACCTCTACGAGCGCGGCGGCAACGCGCTCGGCGAGCAGTGGTCGGACACGCTCGGGGAGAAGGCGGGCGGGCACTGCCGCAAGATCGCACAGGACTTCCAGGCCGCGGGCATGGCGATCCGCGGGGTGGTGACCACTCTCGACAGCCTCGCCACCGCGCTGGCCGCCGCCAAGCGCAACCTCGAGTCGGCCGTCGCGTTCGCCACCGAGGGCGGTCTCGAGGTCGGCGGCGACGGCAAGGTGACCGTGCCGTCCGGATCCACCGATCCGAAGGCCGAGGAACGCGCCAAGCGCGCGGGCTGGCTGATCTGGGACGCGGTCAACGACGCCACCAAGATCGACGAGGACGCCGCGGCGAGCCTGAAGCGGCTGATCCAGCCCGCGAGCATCACGAAGCTGATGACGCAGGACGAACTGGCCAAGGACATCCTCAACGACGAGGTGAAGAAGGCCGGGCACACCGGGCTGGCCATGCTCCGGCAGACGATGCCGCTCAACGCCGACGCGCGGACCCAGGCGGAGTGGTGGAAGTCGCTCGGCCAGGACCAGCGGAACCAGTACCTGAACGCCGCACCGGTGCAGCTCTACGACATGCCGGGCATTCCGGATGAGGTGAAGAAGAACCTGGTCGGTACCGACGGATTGAACCGCGTCGAGATGATCCGCTGGGCCGAAAAGCACGGCGAGAGCGGTTACTCCGACGTGCCCGGCATGGAGAACTGCACCAACTTCGTCTCCTACGCGATGAACGAGGGCGGCATGGTGCCGCACGACAAAACCGGTGACAAGGGGTGGAACCAGGACCACCAGGGCCTGCCGAAGCTGCCGTTCGCCGGCTCACTCGACCAGTACCGGCAGGGCGACGCGTGGGCGGCCGCGCAGAACCACCACGACTACATGGTCAAGAACGGCGGCGAAAGCGTTTCGGTGCCCGACGCGCGGCCCGGCGACCTGCTGTACATGCGCAACGAGAAAGGCGTGATCCACCACGCGTCGGTGATCACCGCGGTCACCCCGGACGGGGAAATCCTCTACACGCAGCACAACTCGAACCACACCAACATCGGGCTCAACCACCGCCTGTCGCACAACGAAACACGCACCGGCGCCGGGGACGTCCCGCTCGTGGTCCGGCCCCACCCGAACTGGGACTGAAAGGAGAGGCATGGCTCCGCCGAACATCCGGATGAACCCGGACGGGGTCCGCCAGGTCGCCGGCGATCTGCGGGCCGGTGCCGACACGGCCAAGAACACCATCGGCACGCTGTTCCACAGCGGCAACGAAGCCGCCGGCGCGCACGCGGACTGGAAATCGGGCGCGGCGCTCAAGGAATGCGGGCACACCTGGTGGAAGGAGCTGACCACGCTGGTCGAGCAGACCGCCCACACCGCGTGGAAGCTCGACCAGAGTGCGGCGAAGGTATCCGATATGGACAAACAGGCCCGGGAACGGCTCGCGACCGTGCTCGGCGATCTCCGGACGGCTTGAGCGGCATGGGGAACACGGGGCACGAGGTGAACCCGGCGGCGTTGAAGCAGGGCTCCGGCGCCGCGGCCGGGGTGCGCGAGCAACTCGGCAAGGACGGCCGGATTCCCGACGAGACAACACAAACCGCCGCCCAGGCGCTCGGCGCGGAGAACTTCCAGCTCGGTACCGCGCTCAAGCACACC
This sequence comes from Amycolatopsis sp. YIM 10, assembly GCF_009429145.1. Taxonomy (GTDB): domain Bacteria; phylum Actinomycetota; class Actinomycetes; order Mycobacteriales; family Pseudonocardiaceae; genus Amycolatopsis. Next base: position 4,650,282 of record NZ_CP045480.1, on the reverse strand, counting down.
GGCGAGCTCTGGTACGCGCAGATCACCACGCTCCACCAGGCGTGCCACAAGATCGAGCAGAGCCTGGCCGCGGGCGCCGGCGGGTACCAGCTGAACGAGGACAAGACCGAGCTGTCCATGGCGGAGATCGCCAAGTTCTTCGAATAGGCGGGGGCATGCTGAACTACGAGAACCTGTACCACGCACCGGTGCACGCCCTCGAGCAGGCGGTCGAGGACTGGGGCCGGGTGATCGGCAAGGTGGAAGCGCTGGGCGCCGAGCTGACGGACACGGTGACCCAGCCGCTCAAGGCCTCCGGGTGGACCGGACCCGCCGCGCGGACAGCGATGTCCTTCCTCGGCGAGACGAGCAAGGAGTTCGGTGACGCCGCCGAGCAGGCGCGGGGCATTCGCGACCTGCTGGCGGAGGCACACGGCCGGATCAAGCGCAACCAGGACGCGCTCTACCGCATCGCCGATCACGAGGCACCGGCGAAAGGGCTGAAGGTGGACCAGAACGGGAAGGTCACCGCGAATCCGCCGGTGGATCCACAGGACCGCTCCACCTGGCGCGGCAAGGACGACATCCGCGACGCCATCGAGGAGGGCAGGCACGCCATCGAAGCCATCCAGACGCGGATCAACCAGGTGCTGCGCGACGCGTCCGAAGCCGACGAGACCGCGGCGTGGGCGTTGCGCGCCAACCTCGGCGGCGAGAAGCACGACTTCAACCAGCCCACCCACACCAGCCTCGCCGGGGCGTGGAACGCCGGCGCCTGGAAGAGTTCGGTCACCGGCTCCGGCAGTTTCCTCGACCCGCACGGCAAGGACATCCTCGCCGCCGCGAACAAGTACGGCATCAACCCGAAGGTGCTCGCCGCCCTGCTCATCCAGGAGGGCGAGGGCCGTTCGCTCGGCACCAAGGTGCCCTTCGACCTGTTCCGGCGCGCGGAGTCGTCCGGGCTGGTGGGCAATTCCGTGGGCATCGGCCAGATGCAGGCGGGCACGGCGGCGGACCTGATGGCGAAGTACCACGGGGAGAAGGTCGGCCAGGACGACATCCGCGGCAGGCTCGCCAACGACGACCGCCTGGCGATCGATCTGGCCGCCGCCAACCTGCACCACCTCAAGAGCACCTACGGCATCTCGGACGAGCAGGCGTACACGGCGTACGCCGCGGACGACAAGCTCATCCGGGCCTGGCTCCGCGACGACACCGGCTATCCCGGCTACGGCAACATGACCGAGCGCTCGGACAGCTTCGCCAAGCGCTACCGGGAAGCCAACGACGTCGGCGGCCTGGTCCGCTGATGACCGTGAGCGGGGTGCCGGCCACGTTCCCGGCGTTCTTGACGAAGTTCAGCGCTCGGCGGCGAGTGTCGAGCGCAGGGCGTGGTAGGCCGGTTTGCGCGTGAAGTCGTTCCACATGACCGTCGCCGCGCCTTCTCCTTCGAAGAACACCGGCACCCACGAGTACTTGTCGGTGAATCCCCAGATGGTGAACGAATCGCAGCCGCGGACGTTGAGGCACGCGGAAAGCATGCGCTGGTAGTAGTCGGCCTGCTGAGCCAGTTGCACATCGGTCGGCACGCCGCTTTCCGGTAGATCCATGCGCACGTCGACTTCGGTGATCGCGGTGGACAGTCCCAGCGCGGAAAAACGCTTGAGGTTGGTTTCCAGATCCGCAGGGAAACCGTAACGGAGACTCAGGTGCCCCTGGGCCGAAAACCCGTGCACCGGCACGCCCTGGGCGCGTAGTTGCTGGATCAGGGCCAGGTAGGCGTCGCTCTTGGCGTTGACGCTTTCCACGCCGTAGTCGTTGAAGAAGAGCTTCGCGTGGGGATCGGCCTGGTGTGCCCAGCGGAACACGTCGGCGACGATGCCGGGGCCGAGTTCGCGGAGCCAGATGTTTTCGGTGGTGCGCAGGGCTCCCGTCTCGGTGAAGATCTCGTTGGCCACGTCCCACTGCTGGATCTGGCCCCGGTACCGGCCGACCACCGTGCGCACGTGGTCGCGCAGGATCGCACGCAGCTCGGCAGGCGTGAAGTCGCCGTTTTCCAGCCAGGCCGGGTTCTGGCTGTGCCACAGCAGCGTGTGCCCGCGAACGACCTGGTGGTGCCGCTGGGCGAACCGCACGATCGCGTCAGCGGCGGCGAAGTCGTACCGGTCGCGCTCCGGGTGGAGGTACTCCCATTTCATCTGGTTCTCCGGCGAGACCGAGCTGAATTCGGCGCCGAGCAGCTTGCGGTACGGCTGGTCGGAGGTGAACGGGTCGGGGTAGGGCATCGTTTCGTGGTGTCCGCCCCCGGCGACCGCGGTACCAATGCGGAATCCCCGCGGCGCCGCCTGCCGCAAGGATTCGTCGTGCCCGTGCGCGCCGCTCGGCAGGGACGAAGCCGCCGACGGCAGCGGGACCAGCAGCGCCAGCGAGGCCAGCGCGACGGTGATCAGGCGGAACGACTTCATCCGGACTCCCGAAACTTTCGAAAGCGAATGGGAAAGTTTCGGCGAACCTTAGATCGCCACCGTCCGGCCGTCAAGGGCGGTTCGACCAGGTCGCGGCGACCGCGGACCCCTTCCGCGGGCACGACATGCGGGGGCCCGGCAACCGGACACGCCCGATGCACCAGCGCGGTCTCCCCCGCCGAGAACACAGCGCCGCCGCGGTGACGCCGTCGGGCACCGACGGGGTAGACAGCCCCTCACCACCCGTTCCTGGTGAACGGCGACACGGCGCAACCTCGCCGTCGGCAGAGCGTCCGGCGACGCAACCCGACGGGGCCACACCTGCACTCACCAGTGCAGCGACATCCCCGGCCGGGGCAGAAGTGGAAAGGATGAGCCGTATTCACTTCTCTCATGCTCTCGGTCGATCCCGCGCACCACAGTCGGTGTCCGGACCGCTCGGTTGCAACAGGAAGCCACCGAACGCCACATCCATTCGCTCGTGATTCGCGTCGCAGTGCCGGCTTCGCTACGCCGCTTTCAAGGAGTTCGAGAGCTTGCCACAGAGCTCACCGAGCTCCTCGACCTTCGTGATGAGGTCCTCAATGGACTCATTGTCGTGAGCGTCGTGGACTTCGGGCAGCACCTCCGCGTATCGGGCGGCCAGCGTGCCGTAGTCCTTGTCGAACTTCGTCCGCTGCTTCGCACTCAGCTGCGGTTTCCTGCGCGTGTACTCGGCGTCCAGCGAGAGCAGCCGACCGGCTACGACGGCCGCCGCCGCACCCAGCCGCGTCCTCGCGTCCTCCGCGTGTGCCCGTCGCTCCAACCGTGCGGCCGTAAGCCTGCCCGCCCCACGTGAGACGAGGTACAGCGCCGAGGCACCGAGCACGACGCCCGCGAGCGCTCCTCCCGCGATGAGGAAGCGAGGCAGTGGTGCCACGATCGTCCGCGTTCCGTCCGGGATGGTCTTCGCCCGCACGAGCGAGTCGTAGTTCACCACCACGACCTTGAGCGCGTCGAGCGGTGAATCGACGAACTCGTCCACGCCGGACGGGAGCTGTGACTCGGCAACATAGGCCCTGCCGAAGCCCTCGTCGTCGGCGCCTGCCATCTGCACGCAGCCGTACGTGTCGTATTCGTCGCCTGCCGGGCTGAGCAGCAGCCCGACCGTACCCGCTGCGGGTCCTTCGAGCTCGTCGCACGCATCCTCGAGGTCTTCACCTTGCGGCAGCCAGGCGACGACGAGCCTGCGGTTGCCGACGATCCGCTCAGCGGCCTGTTCGTCGATGTCGGTGCCCTCCCCGATGTGAACCGAGGACACTCGCAGGTCGGACTGCAGATCGTCGTCGAACACGCCACCGGTCCACAGCCCCCAGCACGCGAGCACCACACACACCGCCAACGCGACGAGGAACAGGCCGTTGCCCCGGCCGCGATACCGTTCGAAGGACTTGAGCGCGCTCATACCAGCTGCCTCCCCACGTACACGTCGGGGCGGTAGTCGGTGCGCCCGAGCAGCCGCGCGACCTCGTCGAGCCGCGCATGGGCGTCGGCGAGGAAAGCGTCCGGCTTGCGGCCCTCCTCAATGGCCTCGCGCGCGCTGTCCAGCTTCGCGAGCGCGAGGGTCAGCGCCACATCACTCTCACCGTCGGTCAGCCCCGACACCTCGATGGCCAGCGCCGTCAGCGCGCCGAGTCTCGCTCCCGCGCCCGTCCCGTACGGAAGCCCCCGCGGCTTGCGCACCGCGCGCGCCGACAGTGCGACGAACACCGCCACACATGCGGCGAAGACCCAGGGCAGCGCGGGCAACGTCACCCGCAGCGGGTCCGGCGGCTGATACGGCAGCGGCCGGTCGAACAGTCCCGCGTAGCGGATGTCGATGACCCGATCGAGGTAGACGCCGAGAATGGCGTCCTGCGGATACACGCGCGACGACAGGTGCCTGCCGAACTGGGCGTACGTGCTCGCGGCGGCGACGTCGGCAAAGGCATCCGCATTCGGCCCGTGGTAGGAGACCCACAGTCCGTAGAGGACGACGATCGGGCGGTCGGGGAACCGTGCCGTGAGCGCCGCCCCGTAGTCGGGTACCGGCTCGCCGAAAGGCTGCCGGGCAAACGCGGCCACGAGCGGCTCGGCGCCCTCGAACGCCTGGCGCGCCGCCTCGCCGGGCACGCCGGTCAGAGTCGCGCCGTCGGCAGCGTAGCGGCCGTCGGCGCGCAAGGCGGCTTCGACGGGGGCGAGTTCGGCGGCGGTCGGCTCCCGCCAGCGGAAGTCCGACGCACTGTCGGCGACCGGCTGCTTCCACAGGTGCGCAAGCAGATGGATGATCAGGCCTGTGACGTCACCGACGGCGAACTCCGCGCGCCGTTCGTCGAGGGTGCTCGGCGAAACCTCCAGGATGCCGCCGCTCACGGTCGTGCCGACAATCGTCACCACTTCGCGTTCGTCGCCGTCCACCTGCGATTTCGCTTCGCTGATCTGCTTCCTCTCGGCCTCGTCCAGACCCGGCGGAGCGACGAGGATGCGGACGTCACGGCCGCCGATCACCTGCTCGACCCTGGCCTCGTCCCAGTGCGCGACAGCTCCGGGGAGCCGGACCACGCGTTCCTCCCGCAAACTCGCGACGAGTTCGTCGACGGGCGGCACCGAGGCATCCGAAAGCCCGGCGTCCTTGTTGCCTTCGCGGGATTCCGACGACGTCGGCGACTGCGCGTAGCTCACGTCGATGGTCTCAGCGCGCTGCGAAACCAGGAAGAAAACGAGGGCGGCTACAGCCGCGCCGAGGCACGTCCACCGCGCGAAGCCGAGCCAAGCGCCGGCCTCGCGTCGTGTATCACTCACTGCCTGCCTCCCGCCACAGGCTCCCAGCGCGCCGCGCGTCACGCTCCGCACGCTCGGCCGCGTGCGGTCCCCCGCCGTTGGCGGCTACCGCCTCCGCTCCCGCAAGGAGGTCGTCAGCTTCCGGCACCGTCGCCACACACGCGTCGCGGCGGATCCTCGCGGCCTCGATCGCCGACCTCGCGGCGGCCCACGCTTCGTCGCGGCGCTGCCGCCGCCTCCTCGCGTGCGGCACGAACGTCGCCATGACGCCCGCGGCCACGAGCACGACGATCCCGGCGAGCCAGATCGGCCAGCTTGGCGACATGCACGCACTCCTCGATGGTCGACAGCAGTCGATCAAGTAGATCGAGCCTACGTCCCCCAGCTCGTTCCCTCCGTAGCCGGTCGGCCGGACAGCTGCCGACGGCGATCTCGAACCCGCGCGCCGTCGTCACCGTCATTGCTCAGCGTCCTGAGCCGGTGCGGTCGGAGGCATCGGGGCGGGCTTACCGACGTCGCGGCTGACGGGTCGGGCCTCCGTGCTGGTTTGGGCTTGGGTTCGCCGCGGTGCGGGTACGGCGAACGCCGGTGCGCACGCCAGCAAGGTGAGTGCCATCGCCGCCAAGTACCCCGGACAGATCGTCCGGCGAATCCGCGGCCAGTACCGCGGCGAAGGGGGCGAGCACGGCCAATCCCGTGGCCGCGCCGAGTTCCCGCATGGTCAGCGGTGAAGATCACCAGCCCGGTGCGCAGGATCCGCCGTCGCCCGTACCGGTCGCCCGCCCGGCCCGCGACGATGAGCAGGCTGCCGAACACCACCGTGTAACAGACCCCGGTCAGCTGGAGCATGCTCGACGGCAGTGCGACATTGACCACCACCACGTCGACCATCAACACGAACCGCGCGGCGCACAACAGGCGAGCAGCGGGCGGTCGCGGCGGCTGAATCCGGGAACGGTGCACCCGCTGGACACGACTGCAGGCCAACCAAACTTGTTAGGCGCAGAGTGAGATCCTGCAAGGCTGCAGGGTCTCACTGCGGGGGACGCAGCCCGTCCAGTACGAGGGTGATGACGTCGTCGGCCTCGGCCCGCCAATTCGGGCGGTCGTGGGCCGCGCCGATGCCGTGCAGGGCCATCATCACGGCACCGGCATCCACGTCGTCGCGCACGGCGCCGTCCCGCACGGCGGCGGCCACGAGGTCACCGACCGCCTCCTCCAGCACCCGGCCGCCCTCGGCGAGGGCGCCTGAGCGGTCGGCCATGAGCGTGGCCAGTGTCCGGGCCAGGCCCTCGTGGGCAGCTATGTGGTCGACCATGCCGCGCAGGAAGGTCGCCAAAGCCTCCGCCGCGGGCAACGTGGCCTGCAACTGGCGGGCGCGGTCGCACAGCGTGGCGACCTCCCCGTGGTAGACCGCCTCGGCCAAGGCCTCCCGCGTGGGGAAGTGGCGGTACAGCGTTCCGGTGCCCACCCCGGCCAGGCGGGCGAAGTCATCGAAGCGCAGGTCGAAGAAGTCGCCGGCGTCGAAGACTTCCCTGGCGGTGGCGAGCAGTGCCTCGCGCTTGCGCCGGGCGTCGGCCCGCAATGGCTTGTCGGCGGTCATGCACTCCCCTCGCGTTGACAACTGGAGATCACTTCCATATTTTGAAAGTGGAGATGATCTCCAGTTTGATCCTACCCCCACGAGGTGCAGCGTGAAGATCCTGATGTTCGGGCGAGGCGTGATCGCCACCATCTACGGCTGGGCACTGCACCAGGCGGGCCACGACGTCGAGTTCTACGTCCGGCCGGGTCGCGCGGCGGTGTACGGGGACGCGGTGGACCTCGACCTGTTCGACGTGCGGCGGCGGGTGTGGGGGCAGCGCGTCGTCGAGAAGTGGCCGGTGCGCTACCGCGAAGCACTGGAGCCGGACCACGACTTCGACCTGATCGTGCTCAGCGTGCCGCACCACCGCCTCACCGAGGCGGCGGCCTTCCTGGCCCCGCGCGTCGGCCAGGCCACGGTGCTGGTCTTCGGCAACCTCTGGACCGAGCCGACAGCCGCGATCGGCGCACTCCCCCTCGACCGGATCGCCTGGGGCTTCCCCCAGGCCGGTGGCGGCTTCGACGCGGACGGCGTGCTCTGCGGAGCGCTGCTGCCCTCGGTGGTCTTCGGCACCCTCGGCCGGCCCCCGACCGACCGGGAACTCGCCGTGCGCCAGGCGTTTCGCGAAGCCGGGCTCCGAATCAAGGAGCGGCCCGACTTCCGCGGCTGGATGTGGGTCCACTTCGCCTCGGATGCCGGCATGTTCTCGCAGGGCCTGCGGCTGGGTTCCCTGTCCGAACTGGCCGGGTCGACGCGCGACTTCCGCGAGGCGCTGCTGGCCGGTCGCGAACTGCTGCCGCTTCTCCAGGCGCGCGGCGTCGACCTGCGACGGCACCGAGGCGGCCTGCTGCCGTTCCGGGCGCCCACCTGGCTGACGGCGCCCACGCTCGCCTGGCTGACCGCTCACGTCACGCCGATACGCGTGAACTTCGCGACGCACTCCGACCCCGACGCCGAAGAACCGCGCGAGATCTGCCGGGACACCCTGGCCGAAGCACGACGGCTGGGCATCTCCGTACCGCGACTGGAAGCGGCGGAACCGCACTTCGCCCGTGAGGGGACGGGCCGAGTCTGACGGCGACCTGGTAGCTGAGCGCCGGCTGCGAGCATTGCCTACCGAACCGGCCTGGTGTCCGCCGCTTCCGCCCCGGGCTGATCGGTGCGCAGCGCGACCGACAGCCAGGCGCTCAGTTCGGCGAAGTCGACGTCCTGGTCGGGATGGGTGGTTCCGTTGATCACGGCCACGAGCGCGAGATAACGGCTGTGCGCGTGGTCGTATTCCGGATCGTCGAGTGCCTCCTGCTCGAGTTCGCCGGCCACGAGGAAACCCGCGGCCAGGCGTTCGCGGAGTTCCACGGTCATCGGGGAGCCGACCGCGGCGGCGGCATCGTGGGCGAGGCGGGCAGCCAGCTCCCGCGCGTGCGTGGAGTCCGCGGGCAGGCCACTGCGGAACGCCGCGAAGATCTGCCTCATCAGCGGCTCGCTGGTCGAGTGGATGAACTCCTGCACCGGCGTGGCGGTCATCTGCGCTGCCGGTCCGACGGCGAAGGTCTCGTGCAGGTACGAGCGGACAGCGGCGCGGAAGTCGTTGTCCCGCACCAGTTCCGCGAGTTCGATCCACGCGTGGAGCTGCGTGGCGGTCGGATCCTCGGGCAGGTGCGGTCGCATCGCGGCCAGCCGCGCGGCGAAGTCATCGGGGACGACGGTGCTGACGTCGGCCCAGAAGTCGTCGATCAGCCGTTCGCGTTCCTCGTCGGACATCGAGACGAGTTCGCGCATCAGCACCATCCGCGCGGCCGGATCGTCCTGTCCGGCCAGCGCCCGGAGCACCGCACGCCTGGCCCGCAGTTCGTTCTCCTGCCGCTCGACCAGCTCCAGGTGTTCGGCGAGCAGGGTGCGCAGGGTGGTCTCACCGCCGAGCAGCCGCCGGACCTCGTCCAGGCCGGTGCCGAGGTCGCGGAGGGTGCGGATGAGTTCGAACCGGGCGATGGCGTGCAGGTCGTACAGCCGGTGCCCGGCGGCGGTCGTTCCCGTTGGCGCGACGATGCCTTCGTCGGAGTAGTAGCGGATGGCGCTGACCGCCAGTCCGGTCCGGCGGGCCACATCTCCGATGGGGTACAAGCAGTCATGGGGCATGCCGCCACTATGCGACCTCAAGCAGCTTGAGACGCAACCCCGATCGCCAGGGAATCGGCGACCTGAATGCGGTTATCGGGGTCAGGATCGCCGAAAGGCGGGTCTTGACGGCATCAGCTCGGTCGTGAACCGGATCGCCTTGGCGTGACCATTCTTCAATAGACATGTTGGCGATTGTCACGTCGACACGGGCCGCCAATTCGGTGAGCGTCATCCCGCGCTCGGCGAGCAGGCTGTCCAGGTGGACCACGATCGCGTGGGGCTCGTCCGGATGACACCATGGCCGGTGAGCAAACCGAACCACGGCACCTCGTCCAGTTATGGCAACCGGATCCCCGCCAGCGCGACCTGCTGGCCGAAACTCGGCGTGGTGTCGCACAGCCGGGTCACCGTCGCTCCCGCGACCCGTACCCCAGCCTCCACCTGCGGACTGTGGACAGGCGGCGAAAAGCTGAAACCGGCCACGTCGACGCACACCTCGTCACCTGGCCCCAGTGACGCGATCTGGGTGACATGCCCGGTGGCCCCCTGCCTGCAGTTGACGACGAGCCCGCTCCTCGTCGTGGCCGGCAATGAACCAGAACAACGGCCGCCTCGTCTGAGTTCCGGCTCAGCCCATCACCGTGCCCGAGTTCGCGGTGTTTCGGTTGCGCTTACGAGAGAACGCACCCAGGTCGATCTCCAGGCCGGTGCGCGGGGCCCGGAACCGGACGGGCGACACGTCGTGGTCGGCGCCGTTCTCCACCTGGTTGATCAGCTCCGTCATCAACTGCCCCACGACCGGCGCGTTCTTGAACTGGTTGCCGCTCGTTCCGATCGCGAGGTAGAAGCCATCGAGTTCGGTGCGGTCGTAGATCGGAGTCCAATCGTCGGCGACGTCGTAAACGCCCACCACGCCGCGCGCCCGGTTGGGCACCGCCAGGTCGGGCAACCGCCGCGCGGCCCGCGTCACCTGAGCCTCGAAGACCGCGGCCGTCGGGTGGATGTCGACGGCGTCCGGGTCGTCGGTCCACTGCATCGGGTCGCACTCCGGTTCCGTTCCGCCGACGAGCAGGTCCCCGCCTGCTTCGCCGCGGAAATAGGTGCCCAGATCCATGTCCGCCACCATGGGCCCGCCATAGCCCGCCGGGACGGGCACATGCGCTACTTCCTGCCTCATCGGGCGCACACCGACGGTGAAGTCGGAACCCACGCCGGCCAGCCGATTCACCGCGCCCGACCACGGACCGGCCGCGTTGACCACGACGGCACAGGGAATCCGGGTGCCGTCCGACAGACGCACCGACGTCACGCGCCCGCCGGCCTTCTCCACAGCTGTCACCGTGCTGCGGAAGCGGAACTCCGCCCCGCACGCCGAGGACGCGGAAGCGAGGTTCACCGCGGCGAGGCTCGGGTCCGAGACGTAACCGGCATCCGGCGTGTACACGCCACCGAGCGAGTGTTTCGCGTCCTCCCAGAATTCCTCGTCGTCGAGCCGCTTCGGCGGCCAATAGCGGCCGACGTCGATACCGGGAACGCGCTCGGCCAAGGTCGCACTGTCCCATTCCTCGTAGGGAACACCGATCTCGTCGAACAACGGAAGCCATGACGCACGCGGAGCCGCCTCGACGTCCAGCATGACCAGCCCGCTCTTGCGGAAATCCGCGAGGTCACCGACATCGTGCCCGAGGTGGCCGGCCCAGTCGAGCCAGCCGAAATGCGCCTCCCACGCCGTCGCCACCCCGGCGGTGGTGGAGAAGTTGAACCGGACGATCGCACTCGACGCCGAGGTCGACCCCTGTCCAGCCCCAGGGGCGCGATCGAGCACGATCACCCGGTGCCCCGCACGTGCGAGCTCGAGGGCGATCGACGAACCGATCACCCCTGCCCCGATCACGACCACGTCAGTACTCATGCGCTTACCGGGCACGGCAGGTCCTGAGGAGCGTCGCGCCGGTTATCTGGAAAGGTCCCACAAGTCATGTCCTCCACCATCGGTCTTTTCCAATGGATAAACCGTGGGAGTGATCCTGTCAAGCACGGAACGCACCGGCGACGCACTGTCCTGCCGAGAAGCGGGAGTTGGAATTAGCCAGTACTTGTTCGGCAGCGGGATCACCTGGCCGGGCGGCAAGGCGATCACAGGACGAGCATGAGCTTGCCGCCGGGCCGTCGGGATTGGCTGAGCTTGGCGGCCTCGTGGATCTGGTCGAGGGTGTAGTCGCGGGCGATCGAGACGGCCAGGACGCCTTCACCGGCCAGCCGGGCGAACTCGTCCAGCCGGTCGTAGCGCATCTCGATCTGGGTGACCCGGGCACCCAGCTCGGCCGCGGCGGCGAAGTCCGAAACGGTGAGGACCCGGTCGGGGTCCCCCGTCAGCTTGACGAGAGTCGGCAGTGCGCCGCCGGCCGGGCTGGCCTGGCCGGGGCGGTCGATCCGGCCGCCGGTCGGGGCCGTGTCCAGGGCGCGGTCGACGCGGCCTCCAGCCAGCCCGGTGACGCGGTCGGCCATGCCGTCGCCGTAGCCGGTCACCTGGGCGCCGATCCCTTCCAGGGCGGCGGCCCGCGTCGGCCCGGCAGTGGCGATCACCCGGACACCCCGGTACAGCGCGAATCGCACCGCCACCTCGCCGACGGTGGAGCCCGCGCCGTGGACGAGCAGCAGCTCACCCGGATGGACGCCGAGGTCGTCGAGCGCCTGCCACGCCGTCTCGGCCGCCATCGGCAGCGCGGCGGCCTGCTCGGCCGTGACGCCATCGGGAATGCGCGCCCAGCCCGCCATCAGCGCGTACTCGGCGGCCCCGGCCGTCGGCCCGTCGAAGGTCGCCGGGCCGAACACGCGGTCGCCGATCTCGACGCCGGTGACGCCCTCACCGAGCGCGTCGACGGTGCCCGCGACCTCGAAGCCGAGCCCGCGCGGCAGTGGGGGCAGCCGGTCGGCGAGCAGGCCGTCGACCACCGCCCAGTCGGCCGGGTTCAGGCCGCACGCCCGCACAGCGACCCGGATCTGCCCGGGTCCAGGTTCCGGTGCCGGGACGTCACGGAGCACGATCACGTCCGGGGAACCGAACCGGTCGAACTGCAAAGCCTTCATGACCATCTCCATTGTGATGACAGCATCTGTTGTCATCGACCCTAGCAGGACGACAACAGCCTCTGCTGTCATCCTGGTGGCTATGCCGAGATGGGAGTCCGACGCACAGGGCCGCCTCGAGCGCGCGGCGCTCGAGCTGTTCGAAACGCAGGGATTCGAGCGCACCACGGTCGCGCAGATCGCGCGTACCGCCGGCCTGACCGAGCGCTCCTTCTACCGCTACTTCCCCGACAAGCGGGAAGTCCTCTTCGCCGGCCACGAACTCGAAGCCCACCTCGTCGCCCGGGTCGAAGCGGCAGACCCCGGCCTCACCCCGTTCGACGCGCTGCTGACCGCCCTGGGCACCGCCGACGAAGTCTTCCGCTCGCGCGAGTTCCTGCTACGCCGCGCCAGGGTGATCGCCGCCAGCCCGGCACTGGCCGAACGCGACCTGATCAAGCTCGCCGCCATCGCCGCCGCACTGACGCGAGCGCTCGAGCACCGCGGCGTCGAGCCAGACAAGGCACACTTCATCATCGACGTGGCGATCGCGATCTCCCGGCGCGCCACCTCCCGCTGGCTGACCGCCCCGGACGCGACCCTGTCCGAGCTCATCACCCAAGCCGCCACCGAACTGCGCGAAGCAGTCACACCACAAGCCCCGACCCCCCACTGAGCACGGGCTCCCCTTCAACAGCGATCACGCCCAGTCAGACGATGCAGCTGGGGCCAGGCGTATGCGTTGCCCAGCCAACCCGCGCCGCTCGACCACGCGCGATGCGCCGCCGTCATGGGTTCCAGCTGCTACACGGCCTTTCCGTGTGCGGTTTCGCGAGAGGTGATCCGGTTCGTGCGACCGACCGCGCGGCCCACCGTGTTGCGCACCACGAGGCCCGGCCGGGTGCTGGGCACCATGAGCCTGGAGAGCAGGCCGACGCGTCGCTGCCGCGGTCGCACTTCGCGGCGGAGCCGCGACTCGTAGGCGGCGAAGGCGCGGGCGTGATCGCCGTGGTGGGAGGCGAGTTCTTCCGCGAGGGCATACGCTCCTGCCATCGCCATGCTGGACCCGTCGCCCAGCAGGGCGGTGGCCGCCGCCGCGTCCCCGAGCAGCACGACCCGTCCGCGGGACCACGAGGACATCCGGACGGTCGTCAGTGGGTCGAAGAACGGGGCTGGGTGGTCGAGGTACGCCGCCACGAGTTCCGGCGCCCGCCACCGCACGTCGGCGTACGTGTCGGCCACGGTTTGCTTGTGGAGAGCGATGTTCTTGCGGTCGTGGGGCGACAGCCGTGCGGCCCGGAAGGTGAAGATCGCGAGCGGCGTGGTGCGCGAGGGGTGGACGACCAGCATCCGGTTCGGCACGGTCAGCATCGTCAGCTCGCTCGGGTCGTCGATGGCGTCGGGCTCCAGCGGGACGGTCGCGCCGTATAGACCCAGGTCGCTCACGAACTGCCGCTCGGGCCCGAACACCAGACGCCGGATGGTGGAGTGCGTCCCATCGGTACCGACCACCAAGTCGAAACGCCGTGGCGCGGACCGTCGAAACGTGACGCCGACCCCGCCTTCGTCCTGATCGAGCGCGGTGACCGTGTCGTCGAACACGAACTCGGCATCCTCCCGCGCCGACCGGTGGAGCACCTCGGACAGGTCGGCCCGGGTCACCTCGACCGTCGGCGACCCTCCTGAGGCGGAAGGAAGTCGCAGGACTCGTTTGCCTGCCGGGTCGAGCAGGGTCAGCGACCGATTGCGGGTGGCGAGCCCGCGCAGCCGCGGAAGGATGCCCATACGCTCGGCGACCGGTATCGCGGACCCCTTCACGACGATCGCGCTGCCACCGGAGCGCAACTGCCGGGCATGCTCGACGACGGTCGGCCGGTATCCATTCCGGGCGAGCCAGTACGCGAGCGCGGGCCCGGCGATTCCGGCACCGACTACCAGCACCTCGGGCTTCTTCATGACAAGACCTCTCGGAGCGCCGACGACTACATTCCCCGCCGTCTAGGTACGATCGATTTCGTACTCGAGTAGAGCACGCCACCGAGGTACGATGCAAGACGTACCTGAAGGAGGATGTCCGTGGCCGGAACGAATCTGGTCGGCCCAGAGGTCGATGCGCTCGAGCTGGGCGTGGTGCTTCGCGCTCTCGCTGACGAGCACCGTCGTTCGGTGATGACGGAGTTGGCCGCCGACCACACCGACAGCGAGCGAGGCTGCAACTCGTTCGCTCTCCCGATCTCGAAGCAGACCCAGACCCACCACTTCCGGGTCCTGCGCGAAGCAGGCCTCATCAACGAGATCGACTACGGCAACCGCAAGGGCATCCGCCTACGACGCACGGACGTCGAGAGCAGGTTTCCCGGACTGCTCGCACTCCTGGAAGCCGAACACCAGGAAGGTGCTGCTCCTCACTGAACAGAACCCTCGTCGCGCGGCCTGCTTAAACCAAAGAGAATTGCGAGACACCAGAGATCGTGCTCCATCTGAGCAGCAAAGTGCTACTTCCATTGCCGAGAGGCGAGATGCGCAGGCGGGACGGGCTCGGCGGCGTCGCGGTACTGCTCGTCCTGATCGCGATGATCGTGCCGGTGCTGGCTCTTCTGACCTATGGCGTCATGGCCGCGGTGAAGTACACGTCCGCAGGTCCGCCGTCTCCGGCGGCATCAACTACCTCCTGCGCACCGGGATGGCGGTCCGCGAGCGAGAGCCGGGGCAGCGCCGTGATCACTACCGCGTGCACCAGGTGGCCTGGTTCGAAGCACTGACCACCAGCGACAGCGTGTACCGCCGCTTCAAGGACGTCGCCCGCGAAGGCACGGACATCTTCGGCAGCCAGACCGAGATCGGCACCAGACTCGCGCACACCGAACGCTTCTTCGCCTTTCTGCGCGCGGAGATCCCGCAGCTCATGCGCAAGTGGAAGGACCAGGAGGCGCGCCAGCGCAACTGATCCGGCTATCGCCCTCAGCCGGAACCGACACCTCGACCAGGCATGTGGTCGATCTTCCTCAGCACCAGCACCGCCTCACTCGCCGACAGGGCCGGGAGGGCAGCCTGATCAAGAAAGTCGGCGAGGTGATCTACCTTTTGCTGCGATAGAGGCCCCTCCTTGCCGCCGACATGGGTGCATGCGCGAATCGCCGGCTGTTCACCTCGGCTCCGGCGGTTGCTCGAGGCCGGAGAACACGGCGGCGATCAGGCGCCGCCCCTGCGCGGCACCCTCATCGTTGTTCGCCACGCGCCACAGGAAGCTCATCAACATGATGATGTCCGCCGGATCGTGTCCCGCGGCGATCGTCCCTTCGGCCACGCAGGCGTCGACCAGCTTCTTCACTGCCGCGGTGGTCGGCGCCCAGGAGGCGCTGATCACGTCTTGGGCCGCGGCGCTGTGCAGCGCGTCACCGAGGCCGTGCTTGATGCGGATGTAGGCCGAGAGGGTCTCGAACCACTCGATGAAGGCGGCCTTCGCCGAAGAGTGCCGAGCCAGCACTTCGTCGGCGGTAGTGGTCAGGCGTTCGATGTCGTACTGGTAGGCCCCCAGGATCAGGTCTTCCCTGGTGGGGAAGTGGCGATAGAGCGTTCCGGCGCCGACGCCGGCGCGTTTGGCGACTTCGCTCAGCGGCACGAGCGGGTTCTGTGCAAACAACTCGTGGGCGGCCTCGATGATCGCGGCACGGTTGCGCGCGGCGGCCTTGCGCTGCGTGCCGTAGGTGGTCGGCGTCTGGTCGGTCATCACCACATGGTGCCCGCTCGTTGACTCGCGGACAATCCTCCGCTAGTTTGGCAGAACTTGCGGAGGATTCTCCGCAAGTTTCCGTCTTGCTGGAGTTCCCTGATGCGCTACGTGAAGCTCGGCACCACCGGTCTCGACGTCTCCCCCATCGCGATCGGTGCGATGACCTATGGCGAACCCGACCGCGGTCACCCGGTCTGGTCCCTCGGCGAGGACGACGCGCGTCCGCTGATCAGGCATGCCCTGGACGCGGGCATCAACTTCTTCGACACCGCGAACATGTATTCAAACGGCTCCAGCGAAGAGATCCTCGGCCGCGCGCTCAAGGACTTCGCCGACCGCGACGATGTGGTGATCGCGACGAAGCTGCGTCATCCGGTGCGCCCTGGCCCCAACGGCAAGGGCCTGTCGCGCAAGGCGATCATGACGGAGGTCGACCACTCGCTGCGGCGGCTGGGCACCGACTACATCGACCTCTACCAGGTGCACCGCAACGATCACGCCACCCCGTTGGAGGAAACCCTCGAAGCGCTCAGCGAGCTGGTGAAGGCGGGCAAGGTGCGCTATCTGGGCGCGTCGTCGATGTTCGCCTGGGAGTTCGCCAAGGCCCTGCACCTGCAGAAGCAGCACGGCTGGGCCCGGTTCGTGTCGATGCAGGACCACTACAACCTGCTCGCCCGGGAAGAAGAACGGGAAATGATCCCGCTGTGCCTGGACGAGGGCGTCGGCACGATCATCTGGAGCCCCCTGGCCCGCGGGCGGCTGGCGCGAGCCTGGGCGGACGCGAAGTCGACCGCCCGCTCGGAAACCGATGGCGGCTACGCCGACATGCTCTACTCGCCCGCGGAAGAGGCGTCGAACCACGCCATCATCGACGCGGTGGGCAAGGTCGCGGCCGCCCACGGCGTGAGCCGCGCCTCGATCGCCCTGGCCTGGCTGCACCGCCAGCCGGTCGTCACCGCTCCGCTGGTCGGGGCCGGTTCGGTCGAGCAGATCGACGACGCGATCGCGTCACTGGACGTCGAGCTCACCGACGAGGACGTGCGTGCCCTCACCGCCCCCTACACACCGCGGTATGACTGGCAGGGCGTCTCGGACGAGGCGACCATGGACGCGATCCGCGCCCGAGTCCCGGGAATGGCGCTGAAGTGAGGCCGATGGTCCGCTCTGGCGCTACTGCTCGCGTCGGAGCGGCCCTGCTCCTTATCGGCCCACTGGTGTCGTGGGTGGCCGAACTCGTCACGGCGGCGGCGTTCGCGTGAGCACGCGACCGGGACGCTCCACGGGTGGGCCGCGTCAGGTGGTGGTTTGAGCGGCGGTCTTGTCCTCTGCGTCACAGCGGCCGACGTACGGCGCAGGCCGTCGGGTTCGCCCCCCGTCGGTCCTGTCGGGTTGATGTCGAAAGCTACCGGCCACCCACAGCACCCAGGTCCGCGAGTCCGGCACCAGCGGGTGCCCACGTACACCTGGCTGTGGCGGTTGGTCCAGGTCACGGCGCAGACCGTAGCCCGCGGCTCCGGCTGAATCCGGTTGCCGCGGTGACGGCACCGAGTGCGGCGAGAACTCCGACGGCGGCGAAGGTGGTGTGGAAGCCGGCGAGGCCGGTTCCGACCACGAGAATGGCCGACACCCCGGCGACACCCGCCGCGCCGCCGATCTCGCGCATGGTCTCGATCAGGCCGGAAGCGAGTCCCGACTGCGATTCGGTGACCCCGGACAGCGCACCGATCTGCAGCGAGGGCAGGCAGAGCCCGAAACCGAGTCCGGCGAGCAGGAACGCCGGGAGCAAGCCGGTGCCGTAGTCGGCGTCGGCGGGAAGCCGCGTCAGCCACACCATTCCGGCGGTCAGCAACGTCAGCCCCACCAGCAGCAGGCGCCGGACGCCCATGGCCGCGGCGAACCGTCCGGCGGCGGACGAGGTGGCGAAGACGGTCGTCGTGGTGGCCAGCCACGCCAGTCCTGTTTGGACCGGCGTGTAACCGAATTCCTGTTGCATCAGCAGGGAGCCGAGGAAAATGAACGAGAAGAACGCGGCGAAGGTGAGCAGAGCGGTGAGATTCGCCGCGACGAGCGTGCGGTTGCGCAGTGCCCCGGCAGGCACGAGTGGCGCGACCGCACGCTTCTCGATCCACGCGAACGCGGCGATCAGCACGCCCGCCACGGCGAACCAGGCCAGCGCGGACGCGCCGTGGGTGGCGGCATGGTGAAGCGCGTAGACGAAGGTCAGCAGTGCGCCCGTCACCGTGCTCGCCCCCGCGAGGTCCAGCCGGCCGGAACGGCCACGGGTCCCGTCGACGGCGAGACAGGCGGCGGCGAGGCCGATGAGCACGAGGCCGGCGGGCACGTTGATGAAGAACGCCCACCGCCAGCCCGGACCGGCGGCGAGGAAACCGCTCGCGACCACGCCCACCGTGCCGGCCGCGCCGCCGACGGCACCGAAGATGCCGAGGGCACGGTTGCGCTCCCGTCCTTCACGGAAAGCGACGGCCAGCAGCGACAAGGCCGCCGGTGCGATGAGCGCGCCGCCCAGCCCTTGCAGTCCTCGCGCCCAGATCAGCACGCCGATGTGTTGCGCGGTGCCTGCCAGCAGCGATGCGGCGGTGAACAAACCGAGGCCCGCCAACAGGATCCGGCGTCGGCCGAGCAGGTCGGCCATCCGGCCACCGACGAGGAGGAAGCCGCCGAGCAACAGACCGTAGGCGACGACCACCCATTGCGCGCTGCTCTGGCCGACACCGAAGTCCTGCTGGATCGAGGGCAGGGCCACGTTCACGATGGCGATGTCGAGGCCCACCATCGCCTGGGCGGCGCAGGCCAGGCCGAGCACGAGTCCTTGGCGGGGGTGAGCCTTCCGGTATTCCGTGGTGAGGGAACTTTCGCTGATATACATGGGTTCGCTGTCCTTGTCAGCGGTAGCTCCGCATGGGCTGACCGGTTCCGGTGGTGATCAGCTGCGGCAGGCTCTGGGTGGTGTAGAAGGTCCAGCCGCGCGAGCACGCCTCGAAGCAGGCGGACTTCGCCGCGGTGAGGCCTTCGTGCGTGAAGTGCAGCGTCGTGCCCCGCGCGTCGGCGGTGAGGTCGAAGACGACCCTGGTGCCGGTCCACTCGTCGCGGTCGTCGATGAAGGTGAGGTCGGCGTCGACGACGCGCCAGACCATCCGCCGGCCGGGCACGACCTCGGTGAGCTGGAAGCGGGCGAATCGGATGCCCTTCTTGGCTCGGGCGGTCTCCCCGGCGTATTCGATGTCGTCGGTGAAGACGAACTCGTCGTGCTGGGCGGCGGTGTCGCCGATGAGGTTCTCGCTCCACCAGCCGCGCACGTCGGTGATGGCCGCGAAGACCTCTTCCGGCGTCTTGTCGATGGTCGTGGTCGCGGTCAGGTACTCGGTGTTCGACATCTTCCTTGCCTCTCTCCTCGGCGGGTTTGCCCACCGACGAAGAAGGCCGCGCTGGATCGACATCGACCCCGGAGAAATTCGGAAAACTTGACCGCGAGATTGTTTGCCCTGGTCAGAGGGCCGAAAGACGGGCCAGCAGGTAGCGCCGCTCGGCCTCGGTCGGGACCAGCGCCAGCGCCTCCTCGTAGCTGGCGGCGGCCTCGGCGAGACGGCCGTCCCGGCGGAGCAGATCCGCCCGCGTCGCGGGCAGCAGGTAGTAGCCATCGAGCTTGCCGGACTCGGCGAGCTCGTCGACGAGGGCGAGTCCGGCGGGGATGCCGTCGGCCATCGCGACCGCCACGGCGCGGTTGAGGTCCACCACCGGGGACGGCGCCCGCCGCGCGAGCTCCGCGTAGAGGGCGGCGATCTGCGGCCAGTCGGTCGCCGCGGCATCGGGCGCGGTGGCGTGGCACGCGGCGATCGCGGCCTGCACCTGGTACGGCCCGGAACGCCGCATGGCCAGCGCTTCGTCGAGCATCGCGACGCCTTCGCCGATCAGCGCGCGATCCCAGCGCGAGCGGTCCTGGTCCTCCAACGGGACCAGCACGCCGTCGTCGGTGCGGTTCGCGCGGCGGGCTTCGAGCAGCAACATCAAGGCCAGCAGGCCGCGCGCTTCGGGTTCGGCGGGCATCAGGCGGACCAGCATCCTGGCGAGGTGGATCCCTTCGGCGGCCAGTGCCCGGCGCCCGTCTGCTTCGTCGTAGCCCTCGTTGAAGATCAGGTACAGCACCGCGAGCACGGCGGTCAGCCGCTGCGGCAGCAACTCCGCCGGCGGGATCCGGTAAGGGATTCCGGCCTCGACGATCTTGCGTTTGGCGCGCACCAGTCGCTGCGCCATCGTCGGCTCGGTAGTCAGGAACGCCTTGGCGATCTCGGCCGTGCTCAGGCCCGCCAGCGTGCGCAGGGTGAGGGCGACCCGCGCGGGGAACGGCAGCGCGGGGTGGCAGCAGGTGAAGATCAGCCGCAACCGCTCGTCGGGGAACTCCTTCGCCGACGGCTCGGCCGGCTCCCGCTCCAGCACGGCGAGCTGCCGTACCTTCGCCGCCCACCTCGTGTCACGCCGCAGGCGATCGGTCGCCCGGTGCCGTGCCGTCGTCGTCAGCCAGGCGCCCGGCCGAGCGGGGATCCCGTCGCGCGCCCACGTCGCGAGCGCGGCGGCGAACGCGTCCTGCGTGCAGTCCTCGGCCAGGTCCCAGTCCCCGGTCAGCCCGATCAGGGTGGCGACCACCTGGCCCCACTCGTCCCGGTACGCCGCGGCGACCGCGGCGCGGACCTCCTCCGGCGTGGTCATTCCCACACGGGCCGGACCTC
Source organism: Amycolatopsis sp. YIM 10 (assembly GCF_009429145.1). Lineage (GTDB taxonomy): Bacteria > Actinomycetota > Actinomycetes > Mycobacteriales > Pseudonocardiaceae > Amycolatopsis. Next base: position 4,629,789 of record NZ_CP045480.1, on the reverse strand, counting down.
GACACAACCCCGGCTCGCGTAGGGGTGCCGCGCGGCGAGCGCGAGCGCGTCGTCCAGGTCGGCGCACTCGACGATGTCGATACCGCCGACGAAGTCCTTCGTCTCGGCGAACGGGCCGTCGGACACCAGCGTCTCGCCATCGCGGACGCGGACCGTGGTCGCGTCGGCCACCGGACGCAGCCGCGCGCCGCCGAGGGTGCCTCCCCGCCGCTCCACCTCCGCCGAATACGCCTGGTACGCCGGGTCCGCCGCGATCTCCTCCATCGACGGCGACACCTTCTCGTCGTCACAGATCAGGAACACGTACTTCATGCCCCCTACTATGACGGCAGGACGCCGTTCGTCGACCTCCGAGGTCAATCGACGCGCCGACCGACCGTCGCGAGCGTTCCCGGCAACGGGCGGGCTGTGAGGATCTGCTCATCGGCCTCTCGCGGCCCGTCAAGATTTGCCCAAGAAATCCTGCATGCGACCGACGGATACTCACGTCAGGTTCCTCTGTGCACGTTAATGAAGGGGATACACGTGAGAAGACGATTGTCCAGAGTCATGATCGCGGCCGCGTTGAGCGTAGGGCTATTGAGCAGTACGGCGGCGATACCGTCCTCGGCGGCTGCCGGTCAGCTGAATGCCCCGGTCGGCATCAGCCCGGATCTGGTGAACAAGGATGTCCTGTTCGCCCACGACCATCCACCGATCGTCGCACGGGCGAAGGCGCTGATCGACGCGTCGACGCCCGGGTCGAAGATCGACATGCCGCTCTACTACTTCAACCAGCAGACGATCATCGACTCCCTGAAGCTGGCCAAGGCGCGCGGCGTGAACATCCGGGTGCTGCTCGACGGTCACATGCGGAACCAGTGGCAACACACGCAGCTCAAAGCATTCCTGGGCGAGGACAAGACCAAACCGTCCTACGTGGCGGTCTGCGGCAGCCGGGTGCAGGACGGCACGGACTACGTCGCGTCCCGCGGCTGCATCGGCACCCGGCAGTTCGGCGCCGACGGTGAGAACCCGAGCTACGCGCTCAACCACAACAAGTTCATCACCCTCACCGGCGTCCTGCTGACGAATGGCAGCGTCGCCGGCAATGTCACCTACATTTCGTCCGCCAATCTTGACACCTACGACGCGTTCCAGAGCGCGATCACCGTCACCGATCCGAAGGTCCACCTGTACTACTCGTTCTATTTCGCCGACCTCGAATTCCACCAGAGCACCACCGGCAACGACGCGTACAACCGCAGGTGGGGAGCGGCGTCCGATACCTACCAGCTGTTCGGGTTTCCCTTCCACGAGGCCGACGGCGCCGGGGCGACGAGCGGCTCCAACGATCCGATCGTCAACATCCTGAGGACCGAGAACTGCGCGGCGGGCGGAAGTATCAAGGTCGCGAACTACCGGATCCAGCGCACCGCCGTCGTCGCTCAGCTGATAGCCGCCGCCAAACGTGGCTGTTCCGTTCAGGTCGTGACCGGCAACACGGGTGACGATCGGGAGACGCCGGACGACGAGACCTTCGACGCGTTGAAAGAACTCGCTTCCCGCGGCAGCAACATCGTCGTGCGCCTCTGCGGGAGCGACCCGGACTTCGGCGGCGTTCCGATGCACGAGAAGTTCATGGTGATCAAGAAGGACGCTTCGGCCGCACCGCAGCTGCTGGCCGGAAGCGCGAACCTCACTTACAAGGGACTGCGGCAATCGGACGAGAACGTCCTGCGCATACGCGATGCGGGGATCGTCAGCAAGTACGTGGAGCGAGCCGACGGGTTCTACCGGATCTGCAAGGGCTGGACCCACGGGTAACCGAGGACCAAGGGCGATCACCACGAACGGGTACCGATCTGTCTCGATCGGTCATGAACAAGGAGGAAGAACATGAAGCGTCTCGTGCGGCCGGTCATGCGGCGGCTGGGAATGGAACGCGGTATCCGGCGACTGGCGTGGGCGCCGTTCGGCTACAGCTACTACTGATCATGTCCTTCGGCCCGATTCGCCGGACGAGCTGGCGAGGAATGCGGAAGCTGCACCAGCGGTGCGTGCGGACGCCCGTCTTCCGCACGCTCGCGGGCAGCGTGGTGGTGTGTGACGCCGAAATGGCCAGGCAGGTCCTGGTCGACACCGGTGGTCAGCTGGACCACGTGCCCGCGTTCTGGCGGCCGGGCAACGCCCCGTTGCCGCCGCCGGTGTGCGCCGCGCTGAACCGGTGGGTACACACGTGCCTGTCCGCCGAGGACCCCGGCCGGGTGGCCGCGACCGCTGTCGAAGCGGTCGCGGCCACCCGCGGTGATCTGCACCGCGCCTGCCTGCACGCGGTGGCCGAGGCCAACCGCCGCCCGCTGGGCTTCGAGCACCACAGCAACCTGCGGGCGACCGTCGGTGAGTTCCTCGACCACGTGTTCCACGGCATGATGACCGGCGCCAGCCGGTACCCCGACATCGACGCCTTCCAGCGGCTCGCCGCCCGGGCAGGCAGGGCGGTGGCCAGTGGCGCCGTCCCCGGGTTCCCGGACCTGGACCGCGCGATCCGGGGCGAGGTGTACCTGCGTGCCGTGACCGCGTTCGTCGGTGCTTCCGCGGCCGCGCTCGCCTGGTTGATCTGCGCACTGCGATCCGATGAGCTGGTGGCCACCAGGCGACCGGCGGAGACCGCCCCGGACGTGCCGCCCGAGCACGTCGCGCTGGAAACGCTCCGGTTGTGGCCGCCCGCCTGGCAGCACCGGCGGCCGGTGCTGCGCGACCACCGCATCGGCTCCATGGCGGTGCTGCGCGGTGACGAACTCGTCGTACCCGCCTACGCGTTGCAGCGCCATCCCCGGTACTGGCCGGACGCGGACCTGTTCGACCCCGCCCGCTGGGCCCGCCTCCCCCAGCGACCCGAAGCGTTCCTGCCCTTCGCGGTCGGCCCCGGCGCGTGCGTCGGCGCCCGATTCGAAGTGCGCTGGCTCGCCGCGGCGGCGGCACACCTGTCCGCCCAGCCACCGATCCCATTGGTCCGCCGGAGCGCCACCCCGTGCGTCACCGCCGTGTTCTCCCCACCCGAACACACCATCGGCCTGCGCTGACCCGCCTGCTTCCGCCGAATGACCCGGACACGGCCTCCGCACGAGGGGGCGGTGGTAACGGCTGGTCGTTGCTCACGTGGGACACCAACGACGCCCGCGTCGACGCCCAGGCCTTCCGCACTGTCCGCGCGATGCCGGGCTGGAACCCGGGCGCGCGCGAATCCACGCTCCACCCCGGAAACCCCACGGCGCTTCCGTGGGGTTTTCCCTGTGCGTGCCAACAGATCGCACGCTTCGTCGAGTGGTCTACGGAACATCGTAGTAGGCCTGACCGCGGCGACGAGCGTGCTGACGGGTCAAATCCATCAGTTCCTCGCCGATCTTCGCGAACCACGCGGTGGTCGACTCAGAGCTCCTGCGTATCGACCCTGCCTCGGTCAGCACCCATATCGGCGGGTCGGGTTCCGCAAGGTCGCTGCCGTCGATCACGACGAAAGACGCGCTGGTGCCATCCCCAGCGACTACCAGCATGCCTTCCGGATCCCGCATCCCGTGCTCGATCCCGCGCTCGTCGGCCTCTTCCACGCACCACCCAGCGAACTCCTTGTCCCTCGCGTCGATGGAATCGACACCGAACGCCGAGGACTCGAACCACCCCGTGGGTGTCTTCCTGCGTGGCTTACCCATGATCCGCAAGATCTCTCGCAACGCTGCGGGGACCATCCGCACGCCCTGGGCTGCAGCCCAGGTGTCGATCTCCCTGTCGGACGCTCCCTGGACCGCCTGGGCACGGAATCCACGGGCTACGACGTCGTCGAAGATGTCGCGAACTCGTGCCGCTGCCGCGATGCCTTCGTCCACCACAGGTCGCCCTCCGCAGCGTCTGACCGCATGCCCCTCAGCACCATATCCAGCCAGTGTCGCGGCGGTCGCGGCGGAACATGCCCGGGTACCACCAACGCCAACTCCTCGGCGACGACCTGTTCGCCACCGACCTCACCCGCCTCGACCGCGGCATCACCGGCAAGATCGCCAACGCGCCCTGGGTCGCAGAACACGCTGGCCCACTGCTGCCAGACGATCGAACCGGTCGAGTCGATACCGACGGGAGCGGCAGGCCCCACCCGTCGCCCGAGGGCAAAGACACACCAAAGTGCAAAGCCTGCCACGGGCTGATCGGGAATCGCCACCTGCTGTTCCACCGATGAGGTCGAGTCATCCCCAATCGACTGACCGTGGACCAAACCCTCCATCGCGTTCCGCCGCAAGCCCGCCACCTCGCGCACAGCAGACGCCTGGCGGGTGCGGAGGCGGACTTCTCTCTCCGTGAACACCGCTGCTACCAAGTCTTGCGGCAGAGGCTCATCGAGACGCCAGACAACCTCGAGCCGGACCCGCACCTCAACTTACTGATTCAACCAGGCCCGGTAACAGGGGACTGTTCCAAGATCGGTGTTTCCGGCCCGACACGCCGGGCTGGGGTCCGGTGGGATGGCCGCGAGGTGCCCGCGATCCAGCGTCCACTCGTTGTCGTGGGTGTGCAGCCGGACCCGTCCGGTGACGACGTACAGGGTGGCGGCCAGGGGTGAATCGTGCTCGGCCAGCTCGGCGCCGTCGGTCAGCGCGATCAGGGTCGCCCGCTGCGAGGTACCGGTCACCACAGGGTCCTCGCCGCGCGACGGGAGTGATGCTCGCGGGCTTGGCGCAGCAATTCGGTGGCTAGGGCGTCGACCTGGGCGACCTGGGGGTGATCGGTCATCGCACGCGTTCCCATCCGCGGCGGGGTTTCCGGCTGCCCAGTCGGGTGTCTCGGCTGCGGTACACGATGTACGGGCGGGTGAGGTAGCCCAGCGGCATGGAGAACACGTGCACCAGGCGGCTGAACGGCCAGAACGCGAACAGCACCCACGCGGCGAGCGCGTGCAGCTGGAATCCGAGTGGCGCGGCGGCCATCAGGCCGGGTTCGGGCCGGAAGTAGAAGATCGACCGGAACCACGGTGACACCGACTCGCGGTAGTCGTGGGGGTGGTCGGTGAGGTTGCCCAGCACCGTGGTGCCGAGCCCGAGCACGATCGTGCCGACCAGCAGCACGTACATGATCTTGTCGTTGCGGGTGGTGACGGAGAACACCGGACCGACGGTGCGGCGCCGGTAGACCAGGATCGCCGCGCCGGCCAGGGTGCACACGCCGGCCAGCACGCCGAGCCCGACGGCGATGGCGTGGTAGGCGGCCTCGCTCAGCCCGATCGCCTCGGTCCAGGACTTGGGCACGAGCAGGCCGCCGACGTGGCCGAGTGCGACCAGGAGGATGCCGAAGTGGAACAGCGGGCTGCCCAGCCGCAGCAGGCGGTTCTCGTAGAGCTGGGAGGAGCGGGTGGTCCAGCCGAACTTGTCGTAGCGGTAGCGCCAGACGTGCCCGGCGATGAACACCGCGATGGACACATAGGGGACGACGACCCACAGCATGACGTCCAGCGCGGTCATCGGGCGCCTCCTTGCGGCATGTATTCGGGAGGGGCGAACGGTGCGAGACCGACTTCTTCCTCGGGCGGGCCTTCGGCGGCCAGGCGGGCGACGGCATCGTGCTCGCGCTTGCCCAGCGGCGGGAGGGTCGCCGACACCGACTCCAGGACGTGCGCCCACGGCGCCCCGGTTTCACGCAGGCCCAGCCGGATGAGTTCCAGGCCTGCGCGGTGCTCGGTCAGCAGCCGCCGGCCCACGACCGGATCGCCGGTGGCGGCGAACTCCAGCACGACCGCGAGGTGGTCGGGTAGCTCGCTGTCGTCGAGTTCCAGCCCGGCGGCGCGGTAGGCGTGTTTGAACCGCAGCAGTGCCATGCCCCGTTTGCGGGTGTCTCCGTAGGCGAAATAGGTCAGATACGGGCTGAACCGCTTGCGGTGGTCGAAGGTCGTCACGTAGTCCGCCGCGAGGTCGATCAGTGGCGTGACCGCGGCCTGGTCGAGGAAGGCGGTGAGCGGTGCGGCGAGCGGAGCGGGCAGCGTCCGGGTCGCCGTCCGCAGCAACGGCAGGCGATCCGCGAACTGCTCATCGGGATAGCTCATCGCCAGTGACTGGATCTGCCAGGCTGTGGCGAGCTCGGTGTCGGTGATGGTCATGGTCTGGGGTCCACCTCACCGGCGGGCTCCCCGCCCTCTGGCTGGTTCTTCGGCGGGAACATCCCGTCCGGGCGGCCTTTGCCGTCCCAGTTGAGCAGGTTGACGCGGCTGCCCTTGTCCACCGGCGCGGCCATGGTGTCGCTGGTCTGCCGGTCGCGCAGCATCCGGAAGTTCTCCACCGCGATGGGTGACGGGCCACCGGAGCTTTCGCCGAACGGCCCGGAGCCGCCCATGCCGGGGCCGCCCTCGTAGTCCAGGCTGCATTCGGTCGCCAGTTCCTCCAGGCCGTGTGCCTGCTCGGCGTGCGCGGGCGGGATCACGTAGCGCTCGTCGTACTTGGCCAGCGCGAGCAACCGGTACATGTCGTAGATCTGCTCGCCGGTCATGCCCACCTTGGTCGCGATGGCTTCCCTGGGTTCGCGGCCGAGGTTGATGTCACGCATGTAGGAGCGCATCGCGGCCAGTCGGCGCAGCACGGCGTTGACCGGAGCCGGATCGCCCGCGGTGAACAGTTGCGCCAGGTACTCCACCGGGATTCGCAGCGCTTCGATGGCGGCGAACAGGTTGCCGTGGTCTTCGGCGTCGTGCCCGGTGTCGCGGACGACGTCGACCACCGGGGACAGCGGCGGGATGTACCAGACCATCGGCATGGTGCGGTATTCCGGGTGCAGCGGCAGTGCCACCTTGAACTCGTTGATCAGGGAGTGGATCGGAGAGCGCTGGGCGGCTTCGATCCAGTCGCGCGGGATGTCCGCGCGTTCGGCTTCACGGACCACCTCGGGGTCGTTCGGATCCAGGAAAACCTGGCGCTGAGCCTCGTAAAGATCCTTCTCGTCCGGAGTGGACGCTGCTTCGAGGACCTTGTCGGCGTCGTAGAGGACGAGTCCGATGTAGCGCAGGCGGCCCACGCAGGTCTCGGCGCACACGGTCGGGATGCCGACCTCGATACGGGGGAAGCAGAAAGTGCACTTCTCCGCTTTGCCGGTGCGGTGGTTGAAGTAGATCTTCTTGTACGGACAACCGGACACGCACATGCGCCAGCCGCGGCAGCGGTCGGAGTCGACCAGCACGATGCCGTCCTCACTGCGTTTGTAGATCGCGCCCGACGGGCAGGACGCGGTGCAGGAGGGGTTGAGGCAGTGCTCGCAGATGCGCGGCAGGTAGAACATGAAGGTCTGCTCGAATTCGAACTTGACCTTGTCGGCGATGTCCTTGAGCAACGGGTCGTGGTGCCCGTGGTCCGGTGCGCCGCCGAGGTTGTCGTCCCAGTTGGCCGACCAGGTGATCTTGGTGGGTTCGCCGCTGATCAGCGACCGCGGCCGCGCGACCGGGATGTGTTCCTGCAGCGGTGCGCTGATGAGGTTGTCGTAGTCGTAGGTCCACGGTTCGTAGTAGTCGTCGATGGACGGCAGCTTGGGATTGCTGAAGATGGTGAGCAGCTTGCGCAGACGGCCGCCGCCCTTGAGCTTGAGCCTGCCGCGTCTGCCGAGAGTCCACCCGCCGCGCCAGCGTTCCTGGTCCTCGTAGGTGCGCGGATATCCTTGCCCCGGGCGGGTTTCCACGTTGTTGAACCAGACGTACTCGACGCCGGATCGGTTCGTCCACGCCTGTTTGCAGGTGACCGAGCAGGTGTGGCAGCCGATGCACTTGTCGAGGTTCATCACCATCGCCATCTGGGCCATGACCTTCATCAGTAGGTCACCTCCTGGTCGCGCCTGCGGATGATGGTGACCTCGTCGCGCTGGTTCCCGGTCGGGCCGAGGTAGTTGAACGCGAACGACAGCTGGCCGTAGCCGCCGATGAGGTGGCTCGGCTTGATCAGCAGCCGGGTCAGCGAGTTGTGGATGCCGCCCCGCTTGCCGGAGGTTTCGCTGCGGGGCACGTCGATCAGCCGGTCCTGGGCGTGGTGCATGTAGACGGTGCCCTCGGGCATCCGGTGCGAAACGATGGCGCGGGCGACCACGACACCGTTGCGGTTGACCGCCTCGATCCAGTCGTTGTCCGCCACGCCGATCTTGGCGGCGTCCTCTTTGGACATCCAGATCGTCTGCCCGCCGCGGGAAAGGCTGAGCATGAACAGGTTGTCCTGGTACTCGGAGTGGATGGACCACTTCGAATGCGGGGTCAGGTAGCGCACGGTGATGCCGAGCGGCCCTTGGTCACCGATGCGGGGTTCGTCGAACAACGCGGTCATGTCCAGTGGTGGCCGGAAGACAGGCAGGTTCTCGCCGATTTCGGCCATCCAGTCGTGGTCGAGGAAGAAGTGCTGCCGCCCGGTGAGAGTGTGCCAGGGTTTGAGCCGTTCCACGTTGATGGTGAACGGCGAGTACCGCCGCCCGCCGGTTTCGCTGCCGGACCATTCCGGTGAGGTGATCACCGGGACCGGCGCGGACTGGGTGTCGGCGAAGGTGATCTGCTTGCCCTCGTGTTCGGCGGCCAGATCCGCCAGCGGTGTGCCGGTGCGTTTTTCGAGGGTGCGGAAGCCCTGGGTGGCGAGGTGTCCGTTGGTGGTGCCGGACAGGGCGAGAATGGCCTCGCACGCGTGCACGTCGCGGACCAGTGAGGGGCGGCCGTCGGCGGGGCCGCCGCGGATGGTGCCGTTCTTGTGCCGCAGGTACTCCACCTCCCGCCCCACCTCGAAGGTGACGCCCTTGGTGGTCGCGCCGAGCGAATCGGCCAATGGACCGAGCGCGCCCATCTTCGCCGCGATCGCGGTGTAGTCGCGTTCCACGACCGTGATCCTGGGCATCGTGACACCGGGGATCGGTTCACACTCACCGGTCTTCCAGTCCCGCACCACACCGTGCGGAGTGGCCAGTTCGTCGGGGGTGTCGTGCAGCAACGGGGTGGCGACAATGTCCTCGCGCACGCCGAGGTGCTGCTCGGCGAGCCTGCTGAAGACCTCCGCGATGGCCTGGAAAGCGGCCCAGTCGGTGCGGGTCTGCCATGGCGGCGCGATGGCCGGGTTGAACGAGTGCACGAACGGGTGCATGTCCGTGGTGTTCAGATCGTGCTTTTCGTACCAGGTGGCGGCGGGCAGCACGACGTCGGAGAAGATCGTGGTGCTGGTCATCCGGAAATCGAGTGACAGCAGCAAGTCGAGCTTGCCCACCGGTGCTTCGTCGTGCCAGGCCACGTCCCGCGGCCGGGACTCGGGTGGCGTTTCCCCGGCGCGCAGCGAGTGGTCGGCGCCGAGCAGGTGCTTGAGGAAGTACTCGTTGCCCTTGGCCGACGAGCCGAGCAGGTTGGCCCGCCAGACGCTGAGCACGCGGGGGAAGTTCTCCGGGGAATCCGGGTCCTCACAGGCGAACCGCAGCCGCCCGGCTTTCAGCTCGTCGACCACGTAGTCCGATGTGGACATGCCGGATCCGGCGGCGTCGTCGGCCAGGTCCAGTGGGTTGCGGTCGAAGGTCGGGTAGGAGGGCATCCAGCCCAGCCGCGCGGACTGGGCGATCACGTCCGCCGTGGTCTTGCCTGCCAGCTGCCCGCCACCCGCGGCGGAGGCAAGGGTTCCGGCGCCGAACCGGTCGTAGCGGAACTGGTCGGTGTGCAGGTACCAGTAGGCCGTCTGGATCATCTGGCGCGGCGGGCGCGACCAGTCCAGTCCGAACGCGAGCTGGGACCAGCCGGTGATCGGGCGGCATTTCTCCTGCCCGACGTAGTGCGCCCATCCGCCGCCGTTGGCGCCCTGGCAGCCGGTCAGCGTGGTCAGCGTCAGGAACGCGCGGTAGATGGTGTCGGAGTGGAACCAGTGGTTCGTGCCCGCCCCCATGATGATCATCGACCGGCCGCGGGATTCCTCGGCGTTGGCGGCGAATTCCCGGCCGATCCGGGCCGCGGCCGCCGCCGGGACGCCGGTGAAGGCTTCCTGCCAGGCGGGGGTGTACGGCTGCTCCGCGTCGTCGTAGCCGCCGGGCCAGACACCGGGCAGGCCCTCGCGGTGGACCCCGTACTGCGCCAGCAGCAGGTCGAACACCGTGGTGACCAGGTGCCCGCCGACCCGGCGCACGGGTACCCCGCGGCGCAACACCGCCGGCGAACCGTCCGCCGCGTCGAACCGCGCCAGCTCCACCACCACCGAATCCGCGCCCTGGACCGACAACAGCGGGTCGACCTCGCCCAGTTCGAGGTTCCAGCGGCCAGCACCCTGTTCCCCGTAACGGAAACCGAGTGAACCACCGGGCACCACCGGTTCGCCGGTGGCCGAATCGAGCAGCACGGTTTTGAACGCCGCGTGCTCGGTGTGCGCGTGCGCGGCCAGATCGGCGGCGGTGAGGAACTTCCCCGGCCGGTGCGTGTCGCCCTGCTCGTCGAGCCGCACCAGGAACGGCAGATCGGTGTAGCGCTTGACGTAGTCGGTGAAGTACGGCACCCGGCGGTCGACGAAGAACTCGCGCAGGATCACGTGTCCCATGGCCATCGCCAGCGCGCCGTCCGTGCCCGGCCGGGCGGCCAGCCACTCGTCGGCGAACTTGACGTTGTCGGCGTAGTCCGGCGCGACCGCGACCACCTTCTGCCCCCGGTACCGGGCCTCGGCCATCCAGTGCGCGTCCGGGGTCCGGGTCACCGGCAGGTTGCTGCCCCACATGATCAGGTAACCCGCATCCCACCAGTCCCCCGACTCCGGCACATCGGTCTGGTCGCCGAACACCTGCGGCGACGCCACCGGAAGGTCCGCGTACCAGTCGTAGAACGACAGCATCGTCCCGCCCAGCAGCGACACGAACCGCGCGCCCGAAGCGTGCGAGACCATCGACATGGCCGGAATGGGGGAAAATCCGGCCACGCGGTCGGGCCCGTATCGCTTGACGGTGTGCACGTGCGCGGCGGCGACCATCTCGGCGGCCTCGTCCCACGACGCGCGTACCAGACCGCCCTTGCCGCGGGCGGCCTTGTAGCGCCGGGCCCGCTCGGGATCCTCCACGATCTCGGCCCACGCCAGCACCGGGTCTCCCGTGCGGGCCTTCGCTTCCCGGTACATCTCCAGCAGCACCCCGCGCACGTACGGGTAGCGCACTCGCGTGGGCGAGTAGGTGTACCAGGAGAACGCCGCGCCACGCGGGCAACCGCGGGGTTCGTATTCGGGACGGTCGGGCCCCACCGACGGGTAGTCGGTTTGCTGGGCCTCCCAGGTGATGATCCCGTCCTTGACGTAGACCTTCCAGGAGCACGACCCGGTGCAGTTCACCCCGTGTGTGGAGCGCACGACCTTGTCATGGCTCCACCGGTCCCGGTAGAACTCGTCCGCTTGCCTGCCACCGATCTTGTGCAACGTCCGCAGATCGTCGGAGACCTCCGCACGGCTGAAAAACCGGCGGGTGCGCACGAGTGCGTCGATCAGTTCGTTGTCCAGCCCGGTGGCGGAGCCGCTGGGTGGCTCGGTATCGGTGCTCACAATGTCGGCTCCTCCTGGCAATCGTGAAACAGGACTGATCGACAGGGCCTTTTCCACCTTGGTGGCCCGTTGCCGGAGACGCAGATCACCGGCCGGGCGTGGAATGGGCACGCACGGCACGGCGCACGACGGTCGAGGTGAACACCAGGGTGGCCAGCGCGACGACGGCCAGCGCTGCCAGGCCGAGCGCGTAGGAACCGAGCGCACCGTACAGCGCGCCCATCACCAGCGGCGGGATGAAGCCGCCCAACCCGCCGGCGGCACCGACAACACCGGTGACCGAGCCGACCTTGTTCCCCGGGGCGAGCAGCGCGACCAGCGCGAACACCGCGCCACTACCGGCACCCAAGGCCGCGGCCATCGCCAGGAACGCGATCGTGCCCAGTGGCATCAACGGCGGCGTGAACGCCTGCACCGCCGCCCCGGCGGTCACCACGGCCAGGCATGCCGTCAGCACGCGGACCGGCCCGAACCGGTCGGACAGCCAGCCACCGACCGGACGCATCACCACCGCCAGCAGTACGAATCCCGCCATCCGATTGGCGGCGTCCGCCTGGGCGAGCCCATAAGCCGTTTTCAGGTAAGCGGGCAGGTACACGGAAAACGCGACGAATCCGCCGAAGGCCACCGCGTACAACGCCGACGCCTGCCACGTGATCGGCAGCCGCGCGGTGTCGAGCAGGCGCCTGCCCACCGATTCAGCGGGCACCACCCGCCCAGGCGCGTCCCGCAACAGCACAGCGGCGGCAACCGCGTAGACCACGAGCACGATCGCGGTCACCACGAACGGCGTCGCCACACCCCAGCCGTCGACCAGCTTCACCGTGGTCAGCGCGCTGATGGCCGTCCCGCCCATGCCCGCGCCGAAGATCCCGATCGCCAGCCCCCGCCGCCGGGGCGGGAACCAGGCGCTGACGAACGGCACCCCGACCGCGAACGCGGTACCGCCCACGCCGAGGAAGAAGCCGCCGATCAGCAGCGCGGCCAGCGACGAATGCCCGGCCAGTCCCAGGAACAGCACCGGCACGATCGTCACCGCGGACACCAGCGGGAACATCACCCGCCCGCCGAACCGGTCGGTCAGCGCCCCCACCGGAATCCGCCCGACGGAACCGACGACCACGGGCACCGCGACCAGCAGCGCCTGCTCGAACGCGCTCAACCCCAGGCCGTCCTTGAACAGCGGCCCCAGCGGGCTCAGCAGGGCCCAGGCCCAGAAGTTCACCGCGAACCCGATCGTGGCCAGCGAAAGTGTGAGCACGCGCCGCCCGGTCGTCGGCGATTGGTCGTCTGTGGATGGCACGCGCAGGCTCCTCGCTGGTTGCTTGCCCGTCGTCCGGTGATCGGTCTGGTGTGCCGTGGTCATCGTCATCCCGGCTCGTCGTCGTGTGTTGCCCTGTACGGGTGGACGAATCCAGCATCTTGGTCTTCGGGCGGACCGGGGCAGAGATCGATGACCTCGACCCGAGGGACCAAGGTCACCGGCGCCGTCCACCCGGCTACCCGGACAGTCCGGCCTCGACCAGCGTCGGAGAGCAATTGGCCCCTGATCGGGAGGACCTCTGCCACTGTGCGAACCGCGACCAGCACTTTCATCCTGGGGTGCGGGCGCATCACTCGTTCCGCCGCCACGCACACCGTTGGGAGCACGCAGATGGTCAACCGGCAACCGCTTGAGGAACTCGACCGGCAGCAATGCCTCGAACTGCTCGGCACGGTGCGCGTGGGACGGCTGGTGTTCACCGAACAGGTCCTGCCCGCGGTGCAGCCGGTCAACTTCCGTCTCCACCGCGGACAAATCGTCATCCGCGTGGCTGGCGGTGAGAAGCTCGCTGCCGCGACGGCGAACCTGGTCGTGGCGTTCCAGGCGGACGAGCTCGACCCCGACCTGCGACAGGGCTGGAGCGTGACCGTCGTCGGCCACGCCGAGGAGATCACCGACATCGACGAACTGGTCGAAGTGGCCGGCGCGGACCTGCAACCCTGGGTCGGCGGCCGTCGCGAGCACGTCATCCGCGTGAGGACGGAGAAGATCACCGGCCGACGGCTCGGTGCCGTGCCCGCCGAGTCCTGATCGGGCGAGCGGGCCGCGTGCCGGCCACCGAGGTCCGTCATGCACGCACGGGAAATCATGAGCACACCGGTGATCGCGGTGTCCGCACAACCCACGATCGAAGAGGCGGTGCGGGAAATGCTCGCCCGTGGCTTCACCACGATGCCCGTGGTCGAGTCCAGTGGCCGCCTGCTCGGTCTTGTCACCGAGGCCGACCTCGGCCTGTCCCGGCTCGCGTTGAATGCCCGCGACCGCAGCGGCCCGGACGACGGCGTGCTGCTCGGGCTCACCCGGCGCACGGTCGCGGCGGTGATGTGCACCCCGGCACCCACCATCGACGCCGGCGCCGACCTCACCGAGGCCGCGCAGCGGCTGGTTCACTCCGGCCGTCGCTGCCTGCCGGTGGCGGCCGGTTCCCTGGTGATCGGCATGCTCAGCTGGCGCGACCTGCTGCGGACCATGCTGCTGGACCGGACCCGATGATCCCGTCCGCCTGAGCGAGGAAGAAGTACGTCAAGTGCGGCTGGCCGCCTTGCCCGGGCCCGCCAGCCGCTCACGCTCACGCGCGCCGAGGCGCCTCTGCTCATCGGCGGTCACCACGCGGGTTTCGTTCTCCGGGAAGAACATCGATACGTGGTCATCGCCGAGCCAGCGCACCACGTACGGCGGCCCGTCGTCGGGTCCGCACGCTTCCAGCACGCAGGCGCGTTGCTCGCGGCTGCCCAGCAATCCCTTCACGATCAGCCAGTCTCCGGCCTTCGCACGCATGTCGTCCTCCTCGTAGCGGTCAACTGACAGCCTCGCCCCGCCCAGCCGGTGGGAGAAGGGCATTTGGTCCGCAAGCGCGGGGCCGGTCGCGATGTCCGAAGTCCCGGCGAGCGGTGCCGGAGTCCTCTCCATGGGCAACCTGGACACGGCTGGAATGGGAAGCATGAAAGTCCTTCCGGACCATCACCACCGGGCACCGCGCACGGGCGGACGCGGTGGCCGCCACGGAACCGACGAGCAGCCTGCCGAACGCGCTCAGGCCCAGCGAACCCACCACCACGACGGCGGCGTCCTCGGACTCCTCGACCAGCACCTTGACCGCGACGCCCTCGCGCACCTCCGGAGAAGTCTTCAGGCCCGGCACCGCCGCTTCGGCCGCCGCCAGCCAGGTGCTGCTCTGCTCTTCATCCGGCGCCGGGACAGCTCGTCCAGGCCCGGCAGCTGACAAGCGTGCACCAGGCGCAGGACGACCCCACGCCGATCCGCTGCCCGAGCCGCCCACACCGCGGCATCGAGCGCGCCGCGTGACCCATCGATCCCGACCACCACCGGCTTACCGGTATCCATGGGTTCCGGGGCGGCCGGCGCGGGCCTTCCCGTCTCGGCGTGTGTCGCCGCGTAGAACTCCGACGCGAGATATCCCCGCATCGCCTTGTGCGCATCGGTCATGACAAGTCCTTCCTTGACCATTTCGGTCCTGCTTGCCGCACACCAGTGGAAAAAGGGCACTTGGTCACCGGTACTGGTGTCCTGCGGAGGCAGTTCGCCGACGCACGCGTCGGCAGGATCGGGGTATCCGGGAAATACCGGCCAATTCACGAAAGGGTGGCTCGATGGCCCAGCACACATCCCTGCCCGCACCGGTGGTCCGGACCTCCGTCCAGCCCGGCCTGCCGGGCTGGCGGACTACGCGCAGCGGAAGGTCGGCAAGCTCGGCCGGTTCGCCCACGGCCCGGTGCTCGACGCCAGGGCCAGGCTGACCCGGCTCGGCAAGAGCTGGGGGCCCACCACCCGCACACGCTCGAAGTCCCGCCCGGTCACTGGCGGCACGACGACCCGCGCGCGCAGCGGCCACCCCACTTCCCCACTGCTGAGCACCGGTGAGGCGGTCGACCGGCTCAACCTGATCGGGCTGCCCTTTCAGTTCGTCATCGACGCCGAGCGCGGCCGGGGAAGCGTGCTGTACCACCGCTACGATGGTCACTACGGCCTGACCACCCCGGCGGTGTGACCGGAAGGCCACCCGCCCGCGGATCACCTCGGTATTCCGCTGTCAGCGTCGGCGAGCGCGCCGCCAGGATTGGTGGCGGTGCGCGATCCGGTGCCGATCGCGCTGAGCAGCTGGATGGCTAGGCAGACGATCAGCCAGATGAAGGTCATCACCTTGGGTTCGGCGCGGTCAACATTTCCCCCGCGGTACGCGCGCGGGCCTTCGACCGCGGGAACGGCACGTGCTCGTTCATCACGTCCTGGACCAGCCGGCCGCACCCGTTTCACCGGGCAGTGCCACCGAGCGGCTCACAGCAGCGGACCGGGCAGATAGTCACCCGCCAGTGTTTCCGACTGGTCGGCACTTTCCTCCGGCACGGTGCGCACCGGGATGATCACCACCGGGCAGGTCGCTTCGCGCAGGCACTGCGTGGATACCGAACCGAGCAGAAGCTGGAGCAGCCTGCCGTAACCGTGGCTGCCGAGCACCAGCATCGCGGCGGTGCGCGACGCGCGGACGAGCGCGTTCGCCGGGGTGTCCTCGGCGAGCTCGTACCGGATGGTGGCCGCGGGTTCGTCACCGACAAGCGCGCTCACCAGCTTTTCCAGCCCCTGCCGCTGTGCGACGCGAGCCTCGTGGGCGGACACCGGCGGTGAGGTCTGCGTCCCCCGCAGCGGGTCGTAGGTCCAGGCGTGGAGCGCGCGGACGGCGCGGCCGCTGCGGGCGCCCTCGCCCACCGCCCACCGCAGGGCAACCGCGCTCACCTCCGAACCGTCCACACCGACCACGATTTCGCCGTGTTCCGGCAACGGAAGCTTGTTCATCAGAGAGTCCTTTCGCATCCCGTGGTGGTCAGTTGCCCGGTCACCCAGCCTGGGTCACGCCCCGGCGGACGACCTCGGTCAGCGGGCGGCGGGAGGTCAGGGGCGTCCGGTAGCCGTAACCGACGCGCAGCAGGGTGTGCACCTGGCCGGAATCGCGGAACAGCGCCTCGATCGCTGCCCGGGTCTCCGCGGTCTCGAACGGCTGGGACACGAACGACGTCGCCAGACCCAGCGAGGTGGCGGTGAGCAGCACCGACTGCATGGTCATCCCGCCGCGCAGGTCGGCGAGCGCACCCTGCCCGCCGGTGCACACGCCCACCAGCAGCGGCTGCTGCTCGTACGGCCGGGGCGGCAGCTGCTCGTTGGCGTGCGAACCCCGCTGGGGCACCACCCCGGCCTGTCCGGCAGGCGGCGCGGCCGACATCAGCGGCACCCCGTCCGGGCTGCCCGCGGGGCGCCGAGTCCACCCGGCCGACTCGGCGCGGAACGCCTCGTCGGTTGCCTGCAGGAACTCGGCGCGCCTGGCCAGTGTGGCCACGGCGTCGTACTTGGCGGAGGGCTCGAGGTGCTCCAGCCTGCCGCCCTCGGCGAGGGCGGCCGCGCTGAGCGCCGACCGGATCCCCGGCGGCACCGGCTGGTCCCGGAAGGGACGGCGGTTGGTGTGCCTGCGGAAGATCGACTCCGCCAGCCTGCGTTCGTCCAGTTTGGACCTGCGGTTCCCGTCGATGCGGATTTCGGCGAGCAGCTCGGGGTGGCTTGGCTCGGGCAGCAGCCGCACCTTGGCTTCCCTGCCGTTCACGCGCAGGGAGATCCGCAGGTTGAACAGCGCGGCGCCACACGACAGACGCGCTTCCCTGGCATCGGGATCGGCCACCGGCAGCACGCGGTCGCGGTCCAGCCACAACGCGATGCGGTTGCCGTCGACGGTGAACCACCACGGCTGGGTGTTGTGCGGTGACGGCGCCCGCATCGCGGCGGCCAGCGCCTGGTCCACCTCGTCAGGCAAGGGTCGGTTCATCAGGGCTCCCGGCTAGGTTCTGCTTTACCCAGCCAGGATCGCCCGCACCAGCAAAAGATCGCTGCGGTCGCCAGTCACGACCGCGTGGGACCTTCGACCCCGTTCCGCCGAGGCGATCGCCGAGCGCGCGCTCACCACCGAATCGGGGTTCACCGAAATCGAGGTGATGCCGAACCGAACCAGGTGCTCGGCGAATCCCGGGCCAGCGCGCGCAGTTCCAGGCCGGGCAGGTCGCGCTCACGCACTTAGCGGTAGCAGCCGCGGTAACCGATCACCGGGTTGCTCTCCGGCTGTTCTCGGCCTAATCTTCCGATCGCTGAGCGGTCTGGCCGCGCAGTTCGGTGGCCAGTACTGCCGCCTGGGTCCGGCGCTGCAGGCCGAGCTTGGTCAGGAGCCGGGAGACGTAGTTCTTGACGGTCTTCTCCGCCAGGAACATGCGCTCGGCGATCTCACGATTGGTCAGCCCCTCGCCGATCAGCTCGAACAGCGTCCGCTCCTGATCGCTGAGCTGGGCCAGCGGGCCCTTCTTCTCCGCGCTTTCGCGAAGCTTCGTCATCAGCGCCGCCGTCGCCCGCGCGTCCAGCAGCGAACGACCCGAACCCACCTCGCGAACCGCCGAGACCAGGTCCATGCCCTTGATGTCCTTGATCACGTACCCACTGGCACCCGCCATGATCGCGTCCAGCATCGCCTGCTCATCGGTGTAGGAGGTGAGCATGAGGATGTTCAGCTCGGGCAGCTTCGACCGCAGCTCACGCGCCAGCTCAACACCGTTGCCATCCGGGAGCCGGACGTCGAGCACCGCCACATCCGGGCGCAACGCCGGAATCCTGGCCAGCGCCTCCGACACGTTCGACGCCTGCCCGACAACCTCGAGTTCCTCGTCCTCATCGAGCATGTCGGCGACCCCGCGCCGCACCACCTCGTGGTCATCCACCAGAAACACCCGGACCATCCGTGCTCCTTCCACCGACGATCAACCTAGGGACCCGGCGCCGGAGGGGCCCCGCCCTGAGGTTACGTCACCCCGGCCATTGCCTGGGGGTCCTCGCTCATCCGTGGTCTCGCGCCTTCCACACCAGCTTGTCCGCCTCCACCACGGCGAATGCCAGCACTCCCATCACCGCGGCAACCAGCCACGACGAGAAGTCCGTCGGCGCGGTGTGGAACACGGCGTTCATCGGCGGCAGGTAGGTCAGCGCCAGCTGGAGCAGCACCGTGAGGCCGATGCCCACCGGCAGGAGCCGGTTGCCCGCCGAGCGGACGCGCAGCGCCGATCGATCGAGCGAGCGGCAGGCGAGCAGATAGGCGATCTGCACGGCGATGAACGCGTTGATCGCGCTGGTCCTGGCCTCCGCGACGGCAGCGCCGCCGTCCAGTTCCCAGGCGTAGGCCGCGAACGCGGCGCCGACGAGCAGGAGTGAGACCAGCACGATGCGCCGCAGGAGGTTCCCGGTCAGCAACGGGCGAGCCGGCGGCCGCGGCGGGCGGCTCATGATGCCCCGTTCCTTCGGTTCGAACGCCATGGTCAGGCCGAGAAACACCGCTGTGGTCATGTTGATCCACAGGATCTGCACCGGCACGATCGGCAGGGTCGCGCCGAGCACCACGGCGACCAGGATGACCATGCCCTCGCCGATGTTGGCCGGCAGCGTCCAGGCGAGGAACTTGCGCAGGTTGCCGAACACCCCGCGCCCCTCCTCCACGGCGTGTTCGATGGAGGCGAAGTTGTCGTCGGTGAGCACCATGTCCGCGGCCTGGCGGGCGGCGTCGGTGCCGCCCCGGCCCATCGCCACGCCGATGTCCGCCCGGCGCAGCGCCGGGGCGTCGTTCACCCCGTCACCGGTCATCGCCACGACCTGCCCGCGTCGCTGCAAAGCCTTGACCAGCCTCAGTTTCTGGCCCGGGGAGACCCTGGCGAACACCGGCGTGACCGCGATCCGCTCGTCGAACCCGTCCTCGGGCAACCGGTCGAGGTCGGCGCCGGTCAGCACCGGCACCTCGGCGCCCTCGTCGACCAGGCCGGCTTCCGCGGCGATCGCCCGCGCGGTGCCCGGGTGGTCGCCGGTGATCATCTTGACCTCGATGCCCGCCGCCCGGCAGGCCTTCACCGCCGCCACCGCCTCCGGCCGGGGCGGGTCGTGCATGGCCTGGAAGCCCAGCAAGGTGAGCCCGCCCCGATCCGCCTGCGCGGCGGAGTGCGCGTCCTCCGGCGTGAATCGGGCGAAGGCGAGCACCCGCAGGCCCCGTGCGGTCAGGTCGTGCGCCATGGTCAGCGCGGCTTCCCGGTCGAGCCCGGTGCACCGGGCGAGCACCTCTTCGGCGGCGCCCTTCACGTATCCGGCCAGTGCACCGGTTTCCTCGCGGTGCGCCGTGGCCATGAACCGGCGTTCGGAGTCGAACGGCAGCACATCCGTCCTGGGCTGATCAGCTCGCAACGCCACGGGGTCGATGCCCGCGCGCAGCGCTTCGGCGAGCAACGCGATCTCGGTGGGATCACCGACCTCCCGTGGTTCACCATCCACATAGGACAGATCGGCGTCGTTGCACAGCACACCGGCGATCCGGCAGTCACGCTCGGTACCGGACACCGCGACCACCTCGGTCACCGTCATCCGGTTCAGCGTCAGGGTGCCGGTCTTGTCGGTGCAGATCACCGTGGTCCCGCCGAGCGTCTCGACCGCGGGAAGATGCCGGACCACGGCGTTGCGCCGCGACATCCGGACCACACCGATGGCCAGCACGATGGACACCGCGGCGGGCAGTCCCTCGGGAATGGCCCCGACCGCGAGTGCCACCGCCGCGATGAACATCTCCGGCGCCGGGGTGCCGCGGAACACGCCGAGTGCGAAGGTCAGCGCGGCGACCACCAGGATCGCGATGCCGACCAGGCGGGAGAACCGGCCCAGCTTGCGGGTGAGCGGCGTGGTCACGGTGCCCGCGGTGGCCACCATGCCCTGCACCGCTCCGAGTTGCGTCGCCTTGCCGGTGGCGGTGACCAGCGCCCGGCCGGTCCCCTTGGTGACCAGCGTCCCGGAGAACGCGGAATCCGTGCGGTCCGCGAGCGGCGCGCTGTCCGGCACCGGTTCGGGACTCTTCGGCACCGGCAACGATTCGCCGGTCAGCATGGACTCGTCGATCTCCAGCGAGCGGGTCTCGGCGAGCCGGACGTCCGCGGGCACCCGATCTCCCGCCGCGAGATCGACGACGTCACCGGGGACCAGTTGCTCGGCCGATATCCGGCACACGACCCCGTCACGCAACACCGTGGTCTCCAGCGGAACCAGCTTCGCCAGCGCGTCCAGCGCACGGCGCGCCTTGGCCTCTTGCACGGCACCGATCACCGCGTTGAGCACCACCACTCCCGTGATGACACCACCGTCGACGTAGTCCCCGAACGCGAAGGTCACCACCGCCGCGACCACCAGGATCGCCACCAGCGGATCCTTGAGCTGGGCCAGCAGCATCGCCGCCAGGCCGGGCCCGCGCTCCGCCTCGAGCCGGTTCGGCCCGTACTCGATCAGCCTGCGGGCCGCCTCGGCCGAACTCAGGCCCTGCCGCACATCGGTCTGCCCGGCGATCACGTGCCACCCTCCACCTTGGCGGCGGCCTCGCAGAGTGAAGTCGCGTCCTGGCCGAGGGTGAACACCGGTTTGCTCATCACGTCCCGCGCGCGCATCAACTCTTGCCTCCGGTGGCGGGCCGGGCGACGATCACCGGGCACAGCGCGTAGGACAGCACGGTCTGACTGGTGGAGCCGAGCAGCATCCCGCTCAGGCCACCACGACCCCGGCTGCCCACCACGAGCAGCTGAGCGCGGTCGGCGTAGTCGAGCAGCCGCTCCGAGGCACTGCCGCGAGCCACCATCGGGTCGACGTGCACCTCGGGGAACTTCTCCTGCCAGCCCGCCAGGCGCTGGGACAGCACTTCGCGTTCGTGCGCTTCGACCATCGGCCGGTCCAGCAGCAGGCGCGCCTCCTCGAAGATCGCGGCGACGAACGGTTCGTCCCAGCTGTGCAACGCGACCAGCGGCGCACCCCGCCAGGACGCCTCCTCGAAGGCGAGCCCGATGGCCTGCTCACTCGACGCCGAGCCGTCCACCCCGACCACGACCGGGCCATCGGCGGGCGGGAGGTCGTCGGCGGCGTGCGGCCGGACCACGGCCACCGGGCAGGCCGCGTGCGCGGCCAGCGCGATGGTGACCGAGCCGACCAGGAACCGGCCCAGCGGGCGCAGTCCCGGAGTGCCCAGCACCAGCAGCCTCGCGGTCTCGGACTCGCGGCGGAGCACGTCCACCGCCCGGCCCCTGGCCAATTCGACGTGCAACCTCACCTCGGGCGCCACCTCGCGGGCCGCGTCCCTGGCCTTCGCCAGCAGCCGGTGCCCGCGCGCGAGCACCACGTCGTGCAGGTTCTCCTGCGTCGGCAACGACCTCGGCAGGGTCAGCATGATGTCGTCGACGACGTGGACCAGGCGCAGCTCGCGGTTGCGCTGCGCGGCCAGTGACGCGGCCCAGCGCACCGCGTTCATCGATGGCGCCGTCTCGTCGATACCGACGACCACGGCGGAGTTCACAGACATCTCGGACTCCCTGCTTCGAACGGGCTTTCCTCGAAGTTAGGCCGGATCCGCCCGCTTCCGAGACAGGAGACGGTCACCGGGCGATGGGACCTTCGGCACCCGTGATCACCCGCTGTGGGAGTGCCGGGGGTCTCGGCCACCGCGCAGCGTCGTCACCGTCACCACGAACGTGCCCGGCCCGCGCGGATTCCGGTGCGGCGAGGGTGGAGCACCCCTCCCTGCCTGGACAGCACGTCCTCCGCGCCCCGCGCGATCTCCAGATCTTCCCGCGGCACCACCCGCAACACGGCGACCGCCGCGTCGGGCTCGCTCAGCAGGCAGTCCTCCCCCGCCGGAGCGAGCGCATCGCCGGCACGCACGCCGAGCACCGCCAGACCTGCGGTCAGCTCGTGGATGACTTCCGGTTGGTATTCGGCAACACCGCCGGTGAACACCACGGCGTCCAGCCGGTCCAGGCTCATCGCCGCCGCACCGATTTCCCGGCGCAACCGGTGCAGGTAGACCTGGTAAGCCAGCTTCGCGTCCTGGTCACCGGCCGCCATCGCGGCCAGCACCGCGCGCAGGTCCCCGCTGGTCCCGCTCATCCCGGCGAGCCCGGACCGGTGGTTGAGCGCGTCCGCCATCTCCTCCGGGCTCATCGGCGCGGTCGCCATCACGTGCAGCAGCAGGCCCGGATCGACCGAGCCGGAACGCGTGGCCATCACCGCGCCCTCCAGCGGGGTGAACCCCATGCTGGTGTCCACGCTCCGCCCGTTCTTGACCGCGGTGACCGAGACCCCGGCGCCGACGTGGCAGCAGAGCAGTTGCACCGCGCTCGCGCTCCGGCCGAGCAGTTCCGCCGCGCGCCGGACGGCGTACTGGCAGGACAGACCGTGGAAACCGTATCGGTGCAGCCGGTTCTGCCGCGTCCACGCGCGCGGCAGCGGATAGTGTGCCGCGGCTTCGGGAAGCGTCGCGTGGAACGCGGTGTCGAAACAGGCAACCATCGGCAGGTCTGGCCGCACCTTGCGCACGGTTCGCGCGATGACCAGCGACAAGGGCTGGTGCACCGGCGCCAGCGGCACCAGCCGTTCGAGCGCCGTCAACTGCGCGTCGTCGAGCAGCACGGGTGTCTTCCGCGCTCCGCCGTGCACGAACCGGACAGCCACGGCATCGAGATCGGGCCACCGCTCCAGCGCATCGCGCACCGCACGCGAATCGGCCTTGGCGTCGGCCAGGTCCCAGGCCGCCCAGCCGTGTGCGACCCCGTTTTCGACCAGCGACGCCTTGAGGCTGGACGAGCCGGGGTTCAAGGTGAGAATTCGCAACATGACTCCTCGGTCGGCGCCGCTCACACCCGGAGCTGACGCAAGAAGGGATCAGGTGCCTCGCGCCGCTCGAGACGCACCCTGACGTCGAGGGCAAGGCAGCCACCGACGAACACCCGCACCGGGTTGAGATCCAGCTCGGCGATCTCCGGGACGAGCTGGACCAGCCCGCTCACGCGCAGCAGCACCTCGCGCACCGCCGCCCGGTCCGCGTTTGCCGCCCACAGCGCCTTCGACGACCGCAGGCCGTCCATCAGCAGGTCGGCCTCGGTGCCGCTCAACGGAGCGAGCCGGGCGCACCGGTCGTCGATGAGATCGGTGTCGACCCCGCCCATGCCGAACACGACCAGCGGGCCGAACACCTCGTCGGAGCGCACGCCCACGATCAGCTCACGACCCGGCGGCGCCATCGGCTGGACGACGAACCCGCGCAGCTCGTCACCGAACCGCTGCTCCAGCGTGCGCACCGCGCGCCGGGCACCATCCGCGTCGGTCACCTCGGTGATCACCCCGCCACCGGCACTCTTGTGCAGCAGCCCGGCGGCATCGGCCTTGATCACCACCGGGCCGCCCGCCGCGCCGAGTTCGTCCACAACAGCTTGCTCGGTCGTCACGTACCGGGTGGTGACCAATGGGATACCGGTGAGCCGCAGCAGTTCCGCGCAGTCGGCGGGCGACAACCAGCCCGCACCCCTGGCCAGTGCGGCCCGGACCAGCTCGGTCACCGCCGGAGCGTCGATCGCCGGGACGAGCGGGACCTCCTCGTACGGCCGATCCAGCCAGCTCCGGTAGGACACCAGTTTGCGGAGAACCACCGCGGCCGCGACCGGGTCGTCGTAGGACGCCGTGATCGCCGGACCCAGTGGCCGCACTCGGGCCGCCTGCCCGGGGCGCACGGCGAACACCGGCTTGGCGGCCGTGCCCGACAGCACCGGGGCCAGGCCGTCGAGCGGGTCGCTGACCGCGGTCGGGACGGTGACCACCAGCAGCGCGTCCACGCCCTCGTCTTCGAGCAGGAGGCGTACCGATTCGCCGAAGGCCGCCGCGGGCACAGCCGCGGTGGTGTCGATCGGGTTGCGAATTCTCGCCTGCGCCGGGAGAACTGCTGCCAGCCGCCGCGTGGTTTCCGGGGACAGCGCGGCGATGGACAGACCGGCACGCTCGCAGGCATCGGCGGCGAGCACCCCGGCCCCGCCCGCGTTGCTGACGATCGCGACCGAAGGCCCGGCGGGCAGCGGCTGCCACGCCAAGGCCGCGATGACGTCGGTCAGTTCCGTCACCGAGTCCACCGCGATGACCCCGGCCTGTTCGTAGAGCGCGTCACGGGTGACCGCCGGCGTGGCCGCGGCGGCGGTGTGGGAAGCCGCGGCGTCCTGCGCCACGAGGCTGCTGCCGTTGCGCACCGCGAGCACGGGCTTCTTCCGCGCCAGCGAGGCGGCCAGCCGGCTGAACTTCCTCGGGTTCCCGAAGGACTCCAGGTACAGCACGGCGATCTCGGTCCGGTCGTCGCTTCTCCACCGCAGCAGCAGGTCGTTCCCGCTGACGTCGTACTTGTCCCCTGTGGACACCAGCTCGGCCACCCCGATCCCGAGCCGGGTCAGCGACTCGGCGAGCGCGATGCCCACCCCACCGGACTGCGTGACCACCCCGACCGGCCCGGCGAGCACCGGGTCGCGGAGAAAGGTGGCGTCGAGCGGATGACCGGGTTCGGTGCTCAGCAGGCCGAGGCAGTTCGGTCCCACCAGCCGCATCCCGTGCCGCCGGACGGCGGCCATCACCCGCTCCCCCGCGGGCTCGCCGGTCAGCCCGGCGGAAAGCAGCACCACGGCCGCGACACCCCGCGCGCCGCACTGATCCACAATGGACTCACAGGCGGCGGCGGGCGCGGCGATCACCACCAGTTCGGGCGTTTCCGGCAACTCGGCGACCGAGGCGTGGCACAGCACGCCGAGTATCTCGGTCGCATGCGGATTGACCGCGCTGACCGCTCCTGGATAGCCACTGCGCAGGATGTTCGCCAGTACCGCGCGGCCGACCGACCCGGGCCCGCGCCCGGCCCCGACCACGGCCACCGAAACCGGCCGGAAGAGATGCCGGAGGCTGGCTGTGTCCGCCACCAGGTCGCGCCGGACGACGGCGTCGAGGTAGTGCTCGGTCGGCCGCAGCGACAGCGAGACCTCGCGCTCGGGTCCGATCCCCCGGAGCTCGTACGGCATCCCGAGATCGGTCAGCACCTTGATCATCTTCGCGTTCTCGGCGAGCACTTCCGCCACGAACCGCGTGAGCCCGCGGCCGCGGCCGACCGCGGCGAGGTGTTCCAGCAGCAACGTCGCCACCCCGTGCGCCTGCGCCGTCCCGTCCACGGCCACCGCGACTTCGGCGACGCTGGAGTTCCGGAGCACGTGGTAGTGCGCCACACCGATCAGCTTCTCCGCCGTGAACGCGCCGATCGCGGCGTGCTGCGGCCCGGGATCGGCGGCGATCTTGGCCGCGAGTTCGCCCAGCCTCTTCGGCGTCGGGCCGAAGAACCGGAAGTAGCGGTCTCGTTCGGACAGCCCTTCGTGCAACGCGAGCACGGCGGCGGTGTCCCCGGGGTGCAGCAGCCGCAACCGCACCACCTGGCCGTCCTCCAACACTGCCCGGCGGACTGTCTCGGGGGCTTCCACGCACTCCGGCACGACTCAGCCCTCCCAGGTCCAGTCGCGGATTTCGGGCAGGTCCTCGCCGTGCTGCCGGATCCACCGGTGGTGCCGCTGCCTGGCCTCGGTCATCCGCTGGCGCACCACCCCGGCCTTGGCGGCCAGTCCCGGCACCCGGTCGATAACGTCGATCACCAGCTGGAAGCGGTCCATCTGGTTGAGCACCAGCATGTCGAACGGGGTGGTCGTGGTGCCGTTCTCCGTGTAACCCCGCACGTGGAAGCCGGCGTGGTTCGTCCGGCGGTAGGCCAGCCGGTGGATCAGCCACGGATAACCGTGGTAGGCGAAGATCACCGGCCGGTCCGGGGTGAACAACGCGTCGAACTCCCAGTCACCCATCCCGTGCGGGTGCTCGGTTTCCGGTTGCAGGCGCATCAGGTCGACCACGTTGACCACCCGCACCGCCAGTTCCGGCAGCAGTTCCCGCAGCAGCTTCGCCGCGGCGAGGACTTCCAGGGTCGGGGCGTCCCCCGCGCAGGCGAGCACCACGTCCGGCTGCCGGTCGCTGTGCGAGCCCGCCCATTCCCAGATGCCGGCCCCGCGGGCGCAGTGCAGCGCGGCCTGCTCGCCGTCGAGCCAGTTGGGGGCGTCGTTCTTGCCCGCCACCACCACGTTGACGTAGTCGCGGCTGCGCAGGCAGTGGTGCATCACGTGCAGCAGCGTGTTGGCGTCCGGCGGCAGGTACACCCGCACGACCTCGGCGCTCTTGTTCGCGACGTGGTCGACGAAACCGGGGTCCTGGTGGGAGAAACCGTTGTGGTCCTGGCGCCACACGTGCGAGGTCAGCAGGTAGTTCAGCGAGGCGACCGGCCGCCGCCACGGGATCTCCCGGTGCACCTTCAGCCATTTGACGTGCTGGTTGACCATCGAATCGACGATGTGCACGAACGCCTCGTAGCAGGAGAACAGGCCGTGCCGCCCGGAGAGCAGGTAGCCCTCCAGCCAGCCCTGGCACAGGTGCTCCGAGAGCACCTCCAGCACCCGGCCATCGCGCTCGAGGTGTTCGTCCACCGGTTCGATCGCGGCCTGCCAAGCCTTGCCGGTGACCTCGTACACCGCGTCGAGCCGGTTCGAGGCTGTCTCGTCGGGACCGAACAGCCGGAAGTTCGCCTTGTCCTCGTTGGCCGCGAACACCTCCCGCAGAAACCGCCCCAGCACCCGGGTCGGCTCGGCCGAGGTGGTACCCGGGCGGGGCACCGCCACGGCGTGGCCGGCGGGATCCGGCAGGGACAACGGCCGCAGGATCGAGCCGCCGTTGGCGTGCGGGCTCGCGCCCATCCGCCGCACACCCGCCGGGATCAGCGCGGTGACCTGGGCCGTCGGGCGCCCGTCGGCGTCGAAGAGTTCCTCCGGACGGTAGGAGCGCAGCCAGGTTTCCAGCTCCCGCAGGTGTTCCGGGTGCTGCCGCACCCCGGGCAGCGGCACCTGGTGCGACCGCCAGGTGCCCTCCACCGGCAAGCCGTCCACAACGGACGGACCGGTCCAGCCCTTGGGGCTGCGCAGCACGATCATCGGCCAGCTCGGCCGTTCCGCCGACTGCCGCGCGGCGTTGATCTCGGCCAGCACCGAGTCCAGCGTCGAGGCCATGGCCTGGTGCATTTCGGCGGGCTCGTGGCCTTCGACGTAGTGCGGGGTGTAGCCGCACCCGCGCAGCAGTGCGTCCAGTTCGGCGTGCGGGATCCTCGACAGCACGGTCGGATTGGCGATCTTGTAGCCGTTGAGGTGCAGGATCGGCAGCACCGCGCCGTCGCGGTGTGGATCGAGGAACTTGTTCGCGTGCCAACTGGTGGCCAGCGGGCCGGTTTCGGCCTCACCATCACCGATCACACAGGCCACCACCAGGCCGGGGTTGTCGAACGCGGCACCGTAGGCGTGCGCGAGCGAGTATCCCAGCTCACCGCCCTCGTGGATGGACCCGGGAACCTGCGGCGCGACGTGACTGGGGACACCACCGGGGAAGGAGAACTGGCGGAACAGCTCCTTCATGCCCTCCGCGTCCCGCGTCACCTCGGGCCACGCCTCGGTGTAGGTGCCTTCGAGCCAGGTGTTGGCCAGCAACGCCGGGCCGCCGTGACCGGGTCCGGTGACGAACAGCGCGTCGAAGCCGTGGGCCACGATCGCCCGGTTGAGATGGGCGTAGACGAAGTTGAGCCCCGGCGAGGTGCCCCAGTGCCCGAGCAGTCGCGGTTTGACGTGTTCGGGCCGCAACGGCTCCCGCAGCAGCGGGTTGTCCATCAGGTAGATCTGCCCGACCGACAGGTAGTTCGCCGCCCGCCACAGCGTGTCCACCGCTTCCAGCTCGGTAGCCCCAAGTGGACCCGGGCGGGTGTCGACGGCGGTCATCGCTGCTTCTCCGGGCGAACCACGAGCACCGGGCAGTTCGCGTGCTCCACCAGCGCCAGGCTGGTCGAGCCCAGCAGCAGACCGCGGAAGCCACCGCGACCACGGCTGCCGACCACCACCAGTCGCGCGTCCTCGGCGGCCGCCAGCAGCGCGTGCCGGGGCCGGTCCTTGACCAGCACCCGCCGGACCTCGACGTCGGGGAACTTTTCCCGCCACCCGGCCAGGCGCTGCGCGAGCAGCCGTTCCTCCTCTTCCTCGAAGGACTCCCAGCTCACCATCAGGCGCGCCGAGCCGTAAAAGTCGTCGTAGGTCGCGTCCGTCCAGGCGTGCACGGCCACCAGCGGCACGCCGCGGGACGACGCCTCGCCGAACGCCTCCGCGAGCGCCTTTTCGCTGGTGGGGCTGCCATCGATGCCGACAACCACCGGGCCGTCGCCGGGCACCTCCCCGGCGTCGTCCGCCTTCCGGATCACCGCGACCGGGCAGTGCGCGTGGGTGGCCACCCCGGTCGCGGTGGATCCGGCCAGCAAGCGGGAAAGCCCGGTGTGCCCGGTCGCGCCGACGACGACCATGCGCGCGGTCTTGGACAGTTCCGTCAACAACGGCACCGGATGATCGATCACCATCTCCGAGGTGACCACCAAATCGTCCGATGTGGACTGCGCGAGCGTCACCGCGTCCGCGACGATCCGCTCACCATCGGCCCGGATGGCCTCGAAGACACCGGCCGCACTCACCAGCCCGCCGCTGTAACCGAGTTCGGCGATCCGCAGGCCGTGCACCACGTGCAGCTCCCACTTGCGGTCGGCCGCCGTCCGCGCCGCCCACCGGACGGCGACCTCGGCACCGCCCGAACCGTCTACCCCGACGATGATCCTGGTCATCGAAGAATCCCTTCAGTGTTCTCGGAAGCGGCCTCGGAAGTGGTTTCGGCGTCGATGACGCCCGGCACCGAGCGAGCGAGCACGGTCGCGACGTGTCGGTCGGTCTCGTCGTCGAAGGTGTCGGTGATGTGCACCTTCCCGTCGTGCACCCGGACCGTCCAGCGGTGGCGGTCGCCGTAGTTCTCCAGCCGGTGACGCACGTCCGCGGCGAGCTGCTCGTCCTTGCGCGCCAGCGCTTTCACCACGTCACGGCGGGTGACGATGCCGACCACGGTGGCACCGTCCACAATGGGCATAGCGCGGATGTGCGCGTCCAGCAGCGCCCGGCACACGTCCGCGACGTCGGTGTTGGCGCCCATGGCGGTGGCCGGGGTGGTCATCACCGCGCCGACGGTCGTACCAGGAGCCTCACGCGGCCGGGTCGCCGGACGGCGCGCGTCGCGGGGAACCCGGTCACGGATGAGGTCGGCTTCGGTGACGATGCCGATGAGGCGGTCGTCCTCGTCCACCACCGGCAACGCGGTGAAGTGGCGTTCGGCCAGCAGCGCGGCCGCCTCCTTCGCCGACGTCGCCGGGGTCACCGTCACCACCGGTGAGGTCATCAGGTCACGCGCTCGCACTGCTTTCCTTCGTTCCTTCGTCGCCGGTGCGGATCACCGCGACCGGGCACGGGCTGTGCTGGATCAGGGCCTGGCTGGTGGAGCCGAGGCACAGGCCGGCGAAACCGCCGCGGCCGCGCGAACCCACCACCAGCAGCTGGGCGGTCTTCGCGGCTTCGAGCAGGCGGTCGGCCGGACGGGCGCGATAGGTCTGCGCCGACACCTCGACGTGCGGGTACTTCTCGCGCCAGGCAGCCAAGCGGCCTTCCAGCGCGCGGGCCTCGGCCTCGGCGATCCCGTCGAAGTCCAGTTCCATCCGCATCACCGGCCACGCCTGCTCCAGTACCAGGTCGTTCCAGGTGTGCACGGCCACCAGCGGCACGCCACGAGACGACGCCGCCTCGAACGCGAAGCCGATCGCGTCGTCGCTGTTCGCGGAGTTGTCCACGCCGACGACCACCGGGCCGCTCTCCTCGGTGCGCCCCCGGACGACCACCACCGGGCAGTGACCGTGGTGGGCCAGTGCCACCGCGACCGAGCCGACCAGCAGCCCGCTGAAGCCACCGAGCCCGCGCGAACCCAGCACGATCAGGTCCGTGGAGGACGATTCCCGCACCAGCCACTCGGCAGCCGTACCGGTGCGCAACTCGGGCCGCACGTCGATACCGGGAGCGGCTTCCCCGGCTGCCGCGCCGGCCGCGGCCAATGCTTCGCTGCCCTGGTCGAGCAGTGCCTCGCGGAAGTCACGGGGCAGCGACACCGGCACGTCGTCGGCGGCGAGGCCGTCCACGATCCGTACGCTTGCGCCGGTCGCGATCACCCCGTGCACGCACACCACGTGCGCGAAGGAGTGGAACAGCGGCAGCGGCCACAGCACGTGGTCGTCCTGCGAAAGGCCCAGCAGCGGCACGTAGCAGGCGGACACCGACCACAGGCAGCTGCGCTGTGTGGAGAGCACACCCTTGGGCAGGCCGGTGGTGCCGGAGGTGTACAGCATCCAGGCCACGTCGTCGAGGCCCAGGTCGTCGCGTGGCGGTTCGGGGGCGTCGGCGGTGGCCAGTTCCTCGTACACACGCGGCACCGGCCCCGGGCCGGGCGGGATCTCGGAGGTCCCGACGAGCAGCACGACCACGTCCTCACGCCCGGCCAGCGCCGTGCGCACCTGCGCCCAGTGCGCGAGGTCGGTGATCACCACCGTGGCGCCGCTGTCCCGCAGGATGTGCGCCAGCTCGGCGTCGGAGGAGCGCGGGTTGACCGGAACGCCCACCGCTGCCGCCCGGATGGCGGTCAGATAGCTCTCGACGTTCTCCACGCGGTTCCCGAGCAGGATCACCACGCGCGCACCGCGCGGCACACCCAGCCCGGCCAGGTGCCCGGCCAGCCGCGCGGTCCGCCGCTCCAGCTCGGCGTAGCGGACCTCGCGGTGGTCATCGGCGTAGGCGAGCTTGTCCCCGCGCCGTTCGGCATGCACCCGGAGCAGTTCGGGAAGGGGCCGAATCAACTCGGAACGCGCCATCGTGGCCTCTCATTCAGGCAGTGCGCGCGTCGCTCCCGCACGAGTGGGACGACGCGACAATTGCGATATCGAACCGGATCGCGATCGGCTTCGGCGCCACGGAGGCGAGCAACGAACCGATTATTGAAAATGCACCGAAATTGGGGTCGCGACCGAGGTTATCGGCCGCCGAACAAAGGCCGCAACCCCGACCGGTTTCCCCTCCCGCACCCCCGCCGAACCCCCCTGGCGCAGTCGATGCCCACCCCCCTCCCACCCCCCTGCCGGGACGGCTCGCACCCCCTTCTCCTCCCCTAGGAGGCCGGTCACACCAGGGCTCCGATCAGGTGGAAGAGTGCGCAAATCGCCCGAACAGCGACTAAAAGGGCTGGTCGGAGCGGGTGGCGACAGCCCGGCGGACGGCTTGCTACCTCCCGTCGGGGTTGCCAGTCAATCACCACCGCCGATAGCATCCGAAAACTATCGACGAAATCCCGGAATCGCTGGCACAGTGCAGTGCCCGTTCCTTTGCCGACCCAGTCTGTCCGTGGTCGACCGGCAGTTGTCTCGGGGTACTCAATGACGGGTTCACAGATTTCAACGCATAATTATTCAGTCGAACAGACTGGCTATACAAAAGACCGGCGCCCGGTGTTCGCCCCGGCGATCGTGGGTACCGGAACGGCGGTGCCCGCGTTCTCCTACTCCCAGGAGGAGCTGCTCGAGGTCTTCCGGATCGAAGACCCCCGGATCCGCTCGGTGTTCCTCAACAGCGCGATCGAACGCCGGTTCCTCACCCTGCCGCCGGAAGAGGCCGACGGCACCCGCCGGCTGGAAACGCAGGGCGAACTGCTGGCCAAGCACCGTGCGAGCGGGATCGAGATGGGCGCACGCGCGCTGCAGGCGTGCCTGAAGAACGCCGACGCCGACCTGGAGGACGTCCGCTACCTGTGCTGCGTGTCGTCCACCGGGTTCATGACGCCCGGGTTCAGCGCGCTGATCATCCGCGAGCTGGGCCTGGAGCACAACACCAGCAGGCTCGACGTGGTCGGCATGGGCTGCAACGCCGGGCTCAACGGCCTCGCCGCGGTCACCGGATGGGCGCACGCGCACCCCGGGCAGCTCGCGATCATGCTGTGCGTGGAGGCCTGCTCGGCCGCGTACGTCTTCGACGGCACCATGCGCACTTCGGTGGTGAACAGCCTGTTCGGCGACGGTGCCGCCGCGGTGGCGGTGCAGGCGGGCCCCGGCGGGCACAGCGCGCATCACGATGGCCCGTCCGTGGTCAAGTTCGCCAGCTGCATCATTCCCGAGGCGCTGGAGGCGATGCGCTACGACTGGGATGACGACCACGGCAAGTTCAGCTTCTTCCTCGACCGCGAAGTCCCCTACGTGGTCGGTGCCAACGCCGAGGAGGTGGTGGGCAGGCTGCTGGCGGGCACCGGCCTCAAGCGCGAGGACATCGCGCACTGGATCATCCACTCGGGCGGCAAGAAGGTGATCGACTCGGTGATGATCAACCTGGCGCTCAGCCGCTGGGACGTCCGGCACACCACCGGGGTGCTGCGCGACTACGGCAACCTGTCCAGCGGCTCCTTCCTCTTCTCCTACAACAGGCTGATCGACGAGGGCGTGGTGGCGCCGGGCGAGCACGGCGTGCTGATGACCATGGGCCCCGGCTCCACCATCGAAACGGCGCTGCTCCGCTGGCCGGGCGGCGAGAACGCGCGTGACGGCCAGCTCAGGGAGTTGTGACAAGAAGTGGCTTCGAGTAACAAAACGCCGGTACCGCCCGCCCTGACCGCGGAACGACTGAGCCTGCCCGGCGGCGGCCCGCTCACCTCGTCGCTGGTGCTCGCGATCAACGAGTTCTGCGACCGGATCGACGCGCTGTCCGGCAACACCGTCGCCGTCATCGAGATAGGCGAGTTGGACGGAGTGGGCGAGCCAGGCGAGATAGGCGCTACCGGGCCCGCCCCGCACCAGGACTGGCCCGGCGACGTCAGCATCCATCTGGTGAGCCGCTGGGAACGCGCGGTCCGGCGGGTGGAACGCCTGCGCGCCACCACGATCGCGGCCGCCGGTGGCACCTGTTCCGGACCGGCGCTGGAATTGCTGCTGGCCACCGACTACCGGCTGGCCGCGTCCGGCACCCGCCTCCACCTGCCCAGCGAGCCCGGCGGCTTCTGGCCGGGCATGGTGCTGCACCGGCTGGCCAACCAGATCGGCGGGCGCAGGGCCCGCCGCCTGCTCCTGCACCCACCGGAGCTCAGCGCCGCCGAGGCCGCCGGCTGGGGTCTGGTGGACGAAGTCGGTGAGGACCTCCCCACCGCGGTCGATCGGGTGGTGAGCGCGCTGGCCCCGGTGGACGGCGCCGAGTTCGCCATCCGGCGCCGGTTGCTGCTGGACGCGCCGACCACCACCTTCGAAGACGCGCTCGGGGTGCACCTGGCCGCCTGCGACCGGGTGCTGCGCCGCGCGCAGGCCGGTACCGAATCCCGGCTCCCGGTATGACCGCCGTCAGCCGGGCGCCGGAAACGCCCGTACCGAGCGGAATTCTCGAGCACGACGCGGCAGCCGTCTGCGAACACTCGGCCGCCGGCGAAGAAGTGCTGGCCGGTCTTCCCGCCAAGCCCGATCGCACCCCCGGTCAGCAGCGGACCGCCGATGAGGTGCACCGGTCGTGCCGCCGGCTGCGCGCCGGTTTCCTGCGCCTGCACGTCGAACGGGTCTACGACCGGCTCACCGACGGACGTACCACTCCCCTGCGGGTGGCCGGACTCGCGCTCCGAGCCGCGGAAGTGTTCCCCGGCCTGGTCCCCGGCGAACGGCAGCTGGCAGCCGAAGGCGACCGCGTCCAGTCGGCGAAGGAAGGCCGCGAAATCGATCAGGGCCTGTTCTTCCGCGAAGTGCTGCGCAGCCCGGTCGCCGGGAGGCACCTGCTCGACAGCATGCTCCGGCCGACCTCACGAGCCGAAGCGCTGCTGCCCGAGTTCCGCCGGACGGGCGATCTCGACCTCGGCACCGTCCGGATCACCCGGCAGGGCGACGCGGCCCACCTCACCATCGGCAACACGCGGTACCTCAACGCCGAAGACAACGAGCTGACCGAGGACATGGAGACCGCGGTCGACCTCACCCTGCTCGACGACCGGGTCCGAGTCGGCGTGCTGCGAGGCGGAGTGATGACCCATCCGCGATACCAGGGCAAACGGGTGTTCAGCGCTGGAATCAACCTGACCAAGCTGCACGACGGGCGGATCTCCTTCACCGATTTCCTGCTTCGCCGCGAACTGGGTTACCTCGCCAAGCTCGCCCGCGGTCTGCACCTCGGCGAAAACTCGCCGGACTGGCCGCTGGACACGCTGGCCAAGCCCTGGCTGGCCGCGGTCGACTCGTTCGCCATCGGCGGCGGGGCGCAATTGCTCCTCGTCTTCGACCACGTGATCGCGGCCGCCGACGCCTACTTCAGCCTTCCCGCCGCACAGGAGGGCATCGTGCCCGGCGCGGCGAACCTGCGCCTGCCACGGCAAACCGGCCCCAGGCTGGCCAGGCAGGTCATTCTCGGCGGGCGCAAGATCTGGGCCGCCGAACCGGAAGCCGCCACGGTGTTCGACACCGTCGCCGATCCCCGGGAAATGGACCAGGCCATCGCTGCCGAAGCCGACCGGCTGACCAGCCCCGCCGTGGTGGCGAACCGGCGGATGCTCAACCTCGCCGAGGAACCACCGGACACCTTTCGCGCCTACCTGGCCGAATTCGCCATCGAACAAGCTCTTCGCCTGAACAGCGCCGATGTACTCGCGAAGGTGGGAAAGGCCTGGGCGCGTCACTGAAATCGCTGAATCACGGAAATCACCCGGAAATCACTAGAATTTCATCGCCGTCCGTTATTGTCTCGTTACTCCGCAGCGATTATGCGGATCTTGTACGGAGGCTCACTAGGGTTGGCTCGCAACCCAGCCGACTCGCAAACACAGTTCGTTCGGCCGAACCGAATGCCACGACGCTATGGGGGGCGCACCGCATGATACTGGTGGAACGTCAGGGGGAGCTGAAACTCCTCAAGGACCTCTACGCCGACTGCGCCCCAGGGGCGCGGGCAGGTGGCGCTGATCACCGGCGGGATCGCCAGTGGCAAGACCGAACTGCTCGGCTACGCGGCCGACGCGGCCGCGGCGGCGGGCGCCCTCGTGGTCACCGCGGTCGGCTCCCGCGCGGAACGGACCTTGCAGTTCAGCGTGCTGGGGCAGCTGTTCCACGGGGTGGACCTCCCGGACGGTATCTCGGACCGGGTGGCGGAGCTGCTGAACGAGGAGACGCTGACCGCCGGGACCGCCGCCGGCGAACCGCTGACCGTCGGCCACGAGAACGCCCGCGCCGTGCACGGGCTGTCGATGGTCCTGCTGGAACTGGCCAGGAAGCGGCCGGTGGTGGTGTGCGTCGACGACGTGCAGTTCGCCGACAGCCCGTCGTTGCAGGTGCTGCTCTACCTGCAGCAGCGCATCCGGTCGGCGAACATGCTCATCGTGCTCACCGAATGGGCCACCTCCCATCCGACGCACCCGGTGTTCCGCGCCGAGATCGCGCGCCAGCCGTACTTCCACCGCATCCGGCTGAACCCGCTCACCCGGCGCGGGGTGGCCGGTCTGCTGGCCGCGCACCTCGACACCCCCGCCGCCAACCGCCACGCCGCGGCGTGCTGGCGGATCAGCGGTGGCAACCCGTTGCTGGTCAAAGCGCTCATCGCCGACCACCGCGACGCCGCCGCCAGAAGCGTGCACGACGCGCCGGAACTCGTGGTGGGCGAGGAGTTCGGCGAAGCCGTCATCGCCTGCCTGAACCGGTGGGACCCGATACTGCTCACCGTGGCCAGGGGCATTGCCGTGCTGGGTGAATCCTCGCCCGCCTCGGCGAAGACGCTGGGGCGGCTGCTCGGGATCAAGGCCGATTCGGCCACCCAATCGCTCGACGTGCTGACCCTGGCCGGGCTGCTCGACTCCGCCGGCCGCTACCGGCACCCTTCGGCCGCGGCGGCCGTGCTCGACAGCCTCGGCCCGGAGGACCGCGGCAGGATGCACCAGCGCGCCGCGGACCTGCTCTACCAGGACCGCGCCCCGGTAGCGCAGATCGCCCGGCACCTGATCACCGCCGACCAGGTGCACTCGCCGTGGGCCATCGGGGTGCTGCGCGAGACCGCCGAAACCGCACTGGCCGACGACAACGTCGATTTTGCCGTCACCTGCCTGGAACTCGCCTACCGCGGCAGCTCGGACCGGGACGAGCGCGTGGAGATCACCACCGCGCTCGCCCGGCTGGAATGGCGCTCCAACCCCGCCGCGACCACCGAATCGGTCGCGCGGCTCAACGCGGCCTTGCGGGACGGGCAGCTCTCCGATCAGAACCTGCTCGCGCTGATCAAGTTCCTGCTCTCCCCCGACCACCCCGCCGAAGCGGGCGTGGCGTTGAACGCGCTGGTCGAATCGGCTGGCGCGCCGGACAATCCGTTCGCCGCCGAACTCCACCTGGTACACCACCTGCTGTCGTTCTCGCACCCCCCGCTCTTCCCGCGCCGTCCGCACGCACTGACCGATCCGGCGGCAGGCGACGCCATCTCGACCGCCGTGAGGCCGTGGACCAGAGCGGTCACCTCGCTGCTCACCGTGCTCACCGAGGGACCGGGGGCGAACGCGGACGCGGCCGCGGACCACGTGCTGCACAGCTTCGCGCTCGACGACGAAACCATCGACGCGCTGCTGCTCGCGCTGCTGGCGCTGGTCTACTCCGACCGGCTCGCCACCGCCGCGCGGTGGTGCGACGCGCTGATCGAGGAGGCTTCCTCCCGCCGCGCCAAAACCTGGGAGGCGCTGCTGTCGAACATCGGTGCGGACATCGCGTTGCGCCAGGGCGACCTGCCACTGGCCGCGGACCGGGCCCGCGCCGCGCTGAGCCGGATCCCCGCACAGGGCTGGGGTGCCTCGATCGGTTCCCCGCTGGCCAGCCTGATCATGGCGACCACGGCGATGGGCGAGTTCGGCGCGGCCGCGGCCGCGCTCAAGCAGGCCGTGCCCAAGTCCATGGCGCAGACCTGGTTCGCGCCCCAGTACCTGCGCGCCCGCGGGCACTACCTGCTCGCCACCAACCACCTCACGGCGGCGCTGAACGACTTCGAAAGCTGCGGCGCGCTGATGACCAAGTGGAACATCGACCAGCCGGCGCTGGCACCCTGGCGCCGCGACGCGGCACTGGTGCACCTGCGGCTCGGCGAACCGGAAGCCGCGAGCGAACTGATCACCCAGCAACTCCGGATCGGCGGGTCCATCGGACCACGCACCAAGGGCGCTTCCCTGCGGGTACTCGCGGAAGCGGCCGATCCGGACCAGCGGCCGCACCTGCTGGCCGAGGCCGCCCAGCAGCTGCGGTCCTGCGGTGACCGCTTCGAGCTCGCGCTCACCCTGGCCGACCTCGGCGAGGTCTACCACCGGCTCGGCGACTCCGCCAAGGCGCGTGAGGTCACCCAGCAGGCGGTCCAGGCCGCGCGCAGTTGCGAGGCCGCGCCGCTGCAGCAACGCCTCGCCGCCGTGCAGACCACCGTCGGCGGCGGCACTCCCGCCGACGAACCGGACGAGAACGACGGGCTGGCCGCGCTCAGCGACGCCGAGTGGCGCGTGGCGTCACTGGCCTCGCTGCGGCACACCAACCGCGCCATCAGCCGGAAGCTGAGCATCACCGAGAGCACGGTGGAACAGCACCTGACGCGGATCTACCGGAAGCTGAAGATCGACAGCCGCACGCAGTTGCCGGAAGGACTGCCGTTCCGCCGGACCGCGTGGGCCGCCGAAGTCCGGCGGGACCACGCGGGCTGAGCACCTCACAAGGCGGGAACGCGGGCGGAGAGCACCGCGGAACGCCCGTCCCGCACCACTTTCACCGCCTCGGTGAGCAGCGCGGGCAGTTCCGCCGGGTCCACGACGGTACGGGCCCAGGCGCCTCCCGCCGCGGCGGCGACCCCGGGCAGATCCGCGCCCGGCGCGAACCCGACGCCGAAGTCGTCGTTCGCCGCGGCCACCCCGTCCGGGTGCACGGCCAGCGTGGACAGCTTGGGTGCCCGCCAGCCCTGGTTGTCGATGATGACCGTGAGATTCGGTGCGCCGTAACGCCTTGACATCCAGCTCGCGGAGGCCGGTACGCCGAACAGGTAGGTCCCGTCGCCCACCAGCGAGACCACGAGCCGGTCCGGCACGGCGAGTTTCACCCCGATCGCGGCACCGGCGTGCCAGCCGAGCGAACTGCCGCCGGAACCGAACAGCGTGCCGGGCACCGATCGCGGGACGAACTCGCTGACCACCCCGAAGTTCGTGATGGCTTCGGACAGCACGATGGTCTCGTCGTCGATGACGTCGTGCACGCACGCCGCCAGGTACTCGGGCGTGATGACGTCCGGCCGGGGCCGTGTCCTTCGCGCGCGGTCCGCGGCTCGGCGATCGTGTTCGGCCACGCTGCGCGTGTACCGGGCGGCCACTTCGTCCGTCCGCACCGAATCGGCGGCGACCGCGTCCGCGAGCTGCCGCGCGGCCAGGCCCGGATTCGCTCGTGCGTACAGCTCCGCGGGCACGTGCCACAGCGGGGTGCGCTCCTTCAGCGGATCGGCGTCCACCACAAAAACGCGCGCGTCCTCGGCGGGCCGGTTCAGCGACGGGATCCACGGCACTTCGCAGCCCAGCACCAGGATCACGTCGGCTTCGGCGAGGGCGGGGTTCGGCGCGGGGGTGTTCCACTGGTAACCCGCGTGCAACGGGTGGTCGGCCGGGAAGTTGACGTACATCGGCACCGATTCGATCACCCGGATCGCGAGCCGTTCGCACAGGCGGACCAGCTCCACCACCGCGTCCGGCTCGCGGCCGAGGTTCGACGTCACCACAACGGGATTCCGGGCCCCGGCCAACGCGTCCGCGATCCGGCCCGCCACCTCAGGCGCGAGCGCGCCGGATGTGACCGGCGTGAACAGCTCAGGTCTGCCCGGTGCCGGGGTGAGGTGCTCCTCCATCACTTCCCGGGCGCCGACCAGGTACACCGGCCCGGCCGGCTCGCTGCACGCGATCTGGATCGCCCGGTGCACCAGCTGCTTGACGTTCCGGCCGGTCCGGATCTCGTTGTCGTACTTGGTGTAGCCGCGCACGATGCCGCGCTGGTCGGGGACGTCCTGGATCCAGTGGATGAACTCGTTGCGCCCGCCCGGCAGCTCCCCTTCCTGCGTCACCGGCGACGCACCGGCGAAGATGAGCACCGGAACCCGCGCCTTGGCCACGTTGTGCAGGGTGCCGCCGAGGTTCTGCGTCCCGCAGTCCACGTGCACGATCACCGCCTGTGGCTGTCCGCTGGCCTGGGCATACCCCTGCGCGGCGGACAGGGCGACGCTCTCGTGCGGGCAGATGACCAGCTCGGGTAGCTCATCGGCCCTGCCCTCGTCACGCGCCCTCGCGTAGGCCTCGACGAGGCCGGGATGGTCGCTGCCGAGATTGGCGAACACGTAACGGACTCCGGCCTCCGCGAGCGCTTCCAGGAACGCCGTGCTGGTGGTGTATCCGCGCTCCGAACGCGCCATCGCCCCGCCTCCCGAATCACGCCGGGTTCCGAGCCAAACAGCCGGAACGGTGGGCCCGCAACCCCGATCGGCGGCACCGGCGCACCCCCTCACCGGCCCCCTAGCGCCCCCGGATTCCGCGCGCGGGAAAGCGCTTTTCCTTGGTGCGCTTCGCCCGCGCACCTAGCATTTCCCGGGAATCGACCACTTCACGGCCGAGGAGATCCCGTGCCCCAGTTGCTGGACATCGACGCGCTCACCGGCAAGGTGTTCAGCTCCGGCTGGGTCACCGCGTCCGGCACGGTCGACGTCCTCGAACCGGCCACCGGGAAGACCCTTGCCACCACCGGCCTGGCCTCACCCGAGGACATCGGCACCGCGGTATGCGCCGCCGTCCGGGCCCAGCCTTCCTGGGCCGACGCGGAACCGGCCGAGCGGGCGGCCGTACTGCGGCGCGCCGCCGGGATTCTCGAAGCACACCAGCGGGAAGTGGCCGAATGGCTCATCCGCGAAGGTGGTGCGGTGGCGCCGAAAGCCGCGTTCGAAATCCGCTCCGCCGCCGACGAGCTGTGGGCGGCCGCGGCGCTGCCCACCCAGCCACACGGTCACCTGCTGCCCTCCGGCTCCGAATTCGAGAGCATCGGCCGTCGGGTGCCGCTCGGCGTGGTCGGCGTGATCAGCCCGTGGAACTTCCCGCTCGTACTGGCCCTGCGCGCGGTCGCCCCCGCGCTGGCGCTCGGCAATGCCGTCGTGCTCAAGCCCGACGTGCAGACACCGGTCTCGGGCGGGTTCGCGGTCGCGCGGCTCTTCGAGGAAGCCGGGCTGCCCGAGGGTGTGCTGCACGTCCTGCCCGGCGACGCCGAGCCCGGTGAAGCGCTGACCGCGCACCCGAACGTCGCCATGATCGCGTTCACCGGCTCGACCGCGGTCGGCCGCCGGGTCGGCGAGGTGGCCGGGCGGATGCTCAAGCGCTGTTCACTGGAGCTGGGCGGGAACAACGCGCTGATCGTGCTCGACGACGCCGATCTCGACGCCGCGAGTTCGGCGGGCGCTTGGGGTGCTTTCCTGCACCAGGGCCAGATCTGCATGGCCGCGAGCAGGCACGTGGTGCTCGAAGCGGTGGCGGACGAGTACCTCGGACGACTGGCGGGCCGGGCGCGCGCCCTGGTCGCGGACGACCCGTGGACCACCGAAGCCGCGCTCGGCCCGCTGATCAACGACGTCCAGCTGTCCAGAGTGGACAACATCGTGCGCGAGACGGTGGCCGCGGGCGCGGACCTGCGCGCGGGCGGGACGCACCGGGACCTGTTCTACGAACCGACGGTACTGGCCGGGGTGAGCACCGCGATGCCCGCCTTCACCGAAGAGATCTTCGGCCCGGTCGCACCGGTCGTCGTGGTCCGCGACGAAGACGAGGCGGTCCGCGTCGCCAACCAGACGGAGTACGGACTGGTCGCGGCCGTGCAAACCGGCTCCCCCGACCGCGGACGGCGGCTCGCCAGGCGATTGCGCACCGGCATCGTGCACGTCAACGGGCAGACCGTGGACGACAACGCGTTCGTGCCGTTCGGCGGCACGGGCAGCTCCGGCAACGGCAGCCGCCACGGCGCGCTCCACAGCTGGGACGAGTTCACCCGATGGCGGTGGCTGACCGTCCGCCCCGCCGCGGCGCCCTATCCGTTCTGAGGAGGCAGGTCCATGGCCGGGGAACCGCGGGTGCTCTACCGCAAGCAGGGGCACGTCGCCCGCATCACGCTCAACCGCCCGGACGTGCTCAACGCCATGGACCTGCGGATGCACGAAGAACTGGCCGCGGTCTGGGACGATTTCGAGGCGGACGACAACATCTGGGTCGGTGTGCTCACCGGAGCAGGCGATCGGGCGTTCTCCGTGGGCCAGGACCTGAAGGAACTCGTCCGGCGAGTCGAGAACGGCGAGCCGCCCTCGACCTTCGGCAGCCGCGGCAAACCCGGCTGGCCACGGCTGACCGAGCGCTTCGACCTGTCGAAACCGGTGGTCGCCAGAGTCAACGGATACGCACTCGGTGGCGGGTTCGAACTCGCGCTGGCCTGCGATCTGATCGTCGCCGCCGATTCCGCCACCTTCGCCCTGCCCGAGGCTCGCCTCGGCCTGATCGCCGGCGCGGGCGGGGTGTTCCGCCTCGCGCGGCAACTGCCGTTCAAAACCGCGCTCGGCCACCTCATGACTGGACGCCGCCTCGCCGCCGACCGTGCGCTGGCCCTCGGCCTGGTCAACGACGTGGTGCCCGCCGCCGACCTGGACGCCTGCGTCGAGGAATGGGTCGAGGACTTGCTGCGCTGCGCTCCCCTGGCCGTCCGGGCCATCAAGGAGGCGGCGACCGCGTCGCTGTCCATGCCGCTGCCCCAGGCCTTCGCCACCCGCTTCACCTGGGAAGAACGGCGGATGCACAGCCAGGACGCACTCGAAGGCCCGCTCTCCTTCGTCGAGAAGCGACCCCCGAAGTGGACGGCCTCCTGAATTCCCTTCGCGAGCCCACCCGCTTCAAAGGGCACGATCTTTGCCCTTTGACTCACCGATGAGGGTGCCACCTGGACGGAGATCGGCCAGACACGTCGTCCACTCCACTCCGACGGTCGGCCTTCCCGCCCATCGCCGTGTGAGAGTCCGCCGAGCAGCCACCGGACCCGGCCTCAGCCAGGCCGCTACGCACACGAAGATCGGGTCAGGTTGCCGCGTCGAGAATGGCTTGCGTAGCGATTCGAGCCGGCGGTTCGGCCGGTGAGCGAAGTGGTCGCGGAGACGGTCCTCCACCTGCTCGGCAGCCCAGCCCGCGGATGACTCAAGGACGAGGCATTCCTCCAACGTGGCGGGTGTTTCACCCCACGTGCCAGCCTGAAGCGGTTGTACCAGGAGTTGCGGCTCGACCTGCGGTACGACAACGAAAAGAGACCGTCTACGCGACGGCCTCTCCTCGGGTGAACAATGTGCGTGTCCGAGAGGGGAATGAAACACAAAATTCGGTACTGGAGTACCGAACAGGAACCTCGGAACGAGATACAGCCCCTAATCCACGTTCAGGATTAGAGTTCATGTATAGGAAACTACCACCAGCCATCGCGGGTAATCAAATCGTCGCCTGTCGCGGGGACCAGGGGGTGCGGTTCGCCCGTGAGCGCTGCCAGTGCTCCCGCGATCTCTTGCAAGGTGGCCTTCGTGTAGATCGCAATCGTGGGAGTGTTCCCAGCGGTCTGCAAGGCATGACCCGCGAAACCGCGAGCGATGGCGGGGCCGAAGTTCCGTTCCACCCACGTCAGTGTTGTGTGGCGGAGCCAGTGCGCGGAGATACCTTGAGCGCGAGCCCAGGGCAGATGGTCCCCGACTCTCTTCCAAAGGTCCGTAGTGGATTGTCCCCGTAGACGACGCGGTCGAGTACCTCGGTCTGGTCTGTGATGCCGTGCAAGGTGAATGCGTCGAGCACCTTTCGACGGTGGCACGGGACAGGCCGGTCTCCCGCGCGATCGCGTCGGGATCGAGCGTGGTGGTGTCCGCGATGTTGGTCGTCATGGAGGTCATTGCGTCGACGTTCTCCTGCAGCGCTCTCCTGCCCTCTTCGGGCAGTTCCTCACCACTCCCTGGAGCATAGCGCCGCAAGTAAGGTAACAGCGCGTCGCGAGCGGCGAACATGCGCTCGAACAGGCCTTCGTGACCACGGCGCAGAAGCACACTGGCGGCGTTCATGACTTCAACGGCCTCGTGACCACCAAAGCCGAGGACCTCCCGGCAGTCAGCATCGACTGCCTCGTCGCCGAACAGGCCGTGCAGGCTCTCCAGCAGCATGTGCGGGTACACCGGGTTGCGGAGCAGCACCTCGCGTTGGATGGAGGCGAACACGATGGTGGACTCAGGCGAGCCGTCGGGCTTCTCGACGATCGGGATCATGCTGCCGACGGAGAGCAGCTCCCGGGTCGCCGCGTACAGGTTGTCTGGACCGTACTGATCCCGGCAGGGCTCTGCGGGACCAGCCGCGTCGCGGCAGGTCAGAAGCAGTGCGATCAGCTCGAGTATGGCTGCCGGAACGTCCTCCCCGGTAGCCGAGCGCTCCATGGCCATGACCGTCTGCACGCTGGACACCGCAGTGATCACATCCAGCCCGCAAGCGGCCTCAACGACCTTGCCACCCAGCTCGACCAAGTCCGAACGCGCTGCGGCAGCCGCTTCCGCGGGATCAACACCCTCAGCTGAGTACCTGGCCGGCGTGCTGGCTGAGCGCTGGAGATGGCCGAGCAGCCGAGCGCTCTCCTGTGGCTGGCCTCGCCCTCGCTGGCGAGCCCTCCGCGCCTTCTCCTTGCGTACCCGACGCCGCTTCTCTCTTCCACTCACCGCCGCGTCCT
This sequence comes from Amycolatopsis sp. YIM 10, assembly GCF_009429145.1. Classification (GTDB taxonomy): domain Bacteria; phylum Actinomycetota; class Actinomycetes; order Mycobacteriales; family Pseudonocardiaceae; genus Amycolatopsis. The sequence continues at coordinate 4,585,535 of NZ_CP045480.1, read as the reverse complement.
ACACCGCCATCCCACGTAGCAAGTCCAACTACCCTCAACGGGTTTCCAACCCCCGACGAACATCAAAGTAGCCTTCACACCAGGAATTGAAGCCATACATCTCAACTTTGAAGCCATAGTGTCGTCCGACAGCCCGCTCGGTGACGGCCAGTAGCGCGACGAACTTGCGTTCCGCGTCGCGGGTATCCACGCTGATGCGGTGAGCTTGATTCGAGGGACGTCGCTGAGCGGCTTCCCGGTCCTGGTGGAGCAGCTCGGCGGGTGTCCCGCCGAGTTGCTGCGACGCCGCCGGATCCCCGAGGCGGCAGTCGGTGACTTCGAGTCCTTCATTGACTACATCTGCCTGCTCGAAGTGTTGGAAGACGCGGCACGGGACACCGGTGCCCCGACGTTCGGGCGGCTTCTCGCGGAGGTGCAGGGCATCGAGATCCTCGGATCGGTGGGGGCCGCGGCGCGCACGGCTCCGACCGTGGGCGATGCGATGGTCACCTTTGCCCGTTACCTGGGCGCGTACAGTCCCGCGATCGAGGTCCGGCTGACGCCCCTTGACGACCGGCCCGGTCTGACCACCTTTGAGTTCCGGATCCTGCTGCAGCGGCTTTCGCCGCACCCGCAAGGCATCGAACTCGCACTCGGGGTGTCACTCCGGGTGTTCCGGTTGCTCCTCGGCGCGACCTGGTCACCGCTGCGTGTCCACCTGCCCCACACGGCCCTCACCAGCCGAAGTGACTACACGACCTACTTCGGTGCGCCGCCCCGGTTCGAGGAGTCCTTCGCGGGATTCACGCTCCGCTCGTCCGACCTCGACCGGCAGCTGACCCCCGACCCCACCACCCACGCGGCTCTGGTCGCCTACTTGAAGACCGTCACCCCGCCGGGCGAGGCCGGCGTGGCGACCGCCGTGGCCGAACTCATCCGGCGGCTGTTGCCCACCGGCGACGCGAGTCTCGACCTGATCGCCGGGCACCTGGGCCTGCACCCACGCACCCTGCAGCGCCGGCTCGCCGCGGGCGGCGCCACGTTCGCCGAAGTGGTCGACGCCGTGCGTCGCGACGTGGCCGAACGGCTCCTGCGTGACACCGACATGTCGCTGGGGCACCTGGCCCGCGAGCTCGGCTACGCCGAGCAGGGCGCGCTGACCCGAGCCTCCCACCGGTGGTTCGGCGCGGCGCCGCTCACGCACCGCCGCGCCCTTCGCCACCCGTCGCTCAGAAGCCCGCAAGACGCTTGATCGCGGCTCGGTGCAGGCGCCGCGGCGCCCGGTTGAGCAGTCCGATGAAGACGTGATTCTTCCGGGTGTCGACCTTCCAGTGCACGCGGCTCCGGTCGTCGGCGGCCCGCAGGATGGCGGCCGCGACGTCCGCAGCGGTCAAGTTGATGCCGATGGAGTCGACGATGTCGCCGTCCGCAGCGGCCATCATCGGAGTGTCGACGAAGTTGGGCATAATATCGCAGACATGGATGCCGTGGCGCTCCCATTCGATGTTCAGCGCCTCGGTCAACCCGCGCACGAAGAACTTGGTCGCCGAATAGATCGCTTCGCTCGGCACGCCGTATTCGGCCGCGCGGGAACACATGCTGATCACCTTCGCCGCGCGTCCCCTGACCAGGTAAGGAAATGCGGCGTGCGTACACGTCAGGACGCCGTTGACGTTGACCCGCACGACCTTTTCGTGCTGTTCGAGACTCAACTCCTCGAACTTGTCGATGAACGCCACGCCGGCGTTGTTGAGCAGAACATCGAACGCACCGCCGTGCGCGACCGCGAAGGCGCTGAGGACCTGGCCGACCCGGACAGGGTCAGCGACGTCCATCCGCGCGTAGGTGTGCTTGTCGCCAAGTTCGTCGCGAAGGACGTCCAGCGCTGCTTTGTCGACGTCAGTGGCGCACAGGGTCCAGCCGGCCCGCGCGAACCGACGAGCGGCCTCGGCGCCGATTCCGGCGCCCGCGCCGGTGATCACGATGGTTCGAGACACGACACTTCCCAAGAAACTCGGCAACACGAATGGTCAAGCGACGGTTTTGTCGAGGAACGCGATCTGCTCGGCGAGGAACGTTTCGAAGAATTCTCCGGTGTACGGCTCGAAGTGCCCCGCCTCGTAGGTCGACAAGGTCACCCACGGGTTGCCGGATGCCGCCTTGACGGCCGGCCCCGGTGGTGTGGTTTGATCCCTGGTCCCCACCTGTACCAGCGTCGGGACCTGCAGGCGGCGCAACGCCCGGCCAGGCGCGTACAGGCCGACGCGGAGCGCGAACCGGGCGGCGACCCGCTGGTCGAACGGCACATCCGGCGGTACCAACCGCAGGTACTCCGCGGCTTCGGGGGCGGTCATCAACGCGGCCGTACCCGGTTCGCCGGTCGCGGGCACGTAGTGCGGCGACCGCCGCAGCACTGCCCGGCCCGCGTCCAGCAGGCCGTGCCCGGTCAGGCGGAGCACCTGCCGCGGCCCGAGCGCCCCCACCGAGGCTGGCCCGTCGACATGCGGAACCTGGGCGATCACCGCGGCGGCCCGGAGTTCGCCGGCCAGCGCCAGGACGTGCCCGCCGGCCAACGACGTACCCCACAACGCGACTTTCGCGGGGTCGACCTCCGGCAAACTGCGCGCGTAGCCGACCGCCGCGGCCCAGTCTTCATGCTGACGCCGGATGTCCAGGAGCTGCCGCGGCTGTCCCCCACTGGCACCGAAGTGCCGGTAGTCGAACACCAGCACGTGGTAACCCGCCCGCGCGAAGCGTTCGGCGTAGGCGTCCAGCCGCATTTCCTTCACCGCGGCCAGCCCGTGCGCCATGACCACAGTGGCAGCCGGTTTCGCGGCGTCGGCGTGGTACAGCCAGCCGGCGCAATCCTGCCCGCCTGAGCGAACGACGATGTCCTCACGACGCATGGCGGCCTCCTCGATCGCGACTCTGCGTCCTCCCATAGTGGCGATTCGGGTCGGCGCCACCTTGCCTGGAGACGACAGGTTTTTGGCCTCACGCGACATCGTCCGCTGCTCGACCTGCACGCCGAGCCCCGTCATCGTCGCCCGCGGTGCCCCTTGGGCCTGTCCCGCGCGGCGCCGGGTTCAGCTCCGGCAGCTCACTGGCGAAGGAGCTCTCCGGGGAGCCGTTCTCCAAATCCGCCATCTCGGCGGGGATCATCTCCCGCACCAGCCGAAGACCCTTTGTCACGATCATCCATTGTGGATATCCTTCGTCGGGCAGCAGCCGTCATGAGCCTTTGCAGGGTGTAGCCGCCGTCGACGGGGAGGACGACACCGGTGACGTAGGCCGCCTCGTCGGACGCCAGGAACAACGCGACGTTGGCGATATCCCAGGCGGTGCCTTGATGCCCCATCGGGGTGTCGATCATTCCGGGCGCGATGGCGTTGACCCGGACCCGTGCGGCGCGTACTCCAGAGCGAGCGAGCGTGTCATCGAGTTCACCGCCGCCTTGGACGCCTTGGACGTAACATAGGCGATCGCCTCGCCGCCGGACCGCCATGGACGAAATCGGCAGGATGTACTTGCAAGTCAGCCACATTCCGGTGAGATTGACCTCGAAGCCGGTCCGCCACTGGGCCGCGGCCAGCTGTTCGGTCCGTCCACCCGGGACGATGCCGACGTTGTTGTGCAGGATGTCGATGTGTCCGAACGCGGACAGCGCGGCGCCGGGATGGCTGCGGCAGTCGTCCTCGGCGGTGATGTCGGCGTGGTTGGCATGGGCCTGACCGCCCTGTGCGCGCACCAGTGCCGCGGTCTGCTCGGCGGCGGCGAGTTCTCGGTCGACCACCAGCACCCGGTCGTCTTCCGGGCGTAGACCAGGCAGGCGGCGCGGCCGTTGCCGACGGTCTCGCCCTCGGTCTGACCGCCGTCCACGACGATGCCACCCGTTCGGCCGGCGTGCCGGTCATCCCGTTCACCAGGTCACGGGAAGTTCGTACAAGCCGTACACGATGTGTGTGTCGCGGAAGCGCAGTTCCTCCTCCGGCACTGCCAAGCGCAGGCCGGGCAGCCGCTGGAACAGCCGCGGCATGGCCACCTGGAGCTCACGGCGGGCGAGGTTCTGGCCGAGGCACTGGTGCGCTCCATGCCCGAACGCCAGCGGCCAGGGAGCAGATGATGCCCTCGCCTGCCTTGATCGTCTGGCCGCCGACCTCGATGTCCTCCTGGGCGAAGCGGGGCGGTTCGGTCTGGATGATGGTCCACCACCGCAGCATTTCCTCGGCGCAGGGCATGGCGTAGGTGTCCAGGTCGGACCGGAGCGTGTCGCGTTGGTCAGGGTGCTTGATCAAGGCGAGCACGGACAGGCCGAGCATGTTCGCGGTGGTCTCGTGCCCGGCGCCGATCACCAGCATGCCCAGCAGCACGGCCTGGTCGAAAGTCAGCTCGCCGCTGGGGACGTGCCAGGTGACCAGCCGGCTGAGCAACCGGCCGTCCGGGTGCTCCTCCTTGTCCCGGGCGTGCCGGCCGATCAGGTCGCTCATCTCGCCCATGGCGGCGACCTTCGCCTCGGCAGGAGCCTCCATGTCGGTCATCAGATGGGTGGCACGGGAAACGGTCGAGCTGTCGGCGAGGTCCACGCCGAGCACTTCGCAGATCGCCATGGTCGGAATCGGCAGCGCGAAGTGCTTGACCAGGTCCACCGGACGAGGTTGCGTCAGCAGGGCGTCGATGACCTTGTCAACCAGTTGCTCGATACGTGGCCGCCACCGTTCGACCTGCGTGACGGCGAAGTCGGGATCGAGGATGTGGCGGATCGGCAGATGCTCGTCGCCGTCCTGGCGGAAGAAGATGTCGCCCTGCGTCTGCGGTTGAGCGGGATCAACGTTGGGGAAGGCGGGGTCGGTCACGTCGGCGCGGAAGCGCGGGTCGGCCAGCACCTGGTTGACCTGACGGTGGGTGGCGACCAGCCAGGGGTTGCTGCCATCCCAGATGGTGCCGCGCCGAGGCCGACCGGATGCACGGGTCTCGGTGTAGAAGCCGGGCGGTGCGCAGGGACATCGACGCGGAGCCGGCAGTGGCGCCCCGGCGAGGTCGTCGGCCTGTGTCGTCGTCATGGGAGCCCCCTGATCCTGGATGAAAATGACGGCCGCCGGGCAGACCTCCGCGGCCTCGCGGACGCCTGAGTGCTCGGCGTCGGGCTGCTCGGGGTCGAGCAGGATCACCACGCCGCCGCGGTGGTGATCCGGCCTCCTCATTCCGGGCCGGCGACGAGGTGTGAGGCGGGCGCCGCGGTGGCGCCGGTGACCAGCGCGGGCTTCACGAGGGCCGCGTCAGTTTTTCGCCGGCACGTCGTTCGCGGGCACGTAGTTCGCGGGCACGCCGGTGGCGCGGAGCATGAACGCGTCGAAGGTGCGGTTGGGCAGCGTGTTGTGCAGGAAGATCATGGGCTTGGCGCCGAAGCCGACGGCGTAACGCGTCTTGGGACGGCGTGCCCGGACGGACTTGACGATGGTCTTGGCGATCAAGTCCGGCGAGGACATACGGCGTTCGTTGGCCTCCGAACTGAGCGAGTCGGCCACGGCGTCGGCCTGCGGGGCATACGGGCCGGTGCCGGAGGCGGCGCGGACCTTCTGCGCGGCGATGCCGCCCCACTCGGTCTTGATCCCGCCCGGTTCGATCACCACGACGTCGATCCCGAAGGGCTTGAGCTCCATGCGCAGGCAGTCGCTGAGCGCTTCCAGCGCGAACTTCGTGGCGTGGTACCAGCCTCCCAGCGAGGTGCACATGCGGCCACCCACCGAGGTGATGTTGACGATGGTTCCCGAGCGCTGCGCCCGCATGTGCGGCAGGACCAGCTGGGTCAGCCTTGCCGCGCCGAACACGTTCACCTCGAACTGCTCCCTGGCCTCCTGCACGGGGACGTCTTCGACGGCGCCGTAGGAACCGTAACCGGCGTTGTTGACCAGGACGTCGAGCCGGCCGTTGTCGGCGATGATCTTCTCGACGCCCTCCCGCATGGAGGTGTCGTCGGTGACGTCCATGGCCAGCAGCCGGATCCCCTGCTTGGTCAGATGTTGCATGCGCTGCATCCGCCGCGCCGCGCCGTAGACGGTGTAGCCGGCCTCGCGCAGCTTGAGCGCGGTGGCCTCGCCGATCCCCGACGAAGCTCCGGTGACGAGTGCGACCTTGGTGGTCATGGTGGTGATCCTTTCGGTGGACGTGGTGGCCTTTCGCCGTGAACGCTAGAAGTGGACCTGCGAACTGGCACTAGCGTGGCGCGCCAATCCACTTGCGTATGACGCCAGCTTTCGCTGGCGCGCTCGGTGAGAGGAATGGCGCCATCTGCTGGTGACAGGCATGCCGGCGGCCGTTACGCTCCCGCCGTGAGCAGTGGACGATTCACCCTGGATCCCAGCATCAAAGCCCTGCTGAAGGACCTCGGCGTGTCATCCACCCGGGTGCTCCGGCGCGCCCAGCTGCCTGCCGACCTGTTCGGCCGCGGCCCGGTCGAACTCCCCGTCGAGGAGTACTTCCGGCTGTGGGAGGCGCTCGAGGCCGAGAGTGGCGATCCGGGCCTGGCTGTCGCGATCGGCCGGTCGATCTCGGTCGAGATGTTCAACCCACCGATCTTCGCCGCCCTGTGCAGCCCCGATCTGCGGACCGCAGCCGAGCGCATCGCTCTCCACAAGCCCCTCATCGGCCCCCTGCACGTGCGGCTCGACAACGACGACGAAGGCTTGACGATCAGCTTCCGCTGGCCGCCGGACACGCCCCCGCCGCACCTGCTGGCCGCCACCGAGATGGTGTTCTGGGTCGCTCTGGCCCGGATCGCGACCCGCCACGACGTCCGAGCGGTCCGGGCCGTCGATCCCCGACTCCCCGCCGAGCACGCCGGCCTGGACGACTACCTCGGCGTAGAAGTCCACAAGGGACAGGCGCACGCCATCACCTTCGCACCCGCCGACGCGAACCGCCCGTTCCTCACCGAGAACGAGCAACTCTGGCGGTTCTTCGCCCCGGAACTCCGCCGGCGCCTGTCCGATCTGCAGGCGACGGCCAGCGTCGCCGAGCGGGTGCGGGCCGCGCTGCACGAAACACTTCCCGCCGGCGGGAGCTCCATGACCGCCGTCACCCGCCACCTCGCCGTCAGCAACCGCACCCTGCAACGACAACTGCAGCTCGAAGGAACCAGCTTCCAGGAAATCCTCGCCACCACCCGCGAAAACCTGGCCCGCCACTACCTCGGCAACAGCACCATGCGCATCGCCGAAATCGCCTACCTGCTCGGCTACGACGACACCAATTCCTTCTACCGCGCCTTCCGCACCTGGACCGGAACCACTCCCGACGCCCTCCGGACCGCAGCCGTCGCCCGAGCCTGAACGTCCGGGGAGCCGGCCTGGCCTGTCACTCCGCGGGGCTCGGAGCCTCCGGTGCCGGGAGCAGGCGTCGCAGCAAGGACTCCTCCAGCTCGATCAGGATGGCCTCGTTGCCGGTGGCGGAACTCGGCAGGGTACGCCACAGAACGAGCTGGCCGTGCAGGGCGGTCCACAGGTGGACACCCAGGTCCTGCGCCTCCGCCCGACGGCCGGGGACCACTGCGGCGAGGTAGGCGTCAGCCGTGTCGGTCCACGCCTGGAGCACGGTGACAACGGGGTGACCGGTGGCAGGTGGCCGGTCGGGCTCGTACTCCAGGCTGAACATCAGCCGGTAGCGGCGTGGCTTGTCGATGGCGAACCTGCGATAGGCGGTGACGATGGCTCGCACGCGTTCCGCCGGGTCCGCGCCCGCCGCGGCGGCCGACTCGCCGGCCACGTTCATCGCGACGGCCAGCGCGCGGTAGGTGACGTCGAGCACGGTGGTCACCAGCTCGGCCTTGTTCTTGAAGTGCCGGTAGACGCTGGGTGCGGAAATGCCGACCTCGCGGGCGACCCCGCGCAGGGAGAGCGCGTCCTCGCGCCCTGTCTCCTCGAGGATGCGGGTCGCCGCGCCGAGGATCTCCTGTCGCAGCCGCTCGCCTTCGCCCCGCGCGTTGGGGACCCGCTTGACCTGCGGCTTCATGGCCTCCTCCTCACTGCCCGCAGCAGCCTACGACCCTCGGTGCGCCGCGTCTCCCACGGTCGACGCTTTTGTCGGAGCCGACACAGGGACTTCGCGGTCGTCGGCTAACAGTGTTAGTCTAACTTCAGTTCAACTAACAGTGTTAGCCGATGGTGGAAAGGCAGAGCCATGACCTCGTCTCCGACCGTCCCCGCGTTCACGCTCGCCCGCCCGAAGGACGCCCCCCTCGCCCCCTCTCCGCTGTACACCGAACTCCGTGCGAAGCAGCCCATTTCCCGCGTCTCTCTCTGGGAGGGGCAACTCAGCCCCTGGTTGGTGACCCGCTGGGAGGACGCCCGCAGCGTGCTGGGCAGCCCGGCGTTCAGCACCAATCCGGCCCATCCCGGCGCACCCACCTTCAGGAAAGACACCCCGCAGGGCCGGCGGGGCTTCTTCGCCGGCCACGACGACCCCGTCCACGCGATGATGCGGCGCACCCTGACCCGGGAGTTCATGGTCAAGCGCATCAACGAGCTGCGCCCGGCCATCACCCGCCTGACCGACGAGCTCCTCACCGACCTGACCAAGCTGAGCGGTCCCGCCGACTTCGTGGAGCACTTCGCGCTGCCACTGCCGTCCCTGGTCATCTGCGAGCTGCTGGGTGTGCCGTACGAGGACCACGCGTTCTTCCAGGAGCACTCGAAGGCCCTCGTCGACTTCAACGCTACGGCACAGAAGGCCGCGCAGGCGGTCGCGAGCCTCTCCGAATATCTGCTGCGACTCGTGGAGACCAAGCGCAACCAGCCCGGGAACGACGTGATCACCCGGCTCGCCGCGCAGGCGGACGAGGGCGCCATCACCGACCAAGACGCCGCCGACCTGGGTGCCTTCCTGTTGTTCGCCGGACACGAGACGACCGCGAACATGATCGCGCTGAGCACCATCACCCTCCTCGCCCATCCCGACCGGATTCCGCACATCCTCGGCGGGGAAGAGCAGGTCGCCGGCGCGGTCGAGGAGCTTCTGCGCTACCTCTCGATCGTGCACGGCGGGCTGCGCCGGACCGCCGTCGAGGACGTCACCATCGACGGCGTCACCATCCGCGCGGGAGAGGGCGTGATCATTCCGGTCCACGTCGCCAACCGCGACCCGGAACTCTTCACCGCTCCCGACGACCTCGATCTGGATCGCGCCAACGCCCGCCGGCACCTCGCTTTCGGCTACGGCATTCACCAGTGCCTCGGCCAACCCGTGGCCCGCGCCGAGCTCCAGATCGTGCTGCCCGAGATCTTTCGCCGGCTGCCCGAATTGAAGATCGCCGTGCCGATGGACGAGATCGCCTTCAAGCAGGACACCGTCGTCTACGGCGTCGTCGAGCTGCCCGTCACTTGGTGACCGGAACCGTCTGATCCCCCAAGAGCAGGAGAACAGTCATGCATGTGGAAGTCGACGTCCCCAGGTGCGTCGCCTCGGGCCAGTGCGTACTGCTCGCCCCCGACGTCTTCGACCAGCGCGACGAGGACGGCCTGGTCGTCCTCCTCGACGAGAACCCGCCGGCCGAACTCCACGACGCGGTTCGCGAATCCGCCACCGTCTGCTCCGCGGCCGCGATCCGCCTGGAGAAGTCGTGAGCGTGACCCCGACCCGTCGCGTGGTCGTCGTCGGCGCCTCGGCCGCCGGCCTCGCGGCCGCCGAAACCCTCCGCCGGGAGGGCCACACCGGACCCATCACCCTCATCGGCGACGAACCCGCCGCCCCCTACGACCGCCCGCCCCTGTCGAAGGAGATCCTCTCCGGCGCCTGGAGCCCCCCGCTCCGGCCGATCTCGACGCCCTCGACCTGGAACGCCCGTTACGGCTGCGCGGCCACCGGCGTGAATGTCTCCGCGCGCACGGTGCTGCTCGCCGACGACACGGAGGTGCCGTACGACGGACTCATCGTGGCCACCGGAGTCCGTCCCCGCCGGTTGCCCGGCATGCCGGCCCACGTCCTGCGCACCCTGGACGATGCCCTCGCCCTGAAGGACCGCTTGGGCCCCGGCCGCACACTGGCCGCGGTCGGCGCCGGATTCCTCGGCGCCGAGGCCGCGTCGGTGGCGGCCGGCCTGGGCACCCACGTGACCCTCCTCGAACCCGCGCCCGTCCCCCTGGCCCACGCGGTCGGCGAGGACGTCGGCCGCATCCTCGCCCAGGTCCAGCTCGACCACGGCGTAGACCTGCGCGCCGGGACCGGGGCCAGCGAGGGCGTCCCCGGCGGCGTCCGCCTCGACGACGGCAGTGTGGTCGAGGCGGACACGGTGCTGATGGCCGTCGGCTCCCGGCCCAACACCGAATGGCTGACCGGCAGCGGCCTCACCCTCGAAGACGGGCTGGTCTGCGACGAGCTCTGCGCGGCCGCGCCCGGGGTGTACGGCGCCGGTGACGTGGCCCGCTGGCACAACCCGCTCTTCGGCACGTCGATGCGGATCGAGCACCGCACGAACGCCGCAGAGCAGGGCATCGCCGCCGCCCGCAACCTCCTGGGCGCCCAGCGGTCGTTCGCGCCGGTCCCCTACTTCTGGTCCGACCAGTACGACCTGAAGATCCGCGCCTACGGGCTACTTGCGCGGCCACGACGAGATGCGGATCGCCGAAGGCAGTCTGGAAGAACGCAAGTTCACCGCCGTCTACCGCACCGGCGACCGCCTCACCGGCGTCCTGTCCGTCGGCATGCCACCCAAGAGCACCCTGGCCTGGCGGTCGTCCATCGCCCTGCGTGCCCGCTGGCAGGACGCCGTACCCGCAACTTCCCTAGGAGTGACCGCATGAGCAGGGGAAGTTGAAGGACGAGGCGTGGTCGTCACCGGAGCGGGGTCCGGTATCGGACGCGCCACCGCGCTGCGGTTCGCGAGCCGGGGAGCCAGGGTTCTCATCGCGGAAATCAATCCGGTCGGCGCCCGCCCTCGCGGCCTACCGTTCGCAACGATCCGACTGCATCCGCAGTACACCACCTAACGCCGAGGAGAACCTTGTGGTCGTTACCAGCATCGATCCCGTACTCGATGCTCAGCATCCCGTACCGCCGGGCGAATTCTTCGACCCGCCGCCCAATGCGGGCCAAGATTGGCAGACCGCGCCGCCGTGGTTCGACGGTGCGGGCTGGATCATGCCGATGGGCGGTTTCCTGCTGCGTTCGGGAGACCGGACGATCCTGGTCGACGCGGGACTGGGACCGAACATCGATATCGTCGAAACGCGCGGAAAGCTGTTCGACTCGCTCGCCGATCTTGGCGTCAAACCCGAGCAGATCACCGATGTCGTGCTCACCCACCTGCACTTGGACCACGTCGGCTGGGTCGCTCCTGCGGGTGAACCGATCTTCACTCACGCCCGGCACCACTGCCACCGCGCTGATTACGACTGGATGCGTGCTGATCCCGGCAGCAACCCGGCCACGGCCCAGGTGACCGATACCATCCGTGCCGTTTCCGACCTTCTCGAATCAGCCGAGGAAGAGCGCACGGAGATCGCGGATTCGGTCGCGCTGCGGCTGTTCGCCGGTCATACGCCAGGCAACTGCCTCGTCGAGATCGAGACCGGCGAAGCACGAGTATTGCTGCTGGGGGACACCGCGCATCACCCCGTACTCCTGGTCGAGGATGGGTGGACCGACCGCCTGGACGAAGATCACGCCGCGGCTGCCAGAGCCCGCAACCGGCTCGCGCAGGAGATGGAACGTACCGGAGCCATCGGTCTTGGCGCCCACTTCCCGGGGCCCCAGGGCGGCCGCGTCATCCGTGACAAGCAGGGCGCACGGCAGTGGCAGCCGATCCCGAGCAACCGAATCCACACGAACTGAACGCACAGGAAAGGAATCGGCAAGTGAAAACTGTCCGACTGGGCAAGAGCGGCCTGGAGATGAGCGGCCTCATCCTGGGCATGATGACCTACGGTGCCCCTAAGCAGGGTTACCCCTCGTGGACCATCGGCCTCGATGAGGCCCGTCCGTTCGTCCGCCGCGCCTACGAGGCGGGTATCACGACCTTCGACACCTCCAACGCGTATTCCAGCGGCACAAGCGAGGAAATCCTGGGCACGCTGACCAGAGAGTTGGGTCCGCGCGAAGAGTTCCAGATCGCGACGAAGGTCTACGCGCCTCAGCGCCCGTCTCGCAACGGCTCCGGTCTGAGCCGGGTCGCCATCATGCACGAGATCGACGCCTCGCTGCGCCGCCTCGGTACCGACTACGTCGACCTGTATCAAATCCACGCCTTCGATCCGAATACACCGATCGAAGAGACGATGGAAGCACTGCACGATGTGGTCAAGGCCGGCAAAGCCCGCTATATCGGCGCATGCAATGTGCTGGTGTGGCAGCTCGCGCTCATGCAGAACGCGGCGGAACGGCATGGATGGACGAAATTCGTGTCGAATCAGCTGCACTACAACTTGCTGGCGCGGGAGCTGGAACGCGAGGTCGCGCCTTATGCCGAAGCCACGGGAATGGGAATTCTGCCTTGGAGTTCGCTCGCGCGCGGACGGCTCACCCGGCCGTGGGGCTCGGAAGGGTCCGGGCGCGAGGCCAGCGACACGCTGGCGCCACAGCTGTATACCCGTGACGAGGAATCGCACAAGCAGGTCGTGAACGCTGTGCAGGAGGTTGCCGAGGCTCGCGGGGCGCCGATGGCGCAGGTCGCGGTGTCCTGGGTGGCGAACAAATACCCGGTGGCCGCGCCGATCGTGGGTGCCACGAAGGAACGCCATATCGACGACGCCGTCGCCGGTCTCGAACTCGAACTCACCACCGAGGAGATCACCAAGCTCGAAGCGGCGAACACCTTGGTCCGCAACGGAATCATCTGAGTCGTCCGCCGCTGCCCCGCCGGGCGGGGCACCACAACACCGTCCACTCGGTGATCATCCGGCCAGGAAAGAAGAATGCCCGACGGAGACAGCCATCGCATCGGTTCCGACCGGGCTGCGGGTTGGTGGTGAACAGGTGCCGGCCGTCGACGGACACACATTTCCGGTGTTCGGTCCGACCGCTGGCCAGGTGCTGACCGAAGTCGCCGCGACCGGCTGCGCCGTGGCGCCCGTGCGCTGCATGCCGCAGTGAAGGCATAGTCCGAGTGGGCCGCCACCCCGGGCTCGCGAGCGGGCAATGCTGCCTCGAGCAACAACGATGGAGTGCGATGTCTCTGATCGGCAAACTGCTTGTCAACCGGCGCGCCGGTGAACAGACCCTGGCCTGGTACCGATCGAATCTGGCCGCTGCGGCCAGATTCGACCTCACCAGTCCCGACTTCGACCACGAAACCACGCTTCCTGCTCGGCATGTGGTGAAGAGACTCGGCGGGCAGAACCTTTCGCCGGCGCTGGCCTGGGCACTGCCACCGGCCGAGACCGCGCAGTTGCTGCTCGTGGTCGAAGATCCCGACGTACCGCTGCGAAGCCCGCTGGTGCACGCGGCGGCACTGCTGGACCCCGCAGTGACCGAGCTACCGTGCAACGCACTCGATTCGAGCGCGCCTGCCGCGGACGTGCAGATCCTGCGGTCGAGCCAAGGGCGCGGCTATCAGGGCCCGGCACCGATCAAAGGTCATGGCCCGCACCGCTATGCGTTCCAACTGTTCGCACTCGCCGAACCAATCTCCACAGTGGCAGGCAAACCGGTGGCCTCGGCGAAGCCGAAGGCTGTCCTCGAGGCTGGTCAGGCATTGGCCCGCGCACGGATTGACGGCCTTTGCGATCGACCCTGACACGCTGAAACAGGCGGATATCAAGCCTTTTCGAGCAGCGGTACCGACGGGATCGAGGGCCCCGATGGCGGTTACCGCTGTCCGGCTCGGTGAGGTGTTCGCACACCCACCGAGCCCAGGGATCTTTCTTCGGCACCGGCGACCCGGCCTGCGCGCGGAAGTCGAGGTAACCGCCGAAAAGAGCGATAGATGACGTGAGCTCGCGAGAGCGTCAACGAAGCTGCCGCGCCTGGCGAGGTGCTAGCCTCGGCGCTAGCACGTGCAAGTACGTCCGGCAAAGTGAGGTGGAAGTGGGGGCCAAGGCGGGCAAGCGCGTGACCGCTGCCGACGTCGCGCGGTCACTGGGACTGTCCCGGGCGACGGTCGGATTCGTCCTCAACGGCACGACCGGCCAACGGATCTCCGAGGCGACCAGGGATCGCGTCCTCGCCGAGGCAGCGCGCCTCGGCTACCGGCCGCACACCGCCGCCCAAACACTCCGCCGCGGCAGCAGCAAGCTCGTTCTGCTCGTCCTCCCGGACTGGCCGGTGGAGTTCAGCATCGGCAAGTGCGTCGAGGAAGCGTCCCACGCCCTGGAAGAGGCCGGGTACTCGCTCATCACCCAGACCCGCCACCCCGCGGGAACCGCGCGCCCGCTCTGGGAACTCCTCGATCCGGAGGTGGTCATCGGGTTTGGGCCGTTCACCCCGGAAGAACTGACGGCGATGCGAGGGTGCGGGATCACCAAGGTCATCCCCCGTCCCGTGAAGAGCCCGTCGCCGTCCGACCCCCTCGGCCTCCACGACGGGCCCCGCCTGCAGGTCGAACACCTCCGCACGCTCGGTCACACGCGCCTGGGATTCGCGGCGACAGCCGACCCCAGGCTGGCCGGCCTCGTCGAGTCACGGCTGCATGTTTGCCGGAAGACCGCCGAGTCCCTGGAACTGCCGCCACCGGTCGTGCGCTCGGTCGACGACGCGCCGGACGCGGCCGGGTGGGCAGTTCGCGACTGGCTGGGCGCGAACGTGACCGGTGTCGTGGCGTACAACGACGAAAGCGCCGCCCGAGTGGTCCGGGCCGCCGTTCGCGCGGGTCACGAGGTCCCCGCCGACCTCGCCGTCATCGGGCACGACGACAACCCGTACGCCGCCTTGTTCGTCCCGTCGATTTCGAGCATCCGGATCGACTACGCCGGCCTGGGACGGCACCTGGCCGCACTGGCCCTGCACGAGGCCACCGGCCGGTCACTGCCCGCCGATGGCGCCGGTGCCGCCGCGGCGGTGGTTGCCCGCGAGTCGACCGGATCGAGCCCCACCGGGCAGTAGCCGGCCTCGAGACGGCCGCAGGACAACGCTTCACAGGTCACCCCGAAATCGGGTCATAACGTTTCAAGGCCGCACGCTTGCACGTGCTAGCTCACCACGTCTAGCATCGGCGACCAGCGCCAGCTAGCACGTGCTAACACGTCTGACCTGCGCCTACGGACAACGGAGTCTTGCCATGATCGACAGCCAATCGTCTGCCGTCCCGCCCCCTCCTCCGACAAGCCAGACCGAGCTGCCGCCCGCGCTGCCCCGGGTGTCCGCTCGCTACATCTGGTTCATGGTCCTCGCGCAGTTCGGCGTGTTCATGGCCTTCATCACGCCGGTCGGGATCTCCCTGTCGGTCCGGGTCGCCCAGCTCGCTCCCGGCCACGAGGAGTACCTCGGGTACATCACCGGCACCGGCGCCGCCACGACCGTCCTCACCGGACCGCTCCTCGGCGTGCTCAGCGATCGCACCCGGAACAGGCTCGGCCGCCGCCGCCCGTTCATGATCGGCGGGATGCTGCTCGGCGTGGCGTCCCTGACCGTCATGGCCACCGCCCCGAGCGTGTTCGTGCTCGGGCTCGGCTGGGTGCTGGCCGGGTTGGGCTGGGGACAAGCATTGGGCGCGTTGACGAACTCGCAGGCCGACCGGCTGCCCGAGGAACAGCGCGGCAAGGTCGCCGGGCTCGTCGGCTTCGCCACGCTCGTCGCACCCGTGGCCGGCGTCGTGCTTGCCAGCCGCTTCGTCGGCGACTCACTGCTGCTCTTCCTGGTGCCGGGCTCGGTCGGGGTCGTGCTGGTGACCCTTTTCGTGTGCCTGGTGCGCGAGCAGGACAGCCGCGACCTGCCACTCGGCGACCCGCTGACCCTGCGGCTGCTCGCTCGCAAGTACGTGTTCGACCCGCGCCGGTACCCGGACTACTCGTGGAACTGGCTCAGCCGCTGCCTGTTCTACTTCGGACTGACGCTCAACACGACGTTCATCGCGTTCTTCCTCGCCGCCCGCCTCGGAATCGGGGTGCAGGAGGTGGCCGGGACCGTCGCCGCACTGTCCGGGCTCGGTATACTGGCCACGGCCGCGGGGGCGCTGGGCGGCGGGTTCCTCTCCGACAAGCTGCGCCGGCGCAGGGTGTTCGTGCTCGTCGCGGGCGGCATTTTCGCCCTCGGCGCGGTCGTCATGGCCGTCGCTTCGAGCCTGCCACTGCTCTTCGCCGGATCGGCCACCACGTCGATCGGGCTGGGCATGTTCTCCGCCGTCGACCAGGCGCTCGCCCTCGACGTGCTGCCGGAGCGCCAGACGGAGGCGGGCCGCTTCATGGGCATCATGGGCTTCGCCACCAGCGTGCCGCAGTCGGTCGCGCCGCTCGTCGCGCCGGTGTTCCTGGCCGTCGGCGCGACGGCCGCAGAGAAGAACTACAGCCTGCTGTTCATCGTCGCCGCCGCGTGCACCGTCCTCAGTGGCCTCGCGGTGCTGCGCATCAAGACCGTCCGATGAAGGAGAACTTCACCGTGTCAGCCACCTGGCAGGCCGGGTTCGTGACGCCGGCGTCGGGACGCTGGACCGAACCCGGCGCCCCCGCGGCGTACTTCCGGCGCGAGTTCACCATCGACCGCACGCCCCGCCGCGCGACCTTGCACGTCACCGCGATCGGGTTGGTCGAGCCTCATCTCAACGGCGGCCGCGCGGGCGACGAGGTGCTCGCCCCCGGCTGGACGTCCTACCGTCATCGGCTCGCGGTCAGCTCCTACGACGTGACGGACCGGATCGTCCTCGGCGCGAACGCCGTCGGTGCCATCGTCGGCGAAGGGTGGGCGCTCGGGCGGCTCGGCTGGGAGGGCAAGCGCCACCACTACGCCGACCGGCCGGCGTTGTTCCTCCAGCTCGACCTGGAGTACGCCGACCGCACCGAGACCATCGGCTCCGACGGGTCGTTCACCACCGGCACCGGAGCCGTCCTCGCGAACAGCCTCTACGACGGAGAGGAGCACGACGCCCGGCTGGAACCGGACGGCTGGGACCAGCCGGGGTTCGGTGGTTCGTGGGAGCCGGCGGAGCGGTACGACTGGGATCTCTCGGCGCTCGTCACCACCCCCGCTCCCCCGATCCGCCGGATCGAAGAACTCACCCCGGTCTCGATCTCCCGGAGCCGGAACGGGAACCCGATCGTCGACTTCGGACAGAACATCTCCGGCTGGGTCCGGTTGAGCGTCCAAGGCGAGCGAGGGCAGACAGTGACGCTTCGCCACGCCGAGGTCCTCACCGACGGCGAGCTCGATACCGAAACGCTGCGCACCGCCGCGGCCACCGACCGGTACACCCTCCGCGGCGGCGACCGCGAGACGTGGGAGCCGAAGTTCACCTTCCACGGCTTCCGCTACGTCGAAGTGGACGGCTACCCGGGCACCCCGACCGCCGGCGACCTCACCGCGGTCGTGATGCACAGCGACATGACCCGTACGGGGTGGTTCGAGTGCTCGAATCCGCTGCTGAACCAGCTGCACTCCAACGTCGTCTGGTCAATGAGGGGCAACTTCGTCGGCGTGCCCACCGACTGCCCACAACGGGACGAACGCCTGGGCTGGACCGGCGACCTCAACGCGTTCGCCCCCACAGCGGCCTTCCTCTACGACGTCCGCGGCGTCCTCGGCTCGTGGCTGGCCGACCTTGCCGCCGAGCACTGCGAGAAGGGGTACGTGCCCTGGGTCGTCCCGGACGTGCTGTCCACCCCGTCGTCGCCGACCGCGTTGTGGAGTGACGTCGCAGTCAGTCTCCCGTGGACGCTCTACACCGAGTACGGCGACCCGGACATCCTCCGCCAGAGCTACGACTCGATGGCGGCGTTCATCCGCGACGTCGAATCCCGTTTGGACGACGCCGGTCTGTGGAGCAGCGGCTACCAGTTCGGTGACTGGCTCGATCCGGACGCACCGACGGACAACCCAGCGGGCGGCAAGACCGACCGCCACCTCGTCGCGTCGGCGTTCCTGTGCCGCACCACCGCACAGCTGGCGAAAATCGCGGCGCTTCTCGGCAAGTCCGAAGACGCCGAGCACTTCGGGACGTTGGCCGATCGCGTGCGTGCGGCGTTCCGGCACGAGTACGTCACCCCGTCCGGCCGGCTGGCGAACGAGTCCGCGACCGCGCTGGCCCTCGCGATCTGCTTCGACATCCTCGACCCGACCCAGGAAACCAAAGCGGGCGAGCAACTGGCCGCATTGGTGGCCAAGGCCGGTTACCGGATCTCGACCGGCTTCGCGGGAACTCCGTTCGTCACCGAGGCCCTGAGCCGCACCGGGTACCTTGACGAGGCCTACTTCCTGCTCCTGGAAACCGGGTGCCCGTCGTTCCTCTATCCGGTCACCATGGGCGCGACGACGATCTGGGAACGCTGGGACTCGATCCGCCCGGACGGCACGATCAACCCGTCCGGGATGACCTCCCTCAACCACTACGCGCTCGGCGCGATCGCCGACTGGCTGCATCGGGTCGTGGGCGGGCTCTCCCCCGCCGAACCCGGCTACCGCCGGATGCACATCACCCCACGCCCGGGCGGCAACCTCACCCACGCCACCGTCACCCACGACACCGTGCACGGCCGCGCCGCCGTCGCCTGGCGCATCGACGAAGGCCGGCTGTACCTCGACATCACCGTGCCGGACGGCACCGAAGCGACCGTGGTACTCCCGCAGCACCCGGACGAGCTCGTCGTCCAGGTGAGCGGTGGGGAACATTCGTGGCAGTACGAAGTCGAGGACAGTGCGGCTTCGAAGCAGTACACAATGGACACCTCGCTTCGGACGCTCTCGCAGGACCCGAAGGTGTGGCGGGCGGTCACGGACGCCTTCGCGAAGCACTTCCCCGGCATTCCCCTCGACGGTTCCGCGCCCGAAGCCGCGAGTGTCTCCCTCAACGTCGTCCTGGACCACGTCCCCGGCGCCTCGACCGATCTGAAGAACGATCTGGTGGCCGCCGTCGGCGACCAGGAAGGAAACCTCTGATGCCCCGGCCCGACCTCACGCTGGAACAGAAAGCATCCCTGTTGTCCGGAAAGGACTTCTGGACCACCAAGGCGATCGCGGATGTCCCGTCGATGCTCCTGATCGACGGACCGCACGGCCTGCGCCTCCAGGACGCCGAGGGCGACCACCTCGGACTCCACGACAGCCGGCCCGCCACGTGCTTCCCGACCGCCGCCGCGGTCGGCTCCAGCTGGGATCCCGACGTCGCCGCCGAGCTCGGCGCGGCCATCGGTCGCGAAGCGCGGGTCGCCGGGGTGACCGTCAACCTGGGGCCCGGCGTGAACATCAAGCGGTCACCGCTGTGCGGCCGCAACTTCGAGTACTACTCCGAAGACTCGCTGCTCAGCGGCACCCTCGGCGCGGCACACGTCCGAGGTCTGCAGGGCGAAGGCGTGGGCGCGTCGGTCAAGCACTTCGCCGCCAACAACCAGGAAACCGACCGCATGCGGGTCAGCGCGGACGTGGACGAGCGCACGCTGCGCGAGATCTACTTCCCGGCCTTCGAGAAGGTCGTGACCGAGGCGCACCCGGCGACCGTGATGTGTTCCTACAACCGGGTCAACGGCGTCCTCGCCACCCAGAACCGGTGGCTGCTCACCGACGTCCTGCGCGACGAGTGGGGCTTCGACGGCGTCGTCGTCTCCGACTGGGGCGCCGTCAACGACCGGGTCGCGGCCCTGCGGGCCGGTCTGGACCTCGAAATGCCCGGCACCGGCGGGGTGACCGATGCCGAGATCGTGGCGGCGGTGCACCGCGGCGAACTCGCCGAAGCGGTGGTGGACCGCAGCGTGCAGCGGGTACTCGCCCTCACCGGACGGGTCACGCCCGCGACCGGCACCCTCGACGTCGAAGCCCACCACGCCCTGGCGAAACGACTCGCCACCGAGTGCGCGGTCCTGCTGAAGAACGAGCGGAACACGCTGCCCATCGCACCCGAAGCCAGTGTCGCCGTCATCGGCGAGTTCGCCGTGGAGGCACGGTTCCAGGGCGGCGGCAGCTCGCACGTCAACCCGACCCGCGTCGACACCGCCCTCGACGCGATCCGGGCCCAGGGAACATCCGTCAGCCACGCGCGCGGGCTCGACGACAACGCCGTGGAGATCGCCCGCGCAGCCGATGTCACCGTGGTGTTCGCGGGATTGCGGGAGATCGACGAGTCCGAAGGCTACGACCGCGACACCATCGCCCTGCCGGCCGGGCAGGTCGACCTCATCCGCCAGGTCGCGACCGTGAGCCGCCGCACCGTCGTCGTGCTGTCCCACGGCGGAGTCGTCTCCCTGGAGGGCTGGCACGATGACGTCGACGCGATCCTCGACGGCTGGCTGCTCGGCCAGGCGAGCGGCGCCGCACTCGCCGACCTCCTGTACGGCATCGCCAACCCGTCCGGGCACCTGGCCGAGACGATTCCCCGGCGGCTGCAGGACAACCCGAGCTACCTCAACTTCCCCGGCGAACAGGGACACGTCCGCTACGGCGAAGGCGTGATGGTCGGCTACCGCTATTACGAAACCGCAGACGTCGACGTCCGCTACCCGTTCGGCCACGGCCTGTCCTATACCACGTTCGAGACGAGCGCCCTCTCGGTCACGGTCACCGGTGACGACGAGGCACAGGTTTCGGTGACGGCGACCAACACCGGGGCTGTCGTCGGGAAGCACGTCGTGCAGCTCTACGTCGCCACCGACGCCGGACCGGTCCGCCGGCCCGCGCGTGAGCTGCGCGCCTTCGCCAAGGTCGCCCTCGCCCCGGGCGAGTCCCGGACGGTCGGCCTCGCCCTCGGCCGCCGTGCCTTCGCCTACTACGACGTCGAACTCGGCCGGTGGGTGGTCGCGCCCGGCGCATACACCGTCCAAATCGGACACAGTGCCGCCGAGATCGTCGCCGAGGCGCCGATCACCCTCACCGGCGACGTCATCACGCGGCAGCTGAGCCTCGACTCGCCGGTCCAGGACTGGTTCGCCCATCCGGTCGTCGGCCCGCTCGTCCTCCGCCGGATCACCGAATCGATGACCGAAGAGCAGGCGAAACAGGCCGACGACACCCCGGACTGGCTGCGCATGGTCGCATCCCTGCCGATGCACCAGTTCACCCGCTTCCTGGCCATGAGCGGCGCGCACCTGCCCGACGACGCCTTCGCCGAACTGATCGACCTCAGCAAGAACTGACCCCGAAAGGGCACCCCAATGCAGCGATTCACCGGGAAACGCGTCCTGCTCACCGGCGGCGCGTCCGGAATCGGCCAAGCAACCGTGCTCCGGCTCCTGGCCGAAGGCGCGCACGTCGTCGCGGGCGACGTCGCCGAATCCGGCCTCGAGGAAACGGCCGACCGCGCCCACAGCGATCGGCTCACCACTCGCGTGCTCGACATCTCGGACGAGATAGCGGTCGGCGCCGTCGTCGCGGAGAGCGTCGCGGAGCTCGGCGGACTGGACGTCCTCGTCAACGCCGCCGGCATCCTGCGCGGCGCCCACACCCACGAGTGCGAACTCGAGACCTGGAACCGGATCATCGGGGTCAACCTGACCGGCACGTTCCTGGTCACCCGCGCCGCACTGCCGGCGCTGCTGGCGACCGGGCACGGCGTGATCGTCAACTTCAGCTCGACGTCGGCCTCGTTCGCCCACCCGTACATGGCGGCCTACTCGGCCAGCAAGGGCGGCATCCAGTCGTTCACTCATTCCATCGCGCAGGAGTACTCCAAGCAGGGCCTGCGCGCGGTGTGCGTCACCCCCGGCAGCATCCGCAGCGGCATCACCGAAACCACGGTCCGGCATCTGCCCGAAGACGTCGACTGGCAGCTGTTCGGCAAGCTTCAGCCGGCGATCGGCGAGGGCTTCGCCCCGCCGGAGTCCGTCGCAGGGGTCATCGCGATGCTCGCCTCCGAGGACGGCGCGTTCATCACCGGCACCGAGATCCGCGTCGACGGGGGGACCCACCAGTGACCGCACCCACCCACCTGCGCGTCGAGCACCTCGAGAACCCGCTGGGGACCAGCCTTTCCCGGCCACGGTTGTCCTGGTGGCTCCCCGCCGGCTCCACAACGCAGTCGGCCTACCGGATCCGCACCGGCGAGTGGGATTCCGGAAGGAACCACGGCGATCAGCACGTCCTGGTCCGCTATCCCGGTCCGCTGCCGGGCTCCGGCCGGCGCGTGACCTGGCAGGTCAAGATCTGGACCGAGCTCGGCGAGAGCGCCTGGTCCGAACCCGCGTTCTGGGAGAGCGGGCTCGATGCCGCGGACTGGACGGCTTCCTGGATCGAACCGTCCGAACAGGACCTGCCCGAACCCGGCAGCCGGCCCGCGCACCTCTTCCGGCGCGACTTCACCATCCCCCAGCCCGTCAGCGCCCGGCTGTATGCCACGGCGCACGGCATCTACGAAGCCTTCCTCAACGGCGAGCGAGTCGGCGACCTCGAACTGACGCCCGGCTTCACCGCCTACCGGGACGTGCTGCACGTCCAGACCTACGACGTCACCGACCTGCTCCGCGCCGGAGAGAACACGATCGGTGCCGTCGTGTCCGACGGCTGGTTCCGCGGCCGCACCGGCGCGATGCGGCTCGCGAACTCCTTCGGCGACCACACCGCCCTGCTGTGCCAGCTGCACATCCGGCATGAGGACAGCTCCACGACCGTGCTGGGCACCGACTCCACCTGGACGACCACCCCCGCCTGGATCACGGCGGACCTCATGGACGGCCAGACCGCCGACCTTCGGCAGGCGATGCCCGGCTGGTCCGCGCCCGGCTACCCCGATGCCGCCTGGTCGAAAGCCGTGACCGGCACCGGCGGGCTCTACGACGACTTCGCCCGGCTCACCTCTTCACCCGCTCCGCCGGTCCGGCGCATCCAAGAATTGACCCCCGTTTCGGTCGCCCCGCTGCCGTCCGGGCGGCAGGTCGTCGACCTGGGCCAGAACATCAACGGCTGGCTCCGGCTGCAGGTGCCACCAGGAGATCACCTCGTCCTCACGCACGGCGAAGCGTTCGGCCCGGACGGCGACGTGACCCTCGACCACCTACGCGGCGTCGACTGGGAGACCCACGAGCCGCTGTCCGCCGGCCAGGTCGACCGGGTGATTTCCGGCGGCCGGACGGATGAGGTCTTCGAGCCCCGGCACACCACGCACGGCTTCCGGTACGTCAGCGTCGAAGGCGCGTCCCGCCCGATCACCGCGAGCGACGTCCGCGGGGTCGTCGTGCACACCGACCTGCGTCGTACCGGGTGGTTCCGCTGCAGCGACGACCGCATCAACCGGCTGCACGAGGCGGCGGTGTGGAGCTTCCGCGACAACGCCTGCGACATCCCCACCGACTGCCCGCAACGCGAACGCGCGGGCTGGACCGGTGACTGGATGCTGTACGTACCGACGGCCGCGTTCCTCTACGACGTCGCGGGCTTCGCGGTGAAGTGGCTACGCGACCTGGCCGTCGACCAGTGGGACGACGGCTGCCTGACCAATTTCGCACCGGACCCGGGTGGACGCCAGGTCCAGCACCTGCCCGCGGCGATCCTGGACCAGTTCGCCGGCTCCTCCGCCTGGGGCGACGCCTCGGTCATCGTGCCGTGGGAGCTGTACCTGACCTATGCCGACCTCGACGTCCTGGCCGAGTTCCGGCCGATGATGGCCCGCTGGGTCGACTTCGCCGCCGAACGCGCCCGCACCCGCCGCCACCACAGCCGGACGGCAGCTCCCGCCCCCCACGAGGAATTCCTCTGGGACGGCGGCTTCCACTGGGGCGAGTGGTGCGAACCCCACGTCGACGAAGAAGCCTTCCGCACCGCCGACCACGGCGCGGTCGCCACCGCGTACCTGTACCGCTCGGCGTCCCTGCTGTCCCGCATCTCCGCCATGACCGGCCACCAGCCGGACGCCGACCGGTACGGGCAGCTCGCGGCCAACGCCCTCGACGCCTGGCGAACGGAGTTCATCGCCGACGACGGCTCGCTCTCGCCCGCCACCCAAGCGACGTACGTGCGCGCACTCGCCTTCGGGCTGGTACCGGAGGAACTGCGGGCCGCCACCGCGAACCGGCTCGTCACGCTGATCCGCGACGCGGGCACGCACGTGGGCACCGGATTCCTGGCGACGCCGTACCTGCTGCCCGTCCTCGCGGACACCGGGCACCTCGACGTGGCCTACGAGCTGCTGTTCCAGGACACTTCACCGTCGTGGCTGACCATGATCGACCGCGGCGCGACGACGATCTGGGAACACTGGGACGGCATCGACGAGCACGGCGTCCCGCACGCGTCCCTCAACCACTACAGCAAGGGCGCGGTCGTGTCGTTCCTGCACCGGCACACCGCGGGCATCCGGCTGCGCGAGGACGCGCCCGGATACCGGCACTTCGAGGTGCGCCCCGAGCCGGGTGGCGGCCTCACCTGGGCCGAAGCCGAGTTCGACTCGGTGCACGGGCGCATCGCGTCGAGCTGGCGGCTTGAGGACGGCCGGTTCCGCCTGGCCGTGACGGTTCCGCCGGGGACAACCGCGACCGTGACCCTGCCGGACGGCCGCAGCTTCACGGCCGGCGCAGGTAGGCACGAGGATGGTTGCGCCGTGTAGCAGGCGCGATCGGCGAAGGCTTCACCCATCAGTAGAACGGAGTCGCAACACCGATGCCAAGCAAGACGTTCGATCAGACGGTCGGCTGGTTCCGAGACAGCGAGCCGGTCGACCTCGCCACCGAGCGATCCGCCATGGCCGAGGTCGGCGCGCGCTACCAAGCGGTGTCCGGTGTTCTCGACGAGCCCGCCACGTCGCTGCGCTCCCCGGTTCCTACCTCATGACCCCGGAGCAGCCCCGGGACGACGTCGTGATCCTGCTGATCCACGGCGGCGGGTTCCGGTCCGGGAACGCGGCGGTCCCCCGGCCGCTGGCGGCTCACCTGGCGCTGGGCACGCGGGCCCGGGTAGTCCTGCCGGAGTACCGTCTGGCGCCCGAGAACCCGTTCCCGGCCGCGATCACCGACTGCCTCGACGCCTTCGACCACGCCGCGACGCTGGCCCCCAAGGTGGTGGTGGTCGGCGAGTCCGCAGGCGCCAACCTCGCGGTGGCGGTGCTGCTCGAACGCCGCTCGCGCGCCTTGGCCGGTGTGCTGTATTCCGGCGTGTTCGACCTCCGCGAGGAGCGCTTCCACACCGGCACCTGGGTCGAGAAGGGCGAAACGGAGTACATCCTGAGGGAGGAGCAGGGACCACGCATACGGATGGACTACCTGGCGGATCACCCCGCCGACGATCCGCTCGTGTCGCCCGTGCTCGCCGACCTGCGCGGGCTGCCCCCGCTGTTCATCCAGGTGTCCGGCGCCGAGCGCCTGTCACAGCGAAGCCCGGCCGCCCGGGCCAGGTCGTCACGCGGACGCGCACCGACCCCCACCAGGACGAGCTGAGCAGGCAAATGCCGCCCGTCCTCCAGCTCGACCGCGCTGACCGCGCCGTCGCCGCGGGCGCACGCCGGTCAGAATCCGGCTCCCGGCCGCCCGGTGGGCCGCCGTGACCGCGTCCGCGGTGACCCTGCTGACCACCCGGCCCATCAGTGCAGGCGCGGCTTCCACCACGCTGACCCGCACACCGGCTGCGGCCGCGGTGGCGGCCACCTCGAGACCGACGAACCCACCGCCGATCACGACGAGGTCGGTGACAGCCGCCAGGCGTCGCGCCAGAACCCGGGCGTCGCGGACATCGCGCAGCACCAGGACGCCGTCGAGGTCGGCGCCGTCAACCACGAGGGGACGCGGTTGCGCCCCGTGGCCAGGACAAGCCGGGCGAACGGCCAGCGCCGCCCCGAAGCGGACACTGCCTCTGCGCCGTCCAGGTCCAGGTGAGCGATCTGCTCGTCCAGGATCAGGTCGATCCGCTGCTCGGTGTAGAAGGCTGCGCTGCGCAGGGCCAGCGACTCAAGCGACGCTTCGCCCTTGAGGAAGGCTTTGGACAGCGGAGGACGTGTGTAAGGGGCGTACGGTTCCTCCCCGATCAGGGTGATCGAACCGTCCCAGCCCAGTTCTCGGGCGCTGCTCGCCACCTGCACCCCGGCCTGGCCCGCCCCCACCACGAGCAGCCGACCGCTCACAGCTGCGCTTCCGGGATGGTCACGCGGACCTCTTGCCCCTCGGCGAGGACGAGCTGGCGCGAGAGCCGCGAGTTGTCCTCGCGTTCGGTGGCCGCGCAGTCGAGCATCTCGTCTTCGTCCTCGCCCTGCGGCGGAAAGTCGCCGGAGGCGAGGAAGACGTGGCAGGTGGCGCACGACAGCGCTCCGCCGCACTGGCCGACGATGCCGCTGACGCCGTTGCGGACCGCGGTCTGCATGACCGAATCCCCGACCACGGCTTCGATGACGGTCTCGGAGCCGTCGGGCTGGGTGTAGAAACCTTGGGCACGGGTTTCACCAGGCGATCGGGAGTTCGGTCATGGGCTGGGTGAGGACGTCGCGGCGGACCACCGGTTCGCCGGCCAGCCGCAGGGTCGGGATGCGCTTGAAGATCTCGGCCAGGCCGACCTGCATCTCCATGCGGGCCGGCGGCGCGCCGAGGCAGTGGTGCAGGCCGTGGCTGAGCATCAGGTGCGGGTTGTTCTTGCGGGTGATGTCGAAGCGGCCCGGGTCCTCGATGGCCTCGGGGTCGTGGTTGGCGGAGCCCGGATCGATGCTGACCGCCTCACCTTTGGCGATGAGCTGACCGTCCACGACGACGTCCTCGGTGGCCACGAACGGCACCAGCCCGCCCCCGCCGCCCACCGGGCCTCCGAGCGAGAACGCGCCGTGCCGGAGCACCTCCTCGGCGGCGGTCGGGGCCAGGCCGTCGGGCTCGGTGAGGAACAGTTCCCGCTGCTCGTCGGAGTGCAGCAGCGACATGACGCCGGCGGTCAGGAAGTTGGCGGTGTTGTCGAACCCGCCGACGATCCGAGTCTTTGGGGGATTCGCCGGCGAACAGTTCGAACCCGAGCTGAGTGACGTAGGCGCGGCCGTCGGCGTCGACGACCATGTCGTTGATCGGGCCGGTGGCCAGCTCCCGCAGGTCGGCGTACTCGGTGAGGGTCTCGCCGTGGAACGCCAAGACCAGGCGCTCGTGCATCGAGGTGACGATGAGCCGCCCGTCGGGCAGTCAGCCGAAACCGCCGGGGATGACCTCGGTGCCGTTCACCGAGGTGCGCGTCGAGAGGTCGACCATGGTTTCCGGCGTGCCTTCGGCGTCGAGCCGCAGGATCCGGTGGGTGTACATGTCGCTGAACCAAAACGTGCCGTCGTGCCACCGCGGGCACTCGGCCCAGGTGTAGCCGCGGGACAGCTCACGGGGCTCGACGTCGACGGCGTCGGCGAAAGGATCGGTCACGGAGACTCTCCTGGTGGTCAGAACGGGAGAGGGTGGGCGAACTTGGCCCTTAACAGCGCGCCGGTCTCGGCGATGGCCAAGCGCCCGCGCGCGAGGTAAGCCGCTTGGAGGGCGAACCCGTGGTAGGCACCGGGATAGCGGGTCAGGGTGGTCTGTACGCCGGCTTCGCGGAGCCGGTGCGCGTAGCGTTCCCCCAGTCGCGGATCGGGTCGCACTCGGCTGTGACCACGATCGACGGAGGCAGACCGGTGAGGTCGGCTGCGTAAGCCGGGATCCGGTAGGCGTTGTCCGGATAGCCGTGGCCGTTGTCGGCCAGCTCGTTGAGGTACAGCACGTCGTCGCGGCTGAGGATCGGCGCGTCCGCGCACTCGGCGATCGATCGGGCGCCCAGGTCGCGGTCGAGGCCGGGGTACATCAAGACCTGGCAGGCGATGGCGCGCCCGCCGCGGTCCCGTGCGGCGAGCGCGACGGCGGCGGCGAGGGTGCCACCGGCGCTGTCCCCGACCACCACAAGCCGCGCGGGGTCGACGCGCAGCTCGGCCGCGTGCTCGGCGACCCAGGCCGTGGCGGCGTAGGCGTCGTCGAACTGGGCCGGCGGTGGGTTCTCGGGCGCGAGGCGGTAGCCGACCGGCACGACGGTGGCGCCGCTCGCGGCGGCGAGGTTGCGGGCCAGGGGCTCGAAGGAGTGGATCGTGCCCATGCACATGCCGACTTCGTGGGGCTGCACACTAGCCCAAGTCGCAGCAACAAACTTTTAGGAAGGTGTCCGGTGTCCCCTCAGGTTCTGGAGATGGCTGCAACTGCGTGGGCGAGCTGGATACCGGCGGTTTGCTCCCGCCAGGTGGCGGGAGCAAACCGATGCGCGAAAGAGGCAGGTGCCCGATTGGTGATCGCGGGCCGAGCCTCGGCAGACGGCGGGGTTACGGGAGCGGGTGCGTGAGGAACTCGGCCGCGTGGGCAAACGCCTCACGCAACTTGGCCTCGAACCCGCGTCGCTTCCCCGCCATCACGTAGTCGTAGCTCACCTTCGTCGCGATGGCGAAGGCCATCGCCGACCAGACGCCGGGCCTGCTGTCGGACTCGACGCTCGTACCGAGAAGCTCCGCGATGACGATCGCGACTTCCGATTCCCAGCGACGCTGACGCTCCGCGTACGCGCTGAACAACTTCGGCGACGAGAAGACCACCCGCAACGCGTTCCAGCTCGCCGGGCTTTGCATCGTGGCGACATTCGCCGCGGCCAGCGCTTCTTCGAGCACGGCGCCGACCGCGTGACCATGCGGATGGTCGCGCAACCGGGCGTGCACGACCTGCGCGGACTCGTCGATCCACCCGAGCAGCGCGTCCTCGCGAGTCGGGAAGTACCGGTAGAAGGTGCGCTCGGAGACGCCCGCGCGCTTCACGATGTCACTGACCGACACCTCGTCCCCGCGCTCGGAGAGCAGCGCGAAGGAGGCCTCGCGGATCTCCTGGAGAATGCGCTCGCGTTGCCGCTCGCGCAAGTCGGACCGACTGGTCAGTGCTCTTCTCCTGGTTCGCTGGACGATCGTCACGACTCTAACGCAACGTAGCCAGGCGCGCCGAAAGACCCGCCGAGATCTTCTGCACCTCCATGAGGTGCTCAGCGGTCTTCCACATGCGGTCGGCATCGGTGGCCGGCTTTGTCAACGTGAAAGCCGATGGTGACCACGCCCCCGAGTCCTCCTGCCGGTCGGCGAACCACTCGGCGAACAGCACCAGGTAGGGCGCCCAGTCGAATTCGCCGTCCAGCACGGAGAGCTCGGCCGCTCCCCACGGGAACTTGCACGCGTGGACGCTCTCGGGATCGGCGATCTGCTCGACGGTGCCTTCGACGTTCAGCTTCATGAGACCCCGCGCGATCGCGACGGCGTCGCGGTCACCGGTCTGCGCCGAGTATTCGGCGAGGAAGGCGGCGGCCGCGCCCGGCTGGAAATAGAGCTCCTTGGGCTTGGTGAAGTCGACGCGATCGAGGTTGAACGCGCCCGTCGCGGGCGCCGTGCGCAGGCCGTCGGCGTCACGACCGGTCACCAGAACCAGGTCGTCCAGCGCGGGTTGCCAGTCCCACATCTGCCGGTACCAGGCGTAGGCCTGGTCGCGGACAGCCGTGTCGCCGAGGGCGACCGCGACGAGACCCACCTGGGCGGTCAACAACCAGTCCACCTGGCCATCGCGCCGGTCGTGGTAGGTGTACGCGCCGCCCTCGTCGTGGTTCCAATATGTCAGCACACGCTGGTAGATCCGCGCGGACAGGTCGAACCGGTCCAGGAGGTGGGCGGCGAGGGCGAGGTGCGTCAGCTGGTAGACGGGTGTCCGCTCGTCACTCCCGCCGTAGGGCCCCGGTTTCAGATCGCCTTCGTCGGTGAGCGCCTCGCTTTCCGCCCATGCGAGCACTCCCGCAGCGATCGAGCGCTCCCCCGCCAGGGTGAGTGCCCACGGGACGCGCCACCAGGAGTTCCGCTCGTCGCTGTACGCCGGCACCCCAGCTTCGATTCGATCGGTCAGCCAGCCTGCCGCCTTCTGCGAGACCTGCCGGATCCCCTGGACGGCGGCCTCGAGCCGGGGCACCGTCACCGCCTCCACCGCATCCTTCAGCGCCGACGCCGTCGTCGAACTCATGGCGAAACCTCCGTGTAGGTGGGCCGTTCGTTATCAGAATGCCAGTTGCGGCAGACATCCGCAATCTGGCAGTCTCTGCCTCAACGGCAGGAACACTACCCGCCCACCTGCAACGAAGCATCGGAGGCGATATGGCTTCAGTCAGCTACACCGACCACGAAGGCACCACGCGCACCCTCGAGTCCTCGCCGGGCGAAACCGTCATGAGCCTCGCCAAGCGCAACGGTGTCCCCGGGATCATCGGAGACTGCGGAGGCGTCCTTTCGTGCGCGACGTGCCACGTGTTCGTCGCCGATGACGACCTGCAGATGCTCGAGCCCGTCTCGGACCTGGAGGACGAGATGCTCGACGGCACCGCGGTCGATCGCGAGCCCAGCTCTCGCCTGAGCTGCCAGCTGCACCCGGAAAAGCTTCCGCGTGACCTGCACGTAACCACTCCGTCCATGCAGGAGTGACCCAGGGCTCCGCCCGCTCTCATCTAGGAGACAAGCAATGTCGCTCACTCTCGACGACCTCAGGCCTCTGTTCACGGAGGATCGCGAGCTCAAGTACAAGCTGAAGGGCTTCACCGGCAGGCTCCGCGTCGTGGTCGGTGATCTGACGGCCGATCTGATCGCCGACAACGGCACCATCACCGGACTCGAGCCGGGTTCCGCCGAGGAAGCACGGCTCAGCGTCGTCGTGCCCGCCGATGTCCTCGACGACGCTGTGAAGCAGCCTCCGGTCCCGGGTACGGAGTCGCTCATGCTGGCGACCGGTCGCGGCGCCGGACCGGCCGGCGACCTGTTCACCGATGTCGCCCCGTACGCCGGCGCGACCGGCCGTGTTTACCAGCTGCTGCGTCAAGCGCGAGGCGTCACCGAGATCGGCCTGCCGACCGAACCGGCACAACCGCTGTTCGCGGACACCGACACGGCAGTCGGACGCTACGTCTACGTCACCTTCGGCGGCACCACCTACCGCGTCTACTACGAAGAGTCCGGCACGGGTGACGAGGTGCTCCTCCTGCAGCACACCGCGGGCTGTGACGCGCGGCAGTGGCGGCACCAGCTCGCGGACCCCGAGTTCCAGTCGCGCTACCGGCTCATCGCCTACGACCTGCCCTTCCACGGACGTTCACTGCCGCCGGTGGGCCCCCGCTGGTGGGAGGAGGCGTACCAGCCGGCCCCGCAGTGGTACTGGGACTTCGTCGTCGCCTTCGCCGACGCCCTGGGACTCGAACACCCACACTTCATGGGCTGCTCGGTGGGCGGGCAGTTGGCGCTCGACCTCGCCGCGTACCGCGGCGACCGCTTCGGTGCCTTCTTCGCGCTGAACGGCACCCTCGACAACGCTCGCGCGGACGAGTTCACCCTCGGCTTCAACGACCTCTGCCGCGACAACCGCGTATCGACGGAGATCTACGGCAGCGGGAACTTCGCGGCGACCTCGCCGCTGGGTCCCGAGCCGTACAAGCGCGAGATCTACTGGATCTACCGGTCCAACTTCCCGGGCGTCTACGCCGGCGACAACGACTACTTCCTCACCGGGCACGACCTCACCAAGGGCGAGCCGAGGTTCGACACCGAGAACCACCCCGTCTACGTGATCGGCGGCGAGTACGACCCGATGGCGAACGACCCCGAGCACGGCGGCCCGGCGGTCGCCGAACGGTTCCCGGGCATCCGGTCCGAGATGCTGCCGGGGCTGAGCCACTTCGCCCCCACCGATGACCCGCTCGGTTTCCGCGCCGCCATCCTGCCGCTGCTCGAAAAGGGAATCAATGAGTACCGCGCCGGCACCGGAAGCTGAGACCCGGTACGGACTCGCCTGGGCGATCAAGCGGACGTTCGTGTCCTATGTCGGCGCGACACCGGACGGCCGGATCTGGCTCGGGCCCGGCGTGCGGCTCAATCACGACGGGGAGTTCCTCTTCCCCCTCGACGAGCGCACGCCGGGTCCCGGCGACACGGTCTCCTTCCGCGGTGAGGTCGGTTTCACCGCACACGGCGGATTCCTCAACGTCCTGATCGCCGACCCGCGGTTCGACGCCGACGGAACCCTCAGTGTGCGGACCTCACCGACGACCGGTCCCGGCTGGCGTCCCAGGGTTCCGCTGTGCGAACTCCTGCTGGATTCGGCTGCGACACGGGATTACGACCTGCTGAGGTGCCGGCTCACGGAGCAGGGCGCAGCGCTGTTCGGCGGGCCGTATGCCCGGGGCAGCGAGCTGGATCCGGCGGCTGTTCACCTCCCAGCCGCCACGACGACCCTGCTGGAGAGGCTGATCGGGCGACGGCACCTCTGAGCGCGGCCCTCAACTTTGTCCATCGAAGAACTCGTGCAGGAGCAACGCATGTCCTCTCAGGACGGCCCCACCCCTCCGAACCCAGGCGCCGAAGACGACGGTGTCCTGGTCGTCGGCGCCTGCCAGGCCGGCGTTCAGCTCGCAACATCGCTGCGTGAATTCGGCTGGACCGCGCCCATAACCCTCGTCGGCGCGGAACGCCACCTCCCGTACGAGCGGCCGCCCCTGTCGAAGAGGGCCTTGCTCGAAGGCGTCGTGCCCGCCGACCTCGCGTTGCGCTCGGAAAGCTTCTTCGCGGACCAGAACGTCGAACTCGTCCTCGGCGAGGAGATCACACAGGTCGAAGTCGCACCCGACGGACGTGGCAGTGCAGTCACCGGTTCCGGACGACGACTGCGCTTCCACCGGCTCGCGCTGACCGTAGGTGCCCGGCCGAGAGTCCTGGATCTGCCAGGCGCCGACCTGCGCGGAATCCACTACCTGCGCGACAACGACGACGCCAGTCTCCTTCGCTCCGCTCTCGTGGATGCGCCTGAGATCGTCGTCATCGGAGGCGGGTTCATCGGGCTGGAGGTCGCCGCCACCGCCCGCAAGCTGGGTTGCGCGGTGACCGTCGTGCTCGCCGACGACCGCCTCATGGCCCGAGCCGTGAGCCCTTTCATCAGCAACCACTTCCAGCTCGCCCACGAAAGTCACGGCGTCGGCATCCGGTGTGCCACCCTGCCCGAAGAATTCCTCGGCGACGAGACCGGACAGGTGACCGGCGTCCGGCTGGCCGATGGCGCCGTGCTCACCGCCGACGTGGTGATCATCGGCGTCGGCGCGCAACCCCGGACCGAACTCGCCGCACAACTGGGCTTGACCGTCGAAGGCGGCATCGTCGTGGACGAGCGCGCGGTCGCCTCCGATGGGGTCACCGTCTCGGCCGGTGACTGCACCGTGTGGCCCGCGCCCGGCACACCGCGGGGACGGATGCGCTTCGAGTCGGTCAACGCGGCCACCGAACAGGCCAAGGTTGCCGCCGCCACCCTGGCGGGCCGCCCGCGACCGTGGTTGAGCACACCATGGTTCTGGTCCGACCAGTTCGACCTCAAACTGCAGGTCGCCGGGATCGTGCCGGAAAACGGCGAAACCGTGCTGCGGATCGCTCCGGACGCGCTCGGAAGCAGCGTTCTGCACTACGCCGGAGACCGGCTGGTCGCCGCGGAGTGCGTCAACCGGCCCGCCGACTTCATGGCGGCCAAGTCCGCGCTCACCGCGGGGAAGACCATCGACCCCTCCCGCGCAGCGGACGTCGGTGTGCGGCTGAAATCCCTCATCGCCGAGCCGGGCACACCGGCGATCGAAACGAAAGAAGAGGACGTGGCATGACCGCGTTGGTGCCGTCGGAGGCGGTTGACAAAGCAGCGAACCTCAAGAACGCACAGTTGTGGCTCGGCGGGCAGTGGCGGCCTGCGCGGTCCGGGCGGACGTTCGACGTGGTCAACCCCGCCGATGGTGTGCGCATCGCGACCGTCTCAGACGGCGGCGCAGACGACGCTCTCGTCGCACTCGACTCCGCCGTATCCGCTTCCTGCGAATGGGCGTCGGTGAGCTCTCGCACACGAGCGGAAATCCTGCGTCGCGTGTTCGACCGGCTCGTCGAGCGCCGGGACGAATTCGCGGCCGTGATCACCGCCGAAGCCGGCAAGCCCCTGACCGAGTCTCTGACAGAAGTCGCCTACGGCGCGGAGTTCTTCCGGTGGTTCAGCGAAGAAGCCCCGCGCATCGCCGGGCGCTACGGGACGAACCCCGAGGGAACGGGCGACGTCATCGTCACCCACCGGCCCGTCGGCCCCTGCTACCTCGTGACGCCGTGGAACTTCCCGCTGGCCATGGTCGCGCGCAAGATCGCACCGGCTCTCGCCGCCGGCTGCACGGTGGTCGTCAAACCGGCCGAGCTGACTCCGCTCACCACCATCCTGCTGTGCGACGTCCTGGCCGACGCCGGAGTGCCGGACGGAGTCGTCAACGTGGTCACCACCTCCGATCCGGCGGCTGTCTCCGCGCAGCTGATGTCGGACCCGCGACTGCGCAAGATCAGCTTCACCGGATCGACGGAGGTCGGGCGGCGGCTCATCGCGCAGTCCGCGGAGAACGTGCTGCGAACATCGATGGAGCTCGGCGGCAACGCGCCCTTCCTGGTCTTCGAAGACGCCGACATCGACACCGCCGTCGCAGGGGCGCTGGTCGCGAAGTTCCGCAACGTGGGCCAGGCCTGCACCGCCGCGAACCGGTTCTTCGTGCACACCTCACTCGCCGACGCGTTCGCACGACGGGTGACCGATGAGGTTGCCGCCATGAAGATCGGCTCGGGCTCGGAGCCAGGCGTGACCATCGGCCCGCTCATCGACCGGCGAGCCGTGGACCACAACCAGCGCCTGGTCGACGATGCCCGGCGTCGCGGGGCTCGCGTCCGATGCGGCGGCCACCCGATACCGGGACCTGGCACGTTCTACCCGCCCACCGTCCTCGACCAGGTTTCGGCCGACAGCGAGCTGATGCGAACGGAGATCTTCGGCCCGGTCCTCGCGATCACGACCTTCGAAACCGAGGACGAAGCGGTGGCCGCGGCCAACGCCACGGAGTACGGACTGGTCGCCTACGCCTATACACGGGACCTCGCTCGCGGCCACCGCTTGGTGGATCGCCTCGAGGCCGGGATGGTCGGGGTGAACACGGGTGTCGTGTCCAACGCGGCCGCTCCTTTCGGCGGGATCAAGAACTCCGGGCTGGGTCGCGAAGGTGGCGCCGAGGGAATCGCCGAGTACTTGTCGACCACGTACGCGCTGGTGGCCCGGTGAGATCGGAAGGGAGAACCGGATCGCCGTCCGCTGAACGATTTTCCACCACACCACACCGAAACAATGCAGGAGTTAGGACGTTCGACGATGAGCACTGCGAAGACTTCCGCTGATGCGGTGACGATCGACTGGGACCACAACGCACCGGCGTCCCTCGCCAGCGTGCACGCACGCCTGAACCGGCTGGCGGCCGAGACTCCGATCGTGTGGAACACCGCATACGGCGGGTTCTGGGTGATCGCCGGCTTCGACGAGACCAACACCGCTTACCAGGACTGGGAAACGTTCTCCTCGATGCACGACGGCGTCGAGGGCGACGCCTTCGCGAAGCGGGACAAGGATCTCTACCCCGCCGACCGCACACCGCGGACCGGCCTCTCGATCCCCGAACAGCCGGCCCGCTTCGTCCCGACCGAATGCGACCCGCCGATGCACACGGCCGTCCGGCGGCTCGAGGCGCCGTTCTTCACCCCGAAGGCCGTGCGCTCCTACGAGGAAGGCATTCGGGAGCACACGATCGAGGCGCTGGAGGCAGTGCGGGCCACGGGACGCATCGACTTCTCGGCCGACCTGGCGAACGTAGTTCCGGTCAAGATGGCGTCAAAGCTGATCGGCGGCGGGGTGCCCGACTGGGAGACGCTGTCCGGCACAGTCCACAACATGATGCTCCACCCGGTCTCGTCGCCCGAGTTCCCCATGGATCTGTTCCTGTCCATGCAGGGCCAGATCCTCGACCTCGTGAAGAAGCGCAAGGAAAGCCCCCAAGGCGACGTCGCCAGTGCACTCATGGCCGGCTCCATCTTCGACGTCCGAGTCGAACCCGAAGAGGCGCAGACCATCCTCAACGGACTGACGTTCGGCTCCACTGACACCACTGCGACCACGGTTCTGCACACCCTGCGCTGGCTGAGCGGGAACCCCGAAGCCCGGGAGCAGCTACGGCAAAGTCCCGACCGGATTCCGAAAGCGGTCGAGGAATTCTTGCGCCTTTACACGCCCAGCCTCGGTGTCGCCCGCACCGTTGCCCGTGACGCCGAATTCTTCGGTCACGCGTTGCAGGAGGGTCAGCGCGTGCTCCTGCTGAACTCCGCGGCGAACCGCGACCCGCGGAAGTTCCCCCGCCCGCTCGAGGTCGACTTCGACCGCGAGAACGTCCGGGATCACATCGCATTCGGCTCCGGTCCGCACCGCTGCCTCGGCGCCCCCGTCGCACGTCTCGAGCTGAAGATCATGCTCGAGGAAGTTCTCCGCCGGATGCCCGACTTCACCGTGATCGAAGAGGAGATCGAAGAATACCCGCGCAAGGGCGGCACCCTCGGCCTCGCGAAGGTCCCCGCGCGGTTCACCCCGTCCGATGCGCCTCAGCCGGCCATGGTGTGAAGCCGGGAACTGCGGGCACTCCGGTCACGCCGGAGTGCCCGCAGTCGTCAGTCGTAGTGGATGTTCCACACGGCCGGGGCAGCTATCGCTGGTGCAGCGACCTTATTCTTGATCGGTGGCTCCTCATCCTCGAACTGAACCGCACCATCCGCGAGCTGGAGCACTGCACGCCGCGACCGCGGCGGTGGCGCCGATCCGGATCGGCGCCACCCATGATCTCCGAGAAACTCACCCAGCGGCTCACCGAGACCGCGGCGGCGCAGTCGCCCACTGCGCCGGAGTTCAGCGCCCCCGCGGCTCCGTGCACCGCGCGGCCGTCGAAGCGCTCTGTCCTGGTGGCCCTGACCTGCCGCTGCCGGGCTGAGCCGGGTCACCGGCTCGCTTTCTTCCGCGCGGCCGACTTGATCGCCTCCCGGATTCGGAAGTAGGTGCCGCACCGGCACACGTTCTCGATCTCGTCGATCTCGGCGTCGCTGGGCTCGGCGGTCCGGTTGAGCAGTCCGATCGCGGCCATGATCTGCCCGGGTTGGCAGAACCCGCACTGCGCCACGTCCTGCTCGATCCACGCTTCCTGCACCGGGTGCAGCGTATCGCCGTCGGCGAGGCCTTCGATGGTGGTGACCTCACGTCCGGCCACGTCGGCGACAGCGGTGACGCAGGTGGTGAAGGGCGCACCATCGATCAGGCAGGTGCACGCTTTGCACACGTCGAGGTTGCAGCCCATCTTCGGGCCGGTCAGCCCCAACTGGTCGCGCAGGGTCCAGAGGAGCGGGTGGTCGGCCGGCGCCTCGACGGAAACCGGCTGTCCGTTAAGGGTGAACGCGTATCGAGGCATGGGAGCTCCTGGCAGTGGTTTTGCTCGGGGAAAACGGGTCACGGCAGGGGAAGCGGCCGCATCGGCGGCATCGGCATCACGCTCGGCGGATAGGGCTCGAAGTCCACGCCGGAATCGATCGGGAAACTCGTCGGCATGATCCCGGTTGCCCGCCGGTAGGCGTTGACCACCGCGGCGAACGCGACGGGCACCGCGAACTCGCCCATGCCACCTGGTTTGCCGGTGGTGGCGGGCAGCACCACGATCTTCACCTCGGGCGGCGAGTTCTTTTGCCGGGCGTAGTGGAAGTTGTGGTAGCTGCCCTCCAGGAAGCGGCCGTCACGAAGATGCAGCCCGCCGCGCAGGGCGACCGAGATGCCATCCGTCAGACCACCGAGCGCCTGGGCTTCGATCCCGCTGACGTTGACCGGCTTGCCCACGTCGACCACCATGGTCGCGCGGGTCACCCGGGGATGGGAGCGGTCACGGGCGTCCAGCTCCACCAGGCACGCCATCACGCCCCGCATTTCGTCGTGTAGGGCCAGGCCCTGTGCCACCCCCGCCGGCAGCGGACGCCCCCACTCCCCCTCGGCGGCGACCCGGTCGAGCACCGCGCGCTGCCTGCTGTTCTTGGCGAACTCCCGACGGAACGACAGCGGGTCCGAACGGAACCGCCGGGACAGCTCGTCGGTGACGATCTCCTCGACGCCGCGCACGTTCAGCGAATACACCGACCGCCAACTGCCCGTGTTCATCGGGACCGACACCTCGTGCAACTGCTGGGTGACCACGCCGAAGTTGTACGGACACCCGATCATCGCGTCGAACATCGCCTGGCTGACCACTTTGTTGCCCAGTTCCGTCTTGGTCAGCGCGATGGTCATCGCCTCGCCGAAGCCGTGCGCCAGGGACGTGTCCACCGCGGCACACCAATGCTGGTAGGCCAGCACGTTGCCGAGCGCGTAGTAGGCACGGACCTTGTGGTGCTTGGCCGGGTGCACGCGGCCGTGCCGGATGTCGTCGGTGCGGTGCCAGATCAGTTTGACCGGCCTGCCCATGGCCCGGGACACCAGCGCCGCTTCGAGCGCGGCGTCGTAGAACAGCCGGCGGCCGAACGACCCGCCGCTGTGCGCGACGTGCACCGTCACGGCGGACTGCGGAAGGCCGAGCGCGGCCGCGATCTCGGTCTGCGCGCTGGTCGGAACCTGGACGCCGGACCAGATCTCGGCGCGGTCCGGCCGAACGTCGGCGACCGCGGAGTTGGTCTCCAGAGGCGCGTGGGTGAGGAAGGCGAAGTCGAACTCCATTTCCAGCTTGCCCAGCCCCAAGGTGGGTAGGGACACCGGCGGATCGCCCAGCGGCCCGATGGCCGCGCGCAGCTTCCGCTGGATCGTCTCGTCGCTCTCCGCGTCGATGGTGCCCGGCTTCCAGTCCACCTCCAGCGCGTTCGCCGCGGCCAATGCCAGCGCAAAGGTTTCGGCCAGCACGGCGATGCCGGTCGGGATGGTGGCGATGTCGAGCACGCCGGGCATGGCGCGGACGGCGTCGGCGTTGTGCACTGCACCGACCCCGCCGTTGATGGTCGGGGGCCGGCGCAGAACACACGGCTTCGCCCCGGCCACGTTCAGATCCTGGGTGTAAACCTGCTTGCCGGTCACGATGTTCCGCGCGTCCAGGCGGCCGACCCGGCCACCCACCAGGCGCAGCGCTGACTCAGGCTTCAGCTGCACCCCGAGGTCGGGCAGCTGCGCCGTCACCGCGGCGGCCGCGAGCGAGCCGTAGGTCGCCTGCCGGCCGTCCGGAGCGTGGACCACACCGTCCCGCGTGGTCAAGCGGTCGGCACTCACATCCCATCGATGCGCGGCGGTCGCCACTAGCCTCGCCCGTGCCGACGCCGCGGCCATCCGCGCCGGGCCGTAGACCGACGAAAGCCCCGTCGATCCACCCGTGATCTGCGCGAAGAGCAGGTCCGGACGGGCATCCGCCAGCGGCATGCGGATACTCGACAACGGAACGTCCAGCTCGTCGGCGATGATCATCGGAACGGCGGTCGTCAACCCCTGGCCGACCTCGGTACGCGGCAGCGGCACGGTCACCGTGCCGTCCTCGCCTATCTCGATCACGAACAGCCTGCCCGCCGTCGGCAGGGCCAGCACGTCGATGAGGTCCTGCACGCTGATGACCTCGCCGAGGAGCTGAGGCGGTGTGGGAACCGCCGCCTCGGCGGCAGGTGCCGAGGTGGCGGCCAGGCCGACCCGCGCGGCGACCGTGAGGGTCGGCGCGGCCAGTACATAGGTCAGGAATTTGCGACGGTCCACGGCTCCGGGCGAGGGCGGGGTGCGGTGGCCGGTCTTCACGTCGTCGGGAAGCACGGCGGTCAGTGTGCCACAACAAGTCAAAAAAGAGGACACTTCACAGCGACGATTCACCCGTACAGGCCGACAAAACCTCCCCCTGTAGAGCAAATGAGGATACTCTCCCATTGTCCATCTCTGCTGCACCGGGACCGCCGGTGCGCGCCGATTGCTCGACGAGGAGTAGTCATGAAGGTCAGTGCAGGTCTGTTGTGGAGGCGGAACGCCCCCCGGGTGGTCGACGAGATCGACCTCGGCGAGCCACGGGCGGCTTCAAAGCCATGCACGCGGGCGAAAAGCTCCGCGGTGTCGTCGAGTTCGCGTGGGGAGTCAGCATGACCAGCACCATTCCCACCGCGTCGTGGCCCGGCCTGCGCGACCGGGACCGCATCCTCACCGGCGGCCACTGGGTCGAGGCGACCGGCGCGATGGCCCTGCCCGTCGTCAACCCGGCGACCGAGGAGACCGTCGCCGAAGTCCGCGAGGCTTCCGCCGCCGACGTCGATGCGGCGGTGACGGCGGCGCGGTCCGCCTTCGACACCGGCCCGTGGCCCACCTGGGATCCAGGCCGCCGAGCCGGTGTCCTGGACGCCCTCGCCGACGCACTGGAAAAGCGCCTCCCCGAGCTCTCCGCGCTCGCGACGATCGAGGGCGGGGTGCCGACCGGCTTCAGCCAGTACGGGCAGGGACTGGCGATCTCGTTCCTGCGGTACTACGCCGAGCAGGCCAGGACGTTCCCGTTCCGGACCGACCGCGCCCGCACCGGCGGCGCGACCACCCGGATCCTGCGCGAGCCCGCCGGGGTGGTCGCGGCGATCGCGCCGTGGAACGGACCGCTCGCGGTCGCCGCGCTCAAGCTCGGCCCGGCCCTGGCCGCCGGATGCACTGTCGTGCTCAAGCCCGCGCCGGAAACACCGTTGACCACCTACGTCCTCGCCGACGTCGTCGAGGAACTGGTCGCCGCGGGCACCCTGCCCAGCGGCGTCGTGAGCGTCCTCGCCGCCGGCCGCGAAATCGGCGAGCGGCTGGTGGCACACCCCGGCGTCGACAAGATCACGTTCACCGGCAGCACCGCCGCGGGCAAGCGGATCATGTCCGTCGCGGCGGAGCGCATCGCCCGGGTCACGCTCGAGCTCGGCGGGAAGTCCGCCGCCATCGTCGCGGACGACGCGCCGATTCCCGACGTACTGTCGAGCCTGGTGTTCGGCGGGTGCGGCAACACCGGGCAGATGTGCTACGCCCTGACCAGAGTCCTGGTGTCGGAAAGCCGGCACGACGAGTTCGTCGGCGCGCTGGGAGCGGCACTGAGCGGGCTCGCGGTCGGCGACCCGGCCGACCCCGCCACCCTCATCGGACCGCTGGCCATGGCGCGCCAGCGCGACCGGGTGGAGGGCTACGTCGCGACCGCGATCGAGGAAGGCGCCACCGTCGTGGTCGGCGGCGGCCAGCCGGCCTGCCTGCCACGGGGGTACTTCTTCGAGCCGACCTTGCTGACCGGCGTCCAGAATTCGATGCGGGTCGCCCAGGAGGAGATCTTCGGCCCGGTGATCAGCGTGATCACCTACCGCGACGTGGACGACGCCGTGGCGATCGCGAACGACTCCACCTACGGCCTCTCCGGATCGGTCTACACCAGCGACGTAGAGCGCGGGTACGACATCGCGCGGCGGATCCGGACGGGCACGATCTCGGTCAACGGCGCGGTCTTCGACACGACCGTCCCGTTCGGCGGCTACAAGCAGTCCGGCCTCGGCCGGGAGGGCGGACCGGAAGGCCTCGAACCGTTCCTCGAGACGAAGTCGGTGCACATGCCGGCCTGACCGGGCAGCGCGGGGCGCCGGGGCGGAACCACTCGCCCGGCACCCCGCGCCAGGCGTGTCAGTCCAAGAACAGGTCCCATTCCGGGTTCTCACCGCCGCCGTAGACGGTCAGGTCCGCGACCCCGGCCGCGGTGACCACGTCGGCGTCGACCTCGCACCGCCCGGTGTAGGTGCGCGGGCTCTGGGCGAGCATCGTGATCGCGGCGTCGGCCATGATCTTCGGCGACCGCGCTCGTGCGGCACCTTCCGCGCCGGCCACGACATTTCGCACGGCCGCGGTGTCGATCAGCGTCTGGGGCCACAGGCAGTTGAACCCGATCCCCGAGCCGGCGAACTCCGTCGCCCAGCCCAGGGTCAGCATCGTCATCCCGTACTTCGACAGCGTGTAGGCGGGGTAGGCACCGAGCCAGCGCGGGTTCAGATTGAGCGGCGGGGACAGCGTGAGCACATGCGCGTTGCGGCTCTTCCGCAGATGGGGCAGGCACGCCCGGGTCAGCGCCCACGTGCCACGGACGTTGACCGTCTGCATCAGGTCGAACCGCTTGGGGGCGAGGTCTAGGGTGCCCTCCAGCGAGATCGCGCTGGCGTTGTTCACGCAGATGTCGATTCCGCCGAACTGCGCGACCGCCGCCTCCACCGCCGCCGCGACCGACTCGTCGTGCCGGACGTCGCCCACGACGGGGTAGGCCTTTCCGCCGACCGCTTCGATCTCCGCCGCGGCCGTGTAGATCGTGCCCGGCAGCCGGGGATCGGCGGTGGCCGTCTTGGCGAGCAACACGATGTTGGCGCCCTCGGCGGCGGCCGCCACCGCGATCGCGAGGCCGATTCCCCGGCTGCCGCCGGAGATCACCATGGTCCGGTCCGCCAGTTTTCCCGCCACGGTCACGCCTCTGGCGCTTGCTCGAGCGGCAGCGCCGCGACGACCGGGTGGTCGGCCACCGGCCCGCGCACCGATTTCGCCCCGCCCGGACTTCCGAGCTCGGCGAAGAACTCCGTGTTGACCGCGCGATAGTCGGCGAGCCGGTCGGGTAGATCGTCCTCGTAGTAGATCGCATCCTCCGGGCACACCGGCTCACAGGCGCCGCAGTCGACGCATTCGTCCGGATGGATGTAGAGCACACGCTCGCCCTCGTAGATGCAGTCCACCGGGCACTCGTCCACACAGGCCTTGTCCTTGACGTCGACGCAGGCCTCGGTGATCACGTAGGTCATCGGCTACCTCCAATTAGAGGATACTATATTCAGTCCGTTCTGCCCTGGACACGCTCGCCGCGACACGTTGTCCCCCGTCCTCGCCCCGTATGCGGCGCTAATGGGGTACGTTTTCCCTCCAAATGTGCGGCGGCAGCACGGAGACGATGAGGGCATGGCAGACGCAGTTCCCGAGGCCATCCACACGGATGGCGACCACTTCCCGCTGAAGGAGAAGCGCGGCGAGATCCTGGCCCGCAAGATCGAGGAACAGATCATGCGCGCCGGCTGGCCGGTCGGCGAGGTGCTCGGCTCCGAAGCCGACCTGCTCCAGGAATACAAAGTCTCCCGGGCGGTCCTCCGCGAAGCCGTGCGGATCATGGAACATCACGGCACCGCCCGTACCCGGCGTGGCCCCGGGGGTGGCCTGGTCGTCACCAAGCCGGACGCGCGGGCGGTCGTCCGCTCCGCCGCCGTGTACTTGGACTCCGAGGGCATCACGCCCGACAAACTCGCGGCCGCGCGCACAGGTGTCGAACTGATCGCCGTCCAGCTCGCCGCGCAGAACATCGACGAGGACGGGATCACACGGCTCCGGGCGGCACTGGATCGGGAGCGGGCCTCCGTCGCCGGCGGGGAGAGCGTCACCTCGGGCCGCAACGACGTGCACACGGTCATTGCCGCGCTCAGTGGCAACCCGGCGATCCAGCTGTTCACCGAGACGCTGACCCTGCTCGAGGTGGAGGTGTTCCGGTCCGTGTCCGAGCCCAAGACCGCGAGCGACGCGCGGGCGCAGTTCCTGGACGACCACATCGGGATCGTCGAGGCCGTGGTCTCGGGTGACGCGAGCGTCGCGCGGTTTCGGATGCAGCAGCACCTTGCCCGAGTCGCGGCCGAGATCCACCCCCACTGATCCACTCCCTCACGCGGCCGGGGTGAGCTGCTCTTCAACGACCGCGCACGGGACGCCGCCGTTGATCGCCTTGCGCACCGCCAGGAGCGCTCGAGGCCAGTTCACCACGGCGGCAAAGGCAAGCCCGCCCTGTTCGTCGGCACCGACGAACGCGACGCCGTTCTTGCGCGGATCGTCGAAGCGGGTGACCCGGGTCGCACACGCGCGCCGGCCCACGAAACTCATCGT
Organism: Amycolatopsis sp. YIM 10; assembly: GCF_009429145.1. Classification (GTDB taxonomy): domain Bacteria; phylum Actinomycetota; class Actinomycetes; order Mycobacteriales; family Pseudonocardiaceae; genus Amycolatopsis. The sequence goes on along the minus strand of NZ_CP045480.1, from coordinate 4,541,730 downwards.
CCGGTCGTACTGATCGCTCCACACGTAGGTGTTGACCCGGTGCGCGGCGACGTCGCTCGCCCCGGCGAGCACTTTACCCACCACCGCCGCCTGTTCTGTCGCGTTCGTCCAGTGCTCGACGCGGCGGGCCGTTCCGCTCACCGGGTCCTGCCACCGCGCGACGTCGCCCGCGGCGAGGACGTTCTCGTGGCAGTGCACGCGTCCCCAGGCGTCGCACGCGATCCCGTCGGCGATGTCCAGGCCGGAGCCCTCGAGCCAGCCGGTGTTCGGCACAGCGCCGATTCCGAGAACCACGCAGTCGGCGTCGAGGACCTCCCCGCCGCGCAACTCGACGACGAGACCGCCTCCGGCCCGGACGATGGCACGGACGGCCTCGCCGACCCGCACCCGCGCGCCGTGGCCGGCATGCCATTCCCCGGCCAGCGCGCCCAGCTCGGGACCGGCGACGGGCAGGAGAGTCGCTTCGGGCTCCACGATCGTGACGTCAAGACCGAGGCCACGCGCGGTCGCCGCCACCTCGCACCCGATGAAGCCGCCGCCCACTACGACGAGCCGGGAGCCCCGCCGGAGGTCCGCCCGCAGCGCCTCGCAGTCGGCCCTGGTTCGCAACGAGTGCACCCCGGGCAGGTCCGACCACGGCAGCGTGCGGGCGCTCGCGCCGGTGGCGATGACGAGCCGGTCGTAGGGGATCCGGCCGGCCGTGGTGTGGAGGACGGCCGCCTCGGGATCGAGGCCGACCGCGCGCTGCGACAAAGCCGTCCGGATTCCCAGTTCGGCGGCCGCGCTTTCGGTCAGCAGGCAGTTCTTCTCGGGCGCGACCGCCCCGGAGAGCATTCCCTTGGACAAGCACGGCTTGTCGTAAGGCAGGTGGGACTCCGCTCCCACGAGGAGGATCTCGTCCTCCCCGCCGTTGCGGCGCAGCGCCTGCGCGGCGCGCACGCCTGCGACCGACGTGCCGACGATCACTGTCCGCATGGTCAGCCTTCGATGCGGAGCGCGGCGACCGGGCACGCCTCCACGGCTTCGGCCACGAGTTCGCGGTCCTTCTCGGGCACTTCGTCCCGCCGCACTTCGACGTGCCCGTCGTCGTCGAGTTCGAAGTAGGTCTCCGCGGTCATGACACAGTTCGCATAGCCGGCGCACAACGCGCGGTCCGCCCGGATCGCGGCCATGTGGCACCTCCGTTCAGTCGGGGATCTTCCATACCTGGTTCCGCCCACTCCCCGCTGTCTCAGAAGAACGGCGGAATCCAGCGCGGCAGGATCTTCTGCCGGCCACCGGCGTACTCGACGTCGTCGCCGTCGGCGATCCGGTAGTCCGGTAGCACCGAATGGAACTCCTCGAGCGCCACCCGTAGCTCCAGCTGCGGAGAACTCCGATGTCCGAGGACAACACGATGCCGGCCTCGGCCTTGCCCAGCGCCGGAAAACCCCTTACCGGGCGGACTGCACCTTGGCCACCAGGCCGGGGAGTTCCTGGGTCAGTTCGTCGACCGTCCACCGCGCGTCGCGGTCCAGCGCCGGGCCCCGGCTCCACGACTCCACGACCGTGACGTGCCCGCCGCGCACGTAGAACGTGCCACCGCTGATCGGGCAGTCCGCCGTCGCCAGGTAGGCCACGACCGGCGAGACGTTGGCCGGGTCGTACACGTCGAAGGCGCCGTCGTCCTCGGGTGTGGCCATCAGCTTCTTCACCGAGGGCACAGCCTCGGTCAGGCGGGTGCGGGCGGCAGGCACGATGCAGTTCGACCGGACTCCGTACCGCTCGAGCTCGGTGGCGACGGCCTGCGAGAACATCCCCACGCCCGCCTTCGCGGCGATGTAGTTGGACTGCCCGGGGTTACCGAACAGTCCCGAGCTCGACGAGGTGTGGACCACCGAGGCACGGACCTCCTCTCCCGCCTTGGCGCGATCCCGCCAGTAGGACGCCGCCCACCTCGTGGGCACGAAGTGGCCCTTCAGGTTCACCCGGGTGACGAAGTCCCAGTCCTGCTCGCTCATGGTCACCAGGAACTGGTCCCGCAGCGCGCCGGCGTTGTTGACCAGCACGTCGAGCCGGCCGAAGGAAGAGACGGCCAACTCGACGAGCGCGCGGCCGGAGTCCCATTCGGTGATGTCGTGTCCACTCGCGACCGCCTCGCCCCCGGCCGCCCTGATCTCCTCGACGACGTCCGCCGCGGGGTGCTCCGAGCGGCGCTGGAGGTCGTTGACCACCACCCGGGCGCCCTCCCGCGCCAGCAGCTTCGCGTGCGCCGCTCCGAGACCGCGCCCCGCGCCCGTGACCACGGCGACTCGCCCGTCGAGACTTCCCATACTTCGACCTCCTTGAAGGTTCCCCGTATTAAGGATACTAAATAGGGGCATCCCTCGCAAGCAGCACTCCGACATGCCGAGATTGACGCATGATCGCGAACAGTATGAATATACTGTTCTGTCATGGCGAGCGACTCAATCTCCGTGGCCCCGATCTCGGCACTCCCCCGCCCGGACCCGCCTGCCCTCGAAGCCGCCCCGAGCAAACTCGCCGAACAGGTCGCCCGCCGGCTCGAGGACAAGATCGTCGAGCTCGGCTGGCCCGTCGGCGAGGTCATCGGATCGGAGCCAGACCTGCTCGCCGAATTCGGGATCAGCCGGGCCATCTTCCGCGAAGCAGTCCGCCTGCTCGAACACCACTCAGTGGCGCGCATGCGCCGCGGCCCGGGCGGGGGGCTGGTGGTGACCACACCGGACACGTCCTCGGTAGTCCGGGCAGCCGCGTTGCACCTGCAATTCGACAATGCGAAGCCCCGCGACGTGTTCGAGGCACGGTCGGCACTCGAGCTCAAGATCGTCGAACTGGCGACGGAGAACATCGACGAAGACGGCATCAGGCTCCTGCGCGCAACCCTCGACCAGGAGGCGGCGATCCAGGCCTCCGACCGGCTGGGCACCCACGACATCCACCTCGTCATCGCCGACCTCACAGGCAACCCCGCGATGCGGCTGTTCCTCGAAGTCCTCACGAAACTGACTGTGCCGCCACGTACCGAAGGGGTCGAGGAGGTGCGCGAGCGAGGCCGCCACGTCCGCCACGCCCACGACCGGATCGTTGAGGCCATCGTCGCCGGCGACGTGGCACTCGCGCGCCACCGCATGCAGACCCACCTGGTCGCGATGAGCCGCTACCTCACCGATCCCGGCCCGCATCCGGTCGAGTGACCGCAATGCTCAGCGTGTCGCGCCGCCGGTGCGCAGTACCCCGGCCGTGGCGAGGTGCGCCCGCTCCGCGGCGGACAGGCCGAGCCCGTCCAGGATCTCGTCCGTGTGCTCTCCGGGCAGCGGCGGCGGGCGACGCACCGACGCCGGCGTCGCGGCGAACCGGGGCGCCGGTGCGGGTTGCGGGACCCCGAACCGCGGCTCGTAGATCCGGCGGTGGCGCACCTGCGGGTGCTCGGTGGCTTCGTCCAGGTTCAGCACCGGCTCGACGCAGGCTTCCCGCCCGGCGAACTCCGCCGCCCACTCGTCCCGGGTCCGGGTGCGGAACGCCTCGGCCAGCCGCTTCTTCGCCTCCGTCCACAGTGTCCGGTCCTGGTGCGCGGCGAGCATGGCCGGGTCGCCGTCCAATCCGACGCCGCGCAGCAACTCCTCGTAGAACGCGCGCTCCATGGCGCCGACACTGACGTATCCGCCGTCGGCGGTCTCGTAGACGTCGTAGTAGGGGGCCCCGGTGTCGAGCAGGTTCGTCCCGCGCGGTCCCCACGAGTCCATCGCCCGCAGCGCGTGGACCACGGTCGCCAGCAGTGCGGACGCGTCGAGCATCGCGACGTCGACGACCTGCCCGCCGGCGCCCGCCCGGGCCGCGAAAACGCCGGCCAGCACCGAGATCGCCAGCAGCATCCCGCCGCCCCCGAAGTCCCCCACCAGGTTCAGCGGCGGGACCGGTCCGCTGTCCGCGCGGCCGATCAGGCCGAGAACCCCGGACGCGGCGAGGAAGTTGATGTCGTGACCGGCCTTCCGCGCGTACGGCCCGTCATCCCCCCATCCCGTCATCCGCGCGTACACCAGGACGGGGTTCACCGCGAGGCACTCCTCCGGCCCGGCACCCAGCCGGGTCGTCACCCCCGGGCGGAACGGGTCGATGACGGCGTCCGCCGACCGCACGAGCCGCCGCAGCAGCTCCACCCCGGACTCGTGCCGCAGGTCCAGCGCGATCGACCGGCGGCCGCGGTTGAGCAGGTCGAGCCGCGGATCGTACCCGGCGATCGGCCGGTCCAGGGCGGTGAGCCGGTCCACCCGGATCACGTCGGCACCCAGATCGGCCAGGACCATCGCCCCGAACTGCGAGGGCCCCTTCGACCCGTGCTCAAGCACGCGAACGCCGCGAAGCGGCGCGGCGCCCGGACCTGACCAGTTCATCGTCTTCCTCACTTCCGGTCGGCCACGGGGCGGTCCCCGAAGCCCGCTTCGGGGCGTAGCAGCGCCGCCACTTCGCTCATCTCCCGCGGGCTCATCCGCCACGCCGACGCGGCGGCCACGTTCTCCTCGACCTGCTCGACACGGGTGGCGCCGACCAGCACACAGGCCACGCCCGGTCTGCTGAGCAGCCAGCCCAGAGCAAGCTCGACGAGTGTCCGGCCGCGGTCGGCGGTATAGGCGATCAGCCCGTCGATCACCTCCAGGAAGCGAGAGGGCTCGAACATCGGGTAGCGCCGCAGCTGGCCGGTGAGCCGGGCATCGGGCGGCGCCGGCGCATCCGAGCGGTACTTCCCCGTGAGCAAACCACCCGCCAGCGGGAAGAACGGCAGGAAGGCCACGCCCAGCTCCTCGCACGCCGCCACCACATCGTCCTGTCCGACGCCGCGCAGCAGGCTGTACTCGTTCTGTACCGTGCGGAACATCGGGACGCCGAGTTCGCGCGCAACCCTGTGGGCCTCCGCCAGCTGGGGCACCGTGAACTGGGAGCAGCCGATGGCGCGGACCTTGCCGGCGTCGGTCAGCTCGGCGAGGGCGGACAGCGTCTCCCCCACCGGCACGTCCGGATCGGGTTTGTGAAGCTGGTAGAGATCGATCCAGTCGGTCCGCAGCCGGCGCAGGCTGCCCTCTACCGACTTGCGCACGGTGCCGGCCGCCGCTCCCGCACCGTGTTCCCGCAACAACGGGTGCCCGAACTTCGTCGCGACGAGAACCCGGTCGCGACGGCCGTCCAGAGCTCGGCCCAGCAGGCGCTCGCTGCCTCCCGGAGCTACTGGCGGGTAGACGTTGGCCGTGTCGAACAGGACTACGCCCCGATCGATCGCGGTGTGCACGATGCGGGTCGCGACGTCGTCGTCCACCCAGTGGCCGAAGTTGCTGCACCCGAGTGCCAGCGGGCCGACCGGCCTGCCGTCGATGGTGACGTCGCTTTCCATGCTGCTCCCGTTCATCGACTGCTCACCGGGGCGGACCGGGACGTCAGTCGCCCACGGAACGAGCACGATCGCCACGACGGCTGCCGCCGCTGCTGCCTGCCGCGGACACCATCAGCCCCGGTGGGTACCGACGACCGAGACGAACGAGACGCAGTCCCCGGGCGGACCGCCCAGGTTGTGGGTCAGTCCGAGCGTGCGCCCGCGCAGATCGATCTGCCGCTCCGCGGGAGCGGCGCCCCGCAGCTGGAGCCAGCACTCGTAGAGCATTCGCAGCCCGGACGCGCCCACCGGGTGCCCGAAGCTCTTGAGGCCACCGTCCGGGTTCACCGCCAGGTCGCCGCGCAGGTCGAACCGGCCGGCGAGGACGTCCTTCCAGGCCGAACCACGGGCCGAGAACCCGAGGTCCTCCATGAGCACCAGCTCGGTCGGGGTGAAGCAGTCGTGCACCTCGGCGAGTGCGAGTTCGCGCGCCGGGTCCTCGACTCCGGCCTGCGCGTATGCCTGTTCGGCGGCGGCCACGACCTCCGGGAAGGTCGTGAAGTCGTACTCGGTGTCGCGCTGACCGGACCCGTCGCCCGCGACGAGCGCCAGTCCCTTGACGTAGACGGGATCGGGCCGCCGGGACGACGCGTCCTCGCCCCGGACGATCACTGCGGCCGCGGCGCCGTCGCTGACACCGGAGCAGTCGAACACCCGCAGGTCGCCTGCGACGCGGGGCGACCGCTCGATCGTCTCGGCCGTGACCTCCTTGCGGAACTGTGCCTTGGGATTGCGCGCGCCGTTGAAGTGGTTCTTGGCGGCGATGTGGGTGAGGACGCGGCGGAGCTCCTCCCGGGACACGCCGTGGCGTTCGGCGTAGGCGGGGACGAGCAGGCTGAAGTAGGCCGGGCCGGTGAGCTCCGTGCGCGTTCCGTCCTCGGGCACCGGGACCGGTACCAGACCGGACGTGCCCGCGTCCTTCATCTTCTCCACCCCCAGCGCCATGACCACGTCATAGGCGCCCGCGGCGGCGGCGTATGCGGCGTTGCGGAAGGCCTCGGATCCCGTGGCGCAGAAGTTCTCGACCCGGGTGACCGGACGGCCGGCCAGCTTGAGCGGACGGCTGAGCGTGAGCCCGCTCATTCCCGTCGCGCGGGTGCCAAGCCAGAACGCGTCCACATCGGACAGCGTCATTCCCGCGTCCTCGACCGCGGCGAGGGCGGCCTCGACGATGAGGTCTTCGGGGCCTCGATCCCAGAGCTCGCCGAACTGGGTCAGTCCCATGCCGACGATGGCGGCCGCATCTCGGATGCTTCGCGCAGACATGATTTGAATATACTCATCTAGCTGGAGCCAGGGAAGTAGAAACCCGTAATCCTGCATTGATCTCCGAGAATCCTGGTCGGCCTCACTAATTTCGTATACTCTAATCGCTCTACTTCGGCGACCAGTGGAGAGTGACGTGAACGCACTCGTGGCCTACGGGTCCTACCTGCCCCACCACCGGCTCGACCTCGCCGACATCGGAGCCGTGCTCGGGGCGCCGGGCGGACGCGGCGGGCGCACTGTGGCGGGGTACGACGAGGACGCCACATCCATGGCCGTCGAGGCGGGCCGTGCCGCCCTCGCCGGCTTCCCCCGAGACGAGATCAGCAGCCTGGTCCTCGCGATCGGCGAACCGCCGTACCTGGACCGGACCAACGCCGCCGCGGCGCACGCCGCTCTGCGGCTCCCCGGTTCAGCGCTGGCCATGGACCTGATCGGGTCGACACGGGCGGGAGCGGCCGCGTTGGCGACCGCGGCCGCCAACCCGGGCCCCACGCTGGCCGTGCTGTCGGACCTCCGCGGCGGTCTGCCCGGCGGGGCCGACGAGCGAGGCGGCGGTGACGCGGCAGCGGCCTTCGTGCTCGCACGACCACGCCCGGACCGGCCCGCCCTGGCCGAGGTGCTCGCGACGACGTGGACCACCGACGAGCTTTTCGACCGCTGGCGGGTGCCTGGGGAGCCGGCCTCGCACGTCTGGGAGGAACGGTTCGCCGAAGGGCCCTACACCGACCACGGCCTCGATGTGCTCCACCGTGCTCTGCGGGAGGCCGGGGTGGAGATCGACTCCGTCGACCACCTCATCGTCGCGGGCCTCCACCAGCGGGCGGCGCGGGCGGCGGCGGCCAGGTCAGGGGCACGCCGCGAGGCGGTGACCGACACGCTCGCCACCCGGGCCGGCAACCCCGGCACCGCGCAGGCCGGTCTCCTGCTCGCCGACGTCCTGGACCGGGCAGGCGCCGGCGAGGTCGTCGCGCTGGTCGTCCTCGGCGACGGGGCGTCCTGCCTGGTCCTGCGCACCACCGCCGCCCTCGCGAAACATCGGGCCCCGGTCACGGTCGCATCCCAGCTCGCAGGAGGCGCTCCGGTCTCCTACGGGACGTTCCTGACCTGGCGGGGTCACCTCATCCGGGAACCACCGCGCCGGCCCGACCCGCAACCGACCGCCGCGCCGCCCGCGCACCGCGCGACAACCTACAAGTACGGTCTCGTCGTCGGCCGGTGCTCCGCCTGCGGCACCGTCAACATCCCCGCCGAACACGTCTGCGTCCGGTGCGGAGCGGTGGACACCCAGCAGCCCCACCCGCTCGCCGAGCGCGGCGGCCGGGTCGTCACGTTCTCGATCGACCACCTCGCGTTCTCCCCGAGCCCGCCAGTCATCGCCGCCGTGGTCGACTTCGCCGGCGGCGGGCGGCTGATCTGCGAGCTGACCGACGTCGAGCCCGGCGGCGTATTCGTCGGCATGCCGGTGCGGATGACGTTCCGGCGGACCGCCAGCGCCGCCGGGGTGCACAACTACTTCTGGAAGGCCCGTCCGGACGTCCCAGCGGTGTCCGGTGAACCCGCGAACATTGAAGTCGTGGGCGTCAGCGCCTGACCCCACCCACCCCCGACGAGGAGAACAACGATGTTGTCCAGAACGTCGCGCCTCATGGCTATCCTGACTGCCGCGCTGTCCACGGTCGCGCTGACCGCCTGTGCCGGTGCCGGTCAATCCGCGACTTCCACAGGCGGGGAGGTGAACAGCGCGGCGACGGTGCGCTTCGCGATCGCCAACCCACCGGTCCAGTTCGACCCGATCGCCTCCCGCAACGAGATCGGCGACGTCACCTACTTCGGCGCCCTGTATGACGGGCTCACCGGGGTGAACGGGAAGGGCGAGGTCGTGCCGCGGCTCGCCGAGCACTGGGAGGAATCGACCGACAAGCTGTCCTGGACTTTCGTCCTCCGTCCCGGCGCGACCTTTCACAACGGCGCCCCGATCGACGGCGCCGCCGCCGTCGCCAACCTGGAACGCGCCCTGGCCGCACGCACGACGAGCGGTTTGATCAAGACCAAGCTCGGCCCGGTCACCGGTGTCAAGGCCACCGGCCCGTCGACCGTGGAGATCGCCGTTTCGGCGCCCTATCCGAGCCTGCCCGCCGCACTCGCGAGCCCGGTTCTCGGGCTGGCAAGCCCAGCCGCGTTCGCGACACTGGCCACCGCGCCAGTCGGCTCGGGTCCCTACAAGTTCGTCTCCAATTCGGCGAACCGGGCGATCTACGAGCGCTTCGAGGGCTACTGGGACCGAGAGTCCGCCAAGGCCGCCCGGCTCGAGCTTCTGTCCATTCCGGACGGTCCGGCGCGAATGAACGCGTTGCGCAGCGGGCAGATCGACGGGGCGAACGCGCAGATCAACCTCTACGCCGACATCCGGGACTTCCAGTCCAACCCGTCGTTCCAGGTGCAGACCAAGCCGACCCAGTCGGTGTTCACGCTGTACCTGAACACCACGCACGAGCCCCTGGACAACCCTGACGTCCGTCGCGCCCTCAACTTCGCCGTGGACCGCAACGCCCTCAGCGCCTCGGTGAGCGGTCTGTGCCAGCCGGCGGTCCAGCCGTTCCCGACCGGCCCGGGACACATCGACGGCGCCGAGGAGCAGTACCCCTACGATCCGGAGAAGGCGAAGCAGCTGCTGGCATCCGCCGGCGCAAGCGGGCTCATCATCGACGGGATCTTCCTGGCCGCAGGCCTGTCCCAGACGCTGGCCCCCGCGATCCAGGCGCAGATGGCGAAGGCCGGCATCAACCTCCGGATCAACGGTGTCAACCAGAACGACGCGCGCGGAATCTTCCGCAGTGGCAAACCGGACCTGATGGTCCACCAGATCAACGGCGAGCTGGACCCGGCGCTGACCCTGGAGAACAACTTCCTCGGCCTGGACAGCCCGGGTGGCGCCCCGACCGAGATCACCGCCCGCGCCCGTCAGGCCATCGCGGCTCCCATCGGCTCGCCGGAACGCACCGCGGCCCTGGAGCAGTTCAGCCGGGCCGTGATCGCCGAACCGGTCCACGTCCACGTGTGCAGTATCCCGAACCTCTTCTCCGGCACCTCCAAGCTCGTCGGCCTGGATCAGATGCCGTGGAGTTCGATCACGCTCAACCCCGACATCCGCACCCTCGGCCTGACGAACTGAGCTTCCGGCGGGAACTCCAGTGTCCTCCGGCGGCATCGGGCTTCCTCCTGAAGAAAAGATAAGTACCCTTAATTATCGCCGCGGGGGTCAGCGAAGGAGGAACGTTTCGTGACAACGACGTCCGCCCGGTATCCCGGGCTCGCGCGGGCCGCACTCGCCGGACTGCTGGTGGCGGTGCTCGCTGCCTGCGTGCCCGCCACCCAGGGCGACACCGGGACGGCGCGCGACGGTGACCCGGCCTCGCGCGTCACCGTCGCCATGAGCGTGCCGGCCAGCCAGTGGGACTCGATCGCCACGGTGAACGAGGTCGCGGACAACATGTACTTCTCGCTGCTCTACGACCGCCTGCTGACGGTCGGCGCGAACGGTGAGATCGTCCCACAGCTCGCGACGGGCTACACCGTCTCCGGTGACGGCCGCTCGGTCCGCCTGGACATCCGCTCTGGCGCGACCTTCCAGGACGGCTCGCCGATCGACGCCGCGGCGGTGGTGGCGAACCTCGAACGAGCGCGCACGAGCGGCAAGGCGGTCGCCACGTCGCGCCTGGCGGGTGTGACCGCGATCCGCGCCGAGGGCGCCGCAGTGGTCCTCGACCTCGCCGCCCCCGACCCCGCGCTGCCCGCCAAGCTCACCGGCACCGCGTTCTCGATCGTCGCGCCGTCGGCGTTCGGCCGGCTGGGCACCGAGCCCGTCGGCTCCGGTCCGTACCGGCTCGACCGGGCAGGCCAGGACCGCGTGTCCTTCACACGCTACGACGGCTACTGGGACCCGCGCCCGCGGGCCGCCGGCTTCGACGTCGTCGCGATTCCGACGACGTCGACCCGGCTCAACGCCCTGCGGTCGGGCAAGATCGACTGGGCTTTCGTCAACCTCGACGCCGCCGCGGAGATCAAGCAGTTCCACAACGACCCCGCCTACCGGGTCACGCAGGTGCCGACCCGGTCGGTGTTCGCCCTGAACCTCGACACCCGCGTCAAGCCGCTCGACGACCCGCAGGTCCGCCAGGCGCTGAGCGAGGCCATCGACCGGAACCTGCTGAACAACTCCCTGCTGGGCGGGATGTGCGCGCCGTCCGTCCAGCCGCTGGGCGCCGGCCCCGGTCACCTCGACGACGCGCCGGCGGGCGGCCCGGACGTCGCGGCGGCCCGGGCGACCATCGCCGCACGGGCGCCCGGGCTCGTCCTGCCCACAGTGGTGGCCAACGGGACCGCGGCCGCCACCCTCGCGGCCGCGGTGCAGCCGCAGCTCGCCGAGATCGGCGTGACGATGCAGCTCAACTCGATCGACGGCCGCTCGGCCAGGCCGGAGTTCCGGTCCGGCCACTTCGCCGCGCTGCTGCAGCAGATCAACGCCGAGGTGGACCCGCTGTTGCAGCTCCAGCTCAACTACGCCGGTCCGGACGCGCCCGGAGGGGCTTCGCCGCGGCTGGCCGGCCTGCTCGCGGCCGCGGGGCGGCCACCGCTGGGAAGTCCACAACGGACGGAGGCGCTGGAGGCGATCTCCCGCGACCTCGTCGCGCAGCCGGTGCACATCGTCATCTGCGGGGTGCCCAACACCTATATCGCCGCGGCCGACATCGTCGGAACCGACGAGATGCCGATGAGCAACGTCCTCAACCCGGCCGACGTCCGCACGCTGATGAAGGCCGCGGCGTGAGCGTGTGACGGGTGCGGGTCTGACACCGCGGTGTCAGACCCGCACCGCCCGGGCGAACCAGCCGAAGTCGAAGTGGTCGCGGACCGCCGTGATCCGGGCGTCCCGGAACTCGACAACCGCATGGCAGGGCAGTGTCCGCACTCTGCCGTCGCGGAACCGGACGTGGTCGAGACGCTCGACGAAGACCAGGTCACCCGCCGCCGCCATGGAGACGATGTCGATGTCGACGCCGGAGAAGACCCGGTCCGTCCACTGTGCCCACAGTTCGCGGATCTCGGCCGCGCCCCGGCGCGGCGGTCCCGAACCGTCGGGAACATTGTCGAAGACCCCGTCCGGCCACCACCACCGGGCCATGTCTTCCGGGTCCGGTTCCGCCCAGTCCCGGAAGAACGCGCGGGCAGCCAGGGCGGCGTGGCCGTCCGGCTCGCGGCCGGGTCCCGGGTGGCCGACGAGGTCCGCACCGTGCGGCGCCACCAGGTCCGCGCCTTCGTCCTCCGCCGGCGCGCCCCGTCCTTCGCCGAGCCGGCGGTGGAAGGTGGCACGGTCGTAGTACACCCGCGCGCGCTTGAGGCGGCCGTCGTCGACGACGTAGGTTCCGGTGCACTCGATGGTGGCGATGGAGCCGTCGGCCATCGTCACCTCGTCGCGATGCTCCACGTGGACGGCCTGCCCGCGTACCGCGAGGTTGCCGACGCACGCGACGATCCGCGTGGCACCGGGCCAGCGGCCGCGGATGGCTTCGATCGCCGGCTGGGGCGCCTTTATCACGTCCTGCACCACGGCGTCGTCGTGCAGGCAGGTTCTGATCGTCTCCGTGCGGCGCAGGTCGGCGAGGCTCGCCAGGAACTTCTCGACGACGACGGCCTGGTCCCGCGGCGCCACGCTCACTCCACGAGACCGATAGCACCCTGCGGGCACGACGCCACGGCCTCCTGCGCGATCGCTTCCCGCTCCGGCGGAACTGTCGTCCCGTCTGCTGCCGAGTCCCCCTCGTCACCGTCTGCCCTTGTGTCGAGTGACCGGACAGCGATTGAGGATACTGTAATCCGGAAGATTACTGGCGGAAAAAAGGACACTCTTGTACTGTGCTGTGACCGGCGTCGCTCAAGGGAGAGTGAAGTGTCCACCACTGCAACCGCTGCACCGGGCCCCGCCGCGTGGGCCACATACCGCGAGCTCGATCTCGACGCGGAGTACGAGAAGGCGCTGAAAACGACCGACGACGCGCTCCGCGATCCACATCCGATCTACGACGAACTGCGCGCGCAGGGCTCGGTCTACCGGGGTGACGTACTCACCGACGTGTTCAAGCTGCCGTACTCGATGGCGAACATGGTGGGCGACCGGGAGGTCTTCACCTTCCTCAGCCACGACGCATGCGCGCAGGCCTACCGCCACCCGGAGATCTTCAGCTCGACCGTCCTGCAGGAAACCGTCGGGCGCGTCCAGGGGAACAGCCTCATCACGTTCGACCCGCCCGAGCACACCCGGCTGCGCCGGCTGCTGACGGAGGCCTTCAACAGGAAGCAGTTCGCCCGCTGGCGCGACGAGATCGTCGACCCGGTTGTCCAGGAGGTCTTCGCCCAGTTCGCCCACCGTGGTTCAGCGGACCTGATGCGGGAGTTCGCACTCTGGCTGCCCATCCGGGTCGTGCACGAGATCATCGGCCTCGACGCCGGGCTGCTCGAGGAGTTCACCCGGCTCGCCGTCGGGCTCCAGCTCGTCAAGACCCGCCCCGACATCGCCGGGGCCGCGTCGAACCGTCTGGCCGAACTGTTCGGCGAGGTGATCGACCGGCGCCGACGCGAACCCGGGAACACGACCGTCGACGTGCTGATCGGCGCCCGGGTCGACGGCGAGCATTCGCTCACCGACGAGGAGATCCTGGCCTTCCTGCGCGTGCTGCTCGTGGCGGGCGGGGAAACGACCACCCGTGGTCTCGGCTCGCTCCTGGTCGGCCTGCTCAACGACCCCCAGCAGCTCGACCTGCTGCGTCAGGACCGCACCCTGCTGCCGCAGGCGGTCGAAGAGGCTCTTCGCTGGGAGTCCCCCACCCAGTTCAACTACCGCCTCACCAAGGCCGACGTGGAAATCGACGGCGTGCACATCCCGGCGGGCTCGGGCATCAACCTGTGCGTCGGCGCGGCGAACCGGGATCCGATGCGCTATGAGGACCCGCACCGCTTCGACATCCGCCGCAAGCCTCGCGGCCACCTCGCTTTCGGCTTCGGAGCCCACCTCTGCATCGGCATGCACGTGGCCCGGACGGAGATCACGCTCGCGACGAACGCGGTGCTGGACCGGCTCCCGGGCGTGCGCCTCCCGGCCGGCCACGGCCCGCTGACCATCGAGGGCTCCACCTTCCGCAACCCGTCGACGATCCCCGTCGAGTGGGACGTCTGAGCCCCACCCCCCACCGAACCGTCGCCCGGCCGGACAGACCGGCGAAGAATGAGGAACGCAGTGCCTGGATATGACTACGACCGGATCCTGATCGGCGGCCGCTGGACCGAACCCGCGAGCCCCGAGAAGGTCGATGTCGTCTCCCCCGCGACCGAGGAGATCGTCGCGCGGATCCCCCGCGTCACCGCCGCCGACGTGGACCGAGCCGTCGACGCCGCGCGGGAGTCATGGCAGCGCCGGGAGTGGCGCGACGCCCCACCGGACGAGCGGATCACGGCGGTCCGCCGACTGGCCGACCTGCTCGCCGAGCACGCCGACGACCTGGCCCAGCGCGTCACGAGCGAAATGGGCTCTCCGATCACGATGTCGAAGGGCAGCCAGGCCGCGGCCATCGGCCTCGTCCGCTCGTTCGCCGACGCCTACGAGAAGATGACGCTCGAAGAACGTAGGCAGGGTCCGCGCGGGCCGGCCTGGATCCTGCGGGAGCCGGTCGGTGTGGTGGCGGCGATCTCGCCGTGGAACGGGCCGCTGTTCCTGTCCCTGGTCAAGGTCATCCCGGCGCTGCTGACCGGGTGTTCGGTCGTGGCCAAACCGGCGCTGGAGACCCCGCTGACCGGGTTCGTGCTCGGCGAGCTGCTCCAGCGGGCCGGCATCCCCGACGGTGTCGTGAGCATCCTGCCCGCCGACCGCGACGCCGGGCAGCACCTCGTCGCCCACCCGGGGATCGACAAGGTGACGTTCACGGGCAGCACGGCCGCGGGCCGCCGGATCGCCGCTACCTGCGGCGAGCGGCTCAAGCGGGTGAGTCTCGAGCTCGGGGGCAAGTCCGCGGCATTGGCCCTCGACGACGTCGAGGTGGACCTGCTGGTGCCGGCGCTGCTCGCCGGGTCGTTCTACAACAGTGGTCAGGCGTGCAACGCGCTGACCCGGCTGGTCGTGCACACCTCCCGCCACGACGAGGTGGTCGACGCGCTCATCGACGGGGTAAAGGGCCTCGTCGTCGGCGATCCGGCCGATCCGAAGACTCAGATCGGCCCGATGGCCTCGGCCACGCAGCGCGCACGGGTGGAGGGCTACATCGAGGCCGGACGCGCTGAGGGCGCCACGGTCGCGTGCGGCGGCGGACGACCGGCCGACCTGCCCCGCGGCTGGTATGTCGAGCCGACCGTCTTCACCGGCGTGGACAACGCCATGCGCATCGCCCAGGAGGAGATCTTCGGGCCCGTCCTGTCGGTGATCCCGTTCGACGGCGGCGACGAAGCGGCCGTCGCCATCGCCAACGACTCGGACTACGGCCTGCACGGCGCCGTGTTCACCGCCGACCCGGAGCGCGCACTCGCGGTCGCCCGGCGGGTCGAGAGCGGCACCTTCACGCTCAACGGCTACCTGACCAACACCGCCGCGCCCTTCGGCGGGCTCAAGGCCAGCGGACTCGGCCGCGAGTTCGGACCGGAAGGGCTCGGGGAGTTCCTCGAGTACCGGACGATCAACGACCCGCGCGCCTCCGCCTGAACCGCTCCCCGCATCGCGATCGGAGAAATCGTGACAGCCCACCAGGAATGGGACTACATCGTCATCGGCGCCGGCTCGGCGGGCTGCGTGCTCGCGGACCGGCTGTCGGAGTCACCGGACAACCGCGTACTGGTGCTGGAGGCGGGCGGGTCCGACCTGCACCCGATGGTGCAGCTGCCGGTCGGCCTCTACCGTATGCCGCGCGCTCTGGACTGGAACTACAGCGCCGAGCCCGACCCCTCGCTCGGCGGCCGCACCGACAAGTGGGCCGCCGGCAAGGTGCTCGGCGGCGGCAGCTCGGTCAACGGAATGATCTGGGTCCGCGGTGATCCGGCTGACTTCGACGAGTGGGAGAAGCTCGGCGCCACGGGGTGGGGATACGCGGACGTGCTGCCCTACTTCCGGCGAGCGGAGACCTACAGCGGGGGCAGCGACCGCTTCCGCGGCGGCACCGGTCCGCAGCACGTGACGCCTGTCGGCGTGCGGCACCCGCTCAACGATGCCTTCCTGATGGCCGCGACCCAGGCGGGCCTGCCGTTCAACCCGGACTACAACGGCGAACGCCAGATCGGTGCGGCGCGGACGCAGGTGTCCCAGCGCCGCGGCATCCGGTGGAGCACCGCGCGGGGTCACCTCGCGCGCGCCCGGCGGCGCCGCAACTGCACGGTCTGGACGCACGCGCAGGTCCTGCGGGTGCTCGTCGAAGGCGGACGTGCGGTCGGCGTCGAGGTCCGCCGCGGAAACAGCGTGACGCAGGTCCGCTGCCGCGGCGAGGTCGTGCTCAGCGCCGGCGCGATCGCCAGTCCCCGCCTCCTGATGCTGTCGGGGATCGGGCCGGCCGACCACCTGCGTGAGCACGGCGTCCCGGTGCTCGCGGACGTGCCCGGCGTCGGCAGCAACCTCCAGGAGCACGCCTGCGCGCCGATGTCGTTCCAGGTCAACGTTTCCAGCCTCAACCAGGAACTGCACGCGTGGGGCCTCGTCCGGCACGGGCTGGACTTCGTGCTGCGTGGACAGGGCGGCGCGACCGCCACGGCGGCCCAGGCGCTGCTGTTCGGAACCTTCTCCCCGGAGAGCACCCGCACCGATTTCGAGGTCATGTTCGCGCCGTTCGGCTTCGAGCACGGCAAGGCCAAACGGAAGAAGAAGGGCGACGGGCACGACGTCCACGCCATGCAGCTGGCGAAGGACGCGGTCGGTCGCGCCCTTCTCTGCCCGGTGCACCCCCAGGGTCGCGGCAGCATCACGTTGCGGTCCGCCGATCCCCTGGCGCCGCCCCGCATCGACCGTCCGATGTACGGCGATCCGCGCGACCTGCAGGCGATGGTCGAGGTCTTCCGCTTCATGCGGAAGGTCACGGCGGCGCCGGCATTCCGCAAGTACATCCGCGCGGAGGTCTCTCCCGGCCCTTCGGTGCGCACCGACGACGAGCTCGTCGAGGTGATCAAGCGGACCAGCTACGGCGGGCAGCACGCCAGCGGGACCTGCCGGATGGGGTCCGGTCCCGAGGCTGTCGTCAACCCCGAGCTGCGGGTGAGCGGCGTCGACGGGCTGCGCGTCGCGGACGCCTCGGTCATGCCCACGCTGCCCAGCGGGAACACCAACGCCGCGACGATCATGATCGGAGAGAAGGCCGCCGACCTGGTGCTGACCGGAACGCAGTAGCGCGTCGACTTCGTCCCCACCGAAGGGGCCTGCCCCGCCGTCCTCAGCGGACGGCGGGGCCGGTTCGTGAGTCCGGGCTCCCTCCAGCTTCCACTGGTCCATTGCTCACCCCCGAGAGCATTAAGGATACTGTTCGTGGCGATTCAGATCAGGGAGGAGCGGCCCGCCCAGTAGGCCTCGCGCAGCCGGAGCTTGTAGAGCTTGCCGTTGTCCCCGCGGGGAAGCGCGTCGACGAAGTCGACCGACTTCGGGCACTTGTAGTGGGCCAGCCGATCCCGGCACCAGCTCACGAGTGCCGCCTCGAGCTCCGGCCCGGCCGCCACACCGGGCCGGGGCACCACCACGGCCTTGACCTGCTCGCCGAACTCGGGATCCGGCACTCCGATGACGGCGACGTCGTCCACCGCCTCGTGGGTGGCGAGGACGTTCTCCGCCTCCTGCGGGTAGATGTTGACCCCACCCGAGATGATCATGTGCGAGCTGCGGTCGGTCAGGTAGAGGTATCCCTCGGAGTCGAGGTATCCCATGTCCCCGGTGGTCGACCAGGCGCCGAGCCGCGAGGCCCGGGTCTTGTCCGGGTCGTTGTGGTACTCGAACACCTCACCGGTCGTGGACTCGAAGTAGACCAGCCCGACCTCACCCGGCGGCTGCTCGATTCCGTCCGCGTCCACGACGTGCGGGATCCCGAAGACGGCCTTGCCGACCGACCCCTTGTGGCGCAACCATTCCCCGGTGGTGATGGACGTGCTCCCGTTGCCCTCGGTGGCGGCGAAGTACTCGAACACGATCGGCCCCCACCAGTCGATCATCGCCTCCTTCACCGCGATCGGGCAGGGCGCGGCGGCGTGGATGGCCGAGGTCAGGCTGGACAGGTCGAAGGCCCTCCGTGTCTCCTCCGGCAGCCGCAGCAACCGGACGAACATCGTCGGCACGAGCTGGGTCGAGGTGATCCGGTACCGCTGCACGGTTTCGAGGAACGCGCGTGGGTCGAACTTCTCCATCACGTAGGCGGTCGCGCCGAGCCGGTGCATAGCCGTCGTCCACCACAAGCCGGCGCCGTGGTAGAGCGGCGCGGGACAGAGGTAGCGGGTGTCACCGGTCCACCCGTAGAGCCGCGCCTGGGTGGTCAGCCACGGATCGGTGGCCTCGAGCGATCCGGACGGCAGTGGCCGCTTGACACCCTTGGGCGCTCCGGTAGTGCCTGAGGAGTAGAGCATCCGGCAGCCGGGTGACTCGTCGGCCACCGGCGTGGCCGGATATCGGCGCAGCACCTCGTCGTAGGACTCGTACCCGTCGATGGCACCGCCGGTGGCCAGCAGCAGCCGCAGTCCTGGCGCGCGCTCGGCGACCTGCTCCGCGACGTCGCGGAACCGCGCGGAGGCGACCAGCACCACGGCACCGGAGTCCCGGACGACGTAGGCGACCTCGTCGGCGGTGAAGCGGGTGTTGACAGGGGTGTAGTAGCAGCCGGCGCGATACGCGCCCCAGGCGACTTCGAAGACGCGGGGCGAGTTGTCCAGCAGGTAGGCGATGTGCGTGCCGCGGGTGGCGCCCGCGGCCCGCAGCGCGTGGGCGAAGCGGGTGGACCGCTCGTCCAGCTGCCGGTAGGTCAGGGTCTCGCCGGTCCCGGCCATGACGACGGCGGGCCGGTCGGGCCGCTCCGCGGCCCACGTCGACAGGAACGCTTGGCGCGGGCCGGCCGCCGTCGGCGTCACGCCCGCTCGCCTCCCCAGCCGACCAGCTCCAGGACCTCGCGCACCCCGACCTTCATCGTGGCGTTGCGTGGCAACTCCGGCACCGCGGTCACCCGCACCGGGACCTTGTAGGCCTCCAGCCGGGTGCGGACCCAGTCGCGCAGTTCGTCCTCCGACGGGAGGCCGGCTTCGCCCGAGGGCGTGACCAGGGCGACCGGGACGGCGCCGAGGCGGCGATCCGGCGCCCCGACCACCACGGCCGACCCGACCCCGGGGTGGGCGGTGAGCACCTCGGCGACCTCGGACGCGCCGACCTTGAAACCCCCGCGGTTGATGACGTCGTCGGTGCGCCCCTCGATGAACAGGAAGCCGTCCGCGTCGATGCGGGCCAGGTCGCTGGTCCGGATCCAGTCCTCGGTGCGGGAACCGGCGCTCTGCTTCGAGCGCACCTCCAGCACGCCGATGGCGTTCACAGGCAGGGGCGTGTCGTCCTCGGGCGACACGACGCGCAGATCCACACCCGGGTGCGCCCGCCCGACACTGCCCCGCTTGGTGGGGCCGAACTTCTTGTAGTCGCGCAGCGTCCAGCTGGCCACGCCCTGGAATTCGGTGGCCCCGTAGGCCTGGATGACCGGGATGTCGTAGGTGCGGGAGAACTCGTCGGCGAGCGCCGGATCCAGCGGGGCGGTACCGGCCCGCACCGCCCGCAGGGAGGTGAGGTGGTCCGCCGGGATCTTGGCGTCGAGCACCATCCGGAGCGCCGCGGGCGGCATGCCCGACACGGCGATCTTGTGGTCGCGGACCGCAGTCGCCCACGCCCACGGCTCGAAGCGGTCCAGCAGCACCATCCGCCTGCCTTCGACGGCCATCACGCACAGGGCGAGCAGAGCGCTGGTGTGGCCCAGAGGGAGCATCTGGACCGCCACGCCCGGGCGCAACGCGGCCGGCGTCTCCTCATCGCCCGAGCCGTAGTGCTTGAGCACGCCGGTGACCGAGGCGTCGATGTTGGAGTAGGTCATCGCGATGCGCTTGGGCGGACCGGTGGTGCCGCTCGTCTGCAGGCTGATCGCGACGTCGGGTTCACCCTCCACGGGCGGCGGCGAGCCCGCCGGGCGGGCGACGACTTCGTCCACTCCGGACAGATCGTCGCCGATCCGGAGTCCGGTGGCGCCGATCCCGGCGACGCAGTCGGTGAGGCCCGCGCGCGTCCAGTCCTCCGCGCAGGCGATCACCGCGGCCGGCCGCAGGTGGTTCAGCTCCGCCAGCACGGCGGTGTCCGGGTGCATGCCGTTGATCGTGAGGCAGTGCCGCCGCGCGGCCAGCAGCCCGAGGATCGCGGCGACGACGCCGGGCCGGTTGCGGGTGATCAGCGCGATCGGCGTGGACCGCGGCACCCCGGCGAGGCGTTCCTCGATCGAGTGGGCGACGGCGCGCACCTCACCCCAGGTGCTCCACCGTCCTTCGTACTGCACGACGGGGACCGCGGGATCCAGGGCCATCACTTCGCCGATCCGAGCGGACACGTCCACGGCGACCTCCTCACTCGACACACTCAGTGCGATTTAGAGTATACTCATCTCGTGGCAGACGACGATTCCCACGCCTACCTCCCACTCGCCGGGGTGCGCGTGCTGGACCTGGCCAAGCTGATCCCCGGTGACCTCGCCACCCGCGTGCTCGCGGACCTCGGCGCCGACGTCGTGAAGGTCGAGATGCCGGGCAGCGGTGACTACCTGCGCCGCATCCCGCCGATGGAGGGCGACCAGTCCTTCCACCACCTGGCGCTCAACCGGGGCAAGCGCAGCATCGCCCTCGACCTCCGCCACGACGAAGACCGCGAGACGTTCTTCCGCCTGGCCGACAAGGCCGACGCGATCGTCGAGGTGTCCCAGCCCGGGCGGTTCTTCGAGATGGGCATCGACTTCGCGGAGATGCGGCGCCGCCGTCCCGAACTCGTCATCTGCTCGATCTCCGGCTTCGGCCAGACGGGCCCACTGGCGACGCTGCCCTCGCACGGCTACAGCATGGACGCGCTCGCCGGCACGGCCATCGTGCGGCGCGAGCCGGACCGCACCCACTTCGCCGACGGCGGACCGGTTTCCAGCATCAGTGGCGAGGGCGGCGCCAATACGGCCGCCACCGCCACCATCGCCGCCCTGTTCGCTTCACGGACGACCGGCCGCGGCGCCTGGATCGACATCTCCTGCTGGGATGCGGCGGCCGAGATGAGCCGCGCGGCGATCGCCTACCGCGCCACCCGGAACGCGCCGCGGCCCAACGAGATGGGCGAATGGTCCCTGTACGCGATCTACCGCTCCTCGGACAACCGCGACGTCGTCCTGTGCGCGATCGAGCAGAAGTTCTTCGAGCAGTTCTGCCGGGGACTCGGCCGCGAGGACCTGCTGGAACGCTGGTCCGCCGCCGGCGGGAACGCCGTGGACTACGGGGATCTGACGCTGCGGGACGAGCTCGACAAGATCTTCCGTTCGGCGACGGCCGAGGAGTGGCTGCAGCGCTTCATCGACTGGGACGTGCCCGGCGGGATCGTCCAGACACCGGACGACCTGGCGGGATCGGAGCACACCGATGCTCGGGGGCTGCTCGAGCGGAACTGGCGCGGCACCGTGCCCAACGTCCTGTCCCCGATCCGCTGGATGGACAGCGGCACGCGGCCAGGGCAAGGTGCCCGGCCGTGCTCCGAGGTCGGCGCGGACACCGCCACGGTGCTCCACGACTGGCTCGGTGAGTGAGAGAGGCTGAACCATGACCGACACCGGAGTCGAGTACCGCCGCGAGGGGACCAGCGGGCTCATCGTGCTGGACTCACCCAACCGCAACGCCCTCACCCCCGAGTTCGCCGACGCGGTCGTCGATGGCCTGGAACAGGCCGAGGGCGACCCCGAGGTGACCGCCCTCGTGCTCGCGTCGGCAGGGCCCAGTTTCTGCAGTGGTGCCGACCTCGGCATGCTCACGCGGGTGGGCGCCGATCCGCTCGCGGACGAAAACTTCGCCGGCATCGGCCGGATCTACGGGATGTTCGAGCGATTGCGCGAGGCTCGGATCCCGACCGTGGCCGCCGTCAACGGCACGCTGGTGGGGGCCGGGCTGAATCTGCCGCTCGCCTGTGACCTGCGCATCGTGTCCGACGACCTGAGGCTGATCGGGTTCGGCCGCGCCGGCGTGCACCCCGGCGGCGGTCACCTGGCGATGCTCGCCCGGCACGTCCATGGCGGGGCGGGCGCGGCGATCGCGTTGTTCAATCAGGAGATGCGTGCAGAACAGGCGCTGGCCACGGGCTTCGCCTGGCAGGTCGTCCCCCGCGAGGAGCTGCTGACCACAGCGCTGGACATCGCGGCGTCGGCCGGCAGTGACGGCGACCTCACGCGTGCGGTGACGCGAACCTATCGCGCGGTCGACGAGGATCGCCCCACACCACGTGGCGCGGTCTTGATGGAGCGGGCGCCCCAGGTGTGGAGCATGCAACGCCGTCTCCGACGAACCTGAGCAAGCGACGAACCGAGGGAGGGCGGCCAGTCCGGCCGCTCTCCCTCGGTTCCGTGTTTCCGTCCGGCATCACACGGCCGTGAGCGCGTCCGCGGCCCGGGCCCGTAGCCACGAGGCGCTGCCGAGCAGGGCCTCGTTCAGCTGGGCGCGTTTGAAGAACAGATGGCAGTCGTGCTCCCACGTGTAGCCGATACCGCCGTGCACCTGGATCGCCTCCCCGGCCACCTCGGTGTAGGCATCGAGCACGAACGACGCCGCCAGCGCCAGCCCGCGTTCGTCGTCCGCGCCGGCGGCTCTCGCCGCACCCTCGGCCGCGGCCGCCGCGCCCTCTACGAGCACGTACATGTCCGCGAGCTTGTGCTTCACCGCCTGGAACGAACCGATGGGACGGTTGAACTGCACACGGTCCTTGGCGTACTGGACCGCCATCTCGTGCACCCGGCGCGCGCCGCCTGCTGCGTCCGCCGCCAGCGCTGCCGCGCCGTGCCGGCACACCGCGTCCAGCAACGCCACCGCGGAGTCACCCTCGGCCAGCACATCGGTGCGCGGCACGGAAACCCCGGTCAGTCGCACGGTGCTCAGCCGGCGCGTCCGATCGTGCACTACCACCCGTTCGGCCACGACGGCGTCCGGCGCAACGACAGCGACGACCGGCCCGTGCTCTCCCCACGCCGCGACCGCCAGCACCTCGGCGATCTCGACGTCGGGCACGAAACCAGCCGTCCCGTCGAGCACGAGGTGGTCGCCCGACACCGTCGCCCGCACGTCCAGCCGGTCGACGCCGGGAACACCGTCGGCACCCGTCACGGCAACCGTGCCGACCGCCCCCTCCGCCAGCCGGGGCAGCCAAGCGGCCGCCACGGGCGCACCGCCCGCCCGGGCGAAGGCGGTGGTCGCGAGCACGGCACTGGAGAGGAATGGAACCGGCGCCAGCGCCCGTCCCAGTTCCTCCGCGACGACGGCGATGGCCTCCGGCCCCGCCCCGATTCCGCCGAACTCCTCGGGCACGGTCATCGCCGCGACCCCCAGATCCCGCGCCAGCGCCGACCACAGGTCCAGGTCGGCCCCGGGACCGGACTCCGCGACCTCCCGCACCCGCGCCGGAGGGCTGCGCCGTTCCATCATCGCGCGCAGGCTCGCGCGCAGGTCGGACAGTTCCTCACGAGTGGTCGTCATCGTGGCTCCCGGGGAAGGCCGAGCACGCGCTCGCCGATGATGTTGCGCTGGATTTCGTTGCTGCCGGCAGCGATCGTCCAGGTCCACGATCTGATGTGGTCGAGCATCCAGTCGCCGGAGGTATAGCTCAGGTCGTTCTTGCGCCGCGGGTCGACGTGGGCCGCCAGGCCGTTGCTGCGCACCCCGAACGCAGTGAGCCGCTGGAGTAGCCGGCTGAAGTAGAGCTTGAGGATCGAACCCCGCGCACCAGGGTCGCGACCCGCGCTGATGTCGCCGAGGACCCGGTCGTTGATCAGGCCCAGCACCTCGACCTCACCGGCGAACGCGGCGAGACGCTGCCGGAACTCCGAGTCCTCCACCAGCGGCCCTCCGTCGGCGGCGCGCAGCCTGCGCGCCTGCCGGACCAGCAGTGCGAGCAGTTCCTCGAGCCCGGCGTGCAGCTCGACCATCTGCGCATAGCGCTCGGTGGCCAGAGTGGTCTGGGCCAGCCGCCAGCCGTCGTTCTCCTTGCCGACCAGCATCGACGCCGGGATCCGCACGTCGGTGAGGAACACCTCGGCGAACTCGTGCGCGCCGGTGGCCTGACGGATCGGGCGGACCTCGACGCCGGGCGCCCGCATGTCGAGGATGAACAAACTGATGCCGCGGTGCTTCGGCGCGTCCGGGTCGGTCCGGGCGAGCAGGAGACCCCAGCGGGCGTAGAGCCCCATGCTCGACCAGATCTTCTGCCCGTTCACGACGTAGGAGTCGCCTTCGCGCACCGCTCTGGTGCGCAGCGAAGCCAGGTCGGATCCGGCGCCCGGCTCGGAGAACCCCTGGCACCACACATCTCCGTCGAGGATCCCGTCCAGGAGCTTCTGCTGTTCCGGGCTGCCATGCTCCATCAGGGTCGCCGCCGCGTGCCCCAGCGAGATCGCGAGGTACCGCGGGCGCGGCGCCCCGGCGCGGCTCATCTCCTGCTGCAGAACCACCTGCTGGGCGAGCCCGGTCCCGGCACCGCCGAACCGCTCGGGCCACTGCGGCACGAGCAGGCCGGCGGAGTGCAGTTCGCGAGCCCAGGCCCGGTAGAACTCGAGCACCTCGGCTTCGTCGGCGTAGGGCAGCTTCTCCGCCCAGTCCTCGGGAGCGTGCTCGGCCAGCCATGCGCGCACGCGGGCCCGGTAGGCCGCGAGCTCGGCGTCCTCAGCCGGCGCTTTGACGGTCATGCCGTCTCCTTTCCGGTCACCTCGAGGATGCCGTTGGTCAGCACGTCGGCGTCGCGGTCGTCGACCCGGGCGACGATCCGCACGATCACACCCTCCCGCCAGCAACGGACGGTGATCGTCTCGCCGGGGAAGACAACCCCGGCGAACCTGGCCCGGAAGCGGCGCACCTGCGCGGTATCTCCGTCGAGCACCCCGTCGACCGCGGCCTTGCACACGATCCCGAAAGTGCACAGGCCGTGCAGGATGGGCCGGTCGAAACCCGCCTTCGCCGCGATCCGCGGATCGCTGTGCACGGGGTTGACGTCCCCGTTGAGCCGGTACAGCAAAGCCTGCTGAGGCAGGGTCGGCACCGCCGCCACCACGTCCGGCACCCGCTGCGGCACCGGCCCGCCCTCGGCCGGCGGGCTCTTCGGCCCGCCGAAGCCGCCGGCTCCGCGCATGAACAACGAGAACCGGTTGACGAACAGCGGACGGCCGTCCTCCGAAGTGGACGTCGCTTCCAGGACCGTCAGCGCGGCGCTGCCCTTGTCGTAGACCGCCGCGACCCGGCCCTCGGTGGATACCGTCGCGGCCGCGGGCAACGGCTCGAACAGCTCGATCTCGTGCTCGCCATGCAGCATCTTCGTGTGGTCGAACTCCAGGCCCGGCACGTCCGTCAGCCCGCGAACCCCCTCGGAGCCCGGAATCACCGCGTAGCTGGGCAAGACCCGCAACCGGTCCTCGAGCACATACGCCAGCTCGCGCTCGGCGCGCGGGTCCGCACCCGCGCCCAGACCGAGTTGGTAGAGCACGACCTCGCGCTCGGACCACGTGGTCTTCGCGCTGCCGGCCCTCGCGCCGACCGCCCTGTTCACGTCGATAGCCATCGTCGGCCACCACTCCTCTGCTGCTACGTCTGTGGAATGCCCTCGAAGCGGCTAGCGGCGTTCGCCCCGCACGATTGCGGCGGCGTCGGCGAGCAGCCTCGGCACCATCTCCCCGAACTCCAAGTGGCGGGCGATGTCGCTTTCGGACCGCAGCGCCTTGGCGTACGAGCCTTCGAGGATGCAGGCAAGCTTGAACAGGGCCAGCACCTGGTAGTAGCCGACGGCGTCGAGATCACGGCTGGAGGTACACGCGTACCGGTCGAGGATCTCCACCCTGGACGGCATGCCCGGTTCCTGGGTGATCCACGGGGCGTCCCCGGACACGGCGGAGCGCTCCCCCGCCTCGGCCCAGAGCCCGAGCACCCACCCGAGGTCGACGAGCGGATCACCGATGGTGGCCTGTTCCCAGTCGACCACCGCGGCCACCCCGCCACCCGGCTCGGGTGCGAACAGCACGTTGAGGAACTGGTAGTCCCCGTGCAGCAGGCCGGGCGCCTGGTCCGGGGGCTGGTTGGCTCGCAACCACGACGTGACGCGCTCCAGGTGCGGTAGTGGCCGGTTCCGGTAACCCTCCAGCTGGGACAGCCACCGGTCGACCTGGCGGGACAGAAAACCGTCCGGCCTGCCGAAGCCCTCCAGCCCGGCGGACCGCCAGTCGACCTCGCCAATCGCCGCCAGCGTGTCCACATAGGACATCACCAGCGTGCGCAGGGCAGCGGGATCCAGCGGGTAGGGCGGGTCGAGCGGCAGCTCGAGGTGGAACCCGCGCACCCGTTGCAGCACCATGAACGGCACACCGAGCAGACCGGTGTCGGTGCACAGGTCGTTGGCGGCCGGGTGCGGGACACCGGTGCCCTCCAGCGCACGCAGCACGCGGTACTCGCGCCCGACGTCGTGCGCGGACTTCGACGTCTTCACCCGCGGCGGGGCGCGCAGGATAATCTCTTCACCGCCGGTGTCGCGCAAGACGTACATCGTGTTCGATGCTCCGGCGGTCAGCCGCGTGGCGGCGTCCACCCGGAACGGCCGGCCGAGAACCTTCGCCAGGTACTCCTCCAGCGCCGCAACGGGCAGTTCGTCCCGGCCGACCTCGCGCTGCCCGGATCCGACGGTGGCGTGACCGCTCACGTGCTGCTCCCCACGTTCTCGCGCGCCGGCGCGGCCAGGCCGGCCACCATCTCCGTCAGCTCCGGCCACGGCGGCGCCGCCGGACCGCCGTCAGGCCCCACGACCGCCAGGACGGCCGAGGTCACCCCGGCGTCCAGATAGGACCGCAGCCGGCCACGGCATACCGCGGGGTCACCGTGCACGACGAGGTCGTCGATCACCTCGTCGGGCACACGCCGCGCCGCCTCCGCCCGGTCGCCAGCCGCCCAGGCACTCCACATCGGCTCGAGCAGCTCGGCCCGGCCGAGCCGGCGCTGGAAGGCCGCGTACGTCGGCACACTCAGGTAACCGGCGAACAGCGGGCGCAGACCGTCCCGCAACCGCTGCGGGTCGCCGGTCGGGCAGACCATGATCCGGCACACGACCTCGCTGTCCCTCCGTCCGCCGACGAGACCGCCCACATCGGCCGGTGACAGCCAATTGACCACCACACCGTCGGCGTGGTCCAGGCCCAGCTCGACCATGCGCGGCCCGAGCGCCGCCATCAGCACCGGTGGCGGCTGCTCGGGAGCCCGGGCCAGCCGGAAACCACGGGTGGTGAGGGTCTCGAACGGTCCCCGCACGATGCCGCCTGCGAAGGCCTGCCGCAGGAACGTCACGGTGTCGCGGGCCCGCGCCACCCGCCGGTCGAACGGGATCCCGTTCCACCCCTGCACCATCGGCAACGACGAGGATCCGATCCCGATCGCGGTCCGGCCAGGGGCGAGCTCGGCCAGTGCCGCGGCGGACTGCGCGAGCAGCGCGGGACCGCGGGTGAGATATCCCGCGACCCCGGTGCCCAGCCGCACCGGCCGTCCGGCCGTCGCGGCAACGGCGAGCGAGGTGAAGGCGTCCGTGCCGTTGGACTCCGATGACCAGAACTCGGTGATCCCCGCATCCGCCGCCGTCGCGACGACGCGGGGCAGCCCGGCGAGGCCACCACCCGCGGTGGGGATGGTCAGGCCGATCGCGCGCCGCGCCGCCGCCACCTCATTCACCCCGCGCGCCGAAGTCCCAGCCGTCGCCCTCGCGGTACGAACGCAGGATCGCGCGGGCGACGCGCTGCTTGTGCGCCTCGTCCGGTCCGTCGACGATCCGCCCGTAGCGCGCCTCGCGGAACATCAGTTCCAGCGGCAACCGGTCGGTCAGCCCCTCGGCGCCGTGCACCTGCATGGCCCGGTCCAGGACCTCGTTGACCATCTTCGCGCACGACACCTTGACGGCCGACAGCTCGACGCGGGCCTGCTGCCCACGATCGACCTTGGCGGCCGCGTCGAGCACCAGGTAGCGGTTGGCGGCGATCTGGTGGTAGGAGTCGAAGATCCACTCCTGCACGAACTGCTTGTCCCCGAGCGGCGCTCCGCCGAGCATGCGCTCGTTCGCCCGGGCACACAGGTAGTCGAAGGCCCGCTGCGCGACACCCAGCCAGCGCATGCAGTGGTAGATGCGACCCGGGCCGAGGCGCTGCTGCGCCAGCACGAAGCCGTCGCCGCGCCCGCCGATGAGGTTCTCCTTCGGGACTCGGACGTCGTCCAGCTCGACCTCGTAGTGCCCGGACAGCACCGAGCGCAGACCCATCACCTGCAGCTCCTCGCCCACCGTGTACCCGGGGGTGCCGGTGGGCACGAGGATCATGCTGAACTGCCGGTGCGGCGGCGCGTCCGGATCGGTCTTGGCCATCACGATGGTCACCGCGGCCCGGTCGGCGGCACTGATGAACCACTTGCGCCCGTTGAGCACCCACTCGTCGCCTTCGAGCCGTGCCGTGGTCTGCAGCCCTGTCGGGTCCGCGCTCGCCACCCCCGGCTCGGTAACCGCGAAGGCGATCCGCAGTTCACCCATGGTTGCCGGCCGCACCCAGCGCTCACGCTGCTCCTCGGTGGCCACCGGGTCGAGCATGACGACCGTCTGCAGGGAAACCGTGCCCAGCGCCTGCTGGGCCGGTTCGCACCGGCCGATCACCTCGTTGACGTAGGCATAGTCCAACATGGACAGACCGCCACCGCCGAGGTGCGCTGGATGACCGATGGCGTAAAGGCCCTCTGCCTTCGCCTTGTCCTCGATCTCCTTCAGCAGGGTCCGCGCGGGCGGGCCGCCGTGGCCGAGCTCGAGCTCGACCGGGATCAGGTGGTCGTCGATGAACCGGGCCGCCCGGTCACGGATCGGACGGACGCTCTCGGGGATGGTGAACAAGCGAAGGTCTCCGGATCTCTCAGTGCCCGCTCAGATCGAGCAGGGTCAAGGAGTGGGTACCGCCGCGAGCACTGACGTCGGGCACGAGCAACGCGGGCTCGCCGTCGAGCGCCCTGGGGTAGCAGACGTTGATGTCGGCGGGACTGCCGATCGCGTCCGCGCCCTCGAAGTCCAGCTGGGTCCGGGTGCCGTCGGGGCGCAGCACGTAGATCTCGGCGAGCGCCGGGTTACTGACCACCACCGAACCACGCCGGGTCACCGAGATGCCGTCGAGGAAGCCGCCGGGCGGGCCGCCGAGATCACGGAAGCGGGGTTCCGGCTGCTTGCCGGACGCGAAGTCCTCGGGCAGCAACTGGTACGCCCCGCCACCGACCGGGCACTGCGCCTCGCAGCTCACCGCCCACACCGAACCGTCCACCGGGGACACAGTCACCCCGTTCACCCAGCCTGGCATCATGACCACCCGCTGGATCGTGCCCGCCGCGGAGGCGTCGCCGGCGGCGATCGCGTCAAGCGAGGAATGCGGGATCCGGTAGACCGCGGCGTCCACCGGTGGCGGCAACGCGCCCGCGGGGTTGGTGTTGGGAATGTCGGACACGTAGACGTCCCCATCGAGGCCCACGGCGAGGCCGTTCGGCTGTTCGAAAGCGTTGAACGCGCCGGCGACGACCGACCCCTCCCACAGCGGCAGCGGCGGGAGTTTCTCCCCCGTCAGCGGGTTGTAGGCCAAAACCTGCTGCCGGACCTCTTCTCCGTTCGGCAGGACGGTCTCGCCGTCCGCCGTGACCGGCTTGCCGCCGGAGGCGGCGAATACGGTGCCGGCGGGATAGGTGGCGGTCCCCTGCCGCAACACGTCCGTGCCCAGGGTCCCGGTCAGTCCCTCGATCAGCCGCTCGGCGACCGGCTCCAGCCCCGTCCCGGTGGACCGGACCGTGCTGACGTAGGACTCACCCTGCCGGTAGGTCAGCCCCCTGCCGCCTCGGAAGGACGGCACGAGCGTGATCGCCGCGTTCGAGACGACGATCGTTTCCCCGTCGGGCAGCATCTCCGCGCTCTCCGGGTTGGTGAACCCGTCGATCCTGCCCAGAACACCGACTTTGGTCAGCTCCGACACGCCTGGCTCCTCTCGTTGACGGGTTCACCGGGCGCCGGCTCGCAGCGGAACGTCCCGCCTGCCGCTCGACACCTGTCCCGGATAGCCACCGCCCCCGTGCTCGGCGTCGACACGGTCGCGGTCCACCTGCCCGTTGGCCTGCTTCGGCAACGCATCGACGAACACGACCACCCGCGGCTTCTTGTACGAGGCGATCGACCTCCGGCAGTGCTCGACGAGCTCCTCGGCCGTGACGGTGCTGCCCTCGGCTCGCACGACCACGGCCTTGACCGACTGGGTCCAGCGCTCGTCCGGCACCCCGATGACGCAGGCCGCGGCGACACCGGGGTGCGCGGTGAGGCAACGTTCGACCTCGAACGGGTAGATGTTCTCCGAGGCGGACTTGATCATCCGCAGCTTCGGCCCGACGAACTGGATCGAGCCGTCCGGGGCGCGCTTGCCCAGGTCGCCGGTGTAGTGCCAGCCACCGCGCCGGCGCTGCGCGTTGAGTTCGTCGCGGTGCAGGTAACCGGTCATGACGACCGGTCCGCGGCAGATGATCTCGCCCGTCTCGCCGTCGGGCACGTCCGCGCCGGTGTCGTCCACGATCCGCACCTGGCTCAACGGCGCGGGCCTGCCGTAGATCGAGTCGGACTTGCGGCCGAGCCCGTAGCTGGTGATGAGGCCGGACACCTCGGACTGACCGTAACCACCCGCTCGCCCAGTGGCGGGGTTGGCGCTGGGCGTGCACATCGTCCACGTGGCGGGGTCCGGATCCGGCCACAGGCTGGTCAGGTCGAACCGGCCGCCGGCGTTGATCTCGCGGATGGCCTCGAGGGTGGGCGCCATGACGAAGGCCCGGTTGCAGCGTTCGGCCTCGATGACGGCACACATCTCCTCGGGGTCGACCCGCGCGACGATTACGTTCGTCCCGCCGTGCACGAGGGTCGCCAGCGTGGTCATGAGCGTGCCCAGGTGGAACATCGGCCCGGAGTTGAGGAACACGGTGGCATCGCTCAGTTCCGCGATGCGCCCGACGACCAGGCCCTCGATCAGTGCGGACCAGTGCGAGAGCATCGCGGCGTGGGGACGCCCCTCGAACGCCGCGGTGTAGATGCCGAGCACCGGGCTTGCGGCATCCACCTCGATGTCCGGGTCTGCCTCGTCGCCTGCCGCCAAGAACTCCTCGTAGCTGCCCGGTCCGGCGGCGTCGTGGCGCACCCACACCGAGCCGGCCGCGGTCGCGGCCTGCTCCCGGGCCGCCCGAACGGTCGCGCCGATCTCCGTGTCCTGCCAGACGACCACCCGCGCCGCGACATCGTCGATGACGACAGCGAGTTCGCCGGCCGACTGGCGCCAGTTGACCGGGACCACCGCCGCACCCAGCTTGGCGCAGGCGCCGAGCAGCTCCAGCAACCGGAACGAGTTCTGCCCCAGCCACAGGACGCGCTCGCCCGGGCCGGCACCGTGCGCGGCGAGGGCGTTGGCGAGCTTGTTGACGCGGTGGTCGAACTCCGCGTAGGACAGGCGCACGGCGTGGTCGACCGTCGCCGTCAGCCCTCCTCGGCTGCGGCGGTGTTCCCGGAGCACGTCCCCCAGCGTGATCGTCGACGCGTCTCCGAACGGCCCCATTACCGCTCCTCCCGTATGAGCATTGCTTTCAGCTCCGATCGCTAATTAGTATCCTCAAAATGTACGACGGTCAAGCCACAGTCGAGGAGGACCACGGGTGACCGAACGAAGCGAGGACCGCGAGCTGTACACCCCCGAAGCCCAGACCCTGGCTCCGGAGGAGAACCGCCGGCGGGCGTTCGCCGGACTGCAGGGTGAGTGGGGCCGGGTCTGGAGCAACCCCTACTACAGCAACCGCTACCGCAAGGCGGGCCTGGAACCCGGTGAGCTGCCCCCGCTGGACGAGATCCCGCGCACCACCAAGAACGGCCTGCGGGCGGACGTGCAGGCCAACCCGCCGTTCGGCACCCACCGGTCCGTGCAGCCGGAACAGGCGCGACGCGTGGGCACCTCGACCGGGACCACGGGCAAACCGTGGCTCGTACTGTGGACCGAACGCGACATGGCGGTGGCCATCGACGTGCGGCTGCAGTACCTCTGGCGGGCCGGGATGCGTCCCGGCGGGAGGTTCGCGCACAGCTGGCCGACCGGCCTCTACTCCACCGGCGTGCTGGCCGGGCGCGACTTCCTGAAGCTCGGGATCATGGAGATCCCCTGCGGACTGCCCAGCAGCGACAAGGACATCGAGATGCACCTCGACCTGTGGCAGCTGCTCTCGCCCACAGGCTTCATGCTGACCGGCTCCCAGGTGCAGATCTACGAAAGCGCCGCCACAAAGCAGGGCCTCGACCTGCGCAAGTTGTTCAACGAGGCGTCCCTGCTGATCGTCGAGGCCCTCTACCAGTTCGACGAGCCACGGCGGCAGTTCGAGCAGACCTACGGCGTCCGGCTGCACAACATCACCGGCGCGTCGGAGATCCCGGGCTACTCCATCAACGACTGCCGCTTCCACACCGGGATGCACGTCCCGATGGGACACCACTGGATCCAGGTCGTCGACCCGGTGACCGGCAAGGAGGTGCCCACGGGCGAGCGCGGGCACCTGGTGATCAACTCCTACGACCTCGACGCGTTCTACCTCCGCTACGACGTCGAGGACATCGTGGCGGCCACCGATGAGCCCTGCCCGTGCGGCGAAACCGGCCAGCGGTACACGTTCCTCGGCCGCGGCGCGGACCGCGCCGAGGTCGGCGGGAAGATGGTGCTGCCGATCGACATCCAGCTGGCGCTGTTCCCGCACGGCTCGCCCGAGTTCCAGTTGCACCCCGGGCAGGGCAGCGAGATCCAGCTCAAGGTGGAGACCGAGGACGAGCAGTCGGCGCGACGGGTCGAAGGGATCCTGCGGGAGAACCTCGGAGTACCGGTGAAGGCCGTGTCGGTGCCTGTGGGCAGCCTCCCGCGCTCGACGTTCAAGCCGCGCCGGGTCGCGAGCTGACCGGTCACCACGCGAAGGAAGGGCACACGTTGAGCACCACATCGGTCACCGAGGACTTCTCCCAGCTACGTGCCGACTGCGAGTTCCGCGCCGAGGTCCACGACGAGCGTTACCGCGTCCGGGAGACCATCGGGGTCGGGGAATGGCTGTACGATCCCCAATTGCGCTTCGTCACGGCGGACGGCGCGGTCGTCCTGAGTGACATCGGCGGGCAGCCCGAGCGCGGGTTCGACCCGACGGCCGGCCACGGCGCCATCTACCGGTTCACCGCCGACGACCGCCTCGAGACGATCTCGCCGCCGGGGATGCACGGTGTGACCGCCCCTCTGCGGCCGGAGCAGGCGCCGCCATGGTTCGGAGGCTGGGGCGGGCACCTGTTCTTCATCGCCCAGGCCGAGTCCGGGCGCGTCGGGGCCCACAAGGGACACCGGCTCTACCGTATGCACCCCGCCGACGGGATCCCGCACGCGTTCGCGGACCTGCCCCACCACGGACGGGTCGGCGACGGCGTTCCCGGCGCGGGCATGACCGGGACCTTTGGCCCCAAGGGGAGCCCCCACGAGGGCTACCTGTTCTGCCAGTCGCTGGTCAACTGCGTCGTGTACCGCATCGATCCCGACGGCAACGCCGAGCCGTACCTGGTGATGGCCCCGCCGCTGGTGGAGCGGCCCATGATGCCGTTCCTGACGTTCGTCGCGCCCGACCACTCACAGTGGAAGGACGTCGCGGGCGA
Organism: Amycolatopsis sp. YIM 10; assembly: GCF_009429145.1. GTDB lineage: Bacteria > Actinomycetota > Actinomycetes > Mycobacteriales > Pseudonocardiaceae > Amycolatopsis. The sequence goes on along the minus strand of NZ_CP045480.1, from coordinate 4,508,011 downwards.
GGTGATCATCGCGACGCGTGCGACGACCTACCTCGAGCACGGCGAGGCCAAGACCGACCTGCAGTACTGGCGAATCGACGACAACGACCGCTCGGTGCACCCGGTCACCGGCGTCCAGTGGCGGGCGGGGCCGGTCGCGCCCGAGGGGTTCGGCCCGTACGCCGGGCACATGTTCACCGTCGACGAAGGCTCGACGAACCTGCTGCACGCGTCGATCAACGAACTCAACGCCAAGCCGCTGCCCTACGACGCGCGCATCATCCGCATCGCGCCGGACGGCACCGAGCACGTGTTCGTCGACGGCGTCCAGGGCGGCAGCACGACGCTGGTGTTCGCCGGGAACCGCCTGGTTGCCGCCTCCTCCCGGAAGAGCTACTCCACCGGCGAGTACCACGAGCCGGACGGTTCGATCTTCGTCGTCGAACCTCTCGAAGGCTGACCGGCTGGGCCGGTCCGGTGTGCGGCCGGACCGGCCCCTGGTCACCCGCGGGTGGCCCACTCCTCGAACTCCTCGTCCGATCGCCCCGTGCGCTCCCGGATCATGCCGGCGACAGCCGCCGACGTGGGCATCCGCAACGGCACCCGCTCCGCTTCCACCGCGCGCACCACCACCTCGGCGACCTCTTCGCAGGTCTGCGCCGGGGCAGTGGCCTTGGGTTGCGCCGCCGCCCGCGCGACCACCCCGGCGTAGGGCCCGGGGTCGACGTCGGCGGCCAGCCGGTTCGCTCCGAAGCCGGATGTCACCGCGCCGGGTTCGACCAGCACGACGTCGATTCCGAAATCGCGCACCTCGAACCGCAACGACTCGCTCAGTGCCTCCAGCGCGTGCTTGCTCGCCGCGTAGTGACCCGTCAGCGGCATCGCGCGGCGCCCGGCCACCGACGAGATGTTGACGATGCGGCCCGCGCCCCGCTCACGCATCGCGGGGAGGAACGCCCGTACGGTCCGCAAGGGGCCGAGCACGTTGGTCTCCCACAGAGTGCGGAGCGCCTCGTCGCCGACGAGCTCTACCGGCGCGCGCAGGCCCCGCCCGGCGTTGTTGACGAGGACGTCCACCGGGCCGACCTTGTCCGCGACGGCGGCGACCGAATCCGCGTCCGTGACGTCGAGTTCGACGGCGAGCGCGACGCCGAGGTCGACGATCGACTCGATCCTGCGCGCGGTGGCGATCACCTCGTGCCCACGGGTCGCGAGCTGGATCGCGCTCGCGCGCCCCACCCCGCTCGAACATCCTGTGACGAGCACGCGACGGCTCCGCATGAGCTGGACCTCCTTGGCCATCGAGAGCGACAAATGAGTATACTTAGTTCGTGTCATCGGTGACAACGCGCACGATCGGCAGGGTTCTGCTCATCACGATCGACCGTCCCCATGTCCACAACGCCGTCGACCGCACGGTCCTGGCGGGCATGCGCGCCGCACTCGACTGCCTGGAGTCCGCGCCCGGCCTCCAGGCCGGGGTGCTGACCGGCGCCGGTGGCACCTCCTGCTCGGGGGCCGATCTCCGGACACCTCTCGCCGGCGACAGGTCGTGGACGACAACGAGTTCGCCGGACTCACCCGGCGCCGCCGCGCCAAGCCCCTCATCGCCGCGGTGGAGGGCCACGCGCTCGGCGGCGGGATGGAGCTGGCTCTGGCGTGCGACATCGTGATGGCCGCGCGGGACGTTCGGTTCGGGCTGCCCGAGGTACGCCGAGCCGTACTCGCCGCGGAGGGCGGACTCTACCGCAGCGCCTCGGTGCTCGGCCGGAAGGTCGCGATGCAGCTGGCGCTGACCGGAGAGCCGATCGCGGCAGAGCGGGCGCACCAGCTGGGGCTGGTGAACGAGCTGACCCGACCCCGGCAAAGCGCTCGAGACCGCCGTGGCGATCGCCGAACGGATCGCTGCCAACGCCCCGGAGTCGGTCCGCCAGAGCAAGCGGGTCATCGACGAGTCGGCGGGCCTGGCGGAGGATGCCGCCTGGGAGCTCACCCAGGAGGCCTACGCCGCGGTCAAGGCGAGCCCCGATTTCCGGGGTGGGGGCTCGCTCGTTCCTGACCCGGCGACGCTCCAGCGCGACCGGGTGACATCGCTCCGCAGCGGTCTGCCGGCTACCGCCCTTGGCGCCCCGGCCAGTGCAGGATCGACTTCGTGGGATGTCTGGGGCGGTGCTCTCGAGCGACGACAGGTGCACGACCTAGCTGTACTGACCTGGGAGGTTGGGAACGCGGCTGGCGGGTGGGTGGCCGCCGAGTGCGGTGTGGCCGCGGTGGTGATTGTAGGTGTGGAGCCACTGGGGTAGGGCTTTGCGGCGTTCGGTTTCTGATTGGTAGGGGCGTGCGTAGGCCCATTCGTCGAGCAGGGTGCGGTTGAAGCGTTCGACTGTGCCGTTGGTCTGGGGTCGGTAGGGGCGGGTGCGTTTGTGGGTGATGCCTGCGGTGGTGAGGGTGTCGCGCCAGTGGCGGGATTTGTAGCAGGCCCCGTTGTCGGTCAGGACCCGTTCGACGGTGATCCCGTGGGCGGCGAAGAAGGTCTGAGCGCGCTGCCAGAACGCGACCGCGGTGTCCTTCTTCTCGTCGGGCAGGATTTCGCTGTAGACGAGCCGGGAGTGATCGTCGACGGCGTTGTGCAGATAGCTGTAGCCGACGTGGCTGTTGCCGCCTGCGTCCAGGGTCTTGCCCGGGGTGCGGGTGCGGTGACGCTGTCCCGCTTGACGGCCGACGGCCCGGTGCCCGCCGCCCTCGGGGATGTTGCCCAGCTTCTTGATATCCACATGCACCAGCTCGCCGGGGGTGGCGCGCTCGTAGCGGCGTATCGGGTGGCCGGTGGCCCGGTCGAGATGGGCCAGGCGGGCCAGGCCGAACCGGACCAGCACACGATGCACGGTGGAGGGCACCAGTCGCAGGAAGAACGCGATCCGCGCTGGTCCCCACCGCCGCAGCACCCGAACCTTGACGATCCGCCGTTCGGTGCGTGTCGGGGTGCGGCGCGGACAGTGATGCGGGCGGCTGGAGCGGTCGGTCATGCCCGCCTCGCCCTCGGCGCGGTACCGGCCGGCCCAGCGCTGCGCGGTGGACACCGAAACCTGGAACCGCTCAGCGGCCCGCCGCAACGGCCATTCATCGTCCACGACACAACGGGCCAGCCGCAGTCTGCCAGTCGGACTCAGCGGGGCATTACGGTGTGACACGAGGACCTCCGTGGCGTGGTGCAGATTGTGGTGATCCACACCAAACCCGGAGGTCCTCCCTCATTCCAAGATCATCCGACTACGTGTCCCCACGTTCGCAACCTCCCAGGGCAGTACACCTAGCGCTGCGCGACCACGGAACCCTCTCAGTGGGCCGCGAGCACAGCCTTGGCGAAGCCCGGCTGGCCGGCCATCCCTTGCCGCAAGCGGGAACCAGCTGGTGCACCGCGCCGGCGCCGGTGTCGATCGAGGTGTCCAGCAGGCGCTTTCCTGAGGACTATGCGCCGGCTTCACCTGATCAAGGGACACTCAGCGAACGGGCTCCCGGCCCGTCAGGCCCACTTCGGCGGACGCTTCTCGAAGAAGGCCTTCGGACCCTCCTGCGCGTCCGGGTGGTGGTCGCCATGAGCGCGCAGGATCGGCCAGGCGATCCGCAGCGCGTCGTGCAGCGGACGGTCCAGCGCGTCCCACACCACCTGCCTGCTCGCCGCGATCGCCGCGGGCGACCCCGCCGCGACCGCCCGCGCCAGCTCCAGCGCGCGCTCCTGGAGATCGGCGGCTGGGACGATCTCCGTCACCAGACCCATCTCGAGGGCGCGCCGGGCGTCGATCCGCTCCGACCGCCCCAGCAACATCATCCGCATCACGGCCTGGTGCGGCACACGACGCGAGAGCACGATCGTCTCGATCGCGCTGACCTGGCCCACGGAGACGTGGGGGTCGAGGAACGTGGCGGAATCGGCGGCGATCGTGAAGTCGGTGTCCGCGACGAAGTGCAGCCCACCTCCCGCGCACACACCGTTGACCGCGCAGATCGACGGCTTGCGGACCTGGTTCTGCAGCGGCGTGAAGCGGTTCTCCCGCTCGAAGATCCCGGTCCGGGCCCGGGATCGGTCGGCGACCGTGCCGACATCGGCCCCGGAGCAGAACGCCCGCTCCCCCGCGCCGGTGACCACCGCGACGCGCGTGTCCGGGGCGGCGTCGAAGGCGGGCCAGAAACGGGCCAGCTCCTCCAGCATGTCCGGCGAGATGGCGTTCATGCGGTCGGGCCGGTTGAGCCGGACCACGACGACGCCTTCCTTGTCCACCTCGACGTCGAGGGTCTCCCAGGGACCGGTCAAGTCCATTGTGTACTCCGATCTGAGGATCACGGGTGCGCCGCGGGTCACAGCGACGGGTTGAGCCCGCCGGCGACGGTGAGCGCCTGGCCGCTGATGTTCCGGCTGCCCGGCCCGAGCAGGAACTCCACCGCGTCCGCGACGTCGTCCACGGTGTTCGGGCGCCCGAGGGGGTTGTGCGCCGTCCAGTCCTGCACCCAGCTCCCGTCCCGCCGGTCCACGACGGTCGTGGTCGTCGCGCCGAGCACGATCACGTTCACGGTGATCCCGTGCCGGCCCAGCTGCGTGGCCGCCGACCGAGTCAGCGCCACCAGCCCGGACTTCGCCGCCGCGTAGTGGGCACGGTCGGGCGAGCCCGCCCACGACGTCGAGCCGATGTTGACGATCCGGCCGGCACCGGCATCCGCCATGACGCGCGCGGCCTCCTGCAGGCACCGAAACGCCGACGTGAGGTTGATGTCGAGCGTGCGGGACCACTGGTCATCGGTGATGTCCAGGATGGGCTGGTTCAACGGGCCCTTGACCCCGCCGGCGACGTTCACCAGGGCGTCGAGCCTGCCCCACCGAGCGACCGCATTCTCGCGGAGAGCAACCGCGGTGGCGCGATCCGACACGTCGCCGACGACGGTGACGACGGCGGCACCGCCGGCGCACAGCGCCTCCGCCGTGGTGCCGAGCCGGTCAGCCGACCGGTCGTTGAGGACGAGTGCGTGAGTGGGCGCGAGGCGCCGCGCGATCGCTGCCCCCATCGGGCCGCCCGCCGCGGTCACCACGGCCACGGGCCGCTCCGACACTCCTTCGACCACAGCGAAAAGAGTATCATCTTGCGCCGCTGCCGAGGTGCTCATCTGCGCCATCCTCTCGCCTTAACCGGGAACTTCGCTCTACGATAGCCAGCATCTCACTTATTTAGTATCCTTTATACGGAGGGTAGATGGAATTCCAACTCACCGCTGAGCAGGTCGGGCTGCAGCAGAGCGTGCGTCGCCTGCTCGCGGCACGGGCCGCACCGCGCAGCGCCTTCACGGCGGAGGCACCGGCGCAGGCGCAAGCGCTGTGGGCGGCACTGAACGACGTAGGCCTCGGCGCGCTCGGCCTCGACCTCCCGCAGTACGAGATGACCTCCACCGCGATCGAGCAGATGCTGGTTGCGGAGGAACTCGGCCGGGCCGTCGCGCCCGTCCCGTTCAGTGGCATCGCCGCGGCCACGTCGCTGCTGTCCCGCGGTTCCGAACCCGCCGCCGCGCAGCTGCTGGAGCAGGTCATCGAAGGCCGGATCACTGTCGCGGCGCTCCCGGCCGCCACCGGCGCCGGGGTCGAGGTGAAGGCGGCCGCCGGAGACGAGGGCTGGACGGCCGACGGGGAAATCGCGATCGTCCCGGGCGGCGCCTGGACGCAGACCCTGCTGGTCGTCGCCCACACGACGGGCGGCACGCCGGCCGTGCTCGCGGTCGAGCTCGACGCGCCGGGAGTCACCACGACGACGTTGCCCGCGATCGACCCGACCGCGGGCCTGGCACAGGTCGGTTTCTCCCGCGCTCCCGCCGTCCCGGTGCTGCTGCACGACGCGGACGAAGCGATCTCCGCGGCGAGCGCGCTGGCCACCCTGATCGTGGCCGCCGAGTCCACCGGCGTCGCGGAACGAGCGCTGCGGATCGCCGCCGAGTACGCCCTGACGCGACACCAGTTCGGCCACCCCATCGGCGCCTTCCAGGCGATCAAGCACAAGCTGGCCGACATGCTCGTCCTGGTCGAGAACGCGCGGTCGGCCTGCTACGGGGCCGCTTGGAAACTCTCCGGCGGCGAGGACGCCGCCCTGTACGTGGCGATGGCGATGGCCGTCGCGTCGGAAAGCGCGACCGAGGTCGCGGCCGACGCACTGCAGATCCACGGCGGCATCGGCTGCACCTTCGAGCACGACATCCACCTCTACCTGCGCCGCGCCAAGTCCGGGCAGCTCCTCTACGGCGACACGGCCGAGCACCTCGACGTGATCGCGGCGGCGCTGCTCGACGAGCCCATCCCCACAGGAGCGACCCGATGACCGAGGTGACCGGCACGTCCGCCCAGAGCACCGGCCAGTTCGTCGCGGAACTGTCCGCGTGGCTCGACGCCAACCTCCCGGCGGGCTGGGGTACCCCCGCGTTCCGGCTGCCGAAGGGCGCGGAACCCCGCCGCGAGTTCATCCGCGACCTCCAGCGCCGCATGGCCGCCGACCGCTGGATAGCGATCCACTGGCCCGCCGAGTTCGGCGGCCGCGGCGCGACCATGGACCAGCAAATCGCCTACCACGCCGAGCTCGCCCGGCGAGGCGTGCCGCGCCCGCTCGGCCACATCGGTCTCAACCTGTGCGGGCCGACCATCATCCGCCACGGCACCGACTGGCAGCGGGAGCGCTTCCTGCGGCCGATGCTCTTCGCCGAGGAGATCTGGTGCGAAGGCTTCTCCGAGCCCGGAGCGGGCTCCGACCTCGCCGGGCTGCGCACGCGAGGCCGGATCGAGGGCGACGAGATCGTCATCGACGGTCAGAAGACGTGGAACACCGGCGGCCACTACTCACAGTGGATGTTCGCGCTCGTGCGCACCGATCCGGACGCGCCCAAGCACGAGGGCCTGTCGTTCGTCCTCATCCCGATGGACGCCCCTGGGGTCACTGTGCGCCCCATCGAGCGGATCTGCCGCGAGCACGACATCAACGACGTCTTCCTCGACTCCGTGCGGATCCCCCTGTCCCACGTCGTGGGGCCGTTGCACGGCGGCTGGGGCGTCACCCGCACCACCCTCAACCATGAGCGCTACACGCAGTTTCTGGCCTCGCAGATCGGGTTCCGCCGGACTTTGGACAAGGTCATCGATCTCGCCCGCCGCACCAGCGCGCTCGGCAAGCGCCCGGCCGATCGTCCCGAGGTGCGCAGCGCGCTGGCGCGCAAGTGGATCGCCAGCGAGCTCATCCGGTTGCACGGTCTGCGCAACATCGCCAGCGTCCAGTCCTCGGGCGAGCCCGGGCCGGAAGGTGCGATCATGAAGGCGTTCGGGCAGGAGCAGGAAAAGCAGCTCCACGAGCTCGCGATGGACCTCTCGGGAGCGGCCGGCCTGCTCGACCGCGGTTCCAGCCTCGCGCCCGATCGCGGCAAGTGGGTGTTCGGCTACCTGCGTTCGCGGGCGTCGACGATCGCCGGCGGAACCAGCGAGATCCAGCACAACGTCATCGCCGAACGGGTACTGGGCATGCCGCGCGACCCCTGGCTGACCCAGCGCAGCTGATCCAGGACGACCGAAGGGGCTCGGAGCCTGCCGGCGCCGAGCCCTTCGTCGTGCACCCGGTGCCGCTCAGCCGGGCGGCAAGGCGGCCGTCGCCGCCTGGGAATTGCGGTAGTGGCCGAGCGACTCGTCGGTGAACCGCCGGCCGTCGGGGCCGAGCATGATGCCCCACGCGCTGTGGAAGGACTGCGCCAGCCGCGGGAAATCGCCCGGCAGCAAGGGTTTCGACAGCGGGTACGCCATGACGTGCCCGTAGAAACCCGACATGCCCGCGGAGAGCGCGGCGCCCGTCGACCGCCCCAGCTCCGGGTCCGCGTCCGGGTTGCCGGCCAGCAGGACCTCGTACGACTCGGGCCGCGGCAGGCCCGCGATCCCCGCACCGACCAGCAGGTCGCACGGGTAATCCTCGATCGCCTCCGTCATCCGGCCCTCCGCTGGTTCGACGGCCGCAGAACCCCGTGTGACGGGCTCGGCGCCTCCTCACCGGCGAGGTGGCATGCGACCCGGTGGTCACCCGCCGCCAGAGCCGGGTTCGACGTCTCACACACGACCATCGCCGCCGGGCAGCGGTTCCGGTAGGCGCAGCCGGTGCCGATCTGCGCCTCCTGCAGCCGTTCACCCTTGACCAGCGTGTCGGCGTCCCCGTCGCGCGGTCCGAAGTCCGGGCGCGGCACCGCGGCGAGCAGCGCCTTCGTGTACGGGTGGCGGGGCGAGTCGAAGACCTCGCGTGTCGGGCCGCTCTCGACGACCCGACCGGCGTACATGACCGCCACCCGGTGGGCGAAGTGCTCGACCACCGACAGATCGTGCGAGATGAACAGGTAGGACACGCCCGTCTCCGCCTGCAGGCCGACGAGCAGGTTGAGGATCTGGCCCCGGATGGACAGGTCTAGCGCGGCGACCGGCTCGTCGCACACGATCAGGGACGGGTTCGTGGAGATCGCGCGGGCGATGGCCACCCGCTGGAGCTGCCCGCCCGAGAGCTCGCGCGGGAGGCGCTCGCCGAACTCGAGGTCCAGGCCGACCCGGACGAGGAGATCCGCCGCCCGGGCCTGGCGCTGCGCCGCGGTGGTGCCGCCGTGCACGAGCAACGGTTCCACGACGGAGTCGGCGATCGTCATCGTCGGGTCGAGCGAGGAGAACGGGTCCTGGAAGACCATCTGCATCCGCGGCCTCATCCGGCGAAGGTCGCGCCGGGACAGCCTGCGCACGTCGACGTCCTCGAAGACGACACTGCCCCGGTCCGGCTCGATGAGGCGCAGGACCAGCCTGCCGACGGTCGACTTGCCCGCACCGGACTCCCCGACGACGGCGACGGTCTCCCCCTTGCCGACCGTGAAGTCGACGCCGCGCACAGCGTGTACGGTCTGCCGCCGTCCGAACCGGCCGCCCGTGTAGGTCTTCGTGAGATCGGTGGCGGTCAGCACGGTCTCGCTCATACGACTCCCTCCAGTGTGAGTTCCCTGGCCCGGACACAGCGAGCCCGATGGGGAACCGGAGCGGCGAACCCCGCGGACTCGACCACGTCCAGCGGGACCGGTGCCGTATCGCACCGGCCCGCCTGCACGTGCGGGCACCGCGTGGAGAAGTGGCACCCCGCGGGCCAGTGCCCCGCCTTGGGCACCGTGCCCGGGATCGTGCCGAACCGGCGGGCCTCCTCACCGCCCAGCGGGATCGAGGAGATCAGCCCGTGTGTGTACGGGTGGCGCGGCCGCCGGAAGAGCTCCTCAGTGGGGCCCTCCTCGACGATCTGCCCGGCGTACATCACTGCGGTGCGGTGGCAGATCTCGGCGACGACGCCGAGGTCGTGGGTGATGAACAGGACGGCCAGGTCCATTTCCCGCTGAATTCGGTCCAGGAGCCGGAGCACCTGCTTCTGGACGGTGACGTCCAGCGCGGTGGTGGGCTCGTCGGCGATCAGCAGCTTCGGCGAACACGCGAGCGCGATGGCGATCATCACGCGCTGGCACATCCCCCCACTGAGCTGGTGGGGATAGGCTCGCGCACGCTCGGCGGCCCGCGGGATCTCCACGAGCTCGAGCAGCTCGACGGCGCGAGCGTGTGCCTGTGCTCGGCTCATGCCACGGTGCACCCGCAGCGGTTCGGCGATCTGGTCGCCGATCGTGAAGGCGGGATTGAGGCAGCGCAGCGCGTCCTGGAAGATCATCGAAAGCTCGGCGCCCCGCAGTCCCCGGACGTCCTTACGGTCCATCGTCAGCAGGTCCCGCCCCTCGAACTCGATGGACCCGCCCGACACCTCGATGGGACGTGGGAGGAGCCCCATCGCGGCCAGTGAGCTCACCGTCTTGCCCGAGCCGGACTCGCCGACCAGACCGACCATCTCGCCGGCGCGCACCGTGAAACTGACGGAGTCGAGGATCGGGACCAAGGTGCGGCCCCGGCGGATCCCGACCGAGAGGTCGCGCACGGCCAGCAGCGCCGTCGTCGTGCCGGCGGCTGGTTCCTGGACCAGGGTCATGACCGCCGGCCTCCCGAGACGATGGCGTCCCGCAGACCGTCGCCGAGGGACGAGAACAGGAACACGATCACTGCGATGACGGTGCAGGGCGGGAAGATCGGGAACGCGAGCTCCCGGATGTGGGTGAAGGCGTCGCGGGCCATCGTGCCCAGGCTGACCGCCGGCGGCTGGGCGCCCAGACCCAGGAAGCTCAGGCTCGCCTCGGCGATGATCGCCAGGCCGATCGAGAACGTCACCTGGACCAGGATCGGTGCCACCGCGTTGGCGAAGACGTGCCTGCCGAGGATCCGCGGCGTAGTGCACCCGATGGACCGGGCGGCCTCGACGAAGCTGTCCTTGGACACCGAAGCCCCGACGCCGCGGGTGACGCGGTAGAACCGCGGCGCCAGCGTGACACCGACCGCCAGCATCGCCGGGACCACACCGCCGCCGTAGGCGCCCACGATGGCCAGCGCGAGGATCAGCGGGGGGAGGCTGAGCAGCGTGTCGGAGACGGTGTTGCTGATCGCGCCGAACGCACCGCCCCGGTAGCCGGCGAGCAACCCGGCCGGCACCCCCAGCACGACGGCGGTCCCTACCGCGAGAAGCCCGGCGAGCAGGCTCAGCCGGGTGCCCGCGAACACGAGCGTCAAGATGTCGCGGCCCAGGCTGTCGGTGCCCAGCAGATGGCCGCCGCCCGGCGTCTGGAGCCGGTTCGTCAGATCTTGCTCGTTCTGACCGTACGGCATCAGCAGCGGCCCCAGAGCCGCTGCCAGCACCAAGACGATCAGGAGCACCAGCACCACGCGGGTGCGGCGTTCGGAGAGCAGCATCCGGGCGGTGCGGAAACGCCGCCGCCTGCCGGGCGGCGGGGCCTCCGTGGCCCGGACCGGGTCGATCGTGGCGGTCATCGCGGTCAGCCCTTTCGCAGACGCGGGTCGAAGTAGCCGTAGGTCAAATCGACCAGGAGGTTCGTGGCGAGCACGGCGAGGGCGCTGAAGAGCACGAGCGCCTGCACCACGGGGAAGTCGCCGGCGAGAACGGAGTTCACCGCGAGCGCGCCGATCCCGGGCATCGCGAACACGATCTCGACCACGACGGTGCCACCGATGACGCGGGTGACTTGCAGGCCAAGCACGGTGACCGCCGGGATGGCCGCGTTCTTGAGCGCGTGCTTGCCGATGACCCGGGTCGTGGTGAGCCCCTTGGCGGTCGCGGTGCGGATGTAGCTCTGGTCCAGCACGTCGATCAGCGATCCGCGGATCTGCCTGGCGATCTCGGCGATCGGGTTGACGGCGATCGCCAACGCCGGCAGGAACAGGTAACTCAGCCACACCGCGAACCCCTGGGACAGCGGCTGGTAACCGACCGCGGGGAACAACTTGTACGCGACGGCCAGGACCGTCACGAGCAGCGGTCCGATGACGAACGGGGGCAGTGCTAGCGACAGCGAAGTGAGCCCGGTCAGCAGGTGGTCGACCCAGGTGCCACGGCGCAGAGCGGCGGCCACACCCAGTGGCACGGCGATGATCACCGCGATCACCAGCGCGACGACCGTGAGCGAGAGCGTCACCGGCAGTGCCTGCAGGATCAGCTCCATCGCGCCGCGGCCGGGCTGGAGCACGACCGACCGGCCGAACGATCCGGTGACAATCTCGCCGAGATAGATGAAGTACCGCACGACCACATTGCGGTCCAGTCCGAGCTCGACTCGCGTAGCCTCGATCTGGTCCGGCGTCGCGAAGTCACCCGCGATCACGCGGGCGGGGTCGCCCGGGACCAGCTCGAGCAGCATGAACGAAATGAATGTGACAAGCAGGATGATCGGCACCATCCCGGCCACGCGCCACGCGACAAATCGGATCATCGCGACACTCCCGTCCGGCGGCCTCGCCGGTCAGGGTCGCGACCCTTCGTCATCGGCAGCACCGTTGTTCCTTCCGTGAAACCACGCTGTTTCCGGAATGAGTGTCCTCTATTGGCTGGAGTTCAGGCAAGAGGCACGGCTGGATCGTCACCAACCGTGATCCTGCTCCCCGATCGGATCAGACGCACCGGAGCCGAGGCGCCGAGTGCTCCCAGTCCGCGCACAACGTGCGGATCGCCGTGATCAGTGAAAGGGGCTGGTCGAGCATCGGGTGGTGACCGGCGAGCGGCAGCTCGATCACCGGCGCCGCACGCCCCAGCAGCTCGTACATCTGGGCACCGATCTCGGGGGTGACCAGGCCGCGCTCGGCACGCAGCAGCGCGACCCGCGACACGACCCTGCCGAGCATCTCCGGCCGGGGGCGCGACTGGGCGAAGATCGCGGGATCGAACTTCCAGGTCCAGCCCCGGCCGGTGTCCCGGAGCGAGCAGGCCGCGACGTGCCGCATCACGAACGGCAGGTTGCCCTCCTGCTCCGGCACGGTGTGAAACCGGGCGAGCGCGCCTTCGCGATCCGCATAGGTCCGCAGCGGACCGAAGGCCCGCCTGCTCGCGGCCGCGACCTCCTCGGGACTGCGCTCGCGCACGGGCGAATCGATCACGACGACTCCGCCGACCGCCCCGTCGTGCTCGGCGCCGACCGTCAGCGCAACCCAGCCGCCCATGCTGTGGCCGACGACGACCGGGCGCGGCGCCATCCGCGCGGCCGCCACCGCGTCCACGACCTCGCGCGCCCAGCACGAGAGTTCGTAGGCGGGGCGGCGGCCGCTGTCGCCGTGCCCGGACAGGTCGACCGCGATGATGCGGTACTCCGCACCCAGCATCGGCGCGATGTGGTCCCACCACCGCGAATGCGCCGCCCCACCGTGCACGAGGACGACGCCGGGCGCATCCTCGGGTCCCCAGGCGCGCACCGCGATGCGGGCGCCCCCGGATTCCACCTCATAGGTCGAGCACGGGGTCGCGAGCGCGTCCCGGAACCACTCGGGCGTTTCCACGGGGTCACCTCCGGTCCGGCACATGTCCCGCAAAGAGTATCCCCAGTCGAATCTGGCTGGCGTCAGCCACCGAGAGCCACGTGCGCAGCGTAGGCACGCAGATCCTCCTCGGCGGTCCGCGACGAGCGCCAGGGCGTCACGATCACCCGGTCGACCCCGGCCTGGGCGTAGGCGTCCAGCTCGCCGGGGGCCGGGATCCCGGGCGAGCACGGTGATCGTGAACGGCCCGGCAGCCCGGCCACCGCGTGCCCGCAACTCCCGGAGTTCCTCGGCCCGGGCCCGCGCCGACACCGGGTCGTGGCTCATCCCCAGCCAGCCGTCGCCGTACTCGGCCGCACGCGCCAGAGCCCGGCGCGATTCGCCCCCGACCAGGATCGGGCACCGGCCGCGTCGGCTTGGGCTCGAAGCCCACCGCCTCGAAGGGGAAGAAGGGACCGTCGGAGGCGACGGCCTCCTCGGTCCACAACCGGCGGACCACGCCGATCGCCTCGTCGAGCAAGCGGCCGCGGGCGGCGGGGTCGACGCCGGCGACCTCGAATTCGCTGCGCAGCCAACCCGCGCCGACACCGACGAGCGCCCGGCCCCGCGACACCTGGTCGAGGTGGCGAATCCGCGCGCGCTCACGAACGGATGCCGCAGCCCGAGCAGGTAGACGAGCGTCCCCAGCTTGACCCGGCTGGTCCGGCCGGCGAGGAAGGACAGATAGCTCGGCGGGTCGAACAGCGGTGTCGTCGGGGCCAGCTTGTCCTCCGCCCTGGCGCCTGCCAGCTGTCCGTCGAGCCGGTATGGGACCGCGAGATGGTCCGACATCCAGACCGACTCGAAGCCGAGCGCCTCGGCGAGGACGGCCGCCCCTTCCCACACCGCCGGGTCGAGGCGGCCGAGGGTGATGCCCAGCTGGACCCGCGGTGCGGCCGGCTTCACGGGCGTTTGCCGTCGGCCGGGCGGCCGCGCTCACGCTGGGCACGCGCGACGCTCTCCGGCACCGCCGGCGACACGGGCAGTTCCGGCTGGGGTTGCTCGCGGGTTGGCAGGAGCACCGTGGCCTCGCCCGTGGTGGTCTCCACCTCGTCCTGGTTGACGATCGACAGCGCGATCCGCACCACGCCGGGCTGCGGCTTCTCGACGACCGTGCCACGAACAGTGGAGAGATCACCGATGTAGTTGAACCGGCGCAACTCCAGCCGCAGCTTCGCCAGCCAGCCGTCGTCGCCCATCCAGTCGGTCAGCAGGTGAGCCAGCCACATCTGCCGGGTCTGGCCGTAGTCATAGGGCCGCTGGGCGCCGATCGACCGGGCCCATTCCTCGTCCCAGTGCACCCGCTGCACTACGTCCCAGGCGCCGTAGGCGTTGCGCGTGTAGAAGCCCGGCATCTCCTGACGGCGCTTGGCCGCCAGGCGCAGGGGGCCCCAGCCGTAGTCGCCGCCCGTGCCGAGGCCGACGTGGAAGCAGACGACGTCGCTGAGCGTCAGCGGCCCCTTGTGCAGCGGACCGACGACATCGCCCAAGGCGACGTCCTCCCACCACCGCGGGTCGGCGCCGCGCGGCCTTTCCGCCAGCACCTGCGCCGTGATCTCCTCGAGCTGCTCGGTGTCGTAGGACGGCGGCTGGATCACGCCTTCCCGGTTGGCCTTGCGCGAGGACTCCCGTTCGGTGTGGACGTACCAGCTCACCCTGCTGGCGTAGACCTCGCGGGTCTCCCGATTCTGGTAGGTGTGCTCGTTATAGCTGATCACGCTCTTGCCGCCGCCGAACCGCGACTCCTTCTCCTGGAGGTCGACCAGGCGAACGGTCTCGGCGATACGGTCACCGGGCCGGATCGGCCGGTAGAACTGGATCTCGGTGCCGGAGTTGAAGAGGTGGACACCCGCCAGCGCGCCCTTGGAGCGCGCGCGCACGTCGGCAGGCAGGGGTCCCACCTCGTCCTCGCCCATGGTCAGCAGGTAGAGCGGGGGTGCGATCATGCCGCCCCAGCGCGCGGAATCGCCGTACGACGGGTCGTTGTATAAGGGGTTGTCGTCGCCGCAGGCCCAGGCGAAGTGCCTGATCGTGTCGGCGTGCGCCTCCAGGTTGTGCGGGGGCTTTGGCCGGCCGTAGGGCACGTCGAGCTTGCTCCGGAACCTCTCGATGGCCTCATCGGTGATCCGGCCGAAGGACTCGGACTTCGTCGTTGTCACAGGCAACCTCGCAATGTCGATACTCGTATCTTAAAGAGTATCCTTTATGGTGACAGTCGGAGAAGAGGCGCTCTCCGCAGGGTGATGACATATGGGAGACCACTGGAGTTTTGCCTCCCTTATCAGTATCCTCATTACCGCAGTGGCGGTGCACTGCCCACGGCAGTGTGTGGCGTGGCGGACAGTCCAGCCGAGAAAGGGAGCGACACCAGTGACGACCTCGCAGGCGACGTCGGAGACCACGTCAATTCCCTCGCACGTCCCACCCGGCCTCGTCGTGGACTACGACCCCCAGAACGGGCCCGAGGTCATGGCGTTCCCCCCGGCCGCACTGGACGCGTTCCGGGACAAGCGTGTCTTTTACACGCCCTTCGGGGGCGGTTTCTGGGTGTTCACGCGCTACGCGGACATCAAGCAGGCCATGCAGGACCACGAGTCCTTCCCGCAGTGGGGCACGATCACCCCCAACTGGACCGGGCGCACCCACATCCCGCTCCGGCTGAACCCTCCCGAGCACCACAAGTACCGCAAGGTGCTGATGACCATGTTCTCGCCCCGGCGGTTGAAGGCCCTGGAGCCGATCATCCGGGAGACCGCCCACGAGCGGCTGGCCGAAATCTCCCCGCGGGGTGAGTGCGAGTTCATGAGTGACTTCGCCCTCCCGCTGCCCGCGGCGACCTACTGCCTTCTGCTGGGCCTGCCGAAGGAGAACTTCCCGGGGTTCAACCAGCTGTCCAACGACCTGGTCTTCGGCGCCGAGCACATCCGGCGCACGCAGGGTCGCGAGGCCGGGCTGGAGTTTCGCCGCAGCGTCGTCGAGAAGATCGAAAGCATCATCAGCGAGGTCATCGAGCAGCGGCGCGAGCGGACCGGTGACGACATCATCAGCTTCCTCGTCGAGGCCGAGATGGAGGGCCGCCCGCTCATCGACGACGAGATCCTGAGCATCGCCTCGCTGCTGTTCTTCGCCGGCACGGACTCCACCGGATCCATGATCGCCTACTCGATGGCGTTCCTCGCCAAGCACCCCGGCCACCGGCAGCGCCTGATCGACGATCCGTCGTCGATCCCCGCCGCGGCCGAGGAGCTGATCCGCGTCCACGGCTTCCACCACAACGTCCGCGATGTCGCCCATGACGTCGAGATCGCCGGCGTGCAACTCAAGACCGGCGACCGGATCCTGGTGCACACCGGCGGGGCCAACCATGACCCGGAGGCCTTCCCCGACCCGGGCGAGGTCGACTTCGGCCGCGACGCCGGCAGCAACCTCACCTTCGGCACCGGCATCCACCGCTGCCTCGGGGCCCCGCTGGCCCGGTTACAGCTGAAGGTGGCGCTGGAGGAGTTCAACGCGACCATCCCGGACTACCGGCTGCCCGAAGGCCAGGACATCGAATACGTCGGCGGCCAGAGCAAAGTCCAGCCGAGGGTGCTGCCCTTGGTGTTCACGCCGCAGTCGGCGTCCTGAACCAAGAAGGTCGATGCCATGAACCAGGACCGGGTGGCGAAAGCCCGACGCCGGCCGGATTCCGAGGGCGCGCCGTCCTGGTTCATCCGGACTACCGGGCGCGACTGGGCTGGCACTTCGGCGCCGATCCAGCCGGCGCCGATGATCACCAGGCGCACACCCTCACCCAGCCGGGCACGCAGGTCGCGCGCCTGGTCGATCGTGCGCAACGCCATCGCCCGGTCTCCGCTGCAAGCGCGCGACAGGAGCCGGGGCCGCGCACCGGTCGCGATGAGCAGCACGTCGAATTCGAGGGCACCTTGATCGGTCAGCAGTTCGCCATCGGCGATCCCGGTGGCGCGACGGCCGAGGGCCAGCTCGACGCGCAGATCCTCCCAGTCCGTCCGGTAGGACGTGTCGTCCACCCGCCGGTCAGCACCGCTTTCGAGTCAACGGCTCCACCGCGCCTCGCGGGACACCTGTCTGCCCGGAGAGAGGGATTCTCTGCCCCATGAGTACGACCAACCACAACGGTGTGCGCCGGCCGACCGAGGTCAGCAAGCTGGACCGGGTGGTCATCCGGTTCGCGGGCGACTCCGGTGACGGCATGCAGCTGACCGGCGACCGCTTCACGTCCGAGGCCGCCGCGTTCGGCAACGACCTCTCGACGATGCCGAACTTCCCCGCGGAGATCCGCGCGCCACAGGGCACCATCCCCGGCGTCTCGAGCTTCCAGGTGCACTTCGCCGACTACGACATCCTCACCCCCGGCGACCGGCCGGACGTGCTGGTGGCGATGAACCCGGCCGCGCTGAAGGCGAACCTCGGCGACGTCCCGCACGGCGGCACGATCATCCTCAACACCGACGAGTTCATCAAGCGCAACCTGACCAAGGTCGGCTACGCGACGGACCCGCTGGACGACGACACGCTCGCGCCCTACCAGGTGCACCGGGTCGCCATGTCGACCCTGACCCAGGGCGCGCTCGCCGACACCGGCCTCGGCAAGAAGGACGCCGAGCGCTGCAAGAACATGTTCGCGCTCGGCCTGCTGTCGTGGATGTACCACCGGCCGACCGAGGGCACCGAGCGGTTCCTGCGCGAGAAGTTCGCCAAGAAGCCGGACATTGCCGAGGCCAACATCCTGGCTTTCCGCGCGGGCTGGAACTACGGCGAGACCACCGAGTCGTTCGCGACGACGTTCCAGGTCGCGCCGGCGAAGCTGGCCCAGGGCACCTACCGGCAGATCACCGGCAACACAGCGCTCGCCTACGGGATCGTGGCCGCCGGGCAGCGCTCGGGGCTGCAGATCCTGCTCGGCACGTACCCGATCACCCCGGCGTCGGACATCCTCCACGCGCTGTCCAAGCACAAGCACTTCGGCATCATCACCTTCCAGGCCGAGGACGAGATCGCCGGCATCGGCGCCGCGCTCGGCGCGTCCTACGGCGGCGCGCTCGGCGTCACCTCGACGTCCGGGCCGGGTGTCGCGCTGAAGTCCGAAGCCGTCGGCCTCGGCGTGATGGTGGAGCTTCCGCTGGTCGTCATCGACGTGCAGCGCGGCGGCCCGTCGACCGGCCTGCCGACCAAGACCGAGCAGGCCGACCTGCTGCAGGCGATGTTCGGCCGCAACGGTGAATCGCCGGTCCCGATCATCGCGCCGCTGTCCCCGGCGGACTGCTTCGATGCGGCCGTCGAGGCGACGCGGATCGCGCTGAAGTACCGCACGCCGGTGCTGCTGCTGTCGGACGGCGCGATCGCGAACGGCTCCGAGCCGTGGCTGATCCCGGACGTCGAAACGCTGCCGGACCTGCGGGTCGAGTTCGCGCAGGAACCCAACGCCGACAACGACTCCGGCGAGTTCTGGCCGTACGTCCGCGACCCCGAGACCCTCGCCCGCGCGTGGGCCATCCCGGGCACCCCCGCGCTGCAGCACCGCATCGGCGGGCTGGAGAAGGCCGACAAGACCGGCCACATCTCCTACGACCCGGCCAACCACGAGAAGATGGTCCGGCTGCGGCAGGCGAAGGTCGACGGCATCGACGTCCCGGACGTCGTGGTCGACGACCCGTCCGGCGGCAAGGCGCGCGTGCTGGCCCTGGGCTGGGGCTCGTCCTACGGCCCGATCGGGGCCGCGTGCCGCCGGGTACGCAAGCTCGGCCTGCCGATCGCGCAGGCGCACCTGCGCCACCTCAACCCGCTGCCCGCCAACCTCGGTGACATCCTGCGCGGCTACGACAAGGTCGTGGTGCCGGAGATGAACCTGGGCCAGCTCGCGCTGCTGCTGCGGGCGAAGTACCTGGTGGACGTGCACTCGCACACCAAGGTCGCCGGGATGGCGTTCAAGGCCGAAGAGCTGCAGGACCTGTTCTCGGAGATCATCACCGGCGTTGCTACGGAGGCGGCACGATGACCGCAATTGATCTGGGGAAACCCAACCTCGGCGGCCTGGACCTCGTGCCGTCGACCGACGAGCCGCAGAAGGCCAAGGACTACAAGTCCGACCAGGAAGTCCGCTGGTGTCCCGGCTGCGGCGACTACGTCGTCCTCAACGCGGTCCAGTCGTTCCTGCCGACACTGGGCCTCAAACGCGAGAACATCGTGTTCATCTCGGGCATCGGCTGCTCGTCGCGATTCCCGTACTACCTCAACACCTACGGCATGCACTCGATCCACGGCCGCGCGCCGTCGATCGCGACCGGGCTCGCCACCACGCGACCGGACCTGTCGGTATGGGTCGTCACCGGTGACGGCGACGCGCTGTCCATCGGCGGCAACCACCTGATCCACGCGTTGCGGCGCAACGTCAACATCAAGATCCTGCTGTTCAACAACCGGATCTACGGGCTCACCAAGGGCCAGTACTCGCCGACGTCCGGGCAGGGCATGGTCACCAAGTCCACCCCGATGGGCTCGGTCGACACCCCGTTCAACCCGCTCTCGCTGGCGATCGGCGCCGAGGCGTCGTTCGTGGGCCGCGCACTCGACTCGGACCGCAAGGGCCTGACCGAAGTGCTGGAGGCCGCCGCGAAGCACCGCGGGTCGGCGCTGGTCGAGATCTACCAGAACTGCCCG
Organism: Amycolatopsis sp. YIM 10; assembly: GCF_009429145.1. Taxonomy (GTDB): domain Bacteria; phylum Actinomycetota; class Actinomycetes; order Mycobacteriales; family Pseudonocardiaceae; genus Amycolatopsis. The sequence continues at coordinate 4,488,381 of NZ_CP045480.1, read as the reverse complement.
ATCTTCAACGACGGCGCGTTCGACGTCCTCAAGGACAAGGACGAGGCCGCGACGCGCCTGATCCCGCTGCGCGCGGGCGAGCCGATCCGCTTCGGCCCGAACCAGGAGCTCGGCGTCAAGCGCGGCGACTGGGGCGGCCTGGGCGTCGCCAAGGTCGCCGACATCGGCGAAGACAACCTCGTCGTGCACGACCCGTCGATCGCGGACACGTCCTACGCGTTCGCGCTCTCGCGCCTGGGCGACCAGAACCTCAACCACGTCCCGACGGGCATCCTCCGCCAGGTCGAGCGCCCGACGTACGACGACGGCGCCCGCGCCCAGGTCGAGGAGGCCCGCGCGGCCCGCAAGCCGGACCTGCAGGGGCTCCTGCGCGGCAGGGACACCTGGACCGTCACCTGAGAGGATGGCCATGACTTCGCTTCCGGTCACCGAGACCCCGGACCACACCGCGCAGCAGGCCGAAGACCTCTACGAGATTACCGGCGAATGCGACTGATCCGGCAGTTCGAACACGAGGCAGACGTCGTTACCCTCAAGGACAGCGTCGTACACGAAGCCGATCCGTCGTCCACACCGGATCCGCAGCCAACACCGCGCCAGACCGGACGGCAAGCCAGCCGCTCCAGCGCATCACACGCCCGGAACGCCAGCTCCAGGAAGCGCTGCAACTCCCAGCACAACTCCCGGTCGATCAACCTGGTACTCAACCGCTCCCCCAGCTGCCGCGCCCGGATACACGCTCGGGCCACGGTTTCCTCGCCGGGTTCCAACACGGCGCCAGATCCGGTCACGGCTACTCCCATCGTTCGGTACAGGCAGACATGCCCAGTTCCGACGGGATTTGATTCAGCCCTCGCGCCAGCGCTCCAACCCCGGGAACTCCTCCGCAGCCGCCGCGAGCTGCGCCTGCGCGCGGTGCCGGTACCGGTGCGCAGTCGGCTGGCTCACCCTGAGCAGCGACGCGAGCTGCCGGTCGGTCGCCACCCCGTCGCGGCCGATCTCGTGACCGAAATAGCGGGCGATCAGAATCGCCGCGGCCTGCCCATCCAGCCGCTTCTGCTCCACCGCCCACGCCAGCAACTCCAGCACCTCCACCGACGCATCCGGCTCCGCCAGGCGCTGCACGACCTCAGCATGGAAGGCGTCATCGTCGACACTGCCCACCTCGACAGCCGGCTGCCCCTCGTGCACCCCAAGCTCCCGCAACGCGGCCCGCTGAGTCTCATACACCAGGTTGATCGCCACATGGTGCGGCCGCCGCAGCGGATAGCACCGGACCTGCTCCCACAGGTACCCGATCACCATCGCCTGCAGATCAGCGTTCTCCTCCGCCGCCGACACCCCACCACCAGTCACACCCCGCCGCGGCCCACCAGTCGCCAACGCCGCCCGGCCCGCCCGAATCACCCGGCCGACAATGCCCGGGACCGCGGGGATCATCGCGTCGACCACGATCTTCGACGCCACGATCCCCTCGTCCCCGAGCGTGGCCGCCCGCCGCAGCAACGTGAACAGCACCTCGTCCTGGCGGGGATAGTCTCGGCTGGCCAAGACCGCGACGAGACCAGCGTGATCGGCGACCTCGGCCAACGCCGGATCATGCCGAGACCACGACCGCAACGCCTCATCAAACCGAGTTCGAGTCCGCGGCTGCGACAGCTCGGCCTGCAGCGCGCTCAGCGGATTCCAGGCAGCGTAAGAGCGAGGTTCCTCCGACATGGCAACGACCCTTCACACGACGACAAGATCGTCGTGAGCGTCGAAACCGCCCCTTGCTCAAGGGCTGAGCCGCATGCTTGCCCCGGGCAAGGGCAAGCTGTTCGCCACTCGATCAGGCGACCCGGCCGATAACACTGAGGCTCGGACGACGTCGTAGATGGCTGCGCGGCGTCGTCCTCCGACCGTGTGGCCACGGGCGCGAATGCCGTCCAGGAGGCGATCTCGGGAGAGGCGAGGGCCGAGTTCGGCGGCGACTTCACGTGCGACTGGCAGGAGATCGCTGACATCGACACCTTGTGTCGGCTGGGATGGCCTTCCGTCTCCGTCCGGTCCTGGCAGCAGTGGCTCGATAAGCGGTGGGCATTCGGGCTCAGGCGGCGCAGCAGATCGCCGGAAGTGCGATTGGTGCTGGAGCAGTTTCCGGGTACGGCGGCGGAATATGCGGCGGTTACGCCGAAACTCGCGGGCGCGGCGGACTTCGGTCAGTGCCGTGGTCCAGGCGACGTGCGGGTCGGTGAGGTTGTCGCGAATGGCGAATGATGTGGCTCTTATGGAAATGCGCGGGTAGCGAAGCCAGCGAGCCACACCGAATCGTGGGCGTTGTGGTGGCAGTCGCCCCGCGTGTCGTTGTCGGTGCGCTTGGCGTTCGCGGAGTTCCCAGCCGGTCACCGAGCCCAGGTAGAGAGCGGCGAAAACGACGCCGTTGAGGCTGGGTTGCGCCCAGCCGGTGGAGCCGTGGCGATAGTTGACGCCTGCGGCGATGAGCACGACGGTCCACATGCCGACGCGGTAGAGACCGGCGGAGTCGTCCGCGGTGCGGGCCTTATGGGCCAGACCGGCCATGGACAGCCCGAGCGGCTCGAGCGCAGTGGCGACCATCCCGGCCAGCAGCACAGGTTGCGCGGCAGCCCGAAGCGCCTCGAACTGGAACCACCACGCCGACAGCGTGGCGATGAGGATCGGCGCGGCGATCAACGCCTCTCGCGCGCCAACGCTCGCCCGGTGCAGCGCCGTCTGCTCGCTGGCCGTGGTGGATTCGGTGGGGTCATCAGGCGCTCCTCAGGGCCAGAGGGTGGGGTTCACCGGTGAGCATCGCGAGCGCGGTCGCGATCTCCTGCAGCGTCGCTTTGGTGTAGGTGGCGATGGTGGGCGCGTTATTGCTCGCCGAGGTGAGGTGGCCAGCGAAGCCGCGGGCGACGGCCGGGCCGTAGTGCCGCTCGACCCAGGTCAGCGTGGTGTGCCGAAGCCAGTGCGTGGACACACCCTGGGTCCGTGCCCAGGGCAGGTGAAGGCCAATGCGCTCCCAGCGGTGGTCGTAGCGGCGTGTGGTGATCGGCTGCCCCGATTGATACCTCAGCAATTGCCGGTGAGCCTCCACCGCGCGGCACCGGCTGCCACCGGGTGGTCGTTCCCTTCTCCCTGAGCATCACCAGGCATTGCTCGCGATCGAGATCTTGCGGCCGGAGGTTGAGAGCCCCCCGGGCGGCGAGCGGCGGTCTCGGTGTGAAACCGGACAAGCAGGGCATCCAACTCTGGGTCGTTGCCGGTGGTGGCGGCGGTGTGGTTGACCTCGGCGAGCCGGTCCGCGGGCAAGGCGTAACGCAGGGATTCCTGGCGGCGCGGCTTGGCGACCTTCGCCGCGGCGTTGGCGGCGGGGTCGATCAGCTCGTCGTCGGCGGCGTGCCGGTAGAGACAACGCAGCGCGGCGATGAAGGTCTCCACCGCGCTGGTGCCGCCGCGGCCGTTGCGGCGGCGCACCACATGGGATCGGATGTGCTCGCCCAGTTGCTTGATCTCGGACGGAGTGACCGTGTCGAGTGGACGATCGCCCCAGGCTTCGACGGCGTAGTTCCAGTAGGGCTGGTAGGTGCCGCGGGTCCCCGCGCTCACCGCCGCGGCCACGACCGGGACATAGGCCGCGAACGTCGGTGCCGGTGGCCGGGCCGGGGCGGTGTCGAGCAGGTCGGCCGCGGTCAGGCCGAGACGGGACAGCAGCAGCCGGGCCGCATCCAGGTCGGCGGCCCGGTCGCCGCCGGTCGCGAGGCCGGTCACGGTCGCTCACCGCCCAGCAACGCGGTGTGGTGCGCGACGAGCAGATCGTGCACCAGGCCGGTCGTGTAGATCAGCAGAGCCGACCGGCGCGCGACCGCGGCCAGCAGAACCCGGTCGCCCGGCCGCAGCCCATGCCGAGCCCGCAACGGCGCCGGAACCTGCAGCGAGCCGGACAGGGCAGGGTGAAGACCCCACGCGGATCGCGGCGGATGATCACCGTGCCGGGCTCGGCGGTGATCGTCAGGGCCTCGCCGCGAGACCAGCCGAGCGTGCGCAGCAGGCCCTGCTCGGCGAATCTGCCGGACGCATCGATCTTGGCCATCGCGTACGCCACGGGCACGTCACCGCAGAGCCGCGGCACGGACGCGAGCGGAAGCGGACCTTGATCAACCACCGCCTGGACAGGCTGACCCGACCGCACCGGGATCAAGGGAGTGATGGGCTCGTTCACCAGCACCACCCGCCTGAAGACGGACGGCACCTATGAGCTGAGGTTAGCCTGGAGAAGATCACCCAGCCGTGAAAGGCTGGGGCCAGAGCACCGCTCTGCGAGTTGAAGTAGCTGCGAAATCGGGGATAGAGCCCGCATCTGTGTGTCCGAGGGGCGACTTGCACACTAACCACACGGCTACAGTTGGCTGGTTGAGCGTCGGGATTCGGCCGTGCCCGCGCCAGGATCAATCGTCGTCGTGATTCGCGACGTAGAGTGGCTCGTCCGGCTGTCGAGGAGACGGGCGTCGGGGCCCTCGGCCATGCTATTCGCGACATCAGCGCTTCGTTCGACACTGTCCGACGACGTGGTCCGCTGGAAGCCGACCAGTGCGCAGGAGACGGCTGATGACGGCCTGCGCTACTGCAGCTCCCGGCTGTGGCCAGAGTCGACCATCTGCAAGGTCCCAATGTCGCTCAACAAGCGCTCGTTGGCAGTCGCCGTGCGTCGCGTCTTGTTACCAGTAGGCCCGCTACACCCTCGACGCCAGCTTGCACTTGATCGTGGAAAACGTGCTGCACGCCGAACGCGATCGCGACACGTTGACGAGTTGCGCGTGTGTGCTGCACACACACGCGGATATCGCGACGGCAAGGTCGCTCGTCGGGGCGAATTGCCCGGTCAGGAGTGGAGATCACTCGAGAAAAATGTCGACGCAGGATCGTGCAGGAGCTTAGAACCCTCCTTCTCCTCTGCTGACTGCCCGGTCCAGGCGGTGACGACGTCGACCGGGCCGTCAGCATTGTCCCAATTCCGGGTCAGAACAGCCTGTCCGATAACTCGCTGTCCTGGGCGGTCGCGCAGTGGCGGGCTAGTGGGCACCCCGCGCACATCGGTGCTTGCTTGTGACAGTGGAGCTGGCCGATCAGTCGCAGCGCGGCCATTCGCAGCGGTGCTTTGGAGTCGCCCCCTACCAAGCGGGATACGTCGACCCTGCCGTCGGTGAGGCTGTTTGCCCGCTCCGAACTGGTGTTGAGTACACGTGACGACACGCGGATGACCGGCTGGCTGGTCAGCAGAACGTCGTCGCCCGCCAGCAGCTTCAAAAGGGCGGTCTTCCCAGGTGGGAGAGCTAAGACGTCCGGCATGTCTTGGGGGTGCAGCCAGAGCTTCCTGTCGTTCTGCAACTGCCGTAAGTGCGTGACCGCTGCAGCAGCTCCGCGCGTGACTACCGCTCGTTCAATGAGGTCCACCGCTCGCTTGGTGACCCGCCCTCTCGTGGCCACTTCTCGGAAGCCGGAAGCGTACGCGGCCACTTCAACGGGTGACGGGTCCAGCATCGCCACGACCGCGGCGACGGGTGGGGGCAGCTGGTCTCCGGGAAGCACGCACCAGTAGCTCCCGGCACGCCGTTCCTCGGCCCAGGCGGCCAAGTGCTTTGCGAGAACGCGCCAACGGTTCCGCCGGGCCTTGTTGGTGACGGGCACCGGGACCAAGACGGTGGCTGCGGCCTTGCCCAGGACCGGCGGCACAGCGTTACCGATCTGCTGGAACGCGTGGCTGCGGCTGCCCGCGAAGCGGAAATCGTCAGGGAACGTCTGGATACGGGCGGCTTCACGAACAGTGAGTGTGCGGTGCTCGGACGGGTGGATGTACCAGTAGCCGTCCTTCGCGATGTGCGCGGTGATGGAGCGACTCAATTCGTTCCAGTCCAACCGCTTGTACTTGTCGTCGAATGTTTCCGCCGTGTACCTGCGTAGGCTGGGATCGATGTGAGCATAGAGTGTCTTGGACGTCATCAAGGAGAAGATTTCACGATCGTCGTCGCGAACTGGTCGGGTCATGTGATCCCATACCCTCTGCCCGCCAATGCCCCGTCTCATCGCCTTGGCGAACTCCGACATCTCGCCAGTGGGCGAGTAGGGCATGTCTCGGCAACCGGTGGTGCGGCCGAGGCCGGGTAGGTCGGCGATTGCGTCCCGTACGGTCACCGCTTTGCCAGGGCTGGGCCAGGTGAAGGTGTCGCTGTCGAGGCGGGCGAGCAGGATCAAGCGCTTGCGATGCTGGGGAACGCCGTACTGCCAGGCGTCGACCAGTCGGAGGTTGGTCCGGTACCCGACATCCTCCAGCATGTTCACGATCCGCCGCACGACGTGGAAGTCGTCGCCCAAGGCCATGTCAGGGACGTTTTCCATCAGCACCGCACGAGGCTTCACCTTGAGCACGACATCGACATACGCCCGCCACAGCTCCTTGCGTTCGTCGAACGCGTCGCGCACACCCGCGTCCACCAGACTGCGAATCTTGCTGCGTCCTGCCCTGCTGAACGGTTGACACGGTGGCCCGCCGGCGATGAGATCGATGTCGGCGCGCTTGAGCATCTTGATCAACGCGGCGCGCTTCTTCGAGTCTCCCAGGTCGATGTCGAGCGCGAGACCGGGAAAGTTCGCCCGGTGAGTCTGCAATGCGAATTTGTTGTGGTCAACCGAGGCCGCGACAGTCCACCCGGCATCGGTCAAGCCAAGGCTCAAACCACCGCCACCGGAAAACAAGTCGACCGCGAGCCGGGCACCGTTCATCACCCGTTCGGTGCACCACTGCTCGAAGGTTTCCTCGGTGCACGCGTCCGGGTGTGTCGGCAACTGGAGGAGGTCGCTGCGCTCGAGCTTCACCGCGTAGACCGCCACGTTGCCTCCTGTTCGAACAGGGACCCGCGTGGGACCTCCACCACCGTAGATCTGGTTGTGCTCAATTTCTCCATGCCACTTCCCGGGACCGGCCCACTCGGCCGCCCGACGCGCTAACGATGAACGGGTATCAAGTCGCCTAACCGACGAGGACGTTGGAAGGAGGAGCCCAACCCATCGCGCGGACGCGGTCCCAGCAGGCGGTCTTCTTCGCCCACTCAGTGACGTTTCCGCCGCTCGGGGGTGAGGTGAGCACCCGGCGCACAGCCTTGGCAACGTCGGGTACCGCCGTGACGATCGCTTCGGGCAGCGTCTGTTCGCGCCAGAGCCGGTCCAAATCGAGCCCGCCGAGCGTGTGCACGATCAGGGACACGGTGTGCGCAGCTGTTTGCCCGAGGTAGCCTCCGAAGTTCTGCTTCTGGATGACCGACCTCACCTGGCGGAACACGATCGCCTTGGCCACCAGGTGGCGGAAGTAGACGTCGTCGGGGGCTTCGCGCTCGGCTAGTCCCTCGTCCGATGTCCACGTCCGGAAGCACTTCTCAGCGCCTTGGCACACGTTTTCAGGCCGGAGCGAGTAGGCGTACTCGTACTTCGCGGCGTCGGTCTTGCCGAATCGCTGTCGCACGGGGTTCTCGCGGTCGAACTTGCGACGCGTGGCGGCAGTCGTGAACCTGTTCTTCTCGACGTCGTATTGTCCGCGCACACGCTCGTAGTACCAACGAGTCTGCTCGACGTCGACACCGAGAGGGTTCACCCAGATGGTGCGGGACCACCGCTCCAGCCCAACGTGGAAGCGGCTGTTGCCTTCGAAGTCGGCTGGGGTGACGGCATTCTGCGAGTTCGCGTAGCGGGAGATCTCCGGGACCATGCTGTCCAGCCGGTCGTCGGGGATCAAGGTGATCTTCGCGGGCACGATGACCTGGGCCAGGTCGATCCCCTTGCGCGCAGCGTGGTGCAGCGAGGCGGTGGTCTGCCCACCGTTGACGATCTGCAGCTCGGTCAGGGTCCGCAGCACCAGTCCGCTGGGTGTCCGCTCGAGGTCTGCGGCACGAGCGGTGGCGGAGACGCCGTTGTTGTAGGCCAGGAATCGGCCTGGTTGTTCCTTGATCGTCTCCGCGATTCCCTTGTTGACCTTTCCCCTGGCCTGGAGATACGCGCGCACGTTGCGCTGGAGCAGGCGGCTGTGGTGCTCGTCGTACAGGTCGGCGAGCAGCTTCCCCGGCAGCATAGCCATCAGGCAGTGGTACCCGTCGGCCTGCTCAGGTGACTCCAGGCACGGCACCTCGTAACCCATCTTCGCGACGTCGATGACGATGTCCTCTTGGTGGGCGCCCGAGCTGATCAGCTTGTGGAGGCGGTTGACGTCCCACACGTTCACCAGAGTCGGGAGGCCAGCGACGGTGGCCTCTTCAGCTCGGCGCAGCCCGGTCTTCCCATCGGTGAAGACGAAAATTTTGATCATCTGCAAGTGGGGCCACGCGTTGTGGATGTGCTCGACCATGTCGTAAGCCGGGCTCGACCGCTCGAGCTGCTCGTGCAGTCCGTTGCGGCAGAAATCCGCGAACGCGCCCACGCGGCGCACCAACTGGGTGAGCCGCTCCCGCTTCAGAGGCTCGACGTCCAAGCCGTAATCGGCCGTGACGAGGTGCAGGATCGTGCCGTCTCCCGTGATGTCGTACCCGGCGACCTCGACGCGACGGCTCTGCCAGGGCACGAACAAGTAGCAGGTTTCCAGGTCGTCCAGTGCCCCGTCGTCGATCAGATGCTCGCCGACCAGGGTCACAAAGGCGTCCCGTGCCATCAGCTCGGGCTCGGCCTGAACCCGGTCCTCCACTCTGCGCCGCAGCTCTGCTGCGAAGGCGGCGAGTTCGCCGTCTGTCACGTCGTCCCCCTGGTTCGGCGTTGTTCGATCACGAGTTCTGATTTGCCGCGCGCTATGCGCGCGAGTGCGGCCAGCCTCGGCCGCAGCGGTTCTGGGGCCACGACCGCGGCTCCGGGGTGGTCTTCGCCCCATGCGGAGCGCTGTGCGAGCGGTACCTCGACGAGCACCCTGGCCAGTGCGGCGCTCTCCGCTATGTCCAGGCCGTCGAGCCCGAGCCAGCCACCGCGCGAGAGGTACCGGCCGTCGCATCGCACGTAAAAACCCTGGGAGGCCCGCCAGTCGGCCGGGTTGCCGATCGAGTCCACGTCTCCGGCACGCAGGAGATCCGGGTGGGGAAGGACGCGAGGACTGGCGACCACCGAGTACCCCGCGCCGGTCACCCGTTCCTCCCCGAGGTGTTGTCCGGCCGGGTTGCTCCACAGGAACGGGTCTTGCGCAGTCACCGCGCATCCGTTGATGTCGATGCCGACCCTGCGCTCCAACAACTCTCCGAACACCACGCCCAAGTCGCGGAAGCACCGGTCGAGGATCGTTCCGAGGTGTGCACTCGCGACTTGCAGGCGTGGGACGCGGAGCAGCACCACCGACGAGCGGTCTACCTCGCCCTCGGCCAGCAGTCCTGCGGGGAGCGTCCGGGAAGTGCGATGCAACCACCACGTGTCCGTGTCCACCGCAGAGGTCAGCACGAGGCAGGCCGGGGACGCTTGCGACTCCCAGGTGGTGATTTCGCCGTACAGGGAAGCGGCGACACCGAGGGCCATTGATCCGCGCGACACCTCGTGTCCCTCGGAAAGCGTCGAGAGCAAGGTGTACCCGGCGAAGGCCGCACCGTCGTGGACGAGCGCAAGCCTGGAATTGGTACCGGAGCCCGCGCTCCTGAAGCGGATGTGGCGGGCACCGGATTGCAACGCGCGGTCCACCAAGGCGATCAGCATGTGCCCCACGGCGCTGTCGCCGCCCGCGGCGCCGAGCCGCTCCACAAGTCCCGACCCCGTAGCGATCTCCGTGCCGATGAGGCGCTTCTCGTGAATCGGTGTGCGCACGACGTTCGACCGACGGGTTGGGCGCTTTGGTGGGGCAGTGGGAACGGGATCCGCGCCGCTGGCGACCAGCCCCACCTCCGCAAGCTTGTCACGCAGGTTGCTCTTCGCCTTGTTTTCGATCTGCCGCACCCGTTCGCGGGTGACCGAAAAGCGCTCACCAATCTTCTCCAGGGTGAGGTCGTCACCACCGTCGAAACCGAATCGGAGCTTGAGCACTTCGGCTTCGCGTTCCTTCAGCACTGACAAGGCTTCCCGCACGAGTTCGGCGCCGAGTTCGTGGTCCAGCACGTAGTCGGGGTTCGAGTGGTGTTCGAGCGGAGCGGGAATCAGCTCCGCGAACGACGTCTCGCCATCCACGCCCATGGGTGCGTCCAGGCTGATCACACCCTTGGACAAGCGCAGGCAGTCCACCACCTTCTCCCTGGAAAACCCAGTGCGTTTGGCGATCTCCGCGATCGGGACAGCTTCCTGATCGAGGAGCAGCCTGTTCCGGACCGCGCGAACCTTGCGGACTTCTTCGTATTTGTGGACCGGCAGCCGGATCGTCGCGCCCTCGTCGGGAACTGCCCGGCCCATGTGCTGGTTGATCCAGTTCACCGCGTAGGTGGAAAACTTCAGCCCTCGCGAGCCGTCCCACTTCTCGATCGCCCGCATCAGACCCAACAGCCCGTGCTGGTGCAGGTCCTCGTAGTCGAGGCCGGCACCGAGGTGCTTCGTGATGCAGGACCCTACGAGGCCGGTGTTGTGCAGCACCATGGCGTCGAACGCCTTCGCCCGCTCGTCGTCGCTGCGCAGCGTTGAGCGAAAACCCTTGGGCAGTTCCTCCGCGAGGTCTTCATCGGTGAGCCGCATCAGCTGCGCCAACCCGACTTCCTCCTCAGCCGTCAGCAGGCGTTTGGCCCGCCCTTCGCTCCGCATCGGTGCGGCGAGCACAGCGCGGGCGCTGTCGACAGCTGAACGGCCGGGCAGTGGCAGCTGTTCTGGTGCGCCAAGAGGAGGAGCGGGGAGCGTGGTGGAAACCACCTCCACCCACTCGTCGCCGGCCGCCTCTCGCGTGCGGTCGTCCACCAAGGCAGGAGGGAGTCCGCTCAACGCAGTGGGGCGTCCCACACCGGAATAGGAGAGGAACAACTCCGAGCGCGTCGTGGGGCCGAGCACCCGCAGGGCGTTCTCGAACCGGAAGCGGTCCTCCACCTGGTCGAGCCCCGCCAGCACGATGTGGTCGAACCGCATCCCGACGGCGCTGACCCAGGTCAGCACCTTGACTCCCGGATCGGATGCGGTAACCGCGGCGTGCTGCGGGACCCTGGCACCGGACAGGTGCCACTGCGTCGTACCATCGAACAGGTCGCCGATTCCGTCCTTGAAAACTCGCACCATTTCCCTGGTCGGCAGGAGTACGCCGATCCGCCGGTCGCGGTGCGCCGTCGCCTGATCCACGACGAACCGGATCTCCTCGTCGACGTCCTCGTGGTCCACCAGCACTGGCCGCGGACCTTCACGACGGGAGACGTCTACGCGGGAAGATCCATCACCAAGGTGCTCTAGCAACTGGTCGATCTGCGCGGTGCCGCCATTGACGTCGTGCGAGGTCGTGGCGGCGTCCGCTCCGAGGAGAGCGGTGAGGTCGTCCAGTGTCGTACCGGAGTCGTCGACCGTCTGCACGGGGTCAACGAAAACCGTCGCCTCGATGCTCAGCAGCCGGAGCACCGTGTAGAAGTCGGGTGGCAGCTGCTGCCCTTGGACGACGATGACATGCCGCCGGTCCAGCGGCCGGACGTAACGGGCCCGGAGGTGCCGCTTGAACTCCCAGAAGTCGACGTCGTAGTTGTCCGTCTCCGGTTGCCTGACTCGCAGCACCGTGCGCCACACGTTGGCGAAGTAGGAGTGGTAGGTCATCACCGTGTCTCCACGGCTCTCGAACGGCATCATCGCGCGGATGCGACTCGTCAGCACGCTGGACCGGGTGATGACGTGGAGTTCCTTGCCACGCACCCGCAAACGGCGATATGCCGCGACCGCTTGGTCCGCTTGATCGACCCCGGGGACAGCGGCCACCACGGTGTGACAAGGTGCCTCCTGAACCGGAGCGCGCAACGCGGCGCTCATAGCGCGCTCCCCGGCACACCGTCGACCATCGAAGCCAGGTCCTTGAAGAACCCGAACTCCGGGTCGAGCAAAAGACGCCTGTCCAGCAGCCTGTTCATCACCTCGCAGCTCGTCTCCGGTGTCAACGAGCACGCGTGGCACGCCGCCAAGGACAACCCGTCCGGCCCCTGACCGGGGTGGTCCGTGCACACGGGGTCGAACGAGCACCACCGGGCCGAAACGATCGACATGTCGAGGAGCCTTCCCAACCGGGGGAACTCACCCATTCTGACGAGGCCGCCGAGAGTGCCTTCCACGTCACCGGCCGCGGTGTAAACCAGTACGCCGGCCATGGCGGGGCTTGTGCCGTTCTTCGTCACGTACAGGCGCTCGCGCAACGCGGAAGTCGAGTAGCCAGCTTCGAAGGCAGTGTTGCGCAGGAGCAGGTGCGCGAAGGTGTGCAGGAGCACGAAGCGCGGTGTCGGCTCGGGGAGCCACTTGGCTCCCTTGTTCTCGTGCCGTTCCACCAGCTTCCGGCACCGGTCTACCACCGGGCCTGATCGTTCCCAGCGGACGAGGGCTTCCTCGTCGAACCTGAGGAAGAAACCCTCGCCGAACACCTCGATCGCCGGCAGGAAGTCGCCGTCGAAACTTAAGTTCGACGGCACCTTTTCCTGCATTGTGTGGCGCTCGAAGTGCGTCAGCACCCGAACTTCGCGCAGGCGGTCGACCAGCACGACGTCTGCGATCAGCTCTCGCCAGCGGCTCGTCGTCCCTCCGGCGTCACGGAGCGGCCGATCGGATCGGCGCGAGATGAAAAAATCCCGGTCATCGTGGTTCTCCTGAGGGTCGATCAGGGCCGCCCACTCGTCCGGACGGATGTTCTCCGGGCCGCCGTTCATGGCGGCGCGCGGGTCACCCCCCTCACGGGCCAAGGCCGCCTCGACCTCGGCGACGGAAAGCCCGTACTCGTCGGCCGCGATCTCGATCATCTGCTTGGCCAACTTGTAGCTGGGTTGGCCGACCAGGAACTTGAACTCCTTGCTCCTCATCAGCGCCGCGAGCGGGTCGCTGACCGTGCTCCACGCCGATTCCGGCGGAATGTCGATGGCGCTCTCCACGGTGGGGAAGTACACGCTCGACGCACCGCGTTGCTTCGCCACTACCTGCTCGGAGCACACCGCGGCATCCCTCTGGTCTTGCCACGGCTGCCTGCCCGAGCACTTGCTGCCGATCTGCGCCAGTCCGATCCTGGTGGTGAGACCGTCTAAGGACCTCTCACCACCGCACGTTCCGCAGCGCACGACGAGCGAGTTGAGGCCACCACCGACATCGGCCTTGTTCAAGAACTTCAGGTCCGGCCGCTGGCACTGGTTCTGAGTCCGGCTGCGGCGAACCGCGGAGTGAGCCCAGCCGACCCAGTCCACGTCCGACAGGTGCCCGTTGGCGCACACCGCAACGAACCGCATTGGGATGAGCTGCTTGCCGCCGGGGCAGTGTTGGCAGGACGGGGCGGTGTTGGCGGCCTCTTTCTTGTACGACCACCGGCTCATGCGTCGGCAGCTTGGGCAGAACAGCCACTGAGGGAAGCGGTAGTAGGGGATGGGCCAGCGGGGTGAGGGCGCCGCGAGCGAGTCCACCTTCAGATAGGCGGCCAAGCGCGGGAAGTCGATGGGCATGTGTGGGCCGCGCCACTTCCCAGCGTCCTCCACCACGAACGACTCGCCGACGAGGTCGATGATCGCTCCAGGGCCGAAAGGACTGATGATTTGCGAACGCCGGACCTTGCGGACCGTCACTTTCTGGCCCCCCTCACTTCAACTTGGACGTCCACGTCGACGCTGCGCATCGAGTCGAGCGTGGCCCAGCCGTCGCCCCGGTCGGTGAACCGCTTGAGCAGCTTGGGGCGCTCGCGCCCACCTTGGCTGTAGCGCAGGCCGCCGGCTGGCTCCGCATCCACTGCCCGCTTCACCCACGTCTCGACGAGGTCGTTGAGGTGAACCTTGACCCGCTCCAGTTCGGTTGCGTCGGCTCGTTCGACTCGGCCGAGGAACTTCCTGACGAGCACGGTGAAGCGGTCGTCGTCGGGGTCGAACGACGCGGCCTCCTGATCACCCGACAAACCGAGCGCGTGGCGCACCAGCACGACCAAGTCTGCGTGAAGGGCCCGCAGGCGCGCCGGCACCGAGAACGGGGTCACCGAACTCGGCTCCACCGAGCGGTAGAGGCTCGCGTGGTAGGGCGTGAACGACTCGTAGTGCGACCGGTCTCGCGGCTTCGACGGTGAGTAGACCGTCACCACAAGGCCAGGGCGGTCGGCGCTCCGCCCCACGCGGCTGGTGGCCTGGATGTACTCGGCGGTCGTCTTCGGCTGGCCGACGACGGTCATGACGCCGAGCCGGCCTACGTCGACGCCGACGGAAATCATGTTTGTGCTGGCCAGGAAGGCGACGCCGTCCGGAGCGTCGTGCGGTTTCTTGAGCCGGTCCAGGCGTTGCGGGATCTGTGCCGACACCACGTTGCTGGTCAGCTCAACTACGTTGTCGTCGTCGAGGTGCCGCACGTGGTCCTCGGCCTGTGCGATCACCTTCAACCGCGACGGGATGTCGTCAGAGGCAAGGTTGATCGTCTTGCCCAGCTCGCGGAGGCTGTTGTGGTAGACGACGAGCGTCGAGTATGCGTCCTTGGCCGCAGGCGTCAGGTCGACTTCGAGCGGTGCCTGTAATTGCGCCGCGGTGACGTGGATGAGCGCGGTGAGCGGTGTGTGCCCTTGGGGCATGACCCCCATGTAGGCACGGCCGGGCCGTTCGCGGTCGGTGCGCACGAAGTACGAGTCGGCCGCGTCGACGCCCGCTGGCGGGAACAGCGCAGCAGGCCGTCCGAAGACACCTCTGGTCTGCTCGTCGGCCCGGCGAATGGTGGCCGTGGCAGCGACGATCTTGGGCTTGTTGCCCCGATGGGCCATCAACACGTCGAAAGCAGCTTCGTAAAGGCCGACGATAGTCCCGAGCGGACCGGAGATGAGGTGGAACTCGTCTTGGATGATGAGTGACGGACCTTGGTGGGAACCCGCGCCTAAGAACACGCCGGCGTCCTCTTTCCAAACCATGCGGGCGAACTTGTCGACCGTGCCGACCAGCATGGTGGGTGGGTTCAGGTAGAGGTCTTCATCCACGGACGACATGGGCAGCTCGGTGCGGAAGGGACACTTGTCGTTCACGCACCGCACTCGGAAGGAGTTATTCGTAGCTGAGATGCCCCAGCGCTGCTCGTCGTCCGGGCTGCTCGGCACGATTCTGGTTCCGCACCACGGGCAGGACTCTATCTGGAAGCCCTGGTCGCTGGCGGTGCTGTCACGCAGCCGTGCGAGTCGTCGGCGGGCCTCCGCGAAGCTGTTGGGGCTGTTCTCTCCGCCGACCCACAGGCCGATCGACACGGAGTGGCTGCCGAGCTGCCCCCGGTACTCGGAGTGGTCCCGGCGCACCCGTTCGCAGGCGGCGATCATGGTCGCGGCGCGCTGAAACTGCTGGCTGGTGAGCAGGCGCAGTGTGTACCTGGTGATAACCGTCGTGCCCGCTCCTGCATCACCCCTGGTCAGCCGGCGGTGAAGGATGGTGAACGCCGCGAGCCCGAGATACGCCTCGGTCTTGCCGCCACCGGTGGGGAACCAGATCAGATCGACCAAGTCCCGGTCTTCTTCACTCTCTTCGGCCACGCCTTTCACCGTCATCAACAGGAAGCCGAGCTGGAAGGGGCGCCAAGCGTAGTCGAGCGAGTCGTAGTCGACCGTCGGGTCCGGTGCATCTGAGGGGGCGTGCGGCGAGCCACCGAGGTACGGCTGGCTGTGCGCCATCTGCATGACCATCACGCGGTTGGCCAGTGCGAACGCCTTGAGCGCGTCTTGGTCCTCGCGCAGGAAGTCGAGACCGCCCAGCATGCGGTCCCTGGCACGCGTGGCGCGGTCTCGCAACCGCTGAGCGGCGGCGTGGAGTCGCTGGTCGAGGTCCGCCGATGCGGCGTCCCAGGTCTCCGTGATCCAGTCCGAGTACCGGTCGACGAAGCCTGTCAGGGCCGCGAACACGGGGTCAGGATCGGTGGCGATCGCGGCGAGGTCGTTAAGGCGGACGGCGTTTGCCACATCGGGCAGGGCGAAGTCGACGTCGGGCACGACGTGCACGGGGAGGAACGACGTGCTGACCCAGGCGGGCTGGTCGCTGGTGGTGTCCCAGCGGGCCGCCGTCCCGTGGCCGACGGCATACACCGGCACGTCGCGGTACTGGAGTTCGAGTTCTTCAGCCTCTTCGTCGCTGTGCGATTGCCCCTGTGCCGGATAGCGGATGAGCGTGCCCTCTGCTACCGAGCAGCGCAGTTCGACCTGGAAGAGGCAGTCCTCCGGGTTCACCGCCCGGCGCTCTTCCTGCAGCTTGCGGTTGACCAAGACGACGGTGACGATCAGGCCGTCGGGGTGCGGACGCCAGGTGACTTCAACGCTGGCTGCCTCGTTCCAAAGCATCTTCCTCTGGCTCGCCCCAGAGGGTGGGGGCTCGACCCGCAGCGCTTCTCCCCCCACAAGGTCCAGCGGTTCGCGTTGCCACTCGTCGTCCGCGGTGGTTCGGTACCGCGCAGCTCGCACTTCCACCATGATCGCGGACCGCTCCGCGGTCATGAAGCTGATGCCGGTCGAACTCGGCCGACTTTGTCCCGCCAGCGTGATGGGGTCCTCGTCATCGTCATCGGGGAGCGCCCCCGCTTGGTCGTCGACTTCCTCGGCATCATCAGCTGGGAAGCTGACATCGGCGGAGGACGGGGTGAGCGACATCGGGTACAGCACAGCGGTCAGGTACCGGTGCTGCGGAGCCTTCTCGTACAGCACCTCGTCGTCACCGTCGACCGGACCAACCAGTTGAACGTGCAGGTAGTCGATCACTCGGTCGCGATCCGGGAATCCGGTGGTGTGCAACCCTGTCACTCGTCTTCCTCCGATGCGCCCGATTTGACTACCCAGAGCGCGGCCTTGGCGCGGGTCATGCCCACGTACAACTCGGCGCGTGCTGCCTGCTCATCCGCCGTCTCGTCCACCTCCAGAAAGACGTACCGGCTCTCCAACCCTTTGAAGTCGGCGACCTGCGCGAACCCGACGCGTCCACGGCCGGGCCTGCGCATGCGCATCAGGTCCAGCACGTCGACCCGCTCAAGCCACTCGACGGGCAGTTCGACGAAGACTGATGCGGCCAGATCGTGCGGTGACAGCAGCACGACTTGTTCGAGCGGCACGCCGTGCTCTTCCAGCTCGGCCAGAGCCGTAGACACTGCGATGATCGCCTTATCGCGGTTCTCCTCGACCACTACGACCTCGCGGCCGTGACCGGCCGTGGTCACCCCCAAGTCGGCGCCGGTCCGCTCCTGAGTTGCGCGGACGATCTCAATGGTGTTTCGACAGTTGTCCATCAGGTCGACGAAGGTGGGACGGTGCGAGTCCAGCCTGACCTTCGCGTCGTCCTCGTAGCGCCCGACCAGTCCCCGCTGGTTGTTGGAGTCGAGGAAAAAAGCCCAGCGACCATCGGCTAATCCGCCGACCAGCACGCTGTCCAGGACGTTTAGGTCCCGCCCGTTTATGACGTCCTGTGCCTCGTCCACCACCACCACGTCGAAGGTGTCCGCACCGAAGGTTGACACCTCGTCGAACGGGACAGCGGTAATGCCGTCCAAGTCCTGCTGCGAACGAATGAAGGCTGCCAGGACGTGGCTGTGGCAGGTCAGCAGGATGCGTTCGCCGGAGTCCCGGACACGTCGACACATCTCCACCGCCAGCATGGTCTTGCCCGTCCCTGCACCGCCCTCGAACACCAGCCGCGGATTTCTCCGGTGCTGGTCGAGTGCCTTGTACTGGCTCCTAGTCAGGGCAACGAGTTCTTTCTCCACCATGTCGTCGAGACGGCGCAGGGACAACACACGGTCGAAGTCGGGACGGAGGACGTTGAGGTAGCGCTCGATGTCATCGGCGGACAGCGAACCCCGGTTGCCCGGCTTGGCCTCCCAGAACGCGCCCAACCGGTCAAGACAGTCCGCCCACCCCTCGGAGGCCAGGCGAATAGAGTTCATCACCATCTCGGGAGTCCACTCCACGCTGACCGCGTCGAACTCGCTGTCCGGGAAGACAACGCCATACCCGAACACGGTGCGCTCGACCAACTCCGGGTTGGAGGTGGTGCGGCGGAGGACCTTTGTCAAGGCGAACATGCTCGTCTGAGCCTGGTCGAGCGGGCTCTCCTTGAGCCGGTGTCGCTTGCCCTTGAGGTCGCGCGTGTGCCACACGTCCTTCTTCAGGTGGATGTCGCCTCCCTTGACTTCAAGTACCAGCATGCCGCGTTCGCCCAGCAGCAGGAAGTCGATCTCGCAGACCCGCTTGCGGTCGTGCTCGGGGAGGTTGGTGCTGTGCATGGCGTATTCCCACCCAGCCACTTCGAGTGCGGCCAGCTGGGAGAAGATCTCCTGCTCTGCCCGACTGGCACCGGGATGCACCGATTCCGGGATCATGCGCACGGTAACCTGCCTGCATCGCTACGAGCGGGGAAGACGGTCGGAAGCTTGTTCGGGAAGTTCAGCGGAGTCCCCCTATGAATCACCTGAGCAGCCGTGCGCGAACGGTCCATCGCTGGTTCGGGTGACATGGTTACATGGTGCAGAAGTGAGTTTTGATCACATGTGTATATCGAGTCTCCGCAGCCGAGCAGAGCACCCTTGGGACCTGCAGTGCGACAACAAGATGAGACCATCTGCGCGACGGCCCCTAGTCGGGTGAATAATGTGCGTGCCCAAGGGGCAACTTGTACACGCTAACCACACGGCTCGCACCGATGTAGATGTAGGGAGGCGGCCCCTTCAACAGCTGTAGCGGAGGCCCGTGAGCTCCGGGCGGTGGTCGGCCGGACCGGTCTGGCAGGCTGACACGGTGTTTGCACGTGATGATGACGGTGTTGAGCTGAACGCGGAGTTCTCCGTGCTCGCCAGCGGCGAGCACCTAAGCTTGGTACTGGAGAGCGCTGGCGGCCGGGGCGCCGGGTCGAGGCCGCGCAACGACCAGTACGTGCCCGCACTGACGCTGCTGCTCGATCGGCTTCGTGACCGGCAGGCGGTGTTGGTGTCCGGCGTGGTGGCGTCGGCGCGGACGGCGCACCTGCCGGAAGAAGCCCGCAGTATCGTCCCAGTCCTGGTCGAGTTGGCCGCGCAACGCGACATCAATGAGGTGCGGCTGCAGATCACCCGGGCACAGGGGCGAGTTGGCCTGCCGGATGGCGCGGCGAAAGAGGGAAACAACCGAAAGCGAATCGAGCTGCGCCTAGCGGTACCGGGCTACGGTTTAGATGACGCCGGGCAGCTTGCGGCAGATCTCGCTGCACCCGCCAAACCGGTCTCGAACACAGTACTGCCGCCGGCGGACGAACTACTCCACCACCTTACTGGCGAGACCATCCTGACCGTGGCCGGCCGACCGAACAAGATCCTCGGAGTCCAGGACGGAGCGGCTCATGTGGCGACCGACCGGTCGCCCAAGGGACAGCCGGTCGCCGTCGCCGACGTCCAGTACGGGCTCGACTTGCTCGCCGAGCGTGGCTCGGTCCGGGTTTCGGTCGACGAACTCGGTCACCGAAGCGCCTTCGTAGGGGCCATACTCGCAACTCTGCCGCACGTTCGCGTCACCCCGTCTCCGGCGACGGTGACGCTGGCCGGCCCGGGCGACGAGCCCGAAGCGGACGACAGCCACTTCGGGGAACTCGACGTGCTCGCCCAAGTCAAAGTCCGGACCGAACAGGCACAACTGCGCCGGCTGCTCGGACAAGGCCGCGACTGCGCACCCTGTGCGTTGTGCGGCGACGAATTCCCGGTGCAATTCCTGGTCGCCGCACACGTGAAGAAACGCGCAGCCTGCACCGACGCCGAACGACGGAACCTCCGCGCCATCGCAATGCTCGCCTGCAGCTTCGGCTGCGACGCTCTGTACGAGTCGGGGTGGGTCACCGTCGACGAAACTGGCCGTATCCAGACAGTAGGACTTGACGAACTTCCAGCCGGAAATCTCAAACTGCGCTTGGTGCATCTGACTGGTCGCCGGTGCGACGCTCACCGGGCGGAGTCCGAGCCGTACTTCGCTTGGCACCGCAAGACCACGTTCCGCGGTAACCTCACCAGCCGACCCAGACCTTCGACGCGTACGAGCTAGCCTGTATCGCCAGCCTGTTCTGTGTGGCGCTCGGCTTGCGCAGTTCGAATCGGTAAGTCGGACCCCTGACGGTTGAGAGGTTAAGAGATCGGAATAATATGAATAAACACAAGAATTGGATCACACACAGATATTTCCGCACATACCCTATCGCCAGCCGACTGGCGCGGGTTGCAAATAATCCCGACTTCCACGAGCTGGAACACTTCTTTGTCGAAGATGGAGTGCTGGAATTTACTCCCAACTGGCAGAAAGATACCTTGGTTCACAAGTTTGCCCGCTGGATCGCGGACGAGAAGTTCATCGAAGATACCTCCGGTCCTTACGTTCTCGAATACAAAAGAATCGAGAACGATTCATATGAAACGAAGCGATACCTTCCTGTCGATCTATGCATGATCGCATACGGTTTCGACCTGGAGCCGTTCGACA
Source organism: Amycolatopsis sp. YIM 10 (assembly GCF_009429145.1). Lineage (GTDB taxonomy): Bacteria > Actinomycetota > Actinomycetes > Mycobacteriales > Pseudonocardiaceae > Amycolatopsis. The sequence continues at coordinate 4,467,824 of NZ_CP045480.1, read as the reverse complement.
TACCCCCACCCGATGGAGAGATGGTGGAAATTGGGTCGAATGTATTCGAATGGCAAGAGTCCACGAAAGTTGCAGATTTATGCTACGACTACATGCTGAACGATCTGGGTCCAAGTCAAGCCTACGCCGAGCTACTTGGGCAGATTGCAGATGAGGTTTTCCATGTCGTTTTCATTAACCGCATACTCATGGCTCAATTAAATGAAATGATTGCTATCAAGGTAGCGGAAGTTGATCCGGATTGCATTGCAGAGTACGGAGATGGCGCGAGAAATTTTTCGCGCAACGGATTCAGGCTCAAGCGTGGTGCGCCACCAGACTGGGTTCGGCGTGCAGTATTTCATCGCGAGAAGGGGAGGTGTGCCTTATGTCGAGCTGACCTGTCGCCAGTGCTGAGCTCTATCTCGGAGCACCAGTTTGATCATATCGTCCCAGCGTCAAGTGGGGGGCTCAATGATATAACTAACATGCAACTTCTATGCGAACCCTGCAACAAAAAGAAGTCGAATTTATCGTCGGCAACTAGTGCTGTTTATCAAAAATGGTACACGATTTGATTGTCTAGCTCGCTAGATGAATTAATGGACACTCTTCGACGGTAGGACCTGCATGAAATAAGGGCAATTTGGACTCTTTTCCTTGGGGGCTGCATGGTTTGTTTCGCATATTCGAGCGTGTGGTATCCGCCCATGGAGGTTGGCTTGCCGTTACGCCAATTGCCGTGCTGAGACCCGTCGCGGGTGCTAACAGCTCTGCGTACGCAACACGGATCAATCGCTGGCAAGCGATCTCCGTTGACGGCACCCAGCAGCTCGCCAGGCCCTTCGCGGTGCGGATGCCGGGGGCTGTGGACCACGCTGGTCGACAGCCGTCGTGTCAGGGCGATGGCGTGTCACGTGGGACAGGTTCGGCCAAGGCGTCGGTCGTGTTGTACGTCCGCAGGTGCCGGTTGATGGTTTCGGTGGAGCAGTCGAAGGCGGCGGCGAGTTCGTCGATGGTGAGGTTGAACTTGGTGCGGAGGCGGCGGCAGACCTCGGTGTTGACGTCGGGGCGTCGTTGGGAGGCGGTGGCGTGGCTGCGGCGGATGGCGTGGAGGCGGTCGAGGCTGGCGCCGCGGTTGAGGGCGCACGTGGTGAGGGTGTCGAACGTTGTTTGATGGGTAGTGACCGCGGCAGGGTCGTCGGTGCAGGTGGTGGTGAGTAGGTCGTTTGCACAGAGCCACGGGTGAAGCTGGTCGCCGCTGAGCAGGGTGAAGCCGGTTTCGGTGGCGGTGTGGCCGCACTCGGCGAAAGGGAGGATTTGGAAGTGAACGTGGGGCTGTTTCACCAGCTTGATGAGCTGGTCGAGCTGCCTGATCATGGTGCGGCTGCTGCCGGCGATGTTGTACAGCGCGGTTTCACCGAGAACGACGTGTAGCTGGAAGGGCTGTTCGCGGTTCAGGAGCCAGGTGCTCTGCTGGACGTGGTACTTCGCCAAGTCGGCGGTGGTCTGCTGCTCTGGGCCAGGAGCGTGCTCGTTCACCGCGGTGGCGTAGTCGTCGGTTTGCAGGATCGGGGGCAGCAGGGTCGGGGCGTAGGTCCGCTGTTCGGTGGCGGCGGACTGGAGTTCGTGGAACTGCTGGTAGCGGGTGGGCACGGTGGCGGCCGGTGGTTCCTTGCTCGCGCGGACGCGGAGAGCACGCAGCCGTGTGGCTTCGGTGCCGGTGACCTCGTACAGGCTGAGCAGGGCCTTGAGATCGGACGCGGTGACGCGCCGGGTGCCTTCTTCGGTGGCGTCCAGCCGGGTTTGGGGCCAGGACAGGTGCTCGGCGACTTCCGCGGAGTCGAGGCCGGCGTGCTCGCGGTACTCGCGGAGTTCGAGACCAAGCTGTTCGCAGTGGCGGAGCAAAGGAGCCTGGTCGCTGGCGGGAGCTGGTGCTGATGAGGTCACGGGCTATTCCTGTTCGGGTAGAGCTGCGAGGCGGGTTGAGATGTTGTGGTCGAGGTGTTTGAGGAGCGTCTGCAGGTTCCGGAGTTGGGTGGCGTCGAGGCCGGGTTCGTCGATCTCGCGGGCGAGCCTCAGCGCGACCGGGCGGAGCCTGGGGTCGAGCACGTGAAGCAGTTCCGACAGTTCGATGGGGTGTATTTCGTCGTCCCTGGTCGTAGACATGCGTGATGCCACCCCGTCTTGGTTGAGGGAGCCCGTCACAGCGGTTGTGACGGCGCGGAGAGGGCACTGACCTGCGTGGATGCTTGTTGTGACGGGGTGAGCCAGGGCGGGAGACCTGTCACGGACGGGGCACAGGAGGGCTTCTCGGGGCCTAATCCGACCGTGGGCGCCAGGCTCGTCACGCGTCACGGGACTGCGGTGGTGGGCGAGAGGTGTTTGGGCCGGTCCTGATCGGGGCATCGCCGTGCGCGTTGAGGCGGGCGCGGCGGTGGGACGGCCGGAGCTTGAGGGCGCCGAGGAGGCAGCGCCGGGCGGAGCGCGTGCGGGTTCGGCGGTCTGGGCGGTGGGGCGCGGCGGGGCATCGGGCGGTGGCGACGAGGAAGAGGCAGAGTGGGCACGGGCGCGCTGGCGGCAGGAGGCACGAGCCGGTGTAGAGCTGGTGGCCGCAGAGGGCTCGGTGCCAGCCGGCGCCGCGGTGGAGGCCGCGGGCGAATTCCTCATCGGTGACGGCGTGTTCGAGGTGGTCAGCGATGCAGCGGTACCAGGTGACGTAGAGGCGCTGGGGCGCCGCGTTGTCGTTGCTGGTGCTCACGGTGGTCGCCTTCCTGGAGAGCCGGTTGGTGGTGATCACTGAACCGGTTGGCGAGGCGGCTTCCCAGAGCGGAAAAGTCGAAGTTGGGTCGGGTGAATGTGGCAGTCAGGGGGTTGACCTGCAAAGAAGGCTGATAGGTTGGCGTGGTCGGGTGACTACGTGAGGTGATCGGCTTGGCTGGGCGGCGGACGGCCCTGGTGGCGGCGAGGAAGGCCGCCGGGTTCACGCAGGAGGGGCTCGCCGAGGCGTTGCACGTCGACCGGTCGACGGTGATTCGCTGGGAGGCTGGCGAGTACGCGCCTCTGCCGTATTTGCGGCCGAAGCTTGCGCGGCTGCTTGGCCGGAGTGCGGACCAGCTCCGCGACGTGCTCGACGGCGACCCGCCGGGCGACGCGGTGGAACTCGGCCAGGAGGTGGAGCGCGCGCTGAACTGGGTTGACGCGCGAGCGGGTTGGTCGGCGGGAGAAGCGAGCCGGCGGGTGCGTGGTGAGCTGGCCACAGGGCGGGTACCACAGGCAGCGCGCGCGTTGGGGCGCGGCGAGATCGCTGCGGCACTGGGTGTGTACTACGGCGGCGAAGTCGCGGGGCACGCGCTCTATGCGGCGCGGGCTGGGAGCGCGCAAGCGGTGACCAGCGTCTTTACGCGGTCTGAGTGGCTTGTGCCGTGGAGGCTGGAAGCGGCGAGCGACCTAGAGTTGGTGCCGCGCAGTGGTTCGGCGGCCGGGCCGATCGATGGGGCTGCGGCGGTTCGCAGGTTGGCGCGGGTCGCGGAGGGCGACGTCCGGATGACGGATGCGCCGATCTATCGTTTGACGGAGGTCACGGCGGCGGCCGGTGGCTTGGTGGGGCGGGTCGAGTTGGGCTCGTTTGTGGAGTACGCGCTGACGGCTGACCTGCTTGAAGGAGAGCTGGTGGACGCGCTGACCGCGGGACGGTCGGCGAAGCCGGGTGCGCTGCCGCTTCGGGATCGGTACTTGCCGGATCTGGCGAGCGTGCTCGACCTTCGGGGCCGGTTGTGTGCTGGTGGTGTGCTGGCGTTGACCGCTATCGCGCGGCCGGCGGACCCGTACCGCGGCGAGGCCGATTACCTCTTGCTGGTCCAGGAACGGTCGGCGCAGGTGCTCAACGCGGCGGGCAAGTTGTCCGTGATCCCGAAGGGCTTTCACGGGCCGTTGGCCGACTACCGGGCGGATGCCCGGATCGGGGCGACGCTGCGTCGCGAGCTGGAGGAAGAGCTGTTCGGGCGCGCTGACGTCGACAACACCGCCGGTGGGCCGCGGGCGGCGGACCCGATGCACGCAAGTCGGTTGTCGCGGCCGTTGCGGTGGTTGGGTGAGCAGCCGGACCGGATGCGGATGGAGTGCACCGGCTTCGGGTTCAACCTGGTCAGCGGTAACTACGAGTTCGCCTCGCTGGTCGTGATCGAGGATGAAGAGTTCTGGTCACGGTTCGGTGGGGAGGTCGAGGCCAACTGGGAGGCGGCCGGATTGCGCCAGTATTCGACGAGGGACGCTGAAATGCTGGTGGATCTTGTTCGCGATGAAGCGTGGAGCAATGAAGGGCTGTTCGCGTTTCTGCAAGGGCTGCGGCGACTTCGGGATATTGGTGGTAGTCGGGTCGCCTTGCCGGAAATTGAATTAGGTTGCTGAGGGCCAGCGGACGGTGAGGACTACCGATTCCTCGATGGCTTCCCATGAATGGTCGATGCCGGGACCCCACATGACGTAGTCGCCCTGCTTGCTCATCGTGCTGCTGCCACCGGTGACGTCGACGCGGAACTTGCCGGAGACGAGCATCACGAGCGTGGTGCGCTGGTCGTCGGAAGTCCACTCTGCACGCTTGTCACCGAGAGGGTGGTTGGCCCACTTGACTTCGACGTCTTTCGACGAGCGAACGCCCTGCGATGGGTCGATGAAGTGGCCGACCAGCCAGCCGCGAGTTTCGCTGGTGTCTTCGTTGGCGTTGCCAGTGCTCCAGCCGTCGCTCACTCGCTGATCTCCCATTCGATCGGTGGCATTTTGACGCGTTCTCCGCCGATTTGAGCAAGCCGCCGGAGCCCCAGGAGCATAGCGAATAGCCCCTCGTTGCTCCAGGCTGCGTCGGTTAGTAGTTCGGTCACGAGGTCCGTGTCGGTTGTCGAATACTGCCGTAGGGTTTCTGACTCCCAGTTGGCTTCGACTACGCCGCCGTAGCGTGTCCAAAAGTCTTCGTCGTCGATGACGATCAGGCTGGCGAATTCGTAGTTGCCGCTGACCAGGTTGAGCCCGAAGCCGGTGCACTCCATGCGGAGGCGGCCGGGTTGTTCGATGAGCCAGCTCATCGGCTCGGAGAGCTTGCTGGGGTGCATGGGGTCGGCGGACAGCTGCTGCCCAAGGGTGTTGTCGATGTCTGGGCGGCCGAACAGCTCTTCTTCCATCTCGCGGCGCAGGGTCGCGCCGACCTGGGCGTCTCGGCGGACGTCATTGAGCGGCTGGTGGAAGCCCTTCGGGATCACGGCCAGGCGGCGCGCGGCGTTCAGGACGCTGCCGGAGCGTTCCTGGACCAGCAACAGGTAGTCGGCTTCGCCGCGGAACGGGTCGGCAGGGCGGGCGATGGCGGTGAGGGCGAGGACTCCGCCGGAGCAGAGCCGGTTGTTGAGGTCGAGCACGGTGGCGACGTCGGGTAGGTAGCGGTCGCGGAGCGGCATGGGCGACGGACCGCCGGCGGCGATGGCGTCGACCAGTTCGCCTTCGAGTAAGTCCATGGTCAGTGCGTAATGGACGAAGTGGGTCACGCCGAGCGAGCCGCCGAGGTGCTGGGCGGCCGGTGCGATGTCGAGCAGGCGGTAGAGCGGGCTGTTGACCATCCGGGTGTTCATGGACAGTGTCTCGGCCAGGCGCTGAACGGCGACGTCCGCGGCGTGTTCGTCGAGTTGTAGGTCTGCTTCGGGCAGGGCGCTGGCGACCGTGAGCCGGTCGTGTTGAGGCACTAGCGGGCAGTCGAGATCTAGCCAATCAGTGCTGGTCAGGATGCTGGTGTTCACGAGTTGGTCGCCGCAGCGGGCCGTGAACAGGCTGGCAGTGCCGTAGTAGTCGGCCAGGGTGCGGGCGACGTCGCGCTGGCTGACCCAGCCGCGGCGGGTGCCGCGGTCGCGGAGGCTCTGGGGGTCGATGGCGGCGGCGCGCTCGGCGACTCGTTGCCGGCTTGTGCCGGGTGGCCAGCGTGCGTGCCGGTCGAGCCATTCGAGGGCGGCGACGATGTTCGGGTCTTCGGTGAGCCGCGGGTCTGTCGCGGGCTGCGTGCTGGTGAGTTCGGCGAAGCGGGCGCGCTCTGCGTCTGAGGCGCGTTCGAGTGCTGTGTCCAGGAGTTGTTGCATCTCCAACTTGGGGCGGAGCGACGGCTTTTGATGCCACGCCGCGACCGTGCGGACGCCGATTCCCAGGTGCTCTGCGAACCGCTCGTTGCTTAGGCGCAATGCGGCCTGAAGTGCGTAAGCGGTCTGGCCGGTCCAGCTGTCGGAATTCATCGCGTGGCTGCCCGGAAACGCGCAAGTGCAGGGTTTGTGCACTGGTCCTGCACTGGTGACGCATGGGAAGTCTCGGCCATTCGGCCTTGAATTTCAGGTATGGAAATCACCCGGTACTCAGCGCTTATTGCGAACATGCTCGACCACGGTCGCGAGGTTGGTCTGGACGTCTTCGAGGCGTTCGGTGATGTCCGCCAGCCGGTCTTCGAGCGCGTCGAGCCGCGACCACAGGCCGCGGTCGTCGTCGGCAGGCTCGTCGCGGTGCGGAGGCACCCTACCTTCCAGCACGGCAAGCAGGTGTTGCGGATGCCAGCCGAGCGTCGTCGACAGCGCTTCGAGCGTTCTGGCGCTGCGTCGCCGCTCCACCGTGTGGTGTTGCAGCTCGCGCACGATCGCCTGCGACACGTGCGAGCGCTCAGCCAGCTCGCGTTGCCGCCAGCCGAGTTCGTTCACGCGCTCGCTGATGGCCTTGGCGACTGCCGCCCAATCTTCCGACACCTATTCCTCCGCGCTCCGCCTCAGCGCCGAGATTAGCGGTTCTTCGACGATTTCCGGCGCCATCGAGCGCACTGCGGCGGCGCGTCGCTACAACGCGCGCTGACAAGAGCTGAAATTAACAACATAGTCTTGAAATTGATCCAAGGGGCTTCCTTCAATGCGTACGAATACGACCTTTCACACCATTCGAGAGACCGCCTGGATCTTGGGCGTGTCCCGGTCCGCGGTGAGCCGCGCGATCAGGACGGGCGCGCTGCGGGCCACCCGCCGCTCCGGGCTGAAGGTCTCGTCGACCGAGATCAAGCGCGTGCTGAACACCCCGGCAGGTGTCGCATGATCACCTGCGAAGACGACTTCTGGCTGATCGGCATCGCCTGGCGACTTGACCGGCTTCGGTGGGTGCCAGCGAGCGTGCTGAACGTTGTTGTTACTGGTCATGGGCTGTGCATGTGGCCGCCGCTGGATACCGGGCCGCCCGGCGCCGGCTCCGACCGGGAGTTGGCTGCTCGGCTGTGCGAGGGGTGCTCGGTGCTGGACGAGTGCCTGGAGTTGGAACTGCGGGTTGATGGGGACGCCACGCTGGGCGTTTGGGGCGGTCTCGCCGAGGACGACCGGCGGGCGCTCCGGCCGCACTGGCTTCGTCGTGGTGAGCGCGCCCGGGACGGGGGTGCGTCGTGACTGTGACTCCGACGCAGATCATGGCCGTGGTCGGTGTGCTGCTCGTGTTGTTCTGGGTCTGGCGGGCTGGGGCTCGTCGGGCGAAAGCGGCGGCTGAGGCCGCTCGGAGTGGGGCGCGGCTGGTCTCGCTCGCCGGGCGGGTGCTGTTCAACGCCGGGTTGATCGTGGCGGTTCAGTGGGTGGTGATCGCCAACCCTGGCAATCGCTGGTTGCTGCTGGCCGTGCTGGGACTGCCGGCGCTGTTCTCGTCGTACGCCCTGACCAGGGCGATGACGGTGACGACGATCGACACGTCACGGCGGGGTGGTCGCCGATGAACGGGCGGGCGCAACGGCTGGTGCGCGATGCTGCGGAAGCGGCGCAGGTTCGCGCTTACCAGACCGATCCGGATGTAGTCGCGCTGCGGATCGAGCGCGTTCGGCGGCAGGTGGACTGGATGTGCTGGTCCGGGATCGTGCTCGGGCTGGCGTTCACGATGGCCAACGTTCAGGGGTTCGCGTCGGCGGGCACGCGGCCGTGGTCGTTGGCGTGGCTGGCGGCGTGGGTGCTCGACCCGACGGTTTCGCTCGTGCTGCTGGCGATCCTGCGGGCGGAGCAGGTGACGGCTCGATACCAGGTGCGGACGGGGCCGTGGGTGCGGAGGGCGAAGTGGTTCACGCTCGCGGCCACCTACGTCATGAACACCTGGGAGTCCTTTGCGGACCGTGATCCGGCGGCGATCGTGCTGCACTCGGTGCCACCGCTGGTGGTGTTCGTGGCGGTGGAGGCGATCACGGATCTTCGGGACAAGCTGACGGATGCCGTGTTGGTGGCGCATCGGAGCGCTGGGCAAGCCGGGGCGGAGGTTGGTCGGCGGAAGTTGTTCGCGGACTACTTGGCGGAGGCGCGGGAAGGTTGGGCGCCGGGGATTGAGATCAGTCCGGCTTGGGTTCGGCAGGTCACCGGATGTTCGCGTGGACTGTCGCCGCGGTTGGCGCGGGCGCTCCGGGTGGAGGTCGCCGATGCGTGAGGACTCGTTGGTGAAGGCGGAGCCGGTGCTGGACGGCGAGCTGGTGGATGAACTGCCGCAGCCGCGCCGGCGGGCGGGGCGTCGCTGGTGGCGTCCGGCGCGGGATCGGTATCAGGCGCGTCAGGTGATGAAGGACGCGGCGGTCCGTGTTCTTCGGTCGCCGGGGCGGTTGGTTGGTGCTGTAATTCGTGGCGTCGTTGCGGCGGCGCGCTGGTGGCGGCGGTGGGTTTCGGTTCGTGAGTACCGGGAGGCTGCGGAGCAGGCGGAGAAGCTGGCGGACAAGTTCGTTGAAATCAGGGCGTTGACCTTGTTCCGGTGGAAGGTGACCGGGCTCGTCGGCGTCTCGGTCGCCGTGCTCGGGGCGGTGGCTCACCTGCTGTTCGGAGAGCGGGTGCTGTGGGGCGGCGCGGTTGTGATGCTCGTCGGGCTGGCGGTGCTTGGACGAAGGAAGGACGGAAGTCCGGGGCGTAAGGCGGTGCTGGCAGGTCCGCGGACTCTGAAGTGGACGATGGACCCGCAGGTGCTAGTGGATGCCTTCCGCGACGCAAAGCTGATCGGGAGGGACGAGACGCTTCGGCTGGTCGAGCGCGCGACGCGGATCGGTGACGGCTGGGCGGTCACGGTGGACCTGCCGGCGACCCGCAAGGCGGCGGACGTGATCAAGAACCGGGATGCGCTGGCGTCGGCTTTGGCGGTCGATGAGGTGCAGTTGATCGTTGAGCGGGTTCGTGGGAACGGTGGCCATGCTGGGCGGGTGTCGATGTGGGTGGCGGATCAGGACCCGTACGCCGGGCCGCCGTTGCGGACGCCGCTGCTGGATATGGCGCGTTGGGATGTGTGGCGGCCGGTGCCGTTCGGCCGGGACGCTCGGGATCGGCGGGTGGACTTACCGCTGGTGTGGACGTCGCTGCTGGTTGGGGCGATTCCGAGGCAGGGCAAGACGTTCGCGGCTCGGCTGGCGGCGGCAGGGCTGATCCTGGACCCGTTCACGCGGCTGTACGTGGCGGACTTCAAGGCGGGTAAGGACTGGGACGCTGCTGCTCAGGTGGCTCACCGGTTCATGTCCGGCGACGAGTCAGCGCATGTCCGGGCGCTGATCGACTGGCTTGTTGAGCTGGTCGGCGAGGTTCAAGGGCGGTATCGCCGGATGCGCGAGTTGGACGACGTGACGTGTCCGGAGTCGAAGGTGACGCCGGAGATGTCGCGGGACCGGGCGCTGAACATGCCGGTCACGGCGATCTTCGTTGATGAGGTACAGGTGCCGTTGGAGGATCGGACGCCGGTCGCTGTTGAGGGGCAGAAGGTCGCGGCTGGTGAGTACGTCGGCGAGTTGTTGACGTGGTTGGCGAAGAAGGGGCCGGCGGCGGGGATCGTGTTGGCGTTGGCGACTCAGCGGCCGGATTCGAAGACGATTCCGTCCGGGTTGCGCGCGGTGATCGGGTCGCGATTCGCGTTGCGGGTGATGGACTGGCGGGACAGCAACATCGTGCTCGGCGAGCAGATGAACACGCGTGGGTATGACAGCAGTCGGTTGCTCGCGTCGCACAAGGGCGTGGGCATCTTGCGGCCGGACGGTGACGTTGCGGATGGGCTGGCGTTGACGGTTCGCACGTACTACATGCCGAATGAGGATTGGCAGGTCATCTGCTGTCGCGGTCGGGAGTTGCGGGAGGTGGAGGGCACGTTGTCCGGGCACGCGGCCGGGGATGATGTCCCGCTTCTGGAGCGCGTTGCGGAGGTGGCGCCGGTGGAGCTGCCGGAGCCGTTGGCCGCGGTGGTCGAGTACCTGGGCGAGGACGGGCGTCGGTTCGTGCCGAGTGCTGAGCTGGTCGAGGCGCTGGGGGTCGAGGCGACGGCGTTCGGGCGGCAGATGGGCGAGTTGGGGTGTCGGCCGACCAGGGATCGCGTGCCGGGTGAGGACGGGCGGACGAAGCAGGTCCGCGGGTATCTGACGGCTGATATCAAGACTGCGGTGGAGCGATTGGGTGACGCTGGCGGCGAGGGCGAGCGATCGTGAGCGCCATTGAGCCCGGTGGGCAGCATGTTCGGGTTATTCTGCCTGATGAGATGCCAGTCTTGACGGTGGCCGCCGCTCGGGTGCTGCTGGCGATTCTGGTCGAGCTGACCGAGGTGCCGGTGCTGGATGCGCCGAGTGAGGGGGTGTCCGATGACGGCTGATTTCAACAGTGATCCCTGGGCCGTGCTGGACGAGGTGCTGGGCGTTCAGGCGGTCGAGCCGGTTGAGGAGGGAATCGGGGCACTTGCCTTCTACGGGCGCTGCTCGACCGAGGACAACCAGGACCCGGAGACGTCGCTGGGCTGGCAGTTGGGCAACGCGCGGAAGTTCGTTGAGCCGCTGGGTGGTGAGGTGGTTACCGAGTTCTTCGATGTGGGGCAGTCGCGGTCTGTGCCTTGGGAGCGGCGTACGGAAGGTAGTCGGCTGCTGGCGGCGTTGAAGGACCCGCGGCGGGAGTGGGATGCGGTGGTGGTCGGTGAAGGGACGCGGTGCTGGTTCGGCAACCAGTTCTCGTTGATCGCTCCGCGGTTCGCTGCGTATGGGGTGGATCTGTGGGTGCCGGAGCTGGGCGGGAAGTTCGATGCGCGGAATCCGTCGCACAAGATGTTGATGAGCGTGCTTGGTGGGATGAGTGAGTCGGAGCGGCAGCATGTTCAGGCGCGGGTGCGAGCCGCGATGGACGCTCAGGTGGTGAACGAAGGCAGGCACCAGGGCGGCCGGGCGCCGTATGGGTATGTCGTGGTTGATGGTGGGCCGCATCCGAATCCGCGTAAGGCGGCGGAGGGGTTCCGGCTGAGGGTCCTGGAGGTCGAGGACGATTCGGCTGAGGTGGTGCGCCGGATCTTCGCTGAGTACCTGGACGGCAACGGGGATCGGGCGATTGCGAACGGGCTGAACAGGGACGGGGTTCCGTGTCCGTCTGCGCGGCGGCCGGATCAGAATCGGCATCGGTTGGCTGATGGTTGGCAGGGCAGCACGGTCCGGTCCATTTTGGAGAACCCGAAGTACACGGGTTTCGCGGTGTTCGGCAGGTGGACGAAGCACGAGACGTTGCTGGACCCCGAGGACGTTGCGGCTGGGCACGTAGTCCGTTTTCGGCGCGCTGAACAGGAGAAGGTTGTTCGGTCGCGCACGCAGGCACACCCGGAGATTGTGTCGGTCCAGGTGTTCGCGGAGGCTCAGTTGCTTCGCCGGTCCAAGGCGGCCGGTGGGCTTGCGACGGCGCGCAAGGCAGAGCGAGGTGCGAGGACGACGGCCCGCACGTACTTGTTGCGCGGCCTGGTCAGGTGCGGTGTCTGTCATCGGAAGATGCAGGGGGCGACGATTCGCAAGGGTGCGTACTACCGGTGCACCGCGAGAACGATGGCGCCGAGTTCGCCAGCGCTGGCAGACCACCCGAAGACGGTGAACTTGCGTGAAGACGTGGTGGTGGAGGCGATCAACGGCTGGATTGGTTACCTGTTCGAGCCAAGCAACGTGGATGAGACCGCCGCGGCGCTGCTCGCGTCGGCTGGTGGTGAAGCCGGATCGAGTCGCCGGGAGGCTGCAAAGCGGCGGCTGGCAGACGCGGACGCCCGCCTTCGGCGGTTTCAGGACGCGATAGTTGCGGGCGTGGACCCGGCGGCGGTGGTTGACGCAATGAATCACGCACAGGCCGAGCGGGCGGCGGCGAAGGCGGAAGTGGACAGTCAGCCGACGAGCAAGACCATCACCGACGCAGAGATCTACGCGAGGATCGATTTGCTCGGGGACGTCGGCGCGGTGCTGGCGGATGCGAAGCCGGCTGGCTTGAGCCGCCTGTACCAGCGCTTGGGACTTGACCTACGCTACGAACCAAAAGAGCTGGCCGTCTACGCGACGGCCAGCCCTGGTGTAGATAGTGTGCGTGTCCGAGGGGGGACTTGAACCCCCACGCCCGTTAAGGGCACTAGCACCTCAAGCTAGCGCGTCTGCCATTCCGCCACTCGGACTTGCTGGAGAACAGGTTACTCGATGCGCCAGGCGCCGTTAACCGGGGGGCCGCTTCGTGGGCGGCGGGGTTGCTGGCAAGATCATCCGGCTCGGCGGGTGGTAGAAACGCGGGGTGACCGAACCGAGCCTGATCGATACAGCCGCCGCTGAAGCTGTGACGCTGACCAGCGAGCTTCTGCGGATTGACACCACGAACACCGGGGATCCCGAGACGCTCGTCGGGGAACGGGAGGCCGCGGAGTACGTGGCCGAGAAGCTGACCGAGGTCGGCTACGAGATCGAGTACGTCGAGTCCGGCGGCAAGAACCGGCACAACGTGATCACCCGCCTCGCCGGGGCCGACCCGAGCCGGGGGGCGCTGCTGGTCCACGGGCACCTCGACGTGGTCCCGGCCGACGCCTCCGAGTGGTCGGTCCACCCCTTCTCCGGCGCCATCCAGGACGACTACGTCTGGGGCCGCGGCGCGGTCGACATGAAGGACATGGTCGGCATGACGCTCGCCCTCGCGCGCCACTACAAGCGCAACGGCATCGTCCCGCCCCGCGACCTGATCTTCGCCTTCGTCGCCGACGAGGAAGCGGGCGGCAAGTTCGGCGCACAGTGGCTGGTCGACCACCGTCCGGAGTTGTTCGAGGGCGCCACCGAGGCGATCAGCGAGGTCGGCGGCTTCTCCATCACCCTCAAGGACAACGTCCGCGCCTACCTCATCGAGACCGCCGAGAAGGGCATCCGCTGGATGAAACTGCGGGTCCGCGGCACCGCCGGCCACGGCTCGATGATCCACCGCGACAACGCCGTCACCAAGCTCGCCGAGGCCGTCGCACGGCTGGGCAGCCACCGGTTCCCGCTGGTCATGAGCCCATCGGTGCGCGAGTTCCTGGACGGTGTCACCGAGATCACCGGCTGGGACTTCCCCGACGACGACATCGAGGGCGCGGTCGCCAAGCTCGGCAACATCTCGCGGATGATCGGCGCCACCCTCCGTGACACCGCCAACCCGACCATGCTCACCGCGGGTTACAAGTCGAACGTCATCCCATCGGTGGCCGAGGCCGCGGTCGACTGCCGCATCCTGCCCGGCCGCATCGAGGCGTTCAACCGCGAGCTCGACGAGATCCTCGGACCGGACATCGAGAGGGAGTGGATGGAACTCCCACCGGTCGAGACCACCTTCGACGGCGCACTGGTCGACGCGATGACCGCCGCGGTGCTCGCCGAGGACCCGGGCGCCCGCACACTCCCCTACATGCTCTCCGGCGGCACCGACGCGAAGGCGTTCCAGCAGCTGGGCATCCGCAACTTCGGCTTCGCACCCCTGCAACTCCCCGCGGATCTGGACTTCTCGGCGTTGTTCCACGGGGTGGACGAGCGCGTGCCGGTGGACGCGCTCAAGTTCGGCACCCGAGTGCTGGACCGCTTCCTGCGCGCCTCCTGACCACAGATCTCGGCGGCCTCGTGTGAACCACACGAGGCCGCCGACCTGTCTCCGGCGCCGGGCACGGGACCGCGTCGCGCGTTTCGCGGCGGCCGTTGCGCAGTGGGTGCGAACGCTCTACGGTGTCAAAACTAGAACACGTTATAGTTTGACAGGCGGGCCGGACCGAGGAGCGGGACATGGCGAAGAGGGCACCGCGCGGCAACGAGGCCGACTACGTGGTGGTCGGGTCGGGCAGCTCGGGGGCGGCGATCGCGGGCAGGCTGGCGCAGTCGGGGGCCAGCGTGATCGTGCTCGAAGCCGGCAAGACCGACGAGAAGCTGCTGGTCCGCAAGCCCGGCCTGGTCGGGCCCATGCACGCGGTGCCCCAGCTCAAGAAGCCATTCGACTGGGGTTACTACTCGGTACCGCAGAAGCACGCGCTCGATCGCAAGATGCCGGTCCCCCGTGGCCGGGTGGTCGGCGGCTCCAGCTCGATCAACGGCATGGTCTACGTCCGCGGCAACCGCGCCAACTTCGACTCATGGGCCGCCGAGGGCAACACGGGGTGGGACGCGGACAGCGTGAACGCCGCCTACAAGCGGATGGAGGACTTCGAGGACGGCGAGAACGCGTTCCGGGGCGCGGGTGGCCCCATCCGCATCACCCGCAACAAGATCCCCCAGGAGGGCTCCCTCCAGTTCATCCAGGCCACCGCCGACGCCATCGGCTGCAAGATCCTCGACGACTACAACGCCGAGTCCCAAGAGGGCGTCAGCCGGATGCAGCAGAACGCCGCCGACGGCCTGCGCTACAGCGCCTCCCGCGGCTACATCCACCACCTCGCTCCCCCGACGCTGGAACTCCAGTCCCGCGTGCTGGTCAGGAAGGTCCTCGTGGAGAACGGCCGGGCGACCGGCGTCGAGGTCACCGACGCGAACGGCACGCGGCGGACCGTCCGCGCCGGCAAGGAGGTCATTCTCTCCGCCGGTTTCATCGGCTCCGCGCAGCTGCTCATGCTCTCCGGGTTCGGCCACGCCGAGCACCTGAAGAGCCACGGCATCGGAGTGCACGCGGACCTCCCGGTCGGCGACAACCTGCACGACCACATGTTCCACGCGCTGACCTTCCACGTTTCCTCGAGCAAGAACACCGGCACCCCGCCGTACTTCGCGCGCGGCCTGGCCAGGGAGCTGATGCGGCCCGGCACCACCTTCCTGGCGAACTCGGTGTTCGAGGCGGTCGCGTTCCTGAAGACCTCCCAGGCCGGCGCGGTGCCCGACCTCCAGCTGCACCTGCTGCCGTGGGCCTACGTCTCCCCCAACCAGGACGCGCCGATCCGCCACGACGTGGACAAGCGGACCGCGCTCACCGTGCTGACCACGCTGATCTACCCGAAGAGCCGCGGCACGGTGCGGCTCGCCTCGCCGGACCCCACGGCGGCCCCGCTGATCGACCCCCAGTACCTGGCCGACCCGGCCGATCTCGAGGTGCTCGCCGAGGGCTCGGAGATGGCGCGCGAGATCTTCGGCTCCGGCGCGTTCCAGGGCTCGGTCAAGTCCGAGATCCACCCCGGCGCGCACCTCCGGGGCCAGGAGCTGCGCGACGCGATCCTCAACCGCGCGACCTCGGTGTACCACGGGGTCGGGACCTGCCGGATGGGCGTCGACGAACTCGCCGTCGTCGGGCCCGACCTCAAGGTCCGCGGCGTCGACGGGCTGCGCGTGTGCGACGCCTCGATCATGCCGTCGATCACCGGCGGCAACACCAACGCGCCCGCCATCATGATCGGTGAGATGGGCGCGAAACTCGTTCTTTCCGGAAACTGACGGGGAAGGGACCATGACCGTCACCCCAGTCGCACTCACCCGTCCGGCGTCGGTCACCGACGCGTTCCTGCGCCAGCTCGTCGCCAGAGTGCCTGGCTCGGCCGGTGCGACCTGGCAGCTCACCGAGGTCTACACCGGCGAAACCCTGGTCGAGCTTCCGCAGTCGACGCCGTCCGACATCGAGCGGGCGTTCACCGTCGCGCGCGAGGCGCAGCGGAAGTGGGCGGCCACCCCGCTCAAACGGCGGCTGGCGGTGTTCAAGCGGGCGCACGCGCTCTTCGTCGACCGGGCGAGGACCGTCACCGACCTGATCCAGGTCGAAAGCGGCAAGAACCGGCAGATGGCGATCGAGGAGACCTGCGACCCGGCGATGGTGATGAGCCATTACCTCAAGCGGGCCGCCCGGCTCCTCGCGCCGACCAAGCGCGGCGGGCCGGTGCCGCTGCTGACGAACTCGACCGAGATCCGGCAGCCCAAGGGCGTCGTCGGCATCATCGCGCCGTGGAACTTTCCGTTCGCCACCGGCATTTCCGACGCCGTGCCCGCGCTGATGGCCGGGAACGCGGTGGTGCTCAAGCCGGACAACAAGACCGCGCTCTCACCGCTCTACGGCATCCGGCTGCTCGAAGAGGCCGGGCTGCCGGAGGGCCTGTTCCAGGTGGTGTGCGGTGAGGGCCCGGACGTCGGCCCGACGCTGATCGACAACGCCGACTACGTGATGTTCACCGGCTCCACCGCCACCGGCCGGGTGATCGGCGAGCGGGCCGGGCGCAACCTGATCGGCTGCTGCCTCGAACTCGGCGGCAAGAACCCGATGATCGTGCTGCCCGACGCCGATCTGAGCGAGGCCGTGCAGGGCGCGGTGTTCGGCGCGTTCGGCAACACCGGGCAGATCTGCATGCACATCGAGCGGATCTACCTGCCGGAATCGCGGTACGAGGAGTTCAAGAAGGCGTTCGTGGCCAAGGCCGAAGCGCTCGACGTGCGCGCCGCCTACGACTTCGGGCCCGACATGGGCTCGCTCGTCTCAGTCGACCACATGCGGCGCGTCAAGTCGCATGTGGACGATGCGGTGGCCAAGGGCGCCACCGTGCTCTGCGGTGGCAAGCCGCGCCCCGACCTCGGCCCGGCGTTCTTCGAGCCGACGATCCTCGAGGGCGTCACGAAGGACATGCTGTGCGGGGTCACCGAAACCTTCGGGCCCGTGGTCGCACTGCACCGGTACCGCACCGTGGACGACGCCGTGGAACTGGCCAACGACACCGACTACGGCCTCAACGCCTCGGTCTGGGGCAGCGATCTCGCCGCCGCGCGCGCCGTCGCCGCCCGCATCGAGTCGGGCAACGTCAACATCAACGACATCCTCGCCACCGCCTACGCCTCGAAGGGAACGCCGTCCGGCGGCGTGAAGACCTCGGGGGTCGGCGCCCGGCACGGCGATCAGGGGCTGCTCAAGTACACCGACGTGAAGAACCTGGCCGTGCTCAAGAAGCAGGTCATGGGACCGAAGCCGGGACAGGACCACGAGAAATACGTCAAAGGGATGCTTTCCGGCCTGAAGATCATGCGAAAGTTGCGCATTCGCTGATTGCCCGCGCCCGGATGGGCGAAACGTTTGCGCCAATGGCCCGAGGCGGCGGGTTCCCGTTGCCATGCAGAAGGATGAGAGTACCGGCGAGCGTGTAACGAGGCGGCCCGGGGTGCCGACGTCTCGGTTACGTGACGCGAGCCAAGGAGCCTCTCGATGATCACCTGCCGACTCTGCGGCTCGGCCCATCTCGCCAGCGTCGTCGACCTCGGCGCGACGCCACCGTGCGAACGTTTCCTGACCGCGGAGCAACTCGGCGAACCGGAACCCGCCTATCCCCTGCACCTCCGGGTGTGCACCGAATGCCGGCTCGCGCAGATTCCCCCGTTGATCACCCCCGAAGATACATTTACCGAATACGCCTATTTCTCGTCGTATTCCGCCTCCTGGGTGGAACACGCCAGTTCGTTCGTCGGCGAAGCCGTTTCGCGGCTCGGTCTCAGCGATTCCTCTTTTGTCGTCGAAGTCGCCAGCAACGACGGCTACCTTTTGCGGCACGTGGTGGAGCGCGGGATCCGCTGCCTCGGCGTGGAACCCTCGGTGAACGTGGGCGAGGCCGCGCGCGCGGCCGGGGTGCCCACAAAAACCGCCTTCCTCGGCCCCGAAACCGGGCACGAGGTCCGCGACGAGCACGGTCCCGCCGACCTCGTCGTGGCGAACAACGTCTACGCGCACATCCCGGACATCGCCGGCTTCACCCGCGGTCTCCGCGCCCTCGTCGCCGACGACGGCTGGGTCAGCATCGAGGTGCAGCACCTGCTGACGCTGATCCAGGAGAACCAGTACGACACCATCTACCACGAGCACTTCCAGTACTACACGGTGGAATCCGCACGCCGGGCACTGGCCGCCGGCGGTCTGTCCGTTGTGGACGTCGAACGCCTCCCAACCCACGGCGGCTCGATCCGGCTGTGGGCGCGCCCGGACGCCGTCGCCGGTGAGCCGAGCCGCCGGATGACCGAAGTGCTCGACGCCGAGAAGGCCGCCGGGCTGCACGAACTGTCCGGGTACACCGAATTCGCCGAACGGGTCACGAAGGTCCGGCTCGAGCTGACCAAGTTCCTCGTCGACGCGGCGCTCGACGGCCGGACCGTCGTCGGCTACGGCGCGCCCGGCAAGGGCAACACGCTGCTGAACCACTGCGGCATCCGCCCGGACTTGCTGCCCTACACCGTGGACCGCAACCCGTACAAGCACGGCCGGTTCACCCCCGGCACCCGGATCCCCGTCCTGCCCCCGGAGCGCATCGCGGCGGACAAGCCCGATTACGTGCTCGTCCTTCCGTGGAACCTGCGGACGGAACTGACCGCCCAGCTGGCCTACGTGGGCGACTGGGGCGGAAAACTCCTCTTCCCCATCCCGCACCTGGAAATCGTCGAGGTGAAGCAGTGAAGGTAGTCCTCTTCTGCGGCGGGTACGGCATGCGGATGCGCAACGGTGACGCGTCCGACGTACCCAAGCCGATGGCCATGGTCGGCCCGAGACCGCTGATCTGGCACGTGATGCGTTACTACGCGCACTTCGGGCACACCGAGTTCATCCTGTGCCTCGGTTACGGCGCGCACCACATCAAGGAGTTCTTCCTCGACTACCAGGAGACCGCCTCCAACGACTTCGTACTCCGCGACGGCAAGGCGGAACTGCTCTCGACCGACATCTCGGACTGGTCGATCTCGTTCGTGCACACCGGCCTCGAATCGGCCATCGGCGAGCGGCTGCGCCGGGTCCGCCCACACCTCGGCGGTGACGAGATGTTCCTCGCGAACTACGCCGACGTGCTCACCGACGCCCCGCTGCCGGAGATGATCGAGCGGTTTTCGCGGACCGACGCCGGCGCCTCGATGATGGTCGTGCCGCCGCAGTCCTCGTTCCACTGCGTGGAGATGGACGAAGGCGGCCGGATCGGCGCGCTGACGCCGGTGAGCGACATGCCGCTGTGGGAGAACGGCGGCTACTTCGTGCTGCGCCAGGAGGTCTTCGACCACATCCCGGCCGGTGGCGACCTGGTCGCCGACGGCTGCGGCGAACTGGCCAAGCGGGGCAGGCTGCTGGCCTACCCGTACCGCGGGTTCTGGAAGCCGACCGACACGGTCAAGGAACGGGTCCAGCTGGACGACGCCTACGCCCGCGGCGACCGCCCCTGGGCGCTGTGGGAGCACGAGCACGCGCCGGTGGGCATCGCGTGATCGGACTCGGCACCGGCGGCCTCGAGCGGGTCGCCGCACTCGGCGCGCACTGCGACGACATCGCCATCGGGGCGGGCGGCACCCTGCTGACGATCTGCGACGAGAACCCGGGCGTCCGGGTCGACGCACTGGTTCTTTCCGGCGGCGGCACCGAACGCGAGGCCGAGGAACGCGCCGCGCTGGCGGCCTTCTGTCCCGGCGCCGACCTCGAGATCACCGTGCTCAAGCTGCCGGACGGCCGGTTTCCCGCGCACTGGGAGGAAGCCAAGAACGGGCTGGAGGAACTGCGCCGCCGCACCGATCCGGACCTGGTCCTCTCCCCGCGCACGGCCGACGCCCACCAGGACCACCGCGGCCTGGCCAAGCTGGTGCCGACGGTCTTCCGCGCGCACCTGCACCTGGAGTACGAGATCGTCAAGTGGGACGGCGACCTCGGCAGGCCCGCGGCCTACGTCCCGCTCTCCCCCGGGCGCGCCGAGGACAAGGTCCGCCTGCTGCGCGAGCACTACCCCTCGCAACGGCACCGCCCCTGGTACGACCGGGAAGCCTTTCTCGGCCTCGCGCGCATTCGCGGTGTCGAATGCGGGCACCGGTACGCGGAAGCCTTCGACCTCAGGAAACTCACGCTCGACCTCTCTTCGAAAGGCTGACCGCATGCGCGTGCTGCTGACCGGGCACAAGGGTTACCTGGGCACGGTGATGGCCCCGGTGCTGGCCGACGCCGGCCACGAGGTGACCGGGCTCGACTCCGGGCTCTTCGACTCCTGCGTGCTGGGCCCGCCCCCGGCCGACCCCGGCGGGCACGAGGTGGACCTGCGCGACGTCACCGCCGCGCATGTGTCCGATGTGGACGCCGTGATCCACCTCGCCGCGTTGTCCAACGACCCGCTCGGTTCGCTGGCACCGGAACTGACCTACGACATCAACCACCACGCGTCGGTCCGGCTCGCCCGGCTGGCGAAGGAGGCGGGTGTCCGGCGCTTCCTGTACGCCTCGACCTGCTCGGTCTACGGCGCTTCGAGCAACGACGGGCTGGTCGACGAAGACGCGCCGTTGCGCCCGGTGACGCCCTACGCCGAGTCGAAGGTGCGAGTCGAGGACGACGTCGCCGACCTCGCCGACGACGACTTCACGCCGGTGTTCCTGCGCAACGCCACCGCGTTCGGCTTCTCGCCGCGGCTGCGCGCGGACATCGTGCTCAACAACCTCACCGCGCACGCCCACGTTTCCGGTGAGGTGCTGGTGCTTTCCGACGGCACCCCGTGGCGTCCGCTGGTGCACGCCAAGGACATCGCACGGGCCTTCACCGCGGCGCTGGAGGCACCGAAGGAAGCCGTGCACGGCAGGGCGTTCAACATCGGCACCGAGCGCAACAACGTGACCGTGGCCGAGATCGCGCAGCAGGTCGTCGAGGCCGTGCCCGGCTCGATCCTGCGGATCACCGGCGAATCCGGGGCGGACCCGCGGTCCTACCGCGTCGACTTCGGTCGGTTCCGCGACGCGGTTCCCGGCTTCGAATGCGACTGGTCGGTCAAGGACGGCGCGCTCGAACTGATCCACGCCTACCGGCGCCACGGCCTGACCGAGCGCGACTTCACCCAGTGCTTCACCCGGCTGACCACACTCACCGCGCGGGCCGCCGCCGGCGAGATCGACGAAACGCTGCGCAGACGGTGAGACCGGTGAACAGCTACCGGGACCTGGAATCCGGCGCCGACCTGCGCAAGCTGGTCGAGCGCCTGTACCCGCTGTGCCGCAGCATCACCGGCGACGGGGTGCGCCGCACGCTGGAGATCCTCGGTGAGCACCTGCCGCTCACGGTCCACGAGGTGCCCACCGGCACCCAGGTGCTGGACTGGACCGTGCCGCGGGAATGGAACATCCGCGACGCCTACGTCAAGGACGCGAGCGGGCACCGCGTCATCGACTTCCACGAGTCGAACCTGCACGTGGTCGGCTACAGCGTGCCGGTATCACGGACGATGCCGCTGGCCGAGCTGCGCGAACACCTGCACACGCTGCCCGATCACCCGTCCTGGGTGCCGTACCGGACCAGCTACTACACCCCGGCGTGGGGCTTCTGCCTGGCGCAGGAAACCCTCGACGCACTGCCGGACGGCGATTACGAGGCGCACATCGAATCCACTTTGGACGATGGGCACCTGACCTACGCCGAGCACGTCGTACCGGGCCGCGTCGCCGACGAGGTGCTCGTCTCCTGCCACACCTGCCACCCGTCGCTGGCCAACGACAACCTCGCCGGGATCGCCATCGCCGCCGCGTTCGCCCAGCGCCTCGAGAATCCCCACTACACCTACCGGTTCCTGTTCATGCCCGGCACGATCGGCGCCATCACCTGGCTCGCGCGCAACCGCGAGCGCACCGGGCGGATCAGGGCGGGACTGGTGCTGGCGTGCGCCGGTGACCCAGGACCGCTGACCTACAAGCGAAGCCGCCGCGGCGACGCCGAGATCGACCGTGTGCTGGCGTATGTCCTGGCTGGGCGCGCCCACACCATCGCCGACTTCTCGCCGTACGGTTACGACGAGCGCCAGTTCTGCTCCCCCGGCTTCAACCTCGGGGTCGGTTCGCTGACCAGGACGCCGTACGCGGGCTATCCCGAGTACCACACCTCGGCCGACAATCTGGATTTCATCTCCACCGACGCCATGGAGGAAACCCTCCGGACCCTGCTCGACGCGTACGCCGTGCTCGACCGCAACCGCACCTGCGTCAACCTCAGCCCGTACGGCGAGCCGCAACTCGGCAAGCGGGGGCTGTACGACTCGCTCGGCGGTCGGAGCGACGCCAAGCAGGCCCAGATGGCGATGCTCTGGGTGCTCAACCTCTCCGACGGTGAGCACAGCCTGCTCGACATCGCCGAGCGATCCGGCCTGCCCTTCGACTCCGTCGCAGCCGCCGCCGGCGCGCTGCACGACGCCGGATTGCTGGAGGGGTGAGGCCGATGCGGTCGATCCTGCGGTCGCGGGCGGCGCGGGCGATGGCCGGACGGCTCAGCTGGGGCCTTGGCGACCAGGCCGTGTCCAGCCTCACCAATTTCGCGGTCGGCCTCTACGTCGCGCGCTCGCTCGGCACCACGGCGTTCGGCTTGTTCAGCCTCGCCTGGGTCAGCTACGGCGTGGTGCTCAACCTCTCGCGGGGCCTGAGCACCGACCCGCTGATGGTGCGGTTCTCCGGGGTGTCCGCCGACGCCTGGCGCGACGCGACCAGGCAGGCGACCGGCACGGCGCTCACCGCGGGTTTCGCGGCGAGCGCCGTCAGCGTGGGGGCCGGTCTGCTGGTGAGCGGGAACATCGGCAAGGCGTTCGTCGCGCTCGGTTTTGTCCTCCCTGCCCTGCTGCTCCAGGACGCCTGGCGGTTCGCCTTCTTCGCCGCCGGGCACGGCAAGAAAGCCTTTGTCAACGACGTGGTCTGGGGCATCGCGCTGGTCCCGGCGCTGTATCTGGCGAACCAGCTCGACAACTCCGCCGCGTTCATCCTGGCGTGGGGGCTGTCCGGCGCCGTAGCCGCGGCCTACGGCTGCTTGCAGGCCGGGGTCATGCCGGATCCGCGCGGCACGCTCGACTGGCTCAGGCGGCATCGCGATCTCGGCACCCGGTACCTGATCGAGAACGTCAGCAACAGCGGCTCGGCACAACTGCGGATGTACGGTCTCGGCGCGATCGCCGGGTTGGCGAGCGTCGGTGCGGTGCGCGGCGCCGAACTGCTGCTCGGGCCGTTCTTCGCCCTGTTGATGGGGCTTTCACTGGTCACCGTGGCCGAAAGCGCGCGGGTGCTGCAACGGGCACCGCACCGCCTGCGGCACTTCTGCGCGGTTCTGGGAACGGCGCAGGCGGCCGCGGCCCTGCTCTGGGGCATCGCGCTGCTCCTGATCCCGGACGGCGCCGGCCGGTTCGTGCTCGGTGACGTCTGGGAGCCCGCGTCGGCCCTGATCGTCCCGGTGACCATCGGGATCGCCGCCGCGGGGTTCACCACCGGCGCCGCCGCCGGACTGCGTGCGCTCGGGGCGGCGAAACGGAGCCTTCGCGCCCAGCTGACCGCCTCGGCGGCCTACGTCGGGTTCGGGCTCATCGGCGCCTTCCTGGCCGGGGCGCCCGGATCCGCCTGGGGCGTCGCGGTGGCGGTCACCAGCGGCTCGGCGGTGTGGTGGCGCCAGCTCCACCTCGCTCTCAAGGAACGCCTGACTTCGGAGAAGGAAGAAATGGGGACGTCATGAGCACCGCTCCTCGGCTGAGCATCGGGCTCCCGGTCTACAACGGCGAGGACTACCTCGCCGAATCGCTCGACGCACTGCTCGGCCAAACCTACGACAACTTCGAACTGATCATTTCCGACAACGCTTCGACGGACCGGACCGAGGAGATCGGCCGCGCCTACGCGAGGCGGGATCCCCGCGTGCGCTACGTGCGCCAGCCGGTCAACATCGGCTGCGCGCCCAACCACAACTACCTGGTCGACGTGGCCCGCGGCGAGTTGTTCAAGTGGGCCTCCGACGACGACCTCTACGCGCGGGACCTGCTCGAACGCTGCGTCGAAGCGCTCGACGAGCACCCGGAGTTCGTGCTGTCGCACTCGTGGACGGCGATGATCGACGAGCACGCCGTGGTCACGCAGGCGCTGGAGTACCCGCTCGACACGAGTTCGCCGCACGCGCCGGAACGCTTCCGCAGCACGCTGTTCGCCCCCGGCGGGGACGACGACGGCGCCGTCGTCCGGACCGAGGTGCTGCGCCGGGTCGCACCGCTGGACAGCTACCACCACGCGGACCGGACGATCATCTCCGAGCTGGCCCTGCACGGCCCGTTCCACCAGGTGCCCGACTGGCTGTATTTCCGCCGAGACCACCCCGGCCGCTCCGAGCACGAGTACCCGACCGTCCGCAAGCGCGCCAGCAACCTGGACCCGAAGCGCGCCGACCGGCTGCGGCATCCGATGATCCGGCTGCTCGGCGAGTACGTGCTGGGTTACGTCAACGCGATCCGGCGCGCGCCGATCTCCGCCGCGGACAAGCGCGAATGCTTCCGGTACCTGCGGCAGTGGCTGCTGAACCGGGCGGGCAACCCGGCCATGGGCAAGATGCCGATCCAGGCCACCGCGGAACTCGGCCCGCGCCAGGTGTCGGTGGGCTCGGTCGTGCCAGGTCAGAAGGGCGGAACGCCTTGACCCCACCGGCCAGGATCGGGCTGTTCGGGCTGCTCGGCTCCGGGAATCTCGGCAACGACGGTTCCTTCGAAGCGGTGCTCGCGTACCTGCGCGCGCACCACCCGGACGCCGCGATCAGCGTGATGTGCGGTGGTCCGGAGATCGTCGCTTCGCGCTACGGCCTCGAAACGACCCCGCTGAACTGGTACGCCCGGGAATACCGGACGGTGTCGGGGCTGTCGTCGATCGTCGCGAAGGCCGTGGGCAAGCTCGTCGACATCGGGCGCACGGCGGCCTGGGTCCGCAGGCAGGATCTGGTGATCGTGCCGGGCATGGGCGTGCTCGAATCCACGCTGCCGTTGCGGCCGTGGGGCTTCCCGTACTCCCTGTTGCTGCTGACCGCCTCGGGCAGGCTCGCCGGCACCAAGGTGGCGCTGCTCAGCGTCGGAGCCAGTGCGAGCAGCCACCGGGCCACCCGCGCGATCTTCGCCTGGGCGGCGCGGCTGGCGTCGTTCCGGTCCTATCGGGACGAACCCTCGCGCGAGGCGGTGCGCGCGCTGGGCGTGGACGTCACGGCCGACCGTGTGTACCCCGACCTCGCGTTCGCCCTTCCGGTACCGGAGGAACCGGTGGTCCCCCGGTCCGTCGGGGTCGGCGTGATGGCCTACCGCGGCGGGAACGACGACCGGGCGCGAGCGGCTGAACTCTATGACTCCTATGTGGACACGATGATCCGGTTCGTCGCGAAGCTGGCCGGTGACGGCCGCCAGGTCCGCCTGTTCATCGGAGACCAGGCCGACCGGCAGGTCGTCGAGGAGATCGTGACCGAACTCGGTTCACCACTGGTCTCCGCGCCCGAGACCTCCACTTTGGCCGAAGTGATGCGGGCCATGTCGACCGTCGAAACCGTGGTCGCCACCCGGTACCACAACGTGCTGTGCGCGCTGAAGCTGGCAAAACCGACCCTGTCCCTCGGGTACGCCCGCAAGAACGACGTCCTGATGACGCAGCTGGGTCTCGGCGAGTTCTGCCGGTCCGTACGGGACATCGAGGTCGGCGACCTGGT
Source organism: Amycolatopsis sp. YIM 10 (assembly GCF_009429145.1). Taxonomy (GTDB): domain Bacteria; phylum Actinomycetota; class Actinomycetes; order Mycobacteriales; family Pseudonocardiaceae; genus Amycolatopsis. The sequence continues at coordinate 4,442,160 of NZ_CP045480.1, read as the reverse complement.
CGGCCGGTTCACCGAACTGGAGAAGCGGGCGGACGAGCTGCACGCGACCCTGAGGGCCCGCGGTGCCGAGCAGACGCGGCTGCTGGAGCGGCAGTTCGCCGAACTGTCGGCCACCTTCCTGCCGGAGGGAGCCCGATGAAGGCGATCCCGGTACCCGCCATCGCGGGGGCGTACCTGTTCGAACCGGCCCCGCACACCGACGAACGCGGCTTCTTCTGCCGCACCTTCGACGCCGACGTGGTCCGCTCGGCAGGCATCGACCACCACGCTTTCGTCCAGGACAGCGTGTCCCGGTCGCGCAAGGGTGTGGTGCGCGGGATGCACCTCCGTTCAGGACGCGGCGAAGCGAAACTGGTCCGGTGTTCGTGGGGCGCGGTGTTCGACGTCGTGGTCGACCTGAGGCCGGATTCGCCGACCTATCTCGGCAAGGAGACGTTCGAACTGTCCGGCGAGACCCAGGTTTCGCTCTACGTCCCGGCCGGGTGCGCACACGGATTCCAGGCGCTCACCGACATCGCGGACATCTCCTACCGGATCGACCGCGCGCACGACCCCGCCGAAGATGTCGCGATCGCCCACGACGACCCGGTACTGGCCATCGGCTGGCCGCTGCCGGTGTCGCTGCTCTCGGAGCGGGACCGCCTGGCGCCCCCGCTCGCCGAGGCACTGAAGAACACGAGGTGAGTCCAGGTGCAGCTTCCCCGATCCAGCCGGGCCAACGAGCGCCTGCACGCGATGATCCCCGGCGGTGCGCACACCTACGCCAAGGGCGATGACCAGTACCCCGAGGGCCTGGCACCGGTCATTTCCCACGGGCGCGGCGCGCACGTCTGGGACGTCGACGGGAACGAGTACATCGAGTACGGCTCGGGCCTGCGTGCGGTCAGCCTCGGTCACGTCCACCCGAGGGTCACCGAGGCCGTCCGGCGCGAGATCGACCGGGGCGCCAACTTCGTCCGTCCGTCCATTGTGGAGGAGAAGGCGGCCGAGCGGTTCCTGGCCACCGTGCCCACCGCGGAGATGGTCAAGTTCGCCAAGAACGGCTCGGACGCCACCACCGCGGCGGTCAAGCTCGCCAGGGCGGCCACCGGCAGGCCGCTGGTGGCGATCTGCCGTGACCACGCCTTCTTCTCCATCGACGACTGGTTCATCGGCACGACGCCGATGTCCGCCGGTGTCCCCGGTGAGATCACCGGACTGACCGTGTCGTTCCCGTACGGCGACCTGGCGGCCGCGGAGGAACTGCTGCGGGAGCACGCCGGGCAGGTCGCCTGCCTGGTGCTGGAGGCCGCCAACCAGGTCGAACCGCCCGCGGGGTACCTCAGCGGCCTGCGGGCACTGGCCGACCGGTACGGCTGCGTGCTGGTCTTCGACGAGATGATCACCGGTTTCCGCTGGTCCGAGGCGGGCGCGCAGGGCATGTACGGGGTCACGCCGGACCTGTCGACCTTCGGCAAGGCGCTCGGCAACGGGTTCGCCGTCTCGGCGCTGGCGGGCAGGCGGGAACTGATGGAACTCGGCGGGCTCCGCACCGGCCGCGACCGCGTTTTCCTGCTCTCCACCACGCACGGTGCCGAAACGCACTCACTGGCCGCCGCGATCGCGGTGCTGGAGACCTACACCGAGGAGGGTGTCTCGGCCCGGCTGCACGTGCTCGGTGAACGGCTCGCCGCCGGGGTCCGCGAAGTCGCGGCCTCGGCGGGCGTCGAAGAGAACGTCGTCGTGCGCGGCCGGGCGAGCAACCTCGTCTTCGGCACGCTCGACGCGGAGAGGAGACCGTCGCAGGACTACCGAACGCTGTTCCTGCGGCAGCTGGTCACCGGCGGGGTCCTCGGGCCGTCGTTCGTGGTCAGCAGCGCACTGTCCGAAGAAGACATCGACCGGACGGTCGAAGTGGTCGCGCAGGCTTGCCTGGTGTACCGCAAAGCACTCGACGCGGATGACCCGGCGCCGTGGCTGGGTGGCCGTCCGGTGAAGCCGGTATTTCGGAGAAGGGTATGACGTTCGGGTTCAGACATCGTCCGACCGGCACGCGGGTGCTTCCGCTCGTGCTGTCGGTGTTACTGCTCCAGGTCACCGTCGCGTCCACCGCGGTGACGGCCGAGGAATCCACGGGAACAATGGCAAGCGGGGTGTGCGGCACCACCGTCGGCGTGCCCACGGCCCCGGCCGGGGCGGAGATCATCCAGCCGGGTACCGACCTGACCAGCCGCACCACGTCGAGTCCGGCGGGCTCGACGTTCTGGCTGGCTCCCGGCACGCACACGCTGAGTTCGGACCAGTTCGGCCAGGTGATGCCGAAGGACGGCAACGTCTACCTCGGCGCGCCGGGCTCGGTCCTCGACGGGCGCGGCATCAACCGCGCGGCCTTCACCACGGCGGCCAAGGACGTGGTGATCCGGGGGTTGACCATCCGCGGCTTCGTCGCGGAACGGGACCAGGGCGTGGTCAACCACGACTCCGGTGACCGCTGGATCATCGAAGGCAACGTCATCGAGAACAACGAGGGTGCCGCGCTGATGGCCGGGGCCGGTCAGCAGGTGCTGGGCAACTGCCTGCGGAACAACGGCCAGTACGGCATCAACGCCTACCGGACCACGGGCGGGATCACCGACCTGGTCATCGAGGGCAACGAGATCACCGGCAACAACACCGGCGACTGGGAGACCAAGATCCCGGGCTGCGGGTGCAGCGGCGGCGCGAAGTTCTGGGCCGTCGACGGTGCCGACATCATCGGCAACTGGGTACACCACAACCACGGTGTCGGGCTCTGGGCCGACACGAACAACAACGACTTCCTGGTCGAAGGCAACGTGATCGAGGACAACGCCTCCGAAGGGCTGTTCTACGAAATCTCCTACAACCTGGAGGTCGTCGGGAACACCTTCAACCGCAACTCGCTGGTCCAGGGCCGCAACCGAGCCGCCAAGGGCGACAACTTCCCGGTCGGTTCGATCTACATCAGCGAGTCCGGCGGGGAACCGCGGCTCCCGGCCCGTACCGACGGGATCGTGATCCGGGGAAACATGTTCTCCGAGAACTGGTCGGGGATCACGCTGTGGGAGAACGCGGACCGGTTCTGCAACAGCCCGGCCAACACCTCGACGCTGTCCTGCACGGCGCTGGTTTCGCCGACCTCCGCCTGTTCCGCGCCGGCCATCGCCAGCGAACCGCTCTACGGCGACTGCCGCTGGAAGACGCAGCGCGTTTCGGTGCACGACAACACCTTCGAGTTCGACTCCACGATGGAAGGCTGCCTGTCGCTGTGCGGGCGGATGGCGGTGCTGTCGAACTACGGGACCTTCCCGGCGTGGTCGCCGTACAAGGGCTCGGTGATCTCGGAGGCGGTCACCTTCAAGCAGGACAACCGGTGGTACGACAACAAGTACTACGGGCCGTGGACGTTCGTCGCCCACGACACGTCCCGGAAGCTGACCCCGGCGCAGTGGCAGGCCGCACCGTACTCGCAGGACGTGTGCAGCGTGTTCGGCGAGACCGAAACCTGCTGACCGTTCGTCGACCCGTCGTGCGATGAAGGTGACTTCATCGCTTCATCGCACGACGGGCCGCCGTGGCGGGAGGAGCCGGTCGATCGCCCAGCCCGCCACCGGCAGCACGGCCAGCGCGATGCCCAGCCCGGCGAAGACGTCGGTCGGGTAGTGCGCTCGCAACGACACCTGGGACCACCCCATCGCCAGCCCGGCCAGTGCGACCAGCCCGACCAGCACCGAGGCACCGGCACGCGGGCCAAGGCCGCGGACGTCGATCACCAGCAGTCCGGTCACCGCCGCGATGGTGACCCCGAACGCGGTGTGCCCGCTGGGAAAGGACAGGAACTCGCCGTGGATCAGCCGTCCGGTCAGCGGTTTCAGGCCGGTGGTCAGCCCGATCGTCACCACGCAGGAGACCACCAGCAGGATCGCCGTCCGGGGCCGCCGGAACCACAGGCACGCCAGGCCGAGCGCCAGGAAGAGCACCACCGCGCCCAGCGGCTCGCCGCCGAAGTCGATGATGATCGCCCACTGCCGGACCGATCCCTCGGCGCGGTCGAAAACCGAGTACAGGAACGCGTCCGGGCCGGTGGTGCCGGAGGTTCCGGCATAACGCAGGCCGAGCACGAGCGCGGCGAGGAAACCGAGTGCACCCAGCACCGACAGCGGTGTCCTGGACTGCGGTGGGAGCGCGGGCGGGCTGGTGGTCACTCGGCCGGTGCTCCTTCGGCGGCGGCGATCGCGGCACGGTATCCGCCGACCAGCCGGTCCAGGCCCGCTTTCGGGGTGAACTCCTGCTCGTAGACCAGCCGGGCCGCCAAGCCCATCTCCTGGTTGCGTTCGCCGGCCGCCTCCCGCAGCCGTGCCGCGAGCGAATCGGCGTTCCCGGGTTCGTGCAGCAGGCCGGTGACGCCGTCGTCGACGAGTTCACCGAACGCGCCGTGCGCGGCGGCGACGGCCGGCACACCCGCGGCCATCGCCTCCACGATGACCAGGCCGAACGTCTCCAGCCAGGTCGACGGCGCCACCACGGTGTTCGAGCGGGCGATCAGGTCGCGGCACTCCTCCTTGGACCGGAGTCCGAGGTACGACACGTCGTCACGGCCGTCCGCCCAGCGGGCCACCTCGTCCTGCATCGGGCCGCTACCCGCGATCACCAGCGGCAAGCCGATCCCGCCGAGCCGGTCCCAGGCGTCCATCAGCAGCCCGGCCCCCTTCTCCGCGGTGATCCGGCCGAGGAACAGCACGTGCTCCCCCGCGCCCGTGCGCGTCTTCCCCGGATCGTCGACGTAGTTGTGCTTCACCACGAGCCGCTCGGCGGGCATGCCGGCGGCGACCAGGATCTCGCGTTGCGCCGCCGAGATGCAGAAGAACCGCGAAACCCCGGTCCACCAGCGCTTCCGGTTGAGCACCAGGCTCGCCGCCATCGGCACGGTCGCGAGCGCCGACCCGCGGTAGCACCCGTGCCGCACCGCCGGGATCGGGGCGCGCCGCGCGCAGTCGGTGCACACGTGCCCGTCGCGGTACAGCGTGCCGGGCGCGCAGATCTGCGTGTAGTTGTGCAGCGTCGCGACGACCGGGACCCCGGCGTCGGCACACGCGGCCAGCACCGACGGCGAGAGCAGCGGAAACGTGTTGTGGATGTGCACGACATCCGGCCGGTCGTCGCGCAGCAGCCGCGCGAGTTCCGCACGCACCGCCCGGTTCCACGGCACCCGCAGCGGGAGCACGGCCTTGCGCGGCAGGGACATCCCGGCGATCTCGTCGCTGCGCCGTTCGAACAGGCGCACCTCGTGCCCGGCTTCGGCCAGCAGCGCGGTCTCCTGGTCGACGACGTTGTTCTCCCCGCTCGGCTGTTCGGCTCGGTAGCGGTTGTGCACCACGAGGGCCTTCACCCGGTCTCCTTCGCCGTCAGGAACTTCGCTTCTCGGACCAGTAGCGACGCGGCCAGTGCCAGGTGCAGCAAGTAGGGCGACGCGTCACCGAAGCCCGCCTCGGTGAAGGAGGCGGACAGGCAGTAGGTGATCAGGAAGATCGCGCACGAGCGCGCCAGCGACGGCGGCCGCAGCACCGCCACCACGACCAGCACCAGCAGGAACGCCGCCACGATCACGATCCCGACGATCCCCTGCTCGTGGTACACCGCGAGCCAGCTGTTGTCGATCGGGAGCCCGTCGTAGGACTTGTCCGTCAACCCGACGCCGAACAGGTACTCCAGCGTCGTGCGCGGCGCGGCGAGCAGCGCGTCCCACACCTTGGCGCGGCCGGTGAGGCTGGAGAAGTTCTCCTCGCTCTGCCCGCGCAGGAACCACGCCTGCACCAGCCCGCCCAGCACCACCATCACGAGCGCGCCGGTGAGGACCAGCCCGGTGAGCACCTTGCGGGCACGGGCGTTCGACATCCACAGCGACAGCAGCGCGACCACCGTCCCGGCCACCAGGCCCAGCGTCGCGGTCCTGGTGTGGGTCAGCAGCAGGATCCCGACCGCCGGGATGATGACGATCAACGCGTTCCGCCGGTCCAGCCGCCCACCGAGCCACAGCAGGATGGTGAGCCCGATGACGATCGCCGCGTACTGGCCGATCTGCGGCGGGGTCAGTGGCCACAGCGCACCGGTGAGCCGTCCGCCGTAGTCGAACGGCATCGCGTTGCCGGGGCTCAGCACAAGTCCGATCACCACGGTCACCAGCACCACGGCATACGCGCGGATGTGATGGCGGACCAGGTCGATACTGCCGCTCCACCAGCGCGTCAGCAGCCACAACGTGGCGAGGAAGAGCGCGAAGCGGAAGCAGCGGAACAACGCGCCGAAGCCGCCTTCGAGGTCCAGGCTCGCGACCGTGCTCGACACCAGCAGCACCGTGAGCAGCGCGAGATAGGCGCTGGGCCGCACGCGCAGCTTGGTGTTCAACGCGAGCGCGATGGCGAACGCGACGCCGAGGCAGCCCATGGTGATCAGCTGGCTGACCGACCTCGGCAGCGGGATCACCGTCTTCGCCCCGGCCGAGCCCAGGGTGTTGACGATCAGCAGCGTCCACGCGACGCCGGCGGCCCTGGGCACCCGCGCGACCGGCCGCGCCGCGGTTTCGAGCACGTCAGCCACCTCCCGCCCGGGTGAACTGGCTGCCCTCGTCCTGCTTGTAGGGCGCGCCCTGCCACTCGCCGAAGCCCAGCACCCGGCTCGGCTCGAAGGCGACGAAGGTCCACGGTCCCGCGTAGGTGTTGTCGTGGAACCGGTTGTGCTGGCCGAAGGTGATCCCGTGCTGCACCACCTCGCCCTGGTACGGCGACCACTCCGGATACGTGCCGAAGTTCGCCAGCATGGCCGTCCGCGCGCAACTCTCCTCGCAGCCGGCCACCACCGGGTCCAGGGCGAACCGGTTGTGGTGGACCTCCACGCGCTGCGTCTTCCACCGGCAGTCGGCGTTCAGCGGGCCCGCCGCGATGCCCGGCTGCGCGCACCGGCCCGGTTCGGGCACCAGCCGCGTGCAGCTCCCGGAGGAGGTGTTGGCCGGGCTGTTGCAGAACCGGTCGGAGTTCTCCCACAGGGTGATCCCGTTCCAGTTGTTCTCGAACGAGTTCCCGGCGATCTCCAGCTTGTCCGTGCGAGCGGGCACCCTCGGCTCGCCGCCGGACTCGCTGATGTAGACCGAGGCCACCGGGAAGCTGTCGCCGCGGTCGACGTAGGCCCGGCCGTCCTCCTGGTTGTTCCGCCGGATGGCATTGGTGCGGATGACGGCGTTGTAGCTGGTCTCGTACACCAGTGCGGCGCCGTCGTTGTCCTCGATGACGTTGCCCTCGATGAGGAAGTCGTTGTTGTTCGTGTCCGCCCAGAGTCCGGCGCCACGGTTGTCGTGCACCCAGTTGCCGCGGACGTCGGCGCCGTTCACCGACCAGAACTTGATCCCGCCGGTGCAGCCGCAGCCGTCGATCCGGGTTTCCCAGTCACCGGTGTTGTTGCCGGAGATCTCGTTGCCCTCGACAACGAGCCCGGTGATCGTGTTGCCCCGCGAGTAGGCGTTCATCCCGTACTGCCCGTTGCGCCGCAGGCAGTTGTCCCGCACCTGCTGCCGCGCGCCCGCCATCATCGCCGCGCCGTCGTTGTCCTGCACGGCGCTGTGCTCGATGATCCAGCCGTCCGCCGAATCGTGGTTGACCACGCCTTCGTCGTGCGGGGCGGCGAAGCCCTGCACGACGAGGTGCTGGAGCTTGACGTCAGGGGCGTCGCCGGAAAACGCGTACTGGTTGAGCTTCCGGCCGTCGAGCACGGCGCCCGGCCCGCCGACGTAGGCGTTGCCCGGCTTCGGCGTGACCTGGTCGTAGCGGTCGTCACCGAGCCGATGTGTGCCGGGAGCCAGCCAGAACGTCGTGCCCGCCGGGCTCGACCGCGTCTTGGCGGCGAGATCACCGGGGACGGCCGGATCGATCTTCACCGCTCCCGCCGGCGCCTCCGCCGGTCCGGGCGCGAGCTTGTCGCACACCTGCGCGACGGGGCCGGACGGGGCCTGCGGATTCCCGGCCTCGTCGGCCGGTTCGGCGGTGCAGGCCAGGAGCGGCACGGGGCTGAGCAGCGCCAGCAGGGCTGCCCGCACGAGGCGACGCGGTCGGGTGGTCACAACGGCGGGTCCTCACCGACACGATCGAAGGTGAGCACGCTGGTCAGCGCGCCATCGGCGGTTCCGGTGCCGAGCAGCGTCCACGCGGGTTCGCGGCGGCCGAACCCGGCCGAGTACCAGCCGAGCGGCGGCGTGGTCTCGCCGCGATGCGCCGACCACGTGAGTTGCGGCGGAAGTTCCAGCGAGGCACCGCGCTCCTGGCCGTCGACCGTCCAGGACAACGTCGCCGTTCCACGGGAAAGCGCGACCTCGACGGACGGGCCGAAGTGGAACGCGAGACGGCAGGGCCGTGCTTCACCGGAGCGGACCTCGTCGAGGATGTGGAGCTTCGAGTCCTCCAGTTCCACCGTGCGCCGGTGGATCGCGGGTGCGTAGCCGTCGTGCTCGGCGCTCCACCGTGACGGCGTGCCCACCGCGAGCACCCTGGTGGTGGCGTGCCTGGTCCAGAGGAACGGGCCGCCGGAGACGGACTGGTCGGTGCCGTCGAGTTCGAGGGTGTTGTGCGCGGCCGTGGACCGGAAGTACGACCGCCACTTCGGTTCGCCGTGGTAGCAGTAGGTGCCCGGATCGGACAGGATGTCAACGCCGTCGTGCCGGACCTCGACCGAAAGCGCGTCCGCGTGGGCGTGGGCGGCGATGGACAGGAAGCCGTGCGGCCCGCCGTCGCAGCGGCACCAGATCGCGCCGTCGCGCAGGATGGTCATCCCGGCGTCGGCGAAGTCGTCGCGGCGCCGGGGCGGGCGCGCGACGTCGAGGCGGATGTCACTGGCGAGCGCGGTGAGCAGCGGCGTCCGCACGTCCGGAGTGACGACCTCGGGCCACCAGTCCAGCCGTCCGAAAAGGACCTCACCGGTGTTGAGCAGCGACGCCCAGCGGCTGGTCCCGCCCCCGTCCGCACCGTCTATCACGAGCCCGTACCCGTCGTCCGCGTCGCCCTGCCTCGGCGGCCGCAGGCTGTCATCCACCATGGACGCCAGCGCGTCGGTCTTGCGGACCAGCACCCGCCAGGTCGATCCGGGGACCTCGACCCCGGCCGCCTGCGCTTCCAGCGCTCCGGCGAGCGCCAGCTCCAGCACCAGTCCGTGGTACTCGGTCGCCAGCTCACGGTTGACGCCCGAGTCGAAGGTGTTGTGCCGCAACATCTTGTCCAGTGACGCCAGTGCCGACGTACGCCACCCCGCCGATTCCGGGAACCAGCCGAACGCGCACGCGGCGGCGAGCTGCCCGGCGTCCTCGGCGATCACGTGGTTGTTCGCCGAGGAACCCCGGCTCCCGAACGCGGCCAGCCAGCGCTGGTGGTGCCAGATCTGGTTCAGCGCCACCGGATTGTCCTCGAACAGCAGCGGCGCCCGGTCCCAGCCGTCGAGCAGCCGCCGCACCCACACCCAGGACAGCAGCCGGATGCCGAGTTCGATCCCGCTCACCCAGTGCACCCCGCGCATCGGCGGATTGGCCGCCCACCACGAATCCAGGTGGGCGGCGACGCGCTCGGCGTACCGGTTCTCACCGGTCAGGGCGTACGCCGCGGCCAGCACGGTCAGGTGCTGGTGCCGGGACGGCTCCCAGATCTGCTTGATGTCGCCGACGGTGTCCTCACTGCGGTACGGGATGTCGAAGGAGTACACATCGGACGGTGCCAGGCGGCCGGTCTTCGGGTCGCGGGACCAGTCCGGCGCGGCGAAGTCGTGGCGCTCGACGCCGAAGAACTCGGCGTGCCCGTCCATCAGCCGGTCCGCGGTGGCCAGCAGGCCCTTCACCGCGTCACCGGAGACCGCGGCGAGGGCGCTCTCCCCGAGCACGGGGGCGAGGCGCCGGTCCGGCAGCCAGGTGGCCCGCTCCCCCGCCACCCGGCGCCACCGCCGTTTGCGCACGGCGTCGGTGACACGGCCCGCGATCTCGGCGGGGCTCATTCTCGACAGTCTCCGCAGGTACCAGCTCAGCTCCATCAGCCGACCACCGCTTCGGTGTCGATTTCGGTGTCGATCCGCACCGGCGCGCCGGTCTCCAGGCTGCGGTTGACCGCGAACGTGGCCAGCGTCGTCGCGGCCAGCGACGCGACCGGCACCGGCATCGAGACCCCGGTCCGCAGCGCGTCGACGAAGGCTTCGAGTTCGGCGGCCTGGCCCTTGTCGCGGCCCTGGGGCAGGCGGGAACTCACCCACTTCTTGCGGCCGAACACCGACGCCCGCGCGAAGTCGTCGAACTTGAGCACCTTGCCGTCGGCGGTGACGTCGATCGTCTCCTTTGGAAACCCCGGCGCGCCATGGGTGGTGTACGCGATCGACGCGGTGGAGCCGTCCGGGTAGCGCAACAGGATCTGCAGATCCTGGTGCCCCGGCGTGGCGGTGGCGTACACCGAGACCGGGTCGGACCCGAGCAGCCAGCTGACGGTGTCGATGAAGTGCCCGCCCTCACCGGCGAACCGCGAGCCCTCGCTGTCTGCCTGGTTGTACCAGCTGTTCGCGTCGAGCCTGCCCGCGTTGACCAGGTACCGCACCGACGCGGGGCCGATGCGCGGCCCGAAGTTCCGCACCGCTTCGGTCAGCAGCGGCGCGAACCGGCGGTTGAAGCCGACCTGCAGCCGGTTGTTGCCGGACTCCTCGATCGCGCCGAGCACGAGTTCGAGTTCCTTCTCCGACAGGGCCAGCGGCTTCTCGACGAAGACGGCCTTGCCCGCGAGCAGCGCGCGCCGGGTCAGTTCGGCGTGCGAGCTGTGCCGGGTCACGATGAAGACCGCGTCCACCGAGGGGTCTTCGAGCACCCGGCCGAGATCCGTGGACGCGCGGGTGAAACCGAACTTTCGCTTGGCGTTCGCCCCGGAGAGCGCGGAAGTGGTGACGACGTCGGAAAGCTCGACATCCTCCATCCCGGCCAGGTGCGGCAGCAGCATCGAGGACGCGTAGTTGCCCGCGCCGACGAACGCGAGCTTGACGCCACCGCTCTTGGGAACCGCGCGGGCCGTGACCTGACTCGGCACGGACACCGACGAGACGACGTGCTCCGCCGATCCGGCGGGCCGCTTCTCGTACTCGAACAACACGGCGACGGCCTTCAGCTCGCCCTCGTTCAGCTTCCGGTAGGTCTCGACGGCCTCGGAGAACGCCGAGACGTGCGAGATCAGCGGCTCGACGTCGAGCCGGCCACCGCGCATCAGGTCGAGCACGCATTCGAGGTTGCGGCGCTCGGTCCAGCGGACCTGGCCGATCGGGTAGTCGCGGCCGTCCAGCTCGTACTCCGGGTCGTAGCGGCCCGGACCGTACGAACGGGAGAACCGGACGTCGAGTTCCTTTTCGTAGTAGGCGTTCCACGGCAGGTTCAGCGAGCACTTGCCGATGTCGACCACCCGGCCGCGGTCGCGGCTGAGCTTCGCGGCCAGCTCCACCGGCTCGTTCGTGCTGCCGCCCGCGGCCAGGTAGACCTGGTCGACGCCGTGCCCGGCGGTGACCTCCGCGACCGCGGCGTCGATCACCCCCGACCCCGGATCGGCGCACTTGAGCGCGCCCAGCCGCTCGGCCAGTTCGCACCGGACCGGGTCGGGGTCGACACCGAGGACCCGCACCCCGGTGGCCACCAGCAGCTGCACCACCAGCTGCCCGATCAGGCCGAGCCCGATGACCAGCGCGATGTCGCCGAGCTGTGGTTCACCGCGCCGGACGCCCTGCATGGCGATCGAGCCGACCGTGCCGAACGCGGCGTGCCTCGGGTCGACGCCGCCGGGCACGCGCGAGTAGAGGTTCTTCGGCACCCAGTTCAGTTCCGAGTGCAGCGCGTGCTCGTTCCCGGCGCAGGCCACCAAATCCCCGACCGCGACGTCGTCGGTCCCCGCGCCCACTTCTTCGACGACCCCGCACAGGGAGTACCCCAGCGGGGTGTAGGAGTCGAGCTTGTTCATCGCCTTGCGGTAGGTGGCCGCCAGCCCGTTCGCCGCGACGCTCTGCAGCACCTTCGCGACCTGGTCCGGGCGCGCCTTCGCCTTGCCGACCAGGGAAAGACCCGCCTCGGACACCTTCATCATCTCGGTGCCGGTGGAGATCAGCGAATAGACGGTGCGCACCAGCACACCGCCCGGCTTGCACGCCGGGACCGGGACGTCGAGAAGCGCCAGCTCCCCGCTCTTGTAGTTCTGCACTACCTGTTTCACGTTGCTCCTGGTGGGTGCGATCGGAAGTCCGTCGGGGGTATTCGGTGGATCCAGGTTTCGCTGGGCGTGCGGCCGGGAGACTCGCGTACCGGAGTCGTACCCGGGTCTTCCGGCCGTGCGTCCAGCGGGAAGCTGGGCCGCCGAGACCCTCGGCAGACTTCCGATCGTGATCACTAAGCGGTTCGGGCCGAAACGGCACCGCGATACCAGTACTCGAGGGTCAAGATGTGCCAGAGGTGCTTGGCGCGGTCCTGCTGACCGGACGCGTCTTCGTCGACCAGCCGTCGCAGGGCCTCACGGCGGAGGAAACCGGCCTTCACCAGCTCGCCTTCGTTGGTCACCTCACGCACCAGCGGCGCGAGGTCGCGGCTCATCCACGCCCGCAGCGGGGCGCTGAACAGGCCCTTCGGCCGGTGCACGATCTCGGCCGGGAGGATCGACAGCGCCGCTTCCTTCAGCGCCATTTTCCCTTGGCGCTTCACTATCTTGCGGTCCCCCGGCAGCCGGAACGCGGCCCGGACCACCTCGACGTCGACGAACGGCGTCCGCACCTCGGTGGAGGCGGCCATGCTGGAGCGGTCGGTGTAGGCGAGATTGAGGCCGGGCAGGAACAGCCGGGCGTCGGCGAGGCACATGCGGTTGACAAAATCCGACAGCGTGTTGTCGTGGTAGGTGTCCGCGTGCTCGGTGAGCACGTCGTCGACGGCACCGGCGAGGTCCGGGTTCAGCAGCCCGGCCATCTCCGCCCGGTCGTACATCGTGTAGCTGCGCCGGAACGCGGTCTCCTCCGGCAGTTCCGCGAACGAGAGGAACCGCTTGGCGAACCGCACCGACCGGAGGCCGCGCTTCGACGTCGCCACCGGCAGTCTGTCCACAACGGACGCGATGGACCGCCGCACCGGGGCGGGCACCCGCTGGTACCGCACGGCGAGCTGGTTCGCCAGATGCTTGCGGTACCCGGCGAACAGCTCGTCGGCGCCCATTCCCGAGAGCATCACCTTGACCCCGGCCTCGCGGGCCGCGGTGCAGATCAGGTAACTGTTGATCGCCGCCGGGTCCCCGATCGGCTCGTCGAGGTGGTAGGTCATTCTCGGCAGCAGGTCCAGCACCTGCGGCGCGATCTCGATCTCGTGCAGGTCGACGCCGAACCGGGCGGCGACCTTTCTCGCGTACCCCAGGTCGTCCGGCATCGCCTCGAACTTCGCGTCCTCGGCGCGGAAGCCGATGGTGTAAGCGGAGATCCCCGGTTGCTCGCGCGCGGCGATCGCGGTCAGGTAGCTGGAGTCGAGTCCGCCGGAGAGAAAGGTCGCGACCGGCACGTCCGAGAGCAGGTGCTTGCGCGTGGAATCCTCGATGACGGCGTTGAGGTCGAATCCGCCCTCGTGGGCCGCGCCTTCTTCGGCGACCCGGCGCAGCGACCAGAACGTACCGCGGTCGGCGCCCCCGTCCGGGCGGAACCGCACCCAGCTGCCCGGCGGCAGCTTCTCGGCCTCACTGAACGCACACCGGTTGTCCGGCACCCAGTAGTACAGCAGGGACGCGACGAGCGCGGTGTCGTCGATGGTCAGCGATCCGCCGAGTTCGGCGGCCAGTGCCTTCAGCTCGGACGCGAACACGACACCCCGGCCGCGGCGCACCAGGAACAGCGGCTTGATGCCCAACTGGTCACGGACCAGCACCAGCTCGCCCGAACGCTCGTCGAAGACACCGAACGCGAACATGCCGCGCAGCCGGGAAAGACCGTCGACACCCCACCTGCGCCACGCCTCCAGCAGGACCTCGGTGTCCGACGTGCCCCGGAACCGCACACCACCCGCTTCGAGTTCGCCACGCAGCTCCGGCGCGTTGTACAGCTCCCCGTTGTAGGTCAGCGCGAGGCCGTCCTTGACCATCGGCTGCGCCCCGGTCTCCGACAGGTCGATGATCGACAGCCTGCGGTGTCCCAAGTGGACTTCAGCGGTCCCGGCCCGGTGGTCGTACCGCCCCTCGCCGTCCGGCCCGCGGTGGGCGAGGGTCTTGGTGAGCCGATCGGTGAGCGGCCCGCCGTCGGGCCAGTGGTACGCGCCTGCGATACCGCACATCTGGTTTCGCTCCCCATCTCTACCTGGCTCCGGCGTTGTCATGGTTTTCAGGACGCCGATACGGCATCGGCGGGCGGGCGCGCGTGCCGTTCAGCGTGGCGAGCGGCCGCTCCGGCGCCGATCGTCCGCGCAGGGCGGTGTGCAGGCCGTCCCACAGCGTGCCGTCTGTGTGGTCGCGCGGATCGGGATCGACCACCACGACGCCGATGATCGGGATCCGCCGGTCCGCCAGCTGCCGCGCGACGGTGTGCAGCCACTCGGTGTTCGCGTACCCGGCACGCACGACGAGGATCGTCTCCTTGCCGAGGAATTCGAGATCGGTCCACGATGTCCCCGGCTCGATCGAACCGACGCCGATACGGCGCTCGCCGCCAGGTGCGTCACCTCGGTCCAGGACTTCCACGTCCCCGGCGAGCGCTCGCAGGTTCGCCTCGGGCAGGTCGTCGACGAGTGAGACCGGTCCCGCCTCCGCGAGTTCGCGTGCCATGTCGACGGCGAGCGCGGCGGTGGTCCGGCGGGCACCGAGGTCGAGCAGCGACACCGAGCCGCCGTCCTCGCGGACGGTCCTGGCCAGCGTCACCGCGACCCGCTGCCGCCGCCTGACCGCACGCGCCCGGAACCACCACCGGGGCGGTTTGGGCAACTGCGCCAGCACCGAGGCACCGAGGTGTTCCGAGATCTCGCGCCGCAGCACCGGCCGGTCCCGCACCACGCTGGTGACCGCGGCGAGCGCCAGCCCGCCGAACAGCCCGAGCGCGAAGCCGATCCCGGTGTCGGTGGCGATGGTCTTGAGCAGCGACCGCGGCAGGATCCTCGGCGCGTCCACGACCCCGGTGCCCGCCGCGACCTTGGGCGTGCCGATACCTGCCTCCTGCGCGCGGCCGTCGTAGTCGGAGATCTTCGAGGTCAGCTCCGCCCGGCGCGAGTACAGCCGCTCCAGCTGGGCCGGATTCGCGCCGCCGCGCTTGGCTTCCTCGGCGACGATGTCCGATTCGATCGGCGTGAGTTCCTCCTGCGCCTTGTCCCGCTGATCCAGCAGGGCCTTCTGCTCGGCGGCCGCCGCCTCCTGGTTGCGGGCGACGTACTCGGTGATGAAGGCGTCCGCGATCGCCTGCGCGCGGGCGATCGCTTCGTCGCCGGTCCCGCCCTTGACCGTCAGCTGGAGGACGTTGTTCGTCAGCCCGAGTCCCTCGTAGTCCTTGAGGAACTCCTCCGGTGCCTGGGTGCTGCCCAGCTTCCCGAGCGCCTCGGCGGCGATCTTCGTGGTCTCCAGCACGGCGACGTCGGTGCGCATCAGCGTCCCGCTGTCGGTCGGCGAGTCGTCGGGATGGATCACCAGGATCTTCGCCACCGCGGTGGGCGGCGACGGCAGCAGCACCGCGACCAGGCCGCCGGCGATCAGCCCCAGCAGCGCGGTGGCCAGCCAGAAACGCCGTCGCCGCCGGACCGCGACGACCAGCCGCTGGAGATCGATGAGCGGTTCTCTCCCGGCACTCGTCACGGGGTACCCGCCAGCGCTTCGTGCTCGACGGGCAGCTCCTCGCGGACGCGGGTGGGCCGGACCGGGCGGATCAGGGCGGCGCCCGCGACCGCGAGCCCGGCGTCCGCGCAGGCTTCGGCGATGCCGACCAGTTCCCAGGCGGTCCGGGAGCCGACGCTCACCACAACGAGCGCTTCTTCGGCGTCGGTGTCCTGGACGACGGGCCGGACGGGGTTGACCGTCACCACGGTGAACCGGTCCCCGGTGATCCGCCCGGCGGCCTTCCGCCCGAGGTGGTCGTCCTCGGCGGTCACCACCAGGTGCCGCTGTGGCGAGAGCCGGGCCTCCAGCCGGTGGAAGTGGACGTCGTCGTCGATCTCGTCGGGGAAAACGTCCACGCGGGGCACGTTCCACGGCCGGTCGTCACGCAGGAGCCTGGTGCGCAGGGACGGCTCGCCGTCCGTGACGGGCAGCTCGTCCACGACCTCGACGGTGGCCAGCACGGGTCCGCCGAGCGCCCCGGCGATCTCCCCCTCGTCACGCAGCCGCCGATCGGTGCGGGCGGCGAACAGGTGCCCGAGCAGCCCGAGCAGGAAGAACAACGCCGCGCCGCCGAGCACCAGCTGCTCCACGGTGGGCGCGGCAGCCGAGGCCGGTAGCTCGGCCGAGCCCAGCACGACCATGTTGCCGAGACCGCTGGCGGTGTCGGCCGCGTTCAGCGCGGACATCGCCTGCTCGATCGACGAGCGCAGGCCCTGCAACTCGGTGCGCAGCTGAAGGCTCTCCACGGTGGTCGTGCCGTCGTCGACCTTCGCGGAGAGTTCGCTGATCCGCTGGTTCGTCTGCGTGACCTGCTGGCGCAGCGTTTCGCGGCGTTCCTGCGCCAGCTGCACGGCGGCGTCACCGGAACCGGCGATGATCTGGGTGGAGTACTTCACGAACTCCTGCGCGAGCTGGTCGGCCATCCGCTGCGCCTGCTCGGCGGTGTCCCCGGTGGCCTCGATGGTGACCACGTTGCCCTGCGCGACCGAGGTGGCCACCTTGTCCCGCAGTTCGGCTCCGGTCCCGCCGAGCACGGCCGCGGTGCGGTCGAGCACCACCGAGCTGGTCGCCACTTCGGCCTGGGTGAGCAGTTCGTCCGCCTCGCGCGGCCCCTGGAGCAGCACGCTGGCGGTGGTCCGGTAGCCGGGAGAAAGGAGGAGCGACGAACCCGCACCGACCACGGCACCGAGCGCGGCGAGGACCACCAGGGTCCGCCACCGCCCGCGCAGCACCTGCCCGACCATGGCCAGGCGCACCGTGTCGTCCGAGTCGTGCGTGTCCACCGTCAAAGCCGCGGTCTCCCCTCCGTGCCCCGTACCGGCGCACCACCAACCCCGTCGGACCGATCACGGCGTTGGTTACACGATCGCCCGCGTCTTGTTCGAAACGCGACCGGCCCGGTCAACGAACCGCCGCCGCGTAGGCCGCGAGCAGGGCCTTTTGGGAGTTCTCCCACGAAAGCGGCCCGGCGACGCGCGCCCGCCCCAGCTCCCCCATCCGTTCCCGCTCCTCCGGCGAGTCCAGCAGGTGCGCGATCAGCTTCGCGAATTCCCCTTCGTCGTTGGACTTGGCGTACAACGCGGCCTCGCCGGCCGAAACCCGCGCCTCGCGCAGGTCGAAAGAGACGATCGGGCGGCTCATCGCCATGTATTCCATGATCTTGTTCATGGTCGAGACGTCGTTGAGCGGGTTCAGCGGGTCCGGCGAAAGGCACACGTCGGCCGCGGAAAGGTAGCGCAGCAGGTCTTCGTCGGAGATCCGGCCGGTGAACTCGACCTGGTCGTCGAGCCCGAGCCGCCCCGACAAGGCCACCATGGCGTCGAAGGCGTCCCCGGCGCCGATGAACACGGCGTGCCAGTCGGTGCGGCCGAGTTCGTCGCGCAGGCGGGCGAGCGCCCGCAAGGCGTAGTCGACGCCGTCCTGCGGGCCCATCACGCCGAGGTAGGCCAGCAGGTGCGGCTTGCCCTTCTTCAGTTCCGGCTCGACCGGGACCTGGTGGAACCGCTCGACCACCGGCGCGCTGCGCACCACGAATACGTCGTCCGGCGACTTGCCGCCGCGTCGCACCGCGACTTCCTTGTAGCTCTCGTTGGTCGCGATGACCACGTCGGCCGTCCAGTAGGTCCGGCGTTCCAGCAAGCGGACCGCGCGGTACAGGAAGTCCTCACCACGGTCGAACCGCGACAGGTACAGCTCGGGGCAGAGATCGTGCTGGTCGAAGATGAACTTCGCGCCCCGCCGCTTGAGCGGGAGCGCGACCAGGAACAGCAGGTCCGGCGGATTGCAGGCGTGCACCACGTCGATCCGGCCCAGCTTGCGGGCGAGCCGGAAGGTGTGCCACAGCGCGGATCCGTACTCCTGGAGGTATCCGGCCGGACCACCGGTGGCGGCGCGAAGCGGGTACCGCAGGATGTGCACCCCGTCGACGGTCACCTCCGCCTCGGTGTCCCGCTTCGTCCCTTGTGGACAGATGACGTGCACGCCCCAGCCCGCGTCCCGGAGCGTGGTGCACTCCTGCCAGACACGGCGGTCGAACGGCACGGACAGGTTCTCGACGAGGATCAGGGCTTCACCAGGCAAGGCCGACATATCCCTCTTCAGCCCGGCGCCGGTCGGCGTCGGGTACGCGGACGAGATCGATGATCTGGTGGCCGTCGCCGGCCGGGAGCGCGGCGAGCACCTCCGGGTCGGTGCAGCCGATGAGGCAGACCTCGGCGTGCTCGAGCACCTCTTCGACGGAACCGGCCAGCAGCTGGCCGAGGTGCGGCAGCCTGGCCTCGATGTACTCGCGGTTGGCGCCCATCAGCCGGGAGAGGCTGACGTTGGCGTCGTAGATCCGGAGGTCGTACCCCTTGCCGTGGAGGCGTTCCGCGAGTTCGACGAGCGGGCTCTCGCGGAGGTCGTCGGTGCCGGGCTTGAACGACAGGCCGAACAGCCCGACCTTGCGCTTCCCGGTGCGCACCACCAGGTCGAACGCCCGCTGGAGGTGTTCGGTGTTGGAGGGCAGCACGTGGGACAGGATGGGGATCGCGACGTCCGCCCGGCGCGCGGCGTAGACCAGGCCGCGCAGGTCCTTGGGCAGGCACGAGCCGCCGAAGGCGAACCCCGGACGCAGATAGGCCGCGCTGATGTTGAGCTTGCGATCGGTCAGGAAAACGTCGATCACCTGGTGCGAGTCGAGCCCGAGCGCGCGGCAGATCGCACCCAGCTCGTTCGCGAAACCGATCTTGAGTCCGTGGAAGGAATTGTCGGCGTACTTCGTCATCTCGGCGACCGGGATCGCGACGCGGAAAACCTCGCCGGGAAGTCCTTCGTACAGTTTCGCCACGACGTCACCACTGGCCGGGTCGAGTTCGCCGATGACGGTTTTGGGCGGGTCGAAAAAGTCCCGGACGCTGCTGCCCTCGCGCAGGAACTCCGGGTTCACCGCCACGCCGAAATCGACGCCCGCGGTGCGGCCGGAGGACTTTTCCAGTATCGGGACCAGCAGGTCCAGGCAGGTGCCGGGCAGCATCGTGCTGCGGAAGACCACGGTGTGCCTGGTGGTCTTGTCCTTGAGCGCCCCGCCGATCTCCTCGGCCACGCGTTCGAGGAACGTGGTCGACAGGCTGCCGTTGGGCGAGGACGGGGTACCGACGCAAATCAGGGAAATCTCGCTGTCCGCGACCGCCCGTCTCGCGTCGGTCGTGGCTCTCAGCGCGCCCGCGTCGACGACCTCGGCGGTCAGTTCCCCGATGCGCTCCTCGACCACCGGCGCCCGGCCGCGGGAAACGAGGTCGACTTTCACCGGGTTCACGTCGACCCCGACAACTTCATGCCCGCGTCCGGCCAGGCACGCCGCCGACACACAACCGACGTAACCGAGCCCGAAGACGCTGATCTTCATGCGAATTCCTCCAGCCGCGTTCCGCTGACCCGTTGGTCGGCGGATAGCCGGAGTTCGTTACGATCCCCCGCATTCGGCGGAATCCCTGCGTGCAAAGGATTCAACGGCAGGGAGTTCCTCGGCCAAACGCGCTAGACAGCGCGGCACCGAAAAGCTCCCGCAATTTTCGAAGCCGGTTTCGCACAGTCCACAGTGGAGTCAGTCGTCACCCGACCGGAGCAGGGGCGGGTCATTTCACCGCACCCGGTGCACCGGCACGGCGGACTCGGAAGGGTCAGTTGGCCCCGTAGAACCGGCGGATGCGGCCGATGATGTAGTCCTGGTCGCTTTCCGACAGATCGGTGTAGGTCGGCAGGTACAGGCCCTTCGCGGAGAACGCGGCGGCCTTCAGCGAGGCCCAGTCCGGGTCGAAGTACATGGGCTGCCTGCTCATCGGGATGAAGAACGGCCGCGTGTCGATGCCTTCGCCCGCCAGGTACTCCCTGAGCCCTTCCCGATCTTCGGCGAGCACGTCGAACATCCACAGCACGTCGCGCGGCGGCATCGGGGTGAGGCCGTCGATGCCCTCCAGCCCGGCCTGGTAGCGCTTCTCGATGGCCGCGCGCAGGGCCAGGATCTCGTCCAGCCGCTCCACCTGCGCCAGCGCGACACTGGCCTGCAGATTGGTGAGCCGGAAGTTGTAGGCCACCTTCCGGTGCAGGTAGCTGTGCTCGCTGCTGGCACCAAGCCCGCGCAGGTGCGCCATCTGACCGGCCAGCCACGGGTCGTCGGTCAGGCAGATGCCGCCCTCCCCGGCGGTGATGATCTTGTTCGCGAACAACGAGAAGCAGGCGATGTCGCCCACCGGGCGCACCCCGTGCGCCTCGGCCGTGTCCTCGACCACCCGCAGCCCGTACTCGTGGGCCAGCCGCATGATCGTGGCCATGTCGCACTGCCTGCCGTAGACGTGCACCGGCATGATCACCTTGGTGCGCGCGGTGATCTTCGCTTCGAGCTGTGTCACGTCCACGGTCAGGTCGTCACCGCAGTCCACGAACACCGGGGTGGCCCCGAGATAGGTCACCGACCAGGCCGAGGCCACGTAGGTGAACTCCGGCACGAGCACCTCGTCGCCCGGCCCGACGCCCAGCGCCCGCAGCGCCACCGTCAGCGCCGTCGTCCCCGAGGAGCAGGACACCCCGCGGGCCATGCCGTTGTACTCGGCGAAGGCACTTTCGAACTTCGCGACGTTCGGGCCCTGTGAAGAGATCCAGTTCCCGGTGACGGCCTCGGTGACGTAGGCCAGCTCGTTGCCCCCGAGGCTGGGCTTGGAGATCGGGTAGGTGAAAGGCATGCCGGGCTCAGTCCTGTTCCATCGCGGGGAGGCCGAGGATCAGGTCGGCCGCCTGGCGCCGCCCGCCCGCCGCGGCGAACAGTTCGGCGTACTTCTCCGCGTTGACGCGGAACGAGTCGTCGGCGAGCACGCGCTCGATCTTGTCGAGCAGGTCGTCGGCGTGCAGTTCCCATGGCTTGTCCAGGGTGAGGGACACGCCGAAGTCCTGGCCGCGGCGGGCCTGGTCGTAGGTGTCCACCCACATCGGCCGCAGCACCTGGGGTTTGCCGAAGTGGATTCCCTCGGAGAAGCCGTTGCCGCCCGCGTGCCCGACGAAGAGCTTCACGTTGTCGTGGGCCAGAACGTCCAATTGGGACGGTACCCAGCTTTCGACGCGCACGTTCGCCGGGAGTTCGCCCGGCAGCCACCGCTGTTGCGGCTTCGGCAGCTTCCACAGCACGTGGTGCCTGCCTTCGAGCCGCCGCGCCACCTCCACCACCGCGCCGACCTGGTCGACGGTGAGCCGGGTGTTCGTGCCGAGTCCGATGTAGATCACCGACTCGTGCGCGGAGAGCCAGTCGTCCAGTTCGCTCCCGGGCGCCTGCGGCAGTGGCGGCAACAGCGCCCCGACCAGCTTCACGTTGTCCGGAATGGTCAGCGGGTAGTCCAGCTCGCGGACCGTGTGCACCAAGGCCAGCTCGGCCTTTTCCACCCGGGCGAACTGGCCGGCCACCTCGGGCGAGATGCCCAGTTCCTTGCGGACCTCGGCGTCCTCCATCCACTGCTTGCGCATTTTCGACGACATTCCCATGGCGATCGTGCGGAACTGCATCAGCCGGTTCTGCAGGTTCTGCACGAGGTTCTGCTCGTAGGGCAGCCCGGAATGCGGCACCGGGAACTTGCGCGGAGCGTACGACTTGCCGAAGGGCACGTAGGAAACCAGTACGTTGCTGGGCAGGAACGGCACGTTGAGCACGTACGGGATCTTCTTGGTGATGGCGAGTTCGATGCCGTACTGGCACATGCAGTCGATCACCATCAGCGCCGGCCGGATCTTCTCCACGGCCTCTTCCAGCTTGCGGTACTTCGGCACCCGCTGCCGGGGGTCGATGTTCTTCTCGATGATCGCCCGGCGCGCCTTGAACCGCGACCGCTGCGTCACCCTGCGGTAGGTCTCGTCGTCCCAGTTCTCCGAAAGCACGTCGGGGTGGTGCTCACCGAGTGAGAAGAACTCGACCGGGGTGCCCGAATCGATCGATTCCACATCGGACCGCCGCATCTCGTCCGTGGCGAACCACAGGTTCTCGACGTTGCGGCGGGACAGCTCGTCGGCGAGCACGAGCATCGTGTTGATCAGCCCGCTGCCGACCGAACTCACGAACAGAATCGGCCGCTGACTCGAACTCATCTACGACTCCCCTTCGAAGAAGTGGTGGCCCGCGCAGCATGCCCCATTCCCTCTCGCGGTCGGCCGATCTTGAGTCGAATCCCTAGTCGATACGCCCGAATTATCGTGAACGTGCATTTAGGACACGATCACTCCCGGATCGGCAGCCACAACTCCACCTGGTCGTAGCGGCGGTAGAACTCGACCAGCGGCCTCGCCTCGTCCGGCTCCGCGACGGCCATGAGTTCGTCGAACCCGGGTGCGATCCGGCCGTAGAGTCCGGGCGGTTCGCCGACCAGCCTGCCGCGCAGGTACCAGCCGCCGGGCAGGGTGCCGACCCGCAGGCCCAGGCCCGCCGGATCGTCCTCCGGCTTCACCGGCGTGCAGACCGTGTACGTGCCCTCCCGCTCGTCGGCCCGCGCGTACATCTTGCGCCCGCGCAGGCCCACCAGATCCTCGAAGCCCGCCCAGAGCGCCTGCATCTCGGACAGCTCATCCCGCCCGGTCCGCTCCATCACCGCGACGTCCTCACGCCGGATGCGGTCCGGCGAGCCGTTCAGCACCGAATCAGTCATTCCGGCACCCAACCACGCGGCACCGACAAAAACCGGCACTCAGCCGCGTCGCGCGTGCGTGCCCCGCCGCACCAGTTCCGGGGTGAATCCGGCCTTTCTCGGGGCCAATTCCGGGTGGTCGATGCGCTCGACGAGCATGCGCGCCGACGCGCGGGCCATCTCGTGCAGGTCGTGCCGCACGGTGGTCAGGTCGAACGACTCCCACCCGGCCATCGGGATGTCGTCGAAGCCGATCAGCGTCAGGTCCTCCGGGATCCGGATCCCGTGGCGCAGTGCGGCGTTGAGCGCGCCTATCGCGGTCACATCGTTGCCGCAGAACACCGCCGTCGGACGGGGCTCCAGCGCCCACAGCTCGGGCAGCGCGCGGTAACCGGTCCCGAAGTCGAACGGGCCGCGCCGGATGTGCTCTTCGGTCAGCGCGATCCCGGCCTCGGCCAGGCCAAGCCGGAACCCCAGTTCGCGGTCCCGGCCGGTCGAGGTGTCCTGCGGGCCGCTGATGATCGCCACGTCGCGGTGCCCCAGCCCGGCCAGTTCCGCGGCCACCAGCCTGCCGCCCTTTTCGTTGTCCACCACGGCACTGTCGGCGTGGGCGTTGGCGGACTCCCGGTTGAGGAAGACGTACGGCAGCCCGCGGCGGCCGAGCTCGTCGGGCAGCGCCGAGTCGAGTGTGGCGGTGGCCAGCACCACGCCGTCGATCGAGCGGTCGAGCAGCCGCTCGCTGGCGATCGCCGATTCGGAGCGCTCGGTGAACAGCATCATCCGGTAGTCCAGCCGCTCCAGCTCGTCGTGCAGCGGGCCGACCAGGTGCGGGTAGAACGGGTTGGTCAGGTCCGAGATGACCACGCCGACCCGGCGGCTGGCACGGGTGGACAGGCTGCGACCGGCTTCGCTGGGCACGTAGTTCAGCGCCTCCGCCGCGCGGCGGACCCGGTCCAGCGTCGCCGCGGTGACCCTGGGGTCGCCCCGCAGCGCGCGTGACACGGTCGCCTGGCTGACCCCGGCCAGCCTGGCCACGTCGTGGCTGGTGATCGCCATCGCTGTCCCCTCCGCCGTGAATGCATACGCATCGTAGTGCACATGAGCCCGTCCAGTAGCCACTTTCGACCGGGGTGCCGGGAAATCTGCCATTGACATCCGGCACCCCGATTGCTTCAGTACATACGTATGCACAACCGGGAGGAAGCCATGCGAGTGTCCGAGGAGGAGTTGCGGCGGAGGACCATCCGGCGCACCGACTTCGTGTCCTGCGACCAGGCCTTCATCGACTGCCGGACCCCGGGGTCCGACCGCAAGGAGAACTACTCGATGATCGGGCCCGGCGTGACGCAGAGCGCCGGGCAGGTGGTCAACCTGCGCGAGGCCCACGGCTTCAACATCGGGGCCGCGGCGATGCCCGGCGGCATCACCAACAACCTGCACCTGCACTTCACCGCCGAGGTCTTCCTGTGCTTCCGCGGCGAGTTCCTGCTGCGCTGGGGCGCCGACGGCCGCGACGGCGAGCTGGTGCTGCGCGAGGGCGACATCGCCTCGCTGCCCACCTGGATCTTCCGCGGCTTCACCAACATCGGCCCTGACGACGGCTGGCTGTTCACCGCGCTCGGGCACGACGACACCGGCGGGATCATCTGGGGCCCGTCGGTGCTGCGCGAGGCCGAGGAACACGGGCTGTTCCTGACCGCCGACAACACCCTGGTCGACACGGTGGCCGGTGACGAACGCCCACCGGAGGACGAGCTGGTCAAGCCGATGACCGAGGAGCAGATCGCCGGGCTGCGCAAGTACACGCCCGAGCAGATGCGGTCGAAGGTCGCCACGCCGGAGGACCTGGCCTGGTCCAGCGAACCGTTCCTCGACAGCAGGCTGCCCGGCGGCGGCGCGCAGCTGGCGCTGGTGATCGGGTACGGCATGACCGAGGACCCCGAGCAGGAGCCCCGGATCTTCAAGCCGCACGGGCACAACATCGCCTGGCTGCGCGCGGAACCCGGCCAGGGCGTGCGCGCGCACCGGCATTCGCGGACGCAGGTGCTGATGGTCAAGGACGGCGAGTGGGAGGTCACGCTCAACCTGCACGACGAGGTGTCGGTGCGGCTGGGCCCGTGGGACCTGCTGTCGGTGCCCGCCGGTGCCTGGCGCTCGCTGCGCAACACCGGCGACGGCACCGCCAGCCTGGTGGTCATCAACGGCGGCGACGGCCGGGTCCGCCTGGAGTGGGACGACGAGGTGGTCAAGGCGGCCGCGGACGAAGGCGTCGCCATCGACCACGACGGTTACCTGGCCCCGCACGCGCTGGTCCCCCGGCCGATCGGATGACCCCGACCGTGCTGGTGCCCGGCATGCTGTGCGACGCCGCGCTGTGGGACGGGGTCCGCGACGACCTCGGCCCCGGCGTGGTGGACGTGGCGATCACCGCGGGCGACATCGGCTCGATGGCCGAGCAGGTGCTCGCGGCGGTGCCGGGCCCGTTCCGCCTGGTCGGGCTCAGCCTCGGCGCCATCGTCGGGTTCGAGGTGCTGCGCCGCGCCCCCGAGCGCGTCCGCGGGCTGTGCGCGATCTCCACCAACGCCGGTGCGCCCCGCCCCGAGCAGCGGGAAGCCTGGCTCGCCCTGGCGAAGTCCACTGTGGACGGCCAGTTCGACGCGGTGGTGCGCGAGCGGATCCTGCCGACCATGTTCGCCGACCGCGAGTCCCCGCTGGCCGGGGCGTTCATGGCGATGGCGCACCGCGTCGGCCCGGCGGTGTTCCTCCGCCAGCTCGCCGCGCAGGCGACTCGGCGCGACCAGCACGAAGAACTGACCCGGCACCGGATTCCCGCGCTCGTGCTCTGCGGCGAGCGGGATGCCCTGTGCCCACCCGAATTCCACGAAAGGATCGCCGCCGCGCTGCCACTGGCCGAACTGGCGGTGCTGCCCGGCGCCGGTCACCTGCTGCCGTGGGAAACCGACCTCGGCCCGCTGCTGCGGGCGCACCTGAACGCCGATCTCAGCGAGGAGACCGAGTCATGCCCGAAATCCTGAAAGCACCCACCCCGGCGGCGGGCTCGCCGGGCGGCGACCCGGCCGGGGTGAAGACCAAGGTCGCCGGGATCATCGAAGACATCCGCAAGCGCGGCGACGCGGCGGTCGCCGAGTACTCGGCCCTGTTCGACCGGTGGGAGCCGGAGTCGTTCCGCCTTTCCCCCGAGGAGATCGACCGGATCGTCGCCGGGGTGCCCGGGCAGGTGCTCGAGGACATCCGCTTCGTGCAGCAGCAGGTGCGCACCTTCGCCGAGCACCAGCGGGCCTCGCTCGGCGAATTCGAGATCGAGACCCTGCCCGGCGTGCGCCTCGGCCAGAAGCAGGTGCCGATCGCCGCCGCGGGTGCCTACGTCCCCGGCGGGCGGTACCCGCTCACGGCGTCGGCGCACATGACCATCGTGACCGCGAAAGTGGCCGGGGTGGAGCGCGTGGCGGCGTGCACCCCGCCCATCCGCGGCGAGATCCCGGCGGCCACCGTTGCCGCGATGCACCTCGCCGGTGCCGACGAGATCTACCTGCTCGGCGGCGTGCAGGCGGTGACCGCGCTGGCCGTGGGCACCGAGACCATCCCGCGGGTCGACCTGCTCGCCGGACCGGGCAACGCCTACGTCGCCGAGGCGAAGCGGCAGCTCTTCGGCGAAGTGGGCATCGACCTGTTCGCCGGGCCGACCGAGGTGCTGGTCGTCGCCGACGACACGGCCGACCCGTTTGTCGTCGCGGTGGATCTGCTGTCGCAGGCCGAACACGGCCCCGACTCCCCCGCGGTCCTGATCACCACCAGCCGTTCGCTGGCCGGCGCGGTGATCGAGCACGTCGACCGGCTGCTGCCCGGCATGCCCACCCGCGACTTCGCCGGACCGGCGTGGCGCGACCACGGTGAGGTCATCGTCGTCGATTCCCTCGACGAGGCGTACGAGCTGGCCGACACCTACGCCAGCGAGCACGTCCAGATCCTGACCGCGCGGCCGCGCCGGGCACTGGACCGGATGACCCAGTACGGCGCGCTGTTCCTCGGCGCCGGTACCTGCGTTTCCTTCGGGGACAAGGTGATCGGCACCAACCACGTGCTGCCGACCCGTGGCGCGGCCCGCTACACCGGCGGACTGTGGGTGGGCAAGTACCTCAAGACCGTGACCTACCAGGAGATCACCGATCCGGCGTCCAGCGCGGCGCTCGGCGAGGTGTGCGGCCGCGCGGCCAGGGTCGAGCTGTTCGAAGGCCACGCCCGCTCCGGTGACGTCCGCGTCGCGGCGGCCGGCGGCCCGCAACCGTCCTGGGCGAACCGGTGAGCGCCGCGCTGGCCGGGCGGACCGCGCTGGTCACCGGCGGCGGCTCGGGCCTTGGGCGGGCGATGTGCCTGGCCCTGTCCGCCGCCGGAGCGCGGGTGATCGCCGCGGGACGGCGGCGGGACGCGGTGGCCGGGACGGCCGAGTTGCTGACGACGCCGGGGCGGGCCGCGGTCGTCGACGTCAGCGATCCGGACTCGGTGGCGGCGCTGGCCGCCGAACTCGCCGGTGAGCAGGTCGGCGTGCTGGTCAACAACGCGGGTGTGCCCGGTCCCGTCCGGAACCTGGTCGACGTCGAGCCCGGCGAATGGGACGAGGTCTTCGCGGTGAACGTCCGCGGAACCTATCTGATGTGCCGGGCCTTCCTGCCCCCGATGATCGCCGCCGGGCGCGGTGACGTGGTCAACGTGGCCTCGGTCAGTGGCAAGCGGCCGCTGACCGCGCGTACGCCGTACTGCGCCTCGAAGATGGCGGTGCTGGGGCTGACCACGACGCTGGCGGCCGAGGCCGGGCCGCACGGTGTCATGGTCAACTCGCTGTCCCCCGGCCCGGTGGACGGGCCGCGGATGGAACGGAACTTCCGCCTGGAAGCCGAGCGTTCCGGCATTTCCAGCGAGCAGGCCGAGCAGGCGTTCGTCGCCCGCTCCGCGCTCGGGCGCATGGTCACCGAAACCGAGGTGGCCACCGCGCTGGTCGCGATGCTGGGCATGCCCGGCCTGTGCGCGGCCGACATCGACCTCTCGGCGGGGATGGTGGCCAGGTGAACCGGCTCAAGCGGACCCTCGCCGCCGGCGGCAGCGCGACCGGGGTGCTGCTGCGCCTGCCCGCCGTGGGCCTGGTCGAACTGGCCGGCGTGGCGGGGCTGGACTTCGTGCTGCTCGACTGCGAGCACGGACCCGCCGACACCGAACAGGTGCAGCACCACCTCAACGCCGCCGACGCCCACGGCCTGGCGACGCTGGTGCGGGTGGGCAGCGCGGAACCCGCGCTGATCCTGCGGGCGCTGGACCTCGGTGCGCAGGGCGTCGTGGTGCCCCATGTGGATACCGCCGAACAGGCCGCGGCCGTCGTCACCGCCGCGCACTACCCTCCGCTGGGCGAGCGCGGCTTCGCCAACTACACCCGCGCCGCCCGCTTCGGTTCCCGCTCCCCCGCCGACTACCTCGACCACGCGGCCGCCACCACCATGGTGATCCCGATGCTGGAAACGGCTCAGGCGTGCGACAACGCGGCGGAGATCCTCGCCGTGCCCGGGGTGGACGCGGCGATGCCCGGCCCGGCCGATCTCGCGGTCTCGATGGGCGCGCTCGACGACGACGGGCACCGGCGGGTGGGCGCCGCGATCGCCGCCGCCGGTGCCGCCGCCGAACAGGCGGGAAAACCGTTGCTGCGCATCGTCGGCGACGCGGCGGCAGCCAGGGAAACCGGCTCGCGCTTTGTCGTCTACAACCTCACCCAGGTGCTGCTGACCGCACTGCGCGACCTGGTCCTCACCACCCGCTGACCGCCGCACATCCCCGGCCGGACGCGTTCTTGCGGATTCCGTGAATACGCATACACTCGGCCGATCGCTGCACTGGAACCCGTACGAGGAGTGCACCCGTGACCACCACGAAACCCCCGCCGAGCCGGCGCCGGCACGCGGTCGCCTACCTGCACCTTGCCCCGGCGCTGATCGCCATCGTGCTCACCACGGTGTACCCGCTGGCGTCGGCGCTGATCACCAGTTTCCGGCACTGGCGGCTGAACGAGACCAGGGAGCCGGGTGAGTTCGTCGGTCTCGAGCAGTACGAGCGGGCGTTCACCGACGCGACCTTCTACAACAGCGCCTGGGTCACCCTCCAGTACACGGTGATCTCGGTGGTGCTGTCGGTGGGCATCGGCCTGCTCATCGCGCTGGTGCTCAACCGGCCGGGCAGGCTCAGCGCGCTGACCAAGGCGTTGCTGATCCTGCCCTTCGCGGTGGCACCGGCGCTGAAGGGCTTCTCCTGGCGGTTCATGTTCAATCCCGAGTACGGGGTCTACGACCAGATGCTCGGCACGGTCCTGCCGTTCACCGACGGCGTCAACTGGCTCGGTGACCCGTTCTGGGCGCTGATGGTGCTGGCGATGACCGAGGTGTGGGGCTGGGCGCCGCTGATCGCGCTGATGCTGCTCGGCGGGCTCGGCTCGATCTCGCCGGAGGTCCGCGACGCGGCCAGGGTGGACGGGGCCACCGGCTGGCAGGAGTTCTGGCGGGTCACCTTCCCGCTGCTGCGCCCGCTGCTGCTGATCATCGTCTTCCTCAAGGCGGTGTTCTCGGTGAAGGTGTTCGACCAGGTGCTCACCACCACCGGCGGCGGGCCCGGGCGGGCCACCGAAACGCTGAACTTCTTCGCCTACGCCCAGGGTTTCACCTTTCTCGACATCGGCTACGCCTCGGCGATCTCCTGGATCATCGTGCTCGTGCTGGGCGTGCTGGCGGCCATGTACCTGATCACCATGACCCGGCAGGAGGCGAAATGACCGACCTCACCGAGCGCACGGTTCTCCCCGCTCCGGCGGCCGGCCCGGCCCCGCCGCGGCCCCGGCGCGTGACACCGTGGCAGCGGGCCGGGCGGCTGCTCCGGGCGCTGGCCACGCTGGCCATCCTGTTCTTCGTCCTGTTCCCGGTGCTGTGGCTGGGACTGACCGCGTTCAAGCCGGCGTCGGAGGTGTTCTCCACCTCGGTGCTCTTCGCGCCCACAATGGACAATTTCGCCGAAATCCTCGGCGGGGCCAGCGATCTGACCGGCTCGCTGGTGAACAGCGTGCTGATCGCGGTGGCCACCACGCTGATCTCGATCCCGCTGGCGCTGCTCGCGGCCTACGCCTTCTCCCGGTTCCGCTTCCCCGGCCACCGGGCGATGCTGCTGGCGATCGTGGCCACCCAGTTCATTCCCGGGGTGGCGATCGCGCTGCCGTTCCTGACCCTGTTCCGCGCACTGGGCCTGATCGACACCCACCTGTCGCTGATCGTGGTCAACCTCTCGCTGGTGGTCCCCTACATCACCTGGCTGCTCAAGGGTTTCGTGGACGGACTGCCGGTCGAGATCGAGGAGGCCGCCCGGCTCGACGGGTGCGGGCAGGTCGCCATGCTGTGGCGGGTGATCACCCCGCTGGCCGCGCCCGGCATCTTCGTCAGCGTGGTGTTCTCGTTCCTGTTGTCCTGGAACGAGTTCCTCTTCCCGACCTTTCTCTCGCGAACCGAGGCGAGCACGCTGCCGGTCGCGCTGATGACGCTGGTCCAGCCCGAGGGCGTGGCGTGGGGGCCGATGGCCGCGGCGGGCCTGCTGGTGATGGTGCCGATGCTGGCGCTGTCACTGCTGGTGCGCAAGCACTTCGCGCAGGGCATGACGATGGGAGCGGTGAAATGAGCCGGATCCGGAAAGCGGGCGTGCTCGCCGTGACCGCCCTGCTGGCGCTGAGCGGCTGCGCGGGCACGCCCGCGAGCGTGGACCTGGTGTCGCAGTTGCGCCACGGCCAGGCCGACGAACTCGGCCTGGTCACCGGGAAGCCCTATGACGGCACCCGGATCCGGCTGCTCAGCTGCTGCAAAACGGCCGCCCAGTTCAGCGCGCTGCAGAAGCGCACGGCCGACTTCACCGCCCGCACCGGGATCGAGGTGGAGTGGGCGAACATCCCGTACGAGTCCTACCTGCAGAAGATCGTCGCGGAAAGCGCGGTCGGCGGCGGGACCTACGACCTGATCGTCTGGCCGGACGCCTACGGGGCCTCGGCCAAGGTCGGGCTGCAGCCGCTGGACGACGCGCTGGCGCGGTCCGGCCGGTCGATCGCCGACTTCCCGCCACCGTTCCAGCAGGCCGCGCGGGCCGGCGACGCGAGCACCGTCTACGGCATCCCGTTCCGCGGCTTCTCCTACAACTACTTCTACCGCAAGAGCGACTACGCGAAGCTCGGCCTGACCCCGGCGACCACCTGGGCCGAACTGGACCAGCGGCTCGAGGCGCTGAAGCAGGGGCAGGAGCGCAACCCGCTGGCCGGGCAGTACGGCCGCAACGGCGGGCAGAACCTCTACACCTGGCTGTCCATGCTGTGGAGCAACGGCGCCGACGTGTTCGACGCCAGCGGTGAACCGGCGTTCGACACGCCGGCCGGGATCGAGGCCACCGAGCAGTACATGTCGGTGCTGCGCAAGGGGTTCAGCCCGCCGGAGTCGACCAACTGGTCCGAAACGGACTCCACCCAGTCCTTCGAGCAGGGCGCCAGCTCCTCGGTGTTCACCTGGGCCTGGCAGATGGACGACTTCAGCGACCCGGACAAGGTCAAGCCGGAGGTCGCCCAGGACGTCGGTGTGGCCCCGATTCCCGGCTGGCCGGGCAAAACCACCGTGTCCTACGGGTTCACCTGGCTGATGGGCGTGCTCAACACCTCGGAGAACCAGGGCGCGGCGTGGGAGTACCTGAAGTGGGTGACCCACCCGAAGACCGAGCGGGACATCGCGCTGGACAAGTCGGATCCGGCCACCGCCAACAGCATCGTGGTGCACACCGCGAACATGCTCGATCCCGAGGTGAACGCGGCGAACTTCGGCCTGCCCCGGCTGCAGGAGTCCTCGCTGCGCACGGCCAGGACCGTGCCCATGACCATCGACTGGCCGCAGGTGCAGGACGCGCTCGAGGTCGCCGTCAACGAGATGGCGCACGGCGCCCCGGTGCCCGACCGGCTGCGCGCGCTGTCCGGTGAAGTCCGTGACCTCGTCAAGCGCTGAGGAGTGAACGAGCAGTGGAACTGGCACAAGCCGCCTACGCCCCCTACGACGGGCCCGAGCAGTTCATCACCGAATGGACCGACCGCATCTGGGTCGGCCGCGGCATCGGGCTGATCAGGGAGAACTACGCGGCCGACGCGATCGTGCACGGCGCCTACGGCACCACGCGCGGGGCCGAGCAGGTGGTGCGCTCGACGCTGATGAAGATCAACGCCTTCCCGGATCGGGTCGGCCAGGCCGCCGACGTGGTCTGGGAAGCGCGTGGGGAGCAGGCGTTCCTCAGCTCACACCTGGTGCTCAGCGCCGGACGGCACACCGGGCCCACCGCCTACGCCGCGCCGACCTTCCGGGAGTTCAACTCCTACACCATCGCGACCTGCCTGTACCGGCTCGGCGTGATGGAGCACGAATGGGTCGTGCGGGACGAAGGCGCGGTCGTGCGGCAACTGGGCCTCGATCCCGAAGAGGTCGCGCGCCGAGTGGCCTTCGGCGCGTGGGACGACGAGGCGCTCCAGCCGTTGTCGCGGCCGGTGCTCGAAGCCGGTGACACCGGGCCGCGGCCGGACCTGCACCGCGGCGAATGCGAGCAGGTGCTGGAACTGGTCGAGCAGGTGTGGAACCAGCGGATGCTGCACCAGGTCGAGCAGTACGTCGCGCGGGACGTCACCTCGTACCTGCCCGGGCACCGCTCCCTGGTGCGCCCGGACGGCTACCAGCGCGGCCTGCTCGAGCTGCTGGCGCCGATGCCGGACGCGCGGTTCGAGGTGCGTGAGGTCATCGCCAACGAAGACCCCGCGCGCGGTGGCGTGCGCGTGGCACTGGTGTGGTGGCTGCGCGGAACCTACTGCGGCACACCGGCCCACGGCCCGCTGACCGGGTCCCCGGTCACCGTGCTCGGCTCGTCCCAGTTCCACTTCCGCGACGGTCGCGTCGTCGCCGAACGACGGGTCTACGACGAAATCGCCGTCCTCGCCCAGATCGCCCGAGCCCGCGGCGACGAACCGTCCTGAATGGAGTCCCCATGGCACCGGTCACCTACCACCACGTCACCCGCCGCTACCCGGGCAGCGACCAGGCCGCCGTCGACCGGCTCGACCTCGACATCGCCGACGGCGAGTTCCTGGTGCTGGTCGGCCCGTCCGGCTCGGGCAAGACCACCGCGCTGCGCATGCTCGCCGGGCTGGAGGACATCGACGAGGGCGAGGTCAACATCGGCGGCCGGGCGGTGACCCACCTGCCGCCGAAGGACCGCGACATCGCGATGGTGTTCCAGTCCTATGCCCTCTACCCGCACATGACCGTGCGGCAGAACATGGCGTTCGGCCTGCAGATGCGGCGCACCGGCTCCGCCGAGATCGGCCACCGGGTCACCGAGGCGGCGCGCCTGCTCGACCTGACCCCGTACCTGGACCGCAAGCCCAAGCAGCTCTCCGGCGGTCAGCGCCAGCGCGTGGCCATGGGCCGGGCCATCGTGCGCGAGCCGGCGGTGTTCCTGATGGACGAACCACTGTCCAATCTGGACGCAAAACTGCGGGTGGAGACCCGGGCGAACATCGCCGCGCTGCAGCAGCGGCTGGCCACCACCACGGTCTACGTCACCCACGACCAGGTCGAGGCGATGACCATGGGCCACCGCGTGGCCGTGCTCAAGGACGGTGCGCTGCAACAGGTCGACACCCCGGCGCGGCTCTACGCCCGCCCGGCGAACGCCTTCGTCGCCGGCTTCATCGGTTCACCGCCGATGAACCTGCACACGACCGCCGTCGACCAAGGCCACGCGCGGCTCGGCGGCCTGAGCATCCCGCTCCCCCACTCTCACGCCGGGAAAGAGGTGACGCTGGGCATCCGCCCCGAGTCGCTGCGGCTCACCGGCGCGGGCGATCCCGGGTTCAAGGCCACCGTGGAACTGGTCGAGGAGCTGGGTGCCGACGCCTTCGTGCACGCACGGGCCGAAGACGCCCGCGTGGTCGTGCGCGTCGACGGGCGGAGCACACCCACCATGGGGCAGGTGGTCCACATCGGACTCCGCGACGTGGACGAGGTGCACCTGTTCCACCCGGAAACCGGGGAACGCCTCTAACCGCGACGCTGGTCCAGCAGCATTTGCTGGGCCAGCCTCGCCAATTCCTGGCTCGCCGGTGAGAGCACCTCGGCCCGCCGGCGTACCAATGCGATGGTGTCGAACAGCGGCTCGGCGAACGGCACCGTGTGCACGCCGTCGGGGCGGCTCGAACTGGTCGCGACCGCACGCGAGACGATGGTGTCCCCGACACCACGCGCGGTCAGCGCGAGCGCGGATTCCACGTGCTCGACCTCGATCCACGGAGCCAGGCGCACCCCGGCCAGCTGCGCGCGTTCGGCCAGCTGGCGCCGCGTCGGGTCCTTCCAGCCGTAGTGGGCGTCGTAGAGGATCAGGCGTGCTTCGGCCAGCTGCCGGATGGTGATCGGCTCCGCCACGCGCGCCGGGTCCGCGCTGACGTAGACGACCTCGTCGCGCAGCAGCGGGGTGACCGCCAGATCGTCCTGTTCGATCGGCAGCACCACCAGCCCGGCCTCCACCGTGCCCGCCGAGACCGCGGCCGCGACCTCCACCGAGTTCAGCCCGATCAGCCGGATGCGCACGTCCGGGTACCGCTCGTGGAACTGCTGGGCCAGGTCCGAGAGCAGGTAGTACGCCGCGTTGCGCAGCAGGCCGAAGGTGGCCACCCCGCCCTGCAGCGACCGCACCGAGCGCAGCGCCTGCGCCCCGGCGTCGGCCGCGGCCACCGCCTGCTCGGCGAAGGGCAGCAGCGCCGTGCCCGCCGCGGTGAGCACCAGCCGCCGCGGTCCCCGGCTGAACACCGGCGCGCCGTGCTCGTCCTCCAGCTTGCGGATCAGCTCCGAAACCGAAGCCTGCGCCACCCCCAGCGCGCGGGCCGCCGCGCTGAACGAACCGAGCCTGGCCGCGGCCAGGAAAGCCCGCAGCTGCCGAAGAGTCATAGGGTGACCCTATAGCAAGCACGGGATCTGCCCGCCTTGTCCTGTACTTGTGTTTCGCTTAGCGTTCGCCGCATGCGACTGAGTCCCTCCACCCCGACGCAGCTCAGCGGCTCGTACCACGTGCTCAAGTCCGCTGTGGACAAACCACCCGCCCAGCGCGACCCCGCGGTCGTCGAGCGCGTTTCGGCCATGCTGAGCGAGATCGAGCGCGACGGCATGGACGCCGTGCTGCGCTATGCCCGCGAACTCGACGGCACCGATGGCGAAGACGTCGAGCTGACCGCCGCCGATCTCGACCGCGCCGGGAACAGCTTGCCGCCCGAACTGCGCGACGCGCTCGCGCTCGGCGCCGAGCGGACCGCCCAGTTCGCCCGCCAGCAGCGCTCCCGCCTCACCGACTTCGAGACCGAACTGGCCCCCGGCCTGGTCACCGGCGTGCGGTACGTACCGGTCGGCAGCGTCGGCGCCTACCTGCCCGCCGGGCGTTTCCCGCTGCTCGCCGGCGCGTTCATGACCGCGGGCGTGGCCAAGGTGGCCGGGGTGCCGACCGTGCTGGCGTGCACACCGCCCAGCCGCGGCGGCGGCCCGGACCCGGCCGTCCTGCACGCGGCCCGGCTCTCCGGCGCCGACCGGGTCTTCGTGCTCGGCGGGGTGCAGGCACTGGCCGCGCTCGCCTTCGGCCTGCTCGGCGAACCGCCGGTGGACATGCTGGTCGGCGCGGGCAACGCGTACGTGGCCGAGGCCAAGCGGCAGCTGTTCGGCAAGGTGGCGATCGACCTGCTCGCCGGGCCGTCGGAGGTCGCCGTGCTGGCCGACGACAGCGCCGACCCGGTGCTGGTCGCCGCCGACCTGCTCGGCCAGGCCGAGCACGGCACCGATTCCCCCGCCGCGCTGGTCACCACCTCGCGACGGCTCGGCGAAGCGGTGATCGAGGAGGCCGAGCGCCAGCTCGAGGACCTGGCCACCGCCGAAATCGCCGGACCGGCCTGGCGCGACCACGGCACCGTGCTGTGGGCGGCCGACCAGTCCGTGGCCGCGCGGCTGATGGACGACCTGGCGCCGGAGCACCTCGAACTGCAGACCGCCGACGACGACTACTACCTCAGCACCCTGCGCAACTACGGTTCGCTGTTCATCGGCCGCTGGAGCACCGTGGCCTACTCGGACAAGGGCATGGCGGGCACGAACCACGTGCTGCCCACCGCCGGCGGCGCCAAGCACAGCGCCGGGCTGTCCGTGTCGCGCTTCCTCAAACCGCTGACCTACCAGCGGATCGCTCGCGAAGCCACGCCGGAACTGGCCGGCGCGGTGGACGTGATCTCCGGTTACGAGGGCATGGCCGCGCACCGCGCGACCGCGACGCTGCGCATCGGCGCTCACCAGGAGGAGAAATGACCGACGAGAAGGAACGGACGGGCACGGGCAGCCCTGGCGGTGCGATGGCGCCCGGCAGGCGCACCATGCCCGGCGACTTCAGCATCTCGCTGCGCCCCGGCTACGGCGCCGACGCGCCCAACCTCACCCCGGGCACCCGCCGCCAGCCGATGCGCGGCTTCGAGGACACCTACACCGACATCGTCGACTACATCGTCCGGATCACCCACCGCATCTGGGAGGACCAGGACGTCGGCTACATCTACGACACCTACAGTCCCGGCTGCCGCCTCTACGACGACAGCGGGTACGCGTTCGGGGTGGAGCAGCTGGTCAGCGGCACGATGCAGAGCATCAACGCCTTCCCGGACTGCCGCCACTACGCCGACGACGTGATCTGGGCCGGCAACGAGGACGAGGGGTTCGTGACCTCGCACCGCGCGATCAACATCGGCCACCACACCGGTCCGTGGCGGTGGAGCCCGCCGACCGGAAAGCGGCTGCACACCTGGGTGATCGCCAACTGCGTGGTCCGCGAGAACGAGATCTACGAGGAGTGGGTGCTCTACAACCTCGCCTCGAAGCTCCAGCAGATGGGGCTCGACGTGCCCGCCGCCGCGCGCGCCTTCGGCAACGACAGCGGGTTCGTGCCGCTGACCGAGCGCGTCAGCACCGAGCCCGACCGGCTGATCGGCGGCCGCAAGCCCGCGCTGTACCCGGCCGGGGACGACGCCGACGTGGAGCACGTGGTCCGCGCGTTGTTCCACGACACCTACAACCGCCGTGACCTCACCGCCATCGACCGCGCCTACGACCCGGCGGTGCGCTGGCACGGCACCACCAACCGCACCGGCTACGGCCGCGGGGACGTGCGCGCGCAGGCCAGGAACCTGCTGGCCACCTTCCCCGATCTCGGCGTGCGGGTGGACGAGGTCTACTGGCAGGGCAACCCGGCCGACGGGTACAGCGTGTCCGCGCGCTGGTCAGGCGCCGGAACGCACCGGGGATACGGGATGTACGGGCGGCCCACCGGGCGTCGCGCGCACCTGTGGGGCATCACCCAGCTGTACTTCGTCAACGGCCGGATCGTCGAGGAGTGGAACCTGTTCAACGAGTTCGACGTGCTGGCCCAGTTGCTGCGGGACGACCCGCCGCCGCAGCTGTCGTGACGGTCGTGTGCTGCGCGCCGGTGACCCCGGTCATCGGCGACCACGACGGCAACCGGCGGCGCGTACTGGCCGCGATCGGTGCCGCGGTGGCGGCGGGCGCGCGGATCGTCGTGCTCCCCGAGCTGGCCACCTGCGGTTACGCCTTCACCGACGTGGCGGAGGCGCGCGCCGCCGGTGTTGCCGCCGATGACCCCGTGTTCGCTGGCTGGGCCGATGCGGCCGGGCCGGCGGTGGTCATCGGCGGCTTCGCCGAACTGGGCGACGACGGGCGCCTGTACAACAGCGCGGCACTGGTCGACGCCACCGGCGTGCGCGTGGTGTACCGCAAGACCCACCTGTGGGACCGCGAGAAACTCCTTTTCACGCCGGGGGATTCCGCTCCGCCGATCGTCCACACCGGACACGGGCGGATCGGCCTGCTGATCTGCTACGACCTGGAGTTCCCGGAGCTGACCAGGGATCTCGCCGAGCGCGGGGCGGACCTGATCGCGGCGCCGGTGAACTGGCCGCTGGTGGAGCGGCCGCCCGGTGAGCACCCGCCGGAAACCATCATCGCCATGGCCGCGGCCCGCACGAACCGCCTGTGCGTCGCGATCAGCGACCGCGACGGCACCGAACGCGGCATCACCTGGACCGGCGGCAGCACCCTGGTCGACGACCACGGCTGGCTCCGGGGCACCACCGCCGATCTCGACCTCCGGCGCGGGCGGGACAAGCGCCTGTCCCCGCGCAACCACGCACTGGGCGACCGGCGGCCCGGACTGTCCAGGTGAGCAGCGTCCCTTCCGGCGCCGGATCAGCCGGGCGCCCGGCTTAGGGTGGCCGGGTGGAACTTCGTCAGCTGCGGTACTTCCGCGCGGTGGCCGAGGAACGGAACCTCACCAGGGCCGCGGCCCGGCTGCACCTCCGGCCGACCTCGCTGAGCCAGCAGATCATCGCGCTGGAGCGTGAGGTCGGCACGGCGTTGTTCGTCCGCGGGCCGAACGGGATGGAGCCGACCGAGGCGGGCCGGGCCCTGCTGCCCGAAGCCGAGCGGACGCTGCGTCAGGCCGAGCGCGCGCTGCACGCGGCGCGCTTCCCGGCCGCCGAGGGGTTGCGCCTGGCCGTCACGCCCGGATCACCACCGGCGGTCGCGGCCCTGTTGGCGCGAAAGCTCCGGCAGGTCGACGACCTCCCGGTGAGCGCCCAGCTGACCCGGATCCGCTCCGGCGAACTCGATGCCGGGCTGGTCGTGCTGCCGGTCGACCCGGCGTTGACCGTCGCGATCGTGAGCACGGCTGAGCTCGGGGTGCTGGTCGATTCCGCGCATCCGCTGGCGTCACGGACCGAGGTGTCGTGGGCCGACCTGTCCGGCAACGACCTGCTGTGGTTCGACCGCGCACTCGCGCCCGGCTACCACGACGAGGTGCTCGCACTGGCCAAGAAAGCGGGCTGGACCCCACGGCGGATCCTTCACGGACCGCCACGCCGCGCCCTGTTCGCCGGGGCGCTGCGGGCGCCGGACGTGGTGGCCCTGCGGCCGCGGTGGTCCGCCGGAGACGGGCAGCGCTGGCTCCCGCTGCGCGACTCACCGGTCGTCCGGCACGCGCTGGTATGGCAGGACTCACAGCACTCCCGCGCGTGCGCCGATCTGGCCGCTGAGCTGGCGCGTGCGGCCGGAACGCACGACCGTGCGGTAACTCCTGATGGACACGGGCGCCCCTCCCCCGCTGGACTGGGACCGTCCACATAGGAGATTCCAGGGAGTCAGGATGTCGTTGCGGCACTGGGGATTCATTTACACCGCGACGGGCGCGGACCCGGCGGGCGAGACCACCGTCGCCGACACCGGGCGCTGCCGCACGGTGCTGGTCGGCCTGCCCGGGCCCGAAGGCGCACCCGGAATCGCCCGCCGCCTGGTCGACGAGGGCGCACAGCTGATCGAACTGTGCGGCGGCTTCGGCCCGGTGTGGACCGCCAAGGTGCTCGAAGCCGTCGAGCATCGGGTCCCGGTCGGCTCCGTCGCCTACGGCCCCGAATCGGTCACCGGTGTGCACGAGATCTTCGCTTAAGCTCACGGTGTGCGGACCCGCCGGATGGTGATCGTCGCCTATGACGGTGCTCAGATCCTCGACGCGGCCTCTCCGGCCGGCGCGCTGGAGATCGCCAACTCCCACGGCGCGGACCCGCCCTACGCCATCGACCTGGTCACCGGCAGGGGCGCCACGATCCGCACGTCCTCGGGGCTCCAGCTCGCCGGAACACGCCGGATCGCGACGGTGACGGGCCCGATCGACACCCTGCTCGTGGTCGGTGGCGCGGGTGCCGAAACCGCCGCGCACGACGAGACGATGCTGGCCCAGCTCCGCCGCCTGGCCGGCCGCAGCCGCCGGTACGGGTCGGTGTGCACGGGTGCGTTCGTGCTGGCCGCGGCCGGGTTGCTCGACCGCAGGCGGGTCACCACGCACTGGCGGTACAGCGCCCTGCTGGCCGAGGCCTTTCCCGCGGTCGAGGTCGATCCGGCCCCGCTCTACATCCGGGACGGGAACGTCTACACCTCGGCCGGGGTGACCAGCGCGCTCGACCTCACCCTCGCGCTGATCGAGGACGACCACGGTCCCGCACTCGCCCGCGAGG
This sequence comes from Amycolatopsis sp. YIM 10, assembly GCF_009429145.1. Lineage (GTDB taxonomy): Bacteria > Actinomycetota > Actinomycetes > Mycobacteriales > Pseudonocardiaceae > Amycolatopsis. The sequence goes on along the minus strand of NZ_CP045480.1, from coordinate 4,401,961 downwards.
TCGCGCGCGAGCTGGTCACCTACCTGCACCGCCCGGCCGATCAGGCGCAGCTCAGCGTGTTCGTCAGCGCCCCGCCCGGGAACCGGGTGGTGGACGACCTGTTGCGGCACATCACCGCGAACCTGGGCGCCGATCTCAGCCCGGGGGCGCTGGCCGCCCGCGCGGGCATCACCACGCGGCACCTGTCCCGGCTGTTCGGCACGCACCTGGGCACCACGCCCGCCAAGGCCGTGCGGGCCACCCGCACCGAGGCGGCCGCGCACCTGGCCATCGGCACCGACCTGCCGCTGGCCACCATCGCCCGCCGGTGCGGGCTGGGCTCCGCGGCCACCCTCCGGCACGCCTTTCTCGACCGGTACGGCATCACCGGGGACATCCTTCGCAAGCGGACGGACATCCCGCCACCGCGGCGTGACCAGGGTGCCCAGACTGCCGGAGCATGACCACCACACGGAGAACCGTATTGGCCGCGGGCGCGAGCGCCGGTCTCGCGCTGGGCCTGGCCTCGACCGCGACCGCCGCTCCCGCCGGTGAAGGGCCGCGGATCGGTATCCTGCTCTACGACGGGTTCAGCCTGCTGGACCCGACCGGACCGGCCGAGCTGCTGTCCCGGGTCCCCGGAGCGACGGTGACCATGATCGCCGAGCGCCGCGGCCCGGTGCGCACCGACACCGGGCAGGCCGCCGTCATCGCGGACCGCTCCCTCGCCGAGGTGCGCCGCCTCGACGTGCTGCTGGTGCCGGGCGCGGGCAACCGGGGCACGATCGCGGCGATGGAGAACCCGGTGCTGCTGGACTGGATCCGGCGCATCGACCGGACCACCACCTGGACCACCGCCGTCTGCACCGGCACCCTGATCCTCGGCGCGGCGGGCCTGCTCCGCGAACGGGCCACCACGTACTGGGCCTCCGCGGACTACCTGGAGCAGACCTTCGGCGTCGAATACGTCGCCGAGCGCTACGTCCGGGTGGGCAAGGTGATCACCGCCGCGGGCGTGTCGGCGGGCATCGACATGGCGCTGTACCTGGCTTCCCTGCTCACCGACGAGCACACCGCCCGCGCGGTCCAGCTGGCCGTCGAATACGCCCCGGATCCCCCGTTCGACTCGGGAGACGCGGCCACGGCGAGTCCGGAGTTGAAGAAACTCGCCCTGGAACTGCTGGCGAAGTCCCAGACCTGACACCGGGACACCGACGGCCGAGTCCCTCAAAACGTCGGTGCCCGTCAGAACTCCGTCGGGCGCATCAGGGCGTCGGAGCCGCCGTCGATGGGGAATTGGGCGCCGTGGATGTAGGTGGCGTGCGGGCCCAGCAGGTAGACGATCAAGGCGGCCACCTCCTCCGACTGCCCATGCCGGGCAATAGGCGCCTGATAACTCCGAATCGCGTCACCGTAGCGGGGGTCCGCGAGGCCCGCGTCCAGCAACGGAGTGTCCACGGCGCCCGGGGCGACGGTGTTCAGGCGCACGCCCGCGGCACCCCATTCGGCAACGCGCCGGCGCACCGCCACCGTCAGGGCGTTCTTCGACCAGGCGTAAGCCAATTGGCCCCGGTACTCCCCGGCCGAAGCCAGCGCCGCCTCCTCCTCACAGCGTGAAATAGGGTTGTCCCGCCAGCGCACCATGGTCGAGGCGGACGAAGACACCGCCACCGCCGCGGTGCACAGCGCCGGGAAAAGGCCGTCCAGCAAGGAAACCGCGCCGCGGTAGTTCACCTCGATGATCCGCATCGGGTCCGGGGTGTGCGGGCCGAGCCCGGCGCACAGCACCAGACCCTCCAGCACGCCACCACACCGGGAAAGCACGCCGTCGATCGCCTGCTGCCTGCCGTCGGGAGTGCTCAGGTCCGCGCGCACCTCCGCGTCCCGCAGGTCCACGCCGATCACGTCACGGCCGTCCAGCGCCGACACCACCGCCGCGCCGATTCCCGAGGCGGAACCCGTCACGGCGATCATCCGGCCGCCAGCACGCAGTGCGTTCCCCGGTAGATCGTCGGCATGCACTTGTTGCAGTGCACGCACAACGACCGCGCCCCCGACCGCAATCGCCGCGGGAGGTCGGGTTCGCGCAGCAGCGCCCGCGCCATCGCGACGAACGCGAACCCCTCCCCCATCGCCTGTTCCATCGTCTCCAGCTTCGTGATCCCGCCGAGCAGGATCAGCGGCAGGTCCAGCGCGGCACGGAACTGGCGTGCCCGGTCGAGCAGGTACGCCTCCTGGAACGGATAACTGCGCAGGAACGCACCACCGGCCGCGCGCACACCCCACCGCACCGGCCGCGGGAACTGCGCGGCGAACTCCCGCAACGGCGCGTCGCCGGTGAACAGGTACATCGGGTTCAGCAGCGAACTGCCCGCGGTCAGCTCCAGCGCGTCGACGGTTCCGTCCGCTTCCAGCCACCGCGCCACCCGGACGCTCTCGTCCAGCCAGAACCCGCCCGGCACCCCGTCGTCCATGTTGAGCTTCGCCGTCACCGCGATCCGGTCGCCCACCGCGTCGCGGACCGCCCGCGCGATCTCCAGCGCCAGCCGGGCGCGGTTCTCCAGTGATCCGCCGTATCCGTCCCGCCGGTGGTTCAGGCGAGGACTCAGGAACGCGCTGACCAGGTAGTTGTGTCCGAAGTGGATCTCGACGGCGTCGAAACCGGCCTCCACGGCGAAAAGCGCGGCCGAAGCGTGGGCGCGCACGACGCGGGAAAGATCGTCCACTGTGGCCGATCGGGTCATCCGCATGCCCAGTGGATTCGGGAATCTTCCCGGCGCCAGGGCGGGCAACCGGTTCGAGGCCGCGTTCGCCACCGGCCCCGCGTGCCCGATCTGCGCGCTCACCGCCGCGCCCTCCGCGTGCACCGCTTCGGTGAGCCGCCGGAGGCCCGGCACGGCCTCGTCGCGCATCCAGAGCTGGTGCCGGTCGGTCCGGCCCTCCGGTGACACCGCGCAGTAGGCGACCGTCGTCATTCCCGCGCCCCCGGCGGCCACCCGCCGGTGGAACTCGATCAGCCGGTCGGTGACCACGGCATCCGGAGTGGCGCCTTCGAAGGTCGCCGCCTTGATGATCCGGTTGCGCAGCCGCACCGGCCCCAGGCGCGCGGGCTCGAAGACAGGCGAGGTCATGACTCCGCCAATCCCGCCGTGACAAACGCGCGCAGGGTGGTGACCGGAACTCCGCGCTCGGTGTCGGCGAAGAACTCCAGCACCAGCCCGAAAGCGAGCAGCCAACGCTGCGCCGCCGCCCGCTTCGGCAACTCCGGCCGCGCGTCCCGCAGCAGCTCAACCCACGGCGCCAGGCCGAACCACCGCGAGGTCCACGCCGGTTCACGACGGTCTCGCACAAACCGGGCGAGCAGGCGCAACCGCAGCTGCCCGACCGGGTCAGCGGCCAGCTCGGCCAGCGGTGTCACCACCAGGTCGACCAGTTCCGGCACGGTGGGCACCCAGCCGTCGCGCCGCCGCTCGGTGACCTCGTCCAGCCGCCGCTGCCACACCGGCGCCAGCCGGGCTTCCAGCAGCGCCGCGATCAGCGCGTCCTTCGACCCGAAGTGGTAGTGCACGGCCGCCGGGTTCATACCGGCCGCGCTGTTGATCGCGCGGGCGGACACCGCGTCGTAACCGGATTCCAGCAACAGCCGCTCGGCGACGGTCAGCAGCCGCTCGCGGGTGGTGGCGTCGGTGCCTGGCATGCGGGCCAGTGCACCACATCCGCGACGGCAAAATCAATCACTGATTGAACACCGCGGCTCAGTAGAGCCTGCCGCTGCGGACGTCGAACCGGCGAAAGTCCTCCTTCTCGTCGTCGAGGTGGTGGAGCGACTCGACGATGGCCGTGTCGCCGTGGATTTCGCGGACCACGACCGGCACACCGACAGCGAGCGGGTAGGACGACGACGGGTCCAGGTCCTCCTTCGAATCGAAGTACGGGACCTTGCCGATCAGCTGATGTTCCCTGTGGTGCCGGTCGTACAGCCTCACCTCGACCAGGCCGGGCTGCGGTTCGTCGTCGTACCAGCGGAGCGCGAGCGCGGGCGCCAGGCACTCGTCCCCCACCGCGACCTTCGCCGCGACCAGGGCCTCGAACCCGCTCCGGACCGCCCTCCGGCCGGCGTGGCGGTTGTTCATCTCGTTCGTCTCGATGATGTGCGGCAGCACTTCCCGCACCACCACCCGGATCGGCGGTGTCCCCGTGCCGAAGCGCTCCTCGAACTCGGCCTGGACGCCGAGCACGATGTTCTCGTAGCACAACGGAACCAGGTCCGGGAAGTCCAGCGCATCGTCGCTCGTCCTGATCTTCTCGGAGATCGCGTCGACCGCCTCGAACTCCGCCGCGGGCTCCAGGTCCAGCAGTGCGGTGGCCCCGCCCTTCTTCGTGGCTTTTGTGCCCACGTCACCACGAAGGTCGCGGAGAGGCAGCGCGCGCAGCACGTCATCGAGAGTGATCACGGGGTCAGACTAAGCGGAGGACGCCCGCGGGGTGGAAAGTTTTACCGAGCCTGGAGCCAGGTTCGCAGCGCCCACCACGTCTGCATCGCGGTCACCACGTACGGGTACGACCGGTCGTTGACGTCGATGCCGACGAGTTCGTGCAGCCGGTCCAGGCGGTAGCGAACGGTGTTGGCGTGGATGTGGAGCGCCTTGGCGGTCGCGTTGATCACGCAGCCGTGGTCGAGAAAGGCGACGGCCGTGGCCGCGATCTCCTGGTGGAACTCGTTGGCGGGATCGAGCGGTGCCAGCAGTTCGCCGACGAGCGTGCGGGCCAGTGCCGGGTGGGCGGCGAGCGCCGTTTCGGCGGCGAGGCCGATCAGCGGCCGGACGCCGCGCAGTCCGCGCCCGGCGGCGACCTTCAGCGCCTGGGCACACAAGGGATAGGTCTCGCGCAGCGCCGGCAGAGGCCTGGCCGGCGAGGCTACGACCAGCGGCGCGTCCTCGGGCAGTGCCGGGCTCTGCGGCGCGACACCGGTCAGTGTTCCTTCCACGAAGCCGTACACCCCACCGGAAGAAGCCAGCTGCTGCTCCAATGACCTGGCGTCGCGGGGATCGGTCACCGCGGAGACCACGCAGTGGTACCGGCGTTCGGGGTGCAGTCCGGCCCGGCCGAGCGCGTCGGCGTCGGGCGGGCCTTCGCCGGGCAGCAGGAGCTTGCGCAGGACCTGGGTGCTGAAATCGCGTGCCGTGCGGGACAGTTCGAGTTCGGCGGTGTGGTAGCCGCTGACGATGTGGCGCTGCACCGCGCCGACGTAGTGGTCCAGGTCGACGATGAACTCCAGGATCGTCGCGTCGTCGACACCCATCGCGCGGGCGGCGTCCACCCCGGCGCGGGTCACCTCGGCGCGGCCCGCGTGCACCCCGCGCAGCAGGTCGATGATCGGCACGCCCTGCGCCGCGCGGTCGGCGCCGAGGGCGAACGCCGCCGAGAAGTCACCGGTCTCGTGCACGTCCCCGCGTTCGAGATGGGCCACGGCCTCGGTGAGCAGGGTGATGATGTGCCTGCGGTTCTCCTCCGCGGGCAGCCGCGCCACCTCGGGCGAGTTGCTGCGGGCGGCGTCGACCACCCGGCTGAGCACGCCCGGATCGCTGGCCAGTGCCCGCACCACGTGCAGCGCGATGGCGCTGGTCCGCTCGTCCACGCCACACCTCCGCCGTTGTGGACCGGCCACAGCGGGAACGGCCGAGTTCGGCGGCCCGAGCCTGTGTTCACTGCCCACGGGCTGATTCCCGGTCCCTACTGGACGGTAACAGGGCATGGTGCCGCACGAGCCACGGAGGACCCGGCGATGAGTTCCACCGGCAACCGCCACCTCCGCTACGTCAACGGCGTGCCGGGCGCGTCCGGCTGAGCGACGATGACCGCCGGTTCGGTCCGGCGGTGGTCACCGCGTGCGGACCAGCTCGACGGCCTCGGGCACGCTGCCGGTCATCGGCAGCAACTGCCCCAGGTTCAGCGCGGTGATCGGCCGGACGACCGCGGGCGAAACGGCCACCAGCGCGAAACCCGCCCCGGCCGCGCGTGCCCGGCGCGCGGCGCCCAGCAGGGCGTTCAGGCAGCTGGAGTCGCAGAAGCTCACGCCGGTCATGTCCACGACCAGGCCCTCACGACCGGAGTCGAGTGATTCGCCGAGCAGACGATCGAGGTCTTCGGCGGCAGCCAGGTCCAGTTCCCCGGTGAGCGTGAGAAGCACGACCCCGTCACGGTCCTCCGCCGGCGCTGCCGACCACAGCTGGCGCTCGCTTTCCCACTGTCCCTGCCCGTTCGCGGAGCCTCCGGGCACGTTGGACTCGGCTGGCATCGGTGCTCCCTTCGTTTTCGCCACGGCAGCTCAGGTGTCGCGCCGTTCCCGGTCGGCCGCGGCCTCACCGGTCAGGTAGTAGCGGGTTCCGGTCACCCCGAGCAACCGCTCCAGTGCGGCCCCGCGATTGTCCAGGCGCAGCACCACTCCGGCGGCCTCGGTGTGCCGGCGGGTCATCAGCAGCGCCGACAACCCGCTCGTATCACACCGGCCCAGCGCGCCGCAGTCCAGCCGCAGCGTTCGCAAGCCCGGCGTGGCGGCCAGCCGCGTGGCGATCAGCTCGGCGAACTCCGCCGAGCAGGAATGGTCGAGATCGCCGTCCAGCCGCAGCAGCGCGGTCTGTTCCTCCGGGGTGGTCCAGGTGCAGGTGAGCGTGTCGAACACAATGGTCGTCACACGGTTCTCCCCAGGTGGTCGCGCGCACGGGCGAGCAGCGGCGCCGCCCTGGCGAAGTCGCGCAGTTCCGTCGCGAACAGCTCCAGCGTGGGCAGCAGGCACGCGGGTGGCACCCCGCGCACCGCGAGGATTTCGGCGGTCCAGCCCAGGAATCCGAAGAACAGCTCGTCGTCACCGGTATAGAGCGACGTGGCCAGGAAGTCGACGATGTGCGCGAGGTCCTCGGTGGTGCGCTGCAACTGGAGTTCGGTGTAGTCGCGCATCGCGGGCAGCCGCTCCTCCAGCCCGCGGTAGACCGCCCGGACCAGGTCCGGCGCGGTGCGCACGACCATCGTGTACTCCTGGTCGGCCAGGTGCGGCAGATCGTCGAGCAGCACGCGACCACGACGCGGCATGGGCAGCGGCGAGGTGGCGAGGCGATCGGCCGCGGACCGGGCGTCGGGTGCCCAGGCGTCCGCGCCGAGCAAGCCGGCGAACCGGCCGTCCGAGCCGAAGGCGGCGCCACCGGCGATCACCGGCACGCTCGCGGACTGGCAGGCGGTGATGGTGATGTGCGCGGTGGGCAGCCGGGTGGCGAGCGAACCGGACAGCGCGACCGCGTCCGGCCCGGTCTGGTGCAGGTGGGTGATCAGGTGCGGGGTGGGCACCTGGGCGCCGAGGTAGTCCACCGCGAATCCGCGCAGTTTCAGCGTTTCGGCCAGCAGCCGGGCGGGCAGCGCGTGCCATTCGCCGTCGACGCAGGCCACGGTGATCCGGCCGAGCACCGGGTGCGCTCGCGGCCGCGAGTGCACCGCCGCGGCGATCACCCGCTCGTTGATCGCGGTGGCCGCGTGCTCCTGTGCCACGCTCAGCCGGTTGGCCGCCCATTCCCGGCCGACCCGGTGCTGCACCACGCCGACCACGTCGAGCAGGGTCTCCTCCAGGTCGAGGCCGGCGTCGAGCGCGGCAAGGCCGGCCTCCACCGCGGCCTGCTCGTCGCAGGCGGTCACCGCGTCCCACAACCGCGCGACCGCGACTTCCCGGTGTCCGTCGGGTGTGCTCATGCGGTGTACCTGCCTCTCCCGTGCCCGCCCACCGCCGTCAGGTGCTGCCCGCGCGGGGCGGTGATCACGAGCACCGCCATGTCGTCGTGTGCGTTGCGGCCCGCCCATTCCGCGGCGAGCATCCGCACGCGTTCGGCCACGGCCTCGGCCGGCATCCCCGCGCATTCGGACAGGATCCGGTGCAGCCGTTCCTCACCGAACATGGTCTCGCCGAGCGGACCGCCCCTGGCCTCGGTGATGCCGTCGGTGAACAGCAGGCAGCTCTCCCCCGGCGCCAGGGTGAGCCCGGCGGTGACCGACTCGATCTCCGGCAGCACCCCGATCACCGTGCCCATCGTCGCCACTTCCTCCACCTGGCCGTTCGTCCGCACCACCAGCGGTGGCGGATGCCCGGCGCTGGTCACCCGCAGCCGGACCCCGGCGCCGTCACGCACCACCGAGGCCAGCACGAGGGTGACGAACCGGGTGTCGCGGTTGTTCAGCAGCGCGCCGTTGAGCAGGGTGAGCATCCGCCGGTGGTCGTCGGCGAGCGGGAGCAGCGCGTGCAGGGTGTTGCGGACCTTCCCGGTCAGCACCGCGGCCTCCAGGCCCTTGCCGCAGACGTCGCCGAGCACGGCCAGCGACTCCTCGCCCTCACCGGTCGCCGGGTGCACGTCGTAGAAGTCGCCGCCGATCCGCTCGTGGTCCCGCGCGGCCCGGTACCCGCCGGCGAACTCCACCCCGGCCACGTGGTGCACCAACGGCGGCAGCAGGTCGCGCATCAGGGTCTCGGTGATCGAGGTCTGCTCGGCGAACAGGCGGGCGGCCGACATCGCCGCCCCGGCGCGCGCGGCGAACAGCCGGGCGAAGATCTCCTCGGAGGCCGAGAAACCCTGGTGTTCGCGGCGGCGCACCAGGATCAGCGCGCCGGCGGGCACGCCCTGGCCCGGCAGCGGGGTGATCACGATCGAGCCTGCCTCGTCGAAGCCCCGCGGCCGCAGCCAGTCCGGCGCCGACCGCGGATCGATCCACCGCGACGGCACCGGCGGGAAGCCTTGCAGCGCCTCGCTCAGCCCGGGGACCTCGTCGGGATTGACCAGCAGCTCGGCGTGCTCCGGCCGGCCGTCGCGCACGCAGGTCACCACCGGGAAACGGCGCTTCACCGCGGGCGCGATCACCACCGCGGCGTCGGCGAGGTGCCCCGCGGTCAGCTCCGCGGTGACCGCCATGCAGCGCTTGAGGTTGAGCGAGGACAGCAGCGCGTTCGACGCTTCACTGAGGAAGGCGGCGCGTTCGCGCTCGGCCCGGAGTTCGTCGCGGACCAGCCGGACGTCGGTGTCCTCGGTGTTGTCGGTGTTGTCGGTGTCCTTGACCAGCCACCAGCTCACCCTGTCGTCACCGAGCCGGACCGGGTGCGCGCGGTAGCCGCACCCGCCCACCTGCCCCGACACCGCGGGCCCGGCCGGGTCCGCCTGGGCAAGCCACTGCGGCAAATCCGTGCCGTCGCGGGAAAACAGCAGTTCCGCAGCCTGGTTCAGGTCGTCGAGCCGCCCGTCGGCCGTGGTCAGCACGGCCGGGTAGGGCGCGGACGCCCACGCCAGCCCGGGATACGGCGCTACCGCGACGGTGCACTCCGGCTTGTCCATCACTCGAGGCACGCGCCGCGCGCCCGTCACCTCACACCTCTGCTCGATCCGACGCCCGCGTTCGAGCGTTCCGCACCAGTGGACCGGAAGCAACCCGGCCGACAGCCCAGCGTAACCGCGCAATTGCCCCGGCTTGCGTGCCCGGCAGCGCACTCACCCACACTATTGCATGGCAGGCAAGACCCCGTGCTTCTGACGCATGACACAGGGTCGCCTAGCTCAGGTGCACGCCCGGCCCGAGCGGGAGGCCGAGGCCGTACCAGAGCGCGAAGAAGCCCGACCACACGACGAGGATGGCGAACGAGATCGGCACGGTGAACGACATCAGCGTGCCGATCCCCGCGCCCTTGCGGTACTGCTGGACGAAACCCAGCGCGAGCACGAAGTACGGGCTCATCGGGGTGACCGCGTTGGTGACCGAGTCGCCGATCATGAACGCGGCCATCGCGGCCTCCGGCGGCAGCCGGACGTACATCATCATCGGCACCACGACCGGCGCGAGGATCGCCCACTGCGCCGATCCGCTGGTGATGATCAGGTTCAGCAGGCAGATCGACCCGATGATCACCAGCAACACCACCAGGTGCGGGGCGTCGACCGCGTTGAGCAGGTCGGCGCCGTGCACCGTCAGCACGGAGGCGATCCCGGTCCACTCGAAGTAGGCCAGGAACTGCGCCACGGCGAAGAAGAGCACGATGACCGGCGCGATCCGGCCGACCCCGTCGGCCATCACCTTCGGGAGGACCGCCAATGACGACACCGTGCCCACCGCCCTGCCGTAGGCGAACCCGATCACCGCGAAGAGCAGTGCGATGAACACGCTGATGTTCTCGATGACCACCGACCGCACGACGCTGCCGCCGTCACCGAGCAGCGGCGAGCCGGGGATCAGCAGGAGCGCGACGACCGCGAGCACAAAGGCGACCACGATGACCGCGACCCGCACCAGGGCTCGTTTCTCCACAGTGGACAGACGGACCTCGGGTTCCTCCCCCGTCGGCGCGTCTTCACCGGTCGCGAGCTCGGGCCGTTTCGCCAGCACGAGTTCCACGACCAGCGTGATCACCACGGCCAGCAGCAGCGACGACGCGCCGAAGAAGAAGTAGGTCGCCACCGGGGTCACCACGTAGTCCGGATCGACGGTCTGCGCGGCCTGGGTGGTGAGTGCGGCGCGGATGGCGTCGCCGGGGGTGACCAGCGGGCTGGCGTTGAATCCGGCGGACACCGACACGTAGGCGACCACGATGCCGAGGATCGGGCTGCGCCCGGCCGCGCGGAAGGCCAGCGCGCCGAGCGGGATCATCACCAGGTACGCCGAATCGCTCATGATGTGCGCGACCATGCCGCCGAACGCGATGGCGAAGGTGACCCAGCGGCCGGGCAACCGGATCACCGTCAACCGCAGGATCGCCTCGAGCAGGCCGCTCTTCTCCGCCACGCTGACGCCAAGCAGCATGACCACGATGACGGCGAGCGGTTTGAACTCCGCGAAGCTCTCCAGCGCGGAGTCCGCGGCGAAGCCGATGCCGTCCAGTGACAGCAGGCTTTTCACCGTGACGACCTCACCGGTTTTCGGCAGGGTGACGGAGACGTCGAGAATGGACAGAACAAGACTGACGACGCCGAGGATTCCGGCGAGGATCCAGAAGAGCCAGAACGGGTGGGGCAGTTTGTTCCCGGCTCGTTCGATTGCGCCGATAACGCGAAACAAGCCGGCCAAGCGGTCTTTGCCGGTTTCGGCGACACTGCCTTTGTGGTCGGTCATTGGCCTGCGGCCTTCTGTGTGGCCGGCTATTGCTCACCCAGCTTGACGGGGCGGCGAACGGCCGGGAGGTCGGACCGCCGCAACCCGGCGAACCGGCTGGGACGGAAGGGTTTCAGGAGTTCCTGGCTGGTGTCGGCGAGGATTTCGGTGGCGACCAGGCGGCCGAGCAGCGGCGCCAGGGTGATGCCGCCGTGGGAGACGAGGCAGTAGGTCCGCGCGTGCTCCGCCGCGTAACCCGCGATGGTGTTGCCGTCGGCGGGCAGTGAGCGGAAGCCCACGCGGAAGTCGATTTCCGGGGTCTGGCCGGGATCGGGCAGCAGGGCGGTGAGCCGCCGGGCGATCGTGGTGGCGATCTCGCTGCCGGGCGCGGGTGGCCTGGACGGGTCGACGTCCGGATTCAGGTCGAGTGCCTGCAGCACGTCGGGCAGTCCGGCGCCGGGCCGCAGGTTCAGGCCCGGGGTGTGCACCACGCAGCCGAGGTCGAGCCGCGGGGACCGGAGATATCCGAGCAGCCCGATGATCGGCGAGCCGCGTCCGGTGCCGGTGACCATCGGGATGTCGATACCCGCGCGGGCCGCCAGTTCGCCGGTCCACCGGCCGGTGGCCAGCACCACCCGGTCGGCGTTGTGCACCGTACTGTCGGCCATGGTGACCGACGCCCGGTCCGGTCCGTCGCTTGTGGACACCACTTCGCCGATCGACAGCACGGCGCCGTGCCGGACCGCGTCGGCCAGCAGGTTCTGCACGAGGCGGTCCGGGCGGACGTGGCCTTCGGCGGGGAAGTATGCGATCGCCGTGGTGTTCCCGGGAATCCGGAGCCCGCCGACGATCGGCGCCGCTTCGTCCCGGGTCACCCAGCGCGCCGGATATCCCAGTCCCCGCAAGCGTTCCACGTTCTTCGCCAGCCACGGCTCGCTTTCGGCGTCGGCGAACTGCAGGCCGCCGCTGCGGAAGTACGCGGGATCGCCGGGCAGCTGTCTGGCCAGTTCTTCGTGCTCGGCCATGCCCGCGAGGTTCAGCCGGTAGTAGTCCGGGTCCGGTTTGCGGTTCGAGTTGGTCCACGCGAAGGTGGTCGAGCTGGTGCCCGCGCCCGGTCCCCCGCGGTCCAGCAGAAGCACTTCCGCACCGGACAGGGACAGCGAGCGCGCGACACTGGTGCCGAGCACACCGGCCCCCACCACGATGACCTTCATCGGGGTCGCTCCTTTCTGAAGTGGTGGCTACGCGGGGAATTCGACGAAGAACTCCGCGGTACCCGGGCGGATGAGAGCCGTGACGATCTCGATCGCGGACCCGTCGGCCGCGCGCAGCTCACGGCGACGCCGCAGCGTCGGCGCCCCGGCCTCGCTGCGGAGCAGTCCGGCGTCGTGCTCGTCGAGCACCACCGGGTCCAGGTAGATCCGGATGCGGTCGATCGACACACCGCGATCGCGGAGATAGGGCAGGGAAACGAGTTCCGCGAGGTCCTCGTTCAGCAGGTCGGGGGCCGCCGAGAACAGCACCACGTGCCGTTCGATGGTGCGCGGCTGGTCGTGCAGGTCCAGCTTGCGCCGCACCAGTTCCACCACCGCGGTGTCGTCATCGGCCCCCGGCAGCGTCAGCACGGCGTCCCCCGCGCGGACGATCCGGGCGGAGAGCACCTCGTGCCGCCCCGGCACGCCCTTGATGTGCGTGTCCGGGGAGGCGTAGCTGAGCAGGTTGATCTGCTGGCGCACGTCCGCGACGAAGGTGCCCTGACGCCGGCGCCGCACGGCCAGTCCCGCGTCGGCGAGGTCGTTGAGGACCCGCTGCGCGGTCGCGCGGCTGACCCCGTACTTCTCGCACAGCTCCATCTCGGTCGGCAGCCGTGCGCCGGGGGCCAGCTTGCCCGCGTGGATCCTGTCCTCGAACTCCCGCCGGATCTTCTCGTGCAGCGTCGCCATGCGTAGACCGTACAAAACTCCATTTGTTAGGTCAATAGTGTTCGTGCCGCCGAGGACAGCACCTAGATCAGGCCGGCGCGGACCGCGTACGCCACCGCGTGCGTTCGGTTCCGCAGGTCGAGCCGGGCCAGTACGCCGGAAACGATGTTCTTCACGGTCCGCTCGGCGTACGCCAGTTCGGCGGCGATTTCCGCGGTTGCGCGACCCTCGGCGAGCAGGCGCAGCACGGCGATCTCCCGGCGTGACAATCCGTCCGGAGTGCGGGAGCGCGGTGCGCGCGGGGTGACCAGGCCGTGCTCCGCGTCGCTGATCGCACGCAGCAAGGACGCTGTGGTCAGCTTCCGCCGTGGCAACAGGACCATGCCGTCCGCGCCCCACCGGGGATCATCGGAGACCAGCACCACGCGGGTCCCCGGATCGATCCCGGCGAGCAGGTCACCGGGACCGTCCGGCAGCACGACGGCCACTTCCGCCCCGTGCTCCACCAACCGGATCCCGGGCTTTTCGCTCAGCTCGGCGGAAACCCCGGCGAGCACGAACGGATCCGCGGCCAGCACCACGACCCGGACCGGCACAGGTCACCTCCGAGCACACACCACGGCCACGGTGGTGTGGCCGGCCCCCAGGAGACACCCGGCCGTAACGGCACACTCAAGCCACGGTGACGCGCGCCACGTCCGGCCCACCGTTCAGGCCGGTGACGACAGCAGCGGGACCAGTCGTTCGATCAATCTCGGGTAGTCCGGGTCGGCCGCGATGCTCGACGAACCGGCGGGCAGCTCGATGATCCCCGTCGGGCAGCTCCCGGCACCGAGCAGCTCGAACGTTTCCAGCAGGCGTTTCGACGGCAGTTCGTAGACCTTGTAGGCATAGCGGGTGGCCAGCAGCGTGGTCGAACCGCCACACGAGCCCAGCTCCTCCTCGGACTCCCGCTCGTACTGACAGACCAGCGCGTCCTTGGTGAGGGTGTTCGGCACGCGTCCGACGAGTTCACTGCTCCGGTCGGTCATGTCACCGTTCTCGGCGACGTCGAACAGCGCCACGCCGTTCTCCGGCTCGCCGAGCGTCGACTTGTCCTCCGGTTCGTCCGAATCCACCGAATCCGGGCAGAACGCGGGCGGGGTTTCCAGCGCGTCGCCGAGCACCACCACCCCGGTCACCGCCACCGCGACGACCAGTGCGGCGACCAGGAACCCGCGCTTCACCCCTTCGCCGCGGCCGTGCCGCCGCGGGTGTTGGTGAAGCCGACCAGCACCGGCCCGGCGGGCAGCCGCGTGCGGCCCGGTGCCACTTCCACGACATGACGACCGTCAGCAGCGAAAACCGAGGCGGTGCCGCTTTCCGCGGAGTAGAGCCAGCCGTCACGAAGGCGGATCGGGCGCGAAGCCGCGGCGGCACCCGGCGGAAGGCCGAGCCGGATCGACTGCTCCAGCGTCTGCGGTGAGTCCACCGAGGCCAGCACTTCCAGCGGCAGCACCGGTTCCGGCGGCTCGATCGGCCGATCCGGCGGCGGGGTGTAACCGTCCACGGTCGCCCGGCCCCAGCGGTACGGGTCGCCCTGCACCCCGCCCCAGGTCGACCAGCCGATCCGCGTCTGCCCGGTTTTGTCCTGCGTGTCCGAGTCGTAGACCAGCACGTTCAGCCCCAGCGAGGCCGGATCCACCGCGCCGGGCAACTGCTCCATCGGGATCGCGACCTCGACGGTGTAACCGTCCTCGCGCGGCTGCGCGGCCACTCGCACCCCCGGTGCGGGCCCCTGTGCGTTGTCGGCGTCGCGGAACGCGCACGGTCCACCGTCCGATGTGGACGGCAGCACCGCCAGCTTGTACGTGCTGGAGGTATTCTCCGACCTGCCTCGCGGGTCGAAGGTGAGTTCCACCGCGTCGGTGCGCCAATGCCGCTTGCAGTCCGCGGTCGGCAGCTTCGTACCCGCCACGTCGTCGGTGACGTCGACCAGCGCGTACAGCGTGTCGTCGTGCCAGGAAAGCCTTGCGCTACCGGAACAATCCGCTGCCGATGCGCAGTCGTCACCCTCCCAGCGCGCCGAGATGTCGAGCGCCTCGGCCGGGTACTCCCCCGAGCCCGCGGTGCCGTCGACGGCAGGTGCTGCCAGGGCTTGCGGGATCACCGTCGCGGGCACGATCTCCAACGCCGCCGTGGTGCTGCCGCCCGACGTGACCAGCTGGTACGGGAAGTCCTTTCCGGACGGAAGCGACGCGTCGGTGTTGCGCACGCCGAACTTCACCTGGTGCGTGGCACCGGGCGCGAGTTCCGGATAGGGCCGCTCTTCACCACCGCTGAACCCGGCGGGCAGCGCGAGCGACACCACGCCCTGCTGCGGGACGGGACTTTCGTTGCGCACAGTCACGGTGATGTCCCGCGTCCCACCGGACGGCACGGTCAGCACCGGCAGCACATCGCCCGCCCGGTCGGGGAAGCCGGTCTCACGTGCCCATGCGTCGTACTGGGCGACCTGCGGCAGCGGCTCCTGCGTGGCGACCACCGGCGGCACCACCTCGACAATTGCTTCCGTGCTCTCCACTGTGGACAGCGAAGCGCGGATGCGGGCCTTGCCCGGCTGGGCGTCAGCGGGAACGGTCACCGTGCGGTCCTGCACGGTCCAGCCTTCGGGCGCGGTCAATTCGATGTCACCAGGCTTCGACGAGCGCACGTCCACGCGCACCGGCTCCCCTGGTGTCACGCGGTAGCGATCGGCCGTGGCGGTCAGCGTCGCGCCCATCGGCACCGCGCCCGCCAGCAGGCCTTCGACCCCGCGGCTCTCCGGCTGGTACGGCACCCGGCCGGCCACCTGGGTGAAGTAGTCACAGCCGATCTTCGCGGGATCCGTTGGCGCATCGGGGAATCCCGCCCAGCCCTGGCTGGCGTACTCGCGCTGGGCCTCGCGCTCGATCTGGGCCCAGGTCTTGCCGCCCGGCCCTGGTTTTCCGGCCCACACGCCCCAAACCCGATCGGCCGGCTCGTCCGGGGTGAACGCAGAGACGCAGTCCGGGCCGGTGGCCGACTCGCCGCTGAGCCCGGTGGTGAACAGTTTCGCCACCGCCCACGGCTTTCCGGCCCCGGGGAACAAGGACGGGTCGGCCGCGGCCGTGTAGGCCTCGAACGCGAGCCTGGCAGCGTACTGGTGATTGCCGTGGTTTCCCGGTGAGGGCGCCGGATCCATCGTGAACACGATCTCCGGCCGGGTCTGGCGGACCACCCGGACCAGCTTCTCCAGCGTCGACTCGTGCCCCCACGCCTGCTCGGTCAGCGGCGAGCTGACCGTGTAGTAGAAGTCGGCCCGGTCCAGGTTGAACACGTCGGTGACCCCGGCACGCCCGACGGCCTTGCGCTCCTCGGCTTCCCGCAGCAAGCCCAGTTCGGGGCCTTCCTCCGGGCCGACGGCGTTGCCGCCGCCCTCACCACGGGTCACCGTGACCACCCCGGCCTCGAGCCCCAACTGCCCGATGGTGGACAGCGTCGAAGCCTCGTCGTCGGGATGCGCGCCGACGAACAACACGTCCAGGTCCGCGTCCGCTCGCGGCTCCGCCGCGGCCACCGGCGGGGCGAGCCCCGCCACCAGCGCCGCCCCCAGCACTCCGGCCACCAGTGCGCGCATAACCATGCCTCCCGAGCCTCAATCAGCCCTTGACCGAACCGTCCACCATGCCCCGGATGAAATGCCGCTGCAGGAACAGGTACAGCACCACCACCGGCAACGCCACCAGCACCGAAGCCGCCGCCAGCAGCGGCACCGTCGTTGTCGCCGGGCCGGAGAAGAACTGCAGGCCCAGCGGCGCGGTCCGCAGTTCCTCACCGGTGACCATCACCCTGGCCAGCAGGAACTCGTTCCAGGTCCACATGAACACCAGCACCGCGAGGGTGACCATCGCCGGCCGGCCCATCGGCACCAGGATCCGCCACAGCGTCTGCCAGTGCCCCGCACCGTCGAGCCGCGCGGCTTCGACGATGCCGCGCGAGGTCGAGCGGAAGTAGGTGCGCAGCCAGAACACGCCGAACGCCACCGACTGCGCGACCTGCGGGAAGACCAGCGACGCGTAGGTGTTGGTCAGCCCGAGGTCGCGCAGGTCGAAGTACAGCGGCACGACCACCGCCTCGGCGGGCACGGTCAACCCGAGCAGCACCAGGTAGAACAGCACCTCGCTGCCGCGGAACCGCATGGTGCCGAAGGCGTAGGCGGCCAGCACGGAAAGCAGCAGCGACAGCGCCACCACGCAGATCGACACCAGCACGCTGTTGAACAGGTAACTGCCGAACCGGGCCTGCGTCCACGCCGCGGCGAAGTTCTCCCAGTGGATCCCGCCCTGTCCGGCGACCTCCGAGCGCAGCGCGGTCACCAGGATCGCCACCATCGGGTACAGCGCGAAAACGGTGAACACCCCGAGGATGAGATAGGTGCCGGTCCGTTCGGCCGCGGAAACCTTCATCGGCGTCCCCCGCCGGAGATCCGGGTGATCACGAAGGTGACGGCGAAGGCCAGCAAGGTGATCGCCACGCCCATCGCGGCGGCCGAGCCGACCTGGCCGCCGTGGAAGGCCCGCTGGTAGATCTCGTAGGCGGGCACCGTGGTCGATCCGCCCGGCCCGCCCTGCGGCGTCATCATGTAGACGAGGTCGAAGGTGCGCAGCGCGGCGATCACGGTCAGCGTGAGCGCCACGCCGATCTCCGGGCGCAGCGACGGCAGGATCACCGTGCGGAACTCGCGCACCGGCCCGGCCCCGTCCATCCGCACCGCGTCGAACAGGTCGCCGGTGATCTTCCCGATGCCGCCGAGGAAGAGCACCATGGCCAGCCCGGTCTGCACCCACGTGCCGACCACGCCGACCGCGAGCAGCGCGGTGCTCTCGTCCCCGAGCCACGCGCGGCCAGGGGTGCCGAGCACGGCGTTGAGCACGCCGTCCGGCGCGAAGATCCGCTGCCACGCCACCGCGACCACCACCATGGCCACCACCTGCGGCAGGAACAACGCGGTGCGGAAGAACGGCAGCCCGCGCACACGCGTGCGGTGCAGCACGGTGGCCAGCACCAGCCCGATGCACACCGGCAGCACGGCGAAGAACACCACCAGCACCGCCGCGTGCCCGAACGCGGCCGCCGCGCCCTCTTCGGTGGCCAGTTCGACGTAGTTGTCCAGGCCGGTCCACGTGCCCGGGCTCAGCCCGTCCCAGTCGAACAGCGAAAGCCAGCCGCTGTGCAGCAGCGGGAAAAGCAGGAACAGGCCGTACACCGCCAGTGCGGGAAGCACATAGAGGTAGCCGACCCGCCGCGGTTCACCTGCCGCCACGGCTCGCGTCCAGATCGGCCTGCAACGCGCCGAGGAACTTCTCCGTGTCCATCGCCCCGCTCAGCAGCTGCTCGACCGCCCCGCTGACCACCTCGTAGGCGTTGGGCGTGGCGTAGTCGAGGTAGGGCACCAGCCCCGGTGAGGCCGAGGCCGACTGCCAGGCGTCGAAAACCTCCTTCTGCAGCCCGGTCACCTGCTGCTGCCCGGCGTCGAGCACCGGCAGGTTCGCCGTCTGCCCCAGCACCTTCATCGCCTCGGGCGAGGTGATGAAGTTCAGGTAGGCCGCGGCCGCGTCGGGGTTCTTGCTCTTGGAACTGATCGCCCACGGCAGGCCGGTGCCGCCGGTGATCGACTCGCCCGGCGGGCGCAGGAAGCCGACCGAGTCGCCCATGGCGGAGGTCAGGTCGGGGGTGAGCCAGGTGCCGTTGATGTGGAAAACACCCTCGCCCTTGGCGAAGTTGGCCCATGAGTCGTCGTTCTTCAGCCCGGCGAAACCGGGCGTGAGGTAACCCTGGCGCGCCCAGTCCAGTAGCTGGTTCGCCGCCGCCCGGTTGGCGTCGGTCGGCCACGTCGCCTCCGGCTTGCCGAGGGCGAGCGCGGTCTCCGCGGCGGGCTGGGAATGCCGGTGCATGGCCACGCCGAACAGGTACGGCCCGGCGCTCTTCTCCAGGTTGCCGAGCTGGATCGGCAACTGCCCGGCGGCCTTCGCCCTGGCCAGCACCGCGTCGAACTCGGGCCAGGTCGTCGGCGGGGTCAGGCCCAGTTCGGCGAGCTTCGTCTTGTTGTAGTAGATGCCGACCAGCTCACCGGTCTGCGGCACGCCGTACAGCTTGCCCTCACCGAGCACGTCCCCACCGTCCGGATAGGACGCCAGGCGGCGCACCGACTCGGGATAGCGGGTGGTCCACTGGTAGGCCTGCGCGTAACCGTCGAGCGGTACCAGCAGCCCGGCCTTGACGAACGCGCCCATGTCCTGCTTGCCGTTGTTGACCTGGGCGATGTCGGGCGCCTCGTTGCCGCTGAGCCCCAGCTTCACCGTGTTCCGCAGGTCGTCGAAGGACCTCGCGACGCGGTTGAGCCTGATGTTCGGGTAAGTCCGCTGGAACTGCTCGTTGAGCTGGGTGATCTGCTGTTCCTGGCCCGCTCGCGTTTCCTGGTCCCAGATGGTCAGCGTCACCTCGCCCATGGCGGCGACATCGGTGCGGACCTCACCGGCCGGGCGGTCCGCGGGACGGTCGGACGAGCCGCCGGGAGCGCAGGCGGCCATCGCGAAGATCGCGGTGCCGACGGCCGCGGCGCGCAGTGCGGTGGAGGAACGGCGTTTCACGATATGCCTCGCAATCCGATCGTGGCGCTGGCCCGGCGCACCTGGGTGCTGCCCCGGTCCGGCAGCAGTTCGCTGAGAAAGGCGTAGCCGCGCAGGTCGCGTTCGTCGCGGCGGCCGACCAGCCGCCACCACGCCGCGATGTCACCCCAGCCCGGCGCCGACTGGGAACCGCCGAAATGCTGAACCGACAGCGCCGCGCAGAGATTGGCGAAGTGCACCCGGTCGGCCAGCGGCCAGCCGGCCAGCGTGCCCAGCACGAACCCGGCGCCGAAGACGTCGCCGGCACCGGTCGGATCCAGCGCCGCCACGTTGAGCCCGCCGACGTCGGCCTCCTCACCGGTGGCCGAATCGATCGCGTACGCACCACGCGGGCCGCGGGTGACCACCACGGCGGGCACGATCTCGGCGAGCTTCGCGGCGGCCGAGCGCACGTCGTCGGTGCGGGTGTAGCGGGTGGCCTCGACGCTGTTGGGCAGCACCACGTCGTACCCGTCGAGCAACTGGCTCAGCATCGCCGGTTCCCACCGCTGCGTCGGATCCCAGCCGACGTCGGCGAACAGCAGCGCGCCGTTGTCCTTGGCCGTGCGCACCCACGCGTCGTCGTGCAGGTCGACGTGGACGAAGCAGGCGCGGGTGGGCGGCGGCGGGTTGAGCAGGTCGTCGGCGCTGATCGGGGCGGGATGGCCGTGGGTGACCATGCTGCGGTCCTTCTCCACCGCCATCGACACGGTCAGCGGGGAGTGCCAGCCGTAGAAGCGGCGCGAGTGGGACAGGTCCACGCCCTCCTGGTTGGCCAGCACGTCCCAGCAGAAGTCCCCGTAGGCGTCCTCGCCGAACGCGGCGGCGAGTCCGGTGCGCACCTGGAGCCGGGACAGCGCCACCGCGAGATTGGCGATGCCGCCGGGGCTGGAGCCGAGGCCGTTGGCCCACACCTCGGTGCCCGGCTCGGGCAGCTGGGGCAGGCCGGTGAAGATGATGTCGAGAAAGACCGTGCCCGACAACAGGATGTCGAGCGCGGGCGGGTCGTCGGCGGCCGTCCTGGCGCCCGCGTCGAGATCGATCGTCACGTCGCAGGATTCACGTTCGTTCCCGGGAGTCACCGCCGCGCCTCCTTTGCTCCGGTCCCGGCAGTCTGCACCCTTTTGAAAGGAATTGACAACTGCCGATGCAGGGAGATGACTGATAATGTTCGCAGCGTGCTACCCCAGCGCCGGTACTCCGAGATCGTGCGGTGCCTGACCCGCGACGGGTCGGCCTCGATCTCCGTGCTCACCGACCAGTTGCAGACCAGTGCCGCGACCATCCGGCGCGACCTGATCTCGCTGGAGCGCGACGGGGTGCTCACCAGGGTGCGCGGCGGGGCGGTGCTCAACCCGGCGGCCGAGCTGCCCTTCGACTACGTGGCCGATTCCGGTCACGACGGCAAGGCGGCGATCGCGGCGGCCGCCGCCGAGCTGGTCCGCGACGGCGAGGTGCTGCTGCTCGACATCGGCACCACCGTGCACCAGCTGGCCAAGCACCTGCACGGCAGGCGGATCACCGTGGTGACCAGCAACCTGGCGGTGTACGACGAGTTCGCCGACGACCACGCGGTCGAGCTGATGCTGCTGGGCGGGCTGGTGCGGCGCAACTACCGGTCCATGGTCGGCTTCCTGACCGAGGACGCGCTGCGGCAGGTGCGGGCCGACCGGCTGTTCGTCTCCGCCTCCGGGGTCGCGCGGGACGGGGCGCTGATGGACGACACGGTGGTGGAGGTACCGGGCAAGCGCGCCATGCTGGCCGCCGCCGACCGGGTGGTGCTGCTGGCCGAAGCACGCAAGTTCCCCGGCGCCGGCCTGGCCCGCGTGTGCGGGCCCGAGGAGATCGACGTGCTGGTGACCAACGCGGGGGCGAGCCGGGAGACGCTCGCCGTGATGCGGGAGGCGGGCGTGGAGGTGCGCGAGGTATGAGGCTGGCCATCCTGGGCGGCGGCGGGTTCCGGGTGCCGCTGGTGCACGCCAGCCTGCTGGCCGATCCCGAGCGCCTGGTCGACGAGGTGGTGCTGCACGACGTGCGCCCGGAGCGGCTGGCCGCGATCGGCGCGGTGCTCGAACAGCAGGCGGCGGGCGCGCCGTGGCGCCCGCGGCTGAGCAGCACCACGTCACTGGACGAAGCAGTGTCCGATGTGGACATGGTGTTCTCGGCGATCAGGGTGGGCGGGCTGGAGGGCCGCGGCGTGGACGAGCGGGTCCCGCTCCGGCACGGCCTGCTCGGCCAGGAAACCGTGGGGCCGGGCGGAATCTGCTACGCACTGCGGACCGTGCCGGTGGCGCTGGACATCGCCAGGACGGTGGCCTCGCGCGCGCCTGGGGCGTGGGTCATCAACTTCACCAATCCGGCGGGCGTGGTCACCGAGGCGATGTCGGCGGTGCTGGGCGATCGGGTGATCGGCATCTGCGACTCGCCGGTCGGGCTGTGCCGCCGGGTGGCTGCCGCACTCGGCGTCGACGCGTCGCAGGCCTCGTTCGACTACGTCGGCCTGAACCACCTCGGCTGGCTGCGTCGGGTGCTCGTCGGTGGACGGGACGTGCTGCCCGGCCTGTTCGACTCCCCCGCGCTGGCCTCGTTCGAGGAGGGCAAGCTCTTCGGCCCGTGGCTGCGCACGCTGGGCGCGGTGCCCAACGAATACCTGCACTACTACTACTTCGCCAGGGAAACGCTGGCGCAGATGGGAGTTCAGGAAAGCACCCGCGGTGAGTTCCTGAACTCGCAGCAGGACGCTTTTTATGCCGCCGCGGCCGCCGACCCGGCTTCCGCGCTGGAACGCTGGCAGGAAACCCGCGCCGAGCGCGAGCGCAGCTACCTGGCCGAGGGCCGGGCCGTCGCCGGTTCGGGCGAGCGCGACACCTGCGACACCGAGGGCGGCGGGTACGAGGAAGTCGCCCTGGGGTTGATGAACGCCATCGCGGGCAACCGGAAGGCGTCGCTGATCCTGAATGTGCGCAACCGGGGCGCCGTCGCGGGCTTGGACGACGATGCCGTCGTCGAGGTCCCCTGCACGGTGGACGGCAACGGCGCGCGCCCGCTGGCGGTGGGCGCGGTGCGTCCGGCGGAACTGGGCCTTGTGCAACAGGTGAAAGGCGTCGAACGAGCCACCATCGAGGCCGCCGTGAAGAGGCGCCGGTCATCGGCGTTGCTGGCACTCGGCACGCATCCACTGGTGGACTCGGTCGCCGCCGCCACGCGGGTGCTCGACGAGTACGTGGCAGCCTTCCCGGAACTGGCCGACCTGTCCTGAGCGGGTTTTTCCTGGGCCGGCCAAGAAGTATGACGTGCTCAAAGCCAAGCTGAATAGGGCGTTATACACTCGGCTGGATGCGGCCCGTGACCTCCCTCGGTACCCGCAGGAAGGAGAGCATGATCGCCGAGACCACCAGGCACCCGATCGGGAAGTACAGCCCGACGGTCACGTCGGTCTCGGTCGCCGCCAGCCCGATGGCGTACGGGCCGAAGAACCCGCCCAGCGCCGCGATCGAGTTGATCCCGGCCAGGCCGACCGCGGTGTGCTCCTTGGACAGCACCTTCGCGGCCATCGCCCAGTACGGCGCCAGGTAACCGAGCACGCCGACCGCCGCCAGCGACAGGCTGATCAGCGACAGCGCCGGCGTGGTCTTGAACAGGATCGCGCCCAGGAAACCGGCCGCCGCGACCAGCACCAGCGCGATGACGTGGAACTTGCGCTCACCGGTGCGGTCGGAGTTGCGCGCCAGCAACAACATGCCGATCGCGCCGACGACGTACGGCACGGCGCCGAGCAGCCCGATGTTGGTCGACGAGTACGAGGGGTCGAGCTGCTTGACGATCAGCGGCAGGAAGAAGGTCAGGCCGTAGAGCCCGCAGGCGATGAACAGGTTCGCCACCGCCAGGTGCAGGACCTTGCCGTCGCGGACCGCCCGCAGTTGCCCGAGAAAAGTCTCCTTCCGCTCCGGCTGGTACTCCTTGTCGATCTCCGACTGCAGCCAGCCGCTTTCCTCGCGGGTCAGGAACCGCGCGTCGGCGGGCCGGTTCGGCAGGTACAGCAGTGTGAGCACGCCGATCAGCACCGCGGGCGCGCCCTGGAGGATGAACACCCACTGCCAGCTGCTCAGGTCCAGCCAGTGCACGTGGTCGAGAATCCAGCCGCCGCTCAGGCTGCCCAGCACCAGCGCGATCGGCTGCGCCAGCGCCAGTGTCGCGATCGCCCGCCCGCGCTCGCGGCCGCGGAACCACAGCGTCAGGTACAGCAGCAGCCCGGGGAACAGCCCGGCCTCGGCGATGCCGAGCAGGATCCGCGCGATCAGCAGCTGCGTCACGTCCGCGACGAAGCCGGTCAGCACGGTCACGATGCCCCAGCTGACCGCGATCCGGGACAGCCACAGCCGGGCGCCCACCTTCTTCATGATCATGTTGCTCGGGATCTCGAAGACCACGTAGGCCAGGAAGAAGATCGCCGAGGCGATGCCGAAGGTGGCCGCGTCGATGGCCAGTTCGGTGGACATGCCCAGCTGGGCGTAGCCGATGTTGGCCCGGTCCATGTAGTTGAAGATGTAGAGCAGGCCGACGATCGGCATGATGCGCACGGCCACCTTGCGAAGGGTGCGCTTGCCGATCTCGGCGTCCGCCGCGGCGGGGGTGACGGGCAGGGACATGGTTTCTCCTCTTCATCGAGCGAGAACACTGCGCGAGAACACTGCGTAAGAACACTGAGTGAGATCATCGGTTCAGCCCGCGGCCGCGGCGTGGCCCGCGATCCGGCCGAACGTGACGGCGTTGGCCACCGCGTTTCCCCCGCCCACGTAACGGTTCCCGAGCACGCCCGCGCCCGCTTCGCCCGCGGCGTAGAGGCCCGGCACGCGGTTCCCCCGCTCGTCGAGCACGGCGGCTCCGGCGTCGATCTCGAGTCCGGCGTGGGTGCAGACGAGTTCGGCGGGCAGGGTGCGGGCGGCGTAGAACGGGGCCCGGCCGATCGGTTCCGGCGGTCGCGTGACGCCTTTCGCGGCCAGGGAACGGTGGCGCAGGAACTCCGGATCTTCCTGTCCGGCGGGCAATCCGGCGTTCCAGCGATCGAGGGTGGCGCGCAGCGCGGCGGCGGGCACGCCCATCTTTCCCGCCAGTTCCTCCACGCTGTCCGCGCGCAACGTGCGCCCGGCGTCGGCCTCGGCGAGCACGTGCGCGGCGTCCCAATGCGCGTAACCGGCGGGCAGTCCGGTCCTGGCGCGCTCGTCGAAGACCATCCACACTGGACCTTGCTGAGCGTCGATGATCCCACTGGAGACGGCGTATGAAGCGTCCTCGTCCATGAAGCGGCGGGCGTGGCGGTTCACCAGCACCCGCGACACCGGCGGGAAGCCGGACTGCCAGTGGTGCAGCCGCTGGAAGTAGACCGTGGGCAGCAGCAGGCCCCAGCCGTCGCCCGCGATCGCGGAACCGACCTGGGTACCGAAGCCGAAATGATCGCCACGCGAACCTTCCGCGGCGACCACGAACAGGTCGGCACCGGCGGCCGTCGCGGCCGGGTAGTACCGCTGGAGCAACTCCGGGTTCCGCGCGAAACCACCGCTGGCGACCA
The DNA here is from genome assembly GCF_009429145.1 of Amycolatopsis sp. YIM 10. Taxonomy (GTDB): domain Bacteria; phylum Actinomycetota; class Actinomycetes; order Mycobacteriales; family Pseudonocardiaceae; genus Amycolatopsis. The sequence continues at coordinate 4,376,717 of NZ_CP045480.1, read as the reverse complement.
CCACCGCGCCCGCCCGGACCTCGATTCCGTCCGCGACCACCCCGGTGACCCGGCCGTTCTCGACCATCAGCCGTTCGACACGGGTGTTCGGCACAATGTCCACACCGGACTCTCGGCACGCCGTGGTCAGCACCTGGACAAGCCCGTATCCCTGGTCCTTCGGCACGTGACCACGCCAGACGTCCTCCACCCCGGCCCTGGTCAGGCCGGGGGTGTGCGCGTCGTGGGAGACACGCGCCGGGATCTGGACGCCGAGTCCGATGAGCCATTCGACCGCGGGCCCGGCCTGTTCGCAGAAGGTGCGCACGAGCCCCGGCTTGAGTTGCCACTGGTTGAGGTCCTGGTAGTGCTGGAAGAACTTCTCGGCGGAGTCGGTCACGCCCAGCTCCGCCTGCACGCTGGTGCCCGCCGCGGTGAGCATGCCCGCCGAAAGCTGGGTCGAGCCGCCGAGTTCGCGTTCCGATTCGAACAGCAGCACCGAGGCACCGCGCTCGGCGGCGGAGGCCGCGGCGGACAGCCCGGCCCCGCCACCGCCGATCACGATGACATCGATCCGTTCCGTCATCCGAGATCACCTCCGGCCTCGGCGACGATGCGGTGGTAGAGCCCGTTGGACACCAGCCCACCGTCCACAGTGACCTCACTGCCGGTCAGATAGGTGGACCGGTCCGAGAGCAGGAACAGCACGGCGTCGGTGATCTCGTCCTGGGTGGCCATCCGGCCCGCCGGAACGCTGGCCACGGCGGCCGAGACGAACGCGTCGGCGCCGTCGAGCAACGCGGTCCCGACCAGGCCCGGGTGCACCGAGTTGACCCGGATGCCCCAGCGCGCGAAGTTTCCCGCGGCCGATTTGGACAGTCCCGTCAGTCCCCACTTGCTCGACGAGTAGGCGGGCGAGAAGTAGCCGATCTGCCCGGAAATCGAGGAGATGTTCACGATCGAGCCACCACCGGAGTCGCGCAGCAGCGGTGCCGCCGCACGCATGCCGTGGAACGGTCCGGACAGGTTGATCGCCAGCACCTGGTCCCAGATTTCCGGGGTGGTGTCGAGGAATTCGAGGCGCCGGGAGATTCCCGCGTTGTTGACCAGTCCGCCGAGCGAACCCAGTTCGGCGCGGATCCGCTCGAGGACGGCGTCCCACCGCGCCGGATCGGTCACGTCGAGCCGGAACTCCGACACCGCACCGCCCGCGGCGGTGATCTCGGCGGCGATCGGTGCGGTGTCGGCGATGTCGGCCACGCAGACGTGCACTCCGCGGGCGCCGAGCGCGCGGGCGTGGTTCGCGCCCATGCCGCCCGCCGCACCGGTGATCAGCACGACGTCCGGATAGGACACCACCTCGCGGTGCTCAGACATGCCGGGACCCGCCGTCCACGGCCAGGCTGTGGCCGGTGACGTAACGCGCGCTGTCCGACAGCAGGAACAGCAGCACGCCGACGACTTCTTCGGGCGAGCCGATGCGGTGCAACGGGACCGCGTCGAGCGCCTTCGCCAGCGCGGGCGCGTCGTCCTGGATCCAGCGGGTCATCTCGGTGTCGATGTAACCGGGTGCGATGGCGTTGACGCGGATGCCCTGGTCCCCCAGTTCGACCGCGAGTGACTCGGTCAAGTGCGCGACCGCGGCCTTGGAAGAACAGTAGGCACCGCGGCCCCGGCGGACGCGCACCGCGGAAACCGAGGACATGTTGACGATCGCGCTGCCCGGGTGCATGTGCGCCGCGGCGGCCTGCGCGCCGAACAGCACGCCCTCGACGTTGACCGCGAGCGTGGCGCGGATCTGTTCCGGGGTGATGTCGGCGATCTCGGCGAACGGGAAGATCCCCGCGTTGTTGACCCAGAAGTCGATGCGGCCGAACTCGTCGATCGCGCGCTGCGCCAGTGCGGCGTGATCCTCCGCCTTCGTGACGTCGAGCGTCGCCGGCAGCAGACGGCCCGGCTTGGCCTCCAGCGCCGCCGCGGGCGCGGCCAGGTTGAGTTCGGCCGCGGTGGCCTCCATCGCGTCGCCGTCGAGGTCCCCGCCGAGGACGTCGACCCCGCGGGCGAGCAGCCCGGCGGCGAAGCGGGCGCCCATCCCCCTGGCCGCGCCGGTGATCACCGCGACCTTGCCGGGGAACTCCGGGTAGAGCGCGGTCACCGGCTGGTGCAGGACCCGTCCGGGGCCGGTGGGGACGAGTGAGGTCATCGAGTTCTTCTCCCTGTCGGTACGTCGGGTTCAGCGGCGGACGGTGCGCAGCCGCACGCGCCAGCCGTCGCCGGCGCGAGCCAGTTCGTCGGCGAGCACGGTCAGCCGGTGCAGCCGGGAGGGACCGGCGATCTGCAGGTAGGCGCGTACGAGCAGGGTGTCCGGGCCGCCACCGGGCCGGACCTCGATCGTGCTGACGACGTGCCGCAGCATCTCGCCCGATTCGACGCAGTCGGCGTGGAACCGCTCGGCGAAGGCGACCAGTTCGCGGGTGCCGATCGCGGGCTCGGGATAGCTCGGGGACCGGAACTCGCCGTCGGGGGTGAAGGTCGCCGCCCAGTCGGCCGCGCGCCCCTCGTCGATGGCGTGGCTCTGCGCGCCGTAGAGCTGGTGCACGGCCATCACCTCGTGAGGCGGCACATTCATCGGAACCTCCGTTGTCCCCGGCCCAGCGGCGTGCTATATTCGCACGCAGTGTGCGATATTTCGCAAACCGTAAGCCGCCTCCGGCCGGTCGTCAAGGGAGCGCTGTGCCCGAACCGAGTTCAGCCGTGTCGAAGACGCTCCACAACGGACTCGAGGTGCTGGAGCTGCTGGTCACCCAGCCCGGCGGGCTGACCCTCACCGAGATCGCCGAGGGCATCGGCGTGCACCGGACGGTGGCGCACCGGCTGGTGCGGACGCTGGAGGCGCACCACCTGTGCCGCCGGGACCGGTTCAAGCGGATCACCCTGGGCGCGGGCCTGGTGCGCCTGGCCGAGCCGGTCGAGCAGGACCTGCGGACGCTGGCGCGCCCGGTGCTCGAGGAACTGACCGAAACCGCGCAGGCGTCGGCACACCTGGTCGTGCGGGAGGGCCCGGACCAGGTGCGGATGCTGATGATCGTCGAGCCGCGGCAGGCGCGGATGCACGTGTCGTTCCGGACGGGTCAGCTGGATCCGATCGACCGCGGCTCGGCGGGACTGGCCCTGCTGGCCGCCGGCCCGCCCCGCGAGGGTGAACGGTCAGCCGTGACGCTGGCCCGCGAACGCGGTTACGCGGTCTCCAGCGGGGAAATAGCTCCGGGCATCACGGGAATCTCGGCCGTGGTGCCGACCGGCCGGGAGGACACCAGCATCGGCCTGTCCCTGTTCGACGCCCCCGACCCGGAGGAACTGGGGCAACTTGTCGTCAAGGCCGCCCGCCGCCTGGGCGACCAACTCCACTAGTGGCGAACCCGTTTCAACTCCAGCAATCCCGCCGGAGTGAAGTCCGAAGATCGTGCCCACGCCACGATCGCCTGTTCCTCCGCGCGGATTTCTTCGGCCAAAGCCGGAAGGCGCGAAGCTGTCTCGGGCGGAATCCGCAGGACACCGTGCTGATCACCGTGGAGCAGATCCCCGGGAGTCACGGGCAGACCGCCGACGCGCACCGGAACTCCAACAGCAGTCAGCCGCATGTGCGCCCGTGCCACGCACAAACCCGCGGCGTGCACGGCGAAGCCCATCCCCCGCAGATCCGGTTCGTCCCGCACCCGGCCGTTGGTGACAAAGCCGGAGATTCCGAGTGCGTCCAGCAGCGTTCCGTTGACCTCACCCAGGAACGCGCCCGCGCCGGGTACCTCGTCCACGTCCTGGACGACCACGGCCACCGGGCCCTCGACCGCGAGCACGGCCCGGTGCAGGTCGGCGACCGGCACCCCGTCCTCCCCCGGTTCCCGCGCCCGCATGGTGGCGGTGACGGCAGTCCCCAGAAGGGAACCGCCGGAGATCCGCTGGATCGAACCGTCTGTACGGGACTGCGCGACTCCCGCCCGGCGCAAGGCGTTGCTCAGCGCCGGGGTGTCCCAGTCCGCGAGCCCGCTCATGACCGCGGCACCGGCAGCAGGGCCAGCGGCACGTGGTGCTGACCCGCGTGCATGTCCCGGTCGCGCAGTGAACCCTGCGGAACCGGGCGTGGGAAGGAAATCTTGACCACCTTCAACTCCGGGATGCGGAACAGCCGGACCGCCGAAGCGTCCACTTCGTACAGTGAAGCGATCACCGATTCGTTGATGAAGCCTGGATCCGCCACGATTGTGTAACCGGAATCGTCACGCATGAACAGTTCCATGGTGATCCAGAACGGTCCGGCGTTCTTGGCGCGGACCTCGTGCGCGAGGTCACCGATCGTCTCAGGCATGGCGGTCTCCGTGCTCGATGCGGAACATCGCCGTCGGGGCGGTGTCGACGACGTGGTTGAGGACGAACTCATACGCGGCGCCACGTTCGACCTCGGCCGGGGACGACGCGAACGCGAAACTGGGCAGGTACGGCAATCCGCGCGTTGGCAGGTGCAGCATCAGCGGGTTGGCGACCTTCGCCACGGCCGTCGCGGTCGCCTGGTCCGGCGCGTTCACCAGCAGCATGACACCGACCTCACGCGGTGGCCCGCTCTCCGGTTCGAGGTCGCCGAGCACGCCGCGGTGCCCGTACAGCCGGATGTCGAAGGCGTACTCACCGGCATCGAGTCCCAGGGTCTGCGCCACCCGAGCCGTGATCATCTCGCGGAGGAACTCCGCCCAGGAGTCGATTCCGGCCAGGATCCGCGGGTCGCGGATGGCCGAGAACGACATGGTCTCGTACCCGGTGACCCGCGCTCCTTCGAGCTTCACGGTGTGCTGCTCGGCGAGCAGGAACCGCGATCCTTCGACACGGACCCGCCGGTCGTCCAGCGCGGTGTAGGTCGCGTCCCGGACGTCGATGGTGCCCGACGGCTCCCGCATCAGGTACGGGTCGACGGTCTCGTAGAGCATATGTGCCGCAACGGAAATCGGCGTGCAAGCGGCGGCGGGGTCGAGCGGCTCGATGGTGAACCCGGTCGCGTCGATGGTGGCCAGCACTCCCCCGGCCGCCGGGTTCGTGGTGCACTGCCCACCACATTCGACGATCTTCGCGGCGTGCCAGACCGGCCCCGGCGGCATACCGCGCAGCAGCGGGTAGGCGGCCGCCACGGCGGTGTCGGTGGCGCGCCCGCACAGCACCACCCGCGCCCCGGCCGCCAGCGCCTCGGCGATGGGTTCGTGGCCCATCATGCCGACGATGTGCGTGCAGCTTTCGAACACCTCCGCCCCGATCTCCCCCATCGGCGGCAGCGGGTGGACGCGGCCCGCGTGCAGGTGCTCCTTCAGCTCGGCCGCGTCCTGTGAGCTGTAGATCCTGGCCACGGGAAGGGGAATTTCCTCCTCCGCCTGAAGTTCGCGGACGATCGAGGCGACCGAGTCCACGCCCGCGTCGGTGCCGCTGGTGCCGCAGGACCCGACGATCAGCGGGATGCCCGCCCCGGCCGCGGCCCGCAGGAGGATCCGGAGGTCCCGGCGCACCGCGGCCTCGGTGGTCTTGGGCGTCGCGGTGCCCAGGTAGGACGGCCCGGAGTCGGTCGATCCGGCGTCGACGCTGATCACGTCGGCACCGAGGGCGAGGCCCCGGTCGATCGTGGCCTGGGTGAAGCCCGCGCCGAGCATGCCCGTCGGCGCCAGCACGCGGACCTCGCCGGTTCGCTGGTGGGTCAAGGTTTTGTCTCCTGTTCGGTGGGTGACCGCCGGATCAGGCCGATCCGGACGACCGTGGCGATCGCGAGCACCGTCACGATCGCCACGTCGACGGGCATCAGCCGCCAGCCGGTCACGTCGACCATGGCGCCGACGAGCGCCGGGCCGAGAAAGCCGCCGGTGGCCCAGCTGACGGTGTAGAAACCCGCGTAGGTGCCGAGCACGCGGGCCGAGGGAGCGAGGTTCCAGAGCACGACGGCCGCGTTGATGATGAAGCCCGACGCGCCCACGGCCCCGGCCGACAGCGCGATCACCGTCCCGGCAGGACTCCGCAGCAGGGTGGCGGCGAGCATGGCCACGGCGAAGACCGCCATGCCCAGCGCGATGACCTTCAACCGGCCGAAGCGCTCGGCGAGCATGGCGACCGGGTAGGCGACCACGATGTAAACGAGCCCGCTGACCAGGGTGAGCCCGCCGGCGTCACCCCTGGACAGGCCGAGCACCTCCATCCCGTACGGCGTCATGAGCGAGCGGGACGCCGCCCAGGCTCCGCCGAACAGGGCGATCGCGAGCATCAGCAGCAGGCGGCTGCGATCGGTGTCGCGCACGATGTCCCGCAGGGCATCCAGCGCCCGGGGCCGCCTTGTCTCCGTCGACTCCCTGTCCTCGGCCAGTGCCTGCTGATAACCGCGCGACCGGCTGTCCCGCACCGTGCTCGCCAGCACCACCACCGCCACCAGCATCAGCGCCGACGGGATGAAGAAGGCCGCGGTCGGGTGGTCGTCGACGATCAGGATGCTGAGCACCGAGGCCAGCACCACGGTCAGCGCGGCGGCGATCTTGACCACCGCGTTGGCGCGGCTGCGGCGTTCCGGGGAGATGAAGTCGGGCACCAGCGCCTCGGCGATGGGCTTGAACGAGTTCACCACCAGCGCGTAGGCGAACATCACCGCGATCAGGGCGGGCAGCGCCGCCGCGCTGAACGGGATCAGCAGGAAGATCAGCGCGGCCAGCGGCATCCCGACCACCAGGTAGGGCATCCGCCTGCCCCACGAGGTCCGCGTGTTGTCCGAGCGGTTGCCCATCCAGGGCTGGATGAACAGGCCGATGATGTTGTCCATGCCCATCAGCAGGCCGACCACCGCGGCGCTGCCGAGGTGCGCCATCAGCAGCGGCGGCACCTGGGCGTCGTAGAAGTTCCAGGTCGACTCCTGCGCGAACACCGCGAGCGCGACCAGGAAGGTGATCCGCCGTCCACCGGCACGCGGCCGCGCTGTCGTGTCCATGCCGCAGCACGGTAGAGATGCTATAGCAAAACTGTCAACTGTTGCTTATTGGCGAGCTATGGCATCGAGTAGGCTGCTGCCGTGACCGACGAGCCGCTTTCGACACCTTCGACGTTGACCACACTGACCACGCTGACCAGCGACACCCTCGCCGACCGCGCGTACCGGTCCATTCGCGACGCGATCGCGACCGGCGGCCTGCGGGCGGGCGAGAAGGTCACCGAGCGGGGACTGGCCGAACAGCTCTCGGTCAGCCCGACGCCGGTCCGCGAGGCGATCCGGCGCCTGGAACAGGACGGGCTGCTGGTCCGCAAGGGCCCGCGCACGGTGACCGTCTCCGACATCGGGGACGAGGCGCTGCGGGACCTGGCCGAGGTGGAGGTGGGCCTCCGCGGGATGGTGGCCCGCTTCGCCGCCCGGCACGCCACCCCGGCCCAGCTCGACGGGCTCGACGCGATCCTGGACGAGGCCGACGACCTGCTGATCCTCATCGTCCAGCGCAAGCGGGACGGGGAACTGCCGCAGCGCCACCTCAACCGGCTGATCGACACCATGCAGCGGTTCAACGACGCGCTCGAAGCGTGTGCCGGCAATCCGGTGCTGTCGCGGTTGCTGGACCAGGCCAGGGTGTTCTCCCAGGCCGAACGCCGGGCCCGCAGGCTGGAGCGGATCGCGGCCGATCCGAGCTTCAGCCTGGACCGCTACGCCAGTCACCGGGCGCTCGTCCGCGCGCTGCGTGCCCGCGATTCGGTGAACGCCGAGGCCATTCTCATCGCGGACGCGCGGGGCGGGCTCAGCGATCTGCTCCACGCCCCGCGCACGGCCGGCGAATCCGATTAGTGCACTGTGGACGGTTCGCGGCGGAACCCGTCGATCATCGCGGTCATGCCCGGCGGGTTGAACTCGCGGCCCAGCTGCCGCATCACGGAGTTCTCGCTCGGCCGGTACATGCCCGAGGTGCAGTACCGCGCGCCTTCGTAGGCGCCGACCACGCCGCCGTCCGGTGACGGCTGCCCCAGCCACTCGTGCCACTTGACCTGGTTCTCCGCCATCTCTTCGGCGGTGTAGGTGCTGGCGTTGGGTTCGGCGGGCTCGCGGGGGTCGCAGGTGCCGTAGTCGTACTCGTCGGCGAGCCCGCCGACGGAATGGCCCAGTTCGTGCACGATGATCTGGCTGGACTGCTCGTTGCCGCCCGACGCGGTGGCCACCCTGCCGCCCGCGCCGCCGTACTTGGTGGTGTTGGCCAGCATGATCACCTGGTCGGCGTCACGCGCCGAGGACGCGTACTGGATCGCCTTGGTCTCGTTGACGCACAACAGCCTTTCGGTGCCTCCGCACCAGAAGTAGCTGTCCAGCGCGGTGTCGCGGCGCACGCCCTGGGTGGGATCGTTGTCCACCCCGGACTCCGCCGAGACCACGTTGACCTGCCAGATGTTGAACTGCGTGCGATGGCTGCGGAACGGCTCCGCGGTGAACAGCGCGGCGACCCCGGAGTTGACGTGCTGGGCGTAGGTGCCCAGGTCGCCCTGGGTGTAGCCGTCACCGACGAAGACCAGGTCGAACCGGCTCTCGCTGGGGCCGTTGACCTCGATCGGCACCACCTCGGCCGCCACCGACGCGGTCACCGGCGCGCGGTCGGCGGCGGGTCTGGTCACCGGCACGCGGCCGATGGAACCGTCCGGCGCGAACACCTCCATCTCCGTGGTGAACCCGGGCGGCTCGGCGGCCGGGGCGGGCACGGCGGTCAGCAGCAGGGCGGAAGCGAGTAGGCCGAACGCACCAGCAAGTCGCATGATCACTCCTGGGGAAGGCGGGGACACCCGCAGAATCCCTACTTTCAGCGGGTTCGCGGAAACCACAGCCGGTCATAACTTCGCGGTGATGGACATCGAGTTGCGGCACCTGCGGGTGGTCTGCGCGATCGCCGACGCCGGGAGCATCACCAGGGCCGCGGCGCGGACCGGGACCACCCAGCCCGCGCTGACCGCCACGCTCCAGCGCATCGAGCGCGCCTGGGGCGGCAGGCTGTTCGCCCGCAGCCGCGAGGGGGTCACGCTCACCGCGTTCGGGGAATCGGTACTGCCATTGGCACGCGGGGTGCTGGCTTCGGCGAACGCGCTCGACCACCACGTCCGCGGCTGGCTCACCGACGGCTCGGCCCGGCCGGTCGCGCTCGGCGGCATCGGCGGCTCGATGGTGGTCGAACTGGCCGGGCGCCTCGGTGAGCGCCTCGGCAGCGCGATGGTCTCGGTCAGCACCGAGTTCTCCCCGCGGCGGCTGCTGGACCTGCTGGTCGCGGCCCGGCTCGACGCCGCGGTGGTGGCCGACTACCCGGACCACGAACTGATCGGCCCGGCCGGGGTCCGGCTGCGCGCGCTGGCCGTCGAGCCGATCTTCGTGGCGCTGCCGTCGGCCCATCCCGCGGCGGCCGCCGACGAGGTCCGGCTGGCCGAACTCGCCGCGGACGAATGGGTGCTCGGCCCGTCGGACGGCGTCGGCTGGCCCGAATGCTTCGAATCGGTGTGCGAGCGCGCGGGGTTCCGGCCCCGGGTGATGCACCGGATCTCCGACCCCAGCCTGCTGCGGCGGCTCGTCGCGGCCGGGCGGGCGCTGTCCCCGTGCCAGGTCACCTTTCCCGAAGGGCCGGGGATCGCGGTCCGGCCGCTGGCCGGGGATCCGCTGTGGCTGCGTTACCTGGTCGCCTGGCGGGACCGCGGCGCGTTCGGGAAGCAGGCCGACGTGCTGGTCACCGAGGCGATGGCGGCCTACGAGCACGACACCGAGCGCAGCGCCACCTACCACCGCTGGCTCGCCGCGCGAGCGGACTCGGACATGATGGGGGCATGACGACGATCGAGATCCGGCCGGCGTTACCCGCCGACTTCGAGTCCGTCGCCGGGTTGCGCTGGCGCTGGGTGTCTGAAAAGGACGGGCTGGCCGATAACGGCCGCGACGAGTTCGTCCGCGAGTTCGCCGCGTGGGCACGGGAAAACACGGACACCCACCGCTGCCTGGTCGCGGCGCGCGACGATCAGGTCGTCGGGATGGGCTTCCTCGCGATCACCACCCGCGTGCCGACCCCACGCGCGTTTTCGCGTGCCAGCGGTGACGTGCAGTGCGTGTACGTGGAACCGGAAGCCCGCGACGGCGGCCTCGGCGGTCAGCTGATCGACGCGCTCCTGCGGCTGGCCACCGAACTCGGCCTGGAGCGGGTCACCGTGCACTCGTCGGGACGGGCGGTGGCGGCGTACGAGCGAAGCGGGTTCGCCGTGTCACCCCGCCTGTTGCAGGCGCGGACCAGCTGACCGGCCTGGTCAGCGGGACTCGGCTGAGCTGACCGGACTGACCGGGCTGACCGGGCTGACGGCACCCCGGGTTTCGAGCAGGGCGCGCTTGTCCGGTTTGCCGCTGGGCAGCGTCGGCACCTCGTCGACCACGGTGATCGTCGCCGGGACGGCGGGCTCGCCGAGTTCGCGGGCGACCACGGCCCGCAGTTCGGCCTTCTCGACGACGCCGCCGGTCACCACAAATGCGTGCGCGGCCTCGCCGGTGCGCTCGTCCGGGGCACCGACCACGTGGGCTTCCCGGACACCGGGGTGCAGGGCGAGCGCGCGTTCGATCGCCCCGGCGTAGTGCACGATCGCGTTCACGATGATCACGTCGCGCGCCCGGCCGGTCAGGTGCAGGTAGCCGCGTTCGTCCAGGTGGCCCAGGTCGCGCGTGCGCACCCAGCCGTCGCGGATCAGGTCGGCCGTTTCCGCCTCGTCCCGCCAGTAACCGGCCAGCACGTACGCGGTGCGCACCCAGATCTCGCCGGTTTTCCCGGCGGGCAGGACATTTCCGTCGGCGTCCCGGATCTCCATGTCCACTTCGGACCGTGGACGGCCGACCGACCGCAGCGCGGGTGGCCAGGCCTCGACGTCCTCGGCGGTCAGCGCGGTCAGGAAACCGGTCTCGGTCAGCCCGTAGCCCTGCACCATCACCGGGCCGAACCGGTCGAACGCTTCGGCCATCCGGTGCGGTGACAGCGGCGAGCCCGCGACCAGCAGCACACGCACCGAACTCAGGTCCGCTTCGGCGGTCTCCGGGGAATCCAGGAGGTGGTGCAGTCGCGGCACGGTGAGCAGGCTCGCGGTGATCCGCAGCCGCTCGAGCACCCGCGGGAAGTCCGGCGGCGACTCCGGGATCACCGCGGTACCACCGGAAAGCAGGCACAGCCCGAGATGCTCCTGCATCACCGCGCTGGTCAGCGTGCCGAACAGCAGGAACCGGCGGTAACCGGCGGCCAGCCGCGCGGTCTCGTGGCTCCACTTCGACGGCTGCCACGACCAGTGCTCGGTCATCGCCGCGTAGGTCAGCGCGACCCCCTTGGGCGCACCGGTGCTGCCACTGGTGAAGGTCACCGAGGCGATGTCCTCCAGCCGCCCGCGCACCACGGGTTCCTCCGGTGTGGACAGCAGTTCCGGGCCGATCCGCAGCACCGTCGCCGGGCCCGCGGCGGCGAGCAGTTCGGGCCCGGGATCGTCGGTCACCAGCGCGGCCACGTCCCGGCCGACCACGTGCGGCAGCTGAGCCTCGGTCAGCCCCGGCCGCACCCCGGCCACCCGGCAGCCCAGCGCGGCGGCGGCGAGCTGGGCGGCGAAGCCCTCCGGGGTCACCGCGGTCGCGATGGCCACGCCGTCGCCGGGCCCCAGCCCGGCCCTCCGCAGCCCGCCGGTGAAGCGCGCGACGAGGTCCAGCAACTCCGCTCGCGACACCACGCGGTCGCCGTGTTCGAACGCGGGCAGTTCCGGGTCTGCGGCGAACGAGTCGAGCATGGCTCGCGGGTACACCTGGCTCATGTCGTTACTCCTACCACCGTTTCCGATTTCCGCGAAAACCGACAGGGAATCGACAGGTTGGCTCACCCCGATAGCGGATGGCTCGGTGTTTGAGGTTTCAACTAACCTCGGGAATCCCCACCGGATCCCGAGGAGATTCCCTTGCCCGAGGACGATTCCGTGATTTCCGTCGATTATCTGGTGCTCGGTGCCGGACCGGCCGGGCTGCAGGCCGGTTACTACCTCAAGCGAGCCGGGCGAAGTCACCTGGTCGTCGAAGCGGGCGAATCACCCGGCACCTTTTTCACCCGCTTCCCCCGGCACCGGAAACTGATCTCGATCAACAAGGTGCACACCGGCTGGAGCGATCCGGAACTGCGACTCCGCAACGACTGGAACTCGCTGCTCTCGGCCGAGCAGGAGCCGCTGTTCACCGCGTACACCCCGCGTTACTTCCCCTCGGCCGAAGACATGGTGCGCTACCTCCGCGACTTCGCCGCGCACCACCGGCTCAACGTCCGTTATGACACCCGGATCACCAGAATCGGCCGTCCGGGCGATTTCGAGGCGGTCGACCAGAACGGGAATGTGTTCATCGCCAAGCGCCTGATCGTGGCGACCGGGGTGAGCAAACCGTATATTCCGGACATCGACGGTATTGAGCACGCGGAACCCTATACCGAGGTGTCAGTGGACCCGGCGGAGTTCATCGACAAGAGAGTACTCATCATCGGCCGCGGCAACTCCGCTTTCGAAACCGCGGACAACCTCATCGAAACGGCCGCGGTCATTCACCTGGCCGGCCCCGGTTCTTTGCGGCTGGCCTGGCAAACGCACTTCGTCGGACATTTGCGCGCGGTGAACAACAACTTCCTCGACACCTACCAGCTCAAGTCGCAGAACGCGCTGCTCGACGGGCAGGTGCTCGGCATCCGGCGCGACGGCGACGGCTACCTGGTGCGGGTCAGCTTCGCGCGGGTGGCCGAGGTGGTCAAGGAGATCCGCTACGACCGGGTCATCGCGGCGACCGGCTTCCGCTTCGACGCCTCGATCTTCGCCCCGGAGTGCCGTCCGGAGCTGGTGATCAAGGACCGCTTCCCGGCGCAGACGGCCGCGTGGGAGTCGGTGAACGTGCCGGGGCTGCACTTCGCGGGCACCATCACGCAGTCCCGCGACTTCAAGCGGTCCACCAGCGGGTTCATCCACGGCTTCCGGTACGGGGTGCGGGCGCTGCACCGGATACTGGAACGGCGCCACCACGACGTGCCGTGGCCGAGCCGGGTGCTGACCTCCGACGGCCCGGCCGACGCGGTGACCGACGCCGTGATCGAACGGGTCAACCGGACTTCCGCGCTGTGGCAGGTCTTCGGTTACCTCGGGGACGCCGTGCTCTTCTCCGACTCGCCGCCGCGCTACGTCGAAGAGGTGCCGGTCGACCACCTCCACGAGGCCGTGGCCGCGGGCGACTTCGGCGAAGTCGAGTCGTACCTGACCGTCACCCTGGAGTACGGCGAGGACCACGACCTGGTCAACCCGTTCGACATCTCGGCCGGTCGAACGTCCCAAGAGGACACCAGCGGGCTCGACGGGCGGTACCTGCACCCCGTTGTGCGCCTGTTCCGCGACGGAGAACTGGTCGCCGAGCACCACATCACCGAGAACCTGGAGAACGAGTGGGACAGCGAGCAGGTGCACCGGGCACCGCTGCGTGAGTTCCTGCGCACCCAGACCGACCGCCCGCGGGTGGGCCTGTGACGGCGATGAGCCTGGCCGGGTGGCACGACCGGGCCAGGCAACGACTCGACCCGGTGCACTACGACTACTTCGCCGGCGGTGCCGGGGAGGAAACCGCGCTGGCGGAGAACGAGCGGGCCTTCGGCCGGTACGCGCTGATCCCCCGAGTTCTGCGCGGTCAGCCGTCGCGGGACATCGCGGTCGACCTCCCCGGTGCCCGCGCCTCGATGCCGATCCTGGTCTCGCCGACGGCCTTCCACCGGCTCGCGCACCCCGACGGTGAGCTGGCCACGGCGCGGGCGGCCGCGGCGGCGGGCACCGTGCTGGTGTCCGGAATGGCCGCCACGGTGGCCATCGGCGAGGTGGCCGACGCCGCGCGCGAGGTGGATCCGGACGCCGCCGTGTGGTTCCAGCTCTACCTCCAGCCGGACGCCAAGATCACCGAGTGCCTGGTGCGGCGGGCCGAGGACGCGGGCTGCTCGGCGCTGGTGGTCACGGTGGACTCCCCGGTGTTCGGGCGGCACGGCCGCGACGAGCACAACGGCTTCCACGACCTGCCCGAGGGGCTGGCCGCCGAAAACCTGCGCGACCTGCCCGGTTCGCCCGGCGTCCGGGACATCGAGTGGTGCCCGGAAGCCTCCTGGCGATACGTCGAAGCGCTGCGGCGGATGACCGGACTGCCATTGGTGCTCAAGGGAATCCTGCATCCCGAGGACGCCAGGATCGCGGTGGACGGCGGGATCGCCGGAATCCTGGTCTCCAACCACGGCGGCCGCCAGCTCGACGCGGCGCCCGCCGCGATCGACGCGCTGTCCCGGGTCGCCGAGGCGGTGGACGGCCGGATCCCGGTGCTGGTCGACGGCGGCGTCCGGCGGGGTGCCGACGTCGCGATCGCGCTGGCGCTGGGCGCGAGCGCGGTCGGTGTCGGCAGGCCCGTGCTGTGGGGGCTGGCCGCGGACGGCGAGGCGGGCGTGCGGCAGGTGCTGGACCTGCTCCGCGACGAGTTCGAGCACGTTCTGACCCTGTGTGGCGGGGTGCTCGCCGGTGACCAGGTGGTGAGCCGGTGCTGAGCCTGCCCGAGCTGGTGGTCGCCCTGCGGGTCCGGGTGTTCGAGGCGGTCAACGGGGACCACGTGATCACCCTGCCGGACCAGGACGACCGGTTCATGGAGGTCTACTCGCACCCGGCGGCGAACGGACGCAGCCGGGGAGCCGAACTGTCGGACCTGTTCTGGTACTGGCTCTCCCCCGGTCCCGAGATCCACCAGGAACACCTCGAAGACGGCCCGCGCTACGACGAGGTCGCGCGGACCACGCTGCGCATCCTCGCCGGGCCGAGCGAGAAGCTCGCCGGAGCGGCCGCCCGGTGCGCCGCCGCGGTGCTCGACACCGCCGTGCCCGGCCGGGCCGCGCTGGTCCGGCTGCGCGACCTGATGATGCCGGTGTGGGCGGACTTCTTCTACGAACTGGTGTTCCGCGAACCCTGCCCGCCCGAGGCGCGCAAGCTGATCATCGGGCACGCCGACGACGTGGTGACCGCGCTCAAGTGCACCGGGCTGCGGCACCCGCGCCGCCGGGCCCGGCTGACCCGCTACCTCGCGCGCCGCCTGCCGGACATCCCGCACGCACTGCCGGAATCGTTGTCCGACAAGGAAAAGGTGCACTACCTCCAGGGCACCTTCTTCAACACCGCGGTGGTGCAGATGTCCGAGGCGATGGCGCACCTGCTGCTGGTGCTGGCCCAGCACCCCGGCGTCCAGCGGCGGCTGGCGGACGATCCGGCCGACGAGCGGTACTTCGCCCAGGTGCTCGACGAGACCATGCGGATGTTCCCGCTGTTCGGCATCGCGCACCGGATCGCCACCGCCGACATCGAGACCCCGGGCAGCACCCTCCCGGCGGGTTCGGTGCTCTGTTTTTCGTACCCCGGCTACCACGCGACCGGGTACGAGAACCCCGAGGTGTTCGACCCGTCCCGCTGGGAACGGCTCTCCGCCCGCGAAGCACACCACATCCCGTTCGGGGTGGCGGCGAACCGGCCGTGCCCGGCGTGGCGGCTGGCGCCGCTGGTGATGCGGGCCGCGACCATCGAGGTGCTGCGGCGGTTCCGGTTGCATTCCACCGTTTCGCACACGCGCCCGCTCCCCCACCGCGCGCCCTGCCTGCTGGACCGCCGCGCGAATCCCCTGCCCGCACACCGGGTTCGCGCGATCGGCGCGTTCCTGCGGGTCCGCGACCACGTCGAGAACCTGACGCGCAGCCTGGTGCAACTGGTCTTCGGCACCTGGATGGTGTTCGACGCCCGGCGCCAGCGGCTGGCGAGCCGCTACTTCGACGCCCACGACACCCAGGGCTGCCCGATCCACCACTCGGGCCCGTAGCGCCCCACCACAGCGCCACCAGCCCAGAGCGACACAAAAAGCCACTGAGCACGGAGGACCCGATGTCCAACACGCTGCTGGCCCCTGCCTTCTTTCTCGCGGTGGTGGTCATCCTGCTGGTCTGCCGCCTGGTCGGCTGGGCGCTGCGCGCACTCGGCCAGCCACCCGTCGTCGGCGAGATGGTGGCCGGGGTGGTGCTCGGGCCGTCGGTGCTCGGGCTGTTCGCGCCCGGGGTGGAGGCCGCGTTGTTCCCCGATCAGCTGCGGCCGGTGCTCTACGTGGTCGGCCAGATCGGCCTGGTGGTGTTCATGTTCCAGACCGGCTACGAGTTCCGGGCCGACCGCGTCCGGCAGGTGGCGCGACCGGCCGCGCTGATCTCCACCGCCGGCGTGGTGGTGCCGATGGTGCTGGGCGCGGCACTGACCTGGTTCGCGCACGGGCGGGTCAACCTGTTCCCGGACGGCGTTTCGCTCACCGTGTCCATGCTCTTCGTCGGGGTGGCGCTGGCCATCACCGCCTTCCCCATGCTGGCGCGGATCATCACCGAACGCGGGCTGACCGACACCCGCTTCGGCGCGGTCGCGCTGGCCTGCGGCGCGCTCGACGACGCGGTGGCGTGGGTGCTGCTGGCCGGCGTGCTCAGCATCGCCGCGGGCAGCAGCGGGCCGATCGCGCTCGCCGCCGGCGGCAGCGCGGTTCTGGTGCTGTTGCTGATCATCATCATGCGGACCAGCGACCGGGCGCGCTCGCTCGCCGAGCGGCTGCCCGCCGAGCACCTCCTGCTGGTGCTGGTGACCGTGTTGTTCCTGGCCGCCTGGTACACCGACGTGATCGGGCTCTACGCGGTGTTCGGCGCGTTCAGCCTCGGTGTGGTGTTCCCGCGCTCGGAGCAGGTCGACCGGGTGGTGGCCAGGATCGCGCCGGTCGGCGCGGTGTTCCTGCCGCTGTTTTTCACCTACTCCGGCCTGAACACCGACTTCGGCCTGCTGGTCGACCCCGCGCTGCTGCTGTTCGCGGTGGCCGCGGTGGCCACCGCGATCGCCGGGAAGCTGGGCGCGTGCTGGGCCGCGGCCAGGATCACCGGCGAACCGCAGGACGTGGCGCTGCGCGTCGGCACGCTGATGAACGCGCGCGGGCTGATGCAGCTGATCGCGATCAACGTCGGGCTGGCCGCCGGGATCGTCACCCCCGAGCTGTTCAGCGTGCTGGTGCTGGTCGCGATCGTGACCACGATGATGGCCACGCCGATGCTGAGCCTGTGGGACCGGCTGGACCGGCGGCGGCGGGTGACCGCGAAGGCTCACGCATGAGGGTCCCGCGCGGCCTGCAGCCCGCCACGCGGCAGCCGGTCCGCGCCCCAGCTGCGCTCGATGAAACCGATGATCCGCTCCACGTCGTCGGCGGGCACCTTCTCCGGCTCGCCGTGCTCGAGCGGGTCGGCGTGGAAGATGTAGAGCCGTGAGGCGAACTGGTCGAACGGCAGGGAGGCCTCACCGAAGCGCTCCCCGTTGCCCGCTGTCGAGACCACGACGCCGTCGCCCCAGTCCTGCCCGCTGTCGTTGTTCGGGTTGTAGAAGTACACCCGCATGACCTCCTGCGGGTCGGCGGCGACCCGCAGGACGGTGATCGCGTGCCAGCCGACGTAGCGGGCCGCGCTGTCGGTGACCGCGATCCCGGCGGGCTGCGGGTGGATCAGCGGCTGCCCGCCGTTGTAGGCCGGGTGGTAGCTGGCGTGGAACTGCCGGAGGAAGGTGTCCAGGTCGATCAGGTTCCCGGTCTCGACGTCGACGTTGATCCGGAACCCGCGCGCGGCCCACCAGCCGTGGAACTCGGGATTGACCCAGCGGTGCGGGTCACCGGGCCGGCCGGCGCACCGGCGGCCCATCTCCGCGTAGATCCGGTCCAGGTGCGGTACCACCAGCAGCGACACCGGGTCCAGATCGGTGGGCAGGGTGCCGGCCATTCCGATCTCGCTGTCCTTCGACGAGATCGGCTGGCCCTCGAAGTGCATGATGATCTCGTCGTCGCGGGCCGCCCAGACCACCATCTGCAGCAGGTAGTCCGGGTCGTTGTAGGCCCACATCGACAGCGCGCGGGCCGACTGGCAGGTCGGGTTGTCGCCCTGCCCGACGCCCAGCGGCAGGCCCAGCACCGACAGCACGCCCGCGGTCAGCCGCGCTTCGGGGCCGGGTTCGTCGCCGAACACCGTGGTCAGGCGCTCGCGCGCGTGCTCGGACAGCTCCAGCGCCAGCTGGCGCCACAGCGCGGGCACCACCGGGGGCTCGTAGAGAATGCCGCGGTCGAGCAGCAGCGCGAGCCCGTAGATGCACTGGGCGGTCTGCGGGTGCACCGCCGCCTCGATCAGCCGGTGCACCAGGTCGGCGTAGCGCAGCAGGCAGTTGCGGCCGGTGTCGGACAGCCCCAGCGCCTCGCCGAGCAGGTAGTCGCTCTTGTGCCGCAGGAACCGCAGCAGCTCCGCGTGGTACGGCGAGACCAGCCCGGTGTCGTGCATCGCCCTGGCGAACCCGGCGGCCTCGTACTGCAGGTCACCGTTGTCCATCGCCTGCAGCCGCGAGCGGAACACCTCGACGCCGGGGTCCTCCCGGCAGGCCTCGGTGGTGCCGAACAGGGCGGTGATCAGGCGGTCGATGCCCTGCCCGGCGGAGTTGCCGAGATCGACCTCCGGGTCGCCGCGGTAGACCGAGATCCGGGTGATCAGGGACTGCACCTGGTCGACCTGGATCGGGCGCTGGCGCAGGATCCGCCAGATCTCCTCGACCAGCTTGTCCAGCACGCTGTCGTAGCCGATCTCGTCGGCGAGGTGCCGGAACAGGTCCCTGATCAGCTTCGCGGTGCGGCCCTGCTGGGTCCGCTCCGCCTCGGTGGGCGGGGTGAACAGCAGTTCCAGGTTCATCGCCAGCACCTGGGTCAGGAACTCGCGGGCGTCCTCGGCGGACAGCGTCGGGTGCGCGTAGTCACCACGGGCCACCGCGAGCGTGCGCAGCTCGCTGCACGCCTCCATCACCACGGTGTCCACGTCCCCGGCGTGCAGGCCGGGCCCGACCAGCGCCGGGATCAGGATCTCCGGGCTGGCCCAGTCCGTGCCGAGGAACAGCCCGGCCTCCTCCAGCGCCTGGGCCCTGGCCTGCACCGCCGCGGCCCCGCCGGGCTGGACCAGCACCCGCCGCAGCGCCTCGAGCACCCGCCGCAGCTTCGTGTGCTTGCCGAAGTCGCGGGTCTCGGCCATGGCCAGGACGGCGTCGTCGAGCGACGCCACGCGTTTGTCCAGCGTGCTGGCCACACCCGGCCGGTCGGCGGTCGGTTTCACAGGCTTCCCTCTGGTCGGTCTTCCGCGCTTGAACGCTTCGGCGTCGACGGGGCCCGTCAGACGTAGAAGTCGTACTCTTCCTGTTCCTTCAACAGCTCGCGCATCCGATAGGAATCATCGCCGAAGAAGTACAGCAGGCCCCAGTGGGTGCCGAACGCGGTCCGCTTGGTCACCGTCTCCTCGAGCGGAGCGGACAGGTCGTGCGACTCGTAGTAGTCGTCGTCCTCGGTCTCCGGCGGGATCCGCAGCTCGCTGACCACCCGGCGGCGCGGGTAGACACCGAAGCAGCCGGCCACCCCGGCGGCGTCCTCGACCTCGCGCGGGAAGAACGCGTCGATCTCCTCCTCGGTGGTCTTCGGGTCGAAGGCCAGCGCCAGCCCCTGGTAGGCGTTGAAGCCGTAGGCCCGCTCCAGCAACTCGAACACCTTGAAGCCCGGCGGCCGGTAGGCGACCTCGCCGAAGTACATCTCGCCGTCGCTGGTGACGAAGTACTCCGGATGCACGAAGCCGAACTCGATGTCGAAGGTCTTGATCAGCTTCTCGATCTGGGCGGTGATCTGCGGCCGGTACCGCTCCAGCTCCGGGGTGGCCGGTACGAACACCGAGTAACCCAGCGTGACGTACTCGGAGATGTTCAGGAACTTGATCTTCCCGTTGTGCACCCACGCCTCGACGGCGAACTCCCAGCCGTCGAGATGCGACTCCATCAGCACCGGGAACTCCTCGTCGGGAATGGTGTCGACGTCGTCGGGGGTGCGCACGATGCGGTGCCCGAGGCAGCCCGCCTTGTCGAAGGCCTTGAGATGGATCGGGTCGTTCGGGTCACCGTCGAGCTTGAGCAGCGTCTGGTTGACACGCTTGAGGAAGCGGATCACGTCGTCGCGGTCGTGTGCCTCCTCGAAGATCCCGACCCGGATGCCGCCGAGCTGCGCCCGTCGCTTCATCAGTGACTTGTCCCGCAGCAGCATGGCCTGTCCGAACAGGCGCGGGTTGTCCAGCAGCACCGAGTTGATCGCCCCGGCCCACTCGACGGTTTCCTCGAACAGCGGGATCGCGACGTCGACGCCTTCCTGTTGCAGCGTCTCGGCGATTTCCATCGACCGGTCGTTGAGCCGCTCGAAGTTCCATGGCAGATAAGGGATGTCGTGTTCGGCGCAGTACTTCTCCGCCCAGTCGGGCGCGACCACGACGTAGCGCCGGTCGAAGCGGTCGAGCGCCTCCACCGCGTTGAGACTCCAGCCCAGCAGGGCGAGATAGCCCTTGTCCGGGTTCTTGGTGGCCGGTTCGGACGCTGGCATAACCACTCCTGGCGTTTCGGCGCATACAGCTTCGGTTCCCCTGGCGGGCCCACCGTACCCCGGGACGGGCCCGCGCACTGGACGCGCGGCTTTCTGCAACAACCTCTCGATGTTGAACATTGTTGTAGCATTTGACGGTGATCACCAATCGGCCGAGCGTGAGCAGGCGCCGCGAAGTCAGCCACACCAGTGCCCGGTCGCTGCTGATGACGGTGCTCGGGGAATACGTGCTGCCACGGGAAAATCCAGTGTGGACGGCCACTCTGGTCGACGCGCTGGGCCTGTTCGGCATCGAGGAGAAGTCGGCAAGGCAGGCGCTGGCCCGCGCGGCGGGCGAGGGCTGGCTCGAGTCGGCGCGCGAAGGACGGCGCGTGCGGTGGTCGCTGACCAAGCCGGGCAAGCAGTTGCTCACCGAAGGAGCGCACCGGATCTACGAGTTCGGTGGCGCCGGCCGGGAGTGGGACGGCCGGTGGCTGGTGCTGCTGGTGTCCGTCCCGGAGTCCCAGCGTGACCTTCGACACCGCTTGCGCACACAGCTCACCTGGGCCGGATTCGGCTCGCCTTCGGCCGGGGTGTGGGTCAGCCCGCACGTGGCGAGGGAGGACGAGGCGCGCACGATCCTCGAGCAACTCGGCGCGGGCTCGCCGATGTCGTTCACCGCTTCGTACGGCGGGATCGGCGAAGAGGCGACTTTGGTTGCCAGGTCATGGAACCTGAGCGAGGTGGAGGAGCAGTACGAGGACTTCATCGACCAGTTCGACGCGCTGACGCCCGAAACCGGCGAGCAGGCACTGAGCGCGCAGACCCGGCTCGTCCACGAGTGGCGCCGATTCCCTTTCCTGGACCCGCAGTTGCCCGCGCGGCTGCTGCCCGCGGGCTGGAGCGGCACCAAGGCCGCGGAGCTGTTCCACCGCAAGCACGCCGAGTGGCGAGCGTCCGCACAAGCCCACTGGGACGAGCTGACCAGCTAGTTTCCCAGGCCAGAGAACAGTTTTGCCGTGACACCAGCCAGGCTGGAACAGGAAGCCGGCGAGCAAAGGTGGGGCATCATCCAGACTCCCCTTCCCCATCCCGGTCCAAAGCCAAAAACACGGTGGGGATTCGCTTGTCAAGGCATCTTTCCCGCCTTGACAAGCGAATCCCCACCGTCGTCACAATCGAGCGCCGGGATGGGACCACGCCCCAACCCCGGAAAGAGTTTCGCCGCATTGCCGTAGAGCACATCGCGCAGCACGTCATCGGGCAGGCCCAGCGAGCCCAGTGCTTCCACATTGCGCCGAGTACCCGGCACACCCGGCCAGTCGGTGCCGAACACGAACCGGCTCGCCAGCCGTTCCAGGTCGAAGCGCTGGTAGTACTCCGGCAGCTTGCGTGGTGGCAGCCCGGCGAGATCGAGCCAGACGTTCGGCTTCGCCAGCGCGAGAAAAGCCGCGGTGTCGTACCACCACCCACGCCCACCGTGCGCGAAGACCAGCTGCATCGAGGGGAACTGCTCCAGCACGTCGAGAAAGCTCTCCGGATCGCCGAAACGGCTGCGGGAGCCGGGAAAACTCGACGTTCCCGAGTGGACGATCACCGGGATGCCGCGTTCGGCGCACAACGCGTAGACGGCGAGCAGTTCGGGGTGATCGCCGGGGAAACAACCGTGCACCGGGTGCAGTTTCACCGCCACCGCACCGAAACCGAGCTGGCGTTCCACCTCGGTCTCGACCGGGTGGTGCAGGTGCGGGTTGACGTTGGCCACCAGGCGGAAGCGCTCCGGGTTGTGCTCGACGATCGGCAGCAGGTCCTCGATCGGCTGGATGCCGGTGGCCCGCGGGCTGTACTCGGCGAACAGCAACGCGCGGGCGACCCCCTCGGCCGCCATCATCGCGTCCAGTTCGGCCGGTACCACCACGCCTTCGCTGTCGTAGGCGGACCGCCAGTCGTGCGGCCCGGAGAACCTGTCCGCCCATTCGAGCCAGGCCGGTTTGAGCGTGCTCAGCCTTGGCGCGTGGACGTGCGCGTCGACCACCTCATCCGGCAGGGGCATCCACCGGCTCCTTCGCCGGAACCTCCAGCAGCGAAGTGCTGACCAGCTCCCGCAGCACGTTGCGCCGGATCTTCCCGGTGGCGGTCTTGGGCAGTTCGGCGACTTCGACCACCGCGCGCGGCCGTTTGAACGCGGCCAGCGTCTCGCGGCACCAGCCGATCAGTTCCTCACCGTCGACCTGGTGCCCCGGCACCGGCACCACGCACGCGACCGGCTTGTCGAGCGCGTCGGCGTCCGGCGCGGCGACCACCGCCGCCTCGGCCACCGCCGGGTGCTCCAGCAGCCTGTCCTCCACCTCGGCCGGACTGACCCAGATGCCACCGGCCTTGAGCATGTCGTTGAACCGCCCGAGGCAGCTCAGCGAGCCGTCGGAGTTGCGGACGTAGGTGTCGCCGGTCTGCATCCACTCGCCGTGGAACACCCGGCGCGTGGCCTCCGCCCGGCACCAGTACCCGATCGCCGCGGAGTCACCGCGCACGTACAGCTCACCGGCGATCCCGGCGCCCTCGATGGGCGCGCCGGTGGCATCGCGGATTTCGACGTCGTAGCCGGGAACCACCGTGCCCGACGAACCGGGGTGGACCTGGCCCGGCCGGTTGGACACGAAGATGTGCAGCATCTCGGTGGACCCGATGCCGTCGAGCACTTCGACGCCGAAGCGGTCGAGCACACCGTGGTAGAGCCGCGACGGCAGCGCCTCCCCCGCCGAAATCCCTTGGCGCACGGTGGAAAACGCGTCGTCCGGCACGTCGCTGGCCAGCAGCGGCGCCCAGAAGCTCGGCGTGCCGAAGAACAGCGTTACCCGCTCGTCGCGCACCCGTTCGGCGAACAGCGCCGGGTTCGGGCGGCGCTCGTCCAGGATCGCGGTGGCGCCGACGGACATCGGGAAGAACATCGAATTCCCGATGCCGTAGGCGAAGAACAGCTTCGCCACGGACAGGCACCGGTCGCCGGGACCGATGCCGAGCACCCGCTGCCCGTAGTTCTCGGCCACCGTGCGGATGTCGGCGTGCCGGTGCATCGCGGCTTTGGGCCGGCCGGTCGTTCCGGAAGTGTAGAGCCACAGCGCGGGCGAATCGGCCCAGGTCGGGTACGACTCGTCGACCGGTTCGCCGCTGAATCCCCTGCTCACGTCGACGACGTGCTCGATGTCCGGCGCCTTCCGCGCGGCACGGCCCGCGGTGTCTTCGAACATCGGCGCGGTGAGCATGACGCGGGCCCGTGAATCGACCACGAGGTCGCTCAACTCGGGCTCGGTCAGCATGGTCGAGGTCGGCACCGCGATCGCGCCAAGGTGCATGGTCGCCAGGATCGAGACAAACAGCTCGATGTCGTCACCGAGGCACATCATCACGCGTTCCTCGGGACGCACTCCCAGTTCCCGCAGCGCGCCCGCGGTCCGGCGCACCTCGGCGAACAGTTCGGCGTAGGTCAGTGACCGGCTGGTGGAGACCACGGCGGTCCGGTCGCCGCGGCCCTCGGCCAGATTCCGGTCCAGGAGGTAGTTCGTGGCGTTGAACGTGGTGGGAGCGGGCATCACTACCGCCTCAGGGCAGGTGGACGTACTCGAAGTCGAACGGCTTGCCGTTGATGCCGTTGAGCGGCGGCGCGACCCAGGAGGCGATCTTGCCGCGTTCGTAGACCGGGTGCATGAGCGAGCGGACGAAGGTGAGGTCCTCGGTGGTGGGCAGCCACTTCGACCGCCCGGCTTCCCAGGTCGCCTCGTCCACGATGGTGCCGTCTGGCGTGATGTGGTGGCCGCGGTTGATCCCGACGTTGCGGTTGAAACCGGGATGGGGCAACGAGAACCGGTAGCCGATGTCGTTTTCGGCCAGGATGCGGTTCCAGCGCTTGAGCCCGGTGCGGCAGTCGGCGATGTACTCCGAGCGCAGGTCCAGGTTGAGCGCGAGCAGGGTCTGCACCTCGTCCTGGGTCCAGGTGCCGTCCTCGCCCGGCCGGTCGAGAAAGGTGCTGCCGTCGGTGAGCTGGTGGTCGTCCTTGCGCCGGGTCTCGTTCCACCGTCCCTTCAGGCCCGCGGTGTAGTAGTTCGCCGCGTTCGTCGAGGTCTCGCTGCCGAACAGGTCGAGCGAGACGGTGTAGTGGAAGTTGATGTACTTCTGGATGATCTCCAGCGGGATGCCGCCGTGCGCGGCGATGTCGGTGGTGTCGTGCTCCCGGATCAGTTCGGCGCTGCGCATCACCACGCGGTCGACCCCGGTGGTGCCGACGAACATGTGGTGCGCCTCTTCCTTGAGCATGAACTCGCAGGTGCGCGAAAGCGGGTCGAACGCGGATTCCTTCAGCGTGCCGAGCTGGTACTTGCCGTCCCGGTCGGTGAAGTAGGTGAACATGTAGAAGGCCAGCCAGTCGGCGGTCTCCTCGTTGAAGGCACCGAGGATGCGCGGGGTGTCCGGGCTGCCGGAGTTGCGGTAGAGCAGGCCCTCGGCCTCCTCGCGGCCCTCCTTGCCGAAGTAGGCGTGCAGCAGGTAGACCATCGCCCACAGGTGACGGCCCTCCTCCACGTTGACCTGGAACAGGTTCCGCAGGTCGTAGAGGCTCGGCGCGGTCAGGCCGAGCAGTTTCTGCTGTTCCACCGAGGCCGGCTCGGTGTCGCCCTGGATCACGATCAGGCGCTGCAGGTCGGCGCGGTACTCCCCCGGCACCTGCTGCCAGGCCGGTTCGCCGGCGTGCTCACCGAAGGCGATCCGGCGGTCGCCGTCGCGTTCGGCGAGGAAGATGCCCCAGCGGTAGTCGGGCACGTGCACGTGGTCGAAGTGCGCCCAGCCCTCGCGGCCGACGCTGACCGCGGTGCGCAGGTAGACGCCCTGGGTGCGCAGGGTCGGGCCCATCTCGCCCCACCAGTTCATGAACTTCGGCTGCCAGCCCTCCAGCGCGCGCTGCAGCCTGCGGTCCGAGGAGAGGTCGACGTTGTTGGGGATCTTGGCGTCGTAGTCGATCTTCTCTGGCATCAGCTCACACCCGCTTCCGGTCGAAGACGGCCTTCCGGCCGGTGCCGTAGCGCCGCAGCGCGCCATCGGGCCCGGCGGCGTTGGGCCGGTTGAAGATCCAGTTCTGCCAGGCGGTGAGCCTGCCGAAGATCTTGGTTTCCAGGGTTTCCGGGCCGACGAAACGGTGGTTGGCCTCCATCCCGGTGAGCGAGTCCGGGCTCAGCGCGGCCCGGCCTTCGAGCACGATCCGGATCTCGTCTTCCCAGTCGATGTCGTCGAGCGCGTCGGTGACCAGGCCCAGTTCGTTCGCCTCGGCCGGGGTGAGGGTATGGCCGATTTCCTTGCGCAGCCAGGCCAGGTGGTCGGTTTCCTGGTAGAACCGGGATTCCAGCCGGGACAGGCCGTTGCCCATCGGGAACCGGCCGAAGTTCGCCTCGGACAACCGGATCGAGGCACGCAGCGGGCTGTCCTCGTCCTCGATCGGCGGACCGTCCAAAATGTACTGCCGGTCGGCGGCGAGTGCGAGTTCGAGCAGTACACCGGCGAAGCAGCTGCCGGGCTCGATCAGCGCGATGAGACTGCGGCTGGTGACGTCGAGCCGTTTCAGCGTCCGCTTGTAGTAGTGGATGATCTCGTTGCACAGCCAGTCGTCCGGCTTGCCGAGCACCGCTTCCTCGTGGGCCAGTACGGTTTCGGCGTCCCCGGCGGTGCGGATCACCCAGGTGCCCAGCTCGGGTTCGTTGGTGCGGAGGCGGAGGATGAGGTCGTCGAGTTCGCGGGTCATGGTGAGCAGCCAGTCGGTGGCGTGCTCGTCGGGGCCGTGCACGGTGATGTCCACCGTTTCCGCGCCCAGTTCCGCTTTCACGTACCGGTAGGCGTAACCGTCGGGTTCGAGCGGAGTGAGTTCCACGCCCGTGGCATCCGCCGGGCGGGAGCTGCGCCCGGCCAGTTCCAGCGCACGCTGCCGGACGACCTCGGCGAAGTCCCGGCGCGGCGCGAGTTCGTCCACGAGCCGCCATTCGACCGCGGTCTTGCCCCGGATGCCGTCGCTGCGCGTGGCGAACACGTCGGCGCGGTCCTTGCGCACCCGGCGCTTGTCCACCACGCGGGTCAGCCCGCCGGTTCCGGGCAGCACGCCGAGCAGCGGGACCTCGGGCAGCGCGACGGTGGAGGAGTTGTCGTCGATCAGGATGATGTGGTCGCAGGCGAGCGCCAGTTCGTAACCGCCGCCCGCGCAGGATCCGTTCACCGCGGCGAGATAGGTCTGCCCGGAGTGCTCGGTCGCGTCCTCCATGGCGTTGCGGGTCTCGTTGGTGAACTTGCAGAAGTTGACCTTCCACTCGGGTGAGGACCCGGCCAGCATGCGGATGTTCGCGCCGGCGCAGAAGACATTGTCCTTGGCGCTGGTGACCACCACCGTGCGCACGCCGGGGTGCTCGAACCGCAGCCGCTGCACCGCGTCGTACAGCTCGATGTCCACACCGAGGTCGTAGGAGTTCAGCTTCAGCTCGTAGCCGGGCACGATGCCGCCGTCCTCGGCCACGTCCAGTTCCAGCCAGGCCACCGCCCCCTCGATCCGGAGGTTCCAGTGGCGGTACGCCGCCGGGGACCTGGTGAAGCTGACCTCCGGGCTGACCGTGGCCGTCATGCGACCTCCCTTTTTGTGGTGGTCCGCGTCGTGGTCTGGGTCACAGCCGTTTTATTATCGACACAAGGTCCGCGCTACGTCAATCTTCTGTAGAAGGTCAGCGCGGCGAGGACGGGTCCACGTACTGTCGGGTCATGAGCGGACCGAGCGGATCCGGCTCCCCGGAGGAGCTGGCGAGGGAGCTGCGCGCCAAGGCCAGGGTGGCCGCCACCGCGGCGTTGCGCGAGGGGCTGGTGGACATCGACAACCGCCACGGCCAGCACATGGCCGACGAGGTCGTCGCCCTGCTCGACATCGGCGACATCTTCGACGGCCTCGTCGAAGCGGGCCGAGGGACCGGGGAAGACGATGACGAGCAGCCGTACGAACTCAACACCAAGTACGAGTGGTGATCACTTCTCCCAGGTGTAGCTGATCGAGCCGTCCGGGTTGATCACCGGCTTGAACGTGGGATCCGCGGCGGCGTAGCGCTGCATCGCCTTGAACATCTCGTCGCGCATCGCCGGCCTGTCCTCGACGTGGATCGTGGCCCGCTGCCCCAGCGATTCCCGGTCCACGTTCGGATCGGTCTGGATCGCCAGGTTCCAGTAGTGCCGTTTGTCCGTGCCGTCGGCGCCCTGCCCGTCATTCGTCAGGTAGACGCGGTCGGGATTGTTCTTGTCGTAGATCTGCTGGGTCACCCGGATCTGTTCGTCGCCCTCGGCCGCCGAGTGGTAGCCGGGAATGTTGTCCGGCCCCTTGGGATCGGCATCCTTGGCGTACAGGGCCACCTCACCGCCGAACGACCCGCCGTGCCCGTAGCTGCCCTTCCACGCTTCGAACCGATACTGCTTGCCGGTCTCGGGATCGCGGAACTCGATGTTGGGATGACTGGTCTCGTGGAGTTTCATCCCGAGCGCCGGCCCCGCCTTGTCGTAGAGATCGTGCCAGCCGAAGTAGCTCTGCAACGAGTGCTCACCGGTGGTGTAGAAGTCGCCGTTCGAGCTGTACTTGAACCCGAAGTACTTGTAGATCTCGGCGGCGAGTTCCGGGTTCTCCATCAGCTTGTCCATCAGCAGCGACTTGCCGAGGTTCGGGTTCTTCATCAGCACGCTGAGGATGTGGCTCAGTTCGCTGAGCACGCCCGCGTCCTTCTCCCGCGCGGCACGCAGGACGGCACCGGCGTCCTCGTCGATGTGGCCCTTCATGCCGCGGATCGTCGCGCCCTCGTCGTTGAGGACCTTGTCGTAGGTCCGGACGATGCGCTCCATGTCCAGCAGCAGAAGCCCCTCCTGGATCTTCGTCTTCGCCTGTTTCGCCCAGGCACCGGGGAGTTTGAACGGGTTGTCCTCGGCTCCCTTCCACGCCCCTTCGAGTTCGGCCTCCAGAGCCTTGGCCTCCTCGCGGGTGCTCCTGGCTTCCCGTTGCGCCTTCTCCAGCGCGTCGCGCACCACCTCGAAGGACACCGCCGACTGCTCGAGATCGTCGGCCTGCCGCTCGCGATTGCGCCGGAAGTCGTCCAGGTGGGCCAGCGCCGATTCACCGGCGTTGCCCTGCCACGCCTGGCTCAGTTCGGTGCGCACACCGTCGAGCTGGGACTTGGCGGCGTTGACCGCTTCCTTGGTGGTTCTGCATTCCCGCGCGCGATCGTCCAGATCCCGGGTGCTGCCCTCGTCGAGCTTGCCGGCGAGTTCGTAGATCCTGTCGAACATCGCGGTCACCGATCAATCTTCGCGAAGCCGCCGTCGACGGCTTTGATGAACGCTTCGCGCGCGTCGGCGTCCTTGGCGTCGTAGGCCAGTGCCGCTGCCCTGATCTTCGCGACGATGGCGGCGGTCTGCTCTTCCGCCGCCTTCAGGTCGAGCTTCCTGGTCTCCAGCCACACCTCGTAGTCCGCCGCGTAACCGGCGGCGCCATCGGTACGGCCGACGTCCGGCGCCCCCGGCCCGGTCATCGACGGCGAGTCCGCCGCGGCCAGCGTGTCCGCCGCCCTGCTCAGGTCCTTGACGTGCACCTCGAAGTCCATGGCCCACCCTCCTGCCGGTTATGTTACAGAGACGCGGCAAATGTCTCACCGGTTCCGCCTACCGGATTCCGGCCAGGAACGGCAGGACCACCTCGGCCATCTCGTCGGGCACTTCTTCGGCGAGGTCGTGCCCGGCGTCGAACACGTGGCCGGTGACGTCGCGGGCCATCAACCGCATCTGGGACTCGCACCGATCACCGACGAACTGCGAACCGCCGAGCGCCAGTACGGGGATGTCCAGCTTCCGCCGCGCGGCCTGCCGGTTCTGCTCGGCGTCGACGAGCATCGCGCGGTAGATCGAAAGCATCGCGCGGATGCCGCCGGGCATGGAGTAACAACGCACGTACTCGTCGATCGCGTCGGGGGTCGCGCTGTCCGGGCGGGCGCGCTCGGACTTGATCATGTAGGTGATCAGCTCGCGCTCGCGCCCCGCGATCAGCATCTCGGGCACGTCCGGCTGGAAGTAGAAACCCAGATGCCACAGGTGCATGCCGGCGACGTTCTCCGCGGTGAGCGCGGTGTGCTCCTCGAAACCGAAGCCGGGGAACAACGCCTCGGTGAACACCAGCGCGGTGACTCTGTCGCGATGCCGCGCAGCGAGCTGGTAACCGATCACCGCTCCCCAGTCCTCACCGATCACGGCGTACTCCTGGTGCCCGAGATGGCTCATCAGCTCGGCGATGTCGTCGCTCATGGTCGCGGAGTCGTAGCCG
Source organism: Amycolatopsis sp. YIM 10 (assembly GCF_009429145.1). Taxonomy (GTDB): domain Bacteria; phylum Actinomycetota; class Actinomycetes; order Mycobacteriales; family Pseudonocardiaceae; genus Amycolatopsis. The sequence continues at coordinate 4,346,835 of NZ_CP045480.1, read as the reverse complement.
TCGGCGGGGCGGTCCGAGTCACCGAGGCCGCGCAGATCGGGGACCACGACGGTGTACCGGGACGACAGTTTCGGGACGAGGTGGCGCCAGTGGTAGCCGGTCTTGGGCACACCGTGCAGCAACACCAGCGCCGGGCCGGTTCCGGCCGCCCGGTAGTGCAGGCTCGTTCCCCCGAGCGCGGCGCGTCCCGTGCGCAGCGGCGTGCCGTCATGGTCGACCATCATTTTCTTTCCCTTTCTGGAATGAACGATCCACTTTGAGCGCGTGAAAAATCAGCCGAGAGCCGCCAGGGCGACCTCCACGATGGGTTCGAGCGCTCTCGCGTCCGGGGTGATCTTCGACGAGACCAGCAGGCCGTTGAGGAAGGTGACCAGGAAGGCGGCCAGCGTGTGCGGATCCTGTTCCGCCGCGATATCACCGCGTTCCATCGCGACTCGCAGCACCTCGGCAAGCGCGTCCCGGCTGGCGTCCTGCATGTCCCGCACGGTGCGCCGGGTCGACTCGTCGGCGGGCAGCCGCTCGCAGGCGGCGTTGACCGCCAGGCAGCCCCGGCCGTTCTCCCCCACGGCGATCCGGAGGCGCTCGACCAGCATCGTCCGGATCGCCGACCGGGCGTCCGCCCCTTCCTTCAGGCTTTCCAGCGCGGCCGCGGCGAGGGTGGAGCGGTAGTGCTCCAGCGCGGCCCGGTACAGGCCCTCCTTGTCGCCGAACGCGGCATACACCGAACCCTGCCCGAGCCCAAGGTGCCGGGTCAGGTCCCGCATCGAGGTCGCCTCGTAACCACGCGACCAGAACAGTTCCATCGCACGGCTCACCGCCGCCTCGGTGTCGAACTCCCGGGTTCTGACCATGAACGCGACCGTAGCCTATCTGGATCGATCGTTCAAGAAAGGCTCAGGCGAAGGCCCCGCTCAGCCGCCGGGCCGCGCGGGCGGAGAAGCGGCCGTCCTGGTGGTGCACCTCGATGGGATGGTCGAAGGCGGCGGAGACGTTCGCGGTGGTGACGGTCGTGCCGACCGGTCCCGCCGACACCACGCGTCCCCCGGCCAGCAGCAGGGCGTGGGTGGTCGTGGCCGGCAGTTCCTCGAGGTGGTGGGTGACCAGGATCGACGCGACGCCGGGATGGGTTTCGTCGAGCAGGTCGATGGTCTCGAGCAGTTGCTCGCGCGCGGCGACGTCCAGGCCGGTGGAGGGCTCGTCCAGCAACAGGAGCCGGGGTTCGCAGACCAGCGCACGGGCCACCAGCGCCCGGCCCCGTTCGCCCTGGGACAGCGTCGGCCAGCGTTCTTCCGCCTTGCCGCCCAGGCCCAGCACGGCGATCAGGTCGTCGGCGGCGGACACCTCCGCCGGCGCCGGTCGCCAGCGCGGCGGCAGGTCGACCGTGCCGGTGATCCCGGTGAGCACGACCTCCCGCACGGTCAGCGGCGAACGCAGCGGATGCCTCGGATCGACGTGCCCGATGGTGCGGCGCAGCGCCTGCAGCTCGACCCGGCCCAGCTGCTCGCCGAGCACCCGCACGCTGCCCGTCGTGGGATGGGTCAGCGCGCCGCAGAAGCCGAGCACGGTGCTCTTGCCCGCGCCGTTCGGGCCGAGTAGCGCCCAATGCTCGCCCTCGCACACGGTGAGGCTGACTTCGTGCAGGATTTCCTTGCCCTGGCGGCGAAAGGTGACGTCGCGCAGTTCCAGCACCGCGCTCATGCGAACGCCCGCTTCAGCTCGGTCAGGTGGGCGCGGCTGGCCGCGGCCGCCGCCAGCGGGTCGCGCGCGGCGATCGCGTCCGCCAGGTCCGCGTGTGCCGCGTGATCGGCTTCGGGCGAGTCGAGCGGGCGGGCCCGGAGCATGTCGGTCATCGCCTTGCGGACACGCGGGACGAAGCTGTCGAACAACTCGGCGAGCACGTCGTTGTGCGCCGCGATGACCACGGCGCGGTGAAAGTCCATGTCCGCGTCGACGTGTTCCTCGATGCTCCGGTCCTGCCACCGGCGGTGCGTCAGCGCCCGCTTGATCGCACGCAGGTCCACCGGGGTGCGCCGCTCGGCGGCGAGCGCCGCGGCTTCGGCTTCGATGGCCACCCGCGCCTCGATCACCGAGACCACCGACGCGCGCCGGAGCACCGCGTCCCAGTCCTCGGTGACGTCGAGCGCGGTGACAAAAACCCCGGCGCCCTGGCGGGAATCGAGCACGCCCTTGCCCGCCAGCTCGCGGATGGCCTCGCGCAGCGTGGACCGCCCGACGCCGAGCTGCGCCGCGAGCGTCGCTTCACCGGGCAGCTTGTGCCCGAGCGGCCAGCGCCCGGACCGGATGCCGTCCAGCAGGACGTCCGCGGCCTGCGAACTCAGCGGACGGCGTTGTACCGATGGTGCCATGATCGCGACGTTACCACTGTTGTCTGCTTGTCTGAGGAGTCGGGTCGAACGACGGCGCCCGCGATCAGGACGGTGCCAGCGTGCTTAGGCGCCGGATTCGGTGCGTGGTCGTGGTAGCTGTCCAGGTGGCCGGTGGTCGCGGCTTTCGGCTTCAAGCGGAGCCGGTGGCGGGGCGGAGAGTTCGCGAGGCGGACTGCTCTCGGCCACCTTCACCCCCTACACCCCGTCGTGGTTCCCCGATCCGTTCCGCAGCCGGGCCACGAGCCGTCCCTCCGCCTCGTACGCCGAGACCGCGGCCCGCCGCGGTCTCAGGCCGGCGGCCCGCCCGATGGCGGCGGCCTCGAGCCTGCTGTGCACGTTCAGCTTGGCGAAGAGGTTGTGCGTGTGGGTCCGCACGGTATTGATCGAGACGAACAGCTCCTTCGCGATCCGGCTCGCCGGCTTGCCTTCGACGATGCCGAGCAGGACGTCGTTCTCCCGCCCGGAAAGGCATCCGAGCGGCGACCCGGGGGCGCGGGCGCGGTCGAGCTCGGTGCGCAGCTGGGCGAGCACAAAACCGATCAGCTCGGGCTCGAAGTAGGCCTTGCCCTCACAGACCCCGCGCACGACCGTGACGATGTACTCGGCGGAGCAGTTCTCCTTGCCGATCCAGGCGGTGACGCCCCAGCGGGCGGCGAGCGTGGTCCGAACGGGGTCGTGGCTGTCGGTCAGCACGACGATGCGGGCGCCGGGAGTGGCTGAAGTCAGGCAGCCGAACAGCGTCGCGGTGGCGTGCCAGGCCGGCTCGATGTCGATCACGAGCACCGACGGGCGGGCGCACGCGACGACGTCGGCCAGTCCCGGTGCGCTCACCCGCGAACGGCCCACCACCAGCAGGCCCGGCTCGGCGGACAACCTGGCGGCCAGTGCCTCGGCCAGCATTTCCTCGTCGTCGATCAGGAAAACCCGCACCGGCGGTGAAGCCCGCTTGTGCCCGGGAAGGTCCATGGCTGTCCGCCGCTCTCGTGCCGAGGAGACGCGATCGCCGGGGGCAGGGGCGGAACATCGCTGGTCGACTCACCATGCATCAGCGACGCGCCGGGACGCAACAATTCCCACCTGGATGTCCGCACCCGCCTAGCCAGTGCTTTGTAAGCGGCGGAGCCGCTTGCCGTGGGCCGTCAACGCGCCGCCGGTGCGCCCGGTCGCCGCAGCGGTTCGCCGACCTCGCGCAGGTGCTCCAGGACGTACCGGTACGACCGCAACAGGCCGCACTGCGCGTAGTCGATGCCGTGGCGCAGGCAGAACTCGCGGACCAGCGGCTGGGCGCGGCGCAGGTTGAACCGCGGCATGGCCGGGAACAGGTGGTGCTCGATCTGGTAGTTCAGCCCGCCGAGCAGGAAGTCCACCCAGTACCCGCCGCGCACGTTGCGGCTGGTGAGCACCTGCTTGCGCAGGAAGTCGAGCGAGGTCGCGTCGGTGTAGGTCGGCATGCCCTTGTGCCCCGGCGCGAACGAGCAGCCGAGGTAGACCCCCCACAATCCCTGGTGCACCGCGATGAACGCGATCGCCACCGGCGGCGACAGCACGGTGAACAGGGCGGTGAAGTAGACGGCGAAATGGGCGAGCAGCAGTACCGCTTCGGTGCGCCGGGCCTTGACCTCGCCCCGCCACACCACCTGGATGCTGACCCAGTGCAGGCTCAGCCCTTCCAGCAGCAGGAGCGGGAAGAACAACCCGGCCTGGTGCTTGGCCGTCCACCGGACCAGGCCCCGCCTGCCGCCGGTCTGGCCGCGGGTGAAGGCCAGCAGCGGGATGTCGAGGTCGGGATCCTCGTCCTCGTGGTTCGGGTTGGCGTGGTGGCGGGTGTGCTTGCCCATCCACCACCCGTAGCTGATGCCGACCAGCCCGCCGAGCACCCGGCCCAGGCGGTCGTTGGCGCGGCGGCCGCGGAAGATCTGCTGGTGCCCGGCGTCGTGGCCGAGGAAGGCCACCTGGGCGAACAGCACGGCGAAGCCGGCCGCGGTGGCCAGCTGCCACCAGGAGTCGCCGAGCGCGGCGAACACCAGGCAAAGCCCGGCGAAGGCCAGCAGGGTGAGGGCGATTTTGACGAAGTAGCCGGCCGGGCGCCGGTCCAGCAGTCCGGCCTGCCGGAGCTGTCGGGACAGGTCGGTGTAGTCACCCGTGCCGCGGGTCACCGCCGTTTCGGGGAGCGCAGGCATGATGGTCCTTCCGTCCAGGAGTCCTGCGTCGCCGAGGTCCGGGGCGACCGTTTCGTCCCTCCAGGATTCCCCCTCCGGCGCCGGGAAAACCACCTCCGCGCGAGTCGTTCCCGTTCCGTTGCCCCCGGCTCACCGGACCAGCACGCAGTCCCCGGCCGCCGCGGTGACGCAGGTCTGGATCTTCGGCCGGTCCCCGTGCCCGCCCCGGTGCTCGGCACCCGTGCGCAGATCGCGCACGCGGCCCTCGGCGAGCGGGACCACGCACGTGTGGCAGATCCCCATGCGGCAGCCGAAGGGCATGGTGATGCCCGCCCGTTCGCCCGCCTGCATCAGCGTGGTCGCGCCGTCCGCCTCGACAGACACACCGGAGGCGGCGAAGCGCACAGTGCCGCCCTCGGCCGTGCCGCCGTCGAAGGCGGCGCCGAAGGACTCCAGGTGCAGGGCGTCGGTCAGCCCGGCGGCCGCCCACACCGCCTTCGCGGCGTCGAGCATGGCGGCGGGGCCGCAGACCCAGGCCTGCCGTTCCCGCCAGTCCGGGCACAGCGGATCCAGCCCGGTGGCCAGTGACAGCCGTCCGTGGTGCCCGCTGAAGCGCTCGTGCAGCACCAGCCCGGGATGGCGGCGGCTCAGCTCGCGCAGTTCACCGAGGAAGAGCGTGGCATCGGCGTCCCTGGCCGTGTGCACCAGCACGACGTCGGTCATGCTGCCGCGCGTGTCCATCGTGCGCAGCATCGCCATCACCGGGGTGATCCCCGATCCCGCGGTGACGAACAGCAGCTTCGGCGGCGGCGGATCGGGCAGCACGAACTCTCCCCGCGGCAGGGCGAGCCGCACGACGGTGCCGGGTTCGAGGCCGCGGACCAGGTGCTCGGAGAGCATTCCTTCGGGCATCGCCTTCACCGTGATGGTGATGGTGCCACCGGAGTGCGCGGGCGCCGAGGTCAGCGAGTAGGAACGCCAGTGGAACCGGCCGTTCACCGCGACCGCGATGCCGACGTACTGGCCGGGCTGGTGCGCGAAGGTCCACCCCCAGCCGGGCTTGATCACCAGGGTGGCCGCGTCCGCGGTCTCCGGCACCACCGTGACCACTCGCCCGCGCAGCGCGCGGGCCGACCACAGCGGGTTGACCTGGGAAAGGTAGTCGTCGGGCAGCAGCGGGGTGGTCAGCCGGGCGGCCACCTCACGCAGGCGCCGGACGCCGGGCGGGAACACCGCCATCAGCCCTTCCGCCCGCCGGGAAGGGCGAGCCGGGCGATGGTGGCCAGCACCCCGGCGTACTGCTTGTGCAGCGGCCCGCTGGTGTACGGCAGGCCGTAGCGCTCGCACAGCGCGCGGATCTTCGGCGCCACCTGGGCGTACCGGTTGGACGGGAGGTCCGGGAACAGGTGGTGCTCGATCTGGTGGCTGAGGTTGCCGGTCATCAGGTGCAGCAGCGGCGGGCCGTCGAGGTTCGCCGAGCCGAGCAGCTGGCGCACGTACCACTGCCCCCGCGTCTCGCCGTCGAGTTCGTCCTCGGTGAAGGTTTCGGTCCCGGCCGGGAAGTGGCCGCAGAAGATCACCGCGTGGGACCAGACGTTGCGCGTGAGGTTGGCGACCAGGTTGCCGAGCAGGGCGGTCGGCGCCGCCAGGCCGGACAGCAGCGGGAACGCGACGTAGTCCTTGACCAGCTGACCGCGGATCTTGCGCCACAGCCCGGCCAGCTCCGTTTTCGCCTCAGGCCACGGTTTGGTGCCCGCGGCGACCTTTTCCAGTTCGATGTCGTAGATCGCGATGCCGTACTCGAAGCTCAGCGCGAGTGCGATGTTGTAGAACGGCTGCAGCAGGTGGACCGGCTTCCACTGCTGGTCCGGGTCCACCCGCATGATCGCGTAGCCGAGGTCGCGGTCCTTGCCGAGCACGTTGGTGTAGGTGTGGTGCACGAAGTTGTGCGAACGCTTCCACCCCTGCGCGCTGGACGCCGAATCCCATTCCCAGGTCGAGGAATGGATCTCCGGATCACCCATCCAATCCCACTGCCCGTGCAGCACGTTGTGGCCGATCTCCATGTTTTCCAGGATCTTCGCCGCGGCCAGCGCGCCGGTCCCGGCGACCCAGGCCGGCGGGAACAACGACACCAGCAGCAGCCCGCGCCCGCCCGCTTCCAGGCCGCGCTGCACCTTGACCACGCGGCGGATGTAGCGGGCGTCGTCCTCACCGAGATCCGCCATCACCTCGGCGCGGATCGCGTCCAGCTCGGCGCCGATGCGGTCCAGATCGTCCTCGGAAAGGTGGGCCGTCGACGCGGTGGTTCCCACCGTCGAACCGGTTGCCTTCATGGGTGTTTCCTCTCTCACGGCGCGCGGGCCGCACGATGACTTGCGGAGATGTCGAGAGGAAGCGGGGTCCTGGCCACTGCTCGATGTGCGTCGTCGCCACTCGGGCCGGATCGGCCCATCCCGCGTCCAGTATCCCCGAACCCGGCCCGGTTGTCGCCCCCGGCACCGGTTCGTGCGCGGCGCAGGCTCACCGCGTCCGCGATGAGCCCGACGACCGGCGGGGAACACCAACGCCAGGCCCATGCCGGCCGCGACGACCATCACGCCTTGAGTTCTCGCGCTCCCCGCGCCCAGTCCTCGAAGCGGGTCAGCGCGATGCCGAGGTCCTTCGCGAACTGCGGCCGCGCCGGTTGGCCCACGACGTTGAGCCACTCGTGCGAGGCGCCCATACCCGGCATTCCGGCGGCGAACGCCTCTTCCTCGGTCATGTCCGGCGCGGACAGCGGTGTGCCGAGCACGCGCGACAGGACTTCGGCGACCTCCTTCATCGGCAGGTAGTCGCCGGCCAGTTCCAGTTCGACTTCGTGGAACCGGTCCGGGTCGGTGATGGCCGCGGCGGCCGCGGCGCCGATGTCCTCCACCGCGATCAGGGACAGGTGCGTGGCGGGCTTGACCACGCTCACCAGTCCGCCCTCGATGCCGCGCGGGAACAGGAACTTCATCGACGGCAGGAAGTTCTCCATGAAGAACGCCGGCTTGAGCAGCGTCCAGCGGGCGAAACCGGCTTCGCGCACGCGGTCCTGGATGGCGCTTTTGGCGCCCAGGGTCGGTTCCATCGCGCTCCAGCGGCCTTCGGCCCAGCCCGGCGCCTCGACGTGCTGCCCGGCGCCGGAAACCGAGGTGTGCACGAACTGCGGCACCCCGGCGGCCTTCGCGCCCTCGACGAGATTGACGCCCTGCGCCACTTCGGCGTCGAAGTCGAACCCGTTCTCGGTGAAAGGGGCCTGCTGCACGGAAAAGACGGCACGCGCACCCTTCGCGGCCCGCGTCACCGACTCGCGGTCGTGGAGGTCGCCGGTGACCAGTTCGGCACCGAGCGCTTCGATCGCCCGCGCCCGGCCGGGGTCGCGCACCAGGGCGCGGACGGGCACGCCCGCGGCGAGCAGGGCACGGGCGGTGGCCCCGCCCTGGCGGCCGGTGGCGCCGGTGACCAGGACAGGATCGGACACAGTGGACATGACACTCCTTCGGGAAGCAAGAAATGGCGGGGCCCGCCACTTAGCTTCCGCTACGATACGGCGGGGCCCGCCACTTGGCAAACACGGAGGTCACGCCATGCCCGAGCACCAGCGCGCGGACGCGCGGCGCAACTACGCGCGGATCCTCGCGGTGGCCGAGGAGGAGGTCGCCGCGCACGGCGCCAACGCCTCGCTGGAGCAGATCGCGCGCACCGCCGGAGTCGGCTCGGCGACCGTCCGGCGGCACTTCCCCACTCGTCACGCCCTGCTCGAAGCGGTGTCCCACCAGCGGATCGAGGCACTGAGCGCCCGCGCGCGCGAACTGACCGGACAGGGCGACAGCCGCGACGCGCTGCTGGAGTGGCTCGGTGAGGTCGTCGCCTACAGCGCGACCGCCCGCGGGCTGGCGGCCGCGCTGGCCTACGACGTGCCCGATCCGGCCGGCGCGAACTCGTGCTCGTCGACGCTGGAAGAGGCGGGCACCCCGCTGCTCGACCGCGCGGCGGCGGACGGCGCGGTCGAGGCGGGCGTCACCGTGGCCGACCTGATCACGCTGATCGTCGGCATCGTGCTGGCGACGGAACACCGGCCCGACCCCGCCGCCGAAGCCGACCGACTGTTCCGGCTCGCGGTGACCGGGGTGAGCCCGGCGGCTCAACGCTGGTAGGCCTGCACCTCGGTCAGTCCGGTCTTGACACCGGGTGCATGGGTCAGCTGCACCTGGACTCGTTGCGCGCCGATCACGAGAACCGCCCCCGGTCGCGCGGAAGTTGCCGATCCGGCCGAGCCGGTCCGTCCACGACCGGGCGTGCGCGAGTCGACCGCTCCCCCGCCTTCGTGATCAGCCGAGTTCACGCAGTCGCGCCACCAGCAGGCCGGTGAACTGTCGTGCCGACCACGGCAGGCGCCTGCCCGGCATGGTCTGCACCTGCGCTTCGCGCTGCCGGAACACCGGGTGGTCCAGCCGCACGTAAGCCACGCCGTCGCTGTCGTCCAGGTCGCCGAGATCGCCGACGAGCGCGATGCCACCGCCGTCGCGGACGAACTCGTACAGCGGAGCCAGCCCGTCGCAGACCAGCACCGGTGCCACCTCGATCCCTTCCATCCGGGCGCCGAGGTCGAACAGCTCGCGCTGGCTGGTCCGCGACGACGCCAGCGCCAGCGGGTACGCGCACAGCTCCGCCAGCCCGAGCCGTTCCCGCCCGGCCAGTTCGTGTCCACAAGGGACAACCGCGACCACCTCGGTGACCACCGCGCACTCCACCCGCACGTCGTGCTGCGGGCCCATGGTGTAGGTCACCGCGACGTCGGCGATGCCCTCGGCCACCCGCCGGGTCGCCTCCTGCCGGGTGACGATGTCGAGCTGGAAGCTCACCTCCGGGTGCGCGCGCCGGAACTCCGACATCACCCGCGGCACCATCCGCCTGCCGAAGCCCTCCGAGCACGCCACGGCCACCCGGCGCGCCTCGGACGCGTCCGCGTGACGCAGTTCGCCGATCAGCGCGGCCGACTCGGCCTCGGTGCGCCGGGCGTGCGCGAGCAGGCGCGCGCCCGCGTCGGTCAGCGTCATCCCGCGCGGGTGCCTGGCGAACAGCGGCACCCCCAGCTCGGCCTCCAGCTTGGCGATCTGCCTGCTGATCGCGGACGGCGCCACGGTCAGCGCGCGGGCCGCCTCGGTGACCGAGCCGGACCGGGCGACCTCGGCGAAGTAGGTCAGGCCGACGGGCAGCAGCTGCATCGAGTCACCTTTCCTCCGGTTTGCCAATAATAGAACGCTCGATGACAAAATCGGCAATGGTCGTGCCCGCGAAACCGGCTTAACCTGCTCTGCGACCCGCGTCGCAGACCACCGGAGCCAGCCGTGATACCAGCACAACTCAGGCAGAAAGCCGAAGAACACGTCGACTCCGGTGCGTTCCGCGAGGAACTGGCCCGGCTGGTCGGCTATCCGACGGAAAGCACCACCGAACGTGGCCGCGTTGCCCTCAAGGCATACCTCGACGAGGTGCTCACCCCGCTGCTGACCGCGCTCGGCTGCACGGTGACCGAGCACCCCAATCCCGATCCGGCCGGTGGCCCGTTCCTGCTCGGCACGCGGATCGAGTCGCCGTCGCTGCCCACCGTGCTGTGCTACGGCCACGCCGACGTGGTCGACGGCCACAGTGGACAGTGGAGCGACGGCCGCGACCCGTGGACGCTCAGCGTCGACGGCGAGCGCTGGTACGGCCGCGGCACCGCCGACAACAAGGGCCAGCACCTGGTCAACCTCACCGCGCTGCGGTTGCTGCTGGCCGAACACGGCTCGCTCGGGTTCAACCTGAAGTTCCTGTTCGAGACCGGCGAGGAGATCGGCTCGCCGGGGCTCGCCGAGTTCGCCACCGAGCACCGGGAGGAACTGCGCGCCGACGTGCTGATCGCCTCCGACGGCCCGCGCCTGGACGCGGCCACCCCGACGCTGTTCCTCGGCTCGCGCGGCGGGCTCAACTTCGAACTGGACGTCGAGCTGCGCACCGATTCGTACCATTCCGGCAACTGGGGCGGAATCCTGCGCAACCCGGCCACCACGCTGGCCGGTGCGATCACCACGCTCGTCGACGGGCACGGGGGCATCAAGGTGCCCGGCCTGCTGCCCCCGGAACTGCCTGAAGCGGTCCGCGCCGCGCTGGCCGGGATCAAGGTGGCGAACAGCCCCGGCGACCCGGCGCCCGACCCGGGCTGGGGTGATGTCGGCCTGAGTGCGGCCGAACGGCTCTACGGCTGGAACACATTGGAAGTGCTCGCCATCGGCGCCGCCGACATCGACCACCCGGTCAACGCGATCCCCGGCCGGGCGCGGGCGGCGTTGCAGCTGCGCTACGTCTCGGGCACCGATGTCCGCGACGCCCGGCAGCTACTGGCCGAACACCTGGCCGCACACGGCTATCCGATGGTCGATGTGCGGATCACCGGCGATTTCCCGGCCAGCCGCACGGAAATCGACGGCCACTGGCCGCGGTGGGCCGCTGGTGAACTCGAAGCGGCGACCGGCGGGCCGATCGCCGTGCTGCCCAACATCGGCGGCTCGCTGCCCAACTTCGTCTTCACCGAAATCCTGGACATGCCCGCGTTGTGGCTGCCGCACTCCTACCCCGGCTGCCTCCAGCACGCGCCCGACGAGCACCTGCTCGCGCCGATCGCCCGTGAGGGTCTCGTGCTGGCCACCGCCGTTTTCCACGCGCTGGCCGGGACGGCGGTCCGATGAGCACCCAGCCGGCCGAGCGGGCCACCACCTCCACGCGTCGCGCGATCGCGGCCGCCACCATCGGCAACGCGCTCGAATGGTTCGACCTCGCCGTGTACGCGCTGATGGCGAGCTACATCGGCCGGACCTTCTTTCCCGAGGGCGATCCCGGGGTCCAGCTCGTGCAGGCCTACGCCGTGTTCGGCGTGACCTACCTGATCCGGCCGCTCGGCGGGCTGGTGATCGGCGCCTACGCCGACCGGCACGGGCGCAAGAAGGCGCTGATGCTGACCATCTGGCTGATGGTGGCGGGCACCTTCCTGCTGGCCGTCCTGCCCGGATACGACACGCTGGGCATCTTCGCGCCGCTGGCGGTCATCGTGGCGCGGCTGCTGCAGGGGTTCGCCGCCGGTGGCGAGTTCGGGGCCGCGACCTCGTTCCTGGTCGAGCAGAACGAGCGGCGCAAGGGCTTTCTCGGCAGTTTCCAGTTCGCCAGCCAGGGGCTGTCCACGCTGATGGCGGCCGGGTTCGCGGCCGCGCTGACCGCACTGCTCTCCGACCAGGCGATGACCGCGTGGGGCTGGCGGGTGCCGTTCGTGTTCGGCCTGCTGATCGGCCCGGTCGGTTACTACATCCGCCGCTACGTCGACGAATCGCCCGCGATGCGCGAAGAGGGATCCGGCCCGGCGCCGTCCCCGATCCGGTCGGTGTTCCGGCACCACTGGGGCGGACTGCTGATCGCGGGCGGCGCGCTGGTGGTGTCCACCGCGCTGAACTTCATTCTCCAGTACCTGCCCACCTTCGGCGTCGAGGAACTGGGCCTCGACGACTCACTGTCGTTCGTGGCCCTGCTGATCACCGGGGTGATCCTGACCGTCGGCACGCCGGTGGTCGGGCTGCTCGCCGACCGGTTCGGCCGGCTGGTGATCATGGTGCCCGCCGCGGTGCTGATCGGGGTGAGCGTGGTGCCGCTGTTCATCTGGGTCACCGCGGTGCCCTCGTTCCTCACCCTCACCGCGGCCATGACCATTCTCGGCCTGCTCAAGGCGGCGTACTTCGGCGCGCTGCCCTCGGTGATGTCCGACGCGTTCCCGGTGCGGGCGCGCGCGACCGGGTTGTCGTTCAGCTACAACACCGCGGTCGGGATCTTCGGCGGGTTCACTCCCACCATCGCCACGGCGCTCATCGCGGGAACCGGTTCGCAGGTCGCGCCCGGCTACTACCTGCTCGCGGTCTCGTTCGTCAGCATCGCCGCGCTGGCTGCCGGGTACCGCACGCGCGGCATCCGCTGACTACGACGGAACCACGAGCGCGGAACCACCGGCGCCGAGGCGCAGCGCGACGTTGCCCGGCGGGGCGTCGGAGTCGATCTCGGGGTGGTCGTCGCTGGAGACGGTCAGGCGCATGGTGTGGCCCGCCGCCAGCCGGTGGTGCACCGGCCACAGGTCCACTGTGGTCCGATACCACTGTCCTGAATGGACCTCGACGGGCGCGGTGTGGCCGTGGCGGTGGCTGAGCTTGAGCCAGCCCGCGGTGATCCGGGTCGCGGTGCCGTCAGGGGCGACATCCTCCAGCACAGCAGCCAAGTTGCCGTCGGCGGCTGTCACCGACACCTCGATCTCCGCCTTCGGGTCGCCCGCGAGCACGAGGTCGCGCCGCTGCGGCGGGGCGGTGAAGGTGAGCTTCTCCCCCGGCTCGGCGGGTGTCGTCTCGGTGTTGACCCGGTATCCACCGGTGCCTGGCGCACCCGCGGACCTGGCCAGCTCGCCCGCGGTGGTCAGCGCGTACCGGGTGCCCCGGGCCGGTGGCCAGTCGGCGAAGGACTGCCAGCCCGTGCCGTGCATCGCGTACGAGGTGACCTTCGTCGGCGGCAGTGGCGCCTTCCGGCCACCGAGCCACCGGTCGAACCACGCCAGGTACTCACCCGGCCCGATCCCGGCGGGCTGCCCGGCCGGCCAGCCGTGTTCCCACGGCCCGGACACCAGCCACACGTTCTGCTTGCGTGCCTGGAAGTTCTCCACCATTCCGCCCCGGTAGCGGTCGTTCCAGCCGTTGATCTCCAGCACCGGGATGTCCAAATCGGACCATCGATCCTTGACGCTGCGCTCGCGCCAGAAGTCGTCGTACAAGGGGTGTTCGGCGTACGTGCGCAAGGTGTCCGGCGCGACCTGACGCTGCCAGTCGCGAATGCGGGCGGAGTAGATGCCACCGCGATAGATCGTGTTCTCGTACCAGTCGGAGATGCCGTTGACCGGGATGATCGTCTCCAGGTGCGGCGGCTTGCGCGTGGCGGCGAGCAGGGCCGCGTGGCCGCCGTAGCTGACCCCGATCTGCCCGATCCGGCCGGTCGACCACGGCCGCGCGGCCAGCCATTCGATGATGTCGTGGTTGTCGGTCTGCTCCTGCGCGCTGAACGGATCGATCCGTCCTGGCGAGTCACCGGATCCCCTGGTGTTGCACGAAAGCACGTTGTACCCGCGCCGCACGAAGTAGGCCGACTCGGCGGCGAGCTGATCGAGGTTGTCGTAGGCGTTGAAGTCGTAGACGATGCCGGGGAACCGGCCGGCCACGGGCTCCCCGGACGCCTCCGCCGGGCGGTGCAGGCGGCAGGCGAGATGGCTCCCGTCGCGCAACGGCACCGTGATCGCCTCGCTGCGCACCTCGTGGAGCGCGGGCCGCTGGTAGCCGAAGAAGGATCCCGACGCGACCGCCGGAGCGGTGAGCAGTGATCCGGCGGTGGCGATCGCCGCCGTCAACCCGAACAGGCGCCTCATCGTGTCTCCTCACCGTCACCGTTGACAGATCCCGACTCTGGGGTCGGCGACCGGCCAGGTCAATCACGGATTTCGCATGCACTGATGCGCCCTGCGAATGAATCTCGCCCGGCTTCGCTCCCGCCGGGGCGGGAACCAGTTCCCTCCGCCGGGGGAGGAAGCCACCGGCCGGACCGGCCATGGTGGACCGCACGGCAACATCAACAGGGAGGAACATCAAGGTGCGCAAGGGAACGAAGATTTCTCTGGGAGTGCTGGCCATCGCGGCGGTGGCCGGGGCGGCGGCTCCCGGAGTGGTCGCGGCCGAACCGCGGGAGACGCGGGTCGCCGGCAGCGCCGGCGCGCGGCTGCCCGGCCAGCACGGGCCCGGTGACCCGGTGCGGTTCACCGTGGACGCCAGGAGAACGGCCGACGGCGTGTCCTCCGGGCGGTTCCACGTCAACCACCTCACGCCCGACGGGAAGCTGGTCGCCGATTTCGAGGGCCGGGTCGACTGCGCGCTCGCCGCCGACGGACTGGGCGTGGTGACCGGTGTCATCGAGCGGGCCGAGTTCCCCGCCGCGCCACCGGGCACCGAGCTGCTCGGCCGCCGGGTCGGGATCAGCGTGCGGGACGACCCGCGCGGCCCGGACGCGATCGGCTGGAGCTGGAGCACCGGCGGTTTCGCGCAGGACACGCTGCGGTGCAACAGCGCGATCCCGTTCCTCCGGGTCCAGGACGGCGGCTACCGCGTGACCGGTTCCACGTTCGGCTGACCGGTGCTGCGACACTCATGGGGTGAGCCAACCGAAGCCCGTGACGATCATCGATCGGCTGATCGCGCCCGGCGCCACCCGCGGTGAGATCGCGGCCGGGTTCGGCGCGGCCACCGGCGGCGCGCTGCTGGTGTTGTTCCTCGCGCTGGACGCGCGCCTGCCCGCGCTCGCCGTGGTGGTCGTGGTGGTGATCGCCTTCGACCTGTTCGGCGGCGCCGTGGTCAACGCCACCGGCTCCGCCAAGCGCTGGTTCCACCGGCCGGGCCGCACCGCGGTGCACCACCTCGGGTTCGTCGCGGGCCACGTGCACCCGTTCGTGCTGGCGGCGGTGGTGCCCGGTTTCACCTGGACCACCGCCGCGGCCACCTACGGCGCGGTGCTGGCCGGCGCGGTGCTCGTCGAGTTCGCGCCGGCCGCGCTGCGGCGGCCGGTGGCCTTCGCGGTGACCGCGCTGGCGCTGACCCCGATCCTCGCCCTGGCCCCGCCGCCCGCCGCCGTCGCCTGGTTCGTCCCGGTGCTGATGGTCAAGCTGCTGCTCGCCCACCTCCTGCCCGAGGACCGCCCGGCTACGTGACCGTGGTGACCACGACGGTCGCGCTGGCCACCGCGATCGCCGTGGCGGTCCGGGTCACCGCGGTGTTCACCGCCGAGGCACCCCAGCTGCCCTCCTCGAACTCCTTGCCGCGGTGGTAGACCTCGCCCGACCACTTCGGCACGGGGTGCAGCGACGGCAACGTGCCGCTCGACGAGAGCAGCGCGACCACCGCCGCGGTCCGCACGTCCGGCTCCACCCCGTCTTCGAGCACGGCACGAACCCGTTGCCGCAGCTCGCTTTCGTACCGCCCGTCGTCGATGGGCAGGGTGGTGCGCGGGATCAGGCCCAGCACCCGCTTGCTCTCGCGCCGGAGGAAGCCGCGCTCGACGAGCCGCTCGACCAGCGTTTTGCGGAGGCCACCGCCGATGGCCATCAGCAGCGACTGCACGCTCCGCGGTTTCTCGGCGATCTTGTCGTAGGCCTCCTGCAACAGCGGGTCCCCGAGCGGGCCCTCCCCCGCGGCGAGCACCTTCGGCCCGCCCAGCCCGCCGCTCCCGTCGGTCTCGACCCGGCCGCGCAGCGCGAGTTCGACCAGCACGGCGCCGCCCAGCGCGTAGTGCAGTGTGCCCGCGCCCGCCGGGGTGCCGGACTTGTCGTCCAGCATCAGCAGCAGCAGGTCCTCGGCGATCAGCGGTTCTTCGGTCATGGTCTCCCTTTCGGTACTCAGCAGGCCCGGTCGTGCGCCGGGCGCTGCCCGGTGAGCAGGAAGTTCGTCGCGATGTCGTTGGCGCACCGGTTGTCCAGGTACAGGTAGGCGAGGTGCCCGCCCTGGTCGGCGGTGACCAGCCGGGCCCGGTCGCCGAAGGCCCGCCGCAGCTTCTTCGCCCCGGCCAGGGGCGTCGCCGGGTCGCGGAGGTTCTGCACGATCAGCACGTTCGACGGGCCGTCGTCACCGATCTTCACCGGCGGTTCGGCCGGTTCGGACGGCCAGAACGCACACGGCGTGACGTTCGCCGCGGCGGCGCCGAACATCGGGTGGCGGAACCGGTCGATCGCGACGTTGCGCTGGTAGTGCCCGACCGATTCCGGCCAGTCGGAGTCGTTGCAGATCACGTGCAGCTGGCTGGCCAGGTAGTTGTCCGCGACCGGTGCCGCCGCTTCCGCGGTCCCGGGCTGTGGTGCCGGTGGTAGCGGTTTCCCGGTGTCGAGTGCCTGCCAGATCGCGGCCAGTCCGGGGAACTCGCTGTCGTAGTAGAACCTGGCGAAGGTGCCGTGGCGGAACACCTGGCCGTTCACGCCTTCCGGGCTCGGCGTGGCGTCCAGCCGCGCGCCCAGCTCGAAGTACTTCGCGGTCACCTGCTCCGGCGTCGTGCCGAGGCCGTACTCGGGGTGCGCGGCGGCGAACTTCGCGAAATCCGGGAAGCGGTCCTCGAACCCCTCTCCGAACATCCGCGTGAACCCGGCGTCCCAGCCGCCGGGGCCGGTGGCGCTGTCGATCAGGATCCGGTCGCTGCGGTGCGGGAACAGCGTGGTGTACACCGAACCGAGGTAGGTGCCGTAGGAAATGCCGAAATAGGACACTGTGGACTCACCCAGCGCCGCGCGGACCCGGTCGAGGTCCCGCGCGGTGTTCGCGGTGGTGATGTGCGGCAGCATCGGTGCCGTCGCCGACGCACCGCACTGCGCGGCGGCCGCCTTCGCCTGCTCGGCCTGCGCGGCGACGTCGGCCGGGTTCCGCGCGTACAGCGGGATGTTGGTGAACCACTGCTCGGGTTTGAGGTCGCAGGTGACCGGCGTGCTGTGGCCGACACCGCGCGGATCCATCCCGATCACGTCGTAGCTGTCCAGCACCTCCCGCGGGATCTTCAGGTTGTCGCGCAGGATGGCCGGGAAGATCAGCCCTTCCCCGCCGGGACCGCCGGTGTTGGTCAGCAGCACACCCCGGCGCTTCTCCGGGTCGGCGCTGGCCAGGCGCGAGACCGCGACCTCGATGGTCCGGCCGCCGGGATCGCGGTAGTCCAGCGGGACATCGAGCGTGGCGCACTGGAGACCGGGTCTGGCGGCATCGGCCGGGCAGTCGCCCCAGCTCAGCGTCTCCGCCATCGCGGCGGGCACGCCCGCGACCAGTGACGCGGCCAGCGCGGTGACCAGTACGGGCAACAACGTCTTCCGCAGTGACATGGCATCGATCCCACCAGCGGGCACCCGCGGCGGCCAGTGCGACCACGTCATGTCCGCACCATGACGTTCTTTGGGGTGAACGTGTGACGCGGTGTCACTGGTGCGCCCGGCCGGATCGCCCACAATGGACGCATGAGCGCCGGGCAGAGCGAGGAGACGCAGGGACGGCTGCGCCACCTCAACCTCACCATGCTGCTGCCGGTGGTCACCGTCGGCGGCGCGCTCGCCGTGGCACTCGACGCCCGGAGCTGGCCCGACGCCGCCGTGCTGAGCCTCGGTGTGGTCGCGGGCGTGGTGACCTTCGTGCGGTGGACCATGGGCGCGCTCTTCCCGATCGCCATTCCCTGCCTGCTCGTCGCCACCGGGGTGTGGCTCTACGGGGTGCTGGGGCCCGGCTCGGGCGCGGCGTTTTTCGGCGTCGTGATGGTGGGGCCGCTGCTGGTTTCCCGGCTCCCCCGCCACCGGGCCGCGGCGGCCGTCGCGCTGACCGCCGGTGTCGCCGTGACGGGTGCGGCGCGGCTGCTGGTGGCGCACGAGGACCTGCTCGGCGAGCTGACGCAGTTCGTCCTCCTGCCGACCGGGATCATCGCGGTGGTCACCGGGCTGATGTTCCCCAACAAGCGGTTCTACGACGTCGTCCGGGATCTGGAGGAGTCACGGGACCGGGAAGCGGAGCTGGCCGTGGCGCGCGAGCGGATCCGGTTCGCCAGCGACCTGCACGACATCCAGGGCCACACCCTGCACGTGGTGAAGCTGAAGGTGGCGCTGGCCCAGCGGCTGGTGCGCACCGACGCCGGGCGGGCGGAGGAGGAACTGCGCGAGATCCACGCACTGGTCGCCGACACCATCACCCAGACCAAGGAACTCGCCCACGCGCACCGGCGGCTCAACCTCTCGGCCGAGCTGGAGAACGCGAAGAACCTCTTCGAGGCCGCCGGGATCCGCGTGCGCGTGCACCGCGAGGCCGAAGTGGACACCGGCGCGGGCGAGCTGCTCGGCCAGGTCCTGCGTGAGACCACGACGAACATCCTGCGGCACGCCCAGGCCGGGCAGGTGCGGATCACCCTGTCGAAGGCGGGCATCACCATCGTCAACGACGGCGCGCCGGACGGCCCGCTGCCCGAACTGAGCGGGCTCGCCACGCTCCGGCGGCGCCTGGCGGACAATGGCGGCGAGCTGACGGTGGAGCAGCACGACGGGAGTTTCCTGACCGCCGCGGCATTCCCGGAGGAGGACAGATGACCACGGTGGTGCTCGCCGACGACGAAGCGCTGCTCCGCAAGGCGCTGGCCGCGCTGCTCCCGCTGGAGGGCGAGATCACCGTGCTCGCCGAGGCGGACAACGGGGCCACGGCCGTCGAAGCCACCCTGCGGCACCAGCCGGACGTGCTGGTCATCGATCTGGAGATGCCCGGCGTGGACGGACTCGGCGCCGTGGCGGAGATCCGCCGGGAGCGCCCGGCGCAGGTGATCCTGATGCTCACCCGGCACGCCAAACCGGGTGTGCTGCGCAAGGCGCTGAAGCTCGGCGTGCAGGGCTTTGTCAGCAAGTCCGCCGAACCGGCGCACATCACGTCGGTGATCAGGACCCTGCACGAGGGCAAGCGGTGGATCGACCCGGACGTCTCCGCGCTCGCCGTGGTCGACGACTGCCCGCTCACCGAACGCGAACTCGACGTGCTGCGGGTGACCGGCGAGGGGTACTCGGTCGCCGACATCGCCGCGCAGCTCCACCTCGCCGAGGGCACGGTGCGCAACTACCTGTCGAACGCGATGCAGAAGACCCAGACCCGCACCCGCCACGAAGCCGCCCGCTACGCCCGCGAACACGACTGGCTGTGACCGTGCGTGGTGTGGAAGCCTGGAAGCGATGCCCACTCATGACGACGACCTGATCCGGTTCGAAGCCGAAGGCGCGCCCGCCCTGCCGGAAGCCGCCGAGCAGGGCCACCTCCCGCATTCCGGCGCAAGCATCTGGTACGCGACCTACGGCGACGGGCCGCCGGTCGTGCTGCTGCACGGCGGCCTCGGCCACGGCGGCAACTGGGGCAACCAGGTCCCGGCGCTGGTCGCGGCCGGATACCGGGCGATCGTGATCGACAGCCGCGGCCACGGCCGCAGCACCCGCGACGACCGGCCGTACACCTACGACCTGCTGGCCTCCGACGTGCTCGCCGTGCTGGACGCCCTGCGGGTGCCGCGCGCCGCGTTCACCGGCTGGAGCGACGGTGCCGTCACCGCGTTGATCCTGGCCCGGCACGCGCCCGAGCGGGTCACCGGCGTGCTCTACTTCGGCTGCAACATGGATCCCAGCGGTACCAAGGAGTTCCGCACGACGCCGGTGGTCGACCGCTGCTTCGCCAGGCACGCGCGGGACTACGCCGAGCTTTCGGCCACTCCGGACGGGTTCGAGGACCTGGTGGAAGCGGTCACCCGCATGCAGCGGAGCGGGCCGGACTACAGCGCGCAGGAGCTGGCCTGGATCCGCGTGCCCGTCACCGTCGCCCACGCCGAGCACGACGAGTTCATCGAGCGCGCCCACGCCGAATACCTGGCGAACACGATCCCCGGCGCGGAACTGTCCATTTTGGCCGGTGTCAGCCACTTCGCCCCGTTGCAGCGGCCCGAGCTGTTCAACGAGGCGATGTTCTCCCTGCTCGACAGGGCGAACGCGGACGGTTGAAGTCGAGCGCCCGGGTGCGGGGAGCCGATCAGCCGGTGAACACGATCCGGTTGCCGTCGGGATCGGCCAGCCGCAGGATCCGCGACGACGTGGCGTGCTCGGGGCCGGGGTGCTCGATACCGGCCCGGTCCAGCTCGGCGGCCCGCCCGTCGAGATCGGCTTCGTCCAGCACCACGGTGCTGTGACCGGCCCGCCCCGGTTCGGCCCACACCTGCACCCCGAAGGTCGCGGCGAGGTGCCATTCGGCCAGCCCGTCCATCGGCCTGGCGTCCGGCTGGCGCCCGAAGAGCCCCGTGTACCAGGAAACGGCCACTTCGAGATCGGTGACGGTGGCTTGTGCGAGCATGCGCTCGATCGGCATTTGCCCTCCTCCGGTGTAGCGCGCGGTATTGCGCTGCCACCGGTACAGACCAGCCGCGCGGCGGGAACTCATCGGCAAGACGGTGCCGTGGCGGGCTCGTCCGGGAAGAGCAGCTCTCTAGACCACCCCAGCCGCGATCAGTTGTTGCCAGATCTCGCCCTGGTCGACGACTTCGACGCCGTGCTTCTCGGCCTTGGTGAGCTTGGCGGCCCCGACCTCGGCACCGGTGATCAGCAGGTCCGTGCTCGCCGAGACCGAGGACGCGATGGTCGCGCCCGCCTTCTCGCACAACCGCTGGAACGTCGGGCGCGCGACCTTCTCACCGGAGCGCGGGTCGCTGATCGCGCCGGTGACCACCACCGTCTTCCCGGCCAGCGGCGCACCGGCCGCCACCACCGGCGGCAGGTCCTCCTCGCGCACGTCCAGGGAGACCCCGCGCTCGCGCAGCCGCTCCAACTCCGGGCGCAGCCGGGTCAGGTGCTCGATCAGCGACGCGGCGACCTTCGGCCCGATGTCCTCGACCGCGACCAGTCCATCGACACCGGCGTCGGCCACCGCTTCCAGCGAGGGAAAACCCGCCCGGCACAACCGCGCGGCCGTGCCCTCCGAGGCCATCGGGACGGCCAGGCCGATCAGCGCCCGCCGCAGCCCGACCCGGCGGCTCGCGTCGATCGACTCGATCATGCGGGTGGCCGAGACCTCGCCGATGCGCTCGAATTCCAGCAGCTGCTCCTTGGTCAGCCGGTAGAAGTCCGACGGGTGCTCGAGAATGCCGGCCTCGGCCAGCCGCTCGATCCACACCCCGCCGATGGCGTCGATGTCCGCGGCCGCGCGTGAGGCCCAGTGGATCAGCCGCCGCACCGTCTGCGCCGGGCAGGAAACGTTGGTGCAGAACAGTTCCCGGCTGTTGCCCTGTTCGGTCAGCGGCTGCGCGCAGGACGGGCACTCGGCCGGCGGCACGATCTCCCGCTCGGCGCCGGTGCGCTTCGAGGCGTCGAGAACCCCGGCCACGAACGGGATCACGTCACCGGCGCGGCGCACCAGCACCGTGTCGCCGATCTTGATGCCGCGGGCGCGGATGACCTCCTGGTTGGCCAGCGTCGCCCGGCTGACCGTGGTGCCACCGACAAAAACCGGCTCCAGCCAGGCGACCGGGGCGATCTTGCCGGTCTTGCCGACGTCCCAGACCACATCGGACAGCACGGTTGTCTTCTCCTCGGCGGCGAACTTGTACGCCAGCGCACCACGCGGTGAGGCCGACCGGGTGCCGGCGGCGGCGTAGGCGTCACGATCGGCCAGCCGCAGCACGGCGCCGTCGAGGTCGTAGTCCAGCTCGTTGCGCTGCCGCTCGATCTCGGCGATCACCTCCTGCGCCTCCTCCGCGTTCGCGCAGCGGCGCATCTCGGCGGCGGTGAAGCCGAGCGCGTGCAGCGCGCTGCCCAGGTCGGTCTCCGCGATGTCGGAGTACAGGTCGAAGGCGAAAAAGCGCAGGTTCCGCCCGGCGACGGTGGCCGGGTCCTTGGCGCGCAGCGTGCCCGCGGCGGCGTTGCGCGGGTTGATCAGCGGCTTGTCCGGGTGCGCGGTGTTGTAGGCGGCGAAGGTGGAGCGCAGCATGACCGCCTCGCCGCGCACCTCGACCCGGCCGGTCGCGTCGACCCGGTCCGGGATGCCGTCGGTCAGCGCCCGTACCAGCATGGTCACGTCGTCGCCGGTGGTGCCGTCACCGCGGGTGATCGCCCTGGCCAGCCGCCCGTCCTCGTAGACCACGGCCAGCGACAGCCCGTCCAGCTTCGGCATGACCACCACCGGCTGCCCGGGAAAGCGGTCGAAGAAGGCGGCGACCTGCTCGGGCTGGGTCGCCTTGTCCAGCGAGAGCATCGGGCGGGAGTGCCGGATCGGCGCGTGCAGCACCGCGGGCGCGCCCACCTGGTCCAGCGGGTTCGGGTCGGGCGCCAGTTCCGGGTTCGCCGCGATCAGCCCGCGCAGCTCGTCCTCGATCGCGTCGTACTCCGCGTCCGCCACCTCCGGCGAACCCCGGTAGTAGGCGTCGCGCAGCACGACGATCCGATCAGCGAGTTCTTCGATGCGCTCCCGTGCTTCCACGGCCCAGAACTTACCCGTGACCACCGACAATCCAGGAACGACATTCCGGCTCGCGGAGTAGGCTGGGGCCATGCTGCCGCCCATCGACCGGCTTTACGGCGAGAAGGACCTCAGCCGGAACCCCTGTTTCGCCGGTGGGTTCATCAACTTCGGGTACTGGGCGGGCATCGACGCCGACGGGCCGTTGCGCGAGGCCGATCGGGTGCGCAGCCAGGAGGACCTCTACCGCCTGGTGCTGCGAGCGAGCGACATCGAGGAGTCCTCCCGGGTGGTCGAAGTCGGCTGTGGCCGCGGGCTGGGGTGCGCGCTCGCCCTGCGCGAGTTCGGGCCTCGCTCGGTGTGCGGGGTGGACGCGCATCCGGCGCAGGTGGAACGGGCGGTGCGGGGGAACTCCCCGCTTCCCGGCGCGCTGGAGTTCCGGCTCGGCACGGCCGCGTCCCTGCCGTTCCCTGACTCGAGTGCCGACCGGGTGTACTCGGTCGAAGCCGCCCAGCACTTTCCTTCGGTCACCGAGTTCGCGAACGAGGCGGCGCGGGTGCTCACTCCGGGCGGGCGCCTGGCGGTGTCCACCTTCTTCGCGCGGCAGCCCGGGCGGGACGCAGAGATCCACGCCCTGCTTCAGAGCTTCGAGCAGGGGCTGGACGTGGCCCATCCGATCTCGACCTTCACCGACGCGCTGACCGCGGCGGGGTTCAGCGAGGTCTCGGTCCACTCCATCGGCGAGCACGTCTGGGCCGCCTACGACCGCTGGGTGGCGAGCACCGTCCACGCGGAGGACTGGCCGCGGAACTTCCTGCGCTCCTACACCGACGGCCTGCTGGACTACTACCTGGTCACCGCGGACCGGCCGCAAACGGACTGAAACCCGGCGATCGGAGCTGCCGCTCGCCGGGCTACTGCGCTGCGCGCCGAGGCTAGGCCGACGATCGCTTCGGCCGCCGACGAACACGGCGGCGGCCCTTGATGGCCAGACCGGCCGCGGGCACCGTCGTCAGCAAGCCGATGATCATACCGGCCATCGGCGAATAGCTGACAAACGCAAGGAAGGCGAACACCTCGCCCAGCACTACCGCGAGGCCGATGACCACGAGCCGCAGAAGCCGGAACAAGTTCTGGGTGCGCTCCTTCGAATCAACGACTCGACTCAAAGCTTCGACTGGTGCGACCACAGGTTTGACTCCTTGCCCAGCAGGCGTGGACTTGTTCAGTGCCAACCGCAGAGACGGAATTCTGACGAGGAGGTTCAGCAGGTACGCGAACTGAGCCCGGCGCCGCTGCGGAAGTTGCGCCAGTTCGTCGAGCTCACTGAGGCATTCATCCAGGTAGCGCGTCCGCTCCCCTTCCGGGAGGACATGCGTCACCCAACCAACCGTGCAACGAGGCAAACGAGAAAGTGGGCGATACAACCCAACACCGTCATCTTCGGGAACGCTCGATGCGTCAAGGTGATCAGGCGCAGGCTCGGCCAGTAGGACGTCGAGCGCGACGGCGACTTGATCTATCCGAATCCGAACCTCTTCCGATTCCGCGCGGTCGATCGCCAGTTTCACTTCGAACAGTTGCGCTTCCACAGATTTGCGAACGAATTCGCGGCCGTACTGGTCGTTCATGGCACGAAGCACCCGGGAGGCGGTCTCCATCTTCCGGACGTCGGTCATCCCGATCCGGCCTGGCGCCGGTGTCCTCGCGGGACGCGTCGCCCAAGCCTCGGCCGACGATCCGAAGACCGCTGCACCCATGCTGACCTGCGCGGCGTGCGCGAGGAACTTCCGCCGTTTCACGGACTCGTCCTCCTCAGCCTGCTGGCCGCCGGCGTTGCCGACGACCTGTATCGCCGTGGCCTCGTCGTAGGCGAGGCCCATGTATCCCCTGGCGACACCCAGGCCGTCGGCGATCCGCACCAGGACGTCGTAGGCCATCACCTGCCGCCCCTTGAGGATCTCCGACACCTCGGACTGCGACTGGCCGGTCATCGCGGCGATCAGGCGCTGCGACACCCCGTGCCTACGCAACTGGCGGTACACCGAGCTGATCTCGCGAGCGGCGAGCGCCTCTCGCATCTCCGGCTGCTCCCAGACGGTCGTCGCAATCACGAGACACCACCAGCATTGTCCGCGCGGAGTTGCCCGAGGAGTCGCCCGGCAGGCGCCGCACGATGAAGGGCCGCTTTCACCACAGCGACACTGTTCGGGTCAACCCGGTAATAACGCCGCCGAGGGCGTCCTTCGCGGTGGACATCAACCTCTTCCCAGCGACTGATCACCCACCCCGCCTTTTCCAGCCGAGCCAGGATCGGATGAATCGTGCCACTCGGCAGTCCGGCCGCCCGGCACAACTCCAAGCCGTACAGCTCAGCGGATGGGTCGGCCACCAGAACTTGCAATACCAACTGAGTCGGCAGCGTCATCCTGGGCCCTCGCGAAACAGGCATGGTTGAACTCTACCAAGCCCCCTAAGTAGAGTTCAACCATGCCGAGTCAGACCAGCCCGGCCGACCTCTGTCCGAAGAGGACTCGTTCGGCGTCGTTGGTGGTCAGCGCGGCGGCGCGGGTGTAGGCGGCTCGGGCGTCCTCGTGACGTCCGGCCATGGCGAGCAGTTCGCCTTCGACGGCGTGCCGTTGCGCGTACTCATCAAGCGCGTCGGGCAGGCCCGCCAGGATGGCCAGGCCCGCGAACGGCCCGTCCGCGTGGCCGTGGGCCATGGCCCGGTTCAGCGTGACGACCGGGTTGGGCTGGACCCGTTCGAGCACGTCGTACAGCCCGGCGATCCGCGTCCAGTCGGTCGCCGCCGCGGTGGGGGCCATGGCGTGACAACCGGCGATCGCCGCCTGCAGTGCGTACGGGCCCGCCGAGCCGAGCCGGTAGGCGCGGTGCAGCGCGTCCATGCCGCGCCTGATCAGCAGCCGGTCCCAGCGTGCGCGGTCCTGGTCCGGCAGCAGCACCGGCGCGCCGAGCCGATCGTGCCGCGCGGGCGCGCGGGCGTGGGTCAGTTCGAGCAGCGCCTGCAGGCCCTGCGCCTCGGCGACTTCGGGCATCAGCGCCGCCGTGCGCCGGGCCAGGCGGAGCGCGTCGTTGCTGAGTTCGGGTCGCATCCAGTCCGCGCCGGAGGTGGCGCGGTAACCCTCGTTGAAGATCAGGTAGATCACCTCCAGCACCGAGGCCAGCCGCTCGCGCAGGTCACCCGCTTCCGGCAGGTCCAGCCGGATTCCCTTGTGCCGCAACGTTTTCTTGGCACGGGAGATGCGCTGCCCGACCACGGATTCGGCGACGAGGAAGGCACCGGCGATCTCCCTGGTGCTCAGCCCGGCGAGGCAGCGCAGGGTCAGCGCCACCCGGTACTCGCGCTTGAGACCGGGGTGGCAGGCGGCGAACAGCAGGCGCAGCTCGTCGTCGCCCACCGGGTCGTCGAAGGAGTACTCGGGTTCCGCCGCCGTGTCACGGCCCAGTGCTTCGACGGCCCGGCGGTGCGTGCCGTTCCGGCGGAACAGGTCTATCGCGCGGTTCTTGGCGGTGGTCATCAGCCAGCCTCCCGGTTTCGGCGGTACCCCGGTGACCGGCCACTGCTCCAGCGCCGCGACCAGCGCGTCCTGGGCGAGGTCCTCGGCGAGGCCGACATCGCCGGTGAACCGGGCGAGCGCCGCGATCAACCGGGCGGATTCGATCCGCCAGATCGCTTCGACGGTGCCGCGCCCGGTTTCCGCGCGATCCACTCAGGCTCCGGGCATGTCGGCGGGACCGAACACCCGCAGCACCCGCGCCTCCCCCGTCCAGCCCGGCCAGTGCTCGGCGTGCAGGGCGAGGAAGCGCCGGGTCCACTCAACGGCCTCTTCCTTGGTGCGCGTGTCGTAGATGGCGTAGCTGATCATTTCCTTCGACTCCGCGAACGGGCCGTCGGTGATCGTCACCGCGTCCCCGTCGAGGGTGACTTTCGCACCGTCCGCACTGGGCGCCAAACCCGCGTTGTCGATCATCGCGCCGGACTGGGTGGCTTCCGCGCCCAGCTGCATGATGCCGGCCATCAGCTCGGCGGGCGGCGGGGTGTCGGGCTGGCTGGCTTCGAGAACTACCAGATAACGCATTTGTTTTTCCCTTTCAGCAAGTGGTGGCGGGTCAGCAGGTGGTGTCGGGCATCTGACGGTAGCGGTGCACGGAAAGCACGGTGACGAGCCCGAAGACGACCACCACACCGGCGGCGAAAACGAGCACGCTCAGCGCACCGGAGGCCATCGCGAAGAACGAGACGAGGAACAGCGGCGCGATCACGCGGGTGGCCAGCGCGTGGCGGCCGAACCCTTCGCGGGCGAGGCGGCGGGCGAACACCAGCAGTCCCGCGGTCAGGCAGAGGAATCCGACCCCGCCGGCAGCGAAGTGGATCAGGGCGCTCGTGCTCATCGCCGGCGGCGCGGCGGCCCCGGCCGGGAAGCCGCCACCGGCGTCGACCGGGAAGATGCCCGCGACGACCATGCTCAGGCCGAACACGCCGAGCAGCGCCGGCGCCCATCGTGCGGCGGGGCCGCTCACCAGCGCGCGGCGCAGGCCGGTGGCGAAGGCGAGCACCATCAGGCCGGTGAGCACGAAGTTCACCACCTGAACCCAGCCACCCTCGCCGACCGCGAGCTGGCTCCAGGCGTGCCGCGTCAGGTCGAAGCCGTCACGCAGCGCGGCCAGGGCGAGCGAGGCGGTCAGGTAGATCGGGCCGGCGATCACGCCGTATCCGAGCAGCGACTTGGTGATCCGGTCGGCGGTCAGCTCGGCCGGGCCCGATGCGGTTCCGGCGCGGGTGGCGATCGTGGTCATGGGGTGCTCCTCCGGGTGCGGTGGCCGGGCGGTCCGGCACGTCGACACCTCTACGAACACCGCCCCCGGATTTTGCAGCTCCCCGCGAAAAAATTCTGGGATTTCGCAAAACCGCAGGTCAGCGACCTCGCGCCAGGACCAGGTAGGCGAAGCCG
Source organism: Amycolatopsis sp. YIM 10 (assembly GCF_009429145.1). Classification (GTDB taxonomy): domain Bacteria; phylum Actinomycetota; class Actinomycetes; order Mycobacteriales; family Pseudonocardiaceae; genus Amycolatopsis. The sequence continues at coordinate 4,319,212 of NZ_CP045480.1, read as the reverse complement.
AAGACGCCGCGGTAGTCGTGGAGGTACTGGCGCCGCCGGGTGTCGAGCCAGTCGCGGATCCGCACCGCCCGGGGCTCCGAACCGTGGTCCAGCAGCCATTCCTCCAGCGCGAGCAGCGAGGTGGACTCGAACTCGTCCCATTCGTGCTGATCGGCGGTGCTCAGGTGGAGGACCCGCCAGCCCGCCGCGCGGGCGGTGTCCGCCAGTTCGGGCAGCATCAGGGTCTCGGTGCCGAAGATGTCCATGGCGGCTTGGCCGGGTGCCGCCTGCCAGAATCCGTCGCCGAAGAGCACGCGACCGTCGGCCGGCACCAACTTGCCCAGCGCCTCCAGCGCGGCCCGGGTGCCACCGAACGCATGGGACGCACCGACACAAATCACCCGATCGGTGGTCCCGGCCCAGGTAGCGGCGTCGGCCTGGACGAATTCGACCCGATCGGCGAGGCCGCGTTCCTCCGCGAGCGCGCGCCCGCGCGCCAGTGCGGACGGGTCGGTGTCCACGCCGAGTCCCCGGCCCGCCCGCTCGACCGCGCGCAGCAGGAACTCGCCCCAGCCGCAGCCGAGATCGGCCACCCGAAGGCCTTCCGCCAGGTCGAGCCGGTCGAGCAGCAGTTCGGCGTGCACCGGCGAAAGCGGGGAGTTCCACCGCATCCGGGCGCGCCGGAGCAGATCAAGATCGTCGTCCATGGGCGCACCGTCACACGGGGCGAACCCGATGTCACGCGAATATCCCGCGGCACGCGCGCGGGCCGCTCCTGGCGTGCCCGCGGCGGCGGTAAGGTACGTGAATCACGCCACCGGAATCCCCGGCGCAGAACAGAACCAGCGAGGTATTGATGCCCGACGAACGCACCGATCTGCCCTCGGCTGGGATCGACACCACCACGCCGAGCGTGGCGCGGGCGTACGACGCGGCGCTGGGCGGCAAGGACAACTACGAGGTGGACCGCCAGCTGCTGGCCCAGCTGAACGCGGCCGTGCCCGAGGTCAACGAAATCGCCGTCAGCAACCGGAAGTTCCTCATCCGGGCGGTGGAGTTCCTGGCCCGCAAGGCCGGGATCGACCAGTTCCTCGACTGCGGTTCCGGCCTGCCCACCGCGGAGAACACCCACCAGGTCGCCCAGCGCGAGAACCGCGACTCGCGGGTGGTGTACGTGGACAACGATCCGGTGGTGCTGGCGCACGGGCGCGCGCTGCTGGAGGACAACGACAGGACCTACCTCGTCGGCGCGGACATCTTCGACCCGCCCGCCGTGCTGGAGCACGACACGGTGCGGCAGCACCTCGACTTCGGCCGTCCGCTCGGCCTGCTGCAGGTGGCCACGCTGCACCACCACAGCGAGGACAGGGGCCTGGCCCCGGCCGAGGTGATGCGTCAGTACATCGAGGCGCTGCCGTCGGGTTCGTACGTGGTGTTCTCGCACTTCTTCGACCCGGAGGACGAGGTGCACAGCCCGATCGCCCACCGGGTGCAGGAAATCCTCAACGCCAGCATCAGCCGCGGTTACTTCCGCACCCGGGCGCAGATCGAGGAGATGCTCGCCGGCCTGGAGCTGCTCCCGCCCGGCCTCGTGGTCAACGACGACTGGTACCCCGCCGGTCCGCGCACCACCCCGCGCCCGGCCGCGGGCAACTGCATCGTCGCCGCCGTCGGCCGGAAGCCCTGACCCACCTTCACCCTGGTTCGCGGAGGAAGCGCTCGACGTTGTCGGTGAAGTCGGCCGAGTCGTTGGCGCGGGGGAACGGCTCCGCCGGGACCGGGACGCCGAGGAACTCGCACAGCGGCTCCCAGCCGTCGGTCACCCGGTAGACGAGCAGCCTGTCCGCCGGGACCGCGGCCTCGACCTCCTTGTTGTGCCGGACGAACCAGGCGATCGTCTCGTCCTCGCCGAAGTGGCCGTAGCCGCGTTCGGCCATCGCCGTCATCAGGTCGCCGGTCCCGGCGCCGAGCTTCGCGACGACCTCCGCCATCACCGGGTCGAAGATCGTGCCGACCGCGCTGCGGTACCAGCTCTCCGGATCGCGGACGCTGAGCAGCACCTTGGCGTCCGGGAACAGTTCGGCCAGTTCACGCCACAGCAGGCAGCCCGGAAAGTCCAAAGTGGCCCGGTAACCGGCGACGGCGGCGCGCAGCGCGTCGCGGTCGCCGCGCAGGGCATCCGTCCAAGTGGCGGTGGCGTCCGGATTGCCCAGTATCTCCCGCATGTGGTGGCACGGCGCATAGCCCAGCGCCTCCAGCGCGCTGTGCAGCGACATGGTGCCGGTCCGCCCGAATCCCGCCCCGATGACGTCCACCATGCCGTCAGCCTACCGGCGCACGCATGCTCATTTGCTAGCATGTGAGCATGACCAGGGTCGCCAAACGGCAATTCAGCGTGTATCTGCCGCCCGACCTCGTCCGGCGGGTGAAGCACGCGTCCGTCGAAGCCGACGAATCGCTCTCGTCGTTCGTCGAGCGCGTGCTGGAGGACTACCTGCGGCGGAGCGACCCCCGGAGTGAGGAGCCATCGTGATGCGGGTGATGCCGATCCGCTACAGCGAGGACGTGGCGGCCATGACGCGCTTCTACGAGGTGCTCGGCCTGCGGATCGGGCCGGTGTCCCGCCCCGGCGGCTGGGTCGAGCTGCCCGCCGACGGCGGCACGCTGGCCATCCACCGCGGCGCCGCCGAAGACGCGGGCGGGTGCGAACTGGCCTTCGAAGCGAGCGAACCGCTCGAAGACGTCGCGGCGCGCCTGCGCGCGGCCGGGTTCGAGCCGGGTCCGGTGATCGACGAGAACTTCGGGCACTCGCTGCGCGTCCGGGATCCGGACGGCGTCTGGGTCCAGATCAATCTCTATGACCGCGAGCTCTACACCTGAGCGAGGGCAACGGCCGCTGGTCCTCGCGGCCGGCATCGTCGCGCTCGAGTTCGCGGCGGCGATCACCGGTTTTGTGGCGTCCACGCTGCTGCCCGTGGTCGCGGACGAGCTGGATGCGCGAGGCGAACTCGGCCTCCTGATCGCGGGTTCGACGCTGGGCCTGTTCGTCGCGCTCCCGCTGGCGAGCCGGGTGCTGCGCCGGCTGGGCGCGCGCGGGACCCTGGCCGCCGGAATGCTCACCTACCTCGGTGGCCTGGCTCTGGCTGCCTCCGCCCAGGCGGCCTGGATGTTCGCGCTGGGGCAGTTCGCCGGCGGACTCGCCGGCGGCCTGCTCGCGGTGTTCGGCATCAGTTCCGCGATCCAGCATCTCGGCGAGCGGCTGCGCATCCGGGTGGTGGCCGCGTCCTCGGCGATGTGGATCCTGCCCGCGCTGGCCGGCCCGGCCGCGACGCTGGGGCTGGAGCACCTCGTTGGCTGGCGCTGGACCCTGCTGCTCCCGGTGCCGTTTGTCCTTTTCGGACGGTTGCTGGTGGTGCGGGCCGTCCGCGGTGACCGGCCCGCCGGCACCGCGCCGCGCCCGCTGGGGCGGACGTTGCTGGTCCCGCTGGGCGCGGCGGGTGTGGTGCTGAACCAGGATTGGTGGCCGCTGGCGATCCTCGGCACGGCGGTCACGGTGGCCGGGATGGTCTCGATCCTGCCCGCGGGCACCGCGCGCCTGCGGCCGGGCACGCCCGCCGCGCTCGGCGCGATGATGTTGTTCGCGGTCGGCTACTTCGGCGCGGACAGCCTCATCACCGTGTTGCTGACGAGCGGATTCCGGCTGAGCCTCGGGCAGGCGGCGATCGTGCTGAGCGCGGCGCCGCTGGGCTGGGCGGTCACGAGCCTGCTCGCCGCCCGGTTCACCTCGGCGCGGGCCAAGCGGCGCCTGCCCGCGGCCGGGCTGACCGTGACCGCGCTCGGCACGGCGGTGCTGGCGGTCGAGCTGACCAACGGCGGGTCGTTCACCGTCGCGCTCGTCGCGTGGGCCGCGGGCGGTATCGGCGTCGGGCTCGCCTATCCCGGTCTGTACATCAGGGCCACCACCGCGGGTTCCAGCGGTTTCACCGCCGCGGAGCTGGCCACCGCGGTCATCACCGCCGAATGCGTCGGGCAGCTGCTGGGCCGCGCCATCGGCGGCACCCTGAGCTCGGCGGGCGGGCTGTTCCCCTCCTATCTGCTGTTCGCGGCCGCCCTGCTGGCAGCGGCGGGCGCGAGTCGCCGGTAATTCAGGGAACGACCGAGCCTGGCGGCGGCAAACACGAGACGCCGGTGAGTCAGGAGCGGCCCGGTGGGTCAGGACCAGCCGTCCTGGTGGTCGGCGGCTTCCCGGTCGGTTTTCGCGGCGGCTCGCTGGGACAGGGTGGCCACCGCGTCCTCCAGCGCCCGCTGGATCTCCTCGCCGCCGGCACGCTCGGTGTGCAGCCGGATCGTCACCTCGCTCGTGCCCGGCTCGGTCTCGGTCACCCGCAGGTCACCGTGGTAGTCGCCCTCGCCGGGAGCGCCCCAGCTCAGCGTCCGGGTGGTCTCGTCCACCCGCAGCCACGCTTCGCCTTCGACGTGCTCGCCGCGCACCTCGGCCTCGACGTGCACCTGACCACCGCCCTCGCGGTGCGCCTCGGTCATCGCGGGCAGGAAGTCCGGCAGGTTGCCCGGCTCGGCGAGGTAGCCGAAGAGGTCCGCGGCCGGTACGTCGACCGTGCCGGTGTGGTCGTAGGTAGGCATGACCGGCGGGTACCCACCCGACACCGAGTCATGTCTCAACCCTTGCTTTCGATCGTCCCCAGGCCGCCGGACGACACCGCGTTCCGTGCTGTCGAGCAGCGCGACCCCGTACGCCGCGCTCGCGAGCTGGCTCGACCGGTTCGTCGATTTTGTGATCACCAAACAAGGTCTGGCCACCGTGCTGCAGTCCGACGATCCCTGTTACGACCCGCTGCACTACTACTTCCTGGAGCGGCTCGTGCCGGTGTGCGGCGCGCTGCTCGACGCCGCTTCGGCCGAGATCCGGTCCGATGTGGACCCTTACGAGCTGATGCGCGGGATCGGCGGGCTCTGCGCGGGCGCCGGCGGCAACCGCCGCTACAACGCGCGAAAGCTGGTCGGGATCCTCGTCGGCGGGCTGCGTTCAGGCGAGCCCCAGTAGTTCCGGCCGGGTGGCGTGCTCCCGCCAGAACCCGGCGGGATCGGGCACCAGCCGTCGTTCGGTGAGGTCGAGCAGGCCGCACACGCTGCTGACTTCGGCGACCGCCACCCCGTCCCGCCGGTGCAGCCACTGGACGACGCGGGAGGTCTTGCCCTCGCCCCATTCGTACGCCGAGGTGATCGTGACCTGGTCGTCGGCGCGCAGTTCGGCCAGATGCCGGATGGTGGTCTCCAAGTTCACCGGCCCCACTCCCCGGGCGCTCAGCACGGCCGGGCCGACACCGGCGGCCGCGGCGGTCAGCCACCGGGCGTGATCGGCGTAGACCAGGTAGGCGGGCCCTCGGACGTGACCGTTCGAGTCCAGGTCGTCGAGGCGGACGGACAGCGTGATCGGCTCCATGCGCCGACCCTGCCCGGTCAGGACCGGCGAGTCTGGTGGATTTCGGCCACGCCGTCGTGACGTGCGTACGCGGCCACCAGCCGGGCCGGTGACGAGCCCGAGAGGCGGACGCACTCGTGACCGAGGTGGGACTGATCGGCGAAGCCGAGTCCGGCGGCCACCGACGAAAGCGCCACGCGGCCCGCAGCGAGTTCGCCCAGGCTCCGCACAAAACCGGCGAACCGCAGGACGCGGTGCACCTCCTTCGGACCGCGTCCGGCCGCGGCGCCCAGCCGCCGCCGCAGGGTCCGCTCGCTCAGGCCGATCCGGTCCGCCACCCGGTCGACCCTGGCTTCCGGCGCGGTCAGCTCACGTACCACCGCGGGCACGGCGGGGTCGGGGCGGAAACCGTCACGCAACCGCCGTGCGACAAAACGTTCCAGCAGCAGGCGCTTTTCGGCCGCGGTGGCGGCCGTGTGGAGTTCGTCCGTCAGTCTCGCGCTCGACGGCACAAGATCGGCCAGGTCACCGGCCGCCACACCGCCCAGCACCCCACCCGTGGCCCCGCAGTGCAACCGGAGGCCGACCGAAATCCCGTGTGCGGCCAGGGGAACCCGCACCGGCGCGAAGCCGGTGGTCACGAACAGGCGTTCCCCGTTCCAGGTCAGGTCGGCGCACCCGTCCGGCAGCACGCGGATGACGCGCGACCAGCCCGGCACGCCCTCCCAGGTGCACCGGACCACCCCGGCCAGCTCGGTGGACGGCGCGAACTCCCGGTAGACGGACACGCGCTGTTCGCCGGGTGCGACCGCGGCGGCCCGCAGGGGCACGCCCACGACTACGGCTCCACCCGGAACACACGCAGTCGCAGTGCCAGCGTCGCGTAGTAGCCGACCAGGGTGGTCAGCTCGACGACCGTCCGTTCACCGAGGACCGCGACCGCGGCGGCGTAGGTCTCGTCGTCGGCATCGCCGTCGCGGAGCAGTGCGGTGACGAACCGCAGCGCGGCCAGTTCGGTGTCGTCGAGGCCATCTGGGACGGTCCCGGCGCGGACCGCCGCCAGTTGTTCCTCGGTCAGTCCGGCCGACAAGGCGACGGGCTCGTGGGCGTGGCGCTCGAACGCGGAGTCCCAGTGCGCCGCGACGGCCAGAATGGACAGTTCCCGGGTGCGTGCGCTCAGTGGTTGCGATCGGAAGTCCGTCGGGGGTATTCGGTGGATCCAGGTTTCCGCTGGGCGCGCGGCCGGGAGACCCGCGTACCGGAGCCGTACTCGGGTCTTCCGGCCGTGCGTCCAGCGGGAAGCTGGGCCGCCGAGACCTCTGGCAGACTTCCGATCGTGACCACTTAGCGAGGTCTCGTACCTGATGGCCGCGCCCAGTCGTTGCAGCGCCGAACCGGCCGCCGGGGCGGCGAGCATGGCGTTGAACGGTCCGGCCAGACGGCCGGCGTCGTCGGTCAGCGCGACCGGACCGCCCGCGCGCGGGCCGCCGGTGATGGCGTCGTACAGCGCGCGCTGGTCCTCGTCGAGGTCGTCGGGCCGGAGGTGGGGCAGCCGGGTCATCACCACCATCCCAGCCTACTGAGTAATAGACCGCCAGGCGGTGCGTGCATTCAGTACGTAGCGAAACCCCCTTCCTCGGTAGGAATCCGCGCCGCCACCCGACCTTCGTCGGTACCTGGCGCGGCGCCCGGCTGCCTACTTTTCCGGCGCACCGCCGGAATCCCGGCGGCTCCCCGGTACCCCGAAAGGAACTCGACCGTGAGCCGAGTCCGCACCCTTCGCGCCTTGGGCGCCACCTGCGCCGCCACCGCCACCCTCGCCATGACCCTGCTCGCCGGGACCGCCTCGGCGGGCGGCGCGCAGCCGGACATCGTCGGCGGTGGCACCGCACCCTCGGTGCCGTGGGGCGCGCAGGTCTACGTCAACGGCAACTTCAACTGCTCGGGCACGATCATCGCCCCGCAGTGGGTGCTCACCGCCGAGCACTGCCTCGGCAGCGCGATGAGCGTGCGCGTGGGCAGCAACAACCTCGGCGCCGGTACGCAGATCAGCGTCGACCAGCAGCGAGTCTCGCCGGTCGGTGACGTCGCGCTGCTGCACCTGTCGCGCTCGTTCAGCACCACCTACATCACCCTCGGCAACGCGGACCCGGCCGTCGGCTCCACCAACCAGATCTACGGCTGGGGCCGCACCACCCCGACCGGCCCGGCCTCGTCCGTGCTCAAGACCGCCAACGTGCAGGTGACCGGGCGTTCGACGGACGCGTACGGCGGCCCGGCGATCCAGAGTCGCGGCATCAACGGCGCCGCGTGGAAGGGCGACTCCGGCGGCCCCCAGATCTCCGGCGGCCGTCAGGTCGGGGTCGCCTCGACCGTGCAGAACCAGGGCGGCAGCAACCCGACCGGCACGAACAACTACGCCAGCGTGGCCAGCAGCCGGTCCTGGATCAGCCAGACCGCGGGCGTCTGAGCCCGCTTCCGGCCCCCCTGTCCCGCGCTCAGGGCAGGGGGTCGGTGCTGTCCAGCCACTCGGTGACCATCTCGCCGGCGGCGTGGATGCAGACCAGTTCGAGGCGCTCGGTGCCGTTGTTGCGGAAGGTGTGCGGGGTGTTCGCGCCGACCACGACGACGTCACCGGGCCCGGCCTCGGTCTCGTCGCCCTCGGCGTAGAACGTGCCCCGCCCGGACCGCACGATCCAGGTTTCCGGATACGGGTGCCGGTGCGGGCGCGGTCCCTGGCCAGGTTCGGCGTCGACCAGGAAGAAGGAGATGTCGGCGCCGTAGGGCTCACCGATGAACTGGGCGTTGCGCGGTCCCTGCGGCGGGTGGACTTCCCGGATCACGTGGTGCACGGCTGCTCTCCTGCCTGTCTGTGTCGGTTACCGGTACGTCGAACGAGCATGGCCCGCATCGACCGGACGGTGACCTCCGTTCGTGCTGCCTTCCCGGCGAAAAGGGGTTGAAGCGAGCGCCGCGGGGTACTTCGATCGAGGGATGTCGAGGTGCGGGAGTCGTGGTGGTGAGTAGCCGGGAGTCGAAACGCGGGTTGCTCGCGAAGTGGCGCCGGAACGGCACTTCGCTCGCCACGGTGTGGACGCTGGTCTCACTGGGCGTGGCGCTGATGTTGTGGATATCGGGGTTCCGCGCCTGGCCGGTCTACCTGCTGGTCGCGCCCAGCACGGTGGTTTCGGTACTCCTGTGGATCGGGGTGGCCCGCCGCCGGGGCCGCCCGTCGTAGGTTCGCCACTGGCAAAAACGGCAGGTTACAGCGGGATTCCGACTGTCACGCCCTAGAGTGATCACGTGCAGGAATCCCATTCGGACCGGCTCGCCAGTGTCGCCGGCGCGTTGAACGACCGGGCCTCGGAAGTGACCGCCGAACTGGTGAGCCTGTACGAACGCGAACTCCCCCACCTGGTCCACGACGACGAGGGCATGGTCAGCCTGCTCTCGGCCAGCGTCTACCAGAACATCGACACCGCGCTGCGCATCTTCCAGCACGGCATCGATCCCACGCGGGTCGAGGCTCCGGCCGCCGCGATCGAGTACGCGCGCCGGCTCGCGCAGCGCGGCACCTCGGTGATCGACCTGATCCGGGCCTACTACCTCGGCCAGATGGCGGTGCTGGACCTGGCGATCGAGGAGGGCACCCGGCAGATCCACGACGCCGCGGAACTCGGCGCGCTGACCCGCCAGGCGCTGTCCGGCGCGTTGATCTTCATCGACCGGGTCACCCAGCAGGTGGTGGCCGCCTACGAGGAAGAACGCGACACCTGGCTGCTCAACCGCAGCGCCGTGCGCGCGGCGCGGGTCCGCTCGCTGCTCGACGGCGCGGTGGTGGACATCGACGCCACGGAGACCGCGCTCGCCTACCGGGTGCGCGGCAACCACGTCGGGCTGGTCGCCTGGTACGCCGAGACCGCGCGGCCGGTGGACGCGCTGGCGGGGCTGGAAGCGCTGGCTGGTCGGTTCACCGCGAAACGGCCCGGTGCCCCGCGGCCGCTCTTCGTGCCCCACGACGAGTTGTGCGCGTGGGTCTGGCTGCCCGTCGACGAAGTCACCGGGCCGACCGACGAGGAGATCGAGACCGCGCTCGAGGCGGACGCGCAGGTGCGGGTCGCCGTCGGCGAGCCGGGCAGCGGGGTCGAGGGCTTCCGGCGGACCCACCGGCAGGCGGCGCGGGTGCACGCGCTGGCCGTCGCGGCCGGTGACGACTGCGACCGCGCGATGACCTTCCGCGACGTCGGCGCGATGGCGCTGATGGCATCGGACCTCACCGCCACCCGCATGTGGGTCGAGGAAACCCTCGGTGAGCTGGCGCTCGACGACGAGCAGCACGAACGGCTGCGCGAGACCCTGCGCGTGTTCCTCACCGTCGGCAGCAGCTACACCGCCGCGGCGGATCGGCTGCTCATGCACAAGAACTCCGTGCAGTACCGGGTGCGCCGGGCGCAGGAGCTGCTCGGCAAGCCGGTCGCGGACAACCGCCTCGACGTGGAGCTGGCGCTGAACCTCTGCCACCGGCTGGGCGGCGCCGTGGTCGTCCGCCGTTAGGGGTTTTCGGGTCGGCGGACCAGTACGGCCGGAATTCCTTGGTCCGTTGGCACGAAGCCAACTACGCCGGGCGGGCCCTAACGTTGCTGTCATGGATGGCGTGGCACGGGAGCCTGGTCCCCCGATGATGATCGTTCGCCTGCGGCGGGGCATCGTCGGTGAGACCAGACGCGTGTGCCACCTGGTGCCCGCCACCTCGCCGGGCGTCCCGGCCGAGCTGAGCGCCCTGTGCGGTGAGGTGATCCAGTCGGGGCAGGCGGATCTGCTGCCCGGCCTGCGCGGCATGCCGTGCGACCGGTGCCTGGCCCAGTCCGCCCGTGCCCTGCGCCTGGAGCGCGCCTCCTGAACTCAGCCCGGGCTCGACCGGCCCAGCCGCCAGTACCCGTAGAAGGCGATGTCCTGCTTCGGCAGTCCGCGTTCGTTCACCAGATGGCGCCGCAGCCCGGTGGGCAGCTTCGCCTCTCCGGCCAGCCAGGCGTAGCACCGGCCCGGTGGTAGCGCCGCCTTCGTGACGGTCTCCAGCGCCCGGCTGCCCGGCCTGGCCGAGCTGTCGTCGCGGGGCAGCCAGTGCACCCTGGCGCCTTCCGGTTTGACCACTTCGTCGCGGATGTCCGCGGTTTCGGGAACTTCCAGGAACACTTCGGCGATCAGCGACTCCGGCGCGTTCTCGAGGATCGCCAGTATCGCGGGCAGCGCGCTTTCGTCACCGACCAGCAGTTGCCAGTCGACGCCGGCCGGTGGCAGGTACGAAACGCCCATGTCGAAGATGCCAGCCGGATCACCCGGCCGGGCGCGCGTCGCCCATGACGAAGCCGGGGAACCGGCGTGCAGGGCGAATTCGATGTCCACCTCCCCCTGCTCGGGCCGGGCTCGCCGGATGGTGAAGTTCCGGACCCACGGCCGCCGGGATTTGGGCAGCAGCAGGACTTCGGCCATCCACGCCTCGTTGTTGAACGTCGGCATGCGCAGCCCGTCCTGCCCGTCGCGGGGGAAGAACAGGCGCACGGTCTGGTCGTCGCCGGTGGGCCGGAAGTGCTCCAGTCCGGGCCCGCCGAGGGTGACGGTGGTGAAGTTGGCGGTTGTCCTGGTGCGTCCCAGCACCTCCAGCGTGATCATCCTGCGGGTGTCGGGCAGTCGTACCTTCGGCAGCATCCAAGCTCCGGTTCAGTGAGGGTTTACGCAGGTCGTGCCATAATTATGAGCAATCATTCAGGTTGCCGGAAACTCGCTTTTCCCGGCCATGGAGGAGGTATCCGTGACGTCCGAGCGGCAGCGGCTCCACCCGCGCAAACAGCCCCGGCAGGTCCGCGCCGAGCTGACCCGGCAGCGCATCCTGATCGCGGCTGCTCACGTTTTCGGCGAGCACGGGTACGCCGCGGGCACCACCAACCGCATCGCCGAACGGGCCAGGGTCTCGATCGGCTCGCTGTACCAGTACTACCCGAACAAGGACGCGATCCTGCTCGAGCTGGTGACCCGGCACCTCGACGCCGGGAGGGAAGCCGTCGAGCGCCACCAGCGCGGTGAGCTGCCCGGCTCGATCGAAGAGATCTTCCGGCTGTTCGTGCGGACCGTGATCGACAACCACCTCGACGACCCGCAGCTGCTGCGGGTGATGCTCGAACAGGCACCGCGCTCGGCCGAGCTGCTGGAGAAGATCGGCGCGTACGAACGGGAGCGGGTGGCGTTCGTGCACGACCTGCTCGACCGGCACCCCGAGGTCAGGGTGGCCGACAAGGAGACCGCCGCGCGGCTGGTGGTGTCCACCGTCGAACTCGTCGTGCACCAGCTCATCGCCGCGCCCTCGTCCATCGACACCACGCGGCTGGAGAACGAACTGGTGGCCATGTTCACCCGCTACCTCACTTAAAAAGTTCAGTGGGAACTTGAGCGGTTAAGTCCTCTCGGCAGAACCTGCCGGACCACTTTCCCGGCGCCTGCCCCCCTGCCCGTATCGCCCTGCTTTCCCAGCTCACAAGGGTTTCTGGAAGTCTTCACAAAAAGATCAAGGCAGGTGTGCTCATCCTTCCGGTCTTGCGGTGAGAAGTGCACCGCAGATGATTGCTTGACCGCTTAACTTCGCCGCGCGTAGCGTTTTCGCCACTCATCACCAGCTCGCCGAGGAGCGAAAACGATGAAGCTGAGAAGAAGGACCCTGGTTCTCGCCACCGCCGGCCTCATCGCACTGACCGGCTGCTCGGCGTCCGGTGACGCGGGCGCGGACGGCCGGATCGACGGCGAGATCACCGTGCTCACCCAGCGCACGGATCTGGTGGACACCGTGTTCGAGCAGTACAAGCGGGAGTTCGCCAAGGTCCACCCCGAGGTGAAGGTGACCTTCCAGGGGATCACCGACTACGAGGGCGAAGTCAAGATCCGCATGAGCAGCCGGGACTACGGGGACGTGCTGCTGATCCCGGAGTCGATCACGCCCGAGCAGCTGCCCGCCTACTTCGAACCCCTCGGCGACGCCGCCGAACTGCAGAAGAAGTACCGGTTCATCCCGGAACAGACCTACGAGGGCAAGGCCTACGGGCTCGCCATCACCGGCAACGCGTTCGGTTTTGTCTACAACAAGAAGATCTGGCAGCAGGCCGGGATCACCGCGCCACCGAGAACGCCCGCCCAGTTCCTCGACGCGTTGCGCGCCATCAAGGACAGGACCGGCGCCACTCCGCTGTACACCAACTACCGCAACGGGTGGCCGCTCGCGCAGTGGGAGGACCTGCGTGCCTCGGTGGCCGGGCAGCCGGACGTGATCACCACGATGGCCGCCACCGACGCGCCGTGGACCCCCGGCACTCCCCAGGAAATCATCGACACCCTGCTTTTCGACGCCGTGGCGGGAAAGCTGACCGAGGAGGATCCGGCCACAACGGACTGGGAGACCTCCAAGAAGGCGATCGGCGAGGGCAAGATCGCCACGATGATGCTCGGTTCGTGGGCGCTGACCCAGGTGCGCGAACTCGCCGCCACGCCGGAGGATCTCGGCTACCTGCCCTTCCCCAGCCAGGCCGGTGGCCGGTTCCACTCGGCGATCGCCGGTGACTACAAGAACGCGGTCAGCGTGCACTCCGAGAACAAGGACGCGGCCAGGGCGTGGGTGGACTGGTTCGCCGACCAGTCCGGGTACGCCGCCGGCCAGGGCGGGTTCACGCCACAGCTGGGCGGCCCGGAACCGGCGATCCTCAGCGAGTTCACCAGCCTTGGCGTGACCTACTTCGAACTGGACCGCAGCCAGGACGCGGTGGTCAAGAAGATCGACAAGACCGCCGAGATCGGGCTCTACCAGCCTGCCTACCGCCAGACCCTGATCGACGCGGCACGCGGCGCGAACGGCAAGTCCAAACAGGACGTCTTCGCCGACCTGAACCGGCGGTGGGCCGAAGCCAAGGCGCAGGTGACCTCCTGAACGGCACCCGGAAGCGGCGCGGCCGGGCCACCCCGTGGCTGTTCCTGCTCGCGCCGCTGGTGCTGCTGGCGTTGTTCACCTACGTGCCCGTGGTGAGCATGTTCTTCTACAGCGTCACCGACTGGGACGGGCTGAGCCCGCGGCCGGAGTTCGTCGGCGCGGGCAACTACGAACAGCTCGCCGGGCGTGGTGAGCTGTTCGAGGTGCTGCTGGTCAGCCTGTACTACTTCGGCGCGGCCTTCGTGCAACTCGTGCTCGCGCTGTACTTCGCCACCGTGCTCAGCTTCCGGATCCGGTTCGCGAACCTGTTCAAGGGCGTCATCTTCTTCCCCTACCTGATCAACGGCGTGGCGATCGGTTTTGTCTTCCTCTACTTCTTCCGTCCGGAAGGGACACTGGACTCCCTGCTGTCGCTGGTGGGACTGGACGGTCATCCCTGGCTCGGCGACCCGGACACGGTGAACTACTCCCTCGCCGGGGTTTCGGTGTGGCGCTACCTGGGCCTGAACTTCGTGTTGTTCCTCGGCGCCATCCAGTCGATCCCGCCGAGCCTGTTCGAGGCCGCGGAACTGGACGGGGCGAACCGGTGGCAGCGGTTCCGGCACATCATCCTGCCCAGCATCCGCAACATCGTCGGGCTGACCGCGATACTGGCCATCGCGGGCTCGCTGTCGGTGTTCGAGATCCCGTACATCATGACCGGCGGCGCCAACGGCAGCAAAACCTTCGTCATCCAGACCATCGACCTGGCCTTCAAGTTCGGCAAGGTGGGCCTTGCCTCGGCGATGGCCGTGGTGCTGCTGGTGCTGATCCTGCTGATCACCTGGGTGCAGCGCAGGCTGGTGCCGGAGAACGAGGTCCGCGCATGAGGCGGCGCGACGGCGGGCGGGTGCTGTCCTATTCCTCGCTGGTGCTGGTCAGCCTGGTGATGCTGGTGCCGCTGGTGGTGATCTTCCTCGGCTCGCTCAAGCAGGACGCGGAGTTCCGCTCCAGCGGCCCGTTCACCCCGCCGGAGAACTGGCTCAACCTGAGCAACTACGCCACCGCGCTGGTCGACGGCGGCATGGTTGGCGCCTTCGCCAACACGGTGCTGATCCTGGTGGTCTCGGTCGCGGGCACGGTGCTGATCGGCTCGATGGCCGCCTACGCGATCGACCGCTTCCGCTTCCGGTTCCGCAAGGCCGTGCTGTCCGCGTTCCTCGTGGCGACGCTGGTGCCGAGCGTGACCACGCAGGTGGCGACCTTCCAGGTGGTCAACCGGCTGGGCCTGTTCGACACCCGCGCCGCCGCGATCGCCCTGTTCATGGGCACCGACATCGTCTCGATCTACATCTTCCTCCAGTTCATCCGCTCGATCCCGCGTGACCTGGACGAGGCGGCCGCGCTCGACGGCGCGTCCCGGCTCGGCGTCTACTGGCGGATCATCCTGCCGCTGCTCAAGCCCGCGATCGCCACCGTGGTGATCATCAAGGGCATCGCCATCTACAACGAGTTCTACATTCCCTTCCTGTACATGCCTTCGCGGGATCTCGGCGTCATCTCCACCTCGCTGTTCCGGTTCAAGGGGCCGTTCAGCGCGCAGTGGGAGGTCATCTCGGCGGGCGTGATCATCGTCGTGCTGCCGACCCTGGTGGTGTTCCTGCTGCTCCAGCGGTGGATCTACCGGGGTTTCGCGGCCGGGGCGACCAAGTGACCTACGACAGAACGGAGACGCCGATGGACGGCTGGCGCGTGCGGTCGGCGAAGGTGGGCCCGATCCCCGCACGGGTGCCCGGCACGGTGCACACCGACCTGCTGGCCGCCGGGCTGATCCCGGATCCGCTGATCGGCGACCGGGAAGCGGAACTCGCCTGGATCGGCGAGACGGATTGGCACTATACCCGCGAATTCACCGTCGACGAGACCGACGAGCGGATGGACCTGGTGTGCGAAGGAGTCGACACCGTCGCCGAACTGTCGCTCAACGGAGTTTCCATCGGCACGGCGGAGAACATGCACCGCACCCATCGGTTCGACCTGCGCCACGCGCTGCGTGAAGGCGTCAACGAGCTGGCGGTGACCTTCCACCCGGCTTTGGCCTACGCCCAGCGGTTGCGGGAGGAACTGGGTGACCGTCCCGGCGCATACCCGATGCCGTACCAGTTCATCCGCAAGGCCGCCTGCAACTTCGGCTGGGACTGGGGGCCGTCGTTCACCACCTGCGGAATCTGGCGTCCGATCCACCTCCACCGATGGCACACCGCGCGCCTGGCCGAGGTCCGCCCGGAGATCACCGTCGACCCCAGTGGCACCGGCCAGGTGAAGCTGCACGTCGGCGTCGAACGCACCGGAGACCGCGATCTTGTTGCCACCGCGCGGATCGGGGACGCGCGCCAAGCGGTCACCATCCCTTCAGGACAGTCCGAAGTGGTCGTCGAACTGGCCGTCGAGCAGGCCGAACTGTGGTGGCCACGCGGGCACGGCGAACAACCGCGGTACGACCTGCGCCTCGAACTGCTGGCGGGCGACGAAGTCCTGGACGCCTGGGACAAGCGCGTCGGCTTCCGGACCATCGAACTCGACACCACCCCGGACGAGCACGGCACCCCGTTCACCTTTCGTGTCAACGGCAAACCGATCCTCGTGCGTGGCGTGAACTGGATTCCGGACGACGTGTTCTTCCCCCGGATCACCCCCGGACGCTACTCGGACCGGCTCGACCAGGCGTGCGCGGCCGGGGTCAACCTCGTTCGCGTGTGGGGCGGCGGAATCTACGAGAGCGAAAGCTTCTACGACGCCGCCGACGAGCGCGGACTGCTGGTGTGGCAGGACTTCCTCTTCGCGTGTGCCGCCTATCCCGAGGAGGAACCGCTCGGCGGTGAGGTGCGCGCGGAGGCGGAGGAAGCCGTCCGGCGACTGGCCTGGCACCCGAGTCTGGTGCTGTGGAACGGGAACAACGAGAACATCTGGGGGCATCGGGACTGGGGCTGGCAAGACGGCCTCGGCGACCGCACCTGGGGAGCCGGGTACTACTTCGGCACGCTCCCTGAGGTGGTCGCCCGGCTCGACCCGACGCGCCCGTACTGGCCGGGCAGCCCGTACTCCGGCGATCCGCGGCGCCATCCGAACGATCCCGACCACGGGCCCATCCACATCTGGGACGTCTGGAACGAACGTGACTACGGCGACTACCGTGCCTACCGGCCGCGGTTCGTGGCGGAATTCGGTTACCAGGGCCCGCCCGCGCACCGCACCGCGGTCGACGGCTTCGGCGCTCTGGCCCCGGACTCCCCCGCCGTGCGCGCGCACCAGAAGGCGATCGACGGCGGGGACAAGCTCGCCCGCGGCCTGGCCGAGCACTTCGGCGCGATCACCGAAGATGACGACTGGCACTACCTCGCCCAGCTCAACCAGGCCCGCGCGCTCCGGCTCGGCGTGGAGCACTTCCGCTCGCTGTGGCCGCGGTGCACCGGCACGGTGGTGTGGCAGCTCAACGACTGCTGGCCGTCGATGAGCTGGTCGGCGATCGACAGCGCGGGCCGTCGCAAGCTCCTGTGGTATGCGCTGCGGGAGGCCCATCGCGACCGGCTGCTGACCGTCCAGCCGCACGAAGGCGGCTTGGCCGTCGCCGTGCTCAACGACACGGACGCGGCATGGAACGGGCACGTCCAGGTCGAGCGGATGACCTTCAGCGGTGAGGTCCTGGCCCGGTCGAATTCGGCGTTCGACGTCGCGGCGCGCTCGGTTGGCATCACTCCCCTGCCCGCCGCGGTCGCCCGCCCGGACGACCCCGCGCGGGAGCTGGTGGTGGTGACCGCCGGGGACACGCGGGCGCTGTGGTTCTTCGGCAAGGACCGCGAGCTGGCCTACCCCGAACCCGATTTCACGGCCTCGGCACGAGCGGACGCGGACGGCACGGTGGTCACCGTGCGCGCCCGCTCGCTGCTGCGCGACCTGTGCCTGTTCGCCGACCGCGTGGACCCGGATGCCTTGGCGGACAACGCTTTGCTCACCCTGCTGCCCGGTGAGTCAGCAGTCTTCCGGATCCGCCACGGTGCCGGTCCCGAGTCCGCCGCGTTCACCACGCGGCCCGTGCTCCGATGCGTCAACGACGTTCTCGCGAGCAGAAGCCAGCCGGCCCGTTCGTGATGCGGCGGCCGACGATGGCGGACATCGCCCGCGAGGCGGGGGTGTCCAAGGGCGCGGTGTCCTACGCGCTCAACGGCCGCACCGGCGTCTCGGAGTCGACGCGGCGCCGGATCGTGCGCATCGCCGACGAACTCGGCTGGCGGCCATACGGCATCACCCGCGCGGGACAGCTCACGCGCGCGGACGCGGTCGGGCTGGTGCTGGCCCGCCCGGCGCGGTTCCTCGCGCTCGAACCGTTCCTGATGAAGCTGGTGTCCGGAGTGGAGTCCGAACTGGCCCGGCGCAAGGTGGCGCTGCGGTTGCAGGTCGTCCGGGACCACCGCGAGGAGATCGGCACCTACCGCCACTGGTGGACACGGACGCACGTGGACGGGGTGCTCGTGCTCGACCTGACCGCGGCCGACGAGCGGGTGACCGAGCTGGCCCGCTGCGGGCTGCCCGCGCTGGTGCTCGGCGGTCCGGAAGGACTCGGCCCGCTGCCGGGGCTGTGGAGCGACGACGCGACCACCATGCGCACCGTGGTCGACCACCTGGTCACCCTCGGGCACCGGCGGATCGCCAGGATCGCCGGGCCCGCGCGGCTGCGGCACACCGCCACCCGCACCGCGGCGATGACCCACGCCCTGCAGTGGCACCGCCTGCCACCCGGCGCGGTGATCAACACCGACTACGGCGGGGACGAGGGGGCCGCGGCCGCCCGCCGGCTGCTGGACCGGCGTCCGCGGCCGACGGCCATCATCTGCGACAGCGACGTGCTGGCCGTCGTCGCGCTCGGGGTGGCCACGCGCGCCGGGCTGGACGTGCCCGGCGGCCTGTCGCTGGTCGCCTGGGACGACTCCGCGTTGTGCGAGCTGGCACGGCCCGCGCTCACCGCCGTCTCACGGGATGTCGCCGCCTACGGGGCCCAAGCCGCGCGCCTGCTGCTCCAGCACATCGGCGGGCAGCCGGTGAGCACGCGGCCCGAGAACCTGCCGAGCCTGGTGGTGCGCCAGAGCACCGCCCGGCCCGGCGCTTGAGGAGCGCGCCGATGGCAACCACCAAGCGACCGACCATCGCCGACATCGCCAAGGCCGCCGGGGTCTCCACCGGCGCGGTGTCCTACGCGCTGAACAACCGGCGCGGGGTTTCCGAGGCCACCCGCCGCCGCGTCCACGAGATCGCCGCCACGCTCGGCTGGCTGCCGAACGCCGCGGCCAGGGTGCTCTCCGGTGGCCCGGCCGGGGCCATCGGGCTGGTGGTGGACCGCCCGGCGCGGGTGCTCGGCATCGAGCCGTACTTCATGCAGCTGATCTCCGGTATCCAGGCCGCGCTCGCCGGCGGGCCGACCTCGCTGCTGCTCCAGGTGACCGACAACGCCGAGGCGCAGCTGGCCATCTACCGGCGGTGGTGGGCCGAACGGCGGGTGGACGGCATCCTGCTGGTCGACCTGCTCGTCGACGATCCGCGGGTCCAGCTGGTCAGGGACCTGGGGCTGCCCGCGGTCGTGCTCGGCGAGCCGCAGGCCGAGCTGGGGCTGCCGTACGTGTGGACCGACGACGAGAAGGCGATGACGTTCGTCGTCGACTACCTCGCGACGCTGGGGCACCGGGAGATCGCCAGGGTCGCCGGTCCGCCGGAGTTCGTGCACACCCGGCGGCGGTCGGCGGCGTTCCTGGCCGCCACCACCGGCCTGCCCGGCGCCCGCGTGATCACCGCCGCGGACTACTCCGGCGACGCCGCCGCGCGCATCACCCGGCGGCTGCTGACCGGGCGGACCCCGCCGACGGCGCTGGTGTTCGACAACGACGTGATGGCGGTGGCCGCCCTCGGCGTGGCCCGCGAACTGGGCCTGGACGTGCCAGGCCGGCTCTCGGTGGTGGCCTGGGACGACTCGGCCCTGTGCCGCCTGGTGCGGCCCGCGCTGACCGCGGTCCGCCGCCCGACCGCCGAACGCGGGGCCGCCGCGGTGAATCTGCTGCTCCGCTCCCCCGATACCGGACCGGCGTGGCTCAAGACCGAGGACCCGGAACTGCGGGTGCGCTCCAGCACCGGCCCGGCGGGTTAGAGGATCTCGCGCAGGGAGGCCTCGTCGCGGCCGACGACGGCGGTTTCGCGGTCGATCAGGATGGGGCGCTGGATCAGCACCGGGTGCTCGGCAAGCAGCTCGATCCAGCGGTCGCGGTTGGCCGCGTCGCGCGGCAGGCCGGCGAGGCCCAGTTCCTTGGCCACCGGCTCCTTGGTGCGCGTGATGTCCCAGGGTTCCCGGCCCAGCTTGCCGAGCACCTCGGTCAGCTCCGCCACCGTCGGCGGCGTGTCCAGGTAGCGGCGCTCGGTGTAGCCGGTGCCCGCCTCGTCCAGTGCCTTCTTCGCCGCCCTCGACTTGGTGCACCGCGGGTTGTGCCAGATCTCCATACCGGCATTGTGCCGCAGGCCTCTGACGATCATCGGTTCCGGTGCCCACCGGCCTCGGCAAGGACGGCATGTCCGAAATAGACAGACCGTGGCCACATCCGGACATTGACACCCCGGACGGCGCGGTGTTACGAATTGTCGGTGCTCCTGTGAGCGCTCCCAACACCTGGCTCCGTATCCGGCGGCGGGGCCGAACCCGATTCTCTTGCCCCCACGCGATTCGGAGTTCAGCCACATGTCCAGAAAGACAACGCACCTCGCCGTGGCGATCGGCCTGCTCGGCGCCCTGTTCAGCGCACCGGCCCAGGCCGCACCGCTCCCCGGACCCGCCGTCGAAAAGCTCGACCGCGGGCTGATCAGCGTCCGCACCGGCCAGGGCAACTTCGTCAGCTGGCGCCTGCTCGCCGGCGACCCGGCCGGAACCGCCTTCAACCTCTACCGCGGCGGTGAACTCGTCACCCAGGTCACCGGCGCGACGAGCTTTCTCGACGCGGGCGCCCCGGCTTCGGTGACCTACACCGTGCGCCCGGTGGTCGGCGGTGCCGAGCAGCGCACCGCCGCGGCCGAGGAATCCCTCGCCTTCCCCATGGCCTCGAGCATGGACGTCCCGCTCCAGCTGCCACCCGGCGGCACCACCCCGTCCGGGGAGAACTTCACCTACAACGCCAACGACGCGAGCGTCGGCGATCTCGACGGCGACGGCCAGTACGAGATCGTGCTGAAGTGGGAACCCAGCAACGCCAAGGACAATTCGCAGTCCGGATACACCGGCAACACGCTGCTGGACGCCTACGAGCTGAACGGCACCCGGCTCTGGCGGATCGATCTCGGCCGCAACATCCGGTCCGGCGCGCACTACACGCAGTTCCAGGTGTTCGACTACGACGGTGACGGCCGCGCCGAAGTGGCGGTGAAAACCGCCGACGGCACCCGTTCCGGCACCGGCCAGGTGATCGGCAACTCCAGCGCCGACCACCGCAACTCCAGCGGCTACATCCTCGCCGGTCCCGAGTTCCTGTCGGTCTTCCGCGGCACGGACGGCGCCGTGCTGGCCACCGCGGACTACGTGCCCCCGCGCGGGAACGTGGCTTCGTGGGGCGACAACTACGGCAACCGGGTCGACCGGTTCCTGGCGGGCACCGCCTACGTGGACGGTTCCCGGCCCAGCATCATCATGGCCCGCGGTTACTACACCCGTTCGGTGATCGCCGCGTGGGACTTCCGCAACGGCCAGCTGACCCGGCGGTGGACCTTCGACTCCAGCTCCTCGACCAACGGCGCGGCGTGGACCGGCAAGGGCAACCACCAGCTCTCCGTCGCCGACGTGGACGCCGACGGCCGCGACGAGATCATGTACGGCTCGATGGCCATCGACGACAACGGCAATGGGCTGTGGCAGAACAACACCCACCACGGCGACGCCTACCACGTCGGCGACTTCATCCCGTCCCGCTCGGGGCTGGAGGTGTTCAAGCCGTCGGAGTGGACCAGCGAACCCACCCACTGGATGGGGGACGCGCGCACCGGGCAGATCATCTGGAGCGCGCCGTCCTGCGGCTGCGACAACGGCCGCGCGGTGGCCGCGGACATCTGGTCCGGCAACCCCGGCGCCGAGGCGTGGTCGTCGTCGGTGTCCGGACTTCGCAGTGGTACCAACGGAAACCAGGTTTCGTCCCGCAAGCCCGGCTCCACCAACTTCGTGATCTGGTGGGACGGTGACGCGCAGCGCGAACTGCTCGACGGCACGCACATCGACAAGTACGGCACCGGCGGTGACACCCGGCTGCTCACCGGTTCCGGCGTCGCGTCGAACAACGGCTCCAAGTCCACCCCCGCGCTGTCCGCCGACATCCTCGGCGACTGGCGTGAGGAGGTCATCTGGCGGACCACGGACAACCGGGCGCTGCGGATCTACTCGACCACCGACAGCACGAGCATCAGCCGCCCGTCGCTGATGCAGGACCGGCAGTACCGGGTCGCCGTCGCCTGGCAGAACACCGCCTACAACCAGCCGCCACACCCGAGTTTCACCATCGGCTAGCAGTTTTTGAACGTGTTTTGCGTGGCGGTGCGGGTAGCGGAACCTCAGCCAGCGGCTCCGCCGCTGACAAAGCACGATCTAGCGTCTGGAAAGGACTCGCCATGTTCCGGCTCGCGCTCGTCGCACTGACCGTTCTCAGCACGGTGGGGGTGGTCCCGGCCGATGCGCGGGCCGCTTCGGCGGCCACCATCGACGGCGCCCGGCTGCACCAGCCGATCGACGGGTTCGGGTTCTCCGAAGCGTTCGGCCGGGCCGAGATCATGCGCGGGTCCGAAGGGTTGTCCGAGCAGCGGCAGCGGGAAATCCTCGACCTGCTGCTCTCGGGCAACGGCGCGGCACTTTCCATTCTGCGGCTGCACATCGTGTCCACGCCCGCCGGGTCGATCCAGCCGGTCGATCCCGGCGGGCCCGGCGCACCACCGAAGTACGTCTGGGACGGGAGCGACGAAAGCCAGGTGTGGCTGGCGCGCGAGGCCAAGGCGTACGGCGTGGACCGCTTCTACGCCAACGCCTGGAGCGCGCCCGGTTACATGAAGACCAACGGCGACGAGGCCAACGGCGGCACGCTGTGCGGGCTGTCCGGCACCGCCTGCGCGAGCGGCGACTGGCGCACCGCGTACGCGAACTACCTGGTCAAGTACGCGGAATTCTATGCGGGAGAAGGGATCCGGATCACCGATCTCGGGTTCACCAACGAACCCGACTACACCGCGACGTACTCCTCCATGCGGTTCACCCCGGCGCAGGCCACCGAGTTCACCAAGATCGCCGGGCCGATCGCGGCCAAGGCCGGGCTCAAGCTCGCCTGCTGCGACTCGTTCGGCTGGACCCACCAGCGCGACTACACGGCCGCGATCGAAGCCGATCCGGTGGCGCGCGGCCTGGTTTCGACGCACACCGGGCACACCTACGCCAGCCAGGTCACCGGCCCGCTGCCGACTTCGCGCCGGACGTGGATGTCGGAGTGGTCGCCCAACGGGACCACCTGGAACGAGAACTGGGACGACGGCAGCGGGTACGACGGCTTCACCATCGCCAAGGCCGTGCACACCGCGCTCACCACCGGGAACACGGCCGGGTACGTGTACTGGTACGGCGCGTCCGTGGGCACCACCCGGGGCCTGATCCAGATGAACGGCGACGGGTACCGGGTGTCCAAACGGTTGTGGGCGCTGGCGAACTACAGCCGCTTCATCCGGCCGGGCGCCACGCGGATCGGGGCCACCACGGGTGATCAGGGCCTGGCCCTGTCGGCGTTCCGCAACCCGGACCGCTCGCTGGCGGTGGTCGCGCTGAACTCGGCGACCACACCCACCACGATGACCTATGCCCTGCCGAACACCGGGATCGTCAGCGGCACCGCCGTCCCGCACGTCACCGGCAACACCAGCGACACCGCGGCGCAGCCCCCGATCCACATCGGTGGCGGGAAGTTCACCGCCACCGTCCCGGCCCGTTCGCTGGTGACCTACCGCATCACCGGCGGCTGATCACCGCAGCCGGGCCCGCACCTCGCCCAGCGCGAAGCCGAGCAGGTTCAACCCCGGCCAGCACCCGGGTTCCGCCGCGTCCGGGTGGTCGTGCGCCAGGCCGATCCCCCACACGTCGTCGTGGGGACTGGCTTCCACGAGCACCCGGACGCGGCGGAAGCGTCGCAGCCCAGGTCGTCGACAGCAGGGCCCTCCTCAGCCTGGTTGCTCGGCGCCGTGGGCGAAGGCTTGTTTGGCAGCACCGATGGCACCCGTGCGGGTCAGGTCGTCCGTGGCCTGACGCAGCGAGTCGAAGAACAGGTCGGCCAGGTCGTGGCTGAAACCGTTGCGGACCACCACGCGCAGCACCGCGAGATCCTCCCGGTCCGGCGGGAAGGTGTAGGCGGGCACCAGCCAGCCCTGCTCGCGCAACGCCGCCGACAGGTCGAACACCGAGAACCCGGCGCCCTCCCGAACGGTGAAGGTGAACACGGGAAGTTCGCTGCCGTCGGTGATCAGCGAGTACTGGTCGAGCGCGCCGATGCGTGCGGCGAGTTCGGTCGCGACCTCCCGGCAGTAGCCCTGCACCCGCGCGTACCCGGACCGGCCGAGACGCAGGAAGTTGTAGTACTGCGCCACGATCTGCGCACCGGGCCGGGAGAAGTTCAGCGCGAACGTCGGCATCCGGCCGCCGAGGTAGTTCACCTTGAACACCAGGTCGTCGGGCAGCGCGGCGGCATCGCGCCAGACGACCCAGCCCACCCCCGGGTACACCAGGCCGTACTTGTGACCGGAGGTGTTGATCGACGCGACGCGCGGCAGCCGGAAGTCCCAGACCAGGTCCTCGTCGCAGAAGGGCGCGACCATCGCTCCCGAGGCACCGTCGACGTGCACCGGCACATCCCAGCCGCGTTCTTCCTGGAGCCGGTCGAGCGCGGCGCAGATCTCGGCGACCGGCTCGTAACTACCGTCGAAAGTGGACCCCAGGATGGCGACCACGCCGATGGTGTTCTCGTCGCACCGCGCGGCCGCGGTCTCGGCGTCGAGATGGAAACGATCCCCGGACATCGGCACCACGCGGGGTTCGACGTCCCAGTAGTTCGCGAACTTGTGCCAGCACACCTGCACGTTCGCGCCCATCACCAGGTTCGGGCGCGCACCGCCGGGATTCCGGTGCCGCCAGCGGCGTTTGAGCGCGAGACCGGCGAGCATGCACGCCTCGCTGGAGCCGGTGGTCGAGCAGCCGGGCGCGGCGGCGGCGTTCTCGGCGCGCCACAGGTCGGCGAGCATGCGCACGCAGCGCCGCTCCAGCTCGGCGGTGCGCGGGTACTCGTCCTTGTCGATCATGTTCTTGCTGAACGACTCGGTCATCAGCCGGGTGGCCCGGTCGTCCATCCAGGTGCCGACGAAGGTGGCCAGGTTGAGCCGGGCGTTGCCGTCGAGCATCAGTTCGTCGTGCACCACCTGGTAGGCCACGTCGGCGTCGAGTTCACCGTCCGGCAGCCGGTCGCGCGGCACGCGCACCGGCTCGCGGGCGAACACCGGGTTGACCGAGACCTCGTCCCGGCCGGTGCCTTCCTCGTCACGCGGGTGGATCAGCGGCACGGCTCGTGTCCTTCCTGGCGGCGGGCTCCCCCGGCGATGCTCTCCGGCCACCGGGGTCACGGCCAGCGCAGTCACCCGGCCGGGGGCTCCGGGCGGGCGTCCACGCGGATCAGCGTCTGCTGGCCCGCCGCCACCAGTTTCGACTGACCGTCCCGCACGGCGAAGACCTCCAGGCGGCAGATCGTCAGCGTGCGGCCGGGCTTGAGCACGGTGCCCACCGCCTCGAGATGGTCGCCGATCGCCGGCGCCAGCAGGTTCATCTTGTACTCGACGGTGAGCACCGTGGAGTCCTCGGGGAACACGGTGAACCCGGCGAACCCGCCCGCGGTGTCGGCGATGGCGCTGGTGGCCCCGGCGTGGAAGTAGCCGTGCTGCTGGGTCACCTCGGGGCGCGCGGGCAGCGTGATGTGCACAACGCCAGGCTCGATGCGGGACAGGCGCGCGCCTAGATGGGCCATCAGCCCCTGGCGGTCGAAACTGGCCTGGACCCGCGCCCGCACTTCGGGACTCACCTCTGCCACTCGCACTCCTTGTTCCCAGGGGCCGCTGCTCCCCCACTATGCAAGATCGAGCCGCACCTCAGGTGAGCACACCCGTCTCCGGCGCCCGGCCGAGTCCGGCGACCACCGCCGCGGCGATCGCCAGCGCGCCGCCCAGCCACAGCACCGCGGTCACCCCGAAACCGTCGGCGATCCGGCCGCCCGCCAGCGCCCCGGCGGCGATGGCGGCGTTGAACACGCCGACGAACAGCGCCGAGCCCGCCTCCCTGGCCCGCGGCACCGACGCCAGCAGCCAGGTCTGGGTGCTCACCGACACCCCGCCGTAAGCCAGGCCCCACACCACCAGCAGCACCACGGCCCCGATGCCCAGCAGCGGAATCAGCAGCACCGTGCCCGCCAGCACTCCGCCGAGCACCACCAGCGTCCAGCGCGGTGACCGGGCCACCGCCCATCCGGCCACAAAATTGCCCACCACCCCGGCGAGCCCGTACCCCAGCAGCAGCGTGCCCAGCAGCGCCGGGCTCACCCCGGAGATCTGCTCCAGCACCGGGCGCACGTAGGTGTACGCGGCGAAGTGCCCGGTGACCAGCAGCGCGACCACCGCCAGTCCGGTGGCGACGCGGCGATCGGCCGCCAGCCGCAGGACCCCGCCCAGCCGCAGGCCCGGTTCGGCGGGCAAGCGCGGCAACAGCACCGCCAGTGCGATCGCCACCACCACGGCCAGCCCGCCCGCCACGGCGAACGCGGACCGCCACCCGGCCAGCTCGCCCAGGTGGGTACCCAGCGGCACGCCCAGCACCGAGGCCACCGCGATCCCGCTGAAGATCAGCGCGGTCGCCGCCGGGCGGCCGGGCACCAGCCGCGCGCCCAGTCCGGCGGCGATCGCCCACACCCCGCCCATGCCGGCGCCGACCAGCGCCCGCGCCACCACCATCACCCCGAATCCAGGCGACCACGCCGAGAGCAGGTTGCCCACCGCCAGCACCAGCACCAGCGCGACCAGGGCGGTCCGCCGGTCCAGCCGGCCGAGCACCGGGGTGAGCAGCGGCGCCGACACCGCCGCGACCAGTCCGGTGATGGTCAGGGTCAGCCCGGCGACGCCCTCGCTCACCGCGAGTGCCGTGCCGATCGGGGTGAGCAGCCCGACCGGCAGCATTTCGGAGGTGACCACGGTGAACGTCGCGGCGGCCGTGGCCGCGACGCCGAACCAACCGGTCGGCGCGCGGTGCGGGCTCATCAGTTGTGCCATGCGCCCAGCCAATCCCCCGCGCCCGACCCGAACAACGACCGAACCTTCATCGAACGATTAGGCTGGCTCATGGATCAGGGAGGTGACCGTGAGCGGTCTGGAGGCCAGGGAACTGGAATGCTTCCTCGTGCTGGCCGAGGAACTGCACTTCGGCCGCACCGGGGGCCGCCTGTTCCTCTCGCAGAGCCGGGTGAGCCAGCTGCTGCGCGCGCTGGAGAGCCGGATCGGCGCCCGCCTGGTCGAGCGCACCAGCCGCCGGGTGCGGCTGACCCCGCTGGGCGAGCAGTTCCTGGCCAGGGCGCGGCCCGCCTACGACGAGCTGAGCGCGGCCGTGGCCGACACGACCGCCGCGGCCAGAGGGGTGCGGGGCGTGCTGCGGCTTGGCTTCCAGGGCAGCGCCGACGACGAGCTGATGACCGCGATCGGCCGGTTCGGCGACCGGTGGCCCGGCTGCGCCACCGAGGTGGTGGAAGTGCCGCTGGCCGATCCGTTCGGGCCGCTGTACCGGCACGAGGTGGACGCCGCGGTGGTGCTGCTGCCGGTGGAGGAACCCGAACTGGAGCTGGGGCCGGTGTTCTCCCGGCAGCGGCAGACGCTCGCGGTGTCCGTGCGCCATCCCTACGCCGCGCAACCGTCGGTGACGGCCGAAGCACTGGCGGACTGCACCTTGATCGGCATCAGGGAACCGGCACCGCCGTACTGGCGCGAGTTCCAGGCGCCGGGGCGCACCCCGGCCGGGCGTCCCGTGCCGCCCGGTCCGCTGGTGAGCACGCTGCAGGAAGGGCTGACGCTGGCCGCGGCGGGCCGGGGCGCCATGCTGCTGTGCCAGCCCACCGCCGAGCACCACCGCCGGGCCGCGCTGGCCTACCTGCCGGTCACCGGCCTGCCCGACTCGAGCCTCGGCCTGGTCTGGCACCGGGACCGCGGCACGGCCACGATCCGCGCGTTCGCCGAGGCGCTGGCCGACACCACCGGAGTCCACTAAGGACTTACCGGGGGATCCGCTACTCCGGTGTTCTCGGCACCAGCAGGCCCCGGTTGAACGCCTCGGTGACCGCGGCCGCCCGGTCGCTGACGCCCAGCTTGCCGTAGATGTTGAGCAGGTGGGACTTGACCGTGGCCTCGGTGATGAACAGCTTCGCCGCGGCCTCACGATTGGTGGAGCCGCCCGCGACCAGCTGAAGCACTTCCAGTTCGCGACCGGACAGCGGGCCGGTGGTACCCGAGCGCACCTTGTTCATCAGCAGCGCCACCGCCGACGGCGCCAGCACCGGCTCACCCCGCGCGGTCGCCCGGACCGCGCGCAGCAGCTCGTCGCGGGGCGCGTCCTTGAGCAGGTAACCGGTGGCGCCCGCCTCGATCGCGGGCAGCACGTGGCTGTCGCTGTCATAGGTGGTCAGCACCAGCACGCGCGCGCCGCCGGCGGCCAGTTCCCCGGTCGCGCTCACCCCGTCCACGCCGGGCATGCGCAGGTCCATCAGGATCACGTCGGGCCGCAGCGCCCCGGCCAGCCGGATCGCCTCGGCACCGTCGGCGGCCTCCCCGACCACCTCGAACTCCGGGTCCCGCCCGAACAGGCTGCTCAGCCCGTCCCGCACCACCGGGTGGTCGTCCACGATCAGCAGCCGGATCACGCGACCGGCACCCTGGCCGAGATCCCGGCGCCCGCCCCGGGTTCCGACTCGATCTGCAGCGTGCCGGACAGGCCCTCGATCCGCTGCCGCATGGCGACCAGCCCGAACCCACTCCCTCGCCGGGCCGGGTCGAAACCGCCGCCGTCGTCGCGCACGTCCAGTGCCACCTCGGTGTCCAAATAGGACAACGTGACGCCGACCCGGCCCGCCCGCGCGTGCCTGGCCACGTTGGCCAGCGCCTCCTGCGCGGCACGCAGCAGCGCGACCTCCGCCTCCTGGCTCACCGGCCGCACGGTGCCGGTGGTGGTGACCTGGACCGGCACCCCGTGCCGCGCCGACCACTGCTCGGCCACGCTCGCCAGCGCATCGCCCAGCCGGGCCGCCTGCAGCGGCGCCGGCCGCAGCGCGTCAACCGAACGGCGTGCCTCGGTCAGGCTTTCCCTGGCCAGCCCGGTCGCGGTGGCCAGGTGCCGCCGCAGGACCGCCGGCTCGGCGGCCTGCTCGACGGCCTGCTCGGCGGCACGGAGCTGACTGACGATGCCGGTCAGCCCCTGCGCCAGGGTGTCGTGGATCTCGCGTGCCATCCGCTCCCGCTCCTCGTGCACGCCCGCCTCCTTCGCCCGCGCCACGAGCCGCTCGTGCAGGGCCGCGTTCTCCGCCAGCATCCGCAGCCGCTCGGCGCTGCGCTCGTCGTCGCGCCAGGCGTACCACGCGAACAGGCACAGCGGTACCACGTTCGCGGCCACCACGGCGGCGTAGACGAACCACCCGGCCGCGGTGCTCTTGTCCACGCCGTACGCCTGCGCCGTGCCCGCGAGCACCGACACCGCGGCGACCCCCGCCTGCCGCCACGGCCACCGCAGCACCCGGAACGCGAAGAGGTACCCGGCCGGGGTGAAGAACCCGAACCACGGCGCCCGGAACACCAGCACGGCCATGATCACGACCAGCCCGGTGAAGAACACCGCCATCACCCGTGGCCGCTCCCGCCGGCCGGGGCGCAGCGTGTACAGGCACAGGATCCACCCCGCCGCCAGCGCGCACAGCACCAGGTCCACCGCCACGGGCTCGCCGTCCGGGACGCGGAAGGCCACCGTCATCCCGGCCAGCGCCGCCAGCAGGCTGTACGGCACGACCCCGGTCACCCAGTCCATCGCGCTCCTCCCCACGATCACCCCGGCGGTTCGACGCCAAGAGCGTGCCCGAACACCCCGCGCGGGTCCCAGCGTGCCTTGATCCGCCGCAGCCGCGGGTAGTTGTCCTTGTAGTACAGCGTGCGCCCGGGCACGCCGGAGGTGTTCCACGCCGGATCGACCAGATCGACGTCGGGATAGTTGATGTAGGAGCCGTCATCGACCTCGCCGGGCACCGGCACCCCGCCGGTGTCGGCGTACACGTCCCGGTAGAACTCACGCACCCAGGTGAGGTTGGCCGCGTCGTCCGCCTCGTCGGCCCAGGCGGTGAAGTAGACCGCCTTCATCACCACGTCCCGCTGCGCGATCGCGGTGTCCCCCGGAGCCACCGCGCGGACCTGACCGCCGTAGCCGATCAGCAGCATGCCGGATTCCGGCCGGCCGGCCGGATCGGTCAGGTGGCGGTGGATGGCGGCGAGTTGCCGGTCGGTCGGCGTCCGGCGCAGGTAGGCGGCCTTGTTCTTGTACCGCCGCGTTTCCGCGTCCCCGGATTCCCCGGTGCCCGGCCAGGTCAGCTTGTGCAGCCAGGAGAACCGGCGGCGGAGGTCGGCGACCGGGGTGACACCGGTGCCCGCGGTCAGCGCGGCCACGAACTCGGTCACCAGCACGTCCGCGCCGGGAAGACCGGCGTCGATCTGCACGGCCAGCGAGAAGTACCCGCTGCTGCGGTGCGTCAGCAGCAGGATCGCGTAGATGCCGTTGGCCCGCGCGCCCGGTTCGCTGTTGTGCTCGTGCCAGGTGCCGAAGTTGCGCAGCAGCGTGGTGAACGCCTGCTCGGTCATATCGGCCCACGACCAGGCGAGCACGCATTCGAGCATCTCGCCCGGCGACGCGGGCAGGAGGCGGGACGGGTCACCGGTGGCGCCGGGCGTGCGCAGCCAGTACCGGGTGACCACGCCGAAGTTGCCGCCACCGCCCCCGGTGTGCGCCCACCACAGGTCGTGGTTCGGATCGTCCGGTTCACGGGTGGCCACCACCACGCGGGCACCGTCGGGCTCGGCCACCACCACCTCCACGGCGTGCAGGTGGTCGACCACCGAGCCGTAGCGGCGCGACAGGGCCCCGTACCCGCCGCCGGCGAAGTGCCCGCCGGCGCCCACCGCGGGACAGCTGCCGCCGGGGACCGTCACGCCCCAGCCCTTGAACAGGGTCCGGTACACCTGGCCGAGGGTGGCGCCCGGCTGCACGGAGAACGCGCGCATGGCCGGGTCGTAGGCGACCTCGTCCATCGGTGAGAGGTCGAGCAGCAGTTTCACCGCCGGGTCGGCGGTGAAGTTCTCGAAGCAGTGGCCACCGCTGCGTGGCGCGACCCGCCGCCCGGTCCGCACGGCGTCGCTCACCGCACGCGCCACCTGCTCGGCCGAACCGGCCACGCGGATCTCGTCCGGGCGACCGGCGAAGCGGAAGTTGTTGCCCCGCAACAGGCTTTCGTACCGCGGATCACCGGGCCGGATCCGCACCGCCCCGAATCCCGCCGGTTCCGGGGCCGGGTCGGCGGCCGCCCGGCCGACCAGGCCCGCTCCGGCCACCGCCCCCGCTCCGGCGAACAGCACCCGCCTGCTCACCCCGTGCCGTTCCGATTGGCTCATCCCGCTCCCCTTCCGCCGTGGACACCCACCGTTCCAGCGGCGGGCCGGGGCGCGCATCGGCCGATCTCCGGGAAGGGGCGGCTGAAATCCGGCTCCACCGATCGGCTGAGCCGTCTCCACCGCGTGACCGCTAGCTGCCACCTGGCCGGTCCGGCGCGGCGGATTCCGTACGGTTCCGCCATGTCTTCCGGCACACGGTGGTTCGGTACGGCCGCGGTGGTGCTCGCCTTCGCGGGCGGGTGCACGACCGCGCCCCAGGAAACGCCGCCACCAGCGGTACCACCGGCTCCGGCGCCGGTGACACAGTCCAGCGAGCCGCCGCCCAAGCAGGCCGGGACCCACCGGGCGGGCGACTGCCTGGCCATCGTGGACAACGCGTTCCGGAAGATCGGCTGCGAGGCGGAGCACCAGGCCGAGGTGATCATGTCCGACCACCTGCCGCCCGGCTTCGCGGCCGACTACCCGCCGTCCACCACGCCGGTGGCGCCGACCTGCCGGGCCGAGATGGCCCGCTACCTCGGCAGCCAGGACGTGCCCGCGACGCGCCTGGAGCACCGGGTGCTCTGGCCCACCGCCGAGGAGTGGACCTCCGGTGCCCGGTGGTTCGCCTGCGCGATCATGGAACGCGATCCGGAGAACAAGGCGGCCAAGCGCACCGGCTCGCTCGCCGGTGCGCTGTCGGCCGGGCTGGGATCGCTGCGCAAGTGCTACACCGAGGACCCGCTCGCCGAGGGCACGCGTGTCGTCGGCTGCGACCAGCCCCACCGCAGCGAAGCCACGCCCAGGGTGATCCCGCTCGGTTCCCACACCGATCCGGCGCCCGCCTACGAGGAGTCGATGAAGAAGGTCATGCCCCGGTGCGAGACCGCGGTCGCGACCTTCCTGGACGGGAAACGGCCCGATGCCACACCGGGCGTCATCCTGCCCGCCACCGAGTACTGGGCTTCCGGTGCCACCACCGGCGTTTGCTACATCCACACACCCGAACCGGTGACCGGCACGCTCAGCCCGGAGCAGTAGCCCGCCACCTAAACTGCGATCATGCGGGTGTTGATCGTGGAGGACGAGCCCTACCTGGCCGAAGCCGTCCGTGACGGGCTCCGGCTGGAGGCGATCGCCGCCGACATCGCCGGGGACGGGGACACCGCGCTGGAACTGCTCAGCGTGAACTCCTACGACCTCGCGGTCCTCGATCGCGACATCCCCGGCCCCTCCGGTGACGAAGTCGCCCGGCACATCGTCGCCTCCGGCAGCGGCATCCCGATCCTGATGCTCACCGCCGCCGACCGGATCGACGACAAGGCGTCCGGGTTCGGGCTCGGCGCCGACGACTACCTCACCAAACCGTTCGAACTCCGCGAACTCGTCCTGCGGTTGCGCGCGCTCGACCGCAGGCGCGCGCACGGCCGGCCGCCGGTCCGCGAGATCGCGGGATTGCGGTTGGACCCCTTCCGCCGCGAGGTCTTCCGCGACGGGCGCCACGTCGCGCTCACCCGGAAGCAGTTCGCCGTGCTCGAAGTCCTCGTCTCCGCCGAAGGTGGTGTCGTCAGCGCCGAGGAACTGCTGGAGCGCGCGTGGGACGAGAACGCCGACCCCTTCACCAACGCCGTCCGCATCACGGTTTCCGCGCTGCGCAAGCGACTCGGCGAACCCTGGCTGATCGCCACGGTCCCCGGCGTCGGCTACCGCATCGAGGCTGGCGGCCACGAGCAGGCGGCCGCACCGCGGGCTAAGCGGTCGTGATCAGCTCGTCGGCGACCCAGCGCGCCACGCCGACGGGATACGGATCCGCCAGCCCCAGCACGATGTGCCCGAAACCGGCGCCGGCCGCCTCGGCGATCGCGGCCCGCGTCTCGCCGGGCCGTTCGTAGGAGACCGGCAGGTAGATCGACCGGGTGATCTCGGCCGGGTCGCGGCCGATCTCGGCGCAGTAGCGGTCCAGCAGCGCGCTGCGCTCGGTCGCGTCCTCGAGGTCACCACCGGGGATGTTCCACAGATCGGCGTGCTCGGCGACCACGCGCAGCGTCGAGGCGGCCCGGCCGCCGATCATGATGGGCGGATGCGGGCGCTGCACCGGTTTCGGGTTCCCGACCGCCCCGGTCAGCTTGACCTGCTCACCGTCGAAGTCGAACGGCTCGTCCTCCGTCCACAAGCGACGGATCACCGCGCACGCCTCGGCCAGGCCCGCCACCGCGTGCGCCGCGTCGTGGTACGGCAGGCCGTACCCGTCGTACTCGCGCCGGGCCAGTGGGTGACCGGGGCGGGAACCGGCGCCGATACCGAAGTCGAGCCGCCCGCCGGAGACGTGGTCGACCGTGGTGGCCAGCTTCGCCAGCATCGCGGGCGGCCGGAACCGGTTGCTGGTGACCAGCACGCCCAGCCGCAGCCGCCGCGTGCTCGCGGCCAGCGCCGAGAGCAGGGTCCAGCCCTCCAGCACCGGCCCGGCCGGATCACCGCCGATCGGCATCAGGTGGTCGAAGACCCAGGCGTGCCGGATCTCCGGGATCGTGTCGGCCTCGGCCCACACCCGCAGGATGTCCGGATAGGCCACCTGCTGCTGGGCCGTCATGATTCCGAAGTGGACGGTCATCGGCGCCGCCGGAGGGACGGGTCGAGCAGCGCGGGCGGGGTGTCGTACTTCTCTTCCGGGGCGAGGTCGACGCCGGGCGCGACGATCTCGTCGATGGCGTCCAGCACGTCGGCGGAAAGCACGGTGTCCGCGGCGGCGAGCTGCGAGTGCAGGTGTGCCGGCGTGCGCGGGCCGATGATCGCACTCGTCACCGCCGGATGCGCGGTGGTGAAGCCGAGCGCCAGCTGGATCATTGTCAGATCGGCCTGCTCGGCGACCTTGGCCAGCCGCTCCACGGCGTCGAGCTTGGCCCGGTTCACCGGCCGCTCGGTGTCGAAGCGCTCCGGCAGCACCGCCGACCGGTTGGTGGTGATCTCCCGGCCTTCGCGGATCGCGCCCGAGAGCCAGCCCGACGCCAGCGGGCTCCACACCAGCACGCCCATGCCGTACTCCTCGGTCACCGGCAGCACGTGGCTTTCCACCCCGCGCTGCAGGATCGAGTAGGGCGGCTGCTCGGTGACGTACCGGCCGAGGTTCCGCTCCCGCGCGGTCCACTGCGCCTGCACGATCCGGTACGCGGGAAAGGTCGAGGAACCGAAGTAGCGGATCTTGCCCGCGCTGCGCAGGCCGGTCAGCGCCGACAGGGTTTCCTCGTCGCTGGTGGCCGGGTCCCAGCGGTGGATCTGGTAGAGGTCGACGTGGTCGACGCCGAGGCGGCGCAGGCTGTTCTCCAGCGCGGTGACCAGCCAGCGGCGCGAGCTGCCGCGGTGGTTGCGCTCCTCGCCCATCGGCATGTGCGCCTTCGTGGCCAGCACGAGGTCGTCGCGGCGGCCCGCGATGGCGCGGCCGAGGATCTCCTCCGACTCGCCCTGGCCGTACATGTCGGCGGTGTCGACGAAGTTGATCCCGGCTTCCAGCGCGGCGTCCACGATGGCGGTGGCTTCGTCCTGGCCGGTGCGGCCGATGGCACCGAAGTTCATCGCGCCGAGCGCGAGGGTGCTGACCTGCACACCGGTGCGCCCCAAGGTGCGGTACTGCATGAGGATGGCCTCCATGGCATCATGAGCAAGCGGAACGTTGCTCCACTAACCATACGGAGCACTGTTCCGCTTTGCAACCCTGGGTTTGGTGGAGGCACGGTGGACGACGGACCCCGGTCCAAACGGGCGGACGCGCGGCGCAACGAGAAGACCCTGCTCGACGCCGCGGCCGCGGTTTTTGTCGAGTCCGGTGTGGACGCTCCGGTGCGGCAGATCGCGGCGAAGGCGGGCGTCGGCATGGGCACGATCTACCGCCACTTCCCGACCAGGGCGGATCTGGTCATCGCGGTCTACCGGCACCAGGTCGAAGCCTGCGCCGAGGCCGGGACCGCGCTGCTGGAGTCCACCGCGACGCCGTACGCCGCGCTGGCGCGCTGGATCGACAGGTTCGTCGACTTCCTGGTCACCAAGCACGGGCTGGCCGCGGCGATGCAGTCCGACCAAGCCGGTTTCGAAGCCCTGCACGCCTACTTCCTCGACCGCCTCGTGCCGGTGTGCGCCCGGTTGCTCGAAGCGGCGGCCGAGGCCGGGGAGATCAGCACCGACCTGGACGCGCTCGAACTCATGCGCGGCGTGGGGAACCTCTGCGCCGGCGCGGGTCCCGGCTACGACGCCCGCAAGCTGGTGTCGGTGCTGATCTCGGGTCTACGCCCGGCTCACTCGTAGAAGGCCGCGAGCAGCTTCGCGTTGTTGGTGGCGACCACGTTCCGCTTGACCTTCATCGACGGGGTCAGCTCGCCGGATTCGATGCTGAGGTCGTTGTCGAGGATCTCCCACTTCTTGACCGTCTCCCAGCGGTTGAGCCCCGCGTTGAGCTGCTCGACGTAACCGGCCACCAGCTCGTGGACCTCGTCGGAGCGCACGATCTCGCGATAGCTCTTGCCCGCCATGCCGTGCTCGGCCGCCCACGAGGCGATCGCGTCCGGGTCGAGCGTGATCAGCGCGACGACGAAATTGCGCTGGTCGCCGAAGACCAGGAACTGGCTGGCGTACGGGCAGATCGCGGCGAACTTCGACTCGATCGCGGTGGGCGCCACGTACTTGCCGCCGGAGGTCTTGAACAGGTCCTTGAGCCTGCCGGTGATGGTGAGGTAACCGTCCTCGTCGAGGCTGCCCTTGTCGCCGGTGCGCAGCCAGCCGTCCTCGGTGAACGAGTTCGCGGTCTCCTCGGGGAGGTTGTGGTAACCCGCCATGATGTGCGGGCCGCGCAGCAGCACCTCGTCGTTCTCGCCGATCTTGACCTCCGCGCCGGGCAGCGCGCGCCCGACCGTGCCGAACCTGTTGGTGTCCGGATGGTTCACCGCCGCCCCGGCGGTGTTCTCGGTCATGCCGTAGCCCTCGAGAATGAGGATGCCCGCGGCGTGGAACCACTGCGCGATGTCACGGTTGAGCGCGGCCGAGCCCGAGATGAAGAACCGCACCCGGCCGCCGAAGCGCTCGCGCACCTTGCCGAACACGAGCTTGTCGAACAACGCGTGCCGCATCTTCAGCAGCGGCGGCACCGGCTTGCCCCGCCGCTGGAGTTCGTCGAACCGCAGCCCGTCCTCGAACGCCTTGTGGAACAGCTTCTCCTTCAGCCCGCCCTCGGCGGCCTGCATGGTCTGGATGCGCCCGTAGGCCTTCTCGAAGATGCGCGGGGCCGCGCCCATGAAGGTCGGCTTCACCGCGGCGCAGTTGTCCACGATCTTGTCCACGCGGCCGTCGATGGCGGTGGCGAAACCGCAGGCGAGCTGCGCGGAGAGCAGCACCTTGCCGAAGGCGTGCGCCATCGGCAGCCACAGCAGCTGCAGGTCGGTCTCGTCGAGGATCTCCTGCACCTTGATCGCCGCGCCCTCGTAGACCCAGCCGCGGTGCCTGAGCCGGACGCCCTTCGGCTTGCCGGTGGTGCCGGAGGTGTAGATCAGGGTGGCCAGCTGGTCCGGCTTGATCGCGGCGGCGGTGTCCTCGATGGCGCTCGGGTGCTCGGCGAGATAGGCGTCCCCGAGTTCGGCCAGCGCGTCCAGGCCGAGCACGAACTCGCCGTCGGCCCGGCCGTCGAAGGT
Organism: Amycolatopsis sp. YIM 10; assembly: GCF_009429145.1. GTDB lineage: Bacteria > Actinomycetota > Actinomycetes > Mycobacteriales > Pseudonocardiaceae > Amycolatopsis. Next base: position 4,282,377 of record NZ_CP045480.1, on the reverse strand, counting down.
GATCACCTTCTCCAGCTTCGGCAGTTTCCCGCGGTTTCCGGTCACCTTGGCGATCTGGTCGTCGTCCTCGGCGAAGAGCACGCGGCATTCGGCGTCGCCGAGGATGTAGGCGGTGTCCTCGGCGTTCGTGGTCTGGTAGACGGTGGTGGTCGCACCACCGGCGCACATCACCGCGAGGTCGGCGAGGATCCACTCGTAGCGGGTGCCCGAGGCGATGCCGACGCGCTGCTCGGGTTCGAGGCCGAGGGAGAGCAGCCCGGCGGCCAGCCTGCCGACCTCGTCGCTGGCCTGCTTCCAGGTCACCGACTTCCAGCTCTCGCCGGCCGGGTAGCGGAACGCCTCCAGGTCCGGTGTCTCGGCGACCCGGTTGTGGAACTGGACGGCCACGTTGGGATCGAGGTGGTCGACGAACTCGGCGCTCATGGGGCTGGCTCCTTCGTGGCGGCGGAACGGGGTGCGGCGGAACGGGTGGGTCAGCGGCCGGACCAGACCGGGGCCCGGCGTTCGGCGAACGCCGCTACGCCTTCGCGTGCATCATCGGACAAAAGCACCGGACCGGCCAGCTCGCTCTGCCGGGCGAAACCTTCCTCGGGGGCCCAGCGGGGCGCGGCGTCGATCATCTCCTTGCCGGCGCGAACCGACAATGGCGCGTTGGCGGCGATCGTGCCCGCCAGCTCCAGTGCCGCTTCGAGCGCGGTGCCCGTCGGCACCACCCGGTTGACCAAGCCGAGCCCGGCGAGGCGCCCGGCGGGCAGCGGCTCGGCGACCAGCGCGAGTTCGAGCGCGACGGCGCGGGGCAGTCTCGTCGCCGTGCGCCAGAGTCCGCCCGCGGCCGCCAGCAGGCCACGTTTTGCTTCCGGCAGGCCGAAAACCGCGTCCTCGGCGGCCACGATGAAGTCGGCGCAGAGCGCCAGTTCGAAGCCACCGGCGAGCGCGGCGCCCTCGACCGCGGCGATCGTCGGCTTGACCGGCGGCTCGGCGGTCAGGCCCAGCGGGCCGCGGCGATCGGTGACCGGGACCGCGCCCCGGTTCGCCTCGGCCAGGTCCATGCCCGCGCAGAAAGTGCCCCCGGCGCCGGTCAGGACCAGCACGCGCACGGACGGATCGGCTTCGGCGTCGTCCACCGCCTGCTCCAGCGCCAGCGCCATGCGCCGGTTCACCGCGTTGCGCACCGGCGGGCGGTCGAGCGTGATGACCGAAATCTCGCCGTCCGGTCCCCGGCGCTCGGTGCGCACGGGCGCGGCCGGAGGCGGGGGCAACTCCTGACGGTTGTCGTCGACGACCTCGATCCGCCCGTCGACGAGGCGGACACGGCAGCGAAGGAGATCGGCCTCCTGCGCCCCTTCCTGCCGCAGCAGCACCCGGGCGCCGTCGTCGGTGAGCACGCTCAGCAGCACCGCTTCCGGCTCGCCGTCGGGACGGCAGACCTGGGTGGCCGCTTCCACCACCCCACTACCGTCCAGTTCGGTCCGCACGGGCCGCGTGGCCGGGCGCGGGAACGCCGGGCGCAGGTGCGCGAACGCCTTCTCCGGCGGGGTCGCGGAATAGACGCCCACGGAATGCTTCGTCGCGTACCAGCCGAGCGAGGTGGTGAGGCCGACCTCGGCCGGCGCGTCCCGGAGCAGCGGCACGATCGACGCCACCGCGTGCGTCCCGTAGTTGTTGCCGGGGCCGCCCGCCGAGGTGAGCCCGCCGGTGACGCTCAGCGGCCGGTCCGGGTCGTCCCACGGCAGGCCGAGCGCGTTCGCCGCCAGCTGGACCGCGGCCGGGAAGCACGAGTAGAGGTCGACCGGGCCGAGGTCGGCCGCGGTGATCCCGGCGTGCCCGAGCGCGGCGGCCCCGGCCGCCGCGATGGCCGGGGATTCGGCCAGCTCGGCCCGTTCGGAGACGAACCACTCCTCGGTGGCCGACGCGCCGGCGTGCACAAAAACCCAGCGCTCCTGCGGAATGCCCGCCGCGTGCGCCGCCCCCGCGCTGGTCACGATCACCGCCGCGGCGAGATCGACCTGGAGGTTGGCGCACATGAGCTTGGTGTACGGGTCGCTGACCCGGCGGTTGCGCCCGGTCGGGGTGGCGATCTCCTCCGGCGTGCGCGCGGTCGGGTCCCACGCGTACGGGTTCGAGGCGGCCACCTGCGACAACCGCGACCAGAGTCCGGCGATGCGGGCGCGGTGCTCGTCGGGCGCGGTTCCGGCCCGGCCGCGCAGGGCCGACTCCAGCAGCGGGTAGACGAAGATCGGCGCACCGAGGCCAACCGCCGTCTCGGCCTCGTTGTTGGCGGGCCGGTCCTGCCCGATCTTCCGGTCGGGAGCGGCTTTCTCCGGTTGCCGGGTCCAGCCGGGATCCCGCGTGAGCGCGGCCATCGTGGCCCCGGCTTCCGCTCCCGAGATCAGGGCGATCTCCGCGTGGCCGTCGACGATTTCCTGTGCGGCGTCGTTGATCGCGAGCTGGCCGCCGTCGCCGCCCTGGGCGCTGGTCTGCACGGTGGTCGCCCGGGTAGCGCCGACGCGCTCGGCGACCGCACCCGCCTGGTCGGGGTAGCTCCAGGACGCGCTCGGCACCGCGTAGACCAGATCGGCCTGCGCCAGCAGATCAGCGCCCGCGTCGGCGGCCGCCGCGCGCAACGCCTCGGCGGCGAGATCGACCGGCTCACGGGGCGCGTCGAGGTCCGGCTTCCGGTTCACCACCTGCCCGACTCCCACCACGACCGGGGCGCGCGGGTCGATCAGCGTGCCGGTCCGCTCATGGCGGATCGGTTCGGACGACACGGAAAGCCGCCGCCCCTTCGTGCCATGGACCAGCTCGGCGAGCGCGGAAACGGACTCGGCGAGCGCCCGTTCGACGCTGTGCACGGCGGTCGAACCGACCGGCCCGCGCACCGGCGCCCCGTCGAGCGCTCCGTCCAGGCGGAGGACCGTGCCGCCCGGAGCCGGCCGCACGGTGCACCACAGGCCGAGCGTGATGCCCATCGGCCCGGTCCCGCGCAGGGCGAACCCGTGCTCGTCCGCCTGCTCGACCACCCATCTCGCCTGGGCGGGGATGTCCATCAGCCGGATCTGCTGGGTGAACTCCGCGCCCGGTTCGATCCGCTCCGGCCGCTCGCCGCGCCAGGCCGCGTGCAGCGTGAGCCATTCGTGGGTGCGTTCGAGGTCGCGGGCGAGTTCGACCACCGCGGCGGGCTCGGCCGCGACCGCACCACTCGCGGTGACGTGGCGGGCGTAGCCGTCGATCCCGGCCGGGGCGGGCACCTCCGGCAGGTCCGCTCTCGTGGCGCCACCCGAGCGCGTGAACGCGTTGCGCACCAGTGCGGTCGCGACCGTGCGGGCCGTGCGCCACCTGCTCATCGATCACCTTCCACAAAGCAGTCCGATCAGACTGTTTTGCGATGGTGCCATTAGAGTGACCCGGTGTCCACACTCCGCCCTCCCCGGCAGGACCGCGCGGCGGCCACGCGCGCGCGGTTGATCGACGCGGCCTACGCCTGCTTGCTGGAAGGCGGCTATTCCGCCACCACGGTCGGCGCGGTGCAGCAGCGCGCCGGAGTGGCGCGCGGCACACTGCTGCACCACTTCCCCACGCGCGCGACGCTGATGGCCGCGGTGGTCGACGACATCGCCGATCGCCGGGTCCGGGTCCTCAGTTCCGGCACCGCCGGTCCGCCGGCCGATGGCGGCTGGGACGGGGTGGTCGACCTGGTCTGGCGCGACCTGCAGAGCCCGGCGTTCGCCGCGGCGCTGGAACTGTGGGTCGCCTCGCGCACCGATCCCGAGCTGCGTGCCGCGCTCGCCCCGGTACAGCAGCGGGTGATCACCGCCGCCCGGCACGCGATCATCGCGCACGTGGGCGATGACGACCCGCGTGTGCCGACGCTGGCCCAGTTCACCATCGACCTGCTGACCGGCACCGCGATGAGCCGCGTGGTCGACCCGGACGCCGACGTCACCGTGGTCGTCCAGCGGTGGAAGCAGACGCTGGCGACGCTCAGCGGTGGCCGCTGAGCGGTGTCCGGGACAGTCCCGCACACCCCGATCCGTTGCCCGGCGCCCCGGGATCCCGCTTGCCTTGACGGGGAACCGAGGCAGCCGGAAGGGGGATCTCCAGTGATGGCAACGACCACGGGCACCACGCCCAAACCCTGATCATTCAGAGCACGAATCCGGTGGGGAACGGGTCGCGCGGGTCGAGCAGGTAGTTCGCCGTGCCGGTGATCCAGGCACGGCCGGAGAACTCGGGCACGACGGCGGGCAGGCCACCGACCTCGGTGGTGCCGAGCAACTGCCCGGTGAACCGGGTCCCGATGAAGGATTCGTTGACGAACTCGGTGTGCAGCGGCAGTTCCCCGCGTGCGTGCAGCTGCGCCATCCTGGCCGAGGTGCCGGTGCCGCACGGCGACCGGTCGAACCAGCCGGGGTGGATGGCCATCGCGTTGCGGGAGTGCTTCGCGTCCGAGCCGGGCGCGAGGAACTGCACGTGCTTGCAGCCGCCGATGTGCTCGTCGACCGGGTGCCGGGGGCGGTTGCGCTCGTTCACCGCCGCCATGATGCGCAGCCCGGCGTCCAGGATGTCGTTCTTGCGTGCCCGGTCGAACGGCAGGCCGATGCTCTCCAGGTCCACGATGGCGTAGAAGTTGCCGCCGTAGGCCATGTCGTAGCGGACCTCGCCGAGGCCCGGCACGTCCACGGTGGCACCGAGTTCGACGGCGAAGGCGTCGACGTTGCGCAGGGTCACCCGCTCGGCCACCCCGTCGCGCACCTGGACCCTGGCCTGCACCAGCCCGGCCGGGGTGTCCAGGCGGACCACCGTCTCCGGCTCGGTCACCGGCACCATGCCGGTCTCCACCAGCACCGTGGCCACCCCGATGGTGCCGTGCCCGCACATCGGCAGCACCCCGCTGACTTCGACGTAGAGCACGCCCCAGTCGGCGTCGGGCCGGGTCGGCGGCTGCAGGATCGCCCCGCTCATCGCCGGGTGCCCGCGTGGTTCGTCGACCAGGAACCGCCGGAGGTCGTCGAGGTGGTCGATGAAGTGGCGGCGGCGCGCGGCGATGGTGTCGCCGGGGATCGGCGCCACTCCCCCGGTGATCACCCTGGTCGGCATGCCCTCGGTGTGCGAGTCGACCGCGCTCAGCGTCCGGATCGAGCGCATCAGGACCGCCCCGCCAGCGCGTCGATCGCCCGCGCCATGTCCGCCCGCACCTGTTCGTCGTGTGCCGGGATCAGCGGCCCGCGCGGTGGGCGGCACGGGCCGCCGTACCGGCCGACAAGATCCATGCCCAGCTTGATCGCCTGGACGAATTCCGTGCGCGAGTCCCAGCGGAAGGCTGCCACCAGCGGCTCGTACAGTTCGCGGGCCCGCGCCAGTTCGCCACGGGTGGCCAGGTCGTACAGCTCGACCGATTCGGCGGGGAACACGTTCGGGAATCCGGCGAACCAGCCGGTGGAGCCCATCAGCAGCATTTCCAGCACCACGTCGTCGGCCCCGCTGATCACCGCCAGGTCCGGCGCGTGCTCCTTGATCTCCAGCACCCGCCGCACGTCACCGGAGAACTCCTTGACCGCCACCACGTTCTCGATCCGCGCGATCTCGCCGAGCAGGTCCGGGGTCAGGTCGACCTTGGTGTCGTGCGGGTTGTTGTAGACCATCACCGGCAGTCCCGCCGAGGCCACCGCCTCGAAGTGCGCCAGCACCTCGCCGCGGTTGGCGCGGTACATCGTCGGCGGCAGGCAGAGCACCCCGTGCGCGCCGTCCTCGGCGGCGAGTTCGGCCCAGTGCTTCGCCTGGTGCGAGCCGACACCGTGCACGCCGACCACGACGATCCCGTCATCGCCGACTGCCTCGATCGCGGTGCGCGCCACGCGGCGGCGTTCTTCGTCGGTGAGCGAGGAGTACTCACCGAGCGAGCCGTTGGGCCCGATGCCGCGGCAGCCGTTGTCGATCAGCCAGCGGCAGTGCTCGGCGTACCGGTCGTAGTCCACCGCGAGCCCGGCTGGTGCTTGTCCGTCTTCCCGGTACGGCAGCGCGGTCGCCACGACGACGCCACCCAGGTCAGCCTTGGTACTCAAGGGTTCTCCTCTGTTCGCAGGTTCGCCAGCTCGCCCAGCCGGATGGGCTGCGCGATCGGCCGGTGGTGCGGCCTGGCCACTTCGGCACCGGCCGCGGCGCTCAGTTCGGCGACGGCGGGCCCGCAGATCCGGCCCTGGCAGGGACCGAGTCCGGCACGGGTGGCCAGCTTCACCGAGCGCGCCCCGGCGGTGACCGGCGCGGCCAGTGCCCGGTTCAGGCAGGCGTGGTCGACGGCTTCGCAGCGGCAGATGACCGTGTCCGGGCGCAGCCAGCCAGTCCAGCCGCCGCCGATCGGGTGCGCTCGGGCCAGCCGCCGCCCGAAGGCGCGGCCGCGGTCCCGGCGGCGCAGCGCCCCGGTGATCCGGGCGGGGTCGCCCCCGGCGGCCAGCCAGCCCGCCACCGTTCCACTGTCCACAGCGGACGGTGCACCGGCGATCCCGGTGATCTCCCCGGCGGCGAACACCCCGGGACGGCTGGTGCGCTGGCCCGCGTCCACCAGGACGGCGTCACCGGCGAGGTCGCACCCGGCGGCCACGGGCAGTTCGAGCTGCGCGGTGAACCCGTGGCCGACGCACACCGCGTCCGCGGCGAGCGTGCGCCCGGTGCCGGGGATGATCGACCAGTCGGCCCGCAACCGGGCCACCACCACCTCTTCGACCCGGCCGTCACCGCGGGCTTCGACCACCGCGCGGCCCATCCGGTAGGGCACGCGCTGCCGCAGCTGACCGGCCGCGTACCCCGCGAGTTCCCCGGCCTTCTTCAGGTGTGGCACCAGTTCCCCGGCGTCGCGGGTCCAGCCGCGCAGGACCGTTCGCGGCTGGTTGGCCTCGAACACCGCCAGCACCCGTGCGTCCACTTGCGACAGTGACGCCGCCACCGGGAGCAGGAACGGGCCGGTGCCGGACACCACGACGTTCTCGCCGACGGCCAGCCGCTCGCCCTTCGCCAGCGCCTGCGCCGCCCCGGCGGTGAACACCCCGGGCAGCGTCCAGCCGGGGAACGGCAGCACCCGATCGTGTGCGCCGGTGGCCAGCACGAGCGCGTCCGGCACGAGGGTGACGCTCTCGCGGTCGGCGCCGTCGGCGACCCCGCGCAGCGCGTGCACCAGCGGCGGCTCGCCGTCGCGGAGTTCCAGTGACCACACCGAGGTTTCCGGCAGCCACGTGCAGCGCGGGTGGTCGAGCACGCGACGGCGGCGCCGGTCGAAGGCCCGCCGGCCGTGCTGGATTTTGTCGGGTAACTCGGCCCGGAACGCGGCGGGCAGCATCCGGTGGTACTGGCCGCCCGGCTGTTCCGCGGCGTCGAGCAGGCTCACCCCGGCCCCGGCACGCAACGCCGCGTCGGCCGCCGCCAGCCCGGCAGGTCCCGCCCCGACGATCACCACGCGGGTCATCGGTCCTCCGCCCGTGCCTGGGTGCGCACCTCGTCACCGTCGCGCGCCCGGCGGCGGCAGGCTCGCACGTCGCGTTCGGCACCGACGGTGACCACGCAGTCGAAGCAGGCACCGATACCGCAGAACACCCCGCGCGGCTCACCCGCCGGATCGGTGCGCCAGGCGGTTCTTCCCGCCGCCAGCAACACCCCCGCGATCGTCTGACCGTCCACACCGGACACCGGCTCGCCGTCGACGGTCAGCCGGATCGGCCGGTCCCGCCGTCGCACCCGGTCCGTCCCGCCGGGCACCAGCCGCGGGCTCATCGAGCACCTCCCAGCACCGCCGGGCGGTCCACCCGGAACGGTCCGGCGTCGATTTCCGGGCGCCGCCCGGTGATCAGGTCCCGCAGCACCCGGCCGGTGCCGACGGACAGCCCGATCCCGGCGCCTTCGTGCCCGCTCGCGTGCCACAGCCCCGGCAGGCGCGGGTCGGCGCCGAGCACCGGCAGATGGTCCGGGACGTAGGGCCGGAAACCACCGTAGGCGCGCATCACCGACACGCCCGCGAGACCGGGGAACAACCGCAGCGCCTTGGCCGCGATCGCCGACAGCGCCCCGAGGTGCAAGCGGTCGTCGAACCCGGCCTGACGGCGGGAGGAACCGAGCAGGATGGTGCCCGCCTTCGTCGACTCGACCACCGCGGAGGTCTGCAGTTCGGCCGAGCCGCTGCCGACCGCGCCGACGTAGTCCGCGTCGTAGACCTTGTGGAACACCGTCGGCGGCATCGGCGTGGTCACCAGCACCTCGCCCCGGCGCGGCCGCACGTCGATCGGCACGCCGAGCACCGCCGACAGCTCTCCCGCCCACGGACCGGCCGCGTTCACCACCAGGTCGGCGGGCAGATCACCGCCGGTGGTGCGGATCCCGGTCAGGCGGCCGGAATCGGTGAGCGCGCCGGTCACCTCGCAGCGCGTGTACAGGGTGACCCCGGCGGCGGCGAGCAGCGCGGTCGCCGCGGCGACCGGTTGCACCTGCGCGTCCTCCGGGTAGTGGATCGCGGCGGTCACGTCCCGGGTCAGGTGCGGTTCGGCGTCGCCCAGCGCGGCGGCGTCCATCGGCTCGGCGACGATTCCGGCGGCGCGCTGGCCCTCGGCGAACTCGGTGAGCGCGCGGGCCCCGGATTCCGTGGTGGCCACGACGATCCCGCCCTTGGCGTCCCATTCGACGCCCTCCGCGGCGGGCAGTTCAGCGAGCACTTCGGGCCAGAGGCGGCGTGAGAGCCGGGCAAGTTCGAGTTCGGCCCCGGGTCCCTTGTCGGAGACCAGGACGTTGCCTTCCCCGTGCGCGGTGGTCGCGCCACCGGGACGGCCGCGGTCCACCACGGTCACCTGGAACCCTTCGGCGCACAGTTCGCGAGCGCAGGCGGCCCCCACGATCCCGGCGCCGATCACCACCACTCGCGTTCCGTACATCGAACCTCCGCCGTTCGTTGAACCGAACGCTAGGCCGGGCGCGGGGCGACTGTCAACACACCTGCCAGTCAGGCGTGCGGACTGCTGCCGCCCCGGTACTGGAGCAGCAGCACCGAGCGCACCTCACCGCCGATCGCCTGGTAGCTGTGCGGGAGCGAGGCGTCGAAGGCGACCGAATCGCTCGGGCCGAGTTCGGCGGTGCTGCCGCCGACCTCGACGCGGAGCCTGCCCGCCTGCACGATGGTGTGCTCGGTGCCGACGTGGCCGAGCGAGCGCTGGCCGGCCGATCCCCGCACGCGCTGGTCGTAGACCTCGAAGATGAGCCCGTCGGCTTCGATCCGGCGCAGCATCCGCAATTCCACGGCCTCGCCGGCGAGCACTTCCTGCTCGTCGCCGCGCACCACGGTCATGTCGCCGTGGTGACCGCTCTCGAGCAGGTCGGATATGGGCAGCTCCAGCGCCCGCGAGAGGCTGAACACCGTCTCGATGGTCGGATTGCCCGCGCCGGACTCGAGCTGGGACAACGTGGCCTTGCCGATCGACGAGCGGCGGGACAGCTCGGACAGCGACAGCCCGCGGTCCGCCCTGGCGCGCTTGATGTTCGCCGCCAGCAGGTCCCGCACCGACGGGTCGGAGGTCTCCACGGCCCGGCCTTCCGTTCGGTAAAACGTACGTTCCGCGATAGGGCGTTCACTATAGCGTCCGGGCCACCTCTCGCTCGCCGAAGCCGATAGTTGTCACTCCGGTACACCGTGGCGAGCGGTTTTTACCGCTCTTCGACAAGATCACCCCCGCGTCTTTCCACCGGCCCCGGGCGCCCAGTAGCTTCCGGGCAACCGAGACCGGGGAGTCGCGATGTTCTCTCGAATTGCCACCACCGCCGCCGTTTTCGCGGTGGCCGTGCTGGGCACCGCCGGGACGGCCTTCGCCGCCACGATCACCTACCGCACGGGCACGGCCGCACCGGTGGTCTACCGCTGCTCGCTGCCCAGCCTGCCGCCGCAACCGGGCACCGTCGAAGCTCGGTTCGACGCGCCGGATTCGGTGCCGTCCGGCACCACGTTCACGCCCACCGGGGTGGGCGGCTCGATCACCTTCACGCCGGAAACGCACGAGCAGTTCGCCGCCGCGGGCTGGGACGGCATCCGCGGCAGCGCGCACCTCTACCTCACCACCACCGGCGCCACGCTTTCCCCGCCGGCGGCCAACAACCTGACCGTGCCGGAAACGCTCTTCCCGGCCGGTGGCCCGATGGTCATCCCGTTCGGCCAGTCGGCGACCTCGACCGTGCCCGCCGTGACCGCCGGGGCGCCCGGCACCGCGACGGTCTCGTCCTCGACGGTGCTCGTCGCCGGCGAGTTCCACCGGCCGACCACCGGCCAGTGGCACGCGGTGACGATGTCGTGTTACCTCCACCCGACGGTGCCGCAGAACCCGGTGTTCAGCCCGGCCATCACCGTGTCCTGACCACGGGCGGTCAGAGGTGCCGGACCGCTCCCGGCCCGATCGGCGGATTGTCGGCGAGCAGGCGGAGCAGGTCCGCGTTCGCGCCGAGCACCGCCGCCGACGCCGCGTCCACGCCCTGGCCGACCAGCCGGTCGCGGATCGATCCGCCCTGCGCGCCGCGCAGGGTGTCCTCCGCCGCGGTGAGCACGATCGTGCCCGGCCGCCCGGCCTGACCGGCGAGCACCGAACGCAGGTGCGGCCAGCGGACGGCGATCAGCGCCAGCTTGGTGAGCTGGTAGATCGACAACGGCGTGTGCCCGCCGCGCTGCGCCGCGCCCAGATTGATCACCGAGTGGAAGCGGATCAGGTTGATCACGCGCTTGATCTCCCGGGGATTGCGGCCGAGGTGGGCGCTGATCGTCGCGAGAATGGCGCGGACCTCGGGATCGTCGCCGGTCAGCCGCCGCAGCGTCTCCCGTTTGGCGGCCTCCCACAGCACCGGGGAGCGTTCGTCCGTACCCGGCCCTTCGATCGCACGCGCGCGGTCGGCCACGTCGTGCACCGAACCCATCGAGCCGAGCACCCGCTGCGCCGCCCGGACGGCCTCCTCGCTCACCGACCCCGGCCCGGTGGGCTCGCCCGCTTCCGAACCGGTCAGCGTCGTGCTGATGTAGCCCTGCATGGCGGCCGCGTCCGGCGCGGGCAGGCTGAACTCCAGTTGCACGAGCTTGTCCAGGAACCGCCATCCCGTGCTGTGCCCGGAACCGGACGGCTCGTAGGCGGCGTCCAGCCGCGCCGCCACCACCTCCGGTTCCATCGCCACCACGAACACGCAGTTCGGGAACTGACCGGCCAGGAACAGGTTCAGCGCCTCGACCAGCTGGATGACCGCGCCCGATGTGCAGCGGTCCAGGTCGTCGACGAAGACCACCAGCGGACGGTCCCTGGTGGCGACCAGGTCCAGCACGGCCGCGACGTCGTTGTGCACCATGTGGAGGAATCCGGCCCGGGACCGGTACCGCGGATCGTCGACGCTGTCCGCGATCCCACCGGCGATCCCGGTGACCACCCCGGCGAAACCGGGCGGGGTCACCAGGCCGGGCAGCACCGCATCGGTGCGGGACCACAGCAATCGCACCGTCCGGAAGACGACCCCGAGCACACCGGCCGAGGCCACGCCCGCGCCCCAGCCCGCGTTGCCGGAGGCGAGCAGGACACCGCCCGCCACCAACGCCAGCACCGAGGTGGCCAGCGCCGGGAGCAGCCGGGCCAGCACGGTGCGCAGGACCCGCCCGCGCACGGCGACCCGATCGAGCCTGCTCAGGTTCAGCGCGAGCCAGAAGCGCTCGCGGTCGATCAGCGGCAGGCGCTGGGTGACCTGGTTGATGATCTCGTGCGCGAGCCCGGCCCAGACCTGTTCCCCGGTCTGGTACATCCACGGGTTGAACCAGACCGTCGGCCGCCACCGGCCGGTCGACTCCGCGCGCAGCTCGGTGGTGCGCAACCGGGTACCGAACGAGGAAGGCTTGTCCCGCACCACCTCCCGGACCTCCGCGCGCCGCAGCAGCTTGAACACCGTGGCCAGCCGCGGGGCACCGGAACTGACCCGGTCGAGCTTGCCGTGGCTGGTGCGGGTCAGCCGGATCGCCCGGCGTTCGCCGGAGTCGAGCAGCGGGTCGATCCGTGCCTGCGTCATCCGCAGCAACGAGGTCTTCCCGGTGCCCCACTCCCCCTTCACCGCGACGGTGAGCGGTGGCTTGGTGCCCTCGTCGAGAATGAGCGAGGCCAGCGCGTCGGCGTGCAGCTGGTAGCCCAGCCGGTCGGTGGTGGTCCAGTAGTCGTTGACCCCGGCCGTCGGCCCGGCCAGCGCCACGGGCTCGGCCGAGATCGGCGGAGGACCCGCCGCGTTGCCTTCGTGGGCCTCGAGAAAGACTTCCGGCGGCAGCCGCTTGAGCCGTTCGAGCGCCTCCCCCGCGGAGACCCGCAGCCTGGTCATGGTCGCCGCGATCTCCCCGGCGACCAGCGCGGTGGCCATCATGGTGCCGCCCAGCCGGGCGAACCCGGGGCCGTTCTCGCCGACGGTGGTGGTGAGCAGGTCGACGCAGGGGGCGTAGATCTCACCCGGTGAACTGAACGGGCTGCGCTTCCAGCCCTCCTCCCGGTCGTGCACCAACCCGCCCACCGCCACCACGCCCGGCACGTTCGCCGGGTGGTCCGGGCGGTCGGCCGTGCCGTTGCTGCCCGCCGCGGCCAGCACCAGTCCCTCGATCGTCCCCACCACCTTGGTGAAGGTCAGCGACGGTGCGTCGGCGGGTTCCCCGCCGAAACCGATGACGATCAGATCGGCGTTCGCCGCGCGGGCTTTCGCCAGCGAAGCCAGCATCTGGCCGTCGGTGATGGTGTCCTGATCGGACATCGAGCAGTTGAGCACCCGTGCCGCGGGAGCGCGCTGCAGAACCAGGCCCGCGGCCATCGTCCCCCACGAGGTCAGCGCGTCGTCGACCGCGGCGTCCACCGCGTCCTCGAACCAGGGGTGGCGGTACACCGGCCCGCTCACCAGCGCGATGGTGAGACCGGCACCCGCGGACCCGCGTTTGGGCGGTAGCGCCTCCGCCGGCGGGCCGGCCGCTTCGGGCAGGATGGGCGGGGCGTCGGGTGCGGTGTCCATGTCCGGTAAGTCGGGTGACCGCCGCGAAACGTTCTCGGAAGGGCGGCGATGGACGGCTTGCGCTTGTCGGTGCTGGACACCTCGCCGATCGTGCGGGGGTCGACGCCGGGGCGGGCGCTGCGTGACACCGTCGATCTCGCGAAGCTGACCGACGCGCTGGGTTACCACCGCTACTGGGTGCCCGAGCACCACGGGATGCGCGGGGTGGCCAGTTCCGCTCCCGCGGTGCTCGTCGGCCACCTCGCGAACGCCACGCGGCGGCTGCGTGTCGGCGCGGGCGGGGTGCTGCTGCCCAACCACGCCCCGATCGTGGTGGCCGAGCAGTTCGGCACGCTGGCCGCGCTCCACCCGGGGCGGATCGATCTCGGCATCGGCCGGGCACCCGGCGGCGCGCCGCACGCGGTGGCGGTGGTGCGGCCCGAACGCGAGCGGACGGCGAAGCCCTTCGAGCAGCAACTCGACGAGCTGCGCTCCTTTCTCCATCCCGAGGAAGACGCGCCGGTCAAGGCGATTCCCGTGCTCGGCGGGAACGTGCCGGACCTGTGGCTGCTCGGTTCCTCGGCCGCCAGTGCCGAACTGGCGGGCACGCTCGGGTTGTCCTACGCGTTCGCGCACCACCTCAACCCCGGTGAAGCCGGAGGGGCGATGCGCGCCTACCGCGACAGCTTCCGCCCATCGGAATACGCCTCCACTCCGAGGACCTTGGTCAGCGTTTCGGTGATCGCCGCCGAAACCGACGACCGCGCCGAGTGGCTCGCCGGCCCGACGCGGTTGAAGGTGCTCAGCCGATTGCGCGGAAAACGCATTCAGCTCCCGAGCCCCGAGGAAGCGGCCACCTACCCCTACACCGACGAGGACCGCGCCACCATCGCCACCCGCTCGGCCCGCGTACTCACCGGCGGCCCGGAAACGGTGACCGCGCTGCTGCGCCAGATCCTCACCGAAACCGGCACGGGCGAACTCATGGTGACCACCCCGGTCCACCACCACACGGACCGCTGCCGTTCCTACGAAATCGTCGCCACGCTACCGCTGGAACAGCAATGAAGCAGTGCCACGCCACCCGCCACCCGGCAACAAAAACAGAACCACCCACCCACCCAGCCCTCCCCCATCCCCGGTCCTAAGCCAAAAACACACTAAAAACCGGGGTGCGGAACCCCGCCCATACACCGACAGCGGTACCCCAGCACTCCGGTTACGTCAGCGGACGTAAGCGACAACCACGCCGGACGACCGACGCCGAACCGCCGAAATCCGGCCACCCTGGCACCCATGTCGCAAAAAACCTTGCCCGCCGGCACGATTGGCATCTCCCTGCGGCTGACCGGCGCCGGTCAGCTGCTCGCCGCGCTCGGCGTGGTGCTGCAGTGGCAGGCCGGTGGCCCGCTGTCCGGGATCGCCTACCCGCTCGGCGCGGTCGCCATTCTCTGGCTGGACCGCCGCTCCCCGTTCGCCCCGCTGGCCGCGATCGCGTTGTCGGCCTGGGTGCTCATCGGTGGTTTCCTCAGCGGCAGCACCATGTCCGGCCTGGATTCCGGCGACGGGCTGCGCGTCGCCGGAGGTCTGCTGGTGCTGGCCGGGCTGGCGGTCTCCACACTCGCGGCACTGGCATCGATCGGCGTGGCCCTGCGCGATCGGACCGGACCGCTGGTGCCACCGTGGAAAACCACCGGCACGCGTCTGGCCGCGCTGGTGCTGATGATCCTGGCGATGGTCACCGTCGGCCTGGGCCTGGCCACCGCACTGGGCATCGGCGGCCCCGGCCCGATCCTGTTCTTCACCCTGCCGGTGCTGGTCGCGCTGGTGCCCGGCCGCTCGATGGTCCTGCTCGGCGTGCTGATGTCCGGGGTGTTCATCGACGGTGTGCTGAGCAACCCGCGCCTCGACCTGGCCGCGAGCGCCGTCCAGCTGAGCGGCCTGGCCGTCACCATTCTCGCCGGTGCCACCCTGCTCCTGCTGCCGCGGCGCGACTGACACCGACAAAAATGTCGGTACTTCCGCATCGCCGGAGTCCGGCCGCATGATGGCGCCATGATCAAGAACGTCACCGTGCTCGGCCTCGGCCCGATGGGACAGGCGATGGCGCGGACCTTTCTCGGCGCGGGCTACCGGGTCACCGTCTGGAACCGCACCGCGAGCAAGGCGGATTCCCTGACCGCCCAAGGCGCCCGCCGTGCCTCGACGGTGCGTGAAGCACTGGCCGCCGCGGAACTGGTGGTGCTCAGCCTGACCGACTACGACGCCATGTACGCGATCCTCGACCCGGTCGCCGACGCCCTGTCCGGCCGGGTCCTGGTCAATCTCAGCTCGGACACCCCGGAAAAGGCCCGCGCGGCAGCCGAATGGGCGGCGGGCCACGGCGCGGCACACCTCACCGGCGGAGTCCAGGCCGCTCCCGCGCAGATCGGGCAGCCGGAGGCGTACACCTTCTACAGTGGACCCCAGGAGGTCTTCGACGCCCACCGCGAAACCCTGGCCGTGCTCACCCGGCCCGACTATCGTGGCGAGGATCCCGGCCTCGCCGCCGCCTACTACCAGCTGACCATGGACCTGTTCTGGACCACGACGCTCGGCTGGCTGCACACCCTGGCGATGGCCCGTGCGCACGGCATCTCCGCCGGGGACTTCCTGCCCCACGCCTCGTCCCTGCTCGCGGGCCTGCCCGACTTCCTCACCTTCTACTCCCCGCGGATCGACGCCGCCGACCACCCCGGCGACGCCGAACGCCTGGCCATGGGCGCGGCCAGCGTCGGCCACGTCGTCCGGACCGCCGAAGACGCGGGTGTCGACGCTTCGCTACCGGAGGCCGTTCGCGCCGTGTTCCGCCGGGGCGTCAACGCCGGGTTCGGCGAGGACAGCATGACCAAGCTGGTCGAGGTGCTCGGGACCTCAGGTGTCCCAGGCGCAGCGGAAGCCGACGGTCGCGCTGCGGGCCTGACCCAGTCCCGGTAGCAGCAGTTTCACGCTGTAGTCCGGTGCGTGCCGCCCGCCTTCGAGGTACCAGTCGGCGCCTTCCGCACGGTAGTCGCTGCCGCCCTTGAGCATGACGAACCGCGTGCGGCCGTCCGAATGCTCGCTTTCGGTCCAGTTCCACAAGGTGTACTTCAGTGACTCCCCCGCGAGCTGCCATTCGTCCTCGGTCGGCAGCCTGCCACCACGCCAAGCGCAGTACGCCCGCGCATCGTCGAGGTCGACATAGGTGACCGGTTCGTCAGGGCGGGCATCGTTCCAGTGCGCCAGGAATCGGCGTGGCTGGACGGGGCGGTACTCCGTCGCCGCCAGGAACGCGGCGAACTCCGCGTTGGTCACCTCGGTCGCCGCGATGGCCACGTCGTTGGCGAGTACGCCGTCCCGCTGCAAAGTCCGCGCGTCGTGCAGCCGGGGCGGCAGCGGCTTCCATTCGTCCACATAGGGCGCGCCCTGGTACATCCCGGTTTCCCTGGCCCGATACCGAACGGTGAGCACGTAGGGCCCGGCGGGCACCACCACCGCGTCCGGGTCCGGGGTTCCGGTACTCCTTTGTGGAGTGACACGAGCCGCCAGCCGGTGCGGGAACCGGGCATCGGGGTCGTGCGGCAGGCCACGCAGCGTCTCCAGCAGATCCGGCAACCACGACGGTTCCGGTGTGCCCGGCTCGACCCGCACCAGTGCACCGATTCCACGAGCCGGTACCGGCCCCGGTACAAGTTCACGGGCCGACTCCACCACCGGGCCGGAATAGTCTTGCTCACTCCGGTTGACGACCGTCCACAAGCTCACGCCGTCGAGTTCCCAGCGGGACGCGTAAATCCCGGCCGCCTCCGCCTCGGGCGCCAGTTCCGCGAGCGGGGTCCACTCGCCGTCGAGCAGCAACGAGCCGACCGCCCGCTGCACGGTGGTCATCCGCCGAACTGTGGCGGCGTCGCGGGCCGACCAGCCGACCCACACGCCGAAAACCACCTCCCACACCATCACGCCGACCCCGTTGAGCCACGCCGACTGCAGTTCCTCGGAGTGGTCGCGGTGCCAGCGCCGGATGTGGTGCTGCATGTGCCGCCGCTCGTACCAGTGCGCCCGCAACACCCCGGGCACCGGCGAGTCCGCGAAGAACTGCGCCCACGAACAGGCGTGGTCCTCGATGCGCTCGACGGCCAGCTTCGACTCGCCCTCCAGCACGATGCCGGGCTTGGCCTGCTCCAGCCGCTCGACGAACTCGGGCTCGGCTTTTTTGAGCGTGTCGAGGAAAACGCCGTCGGCACCGAGGGCGGCGACGAGCGACGCCAGCTCGGTCACGTCGTCGTCACCGCGTCGCGTGCCGACGTCCCACGGGTTGTAGTCGACGAACACGTGAAGTCCGGCGACGTGCAGCGCGCCGACCAGTTCGGTCAGCCCCGGGACCTCGCGGTAGAAGTCCCACTGGTTGCGGTCGTCGAGGCCGATCACCGGATAGGCGTGCCACAGCACCACCGCGTCCAGGCCGCCGAAGCGTTCCCGCGCGTCGGCGAGGAAGCGCGCGGGCGTGAACCGTCCTTCGCCGAACGAGTAGAGCAGTTCATCCCACAACCACACCTGCGCGACCGTGTAGCAACGGGCCGCCCACGCCGCGCCGGGACGTTCGTAGGCCGCACCCGAGTACTCGTGGCGCGCGCGTGCGTCCTCCCGCCACTGCCGTAGTCGCTCGCGCCACGCCGGCCGGTCGGCCGGGTCCGCCGGTCCGCTGAAGATCTTCGCCTCGTCCAGGTCGGCGAGCGGTCCGTCCACAGTGGTCGGACGGTCGATCGGCCGTGGTACCAGCGGGTCGAACGTGTAACTCACGATGCCTTCCCTCCGGCCGCGGCGACCTCGGCGGCCGTCGGGACGGCGGCCTGTGCGCCCCGGCGGGTGACCGAGAGCGCGGCAGCCGTGCAGGCCAGCCGCGCGGCCCCGGCCAGTTCGGAACGCCGGGACAGTGCGGCGGCGAGCACTCCGCAGAACGTGTCACCGGCTCCCGTGGTGTCCACGGACTCGACCTGGATTCCGGGTATGCGCAAGGACTCCCGGCCGCGTTCGGCCACCAGGCACCCCTCGCCGCCGAGCGTGACGACCACGGCAGGCACGCGGTCCAGCAGGGCTTCCGGGGTGCCCGCGAGGTCGGCCGCCTCGTGCTCGTTGACGATCAGCAGGTCCAGCGCGGCCCACACGTCGTCGGGCAGGTCCCGCGCGGGCGCCGCGTTGAGCACCATCAGCGCGCCCTGCCGCCGGGCGGCCGCGGCGGCGCGGACCACGTCCAGCGGGATCTCCAGCTGCGCGAGCACCACGTCCGCCGCGGCGACGCGTTCCGCCTGCGCGGAGCCGAGCGAAAGCCGCGAGTTGGCTCCCGGGGCGACCACGATCGCGTTCTCCCCGCTGGGACTCACCGTGATCAGCGCGGTTCCGGTCGCCGCCTCCACCCGTTCGACGAGATCGGTGCGCACCCCGGCCTCACGCAGCGACGCGAGCAGCAGGTCCGCGGAATCGTCCCGGCCCAGCGCGCCGACAAAAGTGGTCTCCGCCCCGCCCGCCCGAGCCGCGGCCACGGCCTGGTTCGCGCCCTTGCCGCCGGGGCTCCGGCGCAGGTCACCGCCGAGCACCGTCTCCCCCGCGCCCGGCGTGTGCGGTACTTCCACGACGAGGTCGGCGTTCGCCGAGCCGACCACCACCACACCGCTCATCGGGCCACCAGTGCCTTCGTGCGGGCGGCCAGATCGGCGATGCGCTGTTCCCCGCCGGGCAGCGAGGTCGCGATCCGCCCGTCGAGCGGCTGCGCCCACTGCTCGGGCACCCCGTGCACCGCGCCGACCACTCCGCCGACCGTGGCGGCCGCCGAGTCGGTGTCCCAACCGGCGGTGACCGCGATCGACACGCTGGGGCCGAATTCGCCGTCGCCCTTGGCGAGCGCGTACGCGATGACCGCCGCGTTGTTGAGCACGTGCACCCAGTGCAGCTCGCCGAATTCGGCGTGCAGGCGGTCCAGCCCGGCGCGCACGTCACCGGTACCAGCCGCTTCGCGCCCGGACCGGACCGCGTACTCCAGCGCACTGCCTGGCGGGACAACGGTTTCGGCGGCATCCAGGACATTGTGGACGGTGTCGCACACCATCGCCGCCGAGCACAGGGCCGCCGCCCACATCGCGCCGTACACCCCGTTGCGCGTGTGGCTCAACCGGGCGTCGGTGCAGGCCAGTCGTGCGGCTTCCCGCACGTCACCCGGGGACACCCAGCCGAACACGTCCGCCCGGATCAGCGCGCCGATCCACTCGCGGAACGGGTTGTGGTGCGTCGCCGTCTCCGGCACGGGACGCGCGTCGAGCACGTTCCGGTATGCGGCGCGCTCGGCGGTGAACACCCGGCCCGCCGGGAGGTGGTCGAGCCACAGCTGCGCGACGTCGTCGGTGGTGAACTCCCGGCCGCGCTGTTCGAGCAGGGTCAGCGCGAGGATCGGGTAGTTGAGGTCGTCGTCCTCGGGCATGCCGTCGATGTTCTCCTCCAGCGACGTCGGCGCCGAGCGGCGGTTCCACGGCCACCGCGCCGCCACGTCCTCCGGCAGGCCCGCCGCGGTGAACCACCGGTCCAGCGGCCACCGCCCGGCCGCGCGGAGGATCTCCTCGATGCCCTCACGCGGGATCTTCTCCACCGGCTTGCCGAGCAGGCAGCCCGCCGCCCGGCCGGTCCACGCGCCGCGCAGCCGATCGTCCACGATGGACGGCAGCTCCGGCGCGGGCGGCAGCGACGCGGCGAGCGCTTCCCAAGATTCGTCCGGTGCCTTGCGCAGGCCCAGTTCGTCGAGCAGGGTTCGCGCGAGTGCCCGCAGTTCCGGCGACGCGGGCCGCGGTCCGGCACCGCTGACCGCCGGGGTGGGATCACCTCCGGCGGCGGTCCAGCGCGCACGCACCGCCGTGACGTCGGTGCCCTCGGCGGCCGACTGGACCAGCTCGTGCGCCAGCAGGTCCTCGGGCTGCGCCCAGGTGAGCCTCACGACCGCGCCTCGAGCGTGTCCAGCGCGGTGATCCTGGCGAGCGCCCGTTCGCGGTCCGCGCGGAGGATGTCCGCCGCCGCCGAGGCCATCAGCATCCCGGTTTCCCTGATGTCCATGCGACTGGCCTCGCTCACCGCGTCGAGCCACTCCGCCGGGACGGCCGCCGTCCCGCCCAGCCCGGCGCAGATCGCGCCCGCCATGGTGGCGATCGAGTCGGCGTCCCGGCCGTAGTTCACCGACGCCAGCACCGCGCCCCGGTAGTCACCTTGGTGCGCCAGCAAGAAAGCCAGCGCCGCCGGAAGCTCCTCAATGGACTTCGTGCGTGACGGGCGGCGGGCGTCCATCGACATCTGACGGTACCGCGGACCCACGGAATCGAAGGGCGCCACAGTTTCCCGCACCAGCCGGGCCAGCGCGCGCTCTTCGTCGTCGGTGCCCGGCGCCTTTTCCCAGGTGCCGAAGGTGTCCACGACCGCCCGCAACGCGTCCGCCGTACCGTCGTGCGCCACATCGAGCGCGGCGGTGACGACATCACCGATGCCGGCGTCCGGTGCGATCGAAGCGGCGACCATCGCGGCCACCACACCGGCCGCCTCCCGGCCGTAGCTCGACTGGTGCGCGCCGGTCAGGTCGATCGCCTCGGCATAGGCACCACGCGGATCGCCCGCGTTCGCGATGCCCACCGGCGCGACGTACATCGCCGCCCCGCAGTTCACCACGTTGCCCACCCCGGCCTCGCGCGGGTCCACGTGTCCATAGTGGAGCCTCGCGACGATCCACTTCTCCGCCAGGAACACGCGTTGCAGCAGCAGCGCGGTGGACTCCAGCTCGGGCACCCACCGCGGTTCGCCGATCATCAGCGGGACCAGGTCCTCGGCCATGGCGTAGGCGTCGAGGTGGTCGCGGCGCTTCGCGTACACCTCGACCAGCGCCCGCGTCATCAGCGTGTCGTCGGTGATGTGCCCGTCACCCTTGTGGTAGGGCGCGATCGGCCGCGCGTCCCGCCAGTCCGGGTACCAGGGCCCGACGATGCCGGTGACGCGGCCACCGTGCCGTTCTTCGATCTGCTCGGGGGTCCACCCTTCGGTGGCCCCGCCGAGCGCGTCGCCCACGGCCGCGCCCGCGATCACCGCGACGGCCCGGTCTTCCAGCCAGGTCAAACGAATCCGCTCCCTTACTGCGCTGTCTGCCCGGGGGGACGACCCCCGGACCCCCGAACTACCGGGTGATGTTCTGCCAGCCGTCACGCAGCTGGGCGGCCAGCCCGTTCGCGTCGACCTTCTGCGCCAGGAACTGCTGGTACGCCGGGGTCGCGACGGTGTCCTTCCACTGCGCGTACTTGTCCGCGAACACGTACGGCGCCGAGGTCAGGTGCTGCCCGGACGACAGGATGACGTCCCAGCCGTTCTTCGTGCCCACCTTCGCCGCGAGCGCCTCGCGCGCGGACGTGGTCGGCGGGATCAGGCCGTCGGCCTCGTTGATCGCGGCCAGGTTCTCCGTGCTGGTGAAGAAGTCGATGAAGGCGGCGGCCTGTTCGACGTGCGCGGAGTCCTTGTTGACCGACAGCGTCTGCGCGCTGCTCGCCTGCGCCGGGCCCGCCGGACCGGCCAGCGGCGGCAGCACCGTCCACTCGAAACCGGCCGGCGCGTCCTTGGCGATGTTCGCCGCCTGGTAGGAGCCCTGGATGGTCATCGCCACCTGGCCGCCGTAGAACGGCGCGAGCGCCTTGGTTCCCGACTGCGTCAGCGTCACCGGCATGATCGACTTGTCCTCGTAGGCCATCGCGTTGACCAGCTTCGGCAGTGCCATCTCGCCCTCGCCGATGCTGACGTTCATCGCGTCGCCGGTGCCCTCGAAGTACTTGCCGCCGAAACCGGGCGCCATCGCCACGAACGAGGCCGTCGGGCTGGACAGGCCCCAGCCGAGGCCGAAGTTGCCGTCCTTCGTGGTCGCCCTGGCGATCTCGCGCAGCTGGTCCCAGGTCATCGTCGCCCCGGTCGGCACGCTCACCCCGGCCTTGGCCAGCAGCGCCTTGTTCGCGAAGACCACATAGGACTGGACCTCGGTCGGGAGGCCGACCACCTGCCCGTCCACGGTCACCGAGTCGAGCACGCCCTTGGTCACGTCGGCGCGCTTGGCCTCGGGCAGGTACGGGGTCAGGTCGGCCACGTAGCCGTCCTTCGCGAACGGCACGATGCCGGCGGCCTCGTAGTGGATGATGTCCGGCGCGCTGCCCGCGTTGAACTGGGTGACCAGCTTGTCGTAGACGCCGTCCCAGCCGGCCGGCACGATCTCGACCTGCGCGTCGGGATGGGTCCGGTTCCACTCGTCGACGGTCTTGCGCGTCTGCTCGATCGCGCCCGGCTGGTCCGAAAGGGACTGGAAGGTCAGCTTGACCGGGCCCGAGTCGCCGCTTTCCCCGCTCCCGCAGGCGGTGAGCACCAGGCTCAGCAGGCAGGCGGCGAGCGCCGCGCGTCGAATCTTCATTGACCGACCTTTCATCCGTGGGGACTGTGACGTCATCCCTTCACCGCCCCGGCCATCAGCCCACCGGTGAGGCGGCGGCGCAGCAGGGTGAAGAAGACGATGCTGGGGATCGCGGCGAGCACCGCGCCCGCGGCCAGCGGCCCGAGCGCGACCTTGCCCTCACCGCCGATGAACATGTTCAGCGTGATCGGCAGCGTGTAGTTCTCCGGCGACTGCAACAGCACCAGCGCGAAGAAGAACTCGTTCCACGAGGAGACGAAGCTGAACATCGCCGTGGCCACCACTCCTGGCGCCAGCAACGGGAAGACGATGGTGCGCAGCACCCGCAGCCTGCTCGCGCCGTCCACCGCGCCGGCTTCCTCGAGTTCCACCGGGATCGCCGAGACGTAGCCCTGCAGCATCCACAGCGCGAACGGCAGCGTGTAGGTGGTGTGCACCAGGGTGAGCCCGGCCAGGCTGTCGGTCAGCCCCAGCGTCCGCAGGATGAGGAACAGCGGCAGGATGATCAGCACCACCGGGAACACCTGGCTGACCAGGATCCAGCCGATGCCAGCCATCCGCACCTTGCCCTTGAGCCGGGCCAGCACGTACGACGCGGGCAGCGCGATCAGGATGACCAGCACGGTGGAGGCCAGCGCCACCACCAGGCTGTTGGCCGACGAGCGGATCAGGCCCTGCCGGTCGAGCGCCTCCGGGTAGTTCTGCCAGTGCCACTGCTCCGGCAGCAGGCTCACGGTCAGCGAGTTCAGCTCGCCCGACGACTTCACCGACGCGGAAATGAGCCACAGCAACGGGAAGCCGAGGAACAGGATGTAGCAGGCCAGCGCCAGGTACTGGGCGGGCCGGACCAGTGCGCGCATCACCGTCCCCTTTCCGCGCGGTCGTCGCGGAACTGCGCCCGCAGGTAGACGGCCAGGATGAGGACGATCAGCACCACCAGCACCACGCCCATCGCCGCGGCCTGGCCGATCTCGCGGTTCTTGAACGCTTCGAGATAGACAAAGAGCACCGGCACCATCGTCTTGCCGCCCGGCCCGCCCGCGGTGAGCACGTAGACCAGCGAGAACGAGTTGAAGTTCCAGATGAAGTTCAGCGAGGTGATCGAGGTGACGATCGGCCGCAGGCTCGGCCAGGTCACCGCGGTGAACCGGCGCCAGGCACCGGCCCCGTCCACGGCGGCGGCTTCGTGCAGTTCGGCCGGGATCTGCTGCAGCCCGGCCAGCAGGGTCACCGTGGTCTGCGGCATGCCGACCCACACGCCGACCACGATCACCGCGGGCAGGGCGGTGGCGAAGTCACCGAGCCAGTTGATGTCGTCGGGCAGGCCGAACCCGCCGAGAAAGGCGTTGAGCGGGCCACCGTTGGCCGAGTAGATCATCTGCCACATGATCGCCACGACGACCGGCGGCATCGCCCACGGCACCAGCGCGAGCACCCGGGTCAGTCCTTCGAGCTTGAGCCCGGAGTTCAGCAACAGCGCCAATCCCATCGACGCCGCCAGCTGGAGCACGGTGACGCCGACCGTCCAAATCAGACCGATGCGCAGCGAGTCCCAGAACAGATCGTTGCCGACCAGCGTGCCGAAGTTGTCCAGCCCGGTGAAGCCGAAGTCCGGATTGCGCACCAGCCTGGCGTCGGTGAACGCCAGCGCCACCCCGATCACCAGCGGCGCCACGCTGAGCACCAGGATCGGAACCAGCGACGGCATCACCAGCGCCGCGGCCTCCCGGCGGCGGGCCCGTGCCATGGTCGCCGCCATCACGCACCACCGCCCGTGGACTCGCGCACCACCAGCTCCGGGCTGACCGCGATCTGCCGCACCGCGCTCTCCGGGTCGTCGGCGAGTTCCAGCATCAGCCGGGCCGCGGCACGCCCGCGCTCGGTCGAGCCGAGGGACACGCTGGTGAGGCTGGGCAGGAACACGCGCCCGATCTCGGTGTCGTCCATGCCGGTCACCGCGACGTCTTCGGGAACCGACAGGCCGCGCTCGCGCACGGCGCGGATCACGCCGATCGCGAGCAGGTCGTTGGCCGCCACCACGGCGTCGAGGTCGGCACGGGAGAGCAGCCGCCGCGCCGCTTCGAGCCCGGCGGCGACGGTGAAGTCGGCCGCCACCTCGACCTCGGTGCGGTCGGCGGAAGCCGCCGCGTCGAAGCCCCGCTGGCGCGCCGCGCCCGGGGTGGTGTCGAGCGGGCCGTTGAGGAAGCCGATGCGGCGGCGGCCGATCTTGTGCAGATGCCGGACCGCCTCGCCGATCCCGCCGGCCGAATCGGTGGACACCGAGCTGATCCCGTGGTCGTCCAGCGCGCGGCCGATCACCACCACCGGCACCGGCGCCTCCTGGATCTCGCGGACCAGCCGGTCGTCGGTGCGCAGGGGGCTGACGATCAGCCCGTCCACCACTCCGCTGCCCAGGCTGCCCACCAGCTCGGCTGTCGAAGTGGCGGTATCCCCTGTGGACATCACCACCACGCGATAACCGCGCGGTGCCAGTACTTCGTGGATCGCGCGCATCATCTCGACGTAGACCGGGTTGCCGATGTCGGCCACCGCGAAGGCGATCTGGAAGGTCTTCTTCATCCGCAGGGACCGGCCGATGGCGTCGGGGCTGTAGCCGAGTTCGGCCGCCGCGGCCCGGACGCGCTCGACCATCGCCGGGCTCGCGCCGGTGCCGTGCAGCGCGCGGGAGGTCGAGGCCAGTGAGACCCCGGCACGCTGGGCCACCTGGATCAGCGTGGCGCGGGTTGACGTCATCGTCGCTCCACCTCGGGAAGATCTTCGGTCTGGAAACGTTTCCAACCCGTCGCGCGGGCTACTGGAAACGTTTCCAGTGCGGGAGTACCGGAATACTTGCACCCAGATGGCGGTAAGTCAACAAGCCCGCGAGCGCTACGCGGAGAGCCCGGCCACCAGTTCGTCACGGCCGGTGACGCCGGTCTTGCGGTAGATCGCCTTGAAGTGGTCGTGGACGGTGTGCGAGGACAGCTCCAGCCTGCGCGCGATGTGCTTGGCGCCGAACCCGCGCAGGGCCAGCTCGATCACCGACCGCTCGCTCGGGGTGACGCCGTACCAGCCGCAGACCGCCGGGAGCAGCAGGTGCGTCGGCGCGGCCTGCACGGTGACCGCGACGCTGCCGTCCGGGCCGTCGCCCAGCGGTTCCGCACTCATCGCCACCCAGCCCGCCCGCGTCGGCAACCGGCTCAGCGCCGGCCCGCCCGGCCGCCGCGCCAGCAGCGTGATGTTGAGCAGCGTGTTGGACTGCTCGGCTTCGGTGAGCGAGAAGTCTTCGGTGAGCACGCCCAGCCAGCCGCGACCGGCCGCGGTGGCGTCGGCGATCCTGTTGTGGCGGTCGAGAATGACCACTCCTGGCGGCAGGGAACTGGTGCCCGCGCGCAACGGCTTCGCCGAGACGTACCGGCGCATCGCCGCCGTGAGGTGCCCGGCGAGGCGCTCCGCGTGGACCGCGTCGGCGGCCGAGAACGGCCTGCTCCCCCGCTCGCGCAGGAGGACCAGCCAGCCGCTGGCCACGCCGCGGTGGCGCAGGGCGAGCCGCAGTTCCCCGCCGAACCCCTCGCCGCGCATGTTCTCGTGAAGGTGGGCGTGACGGCTTTCGTCGGTGAACCCCGAGCCGACCACCTCGACCCGCCGCGGCCCGGTGAACAGCCGGGAGATCATCTGCTCGCGGTTGTCCTCGACCTCCAGCCGATGCCGCAGATCCGGGCTGTAGCAGTGCCGCCGGTCGATCAGGCAACCGGCGCCGGTCACCGGATCCAGGCCGACGAGGATGTGCCCGTCGTGCGGCACCAGCAGGCCGATCCGGTGCGAGAGCGCACTTCCCAGCTCCCGCGCCGTCAAGGCCTCCCCCGCCGCCGGAACCACGTCACCGACCAGGCTCATCCCCGCATCATCCCGCCGGCACGGCACCACCGGGCCGTTTCCGGCCTCGACCACCCTGGCGAGTGAAGATCAGCTGTACCACGGCGTGTTCGCCGGTCACCAGACGATGTCGGCGGCGGCGCGCAGGCTCAGCTCACCACCTGGATGCCGGGCCTCGGCAAGGAGCCGATTGTGCCGCGCGATGATCTGCTCGGCGGACAGGCCCACAGCGGGATCACCCTCGGCGACCGGGGCGTGCCCGTCGCGAACGAGTACGACGTCGAGGCCGTGGCTCAGCGCGGACCGCGCGGTCGCGTCGACGCAGTAGTCCGTGGCGATGCCGGTCAGCACGATGGTGTCCACGTCCCGTTCGGCCAGCAGGGCCGCCAGGTGCGTGCCGTAGAAGGCGTCGGTCGCGGTTTTCTGGATCACCACGTCACCGGGCTCGAGGCCCAGGCGCGAACTGAGCCGCGTCCCCGGGTCTTCCGGGTCGAACTCGGTGCCGCTCGGCCCGATCTGCTGCAACGCGATCACCGGCACCTGGTGCCGCCGCGCCTCGCGCGCCAGCCCGGCGATCCGGCCGGCCAGTTCTTCGCCCCGCCAGACGAGCGGGACCAGCATCTCCTGCACATCCACGATCACCAGTGCGGCGTTCATACCGGCGCAGCCTATCGCCGGTGAACTCGTCACCCGATCGGGTGGGTTTCCGGGTACCATCCCCCTCCAAGATCTCCTTGGTTGGCGCGAAGGGATCACCACGATGACGAGGCAGCACAACGACGTGACCACCTCGGCCACCGGCCGGTTCCCGGTCAGCAGGCATCTGCCGCCCCCGGAACTGCGGCCGTTGCCGGAACCACCGGCCTCGACCTGGCGGATCATCGGCCCCGGCGTGATCGCCGCCGGGGTCGGGCTGGCCTCGGGCGAGTTCATCCTGTTCCCCTACATCGCCTCCCAGGTCGGCCTGGTTTTCGTCTGGGCGGCGCTGATCGGGCTGGCCACGCAGTTCTTCCTGAACATGGAGATCGAGCGGTACACCCTCGCCACCGGCGAAACCGCGCTCACCGGCTTCAGCCGCTACTGGCGGCACTGGGGCCTGGTCTTCGCGATCCTGACCATGCTGGCGAACCTGTGGCCCGGCTGGGCGACCAGTTCGGCGACCATGATCACCTACCTCTGGGGCGGTGACGTGCAGTGGATCTCGGTCGGCCTGCTGCTCGCCATCGGGCTTATCCTCACCCTCGCACCGGTGGTCTACGTGGCGCTGGAACGCGCCGAAATGCTGAAGGTGGCGGCGGTGCTGGTGCTGCTGGCCGTCGGCGCGGTGGTCGCGATCACCGCGCAGGCGTGGGCGGACGTGCCGAAGATCGTCACCGAGGCGAGCGTGCCGATCGATCTCGGGCTGGCGTTCCTGATGGGCGCGCTGGCCTTCGCCGGCGCCGGTGGCGGGCAGAACCTGGTGCAGAGCAACTGGATCCGCGACAAGGGCTTCGGCATGGGGAAGTACGTGCCGCGCATCAAGAGCCCGGTCACCGGCAAGCCGGAGGCCGCGCCGAGCACCGGGTTCATCTTCGAGCCCACCGACGAGCACCTCAAGCGGTGGCGCTCGTGGTGGCGGTTCGCCAACCGCGAGCAGCTCTACACCTTCGTGCTGATCACGTTCCTGTCCATCATGTTCACCTCGCTGCTGGCGTACTCCACCGTGTACGGCAGGCCGGGGCTGCCGAACAACATCGGCTTCCTCAAGATCGAGGGCGAGGTGCTCAAGGAGACCGTCGGCGCCTGGTTCGGCACGCTGTTCTGGGTGGTCGGCGCGTTCGCCCTGTTCGCCGCGGCGCTGGGCATCGTGGACTACTCCAGCAGGCTGACCGCGGACGTGATCAAGACGGCGTACGCCAAGAACGTCAAGGAGAGCACGCTCTACTTCGCCGTGGTGTGGGTGCTCGTGCTGGCGGGCTCGGTGATCGTGCTGGCCGGGTTCGCGCAGCCGCTGATCCTGCTGGTCATCTCCGCCTGCGTGGGCGGGCTGATGATGTTCATCTACTCGGGACTGCTGATCGTGCTGAACCGGCGAGTGCTGCCCAAGCCGATCCGCATCCGGAACGGGCGGATGGCCGTGCTGGGCTGGTCGGTCGCGCTGTTCGGCGTGCTGAGCGTGCTCACCATCATCGAGCAGGCGGGCAAGCTCTTCGGCTGACCCGCCTGCCCGGCGGGGTCACGCGAGGGCGGCGATCAGACCGATGGTCAACGCGGTGCGCTGCGGAATGTGTTCCACCACAACGTGTTCGTGGCGTGCGTGGGCGCCGCCGCCGACCGCGCCCATGCCGTCGAGCACGGGACGTCCCAGTGCCGAGACGAAGTTGCCGTCGCTGGCCCCGCCCACCGCGGCGTCCTCCAGCGTCCAGCCCTGTTCGGCGGCCACTTCCCGCGCCCGAGCGAAAAGCTCGGCCGACGGCGGGTTCGCGGTCATCGGCGGGCGGTTCCACTCGCCGTCGACCGAGACCGTCACGCGTGGGTCGGAAACCTCGAGCCCGGCGAAAACCGCGTCGATCCGGTCCATTTCGGACGGTTCGGCGACACGCACGTCGACGCCGCAGGTGGCCAGGCCCGCGGTGACGTTGCGGCCGGTGCCGCCGTTGATGGTGCCGACGTTGACCGTGGTCCCGTGCTCACGCGAACCGGCCGCCGCCACCTGGGTGACCACCTCGGCGAGCGCGTGCACCGCGCTCGCGCCCTTGTACGGGTCCAGCCCGGCGTGCGCCTCGACGCCGGTGACGGTCACGTCGAACAGGCCGACGCCCTTGCGCGCGGTCTTCAGCTTGCCGTCCACCGCGGCCTCGAAGACCAGGTTCGCCAGCGTACCCTCGCTCGCCGCTTCGATCAGCGGCCGCGAGAACGGGCTGCCGATCTCCTCGTCCCCGTTGAACAGGAACTTGACCGACGGGTGCGGCAGGCCGAGTTCACGCAGCCCGCGCAGCGCCCACACCGACTGCACCAGGCCGAGCTTCATGTCGAACGCGCCCGGTCCGCTGACCCGGCCGTCGGCCTCGGTGAACGGCCAGCCTTCGAGCGTGCCGGTGGGCCACACGGTGTCGTAGTGGCACAGCAGCAGGACTTCCCCGTCGGCGGTGCCCCGGTAGGTCAGCTCCAGCACGTCGCCCTGGATCTCGCCGCGGTGCCGGACTTCCCGGTCCGGTTCGCCGAGCCGGTCGGCGGCCCACGCCCGGATCGCGTCGAGCCCGGCGTCCAGCGCGGCCTTGTCGTAGCTGTGGGTTTCCAGCTCGACGATCATCCGGAGGTCGTCGAGCATGCCGGGCAGGGCTCGCTGGGACCAGTCGGCGGTGGGTGACACGGGGGACTTCCTTTCTATCGGACGGGCGCGCCGGGGCCGAGCGGGATGCCGAAGCCCCAGAACACGAAGAACAGCAGGGTCCAGACCACGAGCAGGGTCAGCGAAAGCGGGATCGTCATCGACAGCAGCGTGCCGATGCCCGCCTGCTTGCGGTACCGCTGCAGGAAGCCCAGTGCCATCACGAAGTACGGGCTCATCGGCGTGATGGCGTTGGTGCAGGAGTCGGCGATGCGGTAGAGCGCCTGCGTGGTCTCCGGCGGGATGTCCAGCAGCATCAGCATCGGCACGAACACCGGGCCGACCAGTGCCCACTGCGCCGAACCGCTGGTCACCACCAGGTTGATCACGGTCACCACGACCAGGATGCCCAGCAGGATCACCGGTCCGGAGACCCCGCCCGCCTTGAGCAGTTCGGCGCCGTGGATCGCGGTGATCTCCCCGATGCCGGTCCACTTGAAGTAGGCCAGGAACTGCGAGATCGCGAAGAACAGCACCAGGATCGGCGCCATTTCCCGGAAACCGTGTGCCATGAAACCGGGGATGTCCCGGCTGCTGGTCACCGTGCCGGCCACCTTGCCGTACGCCCAGCCCGCGGCCAGGAAGCCCAGCGCGAGAAAGATCGCGACCGAGGTGAGCAGCGGCGACTGCACGATGCTGCCGCCCTCACCGCGCAACGGCGACGAACCGGGCAGCAGCGCGGCCACCAGCGCGACCGCGAAGACGACCAGCGCGATGAGCGCGGCACGCAGCCCGCGCCGTTCCTGCGCGCTCAGCTTCAGCGAGCCGAGGTCGTCCTGCTCGGCGTCCTCGTCCACAGGCATCGATTCCGCTCGCCGCGCCAGTACCTTCTCGGTGATCACGGTGATCACCGCGGCCAGCACGAACGACGACGCCAGGGAGAAGAAGTAGTTGGCCAGCGGGGTCACCACGTACGACGGGTCGATGGTGTGCGCGGCCGCGGTGGTCAGCCCGGAGAG
The DNA here is from genome assembly GCF_009429145.1 of Amycolatopsis sp. YIM 10. Lineage (GTDB taxonomy): Bacteria > Actinomycetota > Actinomycetes > Mycobacteriales > Pseudonocardiaceae > Amycolatopsis. Next base: position 4,251,686 of record NZ_CP045480.1, on the reverse strand, counting down.
AATGGCGTCGGACGGGGTGATCAGCGGACTGGCGTCGTAACCGGCCGAAATGGACACGAAGGCGACCACGATGCCGAGGATCGGGCTCCGGCCGACCGCCCGGAAAGCCATGGCGCCCAACGGGATCAGCACCACGTACGCGGCGTCGGAGGCCACGTGCGAGACCATGCCGGTGAACGCCAGCGCGAAGGTCACCCAGCGCGGCGACACCTTCGACACCCCGGAGCGCAGCACCGCGGCGAGCAGGCCGGAGCGCTCGGCCACCGCCACGCCGAGCATGACCACCAGGATCGTGCCCAGCGGCGGGAACGAGGTGTAGTTCTTCACCACGTCCTCGACCATCGTGCGCACGCCGTCGACGGAGAGCAGGTTCTTCGCCTCGACCGTCTTGCCGGTCGCCGGGTTCACCGCCGACGCGCCCGCCGCGGACAGGCCCCAGCTGGCCAGCGCCAGCACCCCGCTCAGGATGACAAAAAGCCAGAACGGATGAGGCAACTTGTTGCCGAGGCGCTCGACGCCGTCGAGTGCGCGCAACAGCAGGTTCAGCACTCGGGACGCCGGCTTGGCTTGGCTGGTGCTCATCGGCCTGACTCCTTCCCCGGTTTGCGGTGCCCCATTACAAAGGCACGTGGCTGAATATTGCAAGTTCCAAGCACGAGTCGCATGATTCAGTCAAAGGAACCGGCCATCTTGCGTGATACAGTCGCGCGGTGCTGAACGAGGCCGATCTCGACCTGGTCGCCGCGCTCCAGGTCGCGCCGCGCGCGTCCGCCGCCGTGCTGGCCGAAGCGCTCGACATGTCCGCCAGCACGGTGGGCCGCAGGCTCGCCCGCCTGGCCGAACAGCGCATCCTGCGGGTGATCGGCCAGGTCGAGTGGTCGGCACGGGCCGAGGGCAATCCGCGTCACGTCTGGGTCACCACCCAGCCGGGCGCCGCGGGCCGGGTGGCGCACGCGCTGGCGCAGCTGCCCGAGGCGCAGCTCGTCGCGGAAACCTCCGGGCGCTCCGACGTCTACCTGGCCGCGCACCTGCGTGACCGCGCGCAGGCCCGCGAGCTGCTGACCGAGCGCATCCCCGGCGTGCCGGGCGTGGCGGGCACGCATTCGGAACTGGTCCTGCGCGCGCTGACCAGGGCCGACTCGTGGCGCCTGCACCGGCTCTCCGAAGCCCAGGTCGACCACCTCGCGCGCGCGGAGGAACCGGTCGGCACGGCGAGCACCACCGGACTGAAGGTGAGCGAGGACGAGCGCCGCATACTCGGCCTGCTCCAGGGGGACGGGCGGATCACCGCGGCGGAGGCGGGCCGCGTGCTCGGCCTGAGCCAGTCGACCACCTACCGGCTGATCCAGTCGATCCTGCGGCGCGGCATCGTCCGGCCACGCGTGGAGGTCGAGCCCGCGCTGCTGGGTTACGGCTTGGAGGCCGTCATCGCGCTGACCATCTCCCCCGGCGCCATCCAGCCGGTGGCCGAGGAACTGGCCAGGCACCCGTCGGCCCGGTACGTCTCGATCGTGGCGGGCACCACCTCGGTCATCCACCAGGGCGTCTTCCGCAACGAGGACGAGATGGCCGACTTCCTCACCCGGGACCTGGCTCCCCTGCCCGGGATTTCCGGCCTCCAGGTGTCGGTGGTGCTGCGCATGCTGCGCCGGTACTGGATCCACCGGGAGGATGGCCGCCTCACCTGAGCATTTGTGTACAGTCGTCCACATATTCGGGAGGTGAGGTGTGGCGTACCTGCTGCTCGCCGCGGCCGTGTTGTGCGGGGTGACCGGCACGGTGCTGGCCAAACTGTCCGACGGGTTCCGCCGGTGGCGGCCCTCGCTTGGCTCGCTCACCGCCTACGCCGGCGCGACCTTCCTGCTGTCGCGGCTGGTGCAGTTGCTGCCCGTCGGCGTGGTCTACGCGGTGTGGAGCGGGATCGCCGCGATCGCCCTGCTGGTGATCGACCGGCTCTTCTTCGGTGAGCGGCTGCGGTGGCGCCACGGTGCCGGGGTGGCGCTGGTGGTCGGCGGGATCGTGCTGATCAACAGCGGGCCCGTGCGGTGACCAGGGCGTGGCTCCTGCTCACCGTCACGGTGCTCGCCGAGGTCGCGGCCACCTTGCTGCTCAAGGCTTCCGACGGGTTCAGCCACTGGTGGCCCTCGCTCGGCGCGGTCGCCGGATACCTGACCGCGGTCGTCGTGCTGGCGCGGGTGCTCACCACGCTGCCCGCCAGCCTCGCCTACATCGTCTGGACCGGCGCGGGCTCCGCGCTGGTGGTGCTCGCCGGTGCCGTGCTCTACGACCAGGTGCTCACGCCGCCGGTGCTCGCCGGGATCGTGCTCGTGGTCTGCGGTGTCATCGTGCTCAACCTCGGGCGGGGCACGTCATGACCCCGCGCGCGAAGCGGGGTCCCGGCGACCCGGGCCGCCGGGACCGGATCGTCGCCGCGGCGCTGGCCGTGGTCACCCGGGACGGGATCGCCGCGCTCAGCTATCGCGCCGTGGCCCGCGAAGCCGCCGTACCGCTGGGCTCGACCACCTACTACTTCCCGCAGTTGGACGACCTGCTCGCGGCCACGGTCGAACGGGCCGCCGCCGACGGCCTGCGTGATCTCGAAGCCTGGAGCGACACCGTGACCAGCCGCGACGAGCTGGTGCCGCGGCTCGCGGGCCTGATCCACCGGCAGAGCACCACCGGCCGCGCCCGCACGGTCGTCGCCTACGAGCTGTACTCGCTGGGCCTGCGCATCCCGCGCTACCGGGAGCTGAGCACCCCGTGGATCGGCCACCTGCGGACCGTGCTGTCCCGCCACTGCGACCCGGCGACGGCGGACGCGCTGACCGCCGCCGCCGACGGGCTCCAGCTCCAGTCGCTCCTGCGGCCGGAGCCGTTCACCGAAGAACAGCTCATCGAGGTGCTGCGGCGAACGCATCAACCCCGGTGAGCCGCGCCGAAAGCGCCCAGAGCCTGGCCGCCTCGCCGGGATCGACGGCGTGCTCGCGGACTCCGGCGACCATGTCCGCGCGCGCGGTGGGCTCGGCGATGTCGCAGTCCTCGGCGTAGAGCCCGCCCAAACCGTCCAATTGGGACGATGTCGCGGCCCAGACCTGAGTGGCCGCGCCCTGTTCCGGGGTCTTGAACTCCGGGTCCGCGAGTTCGCCGTGCTCGTCGACCCAGCCGCGCTCGACCATTTCCGCGCGCGTGAGGTGGCGCAGCAACGGGGTCAGGATCGCGCCGGGGTGCACCGAGAACGCGCGCACGCCTTGTTCCCGGCCGAGCGCGTCGAGGTGCACGGCGAACAGGGCGTTCGCCGTTTTCGCCTGCGCGTAGGCGAGCCAGCGGTCGTAGCCGCGTTCGAAGTGGACGTCGTCCCAGCGCATCCCGGAGAGCTGGTGCCCGGCCGAGGACACCGCGACCACGCGCGCGCCCGGCCGGATCGACGGCCACAACCGGTTGACCAGCGCGTGGTGCCCGAGGTGGTTGACCGCGAAATGCGCCTCCCAGCCCGGCCCCACCCGCGTTTCCGGGCAGGCCATGATCCCGGCGCCGCCGATGAAGATGTCGATGCCGCGTCCCGAGGCGAGGAACCGGTCCGCGAACCGCCGGACACTGGCGAGGTCACCGAGGTCCAGTTCGCCGACCTCCGCGATCCCCGCGACCGCTTCGCCGGCTTCGGCCGGGCGGCGGGCCGGTACGACGACGTGGGCCCCGGCTGCGGCCAGTGCCCGCGTGGTTTCCAGGCCCAGTCCCGAATATCCGCCGGTGACGATGGCGAGCCGACCGCTCAGGTCGATTCCACTGAGGACTTCCCGCGCGGTGCTGCGGTGGCCGAACCCCGACCCGATCTTGTGCTGCGCTGTGCTCATGACGGCGGAAACTAGGGGCTAGACCGAGGTCTAGGTCAACGGCGTAACGTGGCCTTCGTGTCGGAGACCACAGTGGAACTGAGCATTGGTCAAGTCGCCGAGCGCACCGGGATGAGCGTGCACGCGCTGCGCCTGTACGAGCGCGAAGGCCTGCTCGCCGCGCCCGTGCGGCGTGATTCCGGCGGCAGGCGCGTCTACACCGAAAACGACGTGACCTGGCTGCTCAACTGCACGAAGTTCCGCGCGTCGGGCATGCCGCTGGCCACCATCCGCCACTTCGCCGAACTGGTCCGGCGGGGACCGGGCACCGAACCCGAGCGGCTCGAACTGCTGCGGGCGCACCAGGAACAGGTGATCGCCAAGATCGCCGAACTCAACGACTGCCTCGGCGTGATCACGCACAAGGTCCGGGTGTACGAGCAGCACGTGGCCGAAGGCACCGCGGACGGCCTGTGGCAGGGCCGGAGCTCCTAGCCACTTGACGCATTCCGATATGGGAATATGATTCCGGCATGGCACGAGCAGCGACCACGTCGGACGTCTTCAACGCGATCGCCGAGCCGCAGCGCCGGGAGATCCTGGTGCTGCTGCGCGCCGGCGAGCGGCCGGTGACCGAGTTGGCCGGGGAGCTGGGGATGAGCCAGCCTCGCGCGTCCAAGCACCTGCGGGTGCTCCGGGAAGTCGGGCTGGTGCGCGATCGCCGGGCGGGCAAACAGCGCCTGTACGGCCTCGACGCACGCGGGCTGCGGTCGGTCCACGAGTGGACCGGCGGGTTCGAGCGGTTCTGGGACGAGAGCTTCGACCGGCTGGACGCGTACGTGCAGGACCTGAAGCAGGCAAAGCAGGAGGAGTAGCCGCATGAGCACAACAGCCGACCGCGAGGTCGTGCTCTCCCGGATCATCGACGCCCCCAGAGAGCTGGTGTTCGAGGCGTTCACCGAGGTCCGGCACCTGTCGCGGTGGTGGGGGCCGGAAGGGTTCACCACCACCACGCGGTCCTTCGAATTCCGCGTCGGCGGGGTGTGGGACTTCGTGCTGCACGGACCGGACGGGACCGACTATCCCGAGTGGATCACCTGGACCGAGATCGTTCCGCCGGAGCGGATCGCGATGCTGCACGGCGAATCCCGCGACGACCCGAACGCCTTCGAGTCGGTACTGACCTTCGAGCCCGCCGGTGCGGCGACCCGGATCGAGATGCACACGGTGTTCCCCACCAGGGAACTGCGGGACGAGGCGATCGAGAAGTACCACGCGATCGAGGCCGGCGAGCAGACCCTGGGCAATCTGGCCGCCTACCTCACCGAACTCGTCCGGCAGGGGGCGGAAGGCTGATGGCGGGCAAGGTGTTCTTCAGCGTCTCGATGTCGCTGGACGGGTACATCGCTCCCGAGTCCACTGAGGACTTGATGGGGCCGCAGTGGCGGGAACTGCAGCAGTGGGTCTTCCCGCAGCGGTTCTTCCGGGAGAACCTTAAGTTCGGCGAGGGCGGTGAAGAAGGGCGCGACAACGACATCCTGCGGGAGACCTTCGAGCGCACCGGCGCGAGCGTGATGGGCAAGCGCATGTTCGACGCCGGCGAGCACGCGTGGCCCGACGAGGCGCCGTTCCACACGCCGGTCTTCGTTGTGACGCACGAGAAGCGCGACCCGTGGGAGCGGCCCGGCGGGACCACGTTCCACTTCGTGAACGACGGCATCGAGTCCGCACTCGGCCGGGCCCGCGAAGCCGCCGGCGACCGGGACGTCCGCATCGCGGGCGGCGGCGCGACGATCCTGGAGTACGTGAACGCCGGCCTGATCGACGAGTTCTCCCTCGCTCTGTCGCCCGTGTTGTTCGGCACCGGGATCCGCCTGTTCGAGGGCGTGGACGCGGCCCGCGTGGCACTGGAGCCGGTCCGCGCGGAGCCCTCCCCTCGGGTAACGCACCTGACCTACGCCGTCAGGGCGCGGTAGTGGGTGTTTGAAAGTGGTTTGCGTGGCGGTGCGGGTAGTGGAACCTCAGGCGTCGGTGCCGGTTGACGGCCCACAGGAAGCGGCTCCGCCGCTTATAAAGCACTGCCAAGGTCAGAGCGACTCGAGCATGTCCAGGAACTCGGGCGAGAAGTCGGTGACCAGGTTGTCGCCGATGACGCCGGTGCCCTCGTCGCCGAGGTAGGCCACGGGCACGAAGTACCCGGCTTCCGGGCTCCACCAGTACACCTGCCTGCTGACCGGAGCGGGCCCGGACCGCTGGGACGCGTCGTACTCCTCGGCCGCGACCTCGGCGATCTCGCGCATCGCGGTCCGGGCCGCGGTGGCGTCGTGCAGTACGTGGAAGAGCATCGTGCCGTGGTTCGGCATGGCGACCAGCGTGCCGTAGGGGCAGTCGGGTTCCCCGGTCACCGCCTCCACCACGTACGGCATGACCAGCACCGTCGAGGCCACGTAGTCGTTGCCCTGGAACAGGTGTACCTCACCGGAGGTGGCGTACCGGTCGGGCAGCTGACCGCACAGGTTCTGCATCCCGGCCTGGGCGAGGCGGTCGAAGTCGTGCCGCCGGACCTGCTCGTCGTTGAGGATGGCGATGCGGTCGGGGTGGTCGAGCGCGAGCACCAGCAGCAGCCCGGGCGCGATCTCGGGGGCGTAGTTCCACCATTCGACCGGGCTGCCCTCGATCGGCCGCACCCGCGCGTAGATCCGGTCGAGCAGCTCGTCGGTGGGCCCGTCGAGTTCCGGGCTGCCGCCGGTGACCGCCTTGAGCATGCGCTCGAGGCGGTCGTCGACCAGGTCCGCCCACTCGCTCATCGGCGCGCCCTCGACGGCGTCGAAGACCGGCGCGAACGAGAGTTCCAGCTCCTCGGGCTCGAGCACCTCCACGTGGTCGTCGTGGAGCACCACCCGCATGCCGCTGAACACGGGGCTGCGCCGGATCAGGTTGCGCAGCCGGTCGATCTGGGTCGTCGTCAGGGTTTCCACCCGGGGCAGGCTACAAGATCAACTCCCCGGGTTCGGCGGTTTCGCGAAATCCGGTACTCAGTCCTCCGGCGGCGTCGTCGGCATGGTGCGGAGCCTGCCGACCGGGGAAAGCATCAGCGGGATCAGCATGACCACCGACAGCACGCTGAGGAACCACAGTGCCGTCCGCAGGTCCCACCAGGTGGCGATCGCGCCGGCCACCGGGCCGCCGATGGCGCCGCCGCCGAACAGGGCCATGCGCATGGCCGCGCTCATCCGGCCCATCAGCGAGTTCGGCGTCAGGTTCTGCCTCAGCGACTGGACCAGCACGTTCGAGATGCCGAGTCCGATCGAGACCAGCAGGAACGAGCCGACGAAGAACACGATGGCGGCGGTCCGCGCGGACGGGGCCAGCGGGATGAGCACCGGCGCGACGAAGATCAGCGACAACGCGAGCCGGTAGGCGCCTCCCACCGGCACCCGCTTGAGCAGCGGCGGCGCGGCGATCGAGCCGATGATGCCGCCGATCGCGGCCAGCGAGAAGATCACGCCCAGCAGCACCGCGCTGATCGCCCGGTCCCGCACCGCGTAGACGATGAACATCGCCGAGACACCGGTGATGGAGAAGTTCACGAACACCCCGACCACCGCGATGGCCCGCAGGTGCCGGTGGCCGAACACGAACCGCAGTCCCTCGACCAGTTCGCGCCACAGGTGCCGCCCGGCCGCCGGTGGCTCCACCCTCGGTTCCTTCGCCTTGATCATCAGCAGCGCGACCAGCGAGGCCAGGTACGAGATGGCGTCGATGAGCATCGCGAACGGCGCGGTGAACACGCTCACCAGCACCCCGGCCACGCTGGGCCCGGCGGCGTCCGAAGAGGACGCGGTGATGCCGAGCTTGGCGTTGGCCTCCACCATCAGCCGCCGGTCCTTGATCAGCACCGGCAGGTACGCCATCCAGCTCAGGTCGAAGAACACCGACGCCACGCCGATCAGGAAGGCGATCACGAACAACGGCCCGATGTCCAGCATCCCGGCCCACGCCAGCGCGGGCACCAGTCCGATCAGGACCATCCGGACCGCGTTCGACGCCACCATCACCGGCTTGCGCCGCATCCGGTCGACCAGCGCGCCGAACAGCATCGCGAACGCCAGGAACGGCGCCAGTTGCAGGAACCGCAGCCAGCCGATCTCCTCGGCCGTCGCGTCGAACACGTAGATCGCGGTCAGCGGCAGCGCCAGCATGCTGATCTGGCTGCCGTAGAGCGAGATGGTCTCCCCGGTCCAGAACTTCAGGAAGTCCGCGTTGTGCCACAGGGATTTGACCGGCGCTTCGCCGGTTTCCGGCACGGCCTCGGGTGGTGAGTCGGTCATGGCTGGATCGGTCCCCTCTCTCCGGCTTTCGCCGCGACGAGTTCGTCCACGGCGATCGCGATCTGGGTCAGCGGCATCCCGCCGTAGAGCAGGCGGAGGTTTCCCCTGATGCCGAAGGTCTTGTTGATCCGGCTGACCGCGCGCATGGCCTGCAGCGAGTTGCCACCGAGATCGAAGAAGTTCGTGTCCACGCCGACCTGTTCGACCCCGAGCACCACGGCGAAGATGTCGGCGACCGCCTTCTCGGTGGCGGTGCCCGGCTCCGTGCCGGAGAAGGGGTCGGCGGCGAAATCCGGCGCGGGCAGTGACTTGCGGTCGAGCTTGCGCGCGGCGGTCAGCGGGAACCCGGCCAGCGGCACCCACGCGGTGGGCACCATGTGCTCGGGCAGCCGGTCGGCGAGGTGCCGGCGCAGCTCGCCCGGTTCCGGGTCGCCGGTGTAGTAACCGACGAGGCGGGCCTCCCCGCGTGGATCGGTGCGCAGCAGCACCGCGGCCATCCGCACCCGCGGGTGCGTCAGCAGTGCCGCCTCGATCTCCCCGAGTTCGACGCGCAGGCCGCGCAGCTTCACCTGGTTGTCGGCACGGCCGAGGAACTCCAGCTGCCAGTTTTCGTTCCAGCGCACCAGATCCCCGCTGCGGTAGACGAGACCCTGTTCGCGGAACGGGTCCGGCACGAACACCCGCGCGGTCAGCTCCGGCTGGTTCAGGTATCCCCGCGCCAGTCCCTCACCGCCGATCAGCAACTCCCCCGGCACCCCGCGTGGCACCAGCTCCCCGGCCGGATCGACGACGTAGAGCAGCCGGTTGGGCTCCGGCACGCCGATCGGCGGCTCCGTCCGCCAGGTGACGTGCTCGCACACGTACTCGGTGCAGGCCACCGCCGCCTCGGTCGGGCCGTAGAGGTTCACGAACCGCCTGCCCGGCAGGTTCCACTTGTTCACCAGCTCGGCGGGCAGCCGGTCCGCGCCGTTCATCACGTATCGCAGATCGGGGTACGGTCCGGCGTCCAGCAGCGAAAGCATCGCCGGGGCCAGCCCGGCGTAGGTGACGCGTTCCTCGCTGATCAGCTCGACGAGCGCTTCCGGCGACAGTCCTTCCTGGTAGGACACCAGGACCAGGGTGGCGCCGACGGTCAGCCCGGCCCAGATCTCGCCCTGCGACATGTCGAAGGTGATCGCCGGGAGCTGGAGCATGCGGTCACCGGGCGCGAAACCGAAGGTCCGGTGATAGCCCTGGAGAAAGCAGGAAAGCGCGCGGTGCTCGATCAGCACGCCCTTCGGCTGCCCGGTCGAGCCGGAGGTGTAGAGCACGTAGGCCAGCGCACCGGGTGAGACGGGCACCTCGGCGGCCGCGGCCGGCGGGAAACCGGTGTCCAGCGTGAGCACCTGCCAGCCGGACGGCGGCGGAAGGCCGGGCAGGAACTCGGTCCGGGTGATCAGCAACGGCGCCGCGGTGTCACGCAGCATGAAAGCCAGCCGGTGCGGCGGGTGGCGCGGGTCGAGCATGGTGAACGCGGCACCGGCCCACCACACCGCCAGCATCGCGACCAGCACCTCCAGCGAACGGTCCAGCGCGATGGCCACGATCTGTCCCTGACCGACTCCGTTCGAGCGCAAATGCCCGGCCAGCGCGCGGGCCCGCCGGTCGAGTTCGCCGTAGCTCAGTTCCACGCCTTCGCAGATCGCGGCGACCGCGTCCGGGTTCTCCGCGGCGACCCGGGAAACGACCATGTGCACTGGATCGGTCCACGGCTCGACCTCCGGTCCACGACCGGCCGCGAGCACTTCTTCCCGTTCCCGCGCCGAAAGCAGCGGGATCCGCGACACCGGCAGCGACGGATCGGCCAGCACCGCGCCGAGCGCGTGCCGCAGGTGCCGCAGCAGCGCCTCGATCCGCCACCGGTCGAACAAGTCGCTCGAATAGGACAGCTGGGCCCGCAGTCCACCGCCCACGGCGAAGAAGTTCAGGTTCAGGTCGAACATCGGCCGCGTGGCACCGTCGTCGAGCCAGTCCACCGCCAGTCCCGGCAGCGCGGCGGCGGTGGCCGAGTTCCCCGCGTCGAGCACCTGCACGGCCACGCCGAACAGCGGGTTGCGCCCCGGCTCGCGCACCGGCTTGACCCGGTCCACCACCATTTCGAATGGAGCGTCCTGATTGTCCAGCAGGTCGAGCACGGCGTCGGCGACCCTGTCGGCCAGCTCGCCGAACGACGGGTCACCGGACAGGTCGGCACGCAGCACCACCATGTTGGCGAACAACCCGACCACGTCCTCGAAATCCGGATCGGTGCGGCCGTGCATCGGGACCCCGATCGGGATGTCGAGCACCCCGGTGTACCGCGCGAGCACCACGGCCAGTGCGGTGGCGAGCACGGTGAACCGCGAAAGTTCGCGCCGCGCGCAGAATTCGCCGAGTGCGGCCACGAGCGCCGGATCCAGGTCGACGGTGACGGTGCCGCCCGAAGCGGTGGGTTCGGCAGGGCGCGGCCGGTCTGCGGGCAGTTCCAGCACCGGAAGACCGCTCAGTCGCCGCTCCCAGAACGCCAGCTGCCCGGCGAGCCGGCCACGCTGGAGATCTTCGCGCTGCCGGGCGACAAAATCGCGGTACCGCGGATGCGGCTCCGGCAGGTCCGGCGCGGTCCCGGCCAGCAGCGCGCCGTACAACTCCGCCAGTTCGGCGTTGAGCACCCGGCCGGACCAGCCGTCGGTGACCAGGTGGTGGCAGTCGATGCCCAGCGCGTGGTCGTCCTCGGCCAGTCGCACCACCAGGAATCGGGTCAGCGGCCCGGTTTCCAGGTCGAACGGTGCCGCGGCGGCGCGGGCGAGTTCGGCCGCCACGATCGCATCCCGCTCCCCCGGCGGCAGGCCGGTGCGGTCGAGCACGGTCACCGCCGCCTCCCCCGGCTCGGTGATCAGCTGGTACGGCGCGCCGTCCTCGGCGTGGAAGGTGGCGCGCAGGCTCTCGTGCCGCCCGACCAGCCGGGTGAGCGCGCGCCGGAGCACGCCCAGGTCGAGCGGGCCGGTGAGGCGGAAACCGTGGTGCACGTGGTAGGTGGTGGTACCGGGCGAGAGCTGGTGCAGGAACCACAACTGCAGTTGCGCGAACGAAAGCGGCAGCCGTGGCCGCGAAACCCGGGTACTGGCCGGGCTGATCGCGGCGCCGGTGGTACTGCCCTCCATGGATTCCCCTCACTGTCCTGGAAGCGCTGCGGCCCCTCGTCCCTCCGAAATGGACGGTCGTGCGCTCTCGCGCAGGCACAGCACGAAGCCGACGGTCGCGGCGGAATTGTCCGCGACCGAATGCACCACCTCGATCCGGCGGCAGGCCGGTCCGGTCACCGGCACCGCCACCAGCCCCGGCGGTGGTTCCACCGCCGCGGGCACCAGCGTCACGCCCACCCCGTTCGACACCAGTTCCCGCGCGGTGTCCCGATCCTCCGCACGCGCGGCCACGCGCGGAGAGAACCCGGCGGTCGCGCAGGACCGTTGCAGGTGGCTGAACTCGTCCCCGGTCTCCGGGCCGGTGATCCACCACTCGTCCCGGAGCCCGGCGAAGGTCACCGACGGCCGGGCCGCCACCGGGTGCCCGACGGGCACCAGCACGCCCAGCGGTTCGTCGGCCAGCGGCCAGGTCGCCACCTGGCCCGGCCAGGTGCGCGGCACCAGGTGGTACCGGCACACCAGCGCGACGTCGAGCGAACCGGCGGCTATTTCGTCCACCAGCACGGTGGATTCCCGCACGGTCATCGACAGTGAGAGCGGCACACCGCTCTCGGCGAGCCGGCGCAGGGCCGGTCGGGCGTAGCGGAGCGCGTCCGCGCAGACACCGATCCGCAGCTGCGTGACCCCGCCACCGGCATCCTCCGACTGGTCCAGGTTGGCCAGCATGTCGAGCAACGGCGTTGCCCGCTCCGCCAGTCTGATCGCCGCCGAAGTCGGCACCACCCCCCTTCTGTCCCTGGTGAACAGCGGCCGGTCGATCGCCCGCTCCAGCCTGCTCATCTGCTGGGAGACCGCCGACGGCGAATAACCCAGCAGGCGCGCGGCATCGGCGAACGAGCCGAGTTCGACGACTGCCCCCAACGTGCGGAGCCACACCGGGTTCAACACGTCGCGAGAATATGTCGCACCGGCCGGAAATGATAGGGCGCACAGCCATTCTTATGTACATTCTCGGTAAAGAAGAAAACTTAGCCCAGCTAGGAAACACGCCGCCATCAACACGGCACAGACCGTGGTTTCGACCCAGTGGAACAAAGCGTTCGGCGGTCAAGATCACTCCTGATCAGGCCAAGATCTGCAATTCCGCGACAACCTGTCCACCCAGCGAAAACACCGCTAATCGGGCAACGACCACCGGTGACGAATACTTAACGACCCATCAGAAATTGCGTTCGGCGAGGCCGGGTTAAAACATTGACATCGCGGTCGGCCGCCCTGCTAGATTGCCAGACCACAGGTTGCCTGGCAGGCAGCCAACAGGGGCAGCCGGAATGCAGGTGGGGGCAAGGCGTTCGGCGCCGATCCGGTTAGCGCGAAGTGCAGTACGAGGGGAATCCGGCGGCTATGACGAATACTGGTTTTCTGACGTCCCCGACCCTGTCGGCGGGCGGTACCACAACGATTCGGCGACTCGAAGACGTCGACGAGTACCGGCAGTGCGAGAAACTGCAGGAGCGGATCTGGGGCCCGGCCGACATCGGCGGGAACCGGGTGGTGGCCATGCTGACCGCGCAGGAGAACGGCGGTCACGTGTTCGGTGCGTTCGCCGAAAACGGTGAACTGGCCGGCTTCGCCTACTCCTTCGCCGGGCTCGGGCCCGACCGCGGGCTCCGGCTGTGCTCGATCATGATCGCGGTCGACGAGCGCTATCGGAACCAGGGCATCGGCTACCGGCTCAAGCAGGCGCAGCGTCACGACGGCCTGGCCAGGGGCATCGAGGTGATCACCTGGACCTTCGATCCGCTGCAGCGGGTGAACGCGGCGCTGAACATCCGGCGCCTCGGCGGGATCGCGCGGTCCTACCGAGTCAATCTCTACGGCACCTTCGACGGGCTCAACGCGGGCCTGGAAACCGACCGGCTGCTGGTGGAGTGGTGGCTGCGGCGCCATCCGAAGCCGCCGCACTGGAGCACTCCGCGCCTGGCCGTGCCGGTGAGCCAGGTCGTCGCCGACGAGCGCAGCGGGCTGCCCAGGATCGCCGCGATCGACACCGACGTGGACAGCGACGACCTGTTCCTGCCGGTTCCGCCCAGCCTGGCCGAACTCAAGCGCGGTGACCTGGCGCTGGCCCAGGACTGGCGCGCCCGCACCAGGGAACTGTTCCTCACCTACCTCGGCCGCGGTTACGTGATCGTCGACTTCCTCACCACCGGGACGTGGCCCGGCTACGTGCTGAGGCGGCCGCCATGCTGACCGTTCCCGCACTGCTCGCCGCCACCGCGCGGCGCTTCCCGGATCGCCCTTTCCTCGTGGTGGCAACGGATTCCGGTCGCGAGGCGACCACGTACGGACAGGCGTGGCAACGCGTCGGCGCTCTGGTGGCGGCGCTGTCGGCGCGGGGCGTCCGGCCGGGTTCGCGGGTGGTCGTGGTGCTGCCCAACCAGCCCGAGCTGGTCCACCTCTGGTTCGCCGTGCTGACGATCGGGGCGACGCTGGTACCGCTGGATCCCCGGCTCACCGACCTGGAGCTGTCCGCGCTGATCACCCACGCCGATCCGGCACTGGTGGTCCTGCCCGCCGACCGTTCACCCGGCATCGAGCGGCCGTCGGTCCACATCGGACAACTGAGGAGCACGGAGGACGCCGGGCCACCGGCGCTGCCCGAAGCGGACCCGGCGGTCCCGGCCGTGGTGCTGTACACCTCCGGTTCCACCGGGCGTCCCAAGGGCTGCCTGCTCTCCCACGCCGGCTTCGTCACCCCGGCCGGGCACATGGCCGAACGCCTGCGACTGACCGAAAAGGATGTCCTGCTGCACGTGCTGCCGTTGCACCACATGGCCGGCCTGTCCTTCCTGACCACCGCGGTGGCGGTCGGCGCGAGCGTGGCACTGGTCCCCCGGTTCAGCGGCAGCAGGTTCTGGGCGCAGGCCGAAGCCACCGGCGCCACGGTGTTCCGGCACCTCGGCGAGATGCTCGCCGTGTTGTGCGCCCACCCGAAGTCGGCGGTCGAACGGAACCACCGGCTGCGGCTGGCCTACGGCGCGGGCGCGACCACCGCGGTGGCCGCGCACTTCACCGGCCGCTTCGGCGTGCCGACGCTGGAGGGCTACGGCATGTCCGAGACGAACACCGTGCTCTGCGGCACCGTCGGCGAGTCGATGCCGGGCACGCTCGGGAAACCGTTGCCGCACATCAGGTTCCGTATCATGGGCCCGCACGGTGAAGTGCGCGGCCGTGGTGTCGGCGAGTTGCAGGTCGCGCCCAATCCCGCGATGTTCGGCGGCTATCTCGGCGCGCCGGAACTGACCGCGGCCGCCTTCGACGACGGCTGGTACCGCACCGGCGACCTGATCGCCAGGGGCGCGGACGGCGAGCTGCGCTTCGTCCGCCGGATCACCGACTCGATCCGGCGGCGCGGCGAGAACATCGACCCGGCCGAGATCGAGCAGGTCGCCGAGTCCTTCCCCGGGGTGCGCCGGGCGGCGGCGGTCGGGGTGCCCGCCGAGGTCGGCGGGGTGGACATCATGCTCTACCTGGAGCCCGTGCCCGGCCAGTCGGTGTCGGCGGCCGCGGTGCTGACCCTGTGCATCGAGCGCCTGGCCACCTTCAAGCTCCCCCGCTACCTGGAACTGGTGGACCGGCTGCCGCTGACCGCCACGCAGAAGATCGACAAGGTCGCGCTGCGGCGGTTCTCCGCGGCCCGGTTCGGGGAGGTGGCCCGATGACCGGGCCGGCGGCGGTGCGGGAACTGCACCGGTCGGTGGTCGCCAATGCGGCCGAGCTGGAGGAGATCGCGCTGGCGGCGCTCGAAGTCCCGCGCCGGGTCGTCCGGGCGGACATCGAACTCGCCGCGCGCAGGCTGGCCGCGTTCGGCGACCTCGCCCCGGCGCTGGCCGGCCGCGAGCCGCTGGGCACGGTGGCGCTCGCTCTGCCGGGCAACGCGATCCTGAGCAACCCGGTCGCCGCGGCCGGTTCCGCGTACCTGGCGGGAAACCGCGTGCGGCTGCGATTCCCCCGGCGGCGCAAGGAATGGGCCGACGTCGTGGTGGAACTGCTGCGGGAGGCATTCGGCACGGCCATCGAACCGCACGACGAACCAGGTTCGCGGTTCCTCGGCGGTGCGTTCGCCGATCCGGACGTCGGCGCGCTGCTGGTGTTCGGCTCGGACGACTGGATGCTGCCCCACGAGGAGGCGGCGCGGCTCAGCGGCACGAAGGTGCTCTTCGAAGGGCCCGGCAAGGACCCGTTCCTGGTGCTGCGCGGGGCGAACCTCGCGGCCGCCGCCGGGGCGGTGGCCGCGGCGGGTACCTACAACTCGGGGCGGGCGTGCACCGCACCGGAACGCATCTACGTCGACGAGCGCCTGCACGACCGGTTCGTCGAGGAACTCACCGACGCCGCCGCCGCGTTGCCGGTGGGCGCCGCGGACGACGAGAAGACCTGGATCGGCCCACTGTCCACAACGGACGACGTACGGGTGCGAGGCCAGATCGCGCAGGCCGTGGCCGGTGGCGCGCGCATCCACCTCGGCGGCACCGCGGCCGAGCCGACCGTGCTGAGCGGGGTCCGCCAGGACATGGACGTGGTGCGCGCGGAGACCTTCGGACCGGTGCTGCCGGTGGTCTCGGTGACCGGCGCCGCGCAGGCGGTGGCCTTCGCCGAGGACTCGCCGTACGGGCTCAGCGCCACCGTCTACGGCGGACCGGACTGGGTGCCCGCCCGGCTGGCCCGCAGCCACGGCGCGGTGCATCGCGGCGAAACCTGGCTCGACCACCGCGACCGGAACCCGCTCGCCCCCTACGGCGGACGGCGCCGATCCGGATGGGTGTGGGAATGGCGCGACAACCGCTTCACGCGATGGGACGGCCCGCGGTCGACCGTGACCGAGCTGTCCAGACCTGGGACCTAATCAGAACAACGAGGGGAATCACATGCGGGAGAACAAGAACCTGCCGTTCGAGCTGTCCGAGTACGAGCGGCGGCTGGGGGCGGTGCGCGAGCGCATGGCCGAGCGCGGGATCGACCTGGCGCTGGTGAGCGTGCCGGAGAACATCTACTACCTGACCGGGTACACCACGCTCGGTTACTACATGTACCAGACGCTGCTGGTGCCGCTCGATGGCGAGCCGCTGCTGCTGACCTACATCGAAGAGAAGATCAACATCGAGCGGCTGTCCTGGCTGGAGCGCTTCGTCAACTACGGCGTCGGCGAGGACCCGATCGAGGTCACCGCGCGAACGGTCAAGAGCCTCGGCATCCGGGGCAAGACGCTGTCCATCGAGGAGAGCGGCTACTTCTTCCCGATCCGCACCTACCGCAGGCTGGTCGCCGAACTGTCCGGGGCGAGCTGGGTGGACGGCAGCGGGATCGTCGAGTCGTGCCGCCTGATCAAGTCGCCCGCCGAGATCGACTACATCCGCGGCGCGGCCAACGCGGCGATGGCGGGCATGGTCGAGGCGCTGGAGACCGCGCGCATCGGCGCCACCGAGAACGAGGTGGCCGCCGCGGTGTACCGGGCCACGCTCGCCAACGGCAGCGAGTACCCCGGCAGCCCGCCGTACGTGATCAGCGGCGAGCGTTCCGGCCTGCCGCACGGCACCTGGGAAGGCCGGGAACTGCGCGAGAACGACATCGTGTTCCTTGAGTTCTCCGGCTGTGTCAAGCGCTACAGCGCGGCGATGATGCGCACCGCCTACCTCGGCGACCCGCCCGCGTGCGTGCGCGACCGGGCCACCGCGGTGATCGACGGCCTCCAGCACGCGATCGACGCCATCGCGCCCGGCGCCACCTCCGGTTCGGTGGACGACGCCTGCCGCAAGGCGATGCTCAGCCACGGTTTCGGCGACCACACCCACGAAACCGGCTACTCCATCGGCGTCTGCTACCCGCCGGGCTGGAACGAGAGCCACATCATGAACCTGCACCCCGGCGACGAGACCGTGCTGCGGCCCAACATGGTCTTCCACCTGGTGCCCTCGCTGATCGTGCCGGAACTCAACGGGCACGTCGGGTTCAGCGAAACGGTCCGGGTCACCGAATCCGGCTGCGAGGTGCTCACCGACAAGAAGGTGGCGCGCCAGCTGCAGCTGCTGCCCACCGGGGCCGCCTGATGGCCGCCGGCGGACTGGCCGTGCTCGGCGGCCCGCAACTGATACCAGGCGGCATCGACGAAACCGGGTGGCCGGACATCGAGGAGGCCGACATCGAGGCGGTGGCGGGAACGCTCCGCTCGGGCAAGCTCAGCTGGTACAACAACACCGAGGTCAAGGCGCTCGAGGACGAGTGGGCCGACCACGTCGGGGTGCGGCACTGCCTGGCGCTCAACAGCGGTACCGCGGCGCTGCACGCCGCGGTCGCCGCGGTCGGGGTCGGGCCCGGTGACGAAGTGATCGTGCCCGCGCTGAGCTTTCTCGCCTCGGCCAGCTGCGTGCTGCACCACCAGGCCATCCCGGTCTTCGCCGACATCGATCCGGTCACCTTCACCCTCGACCCGGCCGAGCTGGAGCGGGTGGTGACACCGCGGACCAAGGCGATCATCGTGGTGCACCTGCACGGGCTGCCCGCGGACATGGACGCGATCCTGGCCTTCGCCGCCAGGCGCGGGCTGGCCGTGATCGAGGACGCCGCGCAGGCACACGGCGCCACCCACCGCGGCCGCCCGGTCGGTTCGCTCGGCGCGGTGGGCGCGTTCAGCATCATGGCGGGCAAGAACCTGCCCACCGCTGGTGAGGGCGGGCTGCTCACCACCGACGATCACGAGCTGCGCAACCGCGCGGACGCGGTGAAGATGTTCGGCGAGCAGATCGGGCCGGACAACGAGCGCGAGTACAACGCGCACACCATCGGGTTCAACTACCGGATCGGCCCGGTGCTGGCCTCGATCGCCCGCAGCCAGCTCGGCCGGCTCGACCGGTACACCAAGGAGGTCCGGACCGGAGCGGAACGGCTGGCCGCACGCCTGGCCGAGCTGCCTGGTGTGCGCCCGCCCGTGGTCCCGGACGGGCGGACCCACGTCTACCACCACTTCCGCATCACGCTGGATCCGGAGGAGGCCGGGGTCGACCTGCCGCCGGGGCTGTTCCGGCAGGCGGTGCAGAACGCGGTGGCCGCCGAGGGCGCGCCGGTGTCCATGTGGCAGAACCGCCCGCTGCCCGGCCAGGCGCTGTTCCGCACCCGCAGCGGGTACGGCAAGGGCTGCCCGTGGACCTGCGGGCACGCCCAGCCGGTCGAGTACCGGCAGGCGGAGTTCCCGAACACGCTCGCGGTGATCCAGCGGACGCTGCTGGCGGGCACCCGCCTGTGCATGGCGTCGCTGCGTGACCCGGCGTCGGTCGAGGCCTACGCCGACGCCTTCACCAAGGTCATGACGCACCGGGACGCGCTGGTCACCTACGCCCGCGGCCTGGACTACGCCGAACCGTGGGAAACCGCGAGCCGGCTGTGGTGACCCCGGCGCCCACCCGAATCGGAGGAAAGATGACCACCACCGGAACACGGCCGCTGACCGAGCTGGCCAACCGGATCCGGCACCACATCGCCGAGCTGGCCACCACCAGCCCCGGCGCGCACGTCGGCGGCTCGATGTCGGCGACCGAGATCCTCACCGTGCTGTACTTCGACGACGTGCTGCGGGTGGACCCGGCCGATCCACAGTGGAACGACCGGGACCACCTGATCTACAGCAAGGGACACGCCTCGGCCGCGCTCTACGCCGCGCTGGCCGAACGGGGCTTCTTCCCGGTGTCCGAGCTGGCCGCCTACAAGCAGCCGGGCAGCAGGCTGGCCGGGCACCCGTCGCGGTCGGTGCCCGGAGTCGAGTGGGCCACCGGCTCGCTCGGGCACGGCCTGCCGGTCGGCGTCGGCATCGCGCTGGCCAACCGGCGCGACGGCAATCCCGGCCGCGCCTTCGTGGTGCTCGGTGACGGCGAGTGCCAGGAGGGCTCGATCTGGGAGGCGGCCATGTCCGCCGCGCACTTCGGGCTGGACAACCTGGTGGTCGTCGTGGACCGCAACGGGTTCCAGGAGGACGGCCCGACCGAGGAGATCATGGCGCTGGAGCCGTTCGCCGACAAGTGGCGCAGCTTCGGCTGGCAGGTGGCCGAAGTGGACGGTCACGACGTGACCAAGCTCAGTGCCGCGCTGCACCGGGTGCCGTTCGCGCCCGGCCGTCCCAGCTGCGTGATCGCGCGGACCGAGAAGGGCCACGGCCTTTCCTTCACCGCGAACACGCACACCTGGCACTACGGGAAGTTCTCCGCGCAGCAGTACCGGCAGGCGCTCGCGGAACTGGCCGAGGGGGCGGGCGCATGACCGGCACCGTCACCCGACTCGAACCGGGCAGCGCGGACTGGGTCCGCCGGCACGGCCTGTCCGCCATCGACACCTGCCGCCTGGCCCAGCTCCACGCCGCCGACGCCGACGACCGGGTCACCTCGATCGAAGGCGATCTCGGCGACTGCGGTGGTGAGCCGTTCGCCGAGCGCTATCCCGAGCGGTACCACGACTTCGGGATCGCGGAGGCGAACCTGGTCGGCGCGGCCGCCGGAATGGCCACCCGCGGCAAGATCCCGTTCATCAACACCTTCGGCGGCTTCGCGCTGACGCGGGCTTGCGAGCAGGTGAGGCTGGATCTCGCGTACCACCAGGCGAACGTGAAGATCGCAGGTACCTTCACCGGGATCGTGGCCGGGTTCTCCGGGCCGACGCACCACTGCGGGGAGGACCTCGCGATCGCCCGCGTCATGCCGAACATGGTGGTGCTCGCGCCCGCCGACGCGGTCGCGGCCTACCGGCTGACCCGGGTCGCGGCGCGGCACCAGGGCCCGGTGTACCTCCGGCTCGGGATCGATCCCACCGACCAGGTCTACGACGACAGCTTTTCCTTCCGTGTCGGCGGTTCCAACGTGCTGCGCGAAGGCGAGGACGTGACCATCGTCGCCGCCGGGCTGACCAGCGTGGCGACCGCGGTGGCCGCGGCCGGCTGCCTGGCCGCGCGTGGTGTCGGCGCGCGGGTGGTGGACCTGTACTCGATCAAGCCGGTGGACCGGGACGTCCTGGTCGAGTCGGCGGAACGCACCGGCCTGATCGTCACCGTCGAGGAGCACTCGGCGATCGGCGGGGTGGGCAGCACGGTAGCCGAAGTGGTCGCGGCCGAGGCACCGGTGCCCGTGCGGATGCTGGGCATGCCGGACGAGTACGCGCACGAAATCGGTTCCTACGAAGCACAACTGCGCCGGTGCGGACTGGACGTGGACAGCGTCGTCGCCGCCGTCGACGAAGAAGTGAGGAGGTGGCGGAAGTGACCGACGCACAACTCGGCATCCTGATGCTGGAAGGCAAGATGGCCGACGTCCCCGGCTGCATGGTCAACGAGCAGACCTGGCCCTACCCGGTGCGGCGGATGGTGGTGCCCGGCGCGAAAACGCCGCGCACCGCCGAAGACGCCAAGGCACTGCTGCCGCTCTACGTGGACGCGGCGCGCGAACTCGAACAGCGGGGCGTGCGGGTGATCACCGCGAACTGCGGGCTGATGGCCTTGCTACAGCAGGAGGTCGCGGCCGCGGTGCGCACCCCGGTGGTGCTCTCCAGCCTGGTCGCGGTGCCCGTGGTGGCCAGGATGATCACCCCGGGCACGCGCATCGGCGTGCTGACCTTCTTCCCGGACGCGGTCGGCGAGCACAACTTCACCGCGTGCGGCTGGTCGAGCACGGAGTTCCCGGTCAGCGTGGCCGGGGTCGGCGAATACGAGTCGTGGCGCCGGTTCCTGGCGACCAAGGAGGCCGACGCCGAACTGCACGCGGAACTGCGCGAAGACCTGCGGCGGGTGATCACGGAGTTCCTCGCCCGCGAACCCGACATCGGGGCGCTGGTCTGCGAGTGCACGATGCTGCCCGCCGTGCTCGACGAGCTGCGGCCGGACCTGCCGGTGCCGGTGTTCGACATCCTCACCGTGCTGGACTGGACGGTCAGCGGCTTCGGCAGGCTCAACCGGGAGGTGGCGGCCGGTGTCTGAGTTCTTCCACCTGGTCCCGCAGATCCACTATGGACGCGGCGCGGCACGACTGGCCGGTGACGCGCTCGCCGGGCTCGGCGTGCGGCACGTGCTCCTGGTCTCGGATCCCGGCGTCGTCGCGGCCGGTGTGCTCGATCCCGTGCTCACCTCGCTCAAGCACGCCGGGGTCGCCTGCACGATGTTCACCGGCGTGCACACCAATCCGTCCGAAGTGGAGGTCGACGCCGCGGCCGAAGCGTACCGGGACAACGGATGCGACGGGTTCCTCGGCGCCGGGGGCGGCAGCGCGCTGGACGTGGCGAAGTCGGCCGCGGTGGTGGTCTCACACGGCGGCAGCATCATCGACTTCGAGGACGGCGCCCGCCCGGTCACCGCGCCGGTGCCACCGCTGGTGCAGGTGCCGACCACGGCGGGCACCGGCAGCGAGGCGGTGGCGGGCGCGATCATCACCGACAGCCGCCGCGTGTTCAAGATGCACGTGGTGGCCACGCCGGCTCAGGTGGCGTTGTGCGATCCGGAGCTGACGCTGACCCTGCCGCCCGGCGCGACCGCGGCGGCCGGGATCGACGCGCTGGCGCACGCGATCGGTGCGTACGTCTCGGCCGAGCGCCAGCCGCTCGCCGACGCCATGGCGCTCTACGCCGTCTCGACGCTGGCGAAGGCGCTGCCCGACGCGGTGGCCGACGGCTCCGACCTCGGCGCCCGCGAGCGGATGATGACCGGCAGCCTGTCCGCCGGCATCTCGATGAAGGGCGGTGGCGCGGTCGACCACGCCTTCGCACACGCGGTCAACGCGATGTTCGACGTGCACCACGGCGTCGGGGTGGCCCTGTTCCTCGCCGACGGCATGGAGTTCAACCTGCCGCACCTGCCGGACCGGTTCGCCGCGCTGGCCGGTGCGCTCGGTGCCGGTGGTTCCGGTGAGGCGGCGGTGGCGGCGGTGCGGGAGCTGGTGGCCGCACTGCCCATCCCCGGCCTGTCCGAGCTGGGCGTGACCGAAGCACACGTCCCGGATCTGGTCGCCAAGATGATGGCGGACAAGTTCCACCTGTCGCTCAACCCGGTCCCGGTGTGCCAGGAGGACGCCGCGGCGATGTTCACCACGGCCGTGCGACGGGGAGGTACGTGATGGCCGCACTGACCGAGTGGTACACCGAGTACGGATTGTCCAGCCGGGTCACCGCGCGTCGCGCGCAGCTGGAACTGGCCCGCGAGGACGACCGGATCTTCTCCGTGGAGAACGATCTCGGCCTGCCCGCGGTGCCGTTCGACAAGGAGTTCCCGGACCGCTACCTGCAGGCGGGCATCGCCGAAGCCGACCAGATCGGCATCGCGGCCGGGCTGGCGATGCGGGGAAAGGTCCCGTTTGTCAACACCTTCGCGGTGTTCGGCACGATGCGCGGCTGCGAGCAGCTGCGGCTGGACGTCTGCTACAACGGCGCCCCGGTCAAGGTGGTGGGTTACTACACCGGCCTGTCCGGTGGTTACGCGGGACCGAGCCACCAGTGCGTCGAGGACATCGCGGTGACCACGGCGATGCCGGGCATGACCGTGCTGTCCCCGGCGGACGCCTACGAGACGTACCTGGCCGTGAAAGCCGCGGCCGCGCACCCCGGCCCGGTGTACCTGCGGGCGAGCCGGGGGCCGACCCCCGCCGTCTACGACAGTCCCGTCGAGTTCCGCATCGGTGAGGCGGTCGTGCTGCGCGACACCGGTGGAGAGCCGTCCGACGTGAGCATCCTGGCCACCGGCTGCCAGATCGTGCCGATGGCGCTGACAGCGGCGGACCTGCTGGCGGAGAACGGGATTCAGGCGCGGGTGGTGAACGTGCACACGCTCAAACCGCTCGACCGCGTGGCGATCCTCGCCGAGGCCCGGCGCAGCAGGCTCCTGGTCACCTACGAGGACCACAACCGGATCGGCGGGCTCGGCTCGGCGGTGGCCGGGGTGGTGCTGGCCGAGCACCCGGTACCGGTGCTGCGCTTCGGCGTGCCCGACCAGTACTGCGCGCAGACCGCGGAGTACGAGGAAATGCTGGAACGGTACGGACTCGGCCCGGCCACGGTGAACGCGGCGGTGTTGCGATGGCTCTCGGCGCACTGAGCACCTGGACGGCCCGAGAACAACCGGAGATCCGCGTCGGCGCCGGGGCGCTCGGGGAGGTCGGCGCGAGCGTCTCGGCGCTCGGCCTGCACCGGCCGCTGGTCGTCGCGGATCCCGGAGTCGTGGCGGCGGGCTGGCCGGGGCGGGTGGAGACCTGCCTGCGGGCCGCCGGGTTACGGCCGCGGTTGTGGTCGAGGGTGCGGCCGGACCCGGACATCGGCGTGGTGCACCGGTGCCGCGACGAACTGGACGGGCACGACGGCATCATCGCGGTCGGCGGCGGCAGCACCATCGACACCGCCAAGGCGGCCGCCGGCTTGTCCGTCCATTCCGGACAGTTGAGCGACTACGAGGGACTGGGCCGCTTCACCGCGCCCGGGGCGCCGGTGGTCGCCGTGCTCACCACACCGGGCAGTGGCGCCGAACTCACGCGGCACGCCACGATCGCGGACGGCACCGGGCGCAAGTTCGCGGTCAGCGGCCGGTGGCTGGCCCCGAAACTGGTGCTCGCCGACCCGGACACGCTGGCCACCCTGCCTCCGGGCGTTGCCGAGGACACCGCGCTCGACGCGCTCCTGCACGCGATCGAGGCGTACCTGGCGCGAGCCGCGACGCCGTACAGCGACGTGTGCGCCCGCCTGGCGGTGGAAATCCTGCGCGAGGCGGTGGTGCCGGGGCTGCGCGACGGCATCCGGTTGATGACCGGCTGCCTCACCGCGGGCATGGCCATGGCCAACACCAACGCCGGCGTGGTGCACGCGCTGGGTTATCCGCTGACCAGTGAGTACCGGATCCCGCACGGCCGGGCCAACGCGCTCGTAGCGCCGGTCGCGCTGCGGGCACTGGCCGCGGTCGCGCCCGAACGCTGCGCCGAACTCGGCCGGCTGCTCGGTGGCACGCCCGATCTGGCCGAGGCGTTCACCGCCGTGCGCGACCGGCTCGGCGTGGCCGGTCCGCTGGCCGACTACGGCGTGCCGCACGCGGACCTGCCCCGGCTGGCCGCGCTCGCCACCGCGTTCAAGCCGGTGCTGCGCAACACCCGGCGCGAGTTCACCGAAGCGGAGCTGTGCGGCCTGTACTCCTCCGCCTGGACCGAGCGGAGGAACGGATCGTGATCGAACTGCTCGACCGGCTGGTCTCCATCGAGTCGCCCGCCGATCACCCGCTCGGCTGCCACGCCGTGCAGGACGTCGTCGGCGCGGAGTTCGCCGTGCTGGGCGCCCGCCTCGAACGGCACACCGCGGCCAACGGCACGCCGGTGCTGCTGGCCAGGTGGGGCCGCCAGGAGCGGCCCGTGCTGGTGCTGGGCCACGTGGACACCGTGTTCGGCGTCGGCGAGCTGGCCCGGCGCCCGTTCACCGTCCACAACGGACGTGCGAGGGGGCCGGGCGTGTTCGACATGAAGGCCGGGCTGGTGCAACTGGTCGAGGCACTGCGGCAGCTGCTGCCGCGCACACCCGAACCGGACCTGACCGTGTTGCTGAACGCGGACGAGGAGCTGGGCAGTCCCGGCTCGGAACCGTTCCTGGTGGCCGAAGCGCGGCGCAGTGCCTGCGCGCTCGTGCTGGAGCCGGGCGGGCCAGGTGGCGCGATGAAAACCGCGCGCAAGGGCATCGGTTTCTACGACGTCGAGGTCACCGGGGTGGCCGCGCATCCGGGGCTCGATTTCGACCGCGGGGTCAACGCGATCACCGAACTGGCCGCCCAGCTCGGTGAGCTGGCCGGGTTCAGCGGGCTGGACGAGGGCACCACGGTCAATCTCGGCACCGTCAGTGGTGGCACCGGCCGCAACGTGGTGGCCGCACAGGCCGTCGCCCAGGTCGAGACCCGGTTCTGGACCGCGGAGGCGGGTGAGCGGGTCGACGCGGCCATCCGCGCCCGCACCCCGCGCCACGCGAACGCGAAGATCACCGTCACCGGTGGGGTGCACCGGGGGCCGATGCACCCCGGCCCGGAGGCCGCGCGGCTGGCCGAGCTGGCCCGCGCCTGCGCGGCCGGCGACGGCTGGCAGCCCGGCGAGCTGGCCGTCGGCGGGGTCAGCGATGCCAACGTGGTCGCCGCACTCGGACTGCCCACAGTGGACGGCATGGGTGCCGAAGGCGGCGGTGCCCACGGCCCGGACGAGTACGTGCTCGTCGGCACCATGCCCCGCCGGGCACGCTGGCTCGCCGCGGTGCTCGCCCGCCTCACCGATCGTTACCACGAAGTTGGAGAAGCAGAATGAACGGCGAACGGCTTCCGCTGTCCTTCGGCCAGGAGCAGCTCTGGTTCCTCGACCAGCTGGCCCCGGGCCGGTCCACCTACAACACCGCGGCCAACCACCGGCTCACCGGCGAACTCCGCCCGGACCTGCTGCGCACCGCGCTGAGCGAGATCGTGCGGCGGCACGAGTCCCTGCGCTGCACCGTGCACGTCGACGACGGCGCGCCCTACCTGCTCGCCGCACCACCGTCCGAGGTCGATCTGGAGGTGATCGACCTGAGCGGGCTGGATCCCGGCACGCGCGAAGCGAAAGCGAACGAACTGCTCGCCGAACGCGTGGACACCCCGTTCGACCTCACCGCCGGGCCGCTCTACCGGTACACGCTGATCCGGCTCGCGCCCGAGGAGCACATCCTTTCCCAGCGGTTCCACCACATCATCACCGACGGCTGGTCGAACGGCCTGATGAACGCCGAACTGGCCACCATCTACGCCGCGCTGGCCAAGGGCGAGGACCCGGCGCTCGAGCCGCCTTCCCTGCGGTACGCCGACTTCGCCGCGCGGCAGCGAGATCTCCAGACCAGCGGCGAGCTGGAGGCGCAGCTCGAGTACTGGGAGCAGCGGCTGGCCGGCCTGCCCGCGCTGGACCTGCCCGCCGACCGCAGCCGCCCGGCCGAGCAGAGCTTCGTCGGCGGCTCGCTGAGCGTGACGCTGTCCGGCGAGGTCCTGCCCGCGGCGCGGAACCTGGTCAAGGAGCGCGGCATCTCGATGTTCATGCTGCTCTCCGCCGCGACGGCGGCCCTGCTGACCCGGTACACCGGCCAGGAGGACATCCCGATCGGCATCGCCACGCTGGGCCGCACCGACCCCGACTTCGAGGAGCTGGTCGGCTTCTTCACCAACATGGTGGTGCTGCGGGCCGACACCTCCGGTGATCCGGTCTTCGGAGAACTGCTCGACCAGGTGGCCGACCACGTGATGGACGCATACGACAACCAGGACGCCCCGTTCGAGCTGGTGGTCGACCGGGTGCAGCCGACCCGCGACCTGGGCCGCAACCCGCTTTTCGTGGTCGGCCTGCAGCTGATCGACGGCCGGTTGTCGGCCACCGACTTCGACCTGCCGGACCTGCGTGCCGAACCGGTCGGCCTGGCCAACCCGGTCTCGCGCTTCGACCTGGCGATGAACTTCGTCGAACTGTCCGACCGGCTGGAGCTGGTGATCGAGTACTCGGCCGACCTGTTCGACCGGTGGCGGATCGAGGCACTGGCCGCGCACCTGGAGCACCTGCTGGCCGGGGCCTGCGCCGATCCGGACCGGCCGCTGTCGCAGTTGCCGCTGCTGGCCGGGCCGGAGCGCGCCGAACTGCTGGACGCCGGACGCGGCGAGTTCCTGGACTACGGGCCCGAACCGGTGCACGCCGTGGTCGCGGCGAAGGCCGCCGAGCAGCCGGACCACCCGGCCGCGGTGTACCTCGGCGAGGTGCTGACCTACGGCGAGCTGGACCGCCGGGCCGAGGCACTGGCCCGGTACCTGCGCGACGGCCGGATCCATCCCGGGCAGATCGTGGCCGTCGCGATGGAACGCGACCTCAACGCATTGGTCACCTTCCTCGGTGTGCTCAAGGCGGGGGTCGCCTACGTGGCCCTCGATCCGGCCAATCCACCCAACCGGCTGGACTACATGCTGCGCGACACCGCGACTCCGCTGGTGCTGACCCAGTCCAGGGTGCGCGAGCGCATTCCCGGGTCCGGGCCGTGGCAGGTGGTCGAAGTGGACGGTGCGTGGGCGGAGATCGCCGCGGTGGAGCGGCAGCCGATGCCGGAGTGGGCGGACCGCGATTCGCTGGCCTACGTGCTCTACACCTCGGGTTCCACCGGCCGCCCCAAGGGCGTGCTGATCGAACACCGCGCGCTCATGTCCTTCGCCGAGTCCTACCGCCGGGTGTTCGGCCTGGTGCCGGAGGATCGGATGCTGCAGCTGGCGGCGCTGTCGTTCGACATGTCGCACGGCGAGATCTTCGCCGGGCTGTGCGCCGGTTCGACGATCGTGCTGGTGGACCAGGAGGCGGGCAGCGCGCCCGACGTGCTGGCCCAGCTCATGCGCGACCAGCGCACCACCTACGCGTGCATGTCGCCGGCGATGCTGTCGCTGGTCGAGGCCGGGCCGTACCCGGACCTGCGCAAGATCATGATGGGCGCCGAGGCCATCCCGGCCGAGCTGGTCAACAAGTGGAACACCGACGGCCGCAGGCTGATCAACGTCTACGGCCCGACCGAGGCCGCGGTCGGCTGCACGGCCTACGAGTGCCCGCCGGGGCACTGCGAGGCCGCGCCACCGATCGGCGCACCCTTCCCGGACCGCCGGATGTACATTGTGGACAAATACGGCGAGCTGGTCCCGCGTGGGGTGCCGGGGGAACTGCTCATCGGCGGCCCGGAGGGGCTCGCGCGCGGTTACCTGAACCAGCCGGAGCTGACCGCGGCGGCGTTCACCGAGGACCC
Organism: Amycolatopsis sp. YIM 10; assembly: GCF_009429145.1. Taxonomy (GTDB): domain Bacteria; phylum Actinomycetota; class Actinomycetes; order Mycobacteriales; family Pseudonocardiaceae; genus Amycolatopsis. The sequence continues at coordinate 4,223,543 of NZ_CP045480.1, read as the reverse complement.
GTTCCACCCCGGCGGCCGGGTCTACCGCACCGGCGACCTGGTCCGCTGGAACCACGACCTCCGACTGGAGTTCGTCGGCCGGGTGGACAACCAGGTCAAGCTGCACGGGCTGCGCATCGAGCTGGAGGAGATCGAGGCCGCGCTGCTGGCCAGTCCCGAAGTGGGCACCGCGGCGGTCGCGCTGCGGCCCGACCGCCGTGGCTCGCCACGGCTGGTCGGTTACGTGACCCCGGCGGACGGGCGGGAACCGGCCCCGGCGGAGCTGAAGGTGCACCTGCTGGACCGGCTGCCGGAGTACATGGTGCCCACCGCTTGGGTGGTGCTGGAACGGATGCCGCTGACCGCGGCCCGCAAGGTCGACCGGGGCGCGCTGCCAGACCCGGAACCGGATGCGGCCGAAGAGTTCCTCGCACCGCAGACGCCGACGGAGCAGACCGTCGCGGAGGTGTTCACCGAGGTGCTCGGCGAGCAGCGCATCGGGGCCGCGAGCAGCTTCTTCGAAAACGGCGGGAACTCGCTGGAGGCACTGCGCCTGGTCAGCAGGCTCAACCGGGCGTTCGGCATCAAGTTCAAGCTGCGCAGGCTGTTCGGCAATCCGACCGTGCGCGGGATCGCCGCGGTCATCGACGAGCAGCTCGCGCGGCGGGCACCGGCGAAGGTAGCGGCCGATGGAGCCTGAGCCGCTCATCCCGCTGCGCCCGTCCGGCGCGGGAACCCCGCTCTACTGCCTGCATCCCGCGTCGGGCTCGGCGTACTCGTACTTCTCGCTGATCCAGCTGCTCGACGCGGACCGGCCGGTCTACGGCGTCGAAGCACCCGGTTTCGATGATGAGGACGAGAAACCGCTCACCTCGGTGGGCGAACTCGCCGAGCTGTACCTGGCCGCCATCGAGGCGGAGCGGCCGGGCGAGCCGATCGCCCTGCTCGGCTGGTCGATGGGCGGGGTGATCGGCTACGAAATGGCCCGGCGGCGCTGTGCCGCCGGCGCCGCTTCGCCGCTGCTGATCACCGTCGACACCCCGGTGCCGATGCCCGAGCCGATGCCGGACGCGGAGCCGCTGCTGCGCCGGTTCGCGATCGACCTCACCGGCGCCGATCCCTTCGCCGACCACGACGAGCTGGACGCGGCGCTGGCCGAGCTGACGATCAGCGACGATTCCATCGCGAGCGCGCTGGCCGCGCTCGCTGCGTCGGGCATGATCCCGGCCGAACTCGATCTCGACACGCTGACGCGGCGGTATGCCGTGCACCGCGCCAACACCATCGCGCTGCACAGCTACCAGCCGCGTGGCGGGCACCCCGGCCCGATGGTCACCGTCAAGGGCACGGAGTCCCCGTCCGACTGCATGGACTGGTCGGGCGTGTGCGCCGACGTCACCGCGGAAACCGTGCCCGGCAACCACTACACGATGTGGCAGGGCGACGGTCTGGTCGCGCTCGCCGGGATCGTCAAGCGCGCGCTGCGCCGTTCTTGACGCCGCTCTTGATTCGCAGCACCTCGGCGACCCCCGAGACGGTGGCCCTGGTCAGCACGTCCCGCACCGACAGGTCCGCGCCGAAGCGGCGACGCAGGCGGCTCACCACCTGCGTCGCCGCGAGCGAGCCACCGCCGAGCGCGGCGAACCGCTCGTGCGCGGCCGGTGGCGTGGTCAGGCCGAGTACCTGGGTCCACACCTGCGCCACCGCCTCGGCATATTCGTCCACTTCGGACTGCGCCGGTTCGGGGACGGCCAGATTCGACAGCCAGGTCCGGTCGACCTTTCCGTTGGCGTTCAACGGAATCCGGTCGATCAGCCGGAACTCCCCCGGCACCGACGAGCGGTGCAGAACTCCACGCAGCCGCTCCGGCAGTTCGGTGATCAAGTCTTCTCCTCCCGGTTCGGCCACCGCCTCACGCAGCCCGGCGACCACAGCGTCACTTTCCGGCTCGGGGACCACAAAAGCGACCAGCGCGACAGCCCGGCCGGAGTCGTCCCGGCGCGGCACCACCACGGCCTCGCGCACCCGGGGGTCCGCCTCGATCGCGGTCTGGATCTCCCCCAGCTCGATACGCACCCCGTCGAGCTTGATCTGCTGGTCCAGGCGGCCCAGCAGTTCGATCGTGCCGTCGGGCCCCAGCCGGGCCGCGTCCCCCGTCCGGTACATCCCGGCGCCGGTGAACGGATCGAGCGGGAAGCGCTCCGCGGTCAGCTCGGGACGGCGGTCGTAACCCCGGCCGAGCCCGACGCCACCGAGCACGAGTTCGCCCGGCAGCTCCAGCGCCGCGTCCCGGCCGTAGCGGTCCAGCACACGCGCGGTCTGGTTGGCCAGCGGGCGCCCGTACGGAATCGCGCGCGGGTACCGCTCCCCCGGCGGCACGCGGTGGATCACGCTGTCCACCGAAACCTCGGTCGCCCCGCCGAGGCTGTAGAACTCCGCGCCGGGAAACGCGCGATGTACCCGCTCCGGCTGGTCGACCGGGATCCAGTCACCACCGACCAGGAACAACCGCAGCACACTGTCCACTTGCGACGGCAGCAGGTTCAGCAGCAGGCTCAGCGCGGACGGCACGGAATGCCAGAGCGTGACGCGTTCACCGGTGATCAGCCGCACCCAGTGGTCCACGTCCTGTTCCCGGCCCCGCTCCGGCAGCACCGCCGTCGCGCCCGCCGCGAGCGTGCCGAACAGGTCGTAGACGGACATGTCGAAGCTCGGCGAACTCACCACGAGCATCCGGTCGCCGGGGACGATGCCGAAGCGCTCGTTGAGATCGGTGATCATGTTCGCCCGGCCGATGTGGTCGAGCAGCACGCCCTTGGGTTCCCCGGTCGAGCCCGAGGTGAAGATCAGGTAGGCCAGGTCGGTGCCGGTGGCCCGGCCGCGGAGACGTTCGTGACTCACCACGTCTTCCGGTACGGGAAGCCAGGAATCGGTCAGTGCCGCGGCTACCTCGGCATAGGCGGGGTCGGCCAGCAAAGTGGAGAGGTGCCCGAGGCGGAAGAGCGTGCGCAGCCGCTGTTCCGGCAGTTTCGGGTCCAGCGGGACGTAGGCGGCGCCCGATTTCATCACCGCGAGCGCGCACACGACGAACTCCACGCTGAGGGTGGCAAGAATGCCGATCCGCTCACCGTGCAACTGCCGCGCCAGCCCGTTCGCGCGCGCGTCCAGCTCGCCGAAGGTCAGCCGGGTTTCGCCCTGGACCACGGCGATCGCGTCAGGGTCGCGGTCGACCGCGGCCTCGAACAGCTCGTGCAGGCAGGGCGGGTGCACCAGGTCGCGGGCGGTGTCGTTGAGCCGGGCGGCGACCTGCTTCTCCGCCATCGTCCGGTAGTCCACTTCGGACACCTCGGTGGCCGGATCGTCGAGCGCGGCACGCAGGAAGGCCAGGTAGTGCGCGGCTATCCGGTCCAGCGCTTCGGCGTCGCGCGGCTGCCCGGCGCACTCGATGCGGAACTGGTCGCAGAAGGCGAAGGTGAGCGCGGTGGCGGCGGGCTCCGGGTCCAGCGCCACCTGGAAGGCCGGTGCCGAGGCGACCGCGGCGGCGGTGGCGATGAAGTCCCCGATCGTGGTGCCGTCCAGGGTGAGCACGTGGTCGATGTCGGTGCGCACGGTGACCATGCGCGGGCCCGAGTAAGCCATGGCCTGCGCGAGCAGGGCACCGAGCAGCACGGGCGCGGACGCCGGGGGCAACCGGTGACCGCCGCTGGCGGCCGGGCTGGCCCCCTTGCACACCAAGGGGAAGTGGGGATGCGCGCGTTCCATCACAGCGATCCTTCCAGCGGATACCCGGACATCACCCCGGTGATTTCGGCGCGCACCCTCGGTACCGCCGCCGGATTCTCCAGCACGTCGACGATCCCGGTGCAGCAGCGGTCGAAATCGGCGGTGGTCAGGCCGCGGAACGCGGCGATGTTCGTGCCCAGCCGCAGCCCGGCCGCGACCCTGGCCGGGGTGGTGTCGCCGGGAACCCGGTTGCGGTTGGCCAGGATGCCCGCGGCCTCCAGCGCGCGTTCGGCGTCGCGGCCGGTGATCCCGCGAGAACGCAGGTCCACCAGCACCATGTGGCTGTCGGTGCCGCCGGAGACCAGGTCGAAGCCGCGTTCGAGGCGGCGGGCCAGCAGGTCGGCCAGTTCGCGGACCCGCCGCATCAGCCGGTGGAACTCCGTGGTGCGCACCCAGTCGAGCACGCAGGCCTTGCCCGCGATCGCGCCGAAGTCCGGTGAGCCCTGGAAGTACGGGAACACCGCGCGGTCCAGGATCTTCGCCAGCGGTTCGGTGCGCCCCGGCGGCGGGACCAGCGCGTCCGGCCCGGACAGGATCAGGCCGCCCTTGGGGCCGTACAACTGCTTGTGCGTGCAGAACGTGGTCACGTGGACGTGCGGCACGGGATTGGGGTAGAGGCCGGTCGCCACCAGCCCGGCGGTGTGCGAGATGTCGGCCACCAGCACGCAGCCGTAGCGGTCGGCGACGCGCCGGAAACCGGCGAAGTCGATGCCCCTGGTGTACCCGCTGCCCCCGCAGATGATCATCTTGGGCCGGTGCCGGGCGGCCAGCTCGTCCACCTCGTCCAGGTCGATCCGGCCGTCCGCGCGCACGCCGTAGTGCACACCGCGGAAGAAGCGGCCGGTCACCGACGGCTTGCTCACGTGCGTGAGGTGCCCGCCGCTGGCCAGATCCATGCTGAGCACCACGTCACCGGGGGCGAGCAGCGCGGTCAGCACGGTCAAGTTCGCCGTGCTGGCCGCGTGGGACTGCACGTTCGCGTACGCCGCGCCGAAGGCCGCGCACGCCGAGTCCGCCGCCATCCGCTCGACCACGTCGGCACCGTCCGAACCGGAGTGGTAGCGGTCGCCGGGATAGCCCTCGGTGGTGATGTTCGCGAACACCGACTGGGTCGCGGCCGCCACCCGCGGGTGCACGATGCTGCGGGCCGCGATCAGGCACAGCGTCTCCCGCTGGTAATCGTTCTCGGCCCGGATGGTCTCCACCAGACCGGCAGCGCCGATCCGCCGGGCCGTCGCGTCGATCGTCATCCCGCCCCCACTTTTTCTTACGAATCACTCCGGATCGACCAGAAATGGTGATGCCACATTGTTCCCGTGCCGGAGGACACTACCACCGGTTATTGCGAATCGGCCGCCACACCGCCATTGCTGCCATTCGACGGAATTGCCGGAAGATAACGCCGTGGTACCCGATTTCCGATGCCGGTCAGAATCTCGTGCGGATTTGTCTGCGCCCAGTGTGCCCATTCGGCCACGGTCGGTTCACCTCGCGTTCCGGGACCGAATACCAGTACTTCGTCCCCGATGCGCACCGGCGCGTCACCCGCCTCGGCGACGAACTGGTCCATCGCCACGCGGCCGGCCACCCGGCACCGGCGCCCGAGCAGGAGCACCTCGGCGCTCCCGGTCGCGCGGCGCGGCACGCCGTCGGCGAAGCCGAGCGGGACCAGCGCCAGCGTGGTCTCGCGGGCGGTCACGTACTCGTGGTCGTACGACACGCCGGTGCCCGCCGGGACGCGCCGCACCAGGTTCGTCCTGGTGCGCAACGTCATCGCGGGCCGGAGCCCGGAGTACCGCCCCGGCAGCGGTTCCACCCCGTACAGCGCGATGCCCGCGCGCACCAGTTCGAAGTGCGTGCCGGGCGCGGTCAGCACGGCCGCCGAGTTGGCCAGGTGGCGGAGCGCCGGATCCAGTCCCGCGGCCCTGGCCAGCGCGAATCCCTCCTCGAACCGACCGAGCTGGAGCCGGACGGACGGGTCGCCGGGGTGGTCGCCGCTGATCAGGTGCGACCAGATCCCGCGCACGCGCACCAGCCCGGCACGCTCGAGTTCCCGCGCGGCGGCGACCAGTTCGGGCCACTGCTCGGCGAGCGCGCCGTTGCGGGAGAGGCCGGTGTCCAGCTTGAGGTGCACCTGGGCACACTTCCCGGCGCGCTCGGCGCTCGCGGCCACCCCGTCGAGGTGCGCCCGCGAGGACACCGAAAGGTCCACGTCGCGCGCGATGACCGGGGCGAAGTCCTCGTCGGGCAGGTGGATCCAGCTCAGCACCGGGGCGGTGATCCCGGCGTCGCGCAGCGAGATCGCCTCGGCGAGCGAGGTCACCCCGAGCCAGGTGGCGCCGTGCGCGAGCGCGGTTTCGGCGACCGGCACCATGCCGTGCCCGAAACCGTCCGCCTTGACCACCGCCATCAACTCTCCGGAACCGCGCGAACGCAGAAGAGCGGTATTGTGCGCGATCGCCCCGAGATCGACCACCGCCTCCCCCAACGATTCCGGCGGCGGCGCGGCCGCCCGGTCGAGCACCGGGTTCCACCGGTATTCCTCACGCACAATGCTCATAGCGCCCCCAAGTCTCTCACCGGCATGTTGCGTCATTTTAGGCAATTACCGGGAAAAACCAGCCCGCTTGCACTGGATGAAAACAAATCGGCAGTTGGAAATTGCCCGTCCCGGCCCGCCGCTGACCGCCCCGCCCTCTACGATGGCCGTCGAGGGGTGTCACCGCGGAGGACGGGGGTTTGCATGCGGATCGTGCTGCTCGGGCCGGTCCGGTCCGGGGACGCACCGGTGTCCGCGCGGTTGCGCATGCTGCTGGCCCGGCTGGCGCTCACGCCCGGCGAGGTCGTCTCGGCCGACGCGCTGATCGACGGCCTTTGGGGCGCGAACCCGCCCGCCGAGGCGGTGAACGCGCTGCACGCACTGGTCTACCGGCTGCGCAAGGCGTTGCGGGACAACGTGGTGGTGGAGTCGGCGGGTACGGGGTACCGGCTGGCCGCCGAAGCGCGGGACGTGGACGCGTGCCGGTTCGAGGAACTGGCCGCGCGTGGGCGACGCGAGCTGGCTGATTCTCCCCAGCGGGCCGCGGAAACCCTGCGTGAGGCGCTCGCGTTGTGGCGTGGCGACGCGCTGGCCGACGTCCGCGGCGCACCGTTCGCCGAAGCGGCGGCGACCCGGCTGGAGGAACTGCGCCTCACGGCCATCGAAGACCGGTTCGAGGCGGAATCGCGTCTCGGCCACCACGCCGAGATCCTGGCCGACCTGACCGCCACCGCCGACGCCCACCCGTTGCGGGAACGCCTTGCCGCACTGCGGATGCGCGCGCTCGCGGCGACCGGGCGCCAGTCCGACGCGCTGGCCGCCTACGAAAAGATCCGCGGCACGCTCGCCGACGAACTGGGCGTGGACCCGGCCGCGGAAGTGCGGGACGCGCATCTGGCCGTCCTGCGCGGGGAACCGGCCGCCCGGCCCGCACCCGGTCGCCTGCCCGCACCGCTGACCAGCTTCGTCGGCCGGGACGACGAGCTGAAACTGCTCGGGCAACTGCTGTCCACCGCGCGGCTGGTCACCGTCGCCGGGCCGGGCGGGGTCGGCAAAACCCGGCTGGCCATCGAGGCCGCGGCGCGGCAGCACACCCACCGGCAGGGCCGGTTGTGGCTGGTCCCGCTCGCCGGGGTGGACGACCCGGCCGACGCGGTGCTCGGCGCGCTCAGCACCACGACCAGCCGTTCACCCACCGGGACCACGGATCCGGTGGAGCGCGTGGCCGAGTTGCTCGGCGGCGGCGAAGCGGTGCTCGTGCTGGACAACTGCGAACAGGTCACCGAAGCCGTCGCGGAACTGACCGGGCGGTTGCTGGAGCGCCTGCCCAGGCTCCGGGTACTGGTCACCAGCCGCGAACCGCTGGGCGTACTGGGTGAAGCGCTCTGCCGCCTCGGCCCGCTGGCCCTGCCGCGGCGGCGTGGTGATTTCACCGACGCCGCAGGATCCCCGGCGGTGCGGCTGTTCCTCGACCGGGCGGCGGCCGTGCGGCCCGGGTTCGCCCTGACCGAGTCCACAGTGGATGAATCGGTCGAGGTGGTGCGGCGGCTCGACGGGCTGCCGCTGGCGCTGGAACTGGCCGCGGCCCGGCTGCGGTCGATGAGCGTCGCGCAGATCGCCCGCCGGCTCGACGACCGGTTCCGGTTGCTGTCCACCGGGAATCGCGCCGCGAAGCCGCGCCAGCGCACGCTGCACGCGGTGATCGAATGGAGCTGGGACCTGCTCACCGCCCCGGAACGCCTGCTGGCCATGCGGTTCGCGGTGTTCCCGACCGGGGCGGGCGCGGTGGCGATCGAGTCGGTCTGCGCGGACGAGGACCTGCCCGCCGAAGACGTCGCCTACCTCCTCGGCTCACTGGTGGACAAGTCCATAGTGGACATTGCGGACACTGTGGGCGAGCGGTACCGGATGCTGGAGAGCATTCGCGCGCACCTGGGCGAAAAACTGGGTGACGCCGAACGCACCGCGGTCGAAGACCGGTTCACGAAGTACTTCGCCGAGCTGGCCGAACGGCACGAGCCGCTGCTGCGGTCCGCCGCGCAGCAGGAGTCGCTGGAACTGTTCGAGACCGAGTACGACGACCTACTGCTCGCGCTGCGCTCGGCCATCGACGGCCGGGACGCCGGGAGCGCGGCCCGGCTGCTCGCCCCGCTGTGCTGGTACTGGAACACGGTGCGCTTCGACGGCCGTGCCGACGGGTTCGTGGCCGGTGTGCTCGGCCTCGGCGACGCGCTGCCCGAGGACGCGCGGGCGGCCTTCACCGCGTACCACCTGTTCACCGGGGCCGGTCCGCTGCCGGAGGACGCCGGGCAGGTGCGCGAGCTGGCCGAAGAGTGCGTGCGCACCGGGGCGATGCGCCGCTACCCGACGCTCATGATGGCCACCCTGACCGCGGCCTACCTGCTGGGACTGGGCGATCTGGTCGACCGGGAGATCCGCGCGGTGCGCGAGGGCACCGACGACTGGGCACGGGCGTGCACGTACCTGGTGGAGACGTTCGTGCGCTACGACCACGGGGACTGGGCGGGCGTCACCGCCGCGACCGCCGAAGCGCTGCGGGCGTTCGAGGAGACCGGTGACCGCGTGTTCACCGCGATGGCCTTGTCCGGGGTCGCACACGTGCGCTCGATCGGCGGCGACCACAACGCGGCCGTCGCCGCTTACCGCCGGGCGGTCGAACTCGCCCCGCCGGGCGACCTGTCCTACCGGATCGGCCTGGCCATCGAGCGGCTGCGCGCCGGAGACCTGGACGGCGCCCGGCAGGACCTGGCCACCGCGCGAGAGCTGGCAGCGAGCAGCGGGCAGCACCTGCTCGAAGTGATCACCGCGATCGGACTGGCCGACCTGCACCGCCGCGCCGGGGATCCCGCGCGGTCCGATCGCGAACTCGACCGGCTGCTCGACGTCGCCCGCGAAGCGTCCCTGCCCGACGAAGCGGTCAGGGACGCGATCGCGTCGGCGCGGATTGCGAACCGCCTCACCGCCGGTGACACCGCCGGCGCGCGTGCACTGCTGCCCGCGACCCTCAGCACGGCCTCGGCCCAGCACGACCTCGCCTCGGCCGCGCAGCACGTGGCCCGCCTGCGGTTCCTCGAAGGCGACCACGTCGGCGCGGCAACCGCGCTCGGCCTGAGCGAGACAATCCGCGGCACCTTCGACCGCGGTGACGCGGAACTGGGCGAACTCGTCGCCGAACTCACCCGGCTGCTCGGCGCGGACGCCTACGACCAGGCCTATCGACGCGGTGCGGCACTCCCCCGTGAGGACGCGGCGGCCCTGTTGCTGACCTGACGGCTGCTATCAGGGCATTGTCAGCGGGCTGTCATCGCGGCTCGGCACCTTCGTCGCATGAAGGTGATCGTGGACGAGAGCAGGTGCGTCGGCGCCGGAATGTGCGTGCGCACCTCGGAGCAGGTGTTCGACCAGCACGACGAGGACGGCACCGTGGTGCTGCTCGACGACACTCCCCCGGCGGACACGCACGACGCGGTGCGGAAGGCCGCGATGCTCTGCCCGGCCGCCGCCATCGTCCTCGAGTCGGCGTGAGCACACTCGCCGCCCGAAACCCAGGGAGAATCCCCATGACCGAGCTGTTCACCCAGCCGGAGCTGCTCTTCCGCTCCTTCCCGGACCGGCCCTTCCAGCTCCCGGCCGAACTCACCAGGCTGCGCGAGGAACGGCCGCTGACCCCGATGCGCTTTCCCGACGGGCACGAAGGCTGGCTGGCCACCGGGTACGACGAAGCCCGTGCAGTGCTGGGGCACCACGCGTTCAGCAATCGCTACGAGCTGATGCACGTGCCGCTGCCCGGGTTCAGCGGGGAGATGCCGCCCGCGCAGCCCGGGGACTTCCTCGGCCTGGACGCCCCGGAGCACACCCGCTTCCGCAGGCTGCTCGCCGGGAAGTTCACCGCGCGCCGGATGCGGTTGCTCGCCGAGCAGGTGGACCGGATCACCGAAAGCAGGCTCGCCGCGCTGGCACGGCTCCCGCGCCCCGCCGATCTGATGGAGGCCTACGCACGTCCCATTCCCGCGCTGGTGATCTGCGAACTGCTCGGGGTGCCGTCCGCCGATCGCGAGTGGTTCCGCCGCGTCGTGGACGGAATGCTCGCGCGGGACGGGGTGACCGCGGACGACATCACCGCGAACTGGTCGTCGCTGACCGAGTACCTCCGCGAACTCGTGCGGGCCAAGCAGGCGAACCCGACCGACGACGTGCTGAGCGAGCTGACCACCAGCGACCTCACCGAGGACGAACTCGCCGGGGTCGGCGCCTTCCTGCTCGGGGCGGGGTTGCACACCACCGCCACCGTGCTCGGCATGTCCACCTTCGCGCTGCTGATCAATCCCGGCCAGCTCGCCGTCCTGCGCGCGGATCCGGGCCTGAACGACCGGGCCGTCGAGGAACTGCTGCGCTACACCGGAATCGGCGGCGGCTCGGCGCGGGTGGCGGTGGAGGACGTGGAAATCGGCGGTCAGCTGATCAGGGCCGGGCAGACGGTGGCCATTTCGCCGAACGCCGCCAACCGCGATCCCCGGCGCTTCGCCGACGGGGACGGGCTGGACGTCACCCGCGACGCGAGCGGGCACCTGTCCTTCGCCCACGGTGTGCACCAGTGCCTCGGCCAGCACCTGGCCCGCCTCGAACTGCGGACCGCGCTGCCCGCGCTGCTGAACCGCTTCCCCACCCTCGAACTCGCCATCCCGGTCCACGAAGTCCCGCTGCGCACCGAGGCCAACATGTACGACCTCGAACGCCTCCCGGTCACCTGGCAGGGCTGACCTGGCCCACGAGGAAACCCGCGACGAAGCGGAGTTCCGCTCGACCTAATGCAAATGCGCCCGCCGGTCTCCGCCACCGGCGGGCGTAATTCACCCGTTTCCCGCAGCCATTAAGGACAACTGTGCCGCTTGGCCGTGTCATCCGCGCGGCGCGGAGTGGTAGTAAGTTCTCTGCGCCCGCGACCCCGCGCGGACGGACCCGAATTGGCGAAGGGGTAACGTGGAACACGTCACCACACTGGTGGTTGATGAGCAGCCACTGATCAGATATGCCCTGCGCACCCTGATCGAATCGGCGGGTGAAAGCCAGGAAATAGCCGAGGCCGGAAGCGGTGCCGAAGCACTGGCGAAATGCCGCCGGGTGCACCCCGATCTGGTCATCACCGAACTCACCCTTACCGGGGAACGGGTCGGCATCGGGATATGCCGCTTCGTGAAACGCGCGCTGCGTGGTACCGCGGTGCTGGTACTGACCGCTGATTCCTCGCCGTCGGCGGTGGCCGCCGCGCTCAACGCCGGCGCGGACAGCTTCGTGCACAAGTCGGCCGGGGACCGGGCGGTCGGCGAGGCCATCCGCCGCACCAGGGCGGGTGAACGCACCTGGCTGGTCGGCGCGGAGACCGCGCCCCAGCCCGCCCCGCCGCCGGCCCCGCCCGACAGCGTGCCGATGACCTCCCGCGAGGAGGAGGTGCTCGCGCTGGTGCTGTGCCGCCGGTCGAACGACGAGATCGCCGACCAACTGCACCTGGCCAGGCAGACGGTGAAGAACTACGTCAGCTGCGTGCTGCGCAAACTCGGCTTCAGCAGCAGGCGGGACCTGTTCCGCTCATTGGACCTGCGGCCGGGCCCGTCCGCCGCGGGTCCGGCCCGCCGTCCGGGGTGAGGCCGTACCGGCGGTACCCCGGACCCGCGCGGGACAGTACCGCGCGGCACATCCTCGGTACCGTCCGCGCTCCTAGGCTGGACGGCGCGGGCCTCGTCGTGCCGCGAAAACGTCACCTCCGCGGGCGGTGAGGAGCAGATGCCGAGCAGACTGTGCCACCTGGCCGTCGTCGCCGCACTCGCCGCGGGGATCCCCAGCCCGGCAGCGCCGCCGGTCCGGATCCACCAGCTGCTCGCCGGTCCGGCGGGATTCCTCGAACTGCGCAACCCCACCGCGGCACCGGTGCCGCTGGACGGCTGGTCCGTGCTCAGCTGCCACGGGACCACGCTGACCGAGCTGGCCAGGTTCCCGGCGGGCAGCACGGTCGTCGGCGGTGGCGCGTTCGTGCTCGCCGGCCTGGACTTCGCCGGGGAGCGGGACGCCGACCTGCTGGTGCCCTCGGTGCCGGGCACCGGCCAGCTGCTCCTCGACGGGCACCAGGCGCGGGTGGACGGGGTCGCGGTGGCACCGGACTCGCCCTGCCGCGAGAACGAGGCCGCGAGCCCTTGCCCCGGCCCGCTCTCCCGGGACGCGCTCAGCACCGACACCGACAACAACCGGGTCGATTTCGGCTGCCCGCTCCCACCGGCGGCGCAGCCGCAGCGGTAAGGAAACCAGCAGCAAATACCACTCGCGAAGTCCCGTGCCCCCGGTACGGGACGGAAAGGCATGCCGTGTCCAGCCAGGCCAGACCGGTATTCGACGTGATCGCCGAAACGCGCCGCGACAAAGGGCTTTCCCAGGACGAACTGGCCGCCCTGTTGCGGGCCGCTTCCGGGAACAGCGGTATCACCAGGGAGGACGTATCGCGCTGGGAACGCGGTAAACGCATTCCCGGGCCCTATTGGCGGAGCTGGCTGAGCCAGGTGCTGGACACCTGCCCGCAGGAACTGCGCGCGGCCGCCGCACTGGCCCGCCGATACCGGCGCCATGCATGAGTACACCGGGAACTGGCCCCTTCCCGCCGTCACCACCATTGCGGCAACATGAAATGCACCGGCGGGAAACGGATCCGCACAACGGATTCGGCGCCGGATCGCATTTCCGTCCCCCATTTTTCGGAAAGGAAAAAACCAATGCGTCGTCTGCTGAGTGGTTCGGCCATCGCGCTGGCCATGCTGAGCCTGCCGGTGATCGCCGGTGCGGCCAGTGCCGGCCAGCCCGACGAGGTCCAGCCGCTGGCCTCGTCCACCGTGGTGATCAACGAGGTCTCGACCCGCGGCCCGAACGGCACGCTGGACGAGTTCATCGAGATCCGCAACATCAGCAACAACCCGGTGGACCTGACCGGGTACACCATGCGGGTCTACGGCCCGCAGAACGCGCTGGTCGACACCATCACCCTGCCCGCGGGCATCGTGCTCTCACCCAAGGGCAACGCCGGCGAGTTCCTCGTGCTCACCAGCCAGAACTTCTCCGGCACCATCGAGGACGAGACCAACGTCGTGCCGTTCCTGCTGGCCGGCCCCGAGGGCATCCCGGTCAACGGCGGGGTCGCGATGGTCAGCCCCACCGGCACCAGGGTCGACGGCATCGCGTTCTCGGCCTCGGTCACCGCGGCCAAGGAAGGGCAGCCCGCCCTGCCCGAGACCCAGGTCACCGAGCAGCTCGACGCGTCGAGCAGCCGGGACATCGTCAGCACCGACACCGACAACAACCGGCAGGACTTCTCCCTGCACCAGCGCACCCCCGGCCAGGTGAACTGACCCCTCGATCCCAGGCCACGGCCCGGTCCGCCCACCCGGCGGGCCGGGCCTTCGCCGTTGGCGCACAGTCGCCAACGGCGACAATCCGCCGACGACGGCCGATGACCTTCGGCGTGGACTAGCTCATCCTCAGTGGAAATGTCTCTCCGCGTTCACCCGGGCACACCGGGTGTGCGCACGGGACTCACGGAGGGAGCGAGGCCAGATGACCCCACGCCCTGGTACCACCCCGGTCCGATGCCTGATCGTGGTGCTGTTGCTGCTTTTCGCGCAGCCCGCACCGGCTTTCGCGGCCGAGTCGGCAAATCCACCGCCCGCGATGAACGCCGACGGTGTCACGCGGGTGCACCGGCTCACCCTGATCACCGGCGACGTGGTCACCTACACCGTCGGTGCGGACGGCCGGAGCACCGCGGACATCGACGCGGCCGAGTCGCCCGGCAGGCCCGAGCCCTCCTTCGGCACGATGACCACACAGGACGGGTTCTTCGTCTACCCCTCCGACGCGCTGCCGTTCGTCACCACCGGTGCGCTCGACCGGAACCTGTTCAACCTCAACGCACTCGCCGAGGACGGTCGCGACGACACCAAGAGCGCCACGATCCCGGTGATCGCGAACTACCGCGCCGACCACGGAGAGCCGAGCACGCGGTCGCTGGAGCAGAAGGCCGGAGCACTGGCCGCCGCCGAAACCCGAACCGTGCTGCCCACCGCTTCGGCCGTGGGATTGCGCGTGGACAAGGCGCGGGCGGGTGAGTTCTGGCAGTCGCTCGCCGCCGGGTCGTCGCAGCTGCGCCACGACGTAGCCAGGCTCACCCTCGATCGCCGGGTCCGGGTCGTGCTCGACCGCAGCACCGTCCAGGTGGGCGCGCCGACCGCGTGGCAGGCCGGACTCGACGGCACCGGCAGCACGGTCGCGGTGGTCGACACCGGGATCGACGCCGGGCACCCGGATCTCGCGGGCAAGGTGACCGCCTCCGCCGACTTCAGCGGTGAAGGTGACACAGCCGACCGGCACGGCCACGGCACGCACGTCGCGTCGATCGCGGCCGGGACCGGCGCCGCTTCCGGTGGCAAGTACCGCGGGGTCGCCCCGGCGGCGAAACTGGTGGTGGCCAAGGTTTTCGACAGCACCGGCGAAGGCGACACGTCACAGGTGATGGCCGGGATCGACTGGGCGGTGACCACCGGCGCGAAGATCGTCAACCTGAGCCTGGGCGCCGGGGTGACCGACGGCGCCGACCCGCTGAGCGAGCAGGTCGACGAGCTGTCCGCGAAGACCGGCACGCTTTTTGTGGTGGCATCGGGCAATTCCGGTCCCGGCGACCGGACCGTCACCACGCCGGGCAGCGCGGCCGCGGCGCTCACCGTCGGCGCGGTCGACGACGCGGGCAAGCTGGCCTGGTTCAGCAGCCGGGGCCCGCGCCTGCGCGACGCACTGGTCAAGCCCGAGATCGTCGCGCCGGGCGTGGAGATCACCGCGGCCCGCGCGACCGGCACCGCCATGGGCGCCCCGGCGGACGACGACTACACCTCGGCCTCCGGAACCTCGATGGCCACCCCGCACGTGGCCGGGGCCGCGGCCCTGCTGCTCCAGCAACATCCACAGTGGACAGGACAGGCGCTCAAGAACGCGCTGGCGTCCACCGCGAAGGATCTGGGGCTGCGGTGGTACGAACAGGGCGCGGGCCTGCTCGACCTGAACCGGGTGGTGACCCAGCCGGCCACCGGGCCGGCGACCGCCAGCTTCGGGCGGCTCGAACGGAGTCCGACGGGCACCGGTGTCACCGGGCGGACGCTGACCTACACCAACGAAGGCGACCAGCCGCTGACCTTCGGCCTTTCGCTGTCCGTTCAGCAGTGGGACGGCGGCAAACCACCACCGGACGGTGTCAGGCTGGAGACCGGCACCCTGTCCGTCCCACCGAAGTCGACCGCCGAGCTGAAGGTGACGGCCGATCCGGCGAAGGGCGCGCCCGGCGTCTACGGCGGCACCGTGGTCGCCACCACCCCGGACGGCAAGACCGTGCTGCGCACGCCGCTCAGCACCTATCACGCGCCACCGCTGTTCCCGGTGAGCCTGCGTGTGCTGGACTCCGCCGGCAAACCGGCGACGCTCGCCGCGCTCCAGCTGATCGACGACTCCGGCGGGGCCGCTTATCCCAACGACCCGATGCTCGGCCAGCTCACCCAGCAGGTCGATCTGGTCGGCGGCACCGGCCAGGTTTCGCTGCCCGCCGGGAAGTACTCGGCGCTGGGCTGGGTGATGGAACGCGGGCTGGAGGTCCGCCGGTGGAGCGCGCTGAGCGTGGCCGAAGCCGCGATCAGCGGCCCGGCCCAGCTCACGCTCGACGCCTCGAAGGCGGTGCCGGTGGAGCTGGTCACCCCCGCGCCGACCGACCAGCGCGACCGCACCGTCATGCTGCGGCGGGTGCTGCCGGGCTACGTCGGGGAGGCCGGGCTCACCGCGGGCGCCACCGGATGGCAGGTCAGGGCCACCGCGGCACCGACCGCCAAGACCGGCGAGATCTCCTTGCAGGACACGGCTTCCCTGGCCCAGTCCACGGTCGAGATGAAACAGGGCGGCACCACGCTGAACCCGGTCTACGACGTGCCGACGCTCGCGGCGGCCTGGCCGGGTGAGCACACCGCACCGGTGGTCTTCGCCGGTGCCGGGCGCGCGGAGGACTTCGCCGGACTCGACGTGAAGGGCAAGGTCGCGCTGGTCCGGATCCCGGTTCCGCCGGGTTCGGCCGATCCGGTCGGCGCGGTGACGCAGGGCGCGGTGAGCGCGGCCGCCCAGGCCGCGGCCGCCGGTGCGGTGGCCGTGGTGCCCTACGCCGGTGTTCCCGGCGCACTGCCGATCACCGGCCTCACCAGTACTCCGCTCCCCCAGCTCTCCCTCGGCTGGGAGCAGGGCGAACTGGTGCGGAAGGCGGGCAGCCCGCTGTCCCTGCTCGTGCGCGCCGCGCCGGAGGTCATGTACAACCTCAGCTATCTCGACGCCAACGGGGTGCCGGCGGCGCACGTCCGCCAGGTCGACCACCAGCAACTGGTGGCCACCAAGACCGGATACCACGCCGATCTGGCCGGGCTGTCCGCGCAGAAGAACTTCTACGCCTTCCCCACCGGCCGCTGGAAGACACAACCGTTGCAGGGCACCAAGATCCCGGTGCCCGGCAGCTGGACCGAGTACACCGGTCCCGGCGACGACCGCCAGGTGTGGAAACGCGTGGTGACCCAGTCCGGGCCCGGTCCGGCCGGTAAGAAGGCCTCGCTGGCGATGCACCAGCAGAACATCTACCGGCCCGGCGAGAAGTCCCGGCCCGACGAGCACTGGTTCCGCGCGCCGGTGCACAGCACTGCCGTCGAACTCCGGCCGGACCACCCAGCCCGGTACCCGGCGACCGCCGACGGCTGGCGCGTGCTGTGCTCGCTGTGCCGCACCGGGGACCTGTTCGCCCCGGCGCTGCAGTGGGCCGACGCCAACGGCGGGCACTTCACCAGCCCGTACGAAAACGGGAAGTACTTCGTCACCACCGAAACCCACCTCTACCGAGGCGACACCGAAATCCCGCGCGACAACGCCGGAGATCCGTTCGCGCAGTTCCCGCTCTACCGGCTGGCCCCGGAACCGGCGGTGTACCGGCTTTCCACCGTCGACGTGCTGCCTGCCCAGTCACACGCCGGCGCGCCGAGCACACCGCTGTTCGCGCACGCCCCGCGCACCGAGACGACCTGGACCTTCGCCTCGGCGCGCTCGGCCGACGCACCACCGCCGGGGTACAACTGCCACGCCGACGGCACGGCCTGCGCGTTCCAGCCGCTGATCCTGCTGGATCACCGGTTCCCGCTCGATCTCGGCAACCGGGCGCCCGCCGGTGGGCCGTTCGGCTTCGAGATCGCCGCGGCCGAGCACAGCGGCGCCCGTGGTGGCGGTCCGGTGACCCAGCTCAAGGTCACCTACTCCACCGACAACGGGGTCACCTGGGCGGCCGCGACGGCCAAACCGCTCGGTGACACGCGGTGGGCGGTGACCGTGCAGCACCCGCCGCTGGCGGCCACCGCGGGCGCGGTCTCGGTGCGCACCGAGGCGAAGGACAGCGCGGGCAACACGGTGACCAGTACGACGCACCGCGCCTACCCGCTCGCGCAACCGTCAGCCGGGTGACGGTGCCCCGGCGCGGGGTTGCGCCACCGGAACGGTGACCCAGCCCCGCGCCGCGGCCTGCAGTCCGGCCTGGAACCGGGTGCGCGCGCCGAGCACGTCCATCAGCTCGCGCAACCGGCGCTGGAAGGTCCGGTAGCTCATGCCGAGCTGCTTGGCGATGCCGCGGTCGGGCATGCCGGTGGTCAGCAGCGCCAGCAGCCGCATGTCCACAGTGGACAAAACTTCGGCACGGGCCTGCGGGCTGCCGGGCAGCCCCAGCGGCATCGCGTCGCACCACAGGAACTCGAACAACGCGCGGAGCGCGCCGAGCAGCGCGCACGGGTGGACCACCAGCGCGGCCTCCACCGACGGCGCGTGCGAATGCAGTGGTACCAATGCCATCGCGTCGTCGACCAGGATCAGCTTCAGCGGGGCGTCGGCGACCACCCTGGCCTCCTCCCCGAGCGACAGGCCCAGTTCCAGGTCGGCGCGCAGGTCGTGCAGTTCGAGCGCGGTCCGGTCGTAGACCCCGCGGAAGCGCACCCCGCGTGCGAGCAGTTCCCGTTCCACCGGGTGCAGGTCCGACGGCGAGCGCGCGTACGGCGGTTTGTCCACAAAGCACACTTCACCGGCCGCGGCCTGGATCATCTGGTCCGCCCGCCCGGCCACCGCCGCGGTACCCCGCACCACCTCGACCAGCCCGCCGGGATGGCCGCCGATCGCGAGCCGGTACCGCTCCTGCAGTTCGACCGCGAGCAGCCGGGCGCGCTCCAGTTCCTGTTCCCTGCGGTGGCACAGCAGGCCGAGCCCGACCTCCGGCGCCACCGCCCGGAACCGCGCGGGGCGACCCCCGTCGCGCACCACCAGGCCTTCGCGGCAGAGCACCAGCAACACCGAAGCGAGCCGCTGGCGGCTCAGCGCCAGCACGCCGGCCAGCTCGTCCACGGTCACCGCCCGCCGGTCGACCACCGCCCGGTACACCTCGACGTCGACCTCGCGCAGACCAGCCACTTCCAGCACCGTGCACCTCGATTCGCCGGGAAACGCCCATCGGCCCACCAGCATCGCCCGAACGGCAGAAGCGCGCACCCTCCGGCACCGTGTCCACTGCTGCGGGTGGACACCGCGACCGAACGCCGCATCACGCTGGTCCGCCGCAGCGCCCGGTACGACGAGGCAGGCGAACTGGTCACCGAACTGCTGGGGCCGGTGGAGTCGAGTCCGGACGCACTGGTGGAACTCGGCCGGATCGCCTTCCAGCGCGAGCGGGACAGCCAAGGCCTCGAATACTTCGAAAGGGCCTCGCGGCTGGATCCCGGCCACGAGGGCGCGCTCGCCTTTCGCGTGGCGGTGCTCAGCCACGCGAACCGCCACGACGAGGCCATGGCGCTGGCCGAATCCGCGCTCGCGGCCGTGCCGGACCGCCACCTCGTGCGGGTGGCCTACGGGCGGATCGGCGACGACCGGCGCGACTACCGGCTCCTGCTCGACCAGGTGGACCGGGTGCTGAAGGAAGCACCGGATTTCCTCGAAGCCCTGGAATGGCGGATCTACGCGCTGAGCGACCTGAACCGGTTCGACGAGGCGGACGAAGCGGCCGCCGAAGCGAGCCGGGCGTATCCGGACGCGGCCGAACTCCCGCTCGCCCACGCCTACAACAAGTACCGCCAGGCCCGCTATCACGAAGCGGCCCAGCAGTGCCGCGAGGCGATCGCCCTGCACCCGGAAGACGTCTACGCGCACGCGAAGCTCATCGACTACCTGCTCGCCAGGACCGAGCACGAGCAGGCCAGGACGGCTGCCGAGCACGCCGTCGAATTGCTCCCGTGGTCCGACGAAGCGCATCGCTGCCTCGGCCGGGTGCTCGACGCGTTCGAGGAGCACGAAGCCGCGCTCGCCGAGTTCGACCGGGTGATCGAGCTGAACCCCTTCAACGCGTCGGGATACGCCTGGCGCGCGTCGACCCTGCGGGCGCTCAACCGGGACGCCGAAGCCTTCGAAGCCTGCCGCATCGGCCGCCAGGCCGTCGAAAACGCCTCGGGGATCCGCGTGCAGCAGGCCTGGCTGCACGACAAGCTCGAGGAGCGGGAAGAAGCGTTGCGGGCGCTGGCCGATGCCGTGGAAATGGCGCCCTACGACCAATTCATCCTCGGCTCCCGGATCCAGACGCTCTGCGACTATCACCGGTACGCCGAGGCGGAAGCCGAAGCACGTGCGGCCGTCGAGCGCGTTCCCGGTGACGCGGAACTGACTTCCAGCCTGGCCTGGGTGTACGCCGGGCTGGACCGGGACGAGGACGCGGTGGCCTGCTTCCGGCGCGCCGTCGAGTTCAATCCCCGCCAGGTCCTGCACCTGAGAAATCTGGCGACCGCACTGACCTGGGTCCACCGGTACGGCGAAGCCGAAGAAGTGCTGCGGGACGCACTGGCGATCAGCCCGGAATCCACCGGATTGCTCGACCAGCTCGGCGCCACCCTGCACGATCTGGGGCGCCACGACGAGGCGATCGAGGCCTACCGGGCGGTGATCCGCGAGACGCCCCAGCACGAATCCTGCTGGATCAAGCTGGTCCGGCTGCTCCGGACCCACCGCGACCTCGAGGAGGCCGGGAGCGTGGCCCGGTCGGCGCTCGCGGCCAATCCCCGCAACGTCCCGCTGCGCCTGGAACTGGGATCCGTCCTGCGTGCGCAGAACCGGCAGGAGGAACTGCTGGCGCTGTACCGGGAAGCCTGCCGCGAGCTACCCCATTCGCAGACACTGGCGCGACAGCTCGCGATCGAACTGACCGACCTCGGCCAGGTCGACGAAGCGATGGCCACGCTGGACGGGATCGGCGACGCCGACTACAGCACCCGGTGGTGGCGGATCCGGCTGCTGCTCAACTCGCGCCGCTTCGACCAGGCGCTGGCCGAAGGCACGCGGGCCGTCCGGGACTACCCCGAGCACGTCGGCCTCCGCCTGATATTGGGCGCGGTCCACCAGGGAATCGGGGACAACGAATCGGCGTTGCGGGAGTTCGAACGGGCCAGGCGGCTCGATCCGGAGAGCCGGGCCGCGCTGCGCTCGCTGGTGGAGCAACTGCGGATCATGCGGCGGTTCGGGGAAGCGCTGGAGATCCTGCCCGGCGAGATCGGGCGCAAGCCCAACTACCCGGAACTGCGCACCGAACTGGGCCTGCTCTACGGCGCGATGGGTCGCGCGGCCGACAGGCTGGCGCAGCACCGGCGCGCGGTGGAGATCAACCCGTGGGGCAGCACCTTCCAGTTCCACTTCGCCCACGCGCTCCGCCTCAACGGCCTGCTCGACGAAGCCAACGCCGCGCTGACCGAGGTGCTCGGGAAGTTCCCCGGCTGGACCGCGCTGCTCACCGAAATGGGCAGGCTCTGCGACGACCGCAACGAGTACGAGGAAGCGTTGTCCTGGTTCGACAAGGCACTGGCCAGGGCACCCCGGGCGTGCTGGATCCTGGTGCGCAAGTCGGCCACGCTGCGTGCGCTGGGCCGGTTCAGCGAAGCCGAAGAACTGCTCGCGCCGGAATTGGGGCGCCGCACCTTCGACCTCGACCTGCTGGTCGAATGGGGCTGGGTGCTGCGTGACCGCGGTGAGCTGACCCGCGCGCAGCAGGAGTTCGAGAAGGCGGCCGAGCTGGCGGGCAACGCCCGCGAACGCGCCGACGTCCTGCACTGCCTCGGCTGGGTGGCGTTCACCGCGGGAGACAACGAGACGGCCGAACGCCGCTTCCGCGAAGCGCTCGACGCTCAGCCGCACGCCGCGGATTCGAAGCTCGGCCTGGCCTGGACCCTGGTCAGAACGGCCGAGCCCGCCGGAGAAGCCGAAGCCGAACGGCTGTGCCGGGAAGTGCTGGCCGAACGGCCGCGGCGGCACATCGCGCACACCTGCCTCGGGGTGCTCCGCGCGCACCAGGGCGATCTTCCCCAGGCCGAGCACCACCTCCGGCGCTCCATCGAAATCGATCCCTACGACGGCAGCTATGTCGATCTGGGCGCCCTGTTCGTGCAGATGGACCGGTTCGACGAGGCGGAGGAACTGCTGCGGAAGGCGGTCGAACGGAACTGGTACGACAGCCAGGCCCACATCGAACTCGGCGGGCTCTACCTCCAGCGCGACTCCGATGCCGAGGACGAAGGGGCGGACGCGCGGCGCGCGGCGCGGCACTTCCGCCAGGCGCTGGTGATCGACCCGGCACGCGGCGCGGCCGCCATCGGGCTGGCACTGGCGCTGGTCAAGGCACCCGGCGACCTGCTCGCCGCCGAGCGCGTGCTGCGCGCCGCGCTGGCCCGGTCGGACTGCGACCAGCCCCGATGGCAGCTGCTGGTCGCGCTGAGCAGGCTGCTGATCGAACGCGGTGACGCCACGCAGCGGCGTGATCTGCACCTGGAAGCGCTCAGCTGCGCGCAGCAGGCGATCGAACTGGCCGCCACCGAGGCCGACCCGTACTACGTCGCGGGCATCGCCGCCTACAAGGCCGGTGAGCACGGCCCGGAGGTGCGGGCGCGGCCGTTCCACCGGCGGCGCGCGCTGCGGTACCTGCGTCGCTGCCTGCACCACGACCCGGCGCACGCCGAAGCCCGGCGGGTGCTGAACCTGGCCGAGCAGAGTCTGGCGGTGGCGCGGAACAGCGTGCTCGGCAGCGTCAGCACCATCGTGGTGGCCGGGGTGCTGCTGATCGCGCTGTGGCTCGGGTTCTTCCTCACCGACAAGGTGACCACGCTGGTGATCGGCACGCTGACGCCGATCCTGGTCGGCCTGATGGCGCTGGGCTTCGTGCTGCCGTTCCTGGTCCGGCTCAAACTGCCGGGCGGGGTCGAGGCCGATCTGTCGGCCAGCCTCAGCCAGGTGACCTCCGGCCCGACCGGTGAGGTCAGCATCGGGCCCGGCAGGCTGGTCGGGCACGGGTTCGACCGCTCCCCCGGTGCCTCCGGCTTCAGCGCGGGACCCCGCGGCGAACTGCCACGCCTCGGCTAGTGCGCGTAGGGCCAGCCGGCCGAGTCGAAGCCGAGCCAGTTGATGCCGAGCAGCGCGGCGCCGTTGTTCGCGTAGTAGTGGTACGCCAGGATGTCGTGATCGGTGTCGGCGAACACCGCGGGATGACCGGGACCGTGGATGTCGCCGTGCGAGGCCAGGATTTCGGTGCCACCGCCGGAAGTCATCGCCACGCCGTTGCGATCGGTGAACGGCCCGGTCGGGCTCGCCGACCGCCCGGCCATCACGCGGTACGTGCTCGACGCGCCCTGGCAGCACTGGTCGAAGGACACAAAGAGGTAGTAGTACGCACCGCGCTTGAAGATCACCGGTGCCTCGATCGCGCCACCGCCGCGACCGGCGAGGTGCCGGATCGTCGAGTCGGCACGCTTGCCCGTCGCGGGATCCAGTGCGACCAGCTTGATCCCGGACCAGAACGAGCCGAAACTGAGCCACCACCGCCCCTGGTCGTCCACCAGGAGGCTCGGGTCGATGGCGTTGAAGTCGTCGGACTGCCGGGACTCGATCACCAGGCCGTGATTCGCCCAGCTTCCCGACGCACCGGTGGTGCTGGTGGCGAGGAAGATCGCCGAGCGGTTCGAGCCGAAGGTGGAAGCCGAGTAGTACAGGTGGTACCGGCCGTTGTGGTACGAGAGGTCCGGCGCCCACAGGTTCCGGCTGCCGCCGGTGTAGGCCGTGGTCCACGGGGCACCGCCGGGGAACGCGGATCCTTCGTTGCGGAAGGCTGTCCGGTCCGGGGAGGACTTGAGCGCGATGTCGTTGCCCGTGTGTGCCACGAGATAACCACCGCCCGGCCGCTTCACCATCGACGGGTCGTGCACGTTGACGTCGCCGGTGACCGGCCCCGGGTTCGGGTAGGCGGCCACCGCGTGCGGCGCGACGGCGATCGTCACGGCGGCCGCGGCGAGCAGGGTCAGCATCGACTTTCGCCAAGCAGGCAAAGGAATCCCCTCGATCCGCGGTGGATGGGAGCGTTCCCAGAGAACGCTAGCGCGGCGGTTCCGCCAGAGGTATCCGCTGAGTGGATGAGGGGCGATCGACCGGCATCCGTCGTTCCGGCGGCGCAATAGCTTTCTCCGTGTCGGAATTTCCTTTCCTCAAAGGAGAAAAGCAATGCGACTGAGACGCTTCCTCACCGTGGCCGGTCTGTCGGCCCTGCTCGTGGTCGGCGCGAACGCGGTGGCCGGTGCCACGCCATCGGAGTTCGCCGCGCAGGGCAAGGACGCCGGGCTGACCGGCGCCCAGATCTCCAGCCTGCAGGCCGAGGCGAACACCTACCTGGCCGAACTCGGCGGCAAGCAGGTCGCCCTGAACCGGATCGAGCTGCCGGGCGCCACCATCAACATCGCCCTGCCGGGCGAGGCCGCGCCGCGCCAGCTCGCGGTGGGCGCCCTCGACGTCAACTGCGACGGCGGATACGCCGACTACAAGCACTTCTGCGCCTACCGGGGCCAGAACTTCACCGGTACGCACATCGACATGTACGCCTGCGGCGTCTACGACATCCCGGAGTCCTGGGTCGGCCCCGGGTCGTGGGACAACAACCAGACCGGCGGCACCGTGGCGAAGATGATGAACGACGCGGGCAACGTCATCTACAAGACTCCTGGCGCCTGGAGCTGGGACACCAGCGGCAGCTGGACCCCCGTCGACCGGATGCGCAACTGCTAGTCGGTACTTGGTCCCGCGCCGGTGGCCCAACCGGCGCGGGCTCCTCTCGTGGGTGATCCTGGTGTCCATCCGGAACTGATCAGGTGCGTCGTTCGTACTCTGATCAACCGGACATTTCCGGCTCGATCACCGACCGCGAGAGGACCATGGACCCATCCCGAAGTACCGGCGCACCCCCTGACCACGTCCGGCGCGAGGGGGTGGCGCCGCCGTGCTGATGGTGGTGGTCAACATCCTCGTCGGCGTGTTCGTCGTACTCCTGCTGACCGCCGCGACCGGCTACTTCGTCGCCCAGGAGTTCGGCTACATGGCCGTGGACCGCTCCCGGCTCAAGGCCCGCGCGGCCGCCGGGGACCGCGGCGCCGAACGCGCGCTCGGCATCACCCGGCGCACCTCGTTCATGCTCTCCGGCGCCCAGCTCGGCATCACCGTGACCGGCCTGCTGGTCGGGTACGTGGCCGAGCCGATGATCGGCGCGGGCATCGGCACCCTGCTCGGCGGCGTCGGTGTGCCCCAAGCCGTCGGCGTCGCGGTGGGCACGGTGCTGGCACTGGTGTTCTCGACGCTGGTGCAGATGCTCTTCGGCGAGCTGTTCCCGAAGAACCTCGCGATCGCCAGGCCGGAACCGGTGGCGCGCCGCCTGGCCTTCTCGACCCGGCTCTACCTCGGCGCCTTCGGCTGGCTGATCCACCTGTTCGACAAGGCGTCCAACCTGCTGCTCAAGGCGTTGCGCATCGAACCGGTGCACGACGTCGAGCACGCCGCCACCCCGCGCGACCTCGAGCACATCGTGGCCGAGTCCCGGGACAGCGGCGACCTCTCCGGCGAGCTGTCGATCCTGCTCGACCGGACGCTCGAACTGCACGACCGGACCGCCGAGCACGCGATGATCCCGCGGCCGCAGGTCACCGCGATCTCCGGGAAGGCGACCCTGGCCGAGGCCGTCGACCTGATGGCGGGCGGGCATTCCCGGCTGCCCGTGCTCGGCGAAAGCGTCGACGACGTGCTCGGCGTGCTGTGGCTGCACGACGTGCTGGCCTGCGACGACCCCGAGCGGACCGTCGCCGGACTCGCCCGCGACGCCGTGGTCGTCCCGGCTTCGCTACCACTGCCCGGCGTGCTGACCCGGCTGCGGGCGTCCGGCGACGAATTCGCCTGCGTGATGGACGAATACGGCGGACTCGCCGGGGTGATCACGCTGGAGGACATCGCCGAAGAACTGGTCGGCGAGATCACCGACGAGCACGATCCCGAGCACGAGGACCAGGCATTGGCCGACAACGGCGGCTGGCTGATCCCCGGCACCACGCACGTGGACGAGGTCGAGCGCCTGCTCGGCCACGACCTGCCCGACGGTGACTACGAAACCCTGGGTGGCCTGGTCATCGCCGAACTGGGCCGGTTGCCCGAACCCGGCGACACCGTGCGCGTCGCGCTGCCCGCCGGGATCGACGAGGACGGGGCCCGGCTCACCGCGGAGGTCCGCGAAATCGAACGGCACGTACCCGCTTTGCTCTGGGTGGGCCTGAGCTCCGCCGACACGGAGGTGCCGCGATGAGTGGCCTGAGCCCGCTGACGGCTTCGCTGATCTCGGCGGCGATCATCGCGCTGAGCGCGTTCTTCGTCGCCATCGAGTTCGCGCTGATGGCCGCGCGCCGGTACCGGCTGGAGGAAGCCGCCGTGACCAGCGCTTCGGCGCGCGCGGCGCTCAAGAGCGCCCGCGAACTTTCCTTGCTGCTGGCCGGATCGCAGCTCGGCATCACCCTGTGCACGCTGGCGCTGGGCGCGATCGCCAAGCCGGCCGTGCACGACGTGCTGACCCCGGTGATGGAGGGCTGGGGCCTGCCCGCGGCCACCGCCGACATCGTCGCGTTTGTGCTGTCGCTGGTGGTGGTCACCTTCCTGCACCTGGTGGTCGGTGAGATGGCGCCCAAGTCGTGGGCCATCGCGCACCCGGAGCGCTCGGCCACCCTGCTCGCGATCCCGATGCGCGGTTTCATGCGCGTGACGCGGCCACTGCTGGTGGGACTGAACAACATGGCGAACTGGTGCCTGCGCCGGGTCGGCGTGCAGCCGGTCGACGAAATGAGTGCCGGGCGCACCGCCGACGACCTGCGCCAACTGGTCGACCACTCGGCGAAGGCGGGCGCTCTCGCGCCCGAGCGGCGCGACCAACTGGCCACGGCGCTGGAGTTGAATTCCCGGCCGCTGCGCGAAATCACCCGTCCCCGGGCGGACGTCGCCGGTGTGCCGTCGGAGGCGTCGGTGGAAACCATCCGGGAGGTGGCGCGCGCCAGCGGTCACCTGCGGCTCGTGGTGTTCGACGGGGAGACGCCGATCGGGGTGGTCCACGTGCGTGACGCGCTCAAACCGGGCGGCACGGCGGGCGAACTGATGCGGCCGGTGCTCACCTTCGACGCCGGCACGGCGATCTATCTCGCGCTGAACACCATGCGGGACAGCCGGAACCATCTGGCGCTGGTGGAGTCCGACGGTGAGCTGATCGGCCTGGTCACCCTGCGCGACCTGCTCGACCGGCTGCTCGTCACCGAGGCCGCGTGACGGGTTTGACGTAGCGGTGCGCGGGGACGGTGATCGGGCCGTCCTCGTGCGGCGCCGCGTGGTCGAACAGGCCCTCGTCGGCCCAGCCGTGGCGTTCGTAGAACCGCCGCGCCCTGGTGTTGCCCGCGACCACGGCCAGCCAGGCGGACCGGTGGCCGTTCCCGGCGACCAGACGTTCCGCCTCGGCCAGCAGCAGACCGGCCACGCCGGAGCCGCGGTGCCCGGCCGAGACGTAGACCTGCTCGACTTCGTCATCGACCACCATCACGAACCCGGCGACCTCTCCCCCGGCCTCGGCGACCGCGGTGCGCGTGGCCGGGTCGATCACCCGCCGCGCCGCGCGCTCGCCGAAGGATGCCTCGGTCCGCACCGCGAGCAGCGCGTCCGGCACGTTGCCCAGGTGGGCGTCGCGCCAGCCGGGGTACCAGATCCGCGCGATGGCCGCCGCGTCCGCCGAGGTGGCCGGGCGCGGTCTCGGTGCCACGTCGTTCATCCGGGCAGCTTAGTGGTCACCATCGGAAGTCCTTCGGGGCCTCGACGGCCCAGCGGAAACCTGAATCCGCCGATACCCGCGAAGGACTTCCGATGGCAACCACTTAGGCTCGGGGATCGAACGGGATGCCGTCCGGCTTGGCCTTCTCCAGGTTCGACTCGAAGGCGCCGTCCTTGATCGCCAGGCTGGCGCTGCCGAAGTCGGCCGAGACGAGCTTGTCGCGGATGCCCGCCGGGAAGTTGTTCCAGCTCACCAGGTCCGGGTACTGCCAGGTGCCGTAGTGGTTCTCCGGCGGCTCGTCCCCGGTGCCCGCCTTGCGGAAGCAGTGCGTGCTCGCGCCGTCCTTGTGGTAGACGATCTTGGCGTGGGTGCCTTCCCACCGCACGTCCGCGGCGGCGTGCTTGGCGTAGTTGCCGTGCTCCGAGGTGGACACGTACCGGGCCTGGTCGTCCTGCACCCAGACCACCACGTGCTCGATGTCGTGCCGGTGGCCGAAGGCGTCGAGGCCGGGCACCGCCTGGTCCTTCTCGAAGTACAGGTCGTAGAGGTAGGCGCACCAGCCGTTGTTGCACTTGGAGCGCGCGTAGGAGTTCGTGTTGTCCAAATCGGACTGATCACGGCAGTTGCCGTTGAGCGCGCCCGAGTTGTTCAACCCGGGGGCGATGGTGCCGTCGGGGCCGATCGCGGGCGTGGGGTAGCAGCCGTCGGTGTCGTAGTCGAAGGCGGGCTGCCACTTGCCGTCGGGCTCGGCGACGCTGGAGGGCAGGGCGCGGGGCGGATCCGCGAAGGCCAGCGCCGGGGGCAGGGCCAGGGTCAGCACGGCCGCGCCGACCAGCGACTTGGCCGCGAAGGAGGTCCTGCCCCGCCACCGGCGGCCTGCCGGTTCGGTCCGTGGCCGTGGACTGCCGGTGTGAGTACGCATCGGGGGGCGGTTCCCTTCGCTCGGCGTCGACCCGCCAAAGCGTAGGGAGAACTCAAGTCAACTCACAACGGACCAAAGTAGGAATTTGAAAAGCATTCACACTTCAGCCTTGTAGTCCACAGCGGACAGCCAAGACCGGCAGGGACGCCGGGGGTCAGCTCAGTACGTCGTCGAACTCGCCGTCCTTGGCGCCGGCGAGGAAGGCTGCCATCTCGGCCTGCGTGTAGATCAGGGCCGGACCGGTCGGGAACCGCGAGTTGCGGACCGCGATCTCCCCATTGGCCAGCGGAGCGACCTCCACGCAGTTGCCCACCGCACCACTGCGGGAGCTCTTGCGCCACTGCGCACCGGCCAGCAACTCGGCCGGCATCCCGTTCGAAATCTGCGCCACCTTGATCTCCACCTTCCCGACTCAATCTCACCAGGGGATGCAAATGCACGTGCATCTGACTGTGCTGAGGACCATAGCACGCGCAAGAGCAGATGAAAATGCACGTGCATTAAGCCTTTTGCAGGTCAGACGGGTGTTCCTCACTCGTTCGAGGGACACTCGACCCATGATCAGACTCCGCTCAGTGATCTTCGAGCGGTAATCGCCCCGATCGAGTACCCCGATTTCGCAGCCTCAGCGCGGGGTCGTCAGCGGGTCCGGCGTCATCCCTGGTAGGCAGACGACAGCGTCGAAGGCGGCGGGCAGGTCTACCGCCAAATGGGTCGTGACATGCCGGATCCTCCCGGGGATGTCTGTGTCTCCGGCCGCGCCTCGGGCCGCGCGGAGGTCCAGCAGTACCGGCTCCTGCCCGGCGACCGCGGCCTCGATGCTGTCCTCGGCGGGCGGTCCGGCCGGTCGTCCGACGACGTCGAACCCCTCGGGCGCGTGGTCGTCGAGTTCGGTGTCGGTGGTGGTGCCGCCGGTCGCGGTGACGCCGATCGCCACGTAGTCGGGCCCGGCGAGGTGGGTGCCCGCGGAATCGGCCCGGATGCCTGGCAGGAGTTCCATCGGCACGCGCTGGATGTGGGCGTTGTGCATCATCAGCACGATGCGGGCTTCGGGCCCGTGCAACTCGCGTAGCAGGCGGACGGTCTCGGCGTGGTAGACGTCCCGGGAGGAGACGACCTTCGCGGGCGCCTGGGCCGCGCCGAGCACGATGAACTCGCGCAGGTGCTCGTCCAGGCGGAGCGCGCCGAGCGCGTGGTGGCGGGCGACCAGGTGCTGGGGGTCCTTGTCGGGCATCGCGTCGAGTTGGAGCAGCAGTCGCGCGAGGGCGGCGGTGGCCGCGTCGCGCTCGGTGTCGTCCAGTTCGCTGTACCGAGCGAAGGCGACGCTGTTGTTGGCGCTCTGGTAGGACGCGGTCGCTTCGATGGCGGCGTCCGCCGGCTCGGTGGACCCGCGCGGGGCGAGGTAGTCACGCACCTTGGCCAGCGCCGGGAGCGCGGACCCGCCCGCGCCAGGCAGATCCAGCCCGGCGAAGCGCACCCGGCCGCCACCGGCGTTGTGCTCACGAAGCCAGCCGAGCATTCCACGCACCTCGGCGGGCTCGCCGAAGCGGAAGGTGAACCCGTTGCGCGCCACCACCTCCGGCTCGCCCGGGGCGCCGTGGATCCACTCGTCGGCGAGTTCGCCCTCGGCGAAGCCCGATTCGTAGGCGAGCACGCTGAACCCGAGTTCGGTCACCAGCGAGCGGAGGAGCTGGGCGCGGAGCTGCCCGAACTCGCGGATGTAGTGGTTGTTCTCCCCGATGGCCACGACCTTGGCGTCACCCACGAGCGAGGCGATCCCGGTCAGCGGCAACGGGCGCACGGACTCCGGCAACGGCATCGCGGCTCCCCAGCTGATGATCGGAAGCCCACCCTAGCCGCCGGAACCCGTCAGCGACGCTCGCGGGGCCGCTCGCGGCGCAGGGGCAGGATCGCTCCGATACCCGCCACCACGAGCACGAAGACGGTGATCCAGGTCAGCACGGCTCGTCACCTCCCGTCCGGTGCTTCGAGGCCCACACTTGCCCGGATCGGCCCGGCGCGAAACCACCCTTCACCCACCCGTGCAGGGCCCGCCACCCCGGCGCTTTGCCGCTGTTTGCCCGGCGCCACAAAGAAAATCTCGCAGTCCACCCCGCCCCAAGCCACCCCCGACGCGATCACCCGGCCGAGCGCCACAAACCCCGACCGCCCCGGCCCGGCGGCTCTCGTAAAGCTGGCGTGCCAGCTTCGGCCGCGGTGTCGGATCTTCCAGCGTTATCGGATGCGTGAGCAGATCTTGGCCGGCGAGCTGTGGGCGCGGCTGGAACACGCTGCCCACGAACCTGTTCGGCGCCTCCGGCCCCACGTGCTGGCGGCGGCTGGCCGAGTGGCAGGAGACCGGGTTGTGGCAGCGGACACCGCAACGACGTCACCCAGCTGATTCCGCTGCTCGACGCCGTCCCGCCCACTCAGGGCGTGGTCGGCAAGCCACGTCGGCGGCCACAGCGGCTCTACACGACCGCGGCTATGACCACGACAAGTACCGCCGCTTGGTGCGAGCCCGTGGCATCACCCGCTGATCACCCGGCGCGGTGTCGAGCATGGTTCTCCAAAGCTGGCCGATCCCTTTGCGCTCAGAGGTGCCGGCGGCGGTGAGGCGTTCAGGTGCGGCGGGCGTGGATGAGCCAGTGTGCCGCGTCGTATAGCACGCCTCGGTCGGTCAGGTGTTCGGCGATGTTGACCTTCAGGGCGTCGAGCGCGCGGGACCGGGCTGCGTCGGCGAGCTGGTCGAATGACGAGGCAAAGTTGCCGGCGATGAAGTCGAACGCGTCGTCGACGTCCCGGCCGTAGTACATGGGGACGGTCAGGCTTGTCAGCTCGACGTCGGCGAAGCCGGCTTCGCGCATCAGCCGGTGCACGCGGTCGGGGTCGCTCATCGAGAACGGCGTCGGTGCCTCGGGCGGCGGCGGTGGTAGTTCGCGACCGCCGGAGGCGATGGTGCGGAAGGTGCTGATGCCTTCGTTGCGGTCGAGAGCTTGCCAGGTCAGCTGCACGAATCGGCCGCCTGGCCGGATGGCGCGCGCGATGTTGGCGAACGCCGCCAGTCGATCGCCGAAGAACATCGTGCCGTGCCGGCTGACGGCGACGTCGAAGCGCGCCTCGCCCAAGTCGTGGACTTGCGCGTCCGCTTGGACGAACGTCGCGTTGGTCAACTGGTCCTTCGCGGCCAGCGTGCGCGCGAGGTCCAGCAGCGGCGACGACAGGTCCACGCCCAGCGCCGAACCTTCAGGGGCGGCGCGGGCCGCGTCACGGGTGACCTGGCCGCTGCCGCAGCCGATGTCCAGTGTCACCGAATCCGGCTGGATATCGGCCGCTGCCAACAGCTCACCGTGGTAGCCGGCCATGCCTTCGTCGAAGCGGCCGGAGTACTCGGTCCAGAACGTTCCGCCGCCGCCGTCCCAGGAGCGGAACTGATCGGTGTTGGACGAGTCCACGGTCGGCGTATCGGTCACAGCCACTCCCCCCAGAATCGGCAGCTCAGCGTACACGGCCACCGCTCAAGAGCCCCAACGGCATGGCGGTCTGGCGGTCGCGTGGGCTTGCCCTCGTGGTGGGTTACCGGACTCGGGTGGGGGTGGTGGGGTGATCGTCGTCGGGGAGGTGGAGGTCGTGGACGTGGATGTTCACCTCGACCACTTCGAGGCCGGTCATGTGCTCGATGGCGATGATCACGTTGCGTCGCACGGCGCGTGAGACGTCGGCGATGCCGGCGCCGTACTCCACCACGATCTGCAGGTCGACGGCGGTCTGCTTCTCCCCCACCTCGACCGAGACGCCCTGCCCGGCACTCGCCGAGGCGCCCGGGATCCGCTCGCGCAGGGCGCTGATCGCCCGCGCCGCACCGCCGCCGAGTGCGTGCACGCCGCCGACCTCGCGCGCGGCCAGGCCGGCGATCTTCCGCACCACGGTGTCGGCGATGGAAGTGACGCCCTGCTCGGTGACCAGCTTGCCGTCGGTCTTCACCAGTTCCACCGAAGCCTTGCTCTCGGCCTTCGGCGCGATGGCGGGGGTGGTGGCGGTGCTCATCGGTTCCTCCCTTGGTTTGTCCACTGTGGTCATCGGTAGGACACCGGGGGAACCGGAACGTCACGACCCGATCGGGTAATCCAGGTCACTTTCCCGGTGGGGGTTCAGCGCCACGCGGTCGATGTCGGTGACCACCAGGCGCAGCCGCGCACCAGGCGGCAGCACCGGGGTGAGCAGTTCCTCGGCATGGCCCAGCACCGGCGGCAGCGGCAGTTTTGTCGCCACCAGCCGGATTTCCACCAGCTCGGGAGTGACCGTGACGGCCAGGTCGTCCCAGTCCCACGGCACCCAGGCCAGCGACGGCACGGTGGCCGGCGTGGCCGGGCGCAGTCCCGGCACCTTCCGCAACGCCGTCAGCAGTTCCTCGACGACCACTCCGCTCACCAGCCACCCCGCAGCTCGACATCCAGTACCGCGACCGAAACCGAGGCCACCGCGAGCCCGGTCGCCGCGGTCACCGCGCCGGCCACCGCGCGCTGCACCGCCTGCGCCACCGCGGCCACCTGTTCCGACCCGGACAGCACCAGATCGACCTCCAGCCGCACCTCGGCGTTGTCCTCGTAGCTGACCCTGACCCCTTCGGTCGGCGCCGGGTCCAAGCCCTTCACCTGCTGGCGCAGCGTGCGCCCCAGCGAACCGACCAGGCCGAGCACACCCGGTTCGAGCCGGGCCACGCCGGGCACCCCGGCGGCCGCGGCCGCCGCCACCGCGGCCACCACCGGCTCGCCGATCACCCATTCGCCGATCGTCACTGCCACTCCCGCAAACCCCGTCAGTCCTCGTACAGATCGGCGACCCGGACGTCCAGCTGGGCCAGGCTCACCCCGACCCGCGCCACCGCCGCGGCCGAAACCCGCTCCCGCACGGTGTCCAGCGCGTCCGCGGCGAAGGCGTGATAACTCACCGCGAGATCCAGTCGCACGTCGAAGGCACCGCTGACGGTGACATCGACCCGGCAGCCCCTGGCTCGCACGCCGTCCACGCTGTCCGCGGCGAACCGCAGGATCGCGGCCACCGCCCGGTCGCTGACCCGCGCCTGGCCCGGCTCGGGAGTGGGCAGCGGCAGCAGGTCGTGCCTGCGGACCTCGGCCCGCACCGCCGACATGATCCGGCCGAGCAGGTCCGGCGGCGGCTCGACCACCTCCCTGGCCAGTTCCCCGGTGAGCGTGCGCAGCACCAGCAGGCCTTCCCTGGCGGCCCGGCAGTGCTCGCACGAGAGGTCGTGCTCGTCGGCCCGCCCCGATTCCACCTCGTCGAGCCGGTCCCACACCGTCTCGACGTCCCGTCCGCAGGGCAGCGGGTAGGACTCGGCAGCCTGGTTCATCGCCACGGCGCCATCACCTCCGCCAGTTGTCCGCGTGCCCGCGCGATCCGCCCCCGCACCGCGGTGGCCGTGGTGCCCACCGCCCGCGCGATCTCCTCGTAGGACCGCCCGTGCACTTCTCTGAGCAGCCAGCAGGCCCGTTGCTCCCCGGTCAGCTGCTGCAGCGCCCGGCTCAGCGCGGCCAGCTGGGCGCCCACCTCCACCGCCCGCTCCGGGCGCGGCACCGGGGACTCCTGCTCGTCCGGCTCCACCGCCGAAGTCGGCCGCCGCGCGCGGATCACGTTGAGGCACCGGTTGGTGGTGGCGCGATACAGCCAGCCGACGAAGGCCCCGTCGTCCTGCAGCTGGCCGAGGCGCCGCCACGCGGTCAGGAAGACCTCCTGCACGACGTCCTCGGCGTCGCCCCGGCTCGCCAGCATACGCACCGCGAGCCCGTACATCGGGCCTTGGTAACGGCGCACGAGCTGCTCATAGGCCTGCGTGTCACCGTCACGGGCCCTGGCGACGAGCGTGACGTCGTCCAGCGGGCCCTCGGTGATGGGCGCGGCTGACACAGCAGCTTCCTCCTGACGACTGGTTTCCGGATTTCTGCTCTGAAGGACACACACGCCGCCGATTCGTCACGCCGGTCCGCCGGGAATTTTCCACCGGCTTTCCGACCGCGGATGGTACGCGCGCCGGAGCCCTTCGGACCCGTCCTACGCGCGCGAGTCACCCGACCGGGCGGCGAGCACAGCGCCTAGGTTCGGAGCGTGACGATCGGGGTGGTGGTGCTCGCGGTGCCGGTGGGGCTGCTCATCGGCGCGGTCGGCGTCGGCGGAGTACTGCTGCCGCCCGCGCTGGTGCACCTGGCCGGGCTCGACGTGCACACCGCGGCGGGCACCAGCAGCTGGGCGTTCCTGTTCACCGGCGTGGTCGGCACGCTGGCCTACGCGCGGAACGCGAGCATGCCGTGGCCGCTGGCGAACCGGCTGGCGCTGGGCGCGGCCCCGGCGGCGGCCGCGGGTGCGCTGGTCAACGGGCTGGTCTCACCGCTGGTGGTGTGGCTGGCACTGGGTTCGATCACGCTCGGCGCCGGGGTGCACCGGCTGCGCGCCCGCGGCGGCGGTGAACGCACGCGCCTGCCCCCGGCCACCTCACTGGCCACCGGCGCCGTGGTCGGTTTCGGCTCGGCGCTGACCGGCACCGGCGGCCCGGTGCTGCTGGTGCCGGTGCTGGTGCTGCTCGGCGTGGCCCCGCTCGCCGCGGTCGCGGCCGGTCAGCTCATCCAGGTGCCGCTGGCCGCGTTCGCGGTGCTCGGCTACGGCACCACCGGATCCGTCCACTTCGGACTCGGCGCGCTGCTCGGGGTGGTCGCGGCGGCGGCCGTGGTCGCGGGCGCCCGGTTCGCGCGGCGGCTGCCCGCCGAGCGGCTGCGCCAGGTGTCCGCCTGCATCCTGGTCGGCGTGGGGCTGTTCCTGTTCGCCCAACCGGCGCTGGCGCTGTGGTGACGCTCAGCGGAGCAGTTCCACCCGCATCTTCGCGCGGGCGGGTCCCGGCGTGCCCAGCCCGAAGACCTCCCAGCACCGCAGGAACGAGGCGGGCGGGTCGACCAGGGTCAGCCGGAGGTCGGGGAAGGCGGCGGCCACCCTGGCCAGCACCCGCATCCCGGCCACGTCGATGAACCGCAGGTCGTCGAAGGTCAGCCGCATCCGCGCGGACATGCCGGCCGCGGTCTGCATCGCCAGCTCGAACAGATCGGCGTTGTGGCCGTCGATCTCGCCGCTGACCCGCCATTCACCCCGGCCCGCGCTGCCCATCCGGAACCCGCGGTCATCGCGGTTCGCGCCGAACCCGAGCGGGTGCGCGCACATCGCCGCGCCCACTTCGCCCGGGGTGAATCCCCCGTTGCGGTACACGCAGACCATGGTGGCGCCCGCTTCGCTGACCACCCGGTCCAGGTCCAGCTCGAATTCCACCAGCTCACGCGCGGACAGCGAGTCCAGGCCGAGTTCCTGCATGTCGGCGACCACGCGGAGACCGCGGAAACCCTCGCGCTGCGCGAGGCTCACCTCCGTCCGCAGGCCGCCGACCAGTCCCGCGCCCAGCGAGAACGGCGCCAGCAGGTCGGCGCCGCGGCCCCAAGGCTCGGCCGAGCCGACCACGATCACCTTCTCTCCGGCACGCCCGCCCCGCGCCCGCGACAGGCCGACCAGTTCGTCGTGGTCCTCCGGCGAGTCAACCACCACTCCGATGTGCCCGTACGACATCGTCGGATCCTGCCCGGCCGCCCTCACGGCGGGTAGCGTAGACGCGGCGCGTTCGCACGCCCAGCAAGTTCGGCCGGGCGGATGAACCGACTGACGGGGAAAACCGCCAACTTCCGCCATTTGCCTGGTCTCAGCGCCGCCGGACGTGTGCCACCGCCTCGTTGACGCTCGCCGAGATCGGCAGTGCCTGGGTCAGGTTGAGCACGGTGACCGGGCGGACGATCGCCGGGGACACCGCCACCAGGCCGAACCCGCGCTCGGCCGCCTGGGTGCGGCGGGCGATGCGCAGCAACGCGTGCAGGCAACTGGAATCGCAGAAGCTCACGCCGATCATGTCCACCACCAGCCCGTGGGTACCGCGCTCGAACGCCTCTTCCAGCGCCCCGGTGAGCTCGTCGACCACCGCCAGGTCCAGCTCTCCGGTGAGCGCGAGGATCAGGACACCGCCGTGCACCTCCGGCGTGGCCGACCACACCATGGGGAACTCCTCTTCGCCGAGGGGTGAAGAGTAACGCCGGAGGGTCAGGGAATCAGCCCCGGTGCGTCGGCGACGAAGGTGTCCAGCACACCATCGGCGACCCGGACCGGCCCCTGCGGGCGGGTGGTGCCGGGAATGGTCCGGATCTTCGCGGCCTCGGCGGCGAGGTCCGCCGCTTCGGCGAAGGCCCGGCCGGCGGCCGGGCGGTCCTCCGGCGCCAGCTCCAGCCCGTCCACTGTGGACTGGAGCGCCCGGCCCCACAGGGTCAGCGCGTCCAGCCACGGCGCGGCCTGCGCGGAGAAGGCCGGGTCGGGCACCCCGCCGCGGATGCGCTCCGGCGCCGCGGCGAGCAGGTCGGCGTACGAGCCCAGCTCCCGAAGCGCGGCTCCACCCGGCTCCGCGCGTACGGCGTCCACTTTGGACTTCAGCACCGGGGCCTGCGGCTGCCAGACGACCTCGCCGAAGGTGGGCGCGAGGTGCTGGGTGTCGAAGAAGGCGAGCAGCGCTTCGGCGGTGCGGGCGTCCCCGGCGGCCAGGTAGTCCGCGGCCGCGCGCCAGGTGCGCCCGGCGTCGTAGTCCTGGTCGTTCCAGGCGAAGGACGCGCCGCCGAACAGCGCGACCTTGCTCGGCGCCGCCTGGTTCATCGGGTTGAGCACGATGCCGCCGAGCGCGGCGTGCAGCCCGGCCTCGCGCTTGTCGTAGGGCGCCATCAGCAGCCGTCCTGTGGTCTGCCCGTAGTCGTTGACCGGGTAGTTGTCCCACAGGAAGACCTTGCGGCCCCAGACCTGCGCGGCTTTCTCCGCGTCGGCCACGCTGATCGACGGCGGCACCACGTCGGTGCCGGTCCACTGCACGACGATCCGCTCGTCGAGGCTCTCCCGCAGCACCTTCTTGTACGGCGAGTCGGCCACGTCCGAGTACTCGGTGGGAACCATCTGCAGCGGCTGCGCGCCGACCTTGTCGATGAAGTCGCGCTGGACGCCGTTGAGCAGGTCGGCCTGTGCCTGACCCGCGGCGGCCTGGCCGGGCGCGCCGTACTTCTGCTCGTCCCCGGCGCAGTTCCACTTGGTGTAGCTGATGTCGTCGAGCGCGATGTAGAAGCTTTCCGCGCCCTGATCACGGATGGACGCGAGCTTGTCGTGCAGTGCCTTGACATCGGCCGGGTCGCTGTAGCAGATCGACGGGCCGGGCGAGACGGCGTAGGTGAACTGCACGTGGTGGTCCGCGGCGGCGTCGATCAGCTCCTTGAGCTTCGCCAGCTCGGCGGCCGGGTACGGCTCACGCCACTTCTCGCGCAGGTAGAGGTCGTCCTTCGGGGTGTAAATGTAGGTGTTGGCCTTGATGTCGCCGTAGAAGGCGAGCTGGTCGAGCCGGTCCTCGTGCGACCACGGCGCGCCGTAGAAGCCCTCGATGCTGCCGCGCAGCGCCATCAGCGGGTGGTCGGTCACCTTGGCCGCCGCGATCCGGCCCGGTGCGGCGAGCTGGCGCAAGGTCTGCGCGGCGTAGTAGACGCCGTCACCGTCGTTGCCCGCCAGCGCGACCAGGCCGCCGCGACCGTGCGCC
Source organism: Amycolatopsis sp. YIM 10 (assembly GCF_009429145.1). Taxonomy (GTDB): domain Bacteria; phylum Actinomycetota; class Actinomycetes; order Mycobacteriales; family Pseudonocardiaceae; genus Amycolatopsis. Next base: position 4,185,370 of record NZ_CP045480.1, on the reverse strand, counting down.
CGCGCGGCGAGCGAGTAGCCCTCCGGCCGCAGCTCGGCCGGCTTCGCTCCCCCGGCTTCGGTCAGCGCGCCGGAGACCGCGGGATCGGAGATGAGGCCCGCGACCACGGTGAGTTCGGCCTCGCCGTCCACCACTTCGCGCGCGCCGGCGTGCTCCAGCGTGCGGCGGACGAGTTCGGCGGTGGCGTCGTCGGCGCCTTCGGCCAGGACCAGGCCGACGCGGGCGGGAACCCGCAGCTGGTGGCCGTTGCCCTCCATCGCCTGCGGCGTGGGCGTGACCACGGGCAACCGGGTCTCCCGTGGTTCCGCGGCGGCCGCCGCCCCCGGCGTCAGCCCCATGACGACGCCGAGAGCAGCGGCCACCGCGGTGGTTCGGACGGATCGGCGCACCGGACCTCCCTAGTCGATCTTTGGTCCAGACCACCAGGGATCCAGTGCGCCGTCAACCCGTCATCCGTATACCGATCCCGCCCACTCCGGGTGGTCGATGAACGGATTGCGGTTCTTCTGGATGCCGAAGATCGCGTCGTTGCGGTTCTTCTCCACGTCGTCCACCGGGTCCGCCTCGTGCCACTGCAGCAGCACCGAGATCTTGCCGATGGCCGGCGCCGAACCGTTGCCGACCTGGTCGTTGGGCTCCAGGTCGGCGAAGCCGTCGCCGCCGTCCCAGCGCACGCCCATGTACATGATCATCCTGGCGACGTCGCCCTTGACCTCGTCCCGAGCTTCGAACGAGTCGTCGTCGGTGAGGTTGCCGGGAGCGCCCTCGACCGGTTCGCCGCCGTTGTCGAAGTCCTTGCTGCCCCGGATGCTGTTCACCGTGACGTCGGTGGGGCGCAGGTGGTGGATGTCGGTGCCGGGGCCGGGCGAGGTGCCGAAGTCGCCGTGGGACTTGGCCCAGGTGTGCTCGCGGTTCCAGTCCCCGGAGTCGCCGCCGCTGGCGTCCTTGCTGCGGGACTCGCCGCTGTAGAGCAGCAGCACGTTGGCGGCGTTGCCCGGGTCCTCGTCGGTGGTCTTGAGCGCCTCCCACACGTCGTCGTAGTTCAGGGTGGTGACGCCGGAGCTGATGATGGTGTGCAGTGCCGCCTTGAGTTCGGCGCCGGACTTGCCCTCGGCGGCGGCGTAGTAGTCGGCGGGCGGTTCAGCCGACTGCGCGGCGGGCGCCGCGAGCAGGCCGGCCGCGGCCAGCGCACCGGCCAGGGCCGCGCCGGCCGTGCGCCGCAGGATTCGCTTGGTGGCCACCCAGAATCTCCTCACCACTTGATATCACTGTCGGTGAAAGACTGACAGCTGGGAGATTCCGTTGACTACCGACGAACGGCGATCAACTGGCCGGATTCTGGAGCACGGTACCCCGGATCGCCCGAGGATGACCGGTATCCTGCCGTGTGAGCGTCTGGCCGATGGTGGTGAAGGACTTCGACTCGTTCCTCGACGCACCGGGCCCGGTGAGCGACGAAGCGCTGGACGAACTGCTGGAGTTCCTCGGCATCGAAGCGCACGGCCCGGCGGAGGAATGGTGGGCGACGCGCGTCGACGCGGCCGCCGAAGCCGGGGCGGCCCGGTTGATCGCGGCGCTGTCGCACGAGAACGCGGCCGTCCGGCGGGTCACCACCTGTGTGCTCTGCTACTGCTACGAATCCGGCGTCGCCGACGCGGTCCGGGCGGTCGTCCCGGCGGACGAGGCGACGCGCCTCGGGCTGCACATCGTGCTCGGCACGCACGAAGGCTGGTCACCGGAGGGCGACGAGCCGGCGCGGTTCGGTTCCGCGTTCGGCGCGCTGCTCGGCTCGAACCCGCACCCGGACATGCTCGGCGCGCTCGAAGCCTGCACCGGGCGGCCGGGGCGGGTGCTGGCCGAGCTGCCGTGGGCCGAACCCGGCTGGGACACCCCGGTGCGGGCGGTCGACGACCTGCTGGACCGGGCGCCGGAGCTGCACGTGCCGTGGTTGCTCGCTCTCGCCGGGGACCACGCTCCCGTGCTGGCGGATTCGGCGCTGCGCCGCGGAGATCCCGTCCTGGTCGAGCCGTACGGCCTGGCCTTGCTGGACCATCCCGACGTCGAGATCCGGCGCGCGGCCGTGCACCGGCTCGGACGCTGGAAGTTCGACGGTCACCTGGACGCGGCCGCGGTCCTGCTGCCGGATCCGGATCTGGGCGACGCCGCGCTCGACGTGCTGACCAGGGCGGACGATCCGCGCGCATTGCCGCGGTTGCGCGAACTGCTCCAGGAACCGCCGGACCACCGGCTGCGCGTGGTCGCGGGGCTCGGCGCCGATCTCGTGCCGGACGTACTGGCGCAACTCGCCCGGCCGCTGCCGCCGGAACGCGCGGCGGCGCTGATCGAGGTCACGGCGAACTGGGGTGGCCTGCTCGAACGCCCCGAAGTGGTCGCGTTGCTCGGGCGCCTCACCTCAGGTTTGTTCGAAGATCCCGCCTGCGAGGCAGCCCTGATCCGGATCTGTCACAAGCTTTCCTTGCGCCGCCGGATCGGTACCGGATTGCGCGACCGGCTGCGCGTGCTGGCGACCTGCCCTTCGCTGCGGGTCCGGCAGCACGCGCAGTTCGCGCTGCTGGAGACCGGTGAGAGGGAGTGGCTGGTCCCGGTGCTGATCGCCGAGATCACCGGCCACCCGGTGCGCACCGGCCTGCCGGGGCCGCACAACGGCAACTTCGGCAAGCGCGCGGATACGACCGCGTGCGCGTGGCTGGGTCGGCTCGGCCCGGTCGCCGTCGAGGCGCTGCCGGTGCTGCGCGCGCTGATGGCCGAAACCGAGGAACCAGGAGAGGCGCGCGAGGCAGCCGCCGAAGCACACCGGCGCATCACGGGTTAGCTGGTCAGGCAGTGGAAGAAGGCGTCGACAAAAACGCGGATGGCGCGGCGGTCGTCGTCGGAGCGCCACACCACCGCCAACTCGGCCGGGGTCAGGCCGGTGACCGGCCGCACGACCACGTCCTCACGCCGGTACAGCTCGGCGTTGCCCGCCGACAGCAGCACCACACCCAGCCCGGAGGCGACCGCTTCGAAGGTCTCCTCGGCGGTTTCGGCCTCGGTGACCACCGTGGGCGGCGTCTCGCGTTCGTCGGCGGCCAGCCAGAACCGGCGCAGCGCACCCGCGGCGGCGGGCAGCGCGATGAACGGCTCGTCGGCCAGCTCGGCGAACGGCACCTCGGCCAGTCCGGCGAGCCGGTGCCCGGCGGGCAGCGCCACCCAGCGATCCTCGGTCGCCACCACGCGCCAGGCCAGGTCGCCGCTTTCGGGCACCGGCAGCCACGCCACCGCCACGTCGACCTCGGCGCGGCCGAGGCCCGCGGTCGCGTCACGCCAGGCGATCTGGCGGAACAGCAGCCGCCAGCCGGGCAACCGCTCCGCCAGCTCGGCGGTGACGCGCGGCATCAGTCCGCGCCCGATGCGCGTCTGGAAGCCGACGGTCAGCGTGGCCTCCCTGGCCGCTGCCGCTTCGCTCACCTCGCGGCGCGTGTCGTCCCAGAGCTGGAGCAGCTGCTTCGCGCGCGGCAGCAACGCCTCCCCCGCGGCGGTCAGCGTGACGCGCTGGTGGTCGCGGTCGAACAGGGTGACGCGCAGGAGGTTCTCCAGCTGGCGGACCTGCTTGCTCAGCGCGGGCTGCGAGATGTAGAGCCGCTCGGTGGCCGCCTTGGTGAAGCTCAGCTCCTCGGCCACCGCGGTGAAGTACCGGAGATCCCGCAGGTGCGCTTCCATGCCCGAAGGCTAGTCAACCCGGCGTAGGGCCAGTGGTCGAATTAATGTCGAAGCATGAGTGTGCGCACGGGCGGTGATGTTCGCGTTTTCGCCGTCACCGGGGCTGTGCTGTTGCTCGCCACCGCCACCTTTCTCGCCAATCGGGTGCTGCCGGGCTGGGCGTACCCGGTGTGCGGCACGGTCACCGCGGTCCTGCTGGTCGTGCTCGCCCGCTCGTCCGGTGTGCCCTCGCCCGCGATGGGACTGGGCAGGCACCAGCTGGGCCGTGGCGCGGTGGTCGGGCTGATCGGGATGGGCCTGGTCCTGCTGACCTTCGCCGTCGCGCTGGCGGTGCCCGCGCTCCGCCCGCTGTTCGACGACGGCCGCGTCGGCTCGCCCGATCTGACCGAGGTGCTCTGGCAGACGCTCATCCGCATCCCGCTCGGCACCGTGCTGGTCGAGGAAGTCGCCTTCCGCGGGGTCCTGCCCGCGCTGCTCGGCGGCGGCCAGCGCTGGCGCTGGGGTCCGGTGCTCGGCGCGGCCGCGTTGTTCGGCCTCTGGCACCTGCTGCCCTCGCTCGCCCTGGTCCAGAACGCCGCGGTGGCGGGCACCTTCGGCGGCCTGCCGCTCTGGGTGGTCTCCGTCCTGGCGATGCTCGCCGCCGCCGGGGCCGGGGTGTTCCTGCACTGGTGGCGGCACACCGGGCGCAGCCTGCTCGCCCCGATGGCGGTGCACACCGCGACCAACTGCGGCGGCCTGGCCGCCGCCTGGTGGCTGCTCGCCAATCGCTGACCTGCCGACCGCTGACCTGATTGCCGGGAACTTCCGGCACCGGGCCGCCGACTTTAGCGACGTGACCACTGACGAGTTCGTTGAAACCGACCCGGAGGCGGCCAGAGCGCGGCGCCGCTCGGCGCGTCCGCTGCTGCTGCGCCTGCACTTCTACGCCGGTGTGTTCGTCGGCCCGTTCCTGCTGGTCGCCGCGCTGACCGGCCTGCTCTACATCTTCACCCCGCAGCTGGAGCAGGTCGTCTACGACCACGAGCTGCACGTGCCCGCCGGTTCGTCCGCGCAGCCGCTGGAGTCCCAGCTGACCGCCGCGCGGCAGGCCGTGCCGGACGGGACCGTGGTGCGGGTGCGCCCCGGCCGCGAGGCCACCGACACCACCCAGGTCATCTTCAGCCGCCCCGACCTGGAGGCCAGCCACTGGCTGACCGCCTACGTCGACCCGTACTCCGGCCAGGTGCGCGGGGTGCTGGAGACCTACGGCTCCAGCCAGGCCACCCCGGTGCGCACCTGGATCGACCAGTTGCACCGCAGCCTGCACCTCGGCGACTTCGGCCGGCTGTACAGCGAGATGGCGGCGAGCTGGCTGTGGGTGGTGGTGCTCGGCGGGCTGGTGCTGTGGTGGTCGAAGCGGCGGCAGCACCGTGTGGCCGACCGGCGCGCGAAGGGCAGGCGCAAGCTGGTCGCCTGGCACGCCGCGACCGGTTCGTGGGTGGCGATCGTGCTGCTGTTCCTGTCGGTGACCGGGCTGACCTGGTCGCAGTACGCCGGCGAAAGCATCACCGACCTCCGCACGGCGCTCTCGTGGGAGACACCGACGCTGGCCACCAGCCTGTCCGAGCACGCCGAGCACGGCGCCCACGCCGGGCACAGCGGGCACCACTCGGCCCCGATCGCCGACGCCGGGCCGGACCGGGTGCTCGACGCGGCCCGCGGCCACGGCCTCGACGGCCCGGTCGAGCTCACCCTGCCCGCCGGTGAGGGCGAGGTGTACCTGGTCAAGCAGATCAAGACCAGCTGGCCGGAGAAGCAGGACACCGTCGCCATCGACCCGGCGAGCGCGCAGGTGCTGGAGACGCTGCGGTTCGACGACTACCCGCTCGGCGCGAAGCTCGCCCGCTGGGGCATCGACGCGCACATGGGCCTGTTGTTCGGCCTGCCGAACCAGATCGTGCTCGCGGTGGTGTGCCTGGCGCTGATCACCACGGTGGTCTGGGGCTACCGGATGTGGTGGCACCGCAGGCCGACCCGCGAGGGCTTCGGCATGGGCAAGCCGTTCGCCCGCGGCGGCTGGCGGTCGATGCCACCGGCCGGGCTCGTGGCGCTCGTCGTGGCGGGCGCGCTCGCGGCGTGGTTCCTGCCCGTGTTCGGCGTGACCCTGCTGGGTTTCCTGCTGGTGGACGCGCTGCTGGGACTGCGCGCGAAGACGCGCCCGCGGTAGGGCTCAGTCGGCGCGTTCGCGGTTCGCGGGCGCGCCGGCCGAGCATCTGCGCTCGTACCGTTCGAGCAGCAGGGCGAAGATCATCACGACTGCCGGGGTGCCCACCGCGAACCACATGGCAGACGGCGTACCCCCGGACTGGCGGACGCCAAACCTCCCGCAGGCTGGGCCGTTCGGGTGCTCCGATAACGGGTCCAGGAGTGAATAATCGGAAAGGGGGTACCTGGGAGCGTTACCGGAGAGGTGGGTGAGCAGTGGCGGTCGCGGGCGGCACGGCGCAGCGGCGCTGGCTGCGCGCCCTGCTCTGGCTGGCCGGACTGCTGCTGGCGATGTTCGCGGTTTCCTGCCTGTTCAGCTCTTCCGCCGACGCGGCGCCGCCGGAGAACCCGGTCGACTCCTTACTGGACCCGGTCACCCACATCGTTGAACCTTTGCTGGGCAAGGCGGAAAAGCCGGTCGCTCGCGAACCCGGAGCGGACCGAGCCGAAAAACCCGTTCCCCACAAGAAGAAGAGCCCGGCCGCCAACCCCGCCCCCGGATTTTCGCCTGACGAAGCCGAAAAACCCGTCACCCAGGTGCTCAAGCCCGTCACCGATGTGGTGGACCCGGTGGTGCACCAGGTGAAGAAACCGATCACCCAGGTGGTCGAACCCGCCGCCCCGCTGCTCGGCCAAACCGAGAAAACCCTGGCGCGGGCGGGTGAACCGGTGGCCGATCTGGTCAAGGCGACCGCTCCGTTGCTGCATCTGGTGGAGCGACCCGTCGCCAACGTGCTCAAGCCCGTCAAGCCGCTGCTCGACCAGGTCGACCACGCGGTGTCCACAGTGGTTCAACCAGTGGCCGGAGTGGTTCAGCTCCTGGCGCCCGTGCTCGACCTCGTCGAAGCACCGCTGTCACTGGTGACCGGCAGCGTCGCGGTGCTCAGCCGCGGGCTGGGCAAAGCCGTCGAACCCGTACTGGTGCCGCTGGCGGAAGCGACCGAGTCACCGCTCCTGCCTTCGCCGACCAAGCCGAAGGGCTCGTCGGTGGGCACTGTGCGGACGATCGCGAAGGCACCGGCGGTCACGGCGCCCGCCGTCTCCCCGCAGCCATCCGTCGCCGAGGCGGGGTCGAGCGTCACCGTTGTCCGCCTAGGACCGGCGTTGACCACCGTGACGCATGACGAACAGCCCACCGTCATTCCGGCGCATCCGTCCGCCGCCCAGGGAACTCCGGAGGCCCCGGAATCACCCGCGCCGCGGGAACTTCCGCCGGTCCCCTACGTCCCGTTCCTCTCACCGGGGAGCGCCACCGCCGTGACACCGCACGTCACGCCGGCCGGGCACGCACCGGTGAGCGTTCCGCTGACCACCGGTTACGCCGTCGCCCGTCAGGGGGACGACGTGCCGCTGTGGCGTTCGATCAAGCCGGGCAGCCGCCCGGACTGAAGGTTCACCGCGTTTCGCCAGCCAGCGAACTTTCCCATGCGGTGAATCGAGGAAACCTTGTACACCAAGACTTTCGACCTGGGCATGGTGCAGCGGGAAACCGTGGTCACCGTCCGGCTCAACGCGATGGCCAACGTCCGCCTGCTGACCGAGGTCAACTTCGCGGCCTATCGGCGCAAGCAGTTCTACCGGATGCACGGCGGCGTGGCCACGGCCCCGCTGTTCAAGATCTCCGTGCCCACCACCGCCCACTGGTACCTGGTACTGGACGTGGACGGGCTTGAACCACACCCCCTGCACCCCCAGGTCACCATCGGCAAACTGACCGACACCCGCACGAACTAGGCGGGTGCGCCGTAAGGAGCGGCCTTCGCTCGTTTCCGGACTTCGTCGAAATGGCGGTGCATGGCTTCGACGGCGGCGTCCGGGTCCCCGGCGGCCAGTGCGTCGACGATGCGCTGGTGCCGTTTCGCGGTGCTCGCCGGGGAGGAGACCGGGCCGCCTACCTCGGGTTCCGTGGCGCGGTAGACGTCCCAGAACAGGGCGGTCAGCTCGCGCGCGAGCGCGAAGCCCGCCTCGGCCCCGAGCAGGTCGTGGAACTCCCGGTCGGCCGCCGCGCCGTCCGGGCCCTTGCGGCGCATCCGCGCCACGCACGCCTCCAGCTCGCCGATCAGCTCGGGCCGGTGCCGCGTGGCGACCCGGCGGGTCAGCTCGGTCTCGATCATCTCCCGCAGTTCCAGCAGGTCACGCAGCCTGCCGACGTCACCACGGGTACGGGTGCGGAACATCAGCCAGGTCTGCAGCGCCTCCGGCCCGCCGGAGCCGACGAAGGTGCCGTGCCCGTGCCGCACCTCCACGATGCCCAGCGCCTGCAGCGCCTTGATCGCCTCGCGGACCGAGGTGCGGCTGACCCCGAGATCGTCCATCAGGCTCAGCTCGGTGGGCATCGGCGCCCCGGGCGGCAGCTCGCGTTCGACGATCAGATCGATGATCTGCCGGGTGATCTCGGCACCGCGTTGGGGACGCGCCACGACAGTTCTCCTCGGATACGTTCGGTCACCGGCCGGTTGCGTCGGACATCGTACGTCATAAGACCCCTTGACCGGGAAGAGCGCGGCCTCCTACAGTTCGACCCACGTCGGACATCCCACGTCCGATGACCACCATCGCCGTTGGTGCCACACAGCCGGGAGTTCTCATGCCCCACAGCCCGATCGGATCCGCGCGCCGGTTCAGCCGGCGCGACCTGCTTCGCTACTCCGCACTGGCGGGCGGCGCCGTGGCGTTCACCTCCACGCTGGCCGCCTGCGGCGGCGGTCCGGCCTCGACGAACAAGACCGGCAGCTCGACCGGCACCATCACCGCGGTGCTCGGCTACGGCAACAACCAGTCGTGGGACCCGCTGCAGACCGCCTCCGCCTTCTCCATGGCGGCCAACCTGCACTGCTACGAATCGCTGGTCGAGGGCGACCCGATCACCCGCGAGCCCTTCCCCGCGCTGGCCAAGGCCCTGCCCGCCGACCTCAATGCCACCACGCTGAAGTTCGAACTCCGCGACGGCGCCAAGTGGCACGACGGGCAGCCCGTGACCGCCGACGACGTGGTGTTCACCTACGCCCGCGCGCTCGACCCGAAGGAGAACGTGCTGGTGCACGCCTTCTTCGCGCACTGGCTGGCCGAGGTCCGCAAGTCCGGTGAGCGCGAGGTCGAGTTCGTGCTGAAGTTCCCCTTCCCCTACGCGCTCGACCGCATCCAGACCTGCAAGATCGTGCCGAAGCACGTGTTCGAGGGAAAGTGGGCCGACGCGGCCGGCGGCAAGGTGGTCGGCTCCGGCCCGTACAAGGTCACCGAGCAGGCCCCGCTGAGCCACACCGCGTTCGAGAAGTTCGCCGAGTACAACGGCCCGCGGCCGGCGGCGTATGAGAAGATGCTCTGGAAGTCGATCGTGGACGCCGCGCCCCGCGTCGCCGCCATCTCCGGCGCGAACCCGGACGCGCAGATCGTGGAGAACATCCCGGCCGCGAACACCGAGCAGCTGCGTGCCGCCGGGCGCACGGTCGAATTCGCCGACGGCGGCAACAACCTGTTCCTGCTGTTCAACACCGCGCACCCGCCGTTCGACAACAAGCTGGTGCGCCAGGCGCTGCACTACGCGATCGACGGCAGGAAGATGGTCGAGATCGGCCTCAAGGGCGCGGGGACCCCGGCCACCTCGTTCATCAACCCGGCGCTGCCCTCGTCGCAGCCCGCCGCGCACGACTTCGCCTACAACCCGCAGAAGGCCAGGGAACTGCTGGCACAGGCCGGGGTCGGCGATCTCGGCATCTCACTGTCCACTTCGAACACCTCACTGGTGGCCGACTGCGTGAAGGTGATCAAGGAGGGCTGGGACGCCATCGGCGTTCGGACCACTTTGGACTCCCAGGACACCAAGGCGCTGTTCAGCAAGCTCGACGCGGGCACCGACTTCCAGGTGGTCGCGACCACGAACAACCCGCAGCAGTTCGGCAACGACCCGGACCTGCTCATCCGCTACTACTACGACGAGAAGTCCCTGCTGATGAAGACCTACGCGAAATGGACCGGCGCGGACGCGCAGGCGTTGCTGGCCCTGCAGAACCAGGCCGCCGCCGAGGTCGACGCGGGCAAGCGCGCCGCGCTGACCAAGCAGGTGCTCGACCTGATCTCCGAGCACGCGGTCATCTACCCGGTGGTGTTCACCCAGCTCGGCACCGCCTGGGACGCCAAGGCGATCAGCGGCGTGCGCGCGCAGGGGTATCCGGGCATCTACCTCAACCAGGCCAAGCCGGTCTGAGCCGGGAGAACGTTTCGTGGTCGTCATCGTGCGGATGCTCGCCGGGCGGGTGCTGGCCCTGGTGCCACTGCTGCTCGGCGTCATCCTCTTTGTCTTCATCGTGATGCGCTTCTCCCCCACCGACCCGGCGCTGGCCGCGTTCGAGGGCGCCAACGTCAGCCAGGAACAGCTCGAAGCGTTCCGGGAGGCCAACGGGCTCAACGACCCGCTGCCGCTGCAGTACGTGCACTTCGTCTGGCAGCTGATCCAGGGTGACTTCGGCACCAGCGTGATCACCAAGCAGCCGGTCGGCGAGACCATCACCACCGCGCTGCCGCTGACCGTGCAGCTGACCCTGATGGGCCTGGTCATCGCGGTGGTGCTGGCACTGCTGCTCGGGATCACCTCGGCGTTGTTCCGGGACCGCTGGCCGGACCAGCTGATCCGGCTGGTCACCCTGGCCGGGGTGGCCGCACCGGCGTTCTGGGTCGCGCTGCTGCTGGTGCAGTGGCTGGCCGTCGGCGAGGGGCTGTTCCCGACCAGCGGCTACGTCAGCATGAACGACTCGTTCGGCGGCTGGCTGAACTCGATGGCGCTGCCCGCGATCGCGCTGGCCATGCCGGTGGCGGCGCAGCTGACCCGCATCATCCGCACCTCGATGGTGGAGGAACTGGACCGCGACTACGTCCGGACCGCGCGCGGCGGCGGGCTGCCGCCGGTTGTCGTGATCGGGCGCAACGTGCTGCGCAACGCGCTGGTCAACCCGCTCACCGTGCTCGGCCTCCGGGTCGGTTACCTGCTCGGCGGCGCCGTGGTGATCGAGACGATGTTCGCGCTGCCGGGAATGGGGCAGAACATGATCCAGGCCGTCAAGGACGGCGACACCGCCAAGGTGCAGGGCTTCGTGATCACCATCGCGATCGGTTTCGTGCTGGTGAACCTGATCGTCGACCTGCTGTACCTGCTGGCGAACCCGCGCCTGCGGAGCCACGCGTGAACGGCGCGCGGCGGCTGGGAGCCGCTTCGTGGATCGCCGCCGGGGTGCTGGGCGCGCTGGTGCTCGTCGCGCTCTTCGGCGACCTGTTCACCACGCACGACCCGAACGCGCTGAGCACCGACGCCGGCGGGCCCAGCGGCGGGCACTGGTTCGGCACCGACCAGTCCGGCCGGGACATCTTCTCCCGGCTGGTCGCGGGTACGCGCTGGTCACTGGCGATCGGCCTGGGCGCGACCGCGCTCGCACTGGTCGCCGGCACCCTGATCGGCTCGCTCGCGGCCACCGCCGGCCGCCGCGCCGACGCGGTGATCATGCGCGTCCTCGACGTGATCATGGCGTTCCCCGGCATCGCGCTGGCCGCCGTGCTGGTCGCGGTGTTCGGCCAGGGCATCGGCGTGCTGATCCTGGCGATCGCCTTCGTGAACATGCCGCCGATCGCGCGGGTGGTGCGGGCGAACGTGCTGGCGCAGTACAGCGAGGACTACGTCGACGCGGAGAAGATCATCGGCGCGAAACGCCGGTTCATCCTGGCCAGGCACGTCGCGGTCAACTGCGCGGCGCCGGTGCTGGTGTTCTGCACGGTGATGGTGGCCGAGGCGATCGTGTTCGAGGCCTCGCTGTCGTTCATCGGCGCGGGCATCCAGCCGCCGGATCCGTCGTGGGGCTCGGTGATCTCCGACGGCAAGGACCTGGTGCTGATCGGCGGCTGGTGGGCGACCCTCTTCCCGGGGCTGATGATCCTGCTCACCGTGCTCGCGCTGAACGTGCTCTCCGAGGGCATTTCCGACGCGTGGGCGGCACCTTCGGCCCGCAGCGCCAAGGCGGGGCAGGCGGCCAAGGAGGTCGCCGCCGAGGAAGCCGCGGAGAACACCGAACCGGTGCTGCCCATCTCGGGACTGCGTGAGGTCGGCACCCGGCTTTCCCGTACCGCGAGGGATCTCGACGGCAAGCCGCCGGTGCTCGAAGTGGACAGTCTGGCGATCTCCTTCCCGGACCGGCACAACGGGGTCGACGTGGTCGCCGGGGTCTCGTTCTCGGTGCGGGCGGGCGAAGTGCTCGGCCTGATCGGCGAATCCGGGTGCGGCAAGTCGCTGACCTCACTGTCGATCATGGGCCTGCAACCGCGCACGGCGAAGGTGTCCGGGCAGATCCGGTTCGCCCAGCGGGACCTGCTCGCGCTGAGCCCGGCCGAGCGGCGGCGCCACCTCGGGCACGACATCTCGATGATCTACCAGGACGCGCTCAGCTCGCTGAACCCGGCGATGACCATTCACGCGCAGCTCAAGCAGTTCACCCGGCGTGGCGGCACCCGCACGCCGGCGGAACTGCTGGAACTGGTCAACCTCGATCCACAACGGACGCTGAAGGCCTACCCGCACGAGCTGTCCGGCGGGCAGCGGCAGCGGGTGCTGATCGCGATGGCGTTGTCGCGCAGTCCCAAGCTGATCGTCGCGGACGAGCCGACCACCGCGCTCGACGTCACGGTGCAGGCGCAGGTCATCGCGTTGCTGCTGCGGTTGCAGGAGGAACTCGGGTTCGCGCTGATCCTGGTCTCGCACGACCTCGCGCTGGTCTCCGACGTGGCCGACCGGGTGGTGGTGATGTACGGCGGCCAGGTCGCCGAGACCGGCACCACCGCGCGGGTGGTCGGCGCGCCACGCCACCACTACACCCGCGGGCTGCTCAGCGCGGTGCTGTCGCTGGAGGAAAGCCAGGCGCAGCTCACCCAGATCAAGGGCGTGGTGCCGTCACCGGCCGAATTCGGCCAGGGCTGCCGGTTCGCCGACCGGTGCCCGGCCGCGCGCGCCCGCTGCCGCACCGAGGCCCCGGTCCCCGCCGGGCAGACGCTCGAGCACCAGGTGGCCTGCCACTTCCCCGCCGAGATCGATGAGGTGCACGCAGTGCACTGGATCGCGGAAGGAGCGCGGTCGTGAGCCTGCTCGAACTCGACGGTGTGCACGTGGTGCACCGGATCGCCGGTGACCGGCTGTTCGGCCGGGCCTCGGTGTACGCCCTGACCGACGCGAACCTCGTGCTCAACCCCGGGGAAACCGTTGGTGTGGTGGGTGAATCCGGCTGCGGGAAGTCCACTTTGGCCAAGGTGATGGTCGGGCTGCAACAGCCGACCGCGGGCACGGTGCGCTACCGCGGCGATTCGCTGTGGGAGATGCGCGCGGCCGACCGGGCCGCGAAGTTCGGCCGCGACGTCGGCATGGTCTTCCAGGACCCGGCCACCGCGCTGAACCGGCGGCTGGCCGTGGCCAAGATCATCCGCGATCCGCTGGACGTGCACCGCGTGGGCACCGCCGCCGCGCGTACGGACCGGGTGCGCGAGCTGATGTCGCTGGTCGGCCTGCCGGACAGCGTCGCGGACGCGGTACCCGGCCAGCTCTCCGGCGGGCAGCGCCAGCGCGTGGCGATCGCCAGGGCACTGGCGCTGGAACCCGCGCTGCTGGTGGCCGACGAGCCGACCTCGGCGCTGGACGTCTCGGTCCGCGCGCAGATCCTGAACCTGCTCATCGAACTGCGCGAAAAGCTCGGCCTGGCAATGGTTTTTGTCTCCCATGACATCCAGACCGTGCGCAAGATGAGCGACCGCATCGTGACCATGTACCTGGGCCGGGTGGTGGAGGAGGCGCCCGCCGCCGAACTCCCCCACGGTGCCCGTCACCCGTACACGCGCGCGTTGTTCTCGGCCACGCCGAGCCTGCTGAACCCGGTCGAGCCGATCGTGCTCAGCGGCCCGGTGCCCTCGGCGACCGCACCGCCCAGCGGCTGCGGTTTCCGCACGAGGTGCCCGAAGGCCACCGAAGCCTGCGCCGCCGAACTGCCCCCGCTGTCCACCGGTTCGCCCGGCCAGACCTATCGCTGCATCCACCCGGAAACACCCGCCGAGACCATCGGAGTGAGCCCATCATGACCGCCACGCAGTTCGCCGGCGTCATCCCGCCGCTGTGCACCCCGTTGCACGACGACTGGACCGTCGACACCGCCTCGTTCCGGCGGCACATCGAAGCCCAGATCACCGCCGGAGTGCACGGGATCTTCGTGCTCGGATCCTCGGGTGAGGTGCCGTTCCTGCCCGACACGCAGCGGCGCGTGGTGCTCGAGACCGCCGTCGACCAGGCCGCCGGGCGCGTGCCGGTGCTGGCCGGGTGCATCGACATGACCACCCTGCGCGTGCTCGAGCACGTCCGCGACGCGGAGAAGGCCGGTGCGGACGCGATCGTGGTCACCGCGCCGTACTACACCCGCACGCACGTCGCCGAGATCGACCGGCACTTCCGGCTGCTCGCCGAGCGCACCGAACTGCCGATCTTCGCCTACGACATCCCGATGGCCGTGCACAACCGGCTCGACCGCGAGATGGTGCTGCGCCTGGCCGCCGACGGGGTGATCGCCGGGCTGAAGGACTCCAGCGGTGACGAGGCCGGGTTCCGGTTCGTGTTGCTGCGCAAGGCCGAACGCGAGCTGGACTCGTTCGCCGTGTTCACCGGCTCGGAGCTGATGGTGGACACCGCGCTGGCACTGGGCGCGAACGGTGTGGTGCCCGGACTGGCCAATGTGGACCCGGACGGGTACGTGGCCATCCACCGGCACGTGCGCGCCGGCGAGCTGGACGCCGCGCGGAAGGTGCAGGAGCGCCTGCTGAACCTGTTCACCATCACCGACATCGCCCCGACCGGCCGGATGGGGCGCGGCTCGGCCGCGCTCGGCGCGTTCAAGGCGGCGATGAAGCTGCGCGGGTTCATCGACAACGCCGTGATGGCCCCGCCCCAGCTGCCGCTCAACGCCGAGGAACTGTTGCAGATCAAGGAGAAGCTCGTCGAATCGGGGCTGGTCTGATGTTCGGGAAGATCCACTACGGCGCCGACTACAACCCGGAGCACTGGCCGGCCGAAGTCTGGGACGAGGACATCAAGCTGATGGCCGAGTCCGGGGTGACCATGGTGACCGCGGGCATCTTCTCCTGGGCCGGGGTGGAACCGCGGCCCGGCGAGTACGACTTCGGCTGGTTCGACACGGTGATGGACAAGCTCGGTGACGCCGGCGTCGAGGTCTGCCTGGCCACGATGACCGCCTCTCCCCCGCCGTGGCTGACCCACCTGCACCCGGAGGTGCTGCCGGTGCGGGCCGACGGCACGCGGTTGTCCGCCGGGGCGCGTCAGCAGTTCTGCCCGTCCAGCGAGGTCTTCCGCCGCTACGCCGCACGGCTGGCCGAGCGGGTCGCCCGGCGCTACGGCGAGCACCCCGCACTCTCGATGTGGCACATCGGCAACGAGTACGGCTGCCACATCCGCGCCTGCTACTGCGACAACTCGGCGGCGGACTTCCGGCGCTGGCTCGCCGACCGCTACGGCGACATCGCCGCGCTGAACCAGGCGTGGAGCACCACGTTCTGGTCGCAGCAGTACGACGACTGGGCCGAGGTCTTCCCGCCGCGGGTGGCACCGACCTTCCCGAACCCGGCGCAGCAGCTGGACTTCCACCGGTTCTCCTCCGACGCCTCGCTCGGCTGCTACCTGGCCGAGCAGAAGGTGCTGCGGCGGCTCACCCCGGACGTGCCGATCACCACGAACTTCGTCGGCCGGGTGCAGAAGTCGCTGGACTGGCACCGCTGGGTGCCGCACGAGGACGTGGTCAGCCTCGACTCCTACCCGGACCCGTACGACCCGCGTTCCCACGTCGAAGCCGCCTTCGCCTACGACCTGGTGCGCTCGCTCAAGGACGGCAAGCCGTGGATGCTGCTGGAGCAGGCGCCCAGCGCGGTGAACTGGCGCAACCGCAACAGCCCCAAGGCACCCGGCGCGATGCGGCTGGGCAGCTGGCAGGCCGTCGCCGGGGGCGCCGACGCGATCCTGTTCTTCCAGTGGCGGCAGACCAGCGGTGGCGCGGAGAAGTTCCACTCGGCGATGGTGCCGCACGGCGGCCGCGAAACCCGCACCTGGCGCGAGGTGAGCGCGCTCGGCCAAGAGCTGGCGACGGTGTCCGAACTGGCCGGCACCACGATCGACGCGGACGTGGCGATCCTGCACGACTGGGAGAGCTGGTGGGGCCTGGAGCTGGATTCGCACCCCTCCGGTGACCTGGACCAGCTCGAAACGCACCTGGCGCACTACGCGCCGCTGTTCGACGCCGGGATCACCTGCGACGTGCGGCATCCCGCGGACGACCTGTCCAAGTACAAGCTCGTGGTGGTGCCGAACCTGTACCTGATGGACGAGTCGGTGGCGGCGAACCTGCGCCGGTACACCGAACGCGGCGGGCACCTGGTGGTGTCGTTCTTCTCCGGCATCGTGGACGCCTGCGACCGTGCCTATCTCGGCGGTTATCCGGCGCCGCTGCGGGACATCCTCGGTCTGCGGGTGGACGAGTTCTGGCCGCTGCCCGACGGTGGCACGACGACCGTCCGCTACGCCGACGGCACCGAATCCGGTGCGACGGTGTGGTCGGAATGGATCGAGCTCGAAGGCGCCGAAGTGGTGGCCGAGTTCGCCGAGGGCGAGCTGGCCGGGCGCCCGGCGGTCACCAAGCACGAGTTCGGTGCCGGGGTGGCGTGGTATCTGGCGACCCGGCCCGACGCCGGGGCGATGCGCGCGTTGTTCGACCGCATCACCGCGGAGGCGTCGGCGGCTCCGGTGGTGGCCGGATTGCCCGACGGCGTGCAGGCCGTGGTCCGGCGCGGCGCCGACCGCGAATACCTGATCCTGCTCAACCACACCACCGGCGAGGTCATCGTGCCGCTGCCGTCGGCTTCCGCCGATCTGCTCACCGATCCGTCGGTTGCGCTGGACCAGGTCACGCTCGGCTCGCGTGGTGTCGCGGTACTCAGGAGGAACTCGTGAAGCGCGCGCTGCTCCTGGTCTGCCTGCTGGTGGCGGGTTTCGCGGTACCGGCCGCGGCGGCGCCCGCGGTCGACGAGCAGGTGTTGTTCAAGGCGTCGCAGGACCCAGGATACGCCTGCTTCCGCATCCCGGCGATCGTGAAGACCGCGCGTGGCACGCTGCTCGCGTTCGCCGAGGGCCGGGTGGACAACTGCGGGGACACCGGTGACATCGACCTGGTGCTCAAGCGGTCGGAGGACGGCGGGCGCACCTGGTCGCCGATGCAGGTGGTGAACTCCGGCGACGGGGACACCCACGGCAACCCGGTGCCGATCGTGGACCGCGAGACCGGGCGGATCGTGCTGATCAGCACCTACAACGCGGGCCGTGACGACGACAAGGGCTGCGCGATCCCCTGTGCGCGCTTCCCGCACCAGCAGCACAGCGACGACGACGGCAAGACGTGGTCGGTGCCGCGCGACATCGGCGCCCAGGTCAAGCGTCCGGAGTGGACGGCGTGGTACGCCTCCGGTCCGGTGCACGGCATCCAGCTGGAGAAGGGCCCGCACGCCGGTCGGCTGGTGTTCGGCGTGAACGCGGAAACCGCTCGCGGCACCCAGTCGGTGGAGAACCACGCGGCCTTGATCTACAGCGACGACCACGGTGACAGCTGGCGGATCGGTGCGCAGACCGACTACCCGCATTCGGTGCCCGGCGCGTACACCCAGAAACCGCAGGAGATCAGCGTCGCCGAACTGGCCGACGGTTCGGTTTACGCGGCCGGGCGCGACCAGGGCGGCCAGGACGTCGGCAACCGCTCGTACGCGATCAGCCGGGACGGCGGCGAGTCGTTCAGCACGCCGTTCACCACCATTCCCGATCTGGTGACGCCGATCGTGCAGGGTTCGGTGCTGCGGCTGCAACGGCCGGGCAAGCCGGAGCGGCTGCTGTTCTCGTCGCCGTCGGACACCGACCGGCGGCGGTGGATGATGATCCGCTCGTCCTACGACGGCGGGCGGAGCTGGGAGACCGTCGAGCAGGGCACGCGGATCACCTCGGACTGGTCCGGGTACTCGGATCTGGTGCAGGTCAGCGATCCGCGGTCGCGGGCGGTGGAGATCGGGCTGATGTACGAGGGCGGCCCGGTGGACGCGCGCGACGAGATCCGGTTCGCTCGGTTCGGCGAGGAGCACCTCGGCTGGAAGAACCCGGCCGGACCGTCCACTCCGGACCTTTCCCGGCAGCACTCGGACGCCACCGCGGTCGGCGGTTCATCCACTGTGGACGGCCGATTCGGGCGGGCACTGGACCTGGACGGTTACCTCCGCGTGCCCTACGACCAGGCGCAGTTGCCGGGTGCGGGCGACTTCACCTGGACCGGTTGGTTCCGCTACGGCGAGAGCAAGGCGGATCAGGTGCTGACCTGGCTGGGCGGCATGGGCGGGACCGCGCCGCAGCTGTGGCTGCGCGCCGAACCGCGGCTGGGCAGGCTGATCGCCACGATGACCACCCCGGCCGGGTCGAAGTCGATCACCACCACGTCGGCCTACGACGACCAGCAGTGGCGCCACGTGGCCCTGCGGCGCACCGGGGATCGCTTCTCGCTGACCATCGACGGCGCCGAAGCCGCCGCGGGTCCGGCGCCGGCGGGCACGATCAACCAGACCGTTTCGTGGCAGTTCATCATCGGGCAGCGGCTGGACAACACGCAGCGATGGCAGGGCGCGCTGGACGAAATCCGCTTCTACCGGCGCTCTCTGTCCGACGACGAGCTGACCGGAATCCGGGAGCGAAACGCCGCCGTGCCGGAAGACCAGGTGCTGCGCCTGCCGCTGGACCGCGTCTCACGCTGACGGCGGGGCGGCCCAGCGGCGGGACGGGCTGAACCCCGTGGTGCGGGGCCAGGCCCCGCACCACGAAGCCCGCCGCCAGGGCCGCCCATTGCCACCAGCACCTTCACGGCTCGACGATGTCCCGCCATCGAACCGGGTGCACTAGGAAACCTGTGTGGTGTCCGCGATCGGCACGCTCTGGTTGCCGACCGGGCAAAAGACGAGGCCCGAGTTCGGAGAAAAACAGGCTGGCCGGTAGGTCACGGTTCCCGCATTGCTGTACGAATACTCGGCGCTACCGGAAAAGGTCGCCCACTCACCTGGCACCAGCCTCGGATGCGTCATCTCACGGATGGACAACGTCCCGCTCCCGGCACCTTCCAACTGGAGCGACATCCAGCCATTGTCGAGCTCGTTGGCCGGTACCTCGCCGAACCGGGACGGCCACAACATCCTGAAACTTGCCTCGATCGACTTGGTCGCGCCGACATTCGTCGTGGTCGGGGCGGTAACGGTCAACTGCGGATCGATGTACCACATGCCCCCGGTCCCCAAGTAGGCTTGGTACTTGGCAGTGACCGTGTCGGCTGCCGCGGGCGCCGCCGCGACTGTCATCAACCCCACAGCTGCCACCACCGAGACCAGCGCGGCTGCGATTCGCCTGCCCCATCGAGACATGGCACTCCTTCGACCGTCGACGTCAGTTGCCGGCGCCCAGCATGCGTTGGCCCGAGCCCGCGTGTCATCTCATAACTTGTGACGTCCCGCCCGAAGCCGAACCGCCGAATCGGTCCCTCCGCACTTAGCCAAGGGGTTCGTAGTCGATTTCGAGGAAGTCTTCGACCTCCGCCACCCATCGTTCCGCCACGAAGGCGGTGTGCACCGGGTGCTCGTTGTACGCGGTGTACGCGGCCTGGTCGGCGAACTCCATCGAGAAGCCGAACCGGAAGTCGTTCTTCGCGCTGGTCTGGCGCAGTTGCTCGAACCGCCGCACACCGGGGATGTCGGCGAGGGCGAGCGCGGCGGTCAGGAACTCGCGCTCCTCGGCCGAGCCGGGGGCGTGGCGGAGCCGGAAGGCGACCGTGTGACGGATCATGATCCGAACCCTAGCCTGCCCGCCGGTACTCCTCCCAGGTCCGTTTCGGGCTCACCGCCGGGCCGTCGTCCGGGCCGCGGTTCGCCAGGCCGTTCCGCCCCAGGTAGTAGTCGCCGCCCTGGTGCTGTGCCGGCGGCGAAAGGTCCGGGTCGGCCAGTGCGACCGCGTGGATGTGCGCCTCCCAGTCACCCTGCGCCGGAGTGCGGTACCAGGCCGCGAAGCCGACCGTCCGCAGTTCGCGCACCACGTTCACCGGTGTCACCCCGCTGACCGAGATGTCCAGCACTCCCCCGCCATCGTGCGTACCGGCCGAAGTCGGGTCGCCGCCGGGGTTGTACGAACCCTGCGTGACGACCAGCGAGCGCCCGAGCCTGCCCTCCGCCTCCACCAGCATCGCCTTGGTCCGCGCGTTCATCAGCGCGCCGCGGTAGGTCACCTTTGCCCCCGGCACCAGCGTCCGCGTCACGGTGAACCGCTGCTCACCCAGCTTCAGCAACGACACCCGGCCGGGGAAACCCGACGCGTCGAGGCCGCTGGACCCCTGAGCGCGCTGGAAGGCCGCGTACGCCTCGACGGTCTTCGTGCCGAAGTGCCCGTCGACGTACCCGGCTTCGAGCAGGCCCTCGTCACGCAGCGCCCGCTCGACCTCGAGCACGCTGTCCCCGCTACCCGGGGTCACCGCCGAATCCGCGCGCCGGGGGTCGATCTGCGCGGCCTTGAGCACCGCCTCCATGTTCACCGCGGGCAGGGCCTGCGCCACCGCGCTCCCCGAAAGCACGGTCAGCACCACGGCAAGCGCACCGATTCGCCTGATCATGCGGCCGAGCGTAAGCAGCGCCGTCCACCATCGACCAGATGCAAATGTAATCAGTCAAGAGCAAACGGGAAGTCGTGCACCACGCTTTGCCGCCTACGCTCGGGGCATGCGCCTGCTGATCGCCCCGTCCGGCCCGGAACTCGCCGATCCCGACGACTGCACCCGCTTCCACGTCGAGGTGGGCGCCGAAGACCGGCTGCGCGACGTGCTCGCCGAACACGGCCTCGGCAGGCTCGACGACGGCGGCGAGCACATCCACGTCGCCATCGACGCGTTGCGCAAGCTGGCCGATGGCCGCACCGCAGACGACTGGAGCACCCGCTTCGACGGCATGCTCTCCTACGCCGCGTCCAAGGGCTGGCTCGACCGGACCGGCACCCACGTCCGCGCCCACATCGAATGTTCCTAGAGCTTCGCCACGATCTCCGCCAGCTCGGCCCACGCGAGGCCGGTGTCCTCGGTTCGTGCGTGCGGCTGCCGGAACAACTCGACGTAGACGGCCACTTCGTCGAGGTCCCAGCGCAGGCGGTACGTCGCCAGCGTCGCCGGATCCGGCCGGTGACCGGTCAGCTCCTCGTACCGCTGGAGTTCCTCGTCGGTCGCGAAGGCGAGGTCGCGCTCACGCACCGCGAGTCCGACGGTGTCCCAATCGAGCAGGAACCGGTTTTCCCCCGCCCAGAGCACATTCCCGGGATGTGGCTCGCCGTGCGTGACAACCCGGTCGGGGCTCAGTTCCGCGATCCGGTGATCGAATTCGGCCAGTCGACGGCGCAACCCTGGCAGGTGACCGGCCAGCAACTCACGCGCGGGTTCGGCGTACGGGCCCGCGTCCCACGGGCGGTCCAGCTCGCCGAAGGACTCCTCCAGGCGCGCCCGCAACGCGAGATCCGGATCGAGCACGGGCACGCATCCAGGCGGGGTGACCCCGTGCAACGAGGCCAGCAGGTCGACCACCGACCCTCGCGGGGTGTCCCCGAAGTCGCCGGAAGAACCTTCCAGCAAAGGGAAAACGCTCACCGCGTACTGCTCCCCCGCCGGCCGGACCGTCTCACCGCCCGCGGTTTTCTCGGGCGCCACCACGAAGTCCAGGCCACCGTGCCGTAGTTCCCAGGCGGTGTCCATCGCCCGGCGAAGGCCAGGCCCGGCCGCGGCCACTCCGAGTCCACAGTGGACTTTGGTGGCCAGGTCGGCCAGTGTGACGAACCACCGGCGGCCGTCCGCGCCGGTGGCGATCCAGTGGTAGTCACCGAAACCGACCGCCGCGTAGTCCAGCTCGACGGCGTCGATCCCCCAGTCGAGCAGCACCCGCCGCAGGCCGAACTCTCCCTCCGGATGATCTTTCATGCCCGCGAAGCTAACCCACCGGGCTGTTCGCGGCACAGCGATTTCCGGCGTGGGCGGGTACGGTTCGCCGGAGGAACGATCAAGGAGGAGCGGGCATGCCGGAACTGCTCGCCGCCGGCGGCTGGGGCCTGCTGGCCGGTTCGGCGCTGCTGGGCGGCGCGTTGCTCGGGTACCTGATCCGGATCCCGGCCGGGCTCGTCGCCGCGGTGATGGCCTTCGGCAGCGGGGTGCTGCTCTCGGCGGTCTCGTTCGAGCTGATCGCCGAGGCGCACGAACGCGGCGGACTGCTGCCCACCGCGGCCGGCGCGCTCGGGGGCGCCTTGATCTACACGCTCGCGAACGTGGTGCTGGCGCGCCGCGGTGCCCGTCACCGCAAGCGATCCGGTGACCAGCAGCCCAGTGAAGCCGAGCAGGGTGGCTCCGGCACCGCGATCGCGCTGGGCGCGCTGCTCGACGGCGTGCCGGAGTCGATGGTGATCGGCACCAGCCTGCTCGGCGGCGGCTCGGTCAGCGCGGTCACGGTGGCGGCGGTGTTCATCAGCAACGTGCCGGAGGGACTGTCCAGCGCGTCCGGCATGCGGCGCGCCGGGCGGAGCGCGCGGTACGTGTTCGCGCTGTGGGCCGGGATCGCGGTGATCAGCGGCGGCGCGGCGATGCTGGGGTACGGCCTGCTCGGCGGGGTGTCCGGGCAGGTGCTGGCCGCGATCACCGCGCTGGCGGGCGGCGCGATACTGGCGATGATCGCCGACACGATGATCCCGGAGGCGTTCGAGGGCGCGCACCTGTGGAACGGCATCATCACCGTCACCGGCTTCCTGACCGCGTTCGCCCTTTCGCACGTCTAAGCGAGGAAGTCCTGCCACATCACGGCGCGGCCGGGATCCTCATCCGCTCTTGGCTCTTGGCCGACCCGGCAGTCACGCGGGGACCATAGCATCGGCACCATGGCACTGAGGGCGCTGAGCGCGTTGCGGGACTACGGCATCGATCCGGACCGCGGGTTCCTGCCCGCGTCCGACCCGCTGGACCGGCTGCCGCCGCAGTTCGCGCCGTGGGAGTCGGCCGCGCGCGACATCGGCGCGCTGCTGATGACCGGCCGGATGCGCGAGGCCGTGGCCGCGCTGCCCGAACTGTCGCCGGAGGGGCTCACCACCGATGCCGAACGGGAACGGGCGATGCTGCTGCTCGTCTGCCTCGCCAACGCCCACGTCTGGGCGAGCGATCCGCCCGCGTCGAACGTGCCCGCCGTGCTCGCGCGGCCCCTGCACCGGCTGGCCGCCGAACTGGACCGGCCGCCGATCATCGCGCACGCGTCGATCGTGCTGTCGAACTGGCGGCGCCTCGACCGGGCCGGACCACTGGGCATGGACAACATCGACACCCAGGTCACCTTTCTCGGCGGGGTCGACGAGAAGTGGTTCTACCTGGCGACCGCGGGCGTCGAACTGGCCGGTGCGCCCGCGCTGAAACTGCTCGCCGACGGGCAGGAGGCCGTCGCGGGCGACGACGCCGCGCAGCTGACCTCCTGCCTGGACGAACTGCGGGAGGTGCTCGAACGCACCGTCCGCGCCTTTCTCGACGTCGAGCGCTGGTGCGACCCGTACGTCTTCTACCACCGGGTGCGCCGCTTCCTCACCGGCTGGAACGGTGTGACCCTCGACGGGACCGGCGCCGCCCCGTACACCCTCGCCGGGGGCAGCGCCGCGCAAAGCTCACTGATCCAGGCGTTCGACACCGGGCTCGGCGTCCTCCACGACGACCCGCTCACCGCGGACTTCCTCGGCCTCATGCGCCGTTCCATGCCGCGCGCGCACCGGCGCTTCCTGCACGACCTCGGCGCGGGACCGTCCATTCGCGACTACGCCGTCACCGCCGGGCATCCGCCGCTGGCCGAGTCCTACAACGCGGCCGTGCGCACCCTCACCGACCTGCGGGGCAAGCACATCGGCCTGACCGGGCGGTACATCACGCGCTTCGAACGCGGTGAAGGCAAGGGCACCGGCGGCAGCGACTTCGTGACCATGCTGCGCCGGGCCCGCGAAGAAACCGACGGCGCTACCCTCAGGCTCCTGGATTGAAAGACGGTGCGTCGAAGGATCTCGGTCCCCTTCCCCAGCGCGTCACCGTCGACGTGGAACAGGTGCGCCGGTTGATCGGCGAGCAGTTCCGCGGTGGGCCGACCTCCTCCGCTCATGGCTCCGCGGCGAACCCGCGAGCGCGGATCGTATTTCCGACCCCGTCCGCTTCGCTCTCGACCTGGCCGGTTTTTGGCGGCCCGGCAAGGCATCGATGCCGCCGGCGGTCCGCGGCCGGGTAAGCACAACTGGTTCCGGGGCGCCACCCTGCGCACTTACGACGCGCAAGCCCAGCGCGCGCTCGCGGCACTCGACGGCCACCTCGACACCGGCTTGGCCCGCGAGGTCTGGAAAACCGCGCTGGACACGCCCTGGACCGGCGCCGACATCCGGTTCCACGGTGACGCCGCACCGGGGAACCTCCTGCTCGACGACGGTGAACTCGCGGCCGTGATCGACTTCGGGACCTGCGGTGTCGGCGACCCGTCCTGTGACATGGCCATTGCCTGGACACTGCTGACCGCCGACGGCAGGCAGGCGTTCCGCGAGCGCCTGGCCGTCGACGAGGCGACCTGGGCACGCGGACGCGGCTGGGCACTGTGGAAACACTCGTCGCCTGCGCTCGGACTGTGGGCCGGGCCGACGAGGAGGCCGCGAATTCACGCCGCGTGCTCGCGGAGATCTTCTCCGAATACTCGGCCAACCGCCACGGAGGTTGAGCGGCTACCCCCGGCGCCTTACCAGGGCACGTTTCCGGCGTCGTCGAACAGCCCGCCGGTCGGGCCGTCATCCGGCAGGGTGGCCAGCTGGATGGCGATCTTGGCACCGTCGGCGGGCGTGCTGGTTCCGTGGAAGCCGTTGAGCTCGGTCGCGACGTAACCGGGGCAGGCGTTGTTGATTTTCATGCTGGTACCGCTCAGTTCCTTGGCGTACTGGATGGTGACCGCGTTGAGGAAGGTCTTCGACGGTGAGTAGGACCCGCTGACCCCACCGAGGTCGACGTCCGGTGTGGTCTGCAAGGTCAGGGATCCGACGTGGCTGGACTGGTTGACGATGCGCGGCCGCTCGGAGCGGCGCAGCAACGGCAGCATCGCGTTGATGACCCGGACCACGCCGATCACGTTCGTCTCCACCACGGCCCGCATGCTCTCCGGCGTCACGGCCGAAGGCTCCTCCGGCCAGGCCCCGGCGATGCCTGCGTTGTTGACCAGCACGTCGAGCCGCCCCGCGCGCTGCTCGATCAACGCGGCGGCCGCCGCGACACTGGCGTCGTCGGTCACGTCGATCAGCACACCGAACGCGTCGACGCCGGCCGCGCGCAGCTTCGCCACGGCGTCCTCCCGGCGCTGCTCGTCCCTGGCGCCGATGCCGACGCTCCAGCCCAGCGCGCCGAGCCCGGCGGCGATTTCGTAGCCGATACCTTTGTTCGCCCCGGTGACCAGTGCGATCGTCTGTTCGTTCATACCGTCGATCGTGGTGCGGCACCGGCGGGGAACCAACACCGTCTGGGACGCGCAACGATACCCAAACGACATGGATCGCGTAGCCTTATCACGGTGGAAACGCGGGAGTTGCGGTATTTCGTCGCGGTCGCCGAGGAACTGCACTTCGGCCGGGCCGCGGAGCGGCTGGGCATTGCCCAACCGCCGCTGTCGCGGACGATCGCCCGGCTCGAACGACGGCTCGGTGTCGCGTTGCTGGAACGCACCAGCCGCAAGGTCTCGCTCACCGAAGCCGGGTCGGTGCTGCTGGCCGAGGGCCGCGCCATCCTCGGCGCGGTGGCCGCGGCCGAGCGGCATACCAAGCGTGCCGCGACGAGCAGGCCCGCGCTCGTCCTGGCCACCAAAGCCGGTGCCTCCGGCGATCTGCTGGCGAAACTGCTCGACGCGTACGCCGCCGAGCCGGATGCCGCCGCCGTCGACCTGCTGCTCTGCGAATCCCAGCCCCACCGTCCACTGCACGACGGCCGGGCCGACGTGGCACTGCTGCACCAGCCCTTCGACCCGACGACCGGACTGGACACCGAGATCCTGGCCACCGAGGGACAGGTCGCCATCCTGCCCGCCTGGCATCCACTCGCGGGCAGAACCCACGTCCGGCTGGCGGGGGTCACTTCACTGCCGGACCTCCCGCCGGCCCGCTGGCCCGGCCCCGGCGGCGCCTATCCCGAAGGCCCCGGTGCGGAAGTGCGCAACCAGACGCAGCTCTTCCAGCTGATCGCGCTCGGCCGCACCACCGTGGTCATGCCCGAGTCCAGCCGCGCCAACCTGCTCGACGGCCTGGCCGCCGTACCGGTCCTGGACGCACCCCCGGTGACGACGGTCATCGCCTGGCCACCCCACGTCCGGTCCCGCGCGCTCGCCGATTTGGTCGGGGTAGCCACTCGCCTTTGAGCCGTCGCTCCCGCACCAGGCGAGAACGCGGCATCCACCTGGCCTTCTGCGCGGATTTCGCTGGCCGAGGCGGGTGCTGTGCTCGATCAGGCCGACGAGTTCGGCGCGTGTCAGTTCTTCCATCGCTTCGCCCTCGTCCCAGTGCTGCTCAGCTCCAGCACCCGCCGGGTCTCCGGTTCGGCGGCGTATGTCGAATCCGGCAAGCACCTGTGGTGGCCGTATTCCGCGAGCCGGTACGTTCCGGCTCTGCTTTGAACGAGACCACATCCACTCCGGCTCGGCGGCGCGAACGACTCGTCCCGTTCCGGCCCAGGCTTCAAGCGCGGTGAAGGGCGGCGGGGCTGGAAGGTCGCTTGCCATCATGCTCGGGAAGACAAGGCCAAGCTCACGCCGTCACCGGCTCATGCCATAGGCCGGAGTCGCGTGGATGCCCACGCCGTACTCGTACCGCAAGCCGGCGTGTGCGATGAAATCCGCCGCGGATGGCAACACCGGGTGCGAGCCGATCTTGCTCACGGACATCCGGCGGATGGCCCGGTTGAGCCGGCCGGAGGCGCTGGTGACCGCCGCCCAGTTCCAGGCGGCCGGGTCACCGAGTCGCGGCACAGTCGCGGACCACGCCGCGGCCCGCTTCTCCGTGTTGTGGTTCGTATGGCTCCATCGCAGCTCCCGCGTCCCGACTGCCGCACCGTGGTGGAGCTGGATGAGACCCCAGCCTTCGCAGCAGTACCGGAAGGTGGCGTCGGGATGCACTCCCGGAAGGAAATCCATCCGTTTCGCCATAGGACCCGGCCCCGACCCGACGGCGAACAACGCCAGGCTTCGTCCCTGCCGGCCGTCAGGGACTTCCGTGAGAGCGTGAAACTCACGCAGCTCGCGATCCGGCTCCGAGTCGGACTCGAAAACACGGAACAAGGCAAGATCGAACACGGTCTCGAGGACCGCGGACCAATCGTCGCCGGCGGCGTAGAAGTCGAGGTTCGGCACGGTCTCACTATTCCGGCCGGGGCGGGCCTCGTCCTAGTCGAGTGTCCGGGGCAGGCCGAGGTACGGCGCGACCACCGTCTCGAATCGGGTCAGCTCGGAGATCTTGTCGCCGGCGAGTCCGACCACGATGATCCCGGCGAGGTGGAGGCCATCGGTGACCTGGTCGCGCACATACTCCCCCCACGCGGGCTGGCCGTTCGCCCGCACGGGCACCAGCCGGTCGATCCGCCCCAGCAGGGTACGGATCACGCTGAAGAACCGGTGCACGTCCTCGCTCCCACGGTATTCGAACGGCAGAGGCGGCATCCGCACCCAGATGTCGTCGGTCATGAGCGCGATGAGCGCGTCGACGTCGAGTTCGGTGAAGGCCGCGACGAAGCGGTCGAGCAGCGCGCGTTCCTCCGGCCCGCCGGGTGGCGGTGGCGCCACCGGGGAACGAGTCGCGTTCATCGTCGCGCGGGCGCGTTTGAGAGCGCTGGTGACCGCGTCCTGGGTAAGCCCGAGCAGCTCGGCGGTCTCGGCGGCGCGATATCCGAGCACGTCCCGCAGCAGGAGCACGGCGCGCTGGTTCGGCGGCAGGAGCTGGACGGCGGTGACGAACGCGAGCGAGATCGCCTCGCGGGACTCGTATCGGGCCTCGGGTCCCGGCGCCTGATCGGAGAATTGCTCCAGCAGGGCGTCGGGGTACGGCTGTAGCCAGGGCACCTCACCCAGGCGGCTCGGCTCCGGCAGCGGCGCCGATGCCGGAGCGGTCACCGGCTGCCGGCTCGCCGAGCGCAGCAGGTTGAGGCACCGGTTGGTGGCGATGCGGTAGAGCCAGGTGCGCAGGGACGAGCGGCCCTCGAAGCCGTCGAGGCCGAGCCATGCCGCCAGGAGCGTCTCCTGCAGCGCGTCCTCGGCGTCTTGCAGCGAACCGAGCATGCGATAGCAGTGCACCCGAAGTTCGCCGCGGTGCGGTTCGACCAGGGCACTGAACGCGTCCCGGTCACCGGCTCGCGCTCGCTGGAGCAGTTCCATCCGCCACCTCCGTGTGGATCCTTTGTCATACCGACACCGGCGGGCAGCGGAACTGGTCGCTGTCGCGCCGCCCATTTTCGGGCGGGCGCTGTGTCTGTCGTGGTGGACGTGTTCGCCGCTACTGACAACCAGGAGTGATGGTGCTGCTCGAAAAGAAGAACGCGATCGTCTACGGAGCCGGTGGTGCCGTGGGGAGCGCGGTCGCCCAGGCCTTCGCCGCGGAGGGTGCGCGGGTTTTCCTCACCGGGCGCACCGGCGCCGCGCTCGAGGTGATCGCCGAGAAGATCCGCGCCTCGGGTGGCGTCGCCGAGGTCGCCACGGTGGACGCGCTGGATGAGGACGCCGTCGAAGCGCACGCCGACGCGGTGGTCGGGACCGCGGGCTCGCTCGACATCTCGTTCAACGCTGTCAGCCTGCCCCAGACGGGCATTCAGGGCACCGAGATCGTCGATCTGCCGGCCGACGCCTTCGCTCTGCCCATCGCCACTTACACCAGGGCCAACTTCCTGACCGCCAGAGCCGCCGCACGGCGGATGACCGGGCAGGGCGTGATCTTGACGCTCACGGCGAGTCCGTCGCGAACGGCCGTCCCGCTCATGGGAGGCATGGCACCGGCATGGGCGGCGATCGAAGCGCTGTCCAGGGGGCTGGCCGCCGAACTCGGACCGCACGGTGTCCGAGTCGTGTGCCTGAACGCGGCGGGGATGCCGGAAACGCCGCAGGTGCACGAAGTGTACGGCCTGCACGCCGCTGCCCACGGCATCAGCCGCGACGCGTTCTCCGGCCGCGTCGCCGGCCAGACGCTGCGCAAGCAGTTGCCCACGGTCGCCGAGATCGCCGACGTCGCCGCCTTTGTCGCCTCGGACCGCAGCCGCGCGATGACCGGGGCGATCACCAACCTCACCGGCGGCCTGATCACCGACTGACCGCGCGTCCGCACGACTTGGAGGAAACATGACCACCGACTTGAAGGCGTATGCCGTTCAGCTCCGCGAGCTGCATCACGCCGATGAGCTGCTCGTCCTGCCGAACGCGTGGGACGCGGCCACCGCCAGGATCATCACCGAAGCCGGATTTCCCGTGGTGGCGACCACAAGCGCCGCGATCGCGGAGACACTCGGCTATCCCGACGGTGAGGGCGCGCCCTGGCCGGAGATGTTCGCCGCGGCCGGCCGGATCGCCCGTGTGGTGGACGTCCCGGTCACCGTGGATGCCGAGGCGGGATACGGCCTGCGGCCGCGGGAACTGGTGGACCGGCTGCTGGAGATCGGCGTGGTCGGCTGCAACCTGGAGGACACCGACCACCGCGCGGGCGGGCTCGTCGACGCCGGCGCGCAGGCCGAGCGGCTCTCGGCCATCCGAGCCGCCGCGGACGACGCCGGAATCCCGATCGTGGTCAACGCGCGCGTCGACACCTTCCTGCCGAACGCCGGGGTGGCCGAGGAAGAGCGGGTCGCGGAAGCGGTCCGTCGAGGTCGCCGCTACCTGGAGGCGGGCGCCGACTGCGTCTACCCGATCGGTGTCGGCGACGAGCGGGACCTCGCCACGCTGGTCGCCGGAATACCCGGGCCGATCAACGCCAACACCAGGCCGGGCACGCTGGATCTGGCCAAGCTCAAAGCGCTGGGCGTAGCGCGAGTCTCCTTTGGACCCCGGTTCCACCGCCAGGCGCTGGCCGACCTGAAGGCCGCGGTTCGTCAGGAATTCTTGGCCTGACGAGCACGGTCAGGTGTCGTGGGTGCGGATCGTGGCCGGGAAGTTCGCTCCCGGCCACGGCCGGCATACGTGCGGACGGCGCGTAGTAGATCGATTGGTCCGGATCATCAGGTCAGGGGCGGGGAGGTCCTGCAAGGAGCTGCCGTTCAGGATCTCGTCTTCGAGCAGTGCGCGGACGGCGTCGGTGATGTCCTGCCACTGCCGGGTCGAGGCGAGTGCCGGGTGACGTTGTCGATGCCGAGCCCGGCGCACCAGCGCAACACCTCGGCGACATGGGTGGAGCCGCGCCGATGCCCTTCGCCGACGTCGGCGAGGCCCGCTTCCCGCGCCCACCGGCGGTTGCCGTCCACCACCATCGCGACATGCGCCGGAATCGGTCCCCTGGCGACCCGGGCGCGCAGGCGGCGCAGGTAGAACGAAGACCGGCGCCACGGCAGCTCAAGAAGCCCGCACCGCGGTGCGGAATTGGCCCGGGGCCTGCGATCGCGACCGGCGGAACGCGCGGCTGAACGCGTAAACCGAGGTGTAGCCGACGGAACGGGCGATGGCGTCGAGCGTGTCGTCGGTGTCGCGCAACCGGATCGCGGCCAGGTCCATCCGCCACCGCGTCAGGTAGTCGGCGGGGGCGGCGCCGGTCACAGCGCGGAATCGCCGCGTCAGCGTGCTGCGTGAGATCGCCAGCTCGGCGGCGAGTGACTCGGTCGTCCATCCCCGGGCCGGTTCCTGGTGCAGCTTGGTGAGCGCGACGCTGATCACCGGATCGGTCAGCACGCTGAGCCACGTCCCGCGGGTCTCGTGCGGGCGTTGCGCCAGCCAGACCCGCAGCAGCTGCACCAGCAGGATGTCGACCAGCCGGTTGAGCACCAACGGGGTGCCGACCTGCGGATACGCCAGCTCCCTCGACAACAGCCGGACGGTGTCGTCCAGGCAGGTGCCGCCGTTGTCGGCCCTGATGTGCAGCAGCTGCGGCAGCGAGGCCATCACCTGCGTCGACACCGTGGGGTCGTATTCGTACCTGGCGGCGAGAACGTGGGTCTGCACCTCCCCCTCGCCCAGCCGCAACGCGCTGCCGGTGGCCATCGCCTCGTCACACCCGGGGCACGCGGGGGCAGGCAGGCCGGGCGCGCTGCTCATCGCGTGCGGCGTCCCGCCCGGCAGCAGGACGACGTCGCCGGGCATGAGCTGCCGCGGCTCCTGGCCGGACAGGCTCAGCCACGCCGTGCCCGAGGTGACGGCGTAGAAGGCCGCGGCACCGACCACCCGCCACGACATGCCCCAGGCGCCGCCCGCCTCGATGCGCGCGCCCGCGGTGCCGCGCACGCCCCCGACTGCCAGCACATCGGCCAGTAGGTCCATATCGTCGATGTTAATGCGACAATCGGATATTTCGTTGAGCGATCCGGCTATCGATCAGGCCACCGCGTGTCGCATAGGGTGGGGGCATGACCGACACGTTCGACTTCGACGAGATCAACCAGAAGGTCATCGCTGAGTTCCGCGAGCGCGGGGGCAAGGTCGGCGGGATGTTCGAGGGGATGCCTCTGGTTCTCGTGCACCACACCGGCGCCAAGTCCGGCACCAAGCGCGTGGCACCGCTGGTCCCCTTCGTCGACGGAGACCTGCTGTACATCATCGCCAGCAAGGGCGGAAGCCCCGAGAACCCGGCGTGGTTCCACAACCTGGTGGCCAACCCGGAGACCGAGGTCGAGTACGGCAGCGAGCGGTTCCCGGTGGTCGCGCGGGTGCTCACCGGTGCCGAACGGGACGAGGTGTACGCCAAGCAGGTCGCCGTGCAGCCGCAGTTCGGCGACTACGAGAAGAAGACCGACCGGGTCATCCCCGTCGTCGAGTTGAAGCGCACCGACCGATAAGCGAAGCACACGCGAACGGCCGGGACACCGAGCGGTGCCCCGGCCGTTTTTCCGTTCAGGAAAGCGCGTCGGCCAGCCTGTCGACCTGCGCGGTGTCCGAGGACCAGCAGTAGAGCATCACCTCGTCGGCGCCGATGTCGAAATAGGACCGCGTGGTCGCGCGGATCGCGTCCGGAGCGACGAGCAGTCCACCGGCGATGTGGTCGGCGTGACCGCTGAACGCGTAGTAGGCGTGGACGTTGCGGCGTGCGCGTGCGACCGTTTCGTCCGGCCCGAGCGCGACATTGACCTGGGCGACCAGCCGCGGCTGACCGGGGCGATCGTACTTCCGCCAGGCCACCCGGACCTGCTCGAACCGGTCCGCCATCAGCCGGGGTGGCAGCGCGGCGCCGAGGAAGCCGTCGCCGAAGCGGCCGACCCGCTCGATCGCCGCCGGGGCGAACCCGCCGAACAGGACTTCCGGGCCGCCGGGCGTGACCGGCGCCGGGCCGATCGGACCGGCGCCTTCACCGTACGGCTCGCCGGACCAGGTGCGGCGCAGCAACGACATCTGCTCGTCGAGCCGTCGGCCGCGGGTGCTCGAGTCGATGCCCGCGGCGAGGCAGTCGTCCTCCCGGCCGCCGACCCCGATGCCCAGGGTGAACCGGCCGCCGGAGAGGCGGTCGAGCGTGGCCGACTGCTTGGCGAGCAACGCGGTGTTGTGCAGTGGCGCGATGAGCACCTCGGTCTGGAGCCGGATGCGCGAGGTGGCACCGGCGAGGTTGGCGAGCGTGATCAGCGGCTCGGGATTGTCGAACACCAGCCGGTCGAGCAGGCCGAGCGTGCTGAACGGGCCGGCGTCCGCGCGCCGTGCCCAGTCCGCGAGCGCGGCCGGGTCGTCGATGGGCAGGCCAAGACCGATCTTCATGGGATTTACCTCCGGAGGGCAGGACAAAACAGCACCGCCCCTCCGTGCCCTTCACGGGCCCGCTTCCCATCTGCGGCATGGTTCCCAGGAAGCGTTGATCTTCAGAGTGCGCCGACCATAACCCCGCCCGCCGCGGCGCGGCAAGCGGTTTACCGGCTGGTGCGCACTGCCCGGCCGGTGGCCGCGAAGGAGAACCCGCCACCTCTTCACCGAACAATTGCTCGCCGAAAACAACAACGAAGTATTCCCCCACCATTTGACACAATCATCGAATTATCGCCCGTTGTGTCGATATAGGACAGTGCGACATTCGGCGCCGCGTCCGACACCGTCCGGGCGACTCTTCACTGTCACACCCCGGTTGCCCGCCGGAGTCAGAATTGATCTTGCCGGGCACTTGATACGGCGAACGGAGCATTTCCACCGTTGACGGTTCGTTCCGTAAAAAGTATCCCTCGATCAGGTGGATTTTAATTTCACCCGGATGGCCCAGGGTGGAAATAAACCCCACCCGCCCTGGTCCGGCCGGTGGCGGAGTACTACCATCCCTGCCACGATTTCCCGCATTCCCCAGCCAGCACTGGTGAGCCCACCGGCCGCAAAACAATGCGGCCGCCCCGGTACCGGGAATCACCCACGAACGACGAGGACCTGAGCTATGTCGGAACAGCCGCCTGTTCGTCTTCGCGCGGCGCGGGGACCGTTCGGCCAAGCCCTGATCGCCGCACTGGTCACCGCCGTGGTGGTGACCGGCCTGTGGTGGTGGGTGGCGGTGCTCGTGCCCGCCGGTGGCCTCGGCCCGATGCTCACCGTCGCCGCGATCACCGGCCTCCTGTTGTGCGCCAGCGCCTTCGCCGCGGTCCGCCACCACGGTGAACTGCAGCGAGCCCGTGCCGAGGTGTACCGCGCCCGCGGTTCCGCCGAAGCGCACGAAGCCGAGTTGGCCAGGCTGGTCGACCAGACCGTGCCCGCGGCCGTCTCGCTGCTGCGCGACGGTGCCTCGGTGGACACGGTGTTCGCCGAGATTCCCCGTCCGCCAGGGGAAAACCACGCGCGGCTGCTGCGCTCGGTGATCTACGAGATCAGCGTCGGCGAACGCCGCCGCGCCGCGGCCACCGCCGCCTGCGCGAACGCCGCCGGACGCGTGCAGGCGCTGGCGACCAGCATGCTGGCCAACATCCGCGAGCTGCAGAACCGGTGCTCCGAGGACTTCCTCGGCGACCTGATGGTGCTCGACCACAGCACCGCGCAGACCGGCAGGCTCGCCGACAGCATCGCAGTCCTCACCGGCGCCCGCTCCGGCCGACGCTGGACCAAGCCGATCGTGATGGAGAGCGTGCTGCGCGGGGCGATGGGCCGCGTCGGCGCCTACCAGCGCATCCGCATCCACTCCACCAGCGCCGCCGCGGTCGCCGGGTACGCCGCCGAGGACGTGATGCACGCGCTGGCCGAGCTGATGGACAACGGTACCCGGTTCTCCGCGCCGTCGGAGGAAGTGCACATCTACGTCGAGGACCTGCACAACGGCGTGGTGGTCACCG
The DNA here is from genome assembly GCF_009429145.1 of Amycolatopsis sp. YIM 10. Lineage (GTDB taxonomy): Bacteria > Actinomycetota > Actinomycetes > Mycobacteriales > Pseudonocardiaceae > Amycolatopsis. The sequence continues at coordinate 4,150,805 of NZ_CP045480.1, read as the reverse complement.
TCGAGGACGGCGGGCTCGGCATGAAACCGCAGGCGCTGACCCGGGCCGAACTCGCGGTCTCCACCACCACCCCGCTGGACCTGACCACGCTGACCGGCACCCGGCTCGGCCTGGCCGTGGTCGGCTGCCTGGCCCGCAAGCACGAACTGCACGTGTTCTTCCGCCCGTCCTCGCGTGGCGGCACCGGCGTGGTGCTGCGCATCCCGAGCCGGCTGATCACCCAGGTCCGGCACGAGCCGTTCGAGCTGACACCGCGGCACCAGGCCCCGCACGAACTGCCCGAACCGGCCATCGTCGGCGCGCCTGCCATCGAGCAGGCCGAAACCGCGCTGCCCAAGCGCCCGCGCGGGCAGACGCTGGCCGCGTCCCGCCCCTCCCCCGCCCCGCGTGGCGACATGCCGCGGCCACGACCGGACTCCGGTTCCCGCTTCGGTGCCTACCAGGCAGGCCGCGCGCGCAAGGAAACCGGCGAAGACCGGTGATTCCCCCGTCCACCCACCGATGAGCAGAGGGGAGCGCGGGGCGGCCCGCCCCGACACTCGATGAACACGACTGATCCGAGCCTCGAATGGTTACTGGAGAACCTGGTGCGCAACACACCGGGCGCCCGCCACGCGCTGGTGCTGTCCAGGGACGGGCTCAAGCTGTGCCACACCCCCGCACTCGGCGCCGACCAGGCCGACCAGCTGGCCGCCATCGCGGCGGGCGTGCAGTCGCTGTGCTACGGCGCGTCGATGGAGTTCGGCGACGGCTCCGGCGGCGTGCGCAACTCGATGACCGAGTTCCACGGCGGCATCCTGTTCATCGTCGACGCCGGTGACGGCGCCCACCTGGCGGTGATCGCCGGGGAGAACGCCGACGTCGGGCTCATCGGCCACAACATGGACGAACTGGTGGAGCAGATCGGTGGTTACCTGACCGCGCCACCCCGGCATGCGCAGCCCAGCACGCTGACATGAGCAGAGGTCCGCTCGAGGACGAGAACCCCGACCGGCTCTACACCGTCACCGGCGGGCGCAGCCGGGCCGAGGAGGCCGACCTCGACCTGGTCACGCTGATCGTCAGCGAAGCGGACCCGTCGGCGGGCAGGCAGTCCGAGCACGTGCGGATCCTGCGACTCGGCCGCCACCCGACCTCGGTCGTCGAACTCGCCTCGGAGCTGGGGCTGCCGGTGAGCGTGATCCGCATCCTGGTGACCGACCTGCTCCAGGCGGGCCTGGTCTCCGCGCGCCACCCCACGGCCGTCGGGCCGGGAACCGATCTGCCCGAGCTGGAATTCCTGAAGAAGGTGCTCGTTGGACTCCACAACCTCTGAGGCGACCGTCCGCACCCCGTTGCGCGGCACCGCCGCGCACGGGCTGAAGATCGTGGTGGTCGGCGGCTTCGGCGTCGGCAAGACCACGATGGTCCGCTCGGTCAGCGAGATCCGGCCGCTGAGCACCGAGGAGACGATGACCCAGGCCGGGGCCGGGGTGGACTTCAACGCCGGGGCGCGGTTCAAGACCACCACCACGGTGGCCTTCGACTTCGGCCGGATCAGCCTGGACGAGAAGATGGTGCTCTACCTGTTCGGCGCGCCCGGCCAGGAGCGGTTCTGGTTCCTGTGGGACCGGCTGTTCTCCGGCACGCTCGGCGCGGTGGTGCTGGTGGACACCCGGCGGCTGGCCGACTCGTGGTACGCGATCGACCGCCTCGAACACCACGGCACGCCGTTCATCGTGGCACGCAACAACTTCGGCCCGCCCGCGCACGACCTCGACGACGTGCGCGAGGCGCTGTCCCTGCCCGAGGGGATCCCGCTGATCGACTGCGACGCGCGGGCGCGGTCCTCGTCCAAGCAGGTCCTGATCGCCCTCGTCGACCACCTGTACCACCTCTCAGCCTTATCAGCCGCCCGGGAGAGCGCACAATGACCGAGTTCCGCCACACCGCCGACCCCGCCTGGCCGCCGGCCGCCCCGGTGGAGCGGGTCCGGCTCTACGGCCCGCAGTTCAACACCGACCCGGCCAGGCTCTACGCCGCCATCCGCGACGAGTACGGGCCGGTGGCGCCGATCCTGCTCGACGGTGACATCCCGGCGTGGTTCGTCTCCGGCTACCGCGAGATGCACCAGGTCACCAGCGACTCGCAGCTGTTCGCCAGGGACACCCGCCGCTGGAACGAATGGGAGCGCGTGCCCGCCGACTGGCCGCTGCTGCCGTACGTGGCGCACAACCCGTCGGTGATGTTCACCGAGGGCGCCGAGCACCGGCGCCGCGCGGGTGCGATCAGCGAGGCGCTCGCCGCGGTGGACCAGTTCGAGCTGGGCACGCACTGCGAGCGGATCGCCGACCGGCTGATCGACTCCTTCGCCGGTACCGGGGAGGCGGATCTGGTGGCGCAGTACGCGATGCGCATCCCGCTGCTGGCGGTGGCGAAGATCTACGGCATGCCGGAGGCGGAGACCCCGGCGCTGGTGCGGGACGTGGCGATCTCGCTGGACCTCGGGCCGGACGCGATGAACGCGCACCTGCGGGTGCAGGCCGCGATGCGCGCGCTGGTGGCGTACAAACGGGACTTCCCCGGCACCGACCTGCCCTCGCAGCTGCTGGCCTCACCCGCCGGACTGTCCGATGAGGAGATCGTGCAGGACCTGCTGGTGGTCACCGCGGCCGCGCAGCAGCCGACGGCGAACTGGATCGGCAACACGATCCGGCTGATGCTGACCGACCTGCGGTTCGCGATGACGCTGTCCGGCGGGCGCGGCAGCGTCGGGCAGGCGCTGAACGAAGTGCTCTGGCACGACACGCCGACGCAGAACTTCATCGGGCGCTTCGCCACCAGGGACACGCAATTGGGCGGGCAGCGGGTGCGCGCGGGCGACCTGGTGGTGATGGGGCTGGCCGCGGCGAACTCGGATCCACTGGTGCGCCCCGATTCCTCGTCCGGTTCGCTGGGCAACCACGCGCACATGTCCTTCGGCCACGGCGAGCACGGCTGCCCGTACCCGGCGCCGGAGGTGGCCGAGGTGATCGCCAGGACCACCATCGAGGTGCTGCTCGACCGGCTGCCCGACGTCTCGCTCGCGGTACCCGGCGACGCGCTGGTGTGGCACCCGTCGGTGTGGATGCGCGGGCTGGAGAGCCTGCCGGTCACCTTCACCCCGACCTACGTGGCCGGTGATCCCGGGCCCGTGCCGCTCGGCCGGGCGCGCTGACCCCTTCTGTTCCCGGCGCGGGGAGCGGAAGGCCGCGCGGGTGTGGGATCCGCGGCCGGGCCGCCGGAACTCGCCGTGCGGGGGGCGAGTTCCGCGGTCCGGCAGCCGGGTCCCACACCCGCGCGCATTCCGGGCCACGTGGGCCGTGTGCTCAGGCCACCGGGGTGAAGCGCACCGGCAGTGAGGCCGGGCCCCTGGTGAACACCCCTTCCTCGACCGGGGTGAAACCATCGGCGAGGCGCAGGTCCGGCATGGCGTCGAGCAACTGGTTCACGCCGACCTCCACTTCGGTCTTCGCCAGCAGCGCGCCGACGCAGAAGTGGCGTCCCAGTGCGAAGGAAAGGTGGCTCGCCGCCGCGGAGAACGCGGTCTGCGTCGGCAGGTCGGTGCGGAAGATGTCGAACCGGTCGGCGTCGGCGAAGCGGCGGCCGTCGCGGTTGGCCGCGCCGATCAGGCAGGTCACCGTGCTGCCCGCCGGGATCACGCCACCGCCGAGTTCGACGTCCTCGGCGGGCTGGCGCATGATCATGTGCACCGGCGGGGTGTAGCGCAGGGTTTCCGCGAACGCCCGCGGGACCAGGCTCCGGTCGGCCCGCACCGCGGCGAGCTGGTCCGGGTGCTCCAGCAGGTTCTTGAAGATGCTCGCGATCGCCTTGTCCGTGGTCTCCCCGCCCGCGGCGAGCAGCAGGCTGCAGAAGGCCTTGATGTCCTCGTCGCTCATCTTCGTGCCGTCGACCTCGGCCGCGCACAGGGTGGAAAGCAGGTCGTCACCGAGGTTCTCCCGGCGCTGCCGGATGACCGGCACCATGTACTCGGCGAACTCGGCGCGCGTGCGCAGGCCGTCGGCGGTGATCCGCTCGTCCTGGCTCAGGTTGCCGAGGAAGGCGATGATCGAGGTGTACCAGCGCTGGAACCGGTCGTGGTCGCCGGGATCGAGGCCCAGCATGTCGACGATCACCCCGATCGGGAACCGGCGGGCGAAGTCGGTGACCAGATCGGCGGATCCCTTGTCGCGGAAGGCATCGATCAGCCGTCGCGCGTTGGCTTCGATCACCGGGCGGAACCTGCGCTCGAGTTCGCTGCCGCGGAAGGCCGGGGCGATCAGCGCCCGGCGGACCGCGTGCTCGCGGCCGCTCAGCTGGAGAATGGTCCTGCCGTGCACCGGTTCCAGTTGCCAGCCGTAGTTGTCCGTGGTGAAGGCCGGCTCCTTGAACGCCCTCGACACGTCCTCGTAGCGCGAAACGATGTAGCTCGACATGGCCTCGTGCCAGATCAGCGGCCGGTCCGCCAGCATGATCCGGTAGGCCGAGTACGGGTCCGCGGCGAATTCGGGGGAAAGGATGTCCGGTGCCTCACGTGCGGTAGTCATTACGCTCCTCGGTCGGCAGTGAACGGGCCAGCCAGGTTAGCGAGACGTACGACAATTACCCACTCCGGAGTGAAAAAGCGAGCCGAATGCCGTAATGCGGTGCTACCCGATCGAGCGTTGTCGGGCTCCGCCCGGTCTGCGAGTATGGCGCTCCGTTACGAACAGAGGAGCTTCCGATGCCCAGCAGGCTCAATCCCTACATCAGCTTCGACGGCACCGCGAGAGCGGCGATGGAGTTCTACCGCGAGGTGTTCGACGGTGAGCTGGTGCTGAACACCTTCGGCGAGGCCGGTGCGGACCACGACCAGGAAAAGATCATGCACGGCATGCTGGAAACGCCGAGCGGATTCACCCTGATGGGGGCGGACACGCCGACCGGCATGGAATACAAGCCCGGCACGAACATCTCGATCAGCCTCAGCGGTGACGACGCGGACGAACTGCGCGGCTACTGGGAGCGCTTGTCGGCGAAGGGCACCGTTTCGGTACCGCTGGAAAAGCAGATGTGGGGCGACGAATTCGGCGCCTGTGAAGATCAGTTCGGCATTTCGTGGATGGTCAACATCAGCCAGGCATGACCACGCGCCGCGCGATCCCGGCGTCGAGCGGGCTCATCCCGGCCGGGACCGGCGTGGCCGGATCCCACCAGCGGAAGTCCAGTGCCTCGTCGCTGACCACCGGCCGCGGCCGGTCGTCGAACACCAGCCGGTAGACCGCGGCGAACTCGCGCCGGACCGGCGCCACCAACGCGAACCCGGCCACGGCGGCGAACTCCGCCGCCGTGGCCGGGATGCCGGTCTCCTCGGCCAGTTCCCGCAGTGCCGCCGCTTCCGGGGTCTCCCCCGGTTCGAGCATGCCGCCCGGCAGCTCCCACTGCCGGCGGAAGGCGTTGAGCATCATCAGCACCAGCCCGCCGGATTCGACCACCACCAGCGCGAGTGGCATCGGCTCGGGCCCGAGTTCCGGGTGGAAGCCGAGCAACTCGTTGCCCGCGTCGTCCCGGATCACCACGGTGCCGAAGGTACTCGCCTAGGCTGTTGTGATGGGTAACAAGGTCGGACAGCTGGTGGTCGGGGGCAGGCCGCTGCACGAGCGGCTCTCCGACGAGCTGTCCGCCTACACCGGGCTGGTGCTCGAAGCGCTCACCGCGCGGGTCCCCGCCTACGGGCTGCTGCCCGCCGAGCAGCTGACCGGTGACATCACCCGGGTGATCGAGCAGAACCTGCGCTCGTTCACCGAGGTCCTGCGCACCCGTGAGCTGCCCGGCCGGCCGGAGCTGGACTTCCTGCGTGAGTCCGCGGCCCGCCGGGCCGAGGAGGGCATTCCGATCGACATCGTGCTCACCGCCTACCACATCGGCATCGAGGTGGTGTGGGAGTCGCTGACCGGCCAGGTGCGCCCGGCCGAGGTCGGCGACGTGATGGCGGTGAACACGCTCGCCCTGCGTTACCTCGAACTGGTCGCGCCCGCGGTCGGCGCCGGGTATCTGGACGAGCGCCAAGCGGTCTTCGACGACGAGCGGTCACTGCTGTCCTCCCTGCTCGACGGGACGCCGTCGGCGGTCGCCGGGTTACCGCCCCGCTACGTCGTGCTCGCGGTGGAAATCGGGGCGCACGCCGACGAATCGGCCGACGGGGTGGACCCGACGGTGGCCGGGCGCCGCAAGCTCCGGCGGCTGCGCGTCGAGCTGGAACGCCAGTTCCGCGACCCGGTGCTGTCCTCGTTCACCCCGGCGGGCGGGCTCGCGCTCCTGCCGGCAACAGCCACTCCGGACTGGGCGCGGCTGGACCGGATCTTCGCGGACGCGAGCCGCGCGGCGGGTGCCGCGATCACCGCGGGCGCGGCCGCCGCGGAACCGCCGGAGGTTCCCGCCGCGGCCGAGCTGGCCCGCGAAGTGCTGCGGGTGGCGCGGAACTCCGGCCGGGCGCCGGGCCTCTACCGGCTCGACGACGTGCTGCTGGAGTACCAGATGTCACGGCCGGGCGCCGCGCTCGACCGGCTTTCGGCGATGCTGGCGCCGTTGTCCGGGCACGAGGAGCTGGTGCGCACCCTGGAGACCTACCTGCGCCGCGGCAACCGGCGCCCGACCGCGACCGAACTGCACGTCCACCCGAACACGGTCGACTACCGGCTCCGCCGCATCACCGACCTCACCGGCCTCGACCCGACGCGGATCAGTGACGTCGCCCTGCTCCGGGCCGCACTCGCCGCACGGGCGGCCGAGGACGGCCGAGCCGGTCAGCCCCCGAACACCGGGCCCGCAGTCCGCCGTGGTTGAGCGCGAGCAGGCGCACGGCTCAGCGCGCCGCGGTGGTGACGGCCTCGGCGAAGGCGGCCATGCCCTGCGCGTTGGGGTGCAGCGGGGCGGCCGCGTTCACCGGGACCAGGCCTTCGAGGTACCGGTCGCGCGGGGCCGCGCAGATGTCGTGGCCGACGGTGACCTCGGCGAAGTCCACAAAGGACGCACCGTGGGCCGCGGCCTGTTCCCGTGCCACCGAGCTGATCCGGTTCATCACGCCCTGCAGGTAGTTCGCGTCCCGCGCCCACACCGGCTGGACCGGGTAGCAGCCGTCGCGGCGGATGTAGGTGCCGTAGCCGGTGACCAGGATCTTCGCCGACGGCGCGCGCCGGGCCACCTCGTCGAGCGCGGCGCCGAACTCCGGCGCCCAGGCGTCGACGGCCTCGGCCAGCGTGTCCTTCCCGCCCGCGGTGAGCCGGTCCGCGCACGACAGCCCGGCCGGTTCCGGCAGCAGGTTGATACAGCTCAGCGCGTGCTGGAAGAGCCCGGAATCGTTGGCGCCGATGGTGATCGAGACCAGGTCCGTGTCCTCGGTCAGCGCGTCGAACTGCGGCGGCAGCACACCGAGGCGGCGGCCGGCGAAGTCGTCGGTGGTCGCGCCGGAGCAGGTCACGTCGGTCAGCTCCGCGCCAAGCTCCTCGGCCACGAGTGCCGGGTAGTCGCGGTCCGAGCGCAGGCACAGCAGGTTCGGATCCTGGTCCGGGATCAGCGGGCCCGCCGCCGCGGAGTCGCCGAGGGCGACGTACTCCAGTGGTTCCGCTGCTTGCGCGGGTGCGGCCAGAGCCGTGGCAGCCGACAGAGCCGCCGCCAATCCCGCCGTGATCTGCCTGCCCAGCCCCATCCCGAACCTCCAACGCCGTTGTCGTGTGCTCACATCCTGCGACCGGAAGGCCGCGGCGGCGGTGGGAAGAAATCCAGAGTCCGGAGCCGGGTTTTGTGACCGATCACCAAGCGGCCACCACTAAGCGGCGAGGCCGCGCAACAACGGGAGGAAGATGTCGTCGACGATTTCGGCGACGCGGACCTCGGTCAGCTGCCTGCCGTAGAGCACCGCGTCGGCGCGGATCAGGTCCAGCGGCAGCGCCAGCACCCGCGGGCTCAGCCGCGGCTCGGCGAGTTCACCGCGCTCGACCGCCCGCCGGATCAGCGCCTCGAACGCCTGTCCCGGCGCGGCCTTCGCGATCTGCTTGCGCAGCAGGGCGAACACCTCCGGATCACGGAAGGTCTCGGTGGTCAGCCCGGCCAGCAGGTCCGGCGAGAAGTCCTCGAACCGGCACAGGGACCGGCCGAGCAGTTCCTTCAGGTCACCGGAGAGCGTCCCGGTGTCCGGCAGCTCGAAAGACACCGGGAGCCGGTGCCGCCAGGCGGCCAGCACCAGTTCGGCCCGGCCGGCCCACCGCCGGTACAGCACCGGCTTGCTGGTCCCGGCCCGCGCGGCGACCGCCTCCATGGTGAGCTTCGCGTAGCCGACGTCGAGCAGTTCCGCCCACACGGCTTCGAAGATCGCCTGTTCGAGGTGTTCGCCTCGGCGGCGAGACCGCGCCTCTGCCAACAGTGCCCCTTTTATCCCGGTTGCGTTTCCCGATCGGGACTGTAGCCTGACCCGGTAAGATACGGAACGTTTCTTCCTGGGGGTCGGACTTGCTGAGTCGCCTGCTGCGCGGTCACCTGCGGCCGTACCGGCGCGAACTGGCCTGGGTGGTGCTGCTGCAGCTGGTCGGCACGATGGGCTCGCTGTACCTGCCGAGCCTGAACGCCGACATCATCGACCAGGGCGTGGCCACCGGTGACACCGGGTACATCCTGCGCACCGGCGGCTGGATGCTCGCGGTCACGCTGCTGCAGATCGTGTGCTCGACCGGCGCGGTCTACCTCGGCGCGCGGGTCGCGATGAGCTTCGGCCGCGACGTGCGCGCGTCGATCTTCCACCGCGCGGGCGCGTTCTCCGCCAGGGAGGTCTCCGGCTTCGGCGCCGCCTCGCTGATCACCCGCAACACCAACGACGTGCAGCAGGTGCAGATGCTGGTGGTGGTGGCCTGCACGATGCTGGTCACCGCGCCGATCATGTCCGTCGGCGGCATCGTGCTGGCCATTCGCGAGGACGCCGGGCTGTCGTGGCTGATGCTGGTCGCGGTACCGGTGCTGCTGGTGGCGATGGGCCTGATCATCGTCCGCATGGTGCCGCGCTTCCGCACCATGCAGGACCGCATCGACACGGTGAACCGCGTGCTGCGCGAGCAGCTCTCCGGCATCCGCGTGGTCCGCGCCTTCGTCCGCGAACCGGTGGAGACTCGCCGCTTCGCCGAGGCCAACTCCGCGCTGACCGACACCGCGCTGCGCGTCGGGCGGCTGCAGGCGCTGCTGTTCCCGATCGTGATGCTGGTGCTCAACGCCTCCAGCGTGGCCGTGGTCTGGTTCGGCGCGCACCGGGTCGCCGAGGGACAGCTGCAGGTCGGCGCGATGGTCGCGTTCCTGAGCTACCTGATGCTGATCCTCACCTCGGTGATGATGGTGACCTTCATCGCGACGATGATCCCGCGCGCGTCGGTCTGCGCCGAGCGCATCGTCGAGGTGCTGGACACCGAATCCTCGGTGCTACCACCGGAAAACCCGGTCCGGGAGGTGACCGCCCGCGGTGAGGTGGAGTTCCGCGACGTCGAACTGCGCTACCCCGGTGCCGCGGATCCGGTGCTGCGCGGGGTTTCCTTCCGCGCGGAGCCGGGCAAAACCACCGCGATCGTGGGCAGCACGGGCGCCGGGAAGACCACGCTGGTCTCGCTGATCCCCCGCCTGCTCGACGTCACCGGCGGCAGCCTGCTGGTCAACGGCGTGGACGTGCGGCGGCTCGACCCCGCGCTGCTGCGTGGCCGGATCGGGCTGGTGCCGCAGCGGCCGTACCTGTTCACCGGCACCGTGGCGAGCAACCTGCGTTACGGGAATCCGGCGGCCACCGACGAAGAACTGTGGGAGGCACTGGAAATCGCGCAGGCCCGCGAGTTCGTCGAAGCGATGAAGGGCGGTCTCGACGCGCCGATCACCCAGGGCGGCACGAACGTCTCCGGCGGGCAGCGCCAGCGGCTCTCCATCGCCCGCGCGCTGGTGCGCAAACCGGAGATCTACCTGTTCGACGACTCGTTCTCCGCGCTCGACCTGGCCACCGACGCCGCCCTGCGCGCGGCGCTGCGGCCGCACACCGCCGACGCCGCGGTGCTGGTGGTCGCCCAGCGGGTGTCCACTGTGGTCGATGCCGAGCAGATCGTGGTGCTGGAGAACGGTTCCGTGGTCGGAATCGGCACGCACACCGAGCTGATGGCGAACTGCCCCACCTATCTCGAGATCGTCCAGTCCCAGCTGACCCCGGAGCCCGCGGCATGAGCGCCCCCACCACGAACCGGCCGCAGCAGCAGGCGTCGATGTTCGGCCGAGGACCGGCCATCGGCATGCCGGCGAGCAAGGCGGAGAACTTCTCGGCCTCGGCGAAGCGGCTGCTCGGCAGGCTGCGCGGGGAACGCCCGCTGCTGCTGGTGATCATCGCGCTCGGGGTCGCCAGCGTCGCGCTTTCGGTGGCCGGGCCCAAGGTGCTCGGCCACGCCACGGACGTGGTGATCGCCGGTGTGCAACGCGGCGCACTGGACTTCGCCGCGCTCGGCGAGGTGCTCGCGTGGGTGCTCGGGCTGTACCTGGCCTCGTCGGTGTTCGCCTGGGTGCAGGGGCGGTTGCTGAACAACGTGGTGCAGCGCTTCGTGTACCGGCTGCGCGAGGAGGTCGAGGGCAAGCTGCACCGGCTGCCGCTGCGTTACTACGACCGGCAGCCGCGCGGTGAGCTGCTCAGCCGGGTCACCAACGACATCGACAACATCTCCCAGACCCTGCTGCAGACGTTGAGCCAGCTGCTCTCGGCGGTGCTGACCGTGCTCGGCGTGCTGGTGATGATGCTGGTCATCTCGCCGCTGCTGGCGCTGATCGCGCTCACCGCGGTTCCGCTGTCCATTGTGGTCACCCGGGTGATCGGGAAGCGGTCGCAGAAGCTTTTTGTGGCGCAGTGGAAGCACACCGGTTCGCTCAACGCGCAGATCGAGGAGGCCTTCTCCGGGCACGAGCTGGTCACCGCGTTCGGCCGCCGCGAAGAGGTGGAGCGGGAGTTCCGCGAGCGCAACGACAAGTTGTTCGGTGCCAGCCTCGGCGCGCAGTTCGTCTCCGGCGTGATCATGCCGTCGATGATGTTCGTGTCCAACCTCAGCTATCTCGCGCTGGCGGTGGTCGGCGGGCTCCGGGTGACCACCGGCGCGATGACCATCGGTGACGTGCAGGCATTTCTCCAGTACTCGCGGCAGTTCACCCAGCCGCTGACGCAGGCGGCGTCGATGGCGAACCTGCTGCAGTCCGGGGTGGCCTCGGCGGAGCGGGTGTTCGAGTTGCTCGATGCCGAGGAGCAGGAACCCGATCCGGCCGTTCCGGAGCGGGCGGCACAGCGGCGCGGGCGCGTCGAGTTCGAGCGGGTCAGCTTCTCCTACGAACCGGACACGCCGTTGATCGAGGACCTGTCGCTGGTCGCCGAACCGGGCCAGACGGTGGCCGTGGTCGGGCCGACCGGGGCGGGCAAGACCACGCTGGTCAACCTGATCATGCGGTTCTACGAGCTGGATTCGGGCCGGATCACGCTGGACCACACCGACATCACCCGGCTCGACCGGGCCGGGCTGCGCGGGCAGATCGGCATGGTGCTGCAGGACACCTGGCTGTTCGGCGGCACCATCCGGGACAACATCGCCTACGGCAGGCCCGATGCCACCACCGAGCAGATCGAGGCGGCGGCGAAGGCCACCTTCGTCGACCGGTTCGTGCGCAGCCTGCCCGACGGCTACGACACGGTGATCGACGACGACGGCACCAACATCAGCGCCGGGGAGAAGCAGTTGCTCACCATCGCGCGGGCGTTCCTGGCCGACCCGTCGCTGCTGATCCTGGACGAGGCGACCAGTTCGGTGGACACGCGCACCGAATCGCTGGTGCAGCACGCGATGGCGGCGCTGCGGTCGAACCGGACCAGCTTCGTCATCGCGCACCGGCTGTCCACCATCCGCGACGCGGACCTGATCCTGGTGATGGAGTCGGGCCGCATCGTCGAACAGGGCACGCACGCGGAACTGCTCGCGGCCGAAGGCGCCTACCACCGCCTCTACGCCGCGCAGTTCCGCCGACCAGCGACGGACTGACGCAGCCGGACCACACCGAGGAGCAGGAGCAGGGTCAGCGCCGCCATCGTGGCGAACGTCGCGGGCAGGCCGAGCCACTGGGCGAGCAGGCCGCCCGCGGCGGCGCCGAGCGGCATGGTGCCCCAGGCCAGCAACCGGTGCACGCTGTTGACGCGGCCGAGCAGGTGGTCCGGGGTGAGGCGCTGGCGCAGCGACACCATCACCACGTTGGCGACCATCAGTCCGGCACCGCCGAGCACGAACGCGGCGCCGACCACGTACGGATCCGTGCTCACCGCGGGCGTTCCGAGCATAACCCCGCTCGCGACGAACCCGAGTCCGATCGTCCACGCCCGCCCCAGCACGCGCTCGGCCCACTCGCCGGCGAGCGAGCCGAGCAGCCCGCCGACCGCGACGCCGGTCAGCATGAGGCCGAACGCCTGCTCGGACAGGCCCATCGCCGAACCCGGGCCGACCGCGTGCAGCACGAGCACGGCGAAAACCGCCGTGTCGGCGAAGTTGAACACGCCCACCATCACCGAGATCGTCCGCAACACCCGGTCGCGGAACAGGAACCGCAGGCCTTCGGCGATGTCGGCGCGCAGGCTCGACGGCCTGTCCCTCGGCGGGCCCTCCCCCGATGGCCGGAACGACCCGCGCACCAGGAACAACGCGCCGATCGCCGCCAGCCACAACCCGGCCGGGGTGACGAAGGAGGCCAGCGCGCCCGCGGCCACCAGCAGCCCGGCCAGCGGCGGGCCGAGGAACTCGTTGGCGGTCAGCTCGGCGGCGAACAGGCGGCCGTTCGCCCGCGACAGCTGGTCACGGCCCACCAGCTGCGGCACGATCGACTGCGCACAGGTGTCGTAGATCGTCTCGGTGATGCCCACCGCGAACGCGATGGCGTAGAGCACCCAGATCGACGCGATGTCCAGTGACACCGTCAGCGCGAGTACCGCGAGCAGCCCGGCGCGCGCGAAGTTCGCGCCGAGCATGGCGTGACGGCGGTCGAGCCGATCGGCCAGCGCACCCGCCGGTAGGGCGAAGAGCAACCACGGCAGCCTGACGGCCAGCGTGAGCCCGGCGATCAGCGTGGGCGACCGCGTCAGCCCGACGGCCACCAGCGGCAGGGCGACCTTGAACACGCCATCGGCGAGGTTCGACAGCGCGGATGAGAGCCACAGGCGCCAGTAGGCACCCCCCAGAGCAACCATGAATGGAGAATGGCACATCGATGGGGAAAACTCCATCGATGTACTATCTTCCCATGACCGGCCAGAAGCGGCGGGCGGCCACCGCCCGCGAGGTGAAGGCGCTCGGGCATCCGCTGCGCCTGCGCATCCTGCGGTTGTGCAAGGAACACGAGCTGACCAACAAGCAGCTGGCCGACCGGCTCGGCCGCGACCCGGGCACGGTACTGCACCACGTCCGCCAGCTCACCGAGGCCGGCCTGCTCGAGCAGGCGCCGGTCCGCACCGGCGCGAGCGGCGCGCTGGAGAAGCCCTACCGGAGCGCGACCCAGACCTGGTGGCTGGACGGCCCGCTGCTCGAAGCCGAGACCGCGGACGAGCGGTCCGCGCCGGTGGTCGCGTTCCAGGAGGAACTGCGGGAGGCGGGCCCGGAGTCGGTGCGGCTGTACGAGCGGTTCACCCTGCATCTGTCCGATGACGACATCGCCGAGCTGGACCGCCGCATCCTCGAAGTGCTCGACGAGTACGTGGCCAACGACGACCAGCGCGCGGGAAAGCCGGTGCTCAGCGGCATTTTCCTGCTGCACAGCCTCAGTGGCCCGCAGCCTCCATCGCCATCAGGAACACCGTGAAGAACAGCTGACCGGCGCCGATCGAGGCCCCGGCCACCGCGGTCCAGTCGAGCCGGTACTGGCGGTCGGTGAGGATGGAGGCGCTCGCGCAGGCGATCGCCGCGACGGCCACCGCCACCCCGCCCAGCGGCATGAACCAGCACAGCACGGCCAGCAGCAGCGCGATCGGGCCGAGCCACGCGCGCCTGCCGGGCCGATCCCGCACCGGAAGCGTCCGCGTCGAGGTCATCCGGCCGCGTACGCGCGCAGGAAGGTGTCGACGGCCGCGTCGGACACCGCCCGCACCTCCGTCGCGGGCACCTTGCGCGTGCCGAGGTGAGACCGGTTCTCCAGCGGTCCGGTGAGCAGGGCGAGCAACTGCCCCGAGGCCACCGCCGGATCGCACGACCGCAGGCGCCCGGCGAGCGAGAACCGGGCGAGCCGGTCGGCCAGCGCTTCGGCGACCTTGTCCGAGGTGCGGGCCTGGACCAGTTCGATCAGCTCGGGAAACCGCGCCACCTGGCCGTAGGTCAGGCGCCGCAGCGAGCGCGACCGCTCCCCGCAGCACACCTGGGCCAGCCGGTGCGCCACGTCCTCCAGCGCCGCGCGCAGGTCGTCGCCCGGCTCGCGCAGCCGTTCCACCACCTCGAGATTGGCCGCCATCACCTCGTCGGCGGCGGCCTCGATGGCGTGGCGGAAGAGGTTTTCCTTGTCGTTGAGGTGGTTGTAGACCGTCGGCTTGGCGACGCCCGCCTCCTCGGCGATCTCCTTGACGCAGGCTTCGGCGTACCCGCGGCGCGCGAAGACGGTGAACGCGGCGGTCAGGATCGACTGCCGCTTGTCGATCCGCCCCCGTGAGGCAGTGGTCACCTCAGCAGCATATCCCGGTTCTTGCGAACGAACCGATTAGAACACTAGATTGAACCCATCGGTTCAATTCGGAGGTAGGCATGATCGTCAACATCCTGCGGTTCAGCTTCAAGGACGGGACCAGCGAAGAAAGCAAGGAGACCGTGCTGGCCGCGATGCGGCGCACGGCTTCGGTGGAGTCGGTGTCGTTCTCCACGGTGGGACAGGACATCGGGGACCCGGCGGAGGGGTTCACGCACACCTATCTCGCCGGGATCGCCGACCTGGCCGCGCTGGAGCGGTACATGCACGACCCGGTGCACCTGTCCGGGGACTGGGAGATCCTGCCGCACATCCAGCGCATGTCCGCGGTCCGGCTCTCCGACGACCTCGACCCGGAGCTGAGCGAGAAGGTGATGGCGCTGCACCTGGCCAAGGTCGCGAAGTACCCGGACTGGGCCCAGGCGCTAGACAGCATTCCCGAGGCGCGGATCGCTGAGAGGGCGCGCAAGTAGGGCAGGTGGATGGCCTTGCCTTACCTGCGTGCCCTCTAACGCGCGCTGAGCCTGCGGTCGCGGTGGGCTGCCATCCGGATCGGCGCGTTCGCCACGCCGTACCCGCGGTAGCCGCCGACGCGCTGCACCACTTCGAAGAACACCCGCTCCCCCGCCAGGTCGGTGTAGAAGTGCAGGAATTCGCCGTGCTCGTCGCGGTCGTAGAGCACCGACTCGGCACGCAGCTCGGCCAGCAGTTCCGGGTCGAGATCGAGCCGGGCCTCGAGATCGTCGTAGTAGTTGCCGGGAATCTCCAGCAGCGGCGCGCCGAGTGCGCGCATCGCCTTCGCACTGGCGATCGCGTCGCCGGTGGCGAAGGCGATGTGCTGCGGTTCGCGCACGGCAGGGGCCCATTCCCCGCGGCGCACGAGCGCGGTGTCCAGGGTCAGCCGCACGCCCTGGTGCGCGGCGGCGCGGCTGCGGACGAGGCCGAACGGCGCGGCGAACTCCACCACGGGCTCCAGTCGCAGGCCCAGCACCGACCGGTAGAACAGGGCGGCTTCCTCGAACTGGTCGAACGGCTGGGTCAGCGCGACGTGGTCGATGCCGGTGATCCCAGCGGTGTTCGCGGTTTCCCCGGTTTCGCCGGTCAGGTCGAAGTCGGCCAGCCAGTCTTCGCTGCCGCAGAAGAACAACTCGGTGGAATCGGGGGCCGCGACCGCCTCCCGGCCGCGCGGCAACGGCTGGGCGAGGAAGGCCGCGGCCCGCCGGGCCGAGCGCTCCGGATCTTCGCTCTCGACCGCGATCGCCGTGCGTTCCCCGGTTTCGTTGACCAGCACGCGCGCGCCACCCTGCGCCCACAGGCTCACCGGCTTGCTCCGGTGGTGGCCCGCGACGCTGAACCCGAGCCCGGCGAGCACCTTCCCCACATCCTCACCGGAGGATGCGGCGAGTTCGGCGAACGCGTGCCCGTGCAGCGCCGGTGCTTCGGGGAGTTCGACCAGGCCGAGCGATTCCTGCAACGCCAGCAGCGACCGCATCGCGTCGACCGCGGTGAGCCGCGGATCGGCCTGCCGGAAGACGTCGTTGAACACCTCCAGTGACAGCGGCCCGGCGTACCCGGTGGCCAGCACGTGCCCGGTGAACGCGGTCAGGTCGAACTCGCCCTGTCCGGGGAAGAGCCGGTGGTGCCTGCTCCACTGCAGCACGTCCATCGCCAGCCGGGGCGCGTCGGCGAGCTGCACGAAGAAGATCTTTTCGCCGGGAATGGTCCGGATCGCCGCCGGATCCCCGCCGACCGAGAGAATGTGGAAGCTGTCCAGGCACAGGCCGAGCGCCGGGTGCGCGGCCCGCCGGACGATCCGCCACGAACGCTGGTAGGTGTTGACGAACCGGCCCCACGCCAGTGCTTCGTAGGCGATGCGCATTCCGCGCTCACCCGCCAGTTCGGCGAGGGCGTGCAGGTGCTCGGCGGCGAGTTCGTCGTCGTCCACCGCGTCGGGCGAGACCGAGGAGCAGACCAGCACGGTGCCGGTGCCCAGTTCGGCCATCAGGTCCAGCTTGCGCGCGGCCCGCCGGAGGTTGGCCCGGAACAGCTCCGGCGGCACCGCCTCGAAATCGCGGAACGGCTGGTAGAGATCGATCGACAGGCCCAGATCCGCGCAGTGGCGCCGGATCCCGGCCGGGGACAGGCGCGAGGCGAGCAGGTCGTTCTCGAAGATCTCGACCCCGTCGAACCCGGCGGCGGACGCGGCCGCCAGCTTGTCCTCCAGCGTGCCGGACAGGCAGACGGTGGCGATCGCGGTCCGGCGTTCGGCTCCGGTGCTAACCACGGGCGTACACCGCCTTTCCCTCGTCGGCCGCGAGTTCGCCGAAGTGCCGCAGCATGCGCTCGGTGTCCGGTTCGATGCCGGTGAACAACCGGAACGAGTCGGCCGCCTGCCGCACCACCATGCCGCCGCCGTCGAGCACCCGGCAACCGCGCGCGGCCGCGGTGCGCAGCAGTTCCGTCTCAAGTGGACGGTAGACGATGTCGGCCACCCACAGTTCCGGCCGCAGCGCCGAAGCGGGCACCGGGTTACCCGGGTACTGCGCCATGCCGGTCGGTGTCGCGTGCACCAGGCCGTCGGCGGTTTCGAGCACGTCGAGATTTCCGGCGACGGCCCGATCGGCGCCGAAACGCCGGCACAGCGCGGAAACCAGCTTCGCGGACCGGCCTTCGTCGACGTCGTGGACGTGCAGGGTGCCGGTGCCCAGTGAGAGCAGCGCGTGCGCGACGGCGGCGCCCGCGCCACCCGCGCCCAGCAGCAGCACGGTGTCCATCGCGGCGTCGGGCAGGCCGCGGCTGAGGCTGCCGGCGAAGCCGGTGCTGTCGGTGTTGTGGCCGATCGCGCGGCCGCGGTCGAAGACAACGGTGTTCACCGCGCCGAGCGCGGCGGCCTCCGGTGACAGCTCGTCGAGGTGGTCGAGCACCGACTGCTTGGCGGGATGGGTCACGTTGAGCCCGTCGAACCCGGCCAGCCGCGCGGCTTCGAACACCTCTCCGGACGGGCGGTCCAGCACGTCGAGGTCGAGGCGGCGGTACAGGTAACGCAGGCCGAGCCGGTCCGCTTCGCGCTCGTGCAGGGCCGGGCTCAGTGACGGCCCGATGCCGGAACCGATCAGTCCGATGAGATAGCTGGTCACCACAGGCCTTCCGGCGATTAATGTACTAACTGGTGAGTTCACTGTAGCGCGGGGTCCGGCACCCGGAAAGGGGGCTGGGTTAGAGTTGGTGTGGTCCGCCAACGAATCGGAGGGAGCCGGTGGCCGCACCGTCGTCCGAGGTCGAGCGGCAGCGCGACAAGGAGCGCACCCGCGCCGACATCCTCGCGGTGGCCACCAGCGAGTTCGCCGACAAGGGCTACACCGGGGCCAGGGTGGACGAGATCGCCGCCAGGACCAGCACCACCAAGCGGATGATCTACTACTACTTCGGCGGCAAGGAACAGCTCTACGTCGCCGTGCTCGAACAGGCGTATTCGGCGATCCGCGCGCTGGAGCAGCAGCTGGACGTCGACCACCTCGAGCCGGAGGACGCCATCCGCCAGCTGGCGGAGCTGACCTTCGACCACCACGAGGCCCACCCGGACTTCATCCGGCTGGTCAGCATCGAGAACATCCACCGCGCCGAGCACATCGCGCGCTCGGAGGTGCTATCGGGCCTGGCCAACCCGGCACTCGACGTGCTGACGCGCATCCTGTCCCGCGGGCGCGCCGCCGGCCGCTTCCGCACCGACGTCGACGCGCTCGACATCCACATGGTGATCAGCTCGTACTGCGTCTTCCGCCTGGCGAACCGGCACACCTTCGCCGCCATCTTCGACCGGGACCTGCTCGACCCGCAGCGGCGGGACCACCAGCGCCGCCTGCTCGGCGACCTCGTCATCAGCTACCTCACCGCGCCCGCCTGAGGCGCTCAGCGGAACGCACCCCGGCGGCGAACCTGGCCGGTGTCCGCCTCTGAGCGGAACGAGGTTCCACGGCCGCGCCCTCAAGCTCAGCGAACTTCCCCGGCCGCGGTCTTGACATCGGGGGTCCCGTTGTCCAGCCTGTGTTAACTAACTAGATGGTTCATTAACCCGCCCCCGCTGTGTCTGAGCAACGGAGCACGGACTTCAGGAGCCCAAGTGACCCCTGCACAAGGCATGCCGCGCAAAGCCGCGCTGGCCGCCTGGATCGGCAGCGCACTCGAGTACTACGACTTCTTCATCTACGGCACCGCCGCGGCACTGGTGTTCAACAAGATCTTCTTCCCGGCCTCCTCCCCCGCCGCCGGCACGCTGCTGGCGCTGGCCACCTTCGGCGTCGGCTACCTCGCGCGGCCGATCGGCGCGGTGATCCTCGGCCACGTCGGGGATCGCTTCGGGCGCAAGAAAGTCCTCGTCTTCACGCTCCTGCTGATGGGCGTGGCCACCTTCGCCGTCGGCTGCCTGCCGACCTACGGCGACGTCGGCGTACTCGCCCCGATCCTGCTGGTGGTGCTGCGGCTGCTGCAGGGCCTGTCCGCCGCCGGCGAGCAGGCCAGCGCGAACTCGATGTCACTGGAACACGCACCCGAACACCGGCGCGCCTACTACACCAGCTTCACCCTCAGCGGCACCCAGGCCGGGCAGATCCTGGCCACCGCGGTGTTCCTGCCGATCGCCGCGATGCCGGAGGAGCAGCTGCTCTCGTGGGGCTGGCGCCTGCCGTTCTGGTGCAGCGCGCTGGTCGTGGTCGTCGGCTTCGTGGTGCGGCGCAAGCTGGACGAGACGCCGGTCTTCGAACGCGCCGAAGTGGCCAAGCTGCCGGTCGCGGTGCTGTTCCGCGACCACTGGGCCGACGTGCTGCGCGTGGTCGTCGCGGCCACGATCGCCTCGGTGAGCACGATCTTCACCGTCTACGCGCTGAGCTACGCGGTGAACACCGTCGGACTGGAACGCACGCCGATGCTGTGGGTCGGCGTGCTGGCCAACGTGCTGGCGCTGGCGGCGATCCCGGCGCTGGCCGGGCTGGCCGACCGGATCGGCCGCAAGCCGGTGTTCATCGGCGGCTGCCTCGGCTGCGGCGTGCTGATCTTCCCGTACCTGTGGTCCATCTCGAGCGGGCAGTTCGCCCTGATCTTCCCGCTGGGCCTGCTGCTGTTCGGCGTGGTCTACAGCGGGGTCAACGGCGTGTGGCCCGCCTTCTACGGCGAGATGTTCAGCGCGCGGGTGCGGTTGTCCGGGATGGCGATCGGCACCCAGATCGGCTTCGCGGTGGCCGGGTTCGCGCCCAGCGTGGTCGCCGCGATCGGCTCCGGCAGGGACGACTGGCTCGGCGTGGCGATCTTCACCGCGGCGGTCTGCCTGCTCGCCGCCGGTGCCGCGGCCACCGCGCGCGAAACGCACAAGGTGCCGACCGAGCAGCTGGGGGTGAACGAAACGGGCGGGTCACCCGTAGGTAGGGGAAACACAGGCGAGCTCGGTTCCCCGGCCCCGGACGACAGGTTGCCCGATGTCATTACACCACCTGCGCACCACGACACTCGAACCCAGGCCCCTCGGCGATGACGCGCGGCACACCATCGCCTTCTACCAGCACTGGGTTCCCGACCGCACCATCCTGGAGCTGGGCGCGAACCCGGACGGCCCGGCGCGCGCGCTGGCCGCGGCCGGGTTCAACGTCTTCGTCGTCGACGACTCCCCCACGGCGATCGAGTACGCGGCGAGCATGCCGGGTGCCGAGTCCGTCTACTTCGTGCACGCCGACCTGCGGCAGGAGTGCCTGGAGGACGTCTTCGGCGCGGTACTGGTCGAACCATCGGCACTGGCTCAGCTCTACACCCTGCGCGCGCAGATCGAGCTGCTGATGACCGCCGCCGACCACATCGTCGACGACGGAGTGGTGATCATCGAAACGCCGACGATGCCGGTGCAGCTCGGGCACTACTACCGGACCGCCGAGTTCCCGCCGCTGGCGGAACTGGACATCATGGCGGGCACGGCGGACCTGCGCCTGCTGCACCGGACCGGCGGCTTCGGCGGCAGCCGGACGCTGTCGGTCTACGGCCTCGGCCTGTGACGGTGTCCGGCGGCGGTCCATGAGCGCCCCAGCTTGCCCGGAGCAGGCACGCCGTGGACCGCCCCGGCAGCCGAAGATCACCTCATTCGTCGTTCGGCGTCCTCGGCGAGTATCAGGTAGGCGCTGGCTGTCCAGGTGTACGCGCGGTCGCGTAACCCCTCACCGGTCAGGGCGTCGAAGTTCTCGGCGAAGCCCGATTTCTCACACGTGGCGCGGAAGCGCGCACTGACCTGGTCGGCGAGTTCCGCGGCGCCGCCGCGGCGCAGGCCGTCTTCGATCAGGATCGTGGCCGGCGCCCATACGGGGCCGCGCCAGTATCCGTCCGCCTCGTAGTACGGCGAGCTCGGCAGCTCGGTGGCCAGTCCGACGGAGGTCAGGTGCGCCGAGATGCCCGCGCACAGCTGATCGAACACCTGTCGAGGCAGGTACTCCCCCAGCACGACCGGCATGAGGTCGAGCAGGCTCGCGCTGGATCGAACCGTTCCGGTCCGCACGCCGCGGCTGACGAATCCGGTGCCGTCCCACAGTTCGGCCAGCATCGCGACGAGCATGTCGTCGGCTTGCTCGTCCCACCGAGCGGACGGTTCGCCCAGCTCGGCGGCCAGAGTGGCGAGTTCCTTCATCTGCAGTACAAGGAAAGCAGCGAGGTCAGCCGACTGGACGAGGCGTTCTTCGCGGAACACGGTGGAGTTGTCCCAGCCGCTGTCGTTGCCGTGTTCGTAGTGCGGAAGGTGGTGCCCGGGTGCCCGCCGGTGGTCCAGCCAGAAGGAGGTCAGGGCCGAGAGCTGCCGGTATGCCTGCCGGGCGTCGGGGAGGCCGCCGGGGAGGCGTTCGCGCAGCCGGGTGAGGGCCAAGCCGTGGATGGGTGGTTTGACGAAGTTGCGGAGCACTTCCGCGTGGGTGATCGAGTCCGGCAGTGCGCCTTCGGTGTCCTGGTGGTCGAACATCACCTGGAACTGGTCCCAGGCCAGACCCGGTGCGCCAGGGGCCAGTGCCAGTGCGTTGAAGCAGTGGTCCCAGCTCCAGACCTTGTCCATCCAGTGTTTCGACATGAGCACGGCCGGGCGGGTGACGAACCCGGCGGGATTCACCGTGGCGGACCAGATGACGTAGCAGGCCAGCTCGGCGGCCGGGGTCCGGTCGTTGCGCCAGGGCGCCACGGCGTCGGCGAATCGGGAGAAGCTGTCGCGGGCGGCGGTGACCGTGCCCGGGAAGTCCGTTGTGGACTTGACCGGTGGCCGCGCGGTGGCGAGCTCCTCGATCACCACTTCCCACGGGCCTCCGTCCTCTCCCGCGACGACCATTCGTTCGGCGACGCCGAGTTCCTGTTCCCCGGCCCGGCTGGATTGTCCTGAGAGGACAGTCACGCGAAAGCGGTGCCCGGTCTCGTAGGAGGTGAAGACGGCGGCGCCCGCGGGGTCGGCGAAGAAGTACGTGCCGGTGAACGGAGTCAGGGTGGATTGCGTGGCACTGATCCGCATTCCCATACCGGTTCCGGAGATCCGAAGGGTGTCCGGGGCCGAGAACACCGCGGCGACCCGCCTGTCCCCGGCGCTCCACGTGACCACTGCCGGTTCGGCGGTGATCACCGTGGTCGCGCGGTTCCCGTCCAGCACGGGGACGAGGGACAGCACCGGGTGCATGCCGTTGCGGTGGGACACCAGGTGCACGTCATCGGCATAGGTCGCCAGACCCACCACGGGGGAGAGACCGAACCAGGCACCGGACCGGCTGAAGGGGATTTCGTACACCGAGAACTCGGTGGCCACAATGGGTTCCTTTCAGTCCTTGACGGCGCCGGTGGTGATGCCGGCAGCGACGTAGCGCTGGGCCACCACGAGGAGCACTGTCGCGGGCACGGACGCGACCACGGCTGTGGCCATGATGGAGTTCCACTCCTGGTTGTTGTTGCCGATGTAGCGGTAGATGCCCAGGGTGAGCGGCTGCATCCGGCCGCCGGCGTCCAATGTGGCCGCGAAGACGAAATCCGACCACGCCCACAGGAACGAGAACAACGCCGCGGTCACCAGGCCGTTACGGCTGGCAGGCAGCACGATCGAAATGAACGAGCGCCACGGTCCGGCGCCGTCGATCCGGGCGGCTTGCAGCAGTTCGCCGGGCACGGACGCCATGAAGGAGGTGAGGATCAGCACGGCGAACGGCACCGCGATGGTCGAGTCGGCGAAGATCAGCCCCCACACCGTGTTGGTGATACCGAGGCTCACGTAGATGCCGTAAAAGCCCAGCGCCATGATGATGCCCGGGATCATCTGCGCGACCAGCAGGACAAAACCGAGCAGGCGCCGTCCCCGCGGGCGAAGCTTGGCCAGCGAGTACGCGGCGGGCGCGGCCAGCACCAGGGTGAGCACGACCGTGCCCAGCGCGACGAGCAAACTCGTGCCGAAGTACGGCAACTGCTCGCGCAGCACCCGCTGGTATCCCTCGGTTGTCGGCGCGGACGGGAACAGGCTGGGCGGGGACTCGCGCATGTCGCTCGCGGGGGTGAGCGAAACGTTGACCATCCAGTAGACCGGGAACAACATCACCGCGGTCAGCAGCAGGCCGACGACGGTGCGCCAGGACCAGCGCCTCATGCCGGCTCCTGCCCGCGCTGCATCCGGATGTGGAGCAGACCGGCGGCCACGGCGATCAGGATGAGCACGTTGCCCACCGCGGCGCTGGGCCCGAACCGGGGCAGCATGTTGCCGAACCCCAGCTCATAGGACCAGGTGGCCAGGGTGGTGGACGAACCGCTCGGCCCGCCCTTGGTCATGATCCAGATGATGTCGAACACCTTCAGCGTGTAGACCAGGCCGAGCAGGAGCGTGATCGCCGAGACCGGGCGCAGCATGGGGAAGGTGATGTGCCGGAAGGTCTGCCAGCCGCTCGCGCCATCCAGCGCCGAGGCTTCGTAGACCTCGCGGGGGATGTTCTGCAGTCCGCTGTAGAGCACGACCAGGTTGAACGGGATGCCGATCCAGATGTTGGCGATGGTCACCGACACCAGCGACCAGGCCGGCGAGGTCAGCCAGTTGACCGGCTCCACGCCCACGGTTCCCAGTACCGCGTTGACCAGCCCGGACTCGCTGTTGAGCAGCCACGCCCAGGTGGATGCCGACACGATCAGCGGCAGCAGCCAGGGCACCAGGAACAGTGCCCGCAGCGTCGCCGACAACCTGAAGCCGCGCGCGAAGAACACCGCCATCGCCAGGCCGATCGTGTACTGGAACGCCAGCGAGGCGACCGTGAACACGACCGTGTTGACCAGCGCCGTCCGGAAGGTCGGGTCACCGAACACCGCGGCGTAGTTGGCAAACCCGGCCAGCGGCGCACCACCGTGGACGAAGGTGCGGGCGGTGTGGTCGCGGATGCTCAGGTCGATGTTGGTGAACAGTGGGTAGGCGTAACACACCACCAGGTAGGCGACCAGGGGAACCAGGAACGCCCAGCCGGCGAGTTGCCTGGCGACGAGCTGTGACCGCACCCGCACCTACTTCGCTGACGCCGCGGCGGCTTGGGCGTCCTCGAGCGCGGACTCCGGCGTCTTCGAACCGCTGAGCGCGGCCTGCACGGCACCCCACAACGGCTGGGAGATCCGCGGGTAACGGGTACCGAGATCGTCGCCGGTGCGGCCCTTCGCCCTCTTCACCGCCTCCACCCACACGGCCAGTTCCGGTTGCGCGGCAACCTGTTGCTGCTGCACCGAAGGCACCGCCGAGACGTAGGTCAACGCGGTGTCGGTGGCCATGACCTTGTCCGGGCTGGTCAGGCAAGTGGCGATACGACCGGCCTTCGCCTCGGTGTCCTTGTTGTCCTGCGCGGTGACGGTGACGAACTCACCACCGGTGGGCGCCGGCGCGGCCGCGCCGGTCCGGCCCGGGATCGGGATGACGCCGTATTCGAAGCCGGCCTTCTCTGCGTTCCGCAGCTGCCAGGTGCCGTTCTCGGCGAAGGCGTACTCACCGGTGGCGAACTCCTGCCAGCTGGTGGTCTGGGTGTTGTTCACCACCGAATTCGGCGCGTAACCCAGATCCAGCCAGGACTTCCACAGCGACAGCGCCGAGACCGCCTCCGCCGAGGACAGGTCGGTCAAGTTCGCGCCGGCGCCCCAGAACCACGGCAGGAACTGGAAAGTACCCTCTTCGGTGCCGATCGCGGAGAACGTGATGCCCTTCTTGCCCGCTGCTTTCACCTTGACCAGTGCCGCGTCCAGAGACGCCCAGTCCCTGACCGACGCCGGGTCGACACCGGCGGCGGTGAGCACGGCCTTGTTGTAGTAGAGCGCCAAGGTGTTGGCACCGATCGGCACGCCGTAACCCTGGCCGCCCCGGACTCCGGCCGACACCAGGTTCGGCGCCACCTGCGAGGCGTCCAGCCCGACGTCCTGGTTCGCTTTGAGCACCCCCGCCTCCGCGAGGGTGGACACCACCGGGTTGTCCAGGACCAGCACCTGGGGCGCGGTGCGTTGCTGCGCGGCGAGCAGGACCTTGTTGGTCAGGTCGGTGGTGTCGTAGGCCTGGCGCTCGATCTTCACGCCAGCCTCGGCTCCGCACCTGTCGATCACCTTCGCCCACTCGGAGCCGGCGTCGAACTGCGGGTACGGGCCCCAGACCGAGAAAGTTCCCGGCGTGCCGGTGTCACCGGCGTCCGGTGCCGAAGAACATGCCGCCAGGGATACGACCAGGCCGGCCGCGGCCAGCGCCGCCGGGAATCGTCGGGAGATCGGTGCGCCCAGCATGGTGATCCTTCCTGCCGGCTTCGCTGACGACGTTCATCGAACCGGTTCGATGAGTGGAAAGCCGGGCCAACCTAAACCGGGGAACTGGCTGTGCGCAAGTAGGGATGTCATACGATGGGAATCGATCGAACCGGTTCCCAGGATGGACCGGAGACGGGAAGCGGGCATGAACATCGGGGAGATCGCCAGGCGGGCCGGGGTATCGCGGAGCACGGTGTCCTACGCCCTGAGCGGGAAACGGCCGGTGTCCACTGCGACCGTGCGCAGGATCAACGACGTCATCGCCGAACTGGGTTACCGGCCCAACGCGAGCGCCCGCGCGCTGGCCGAGGGACGCACCCGGACGTTCGGCCTGGCGATACCGCCGGCGAGCGCCCGGCTGACCAACGTCCAGCTGGAGTTCGTGGCCAGTGTCGTCGAGGCCGCCGCGGCCCACGACCACGACGTACTGCTGTCGCCAAGCGGCGGTGACCACGACCGGTCCTTCGAGCGGATCGTCACCGGGCGCCGGGTCGACGGTGTCATCCTGATGGAGATCCTGCTGGCGGATCCCCGGGTCGACCGGCTCAGCCAGGCCGGGCTGCCGTTCGTCACGATCGGTCACGTCGAGCACCCGGGGGCGTCCTCGTGGGTCGACGTCGACTACGCCGGGCTGATCAGCCGCTGCGTGCACCACCTCGCCGACCTCGGACACCAGCATGTCGTGCTGATCAACCGCTCCGACGAGCTGGTTGCCGCCGGCTACGGTCCGGCCCTGCGCTCGACGGCCGGGTTCTTCGAAGCGGCAGGCCAGTGCGGCATGACCGCGCACAACGTGTGCTGCGCTGACGAGCCCGCCGCGGGCATGGCGTGTTTCGAGCAGATCCGCGCCCGCTGGCCGGAGGTGACCGCCGCGGTGACGATCAACGAGGCCGCACTGCCCGGCGTGCAGCGCGCGCTGCACCGCGCCGCACTCGACGTACCGCGTGCCTTCTCACTCACCGGCGTGATCGCCGACCGGCTCGCCGAGGATTTCCACCCGCCACTGACCGCCGCGGACGTACCCGCCGGGGAGATGGCCCGGCTGGCCGTGGACCTGCTGCTGGAGCAGCTCAACGACCCGTCCGCCACGCCGCGCAACGCCCTGCTGGCGCCGGCGATCACCCTGCGGTCGAGCACCGGGGCCGCTCGCCGGGACTAGCTCGCCGAACCGGTTCGACACGGCTGGCTCTTGCCTTCTGGCGCTCATCACGCGTAAGTTCGATATCTCCATCGAACCGGTTCGACTCCTGCCGTCCCCGACCTGTTCGGAGTACCCATGGTTCAACGGCGAACTGTCAACAAGCTGCGTCGCGGCATCGCCGCGCTCCTCACCACCGCCGCAACCGTCATCACCCTCGCCGCGCCGGTCCGGGCCGCGAACGAGTCCATCACCGTCGACTTCTCCGTCGCCGGTGGCTCCCCCACCTACCGGGCCTCCGGATGGATCTACGGCATGACCGAGAACGCATCGGGACCCGCCGACCACTTCTACCGTGACGTGAAATTCCGGGCCATGCGTGCCGGTGGCGCACAGCTCGACAGCCCGGGCGGCTGGGTGTCGGGCCGATACGACCGCCGGTGGAACGCCACCCGCGCCCAACTGCTGCGTACCCGGTCGCTGGGCGGCGAATTCATCCTGCTCGTGCACGACCTGTGGGGCGCCGACGGCTACCCGATCTCCCGATTCCCCGGCGACAACGGCGACTGGACCGACTACGACAACTTCCTCACCCGCCTGATCGACGACGTACGGGCCACGGGCGCCCCGGTGCAATGGGACCTGTGGAACGAGCCCAACCTCGGTTTGTTCTGGAACCGCCCTCAGGCCCAGTACTTCGAACTGTGGCGACGCACGTACCAGCGCGTCCGGGCCGCCTTCCCCGCCCAGCCGATCGTCGGCCCGAGCTGCGCGTGCGTCCCGTCGACCACACACGCGTGGTGGAACCAGTACCTCGATTTCATCCGCGCCAACAACGTGATTCCGGACATCATCAGCTGGCATTCCCTGCCCGGCGACCCCGTGGCGAACGTCGCGGCGGCGAACTCCACATTGGACTCACGCGGCATCCCCCACCCGCGTCCCTATCAGATCAACGAGTACGCGGCCACCAACGAACAGAATCCCGGCGACGGCTCCTGGTACATCGCCAGGCTGGAGCGAGCCGGTGCCGACGGCCTGCGCGCTCACTGGGGAGGCGGCGCGAACCTGCACAACGACCTCGCCAACCTGCTCGTCCGCAACTCGGCGGGAGTGCACCAGCCGAAGGGCGAATGGTGGGTCTACCGCTTCTACGGCGCACAAACCGGCCAGATCGCCTCCGTCACACCCAGCCCGGCCTACGACGGGTTCGCCACGAAGGCAGCCGGAGTCGCGAAGATCCTCGTCGGCGGTGGCGGTACAACCGGCAACATCGCGGTCAACCTCCAGCGCCTGGACACCACAACCGGCATCGTGCAGAACAACCAGGTACGCGTGATCGCCCAGCGCATCCCCCACAACGGCGGCGCCGCGGTCCAGGGCCCCGAAACCATCCAGAACTCGGTCGTGACCCTGTCCGGCAACGCCACCACGGTCAACCTGCCGCACACCAACGCCGACGACACCTTCACCATCACGCTCCAGTCCCCTTCGGACAGCGGGTTCCAGTCCGTCGCCGTCGCCCAGCACTCCCAGCAGTGCCTGGACAACACCGGCTCCGGCACCGCCGACGGCAACCGGCAACAGCAGTTCCACTGCGAGGGCGGCGACCGGCAGCTGTGGAACTTCCGCCCGGTATCCGCGGTCGCCGGCACCTACACGGTGGTCAACCAGCAGTCGGGCAAGTGCCTTGACGTCAGCGGCTCCGCCACCACCGACGGGGCCGGCGTTCAGCAGCGAACCTGCCTCGGCGGAGCCGCGAACCAGGAGTTCACGCTCCGGAAGGTCACCTACCCCGGCAACAACTCGCACGACTTCCAGCTCGTTGCCCGGCACAGCGGCAAATGCGTCGACGTCAGCCAGATCTCCACCGCCGCGGGCGCCCCGATCCACCAGTGGACCTGCAATCCCGTCAACCAGGGCAGCCCGCTCAACCAGACCTGGCGGCTCTGGGGCCGCTAGTGAGGTTCAACGGATCACGTCGGGCGCTCCTGATGTGGCCAGGGCTGCCCGGGTCGGCAGGGCTTCCCAGTCTCCGGGCACGGTGCACATCAGCGCGCCCGCCTGCGCCGCGGTCCGCAGGCGGGTCACGACGTCGCGACCGGCCAGGCGCTCGGCGAGGTAGGCCCCGACGAACGCGTCGCCCGCGCCGACCGGGTCGACCAGGCTGACCGGGAACGCGGGTTGCTCGTGGGTCCGGCCATCGATCCTGGCCAGTGCTCCGTCGGCGCCGAGTTTCAGCACGGCCTCCGCCGGCCCCAGCTCGGCGAGCGCCGCGACCAGTTCGGCCGGGCTTCCGGTTTCGGTGCCCAGCAGGAGGCGCGCTTCGTCGTCACCGGCGAAGACGATGTCCGCGTCGGTGACCAGTTCGAGAAGGACCGGCCTGGCCGTTTCCGGAGTCCACAGTGCCGAGCGGTAGTTGATGTCGATCGAGACGGGGACACCCGCGGCGCGGGCGATGTCGACGGCCTTGCGCACCGCCGCCGCGGGATTGCCGCCCAGGGCGGGCGTTATCCCCGTGACGTGCAGCAGTGCGGCACCCGTGATCAGGTCGGCGTCCACGTCGCCGGGTGAGAGCCGCGCGCCGGCCCCGTGCGCCCGGTAGTACCAGACCCGGGTCGCGCCGCCCGGCGGCCGTTCCTTGAGCATGAGCCCGGTCGGCGCGGCCAGGTCCCGGCCCGGCGCGGACATCGACGCCCTCCGCGGTCAGTTCCCGGACGATCTTGTCGCCGATCGAGTCCGCACCGAGCCTGCCGATCCAGCTGACCGGGGTACCGAGGCGGGCCAGCGCGATGGCGACGTTGCTTTCCGCGCCGCCGATGCCCAGCGTCATGGTCGGCACGTGCTGGAGGTGCCCGACGGCGGTCGCACTCAGCAGGCCCATCGTCTCGCCGAGGGTGACGACGGCCGGTTCATCGGGCGTCCGCCGCGGTGGCGTCTTCTGGCACGTTGAGGTCGCGGTCGCGGGTCTCGGGAGCGAGCCGGACGGCGAGCAGGCTGATCGCCGCCATGACCGTCATGTAGATCGCGACCGGGATCCAGGACCCGGTGAAGGCGCTGAGCAGGGCCGTGCAGATGAGCGGGGCGACACCGCCGCCCAGCACGGAGGAGAATTCGCGGCCGAGCGTCACGCCAGCGTAGCGGTAGCGGTTGCCGAACAGTTCCGGGAAGTAGCTCATCTGGACCCCGACCGAGCCGTGGCAGGCCAGGATGAAGCCGACCACGATGGTGACCAGGATGGCGATCGGTGATCCGGTGTTCAGCGCGATGAACGACGGTGCGGGCAGCAGGACGAGTGCGGAGATGATCGCCGTGTAGACGGGTTTGCGGCCGACGCGGTCGGACAGGGCACCGAATCCGATCGCCGCGATGCCGCCGCAGATCGCGCCGACGAGCAGCACCTTCGGCACGAGTTGCTCGCTCACGCCCACCGAGGACACCAGGTAGGAGGCCATGAAGACCTGATAGGTGTAGGACTGCGCGCTGGCCCCGACGTTCATCAGCAGCACGAGCAGCGTTGGCCGCTTGCCGTGCCGGAAGATCTCGCCGACCGGTTTGCGTGGCTCGGCGTGCTGCTCCTTGAGTTCCTCGAACACCGGGCTCTCGGCGAGCTTGCGGCGGATGACCATCGCGGCGATGGTGACGAAGAGGCTGGAGAGGAAAACCAGCCGCCAGCCCCAGCTCATCAGGTCCTCTTCGGGCAGGAGCTGGACGAGGATCCACGCGACCGCGCCGAGTGCGGTGCCCAGCGCCGCGCCGGTCATGACCAGGGAGGCCAGCCGCCCGCGCCTGCCGATGCGAGCTGTTTCGGTCAGCAGGGTCGCGCCGCCGGACTGTTCGGCGCCTGCCCCGAAACCCTGGAAGAACCGGCACAGCACGAGCAGCACCGGCGCCAGGATGCCGACCTGCGGATAGGTGGGCAGCAGGCCGATCGCCAGTGTCGAACCGCCCATCAGCAGCAGCGTCGCGACCAGCACCCACTTGCGGCCGAGCCGGTCGCCGTAGCGGGAGAAGAACAGTCCGCCGAGCGGCCGGGCCGCGAAGCCGACCGCGTAGGCGCTGAAGCTGGCGAGGATACCGGCCGCGGCCGAGACGTTGGGGAAGAACAGCTTGGAGAAGACCAGCGCCGATGCCGTGCCGTAGATGACGAAGTCGTACTGCTCGAGTGCCGTGCCGATCAAGCCGGCCCAGGCGGCGCGGCGCACGGCGGGAGGCCGGGCGTCCTGCTGCCGGGACTGTCCTGATGAGACGGTGGTGCCGGAGCTGTCGGTGATGTCCATACTTCCTCGGATGGAATCGGTGCCCTCGCCGGGCAGGCGGACAGGACGGTCAGGCCGCGGGCCGGATCACCACCTTGAGGTGGCGGGGATCCCGGCCGGGCGCGCGCAGCGCGACCGCGGTCTGGTCGAGCGGGAACCGGCCGGTCACGAGACCGGCCAGATCCACCCGGCCGCTCGAGGCGAGCGCGATCGCGGCCGGGAAGGCGTTGGCGTAGCGGAAAGCGGTGCTCAGGTCGATCTCCCAGCGCTGCAGATACGCCAGGGGCAGGCCGTCGACGGCGGGCGGGGCCTGGCCGACAACCGTGGCACGGGCCCCGGGTCCCAGCGCCTGGATGCCTTGCCAGAGCGCTCCGGGGTGGCCGGAGCATTCGACGAGCCGGTCCATCGCCGTCAGGCCGAGTGTGTGCGTCGCGGTGTTGACGGTCGCGGTCGCGCCGAGTTCCGCGGCCTTGCCCAGCCGGTCGTCGTTGACGTCGGTGACCACGACTTCGGCCGCCCCGGCGGCACGGGCGACCTGGGCCACCAGGATGCCGATCGGCCCGGCTCCGGTGACCAGGACGCGGTGGCCGAAGCGGATGCCGGCGCGCCGCGCCGCCCACACCGCGACCGCCAGCGGCTCGATCAAGGCACCGAGTTCGGTGTCGATCTCCTCGGGAAGCCGGTGCACCGCCCGCGCCGGAGCCACCACGTGTTCGGCGATGGTGCCGTCGGTGGGCGGTGACCCGAAGCAGGTGCCTGCCGGGCAGAGGTTGTACCGGCCGGAGCGGCAGGTCGGGCAGTCACCGCAGCCGATCGCGGGTTCGATGGCGACGCGGGCACCGATCGGCAGCCGCACCTCCTCCCCCGCCGCCGTGATCACCCCCGACGCCTCGTGCCCGAGCACGGTCGGCTGCCGCAGCACGTTCCCGCCGTTGCGGCCGTCGGCGAAGTAGTGCATGTCGGAGCCGCAGACGCCCACCGCGTCGACGGCGACGAGCACCTCGCCGGGCCCCGGTGGCGGCACCGGGACGCGCTCGATGCGGAGGTCCTCCGGACCGTGCAACACCGCGGCCCGCGTACTGCCCGGAATGGTCGTCATGGTCATGTCCTCTCCGCTGGTCAGCCGGCCGGAACCGGTTCGCCGGACGCCGCCTCCCTGGTCGCGGCCGCGACACCGTGGCGCACCAGCAGATCGACGAACTCCGCGACCCGTCCGGTGAACGCGTCGCAGGCGGCCAGGTCGGTACCGAGCAGTCCGGTGCCGAGTGCTTCGGTGACGAACGCGCGGGCCGGCAGCGCGGTGAAAGGGGCCAGGCGCGCCCGCGCCGGGTCGGTCATCGCCGTCGCGGCCGGGCCGGGGTCGAAGCCGTCCGGTGGTGCGACGCAGCAGAGGTAGGCCGCGACGGTCAGCGCGAGGTGGTGTGGCACCCGCCCGGCCTTCAGGTGGGTCAGCGCGGGGCCCGGTACCCGCTGGGCGAGTTTGACCGAGCCGTCGGAGCCGACCTGCCGGGTGCGGTGGGCCAGCGCCGAATTCGACCAGCGCTCGAAGAGCTGGGCCACGTACTGCTCGATGTCGACGTCCGCGGGCACGGGCACGGTCGGCAGGTATTCGCCGCGCAGGACCCGTGTCGCGGCGTCGCGGATCTCCTCGTGGGTGATCGATTCGGGGATGGTGTCGCAGCCGCGGAGCGCGCCGAGGTAGGCGATCAGCGAGTGGGTTCCGTTGAGCAGCCGGAGTTTCAGCAGTTCGTAGGGGCCGACGTCGTCGGTGAGCAAGGCTCCGCCGCGGTCCCAGGCCGGCCGCCCGGCGGCGAACGAATCCTGGATCACCCACATGCTGAACGGTTCCGCCGGTACCGGGACCGCGTCGCGGACGCCGAGGTGAGCGGCGACGGCGTGCCGGTAGGCGTCGGTGGTGGCCGGGACGATCCGGTCCACCATGGCGTCGGGGAACGCGACGGTGCCCAGGTAGGGCTCAAGTTCGTCGCGTTCGGCCGGGGGCAGTCCGGCGGCGAACTCCGCGACCAGCCGCCCGGTGAGCCGTCCATTGTGGACGAGGTTGTCGCAGCTCATGATCGTGACCGGTGCGCCGTGGGTCCGCGCGCGATGTTGCAGGCCCCGCACGATCAACCCCAGAGTCGTGCGTGGCCTCGGCCGGTGCCGCCAGTCGCGCAGGTCCGCGGCGACGTCCGGATGGGCGAGATCGAGGCGGCCCGACCGCGGATCGAAGGTGTAGCCGTGTTCGGTGACGGTCAAGGTGACGATCCGCGTGCTGGGTGCGGCCAGCGCCCGCACGACCTCGCCGGACTGGTGGGCCGCGACGAGGGCACCGGTGTGCACGGCCGGGACGCTCACCTTCGTGGCCGCGGGTGAAAGCTCGACGACGGCGTAACGCATGTCCTGCTCGCGCAACGCTTCGGCGATCGCGGTCGAACCGCGCGCGACACCGAGAATGCCCCAGGGACCGTCCTCCGCCGCGAGCGCGGCCGCGGTGTGCACCGCCTGGTGGGCGCGGTGGAAGTTGCCGAGACCGAGGTGCACGATCCCGGTCGGGAGCGTCCCGCGGGTGTGCGACAGGGCCGCCGGCGGGGTGGAACCGGCGGACAGCAGGGGCAGCACGGGCATCACCAATCGGTCAGGGTTCCGTCGCGCCGCCGGGCGACGGGGAGATAGGCGGGCTCATAGGGGAACCGGCCGGCCAGTTCCTCGTCGACGTCGATGCCGAGACCCGGCGCGTCGCCGGGGTGCAGGTGGCCATCGGCGTAGGCCCAGTCGTGCCGGAAGACCTCGTGCGCCACGTCCGGGTAACCCATGTACTCCTGGATCGCGAAGTTGGGCGTGGCCAGCCCGACGTGCAGAGATCCGGCCAGCGCGACCGGGGAGACGTCGGACGGCCCGTGCGGGGCGAGCCGGATCTGCCACACCTCGGCCAGCGCCGCGATCCGCCGCAGGTGCGTGATCCCGCCCGCGTGCGAGACGGCCGCCCTGACGAAGTCGATCAGCTGCTCGGTGATCAGCTGCTGGTACTCCCAGATCGTGGTGAACACTTCACCGATCGCCAAGGGCGTGGTGGTGTGCGCGCGGACCCGGCGCAGGACTTCCTGGTTCTCCGCGGGCGTCACGTCCTCCAACCAGAACAGGTCCACCGGTTCCAGCGCCTTGCCCAGCCGGGCCGCCTGGATCGGGGTCAGCCGGTGGTGGGCGTCGTGCAGGAGAGCCAGCTCGGGCCCGACGTGGTCGCGGATCTGGGCCAGCGCACCGGGTGCGTGCCGCAGATAGGCCTCGGTGTCCCACACTTCCTCGACCGGTGCTGTGCCACGGCCGGCGGGCTCGTACGGCGTGCCGTCCTTCGTCACGCCGTAGACCGAATCCAGGCCGGGCACGCCGGTCTGCACGCGGACCGCGCGGAAACCACGGGCGCGGGTGGCGTCGACGGCGTCGAGCACAGCGGGCACGTCCCAGCCGGTGGCGTGCGTGTAGGACAGCACGCGGTCACGGACGGCGCCGCCGAGCAGCTGGTAGACCGGCTGCCCGGTGACCTTGCCCTTGATGTCCCACAGCGCGAGGTCGACCGCGCCGATCGCGGCCATGGTGACCGGTCCGCGCCGCCAGTAGACACCGCGGTAGAGGTACTGCCAGGTGTCCTCGATCCGGGCGGCGTCGCGGCCGAGCAGGATCGGGCAGACGTGGTCGCGCAGGTAGGCGGCGACGGCGAGTTCACGGCCGTTGAGCGTGGCGTCCCCCCAGCCGACCACACCATCGGCGGTGGTCACCTTCAGTGAGACGAAGTTGCGGCCGGGGCTGGTGACCAGGACTTCGGCGGAGACGACGCGGCCGCTCATCCGGCCACCGCCACGACACCGGCCGGCGGCTCCCCCGCCGCGAGCCGCCGGACGTTGGCCGCGATGTCCGCCGCGCGCCCGGCGAAGGTCTGCCGGGTCAGCCCGGACGAATGCGGCGTCATGAGCAGGTTCGGCAGCTCGCGGAACGGCAGGTTCGCCGGTGCCGCCCTCGCCCCGGTTCCGGGATAGCCGTACCAGACATCGATCGCCGCGCCGGCGATCACCTTGTCCCGCAACGCTTCGTACAGAGCGCGCTCGTCCACCACCGGGCCGCGGCCGACGTTGATCACCACCGCACCGGCCCGCGCGCGGGCGAGCTCCCCGGCGCCGATCAGGCCGGTCGTCTCCGCCGTGAGCGGGACGCTGACCACGATCACGTCCGAAGTCTCCAGCAGGGTGCCGAGATCGCCGATCGCTCCCGACCAGTCCAGCCCGACGGCGGCGGCGTCGACGTCACCGCTGCGCGTGACGGCCACCCCGTGCGCGCCGAACGCGCGGAACCGCTCCCACGCCCGCGCACCGATGTGCCCGAACCCGACGAACCCGACCGTCGCCGCGGCGAGCGAGTCACCCCACGGCACGTCCGGCCGATAGACCGGGGAAGCCCATTCGTCGCGGCGCAACGCCTTGTCCTGGCCCAGAAACCCGCGCCGGAGCAGGATCGCCGCCGCGACCGCGTACTCGGCGATCGCGTCCTCGTGGTGATGGGTATTGGCGACGATCGTGCCCGGCGCCAGTGCGCCGACCTCGATGCCGTCGATCCCGGCGCCCGCGGCGTGCACCAGGCGCAGGTTCTTGGCCGCGGCCGCCGTCGGCCCGGGGCACCGGCTCGACACCAGGACCTCGGCATCCGCCACGGCCGCTTCGACAGCCACGGTGTCACGGGGATCCGGCCAGTCCGTGACCGAGCCCGGCGGGAAACCCGCTTCCAGTTCCGTGCGCAGCGGAAGCAGGTTCGTATCGGCGATGACGATCCTCATGCCGTCTCCCGGATCTCGGTGTTCGGGCGCGCGGCGGCCGGGCCGGTCGAGGACCGGACGACCAGGTGGGTGGGCAGCCGCAGGGTCCGCGGGGTCTGCCGCTCGCCGGCGACCGCGCGCGTCAGCAGTTCCATGCTCAGCTCGCCCGCGCGCGGCAGCGGGACGGAAATGCTTGTCAGGCTTGGTTCGGCGACCGTCGCGAAAGGAATGTCGTCCGCCCCCACCACCGACAGGTCGTCGGGGACCCGGACACCGAGCGCGCGGGCACCGGCGATCACGCCCAGCGCGACGAGATCGTTGTGGGCGATCACCGCGGACGCCCCGGACGCGACCACCCTGGCCGCCGCCGCGCTGCCGCCGTCCACCGTCTCGGTCTGCCAGCCGAGCATTTCCAGCTCGAGGTCGTACTCCCCGGCGAGCGCCCGCACCAGCTCCACGCGGTGGCCGTTGGACCAGGAATGCGCGGACCCCTGCACGTAGGTGATCCGCCGGTGGCCCAGCGCGGCCAGGTAGTCCACGGTCTGGCGAAGTCCCTCGCCCGCGTCGGCGACGATGCAGTCCACCCCGGCGGCCTCCCGGTTGACCAGCACGACCGGGGTCCGCCCGCACAGGTCCAGGATCTCCTCCGCGACGAGCCGCGACGAGCAGACCACGACACCGTCGACCCGGCCGCGGAGGTGCTCGATGGCCTCTCGTTCCCGGTCCGGGCTGAAGTCG
The DNA here is from genome assembly GCF_009429145.1 of Amycolatopsis sp. YIM 10. Taxonomy (GTDB): domain Bacteria; phylum Actinomycetota; class Actinomycetes; order Mycobacteriales; family Pseudonocardiaceae; genus Amycolatopsis. Next base: position 4,114,324 of record NZ_CP045480.1, on the reverse strand, counting down.
GTGTCGGCCAGGACCACGGTGTGCCTGCCGCGACGGCCCTGCCCCTGCGCGGCCTTGACGAACGCCGAAAACACCGGGTTGGCGATGTCCGGCACGACGACCGCGATCGTGGCAGCGACCTCCGAGATGGGCTCCACCGCCCGGGGCACCGGCGAGTAGCCCAGCTCTTGCGCGGCCGAGAGAACCTTGCGCAAGGTGTCCGGCCCCAGCCGCCCAGGGTCACTGAATGCCCTCGATGCGGTCGAAAGCGCGACATCAGCGCGCCTGGCGACATCCGTCAGGGTCGGGCCCATGACTCCTCCTTGAGTGACTGCGCACCAGGAGAGTGCTGGACTTGCGCAAGCTTGTCAAGATTTGCCAACTTCGTGCAAACCCGGCGGGCCATCGCCGAAGGTCCTACCGCCAAAGGGGCTCAAGCCGCCGATAAGTCGGATCTATTCGCCGTTCGGTCTTGACTGTCCGGCACTGGACCAGGCTATGGTGTGATTCAGGCAACATCTCGGCCCCACCATAAGCCGTACACATCCCTCCCCTTACCACTCTCCAACGAAGGACCGGGTGCCACCCGCGGCAACCTGGGAGCGCTCCCAATCAGCTTGAGCAGACCTTCCCGAGGAGCAGGACGATGAGGTTCTCACCCGATCCGCGGCCGGGCCGCGCGACCCGTGGCTGGCGCGCGCAAGCGGCGCGGTTGACGGTGGCACTGGCCATGGTGCCGGCAGCCACGCTGACCTGGTCGGCGCCCGCACCGGCATCGACATCAGCACCGGCACCGGCACCGGCGGCCGGTATCGGGCCGTGCGACATCTACGCCGACGGTGGTACGCCCTGCGTGGCCGCGCACAGCACGGTGCGGGCGCTCTACGGCTCCTACGACGGAAACCTGTACCAGGTCAGACGGTCGTCGGACAACACGAGCGCCGACGTCGGCGTGCTCGCCGAGGGCGGCGTGGCCGACGCGGCGGCCCAGGACTCGTTCTGCGCCGGCACATCGTGCGTCATCACGGTCGTCTACGACCAGTCCGGCCGCGGGAACGACCTGTGGTACCAGGGGTCGAGCGTGGTGCCGGGCTCGAACCAGAGCAAGCCCGCGATCGCGAACTCCGAGTCGCTGACGGTCGGGGGCAGCAAGGCGTACTCGCTCTACATCAATCCCGGCAACAGCTACTGGCGCGACGGCCACCTGACCGGGGTGCCGACCGGCAGCGCGCCGGAAGGCATGTACATGGTGACCAGCGGCACGCACGTCAACAACGGCTGCTGCTTCGACTACGGCAACAGCGAGACGACCAGGAGCGCCGACGCGGCCGGCGCGATGGACGCGATCAACTTCAGCACGCAGTGCTGGTTCGGCGGTTGCTCCGGCACCGGTCCGTGGGTGCAGGCTGATCTCGAATGGGGGCTCTACCCCGGCGGGAGCCAAACCTGGAACCCGAACCAGCGGGCGTTCCCCCACCGGTTCGTCACCGCGACGCTGAAGAACAACGGCACCACCCGGTTCGCGATCAAGGGCAGCAACGCGCAGTCCGGCAACCTGTTCACGCTGTGGGACGGCGCGCTTCCCCCCGGCTACAGCCCGATGAAGAAGCAGGGGGCGATCATCCTCGGCAGCGGCGGCGACTGCTGCAAGCCCGGCGGTGGCGCCAACCTCAGCGCCGGCACCTTCTACGAGGGCGCCATGGTCGCGGGCTACCCGTCCGACGCGACCGAGAACGCGGTGCAGGCCAACATCATCGCGGCCGGCTACCACAGCGGCGGCACCACTCCGGCGGGCGCGGTACGCGCGGTGGGCGCGAACAAGTGCCTCGACATGCCGAACACAGCAGCCGGCACACAGGCGCGGATCTGGGACTGCGGCGGCGGTGCCGGCCAGACCTGGACCCGCACCCCCTCGGGCCAGCTGACCGTGTACAGCGGCGGCGAGACCCGCTGCCTCGACGCCAACGGCCAGGGCACCACCTCGGGCACCAGCGTGCTCGGCTGGCCGTGCAACGGGCAGGCCAACCAGCAGTGGAACGTCAACGCGAACGGCACGATCACCGGCGCGCAGTCCGGGCTGTGCCTGGACGTGTCCGGGGCGTCCACCGCCAACGGGGCCCTCGTCCAGCTGTGGACCTGCCACGGCGGCGGCAACCAGCAGTGGAACCTGAATTGAGCACGAGAATGGTCGGTGTCATGTTCACCAGCGGATACGAGTTCCCGCGGTCGCTCCGCCGCCTCCTGTGCGTGCTGATCACAGCGGCCCTGGCGTCGGCAGGCATGCTCGTCGGCGCAGCACCCGCCGGCGCTGACACGAGCCAGTTCCGGGGCGTGAACTGGGCTCGGAAAGGCGACAACTTCACGACCGGCACGCTCGTCCTGGAGGGGTTGAGCGGGTCCGACAGCTACGCGACCGTCCGGGCCAAGGCCGACGCCGTCTACGCCGGCATGGCGGACCTGCTCGGCGTGAACACCGTCCGGCTGCCCGTCAACACCCACACCGTCGGCTCGTCCTGGTGGAACGCCTATCGCGGCGCCATCGACGCCGCGGCCGACCGCGGGTTCAAGGTCATCCTCGCCTACTGGGAGGACGGCGCCGCCTCGGGTGGCCGGATCACCAACATGGCCGCCTTCAACTCGATGTGGGACACCGTGGTCGCCCAGTACGGCGGCAACGGCCTGGTCCACTTCGAGCCGATGAACGAACCTCACGGGTACGGCGCGAGCGAATGGCTGAACGTCGCCGCCAACTGGATCAACGCCCGCCCGTCGATCCCGAGGGGCCGGATTCTCGTCGGCGGCACGGGTTTCAGCCAGGATCTGCGGCCCGTGTGCAACGACAGCCGTTTCACCGGCACTCTGCTGTCGTTCCACTTCTACACGTTCTTCTACGGGCAGCACGACTACGCCGGCTGGCGCGACCTCGCCGAAACCCGCCTGGGCAACTGCGCCTCCCGCGCGGTCGTGACCGAGTTCGGCGCGCCGATGGACACCGGTCTCGATTACGGAAATCCGAGCAGTTCCGACAACTTCGTCCGGTACGTCCGCGCCATCACCGACACGATGCGCGACCACGTCATGGGCGGGACCTACTGGCCCGCGCTCGGCGGCAAGGTCACCGCCGGGCAGAACCACGACTGGTACTCCATGTTCGCCCTGCACGGCAGCGGCACCGATCTCTCGCTGAGCATCCGCAACGCGAGCGGCGCCAACCGGCTCCGGCACGCCTGGGGCGATGACGGAGGCCCCGGTGGACAGGTCGCCCCCGTCACGAACCGGAACTCCGGCAAATGCGTCGACGTGGTGAGCGCCTCGAGCGGCGACGGCGCCGAGATCATCCAGTGGGACTGCCACGGCGGGGCGAACCAGCAGTGGGAAACACGCTCCGCCGGCGACGGCTACGTTCAGCTCGTCTCCCAGCATTCCGGTAAGTGCCTCGACGTCGACGGCGCTTCGACCGCCAACAACACCAGGGCAATCCTCTGGTCGTGCCACAGCGGGACCAACCAGCAGTGGCAGCTGCGCGAGACCGGCGGCGGCTACCTGGAGATCGTCGCCCGCCACTCCGGCAGATGCCTGGATGTGATCGGCGCCTCGACCGCGAACGGCACCCGGCTCCAGCAGTCCGACTGCCAGGGCACCACCAGCCAGCAATGGAGCCGCTGAGCCGCCTCGCCCTGTGACCTGGGTCACGCGCCGGAGCCGTCGGTGCGCATCGGCCGTCCACCTCGGTATCGCCGACGTGGGGGGACGGACGCATGCGCAGGAGTGTTGCCGGGATCGGGTTGATCGCCGCGGTTGTGCTCACGGGGTGCCAGTCGGCACCGGTCGCGGACGAGAGCGAGCCCGCACCGGTGCCGCTCCCGGCCGGGCTCGACCTCGGCCGGGAGAACCGGGCGGCACCGCTGCCCGGACTGCCCGACTGGAGCCGAGCCGGTTACCGCGAGGGCGAGAACCTGCCGGGCGACGCCCAGTACAACCCCGATCCGGCCTGCCGCATCACACCCGGTGAGCTGGCCAACCAGTTCGACGTGCGACCGGACGACGGTGAGGACGACTCGGCGGGCATCCAGTCGGCGATCGACAAGATCCGCACCGACTGCACCCCGGCCGCCGGGTTCGACAAGCTGTCGCTGATCATCTTCCCGGCCGGCACGCTGGAGGTCGGCAAGCAGCTGTGGGTCGACGCCGACTACCTCACGCTGCGCGGTGCCGGGCACAGCACGCGCGTGGTCTTCCGCCCGGACGAGAACACCCGCTACGACACGCTCACCGCGGACGGTTCCGCCTGGGATCCCGACGCGATGACCTGCGGTGACGCCAAGGGCGGCTGGCTGTGGCCCGGCCGCGGCCTGTTCCGCGTGCAGTCGCAGGCGATCGAAGAGTCCTATCAGGACAGTTGCACCGAGGAGAACCGGCAGGACCTCACCAAGGGCACGGTGAACGTGCACTGGAAGGCGGGCGTGAAGCTGGCTGCCAAACCGGGCGGCGGCGGGATCGCCGCACATGCCGGGGACACCGAGGTGCACCTGGCGAAGAAGGCCAAGGACTTCCAGGTCGGCGGCCTGGTCAACATCCGCGCCGCCAACACCACCGGCATGTACGAACAACAGCAGGCGCTGCCGACCGAGCACGAACTGCAGAACCTGCACCTGCGCCAGCGGATGTACCGGATCACCGCGGTCGGCGAGAAGTCGATCACGCTGGACCGGCCGCTGGACTTCGACGTCCCGGTCACCTCGGTCTCCGACGGTTCGGCGCCGATCGACGGCGACGAGTACGACAGCAAGGCCGCACCGGTGGTGGATCCGGTGGTGGGTGTCGGTTTCGAGAGCTTCGCCTTCACCCAGGAGGTCTCAGGCTTGACCCCGGACCGGGTGCGCCACGACTACGGCAACTTCGCGCCGGAGTCGGCCATGCACGGCATCGTGTTCAAGTGGGCGGCCGACAGCTGGGTGCGGAACGTGCGGATCGAGATGGCCGGCTCGCACCCGATCGTCACCGAAGAGGCCAAGAACCTGCAGATCGTCGGCAACCACCTCGAAGGTTCCTGGAACAAGGGCAAGGGCGGCAACGGTTACCTGCGCGGGAGCCGGGTGTGGGACAGCGTCTACGCGAACAACACCACGCGTGGCCTGCGGCACTTCACCCTGCAGTGGTCGGCCGCGGGCAACGTGGTCATCGGCAACGACTTCGACAGCGACCTCAACCTGCACGGCGGCTGGGAACGGCAGAACCTGTTCGAGCACAACACCGTCCGGGTGCCCGCCGCGCACGGGCCGGGCAACTGCACGGCGAACTGCGGTGCCGAGGGCGGCGGCAGCGAGCAGGGCACCTGGTACCCGATCTGGTGGGGCGCGGGCAAGAAGGCGGTCAAGTGGTCGGGTGCCACCGGCCCGCAGAACGTCTTCTTCCGCAACACCCTGGCCAAGCAGAACACCCCGGACGGGCCGTTCGAGGCATACGGGCCCTACGGCACCGGCGGGGACACCGTGTTCCAGTTCGGCTGGAACGCCGGGAAGTGGCAGCACCTGGAACGCGACGGCGTGCCGATCGCGGACTGGGCGGGCAGCGAAACCACCGACTTCGCCGGGCACGGGGTGGACACCGGGCTCAGCCACCCCGGGCCGTCACTGTTCCTGCGCGCGCTCGGCTGACCTCCGCAGTTCGGCCTTGCGGATCTTGCCGGATCCGGTGCGGGGCAAGGCATCCACCACTTCGACGGTCACCGGGATCTTGTACTTCGCGATCCGGCCGAGCAGGAACTCGCGCAGTTCCCGCCCGGCCGGTTCGTGCCCGGCGTGACAGACCACGAACGCCTTGCCGACCTCGCCCCACTTCGGGTCCGGCACGCCGATCACCGCGACCTCGGCGACCGCCGGGTGCTCGAAGATCGCGGCCTCGACCTCGGCGGGGTACACGTTCTCCCCGCCGGAGACGAACATGTCCTTGAGCCGGTCGACGACGTGGAAGTGCCCTTCGGCGTCGACCGTGGCGATGTCGCCGGAGCGGAACCAGCCGTCCTCGGTCCACGCGGCCGCGGTCGCCTCCGGGTTGTTCCAGTAGCCGGGGGAAACGTTGGGGCCCTTGAGCAGGACCTCACCGGGCTCGCCGGGCGGAGCGTCCACCGCGGCGTCCCCGAAGAACACCGCGACCCCGGCCGAACCCGCCTTGCGCAGGCTCTCCCCCGCTTCCAGGAAGGTCGCGCCCGGTGCGGTCTCGGTGAGCCCGTACCCCTGGCAGAACACGAGCCCGCGTTCCTGGTAGGTCCGCACCAGCGCGAGCGGAACCGAGGCACCACCGCACATCAGCGTCCGCACCGAGGACAGGTCGGCCGAAGCCCAGCGCGGCGAGGCCGCGAGCGAGGCGAACATCGTCGGGACGCCGAACATCATCGTGACGCGATGCCGCTCGATCAGGTCGTAGCAGGCCTCGACGTCCCACGAACCGGTCAGCACCGAGCAGCCACCCTTGATGAACGTGGGCAGCAGCGTCTGCCCGAGCGCGGCGACGTGGAACAGCGGCGCGGTCACCAGGGTCACCTCGTCCGAAGCCACGTCCACGCCGACGAGCAGGTTGTAGGTGTTCCAGATCAGGTTGGCGTGGCTGAGCATCGCGCCCTTGGGACGCCCCGTGGTGCCCGAGGTGTAGAGGATCAGCGCGATGTCGCCGGGCCGGACCTCGGTGTCGATCGCGGTGGGCGTGTCGTGGAACGACGACACCGCGTCGACGTCCAGCCCGGCCGCCACCTCGGCGTACTCGGGTGCGTGGAGCAGGAGTTTCGCGCCGCTGTCGGCCAGCACGTAGGCCAGTTCCGGTGCGGTGAGGCGGAAGTTGAGCGGGACGAAGATGGCGCCGAGTGAATGCGTGGCGAACATCGCCTCGGCGAAGGACGGGTGGTTCGGGCCGAGATAGGCGACCCGGTCCCCCGCCGACACCCCGCGCCCGGCCAGGTACGCCGCCACCGACGCGGTCCGCTCGGCGAACTCGGCGTAGCTGATCGACTGTCCATCGTGGACGAACGCGGTGCGGCCGGGCGACATCCTCGCCCGCCGCACCGGCCACGCACCCAGTCCTTCGTCGCGCATCCGGCCTCCCGCCTCAGGACGCGGGCTCGGGGACCGCGCCACCGCTCAGATCCTGTCGGCTGGTCTCCTTGAGCACCAGCACGCACACCACGGTGAGCACGCAGAACGCCGCGATGATCCACGAGATCACCGCCGTGCCCGGCCCGCGCCGCAGCTCGGCGAACAGCAGCGGGGCGAACCCGGCGCCGAGCCCGGCGAGCTGGTAGCCCAGCGACGCCCCGGTGTAGCGGTTCTCCGTGCTGAACAGCTCGGTGTACAACGCGGCCAGCGGCCCGTACATCATCGGGTGGATCACCGCCTGGCCGACGATCAGCGCGAGCACCAGCAGTGCCCCGTTCCCGGTGGAGACCAGTGGGAACAACGCGAAGCCGTAGATCCCCATCGCCAGCGCCCCGGCCACCACGATCGGCCGCCTGCCGAACCGGTCCGAGGCCGCCGACCAGGCGAGGATGCCGACCACCGCGCACGCCGAGGAAATGGTCAGCGCGTTCAGCACGCTCTGGCGCGCGTGGCCCTCCTGCACGCCGTAGGCCACGACGAAGGTGGTCAGCGTCGACTGCGCGACGAACGCCGCCAGGCCGACGCCCACCCCGAGCGCGAGAACCCGCGGGTGCTTGCGGAACACGTCGAGCACCGGGACGCGGCGGCGACTGCCCGATTCGGCCACCGCGCGGAACACCGGCGTCTCCTCGACCTTCAACCGGACGAACAGGCCGACCGCCAGCAACGCGATGCTGAGCAGGAACGGGATCCGCCAGCCCCACTCGAGGAAGGCGTCCTGGCCGACGATCGCGCTCGTGCCGGTCATCGCGCCGGTGGACAGCACCATGCCGCAGGGTGCCCCGGCGTTGGTGAAGCTGGCCCACAGCCCGCGCCTGGTGCGCGCGTGCTCGGCCGACATCAGCACCGCGCCGCCCCATTCCCCGCCGACCGAGATGCCCTGGACCACGCGCAGCACCACCAGCCCGATCGGGGCCAGCGCGCCGGCCTGGGCGTAGGTCGGCAGCACGCCGATCAGGAAGCTCGCCACGCCCATCATCGTCATGGTCAGCAGCAGCATCCGCTTGCGGCCGAGCAGATCGCCGAAGTGCCCGAAGAGCACCCCGCCGAGCGGGCGCGCGACGTAACCGGTGGCGAAGGTCCCGAGGCTGGCGACGGTGGCCGCGAGCGGGTCCAGCGAGGAGAAGAAGACCTTGTCGAAGACCACCGCCGAGGCCGTGGCGTAGAGCAGGAAGTCGTAGTACTCGATCACGCTGCCCAGGAAGCTCGACGCGACCGCGCGCCGGAGCTGGACTGGATCGTGCGGCGGGGCCGGGCTCTCGGTCATGGTGAACTCCCTCGTCGTTGGGGGGTACTACCTCTTGCCGTCTGCGGTTCCGGCGGTGGTTTCGGCTGTGTTTCCGGCGAGGCCCAGCAGCTTCGCCGCGTTGTGCTTGAGGATCCGGGGCCGGACCTCCGGTTTGATCTCCAGCTTTTCGAAGTCGGCCAGCCAGCGATCCGGGGTGATCACCGGGTAGTCCGAGCCGAAGAGCACCTTGTCCTTGAGCAGCGAGTTGGCGTACCGCACCAGCTGCGGCGGGAAGTACTTCGGCGACCAGCCGGACAGGTCGATGTGGACGTACGGCTTGTGCGTGGCCACCGCGAGCGCCTCGTCCTGCCACGGGAAGGACGGGTGCGCCAGGATGATCCGCAGTTCGGGGAAGTCCACCGCCACGTCGTCGACCAGCATCGGGTTCGAGTACTTGAGCCGGATCCCGCCGCCGCCGGGTACGCCGGCGCCGATGCCGGTCTGTCCGGTGTGGAACACCGCGGGCACGCCGAGTTCCTCGATCGCCTCGTACAGCGGGTAGGCCATCGGGTCGTCCGGCGCGAAGCCCTGGAGGCTCGGGTGGAACTTGAACCCGCGCACGCCGTGCCGCTCGACCAGCCGCCGCGCCTCGCGGGCCCCGGCCCGCCCCTTCCACGGATCGACGCTGGCGAACGGGATGAGCACGTCGTCGTGCTCGGCGCAGGCGGCCGCGATCTCCTCGTTGGCGATCCGCGGGTGGCCGGTGGCGTGCTCGGCGTCCACGGTGAACACCACCGCGGCCATCCGGCGTTCGCGGTAGTAGGCCGCCATTTCCGGGATCGTCGGCTGGCGGTGGCCGTGTGCCTTGAAGTAGCCGGCGGAGGCGCCGAGCAGCTCGGGACTCAGCGACGAGTGCCCGTCCGCCGAGACCTCGGCGTGCGTGTGCACGTCGATGGCCACCAGTTCTCCCAGGTCCACCACGCCTCCTGCCGTCGCTGGCGACTCAACATAGGGCGATGTCGTGACGGCCGTCAAGATTGTGCCCAACAATGATCGGCAACTAGGCTGAGCCCGTGACGGTTACCGACGACGCGCTGAGCTACTCGGCCCGGCCGCAGTCGCTGATGCTCAGCTTTCTCGGCCTGCACGTGGTCGAGCGCGACACCGCCGTCTACTCGGGCAGCGTGATCGACGTGTTCGCCAGGGTGGGCATCTCCGAGGAGGCGGTGCGCTCGACGCTGACCCGGATGGTCAACCGCGGCCTGCTCGCCCGGCACCGGCGCGGCCGCCGGGTCTACTTCGGACTCACCAGCCGGGCGGCGGCGGTGCTGGCCGACGGCAAGCGGCGGGTGTGGCGCACCGGCGCGGTCAACCGCGACTGGGACGGCAACTGGACGCTGGTCGGCTTCTCGCTGCCGGACAGCAGGCGCAGCGATCGCCACGACCTGCGCTCGCGGCTGGTCTGGGCCGGGTTCGGCCCGCTGCAGAACGGGCTGTGGATCGCGCCGGGCAGCAAGGACGTGACGTCGCTGGTCGAGGACCTCGGTGATCACGTGAACGTGTTCACCGCGCAGCACGCCAAGCCCACCGAGTCGGCCGACCTGGTGCACCGCGCGTTCGACGTGGCCGCGATCGCCACCCGGTACCACGCCTTCCTCAGCCGCTGGGAGCCCGCGGCCCCGCTGCCCGCCCTGCCCGACGACCTGGCGCGCCAGCTGGTGCTGCACACCGACTGGCTGCAGCTGGTGCGGCAGGACCCGCACCTGCCCGCCGAGCACCTGGCCGCGGACTGGCCCGCGATCCGGGCCGAGCAGTTGTTCCACCGGCTGGCCACCCGCTACCAGGAAACCGCGGGCGCGCTGGCCACCGAAGTCCTGGACCAGATCCCACTCGGCCCAGCCGGTTAGCGGTCGGATGCCGTGCGATCAGGTAGCGCTTTATCAGCGGCGGAGCCGCTGGCCGCGGGCCGTCAACCGGCACCGCCACCCGCGCCGCCACGCAAAACTCTCTCAAAACATCGGCTAGCGGAGTGCGCGTGGGGCGGCCCAGGCGAGCAGGGCCAGCTCCAGTACCGAGAAGCCGAGCAGCGCCCACGAACTAGGCAGCCACACCAGCGCGATCCCGACGAGCAGGATCGGCAGCACCAGCCCGGCGTAGGCGGCCAGGAATAGCGCCGCCAGGACCTCGCCGCGTGACGGTGGTTCGGCGAGCGCGGCGGCGGTGGCCACCGAGGCGCGGATGTTCAGCCCCGCCCCCGCTCCGGCCGCGATCCCGCCCGCGAAGAACAGCCACAGCACCGAAGTGGTCACCGCCACCGGCAACGCCACCAGGCCGGTGACCATCAACGCGAGGCCGAGCCGGAGCTGCGCCCTGGTGCTCAGCCCGGCGAAGACCACCTGGGCCGAAGCCGCCGCGGCGAACACGGCGAACGACGCGAAACCGGCCAGCAGCCGGGAGTTCTCGTGCAGGCCCTGCACCAGCAGCGTCGGCGTCAGCGCCATCGACAACCCGGTGATGGCGAACGCGGCGAAGGCGCCGATCGCCGCCCCGGAGAACGCGGACCGCGCGCCAGAGGGCAGTGCCACGCGCTGCGGGCGGTAGGCCGGGCGTTCTTCGGCGCGCTCCACGGTTTCGGGCACCAGCGCCACGGCGATCGCCAGCACCAGCAGCAGCACCAGGAAGAACACGAACGGCGTCCGCAGCGGCTCGGCCGAGTAGCTCGCGAACACCCCGCCCGCGAGCGGCCCGAGCGCGAGCCCGCCCATGTTCACCACGGTGGCGGCCAGTCCCGCTCGCCCGTGGTCCTCGCGCGGGCGGGCCACCGCGCGTAGTTCGGACAGGTGCGCGGTGGCGGTGGCGGTCAGCGCGCCGATGCCGGCGCCGCCGACGAGCCGGGCCAGCACCAGCCCCGGCACCTCCGGCCACACCAGGAACAAGGCCGCCGACAGCACCTCGGCCAGCGTCGCCACGAGGATCACCCGGCGGCGGCCCAGCCAGTCGCTGACGTGCCCGGCGAGGTAGAGGCTGGCCATCACGCCGACCGCGTAGGCGGCGAACACGATGGTCACCACGTAGGTCGGGAATCCGTCGCGCTGCTGGTAGAGCACGTAGAGCGGGGTGGGCACGGTGGAGAAGGCGAGCGCGGCGGCGAAGGCGGCGGCGATGATCCAGAACCCGGCGCCGTGGCTGATCCGCCACGACACCCGCGCGGGCCGGATGGCTGTTTCGAGCATGCCTCCACGATGGCCCGATCGATAATGCAAGTCCAACGAACAATCCTGGTCACAGTTATCGGTCGATGCGATAATTCAGCTTGTGGAGACCCGTCAGCTCGAACACTTCGTCGCCGTCGCCGAGGAACTCAGCTTCACCCGCGCCGCCCAGCGGCTCTACGCCGTGCAGTCCACCGTGTCCGCGACGATCCGGGCGCTGGAGGGCGAACTCGGGGTCAAGCTGTTCGACCGGTCGACGCGGCGGGTCGCGCTGTCCCCGGCGGGCAAGGTGTTCCTGCCCGAGGCGAAGGCCGCGCTGGAGGCGGTCGACCGGGCGCGGGACGTGGTCGCCGACGCCGCCGCCGGGCTGCGCGGCAGGCTGCGCATCGGCACCCTGACCAGCGTCGGCGAACTCGACCTGCCCGATCTGCTCGGCGCCTTCCACCAGCGGTACCCACTGGTGGACCTGCACGTCACGGTGTCGGTCACCGGCTCGACCGGACTGGCCGAGGACGTCCGGCAGGGCAGGCTCGACGTGGCGCTGCTCGGCCTGCCCGAAGCGGACCTGACCGGGCTCGACACCCGGCCGCTGGGCTCGGCGCCGTACGTGGTGGTGCTGCCGGACGGGCACCGGCTGGCGGGGCGGCGTTCGCTCACGCTGGCCGACCTGGCCGGGGAGTCCTTTGTGGACAACCCGCGCGGGTTCGGCAACCGGCTCGCCCTCGACCGCGCCTTCGAGGCGACCGGCACACCGCGACGGGTCACCGTCGAGGTCGCCGACCTGCGCACGGTGCCCGCCTACGTGGCCGCGGGACTGGGTATCGCGGTGGTGCCGGACCTCCGGCTGCTGTCGGGGGTCCGGACCATTCCGCTCGGCGGCACCGGGCTGGTGTGGCCGTTCACCATCGCCACCCGCGCGGGCCGCCCGCCGAGCCCGGCCGTGCGCACCCTGCTGGAGCTGATCAGCGCGCGGGAGTTCTCCGTCGCGGCTCCAGACCGACCTCCTCGCGGAGGTACACCTCGATGAACTCGGGCAGGTACTCCTGCTCGGCCATGGCCGCGAACAGCTCCGTCAGCGCCGGATCCGGTGTCTCGGTGAGGAACACGATGCGCCAGCGGTTGATCGGGCGGTCCTCGGTGCCGGTCACCGAATGCTCGACGTGGAACAGCGGCTGCCCGGTCCCGGCCCGCAGTTCGCCGAACTCGGCGAGGCCGTAGAACAACGCGCGCTGGTTCCGGTGGTCGAGGTGCACCCGCTCGATGACGGTCCCGTACCGCGACGGGTCCAGCCAGTGCTTCTGGTCCGAGACACGCACGAAGTCCGCACCCTCGCCGAACTTCGCGAGGCTGCCGGGGCGCACCACGTTGGGCAGGTACTTGTCCGGGGCCGACGCCTTGCGGATTTCCATGTCCCACAACGAGGTCCGGGTGAACCGGTACTCGCGGGCGAGGTCGTAGCGCTCGGCGAGCACCGCGTTGACGTCCACCGGCGGCAGTTCGTAGACGGTGAGCCCGGCGAAGCGCCGGTCCACGCCGTCGCGGATCACCTTCCAGGCCTGTTCCGCCGGATCGAGCACGTCGAGGTGCCCGTCGGCCGCTTCGAAGTCCAGAGGGTCGCCATGGGTGAAGGCCCCGGCGAGCGGCACACGCGGATCGGCGCCAGGAGCACCTTCGGGAAGTTCGGTCCGCGCGGCCGCCCACGTGGCGAGCCCGCCACCGGCGGAGTGCCCGATCGCGACCACCCGCGTGACGTCGAGCACCGGATCGAGATCGGCGACGGCGTCCACGGCCGCGGCCACGTCTTCGAACGTGCCCGGCCGGCCCGCGCCTTCTTCGCCGACTTGCCGATAGCCGACGTTCCAGACCGCGTAACCGTGGGCGACGAGGTCGTCTGCCAACGCGGTCATCTGGCGGCGGTCGGACCCGGCGTCCCGGTAACCACCGTGTAGCAGCACCACGACCGGGAACGGGCCGTCGCCTCCGGGCAGGTACAACTCCCCCACCTGCGACGGCGCCGGTCCGTAGGCGATGGTCCGGACCCGGCCGGGCTCGTCGTCGTAGCGCACGCCGCGCTCGGAGGAGACCAGCGCGTCGATGGTGCCGAAGAACGCGGCGATCTCCGGTTGGTTGGCGCCCTTGGCCTTCGACTCGTCCCAGGCGGCGTCGTCGTCCCATTCGACGAAGTCCAGCCAGGTGTTCTCGGCGACGCGCACCAGCCGCGCGGAGCGGAAGCCCCGGCGATCCCGGCGGAACGCCTCGAGCATGCCCGCCCGCGCGGCGAGCATCTCGGGCGTGCGCTCCGCGCGAACGGTGAACGTGGTCAGTTCCACGACCGACATGACCGGCTCCCTAGTCGAACACAGTAGGCAAGATCCCTGATAGTCATCTTTGGTGACTATCACGAATATAGACCGATCCCGCGAGCGACGGCAAGGAAGGCGGCTGCCCCGCGGCTACAGGATGGCGCCGAGCGGCAGGATCAGCGCGATCGCCACCACCGAGATCACCGTCTCCATGATCGACCAGCTCTTCACCGTCTGCCCCACCGTCAGGCCGAAGTACTCCTTCACCAGCCAGAACCCGGCGTCGTTGACGTGCGAGAAGAACAGCGAACCGGCGCCGATCGCGAGCACCAGCAGCGCGCTGTGCGTGGGGTCGAGGGTGGCCGCCAGCGGCGCGACGATCCCGGCCGCGGAAACCGTGGCCACCGTCGCCGAACCGGTCGCCAGGCGGATCGCCACCGCGACCAGCCAGCCCAGCAGCAGCGGCGAGAAGTTCGCCCCGGTGGCCAGTTCGGTGATCACATCACCGACGCCCGCGTCCACCAGCGTCTGCTTGAACCCGCCACCGGCACCGACGATCAGCAGGATGCCGGCGATCGGGCCGAGCGAATCGGCCAGCGTGCTCGACATCCGGCCGCGGGTGAACCCGGCCGCCCGGCCGAGGGTGACCATGCCGACCAGCACCGCGGCCAGCAGCGCGACCAGCGGGTCACCGACGAAGTCGAGCACCCGGCGGAGCTGGTTCTCCTTCTCCAGCAGGATGTCCGCCAGCGCCTTGCCCATCATCAGCACCACCGGCAGCAGCACGGTGGCCACCGTGGCGAAGAAGCTGGGGCGGCGCGTGTTGCCTTCGGTGTCCCCGACCGACTCCGGGACCAGGTGCTCCGGCGCCTTCGCCTCCGGCACCAGCTTCGCGGCCAGCCTGCCGAACACCGGACCGGCGATGATCACCGTCGGGATCGCGATCAGCACGCCGAGGGCCAGGGTGATGCCGACGTTGGCGTTGAGCGCACCGGCCGCGGCGAGCGGGCCGGGGTGCGGCGGGACCAGGCCGTGCAGCACCGAAAGCCCGGCCAGCGCCGGGATGCCGAGCAGCATCAGCGGCTGCCCGCTGCGCCGGGACACCAGCAGCACCACCGGGATCAGCATGACCAGGCCGATCTCGAAGAACATCGGCAACCCGATCAGCGCGGCCACCAGCGCCATCGCCCACGGCAGCAGCTTCGGCCCCGACCGGGAGATGATGGTGTCCACGATCTGCTCGGCACCACCGGAGTCGGCGAGCAGCTTGCCGAGCATCGCGCCGAGCGCGATCAGCACGCCGACCGAAGCCACCGTCGAGCCGACCCCGCCGCTGAAGCTCTTGATCAGCTTGTCCACCGGCATGCCCGCGACCAGCCCGAGCACGCCGGAACTGAGGATCAGCGCCAGGAACGGGTGCAGCTTCAGCTTGGTGATCAGCACGACGATCAGCGCGATCGCCAGCACGGTGGCGCCGAGCAGGCGGAGGTCGTGGCCGCCGGCGGCCGCGGCGAGTGTGTTCACGGGTGGTCCTTCCGATAAGCGGTGATCGCGGCGTCGACGAGTTCGCCCGGCGGTGCGCCGATGTCGAGGGTGCGCCCGTGCTCGTCCTGCCGCAGCGGGGAAAGATCGGCCAGCTGCGAGTCGAGCAGCGACGTGGGCATGAAGTGGCCGGAACGACCACCCATCCGGGTGGCCAGCAGTTCGCGCGCGCCGTCGAGGTGCAGGAACCAGACCGATCCCCCGCCGCGCAGCACGTCCCGGTACTCGTACTTCAGCGCCGAGCAGGTGACCACGCCGCCGGTCCCGGCGTGCGCGCGGATCCAGTCCGCGATGGACCGCAGCCAGGGCCACCGGTCGGCGTCGGTGAGCGGGACGCCGGAGGTCATCTTCTCGATGTTCGGCGCCGGGTGGAACTCGTCGGCTTCGGCGTATTCGACGCCGAGGTGCCCGGCCAGCGCGGTGCCGATGGTGCTCTTGCCCGCGCCCGCCACGCCCATCACCACGATGACCGCCATGGAAGTGACCTCCTTGTCCGCGGCAGAGAGTAGACCCAATAGGTACTACTTAATCAAGTGAAAGGTACTACTTAATCGAGTCAGTACGTTACGGTCACCGCATGGCCGACGGGGTGCACTCGAAGATGCTGGACGAGCTGGGCACCGCGATCGCCGGCGGCGAGCTGCCCCCCGGCTCGGTGCTCCGGCTGGAAGAACTGCAGGTGCGCTACGGCGCGTCCCGCACGGTCGCGCGTGAGGTGGTGCGCGCGCTGGAGACGATGCGGCTGACTTCGAGCAAGCGGCGTGTCGGGGTCACCGTGCGGGAGCACGCCGAGTGGAACCACTACGACCCGCGCGTGATCCGCTGGCAGCTCGACGGCCCGCAGCGGCAGGGCGCGCTGCGCACGCTGACCGAGCTGCGGGCCGCGATCGAGCCGAGCGCGGCCCGGTTCGCCGCGCTGCGCGCCACCCCGGAACAGCGCGGTCAGCTGCGCGCGCTCGGCTCACGGCTGGCGACCACCGCGAAGGCCCGCGACCTGGCCGCCTTTCTCGGGCACGACATCGACTTCCACGACCTGCTGCTGTCCGCGTCGGGCAATCCGATGTTCTCGCAGCTGTCCGCGGTGGTGGCCGAGGTGCTCACCGGGCGGACCGGGCACGGCCTGATGCCGCCCGAACCGCAGCCGGAAGCCGTGGCGCTGCACCAGGAAGTCGCGCTCGCGGTGGATCGCGGCGAGCCGGATCGCGCCGAGCGCGCGATGCGCGACATCGTGATCCAGGCTCGCGACGAAATGGTGGAACTGTCGGGCTGAGCCGCGGATCTCAGGGCGTCCAGGAAGGATCGCGGCCGATGAAGGCCATGAGCCTGTCCTGCGCGGAGGCGTCGCCGTCGACCGGCACGGCGGTGCCGAACTGCCCGCTGTCGCGCAGCATCTGCTCCATCGGCACCATGCCGGCGAGTGCGGCGTCGCAGCGCTCCTCGCCCAGTTCGGGTTCGCGGCCGAGCGCCTTGGCGAGGTCCCAGGAGTGCATCCAGACGTCCGCGGTGTAGAACCGGTCGATCGCCTCGTCCACCGGCAGGTCGCCGGTGTGCGGATTGCACAGCACCCGCCCGTCCGGCGCGTCGAGAATGGCTTGGATGTCGCTGGCGTGCCGCTTCCACGCCCCGGCCGGATCGGCCGACACGTCCAGCGCGGGCAGTTCGATCCCGGCACCGGTCAGGAATCCGCGGGACCATTCGACCAGGTGCCGCACGATGTCGAGGGCCGTCCACTCCGCGACCGGACTCGGCCGCGCCCAGTCGCCGGGCGACGCGGACTCGACGAGTTCGGTGAACCGCGCCGCGTCCTGGGCGTGCTGCCAGGCCGGACCCTTGGGCGCGAGCATCATCTCAGCTCTCCTTCGCCAGCAGCGCGTCGAGCTTGTCGTAACCCTCGTTGACGCCCACGTCCATGCCGCTGGACAGCATGCCGTCACGGGCCTCGAAATCGGCCATCACGCTCAGCGTCTTCAACCGCGTGCGCCCGTTTCCGAGGTCCTCGAAGGTCAGCGTCTCCAGCGACACGCCGTCGGGCTGGCCTTCGTAGGTGAAGGTCCACACGATCCGCTCGTTCGGGCGCACCTCGTGGAAGCTGCCGAAGAACGAAGCGACCTCCTCGCCGTCACGATCGTTGGCGAAGGCCCACGCGCCACCCGTGCTGGCGTCCCAGCGGATGATCCTCGTGGTCATCGAACGCGGCCCGATCCAGCGCGCGTAGATCTCGGGATCGACGTGGGCGCGGAACACCCGCTCCGGCGGCGCGTCGAAATCGCGGACGATCTCGATCGTCGGTACCTTCTCGTCCGCGCTGATCGTGGTCTCGGTCATGATGCGTCCTTCTCGGGGGTTCGCGTGTCGTCGTCGGCCATCCCGGCCAGCACGTCGTCGAGGCGCCGATAGCGCTCCTCGACCTGCCGCCGGTACCGCTCGATCCACTTCGTCATCAGGTCGAACACGGCCGCGTCCAGGTGGACCGGCCGCCGCTGGGCGTCCTTGCTGCGCGTGACCAGCCCGGCCTCCTCGAGCACCTTCACGTGCTTCGAGACCGCCTGCAGGCTCATCTCGTACGGCTCCGCCAGTTCGCCGACGGTCGCGTCGGCGGCGGCCAGCCGGGCCACCAGATCGCGCCGGGTCGGGTCGGCCAGAGCCGCGAACACCCGGTTGAGCCGCGCCGCGCTGTCGTCCATTCGCCTTCCTCAACTGGTCGGTTGAGCAAGAAGGTAGACCCGGCACCCGACATTGTCAACCAACCAGTTGAGTAACTCAGCGGCCCTTCCGGCGGATCCGGATGTCGCGCATGTCGGTCACCGCGACGGACAGGTCCCGGTACGGCAGGCCGTGCGCGTCCAGCGCGGCGATCGCACGCGCCTTCGCCGCGCGGTCGTCGTCATCGGGCCGGGCCGGGACCTGGCAGCGGAAGGTGAACACGGTGACGTTCGCGTCGTGGGTGAACGTGCCTTCCTCGGAGAACATCAACTGTCCCCCGCGCTCGGCGAGAGCGGTCCGCTGCTCATCGGTCAGGCCGTCGAACTTGCCGCGGATCGTCACGCGGAACACGTCCTGGCTCATCGGTCTTCCTCCTCGCGCACGGCATAGGTCAGCACCCGCTCGCCGAGCAGGGCCTCGATTTCGTCGAGCAGGGTGAGCGCGGCGGCGGCGATCAGCTCCGGGTCCTCACCGGCCACGGTCCGCTTCCCGATCTCCCCGAACACCACGCCGTGGAACCAGCCGATCTGCCCGGCCACCAGTCCCGGCACCGGGTCGTCCTCGCGGGCACCCGTCTCCTCGGCGAGCACCTCCGCCAGGTTGCGCACCATCTGGCCGCTCACGTCCTCCAGTCGCGCGGCCAGCGTGGGCGCGGCGAGCATCATCGCCAGCACCCGCCCGAACCCCTCGGTCAGCCCGACCGCGCGATCACGGCGGCGCACCTCCTCGCGCAGCCGCCCGAGCACCGCCACCGCCGCCGACTCCCCGGCGGCCCGGCCGCGCACCATGTCGGCCAGCCGGTCCGGCGAAGCCTCGCCGGGCGGCAGCACCAGGTCCTCCTTGGTGGCGAAGTAGTTGTAGACGGTGTTCACCGAGACGTCCGCCTTCTCGGCCACCTCGGTGATCGTCACGTGGTCGAACCCGCGCTCGACGAACAGGCCGAGCGCCACGTCGGCGATCCGCCGCCGGGTCAACCTCTTCTTGCGTTCGCGCAAGCCTCCAGTCATGTACAAGATTTAAGCACACCCCATTTTTGGGGTCGACTTTATTTTTTCGCCGGAGGCGATAGGGTCGGCGGGCATGCGAGTTTTTGTCACGGGCGCGACCGGGGCCATCGGCGTCCACGCGGTCCCCGCGCTGATCGAAGCCGGTCACGAGGTGACCGCACTGGCGCGCACACCGGAGAAGGCCGCCGCTCTCACCGCGCAGGGCGCGACGCCGGTTTCGGTGTCCCTGTTCGACCGCGCGGCACTGGCCGACGCGTTCGGCGGGCACGACGCGGTGGCCAATCTGGCCTCGGCGATCCCGCCGATGAACCGGTTCCTCAGCAACCGGGCGTGGGCCGAGTGCGCGAAGGTGCGGACCGACGGCTCGGCGGCGGTGTCCGGCGCGGCGCTCGACGCCGGGGTGGACCGGCTGGTCCAGGAGTCGGTGAGCATGATCTACCGCGACCACGGCGCGCGGTGGATCGACGAGGACCACCCGATCGACCACTACCCGCTGGCCAGGTCGAACATCGCCGCCGAGACCAGCGCCAACCGGTTCACCGAGGCCGGGCGCACCGGGGTGGTGCTGCGGTTCGGCTGGTTCTACGGTCCGGGCGCCGCGCACGCCGAGCAGATGCTCGCCCAGGCCCGTCACCACATCGCCGCGCAGCTCGGACCGTCCGGGAGCTACGTCTCCTCGATCCACATGGCCGACGCGGGCCGTGCCGTCGCCGCCGCGCTGCACGCGCCGGCGGGCACGTACAACGTGGTCGACGACGAACCGCTGACCAAACGCGAATACGCCGACGCGCTCGCCGAAGCCGCGGGCGCCCGCGCCTGGATCCGCGGTCCGGGACGGGCCGCGCTGCTGCTCGGCGACAGGCTCACCTCGCTGACGCGGTCGATCCGCGTGTCCAACGCCAAGTTCCGCGAAGCCACCGGCTGGGCGCCGGAGTTCCCCAGCGCGCGCGAAGGCTGGCGGGCCACCGCGCTCAGCCGATGATCTCCACGTCGAGCGCGTCGAGGTGGTCGTTCTCCGCGACCACCTCGATGGCGGCGATCCGGTCGGCGACGACGGTGAAGTAGAGCGCCAGGCGCGTCCGGCGGCGTGGCGCCACCACCGCGCCGACGGCACCGTCGATCAGCGCCACCCGCGCGAGCCTCGCCCCGCCGAAGAACGCCTTCGCCACCTGGTCCGCCCCGAACGTCTCGGCGTTCGCGCCCATCTGCACCGCACGCCGATCGGCTCGCAGCACCACGTCCGGGTCGAGCACCGCCAGCAGCGCGCCGAAGTCACCGCCCCGCGACGCCGCGAGAAAGGCGTCGATGATCTCCCGCTTGCGCGCCTGCTCGGCGTCCGGCGCGGGCGCGCCCCGCACCCGGCGGCGCGCGCGGCTGGCCAGTTGCCTGGCGGCGGCCGGGGTGCGGTCCACGATCGGCGCGATCTCGTCGAACGGCACGGCGAACAGGTCGTGCAGCACGAAGGCGAGGCGTTCGGCCGGGGTGAGCGTGTCGAGCACAACGAGCAGCGCCAGCCCGACCGAATCGGTTTCGACCGCCTCCTGCTCGGGGCCGCGTTCGCGGGCCTCGGCCGGTTCGGTGTCCTGCTCCCCCAGCGGGTCCTCGCGCCGGGACCGGCGCGACTGCAGCGCGTTCAGGCAGACCCTGCCGACCACCGTGGTCAGCCAGCCGCCGAGGTTCACCACCCCGCCGGGGTCGGAGCGGCTGAGGCGCATCCACGCCTCCTGCACCGCGTCCTCGGCCTCGGCGCGCGAACCGAGCATCCGGTAGGCCACCGCGGTCAGGTGCGCGCGATGCTCCTCGAAGCGCCGCGCCAGGAAATCTTCGTCGCCCATCGGTCCTCCGTTGCCACCGCTCATCCGGGATGACCGGCGAGCGGGCCGGGTTGTGACAGCGCCAAGATCAGCAGCAGGCTGGCAGGACGGACGTATGCTGCCGCGGTGACCGATGCACTGGAACAGTACCGGCTGCTCATCGCCGACGTGTACGACCTGGCCGGGATCTCCCGGCGCACCAGTGAAGACATCGCGCGCGAGGCGGGGCAGACCGCGGCGAGGTGGCATGTGCTCGGTGTGCTCGCGGACGGCCCGCGCACGGTGCCGAACGCGGCCCGGCGCCTCGGCCTGACCCCGCAGAGCGTGCAGCGGGTGGTCGGTGACCTGCTGGAGACCGACCAGGTCGAGGCCGTGCCGAATCCGGACCACGCGCGTTCCCCGCTGATCGCGCTCACCGACGAGGGCCGGGCCACCCTGGACCGGCTGTCCGCCCGCTCGGACGCCGCCAGGGAACGCCTGCTGGCCAGGGCGGGCACCGACGCCGAAGAACTGCGGCAAGCCACCCGGACCATCCGGCGCCTGCTCGACGCGCTGCGCACCCCGGGCTGACCTCGGCTCACCGGAAGGGATCCCGCTGCCCGGCAGCACCCGGCCGCTCACCGGCAGGAAGAATACGGCAATCGGGTTTCCCCGCCATTTTCCCGTTGCGTTCCGAATATCGACATCGACTGCTTGAACGCCCAACGCGAAATACCGACGGGAGGCGGCAAGCGAATGGCGACAAACCGAAGACGATATCTGGTTCCGGCAGCGGTAGCGGCGGCTTTGGTACTGCTCGGCGGAACGGCCTCGGCCAATCCGTTCCCGAACAACTACGACAGCGCGGTGGCTGACAGTTCATTACACACCTTCTGCACCACCAGCGGGTTCACCACCGACCCCACGGTGGCCACGTACGCGATGGACACACTGGACAACACCACCGATCTCACCGATTCCAACATCGGCTCCTGCAACAGCGTGACCATCGATGTGTGGTGGTGGCAGGAGGACCTGCCGGGCACACTGCGCGGGGAACGGTCCTGCTTCGCGCATTCCAGCCCCGGCGTCTGCGATTCCTCCGACGTCAAGCTCGATTTCGCGCAGCTCGATATCGGCGACAACGACTGGTACGACCGGCGCAAGACCTCGGTGCACGAACTCGGGCACAGCATCGGGCTCGGGCACGACACGATCAGCGCGATGATCTCCGGCGAGGTGCCCAGCACCGCGCTGCAGTGGCGCACCTACAGCGCGCACGACCTCGGCCACATCAACGCCCACTACTGAGAGGAGCCCGGCATGCGGAAGACGATCGCCGCCCTCGTGGCAGGCGGAGTGGCCATCGGAGTGCTCGCGGGCTGCGGCTCGACGGACACCACCACGAACACCGCGAGTTCGGCCCAGCCGCTGCTCGCCCAACTGAGCCGGGACTACGAAGCGGACTTCGATCCGCTGGTCTCGCCGAAGCAGGCGCTGGAACTGGGCGACCTGATCGTGCGCGGCACGGTGGCCGAGGTGCACGACGGCATCACCACGGCCTATCCCGACGCCCAGCGCACCCAGCGCGGGCAGGGCCAGTACGTCACCCTGCAGGTCGCGGTCACCGAAGTGGTGTCCGGCCCGGCCGCCGCGGTGACCGGCGGGCAGGTCTACGTCCAGGTGGCGAAGAGCCCGTCGACCCCGACCTCGGCGATCGCCGGGGCGAACACGAAGGCCGACGCCGTGCTCATCCTGGAGGACATCTCCACCTGGAAGCCGTCGCCGGACGCGACGGTGAACCGCCCGGAGAAGGTGCCCGCCGCGGCGCCGCTGTTCTTCGCCTATCCGGACGGCCTGTGGCTGCAGGGCAGCGCGGACGCCGCGATGGCGGGCAGCGCCACCGAACGCGAGCACCTGGCCCCGGCCTGGGGCGCGCCGACCACGCTGAACGACCTCGTCGGCGCACTGCGCTCCGCGCGCTGATCCACCACTGATACACCTGGCTCCACCTGGGTCCTGGCCGTTTTGCATCGTTGGCACAACGTTGTAAAACGGCTAGGCTCGGCCGATGGCCACTCTGCGGGACGTCGCGGTGCTCGCCGGGGTTTCGGTGAAGACCGTGTCGAACGTGGTCAACGGGTACGACTTCGTCAAACCGGAGAACCGGCGGCGCGTGGAGCACGCGCTGGCCGAAACCGGCTACCGGCCCAATCTCGGCGCGCGGAACCTGCGGCGCGGGCGCACCGGCTTCCTCGCCCTCGTGGTGCCCGAGCTGAGCATCCCGTACTTCGGCGAACTCGCCGGCGCCGTGCTCACCGCGGCCCGCGAGCGCGGCTGGAACGTGCTCATCGAGGAAACCCAGGGCGTGCGCGAGACCGAGCGCGCCACGCTGGCCTCGCTCGGCCCGCACATGGTCGACGGCGCGATCATCAGTCCCGAGGCACTCGAACCGGGCGACGTCACCGACGGCGGCATTCCGCTGGTCCTGCTCGGCGAGCACACCGTCGACGTGCCGATGGACCACGCCGGGATCGACAACGTGCTCGCCGCCCGCACCGCCGTCCGGCACCTGATCGAGCTGGGCCGCACCCGGATCGCGGTGATCGGCCAGCACCCGCGGTGCGGCACCGCCGCCCAGCGCCTGGCCGGTTACCGCGAGGCGCTCGCCGAAGCGGGTCTGCCCGAGTCATCGGAACTCGTCGCCACCGCCACGCGGTACCACCAGCGCGACGGCGCCGAAGCCATGGCACGCCTGCTGGATCTGCCCGAACCACCGGACGCGGTGTTCTGCTTCAACGACATGCTCGCGCTGGGCGCGGTTCGCGCCGCCTTCGAACGCGGTCGCGACGTGCCCGGTGACATCGCCGTAGCCGGGTTCGACAACACCGAGCAGAGCGCCTACAGCCTGCCCTCGCTCACCACCATCGCGCCGGACAAGACCGCGCTCGCGCGCGCGGCCGTCGAGCTGGTCCACCGCCGCGCCCGCGACGGCGCGCCCACCGCGCCGGAGGACGTGCGCATCCCGTTTTCCCTGGAGATCAGGGAGAGCACCACCGGATAGGTCCCCACCGAAAAACCGGAGGTCACGCATGTCGGTACACCGTCGTTCCGGCCAACACCGCAAGGGCAGACCTCACGCCCTCCTCTTCGCGCTCCTCGTACTGGCCGGGCTACTGGTCGCCAACCCAGCCACCCCGGCCGCTTCGGCTGCCACCTGGCAACCCAAACCCGCTCCCCTGAACACCCCGTGGACCTCGCAGGTCTCCCCCACGAACGCCCTGCCGGAGTATCCACGCCCGCAGCTGGTCCGCTCGGACTGGCTCAACCTCAACGGCGTCTGGGAATTCACCGGCGCCCCGAACCTCGGCAATCCGCCGATCGGCCAGACCCTGCCCGAGGGCGTGCTGGTGCCCTACCCGATCGAATCCGCGCTGTCCGGCATCAAACGCCACGAGGACAACATGTTCTACCGGCGCGCCTTCACCGTTCCGTCCACTTGGGACGGACGGCGGGTGAAGCTGAACTTCGGCGCGGTCACCTGGGAGACCCGGGTGTGGGTGAACGGCACCCAGGTCGGCACGCACACCGGCGGTTTCGACGCGTTCTCCTTCGACATCACCGGCGCGCTGCGGGCCGGGAGCAACGAGATCGTGATCGGCGTGCACTCCCCCGTCGACGGCAACCGCTTCCCGGTCGGCAAGCAGCGGCGCAGTCCCAGCGGCATCTTCTACACCGCGTCCTCGGGCATCTGGCAGACGGTGTGGCTGGAACCGGTCACCACCGCGCACATCACCCGCCTGGACACCACCCCGGACGTCCCGGCCGGGGTGCTCGACCTGGTCGTGCAGGGCACGGCCGGGCAGCAGGCACGCGCCGAGGTGCTCAGCGGCGGCCAGGTGGTCGGCACGGCCACCGGCGCGGTCGGCGCGCACCTGCGGATCCCGGTGCCGAACGCGCGGCTGTGGTCCCCGGAGGACCCGTTCCTCTACGACCTGCGGGTCACCCTGCCCGGCAGCGGCGACGCGGTCACCGGCTACTTCGGCATGCGCTCGCTCGGCAAGGCCGTGGTCGGCGGGGTGCTACGGCCGATCCTCAACGGCAAGTTCGTCTTCCAGCTCGGCACGCTGGACCAGGGTTACTGGCCGGACGGCGTCTACACCGCGCCGACCGACGCCGCGCTGCGCTTCGACCTGGAACGCCAGAAGGCGCTCGGCTTCAACATGGTGCGCAAGCACATCAAGGTGGAACCGGCGCGCTGGTTCTACCACGCCGACCGGCTGGGACTGCTGGTGTGGCAGGACATGCCGTCGCTCGACGCGGTCGACGACACCTCGGCGGCCAGCCGGGTGAACTACGAGTCGGAACTGCGGCGGATGGTCGAGCAGCTCAAGGGCATCACCTCGATCGTGCAGTGGGTGCCGTTCAACGAGGGCTGGGGCGAGTACGACAACGGCCGCATCGTCGACCTCGTGCGCTCGATCGACAACACCCGGCTGATCAACCACAACTCGGGCTCGAACTGCTGCGTCTCCGATCCCGAGCCCGCCAACGGCGACATCGTCGACGACCACGCGTACCAGATGTCGTCGGGCACGCGGCTGCCGACGGCGAGCCGGGTCGCGGTGCTCGGCGAGTACGGCGGGCTCGGCAGGCGGATCGTCGGTCACGAATACCAGCCGGGCGCCGGTTTCGCCTACGGGGACCTGTATCCCGACGAGACCTCGCTGACCAACCGCTACACCGAGATCACCCGCGAGGTCGGCCGGTTCGTGCAGACACGCGGGCTGTCCGCGTCGGTCTACACCGAACCGTACGACGTGGAGAACGAGATCAACGGCTTCTACACCTACGACCGCCAGGTGCTGAAGATGACCGAGTCGCGGGTGCGCGAGGTGAACCAGCAGGTGCTCGCGCTGGCTGCGGGCACGCAGATCCCGCGCGGCGAACCGGTTTCGCTGCGGGTGACCACACCCGGCTTCACCGACCGCTACCTGCGTCACCAGGACAGCCTCGCGCGCACCGACGTGCCGGTGAACGACCTGGTGAAGCTGGACGCCACGTTCTGGACGCGGCCGGGGCTGGCGAACTCGTCGTGCGTGTCGTTCGAATCGCGCAACTTCCCCGGCCGGTTCCTGCGGCACGCGAACTCACGCATCCGGACCGACGTGAACGACGGTTCGGCCGGGTTCGCCGGCGACGCGACCTTCTGCGTCAAAGCGGGCCAAGGCGCGGCGGCGCTCGAATCGCACAACCAGCCGGGCGCGTTCATCCGGCACTACCAGGAGCTGGTCTACCTGGCGCGCGCGAGCGGGCCGAACCCGTGGGACGGCGGCGGCAGCTTCGCCGCGGACACCACCTGGGCGGCGACCATCCCGCTGTGGCGCAGCGGCGCCGACCTGCCGGTGGACCAGGCGCGCTCGTTCCAGGTGACCACGCCCGGGTTCACCGACCGGTTCCTGCGGCACCGGGACGGTCTTGCGCGCACCGACGTGGTGACCGCGAGCAGTCCGGCGCTGCTGAAGTCGGACGCCACCTTCGTGATCCGGCGCGGGCTCGCCGACCCGTCGTGTTATTCGCTGGAGTCGCGGAACCTGCCGGGCCAGTTCCTGCGGCACGCCTCGTTCCGCGTGCGGCTGGGCACCGATGACGGCACCGAGTTGTTCGACCGGGACGCGACCTTCTGCGCCCAGCCGGGCAGCGGCGCCGGAACGGTGCGGCTGGCCTCGATCAACGAACTGGGCACGAACGTCCGGCACTACGCGGAGGAGGTGTGGGTCGCCTCCAGCGGCGGCGCGCACACCTACGACAATCCGGCGTCCTACGCACAGGACGTGAGCTGGGCGGTCGCCGCTCCCTGGGCGTGAACCCGTGGCTCACCGTCCGCCCCGGCGGACGGTGAGCTTCGCGCCCGGCACCAGGTCGGCGTATTCGCGGGCGATCGCGCCGTCGGCCGCGCCGCCGAACACGACCAGGTGCCGGGCACCCGCCGCTTCGTAGACCCGCCACAGCGCGGCGAAACCGCGCCGCGTGAGCTGCTCGTCGCCGTTCCAGCTGATGTCGTTGAGGTCGATGTAGGCGGCTTTGGTGCCCCGCGTGAAGAGTTCGCGGTAGATCGCCCAGGCTTCGGCGGACTGCCCGCGCTCGGCGGGGTCGTACAGCCAGATCATCTCGGTCATCGGGCGAACCCCGTCCGCTCCAGCACCAGCGCGGCGGAGTCCGCTGTGGACAGATGCGTGGTGTCGACGGTGCAGTCGGCGAAGTCGGTGCGTTCCAGCGCGGCGGCTTCTTCCAGGCACAGTCCGACCAGGTCGGTGAACCGGCCGCGGCGCAGGAACCGTTCCTTGTGCACCTCGGGCTCGGCACGCAGGCGGCACAGGGTGATCTTGTCGCCGTCCAAGCGGTACCGGCCGTAGTCTTCGGCGGTGCGCAGGTTGCCGGAGACCACCAGGCCACGGGCACCGGCGTCGCGGTAGAGCGGCCACAACGCCGCCAGGCTCGCGGACTTGACCCGGTGGTTCTCCTGGTCGTCATCCGGAGCCGGGTAGCAGAGCCCGATCTGGTCGGTGTCGAGGTGCGCGAACTCGGGGTGCGTGCGCACGATCTCCCGTGCCACGGTGGTTTTGCCCGCGCCTGGCGGACCGAAAAGCCAGAGGATCACGACGGCCACCCTGCCAGGCCGGGCCGGGCAGGGGCCACCGAATTATCCCGCGGTGTCGGCGTAGACGATGCCGCGGCCGTTCGTGCCGATGTAAACCCGCCCGTAGATCCGGGGATCACCGGTCACCGCCTCACCGGCGTTGCCGTACTGGTGCGCGTTGTCGTTGATCCGCACCCAGCTCGCCCCGGTGTCGTTCGAGCGGTAGAAACCGTTCTGCCGCACCAGGTACAGCGCCGGATAGGCTTTGCCCGGCGCGGCCTTGCCGAAGCCGACGTTGACCGCGTTGTCCACACCGGACAGTTTGGTGACGGTGGCACCGGAGTCGGTGGAGCGGAACAGCCCGCCCGCACCGGCCAGCCACAGGTCGCCCTCGCGGCCCGGCACGGCGTGGAACTTGCTCGCGGCCACTGTGGCCGCGGCGGTGAAGTTCGCGCCACCGTCGGTGCTCACGTAGAGCCGTCCGGCGGCCAGGCCGTAGAACTTCATCGGGTTCACTCGGTCCGACTCGATCACCGCGCCGGCCGGGATGCCCGCGGACGGCGTCCACGAATTGCCGAAGCCGACCGAGTAGTGCACGGCGGCGCCCTGCGGGCTCCAGACGAAGCGGCTGCCGTTCGCCGCCGCGGCGACCGTGCCACCGCCGGTCACCCCGCCCGGTTCACTGGCGCCCCACCAGTTCGCGCCGCCGTCGGCGGAAAAAGCCACGCGCGGCGACTGGTCGGTGTTGCCCGCGCGCACCATCGTGCCCGGGGAGAGTTCGGCGTAGTCCAGGCTGGTGGTCGTGGTGAACACCGGGCTGGTGAACAACATCGACGGCACCTTGGTCAGGTCGTTGTGCCGGAAGCCGCCGATGTCCCCGAGCGCGCTGACCAGCGGTGGTCCCGACGGCGGGCTGATCAGGTCGAGCACCGCGGTCTCCTCCAGGCCGCCCGCGGTGGGTTCGAGCCGGATCTTCTCGCCGCGATCCCACGCGGTGAGGTTCTTGGTGCCGTAGATGGTCGCGCCGGTGCCGTACATCATCCGGTCCGAGTTGAACGGATCGATCTCCAGCGATTCGGTCATCCAGCCGAGTTTGGGCGCCTTCTCCGGTGGCGCCGGGTTCGCCCCGAAGGTGAGCCAGGGCGCGGCCGAGATGTCCATGTCGTAACGCAGCGTCCGCTCGGGATAGTTGCCCCAGTCCCAGATCCGCGTCCAGGTGGCGCCGCCGTCGGTGCTGCGGAAGATGATGATGTCCGGCCACCACGAGATCTGCGTGGCCACCATCAGCGTGCCGGGGTGCTGCCGGTCCACGCTCAGCCCGCTGTAACCGAAGTTGTTGTCGGCGCTGTCCGAGGGAATCGGGCTGATCCGCGTCCAGGCGCCGGTGGCGGTGTCGAACTTCCACACGTCACCCTTGCCGCCGTCGTACGGGCCACCCTTGTCGTTGGTGGCGATGTAGAGGAATCCGCCGGCTTCGTCCAGCACGCCCTTGTGTGCCAGGTAGCCGGTCGGCTGCCCGGCCAGCCGCTGCCAGGTCGCGCCCGCGTCGGTGCTGCGGTAGACGGTGTTCTCCTTGTCCGCCACCCCGACGTAGATCGCCTTGCTCGGACTTCCCGCGGTGCCGGAGCGCGAATCGTAGGTCACCCAGACCACGCCCTGGTTGTCGCTGGCGTAGCCGTTCGGATCGGCCGGGTTCTCCACGTAGTTGCCCGGGTTCGGGAAGCTGGTCACCTTCGCCCAGCTCACCCCGGAGTCCGTGCTGCGCCAAAGGCCGTTGCCGCTGGGCGCGCCGAGGTAGAGCACGCGCCCGTCGTTCGGGTCGACGGCCAGGCGCTCCCCCATGCCCCGGCCCGGCATGTTGCCGCCGAGCTTGAACGGCAGCTGGCTGACCTGCCAGCTGGCGCCGCGGTCCGACGAGCGCAGGACCGCGCCGTTGTTCGGGTCCCAGCTGTTGGTGTACATCCCGGCCGCGGCGTACACGCGGTTCGCGTTCTTGGGGTCCGGCGCGATGCTGACCACGCCGTTGTACCCCCACTTGTCCCAGCCCGCCCAGTCCAGCAGCGGGATCCAGCGGCCGGTGGACTGGTTCCACCGGTACGCGCCGCCGATGTCGGTGCGTGCGTAGATCAGGTCCTTTTCGGCTGGGCTGAACACGATTCCCGGGACGAAACCGCCGCCGGCGATTTCCACGTTGCGCCAGGTGGGCGCGGGCGCGGGCGCGCTCGCGGCCGGGGAGGTGAGGGTGGACAGGATCAGCAGTACCGCGGTGAGCAGCCACCTCATGGCCAGGCTCCAATCGGAATCCCGCCGGGGCGGGCGGGCGTCGGGAACGCGGCGAGGGGCAGTCGCCGCGCGTTCCGGCTACCAGCGATCTCCCAGGCTGATGCCGGTGGTGCTGCCCGCGCCGCCGAGCGGCACGTCGTGGTCGAGGCCGACGAACTTGCCGCCGTGTTGCCACAGCGCGGGTTTGAGCATCGCGTACTTCGTCTCGTCCCAGGTGGCCCAGTCGTCCAGCAGCAGGCCGCCGGTGTCACCGGAGTTCGGGTTGAGGCACCAGAACGTCTGGTGCAGGCCGTTTTCGGTGATCAGGTCACGCAGCGCGGTCATCCACCTGTCCTGCCGCGCGTCCTGGCCCAGCCGCCCGCCCCACTCGCCGACCAGCAGCGGCGCGGTGCCGTTCTCGTGCAGGTAGAACCAGTTCGGGCGCCACACGTCGTTGGTCAGCGTGGTTTTGTCGAACTGCTTCTGGAACCACGGCTGGTCGAACACCAGCGGGCCGTAGTCGTGCGGTGAGTAGACGAGCTGGTCCTGCCCGGCGCCGAGGTTCACCGGGTGCTCGGCCACCCCGCGCAGGTTCCCGCCCCACCAGGTGGAGTGGTAGTCGGTGCCGGTGACCGAACTCCAGTTCTTGCCGGCCTTGGGGTAGATTTCGTTGCCCTCGCAGAGGATCAGCACTTCGGGATTGATCGCGAGGATGCGCTTGCCCGCGGTTTCGCAGGTGTGCTTGAAGTTGTCCTGGTCGGCGGAACCGTCCCATTTGGCCCGTGGTGCGGCGGACGCGGTGCCGTGCGGTTCGTTCTTGACGTCCATCGCGATGATGGTGTCGTCGTTCTTGTACCGCGCGGTGACCCATTCCCAGCCCTGGTAGAACAGCTCGGGCGTGATCGAGCCCTTCCACCACACCGGGTACACGTGGCCGGAGTTGTCGGCTTCGGCGCTGTGCACGTCGAGCATCACCTTGATGCCGTACTTCTCGCACAGCGCCAGCCAGTGGTCGAACACCTCGAGCGTGGTCTTCCCGGTCAGCTCCGGGTTCACCCAGGTGTTGACCGCGCCGGGCACGCTCGCCTGCCCGGCCTTCCACTCCAGCAGCAACTGGGTGGAGATCGGCACCCGGACCAGGTTGATCCCGCGCTGGGCCATCGACTTGGTGACCTGCTCGACGTTGACCGCCCACAGGCCGTGGAAGACCCGCTCCCCCGCGTTGAAGCCGAACCAGTTGGCACCGGTGAGCCAGACCTGGTTGCCGTCGGCATCGACGATCCGGTTGCCCTGGGTGTGCAGCCAGTCGTTCGTGGCCGCGGCGGCCGGTGGTGACGCCTGCCCGGCGGGCACCACCACGACGGCCAGCGCCAGCAGGACAGCGGCGAGCAGTTTTCGCACCGGAACTCCTCACACCTTTGGGAGCGCTCCCAGACCTGTTCGGACAGTAACCAGGCGACAACTCCGGTGTAAAGGGGCGGCTTCTAGGCCGTTGGGATGATTTCGATGACTACGCCGGGCCGCTGCTGCTTCTGGTGACGAGCATCGGTGGCGGCGTGCATTCGTCTCCGACGGTCTCGCCTTCGACGGTTCGCCTCAGCAGCGACGCGGCCAGAGCGCCGAATTCCGCTATGGGACGGCGGACCGCGCTCAGCGCGGGCCGGACCAGGCGGCACAGCACCGAATCGTCCCAGGCGACCAGCGAAACGTCGCCCGGCACCGAGATGCCGAGTTCGTGGGCGACCCCCAGCGCGGCCACGGCCATCACGTCGTTGTCGAAAACCAGCGCGGTCGGCGGGCGGCGCGAGACCAGCACCCGCCGCGCGGCGCTCGCGCCCGCCTCGTCGGAGTAGTCGGTGTGCACCACTTCCGCGCTCTCGAAGCCGAGCCGCTCCGCCGCCCGCCCGAACGCCTCGGACCGCACGCGGGTGTGCATGAACTCGCGCGGCCCGGCCACCCGGACGATCCGGCGGTGCCCGAGCGCGGCGAGGTAGTCCAGCACCTCGTCGATCGCGGCCACGTCGTCGATCCACGCACACGGCATCCCGGGACGCCCGAGCGGCCCGCCCATGACCACCGCGGGCAGCCCCATCGCGGCCACCTCGTCCAGCCGCGCGTCGTCGTCGCGAAGGTCGATCAGCAGCACCCCGTCGACGCGGCGCTCGGCGTGCCAGCGGTGGTAGATCTCCAGTTCGGTGTCGTGGTTCGGGGACACCTGCAGCACCAGCGAAGCCGGTCCGGTGCCGAGTTCGTCCTGGATCCCGGCGATCAGCCGGATGAAGAACGGCTCGGCGGCCAGCGTTTCCGCCGGGCGGTCGATCACCAGGCCGAAGGCCCCCGCCCGGCCGTCGGACAGCGCGCGGGCGGCGGTGCTCGGCGCCCAGCCCAGTTCCGCGGCGATGCCGGTGATCCGGCTGCGGGTGGCGGCCGAGACCCCGGGCCGGTTGTTCAGCGCGTAGGACACCGCGCCCTTGGACACGCCGGCCGCCTTGGCGATGTCGGCGATGGTGGGACGTTTCAAGCAGACCTCCCCGCCTGTGCTCGGGCCACTCTAGCAAGGTGCACTTAACCGGGTAAGTGATCGCTGTTCGTTGACTAGAGCATGTCGCACTGCCTAGGTTGTCCTGCGGGGGTACACCGGTTCTTCACGTCGTTCTTCACATTACTGAACCAGTTCAGCTGCTCAGGCGCGGGAGAGGACCGCCATGGCCACACTACGGTTTCCGCCCGGCTTCACCTGGGGCGCGTCGACCGCGGCCTACCAGATCGAGGGAGCGGGCCCGCCGGGCGCGCGCGGGACGTCCATCTGGGACACCTTCGCCGCCCGTCCCGGTCGTGTCCTCAACGGGGACAACGGCGCTCTCGCCTGCGACCACTACCACCGCTACCCCGAGGACCTGCAGCTGCTCGAAGCGCTCGGCACCGGCGCCTACCGGTTCTCGGTGTCCTGGTCGCGCCTGCAGCACGCCGGGCGAGGGCCGCTCAACCAGCGCGGGATCGACTTCTACTCGCGACTGGTCGACGGCCTGCTCGACCGCGGCATCGAACCGTGGGTGACGCTCTACCACCTGGATCTGCCGCAGCCGCTGGAGGACGCGGGCGGCTGGCCGTCCCGCGACACCGCGCTGCGGTTCGCCGACTTCGCCGCGGCGGTGCACCACTTCCTCGCCGAGCGCGTCACCCGGTTCATCACGGTGAACGAGCCCTGGTGCTCGGCCCTGCTGGGCTACGCGAGCGGCGAGCACGCCCCCGGCCGCACCGATCCGGCCGCCGCCCTGCGCGCCGCGCACCACCTGCTGCTCGGGCACGGGCTGGCGCTCGAAGCCGTCCGGTCGATCGCCCCGGTCGAAGCCGGGATCACGCTGAACCTCGCCCCGGTCGAGGCGGCGACCGAGCACCCCGACGACCTCGACGCCGCCCGCCGGGTCGACGGCCTGACCAACCGGCTCTTCCTCGATCCGGTGATGCGCGGCGAATATCCGGCCGACGTGGTGCGCGACCTTTCTTCGATCAGCAATTTCGGCTTCGCCGCCGACGGCGACCTGGCGGCGATCAGCGCGCCGATGGATTTCCTCGGCATCAACTACTACGCGCCGGAAACGGTGTACGGCACGCCGGACGCACCGCCGGTGGCGCAACCGTCGAGATATCCGGGAGTGAGCAGGCTCGGTTTCCACCACACCGAGCGCCGCACGGCCATGGGCTGGAGCGTCGACGCCACCGGGCTCACCCGCACGCTCGGCCGGCTGACCCGCGACTATCCGCACATTCCGTTGTACATCACCGAAAACGGTGTCGCCTACGACGACGAGGTGACCGGCGGCCAGGTGCTCGACCACGACCGGATCGCCTACCTCGACGAGCACCTGCGCGCCGCGCACGCGGGCATCACCGCCGGCGCCGACCTGCGCGGGTACTTCGTCTGGTCGCTGCTGGACAACTTCGAATGGAATCTGGGCTATTCGAAGCGCTTCGGCCTGGTCCACGTCGACTTCGCCAGTCAGGAACGCATTCCGAAACTGAGCGCGAAATGGTACCGCGACGTGGTTCAGGCGAACGGGCTCGACTGAGCGAGTGTTTTGAACACTGCCTAGGCACTCTGCACGGCCGAGAGCTGGCGGACCACCTTCGCGAAATCGGCCACCAGCGGGTTGTTGCTGGTGGCGGGCCAGGCGAAGGCGATCCGCAGCGGTTCGACGTCGACGATCGGGCGCCAGTCGAGATCGGGCCGGGCGTAGAAGGTGGCCATCGAGCGGGGCCCGATGCACACCGCCGCCGAACCGGCCACGCTCTCCAGCATTTCCTCCACGTTGTCGTTCTCCGGGCCCCACTTGGGTTCCGAGCCGTCCGGCCGCGGGTTGACCGCCCACCAGTCGACCCAGTGGCGCGGTGCCTTCCTGGTCCACATCAGCGGTTCGTCGGCCAGATCGCCGATGCTCACCGTCTCCTGCCCGGCCAGCCGGTGCCCGCTGGCGAACCCGACCATGCGCGGCTCGACGGCGACGATCTCGGCGTGCAGCCCGGCGGTGTCGGCGGGCAGCCAGAGGAACGCGATGTCGACCAGGCCGTCACGCAGCGCCGCCGCTTCGCCGCCCCAGTCGAAGCGCTTGGGCTCGATGGTGACGTCGGGGTGACGCTCGGCGAACAGCTGGCGCGCCTTGGCGCTGAGCGGCCCGGCACCGGTGGCCTCGAAACCGACGCGCAGCACCCGGAGTTCGGCGGCGGCCACGCTGCGGGCGGTGCGCTGGGCGGTCTGCCAGTCCGCGACCAGCCGCCGCGCCGAGGGCAGCAGCGCCTCACCGGCCAGCGTCAGCCGCACCTCGCGGCTGGTCCGCTCGAACAGCGAGATCTTCAGATCGGCCTCCAGCTGCCGGATCTGCCTGCTCAGCGCGGGCTGCGAGACGTAGAGCCGCTCGGCCGCCCTGGTGAAGCTCAGTTCCTCCGCCACCGCCACGAAGTACCGCAGGACGCGGGTGTCGACATCCAACTGCTGGCCCCTCACCGTGATCTATGCGCACAGCTTATGGCCATGGGTCTTGGACCAGGGTGAAAATCCGGTGTCTTCTCGTAGGGTGCGAAAATTTCCTCAGACCACGGACCCGGAGACCGCGAACCCGGCCGAACTCACCCGCGGCCGCCTGCTCCGCGGTGCCGGTCTCGCCGCCGCCGGCACGCTGGCGTTCGGCGGCACCGCCTCCGCGGCCGGGCGGGTGCACCCGAACGTCAAGCTGATCCAGGACTACTACGCCGCCTACGCCGCCGGTGACCTGCAAAAGCTGAGCACCTTCTTCGCCGACGACATCCGCTGGACCATTCCCGGTCACCACCCGCTCTCGGGCACCAAAACCGGGATCACCGAGGTGCTCGCCTTCTTCGCCGAACTGAACCGGGCCGGTTTCCAGGCGCAGCCGATCTTCCTGGCCGCCGACGGCGACTGGGTGGTCGACCTGCACCGCGGCTGGAGCACCCAGCCCGCCGGACTCGACCTCACCTGGGCACTGGCCTTCCGCATCGCCGGGCGCAAGATCGCCGAAGCGGTCAACTTCCCCGGCGACCAGCACGCCGCGGACGCCTTCTTCTGGCGCGCCTACCCGCTGGCCCCGATCCCGGACCGGTTCGCTTGACCTCCACCGCGCTGGAACTCCTACCGTCGGTGGCATGAGCGACGCGCTGATCGTGGTGGATGTGCAGAACCTGTTCGTGGACATGGTCGGGGCGCGGGGCCCCGCCGTGGTGGCCGAGGTCAACCGGCACGTGGCCGAGGCCGTCGAACGGGGCGCGCCGGTGTTCTACACCCGTGACTACGCACCGATCGACCTGCCCGACGGTGATCCGGAAGGGCACACCAGCCTGCATCCGGATCTCGACGTGCGGGGCACCGTGGTGGAGAAGGGGCCGGGGAAACGGGGCGGGTTCTCCGGCTTCCTGCTCGCCCCGGTGCTCGAACCGCAGCAGGGCCACGGTGGCGGCGGGCTCGGCCCGCTGGCCGGGTTGCTCGCGGACACCGGTGCCCGGTCGGTCACCGTGGTCGGCATCGCCACCGACATCTGCGTGGCCGCGACCGCCCGTGACGCCGTCCGGCTGGGCTACCGGGTGACGATCCCGCTCGACGCCACCGCGTACGCGAACCCGGTGACCGGCGGCGAGCACCCCGTGCTCGGGGAACTGCGCGCCGCCGGGGTCACCCTGCTCGCCGGCGCTCAGCCGGTGAAGTTCACGTCACTGCAGAAGTAGTACGACTGGTCCGAGTGACTGGCCTGCCAGATCGTGTAGACGATGTGGCGGCCGGTCCGCGAACCGGCGTTCACGCTGATCAGGGTGTTGCTGGTCGGCGGGGTCTTGCCGACCTCCTTGACCAGTTCCAGGTTGCCCCAGCCCAGTGGCTGGGTGATCGGGTTGTAGCCCTGCTTGGTGATGTAGACCTTGTAGTAGTCGGCACCGTGCAGGGCCTGGTCGAGGATGTTGACGGAGAAGTTGTTCGGCTTGTTCGCCGCCTTCCAGTCACCGACGGCGTCCAGCGAGTTGTACCGGCCGTCTCCGGTCCGGCCGGCGCTGCACAGCTGACCGTCCGGGATGGCGCCCTGGTGGTTGCCCTTGACGTTCTCCCGGTACAGGCCGTTCCAGTTCCACATGGCGTTCGTGTCGTGCTGCCAGGCCTGCCAGCACATCGGGTCCTCGGTGGCCATGGCCGGGTTCTGGAAGTCGTCGCCCCAGCGGTCCCAGCAGCCGTAGTTGCGGGACGGCGGGTCGACGGCCGAGCCGTGGGCGGAGGCGACGCCCGCCGCCCCGGTGAGCACGAGCGCCGCGGCCGAGACCAGTGCCGCGGCGCGGGATCGGGTGGACACGGGTTTTCTCCTTCCGGCGGGGACGGGGCCGGCCGGTCCATCTGTGCAGAGTGGACTGACCGGCCCCTGGTGCCGCTACAGCGGCGGGTACGCGTTCTGCATCAGCTGCTGGAACTGCGCGGAGAACCAGTGCCCGGACAGCGGCGCGTCGGCCAGCGAACCGGACTTGTTGTAGTTGTTCAGCGCGTTGCCCTCGTAGGTGGGGTCGCACATCCGGTCGAAGCCCTTGCCCTCGTCGTTCGGGATCTCCTTGCTCGACCCGTCGGACTCACCCGGCGGCTTCATCCACACGTAGGCGTCGATGCCGGAAGCCGGGGCCGCGGTCGGCCGCTCGCCCAGACCGGCACCGGACTGGTTGCACCAGTTGCCGATGTGGATGCGGCGGTCGTAGCGGCCACCTTCGACGTAGGTGTCCACATTGGTCTTCGGACCGGGGCCGGCCGGCCGCGCGGTGCCGCCCCAGCCGTTGCGCGAGGTGTCGATCAGCATGCCGACCCCGGACGGGAAGCCGACCTTGACCAGTTCCTGGCGGAACGCCTGCGCGAAGGAGAGCTCGTCGACGTACCAGTTCCAGTCGACCCACTTCGACTGGCGCACGGTGGTGCCGTTCACCGTGTCGTTGATGGTGAAGTTGTTCTCCTTGAGCGCCGAGTAGTTCGCCGTGTTCGTGATGAACCCGTGCACGTTCGCCGGCGTGCTGCCCTCGGCCTTGGCGGCCTCGAGGAACTGCAGGGCGGAGGCGTTGAAGTTGTTGTCCCACCCGATCCAGCCGTGGTGGGCCGAGTCGATGTAGTTGTAGACGTTCGGCACCGCGCCGAGCTTGTTCAGCGCGTAGCCGATCCCCTTGACGTAGTTGCCGTTCTGCTTCATCACGTCGCACTTCGGCATGGCCGTCGGGCGCCCGCTGACGTTCGTCACCAGGTTCGGCAGCGAGTCGACCTCGATCGTGGTCACGATGCGCAGGTTCGCGTACTTCGTGTCGGCCATGATCGAGGCGATCGGGTCGATGAACTCGGTCTTGTAGCGCGGCAGCTCGTCCGGCTTCAGCTCACCGTTGGAGGCCAGCGCCGCGCAGTCACGGCCGGGGAGGTTGTAGACCACCACCTGGACCACCAGCGGCTGCCCGCCGGACTGCTCGACCGCGGCGTCGAGGTGGTCGCGAAGGCCCATGCCACCCTTGACGCCCTCGATCGCGGCGATCCGGTCGAGCCAGACCCCGGTCGGCTGGTTCGCGATCCGGCTGCCGCCCGGTTCGGCGTTGGCCTTGGCCGCCCATTCCGGGTTCACGTACACCTTGGCGCCGGCGTAGGGATTGTCCACCCGGGGCGCTGGCGCCGGGGCCTGCTCGGCTCCCGCCGACGCACCCCCGACGCCGGTGAGCAACGCGACCGACGCGAGCGAAACCCCCGCGGCCAGACCACGAAGCAGCCGTTTGGCGGGCGTGCCTCTAGCGAAGGCAGAACGCATGATGACTCCTTTGTCATGATCTTCAGGGAGAGCCTGGGAACGCTCCCAGAACCAGGACTCTAACCCGGGCGGGCCTGCCTCCGGAAGCCCTTTGGCCTAAACTAGTCCAGGCGAGGGAATTTCCCACGGCGGTCGTCGCAAGATCATTCCGACAAGAATGGGGTACCGCTCGCAGATGAATGCGAGCGGTACCCCATTAACGGGAAAACCGCATTACCGCGACGGCCTCGCGGCGGGTCAGGCGGTGGCCAGCTCGTACGCCCGCTGCGGCACGAACTGCCCGGCGGGCGCGATGCAGCCGTCCGCCTCACCGGGTAGCTTGACCCACAGGAAAGCGGCGATCTGGCCGTCGCCGGTCTCGGTGGTGCTCGGGGTGCCGATGGCCCGGCCCGGCGGGTCGCACCATTCACTGCCCGCGGGTCCCTTGCCGTTGCGGGAAGTGTCGATCACCGCGCGCAGGCGGCCGTCGCCGACCGCGCCGAGAACGGACTTCACGAAATTGATCTCGTCCGAAGTATTCCGGTAGTTCGAGACATTCGTGGAGATTCCGTCCGCACTCCCGGAAATGTCGGCCGCTTTCAACCGCGCGGCCGCCTCACCCGGATTCAGCCACGCCGAATGGCCGATGTCGAAGTAGACCTTCGCCTGCCCGGAACCCGCTTTCAGCGCCTTTCCGGCATAAGCCATCGAGGCACTGGTCTCGGCCTGCTGCGCCGGGGTCTGGCAGTTGGTCATCAACGGCAGCACGTCGGGTTCGAGCACGATCGCCGCCGGGCGGCCGGCCAGTCCGGCGGCCACCTGGTCGACCCATTGACGGTAAGCCGGGTGCGACGGCGCACCGCCACCACTCGCGCCGCCGCAGTCCCGGTTCGGCACGTTGTAGACCACCAGGATCGGGATCTTGCCCGCCGCCGCCGCGGCGCCGACGAAACCGTCCACCTGGGATCGAACCGTGCCCGTGTTGGTGGTGGTGAACCACCGTGCCTGGGGAACGCGGGCGATCCGGTCCCGGATGACCGGCGTTCTCGAGTCACCCGGATTCGCGGCCACCCACTGGGCCGAACTCGTTCCGGGGTCCACATAGAACACCGACTCGGCCGCCAGGCCGGAGCCACCGGGAACCACCACCGCGAGGGCGCACACCACCGCGCCCAGTGCGGCGAACCGCTTGCTGATCGCCATCCATACCTCCGAAGTAACCTCGGCGGAACTTGGATGGGAGCGCTCCCAAAGCTTTCTCAGTGTGGCGTCCGTCCCGCCCCGTGTCAAGGTGGGCCCGGCTGGGAGGGTTCCCAGTATCATGCTGGGCAGCAGCGGGAATCCAAGTGGAGTCGGGGAGTCGCAACATGACGAGTACTGGTCGAGCCCGGACGAGCGGGCGCCCCACCCTCGAACAGGTGGCGGTGGAGGCCGGCGTGTCCCGTGGCACCGTCTCCCGGGTGGTGAACGGCTCCCTCGAGGTGAGCCCGCGCGCGCTCAAGGCCGTCCAGGAAGCGATCCAGAAACTGGGCTACGTCCCCAACCAGGCGGCGCGGAGCCTGGTCACCCGACGCAGTGACACGGTGCTGCTGGTGGTCTCCGAATCCGAGGCGCGGGTCTTCGGCGAACCGTTCTTCGGCAGCCTGGTGCGCGGGCTGAGCCAGGAGCTGTCCACCACCTCGCTGCAACTGCAGTTGATGATGGCGAGCACCGCCAGGCAACACGACCGAGTGGAACAATTGGTGCGCAACGGACATGTCGACGGGGTCGCGCTGATCTCGCTGCACGGCGACGACCCGCTCCCCCGCAACCTGGTCGCGGCCGGCGCACCGGTCGCGCTCAACGGCAGGCCGATGTCCGACATCGGCGCCGTGCCCTACGTCGACGCCGACAACCTCTCCGGCGCCAAGGCCGCCACCGAGTACCTCTACCAGCAGGGCAGGCGGCGCATCGCGACCATCACCGGCCCGCAGGACATGGCCGCCGGCATCGACCGCCTCAGCGGCTACCGCTCGGCCCTGCGCGGCCGCCGCGGTGGCGCGCGCCTGGTCGCGCAGGGCGATTTCGGCCAGGCCAGCGGTGAGGCCGCGATGCGCGAACTGTTGGAAAAGGACCCGCAGGTCGACGCCGTTTTCGCGGCGAGTGACCTGATGGCCGCCGGCGCGCTGCGGGCGCTGCGCACCGCGGGCAGGCGGGTGCCCGACGACGTGGCGGTGATCGGGTTCGACGACTCCGACATCGCGCGCAACATCGATCCGACGCTCACCAGCGTGGCCCAGCCGGTCGGCCAGATGGGCCGCGAGCTGGCGAAACTGCTGATCGCCCAGATCCGTGAGCCGGAGACCCGGCTCAGCCCGGTCATCCTGCCCACCGAGCTGGTCACCCGCGAATCCGCCTGAACCGCCTTCCACCAGGCGACGGCCCGGGGTAACACTCCAGACACGGATTCTTGACACCCGGAGAGACCGGCGACACACTCGCCTGCACTGGGAGCGCTCCCATTGAGTGCTCTGCCACAAGACCCATCCGGAAATAGGGGCACAAGTGCGAAACCGGCCAAGAAGAACACTCACCCTGACGACGATCCTCGCGACGACGGCCCTGCTGGCCGGCGCGTGCGGTTCGTCCGGCAGTGGCGAACCGGCGGATTCAGGCGGGCCGATCGAACTGACGATCGCCACCTTCGGCGAATTCGGCTACGAGGAGTTGCTGCGGGAGTACCAGACGATCCACCCCAACATCAAGGTCACCGAGCGCAAGACCGGCAAGGCGGGCCCGCACCACCAGAACCTGATCGCCAAGCTCGGCGCGGGCTCGGGTCTCGCCGACATCGAGGCGATCGAGGAGGGCCACCTGTCCAACGTGCTGGACAAGGCCTCCCGGTTCAACGACCTGAGCCAGATCGGACCGGCCGACGCCGGCGCCGACCGCTGGCTGCCGTGGAAGTACGAGGCGGCCAAGAGCAAGGACGGCAAGCTGATCGGCTACGGCACCGACAGCGGCCCGCTGGCCATGTGCTACCGCAAGGACCTGCTGGAGGCGGCGAACATGCCGTCCGACCCGCAGAGCGTCAAGGCGCTGTTCAGCACCTGGGAGACCTATTTCCAGGCCGGGCAGGAGTACGTGCAGAAGTCCGGCGGCAAGCCGTGGTTCGACTCGGCGGCGCAGAACTTCAACGCCATGGTCAACCAGCAGGAGGTCGGCTACCTCGACCGCAACGACAAGCTGACCCTGGACAACAACGCCGGCATCAAGAAGGCGTGGGACCAGGTGACCGCGGCCGTCGGGCAGGGCCAGTCGGCCAAGCTGACCGCGTTCAGCAACGAGTGGAACAGCGGCTTCAAGGAAGGCGCGTTCGCCACCAAGTCCTGCCCGGCGTGGATGATCGGCGTGATCAAGGAGCAGAGCGGCCCGGACAACGCGGGCAAGTGGGCCGTCACCGACGCCTTCCCCGGCGGCGGCGGGAACTGGGGCGGGTCCTACCTGAGCGTGCCGACCCAGACCAAGCACCCGAAGGAAGCCGCCGAACTGGCCGCCTGGCTGACCGCGCCCGAGCAGCAGCTGAAGGCCTTCGAGGCCAAGGGCACCTTCCCCAGCCAGGTCAAGGCACTGGAGTCGCCGCGGCTGGCCGCGCAGACCGAACCGTTCTTCGCCGGTGAGCCCAAGATCGGTGAGCTGTTCGCCGCGCAGGCCCGCAAGATCGCGCAGCCGCAGTACAAGGGTCCCGGTGACGGGCAGATCCAGGAGAACGTGAGCACCCCCGCGCTGCAGGCGGTGGAGCAGGGCACCGCGCCGGCGCAGGGCTGGCAGCAGCTGGTCGACGGCGCCAAGAAGATCGTCGGGTAACGCACAGATGACCGTTGTGCAGGCCCCGCGGCGGGACGACCGGACTCCGGCCGTCCCGCCGCGGCCCACCTTCCGGCAGCGACTGTCCAAATGGGACGTCAAATTCTCGCCCTACGTCTACATCGCCCCGTTCTTCGTGGTGTTCGGGCTGGTCGGGCTGTTCCCGCTGCTCTACACCGCCTACGTCTCGCTCTACGACTGGGAGATCGGTGACGACGAACCCCCGTTCGTCGGCTTCGACAACTACGTCCAGCTCTTCGGCGACGGCCAGTTCTGGAACGCGGTCGGCAACACGCTGTCGATCTTCGTGCTCTCCAGCGGACCGCAGGTCGTGATCGCGGTGCTGCTCGCCGCGCTGCTGAACACCCGGCTGCGCGGCCCGACGGGCTGGCGGATCGGCATCCTGCTGCCCTACGCGGCCAGCCTGGTCGCCATCGGCATCATCTTCGCCAACCTGTTCGGCAACCAGTACGGCCTGCTGAACTCGATCCTGGAGATGTTCGGCATCGACCGGATCGACTGGCAGGCAGGCACGCTGTCCAGCCACGTGGCCATCGCGACGATGGTGAACTGGCGCTGGACCGGGTACAACGCGCTGATCGTGCTCGCCGCGATGCAGGCCATCCCGAAGGAGATCAACGAGGCCGCGGTCGTCGACGGCGCGGGGCCGGTGCGCCGGTTCATCAGCGTCACGCTGCCGCTGCTGCGCCCGACGCTGATCTTCGTGGTGATCACCTCGACCATCGGCGGGCTGCAGATCTTCACCGAGCCGAAGCTGTTCGACGTCGGGCAGGGCTCGAACAACGGCGGTTCGAGCAACCAGTTCCAGACCGTGACGCTGTACATGTACCAGCAGGGCTTCGAAAACTTCGACCTCGGTTACGCCTCGGCCATCGCCTGGGTGCTGTTCCTGCTGATCGTGGTGATCGCGCTGGTCAACTTCCTGATCACCCGGCGGCTGGCCGCCACCGAAGGAGGGCGTCGATGACGCTGACCACTTCGCGGCCCGCCCCCGCGGCCCGCCCGAAGGTCGCCAAGCTGGGCAGGCCGAACTTCTTCGTCTACGCCACGCTCGCGGTTTTTGTGCTCGGCTCGCTGTTCCCGTTCTACTGGTCGTTCCTGGTGGCCAGCCGGGACAGCGGCATGCTCACCGAACGCGTGCCGCCGCTGCTGCCCGGCGGGAACTTCTTCGCCAACGCGGTCGAGGTGTTCGACTCGGTGGCGTTCTGGAAGTCGATGGGCAACAGCATCCTGGTGGCCACCTCGGTCACCCTGACCACGGTGCTGTTCTCCTCGCTGGCCGGGTTCGCCTTCGCCAAGCTGCGTTTCCGCGGCCGCGACCCGCTGTTCGTGTTCATCGTGGTGACGCTGGCGGTGCCGACGCAGCTCGGTGTGATCCCGCTGTTCATCGCGATGTCGGAACTGGGCTGGGCCGGCGGGCTGCAGGCGGTGATCGTGCCGAACCTGGTCACCGCCTTCGGTGTCTTCTGGATGCGTCAGTACACAGTGGACGCGGTGCCGTACGAACTGGTCGAGGCGGCCAGGGTGGACGGGTGCAGCATGATCCGCATCTTCTGGCACGTCTGCCTGCCCGCGGTGCGCCCGGCGGCCGCGGTGCTGGCCATGTTCACCTTCATGACCTCGTGGAACGACTTCCTCTGGCCGCTGATCGTGCTGGACGCCGGAAACCCCACCGTCCAGCTGGCACTGGAGCAGCTGCAGAGCGGCTACTACACCAACTACTCACTGGTGCTCGCCGGTACCACGCTGGCCACCATTCCCATCTTGATCGTCTTCCTCCTGCTGGGCCGCCAGATCGTGGCCGGCATCATGCAAGGCGCTGTGAAAGGGTGAAAATGTCGACTATTCCTCAGGAGCTCGCCACCGAACCGGACCTGCGGTTCCCGGAGAAGTTCCTCTGGGGCGCGGCGACGGCCTCGTTCCAGGTGGAGGGGTCCACCACCGCGGACGGGCGGGTTCCGTCCATCTGGGACACGTTCTGCGCGAAGCCCGGAGCGGTGCGCAATGGGGACACCGGCGACCCGGCGGCCGACCACTACCGGCTGATGACCAAGGACGTGCAGCTGATGGCCGAACTCGGCCTCGGCGCGTACCGGTTCTCGCTGGCCTGGCCGCGCATCGGCACCGATCCCGCCCGCCCCAACCGGACCGGGCTGGACTTCTACCGGCGCCTGGTGGACACGCTGCTCGAGCACGGCATCACCCCGTGGCCAACGCTGTACCACTGGGACCTGCCGCAGTCGCTGGAGGACAGGGGGGGCTGGGCGAACCGCGACACCGCCTACCGCTTCGCCGAGTACACCGAGGCGGTGCTGACCGCGCTCGGTGACCGGGTGGACACCTGGACCACGCTGAACGAGCCGTGGTGCTCGGCCTTCGCCGGGTACGGCAGCGGCCGCCACGCACCGGGCCGGACCGAGCCCGACGCCGCGGTCGCCTCCGCGCACCACCTGATGCTGGCGCACGGCCTCGCCATCGGCGTGATCCGCGCGCACGGCCGGTCATCGGCGGGCGTCACGCTCAACCTGTTCCCGGTGCACGCGGCGAACCCGGACGACATGGCCGACGTGGAGGCCGCGCGCCGGGTGGACGGCGTGCAGAACCGGATCTTCCTGGAGCCGATCCTGCAGGCGCGCTACCCGCTCGACGTGCTCGACGACCTGGCGCCGTACGGCATCAACGAGGTGATCAAGGACGGTGACCTGACCACCATCGCCGCGCCGATCGACATGCTCGGCGTGAACTACTACCGCGACCACCACGTTTCGGGCCATTCGGACGCCGGCTCCGGGCTGCCGTCGGAATGGGTGGGCGTGGAGTACGCGAGCTTCCCGGCCCGCGGGTTGCCGCTGACCGACTCCGGCTGGGAGACCAACCCCGGCGAGCTGACCTCGCTGCTGGTCGACCTGCACCGGAAGTACCCGCGTTTGCCGTTGTACGTCACCGAAAACGGGGCGGCCTACCCCGACCACCTCACCGCCGACGGCACCA
The DNA here is from genome assembly GCF_009429145.1 of Amycolatopsis sp. YIM 10. Taxonomy (GTDB): domain Bacteria; phylum Actinomycetota; class Actinomycetes; order Mycobacteriales; family Pseudonocardiaceae; genus Amycolatopsis. The sequence goes on along the minus strand of NZ_CP045480.1, from coordinate 4,069,358 downwards.
TCGACGACCACGACCGCGTGCGGTTCCTGGAGTCGCACCTGGCCGCCGCGCACGCGGCGATCGACCGCGGGGTGGACCTGCGGGGTTACTTCTACTGGTCGCTGCTGGACAACTTCGAGTGGGCCGAGGGGTACGCGAAGCGGTTCGGACTGGTGCACGTGGACTACGGCACGCAGCGGCGCACACCGAAGCTGAGCGCACGGCGGTATTCGCGGATCATCCGCGAGAACGGCCTCAGCGCGGAAGGGGTCTCCTGATGGCGGCAGTGACCTATGCCGGGGCGAGCCGGGTCTACCCCGGCAAGCCACCGGTGCGGGCGGTGGACCAGCTCGACCTGGACGTGGCCGACGGCGAGTTCCTGGTGCTGGTCGGGCCGTCCGGTTCGGGCAAGTCGACCGCGTTGCGCATGCTCGCCGGGCTGGAGGAGATCGACGAGGGCACCGTGCGGATCGGTGAGCAGGACGTCACCTCGATCCCCTCGCGGGACCGCGACATCGCGATGGTGTTCCAGAACTACGCGTTGTACCCGCACATGTCCGTCGGCGAGAACATGGGTTTCGCGCTGAAGCTGCGCCGCACGCCGAAGGCCGAGATCGCCGAACGGGTGCTCACCGCGGCGCGGCTGCTGGACCTGGAGCCCTACCTGGACCGCAAGCCGAAGGCGCTTTCGGGCGGGCAGCGGCAGCGGGTGGCGATGGGCCGGGCGATCGTGCGGGAGCCCTCGGTGTTCCTGATGGACGAGCCACTGTCCAATCTGGACGCCAAGCTGCGGGTGGAGACGCGGGCGAACATCGCCGCGCTGCAACGGCGGCTGGGCACCACGACGGTCTACGTCACGCACGACCAGGTCGAGGCGATGACCATGGGGCACCGCGTGGCGGTGCTCAAGGACGGCTTGCTGCAGCAGTGCGCGACCCCGCGTGAGCTGTACGACCGGCCCGCGAACTCGTTCGTGGCGGGCTTCATCGGTTCGCCGTCGATGAACCTGCTGACCGTGCCGATCACCGAAGGCGGGGCACGGATCGGCTCGTACGAGGTCCCGCTGCGACGCGACCACCTGCGCGACACGAAATGGGCGGGCCTCACGGAAATCACGGTCGGTGTGCGTCCGGAGGCGCTGCGCGTGACCGGCGCGGCCGACGACGCGATCAAGCTGACGGTCGACCTGGTCGAAGAACTCGGCGCCGACGCGCTGGTGCACGGCACCACCCCGGAAGACGAGTCGCTGGTGCTGCGCATCGACGGCCGCCTGGCGCCCAGCATGGGCAAGTCGCTGCGGATCGCCGTGCGGGACCCGAACGAACTGCACCTGTTCCACCCGGTGACCGGAGAACGCGTCAACAACTGAATCCCGACGTCGCCGGGCGGCACAATCCCGCCGCCCGGCGACGCCACGCAACCACCCACACCTACCCCATCCCGATCCAAAGCCAAACACGGCGAAGGCCCCTGAGCCAAGGCATCTTTCCCGCCTTGAACTCAGGGGCCTTCACCGTAGTCACACCGAAAAACCGGGATGGCTACTTACAAGTGGAACCATTCACCGCGAAACTGGCCGGGGTTATCGCAGGACCAGAACTGGACGCGTTGAACCCGATGGTCACCGACCCGCCAGGCGCCACCGAAGCGTTCCACGGCAAGTTCACCGCCGTCACCTCAGCCCCCTTCTGCGACCAAGTCGCCGCCCACCCATGCGTGAGCTTCTCGTTCCCGGCGAACGCGAACTTCAGCGTCCACCCGTTCCACACCACAGCGCTGGTGTTCTTCAGCGTCACCGAAGCGGAAAGCCCGGTGTTCCAACCGTTCGCCGCATACGTCACCGAGCACGACGACGAAGGCGCCACAGTGGACTTCTCCGCGGTCCAGTTCGACAACCAGGCCAGCGCCGAGTTCCAGTTCACCGTCACCTCGTTGACCGAGTACGCCTCGATGTGGTCGACGAAGCACCGCTGCGCCGGGCAGCCCTGGAGCAGACCGGCCGCGATCGGGTCCTGCAGCGCGCTGTTCGGCCCGCCCGAGAGTGCGCCGGGCGGCGCGATCGGCAGGTCCGGGTCGAGCTGGTTGGCCCAGTGCCGGTGGTGCACGTTCCGCACCGGCTGGTCGCCCCAGCCCGAAACGTAGGAGTAGTTCACCGGGTTCCGCCCGAGCAGGTAGTTCATCACCGCGAACGCGCCTTCACGGTACTTCGGCTGCTGGGTGAAGTCGTATGCCAGCGCGAGCACCACGCCGTTGTTGGCGACCAGCCCGTTGGAGCCCCATTCGTACGAACCGTCCTGCGTGCGGTACGGCGCCGGGTGGCCCTGCGTGGCCATCTGCGACAGGTGGCCGTCCGCGGTGGTGGTGATCGCCTGCTTGATCGCGGTGACGTCCGCGGCGGGCAGCGTGGTCGGCACCAGCGCCAGGGTGATGTCGCCGAGCGCGCCGGTCGAACCCCAGTCGAAACCGCGGGTGTTGAAGCTCGCGCCCTTGTACAGCGGCGAACCGGTGACATCGGCCTGGTACTTCCCGGTGGTGGCGAACAACTCCGCGGCCGCCCAGTAGAACTCGTCGGTCACCGTGCCGTCGCTGTAGGCGCCGCCGCCGGTGCCGTCGTTCGGGTCGGCCAGTTTCGCCGGGTTCGCCTTCGCGGCCTGGTAGGCCTTCTCGGCCGCGGTCAGCGCCTGCGCGGAGAACGCCGGATCGATGTTCTTCCACAACCGGGCTGCCTGTGCCGCCACCGCGGCCAGGTTCAGCGTCGCCGCCGTGCTCGGCGCGGACAGGCGCCGCACCTGCGCGTCCTCGTGCGGCAGCGTGGGCAGCGCGGTCCACTGCGCGTCGTGGATCTTGTGGTGGGCCATGCCCGCCAGCGGATTACCGTCGGGCACCTGCATCTTCAGCAGGAAGTCGACCTCCCACCTGGCTTCGTCCAGGATGTCCGGCACACCGTTCCCGCTCTCCGGGATGGCCAGCTTGCCGTCACCCAGCGCCGCCGCGTCACCGACGCGCAGCGCCCGCTCGTACTCGTTCAGCAGCTGCCACACCGAAATCCCGCCGTTGACCACGTACTTGCCGTGGTCGCCCGCGTCGTACCAGCCGCCGGGCACGTCGAGGGTGTACCCGCAGGCGACCCCGGCCAGGCACGGCACGTCGTTGTCGCCCTGGTTGGGCGCCACGTTCAGGTGCCCGGCGGGCCGCGCGTACTCCGCACCGGCGTACTCGGCCTCGATCGGCGTGCCGCTGCGCTGGTGGTAGAAGAACGAAAGCGAGTCGTAGCGCAGGTCCTTGAGCACGTCCGGCGAGATGTCGAACGGGTGGCTGGTGTCCACGCCGACGGTGAGCGTGTAGCCGGTGCCCACCGTTTCGTAGGCGGAGAAGTCGACCAGGTGCACGTTCTCGCCGGAGTTCGGGTCCAGGCCCTTCGGGGTGCTCTGCCCACTCGCGACCGCGGTGCCCGCCGAGTTCTTCAGCGTCCACGGCACCGGCGTGGTGGCTTCGTTCGCCACGCTCGCCTGCTTGGGCAGACCAGGCAGGTAGCCGACCTGGTTGACCCGCACCGGGGCGGCGGGTTCGAGTCCGGTGGGCGGTTTCACGCCGCCGACCAGCGAGACGTTGTCCACGCAGATGGTGTTGTCGAAGGACTGGCCGCCGAACCAGAAGGCCAGCTGCCCGTTGCCGGCGCCCGGGAAGTCCAATGTGGATTCGAAGGTGTGGGTGAAGCTCTGCGGCTCCGGGGTGAGCGCCACGTCGGTCCTGGCGATCTGCCGGTACGGATCGACCGACTCCCCCGCCACCGCCGAGATCGGCTGGGGCGTGGTCGCCCGCGCGTCGAACTTCAGCGTGTAGGACTGCCCGGCTTCGAAGGCCACCCCGTTCTGCCCGACCAGCGCGTCGTAGCCGTTGACCGTGCCACCGGTGACCTTCGTGCAGAACTCGCCGCCGACCACCGAACCGGTGGTACCCGAACCGTTCCACCACGGGTTGACCTCACCGGTGGCGAAATCCCCGTTGACCACGCGTTCGTATTCGGCGGCCACCGCGGCCGACGGCAGTGCCAGCAGACCGGCGGCCAGCACCGCGCCGGTAGCGGTCAGCGCACGCCATCGTGCTCTGTTCCCCATCGAGTCGATCTCCTTTGCTTGGCAAAAGCTGGATTGCCGCCGTAAGTGTCCACCTCGGACCGAGCGATGACCTCGGGAAACGGCGACTAGGAGCGCTCCCAAAAGGTACCCGCGAGCGGCCGGGTTTGGGAAGGTGGGCCGACCACCGGGACGGTGCGTATCGGCGCGTCGCCGCCACTCTCACTCCTTTGGCCCAGCACGCTGGACAGAACGGGCGGGGACGGTGGCTGGCCTATTCCCCCGGCCAGTCCGTCCGCGCTATGGTTTTCCTCCGCTTGGGAGCGCTTCCACACAGATTTCCCCGCCGGCATCGGCGCCGGGCGGGGAGCCGGAAGAAAGGAAGCGAAGAGTGACAAAGAAAAGGGCGGGTACCGCACTCGCCGCCGTCACCGCTCTGGTGGCGGGTTTGCTCACCATGGTGCTGGGCGCGCCGGCGGCCTCGGCACACGGCGCACTGATGAAAGCGGGCAGCCGGACCTTCCTCTGCTGGCAGGACGGGCTCACCCCGCAGGGCAATATCGTGCCGATCAATCCCGCCTGTTCGGCGGCGGTGAACCAGAGCGGGGCGAATTCGCTCTACAACTGGTTCTCCGTGCTCCGGTCCGACGGGGCGGGCCGCACCCGCGGCTTCATTCCGGACGGGCAGCTCTGCTCGGGCGGCAACCCCAGCTTCGCCGGGTTCAACGTGACCGGGAACTGGCCGCTGACGCACCTGACCTCCGGGGCGAACTTCAACTTCTCCTACAACGCCTGGGCCGCCCACCCGGGCTGGTTCTACCTCTACGTGACCAAGGACGGCTGGAATCCCAACGCCCCGCTGCGCTGGGACGACCTGGAGGACCAGCCGTTCCTGACCGTGGACCACCCCCAGGTCACCGGTCCGGTCGGCAACGTGGAGGGCCAGTACAAGTGGTCCGGCGCGCTGCCGTCGGGCAAGAGCGGGCGCCACCTGATCTATTCGGTGTGGAAGCGCTCGGACAGCGCGGAAACCTTCTACGGCTGTTCCGACGTCACCTTCGACGGCGGGAACGGCGAGGTGACCGGGGTCAAGGACAGCACGGGTACCCAGCCGGGCACCGGGAGCTGCCTGGCCGAGTACGCGGTCACCGGCACCTGGGACGGCGGGCACCAGGCCGAGGTCACCGTGAAGAACCAGGGCACCGCCCCGCTCTCGGGCTGGCGGGCGAACTGGACGCTGCCGGCCGGGCAGACGATCAACAGCGTGTGGAACGGCACGCAGACCCAAACCGGTGATCAGGTGACGGTGCGCAACGTGGAGTGGAACGCCGGAGTCGCGGCCAACGGATCCGCGAAGTTCGGGCTGTCGGTGAACTCGCCGGGCGGCAGTCCGACGGTACCGGCGGTCACCTGCCAGAGCCCGTAACCCGGGCCCACCACCGGCATCATTGGGGCGGCGGCCTCAGTGATGCCCGTGCTCGGGATCGGCGTACACGCAGCCGTCGACGTCGGCGGGCACCTGCGGCACCCGGTCGTCGCGGTAGTCGCACCGGAAGTAGTAGAGATCCAGCGTGCTCACGCCGAGAAAACCGGCCGAAACCGCGAATCCGTTACCGAAGGCGAAGGTGGGCCCGTCCCCGATCTTCCCCTCGGCCATCGCCCGTTGCCACGACCGCTGGAACTCCAGTTGCCGATCATCGCCGAACAACAGCAGGCCGACCTTGGGATATTCGGGCGAGACCGCGCAAGTGGCCCATTCCCGCACATACGGTTCGTAGAGCGCGGCGATATCGGAACCGACGAACGCGCGCAGATCGGCGGGCTTTTCCCGCACCACGCGCGCGCATTCCCCGGCTTTGTCCTCGACCCAGCCGATCACCTGGTCCATGGTGTCCAGCCGCGCGCCCAGCGCGGCCGAACCGCGTTCGGCGGGCGGCTCCTCCCCACCGCCCGCCGAACACCCGGTGAGCACGCACAGTGCGGCGAGCACGGCGGCACCGACCCGGTTCATGCGGCCTCCAACCCGATCCTGGGAGCGCTTACAGTGCGCGCCGATCCGTCCACGGTAGCCCGGTAAGCACTGGGGGACAACGCTTCGCGCACTGCCGGTCACTCCGCTCTTCCCAAACCGGGCGGCCGGGGCCTACACTTCTGGGAGCGCTCCCAAATGTGGATCACCGACTGCCCCGCGGATCACCGATGCGATGACCTCAACGAGGAGGCCGCAAGTGCCCCACCGCCGCTCACCACTGCTGTTCGCGGCCGCCGCCCTGCTGACCACCGCACTCGCCGTCCCGGCCTCGGCCGCGGCTCCGGCCGGGGCCTCGTCTGGGGCCTCCCCCGAGGCGTCCTTCAACTACGGTGAGGCGCTGCAGAAATCGATCCTCTTCTACGACGCCCAGCGCTCCGGCGTCCTCGGCCCCGGCAACCGGGTGAACTGGCGCGGTGATTCCGCGTTGACCGACGGCCAGGACGCCGGCCTCGACCTGACCGGCGGCTTCTACGACGCGGGCGACCACGTGAAGTTCGGCCTGCCCTTCGCCTCCAGCATGACCATGCTGGCCTGGGGCGCGGTCGAGGAAACCGCCGCGTACCAGCGCTCCGGCCAGCTCGGGCACCTGAAGTCGAACCTGAAGTGGGGCACCGACTGGCTACTCAAGGCGCATCCGCAGCCGAACGTCCTCTATGGACAGGTGGGCAGCGGCAATCCCGACCACGCCTGGTGGGGACCGGCCGAGGTGATGCCGATGGCGCGGCCGTCGTACAAGATCGACGCGAGCTGCCCCGGCTCGGACCTCGCCGGTGAGGCCGCGGCGGCACTGGCGTCCTCGTCCATGGTCTTCGCCGCCGACGATCCGGCCTACGCGCAAACCCTGGTACAGCACGCGAAACAGCTCTACCAGTTCGCGGACTCCTATCGCGGGAAGTACAGCGACTGCATCACCGACGCGGCCAACTTCTACCGCTCGTGGAGCGGGTACACCGACGAGCTGGTGTGGGCGGCGGCCTGGCTGTACCGCGCCACCGGCGATCCCGCCTACCTGGCCAGGGCCGAGGCCGAGTACGGCAACCTGGCCACCGAACCGCAGAGCAGCGAGCGGTCCTACAAGTGGACGATCGCCTGGGACGACAAGTCCTACGGCGCCTACGTGCTGCTCGCCGAGCTGACCGGCGGCGAACGCTACTTCACCGACGCCAACCGCTGGCTCGACTACTGGACCACCGGCCACAACGGACAGCGGGTGCGGTACTCCCCCGGCGGCCAGGCCCACCTGGACACCTGGGGGTCGCTGCGCTACGCCGCCAACACCGCCTTCGCCGCGCTGGTGCACAGCGAGAACGTGACCGATCCGGCGCGAAAGGCGCGATACCACGACTTCGGCGTCCGGCAGATCGACTACACCCTCGGTGACAACCCGAGGAAGTCGAGCTACCTGATCGGCTTCGGGCAGAACCCGCCGCGCAACCCGCACCACCGCACCGCGCACGGCAGCTGGACCGACAACATCCAGCAGCCGGCGCAGAACCGGCACGTGCTGCACGGCGCGCTGGTCGGCGGCCCCGGCCAGCCCGACGATTCCTATGTGGACAATCGAAGCGACTACGTGGCCAACGAGGTCGCCCTCGACTACAACGCCGCCTACACCGGCGCGCTGGCCAAGCTGTACGACGAGTTCGGCGGCACCCCGCTGGAGAACTTCCCGGTGCCGGAGACCCCCGACGGTCCCGAGTTGTACGTGCAGGGCGCGGCCACCCAGCAGAGCGCGACCTTCACCGAGGTGAAGCTGTACGTGCTGAACACCTCGGCGTGGCCGGCGCGAGCGCTGACCGGTGGCAAGGTCCGCTACTACTTCACCCTCGACGGCGCCACCACGCCCGCGCAGCTTTCGGTCACCACGCACTACAACCAGTGCGGCACGGCCTCCGCGCCGATCCAGCACAGCGGGAACGTCTACTACGTCGAGATCCCGTGCCCGGCCCCGATCGCCCCGGCCGGGCAGAGCGCGCACCGCAAGGAGATCCAGGTCCGGATCACCAGCACGGGCGCCTGGAACCCGGCCAACGACTGGTCCTACGCGGGACTGCCCTCCGGCAGCGGCGCGCAGCCGGTGAACACCGCGAACATCGTGCTGACCGATGCGGCGGGCGCCCCGGTCTGGGGCGAGGCCCCGGCGGGCTGAGGTGGCTCCGCCTCCCGATCCCCCGGACCGGGGCGGCTGACGCGCGCCGCCCCGGTCCGGTCTCCAACCTTCGGTTTTCCGCTGGACTCCGCTGGACTAGGAGGAAAAAGTTGAGATCACGACTATTCGCCCGGCGCAGGCGGGCGCGGCCGCTGCCCGCGCTGGCCGCGGTGGCCCTGATGGGGGCCGCGGCCACGGTGGGGCTGACCCCCGCGGCCACCGCCGCCGACGTGGCCTGCACGGTGACCTACAAGGTGGGCAGTGAGTGGGGCAACGGCTTCGGCGCCACCGTGGACGTGCGCAACGAGGGCACCGACGCGATCGCCGACTGGAACCTCACCTGGACCTTCGCCGACGGCCAGAAGATCACCGAGCTGTGGAACGGCACGCACACCCAGACCGGGGCCGCGGTGAGCGTGCGCGGCCCGGCCTGGCTGCGGACGCTCGCGGCCGGGGCCACCACGCAGGTCGGCTTCAACGCCAGCAAGGGCGCGCAGAACCGGGTGCCGACCGACTTCGCGGTCAACGGCACGGCGTGCACCGGGGCGAACAAGGCGCCGGGCGTGCAGCTGACCAAGCCCGCCGCGAACTCCTCCTACGCGGTACCCGCCGAGATCCCGATCGAGGCGTCCGCCAGCGACAGCGACGGCACCGTGCAGAAGGTGGAGTTCTACGCCGGCACGCAGTTGCTCGGCACCGACACCACCGCGCCCTACCAGCACAACTGGACCGGTGCCGCGGCCGGTGAGTACTCGGTGACCGCGAAGGCCTTCGACAACAAGGGCGCGACCTCGATGTCCAGCCCGGTCGCGGTGAAGGTGCTCGCCGCGCCCGCGGTGGTCACCACGCCGTCGAAGGTCAACGTCAAGCAGGGCGGCACCACCACGGTGGACGTCAAGCTGGCGGTGCAGCCCAGCGGACCGGTCACGGTGACCGTGGCCAGGGCGTCCGGCAGCGCCGACCTGACCGCCAGCCCCGCCACGCTCTCGTTCACCACGGCCAACTGGAACGTCGGCCAGCCGGTGACGATCAGCTCGGCGGCCAACGGCGGCACCCCGGCATCGGCCAGCTTCTCGGTCACCGCGCCGGGACTGACCGCGGCCCCGATCGACGTCACCGAACTGGACCCGGCCGCCTCCGACTACCAGGCGGCGTTCCTGGAGCAGTACAACAAGATCAAGGACCCGGACAGCGGCTACTTCCGCAACTTCGGCGGGCTGCTGGTGCCGTACCACTCGGTGGAGACGCTGCTGGTGGAGGCACCGGACCACGGGCACCAGACCACCTCGGAGGCGTTCAGCTACTACCTGTGGCTGGAAGCCGCCTACGGTCAGCTGCAGGGTGACTGGGCCCCGTTCAACGCGGCCTGGGCGTCGATGGAGAAGTACATCATCCCGGCGAAGGCCGACCAGCCCACCAACGACAAGTACAACCCGAGCAAGCCGGCGACGTACGCGCCGGAACACCCGCGGATGGACAAGTACCCGTCGCAGCTGGAAAGTTCGGTGCCGGTCGGGGCCGACCCGATCGCGGCCGAGCTGAAGGCCGCCTACGGCACCGACGACATCTACGGCATGCACTGGCTGATCGACGTCGACAACACCTACGGCTTCGGCCGCTGCGGGGACGGCACCACGGCCCCGGCGTACATGAACACCTACCAGCGCGGGTCCAGCGAATCGGTGTGGGAGACCATTCCGCAGCCTTCGTGCGACACCTTCGCGCACGGTGGCCCGAACGGGTACCTCGACCTGTTCACCAAGGACGCCAGCTACGCCAAGCAGTGGAAGTACACCAACGCGCCCGACGCCGACGCGCGCGCGGTCCAGGTGGCGCACCTGGCCAACCAGTGGGCCACCGCGCAGGGCAAGGGCGCGCAGATCGCCGACACCGTGAAGAAGGCGTCGAAGATGGGCGACTACCTGCGGTACGCCATGTTCGACAAGTACTTCAAGAAGATCGGCAACTGCGTCGGGCCGAGCAGCTGCCCGGCGGGCAGCGGCAAGAACAGCGAGCACTACCTGATGTCCTGGTACTACGCCTGGGGTGGCGCGACCGACACCTCGGCGGGCTGGGCGTGGCGCATCGGGGACGGGGCGGCCCACCAGGGCTACCAGAACCCGCTCGCCGCGCACGCGCTGGCCAACGACCCGGCGCTCAAGCCGGTTTCGGCCACCGGCGCGCAGGACTGGGCCAAGAGCCTGGAACGGCAGCTGGAGTTCCTGCAGTGGCTGCAGTCGTCCGAAGGCGGCATCGCCGGTGGCGCGACGAACAGCTGGGAGGGCAACTACGGCACCCCGCCGGCCGGGCTGCCGACCTTCTACGGCATGTACTACGACTACCAGCCGGTCTGGCACGACCCGCCGAGCAACCGGTGGTTCGGCTTCCAGGCCTGGGGTCTGGAGCGGGTCGCCGCGCTGTACCAGCAGACCGGGGACGCGCGGGCCAAGAAGATCCTGGACAAGTGGGTGCCGTGGGCACTGGCGAACACCACCGTCGGCACCGGCGGCCAGTTCGCCATCCCGAACGACCTGCAGTGGACCGGCAACCCGGACACCTGGAACCCGTCGGCTCCCGGCGCGAACTCCGGGCTGCACGTCAGCGTGCTCAACCACAGCCAGGACGTCGGCGTGGCCGCCGCGTACGCGAAGATCCTGCTGAACTACGCGGCCAAGTCCGGCAACACCGAGGCCAGGACCGTGGGTGAGGGCCTGCTCGACGCGATGCTGGCGCACACCGACGAAATCGGCATCGCGGTGCCCGAGACGCGGGCGGACTACAACCGCTTCGACGACGAGTACAACTCGAGCAGCGGCGAGGGCGTCTACGTGCCGCCGGGCTGGACCGGGGAGATGCCCAACGGCGACCAGATCGCCGCCGGGGCGGACTTCCTGTCCATCCGGTCGTTCTACACCGACGACCCGCAGTGGCCGAAGGTCCAGGACTATCTGGACGGTGGACCGGCACCCACGCTGACCTACCACCGGTTCTGGGCGCAGGCCGAGATCGCCACGGCGTTCTCGACCCACGTGCAGTTGTTCGGCTCGGCGTGACGAACTAGCCGGACAACCCGAGGACGCGGCCGCTCACATCGCCGTTCGCGGCCGCGAGGCCAGGCCCGCCATCCGCCGGTGGCGGGCCTGGCCGCATTTTCGGCCTCGCCTCCGGCGAGGCGGGCGAGGTGGTGCATTGCTCTTTGTGCCCCAAAGAGAATCGAGAGAGGTGCCCGATGAAGAAGAAGCTGGCTTTGATCAGTGTGTTGCTGGCGGCGATGGCCGCGTTCGCGGTGCCGGTCAGTGCGGCACCGGCACCGGCGCCCGGGTTCCAGGTGCAGAACGGGCGGTTGTACGAAGCCAACGGTGCCGAGTTCGTGATGCGCGGGGTCAACCACGCGCACACCTGGTACCGCGGTGAGACCGGCTCGTTCGCTGACATCAAGGCGCTCGGCGCCAACACCGTGCGGGTGGTGCTGTCCTCCGGCCACCAGTGGACCAAGAACGACGCCGCCGATGTGTCCAATGTGGTCTCCCTGTGCAAGCAGAACCGGCTCATCTGCGTGCTCGAAGTCCACGACACCACCGGCTACGGCGAGCAGAGCGCGGCGGTCTCGCTCGACGCCGCGGCGAACTACTGGCTGGAGGTGAAGAACTCGCTCATCGGCCAGGAGCAGTACGTCATCGTCAACATCGGCAACGAACCGTGGGGCAACACCGGCTACGCGGGCTGGACCGACGCGACGAAGTCCGCCATCCAGAAGCTGCGCGCGGGCGGGCTGACGCACACGCTCATGGTCGACGCGCCGAACTGGGGCCAGGACTGGTCGTTCACCATGCGCGACAACGCGGCCTCGGTGTTCGCCGCGGACTCGCGGAAGAACACGATGTTCTCGGTGCACATGTACGGCGTGTTCGACACCGCCGCGGAGATCACCGACTACCTCGGCCGGTTCACCTCGGCCGGGCTGCCGATCATGGTCGGCGAGTTCGGGCACGACCACTCCGACGGAAATCCCGACGAGGACACCATCTTCGCCACCACGCAGGCGCAGCGGCTCGGTTACCTCGGCTGGTCGTGGAGCGGCAACGGCGGCGGCGTGGAGTACCTCGACATGGTCACCGGCTTCAACCCCACCGCGCTGACCCCGTGGGGACAGCGGATCTTCAACGGGGCCAACGGCATCAAGCAGACGTCGAAGGAGGCCACCGTCTTCGGTGGTGACAACGTTGACACCCAGGCACCGACCACGCCGGGCACGCCGGCCGCGGCCGGGATCACCGCCACCAGCGTGAACCTGAGCTGGGCGGCGTCCACCGACAACACCGGCGTGACCGGGTACGACGTGGTGCGGATCAACGGCACCACCGAGGCGTCGGCGGTTTCGGCGAGCACGAACGCGGCGACCGTCACCGGGCTCTCCCCCGCCACGGCGTACACCTTCGCCGTGTACGCCCGCGACGCGGCGGGCAACCGCTCGGCGCGGTCGGGCACGGTCGCGGTGACCACCGGCCCGGCGGCCGCGGGCGCCTGCTCGGCCGGCTACCAGGTCACCGGGCAGTGGTCCGGCGGCTACCAGGCGGAGGTCACCCTGACCAACACCGGCACCAGCGCGCTCGACGGCTGGCAGCTCGGCTGGACCTTCACCGGCGGGCAGACCATCACGAACATGTGGCACGGGGTTCCGGTGCAGACCGGCGCCTCGGTGGTGGTCACCAACGCGGCCTACAACAAGGTCCTCGCGGCGGGCGGCTCGGTGAAGATCGGGTTCACCGGCTCGTGGACGGGCAGCAACCCGGCCCCGGCCGCGTTCGCCCTGAACGGCGCCACCTGCTCGGCGGCGTGAGCGTCCCGAATGTGGCTTTCGAGACTCCACAAGTCTCGAAAGCCACATTCGGACGTGGCTCAGCGGCGGCGCGGCAGGGTGGCGGTGACCAGCAGGCCCAGCAACATGCCCGCCGCGGCCAGCAGGATCGCCCGCGCGCCGCCGTCGGCCAGTGAAACCGCGCCCGCGTGTGAGACGGCGATCAGCACCGCCAGTCCCACCGCGTTGCCGACGTTGAGCGTCGTCGACGCCAGCCCCGAGGCCACGCCCTGCTCCCCCGCCGGAACGCCGGTGGCCGCGGCGATCCACATCGCCGTCCAGACCACGCCCTGCGCCACCCCGGAAACAACCAGCCCGGGCAGCGCGGCGGGCACCGAGCTGCCCTCGTCGGCACCCCACGCCAGCACGGCCGTCCCCACCACGCCGACGGCGAACGCGGCCAGCAGCGTGGTCCGCACCCCGAGCCGGTTCGTCATCCGCTCGCCGAGCTGCGTGCCGGTGGCGATCGCGATCGACGGCACCAGGAACAGCAGCCCGGTCTGCAGCGCGCTCAGCCCGTGCACGGTCTGCAGCAGCACGGTCAGGAAGTACGGCAACGTGCCGAAGGTGCCCATGAACAGGAAGGTCACCGCGACCGCCACCACCAGGCTGCGATTCTTCAGCAACCGCAACGGGAGCAGCGGGTCGCGCCCGCGTGCCTCCAGCCGGAGGAACAACGCCAGCAGCACCACCGCGGCGACCGCGGCCAGCACGATCACCGGGGACGCCCAGCCGATCTCCGGGCCCTGCACGAGCGCGAACACCAGCAGCGTGGCTCCCGCGGTCACCGACACCGCGCCCGGCAGGTCGAACCGCCGACCGGCCCGCGAAGCGACATCACGCGGGATCACCAGCAGCGCGGCGACCGCCGCCGCGCCCGCCAGCGGCACGTTGACCAGGAACACCGCGGGCCAGCCGAACGCCTCGGTGAGCACACCGCCGAGCAGCGCGCCGACGGTCAGCCCGCTCGCCCCCGCACCGCCCCAGACGGCGAGCGCGCGGTTGCGCCGCGGCCCCTCCTCGAACAGCGTGTTGATCAGCGACAGCGTGGACGGCAGCAGCAGCGCGCCGCCGATCCCCTGCACCGCCCTGGCCACCACGATCAGCGCCGGGCTGGTGGCGAGCCCGCCGGCCAGCGAGGACACCGCGTACAGCGCGAGCGCGGTGACGAAGATCCGGCGGCGGCCCAGCAGGTCCGCCGCGCGGCCGCCGAGCAGCAGGAAACCTCCGGCGAAGACCACATAGGCGCTGACCACCCACTGCTGCGTCTGCCCGGTGAAGCCCAGTTCGGCGCCGATCTCCGGCAGCGCCACGAAAACGATGTTCAGGTCGAGGGAAAAGATCAGTTGGGCCAGTGCCAGCAGTGCCAGGCTCCAGCCGGTGCGCTCCCCAGCGCTAATAGTACGCATAAACGCGTACTGTACGTCTGTACGTCAACAGTCGTATCAAGGGGTAGGATGGTGGTGTGTTCACCCCGCATCCCGAGCGCGAGCAGATCCGGCTGGACCAGGTGCTGGCCACCCTGGGCAATCCCATCCGGCTGCAGATCGTGCGGGTGCTCGCGGACGGCTCGGAGCGCAGCTGCGGCAAGATCATCGACGGCCTGTCGAAGTCCACGCTGACCCGGCACTGGCGGGTGCTGCGTGACAGCGGGGTGATCTGGCAGCGGCCCTACGGCCGGGAGAACCTGCTCTCGCTGCGGCGCGAGGACCTCGACGCCCGCTTCCCCGGTCTGCTCGACGCAGTGCTCAACGCCGAGACCTGATGAGCACCGTTCCCGCGGGATTGCTGGCTTCCGGAGCCTGGCAACGCGCGGGCCCGGCGGGCCGCCACTGGGTGGAAGGATTGCCGGGAACCTTCGAGCGGTTGCGCGCGCGGTGGTCGCTCACCCCCGACGGCCCGGCACTGCACGGTTTCCACTCGATGGTCCAGCCGGTCCGCCGCGGCGGGGAACCTCTGGTGCTCAAGGCTTCCTGGCCGGACGAGGACATCGACAGCGAAGCCCGCGCACTGTCCATCTGGGACGGACGCGACGCGGTCCGGTTGCTGGACGCCGAACCCGGCGACCACGCGCTGCTGCTCGAACGCGCGCACGCCGTTCGGTCCATCCGGTCGGTCCGCGTGGAGGACGCGCTCCCCCTGCTGGGCGGGCTGTTGCGCCGGATGGCCGTCCCCGCCCCGGACGGCCTGCGCCGGGTTTCCGCCGTGGCCGCGGAGATCCAGGACACGCTCACTTCCCGGTGGGAGGCCGCCGGACGCCCGTTCCCGCCCTCGCTGGCCGCACGGGTCGAGCACCTGGCGGGCGAGCTGAGCACCCTGGACGACCCGTACCTGGTCAACCGCGAACTGTCCTACGGCAAGGTGCTCGCCGCCGACCGCGAACCGTGGCTGGTGATCAGCCCGCGCGCGGTCGCCGGGCAGCTGGAGTACCAGGTGGCACCCCTGCTGTGGACCCGGCTCGACGAGATCGGCGGGCGCACCGCGGTGCTGCGGCAGTTCCGCCGCCTGGCGGTGGCGGCGGGCCTGGACCGCGACCTCGCGCGCTCGTGGACCGTAGTGCGCTCCGCCGAACATCTGCTGACCGGACTGGCCGCGGGCTACACCGAGGAGCCGGTCCGCTGCCGCCTGCTGCTCGACACGTTTTCCGGCACCCACTAGGGGCCCGCACACCAGCTCGCCTGCCGGGGTCCCGCCTTCGGCCGCTTGTCACCACGGTGCCGCGGTGGCCATAGTGTTAGCGCTCACTTCCGGTTTCACCCCGCCGACGCAAGGAGCCGGAGCATGCGCGTTCCCCGATGGCGAGCGGTTCTCGCCGCGCTCGCCGCAGCCGCCGCTTCGCTCGCCGCCGCACCGGCCGCCCAAGCCGCCGGCCCCGTCCCCCACTACGTGATGACGGCGTTCACCAACAGCAGCGAGTCGAACATGTACGTCTACGACTCGGCGAACGCCACGAACTTCAGCCTGGTCAGGGCGAACGCATACACCCCGCCGTCCGGCCTGATCCGCGACCCCAGCGTAATCCGGCACACCGACGGTTACTACTACCTCGTCCACACCACCAACTGGACCGGCGACACGATCGGTTTCGCGCGCAGCGCCGACTACGTCACGTGGACATTCCTGCGCAACGTCAGGGTCGGGCTCAACGGTTCGACCGGCAGCACGTGGGCGCCGGAGTGGTTCACCGACAGCGACGGCAGCGTCCACGTCATCTTCTCGGCCTCCACCGCGGGCACCGGTGGCCAGTTCCGCCCGTACCGGATCACCGCGGCGAACGCCGACCTCTCGGCGTGGACCTCCCCGGTCGCACTGGGCATCCCGGCGAACTACATCGACAGTTTCGTGGTCAAGGTCGGCGGTACGTACCACAACTTCCTCAAGAACGAGACCACCAAGTACATCGAGCACGCCACGGCTTCGTCCCTGAACGGCCCGTGGACCTTCCGGGGCACCGGCAACTGGGCCGGGTGGGGCGCCGGGCTCGAAGGTCCCGCACTGGTGCGGCTGCCGGACGGCCGGTGGCGCCTCTACTTCGACCAGTACGGCCAGCAACGGTACTACTACGCCGACAGCTCGGACCTGAATTCGTTCGGCGCGAAGGTCGAACTGCCCGGCTTGTCCGGGACAGCCCGGCATTTCACCGTGCTGCGGGAGGATTCGGGCGACGGCACGGCGGTGCCCGCGGGGAACCGTTCGCTGCGATCGGTCAACTTCACCGACCGCTACCTGCGGCACCGCGACAACCTCGCGTACGTGGAGCCGGTCAGCACGACCACCGGCAGGCAGGACGCCACCTTCACCGTCGTCGCCGGTCTCGCGAATTCGGCCTGCGTGTCGTTCCGTTCGCTGAACTTCCCGGACCGCTACCTGCGCCACTACAACTTCCGGGTGCGGCTGGACGCGAACCCGGGCGACGCGACCTTCGCCAGGGACGCGACGTTCTGCGGCCGCGCCGGTTTCGCCGGCGGGCTGTCGTTCGAGTCCTACAGCCACCCGGGCCGGTACCTGCGTCACTACAACTACGAGGCCCGCGTCGACCTGTACACAGCCGGGTCCGCGTTCGCGGGTGACGCCTCGTTCACGGTCACCGCACCGCTGGCCTGAGCGATTCCGGAAAGGACAGTCGATGAGGACGTTCCTGCGCGGCGTGGCGGCGGTGGTGGTCGTCGCACTGGTCACCGTGCTGCCGGTGCCGGCGGCCACCGCGGCACCGGCGGCGCGGTACACCAATCCGATCGCCGAGAAGCGGGCGGATCCGCACATCTTCAAGCACACCGACGGGTACTACTACTTCACCGCGACGGCACCGGAATACGACCGGATCGTGCTCCGCCGGGCGACGACCATCCAGGGCCTCGCGACCGCTCCGGAGACGGTGATCTGGCGCAAGCACACCACCGGCGAGATGGGCGCGCACATCTGGGCGCCGGAAATCCACTTCGTCAACGGCAAGTGGTACGTGTACTTCGCGGCCGGCCGGGCCGACGACATCTGGAAGATCCGCATGTACGTGCTGGAGAACTCCAGTGCCAACCCGCTCACCGGATCCTGGACCGAACGCGGGAAGATCACCACCCCGTGGGACACGTTCTCCCTCGACGCGTCCACGTTCACCGTGAACGGCGTGCGCTACCTGACCTGGGCGCAGCAGGAACCGGGGATCTCCACGAACTCCAACGTCTACCTCGCCCGCATGGGCTCCTCGCCGTGGACCATCACCGGGACGGTGACCCGCCTGACGGTGCCGACGCTGGCCTGGGAGACACGCGGGTACAAGGTGAACGAAGGACCGAGCGTGATCCAGCGGGGCGGCAAGCTTTTCCTGACGTACTCGGCGAGCGCGACCGACGCGAACTACTGCCTCGGCATGCTCACCGCCTCCGCGACGGCGGACCTGCTGAACGCGTCGTCGTGGACGAAGGCACAGAACCCGGTGTTCGCCTCGAACGACGCCACCGGCCAGTACGGGCCCGGCCACAACTCGTTCACCGTGTCCGAGGACGGCCAGAGCGACGTTCTCGTTTACCACGACCGCGATTACCGTGACATCAGCGGCGATCCGCTGAACGATCCGAACCGCCGCACCAGGGTGCAGAAGGTGTACTGGAAAGCCGACGGCACACCGGACTTCGGCATCCCCGTCCCGGACGGCGCGACGCCCGTGCGGCTGAGGTCCTACGGTCTCGCCGACCGTTTCGTGCGGCACTACGACTTCCGTGCCCGTGTGGACGCGAACGTGACTCCCTTGGCCGATTCGCAGTTCAAGGTCGTGACCGGGCTGGCGGGTTCGGGCACGGTGTCGCTGGAGTCGACCAACTTCCCCGGCTACTACCTCCGGCACCGCGACTACGAGCTGTGGGTCGAGCAGAACGACGGCAGTGCGGTGTTCCGCGGTGACGCGAGCTTCACCCAGCGGCCCGGACTGGCGAGCGGCTCGGGTGTGTCGTTCGAATCGCAGAACGTGCCCGGCCGGTACGTCCGGCATGTCGGCGGCTCGCTGTCCCTGCAGACCGTCAGCGACACGGCGGGCCGTTCGGCGGCCACGTTCGTCCTGGAGTAACCGGAGGTTCTCATGATCACCCGACGGACGGTGCTGTCCGCCACGGGCGCCGCGGTGGCGGCGAGCGCGGTGGGCGCACACGTCGCCGATGCCGACACCACCATCGCCGTCGACCCGGCCGCGGACTACGGGATCTGGGAAGGCTGGGGCACCTCACTCGCCTGGTGGGCCAACGTCTTCGGCGACCGCGACGACTTCGCCGACCTGTTCTTCACCACCGGTTCCGTGTCGTACGGGGGCGCGTCGCTGCCGGGACTCGGGTTGAACATCGCCCGCTACAACCTCGGAGCGTCCAGTTGGAACAGTGTGAACGGCGAGACGATGGTGGCGTCGCCGAACATTCCGCGGTTCAAGCAGATCGAGGGGTTCTGGCAGGACTGGAACGTCACCGACCCGAACCAGTGGAAATGGACGGCGGACGCCAAGCAGCGGGCGGCGCTGGCAAAAGCCGTCGCGCGCGGCGCGATGACGGAGTTGTTCGCGAACTCGCCGATGTGGTGGATGTGTGTCAACCACAACCCGTCCGGCGCGGCGAACGGCGGGAACAACCTCCAGTCGTGGAACTACCGCCAGCACGCGGTGCATCTGGCGGAGACCGCCCGGCGGGCCAGGGACAGCTGGGGCGTCGATTTCCGTACCGTCGACCCGTTCAACGAACCGGCCGCGACCTGGTGGACGGCCACCGGGACGCAGGAGGGTTGCCACGTCGACCCGGCCATCCAGCGGACGATCCTGCGGTACCAGCGGGAGGAACTGGACGCGCGCGGGCTGAGCGGCGTGCGTGTCTCCGCCTCCGACGAGTCGCTGTTCGACCAGGCGCACAGCACGTGGACCTCGTTCGACGCGGCCACGAAGTCGGTGGTGAGCCAGCTGAACGTGCACGGCTACCAGTACGAGGGCGGCCGTCGCGATCTCGTGTACAACGACGCGCGGACGGCCGGGAAGACCTTGTGGAACTCCGAATACGGCGACGGTGACGGCACGGGCCTGCGCATGGCGACCAACCTGTGCCTGGACTTCCGCTGGCTGCACCCGACCGCGTGGGCGTACTGGCAGGTGATGGACCCGACCGCGGGCTGGGGCCTGATCCGGTACGACGGGAACAGCGCGCAGGCGGGCGCGGTGGAGACGAAGCTGTACGTCCTGGCCCAGTTCACCCGGCACATCCGGCCCGGCATGCGGATCGTCGGCGCGAGCACGGACAACGCGGTGGCCGCCTACGACGCCACCGCACGCCGCCTGGTGCTCGCGGCGGTGAACACCGGTTCCGCGCAGACGATCACGTTCGACCTGTCCCGGTTCGCGGTCGTGCCGGGCGGCGCCGGCACGCGGTGGACGACCGTGACGTCGTCCGGTGGTGACCGCTACGTACGGCGGACCGACGTGGTGCCGGATGGCAGGCTGGTGCGCCTGGCTTTCCCGGCGGGCTCGGTGCAGACGCTGCAGATCGACGGTGTGGTGAGCTGACCGCGGGGACGGGTGGATATCGTTCGTCGGCACACGCGAACCGGGAGGAGCACGGGGTGGCCGAGGAACCGATCGACCTGGTCCGGCTGGGGTACGACAGCAACAGCATGCTCGTCCGGATCACCGGGGGCCAGGGGGCCGATGCGCTGATCGGCGAGTTTGTCGTCGATACCCCCTTCGTCCGCGGCAGCCTGCGTACCTCGATCCAGCCCGACGACCTCTGGCGCTGGCGGGATGCCCTGGACGCACTGGACGCCGATCACGAGGTCGTCTGGCGGGATGGCTCCCCCGGCCCCAGGCTGCACATCGAACGGGAAGCCGACCAGGAACTGGCACACGTCACCGTCGGCGACAACTCATTGGGCGGCGTGGTCGGCGATACCACGGTGTCGATCACCGTCCCCATGACCGACTCCTGGTTCGACGACGCCTACGAACGCCTCGACCTGATCCTGAAGACCTGGTCCCTCACCGAAGAGCAGTAGCCCGCGGCGCCACATCGGGCCGTTTCGGTCGAGACATCGGTCTTCGGTGCGAGGACTGTACCCCGGTACAGGTTTCGAGACGAATCGCGTAACGAAGGAATCACAACAGCGACATCAGGCGATTCGAGCCACTAGGACTGCTGGGACAGCATGGTGCCGTGCGGAAGGTGCCGTGCGGTCCTGCTAGCGCCGACCGGTGTGCCGGGTGTGCTGTTTCGGAATCGAGGATCGATGATCTCTACCGTCAAGCGCGCAGCCGTGGCTCTGGCCGTTCTGGTCAGCCTGGTACCCGTAAGCGCGGCAGCTGCGGACATACGGTCAGCGACCCACGTCCGGGCGGACCCACCACAGGCCGCGGCCGGAGTCTTCTATCTGCGGAACTACGCCACCACCAGATGCCTGACCGTACGCGGTTCCGCTGACGGCGCACCGGCTGTCCAGTACGACTGCCTTGGGTATCGAGATCAAAAATGGGTGATCAGCGACTACACCAACCCATCCGGGGCATACTCCTACAGCGTCTTGCGCAACTTGAACAGCGGGCTTTGCTTGTCCTTCAAGGGCACGGACACCCACTACGGCGCCCCCGCTTTCCAGTATCACTGTCACGGTGGCGCCGATCAGCGATGGATTCGAAAACTCAACATCCGCGGCGGGTACACGTACCGGAATTGGCAAACCGGGAATTGCCTGTCCGTGCAGGGCGCGAACAATGTTCCCGACGCCCCCGCATTCCAGTATTGGTGTCACGAGGGCGACGACCAGGTGTGGGTCTTGATGGCGGCGGCCTGAGAACTCGGCGCATCGTGCCGCGAGTGTGGCTTTCACGGCAAAATGTGCCGTGAAAGCCACAGCGACATCGGCTAGCCCTTCACCGATCCCGTCAGGCCACCCACGATCCGCCGCTCCGCCAGCATGAAGAAGCCCAGCGCCGGGATCATCGACAACGCGGTGAAAGCCAGTACCCGCGCCGTGTCCTGTGAGTACTGCGACTGGAAAGTGGCCACCCCCAACGGCAGCGTGAAGTTGCCCGAGTCGTTGAACACCAGCAACGGCAACAGGTACGCGTTCCAGCTGGTGACAAAAGCCAGTACCGCCACCGTGGTCAGCGCGGGCATCGACAGCGGCAGCATGATCCGCCAGAAGAAGCCGATCCGGGTGGCGCCGTCGAGTACCGCGGCGTCCTCGATCTCCGCCGGGATCGCGCGCATGAACGGCCGCAGGATCACGATGGTCACCGGCAGCGAGAAAGCCGCCTCCGGCAGGGCCACGCCCATCGGGTTCTCCAGCATGCCCAGCTGCCGCAACAACAGGTACAGCGGCAGGGTGGCCACGCCGAGCGGGAACAGCAACCCGAGGGTGAACAGCGTGTACCACCCCTCCCGCCCCCGGAAGGTGTACCGCGACAACGCGAACGCCGCCATCGAGCCAAGCGCCACCGCGAGCGTGGTGGCCACCACCGCGATCAGCAGGCTGTTGCCGAGAAAGGTCCAGAACTCCGGTGAGGTCAGGATGTCCCGGTAGTTGTCCCACACCCACGGCCCGGGCAGGCCCGCCGGATCGGCGTTGATCTGGCCGGTGGTGCGGAACCCGCCCAGGATGACGAAGATCAGGGGCACCACGGTGATCCCGACGATCAGGATCGCCACCAGGTACGCCACCGACTGCCGTTTCATCGGCTCACCGCCCCTTCGGTGTCGCGCCGCAGCGCGAATCGCTGGTACAGCAGGGCGAAGGTGAAGCAGATGATGAACAACAGCACCGCCACCGCGCTGCCGAAACCGAACTCGTAGCGCTTGAACCCGTGGTCGATCAGGTAGGTCGCCATCGTGGTCGAGGCATTGGCGGGCCCGCCCAGCGTCATGATCCACACCAGGTCGAACAACTGCAGCGAGCCGATCACCGACAGGAAGATCCAGATCCGCACGGTCGGGCCGAGCAGCGGCAGGATCACGTGCCGGGTGGTCTGCCACGAAGTCGCGCCGTCCAGCGCGGCCGCCTCCTTCAGCTCCGCGGGAATGCCCTGGAGCCCGGCCAGCAGCAGGATGATGCCGAACCCGATGTACTTCCAGGTGATCACCACAAAAAGGGTGAACAGCACCAGGTCCGGGTCGGCCAGCCACTGCCGCACCAGCCCGCCGAGCCCGGCCGCGCGCAGCACCTGGTCGGCGAACCCGCCCGGCTGCAGGATGAGCAGCCAGATCACCGCGGTGATCGCCTCCGAGAGCACGTACGGCGCGAAGACGATCACCCGCAGGAAGGCCCGCCCGCGCAGCCGCCGGTTGAGCAGCAGCGCCAGCGCGATGCTCAGCGGCAGCTGCACGACCAGCGACAGCACGGCGATGACCACGTTGTGCCACACCGCGTTCTGGAACACCGAACCGGTCAGCGCGTCCAGGTAGTTCTTGAACCCGGCGAAGTCGTCGAGCGAGGTGAACCCGGTCCAGTTGTAGAGGCTGTAGTACACCGCCAGCACCATCGGCACCAGCACGAACCCGACGAACAGCAGCAGAGCCGGGCCGAGGAACAGGGTCAGTTCGAGCTTCCGGCGCAGGTCCGAGGACACCGCGCTCCCTGGGGGACGGGCGCCGCGCTTTCGCGAACGGAGCATGTCACTTGTTCCCCGCGGCCGCCGAGTTCACGGCCTGCACGATCGTCTCCGGGGTGCCCTGCCCGGCGAAGAAGTTCGCGATGGCGTCGTTGAGTGCCTGGCCCACGCTGGTCGGCAGCGCGATGTCGAAGTAGGTCTGCCGGTGCGACGCCTGCTGCGTGTACTCGAACACCGACTTGAGCGAGTCGGTGGTCAGCGCCTGCGCGGCGGCCGGGTTCACCGGCAGGCCGGCTCCGACGGCGGCGAGCTTTTCCTGCACCGGGGTGCTGGTCAGGTACTGGAGGAACTTCGCGCAGGCCGCCCCGGTGCGCTTGGTGCACGAGAAGCCGTCACCACCGGCGAGCACCGCGCCCGGCGCGCCCTCGCCACCGGCGACGGTCGGGAACGGGAACCAGCCGAGCTTCGAGTTCAGGTCCTTGTCCGGGGTGAGCGCGGCCATCGTGTCCGGGTCCCAGTCGCCCTGCAGTTCCATCGCGGCCTGGCCGTTCGCCACCAGACCGGCCGAACTGCCCGCCCCCTGCTGTGCCGGGGTGCCGACAAAACCGGGCTGGAACGGCTGGGTGTCGAGGAAAGCCTTGAGGTCCTGGCCGGCGCGCAGCCAGCACGGGTGCTCCATGCGCACGGTCTCGACGGCCTTCTTCAGCTCTTCCGGCGAGCAGTGCCGGGTGGCGAGATAACCCCAGTAGAACGCGTCCGGCCAGCGGTCCTTGCCGCCGACCGCGATCGGCGCCACCCCGGCGGCCTTGAGCTTGGACACCGCTTCGTTCAGCTGTTCCATCGTGGCCGGGGGCGTGGTGATGCCGGCGTTGGCGAAAATGTCCTTGCGGTACCAGAAACCCACCGTGTGCCCGACGTAGGGCACGCCGAACTGCTTGCCGTCGGCCGCCCAGTCCTTGGCGATCGGGCCGAGCGAACCGATCCACGGCGAGGTCTGCTCGGTGATGTCGGCGACCTTGCCCGACGGCAGCTGGCCCTCGCCCTGGCCGCCACCCCACTGCTGGTAGATGTCCGGCGGGCTGTCCGACTGCAGTGCCAGCGGGATCTTGGTCTGGAACTGCTCGTTCTGCACCGGCTCGATCTTGAAACTCACCCCAGGGTTCGCGGCCTGGTAGTCGGCGGCGACCTGCTCCCACACCGCTTTCCGCGTGTCGGTGGTGCCGTTGTGCCACCAGGTGAAGGTGACGGGTCCGTCCGCGTTCTCCGCCGTGTCGCCCCCACCGCTGCAGGCGGTGAGGGCGACGGCGGTGACCGCGGTGAGGAGGAAGGCGCAAACGTTCCGGATTCGGCGCATGGTGGTCCACTCCTGACGACTTCGGCCGAGCTGGACCGGGCTGACGCGCTTGCGCAGCCCAGGTTGGCTCAAGAGTGTGGCCCGAGGTCAAGGCCGTGTCAATCGTTGTCGATAACGTTTTACAGAGCTAGGCTGAGCCGGTGCAGCCAAGCTCCCGTGTGACCATCAGGGACGTCGCCGAGCGCGCCGGCGTCTCGGTGGCGACCGTGTCCAAAGTGCTCAATCAGCGGTACGGCGTCGCCGCCGCCACTTCCGCGCGCGTGCGTTCGGTGATCGAGGAACTGGGGTACGAGGCCAGCCTGGTCGCCCAGAGCCTGCGCAACCACCGGACCAACGTGATCGGCATCCTGGTGGCCGATCTCGAACCGTTCAGCACCGAGCTGCTCAAGGGCGCGGCCGACGCGATCCGGGGCTCGGGCTTCGAGCTGGTCGTCTACTCGGCGGGCGGGCGCACCGACGACAAGGCGGGCTGGGAACGGCGATACCTGTCGCGGTTGAGCGGCACCCTGGTCGACGGCGCGCTGCTGGTCACCCCGGCCGCCTCCCCCGAGGCACGCGAGGGCACGCCGGTGGTCGCGGTCGATCCGCACACCGGTTCCGCCGAACTGCCCACCATCGACTCGGACAACCTGCGTGGCGCGCAGCTGGCGGTGGAGCACCTGCTGGCGCTGGGCCACCGGCGGATCGCCCTGCTCACCGGTCGTCCGGACCTGCAGTCCGCGCAGCTGCGCGAAACCGGCTACCGGCGCGCGCTGGCCGCTGCCGGGGTGCCGGTGGACGAGGAACTGGTTCAGGTCGGCGCCTACGACCCGGAGATCTCGGCGGCCTCCGCGCGGCGCCTGCTGGACTCGGAAACCCGCCCCACCGCGATCTTCGCGGCGAACGACCTGTCGGCCATCGCCACCGTCGAGGCGGCGCGGGCTCTCGGCCTTCGTGTGCCGGAGGACCTGTCGGTGGTCGGCTTCGACAACATCCCGGAGTCGGTGCTGTGCGTGCCGCCGCTGACCACGGTCGAGCAGCCCATCCGCGAGATGGGCCGCCGCGCGATCGAACTCCTCATCCCGCTGATCAACGGGCAGCAACCCGAAACCACGCACGTCACGCTGGACACCCGGCTTGTCGTGCGCCAGTCGACCCGACAGGTGGAGCAGCCGTGACCCTCGACCCCGCGCACACCGAACTCTGGCGCGACCCCGCCGCCGCCACCGCCGACCGGGTGGCCGACCTGATGTCCAGGATGAACACGCGCGAGAAGCTGGCGCAGCTGTTCGGCGTCTGGGTCGGCATCGACGCCGCCGGTGAGATGGCCCCGCACCAGCACGACTTCGCCATCGAGCCGGGTGACTGGGACCGCCTGGTCGGTTCCGGCATCGGCCAGCTGACCAGGGTGTTCGGCACCCGGCCGGTGGAACCGCTGATCGGCGCGCGCGGGCTGGCCCGCACGCAGCGCGAGGTGATGGCCGCCAGCCGGTTCGGCATCCCGGCGCAGGTGCACGAGGAGTGC
This sequence comes from Amycolatopsis sp. YIM 10, assembly GCF_009429145.1. Taxonomy (GTDB): domain Bacteria; phylum Actinomycetota; class Actinomycetes; order Mycobacteriales; family Pseudonocardiaceae; genus Amycolatopsis. The sequence goes on along the minus strand of NZ_CP045480.1, from coordinate 4,043,346 downwards.
CTGACCGGGCTGGCCGCCTGGCGGGCCACGGTGTACCCGTCGCCGCTGTGCTGGGGCGCCTCCTTCGACCCGGACCTGGTCGAGCGCATGGGCGTCCACATCGGACGGTCGATGCGGCGGCTCGGCGTGCACCAGGGCATGGCTCCGGTTCTCGACGTGGCCCGCGATCTGCGGTGGGGCCGGGTCGAGGAGACCATCGCCGAGGACCCGTACCTGGTCGGCACGATCGGCTCGGCCTACGTGCGCGGGCTGGAGTCGGCGGACGTGGTCGCCACGCTGAAGCACTTCGCCGGGTACTCGTCGTCGAAGGCGGGTCGCAATCTGGCGCCGGTGTCGATCGGTGCGCGGGAGCTGGCCGACGTGCTGCTGCCGCCGTTCGAAATGGCGCTGCGCGCGGGCGCACGGTCGGTGATGAACGCCTACACCGACAACGACGGACTGCCCGCCGCGGCCGACCCCGCACTGCTGACCGAACGGCTGCGTGAGGTCTACGGCTTCACCGGCACCGTGGTGGCCGACTACTTCTCCGTTTCGTTCCTGCGCACGCTGCACGGGGTGGCCGGCACCCGCGCCGAGGCCGCCGCGCAGGCGCTGGCCGCCGGGATCGACGTCGAGCTGCCGACCGTCGACTGCTTCGGCGCACCGTTGCTGCTGGCGCTGGAATCCGGTGAGGCCGACGTCGCGCTGGTGGACCGCGCACTGGAACGGGTGCTGCGGCAGAAGTGCGAACTCGGGCTGCTCGACCCCGGCTGGTCGCCCGATCCCGAGGTGCTCGCCGACGGCCGCGCCGACCTCGACGACGACGAGTCGCGGGCGCTCGCGCGCGACCTGGCGCGGCGGTCGATCGTGTTGCTGCGCAACGAAGACGTGCTGCCGCTGACGCCCGGCAGGCGGCTGGCCGTGGTCGGCCCCCGCGCCGACGACCCCGGTGCCATGTTCGGCTGCTACTCGTTCCCGATGCACGTCGGGGTGCACCACCCGGACGTGCCGCTGGGCATCGAGGTGAGCACCGTGCTGGAGGCGCTCGGCGCCGACCACGAGGTGACCTACGCACTGGGCTGCCCGGTGGAAGGCGGTGAGGACGCCGCGATCGCCGAAGCCGCCAAGGTGGCCGCCGACGCCGAGATCTGCGTGGTGGTGCTGGGAGATCGCGCCGGACTGTTCGGCGGCGGTACCTCCGGTGAAGGCTGCGACGTAGCCGATCTGCGCCTGCCCGGTCGTCAGGAGGAACTACTGGAAGCCGTGCTGGCCACCGGAACGCCGGTGGTGCTGGTGCTGCTGAGCGGTCGCCCGTACGAACTTTCGCGGCAGGCCGACCGGCTCGCGGCCATCGTCTGCGGCTTCTTCCCCGGCGAGGAGGGCGGGGTGGCGCTGGCGGACGTGCTCAGCGGTCGGGTGAACCCGTCGGGACGGCTGCCGGTCAGCTTCCCCGCGGCCGGGGTGAGCCAGCCCGCCACCTATCTCGCCGCGCCGCTGGCCACCCGCAGCGAGGTCAGCACGGTCGATCCGACCGCGTTGTTCCCGTTCGGGCACGGGCTTTCCTACGCGCCGCTGAGCTGGGGCGAGATCACCGGGGACGAGGAGTGGACCACCGACGGGGTGCTCCGGCTGTCGGTCCCGCTGCGCAACGACTCCGACCGCGACAGCACCGAGGTGGTCCAGGTCTACCTGCACGACCCGGTCGCCGAATGCGTGCAGCCGGTGCAGCGGATGATCGCCGCGGCCAGGGTGGACCTGGCGCCGGGTGAGGCGCGGACCGTGCGGTTCGGCCTGCACGCGGACCTGACCTGCTACACCGGCCGCGCCGGGCAGCGGCAGGTCGACCCCGGCGAGGTGGAACTGCGCATCGGGGCGTCCAGCACCGACATCCGGGCGACACTGGCCCGCGTCCTGACCGGACCGCGCCGCGAGGTCGGCTTCGACCGCGTCCTCTCCCCCGAAATCGACTAGCCCCGTTTCATGAATGTGGCTGGGCCCGCGGGTTCGCGGGCCCAGCCACATTCGTCTCAGTCGTCAGGGATTGATCCGGGTGTAGGCGGGTTTCGGCTTCAGGGAGGAGTCGAACAGGCACGCGGCGCCTTCACCGGGGAACGTGCCCGGCACCCACGAATGCCGGTCGGTGAAGCCCCAGGTGGTGAACTCCACGCAGCGGCTCACCGCCTGGCAACCGTCCCAGGCCTGGTCGAAGTAGTCCGCCTGCTTGTTCAGCTTCGCCGTGTCCGCGGGCAGCTGGACGCGCACGTCGGCCTCGGTGATCGCCACGTCCACCCCGAGGTCGGCGAAGCGCTGCAGGTTCGCCTGGAACCCGCCGGGGAAGCCGTACTGGGTGGACAGGTGCGTCTGGAAGCCCGCGCCCTCCACCGGAACCCCTTGCTGACGCAGGGATTTCACCAGCTCGTACATCGCGTTGCTCTTCGGGCCCTGCCATTCGACGTTGTAGTCGTTGATGTAGAGCTTGGCGCCGGGGTCGGCCTGCTTGGCCCAGCGGAACGCGTCGGCGATGTAGTTCGAGCCGAGCTTCTGCTGGAAGATCGAATCACGGCGGCTGCCGTCCTCGTTGAACACCTCGTTCACCACGTCCCAGGCCCGGATCTTGCCCTTGTACCTGGTCATCACCGTGGTGATGTGCTTCTGCACGGCGGCGCGCAGATCGTTGGCGGACAGGCTGTTCAGCCAGCCGGGGTACTGGTTGTGCCAGACCAGCGTGTGCCCGCGCACGGATTTCCCGTTCTGCTGCGCGTAGTTCACGATCGAGTCCGCACCGGACCAGTTGTACTGGCCGCGGTTGGGCTCGAGGCTGGCCCACTTCATCTCGTTCTCCGGCGTCACGCTGTCGAACTCGCGGGTCAGCGTGGTGCGGAAGTCGGCTTCGTTCGCCAGTGCCCCGGCGGGCACCGCACTGCCGACGTAACGGTTGGTGATGTCCTTCAGCGGTGGCGCCGCCGAAGCCGGGGCCGCCTGCCACGCCACCAGTCCGGCGCTGAGCGCCAGTACCGTGCCGAACCGGCGGAGTGCGCCGGTGGCTCGTTTCGCACGCAACATCGTCGTTGCTCCTTGTTGTGGGGGCAAAACGGTGGCGGCGAGTTCGATGTTGGCAGGTAACCCACCATTGGTCAAGAACTTTCGAGTCGCCCGTCGAAAGTATCGGAATCGGGAAATGCGCGTAGACTGCCCGCCATGCCAGTGGAATCCGAGCGGAAGCCGGCCAGCGAACCCGCCCAGGGCAAGGTCACCATCGCCCAGATCGCGGTGGAGGCCGGGGTTTCCATCCCGACAGTTTCGAAGGTGGTCAACGGGCGCACGGACGTGGCCGCGGCGACCAGGGAACGGGTGGAGGAGATCATCCGCCGCTACGGCTACCAGCGGCGCAGCGACGAGCGGGCCCGCCGGTCCAACCTGCTCGAGCTGATGTTCCACGAGCTGGAGAGCATCTGGGCGCTGGAGATCATGCGCGGGGTGGAGCAGGTGGCCAGCGAGCACGACCTGGCCGTGGTGCTCTCGGAGTCGCAGGGCAGGCTCACCCCCGGCCGCGGCTGGCTGGAGAAGGTGCTGGCGCGGCGGCCGATCGGTGTGGTGTCGGTGTTCTCCGACCTCAGCGCCGACCAGCTGGCGAAACTGGAGTCGCGCAACATCCCGGTGGTGGTGGTCGACCCGGTCGGCGAGCCGGGCGAGCGCACCTACTCGATCGGCGCCACCAACTGGAACGGCGGGCTCATCGCCACCCGGCACCTGCTCGAACTGGGCCACCGCCGGATCGCGGTGATCGGCGGGCCGGAACGCGTGCTGTGCAGCCGCGCCCGCGTCGACGGTTACCGCGCCGCGCTGGAGACCGCCGGGGTGCCGGTGGACCCGGCCCTGGTGCGGTACGGCGACTTCCACGTCGAAGCCGGGCGGGCGCAGCTGACCGAACTGCTCAAGCTGGCCGACCGGCCGACCGCCGTGTTCGCCGGCAGCGACCTGCAGGCGTTCGGCGTGTACGAGGCCGCCCGCGCGGCCGGGCTGCGCATCCCGGAGGACCTCAGCGTGATCGGCTTCGACGACCTGCCGGTGGCGGGCTGGGTCGGGCCGCCGCTGACCACCATCCGGCAGCCGCTGCAGGAGATGGCCGCGGCGGGCACTCGCCTGCTGCTGGCACTGGCGCGGGGTGAGGAAGCCGAGCACCGGCGCGTGGAGCTGGCGACCAGCCTGGTGGTACGGCAATCCACCGCGCCACCGGCCGGTTAGCGGTACACCAGTGCGGCGGTGACGGCGAAGCACACCGCCGCGCCGATCAGCACGAACGTCGCGTGCGACACGAATCGGGCGCTGTCGGGGGCTCCGGCGATCGCACCGGCGACGGCCACGCCGATCGTCCCGCCCAGCTGACGGGAAGCGTTGCTGGCTCCCGAAGCCGTCCCGGCCGATCGGGGCGCGCTCCGCAACGCCGCGGTGACCACCGCCGGGGTGAGAACGCCCAGTCCGCTTCCCCACAGGACGAGTCCGGCGAACAGGACAGCGCTGTCGTCGCCGGTGACCGAGCAGGCGAGAAGTGCGAACCCGGTTGCGCCGACGGCCAGTGCCGCCGAAGCGGTCCGCCACACCCCGATCACGGTGACGATCCGCCCGGCGACCGGTCCCAGCAACGGCAGCGGCAGCATGGCGGGCAGCAGCGACAATCCCGCCGCCCGCGGCGACAAGCCCCGGACGTCCTGGAACAGCTGGGTCAGCACAAAAAGCACCCCGAGCGTGCACAGGTTCATCAGCCCGGCCACCACGCACGCGCGAAGCAGCGGGCGCCGCGCCGACGGTTCGACGCGGACCAGCGGATCGGGTGAGCGTCGCTCGGCGTGGACGAGACCGACCGCGGCGGCGACCGCGAGCAACGCCACCACGGCGGAGGGGGCGCTGATGACGGTCACCACCGAACCGATCAGCAGCGCGAGCAAACCGGCCCCGAGCCAGTCCACCCGGCGTGACGTCGGCGGCCGGGGCAGGAAACGCGCCGCGGCGACCGGGATCAGCGCGGCCGCGATCACCGGCACGTTGACCCAGAACACCGAACACCACCCGAGTTGCTGGACCAGCAGCCCGCCGAGCAGCGGCCCGGCGGGCAGGGCCGCCCCGCCGACCGCGGCCCATCGCGCCACGATCTTCGTCCTGGCCCGCTCGTCCACGGCGGATTCGGTGAGCAGCGCCAGCGTGCCGGGCAGCATCAGGGCCGCCGCGACTCCCTGGACACCGCGCCCCACGATGAGCACGAGGATCGACGGCGCCACCGCGCAGAGCACCGAAGCCATGCCGAACGCGGCGAAACCCGCGACCACCGCGCGACGATGTCCCAGCCGCTCCCCGATCGCCCCGGAAGCGGGCAGCAGTGCGGCGAGCGGGGTCGTGTAGGCGTCCACGATCCAGGCCAGGCCGGAAGCGCCGGTGTGCAGCGAAGTGCCCAGCGACGGCAGGGCCACGTTGACCACGGTGACATCGAGCAGGACCAGGAAGTAGCCGGCGCACAACGCGAACGGGGTTCGTCGGTCGGTCATGCCCTCGATGGTGGTGCCGCGACAGTTCAGCTCGCGTCGAAGTGTTCGCTTCGTACAGTGGCGGTATGGCCGAACCGATCCGGGGCGAGCCCGACATCGCGGCGGTGGCCGCCCTGTTCGCCGACGCGCGGCGCGCCCGCGTGCTGCTCGCACTCGCCGACGGGCGCGCGCTGCCCGCCGGCCGCCTGGCCCAGGAAGCCGGCGTCGCCGCCTCGACCGCGAGCAACCACCTGGGCATCCTGCTCGACCACGGCCTCGTCACGGTGCTCAAGCAGGGACGTCACCGCTACTACCGGCTCGCCACGCCCCAGGTCGAGAAGGTGCTGGAAGCGCTCGCCGGGCTGGCGCCACGCAAACCGATCACCTCGCTGCGCGAACACACCCGCGCCCGCGCGGTCCGATCCGGTCGCACTTGTCACCACCACCTGGCCGGTCAAGCCGGGGTCCGGTTGTTCGCGGACCTGCTGGCGAGCGGGTGGATCGAAGGCGGCGACGGCGAACACGACCCGGCACTGGACCGGCTTTCGGCCCCCGGCCGGGGAAATCAGTACCGGCTCACCACCGCGGGCGCCGGCGCGCTCGCCGCGCACGGCATCGCCGAACGCCTGCTCTCCACCACCCGGCCGGTGCGGTACTGCGTCGACTGGACCGAGCAGGCACACCACCTGGCGGGCCCGCTCGGCCGCGCGATCACGGACCGGCTGTTCGACCTCGGAGCCATCTCGCGCGGCACCGTGCCCCGCAGTGTGGTGATCGACGACGATCGGTTTTCGAAACTGTTTCGACGCCGTATTCCCGCTATTCACCAGTCTTGACGGGGGTTCTGCCCCCTTCTAGGGTCGAATTGACAGGGCACCGCTTCGAAACTATCGAAATGAGGACTCGATGCGGACCTACCGGGTGGCCGTGGTCGGCACCGGCGGCATCGCCGAAGCAGCGCACGTACCCGCCATCCGGGCCGCGGGCGAGCGCGCGAAACTGGTCACCGCGGTGGACACCGATCCCGCGCGGCTGGCGGTGTTCCAGCAGAAGACCGGCGTCCCGGTCGCCTACCAGTCACTGAAGTCCATGCTGCGCACCGAAAAACCGGATCTGGTGCAGGTGTGCACGCCGCCGTCCACGCACGCGGACATCGCGATCGCCTGCCTGGAAGCGGGTTCGTGGGTGCTGCTGGAGAAACCGCCCGCGCTTTCATTGGCCGAGTACGACCGGATCACCGCCGCCGAACGCGACGGCGGCCCGTACGCGAGCGTGGTTTTCCAGCACCGCTTCGGTTCCGGGGCCCGGCACGCGCGCGAGCTGATCGAGCGCGGTGCGCTCGGGCGGCCGCTGGTCGCGCTGTGTAACACCACCTGGTTCCGCGATCAGTCCTATTTCGACGTTCCGTGGCGCGGGAAGTGGGCCACCGAGGGCGGCGGGCCGACGATGGGCCACGGCATCCACCAGATCGACCTGCTGCTGGCGCTGCTCGGCGAGTGGACCGAGGTGCGCGCGATGGCGGGCAGGCTGGACCGCGAGATGGAGACCGAGGACGTCTCGATGGCGATCGTGCGGTTCGCCAGCGGCGCGATGGCATCCATTGTGAACAGTGTGCTTTCCCCGCGCGAGGAGAGCTACATCCGGCTCGACCTGACCGAGGCGACAGTCGAAGTGACCCACCTGTACGGCTACCGCAACGCCGACTGGCGCTACACCCCCGCCCCGCACGTCACCGACGAGCGGCTGATCTCGTCGTGGTCCGAAATACCGGAGGACGTCGGCAGTTCGCATTCGGCGCAGCTGCCGTACCTGCTCGACGCGATGGACCGCGGGCAGCGGCCGCCGCTTTCCGGGCCGCAGGGGCGGGAAGCACTCGAACTGATCACCGCGCTGTACCGGTCGGCGTTCACCGGAGCGCCGGTCACCCGGGAGCAACTGCGGCCCGGCGACGTGTTCTACCACCGGATGAACGGGGACGTGAAACTGTGAAGCTGGCCGATGGCGACGGCGTGTTCACCGTGACCGAAGGCGAGGTGGAACTGCTGCGCTACACCTACCGGCCGGACATCGCCGAGTTCGAGTGCCCCAGCCCGAGCTTCCACCCGCTGCGCACCCTCGACGGCGACGTGGTCACCGGCAACCGGCCGCACGACCACCGCTGGCACAAGGGGCTGGCGATGACGGCCTCCCACCTGGACGACCAGAACTTCTGGGGCGGGGTGAGCTGGGTGCGCGGCCAGGGGTACCAGGTGCTGCCGAACGTGGGCTCGCTGGTGCACCGGGATTTCCTCGCGCTGACCCCGGATCGGGTGGTCGAGGAGATCGACTGGCTCACCGCGGCCGGGCAGAAGTGGATCACCGAGCGGCGCACCATGTCGTTCACCGCCGAAGCCGGGGCGTGGACCCTGGACTTCACCTCGGAACTGCGGAACACGCGTGACACCGCGCTGGAGTTCGCCAGTCCGACGGTGCACGGACGGGAACTGGCCGGGTACTGCGGTTTCTTCTGGCGGGGCCCGCGTTCCTTCGAACACGGCGAGGTGCTCGCCTCGGATGGCCAGTCGGGCCCGGAAATGATGGGGCGCGTGGCTTCGTGGCTCGCTTACATCGGCACGCACGACGAGGTCGACCACACGTCGACGCTGCTGTTCACCCCGGATCCGGGCAACCCGGAATGGCGCTGGTTCGTGCGGAACTCGCCCTTTGCCGTGGTGAACCCGTCGGTGGCCTTCTTCGATCCGCTGCCCCTGCCCGCCGGGGAGACGCTGCGCCTGCGGTACCGCCTGCTGGTGGGCAACGGCTCGTGGTCACGGGACCAGCTGGACGCACGAGCCGCTTCCTACACCTGGTAGCCCCTCACTGCGCCGCCAACGCCTCCTCGAACTCGGTGCGGACCTTGTCCCCGCCGGTGGAGCGCCACTGGGTGAGCACTTCGTCCCAGTAGGACACCGGCTTCCGGCCGGACATGATGTCGTTCTGCGCGTCGTTGATCATGGTGCCGAGCTGCCCCTGCTTGCGCGACCACGTGTCGGAGAACAGGCTCAGCGTCGGGTCCGCGACCGAAGTCGGGATCACCGAGGCCTGGTAGTCGTAACAGGCCTTCGTCGCTTCGGGATTGCCCGGCACAAAAAGCACGTCCGGTGAGTCCACGATGTACCGGATACCGAGCACGGTCTGCGAGACGCCGGCCTGATTCTGCCGTGGCCCGCCGTCCTGCATGGTGTAGTGCGTGCCCGCGGTGCCGTACTTGCGGAACAGGTACTCCTCGGTGCCGAACGGCGCGGCCAGCCAGTTGGCCAGCTTCAGCAGCTGCCGGATCCGGCCTTCGTCCGCCTTCTTCAGCACGGTGAAGTTGTTCGTCGCCTGCGCCTGCCAGGTTCCGGCGAACCCGCCCCCGTTGTACAGCGGCGGCCGCATACCGGAGATCTTGAACCCCGGCCCCGCCACGTTCTCCGCGTAGTACTGCGGCCAGGCGGTGTACCGGTCGGTGTGCATCACCGCACTGCCCGCGTTGAACCACTTCTTCACCGGCGCGTTGTTCGTGGTGCTGTCCGGGTGCACCACCCCGTCGGCGAACATCTGCGCCGAATCCGCGAGCGCCTGCTTGAACTCCTCGTACTCGAACTTGCTCTTCAGCTTCCCGCCCTCGTCCTTCCACCGGAACGGCAGCCCGAGCATCTGCGAGACGAAGTCCAGCGGCCCGCCCGCCAGCGCCCACCGCCCGGCCTTCGCGTCGGTCACCTGCTGGCACACCGAACGGAACTCCGCGAAGTTCGCCGGGTTCGCGTTCGCACCCAGCTGCGCGAACAGGTCGTCGCGGCGGAACATCAGGCTGCCCGCGACACCCCGCGCCACCGGCAGGCCGTAGATCCCGCCGTTGTACCGGCAGTCCTTCCACGCCGCGGTCGGCAGGTTCGCCAGGAACGGGTACTCCTTGACCGCGTCCCCGCCGAGGAACGGGGTGAGGTCCTGGCACTTGCCCGCCAGCCACGCCGGCAGGTTCGCCACCCCGGCGGGCAGCCCGTTCGGCGTGTACAGCGCGGGCACGATGAAGTCGGGCAGGTCGTCCCCGGCGACCAGGGTGGCGAACTTCGTCGGCATGTCCGAGTTCGGCACGATGGTCAGCCGCAGATCGGCGTTGAGGCGCTTGTTCAGCTCCTGCCAGTACGGGTTCTGGTCCACCGTCGGCGGCACCGGTGAACTCGTCAGCACGAACGCCGAGACCGGCGAGCCGTCCCCCGGCGGCGTGTCGAACGCCCGCACCGGCGGATCGGGATAGTTGAGGAAACCGTTCAGCAGCCCCTGCTCGTTGCCGGGCAGGTCCGGCTTGACGCCGGTGTAGGGCAGGTACGCGGGCAACTTCGTGTCGGCCACGGCCTGCTGCGTGGTGGCCCCGTTGCCACCGCTGCCGCACGCGCCCAGCAAGGCGGGCGCGGCGACGGTGGCGAGGGTGCCGGAGAGGAACAACCGGCGGTTCATCGCGTTCATCGGATTCTCCTTCGGTGGGTTCAGCCCTTCACCGCGCCGATCAGCACCCCCTTGGTGAAATGGCGCTGCACGAACGGATAGACCAGCAGGACCGGCACGATCGAAAGCACCAGGATGGCCATCTGCACGGCCTCGGCGGGCGGTAGTTCCGCGCCGGAGCCGAGCTGGTCCACGCCGAGCTGGGACTGGTTGACCACATAGGTCCGCAGCACCAGTTGCAGTGGCCACTTCGCGGTGTCGTTGAGGTAGAGCAGCGCGCTGAAGAACGAGTTCCAGTAGGCCACCGCGTAGAACAACGCGATCACCGCGAGCACCGCCTTGCTCATCGGCAGCACGATGCGCCAGAGGATCAGCCCGTCCCCGGCGCCGTCCACGCGCGCGCTGTCGATGATCTCGCCGGGCAGTTCCATGAAGAACGCGCGCAGCACGATCACGTTGAACACGTTCACCAGCACCGGCAGGATCAGCGACCAGTAGCTGTCCAGCAGACCGAGGCTCTTCACGATCAGGTAGCTCGGAATGATGCCGGGGGTGAACAGCAGCGGCATCAGCACCACCAGCAGGAACGGCCGGTGCAGCACGGTCCCGCGGCGGCTCAGCCCGTAGGCGAGCAGCGTGGTCGCGGTCAGGCTCAGCAACGTGCCCGCCACCGTGACGAACAGGCTGACCAGCACCGCCCTTGTGACCACTCCCCCGGACAGGATGGCCTGGTAGGCATCGAAGTTGATCGAGCGCGGGATGAGCACGAAGCCACCGGCGTTGGTCACGTCCTCGCGGCTGGCCAGGCTGGTGGCCACGATGCCGAGGAAGGGCACGACCACCACCGCGCAGCACGCGGTGAGCACCACGGCCTTGACCGCCTTCGCCAGCGCGGACGGTTCTTCGAGCGCGCTCATCGCTGGTAGACCCCCTGCTCGCCGAACCGGTGCGCCAGCTTGTTCGCGCCCAGCACCAGCGTCACCCCGATCAGCCCCTTGACCAGGCCGACCGCCGCGCTGACGCCCCAGCTGCCGGCCAGGATGCCGTTGTTGTAGACGTAGGTGTCCAGCACCTCGCTGGCTTCGGCGCCGACCGCGGCCTGCTGCAGGATGATCTGCTCGAAGCCGACGGTCAGCGCGTCGCCGAGGCGCAGGATGAGCAGCAGCACGATGATGCCGCGCAGGCCGGGCAGGGTGACGTGCCAGAGCTGGCGCCACCGCCCGGCCCCGTCCACCGCCGACGCCTCGTACAGCGTGGTGTCTATTCGCGACAGTGCGGCCAGGAAGAGAATGGTCGCCCAGCCGGCGTCCTTCCACAGCACCTGGCTGGTGATCAGCGCCTTGAACAGCTCCGGCGAGCCGATCACGTTCACCGTGGCGAGATCGTGCTCGCGCAGGAAACCGTTGAGCAGCCCCGAATCCCCGAGCATCTGCTGGAAGATCGCCACCACGATCACCCAGGACAGGAAGTGCGGCAGGTAGAGCACGCTCTGCACCACCCGCTTGAGCCGCTCGGAGACCAGGCTGTCCAGCAGCAGCGCCAGCGCGATCGGCACCGGGAACACCACGATCACCTGGAGCAGGGTGATCACCAGGGTGTTGGTCAGCGCGTTGAGGAACACCGGGTCGCCGGTGAAGATGCCCTCGAAGTTGGCCAGGCCGACCCACGGGCTTTCCAGGATGCCGAGATAGGGCTGGTAGTCCTTGAACGCGATCACGTTGCCGAGCAGCGGCACGTAGTGGAAGACGATCAGCAGCGTGATGCCGGGCAGCGCGGCGAGCACCAGGAACCGGTCCCGTGAGAACCGCTGGCGGCGGCTCGGGCCGGTTCGTGCGGTCACGCCGTCCTCCTCGAGGGCAGTTTCCTGAAACTATCGGAAACTATCGCGACCAAAAACTAACCGGCGCGCTCACCCGCGTCAAGGATTCGGACAATCACCATGTGAAGTGCGGTAATAACTGATCGGCCTATTCGAAAGTTTCGAATAGGCCGATCAGGGGAAGCGCTTTCACAGTCGGTCGAGCAGGAGGTGCATCGACTCCGTGGTGTTGTCCGCGACGGCCCGCGCGGCGATCTCGGCTTCTCCGGCGGCCACCGCGTCGACGATCGCCGCGTGCTGGAGCGCTGATCGGTGGCGGTCGTGCGCGTCGGCGAAGTAGACGTGCTCGTACCGGAGGATGTCGCGCCACAGGCCGCCGATCAGCCCGATCAGCCGCCGGTTGCCGCAGCGGGAAACCAGGATCCGGTGGAACGCCGCGTCGAGTTCGTGGGCCTCGGCGGCGGTTTCCACGGCGGCGAACGCGGTGTTGGTCTCGGCCAGTTTCGGGGCCAGGCCACGCAAAGCGGCCCCTGTGGCGGTGACAGCCAGCACTTCGAGGTGCGCGATGATCGGATAGGTCTCCCGCACCTGTTCGGCACTGAGCGGGGCGGCGAGAAAACCGCGGCCGCGCTCGAACCGGACCAGACCGCCACCTTCCAGGCGCAGCAAGGCTTCCCGCACCGGCGTGCGGCTGACGCCGAGTTCCTCCGCGACCGCGCTTTCGTTGATCCGCTCCCCCGGCGCGATTTCCGCGGCCAGGATCCGGGTGCGCAGCAGTTCTTCGAGTTCGTCCCGCGTCATCGCGCCTCGTCGAGCAACGCGGCGAACAGGCCGGCGGCCTCGTCGTCGGTGAACGCGGCGGTCGCGCTGCCAACGCCGACCTCGGCCATGGTGAGCCCGGGGACCGGGCTTTCGGTGAAGTTGCCGAACAACCACACGTTCTCCCGCTCCAGCAGCTTCCGGTTCGCGGCGGTGAGCCGGTCCGGCGTGCCCGGCAGGTAGACCTGGAAAGCGTTGGTGTGCGGTGGTTCCGGCGCGACCCGCACCCCGGGCACCCGGGCCAGCGCGGCGGCGAGGCCGAGCGCGCGTTCGCGGTATTCCGCCATTCTCGGCAGGTGCTCGCGCAACCCGGCACGCGCGGCGAGCACGTACGGGAACACGGTGTAGAGATTGCCGCCGTGCCGGGTGGTCCACGGCCGCGTCCTGGCGATCGGCGCCGGTTCACCCGCGAGCACGCAGCCGCCGAGGCCGCCGATGGTCTTGTACAGCGACACGTAGACCGAGTCCGCCAGCGCCGCGATCTCCGCGAGCGAACGGCCGTAGAACGGCGCGCTCTCCCACAGCCGGGCGCCGTCGAAGTGCAGCGGCACCCCGCGCTCGCGGCACCACGCCGAGATGGCGGTCAGCTCCGTCCAGGACGGCAGTTTGTGCCCGGACCGCCGGATCGGCAGTTCGACCACCACCACGCCGATCCGCTCGGCGACGGCGTCCAGTTCGGCGGCGGTGAACGGGTTCCAGGTGCCCAGCCGCACCGGCACCAGCCCGTGCAGCCGCTGGTAACCGCCGTCCTCGTCCAGTTCGATGTGGCTGCGGCTGTGCAGCGCGACCACCGGGGTGCCGCTGCGTTCGGTCCACACCCGCAGCATCGCCTGCTGCGCGATCACGCCCTTGGCCACGAACCGGGCGGCGGGCTTGCCGAGCAGCCCGGCCACCTCGGCCTCGAGTTCACGCAGGCCGGGACCCTCGTTGTAGATGTCCGGCAGGGCGTCCACCCCGGGCGCCTCGCGCAGCCGGTCGAGCCATTCGGCGGCCGAGAGCCGCTCGTGGTGGGACAGGAATCGGGTGTCCGCGCGCCAGCCCGGATCGTCTCTGAGGTGCATGCCCTCAGGATTGCATGCGATCGGTCAGAATCGCATGCGGTTTCAGGTGAGCCGGTGCAGGCCTTCGAGCACCCGGTACATCAGGTCCATCGGCGGTCGGCCGTTCTCGGTCAGCTGCTGGTTGGCGCGCATCTCCAGCAGGCCGAGGTCGAGCGCGTCGCCGATGAGCACCCTGGCCGCGCCGAGCGGGCTGCGCAGGTGCGTGGCCAGTTCGGCGACCGAGAGCGGGTGGCGGCACAGCTCGCAGATCAGCAGGTGGTCGCGCGAGAGCCGGGTCCGGTCCAGCCGGACCCCGCGCTTGGTGCTGACCATCACCTCGACCCGCAGGTCGTGCCTGGTGCCGGTGCGGCCACCGGTGCGCACGTACGGCCGGGCGCGGATGAAGTCCCCGGCGTCGTCGTTCTCGTCCACGAACTCCTCGACCGATTCGGGTTCGGGCACCGGGACGGGCTCGGGTTCCGGCGCGGGCGGGGGCGGCGGCGGTGGGGCCTGTTCGGTCACCGGCTGTGATGGTGGCGGTTCGTCCACCGGTCTGGGCTGGAAGTCGTGATCCGCCCACTGCTGGTAGTCACCCCACCCGCCGAAGGACAGCTGGGACATGCCGGACCACAACGAGGATTTTTTGTGCGCACCCATCACAACTCCGTGGTCCGGCCCTTGGGGCATCGACCAAACCACGCCCGCGCCGGAAACACCAGAGATCGGCGGGGGGTTACCGGCCGAGATCACCGGTTGTGCGTAACGGGAAAGGCCCGGCGTGACCCGTCCGAAGTGGATCGTTACCCAGCGCCACCAAGATCAGCCAGTTCCTTGCGGACCTGGGGCAGCACCTCGGTACCGAGCAACTCGATCGCGGTCATCACCCGCGCGTGCGGCACGCCGGCCCAGTCCATCTGCAGCGCGTACCGGTTCGCGCCGACCAGCCTCCCCACCGAGATCAGCCGCTCGGCCACCTCGTCCGGACTGCCCGCGAAGATCGACTGCGCGCCGCGGGCGAACTCGTCGTACTCACCGCGGGTGGGCACCTGCCAGCCGCGGGCCCGCGCGCCGTACTTCATCGTCTCCAGCCAGTACGGGTAGAACGCCTCCTTGGCGTCCTGCGAATCACGGGCGATCAGGCCGATGGCGCTCATCGTGACGTTCAGCTCACCGGGCTCGTGCCCGCCGGACTCGCCCGCCCGCCGGTACAGCTCGACCAGCGGCGCGAACCGCTCGGGACGGCCGCCGATGATCGCGTAGACCACCGGCAGGCCGAGCAGCCCGGCCCGGATCGACGACTCGGGATTGCCGCCGGTGCCGACGCTGATCCGCAGTCGCCGGTGGTACGGCCGGGGCAGCACCCGCGCGTTCTCCAGCGGCGGCCGGAACCGGCCCGACCAGGTGATCGGGTCCTCGCGGTCGATCCGCAGCAGCAGCGCGAGCTTCTCCTCGAACAGGTCGTTGTAGTCGGCCAGGTCGGCGCCGAACAGCGGGAACGACTCGGTGAACGAGCCGCGCCCGGCGAGCAGCTCCGCCCGGCCCTCGCTCAGCTGGTCCAGCGTGGTGAACTGCTGGTAGACCCGCACCGGGTCCTCGGTGCTGAGCACGGTGACCGCGCTGCTCAGCGTGATCTGCTCGGTGACGCTCGCCGCGGCGGCCAGCACGGTGGCCGGATTCGAACTGGCGTAGTTCTCCAGGTGGTGCTCCCCCACCCCGTAGAAGCCGAGGCCCAGTTCGTCGGCCAGCTTGATGCGCTCGATGGTGTTCTTCAGCGCGCGGGAGACCGGCAGCTGCTCGCCGGTGCGCGGGTCGGGATGCCGGTCGGCGAAGCTGTAGATCCCCAATTCCATACGGCCCAACGTACGCCGGAGATGATGATGCGTCAACAAAACCGTGCTAGCGTGACCCGATGACCGAACCGCGCTGGCTGACCGAGGACGAGCAGCACGTCTGGCAGGCCTATCTCGCCCTGCAGCGGGAGTTGCAGGGCGCGCAGGAACGCCAGCTCGAACGGGATTCCGGACTGTCCACAGCGGACTACACGCTGCTGGTGCCGCTGTCCGGGGCGCCGGACGGGCTGCTGCGTGCCCGGGACCTGGCGCGGCGGGCGGGCTGGGAGCGCAGCCGGATCTCCCATCAGGTGAGCCGGATGGAGAAACGCGGGCTGGTCGCCAGGGAGGAGTGCCCGGACGACGCCCGCGGCTCGATGGTCCGGCTGACCGAGTCGGGCCGCGCGGCCATCGAGGCCGCCGCGCCCGATCACGTGGCGACCGTGCGGCGCTACTTCTTCGACCCGCTTTCGGCCGAGGAGACCGCTCAGCTCGGGAAGCTGTTCGACCGGATGCTCGCCAGGCTCGCGCTGGATTCCCGGGACGCTCAGGAGATCCAGTAGTCCCAGAACGCCTGGAGGATGAGCGCGGCGATCAGGGCGTACCAGGCGGCGAGCACCGCGGTGTGCCAGCGGGACAGCCGCGGGCTGCGCACGGTGTCGAGCGTGGTGTACCAGAAGACCGGGATGGTCACCGCCCACACCACCATGCAGTACGGGCACAGCGCGTGGATCTGGTACAGGCTGGCGAAGACCAGCCAGTGCACGAAGAGCACGCCGAAGGTGGCCCCGGCCTGCATGCCGATCCGGTACCAGCGCGGCGGCTCGAACCCGGCCAGCATGACCACACCGGTGGTGGTGACCACGGCGAAGGCGGCGATGCCCAGCAACGGGTTCGGGAAGCCGAACGCCGCGGCCTGGCTGCTGTCCATCACCGAGCCGCAGGAGACGACCGGGTTGAGCGAGCAGGTCGGTACGTAGTCCGGGTCCTTGAGCTTGGCCAGCTTCTCCAGCATCAGCGCGGCGGCGGCGATCAGCCCGATACCGCCGCCGATGGTGTAGAGCCAGGCCAGCCCGCGCCGGGTCGGCGTTTCCATCAGCCCAGTTCCTTGTCGAGCAGTTCGCGCAGTTCCTTGTCGACCGCGCCGAAGGTCTCACCCTTGGGCTCGAACTTGATCCCGTTCACGAACAGCGTCGGCGTGCTGGTCACCCCGGCCTGCCGGCCGTCGGTCCGGCCCTGCTCGATGGCCGCCTGCACCGGCGGTGAGGTCAGGTCCGCCTGGTACTTCGCCACGTCCAGGCCGAGCTGGGTGGCGTAGCCCTGGAACAGGTTCTTCGCCGCGGCCTCGTCGGTGTTGACGTTCTGGCCGTCCGCGGTGATCGCCCACTGCTGGAAGTTGTCGTACAGCGCGTGGTACATCTCCTTGTACTTGCCCTGCAGCGCGGCGGCTTCGGCGGCCTGGGCGGCGGGCACCGCGAGCGGATGCATCTCCAGCGGGAAGTTCCTGGTGACGAAGGTGATCCGCCCGGCGTAGTCCTGCTCGATCTTGCTGGTGATGTTCTGGTAGTACGACGCGCACGCCGGGCACTGGTAGTCGAGGAACTCGACCAGCGTGACCTTGCCGTCGGGAGCTTCGGTCAGCGTGTGGCTGTCCGGTTTGCGCAGCAGTTCGGCGGGGACGCGGGGCTGTTCGGTGCCCCCGTCCGCGTTGTCGTCGCCGCCGCTGAACAGCAGCACCCCGCCGAGCACCAGCACGGCAACCACCACGATCACCAGGGTGACCACGAGGTTCGGGGAAAGCCCCCGCTTGGCCGTGACGGGATTGCTGTTCCGATTACTGCGCGACATCCGGCTGACACCTTCCGAGACGATCTGGTTCCGCCATTCTGGTCGTCCCCCGGTGGTGGCTGGTTCCCGGACCCCGGAAAACGTGGTTGAGACCATCCTGCACGGGTACTCCGCGGCGCGTGCACGACGACATGCCGACCGTTCCGACCCTGGCCGCACTGGAACGGGTCTTCGAAGCCGAGGAAAGTGATCTCTACGTCCGGTGGTCGACCGGCCCGGCGGCCGATCTCGGCGACCGCGGCGCGCAGTCCAGCCGGGACGGCCTGACCGGGGTGCCGCTGCCCGGGTTGTCGGCCAATCCGCTGCGCGTGGAGCCGTGGTGGGGCGACCGCCCCGTCCGGCTGTGGCTGGCCAGGCGGCTGCACGACTACGGGCACCTGCGCGAACTGCGCGGGCCTGGTGTGCGCCCGTGGGTGCTGCGTGGCCGCGAACGCGCGCGCGGACCGGACAACGAGCCGCTGGTGGTCTGCGACCGGCCGGTGGCGTGGATCTCCGACGACGTGCTGCGCGAAGCCGAGGAACTGGTCGACGCGCAGGATTCACCCGAGTGGGGACCGCTGGCGCGGCACCGGTCCCCCGAGTAGGGGGTCAGGAAGCGGACAGCGTGCGGCTGGCGTTCTCGGCGACGTCGAGCTGGCGCCCGAGACGGGCGGCCGACTCCCGGGCACACGCCAGCGCCGAGGTGACCTCGACCAGCGACTGGGTGAGCGCTTCGAAGTCCCGCTCGGTCCCGAGTTCCCCGGCGAGCAGGCGTTCTTCCAGCCAGCCACCGAGCCCGGGCAGGGTGCGGGCGACGTTGTCGGTGAGCGAGCGGAGGTGGCTCAGCAGCGTGCTCAGTTCTTCGGGATCGCCGACCGCGGGGCCGCCGTGCGGGTCCACGGTGCGGTAGTAGAGGCAACGGGTCAGTTCTTCGGCTCGGGTGGCGAGCGAGACCAGTCCGCCACCCAGGTTGTCGCCGCGCGTCGTATCCATCGGCTCGGTCCTCACTCGCGGGAGAGTCGCGTTCGGGTACCCACTCCGCGCCCGGCCGAAACCGCCGCCGCGGCGCCCGCCGGACGTTTGCCGTCCGGCCACCGTGGTAACCGCCGGGAGATCCCCACGTGAAAGGACTTCAGCATGGGCTCCACACTGACCGGACGCGCCGTCGCCATGCTCGCCGCGGACGGGGTCGAGCAGGTCGAACTGGTCGAACCACGCAAGGCGGTCGAAGCCGAAGGCGGCACGGTGACGCTGCTTTCCATTTCCCCCGGCGAGATCCAGGCGATGAACTCCGATCTCAACCCGGCCGACAAGTTCCCGGTGGACCGCGTGGTCTCCGACGCGTCGGCCGGCGAGTTCGACGCACTGATCCTGCCGGGCGGCACGATCAACCCGGACAAGCTGCGCCTGGACGAGTCCGCGGTCGGTTTCGTCCGCGACTTCTTCGCCAGCGGCAAGCCGGTCGGGGTGATCTGCCACGGGCCGATCACGCTGATCGAGGCCGGGGTGGCCAAGGGCCGCACGCTCACCTCGTACCCGAGCATCCGCACCGACCTGCGCAACGCCGGGGCGAACGTGGTCGACCAGGAAGTGGTCAACGACAACGGCCTGGTCTCCAGCCGCAATCCCGACGACCTGCCCGCGTTCTGCGCGAAGATCGTCGAGGAGTTCGCCGAGGGCAAGCACCGGGTGCACGACGAAGGCGCCACGGCCTGATGGCGGGCGAGATCACGCTGCGGGTCGACGGGCACGACCACCGGCTGCCCGCCGACCCGCGCACCACGCTGCTCGACGCGCTGCGCGAGCGCCTGGGCAATCCGAGTCCGAAGAAGGGCTGCGACCACGGGCAATGCGGGGCGTGCACGGTGCTGGCCGACGGCCGCCGGGTGCTGAGCTGCCTGACGCTGGCCGTCGCCGCCGAGGGCACCGAAATCACCACGGCGAACGGACTGGCCGAGAACGGGGAGCTCCACCCGGTGCAGCGGGCGTTCATCGAGCACGACGCGTTCCAGTGCGGCTACTGCACTCCCGGCCAGGTCTGCTCGGCGGTCGGCGTGCTCGACGAACTCGGCCGGGGCTGGCCGAGCCACGCGACCTCCGACGTCAGCACCTCCCCCACCCCCAGCCGGGCGGAGATCGCCGAGCGGATGAGCGGGAACCTGTGCCGCTGCGGGGCGTATCCCGGGATCGTCGCCGCGATCGAGGAGGCGGCCGGATAGGCATGGAACCCTTCGACTACCGGCGTCCCGGCGACGCCGCCACCGCCGTGCGGACGGTGGCCGCCGATCCCTCGGCGGTCTTCCTCGGCGGCGGCACCAATCTGGTCGACCACCTGAAGCTGGGCGTGGCCTCGCCGGGCCTGGTCGTCGACGTGACGTCGCTGACCTCGTCGGAGATCAGCGACCACGACGGCGGCCTCCGGATCGGCGCGGCCGTGCGCAACAGCGACCTGGCCGCCGACCGCCGCGTGCGCGAGCGGTACCCGATGCTCGCGCGGGCACTGCTCGCCGGCGCGTCCGGTCAGCTGCGGAACATGGCCACCACCGGCGGGAATCCCTTGCAGCGCACGCGTTGCGTGTACTTCCAGGACGTCACCACGCCGTGCAACAAGCGCTCGCCCGGCAGTGGCTGCTCGGCGATCGGGGGTTACACCCGGTACCACGCGGTGCTCGGCGCCTCGCCGGAGTGCATCGCCACGCACCCGTCGGACCTCGCGGTCGCGCTCACCGCGCTCGACGCGGAGGTCCAGGTGCTCGGCCCGGTCGGGGAACGCACCATCGGCTTCGGGGAACTGCACCGGCTGCCCGGCGACCGGCCCGATCGGGACACCGTGCTCGAGCACGGCGAGCTGATCACCGCGATCGACCTGCCCGAAGCCCCGATCGCGGTGAATTCGACGTACCGCAAGGTCCGCGACCGCGCGTCGTACGCGTTCGCGCTGGTTTCGGTCGCGGCCGCGCTGCGCGTGGAGAACGGGATCGTGCGCGATTCCCGGATCGCATTCGGCGGGGTGGCGCACAAACCGTGGCGCGCGACCCGTGCCGAGGAAGTGCTGCTGGACGCACCGGCGACCGAAGCCACCTATCGCCAGGCGGCCGAAGCGGAACTCGCCGATGCCGTCGCGGTCGACGGGATCGACGGCGGCAACGGGTTCAAGCTCCCGCTGCTGGTCAACACCCTGGCCGCCACGCTGCGCGACCTCACCGGGGAGGCGAAGTGACCCCGCGCTCGATCGGACTGGACCTGGCCCGCCGCGACGGCCCGGCGAAGGTCACCGGAACCGCCACCTACGCCTACGAAACCGCGGTCGACCGGCCCGCCTACTGCCATCCCGTCCAGGCCACCATCGCCCGCGGGCGCGTGACGCGCCTGGACACCGCCGCGGCCGAGGCGCTGCCCGGGGTGCTCGCGGTGCTCACCGAGGCGAACGCCGAACGGCTGGCGTCCACAGAGGACGGTGAACTGGCCGTTTTGCAGTCGGCCGAGGTGGCTTTCCGGGGTCAGCTGATCGGCTGCGTGGTCGCGGAAACCTCGGAAACCGCCCGGCAGGCGGCGGATCTGGTCGAGGTCGCCTACGCCGAAGAAGACCACGAAACGGAACTGACCGCCGACGGCGACTACGACGCCGAGACCACCGGAGACGTCGAAACCGCCTTCGCCGAAGCGGACTTTGCGGTCGACCAGACCTACACGACCGCGATGTACCACAACAATCCGATGGAACCACACGCCACCACGGCGCTCTGGGCGGACGGAACGCTGACGCTGTGGGAATCCACGCAGGGCGTGCACCCGACCCGGGCGAAGGTGGCCGAGGTGTTCGGCTTGGACACCGAGCGGATCCGGGTGATCTGCCCGTACGTCGGCGGTGGTTTCGGTTCGAAGGGCCTGCCGCACGCCAACGTGGTGCTGGCCGCGATGGCGGCCAGGGTGCTGCCGGGCAGGCCGGTCAAGCTCGCGGTGACCCGGCAGCAGATGTTCTCGCTGACCGGGTACCGCACGCCGACCATCCAGCGCGCCAGGCTCGCCGCCGACCGGAGCGGGCGGCTGTCCGCGATCGCATTCGACGTGGCCGAGCAGACCGCCAGGGTCAAGGAGTTCGCCGAGCAGAGCGGGAAACCCTCGCGGACCATGTACGCCGCGCCGAACCGGCGGGTGGCGCACCGGCTGGCCGCGCTCGACGTGCCGGTGACCTCGTGGATGCGTGCTCCCGGTGAATGTCCCGGCATGTTCGGTCCCGAGGTCGCGATGGACGAGCTGGCCGACCGGCTCGGACTGGATCCGATCGAGCTGCGCCTGATCAACGACCCCGCCGAGGACCCGGAATCCGGCAAGCCGTTCTCCAGCCGCAACCTGGCCGAGTGCCTGCGCACCGGCGCCGAGCGGTTCGGCTGGGCGGACCGCGGTCCCCGGCGCGAAGGCCGCTGGCTGGTCGGCTGCGGGGTCGCGGCGTCGGTGTACCCGGTGAACCGGATGCCGGAGTCCACCGCGGTGATCCGGTTCTCCGGTGGCCGCTACACCGTCGACATCGGCGCGGCCGATCTCGGCACCGGCACCTGGACCACGCTGCCGCAGATCGCCGCGGACGCGCTCGGCGTGCCGGTGGACGAGGTCGAGGTGCGCATCGGCGACACCGCCTATCCGAACGCGTCGGTGGCCGGCGGTTCCTCGGGCATGATCACCTGGGGTTCGGCGGTGCTCGACGCGGCGGCGGTCTTCCGGGAGAAGTTCGGCACCGACCCGGCCGACGGCGACGAGGCCGAGGGCTCGGTGAGCGAAAACCCGGAACAGGAGAACTTCGCGATGTCCGCGTTCGGCGCGCAGTTCGCCGAGGCCAGGGTGCACGCCGACACCGGTGAGGTGCGCGTGCCCCGGATGCACGGGGTGTTCGCGGTGGGCCGGGTGATCAACCCGCGCACCACCCGCTCGCAGCTGACCGGCGGCATGACCATGGGCCTGTCGATGGCGCTGCACGAGCAGAGCGTGCTCGATCCGCGCTTCGGGCACGTGGTCAACCACGACCTCGCCGAGTACCACGTGGCGGCCAACGCCGACGCCGGGCAGATCACCGCGGAGTGGCTCGACGAGCACGACCCGCACGTGAACGCCATGGGCGCCAAGGGTGTCGGGGAGATCGGCATCGTCGGCGCGGCGGCGGCCGTGGTCAACGCGGTGTACCGGGCGACCGGGGTGCGGGTGCGGGACCTGCCGGTCACCCTGGACAAGCTGCTGCCGGGACTCAGCCCTGGGCCAGCTCTTTGATGCCGCGCAGGGTTTCCAGCATGCCCGTGCGCAGATCGGCGAGGCGGTGCCGGAGGAACGCCTCTTCCTTGCCGGGGAACCGGTCGATGGCCAGGCTCACGCCGGACCGCGCGGGCCCGATGCGCACCGAATGGCCCAGCCGCACGCCCTCGGGCACGGGTTCGAGGTCGAACCGCCAGGTCGCCATCGGCTCGCCGGTGACCTCGCCGAACCGGCCGTCCGGATCGGCGACGGTCCAGGCGAACACGCGCGGCCGGTCGCACTCGACCACGGTGGCGATGGTGCGCCAGGCACCGAGGACCGCGTTCTCGTTGTGTCCCTCGAACTCCGCTCCGCGTGACGGCCCGGTCGCGTCGCCGAGCCAGCGCACCCGGCGCAGTTCGGGGCTGAACCGGGCGGGCACCGTGATGTCCGAGACGAACTCCCACACCCGCTCCGGCTCGGCCGTGATGATCAGGTCGCAGGCCGCCGAGGGCCCTTCCGCGTATCGCACCCGTCCACCTTCTCACCGAGGAGCGCTTCGATGACCACCACTACCGCGGGCCACCGCGCCCCCTTGGCGCTCGCCGGTTTTGTCGCCGCCGTCGCCGTGGTCGCCGTGGCCGGGGCGCTGGCCTCGTCCAACGCGCGCGAGGTCTACGGCTCGCTGGACCTGCCGGGCTGGGCGCCGCCGCCGTGGCTGTTCGGTCCGGTGTGGACGGTGCTCTACCTGATGATCGCGGTGTCCGGCTGGCTGTACTGGCGGGCCGGTGGCGATCGGCGCGGTCTAACCGTCTACGGCGTGGGCCTGCTGCTCAACCTCGCCTGGACCCCGCTGTTCTTCGCCGCGGGCGCCTACGAGGTCGCTTTGGCCGACATCGTGCTGCTCGACGTCGCGGTGGTGGTGTCGATCATGCTGTTCGCCCGCCGCTCGCGAGTGGCGGCCTGGCTGCAGGTGCCCTACCTGCTCTGGATCCTCTACGCCTCCGCACTCACCGCGTCGATCATCCGGCTGAACTAGCCGGGCACGGTCTTCAGCAGCTGGATGACTTCGGTGTCACTGGTCTGGCCGAAATCCTGGTACCAGCGGCCGACCGCGGTGAACTCCGGTGGCGCCTCCACGCAGACCACGTCGTCGGCTTCCCGGCGCACGCGTTCGACGGCCTCCGGTGAGCCCACCGGAGCCGCGAAGGTCAGCGATCGCGGCGATTCCGCGCGAGTGGCCCGCAACGCGGCGATCGCGGTGACCCCGGTCGCCAGGCCGTCGTCCACCACGATGACGTCGCGGCCGGTGCGGGGCGCGGGTTGGCGGCCGTCTTCGTAGAGTTCGAGGCGCCGGACCGCTTCGGCGCGCTCCGGTTCGCACAGCTCCGCCAGCTGCTTGCCGGTCAGGCCCAGCCGTGAGGTGCTGACGGCGTCGTAGATCGGCGGCCCGTCGGCGGTCACCGCGCCGATGCCCCATTCCGGCTGGCCCGGCGCGCCGATCTTGCGGGCCACCGCCACATCCAGCGGCGCGCCGAGTCCGGCGGCGACCTCCGCCGCCACCGGCACGCCGCCGCGGGCCAGTCCCAGCACCAACGGCTCCTGCCACGACTGCGACCCCGTCAGCCGCTCGGCCAGTTGCCGCCCGGCGTCCCGGCGATCGGTGAACACAACGACCTCCTCGCGAATCAGTCAAGGAATCGGTCAGGGAATCGGCAGCTCGCTGTCGGCCACCGGTCTCAGCGGTACCGCGCCCTCCGGGCGCGGGACGCCGCGGACCGGCTGCAGGTGCAGGTCGGGCACCTGGTCCGGGAGCCCGGCCAGGTACCGCAGGATGACGCCCTCGCGCAGCGCCCACGGGCACAGCTCCACCGCCTCCAGGTCGAAGGCCTTCATCGCCTGCTCGGCCACCACCGCGCCGGCCACGATCTGCCGGGCCCGGCCCGCCGAGATCCCGCGCATCTTCGCGCGCTTCGCGGCCGGTTTGGCGGCCAGCTCGGGCACCAGCGCCCGCAGATCGGCGGCCCGGAGTTCCCGGTGCACGAACGGTCCCTTGCGCTGGGGCGCCGCCCCGCACACCCGCGCCAGCTGCTTGAAGGTCTTCGACGTGGCCACCGCCCTGGCGGGGTGGCCCTCCCAGCGCAACCGGTCGGAGATCTCGCGGAGGGTGGCGCGCACGTGACGGCGCAGGTCGCGCACCTGCGCGCGGCCCGGCGGGTCGTCCGGCAGGAACGCCCTGGTCAGCCTGCCCGCACCGAGCGGGAGGGAGAGCGCGAGTTCGGGTTTGGCGTCGCGGCCCAGTGCGATCTCCAGCGAGCCGCCGCCGATGTCGAGCAGCAGGATGCGCCCGGCCGCCCAGCCGTACCAGCGATGGGCGGCGGCGTAGGTCAGCCGCGCCTCGTCCTCGCCGGTGAGGAACTGCGGCCGGACCCCGGTCTCGGCTTCGATCCGGTCGAGCACCCGGTCCCGGTTCGCCGCGTCCCGGATGGCCGAGGTCGCGTAGACAAAGAGCTCCTCGACGTGGTTCTGCCGCGCCGCGACCATGGCCTGGCCGACCGCGTGGACGACCCGGGCGGTCCCGGCTTCGCTCAGTCCCGCGTCCTCGATCTCCTCGGCCAGCCGCGTCGGCTCCTTGATCGCCAGTGCGGGCAGCGGCGGCGCCCCCGGTGCCGCGTCCACGATCTGCAGCTGGGCACAGTTGGAGCCGATGTCCAGCACACCCAGTTTCATCCGTTCCGGGTACCCGGTGTCGGGCCGGTTACACCGCGCCGGAACCGGGTGTGTGCCGGGGACGATGGCGGGTACTCCTCCGGTCATGGCAATACGGGTCCACCACGAGGGGTACGACGATGGCGGAAATTGACCTGAGTGGGCAGATCGACGCACTGCTCACCGAGCACGTCGAGCTCAGTGTGCCCGCCAGGCTCGAGCACCTGCCGCTGCTGCGGATGCTGGCCGAGGCGGTGGCCACCAAGGAGGATTTCGACCTCGACTCGATCGCCGACTTCAAGATCGCGGTGGACGAGGTCGCCTCCTGGCTGATCCACCACGCCGAGATCGGGAGCAGCATCAGCTGCCGGTACCGGCTCTCGGCCGGGGATCTGTCGGTGTCGGTGTCCGCGCCGACCACCGGCCAGGCCGTGCCCGAGACCGACGGGTTCGGCTGGCATGTGGTGAAGACGGTGACCGATTCCGCTTCCTACCGGGTGACCGACCAGGGTGGCCGGGTAGTCACCATCGACCTGGTGATGGCCTCGAGGACGGATCGAGGGTGAGCCGGGAACCGACTTCGAAGGCCAGGGGCGAGCAGTACGCGCACTGCGTTCCGCTGTTCGCCCAGCTGGCCGAGCTACCCGAGGGCGACCGCGGGCGGGACGAGCTGCGCGACCGGCTGGTGACCGAGTTCCTGCCGGTGGCCGAGCACATCGCGCGCCGGTTCGCCGGGCGCGGGGAGACCTTCGACGACCTGCTCCAGGTCGCCAGGCTCGGCCTGATCAACGCGGTGGACCGGTTCGACGCGGCCCGCGGTTCGGAGTTCCTGTCCTTCGCCGTGCCGACGGTGATGGGCGAGGTCCGGCGGTACTTCCGCGACAGCAGCTGGTCGGTGCGGGTACCGCGGCGGCTCAAGGAACTGCACCTGCAGATCAGCCACGCCACCGGCGAGCTCGCGCAGACCCTCGGCCGCGCGCCGACACCGTCCGAGATCGCCGAAAAGCTGGGCATGGACCCGGAAGAGGTGCGTGAGGGGCTGATCGCGGGCAACGCCTACCAGGCGGTGTCGGTGGACAAGCCGGTCAGCTCCGACAGCGAGCGGTTGCCGCTGGCGGAGACGCTCGGTGAGGAGGACGCGGACCTGGAGGCGGTGGAGAACCACGCGGCCCTGCGGCCGCTGCTGGCGGAACTGCCCGAGCGCGAGCGCACCATCCTGCGGCTGCGGTTCTTCGGCAACATGACGCAGACGCAGATCGCCGAGCGGCTGGGCATCTCGCAGATGCACGTCTCGCGGCTGCTCTCCCAGACACTGGACCGGCTCCGGGGCAAACTGCTGTCGGATCCGTAGATCCGCAGTGGACGCGGTCAGGCTTCCCGTCCCGGTGGTACGAGGCCGGGGCGGGAACCCCGCGAACGACACGGCGGCCGCGCGCCCTGACGCATTTCCCAAGCGGCGGAGCCGCTTGCTGTGGGCCGTCAACCGGCTCCGCCACCCGCACCGCCACGCAAAACACGTCACACTATCTTTAGAACTGGCCGCCGCCCGCGTGGAGGGTTTGGGCGGTGATCCACCGGCCGTCGGGCGAGGCGAGGAAGCCGACCACGTCGGCGATGTCCGACGGTTCCGCGATGCGGCCCAGCGGGACCTGCGCGATGGTGCGTTCCACCACGCCCGGCGGTCCGTCGGCGACGAGCGCGTCGGTGCGCACCGCACCCGGCAGCACGCTGTTGACCGTGATCCCGCGAGCGCCGAGTTCCTTCGCCAGTACCTTCACCAGCTGGTCCCCCGCCGCCTTGGTGGCCGCGTAGAGCGCGGTGCCCGGCCGGTTCGTCACCACGACGGCGCTGGAGATCACCACGATCCGCCCGTGGTCGCGCACCCGGCGCGCGGCTTCCCGCAGGGCGTAGAAGGTCGACCGCGTGTTGGTCTCGAAGAGGAAGTCGTACTGCTCGTCGGTCACCTCGGCGAGCGGGCCGAACCGGGCCACTCCCACGTTGCTGACAAAAACATCCACCTCACCGGCCGCGTCGAACAGCCTCCGCAGCTGCGCGAGATCGGTGACGTCGGCCCGCACGGCGACCGCCTCGCCACCGCGCTCCTCGATCGACCGGACCACCTTCGCGGCGGCTTCGGCGTCGTCGCGGTAGTTGACCACCACCCTCGCCCCGTCCGCGGCGAGCCGTTCGGCGATGGCACGGCCGATGCCGCGGGAACTCCCGGTGACGATCGCTGTGCGCACGCCGCCATCCTGGTGACGCGGGCGAGCGGGTGTCAAGCGATCCCACGCCTGCCCTGCGCGCCAAGGTGTTCGAGCCGCCGCATCGCCGGTTCCGAGGTGATGCCGTGCACCAGCACCGACAGCGCCACGGCCAGCGCGGCCACCCGCCAGATCACGTCCGGCACCGGGAAGTCGCCGTGCCCGAGCGCGTAGGTCACGTAGAACAGCGTGCCGATCCCGCGCACCCCGAAGAACGAGATGGCCACGGCCCCACGTCGACCTGGTGGCGCGCCGAGCAGCGAGAGCAGGCCGGTGAGCGGGCGCACCACAAAAACCGCCACCACGGCGAGCACGATCTCGAGCGGGCGCAGGCCGGCCAGCAGCCCGTCGCCGATGGCCACGCCGAGCCCCAGCAGCGCGACCGCGACGAACAACCGCTCCAGCTGGTCGCCGAACTCGTGCAGCACGGCGTGGTAACCGTGCGAGCGCTCCCGCGCCCGCACCGTCACCGCGGTCGCGAAGACGGCGAGAAAACCGTTTCCGTGCAACAGTTCCGCCGCGGCGAACGGCAGGAACGCCATGGCCAGCACCACCATGCCGTCCGAATACTCCGACAACCGCACCTGGTCGGAGTTCGCGCGGAACATCAGCCTGCCCAGCAGCAGCCCGAGCACCACACCGACGGCGACCCCGACCGGCAGCGGCAGCAGTAGTTCCACCGAAAGCTTTCCCGGCCCCGGCAGGCCTCCGGCGAGCAGCACGGCCAGCATCACGAACGGCATCGCCAGGCCGTCGTTGAGCCCGGCCTCGGTGGTCAGGGTGAACCGGACCTCGTTGCCCGCGGCCAGCTCCGACTCGGCGTGTGGTTCGGGCACGCCCACCTCGGAGGCCAGCACCGGATCGGTCGGCGAGAGCGCGGCGGCCAGCGCCAGCGCCGCGGCCACCGGCAGCGCCAGCAGCCACCAACCCAGCAGGAACACCACGCCGATGAACAACGGCATGGCGAGCAGCAGCAGCCGCCAGGTGGAGTTCCACGAGCGCCAGCCGAGCACCCGGTCGCTGTTGAGCCCGGCCCCGACCAGCGCGATGATCAGGCCGAACTCGAGGATCACCTCGAGTGCGCCGAGGTGCGGCACCGGATTCGCCCACACCTGGCCGTAGGGCGCGGGCAGCGGCAGCAGGCCGACCACCACGCCGAGCACCAGCAGTACCAGCGGCATGGACAGCGGCCGGTCGCTGGTCAGCTTCGGCAGCAGGGCCGCGGCCAGCGCGAGCAGGCCGGCCAGGCCCAGCATCAGCTCCACGGGATCAGGCCTCGGGCAACGGCCGGGTGGCCGGGCCCTGGATGACCGAGCCGTCGACGCCGAAGCGCGAGGCGTGACACGGGCAGTCCCAGGTCTTCTCCGCGTTGTTGAAGGCCACCACGCAGCCGAGGTGCGTGCAGTGCGCGTTGCGGCGGTGCAGCACGCCCTCGTGGTCGCGGTAGGCGGCGACCACGGAAGCGCCCGAGGTGGCCACCCGCGCCTCACCCATGCCCAGGGTGGCGAACTCGGCGTCCGCGCCCGCCGCGCGGAGGTGGTCGCCGACGAAGTGCCTGGCCACGGTGAAGTTGGTGCGGGCCAGCGAAATCCCGGACCGCAGGTCGAAGCGGTCCGGGTGGTACAGCCGGCTGCCCTGGTTCTCGCGCCCGGCGATCAGGTCGGCCAGCAGCAGCCCGGCGGCGGTGCCGCCGCTCATCCCCCACTGGCCGAATCCGGTGGCCACCCAAAGGTTCCGCGACACCGGGTGGTAGCGGCCGACGTAGGGCACCGAGTCCAGAGTGGACAGATCGTGCGCGGACCAGCGGTGGGTCACCCCGGTCAGGCCCGCGTGCCGTCGCGCCCACTCGGCCAGCCT
The DNA here is from genome assembly GCF_009429145.1 of Amycolatopsis sp. YIM 10. Classification (GTDB taxonomy): domain Bacteria; phylum Actinomycetota; class Actinomycetes; order Mycobacteriales; family Pseudonocardiaceae; genus Amycolatopsis. Next base: position 4,013,997 of record NZ_CP045480.1, on the reverse strand, counting down.
CACGTACCGCGCTTCCACGTCGACCTCTTCGCCGGTGCGGTAGTGCTCACCGCCGACGATGGCCAGCCGCTCGCCGTTGTGCTCGAGGTAGCGCACGGAGTGGTGCGTGTCGGCGTCGAGGAACATGCCGTCGCTGCCTTCGGGGACCGGCCCAGCGACCACCAGATCCCGCACCGGCTCGAGCCGGGCGAAGTAGAGACCCCGGTCCAGCAGCGGATAGTGGGTGGCGATCACCACCTCCTCGGCGCGGATCTTGCCGCGTTCGGTGTGCACCACCGGCACCGGCCGTTCGTCCACCCGCAGCACCCTGGTGTTCTCCGCGACCTGCCCGCCCAGCTTCTCGACGGCCGCGGCGAGGCCGAGCAGCCAGCGCCGCGGGTGGAAGCGCGCCTGACCGGTGAAGCGCACCGCCCCGGCCGCGGGCACGTCGAGATCGATCCGCTCGACGAACTCGGCGGGCAGGCCGGCATCGGCAGCGGCGGCGGCCTCGGCACGCAGATCGGTCAGGCGCCCGGGATCGGTGGTGTAGACGTAGCTGTCGGTGCGGGTGAACGCGCAGTCGACGCCCAGTTCCGCCGAAGTGCGCTCGATCCAGTCGATCGCCGCGCTCTGGTCCTGACCGTACTGGGTGGCGGCCTCCGGTCCCTTGTGTCGACGCAGCGACGCGTACTTCTCCGCGTGCTGCGCGGTCAGCTTCGCCGTGGTGTGCCCGGAAACCCCGCCGCCGACCGGTCCCGCGTCGAGCACCAGCACCGAGCGCCCCTCGCGCGCGAGCGCGTAGGCCGTGGTCAGCCCGGCGATCCCGGCGCCGATCACCGCCACCTCGACCGCACCGGGCAGCGCGTTCCCGCTTCGGTCCGGACCGGCGGTGGAATCCATCCACACCGACAGCGGTGCGGGCAAGCTGGGTGCGTCCATGGTCCCCGGATACCCGCGCGCCCCAGATCAAACCCGCGCCCTGCACCACGCCCGGCACGGCGTTACCGTCGAGGAATGCGCACGGTGACCCAACTACCGAAGCAGATCATCGAGGAGGAGAACGTCTGGATCCCGCTGCCGGACGGGCTGCGCCTGGCCGCGCGGATCTGGCGCCCGGCCGACTCGGACGAGCACCCGGTGCCCGGGATCCTGGAGTACATCCCCTACCGCAAACGGGATCTGACCGCCGGCCGCGACGCCATCCACCACCCGTACCTCGCCGGGCACGGCTACGCCTGCGTGCGGGTGGACATCCGCGGTTCCGGCGAGTCCGAGGGCGTGCTCACCGACGAATACCTCGAACAGGAACAGCTCGACGCCGAGGAGGTGCTGGCCTGGATCGCCGCCCAGCCGTGGTGCACCGGCAACACCGGCATGATGGGCATCTCCTGGGGCGGCTTCGCCGCACTGCAGGTCGCGGCCAGGAAACCCCCGAGCCTCAAGGCGATCGTCATCTCGTCGTTCACCGACGACCGCTACGGCGACGACATGCACTACATGGGCGGCTGCCTGCTCTCGGACAACCTCGCCGAGGCGTCCACCATGTTCGCCTACACCACGCTGCCGCCCGACCCGGCGCTCGTCGGTGACCGCTGGCGCGAGATGTGGCTGGAACGGCTCGAGGACAGCGGCCTGTGGATCGAGAACTGGCTCTCGCACCAGCGGCGCGACGACTACTGGCGGCACGCGTCGGTGTGCGAGAACTACAGCGACGTCCAGTGCCCGGTGCTGGCCTCCAGCGGCTGGGCCGACGGGTACTCCAACGGCGTCCTCCGGCTGATGCGCAACCTCGACGTGCCGCGCAAGGGCCTGATCGGGCCGTGGTCGCACAAGTACCCGCACCTCGGCGCGCCCGGACCGGCCATCGGCTACCTGCAGGAGGTCCTCCGCTGGTGGGACCACTGGCTGGCGGGCCGGGAGAACGACGTGATGGACGAGCCGATGCTGCGCGTGTGGATGCAGGACAGCGTGCCGCCGTCGACCTCGTACGAAACCCGGCCCGGCCGCTGGGTCGGGGAACCCAGCTGGCCGTCACCGCACATCGAGCCGTCGGTTCACTCGCTCGACGAGCACCGCATCGCCCGTCCGGGCGAAGAGGTCACCGAGCGTGGCCTGGAGATCGAGTCGCCGCTGTCGGTGGGGCAGTTCTCCGGGAAGTGGGCCTCCTACAACGCCCCGCCGGACCTGCCCTACGACCAGCGCGAGGAGGACGGCGGCTCGCTGGTGTTCGAGACCGATCCGCTGACCGAGCGCTGCGAAATCCTCGGCGCGCCCAGCGTGGAGCTGGAGGTGGAAGCGAGTGAGCCGGTGGCGATGGTCGCCGTCCGGCTCTCGGACGTCTATCCCGACGGCCGCGCCACCCGGGTCACCTACGGCCTGCTGAACCTGACCCACCGCGACGGGCACGACCACCCCGAACCGCTGGAGCCGGGCCGGCGGTACCGGGTGTCGATCGAGCTGAACGGGGTGGCGCAGGCGTTCCCGCCCGGCCACCGCATCCGCCTGTCACTGTCCACTTCGTACTGGCCGCTGGCCTGGCCGCCGCCGTGCCGCACCCGGCTGACCGTCTACACCGGGGCGAGCACGATCCGCCTGCCGGTGCGCCCGGTTGCCGAGCCGGACGAGGTGGCGCTGCGCCCGTTCGACGAGCCGGAGGGCGCACCGCCGCTGACGGTGACCCAGCTGCGGCCCGGCGAACAGCGGTGGACGGTGAGCCGTGACCTGGTGGACTACGAGTCGGCGCTGGAGATCGTCAAGGACAGCGGTGAAGACTACTTCGAGGACATCGATCTCCGGGTGGCCAGGCGCGCGTACGAGCGCTACAGCTGGCTCGCGGACGATTTCTCCTCGGCCCGCGGGGAAACGGCGTGGACGATGACCTTCGCGCGCGGTGACTGGGAGTCGCGCACGGAAACCCACACCGTGCTGACCTGCACCCCCACCGAGTTCGTGCTGCACGCCGAACTGGACGGTTACGAGGGCGGCCACCGCGTCTTTTCCAGGAACTGGCACCGGGTCATCCCCCGCGATCTGGTGTGACCCGGCGCTCATCAGGTGTTTTACCCGCGGCACAGTGGCTACCCCTTGAGCAGCAACGGTTTTGGGGAGTGAGTGAGAGATGGACAAGCTCAAGGTGGTTTATCTGGGCAAGTCGGCCGCGCTGCGCGAACTTTCCGAGTGGGCCGACCGGCACGGCGTCGAGGCCGTGGAGAGTTCCGACGACGAAGCCGCGTGTGCGGTGGTCGACCAGACCGCGCGAAGCGGGTCGGCGGCGGCGCTGAAGCGCCTGCGCGACCGGCACCTGCCCTGCCTGTCGGTTTCGCGTGGCTGGTGCTTCCTGGCCTCGGCCGTGGGCCGCGGGCTCGATCCCGTGGTGTGACCCCCGGTGAAGGTGGGTTCCCCGGCCGCGGGGAACCCACCTTTCGCGTGCTCAGCCCGGGGTGGTCTCGCCGCCGAGCGGTGCCAGCACCTCGCCGGTGTAGTACGAGGACAACCGGTTCGAAGCGAAGAACACGTAGGACGGGGCGATCTCGTCGGGCTGCGCCGCGCGCTGGTACGGCACCTGCTGCCCGAACTCGGCGACCTTCTCCTCGTCGAAGGTGGACGGGATCAGCGGCGTCCACACCGGACCCGGCGCCACGCAGTTGATCCGGATTCCCTTGTCCGCCAGCGCTTGTGCCATCGAGTAGGTCCAGGCGTGCACGGCCCCCTTGGTGGCCGAGTAGTCGATGAGCGACTTGTTGCCGCGCAGGCCGTTGACCGAACCGGAGTTGATGATCACGTCGCCTTCGCCGAGGTGCGGCAGGGCGGCCGCGGTGACCCGGAAGTAACTGTGGATGTTCACGTCGAAGGTGCGCATCCACTGCTCTTCGGTCAACTCCTCCGGGGACCCGACCGGCCACTGGGTGGCCACGTTGTTCACCAGGATGTCCAGTCCGCCCAGGGCTTCCACGGTCCGCTCCACCACCCGCGCGCAGTGCGCGGCCTCGGCGAGGTCGCCGGGGAACAGCTCGCAGCGACGTCCCTGTGCGCGTACCAGTTCCGCGGTGTGCTTCGCGTCCTCGTCCTCTTCCAGATAGGCGATCGCGACGTCGGCGCCCTCCTTCGCGAAGGCCACCGCGACCGCGCGGCCGATGCCGGAGTCACCGCCGGTGATCAGCGCGCGACGACCGGCCAGCAGCTCGCGCCCCTGGTAGTCCGCCATTTCGTCCCGCGGCTCCGGCCGCATGTCGCCGGTGCTGCCCGGTGGTCGTTGTCCTTGCGGTGGCTGGTTGTGCTCCTTGGTCATATCGGCTGGTTACCCGGTGACGTGGCGGGTAACCGGCTCGTATGACCGCACTACGCGCATTGGCACTGACCTGCAGCCTCAAGCCGTCACCGGCGTCGTCGAGCACCGAGCTGATCGCCACGCAGGTGCTCGACGAGCTGCGTGGGCACGGGGTCGAAGGCGAGTCGGTCCGGGTGGTCGACCACAACGTCCGGCCGGGCGTGGAGAAGGACATGGGCGACGGCGACGAATGGCCGTCCCTTCGCGCCAAGGTGCTCGCCGCGGACATCCTGGTGCTGGCGACGCCCACCTGGGTGGGGCACATGTCGAGCGTGGCGCAGCGGGTGCTGGAACGCCTGGACGCCGAACTGTCCGAAACGGACGACCAGGGCCGTCCGCTGATGTTCGGCAAGGTCGCGGTGACCGCCGTGGTCGGCAACGAGGACGGCGCGCACAAGATCACCGCCGATCTGTTCCAGGCCCTCAACGACACCGGCTTCACCGTGCCCGCCCAGGGCGGCACCTACTGGAACGGCGAGGCGATGACGCCCGGTGACTACAACGACCTGAAGGAGACTCCGAAGGCGGTCGCCTCCACCAACGCCACTCTCGCCCGGAACGCCGTCCACCTCGCCACCCAGCTCCGCGGTGATCCCTATCCGGCCTCCTGATCAGGGAACGGACTGCGAGGCCCGGCTGGTCGAGGCGGCCGAAATGGCCACGGCGCCGAGCAGGCCGACCGCGGCGAAGGCGTAGAAGCCCCACGGGTATGCGATTCCGGCACTCAGCAGCGCCCCGCCGACCAGCGGGCCCGAGATGGCACCGAGGCGCCCGATCCCCGCTGCCCAGCCGAGTCCGGTGGCGCGGAAGGCGTCGCCGTAGGTGCGTCCGACGTAGGCGTAGACCAGGACCTGCGCGCTGAAGACAAAGCCACCGGTCAGGAACACCGCCACGTACAGGACTGGGCCGGGCAGCTTCACGCTCAGCAGCGCGAGGAACACCGCCGCCCCGGCGAACCAGCCGATGGCCGAGCCGCGCACGCCCATGCGGTCGGCGACCCGCCCGGCCACGACCAGGCCCACCACTCCCCCGAGGTTCAGCGTCAGCAGCAGCCCGAGCGCGGCGCCGAGCGGGTACCCGGCCTGCCGCATGATCTCCGGCAGCCAGGTGTTCAGCCCGTACACCAGCAGCAGTCCCATGAACGAGGTCGCCCAGAACGCCAGCGTGGCCCGGAGGACGCCGCCGCGGAAGAGCCCGGCGACCGTCTCGCCGGGCCGCGCGCGCTCGAAGGCGGCCGACTCCGGCAGGAACCGGACCATCAGCGGCACCAGCGCCAGTGCGGGCAGCGCGCCCGCCACGAACATCGACCGCCAGCCCAGCAGCGGGATCAGCCAGATGCCCAGCAGTGCGGTGAGCATCGCGCCCACGTGGTAGCCGGTCATCAGGGTGGTGGTGGCGCTGCCCGCGCGGCCCTGCCTGGCGTGCTCGGTGACCAGCGCGATCGCCGTGGGCAGGCAGCCGCCGAGGCCCAGCCCGGCGACGAAGCGCAACAGCCCGAACACCCACATCGACGGCGCGAGCGCGCACAGCAGCGTGCACGCGGAGAACAGGCTGACCGCGAAGATCAGCGCCTTGCGACGGCCGATCACGTCGGTGACGGTGCCGATCGCCAGCGCGCCGAGCGTCATGCCGACCAGGCCCGCGGTGGAGACCGCCGCCGCCGAGGCGGGCGTGATGTCCCAGACGTGGTCGCGCAGGAGTACGGGCAGCACGGTGCCGAGCACCACCAGGTCGAACCCGTCGAGCAGCACGGCGGTCCAGGCCAGCGGGACCACCCACCCGCGGTGCCGGGCTGCTGCCCCGGCGGACGTCTCGGTGGATGACGTCTCAGTGGACATCGAGCCTCCTCGCTCGTTCGGCATGCGCACAAGTATGCACAATCCGAACTCTTGGGCAAGGGGTTCGTTGAACACCGACAGGCCGCCGAAAGCCACGGCATCCGGCCCCACCGGTGCCGCCAGTTGGCCCAAGATCCAGAACCTGTTGTGCCGCAAGGGTTTCCTAATTTCGAAATGGGGGCATTCCTTTGCCGCGGGGGTCCAGCTCACCAGAGGCTAGGAGAATTCGATGCCCACATGGGTGGTTGTGCTGATCGTCATCGCCGCGGTCGTGATCGCGGGCGCGGTGGCCTGGCTGGTCATGCAGGAACTGCAGCGGAAGCGTCTGCAACGGCGGTTCGGTCCCGAGTACGAGCGGGCGGTCGCCGACCACGACAGTCCGCGCGCGGCGCAGCGTGAACTGGCCGCACGGGAGAAACGGCACCACGAACTCGACATCCGGCCGCTTTCGCCGGAGGCCAAGGAACGTTACACGCGGGAATGGGCGCAGATCCAGGCGAAGTTCGTCGATCGCCCGTCGCCCGCGGTGGCCGAGGCCGACCGGCTGCTCACCGAGCTGATGGCCGAGCGCGGTTACCCCACGGAGGGGTACGACCAGCAGCTCGCCGATCTGTCGGTACGTCACTCGAAGACGCTGGACCACTACCGGCGCGCGCACGAGACCATGGTCGGCCACGACCACGAGCAGCAGTCCACAGAGGACCTGCGGGACGCGATGGTCCGCTACCGCACCGTTTTCGAGGACCTGCTCGGCGACGACGCGGAGACGGACGACAGCGACGAAACCACTACCCGCGAACGCCACGACGCACGGAACGGCAGGTAGGAAAATGACGGACCGCAAGGAGAAGCTGAGCACCAAGGACCTGTTGCCCGACGACTCAAGCAAGACTCGAAAGTCTGATATGGACAGAGCAAGCCAGACGAACACCGACACCACGGCCGCGGGCACAACCGACACCGCCGGCACCACCGGCTGGGTGGGCACCGGAGACACCACCGGCCCGGCGGACACCGCGGACACGACCGGCAAGGCGGAAACCGCGGGCACCACAGGCTCGACCGGCACGGCCTCGACTGGCACGGCGGGAACCACCGGCCCGACCGGCAAGGCGGAAACCGCGGGCTCGGCGGGCACTTTGGCGCCGGTGCCCGAAACCACCGCCTCCGAAGCCACGGCCCCCGGATCCACCGCAGCGCCCGGGTCCACGGCCCCCGGATCCACAGCGACCGGATCCACGGCCTCCGAAACCGCAGCGGCCGGATCCACCGCGCCCGAACCCGCAGGGCCCGAAACCGCAGCGGCCAAGACAACGTCCGGGGAAGAGCGAAGCCAGCCGCTGTTCGGCGCTGACGAGGTGGCTCGGTACCGCGACGACTGGCAGACCATCCAGATCGCCTTCGTCGACGACCCGCAGCGCGCGGTCCGCGAAGCCGACGAGCTGGTGGCCAAGGTGATCCAGTCGCTGGCCGCCACCTTCGCCGCGCACAAGAGCGAGCTGGAGGGCCAGTGGAGCCGCGGTGGCGAAGTCGCCACCGAGGATCTGCGGCAGGCCCTGCGCCAGTATCGCTCCTTCTTCCACCAGCTGCTCAGCGCGTAAAAGTCACTTTCCTGTCACCGGACGGGTTTCCCGGCGAAAACCTGCTAAGAATCGTGGGCCGATCCCCCGACGAAGCGGAGCCAGCCGATGACCGTCCAGCCGCCGAAGCGCCTGCCCAAGGTGCTGCGCCAGACTCGCGTCGTGTTGTACGTCCAGTCCTTGCTCAGCATCATCGGCGGGTTGATCATCGTGGCGATGGTGGTCTCGCTCGACGCCGGGGACGACCTGACCGCGCCGCTGCTGCTGGGCCTGGCGTCCATCCTGTTCGCCCTGCCGCTGCTGGTCTGCGCGGTCAAACTGCACGAACGGCTGCCGTGGGTGCGCACCACCGCGCTGGTCTTCGAATGGATCACCGTGGCCAGCGGCGCGCTCGGCCTGCTGATGACCCTGGCCCAGGGCGCCGTGCCGACCGGCATCCTGTCGCTCGTGCTCGGCGCCCTGGTGCTGCAGTCGCTGATGAAGGCCGAGGTCAGGGAGTGGTTCGCCGGGCGGGCCGCGCTGCCGGAGTGACCGGCTCGGCGTGCTTCTTGACCGCGCGCAGGGTGTGTTCGATGGAGTGGGTGTTGAAGCCGGGCCGGTCGGCCCGGCCGGTCACCCTCGGCCCCATCACTCGGCGGATGAACCAGTTCCCCACCCGGTACCAGTGCTCAGTGAGCACGCAGCCGTCACCCGCCGGGGTCAGTTCGTAGGACCAGCGCGAAACCCGCACCCCGAACGGCGTGCGCACGTCGAAGGTGAACCGGCGGCCCGGCTCGCAGGCGACCACGCGCACCCGCGTCCGCCATTCCCTGGCCCCGTTGCGGTTGGTGCCGCGGAACCGGGCACCCGCCGCCGGGCCGGTCGCCGGGGCCACCCAGTACCCGCCCGCGTTCTCCGGGCTGAACCGGCCCATTCCCGGCAGATCGGTGACCAGCGCCCACACGGCCGTCACCGGGGCGTCGATCTCGACACTGCGCGAAATGCTGGGCTCCACGGGGAAAACGGTCCCAGCCCCGGCGGCACGGGACAACCCGCGCCGCCGGAGTCCGCAATTTCCGAGAGCGTCAGTCCGCCACCCAGCTGCCGTGGAAACCCAGCGGCACCGGCTTCGGCAGGTGGATCCGCGCCAGCGGTTCCGCGGTGAAGTCCTGCGCCGCGAGGATCACCAGATCCGACGCCCCGCGATCGGGGTTGTTCACGAAGGCGAGCGCGTACCCGTCGTCCTCCGCCTTGCTCCCCGCCGACGGCACAAAAACCGCCTCACTGGCCGTCTCGCCGGGACCGAACCGGTGCACCTCCGACCGGCCACCGCGCAGGTCGTGCTTGATCAGCGCGTTGCCGAAGGTGTTGGCTGGCTTGTCCAGGTACACGTCGAGCAGGTCACCCGGCGAGGCCGTGTACCCGTAGCGGTGCCGCCGTGCGACCAGGCTTTCGTTCACCCGCGGGAACTCCTGCGGCCGGTCGTCGAGCACCCGCCGCCGCACCGCGCCCCGCGCCAGGTCGATCGTCCAGCGCTCCAGCACCGGCGGACCGGACGCCGACGGCCCGCCGTAACCGAGCTTCCCGGACACCTCGAACGGCGCCGGCATGGTGGTCAGGTCGACCACCACCGAGGAACCGTGCTCGTAGGCGTTGAGCGTGTGCGAATAGAAAACCGGGTCCACCCCGAACCAGCGGACCGGCCCACCCGAGCGCTTCATCACGCCGACCCTGGCCGGGTGGTCGTGGTTCCACTTGTACGGCACCACCTTGCCCGGCCGCGGGTCGAAGGTGACCGGCACGTCGAAGACCACGACGTGGCGCTCGGTCAGCGCGAAGTCGTGCATCATCGGGTTGCCGGCGACCGGGATGCGCCGCGTCCGCGTCACCCGCCCGCCGCGGTCGACCACCAGGTGCCGCACGTGGTCCCAGGTGGGGAAGTAGGTGATCGCGTGCAGTTCGTCGGCGCGGGCGTCGAACTTGGTGTGCGCGGTGTAGGCACCGTCGAGCGAACCGCCGAAGTCGTACGGGCCCAGCGTGTTCAGCTCACCGTCCAGTTCGTACGGTGGCGGGCCGCTCTCCTGCAGCGCGAGGATGCGGCCGTGGTGGCTGATCACGTGCGTGTTGGGCGCGAAGTCCTGAGCGGGCACCGGCCACGGGTACGGCTCGCCCAGTTTCGCCGCGACACCCGACGAGCGCACCCACCGGTTGCGGTACCACTCGGCACGGCCGTCGCGCAGCCGGACGCCGTGCACCATGCCCTCGCCCAGCATCCAGTGGTGCGCGCGCGGGTCCTCCAGGCCGAGCACGTTCGGCCCGGTGCGCAGGTAGCGCCCGTTCAGCTCCCGCGGGATGTGGCCGGTGCTCTTGCAGTCGAACGCGGTCACCTCCTCCCGCACCGGCGCGAACGCGCCTTCGAGGAACGGGTGGCTCTCCGTGGTGGCGCTCGCGGCTTCCCCGGCGAGCGCGGGCGGCGCGGAGGTCGCGGCGGCACCGCCCACGGCCAGGCCGGCCGCTCCCCGGAGCACGTTCCGCCTGCTCGGTTCCGTCATGACCGATCCCCCTGACGATTAACTGTGTATGATACGAACAGTTTATGGCTTTACCAGTTCGAAATGCAAGGATGTGGTGGTGAACGAGGACCGGATCGAGTCGCTGCCCCCCGGCACCGCACTGGCCTGGGGCTACACCCCGGCACCCCGGCGGGGGCCGAAACCGGCCTACAGCGTGGCGCAGATCGTCGAGGCGGCCGTCGCGCAGGCCGACGCCGAGGGCCTCGAAGGCCTGTCCATGCCCGCGATCGCCAAACGCCTCGGCATCACCGCGAACGCGCTCTACCGGTACCTGCGGTCCAAGGAAGAACTGCTGGTACTGGTCGCCGAAGCGGGATGGGGCCCGCCGCCGGAACCGCTGACCGGCGACTGGCGCACCGCGGTCACCGCCTGGGCGCACGCCCAGCTCGACCGCTGCCGCCGGCACCCGTGGCTGATCGAGCTACCGGTGCGCGGCGGGCCGACCACGCCGAACATGTTGCGGTGGCTGGAAGTCTTTCTCGAGGCGATGGCGGACTCCGGCCTGGGCGCCAGCGACGCGCTCGGCTGCGTGCTGCTGGTCGACGGCTGGGTCCGCAGCACGGCCGCCCTGGTCCGCGACGTCCGCGAGAGCGAGCAGGAGGTGCTCAACGAGTTCCTGCAGCCGCTCCTGCGCGAGCATGGTTACCCACGGGTCGCCGCGGTGCTCAGCGGGGCGGACTACGGCGAGCAGGGCATGCAGGAAACGGACGTCGAGTTCGGCCTGAACCGCATTCTCGACGGGATCGAAGCACTGATCGAGCAGCGCCGATCTCGCTGAACCACACCATCGTTCCCGCACGGGACGACGAACGGGCCGCGCGCTTCTTCGCCGAGGTCACGGGCCTGGCCGACGAGGGCCCGCACCGGCACTTCGCGCCGGTCAAGGTCAACGAGCAGCTCACCCTCGACTTCATGAGCACGGATTCGGCCGAGGGCCACCACCTGGCCTTCGACGTGGACCCGGCGACCTTCGACGGGATCCTGGAGCGCCCGCGAGCGGGCGGCGTGCCCTGCGGCAGTGAGCCCGGCGAACCGGACAACGGGCGCATCGACCACCCGCTCTGCCCGCGCGGCCTGTTCTTCACCGACGAAACCGGCAATCTCTACGAAGTCTTGTCCCCCGCCTGACGCCGCTGGTCATCCGACCGGTCGGAGTCGGTGGCAAGCTTGTCGCCCGCCACCGAATCGTAGATCGGCGTCGGCTCTTCGTCCGTCCCCTGCTTCCCCTCACGCACTGCCATAGTCCTATTTTCCGACACGGCTTCACGTCCCGCAGCGACAAGCCCCAAACACCCTCCAAGTGAGGGAGTGCTAGCCCACCCGTCGCCCACCACCACCTCAACGGAGCGCCACGCGCCAGTTCTGGTCATTCCCGGTATCGCGCCAGATACCGCTGGGTGACTTCGGCTTCGGCGGCTTCCTTGGCCTCGGCGCGAAGGCGCCTGCCGGTTCCGCGCGGGTAGCCGTGCTTGGCGAGCCGGTGCTCGCCGCTCTCCTCGACGTAGGCGAAGGAGTAGAAGTACCCGACCAGCGCGGCCATCAGCACCAGCGACAACCGCAGGCCGAGCGGGCCGGGCAGCAGCAGCCACACCGAGACCAGCGGCAGGATCAGCACCGTGCTGCGCGCGCCGTGGCGCAGGATCCAGGTCTTCGCGGTGACGTCGTGCAGTACCCACTCGCGATGCCGGTCGGGCAGCCTGCCGCCGAGCGCGTACCAGAGCCACAGCACCGGATTCGGTCGCTTCCGCATGGCCGTAGCGTACGCTAACAGTTAGTGCGTTAACCATTAGTGTGCCGGAGGGAACACCGTGGCCGAGATCGACCTGGGACCGAACCCGCTCGCCCTGGAGCGGCAGGTCTGCTTCGCGTTGTCCATCGCGTCGAGATCGGTCATCGCGATCTACCGCCCGCTGCTCGAACCACACGGGCTCACCCACCCCCAGTACCTGGTGATGCTGGCGCTGTGGGACAGCTCGCCGCGCACGGTCAAGGACCTCGGCGCCACCCTGCGGCACGACTCGGCCACGCTGTCGCCGCTGCTGAAGCGGCTGGAGAGCATCGGGTACCTGACCCGGCGGCGGAACTCCGGGAACGAGCGCGAGCTGGTCGTCGAGCTGACCGCGGCCGGGCGGGCGCTGCGGGCCGAGGCCGAGAAGATCCCGTACCGCGTGGTCGAGCAGCTGGGCATGGAACTCGGCGAGCTGGAGGAGCTGCACGCGGTGCTGACCAAGGTCATCGAGGCGACCCGGGTTTAGGACCGGGGGCCGCGGGGAACTCATCGGCTGATTTGCGACCGTTCCACTGCGAGGTCCCCGCTGATGACGAACCCCGAAGCCGACCAGGGAGAGCCGGCCGCGCCCGTCGAGTCACTCGAAGGGCTGCGGACCCAGATCGGCCAGTACGGCCGCCAGCTCGCCCGGCACGGCAGACGGCTCGACCAGCACTCCCGCGAACTGGAGCGGCTCCAGGACGACCTGCGGACGCTGAGCAGGCAGATCGCCGCGGGGCTGGGCAGGCGGGTCGAGGTCCACGGCGAGAACGGCACTGTCGGCGGCTACGGCGCAGTCGGTGCTCACGGCACTGTCAGCGAAAACGGCGAGTACGGCGAAGTCGGCGGCTACGGCACTGTCAGCGAGAACGGCAGCGTCGGCGGTGTCGGCGCAGTCGGCGCCGTCGGGCCTGCCGGCGAGAGCGGCGCGGCTGGAGTTGTGGGCGCTCGCGGCGCTCAGGAGGTGTTCGCCGAACGGCGGCCGGCCGGATGTCTGCGATCCCATCAGCCCCCCGAATGATGGGCACCCGGCCGCCGCCGTTCCTTGCGCCGCCAGGCAGTCCGCTCCTGGCGCCACCTCACTGGATACCGGGTGCCGACCGGCTGAGGGGAAGGTAAGGCGCCCACTGAGGGAGGGCTCAGTGGGGCGCTTGTCACCCGTTTGGCGGCAACCGGGCGGCGGGCCGCGGCGCCGATCGTGTTAGCTGGGGCGGTGGCGGAGTTCGACGTGTCATACCAGCAGCGGCTCAACGACGCCGTCGCGGTCATCCGCGGCCGGTGGACCATCGCGGTGCTGGCCACCCTCGCGCTGCGCGAGACGCAGTACACCGATCTGCTCGCCACGATCAACGACAACGAACGCCGCTCCGCCGGCGACGCCACCCGGCGGCCGCTGTCCGACCGGGTGCTGACCGACACCCTCCGCCGGGCGCGCGAGCACGACCTGATCGAGCGGCGCGCGGGCACCGGGAACTTCAGCTCGGTCTGGTACCGGCTGACGCCGAAGGGCCGCGCCCTGCTGCGCGCGGTGCGGCCGCTGCTGGAGTGGGCGCACGAATACAGCGAAGAGGGCGGCGACGCGGCCGCGCTGCGCAAACTGAACATCGGCACCGGCCACCCGGGCTGACATCGACCCGGACACACCCGGGCGCGGCCGAGGCCGCCGCGTGCCCGGAACCGTCAGGGCAGGCCGACGGACAGGACCTTGTCCCGGCCCGCGCTCTTCGCGGCGAACAGGGCGTTGTCCGCGGCCAGCAGCACGTCTTCGACCGAGTCGCCCGCCTGCGGGCAGGCGGCGGCGCCGATCGAGACGGTGAGTCTCAGGCGCGCCGCGCGCTCGCCGACCGCGGCCTCGTCCATGCGGTGCTCGCGGATGGCCACCCGGATCCGTTCGGCGACCTCCGCCGCGCCCGCCACGCCGGTCTCCGGCAGCAGCACCACGAACTCCTCACCGCCGAACCGGCCGCACAGGTCGTAGCGCCGGACCTCGGCGCGCATCAGGTCGGCGACCGCGCGCAGCACCTGGTCGCCGACCAGGTGCCCGAGTTCGTCGTTGACGTGCTTGAAGTGGTCGAGGTCGACCATCAGCACGCTGATCTCGGTCCCGGTGCGCCGCGCCCGCTCGAACTCGGTGGCGGCGAAGCTGTGCCAGCTCGACGCGTTGAGCAGCCCGGTCTTGTGATCGGTGGTGGCCGCGTACTCCAGCTGCCGCACCAGCACGCTCCGGTGCAGCACGTACAACGGCGGCAGCACCAGCACGACCAGCCACGGCCGCCACAGTGCCAGCGCCGCGACCAGCACACCGACACAGAGCGTGGCGATCTCCAGGCTGTTCTCGCTCCACGCCCCGGCCAGCCGCCGGATCGAGCGTTCCCCGCGCGAGAGGAAGATGACCATCGCCACCAACGCGGAATTCACCAGCCAGTAAACGGCGATGATCGCGATGATCGCGAACAGTCCTTCCGGCCGGGCGAAACCGGAAATTCCGCCGCCCGGTAAAACAGTGGTCAATAGCGAGATCGCGGTGCACGACAAGATCACCACACAAGCGCTGAATACCACCCGGAACGCGTGCATTCCGGCGACCTCGCGCCAGCTGCGCCACCACAGGTGGAGATAGAGCACCACGGTCACCGCGGCGGCCAGTGCCGGTGACACCAGCAGTGCCGCGGCCATGGTCCAGACCGAGGTCATGTTCACGTGCGGCGCGTCGGCGAACTGGCGCCGCATCCGCTCGACCCCGCGGGTCACCTCGGCCGAGGTCACGCCCAGCGCGATCAGCGCCGCGGCCAGTACCAACTCGGTGCCGCCCGGCGGCCGGAAAAGCGAGAAAACCACCGCCGCCAACGCGGTGAGTTCCACACCGAGCACATATCCGAGCACGGGCCGCGGCAATGTCCACACTTTCCAGTTCCCGGGCCTTTTGCCAGGGGAAGCGGCAACTGACTGATCGGTCATCCGGTGAACCTCAAACCTTCATACTGAGTGCGCTTGCGTCCCGGCAGTCCATTCGCTGTGAGGAGGTCCCCGCCATGGGTAACAAAGACTGGTGAGCCGTGAATTCGGGTCCGCCCCCGCGCCGGGGGCGGACCCGGCCGTTACCGAAACCGATCGCGGCCGCCGATATCACCGAGAGCGCTCCGGCGGCCGCGATCACCCTTACCGGACCGGCCGCGTCGGCGGCCAGTCCGGCGAGCAGCACGGCTACGCCCTGTGAGCAGTAGAGGACCGTCGCCATTCGTCCCATCACCGTGCCGAGCCGGTGGTCCGGCACCGCTTCCACCACCATCGTCTGAGTCTGGAGCAGATACGCCGTCGAGAAAACACCCGACGCCGCCCAGCATAAGATCGACAACACCAGCCCCGGCGCGAGGCCGCACAACACCAGCGGCACCCCGCCCGCGGCGGCCAGACCGGCCGCGATGCCGGGCGACGCCGGGATCCGGAACCGCGCGACGAGCCACGCCCCCACCGCACTGCCCAGCGGATCGGCGGCGAGCAGCAGGCCGACGCCGACCGCTGCGGCGCCGAGGCCGTCCGCATAGGGCGCGGCGAGTCCTTCCGGAACGACGTACAACCCGATCAGCGACACCAGCGCGTACAGGACGACCAGCTTGCGGCGGTCGGTGCCGCCACTCCCCTCGGCCGTGTCCACTTGCGACACCGCAGACGGCCGGTGCCGGACGCCGAACCGCACCAGGATCGCGCTGATCAGGAAGGTGAGCGCGTTCAGGCCGAGCGCGAGGTGCGGTTCGAGCACGACGAGCAGCGCGCCACCACCGGCGAATCCGGCCAGCTGCGCGCTCTGCCCGGTCACCTGCCGCAATGCCAGCGCCTGCGCGTACCGCTCCCCCGGCACGACGTGCGGCAACAGCGCCATCGACGCCGCCTTGAACGGTCCGGAAGCCACGCTCAGCAGGGCCACGCAGGCCCACAGCACCGGCAGCGGCAGGCCGGGCACCGCCATCAGCAGCGCGATGCCCGCGCGGAGGAAGTCGGTCACCACCAGTACCGCGCGTCGCGGGAAGCGGTCGGCCAGGCCGGAAAGCAGGAAGCCGCCGAGCACCGACGGCACGAAGGTCAGCGCGTAGGTGAGCGCGGTCAGCAGGGCCGAGTCGGTCCGGTCGAAGACCAGCACCGCGAGCGCGACCCTGGCCAGCTGGTCACCGGCGACCGACAGCAGTTCGGCGAACCAGAGCGCGCGGAACTCCCGCACCCGCAGGGGCGCGAGGATGCTGGAAGATCCGCTCCGCCCGCTCATCGTTCCCTGCCTCTCCGTGCCCGGTTAATTACGATAACCGACTCAAGAGCGGCGCCGTATTCGTCGTTATACATACGACTGTGACCCAGCTCACTGATGGTCGAGAACCAGCGGCGGTGGTCCCGGCGTCTGGCGGGAGGTGAGCGTGGGGATCGAGGAAGCGGACGAGGCCGAGCTGGTCCGCCTGGTCGCGGGAGGCGACCGGGCGGCCTTCGAGGTGCTCTACCGCCGGACCGCGCCCTGGCTGACCGTGCGCCTGCGCCGCCGCTGCGCCGACGACCAGATCGTCGCCGAGGTGCTGCAGGAGACCTTCGTCGCGGTGTGGCGGGCGGCGGGCGGGTTCGCCGGGGCGACGGTCGACGGCGCAGACGGGAGTGCGGCGGGCTGGTTGTGGACCATCGCCGCCCGGCGGCTGGTCGACGCCTTCCGCCGGCGGGCGCGGCACGCGCAGCCGCCACCGGCCGCGGCCGAACCGGCGACCACGCCGGCTGCCGAGGAGGAGGCGCTGGCCGGGGAGGTCGGCGGCGAACTGGGGGCCGCGCTCGACCGGCTGGCCCCGGAACTGCGGCAGGTGCTGCGGGCGATGGTGCTCGACGGGCTGTCCGTGCGGGAGACGGCCGACCTGCTGGGCCTGCCGGAAGGAACGGTGAAGACCCGGGCGCGCCGCGCGCGGGTCGTGATGCGGGAGGCGTTGTCGTGACCGACCGGGACCACGCGTCCGCCGAGCTGATCGGCCGCTACGTGCGTGGCGGCGAGATCGCGCCGGAAGCCGAATGGGCGCTCGAAGCGCATCTGGAGAACTGTGCGGCCTGCCGCGCCCGGCTCGCCGAGGTGAACGACGAAACGGTCACCGCGACGATCACCGCGGTGTGGTCGGCGATGGAACCGGAACTCGCGGCGAGCACCCCGGCCCCGGCGCGGCGGCTCCGCAGCCGGCTGGCGCGCTGGCTGCCGCCCGCGATGCTGTCGTGGCTCACGGCCGCGACGCTGATCGCCGTGGTGGCCACCTTCCTCGGCCAGTGGACCGGGACGCCGGACGGTGATTCGGTGCTGTTCCTGCTGGCGCCGGTGGTCCCGGTGCTCGGCGTGGCCGCGGCCTGGTCGGCCTCGCTCGATCCGATGTACGAGCTGACCACGGCGTCCCCGCGCGCCGGACTGTTCCTGCTGCTGCGCCGGACGCTGACCGTGCTGGTGCTGGTACTGCCGGTCCTCGGCGCGGAAAGCCTGCTGGTGGGCACCTCCCCGCTGCTGTGGCTGCTGCCGGGGCTGGCCTGCACGCTGGTCGCGCTCGCGCTGGGCAGTCTCTTCGGCGTGGAACGCGCCGCGGTCGCCGTGGCCGGCGCGTGGCTGGCCGGGTTCGCCCCGCCGGTGGTGATCGGTGACGAGCCGCCGGAGTTGTTCGGTGCGTGGAATCCCGCGCTGTGGATCGGGGTGGCCGCGCTCGCCGCGGTCGTGCTGGTGCTGCGCGGAAGTTCGTTCACCTTGGTCTCGCCGGGCGGATCCGCTCCGGCTGCGGGCGATTGAGAGAAGACGAATGAGAGAAGGAATGCGATGGCACGCGTGGTGACCGCGGCGGAGACCGCGCCCGCGGCTTACGCCTGGGAGATCGACGCCACCGGATTGCGGGTCAGGGCCGGGCGACGGCTCGCGGTGAACGGGCTCGACCTGCGGCTCGGGCCGGGAGTACACGGTCTGCTCGGGCCCAACGGGGCGGGAAAGACCACTCTCATCCGGGCGCTGGCCACCGTGCTGCGCCCGGAGTCGGGGCGGCTGGAACTGCTCGGCGGAACGCCGGGACGCGGCACGCGGTTGCGCGAACTGCGGTCCAGGATCGGTTACCTGCCCCAGGAATTCGGCTACTACCGGCGGTTCACCGTGCGGGAGTTCGTCGAGTACCTGGCGTGGCTCAAGGAAGTCCCGAAGGCGCGGGTGCCCGATCTGGTGCAGCACGCGATCGAGCGGGTCGGCCTGGCCGACCGGGCGGACGCCAGGATGAAAACGCTGTCCGGCGGCATGGTGCGCCGGGCCGGGATCGCGCAGGCCATCGTCAACGATCCGGACATCCTGCTGCTCGACGAGCCCACCGCGGGCCTGGATCCCGCGCAGCGCATGCAGTTCCGCGAACTGTTGCAGCAACTGGGCACGCACACCTGCGTGGTGGTGTCCACGCACCTGGTCGAGGACGTGGCCGCCGCGTGCACCTCGGTGGTGCTCGTCGACGAGGGCAGGCTCGCCTTCCAGGGCACCGCCGCCGAACTCGCCGCGGCGGGCTCGGCCACCGACATCGGGGACAGTCCCAGCGAACGCGGGTACACCGCGCTGCTGGCCCGGCACCGGGAGGCACGATGACCGCCCGCGTGCTGCGCACCGAACTGCGCCGCTCGAGCGCGCCCTGGACCGGCCTGGTTTTCCTGGCGCTCACGCTGGGCCTGCTGTTCGGGCTGACCGGCCCGTGGGTCCACGGTTCGGCGCCGTGGACCGGGCAGTGGAACGGGCTGGGCCTGTGGCTGCGCGAACTGCTGATCTTCACCTGGCCGGTGGTGACCGGGCTCGGCGCCTGGCAGGGCACGCGGCAGCGGCGGTCCGGAATGGACGAACTGCTGGCCACCACCCCGCGCCCGGCCTGGCACCAGGTGGCCGTGCTGACCGGCGCGGTGGCGCTGACGCTGGTGGTGGCCACGCTGGTGCCGTTCGCCGTCGGCGCGGTCCAGGTCGCGGGCGGCACGGGGTACTTCACCGCGGCCTGGGTGCCCGCGCTGCTGGTCGGGCTGCTCGCCACGGTGGCCGGCGCGCTGCTGGGCATGGCCACCGGGCACCTGCTGCCGTACGTGGTGACCCCGCCGGTGTGCGCGGTCGCCGCGCTGGCGCTGCTGATCTTCCTGATGCCCTCGCCCGATCCGGGCGAGGAGTTCCCGCTGCGGCTCACGCTGCTCTCCCCGAATCTGGAAGGGCCGGACACCGCGTACACCACCGTCGCCCTCTCCGTCCACATCGGACAACTGCTGTGGTTCGGCGGGCTGGCGGTCACCGGGTTCACGCTGCTGACCGTGCGGCCGAAGCTCCGCGCACTCGCCGCGCTGCCGGCACTCGCCGGCATCGCGCTGGCGCTGGTGGTACTGCCGGGCGAGCGCGCTGCCGCCTATCCGGACGACGTGGCCGCGGCGGCGCCGGTCTGTGACCACGCCGGGGCCGAGGTGTGCGTGACGACCGCGCATTCGCTGCTGCTGAGCCAGTTCACCGGTCCCGCGCGGCAGGTGCTGGCCGAGCTGGCGGTGCTGCCGAACGCGCCCGTCTCCGTCACCGAAGTACCCGATCTGCGGAATGACGAACTGGGATCGCTCCCCCGGCCGTCCGGTGTGCTGCAGGTCGACCTCAACGACGGGGAGACCCGGTTCGCCGAGGACGACGGGCTCGATCCGGCGCGGCTGCGGCTGTCCATGCTGATGGGCGCGGGCACCCTGCCGTGCGGTGACTACGCCGTCCCCTTCGAGCAGGCCGACGAGCACGAAACGAGCGCGCGGCTGGCGGTGGCCTCCTGGTTCGCCGACGGTCCGGCTCGCCCGGTCACCCTGCCCCGCCAGTACCTCGCGCGGTACGCCGAGCAGGCCGAATTCGCCCGCGGCACCCTGTTTTCGCTGCCCCGCGAGGAACAGGTGCGCCGGGTGGCCGCGGCCCGCGACGCCGGGCTGAGCTGCGAGGGCAGCATGTGGGCGATCCTGACCCAGGGCGCGCGGTGAGCTGGGCCGTGCTTTACGCCCGCAGCCGCCGTCTCGCGGTGCCGCTGCTCGCCCCGGTGATCGCGCTGGTGCCGCTGTGGCTGGGAAATCTGGTGTGGTCCGGGGGAATCGGGCTGCTCGGGATTCTCGTGGTGACCACGCTCGGCGTGACCGCGGCCTCGCCGGGACTGGCCGGGCAGGACCACGACCTCGACCGCACGGCGTCGCTGCCCTGGCCACCGCGAAGAGCCGCGCACCTCGCCGCGCTCACCGCGGTGACCGTCGGCGCGGCCTTTTCGCTCGATTTCTTTTCCGACGCCGGAATACCCGCCGAAGTACTCCTGCGCGACACCATCGGGCAGGTCGGAATGCTCGCATTGGGCGTGACCTTGTTCGGCGCTTCCTTCGGCTGGTCCCTGCCTTTTCTCTCGCTGGTTCTGGCCGTGGTTCCCGGCATTTCCGGCGTCCCGCCCGCAGCCTGGCTCATCCAGCCCGCGGACGGGAAGGCCGCGCTGGCAACGGCTTTGCTCGCCACCGTCCTCGGTGTCACCGGTTACACGATATTCGGCCCGCGACGCGTTCTGTGATCCACACCACAAACACAAACCGCGAACGTCATTCCAGGGGACTGACCGGGTGTAAATCATTCACGAGGAAAGGGATTTCCATGGCGAACAAGAAGCAGAAAATCGCCGGTGCCGCCGCCGGGGTCACCGTCATCGCGGGCGGACTCGGCGCGGCAGGCGCCTCGGGCGCGTTCGCTTCGGACGAGCCCACCCCACCCAAGGGGGCCAGGGCGGTGGTCAAGGTGACGCCGAACCCGACCACCGAGCGGGGCCAGGAGGTCACCATCACCGGGCACTGCGGTGGCGGCGAAAAGCTGCGCGCGGTGCACAGCGGCTTCAACGGCAAGCCCGTGCTGGAGCACATCCGGATCCTCTCCGAGGACCCCAACGGGTTCGAGGCGAAGGCCACGCTGTCACAGACCGTCGGCAACGGGGTCGGCCCGGTGTTCGTCGACTGCGGTGGCGAGGCCGGGGTCACCCTGCTGGTCACGCACGTCTGACCAGCTCACCCGGAAGGGCGCACAGGCGGGCGGCGACCTGCCACAGCTCTTCCTCCCTGGTTTCGTCGTGCGAGTCGGGGGACGACGGAACCACCTTGCCCCGGTCGAGGTAGGAACCGCTTCGACCGGGGCGGGGCCCGGTCATGGTGTCGGCGAGCAGCCGCCCGGCAGCCGCGGGCCCCATCGCCAGCGGGGTCAGGCGGAAGATCGGCATGATGATCCGCGCGGCCAGCCGCTCCACCGGCGAGGCGTCGCGGACGAGCCCGGTGCCCGGCACCAGCCCGGGATCGTAGGTGTAGATGTCCACCCCCTCCGGCAACCGGCGCGCGAGCGCGTGCACCAGATAGATGACCGCGAGCTTGCTGGTGGCGTAGGTGCGGCGCCCGGCCGTGGAGGCGGTTTCCGTGCCCGGCTCGGCCAGCTTCGCCACCGGCGCCCACTTCGGCGCGGGCACCAGGCCCAGGTTGTGCCGGAGATCGCCGAAGTGCGCCCCACTGCCCACCACCACGATGCGGCCGGGCGCTTCGAAGCGGTCGAACAGCAGCCGTAGCAGCAGGTAGTTCGCGAGCACGTTGACGCCGAAGGTGGTCTCGAACCCGTCGGCGGTGGTGCTGGTGGTCGAGGCCATCTGGACGCCCGCGTTGCCGAGGAAGTCGCGCAGCGGCGGAATCTCACCGTCGTCGAGCCGCCTGCCGACCTCCTCGGCGGCGGCCCGGATGTCGGCGAGCGAAGCCAGGTCGCAGGTGATCGCGGAGACGTTCGCACTGCCCGTGCGCTCCCGCAGCTCGCGGACGAGGCGGTCGCCGTCGCGGGCGAGCAGCAGCAGATGCCGGTCGGGCTGGGTGGTGAGCAGGCGTTCGGCGGCCACGCGGCCGAGGCCGCGCCCGCCGCCGGTCATCAGGATCGTGCTGGTCGGCATGAAGTCTCCTGGTATCTGATACCTATTGGTACTCAGTACCATACGGAATCCCGGCCCGGGGCGCTAGGCTGACCGGTATGACCGGCCGTGCCCCACTCCGCGAGCGCAAGCAGCAGCGCGCGCGGGAACAGATCGTCCGCGCCGCGTTCGAGCTCTTCGCCGAGCGCGGGTTCGCCGAGGTGACCGTCGCGGACATCGCCGAGCGGGCCGAGGTCGGGCGCACCACCTTCTTCCGCTACTTCGGCGACAAGCAGGAGGTCGTCTTCGCCGACGAGCAGGACCTGCTCGACGCGCTCGCCGAGCGCCACCGGGCCTCGATCAGCGGCACCGCGCCGGACCTGGAGACGGCGCTCGCGCAGATCCGGCTGGCGGTGCTCGCGGTGTGCGCGGAGGCGACCAAGGACGCCGAGCACTTCCGGCGGCACGAGCGGTTGCTGCGGGACAACCCGGAACTGCACGATCGCGGCAACCGGAAGCTCCAGCGGTTCACCGAGACGGTCACCGCGAACCTGCGCGACGCCGGCGCCACGCCGCTGGTCGCCGCGCTGGCCCCGCAGCTGGCGCTGGCCTGCTTCAACGCGGGCAGGCATCTCGGCGATGGCGACCCGGCCCGCCTGTCGAACTCGGTCGACGCCGCCTTCACCGCCCTCGGCGCGGCCCGCTTCGAAATGCCGTCGCGTCAGGAGGACGTTTTGTAGGTGCTCCAGCCGCCGTCGACGACGAGGGAGGCGCCGGTGATGAAGGAGGCGTCGTCCCCGGCGAGGAAGGCGATGGCGGCGGCGACCTCTTCCGGGCGTCCCAACCGTTTCTGCATGGTCTGCGCGGCGCTGGCGGCTCGATCCTCTTCGCTGATGTCGTCCCACGCGGCGGTCAGCACCGGCCCCGGCAACACCGAGTTCACCCGCACTTCGGTGCCGTACTCGGCGGCGAGCTGGCGCGCGAGACCGGTGAGCCCGGCCTTCGCCGAGGCGTAGGCGGCCCGGCCAGGCAGCCCGGTCAGCGCGTGCACCGAGGACGTCAGCACCACCGCGCCCCGCGCGTCCCGGCGCAGGTCGTCGAGGCAGGCCTTGAACCCGAGGAACGCACCGGTCAGCGTGACCGCGAGCTGCCGCTCCCAGGACGCGAGGCTCATTTCGTGCGCGGGCACGACTTCGACCGTGTAGGCGTTGCTCACCAGGATGTCCACCGGCCCGAGCCGCTCCCGGCACCGCGCCACGGCGCCGGCCCAGTCGGACTCGGAACTGACGTCACAGTGCAGGCCGATCGCACCGGGAATCCCGGCCGCGACCTGTTCGACCACCGGATCGACGTCGAGCAGGGCGACCGCGACACCGTCGGCGGCCAGCCGCCGCGCGGCCGCCTCGCCGATGCCCCGTGCCGCCCCGGTGATCATCGCGACCTTCACCTGCTCCACCTCAGACCGTCGTGTGCAAGGGGCCACCGTGGTAGGTGACCGCGTCGGTGAAGGCGGCCACCAGGTCCACTTCGGACTCGGCGGCGATGGCGTATTCGCGGTGCAGGTTCAGCACCAGCCGTTCGCTGTCGGCCCAGCCGGCGAACTCGCCGAGGTCGCACCGCCGCGCGGCGTCCAGCGGGGTGAGGCCGTCACGCAGCCCGGCGGCCGCGGTGTCCAGCACCAGCCGGTAGTACGCGCTCAGCTTCTCGAACACCTCCGGCACGTCCTCGGCACGCATCAGCGGCCCGTGCCCCGGCACCAGGTGCTCGGCGCGGAAGGAGGCCAGCCATTCCAGTGAGAGCAGCCCGCCCTCGCACGAGCCCATGCCCATCATCGGGGTCAGCCCGTTGAACACCAGGTCCCCGGTGAACAGCACCTTCTCGCGCGGCAGCCAGACGACCACGTCCCCGCCGGTGTGTGCCTGGTAGCCGGGGTGGTGCAGTTCGATCCGCCGATTCCCGTTGTGCACCACGAGATCGGTGGTCATCGTGAGATCCGGCAGGCGCCGGGTGACCGGGCCCCAGTCCGGCCGCGGTTCCCACACCGGCGGGCAGTACTCGATCAGCGGGTCCACCGCGAGCGCCGCGCGCATAGCCTCGTGCCCGATCAGCACGGTGGACCCGGGCAGCAGGCTGTTGCCGTAGCTGTGGTCGCCGTGCTGGTGGGTGTTGACCGCCCAGCGCGGGGTGGGCGTCCCGGTGGCTTCGGCGGCCAGGTCCAGGAACCGGCGCGTGCGCTCGGCGGTGGCGCAGGTGTCCACCACGAAGGTGCCGCCGTCCCCGGCGATCACCCCCGCGTTGTTCACCCACCAGGTGCCGTCCGGCTGGACGTAGGCGTGCACGCCGTCGGCGATTTCGGTGAGTTCGCCGGAGTCCGGTCCCATGCGGACCACCCTATCGGCACCGCTTCCGGGTTGCGCTGGAGCGCGCTCCAGGTCCTAGCGTGAAAACGAACCCGCAGAAGCACTGAGGAGACCGGCAACCATGGAACTCGGCATTCACCTTCCCATCTTCGACATCGAGGGTGGCACCACGGCCATCGCCGGTGAGCTGGCCCGCGTCGGCGCCGCGGCCGAGGCGGCCGGGGCCACCTGGCTGTCGTTCATGGACCACTACTTCCAGATCGAACCGGTCGGCCTGCCCGCCGAGGCGAACATGCTGGAGGGGTACACCACGCTCGGCTTTCTCGCCGCGCACACCACGACCATCGATCTCGGCCTGCTGGTGACCGGGGTGACCTACCGCCACCCCGGCCTGCTCGCCAAGATCGTCACCACGCTCGACGTGCTCTCCGGCGGCCGGGCCGTGCTCGGCCTCGGCGCGGCGTGGTTCGAGCGCGAGCACCACGGCCTCGGCGTACCGTACCCGCCGGTGGCCGAGCGGTTCGAACGGCTCGAGGAAACCCTGCGCATCTGCGGGCAGATGTGGGATCCGGCGAACAACGGGCCGTTCGACGGGAAGCACTACCAACTGGCCGAAACGCTGTGCTCGCCGCAGCCGATCAACCGGCCCAAGGTGCTCATCGGCGGTGGCGGGGAACGCAAGACGCTGCGGCTGGTGGCGCAGTACGGCGACGCGTGCAACCTGTTCGGCAGCTCGCCGGAGGATGTCCGCCACAAGCTGGGCGTACTGCGCCGCCACTGCGACGACGTGGACCGCGACTACGCCGAGATCCGCAAGACGATCATCGCGAACAACCCGCGGCCGGAGCCCGGCAACCAGGACGAGTTCGTCGCCTCGATGGCGCCCTACGCCGAACTCGGCGTGGAAGCGGTGATCGTCACCCCGACCACCGGGTCCCCGGCCGCGTGGATCGAGCAGCTCGCCCCGGCCGTGCCCAAGCTCGCCGAGCTCTGAGCCGCCCGGTTCAGCCGAGCACGACGCGCTCCAGTTCTTCGGTCAGCGGCCGGATGTGCGCCCGCGCGCGGGCGGTCAGCTCCGGTCCCGCCAGCGCAACGCTGCCGACGTCGAACAGCGGTTCCGGTGCGTACTCGGCCTGCAGGATCGCTTCGCGCGCCAGGTCGTCGCCGTAGATGTCCTGGATGAGGCGGAAGGCGATCTCGAACCCGCCGGTGGCCGGTCCCGCGGTGATCCGGTTGCGGTCCTCGACCACGTTGCCCGCCTGGTGGGTCGCGCCGTAGTGCTCGAGCAGGTGGGTCGCCTGGAAGTTCGTGGTGGCCCGGTAGCCCTTGATCAGCCCGGCCGCGCCCAGCAGCAGCGCGCCGGTGCAGGACGCGGCCACCCAGCGGGCGCGGCCGCCGCGATCGGCCAGGAACTCCAGGGTTTCCTCGTCCTGGAACACCGCGGGCGGGACGGCACCGGCGAACAGGATGTCCACGTCGCGCGGGCAGTCGGCGAAGCTGGTGGTCGGCCGGGTCGGGAAGGCCGGTGTGCCGGTCAGTTCGTCGGTGTTCCTCCAGACCAGGTGGAGGTTCACCTTGGGCAGCATGCCGAACATGGTGTGCATGCCGATGATGTCCACCGGCATGTAGCCGGGCGCGACCAGGATCGCCAGGGTCACCTCGGGCATCGACGCGTCGGGAATGGAAAGGGTCATTTCGCGGCCTCCTCGGTAGGCGGGACCCGGCCAGAGTATCAGTCTCGCTTAAAGTCTGGCTGATACTCCGGTTCTGGGCAACCCGCGCCGCGGGGTTGAGTTGCGTCCGAGCCGGTCAGGGGAAGGGCAGCAGGCTTCGGGTGAAGTCGCGGACGGTGGTCTGCTGCTGCGCGGTGAGGCCGTCGAGGAGCTCCGCGTCGATCCGGTCGAGCGCGAGGGCGACCTCGTCCAGCAGGTCCCGGCCCTTGGCGGTGACTTCGAGCCGCGCCCGCCGTCCGCGTTCGACCGGGGAGTCCGCCACCGCACCGGCTTCCTGGAGCAGGCGGACGGTGGCGTGCATGCTCTGCGCGGTGATGCCCGAGCGCCGCGCCAGGTCGCTGTAGGACAGGTCGGGCCGCCGCGCGAGGTGGCCCAGCGCACCGAGGTGGCGCAGCGTCAGCCCGTGCGGCGCCAGCGCGGCCTCGATCCGCCGCTGCGCTTCCCGCCCGGCCGCGACCAGGTTCATCGCCAGCGACGCGGTCAACCGCGGTGGCTCGTCTGCCATCTGCCCGTTTCCTCCTGCCGTCACCGGCGGCATGATCTCACGTCATCCGCGGTTCTGCGCCAGACTGCCGGATGTGCTCCTACGCCAACTCGAATACCTCGTGGCGCTGGCTCGCGAACGCCACTTCGGCCGGGCCGCGCAGGCGTGCCACGTGTCGCAGCCGTCGCTGTCCGCGGCGATCCGGACGCTGGAACGGGAACTGGACACCCCGCTGGTCCACCGCGGCCGCCGGTTCGGCGGGCTGACCCCCGAGGGCGAGCGCGTCCTGCGGTGGGCGCACCGGATGCTGGCCGAGCGCGACGCGCTGCTCGCCGATCTCGCGGAGATGCGCCACGGCCTGACCGGCACGCTGCGCATCGGCGCCATCCCGACCGCGCTCACCGCGGTCTCCCTGCTCACCGCGCCGTTCTGCGAACGCCACCCGCACGCCAGGGTCGCGCTGCACTCACTGTCCTCAAGGGACATCGTGCACGAGCTGGCGGAGTTCGAACTGGACCTGGCACTGACCTATCTGGACGGTGAACCGCTCGGGCCGGTGCGGCGGCTGCCCGTCTACGAGGAGCATTACCTGCTACTCGCGCCCGACGACAGCGAACTCTCCCGCGCCGGGAGCGCCACGTGGGCGCAGGCCGCCGCGGTCCCGCTGTGCCTGCTCTCGGAGCGGATGCGCAACCGCCGCATCCTCGACGGGATCTTCGCCGCGAGCGGGGTGACGGTGGCCCCGGCGATCGAAACCGACTCGGTGGCCGCGCTGTACGCCCACGTCGCCACACGTACGTGGTACAGCGTCATTTCCCACGCCTGGCTGCACATGTTCGGCGTGCCGGCGGGCATGCGCGTGCTGCGGCTGCGCGACACCCCGCAGGCACCGCGGATCGGCCTGGTGCTCCCCCGGCGCGACCCGGAACCGATGCTGGCGCGGGCCTTCACCGAGTCCACGCGGCAGATCGACGTGCGCGGCGAGCTGGAGCGGCTGGCCGAACACCACCTCGGTTCATAGATCTCGGCTATCTCGACATCGAAGCAAACGCTTTGACCGCCGGAAAAAGCGCCGCGAGGCTGGGAGGAGAGCCAACTACCGAGGAGCTGTGTCATGGCAAAGGTGCTCTGCGTGCTCTACGACGACCCCGCCACCGGCCATCCCGCCACGTACCCGCGTGACGACCTGCCCCGCATCGACCGCTACCCGGACGGGCAGACGCTGCCGGCGCCACGGGCCGTGGACTTCACCCCCGGGCACCTGCTCGGCAGTGTCTCCGGCGAGCTGGGCCTGCGGAACTTCCTCGAAAGCCGCGGCCACACCCTGGTGGTCACCGCCGACAAGGAAGGCCCCGATTCGGTGTTCGAACACGAACTCGCCGACGCGGACATCGTGATCTCCCAGCCGTTCTGGCCCGCCTACCTGACCGCCGAGCGGATCGCGAAGGCGCCGAAGCTGAAGCTCGCGATCACCGCGGGCATCGGGTCGGACCACGTCGACCTGGACGCGGCCATCGAGCACGGGGTGACCGTCGCGGAAGTGACCTACTGCAACAGCATCAGCGTCGCCGAGCACGCGGTGATGATGATCCTCTCGCTGGTGCGCGACTACCTGCCCGCGCACCGGATCGCCAGTGAGGGTGGCTGGAACATCGCCGAGGCGGTGTCGCGCTCGTACGACGTCGAAGGCATGCACGTGGGCACGGTGGCCGCCGGGCGGATCGGCACCGCGATCCTGCGCCGCCTCAAGCCGTTCGACGTGCACCTGCACTACACCGACCGGCACCGCCTGCCCGCCGAGGTCGAACGCGAGCTGGGCCTGACCTTCCACGAAAGCGCCGCCGACCTGGTGCCGCACTGCGACGTGGTGACCATCAACGCGCCGCTGCACCCGGAAACCGAGGGCCTGTTCGACGACGACCTGATCGCCACCATGAAGCGGGGTGCCTACCTGGTCAACACCGCGCGGGCGAAGATCACCGATCGCGACGCCGTGGTGCGGGCGCTCCAATCGGGCCACCTGGCCGGGTACGCGGGCGATGTCTGGTACCCGCAGCCCGCGCCGGCGGATCACCCGTGGCGCACCATGCCGCACCACGGCATGACGCCGCACATCTCGGGTTCTTCGCTGTCCGCCCAGGCGCGCTACGCGGCCGGGACCCGGGAGATCCTGGAGCACTGGTTCGACGAGCAGCCGCTGCGGGAGGAGTACCTGATCGTGGACGCCGGAAAACTGGCAGGCGCCGGCGCCCACTCGTACTCGACGCGCTAGGCAGTGTTTTGCAAGCGGTGGAACCGTTTGCTGGGGCCGCCGTCAACCCGGCGGCGTCCAGCCGATCACCGTCGCCAGTGTGCGGATCTGGTCCGGGCCGACCTGGCAGCAGCCGCCGATGAGGCGGGCACCGCGATCGACCCAGTCCGCCACCGGGCCGAACGCCGGTTCTCCCCGCCAGGTCCTGGTTTCCGCGTCCCACTCCTGGCCGCTGTTCGGGTAGACCACCACCGGCTTGCCGGACACCCGCGCCGCCAGGGCGATCGCCGCGCCGGTGTCGTGCGGGGAGCTGCAGTTCACCCCCGTCGCGACGATCCGGTCGCTTCCGGCGGCCACGGCGAAGGCCTCGGCCAGCGGCTGCCCCGCCCTGGTGCGTGCACCGTCCACAGTGTACGAAAGCCAGGCCGGGACGTCGTACTCGCCGACGAGTTCGGCGAGTACGACGGCTTCGTCGAGGTCCGGGATCGTTTCCACGGCAAGGAAATCCGGCTCGGCGTCCACCAGGACGTCGAGCCGTTTCCGGTGGAACCCAGCCAGCTCCGCCTTGCTCAGGCCGTAGCGCCCCCGGTACTCCGCCCCGTCCGCGGTGATCGCCCCGTACGGCCCGACCGACGCCGCCACCCGCAGCCCGCCCCCCACTCGGGCTGCGGCCTCCCTCGCCAGTTCGACGCTGCGCCGCAACGCTTCCGACGCCTTCGCGGCGTCGATCCCGGCGGCGGCGAACCCCTCGAAGCTGACCTGGTAGCTCGCCGTCGTCGCTATCTGCGCCCCGGCGCGGAAGTACGCCTCGTGCGCGGCGACGATCGCCTCCGGGTCGTCGAGCAGCAACCTCGCCGACCACAACGATCCGCTGAGATCATGCCCGTCGGCGGCCAGCTGGTTGGACAAACCGCCGTCGAGCACCACCGGCCGCGCGCCGAAGTCCATCGCACCTCCCCTGGTCCCGGTCCAGGGTAGACGCTCCGCTCAGCAGGCCGCGCAGCGCAGGAACGAGCGCACCTGGAACGGCGTGTTCGGGTTCGTGCTCTGGCGCGGCAGTTCCGCCCGCTGCTGACCGGACTCACCACACGGCCGCGACTGCATGGTGATGTTGACGTTGGTGTTGTTGGTCATCGAGTAGGCGAAGTTCGGCGGCCCGACCAGGTTCCAGCAGCCGTCCGCGCCGTGCTCGCCACCGGCGCGCTGGCCGTTGTAGTTGCTCTGGCTCCACCAGCAGATCCAGTTGCCGGGACAGTCGTTGACGCCTTCCGCTGCCGAACTCGAAGCCGGACCCGAACTCGAAACCGGCGCCGCCGAAGCCGTCCCCGGCACCAGCACCAGCGCGAACAACGCGGCGGCCATGAACTGCGTGATCCTCGAAAGCACAGCGAACCCTTTCCCCAGTGTCCGGCCGGCGCGTGATGGCCCGCCGTCGGGAGAAAGCTACTGCGCCCGGACCGGGGTGGTCACGGGTTTCCGTCCACGCTGAAACCCTTACTCCACCTGGATTATGCGCGTAAGGGTTTCGCCGGTGGTGGCGGCGGTGGCCTGGTAGAGCAGGCGCGGCACGGCGTCGCGCAGGGCACGCACCGCGCGGGACGGTTCCACGTCGCGCCGGTAGGCCAGGCGCACGGTGCGGGCCAGGCCGGGCGGACCGAATCGCGTGATGCGGAACCGGTCCCCGACCACCGTCCCCGGGACCACGGCGAGACCGATCCCGGCGCGGACGAATTCGAGCACCGCGTCCATTTCCCCGCCCTCGATGGCAAAATCCGGTTCGAAGCCCTCGGCACGGCACGCGTCCATGGTCGCCTCGCGCAGGTCGTACCCCCGGCGGAACATCACCAGCGGATGACCGCGCAGGTCGCGGATCTTCATCCGCGCCCCCGCCACCGGCGCCGGCTCGTCCTTCGGCGAGATCACCACCAGCTCTTCGACGAACAACGGCACGGTCGAGAGCCGGTGATCGTCGTGCACCCGGGAGTCGACGATCATCGCCAGGTCCAGCGTGCCCTCCGAGAGCGCCGCCTGCAGATCCCGCGAGCCGCCCTCCTGCAGCACCAGTTCGATGCCGGGGTACTTGCCGCGGAAGGTGGCCAGCAGGCGCGGCAGCACGCCGGTGCACAGGCTCGGCGTCGCCCCGAACCGCACCCGCCCGCGCCCCAGCTCGTCGAGTTCGCGGACCGCGCGGTAGGCCGTCTCGGTCTCGGCGAGGATGCGGCGGGCGAACGGCAGCAGCGTCTCCCCCGCCTCGGTGAGCGTGACGTTGCCGCGGATGCGGTGGAACAGCGTCGCGCCGACGTCCCGTTCGAGCGCCTTGACCTGCTGCGACAGCGAGGGCTGCGCCACCCGCATGCGCTCGGCGGCCTGGGTGAAGTGCCGCGTCTCGGCGACCGCCACGAAGTACGCCAGCTGCTGGAACTGCATACCCCATCATAGGCATAGGCTCTCGTCATCAGAGCAAAGATCTGTTTGCCCTCTGAACAGCACTCGGCTTACCGTCGAAGCGTGGTACTCGCACCCGCCGGGACAGCGTCGGCAGCAACGAAGAAGAAGACGCGAAAACGCCCGGCACTACTGGACTTCTGGCGATCGACCATCGGCAAGAAGGTGGTGATGGCGGTCACCGGCCTGCTCATGGTCGCCTTCCTGCTCGCGCACATGGCCGGGAATCTCAAGATCTTCTTCGGCCCCGCCGAGTTCGACGCCTACTCCGCCTGGCTGCGCACCATCGGCGGGCCCGTGCTGCACCACGGGTGGTACCTGTGGATCCAGCGCACCGGGCTGCTGATCGCGCTGGTCCTGCACATCACCGCGGCCGCCCAGCTCTCCCGGCGCGACCGCAGGGCGCGGCCGGTGCGCTACGTGCACGGCAGGCGCCCCAGGGCCACCTTCGCCACCCGCACCATGCGCTGGGGCGGGGTGATCATCGCCTTCTACCTGGTCTGGCACGTGCTCGACCTGACCGTGGGCGCGGTGCACCCCGACTTCGTGCCGCACCACCCGTACCAGAACGTGGTGACGAACTTCCAGGTGTGGTGGATCAACCTGATCTACTTCGTGCCGGTGATCCTCGTCGGCCTGCACATCAACCACGGCTTCTTCAGCGCCGCGCAGACACTCGGGGTGAACCACCCGGCGCGGCGGCGGGCGCTCAAGGGCACCGGGTCCGCGCTCGCCTTCGTGATCACCGCGGGCTTCCTGCTGGTGCCGATCGCCGTGATGACCGGGATGGTGAACTGACATGGACGAATACGAACCGGGCGAGCCGATCGCCGACACCAGGGCACCCGGCGGCCCGATCGAGCGCCGCTGGGACGAGCGCAAGTTCACCGCGAAGCTGGTCAACCCGGCCAACCGCCGCAAGCACCGGGTGATCGTGGTCGGCACCGGGCTGGCCGGCGGCTCGGCCGGGGCCACCCTGGCCGAGCAGGGTTACCACGTGACCCAGTTCTGCTTCCAGGATTCCCCGCGCCGCGCGCATTCGGTGGCCGCGCAGGGCGGGATCAACGCCGCGAAGAACTACCGCAACGACGGCGACTCGGTGTACCGGCTGTTCTACGACACGGTCAAGGGCGGTGACTTCCGCTCCCGCGAGTCCAATGTGTACCGGCTGGCGGAGATCTCCGGGCAGATCATCGACCAGTGCGTCGCGCAGGGCGTGCCGTTCGCCCGCGAGTACGGCGGGCTGCTCGACACCCGTTCGTTCGGCGGGGTCCAGGTGCAGCGCACCTTCTACGCGCGCGGGCAGACCGGGCAGCAGCTGCTGCTCGGCGCGTACCAGGCGCTGTCGCGGCAGATCGACGCCGGGAACGTGGAAATGCACGCGCGCACCGAGATGCTCGACCTGATCGTGGTCGACGGCAGGGCCCGCGGCATCGTGGCGCGCGACCTGATCACCGGCGAGGTGACCAGCCATCTCGCGGACGCGGTGGTGCTGGCCACCGGTGGCTACGGCAACGTGTTCTACCTGTCCACCAACGCCAAGGGCTCCAACGCCACGGCCATCTGGCGGGCGCACAAGCGCGGCGCCTACCTGGCCAACCCGTGCTTCACCCAGATCCACCCGACCTGCATCCCGCGCTCGGGCGAGCACCAGTCGAAGCTGACGCTGATGAGCGAGTCGCTGCGCAACGACGGGCGCATCTGGGTGCCGAAGCGGGCCGGGGACGAGCGCCCGCCGAACCAGATCCCGGAGTCCGAACGCGACTACTACCTCGAACGGCTGTACCCGAGCTTCGGCAACCTGGTGCCGCGCGACATCGCCTCGCGGGCGGCGAAGAACCAGTGCGACGCCGGTTTCGGGGTCGGGCCGGGCGGGCTCGGCGTGTACCTGGACTTCGCCGACGCCATCGCGCGCCTCGGCCGTCCGGCCATCGAAGCCAAGTACGGCAACCTCTTCGACATGTACGAGCGCATCACCGCGGAGAACCCGTACGAGGTCCCGATGCGCATCTATCCGGCGATCCACTACACGATGGGCGGGCTGTGGGTCGACTACGACCTGCAGACCACCGTGCCCGGGCTGTTCGCCATCGGGGAGGCCAACTTCTCCGACCACGGCGCGAACCGCCTCGGTGCCTCCGCGCTGATGCAGGGACTGGCGGACGGTTACTTCGTTCTGCCACCGGCGATCAACGACTACCTCGCGCGCGGCACCTTCGAGCCGGTGCCGCCCGACGCGGCGTCCGAAGTGGAGTCCGAGGTGCGCTCACGGGTGGACCGGCTGCTGGCCGTGCAGGGCGATCGCACGGTGGACTCCTTCCACCGCGAGCTGGGCATGCTGATGTGGGATCACTGCGGCATGGCCCGCAACGAAACCGGGCTGCGCAAGGCACTCGGACGGCTTCCCGCGCTGCGTGAGGAATTCTGGCGGCGGGTGCGCATTCCCGGCAGCGGCGCCGAGCTGAACCAGGAGCTGGAGAAGGCCGGCCGCGTCGCCGACTTCCTCGAGTTCGGCGAGCTGATGCTGCTCGACGCCCTGGTCCGCGAAGAGTCCTGCGGCGGGCACTTCCGCGAAGAGCACCAGACACCCGAAGGCGAGGCGCAGCGCGACGACGAGCGGTTCAGCTACGTCGCCGCCTGGCAGTACGGCGAGGAAAAGCCGGTGCTGCACAAGGAACATCTCGAATTCGACTACGTACACCCCACCCAGCGGAGTTACACGTGAAGCTCACCGTGCGCATCTGGCGCCAGTCCGGCCCGGCCGACGAAGGCGGCATGGTCACCTACCCGGTCGACGGCGTCAGCCCGGACATGTCCTTTTTGGAGATGCTGGACGTGCTCAACGAGGAACTCATCGGGCACGGCGAGCAGCCGGTCGCCTTCGACCACGACTGCCGCGAGGGCATCTGCGGTTCGTGCGGGGTGGTGATCAACGGCGAGGCGCACGGCCCCGAGCGGACCACCACCTGCCAGCTGCACATGCGCTCCTTCCGCGACGGTGACGTGATCGACGTGGAACCGTGGCGGGCCAAGGGTTTCCCGGTGGTCAAGGACCTGGTGGTGGACCGATCGGCGTTCGACCGGATCATCGGCTCTGGCGGTTACGTCACCGCCCCCACCGGCGCCGCGCCCGAGGCGCACGCCACCCCGGTGCCGAAGCCGGACGCCGACCTGGCCTTCGACAACGCCACCTGCATCGGCTGCGGTGCCTGCGTGGCGGCCTGCCCGAACGGCTCGGCGATGCTGTTCACCGCGGCAAAGGTGACGCACCTGAACGTGCTGCCGCAGGGTTCGCCGGAACGCGAACAGCGCGTCCTGGACATGGTGGAGACGATGGACGCCGAGGACTTCGGCGGCTGCACGAACGTCGGCGAATGCGTGGCGGCGTGCCCCAAGGGCATCCCGTTCACCAGCATCGCCAACCTGAACCGGGAGTTCCTGCGCGCCTCGCGACGCCGCTAGTCCTCCGGCAGGGCCCGGGGTGCGGTGGCGAGCACGTGCCGCCGGAAGGATTCGCCGGCCGGTGGCAGGTCGCGGCCCGCGAGCCAGGCGATGCCGATGTCACGCGCACAGACCACATCGGACACTCGCAGGTGCGGTGCCGGGTGCTCCGCCGGGGACGGCGGGAACATCGCGGTGTGCGGCAGCGGCAGCAGCGAGACGCCGAGTCCGGCGGTCACCAGGCCGCGCAGCGTCTCCACCTCGTCACCCTCGAAGCCGACGAGCGGGCTGAACCCGGCTTCGGCGCACAGCGCCTCGGTGGTGTCGCGCAGTCCGTAACCCTTGCGCAGCAAGATGAACGGCTCGTCGGCCAGTTCCGCGAGCCGGATCTGCTTTCGCCGGGCGAACCGGTGGTTCGGCGGCACGGCCACGCGCAGCGGCTGCACCAGCAGGCGTTGCCAGGCTATCCGCGCGTCGCCGGGATCGCCGCTGGTCAGCACCAGGTCGGCGGTGCCGTCGAGCAGTTCCGCGGTCAGCCCCGCCTCGCCGTGTTGCCGCAGCTCGAACCGCACGCGCGGGTGGCGCCGCCGGAACCCGCTCAGCACCGGCGGCACCAGCCAGGTGCCCAGCGTGTGCAGGAACGCCAGCGCCACCACACCGGTGTCCGGGTCGACCAGCTCACCGACCGCCCGCACCCCGAGGTCGTAGCTCTCCAGCACCGCGTCGGTGTGCTGCTTGAACGCGCGCCCGGCCGGGGTCAGCCGCAGCGCGCGGCCGGAGCGCTGGAACAGCTCGGCGCCCACTTCGTGCTCCAGCCGTTTCAGCGCGCGGGAAAGCGCCGGTTGGGTGACCCTCGCCCGGGTTGCCGTATCGGTCACCGTCGCGCCCTCGGCGACCTCCCGAAACAGGCGCAGAACTCGCAGTTCCATGCGATCCATAGTTCCAGTGCATCGAACCGGTGAGAATCAGGCATTGGACACATGCCGCCGACAGGGTGAACCTGGAGGTACCGATCGACGAAGCACGGAGGACCGAGGAATGGCAACAGTGGCCGAGCAACTGGTGCGCACGCTGCGCGAAGCCGGGGTCGAGCGGATCTACGGCATCGTCGGCGACAGCCTCAACCCGATCGTGGACGCCGTCCGCCGGACCGACGGCATCGAGTGGGTCCACGTCCGGCACGAGGAGACCGCCGCCTTCGCGGCCGCCGCCGAAGCGCAGGTCACCGGCAAGCTCGCGGTCTGCGCCGGCAGCTGCGGGCCGGGCAACCTGCACCTGATCAACGGCCTGTTCGACGCCCACCGCAGCGGCGCGCCGGTGCTGGCGATCGCCTCGCACATCCCGTCCGCGCAGGTCGGCACCGGCTTCTTCCAGGAAACCCATCCCGACCGGCTGTTCGTCGAGTGCAGCCACTTCAGCGAGCTGGTCTCCCAGCCGGAGCAGATGCCGCGGCTGCTGCGCATCGCCATGCAGACCGCGGTCGGCAAGAGCGGGGTGTCGGTGCTGACCATTCCCGGTGACGTCTCCGAGCGCAGGGCGCCGGTGCCCGGGGTGGAGCGGGTGCAGCTGGTCAAGCCCTCCCCCACCATTCCGCCCGCCGACCAGGTCACCGAGCTGGCCCGGCTGCTGGACTCCGGCCAGAAGGTGATGCTGTTCGCCGGGGCGGGTGCGGCGGGCGCGCACGACGAGGTGATGGCGCTGGCCGAGCGGCTGGCCGCCCCGGTCGGCCACTCGCTCGGCGGCAAGGAGTGGATCCAGTACGACAACCCGTACGACGTGGGCATGAGCGGGCTGCTCGGCTACGGCGCCTGCTACGACGCGATGCACGAGGCCGACGTGGTGGTGCTGCTGGGCACCGACTTCCCCTACGACAACTTCCTGCCGCAGGCCCGCACCATCCAGATCGACATCGACCCGGCGCACCTCGGCCGCCGCACGCCGCTCGAGCTGGCGCTGCACGGCGACGTCAAGGAGACCATCAAGGCGGTGCTGCCGCTGTTGCGCGGGCACACCGACCGCACCTTCCTCGACCGGATGCTGCGCGAGCACGTGCGGCGGCTGGAGAAGGTGGTCGACGCCTACACCACCCGCTCCGAGCAGCACCGCCCGATCCACCCCGAATACGCCGCCGACCTGGTCGACGAACTCGCCGACGAGGACGCGGTGTTCACCGTGGACACCGGCATGGGCAACGTCTGGGCGGCGCGTTACCTCACGCCCAACGGCAGGCGACGGGTGATCGGCTCGTTCCGCCACGGCAGCATGGCCAACGCGCTGCCGCACGCCATCGGCGCGAAGCTGGCGCAGCCGGAGCGGCAGGTGGTCTCGATCTCCGGCGACGGCGGGCTGGCCATGCTGATGGGCGACCTGCTCACCCTCTCCGCCTACGACATCGGCGTGAAGGTGGTGCTGTTCAACAACTCCACGCTCGGCATGGTCAAGCTGGAGATGCTGGTGGACGGCCTGCCCGACTACGGCACCGACCAGGTCCCGGTGAGCTTCGCCGCGATCGCCGAGGCGTGCGGCATCCACTCGGTCCGGGTGGAGGACCCGGCGCGGATCGGCGACGCGCTGCGGAAGTCGTTCGACCACCCCGGCCCGTCGCTGGTCGAGCTGGTCACTGACCCGAACGCGCTGTCGATCCCGCCGAAGATCACCGGCGAGATGGTGCGCGGTTTCGCGCTGGCCGCCAGCAAGACCGTGCTCAACGGCGGCGTCGGCAAGATGATCGACATGGCGCGCAGCAACCTGCGCAACGCGCCACGTCCGTGACCTCCCTGGCCCCGCTAGGAGGCGAGCAGTTGCGGGGCGTGCTCGCGGACGGCGGCTTCGATCTGCTCGAAGCTCGGGTTGATCATGGCGTGCCCGCCGACAAAAACGGTGGGCACGATCTCGTTGCCGTCCGCGGCCGCCCGCACCCGCGCCGCCGCCTCCGGGTCCTCCCAGATGTTGAACTCGCGCACCGGGAGGTTGCTGCGGCGCAGCCGGGGCATCAGGTCCATGCAGAACGGGCAGCCGGGCCGCCAGTACAGGTCGACGGTGGAGATGGGGTCCATGCGTGCTCCTCCTCGGTTCACCGTCCACCGTACTCAACGCGGTCGCGGGATTCGCTCGAGTCCCGATCACGGCCGGAGCTGGCTAGGCTTTCCCGAATGAGGAAACTGCGAAGAACCGCGTTGATCTTCCCGTTGCTCGCCCTCTTCGGCTTCGCCACCCCGGCCCAGGCCGAACCCGCACCCGAAGGGCCCGAAGCGCTCTGCAGCAACATCTACAACGGCTGCTTCTGGCCCCAACCCGGCTTCAACGGCCCCTGGTACCAGACCACTATCTACTACTCCGGCTGCTGGCACCTGCCACCGTCGCGCTCCTACGAGATCTCCGCCGCCAAGCCGGTGACCCTGTACGCGGGCACCGACTGCACCGGCCAGAGCCACCAGATGAGCGGCTGGGGCTGGAACCCGGACATCGGGTTCAGCGCCCAGAGCTACTACTACCAGCAGTGAACCGGCGTTCCCCCGTCCAGCCGGGGTCGCCCGTGCGAGCGAAGCGGACCCACGCGCCGTGCATCTCGGCGGCCAGCCCGTCCGGCACGTCCGGTCCGAGCAGCCCGCCCGGCGTGCGTAGTTCGGGCAGGTCCACCCGGTCGAACACGAACGGCAGCTCCGCGGTGTGGCAGGCACCGAACGGGCCGCCCCGCCAGTCGAACTCGTAGGTGAACGCCTTGTCGTAGAGCGAGATCAGGCGTTCGCGGCCGTCGCGGAACATCCGGTCGATCCCCGCGCTGTGCTCGGGAAGCTGGTACAGGCGCGACTCCTCGGAGTTGGTGCCCACCAGCAGGTCGACCGGATGCGGCGGCGGGACCTCGTCCAGCACCACGCCGACCGGCGTGAGCCGCGAACCACCGCTCACCTGGCCGAGTTCGGTGACCAGCCGTTCGTCGGGGATCTCGGCGAAGGCCTCCACCGTCGCGTCGATGCCCAGTCGTTCCGCGAGTTCACGCGTCGTCCCGGCCGCCTGCGCGCCGGTCATCGTGCTGAGCCCGCCGCTCTGGCTGATCGCGCGCCGGAACAGGCCACCGGCCTCGGGCGTGACCAGCAGCGCGCTGACGATCATCGCTCCCGCCGACTGGCCGAACACGGTCACCTGGTCCGGATCCCCGCCGTACTCGCCGATGTGCGCCCGCACCCACCGCAGCGCGGCGACCACGTCGAGCAGGCCGCGGTTGCGCGGTGCGCCGGGCAGGTCCAGCCAGCCCGGCGCGCCGAGCCGGTAGTTCAGTGTCACCAGCACCACGCCGTCGCGGGCGAACGAAGTGCCGTCGTAGAGAGGCGCCTGACCGGTGCCGGAGATGAATCCGCCGCCGTGCACGAAGACCATCACCGGCGCGCTGCCTGCCGTCGACGGGGTGGTCACGTTGACCGTCAGGTAGTCCTCGCCAGGCACCCAGCCCGGCCCGATCACCGGACTCAGGTCCACTGGGAACCGGCGGCGCGGGGCGGGCGCGGACGGGCCGTGCTCGCGCGGCACGCCGTCGACCGGCTCCGGCGCGGCGAACCGGGCGGCGCCCACCGGCGGTGCCGCGTACGAGATGTTCCGGAAGACCTTCACCGCCATGCCGCCCACTCCTTCACCGCGAACTTGCCGCCGTCGCGCCGGACCTCGGCCGCGCCCGCACCGGGGAAGTGCGCGGGCAGCAGCAGCGCGTTGTGGTCCGCCGCCCAGTCCAGCACCCGGCGCCTGCTGACGGCCGCCCCCGGCTCGTCCTCGTCGAAGCACGGCCCGCAGTCCGGCTCGGCGATCTGCAGCGGGTTGTGCAGCAGGTCGCCCGCGAACACCGCCTGGTCACGCAGGTGCACCACGGCCGAACCGGGCGTGTGCCCCGGTGTCAGCTCGATGCGGAGGTTGGCGTCGATGTCGTAGTGGTCGCCTTCCCACAGCACGGTCTGCCCGGCGCGGTGGACCGGCGCGACGCTGTCCTCGAACACGTTCTGCATCCCGCGACCGGAGCGGGTCTGGTGGTTGTTCTCCGGGTTCCAGTAGTCGAACTCGGGCCGGGCGATCACGTACTCGGCGTTGGGAAAGGTCGGCCGCCACTCGCGGTCGACGAGGTGGGTGTTCCAGCCGACGTGGTCGCCGTGCAGGTGCGTGCAGATCACCACGTCCACCTCTTCCGGGCGCACGACGGTGGACAGGTCACCCAGGAAGTTGGTGTCGAGGTGGGCGAAGAACGGCATGTACGGGCGTTCGCGGCCGTTGCCGATCCCGGTGTCGATCAGGATGGTGCGGCCCTCGCTGCGGAGCAGCCAGGTCTGGATCATCGTGCGGACCTCGTCGGCCGCCGGGTCGAAGAACTCGGGCGCCAGCCAGTTCTCGTGCTCGCGCCACTTCTCGACCGGCACGTCGGGAAACATGAACTCGCGGGGCAGGCCCTTGGTCGGCAGCTCGACCACGCGGGTGAGCTCGACTTCGCCGATGGTGATGGTTTCCATGCCTCCAGCCTGGGCGGCGGGACCCCGTCGGCGGTATCGGTCAGGTGACTGCAGTCGGGGATACAGTCGAGTCATGGTGAGGGAGCACGAACGCGCGGCCGTGCTGGGGTTGACCGGCGGCGTGCTGATCGTGGCCGGTGAAGCGGGCGCGGGCAAGAGCACGCTGTTGGAACTGGCCGCGGCGGCGCACGAGGGCAGGGTGCTCCGGATGACCGGTTCGGCGAGCGAGTCGAACCTGCCCTTCGCCGGGCTCCACCAGCTGCTGCGCCCGGTGCGGTCCGAATTGGACGAGTTGCCGGAGCGGCAGCGCGCGGCCCTGCTCGGCGCGATCGGCCTGACCGAGCCCGGCTGTCCGGACCGGCTGCTGGTCGGGGTCGCGCTGCTCACGCTGCTGTCCGAACTCGCGCGGCGCGAGCCGGTGCTGGTCGTCGCCGACGACCTGCAGTGGCTCGACCCCGGCTCGCTCGACGCGCTCGCCTTCGCCGCGCGGCGCATCGACGACGAGCCGCTGGCCGTGCTCGGCGGTACCCGGGACGCGGCCGGATACGGCGGATTCCCGTCGCTGACGCTCGGCCCGCTCAGTGCCAGGGAGGCGGGCGAACTGCTGGACCAGCAACTCGATCCGCCGTCCGGCAAGCGGCGGCTGCGCATTCTCGAGCAGGCCGCCGGGAATCCGCTGGCGCTGGTCGAGCTGGCCAGGGCGGACTGCTCCGACGAGGACGTGCTGCCGTTGACCGAACGGCTGGAACGGGTGTTCGCCGCCGATCTGGCCGGGCTGTCCGAAGCCACGCGGGAGGCGCTGCTGCTCGTCGCCGCCGACCACCTCGCCGCGGCCGAGCTGGCCGAGGACCTCGCCCCCGCCGAACGCGCCGGGCTGCTGCGCATCGCGGGCGGGGTGCGCTTCCGGCACCCGCTGGTGCGCTCGGCGATCTACCACGACGCACCGCTGGCCGCGCGCCGTCGCGCCCACCGGCGGCTGGCCGGGATGCTCGCCGCGGAACCCGACCGCCGTGCCTGGCACCTCGCCGCCGCGGCCGCCGCGCCGGACGAGGAGATCGCCGCCGCGCTGGAGGCTTCCGCGGCCAGGGCCCGCGAACGCGGTGGTCACGCGGCCGCGGCGACCGCACTGGAGCGCGCCGCCGAGCTGAGCCCGGACCGGCACGACCGCGCGCGCCGCCTGGTGACCGCGGCGGGCGTGGCGGTCAATACCGGGCAGCCGCGGTGGGTCGAGCAGCTGGCGGCGAAGGCGAGCGCGAGCACCGACGACCCGGCGCTGGTGGCGCGGGCGTCGCTGCGGGTCGGCCAGGTGCTGACGCTCAGCGCCGAGCACGACACCGCGATCTCCCTGCTGCTGCGCGCGGCGGACGACCCGGAGCTGGCCCCGAGCGCGACCGCTTCGGCGGCGGTGGCCGGGTTCTACTCCGGCGACGAGGAACACCGGCTCGCCGTGCGCGCGCGGGCCGGGACCGATCCGTGGACGCTGGCGCTGCTGGAGCCGGCGGTGCGGCGGGCCGAACTGGCGGCCGCGCTCCCGGCACTGGTCTCGAAGGCCGGTGGTGATCCGGCGCGGCTGGTCTCGCTGGGGGCGATGGCGTGGCTGCTCGACGAGGTCGGCCAGGCCGTGCGGATCTTCGACGACGCGCTGCACCGGTGGCGGATGAGCGGTTCGCTGCCGACCGGGCTGGGCTGCTCGGCGGGCTGGGCGTACCTGGACAACGGGCAGTGGGCGCAGGCGCGGCTCGCGGCGGCGAGCGCCACCGCCGCCGGTGCCGGGCTGCCCCACCTCGACGCGGCGGTGCGTTCGCTCGAAGCCGCCGCGCTCGCGCTCTCCGGTGACACGGACCGGGCCCGCGCGGTGGCGGGCACCGGTTTGTCCTTTGTGGACCCGGACCGCAGCAGGGCGGTGGCCGTGCGCACCCGGTGGGCGCTGGGCATGGCGGCCGTGGCCGACGGTGAGCACCTCACCGCCTACGAGCAGTTCCGGCTGCTGTTCACCCCGGCCGGGGATCCGGTGCACTACTCGTGTTCCTACGCCGGTCTCGCGGAACTCGCGGCGGCCGCGGTCCGCACCGGGCACGAAACCGAGGCCGCCGAGATCGTCGACCGCTGCGTGAAGCACCTGGACGGGGAACTCTCGCCGCGGATGACCGCGTTGATCCACCGCGCCCGCGCCCTGCTGGACCCGGAAGCGGCCGAGACCCACTTCGAAACCGCCCTGTCCGACCCGGCAGGTGCGCAGTGGCCGTTCGAACGCGCGCAGATCCTGCTGGACTACGCGGAATGGCTGCGCCGCCGCCGCCGCATCACCGATGCTCGCCCGAAACTGCTCGCGGCGATGGAAACCTTCCGGCGCCTGGGTGCCCGTCCGTGGATCAGCCGGACCGAAGGCGAACTACGCGCCGCGGGCGTCGAAGCCTCCACAACGCCGGATGCGCTCAGTTCGCTTACGCCCCAGCAACAACAGATCATCCGCCTGGCCGCGAGAGGCCTGAGCAACCGCGAAATCGGCGAACGGTTGTTCCTCTCGCCTCGGACCGTGGGATCACACCTGTACCGCAGCTTCCCGAAGCTCGGCGTGACAGCGCGTTCCCAACTCCGCGACCTGGTGACCCCCTCCCCCGAACACAAAGTCGGCTGAGGGGCGGCGGTTCATCGCCGTTGCGCGGTCACAGGAGAGCCCCGCCGGAAACCTCGATGCGCTCGGCGGTGACCCAGCGCATGTCTTCGGAGGCGAGTGCGGCGATCGCGTCGCCGATCTCGGCAGGCTCGCCGACCCGGCCGAGCGCGGTCTGCGCCGCAAGGGTTCCTCGCAGCTCCTGGTCGTCCCGCATCGCGCCGCCGTTGAAGTCGGTGGCGCTCGGCCCGGGGGCGATCGCGTTGACGCGGATACCACGCGGGCCCAGCTCGACGGCCAAGCTGCGAGCCAGGACCTCGGCGGCCGCCTTCGACGCCGAGTAGACCGATGTCCCGGGGCTGACATGACGGGTCAGCGACGTCGACACGTTGATGACGCGCCCCCCTTCCGCCAGGTGCGGTGCAAGGGCCTGGATCAGGAAGAACGTGCCGCGGAAGTTGGTGCGCACGAGCGCGTCGAAGCTCTCCACGGTCACGCCCTCCAGCAGGCCGAACAGCCCGATACCGGCGTTGTTGACAAGAACGTCCACCGACGCGGCGGTCCACCGCGCGCGAACCTCGTCGATCAGTTCCGCCGTGAACGCGCCGAACGATTCGACGTCGGCGATGTCGAGTCGCATCGCGAACCCGTCGCCGCCCGCGTCCTGGATCATCCGCACGGTGTCCGCGGCTCCCTGGGCACCTTCCCGGTAGGTCGCCACCACTTTGGCGCCGCGGCGCCCGAGCGCGAGAGCGGCACTGCGCCCGATCCCCCGGCTCGCACCCGTGACCAGCGCGATCCTCTGTTCCGCCATGAGTCAGCTCTCTCCGAATCCTAGAGGTGAGTCGAGTGACTCACCTCGGCACACGGTAGACCGGCCGAGGTGGTGAGTCAAGCGACTCACCTCGCGTAGGCTGTGGCCCATGACCACCCAGCCTTCGACCTACCACCAGCGGGTCGCCGAGCGGAAACGGGCGGCCATTCTCGACGCCGGCACCCGGCTGTTCCTCGACACGGGGTACGACGGCACCTCGCTGGCCAAGATCGCCGAAGCGGCCGGGGTGTCGAGGGCCACCCTGTTCAAGCAGTTCCCGACCAAGGCGGCGTTGTTCGACGCGATCGTGACCGACGCCTGGAAGGTGGAGGACGAGGCGGCCCCGCACCCGCCGGCCGGCGACCTGCGAACCGGCCTGACCACGATCGGCCACCGCTACGTCGCCCTGCTCACCCGCCCGGGAATGGCCTCCCTGTTCCGCATCGTCATCGCCGAACTGCCGCGCTTCCCCGAATTGGGCGAGACCCAGTTCAACCGCGGGAAAATGCCCTACTTCGACACCGTGCGCCGCTATCTGGACGCCGAGAAGGCGGCGGGAACGGCCCGGCTGGACGATGCGGAACTGGCCGCGACCCAGTTCCTCGGGATGATCTCCAACTACGTCATCTGGCCAAGGATGCTGATCCCGGACTGGTCCCCCGGCGAAGCGTCGATGGCACACGTCGTGGACGAAGCCGTGCTGACCATGGAAGCGCGGTACGGC
The DNA here is from genome assembly GCF_009429145.1 of Amycolatopsis sp. YIM 10. Taxonomy (GTDB): domain Bacteria; phylum Actinomycetota; class Actinomycetes; order Mycobacteriales; family Pseudonocardiaceae; genus Amycolatopsis. The sequence continues at coordinate 3,969,678 of NZ_CP045480.1, read as the reverse complement.
GTGCCGGCGGTCAAAGCCTGAAAACCGACTTCGAGCGATGGGGCCGCCACATCGGCTGGAGCACCGGACCGTTGTCCGGTAAGGGAATCGGCGGGCCGTGGTCTTCGAAACCGTGGCGTAGGTACAGTTTCCGGTTCCGCGGGGTCGACGCCTCCAGATAGATCGGCAGCTCGCCGGCGTGCTGAATGCCGTACCGCAGCAGCGCACTCCCCGCGCCCAGGCCGCGGCATTCCGGCAACGCGGCCATCGACGAGAGGTAGACGTGCGGCTCGCGGGGGTGGCGCGCCGCGGTGGCGGCGATGACGGTGGCCAGGCGATCATTCCCGTCGGGCACGGGGAGCGCGCCTTCCCCGCGAAGCCAGAGCGAAGCGGCGACCAGTGAATCATCCGCATCAAAAGCCGCGATCAGTTGTCCGGCGTCGACAGCGGCCCGCAGCGAGGTCTCGAAAAGCTCCCGCGTGCGCGCCCGCCGCGACGACGGGTCCGGGACGACCCAGGCCGAGACGGCTTCGTCGGCGAACGCGGTCACACAAGGGCCGAGCACCGAGTCGAATTCCGAGGGCTCGGCGGGACGGACGGTAAATGTCATGCCGCCACGCTCTCGCACCACCCGCCCCTGGTGAAGTAGTTTCGTCGCACATGGAGCCGAGTCGAAACGCCTGCCTCGAGTGCGGCAAGGACGCCGGGGCGCCCGCCCGCACCGGACGGCCGCGGCGCTACTGCTCCCGGTCCTGCCAGTCCCGCGCCTACCGTCGGCGCCGCGACCACGGACGACTCGCCGCCACTCCACGCCGGGCCACGCCGAAAACCGGCGAACTGGTCGACAAAGCCATCGCTTTGGCCGACGCCGAGGGCATCAGCGCGGTCACCCTGCGCGCGGTCGCGGGCGCTTCGCTGGCTGACGCGCGGAAAGTGTTCGGCAGCCGGGACAAGCTCGTCGCCACGATGGTCCAGCGACTCCTCACTCCCCCGGTCCGAGGCACGCTCAAAGAACTCGCCGAGGCCGAATGGGCGGCCTACCGCGCCCACCCCTGGCTGGTCAGCGTGCTCGCGAGCACCCGCCCGCCCCTGGTCCCCGCCGTGCTGGACACCGCGCGCGCGATGATCGACGCCTTCGCGGACCTCGGTTTCGACCCGCCGACCGCGCTCAGCCGATACCTGGCGCTGAGCGCGTACGTACAGGGAATGGCGCTGCTCCTGCTCGCAGAGCACAAGGAAACCCGCGTCGGCCGGACCTACCGCGCGTGGTGGGCAGCCGAAGCCCGGCGCCTGCCGCCGTGGACCGGCGAACTCGGCGGACCGCCCGAGGCCGCCGACCTCGACACCTGGTTCCGCGACGGCCTCGACCGGGTGCTCGACGGGCTCACTCGCCCGCCTGCAGCCCCCACTCCCGGGTGAAGCAGCCCGCGAGGTAAAGGTCGACCCGATCGGAGAACCGGCCGAGGTCGCGGCCGGTCAGCTCGGCGATCCGGCTGACCCGGTACCGCAGCGTGTTCACGTGCAGGTGCAGCTCGGCCGCGGTCTGCGTCCACGATCCGGAGTTCTCCAGGAAGATCTTCAGCGTGTGCACCAGATCGGAGCCGTGCGCTTCGTCGTAGGACAGCAGCGGGCCGAGCACCTTCGCACCGAACGAGCGGCGCAGGTCCTCCGGCACGGCCGCGAGCAGCAGCAGGTGTGACGCGACCTCGTCACCGGCGACCACCGAAGCGCGGCCAGGACCCAGTTCGGCGAGTTTGCGGGCGTGGCGCGCCTCGGTGATGGTGGGCCGCAGCGCCTGCGCGTCGGGTGCGCGGCTCATGCCGACGGCCAGCCTCGCCGACCCGAGCGCGGGCTCCACCAGCAGCACGGCCTCGCGGATCCGCTCCGCCAGTCCGTCTGCGGCTCCGGCCACCGCGAGCAGGCCGAACGTCTCGTTCTCGACCGTGCCGACCAGCGCCGGGCCGTCGAACGGGGCGAGCACCTCGTCCAGGATCACCGGCGCCAGACCGGGCCCGCCGCCCCGCACCCCGGCCGAGAGCACCAGCACCTGCTCCCCGCCGGAGAAACCGGCCGCGACCAGCCGCGAGTTCAGCTCCGGCTGCGTGACGCCCTCGGAAAGCACCTTGCGCAGCAACGGTTCGGCCGCCCGGTTCTCGATGCGCTTCGCATCGTCCAATCGAGACCGTTCGAGCCCGGCCAGCTCGGCGAACTCGGCGGCGACCTCACGCTGGGCGGGTTCCCAGCTGCCGTGGTCACCGGCGACCACCACGAACCAGCTGCCCATCCGGTGCCCCGCCTTGTTCGCCGAGGCCAGCAGGGTGAAGCCGTCGGCCACACGGGGCAACCGCTCCCCCATCAGGTACCGGCGGGCGAACTGCGCACGCTTCACCGCGTCGAGCGCGTTGCCGGTCCCGGCGATCACCCGGCCGGTCGCGCTGAGCACCCAGCAGTCCGCGCCCAGCTCGGCCGCACCCGCCTCGACCAGCGCGGGCAGGCCACCGCCCGCGGTCACCGCGGCGAGCAGGCGGCGGTGACCGGCCAGCCCGCCCGTCCCGGCCCGCTCGGCGGCCAGGCCCAGGATGACGCGCTCGCTGACGGTGGCGAACGAAACCGACACCGGCACCTCGAACAACGGCAGGCCGGCGCCGCGGCAGGACTCGATCAGGTAGTCGGGCACCGGACCGTCCACTTCGGCCGTACCGGCACCGAGCGCGACCACCCCGGCCCGGACCAGCGTGGTGACGAAGGCGTCGGCGTCGGCCGGACCGGGCAGCCACCGCATGCCGCAGAGCACCAGTTCGCCCCCGATCAGGTACCGGGTGGGGTCGCTCAGGGTCGAGGTGAACACGCGTCCGAACTCGCGCTCGCGCGCGTCCGCGCCCCAGAGCAGGGTCAGTCCCAGCTCCGGCGTGTCCAGCAGGGCTCCGAGTCGCACCCGCACCTCCCTTTCCTCGGCCTCCCAGTACCGCATACCGGCACGTGGAGGGCCTTTGGAGGTAACCACAAAAACGGTGCCGGGGTGAACGGCGGGTTTCGGTGGATCAGCCGTGGTCGCTCCGCCGGGCCCGGCTGTGTACTGCTTCACAACGCGGCAGGAAGGAACCAGGGTGATGGCGATCGTGCTCGGCGAGAACCAGTACGGCAAGGCGGAGAACCGCGTGGTCCGGATCGACCGCGATGGCGAGCGGCACCGGATCACCGATCTGAACGTGAGCGTCTCGCTGTCCGGCGACATGACCGACACGCACCTGACCGGCGCCAACGACAAGGTGCTGGCCACCGACACGCAGAAGAACACCGTGTTCGCCTTCGCCAGGGAGGGCATCGGCGAGATCGAGGACTACGGCCTGCGGCTGGCCAGGCGGTTCGTCGGCACGCAGCCGTCGATCCATTCGGCGAAGGTGCGCATCGAAAGCTATCCGTGGGCCCGGCTGGAGGTCGATGGACGGCCGGCGCACCACTCGTTCGCGCGCTCCGGTGAAGGCACGCGCACCGCGCTGATCACCTACGACGGCGAACGCGCCGAGGTCACCGGCGGGCTGACCGATCTCACCGTGCTCAACTCGACGGACTCGGAGTTCTGGGGCTTCCCGCGCGACGAGTACACCACGCTGCCCGAGGTCAAGGACCGCATCCTGGCCACCGCGGTGTCGGCGACCTGGCGGTTCAGCGAAGCCGAAGGCATCGATTGGGGCAAGGCGTACGAAACCGCCCGGGCCAGCCTGCTCGACGCGTTCGGCGGGACCTACAGCCATTCGCTCCAGCAGACCCTCTACGCGATGGGCACGCGCGTGCTGGAGAACGTGCCGGAGATCGCCGAGATCAGCCTGTCCCTGCCGAACAAGCACCACTTCCTCAGCGATCTGTCCGCCTTCGGCCTGGACAACCCCGGTGAGGTGTTCTTCGCCGCGGACCGCCCGTACGGCCTGATCGAGGGCACCGTCCGGCGACAAGATTCCTGAAGGGACGGACACAATGGACTTCCTGCGACCGTCGACGCTCGCCGAAGCGCTGGAGGCGAAGGCGGCGTTCCCCGAGGCCGTGCCACTGGCCGGCGGCACCGACGTGATGGTCGAGCTGAACTTCGACCACCGGCGCCCGGCCGCGCTGCTGGACCTCGGCCGGGTGGCCGACCTGCACGAGCACTCCGCGGCAGACGGCCGCGTCCGGATCGGCGCGAGCGTGCCGTACACCCGGATCATCGCCGAACTGGGCGCCGAGCTGCCCGGCCTGGCGATGGCCTCGCGCACGGTCGGCTCACCGCAGATCCGCAACCGCGGCAGCGTGGGCGGCAACCTGGGCGCGGCCTCCCCCGCCGGTGACGCGCACCCGGCGCTGCTCGCCGCGGACGCCGAGGTGGAGATCGCCTCGGTGCACGGCGCGCGGCTGGTGCCGGTGAAGGAGTTCTACGTCGGGGTGAAGCGCAACGTGCTCGCCGCCGACGAGCTGATCACCGCGGTGCACCTGCGCCCGGCGACCGGCCCGCAGCAGTTCAGCAAGATCGGCAGCCGCAACGCGATGGTGATCGCGGTGTGTGCCTTCGGCCTGGCACTGCACCCGGAGAGCGGCCGGGTCGGCACCGGGCTCGGTTCGGCGGCACCGACCCCGCGCCGGGCGGTCGAGGCCGAGGAGTTCCTCGCCGCCGAGCTGGCGGACCGGAACCAGTGGAATTCGCCGCGCGCACTGGAGGATTCGGTGAAGCGCCGCTTCGGCGAGCTGGTCGCCGCCGCCGCGTCGCCGATCGACGACGTGCGCGGCAGCGCCGCCTACCGCAAGCACGCACTGGCCGTGATGGCGCGGCGGACGCTGGGCTGGGCATGGGACGAATACCGCGAAGGGAGCCGGGCATGCGCGTGAACGTCACGGTCAACGGGGAACACCGGCGGGCCGACCACGTCTGGGAAGGCGAGAGCCTGCTCTACCTGCTGCGCGAGCGCCTGGGCCTGCCCGGCTCGAAGAACGCCTGCGAACAGGGCGAATGCGGTTCGTGCACGGTCTACCTCGACGGGGTTCCGGCGTGTGCCTGCCTGGTCGCGGCCGGGCAGGCCGAGGGCCGCGAAGTCCGCACGGTCGAAGGGCTCGCCGATGGTGACGACCTCGACCCGATTCAGGAGTCCTTTGTGGAACGTGGCGCGGTGCAGTGCGGGTTCTGCACCCCGGGGCTGCTCGTCGCGGCGCACGACCTGATCGAGCGCAACAACGAGCCCAGCGACGCGGAGATCCGCGAGGCCCTGGCCGGGAACCTGTGCCGCTGCACGGGTTACGAGAAGATCCTGGACGCCGTCCGGCTGGCCGCCGCGCGGAAAGCGGAGGCAGCGCGATGAACACTGTGAACCCCGCTCGTACTCCGCAGGAACTCGACGACACGATCACCGGCGGCATCGGCGAAAGCCCGTTGCGCCCGGACGGCGTGCTCAAGGTGCGCGGCGAGTTCGCCTACTCCTCGGACCTGTGGCACGAGGACATGCTGTGGGGCGCGACCCTGCGCAGCCCGCACCCGCACGCCCTGATCACCGGGATCGACACCGCCGCGGCGCTGGCCGTGCCCGGGGTGCACGCGGTGCTCACCCACGAGGACGTGCCCGGCGAGAACGCCTACGGCCTCAAGTACCAGGACACGCCGGCGCTGGCCGCCGACCGGGTGCGCTACCAGGGCGAACCGGTGGCGATCCTGGCCGCCGACCACCCGGAGATCGCCCGCCAGGCGCTCAAGGAGATCGTGGTCCACTACGCGGTGCTGGAGCCGATCACCGATCCCGAGCGGGCCGCGCACGACACCACGCTGCCGAAGCTGCACCCGGACGGGAACCTGGTGCGCTACCAGCGGATCGTGCGCGGGGACCCGGCTGCCGAAGCCGACGTGGTGGTGTCCGGCGTGTACGAGATCGGCATGCAGGACCAGGCCTTTCTCGGACCGGAGTCCGGGCTGGCGATCCCCGCCGAGGACGGCGGCGTCGACCTGTACCTGGCCACGCAGTGGCTGCACGTGGACCAGCGGCAGACCGCGAAGGCACTGGGACTGCCGCCGGAGAAGGTGCGGCTGACCCTGTCCGGGGTGGGTGGCGCGTTCGGCGGTCGCGAGGACCTGTCCATGCAGATCCACTCGTGCCTGCTCGCGCTGCGCACCGGCAGGCCGGTGAAGATGGTCTACAACCGCGAGGAGTCGTTCTTCGGCCACGTGCACCGGCACCCGGCGAAGATGTACTACGAGCACGGCGCGACCAAGGACGGCGACCTGGTCTACGTCCGCGCCCGGATGTACTTCGACGGTGGTGCCTACGCTTCGAAGACACCGGTGGTGGTCGGCAACGGGACCACGCTGAGCGTCGGGCCGTACAACGTGCCCAACGCGAAGATCGAGGGCTGGGGCGTCTACAGCAACAACCCGACGTGCGGGGCGATGCGCGGACTCGGCGCGGTGCAGCCGACCTACGCCTACGAGTCCCAAATGGACAAACTGGCCGCGGCGCTCGGCATGGATCCGGCCGACCTGCGCATCCGCAACGCGATGAGCGAGGGCTCGGCGAACGTCACCGGTCAGGTGATCGACTTTCCCGCACCGGTCGCCGAACTCGTGCAGCGGGTCAAGGACATGCCGCTGCCGCCGGAGAACCGGACGTCCCCAGTGGACATTCGCGAGTTGCCGGGCGGCGCGTCGAACACCACGCACGGCGAAGGCGTGGTCCGCGGGGTCGGTTACGGCGTGACGATCAAGAACATCTCCTACGCCGAAGGGCTCGACGACTATTCGACCGCCAGGGTGCGGCTCGAGGTCATCGGTGGTGAGCCGGTCGCCATGGTGCACACCGCGGCGGCCGAGGTCGGGCAGGGACTGGTCACGCTGCAGCAGCAGATCGCGCGCACGGAACTCGGTGTGCCGCGCGTGACGGTGCACCCGGCGGACACCAGCGCCGGCGACGCCGGCTCCAGTTCGGCGTCGCGCCAGACCTACATCACCGGCGGCGCGGTGCGCAACGCGTGCCGCGCGGTCGCCGACCGGGTTTTCACCCGCGCGGCACGGCAACTTGGACGATCAACCGAAGGAATGTCCTTATCCGGCGGGAAACTCGTGGCTTCCGACGGTGAGGTACTGGCCGGGCTGGCGGATATCCTCGGTGACGAGGCCATCGAGGAAACGCGGGAGTACCACCACCGCCCGACCCATCCGCTCGACCCGGAAACCGGGCAGGGCGACGCGCACGTCCAGTACGGCTTCTCCGCCCACCGCGCGGTGGTCGACGTGGACACCGAACTGGGCCTGGTCAAGGTCGTGCAGCTCGACTGCGCGCAGGACGTCGGCAAGGCGATGAATCCCGACGCCGTCGTCGCGCAGATCCAGGGCGGTTCGGCGCAGGGCCTCGGCCTGGCGGTGATGGAGGAGATCCTGGTCCGCGACGGCAAGGTGCGCAACCCGTCGTTCACCGACTACCTCATCCCGACCGTGCTGGACATGCCGCCGATGCGCATCGACGTACTGGAACGCGCCGACCCGCACGCGCCCTACGGCGTCCGCGGGGTCGGTGAGCCGCCGACCATCTCGGCCACCCCGGCCATCGCGAACGCCATTCGCGCGGCCACCGGGCTGGAACTGCCCCGCGTGCCGATCCGGCCCGAGCACATCACCGGAACCTGAGTGGTTGCCACCAAGACTCGAAGCAGGAGAACCATGACCACCACGGAAACAGCCGAATCCGCCTGGCTCACCGAATGCGTGCGCCTGGCCGCGAAGAACGTCAAGGAAGGCGGCGGCCCGTTCGGCGCGCTCATCGTCCGCGACGGCGAGATCGTCGCGACCGGCGTCAACCGGGTCACCCCGGAACTCGACCCGACCGCGCACGCGGAAGTGGTCGCGATCCGCGCGGCCTGCCAGGCGCTGGGCACCTTCAAGCTGGACGGCTGCGTGCTGGTGTCCTCCTGCGAACCGTGCCCGATGTGCCTGGCCTCCTCACTGTGGGCACGGGTCGACCGCGTGGTCTACGCGGCCGACCGGCACGACGCGGCGAAGGCCGGTTTCGACGACCTCGCCTTCTACGACCTTTTCTCCACCCCTCGTGACACCTGGTCCGTACCCGTGGCCCAGGTGTCCGTAGAGGACGGTTTCACCCCGTTCGCGACCTGGCTCGACCAGCCCGACCGCATCGACTACTGAGCACAAAACGCTGACCGGAGCACCACGAACAAGCACGTCCCCGAAACCCACCGGCAAGGGAGAGGACGCCTCCAATGACGCTGGCACGTCCCGACGACCGGGTTCACGAAGGCGAACCCGAACCACCCCGCAGGTCACCGCTCGACCGGTTCTTCCGGATTTCGGTGCGCCAGAGCACCGTCGGCCGCGAGGTGCGCGGCGGTATCACCACCTTCGTCGCGATGGCCTACATCGTGCTGCTCAACCCGCTCATCCTCGGCGCGTCGGCGGACATCACCGGCACCAAGCTGAGCACCGCCCAGCTGACCACCGCGACCGCGCTCTCGGCGGCGGTGATGACCGTGCTGATGGGCGTGGTCGGCAACGCTCCGCTGGCACTGGCCGCCGGGCTCGGCATCAACGGCATCGTGGCCTTCCAGATGGCGCCGTCGATGACCTGGGCGCAGGCGTTCGGCCTGGTGGTGCTGGAGGGCCTCTGCATCGTGCTGATGGCCGCGAGCGGGATCCGCGAGCGGATCCTCAACGCCATCCCGATGCCCCTGAAAACCGCGATCACCGTCGGCATCGGGCTCTACATCGCGCTCGTCGGCCTGGTCAGCGCCGGGTTCGTCACCCGTGTCCCGGACGCGGCGGGCACCGCGGTACCGGTGCAGCTCGGCGTGGACGGCCACCTCGACGGCTGGCCGATCGCGGTGTTCTGCTTCGGCCTGCTGCTGATGACCGTGCTGGTGGCGCGCAAGGTACCCGGCGCGGTGCTGATCAGCATCGGCGTGGCCACCGTCGCCGCGGTCGTCCTGCACGACGGGTTCGGCCTCGGCGAATGGGGCCGCACCGAACCGACCCTGCCAACGGACTTCGTCGCCGCTCCCGACTTCGGGCTGCTCGGTGAGGTGGACCTGTTCGGCGGGTTCGTCTCGGCCGGGGCGCTGACCGCGACGATCTTCCTGTTCACCCTGGTGCTGTCCGGCTTCTTCGACGCGATGGGCACGATCACCAGCGTTTCGCAGGAAGCCGGATTGTCCAAGGACGGCAAGGTGCCCGGCATGGGCCGGATCCTGCTGGTCGACGGCGCGGGCGCGGTCGCGGGCGGGGTCACCGGCTCCTCCCCGAACACGGTGTTCATGGAGTCGGCCGCGGGCGTCGGCGAAGGCGCGCGGACCGGGCTGGCGAGCGTGGTCACCGGGGCGCTGTTCGCGCTCACCCTGCTGTTCACCCCGCTGGCCGGGGTGGTCCCGGCGCAGGCGGCGGCCCCGGCGCTGGTGGTCATCGGCGGCATGATGATGGCCCAGGTCCGCAACATCCCGTGGAACGAGCCGGACTACACGATCCCGGTGTTCCTCACCGCGGCGCTGATCCCGTTCACCTACTCGATCACCAACGGCGTCGGCGCCGGACTGATCGCCTTCGTGCTGGTCAAGACCGGAAAGGGCAAATGGCGCGAAGCCGGCTGGCTGCTCACCCTGCTGGCGCTGGTCTTCGCCGTCTACTTCGGCATCAACGGCGTGAAAGCACTCTTCTAGCGATTCCCAGGAGGACGGCTGTGGCTCTGATGTTCCTCAACGGCGGCGCGATGCGCGGCGAACCACTGCACCACCTGCTCGGCGGGGCCCCGCTGGTCACCACGACCACCACGGCCCCGAAGTACCGCTTCTACTCGGTCGGCGACCAGTGCCCTGCGCTGTTCCCGGTTTCCCACGGCGGCGCGGCGGTCGCGGGCGAGGTCTACGACATCGGCCTCGACGCGCTGCGCGACCACGTGCTGCCGTCCGAACCCCACGAGCTGGAACTCGGCGTCGTCGAACTGGCCGACGGCAGCTCGGCGTTCGCGATGCTGCTGCGCCGCCCGTACACCTCTCACGTCCAGCTCCGCGACATCACCGAGATCGGGGACTGGCGGGCCTACCGCCGGACCCGGGAAAGGGCAGCATGACCGTCTCCGTGCCGGACGCACTCCGGCTCGACGTGAACCTCTCCATCCTGTTCACCGAACTCCCCCTGCTCGAACGCCCGGCCGCGGCCAAGGCGGCGGGCTTCGACGCGGTGGAGTTCTGGTGGCCGTTCGAATCCCCGACCCCCGGCGACGCCGAGGTGACCCGGTTCGTCCGCGCGGTGCGCGACGCCGGAGTCCAGTTGATCGGCTTGAACTTCGCCGCGGGTGACCTGCCCGCCGGTGACCGCGGGCTCGTCTCGCTGCCGCACCGGTCCAGGGAGTTCCGCGAGAGCCTGCCGATCGCGATCGGCATCGCCGAGGAACTCGGCTGCCGGGCGTTCAACGCGCTCTACGGCAATCGGATCGACGGCACAGACGGCACCGAACAGGACGAACTCGCCGCCGAGAACCTGGCGATCGCCGCCCGCGCGGCGGGTGGCATCGGCGCGGTGGTGCTCCTCGAGCCGGTGAGCGGGGTCGCGGCCTACCCGCTGCGCACCGCCGCCGACGCGCTCGGCGTGCTCGACCGGGTCCAGCGTGAGGACCACGGCTGGAACCTGCGGCTGCTGGCCGATCTCTACCACCTGACCGTCAACGGCGACGACCTCGACACGGTCATCGCCGCGCACACGGGCCGGATCGGCCACGTGCAGATCGCCGACGCCCCTGGCCGCAACGAGCCCGGCACCGGGGCGATCGACATCGACGGCTACCTCGGCAAGCTCGCCGCGAACGGCTACTCCGGCTACGTGGGCCTGGAGTACCAGCCGTCCGGTTCCAGCGCCGACAGCTTCGGCTGGCTTTCCCAGACGACGAAGGAACTCCATGACTGACCTCGCATTCATCGGCCTCGGCATCATGGGCGCGCCGATGGCCCGCAACCTGGTGCGCGCCGGGTTCACCGTGACCGGCTACGACCTCGAAGCGAAAGCCGTCGCCCGGCTCGCCGAGGACGGCGGCAAGGCGGCCGGTTCGGTGGCCGACGCGGTCGAGGGCGCGGACGTGGTGATCACCATGCTGCCCGCCGACCCGCACGTCGAAGCCGTGGTGCTCGGCGAGGGCGGGGTGTTCGAGACGATCAAGCCCGGCACCCTGTTCATCGACTTCAGCACGATCAAGCCGGAAACCTCGCAGAAGGTGGCCGAAGCCGGGGCCCGCAAGGAGGTCCGCGTGCTCGACGCGCCGGTCTCCGGTGGTGAGGCGGGCGCGGTCGACGCGGTGCTGTCCATCATGGCCGGTGGCACGCGGGCCGACTTCGACGCCGCCAAGCCGGTGTTCGACGCGGTCGGCAAGGTGGCCGCGCTGGTCGGGCCGAACGGCGCTGGCCAGGTGGTCAAGGCGGCCAACCAGCTGGTGGTCGGCGGTACCTATGCCTTGGTGGCCGAGGCGATCGTGCTGCTGGAAGCGTCCGGTGTGGACGCTCAAGCCGGGCTCGACGTGCTGGCCGGTGGGCTGGCCGCGAGCCGGATCCTCGAACTCAAACGGGAGTCCATGCTGGCGCGGGACTTCCGGCCCGGCTTCCGGATCGACCTGCACCACAAGGACATGGGCATCGTGCTCGACGCCGCGCGGCAGGCCGAGGTGTCGCTGCCGTTCGGCGGCCAGGTCGCCGCACTGGTGCAGGCCGCCCGCGCGCAAGGGCTCGGCGATTCCGACCATTCCGCGCTGCTCGCCGTCGTCGAGCGGCTGTCCGGCCGAGGGGGTAACTGACATGGCACGCATGCCCGCGATGGAAGCGGTGGTCGAGGTGCTGAAGTCCGAGGGCGTGGACATCGCCTTCGGCTGCCCCGGCGCGGCGATCCTGCCGCTGTACAAGGCGATGGAGGTGCGTGGCGGCATCGAGCACCTGACCGTGCGCCACGAGGAGGGCGCCACGCACATGGCTGACGGCTGGGCCCGCACCAACGGCCGCGTCGGCGTGGCGATCGGCACCTCCGGCCCGGCGGGCACGAACATGATCACCGGGTTGTACACCGCGATGGCCGATTCGATCCCGATCATCTGCATCACCGGGCAGGCGGCCTCGTCGAAACTGCACCAGGAAGCCTTCCAGGCGGTCGACATCGTGGAGATCGCCAAGCCGGTGACGAAGTGGTCGGTGCAGATCAAGGAAGCGGCCACCGCGCCGTGGATCTTCCGGGAGGCCTTCCGCGTGGCCCGCTCGGGCCGTCCCGGTCCGGTGCTCATCGACGTCCCGGTGGACATCGCGCAGCAGGAGATCGAGTACGACGCCTCGATCGACGCACCGCTGCCGGTGGAAGCCGTGCACCCGCACCAGCCTCGCGTGGAGCGTGCGCTGGAGCTGTTGCTGGCGGCGGAAAGGCCGCTGCTGCTCGCCGGTGGTGGCGTGATCATCGCCGACGCCGCGGCCGAACTGCGCGAACTGGCCGAGTACCTGAACCTCCCGGTGCAGGTCACGCTGATGGGCAAGGGCGCGATCGACGAGGACCACCCGCTGTTCGCCGGGATCACCGGGGTGCAGACCTCGCAGCGTTACGGCAACGCGTCCTTTTTGGAGTCCGACACCGTGCTGGCGGTGGGTGCGCGCTTCGGTGACCGCCACACCGGCGCGCTCGACGTCTACCGCGGTGAGCGCAAGTTCATCCACGTCGACATCGAGCCGACGCAGCTGGGCAAGGTGTTCCCGCCGGAACTCGGCGTGGTTTCCGACGCCAAGCTGTTCCTGCAGGCCTTGCTGCGCACGGCGAAGGCACGCGACGCGGCGCGCCCGGCGGGCGGCTGGGTCTCGCGCATCGCCGAGCTGAAGTCCACTTTGGTCCGTCGTGAGGACTTCGAGACCACGCCGATCAAGGCGCCGAGGGTGTACAAGGAGATCAACGAGATCTTCGACGAGAACACCTACTTCGTCACCGCGATCGGGCTCTACCAGATCTGGGGCGGACAGCACCAGAAGGCGTACAAGCCGCGCCGCTACCAGATCTGCGGCCAGGCCGGGCCGCTCGGCTGGGAGATCCCGGCGGCGATCGGGGTGAAGAAGGCGGTGCCCGGAGCCGAGGTGGTCGGCATCGTCGGCGACTACGGATTCCAGTACCTGGTCGAGGAACTCGCGGTGGCCGCGCAGTACCACGTGCCGTTCGTGCTGATCATGATCAACAACGAGTACCTCGGGCTGATCCGGCAGGCGTCCATCCCGTACCGGATGAACTACCAGGTGGACATCCACTACGACGAGTACGGCACGGACAACGTCAAGGTGATGGAGGCCTACGGCTGCGCCGGGCGCCGCGTGGTCGACCCGGGCGACATCCGCGGCACCATCGAATGGGCGCGCAAGGAGGCGGTGGCCACGTCGCGGCCGGTGCTGGTGGAGATCATGATCGAACGGGAGGCGAACACCCCGCACGGTCCGGCGATCGACGCGGTCGAGGAGTTCGAGCCGCTGCCATGAGCGAAGCGCTCGTGCTCATCGCGCCCGACAAGCCCACCCGTCGCCCCCCACCACCACCCTCAACGGTGCTGGTCGCGCCGGACAAGTTCAAGGGATCGTTGTCCGCGGCCGAGGTCGCCGCCGCGGTGGCCGCCGGGATCGCCGAGGTGCGGCCGGAGATCCCGGTGCGGTCGCTGCCGGTCGCCGACGGCGGGGACGGCACCGTCGAAGCGGTGGTGTCGGCCGGTTTCCGCCGTCTGCGCACGGTGGTGACCGGCCCCGCCGGGCAGCCGGTCGCCGCCTCGCTCGCGGTTCGCGGCGACACCGCGGTGGTGGAACTGGCGGAAGCGTCCGGCCTGCACCGGCTGCCTGGCGGGCCGTCGAAAACACTGCCGCTGACCGCGACCAGCGCCGGGACCGGTGAGCTGATCGCGGCGGCGCTGCGGGCGGGCCGCCGCCGGGTGGTGCTCGGCGTCGGCGGCAGCGCGTGCACCGACGGCGGCGCCGGCATGTTGACCGCACTGGGCGCGCGCCTGCTCGACGCCAAGGGCGGGGATCTGCCGCCCGGCGGGGCCGCCCTGCTGGACCTCGACCGGCTGGACCTGTCCGGCCTGGATCCCCGGCTGTCCGAAGTGGACTTCGAACTGGCCACCGACGTGGACAACCCGCTGCTCGGCACGCGGGGTGCGGCCGCGGTCTACGGGCCGCAGAAGGGCGCGACCCCGGAACAGGTCGAATTGCTGGACCGCGCGTTGCACCGGTGGGCGTCGTTGGTCGGCACCGAGCACGTGGACGCGCCGGGCGCCGGAGCCGCGGGCGGTGTCGGTTTCGCGGCGCTTTCCCTGCTGGGCGCGAAAACCCGGCCGGGCATCGAGGTGGTGCTGGACCTGCTGGACTTCCCGGCCGCACTCCGCGGCGCCCGGCTGGTGATCACCGGCGAGGGCTCGCTCGACGCGCAGACCCTGCACGGCAAGGCCCCGTCCGGCGTGGCGCGGGCGGCCGGGGACGTGCCGGTGATCGCGGTGGCCGGACGCTGCCTGCTCTCCCCGCCGGAGCTGGCGGCGGCGGGATTCCGTGCCGCGTATGCGCTCTCCGGCCTCGAACCGGACCCGACACGGTCCATGGCGGACGCGGCACGGCTGCTACGGAGGCAGGCCGCGCAACTGGCCCGCGACCACCTTCAGGGATAGTTCGACGAGCACACGGCGGGTTCGGGGGCGGCGAAGCCGTCGCGGAAGGCGGCCACCCGCGCGAACCCGGCGGACAGCGCTTCTCCCCTGGCGTCGGCGGCGATGAGACTGTCCGGCGCGAGCATTTCGGCCACGGCCTCGTCGAGGTCACCGGGTGACAGGCGCAGCGCGGTGTCCGTCCCGGCGGTCAGCGTGGCCGCCCAGAACCCGGTCAGGCACGCGGTCCGCTGCGCCGCCGCCGGGCCTTCGAGCGAGTGCCCGGCCTCCTGCTGCACGGACAGCGTGTACCGGGAGGCCACCTCGGCGAAGGCGGCGAAGTCACCGAGCCCGCCGGGGCGGCCGCGCTGCGGTGGTGTGCCGATCCGCACCAGCTCCGGCAGGTTCAGCCCGATCTGGTTGGACGCCGAGCAGAACACGGCCGGGCTGCCGGTCGCCTCGCACAGCGTCGGCCCGGTGGTCAGCGCCGGTGCCGACCGCGTCCCGGCGAAGGCCTCGCGCAGGCTCGCGGTCAGATCCGCCTGCGCCTGCCGGTTGTCCAGGCGCACGTTCGGCTCGTCGGCCCCGCCCGCTGCCGAACCGCGTTGTGTGCTGCGTGCTTCGACCTCGCCGGTATCGATCCGCGCACATCGCCGCGGCCCATCGGTGAAGCCGAACTGGAAGGCGGAAACCCGGTCGAAGGCGTTGCCGTGCGCGCCTTCGTTCTCGAAGGTGACCTCGGCGGAGTCGCGGATCAGGAACAGCGTGGACAGCGCCTGGTTGAGCCCTTCGCCGGTGGTGATCCGGAACGCGGGCGAGTTGCCCTCGGCCACCCACCGGAAGTACGCGCCGGTGTAGCAGTCGGCCTGCTGCTCCTTGACGATCGTCGGTGTCTGCTCGCCGACGCCGAGCCGGAACTGCACCGCGTGGCCGAGTTCGTGTGCCAGCACGGTCATCACCGCGGCCGGGCCGAACTGGTCCTTGAGATCGGGCAGCAGTTCCCCGCGGTCCCAGGCGACCACGTCCGGTACGGCACCGCAGTAGAAGGCGTTCACCAGTCCCTCGGTTTGGGTGCCGCAGACGGCCCCGCCGGGTTCGCCGGAGTCGTAGGAGACGAGCCGGAAGACCGGGACGTACTCCTGGCCGAAAGTTTCCGGCAGCTGCGCCGCCCAGTACCGCTCCACGTCGGCGACCGCGGCGACGGCCAGCGCGTCGATCTCCCCGCCGTCGCTGCCCTCGGCGGTCAGTCCCGCCGGTGGCGCACCGGGTTTCGGCCCGCTCGGGCCGTCGGTGACGCCGAGCCCGGCCACCGCGGCCGGGTCCTGCCAGAGCGCCCTGCCGTCGATCGGCACGGCACACCCGGCGAGCAGGAAAACGAGCAGGGCGAAGGCGATTCCGCCGCGCGGCATGGGTTCACCTCCGGTACGAGCGACTACCCCCGGAGACACGGCTCCCGGGTCGGCCCGGTTCGACACCCATTTGTGATCCGGATCACTAGTAGTCGGGATAGTCAGCGCGCGCTACGGTGGTACGCCCCGACTTACCCTCCCCGTGGAGCGTGCCGTGTCGACCGTTGTCGTTGTGCTCTCGATCCTGCTGGCCGCGGTGTTCCTGGGCTCCGGCCTGGCGAAACTGGCGAACGTGGACGCGATGAAAAAATCGGCCGAACAGCTCGGGTACTCGCAGAACCTGAGCCGGATCATCGGCGCGCTCGAAGTCGCCGCGGCGGCGGGGCTGATCATCGGCTTGTTCTGGATGCCGCTCGGCCTGGCCGCGGCGATCGGCCTGACCGTGCTGATGATCGGCGCGGTCTACTACCACGTGCGCGCGAAGGACGCGCCCGCGCACATCGTGCCCCCGGCCGTGCTCACCCTCATCTCCGCGGCGACGGCCGTACTGATACCCATCGCCTGAGTTCATCCGCCGTTCGCCACGCGGACAGTCCACGCGCGTAGGAAGGGCGCGTGGACCTAACCGCGCTGGCGCGCCGCCTGCTGGAACCGATCCCGGCCAACAGAACGCTCGGCCTGCGTGTGCTGCGCGCCGCCGACGGCGCGGCGGAGGTCACGGCCGGTCCGGCACCCGCCTTCGCCAACGTCATCGGCAGCCTGCATTCGAGCGGGCTGGTCGCACTGCTCGACGCCGCCGGTCTCGCCGCGGTGATCGCCGCCGCCCGCGACGAAGCCGAATTCGACGGCGTGGTGCCGCTCGGCTTCGCCGCCCAGCTGCGCTTCCTGGCTCCCGCCAAGGGAAAGCTGGTGGCCGGCTGCGCACTGGACGAACCGGCCGCCGAGCTGGCACGCACCCTGTTCGACGGCACCACCGCCAAGGTCCGCCTGGCCACCACCGCCGAGATCACCGATGAAAGCGGCACCGTCGTGTGCACCGGCGAGTTCCGGTGGAGCGTGCGCCGGAACTCCTGAGCGTCAGGAGTCCTTGAGCAGCAAGGGAAGCTTGCGCACCCCGGTCATCGTCGGCGCCGGGATGAACTCCGGGGCCTCGTCCGGATCCGTGCGCAGGCCGGGGAACCGGTCGAGCAGGATGTTCAGCGCCACCCGGCCCTCCAGCCGGGCCAGCGGCGCACCGATGCAGAAGTGGATGCCACGGCCGAACGCGATCTGCTTGTTGGGCTCGCGCGTCACGTCGAACACGCCCGGATCGGTGAAATGCGCCGGATCCCGGTTCGCCGCGGCCAGCCAGGTCAGCACCATCTGCTCGGCCTCGATGACGGTGCCGCCCAGTTCGGCATCGACGTTGGTGACCCGCGCGGTGACGGCGAACGGGCTGAGGAAGCGCAGCGACTCCTCGATCGCGCTGGGCACCAGTTCGCGATCGGTGAGCACCTTGGCCTTCTCGCCGGGGTGCTCGTCCAGGCAGAGCACGGTGTTGCCGAGCAGCATGGTGGTGGTGATGTGCCCGGCGATCAACAGCACGTTGGCGAAGTTGACCACCTCGCGATCGGTCAGGCGCACTCCGTCCACTTCGGCCTCGACCAGTTTGGTGAGCAGGTCCCCGCGTGGTTTCCGCCGCCGCTCGGCCGCGTGCTCACCCAGGTAGTCGACGAGGTGGCCCACCTGTTCCATGGTGGTTTCCATCGCCTTTTCCTGCTCTTCGCTCTGCTCGGTCAGCGAGAACTCGCCGGAACGCTCCAGCAGCTTGTCCACCCACTGCTTGAACAGATCCCGGTCCTCGGCGGGCACCCCGAGCAGTTCGGCGATCACGATCACCGGCAGCGGGTAGGCCAGATCGGCGACCAGGTCGATCCGGTCACCGGCGGCCTCCGCCCGGTCGAGCAGCTCGTGGGTCAGCTCGGCGATCCGCGGTTCCAGATCGGCGATCACCTTCGGCGTGAACGCGTGGCTGACCAGCTTCCGCAGCTTCTGGTGCAACGGCGGGTCCATCGAGATGATGCTGCCCTCGGTGAACTCCTTGCGCTCCGGCAGCAGCCGGAAGGTCTCCGACGAGTAGGTCGCCGGATCGCTGAGCACCTGCACCACGTCGCGGTAGCCGTAGACGTTCCACATGCCCTTCTTCGGGTCGTAGGACACCGACCGCTCCGGCACCCGCCCCCGCAGCCAGAACTGCTCGGGGTTGATCCCCCACCGGTCCGCGAGCAGCGTCGGATCTTTGGTCCCTGTCATGACGAATCCCCTTCTGTGGTGGTGAGGTTTCCGCCTCAGCCGGTTCCCGGATCGCTCGAGTAGATCGACTTCCGGTAGTTCTCCGCGAGTTCGGACATCAGCTCGACGAACTCGGCGGCGGCTGGTTCGAGCCGGCCCGGTTCGGCGCACTCGAAGGCGTGCCGGATGGTGTGGGCCAGCAGTTGCGCCTTCGTCTCCAGGTCCAGCCGCGCGCCGGTCACCGGGTCCAGCGAGTCGTAGAGGTAGAAACCGGCGATCGTGGCCTGCAACGCGTACTGCACGCTCGGCAGGTCGCCGCGCAGCAGGCCGTAACGCACGAGCACCTCGAAGCTCCGCTCGTTGGCGAGCAGCTTGTAGCTGCGCGCACTGCCGTCGGCCAGTTTGCCGAGCAGCTCGGTGTCCCCGGTGATCAGCGCGGTGACCAGCCGCCGGCGGGAGGTCAGCTCGAACACGCGCGGGAAGATCCGGTGCGGCGCGATAACGGCCGGATCGGCCCTCAGCTCGGCGAGCAGCTCGTCGACCAGCGCGATCGACTCCCGCATCATCAGCGCTTCGAACAATTCGTGCTTGGCCCGCCAGTGCAGGTAGACCGTGCCCTTGCCGACCCCGGCCTTCTCCGCGATGTCGCCGATGGTCAGCTTCCGGTAGCCGTGCCTCAGCAACAGCGCACCCGCCGCGTCCAGAATGCGATCTGCTCGTCCTCGCACGTCAACCCCTAGATTTTGACCAGATTTCGAATCTGGTCATCCGGTCATGCGGCTAATGTAGCGCTGCCGCGACCGGCTCGGCAAGGAATTGGCCACCTTTGCCGGACAATGGAAAGACCCGCACTTCCCAGGGAGGCTCCGTGCACCCGCTTGTCCAGCTCCTGCCCGGTTCGGCGGTCGATGATCCCGACGTGCTCGCCGCCTACCGGCACGACCGGGCTTCCTTCTGCCCCAGCGGTGACCCGGCCGTGCTGGTCCGCGCGCGCAGCACCGAGGAGGTCTCGGTGGCGTTGCGCTGGGCGAGTGAGCACCGCGTTCCGGTGGTGCCGCAGGGAGCGCGGACCGGGTTGTCCGGCGCGGCGAACGCGCTCGACGGCTGTGTGCTGCTGTGCCTGGAAAAAATGGCCCAGATCGTCGAAATCGACGTGGCCGAGCAGCTGGCCGTGGTGCGGCCGGGCGTGCTCAACGGCGCGCTCGCCGCCGCGGTCGCCGAACGCGGGCTGTACTACCCGCCCGATCCCGGTTCGATGGAGATCTCCACGATCGGCGGCAACGTGGCCACCAACGCCGGTGGCATGTGCTGCGTGAAGTACGGCGTCACCGGCGATTTCGTGCGGGGGCTGGAAGTGGTGCTGGCCGACGGCCGGGTGATGCGGACCGGGCGCCGCACCGCGAAGGGCGTGGCCGGGTACGACCTGACGAGCCTGTTCGTCGGTTCCGAGGGCACGCTCGGCGTGATCACCGAGATCACCCTCGCGCTGCGGCCCGCCGCGCGGCGCCCGCTCACCGCCGTCGCGTTCTTCCCCTCACCCGCCGACGCGTGCCGCGCGGTCGCGGCCTATCTCGGCGAGGGGCACCGGCCGTCGGTGCTGGAGTTCATGGACGCCGAGACCGTGCGCGCGGTTTCCGCCTTGGTGGACCTGGGTTTCCCGCCGGAGGTGGGCGGGGTGCTGATCGCCCAGTCCGACGCGGGCGCCGCCGCGGAGGAACTGGCCGCGTTCGAACGCGCCGCGCTCGACTGCAAGGCCGACGAGGTGGTGGTCGCCGACGACCCGGCGGAGGGCGAGCTGCTGATGCAGGCGCGGCGGCTGGTCGGCCCGGCGCACGAAGCGCTCGGCACCAGCCTCGTCGACGACGTGTGCGTGCCGCGCGGGCGGCTGGCCGAGCTGGTCGAGGGGCTGGACGTGATCGCGGCCGAGCACGGTGTGCGGATCACCTGCGCGGGCCACGCCGGTGACGGGAACATGCACCCGTCGGTCATCTTCGACGACACCGACCCGGCGCAGGTCGCCGCCGCGCAGGC
This sequence comes from Amycolatopsis sp. YIM 10, assembly GCF_009429145.1. Taxonomy (GTDB): domain Bacteria; phylum Actinomycetota; class Actinomycetes; order Mycobacteriales; family Pseudonocardiaceae; genus Amycolatopsis. The sequence goes on along the minus strand of NZ_CP045480.1, from coordinate 3,949,415 downwards.
CGCGTTCGCCGCGGTGATGGACCTCGGCCTGCGGCTGGGCGGCACCATCACCGGTGAGCACGGAGTCGGTGTGCTCAAACGGGATTGGCTCGCCCGCGAACTCGACGACGCGGCGCTGTGGACGCACCGGCAGCTGAAAGCGAGCCTCGATCCGCTGGGAATCCTCAATCCAGGTCGCGTTTTCGCCTGAGCCGGGTTTTTGTCGGTGATCACCGCTAGCGTCTCCGGCATGAATCGTGTGGGTGTGATGGTGCCGTGCCGGCTGCCTCCGGCGCGGCTGGTCAGCTTGGCGCGCCAGGCCGAGGAAGCCGGGCTCGACGAGGTGTGGGTGGTCGAGGACTGCTTCTTCACCGGCGGCGTGGCGGTCGCGTCCTCGGTGCTGGCCGCGACCGAGCGGATCACCGTCGGCATCGGGGTGCTGCCGACGGTGGCGCGCAATCCGGCGATCGCGGCGATGGAACTGGCGACGCTGGCCGGGCTGCACCCGGGCCGGTTGATCGCCGGGTTCGGGCACGGGGTGCCGTCGTGGATGCGGCAGATCGGCGCGTACCCGCCCTCGCCGCTCGCCGCGTTGCGCGAGACGCTCACCACCGTGCGCGGCTTGCTCGCCGGGGAGCGGATTTCCTTTCAGGGCAAGCACGTCCGGTTAGATGACGTGCAGCTGGAGTTCCCGCCGGAGGTGGTGCCGCCGGTGCTCAGCGGGGTGCGCGGTCCGCGTTCACTGGCCGTCTCCGGGGCCGCGGCGGACGGCACCATCCTGGCCGAGCCGTCCAGCCCGGAGTACGTGCGGGCGGCGCTGGCGAGCATCACCGAGGGCGCGGGTGAGCCGGGGGCGCCGGAGCGGCATTCGATCGTGGCGTACAACTTCTTCGCCATGGACGACGATCCCGCGCGGGCGCGGGCACTCGTGCGCCCGTACGTGGTCGGCTGCCTGCAGGAGTCGACCGCTCCGCACATCCGGCCGCTGCCCTTCGCCGGGGACCTGCTCTCCCTGATCGAGCAGGGCGCGGACCTGTCGGCCGACCTGTCTCCGGAATGGGTGGACCGGCTCAGCATCTCGGGCGACCAGACGCGATGCGTGGAACAGGTACGCGCCCTGCACGGGGCGGGCGCCGAATCCGTGGTGCTGATCCCGGTAGGAGAGGAGGACAAGGCAATCGCCGCCGCCGGCGCGGTCGCCGAGGCAGCCAAACGCTGACCCATACCCTGCGGCGAGCCGCACGCCCACCGCGGGCCACGCCCCACCGCAGGCTGCGCGCCAGCCGCAGGCCACGCGCCAGCCGCAGGCTGCGCCCCACCGCGGGCCACGCACCCCGCGGCAGGCGGCGTGTACCCGCGGCAGGTCGTGCGCGCCCGCCCAGGTCGCGGGCACCCACGGCACGCCCGCGACGGGCCGCGCAGGCCAGCGGCCGGTCGCGCCTGCCCGCGGCGCCACGCGTTCCCGCAGCGAGCCGTGCGCGTCCGCAGCGAGTCGTGTGCTCCCGCAGCGGGCCGTGCACGCCCGCGGCAAGTCGTGCGCATCCGGCGCAAACCGTGCCCGCCCACCGCAAGCCGCGCCCGGCTGTCACAGGCCACGCCTGCCGCGGCAAGCCGCGCGCCCGGCGCAAGCGCCTGCCCACCGCGGGGCAGCCACCGCGCGCTCGCGGCAAGTCACCGATGCGCGCGGCGGCGGCCTGGCTCAGCGTCGGAGTCAGCCCTTCGCGGTCAGGTCCAGCAGGCGGCCCGTCAGCTCGATGTGCTCGTCCACACTGCTGGTCAGGTAAGTCAGGTCCACGAACGTGTGGTCCGGCTCCAGCGTGTCAACGATCTTCGACACCGACTCCGCGATGAGCGCGGGGTCGGTGCCGGGGTCGGCGTTCACACGCAGCGCCACGCCCAGCGCCCGCGGATCGCGGCCCGCCTTTTCCGCGTTGGCCCGGATCTTGGCCAGCGCCCCGGTCAGCACGTCGGCCGGGAACTGCTCGGGCACCGACCACACCGGCAGCCAGCCGTCAGCCCGCTCGGCGACCCGGCGCTGCGACCGCTCGCCGAATCCCGCCAGGTGCACCGGCGGCTTGCGCACCGGCTTGAGGTCGACGTGGGTCTCCGGGACCGTGTACCCGACGCCCTCGTGCGACACCAGGTCCTGGGTCCACCACTTGTCCAGCAGATCGAGCAGGTCGTCCAGCCGCTTGCCCCGCTCGGCCATCGGGATGCCGACGGCCGCGTACTCGTCGGGCGACCAGCCGATGCCGAGACCGGGCAGCAGCCTGCCGTTGCTGGCCACGTCGATGCTGGTCAGCTGCCTGGCGAAGTTGGCGGGCTGGTACTGCGTCGCGTTGATGGTGCTGGAGCCCAGGATCGCGGTCTCGGTCACCGCCGCCGCCACGGCCAGCGCGACGAACGGGTCCTGCGCGGTCCAGAACTCCTCGGGCATCGTGTCGTAACCGGGATAGGACACCTCGGGCGCGACCGGCGACAGCAACCGGTCCCCCACCCAGAGGCTGGCCGCCCCCGCTTCCTCGGCCGCGCGCGCGTACCGCGCGATCCCACCCGGTGAAGCCGCCGCTTTGCCGAACACCGGAAGACTGAACCCAAGCCGCATGGAGACTCCTCTGCAGTGCGAAGGGGCGGAACCGGCCCCACCGCCACTACTACTCAGATTTAGTTGCGCGTTCAAGTATCCCAGGTCAGACCGGTCGGCGCGGTCGCACCGGGAGCACCGAACCCGCCGACTGGCGGGACATTCCCGCCGCGTGGCTGCACGGGCACGACCGAAGATGACGGCAGGACCGAACCGAGGGAGAGCCCGATGACCACCACCGCCCCCACCCCGCCGCCGTTCGACGCCGAACTCGCCGCCGCGCTCGAGGTGCTGAAGGAGCAGATGCCGAGCCGGTTCGCCGAGCTGGACATCGCCACCCGGCGCGCCGAGTACTCCGAGCTGGAACTCTCCGACGAAGACCTGCGGCACGGCGGTGACTTCGAATTCGAGGAACTCACCGTTCCCGGTCCGGCGGACAGTCCCGGGCTGCGGCTGCTGGTCGTCCGCCCCGCCGGCCCGGTGACCGGCGCGATCTACTACGTGCACGGCGGCGGCATGATCCTCGGCAGCCACCGCTCCCCCGACCTGGCCTACGCGCTGGACTGGGCCGCGGAACTCGGGCTCGCCGTGGTCTCGGTCGACTACCGGCTCGCGCCGGAGCACCCGCACCCGGCGCCGGTCGAGGACTGTTACGCCGGTCTGGCGTGGACGGCCGAACGGTTCGACGGGCCGCTGGTGCTCGCCGGGGTGAGCGCGGGCGGCGGCCTGGCCGCGGCGACCGCGCTGCTCGCCCGCGACCGCGGCGGCCCGGCGCCGACCGCGCAGATGCTGCTGTGCCCGATGCTGGACGACCGCAACGACACCACGTCGGCGCACCAGATGCTCGGCCTCGGCATCTGGGACCGCGCCGCGAACGAGGTGGGCTGGACCGCGCTGCTCGGCGACCGGCGCGGCACGCCGGAGGTCTCCCCCTACGCCGCGCCGGCGCGCGCCGAGGACCTGTCCGGCCTGCCCCCGGCGTTCATCGACGTCGGCTCGGCGGAGACCTTCCGCGACGAGGCGGTCGACTACGCGACGCGGCTGTGGCAGGCGGGCGGGCAGGCCGAGCTGCACGTCTGGCCGGGCGGGTTCCACGGGTTCGACGGCCTCGCCCCGCAGGCGGCCATCTCCGCGGCGGCGCGGGCGCCGCGGCTGCCGTGGCTGCGGCGCGTGCTCGGCGCATGATGGTGGGATGAAGGATCTCGTCGGCAGGCTCTCCGCCCTCGATCCGGACGCCGGCGCGGCGCTCAAGGTGATCGCCTACTTCGATCGCCTGGTCGAGTCGCACGCCGGGCTGGAGCCGATGGTGCGGGGCGCGGCGGTGCTCTCCGGTGCCGTCGCGCGGCTGACCGTGCCGGATCGCCGCGTGCGGATCCGCGTCGATCCGGACGGCAACCGCCTCGGCGACGGGCCGCCGCCGGACGCGGGCTGGCCGCGGGCCGACCTCCGGTCCGGTGGCGTGCTCTGCCTGGAACGGCACGGGCCCGCTGGTCCGGTCGACGCGATGGTGCTCGAACGAGCGGTGGCCGCCGTGCACGGCGTGCTCGACCGGACCGTCGAACGCGACCCGCGCGAGGTCGTGCTCGACGCGACCGCCCCGGTCGAGGCGAGGTCGCGCGCGGCGCGACGGCTCGGTCTCGGCGAGACCGCGCGAGCCGTCGCGCTCGAAGGCGGCCGCACCCGCGTGGAGGCCGCCGGAACGCCCGTTCCCGGCGAAGAGCGGCAGGGCGTCGGGCCGGTGGTGCCGGTGCCGGAACTGCCCGGCTCACTGGCGGCGGCCAGGACCGCTCTCCGGTTCGCCGCCACCGACCCGGATCCGGGGCCGCGCGTGGTGCACGCCGACGAGCTGGGCGGGCTCGCCGTGCTGGCCACCGCCGTCGGCCACGACACCGCGCCGGTGCCGGACGTGGTGGCGTTCGAGCGCGCACTGAACTGCGCGCCGTGGGTGTTGCCGACACTGGTCGCCGTGGCGGGCAGCCCGAGCCTGCGCACGGCCGCGACCACGCTGGTGGTGCACAATTCCACGTTGCAGGAGCGGCTCGCGCACGGTGAGACGCTGCTCGGCTGGCCCGTCCGCGATCCGCGGGGGCGGCTGCGGCTGCAACTGGCGATCGCGCTGTGGCGCCTGCACCGGAACCCGGAGTGAACACCCGGATCTCACCGCCGCGCGCCGCGCCGCGAGCCGCCTGACAGTCGGCGTCCACAATGGACTGAATCCGGCCGACGACGGAGCACCGGGGAGCCAAACCCGTCTTTTGTAGCCGGGTTCCCCGGTTGACACAACCTACTTGCGTCGGCAAGTCACCAACCCGGACAAGATTTTGACATCTCTTGACCATGCCAACCACCGGGCGTATGGTCTAGACCACGTTGGCAAGCGGGAAACCCGCTTCTGCAAGCCAAAACTCCCTCCCCACCAACGGTTCCCTTAAGGAGCTGACATGACCGCCAAGAGGAAACTGCTCGCCGCCGCGCTGGGTGCCGCCGTCGCACCGATCGCGCTGGTGGCCATCCCGGCCGGTACGGCCAGCGCCCACGGCTACGTGAACGCCCCGGCCAGCCGTCAGGCGCAGTGCGCGCAGGGCGTGGTCGAATGCGGTGCGATCAAGTACGAACCGCAGAGCGTCGAGGGCCCGAAGGGCCTGCGCGAGTGCAACGGCGGCGTGCCGCAGTTCGCCGAGCTGAACGACAACAACAAGCCGTGGCAGGCCGCCCAGGTCGGCCGGACGGTGGACTTCACCTGGACCTTCACCGCGCGGCACAAGACCTCGAACTACGAGTACTACGTCGGCGGCCAGAAGATCGCCGACATCGACGGCGGTGGCCAGCAGCCGCCCGCCACGGTCACCCACCAGGTGAACATGCCCAGCAGCGGCCGCCAGACCGTGCTGGCCATCTGGAACGTCGCCGACACCACGAACGCCTTCTACGCCTGCATCGACCTGCAGGTCAGCTGACCGGACCGCTGATCGGGGGAGCGGGGGCGGACATCCGCCCCCCGCTCCCCCGTTAAACTCGGTGATCATGGAAGCCTCGCTCGTGCTGCACCTGCTCCGCCGATTCGGCGAGGCGGGCGTGCCGGTGTGGATCGGCGGCGGCTGGGGCATCGACGCGCTCGTCGGCAGGCAGACGCGGCCGCACGCGGACCTCGACCTGATCCACGATCAGACCCGCGAACCCGCCGCGCTGGCGGTGCTGACCGAGGAAGGCTTCGCCGAAACCCTGGACCTGCGGCCGGTGCGGTTCGTGCTCGACGGTCCGGCGGAGCTGGACATGCACCCCGTCCGGTTCGCCGAGGACGGTTCGGCCGTCCAGTCCGCCGACAACAACGGCGCCACCTTCACCTATCCCGCCGACTGCTTCGTCACCGGCCGGATCGAGGGCGTCGAGGTACCGTGCCTTTCGGTCGGCCGGCAACTGCTGTTCCACCAGGGTTACGAACCGCGCGAACGCGATCTGCACGACATGGCCCAGTTGCGCGCCGAATTCGGTGTCACCACGGCGTTCTAAGCCCGGTGTTCTAGTTCGGTGGCGTGCCGTCCCCGAACGGGCGCCCGCCCAGCGCTTCACGGCCGTGCGGGGTGCTCCAGCCGGACAGGTCCGGCCCGGCGGGCACGATCCCGCTCGGATTGATGTTGTCGTGCACCACGTAGTAGTGCCGTTTGATGTGGTCGAAATCGACGGTGTCGCCGAATCCGGGGGTCTGGAACAGGTCGCGGGTGTAGGCCCACAGCACCGGCATCTCGGTGAGCTTGAGCAGGTTGCACTTGAAGTGGCCGTGGTAGACCGCGTCGAAGCGGACCAGGGTGACGAACAACCGGATGTCGGCCTCGGTGATCGTGTCGCCGACCAGGTAGCGGCGGCTTTCCAGGCGTTGCGAGAGTTCGTCGAGGCGGTCGAAGAGCCGGTTGAACCGGCGGTCGTAGGCGGCCTGGTCGCGGGTGAAGCCGATCGCGTAGACGCCGTTGTTGATGTCGCGGAAGACCACCTCGTTGACCGCGTCGATCTCGTCGCGCAGCTTCTCGGGGTACAGCTCGGGGGCGCCTTCGCGGTGGTAGGCGGTCCATTCGGTGGACATGTCGAGGGTGAGCTGCGGATAGTCGTTGGAGACCAGCTTGCCGCTGGGCACGTCGACCAGGGCGGGCACGCTGACGCCGCCGTCGTAGTCGGGCTCGGCGGCGTGGTAGGCCTCGGACAGGAAGTGGATGCCGAGCACCGGGTCGCGCCCGCCGGGGTCGAGGGTGAAGCGCCAGCTGCGCTCGTCCTGGATGGGGTCGACGATCGCCAGTGATATCGCGTCCTCGAGCCCGAGCAGCCGCCGCACGATGATCGCGCGGCTGGCCCACGGGCACGCGCGGCTGGCGACCAGCCGATACCGCCCCGGTTCCACCGGCCACGGCGACGACCCGTCGGCCAGCGCCCGGCCGCGGAAGTGGTTGGGTGCCCGCTTGAACTCCTCAGCCATGCCCCCAGCCTAGTACCGCGACGGGGGTTGGTGCCGGATCAGTCCGCGCTCCGGGCCGTGTCGCTCCACAAAGGACAGCGGTGTCCCTTCACGCACAGGTGAATCCCCCGTGCGGCGGCCTTGACCGTGTGATGATCTTGTGGTGAAGAAGATATTCGGGCGAATCGCCATTCTCACCGCGTCCGCGGCCATCATGTTCGGCGGTGCCGCGGGCACCGCGTCCGCTGTCGACTGGGTCTTCATCGGCAGCTATCCCACCGAGGCGCAGTGCCTGGTGGCGGCCGATGCCTGGGCCAGCAGCGATGTGCGCACCCGATGCCAGTACACCCAGATGGACGGCTGGCACCTCTACGCGTACTCGATCGGCGGCTGATCCGACCACGAAGGTGGCTGGGCCGGTGCGGACCGGCCCAGCCACTTTCGTTTCCCCGCCCCCCTCGGCTCAAGCCGCCATACTCTGCTTCTTCAGCGCGGCCTGGTACTGCGGGTTGTTCTTCTTGGCATTGTTCTTGCCCGCCTTCCCGGTCGGCGTCTTGTTCTCGACCGGCTTGGTCCCGAGCTGCTCCCGGTCCTTGCGGTCCAGCTCCCCCTGCTTGTCGATGTGCCGCTGACGCTCAGTCCGCACCTTCGGCTTCTTGACCGCCTTGTCCCCGTCCTTACCGAACTGCTCCCGCGACTGCCGATCCAACTCCCCCTGCTTGTCGATGTGCCGCTGACGCTCAGTCCGCACCTTCGGCTTCTTGACCGCCTTGTCCCCGTCCTTACCGAACTGCTCCCGCGACTGCCGATCCAACTCCCCCTGCTTGTCGATGTGCCGCTGACGCTCCGACTTCGGCACCGGCTTCGACGCGGCCTTCTTGTCCGCGATCAGCGCGTCGCGGTTCTTGTCCTGCCGCGCCCGCTCGCGCAGGACGCGGGTCCGGTCGGTCGTGCAGGTGTTCTCCCCTCGGCACTCCTTGCTCGCCTGCTGGTACGACCGATCGGCGTTGGACCTGGCCGCCCGGTCCTTCGCCAGCTTGACCTGGGCGTCCAGCTTCTTCTGGAACTCGATCAGCGCCGGCGCGGTGTCCATCGCGGCGCCATGGCTGAACCCGGTCTTCTGGAACGGGCGGATGATCTGCCCGAAGGGATTGTCCTTCGTGTACCCGTTGTAGTAATCGACGATGTTCTTGCGCAGCTTCGGGTCCTCGATCGCCTTCGCCAGCATCTTGCGGTGTTCCGCGCTCAGGTGCTCCTGGTACTTCTGCCCGGCCAGCTCACCGAGGATCGCCAGCGCGGCCGCGCCACCACCACCTCTGCCGATGCGCGACCCGACCTTCGGGGCGACCGCCTTGGCGCCCGGCGTTTCCACGGTCTTGCCAGTGGTGCTCGGCCCGCCCTTCGGCGGCTTCGTCGGTTTGACCGCCTGGGGTGGCGCGTCACCGTCGTCGCCGTTCTTGTTGCGCTTCTTCGCCGCGTCCTGCTCGGTGATGTACTCGCTGACCCGCTTCGCCACCGTGTGCCGGTCGACGGCGCGGACGTGTTCCTTTTCCGCCTTCCCCGTCGCCGCCTGGGTCTTCTTGTAATTCTCCTCGAGCTTGGTGGTGTCGGCGCCGGACTCCTTGGCCTTCCGGAGTTCCTTGCGAGCGCGCTTCTCCTCGGCCTTGGCCTGCAACAGTTCCTCGTAGGCCTGGTCCGGGGTCTTGAGCTTGCGCTTGAGGTAGCACTCGGAAACGCACTCGGCGGCCAGCTTCAGCTGGGACGAGATGCTGGTCGGGAGCGAGCCCGAACCGGCGATCTTCTCGGCCAGGCACCTGCCGACGCAGCCGGGGAAGTACTTGGTGACCGCGTCCAGCAACTGGCTGGCGCGGACCCCCGACGAGATCGACCCCTTCTTGGCCAGTTCGCGCAGCTCGTTCAGCTTCTGCCGAATACTGCGGTCGTCGTCCGCGGAGGACGCGCTCGGCGGTGGCGCGGCGGCCGCGATCCCCGGCGCCACGGTGGAAATCCCCCCGAAGGCCACCGCGGCGGCGGCCGCCAGCACCGGCACCTGCACCCCCAGCCGGCGCAACCGCGCGCGAGCGTTTTCGAGCGTGGTTTCTTCGCTCATCGAACTCAACCCGATCCTCCCTACGCGGTTTTGGCCTGTGCCTTGGTCTTGGGCTTCGACGTCTTCTTCGACGAGTTCGCCTTGTCCGGCGCCTTCGCCTGTCCCGACGGCTTCGCCTTGTGCTTGGCCTGCCCCGGATCGGCCGCCTTGGTGCCGCCCTTGCCGGACCACTTCCGGTCCAGCTGCGCCTGCTTCTGGAGGTGGCGCTCGCGTTCGGACCGCACCTTCTTCTTCGGCGGACCGGCTTTCTTCTCGGGCGAAGCGTTCGTGGCCGCGGGCGGGGCGGCGGTGGCCACCGCGTCCACGACAGCGGAGAGGCCACCGAACGTGACCGCGGTCGCCAGGACCACGGCGGGCACCCGCAGGCCCGCGGCCCGCCAGCGCCGGTGCGCGTCTTCGGTGGTGGTTCGGCGCTGGTTACTCACCGGAGCCCACCTCCTCCAGCACCGAAGCGGTTTCGGCCTTCGGCTCCTCCTCGACGACCGGCGCGGCTTCGACGATTTCGTAGCTCCCGACCACGGCCGGGCCAGGCTCCGCGATCTCCGGCTGCGGCGCGGGCTCGGGCTCGGGCTCGGGCTCGGGCTCGGGCTCGGGCTCGGGGGCAGGCTCGGCCGCCGCGACCGGTTCGGCGGCCATCGGCTCGGCGAGGATCGCGCCCGAGTCGGTGGTCATCGGCTCCTGCAGCACCGTCGCTTCAGCAGGCACCACTTCGGCAGGCGCCACCTCAGCAGGCGCAGCCTCGGCGGAGGCCGGGCCCGCGGACACCGGGTCCGCGAGCACCAGAGCCGGCTGAGGGTCGCCACCCGCCGACTCGGTAGCGATCATCGGTTCGGCCTCGGCCACCATCGGCTCAGCGGTCGCGGCGAGTGGCTCGGCCGGAGCCGAGACCGGCTCGGCCAGAGCGGACACGGGTTCGGCCAGAGCCGAGACCGGCTCGGCTAGGGCGGACACGGGTTCGGTGGCGGCCGCGACCACCGGGGTCGCCAGGGAACCGATGGGATCGAGCAGGTCGGGCGGCAGGGCCAGCGGGATCTCCCGGTCGCGCACCGGGGCGATCCGGTCCGGCGGGACCGGGACCGGAGCCGGGTCGGCGGGCAGTGGGCCGGGTGGCGGCAGTTCCCCCGAGGGCGTCTCCCCGAAAGGCAGATCCCCCGAAGGCAGCTCCCCCAGTGGCAGGTCCCCCGCGGGCAACTCCCCTGGTGGTACCTCGTCGGCCGGGTGAAGGTCCGGGACGTAGCCCTCCTCGGCCAGGTAGTCGTCGAGCATCGCGCGGAAGTCCGCGGCGGCCAGCACGGGCGGCCGGTCGTCCTCGGCGAGCGCGGTGATCGCGGCCGCCCCCACCGCGCCCACGCTCAGCCCGCCCGCGAAACCCGCCCAGATCCAGATCTTCGGCAGCCTGCGCCGCCGCAGCCGGGTCATCTGACGTCGTGGCATCGTTTTCCTTCCTCGCCTCAGCAAAAGTCCGGATCACAACGAACCAGAGAGATCCCCAGGTCGGACAGGGAAAACGGCGTCCGGGACAGGCCGGGACACCCGAAAACGCGTTCCGGTGACCGGAAGAGCCCCCTCCCCACGCGGGCCCAACCGGCGGATCATGTCGGCGTGGCACTACTCGACGAAGCACAGTGGCAGGGCCGGGTCTTCACCGGCGGCTGGGAGTCCACCGGCGCCGACGCCCCGGTGACCGAACCGGCGACCGGCGCCGAACTCGGCAGGCACGGCCTCGCGGACCCGGCGGCCATCGCCCGCTCCGCCGAGCAGGCCGCCCGCGCGCAACGCGACTGGGCCGCCCGCCCGTTCCAGGAGCGCGCGGCCGTACTACGCCGCGCGGGACGGCTGTGGGAGGAACACGCCGACGAACTCCGCGGCTGGCTCGTCCGCGAGGCGGGCAGCATTCCCGGCAAGGCCGACTTCGAACTGCACGTCGCGGCCCAGGAATGCTACGAAGCGGCGGCCCTGCCCTCCCGCCCGCTCGGTGAGCTGCTGCCCAGCGAAGCACCGCGCACCAGCATGGTCCGCCGCGTGCCCGCGGGCGTGGTCGGCGTGATCGCGCCGTTCAACGCGCCGCTGATCCTCTCCATCCGCTCGGTCGCCCCCGCGCTGGCGCTCGGCAACTCCGTGGTGCTCAAGCCCGACCCGCGCACCGCGGTCTGCGGCGGGTTCGCGCTCGCCGCGGTGTTCGAAGAAGCCGGACTGCCCGCGGGCGTGCTGCACGTCCTGCCCGGTGACGCGACAGCCGGTGCGGCGCTGGTCGAGGACCCGAACGTCCGCGTCATCTCGTTCACCGGCTCCACCGCCGCCGGGCGCGCGGTCGGCGAGCTGGCCGGCCGTCACCTCAAGCGCGCCCACCTCGAACTCGGCGGCAACTCCGCGCTGCTCGTGCTCGCCGACGCCGATCTCGACCAGTGCATCAGCGCCGCCGCCTGGGGCTCGTTCTTCCACCAGGGCCAGATCTGCATGACCACCGGCCGCCACCTGGTGCACGAATCGGTCTACGAGGAGTACGTGGCGCGGCTGGCCGAGAAGGCCGACGGCCTGCCGGTCGGCGACCCGGCCACCGAGCAGGTGGCGCTCGGCCCGATCATCGACGGCGCGCAGCGCGACAAGATCCACCACCTGGTCACGTCCAGTGTGGACAGTGGGGCGCGGCTGGCCGCTGGCGGCACCTACCAGGACCTGTTCTACCGGCCGACGGTGCTCGCCGACGCCGGGCCGCAGGTGCCCGCCTACGCGCAGGAGGTGTTCGGCCCGGTCGCGCCGGTCACCCGGTTCGGCAGCGACGACGAGGCCGTCGCGCTCGCCGCCGCCAGCGAATACGGTCTGTCACTCGGCATCGTCACCCCGGACGTGGCAAAAGGACTGGCGCTGGCCGAGCGCATCCCGACCGGCATCGCGCACATCAACGACCAGACGGTCAACGACGAGGCCCACGCCCCGTTCGGCGGCGTGCTCGCCTCCGGCACCGGCTCCCGCTTCGGCGGGGCGGCGGCGAACATCGAGGCGTTCACCGAAACCCGCTGGGTCACCCTGCGCGGGGACGTGGCGGGGTATCCCTTCTGAGCGCGGCCGAAAGCGCGCCGGCGGCGGCCTGGACCGCGGTGCCGCACCGGTCCAGGTCGAGCCGCCGGGTGTGCCCGGTGATGGACAGCGCGGCCACCACCTCGCCGTGCGCGCCGAGCACCGGCGCGGCCACCGCGGTGACGCCCGGCTCGGCTTCCTCCAGGTTGATCCCGAGCCCGCGTTCCCTGGTGCGCTCCAGGTCCTTGTGCAGCAGGCCGGGCAGCACGATGGTGCGCGGGGTCAGCCGCGCGAGCCCGGCGTCGACCGCGCGGCGGAACCGGTCGCGGCCGCCCCAGGCGAGGAAGACCTTGCCGGTGGCGGTGCAGTGCGCGGGCATCCGGCCGCCCACCCTGGACCGGATGACCATCGACTCGCTGCCGCTGAGCTTCTCCACGAACAGCGTGCACACGTCGTCCGGCACGGCGAGGTGCACGTTCTCCCGGCTGGACCGCTGCAGTCCTTCGAGGAACGGCAGCGCCGCTTCGCGCAGCATCCGGTAGCGCGGCACCATCTGGCCGAGGCGGAACAGCTTCGCGGCGAGCCGGTAGCCGCCGTGCCCGGTCCGCTCCAGCGCACCCCAGTCGACCAGCTCGCCGAGCAGCCGGTGCGCGGTCGGTTTGGGCAGGCCGCTGCGAGCGGCGAGTTCACCCAGGCTCAGCTCCGGCTCGCCGGGGGTGAACGCGTCGAGCAGGGACAGCCCTCGCGCCAGCACCGACTTCGGTGCCGGTGCGGATTCGCCGCTCATCCGGGTGATGTTGCTCGGTGAACCTCTCGCGGGCAAGCGGTCGTTCCACTCATTGGGACGACCGGGACGATGGGGTCGGCTGAGCCGCCTGGACCGGTGCGAGGTGCACGCTGAGCACCGCCGATCGGCCGCCGGCCACCGCCCCGAGCGCCTCGGCCAGCGCGTCCTCGAGTTCGTCCGGACGGCAGACCGTGCGGCCCCACGCGCCACCGGCGGCGGTGGCGATGCCCGGCAGGTCGGCCTCCGGCTCGAAGCTGACGTTGAAGTCGTCCCGTTCGGCGGCCGTGCCCTCGGGGTGCACACCGAGCGTGGACAGCTTCGGCGACTTCCAGCCCCGGTTGTCCAGCACCACGGTCAGCGTCGGCGTGCCGTACCGCCGGGCCACCCACTGCGCCGACGAGGGCACGCCGAACAGGTAACTGCCGTCGCCGACGACCGAGACCACCGTGCGGTCCGGCTCGGCCAGCTTCGCGCCGATCGCCGCGCCCGCGTGCCAGCCGAGCGAACCGCCGCCGGAGCCGATCAGCGAACCGGGCCGGTTGCGGCGCAGGTGCCTGCCGACGGCCTGGTAGCTGGAGATCGCCTCGGTCAGCACCAGCGCGTCTGAGTCGAGCGAGTCGCGCAGGCACGCCAGCAGGTATTCGGGCGTGATCGTGTCACCGTCCGGGACCTCCAGCGCCGCGTATTCCCCGACGCGACGCCGGTGCTCGGCGGTGACGCGGGCCAGGCGTCCGTCGTCGGGGCGGTGCCCGATCCGGTCGACCAGCTGGACCAGGGCCGTGCGCGGATCGGCGCGGGCGAAGCACTCCGCGGGCACGTGCCACAGCGGCATCTGCTCCTTGAGCGGGTCGACGTCGACCACGAAGATCCGCGCGCCGTCGCGTGGCCGGTTGCTGACCGGGATCCACGGCACGTCGCTGCCCAGCACGAGGATCACGTCGGCGTCGGCGAGCACCGGGTCCGGTTCGGTGGTGTTCCACTGGAAACCGAGGTGCAGCGGGTGATCGGCGGGGAAGTTCATCCGCATCGGCACCGATTCGAGCACCGGCATCGCCAGCCGTTCGCACAGGTCCACCAGCACCGGCACGGCCTCCGGGTCCCGACCGAGATAGGAGGTGACCACGATCGGGTTCTCCGCCTGTCCCAACGCTTCCGCGAGCTGGTCGAGGACCTGCGGAGACAGTGCGGCCGGCGCGATCGGCACGGTGTGCGGCGGGTCCTGGCGCGGCACTCCGGCTTCCATCACCTCGCGTGCGCCGACCAGGTACACCGGTCCCCCGGGTTCGCTGTGCGCGATCTGCAACGCCCGGCCCACCAGGGTCTTGACGTTGTGCCCGGTGCGGATCTCGTTGTCGTACTTGGTGTACCCGCGGACGATGCCGCGCTGGTCGTGCACGTCCTGGATCCACTGGATGAACTCGTTGCGGCTGCCCAGCAGCTCGCCCTCCTGGGTGAACGGCGACGCACCGGCGAACACCAGCACCGGCACCCGGCCCTTCGCCGCGTTGTGCAGCATGCCGCCGATGTTCTGGGTGCCGCAGTCCACGTGCACCAGCACCGCCTGCGCCCGTCCGGTGACCTGCGCGTACCCCTGCGCGGCGGAGAACGCGACGCTCTCGTGCGGGCAGATGACCAGCTCCGGCAACGTTTCCGCCCGGCCTTCCGCCCTGGCGCGCGCGTAGGCCTCCACGATGCCGGGGTGATCGCTGCCCAGGTTCGCGAAGACGTACTCCACTCCCCCTTCGCGCAGCGCCTCCAGGAAGGCCCGGCTGGTGGTGTACGTCATGCGGTCACCTCCGTCCGGCGGCGGCCAGGGAAGGCGCGCGCGGCGAGTTCGTCGTACGGCGTGCCCTGTGCGGCCGCGTTCCTGCGTCCGGCGAGGCTGCCCAGCCAGGCGGCCAGGAAGCCCGCGGGCACCGAGACCAGTGCCGGGATGGACAGCGGGAACAGGTGATCGGCGCCCATCACGTCCGGGCCGACCAGCACCAGCCCGACCGAGACGACCAGCCCGCCGAGCAGTCCGCACGTCGCGCCGACGCGGTTGAAGCCGCGCCAGTAGATGGTCAGCAGCAGCACGGGCATCGTGGTACTCGCCGCGATCGCGAAGGCCACGTTGCCGAGAAAGGCCACGTTCAGCGTGCGGGCGCCCAGTGCCAGCACGATGGCCACCACCGACACCGCGACCCCGGCCAGCCTGCCGACCAGCAGTTGCTGCCGCTGCGTGGCCTGCCCGCGTTTGAGCACCGTGCTGTAGAGGTCGTGCGCGACCGCGCCGGAGGAGGCGATGGCCAGCCCGGCGAGCACGGCGAGAATGGTCGCCATCACCACGCCGACCACGATCGCGAACATCAGGTTCCCGCCGACCATTTCCGCCAGCCTCGGCGCGGCGAGATTGCCCGCCTTGTTGTCGGCGATGATGCGGTCCCGGCCGACCTCGTTCAGTGCGGCGTAACCGAATACCGGCAGCGCGAGGAAGAACAACGCGAAAATCCACATCGCCACCTGCGCGGAATTGCGAGCAGCCTTCGCATCGCGCACGGTCAGGAATCGCACCATCACGTGCGGAAGGCCCATGATTCCCAATGCCATGCCGAGGCTCATCGAAATGTTGTTCAGCCCGGTCGCGGTGCTGTCGTGCTGCGGCAGGATGATGTCATCGCCGTGGGTTTCGCGGGCTTCGAACATCGCGCCGAGCGGGTTGCCGCCGGTGCGCACCGCGATCAGCACCAGCAGGCCGAGCACGGTGGCGATCAGCAGGATCGCCTTGAACACCTGGATGTAGGTGGTGCCGACCATGCCGCCGAGCATGGTGTAGAGCGTCATCAGCAGCCCGATCACCACCACCGCGAGCGGGAACTCCACACCGAGCAGCAGTTGCGCGAGCACCCCGGCACCGACGAACTGGATCACCATGTAGACGATGCTCAGGATCAGCGACGCCACCGCGAGCACCGCGCGCAGCAGCCGCCCGTCGAACCGCGCGGCCACCGCGTCGGCCAGGGTGAACCGGCCGAGGTTGCGCAGCGGTTCGGCGATCACCAGCAGCACCAGCAGGTAGGCGATGGGAATGCCGAGCGCGAGGTAGAAGCCGTTGAACCCGGTCAGCGCGACCGCGCCGGTGATGCCGAGGAACGACGCCGCCGAGAGCTGGTCACCGGCCAGCGCCAGGCCGTTCTGCCAGCCGCTGACCCGGCCGCCGGCGACGTAGTGGTCGTCGGTGCTCTTGTTGCGCCGCGCCGCGTAACTGGTCAGGCCGAGGGTGACCGCGACGATCGCGGCGACCACGAGCACCGCGAGCACGTTCACGATCCGTCCTCGTTCTTGTCGCGGTTCTCGAAGCGGTCGGCCCAGCGCCCGTAGGCGAACGCGGCGCCGAGCGGGAACACGATGGCAAAAGCACCGGCCACATAACCGGCGCCGATCGGCCCGACCCAGCCGTCGAAAAGCGGGGTGAACGTGGTCAGCACGGGTACCGCGAGAAATACCGCGAGCGCGCTGACTCCCCCGGCGAGCGCGATTCTTTTGCGCACCGCCAATTCGGTATTGCGCACGTGGCCACCCTTCTGCCGAAGACCAGCCGATAATCACGCCACCGGTACGACCGCGGCAACCACCGCGTTCCGTTCCCCGGAATCGGGAATTCAGGTGGTGAACAACCAGAGGTGCGCCACCGGCCGGTCCGGGTCGCTCCGGTCGATCAGTACTTCCCTGGTCACCTTCGCCGGGCGGGCGCGGCCGGCGGGCAGCGCGTCCTGCGCCGAGGCGATGTCCGCGCCGCGGTCCGGGTCGAAGCCGGGCACCGGCGGCAGGAAGACCTGCCTGCCCGGCTCGAGTTCCTTCGTGAAGCCGGAATCCGCCAGCAGACTGTCCACTGTGTCCGGTTCCACCGCGATGGCGAGCGCGTAGAGCTGGTCGATGCCGCGTTCGTCGAGCACCCCGAGCACCTCGGCGCCCGGCGGCAGCACGATGCCGCCGAAGTCCAGTGCGGTCAGGGCGGCGGTGCTCATCGGCGGATGTCCGATCGGGTGCCGTCACGGTTGTCCGTGCTCTGCGGCAGCACCACCTGGGTCCCCGCGCCCGGCACCGTGCCCGAGTAGTGCCGCGGGTCGGTGGAGCCGGAGATGTTGTACTCCTGCGCCAGCCCGGACCGGTGCAGTTCGGCCAGCGACGCGTCGGTGACCGTCATCGGGCCGATCTGGGTGGCCTTGCCGCCGTCCCAGTTGTAGCGGTCGAACACGTGCGCGCGGTAGTCCATCTCGATCGTCGGGTCGCCGCCGGGCACCGCGGGCGGGTGCACGGTGGCCACCCCGCTGACCGAGTACTGCACGCCGCCCATCGCGTAGTACCAGTTCTTGCTCTCGGCCGGGCCGAGGTAGTGCCCGTGCCAGCCGGAGTCGAAGGTGACCGGGGTGCCGTAGCTCCCGGTGCGCGCGGCGTCGGCGGCGAGCTGGCGCATCTGCTCGGTGACCGTGCGGTCCACCACGCCGCGGAACGAGGGCACGTCGCGGGCGATCTGGTCGGCGTCCACGGTGACCGGGGTGCCGCTGTTGTCCAGGAAGTGCTTGAGGTGGCTGCTGGCGTTGGTCCAGCCGATGCCGTCGGCCACGTCGGCGCCGGCGTACGCGGCCTGCCAGGTCGCCTGGTCCGCCAGCGAGGGCTGCTGCGAGGCGTGCACCCCGGCGCCGGGATCGGTGGCGGGCTGCGGGCCCGGTCCTGGCAGCTGTGTGCCGCTGCCGCCCTGGGTGCCGCCGTGCCCGGTGCCGCCGCCGTACCCGCGCGCGGTGTCCTGGTCGGCGGCGGTGTAGCCGTCGGCCGCGAGCCGCACGTACTCGCTGATCTGGCCGATCAGCTCGACGAACCGGCCGAGCGCGCCGGTGAGCTGCTGCTGCAGCGAGGCGTTGGCGCTGCCCACCGCGCTGCCGATGCCGGCGAACGAAGCGATGTCGATGGCCAGCGAGCCGATCTCGCGCGCCGAGGTCGCCGCCGTGGAGTTCAGGTCCTCCATGGACCGGACCACCGATCTCGCGGCGTCCGGCTCCACCCGGAACGCTCCTGTCATCACGCCCTCCTCGTCCGCGGATCCCACCGGAAAGCCTTCCCGGCACGGGAAGCGCGCCAGACGGCCGAATTACCCACTGGCGAGCGGGCATTCCGGCCAGTACGGTCAGCTCAGCCTGTGCGGGGGCCGGGCGGTTCAGGCTGTTCGGCGACCTTGGGGGATCTCGATGAGGGCTTCGCGCGCACTCGTTTTTGTCACCGCGCTCACCGCGGCCGCGCTGCTCGGGCCACCGGCCTCGGCGGCGGGCTGCACGGTGGAGCAGTTGCCGGCGGGCCCGGCCACCGACCTGTCCTACGTCGCGGGAATCGACGCCATCGGCCGGATCGCCGGTGTGGCGGGCCCGTGGGCCGATCTTCGGGGCGTCCGCTGGACCGGCACCGCCGCCGAGGACCTCGGTGCCTTCGGTCCCGGCGCGGTCAACCGGCATGGTGTGCTCGCCGGTTCGCAGCACGCGAAGGCGACCGTGTGGCGCGAGGGCGTGACCACCACGCTGCCCGACCTCGGGCACGGCGCGGTGGCCAACGACATCAACGATCGTGGCGACGTGGTGGGCCAGGCCTTCGAGGCCGACGGCTACACCCAGGCCGTGGTGTGGCCGGTGGACGACCCGGGCACCATGCGAGTGCTCGCCGACCTGCCCGGTGCGTCCACCGCGGCCGAGGCGATCGACAACTCCGGCCTGATCATCGGCTGGTCCGGGCTCAGCACGCAGAACCAGTCCTCGATGGTCTGGCGTACCGACGGCACCGTCGTCGGCGAGTACCCGGCAGGCGTCTGGTTCAGCGACATCGTGCAGGGCCGCATCGTCGGTTTCCGCGAGCAGGACGGCGCCCGCGAGGCGATTTCGATGAACGCGATCAGTGGCGCGATCACGCCGATCGCGGGCGGTGCCGGCGGGCTCGCGAACGCCACGAACATCTCCGGCGCGGTGGTCGGTTCCGTCGGCGACAGCCCGGTGTGGTGGGCGCGGGGCAAAGCCACCGCGCTGCCGTTGCCGCCCGGCGCGGCCTCGGGCACCGCGACAGCCATCTCCCCCTTCGGTTCACTGATCGCCGGTGACGTCAGGGACGCCTCCTGGAAGCGGGTCGCCGTGGTCTGGCGCTGTGGCTAGTGGTTGCCACAGGACTTCCGATGGTGACCACCAAGTGGTCGCGGGGCCCCGCGCTGCTGATCGCCGCGGGAACACTGGGGCTGCACGCGGTCTGCGCGACGGCGTACGGCTACCACCGCGACGAGTTCTACTTCCTGGCCGAGTCGAAGCGGCTCGACTGGGCGTTCGCCAGCGAGCCGCCGTTCACCCCGCTGCTGGGCCGCCTGTCCACCACGCTGTTCGGTGATTCGCTGTTCGCACTGCGGTTGTGGCCCGCGCTCGCCGGGGCGGCCGTGGTGCTGATCGCCACGCTCATCGCGCGGGACCTCGGCGGGGGCGGGCGGGCGCAGGTGATCGCCGGGCTGGCGACGGGCACGGCCACGGTGTCCCTGTCGATGTTCCACCTCTTCGGCCCGAGCGCGTTCGACCAGCTCGCCTGGGCGGGCTGCCTCTGGATCCTGCTGCGGCTGGTGCGTGGCGCGGATCCGCGCTGGTGGCTGGGTTTCGGCCTGGTCGCCGGGCTCGGTTTCCAGAACAAGCAGACGCTGGCGCTGCTCGGCCTCGCGCTGCCGGTCGCCCTGCTGGCGACCCCGGCGCAGCGACGGCACGCGGCCACGCGGTGGCCGTGGCTCGGGGCGTTGCTCGCGCTGGCGATCGCGGCGCCGGTGCTGGTGTGGCAGGCCGCGCACGACTGGCCGATGCCGGCGGTCTCGGCGTCCATCCGGGAGGACGAGGGCGGCCTGGCGGGCGCGGCGTTGTTCCTGCCGATGCAGGTTCTGACGATGAACCCGCTGCTCGCGCCGGTGTGGATCGCCGGGCTGTGGTGGCTGTTCCGCACGGTGGAGTTCCGGCTGTTCGGCTGGTTGTACGTGGTGCTGCTGGTGCTGCTGGTGGTCGTCGGCGGGAAGTACTACTACCTGGCGCCGATGTACGTGGTGCTGTTCGCGGCGGGCGGGGTGGCGGCCGAGCGCTGGTCGCGGCGGGCGCTGGTGCCGGTCGCGGTCGGGGTGGCGGGGGTGGTCGCACTGCCGCTGGCGCTGCCGGTCCTGCCCGTGTCCGCGCACCGCGATCTGCCGATCACCGACATCAACCCGGTGCTCGCGGAAACCATCGGCTGGTCCGCGTTCCTGCGGCAGATCGCCGCGGTCCGCGACACGCTGCCACCCGATGAGCGCACCACGGCGGTGGTGCTCACGTCGAACTACGGTCAGGCGGGCGCGGTCGAACAACTCGGCGGGCCGTACGGCTTGGGCCAACCGGTCAGCGGGCACAACAACTACTGGCTCTGGGGCCCGCCCGCGGACTCCGCGACCATCATCGCCGTCGGCTTCGAAGACGGCCGGGCTCTGCGGGCACGGTTCGGTTCGGTGACGCGCGCGGGCACCGTCGACAACGGGCTGGGCGTGGACAACGAGGAACAAGGCACTCCACTGTGGATCTGCCGCGACCCGGTCCAGCCTTGGTCACGGTTGTGGCCGGAGTTCCGGAACTACGAAGCCTGACCCGGCGTCGGCTGGAAGTCGGGGCCGGGTGAACGCACTGCTCGACGACGTCGACGTGGAGGCCACCTGCTGAGACGGCCGCCCACCGGCGGGCCAGGTCAGCGAGATCGGGCTCACCGCGGCCGAACTGACCGGCGGCGTCACCTTCGCCGAGGCGTGCCGAACGCTCGCCACCGAGCACGAAGCGGCCAGGCATGGCGCGGGCGCTCGAAATCGCCGGACTGCCCCTTGAAGGCAGGCACCACCGCGGCGAAGATGACGCCTGGAACATCGCGGCGCTCATCCTGCACCTGGACCACTGGCCCGCGTAACCGGCAGGAGGCCGACGTGACCGAAGCGACGCTGCTCACCTGGACCCTGGTCGCCTTCCTCGGCGTGATCACCCCCGGCATCGACACCCTCCTGGTGCTGCGCCACACCCTGCTCGCCGGACGCCGGGCCGGGTTCCGCGCGGTCACCGGCATCGCGCTCGGCTGCCTGGTCTGGGCCACGGCGAGCCTCGCCGGACTCACCGCCCTGCTCGCCGCTTCGGAGGTCGCGTACCGGATCGTGCGCATCGCGGGCGCGGCCTACCTGATCTGGCTCGGCGCGTCGGCGATCTGGAAAACGCTGCCCCGCAACCGCCGTCCGGTCGAGCCGCTCGACGCCGGACCGACCACCACCAGGGCACTGCGCGCCGGTCTGCTCACCAACCTGCTCAACCCGAAGGTCGGCGTTTTCTACGTCAGCCTGCTCCCCCAGTTCCTGCCCACCGGCCCCGGCTCGACCGCCTGGGGCGCGCTGCTGGTCGCCATCCACCTGGCAGTCACCTTCGCCTGGTACCCGCTGCTGATCTGGACCGCGTCGAAGGCCCGCCGCCTCCTGCTCCGCGAGCGCGTGCGCCGCCTGCTGGACCGGGTGACCGCCACCGTGCTGATCGGCCTCGGCGTCAAGCTGGCCACCGAGTCCCGATAGGCCGGACCCCTTTTCCCGCGCGCCCGATCTGAGTACCGTAGTGTATACCGTATGCACCGGAAGCCTGATGGGAGCGGGAAGATGAGCGACATGGCCGACCGCGCACGCGCCGTGGTCGACGCACACCGCGGTGACCGGGGCGCGCTGCTGCCCGTCCTGCACGGGCTGCAGGCCGAGTTCGGCTACGTCGACCAGGCCCTGCTGCCGCTGGTGGCGAAGGAACTGAACCTGTCCCGCGCCGACGTGCACGGGGTGGTCAGCTTCTACACCGACTTCCGCACCGAACCGGCCGGGCGCACCGTGGTGAAGCTGTGCCGCGCGGAGGCCTGCCAGTCGGTCGGCGCGGAACGGCTGGTGGCCCACGCCGAACAGGTGCTCGGCAGCAAGGTCGGCCAGACCACCGCCGACGGCTCGGTGACCCTGGAGCAGGTCTTCTGCCTCGGCAACTGCGCGCTCGGGCCGGCCGCACAGGTCGACGGACGACTGCACGGCAATCTCGACGAAGCCGCGCTGGACAGCATCATCGCCGAAGCGGAGGCGGGCAAGGCATGACCATCACGATCTACGTCCCCAGGGATTCCGCCGCCGTCTCGGTCGGCGCCGACGCGGTGGCCGAGACCATCCAGCGTGACGCCGAAGCACTCGGCGAGGACATTCGCCTGGTACGCAACGGTTCCCGCGGCATGCTCTGGCTCGAACCACTGGTCGAGGTGGCCACCGAAGCGGGTCGCGTCGGCTACGGCCCGGTCACCCCCGGCCGCGCCGGTGAGGTGCTCGCGGCGATTCTCGACGACGGCGAGCACGAGCTGAACCTCGGCCGCGTCGACGACCTGCCGTGGATGACCGGCCAGACCCGGCTCTGCTTCGCGCGCGTCGGCCTCACCGATCCGCTTTCCGCCGACGACTACCTCGCCAACGGCGGCACCGCCGGGCTGCGGAAGGCACTGGAACGGGAACCGGCGCAGGTGGTCGCCGCGGTGACCGAATCCGGTCTGCGTGGCCGCGGTGGTGCCGGATTCCCCGCCGGGATCAAGTGGAAGACCGTGCTGGACGCCCCGGCGGAGCAGAAGTTCGTCTGCTGCAACGCGGACGAGGGCGACAGCGGCACCTTCGCCGACCGCATGCTCATCGAGGGCGACCCGTTCTGCCTGATCGAGGGCATGACCATCGCCGCGTACGCGACCGGCGCCACCGAGGGCTACGTCTACCTCCGCTCCGAGTACCCGGACGCGGTCGCCACCCTGCGCCAGGCCATCGAGATCGCCTACGCGCGCGGCTGGCTCGGCGAGAACATCCTCGGCTCCGGCGCGCGCTTCGACCTGTTCGTGCGCGTCGGCGCGGGTGCCTACATCTGCGGCGAGGAGACCTCCATGCTGGAAAGCCTGGAGGGCAAGCGCGGCATGGTGCGCGCGAAACCGCCGATCCCGGCGATCACCGGCCTGTTCGGCAAGCCCACCGTGGTGAACAACGTGCTCACGCTGGCGTCCGTGCCGGTGATCCTCGCCGACGGCGCCGAGGCGTACGCCGCGCTCGGCCGCGAACGCTCGCGCGGCACGCAGGTGTTCCAGCTGGCTGGCAACATCGCGCGCGGCGGCGTGTTCGAGACGGCGTTCGGCATGTCGCTGGCCGAGCTGATCAACGACTACGGCGGCGGCACCCGCTCGGGCAGGCCGGTGCGCGCGGTCCAGGTCGGCGGCCCGCTCGGGGCCTACCTCCCGGCCTCGCAACTGGACGTGCCGCTCGACTACGAGGCGTTCACCGAGGCCAAGGCGATGCTCGGCCACGGCGGCATCGTGGTTTTCGACGACACGGTCGACATGGCGTCGATGGCCCGGTTCGCGATGGAGTTCTGCGCGGAGGAGTCGTGCGGCAAGTGCACGCCCTGCCGGGTCGGCTCGGTGCGCGGGGTGGAGACCATCGACCGGATCAGAGCCGGTGAGGATCCCGACGCGAACCTGGCGCTGCTGGGTGATCTCTGTGACCTGATGACCGACGGATCGCTGTGCGCGATGGGCGGGCTCACGCCGAACCCGGTGCTCAGCGCCCTCCGCCACTTCCCGGACGACTTCACGGCGCGGCAGGAGAGCCAGTCATGACGCTGTACAAGGAACACGACCTCGGCACCCCGGCGGTGCCGGGCCCGGCCACGGTTTCACTGGAGGTCGACGGCCATCCGGTGGTGGTGCCCGAGGGCACCTCGGTGATGCGCGCGGCGGCGATGACCGGGATCGACATCCCGAAGCTGTGCGCCACGGACAGCTTGGACGCCTTCGGCTCGTGCCGGCTGTGCCTGGTGGAGATCGACGGCCGCCGCGGCACCCCGGCCTCGTGCACCACGCCGGTCGCCGACGGCATGAAGGTCCGCACGCAGACGCCGCGGGTGGAGAAGCTGCGGCAGGGCGTGATGGAGTTGTACATCTCCGACCATCCGCTCGACTGCCTGACCTGCTCGGCCAACGGGGACTGCGAGCTGCAGGACATGTCCGGCGTGGTCGGGCTGCGCCAAGTCCGCTATGGCTACGAAGGCGAGAACCACCTCGACCTCGAAGCCGATCACAGCAACCCGTACTTCGACTTCACGCCGTCGAAGTGCATCGCCTGCTCGCGGTGCGTGCGGGCGTGCGGTGAGGTCCAGGGCACCTTCGCACTGACCATCGAAGGCCGCGGGTTCGAGTCGAAGGTCTCCGCGGGCGCGGGCGAGCTGTTCATGGACTCCGAGTGCGTCTCGTGCGGAGCGTGCGTCCAGGCCTGCCCGACGGCCACGCTGCAGGAGAAGTCGGTGGTCGAGCTGGGCATGCCGACCCGCAGCGTGCTCACCACCTGCGCCTACTGCGGGGTCGGCTGCTCGTTCAAGGCCGAACTGCGCGGCGACGAACTGGTGCGCATGGTGCCGCACAAGGACGGCGGCGCCAACGAGGGCCACTCCTGCGTCAAGGGCCGGTTCGCCTTCGGTTACGCCACCCATCCCGACCGCAAGCTCAAGCCGATGGTCCGCGAGAAGATCACCGACGAATGGCGCGAGGTCGAGTGGGACACCGCGATCACCTACGTGGCCGACAAGATGCGCGAGGTGCAGGCACGCCACGGCGTCGGCGCGATCGGCGGCATCACCTCTTCCCGCTGTACCAACGAAGAGGTGTACGTGGTGCAGAAGATGGTGCGTGCCGCGTTCGGCAACAACAACGTCGACACCTGCGCGCGGGTCTGCCACTCCCCCACCGGTTACGGGCTGAAGCAGACCTTCGGCACGTCGGCCGGCACGCAGGACTTCCGCTCGGTGGCGGCGTCCGACGTGATCGTGGTCATCGGCGCGAACCCGACCGACGGGCACCCGGTGTTCGCCTCGCGGATGAAGCGGCGGCTGCGCGAGGGCGCGAAGCTGGTGGTGATCGATCCCCGCCGGATCGATCTGGTCCGCTCCCCGCACATCGAGGCGGCGCACCACCTCCAGCTCGCGCCGGGCACGAACGTCGCGGTGGTCAACGCGATGGCGCACGTGGTGGTCACCGAGGGACTGGTCGACCAGTCCTTTGTGGACGAGCGCTGCGAGGACTTCGAGGAGTGGGCGGAGTTCATCGCGCGGCCGGAGAACAGCCCGGAGGCGGTCGAGGAGATCACCGGCGTTCCGGCCGCCGACCTGCGGGCCGCCGCGCGGTTGTACGCCACCGGCGGCAACGCCGCGATCTACTACGGCCTCGGGGTCACCGAGCACAGCCAGGGCTCGACCATGGTGATGGGCATGGCGAACCTGGCCATGGCGACCGGCAACATCGGCCGCGAGGGCGTCGGCGTCAACCCGTTGCGCGGGCAGAACAACGTGCAGGGTTCGTGTGACATGGGCTCCTTCCCGCACGAGCTGTCCGGCTACCGGCACGTCTCCGACGACGCGGTGCGCGAGGTGTTCGAGACGCTGTGGGACCGCCCGCTGCTGGCCGAGCCGGGCCTGCGCATCCCGAACATGTTCGACGCGGCCATCGACGGCACCTTCCGCGCGTTGTTCGTGCAGGGCGAGGACATCGCGCAGTCCGACCCGAACACCAAGCACGTCACCGCCGCACTCGAGGCACTGGACCTGCTCGTGGTGCAGGACCTGTTCCTCAACGAGACGGCCAAGTTCGCGCACGTGTTCCTGCCGGGCACCTCGTTCCTGGAGAAGGACGGCACCTTCACCAACGCCGAGCGCCGGATCAACCGGGTGCGCCCGGTGATGGCGCCGAAGACCGGCAAGCACGAGTGGGAGATCGTCTGCGAGATCGCCGAGGCGATGGACTACCCGATGTCCTACGCGGCGACCAGCGAGATCATGGACGAGATCGCCGCGGTGACCCCGACCTTCGCCGGGGTCTCGTTCGAGAAGCTGGACAAGCTCGGCAGCGTGCAGTGGCCGTGCAACGACGCCGCGCCCGAGGGCACGCCGATCATGCACGTGGACGGGTTCGTGCGCGGGAAGGGCCGGTTCGTGCCGACCACCTACGTGCCGACCGAGGAGCGCAGCACGCGCAAGTTCCCGTTGATCCTGACCACCGGGCGGATCCTGAGCCAGTACAACGTGGGGGCGCAGACCCGGCGCACCAAGAACGTGGCCTGGCATCCGGAGGACCTGCTGGAGATCCACCCGCACGACGCCGAGGTCCGCGGGATCACCGACGGGGACGAGGTGGCGTTGTCGAGCCGGGTCGGCGAGACGAAGCTGCGGGCGATCCTGTCGGACCGGATGCCGGTCGGGGTGGTCTACACCACCTTCCACCACCCGGTGACCGGGGCGAACGTGGTGACCACGGAGAACTCCGACTGGGCGACGAACTGCCCGGAGTACAAGGTGACCGCGGTGCAGGTGGCGCTGCGCCAGTCCAGCGGCGCCGCGGTGCCGGTGATGGCGGAGTAGGCGATGAAGACGAACCCGCAGGTCCGGCTGGCCAACGAAATCGCGCTGCAGTTCCGCGGCCAGCCGGAGGACCGCGCCGCGGCGGTGATCGCCCAGCACATCCGGCAGTTCTGGGATCCGCGGATGCGCGCTGATCTGCTGAGCCGGGTCGAGGCCGATCCGTCCGATGTGGACCCGCTCGTCCGCGCCGCCGTCCGCCACCTGACCTGAGCTGCCAAGCCCAGGGACCCCTCCCAACCCAAAGTGAGCCGGGAACCCAAGCCAGAGAACCACCCAGAGTCCCCCTTCCCCATCCCGGTCCACAGCCAAGGACACGGCAAAGACCCGTAGTCACACTGAAAAACCGGGGTGGCGGCGCGGAACGACAATGCCGGAAAGCCCCGGTGGGCGCCGAGGGGGTCGACGCCGCACCGGGTCCCCCGGGGGGGTCAGTTGGGGTTGGGGTCGAGTGCGACGGCGATGTCGGTGATCAGCAACGGGAACACGCCGACGGCGGTGGCCAGCCCGGTCAGCGGGTCGACGGTGAACAGGGTCGCGTCCCCGTACGGCGGCACGAGCAGGGTGGCGAAGGCCGTGTTCGACACGGTCTTGCCGCCGGCCAGGTCGCTGTAGATGTCGGCGCCGGCGTTGGTCGCCGCGGTGGTGCCGAGCGAGCCGGTGTTCACCAGGAATCCGTTGTTGGCCGGCGACTGCACGGCCACGTTCGCGCTGATCGTGTTGATGTCGAACAGCGTGGTCGCGGTGGTGCCGTTGAGGTCGTTGTTGGTGTAGGCGGCCGCGGTCACCCCGGCGATGGTCGCGGTGTTGGGTCCCGAGCTGAGCATGCCGTCGGCGACCGTGGTGCCGGTGTTCAGATCGTGCCGCAGGTTCTGCCCGGTGTCGCTGATCACCCGCAGCCGGTCGGCGGCCGGGTTGAAGTCGACGCCGAAGGTGGTGCCGTGCAACTGGACGGTCAGCTGCGAAACCTTCGTCACCACCACGTCGGAGTTCCCGGTCGGCAGCGTGATGGTGTAGATGCCGCCCCAGTTGCCCACCGCGTAGAACTTCCCGTCCTGCACGCGGAAGTCGATGCCGATCGCGGAGGTGTCCCCGGCCAGCCCGCTGATCCGGCGGACCCAGTTGAGCTCCTCCGGTTTGTCCGTGGTGAACGTGGCCATCGTCCTGCCGTCACTGGTGATCCCGAACGCGCGCAGCGAAGCGGACGCCGTGCCGTCCGTGCTGCCCGCGGCCGAACCACTCGACAGCCCGGCGGCGAGCGCCGCCGCGGCCACCAGCGTGGTCACCGCGGCGACGCCGCGCCTCATCCGTGACTCCATCGCCTGTCCCCTTCCTCACCGCGGCACGCTGCCTGCCGCCAGGCGCATCAGCCTTCCCGAGGCGGACACGCGGTGTCATCGTGAGAGGCGGTGAAAACCACGGGCGGCGGGGAAAGATCGAATTGTCACTTCGGGCAATGGACACGCACCGAGTCGCTAGGAGTGCAATGTGTAGTGCGGGAAGTTGCCCGGCGGCCGCTCACCGGCCGGGCCCTGGGTCACCGAGCGCACCAGCAGTTCGCCGCCGACGAACGCGCCCCGCCACGACGCGCCGAGCCCGCCGAACAACTCCTCCCGGTCACCACGCGAACGCGGGCGGTTGATGCCCACCTTGAACGCGCGCACCTGCGCCGAAAGCCGTTGCGCGGTGGTTTCCTCGTCGCACGACAGGGTCGCCACCAGCGCGCCGTTGCTGACGTTCATCGCGGCCAGCAGCTGTGCCTCGGTGTCCACCACCTCGATGGTGTCGACGGGGCCGAACGGCTCGGCGTGGAACAGCGGCGACGAGCGTGGCGGGTCCAGAATGGACACTGGCGCCAGGTACGCGGAAGTGTCCTGCCCCGGCAGGAACCGCCCGTCGCCGACTTCGCCGCGGTGCAGCGGGACGCCGCCGTTGCGTACCGCCTCCTCCACCTGGTCGGCCAGTTCCTTCGCCTTGCCCGCGTTGATCAGCGGACCGAAGTCCAGTTCCGGCAACGGGTCTTCCGGTGCCTCGACGGCTAGCGGGTGGCCGAAGCGCACCGACCGCACCGCGGGCAGGTACACCGAAAGGAAACGGTCGAACAGCTCGCGCTGGACCACGAACCGAGGATAGGCGGTGCACCGCTGCTTGGCGTAGTCGAAGGTCTTGCGGATCTGCCCGGCGAGGGTGTCCCAGTCGCCGTACTCCCATACGCCCCAGCAGTTCAGCCCTTCCTGTTCGAGCACGTGCCGCTTGCCGGGATCGGCCAGCGCGGCGGCGATCCGGCCGCCGGCGTCACGTCCGCCCACAAAGGACACACAGCCCAGTGCGGGCCCGCCGACCAGCGGACCGGACAGTTCCGCGCCATTGCCGCTGAGCAGGGTCAGCGGCAGCCCTTCGCGCACCGCGAGCGCCACCGCCATGGTCAGGCAGCACAGGCCGCCGTCGGTCGGTGTTTTGGCGATCACCGCGTTGCCGGACAGGGCCTGCACCAGCATCGCGTGCATCAGCACGCTCATCGGGTAGTTCCAGCTGGCGATGTTGCTGACCGGGCCCTCCAACGGGACGCGGCCCTGAAGCATCGGTTCGATTTCCTCGACGTACCAGCGCACACCGTCGATGCAGCGGTCCACATCGGCCATCGCCAGCCGCCACGGCTTGCCGATCTCCCACACCAGCAGCAGGCCGAGCAGTTCGCGGTGCTCGGTCAGCGAGTCCAGCGCGGCGGTGACCCGCGCCTTGCGCTCGGCCAGCGGCACTTCGCGCCAGCGGACGTGCGCGTCGAGCGCGGCGGCCACCGCGTCGGCGGCGGTACCGGCGGTCAGGCGCGGTGGCCCGTGGATGGCGCTGCCGTCCACCGGCGACGTGGCGTCACCGGGCCTGCCGTCCCACGTCCACCGCCCGCCCCAGTGGTTCGCCACGCGTTCGGCGGCGAACGCCTCGGGGGCCAGGTCACAGGCACGCCCGTAGGCCGAGGCCCAGTCGGTGCCGGGTTTGAGCGAAAAACTACCCATCTGTACTCCTTGCCGGAAGGTGCCGGGAAAGGGTGTGTTCTGCGTCTCAAGACCTGTAGACTGTATGCAGTATGGAACATGTTGGCAACGCCGTTCTCGGTCGGAGGCGAAGATGAGCCCGTCTGGCGCACCGCAGCAGCAGGAGGAAGTCCGGGGATTCTGGGATCGCCCGCCTGGCCCGTACCGCGTTTTCGGCTATCTGGGCCGCACCTACCGGGTCGGGCCCGCCGCCGAGCAGCTCACCGGGCGCTCGCGGGCCTGGGTGCTCGGCCCGGCGCTCGCCGCGATGGCCGCGATCGGCGTGCCGCAGTACGCCTTCGGCCTGCTGGTGCCCGGCCTGCTCGACCGCGGCTGGACCATGGGCCAGGCGTTCGGACTGCTCGCGCTGTGGACGGTTTTCCAGGCCGGGGCTGGTTTTCCCGCCGCCTACCTCCGTGAACGCGGCCGCATCGGCCCGCGCGCGGCCATGCTGACCGGTGCGGTGCTGGTGCCGCTCGGACCGCTCGCGCTCGCCTTCGACTCCGGGCTCGTCGGCGTGCTCGGTTATTCCGTGCTCTCCGGGACCGGCGCGGGCCTGGTGTACGCGACCTGTTCCTCCACGGTGGCCAAGTGGTTCCCGGAGCGCTCCGCGGCCGCGACCAGCCTCGCCACCGGCGCGTTCGCCTGCGGCTGCGTGCCGTTCGTGATCGCCTTCGCCGTCGGCAGCGGGACCGGCACCCTCTCCCCCGTGCTGATCGCCACCGCGGTGGTGCTCGCGGCGGTCATCGCCACGTCGGCGCTGCTGTTCCGCGACCCGCCGCCGAACTGGTGGCCGCCGCACCTCGACCCGCGTGAATGGGCACTGGACCGCCGCCTCAACCCGCGCCGCGCCGCTCGTCAGTACTCCTCCCGCCAAGCACTTCGCACCGGCGCGCTGCCGCTGATGTACGTGATCGTTTTCCTTGCCAGCGCGGTATCCCTGCTCGACGTGGCGTTCCTCGCGGTGATGGCGGCCGGCCGCGGCCTCGGCCTGCCCGCGGCCGCGATCGGCACCTGCCTGCTGGTCGGGGTGAACGGGGTCGGGCGCTCGCTGGCCATCCGGATCTCCGCCGAAGCGGGCCGGGTGCGCACGATCCGCGCGGTGGTCGCCATCCTGGGCGCCGGGCAGCTCGTGCTGGCCGGCGCGGTCGCCTCGGGTTCGGTGGCCCTGCTGCTGCTCGCGGCGGTCGTCGCCGGAGCCGGTGGCGGTGCCTTCTACCCGCTGTTCGCCAGCCTGGCGCGCGAGTACTTCGGCGAGCGCTCGCACCTGGAGACCAACGCCGTCATCTACAGCGCGAAGGCGCTCGGCGGGGTGGCCGGGGTCGGCGCGGTGGCGCTGGTGGCGACCAGCTGGGGCTACACCACGATCTTCCTGATCGCCGGCGCGCTGGCGCTCGGTGCGGCCTCGTTGTGCCGCAGGCTGCGGCAACCGGGTTTGCTCAGCACGATTCCGGTTACCCGTTCCCCATTGCCCGGAGTTTGACCGGAGTTTGAAAACCAAGGGGGTGACCACACTTTCGGCGGTAATCTGCGCCCCTGGTCACCCCGCGCGGCGGAGTCCGGCGCAGCCAGGTGAAAGCCATGTCACACTGAAAACACCCGATGTGTGACTGCGTTCACCAAACCGGACAAAGATTCGCATTGTATGCTGTAGGCAGTCGACGAAAAACTACGGGGAGTCGCCGGAACCACCGGTGCCGCTCCGCCGACCAAGCCCTGGGAGACATCATGCAGCCGACGGAGTTGCCGACAAGCGTGGCGGCTCGCCGGATCGACCGGCCGGTGCCCCTGCGCGAGCGGGTGTACCAGTCGATGCAGGAGCTGATCATCTCCGGGCACCTCGCAGCGGGCCAGCACCTGGTCGAAAGCGAGCTGGCGGAGATGCTGGGCGTGTCCCGCCAGCCGGTCCGGGAAGCACTGCAGCTGCTCAACTCCGAGGGCTGGGTGGATCTGCGCCCCGGCTACGGCGCCTTCGTCCACGTGCCCACCGAGGCCGAGGCCGACGAACTGCTGGTGGTCCGTGCCCTGCTGGAAACCGAATCCGCCCGCCTGGCCGCGCTGCACGCCGACGCGGCCGGGGTGGCCAGGCTGCGCGAGCTGTGCCGCCAGGGCGAAGCCGCGGTCGCTGTCGACGACATCGAAGGCATGGTGGAGGCCAACGCCGCCCTGCACCGCTGCGTGACCGAGCTGTCCGGCAATCGCGTGCTGCTCGACTTCGCCACCCAGGTCGATCGCCGGGTGCGCTGGTACTACACGCCGATCGCCCGCCAGCGCGGGAAGCGGTCCTGGCAGGAGCACGCGAAGATGGTCGACGCCATCGAAAAGGGCGACGCCGAGGCCGCCGCGCGGATCATGCGCGAGCACACCGAGCGGACCCGCAAGTCCTATTTGGACCAGCGCAAGTCCGCCGCCGAGCCCGAACAGCCGCCGACCCTGGTCCGCACCCGCCGCCGGCCCGGCACCGCGTCCGCGCGGCGGTAACCCCGCCCGGCGCACCGCACCCCGCAGTAATCAGACCCAGCACCGGCACGGCCGATGACGGCCGTGCCGGTGGGAGAAACCCTGGGTACCTCCGGAAAGAAGGTGAAACAGTTATGCGCACGATGAAGGAACTGATCAAGGACGTGCTCGGCGCGCCCCGCGGCTTCAACGCCGACGGCCGCGCGATGGGCCTCGGCCTGGCGACCGCGATGGAGGCCGCCCGCCGCGACCCCAGCACCGAGGTCGAGGACTACCTGCGCCGCGAGGCGGCGACGGGCAGCAGCGGCGAGCGGAACGCTCCCGTCTCCTGATCTTCACGAGGTGGCGACCGGCTCCTTGGCGCGGTCGGCCCGCGTCTTGAGCAGGCTCGCCACCGTGGTCACGGCCAGCGTGCCGATGATCACCGTCAACGACACCACGATGGGGATGGCCGGGGCCCAGGCGACCCCGTCGTGGTGCAGCGCTTCGAGCACCAGCTTGACCCCGATGAAACCGAGGATCACCGCGAGCCCGTAGGACAGGTAGACCAGCTTGTCCAGCAGTCCGCCGATCAGGAAGAACAGCTGGCGCAGGCCCATCAGTGCGAACGCGTTCGCGGTGAACACCAGGTAGGGCTCCTTGGTCAGGCCGAAGATGGCCGGAATGGAGTCCAGCGCGAACAGCAGGTCGGTGGTGCCGATGGCGACCATCACGATCAGCATCGGCGTCACCAGCCGCCGTCCGTCCACTTTGGTCACCATGCGGGCACCGTCGTAGTCGTCCGCGGTCGGCAGCACCCGCCTGGTCAGCCGCAGCACCGCGTTTTCCTTGAAGTCCTCCTCCTCGTTGTTGTGGCGCAACAGCTTCCAGGCGGTGAACACCAGGAAGGCGCCGAAGACGTAGAACAGCCAGGCGAAGCTCTCCAGCGCCTGCGCGCCGACCGCGATGAAGACCGCGCGCATCAGCAGCGCCAGCACGATGCCGACCAGCAGCACCTTCTGGCGGTAGAGCTTCGGCACCGCGAAGGTGCCCATGATGATCACGAAAACGAACAGGTTGTCCACCGAGAGCGAATACTCGGTGAGCCAGCCGGCGAAGAACTCGCCGCCTGCCTTCGGCCCGGCGAAGGCCACCAGGCCCAGGCCGAACAGGCAGGCGAGGCTGACATAGAGCGCGACCCACCCGGTGCACTCGCGCAGCGAGGGATCGCGGGGATTGCGGGCCACCAGCCAGAAGTCGAGCAGGATGACGAGGGCCAGCACGGCCACGGTCACCATCCACACCCAGGCGGGAAAGGCGGGCATCTCCATCGGCACCTTTCTTCGTCACCGGCGATTGGCGCGTGCTTTCGCTTTCGCCTCCCGCCTGGCTTGCTTCGCCGAGTACAGCAACCGCGAATGCGCGGCGTACCGGTCGTAGGCCACCGCGGCGGCCGGGTTGCGGATGGCGACCTTCGCCAGCCACTGCGGCGCGATGCGCTCGTGCATCCACAGGAAGCCGATGGCGAACCCCGCGCTCACGATCGCCTGGAACGCCAGGAAACCGGGCAGGTCGGCGGGGACACCGGGCTCACCGAAGATGGCGTAGCGCGCGGCCGCCTCCTGGATCAGCCGGGCCAGCGGGAACCCGAAGAGCCAGAGCAGCGCAGCCGGGGCGAAGGTGCCCGGCCGGACCACCCCGCGGACCATCAGCAGGCTGTACAGCCCGCCGACGAGCCCCAGCGGCAGCGCGAGCGCCACCGCCGAGACCATCGCCCAGCCGGCGGGCTGACCGGCGATCGCGGTCAGTCCCCCGGCCAGCACGCCGGCCAGCGTGCCCACGGCGAACCCGGGAAAGGCCAGCTCGCCGGTGCGGCGCAGGCGTTCTGCGTTCGGCATGACCACCACCGCCATCAGTCCAGTACCACGCCGAAGCGGATGAGGCTGTAGAACAGCATGCCGAGGTAGAACACCGCGCCGAAGCCGATCACCAGGTTCGTCCACCACTTGGGGCGGATCGGTTTCGGCAGCAGCTTGTTGTTCACCAGCAGCAGCACCACGCAGTAGGCACCCATCGCGAACGCGGACAGGAACGAGAGCACGTCCAGGATCTGGCTCGGTCCGTCGGCCGGGCCGAACAGCAGGATCAGGATGCCGAAGATGATCAGGCCCCACAGGAATCCCGCGTACAGGTGGGACATCTTCAGCTTCTTCGCGCCGGGCACGAAGAAGTAGGTCATGTCCGCCTGTCCGCGCGAGAACGAGTCGAACAGGCCCAGCGTGGCGTTCATCCCGATCAGGGCGATGAAGCCGAGGAACACCGAGCCGAGCACCGGCCCGCCGACCACGGCGAAGGTGTCCGACATCGCGCTCAGCGCCGCCTCGCGCTCACCGGATTCGATCAGCGCCTTGACGTCGGGGCTGTTGCGGTCGGCCGCGCGGGCCAGGACCGTGAACGAGATCGTCACCAGCATCGTGACGCCCCAGAACAACAGCAGCGCGTCGAAGGTCACCCAGCGCCGCCAGCCCTTCCACTTGCGCATCTCCTCCGGGTCGGAGGTGTCGAACATGTAGCCGCGCGAGGGCATCTGCTCCTCGTTGCCGGCGTGGCGCAGCCCGCGGATCTTCGGGATGTGCGCGCCCATTCCGGCGCCGCTGTCACGCAGGTGCAGCGTGTACCACATCTGCTGCATGC
This sequence comes from Amycolatopsis sp. YIM 10, assembly GCF_009429145.1. Lineage (GTDB taxonomy): Bacteria > Actinomycetota > Actinomycetes > Mycobacteriales > Pseudonocardiaceae > Amycolatopsis. The sequence goes on along the minus strand of NZ_CP045480.1, from coordinate 3,914,841 downwards.
CGGACGGCCCGGCGAAGGCGATCGAGCCGACCACGATCGGGAACCAGGTGGACGACATCGCCTCCGGCGGGAAGTACCCGAAGGCGAACATGCCCGAGAGCGTGCTGGTCACGTCGCTCCAGTTGCCCACCATCGAGGCCACCACCGCGGTGCCCACCACCAGCAGCCCGATCATGATCGAGAGCAGGTTCTCCAGCAGGTTGTAGACCACCTTGGCCAGGCTGAAGATCACCCCGACCAGAACCAGGCCAACGCAGGCGGCCACGACCCACGGTATGCCGGTTATCTCCTCCAGCGCCGCCGCCCCGGCCGATACGTGGCCGGGCCAGATATAGACCAGGATCGCCACCGCGAAGAAGAACCACATCAGCGGTTTGAAGATGCGCGCGGCGCCGGTGAAGATGCTCTCCCCGGTCGCCATCGCGTACCGCGCCATTTCCAGCATCACGATGGCCTGGAGCGTCACGCCGATCAGGAACAGCCATCGGATGTCGGGGCCGAACACCAGCACCAGCCTGGGCCACATGTAGGACTCGCCCATGCCGACGCCGAGCGCCACCAGGAACACCGTCGGTCCGAGGATGTGGATCGAGGGTGGTGCCTCGGGCAGCGGGCGGATCGGCATCGGCTCCAGGCCGCCTGCCTTCCAGACCCGTTCCCCGGCTGGTGAGGCCGCGGCCTCACCACTCGCCGATCCCGAGATCGGCACTTTCGAAGAATCCACCATTGGCCTCTCCGTTTCACCGCGTTGTCGTCAGCCGCTTTTTGTTCTCTCGGGTGGAGACCCCCTCCCAGACCGCGCCCGTGGTTCAGGCCGGGCGGAGCAGACCGGCCGACCGCGCCCACCGGTACTTCGCGCCGAGCACCTGGACCGGGCGCTCGGTGGTGTACGGGTATGCCACGATCCCGTGGTCGTAGAGGTATTCGCAGGCCTGCTCGACCTCGGTGTCCCCGGCCAGCGAGGCGACCACGGGCTTGTCGATGCCCTGGTCCCTGGCTTCCTGCACGACCTTGGCGATCAGTTCGGCGAAGACCATCGGCGGGGTGACGATGGTGTGCCAGTAGCCGAGGATGAGCGCGTGGATGCGGTCGTCGGTCAGGCCGAGGCGGACCGTCGCCTCGTAGGTCGACGGCGGCTCGCCGCCGGTGATGTCGATCGGGTTGCCCGCCGCGCCGAACGGCGGGATGAACTTGCGGAAGGACTCGTCCAGGTCCGGCGGAATGTCCATCAAGGACAGTCCTGCTTCGACACAGGCGTCCGAGAGCAGCACGCCGGAACCACCGGCCCCGGTGATGATCACGACGTTCTCGCCCTGGGGCGTGGGCAGCAGCGGCAGGCCACGCGCGTACTCGAGCATCTCGTTCAGCCCGGGTGCGCGTACCACGCCGGCCTGCCGGAGGATGTCGTCGTAGACCTTGTCGTCACCGGCCAGCGCGCCGGTGTGCGAGCTGGCCGCCCGCGCGCCGAGCGCGGTCCGCCCGGCCTTGAGCACCACCACCGGCTTCTTCTTGGTGATCCGCCGCGCGGCGTCGACGAAGGCCCTGCCGTCCTTGAGGTCTTCGAGGTGCATCGCCACGCAGGTGGTGTTGTCGTCGTGCTCGAAGAAGGTCAGCAGGTCGTCTTCGTCCACATCGGACTTGTTGCCGAGGCCGACGATGGCCGACACGCCCATCTTCGTGGTGCGGGAGAAACCGAGGATGGCCATGCCGATGCCACCGCTCTGCGAGGTCAGCGCCACGCCGCCGCGCACGTCGTACGGCGTGCAGAAGGTCGCGCAGAGATTGCTCGGTGTGTAGTAGTAACCGTAGATGTTCGGCCCGAGCAGGCGGATGCCGTGCCGCCGGGCCACTTCGACCACCTGGTCCTGCAGCTCGACGTTGCCGGTCTCGGCGAACCCGGACGGGATCAGCACCGCGGCCGAGACGCCCTTGGCACCGCACTCCTCCAGCGCGCCGGGCACGAACTTCGCCGGGATGGCGAACACGGCGACGTCGATGTCGCCCGGTACGTCACCGATCGCCTTGTACGCCTGGCGGCCTTCGACCTCGTCGGACTTCGGGTTGATCGGGTGGATCTGACCCGCGTACCCGCCGCCGATCAGGTTGCGCATCACCGAGTTGCCGATCTTGCCCTGCTCGTTCGACGCGCCGATCACCGCGACCGCGGCCGGGTTCATCAGCTTGGTCATCACCCGCAGGATCTCGTCCGGATCGTGCCGGACCGGCTCGGCGACCTCCTCGGTCTCCACCAGGATCCGGACGTCGGCCGCGGTGGCCCCGTCCTTGGTGGCGAACACCGGGTTGAGGTCGACCTCGGCGATTTCCGGGAAGTCGGTGACCAGCGCGGAAACCCGCTCGACCACCCCGGCCAGCGCATCGGCGTCCACCGGGTCCGCGCCACGGACCCCGCGCAGCACTTCGGCCGCCTCGATGCCGTCCAGCATGGACCTGGCCTCGTCGGCGTCGATCGGCGCCAGCCGGAAGGTGATGTCCTTGAGCACCTCGACCAGCACGCCGCCGAGGCCGAACGCGACCACCTTGCCGAAGGTGGAGTCGGTGGTCGCGCCGATGATCACCTCCTGGCCGCCGGCCAGCATCTGCTGCACCTGGATCCCGGCGATCTCCGCGGAAGCGTTGTACGCCTTGGCATTGGCCAGGATCCTGCGGTAACCCTCACGCACCTCGTCGGCGCTGTCGACGCCGACCAGCACGCCGCCCGCGTCGGTCTTGTGCAGGATGTCCGGCGAGACGATCTTCAGCGCCACCGGGAAACCGAGGTCCGCGGCCAGCTTCGCCGCCTCGTCCTCGGTGGTGGCCAGGCCCTCACCCGGCGTCGGAATGCCGTAGGCCTCGCAGATCCGCCTGCCCTCCGGCGCGGTCAGCGCGGCACGTCCTTCGGCGCGGACCTTGTCGAGCACTTCACGTACCGCGGCGGTGTCCACGTTGGTTTTCGACACCTCAGATCACTCCGTTCGACTGCAGCGCGGCGAACTCGGCGGCGTCCACGCCCAGTTCGCCGCTGAAGATTTCCTGGTTGTGCTCGCCGAGCAGCGGGGAGCGCTCGACCTCGACCGGGGAGTCCGACAGCTTGATCGGGCAGCCGACCGTGGTGAACTCACCGCGCTCGGGGTGCGGCACGCGGACCACCATGTCGTTGTCCGCCAGCGAGGTGTCCTCGATCAGCTCCTTGGTGGACATGATCGGTCCACACGGGACGTTGTGCGCGTTGAGCTTCGCGAGCACTTCCCACTTGCTGTGGTTGATCGTCCATTCCTCGATCAGCTGGAACATCTTGTCCAGCTTGGGCAGCCGGGCCTCCGGCGTGGCCCATTCGGGATCGTCGGCCAGTTCCGGGCGGCCGATCAGCTTCGCGATCGGCTCCCAGCCAACCGGCTGCACGATCACGTACACGTAGTCGTTCGGCCCGCCGGGCGCGCACCGCACCGCCCAGCCCGGCTGCCCGCCGCCGGAGGCGTTGCCCGAGCGGGGCACCTCGTCGCCGAAGTTCTCGTTCGGGTACTCGGCCAGCGGGCCGTGTGTCAGGCGCTGCTGGTCGCGCAGCTTGACCCGGCACAGGTTGAGCACCGCGTGCTGCATGGCCACGGTGACCCGCTGCCCGCGGCCGGTGTGCTCGCGCTGGTAGAGCGCGGCGAGAATGCCTGCCACGGTGTGGATGCCGGTGCCCGAGTCGCCGATCTGCGCGCCGGTCGCCAGCGGCGCGCCGTCCTCGAACCCGGTGGTGCTCATCGAGCCGCCCATCGCCTGCGCGACCACCTCGTAGGCCTTGAAGTGCTTGTACGGCCCGTCGCCGAAGCCCTTGATGGAGGCGTAGATCAGCCGCGGGTTGAGTTCCTGCAGCTTGTCCCAGCCATAGCCCATCCGCTCGATGGTGCCCGGCCCGAAGTTCTCCACCAGGATGTCGAAGCGGGGCACCATCTCGGTGAACAGCTCCTTGCCCCGCTCGCTCTTCATGTTGAGCGTGATGCTGCGCTTGTTGCTGTTCAGCATGGTGAAGTAGAGACTGTCCACATCGGGCAGATCACGCAGCTGCTTGCGGGTGATGTCGCCCGACGGCGCCTCCAGCTTCACCACGTCCGCGCCGAGCCACGCCAGTATCTGCGTGCAGGACGGACCGGACTGCACATGGGTCATGTCGAGCACGCGAATGCCCGCCAACGCCTTGGTCATCTCCGCACTCCCCTACTTGTACATGGTCTGGTTCATCGTTCCCGGCGCGTAGACGTCGGGATCGACCCAGACGTTGATCAGCGACGGCTTGCCGGACTCGCGGGCGCGCTCCAGCGCGGGCCGGATGTCCGCCGGGTCGCGGACCTCTTCGCCGTACCCGCCGAGCATGCGGGCGAACTCGTCGTAGCGGACGTCACCGAGGGTGTTGCCGATCCGGCCGCGTGGTTCGCCGTACTTCTGGATCTGGCCGTAGCGGATCTGGTTCATCGACGAGTTGTTCCCGACGATGCCGACGAACGGCAGGTTGAACCGGACCATGGTCTCGAAGTCCCACCCGGTCAGGGAGAACGCGCCGTCGCCGAAGAGGCAGACCACTTCGGACTGCGGCCGGGCGTACTTGGCCGCCATCGCGAACGGCACGCCTACGCCGAGCGTCCCGAGTGGACCGGGGTCCATCCAGTTGCCCGGTGCCTTCGGCTGCACCACCTGACCGGAGAAGGTGACGATGTCGCCGCCGTCGCCGATGTAGATGGAGTCCTCGGTGATGAACTCGTTGATCTCGTGCACCAGGCGGTACGGGTCGATCGGGTTCTGCTCGGAGAGCTGGCGCGGCAGGCGCTTCTGGTACGCCTCGTTCTCCACCGCGCGCAGTTCCTCCAGCCACGCCTTGCGCTTGACCGCGCCGTTGCTGATCCGGCCGGTGGACGCCGCGGTGACCGCGGTCAGCACCAGCCCGGCGTCGCCGACGATGCCGAGGTCGACGTCGCGGTTCTTGCCGACGGTGCGGTAGTCCAGGTCGACCTGCACCACCGTGGCCTCGTGGGAAAGCCTGCGCCCGTAACCCATCCGGAAGTCGAACGGGGTGCCGACGATGATGATCAGGTCGGCGTTGTTGAAGGCGTAGCGGCGCGAGAGCTGGAAGTGGTGCGGGTCGCCGGGCGGCAGCGTGCCGCGGCCGGAGCCGTTCATGTAGGCGGGTACGTTGAGCCGCCGCGCGAACTCGGTGGCCGCCTCGGTGGCCCGGCAGGTCCACACCTGGCTGCCCAGCAGCACGCACGGTTTCTCCGCGTGCGCCAGCAGGTCCGCCAGTTTCTCGATGGCCACCGGGTCACCGGCCGAGCGGGTGGAGGCCCGGTAGTGCCCGGCCTCGGGCACGCGGGCCTTCTCCACCGGGACCTTGGCGTCGAGCACGTCGCGCGGGATCTCCAGGAAGGACGGGCCCGGCGCACCGTGGAAGCACTCGCGGAAGGCCATCGAGACGATGTCGGCCGCGCGCTCGGTGGCGGGCACGGTGGCCGCGAACTTGGTGATCGGGGTCATCATGTCCACGTGCGGGAGGTCCTGCAGCGACCCCATCTTGTGCTGGGACAACGCGCCCTGGCCGCCGATCAGCAGCATCGGGCTCTCCGCGCGCAGCGCGTTCGCCACGCCGGTGACCGCGTCGGTGGTGCCGGGCCCGGCGGTGACCACCGCGCAGCCCGGTTTCCCGGTGATCCGGGCGTAACCGTCGGCGGCGTGCGCCGCGACCTGCTCGTGCCGGACGTCGACCACGTCGATGCCCTCGTCCACGCACCCGTCGTAGATGTCGATGATGTGCCCGCCGCAGAGGGTGAAGATCACGTCCACGCCCTCGGCCTTGAGTGCCTTCGCCACGAGGTGGCCGCCTGAGATCAGTTCGGGCGTTTCCGTGCGCGCCTGCCCGCTGACCCCCGCGGCGCTCTCCGGCACTGTCTGGACCGTCTGCGCCATTGCCTCGTCACTCCTCACTCGGTCGTACTGCCGTACCCGCTGTGCTGATTCCGCATACTGCATACCGTATGAATCCATATCGTGGACCCCGGCGCTGACCGTGTCCACCCCCAATCGTCGGATGAACCCGATCTTCAGTCGCGCCAGTCGATCCGCGGCCAGCCGTCGGCGAGACGGTGCACGCGCGCCACCGCCTCGGCGGGCGGAACACCGCGCCCCACCGCCACCCCGAGCAGGAAGGCGGTGATCGGCGCCGCCGGCCGGGCCACCGCCGAAGCGGATTCCCTGGCCACCTTCAGCACCACCGCCCGCTCGCAGTCCGCGGCGTCCAGCCCCAGTTCGGCGCAGACCGCCACGGTCCAGTCGCTGAGCATGTTCATTTCGCGCACCCCTCTTTCGGAGAACCGGCTGGGAGGCGAACACATTGACGAAAGGTACCCATACCGTATACTGCATACAATTCCTACACAAGGAGTGACGCCGTGAAAGTCGCTGTTCTCGGCGCCGGCGCCATCGGCGCATATGTCGGTGCCCATCTCAGCCGGGCCGGGGCCGAGGTCCATCTCGTCGCCCGGGGCCCTCATCTCAAGGCAATGGCGCAAGCAGGCGTCCGCGTGCTCAGCGCGCGCGGAGACTTCGTGGCGCGGCCACGGGTCACCGACGATCCGGGTTCCATCGGCCCGGTCGACCACGTGTTCCTCGGCCTCAAGGCCAACGGGTACGCCGCGGCGGGCCCGATGGTGAAACCCCTGCTGCACGAACGCACCACGCTGATCGCCGCGCAGAACGGCATCCCGTGGTGGTACTTCCACAAGCTGGCCGGGAAGTACGAGAACTACCGGATCAACAGCGTCGACCCGGACGGCGCGGTCTCCGCCGCCCTGCCGGTCGAGCGCGCGATCGGCTGCGTGGTCTACGCGGCCACCGAGATCACCGCGCCCGGGGTGATCACCCATCTGGAGGGCACCCGCTTCTCCATCGGCGAACCCGACGGCTCGATCTCGCCGCGGTGCTCGGAGTTCTCCGCGGCGATGGTGGCCGGCGGGCTCAAGTGCCCGGTGGAGGCGGACCTGCGCCGCGACATCTGGCTCAAGCTGATGGGAAACATCGCCTTCAACCCGATCAGCGCGCTCGCCAGGGCCACCATGGCGGGCATCTGCCGTCACGTCGGCGCGCGCGAGGTGGTGGTGCAGATGATGCGGGAAACCCTCGCCGTGGCCACCGCGCTCGGCGCGAATCCGGATATCTCCATCGAACGCAGGCTGGCCGGTGCCGAACGCGCCGGTGAGCACAAGACCTCCACGCTCCAGGACCTGGAGAAGGGCAAGCCGCTCGAACTGGACGTGCTGTTGCAGGCGGTGGTGGAACTGGCCGAGCTGACCGGGGTCGAGGTGCCGACGGTGCGCGCGGTGTGCGCGCTGGCGGACCTGCTCAACCACCAGCTGGTGTCGGCCTGATGGGCAGGGTGACCGCGCGGCGGCGGGTGGTCCGGATTTCGCCGTCCGGGCGGACGTCCCGCGCGGACACCCTGGCCGCCGAAGAACCACTGGAGGTGCGAGTGGGCGGGCGCGCGCTGTCGGTGACCATGCGCACGCCCGGCCACGACTTCGACCTCGCCGCCGGGTTCCTGGTGAGCGAGGGCGTGGTCGGCGCGACGGAGGAGATCACCGGCATCGCCTACTGCGCGGGCGCCACGTCGGACGGCTCGAACACGTACAACGTGCTCGACGTCCGGCTGGCACCCGGGGTGTCGCTGCCGGAGTTCTCGCTCGACCGCAACGTGTACATGTCCTCGTCGTGCGGGGTGTGCGGGAAGGCGAGCCTGGACGCGGTCCGCACCGAGGCGCGTTGGTCGGTGCGCGAGGACCCGCTTTCGCTGGATCCCGCCGTGTTGTCAGGGCTGCCGGACACCTTGCGCGCGGCGCAGCGGGTTTTCGACCGCACGGGTGGATTGCACGCGGCCGGTCTGTTCACTGTGGACGGTTCGCTGCTGTGCCTGCGGGAGGACGTGGGGCGGCACAACGCGGTGGACAAGGTGGTCGGCTGGGCGCTGCGCGCGGGCCTGCTGCCGCTGCGTTCGTCGATCCTGCTGGTCTCGGGGCGGGCTTCGTTCGAACTGGTGCAGAAGGCCGTCATGGCCGGAATCCCGGCGCTGGCGGCGGTTTCGGCCCCGTCGTCGCTGGCCGCCGACCTCGCGGAGGACACCGGGCTCACCCTGGTCGGCTTCCTCCGCGGCGAGACGATGAACGTCTACACGGGCGCCCACCGCCTCACGGAGCCCGCGCCGGTGCCGTGAGTGCCTGCCTCCACCACATTCGTGACATGTGGTGGAGGCAGCGGCCGCGGTCAGGGCTTGCCGGAGAGGGTTTCGACCACCTTGAGCAGGGCCGAGTGGTCCAGTCCGCCGTGGCCCTGGGCGCGGGCGGCGGCGATGAGCTGCGCGGTCAGCGCGCCGACGGGCAGCGCCACCTCCGCCTCGCGGGCGGCGGCGAGCACGATGCCCATGTCCTTGTGGTGCAGGTCGATCCGGAACCCCGGCTGGAACTCGCGCGCCACCATCGACTTCCGCTTCAGTTCGAGGATCCGGCTGCCCGCCAGCCCACCGGCCAGCACCTCCAGCCCGGCCGCGGCGTCCACACCGGACGCCTCCAGCAACACGATCGCCTCGGCCACCAAGGCGTAGGTGCCGCCGACCACCAGCTGGTTCGCCGCCTTCACCGTCTGCCCGGCACCGTGCGGGCCGACGTGCACCCTGGTTTTGCCGAGCACGTCGAAGATCTCGGTGGCGGCGAGGAAGTCCTTCTCGTCACCACCGGCCATGATGGACAGTACGCCGTCGATCGCGCCCTGCTGCCCGCCGCTGACCGGCGCGTCGAGCACCCGGACGCAGCGGGTCGAAGCGAGTGCGGCCACCCGCCGGGAGGTCTCCGGCCGGATGGTGCTCATGTCGATGAGCAGCGTGCCCGGCTTCGCGAAGTCGAGCACGCCTTCCTCGCCCAGCACCACCTCTTCCACCTGCGGTGAGTCCGGCAGCATGGTGATCACGACGTCGGCGTCGACCACCGCCTCGGCGATCCGGTCGCACGGGCGCCCGCCCGCGGCGACGAGCTTTTCCAGCGCGGGCCGGTGCACGTCGTACCCGGCCACCTGATATCCGGCGGCCGCCAGGTTCACCGACATCGGGCCGCCCATGATGCCGAGCCCGATGAAACCGATCGAGTTGCTCATTCGCCCTCCAGCAGCCGTCGCACCAGGTTCGCCGTCTCGGTCGGGGTCCGGCCGACGAGCACGCCGACGGCCTCCAGCGCCGCCTTCTTCGCCGCGGCCGTCCCGGACGAGCCGGACACGATCGCGCCCGCGTGCCCCATGGTTTTCCCTTCCGGGGCGGTGAATCCGGCGACGTAGCCGACCACCGGCTTGGTCACCCGCTCGGCGATGTACTCCGCCGCGCGTTCCTCGGCGTCCCCGCCGATCTCGCCGATCAGCACGATCACCTCGGTCGCCGGATCGGCCTGGAACTCCGCCAGCGCGTCGATGTGCGTGGTGCCGATGACCGGGTCACCGCCGATGCCGACCGCGGTGGTGAAACCGATGTCACGCAGCTCGTGCATCAGCTGGTAGGTCAGCGTGCCCGACTTAGACACCAGCCCGATCGGCCCGGCGCCGGTGATGTCGGCCGGGATGATGCCCGCGTTGGACTTGCCGGGACTGATCACGCCGGGGCAGTTCGGCCCGATGATCCGGGTGCGGCCGCCCTTGGCCACCGCGTGCGCCCAGAACCAGGCCGCGTCGTGCACCGGGATGCCCTCGGTGATCACCACCGCCAGCCCGATCTCCGCGTCGATCGCCTCCACCACGGCGTCCTTGGCGAAGCGCGGCGGCACGAAGATCACCGAGGTGTCCGCGCCGGTTTCCACCATCGCCTTGCCGACGTCGTCGTAGACCGGCAGCCGAACACCGCCGATCTCCGCGGTCTGCCCGCCCCGGCCGGGCGTGACGCCACCGACCACGGAGGCACCGGCGGCGAGCATGCGCGCGGTGTGCTTGCGCCCTTCGGACCCGGTCATGCCCTGGACGATGATCCGGGATCGCTCGGTCAGGAAGATCGCCATCGGCTCACGCTCCCGCGAGTTCGGCCGCGCGCCGCGCGGCGGAGTCCATGGTGTCGGCCCGGATCAGCCCCGGCAGGGCCGCGCGGTCCAGGATTTCGCGGCCCGCCTCGGCGTTGTTGCCGTCCAGGCGCACCACGATCGGCCGTTCGACGGTGCCGAGCAGGTCGAAGGCCTTGACGATGCCGTCGGCGACCGCGTCGCAGGCGGTGATCCCGCCGAAGACGTTCACCAGCACGCTGCGCACATCCGGATCGGAGAGGATGATCTCCAGCCCGGCCGCCATCACCTCGGCCGAAGCGCCGCCGCCGATGTCGAGGAAGTTCGCCGGCGCCGCACCGGCCCCGGCCACGACGTCCAAAGTGGACATGACCAGCCCGGCGCCGTTGCCGATCACGCCGACGTGGCCGTCGAGCTTGACGTAGTTGAGCCCCTTGGCCTTCGCCGCCGATTCGAGCGGTTCCTCGGTTTCGGTGTCCACCAGGTCGGCGTGGCCGGGATGGCGGAACGCGGCGTTGCCGTCGAGCGTGACTTTCCCGTCCAGCGCGACGATCCGGTCGTCACCGTCGCGGGCCAGCGGGTTCACCTCGACCAGCGTGGCGTCCTCGCCGACGAAGACCTCCCACAACTTCACCAGCACCTCGGCCGCGGTGTCGGGCAGCCCGGCGGCTGCCGCGATTTCCTTGGCCTTGGCCAGATCCACGCCCTCGATGGCGTCGATCGGGACCCTGGCCAGCGAATCGGGGTTCTCCTCGATGTCCACCCCGCCCTCGGCCGAGGCCAGCGCGAGAAAGGTGCGCCCGGCCCGGTCGAGCAGGTAGGACACGTAGAACTCCGCGCGGATGTCCGAGGCCGGGGTGACCAGCAGGCGCCGCACCACGTGCCCCTTGATGTCCATGCCGAGAATGGCTTCGGCGTCGGCCCACGCGGCTTCGGGAGTCCTGGCCAGCTTCACTCCCCCGGCCTTGCCGCGCCCGCCGGTTTTCACCTGTGCCTTGAGGACCACGGGAGTGCCGAATTCCGCGGCCGCGTCGACGGCGGCGCCGGGGGCGGTGACCACGCGCTGCGGGCCGACCGGAACTCCGTGCGCCGAGAACAGCTCCTTGGCTTGGTACTCGTACAGATCCACGATCTGTAGACTGTATGCAGTATGTAGCTTCGTGTCCAGGGGCTGTCTGCTCATACACGGTTACCGACCCAGGTCAAGGCTGTATCGCGGGGCCGCGCTGTGCTGGGATCTGGCGCATGAGTCGGCTGGTTCGCGCGGGCGCGATCGCGGTTAGCGCAGTGGTTCTCTCGGGCTTGGCAACACCGGCAGCGGTCGCGGAGCCGGTCGGTCCCGGCGCGCTGTCCCACTTCGGCCTGGCGCGGAAGGACTGCCTCGGCACCGCGCGGAACACCACCAGCAAGGTCTGGTTCACCGTGGCCGGCGGGGTGCTCTCCGACGTCTACGCCCCGGCGATCGACAACACCAACGTCGAATCGCTGCAGTTCGTGGTCACCGACGGCCGCACCTTCACCGATCTGCAGAGCCGCGACACCACCTACACCGTGCGCTCCGCCGGGGCCGGCGGCATGGCCTGCGAGGTCACCTCGACCGCGCGCAACGGCCGCTACCGCCTGATCACCGAGTACCACACCGATCCGGCGCGCGACAGCGTGCTGCTGCGCACCCGGCTCGAACCGTTGACCGGGTCCGGCGCGGACCTCAAGGTGTTCGTGCGGTTCGACGCGAACATCAACGGCAACGGCGGTGGCGGCCCGGTCAACGGCGGTGCCGACAACGCTTCGGTCGACGCGGCCACCACCGCGCTGGTCAGCTCGGACCCGGAGACGCGGAGCAGCGCGCCCGCCCGCGACTACGGCACGCCGCTGGCCGCCGCGCTGCGTGCCGACCGGAATTTCCTGGCCACGGTCAGCGGTTTCGCCGGCACGCCGACCGACGGGCTCGCACAGCTCGACAAGCACCGAAGGCTGACCTACCGCTACCCGTCGGCGACCGGCGGGAACGTGGTGCAGACCGCCCAGCTCGACCTCAAGCCGAACCAGCCCGCCACGCTGTCACTCGGTTTCGGGCGGAGCGCGCAAGCCGCGATCGACACCGCCGGAGCCAGCCTGCACACCCCGTTCGACCAGAGCAAGAAGGTCTACGCGCAGGGCTGGGACGACTACGACCGCAGGCTCAAACCCCTGCGCTCGGGCAACACCAAAGACGCTGAGGCCTACAAGTATTCGGTCAACGTGCTGAAAGCCAGTGAGGACAAGACTTTCCCGGGCGCGATCGTGGCCTCGCTCGGCAGCCCGTGGGGGCAGGCGGTCAGCGCGGGTGACGCGCCAGGGGGACTGCCCGTCTACTTCGGCTCCTACCGCGAGATCTTCGCGCGCGACCTCTACGAGAGCTTCTCCGGTCTGATGGCCGCCGGTGATCCGGACACCGCCAAGGCGACCGTGCGCTGGCTGTTCGAACGACAGCAGCAGCCCGACGGCCGGTTCCCGCGCAACTCCCTGCTCAACGGCAAGAAGGCGCCCGACTCCGGCGGCGACCAGCTCGACGAAACCGCGTACCCGATCCTGATGGCGCTGCAGTCGGGCGCGGATTCCGGTCTGTACGACCACATCCGCCGCGCCGCGGACTTCCTGGTCGCGCGCGGCCCGTCCTTCGGCAGCGAACGCTGGGAGGAGCAGAGCGGCCACTCCCCCTCCACCATCGCCGCCCAGATCGCCGGGCTGGTCGCGGCGGGCACGATCGCCGAGCGTAACGGCGATCCCGCCCGCGCGCGGCTGTACCTGGCCACCGCCGACCACTTCCAGCGCGGCGTGAAGGCGTGGACGGTGACCACCACCGGCCCCTACGGCGACGGCCGGTACTTCCTGCGGTTGAGCAAGAACGGCCATCCGAATTCCGATGTGCGGTACAACCTCGGGAACGGGTCGATCACGGTGGACCAGCGCGAGGTGGTCGACGCCGGGTTCCTCGAACTGCCCCGGCTCGGCATCCTCCCGGCGAGCGATCCCGACGTGGCGCGCACGCTGACGATCGTCGACCAGATCCTCAAGCGCGACACCCCGCGCGGGCCCGGCTGGTACCGCTACGGCACCGCGGCCGAAGGCAGCGAGGACGGCTACGGCGACTGCTACGAACCGGATCCGACGGACTGCGGCCCGACCGGCAGGCCGTGGCCGGGACCGAACACCGGTTCCGGGCACCTGTGGCCGGTGCTCGCCGGGGAACGCGGTGAGCACCTCGTGCAGACCGGTGACCGCCAGGGCGCGAGCGCGCTGCTGGCCGCGATGCGCGGGCAGGCAACGGGTTCCGGGCTCATCCCCGAGCAGATCTGGGAGAACGCCCCGGTTCCGGCGTCGCCGTCCGGCACCGATCCGGCGATCGCGTCGATCGGGTTCGAAACCGGTGGCGCCGCCGGTTCGGCGTCCCCGCTGAGCTGGGCGCAGTCGGAGTCGATCCGGCTGGCGCGCAGCATCGACGTGGGGAGGCTGGTCGAGCAGCCCGCCGAGGTGCGCGGGCGCTATGTCGACCGGACTCCGCCCGCCGCGGTGCCGGTCACGCTGAGCGCGCCGGACACCGTCTCGGCGCCGAGCTCCACCGTCACCGGGACAGCTCCCCCGGGCACCACCGTCGACCTCGCCGCCTCGCCGACCGACACCGGCGGCGCGACCACGGTGTTCAGCACGACCGCCGACGCGGACGGGCGGTTCGAGGCCGAAGTGCCGACGCCATTGGGCGCGACCGTGGTGACCGTGACCGGGGGGACCGTGACCGGGGGGACCGGCCACGCCCAGCGGGTGATCAGTTCCGACTTCGTCTCCGGCACGGTGCTGCTCGACGTCACCGATCCCGAAGGCGACGACCACGGACCCGGCACCTTCACCTACCCGACCGCGGGCGACTTCCACGACGGTGCCTTCGACCTCCGGCGGTTCCAGGTGATCGACACCGGCGACCAGCTGGTCCTGCGGGCCGGGCTGCGTGATCTGACGCCGACCTTCGGCTCACCGCTGGGCGCGCAGCTGCTCACGCTCTACGCGCACGACCCGGCCGCTACCGGCGCGACCACCGCGCCGTCCGCCAGCCGCAACTACTCGCTGGCCGAAGAAGACGCCTGGAGCAGGCGCATCGAGGTGCAGGGCTTCGCCGACCCGTCCTTCGTCGGTGCCGACGGGGTTTCCCTCGGCGCCGCCTCGGTCCAGGCGAGCCAGGCGTCGCGGACGATCACCGTCAGCGTGCCCAAGAGCGCGTTCGGCACGCCCGGTCCGGGCTGGAAGTTCGCCGTCGTCCTCAGCGGGCAGGACGGCAACAGCCCGGACCAGGCGCGCCCGTTCACCACGACCGCCGGGCCCTACACCTTCGGCCTGTGCGCCGCCGGTGGCTCGGGCCCGGTCTGCGCCGCGGACCCGGCCACGGCGCCGAAGGTCATGGACGCGCTCACCCCGGCGGGCGTCGAGCAAGGGGTGATGCTCGACTTCACCCGCGGGCCGGTGCTGCTCCGCGGCGTGCCGCTGGGGTGAGCGCGGGCCTGGCTCAGCAGGTTGTTCAGCAGGTGAGGTTGCCACCCGGGTCGACGCCGAGCACCGCGGCGAAGTTCTGGTACGCGGTGACCCGGCTCTGGACCTGGCCCGGGTTCTTGCCGTCGCACTCCAGGGCGCCGTTGATGCTGCGGATGGTCTCGCCGAAGCCGCGGCTGTTGACCATCGCGTCGTGCGGGGTCATCGTGCCGGGGCCGGTCTGGGTGTTCCAGTACCAGAGCCCGGTCCGCCAGGCCACCGCCGCGTCGTTCTGCACCAGGTACGGGTCGTTGAGCAGATCGATGCCCAGCGCGTCACCGGCGGCCTTGTAGTTGAAGTTCCAGCTCAGCTGGACCGGGCCGCGGCCGTAGTAGGCGGCCTGCCCGGCCGGGCAGCCGTAGGGCTGGGTGGCGTCGCAGTAGTGCGGGTAGTTGTCCTGGTTCTGCTCGACGATGTGGACCAGGCCACCGGTTTCGTGGTTGACGTTGGCCAGGAACGCGGCGGCCTCCTGCTTCTTCACCGTGTCACTGCCCGTGTTGGCGAACCCGGGGTACGAGCTCATCGCCGCGGTCAGCCCGCTGTAGGTGTAGAAGGGATTCCGGTTCGGGAACATCTGGTTGAACTGGGCCTCGCTGACCACGAACGCCGCGGCGTTCACGTCATCGGTGCTGGTCTCGGGGCCCGCCGAAGCGACCGAGGGGACCACGACCGCGAGCGCGCCCGCGGCCAGGGAAGCCGCCACCACGGCCAGCTTCCGGTGAATGGACTTGCGGATGGACATAGTGCCTCCATGCCAGGTGGGGACCGGCTGTCGCGGCCGGTCCGCGTCCGGACACGTTCCGCGACCTGCTACGCCAACCGACCGTGGACTAGACCAATGTCCCAGTCAAGCCGGACGGCGCAGCTTGTCCGGTTTTGTCAGAAGATTCCCAACCGGATGCATCTCGTTCACCAACATGTCCACAGTGGACGGACAACCACCGGGCGGAACACCTGAACGAATCCGTGGAAAAGTACTGGCGAATCCCCCGGTACCTGGTGTTCAACGGTTTCGAAAGCCGCGTTTCCGGCTATTCCCGCCGGCAGCGCCGACCGAAGGAGCCAGGGATGGGAACCGACGAGCGAAGAACCGCCACCGCGCTGAAAGTGATCTATCTCGGCGATTCCGCGCCGATGCGCGAGCTGGCCGCCTGGGCGCGGCGCCACGGCGTGCTCGAGGCGGCCGAGGTGGAGGAGGGGGTCATCTGCGGCGTGGTCGACCAGAAACTGCTGCACGGCGACGGGCCACTGCTGAGGCGGCTGCGGGAACGGCACCTGCCCTGCCTGACCATCTCCCGCGGCTGGTGCTTCCTCGCCTCGGCGATCGGGCAGGGCGTGCGGCCGGTGGCCTGACCAGCCGGGGTTACGATCACCCGCATGCGTGACGACGAGCACTCGTTCGTCGAGATCGCCTGCGACGAATCCGGTTCCGAGGGCGAGAAGCTCATCGGCGGGGAGACCGACGTGTTCGCGCACGCCGGGGTGCGGCTGAGCCCGGCCGCCGCCGGGGAGTGCCTGCGGGAGATCCGCGAGCGCATCCGCTCCCCCGCGCTGGAGTACAAGGCCAACCACCTGCTGCGGTCGAAGCACCGGCCGGTGCTGACCTGGCTGCTGAGCCCGGACGGTCCCGTGCACGGCCTGGCCGAGGTGCACCTGACCGACAAGGCGTTCTTCACCGCGGGCCTGCTGGCCGATCTGCTCGGCGAGGACAAGGAACGCCTGCACGCCGATGGCCTGCGCGCGTTCGGCGCCGCCGGGTGGACGCGCGTGCTCGGCGCCTTCAACGACTCGATCCGCTCCACCAACCGGCAGCACCCGGTCGACTCACTGGCCGAACTGGTGGCCGGGACCGGCCTGGCGGACCGGCTCCGCCAGGCCGATGTGGCCGCGTGGCGCGACGGGGTGATCGTGAACCCGCTGCTGCCCGCCCTCGCCGAAATCGTGCGCCGCGCCGGTCACGGCGGCCGCGGTGTTTCCGTGGTGCACGACGAACAGCCCTCGCTGACCGTGCGGCGCATCGCCCAGGTGCGCGAGCTGATCGGGAACGTCCCACTGCGCCTGCGCTTCGTCGACTCCCGCGCGGACGCCAGGGTGCAGGTCGCCGACTTCCTCGCCGGGGTCGCCAGGAAAATCGCCTCCGACGAGCTGAACGGGCGCGGCGACGCCGAACTGACCGCGTTGCTGCGTCCGTTCACCGCGCCTTCGGCCGCCTGGTGGAACGGAGTGCGCCGGGCATCGTGCCGTGACCTCCCCGTGGGAGGATGACGCGGTGACTTCCGACCTGAGGGCGTCCGACGAGGGCCCGCCGCTGACCGTCCGGACGGAGCGGCTCGGCGCCACGGTGCTCGTGGTGGTGGGCGGCGAGATAGACCTGCTCACCGCGCCCCGCGTCCGGGAGGCGGGAGCCGAAGCGCTGGCCGAGGGGCCCGCGCGGCTCGTGCTGGACCTGACCGGCGTGGTCTTCCTGGCCTCGGCCGGGCTGGAGGCGATGATCTCACTGCACGAGGCCGCCGGGGACGCCGCCGAACTGCGCGTGGTGGCCGGTGGCACGGCCACCCTGCGCCCGCTGGAGATCACCGGCCTGACCGACGTGCTCGACGTCTACCGGACCCGCGAGGAAGCCCTCGGCGAAGATTGACCTTTCCGGTCGATTCCAGCCATCCCGAATCGGCCGGGGCGGCGGTAAGTTGAACCGCGGTGCCGCCGGTCACAGCCGGCCGATTCGAAGCGGGGTTGTGCCATGGGTGAGGCGACGATCAGTGAAAACCGCGCACCGCACCGGGCCGAGCAGCCGGAACTGCGCCAATTGCTGGCGGGGCTGACCGCGGTCCGCGACGGCGATTTCGGTATCCGGCTCCCGGACGACGCCGACGGCCTGCTCGGGGAAATAGCCACCGTGTTCAACGGCATGGTGGACCAGCTTTCCGTGTTCACCTCCGAGGTCACCAGGGTGGCCCGCGAAGTGGGTACCGACGGGCGCCTCGGCGGGCAGGCGCAGGTACCCGGGGTTTCGGGCACCTGGGAGGACCTCACCGATTCGGTGAACGCGATGGCGGGCAACCTCACCACGCAGGTGCGCGACATCGCGCAGGTGGCCACCGCGGTGGCCAGTGGTGATCTTTCGCAGAAGATCGACGTGGACGCGCGCGGCGAGATCCTGGAGCTGAAGGAAACCGTCAACACGATGGTCGACCAGCTCTCCTCGTTCGCCGACGAGGTCACCCGCGTCGCCCGCGAAGTGGGCAGCGAGGGCCGCCTCGGCGGGCAGGCGCAGGTACCCGGGGTCGGCGGGGTGTGGCGCGATCTCACCGATTCGGTGAATTTCATGGCGGGAAATCTCACCGACCAGGTGCGCAATATCGCGCAGGTGACCACCGCGGTGGCCAAAGGTGATCTTTCGCAGAAAATCGACGTGGACGCGCGCGGCGAAATCCTGGAACTCAAGAACACCATCAACACGATGGTCGACCAGCTCTCCTCGTTCGCCGACGAAGTCACCAGAATGGCGCGCGAAGTGGGTACCGAGGGAATTCTCGGCGGCCAGGCCGACGTGAAGGGCGTTTCCGGGACCTGGCGCGATCTGACCGACTCGGTGAACTTCATGGCGGGCAACCTGACCGCGCAGGTGCGCTCGATCGCCCAGGTCGCCACCGCCGTGGCCCGCGGTGACCTCTCGCAGAAGATCACCGTCACCGCGCGCGGGGAGATCCTGGAACTCAAGAACACCATCAACACCATGGTCGACCAGCTCTCCGCCTTCGCCGACGAAGTCACCCGCGTCGCCCGCGAAGTCGGCACCGAAGGCCGTCTCGGCGGGCAGGCCGACGTCAAGGGCGTGTCCGGCACCTGGAAGGCGCTCACCGAATCGGTGAACGTGATGGCGGACAACCTGACCGCGCAGGTGCGGTCCATCGCGCAGGTGACCACCGCGGTGGCCAAGGGCGACCTGTCGCAGAAGATCCGCGTCGACGCGCGCGGGGAGATCCTGGAGCTGAAGGAAACCATCAACACGATGGTCGACCAGCTCTCCGCCTTCGCCGACGAAGTCACCCGTGTCGCGCGCGAGGTCGGCACCGAGGGCAACCTCGGCGGGCAGGCCACCGTGCGCGGGGTGTCCGGCACCTGGGAGGACCTGACCGACAACGTGAACGTGATGGCGTCGAACCTGACCGGTCAGGTGCGCTCCATCGCCCAGGTCGCCACCGCCGTCGCCCGCGGCGACCTCTCGCAGAAGATCACCGTGGAGGCCAAGGGCGAGGTCGCCGCGCTCGCCGGGGTGATCAACACGATGGTGGACACGCTTTCCGCCTTCGCCGACGAGGTCACCCGCGTCGCCCGCGAAGTGGGCACCGAGGGCATGCTCGGCGGGCAGGCTCAGGTGCCGAACGTGGCGGGCACCTGGAAGGACCTCACCGACAACGTCAACTTCATGGCGAACAACCTGACCAACCAGGTGCGCAACATCGCCCAGGTGACCACCGCGGTGGCGCTGGGCGACCTGACCCGCAAGATCGACGTCGACGCGCGCGGTGAGATCCTCGAACTCAAGACCACCATCAACACCATGGTCGACACGCTTTCCGCGTTCGCCGCCGAGGTGACGCGCGTGGCGCGCGAGGTCGGCAGCGAAGGCCGTCTCGGCGGGCAGGCCGAGGTCGAGGGCGTGTCCGGGACCTGGAAGCGGCTGACCGAGAACGTCAACGAACTGGCCGGGAACCTGACCCGGCAGGTGCGCGCCATCGCCGAGGTGGCCAGCGCGGTGGCCACCGGCGACCTGACCCGGTCCATTTCGGTGGAGGCCTCCGGCGAGGTCGCCGAACTCAAGGACAACATCAACTCGATGGTGGAGTCGCTGCGTGAGACCACCAAGGCCAACCAGGAGCAGGACTGGCTCAAGTCGAACCTGGCCCGCATCTCCAGCCTGATGCAGGGCCGCCGCGACCTGCGGGTGGTCGCCGAGCTGATCATGGACGAGCTGACGCCGCTGGTCTCGGCCCAGTACGGCGCCTTCTACCTGGCCGAGGACTCCGCCGACGACGTCGGAGAACTGCGGTTGATCGGCGCGTACGGGCACCCGGCCGCCGGCCGCGAGGTCCGCTTCCGCTTCGGTGAGTCGCTGGTCGGCCAGGCCGCCCGCAGCAGGCGGACGATCGCGGTGGACGAGATGCCCGCCGGATTCATCGCCATCTCCTCCGGGCTGGGCCAGACCGCGCCGACCAATCTGCTTGTCCTGCCGATCGTGGTGGAGGACCAGGTGCTCGGCGTGATCGAGCTGGCCTCGGTGCACCGGTTCACCGCCACCCACCGGGACTTCCTCGACCAGCTGATGGAAACCGTCGGCGTCAACGTGAACACCATCGTGGCCAACTCCCGCACCGACGAGCTGCTGGGCGAGTCGCAGCGACTGGCCACCGAACTGCAGTCGCGCTCGGGCGAACTCCAGATCCGGCAGGAGGAACTGCAGCGGTCCAACGCCGAACTGGAGGAGAAGGCCGCGCTGCTGGCCAGCCAGAACAGCGACATCGAGGCGAAGAACCTGGAGATCGAGCAGGCCAGGCAGGAACTGGAGACCCGCGCGCAGCAGCTCACCATCGCCTCGAAGTACAAGTCCGAGTTCCTCGCGAACATGAGCCACGAGCTGCGGACCCCGTTGAACAGCCTGCTCATCCTGGCGCAGCTGCTGGCCCAGAACCCCACCCGGAACCTGACCTCGAAGCAGGTCGAGTACGCCGGGATCATCCACTCGGCCGGCTCGGACCTGCTGCAGCTGATCAACGACATCCTCGACCTGTCGAAGGTCGAGGCGGGCAAGATGGACATCAGCCCGGAGCGGGTCCCACTGCGGCGGCTGCTGGACTACGTCGAGGCCACCTTCCGGCCGCTGACCACGCAGAAGAACCTGAGCTTCCGGGTGACCACCGCGCCGGGAGTGCCGGTCGACCTGCTCACCGACGACTCGCGGCTGCGCCAGGTGCTGCGCAACCTGCTGTCCAACGCGGTGAAGTTCACCGAGGAGGGCGGCGTCGAGTTGCACATCGAGCCGGCGGCGGCGCCGGAACTGCCCGCCCAGGTCGGCCACCACGGCGCGGCCATCGCCTTCCGGGTCACCGACACCGGCATCGGCATTCCCGAGCAGCAGCTGCAGTCCATCTTCGGGGCCTTCCAGCAGGCCGACGGCACCACCAGCCGCAAGTACGGCGGCACCGGGCTCGGCCTGTCGATCAGCCGCGAGATCGCCTTCCTGCTCGGCGGGGTGATCACCGTGTCCAGCACGCCCGCCCACGGCAGCACGTTCACCCTGTACCTGCCGGTGGCCCGGCCGGACTTCGAGGAGATCTCGCCGGTGCCCGCGCCCGCCCCGGCGCCGCCCGCGGTGTCCTCGCCC
The DNA here is from genome assembly GCF_009429145.1 of Amycolatopsis sp. YIM 10. Classification (GTDB taxonomy): domain Bacteria; phylum Actinomycetota; class Actinomycetes; order Mycobacteriales; family Pseudonocardiaceae; genus Amycolatopsis. Next base: position 3,893,850 of record NZ_CP045480.1, on the reverse strand, counting down.
GTAGTGTCCTCGCCCACGGTGTCCGCGCCGTCCCAGCAGCGGCGGCTGCTGGTGATCGAGAAGTACCCGCGCGGCCTGCTGTCGCTGGTGGCCGAGAGCGTGCTCGCCGACCTGGCCGAGGTGACGGACGTGATCGAGACCCGCGGACCGGTCGAGCTGGTCACCGTGGTCGGTGCCGAGGAGGCCGCCGCCACGCTGGCCTCGCAGGCGTTCCACTGCGTGGTGCTGGAACTGGACATGCCCGACGGCGCCGGGCTGCGCTTCCTCGCCGCGATGGACGGCGATTCGGCACTGCGCGCGGTCCCGGTGCTGGCCCACCACAACCGGCGGCTCGGCGGGGACGCCGAACGCGCGCTCCAGGCCAGAGCCAGCACCCAGCCGCTGGAACTGCTGTCCAGCCTGGACGAGCTGCGGGAGCGGATCGCCCTGCACATGACCGCCGAGCAGCCCGGCGACGTGCTGCCGCTGGTCCGCGCGCGGGCCTCCGAATCACCGAAGTCGCCGCGTGAGGTGGACCGGCGCGTGGCCGGGCGGACCGTGCTGGTGGTCGACGACGACACCCGCAACGTCTTCGCGCTGACCAGCATGCTGGAGGTGCACGGCCTGCGTGTGCTGCACGCGGAGAACGGGCGCCGCGGGGTGGAGACACTGCTCGAGCACCCGGAGATCGACCTGGTGCTGATGGATGTGATGATGCCGGAGATGGACGGGTACGCGGCCACCGCGGCGATCAGGGCCATGCCCGAGCACCGCGAGCTGCCGATCATCGCGGTCACCGCCAAGGCGATGCCCGGTGACCAGGAGAAGAGCCTCGGCTCCGGTGCCAGCGACTACGTGACCAAACCGGTGGACTCGGCGCACCTGCTGGCCTGCATCCAGCGGTGGCTGGAGGACTAGATGCCGGGGCGCCCGGAGGAGAACGGGGACACTTCGAACCTGAGCAGGCTCGCGGCGACCGTCGAGCGGCTGCGGGCCGAGGTCCGCCAGGCGCACGCCGGGACCGAGGGCCGCGCGCTGGTCGAGCTGGCCAAGGGCATCCTGGTGGAAAGACTCCACTGTGGACCGTCGCAGGCCGCGCGGCAGCTGGCCGAACTGGCGGAGCGGGCCGGGGTGCCGCAGCTGGAACTGGCCGCGGACATCATCAACCAGTCCGCGCGGGACAAGCTCGGCGAAGCCACCGGCGAGCTGATGGAGGCGGCGGTGGATGACCCCGGCCCGTCGGCCGCGGTTCGGTTGCGCAGCGCGGAAAGCGGCGTTTCGGTGGCGTCCGACGCGCAGGCCGTCGCGGAGTCGCTGCTGGCGCACGCGCTGGCTCCGCTGGGCGCGACCGCGGTCGCCATCTGGGCGGCCGGGGCGGACGCTTCCCTTTCACTGGCGGGTTTCGCGGGGCTCAGCCCGGAAGAGGGCCGGCGGTGGCGCTACGTCCCACCCGGCCTCGCCACGCCCGCGCGCCGCGCGCTCGCCGAACGCCGCCTGGTGTGGCTGGAACACCTCGCGACGCCGTCGATCGGGCACCGCGAGGTCTCCGGGGCGCGGGTGACCGTGCCCGCCGACGCGGGCGGGCGCATCCTCGGCGTGCTGGAGATCTGCTGGCCGGAACCGCTGGCCAGGCAGTCGCGGCAGATCGAGCGGCAGATCGAGGCGCTGGCCGACCTGTGCGCCCGCACGCTGGACGCCCCGGCCACCGAAACCGCGCCGTCGGACGAACCCGGCGTCGCCCGGCTGGTGTCGGTCGCCGACGCGGTGCTCGACCCGGCTCTGGTGCTGCTGCCCGAACTCGGCCCCGACGGGGGGCTGCTCGACTTCCGCATCCACCACGCCAACACCGTCTTCGCCGATCCGGCCGGACGCCCGCGCGGCGCCGTGGCCGGCGCGCGGCTGCTCGAGGTCTACCCGATGGTGGCCGGGAAGAGCGGGCTGTTCGACAAGGTCGAGCACGTGCACGCCACCGGGGAACCGTTCCACGCCAAGCAGACCACGCTCACCACGCTGGTCGATCAGGTGCCGGTGACGCTGACCGCGGGCATCAGCGTCAGCCGCCACGGCGGGGCGGTGCTGCTGATCTGGCGGGTGCAGGACGAGACCGCGCGGCTGGCCAGCCTGCTCCAGCACGCGCAGCGGCTCGGCCGGATCGGCGGCTTCGAGGAGAACGCGGTCACCGGTGAGATCGCCTGGAACACCGAGGTCTTCACGCTGTACGGGCTGCCGGTGACGGCCGAGCCCATCGCGCTGCAACGGCTGGCCTCCCACGCCGATCCCGACGACGCGATCGCCATCGGCCGGTTCCTGCGCACCCTGCTGCACCACCGCCGTCCGGCGTCGACCGCGTTCCGGTTGCAGCGGCCGGACGGCATCTCCCGGCACATCCGGGTGATCGCCGATCCGGTGCTCGACGCGGACGGGCGGCTGCTCACCGTGCGCGGGGCGTACCAGGACATCTCCGCGCAGCACTGGACCGAGGTGGCGCTGGCGGCCACGCGGGACCAGCTCGCGCACACCGAGCAGCAGTCCGCCGAGCGCAACCGGCTGGCGCTGCACCTGCAGCGCGCGATCATGCCGACCGCGCCCGACCCGATCGCCACCGCCGGGCTGCACGTGGCCGTGCACTACCGGCCTGCCGAGAACGACCAGCTCGTCGGCGGCGACTGGTACGACGCGGTAACCCTGCCGTCCAAGCAGATCCTGCTCTCGGTCGGCGACATCGCCGGGCACGGCATCGAGGCGGCGACCGGCATGGTGGTGCTGCGCAACGCCCTGCGCGGGCTCGCCGCCACCGGCGCCGGTCCGGCGCAGCTGCTGACCTGGCTGAACCTGGTGGCGCACCACCTGGCGAAACGCGTGATCGCGACCGCGGTGTGCGGCATCTACGACCCGGCGACGCGCGTGCTGCGGTGGGCGCGCGCCGGGCACCTGCCGCCGGTGCTGATCCGGCGGCAGCGGGCCAGCTGCCAGCCGATGATCGGCGGCATCCTGCTCGGTGCCACGGCGCTGGCCGAGTACGAGGAGCAGAGCGTGCAGCTGGCGCCGTCGGACATCCTGCTGCTCTACACCGACGGCCTGATCGAGCGGAAGGGCCGCTCCATCGACGAGGCGATCACGCAACTGCTCACGCTGGCCGAGGCACCGGCGGACTCGCTGCAGGGCAAGCTCGACCACCTGCTCACGCACAGCAACGCCGACACCGACGACGACACCTGCATCGTCGGCATCCAGCTCGACTGAGTCCGCCGGGGCCGCGCCGTTACGAGTGCAGCGACTTCAGCGTGATGGTCAGGGTGTCCGGGTCACCGGCACGCACCGCGCCGCTGAAGTCCGGGCCGCCCGTCGACGTGACGTCGTCGTACGGGAAGGCGTAGCCCCGGTTGTCCGGCAGCCGCTCGTGCACGATGCGGGCGTAGTGGTTCGTCCGCTCGGTCTTGTAGAAGTTCTCCGGCTTCTCCCCGTTCGGCTGGTCGGCGTTGTCCCGCAGCGTGGTGCGGTTCAGCGCGGCCGCGAGCCGCGGGATGATCGCCTTCCGCACGTCGCTGGCGCCGTCCAGGGCGAACGGACCCGAGTCGCAGCTGAGGATGTCCGCGGTGCTGGGCTTGGCGAAGGTCTCGCCGTTGTCGAACTTCAGCACCCCGTCGGCGACCTGCGCGGTCACCTTGCCCCACGACGCCTGCGTGTCCACGGTCAGCGGGCTGCCGCCGTACTTGGCCCACACCTCGTCCACGTACCCGGCGAAGTAGTCGCCGAACTCCGCGGACTGGTAGTGCGCGCTCATCGCCCGCAGGTTGCGGCCGTCGGCCTTCTGGATCAGCTTGCCCCACGGCGCGCCGTCCTTGGCGGCCTGGGCCTCCAGCGCCGAGCAGATGTCGTCGAGCGCGCCGGCGGGCAGGCCGGGCACGCTGTCGGACGCCCCGGACAGCGTGGTCAGCCCGAGCGAGAGCGGCGCCGCGACGAAGTCCACGTAGCTGACGTTCACAAAGAGCTCGGCCTCGTTGAAGGTGAACTCGGCGAACGACCAGTCCAGCGCGTAGTTCGGGTCGTCCGGGTTGAGGAAGCTCGGGTGCACCACGTTCGGGCCGGGGTTGACGAAGAAGGTCATCTTCTTCTCGGTGACCACGTAGATCCGCGCGCCGTACATGCGCGGCACGCGGACCGACGTGGTGCTGCCCGGCCCGCCGAGCGGGATGGCGCAGTCCTCGCCCAGCGGCGTGGTCGGCTCACCGGGTGACGGCGGGAAGTAGGTCGCCCCGCCCTCCTTGACAAAAACCGGCTTCCCGTCGGAAAGCCCGGTGACGTAGGCATACGCGGTCCCGGAGCCGGACTCGTTGCGAATGCTCAGGTTGAACGTCTCCGGCGTGGCGGCCGAAGCCGGCGCGAACCGGCTCAGCGCGACACCGGCCAGCGCCGCGGCGGAACCGCCGATGAAGGCGCGGCGAGAGATCATGATCAGACTCCTCGACAATGGGGGGACCGGACAGAAACTAACCAACAACTTGGTCCAGACCACCGAGCGAAGTCAAACGCATGATCGGAAATGATCGGGATCGGTTCAGGCGGTGATCTTGAACCGCCGCAGCCGCAGTGCCGGGTTCTTCGCGCGCACCTCGTCGATGCGCTCCCTGGTCAGCTCGGCGCCCGCGGTCGCGGTCCGCTCCCCCAGCGCCGTGACGACCACGCCCATCGGGTCGGCGATCAGGCTGTTGCCCGAACCGGTCGGCGCGCACTGGCCGGCCGCGGCCAGGTAGATGGTGTTCTCGATGGCCCGCGCACGGATCAACGTGGTCCAGTGATCCTCCTTGAGCGGTCCCGGCACCCACTCCGCGGGCAGCAGCACCACGTCCGCGCCCGCGTCCACCAGCCGCCGCGTCACCTCGGGGAACCGCAGGTCGTAGCAGGTCTGCAGGCCGAAGGTGAGGCCGTCGACCTGGAAGGTCTCGGGCAGCTCGATCTCCCCCGACCGGACGAAGTCGGACTCGCGGAAGCCGAACGCGTCGTAGAGGTGCAGCTTGCGGTAGAGCGCGGCGATCGAGCCGTCCTCCCCCGCCGCGACCAGCGTGTTGGCGATGCGGCCGGTACCGGGCAGCGCCTCGTTGACGCCCGCGACCAGGGTGACCCGGCGTTCGGCGGCCAGCGCGCGCAGCCCGGAGACCCACTCCCCGTCCAGCGGCTCGGCGGATTCGACGAACCGCTCGTCCATCGTCGGCACGGTGAACATGGCGTACTCGGGCAGCACCACCACCCTGGCGCCGCGCGCGACCGCCTCGTCCGCCAGCCGGGTGACCTCCGCCAGGTTCGCCCGCTTGTCCTCGCCGGGGGCGAACTGCGCGACGGCGACGTGCACCATGATCCTCATCCTCTTTCCGTTTCGGGGGCGGGCATCGGTTCGATCCGGCCCAGTACCAGGGTGTAACACAGGATTCCGGCCACCAGCACCACGCCGGTGACCAGGAAGGCACCGGCGAACGAGCCGGTCACGTCGACCACCGCGCCGGTGACGATCGGCGCGGCGATGCCGAACAGGTTCGCCACGAAGTTGACGATGCCGCCGAGCGTGCCGGTGAATCCCTGCGGTGCGATCAGCGCGACGATGCTGGCGCCCGCGGGCACGGACACCGCGAGCCCGGCCGCGCCGATCGAAAGGAACACCAGCGCCACGGCCACCGAATCGGCGTAGGCCGCACCCGCCACCGAGAGCGAGACCAGCATGCTCACCACGAGCACGATCCGCCGCACCTTCGTCTCGTCGCCGCTGCGCGCGATCAGCCGGTCCATCACCACCCCGGCGATCAGGAACTGCGCGGCGACCGCCACCAGCCACGGGATCATCGTGTAGACGCCACCGGCCAGCAGCTTCACCCCGAACTGCTTCTCCAGGTAGCCGGGCAGCCAGGTGAGCAGCACGTAGTAGGCGTAGGTGTAGGAGGCGTAACCGAGCGCGAGCCCCCAGGTCTTGCGGCGGCGCAGCAGGTGTCCGAGCCCGCGCAGGGAGGAACCGGTGTTGGTGGCGTCCTCGTCCTCGGCGCCGTTCTCCCGGATGTAGGCGAACTCGGCTTCGGTGAGCCTGCCGCGCGCCAGCGCCTGCTTCGGCGTGAGGTAGAGGAACCACCACACCAGCAGGTACGCCACGCTGAGCGCCCCGGTGAACAGGAACGCCGCGTGCCAGCTGAAGGTGGTGACCAGGAACGCCATCACCGGGATGCCGAGCACGTTCGAGGCCTTCGCGCAGCCGTCGAAGATCGCCGTGGCGGTACCGCGCTCCTGACGCGGGAACCACTGCCCGATCGCCTTCCAGCCCGCCGGGATCGTCGGCGCCTCACCGACACCGAGCACCAGCCGCGACGCGAGCAGCAACCCCAGCCCGCCCGCCGCGGCGGAGGCGAACGAGGCCACCGCCCACAACGCCGCCGCGACCCGGTTCACCCAGCGCACGCCGATCCGGTCGACGATCGAGCCGATCGGCAGCTGCAGCATGGCGTAGGTCCACAGGAACGCCGAGGACAGCAGGCCCATCTGCGACGCGCTGATCTCGAAGTCCCGCATGATCTCGGGCGCGGCGATGGACAGGTTCACGCGGTCGATGTAGTTGACGAACATGCCGACGCCGAGCACCCCGGCGATGCCCCAGCGCGCCCGTCCGGTCTTCACCGTTTCCCTGGCGGTGGTCATCGGTACCGGGCGTCGATGGCGGTCATCTGCTCGAAGGGCGCGGCGAACCCGGCCGCGAGCGCGCCGTGCTGCATGATCAGCGCCAGCTGGTCGGCGCCGTGCCGCGCGGCGAACTCCTTCTCGGCCTCGCTCCACGCGGGCAGCACCCACGGCTTGCCCGCGGCGGCCGCGGCTTCGGCGACGCGCCGGAGGTCGGCGAAGTCGCCGTCGGTGCGTGAGTAGGCACCGCGTTCGCGCCGCAGCGAGAGATCCGACGGGCCGACGAACACACCGTCCACTGTGTCCAGTGCCAGGATCGCGTCGATCTCTTCGACGGCACCGGCGTCCTCGATCATCGGCAGGCAGCGGGTTCGACTGTCCTGTTCGGACACCCACGCGTCGGTGAACCCGCCGTAGCCGGTGGTCCGCCCGCCGGCGAAGCTGCGGTCACCCAGCGGCGGGAACTTCGCGAACGCGGTGACCTCCTCGGCGTGCGCGGCGTTCTCCACGTGCGGGACGACCACCGCGTCCGCGCCGAAGTCCAGCGCCTGCTGGATCGGGCCGCGTTCGGGGCCCAGCACCTTGGCCAGCACCTCGAGCCCGAGCGCGCGGGCGAACGGGATGAACCGTTCCAGGTCGGCCAGGTCGAAGGCACCGTGCTCGATGTCCAGCACCACCGCCCCGTAGCCGATGCCGCGGGCGATCTCCGCGGCGGCGAAGCCGGGGTCGGAGAGCCAGACCGCATAGCGCCGATCAGCGGGTTTCGCGTTCATGCACACCTCCACCATCTCAAGTGGAATCCTTGTATACATGGCGGATACACGAGATGTCCAGGGGTGTAGGATTCCTCCCGTGCCACCGAGGAGGGGAGCTTCATGACCAGGACCGCGCCGGATCCCGCCCAGCCGGGCGGCGGCCCCGCCCGCGACCGGGTGTACACCTGGCTGCGCGACGGGATCATCTCCGGCGAGATCGAGGCCGGGCGGTTCCTCGACGAGCACTGGGTTTCCGGGGTGGTCGGGGTGTCGCGCACCCCGGTGCGCGAGGCCTTCCACCGGCTGGCCGCCGAGCGGTTCATCAGTCTGCTGCCGCGCAAGGGCGCGCAGGTCAGGACGGTCACCGCACGGGAACTGGAGGAGGTCTACCAGACCCGGCGGCTGATCGAGGGGCACGCGATCGCAGCACTGTGCGCGAACCGCGCCGGGGTGCCGGAGCAGATGCCCGAACTGCTGGAGTCGATGGAACGGGCCGGGGAGGCCGGCGACTGGTTCGAGGTGTCCGGCCTGGACCGCACCTTCCACCGCGCGATGGTCAACGCCGCCGGGAACTCCGTGCTCACCGAGCTGTACGACACGCTGCGCTCGCGTCAGCAGCGGGTCGCCGTGCGCGCGTTGCAGGCCAGGCCGGACCGGTTGCCGGTGATCAACGCCGAGCACCGCGCCCTGGTCGACGCGCTCGGCCGGCACGACGAGACCGAGGCCGCGCGCATCCTGAACCAGCACCTGCGCCCGGTTTCGGAGGTGTTGTCGCTGCTGCCGGAATGAGCGTCATTACCTCCGGCGTAATCGACGCGCTGACGCGGCTCGGCCAGCATGGGTTCATGACCGCTTACGCACTCGCCCACCTGCGGCGTTCCGAATCCGTCCACCCCGCCGTGCTGGAGTACATGTCGCGGGTGCAGGCCACGCTCGACCCGTTCGGCGGGCGGTTCCTGGTCCACGGCGGTGAGCTGGACGTGCGGGAAGGCGACTGGCCGGGTGACGTGGTGCTGGTCGAGTTCCCGGATCTGGCGCGGGCCAGGGCCTGGTACGACTCGCCCGCCTACCAGGAGATCCTGCCGTTGCGCGCGGACCACCTGGCCGGGGAGCTGGTGCTGGTCGACGGGGTCGCGCCGGGCCACAGCGCCGCGGCGAAGGCGGCGCGCCTGGCTGGGTGATCGGCGCGCCCTCGAGGTCCGGCGCGGAGGCGGTGGCACCATCGGGGGCAGCACCCGAGAAGAGGGGAAGTGTTCATGACCCCGCTCGACGAAGCCGTTGCGACCATCACGACCTGGTGCGCCACCGAGGCCGCGGTGCGCGGCCAGGACCACGCCGCCGCCACGTACGCGGAAACGATCCCGGCCGCGGCCACCTACACCGCGGGCGGGCTCGGCGCCCCGCCCGGTGTGCTCGAACTGGACGAAGAGGACATCGCCCTGCTCGCCGAACTGGCCGACGAGGCCAACGAGCGGCTCGCCACCTGGCACCGCACCGGCTGGCTCGCCCCCGCCGACCGCGAGAAGCTCCTGTTCACCGCCCGCGCCGCACTGGCAGGCGCCCCACACGAGGACCCGGAGGCGAGGGAGGCGGCCGCCGCTTCGCTGGAGGCGCTGGAACTGTGGTGCGCGCAGGCTCCGGCGGAACCACCCGCCGAACCCTCCCCGGCGGCTCCGGCCCCGGAGGCTCCGGCTCCTGTGGCTTCGGCTCCCGTGACACCGGCGGCCCCGGCCCCGGAGGCTCCGGTGCAGGGCGAACTCTTCGCCCTACCGGGCTGAGCGTCGCACTCGCCCTGCCCCGCACCAGGCCCGCCCGCGCCGGGCAGTGCGGGCGGGCCTGGTCGAGCCGAGCCGAGCCGGGCCGAGCCGGGCCGAGCCGAGCCGGGCCGGGCCGGGCCGGGCCGGGCCGAGGCAGGTCGAGCCGAGCCGAGCCGGGCCGAGCCGAGCCGAGCCGAGCCGAGCCGGGCCGGGCCGAGCCGAGCCGAGCCGAGCCGAGCCGGGGCGAGCCTGGCCGGGGCGAGCCTGGCCGGGGCGGGGCTGGCCGGGCTGAGGACCATCCCAGCCCGGGACGAGGGCGCAACCTGCCGAGCCACCGCGCAGCGACCCGCGGCCGGGCCTACTGAGCGGGCAGGAAGGCCGGGCGCACGGCGGTGTCCGGTGGGTCGTAGTACCGGTGGAACACCGGGGTCTGGCTGCCCGAGAGCGGCGGCACGATCCAGCTCCAGTCCGCCCGGCACATTCGCCCGGCCTCCTCTTCGCGTTCCAGGTGCGTGAGGAACCGCCGCGCTTCGGTGTGGTGGTCGGCGATGGTCACCCCCGCCGCCTCGAAGGAGTGGTGCACGGCCACCATCAGCTCGACCAGCGCCCGGTCCCGCCACAGCGCATCGGACCGCAGGCCCATCCGCCGCGCGATCAGCGGCACCAGGTCGTACCGGCCGCTGTCGGCGAGGTTGCGAGCCCCCACCTCGGTGCCCATGTACCAGCCGTTGAACGGCGCCGCCGGGTACCGCACCCCGCCGATCTCCAGCGGCATGCAGCTGATCGCGGGCACCGCGTGCCACCGCAGTCCCAGCCCGGCGAACCACGGCAGGTCCGGATGGCTCAGCGGCACCTCCAGCACCGCGTCGGCGGGCAGGGTGAACCAGTGCAGTTCGCCCTCGTTCGCCTCGATGATCAACGGCAGCAGGTCGAACGGGCCGCGCTCCGGCGGCGGGCACCAGCCCAGCCGGCGCGCGAGATCGGTGAAGGCGAGGTTCCGCGGATCGCCCAGCACCGAATCATCGGAACGGCGATAGGCCGCGTAACGGATCAATTGTTCATTCCAGATCCGCGGCCCGTGACCTGCGGGAGAATCGGGCGCGAAGATCGTGACCGCCGATCTTATCCGGCCTCCCCTGGTCACTTCGCGAAGGTGATCGAAACATTCCGCGGCAATACCGGCGGCATCGGTGACCTCGCGCCGATCGCGAATTTTCAGGCCACGCCAGTACAACCTGCCGATGCACCGGTCGGCGTTGCGCCAGGCGACCCTGGCGCCGAATTCCAGCTCCGCCCCGGTCTGCCGATAACTGCCCGTGGCCTCGATCTCGGCCCGGACCTCGGCCAGCCGCACGGACAACTCGCCCGCGGAAGGTTGCTCGTGGTAAAGCAAACGGAGGAACTCCTCGGCCGCGGCCATGCTGACGCTGTGTTCACCAACCACCCGCTGCGTCGGCAGCGAAACCACTCGTACGGCGGTTCCGGTCACCTTTTTACCTCACTTCCCGAATAGGGTGAGCCGTAAAAATGACAAAGGGGCAGCGTACCTCAAAGAATGGAATTCCGCGCATTTTTACCGTCGTTCAAGCCGGTGAACAATTCACCAGGAAAGAAGTGGCTCAAAAACCGTCCAGATGAGCGGCGAGCAGGTCGAGTCCGGCCTCCCAGCCCGGCGCGACCGCGGAACCGGTCTCGGGGCCGTCGACGACCTTGGTGAAGACCGGCTTGCAGGCGTGCTCACCGTCGTCGGTCAGCTCGAAGCGCAGGATCTCACCGTCCCAGGTGTACTCCAGCAGGCGCGGCCGCTCGACCCGGACGACCCGGCCCGTTCGGCCCCTTCGGTGAACTCCAGGCGTGAGCGGTCGTAGTCGAGGATCTGGACAAACCAGGTCCGCAGCTCGTCCCGCCCGGTCAGCGCGCGCCACACCTTCTCCCGCGAGTGCGCCGGCCGCCGTTCGAACCGCAACGCGAACCCCACAGCGCCTCCTATATTCCTCGTAGGCAATATTGCCCACGCAGAATACTGATGCCCCGCCGAGCCGCAACTGGCAGGATGCCGGGATGCGGTACCTGCTGACCGGCGGCTCGGTGTTCGACGCCGCCTCCGGGGAAGTGAGCCGGGCCGACGTGGTGCTCGACGGTGACCGGATCGCCGCGGTGGGCACCGATCTCGACGGCGACGAGGCCATCGACTGCGGTGGCGGGCTGCTGCTGCCCGGCTTCATCGACTGCCACACCCACGTCGGCATGTCGCAGACCCTCGGCGGCGACCCGTACGGCCTGCCGCGCTCGGCCCGGGTGCTGTCCGCCGTTCCCGTGCTGCGCACCCTGCTCGGCCTCGGCATCACCACCGTGCGCGACGCCTGGGGCGCCGACGCCGGGCTGCGGCACGCGGTCGAACAGGGCTGGATCGACGGCCCGCAGGTGCTGATCAGCCTTCGCCAGACCGGCACCACCGGGAGCATCGGCGACCACTGGGGCGCGGGCATCGGGCCGGTCGACTTCTTCGGCGACCCGTCCATGCCCGATCCGGTCTTCGACGGGCCCGACCAGGCCAGGGCGGTGGTCCGGCGGATGGTGCGGGCGGGCGCGGACTGGATCAAGCTGGCCGCCACCGGTTCGGTCGCGGCCGGGACCGGCGTGCACGACGTCCAGCTGACCGCCGAGGAGATGGTCGCGGTGGTCGACGAGGCGGCGCGCCAGGGCGGGCGGAAGGTGATGGTGCACGCGCACGGCGCCCGCGCGGCGGAACTGGCGGCGCGGGCGGGCGCGGCCAGCGTCGAGCACGGCGTCTTCCTGGACGAGGCAGCCGTGGCGGCGATGGCCGAAGCCGGGACGTGGTTCGTGCCGACGCTGTCCTGCACGCAGGAGGCCGACGCCCCGGCCGAGCGGGCCGAGGCGCACCGGGAGTCGATGCGCCTCGCGCTGGCGGCCGGCGTGCCGATCGCGATGGGTACCGACAACCCGGTCACCCCGCACACCGGCGCGCTGCGGGAGATCCACCACCTCGCCGAGGCCGGGCTCGGCGCGGCGGGCGCCCTCCGCGCGTCCACTTTGGACGCCGCGAGACTGCTCGGGCTGGCCGCCGACCGGGGCGAGATCACCGAGCGCAAGCGCGCGGATCTGGTGCTGCTGGAGGGAACCGGCCTGGACACCGGCGACCTGGCGAACCGGATCAGGGCGGTCTGGCACAACGGCGTGCCGTTCAGCGCCGTTTCCGGATCCGCCCGCCGGGCTTGAACGCGGTCATCAGCACGCAGGTCAGATACATGCTTGTCGACACGCAGCCGGCCGAGAGCAGGCCGACGGCGTACTCGCCGGTGTCGATCAGCTGACCGGCGGGCGCGGCGGAGACCACCTCGGCCAGCTCGCTCAGCCCCGGCACCGAGGCCAGCGGCGTGAGCACCACGGCGATCAGGGTGAGCACGAACTTGACCGCCACCCACCAGTACCGGAACAGGCCCCACTTGGTGCCCAGCGACAACACCAGCCCGCTGGCGAAGGCGAGCAGGCTGACCGGGACGAGCAGGGTCTCGCCGACCATCGCCATGGCCAGGAAGGCGGCGTGCTGGCGGGCCGGATCGGCGGTGGACATGCCGATCAGCACGAGCACCAGGTTGGCCACCGTGATGCCGAGCCAGCCGACGGAGGTGACGATGTGGACGGTCACCACGGACTTGCGCGCCCGCGGGCCGAGCCGGAATCCCGGAACCCGGGAGGTAGTGGTGTGCATGGGAAAAGTCTGCGGAGCGCGGGACGTCGTGTCGTCGGCCCGCGGCGGGCTCGTGTGCCTACGCCCGCTCCGGTACGCGTCGCGCCGGCGTACGGCGAGACGCGTACCGAAGTCCTTTGTGGACTAGGCGGCGCGGGGCGCGGTGGCGCGCTTCAGCGCACGCCGTTCGCGTTCGGTGGCGCCACCGAAGATGCCGTGGTCGAGGCCGTTGTCCAAGGCGTAGGACAGGCACTGCGACCGCACCGGGCACCCGGCGCAGACGGCCTTGGCCCGCTCCGCCTGCCGGGCACCGGGCCCCACGTCGGAGAGCGGGAAGAACAGTTCGGGATCGTGGTCGCCGCAGGCGGCCAGTTCGGTCCAGTTGTCGAAGGACACGCTGTCGAAGTCCATGATGAAGCCGCCCCCTTCCAGGCGGTGGAGTGCAACTCGGTGTTGTTCATGATTCTGCGGGACGAGGGCAGCACGGCGCGCGCCATTTTCGGCGGCCGTGCTGGGATACACCGCGTCCAACAGCGGCGGGGCGCCGGTTATTCCCCGGCCAGCAGGCGGCGGTCGCGGACCCGGCGCTTGCGCATGGCGCTGGCCACGTGCGCCTCGACGGTGCGGATCGAAAGGAACAGGGATTCGGCGATCTGGCGATTGGTCAGCCCGCGCCCCGCCAGTTCCGCGACCGATTTCTCCCGTGGCGACAACGCCTGCCCGTAACCGCGTCTGCCCCGCCGGTGCGGAATACGGTATCCGTTGCGCCGCAAGGTTTCCGCGCACCGCGCGGCGTCCCAGGAGGCACCGAGCGCGGTGTACCCGGCGGCCGTGCGCGCCAGTGGTTTCTCGTCTCCGGAACGCAGTCGCAGTTCGGCGAATGCCTCGGCCGCGCGCAGTGCGGAATAGGGCCGCCCGAGTGCCCGGTAGCCCTCGATCGCCGCGGTGAATTCGGCTTCCGCGCCGTGCAGCATTCCGGCGGTCAGGTGCGCCGAAGCGGCCACGAGCGGGGCGTCCAGCCCCTCGAAACCCGCCCGGAACTCACTCAGTAACCGGTCGGCTTCGTCGAGTTCACGCACCGCGAGCGGCACCACGTCGGCGGCCCACACCCACAGGTCCTGCTTGCGGATCGCGGCCAGCAGATCGGTCAGCGGTTCCGGCTCGATCCTGGCCAGCGCGGTCCGCGCGGCCAGCAGCATCGGCATGGACAGGTCCGCCGCGGCGACCTCGGCCACCGCGCGGAGTTCGTGGCGCGCGGTCACCAGGTCGCCCTGCGCGAGCGCCAGTTCCCCCAGCACGAGCCGCGCTTCGGCGTCCAGTTCGGGCAGGCGCCAGGCGTCCGCGCGGACCAGCTCGGCGCGTTCGGCCAGCCCCGCCCAGTCCCCCGCGGCGAAGTCGGCGCGCAGCCGGGTGCCCGCCATCACCACGTCCAGGTACTCGTCCTCACCGGCCAGCGTCCGCGCGCGGGCGAGCATGCGGCGCGCGTCCTCCGGATGGCCCAGCCAGGCCGCCGCGTCGGCGAAGTTGACCGCTCCCCTGGACAGCTGCGCGGGCGCGCCCGGCTCGGCGAGCACCTTCTCCGCCGCCGCGCGGCCACCGGGATCACCCGCGAACAGCAGCACGGTCGCGTGGTTGACGCGTACCGCCGTGCGCACCTCCTGGTCGTCCACCTGGTCGAGCAGCGCGAGCGCCCGGCCGGCCCATTTCCGCCGGTCCGCCACGGCTTCGGTGCCGTCCCCGGCCACCGCCAGCGCCGCCATCGCCCGCGCGGCGAGGTCCGGGCGCGGCGCCAGTTCCGCGGCCGCCAGGGTGAGCTGGTGGCGGCCCGCGGTGCGGTCGCAGCCCTGCTGGCACAGCAGCATCGCCAGTGCGAGCCGGATCTCCCCGCGCTCCACCGGTGAGAAGTCCTCGGCGAGCAGCCCCTGCAACGCCTTGATCGCCACGTCGTGCCTGCTGCCGTGCGCGGCGACCCGGCCGAGCAGCGTGGCTAGGCGCAGCCTGTCGGCCTGTGCCAGCCCTGGCGCGGCGAGTGCCCCGGCCAGCAGGTCGACCACCGCGTCGCCCTCGCCGGTGCGGTGGGCCTGCTCCCCCGCCGCCAGCGCGTACCGCACCCAGTCGCGCACGCGCCCGGCTTCACGGCTGTGGTGCGCCAGGCGCAACGCGGGCACCGGATCGGCCGTGGCGAGCGCGTCGGCGGCGGCCCGGTGCACGGCCCGGCGTTCGGCGACGCTGAGCAGTTCCTCGATGGCCCGGGAGGCAAGCGCGTGACGGGTGGAGAACCGGCCTGGACCGGCCGTCACCAGCAACCCGGCCTCGAGCGCTTCGTCGACCGCTTCCGGTGCACCGAGCAGCGATTCCTCCACCGGCACCGCGAAAACCGCCGCGGCGACCACCGCCGCGCGCGCCGGCGCGGAAACCTGGTCCAGCTGCTGGGCGAACGACCCGCGCAACGCCACCGAGGGCTGGAGATCGCCGAACAACGCGGTGGAATCGGGCAGTGCGCGCACCACTTCCTCGATGACGAACGGGACTCCGGCGGTCAGCGCGTGGAGCCGGTCGGCGAACGCCGCCGAAACCGCGCGAACACCGAGGTGCGCGGCGGCCAGTTCCGCGCCTTCGGCCCGGCTCAGCGGCCGCAGCTCGATCTCCACCGCCGCCGCCGCGGCACCGGCGGCGAGATCGATCGGCCGGGTCTCCCGCGGCCGGTAGGTGAGCACCACCCGCAGCTCCGGCGGGAGGCGCGGGCACAGGTACCGGAGGAAATCCCAGGTCGCGTTGTCCGCCCAGTGCAGGTCCTCGATGACCAGCGTCGACGGTCCGGCGTCGTCGAGCAGCTTGCGCAACGCCGGGAAACCACCGGCCACGCCCAGCGCCTCGACCACCGGGCCGAGCGGCAGCGGTTCACGCAGTGGTGAGCAGCGGCCGACGAACTTCCGCCCCGGCATGCCGGTCACCAGGCGGGTCTTGCCGATGCCCGCCTCGCCGCCGACGAGGATCAGCGCGGGCGCGGACACGGCGTCCAGCGCGGCCAGCGCCTCGGCCCGCCCCACCATGGCGATCTGCTCGGTCACCTTCGGCTCCTTCGCGGAAGAGCAGACATTTAAGTCCGTAGCGCTACGCATTGCAACGGTGCCGTTCCGTCCTGCATGGTCTAAACCACTCGCGAACCCACAAGGAGACCCCCGCGATGACCGACGACCCGAACCTGACCTCCGGGAAAGACGCCAGCGACAGCACCGAGAACGGCATCTCCCGAAAGCGCGCCCTGCAGCTCGGCCTGCTCGCCGTCCCGGCGGCCGCCGCGCTGGGTGCCGCGACCCCCGCCCCGCGGTCCGAAGCCGTTCCGCGCGACCTGGAGCCGACGCCGCAGTGCGACGACGGTGACGACCCCACCATCCCGCAGATGGAAGGGCCCTACTTCAAGCCGAACTCACCGCAGCGCACGTCGCTGGTGACCCCGCAGACGCCGGGCATCAGGCTGCTGGTCACCGGGTACGTGTTCACCCGGTCCTGCGTGCCGGTGGCGCAGGCGCTGCTGGACTTCTGGCAGGCCAACAGCCAGGGCGGTTACGACAACGTCGGCTACAACTTCCGCGGGCACCAGTTCACCGGGCCCGACGGCAAGTTCACCCTGTCCACCATCGTGCCGGGGCTCTACCCGGGCCGCACCCGCCACCTGCACGTCAAGGTGCAGGCCCCGAACCGGCCGATCCTGACCACCCAGCTGTACTTCCCGAACGAACCACGCAACAACACCGACCCGATCTTCGACCCGCGGTTGCTGATGACCGTGCGGAACACCCCCACGGGCGGCCGGGAGGCGACCTTCGACTTCGTGCTGAACTTCGGCTGAGGCTGAGGTCCCCGCCGGTCAGGTGCGGCGGAACTCCCGATCGGCGGTGGCCCCGGAGCGGTCGTGGCAGAGGACGGCCCCTTCGTGCCGAACCGGAGTCTGCCCCGCACCGCGGGGGAAGGCCGGGACCAATGGCGGTCCCGGCCTTCTTCTACGTTCCCGGGCGTAGCTTCCGGTGCCGCCTCGCGCGGGACGCGGTGACCGGGCCGCGGCGCGCAGGATCTGCGGCATGAACCTCCCGGTGGAAATCCGCGAACTCTCCAAGCGCTACGGCGACGTGCTCGCCGTGGACGGGCTGAGCCTGACCGTGCGGCCAGGCGAGGTCTACGGTTTTCTCGGCCCGAACGGGGCCGGGAAAACAACCACCCTGCGCATGCTGCTCGGCCTGCTGCGCCCGACCTCGGGGCAGGTCCGCCTGTTCGGCGAGCCGCCGGGCGACCTGTCCGCGGTGGGCGCGCTCATCGAGTCACCCGCGTTCTACCCGTACCTGTCCGGGCGCGAGAACCTGCGGGTGCTGGCGCGCTACACCGGCGCCGGTTCGGACCGCGTCGACGCGGTGCTGGACGCGGTCGATCTGCTGGCGCGGGGCGGTGACCGGTACTCGTCGTATTCGCTGGGCATGAAGCAGCGGCTCGGCGTGGCCGCGGCGTTGCTGAAGGATCCGCGCCTGCTGGTGCTCGACGAGCCGACGAACGGCCTGGACCCGGCGGGCATGGCCGATATGCGGGTGCTGATCCGCGAGCTGGGCGCGAGTGGGCGGACCGTGTTGCTGTCGAGCCATCTGCTCGGCGAGGTCCAGCAGATCTGCGACCGCGTCGGCGTGGTTTCGCGCGGGCGGCTGGTCGCGGAGAACACCGTCGCCGAGTTGCGCGGTGCTTCGGTGTTGCGCGTGGTGGCCGATCCCCTGCCACGAGCCGCTTCGGTGGCGGCCGGGCTGATCGGCGAGGCGCAGGTCCTGGTGCGCGATGGCGCACTCGAACTGACTGTTTCTCCGGAAAAAGCGGCGTGGCTCAACGGCGAACTGGTCGCCGCGGGCATCGGCGTCAGCGAACTGCGGGTCGCCGAACGCGATCTGGAGCAGGTTTTCTTCGAACTCACCCAAGGCGGTGGCGATGATGTTGTGGCGTAGTGCGAGCGCGGAACTGAGCAAGCTGGTGAAGCGACCGGCGAACTGGCTGATGCTGGCGGTCGGCACCGCGCTCGGCCTGACTTTCACGTATTTGCTGCCACTGGCGGGCGCCGCCGGCGCGTCGAGCGGCGCCCCGAACAGCGACCGCGGCATCGCCTCCACGTTCCCGGACCAGCTGGTGGGCAACTCGATCGGCGGCCTGCCGGTGTTCCTGGGCGCCATCGCCCTGGTCGTCGGCGTCCTGGCGGTAGGCGGTGAGTACGGTTGGGGCACTTGGAAAACCGTGCTGACACAAGGCCCTTCACGCCTGACGGTGTACGGCGGGAAGCTGTTCGCCTTGGCGGTGGCGATGCTGGCACTGGTGTTGACGATCTTTGCCACCGGCGCTTTGGTGAGCGCCGGAATCGCACTGGCAGAGGGCGCACCTCTTTTGTGGCCCTCGGTTGTCTCCGTCGTGGAAGGCATCGGTGCGGGATGGCTGATCGCCTTCACCTGGGCGGCTTTCGGTGTCCTGCTGGCGATCGCCATGCGAGGTGTGGCGCTGCCCATGGGTTTGGGGTTGGTGTGGCTGCTGGTCGTGCAGAACCTGCTGATCGGGGTGGCCGCGCCTTTGGTGAGCTGGGTGGAGGACCTGCAACTGGGCCTGCCGGGTTCGAACGCCGGTTCGCTGGTGGCTTCTTTGGGCGCTTCTACTCAGTCCCCAGGCGTGGCGGAACTTACTGGGCCGGTGCAGGCTGCGGTGGTTGTTTTCACTTATCTGGTCGCCTTCACCGGACTGGGTGGCTGGCTCCTGCACCGCAGGGATGTCATCTGAAACAAGAGGCGGCGGCATCCCAGATGGGTGCCGCCGCCCCTCGGGCCCTCTGGGAGCTCAGCTGATATCGGGCACGTGCGTGCGAGCCAACTCCACCAGACTGGAGAGCCGATCGTGGACATTCCGCGTCAACCGCTTCAAGCCCAGGCTCTCGAGCACGGTCCGGAACAGCGCTTCCTCATCGGCCCATCCGTGGCGGCCTGCCGCCTCGGCAATCAGCGTCGCCAGCTCGCGGGGAGGCACGTCATCGAGATCGCGCGGTCCCAGTTGCCTGGATCGCACGAGCGGCTGACCGGGCAACCGGTAGGTGACCGAACGGACCCCGCTCTGGCTCAGTGGGTTGTCCACTTCCAACACGCCCTGGCGTACCGCCGCGGTCACCGCGGAATTCAGTGTGCGCGCGAGCTGGTGACCAACCCGCCTGCCACCCGAACAGTGGACGTAGGCGCTGTGGATGCGCTCACCCAGCATCGGTCCCTCGATCGCGACGATCTTCTTGATGCCATCGATCAGCTCGCGCCGCGAAGCCTCGACCACCGGTACGAGCGTGCCCGTGTAGCTCACATAGGACTCGAGTGTGCCCCCACCGGCGATGTTCTCGTATGGCTCAGGGAGTTGTTCCTCAACCGGCCATCGCAGCTCCGCTTCGTCCTCTGCCTGAGCGTCCGGAAGCGCGGGAACGTGCTCATCGACCACGTGCAGCCGAGGCTCAACAGCTTCGGGCTCAGCGGTTTCAGTAGCCGGATCCCGGTACCCCGACGGGTGGATACCCTCCTCCTGGAGCATTTCCCACAATCCGGAAAGCGCAGCTGCCGGGTCGACATCGAAAGCCGAGCCAGGAATCCGGAAAAAGCGCCAGCCGCACCGTTCGAGATCACGCTGGCGGGCGAGGTCGCGTTCGTACGCATCCGGACCGTGCCACTGGTCACCATCGCACTCCACCGCGAGGCGTCCCCGTCCACCGACGACCACGAGGTCGATCCGGTAGCCCAAAGCTTCGTGCTGCGGCTCGACCGTGTAACCACGGTCGACGATCCGGTTGTACACCCGCTGCTCAAACAGCGAGTCGAACGGATCGACCCGCTGGTCTTCCGGCACGACGGTACCCACCGGCCCGTCCCCGGTGTCTTGACCACGCTGCATCACGCCGTAGCTGTAGTCGAGCAACTGGAAGCGCATGCACTCCTGGTTCACCAACTCATCCAGATGCACCGAGTGGAACACCCACACCTGGTCCTTGGCGCGTGAGACGGCGACGTTGTAGCGCTGCACGTACTGTTCCTGGGTCAACGCGACCAGACGCTTGCCGGGTGCGAGCGCCGCCACCATCGACAGGAACACCACATCGCGTTCTGATCCCTGGAAATCCGCGGCGTCGCCACAACGCAGGTCGCGAGCCCGCCATTCGCCCTTCGGAATCCGGCTGAGCAGCCGCGTCTGGATGTCCTTGGCCTGCGCCGGGCCGAGCAACGAGATCACCCCGAAGGTCTTGCCGTCGTAGGCCGGGTCGGCGATGCACTTCTCGATCTGGTCGACGATCGCCTCCGCCTCGACCGGATTCAGCTTGTTGGTCGTTCCGCGTTCGTACCCCTCCGGCAGGTGAACCGCCTTGACCGGCTCCAGGCGGTCGGCACCGTATTGCCGGACTGGAACGAGCCGGATCCCGTCCGGCGCGTAGGCGACCCGGTTGGAGAACCCGATGATCTCCGGTACGCAACGCCGATGCTCGGTCAGGGTGATCAGGTTGCCATAGCGCATCTTGGCCTCGTCGAACAGGCTGCGCCTCGGGTCATGCCAGGAATCGCGGTACCGATCGTCTCCGAGGTACTGCCGTGCGAGGTCACGCAGCTGCTGCTGATCCACCCCCACCGCGGACGGCGATACCTGCTTGTCGTCGCCGATCACCACGATCTTCGGCGCGAGGTACTGCAGGAACACCGCCTCGGTGCCCGCCTGCGAAGCCTCGTCGACCACGACGACGTCGAACATGTCCGGCCGCACGCGAAGCTGTTCGGCGATCCGGTAGATCGGCATGATCCAGACCGGCACCGATGGCCGGCACCGATCCATCGCCTTCCGGATTTCCCCTCTGCGCTGGTTGCGGTAGATACCCGTGTTCTTACCCGCTCGCTGCACCAACTGGGCGTACTGGGTCAGGTCGGCCCGCGCCGTTCCACTCAGGCGCTCCGGGGAAGCCGCGAAATCCCAGGCGCGGCGAGCGGCGATCGATTCGGCATGCCCGCGGATGTGTTCTTCGATCTCCCTGATCCGCAACTGCACGGAATTGACGTCAATCGACTCGTGGTCGATCACCCACGCCCGCGTCGCGGCCCAGCGCCACGCTTCGTCGAACTGCGCAATCCTCGACGGCCAAAATTCCTCGTGGCGAGTCTCGTCAATGGCTCGGCGCAGTTCAGGTGCCACCGCGTCCAGCCGGCCGGCGAGTTCTTCGCGGCGCTGGACGAGCCGTTTCACCTGCCACAGCCTCTCCAGCCGGCTGTGCGCCGACGCGTACGCGTCGTGGTCCCGGCGTTTCACCGCGTCAAGCAGGTTCTCGGTACACGGCGCCGCATCGCTCCACTGCGCGGTTTCGGCAACCAGTTGTTCGAGTGCCGCCAATGGCGCTGTCGCCGAGCGTTTGGCTTCCTCGGCGCCCGCGGCGTCGGTCAGCCGCGCATAGCGGCGGACGTCGTTCAGGTCGTTCCAGTCCGGCGCTGGGAGGTTCAGCATCCGCAGCCGTTCCTCTTCCGCGCCGAGTTCATCTCCCAGCGCCAGTACGTGGCGCAACTGGTCCAACTCGGTCACGTGCCACTGAAGTCGTTCCTGCAAGGTGTCCTCGGCCGGGATGGCAACACTCGCAGGCCATGCCCGGTCCAACGCCGATAGTGCCTTGGCGGCGCCGATCCAAGCGAGGAACAAGTTCAGCTGGCCGGCCGACGTAGGGGGTAGTCCGTCGACACGTACCCCGTCGAACAACGGTTGCGCCTGCTTGAGCACCTTCGGGGAGAACGCCCCGATCTTCGGTTGACCATCCGGCAGGGTTTTGATGGAGCCGCCGTCCGCGAGGAATCGCAACACCTCACCGGCCAGCGCCACGAGCGGCCCGGGTTCGCCCCGGAGCTCGACAGATGTCAGCGGGCCGAGTCGGGCGGTACACCCGGCGCATTGTTCGGCGAGGGCCTGCACGGTGTCCGCTCTCACGCGCCACTGTCCGGCTCTTCCGGAACGGACGTCCTGCAACGCGTCGTTCATCCATTGCTCTCGCCTACCGGCCAGCCGATCCGCCTCGTCAGCGAGCCGATGCAACCGTTGCCGCAGCCGTGTGCGCTCGTCCGGGGACAGCTTCATCACCGCGGCGAACGCCGCATGCCCTTTGAGCGGGGCGTGCCTCTGCTCCTCCGCCGTCGAACCGCGCTCACTCCTCACCAACAGGGCGAACTCGTCGGGCGCGGGCACCGCCTCGATCCCGAGCAGTCGCATGAGTGCTTCGGCCTCGTCAGCTCGAAGCCGCTCGTCGAGCAGGTGGCCGTGCCACTCGACCGTTTCCCGGCCGGACAACGGAACCGGATCGTCCGCACCAACCGTCGTGTGCCCCGACAGCCAACGATGAGCATCGGATTCGGCGTCCAGCTGTCGCGCGATGGCCGCCAACGTGCCGCGGTAGCCGCGGTGTTCACGATGCCGGACTTCGCGTTCCCTGGCCTCCACCAGCCTGCTGTAGGAAGCCGCCCGTTCGCGCCTCAGCAGATCGATCGCGTCGAGGTGGGACCGGACGGCATCCGCATTCACCTTCGAATCGTGGTCCACTGCCGCAGCCGCGATCTCCTGGACGGCGAGCTTGAGATCGGCCATGTCTTCGCGGGCCGCCCCCACCACCGCGACGGACAACGGCTTGATCGCGTCGGGCAGCTTCTCCCGAACCTCACGAAGCGCGCGATCGGTGTGCGCGGTGACCAGCACGCGCTTGCCCTGAGCGAGGAGGTGCGAGATGAGAGCCGCGGCCGTGTGCGTCTTCCCTGTACCGGGCGGACCTTGCACCAGGGTCTGAGCCTGTGCGTCGACCTTGCGGATGATCGTCAGCTGCTTGTCGTTGACCGGCATCGGCAGGAAGGGTTCGTCGCCGACAGCAACGATCGCGCCCTCACCAGTCGGCCCGGGGGCCACCGGCCTTCGATCGGGATCGACCAGGGGCACCAAGCCGTCGGGCACCTCACCGGCATCGCCGAGCTGCCGGAGAATCGCATCGAAGATTTCGATCAGGCCGTTCTCCGTGCGCCGCCGGAGGATCAGAGCTGGAGCCAACGATGCGACCGCGTGCGGTGCCGGCCTGGCGAATTCGTCCTGGTCACGGTATTCACCGTCAGGATCCAGGCTGTGCACGAGACGTCGTACTAGCTCGCCGACCGCACCACGGTCCAGCGGGCTTCCATCAAAAGCCTCGACATCCGCCCGGACCTCGTTGACCTTGTCAGGCGCTGTGATCAGGCCAGGGTCCACCATGTCCAGTTCAAGCCGCAATGGCTCACCTGCTTCGACCCGGCGCGCTTCGATGGCACCCGTCCGGTCATCGAAGTGCAGGGTCGCCGAACTGGTCAGCACGTGTCGGAGGACCGATTGCTGGTCCTCCAGCAGCCAGCTCAAACAGCCAACGCCCAGGACCAGCTCAAGCTCTTCAGGACTTTCAGTGGCACTGATATACGTGGAGTACAGATCGCTGTACAGCTGGCGCACGGGAGCATCGACCAGCTCCTGGCTCGCCCACTTCTCCCACGCCGGCAACCACAGGCGGAACTGCTTCTCGACCTCCGGCGCCTCCGCGAGCGTCACAACCCGGGATTCGCCTTCTTCGTCTTCGCCGGTGAAGCGAACCCGTTGGCGCAGTGTCGGCGGCTGGTCCGGCTGATCCCATTGCTCGGTCAGCCAGCGGGCGAGTTCGGCGTCCGGCTCGGGTGGCTCCACCTTCGGCACCCGGTCAACGACCACCAGCGGGTCGTCGATGCCGGCCAGCCCCGCTTGCGCCGCCCTGACTCCCGGGTGCCGTGGCAGCTGCGCGAACCAGAACACAGCACCATCACGCTGGTAACCCTCGACCGAACGCACTGGGGAGGCCTTGAGCCGCTGCGCACCACGGAGGAACTCGAACAACCGCCGTGCGCGATCCACCAACGACGTACCCATGCCACCCCTGCCCGAAGATCATCTGAAGATCAGCATCAGCGCTTCCAACGCCATGCCCCTCGTCCATCGCCACAGTCGACGACACGTCACACAGAGTTATCGAATCGTGAGCTGTCTCCATCGCGGTCCGGAAGGTCAGCCCGCGACTCTGGGGTTCCAGTTTCGCCGGAGCGGGCTGCTCTCAGGCACGACCTGCTCCACCATCGCGGCCAGTTCGCGCCGTCCGCGGTGCAGCATCGGCAACACCGCAGGTATGGGCGTCGAGCTGGGGAACGGCATATCGGCGACCAGGTCACGGAACCCGAAGTCGGTGGCCAGCCAGCGAGCCAACGCACGGAGGTGTTGTGCCACCCTCGTTCTCATGTCAGTGCGGGCCAGGTCGAGCCGATAGTCAGTGCCGTCGATCCCGACGGCCGCCAAAAGACCCGACCGCCGGACGAGGCACGGGTAGCAATGGCCGCAATTGAACTGGCCTTGGTGGGAATAACGAGCACTGCTGGGATCGCCGCAACTGACGGTTCGAGCGAGGTCCTCTGGCGAAAGTCCTGCGTCGAGAGCCTGGCCGCACACTTCACCCTTCGTGCACGACAGCAGCGGATTGACCACCTCGACGGCGCCGCCGAGACCGCGGATCAAGCGGTTCGTCAACTCCAGCGTCCACGGGTGGACCGACCGGGTCGAGAGACCGGCCAACCGGTTCGGGGTCAGCGGCGGGTTGATCGCGAGCTGCCCGTTCTCCGGCGCCTTGACCTGACCGACGCGGTGCGCCGATGCCGCCGCCACCGCCGTCGCCAGGTAGAGCAGGCCCCGCGTACGTGTGCTGCGCTCGAGCTTTCCGGGCCCCGAAAGCACCCGCTGGCCGATCTGCACCAGCTTGATCGGCCGGTTCCGGATCCGGTCGAGGCACCGGCGGACCTCTTGCTGCCGGGCGCGTATGTTGTCGTCGTAGCCCATCAGCAGCAGGGTGCCCGCGTGCGCCCGCACCGCGGCTTGGGCCGCATACGAGGTCGAGTCCAATCCTCCGGAGAAGAGGGCTACTTCCGAGGCTCGCTCTTCGTAATCCAGCCACTGTCGGTAAGCGGCACCCCCTGCCACGCGAACGTGCCACGTATCGCTGGTCAACGTGGCCAGCAACGTGGAGAGGTCCGCCAGTTGTGCCGGCCCCCAGCGCTCCGGCTCCGCGACCTCGACCGAAAGGTCGACCGTGCGCGACCAGCCGTCTTCAGTTCGCCGGTCGTAGCGCTTGTCCACCAGATAGACGGCGCGTGCCACTTGCAGAAGGTCGCGTGCCCAGGGCTCCGCGGGACCGGCCAGCGCCATCCCCTGGTCGAGCCGAGCCTCCCGATCGTGGAAGTCGGCGTCGGAAAGCGGCTCACGATCGAGTTCCACGCGCCGGCCGTCAGCGGTGAAGCCGAACCGCCGACCAACGCCGGTCACGCGTCCGCCCTGGGTAGCCCCAGTGCCACGGTCACTGCTTCTGGCAGCATGTCGCGGGCCAATTCGCTGATGGAACGAGGATCGTCCAGGTGCCGATCCTTCTCGGCACAAGGTGTGGGAAGCACCGCCGTGATTTGCTCGGCCACCCAGTCCGCGATCTGGCCGCTGGGGTCCACGAGCACGAGCGCAGGAACGGTCAACTTCACCTTTTCCGCGATGACCGCCCGAACGAACTCGGCCACAAAATCAGCGAAGAAGAGCCGGTAGATCTCACAGAAAAGGTCGTCGGGAAAGCTCCAGCCTGAACCTTCTCGCTCAATCACCTTCGCCGCCACCGGGCTGGCGAGGATCCTCTCGGCGCAGGCCGTGGCGGCCCGCCGCACGACGGCATCCGCGATCGTCGTGCCATCACCGGCTACGACGGTAACGAATCGGTAGAGGAACCATTCCTCCCGAGTGCCTGGCCAGCCGGAATCAGGCACCGGGTTCACCGGCCCGTCGGTTCCACCGAAGCCTTCGAGCGCATCGATCAGGGAGCCGCCCGCCCGGGCCATTGCCCGCTGCAGACCGTAGGCATCTGGATTGTCACCCACCGCCGCGGTGAGCGCTTCCAGGCAACGCCGTCCTCGTTTTGCCGCTGACTCGTCCGAAATCGCATGTTCTTCCGGCTGCCGTGGTCCAGGAATGTCTGCGGCCGACATGGCCATGCCTTCGGCCGGCCGAAGCCGCGAGACACTCCGCGACACCGTCTTCCACGCGGCCGTCTGCGGTCCGGACCATCTGCTTGAAGTACCCACGCAAGCGCTCCCCGTGCCGGCGACCACATCAAGGCTACACACAGAAAGCCGCCATGCAATAGCCATAAGTAATAACACCTGTTCGGCCTAACCACGTCGTTCCGGAGAACCCCCTTTGATCCCCACCGTCGGCGCCGCTATACCCGAAAGGAAACCAACCACCCGATCGCGTTAAATGTGGTTGGAGCTTCGAACGAACCGGGCGAGGCCGATCCCGAATCGTAAGTTCGTCGCACGTGCAGCCCATCCGCCCACCACCTGGCGTACTTCGTCCAGTGAGTCGGAGAGTTCGAGCCGGCAATCGGTACCCATGCTGCCGGAGCGACATGGTGCACCTGACCGCGGGGCAGCACGGCAAGTTCCTCGGCTGTTCGGAATGGCTTCCCGACGACTCGGGGTGCAACGCCGCCTGGTGAACCAATGGTTCCCGACCCCCAGCCCGAGTTCGTCGTGACCCCATCGGCCACCCTTGTTCGCGTCGGCTCAAAACCGACGCACCCAGTCGCCCCTGGCCCACTGGCGGGCTATCGTGGTCCTCTTCGGCCTTGCCCTGATCGTCGTATTTCTCATAGGAATCATTGGCGCGATCATCGAATTGGTATTCGGATCGCCAGCCCAGTGCCCTCGGCCCTTGCCTTTCGATATCGGCGATTGAAGTAATTCCCGAACCCGGTGGGCCAGTGGCTCAAAGGCCCAGAGCACCCACGAGCAGCGCGGCAACGGCATCCCGGTTTTCCGGGGTGTCCTGCCATCGCAGGCGCCGCCCGGCTTCGACCACCGCGCCGAACGCGGCGTGCACCAGGATCCGGGCTTGGCGCGAGTCAAGGGCCGGGCGGGCTGAGCGTAGGTGCTGCTCCCACGTGGCGATGTGCTCCCGTTGCGCGGTCACCAAGGGGCGCCGCAAATTTGGTGGCAGGCCGACCAACTCGGCATTCGCGACGCTCGTGAGGGCTGTGTGCTCGAAGCTGTACGCCACATAAGTCGCGCTCAGGGTGGTTACGGCCTCGTGGGGGTCGGCGACTCCCACGAGGTTCTGCTCCACCGCTTGCGCCAGCAAGCCCGCGGCCTGGAGGCAGGCCGCGGCCAGGATGTCCGCCTTGCCCGGGAAATAGCGATAAATAGCCGACGGGACCAAGCCCACCGCCTCGGCGATCTTCGCGTTGGTGACGTTGGTGAAGCCGTCCTGTTCGAAGAGGGTGATCGCGGCCTCGAGGATTTCCGAGCGCCGCGTGCGGGCGGCGGGCTGGGTGGGTAGTTCGACCTGACGGCCGCTACCGGGCGTGGTGGGGTCGGTGGCGATCACCCGCGTGGCCGAGGCGACCAGCAGCTCCTCCAAGCGGCGCTGCGCGATCGAGACGCGGTGCATCGTGATGGAGCCGATCGCGCCGAGCGCCGCGGCGGCCCTCAAATATCCCTCGGGCAGGGGGTGTTCGCGTCGCGCCACCTCGGTGACGCGCTCGACGATGTGGCCGAACTTCCCCGCCAGCAAATGGCGATCGTCCCGGTCGAGGAACCTGGCCTCCCACCGGTACAAGCCGCCCGAGGCGCGGTGGGTCACCGTGAGCTGGGTGACGGCGGTGAGCACGTCGGCCAGCGTTCCCTCGGGGGGCACGCCGTCGATCGCGGCGACCAGCCCGTCCACCATGAGGTTCGCGCACTCGGCGAACAGCGCGTACTTGTTCGGGAAGTGCCGGTACAGCGCCGCCGCGGTGATGCCGACGGCGCCGGCGATCTCCTCCATGGACGCCGCGTGGTAACCGCGCTCGCTGAACACCCGCCCCGCCGCGGCGACGATGAGCTGCTTGCGGTTGCGCGGCCGGACGGCCGCCGTCGACCCGGTGGTCACAGCGGCACCCCGGCCTGCGGACGCGGGAACGAGGCCATACGCGTCAGTGAACCATGAACGTCGCACGGCTAGGTCCCAATGTGACTCCCGATTGACTTTCCGCCATCGACAGCGAACCGATTCAGCCTTGAACGAGGCTTGCCGACCGGTGACCCGCCTCGCTATGTTAACGAGGAGTCTCGCATGTGATCAGGCGGCAGCGCTCCATACCTATCGAGGAAGCTAGGTAAGTAAATGAGCAATCTCAGCAGGAGGAACGTACTGTCACTCGGCGTCGCGCTGGGACTGGTGGGTGCGGCGAGCACCGTTCCCGGCCTGGCCTCGGCAACGGCAGGCAGCGCGGGCGCCGATCCGTGGTGGGCCTGGGACGACGAGATCGACGGCATCATGGCCCGGATCCTCGATTCCGGCGGGGTTCCGGCGGTCAACACCGCGATCAAGCCGTGGGTGAACAACAACCACGCGCTGCCGAGCGGACTGCCCGGCGAACTCGCCACCTACCTCGCCAAGGCCAACAAGCTGCCGTCCTGGGCCGACCAGGCGAAGCTGCGCCTGGCCGCCGACTTCAACCGGCGCAAGGACACCTACCTGTTCATGCTCTACGGCCTCGGCAGCGGCATCATGAGCACGGTCATCCCGCGCGAGGCCAAGTCTGTCTACTGGTCCGCCGGCGGCGCGGACATGCAGGACCGCGCGGCCAAGACGTTCACCTTCGGCTACGACCTGGCCGACCTGAACGCCTTCGAACCCAGCGGCCAGTTCGTGGTCACCGCCAACAAGACGCGCCTGGTGCACGCCGCGGTGCGGCACCTGCTGCCGCAGTCGCCGCACTGGTCGGCGGTGGCGGACGAACCGGACCGGATCCCGATCAGCAACGGCGACATCCTGGTCACCTTCCACAGCCTCGGCACGTTCGTGCACAAGAAGCTCAAGGACTGGAAGGTGCCGATGACGGCCGCGGAGGAGGACGCCTTCCTGCACTCGTGGCAGGTCGCCATCCACCTGCTCGGCGTGCGGCGGGAGTTCATCCCGCAGACCTGGGCCGCCGCGTACGCGCAGTCGGAGCAGGCGCTCACCCCCATCCTCGCGCCGTCGTTCGAGGGCAAGGAACTGGCCGAGGACCTGCTCGGCCTGACCGCGCAGGTCGACCTCGGCGTCACCAGGGGCTTTCTCAACGAGTTCGTGCGCTACGTGCTCAGCGACGAGATCGGCGACTGGCTCAACCTGCGTCGCGACTACGCCGCGAAGGCCCTCATCCAGACCGGGTGGCCCGCCTACATCGCCTTCCGCGAAGGCCTGATCCCGGTGATGCCGGTCGGTTTCTACCTGTTCGACCAGCTGATCCGCGCGCTCGCCATGCTGTTCCTCAACAAGGTCACCTCACCCACGACCACGCCCATCACCATCCCGACCGGTAACCGGCCGGGAGCCTGAGAGCCGTCAGCCGAGTTCGGCGGCGTAGGCACGCAGGAACAACGCCTCGCTCAGGGCCACGGCCGCGATCTCGGCGGGATCCACGCTCTCGTTCGGCGCGTGGATCTGGGACCGGGGATCCTCCACGCCCATCAGGATGATCTCCGCGCCAGGATAGGTCTCGGCGAGCACCGTGCAGAGCGGGATCGAACCGCCTTGGCCGAGAGTGGTCGGCGGGACACCGTACGCCTCGGCCATGGCCTTGGCCATCGCCCGGTGGGCCGGGCCGTCGACGGTGGTGGTGAACGGCGCGCCCGCCGCCTCAGTCCGCACGGTGACCCGGGTGCCCCAGGGGGCCGCGGCGCGGAGGTGCCCGGTGAGCGCGACCTCCGCGTGGCGGATGTCCGTGCCCGGCGGGACGCGGAGGTTCAGCCGGGCCGCGGCCCTCGGCGCGATGGCCGCCGCCGAACCCCGTGCCGCCGGGCAGTCGATGCCGAGGATCGTCACCGCGGGCCGGGCCCACAGCTGGTCGGCGACGCTGCCGTCGCCCAGCAGCGACACCTCCGGCAGCACTCCCGCGTCGGCGCGGAACCGCTCGGCCGGGTACGGCTCGCCGTACCACGTCTGTCCGGCGGGCAGGCCGGCGATCGTGGTGTTGCCCGCGTTGTCCCGCAAGGTCGCCAGTACCGCGACGAGCGCGGCGAGCGCGTCCGGGGCCGGACCGCCGTACATGCCTGAATGGACCGCCGAAGTGAGCGCTTCCACGGTCAGCACCACGTTCACCATGCCCCGCAGGCTGACCGTGACCGCCGGGCGGCCCACCGCGGCGTTCCCGGTGTCGCAGACCAGGATCGCGTCGGCGCGGAGCAGGTCCGGGTGGTCGGTGACGAAGTCCTCCAGCCCGCCGGTCCCCTGTTCCTCACTGCCTTCCACGACCAGCTTCAGGTGGACGGGCACGTCCCCGCCGAGCGCGCGCAGCGCGGTCAGCCCGGCGATGATGTTGCCCTTGCAGTCCGCCGCGCCGCGGCCGTGCCATCGACCGTCCACTTCGGTCAGTTCGAACGGCGGGGTGCGCCAGGCGGACTCGTCCATCGGCGGCTGCACGTCGTAGTGGGCGTACAACAGCACGGTCGGCGCGGCGGGATACCGGCACCGCCGGGAGCCGAGGACCGCCTGGCTGCCGTCCGCGGTCTCCACCAGCCGTGCGTCGCCGAAACCGACTCCGGCGAACGCGTCGCGGACCCACTGGGCGGCGCGCAGGCACTCCCGCGGTGGGTACCGCACCGGGTCGGCGACCGACTCCAGGCGGACCAGGTCGGCCAGATCGAGGCGGGCCAAGGACATCAGTCCCCTCACGTGCGCGCGCAGTTCCATGTTCACTCCGAAATCCCCGCGGCACGAAGGCCGCTGACGTATTCCTCGAATTCCGACAACCGGTCCGGGCAGTAGATGGTGACGACCGCGAGCTGGCCCTCGACGAGCTTGGCCCCGGCCACGGCCGGCCGGGTGCCGGGGCCGCCCGCGCCGGTCGAGAGCACGCCGAGCGACGCGGCCCGCCGCGCCGCGCCCGCCGGGTCCGCGCAGACGGGGCCGCCGTCGTCACCGAACAGGCGCACCACCTGGTCGCGCTCCGGCACCGCGGTGCCCAGCTCCGCCAGCGCGGCGATCAGCCGGTCCGCCTTGTCCTCGGCCGCGCGGTTCACCTTCCCGGCGCGCCACGCCGCCACCGCCAGCGCCATCAGCACCACGGTCAGCGCGGCGACGGCGGTGTAGAGCACGACGCGCCCCCGCGTGTCCTTCCGGCCGGCGGTCATGACTCCTCCTCCGGCTGCCGCCACGACGGTTTGCGGAAGCGGTAGAACAGGAACGGGACCACCAGCCCGAGTCCGATCGCGCCGCCGCCGACGATCAGGACGTACCCGGCGGTGTTGCCGGAGCCGAACTGCGACGGCGGGATGAAGCCGACGAGCAGCGCGGCCAGCGAAGCGGTGAAACCGACTCCGCACAAGCCGGTGAGCAGGGGCGCGCGGTACCCCCTCGGGTGGTCGGGTTCCTTGCGGCGCAACCGGACCGCGGCCACGAACAGCAGCAGGTAGGTGATCAGGTACACCTGCGTGGTGATCACCGAGAAGATCCAGTACGCGCTCGAGACGTCCGGGATGAGCGCGTACAGCAGCGCGATCGCGGTGGTGACCGAACCCTGTGCCACCAGGATGTTCTGCTGGACGCCGTACTTGTTCCGCTTCTGCAGCACCGGCGGGAGGTAGCCCTCCTTGCGGGAGATGAGCAGCAGCCCCTTCGACGGCCCGGCTAGCCACGTCAGCATCCCGCCCAGCGAGGCGGTCACCAGCATGACGCCGAACACCGGGGTGAGGAGCTGCCAGCCGAACTGGGCGAACACGGCGTCGAAGGCCTGCATCACCCCCGCGGTGAGCGAGAGTTCGCCGGTGGGCACCACCCAGCTGATCGCCAGCGCGGGCAGGATGAAGATCAGCAGTACCAGGCCCATCGCCAGGAACATCGACTTCGGGAACTGCTTCGCCGGATCACGCAGCGACGAGACGTGCACCGCGTTCATCTCCATCCCGGAGTACGAAAGGAAGTTGTTCACGATCAGCACCAGGCTGGCCAGGCCCGCCCATTCGGGCAGCAGTTCGCCCGCGTTCATCGGCGCGGCCGGGGCGTTGCCCTGCCCCAGGAACACGAAGCCGAGCGTGACCAGGACGACGCCGGGCACGAGCGTGCCGACGATCAGGCCACCGCTCGCCAGCCCGGCGACGCCCTTGGTGCCGCGCGAAGAGATCCAGACCCCCGACCAGTAGGCGACCACGATCACCGTCGCGGTCCAGAGCCCGTTGCTCGCCAAACCGGGATCGAAGACGTAGGCGAGGGTGCTCGCGACGTAGCCGAGCAGGCTCGGGTAGTAGAAGATCGTCATCGCGAACTGGCACCAGACCGCGAAAAAACCGCCGGACGGGAAATCCCCCGCGCGACCCAGTTGTAGACCCCGCCCTTGAAGCCGGAGGCCAGTTCGGCGGAGACGAGCGAGGTCGGCAGCAGGAAAACCAGTGCGGGAACCAGGTAGAGGAACACGCACGCCAGCCCGTAGACCGCCATCGTCGGTGACGGCCGCAGGCTGGCCACGGAGCTGGTTGTCATCAAAGCCAGTGCCACCCAGGAAATCCACGCCACGGGCGGGCGGGTGCGCTCGGCGGAGAGGTCCGGTGACCTGTGCTGAGTCATGGGATCAGCCTCCGGGTGACGCGGTGCCGGGCGCCTCCTCCGCCGCGTGTGAACGAGCCACCCGGCGGCCTTCTATTCGACCTATTCGACGACGCCGAGAGCGTGGTCGGTGTCGGTGAGCCGCCGTCCCCCGTCCGCGGTGACGGTGACGATGTCCTCGATGCGCACCCCGAAGCGGCCCGGCAGGTCGATGCCGGGCTCGATGGAGAAGCACATGCCCGGCTCGAGCCGCTGCTCGGACCCGGGCAGCAGGTACGGCGGTTCGTCGGTGGTCATCCCGACCCCGCGGCCGGTGCGGTGGGTGCACCGGCCGCCGTAGCCCGCGTCGCCGATCACCTCGCGGGCTACGCGGTCGAGGTGCCCGCACCGGACGCCGGGCCGCACCGCTTCGAACGCGGCCTGCTGCGCGGCGCGCACGACCTCGTGCACCCGCCGGAGTTCCGCGTCCGGTTCACCGACCGCGACCGTGCGGGTGGTGCCGGAGCCGTAGCCGCACATCCGGCCGCGGAGGCCGAGCACCACCGCGTCGCCGTGCCCGAGCACCCGGCCGGTGGGCCCGTGGTGCGGGCAGGCACTGCGGGGTCCGGACCCGACGAACGCGCGGTCGACGCGCTCGTGGCCGAACCGCCGCAGCGACCGGGTCAGGTCCGCGGCGATCTCGTCCTCCCGGCGGCCCGCGAAGGGCGTACGGAGGATCTCGGTGTACGCCGCGTCGGCCGCCGCGCCCGCGGCGGCGAGCCGGAACAGCTCGCCGCCGTCCTTGACCGCGCGAAGTTGCGGCAGGCAACCGGAAAGCCCCCCGTACCGGCTTCCCGGTGCCGCCCGCCGCAGGCGCGACGCGTGACTGGCCCGGACGGCGTCGGACACCGCGAACACGCCGCCCGGCTCCAGGTACTCACCCGCCACCGCACAGGGATCTTCGTCCCAGGCGGCGACCTCGATCCCGAGCGCCGCGGCGGTCGCCGCCACGCCGTCCCGCTCCCCTTCCGGGACGAGCAGCGCCGGGCGCCGGTGCGTGGACAGGATGAGCAGGACTAGCCGTCCGGGCACCCGCTCGTACCCGGTCAGCCACGCCAGATCCGGGCCGGGTGCGACGAGCACGCCGTCCAGCCCCGCCGCCATCGCGCGCCGGATCGTGCGGCCGATCCGGCGCGCGTGGTCGGCGGCGGTGAACGGTGGCGGCGGCCACCGCGACCCGCTGTCGTCGTCGATCGTGTTGTCTCGCTTGATTTCCACGGCCCCAAGCTAGGCAGGGCCCGGCTTCGAGGTGATCATCCCGCACAGGTGAACCGGGCCCGCCCGGTGGCGCCCGCGACGAGGCACGGCAGGCGCTCATCGGGTGGTCCCAGTGCACCTCGGTGGTGTCCACCACCGGGCGTACCGTCGCAGCCAACCGGCCGCCACCCCGGTCAGTACGTCGTCTCCTCGTCCGCGAAGACCTCCCGCAGCGCCTCCTCCTGTTGCGACGTCAGGCTGGTGAACAGCAACTCCGGCGGGTCGTCGGTGAAGACGTCCTTGATCCGGTCGAGCACCGCCTCGGAGGTGAGCAGGAACAGCGCCGACGTGCCAGGGGTGAGCCGCTCCTTGATCCGCCGGATGAGGTCGTCGTCGATGCCGACGTCGCTCAGCGCGCCGCCCGCGGCGCCCGCGGCGGCACCGATCGCCGCACCCGCCAGCGGCATCAGGAAGAGCAGGCCGAACAGCATGCCCCAGAACGCGCCGGACAGCGCGCCACGGCCGGCCAGATCGTGCAGTTGCCGCAGTTTCGGCCGCCTGCGGTCCGGTGGCCAGGCCACGACGGCCGCGTCGTGGACGACCACGAGCCGTTCCCTGGCCAGTTCCTCCACCTCGCGCGCCGCGAGCTTCGCCCCGTCCGGCGAGTCGAACCGCCAGATCGTCAATGTGGTCATGGTCGATGTCCTTTCTCCGATTTCGCGGCCCGCAGCAGCGCGGCCGCCCATTCCGCCCGCGGGTCGACGTCGACCAGCACGGCCATCACCAGCAAGGTCGCCGGCACGGCGAGCAGCGCGCCGAGCGGCCCGAGCACCCACGCCCAGAAGACCAGCGACACGAACGTCAGCACCGTGGACAACCCGACGGCGTCCCCGACGTACCGGGGCTGGACCAGCGACTGCAGCACGAAGTTGAGCACCACGTACACCGCCACCACCCCGAGCGTGGTGCCCCAGCCGCCGCCGAGCAGGCCGAGCAGCGCGGGCGGGACGACTCCCAGCAGGAACCCGACGTTCGGGATGTAGTTGGTCACGAACGAAAGCAGCCCCCACAGCACGGGCAGCGGAATTCCCAGCCACAGCAAGGCGATCGTGTCCAGCACCGCCACGGCGGCGCCGAAGGTGGTGGTGACGGCCAGGAACCGGCGGGTCCTGGCGGTGAATCCGGTGAGCGCGATGCGGGCCCGCGGCCGCGCGCGCTCGACGGCTTCGAGGCGGCCGCCGATGGTGCCGGTCTCCATGCTGAAGAACAGCAACAGCGCCAGCAGGAACACGACGCCGGTGGTCGCCGCGGTCAGCTCCCCCAGCAACGCGGCCGCGGCCGAGGCCAGCTTGCCGGGGTCGATCGAGTGCACGAGTGCGTCGAGCTGCTCCGGCCCGACTCCCAAGGCGCGCAACCGGTCCGCGGCCTCCGCACGCAGCGCGCGCACCCGTTCGGTGTAGCCGGGCAGCAGTGCGGCCAGTCGTACCAGCGAAACCACCACCACCGCGGTGAACACTCCGAACACCCCGTACACCGCGGTGACCAGCGTGGTGGTGGCGAGCCAGGCGGGCAGTCCACGGCGGCGCAGCCACCGGTGCACCGGGCTGACCACGATCACGATGACCAGCGCGAGCAACGCCGGCGCCACCAGCCACGCCGCCGCCCGCACCCCGGTCACCACGACCACCGCCGACGCGGCGCCCAGCAGGACCACCAGCCCCCGTGGCAGCGGCCCGCTCACCCGTCCACTTCGCCACCGCGGACGATGACCGCCCAGATGACGACCACGCACAGCCCGATCACGAGCAGCGACCACAACGGCTGGACCGCGATGAAGGCGATCTGCGCGGCGGCGTTGAAGATCAGCAGCACCACGGTGATCACCCTGGCCCACACCGCACCCCCGAGCAGGGCGGCCCCGGTGAGCACCACCAGCACCCCGATCACGGTGTGGATCCAGGCCCAGCCGGTCAGGTCGAACGCCAGCACCGCGTTGGGCGCGACCAGGTAGTAGTCGTGGGTGAGCAGCCCGGCCAGGCCTTCGATCACGTTGAACGCGCCGATCAGCACCATCATCGCGCCGGCGAACGCGATCCACCCGCTCCGCACCGCGCCGTCGCCGTGCCGGGCGGACCGGCGGGGTGCGCGCGACAGGCGCCACTCCGCGCTCACGTCGGTGACGTCGCCGACGTCACCCGCACCGTAATGCTGGTGCTCACTCATGTGCTTTCCTCTCGTCGGTGAATTTCCCGGCGCCGTCACCGTCGCACCGGCACCGCCGGGATCTCTTCGCCCAGCGCGGGCGAGACCGAATGGCGGTGGGGAATCCGAATCGGGGCGGCGGCATTACCCGGCACCCTGCGCACTAATGCAGATCGCGCGCTCGCGAAACCCGCCGGTGGAGACCATTCACCCGGCACGGGCGAAGTATCTCCCTTCGGCGCGGCAGCACGATGGCCCAGTCGGCAGGCAGCAGCGGGCCGTCACAGCGGAGGAGGCCGGGATGAGTGGTTCGGGCAAGCGCGGGCGCACCGGAATGGCGGTGGCGGGGGTGGTGGTGTCGCTCATGCTCACCGCACGGGAACCCGGTCACGCGGAAGGGGAAGTTCCCGGTCCGGCCGCCGCCGAAGTAGTCGTCGCCGAATGCCTCGGTGCTTTCACGAAGCTGGCCAGACTGGTATTCCTGCTGGCCGCGGCCGCCCCGGAAAGATAACGCACCGTCACTGTTTTCTCCATGAGATTTTCTCCATGAAGCCGATCAGCGCGCGAAACAGGGAGAACAATGCAAATGGCGCAGGTGCACGGTACCGCTTTCACCAGCCGTGCCGTACCGCACGGGGTGAGACCGCGGCCGCACGAGATCGCCCGGCCCGCGGTCGTCGCGGCGGCCAAGATCCGCATCCCCTCGGCCCCACCCGCGGTGCTGGTCCGCGAGCGGCTGCACACCCTGCTCGACGCCGCGGTGGCGGACGCGGACACCGGTCCCTCGGTGACGGTGGTGTGCGCGCCGGCCGGTTCCGGGAAGACCACCATGCTCGCGACCTGGGCCAGGCACCGGGTCGAGAGGTCCGGCGCGCACGTCGCCTGGGTTTCGGTGGACGCCGAGGACAACGATGTCGTCCTACTGTGGACAGCCGTGGTCCGCGCGCTGGAGAACGCCGGTGCCTGGCCGCCGGGCGCCGGGCCGACCCCGCCGCCCGGCGAACCGCACGGGTCGTTCATCGCCAGACTCGGCACCGCCGTCGAGCGGCTGGCCAAGCCCGTCGTGCTCATCCTCGACGGGGTGCACGACCTGCACTCCGACGGGGCGGTGCGCACGGTGGACTTCCTCCTGCGGCACTGCCCGGCCGGCATGCCGGTGGTGCTCTCGGCCCGGTTCCCGCCGCCGTTGATCCTCCCGCGGCTCCGGCTCGAAGGCCGGCTGCGTGAGATCGGGCCGGACATGCTCACCTTCACCCCGGTGGAAGCCCGCCTGGTCTACCTCCGCGACGGCGTCCGGCTCACCGACGGCGAACTCGCCCTGCTGATGGAGCGGACCGAGGGCTGGGCCGCCGCCCTCCGCCTCGCCGCGATCAGCCTGGACGCCGAACGGCCGGGCGGGGAACTGGTCGACCACCTCACCGGCGAGGACCAGTTCGTCGCCGACTACCTGTTCGGTGAGGTCGTCACCCGCCAGCCGGAGGACGTCCAGCGGTTCATGCTCGCGACCTGCGTCTGCCGCACCTTCCCCGCGCGGCTGGCCGCCAAGCTCTCGCGGCAGGAGAACGCCGGTCAGATCCTCGACTGGCTGGAGCGCACCGGCGTGGTCACCGTCTCCCGCGACCGCGACGGGCGCCACTACCGGTACCACCCGCTCCTGCGCGGCTACCTGCGTGCCGAGCTGGGCAGGCGCGAGCTTTCCGCGCTCCACCGGCTGCACCGCACCGCCACCGGCTGGTACCTCGCCGCCGGCGACGAACTGCGGGCGATCGAGCACGCCGCCTGCGCCGGCGACAACGACCTGCTCACCCGGCTGCTCGCGAAGTTCGGCCTCGCGCGGGTGCTCGCGGGCGAGCACCACCGGCTGGGCCGGGTGCTCGACGCGGTGCCACCGCACGTCCGCGGCAGGCCGTCGGTGGCGCTCGTGGCCGCCGCGACCTCGCTGGAGCTGGGTGACGTGCCCGCCGCGGACCACGTGCTCCGGTCCGTCGACGGTGCCGCGTACCCGTTGCGCACCCAGCGCCTGCGCGCGCTGCGCGCCACCATCGAGGTGCACCGGGCCCGTTTGCGCGGCGACACCGGCGAAGCGCTGACCGCGCTCAAGTCCACCAGGGCGGGCCAGACCGGTGATCTCGACGTGGATCTGTTCGCCTTCCTCAACCGCGGTATCGCGGCGGTGTGGGCGGGCAACCACGAGGCGGCCGAGGCGGATCTGACCGAAGCACTGCGGCTGGCCGTCACCGAGGGGCGGGACGCGGCGCGATTGCAGTGCGAAACCCAGCTCGCCGCGGTGGCCGCCGCCAAGGGCGACCTGGCCACCGCGGGCACGCGGGCGAGGGCGGCGATCGCCATCGCGAAGGATCGGAGCTGGGAAGGCACATCGCGGTGTGCCCACGCCTACGCGCTGTTGTGCGCGGAGGCCTACGAGCGACTGGAGGACAAACGAGCGGCGCGGCTCGCCGAGCTGGCCACCGAGCTGCTGGCGGAGGAGGTCGACCCCAGCATCGAACTGTTCGTGCGCACCATCGGCGCGCTGGTCGAGTTCGGCACGGCCGACGACCCGCACCAGGTGGTGACCACGCTGCGGGAGCACTGGCAGCGGCTGGGCGGCCGGTCCATCGTGCCGGCGCTGGTCGCCTACGCGGCCCCGGTGCGGCAGCGCATGGCGCTGCGGGTCGGCGAATACCCCTGGGCGGCCGACGTCCTGCGGGAGGTGACCGACCTGCTCGGCGACGGCGGCGAGCAGGCGCTCCTGCGCGCGATCCTGCACGCCCACCGGAGCAAGACGGGTTCGACGCGACGGGTGCTCGAGCCACTGCTGACCCAGCGGCTACCCGTGGTCTCCCCGGCCACCCTTGTCCACGCCTGGCTGCTCGAAGCCCAGCTCACCGCCCGGTGCGACGAGGAGCACCGCGCCCACGAGGCGCTCACCGAAGCCCTTGCGCTGGCCGCACCGCACCAGGCGCTGCGGGCGTTCCGCGAAGCGGGCCCGTCCATCCGCTGCCTGCTCGCCGGCGGAGCGGGCCGGTTCGGCAGGCTCGACGCGTTCGCCGCCAGGGCGCTGGCCGAGATCCCGGTGACCGCCGCCGATCCCACGGACGGGCTGACCGAGCGGGAACAGGCGCTGCTGACCGAACTGCCGTCCATGCGCACGGCCGAGGAGATCGCGCACACGATGTTCGTCTCGGTGAACACCGTGAAGACCCATCTCCGCGGCATCTACCGCAAGCTCGGCGTCAACCACCGGCGCGACGCGATCACCGTGGCCCGCACGCGCGGCCTGCTGTGAAATCCGCTGAAGGTGAGGGAAAAGTGTCCGCACTGGTACTGCTCGCGGTGCTGCTGATCGGCCCGCTGCTGCTGGAACGGCTGGAGCGACGGGTACTCCCGGCACCGGCACCGTCCACAACGGACGATGAGGGAACGTGAGCGTACCCGCGATCCGCCGCCGGTGACGACGAACGGGAGGCACCCGTGGTGAAGGCAGGCGGCGCGCTCGTGGCGACCTGCGCCTCGACGCTCGTGGTGAACGCGAACACCTCGGCCGTCAGCATCCTGCTGCCTGCCATCAGCGAGGACGTCGGGGTGGGCGCGGCCACCCTGCAGTGGGCGGTGACGGGCTATTCACTCGTCGGCGCGGCGGTGATCGTGACCGGCGGGGTGCTCGGTGACATCGCGGGACGGCGCCGGGTCTTCGTCGGCGCGCTGCTGTTGTTCGTCGTGTCCTGCGTGCTGATCGCGCTGGCCGGCACCGGCGCCGGGGTGATCGCCGGGCGCCTGCTCCAGGGCGCGGCGGGCTCGACGCTGGTGGCGTGCGGGCTGAGCCTGCTCTCCGTCGCGACCTCCGGGCCGGCGCGGGTGCGTGCCGTTTCGTTGTGGGGCGCGGCCTCCGCGATCGGGGCCGCCGCCGGGCCGCTGGCCGGCGGCGCGCTCACCGGCTCGGCCGGCTGGCAGTCGCTGTTCTGGATCGCCGCCGCGATCGCGGCGGCCTGCGTCCCGCTGACGGTGCGCACGGTCGCCGAGTCACGCGATCCGGATCGCCCGCGTGCCGTCGACTTCGCGGGCATGCTGCTCGTCGCCGGGGCGCTGGTGCCCTTCGTGCTGGCACTCAGCGAAGGGCCGGACTGGGGCTGGGGTTCGGCGGCGACGCTGGGCTGCTTCGCCGCCTCGGCCGCCGCCCTGCTCGGGTTCGTCGCGGTCGAGCGGCGCGTGCGGGCCCCGCTGGTCGATCCGCGGTTGCTGCGCAATCGCGTGCTCGTCGCCGCCACCGCGGCGATCCTGATCGTGGCCGGTGCGCTCAACGGGCTGATGTACGTGATGAGCCTGTACCTCCAGGATCCGGCCGGACCGGCGATGAGCCCGCTGGCCGCCGGGCTCGCGACGCTGCCCGCGGCGGCGGGGCTGGTGGTGGTCGCCCCGTTTGTCAGTCCGCTGGCCACGCGCCTCGGCACGCGCACCGTGGTCACCATCGGATTCGTGCTCACCACCGCCGGATTCGCCCTGTTGACGATCCGCTCCACCGCGGCCGGTTACGCGGGATTCGTGGTGCCGCTCATCGCGATCGCGGTGGGCATGGGTTTCGCCAACGGGTGCGCGTCCTCGGCCGCGACCGCGGCGGTGCCGGTGCACGAGGTCGGTGCGGCGTCGGGCATCTCGAACATGGCCCGCTACGTCGGGGCCGCCCTGCTGGTCGCCGCGACCGCGGCGAGCTACGGCACCGCGCCCGGCGCCGGCGGCCTGGCCCGATCGGCGGTGCTGCTGGCCGCCGTTTCGGCGCTGGGCATCGTGCTCGCGCTTTGCTACGGTCGCCACCGCCCGTCGCCGCCGGGCGCGGCGAGCCGGGTCGCCGCGGCGGCAGGCGTCGCGCACACCATCCCGGGACGCTGAAACCACCTTGCGCGGGAGGTCACCGATGCCGGTCGTGCCCCGGTGGCCGGACGTGGCGTTGGCCCTCGTCCGGCCACTGGTGACGACCGCCCTGCTGCTCACCGGGTACTACCTGCTCCCGGTCGACCGGGGGCTGAGCGGCTGGCACGCCGTCGGCCTGATCGCCGGGCTGTGCCTGGTGATCGCCGTGGTCGCCTGGCAGGCCAGGCTGATCTCACACGCGAAACACCCGGCGCTGCAAGGGATCCAGGCGCTCGCGCTGAGCGCGCCGCTGTTCCTCCTCCTCTTCGCGAACCTCTACCACCTGCTCTCGTACAACCTTCCTCCCAGCTTCACCGAACCGCTGACCAGGACCGACGCCCTCTACTTCACCGTCACGGTGTTCGCCACCGTCGGCTTCGGCGACATCGCCCCGGTCAGCCAGACCGCCCGCGTCCTGGTCACCGTGCAGATGGCGGGCAACCTGCTGGTGCTGGGCGCGGCGCTGCGCGTCATCGTCACCGCCGTGCGGCGCAGGCGGGCTCAGGAGTAGTTCACCGAGAACTGGTTCGTGCGGAAGTCGAGGCCACCGCTGGACGAGGTGATCTCGTAGCCGAACTGGGCCTGGCTCAGCGTGACGTCACCGAACCAGGCGCGGGCGCGGATCCAGTTCATGATCGCCAGGATGTCCACCGTGCCGGCGTTCGTGTTCGACCGGCGGAGGAAGGAGAACACCTGCGCCGAACCGTTGGAACCGCGGTAGACGGCCCAGTCGTGCCCGCCGACGGTGGCGTTGGTCTGGAACGACCCGATCGGCCCGATGGGACCGGTCTGGTTCATCCAGAGCATGATCTCGTAGGCGTGGCCGTCGGCCCAGATGTCGTAGGTGCTGGTGTAGGCGCCACTGCCGGGAACGGTGACGTTGAAGCTGCTGGTCACGCTGTTCAGCGAGCTGAGCCGCCGGTTCACCGTCCGGGACGCGTTCGGGTACGACTTGATCCCGCCGGTGTTGGGATGGTTCGCCCACACTCCCCAGTTGCTCGGCGAGTTGGCCCAGATGGTCTGCGGGCCACCGCCATTGCCCCAGATGTTGTTGTAGAGCGTGTAGCCGCCGTTTTCCCAGGTGCCCCAACGGTCACTGGAACTCCAGGTCGCCGCCATGGCGGGGGCGGGCATGGCGGTGAACACCAGGCCCGCCACGAGAGCGGTGACCACCGAGC
Source organism: Amycolatopsis sp. YIM 10 (assembly GCF_009429145.1). Lineage (GTDB taxonomy): Bacteria > Actinomycetota > Actinomycetes > Mycobacteriales > Pseudonocardiaceae > Amycolatopsis. The sequence continues at coordinate 3,851,783 of NZ_CP045480.1, read as the reverse complement.
GAGCGATTCTGAACATGGCCGACTCCTTTGTCGCTGTTCCGATCATGACTGTCGAAGCGCTTCGACAGTCACGGTGGAACAACGGTAGAACAGCGGCTCCGGCCTTGACCACCGAACTCCGGCCCACCGCACAACGGACCGGCGCCACACCATCAGGGCTTGGGCAGCGAGGTGAGCGCGCGTTCCGCGGCGCCCGCCGCCCCGGTTGCCTTCTCCAGGGCTTTTTCCGCCGCCGCAACGGCTTTGCGGACCTCGCGGTGCCTCTGCTTCAGTTTCGCCAGTTCCTTTTCGAGGTTTTCCACGCGTGTGCCGAGTTCTTCGGCCTCCGACTCCAATTCGGACAGTTCGCTCGCGGCCCTGTCCCGCTCGGCGGCCGTGCGCTTGGCGCGTTCTTCGGCGTGGGCCCGTTCCTCGCGGCGACGGCGTTCGGCTTCCGCGCGCTTGGCGGCCAGCTCGTCGTGCACCGGCTTTTTCTTCTCGGACTCGGGTTTCTCCCGCGCGGGCTTGGCCGCATTCTTGGGGGCGGACGACGTGGGAGGCACAGCCATCAGCCACATGTCGGTCAGGTCCGGGGTCAGCGCGCCGCTCAGCCGGGCGGCGGTCAGCTGCGCCGCGGCCTCTTCCCCGGCGACGGCCGCTTCCAGGGAACTTTCGATTTCCCGCGTGATCGGCTCGCTCATCGCGACGCCCTCGGCTCGCGCCACCTCGAGGGCCAGGCCGAGCAGGCGGTTGATCTGCTCGCGACGCCGATGCGAAAGCTCCCGGATGTCGTCACTGGCCAGCGACCGGTGCGCCTCCCGCAGCGACTCGCCCAGTTCGGTCAGCTCGCCGATCTCGTCCGGGTGCTCGACCACCAGCCGGTTCGTCAGCCACGCCGAGCTGGTCGGCTTGCGCAGCTCCTTGATCCGCGCCGCCAGGTCCCGATCGCCCGCCTTGCGCGCCTCGGCCGCCAGCTCGTTGCGGCGGCCGGTGAACTCCTCACGCGACCCGGCGTACAGCTCGGCGGCGACTGCGTCGAAATCCATGCCGTCAGCAAAACACAGCTCACTCGAACCGGGCTGTGTCCCCGGCGCCGCGCCGCACGATTTCCGGCACCCCTTCGGACAGGTCGATCACCGTGGTCGGCTCGGTCCCGCACTCCCCGGAGTCCAGCACCGCGTCCACCTGGTGGTCCAGCCGCTCCTTGATCTCCCAGCCCTGGGTCATCGGCTCCTCCTGGTCCGGCAGCAGGAGCGTGCTCGACAGCAGCGGCTCCCCCAGCTCGGCGACCAGCGCCTGGGTGACCACGTGCTCGGGGATGCGCACGCCGACGGTCTTCTTCTTCGGGTGCATCAGCCGCCGCGGCACCTCCTTGGTGGCCGGCAGGATGAACGTGTAGCTCCCCGGCGTCGACGCCTTGACCAGGCGGAACACCGCGTTGCTGACGTGCACGAACTGCCCGAGCTGGGCGAAGTCCTGGCAGACCAGGGTGAAGTGGTGCTTGTCGTCGAGGCCGCGGATCTCCTTGATCCGGTCGATGCCCGACTTGTTGCCCGGCCGGCAGCCCAGCGCGTAGCAGGAGTCGGTCGGGTAGGCGATCAGGCCGTCTTCGGTGATCAGCCGCACGACCTGGCTGATCGCCCGGCGCTGGGGGTTCTCGGGGTGCACGTCGAAGTACCTGGCCATGGCCGGAGCATAGAGACGGTGATCGGTGACCGCCGGTCAGGGTCCGGCCGCACCGGCGGTGTCCTTGTCGGCGGCTGCCCGGGCCCGTACCGTTCTCGGTGACGCCGTCACGATGAGCGATCGTGCGCACACACACCCGAGCGAGGTACTGCCGTGGAGCGAACCGCCACCACCCTGGCCGTGCGGACCGCACGCCCGGCCGCGGGCGTGACCGTGGTCAGCGCCGACGGCGAGATCGACCTCGGCACGCTGACCACCTGGGACAACGCGCTGGCCGCCGCCCTGCTCCACCCGCCGGAGGTGCTCGTCGCCGACCTGTCCGAGGTCGATTTCCTTGGCAGCAGCGGGATCGCCACCCTGGTCATGGTGCAGCAGGAGACCGCGGCGCGCGGCGTGGACTTCCGGGTCGCCGGTGCCACCCACGCGGTGCGGCGCGCGCTCGAGGCGACCGGCGTCGGCGAGGTGCTGCGCCTGTACGGGACGGTCGAGCAGGCCGTGCGAGGCGGGGAATTGAGTCAGACCAGCACGGGCAGCGACTCGACCCCGTAGACCACCGACACCTTCCGGAACGCCAGCTCCTGCACCGGCACCGCCAGGCGCAGCTCGGGGAACCGCCGGACCAGCGCCGGGTAGGCCGCGCGCAGCTCCATCCGCGCCAGTTCGGCGCCGATGCAGCGGTGCACCCCGTGCCCGAAGGCGACGTGCGAGGTCGGGCTGCGGAAGGCGTCGAAGTCCTCCAGCGCCGGCCCGAACTTCGGGTCCCGGTTCGCCCCGCTCAGCGAGACCACCACGACGTCGCCCTGGCCGATCCGCACCCCGCCGATCTCCAGGTCCTCCCTGGCGAAGCGCGGGAACGCGGCCTGCACCACGGTCAGGTGGCGCAGCGCCTCCTCGACGAAGCCGTTGATCGCGGTGTCGTCGTCGTGGATGCGCTTGAAGGTGTCCTGGTCCTGCAGCAGCACCAGCGCGCCGAGCGCCAGCATGCTGGCGGTGGTCTCGAAGCCGCCGGTCAGCACGCCGTCGGCGAGGCCGGCCAGCTCCTGGTCGTCGACCTCGTCGCCGTGTTCCTTGATGATCTGGCCGAGCAGCCCGTCACCCGGGTTCTCGCGCTGCCCGCGGACCACGCCGAGCAGGTACTCCAGCGACTCCGAGATCGCGCCGAACGACGCCTCCGCGCCGCTGAACAGGTCGAACCGCGACACGCTGAGGTGCTGGAACGCTTCGCGGTCCTCGTACGGCACGCCGAGCAGCTCGCAGATCACCAGCGACGGGATCGGCAGGGCGAACTCCTGCACCAGGTCGACCGGGCCGTGGGCCGAGGCTTCGGCGATCGCGTCGAGGCGCTCCTCGATGATCCTGGCGATACCCGGCTTGAGCCGCGACAGCCTGCGCATGGTGAATTCGGGGGTGAGCAGCTTGCGCAGGCGGGTGTGCACCGGCGGGTCGGCGAAACCGAGGCCGCCGGGATTGGCGTCGGCGCTCGCGCCCGCTTCGCCGACCAGGTTGTTGAAGTCGTTGCTGAACCGGGTGGAATCGGCCAGCACCGTCTTGGCCTCCTCGTATCCGGAGACCAGCCACACGTTCACCCCGAACGGGATGTCCACCTTGCTGATCGGCTCGCTTTCACGCAGCCGGGCCAGCTCCGGCACCGGGTCGAGCCCGTTGCGCCGCAGCGGCATCAGGGCCGAGTCCGGGAACATGCCCATTCTCGACAGGTCGAACCCCTTTTTGCGTACCCTGCTGAGATACCGGCGTGCCAGCCAGGCACTCACTCGCGTCCGAAGCTGCCCCACCCGGCCGACGGTACCCCTGACTCCGGCAAACCGCCCACACCCCCCGGCGTCTGTGCGTCAACCCACAAGCTCCCGGACACCCGCGATTCACCCGGACGTGGAAGGAGGCCACGACCCGCTGGGTCGCGGCCTCCGGTCTGGGACAGCCCCGTTACTTGACGAAGTCGTCGACCACCTTCGGCGGCCAGATGCCGACGTTGAGCACGCCCATCGAGTACGCCCGCGAAACCAGCGCGGCGCGGTTGGGCACCTTCAGCTTCCGGAGCAGGCCGCTGACGTGGTACTCCACGCCCTGCCTGCTCAGGTACAGCCGCGAAGCCAGCGGAATGGTGGAGAACCCGGCCGCGATGCCCTCCAGGATCCGGGCGTCCATTTCGGACAGGATCTTCTTGCGGTTGGTCACCACCCCGGCGTCGGCGGCGCCCTGCGCCGGGCGCATCATCACCAGGATCGTGGTGCCGCCACCGACCTCGGGCGCGCCACCGCGCACCGCGACCCCGGTCAGCGTCGCCGGGAAGGCCACGCCGCCAGCCCGCACCAGCACCACGTGCGCGGCGAAGCGGTGCCGCTTGCCCTCGACCAGCCCGGCGAACTGCCGTCGCAGCGCCTGCTGCATGCTCGGGTGCACCAGCTCGGTGAACCCCCGGCCGCACACGTCCGCCGAAGCCATCCCGAACTGGCGGAAGAACTCCTGGTTCGCCTGCTGGATCCGCAGCGCGGAGTCCAGGCACACCATCAGCCCGGACTTCTCGGCGTGCGCCTGGGCCTCGGTGTCCACGGTCAGTTCGTGCTCCAGACCGCGGACCGGTGCCCGGCCGGCTTCCGCGAGTGCTGCACTCGTCATGGTGACTGCCCATCCCTTCGCCTCGTCAAGAACCCCGACGCCGCCCCGGTGCCGCCGATCCCCGTTGTCGAAACGGTGTTCAAAAACAGTGTTTCGATCTCCGGCGACCGAGTTCGGCGATGCGTTCCCGCCCCGCGTTTCTTAGAGCGCTCTACGCCGTCAAGTCGTATTGAAAACTATCCACCGAAAGAGCGGGGCGTCAATGAAGGCGGTAACTGGTGGAGAAGCCTGTGGGAACTTGTCGAAGTAGTACGGGCCGACACCGCCGGCTTCGGTGGTTCGGTACGGCCGGTCCGCCCGAACCCTGCTCCCACCGGCGGACATCAGGCCGTTCACCTGGGAACTGTCCGGCCGACCGAACCGTACCACCGACACTGTCGGCACCGACACCGAACCATGCGGGCGGTGCACCGGTGGATTGGCCACCCACTCGGCCACCACTGTGAAATCGTGCTCGGAACGAGCGGATTGCCATTGAGTTTACCGGCGGGAAACGCGAGAACTTCCCTAGCCGGTAAGTGAGCTGGGGCACGCCGGTGGAGCTGGAATTATTCGTCAGCTCGCGTCGGGAACATCGGCCGAGATCGCTTCGGCGAGCCCGGCCCGCCCGGCCACGCCGAGCTTCCGGTAAGAATTCGTCAGGTGTTTTTCCACCGCGCGGGAGGAGACCCCGAGCCGCTCGGCGATCTCGGCGTTGGTCAGCCCGGAGCCGGCCAGTTCGGCCACCCGGCGCTCGGTGCGGGTCAGCGACACCTTCGGCGGCGGAACGGCCGCCTTGCCCGCCGAACCCGGCCGCGCGCGTTCCACCAGCCAGCTCGCCCCGCAGGCCGTTGCCAGCTCGGCGCCCTCGCGCAGCGCCGCCGCCGCTTCGGCGCTGTCCCCCAGCCGCCTGCCCAGCAGGATCAGCGCCCGCGCCAGCTCCAGGTCGTTGGCCGAACCACGCAGCGTGCCGACCGCGTCCCGCAGCAGGTCGAGGCCGCGGTCACCGCCGTGCAGCCAGCCCTGCAGCCGCAGCGCCCGCCCGATCGCCGAGGCCGCGCCCCACGATTCGGCCCAGGCGTGTTCTTCTTCGGCCAGTGCCAGCGCGGACGGGCTGTCGCCGAGGCGCTGGTGCAGGCTGATCGCCCACGGCCGCCACGGGTAGAGCGAGGAGTTGCGCCAGCCCGACGCCTCCAGCAGCCTGCCCACGGTGAGCAGCCCGTCCAGCGCGCTGACCCACTGGCCCTGGTGGGCGTCGACCGCCGACTCCAGTATCTGCGCGACCGCGGTCAGGCTCAGGCTCTCCGAGCGCCGCCTGCCCACCCCGTTGACGATCCGCTTGCTCAGCTCGATGTCACGCAGTTCCAGCGCCACCGCGGCGAGCGAGACCGTGGCGCACGCGCTGACCTCGTGCCAGTCGGCGTCGACCAGCTGCATCGCGCGCTCGGCCTGCTCGCGGGCGGCGGGCAGCCTGCCGCGCGCGGTCAGCACGAGCGAATGCTCCACGTGCACCAGCGCGTCGGCCACGGTCACGTGCTGGCGCCGCGCCTGCCGCTCGATGGAGAGCCAGGAACTGATGCCCTGCACCGAATCCGCCGCGATCAGGGTGAGCACCAGCAGCGGCAGGGCGGTGTGCACGTGCGAGGGAGTGGCCGGTTCGCGCTCCAGGACGCGGTTCGCCAGCGAGGCCAGTTCGGCGGCCGGCCGCCGTGAGCTGATCGTGGCCGCGTGCAGCAGGACGACGATCAGCTCGCGCTCGGCACCCGAGCGCATCGGCGGGCTGTCACCGAGGCCGCGCAGTCGTTCGCTGGCCGAAGCCAGCTCCGCCGGGTCCTCGTGCCCGGCGTGGCGGAGCCGGGCTTCCAGGCGCAGCGCGATCTCCCGCGCCGAACCGTCCAAAGTGTCCGGACTGCCGAGATCGCCGGCCACCTGCCCGATCAGGTCGATCATCGACGCCGGTGGCGCGCCGAGCACGGTCGGCGCGATGCGCAGCACGGCCGCGGCCCGGTCGCGCGGGGTGGTCAGCAGCGGTACCGCCTGGGAGACGTGGCGTTCGCAGGCGGCCGGGTCGAACCCGCGTTCGGCGGTGGCCAGGTCGATCAGCAGCCGCGCGCGGTCCTCGCCCTCGGTGGAGCTGTCCAGCAGGGCGCGCCGCAGGTAGCGGGCGGCGGTGTCCGGCGCGCCCCGGCGCAGCGCGGTGTCGGCGGCGGCCCGCAGCACGACCACCGACCACGGCTGCCGCGAGACGGTCACCGCCATCAGCTGCGCGGCCACCTGCTCGGCCGGCGCGCCGAAGCGGTAGAGCAGGGCGGCGGCCGAATCGTGCAGCCGTTCGCGCTCGACCACGGTCATCGAGGCCTCGACCGCGTCCTGCACCACGCGGTGGAAGAACCGCGGTTCCTGCTCGGTGGCCAGCAGGCCCAGCTGGTGCAGCGAGCGCAGCGCCCCGGCGAAACCGATCGCGTCGAGCCCGGCCAGCCGCGCGATCAGCTCGGGATCGCCCTGCTCACCGAAGGTGGCGATGGCCGCGGCCAGGTCCCGCACCGGCCGCGGCTGGTTGCGCAGCCCGCTTTCCACGCGCTCACGCAGCTTCGACGGCCGCTGCGTGCGCAGTTGCTGCGCCTGCGCGGCTTCCGGGCGGCAGCCGGTGGCGACCAGGCTGAACAGCACCGAGTTGAGGAACAGCGGATTGCCGGCGGAGGCCTCGTGGCAGGCGGCGGCGAACTCCTCGTCACCCTCCTCGCCGAAGTGCCCGAGGATCACTTCCCTGGTGGCCTCGAAGGAAAGCGGCGCCGGGGTGAGCACCCGGGTGGCCGCGTCGGCCACCTCGCGCACCAGCGCGTGCTGCGCCCGCGGATCCCCGTCGCGCAGCGTGCAGACCACCACCACCCGCAGCCCCCGCAACCGGCGCGCGAGGTAGGCGAACCAGCGCAGCGACGGCACGTCCGCCCACTGCAGGTCGTCGACCAGCAGCAACAGCGGCGTCTCCTCGCCGACGTTGGCCAGCAGCGTGCACAACCCGTGCAGCACGGCCTCGGACTGGGCCACGTCGTGGGATTCGGTGGCGGGCACGGCGTCGTCGGCGAAGACCAGCTTGGCGAACCCGGCGCGCTCCTGCAGCCAGTGCTCGCGGGCTTCCTCCGGCGTGCCCGCCAGCAGGCTGTCGAACAGCTGGCGGACCACCCCGAAGGCGAAGTCCTGCTCCATCGGCGCCGCGTTCGCGCGCAGCACCCTGACCGCTTCGGTGTCGGTGATGCCGGGAAGTCGCTGCAGCAGGGCGGATCGGCCGATGCCCAGCGGGCCGCGCAGCAGGATCAGCGCGGACTCGCCGTCCGCCGCCGCGCGCAGCGCCCTGGTCACCAGCGCGAGTTCGGCGTCCCGCTCGAGCAACATCGGTTTCAGAATCCCTCCATCGACCGGACCAGCGCGCCGAGTTCCTCCCGCCCGCTGATGCCCAGCTTGCGGTAGACGCAGCTCAGCCGCCGCTCCACGGTCCGCTTGGTGACCGAGAGGGTCTCGGCGATCTCACCGTTGACACGACCGCGGGCGACCATGACGGCGACCTTACGCTCCGGTTCGGACAGTGAGGTCCAGATCGGCGAAACCGGTCCCGGCGGGCCGCTGCCGACGCGCTCGCTCAGTTCCCGCAACCGCGTGGTGAGCCAGTGCGAGCGGTGGATGGTGGCCAGCGCGGACGCCTCGGCCAGCAGCGGCGGCACCTCGGCCGGGTCGCCGTCGTCGAGTTCGGCCGCCGCGACCTCCAGCAGCGCCAGCGTGTAGACCGGGCTCAGCCGGAAGCCGCGCAGCACGCGCAGCGCTTCGCGGGCCCGGCCGACACGGTGTTCGCCGGACAGGCGGGAAAAGCCCATCTCCGCCCAGCCCAGCGCACTCGGCGCGCCCCACTTCTCGGCCAGCGTCCACTCTTCCAGGCTGAGCTGCTGCGCTTCCTTGATGTGGCCCAGCGCCGCGGCCGCACCGGAGGCGACCGACCGCCACGGCAGCAGCCCGGGATTGACGATGTGCTGGCGCAGCAACCGCCTGCCGCACTCGCGGAACATGTCCAGCGCGTCGACCGGCCTGCCCTCGGCCAGCGACAGCAGGCCCTTGGCGAACATGAAGTACGCGGAGAAGGCGCCTTCGGCCGGTCGCGCCCGGTCGAGCAGCCGCCTGGCCCGGTCCAGCCGTCCATATTGGACATCGATGCAGATCTGCAGCGAGATCGGGTAGGAGGCGATGTTCGGGTGCCAGCTGCTCAGCGGCAGTGCGCGCTCGGCGGCGGCCAGGTCCCGTTCGGCCACGTCGTTGCGGCCGGTGCGCATGCTCAGCTCGGCGCGCGCGGTGAGCACCCGCGCGGTGCCCGCGCGCAGGTGGTCGCGCTGGACGTCGGCGAGCAGGGCGTTCAGCTGCACTTCCGCCTCTTCCAGGTCGTCGGTGAGGAACAGCGCGCGGCAGGCGGACAGCCGCGGCATCACCAGCAGCGGGCGGGCGTCCTCCCGGCGCAGCGCGCGCCGGGCGAGCACCCTGGTGGCCTGCAGGTCGTTCGCCGACGCGGCCAGCTGCCACGCCCGCGCCCCGGCCTGCGCGGTGTCCAGCGGATGATCGGGCAGCGAGGGCATCTCCGGCACCATCGGCTCGCCGTCGTCCTGGCGGGTCTGCTCGGACATCCAGTACAGCGCCAGCATTCCGTCCTTTTCGGACTCGTGCTCGGCGAGCACCGCCTCGGCGGCGACCCGGCGCGCCCAGTGGCTGTCGCCGCGGCTCAGCTTGGCATCCACCGCGCGCAACCGCAGCCCGGCGAACTCGCGCCCCGGCGTGGTGGCGAGTTCGCTCAGCCGCCGGTCGCTGGCCACCGGCACCCTGGCCGCCTGCACCGAGGCGAGTTCGAAGTTCAGTCGTGCCCGCGCCAGTGGTTCCAGCGGTTCGTCCAGCGCGCGGTTGAGGTAGGCGATCGCCTGGCAGTCCTCGCCGTCCCGCAGCGCCGCGGCGAAACTGCGGCGCAGCAGGTGCACCACCCACCTCGCGCCGATCGGCCCGGCGCGCAGCAGGATCCGCGCCACGTCGGTGTCGCGCACGTCGGCCCGGTAGGCGAGTTCGGCGGCCCGCGCGTGCAGTTCGGCGCGCTCGGCGACCGGCATGCTCTCCAGCACCCTGGCCGCCACGACCGGGGCGCGCACGCGCAGCCGCTCCCCCGCCGCCCGGGTTTCCACCGCGAGCCCGCTGGAGGCGATGATCGAGCGGATCCGCGACTCGTGCAGGCCGGGCTCCCCGGCCAGGCGGCACACCAGCGGGAAGTCCAGCACCTCACCGCAGACCGCGACCGCGCGCAGCACCGAAACGGCCTCTTCGGACAGTCCATCCAGGACACGGGTGGCGTAGTCGCCCAGCGCCGACTCGCCGATCGCCCGCAGCCGGGGCACCCCGGCCGCGTCCGGGCTGCCGCCGGTGTCCCGGAACCGGCCGAGCACCTCCTGCAGCAGCAAGGGATTCCCGCCGGTGGCGGCCAGCGCGGCGGCGCAGAACTCGTCGTCACCCCGCTCGCCGCAGACCAGTTCCACCGCGTCGGCCACCCCGCGCGCGCTCAGCGGCGACAGCAGCATCTCGACGGCGTTGACCTGGCCGCTCGCCGCCAGGCTGGTCACCGAGCCGCAGTCCCCGCAGGTTCCGCCGCTGCTGGCGAGCAGGGCGATCCGGGTGCCCGGCAGCCGCCGCATCAGGGCCTGCAACCACGCCGAGGACGCCGGGTCGAGCCACTGCCCGTCCTCGACGATCACCATGGTCGGCCGGGTGCGCGCGGCCCGCAGCAGTTCGGCCAGTCCCGGCAGCTGGTCCGGCCCGGCCAGCAGGTCGCGCACCCCGGGCACCACCGGGGTGAGCAGCTGGGCCAGCACCCCGTAGCGCAGCGCGTGCTCGGCCGGGGTCGCCCGCGCCCACAGCACCCGCACGCCCTGTCCGGAGGCCAGCCGCGCGATCCAGCGCAGCAGGTCGAGCTGGCCGAGTCCGGGCGCTCCGGAAATCGTGACCACGGAAGGAGTTCCGCGGTCGAGCGCGCCGAGCACCGCGGTCAGCGCGTTCCGCTCGGCCTCGCGTTCGAGGCCGAACAGGTCGCCGCTCACGAGAGCACCCGCTTCACCGGGCCGCCGAGCGAGGCGGGCATGTCGGCCAGCGCGGTGTCGAGTTCGGCCCGGGAGCCGACACCGAGCTTGCGGTAGACGTTGGTCAGGTGGGATTCGACCGTGCGCACGGTGACGAACAGGGACTCGGCGATGACCCGGTTGCTGGACCCGGCCACCGCCAGCGCGGCCACCTTGCGCTCGGTACCGGTGAGCATGTCGACCGGCGACTCGGTGATCTCGCGCATCCGGCCGCCCGCGGCGAGCAGGCCGCGGCGGGCCGAGCGCGCCAGCGCCAGCGCCCCGCAGCGGCGGGCCAGGTCGGCGGCGGTCCGCAGGTGCCCGCGCGCGCGTTCGGAATGCCCGGACTCCAGCAGCGCCTGCCCCAGCCGGAATTCGGCGCGGGCCTGCTCCAGCCGGGCGGGCGAGCGCGCCAGGAGCGAAGCGGCTTCGGCGAGCAGGTCGATCCCGGCGGTGCCCGGGGTGATCACCCCGCGAGCCAGCGCGGCCAGCCCCAGCACGCGCGGGGTGCCCCAGCGCCTGGCCAGTTCCTCGCCGTGGTCGACGATTTCGGCCGCGTCGCCGGGGCGCCGGATGTCGGCCAGCACGCACGCCGACTCCACCCACCACGGCACGAACGCCGGGTTCACCAGACCGGCTTCGGAGAGAGAACGCCCGCACTCGTCGAACAGCGACAGCGCGGTGTCGGCGTCACCGAGCGCCCAGCGCGCCCGCGCGCGGGTCATCAGGAACCAGTGGTACTCCCAGACGAACCGGTCCAGGTCGGTGCGGACCACCCCGGCCAGCAGTTCTTCGGCGCGGGCCGGTTCACCGCGGTCGATCAGCCCCGCCGCGAGCGCGGTCGGCGGCATGGTAACCGCGTCGCCCCACGGTTCCCCGCGGCTGACGTCGAGGGAGACCTGGGCGTCGGAGATCGCGTCGGCCAGCTCGCCCAGCCCGTGCATGATGAACGCGCGGAAGGACAGCGTCAGCACGTAGGTGCGCACCGCCGCGTGCTCCCTGGCGTGCTCGAGGACCCGGTCGAGCGCGTCCATGCAGTCGCCGACCTCGTCGGCGAAGCTGAGCGCCAGCGCGGAGGACAGCAGCGACCAGCCGCCCAGCGTGACCCCGGGAGAACGCATGGCCCGGCGTGCCTGCTCCACCGCCAGCGCCGGGCAGGTGCCGTCCATCGCGGTCACCACGGTCATCGTGCCGAGCAGTTGCCGCTGCGCCGGGGTGTCGCCCGGTGGCGGTGTCATCTTGGCGACCCGCGCGCGGATCGGCGCGATGGTGGCCTTCTCGTCCACGCCGGTGAGCAGCAGCGCCGATTCGACGTGGGTGCGCAGTTCGCGGTCGGCCGGATCGGGGTCGGGGCCCAGCTCCAGGTCCAGCGCGTCGAGCACCTCGCTGAGCACCCGCACGGCCTCGGGCGACTTCTGCACGTGGAGGCACGTCATGCCGAACTGCACCGCGACCATCGCCCTGGTGCGCACGTCCAGCGCCAGCACCAGTGCCTCGCGCAGCAGTGCCGCGCCCTTCGGCGGGTCGATCTCCACCAGCGAGCGCGCCAGCTGCAACCGGACCGGCACGCTCTCCGGTTCGGCCTCGAGAACCCGGTACAGGTAACGGATCGCGGCCTCGGGCGCGCCCCGCAGCTCGGCGCGCGCGGCGGCCGCGCGCAGCACCCCGGCCATCCACGGCTGGGTCACGTCCGGCACCAGCAGCAGCAGGTTCGCCACGTCCTCGGCCGGGCGGCCGGCGTCGCTGAGCAGGCTGGCCGCGCGCACCCGCAGGGCGGCGAGATCGGCCGGGCTGATCGAGTCGAGCACCGCCGAGCGCACCACGTCGTGCACCGGCTCGATCCGGTCGGCGGACAGGATGTCCGCGCCGCGCAACACCTCCAGTGCGGTTTCCACCTGCGCCGCCGGTACCCCGGCCAGCGCGCCGAGCAGTTCCTCGCCGTGGTCGCCGAGCACGGCGACGGCGATCGCCACCTCGCGCACCCAGTCCGGTTTGCTGTCCAGCGTGGCGCGGACCGAGGTGGCCACCACGTACCGCCCGACCTCGGTGACCCGGCGGGCCCCCTCGCGGTCGGCCGCCACGCCCAGCTCTCGCAGTTCCTGCAGCAGCCGGGTGAGCACCAGCGGGTTGCCGCCGGAGACCACCGCGGCGTTGTGCACAAAGGACTCATCGGCGGGACCGGGCAGGGCGCGGCCGATCATGGTGGCCACGTCGGCGCCGGCCAGCGGCCCGACCCCGAGGGTGAGCGAGCGCGGCTGCGCGGAGATGTCGGCCAGCGCGCCCGGCGCCACCGGCTCGATCTCGGTGCGCAGCGCGAGCACCACCAGCAGCGGCAGCGTGTCCGCCCGCCGCATCAGGAACTCCAGCCAGCGCAGGGACCGCTCGTCGCACCAGTGCACGTCGTCCAGCGCGAGCACCAGCGGGCCGTCGGCCATCAGGTTCACCGCGAGCCAGTAGAGCCCGTGCAGCGCCGGGTAGTCGGCGCCGGTGGAGCTGCTCTCACCGGGTTCTTCGGCCAGCGCGACCAGCGCCCGGCGGGCACCGCCGCGCAGCAGCGGGGAATCGGCGGTCAGCTCCAGCGAACCGAACAGCGCCTGCGCACCGCCGTAACCGGTACCGGCCACCACTTCCCCGCACGCCCCGTGCAGCACCCGCATGCCTTCGGCGGCCGCGCGCCCGGTGAACGCCCGCAGCAGACTGGATTTGCCGATCCCGCTCGGTCCGGAAAGGACGACCAGGCCCGCGTCACCGGCGCGGGCGGCCGCGGCCAGCCGTGCGAGGGTCCCCAGTTCACCGCTCCGGCCGATGAGCACGCCGGAGTCGCCGGGGACTTCCGTCCGCTCGACCAACTGGTCCTCCCTAGGCACGGCACGGCCCGTGACGACGTCGCCAGATGACGGGCGAATCCCGCATCCCGGCCCCCAGGCCGCATCCGCGGCTCCAAGGTTAGGCGGCGCGCGGGCGTTCGCGCACGGCCAGTGATCCGGCAGTGGAACCGTACGTTCGTACGGTGAATGGGGTAGGGCCGAACGCACCACTCCGGCGCGCGGTCACCCTTTCCGGTCAAGAATTCACCAATGACCGCGCCGAGCAGGTCTTCCGCTGGGCGGTGGCCCCGGCGCGGGGCGGCCCGGTGCCCGATCCGGCCACCGGATCGGATGCGGGCGGCACGTATTCGCCGTTTCCGCGGCCCTGTACGCAGTTACCGCCCGATGGGTGACGGGTGGAAAAGCCAGCCAGGGCCGTTCGAAGTGATCACACGGAGCGCGGTCGGCCGCATACGGTGCGCTGATCGCCGGGTGCTCACCCGACTTCGGACCAGTGCGTCAGTCATTTACCAACCGCACTCGGACCATAACAGAAGGTGCCTGTTCGCCGCACCGAGCACACCTCCGCGCGCGGGGACAGCGCGTCCGCGAATCGCGGAAAACGGCGGCAATGGCGGGAAAATCGCCGAAGACTAGGCGTTTCCGGCGCCACCGGCGGGTCTACTGGGGCCGTTCCTGCCCGCGGTACACCGCCCGAGGTGAGTGATGACGCTCTTCGCCGTGCCGGACACCACCGGGTCCGCACCGGATCACCGCGACCCGGTGCACCGGCTCTCGCAGTTGCTCGACCCTGGCTCGCTGCGCCTGGTCCACGGCCGCGAGAAGGCCGGGCTGGCGGTGGCGCGCGGGCTGGTCGACGGGACGCCGGTGATCGCCTACTGCACCGACGGCAGCCGGATGGGCGGCGCCATCGGCATCGACGAGTCGCCGCTGATCGTGGACGCGATCGAACTGGCCGTCGCCGAGGACTGCCCGGTCATCGGGGTGTGGCACTCCGGCGGCGCGAAGCTGAACGAAGGGGTCGCCGCCCTCGACGGCATCGGCCACATGTTCGCCGCGATGGTGCGTGCCTCCGGCCGGATCCTCCAACTCTCGGTGGTGCTCGGCCCGGCCGCCGGTGGCGCCGCCTACGGTCCCGCGCTCACCGACCTGGTGGTGATGTCGGAGTCCGGCCGCGTTTTCGTCACCGGCCCGGACGTGGTCCGCTCGGTCACCGGCGAGCAGATCGACATGGCCGGGCTCGGCGGGGCCGAGGCACACGGCCGCAAGTCCGGTGTGGTGCACGTGACCACCGATTCCGAGGCGGAGGCCTACGCCGAGGCCCGGCGCATCGTCGGGTTCGTCGGCAGGCCGGGTTCGGTGGACACCACCTCGATCGCACCGCCGGAGGACCCCCGCGCGCTGCTGCCCGACTCCCCGCGCCGCGCCTACGACGTCAAGCCGCTCGTGCGCGCCCTGCTCGACGACGGTGATTTCGCCGAACTGCAGGCGAAGTGGGCGCCGAACGTGGTGATCGGGTTCGGCCGCATCGGCGGGAAGACCGTCGGTGTCATCGCGAACAACCCGCTGCGCAAGGGCGGCTGCCTCGACTCGCTCTCGGCCGAGAAGGCGTCGCGGTTCGTGCGGATGTGCGACTCCTTCGGCATTCCGCTGCTGGTGCTGGTCGACGTCCCCGGTTACCTGCCCGGCGTGAGCCAGGAGTGGGGCGGCGTGGTCCGGCGCGGCGCGAAACTGCTGCACGCCTTCGCCGAGGCGGTGGTCCCCCGGATCACCCTGGTCACCAGGAAGTCCTACGGCGGCGCGTACATCGCGATGAACTCGCGCTCGCTCGGTGCCACCGCGGTGCTCGCCTGGCCGGAGGCCGAGGTGGCGGTGATGGGCGCCGAAGCGGCGGTCGGCATCCTGCACCGCAAGAAGCTGGCCGCCGCGCCGGAGCACGAGCGCGAAGCCCTGCTCGCGACGCTGGTCGCCGAGCACGAGGTGATCGCCGGCGGGGTCGGGCGCGCGATGAGCATCGGCGTGGTCGACGAGGTGATCAAGCCCGCGGACACCCGCCACCGGCTGGCCGAACTGTTCGCCTCCTACCCGGATGCCAGGGGCACGCACCGCAACATCCCGCTCTGATCCCTACCGGCGGCGGCGCGGGGTCAGCCGGACACCGGGCAGCGCGGGCGCGGGGATCCGCTGCCCGTCGTGGCCGTCGACGTGGCCGAAGCGGTCCCCTTCCTCCCAGTCGGCGCGGGCCCGCGCGATCTCGTCGTGCCCGCGGCCGACGAAGTTCCACCACATCACCAGCTCACCGGGGAACGGCTCACCGCCGAGCAGCAGCGCCCGCGCGCCCGCGGTGGCGGTGATCTCCAGTTCCGCCCGTCCGGTGCCCAGGTACAGCAACGGCCCGGCGGTCACCGGCACCCCGGCCACCTCGATCTCGCCTTCGACCACCAGCACGGCGTGCTCGAAGTCCGCGCGCAGCGGCAGCACGGCCCGCGCCCCCGCGTCGACGGCCAGGTCCGCGCCCAGCAACGGGGTGTAGGTGGTGGCCGGTGAAACGGCGTCGCCCAGCGAACCCATCAGCACGGTCGCCGTCACCCCGTCCGCGACGTAGGAGGGCAACTCGGTGTGCTGCTCGAAAGCGGGTTCGATGCCGAGTGCGTCGTCGGGCAGCGCGACCCAGAGCTGCAGGGCGTGCAGCACCGGGGTTTCCTCCTCCCGCACGGAGAACTCCGAATGCGAGATCCCGCGCCCGGCGGTCATCAGGTTCAGCTGGCCGGGGCGCACGAGCACGTCCGAGCCGACGGAGTCCCGGTGCCGGATCTCCCCGGCCAGCGGCCAGGTCACCGTCTGCAGGCCGGTGTGCGGGTGCGGCAGCACCGACATCTCGACCCGCTCCGGGCCGAACTGGTCGAGGAAGCACCACGCGCCCACGGTGGGCAGCGCGCGCTGCGGCAGCACGCGTTCGACGCGCATCCCGCGCACCCCGCCCAGCGGTACCGCGCGCGGCTCGAGGAACTCGGCGACGGCGCCCTCCCCCGCCGCCGGACGGCACGGGGTCACCTCGGGCCCGCGATCCAGGTTGGTCATCGCGCCGCGTCCCAGCTGACGTGCTCCTCGTAGCCGGGGTTCCGCTTGAGGTAACTCGCGATGAACGGGCACAGCGGCACGATCACCCGGCCGCGCGCAACCGCGTCGTCGAGCGCGCCGGCGGCCAGCACCTTGCCAAGGCCCCGCCCGCCGAACTCGTCGCCGATCTCGGTGTGGGTGAACACCGTCCGGTCGCCTTCCTCGGTGTACTCGGCGAACCCGGCCGCCTCGTCACCGACGAAGACCTGGTACCGGTGCCCGGCTTCGTCCCTGCGCACCACGGCGTCCTCGCCCATCACTGCTCTCCGTTCCGTTCGAGGCCCCGTTCGAGGTCCCCTTCGAGTCCCCGCAGTACAACCGAAAGTCCACCCCGGAATTCCTCGTCCGCGCCGATCCGCCGCGCGCGGCGCGCGGTTTCGCTCAACCGGGGGAACTCGGCTTCGGGCAGCGCGGCCAGCGCCTCGGTGCCCGGCCCGGACAGCGGGCCGAGGTGCTCGGACTGCAGTGCGCCGAGCAGGTAGGCGATGAGCACGCGGAAGGCGATGACCCGGCGCTTGCCGGTGAACCCGGCACCGGTCAGCACCTCGAGCGCGGCTTCACCCCAGCGTGCCGAGGACAGCGAGCTGTGCCGGTGCGCGAGCAGCAGCGGCACCACGGCGGGATGGCCGCCGACGGCCGCGCGCATCCGCCCGGCGAGCTCGGTCAGCCGGGCCTGCCACGAGGTGCGCGGGTCCACTTCGAAGTCGATCCCGCCGAGCACCAGTTCCACGATCAGCCGTTCGAGCTGCTCGCGGTCGTCGACGTAGCGGTAGAGCGACATCGTGCCCATGCCGAGTTCGCCCGCCACGGCGCGCATCGAGAGCGCGGCGAGGCCGTCGCGGTCGAGCACGGCGAGCGCGGCGGTGGCGATCTGGTCCGGGGTCAGCGAGCGTGGTCGGGGCATCTCGTTGACAGCGTACGACATACGCGCATACGTTCGTAGGCGTACAGCGCACGCTTAAATCAGCCAAGTGGAGGAAGTCATGGCAGGACGAATCGAGCCGGGCACCGTGCTCGCCCCGCGAGAGGTCGAGGTGGTCGACGGCGAACCGGTGGACATCCCCAAGCCGGGTCGCCTGGTGCACCTGCAGTTCCGGCGGTTCGCCGGCTGCCCGGTGTGCAACGTGCACCTGCGCTCGGTGACCCGGCGGCACGCCGAACTCGCCGCGGCCGGGGTGCTGGAGGTCGCGGTGTTCCACTCCCCCGAGGCCGAACTGCGCGAGCACACCGCGGACATCCCGTTCGCCGTGGTCGCCGATCCCGGCAAGCGCCTCTACCGCGAGTTCGGCGTCGAGGCCGGTGCCCGCGCGCTGCTGCACCCGCGGGCGTGGCTGCCGATCGTGCGCAGCATCGCGGCCGGGCTGGCCAGACGCGATCCGGCGCCCGCGTCGAAGCAGGAGCACGGCAGGCTCGGGCTGCCCGCCGACTTCCTCATCGGCGAGGACGGCACCGTGCTCGCCGCGAAGTACGGCGAGCACATCTACGACCAGTGGAGCGTCGACGAGATCCTGGCCCTCGCGCGCGCCGAAACTGACGTACCCCGCCGCTAGGGTCTGCGCTGTGCCGACCGCCGAAGAGATGTTGAGTACCGCCGCCGTCACCGAACTGGGCCGCTGCCTGCGCGAAGCCGCGCCCGGGCTGGATCTGTCCGCCCTGCGCGCGGCGCCGCGCGCGCTGCCGGGGATGAGCTTCAGCGAGCGCGGGCGGTTCGTCCGCGACGCGGTGCTCGCCGGGCTGCCCGAGGACTACGCGGCGTTCGAAGCGGTGGTCCGCACGGCGCTGGCGGACCCGCGGTTCACCGGCTGGATGATCTGGCCGGTCACCGAGGCGGTGGCGGTGCGCGCGCTGCCGGAGCACTTCGACGCCGGGCTGGACCTGCTGGCCGCGCTCACCCCGCTGCTCACCGCCGAGTTCGCCATCCGGTCCTTTTTGGACGCCGATCTGGACCGCGCGCTGGCGATGGCGCTGACGTGGACCTCCCACGAGGACGAGCACGTGCGGCGGCTGGCCAGCGAGGGCACCCGGCCGCGGCTGCCGTGGGCACGGCAGGTCAAGGCGATCACGCGGCGGCCGGAGGCGGCGCTGCCGGTGCTCGACGCACTGCACCGCGACGAGTCGGAGTACGTGCGCCGCTCGGTCGCCAACCACCTCAACGACATCAGCAGGCTGGACGCCGGACTGTGCGTGCGGACCGCGGCGCGCTGGTTCGGCGACTCACCCCGGCTCGTCCGGCACGGCCTGCGCACCCTGGTCAAGCAGGGCGACCCCGCCGCGCTGGAGCTGCTCGGCTTCGGCCCGCCCGCCGGCCTGGCGGTCGACGGCCCGCGCACGCCGGTGGCCGAGGTCGCCATCGGCGAGCACCTCGCCTTCGACTTCACCCTGCTCAACGAGGGCGACGCGCCGCTGACGCTGGCCATCGACTACGTGGTGCACCACCGCAAGGCCAACGGCAGCCTGGCGCCGAAGGTGTTCAAGCTGACCACCCGCACGCTGCCCGCCGGAGCCGCGGCCACGATCGAGCGCAGGCACTCGTTCAAGCCGATCTCGACCCGGGTCTACCACCCCGGCGAGCACGCACTGGAACTGCAGATCAACGGGCAGCCCTTCGGCAAACTCCCTTTTGTGCTCACGCCGTAGCCAGTCGCTCCAGCAGTTCCCCGTGGTTCCCCGGCCGCCGGATGTTCGGCGGGTCGGGCTGCCCCAGCGAGTGGTCGTCCGCGCGCAACGCGGCCAGGAACCGCACCACGTGTCTCGGGTCCGGTAGCACGTCGTCCCCGCCGAGGTAGGCCAGCACGATCACGTCCTCACCGCAGCCCGCCTCGATGGTGGCCGCCCAGCCGTGCCGCTCGTCCCAGATCAGCGCCACGTCGCGCCCGGGGAACCGGGTGAACCGCCAGTCGATGGCGATGTACGCCGACACCGGCGTGTCCACGTCGACCGTGCACGATTCGAGGCCGATGCCCAGTGCGGCGGTGACGGCTTCGAGATAACCACGCAGACCGCGGTTGAACCGGTACTCGACCTCGGAGTCGATCAGGCTGCTCACGGCAACGCCTTTCGTCGGTGGGGACGGGGGGTACTCAGCGG
Organism: Amycolatopsis sp. YIM 10; assembly: GCF_009429145.1. Classification (GTDB taxonomy): domain Bacteria; phylum Actinomycetota; class Actinomycetes; order Mycobacteriales; family Pseudonocardiaceae; genus Amycolatopsis. The sequence goes on along the minus strand of NZ_CP045480.1, from coordinate 3,832,336 downwards.
TATCCCGCCTTTACCCCGCGCAGCCGGGCGTCACACCTCGTATTCGGATTTCCCGCCGGAGATCACCCGTTCCGACGTGTGACCACACGTCCGACTGGGTACCCGTCGGCGTCGGGATCGGGCGAAAGGCTGGTACTCCATGCTGAGTCACGATGATCGGGAGCAGCTGAAGAAGATCGAGGAGTGGTTCGAGGCCGCCGAGCCCGCTCTCGCCGCCTCCTTCCGTGACATCGGCAAACCGCGCCGATCCCGCATCGGCAAGGTCCTGCCGGTCTGCCTGGACGTGTTCGCCGGGCTCCTGCTGACGCTGGCCGTGGTCACCGCCAACGCCACCCTGGTGCTGGCCGGCATGCTCGCGCTGGTGATCGGCGTCGGCCTGCACCTGGCACGCCATCTCCCGGCGAACCCGTCCTGACGTATCAAGGCACGAGCAGGGCCGTCTCGTAGTGCCGGACCAGATCGGGGAAGCGCGGTTCCTTCGGCGGGCTGGTCGCCTTCACCACGGGCCGCCCGTCCAGCACGAGTGCCAGGTTGTCGAGCGAGATGTGGAATCCGGCGGCGCTGTGCGTGATGTGACCGGGGTCGGCCATGGTGGTGTCGAGGCTGAGCACGCAACCTGAGCCCTTTCCGGCCAGCGTCCAGTCCAGCAGCTCGCCGTAGCAGCGCCAGACCACCCGCCGTTCCGGTTCGACCGTCACCACCTCCCCCTTGGACGGCTTGCCCCGGCCGAACGCCACCGACAGCGCACCGCCGGGCACGGTGTCCACGCGCATCCGCCACGGCGTCCACGCGGACAGTTCGGCGTTGTCGGTCAGCGCCCGCCACACCCTCGCGGTGCCGTGCGGGTAGTACCTGGTGAAGTGGAGCCGCCCGTCCTGGGCGCGCACCTCGAACTCGGTCATGGTGTCTCCTTCCGTCATCCTGCCGACGGACGGGACGGGCGCACACCGACACTTCAGCCGAAGGTTTTCGCCGGGGTGACCCGCCGGGTGTGCCGGACCAGGTCGAACCAGCCCGCCGGGGTGCCGTCGAGGTGGTGCCCGTCCCCGGCCGGGTCGTACCGGGGGCCGACCAGCCGGGTCCTGGCCGGCGCGTGCGCCCACGCGGCCGGGGCGTCGCGGAGGTCGAGCAGGAAGGTGTCCTTCGCGGCCGTGTCCAGGGTGGCTTCGAGGAAGTCGGACGGCGGCACCGGCAGCCAGTCCAGCGGCTCGCCGTGGTGGAAGGTCAGCCCGACCGAGAGGTAGGAGTACCGCTGCCGCAGCATCTCGCCGAGGGTGGGGATCGCCTCGGGAGCGGTGTGCGCGATCCCGCCCCAGTACACGATCTTCGCCGGATGCTTCTCGCGCCACCGCGAAATCCCGTCGGCGAGCATGCGCTCGATCCCGGCGCGGTCGCCCGGCAGTTCCGGCGGCTGTGCCGGATGCACCACGCGCACCGGATCGCCGGGGTGCCGCTCGTTGAACGACCGCAGCCAGCGCACGGCGTCGAGGATCTCTTCGGCACGCAGGAACGACCTGGCCTCGGCCAGGATCCGCCGCGGATCACCGTTGCCGGTCAGCACGTGGTCGTCGAGCAGCTTGCCCGCCACGTCGTCGCCTTCCAGCGCGAGCGCGCGGAAACCGTGCGCCTCGACCAGGTACCGCAGCATCTCGTCGGCCATTGTGGACAGTTCATGCGCACTGCGGCAGGACACGCCCAGCGCCACGATGTCCGCTTCCGCGGCGCGGGTGCCCAGTGCGTCCAGGCCCTCACGGGCCGCTTCGTCAAGCCAAGTGGTCATGGGCTCGACGGTAGAAGCTGAACAAAGGTTCAAGTCAAGCGCTCGGCCAGCCTGCCGAGGAACGGGCGTTGCCCCTTCACCAGTTTCCGCTCGGCTTCGGCCAGGTCGAACCACTCGAACCGGTCCATCTCGGGGAACTCCTGCATCCGCCCGGAGCGCGGCGGCCACTCCATCTCGAAGGTGCCCGGCACGGCCAGCGCCGGATCGAGGTCCGCCTCGATCGCGAAGACCGTGACCACCTTGCCGGACTGGCGGACCTCCCCCAGTTCGACGTGCTCCCCGTCGGGCACCGGCAGGCCGAGTTCCTCCTCGAACTCCCGGCGCGCGGCAGCCAGCGGCGCTTCGTCGGGCTCGTACTCGCCCTTGGGCACCGACCACGCGGCCTCGTCCTTGCGCGCCCAGAACGGCCCGCCCATGTGCCCCAGCATTACTTCGGTGTGCGCCGATCCCCCGCGGTACAGGAGAATCCCGGCGCTGCGCTTGGCCGCCATGGGGGCATTGTGCCCCTAAGGTCGAATCTATGCGCTTGCTGATCATCTCCGACACGCACGTGCCCCAGCGCGCCCGTGGCCTGCCCGCCGAGGTGTGGGCGCGGGTGGAGGCGGCCGACGTGGTGGTGCACGCCGGCGACTGGGTCGACGTCGCGCTGCTCGACGAGCTGGAACGCCGCTCGAAGCGGCTGATCGGCGTGTGGGGCAACAACGACGGGCCCGAACTGCGGGCGCGGCTGCCCGAGGTCGCCCGGGTCGAACTGGACGGGCTGCGACTGGCCGTGGTGCACGAAACCGGGCCCGCGAAAGGGCGGGAAGCGCGCTGCGCCAAGGAATACCCGGACACCGACGTGCTCGTCTTCGGGCACAGCCACATCCCGTGGGACACCGAGACCGGCACCGGCCTGCGCCTGCTCAACCCCGGTTCCCCCACCGACCGCCGCCGCCAGCCGCACCACACCTACCTCACCGCGGCGATCGAAGGCGGCGCGCTGACCGAAGTCGAGCTGCACACCCTGAACCGAGGAGCGTCGTGAACATCCCCGAACTGATCGGCTCGGCCTGGAACTCGATCACCGCCAAGCGCGTCTACGGCGAGCCGTACGAGAAGGGCGGTGTCGTGATCATCCCGGCCGGCTTCGTCTGGGGCGGAGGAGGCGGGGGCGACGGTCTCGACGGGCAGCGCGCCCAGGGCGCGGGCTTCGGCATCGTCGCGCACCCCACCGGCGCCTACGAGATCAAGGGCGGCCGGGTCCGCTGGGTGCCGGCGATCGACGTGAACCTGCTGATCACCGCCACCGCCGCGGTCGCGGTCGCCTACCTGCGTTCGCGGTCGCGGCGCACCCGGGTGGAGTCGCGCACCACCAGTTCCGGGGTGTAGACCACGGTCTGGTGCTCGTGCTCACCGTCATCCGCCGTCTCGGCGATGATCAGCTCGGCCGCGGTCCGGCCGAGCCGGGTGGCTGGCTGGCGCACCGAGGTCAGCGGTACCGCGGCGGCCGCGGCGAACTCGATGTCGTCGTAGCCGACGATCGCCATCTCCTCGGGCACCCGGACCCCGGCCGCGACCATCGCCTGGAGCACACCGAGCGCGAGCAGGTCGTTGGCGCAGAACACCGCGGTCGGCCGCGGGCTGATGCCGAGCACGCGGGCACCGGCGTCCCGCCCGGACGCCACGTCCAGCGCCTCGGACTCCAGCACGGTGAAGGTGCGGCCGGGCGCGGGAGCCTCGGCGAGCGCGGCCCGCGCCCCGGCTTCGCGGTCGCGGCACTGCACCAGCAACTGCGGTCCGTTGACGAAGGCGATGTGCGTGTGCCCGGCCTCGATGAGGTGCCGCGCCGCCAGCGCGCCACCGGCCACGTCGTCCACCGACACCGAGCACGCGTCGGCGTTGGGCATCTTGCGGTCCACGAACACGTACGGGATCCCGCTGCGGCGGAAGTTCTCCAGGCTTTCGCCCGCCGAGGCCACCGGGGACAGCAGCACCCCGCGCACCCGCTGCTCGGCGAGCATCGCCAGGTGCCCGGCCTCGCGGTCGACCCGCTGGCCGCTGTTGCAGGTGATCACGTTCAGCCCCTCGGCCTGCGCCGCCTGCTCGGCACCCTGTGCCACGTCGACGAAGAACGGGTTGCCCAGGTCCAGCACCAGCACCGCCAGCGTGCGGCTGCGCCCGGCCCGCAGCTGCCTGGCCGACTCGTCGCGGACGTACCCCAGCTCCTGGATCACCGACAGCACCCGGGACCTGGTCGCGGCCGACACCACGTGCGGCCGGTTCACCACGTTCGAAACCGTGCCGATGGAAACCCCGGCGATCCGGGCGACGTCCTTAATGCCGACCATACTTGCTCTCCGTCACACCGAACCCTAACATGCGGATGAAACGTTTCAACCCACCCGATCCAGTGACGCGCGGGAGCCGTGATGACCGAACCGGGCCAGGAAACCGTCGACCGGCTGCTGCGCAGGTCCCACCGCCTCGGTGCCGACCCGGCCAACACGAACTACGCCGGCGGCAACACCTCGGCGAAGGGCACCGCTCCCGACCCCGCCTCCGGCGAGGAGGTGGAACTGTTGTGGGTCAAGGGTTCCGGCGGCGACCTCGGCACGCTCACCGAACCGGGACTGGCCGTGCTCCGGCTGGACCGGCTGCGCGGGCTCACCCGCGTCTACCCCGGACCGGAACGCGAAGACGAGATGGTCGCCGCGTTCGACTACTGCCTGCACGGCCGTGGCGGCGCGGCCCCGTCCATCGACACCGCGATGCACGGCCTGGTGGACTCCGCGCACGTCGACCACCTCCACCCCGACTCCGGGATCGCGCTGGCGACCGCGGCCGACGGGGAAGAACTCACCGCGCGCTGCTTCGGCGACCGGGTGGTGTGGGTGCCGTGGCGGCGCCCGGGTTTCCAGCTGGGACTGGACATCGCCGAGATCAAGGCGGCGAACCCGCAGGCCATCGGCTGCATTCTCGGCGGTCACGGGATCACCGCGTGGGGTGAGACTTCGGACGAATGCGAGGCGCGTTCGCTGGAGATCATCCGGACCGCGGCGGAGTTCCTGGCCGAAAACGGCCGCGCGGAACCGTTCGGCGCGCGCGTCGCCGAATACGAGCCGCTGCCCGAAGCCGCCCGTCGCGAACGGGCCGCCGCGCTGGCGCCGGTGCTGCGCGGGCTGGCGTCCACCGATCGCCGCCAGCTCGGGCACTTCACCGACTCGGCGGTGGTGCTGGACTTCCTGGCCGGGGCGGAACACCCGCGGCTGGCCGCGCTCGGCACCTCCTGCCCGGACCACTTCCTGCGTACCAAGGTGCGGCCGATGGTGCTCGACCTGCCGCCGTCCGCGCCGCTGGACGAGGTCGTCGCGCGGCTGCGCGAACTGCACGAGGAGTACCGCGCGGACTACCGCGCCTACTACGAGCGGCACGCCGGGCCCGGCTCCCCCGCGATGCGCGGCGCCGACCCGGCGATCGTGCTCGTGCCCGGGGTGGGCATGTTCTCCTTCGGCGCCGACGCGCAGACCGCGCGCGTGGCCGGCGAGTTCTACGTCAACGCGATCAACGTGATGCGGGGCGCGGAATCGGTGTCGTCCTACGCGCCGATCCCGGAGAGCGAGAAGTTCCGCATCGAGTACTGGTCGCTCGAAGAAGCCAAGCTCCGCCGCCGTCCCGCCCCCAAGCCGCTGGCCGGCCGTGTCGCGCTGGTCACCGGCGGCGGGTCCGGCATCGGCAAGGCGACCGCGCGGCGGCTCGCGGCCGAGGGCGCGTGCGTGATCGTCGCCGACCGCGCCTTCGACTCCGCGCGGGAGGTCGCCGAAGAACTCGGGCGTGACACCGCCGTCGCGGTGCGCGCGGATGTCACCGACGAGCACGAGATCGCCGCCGCCTTCGCCGAGGGCGCACTCGCGTTCGGCGGGATCGACCTGGTGGTCAACAACGCCGGGCTGTCCGTTTCGAAGCCGTTGCTGGACACCAGCGCGGACGACTGGGACCTCCAGCACGACGTGATGGCGCGTGGTTCCTTCCTGGTCTCGCGCGAGGCCGCGCGGATCATGATCGCGCAGGGGTTCGGCGGGGATCTGGTCTACATCGTCAGCAAGAACTCGGTGTTCGCCGGGCCGAGCAACGTCGCCTACGGTGCGGCGAAAGCGGATCAGGCCCACCAGGTGCGCCTGCTCGCCGCCGAACTCGGTGAGCACGGCATCCGCGTCAACGGGGTGAACCCGGACGGGGTGGTGCGCGGATCGGGCATCTTCGCCGGTGGCTGGGGCGCGAAGCGAGCGGCCGTCTACGGCGTCGAAGAGGAGGACCTCGGCGCGTTCTACGCGCAGCGGACGCTGCTCAAGCGCGAGGTGCTGCCGGAGCACGTGGCCAAGGCGGTGTTCGTGCTGACGGCGGGCGAGCTCGGGCACACCACCGGCCTGCACGTGCCGGTGGACGCCGGTGTCGCCGCGGCCTTCCTCCGCTGATGGACCCGGTTTTCGCGGCGGTCGACCTCGGTGCGTCCAGCGGCCGCGTGGTGACCGGGCGCTTCGGGGACGGCACGCTGGAGCTGACCGAGGTGCACCGGTTCCCGAACGAGCCGGTGACCTCGGACGGCGTGCTGCGGTGGAACATCCAGGCCCTCCACAAAGGACTCACCGAGGGTCTGCGGGCGGCGCTCGCCCGGCACGGTGAGCTGGCCGGGATCGGCATCGATTCGTGGGCCGTGGACTACGGGCTGCTCGACGCTTCCGGCTCGCTGCTCGCGAATCCCGTGCACTACCGGGATCCGCGGACCGCGGCCGGGGTCGCGCGGGTGCACGAGGGCGTGCCACCCTCGCGGCTCTACGCCACCACCGGCATCCAGTTCCAGCCGTTCAACACGGTTTTCCAGCTGGCGACCGAGGATCTTTCCGCGGTTTCTTCGGTCCTGCTGGTGCCCGACCTGCTTTCGTACTGGCTCACCGGGGAAATGGGCACCGAGCGGACGAACGCGTCCACCACCGGCCTGCTCGACCCGCACACCGGCGACTGGTCGGCCGAGTTGTTCGCCGAACTCGGGCTGAGCCCCGAGCTTTTCCCGCCGCTGCGGGATCCGGGCGTGGCGGCGGGCACCTACCAGGGGTGTCCGGTGTGGACGGTGGGCTCGCACGACACGGCTTCGGCCGTGGTCGCGGTGCCCGCCGCCAGTGACAACTTCGCCTACATCTCGTGCGGCACGTGGTCGCTGGTCGGCCTGGAGCTGGACGCGCCGGTGCTCACCGAGCAGGCACGCGAGGCGAACTTCACCAACGAGCGCGGGGTGGACGGCACGGTCCGCTTCCTGCGGAACGTGATGGGCCTGTGGTTGCTGCAGGAGGTGCAGCGGGACCTCGGCATGAGCCTTGGCTACCTGCTCGACGCCGCGGCGAGGTCGACCCCGTGGCGCAGTGTCGTCGACGCGACCGACCCGCGTTTCCTGCCGCCGGGCGGGATGGCCGCGCGGATCACCGAGGCCTGCCGGGACGCCGGTCAGCCCGCCCCGCGCGACCCCGGTGAGCTGGCGCGATGCGTGCTGGACAGCCTGGCCATCGCCTACCGGGACGCCATCGCCGACGCGGCCGCCCTGGCCGGACGCCCGGTCGACGCCATCCACCTGGTCGGCGGCGGCGCGCACAACGAGCTGCTGTGCCGCCTGACCGCCGAAGCCTGCGGCCTCCCGGTCCACGCGGGCCCCACCGAGGCCACCGCCGCCGGGAACCTGCTGGTCCAGGCACGCGCCGCGGGAGTCGTCGACGGCGGCCTCCGCGACCTGCGCGCCCTGCTGCGCACCGCCCATCCCCCGCACACCCACTACGAATGAATCGTTTCATTCCCCACCTGTGATCAGGGGGCGCAGGTCAGGCGTGGCATGGCCCAGTCGGTGTGGTCGTGGTTCTTGCCGTCTCCGCCGTCCGTGGTGCGCAGCGTCAGCATGCGCACCCCGCGCACGTCCGCCTCGACGGTCACGGCGGGTGAGCCGCCGCGCAGGACCGGCGTGGAAGCCAGTGTCACACCGTCGCCCAGCACCTCGAAGGTGGCCGAGCCGGGCTGGGTGGTCTCGTCGTCCAGGCCGGCCAGCGCGGTGAAGCCCTGGCAACCCCGTCCCAAGTAGACGGTCACCTCGCTCAACGCGTGTGTTCCCAGGCCCTTCTCATACGTGACACCGCCGATCCGCAGGGGGTTCCCGTCGCCGGCCGCCTGGTCGTTGTTCGACCGGTCCCGCTCCACCGGGCCCCAGCCGTTCACCGCGGCCATGAACGGCAGGTCGCTCACCGAAGCTCCGTCCGAAGGCACCGGTGGTGGCACGAACACCGTCACCGCTTTTGCCACGTGCACCTCGGGAACCACCAGCGACGGGTCGCGGAAGTCGGCCGCGATCGGGATCTCGTGCTTGCCGGCACCGGGTCCCACCGTCACCGTCCACTTGCCACGCAGCACCTCACCCGGGGTGAACTCGCTGTCCCGCACCGGTTCCCCGGCCAGTGACCATCCATTCGGGACACTCGGCGCCAGCACCACATCCCGCACGACCCGGTCCGACTCCAGCTTGAACTCCGCGCTGACCTCGAACGACGAACCCGGCGCCCGGTCACCGGCGTCCGATGGGCTGATCGTCAGCGAAGTCGCCGGCACGTGCTGGACCGGCTCGTCGCAGGTGGTCCGGTCCGCGGCCGCCCGGCAGGCCACCGCGGCGAAACCACCGTTCGCCGGGACGTCGTAGCTCAGGCTGTCCGACGAGCGCACCACTCGGCTTTCCCGTTGCACGTCAACCTGTCCCGGCACGTCCCGGACCGTCTCGACCAGCCAGTCGCCCTCGCCGAGGAACCTCAGCGGGGTGCTCACCTTCCGCGCCGGACCGGCGGTTATCGCGCCGACGAACCACCGGTCGCCGTCGCGCCTGGCCAGCGCCGCCTCGTCACCCGGATACCCGGTCAGGTACCGCGTCTCGTCCCACACGGTGGGCACCTGGTTCAGGAAGCGCAGCGCGTTCGGATGCCGGTCGTAGGCCTCCGGCTTGTCGGCGAAGTGCTGCCACGCCGATTCGTAGAGCACCGGCAGCGCCACCTCGTGCCCCACGCTCGACGTGCGCGGCCCGACCTCCAGCGCCACCGGTGTGAAATCCATCGAGCCGACCACGTTGCGGGTGAACGGGTGCACCGGATTGTTCGCCGGTTGCGGCAGCTGCTCCTGCCCGTGGATCGCCTCCATGGTCATCAGGTGCGGCCAGGTCCTGGCCAGTCCGTGCGGAATGGTCGACCCGTGGAAGTTGATCATCAGCTCCAGCGCCGCGGTGTCCGCCAGTATCGCGTCGTACCACTGGTACCGCGCCTGCGTGTCGGACTCCATGAAGTCCACCTTGACGCCCTTGACCCCCCACGCCTTGACCTTCGGCAGGATCTCCGCCCGCTTCTGCGGCGTGTCCAGGCTCTGCCAGTGGAACCACAGCAGGATCTCGACCCCGCGGGCCCGCGCGTACCGGGTCAGTTCCGGCACCCAGTCCTCGCTCCAGCCCTCGTCGACCAGGACGTAGGGCCAGCCGTTGCGGGCGGCGAAGTCCACGTAGACCTTCTGCCGCTCGAAGTCGCGCGGGCTCTGGTGCTCGCTCAGCCACGACCAAGCCGACTTGCCGGGCCGGATCCACGAGGTGTCCTCGATCCGCGAAGGCGCGGCCAGGTCGTCGACCAGCGTGGACTCGGTGACCGTGGCGAGGTCGCCGATGATCGCCGTCCGCCACGGCGTGCGCAGCGCACCCGGTGCGGTGACCCGCTCGTCGGCCAGCTTCACCGCGTATTCCGGCGACCCGGCCTGGTGCACCAGCCTGCTGCCCGAGTACGAACCGTCCACATCGGACTCCGTCAGCAGGACGAAGTCCTCGCCGGAGCGGAACAGCGACGGGTGGCCGAACTCCCCGGTCGCGGCACCGGCGGCGGTGGTCTCCACCCGCTGGTTCTCGTACTGGGGGTTGTAGGGCAGCAGCCAGGCCGTGGCGTCCGGCGCCGGCCGGTACGCCGACGCCTCGCCGGTGACCACCGTGCCCCCTTCGTCCGGCAGCAGATAGCGGTAGGCGACGCCGTCATCGGACACGCGGACCAGCAGTTCGAAGCGCGCGTCACCGGCGGCCAGCTGGAACCGGGTCTCCCGCGCGCGGACCGCGCGCTCGTGCCGCTTGCCGGTGGTCATCGAGTAGCGCTCGGCGAGGATGCGCTGCTGCTGCCCGAGAACCCGCAGGTCGCGGCTCAGGTCGGCGCGCTCGGTGCGCAGCCCGACCGGCGCCGGGGCCAGCACGGTCCGCCCCGCCCGCGCCGCCGAAAGCTTCAGTGCGCCCGCGTCCAGGGTGAGTTCCGCGGTCACCGGGGACCGCGACGACGGCCCGGTGATGATCCAGCTCGCCGAGGCCAGGGCTGACACGGCGGGCACGGTCGAAAGGGAGAGCACCACCGCCAGCGAGAGCAGCAGTGCGGTACAGGTCCGGCCGGGCCACGTCATCGGAGCACTCCTCGGTGGTGGTGCGGGCGTCAGTCCCAACGCAGTCAACACAGTCAACACTGTCAACGTTGTCAGTCGAGGCTGGTCGAGCCAGTCAGGCGATATCCGCACAACGCGGACGATCTTCAGCAAAGCGCATGGAAAGCGCGAGCACAAGGGGCCGTTCGGCGCACCCGTCGAACACCGGCGGCAATCGCCATTCGCCCGCCATTCGCCGATGCCCTCGGTTCGACACTAGGAATCCGCTATTCCCTCGGTTAGCGTGCGGCCATGTTCGCCGCCGAACGCCGCCAGGTCATTCTCGAACTCGTCCGCTCGAACGGGGCGGTCTCCCTGCGCGAACTCGCCCGGATCGTGCAGGCCAGCGAGGTCACCGTGCGCCGGGATCTGCGGCAGCTGGCCGCCGACGGACTGCTCGCGCGCAAGCACGGCGGCGCGGTCGCCACCAACCGCACCTCCTACGAGCCGAGCTGCACGGAGAAGGCGAAGGTGGCCGGCGCGCAGAAGGAGGCGATCGCCGCGCTGGCCGCGGACCTGGTCTCCCCCGGCGACTCGGTGGCGCTGGGGCCCGGCACCACCACCCAGGCGCTGGCCAGGAGGCTGGTCCGCACCTCGGAGCTGACCGTGGTGACGAATTCCCTGCTGGTGGCCCAGATCGTCGCGCAGGCGCCGGGGGTGGAGGTGCTGATGCCGGGCGGGACGCTGCGCGCGTCGATCTTCGCCACGGTGGGCAGCGCGGCCGAAGCCGGGCTCGCGCAGTTGCGGGTGCGGCACGCCTTCCTCTCCGGCAACGGGCTGACCGCCGCGCGCGGACTGTCCACGCCGAACCCGGCGGTGGCCGGAGCGGACCGGGCGCTGGCCGGCGCCGCGGAGCAGGTGGTGGTGCTGGCCGACTCGACCAAGATCGGCGCCGATGCCATGGTCCAGACCATCCCGCCGGAGCGGATCGACCGGCTGGTCACCGACGAGGCCGCCGATCCGGCCGAGCTGGACGGCCTGCGCGCGGCGGGCACCGAGATCGGGCTGGCCGCGGTCGGGCCGAATGGCTGACCGTTTCCCGTCCGCAAACGGTCAACCTCGAACATCGGCGCCGCCGGACTTGCGAACGCGCGTGCGCCCGGGCCTTAATGGGAGCCCGGATGAATCACCGCCACAATTCTCCGGCGTGTTTTCTCTCCAGTCCCCGTGAACCGAAGGGCGTGAAATGAACCGCCGAATTCCCGTGGCTTCCCGAGCCCTGCTCGCCGCCGCCGTGCTGGCCGGGCTGTGCGTCCCGGCCGCGTCAGCCGCCGAAACCGCCGCCTGCGCCGGAGTGCTCTTCGACGACTTCGCCTACGACTCCCACACCGATCCGCGCCTGGCGCAGCGCGGCTGGCAGCTGCGCAACGGCGGTGGCGGGCCGGGAGTGGGCGGCTGGTCGGCGGCGAACGCCACCTTCCCGGTGGTGGACGGGCAGCCGGTGCTGCAACTGTCCGCGCACACCGACGGCACCACCGGCGGGACCAGCCAGGCCGAGGTGATGCACCAGCGGAAGTTCTTCGAGGGCACCTACTCCGCGCGTGTGCGGTTCAGCGACGTCCCGGTCTCCGGCGCCGACGGCGACCATCTGGTCCAGACCTTCTTCACCATCACCCCGCTCGCCTTCCCGAACGATCCCGACTACGGCGAGCTGGACTTCGAGTACCTGCCCAACGGCGGCTGGGGCGAGTCCGGTTCGACCATGTTCCTGACCAGCTGGGAGACCTACCAGCCCGACCCGTGGGTGGCCGACAACCACAGCACCGCGGTACGCGGCGGCTACGCCGGCTGGCGGACGCTGACCGTGCAGGTTTCCGGCGGTGTGCTGCGGTACTTCATCGGTGACCAGCTCGTGGCCACGCACGACGGGCACGTCTACCCGGAAACGCCGATGATGATCGCCTTCCAGGAGTGGTTCATCGACCACGCGGCCCATTCCGGTGGCCGCAGCACCTACCAGACGCAGAACGACTGGGTCTACTACGCGGCCAACGAGGTGCTCTCCCCCGGCGAGGTCGGCAACCGCGTGAACGGACTACGGGCGAACGGAACCACCCACACCGACACGGCCGCCTGCTAGATCCGCAGCCCCCTGTTATGTCCATAACGGACAGTTCAGCTCACGCGGGCGCGCAGGCGGGGCTTGTCGTGCTTGCCCACCGCGGTGAGCGGGATGGCGTCCACGAACTCGACGCGGCGGGGTGCCATCGCCTCGCCGCGTCGCTCGGCCACCCAGGTGATCAGGTCCTCGGCGCAGACGGTGGCGCCGGGATCGGCGACCACCACCGCGTGCACCACCTCGCCCCGCCGGTCGTCGGGTGAGCCGAAAACGCAGGCGTCGCGTACCGCCGGATGGGTGATCAGCCCGTCCTCCACGTGCTTCGGGTGCACCGTCACGCCCGCCGACCGGATCGTCTCGCGCTGCCGGTCGGCCAGGTGCAGGAAGCCGCCGTCGTCGAAGTGCCCGAAGTCGCCGGTGTAGAAGTGACCGCCGCGCAGCGCGCGCTCGGTGTCGGCGTAGCGGTTCCAGTAGCGCTTCATCACGTGCGGACCGCCGACCACCACCTCACCGCGCTCCCCCGGCCTGGCCTGCCTGCCGTCGGGGTGCTCGATCCGCACGTCGGCGATCGCCACCGGGCGCCCGCACGAGGACAACGGCTCGAGGTGGCCGGTGGCCACCGCGGCGGCGTGGTCGCGCTTGCGCAGCACGGTCACCTGCGTCGGTACCTCGGTCAGGCCGTAGAACTGGACGAACACCGGCCCGCAGCGGTCCATCGCGGCGATCAGGCGCTCGGGTTCGACGCGGCCGCCGCTGTAGACCACGGTGGTCAGCGACAGCAGTTTCGCGCCGGCGGCCGGAGCGGCGTCCAGCAACCCGGCCAGCATGTCCGGGGAGAGCAGCGTCGCGGTGATGCGCTCGCGGGCGATCGTGGCGACGAGGCGGTCGGGGTCGAACCGCCCGGCGAGCACGTTGGTCCCCCCGCGCAGCCACACCGGCAGCACGAACGCGCCCGCGGTGTGCGAGAGCGGGGTGACGTGGGCGAACCGGTCGCCGTCACCGAGGCCGAGTTCGGCGAGCTGGCTGAACAACGCGGCGAGCACGGTGCGGTGGGTGTGGACCACGCCCTTGGGCTGGCCGGTGGTGCCCGCGGTGTAGTAGATGCCGTAGAGGTCGCTGGGGAAGACCGGCGGGTTGCCGGGGTGGTCCGGCTGGTGGCACGACAGGCGCTGCCAGCTGTGCCCGCCGTCGAGCACGGCGTCGTCGTCGACGGAGACCACGTGCTCGACCCCGGAGGTACCGCGGATCTGCCGCACGCGGCGCGCGTGGGCGGCGTCGTGCACGAGGACCAGCGCGCCGGAGTCGCAGACGATGTACTGGTGGTCGGCCACGCCGAGGCGGGCGTTCAGCGGGACCACGGCCAGGCCCGCCCAGAGCGCGCCGTAGTAGACGTCGAGCTGCTCCGGGCGGTCGTTCATCAGGATGGCCACGCGGTCGCCGGTGTGCAGGCCGAGCGCGAGCAGCGCCCGCCCGGCCCGGCGGATGCGGGCGATCTGCTCGCGGTAGGTGATCCGCCGCTCGCCCCACACGACGGCGGTCTTCGGCCCGTTCGCCGCGGCCGCCCGTTCCACCAGCGCACCGACGGTCTGCTCGTACATCCGCTGCCCTTCCACCCGCCGGATTCCCTTGCCTCCCAAGCTAGTTCGGCGGAAGGCCGGACCCAATGTCGGAAAGGGACAGCCGGGCGCGGGGTTTCCCACAGGGGGTCACCACTCTCGAACACACTCTCTAGCTGACGGCGTCCATCGTGGTGGTGCCGGGGCCGGAGCCCAGGGCGCGGCGCAGGCGCAGGGCGACCAGCAACTCGGTGCGGCGTTCGGAGAGCGCGTCGCCGAGCAGCTCGGTGGCGGTGCGGATGCGCAGCCGCACGGTGTTCTCGTGCACGCCGAGTTCGGTGGCCGCGCGGGCCTGCGAGCCGCTGGCGAGGGCGGCCAGCAGGGTCTCGCGGATGCGGTCGGCCCGTTCGTTCGCCTCGGCCAGTTCACCGAGTTCCTCCGCGACGAACCGCCAGGCCGCCGACGGGTTCTCCAGCAGGAAGGCCTCCAGCCGGACGTCGCTGTACCAGAGGAAATCGACCGGATCGGCCAGCACCTCGCGCAGCGCCAGCGCCCGCGTGGCCTCCTCGTGCGCGCGGCGGAACCCGGCGAGCCCGGCGGCCGGGCCACCGGCCACCACCGGTTCGCCGTGCCGCGAAACCGCCCGCCGGATCACGTCCAGCGTCGCCGGGTCGACGCGGCCGGGGAAGCCGAGCCAGCCCGCGAACAGCCCGGGGCCGCGCTCGACGAGCAGCGCGGCCGGGGCCTCGGTCTCGTGCCGCAGCCTGGCCAGCCGCCGCTCGGCCTGGAACCGGTCGCCGTGCAGCAGCAGGGCGACGTGGCAGGCACGCAGCCGGTAGCCCAGCTCGTCGTCGAGGAACTGGGTGTAGGCGGGCGGCGCGCCGCCGAGCAGTTCCTCGACCAGCGCGCGGCGGCGTTCGGCGCCGGTGCAGGCCAGTTCGCCGGACGTCTCGTCGTACCGGGCGCTGACCAGGCCGAGCACCCGCGTGACGTAGCCGAACACGGCCGGGGTGCGGTTGCCGATCAGCTCGGTGACCGTGCCGTCCCCGCGTTCGGCGGCCTCGCCGACGATGGCCAGCCAGCGGTGCCAGAACTGCTCCAGGCCGACCCAGTAGGCGCGCTCCAGATCCTCGAACGGCAGGCCCTGTGCGGCCACCACGTCGGCGAAGGCGAGGGCGTGCCCGAGGTCGGGTTCGCCGGGGTCGACCCGGCCGGCCGCGACGTCGGCGAGGTAGCCGATGTTGCCGCTCACGCACCGCCGCAGCTTGAGCTCGAAGGCGGTTTCGGTTACGTGGTGCGGGAAAACCCGGGAGGCGATGGCTTGGTGCACCGCTTCCACGATGGTCTCGACCTCGGCCTCGCTCGTCGTACCCACCCCTCCCTGCCGGGGCTCCAGGGTAACGCCGTTGGTATGCTCGGGGAGTCATGACCGATTTTCATGACGCACCCCACAATCACCACGCCAGGTATTCGGCCGCGTTCAACGCCGCCGACCCGGCCGCGCTGGACCGCCTCTACGAGGACACCGCGGTGCTCGTTCCCCGCCCCGGCCTGCCGCTGACCGGGAAGGACCGCGAGGCCGCCGGGCGGCACCTGCTCAGCTGGGGCCTGCCGATCGAGGCGAAGACGCGGCACACCTACGTCGCCGGGGACCTGGCCCTGCTGATCGTCGACTGGTCCATCCGGGGGACGGCCACCGACGGCACCGAGGTCGACCTGACCGGCGCCGCCACCGACGTACTCCGCCGCGGCGCCGACGGCCGGTGGCGCTACGCCATCGACAACCCCTTCGGAACAGCCGCCGGTTAGAGTCCACCTCGTGCGCAAGAAGCTCCGCTCGCCGCTGCCGCAGCGGCACGGCCTCGACCCCGCCCGGCTCCGGCTGCCGGACGAAGGGCCGTGGGCGACCCTGCGCGAGCACCTGGTGGAGCGCCTGCCGCGGGTGAGCCCCGCCCGCATCGACGAGTTGCTGGCCGAAGAGCGGATCGTCGGGCTCGACGGTCCGCTCGGGCCCGACACCCCGTTCCGGCCGGGCACCTTCATCTGGTTCCACCGCGACCTGCCGGACGAGGTGCCGGTGCCCTTCGACATCGGCGTGGTGCACCGCGACGACGACCTGCTCGTGGTGGACAAACCGCACTTCCTGGCCACCATCCCGCGTGGCAGGCACGTGGTGGAGACCGCACTGGTGCGGCTGCGCCGCGAGCTGGACCTGCCGAAGCTGAGCCCGGCGCACCGCCTGGACCGGGTCACCGCCGGGCTGCTGCTGTTCGTGATCCGCCCCGAGCTGCGCGGCGCGTACCAGACGATGTTCCGGGATCGCCTGGTGCACAAGGAATACGAGGCGATCGCCCCGGTGGACCCGGCGCTGGAGCTGCCGCGCGTGGTGCGCAGCCGGATCGTCAAGGAACGCGGGGTGCTGGCCGCGCAGGACGTGCCGGGGCCGCCGAACGCCGAAACCCGCGTGGAACTCGCGGAATCGCGCGACGGCCTCGGCCGCTACCGCCTGCTGCCCGCCACCGGGCGCACCCACCAGCTCCGGCTGCACCTGAGCGGACTGGGCATCCCCATTCTCGGCGACGATTTCTACCCCGTGCTCACCGAAACCGCACTGGACGACTTCAGCCGCCCGTTGCAACTGCTGGCGAAAACGCTGGAATTCACCGATCCGGTCAGCGGGCGGCGCCGCCGCTTCGAAAGCCGCCGCACCCTTCAGGCGTGGACCGACTTCCCAAGCTGGGCGGGCTAACCGAAAGCCAGCCGGGTTCCCTCCACCCTGGCCGCGATCTTGGCGAAGGCGATGTCCCGCGAAGTCGAGGTGTCGTCGGCGAACGGCGAGAAACCGCAGTCGTCGCAGGTGCCGAGGCGTTCGGCCGGGACGTATTCGGCGGCCAGCCGCACCCGGTCGCGCACCTGCTCGGCGGTCTCCACCACCGGGTCGACCGGATCGGTGACACCGACGAAGATCCGCTGCTCGGGCCGCGAGTGCTCGCGGACGATCTCCAGCACCCGCCGGGGATCGGGCTCGCTGGCCAGCTGGAGGTAGAACCGGCCCGCGTTGAGCGAGAACAGCGCGGGCAACAGTCCGGCGTAGTCGACATCCAGGCTGTGCACCGAATCCTGGTCGCCGCCGGGGCAGGTGTGCACCCCGATGCGGGCGCGTTCCTCCGCCGAAAACCGGTCCAGCACCCGGTTGTTCAGGTCCACAAAGGACTTCAGTAGCCCGCCGGACGGGTCCAGCTTGAGCGAGAGCCTGCCCTCGGTGAAGTCCAGCTGCACGCTGTCCGCGCCCGCGTCGAGGCTGCGCCGGATGTCCGCCTCGGCCTGGTCGACCAGATCGGCGAGGAACGCTTCGCGGGAGTAACCGTCGATGCCGTCCTGCGGGTAGATCAGGCTGATCGCCGAAGCCGCGATCACCGCCTGCTTGACCGGGAGATCGGTGAGTTCCTTGGCGGCGCGCAGGTATTCGTCGGCGTGGGTGGCGTAACGGAACGGGCCCGCGGTCAGCCGCGGCAGCTGCCGGGTATGGCCGTCGGCGAACGGGATCACCACACCGTCCGGCGCCAGCGACTCCAGCCCGGCCAGCGGGTAGGTGGCGAAGCTCGGCTTGCCCTGTTCCCCGTCGGTGAGCACCGGCGAACCGGTTTCGGTCAGCCGGGAAACGGTGTCGGCCAGCGCCTTTTCCCGGCTTTCGGCCAGCGCGTCGGCGTCGATCCTGCCCTCGGCGAACGCGCCCATGGCGTCGACCAGGTACCCCGGCCGCGGAATGCTGCCGATCGGTTCGGTGGGAATGCGCACGGAGAAACCCCTCCAGTTCACCGGCTTCGCTCGCCGGGCGGGAAGAATTCTACGGTTCGATCTTGGTTTGCCAGCCGCCTCACGAGTGAACCTCGAGCGTTTGCCGAGTGCGGCCAGGGGTACCCGGGCGAGAAGGAACATGATCATCCGCACGCGAGAGGAGCGTCCATTGGACACCACCACGCTGCGTGAGCTGGCCGGGAGCGGTGGCCCGTATGCCTCCGTCTACTTCGAAGACTCGCACGACACCGAGGACGCGGCGAAGCAGCTCGAGCTGAAACGGCGGGACATCCGCGAGCAGCTGGCCGGGAAGGGCGCCGGGGACGCCACCGTCGAGGCGGTGGACCGCGCGATCCGCGACGGGCGCCCGCCGATCGGGCGCAGCGGGCGAGCGGTGCTGGCCGCGCACGGGCGGGTCCTGCTCGACGAAGGGCTGGCCGAACCGCCGGGTGCCGCCGAAGTCCGGTTCTCCGAGTTGCCCCACCTCGTCCCGCTGCTCGCGCATTCGGCCGTCGGCACCCCGCATCTGGTGGTGATCGCGGACCGCGCCGGCGCCGACATCACCTCGGTGGATGCCAAGGGGCGCAGGCAGTCCGTGACCCGCGTGGACGGTGAGGACCACCCCGTGCACAAGGTGCGCGGCGGCGCCGAAGCCCACCGCGACATCCAGGCACGCGTCGAGGAGAACGTGCACCGCAACCTCGACCAGGTCGCCGAGCGCACGGCGAAGCTGGCCGCCGAGTCCGGCGCCGAGCTGATCGTGCTCGCCGGTGAGGTGCAGGCCAGGCGCGAACTTCGGGAGCTGCTGCCCAAGCCGGCCAAGGAGATCGCCACCGAGGTGACCGCCGGGGCCCGCGCCGATTCCGCGACCGAGGCACAGCTCGACGCCGCGATCGGTGAACTGCTCACCGGGCGCAGGCTGGCGCGGCTCGACCGGGTCGCCGAACGCTACCGCGCCGAACTCGGCCGCGCGCCGGGGCTCGCCGTGTCCGGCCTGGAGGGCGTGACCACCGCACTGCGCGAGGGCAACGTGGAAACCTTGCTGGTGACCGAACCGGGCGACGCCACCGTGGCGGTCGGCGAGGAGCCGGCGCAGGTGGCCGTGAGCACCGGTGAACTCGCCGCGTCCGGCGGCGGCACGGGTACCGAACGCCGCGCGGACGAAGCGCTTCCGGTGGCGGCGCTCTCCGTCGGCGCCGGGATCGTGGTGTTCGACGAACGACTGGATCTCGCCGAGGGCTTCGGCGCCATCCTGCGTCACTGAAAAAGCCGCTGAAAAGAAGCCGCTGAAAGGAATCAGGCCGATGAGCACTCCCGACGACGCATTCGACAAGCCCGAGGCGGACGCGCTGGAGCAGTCGCGGCCTGCCGTGCCGGACACCCAGGACGAGCCCGCCGGGACCGAGGTACCGCTGGAGGCGGATCCCGCCGACGCGGCGGATCAACGGGAACCCGCGGGCCTCGACGAGGAGTACTAGGACAACGCCCAAGCTCCATTTCGGACGCTCACCGGCCACCCGGCTTGTGGGTGGCCGGGCACCGGCCTACCGTCGGCGGCAAGGTAAGGCTCCAGGCGGGAGACGAACCCTTGCGCACGGCCGGTGACGTCTCGATCCACCTCCGCGGGCACCCGGACGGGGTGGTCATCGCGGTGCTGACCGGCGACCTGGACCGGCTCGGCGCGCCCGCACTCGAGGACGTGCTCGCCGAACTGCTCGCCGACCGCCAGGACTTCGTGCTGGACCTGCGCGGGCTCGGCTTTCTCGGGGTGGCGGGCCTGGAGGTGCTGCTGGACACCGCGCGCGCCACCACCCGGTGCGGGGTGTCCTGGGCGGTGGTCACCTGGGGTTCGGTGGTGAACCGCACGCTCGAAGCGCTCGGCGTCAGCGGCCTGCTGCCGGTCCACCCCACGCTGATCGACGCGCTGGCCGAGATCGAGACGGGCCGGGCCGAGCACGCCCGGTAAGCCGGTTTCGCCCGGTGCCCCGGCGGGTAGCCGTTGGCGAGTCGTTCCGGCCGGAGAGGACACCCCCTTGAGACCCCTGCGACGCGTCACGGTTTTCGCCCCGTCCCCGCAGTTGACGGTGACCATCGAGGAACTGGACGGCATTCCCGAAATGCACCTGCACGCCGGCGGCCAGGGCGTGTGGCAGGCACGCATGATCGTCTCGCTCGGCGTGCCCGCGGTGCTCTGCGCGGCGCTGGGCGGGGAAACCGGCGATCTGCTCAAGCACCTGATCCCCGGCGAGGGCATCGAACTGGTCTCGGAGGAGGCCCACTCCCGCAACGGCGGTTACGTCCACGACCGCCGTGACGACCGCCGCGATCCCATCGTCGAAGCACCCGGCGAACCGCTGTCGCGGCACGAACTGGACGGGCTGTACGAGAAAACGCTCGTGGAGGGGCTGCGGTCGACCACGGTCACGCTCAGCGGGCCGTCCACCGGGCAGCCGGTGCCCGCCGACATCTACCGCAGGCTCGCCACCGATCTGCGTGCCAACGGCTGCCTGCTGGTGGTCGACCTCTCCGGCGAACTGCTGGCCGCGGCGGTCGAGGGCAAGCCGCAGTTCATCAAGGTCAGCCACGAGGAACTGCTCGACGACGGACTGGCGGACAGCGACGACCCCACCGCGCTGATCTCGGCGATGCGGGAACTGAGCAGGCGGGCCGGTGACGCGTCGGTGGTCGTCTCGCGGGCCGCCGATCCGGCTCTGGCACTGCTGGAAGGGGAACTGTTCGAGGTGGAAGCGCCGCCGCTGCACCCGATGGACTCGCGCGGGGCCGGTGATTCGATGACCGCCGCCGTGGCCGCCGCGCTCACCGAGGGAGCGTCGCAGTTGGACGCGGTCCGCCTCGGCGCCGCGGCGGGCGCGCTGAACGTGACCCGCCGCGGCTTGGCCACCGGCGGCGGCGACAGCGTGCGCGCGGTCGCCGAACGCGTCGAAGTGCGGCGGCTGAAGGACGACGGGGAGGCCGGATGACACGAGTGCTGATCACCAACGACGACGGGATCGACTCGCCTGGGCTGATCACGCTGGCTCGGGCCGCGCTGCGGCACGGCCTCGACGTGGTGGTGGCCGCGCCGCACGAGGAGTCCAGTGGCACCAGCGCCGGGCTGACCGTGCTCGGCGAAGAACCGGTCGCCAAACCCGTCGAACTCGACGGCCTGCCGGGCGTGCCGTGCCACGCGGTGACCGCGCGGCCCGCCTTCATCGTGCTTTCGGCCAAGGAAGGGTCTTTCGGCGATCCGCCGGACGCCGTGCTGTCCGGGGTGAACCGGGGCATCAACGTCGGGCGCGCGGTGCTGCACTCGGGCACCGTCGGCGCGGCGCTGACCGCGGGTGCCAACAATCTGCTCGGGCTGGCCGTGTCGCTGGAACACCCGGATTCCGGCGTGCTGCACTGGGACAGCGCGGAGGAACTGGCCGCGGAGGTCATCCCGCTGCTGCTCGAATCGGCGCCGGGTTCCGTGCTCAACCTCAACGTGCCCGCGTTGCCGCCGGCCGGACTCGGCCCGCTCAGCCGGGCGTCACTGGCCTCGGCCGGTGCCGTGCAGACCCGGCTGGAACGGGCCGGCGAGGGCGCCGAGGTGGTGACCACGGTGGTCGACGGCAGCGCCGAGCCCGGCACGGACGCCTACTTGCTGCGCAAGGGAAATCCCACCATCACCGCGCTGCGGTCGGTGACCGAGGACCCGGATTTCGACTGGCCCGCCGGACGCTGAGCGGACAAGAGTGGGGCATCCTCCGCCGCGGCGGAGGATGCCCCACTCTGGCTGGAACTTCAGCGGCCGTCGACGCCCTCCGGCTGACGGCTCACAGCGGCTTCGACGGTCTCGTCGATGGGCAGCACGGGCTGGAGCCCGGCCGCCTCGATGGCCCTCGGCACCACACGGCCGGTGGCGACCAGCCGCAGCGGAGTACCCGCGTCGGCGCACTTCTGCTGGATCTCCACCAGCGCGGCCAGCCCCGAGGAACCGAGGAAGTTCACCTTGGTGAAGTCGGCGACCACCGGACGCGGTGGCTTCGCCAGCTCGCGCGCGGCGTCGAACTCCGCGACCAGCGCGGGCACGGTCAGCATGTCCACGTCGCCGGACGCGACCACGATCACCGCCGATTCCTCGGCACGGTGTTCCAGCTCCAGCAGCTCGCTGGGCAATGGCACGGGACCTCCCGGGTTCGGGCGAACGGAAAGTTTCTCCGCCGGTCTCGGTTGGTCGTGACCGAGCGCGATCGGAAATCCCGGCTGGCTGCTCAACCGGATGTCCAGATCGTAGCGACCGCACCGGAGCACTGCCATCCGGTACCGGATGCGCGAAGTTCCCTCCAACGGCGTAATGATGATCACTCCGGCGGGTACCCCGGACCGGGGGTGGGCATTGAGTCGTGCGGATCAGGCGCGTACGGTCGGATTCAGCGGTTGAAACCAGCAGCCGAAGCACTGGCACGTACCGCACAAGCGTGTCTCCGCCGATCTCCGGGAGTACCGGAGCCGGAAGGAGCGTCAGCCATGACCTTGACGTTCAGGCGCGACAAGCTGGACATCCAGGCCGAGCACACCGGCCAGGCCCGAGTGGTCGAGGTTTCCGGTGAAGTGGACCTGGCCACCAAATCCCAGTTCGACGCCGAGCTGTCCGCCGCACTCGAACCACCGGCCCCGGTGCTCGTGATCGACCTCAGCGAGGTGGGCTTCCTGTCCAGCTGCGGGCTGCAGGTGCTGACGGAACTCGCCGAACGCGCCGAGCGGCAGCGCTGCGACCTGCGGGTGGTCTGCGCCGGGCGCCCGGTCCGGCGGCCGCTCGAGATCGTCGGCCTCGACCGGAGGCTCCGGCTGTTCGGCAGCCGCGAGCAGGCCCTCGGCTGACCCTCAGCCGACCTGGGGAGCCCGCGCGCTCACCGCCCGCCGCACGGCCGCCACGATCTCGGCGTTCGGCATGCCCTTGATCACGTACTCGCCGACCCCGGCCTCGCGCATGCGCTTGCGGTGCCCGGCGTCGTCGTAGGCGGAGAAGGCGACGAGCGCGGTGCCGAGCCCGGCCACCCGCCTGGCCACCTCGGCGCCGCCACCGGTGGGCATCCGCACGTCGATGACCGCGACCTCGGGGCGGTGGTGCTCGATCAACGCCACCGCCTCGTCCACGGTCGAGGCGTCCCCCACCACGGTGAGATCTCCTTCGGCGTCCAGCACGGCCCGCAGCGCTTCGCGGATGAGCAGCTCGTCGTCGGCGATAACCACCGAAACCCCGCCTGTGGTCACGACTCCTCCCCTGTGGCCCGGCCGCCAGGCCCGTCCGGGATCCAGAACCGCACCAGCGCGCCCTCGCCGGGATCGCTGATCAGTTCCCACCAGCCGCCGACGGCCTCCGCGCGCTCGCGCATGGCCTGCAGGCCGAAGTGCGCGCCACCACCGCCGAGCGTGTCGACCACCACGTCGGTGCCGACGCCGTCGTCGGTGATCTCGGTCAGCGTGCCCTGGTCGATCGAGCGGAACCGCACCCGCGCGCGGCTCGCCCGAGCGTGCTTCTGCACGTTGGTCAGCGCTTCGCCGACGATGCGGAAGATGGTCACCGACGCCTCCGGCGGCGGGTCCGCGATCAGTTCCGTGTCGTCGAGCCGGGTTTCGATGCCCTGATCGGCCAGCTGCCGCAGGTGCGCGCCGACCGCCTCGGTGAGGTCCCGCTCGTCCAGCGTCGGCGGGCGCAGCCGCAGCACCAGGTCGCGCAGCCTGCCGATGGTCTCGGAGACCGCGGTGTCCAGCGCGCGGACCGCTGGCCGGTGCTCGTCCGGCACCTGCGTGCCGAGCAGCTGCAGCCGCATCGACACCGCCGCCATCGCCTGGATCGAGTCGTCGTGCACGTCCCACGCGATCCGGCGCCGCTCGGCCTCCTGCGCCTCGACCAGGTGGAAGAACAGCCGCCTGCGTTCGACCAGTTCGCTCTCGGCGCGCACGCGCTCGCTCACGTCCCTGGTGACCTTGCCGAAGCCACGCAGCCTGCCGTGCTCGTCGAACAACGCGGTGATCACCACCACCGCCCAGAACCGGCTGCCGTCCTGGCGGACCCGCCAGCCCTCGTCCTCGAACCGGCCCACCTCGGCGGCGACCTCCAGCTCGTGGGCGGGCTTGTCGGCCCGCAGGTCCTCCGGCGGGTAGAAGACCGAGAAGTGCTTGCCGATGATCTCGTTCGCCCGGTAGCCCTTGATCCGCTCCGCGCCGGCGTTCCAGGTGGCCACGTTGCCCTGCGGGTCGAGCATGAAGATGGCGTAGTCCTGGACGCTCTGCACGAACAACCGGAAGGATTCCCCGGAGTAGGGGTTCGACAGCGGATCGTTCCCGCGGAAGCCGGGCTCCGGCGCGCTCATCCCGGGGAACTCGCGGGGCGCCACCCGCAGCTCAGCCATTCGCCGTCGGCGGGGGAAGCCGCATTTCGCACCAGACGACCTTACCGGCACCGCGCGCGAGCACGCCCCACCGCTGCGAAAGCCGTTCGACCAGAGCCAGTCCCCAGCCGCCCTGCGGCCCGCCCGCCTTCGGCCGCGGGGGCACCGGATTGCCGTCCTCGCACTCGATCCGGATGCCGCCGGGGGTGCTGGTGATGCTCAGCGTCGGCTTGCCACCGGCGTGCCGCACCACGTTCGCGACGAGTTCGGAGGCGATCAGCGTGGCGTCCTCGTAGGGCAGGGTCCCCCGCCAGGCCGACAACACACGGGCGACGAACCGCCGGGCCTCGCCTTCGGCGGTCAGGTCCGCGGGCAGCACCGTGGTGACCGGTCCTGGCGCCGCCGCACTGAGAATGCTGTCCATCGTGGTTCATCGTCCCCCCGTCCGCCGCAGTCCGGCTAGACGCAGCGGCCCCCGATCCACTGATGCATTTGCATCAGCCGGAGCAGTCGGCGCGGTCGCCTCAGTCGAGCAGGCCGCGGCGGCGGGCGATGGCGACCGCCTCCAGCCGCGAGTGCGCGCCGAGCTTCGCCAGCGCGCGCTGGGCGTGGTTCCGCACGGTGTTGCGCGCCAGGTGCAGCCGCCGGGTGATCTCCTCGACCGTGGCGCCGTCGGCGAACAGGCGCAGGATCTCGCGTTCGCGGGCGGTCAGCTCGGCCGGGGTACCGCGCCCGGACAGCCGGTCGATCACCTCGCCGAGCAGCACCGCGTCGAACACCATCTCCCCCGCCGCGGCGCGGCGGATGGCGTCGGCCAGCTGGTCGAGCCCGGCGGTCTTGGCCACCACGCCGGACCCGCCCGCCTCGACCACCCTGGTGGCCACCCCGGCGGTGACCTCGGCGGTGAGCAGCAGGACCTTGGGCGCGGCGGCGAGGTCGCGGAGGCGGGCGATCACCTCGATGCCGTCGCCGTCGGGCAGCCGCCGGTCGAGCAGCACCAGATCGGGATGGGTCAGCTCGACCTCGCGCACCGCGGCGGCCACCGAACCGGCCCGCGCGGCGAGATCGATGTCGCCGATCCCGGCGAAGACGAGTTCCATCGCTTCCGCCACCATGTCGTGGTCTTCGACTAGTACGACACGGATCGCAGGCATCGCGGGAACGCTACCAGCCGGATTGCCGCCCAGCGGACCCGATACCGGGCGGACGGCCGGCCGGGTGTCCACAGCGGAATCACCCCGTCCGTCCGGGCCGCGGGCCGTCGGCGACCCGCCGCCACCGCCTGCCGAACTCCTCGTCCAGCCGCGCGCCGGCCAGCGCGTTGCGGCCGTGCAGCACGCCGAAGGAGAACGAGCTGTACCCGGCGCGTTCGGCGGACACGGCCAGCGGCACCAGTTCCGCGCGGGCGACCACGCTGTCGTGGTGGTCGCCGAGGGTGGACTGCACCGCCTTGACCCGCTTGCGCCAGGTGTTCAGCTTCTTGCCCGCCACCGGGCGCACGGCGTCGGCGGTGTACCTGGCCTGCTTGGCTTTCTTGCGCACCTCGTGCAACGCGGCGTCGCGCTCGCCCGCCCGGTCCAGCTGCTCGACCGCCCGGCTCAGCCGCCGGTCGGCGCGCCGCACGGCGTGAAGCAGTTCCCGGCGGGCGGGCCGCTGTGCTTTCTTCGTCAGCGGCGGATCGTCGAGCAGCGCGTCGAGTGCGCGCAGCAGTTCGAGGTATCGCGGGCTGTTCAGCGCGTCGAGCGCGCCCGCCCTGCCCCGGGCCGACCGCTCCTCGAAGTAGGTGTCCAGGTACGCCCGCACCGGCCCGATGGTCAGCTCGCGCGGCAGCCCGGCCACCTGCTCGGCCAGCCCGGCGTGCAGCACCTCGTTGTCCCGCACCGGTCCCAGCTCACCGCCGAGCCACTTCAGCTCGTCACGCAGCGGCTGCACGGCGTCGCGGTCGAGGACCCGCCGGAACGAGCCGAGCGCGCTGCGCAGGCGCCGCATCGCCACCCGCATCTGGTGCACCGAGTCCTCGGCGTCGCGGCGCACCCCCGCGTCCTGGCGGCGCATCGCGTCCACCTGGGTGCGCAGGTAGTGCAGCACCACCTCCCCGGCGGTGGCCTTCTTCCCCGGCGGCGGGCACGGCGAATCCGGCAGCAGGTCGCCGATCAGCCGCCGCAGTTTCGACGGCCAGTACGACGGCACCGCGCCGGCGTCGGTGACCAGTTCCGCCAGCACGTCCAGGGTGTGGTCGTCGGCATCGGGAGCCAGCTCGATCTCCAGTTCCCGCCACTGGTCCAGCCGCGCCACCGTCCCGGCCGCTTCACCGGTCACGTGGTCGTCGGTCAGCGTCGCCAGCACGCGGCCGTCCGCATCGGCCAGCTGCACCGAGTACCGCACGGTGCGCAGCCCGGCGATACCGGTCAGTTCCTCGCCGCGGCTGTGCCCGCGCACCAGCTCGGCCAGTTCGGCGGGCACTCCCGCGTCGGAATCGCCCAGCGGCGCGGTGATCTCCTCGCGCGCGTCCCGGCCGACGGGCAGCTTCAGGTGCCAGCCGTCGTCGCCACCGCCGGTGCGCCGCCGCAGGGTCACCCCGGCGCGGGCCAGGTCGTACCGCGGGGTGTCGTAGTAGGTCGCGTCGAGCCGTTCCTCGGCCGGTTCGGACTGCCCGGCCACCGGGCCGTGCGCGCGCAGATCCGGAATGGCCAGATCCAGCGGGAAATCGAACTTCCGCTCGCGCTCCAGCGCGGTTCGTGTGCTCATCGGCGTCCTCCCAAGTCGTTCTGCCTCAGCCGGGCAGGGCACCCGTGGTGGCGAAATCGGCCCGGCGGGCCACCGAAACCGCCTGGTCGGCGAACCGGCCGTAGAACCGGGCGAGCAGGGTCGCGTTCACCGCGGCGGGCACCCCGTGCCGCCAGCCCGTGCCGGTGACCTCGCTGAGCACGTGCTCCCGCAGCGCGTCCACCTCGGCACCGGCCGCGCTCAGCTGCTCGACGGCCGCGCACCCGGTTTCGGTGAGGAACACGCACAGGTCGTCGGCCATGCCCGCGGTGCACGCGGCGAGCTGCTCGAAAGCGGGCAGGAGATCATCGGGCACCGCCGGATCGGGATGCGCCCGCGCCGCCGTTTCGGCGATGTGCCTGGCCAGATCGCCCATGCGCTCCAGCCGGTCGGCGCAGTACACCGCGACCAGCACCATCCGCAGGTCCCCGGCGACCGGCGCCTGCAGCGCCAGCAACCGGTGCGCGGCGTGCTCGCACTCGTCCCGCGCGGCGTCCAGCCGCCGGTCGGTCCGGACCGCTTCGGCGGCCAGCGCCGGTTCCCGTTCGAGCAACGCGCGGTTCGCCAGGCGCAGTTCGGCCGCGGCGGTGGCGGCCAACCGGATCAGCTGGGCACCCAGCTCCTTGAGCTGCCCGTGGAAACGTTCCCGCACCCGCCTCACCTCACCGTCCGGGGATACCCGGGCGGACGCCGGCCAAACCGCGGCGGGTTTCGCCCGGCTCCGCACGGGTTATCCCTGCCCTCGTGCACACCATGGACCATGACGGTCGGCAGCCGCTACCGATGTTCCTCCCGCCGATGCAGCCGAAACCCGGCACCCTGCCACCGGCGGCCGAGGACGAGGAATGGGCCTACGAACTCGACTGGGGCGGCCCGCGCGCCCTGGTCCGGGTCCAGGACGGCCGGACCACCGTCCGGGAGCGCTCCGGCCGGGTGGTCACCGAGGAGTTCCCCGAACTGCGCGGGCTCGGCACCGCACTCGGCGGCACGGAGGTGCTGCTGGACGGCCAGCTGATGACCTTCGAAGCCGGCCTGCCGAACCCGGCCGCGCTGCGACGGCGGGGAAAACGGCGCGCGCCGGTCTGGTACCTGCCCTCGGACGTGCTGCACCTGGACGGCACGCCGTGCCTGGAGCTGCCGTACCTGCAACGCCGGGAACTGCTCGCCGATCTGGCCCTGCACGGCCCCGCCTGGCAGACCCCGGAGCACCAGCTCGGCGACGGGGGCGCGGCACTGCGGTCGGCGATCGGCCGCGGCCTGCCCGGCGTGCTCGCGAAACGGCTGAAAAGCCCGTACCAGCCCGGAAAACGCAGTCCGCACTGGATCGCGGTGACCGGCACCGGGGTGCAGGAGGTGGTGATCGGCGGCTGGCGACCAGGCGGTGGTACACGCGAACGCACCTTCGGCTCGCTGCTGCTCGGCATCCCGCACGGCAGCCGGTTGCGTTACGTGGGCAACGTCGGCACCGGGTTCACCCACCACGCGCTGGAGGTGCTGACCGGACGGCTGGGGCGGCTCGAACGCAAGACCTCGCCGTTCCACTCGGTACCGCACCCGCAGGGCAGCGGCGCGCACTGGGTGCGCCCGTGCCTGGTCGGCGAGGTGGTCTTCCGCGGCTGGACGGACGCGGCCTGCCTGCGCACCCCGCGCTGGCGCGGCCTGCTCCCCGGCAGGGATCCGGGCGGTGTCACCATCGGCGAATGAGCCCGGTGCGGCCGGTGGGCGAGGAATGGAACCGGATCGCGCTGGGTACCACGATCGGGTGAGCAGTCAGCCGGTCGCCGAATCACGTGACGAACAGCTAGCGCGCAACGTCAGCGAACTGCTCGGCGAACTGCGCGTGGCGCAGGCCGCGGTGCAGTTCCTCTTCGGCTTCCTGCTTTCGGTCGCCTTCACCGATCTTTTCCGCGCCGCCAACGGGTTCGAGAAGGGCCTGCACATCGCCGCGGTGCTGCTGGCCGCCACCTCCACCGCGCTGCTGGCCGCTCCCCCGGTCTGGCACCGGATGCTGTTCCGCGAAGGCAGGCGGGAGGAAATCCTGGCGATCGGCAACAAGTCCGTGCTGGGCGGGCTGATCTGCCTGGCGGCCGCGGTCACCGCGACGGTTTCGCTGATCGCCAAGGTCATCTTCGGCTCGATCACCATGGCGGTGATCGGCCCGGCGATCGGGCTGCTGTTCGGTGTGCTGTGGTTCGTGGTGCCCCACCACATCCGCCGCCGGCCCGGTCAGGAACCGGTGCCGACGGCGGACGGGGAATGAGCTATTCGTCGCCGGGCCAGTCACCGGTCGCCTTGCGGTAGCTCTCGGCACCGGCGCGGTCCACCGCCGCCTTGACCGCGCCGAAGATGGCGCCCTGCACCGCGGCGGCGACGACCACCTCGGCCCAGCCGTACCTGGCGTTGGTGGCGTCGGGCGCGTCGTCCTCACCGGAGACCCGGCGCCAGATCTGCTTGAACAGCATGCTGGCGGCGATCCCGCCGAGCGAGCTGATCACCAGGCCGAACGGTTTGTACAGCATCTTGTTCATTTCCGGCTCCTGCGCACGATCAGCAGCACGATCAGCGCGAGCACCGCGGCGCCGCCACCGGCGACCGGCCACGGGTTGCGGCGCACGGAAACCGCCGCCTGCTGTGCCTGTTCCTTGGCGCGCGCGGGCACGTTCACCTTGTGCGCCAAGGCTTCCACGGTCTCCCCGAGCTCCTGCCTGGTCAGTTCGATGTCCAGGCGGGCCTGCTCGGCGTCCCTCGGGAACCCGGTTTCGGTACTGCTGCTCTCGCTCTTGCCACCGCTCATGAGTGCACACTCTCCTTAAGCACCTTGACGTCGGTCCGCACGCTCGAAATGGCTTCCTCCGGCACCGGCGGGGTGCCGCGCTTCAGCTGCGCGCGACCGGCCAGCGCCGCGATCCCGGCCACCACCAGCAGGGCCCCGGCCACGATCAACGCGGCGGCCCAGGCGGGCAGCACCACCGCCAGGCCGAGCACGGCGGCCGCGACCAGCGTCATCACCGCGAGCACCGCGACAAAACCGGCCGCACCGGCCAGCCCGGCCCCCGCGCCCACCTTCTTGCCCTTGCGCTGGAGTTCCGCGGTGGCCAGTCGCATCTCGTCACGGACCAGCCTGCTCAGTTGCTCGGACGCGTCTCCCACCAGCTGGGAGACCGAACGCTCGTCCTGGGTCATCGTTACCTCCCGTGCACACGTGCACTCCTTGCCGTTCGGCTACCCCGATCACCGGGGCCCCAATCAGGGCTGTTTGCGCCGTTCAGCGCCGGGTACCCGTCGATCGCGGCAAACCCGCCGGCGAATCCGGAAGGAGGCGGAGAGTAATGCCACAACAAGCCTGGAGCGACAAACGGGAACGTCAGTACAAGCACATCAAATCGAGCCAGAAGGAACGGGGCGCGAGCGAGGACAGGGCCGAGGAGATCGCCGCGCGCACGGTGAACAAGAACCGCGCGCAGTCGGGGGAATCGGCCCGGGCCAGCAAATCCTCCACCCGGGACGTCTCACCGCAGCACCGCGGTGGCAAGCGGTCCGGCAATCGCCAGGGCCCCGGCGGCCCCACCAAGGAACAGCTCTACAACGACGCGAAGAAACGCAACATCAAGGGCCGCTCCACCATGTCCAAAAAGGAGCTTCAGCGCGCACTCGGCCGCTAGGCACGACGCCGCTGTCCCCAAAACGAAGGTGGCTTCCGGGGCGATCAATGCCCCGGAAGCCACCTTCGTGTTCTGGCCGGTTACCGCCGGACTCAGTTGCCCGGACGCGGCACGTCACCGCGCCAGCCACCGGACTCCCGGCCCTGGCTCTCGATGAAGTCCTCGAAGCGCTTCATGTCGCCCTTGACCCGGCGGTCGAGCACACCCAGCTTGTCGGCGACGTTCTCGACGAAGCCCTCCGGGTCGATGTCCATCTGCGCGGTCACCCGCGTCCGCTGGTCATCGATCCGGTGGAAGGTGATGACACCCGCGTGCCGCGGCCCGTCATCGGAGCGCCACGCCACCCGCTCGTCCGGGTGCTGCTCGGTGATCGTGGCGTCGAACTCCCTTTCCGCGCCACCGATCTTCACCCGCCAGTGGGTGTGCGTGTCGTCGAGCTGGCGGACCTCCTCGACGCCTTCCATGAACTGCGGGAAGGACTCGAACTGGGTCCACTGGTTGTACGCGGTGGAAACCGGTACGCCGACTTCCACGGTCTCGGTGATCGTTCCCACGGGTTCTCCTCGATCGCGGTTGCGGTTGCTTACGCGATCCGGGTACCCGGCCTCCGCCCGGTCACACAACTGGCTTGGATGTAGTCCAGTGCGTCCTGCCGCGGGGACTCCGCCAGCACCGTGGTCCACCCCTCGGGCACCTCGACGAACGACGGCCACAGCGAGTAGCGGCCGTTCTCGTTCAGCAGCACCACGAACCGGCCCCGGGGGTCCGCGAACGGATTGCTCATCAGCGCCGACCTTCCCTGCACTCCGGCTCCGGGCACGGCCCGCCCCGGCCGGCCCGGTACCCAAGGTAGGCAGCGGGCGGCGCGAGGGCAAAGCCCGGCCGGGGGTTCGCTGTCCACCCCTCGGCCACCGGCGAGTAACTCGCCGTTGTCCGCGCAGGTCAGCCCACCGCGGTCGGCTCGTCGGCGAACAGCCGGTCGGTCCGCTTCGCGGTGATGAACGCGATCGCCTCCGGCCGCCAGGTGGCGGACAGGGCCACCCGCCACCCGCGTGGCACGTCCACGAAGGACGGCCACAGCGAGTGCTCCCCGGTCGCGCTCTCCAGCACCAGGTAACGCGCGTCGGGATCGTCCAGGAAGGGATCCACACCGACCTCCAAGTACAGGGCACTGTCCGGTGAGTCTGGCCGGGGCTCGCCGGGCGGCGCCTGAGCCCGCTCGGTCAGGAAGCGCACTTCTCCTCGGCCAGCGCCGCCTGCTCCCAGCCGCCCGCGCATTCCCGCACCCGCCGCTGCTTGTCCGCGCGTTCGGTCCGCGGCAGCTGCGCGTAGGCCACGTCGCGGACCAGCGAATGGCCGAAGGCGTAGGCCGCTTCGCCGGCCGCGCCGGCCGGGCGGGCGCGGCGCAGGAACTCCAGTCTCTCCAGATTGCCCAGTGAGCGCGCCACCTCGGCCTGGTCACGCCCGCCGACCGCGGCCACCACCGCCGGGGTGACCGGCTCGGCGACCACCGAGGCGTCCAGCAGCACGGCCTTGTCCACTTCGGGCAGCGTGTCCAGCCGCGCGGCGATCACGCTGTGCACCGCCTGCGGCAGCGGGAGCTGGTCGCGTTCGGAGTCGGGCCAGTCGCCACTGCGCAACCGGTCGGCCAGCACGCGGGCGTACTCCACGGCGAACAGCGGGTTGCCGCCCACCCGCGCGGCCAGCACCCGGCAGAACTCGGTCAGCGAATCGGCCACGATCGGGTCCTGCGCCGGCTCGTCGAGACCGTCGGTACCACCGACCAGATGCCGCAGGAGTCCCGCGATCGCGTTGTCCGACAACGGATCCATCGTCGTGGTGGTGGCGTGCCGCCGTCCCCCGCCCCAGCCGGGACGCCGCTGCAGCAGTTCCGGGCGCGCGGTGGCCACCACGAACAACGGCACCGGCGCGGCGTGGTCGGACAGCTCGTCGACGAAGTCCAGCAGTTCGTCGGTGGCCCAGTGCAGATCCTCCAGCACCACGACCACCGGACCGGCGACCGCGATGGCTTCGACGAACCGGCACCACGCGGCCAGCATCTGCCCCGGGTCGGCGGGCGGCTCGCCCAGCCCGGCCAGGCGGCACAGGTTCTCCCGCATCCAGGCGGCGGCTTCGGCGGGCACCGCGAGCCCGTCGATGGCGGCGGCGATCCGCTCCCGCACCCGCCGGGCCGGATCGGTGGCGGAGAAACCGCAGTGCTCGCGCAGCACTCCGGTCAGCGCGGCGTACGGGGCTTCGGCGGCGAACGGCTGGGTGTTGCCGGTCAGCACGGCGGCGATCTCCCCGCGTTCGGCGGCCTGCGCGCCGAACTCGGCGAGCAGCCTGCTCTTGCCGATCCCCGGCTCGCCGAGCACGGTCACCAGGTGCGGGCGCCGCCAGCCGCGGACCTGGCCGAGCAGGCTGCGCAGCACCTGGAGTTCGTGGTCCCGGCCGACCAGCCTGCCCGCGCCGGTCTCCGGCACGGCGATCGACCGCGGCGCCGGAGCCACGGCCAGCGCGCCGCGTCCCCCGCCGGGCACCGGGGCGTAGGTGATGGCTTCGGCGGTGGCGTGCCGGGTGGCGTCGCAGACCAGGATGTCGCCGTCGGGGACCGCGGCGAGCAGCTTCGCGCAGCCGTCCAGCACCGAACCGGTCACCACCGGTGGCACGTCACATCCCGCGGCGGCGTAGCGGACCAGCGCGCTGCCGGTGGCCACCGCGATCCCGACGCTCATGCCGGTGGCCGCGCGGGCGCCCAGCTCGGGGATCTCGTCGGCGAGGAACCGGTCGCGGATGGCCAGCGCGGCCCGCACCGCGCGCTCGGTGTCGTTCTCGTGGTTGCGCGGCACTCCGAACAGCATCAGGTACATCGGGCCGATCGAACCGCCCGCCACCCCGTCGAACCGGCGGACCTCACCGCCGATGATCGTGCTGATCCCGCGCATCGCCTCGTCGACGTCCTCGGGATCGGCGCCCTCCATGCCGGGGCCGAGGTGCGCGGAGACCAGCACCGCGCTGACGTTCTTGCGTTCCGCCCTGGCGTCGGCGGGCGCCGTCGGCGGCAGCCGCACCGAGGTGACCGGGGCGGCGTTCACCGTCTCCGCCGGTTCGACCGGCTTTTCCCGCCGCGCCGGCGGTTCCGGGGAAAGCTGGCGCTGCCCGGGAATGGTGCGCGGCGCCAGCGCGGTGGCCACCCGGATCTGCCCGGCGGGCACCCCGGGCACGGCCAGGGCGGCGTCCTGGTTGAGGATCATCCGCTGCAGTTCGCGCAGTTCGCGGCCCGGCTCGATGCCGAGGCCGTCCACCAGCAGCGCGTAGGTGCGGCGGTAGACGTCGAGCGCGTCGGCCTGCCTGCCGGACCGGTAGAGCGCGAGCATCAGCTGCCCGCACAGCCGCTCGCGCAGCGGTTCGGCGGCGACCACCTCCTCCAGCTCGGCGATCACCTCGTGGTGGCGCCCGCAGCTCAGCTCCGCCTCGAACCGGTCCTCCAGCGCGACCAGCTTGACCTTCTCCAGCGCGGCCAGTTCCGGCCAGGCGATCCCGGTCTCGACCAGGTCGGACAGCGCGGGCCCGCGCCAGAGGCCGAGCGCCTCGCGCAGCGTGCGGGCGGCCGGTTCGGCCTGTCCCTCCGCCAGTTCGGCGCGGCCGCGCTCAGCGAGGGTCTGGAAGTGGTGCAGGTCGACCGACTCCGGGTCGACCCGCAGCAGGTATCCGGGGGCGTGGGTGAGCAGCATCGGGGTGCGGCCGGGGGCGTGCGGGCGGGAGGCCAGGGTGCGGCGGATGCCGGAGACCGCGTTCTGCACCATCTTGCGCCCGGTCGAGGGCACACCGTCGGCCCACAGCGCCTTGACCACGTGACTGGTCGGCACCACGTTGTTCGCGTGCAGCAGCAGGTAGCCCAGCACGGCCCGCTGCTTCACGCCGCTCAGTTCCACCGGCGGCCCGTCGTCCACTATCTCCAGAGAACCGAGAACGCAGAACCTCACGAACATTCACCCCGACTCCGGCCGGCCAAACTCGAAAAACTTTCACAATCGAGCGAGTTCCGGCATTTCGGACCGAAATCCGCTTCCCGGGCGGTCGCCGGATCGCCGATCAATCGCTTGTGGCGATTCACCGGCCATCCCGGCGGCGGGGCCGCCACAGGCGACCTCCGCGCCCACTCCGCGGGCCCCAGTCCCTCGACTCATGTAACTGCTCGAGTGCACCTATAGTCACACATGAGTCACTCCACAGGTACTGCGGAACTCCACAGGTCGATCCACAGAGATGTTGGGAAGTATCCGCCACGACCCGCGTAACAGTGTCATAGAAAGGTCCGGAACCCGTTGAACGCCAAGGAAAACGCAGGAATCGGCGGCGGCGGGCCAAGATCGGCGGCGAGCCGGGGACACCACAGTGGATGATCACGAACGGTAGTGTCCGCGCACTGGCGGTGACCTGCCTGTGGAGTTGCGGACCACCCGGGGCACCCCCGGTGGCGCGCGGGGTGAGGCAACCTTAAGTGCATGTTAATTCGCCACATGGCCCCACCGGCTCGCCTAAGATACGGATTGCCCAAACCGGTCCGGTCGCGCAGTTCGGCCCGTCAGCGGGAGGTGTCCATTAATGCGCTCTAACGCGAAACACGCACGCAACACAGTGAACACCGTCGCCCCCGATCTCGCAGCCCCGCCGGCGAGAATCACACTTTCCGCCCCCGCCGTCCGGGGCCCGGGTCGCCCGCACGGCGGTATCCGGCGAAAACCGGCAGACTGAGCGCGCCACGGCTCTGGGGGCGGTGGCTCGCCTTGACAGTCATCCGGACGCGGTGACATGGTCCATCACGAACCTGTCGGACAGCCGGACAGGACGCGGGAGGTAACCGTGGAGGGTTCCACCCCACACGTACCGCGGCTTCGCGGGCGCGCCGGGCAGTTGCGCGCGATCGGCTGCCATCTCGACGCGGTGGCCGGTGGCCGCCCCGGCATCCTCAACCTGAGCGGGCCGGCCGGTTCGGGCAAGACCGCCCTGCTCACCGCGGCCACCGCCGAAGCGAGCGCCCGTGGTTTCCGCGTGCTCACCGCCCGCTCCGCCAAGCTGGAGCGCGACTTCGTCTTCGGTGTGGTCCGCCAGCTGCTGGAGAGCACGGTGTTCGAGGCACCCGCCGCGGACCGCGAGCGGCTGGTCGGCGGGCCCGCCGCGTTCGCCGTCGAAGTGCTGGAGTCCGGGCCCTCGGCCACCGCGGTGGACCTGCACTCCACCTTCCACTCCCTGTGGCACCTGTCGCGGTTCCTCGCCGAGGGATCTCCGCTGCTGCTGGTGATCGACGACGTGCACTTCGCCGACTCGCTGTCCATCCAGTGGCTCGACTACGTCTCGCGCCGCCTGTCCGGGCAGCGCATCGGCATTCTCACCGCCGGCACCGCCGGGCCCGGCCCGTTCGGCAAGGCACCCGGGGTGACCGGGGCGCGGCAGCTGGAAGTCGGCGGGCTCGACGCCGCCGCGATCACCGAGATCGTCACCGACACCCTCGGCGAGAACGTCTCCCCCGAGTTCGTCCGCACCTGCCACACCGTGACCGCGGGCAATCCCGCCCTGCTCGAAGGCCTGCTGCGGTCGTGCCACGGGGCCGGCGGCGAGCGGCTGGACCCGTCCCGGTTCGGCCCGCGCGAGCTGGCCACCACCGTCTACCACCGGCTGGAGCAGGAGGACACCGCGCTGGTCGCGCTGGCGCAGGCGATCGCCGCGCTGGAAGGCACCGACACCGATCTCGAACTGGCGGCGGCGGTGGCCGGGCTGCCCGCGTCGGCCACCTTCTGGGCCGCGCGGCGGTTGCGTGAGATGAGCCTGCTCACCGACAGTGCGGACAGCGCCGGGGGTGCCGGAGTCGATGGCGCCGAAGGCGGGGCGCTGACCTTCACCGAACGCGGCATCCAGGCCGCGATCGCCTGCCGCCTGACCCCGCAGGACCTGCACACCGCGCACGCCAAGGCGGCGCGCTTCCTCAACGGGGTGCACGCGCCCTGCGCCAGGGTCGCCGCGCACCTGCAGGAAACCCGGCAGGTCGGCCAGGACTGGGCGGTGCACACACTGCTCAGCGCCGCCCGTGAGGCCATCGCCGACGGCGACCCGACCACCGCGGTGGCGCACCTGCGGCGGGTGCTGCACGAACCGCTCACGCCCGAGCAGCGCAACGAGGTGCTCTTCGAACTGGGTTCGGCGGAGATCCACGCCGATCCGCCCGCGGCCGTGCACCATCTGTCCATGGTGGAGTCCGAGAGCGCCGATCCCCGGCGCCAGGCGGCGATCGCCGCACTGCTGGCGGGCGCACTGTCCGAATGCGACAGGTTCCGCGAGTCGCTGAACGTGCTGCAGCACGCGGTCGACCGGCTCGACCCGGACCACCCGGAACTGGCTTCGGAACTGGAAACCGAGATCCTCTACCTCTCGCGGCACGATCCCCACACGGCTACGACCGTGCCGCAGCGGCTGGCGAACCTGAGGCGCCGCAACAGTTCCACCCCGCAGGCGCGGCGGCGGCTCAACGCCTTCGTGGCCGAGCACGGCGCGGTGGCACTGGACCACATGTCCGCCGCGGCACTGCGCCGGCTGGCACTCGACTCGACGCCGCCCGGCCCGCTGAACGACCTCGGCGAGCTGCGCGCGTTCGGCGCGGTCGTCGGCGCACTGTCCAATTTGGAGGAATACGACCTCGCGCTGCAGATCTGCGAGGAGGTGCTGGACGACCGCAGGCGCAGCCTGCCGCTGGCGACCGGGCTGGCAAGCGCGTACTGCGCCGACATCCGGTACCAGATCGGCCAGCTCACCGCCGCCCGCTCCGACGCGCAGGCCGCGCGCGACCGGCTGGAGTCCTTCGAGATCCGCCGCGGCATCATCCCGGCACTGCTCGACGGCACGGAGATGCGGCTGGCCGCGGTGCAGCACGACACCGAGGCCGCCGAGCGGTTGCTGGCGCGGCACCGGCACATCGCCAAGTCGACCTATCTGCGCACCTGCATGGCTTTGCACGGGCGCGGCCTGCTGCACGCGTCGATGGGCAACCACACCGCCGCGCTGAACGACCAGCTCGACTGCGGGCGGCGGCTGGAGCGGTTCGGCTTCGTCGACCACCCGCAACTCCCGTGGCGTGTTCCGGCGGCGCTGGCGCAGTTCCAGCTGGGCAACCACGAAGAGGCGATCCTGCTGGCGAAGACGCAGCTCGCGTTCGCCAGGAAGCGCGGCCTGCCGCGAACGCTCGGCATCGCACTGCACACCGCGGCGACCGTCACCGAGGACGCGCGCTCGATCGACCTGCTGACCGAGGCCGTCGAGGTGCTGGGCCGCTCGCAGGCGAAGCTCGAGTTCGCGCAGGCGCAGGCGGAACTGGCGGTGCGGCTGGGCGGCAGCGGCGGCCACGAGCAGGCGGCCACCATGCTGAACCAGGCCATGTCCACCGCCACCAGCTGCGGCGCGATCGCCCTGGCCGGGCGGATCCACCAGCAGCTGCACTCCCCGGCCGCGGCCCAGCCCCAGGTGCTCACCCGGCGCGAGCACAACATCGCCACGCTCGCCGCGCAGGGCAAGTCCAACCCGGAGATCGCGCAGGCACTGGTGCTGTCCCGCCGCACCATCGAGTTCCACCTGACCAACATCTACCGCAAGCTCGGCATCTCCCGCCGGAACCAGCTGACCCAGTCCCTGGTCGGCTCCACCACCCCGACCGCGTTCTAGGCAGGCGCCACGATGGTGGTCAGGGTCTTTTCGACCTGATCCAGGTGGGTGGTCATCGCCGCGGTGGCCGCCTCCGGCGCGGCGTCGCGGATGGCGGTGACCAGTTCCTCGTGCTCGCGGTTCGACCGCTCCCGCCGGTCCCCCAGCTTGTTCAGGAAGAACGACTGCTGCCGCAGCGCGTCCCTGATCTCCTCGATCACCTTCGCGAAAACCGGGTTCCCCGACGCCTGCGCCACGCTGATGTGGAACAGCGTGTCCAGCGCGACCCACGCGGTGTCGTCGGTCTCGTGCCGCATGCGGTCGGTCAGCTCGGCGAGCCGGTCGAGGTCGTCGGGGCCGCGGCGCACCGCGGCGAACCCCGCCACCGGGATCTCCACGTGCCGCCGCACCTCGAGCAGGTCCCGCGCCGAGTACGAGCCGAAGATCGGGTTCTGCGCCGCGCCCGCCGACTGCACGTAGGTGCCCTTGCCGGTGCGCGAAACGGTCAGCCCCAGCGCCGCCGACGCCCGCAGCGCCTCCCGGATCACCGACCGGCTGACCCCGAACGACTGGGCCATCGCCGCCTCGGCCGGGAGCTTGTCCCCCACCCCGTACTCACCGCGCTCGATGGCCCCGCGGATCTCGCCGAGCACGGCTTCCATCGCGGTCACCCGGCGCGGCGGGACCGCGCCTGTCCGCCTGTCTGACAGGCTCATGGCGATACAAAGTGACACAACCGCCCATCGGCGTCAAGCAGCATCCCGACAGCTTGCTCTCAGGATTTCGTCATGTTCGGTCCATAACCTCGAAACCGGACATTCGACACCGAGCGCGCCGAGGAGTTCCATGACGCCGCCCGCCCGTACCTCACCCGCCGACGCCGTGGCCGGTTTCGCCGCGCTGGCCACCGGGATCGTGCTGGTCGCCCTGCTGCACGTGCTGCCGGGCACCGCGGACATCAGCCCGGTCCGCCGGACCATCAGCCAGTACGCGCTCACCGACAGCCGGTGGATCTTCGACCTCGGCGTGGGGCTGGTGGCGATCGGCTCGGCGGTGCTGTTCTACGCGCTGATCCGGCGCGGCCTGATCGAGCGGTTCTCCGCGGCGAGCGTGTTCGGCGCGCTGTGGACGGCCAGCCTGCTGCTGATCGTGGCGTTCCCGAAGACGAACTGGGCGATCGGCCCGAGCCTCGGCGGCACGATCCACCGCTACGCCAGCGTGGTCGCCTTCATCGCGCTGCCGCTGGCGGTGATCTTCGGTGCCCGCGCGGTGTTCCGGGACGCCCCGATCGCGCGCCGGCTCGCGGTGTTCTTCGGGATCACCTCGCTGATGTGGTTCGGGCTGATCCTCGTCGGCGTGGTGAACATGCTCGCCGGCGGTGAGGCGTGGTGGACCTTCGTGCCGCTGGGCCTGGTGGAGCGGCTGATGGCGCTGAACGAGATGTTCGCGATCGCCGCGCTCGGCTTCGGCGTGCTGCGGGCGCGGCAGCCCGCACCCGAGCACATGACGCAGGTCACACCCGAGGGCGAACCCGCGGTAGTAACTTCCTAAGCGCTTGCTTAGCGCGGCGGCCGGGCGCATGCTCGAAGCCGTCGCGCTTTCGTACTCGTTTCAGGAGGAACAAGTGACCCAGTCCCCTTCCCGTGTCGCGATCGTCACCGGTGCCGGTCGCGGTATCGGCGCGGCGGTGGCCGCGCGGCTGGCCGCGGACGGATTCGCCGTCGGGCTGCTGGACCTGGACGCCGACGCCGTCTCCCGAGGCGCCGAAACGCTGACCGCCGGCGGTGGCCGCGCGGTCGGGGTCGGCCTCGACGTCAGCGACGCCGAGCAGGTCGAGCGCGCGGTCGAGCAGGTGGCCGCCGAACTCGGCCCGCCGACCGTGCTGGTCAACAACGCCGGCATCACCAGGGACAACCTGCTGTTCAAGATGACCGACCAGGACTGGGACTCGGTCATCGGCGTGCACCTGCGCGGGTCGTTCCTGATGAGCCGCGCGGCCCAGAAGCACATGACCGAGCAGGGCTGGGGCCGGATCGTCAACCTGTCGAGCACCTCGGCGCTGGGCAACCGCGGCCAGGTCAACTACTCCGCGGCCAAGGCCGGCCTGCAGGGCTTCACCAAGACGCTGGCGATCGAGCTGGGCAAGTTCGGCGTCACCGCGAACGCGATCGCGCCGGGCTTCATCGCCACCGACATGACCGCGGCCACCGCCGAGCGCGTGGGCATGGACTTCGAGGACTTCAAGAAGGCCGCCGCCGAGCAGATCCCGGTGCGCCGCGTCGGTGAACCGGCCGACATCGCGAACCTGGTCTCGTTCCTGGTCAGTGATGGCGCCGGGTTCATCTCCGGTCAGGTCATCTACGTCGCCGGCGGACCGAAGGACTGAGGCCGATGCGCATCTTTCCCGACGTCGACGCCTTCGAAGCGGCCATCGGCGAGCACCTCGGTCACAGCGACTGGACCACGATCACCCAGGAGCAGGTCCAGCAGTTCGCCGACGCCACCGGCGACCACCAGTGGATCCACCTGGACACCGAGCGGGCCAAGGCCGGTCCGTTCGGCGGCACCATCGCCCACGGTTACCTGACGCTGTCGCTGATCCCGAAGTTCGGGCAGGGCATCTACCGGGTGGAGAACCTGTCGATGGGCATCAACTACGGCCTGAACAAGGTGCGGTTCCCGCAGCCGGTCCGGGTCGGCGCGAAGGTGCGCGCCGGGGCCGAGCTGGTCGAGGTGACCGACGTGCCCGGTGGCAAGCAGGCGGTGGTGCGGTGGACGATCGAGATCGACGGTGAGGCGAAACCGGCGTGCGTGGCCGAAACCGTCGCCAGGCTGATCCGCTGAGCCCGCCGGGGCGCCGGCGATCCCACCCGGCTGTACCCCATACCGACTAGTCGGTACGCTATCCGGACCGGACCGATTCGACAGGAGAGCAGATGGCCACCCGCGAAGACCTGCCCGGACTCGATCTCGAACGCCTGCGCGCGCACGTGGACGAGGTGCTGCCCGGACTGCTGTCGGGCCCGTTGCGGGGCACCGTGGTCGAGGGCGGCCGGTCCAACCTCACCTACGTGGTCGGCGACGGCACCGGTCAGTGGGTGGTCCGCCGCCCGCCGCTGGGCCACGTGCTGCCCACCGCGCACGACATGGCGCGCGAGCACCGGGTGATCACCGCGCTGCACCCGACCCCGGTGCCGGTGCCGGAAACCCTGCTGCTGTGCCAGGACACCGAGGTGCTCGGCGCGCCGTTCTACCTGATGGAGTTCGTCGCGGGCACGCCGTACCGGTCCCGCGAGGAGATGGTCGAACTCGGTGAGCGGCGCACGCGCGAGATCGCGCTGGCGCTGGTGGACACCCTGGTCGAGCTGCACGCGGTGGATCCGGCTTCGGTGGGGCTCGCCGACTTCGGCCGCCCGGACGGCTTCCTGGAGCGGCAGCTGCGGCGGTGGAAGAAGCAGCTCGACGGTTCGCGCAGCCGGGAGGTCCCCGGGATCGACCGGCTGCACGACCGGCTGGCCGCCGCGGTGCCGGTTTCGCCGTCGCCGACGGTGATCCACGGCGACTACCGGCTGGACAACGTGCTCGTCGCGCAAGACAGCACCGGCGACCGGATCACCGCGGTGCTGGACTGGGAGATGTCCACCCTCGGCGACCCGCTCACCGACGTCGCGCTGCTGCTGGCCTACGCCGAGCGGGACGCGGTGAACCTCGGTTTTGTCTCCAGCGCGACCTCGGCGCCGGGATACCCCACCTCGGACGAGGTGATCTCCCGCTACGCCGAGCGTTCCGGGCGGGACGTGTCGAAGCTGAACTGGTACGTCGGGTTCGCCTTCTTCAAGCTCGCGGTGATCCTCGAAGGCATCTACTTCCGCTTCACACAGGGGAAAACGGTGGGCGAGGGCTTCGAGAAGGTCGGGGCCGGAGTGGCTCCGCTGGTCGCACACGGCAACGAGATTCTCAAAGAGGAGAAGTGACGATGGAATTCGCCTACGACGCGAAGACCGAGGAACTCCGGGAGCGGCTGCTGTCCTTTATGGACGAGCACGTCTACCCGGCCGAGGCGGTGTTCGAACAGCAGCTCGAAGAACGCGACAGCGAGTGGACCAGCGTGCCGATCGTCGAGGAGCTGAAGGCCGAGGCCCGCCGTCGCGGGCTGTGGAACTTCTTCCTGCCCGGCGAGCACGGCGGCGGCCTGACCAACCTGCAGTACGCGCCGCTGGCCGAGATCACCGGGCACAGCCCGCGCCTGGCGCCCGCCGCGCTGAACTGCGCCGCGCCGGACACCGGGAACATGGAAGTGCTGGCCATGTTCGGCAACGAGCAGCAGCGCAAGCAGTGGCTGCAACCGCTGCTGGACGGGGAGATCCGCTCGGCGTTCGCGATGACCGAGCCGGACGTGGCCTCCTCCGACGCGCGCAACATCGCCACCCGGATCGAGCGCGACGGCGACGAGTACGTGATCAACGGCCGCAAGTGGTTCATCTCCGGCGCGATGAACCCGAACTGCCGGATCTTCATCGTGATGGGCAAAACCGATCCGGACGCGGCGCCGCACAAGCAGCAGAGCATGATCCTGGTCCCCCGCGACACCCCCGGCATGACCGTCAAGCGCGGCATGAAGGTGTTCGGCTACAGCGACGGCGACCACGGCGGGCACGCCGAGATCGTGTTCGAGAACGTGCGGGTACCCGCGGAGAACCTGCTCACCGAGGAGGGCAGCGGGTTCGCCATCGCGCAGGCCCGGCTCGGGCCCGGCCGGATCCACCACTGCATGCGGCTGATCGGCATGGCCGAGCGCGCGCTGAAGCTGATGTGCGAGCGCACGCTTTCGCGGACCGCGTTCGGCAAGCCGATCGCGGAGCAGGGCGTGGTGCAGGACTGGATCGCCGAGTCGCGGGTGCGGATCGAGCAGCTGCGGCTGCTGGTGCTCAAGACCGCGTGGCTGATGGACACCGTGGGCAACCAGGGCGCGCACACCGAGATCCAGTCGATCAAGATCGCCACCCCGGCTTCGGTGGAGTGGATCATCGACAAGGCCATCCAGGCGCACGGCGCCGGCGGGGTCAGCCAGGACTTCCCGCTGGCCGAGCTGTGGATGTCCGCGCGCATGCTGCGGCTGGCCGACGGCCCCGACGAGGTGCACAAGCGCTCGCTGGCGCACCGCGAACTCAAGCAGTACCGGACGGAGCGTGCCAAATGACCGTCACCGCGGACGAACTCCGCGAGCGGACGCGGAAGCTGCTCGAAGAGCACGACTTCAGCGACCGGCTCGCCTTTCTCCAGGCCCGGTTCGACGCCGGACTGGCCTGGGTGCACTTCCCCGAAGGTCTGGGCGGGCTGGACGCGCCGCGGGCGCTCCAGTCCGTTGTGGACGCCGAGCTGGCCGCGGCGGGCGCCCCGGACAACGATCCCCGCCGCATCGGCATCGGCCTCGGCATGGCCGCGCCGACCATCCTGCGCTTCGGCAACGACGAGCAGCGCAAGCGCTACCTTCGTCCACTGTGGACCGGCGAAGAGGTGTGGTGCCAGCTGTTCTCGGAGCCCGGCGCGGGTTCGGACCTGGCGGCGCTGGGCACCCGCGCCGTGCGCGACGGGGACGACTGGGTGGTGACCGGGCAGAAGGTGTGGACCTCCAGCGCGCACACCGCGCGGTTCGCCATCCTGGTCACCCGAAGCAATCCGGACGTGCCGAAGCACCAGGGCATGACCTACTTCATCTGTGACATGCACGCCCCCGGCGTCGAGGTCCGGCCGCTGCGCCAGATCACCGGCGAGGCCGAGTTCAACGAGGTCTTCCTGACCGAGGTGCGCATCCCGGACGCGAACCGGCTCGGCGAGATCGGCGACGGCTGGCGCGTCGCGCAGACCACGCTGATGAACGAGCGGGTGGCGATCGGCGGGCACGCGATTCCGCGCGAGGGCGGCATGATCGGCATCGCGGCGAAGCTGTGGCGTGACCGGCCGGAGCTGCGCACGCCGGAACTGCACGACCGGCTGCTGCGGCTGTGGGTGCGCGCCGAGGGCGTGCGGCTGGCCGGGATGCGGCTGCGCCAGCAGCTCGCGGCGGGCTCACCCGGCCCGGAGGGGTCGGGGATGAAGCTCGCCTTCTCCACGCTGAACCAGGAGATTTCCGGGCTGGAACTGGAAATGCTCGGTGAGCAGGGCCTGCGCTACGACGACTGGACGATGCGCCGTCCGGACAAAGTGGACTTCACCGGCCGCGAGGCGGGCTACCGCTACCTGCGGGCCAAGGGGAACTCGATCGAGGGCGGCACCTCGGAGATCCTGCGCAACATCATCTCGGAGCGGGTGCTCGGGCTGCCGTCCGAGCCGCGCGTGGACAAGGACGTCGCCTGGAAGGACCTGCCCCGATGACCGCGGACCTGCTGTACTCCGACGTCGAGGACGATCTGCGGGCGAGCGTGCGGGCGCTGCTCACCGATCACTGCGAGCCCGCCGCGCTGCTGAAGCGGGCCGAAAGCGGTGAGCCGTACGACGTGAAGCTGTGGCGCGCACTGGCGGGCGATCTCGGTGCCGCCGGGCTCCAGGTGCCCGAGGAACGCGGCGGACACGGGGCGTCGGCGCGGGAAACCGCTTTGGTGCTGGAGGAACTGGGCCGCAGCGTGGCGCCGGTGCCGTTCCTCGGCAGCGCGGTGCTGGCCACCAACGCGCTGCTCGCCGCCGGAAC
Organism: Amycolatopsis sp. YIM 10; assembly: GCF_009429145.1. Lineage (GTDB taxonomy): Bacteria > Actinomycetota > Actinomycetes > Mycobacteriales > Pseudonocardiaceae > Amycolatopsis. The sequence goes on along the minus strand of NZ_CP045480.1, from coordinate 3,787,465 downwards.
GGACCACGAACTGCTGGGCAAGCTGGCCTCCGGCACGGCGACCGCCGCACTGGCCGTGCCGCTGTCCAGCGGTCCCGGCGCTTTCCAGTCCACTGTGGAGGTTTCGGACGGGGCGCTGACCGGCCGGGTGGGCACGGTCGCCGACGCCTCGGTGGCGGACTTCCTGGTGGTGCCCGCCGGTGACGACCTGTACGTGGTGGATTCCGGGTTCACCGTGACGGAACTGGTTTCGCTGGACCTGACCCGGCGCGTGGCGGACGTGACGCTGTCCGGTGCGCGGGGCACGGCGATCGCCACCGGCGAGGCGGCGTCGGAAGCGCTGGGCGCGGCGCTGACCGCCGGGGCCGCGCTGCTGGCCTCGGAACAGCTGGGGCTGGCGGAGTGGTGCCTCGAGGAAACGGTGCGGTACCTGAAGGGGCGCTACCAGTTCGGGCGGCCGGTCGGCTCGTTCCAGGCGCTCAAGCACCGGCTGGCCGACGTGTGGCTGGACCTGGTCTCGGCCCGCGCCGCGGCGCGGTACGCGGCCGACTGCCTGGCGCGGCGGGACCCGGACCTGCCGGTGGCCGCGGCGGTGGCCCAGGCGCTGTGCTCGGAGGTCGCGGTGCACGCGGCGGAGGAGTGCGTCCAGCTGCACGCGGGGATCGGGATGACCTGGGAGCACCCGGCGCACCTGTACCTGAAGCGGGCGAAGGCGAACCAGCTGGCCCTTGGCACCGCCGGACGGCACCGGGCCGCGCTGGCCACCCTGCTCGACCTGCCCGGCTGAGCTGGTTGCGCGATATCGGGCAACTGGGTGGGGTCCGGCTGGCGGTGGGTTTTGTCGGTGGCGGGTGGTACTGGTGAGGCAGGTGATTCGCCGATCCGGAGGAAGCCATGAAACTGCTCGTCGCGACCTCGGTGACCCAGGGCAGCCGCGGGAACGACTTCAGCTACTGCACCGACGGGGAGCTGGTCTGGGTCGGCCTGGTCTGCACTGAGGACCAGGCCGACCCTGACGGCGGCTGTGGCTGCGGCCGCGCCTTCTCCGGGATGAACTCCCATCGCGCCGGAACCACGGCGATGGTGGTGGAACGCCCCGGTTTCACCGAAGCCGACTACACCGAGGCCATCCGCTCCAGCCTCGACCAGCAGGGCTTCCCGGCGGACATCGCCGGTGAGCTGGCCGCCAGCCTGCTCCGCCTGGCGGCGCACTACCCGGCCGGCACCGTGGTCGAGCGCCGCCTCGACGACATCTTCCCGCGTGCCGTCGTGCCGTATTGAAGGGATCTCTAGAGCGGACGCAGCGCCGAGAGCAGCAGGTCCGCGTAGTGGTCACCGACCTGTTGCGCGGACATCGAGCCGCTGCGCCGGTACCACGAGCCGAGGTGGTGCACGCCGCCGAAGAAGAAGTCCAGCACCAGATCGGCGGGCTTGTCGGCGCGGAACTCGCCGCTGGCCTGCCCTTCCTCGATCAGCGACCGGAACCGCTCGTGGTACCTGCGGCGCTCGGCACGCACCGACTTCTGCTTCTCCGGGCTCAGGTGGTGCATCGACTGCATGAAGATGGTGGCGTCGTCGAGATTGGCGATCGTGCTGACCACGACGTCGGACGCGGCGGCGCTGAGCCGTTGCGCCAGCGGCGCGTCCCCGGCCATCAGCCGCTCCAGCTGCTCGGTCTGCTCGCGCAGCACCCGCGCGTAGATCTCGTAGAGCAGATCGTCCTTCGAACCGAAGTAGTGGTACATCGCGCCCTTGGTGACGCCTGCCGCCTCGACGATCTCCTGCACCGAGGTCCGGTCGAAGCCTTTTTTCGCAAAGAGCTTGGTGGCCACGGAAAGCAGGCGCCGAGGCACCGACCCCGGAGCGTAACCGTTCTCCTCGACCGTGGTCCCCGGCTTGCGGGTGTTGGCTCGAGTCATCGCCCGGTCCCCTTCACGTCACCCGGCTCACCTGCGGCGAGCCGTCCCTCATCGGACGCTGAGCGTACCGATTCAGTGATCACTGTACGTACACCGGGCCGCTGCTCACCCGCGTGCCCGCAACTCCCGGCGCAGGATCTTGCCACTCACCGTCTTCGGTAGCTCGTCGAGCACCTCGATCGAGCGAGGATATTTGTACGCGGCCAGCCGTTCGGAGCAGTAGTCGATCAGTTCACGTGGTTCCGCGTGTTCCCCCGGCCGCGCAGCCGGCCCGGCGGCAATCGGGCCTGGCTCCAGTAACCGGGAGACGCAGCCCGCGGTGGTCTCGGCGAGGCCCATACCCGTTGCGCAGGTGGTGCCCGAACCGCGCTTCGAAGGTCTCCACCACCGGGCGGCTGCCGGAAGGCCGCGAGCACCGAGTCCGGTGTCACCGGTTCGGCGGCGAACAACCGCCGGCCGTACCGAGCTTCCCACGGTTTGCCTCGTACCAGCTCGCGCTGAGCTACACCTCGACGCCGACCTAAGCAACCGCTTAGTCTGTGGTCGGAGAAGGAGGTCCCAGATGTCCGAAACCACCCTGGCCGAAGGAATCCGGTACACCACCGCGGCCGGCGTCGGCACGCTCACCTTCGAGCGCCCCGACCGGCACAACGCGATGGACCCGGCGATGCGCACGCGTTACGGCAAGGTGTTGCGGGAGGCCGAGCAGGACCCGGCGGTGCGCGCGGTGGTGGTCACCGGCAGCGGCCGCTCGTTCTGCCCCGGCGCCGACCTCGAAGCGCTCGCGGGCATCGGCACCACCGGCGTGGCCGATGAGGACGTGGCCGCCGAAGACGGTGGTTACGCCGACGTGCTCGCCGCCGCCACGGTGGCGAAACCGGTGGTCGCCGCGATCAACGGCGGCTGCGCCGGGCTCGGATTCGTGGTCGCCTGTGCCGCCGACGTCCGGTTCGCCGCGGCGGGCGCGAAGTTCACCACCGCGTTCGTGCGGCGCGGGCTGATCGCCGAGTACGGCATCGCCAAGCTGCTGCCCGAGCTGGTCGGCCGGGGACGCGCGCTGGACCTGCTGCTGTCCGGGCGCACGTTCACCGCCGAGCAGGCGCTGGACTACGGCCTGGTGCAGGAGGTGCTGCCACCGGACGAGCTGCTCGCCGCCGCGACGGCGTACGCGGGCGAACTCGCCACCTACAGCGCGCCCAGGTCGATGGCGCTGATCAAGGAGCAGCTCCGGGTGGAGGCGGCGCTGCCGCTGGCCGAATCCGCCCGGCGGGCCACCGGGCTGATGATCGAATCGTTCGGCCACCCGGAACTCGCCGAGGGCGTGCGCAGCTGGAACGAGCGCCGTCCGCCCGCGTTCCCGCCCTATCCCAGCGAAAGCTGACCGGGTACCCCCTCGAAAGCCAGGAGGAACTGCTTGCGCGGCAGCCCACCGCCGTACCCGGTGAGGCTGCCGCCGCTGCCGATCACCCGGTGGCACGGCACGATGATGCTGATCGGGTTGCGCCCGTTGGCCGCGCCGACCGCGCGCACCGCGCTCGGCTTCCCGATCCTGGCCGCCAGCTCGGCGTAGGAAACCGTTTCCCCGAAAGGGATCTGGGACAGCTCTGTCCACACCGAACGCTGGAAGTCGGTACCGTCGAAGTGCAGCGGCAGGTCGAACTCGGTGCGCTCGCCGTCGAAGTACTCCTCGAGCTGGCGCGTGGTCTCGGCGAACGGCATCTCGTCGCGCGCGCCGAAGGTTTCCTCCGGCGGCCGGTGCCGCTGTTGTTCCATGTAGACACCGGCCAGCCGGTCGCCCGCGGCGACCAGGGTCAGCTTCCCCACCGGGCTGTCCACCACCGTGTGGACCCTGTTCATGCGATTTCCCTTTCCGTTACACCGTCTTCGAGGTACTGCGCGGCGTAGGCCCGCCACGGCCGCCACCGCTGCCCGCCACCGGGGCGGGGGAAGGCGTCCGGATCGCCCAGGGCGCGCATCGCGATCAGCTCCACCATGCCGGGATCAACGCCCGGGCCGAGAGCGGCCAGCCGTTGCCTGGCCCGCGTCCAATCGCTGCCCGCGCCGAGTTCGAGTTCCCCGTCGGTGAGGGCGCGCGCCAGTCCGGCGACCGGTTCCTCGTCTACCAACGCGGCCGGTTCGGGGAAGAGCAGCGAAAGGCCGCCGCCGGGATCGTCGACGGGCTCACCGTGTTTCGCGACCAGCGCGGCCGCCTTCTCCCCCGCGAACGCGCGGATGGCGAACTCCGCGCCGTCCACCGTGCGCGGCACCCGGCGGCCGGGATTCGCGGCGATCAACGGGGCCAGCGCGGCGTCCTCGGCCAGCAGGGCGTCGACCGCCTCCGGATCGGCGTCGAGGTCGAGCAGGCGGCGGCAGCGGTTGATCGCGGTGTGCAGATCCCGCAGGTCGGTCAGCGACAGCTCGGCGGCGATGTGGCCCGGCATCGGGCGCAGCGAGACGATCGCCGGGCCGTTCGGCAGCCGCAGCGTCCGCCGGTACGCGCCGTCACGCCACTCCTCGACGCCCGGCAGCGCCTCGGCGGCGAGCGTCGCGAACAGGCCGTCGGCGTGGAGCGGGGCGCGGAACGGCAGGCGCAGCGAAAGCGATCCCGAGGCCGGTCCGCCCGTTCCCGCGCGGCGGCGGAGTTCGGTCGGCGACATCGCGAAGACCTCGCGCACGGTGTCGTTGAACGTGCGCAGGCTGGCGAACCCGGCCGCCAGCGCGACTTCGCCCATCGGGAGCGCGCTGGTCTCGATGAGCAGGCGCGCGGTCTGCGCGCGCTGTGCTCGGGCCAGCGCCAGCGGCCCGGCGCCGAGTTCGGCGAGCAGTTGCCGCTGTACCTGGCGGACGCTGTAACCGAGCCGCTGCGCGAGCCCGTCGACGCCGTCGCGGTCCACCACTCCGTCGGCGATCAGGCGCATCGCCCTGGCCACCAGGTCGGCACGCTCGTTCCAGCGCGGCGACCCGGGACTCGCGTCGGGCCGGCAGCGCTTGCACGCGCGGAACCCGGCCTGCTGGGCGGCCGCCGCACTGGGCAGGAACCGCATGTTCTCCGCCTTGGGCGGCACCACCGGGCAGCTGGGGCGGCAGTAGATCCGCGTGGTCAGCACGGCGGTGAAGAACCAGCCGTCGAACCGGGCGTCCTTCGACCGCACGGCCCGCACGCACCGCTCGGTGTCCTCGTGTACTTCCTGCACCGCACCAGCATCGCCGGGCGGACGGTGCGACGCTAGCGGAAATGCGACACGTACCTTCGCACTGTCCTATGGGCGCACGCCGAACGAAGGGCGGCCCAGCAGTTTCGGCAGCACCCGGTACGCGTCGGTCACCCAGTCGCACAGGCGGGCGCGGGTTTCCCGGGGATCGATGATGTCCTCGACGCCGAACTTCTCCGCCGTCCGGAACGGGGAGCGCACCCGCTCCAGGCGCGCCCGGATTTCGTCCAGCAGTTCCGCCGGGTTCTCCGCCGCTTCCAGTTCGGCGCGGTACGCCGCTTCGATCCCGCCCTCGACCGGCAGCGAACCCCAGTCACCCGATGGCCAGGCCCACCGCCTCACCAGCCGGTGCCGGTTGGTGATCCCGGCGCCGCCGACGCCGAACACCCGCCGCACGATCACCTCCGCCGAGGGCACCCGTGCCTGGTACACGGCGGTGATCGCCCGCGCGCCGCGCCGGATCGAGCCGCGCTTCTCCCCCGCCGAGCCGATCACCATGCCCGCCTGGTCGGTCAGGTTGACCAGCGGCAGGTGGAAGGTCTCGCACAGATCGGCCAGGCGGGTGATCGCGTCGGCGCCCTCGGCGGTCAGCGTCGCCCCGCGGTACGGATCGGTGGCGATCACGCCGACCGGATGGCCGTCGAGCCGGGCCAGTCCGGTGTAGGCCGAACCGCCGTAACACGCGTAGTCGAACACCGAACCCGCGTCGAACACCGCGTCCAGCAACGGCCGCAACCGGTACGGCTTGCGCCGATCACGCGGCACCAGCGAAATCAGCGACTCGTCGGCCCGCGCGGGGTCGTCCGGCGACGGCACCACCGGCGGCAGTGAATCCACATTGGACGGCAAATACGACAGAAACGCCTTGATCACCGCAAAAGCTTCGTCCTCGCTGCCCACGATCCGCTCGACCGCACCACTGCGCCGGTGCACCGCGGCGCCGCCGAGCTCCTCTTTGGACAGATCTTCCCCGGTGGCGTGCCGGACCAGCGGCGGCCCGGCGACGAACAGCTGCCCGGCGCCCTCGACCAGCACGCACAGGTGCGACATCACCGCCCGCGCCGCGCCCAGCCCGGCGACCGGGCCGAGGCAGGCGGACACCACCGGCACCGCCGACAGGTTGTCCACCACCAGATCCCAGCCGGGATTGGCCGGCACGTAGGTGAACCCGAAGTCCTCCAGCGACTTCACGCTGCCGCCGCCACCGGTGCCCTCGATCAGCCGGACCAGCGGCAGGCCCAGCTCGTTCGCCAGCCGCTCGGCGAGCACCTGCTTGCCGATGATCGCGGCGTCGGCCGCCCCGCCGCGCACGGTGAAGTCGTCCGCGCCGAGCGCGACCCGCCTGCCGTCCAGGCGCGCGGTCCCGGTGACGAAGTTGGCCGGGGTGAACGACGCCAGCTCACCGTCCTCTGTGTACTGACCGAAGCCGGCGAGCACGCCGATCTCGTCGAAGCTGCCCGGATCGGCCAGCGCCTCGATCCGCTCGCGCACGGTGAGCCGCCCGGCCGCGTGCTGGCGGGCGATCTTGGCCTCCCCGCCCATGCGGTGGGCCAGTTCCCGCCGCCGGGCGAGTTCGGCGACCTCGGCCAGCCAGTCCTCGCTCATCTCACTCCCCGAGCGCTTCGACCTTCCGCTGCAGCTTGTTCATCCCGCCCAGCCAGCGATCGGTCTGGGTGGCGCGGGCGGCGTAGTAATCGGCGACCTCCGGATGCGGCAGCACCAGGAACCGCTTCTCCCCGATGGCTTCGAGCAGCGCGTCGACCACCTGCTCCGGTTCGATCGCCGACGCGCCCATCAGCAGCTGCCCGCCCTTCCCGGTGCTGGCCAGCATGTTCGTGCGCACCCCCTGCGGGCATACCGCGTGCACGTCGATGCCGCGGTGGCGGTAGGTGGCGCTGAGCCATTCGGCGAACGCCAGCGCGCCGTGCTTGGTCACCGAATACGGCGCCGAACCCAGGCTGGTGAGGATCCCGGCCGCGGACACCGTCGCGACGAACCGGCCGCGTCCCCGTTCGAGCCACGACGGCAGCAGCGCGTTCGCCGCCCGGACGTGGGCCATCACGTTGACGTCCCAGGTGCGCGCCCACACTTCTTCCGGGCTGTCCGCCCCGCCCAGCGGCGCGATCCCGGCGTTGGCGCAGAAGACGTCGATTTCCCCGAGCACCTCACGCGCGCGGGCGAGCAACCGTTCGACCCCGTCCACCCCGGCGGCGTCCCCGGCGACCGCGGTGCCGCCGATCTCTTCGGCCACCGCGGCGGCCGCGTCCCCATCGAGATCGGCCACCACCACGCGGGCGCCCTCGGCGTGGAACCGGCGCGCCATCGCGGCGCCGATGCCCGCGCCACCACCGGTGACGACGATCCCGGCGTCCTTCAGCTCCTCGCTCACAGGCCACCGCCCAGCGTGCGGCCACCGTCGAGCACCATCGTCTGCCCGGTGATCCAGCCCGCCTCGTCGGAGAGCAGGAAGGCGACCGCGCCCGCGATGTCCTCGGGCAGCCCGAGGCGCTTCATCGGGTACTCGGCCGAGACCTCGGCCTCCTTGCCCTCGTACAGCGCGGTGGCGAACTTGGTCTTGACCACGGCCGGGGCGACCGCGTTGACCCGGATGCCCGGTCCCAGCTCGTGCCCCAGCTCCACGGTCAGCCGGATCAGCGCGGCCTTGCTGACGCCGTACATGCCGATGCCCGGCGAGGCACCCAGCCCGGCCACCGAAGCGACGTTGACCACCGAACCGCCGTGCTCGCCCATCCAGGCGTCGCGCGCCCGGCGGGTCCAGGCCAGCGGCGCGAGCACGTTGACCGCGAAGATCTTCGCCGCCGCCTCGGGATCGACGTCCAGCGCCGGCCCGTAGACCGGGTTGATGCCGGTGTTGTTCACCAGCATGTCCAGGCTGCCGAAGGTCTCGACCGCCTTGGCGATCGCCTCGGCCTGGTGCTCCGGGTCGTCGGCCTTGCCTGGCACGGCGATGGCGTGGTCCGGGCCGCCGAGTTCGGCGACCGCCTCGGCCAGCGGTTCCGGCTTGCGCGCGGTGATGCAGACCTTGGCGCCGCGCTCGACGAGGGTGCGCGCGATGCCGAGGCCGATGCCGCGGCTCGCGCCGGTGACGATCGCGACGCGGTCCTTCAACGAGTTCACTGTGGTCCTTCTCCTTTGGTCGCCCTTGGGGCCCGAGCTAAGCGCTCGCTTACACTGTTCAGCGGTGGGTGGTCCTGTCAAGCCCGCCCTGATCGGGGAGGTAAGCCGCGATGAGCGAGCCGAGCGGCGCGGTTTCGGCCGAGTTGTCGACCGAACTGTGGCCCGACGTGCACCCCGACGCGGCCAGGCGGCTGATGCTGGCCGGGGTCGAGTCCTTCGCCCGTCGCGGGTTCCACGCCACCACCACGCGCGACATCGCCGGCCGTGCCGGGATGAGCCCGGCCGCGTTGTACGTGCACTTCCCGTCGAAGGCCGCGCTGCTGTTCGCGATCAGCAAGTACGGCCACGAGCAGACGCTGCACCTGGTCGAGCGCGTGGTCGCCCGGCCGGAATCGGCGACGGCCAAGATGACCGCGCTGGTGGAGGACTTCGTGGCCTGGCACGCGCGACGGCACACCGTGGCCAGGGTGGTGCAGTACGAACTGCAGGCGCTGCCCGAGGCCGAGTACGAGGAGGTCGGACGGCTTCGGCGGCGGATCGAGCAGCTGGTCCGCGAGCTGATCGCCGAGGGCGTGGCCGCGGGTGAGTTCACCGTGCCGGAACCGCGCACGGCCGCCAGGGCGGTGCTGTCCCTCGGCGTCGACGTGGCGCGCTGGTACAGCGACCGCATGCGCAAGTCACCGACGGCACTGGGCCGGGAGTACGCCGGGCTGGTGCTCAACATGCTGGGCGCCAAGACCGGCTGACGAGGGGTGCGCACCGCCCCAGAATGACATACTAAGCGGTCGGTCAGCCAGCCCGGCCGAACCGCGCGGCCAGCTCGCGCACGTGCGCGGCCAGCTCCGGCGGGTCCTCCACCTCGAAGTCGCAGCCGAACCGGGCCAGGTAGAACGGGATTTCGTCGATCCGCGAGCCCCCGGCGTGCAGGCGGCAGGTGTGCTCGTCGATCGGCTCGACCTCGCCGATCGACGCCCCGACAAGTTCGGCGATGCGGCTCGCGGGCGCGTGCAGCTTCACCCGGCACTGGTACCGGTAGGGCGCGCTGGAGAGCTGCCGCGTGAGGTAGGCGCCCAGGTCCGCCGCGGGCGGCTCGCGCGGGGTGAACCGGCCCGCGATCCGGGGTTCGTCGGTGATCCGGTCGACCCGGAACGTCCGCCACGCCGCTTTGTCGACGTCCCACGCGAGCAGGTACCAGCGGCGGCCGGTGCAGGCGAGCTTCAGCGGCTCGACCCGGCGTTCGGTGGCCGTGCCGTCCCCGGCGGCGTAGGCGAACCGCAGCTTTTCGGTGTCCCGGCAGGCGGCGGCGATCACGGTCAGCCTGGCCGGGTCCACCGCGGACACCCCGCCGCCGAGCGGCAGCGTCACCGAGCGGAGCGAGTCGACGCGGTGGCGCAGCCGGGCGGGCAGCACCTGTTCGAGCTTCATCAGCGCGCGCACCGAGGTCTCCTCGATGCCGGTCACCGTGCCGCCCGCCGCGGTGCTCAGGCTGACCGCGACGGCGACGGCCTCCTCGTCGTCCAGCAGCAACGGCGGCAACGCCGCCCCGGCGCCGAGCCGGTACCCGCCCGCGACACCTGGCGTGGAATGCACCGGATAACCCAGGTCCCGCAGGCGATCCACGTCGCGGCGCACGGTCCGCACGTCGACCTCCAGGCGGGCGGCCAGATCGGCGCCCGCCCACTCGCGGTGCAACTGCAGCAACCCGAGCAGGCGGAGCAGTCTCGCGGAAGTTCGCACCGGTCTCCAATCGAGGACCCAACCTGTCCTGAATGGCTCCTACCTTGGTGAACATGAGCGAAGAGATCAAGCCCTTCCGCGTCGACTTCCCCGAATCCGCCCTCGAAGACCTCAAGGCCCGGCTCGCGCAGACGCGCTGGCCCGACGAACTGCCCGGCGTGGGCTGGGCGCAGGGCGTGCCGGTGGGTTACCTGCGCGAACTGGCCGAGTACTGGCGCACCGGCTACGACTGGCGGGCGGCGGAGAAGGAACTCAACGGGTACCCGCAGTTCACCACGCGGATCGACGGGCAGCAGGTGCACTTCCTGCACGTCCGGTCGGCCTCACCGGAGGCGACCCCGCTGCTGCTCACCCACGGCTGGCCCGGCTCGATCGTCGAGTTCCTCGACCTGATCGACCTGCTGACCGGCGAATTCCACCTGGTCATCCCGTCGCTGCCGGGCTTCGGGCTGTCCGGGCCGACCACCGAAAGCGGCTGGACCTCACCGCGGATCGCCCGCGCGTGGGTCGAGCTGATGGACCGGCTGGGTTACCGGCGGTTCGGGGTGCAGGGCGGGGACACCGGCGCGATCGTGTCGCCGGAGATCGCCCGGCTGGTGCCCGATCGGGTCATCGGCGTGCACTGCAACGGCCTCACCGCGTTCACCCCGGTCGACCCCGGCGCGGACCTCACCGAAGCCGAGCAGGCCAGGGTCGCGCGGCTGGCGTACCTCGAGCACGAGCAGTCCGGGTACGCGATGATCCAGATCAGCAGGCCGCAGACGCTGGCGTTCGGGCTCACCGACTCCCCCGCCGGCCAGCTCGCCTGGATCGTGGAGAAGTTCCACGAGTGGACCGATCCGGCGGCGGAACTGCCGGAGACCGCGGTCGACCGCGACCGGCTGCTGACCAACGTGATGCTCTACTGGCTGACCGGCACCGCCGCGTCCTCGTCGCGGCTGTACTACGAGACCGCGCACGCCGGGGCCTGGGGCGCGGCGGAGAAGTCGCCGGTGCCGACCGGGGTCGCGGTGTTCCCGCACGACGTGTCGATCCGGCGGACCGTGGAACTGGAGCACACCGTGACGCACTGGGCCGAATACGACCGCGGCGGGCACTTCGCCGCGATGGAGGCGCCGGACCTGCTGGCCGCGGATATCCGGGAGTTCTTCCGTTCACTGCAATAAGCTGGGGCTCATGGACGACCGGAGCATGCTGGCCATCGCCCGTGAGGAAGCCCGCCTGGGCAAGGCGGAGGGCGGAGTGCCGATCGGGGCGGCGTTGTTCAGCGCGGACGGGGAGCTGCTCGGCCGCGGGCACAACCGGCGCGTGCAGGACGGTGACCCGTCAATGCACGCCGAAACCTCGGCGTTCCGCGCCGCCGGGCGCCGCCCGCACTACCGCGACACGATCATGGTGACCACGCTTTCCCCGTGCTGGTACTGCTCGGGGCTGGTGCGCCAGTTCGGCATCGGCCGGGTGGTGATCGGCGAGGCGGAGACCTTCCACGGCGGGCACGACTGGCTCGCCGAGCACGGGGTGGCGATCAGCGTGCTCGGCGACCAGGAGTGCGTGGCGCTGATGCGGGAGTTCATCGCGGCGCGGCCGGAGCTGTGGTTCGAAGACATCGGCGAAGTGTCCGGAAAGGACTGACCATGGGTGCCGTGCCGCTGGTCGACCTCCATCCGTGGTTCCACGGCGACGCGGCCGATCGCGCCGCCGTGGCACGCCGCGTCGACGACGCGTTGCAGGACTCAGGTTTCCTGCTGATCACCGGGCACGGCGTGGCATCGGAGCTGCGCGCGGAGACCCGGCGGCTGGCACGGGAGTTCTTCGCCCTGCCGCCGTCGGTCAAGCAGCGGTACGCGGTGACCGTCGGCGGCCGCGGCTGGCTGCCGCCCGGGGTGGAGGCGAACGGGTACGCCGAGGGCACCGAGACCCCGCCGGATCTCAAGGAGTCCTTTTCGGTCGGTGCGGATTCCGGTGTCGGTGATCCGGCGGTCGACTCGTTCTGGTTCCAGCGCAACGTCTTCCCGGCCGAGGTGGCCGGTCTGGAAAGGACGGTGACGGCGTACCTGGCCGAGATGCGGCGGGTTTCCGACGAACTGCTCACGCTGTTCGCCGTCGCGCTCGATCTCGATCCGGCGCATTTCACCGCGCACACCGGGCATCCGACGTACACCATGAACATCAACTGGTACCCGCCGCTGACCGCGGTGGGCCAGCCGGAGCCGGGCCAGTTCCGCATCGGCCCGCACACCGACTTCGGCACGGTGACCGTGCTGGACCGGCAGGCCGGTGTCGGCGGCCTCCAGGTGTGCACCGCCGACGGGCGCTGGGAGGACGCGCCGTTCGACCCGGCGGCGTTCACCGTGAACATCGGCGACCTGATGGCCCGCTGGACCGGCGATCGCTGGCGGTCCACCCGGCATCGTGTCCTGCCCCCGGCCGCCGACGCCCCCGACGAGGACCTGGTCTCCCTGATCTTCTTCTACGAAACCGACCACGACGCGCGCATCACGTCGCTGGCCCCGCCGCTGGGCCGGACCACCTACCCCGAAGTGGTCGCTTCCGCCTATCTGAAGGAAAAACTGGACGCCATCACCATGACGCCGTGAAGGTGGCTTTCACGGCATCGTGCGCACGCGGTCCCGCCCGGCTTCCTTGGCGACGTAGAGGGCGCGGTCCGCGGCGGCCAGCAATGTGTCCAGCGCCTGGCCGTCCCGGGGCTGCGCGGCCACGCCGATCGAGACGGTGACGCCGATTTCCCCGCCCGGCACGGAAACCAGCAGCTGACCCACCCGGTGCCGGATGCGCTCGGCGATGGTCACCGCGTCGAACCGGTTCGTGCCGGGCAGCAGGATCACGAACTCCTCGCCACCGAATCGGCCGAGCACGTCCTCGCTGCGCACCTCCGCGCGCAGGGCGGCGGCCACGGCGAGCAGCACCTGGTCGCCGGTGAGGTGCCCGTGCCGGTCGTTGACCACCTTGAAGTGGTCGAGGTCCAGCATCAGCACACTGGCGGGCAGGCCGCGCCGCCGCCCGCGGGCCAGTTCCGCGGTGGCCACCTCGGTCCACTTCGACGCGTTGAGCAGGCCGGTCTTCCCGTCCGCGCCCGCCTGGTCGCGGAACTGCTGCACGAGTGTGCTGCGGTGCAGTACCAGGGTCACGCCCATGATCAGCACCAGCACCGGCGGCCAGTCCACCAGTGCCCAGGCCAGCAGCACACCGAGCGCGATGGTGGAGGCTTCGAGCGCGTAGTCCGCCGGGGAGAACATCGCCTCGCGCAGCGTGGTGCCCGGCCTGCTGCGGTGGACCGCGAAGGTGATCAGCGCGGTGTTGCTCAGCCCGTAGAGCAGCGCGGCGCCGAAGATCGCGAACTCCTGTGGTGCGAACGGCACCAGGTTCGCCAGGAAGGCCGACACCATCGAGGCGGCGGCGCTGAAGGTCTGCCGGTAGACCGGCCGGTGGCGCACGCGCAGCCAGCGGTAGGCGAACGAGACCGCGATGACCACCGCTGCGAGCCCGGGGTGCAGCAGCAGGGCGGCGGCGAACATCCAGACCGAGTTGAGGTCGATGTGGGGCCCGTCGAGGAAGTCGGCGCGGCTGCGCTCGATCGAGCGCGAGACCTCGACGTAGACCAGGCAGCACGCGAGCAGGATCCAGAACGGACGCCAGTCGCGCGCCGGCACCGGCAGCGCGTGGAACGCCACCGCCGCGCCGGTCAGCGCGGTCAGGTCGACCGCGAGTACGTAGCCGACGAGAAACCGGTCGGGCAACCCCCACAGCCGCCAGCGGGCGATCGCGAGCACCCCGAACGGCCACCAGCCGGGCTGGGTCCGCTCCCCCTCCACCTCGTCAAGGAAACCACTGTTCGTCACGGATTCACTCGGGCAAACGGAGGAAAACGGATACGCAACGAGCACGTTTCACTACCATCAGCAGCCAGGGACCAGGGGACACTTCGGCGCCATCAAGCCGGACAGGCGCGACGCCGGACGCCGTCGTGAACATCAACTACGCGGCAAGAGAAGGCGTGCGGTTCCGGGCGGACGATTCGTGTGTGGCGGCGGGTTCAAGGCCGCCGAGTTCATCGTGCGCAACTTTCGCGCCAGAGGAGCGCGGCCAGCGGGGCGCCGAAGTGGCGGCGTCGCCGCTCGACTCACGCGGCGAATGTCACCGTCGCGAGCAGCTGCCCGGCGAGGAAGACCCGATTCCGAGCCGATGACGATCGGCTCGCGCGGCCCGGTGGGCCCGGGAGGCCGACCATCTCAGTCGGCCCAGTCAGCTCGGTCCGCTTGGTCGGCCCGGTCGGCCCGGTCGGCCCGGTCGGCCCGGTCGGCCCGGTCGGCCCGGTCCGCTCAGTCGGCTCGGTCCGCTTGCTCGGCTCGGTCGGCTCGGCCGGCTCGGTCGGCTCAGTCGGCCCCGTCCGCTTGCTCGGTCCGCTTGCTCGGCTCGGCCGGCTCGGTCGGCTCAGTCGGCCCCGTCCGCTTGCTCGGTCCGCTTGCTCGGCTCGGCCGGCTCGGTCGGCTCAGTCGGCCCCGTCCGCTTGCTCGGTCCGCTTGCTCGGCTCGGCCGGCTCGGTCGGCTCAGTCGGCCCGGTCCGCTTGATCGGCCCAGTCGGCCCCAGTCAGCCCGGTCGGCCCCAGTCGGCTCGGGTGGTGCTGTCGGGCTCGGGTGGTTCGGCGGGATCGGGCGAGGGGGTGGCTCAGGCGGCGGCGACCATGCCGAGCGCGGCCCAGCCCGCTGGGGTCAGTTCGGCGCGCACGCGCGTGCCGGGCAGTGCGGTTTCGGCCGGGCGCAGGTAACCCCGGTGGGCCAGTGCGTGCGCGGTCACCTGGTCGCAGCAGGCGAAGCCATCGATGAACAGGTCCGGCTCGCAGCTGCCGGACATCATCGCCCGCCGTTCCCCCACTGCGCGGAGCATCGCCAGCGCGCGATGACTCAGTTCGTCATTTTGCTCGGACATCGGACTGTCCCCCTTGGTGCGTAACCCTCTGTTACTTGGCTATCGGACGTTGCTCCGAAAGCGTTAGCCAGTCATTGAGACGAGGTTCACACCAATCTGGTTCCCGTGCGTTCGGGCAGCGTGCCTGCCAGTGCGGGCTCCAGCATCCGGGCCCACTGGCGCACGATCCGGCGGCGGCGCCGCGTGTCGTCGGTGAGCAGGTTCGCCAGGCCCAGCCCGCGCGCCAAATCCAGCGTGGCCTGCACGGTTTCCCTGACCCCCGGCCGGGTTTCGTCCGCGCCGAGCAGCTCCAGCGCCACCCGGTGCGCCTCCCGCCCGACCCGCGCCTCCAGCGGCGCGAGCACCGCGAGCAGCTTCGGGTCAGTGGAAGCCGCGACCCACAGCTGAAGCGCCGCGCGGAACATCGGGCCGGTGTAGAGGTTCAGCAGCATCTCCGCGACGGCCTCGCTGCGTGACGCACCACCGGGCAGCAGCTCCACGTGCCGCCGCAGTTCGGCCAGCTGCACCTCCCCCACCTGCTCGACCGCGGCGACCACCAGGTCCTCGCGGGTCGGGAAGTGGTGCTGCGCGGCCCCGCGCGAAACCCCGGCCTGCTCGGCGACCATCGCCACGGTGGTGCCGTGCCAGCCCCGGGCGGCCAGGCACTCGACGGCGGCCTCGACCAGCCGCCGCCGGGTGGTCCGGCTCCGTTCCTGTTGTGGTTCTCGCATGACGGCTCAGGCCGGTTCGACCCAGAAGTCGAGCTGCAGGTCGGACTCCTCGCCCGCGATGCGGTACTTCGACAGGTCCGTGACGCCCTCGGCCGCGAGCACCTCGTCGTCGAGGTAGAAGTTCCCGGTGTGCTCCCGGCTCGGCCGGACCAGGATCGCGTGCGCCGCGTCGGCCATGATCTCCGGTGTGCGCGAGCGGTTGGCCAGTTCCGCGCCGACCACGTTCCGGATGGCCGCGGTGTCGATGGTGGTGCGCGGCCACAGCGAGTTCGCCGCGATCCCGTCCTTCCGCAGTTCCGCGGCGAGCCCGACGGTCACCAGGCTCATGCTGTACTTCGCGATGCTGTAGGCCAGATGCCCGGCCTCGAACCACTTCGGGTCAAGGCTGATCGGCGGCGAAAGCGTGAGCACGTGCGGATTCTCCGCCTTGCGCAGATGGGGGATCGCCAGTTTCGACAGCAGGAACGAGCCGCGCGCGTTGATGTCCTGCATCAGGTCGTAGCGCTTCATGCTGACCTGCTCGGTCGGCGTCAGGTCGATCGCGCTGGCGTTGTTCACCACGATGTCGATGCCGCCGAAGCGCTCGACCGTCTGCTCGACCGCGGCGGCCACCGACTCGTCGTCGCGGATGTCACCGACGATCGGCAGCGCCTGCCCGCCCGCCTCCTCGATGGCCTTGGCCGCGGTGTGGATGGTGCCCGGCAGCTTCGGGTGCGGTTCGGTGGTTTTCGCGATCAGCGCGACGTTCGCGCCGTCGGCGGCGGCACGCAGCGCGATCGCCTCACCGATGCCCCGGCTGCCGCCGGACATGATGATCGTCTTGCCGGACAGAGAAGACACAGTGGTCAAACCTTTCAGTAGGACTTGGGCAGGCCGAGCGAGTGCTGCCCGACGAAGTTGAGCACCATCTCGCGGCTCACCGGCGCGATCCGCCCCAGCCGGACCGCGGCGAGCAGCGTGCCGAGGCCGTACTCCGAGGCAAGCCCGTTGCCGCCGTGGGTCTGCACGGCCTGGTCGACCGCGCGGATGGCGACCTCGGCCCCGGCGTACTTGGCCATGTTCGCGGCCTCGCCGGCGCCGAAGTCGTCCCCGGCGTCGTAGAGCGTGGCGGCCTTCTGGGTCATCAACTTCGCCAGTTCCAGCTCGATCTTCACCTGGGCCAGCGGGTGCGCGAGCCCCTGGTGGGTGCCGATCGGCGCACCCCACACCTGGCGCTCCTTCGCGTAGGCCACGCCCTTGTCCAGCGCGTACCGCGCGATGCCGAGCGAGAACGAGGCGCCCATGATGCGCTCGGGGTTCAGCCCGGCGAACAGCTGCGCGATCGCCGCGTCCTCCGAGCCGACCAGCGCCTCGCGCGGCAGCTTCACGTCGTCGAGGAACAGGCCGAACTGCTTGTCCGCGGAGACCAGGTCCATCTCGATCTCGCGGTACTCGAAGCCGGGCGCGTCGGTGGGCACGATGAACAGGGCAGGCTTGAGCTTGCCGGTCTTGGCGTCCTCGGTCCGGCTGACCACCAGCACCGCGTCGGCCTCGTCCACCCCGGAGATGTAGACCTTGCGCCCGTTGAGCACCCAGCCGTCCCCGTCGCGCTGAGCGGTTGTGGTGATCTGGTGCGAGTTGGACCCGGCATCGGGTTCGGTGATGGCGAAGGCCATCCGCACCTGACCGGTGGCGAACCCGGGCAGCCAGTGCTTCTTCTGCTCGTCGGTGCCGTACCGCGCGATCACCGTGGCGCAGATCGCCGGGGACACCACCATCAGCAGCAGCGGGGTGCCGGTGGCGCACAGCTCCTCGCAGACCGCGGCGAGATCGCCGATGCCCGCGCCACCACCGCCGAACTCCTCCGGCACGGACACACCGAGGTAGCCGAGCCGCCCGGCCTCGTCCCACAGCTCCTTGGTCTTGCCGCCAGAGCGCGCCTTGCCGAGGTAGTACTCGTGGCCGTAGCTCTTGCCCAGTTCGTGGACCGCCTTGCGCAGCGCGATCCGCTCTTCCGGTTCGGTGAAGTTCATGCTCATTCCGACTCCTTGTCCTGAACCACGGCGTCCTGAACCACGGCGAGCACGGCACCCAGCTCGACCTGTTGTCCCACTTCGACGGGAAGTTCGGCGACCACGCCCGCGGCGGGCGCGGCGATCTTGTGCTCCATCTTCATCGCCTCCAGCCACAGCAGCGGCGCTCCGGCCTCGACCCGGTCACCGGCGGCGACCGCGAGCCGGACCACGGTGCCGGGCATCGGCGCGACCAGCGACCCCGCGGCCAGCGCGGCGGACGGGTCGGCGAAGCGCGGCACCACGTCCAGCACCACCGGCCCGAGCGCGGAATCGACGTGCACGCTGTCGCCGTAGCGGGCCACCGCGAACTCGCGGCGCACCCCGTCGATCTCCAGCACGACCCGGTCCTGCTGTGCGGAAACGAGTTCCACACCGGGATGGTCCTCGGCCCGCAGCCCGGCACGGTCGAGCACGTACCGCACGTCGAATTCGGCATCACCGCAGGCGAAACGCTTGTGCTGGGGTGACGAGCGCACGTTGCGCCAGCCGCCGGGCAACCGGCCCTGCACGGTCGCGGACCGCCGGTTCGCCGAGGCACCCGCGAGCGCGGCCACCAGCGCCGCCGTGCGGGCCGACTCCGGCGAGGCCAGCGGCCGCGACAGCGTGTCGAGGCCGTGCGTGGCGAAGAACGCGGTGTCGGTGTCCCCAGCCAGGAAAGCCGGATGCCGCAACACGTTCACCAGCAGGTCGCGGTTGGTGCGCACACCGTGGACGTGCGCGCCGGCCAGCGCGGTGGCGAGCCGCCGCGCGGCCGAGGTCCGATCCGGCCCCCAGGCGATCACCTTGGCCAGCATCGGGTCGTAGTGCACGCCGACCACCGAACCGCTGACCACGCCCGAATCCAGCCGCAGCCCGAATCCGGCCGGAATGCGGAACTCCGCGTCCACCCCCGGCACGGTGAACCGGTGCAGCGTGCCGCTCTGCGGCTGCCAGTCCGCCGCCGGATCCTCGGCGTAGAGCCGGACTTCGATCGCGTGACCGGTCCATTGTGGAGGATCGACCGGCAGCCGTTCGCCCTCGGCGATCCGCAGCTGGCGGGCGACCAGGTCCTCCCCGGTCACGCATTCGGTGACCGGGTGCTCCACCTGCAACCGGGTGTTCATCTCCAGGAAGTAGAACCGGCCGTCGGGACCGGCGAGGAACTCCACCGTGCCCGCGCCGACGTAACCGATCGCCTTGGCCGCCTTGCGCGCGGCCTCGAACAGCTCCTCGCGCATGGCCGCGCCCACCAGCGGCGACGGCGCCTCCTCGACCACCTTCTGGTGCCGCCGCTGGATCGAGCACTCCCGCTCCCCCAGCGCCCAGACCGTGCCGTGACCGTCGGCGAGCACCTGCACCTCGATGTGCCGCCCGGTTTCCAGGTAGCGCTCGCAGAACACCGTCGGATCACCGAAGGCCGAACCGGCCTCGGCGCGGGCACTCTCCACCGCGTCGGCCAAGTCGCCCGGCGCGCGCACCACCCGCATGCCGCGCCCGCCGCCCCCGGCGGAAGCCTTGACCAGCAACGGGAAATCGGCCTCGGTGACCTCGCCGGGGTCCAGCTCGGCGAGCACCGGCACCCCGGCCGCGGCCATCAGCCGCTTCGACTCGACCTTCGAGCCCATCGTCTCGATGGCCTCCGGCGGCGGCCCGACCCAGGTCAGCCCGGCGTCGAGGACCGCGCGCGCGAAGGACGCGTTCTCCGAGAGGAACCCGTAACCGGGGTGAACCGCGTCGGCACCGGCCTTCGCCGCGGCCTCGATCAGCAGGTCCGCGCGCAGGTAGGTCTCGGACGGCGCGTTGCCGGGCAACCGCACCGCGGCGTCGGCCTCGCCGGTGTGCGGCGCGTCCGCGTCGGCGTCGGAGAACACCGCCACCGTGCCGATCCCGGCGTCACGGCAGCTGCGGAACACCCGGCGGGCGATCTCCCCGCGGTTGGCGACAAGCAGATTCTCGATCATCTCTCACATCCGGAAGACGCCGAAGCCACCGGCGCCGCTGATCGGTCCATTGTGGATCGCCGACAGGCTGAGCCCGAGCACCGTGCGGGTGTCCCGAGGATCGATGATGCCGTCGTCGTAGAGCATGCCGGAGAGGAAGGTGGGCAGCGACTCCGCCTCGATCTGGCCCTCCACCATGGCGCGCATGGCGGCGTCGTGCTCCTCGTTGTACTCCTGGCCCCGGCTCGCCGCGGCCTGGCGCGCCACGATGGAGAGCACCCCGGCCAGCTGCGCCGGGCCCATCACCGCGGACTTCGCGCTGGGCCAGGCGAACAGGAACCGCGGGTCGTAGGCCCGCCCGCACATGCCGTAGTGCCCGGCGCCGTAGGAGGCGCCCATCAGCACCGAGATGTGCGGCACGCGCGAGTTCGACACGGCGTTGATCATCATCGCGCCGTGCTTGATGATGCCGCCCTGCTCGTACTCCTTGCCGACCATGTAGCCGGTGGTGTTGTGCAGGAACAGCAGCGGGGTGTCGCTCTGGTTGGCCAGCTGGATGAACTGGGCGGCCTTCTGCGACTCCTCGGAGAACAACACCCCGCGCGCGTTGGCCAGGATGCCCACCGGGTAACCGTGCACGTCGGCCCAGCCGGTGACCAGGCTCGAGCCGTAGAGCGGTTTGAACTCGTCGAAGTCGGACCCGTCGACCACCCTGGCGATCACCTCGCGCGGGTCGAAGGGCACCTTCAGGTCGGCCGGCACGATGCCGAGCAGGTCCTCGGGGTCGTACAGCGGTTCGGCGTAGTCCGGCTTCGGCGACGGCCCGTGCTTGGTCCAGTTGAGCCGTCGCACGATGCGCCGCCCGATGCGGATCGCGTCCTGCTCGTCGGCGGCGAGGTAGTCGGCCAGCCCGGAGGTCCGCGCGTGCATCTCGGCCCCGCCGAGCGACTCGTCGTCGGACTCCTCACCGGTGGCCATCTTCACCAGCGGCGGCCCGCCGAGGAAGACCTTGGCCCGTTCCTTGACCATCACCACGTGGTCGGACATGCCGGGCAGGTAGGCGCCGCCGGCGGTGGAGTTGCCGAAGACCAGCGCCACGGTCGGCACCCCGGCC
The DNA here is from genome assembly GCF_009429145.1 of Amycolatopsis sp. YIM 10. Taxonomy (GTDB): domain Bacteria; phylum Actinomycetota; class Actinomycetes; order Mycobacteriales; family Pseudonocardiaceae; genus Amycolatopsis. The sequence goes on along the minus strand of NZ_CP045480.1, from coordinate 3,766,735 downwards.
GCCGACGACCTGGTCAGGTCGCGGAAGATCCGTCCGCCCGGGATGAAGATCTCCTTCTGCGTGGGCAGGTCGGCTCCGCCGGACTCGACCAGGTTGATCGTCGGCAGCCGGTTCTGCGCGGCGATGTCGGCGGCCCGGTAGGACTTCTTGGCCGTCCACGGATTGCTCGCGCCGCCCTTCACCGTGGGATCGCTGGCGCAGATCATGCACTCCACGCCCTCGACCACGCCGATGCCGGTGACCAGGCTGGCGCCGACCTGGTAGTCCGAGCCCCAGGCGGCCAGCGGGGACAGCTCCAGGAAGGCCGAGTCCTCGTCGAGCAGCAGCTCGACCCGCTCCCTGGCCAGCAGCTTGCCGCGCTTGCGGTGGCGCTCGACATACTTCTCGCCCCCACCGGCGACGGCCTTGGCCTGCTCCGCCTCCAGCTCGGCGAGCTTGGCCAGCATCGCCTCGCGGTTCGCCACGAAGTCGGCGCCGCGGCTGTCCACTGTGGACCTCAAGGTGGTCATGCGGTGTATCCCAATCGTTTCGCGGCCAGCCCGGCGAGGATCTCGTTGGTGCCACCGCCGATGCCCAGGATGCGGACGTCGCGGTAGTGGCGCTCCACCTCGGTCTCGCTCAGGTAGCCGAGGCCGCCGTGCAGCTGCACGGCTTCGTTGACCACCCACTCGGCGGTCTCCACGGCGGTGTTCTTGGCGAAGCAGGCTTCGGCGATCACCTCTTCACCGGCCACGTGACGGATCCCGACCTGGCGGGCGTAGGTCCTGGCCACGTCGATCTTGCGCGCCATCTCCGCCAGCTTGTGCTGCACCAGCTGGCGCGAGATCAGCGGGCGGCCGAAGGTCTCCCGCAGCCGGCACCAGTCCAGCGTCAGGTCCAGTGCCCGCTGCGCGTGCGCGTAGCCCTGCACCGCCAGTGAAAGCCGTTCGGCGACGAACTGGGTGGCGACCTGCGCGAAGCCGGAGTTCTCCGGCCCGACCAGGTTCTCCACCGGTACCTTGACGTCCACGTAGGACAGTTCGGCGGTGTCCGAGCAGTGCCAGCCCATCTTGGCCAGCTTGCGGCCCACGGTGAAGCCCGGCGTGCCGCGTTCCACCACCAGCAGCGAAAGCCCGTGCGCTCCCTCACCGCCGGTGCGCACGACGGTGGTCACGAAGTCGGCGCGGCAGCCGGAGGTGATGAAGGTCTTGGCACCGTTGACGATGTAGTGGTCACCCTCGCGCCGCGCCGTGGTGCGGATGCCCGCGACGTCGGAACCGCCGTCCGGTTCGGTGACCGCGAGCGAGCCGATCAGCTCCCCCGCCAGCGTCGGGCGCACCCACTTCGCCAGCTGCGCCTCGTCACCGGCGGCGGCGATGTGCGGCACCGCGATGCCGCAGGTGAACAGCGAGGCGATCAGCCCGCCGGAAGCACCCGCGTAGTGCATCTCCTCGGTGACGGTCATCGCGTCGAGGAAGTCACCGCCCGCACCGCCCGCCTTCTCGTCGAAGGCGATGCCGAGCAGGCCCAGCGCCCCGGCCTTGCGGTGCAGCTCCCTGGGCAGCTCGCCCTCGCGCTCCCACTGGTCCAGGTAGGGCAGCACGTCGGTCTTCATGAAGCCGCGCACCGTTTCCCGGAGCGCTTTCCGCTCCGGCGTGGCGAACGGATCGCTCACAGCAACACCTCCGGGATCTCGGCGTACCGGCCGCGCAGCCATTCGCCGAGCGCCTTCGCCTGCGGGTCGAACCTGGCCTGCGAGGCGACCCCCTTGCCGAGGATGCCGGTCACCACGAAGTTGACCGCTCGCAGGTTGGGCAGCATATGGCGGCGCACCGACAGTTTCGCGGTTTCCGGTAGCAGACGCCGGAATTCGTCGACGGTCAGCGTGTGCGCGAGCCAGCGCCAGCCCTGGTCGGTGGTGGCCCAGACGCCGACGTTCGCGTCCCCGCCCTTGTCCCCGCTGCGCGCGCCGAGCACGGCGCCGAGCGGCGCCCGGCGAGAAGGCCCGTCCGGCAGGGGTTCGGGCAGCTCCGGATCGGCCACGTCGGCCAGTTCGAGCGTCTCGCCCGCTGGCGCGACATCGACTCGTGAGTCACCGAACACCGCCACGTGCGGCACTTCCGCAGCGTCCACATAGGACGCCTGATACACGCCGTACGGCGAGGCGTCCGAAGGTGGCGCGGTGACGTGGAAGCCGGGATAGCTGGCGAGCGCGAGTTCGATCGCCGCCTGGCTGAACGCGCGCCCGGCCACCTTCGGATCGGCATCGGTGACGGCCACGTGCAGCAGCGCGCTCGCGGTCTGCTCGGTGTCGGCGTCCGGCCGGTCCGTGCGGGCGAGTGTCCAGCGCACGTTCCCCGGCGGCTTCGCCTTGAGCGCTTCGGTGAGCTGTTCGCGCACCAGCGCCGCCTTCTGCTCGATGTCGAGCCCGGTGAGCACGAAGGTGGTTTCGTTGCGGAAGCCGCCGAGCGCGTTGAGGCAGACTTTCAGCGTCGGCGGCGGGGGTTCGCCGGTGACCCCGCTGATCCGGACACGATCGGGGCCTTCCCGCGTCAAGGTCAAACTGTCGAACCGCGTGGTGACGTCGGGACCGGCGTAGCGCGCGCCGGTGATCTCGTACAGCAGCTGCGCGGTGACCGTGCCGGTGGTGACCGCGCCGCCGGTGCCCTCGTGCTTGGTGATCACGCTGCTGCCGTCTTCGTGGATCTCCGCGATCGGGAAGCCTGGGTACCTGATGTCGTGCTCGGTGAAGAACGCGTAGTTGCCGCCGGTGGCCTGCGCCCCGCATTCGATCACGTGCCCCGCGGCGACCGCGCCCGCGAGCGCGTCGTAGTCATCGCGCGCCCAGCCGAAGTGCGCCGCGGCCGGGCCGACCACCAGCGAGGCGTCGGTGACCCGGCCGGTGACCACCACGTCGGCACCCGCGTTCAGGCATTCGGTGATGCCCCACGCGCCGAGATAGGCGTTGGCGGTCAACGGTTTCCCGAAGCCGAGTTCCTCGGCGCGATGGCGGAGGTCGTCACCTTCGACGTGTGCGACGGAAACGTCCACATCGGACTTCGCGGCCAGTTCACGCAGCGCGGCGGCGAGCCCGGCTGGGTTGAGCCCGCCCGCGTTGGTGACGACCTTGACCCCGCGTTCCTTGGCCAGCGCCAGGTTCTCGGTCATCTGGCGGAGAAAGGTCTTGGCGTAGCCGCGATCCGGATCCTTGAGCAGGTCACGCCCGAGGATGAGCATGGTCAACTCGGCCAGGTAGTCGCCGGTCAGCACGTCCAGCGGGCCGCCGGTGAGCATCTCGCGTACCGCGTCGAAGCGGTCGCCGTAGAAGCCGGAGGCGTTGCCGATGCGGATGGGGGCCTTCACGCGAACTGCCCCGCCCTGCGCCCGGAGCCGGGCAGCCCGGCGAAGGCCTGCGCGAAACCGAGCCAGGCCCTGGCCTCGTCGCCCTCGGTCCGCAGGTCGGTGTCCGCCGGGTGCCGCCGTTGCGTGACCACCATGACAAAACCGAGCGCGCTGCCGGTGATCCGCTCCGCGGCGTCCTCCGGGCCCCACGCCCAGGTCGAGCCGTCCGGCGCGGTCAGCTCCACGCGGAACTCCTCGTCCGGCGGGGTGCGGGAGTTGATCGTGTAGGCGAAGTCGCGGGTGCGCACGCCGAACCGGGCGATCTGCCACAGCCGGTCGGTCGGCACACGCTTCAGGCCGAGCGCGTCGAACACGTCCTGCGCGTGCGCCCAGGTCTCCATGATGCGCGCGGTGACCATCGACGCGGGGCTCATCGGCGGCCCGTACCACGGCACCTTCTGCCCGCCGGGCACCTCGGCGAGCGCCCGCGCGAGGTCTTCACGTCCCTGACGCCAGCGCGCGAGCAGTTCCGCGGGCGGCGCGGTGGCCCCCGCCTCGGCGCCCTCGTCCACGTCCTTGCCGCCGGAGGCGAACGCCTTCTCCACCTCGGCGGCGAACTTCTCCGGGGTGCGCACGGCGATGAGCGCCTTGTCGTCGGTCCAGGCGAGGTGGGCGATCTGGTGGGCGATCGTCCAGCCATCGGCCGGGGTCGGCCTCGCCCACTCCGGTTCCGGCAGCGCGGCCACCACCTCGTCCAGTTCCGCGCTCTCGGCCGCGAGATCCCGCAGGATCGCGCCCACATCCGCCACGGTGGCACCTCCTCGACCGGCCTGCCCTGCCGCCGAGCGTGACACCGGCCCTGAGAAAAATCAAGCGTGCATGATTGTTTTAGCCCGGACCAGGGCTAGGCTCGGCACATGCTGCGAGAAGCGCCCAGCCCGGAAAGCGTCCGCCTCCGCGCCGCCTTCGCCACCCGCGTCCGCCCGCTCGCCGACCGCTCCGCGCCCCGGGGCTACCAGCTGCGCGGCATCCGCCGGATCGCCGACAGCGCCGGGCTGACCCGGCTTCCCCGCGGCACCAGGGCGTGGCCGGCCCGCTACGGCCGCGTGCGCGGGGTGTGGATGCGCGCGCCCGGCGCCGACCCGAACCGCGGCGCGCTGCTTTACCTGCACGGCGGTGGGTATGTGTTCGGCTCACCGCGATCGCACCGCACCTTCGCCTACCGGCTGTCCAAGCAGGTCGGTGTGCCGGTGTTCCTGCTGGACTACCGCCGCGCGCCGGAGCACCCGTTCCCGGCCGCGGCCGACGACGCGCTCGACGCCTACCGGTTGCTGCTGGCGCAGGGCTATCCGCCGGAGAAGCTGCTGGTCGCCGGGGATTCGGCGGGCGGGCACCTGACCGCCTGCCTGCTCGGCGACCTCGCCAGGCTGCACCTGCCGCAGCCCGCCGGTGCCTACCTCGTGTCGCCCTGGCTCGACCTGACCGTCGCCTCGGCGACCCAGCGCGACGGTCAACAGCGTGACCCGTTCCTCTCCCCCGCCTACGCCGCCAAGTGCCGCGACGCCTACCTGACCAGCACGCCGTGGAACCATCCGCGCCTCGACGTGCTCGCCGCCGCCAAGTCGGGCTGGCCGCCGATCCTGCTGCAGGTCGGCGACACCGAATCACTGCTGGACGAGGCACGGCGGTTCGCCGGCACGCACGACCGCACCGAACTCGAGGTGTGGCCGGGGCAGCTCCACGTGTTCCCGATCTTCTCGAACCTGCCGGAGGGCCGGGACGCCGCGCGACGGGCTGGCAAGTTCCTCCGCGACTTGTTGACACCTTGCCAGTAAGTCGGGAACCGCTTACCTTCGTCCCACGCGGAGCAAAGGAGCCCCTGTTGTCTGTGTCGCCTGAGTCGTCCATGGAGTACACCGACATCACCTACGAGGTCAGCGATCGGATCGCGACGATCACGCTGAACCGGCCGGAAGCACGCAACGGCTACACCATCAAGATGGCCGACGAACTCGGCGACGCCTTCGACCGGGCGGATCACGACGAGCAGGTCCGCGTGGTGGTGCTGACCGGCGCCGGTGACAACTTCTCCGTCGGCGCCGACCTGTCGCAGGGCGGGTTCGACTTCGACGCCGAGAAGGGCCCCGACCCGGAGTGGCAGGAGCCGGCCGGCCGCTGCTCCAAGCGCGTGTTCACGATGAACAAGCCGGTGATCGCGGCGATCCGCGGCGCGGCCATCGGCGGCGGGATCACCATCACGCTGTCCGCCGACTACCGGCTGGCCTCCTCCGACGCCCGCTTCGGCTTCGTGTTCGTGCGCCGCGGGATCTACCCGGAGGGCGCGTCGGCGTGGTTCCTGCCGCGCCTGGTCGGCATGGGGACCGCGATGGACTGGATGATCAGCGGCCGCGTGTTCGGCGCCGAGGAGGCGCTCCGGGCCGGTCTGGTGCAGCGCGTGCACGAGCCGGGCGAACTGCTCGGCAAGGCCTACGAACTGGCCCGTGAGCTGATCGAGACCACCGCGCCGGTCTCGGTCGCGGTCACCCGGCAACTGCTCTACCGGATGTCCTCGGCGGACTCCCCGTTCCCGGTGCACGAGGTCGACTCGAAGCTGATCGGCGGCCTGTCGGCCAATCCGGACGCGGTCGAGGGCGTGCTGTCGTTCCTGCAGAAGCGCCCGCCGGGGTTCAAGCTGCGCGTGCCCGGGGACATTCCGGGCCACCTGCCCTGGATGGATGGCAAATGACCCAGTACCCAACCGAGTACCCACCAGAACCCTGGAACCTGGCCGGTCAGGCCTACGCGACCACCTGGCGGGTGCCGGTGGACGCGCTGCCCGCGCTGCCCGGCGGGCTGGACCCGGTGGTGGTCGCCGGGCGGGCGATCGTGGTCACCGCCTGGCTGGACTACCAGCCGCCCGGCCAGCTCTCCTACCACGAGCTGCTGGCCACCGTCGCGGTCCGCAACGGCACGCGCGCCACCGGGTCGATCACCGACATCTGGGTGGACAGCGAGGTGTCGCTGGCCGGCGGGCGCGGACTGTGGGGCATTCCGAAGGACCTCGCCGCGTTCGACTTCACGCACGGCCGCACCTTCACCGCGTCGGCGAGCCTGGCCGACGGCTGGATCGCCACCGCCGCCTTCACCCGGCGCGCCGGGCTGCCGTTCGCCCCGCCCACCGCGTTCAGCATCGCCCAGGAACTCTCCGGCGCGCTGAAGTACACCCCGGTCCGCTCGACCGCCCGCCCGCACCTGGCGTCGGCGAGCTGGAACCTCAACCCGGACGGCCCGCTCGGCTTCCTCCACGGCCGCCGTCCGGGGCCGAGCGCGCACCTGGCGGACTTCCGGCTCACGTTCGGCGAGTAAACAGGGCAGGTGGCCGGCCGCCTCGGCGCGGCGGACGCCGCCATGTCCTGTTTGCGTACCCTCTCCCCCGAGGCGGGTGATCCCGCCCTACTCGGACGAGGTATGCCCCGGTACCGGCTGGTGCCGGGGCATCACTCTGAGTGGCGTTCCTGATGCCGAACGGCCCAGTGCCGCGGGTGATCCGCACCCGGTTCAAAAGCCGTCAAACGTCCTCTGAGCAGCAGCCGAGCAACCGCCCCTAACCTGCCTGGGGGAGGGTCGATTTCATCATTCGGGAAGCGCGCGACACGCCACCCGTTGGGGCATGTGCGCGCCGACACCCCTACATGTAGTCTCTGGGCACCGAGAGCGCAGCAGCGACGGGAGACCGCTGGACAGCGCACCTCGGCCAGACCTGCACCACCGCACAGCACACCGCCTCTCGAGACGGTGTGGGGAACCAACGCGCCCTTTTGGAGCCACGCATGTCACTGGACATCACCGAGACAAACCAGCGGCCACCGTCCGTCACGGACCAGACCGCCACCGTGCGCGTCATCCGCCGTGACGGCAGTGTGTCGCCGTTCGACGCGAACAAGATCTCGGTGGCGATGACCAAGGCGTTCCTCGCCGTCGAAGGTGACGACGCCGCCGCGTCCTCGCGCATCCACCACCTGGTCGCGGAGCTGACCGAGCAGGTCGAGCAGTCGCTGCTGCGCCACGCCGGCCCGGAGACCTCGCTGCACATCGAGCAGATCCAGGACCAGGTCGAGCTGATGCTGATGCGCGGCGAGCACCACAAGGTCGCCCGCGCCTACGTGCTCTACCGCGACGAGCGCGCCAAGGCCCGCGCCGCGGCCGCCGCCCCCGCGCGCGACGAGAACGTGCTGCACGTCAAGTCCGCCGACGGCGTGCTGCGCCCGCTGGACTGGGACCGCGTCGCGCACGTGGTCGGCGAGGCCGTGGCCGGGCTGTCCGACGTCAGCGCCGAGCCGGTGCTGGCCGAGACCCGGCGCAACCTCTACGACGGCATCTCCGCCGACGAGCTGGCGCTGGCCCAGATCATGGCCGCCCGCACGCTGGTCGAGCAGGAGCCGAACTACTCCTACGTCAGCGCCCGCCTGCTCGCCGACAAGCTGCGCGCCGAGGCGCTGAGCTACCTGGCCGGGCGCCCGCGCCTGGCCAGCCAGGACGAGATGGCGCAGGTCTACCCCGGCTACTTCCGCGACTACCTGCGCCGCGCGATCGAGCTGGAGCTGGTCAACAGCGAGCTGGCCTCGTTCGACCTGGACAAGATCACCGCCGCGCTGCGCCCCGAGCGCGACCTCGACTTCGGCTTCCTCGGCCTGCAGACCCTCTACGACCGCTACTTCCAGCACCACAACGGCATCCGGTTCGAGCTGCCGCAGGCGTTCTTCATGCGCGTGGCGATGGGCCTGGCCATCCGCGAGGACGACCGCGAAGCCCGCGCCATCGAGTTCTACGAGCTGCTGTCGTCGTTCCACTTCATGGCCTCGACGCCGACGCTGTTCAACTCCGGCACCACCCGCCCGCAGCTGTCCTCCTGCTTCCTCACCACGGTGGACGACGACCTGGACTCGATCTTCCAGGCGTACAAGAACAACGCGCTGCTGGCGAAGTACTCGGGCGGCCTCGGAAACGACTGGACCCCGGTCCGCGGCCTCGGCGCGCACATCAAGGGCACCAACGGGCAGTCGCAGGGCGTGGTCCCGTTCCTCAAGATCGCCAACGACACCGCGGTCGCGGTGAACCAGGGCGGCAAGCGCAAGGGCGCGGCCTGCGCCTATCTCGAGACCTGGCACGTGGACATCGAGGAGTTCCTCGACCTGCGCAAGAACACCGGTGACGACCGCCGCCGCACCCACGACATGAACACCGCGAACTGGGTGCCCGACGAGTTCCTCCGCCGGGTGGAGGCCAACGAGGGCTGGACCCTGTTCTCCCCCAACGAGGTCCCCGACCTGCACGACCTCTACGGCAACGCGTTCGCCGAGCGCTACCGCGAGTACGAGGCCGCCGCCGAGCGCGGTGAGATCAAGGTGTTCCGCAAGGTCCGCGCGGTCGAGCTGTGGCGCCGCATGCTGACCATGCTGTTCGAGACCGGGCACCCGTGGATCACCTTCAAGGACCCGTGCAACCTGCGCTCGCCGCAGCAGCACACCGGGGTCGTGCACTCGTCGAACCTGTGCACCGAGATCACCCTGAACACCAGCGCCGACGAGGTCGCCGTGTGCAACCTCGGCTCGGTCAACCTGCTCAAGCACGTCGGCCCGGACGGGCTGGACACCGAGCGGCTCGAGAAGACCGTGCGCACCGCGGTGCGGATGCTCGACAACGTGATCGACATCAACTTCTACACGATCCCCGAGGCGCGCCGGTCCAACCTGCGCCACCGCCCGATCGGGCTCGGCCTGATGGGCTTCCAGGACGCGCTGTTCGAGCTGGGCCTGCCGCTGTCCTCGGAGGCCGCGGTGGAGTTCGCCGACCGCAGCATGGAGTACATCAGCTACTACGCCATCTCGGCCTCGACCGACCTGGCGGAGCAGCGCGGGCAGTACCAGACCTTCGAGGGCTCGCTGTGGAGCAAGGGCATCCTGCCCATCGACTCGATGCAGCTGCTCATCGACGCCCGCCGCGGCGACGCGCTCGACGTGGACACCTCGACCACGCTGGACTGGGAGCCGCTGCGCCAGCGCGTGCGCACCGTCGGCATGCGCAACTCCAACGTGATGGCGATCGCGCCGACCGCGACGATCTCCAACATCTGCGGGGTCGGGCAGTCCATCGAACCGCTGTTCCAGAACCTGTTCGTCAAGTCGAACATGTCCGGTGACTTCACCGTGGTGAACCCGCACCTGGTCCGCTCGCTCAAGGAGCGCGGCCTGTGGGACGAGGTGATGGTGTCGGACCTGAAGTACTTCGACGGCAGCCTCGGCCAGATCGACCGCGTGCCCGACGACCTCAAGGCCCTCTACGCCACCGCGTTCGAGGTGGAGAGCAAGTGGCTGGTCGACGCGGCCTCGCGGCGGCAGAAGTGGATCGACCAGGCGCAGTCGCTGAACCTGTACATCGCCGCGCCGAGCGGGCGCAAGCTCGACGAGCTGTACCGCTACGCCTGGCACAAGGGCCTCAAGACCACGTACTACCTGCGGGCGCAGTCCGCGACGCACGTGGAGAAGAGCACCCTGCGGGGCACCGACGGCAAGCTGAACGCCGTCTCGGCCACGCCCGCCCCGGCCGCCGCCGCGCCTTCGCCCACCCCGGCCCCGGCGCCCACCCCGTCGCCGTCGCCGTCCGCTTCGGTTTCGGCGTCGGTCCCGGCCGCGCCGCCCGCCGTGGTGCCCGCGGTGCCCCCGGCCCCGGTGGCCAAGCCGAAGGAACTGCCGAAGGTCGAGGACGTGGACTTCGCCGCCACCGACGGCGCGGCCTGCCGGATCGACGACCCCGACTGCGAAGCCTGCCAGTAAGGAACCCCCTGACGATGACGAACACCGAAGCACCGCTCACCGACGCCACCGGCCTCGGCGAGATCGAGCGCGGCGCCGAGCGCATCAGCGTCGACGACAAGCGCATGATCAACGCCCGCGCCGACGTCAACCAGCTGCTCCCGCTCAAGTACACCTGGGCGTGGGAGAAGTACCTGGCCGGCTGCAACAACCACTGGATGCCGACCGAGGTCGCCATGCAGGCCGACATCGCGCTGTGGAAGTCGCCCGACGGGCTGACCGAGGACGAGCGGCAGATGCTCAAGCGCAACCTCGGCTTCTTCGCCACCGCGGAGTCCCTGGTGGCGAACAACATCGTGCTCGCGGTCTACCGGCAGATCACCAACCCGGAGTGCCGCCAGTACCTGCTGCGCCAGGCCTTCGAGGAGGCCGTGCACACGCACACCTTCCAGTACATCTGCGAGAGCCTCGGCCTGGTCGAGGGCGAGCTGTTCAACATGTACCGCGAGGTGCCCTCGATCGCCGACAAGGACGCGTGGGCGCTGAAGTACACGCAGAACCTGGAGAACCCGGACTTCGAGACCGGGACCCCGGAAGCCGACCAGGCCTTCCTGCGCGACCTGGTGGCGTTCTACGTGATCTTCGAGGGCATGTGGTTCTACACCGGCTTCGCGCAGATCCTGTCGCTGGGCCGCCGGAACAAGATGGTCGGCATCGCCGAGCAGTACCAGTACATCCTGCGCGACGAGTCGATCCACCTGAACTTCGGCATCGACTGCATCAACCAGATCAAGATCGAGAACCCGCACCTGTGGACCGAAGAGTTCCAGGCGGAGGTGCGGGGCATGCTGGTGGAGGCGTGTGAGCTGGAGGTCGCCTACGCACGCGACACCATGCCGCGCGGCATGCTCGGGCTCTCGGCCCAGCTGTGCGAGCAGTACATGCACTTCATCACCGACCGCCGCGCGCAGCAGATCGGCCTGGCGCCGATCTACGGGGAGAACGAGAACCCGTTCCCGTGGATGTCGGAGGCGATGGACCTGAAGAAGGAGAAGAACTTCTTCGAAACCCGCGTCATCGAGTACCAGAGCGGTGGCGCACTCGACTGGGACTGATCCCGCCCGCTAGGCTCGGCCACGCCACTGGTTCGCCATGGCGTGGCCGAGCTCTTTTCGTGCCGCGTGATGGGGAGGCAACAGGGAACCCGGTGTGAATCCGGGACTGCCCCGCAGCGGTAAGCGGGAACGAAAGCTGTCACCGCGCAAGCGGTCAAGCACTGGGCACCGCCCGGGAAGCGACAGCCGGTAGGTCCGGCTCCCACCAACTGGGAGCCCCGCCCGTGAGTCCGAATACCTGCCCGTGGTGCGCGCGCCGCCGGCGCGCGCGGGTCCGGGTCTCGCGGGAGGACACGTCCGAACCAGGTCGCTGGTTCGTGCTGCCCCTCGCCGTCCCGGGCTCGTCGGACGAGCTCGCGAGGAGAGAGCTGTGGCAGACCACAATCGCCTGGGTTCGACCGTTCTCGGTTACCCCAGGATCGGTCCGGACAGGGAACTGAAGAAGGCCGTCGAAGGCTACTGGGCCGAGCGGATCGACGAAGCCGAACTGCGGCGGGTGGCGCGGAAACTGCGCCTGGACACCTGGCGCGGGCTCGCCAGGGCCGGGCTCGACACGGTGCCCTCGAACACTTTTTCCTTCTACGACCAGGTGCTCGACACCACCGTGTTGTTCGGCGCGCTGCCGCGGCGGTTCACCGAGCTCGGACTTTCGCCGATCGACACCTACTTCGCCGCGGCGCGCGGGGTCCAGGAGGCGCCCGCGCTCGAAATGACGAAGTGGTTCGACACGAACTACCACTACCTGGTGCCGGAACTGGGCCCGGACACCGAATTCACCGTCTCCGGCGGCAAGCCGCTCGACGAGTACCGCGAAGCCAGGGCGATCGGCGTCCAGACGCGCCCGGTGCTGGTCGGCCCGGTGACCTATCTGTTGCTGGCGAAGGCGGCCGAGGACGCTCCCGGCGGCTTCCGGCCGCTCGACCTGCTCCCCCAGCTGGTCACCGCCTACGCCCAGCTGCTCACCACGCTGCACGACGAAGGCGTGCGGTGGGTCCAGCTGGACGAACCGGCCTTCGCCGCGGATCGCACTGCCGAGGAGCTGGAAGCGCTCCGGCAGGCGTACGCGGCGCTGGGCGGACTGGAGCGGCGGCCGAAGTTGCTGGTGGCCGGGTATTTCGGCGCGCTGGGCGACGCGCTCGGTGTGCTCGCCCGCTCCCCCATCGACGCGCTGGCCGTGGACCTGGTCACCGACCCGGACGCGGTGCACGCCGTGGCGGCGGAAAGCGCGTTGCGGGACAAGGAGGTGCTGGCCGGGGTGGTGGACGGCCGCAACATCTGGCGGGTCGACGCCGACGCCGCGCTGGCGAAGGCCGCGACCCTGCTGGGCACCGCCGGGTCGGTCGGCGTGTCCACTTCGGCCTCGTTGCTGCACGTGCCGTACGACACCGCGCGGGAGTCCGATTTGGACGAACGGCTGCGCGGCTGGCTGGCCTTCGCCGAGCAGAAGGTCGAAGAGGTGGTGCTGCTCGGGCGGGCGCTCGCCGGTGAGCCCGCGGACCTGACCGCGGCGCGCGCGGCCACCGCGGACCGCGCCGGTGCCGCGGACCTGCGCGACGATCGCGTGCGCGCCCGGCTCGCGGCGCTGAAGCCGGAGCACAGCCGCCGCGGCGACTACGCCCGGCGCGCCGCGGCGCAGGCCGAGGCGCTCGGGCTGCCCGCGCTGCCGAGCACCACGATCGGGTCGTTCCCGCAGACCCGTGACGTGCGCAAGGCGCGCGCGGCGCTGCGGGCGGGGCGGATCGACGCGGCGGCCTACCGCGCGCAGATGCACGACGAGATCGAGAAAGTGGTGCGGCTGCAGGAAGATCTCGGCCTCGACGTGCTGGTGCACGGCGAGCCGGAGCGCAACGACATGGTGCAGTACTTCGCCGAGCAGCTGTCCGGGTTCGCCGCCACCGAGTTCGGCTGGGTGCAGTCCTACGGTTCGCGGTGCGTGCGGCCGCCGATCCTGTTCGGTGACGTGTCCCGGCCGCGGCCGATGACCGTGGACTGGGCGTCGTACGCGCAGTCGCTGACGGCGAAGCCGGTCAAGGGCATGCTGACCGGCCCGGTGACCATTCTGGCGTGGTCGTTCGTGCGCGACGACCAGCCGCTCGCGGACACCGCGCGGCAGGTCGCGCTGGCGATCCGCGACGAGGTGCACGACCTGGAGTCGGCGGGCATCCGGATCATCCAGGTCGACGAGCCCGCACTGCGCGAACTGCTGCCGCTAAGGTCTTCGGAACATCAGGCGTACTTCGACTGGGCGGTCGAATCGTTCCGGCTGGCCACCTCGGGCATCGCGGACTCGACGCAGATCCACACGCACATGTGCTACTCGGAGTTCGGGGACATCCTGCCCGCGATCGACGCCATCGACGCCGACGTCACCAGCATCGAGGCCGCGCGCTCGCGCATGGAGGTCCTCGACGGCCTCGGGAACTTCGCGCGCGGTGTCGGCCCCGGGGTGTACGACATTCACTCACCCCGGGTGCCGGGCGTCGAGGAGGTGACCGAGCTGCTGCGCACCGCCGTGGCCGCCGTCCCGCGCGAGCGGATCTGGGTGAACCCGGACTGCGGCCTGAAAACCCGGGGCTACGCCGAAATCGAACCGGCCCTGCGAAACCTGGTCGCCGCCGCACTGCAGCTGCGCACCGAACTCGCCACCGGGTGAGCCGGTCACGCAGGCGGCTTTCGTGACACCCGGAGTGACCCGTTCGCGTTCTTGTCAGAGCGCCAACAAGGGGGCATGGTGGTAGGGGCAGGTCTCTCAGCGACGAGAGGAGCCGACCGTGCCGAGCCCGCTCTCCGCACCCGCCGTCAGCAGGGTGACCACAGCGCTGCGCGAGCGGGTCCCGCCGCTCACCTCGATCCCGCTCCCCCGCGCGGTCGACCGCAGACTGCTCGGGCAGCGCTGGCCCACCAAGGAACTGGCGCCACCCCCGGCGGGCAGCGGCCTCAAGGCCATCCCCGGCGACGACGGCGCCCCGCTGATCGGGCACTCCCTCGACTTCATGCGCTTCGGCGTCGAGTGGGGGCTGCGCCGCTACGAGCAGTACGGGCCGGTCTCCTGGATGGGCGCCTTCGGCCGCCGGATCGTCAGCCTCGCCGGGCCCGACGCCACCCAGATCGCACTGGTCAACAAGGACAAGGCCTTCTCACAACAGGGCTGGGATTTCTTCATCGAGAAGTTCTTCCACCGCGGCCTGATGCTGCTCGACTTCGGCGAGCACCTCGCGCACCGCCGGATCATGCAGGAGGCGTTCACCCGTGACCGCCTCGCCGGGTACGTCACCCAGATGGGACCCGCGCTGCGCGACGGGATCGGCGCGTGGTCACCGGATTCGCGGCCGCGGCTGTACTGGCCGCTCAAACGGCTGACCCTCGATGTGGCGAGCCGCGTTTTCATGGACATGCCCGGCGGCGACGGCGCGGCACACCTCAACCGCGCCTTCGTCGACTCGGTCCGCGCCGGCACCGCGATCGTGCGGCTGCCGGTGCCGGGCGGGCGCTGGGCCGCCGGGCTCAACGGCCGCAAGGTGCTGGAGCGCTACTTCCGCGAGAACCTGCCGGCCAAGCGCCGCGACGACGGCGAGGACCTGTTCTCCGCGCTGTGCCACGCCACCACCGACGACGGCGAGCGGTTCTCCGACGCCGACGTGGTCAACCACATGATCTTCCTGATGATGGCCGCGCACGACACCACCACGATCACCAGTGCCGCCGCGGTGTACTACCTGGCCAAGCATCCCGAATGGCAGGAACGCGTGCGCGAGGAGTCGCTGCGCCTCGGCGACGAGATCCCCGACGTCGCCGCACTCGGTGAACTGTCCACACTGGAACTGGTGGTCAAGGAAGCGCTGCGGCTGGTCGCGCCCGTACCATCGATGGCCCGCAAAACCTTGCACGACACCGAAGTTCTGGGTTTTCACCTACCGGCGGGCTGCCTGGTCGGCGTGTCGCCGACGGTCAACCACTTCGACCCGGCGTGCTGGACCGAGCCGATGCGCTTCGACCCGGACCGGTTTTCCGAGGCACGGCGCGAAGATCGCAACCACCGCTACGCCTGGATGCCCTTCGGCGGCGGCGCGCACAAGTGCATCGGGCTGCACTTCGGCATGTTCGAGGTGAAAGCCCTGCTGCACGAGATGCTCCGGCGGTTCCGCTGGTCGGTTCCGGCGGGCTACCAGGCGCGCTGGGACTACGTATCGCTACCGGTACCGGCGGACGGCCTCCCGATCCTCCTGACCAGGCGATAATCTGTCACACTTAGAGTACCCGTTCGAGTACCGATCATCACTCTTTCAGCCGGTAGACACCCAGCTTGCTGCGTGATGACGTGACATGACTCTCGGCTGGCTCGTGTGCTGTGCGGGCGCACCGATCCCCGCATGGGCTTTGAGCTGGCCTTTGCATCGCATGAAGAGGTGGAGTGTGCCGAGACCTGGTGACGTGCCAGGATTGGTGGAGATCGCCCGTAAATGGGCGGTCGCATTGGCCGACACGGAAGGAGTATCGCTTCCGCCCGAGGAACTCGAGGGAAGCCTGCTCTCCTTCGCCCACGAGTTGTGTGCCGACACCGATCCAGCGCGCGAAGGCGCCAAACTCCGGTTCGCCACGCTGTATTCGGCTTCACCGCTGGGTATCGCACTGGCCGATCAGGACGGCGTGATCGTCGAGGCGAACCCGGCGCTGGGCCGCATGCTCGGGCGCCGGTCCGAGTCGCTGCAGGGCACGCCGATCCCGAGCCTGGCTTCCACCGACAAGGGCGCCGCGACGCTGCGGACCGGCCTGGCCGAACTGGCCGATGCCGATCTTTCCCTGTACCGCCAGCTGATCGTGCTGTCCAACGCCGAGGACGACCCGCTGTGGGTCAACGTCACGCTGTCGCAGCTGCCCGGTGACAACACCGACCGGGTGTACCCGGTGCTGATGGTCGAGGACGTCAACGACCTGCACCTGCTGCAGGAGCGGCTGCGCCACCAGACCCTGCACGACTCGCTGACCGGCCTGCCCAACGCGCTGAGCTTCTCGACCAAGCTCGACGCCGCGGTTTCGGCGGACTCCCCCGGCCAGGTCGCCTTGGTGTACCTGGACATCGACGGGTTCAAGGTGATCAACGACGGCCTCGGCGCGGAACTGGGCGACCAGGTGCTGCGCGCGGTGGGCCGCAAGCTGGGCACCGTGTTCGCCGACCACGACGCGTTCATCGCGCGGCTCTCCGGTGACGGGTTCGCGGTGCTGCTGCACGGCGAGCTGAACGCCACCGAGGTGATCGCGCTGGTGCAGCGGGTGCTCGACGAGCTGACCGAGCCGGTCTACTACGACGAACTCGGTGTCGGCGTGAGCGCCAGCGCCGGGATCGTGGTCCGCAAGGCGGCCGGCGGTTCGGCGAACGACCTGCTCCGCGCCGCCGAGATCGCGTTGCACCGCGCGAAGGAGGCGGGCAAGGCGCAGTGGATGCTGTTCGACCCCGAACTCGACGCGCGCGACCGCAGCCGCTACCGGCTCGGCGCCACCATCGCCGGCGCGCTGGAGAACGGTGAGTTCTCGCTGGTCTTCCAGCCGACGGTGAAGCTGGCGCGGCAGCACGAGCTGGCCGTGGTCAACGCCGGGCTGCGCTGGAACCACCCGGAGTTCGGCGATCTGGAGTCCGAGGACTTCTACCCGCTGGCGGCCACCACCGGCATGATGATCCCGCTCGGGCGCTGGCTGCTCACCGAATCCCTGTCGGCCACGGCCCGCTGGCGCGAGAAGTTCGGCGACGCCGCGCCCGAGGTGTGCGTGCGCCTGCCCTACCGGCTGGCCACCGACCCGGATCTGGTGTTGCTGGTCAAGGAGGAACTCGACCGCAACGACCTGCCCGCCGGCGCGCTGCGGCTGTGCACGGACGGGCCGTCGGTGCTCGACCCGCACGGCGAGGTGATCGACTCGCTGGCGGTGCTCGCCGATCTCGGCGCGCACCTGGTGCTGGCCGTGTCCGGCAGCGCCGACCTGGAGCTGATCCGCACCCACCAGCTGCCGGTGCGTCACGTCATCCTCACCGGCGAGGTGGTCGACGCGCTCGCCGAGCGGGACGACGAGGTCGCCTCGCGTCACCTCGGGCAGCTGGTGGCCCGGGCGAAGGAGATGGGCCTGCGGGTCGGCGCTGAGGGCGTGCGCGACGCCGCGCACGCGGAGCGGCTGCGGGCGCTCGGTGTGCTCGCCGGGCGCGGTCCGTTCATCGCCGAGTCGGCCACCAAGTCCGACGTGGAGGAGCTGATCGACCGGCACGCCGCCGGTTGAGCACCAGCCCGCCGTGCGTGCGGTTCCGAACACCAGGCAGGATCGCAGCGGTCCAGCGCGCGCACGGCAGAGGAGTTCTTCACATGCAGCAGGGAGACCTGGCCCCGGACTTCACCCTCGACGACGACCGCGGTGAGCCGCGGTCGCTGAGCGGGCTGCTCGCCGACGGGCCGGTGGTGCTGTTCTTCTACCCGGCCGCGATGACCAGCGGCTGCACCGCGGAAAGCTGCCACTTCCGGGACCTGGCCGCCGAATTCGCCGCGGTGGGCGCGCAGCGCGTCGGGATCAGCCCCGACGACGTGTCCAAGCAGCACATGTTCTCCGCCACGCACGGCTTCGACTACCCGCTGCTGTCCGACCCCGACGGCGCGGTGGCCACCCGGTTCGGCGTGCGGCGCAAGTTCGGCCCGCTGCTGACCAAGCGGCACACCTTCGTCATCGACACCGACCGCAAGGTGCTCGAGGTGATCAAGAGCGAGCTGCGCATGGGCGTGCACGCCGACCGCGCGCTGGCCGCCCTGCGCGCCCGCCGCACCGCCTGAACCCGAGCCTGAGCCCGGGCGCTGCCCGGCCCGGGCAGCGCCCCGTCAGTTGACGATGACGCTGTCCGGGATCGGCTTGTCGTTCTTCAGCGCGTCGAACAGCTGCTCGGACTTCTTCTTGTCCCAGTTCTCCGCCGAGGCCGAGGTGACCGGCACGGTCGTGGTGACCACGCCGCCGCTGGAGATGCCGCGCATCGCGAACGCGAGCCCGACCAGGTTGTGCAGGTGGTCGCCCTCGTCCATGGTCAGCGCCTCCGGCGCCTCGGACAGCAGCGGGAACAGGTAGAACGGGTTGAGCAGGGTGCCGGGGCTGGCCATCTCGGAGACCATCGCGCCGATGAACTTGCGCTGGTTGGCCACCCGGTCCAGGTCCGACCGCGGGGTCGCGCTGCTGTAGCGCATGCGCACGAAGCTCAGCGCCTGCGCGCCGTCGAGCTCCTGGCAGCCCGCCTCCAGCTTGGCGCCGGTCATCGAGTCGTTCATCTCGGTCTCGAGGCACATCTCGACCCCGCCGATGGCGTCGACGATGTTCGCGAACCCGCCGAAGCCGATCTCCGCGTAGTGGTCGATGCGCAGGCCGGTGGCGCCTTCCACGGTCTTGGCCAGCAGCTGCGGGCCGCCGAAGGAGAAGGCCGCGTTGATCTTGTTGGTGCCGTGGCCGGGGATCTTCACCTGCGAGTCGCGCGGCAGGCTCAGCAGCGTCGGCGGGGTGTCGTTGTCCGGGATGTGCGCGACCATGATGGTGTCGGTGCGCTGCCCGGCGGTGTCACCGGTGGACAGGCGCGCCTCGTCCTCCGGGTCCAGCCCCGCCCGCGAGTCCGAGCCGACGACCAGCCAGTTCGTTCCCGAGCCCGCCGGGGGGTGGTCTTCGTAGCCCAGCGCGTCGATCCGGTTGATGGAGAACTCCAGGTAGACCCACACCCCGGCGAGGAAGACCACGAAGACCATCAGCAGGCTGAGCAGCACCTTGCCGAAGCTCCACCGGCGGCGGCGCGGCGGCCGCTCGCGCATCGGCGCGCGCGGCGGGGCCTCCGGCCCGCGTGGCGGAACCGGCGCGCGCATGGTCTGCTGCGGCGGCATGTGCTGCTCCTCGCGCGGCGCCTGGTACGCCTCGCGCCGCGGCGGCTGTTCCCGCCCCGGGATGGGCAGCATCTGCGCGCGCTGGTGCTGCCGCGGGCCTCGGGGGGCCTGACGGGGTTCCTGCCCGCCGTAGTCTCCGCCGTAGGTCATCAAGCTCACCGTTTCCTGCCGTCCGACATGCCTGCGGTGCACAGTGAACCGCAGCTCCCGGAGACAAGGACGTGCGACACCCCCTTCCGGTTGTGCCTACCACCCTGAAGAGGGCTTCTACCTGCGGAAGGCCTACCTGCCGAAGGACAGCTGGCGCACCTTGATGTACCCGGAGGAGAACCCGGCTTCGGAGTAGGCCAGGTAGAACTCCCACATCCGCTTGAACACCTCGTCGAAGCCCAGGCCGGAGACCTCGGCCCAGCGCTGGGTGAACCGCTCGCGCCACTCGCGCAGGGTGCGCGCGTAGTCCTGGCCGAACTCGCGCGCGGCGCGCAGCTTGAGCCCGGCGTGCTCGGCGAGCCCGGTCTCGATGGACTCGGGTGACGGGATGAGGCCGCCGGGGAAGATGTACTTGTGCATCCAGGTGTACGAGGAGGCGGACGCGAGCATGCGGTCGTGGTTCATCGTGATGGCCTGGAGGCCGAGCTTGCCGCCGGGCCGCAGCCGCTCGCCGATGGTCCGGTAGAACGCCGGCCAGTAGTCCGCGCCGACCGCCTCGATCATCTCCACGCTGACCACCGCGTCGTACCGCCCCTCGGACCGGCGGTAGTCGCGCAGTTGCACGTCCACCCGGTCGGCCAGGCCCGCGTCGGCGATCCGCTTGGTGGCCAGGGCGGCCTGCTCCTCGGAGATGGTCAGCGAGGTGACCCTGGCGCCGCGCCGGGCCGCCTGGATGGACAGCTCGCCCCAGCCGGTGCCGATCTCGAGCACCTCGCTGCCCTCGCGCACCCCGGCGTAGTCGAGCACGCCGTCGATCTTGCGGTGCTGCGCGGCGGTCAGGTCCTCGTCCGGCGAACCGTACAAAGCCGACGAATACGTCATGGTTTCGTCGAGAAAGGTGGCGAACATGTCGTTGGACAGGTCGTAGTGCCGGTGGATGTTCGCCCTGGCGCCGTCCACCGTGTTCTCCTCGCCGGCGGGCTGGCGCCGGTCGACCAGCCGCCGGAACCGTTGCAGCACCGGCGGAATCAGCGTGGCCATCCGCTCGGCGAACGGGGTGAGCACCTCGGCCAGCGCGTCGGAGGTCCAGTCGCCGACCATGTACGCCTCGCCGAAGCCGATCTTCGCGTCCACGCCGAGGCGGTGGAAGAAGGCGGCGGGCCGCCGCAGGTACATGCGCGGCGCTTCGGGGCCGCCCGCGCCGAGCCAGTTGCCGCCGGGCAGCACCACGCGCACGTCGAGCGGGCGGACCGCGCGCCGGAACAGCGCTTCGGCGATCTTCGCCCGCAGCGGCGAGTGCGGCGGCGTGGCCAGCCCGCGCCAAGCGCCGTTGGCCGCCGCCGAGTCAACTTGTGAACTGGTCACCGTGAATCCCCTCCCAAGAGAGCACCGAGAGCGCCGTCTAAAGCGGAATTCGCAGCCGTTCCGCGATTGGCCTGGTCCACATTCCGGTCAACATGCCGTCCGACGGCGGCAATCCGAGTGTGTCCAGTGTGAAAGCACAGACCAGCCTGGTCCATACCGGCGAGCGCCGCAGCATCGCGTGTCCCTCGTCGGAGACCTCGAACCTGGCGATCCGCGACGCCACGGTTTCGGCCCGGCTGCCGAAGGTGTACGAGTCGGCCGGGCTGGTGATCAGGTCCTTTGTGCCGTGCGCGATGAGCACGGCGCGGTCGCGCACCGCGGCCACCGGTTCACCCGCCGGTGTCCACGGGGCCAGCGCGCACACCCCGGCCACCGCTGGGTCGTCGGCCACGCGCAGCGCGACCCGGCCCCCCATCGAGTGACCGACGAGGACCACCGGCACGCCGGGATGCTCGGCGCGGATGCCGTCGAGTGCCCAGCGCGCGTCGCGCACCGCGTCGAGGCCGGGCGCGTTCCAGCCACGCACGCGGTTGCGCAGCAGGCGCACCTCGACGCCGTGGCGCGCGGTGGCGCGATGCAGCGACTTCGCGATCGGCACCATGCGCAGATAGGCCAGGCGCCACGGGTGCACCGTGGCGCGGCCGTGCTCGGCACCGCCGTGCAGCACCAGTACCACCGCGCGCAGTGGTCCGCGTCCCCGCCGGATCGTGACAGCGGCTTGTCTTTCGCTCACGCCCACCTCCTGCTCCGATCATGGCAAGGTTGCTTCGTAGCCGACCATTCCCAGGAAGGGACGATGTGGTGAGCGCCACCCGATCCACTGATTTCGCCGAACTCACCGCGACCGCGCTCGAGCGGGCGCGGCGGGACAACGCCGAGGCCGTCACCGAGGCCGCCGCCCAGATCGTCCGGACCATCCGGGCGGACGCGCTGGTCTTCACCGCGGGCGCCGGGCATTCGCTGGCCGCGGTGGCGGAAACCTTCTACCGCGCCGGCGGGCTCGCCAACGTCTACCCGCTCTACCACGAGGAGTTGCTGCCGCTGCACGGCGCGCAACGCAGCACCAAGGCCGAGCGGCGGTCCGGCCTGGCCGCCGAGGTGCTCTCGGTGAAGGCGCCGGGCCCGGACGACCTGCTGGTGGTCTTCTCCACCTCCGGGGTGAACCCGTACCCGGTGGAACTGGCGATGGCGGCGCGCGAGGCGGGTGCCCCGGTGATCGCGGTCAGCTCACGGGCCTCGGTCGAGGCGGCGCCGCGGCGGTCGGCGAGCACGCTGGTCGAGCAGGGCACCATCGTGCTGGACACCGGCATCCGGCCGGGTGACGCCAGCTACCCGGCCGAGAACCCGGTGACCGGGCCGCTGTCCACTGTGGTCAACGCCTTCCTGTGGAGCCAGGTGCTCACCGCGGTGCTGGAGCAGGCGGCGGCCGAGGGCGTCGAGGTCCCGCTGTGGCGCAGCTCCAACGTGGACGGCGGCGACGCGGCCAACGCGGCGCTGTTCGAGCGGTACCAGCCCCGCGTGCCGATGCTGGGCTGACCTCGCCCCGGGTGCCGCGAACCGCCACCCGGCAACGACAGCCGACCACCTGCCCACCCAGCCCCTCCCCATCCCCGCTCCACAGCCAAAACACGGCGAAGACCCCGATGTCAAGGCATCTTTCCCGCCTTGACATCGGGGTCTTCGCCGTAGTCACAATCAAACAGCGGGGTGGCCCACGCAGTGCCGCCCACGCAGTACCGACCCCGGATCAGACCGGAGTCGGATCACTGGCGAACTGAGTGCGGTACAACTCCGCGTACCGCCCCTCCGCGCCGAGCAACTCCGAATGCGTGCCGCGTTCGACGATGGTTCCGCCTTCCACCACCAGGATCTGGTCGGCCGCGCGCACCGTCGACAGCCGGTGCGCGATGACCAGTGCGGTCCGCCCGCGCAGGGCGTCGGTCAGCGCCTCCCCCACCGCGGCTTCCGACGACGAGTCCAGGTGCGCGGTCGCCTCGTCCAGCACGAGCACCCGCGGCCGCGCGAGCAGCAGCCGCGCGATGGTCAGGCGCTGCCGTTCCCCGCCGGAGAGGCGGTAGCCGCGTTCCCCGACCACGGTGTCCAGCCCGTCGGGCAGCGCCGAGATGGTGTCGGCCAGGCGCGCCCGGCCGAGCGCGTCCCACAGTTCCTCGTCCCCCGCGCCCGGCTGCGCGTAGACCAGGTTCGCGCGGATGGTGTCGTGGAACAGGTGCCCGTCCTGGGTGACCACGCCGACCGCCGAGCGCAGCGCGTCGAAGCTCAGGTCGCGGACGTCCACACCGGACAGGCGGACCGCACCGGAATCCACGTCGTACAACCGCGGCAGCAGTGAGGCGATGGTCGACTTGCCCGCCCCCGACGAACCCACCAGTGCCACCATCTGACCCGGCTCAGCACGGAAACTGATGCCGTGCAGCACCTCTTCCCCACCGCGACTGTCCACAGTAGCCACTTCTTCCAGTGACGCGAGCGAGTACCGGTCGGCCGCCGGGTAACCGAAGCGCACGTCGTCGAACTCCACCGACACCGCGTCGTTTTCGGGCAGCCGCTTCGGTTCCGGCTTCTCCTTGATCATCGGGTCGAGGTCGAGCACCTCGAAGATCCGCTCGAACGACACCAGCGCGGTCATCACGTCCACCCGCACGTTCGCCAGCGCGGTCAGCGGTGTGTACAGCCGGGTCAGCAGCAGCGCCAGGGCGACCACCGTGCCCGCGGCGAGCTGCCCGTTGAGCGCCAGCCAGCCGCCGAGGCCGTACACCAGTGCCAGCGCCAGCGCGGAAACGAGGGTCAGGCTGGTCATGAACCAGCGCGTCAGCATCGCCGTGCGCACGCCGATGTCACGCACGCGCCCCGCCCGCGCGCCGAACTCGTCGGCTTCGGCCTTCGGCCTGCCGAACAGCTTCACCAGGGTGGCGCCCGGCGCGGAGAACCGCTCGGTCATCTGCGTGGTCATCGACGCGTTCAGCCCCGACGCCTCCCGCTGCAGCGCGGCCATCCGCCTGCCGATCCGCCGCGCGGGCAGCACGAAGACCGGCAGCAGCACCAGCGCGAGCAGGGTCACCTGCCAGGACAGCGCCAGCATCACCACCAGGGTCAGCACCAGCTGGATCGAGTTCGTCAGCAGGCCGGACAGCGTCGCGGTGAAGGTGCGCTGCGCGCCGATCACGTCGTTGTTCAGCCTGCTCACGAGCGCGCCGGTGCGGGTGCGGGTGAAAAACGCCACCGGCATGCGCTGCACGTGCTCGAACACCGCGCGCCGCAGGTCGAAGATCACCCCTTCACCGATGCGCGCGGACTGCCACCGCTCGGCCAGGCCCAGCGCGGCGTCGAGCACCGCCAGCCCGGCGATCGCCAGCGCCAGCCACACCACCACCGACGCCTGCCCGCCGCTGGTGATCACGTCGATCACCCGGCCGGCCAGCAGCGGGGTGCTCACCGCGAGCACCGCGGAGATCACCGTGAGTCCGCCGAAGACGGCGAGCCTTCGCCAATGCGGCCTGGCGAACTTCGCCACCCGCTTGACCGTGCCCCTGGTCAGCCCCTTCGGCGCGGTCTCCGCCTGCATCGCGCCCATCATCAGCGACCACGTGTTGTCCATCTGCGCCGTCCTTCGCCCCAGACCTCAAGTAATATAGAGGTTTTAACCGGATATGACCTGGACAACAGCGGAATCCGGCCCGTTGTTCCCGATCCGGCGGAATTCTTCCCCGCCGCCTCGGTAACCTGCATGCCACAGGGAAGATTTTCGTGGCTGGTGTCGTACTGAAGGTGAGCAGAATCGCGTGGTCCGCACCGTTTCCGAGCGTCTGCGGCAGCTCGTGTCCGCCCACCCGCTCGCCGTCGATCTCGCGGTCTACCTCGCCTGTGCGGTCTACGCGCTGATCCTGGCCCGCACCAACGAGTTCTACGGCTTCCGCGTCTGGGGCAACTTCGCCACCGCCGCCTACGGACTGGCCTTCGCGCACACCGCCTGGTTGCTGGCCACCCGGAACCGCGAGCAACGCGCGTGGTGGCGCAGCCGCTGGGTCGGTGTGGTCACCATCGGCGTGGTGGGCATGCTCGCGCCGTTGCTCACCCTGGTCGTGCGGCGGCTGACCGGAGTGGACTGGCTGATCACGCCGTGGTCGTGGAGCGCGCAGCCCGAGGTCTGGGTGATCGAGCGCTCGGCGAAGCTGCTGTTCGAGAACGGCACGCCGTACGTGGACGTGCACGCGCTCGGCAGGCTGCCCGAGGTCAACGACTACACCCCGTACGGCCCGGTGATGACCGTATTCGGCATGCCGAGGGCGTTGTTCGGCGACACCCCGTTCACCGACGCGCGGCTGATGTTCGCGCTCACCGCCGCGCTGTGCGTGTGGGCGAGCCTGCGCCTGCTCGGCCGCCCGCGGGTGCCGGTGGCCGCCGCGCAACTGGCCGTGGCCTTCCCGCTCACCGCGCTGACCTTCGCGGTGGCCGGGCCGGACCTGGCGATCATCGGCCTGGTGGTGCTGGGCACCGCGCTCGCGGCGAAGGACCACCACCTGCCCGCGGCGGCGGTGATGGCGCTGGTGGTCAGCGCCAAGCTGACCGCGCTGCCCGCCGCGGTGGTGGTCGCGGTGCTGATCGCCGCCCGGCTCGGCGCCCGCGCGCTCGGCACCGCGACCCTCGCCTTCGCCGGGGTGTGCGCCGTGGTGAACCTGCCCGTGCTGCTCGCCGATCCGGCCGCCTTCGCCGAGCACGTGGTCCGCTTCCCGGCCGGGCTCGGCGCGGTGGACTCCCCGGCGACGAGCCCGTTCCCCGGCTACCTGATCGCGAGCACCGGCGAACTCGGCCACGTGCTCGCCATCGCGTTGCTGGCCGCCGCGGCGCTGGCGGTGAGCTGGTGGCTGCTGCGACGGCCACCGGTCACCGGGGCGGACGCGATGTTCCGCATCGCGGTCGGACTGGGCACCTCGATCCTGCTCACCCCGGCCACCCGGTTCGGCTATCTGGTGTACCCGGTGGCGTTGTTCGGCGCGATGCTGTGCTTTCCGCGGGAAACCCCGGACGAGCGGATTGTTACTTCTTCTTGACCCGGGTGGCCCCACCGCGCCCGCGAAGCTGCACGCCGGATTCCGAAAGCACCCGGTGGACGAATCCGTAGGACCGTCCGGTGGACTCGGCCAGCGCGCGAATGCTCGCACCCTTCTCGTATTTCTTCTTCAGGTCAGCGGCCAGCTTGTCGCGCGTGTTACCGGTGATCCGCGCGCCCTTCTTCAGGTCAGCCACGTCTCTCCGCCTTCCGCATGAGCGTGTTCTGGGCCACATTCGACCCCTGCCGCCGCAATGATCGAACACTGAGCCGCGGAATGCCAGACGACAGGCGAAAAACATCCTGAAACCGCCCTGACATTGGGCCATTCCAGTGCTGACGCGGTGCTTGTTGAACATCAACTAAGCACATGATCAACCGGACGGACGGTTTCCGCGCGGAAGTACCTCAGGCCAGTTGCACGAGGTCCAGATAGTCGGCGGACCAATGGTCCTCGGTGCCGTCGGGCAGCAGGATCACGCGTTCGGGTTCGAGTGCCTCGACCGCGCCGGGGTCGTGCGTCACCAGCACGACGGCACCGGAGTAGGTGCGCAGCGCTTCGAGCACCTGGGCGCGGCTGGCCGGGTCCAGGTTGTTCGTCGGCTCGTCGAGCAGCAGCACGTTGGCGGCGCTGGAAACCAGCCCGGCCAGCGCGAGGCGCGTCTTCTCGCCACCGGAGAGCGTGCCGGCCGGCTGGTCCAGCTGCTCCCCGCTGAACAGGAAGGAGCCGAGCAGGTTCCGCAGTTCCTGCGCGCCGGTGTCCGGTGCGAGGTGGCGGATGTTCTCCCAGACGCTCGCGTCGTGGTCGAGGGTTTCGTGTTCCTGGGCGTAGTAACCGAGCCGCAGGCCGTGGCCGGGCACGGTTTCGCCGGTGTCCGGCTTCTCCATTCCGCCGAGCAGCCGCAGCAGGGTGGTCTTGCCTGCCCCGTTCAGCCCGAGTACCACCACTTTGGACCCCCGGTCGATGGCGAGGTCCACCCCGGTGAAGATCTCCAGCGAGCCGTAGGACTTCGACAGCCCCTCGGCGGTGAGCGGGGTCTTGCCGCACGGCGCGGGCGCCGGGAACTTGATGTGCGCGACCTTGTCGGCCTGGCGCGTCTCGTCCAGGTTCGCCAGCATCTGCTCGGCGCGGCGCGCCATGTTCTTGGCGGCCACCGCCTTGGTCGCCTTCGCCCCGAGCTTGGCGGCCTGCTGCTGCAGCGCGGACGCCTTCTTCTCGGCGTTGGCGCGCTCGCGGCGGCGGCGCTTCTCGTCGGTGGCGCGCGCGTCCAGGTAGCGCTTCCAGGTCATGTTGTAGTGGTCCAGCTCGCCGCGGGTGGCGTCGAGGAACCAGACCTTGTTGACCACCTCGTCGAGCAGCTCCACGTCGTGGCTGATCACCACGAGTCCGCCGTCGTGTGCCTTGAGGAACCCGCGCAGCCAGGTGATCGAGTCGGCGTCGAGGTGGTTGGTCGGCTCGTCCAGCAGCAGGATGGTGTCCGAGCGGCCACTGGCCCCCGCTTCCGAGGCGGCGAACAGGATGCGCGCCAGCTCCACACGGCGGCGCTGACCGCCGGAGAGGGTGCGCAGGGTCTGCGCCAGCACGCGGTCGGCCAGGCCCAGGTTGGCGCAGATGCGCGCGGCCTCGCTCTCGGCCGCGTACCCGCCGCGGGCGGCGAAGCGCTCTTCCAGCCTGCCGTAGCGGCGGATGGCCTTGTCGCGCTCGTTCTCGTCGACCAGTTCGGACATCGCCGTCTGGGCCTTCTCCATGTCGCGCAGCAACGCGTCGAGCCCGCGCGCGGAGAGCACGCGGTCCTTCGCGGTGACCGACAGGTCGCCCTCGCGCGGGTCCTGCGGCAGGTAGCCCAGTTCACCGGCGTGGCGGACCTCGCCGGCGTAGGGCTCGCCCTCACCGGCGAGCACCTTCAGCGTGGTGGTCTTGCCGGCGCCGTTTCGGCCGACCAGGCCGATGCGGTCGCCCTGCTGGATGCGCAGCGAGAGGTCGGACAGCAGGATGCGGGAGCCGGCGCGCAGCTCCAGGCCGGAGGCCGTGATCAAGGGAAACTCCGAGGTGGGAGGGGTGGAAAGCAGGACAGCGTCGAACTCGCCCGCGGTGTGCTCACACGGGCGGCACGCTACTCCAGGAGAATGTCCACCAGCCCAGTGTACGGCCCGGCGTCCAGTGAATTACCCGGCCCATGACCGGGATCACCATCCGGCCCCGGACTATCCACTATGGACAGTCCGAGGCCGGGCGGGGAGATCAGACCGGGCGGACCGGTCCGTTGCGCACTTCCTGGTGCACCCGGGCGGGCTTGGCCGCCTCGGCACCACTGACATATCCGTTGATGTGCAAGGAAACCGCGCGGATCGAGCCGGAGTCGCCGCCGGCGACGTCCTTGGCGTGGAAGGTCCAGGTGCCGTCCACCCCGTCCGCGATCAGCCCGGACAGCACCGCGGCCGGGCGCCACGACCCGGTGAACGGCGCATCCGAGAAGGACGCCGAGCTGAACGCCCGCGCCGCGGCGTCGGTGAAGACCACCTGGCACAGGTTGTTGCCCGAGGCGCCGCTGCGCTGGAACACCACCGCCTGCGCACCCGACGGCGCGGTCAGCGTGCCGACCAGGTCACCGACATAGGAATGGCTCAGCCCCACCGTGGTCGAGGTCGGCTCGGTGCCGCAGGTGCTGCCGTCCACCGAGAAGGTCAGCTTCGAAGCCCGGCCCACCCCGGACACGGTGATCGGCACGCTCACGCCGACCTGGTTGTTGTCCGGGATGGCCACCGGCGCGCCCGCGTAGGCGAAGTCCGTCGCCACCGGCGAGGGCCTGCCGACCTGGAGCGGGAACCGGACCGTGGTCGGTGAATGCGCCCCGGCGAAGCTCACCTTGGCGTCGAGCAGGATCGGCAGGCCGAGTTCGTGGTCCGCCGGCACGGTGATGCCGAATTCGTTGATCCCGGTCTGCTTCGGGCTGATCGTGCCGTACGACTTCGACCGCGGCGTGATGGTCACCCCGGGCGTTGGCGTGCTCAGCACGACGCTGGTGGACACCGACGCGCCGTCACCGGTGTTGGTCACCGGCAGGCTCAGCTTGGCGGTCTCGCCCGGATCGAGGTAGCTGTCCGCGCCGAGCACGGTCGGCGCCCTGGCCACGGTCACCGGCTGCGGGCTGGCACCGGTGTAGTCGAGCACCCGGTCGGCCATCAGCACACCGGCGCCGCTGAGCACGTCGGTACCGGCCAGCTCGATGTCGGCCGCGGTGTTGACCAGCGCCTCCCGCATCTCCTTCGGGTGCAGGCCGGGATTTCCCGAGAGCACCAGCCCGGCGATCGCCGCCGCGTGCGGGGCCGCCGCCGAGGTGCCGAAGAACGGGTTGAACCCGGTCACGCTGGTGCTCACCCCGTCGGCCGCGGTCAGGTCCGGCTTCTGCCGCACCTCTCCCCCGGTCGCCGAGACGTTGCCCGGGGTGATCGGCGTGCCGTCCGACTCGTAGAAGACCCGGCGCGGGCCGTCCGAGCTGAACCGCTCGATCTGGGTGCTCGGGCCGAACGAGCCGGGGAACGGCCCGGCCGGGTTGGCCGGGTCACCCGGCTCCAGCGGTGAGCCGAAGGGCTTGGCCGCCGGGGTGGCCGCCACGCTGTAGGCCTGCCGCGCGGCCGAATGGCCCACGGTCACGCCCGGCGTGGTGTAGGCCTTGAGCCCGTCCGCCGAGTCGGAGAACCGGCCGCCGAGCCCGGACAGCGACAGGTACCGGTTCTCCCCGGAGTACTTGACCACGGCCAGCCGCAGGCCGGTGCCGCCGAACAGCGGGGTGTCCAGCCGCTCGTACGGGTCCTGGGTACCGGTCTGGTTGTTCTGGCTCATCGCCACCACCGCGCCGGTGGCGTTGAACAGGTAAAGGTCGTAGTCGTTGGCCGACTTGCCGACCGGGTCCGACCAGAACAGCGTGACCACCACCGAAGCCGACGAGGCGTCGGAGATCGGCTGGAAGATCTGCGTGCCGCCCGCCCCGGCGAAGTCGTGCGCCGCGCCGGAGAACTTGCCCGCCTGCAGCCCGGAGTCGGCGAAGTCGCCTTCCCAGTGCGCGGTGGTGCCGTCGCTGGTGTTGCCCTCGTTGCCCGCCGAGGAGAAGTACAGCGCGCCGTCGGCGGTCACCTCGTTCACCGCCTGCGCGATGATCCAGTCCTGGAACGGGGATTCCTTGAAGTACAGCACGTCGTCGACGATGATGTCGCAGCCCGCGTCGAAGCGGAGCTTGCGGATGTTGTCCGCGAACCCGGCGTCGGAGCTGAACGCGGTGGCGAAGCCGAGCTCGGCACCGGGCGCCACGTCGTGGATGATCTCCAGCATCGCGGTGCCCTCGTTGCCGGTGCCCTCCTGCCCGGCCAGCACGTCGACCGACGGCGGCAGCTCGCCCTTGGCCTGGGAGGCGGCCAGTGAGGCGACCCCGTCGGACAGCGCGCAGATCTTCACCCCGGCCCCGCTGACGCCGAACTGCTGGCGCGCGGTGTCGGCGTTGTGCGCGCGGTCGCCCTCGCTGGTGACCGGCCCGGCCTGGATGCCGGCCTCCGCCTGGGCCAGCTCGGCTTCGAGCTTCTCGGCGAACTGCTCCTTGGTCTGGGCGGGGGCGTCGTCCGAGCGCGGGGCGGGCGCCGACGGCTCGCTGAGCTGGTGCGCGGTGACCGCCCGCACGGCGGGTTCGATCAGCCGGACGTCGGCACGCTGGGCCAGGCCGGTGACCGCGTCGAGCGGCAGTTCGGCCCGGATGCTGGCCGCCTTCTCCGAAACCGTGCGGATTTCGGCACCCGCGGCCCCCAGGCCCGAGAGCAGGTCGCCGGTGACCGCGGTGGCCCGGATGTCGACGGTGACCGTGCCGCGTTCGCTGACCTTCGCACCGGTGTCCAAAGCGGACAATTCACCGACGGGCAGCCGCTGGGCGCGGCGCTGCGCCTCCACCAGCAGCTGGCTGTCCACTTTGGAGTCAGCGGGGGTCTGCGCGCGCTTGAGCTGCTGCAACGCGGCGATCTGGTCGAACACTTTGTCCTGGATGTGCTGGCTGTCCTGAGCGGGATCCGCCGCCGCGACCGCCGGGGTGAGCACCCCGGCCACGAGCGCGAAGCAGGCCGCGGTGCTCAGGCCTCTTCGTGTTCTCCGGCGGGGTCGTTGAGCTGGACGCACATGCGCCTCCGGTTCCTTGGCGCGTGCCCCGACTCACGCTGACCGATCGCCGGTGATCACCGGCTGACACCACTTAAGTGCAGAGCGCAGGGCTTGGCAGCAGCCTTTCGAGTGACCGTCGATCGTGAATTTCTGACGGGAAGCCCCGGCGTGTTGCTACCCGGCGTGTTCCTAGAGGACGAACGAATCCGACCACGGCTGCGACGCCCGGCCGGTCAGCGCGTCGAGCAGGCTGACAGCCTGCTTGTCGGTCAGCGAGGCGACGAAGTCGACCACCGCGCGCCCGCGGGCCAGCGCGCGCACCTCGTCCTGTCCGCGCACCGGTTCCCCGGTGGCCCCGATCAGCAGCTCCGGCGAGTGCGCCGCCAGCTGCGTGTATTCGCGGTGCGCCAGCTCGACCAGGTCGTGCAGCCGCCGCGGGAGACGGGAAGCCTCGTCGCGGTCGACCAGCCACGCGTCCAGCGCGTCGACCAAAGTGGACACCAGGCTGGCCTGACCGCGCTGGTGCAGCGCCAGGTCCGGGCGGAGCAGGACGAACCGCCGGTGCACGAACTTGAGCACCTGCACCTCGTGCCACTGGGCGGGTCGCAGGGTGACGTGGCCGGAGCGGGTGGACGGCGACGGGGTCAGCGACACCCCGCCGACCAGCCGCGCGGTCCAGCGCGCGGAGAAGGCGGCGGTGGCCTGCTCGGCCTCGATCGAGCCGTCGAACGCGCCGGCCAGCAGGTCGTCGACCAGTTCACCGCGCACCCGCGCCACCGCCAGCGCGAACGCCTCGTCGTCGACGATCCAGCGGTCCTTGGCATGCATGCGGCGGCGCAGGCGTTCCAGGGAGTAACCCGGCTTGCGCCGTTCGGCGGCCAGCGTCTCTCCGTCCAGTTCGGACAGTTCGGTCATCCGCGCGGACCACTGGCCCAGTTCGGCGGCCACCGACGCGTGCTGCAGCACCCCGATGCGGTGGAAGTCCTGCAGGTCGTGGATGGCGTAGGCGATGTCGTCCGCGGTGTCCATCACGGAGGCCTCGACGGTCTGCTGCCAGTGCTCGAGCCTGCCCGCGAACGGCGCCCGCGCCTGCGCGAAGTCGTCCAGTTCGGTGCTGTAGGCGGAGAACTTGCTCGCGCCGGTGCCCGGCCCGTCCTCGGGTTCGGCGGCCCCGCGCGGCGGCACGCGCATGCCGGACGGGTGCGGGTCGGGCACGTGCAGCCGCGCCCACGGGTACTTCAGCACCGCCGCGCGCACCGCGGCGGTCAGGTCGAGGCCGATCGCGGCCGGGCCGCGGACGTCGGTGGTGGTCAGTATCCGGAAGGTCTGCGCGTTGCCCTCGAAGCCGTCGGCCAGGCCGTAGCGGTGGCGGGCGATCCGGTCGAGCACCTGCTCACCGAGGTGCCCGAACGGCGGGTGCCCGAGGTCGTGCGCCAGCGCGGCGGCCTCGGCCACGTCGGGGTCGCAGCCGCCCAGTTTCTCGGCCAGTTCGGCGCTGTCGGGCGCGGCGGCGATCCGCTCGGCGATCGCCCTGGCCACCTGCGCCACCTTGAGGCTGTGGGTGAGCCGGTTGTGCAGCAACCCGGCCCCGCCCGCGCTGACCACCTGGGTGACCCCGCCGAGCCGGGCGAAGAAGGGCGAGGCGGCGATGCGGTCGCGGTCGATCCGGAAAGGACTGCTGGCCAGGTCCGCCGCCGCCGAAGAGCGCGCGGCCTGCCGGTCGTGGTCACGGCGGCGCGCTCGCGGATCTTCGGCGGAGTTCGACACGGCCCACACCCTAACCACGGTTGTGATGGGATTCGGGGATGGACACGATCATCGCCGGGGCCGGGCCAGCGGGCTGGGCGCTGGCCGGGGCCTGCGCCCGCGCGGGGGTGCGCGTGGTCCTGGTGGATCCGTCGCCGCGGCGGGCGTGGACGCCGGTCTACGGGCTCTGGCGCGACGAGGTGCCCGGCCTGCCGGATTCCGCCGTGGCCGCCGTCCCGCACACCGTGCTGGCCACCGCCGTCACCACGCACACCATCGACCGCGAGTACGTCGTGGCCGACAACGCCGGGCTGCGCGACTGGCTGGCCCATCCGGCGGTCAAAGTGATCACCGGACGTGTCGAGAGTGTCACCCGCGGGGATCACGGGGCGACCGTCCGGCTCGCCGACGGCAGGCGGCTCGCCTGCGCGGTGGCCGTCGACGCCACCGGTGCCCGGCGCGCCCTCACCGGTGGCCCGGTGCGGCGGCCGGCCGAGCAGACCGCGTTCGGCGTCGCGCTGGACGAGGCGGCGGCCGAGCGGGTCACCGGCCACTCCCCCGGCACGGCCGTGTTCATGGATTGGCGGCAGGTGGCCGACGATTTCCCGGCCCCGACCTTTCTCTATTCACTCCCGCTCGGCGATGGCCGCACACTGGTCGAGGAAACCTGCCTCGCCGCGAAACCCGGGCTGCCACAGCACATTCTTTCCGCCCGGTTGCGCGCGCGACTGGCCGCCGCCGGAGTCGACGAACCAGGCGGACCGGAACGCGTGCGCATTCCGCTCGATCTGCCCATTCCGCGCACGCTCGCGTTCGGCGTCGCCGGTGGCTTCGCGCACCCCGCCACCGGGTACAGCCTCGGCACCGCGCTGCGACTCGCTTCCCCGGTGGCACAGGCCATCGCGGCCGCGTCGAACCCGCGTGACGCCGATCGCGCCGCGCGTGCCGTGGTGGCCTCGGCCACCGCGCGCGAGGTCCACGCCCTGCGGCGATTCGGCCTTCGTGTGCTGACCCGGTTACCCTCCGCGCAGGTACCGGAATTCTTCGAAATGTTCTTCTCGCTGCCACCTGATCGGCAGCGCGCCTATCTGTCCGGTCGTGAAGACCTGGCGGGAACGGCGGCCGCGATGGCGGGGCTTTTCCGGCTCGCACCGTGGCGAATCCGCACCCGGATGGTCTAATTGCGCGACCAGCCGATGAACTTTTGTTTACAGACCACCCGAATCCACCCCGGACTCGGCACGATGCGGGCGTGGGCCCGACCCAGATCGCCGTCAGCTTCGCCTTCCAGCCGCTGTACAGCCTGCACACCGGCGGTGCCGTGGCACTGGAAGCGCTCGCGCGCGCCGGTACCGGGGAGCACTCGGTGGCCAGGCTGCTCGACGAGGCCGCCCGCGCCGGCAGGCTCGCCGAGACCGACGTGGCACTGGCCGCGCACGCCGTCCGGCAGGAGGCCGAGGGCGGTGCCGAAACCGGCGAAGCCCTGTTGCCGCTGCACCTGAACCTCACCGCCGCCTCGGTGGCCGAGGGCGCCGCGCGGTTCACCCCGCTGCTCGACGTGCTCGACGAGGTGGGCAGGCGCCCGCGCGAGGTGGTGCTGGAGATCGGGCCGCCGTTCAGCCGGGTGCGCCCGGCCGACCTGCTCGACAGCATGGCCGCGCTGACCGATCTCGGCTTCCGGCTGGCGCTGGACGGGCTCGGCCGCAGCGACCTGCCGCTGGCCCTGCTGGCCGCGGCGCCGGTGAGCACGCTGAAGGTGGACGGCACGCTGACCGCGCATGCCGCGGGCAACACCGCCTCCGCGGCGGTTTTCGAGTCACTGCTGCACTTCGCCTCGCGCACCGGCGCCCGGCTGGTGGCCACCGGCGTGGAGAACACCGCGCACTTCGAGGTGGTGCGCGGCCTGGGCATCCGGGTGGCGCAGGGGCCGCTGTTCACCGGGACCGAGCCGGGCGGCCGGCTGGACGGGGTGACCACCCCGCTGCCGGTGACCGGCGACCGGGTCGCTTCCCCGGCCGCGCCCCGGGTCAAGGACTTCCTCAAGCCGGCCACCACCCTGCCCGCCTCGGCCACCTGCGAGGACGTCCGGGAGGCACTGGCCGCTTCGGAACGCGCCACCGGCATCGTCGGGGTGGACCAGCACGACCGTCCACTGTGGTCGGTCGACCGGGCGCGGTTCCTGCTCGCCTTCACCGGGCCGTACGGGCACGCGCTGCACGCCAAGCGCTCCGCCGACCGGCTGGCCGACACCCCGCACACGATCGACGCCGAGGCCTCCGCGCTGGAACTGCTGGACGTGGTCGCCGACGCCGACTGGGACCGCACCGGCGACGACGTGGTGGTGGTCGACCGGCGCGGCCGGTGCCTCGGCGTGGTGCTGGTGACCGAGGTGGTGCGCGGGGTGGCCGAGGCGAAGGTCGAGGAGGCCACCGCGCTCAGCCCGCTGACCCGGTTGCCCGGCACCGACACCGTGGCCAGGGACATCGACCGCCGGATCGCCGCCCGCGAGCCGTTCGTCACCGCCTGGCTCGACGTGGACGCGTTCAAGTCGGTCAACGACAAGGCCGGTTTCGCCGCGGGCGACGACCTCATCCGGGAGCTGGGCCGCACGCTGAGCGAGGCGGCCGCGCGGCTGCACCGGGTCACCATCAGCCACGTCGGCGGCGACGACTTCCTGGTCGCCTGCGACGTGGACGAGATCGCCACCCTGGCCGCGGCGGTGCTGGACACCTCGTGGTCGGCCGACGGCCTCCCGGTTTCGGTGTCACTGGCCACTTTGGTGTGCATGACCGCGTCGGTCGGTTCCTACCGCGACGTGTCGAAACTGCTGGCGCCGCTGAAGAAGCGGGCCAAGCAGGTGCCGGGATCGAGCTGGGTGCTCGGCCGTCCCGGCTCCGACCGCGTCGAAGTGCTGCGCGGCAAGGGCGGCCGGGACGTCCGCTCCGTCGGCGCCTGAACGTCACCCGGACAGCGGTACCCGGCCATCCGGCTGAAACGAATGCGCGGCACGGGCGACTTTGGTGGGTGAGTCCCCACTCGTCCGCTCCGAACGGAGGCGCGTCCGTTGCCCGGTAGTGAGTCGCTGGCGCTCACCCTGCGCCTGGCCGGTGAGGCGGAATCCGACGAACTCCGGCGGCGGGCGAACCGGGAAGCGCTGGCTTCGCTGTTCGAGCGGGCGGCCGCGAGCAGCGGCCTGACCCCGCGCCCGGACCGGGACGGCCTGCGCACGCGCATCCCGGACGACGCCGCGATCACCTCGGTCACCGAGCTGCTCGCCGGTCCGCTGCGCACCGAAGTGCACCGGTACAACGAGCAGTCGGGCGAAGCGAACCGGCTGCGGGTGCGCGCGGCACTGCACCTGGCCGGTGAAGCCGACTTCGGGCACTGGCTGGCCGGTGGTGACGCCACCGGCGGCGCGGCCTGCGCGGAACTCGAACTCGCGCTTTCCGAGCAGGCGCACCGGGTACTGCGCCGCCTGCCGGAAGCGGACCTCGACGCGTTCCACCCGGTGCAGACGCTCTACCGCACCGAGCAGGTGAAGGTCTGGATCCACGGCGAGGCACCGGATCTGGCGCAGCGGACAGCGCCCGCCTTTCCCGGCCTGCCGCCGAGCCCGGCCGAATTCGCCGGCCGGGCGGACACGCTCGCCCAGCTCGACAAGTACCACCGGAAAGGCTCGGATCTCGTCCTGCTGACCGGCCGGGCCGGACTGGGCAAAACCGCGCTGGCGGTGCATTGGGCGCGCCGGAACGCCGCGCGGTTTCCCGGTGGCGTGTGCTACCTCGATCTGGCCGCACTGCCGGAGGACCGCGACACCGCGCTGCACGAAGCGCGCGGCCGCATCCTGCGCGGCCTCGGCGTGTCACCGGACGAAATCCCGGAGGCGCCGGAAGCCAGGTCGAAGGCCTACGGTGCCCGGTTCACCCAACCGACCCTGTTGCTGCTCGACAACCCCCGCACCGCGGAAGAGGTCCTCCGCCTTCGCACCTACCGGACCGGTCCGTTCACGGTGGCCATCACGAACAAGCCACCCCGTGGGCTCACCGAGGCCAATGTGCCCGAGGTCGCGCTGAACGTGCTGGCGCGCGGTGACGCGGCCGCGCTGGTCAAGTCCATTGTGGACGTCTCCGACGCGGACGCCGACGAGCTGGCCTGGGCCGGTGACTACCTGCCGGGGAGCATCCGGCAGCTCGCCGCCGGAGTCGCCGCGATGAGCACGGGCACGGTGAGCGAACGGCTGGCCGCGCTGGCCGACCAGAGCGGGCCGCTCGAAGCGCCGGGCGATCCGCCGGAGGTGGTGGTGGCCCGGTGCGCGCTCCGCGTCCGCAAGCTCTCGCCCGGCCAGCAGCGCCGGCTCACCCTGCTTTCGCTGGCCGGTGACCGCACGATCGTCGCCGCCGGGCTGGCCGCATTGGCCGAGATCTCCACCACCGAAGCCGGGCGGGCGCTGGACGAACTGCACCAGCGCGGCCTGCTCGAACGGCCGGGCAGCGCCGCCGAATACCGCCTGCCCGCCGCGATGGCCGACTACGCGGGCGCCAGGCTGCGGGAGGACGAACCGGCCGCGGTCCGGAGCGCGGCCGCCCGGCGGCTCGCCGAAAGCAGTGTCCGCCGCGAAGAGTTCGTCAGCTGGCTCAACGACTCACCGGCCGCGCACGACGACCTCAAGCGCGACGCGCTCGCCGACGTGCTCGCCGTCCGGCTCAAGCGGATGTCGCTCAGCGAACCGAAACCGTCGTTCCTGGTACACCTGGAAGGCCCGTGGGGGTCCGGGAAGACCACCCTGCTCGGCCTGCTCAGCCCGAAGCTGGCCGACGAGTTCCTCGTGGTCGAATTCGACGCCTGGCGGCACAACCGGGTCGATCCGCCGTGGTGGGCGCTGCTGACCGCGCTGCGCCAGCGGGTGGCGCTGGAGCTGTCCGCCTGGGGCCGGACCCGGCTGCGGCTGGTGGAGACCGTCCGGCGCGCCCGGCGGACCGGCGGGGTGCCGTTCCTGGTCTCCGGACTGCTGGTGACCGTGGTGGTGCTGGCGGCGATCCTGTGGCTGAGCCCGGCGTGGAAGACCGCGAAGGACGTCGGGGACACCGCGCGGGCGGTCACCGCGATCCTCGCCGCGGTGACCGCGATCTGGGTGGCGGGACTGGTGGCGAGCCGCTTCCTGCTGTGGAACTCGGCACGGGGCGCGCGGCGGCTGGAACAGATCCACACGAATCCGATGCAGGAGGTCGCCGAGCAGTTCGCGTGGCTGGTTTCCCGGTCGAAGCGCCGGGTGGTGTTCTTCATCGACGACCTGGACCGGTGTTCGGAGGACTACGTCGTCGACCTGCTCGACGCGGTGCAGACCCTGGTCCGTGACGCGCCGGGCAAACCGCGCAAGGGCCAGCGCTCGGCCTACTTCCTGGTGGCCGCGCACGGGAACTGGCTGCGCCGGGCCTACGAGGTCCGCTACGAGAAGCTGGCGCCCGCCGCCGAGGAACCGACCCGGCCGCTGGGCTATCTGTTCCTGGACAAGCTCTTCCAGCTGAGCGTGCCGATGCCCGCCATCGGCACGGACGCGATGAGCGCCTACTTCAACCGGATACTCAACATCCGCGAGCCTGCCCCGGCCGCCGCCGCGGCCGAAGAAGCCGAACTGGTGGCCAGTCAGGTGGAAGGCAGCTCGCACGTGCTGGACGCGATGCGTGCCTGGGAGGGCGCAAGCCCGCCGGTCCGGGAGTTCACCGCGCCCGCCACGGCGAAGAAGCTCGCCGAATCCGAGTCCGCCGACCTGAGCGAGCACGCGCTGCAGAAGTTCGCCGGGCTGCTGCACCGCAACCCACGCGGGATGAAGCGGTTCGTGAACACCTACAGCGTGCTCCGCGCGACGCGCACGCTCGAAGGGGTCGTGGTGGACAGCGACGCGCTGGCGCTGTGGACCGTGCTGCGGGTGCGCTGGCCGGTGCTGGCCGACTACCTGGAGCGGTATCCCGATTCGGTCGGCAAGCCCGACTACGACGAGGAACTGCTCGCCCTGCTCACCGACCCCGAACTCGGCGAAGTGCTCGAGCACGCCCCGGTCACGCTCACCGCCGAACTCATCCGCACCTGCTGTGGTGCCCAGAGCCGGGAAGGCAGCTGATGGAGCCGCTCGACCCGATCGCCTACGAAGACCGCGTGGTCAAGCCCCATCGCACCGGCGGTGCCCCGGCCGCGGAGGACGAACTCTTCGCGCGCTACGCGTTGTCCGGCGAGATGACCGACGACGAACTCCTCGCCCGCACCGAAGAGGTGCGCGAACTCTGGCGCCGGGTCTCCGCCGCGGTCACCACTCCCCGCACGCTCAAACGGGTCTACGACCGCTTCCTGGCCGAGGACGCCGATCTCCACGGGACCTACGGCGTACTGCTGAAGTCCGCGGACTGGTGGCGCTCGAGGGAAGCTCCGCCGGTCGCGGCGGCGCCGGACGAACTGACCACCTTCGTCAAGGACGCGTACGAGCCGCTGGACGCGCTGACCCCGCGGGTGCTTTCCGCGCTGTACCACGCTTTACCGGCTGTCCCGTCGCACGAAGTGGACCGCGCTGTACGGCTCGCCGGGTTGGCCGTCCGAGAGGCACACGACGTCCCGGTGCCGCCGTGGACGACCGCCGCCCTCACGGCCGGGCTGCCGTTGCGGCTGATCGCCGAGCGGCTGGCCGCCGGTGGTGCCCAGGTCTCCGAGATCCTGCTGGCCGCTCTGGACCAGCGCACGACGGATGCAGCCCGCCCACCGGAAACCGCAGCTCCACGGCACGCGGAAACCCCACCACGCGAACTGGAAGCGGCGACGAAGGGACTGTGCGTCCTGCTCCGGTGGGAACCGGGTGACGGGCACACGGGAGCCACCCGGTACCGCGTGGTCCGGCACGAGGCAGAGCCACCCGGCCACGACACGGGCACGGTGGTCACCGAGATCGCCGGAACCGAGTTCGTCGACGCGGACGCGCCCGTCGGCCCGTCCGTGCACTACGCCGTGTTCGCCCGTTCCTCACCGGACCAGGACTGGTCGGACCCGGCACGCACGGCGATCCCGGTGTTCCCCTCGGTCGAACTGCGGGAAACCCGGCGCGACGGGGATCGCCTCGAACTGGTCTGGCAGGTCCGGCCGGAGACCACCGAGGTGCGGATCCGGCGCACCCCCGGTGACACCGTGGTCCACCGGACCGTGCGCCCGGACGACCACGGCCGGGTGTCCTATCAGGACGAAGTGACCGGTGACGCGGCGTACCAGGTGCAGCCGGTGTACGAACTGGCCGACGGCAGCCGTCACCCCGGCGAGCCGTTCCACTTCAGGGCGCGTGATCTGTCCACATCGGACGAACCGATCGCGGTCGAGCTGGAACCGGCGACGCCGGGCTTCGGCCCCAGGGTGACCGCGCGGTGGCATCGGCGGGCCACCGGCGCGGTCCGGATCCGCTTCGCCGCGGCACCACCGGACTGGCACCCCGGTGACCGGATCTCGGCCACGGCACTGGAGACCTACGGCGAGGAGCTGCGCGGACGCCCGGAACCGGAAGGCGACCGGGTCCGGCTGACCGGCGAGGTCGCGCCGGGGTGGCAGTGGTACCTGCCGGTGACCGTGCTCGGCGCCGAGGCCACCGTCGGGGTCGCGGCCCGGCTGGGCACCGCGCTGCCGGTCAGCCAGGCGGTGGCGCAACGGCGTGGCGCGGAAATCGTGCTCTCCTGGATCTGGCCACCTGGCCTCGCCGGGGCGCGGGTGAGCTGGACGGACCGGGATGGTGAGCCGCGGACGGCCGACATCTCCGCGTACGCCTACGAAGCGAACGGCTGCCGGATCCACGCCGGTAACGACCCGATCCACGTCGAGATCCGCGGCACGGCGACCTCCGCCGACGGAACCGCGTTGTCGGCGCCGGAAGTCGTCGAGGTCCCCGGATACGCCGCCAGGGTGGACTACACCGTGCAGCGGAACCGCTGGCGCCGCCGGGAAATGACGATCACCTTCGCCGCGATCGACCCGGTGCGCGGCGGCGAGGTCGTGGTCGTCGCCGCCGACGGGCCGCTGCCGCCGGCACACCCCGCCGAAGGCGTCGAGCTGGCCAGGCACCGGCTCCACCTGGACGCGTCGGGAAGCGAACAGCTGGTGGTCGAGCTGCCCGCCGAGAAGCACCGCTGGCTGGTGTGCTTCGCGGCCGACCCCGGCACGCTCGAATTCGTCACCCGTGCGCGGGAACGGCTGGAGGCGCGCCGGTGAGAAAGCTGGTCTGCCCCTACTGCTACCACGAAGTTTCCTTGTCGGCACTGCACTTCCAGTGCCACGGGCGCGGCTCGGCCGCGGGCAACGGCTGCCGCAAGCGGGTGGACGAGAACCGGCGCCAGCTCACCGGTTACGCCCTGGAGTCCTGGCCCACGTTCCCGGCGCCGGGCCGGGGGAAGGCCGGGACCTGCCCCGAATGCGGTGCGGTGTCCCGAATTCGTGCCTGCCCGACCTGCCACACCACGCTGCCCACCACCTTCGGCGAGGACCCGCGCAGTCCGCTCGTCGGCCTGATCGGTGGCAAGGGCGCGGGCAAGACCGTCTTCCTCACCGTCCTCATGCACGAACTACAGCACGCGATCCGCCGCCGGTTCGGCGCCGACACCCGGCTGATCGGCGACCAGCACGCGGGCGAGGCCTCGACCAAGCGCTGGTTCGAGACCTACGAGCGGGCGCTCTTCGTGGACAAGGTGCTGCCGGAGACCACCCGGTCGGCGATCGACGGTGTGCGCGCGCCGATCGTCTTCGAATGGCGCACGTCCCGCCGTCGCTTCGCCCGCCGGCCCCGGCCGCTGAGCAGCACGCTGTCCTTCTACGACGCCGCGGGCGAGGACATGACCACCCAGGACAGCGTCTACACCCAGCACTACCTGCGGTGGACCAGTGCGCTGATCGTGGTGCTCGACCCGTGGCAGCTGCCCGGCGCGCGCGGGCGGATCACCGTGCCGGACAACGCGATCCGGGAGAACGAACCACCGCAGGAGGTGCTCAACCGGGTCACCGAGGCGCTGCGGCAGCGGACGAACTCGGGGCTGATCCCGGTGCCGATGGCGGTGGTGTTCGCCAAGATGGACTCCTTCTTCGACTCGCTCGGCCCGGCGCACCCGCTGATGCGGCCGCCCGCGGCCGGTCCGGCCTACGACGAGCGGGCCGGCGCCGCCACCCACGACCACGTCCTGGACCTGCTGGGCGAACTGGGCGCGGACGCCATCGACTCGCACCTGCGGCTCAACTACCGCAAGTACCGCTACTTCGCGGTGTCGGCGCTGGGCGCGACCCCGGACTACGCCAGCAACTCGGTGAACGCGCGCGGCATCCAGCCGCACCGGGTGGACGAGCCGCTGCTGTGGCTGCTCAGCCTGTCCGGCATCGTCGGCCGGACGCGGAAGTGACCGGGCGCCGGGCCGCGTTCGGCTCGCTGTTCTACACCGACTGCCTGCCGGGCCAGGGCCTGCGCGGGGTCGCCGGGTTCCAGTTCCAGGCCGCCTCCCCCGAGGTCGGCCACGACGAGATGTCGATCGTGCAGCGGTCGGCGCTGTACGAACCACCGCCGGAGTGGATCCGGCGGCGGCGCCCGGTCGAGCTGTACCCGCCGTCACTCGCGCACGTCTTCGAGGACCGGTTCGTCACCGCGCGGGGGATCTACCTCGGCACCGAAGCCAACGGCATGCGCGAGGGCAACCAGTTCACCCACGCGATCACCACCGGCGACCCCGAGGCGTACGGCCAGCTCCGCCCGGCGCAGTTGTGGGGCGCGCCGTGGTGGGCGGAACGCCCGGCGCCGACCACGCGGTGCGAAGGGGTCGGGCCCGAACCCCAGCCGGGTCCCTGGACCGCGCACGCCGTGCGGTCCTGGGTGGCCGGTCAGCCGGGGGCCGAGGATTTCCTGATCGCCGTGGTCTCCGCGTTGTCCGCGTTGCGGTCCGACAGCCCGCAGCGGATCGTTTTTGTCGCCGACGACCCGGAGCCGGTTTTCTGCTGGCTCATCGCCGGTACTCTCCTGCTGCCGCAGCGGGTGGCGCTGCGCGTCAGCTTCCGCGCGTTCGTCAGCAATCTGCAGTACAGCAGGCACGACGTGCTGGCGGTGCACCCGGACTGGGCCGGTTCGGTGCGGGAGTCCGGGTTCTGCGTGTTCGACCTGCGCGACCGCAGCCACACCGTGGCCAGGACGGCGCCGGTCGCGCACTTCTGGGTGCCGCGCTTCCTCGGCGCCGACCCGCTGGACGTCATCGACGCGGTCGAGCTGGCCGATCAGTTCGGCGACGCGGCGGACCCGGCCGAGGAACTGGCCGCGCAGGACCGGCTGGCCGCGAGCACGCTGCGGCTGCGCGAACCGGTCCGGCCCGCCGACGCCGCGGCGCTGGCGAACTGGCTGAAGCGGCAGCCGCCGGAGGTGGTCGCCGAAGTTGGCCAGCCGCTGGCCGCGCAGATCCTCGCCACGTCACCGGGTTTGGAGGCGCGCTACGACCTGTACGACGCGCTCTACGAACGCAGCGACGCCCGGCTGCGCGAGCAACTCCGATCCGGTGTGCTGGCCGCGGAGCTGGCCGACGCGCGTGCCCACCACACGTGGGAAGAGTCCCAGCGCCACCTCCGCGGCCTGCGTGTCCTGCCGTCCGGCGAACTCACCGGGGACGCCGCCGTCCGGGAGGTGGCGGAGGCGCTGGACCGGGCGGAACCGGCCCAGTGCGACACCCTGCTCCAGATCGCCACCCGGCACGGGGTGCCGGTCGCCCCGGAGCGCGGACAGCGCCGGTTCGCCGGGTTCAGCCGCTGGTGGGCCGACCACCCGGAGCTGGACATCCACCCGGCGAGGTGGAACTGCGCCCCCGCGATGGTCCTGCTGCTCCGTGAGGAACTGAAGCGCCGGCTGGAGGATCCCGCCACGCGCGACGCCACCGTGACCGCGCTGCGGACGCGGTGGTGGAGGGTGCTCTGGACCTCGATCCACGAACCGGCCCGGCCGCTGGACCGCGAACTCGCCGGTGCCGCCGCGGCCACCGGCGACGCCGGGCTCCGGCGCGACGTGCTCACGCACGTGGCCCGCAAGGCGACCGAGCACGACGACCTCGCCGCGTGGACCGCGCTCACCTCGCAGACCCGCTTGGACCTGGCCGACGCCGGGGTGTTCCTCGGCGGCCTGCCCGCCGGGCACCAGATCTCCCCCGCACTGGCCGAGCGCATGCTCGACCTGGCCGCCCGCGGCAACCGGGGCCTGCCGACCGCGGCCAAGCTGGACCTGCTGGACCGGCTCACCGCGCTCGGCCACGAACTGCGCCGGCACCCGTTCGCCGGATGGCACCACGAAGATCGCCTGCTCCACGCCTGGCTCGCGCACCTGCGCTCCCCTCGGCGCCCGCGCCCGGAACCGGACGAACTGGACCGGCTCAGCGAGGCGGTGCTCGCCGCCAGGGAGGACACGGTTCTCCCGGTCCTCGTCGGCGCGCGAGGCAAGTACGCCGCCTTCGCGCTGCGCGGGGCCGGGCACGCGATGCACCGGTTGCTCATCGCCAGGCTGCCGCGCCTGCTCAAACGCGAGGCCGGTGCCGACGGCCTCGCCGTGCTCGCGCTGGACCTGCAGTGGTCGGGTGTGCTGCCCGACGCGGAGAACGAGGCGCTGCTGTCCATCCTCGCCGACTGGACCCGGCTGCTCGACCGGCAGGGGCGCCAGCGCATCACCGCCCTCGTCGGCGAACTCGACGAGGAGAACCTGC
This sequence comes from Amycolatopsis sp. YIM 10, assembly GCF_009429145.1. Classification (GTDB taxonomy): domain Bacteria; phylum Actinomycetota; class Actinomycetes; order Mycobacteriales; family Pseudonocardiaceae; genus Amycolatopsis. The sequence goes on along the minus strand of NZ_CP045480.1, from coordinate 3,722,403 downwards.
ACGTGTGGCAGAGCTGGATCAAGTCGTACGGCGTCCGCTCGCGGCGTGCGCGGTCGCGAGCCGCCAAGCACCTGCGGGAGTGAGTCGTGGAACGCGTGGGCATCGTGGTGCTCGCCATCCTGGCGGGCGCGGGTGTGCTGATCGGGTACTACCTGCTCGCCGAACTCGCCGTCGGTTACTTCGTCTGGCCCGCCGTCCTCCTGCTGGTGCCCGCGGCGGCCGCGGCGGGCGCGCTCGCCGCCGCGGGCACCACGGTGCTCACCGTGAGCGGGCCACGCGGGCACCGGCCGGTGACGGTGACCCCGGCGATGGTGTCCACCGGGGAGATCCCGCTGCTCGTCCCGCGCCGCGGCACCATCCCCAGGGATCACGCCTGGCCCGCCTACCTGCCCGGGCAGGCGCAGGTCGATTTGTGGGCGGTGGCGGGAAAACTGGTCAGGCTCAGCCGGGGCGGGTGGTACCCGGTGCGGCGGGTGGCGCCGCTGATCCGGGAACTGCACGAACGGGTGCAGCTGACGCTGGCCGTGGTGGGCTGGCCGCTGGCGGCGGTGGTGCTCGGCGGCGCGCTCGCCTGGTCGGCCGGGGTGGTGCTCGGCGGCATCGCGCTGCTGGTGCCGGCGCTGCTCCTGCTCGGGGCGCTGGAGGCACTGCGGCTCGCCGTCGCGGGTGGCGCTCGCAGGCTCGACGCGGTGGTGCGGTCCCGGCTCGGCGGTCCGGCCGGGTGCCAGGAGTGCTACCGGCCGGTGCCACTGCCGTGGTTCCGCTGCTCCGGTCCGGACTGCGACCGCACGCACCGCGACCTCCGGCCGGGTGCGCTCGGCGCGTGGTGGCGGCGCTGCGGATGCGGGCAGCTGCTGCCGACCACGGTCTTCCGCGCGGCCCGGCGGCTGGGCCACTACTGCCCGGCGTGCTCGGCGGACCTGCGCGAGCACGCGGCCACCATCCCGGAAGTCCGCGTGCCGGTGATCGGCGCGGTGTCGGCGGGCAAAACGCGGCTCACCTTCGCGGCGCTGCTCGAACTCGGGGACGTCGAATTCGACGACGAGGCCAGCAGGCGGGTGTTCGACGAGGGCGCGCGGATCATCCGCGAGCGGGCGGAGACCTCGAAGACCGCCGCCGGGCACTTCCCCGCCGCGGTGACCGTCCGACTGCGCGTGCGCCGCGGGTTCGGGCAGCTCGGCGAGCACGCCTACCTGCACCTGTTCGACGCCGCCGGTGAGTTCTACCAGGACTGGGACGAGAACGCGGCACTGTCCTTCCTGGACAACGCCACCGGGCTGGTGTTCGTGCTCGACCCGTTCACCGTGCCCGCCGTGCTGGCCGAGACGGCCGGGCAGGAGGTGCTGGGCCGCGCGCACCCGGCCACCAGGGACGCCGAGGCCACCTACCAGCTCACCGTGCAGCGGCTGCGCCTGTTCCGGGTCCCCATCGACCGGCTGCCGCTGGCCGTGGCGGTGGTGAAGGCCGACCTGCTCACCGAGGTGGCCGCCGCGGCCGACCTGACCCCGGACGGCACCGCGATCCGCGACTGGCTGGCCGAGGCGGGCCTGGACAACCTGGTGCTCGCGGCCGACCGGGACTTCGGTGCGGTCGGCTACTTCCTGGTGTCCTCTTTGGAGGGCTGGACGCCGGGGCACCCGCTCTCCGCGGCCGCCCCGCTGCGCTGGCTGATGGCCAGGCGCGGCCTGACCCCCGGGGAAGACCCCGTAATCCCCGAAGAACCGGAGGTCCGGTGAACGACTACGAAGAACCCTGCTTCTCCGTCAAGGTGAACCGCCTGCTGCTCACCGTCGGCGCCTTCGCCTTCGCCACCGGGGTGGCCTGGGCCGCCGTGCTCGTCGCGCCGTGGCTGTGGCGCACCGCGTTCACCTGGTACTAGTGTCCTGAGTCGTTAGTTCGTGTGCAGGCGTAGGGTTCGGTGGCATGCCGAACCCGAAGCTGCCCGAGTTGGTGTTGTCCGAGGACGAGGCGGGCATGTTGCGGTGCTGGACGCGGCGCCGGAAGACGGCGCAGGCGCTGGCCTTGCGGGCCCGGATTGTGTTGCGGTGCGCCGAAGGTGGCTCGAACAGCGAGATCGCCGCGGAGTTGGGGATTACGCGGGCGACGGTGGCGAAGTGGCGGTCGCGGTTCGTGACCGACCGGCTGGATGGGTTGCTGGACGAGGCGCGTCCTGGGCGTCCGCGCACGATCACCGATGAGCAGGTCGAGGCAGTGATCACCGCGACACTGGAGTCGGCGCCCGCGAATGCCACGCACTGGTCGACCCGGTCGATGGCCGCGGAGTCGGGGTTGACCCAGACCGCGGTGACGCGGATCTGGAACGCGTTCGGCCTGCAGCCGCATCGCCGTGAATCATGGAAGTTGTCCAAGGACCCGTTGTTCGTGGACAAGGTCAAAGACGTCGCCGGGCTCTATCTCGCTCCGCCGGAGCGGGCGGTGGTGCTGTGCGTGGACGAGAAGTCCCAGATCCAGGCGCTCAACCGCACCGCTCCGGTTCTGCCGATGCTGCCCGGCACGCCGCAGCGCGCCACGCACGACTACACCCGGCACGGCACCTCCAGCCTGTATGCGGCACTGGACATCACCACCGGCAAGGTCATCGGCCGGCTGCACGCACGCCACCGCGCGATCGAGTTCAAGAAATTCCTGACCGCCATCGACAAAGAAGTGCCCGCCGAACTGGCGGTGCACTTGGTGATGGACAACGTCTCGACCCACAAGACCCCGGTGATCAAACGCTGGCTGGCCAGTCATCCGCGCTTCGTCGTGCACTTCACCCCGACGTCGAGTTCCTGGCTCAACCTCGTCGAACGCTGGTTCTCCGAACTCACGACCAAGAAACTCCAACGCGCGAGCCACACCAGCGTCCGCGCACTCAACCGCGACATCCGCGCCTGGATCGAAACCTGGAACGACGACCCACGACCCTACGTCTGGACCAAAACCGCCGACCAGATCCTCGACTCCATCGCACGCTACTGCACACGAATTAACAACTCAGGACACTAGGCGGGCTTGATGAACCCCGACTCGTACGCCCGGATCACCGCCTGCGTCCGATCCCGCGCCCCCAGTTTCGCCAGTAGGTTGCCCACGTGGGTCTTCACCGTCTGCACGCCGAGGAAAAGCTCCCCGGCTATTTCCACATTGGACAGTCCTTTGGCGACAAGTCTGAGCACCTCGGACTCGCGTTCGGTCAGTCCGGCGGCGGCCAGGCCGTCCTGACCACCACCGGCGCCGCCGTGCGTGGCGGCGAGGCGGCGGATGGCGGCCGGGAAGAGCAGCGAGTCACCGGCCGAGACCGTGCGCACCGCCGAGACGATCTCCTCCGGCCGGGCACGCTTGAGCAGGAAGCCGCTCGCCCCGGCGCGCAGCGCTTCGTAGACGTAGTCGTCGTTCTCGAACGTGGTCACCACCACGACCTTCGGCGGGTTGTCCATTGTGGACATAAGATGCCCGGTGGCGCGGATGCCGTCCACCGCGGGCATCCGCACGTCCATCAGCACCACGTCGGGCCGCAGCCGGGCGACCAGGCCGGGCACCTCGGCGCCGTCACCGGCCTCCCCCACCACGCTCAGCTCCGGCTCGGACTCGATGATCGCCCGCAGCCCCGCCCTGATCAGCTGCTCGTCGTCGACCAGCAGCACGCCGATCACTTCCCGGCTCCCCAAGGCAACCGCACCACGACCTCCCAGTGTTCTCCGTTGCGCCCCGCGCTGAACTCCCCGCGCAGGACCTCGACCCGTTCCGCCATGCCGCGGACCCCGCGCCCGCCGGTGCCCCGTGAGGCGACCGGCGGCCCGGCGGGATTGCGCATCAGCAGTTCCAGCTGGTCCCCGCCGATCGCCACGCGCAGCGCGACCGGGACCTTACCCGCGTGCCGCAACGCGTTGGTCAGGCATTCCTGCAGGATCCGGTACGCCTCGCGGGAAACCACCGCGGGCACCTCGGCGGGCTCGCCGGTGATCTCCGCGGTCACCGGCACCCCGGCCAGCCTGGTCGCCTCCAGCAGGCCGGGCAGTTCGGCCAGTCCCGCCTGCGGTGCCTTGCCGGACTTCTCCTCACGCAACAGGCCCAGCACGTGGTCGAGGTCCTCCAGTGCCGAACGCGCGGAATCCTCGATGGCCTCCAGCGCGCGCTCGGTGAAGTCCGGATCACGCCGCAGCGTCCGCCGCGCGGCACCGGCCTGGATGGTCACCACGCTGAGCGCGTGCCCCACCGAATCGTGCAGTTCCCTGGCCAGCCGGTTGCGCTCGGCGAGCTGTTCGGTGCGCTTCTCCAGCTGGGCGATCCGGTCGGCCGCGGAGATGCCGAGCAGCGTCGCCGCCGCGCGGCCGAGCAGGCCGCCCACCGCCCAGACCGTGTAGACCAGCCCGATCACCAGCGCCAGGAACAGCACCGGCACCCACACCCCGGCCCAGCCGCGCGGCACCGCGATGCCCTCCTCGGAGCCGATCGCGATCCGCCCGCTGAACGGCGCCGAGACCGACAGCACGAAGAACACCGGCAACGCCAGGCTCAGAAAGCTCAGCACACCACCGGCGAGCACGTGCGCCACGAACATCGCGCTCGACCGCAACCGCACCGGCCAGTTCTCCGCGCGGCCGAAGGTCGCACCCGGCGCCGGGTCGTCGAGCAGCTCGCGCACGGCGGTACCTTCCAGCACCCGCACCGCCGGGATGAACGAGCTGGCCACCATGACCAGGATCGCCGCCAGCCCGCCCACCGCGGACGCGGTGCCGATGTCGGCGGCGAACGGGGCCACCGACGGGATCGCGATCGACGCGAAGATCAGGTAGGGCACGATCAGCGCGCCGCCGAGGATCAGGTAGGCCCAGCGGCGGTAGGTCGACCGGTTCACCACCGGGTTGAGCAGGCGCACCCCGTGATCGTAGGCGGACGCGCGCGAACCCGGGTTCCCTCTCGGGAGGGAGGCTCCACCCGCGCGAGCGGGACCCGTGCGGCCCGGCGGATTGCTCTACTTCCCGGGTGTCCTCCTTGCTCTTCGGTCTGCTCAGCCTGCCGTTCTACGTCGTGTTCCTCTGGCCGCTGGTGGCCGCCTCCCGGCGGGTGCTCGGCGTGCGCATCGGCGCCCTCCGCGCGCTCACCGGCGCGCTGCTCGGCTGGACGGTGGTCACCGGCGTGTTCAGCCTCCTGCCGCCGGTCGACCCGGCCAGCCCGGCCGCCTTTCTCGGCCTGCTCGTGCCGATCGCCGGCGCCGCGTTCGTCACCACGCTGATCTTCCTGTTCGTGGTGGAACTCGCCATGCCCAGCGGCGGCGGGCTCGGCCTGGTCGGCCGGTTCCGCGCGGCGCGGGCCAAGGCCGCGCGGGGCCGCCGGTACTCGCAGATCACCCGCATCGCGGTGAAGCACGGCCTCGGCCCGTACCTGAGCGGGCGCCGCGACCCGGACGCCGGGCGCGAAGCCGCGCTGGCCCGTTCGCTGCGCATGGCGCTCGAAGACGCCGGAGTCACCTTCGTCAAGCTCGGGCAGCTCATGTCCACCCGGCCCGATCTGCTGTCCCAGCCGTTCATCGACGAGCTGAGCCGCCTGCAGGACGGCGTGGCGCACGCCCCGGCCGAGCTGGTCGAACAGCTCCTGCGCGACGAGCTGGGCGCGCCGCCCGCCGAGGTGTTCGCCGAGTTCGACCCGACCCCGATCGCCGCCGCGTCGATCGCGCAGGTGTACCGCGCGAAGCTGCGCTCCGGTGAGCGGGTGGTGGTCAAGGTGCAACGGCCCGGCGTCCGCCGCGTGGTCGAACGCGACCTCGACATCGTGCACCGCGTCGCACGCTCGCTGGAGCAGCGCACGAAGTGGGCGCGCTCGCTCGGCGTCGCCGAACTCGCCGAAGGTTTCGCCGCGGCACTGATCGAGGAACTGGACTTCCGCGTGGAGGCAAGGAATCTGGCCTCGGTGGCGGCGGCGCGGCCGGATGACACCGTCGCGCTGCCGACCGTCCACGAAGGACTGTCCACCGAGCGCGTGCTGGTGATGAGCAGGCTCGACGGCGTTCCGCTCGGCTCGGCCGCGGTGACCGCCGAGCGGCGGCCCGTGCTGGCGCGCTCGCTGCTGGACTGCCTGCTGCACCAGGTGATGCTGCACGGGGTGTTCCACGCGGACCCGCACCCCGGCAACGTGCTGGTGCTCGGCGACGGGCGGCTCGGCCTGCTCGACTTCGGCTCGGTCGGGCGGCTCGACGCCGGACTGCGCGGCGGCCTGCAGAACCTGCTCGCGGCGGTCGACCGCGGTGACCCGGCCGCGCTGCGTGACGGCTTGCTGGAGATCGTCGACCGCCCGGACGACATCGACGAGCGCCGCCTCGAACGCGCGCTGGGTGCCTTGGTGGCCAAGCACTTCAGCCACCGGCAGGCCGCGGACCTCGACCTGTTCACCGATCTGTTCAAGGTGATCACCGGCTTCCGGCTGTCGGTGCCACCGCCGATCGCCGCGGTGTTCCGCGCGCTGGCCACCATGGAGGGCACGCTGGGGCTGCTCTCCCCTGGCTTCGACGTGATGAGCGAGTCGCGCTCGTTCGCCATGGCCAAGGTGGGCGAGAAACTGCGCCCCGAGTCGCTGCGGCAGGCCGCCACCGATGAGCTGATGTCGCTGCTGCCGGTGGTGCGACGGCTGCCGCGGCGGCTGGACCGGATCGGCAGCGCGCTGGAGCAGGGCAGGCTGTCGGTCGGGGTGCGGTTGCTCGCCGACGAGCGGGACCGCGACGTGATCACCGGCTGGCTGCACGAGATCCTGCTCGCCGCGACCGGCGCCGCCACCGGGCTGATGGCGGTGCTGCTGCTCGGCAGTTCGGCCGGGCCGCGGGTGCTGCCGGAGGTCACGCTCAACCAGGTGTTCGGCTACAACCTGCTGGTGGTGAGCCTGCTGGTCGGGCTGCGGCTGCTGTTCGTGGTGTTCCGCGGGCAGCGGCGGCGGCTCAGGTGAGCGCCTTGAACAGCCCGGCGGCCGGCCCGTCCAGGTCACCGGCGTGCACCACCTCCACGCAGTGCACCAGCCGGGGTTCGGCGATCGGCACGCCGGTCACGCCGGGCGCGGCCTCGGCGACCGGGCGGGGCAGCACGGCGAGGCCGTGGCCACCGGCGACGAGCGCCGTGAGCGCGGCGACGTCCGTGCCGTCGCAGGCCAGTGCCGGGCGGAAGCCGCCGAACTCGGCGTTCGCGCGCAACTGGGTCAGCGGCAGACCGGCCTCCGGCGCGTCGATCCACCGCGCGTCGGCCAGGTCGACCAGGCGCACCGCTTTCCTTCCGGCGAGCGGGTGGCCGGACGGCAGCGCGGCGACCAGCTCGTCGTCACCGGCGGCGCGGACCACGCCGGTCAGCGGCGCGACCTCGGGCAGGCGCAGCGGATCGCTCGGGGCGGCGATGCCGTCGACCAAGCCGAGGGTGAGCGCGCCGGTGGACACCTCGTCGAGCACCGCCTGGCGGCTGAGCACGCGGAGCGTGACCTCGGCACGCGGGTGCTGGCGGCGCAGTTCGGCAAGCGCGGCGGGCAGGCGTGGTTTCACCGCCAGCGGTGAAGCCCCGACGGAGACCGCGGCGTTCGGGGTCGCGGCCATCCGGGTGATGTCGGCGCGGGCGGCGTCGAGGCGGATGAGCAGCGGACCGGCGTGTTCGAGCAGCCGGGCGCCCGCCTCCGACGGCGCCACCGGGCGGCGGAACAGCAGCACGGTGCCCAGGTCGGCCTCCAGGCTGGCGATGTGCTGGGAGACCGCGGACTGGGTGTAGCCGAGTTCACGGGCGGCGGCGCTGAAGGAGCCGTAGCGCACCACCGTGACGAAGGTACGGAGCAGGTGCGGATCCATAACAATCATTATCGCTAATGCGGCCAGCATGTTTCATCGTTGGACGTGAACTCGCGCGCGGACCACGATGGAAGCCATGACCACGCCTTCCACCACCAGCACCGCCAGGATCGCCCTGGTCGGTGACCGCTCCCCGCACGTCCGCTCGCACACCCGGATCCCCGGCCTGCTGGAAAAACTCGCCGAGCGCGACGGCCTCGTGCTCGACGCGTACTGGATCCCGACCGAAGAGGCGGCTGACGTCGACGGCTTCGACGCGATCTGGCTGCTGCCGGGCAGCCCGTACGCCAGCGAAGCCGGTGCGCTGGCCGCGGTGACGACCGCGCGGACGCGCGGCATCCCGTTCCTCGGCACCTGCGCCGGTTTCCAGCACGCACTGCTGGAGTTCGCCCGCGGGGTGTGCGGCCTGGACTCGGCTTCGCACGCGGAGAGCGACCCGTCCGGGTCGTCTCCGGTGATCGTGCCCCTCGCGTGCTCACTGGCCGGTCACGAAGGCGCGATCATCGTGGAACCGGAGTCACTGGCAGGCGAGATCCTGGGCGCCGCGCGGACGGTGGAGCGGTACCACTGCTCGTACGGGTGCAACCCGGAGTACCTGGAGCTGCTGCGCTCACACGGGCTGCGCTTCACCGGCGCCGACGAGGCCGGGGACCCGCGTGTGGTGGAGCTGCCGGGGCACCCGTTCTTCCTGGCCACCCTGTTCCAGCCGGAACTGGCGCGGGAGGACCTGGCGCCGCACCCGATCATCCGGGCGCTGGCGTTCGCCGCCGTGCACCACCTGGAAGCCCAGAGCGCGGCGGTATAGGCCGTTATACATGTCGCGAAGGTGGCTTTCGTGACGCCAGACGTCTCGAAAACCACCTTCGCGACAGTTACCTCTACCTCGTGAAGCTACATCGTGAAGCCGAGTGCCCGGAGCTGGTCCCGGCCGTCCTCGGTGATCTTCTCCGGGCCCCACGGCGGCATCCAGACCCAGTTGATCCGGAAGTCGGAGACCAGCCCGGCGCCGCCGGTGAGCACGGAGGCGGTCTGGTCCTCGATCACGTCGGTCAGCGGGCAGGCCGCCGAGGTCAGCGTCATGTCGATGGTGGCGGTGTTGTCCGGCTCCACGTGGATGCCGTACACCAGCCCGAGGTCGACCACGTTGATCCCGAGTTCCGGGTCGACCACGTCACGCATGGCCTCCTCCAGGTCCTCGACCTTGGCCAGGTCGGCCGCGGGAGCCTGCTGTTCGGGCAGGTCGGCGGCGGTGCGCCCCTCGCGGTGGGCGGGAACCTCGGTCTCGCTCATTTCGCCTCTCCGTTCGCAGTCCGCGCGACGGCGTCCTTGAACGCCATCCAGCCCAGCAGCGCGCACTTCACGCGCGCCGGGTACTTCGCCACCCCGGCGAAGGCGATGCCGTCCTCGAGCACGTCCTCGTCCGGCTCCACCTGGCCACGCCCCTGCATCAGTTCGACAAAGGCGTCCAGCGTGGTCATCGCCTCCTCCACCGTATGCCCGACGACCAGATCGTTCAGCACGGAGGTCGAGGCCTGGCTGATCGAGCAGCCCTGCCCCTCGTAGGAGATGTCCGAGACGGTGCCGTCGTCCAGCTTGACCCGCAGCGTCACCTCGTCCCCGCAGGTGGGGTTCACCTGGAACGACTCGGCGTCGAACGGCTCCCGCAGGCCGCGGCCGTGCGGGTTCTTGTAGTGGTCCAGGATGATCTCCTGGTACATGCTCTGCAGTTGCATCAAGCCACCCCGAAGAAGCGCTGCGCCTCACGCACGCCGCGCACCAGTGCGTCCACTTCGGACAGCTCGTTGTACAGGTAGAAGGACGCGCGCACGGTGGCGGGCACGCCCATCCGCCGGTGCAGCGGCCACGCGCAGTGGTGGCCGACGCGCACCGCGACCCCGAGGCTGTCCAGCACCTGGCCCGCGTCGTGCGGGTGCACCCCGTCGATGACGAAGGACACCGCTCCCCCGCGGTCGGCCAGGTCAGTCGGCCCGACGATCCGTACCCCGGCGATCTCGCCGAGCCCGGCCAGCGCCGCCTCGGTGAGCCGGTGCTCGTGCGCGGCGATCGAGTCGATCCCGGCGGCGGAGAGGTAGTCCACCGCGGCACCGAGGCCGACCGCCTGCGAGGTCATCGGCGAACCGGCCTCGAACCGCTGCGGCGGCGGCGCGAAGGTGGAGCCCTCCATCCGGACCAGTTCGATCATCGAGCCACCGGTGATGAACGGCGGCATCGCCTCGAGCAGCTCCCGGCGGCCGTAGAGCACGCCGATCCCGGACGGGCCGAGCATCTTGTGCCCGGAGAACGTGGCGAAGTCCACCCCGAGCGCGGCCAGGTCCACCGGCGCGTGCGGCACCGACTGGCAGGCGTCGAGCAGGGTCAGCGCGCCGACCTGCTTCGCCCTGGCCACCAGCGTGGCCACCGGGTTGACCGTGCCGAGCACGTTCGACTGGTGGGTGAAGGCCACCAGCTTCGTCCGCTCGGTGATCAGGTCGTCCAGGCTCGACAGGTCGAGCCTGCCGTCGTCGGTGACGCCGAACCAGCGCAGCTTCGCCCCGGTCCGCTGGACCAGCTGCTGCCACGGCACCAGGTTCGCGTGGTGCTCCATCTCGGTGATGACGATCTCGTCGCCCTCACCGACGGCGAACCGCGCGGCCTCGGGCCCCGCGGTCGCCGCGTTGCTCATCGCGTAGGCGACCAGGTTGAAGCCCTCGGTGGCGTTCTTGGTGAACACCAGCTCACCGGGGGTGGCGCCGACGAACTCCGCGATGCGCGCGCGAGCGTCCTCGTAGGCGTCGGTCGCCTCCTCGGCGAGCTGGTGCGCACCGCGGTGCACCGCGGCGTTGGCCGTCTCGAGAAACCGGCGCTCGGCGTCGAGCACCTGCGCCGGACGCTGGGCGGTGGCCCCGGAATCCAAGTACACCAAGGGTTTCCCGTCCCGGACGGTACGGGACAGGATGGGGAAGTCGGCGCGCAGGGCGGCGACGTCCAATGGCACAGAGTCGGCGGCGGTGGTGGTCAAGCCGGCTCCTCTCGATCGTGGTGGATTCCGGGGCACTGCGGGAAGTCAGACGGCCGCGGCCTCGGGCTTGCCCGCGTACTTCACGTAACCGTGGGCCTCGAGCTCGTCGGCCAGTTCAACGCCACCGGACTCCACGATCTTCCCGCCGGCGAACACGTGCACGAAATCCGGCGAGATGTGCTTGAGGATCCGGGTGTAGTGCGTGATCAGCATGACGCCGACCTCGTTGTTCGCCTTGTACTCGTTGACGCCCTCGGACACCACGCGCAGGGCGTCCACGTCGAGGCCGGAGTCGGTCTCGTCGAGAATGGCGAACTTCGGCTTGAGCAGCGCCAGCTGCAGGATCTCGTGGCGCTTCTTCTCACCGCCGGAGAAGCCCTCGTTCACGCTGCGCTCGGCGAACTCGGCGGAGATGTCCAGCTTGCCCATCTCCTCCTTGACCTCCTTGACCCAGTGGCGCAGCTTGGGAGCCTCGCCACGGACCGAGGTGGCCGCGGTGCGCAGGAAGTTCGACATGGAGACACCGGGCACCTCGACCGGGTACTGCATGGCGAGGAACAGCCCGGCGCGGGCGCGCTCGTCCACGCTCATCTCCAGCACGTCCTCGCCGTCGAGCAGCACCTGGCCCGAGGTGACCTCGTACTTCGGGTGCCCGGCGATGGCGTAGGACAGGGTCGACTTGCCGGAGCCGTTGGGGCCCATGATCGCGTGCGTCTCACCCGAGCGGATGGTCAGGTTGACGCCCTTGAGGATCTCCTTGGCGCCCTCGTCGGTGGTGACCGAGGCGTGCAGGTCCTTGATTTCCAGAGTGGCCATGAGTCTTTTTTCTTTTCCTAAGTTCGGGAAGTTTCCGGCAGCTCGTCAGGCACCGACGGCTTGCAGCTCGGCCTCGATCGCGGCCTCGAGGCGCTCGCGCACCTCGGGCACGGTGATCTTCGCCAGGATCTCGTGGAAGAACCCGCGCACCACCAGCCGGCGCGCCTGCTCCTCGGCGATCCCGCGCGACTGCAGGTAGAACAGCTGCTCGTCGTCGAACCGCCCGGTGGCGCTGGCGTGGCCCGCGCCCTCGATCTCGCCGGTCTCGATCTCCAGGTTCGGCACCGAGTCGGCGCGCGCGCCCTCGGTGAGCACCAGGTTCCGGTTGAGCTCGTAGGTGTCGGTGGCCTCGGCGGCCGCGCGGATCAGCACGTCGCCGATCCACACCGTGTGCGCGCCGTCGCCCTGCAGCGCGCCCTTGTACATCACGTTCGACTTGCAGTGGGGCACCGCGTGGTCGACGAACAGCCGGTGCTCCTGGTGCTGGCCGGCGTCGGCGAAGTACACCCCGAGCAGTTCGACCTCGCCACCCGGCTCGGCGAACGCCGCGGTCGGCGACACGCGCACCAGGTCTCCGCCGAGGGTGACCACGGTGTGCTTGAGCACCGCGTCCCGGCCCAGCTTGAGGTGCTGCTCGGAGACGTGCACCGCGTCGTCGGCCCAGTCCTGCACGGAGACCACGGTGAGCCTGGCCGAGTCGCCGACGACGAACTCGACGTTGTCGGCGTAGGTGCCCGAACCGGTGTGGTCCAGGATGATCACGGCCTCGGCGAACGCCTCGGCACGCACCTGCAGGTGGCCGTAGGCGGTCTTGCCCTCACCGGGGCCGACCAGACGCACCACGCTCGGCGCCGACGCCTTGATCTCCTTCGGCACGGTCACCACGGTGGCCGTCTCGAACGCGGAGTAGGCCTGCGCGGCGATCCGGTCGCTCGGCACACCCGCGGCGCCGAGGCGCTCGTCGTCCCGGCCGACCGTCTCCAGCTTCAGCTCGGGGGCCAGGTCGGCCTCCACGGTGATCCGGCCGTCGGCGACGGCGCTGCCGTCGTGCAGGCCGCGCAGGCGCTTCATCGGCGTGAAGCGCCAGTTCTCCTCGCGCCCGCCGGGGACCTCGAAGGCCTCGACGTCGTAGGAGGCGAACCGCTCCGCGCGGGAGGCGGCCGGGATGACGGCCTCCCGCGCGGCGGCGGAAACGTTGTTCTCGGTTTCGGTGCTAGCCGTCATGTCAGCCGACGGACCCTTCCATCTGCAGCTCGATCAGGCGGTTCAGCTCGAGCGCGTACTCCATCGGGAGCTCGCGCGCGATGGGCTCGACGAACCCGCGGACCACCATGGCCATGGCCTCTTCCTCGGTCAGCCCGCGCGACATCAGGTAGAACAGCTGGTCCGCGCTGACCTTGGAGACGGTGGCCTCGTGGCCCATGGACACCTCGTCGTTGCGGATGTCCACGTACGGGTAGGTGTCCGACCGCGAGATGGTGTCCACCAGCAGCGCGTCGCAGACCACGCTGGAGCGCGAGTGGTGCGCCCGCTTGGCGACCTTGACCAGGCCGCGGTAGGAGGTGCGGCCACCGCCGCGCGCCACCGACTTCGACACCACGGTCGAGGAGGTGTACGGCGCCAGGTGCTCCATCTTCGCGCCCGCGTCCTGGTGCTGGCCCTCACCGGCGAAGGCGACCGAGAGCACTTCGCCCTTGGCGTGCTCGCCCATCAGGAACACCGACGGGTACTTCATGGTGACCTTGGAGCCGATGTTGCCGTCGACCCACTCCATGGTCGCGCCCTCTTCGGCCTTGGCCCGCTTGGTGACCAGGTTGTAGACGTTGTTCGACCAGTTCTGGATCGTGGTGTAGCGGCAGCGGCCGCCCTTCTTCACGATGATCTCCACGACCGCCGAGTGCAGCGAGTCGGACTGGTAGATCGGCGCCGTGCAGCCCTCGACGTAGTGCACGTAGGCACCCTCGTCGACGATGATCAGCGTGCGCTCGAACTGGCCCATGTTCTCGGTGTTGATCCGGAAGTAGGCCTGCAGCGGGATGTCCACGTGCACGCCCGGCGGCACGTAGATGAACGAGCCGCCCGACCAGACCGCGGTGTTCAGCGCGGAGAACTTGTTGTCACCGGCCGGGATGACCGAGCCGAAGTACTCGCGGAACAGCTCCGGGTGCTCGCGCAGCGCGGTGTCGGTGTCCAGGAAGAGAACGCCCTGCTTCTCCAGGTCCTCGCGGATGGAGTGGTAGACGACCTCGGACTCGTACTGCGCGGCCACACCCGCGACCAGCCGCTGCTTCTCCGCCTCGGGGATGCCCAGCTTGTCGTAGGTGTTCTTGATGTCCTCGGGCAGCTCTTCCCAGCTGGTGGCCTGCTTCTCGCTGGAGCGCACGAAGTACTTGATGTTGTCGAAGTCGATCCCCGACAGGTCGGCGCCCCAGTTGGGCATCGGCTTGAGGTCGAAGAGCTTGAGCGCCTTCAGGCGCGCGTCACGCATCCACTCCGGCTCGGACTTCTTCGACGAGATGTCGACGACGACATCCTCGCTGAGGCCGCGCCTGGCGCTGGCCCCGGCGGCGTCGGAGTCCGCCCAGCCGTACGCGTAGTTGCCCAGGGAGTCGATGGTCTCTTCCTGGGACAGGGGCGCAGTGGTGGGAGTGCGCTGCTCGGCAGCGGCAGTCATACGGGATTCCCTCCGTCCGGAGATGGTGCTTCCATACCGCGCGGATTCTCCGCGGGTACGTGTGTGGTGCAGGCGGTGTCCCCGCGCGCGATGGTCGCGAGGCGCTGCACGTGGGTCCCCAGCAGCTTCGCGAACGCCTCGGTCTCGGCTTCGCAGAGCTGCGGGAACTCGGCGGCCACGTGGGCCACCGGGCAGTGGTGCTGGCACAGCTGCTCACCCGTGCGGACCTGCCGGGTCGAGGCAGCGTAACCCTCCCTGGTCAGGGCGGTGGCGAGGGCCTCCGCCCGGGAGGCGGGCTCCGCGGAGCTGGTCACCGCGTCGCGGTGGGGCTCCACCAGAGCCGCGACGCGGCTCTCGGCGAACGCGCGGACCGCGTCCGGGCCCGCGTGCTCCGCGAGGAACCGGACGGCCGAGACCGCGAGGTCGTCGTAGGCGTGCCCGAACCGGGCCCGGCCGCTGTCGGTGAGGCGGAACGCCCTGGCCGGGCGCCCCCTCCCGCGCGGCCCGCGCCGGGGCGCGTCGAGCGCCTCGGCTTCCCCGCACTCGAGCAGGGTGTCGAGGTGGCGCCGCACCGCGGTGGGACTGATGCCGACCTTCTCGGCGACCACCGCGGCCGTGATCGGCCCCTCCTCCAGCAGCAGGCGAGCCACCTCGTGCCGGGTCCGGCCGTCGGCGTTGGCCTGCACGGGGACGCCGGCGGTGGCGGGGCGGCTGTCGCCGTCCCGCCGCTGCTGAGCGGTGCCCGTCTTTTTCACAACACAAGTGTGTCGTATATCCGGGCGAGGGGCAAAGGAGGGGTAATTCCGGGTGACCGACATCACGGTGACATCGCAGTCGATACCCTTCCGGAGTGGAGACCAGGTCGCCCGTCGAGCCCGCCGCACCCCAGCCGCTGGACGTCACCGAGGAGCGCGCGCTCAAGATCATCCGCCGGTTCGGCACCACCGGCACGCTGTTCCTGGCGATCGGCTCGCTGGGGGCGGGCGCCGCGCCGGTGATCAACCCGGTGCTGGAGATCCCGGTGCTGCGGGTCTTCGCCCGGATCTCCACGGTGTCGCTGGCGATCGCGGCCACCGGCATCCTGATGGTGGTGATCGCCTGGCTGATGATCGGCCGGTTCGCCCGCCCGGCCAACGCCCGGCTGGCCACGCCGAAGCAGCTGCACCGCGCGCTGATCACCTGGGTGACCCCGCTGCTGTTCATCCCGCCGCTGTTCTCCCGCGACGTCTACAGCTACCTGGCGCAGAGCGAGATCGTGCGGCGCGGGATGGACCCGTACTCGCTCGGCCCGGCCGAGGCGCTGGGCATCGGCGACCCGCTGACCTCGGGCGTGTCGAACATGTGGCGCGAGACGCCCGCCCCGTACGGGCCGCTCTACCTGCGGTTCGGCAGCTGGCTGGCGGAGCTGTCCGGCAACAACATCGTCACCGGGGTGATGCTGCACCGCGGGCTGGCCGTGGTCGGGGTGGTGCTGATCGTCTGGGCGCTGCCGCGGCTGGCCTCGCGCTTCGGCGTGCAGCCGGCCACCGCGCTCTGGCTGGGCGCGCTCAACCCGCTGCTGATCTTCCACCTGGTCGCGGGCGCGCACAACGACGCGCTGGCGCTGGGGCTGATGGCCGCCGGGCTGGAGCTGGGCCTGCGGAAGCTGCCGATCCGGGTCAAGGGCGACACCCCGCCGCCGCTGGCGCCCGGCGAGCTGCTCGGGATTTCGCTCGGCGTGGCGGTGATCACCCTCGGCGTGCTGACCAAGGTGAGCGCGATCCTGGCGCTGCCGTTCTTCACCGTGATGGTGGCGCGGCGCTGGCACGGCGGGATCCGGGACCTGTTCCGCGCGGCCGCGCCGATGGCCGGGGTGTTCGCCGTGGTCTTCGTCGGGGTCACCCTGGTCACCGGGCTCGGCTTCGGCTGGATCGGCACGCTGGACACCCCCGGCCTGGTGCGGGCGTGGATCTCGCCGACCGCGGAGCTGGGCAATCTCGGCGGGCTGCTCGGCATTTCCCTCGATCTGGGCAACCACACCAACGCGCTGGTGCCGATCCTGGGCAACCTCGGTTACCTGGCCGCCGGCATCGTCACGGTGAAGTTCATCTGGGACAGCCTGAAGTGGCGGTACCGGCCGATCATCGGGCTGGGCGTCTCGCTCGGCGCGGTGATGGTGCTGCACGTGGCGCTGCAGCCGTGGTACCTGCTCTGGGCGGCGATCCCGCTGGCCGCGGCGGCGGGCACCTCGCGGTT
Source organism: Amycolatopsis sp. YIM 10 (assembly GCF_009429145.1). GTDB lineage: Bacteria > Actinomycetota > Actinomycetes > Mycobacteriales > Pseudonocardiaceae > Amycolatopsis. Next base: position 3,705,843 of record NZ_CP045480.1, on the reverse strand, counting down.
CCGGGTGGCGGCGACGTGGTCGAGCGTGGTGCTCTCGCTGGTGGTGTTCCCCACCGGCGGCAGCTTCGGCGGGCGGACCTTCGTGCCGTTCCAGGCCTACACCGCGGCGATCGTGGTGGTGGTGCTGGCGCTGGTGCTGGTGCGCCGGATGTGCCCGCTGATCTTCACCAGGCCGGACGCCGCGGCCATCTCCGGCGCCCTGTCCCCGGCCCACCTCGACGACGAGACCTACCCGAGCCCGCGACAGCCCGCGTAGAGGCACCGCTCTACCCTTGACCGTTGTGAGTGCACCCGCCGTGGAGATAACCGGGCTGGTGAAGCGCTTCGGATCCACCAAGAAGGTCACCGCCGTCGATGGCCTCGACCTGCGGATGCCGCAGGGCACGCTGCTGGCCCTGCTGGGCCCGAACGGGGCGGGCAAGACGACCACGGTCGAGGTGTGCGAAGGCTTCCAGCGGCCCGATTCCGGGACCGTCCGGGTGCTCGGGCTGGATCCCGCCGGCCAGGGCGCCCGCCTGCGGCCCCGCATCGGCGTGATGCCGCAGGGCGGTGGCGCCTATCCCGGCGTGCGCGCGGACGAGATGCTCGGGCTGGTCGCCTCCTGCGCGGCCCAGCCGCTGGACCCGGCCTGGCTGCTGGAGGTGCTCGGCCTCGACGGCGTCCGGCGCACCCCGTTCAAACGGCTCTCCGGCGGGCAGCAGCAGCGGTTGTCGCTGGCCTGCGCCCTGGTCGGGCGCCCGGAGCTGGTGTTCCTCGACGAGCCGACCGCGGGCATGGACCCGCAGGCGCGGCGCCTGGTCTGGGACCTGCTCGCCGCGTTGCGCGCCGACGGCGTCAGCGTGCTGTTGACCACACATCTGATGGAAGAAGCCGAAACGCTCGCCGATCACGTAGTCATCGTCGACGGTGGCAAGGTGATCGCCGAGGGCGCGCCGAGTGAGCTGACCGCCGAGGCCGGGGAAGCCGCGCAGCTGCGGTTCCGCGCGCGAGCCGGTCTCGACACGAAGCTGCTTTCGGCGGCGCTGCCCGAGGGCTACCGGGTGCGGGAGTCCGCACCCGGCAGCTACCGGGTGGAGGGCGTGGTGGACCCGCAGGTGGTCTCCGCGGTCACCGCCTGGTGCGCCCAGCAGGGCGTGCTCGCCGAGGAGCTGCACGTTGGCCGCCGCGACCTCGAAGAAGTGTTCCTCGAGCTGACCGGACGGGAGCTGCGCGGATGACCGCCGTCAAGCCAGGCAGGGAAGAGACCGTGAGCCCTCGTTTCGCACCGGGCACGTTCGCGCCCGCACCGGGCCGCGGCTCGCTGGTCCGCATGCTGCGCACGCACGCGCGCGTGGAGACCGCGCTGACGCTGCGCCACGGCGAGCAGATCCTGCTCACCCTGCTCATCCCGCTGGCGCTGCTGGCCGGGTTGAGCCTGCTCGACATCCTGCCCTCGGGCGAGCTGGGCCCGGTCGAGGCGGTGGACTGGGTGACCCCGCGCATCCTGGCGCTGGCGGTGATGTCCTCGGCGTTCACCGGGCAGGCCATCGCGCTCGGCTTCGACCGGCGGTACGGCGTGCTCAAGCGGTTGTCCGCGACCGCGCTGCCGCGCTGGCTGCTGGTCGCCGGGCGGCTGCTGGCCGCGCTCGTGGTGGTCGCGATCCAGGCCGTGGTGCTGGGGGTGGTGGCCGCGCTGCTGGGGTGGTCGCCCTCGCCCGGCGGGCTGGCGGCCGGGGTGGTCTTCCTGGTCTTCGGCACCTTCGCCTTCGGGGCGCTGGGTGTGCTGCTGGGCGGTTCGCTGCGGGCCGAGGCGGTGCTGGCGCTGGCGAACGTGGTGTGGTTCGTGCTGCTGCTCGCCGGCGGCATCCTGCTGGTGCCGTCCGCGATGCCGGGCGCGCTGGGCGACCTGGTCGGCCTGCTGCCCTCCGGCGCGCTCGCCGAGGGCCTGCGCGCGGCGCTGCTGGACGGTCACTTCAGCTGGGGGCCGGTCGCCGTGCTCGCCGCCTGGGCGGCCGCGGCCGGGGCGCTGGCCGCGCGTACCACCCGGCTGAACTGATCCGCAAGACCTCCGCGAGACCTCTCAGCAAGCGCGCGGAACCGGCCGCCTACCATCGGTTCGTGCCGTTGAAGTCGCTCGTCGCCCGCCTCCCGTATCCCTCTCCCGTGGTGCAGCGCGTGCTCGCCGTCGCCGCGGTGATCACCCAGGGCGGGATCGGGGTGACCGGCTCCATCGTGCGGGTCACCGGCTCCGGGCTCGGCTGCCCGACGTGGCCGCAGTGCTTCCCCGGCAGCATGTTCCCGGTCGAGCACCCGGAACTGAGCGCGGTGACCCAGTGGATCGAGTTCGGCAACCGGCTGCTCACCGGGCTGGTGATCCTGGTGGCCGGGCTGTGCGTGCTGGCCGCGTGGCGCATCCAGGTCGACCAGCCGAGCAGGCGCCGCCTGGTCGCGCTGGCCTGGACGATGCCGCTCGGCGTGGTCGCGCAGGCGGTGATCGGCGGCATGACCGTGCTCACCGGGCTGCTGTGGTGGACCGTGGCCATCCACTTCCTCGCCTCCACCCCGCTGGTGTGGCTGGCGTTCATGCTGCTGCGCGCGTTCGGTGAGGGTGACGAGGAACCGCGCCGGCTGATCCAGCCGCTGGGCCGCAAGCTGATGGTCGCGCTGGTGGTGCTGCTCGGCGCGGTGCTGGTGGCCGGGACCGTGGTGACCGGCGCCGGTCCGCACGGCGGCGACCCGGACACCCCGCGCCTGGACGCCCCGATCGAAACCCTGGCCCAGGTCCACGGTGGACTGCTGGTGGTCTTCCTGGTCGTGCTGGCGGTGCTCGGGCTGCACCTCTCCCGCACCGGCGCCCCGGCGGCGCTCTGGCGGCGCTACGCGGTGCTGGCGGTGGTCGCGCTGGCGCAGGGCGGGCTGGGCAGCCTGCAGTACGCGCTCGGCATCCCGGAGGCGCTGGTTTCCTTCCACGTACTGGGTTCCGCGCTGGTCATCGTGGCCACCGCGTCGCTGTGGTGCGCCACCCGCGACCGCGGTCCGGTACCGGCCAGGACACCGGAACCGGCGCCGGTACTCGCGACCGCCGACTGACCGACACCACCTCGTAACGAGGGCGCGGGCCGCAGGCCAAAATGTCCGAATAGGCTCTTGCCCATGAAGTCACCTTCGGCGGCCAAGCCGATCATCTCCCATCAGCGCTCGACCACCGAGATGATCGTGCTCAAGGCGTTCCTGCTGATTCCGTTCGCCGCGCTGGTGGTGGCCGTGCCGGTCGCCTGGGGCTGGGGGCTCAACTGGGTGGACGTCGGCCTGGCGGTGGCGTTCTACGTGATCGGCACGCTCGGGGTGACCGTCGGCTACCACCGCTACTTCACCCACGGCGCGTTCAAGGCGGCCCGGCCGCTGCGGATCGCGCTGGCCGTGGCGGGCGGCATGGCCGTGCAGGGCTCGGTGATCTTCTGGGTGGCCAGCCACCGGCGCCACCACGCCTTCGCCGACCGCGAGGGCGACCCGCACTCCCCCTGGCTGTTCGGCACCTCGCCGAAGGCGCTGGCGAAGGGGTTCTGGCACGCGCACATGGGCTGGATGTTCCAGCGTGAGGTGACCAGCTACGAGCGGTTCGCGCCGGACCTGCTCGCCGACGGCGACCTGCGGGTGGTCAACCGGTACTTCTGGCTGTGGACCACGCTCAGCCTGGCCGCGCCCGCGTTGCTCGGCGGCCTGCTCACCTGGTCGTTCTGGGGCGCGGTGACCGCGTTCTTCTGGGCCGGGCTGGTGCGCATCGCCTTCCTGCACCACGTGACCTGGTCGGTGAACTCGATCTGCCACATGGTCGGCGACCGGCCGTTCGCCAGCCGGGACAAGGCGGCGAACTTCTGGCCGCTGGCGATCCTGTCCATGGGTGAGTCGTGGCACAACTCGCACCACGCCGACCCGACCTGCGCCCGGCACGGGGTGCTGCGCGGTCAGGTCGACGTGTCGGCCAGGGTGATCTGGCTGTTCGAAAAGTTCGGCTGGGCGCGGGACGTGCGCTGGCCGAAGCCGGAGCGCATCGCCGCGAAGCTGGTCAAGCCCGCGTCCTAGCGGGGGCGGGCCATCCGGCGGCGGTGGCCCGCGCCGATCTTGGTGGCGCCGACCGTCTCGTTGTCCCAGGTGGACGCTTCGAGGCCGTCGACCGCCTCGACCAGCTTCTCGCCGGTTTCCACGCTGGTGACGATCACGTCGCCGATGGCGCCGTCGGCGCCGACCAGCATCACCCTGGCGCCGGCCCGCCCGATGTTCTCCACCACGGCCTTGCCCGCTTCACCGTGCTTGTCCACGAACTCGCGGGCGGCGGCCAGCTGACGGCTGGTCGGCTCGGCCGGTTGCGTCTTCTCGTTCTCCTGCTCAGCCACCCGCCGAGCCTATCGGGCCGATGGCCGTGACGCGGAACATCGTGGCCCCGGCCATAGTTGCCTCTGAGAGAGGACGCACATCGAGGAGGACGCATGCCGACCCCAGCAGTACGGATCCAGCAGACCGGCGGACCAGAGGTACTGGAGTTCACCGAGGTCGAGGTCGGCGACCCAGGCCCGGGTGAGCTGCTGGTCGAGGTGGCGGCGGCCGGGATCAACTACATCGACACCTACCAGCGCGGCGGGCTGTACCCGGTCCAGCTGCCGCTGGTGCTCGGGCTCGAGGGCGCCGGGCGGGTCGCGGCGGCCGGCACGGGAGTGACCGGGTTCAGCACCGGCGACCGCGTGGCGTGGCAGGGCGTGCCCGGCGGTTACGCGGGCCGGGCGCTGGTGCCGGCTTCGGCGGCGGTGCGGGTGCCGGACAACGTCACCGACGACATCGCCGCGGCGACGATGCTGCAGGGCATCACCGCGCACTACCTGGTCACCTCGACCTACCCGGTGCGGGAGGGCGACGCGGTGCTGGTGCACGCCGCGGCGGGCGGGGTCGGGCTGCTGCTCACCCAGCTGGCCAAGGCGAAGGGCGCGCGGGTGATCGGCACCGTGTCGACCGAGGAGAAGGAGCAGCTGGCGCGCGAAGCCGGTGCCGACGAGGTGATCCGGTACGACCAGGTGGACTTCGCCGAGGCGACCAGGAAGCTGACCGACGGCGAGGGCGTGGCCGCGGTGTACGACGGGGTCGGCAAGTCCACTGTGGACGGCAGCATGGCGAGCGTGCGGCGGCGCGGCATGCTGGTGCTGTTCGGCAACGCCAGCGGCGCGGTACCGCCGGTGGACCCGCTGCGGCTGAACGCGGCCGGCTCGATCTTCATGACGCGGCCCAAGTCCAACGACTACACCGCCACCCGTGAGGAACTGGACTGGCGGGCGGGCGAGCTGTTCGACGCCGTGGCGGAGGGCTCGCTGAAGATCCGGATCGGCGGCAGCTACCCGCTGGCCGAGGCGCGCCGGGCGCACGAGGACCTGGAGGGCCGCAGGACCACCGGAAAACTCCTGCTCAAGCCCTGACGGGGGTGCCTCGCGCGGCGGGTGCCGTGAAGCCACCTTCACGGCACCCGCGCGGCCGGCTCAGCTGGTGGCGGGGGTGACCTTCACCGCGTCCACCACGAAGACCAGGGTCTCCTTCTGCAGCGGGTGGCCGAGCTGCTTGCCGTAGGCCAGGTCCGGCGGCACCACGATGACGCGGCGCCCGCCCTGGAAGATGCCCTCCAGGCCCTGCTCCCAGCCCGGGATGACCTGCTGCGCGCCCAGGGTCAGCGGCAGCGGCTTGCCCTTCTCGTACGAGTTGTCCGCGACCTGCTTGTTGCCCCAGGTCATCAGCAGGTAGTTCGCCTCGAGCTGGCTGCCCTTGGCCGCCTCGGCACCCTGGCCGGGCTCGAGGTCCTTGGTCAGCAGCTTGGTCGGCGCGGCACAGCCGTCCGGCAGCGTGATCTCCGGCTCCTGGCCCGGCTCGCCCTTCACCTGGATCTGGTCCACCGTGCACTCCGGACCGGTGGGCTGCTGGGGCAGCGCCGTCACCGAACCGGGTCCCGGCACGCCGGTGTTCGGCCCGGCGGGCGCGATCGACGGCTGGGCGTTCGAACCGGGGGGCTGGGTGGAGTCCTTCTCCGATGGCGTGCACGCACCGACGGCCAGTGCGGCGGCGACCACGACCATGAGCTTGGCAGAGTTCCGCATAACGGGCAGCCTAGCTCCCGGCCGGGAACGGCTCCGACCCGGCGTGGAGCACTCCCAGCCGCCGCGTGGCGCGGGTCAGCGCCACGTACAGGTCGTTCCAGCCGCGCGGTGACTCGGCCACGATCTCCTCCGGCGCGAGCAGCACCACCGAGTCGAATTCCAGTCCCTTGGCCAGTTCGACGGTCAGCACCGACAGTCGTTCGTCCTCGGTGAGCACCGACCGCACCGCGGAAAGCCGGGCCACCGGGCACAGCACCGCCACCGTGCCGCCGTCCACTTCGGACAGCTCGGCGGCGGCGACCGCCGCCAGGTCCGCCGACGCCAGCGGCGCCTGCCACGGCTCGACCCCGGTCGAGCGCACCGAGGTGGGCACGGTCAGCTCCGGGTCCACGCGTTCCAGCGCCCGTGCCGCCGGCGCCATGATCTCCGCGGGGGTGCGGTAGTTGACCGTCAGCTCCGCCAGCCGCCACCGGTCGTCCACGTACTTGCCGAGCACGTCGCCCCAGGCCGACGCGCCGCCCTCGGCGCCGGTCTGCGCCACGTCCCCGACCACCGTCATCGACCGGCTCGGGATGCGCCGCATGATGGTCCGCCAGTCCATTTCGGACAGTTCCTGCGCCTCGTCGACGATCACGTGCCCGAAGGTCCAGGTCCGGTCCTGCGCGGCCCGCTGGGCGGCGGTCAGCTCGCTGCGCGCCTGCTGCCGCTCGGCGAACAACTCGGCGTCGAGCACGTCGCTCACCCGCAGCAGTTCGGGATCGATGATCTCCTCGTCCTGCTCCAGGATGTCCAGCACGCCCTCGGCGTAGGCACGCTGCTCCCGCTCCTCGCGGGCGCGCGCGGCGCGTTCCTCGGTGTCGTCCCAGCCGAGCAGCTCGGCGAGTTCGTCGAGCAGCGGCACGTCGGCGGGGGTGAAGTCGGCGCCGCGGTCACGCCGCAGCGACGCGCGCTCGGCCTCATCGAGGTGCTTCGACGCCGCCGAGGCCAGGCGCTCCGGCTCGGCGAAGAGGTCGTCGAGCACCTCCTCCGGGGTGAGCACCGGCCACAGCTCGTCCATCGCCCGCCGCACGTCCTTGTCCTCGGCGAGTTCGGCGCGGATGTCCCCGACGTCGCGCGCGTCGAGCAGGTTGTCCCCGAGGCGCCGCGCGGCCTGCCGGGTGAGCGCGTCGAGCAGTTCGGCGACGAAGATCCGCCGCGCCTGGTTGTGCGGACGGCGCGACCGCCTGGCCTTCGCCCGCGCGTCGGTGCAGGTGCGCCGGTCCAGCCGCAGGATCTCGCGCTCGACCTCGACCTCCAGCACCGGCGACGGCACCCGCTGGCGGTCCTTCACCGCGTTCGCCAGCACCTCGGCCATCACCGCGCGCCCCTTGACCGCCGCGGCGGCGCGCTCGTCGGTGCCGTCGGCGCTGATGCCCGGGTACAGCTGCCCGACCGTGGCCAGCAGCACGCCGGTCTCGCCCAGCGACGGCAGCACCTGGCCGATGTAGCGCAGGAAGGTGCTGTTCGGCCCGATCACCAGCACGCCGCGCTTGGTCAGCTGCTGGCGGAAGGTGTAGAGCAGGTACGCGGCGCGGTGCAGGGCGACGGCGGTCTTGCCGGTACCGGGCCCGCCCTGGACCACCAGCACCCCGTTCATCCCGGCCCGGATGATCCGGTCCTGCTCGGCCTGGATGGTGGCGACGATGTCGCTCATCTCGCCGGTGCGCCGCTGGGTCAGCGCGGCCAGCAGCGCGGCCTCCCCGGCCAGGCCGAGGTCGTGGTCGCCGCCGCTCGCCTCACCGAGGTCGAGGATCTCGTCGTCCACCCCGGTGACCCGCCTGGACAGGCTGCGGATGTGCCGCCGCCGTCGCACGCCCTCCGGTGAGGCCGCGGTGGCCAGGTAGAACGGCCGCGCCACCGGGGCGCGCCAGTCGATCAGCAGCGGCCGGTAGTCGTCGTCGGTGTCGAACAGGCCGAGCCTGCCGATGTAGGCCGTTTCCTGCTCGTGGAAGTCGAGCCTGCCGAAGCACAGCCCCTGTTCCACCGAGCCGAGCTGGGCCAGCCGCTCGGTGTAGGTCGCGGTGGCCACGTCGCGTTCGGTGCGGGCCTGCGGGGTGCCGCCGGTCAGGCGCAGGGTTTCGTCGAGCCGTCGCTGGGTGAGGTCGCGTTCGGCGTCGAGCATCTCGTAGAGCCTGGTGACGTACGCCTGCTCTTGCTCGAGATCGGAGTCCCCATGGGACACGGACAAGGGTGACTCACTTTCGTACGAGGGGGATTCCGATCGATTCTACGCGGGTGGCCAGGCCGCCATCACTTCGTCGCCGTGCGCGAAAGCCCACTCCCCCAGTGCCCCGATCGGTTCGAGCAGGGTCTCGCCCAGCGGGGTGAGCGCGTACTCCACGCGTGGTGGCGCCTCGGCGTAGGCGCGCCGCGTGACCAGCCCGTTGAACTCCAATCGGCGCAGGGTCTCGGTGAGCACCTTCGACCGGATGCCGCCGATCTGCTCGCGCAGGTCGGCCGGGCGGCGCGGGCCGTGGCGCAGTGCCCACAGCACCACCGAGTTCCACGTGTTGCCGAGCAGGTCGAAGGCGAGGCGGGCACGGCAGTCGGCGAGGAAGTCGGGCACGGTGCCTCCTGCAACGAGCGCGGTAACGGGCACCGGTTGGTGCCCATCGGAATCCCTAGCGTCGATCTTCCGACGAACGACGGAGGAACGGGATGAAGATCGGCATTCTCGGGGCGGGCAACATGGCCGACGCGCTGGGCACGCAGTGGGCGCGTGCCGGGCACGAGGTGCGGACCGGCGGGCGCGCCCCGGCGGGCGCCTTCGCCGAAGCGGCGAAGTTCGGCGAGGTGGTCCTGCTGGCGGTACGGCACGAGGGCGTGGAGCAAACGCTGCGCGCGGCCGGGACCGCGCTCGCGGGCAAGGTGGTGATCGACTGCACGAACCCGATGGTGGACGGGGAACTGGTCACCGGAGCCACTTCGGCCGCTCAGCGGGTGGCCCGGTTGAGCGGCGGCCGGGTGGTGAAGGCGTTCAACCTGTGCCACGAGGACGTGTGGCGGATGACACCCCCGGCGTTCGACGGCGAGCCGCTGGTGGTGCCGCTCTGCGGGGACGACCCCGCCGCGCTGGCCACAGTGGACTCACTGGTGCGCGACCTCGGCTGCGTACCCGCCGCGGGCGGCGGCCTCGCGCGGGCGGGCCTGCTGGAGGCGGCCGCCGCGCTGGTGATCGGCCTGTGGCGCGGCGGCGCGGACGCGCGGGGCATCCTGCCACCGCTGGCCTACGCCCAGGGCGATCCGGACCAGCAGGCCCAGAACGACCAGCAGGCTCAGAAGGGCAGGCCGATCGAGGGCAGCCCGATCGCCGAATCCACCGCGAGCGCGCAGAACACGATCATCAGGTAGGTGTTCGAGCGGTGGAACAGGGCCATCGGCTTGGTCTCCACCCCGCGGTTCACCGCGGCGCGCAGCCGGTGCGCGTAGAACAGGAACCACGCACCGGCGAGCGCGGCGAACGAGGCGTAGAGCCAGCTCGTGGCCGGGGCCAGCAGCAGGGTCCAGCCGACCATCACCCACGAGTAGATGACGATCTGCTTGGCCACGTGCTGAGGGGTGGCCACCACCGGCAGCATCGGCACGCCGGCGCGCTCGTAGTCGTCGCGGTACTTCATCGCCAGCGCCCAGGTGTGCGGCGGCGTCCAGAAGAAGATCACGCCGAACATCACGAACGCGGGCCACTGCACGGTGCCCGACACCGCGGCCCAGCCGATCACCACCGGCATGCAGCCGGCCGCGCCGCCCCACACCACGTTCTGCGGCGTCCGGCGCTTGAGGCCGAGGGTGTAGACGAAGATGTAGAACAGGATCGTCGCGATGGCGAGGATCGCCGAGAGCAGGTTCACCGTGAAGAACAACACAGCGAACGAGGCGACCCCGAGCACCAGGCCGAAGATCAGCGCGTTGCGCCGCGGCACCGAGTCCTTCACCAGCGGACGCCGCTTGGTGCGGTTCATCACCTTGTCGATGTCCGCGTCGATCACGCAGTTCAGCGCGTTGGCGCTGCCCGCGGCCATCGTCCCGCCGAGCAGGGTGGCCAGCACCAGCCAGGGGTTCGGGATCTCCCGGCCGGCCAGGAACATCGCCGGGATGGTGGTGACCAGCAACAGCTCGATCACGCGGGGTTTCGCGAGCGCGGCGTAGGCACCGATGACCTGGCGGGGGCTGCGCCGGCCACCTGGTTCCTCGGGTGCGTCCACGGCGCTGGTTTCACCGCGCCCGTGCGCAGCGTGCACCAACGACATTTCGCTCCCTGCTACTTCACAGTCGGTCCGGGTGGGACGCGGATTCGGACTTCGATCTTGCGGTGGGCCCGGAAACCACGGCCGGGCCTGCGCCCTGACCGATCGTAATCGCCGTGCTGTCCGTATCCACCGAGGGGGTCTTGACAAGGTTGGGGTCCACCGGTCCGGGTATGCCTATGACTAGGCTGGCCCGGGTGGGCGTGGCGCGCCCGTGCGAGGGGTGGCGAACAGGAATATCGTGCATCCCGGATCGATCAAGGCGCGCCGGCCGGCAAGCACCGTGGCAAGCAAGCGAATCACCGAAGACGGGGAGTTCGAGTTCAGTGTCCGAAACCGCCCTCAGCAGCGAGAACAACCCTCTCATCCGGCGGAACTACCCCGCCGATTGGACCGAGCTGGACACCCGCGCGGTGGACACCGCGCGCGTGCTCGCCGCCGACGCCGTGGAGAACTGCGGCAGCGGGCACCCCGGCACGGCGATGAGCCTGGCCCCGGCCGCCTACTCGCTGTTCCAGCGGGTCATGCGGCACGACCCGGCCGACCCGGAGTGGCCGGCGCGTGACCGGTTCATCCTCTCCGCCGGGCACTCCAGCCTCACCCTCTACATCCAGCTGTACCTGGCCGGGTTCGGCCTGGAGCTGGAGGACCTCAAGCAGCTCCGCCGCTGGGGCTCGAAGACCCCGGGGCACCCGGAGTACCGCCACACCGCCGGCGTGGAGACCACCACCGGCCCGCTGGGCCAGGGCCTGGCCAACGCGGTCGGCATGGCGATGGCGGCCCGCCGCGAGCGCGGCCTGCTCGACCCGGAGCCCGCCTACGGCGAGAGCATCTTCGACCACCAGATCTACGTGATCGCCTCCGACGGTGACATCGAGGAGGGCGTGACCTCCGAGGCCTCGTCCATCGCCGGGCGCCAGGAGCTGGGCAACCTCACCGTCATCTACGACGACAACAAGATCTCCATCGAGGACGACACGAACATCGCGCTGTCCGAGGACACCGCGAAGCGCTACGAGGCCTACGGCTGGCACGTCCAGGTCGTCGACGGCGGCGAGGACGTGGTCGCGTTCGAGGCCGCGCTCGAAGCCGCCAGGGCGGAGACCACCCGGCCCTCGTTCATCCTGCTGCGCACGGTGATCGGCTTCCCGGCGCCGAACAAGATGAACACCGGCAAGGCGCACGGCGCCGCGCTGGGCGCCGACGAGGTCGCCGCGGTGAAGAAGATCCTCGGCTTCGACGAGACCAAGGACTTCGAGGTCGCCGACGAGGTGATCGAGCACACCCGCAAGGCCGCCGAGCGCGGCAAGGCGGCGCGGGCCGAGTGGCAGACCAAGTTCGAGGCCTGGGCCGAGGCCAACCCCGAGCGCGCCAAGCTGGCCGCCCGGCTGAGCAAGCGCGAACTGCCGGCCGGCTGGTCGGAGAAGCTGCCCTCGTGGGAGCCCGACGCCAAGGGTGTGGCCACCCGCAAGGCCTCCGGTGAGGTGCTGAACTCGCTCGCCGAGGTGCTGCCGGAGCTGTGGGGTGGTTCGGCCGACCTGGCCGAGAGCAACAACACCACGATGAAGGGCGCCGACTCGTTCGGTCCCGAGTCCGCCGCCACCGGGATGTGGAAGACCAGCCCGTACGGCCGCACGCTGCACTTCGGTGTCCGCGAGCACGCGATGGGCTCGATCCTCAACGGCATCGCGCTGCACGGCGGCACCCGGCCGTACGGCGCCACCTTCCTGATCTTCTCCGACTACATGCGCCCGCCGGTGCGCCTGGCCGCGCTGATGCAGGCGCCGGTCATCTACGTGTGGACGCACGACTCGATCGGGCTCGGCGAAGACGGCCCGACGCACCAGCCGATCGAGCAGCTGTCCGCGCTGCGCGCCATCCCGGGGCTCAACGTGGTCCGCCCGGCCGACGCCAACGAGACCGCGGCCGCGTGGAAGGCCGTGCTGGAGGACAACCAGCACCCGTCGGGCCTGGCGCTGACCCGGCAGAACGTGCCGGTGCTCGAGGGCACCAGCACCGAGGGCGTGGCCCGCGGTGGTTACGTGCTCGCCGAGGCGTCCGGCGCCACCCCGGACGTTGTGCTCATCGCCACCGGGTCCGAGGTGCAGCTGGCCGTCGAAGCCAGGAAGAAGCTCGAGGCCGACGGCGTTTCCACCCGTGTGGTGTCCATGCCGTGCGTCGAGTGGTTCGAGGCGCAGAACCAGGCCTACCGCGAGTCGGTGATCCCGTCCGGGGTGAAGGCGCGCGTGGCCGTCGAGGCCGGGGTCGCCCAGCCGTGGCACAAGTTCGTCGGGGACGCCGGCGAGATCGTCTCCATCGAGCACTTCGGCGCCTCCGCGGACTTCGCCACCCTGTTCCGCGAGTTCGGCATCACCGCCGAGGCGGTCGTCAACGCCGCCCGCCGGTCGCTGGACACCGCCAAGAACTCCTGAATCCATCGAAGGGGATGAAGTCATGAGCAGCACCGATCGGCTGGCCCGGCTCTCCGAGGCCGGTGTCTCGATCTGGCTCGACGACCTGTCAAGGGAGCGGCTCGACTCCGGCAACCTCGCCGGGCTGATCCGCGACCGGCACGTCGTGGGGGTCACCACCAACCCGACGATTTTCGCCAACGCGCTGTCAAAGGGCGAGGCCTACGACAAGCAGGTCGGCGAGCTGGCCGCCCGCGGCGCCGGCGTCGACGCCGCCGTGCGCGAGCTGACCACCACCGACGTGCGCAACGCCGCGGACCTGTTCCGCGACGTGTACAACGCCACGAACGGGGTCGACGGCCGGGTGTCCATCGAGGTGGACCCGCGGCTGGCCAAGGACACCGACGCCACCGTGGCCGAGGCGCTGGACCTGTGGAAGACCGTCGACCGGCCCAACCTGCTGGTCAAGATCCCGGCCACCGAAGAGGGCCTGCCGGCGATCACCCGCACGCTCGCCGAGGGCGTCAGCGTCAACGTCACGCTGATCTTCTCCGAGGAGCGCTACCGCGCGGTGATCGAGGCCTACTTCGCCGGCCTGGAGCAGGCCAAGGCGAACGGGCACGACCTCAAGGGCATCCACTCGGTGGCCTCGTTCTTCGTGTCCAGGGTGGACGCCGAGATCGACAAGCGGCTGGACGCCATCGGCACCGACGAGGCCAAGGCCCTGCGCGGTGAGGCGGCCATCGCCAACGCGCGGATCGCCTACGCCGCCTACGAAGAGCTGTTCGCCTCGGACCGCTGGAAGGCGCTGGCCGCCGACGGCGCGAACGTGCAGCGCCCGCTGTGGGCCTCCACCGGGGTGAAGGACCCGTCCTATTCGGACACCCGGTACGTGGACCAGCTGGTGGTCGCGAACACGGTGAACACGATGCCGGAGAAGACCCTCGACGCGGCCGCCGACCACGCCGAGATCGATGGTGACAAGGTGTCCGGCACCGAGACCGCCGCCCGCGCGCTGTTCGCCAAGCTGGAGGCCGTCGGCATCGACATCACCGACGTGTTCCTGGTGCTGGAGAACGAGGGCGTGGACAAGTTCGAGAAGTCCTGGAGCGAGCTGCTCGAAACGGTCACCGGGCAGCTGGCGAAGGCGAAGGGCTGAGCACGGGCATGGCAGCGGAAGAGACGGGCGCGGGGGTCACGATCGTCGACCCCGCGCTGGAACAGCAGGCGAAGCCGCTGGCGGACAGCCTGATCGCGGAGAAGGCCGCCTCGCGGCTGGCCGCGCAGGACCCCACGCTGTGGGGGGCCGAGGCCGAGCCGGAGGCGTCCATCCGGTTGTCCTGGACCACCCTGCACAAGTCCTCGCGGCCGCTGATCGGCGAGATCGAGGCACTGCGCACGGAACTGCGCTCCGAGGGCGTGGACCGGGTGGTGCTGGCCGGGATGGGCGGCTCGTCGCTGGCGCCGGAGGTGATCACCGGGACCGAGGGTGTCGCGCTCACCGTGCTCGACACCACCGACCCCGGTCAGGTCGCCGACGCGCTGGCCGGCGACCTCGACCGGACCGTGCTGGTGGTCTCGTCGAAGTCCGGCGGCACGGTGGAGACCGACAGCCACCGCCGGATCTTCGCGAAAGCCTTCTCCGACAACGGGATCGACGCCAAGTCGCGGATCGTCGTGGTCACCGACCCCGGCTCGCCGCTGGCGGAGCTGTCCACTCAGGAGGGTTACCGGAAGGTCTTCCTCGCCGATCCGAACGTGGGCGGGCGGTACTCCGCGCTGACCGCGTTCGGGCTCGTCCCGGCCGGGCTGGCCGGTGCCGACGTGGCGCGGCTGCTGGACCAGGCCGCGGGCGTGGCCGACCAGCTGGCCGCCGACGACGAGGCGAACCCGGCCGTCCGGCTGGCGGCGGCGCTGGGCGCGCGGCACGCGCAGAACGCGGAGAAGGTCGTTTTCGCCGACACCGGTTCCGGCATCAAGGGCTTCGGCGACTGGGCCGAGCAGCTGATCGCCGAGTCCACCGGCAAGCAGGGCACCGGCCTGCTGCCGGTGGTGGTCGAATCGCCGGAGGCGCCGGGCTTCGCCGGCGCCGGCGCCGACGCCACCCCGGTGGCCGTCGGGCACGCGGTCTCGCCCGCCCAGCTCTCGGTGACCGGCCCGCTCGGGGCGCAGTTCCTGCTCTGGGAGTTCGCCACCGCGCTGGCCGGGCGGCTGCTCGGGATCAACCCGTTCGACCAGCCCGACGTGGAAGCGGCGAAGAAGGCGGCGCGCGCGCTGCTGGACCAGCCCGCCTCCCCGGCGGGCAGTGCCAAGCCGTCGTTCACCGACGGCGCGGTCGAGGGCTACGGCCTGGACGCGGCAAACCTCGGCGAGGCGCTGAAGTCCTTTTTGGACTCGGCGGCCGAAGCCCCGTCGGCCTATCTGGCGGTGCAGGCCTACCTGGACCGGCTCGACGACGCGTCCACCGCGGTGCTCCGCCGTCAGCTGGCCAAGCGGACCGGGGTGCAGACCACCTTCGGCTGGGGCCCGCGGTTCCTGCACTCGACCGGGCAGTACCACAAGGGCGGCCACCCGAACGGGTTCTTCCTTCAGCTCACCGGGGCCGCCGAGCAGGATCTGGAAGTGCCGGACCGGCCGTACACCCTGGCCGGGCTGCAGCTGGCGCAGGCGCTCGGGGACGGGCAGGTGCTCGCCGAGCACGGGCGCCCGGTGCTGCGGCTGCACTTCACCGACCGGGCCGCCGGGCTGGCGCAGCTGGTGGCCGCGCTGGAGGCGTTGGCGTGAGCTGGACCAACCCGCTGCGGGACCCCCGCGACAAGCGGCTGCCGAGGATCGCCGGGCCGTCCAGCCTGGTGATCTTCGGCGTCACCGGGGACCTCTCCCGCAAGAAACTGATGCCCGCCATCTACGACCTGGCCCACCGCGGCCTGCTGCCGGCCGGGTTCTCGCTGGTCGGCTTCGCCCGGCGCGACTGGGAGCACCAGGACTTCGGCGAGCTGGTGCACGATTCGGTGGCCGAGCACTCCCGCACGCCGTTCCGCGAGTCGGTGTGGAACCGGCTCGCCGAGGGCATCCGGTTCGTGCAGGGCACCTTCGACGACGATGACGCGTTCGACCGGCTCGCGCAGACCGTGCGCGATCTGGACGCCGAGCGCGGCACCGGCGGCAACACCGCGTTCTACCTGTCCATCCCGCCCAGCGCGTTCCCGGTGGTGACCAAGCAGCTGGCCCGGTCCGGGCTGGCCGACACCGACGAGAACACCTGGCGCCGGGTGGTCATCGAGAAGCCGTTCGGGCACGACCTGCGCAGCGCGCGGGAGCTGAACGCGATCGTCAACGACGTCTTTCCCGAGGAGTCGGTCTTCCGCATCGACCACTACCTCGGCAAGGAGACGGTGCAGAACATCCTGGCGCTGCGGTTCGCGAACCAGTTGTTCGAGCCGATCTGGAACGCGAACTTCGTCGACCACGTGCAGATCACCATGGCCGAGGACATCGGCCTCGGCGGGCGCGCGGGGTACTACGACGGGATCGGCGCGGCGCGGGACGTCATCCAGAACCACCTGCTCCAGCTGCTCGCGTTCACCGCGATGGAGGAGCCGGTCTCGTTCGAGCCGAAGGCGCTGCGCGCGGAGAAGGTGAAGGTGCTCGGCGCGACCAAGCCGCTGGGGCCGTTCGAGGCGACCACCGCGCGCGGGCAGTACACCGGCGGCTGGCAGGGCGGCAAGAAGGTGCCCGGCCTGCTGCAAGAGGGTGGCTTCTCGAAGGACTCGGCCACCGAGACCTACGCCGCGGTGACGCTGGAGGTGCAGAACCGCCGCTGGGCGGGCGTGCCGTTCTACCTGCGCACCGGCAAGCGGCTGGGCCGCCGGGTCACCGAGATCGCGGTGGTGTTCAAGCGAGCGCCGCACCTGCCGTTCGACTCCACCGCCACCGAGGAGCTGGGGCAGAACGCCTTGGTCATCCGGGTGCAACCGGACGAGGGCGTGACGCTGCGGTTCGGCTCGAAGGTGCCGGGGACCACGATGGAGGTCCGCGACGTCACGATGGACTTCGGTTACGGGCACGCCTTCACCGAGTCCTCGCCGGAGGCCTACGAGCGGCTCATCCTGGACGTGCTGCTCGGCGAGCCGTCGCTGTTCCCGGTGAACGAAGAGGTCGAGCTGTCGTGGGAGATCCTCGACCCGATCCTGGCGCACTGGGCCAAGCACGGCAGGCCGGAGGACTATCCGCCGGGCTCGTGGGGGCCCGCGTCGGCGGACGAAATGCTGGCCGCTTCGGGTCGCAACTGGAGGCGTCCGTGATCATCGATCTGCCGTCCACCACCACCTCGCAGCTGAACAAGAAGCTGGTCGAACTGCGTGAACGCGGCGGGGCCGTGGCGCTGGGCCGGGTGCTGACGCTGGTCATCGCCGCGGACGACGACGAGCACCTCGAAGACGCGATCGACGCGGCCAACGAGGCCAGCCGGGAGCACCCGTCGCGGGTGATCGTGGTGGCCAAGGGCTCGAAGACCGCGGCACCGCGCATAGACGGCCAGATCCGCGTCGGCGGGGACGCCGGGGCGAGCGAGGTCATCGTGCTGCGGCTCTACGGCGCGCTGGCGTCGAACAGCCAGAGCGCGGTGGTGCCGCTGCTGCTGCCCGACGCGCCGATCGTCACCTGGTGGCCGGGCACCGGCCCGCGGAACCCGGCGGCCGACCAGCTCGGTGAGCTGGCCCAGCGCCGGATCACCGATTCGGCGGCGGAGAAGAACCCGATCCGCGCGCTCGGCACCCGCGGCAAGGCCTACACCGACGGCGACACCGACCTGGCCTGGACGCGGCTGACGAACTGGCGCGCCCAGCTGGTCAGCGCGCTGGACCTGCCGCCGTACGAGAAGGTGCTCTCGGCCACGGTCACCGGTGAGGCGGACTCGCCGTCGACCGAGCTGCTCGCCGGCTGGCTGGCCGAGTACCTGAAGGCGCCGGTCCGGCGGGTCAAGTCGAGCAGTGCGCAGGGCATCCTGTCGGTCACGCTGGAGCGGCGCTCCGGGCCGATCGAGCTGTCCCGTCCGGACGGCCGGGTGGGCACGCTGACCCAGCCCGGCCAGCCGGCGCGGCGGATCGCGTTGCAGCGACGGGACAACAAGGACTGCCTGATCGAGGAACTGCGTCGGCTCGACCCGGACGAGATCTACGAGGCGGCGCTGCACGGCCTCGGCAAGATCGCGGCGACCGCCCGCAAGACCCCGGCCGGTTCCGGGGCGAAGGCGGCCTCGAAGGAGTCCACCGCGAAGGCGAAAGCACCGGCGAAAGCGAAGTCATGAGCACCTCCGAGGTAATCGTCTATTCCGATCCGCAGTTGCTCGCGGCGGCCTGCGCGGCCCGGCTGGTCACCCGGCTGGTCGACGTGCAGGCCGCACGCGGCTCCGCGTCGCTGGTGCTGACCGGCGGGGGCACCGGCATCGCGATCCTGCGGGAGCTGCGCAACTCCCCCGCCAGGGACGCGGTGGACTGGTCGAAGCTCGACCTCTACTGGGGTGACGAGCGGTTCCTGCCCGCGGACGACGACGAGCGCAACGAGAAGCAGGCACGCGAGGCGCTGCTGGACCACGTGCCGGTCGACCCGGCGCGGGTGCACGCGATGGCGCCGTCCGACGGCCGGTTCGGTGACGACCCCGACGCCGCGGCGGCCGACTACGCGCGGGTGCTGGCCGAGAACGCGCGGCCGGAGGACCACGGCGACGTGCCGACCTTCGACGTGACCCTGCTCGGCCTCGGCGGTGAGGGCCACACCGCGTCGATCTTCCCGGAGACCCCGGCGGTCTACGAGACCGAGCGATCGGTGATCGCGGTGCGGAACTCGCCGAAGCCGCCGCCGACGCGGATCTCGCTGACGCTGCCGGCGATCCGCCGTTCGGCCGAGGTGTGGCTGGTGACCACCGGCGCGGCGAAGGCCGACGCGGTGGCGCTCGCGCTGGCGGGTGCCGGTGAGGTGCAGCTGCCGGTGGCCGGCGCGCGCGGTCAGCGGCGCACGCTGTGGCTGCTCGACCGCACGGCGGCGGCGAAGACCTCGAACGTCTACCGCCCGCGCATCGTCTGATCGTTCAAGTCCCCGTTTTGTCCGATTATCGGACAGTAAGCATCATCCCCCGGACGGGTGATCTCGTGGACCCCAATGGGACGCGCATACGGCTGAATGGCCGGAAACTTACCGCCAACCGGCAAAACAACGTTAGCGTCCGCTAATTTGTCCGGTGTGCCGCGTCCCGATCGGGTGGTGGATCCCTCTCACCAGTAAGTCCACAAGACGAGAGGTCCATGCGATGACCACAGAGGGACTCTCCATACCGGGAATGTCGGTCGGCCGCCCCCGGGCGGACACGGCCGGGCACATCCGTGACGGCAGCATCGCGGACTGGTTCCGGAAACGGGCCGTGCGCGCGCTGTCCATCGACGTCCTGGCGATCGCGCTCGCCGTGCTGGACGTCTGGCTCGTCTTTCCCGAAGAAGCCATGACCTACTCCATCTGGCTCTCGGCGCTCTCGTGCGTCGCGCTGGTGGCGCGGCGGTGGCTGCCGTTCGGCGTGGTACTGGCGACCTTTCCCGGGTACCTGGCCGGCTGGGCGCAGCTGGCCGCGATGATCGCGCTGGGCATGCTGGCCACCCGCCGCGGGTTGAACTGGCAGACCATGGCCGGTTTCGGCATGGTCTGGGCCAGCCGGTTCATCCTGTGGCCGCTGGACGAGTTCGCCGCGCTCAGCTGGCAGGAGCACGTGCTCGACGGCATCTACGGCGTGGTCGTCGCCGGCATGCCGGTCGCGCTGGGCCTGCTGATCCGGGCCAGGAGCGAGCTGTCGGACAAGCTGGCCGAGCTGGCCGCGAGCCGCGACCGCGAGCAGCAGCTGCACGCCCAGGCCGTCCGGGCGCAGGAACGCGCGCGGCTGGCCAGGGAGATGCACGACGTGGTGTCCCACGACATCACGCTGATCGCGATGCAGGCGAACGTGCTGTCCATCTCGGCGCCCGGTACCGAGGCGCATCAGGCCGCGGAGAACATCCGGCAGCTGAGCAAGCGCACACTCGAGGAGCTGCGCACCCTGGTCGGCGTCCTGCGCTCCGGGGTGGACGAGGACGGGCCACAGCCCGGAATCGACGAGTTGCACCAGCTGATCCGGACCTCGGACGTACCGGTGCAGCTCACCGTGGAGCGCATTCCCGAGACCGTGCCGCGCCAGGTGTCCGCGGCGGCCTACCGGACCGTGCAGGAGTGCCTGACCAACGTGCACAAGCACGCCCCCGGCGCGAAGGCGACGGTGTGCGTGCGCGGCGAGGAGGACGCGCTCGGTGTCGAGGTGCTCAACGAGCAGCCCTGCGAACCGGCGCGCGGCCTGCCGTCTGGCGGGCACGGGCTGACCGGGCTCGCCGAACGGGCACGGCTGCTGGGCGGCACGTTCGAAACCACCCCCACCGACGACGGCGGCTTCCGCGTGCGCGCGGTCTACCCGCTCCCCGGCTGAGCACCGCCCGGTTGAACACAGCGGAAAGGGGAGCCACCGCGGTCCGCGGTGGCTCCCCTCCGGCTCTATCCTCGCACGGGGTACTTCAGATGATCTCGCGCCGCTTGCGCAGCCGGTCGAGCGCCTCGGCGAGAATGGCTTCGCCATCCGCGTCGCTGCGGCGCTCCTTCACGTAGGCGAGATGCGTCTTGTACGGCTCCGTCCGCGGCGCGGCGGGCGGGTTCTGCTCGTCCTGCCCGCCCGGCAGCCCACACCGCGGGCAGTCCCACTCCTCGGGAATTTCGGCTTCCAAGGCGAAGGACGGGCGAGCCTCATGCCCGTTGGCGCACCAGTACGAGATCCGGCGCCGCGGCGCCGACTCCCCCCGCTCGGACTCGCCGGACGGGCCGGCCCCGACCCTGGTACCCCGAATCGCGTTTCCGCCAACCATGAACTCTCACACCCCGGTCTTGTTCCCGGCGCACCCGCACGGTACGCCGTGCCACTCTGCATGGCCGGGCGCGCACCCGGCCGGGTCCACGGCTCGTGCCGCTCAGATCTTCAGCAGCAGGCCCAGGCCGACGATGCTGATCAGCCAGACCGCACCGAGGCCGAGCGTGATCCGGTCGAGGTTCTTCTCGGCCACACTCGATCCCGCCAGGCTGGACTGCATGCCGCCACCGAACAGGGAGGACAGCCCGCCTCCGCGTCCCCTGTGCAGGAGGACGGCGACGACCAGCAGCACGCTGGAAGCGATCAACACCACTTGCAGGAACAGTTTCATCTCATCCTCTGTGTTCGGTGAAAACGCGCGATCAGCGCGGGCCGACGAGCACCGTGACCCACATTACCCGGTCACCGCCCGGATCAGGGCAGCGGCCCGCCCGCCGCGAGAGCGCAGAGTTTGGTGAACTCGTCGGCGTCCAGGCTCGCCCCGCCGACCAGCGCGCCGTCGATGTTGTCGCACTTGACCAGGTCGCCGATGTTGCCCGACTTGACCGAACCGCCGTAGAGCACGCGGACCTCGTCGGCGATTTCGGCGCCGTACTTCTCGGCCAGGGTGGCCCGCAGCGCGGCGCAGACCTCCTCCGCGTCGGCCGGGGTGGCGACGCGGCCGGTGCCGATGGCCCACACCGGCTCGTAGGCGACCACCACGTTCTTCACCTGCTCGGCCTTGAGCCCCTTCAGGCCCGCGACCAGCTGGTTCGTGGTGTGCTCGAGCTGCCCGCCGGCTTCGCGGACCTCGAGCTGCTCACCGACGCACAGGATCGGCGAAAGCGCGTGCTTGAGCGCGGCACGCACCTTCTTGTTGACCAGTTCGTCGTCCTCGTTGTGGTATTCGCGCCGCTCGGAGTGCCCGATGGTCACGTAGGTGCACCCGAGCTTGGCGAGCATCGGGCCCGAGATGTCCCCGGTGTAGGCACCGGAGTCGTGCGGCGAGAGGTCCTGCGCGCCGTAGGTGAGCAGGAGCTTGTCGCCGTCGGTGAGCGTCTGCACGCTGCGGATGTCGGTGAACGGCGGCAGCACCGTCACGTCCACCTTGGCGTAGTACTTCTCCGGCAGCGAGAAGGCGATCTTCTGCACCAGCGCGATGGCCTCGAGGTGGTTGAGGTTCATCTTCCAGTTGCCGGCGATGAGAACTTTGCGAGCCACTTGTGCCTACTCCCCCAGGACCGAGACGCCGGGCAGATCCTTGCCCTCGAGGTATTCCAGCGACGCGCCGCCGCCGGTGGAGATGTGTGAGAAGCCGTCCTCCGGCAGGCCGAGCTGACGCACCGCGGCCGCGGAGTCACCGCCGCCGACCACGCTGAACGCGTCACTCGCGGCGATCGCCTCGGCGACCGCCCTGGTGCCGCCGGCGAAGGCGTCGAACTCGAACACACCCATCGGGCCGTTCCAGAACACCGTCTCCGCGTCGGCCAGCTTGCCCGCGAACAGCTCGCGCGTGCGCGGGCCGATGTCGAGGCCCTGCCGGTCGGCCGGGATCGCGGTGGCGTCGACGACCTCGTACGGCGCGTCGGCGGCGAAGCCGGTGGCGGCCAGCACGTCGACCGGGAGCACCAGCTCCACGCCGCGCTTCTCGGCCTCGGCGAGGAAACCGCTGACCTGGTCGAGCTGGTCGGCCTGCAGCAGCGAGCCGCCGACCTCGTAGCCCTGCGCCTTGAGAAAGGTGTAGGCCATGCCGCCGCCGATGAGCAGGCGGTCGACCTTGGTCAGCAGGTTGGCGATCACGCCGAGCTTGTCCGAGACCTTGGCGCCGCCGAGCACCACGGCGTACGGCCGGGCGGGCTCCTCGGTGAGCTTGCGCAGCACCTCGAGCTCGGCCAGCACGAGGCCGCCGGTGTAGGCCGGGAGCACACCCGCGATGTCGAACACCGAGGCCTGCTTGCGGTGCACCACACCGAACCCGTCGGAGACGAAGGCGCCCCCGAGCCCGACGGCGCCGGAGTCACTGGCGCTTTCGCCGGTCAGCTCGGCCAGCTCGCGGGCCAGGCCGGCCCGCTCCTCCTCGACCTTGCTGGTCTCGCGCGGGTCGAACCGCACGTTCTCCAGCAGGGCCACCTGGCCGTCGGACAGCGCACCGGTGACCGACTTGGCGCTTTCGCCGACCACGTCACCGGCCAGCGCGACTTCCGCGCCCAGCAGTTCACCCAGCCGCGCCGCGACCGGCGCGAGGGAGAACTTGGGGTCCGGCGCGCCCTTGGGGCGGCCGAGGTGCGCCGCCACGATCACGCGCGCGCCGGATCCGGCGAGCCGCTTGATCGTCGGCAGCGCGGCCCGGACCCGGCCGTCGTCGGTGATCCGGTCGCCGTCGAGGGGGACGTTGAGGTCGGCGCGCACCAGCACGCGCCGACCCGCCACACCCTCGCTGATCAGGTCATCGAGAGTTTTGAAGGCCATGGTTCAGGAGAGCTTGCCGCCGACGAGCTTGACCAGGTCGACCAGGCGGCTGGAGTAGCCCCACTCGTTGTCGTACCAGCCGTACACCTTGACCTGGTTGCCGATGACCTTGGTGATCGGCGCGTCGTAGATGCACGAGGCCGGGTCGTTGACGATGTCGCTGGAGACGATCGGGTCCTCGCTGTAGCGCAGGATGCCGTTGAGCGGACCGTCCGCGGCGGCCTTGTACGCGGCGTTGATCTCGTCGAGGCCGGCCTTCTTGGCCAGGTCCACGGTGAGGTCGGTGATCGAGCCGGTGGGCACCGGCACGCGCAGCGAGTAGCCGTCCAGCTTGCCGTTCAGCTCGGGCAGCACCAGGCCGATGGCCTTGGCCGCACCGGTGGAGGTCGGCACCACGTTCAGCGCGGCGGCGCGGGCACGGCGCAGGTCCTTGTGCGGGCCGTCCTGCAGGTTCTGGTCCTGGGTGTAGGCGTGGATGGTGGTCATCAGGCCCTGCTCGATGCCGAAGGCGTCGTGCAGCACCTTGGCCAGCGGCGCCAGGCAGTTGGTGGTGCAGGAGGCGTTGGAGATGATCGTCTGCGAGCCGTCGTAGAGGTGGTCGTTCACGCCGAGCACCACGGTCAGGTCCTCGCCCTTGGCCGGGGCCGAGATGATGACCTTCTTCGCGCCGCCGGCGACGTGCGCCTTGGCCGCGTCCGCGTTGGTGAAGAAGCCGGTGGACTCCACGACCACGTCCACGCCGAGGTCGCCCCACGGCAGGTTGGCCGGGTCGCGCTCGGCGAGCGCCTTGATGGTCTTGCCGCCGACGACGAGGCCCTCGTCGCTGACCGAGACCTCCTCCGGGTACCGGCCGAGGATGCTGTCGTACTTGAGCAGCTGGGCCATGGTGGCGACATCGCCGAGGTCGTTGAACGCGACCACCTCGATGTCGTGGCCGCCGGCCTGCACGGCCCGGAAGAAGTTGCGGCCGATCCGGCCGAAGCCGTTGACACCTACGCGAACCGTCACTGCTGCCACTCCTCTGAGGTTCGGCCGGGCCCGGCCCGGCCAGACTGGGGACTCGGGGCCACCCTAGCGTGCTGGCCTGGGCGTTCCCGCATGCCCCAGCGAGACTTCCACTACACCCGGCCGGTGGTCAAGAATCGATCAAGTCATCGATCAAGATGACCCGCTCAGCTCGCGTTCCAGCGGGGTCCGGAAGCGCGGCACGACCCGGATCGCGCCGAGCCACTCCCCCAGCCGGGCGGCCTCCTCGCCGATCCGGGCGGTGGCTTCGGCGCCGACGTCATCCAGACAGCGGAACGCGATCTCACCATCCGGACGCTGCGCCCAGCCGCCGACGATGCGCCCGTCGCACCAGATCGTCGGCCCCACGTTGCCGCTGCGGTCGAACAGGGCGTCCCGGTGCGGGCCGAGGTACCAGTCCCGCGCGGTCCAGCCCATCGGTGTCGGGTCGAGTGCGGGCAACAGCGCGATCCACGGCTCGGGTTCCGGTTCGGGTTCGAGGTCGCCGGGCAGGGCCAGGCCGGTGCCGCCGCCCTCGAGGTCGACCTCCACCGGGCCGATCGCGGCCAGCGCCTTCTTCGCCTGCGCCGCCGTCCAGCCCGTCCACCAGCGCAGGTCCTCGACGGGCGCCGGGCCGTAGGCGCGCAGCCAGCGTCGCGCCAGTTCGACACGGGCGGTTTCGGCGTCCACCCGGGGCAGGCCGCCGGGCAGCCAGGCGTCCATCGGCGACCACCGGTACTGCGTGGACAACCACGTGCCGCGCGGACGGCCGCGCACGATCCGGCCCTCGGCGGCGAGCAGGAACAGCACGCGGCTGGTCACGTTGCCGATCGCCTCGTACGGCTTGCCCGGCGCCATCCGCAGTTGCTGGCGCAGGCCCGGCACGTCGGCGGCGAGTTCCTGGCCGAGTGCCTCGCCGCGCTCAAGCAGCGCCTTGACGGTCGCCTCCTCGACCTCGGCCAGCCACTCGGCGGCGTTCGGCACGCTTTCCGGGTGGCCGTTCTCCGTCAGGTGTTTGACCAGCTGGACGCGCTGCTTCCCGGCGATATCGTCCGAGCACGCGGCCTGCACCACCGGCGCGACCTCACGCGGCACGACGAACACGGTGCGCCGCATGCCGAGCAGGCGGACGAGCGTGCGGTCGTCGTAGAGCGCGCGCTCGGTCTCGGGCGCGGTGGTCCGCGCGAACACGGAGAGGTGCACGGTGGCCGGGTCGGTGGCGTGCAGCGCGACCACCGCCTCCGCCGCCTCCTCGGGCGTGGCCGCGCGGGTGGCGATCCGGTGGCGCGCGGCCAGGCGGGCGCGGCGCTGTGCGGTGGTCATCAGCATGGCGGTTTTCCTACCACTTCGCGCGCGATGCCGATCCCTGCCGCTGCGACAATTCGGGTGCTCCCGGCGCTCGTGGCGGGTTAGTCTCCGGCATGATCTCCGCCAGTCAATTCGCCGCCTTCGCGGCGCTGACCTTCCTGATGGTCATCGTGCCGGGCCCCAGCGTGCTGTTCACCATCAGCCGCGCGCTCACCGCCGGGCGCCGCGACGCCCTGCTCACCGTCGCCGGGAACGCCACCGGGGTGTACCTCCAGGTGATCGGCGTGGCGTTCGGGCTGGGCGCGCTCGTGGAAAGCTCGGCGGCGGTGTTCACCGCGATCAAGTTCGCCGGTGCCGCCTACCTGATCTACCTGGGCGTGCAGGCGTTCCGGCACCGGAAGTCCCTGGCCGCGGCGTTCGACAGCGCGGTGCCCGCCACGCGCGCGCCGGTGTGGCGCCTGATCCGCGACGGCGTGGTGGTCGGCTTCGCGAATCCGAAGTCGATCGTGTTCCTGGCCGCGGTGCTGCCGCAGTTCGTCGACGCCGGCGCCGGTTCGGTGCCGGTCCAGATGCTGATCCTCGGCATCCTGCTGCCGGTGACCGCGCTGCTGTGCGATTCGGCGTGGGCGTTCGTCGCCGGGATCGCGCGCTCGTGGTTCGCCGGTTCACCGCGGCGGCTCGCGATGATCGGCGGCACCGGCGGGCTGGTGATGATCGGTCTCGGCACCAGCCTCGCCGTCACCGGCCGCAAGGACTGAGCGCTCAGGCGGGCTCGCGCCACATCGGGTGGAACGGCGGGCCGTCCGGGAGGTGGAACGGGGCGCCGCTGAACTCGTAGCCCTCCCGTTCGTACAACGCGGTCGCCCGCAGGTTGCTCGCCTCCAGGTAGGCCGCCGTGCCCGCGGCGTCCAGCCGCGCGTGGTGGTGCCGCAGCAGCGCCGCGCCGAGGCCACGGCCCTGCACCTCCGGGTGCACCGCCAGGAACGCCAGGTGGTGGTGCGGTTCGTGCGGGTGGTTGGCCGCGAAGGCGTCGTCCAGCGCGAGGAACCGATCGGTGTACGGCCCGCACGCCGCCAGCAGCCGCGCGTCGTAGTCCGGTGGCGGCGGCAGGTCCACGCCCGCCTCCTGCGGCAGCCACACCGCCGCGGCCCGGTCGCCGATCACGTCGATGTGGCCGTGCGCGAGCACGTACTCGACCAGGATGCGGAAGTTCGCGGCCAGCGTCGCCCGGCGCGGGGCCGGTTCGGGGACCAGCCAGCGCGACACGTCCAGCGGTTCGAACGCGGTGGCGATCAGGCCCGCGATCGGGCCCGCCTCGGCAGCGCGGGCGCGGCGGATTTCGGCGAGGCCGGTCACAGGCGGGTCCCCCGGTACTCCTCGCCGGAAGTCGATCCGGTCAGCGAAGCCGGGCTCTTCGCGCCCAGCCCGATCGCGGCGTACACCAGCGGCCGCCGGATGCGCAGCACCAGCGCCCACAGCACGCCCGCCAGCCCGGCCAGGCCGTAGATGGTCGGCACCAGCCACGGCAGCGGCGACTCCGGCGGGGTGCCCAGCAGCGTGCCGAAGTTGGCCAGCACCAGCACGAGCACCACCAGCACGGCGACCGAGGCCAGCGCGGGCGCGATCATCCGCCGCCACAGGTTCTCCCCCGACGGCTGCCGCGCGAAGAACGAGATCACGGCGAACGAGGTGGCCACGATCAGCACCAGGATGCCGAGGCCGCCGGAGGTGCCGCCCCAGTAGAACAGGTGCACCAGCGGATCCCAGCCCGCCATCGCGAACAGGCCGATCACCACCAGCCCGACCCCGCTCTGGATGCCCGAACCGGCCACCGGCGAACCGGTGCGCGGCGAGGTGCGCCCCAGTATCGCGGGCAGCACGCGTTCCCGGCCGAGCGCGAACATGTACCGCGCGATGGTGTTGTGGAAGGAGATCATCGCGGCCAGGATGCTGGTCACGAACAGCACCCGGCCCGCGGTGGCCAGCCCTGGCCCGAGCTGGGAACTCGCCAGCGCGAACAGCAGTTCCGAACTCTGCGCCCGCGACTCGCCGACGATGTCGTCCGGTCCGGTGGCCACGCTCATCGCCCACGACGCGAACGCGTAGAGCCCGCCGATCGCGGCCAGTGAGACGTAGGTGGCCACGGCGACCGTGCGCCGCGGGTTGCGGACCTCCTCGCTGAACACCACCGAGGACTCGAACCCGGTGAAACCGAGCACGGCCAGCGCCAGGATCGCCCCCGCGCCGGGGCCGAACAGCTCGGCCGGGGCCAGCGTGTCGAAGGTGACCTCACCACCGGCCGGGTTCGCCAGGTTGGACACGCTGTACACCATGATCACCGCCACCTCGGCGACCAGCAGCACGGCCAGCACCTTGCCGTTGATGTCCACGTGCTGCAGCCCGAGCACGGCCACCACCAGCCAGAACGCCAGCGCGAACACCCACCACGCCAGCTCGACGCCGAACCACTCGGCGACCAGCGGCGCGGCCGCCGCGCCCGCCGCGCCGTACAGCCCGACCTGCAGCAGGTTGTAGGACAGCAGCGCGATCCAGGACGCCCCCACGCCGAACGGCTTGCCCAGCCCGCGGCTGACGAACCCGTAGAACGCGCCCGCGTTCGCCACGTGCCGCGCCATCGCCACGTACCCGACCGAGAACAACGCCAGCACCAGCGCGACGAACACGAAGGCCACCGGGATGCCGATCAGCCCGGTGGTGGCGTAGCCGGTGGTGACCACCCCGGCGACCACGGTCAGCGGCGTGGCCGCGCTGATCACGAAGAAGACCACGGCCGAGGCGCCGAGCCGGTCGGAGGCCAGTGCCTGGGCGACGGGACTTGGTCTGGCTGGTCGATCGTTCATGGCTGCAACTCCCTGTGGCGGTGGGGTGGCGGTGGGGACCTCTACATGCGGTGGTGGAGCACGGCGTCGCCGACGGCCGTTTCGGTTTCCAGCACGAGCACCCGAAGCGGCGCGGGCAGCTCGATGATCAGCCGCTCCAGGTACTGCCGGGCCTCCGGCGAAGCGGTGTAGAAGACGTACCGGTCCAGTCCGGTGGCGATGACCAGCCCGGCGAGCACGACGTCGCCAGGTTCGAGCGGGTCGAGCCGGGCGACCGGACCGGCCAGGCGGGCGGCGGGCCAGGCCGCGGCGTTGATGTCGACCGGCTCGTAGGTGTCGGGCCGCCACGGGAACCTGGACTTGACCACGCGCAGCTGGCCGCTGCCGAGCAGCCGCCGCGCGACCGATTCGTAGGCGTCGCGGCCGAGGTAGCGCAGCCAGTCCCGGACCACGCGCGTCTCCGGTTCGGCGACCATGTCCCGCAGCGCCGGGCCGAGCACCTCGCAGCGCGGCAGGCGCGGGTCGAGCACGCGGACGCGCCCGTGGTCAACGGTGATCCGCCCGGCCAGCAGCAGTTCCGCGAGCACCGCGCCGGCGAGCCCGAATCCGGCGGCGCGCTCGTTCAGCCGCCGTTTTCCGGTGCGGTCGTCGTGCGCGAGGAAAAACAGATCATCGGCAAGCGGAGCGGTCACCGTTTTCGCTCCGTGGCGGCGTTCTTTTCCGCTGCGGCCGGAATCACTGCTGATGTTCTCCCCGTATCAGGCGTTGGCCCCTCTGGCCGCGAAACCGAGCCGGACGGTAGCGCCGCTGCCGGTTAACCGGCAAGGGCATGCCCTGATCTTGACCCGTTTGCCTGAAGACTTCGGGGAGGTTCACAAACCTCCGGCGGATCAGCCGCCCCGCACGAACATGCGAGCCGCGGAAAGCCGCGCTGTGCCATCCGGCTCACCCAGTTCGTCCATTTCGCGGCGGATGGTCGCGTCCACCGAAAGGTACTTGCGGCCCGCGCGCAGGTCCGCGTCATTGCGCAACCGCACGATGAGCGGGAATTCGCTGAGCGCGCCCGCGTCGAACAACCCGGTGGTGTAGATCAACTGCACGCCGAGCGCGTCGGCGACCGCGCGCTGCAGTTCGAGCAGATATCCGGCCGACGCCCGGCCGATCGGATTGTCCAGGAACAGCACCCCGGAATGGCGGCTGCGCAGCCTGCCGCGGTTGTTCGCCCGCAGCGCGGCCAGCGTGCAGTAGAGGATGATGGCCGCGGTCAGCTGCTGCCCGCCGGAGAACACGTCCCTGATCTCGGAGACGCGCTGGCGTTCGGTCCGCAGCACCGAATCCGGTTTGAGCATGTCCACCCGGAAGCCCTTGGGCACCGCGGCCTGCACCGAGCGCAGCAGCAGGGACATGCCGTCGCGCTTGACGTCGCGGCCGTCGCTGGTCTTGCCGACCGCGGCCTCGTCGACCACCTCGCCGAGGCGTTCGGCGAGCACGTTGTCCTCGAGTTCGGTGAACCGGATGCGCAGGAACTCCTGGCCGGACCAGTCCCCCAGCCCGTCGGGCAGCCGGGAAACGCGCTGCGCCGAGCGCAGGGTGCGCAGCGCGCCGTCGACCATGCCCTGCAGGCGGGAAACGATGCCGGAGCGGTGGCGGTCGATCTGCGCGAGGTCGTCGGTGAGCGTGCGCAGGCGCGGACGCAGCGCTTCGGCCCATTCCGCGGCGTGCGCGGGCAGGCTGTCCCGTTTGACGGAAACGACCTGCTGCCGCACCGGGGTGCTCAGCTTCTCGAAGCGTTTCTCGGTGGCGTACTGGGCCAGCGCGTCGGCCTGTTCCCTGACCCGTTTCTCGGCGTGCTCGACCGCTTCCTTCGCACCGGTCCAGGTCGAATTGAGCGAGTTGTACCTGGCGCGCGCGGACTCGAGGTCGCCGTCGTAAATCCGGCCGGGGTCGCCGTCCGGAACGAGGTTCGCCATCGATTCGGCGAGCAGGCCGAAACCGGCCGAGGAATTCTTCGCGGATTCGTAGGTTTCCGCCGCGTCGGCGCGCTGCCGGGTGAGGTCCTCCCATTTGCGCGCGGCGGCGGAAACCTCCACGCCGGCCGCGTCGATCAGTTCCCGGCCGTGTTCGACGTCGCGCGGGCGCTCGCCGGAATCGGCCGATCCGCTCTGCCGCGGCAATTGCTCGAGTTCGGCCTTGCGGGTGGCGACCAGCGCGATCACCTCGGCGCGCTCGTCCTCCAGCGCGGCGACCGCGCGCCCGGCCCTGGCCTGCGCGGCGGAGCGGGCCGAGGCGTCGGAGCCGTCCGGGGTTTCGAGCAGTTCGGTGGCACGGGCCCGCACCGGGTCCGGCAGCGCCTCGATCGCCGCGTAGGCGTTCGCCTCGGCGCTTTCCGCCTGCTCCAGTTCGGCACGCAGGTCACTGCCGACCTCGACCTTGGCGTAGGCCTCGGCGGCGGAGGCGAAGGCTCGGCGCAGCGCGTCCACCGGTTCGGCCGGGGCTTCGTCCGCTTCGCTCACCGAGCCGGCGCCGGGCACCTCGGCGAGTTCGGACCGCGCCCCGGAGGCGGTGCGCCGGTGCCCGTCCGCGGTGCGCTGCTCCTCGCCGGCCTGCTCGCGCAGTTTCGCCGCCCTGGCACCGGAATCCTTCGCCTGCGACTCGGCCCGCTCGACGATCTCGCGCGCGTGCTCGGCCTCTTCGGTCCACTGTGGAATCTTGGCGGCGCGGGCGGCCAGCGCGTCCAGCCGCCGCGCGCGGTCCTCGGCGGTGGCCAGCGCCGCACGCAGGTCCGGCACGCGCTCGCGCAGGGAAACCCGCTTGGCGGTGAGCCGTTCCAGCTCGGTGTTCGCCGCCGCCAGCGCCTTCTCCGCGTTGTCGCGGGCGGTGATCGCGGACTGGGCGCGTTCGGCGAGGTTCGCCAGCGCGCCGGGCGGGTAGTCCTCGCGCCAGGTGGCCAGCTTCCACAGCAGGGCACCGTCGGCGGCCAGCGATTCGTCCAAAGCGGACAGTCGGCGCAGGCGGGTGGTGTGCCGCTCGGCGACCGCGCGGCGTTCGGCGTCGGCGGCGTCCTCGTCGTACATCGCCGGATTGGGCGGCACGAGAAATTCCCAGTAGTCGACACCGTCCGGCAGCTCGGAGCCCTGTTCCGCCGCGGCGTTGACGGCGGCCGTGGTGCCGACCGCGATCATCGCACTCGGCAGCAGCTTCAGCCCGGTGAGCACCTCGCGCGCCCGGTCCACCTGGGCGGCCTCGTTGAGCAGCACACCGGAAACCAGTTGCGGTGCGCGGGAAAGCACCACTTCGCGCTTCTTGGCATCCAATTTGGACAAATAACGCCAGCCGGACCACGCGGTGATCCCGGCCGACTCCAGCGCGTCGAGCGCCGCCTGCACTTCTTCCGGCGGCGGCAGCAGGCCACCCGAGCCCAGCGCGGCGAGAATGCGCTCGTCGGCGGATTCGGCCATGCGCAACGAAGTCTGCTCGCGTTCCGCCGTCGCGCGCGCCTCGCGCAGACGGTCGGTCAGCGACGGGACGTCGGTCTCCAGCTGGATGTCGTCGGTGCCGAGCAGTTCGACGAACCTGGGTTCGGCGGCGAGGCTGTCGGTGCGACGGGTGGCGCGCTCCAGCTCCTCGGCGGCGCGCTCGTGCCGGTCGCGCGCGGAACCCGCGGCCTGGTGCGCCTCGTTCGCGATCGCCTGCGCGGCACCGAGTTCCTCGGCGACGGTCTCCAGTTCGGCTTCCCGGTTGGCCAGTTCCGAAGCCGCCGACTCGGCGGCCGCACGCGCCAGCCGCGCGCTTTCGGCGACCTCGGCGGCATCGGTCAGCAGCCCGTCGCGAACCGCTTCGGCGCACTCCGCCCGCACTTCGGCGATGCGCCCGGCGAGGCCGTCCGCTTCGGCGCGCCGCGTCGCCGCGGTCGAGGTCGCCTCGTCCCGGTCCTGCTGCGCGCGCTCCGCCTCGGCCAGCAGCGCCCGCGCCGCCTTGTCGGCCGCGTCCGCCTGCTGTTGCGCGTCCTTGGCCAGTGCGAGCAGCCCGCGGGCGAACGCCGTCGCGGCGGCGTTCTTCGCCTCGAGCGCGGGCTGCGCCTTCTGCTCGCGGGTGCCGACCAGCTCGCGGATGTCGCGTGCCTTGCGCGAGGCGTTGAGATGCGCCAGCACCGTGTTGGTCTCGCGCCAGGCCTCGGCCTCGACCTTCGCCTCGGTGTAGGACTCGTCGAGGCGCTTGCGCGCTTCGGTGGCCTCCTCCAGCAGCATCCCGGCGACCACGCGGCGCAGCTCGGTGACCGCGGCGGTGAGCCTGCGGTGGTCACCCTCGGCCAGCTTCTCCGCGGTCTTGAGTTCCTCGACGTGCGCTTCGAGGACTTCGAGCCGGTCGCTTTCCACCTTCTCGCGCGCGGCGATCATCCCGGCCAGCTCGGCCAGGTCGGCGCGGGCCGTCCCGGCCAGCTTGCGCGAGGCGGCGGCCAGCGACTCCTCGTCGGACAGCGGCCCGAGCAGTTCCAGCGCCCCGGCGACAAAATCCCGTTCCGCCATCAGGTCGCCGCGCTGCGACAGGTTCTCCGCGTAGGTGGCCAGCACCTCGGCGAGTTCCTTCGGCTCGTCCTCGGACAGCACCGCGCGCAGCAGGAACTCGGCGAACGCCTCGTCGGTGCCGAAGGCGAACGCGTCGGCCGCCTCGCCTTCACCGGCGTTCATCGCGCGCTGGTAGCGGAACAGTTCGGTGTCCAGGCCGAGCTGGTCGAGCTTGCCGGTCCAGTCCACGTGCCGCCGCGTCCAGTACAGCTCCAGCTCGGGCGTGGCGGCGTGCGCCTTGGCCAGCCGCTCGTGGAACCCGGACAGGGTGAGCAGGCGGCCGTCCTCGGTCAGCGGCAGCGAGTCAAGGCCCAGCTCGGTGCCGGGGCGGAAGCAGTACCAGGAGTCGATCAGGTTCGCCGGGTCCGAGGACACCACGTGCCCGCGCCACTCCGAGGCCTTGCCGGTGATCACCCGCTCGCCGGTCTCGGTGTGCTGCCACTCCAGCACCACGTGCGCGACGTCCTTGGCGGCCACGAACTTCTCCAGCACCCGGGTGCTGGTGGTGCCGACCACCTGCCGCCGTCCCGGCAGCATCACCGAGAAGATCAGCTTGATCAGCACCGACTTGCCGCCACCGTTCTCCAGGAACAGCACGCTCGCCGGGGACGGGCGGCGCACCGGGCCGGTCTCGGCGGAGTGGATGCCCGCGGCGAACAGCGCGTCCTGGCGCGGGGTGGTGACCGGCTCGCCGACGCCGCTGAAGTCCAGCAGCACGTCCTGGTAGCGGGCACCGGCCGGGCCGACCGAATGCAGGCGCACACGCGAAAGCTCATACATAGGTTGCTGTTCCCGTTACTGGAGGGTGTCCGAGATGGTCGCGCGCAGGCTGCCGCCGCCGTCGGCGACCTCGAGCACACCGAGCGCCAGCAGCTCCTCGAAGGCCAGGTCGGCGGCCAGCTCGCGGACCTGGATCTGGTAGCGCGGGGTGGTCCGGTACGTCCCGCCCTGCTCGGTGCTGACCTGCACCAGGAAGCCCTGGTCGGCGAGGAAGCGCAGGGCGCGGGCGACCATGCCGCGGGTGGTGTCCGGGGCGAGCCTGCCGTCCTTGGTCGCCGCGGCCGCCGGGCGGCGGGCGTAGGCGCGCCACGCCTGCTCCAGCTCGGGGGCGTCGGCCAGCGGGTCGTTGTTCGCCTCGGCGGCGGCCGCGCGCTCGTCGAGGATGCGGCACGCCTCGCGGACCATGCCGTCGACCTGCTCGACGCTGACCCGGCCGATGTAGGTGTCGTTGGCCAGGTCGTCCGGGCGGGGGAAACCGAGCGCGGCGACGGCCAGGTGGATCAGCCCGTGCAGCACCTTCTCGGTGTCGCGACGCTCGCGGATCTTGCTCTGGCGCGCGTAGCTGTCCATCTTGATCTCGAACACCGACTCGTCGGTGGCCGCGAGCACGGCACCGGCGGCGGTGCTCACCTCCAGCACCATCAGCCCGAGCCCGGCCGCCACCGCGTGGGTCAGCTGCTTGAACGCGCTGTCCTCGCCGTAGCGCCGGACCAGGTCGCCGTAGACCACGTCGCGGGCGGGCAGCTGCTTCGGCCGCATGCCGAACGAGATCAGCCTGGCCGCCGCTTCGGCGTCGTTGGTCAGCGCGCTCACGCGGCCCCCTCGGTGTTTTCCCCTTGATCGACTTGCGCGGTCATCAGCAGCAGGTCGGCCCCGCCGAACTCCGGGTCGTCGAGCTCGGTGCCGTCGTCCACGGCCAGCAGCACCCGCCGCTCCCCCTGGCGGATGGCCGCGCCGACCTCAGGACCATAGGCGTGCACCGCGCGCAGCGCGACCAGGCGGGGCAGCGACGGGTCCAGCCTGCGAGCCTCCTCGATCAGCCCGGACAACCGGCGCGGCACCTCGGGCAGGGTGAGCAGCTCGTCGGCCTGGCGCCACTGCTCGTCGGAGTAGCGGTCGGTCTCCTCGGCGGGCAGCAGTTCGGGCTCCGGCACCTCGCCGACCAGCCGGTCGCGTTCGGGAGCCGGGCGCAGCAGCAGCGAGACCAGCGCGGACAGCGACGGCACCACCGGCACGGTCACCCCGATCCCGGCGTGGAAGTACCGTCGCATGGGTTCGACCGCGTCGGCCAGCGGCAGCCCCAGCGTGGGCACCAGCAGCTGGCCGAACAGGTCGATCGCGGCGCGCTGCGGCGGCCCGGAGAACTGCTGGCGGTCCTGCTCGGCGCGGAAGATCGCGCCGGCGGCCTGCAGCCGCGACTGGAGCTGGGTGTGCCGCCGGATGCACTCGCCGACGATGTCCACCAGCTCGGCCGCGCGGCGCTTGTGCACCGGGTCCTCGGCCTCGTCACGGGCGGCGGTGATGTTCTTCAGGATCGCGTTCTCCGCGCGGAACCGGGACTCGATGTGGGTGAGCGCGGAGTCCAGCAGGTCCGGGATCTCCAGCTCCCAGTCGACCGCGCGCACGTCGCGCCGGGTGGCGTCCAGCTTCGCGCGCAGCGTCTCGCCGTACTGGACGGTGCGGTAGCGGGCCTGCTCGGCGGCGAGCTTGGCATCGGTCAGCCTGCCCCGGCTGATCAGGTTCTCCAGCTTGACCTCGGCCGCGATCTGCGCCGACTCGACGTCGGTGTCCAGCGCGCCGACCAGCACGTTGATCGCCTCGTCGGTGGCGCGCAGGTACACCTCGCCGTCCGGTGCGGCCAGCTCGACCAGCAGCTTGAAGTCGAAGGCGCGGCGCTGGTAGGCGCCGTCCGCGCCGACCGAGCCGTAGACCCGGCGGAAACCGCGGTCGGTGGTGCCGACGTTGATCAGGTTGTCCAGCACCCAGCGCGCCACCCTGGTGTGCTCGGCGGCGGGGCGGTGCGGGGCCTGCGAGGCGATGAACGGCAGCAGGCGCTGCACCACCTGGTGGTGGTCCGCGCCGGTGTCGAAGTCCATCGCGATGGTGACCTGGTCGATGGTGTGCAGCGCGATCTCGGCCATCTGGTAGACCGTGGCGTCGGCCCAGTCGAGCTTGGCCTTGCGCGCGTCGAGGTCGTGCAGCGGCGCGGTGCAGGCGAGCGCCTTCAGCCGGCGGGTCAGCCCCTCGTCGCCCGCGGTGATCAGCTCTTCGGTGTGCACAGCGAGCCAGGTTAGCCTTTCGCGATGGGCGCGCCAGCGGGCGCATCGGTAGCGTCTGCCCCATGCGTGAGATGAGCAGGGACGAGTGGTGGGCCTTCGCGAGCGAGGGCACTCGAACGGGCAAGCTGGCCGTGGTGCGGGCGAACGGCGCGCCGCACGTCACGCCGATCTGGTTCGTGCTGAACGAAGGCCCCGGGTACGACGAGCTGATCTTCAACACCGGGCGGGATTCGCTCAAGGGCAAGGCCTTCCGGCGCGACCCGCGGTTCTCGCTGTGCGTGGACGACCAGCGTCCGCCGTACTCGTACCTGCAGTTCACCGCCGAGGCCACGCTGCACGAGGACCTCGGCGAGATGCTGGAGTGGGCGACCAGGATCGGCACCCGGTACATGGGCGCCGAGCAGGGCGCCGCGTTCGGCAAGCGGAACGCCGTGCCCGGCGAATACCTCGTTCGGGCGAAGATCACCAAGGTGCTCGCCCACGCCGACGTCGCGGACTGAGTCCGGTCGCAAGGTAATCCCGGCTTCGCCCGAACGGGTGAGGTCGCTTCGCGCTGTGTAAGCGCTTACCGCAACCGTTGACAGCAAACCGTCTTCCGGTGTGAGATCGCCATTAACGGACAGGAAACTTTCCTAACCAATTACCGCCGCCGCCCGCACCACCCCGACACTCCCCCGGCAGCACTCCCGACAACGACGTTAGGAGGCCTCAGTGACCACACGTGCATCACGGGTTCCCCCGGCCCCGCGCGTGCTCCTGGCCTGCGGCTCGGCGACGGCGATCGCACTGGCGACCACCCTGGTGACCACCTCCGCGGCGAACGCGGCCCCGGCCGACTACGAGGCCGAGAACGCGCTCGTGTCGAACGGCGTGGTCGAAAGCAACCACCCCGGCTACTCCGGCAGCGGCTTCGTCAACTACGACAACGAGACCGGCGGTTACGTGGAGTGGACCGTGCCCTCCGGCGCGGCCGGTCCGACCGACCTGACCTTCCGCTTCGCCAACGGCACCGCGGCGAACCGCAAGATGGACATCACCGTCGACGGCACCCTGGTCGTCGACGACCACGCCTTTCCAGGCACCGGCGCGTGGACCAACTGGCAGACCACCACGGTCAAGGCGAACCTGAGCGCCGGCGCGAAGGTGCGCGCGACCGCAGTGACCGCCGACGGCGGCCCCAACGTGGACAAGCTGACCGTCGCCGCGACCGACGCCGAAGCACCCCAGGCCCCGCCGAACCTGCGTTCAACCGGTAAGACGCACAACAGCGTCTCGCTCGCCTGGGACGCCGCGTCCGACAACCTCGGCGTCACCGGCTACGACATCTACCAGCACGGTCAGCTGGAGAAGAGCGTCGGCGCCGTGCTCGCCACGACGGTCGACGGCCTCGACGCCGACACCACCTACGACTGGACCGTGTTCGCCAAGGACGCCGCGGGCAACATCTCCCCCGCCAGCAACGCGGTCCAGGTGAAGACCGATCCCGCGCCACCGGACGCCCAGTCGCCGACCGTGCCGGGCACGCTCAGTTCACCCGGCCGGACCGCGACGACCGTCGACCTGGCGTGGGGTGCCTCCACCGACAACGTGAAGGTCACCGGGTACGACATCTTCCGCGACGGCGTCCAGTCCGGTTCGGCCGACGGCGCGGCCACCACGGCGACGGTCGGCGGGCTGACCACGGGGCAGTCGTACAAGTTCCGCGTCCGCGCCAGGGACGCCGCCGGGAACGTCTCCGGCTTCGGCAACGAGATCACCGTGACCCCGGCCGGCGGCGGTCCGGCGGGCGTGCCCGATCCCGGCACGGTCACCCAGATCGGCGGCGGCACCGATATCGCCTGGGGACTCGGCTTCCTGCCCGACGGCTCGGCGATCATCACCGAACGCGAGACCTTCAACATCTACCGGCTGACCGAGTCCGGCACCCGCACGCCGCTCGGCAAGGTGCCCGGCGCGATGGGCACGACCGGCGAGGGCGGCGCGCTCGGCGTGGAGATCTCCCCCACCTTCGCCACCGACGGGTTCGTCTACGTCTACCACACCGCGAGCGGCGGAAATCAGCTCGTGCGCGCGAAACTGACCGGCAACCAGCTGTCCGGCTGGACCACGCTGCTGGGCGGTGTGCCGAAGAGCAAGTACCACAACGGCGGACGGCTGCGGTTCAGCCCGGACGGCAAGTACCTGTTCATCTCCACCGGTGACGCCCAGAACGGCAGCAACGCGCAGAACCTGAACAACAACGCGGGAAAGATCCTGCGCATCCATCCCGACGGCACCATCCCGGCGGACAACCCGTTCCCCGGCAAGGCGATCTGGAGCTACGGCCACCGCAACGTCCAGGGCCTGGACTTCGATTCGAAGGGCAGGCTGTGGTCATCGGAGTTCGGCAACTCCAGCCAGGACGAGGTCAACCTGATCACCAAGGGCGGCAACTACGGCTGGCCCGGCTGCGAAGGCACCTCGGGCACCTGCTCCGGCACCATCGCGCCGAAGAAGACCTGGTCCACCTCGTCGGCCTCGCCGAGCGGGCTGACCATCATCAACGACCACGTTTTTGTCGCCACCACCGTTGGCCAGCGCGTCTACCGGCTGCGGATCGACGGCAACTCGAATCTGGTCGAGCAGAAGGCGTATTTCCAGGGCACGTACAACCGGTTGCGCACGGTCGAGGTCGATCGCGACGGTGACATCTGGCTGACCACGACCACCGACAAGGACGGCGTGGCAGGCAACGACCGCGTGCTGCACATAGACATCCGGTACGCGAACGGTCGCACCGGATAACCGGTGGCGGCTGGGGTGGTTGAGCGGCGGCGGGCCACCCCAGTCGCTTCCCGGGTCAGGCTTCTTCTTCGAGCATCTCCGCGGTGACCGCCGACTCGGTGTCCGGCACCCCGGTCTCGCGGGCCTTCTTGTCGGCCAT
Source organism: Amycolatopsis sp. YIM 10 (assembly GCF_009429145.1). Lineage (GTDB taxonomy): Bacteria > Actinomycetota > Actinomycetes > Mycobacteriales > Pseudonocardiaceae > Amycolatopsis. The sequence goes on along the minus strand of NZ_CP045480.1, from coordinate 3,666,958 downwards.
CGCGAGCAGCCGCCGGATCCGCCCGGCCACCGCGTCCTTGGTCATCACCGGGTCGGAGAGCTGGCCCAGTTCCTCCAGCGAAGCCTGCCGGTTGGACAGCCGGAGCTTGCCCGCGGCGAGCAGGTGGTCCGGCGCCGAGTCGCCGAGGATGTCCAGCGCGCGTTCCACCCTGGCCGCGGCGGCGACCGCGGCGCGCGCCGAGCGCCGCAGGTTCGCGTCGTCGAAGTTCGCCAGCCGGTTCGCGGTGGCCCGCACCTCGCGGCGCATCCGGCGCTCTTCCCACTGCAGCACGCTCGAATGCGCGCCGAGCCGCGTCAGCAGCGCGCCGATCGCGTCGCCGTCGCGCACCACCACGCGGTCCGCACCGCGCACCTCGCGCGACTTCGCCTGGATGCCGAGGCGCCTGGCCGCGCCGACCAGTGCCAGCGCCGCCTCCGGTCCGGGACAGGTGACCTCCAAAGAGGACGAACGACCCGGTTCGGTGAGCGAGCCGTGCGCCAGGAAAGCACCGCGCCAGGCGGCTTCGGCGTCGGCCACCCCGCCGGAGACCACGGCCGCCGGCAGTCCGCGCACCGGGCGCCCGCGCTGGTCGATCAGCCCGGTCTGCCTGGCCAGGCCCTCCCCGTCCTTGACCACGCGCACCACGTACCGGGTGCCCTTGCGCAGGCCGCTGGAGGAGATCACGTGCACATCGGACTGGTGCCCGTACAGGTCGTGGATCTCCCGGCGCAGCCGCCGCGCCACCGAACCGGTGTCCAGCTCGGCCTCGACCACGACCCGCCCGCCGACGATGTGCAGACCGCCGGCGAACCGCAGCAGGGAAGCCACCTCCGACCGCCGTGGCCCGATCTTGGTGATCTCCAGCCGGCTCAGCTCGTCCTTGACCGACGCGGTCATCGCCATCGCCCCTGCCCCTCCTGCTCTGCCTTTTCGCCCCGGCCCGCCAGGCCGAGAGCCTCTCGCACGCACTTCGCCAGCGCATCCGGGTCGTGCCTGCCCGCCACGTCCGGGTCGGCGATGGAGACCAGATGCGCTGTCGCTCCCAGCTCCGCGGCGGCCTGGCGCAACCGGACCGGGGTGGGCACCCAGTCGCGGTCGGCGACCACCACGTCCACCTTCAGCCGGGGAGCGTGCTCGAAGAGTACGTGCAGATGCCGTTCGGGTGAGAAGCCAGCCGTCTCACCCGGTTGCGGGATGAGGTTGAGGATGACCACCTTGGTCGCCTTCGTGCGCACCAGCGCGTCGTGCAGTCCGGGCACCAGAAGGTGCGGCAGCACGCTGGTGAACCACGAGCCGGGCCCGAGGAAAACCGCGTCCGCGCCGAGGACCGCGTCCACCGCTTCGGCACAGGCCGCCGGTGGTTCCCCGGGACGGCCGGGGTTGCGCAGGGTGATCCGGTTGACCTGTCCGGGGGTGCTGGCCACCGCGACCTGACCGCGGATGCGGCTGACCGCGCCGTTCTCCAGCCCGGTCACCTCGGCCTCGATCTCCAGCGGTTCCGGGCACATCGGCAGCACCCGGCCGGACGCGCCGACCAGCCGGACCGCCTCGTCGAGCGCGGCCACCGGATCCCCGAGCACCTCGAACAACCCAGCCAGCAGCAGGTTGCCCACCGCGTGCCCGTTGAGCGCGCCGTTGCCGCCGAACCGGTGCTGGAACACCTCCGCCCACAGCGTGCCGCCGTCCTCGGTGGCGGTCAGCGCGGCCAGCGCCTGCCGCAGGTCACCGGGCGGCAGCAGCCCCAGTTCGCGGCGCAGCCGTCCCGACGACCCCCCGTCGTCGGCGACGGTCACCACCGCGGTGACGTCCTCGGTGATCCGCCGCAACGCGGTGAGGGTGGCGTGCAGGCCGTGCCCGCCACCGAGCGCGACAGCGCGCAAAATCCGCTCCCAACTAGTGCTCGCTCATTCGCGGCCGAGGTCGCGGTGCACGACCTTGACCGCCATTCCGTCCTCATTGGACAGACGTCGCGCCAGTTCCTCGGACAGGGCGACGCTGCGGTGCTTGCCACCGGTGCAGCCGACGGCGAGGGTCAGGTACCGCTTGCCCTCGCGCTTGTAGCCGGCCCCGACCAGGCGCAGCAGCTGATGGTAGCGGTCGAGGAACTCCTCGGCGCCCTCCTGGCTGAGCACGTAGTTGCGCACCTCGCCGTCGAGCCCGGTGTGCTCGCGCAGTTCCGGGATCCAGAACGGGTTCGGCAGGAACCGCACGTCCATCACCAGGTCGGCGTCCATCGGCAGGCCGTACTTGTAGCCGAAGGACAGCACGGTGACCCTGGTCTGCGTGCTGGCCTCGGAGCCGAAGGCGTCCTCGATCTTGGCGCGCAGCTCGTGCACCGACAGCGCCGAGGTCTCCAGCACCAGGTCGGCCTCCTCGCGCAGCGGCGCCAGCAGCGCGCGCTCGGCGGTGATGCCGTCAGCGAGCCTGCCGTCGCCCTGCATCGGGTGCCCGCGCCGGACCGCCTCGAACCGGCGCACCAGCACCGCGTCGGTGGCCTCCAGGAACAGCACCCTCGGCTTGTAACCGCGGGCGTCGAGGTCCTTGATCACCGAGGCGAGGTCGTCGGTGAAGGCGCGCGAGCGCACGTCCATCACCACCGCCACCTTGGTGATCGCGCCCCTGGCCTGTGCACCCAGCTCGACCATGGTGGCGATCAGTTCCGGCGGCAGGTTGTCCACCACGAACCAGCCGAGGTCCTCCAGGCACTTCGCCGCGGTGCTCCGCCCGGCCCCGGACAGGCCGCTGACCACCGCCACCTCCATTCCGGAGGTGTGCTCCCTGTTCTCCTGCTCCCCGCTCACGCGCCCGTTTCCCCTTCTCTGGTGGTGGAACCCTCTCCGGCCAGCGCCGCGTGCACCGCCTGCGCGGTGCGCCTGCCGACACCGGGCACTCCCGAGATCTCGTCCACCGTGGCCTGCTTGAGTTTCTTCACCGAGCCGAAGTGCTTGATCAGCGCGGTGCGCCGTGCCTGCCCGAGACCCGGCACACCGTCCAATGCGGACATCTGAAGCCGCTTCGACCGCTTCTCGCGGTGGTACCTGATCGCGAACCGGTGCGCCTCGTCGCGCACGCGTTGCAGAAGGTACAGCGCGTCGGAGGTACGCGGCAGGATGACCGGGTCCGGATCGGCAGGCAGCCACACCTCCTCGAGGCGTTTCGCCAGCCCGACCACCGCGACGTCGGTGATGCCCAGCTCGGCGAGCACGTCCGCGGCGGCGGTGGCCTGCGGTCCGGCCCCGTCGACCACCAGCAGGTTCGGCGGGTAGGCGAACTTCCGCGGGCGGCCGGTCTCCGGATCGATGCCCGGCGCCGGGCCCTCCGGACCGGTCGGCGCGTCGGCGTCGGCGCTCTCGCTGGTCTCCTTCAGGTACCGGGCGAACCGGCGGCGCACCACCTCGGCGATCGAGGCGACGTCACCCTCTTCGGCGGCCTCGCGCAGGGCGAACCGGCGGTACTCGGACTTGCGCGGCACGCCGTCCTCGAAGACCACCAGCGAGGCGACCACGTCGGTACCGGCGATGTGGCTGATGTCCACGCACTCGATGCGCAGCGGGGCCGAGTCCAGCGCCAGGTGCTCCTGCAGTTCGGCGAGCGCGGCCGAGCGGGCGGTGAGGTCGCCGGCGCGGCGCAGCTTGTGCTGGGCGAAGGCCTCCGAGGCGTTGCGGGTCACGGTTTCGGCGAGCGCGCGCTTGTCACCCCGCTGGGGGACGCGCAGCCGCACCTTCGCGCCGCGCAGGCCGGACAGCCACTCCTCCACCGCTTCGGCGTCGGCGGGCAGTTCGGGCACGAGCACCTCGCGCGGCACCGGCGTGCCGGTACCTTCCTCGCCAGGGTCGAGTTCGGCCTGTTCACCGTAGAACTGCGCGATGAACTGCTCCACCAGCGCGGGCACGTCCATCTCCTCGGCCTTGTCGACCACCCAGCCGCGCTGCCCCCGCACCCGGCCGCCGCGCACGTGGAAGACCTGGACCGCGGCCTCGAGTTCGTCGTGCGCGAAGGCCACGACGTCGGCATCGGTGCCGTCGCCGAGCACCACCGCCTGCTTCTCCATCGCGCGACGCAGCGCGCCGAGGTCGTCGCGCAGCCTGGCGGCCCGCTCGAACTCCAGCTCCTCGGATGCCTGGGCCATTTCGCGCTCCAGGCGGCGCATCATCAGGTCGGTGCGCCCGGCGAGGAAGTCGCAAAAGTCCTCGACGATGCCGCGGTGCTCGTCGGCGGACACGCGGCCGACGCACGGCGCGGAGCACTTGCCGATGTAACCGAGCAGGCACGGCCTGCCGATCTGGGTGTGCCGCCGGAAGACCCCGGCCGAGCAGGTGCGCGCCGGGAACACCCGGAGCAGAAGGTCGAGCGTTTCGCGGATCGCCCACGCGTGCGCGTACGGGCCGAAGTAACGGACCCCGCGCTTGCGGGAGCCGCGGTAGACGTGCAGCCGGGGAAACTCCTCGTGCAGGGTCACCGCGAGGACCGGATAGGTCTTGTCGTCGCGGTAGCGCACGTTGAACCGCGGGTCGAACTCCTTGATCCAGTTGTACTCCAGCTGGAGGGCCTCGACCTCGGTGCCGACCACGGTCCACTCGACGCTCGCCGCGGTGGTGACCATCTGCCGGGTGCGCGGGTGCAGCCCGGACAGGTCGGCGAAGTACGAGTTCAACCGGCTGCGCAGGCTCTTCGCCTTGCCGACGTAGACGACCCGGCGGGTGGAATCGCGGAACTTGTACACACCGGGGGCGTCGGGAATGCTCCCCGGCGAAGGGCGGTAGGTCGACGGGTCAGCCACGACGACAAGCCTATGGCGCCGCCCCGACAGTCTCGCGCACCCCCGGCCCTCACCCGCCGGGTGGAACTCCGGAAGAACCGGATCCGGTGACGTTATGACGCGCGGTAGGAAAATTACCTCCTTACGTAGGGAACCCGCCACCATCCGACGTTCGTCGGTACCTGTGGTGTGACGCGGTTGATTACGTTCCGCTGCAACGCCGAAATCCTCGGTGGTCCTGAAGCCCGGTTTCCCGAAAGGACCTCGACTGTGAGCCGAGTTCGTACCCTTGGCGCCGCCTGTGCCGCCTCCGCCACGCTCGCCATGACCCTGTTCGCCGGCGGTGTCGCCAGTGCCAATGGCGTTCAGCCGTTCATCGTCGGCGGCGAGGACGCCCCGGCCGTGCCGTGGGGTGCCCAGATCTACGTCGGCGGGAACTTCAACTGCTCCGGCAGCATCATCGCCGCCGAGTGGGTGCTCACCGCCGAGCACTGCCTCGGTGACTCGATGAGCGTGAAGGTCGGCAGCAACGACCTCGGCTCGGGCACCGAGTCGGCGGTGGACCGGCAGGAGGTCTCGCCGGAGGGCGACATCGCGCTGCTGCACCTGACCACGCCGATCGAGGCCGACTTCATCACCCTCGGCGACGCGGACCCGGCCGTCGGCTCGACCAACGACATCTACGGCTGGGGTCGCACCACCCCGACCGGCCCGGCGTCACCGGTGCTCAAGACCGCCAAGGTCGAGGTGATCGGCGAGTCGACCGACGCGCGTGGCGGCCCGGCCATCCAGAGCGAGGGCGTCAACGGCTCGGCGTGGAAGGGCGACTCGGGCGGCCCCCAGATCGCCGACGGCAAGCAGGTCGGGGTCGCGTCCACCGTGCAGAACCAGGACGGCAGCAACACCACCGGCACCAACAACTACGGGAGCGTCGCCGCCAGCCGCTCCTGGATCAGCCAGACCGCCGGCGTCTGAGTAGTTCGACCGGCCCCGATCCGCGGCCGCTTCCGCCGGGCCCTGACCCGGCGGGGGCGGCCGTTCCCATGGGTGGGGCCGGTCTGGACAATGGGCGCATGCGCATCGCCACCTGGAACGTGAACTCCGTCGGCGCCCGGTTGCCGCGGCTGCTGGCCTGGCTCGAGTCGAACCAGCCCGACGTGTTGTGTCTCCAGGAACTCAAGTGCGACAGCGATGCGTTCCCGCACGCGGAGGTCCGCGAACTCGGCTACGAGACCGCGGCCTACGGTGTCGGCCGGTGGAACGGGGTGGCCATCCTGTCGCGCGTCGGCTTGGAGGACGTGCAGCGCGGGCTCGTCGACCAGCCCGGCTACGAGGACGCGGTCGAACCGCGCGCGATCGGCGCGACGTGTGGCGGGGTACGGGTGTGGTCGGTGTACGTGCCGAACGGGCGTGTGCCGGGGCACGCCCACTACGACTACAAGTTGAACTGGTTGAACGCGCTGCGCGAGACGATCGAGGCGGAGAAGAAGCTCGATCTGCCCTTCGCCGTGCTCGGTGACTTCAACATCGCGCCCGCCGACGTGGACGTCTGGGACATCACCGCCTACGCCGACTCGACGCACGTGACCGCCCCGGAGCGCGAGGCGCTGGAGCAGGTGCTCGCCGCCGGGCTCGCCGATGTGCTGCCGCGGCCGCTGAAGTACGACCACCCGTTCACCTACTGGGACTACCGGCAGTTGGCGTTCCCGAAGAACCGCGGCATGCGAATCGACCTGGTACTCGCCGAAGCCCGCTTCGCCGACGCGATCACCGACTCGTACGTCGACCGCGAGGAACGCAAAGGCAAGGGCGGCTCGGACCACGCCCCGGTCGTGGTCGACCTGGCACTCTGACCCAACCACGTCGACCGGGTCGGGCCGGGGCAGGCGAGCTGAGTTGAGCGGGGTCGACCTGGTCACCCCCGCTCAACCTGCCTAGCTCTACTCGACCCGTCCCAACCGAATCGCCCCGGCGCAGCCGAGTCGGCCCGGCTCGACCCGGCCCAACTGAATCGCCGCAGCCCGGCCAGGCCGACCCGGTCCAGTCAGCTCGCCGTGGCCCAACCGACCCGGCCCGGCTCAACCCCGACCCCACCAATCGCCCCAGCCCGGCCGACTCGACGACCTGGCTCAACCGACCCGGCCCGGTACGACCGACTCAACCCGGCCCAGCCGAATCGGGCCAGCCCGGCCAAGCCGATCCGGTCCGGTCCGGTCCGACTCGACCGGTCCAGCCAGCTCGACCCGGCCCGATCGAGTCAGCCCAGCCTGGTCAAATCGGCCTGGTTCAGCCAGCTCGACCCCGGCTCCCACTCAGTCCTGGTGGTACTGGCGGTGCAGCTTGCGCAACGCGCGCACCGCCGCCACCGCGCGCTCGCGGTCGACGGCCTGCACGGCCAGCACCGAGTAGTACTCGTCCTCCGGCAGTTCGAGCCGCGCGAAGGAAGCGCCGTCCGGGAAGCTCACCGACAGCACCTCCCCCCACGAGAACCGGCGCGTGCCCCACACGTTGCGCACGCTGATGCCCTCGGCGTCGGCGGTCGCCTTCGGCACCGCGAAGAGCATGGTCAGCCCGGCCAGCAGCACGCCGATGCCGATCATCGCCACCTGGTCGGCGGTCTGGAAGATCACCCCGGTGTCCGACTGGCGCAACAGCACCGCCACGGTGGTGAACACGCCGATCAGCAGCAGCGCCAGCGCGGCGCACATCCACACCGCCCGGCGGGGGCGGACGGAGACGGCGGCTTGCTCGGTGGTCATGGTCGTTCCGGTCACACGAATCCTCGTTCGGTCCACGGCTGCCGCAGTCCCCGCAGCACGTGCGCGGTGTCCAGCGCCGCCACGGTCGCCTCGGCGCCCTTGTCCTCGGCCGAACCGGGCAACCCGGCCCGGTCCAGTGCCTGCTGCTCGGTGTCGCAGGTGAGCACCCCGTTGCCGACCGGCGTGCCCTCGTCCAGCGCCACCCTGGTCAGCCCCGCGGTCACCGCGTCGCACACGTACTCGAAGTGCGGGGTCCCGCCGCGGATCACCACGCCGAGCGCGACCACCGCGTCGTGCGTGCGCGCCAGCGCCTGCGCGACCACCGGCAGTTCCACCGCGCCGGACACCCGGACCACGGTGGGCTCCTCCTCCAGCTTCGCCTCGCGGGCGGTGGCCAGCGCGCGCTCGAGCAGGCTGCCGGTGATCTCCTCGTGCCACCGGGTGGCCACGATCGCCAGCCGCAGGTTCGCGCACTCGCTCAGGTCGAACCCGTTCGTCGGCCGTCCTTCTCCGCTCACCGGGCGCTACCGCCGTTCACCACGTCGTCCGCGCCCACCGCGCCGACGTCGTCGAAGTGCTCCAGCTGCGACAGGTCGTGCCCCATCCGGTCGCGCTTGGTCTTGAGGTAGCGCAGGTTCTCCGGGTTGGGCGAGATCGGCAGCGGCATCCGCCCGGTCACGCGCAGCCCGTAGCCCTCCAGCCCGACGCGCTTGGCCGGGTTGTTGGTCAGCAGCCGCATCGACTTCACGCCGAGGTCGCACAGGATCTGCGCGCCAGTGCCGTAGTCACGCGCGTCGGCGGGCACGCCGAGCGCCAGGTTCGCGTCGACCGTGTCGGCCCCGTCGTCCTGCAGCTGGTACGCCTGCAGCTTGTGCAGCAGCCCGATCCCCCGGCCCTCGTGCCCGCGCACGTAGAGCACGATGCCGCGGCCCTCCTCGGCCACCGCGGCCAGCGCGGCGTCCAGCTGCGGGCCGCAGTCGCACCGGAGCGACCCGAACACGTCGCCGGTGAGGCACTCGGAGTGCACGCGGACCAGGATGTCCTCGCCGTCGCCGATCTCGCCGTAGACGAACGCGACGTGCTCGATGCCGTCGAGCAGGCTGTCGTAGCCAACCGCGCGGAAGGTGCCCGCAGCCAGCGGGATGCGTGCCTCGGCGACCCGTTCCACCTGCTTCTCGGTGCGCCGCCGGTAGGCGATCAGGTCGGCGATGGTGATCAGCTGCAGGTCGTGGTCGGCGGCGAAGATCTCCAGCTCGTCGCGGCGGGCCATGTCGCCCTCGTCCTTCTGCGAGACGATCTCGCAGAGCACGCCGGCCGGCGACAGCCCGGCCAGTCGCGCCAGGTCGACCGAGGCCTCGGTGTGCCCCGGCCGCCGCAGCACGCCGCCCTCCTTGGCACGCAGCGGCACCACGTGGCCGGGGCGGCGGAAGTCACCGGGAGTGGTCTTCGGATCGGCCAGCAGCCGGATGGTCTGGCAGCGGTCGGCGGCCGAGATGCCGGTGCTGATGCCCTCGGCGGCGTCCACCGTGACGGTGTACGCGGTGCCCCGCTGATCCTGGTTGGTGTGGTACATCGGCGGCAGGTCCAGCCGCTGGCAGTCCTGTTCGGTCAGCGCGACGCACACGTAGCCCGAGGTGTAGCGGACCATGAAGGCCAGCAGCTCCGGGGTGGCCTTCTCGGCGGCGAAGATGAGGTCGCCCTCGTTCTCGCGGTCCTCGTCGTCCACCACGACCACCGGCTTGCCCGCCCGGATGTCGGCGATGGCCCGGTCGATCGCGGCGACCTGGCCGCCGGGGGTGGTCCCGCTCACCGGCGCCCACTCGTCGATGTCACTCATCCGCGCTGCTCCTTGGTGCCGCCGTCAGTACCGCCATTGTCCACCGTGTGCCCGCCGGAGGCGGGCAGATGTGGCGCAGCCAGCTTCTCCACGTACTTGGCCAGCACGTCGACCTCGAGATTGACCGATTCGCCCGGTTCCCGCCTGCCGAGAGTGGTCAGCTCGAGCGTGGTCGGGATGAGCGCGATCGAGAACTCCTCGGCGGAGATGGCGGCCACCGTCAGTGACACCCCGTCCACCGCGATGGACCCCTTCTCCACCACGTACCTGGCCAGCTCGGGCGGCAACGCGAAGTGGGTCAGCCCGTCGGGGTCGCGGGACAGGAACACGCCCGTCCCGTCCACGTGCCCCTGCATGATGTGGCCGCCGAGCCGGTCGCCCAGCGCGGTCGCGCGCTCCAGGTTGACCCGGTCGCCGGTGGCCACCTTCGCCAGGCTGGAGCGGCGCAGCGTCTCGTGCACCACGTCCACGGTGAAGGTGTCACCGCTGACCTCGACCACGGTCAGGCACACCCCGTTGACCGCGATCGAATCGCCGTGCTTGGCGTCCGAGGTGACCAGCGGCCCTCGCACCGCCAGGCGCGCGGCGTCGGTGAGTTCCTCTACCGCGGTGATCTCGCCGAGTTCCTCGACGATGCCGGTGAACACTGCAACGGCCTCCTGTGTAGTCGGTCAGCGCCCGGAGGCCCGGGCAGCCTGCTCGCGCAAGGCCGCGACGGCCTTGCCGGGGTCTTCGGCGCCGTAGACCGCGGAGCCCGCGACGAAGCAGTCGACCCCCGCTTCCGCGGCCTGTTCGATGGTGTCGGCGTTGATCCCGCCGTCGATCTCGACGAGCAGCTTGAGGTGGCCGGTGTCGACCAGGCGGCGCGCGGTGCGCACCTTCTCCAGCACGTCGGCGATGAACGACTGCCCGCCGAAGCCCGGTTCCACCGACATCACCAGCAGCGTGTCGTAGTGCTTGAGCGTGTCGAGGTGGTCCTCCAGCGGCGTGCCCGGCTTGATCGACAGGCCCGCCTTGGCCCCGGCCGCCCGCAGGTCCTTCGCCAGTTTCACCGGATCGTGGGCCGCCTCGGCGTGCACGGTCACGTTGTGCGCGCCCGCCTCGGCGTACCCGATCGCCCAGCGGTCCGGGTCCTCGATCATCAGGTGGCAGTCCAGCGGCAGGTCGGTGTGCTTGAGCAGCGACTGCACCACCGGCAGGCCCAGCGTCAGATTCGGCACGAAGTGCGCGTCCATCACGTCGACGTGCACCCAGTCGGCCCGGGTCTCGCCATCGCGGGCGACGGCTTCGATCTCCGCGCCGAGCCGGGCGAAGTCTGCGGACAGGATGCTGGGTGCGATCAAGGGTCGTGGTGCCACGACCCGCAGTCTAGGAGGTCGGCCCCCGGTGTCCGTCTCGCATGCTGCGATGCTCACGTCACGGCTGGGACACGCCGGTCACGGGCGGAGCACGACCTTGCCCACGGTGCGCCGGGACTCCAGGTCGGTGTGCGCCCGCGCGACCTCGGCCAGCGGGATCGGCTCGTTGACCAGCGGCATGATCCGCCCCGCGGCCACCTCGGCCAGCGCCTGGTCCTCGAGCGCGCGCATCGCACCCGGCACGCGCAGCATGCGCTGGCCGATCGGCACCGAGACGGTCAGGCCGCGGCCGTAGAAGTCCATCGCGGACAGTTCCGGCGGCTTCCCGGCCGACCAGCCGAACATGACCAGCCTGCCGCCGACGCCGAGCAGTTCGAGCGCGGCCTCGCCCTGGCTGCCGCCGACGCCGTCCAGCGCGACGGTCAGCTCACGGTCGCCGAGCGCCTCGCGCACGCGGTCGGCCCAGTTGTCCTCGGAGTAGTCGAAGGCAAGGTCAGCGCCGAGTTCGCGGACGATCGCCAGCTTCTCCTGGCCACGCGCGAGGCCGATCACGAAGGCGCCCGCGTTGTGCGCGTACTGGACCGCGAAGCTGCCGATGCCCCCGGCCGCCGCGGTGACCAGCACCGCGTCACCGGCGGTGATCTTCGCCTCGTTCAGCACGGCCATCGCGGTCCGGCCCGTGCCGATGGTGGCGACCGCGCCCTCGTCGGTGACGCCGTCCGGGATCTCCTGGAGCGCGGTCACCGGCGCGACGGCCAGTTCCGCGTAACCCCCGCTGGCCGCGCCCAGATGCGCCACCACCCGCTTGCCCAGCCAGCTCGCGTCGGCGTCCGGACCGAGTTCGTCGACCACGCCCGCCACCTCGCGTCCCGGGGTCATCGGCAACGTGGGCAGCGGCATCGGCCCGCCGCCGATGCCCTTCCGGATCGAGGTGTCGAGCAGGTGGACCCCGGCCGCGCGGACGCGGATCCGCACCTGCCCGTGCCCTGGTTTCGGATCCTCGACCTCCTCGTACCGGAGGTTCTCGGCCGGGCCGAACTCGTACTGGCGGATGGCGCGCATGGGTGGCTCCAAGATCGTCTCGATGGTCTCGGGACGACCGTAGAAGCTCCAGTTAACTTGAGGTCAACTGTCCAGTTCGTCGAGCAGCGAGGTCCAGGAGCCGTGGTTCACCCGGTTCAACCGCACCCCGGCACCGCGGAGCGCGGCCAGGTGCCCCGGCCAGGCCGGGTGCTGGAACCGCGCGTCGAGCACCTGGTAGCCGACCGCGATGGTCACGCCGGATTGACCCAGCGCGTCACCGAGCACGGTCAGCGCCTGGTTGTCGGCCAGCCCCAGCGCCAGCTTCGCCACCGAGTTGGCCGACGCCGGCGCGAACAGGAAGTGCGCCGGATCCGGATGCGGCCGCGGTTCGCCGGGCAGTCGCGAGGTCGACCGCACGGCGAGATCCGTGAGCTCCTGCAGTCGCTCCAGCTCGCCGGCCGCGTTCAACCAGCGCGACGCGGTCGGCGTGAGCGTGATGGCCAGCCGCCAGCCTCTGGCGACGGCGGGCTCGGCGAGTTCGGTGCGGAAGCGGGTGTCGAGCCCGCCGCACGAACTGGCGACGAGCCCGAGCACTCGATCCATCAGGTGGTCTCCGGGCGACGCAGGACCGCGCAGAACATCGCGTCGGTGCCGTGGCGGTGCGGCCACAGCTGCACGTAGGGCCCGTCGCCGAGCTGCGGCACCCCGGGGAAGAACTCGCGCGCGTCGAGCGTCTCGGCCTTGGCGCGCCGAGCGGTCTCGCCCACCACGCCCTCGGTCTCGGCGAGGTGCGGCGAGCAGACCACGTAGGTGACGATGCCACCGGGGCGGACCAGCTTCAGCGCGGCGGTGAGCAGTTCGCCCTGGAGCTTGGTCAGCTCCGCCACGTCCGACGGCTGGCGCCGCCAGCGCGACTCGGGACGGCGGCGCAGCGAGCCGAGACCGCTGCACGGCGCGTCGACCAGCACGCGGTCGTAACCCGGTTCCAGCTCCAGCTCGCGCCCGTCGCCGATGTGCACGGTCACCGGCAGGCCCGCGGTGGACTTCCGCACCAGGTTGGCCCGGTGCGGCGCCTTCTCCACGGCGTCCACGGTGGCGCCGGACAGCGAGGCGAGCGCGCCGAGCAGCGCGGCCTTGCCACCCGGACCGGCGCACAGGTCGAGCCAGCGCTCGTCCCGGCCGTCGACCGGGACCTTGGTCACCGCGACCGCGCACAGCTGGCTGCCCTCGTCCTGGACCGCCGCCAGCTTCTCCTTCACCGGCTCGGCGTCGGCGGGATCACCGGCACCGGCGGGCAGCCGCACGCCGTAGGGCGAGTAGGGCGCCGGGTCGCCACCGGTGATCGCGGCCAGCTCGTCCGCGGAGATCTCGCCCGGCCGCGCGACCAGGTGGACCTCGGGCCGCGTGTCGTCCGCGGCGAGCGCGGCCTCCAGCTCGGGTCCCTTGTCCCCCAGCGCTTCCGCGAAGGAGCGCGCGACCCACCGCGGGTGTGCGGTGCGCAGCGCGAAGTTGCCGATCGGGTCTTCGTCGGGCGACGGCGCCAGCTCGTCCAGCCAGGCCGCTTCGTCCTTCGCCGAGACCGCGCGCAGCACCGCGTTGACAAAGCCCGCGGTGTGCGAACCGGCGTCGGCGCGCACGAGGTCCACAGTGGACGTCACGGCGGCGTGCTCGGGGATCCGGGTGCGCAGCAGCTGGTAGGCACCGAGGCGCAGCCCGTCCAGCACCGCACCATCCACTTTGGACAGCGGACGGTCGATGCAGGCGGCGATCACCGCGTCCAGCAGACCCTGCGCGCGGGACGCGCCGTAGGTCAGCTCGGTGGCCAGTGCGGCGTCACGGCCCTTGATCCGGCGCTCGCGCAGCAGATCCGGAAGGACCAGGTTCGCGTAGGCGTCTTGTTCACGGACCGCGCGCAGCACGTCGAGCGCGACGCGGCGGGCCGGATCCTCGGGCGGCGGGCGGCGCGGACCGTCCTTGCGCGGCGCCGGGCGCCCCCGCTGCGGCCTCGACGGGCGCCGCTCCCCGCGGTCGCCGTGACCGCCCCGGTCACCGTGACTGCTTCGGTCACCGTGACTGCTTCGGTCACCGTGACTGCTTCGGTCGCCGCGAGCATTCCGGTCGCTGCGAGCGCTTCGGTCGCCGCGACCGCCCGGGGCACCGTGACCACTCCGGTCGCCGCGACCCCGATCGCCGTGACCACTCCGCTCTCCGCGGCCACGGTCACCGCGGTCACTGCGATCTCCACGGTCACCGCGGTCACCGCGGTCTCCTCGGTCACCGCGATCTCCACGGTCTCCCTGGCTGTTCATGTCAGGCGCTCTCCCTGCTCGATCCTCGTGCCGCGCGCCCAATCGGTGGCAGCCATCCGTTTTTTGCCCTGCGCCTGCACCTGGCCGAGCACCACCGGCTTGGTGGCGGTCCCGGCGAGCACCCGCTTGCGCTCCACCCGCAGCTCACCCGGCGCGAGCGCGGGTTCTTCACCCTCCGCGCTGTCCGAAATGGACACCGGCCCCAGCTTGAACCGCTCCCCGCGGAACTCCGCCCACGCCCCGGGATCCGGGGTGACCGCGCGGATCAGCCGGTCCACCGCGATCGCCGGATCGGTGAACGAGACCCGGGCGTCGTCGACGGTGATCTTCGGCGCGTAGCTGACCCCCTCACCGGCCTGTTCCACCGCGGTCACCTTGCCGTCCTCGATTCCGTCCATTGTGGACAGCAGCAGCCGGGCGCCGGACTCGGCGAGCCTGCCGAGCAGTTCACCGGCGGTGTCGGTGGGGGCGATCTTCTCCGTCACCACACCGAAAACCGGGCCGGCGTCGAGTTCCTTGACGATGCGGAAGGTGGACGCCCCGGTGATCTCGTCCCCGGCCCGCACCGCCGCCTGCACCGGCGCGGCACCGCGCCACGCGGGCAGCAGCGAGAAGTGCAGATTCACCCAGCCGTGCTTCGGGATGTCCAGCGCGGCCTGTGGCAGCAGCGCGCCGTAGGCCACCACCGGGCAGGCGTCCGGGGCCAGTTCGGTCAGCCGCGCCAGGAAGGCCGGGTCGCCCGCGCGCGCCGGGGTGAGCACCTCGATGCCGTGTTCGTCGGCGAGCGCGCCGACCGGCGAGCGCAGCACCTTGCGACCGCGGCCGGCCTGGGCGTCGGGCCTGGTCACCACGGCGACGACCTCGTGGCGGCCGGAGTCGAGCAGGGCGCGCAGCGCGGGCACGGCCGGTTCCGGGGTACCGGCGAAGACCAGCCTCATCGGACCCCCTCGGGGGCTTCGGCGGGTGGCGGGGGAAAGTCAGCGAGAGCGAACATCACCGGCGAGTCTAGCCACCGGTGATGTTCGCCCCGATGTCGCCGGTCAGGGGTGCGGAACGGGCAGCACCACCCTGGCCGAGCCACCACCGCGCCGCACCGGCTCCGCGGCGGCGAGCCAGCGGCCGTCCGGCAGCAGTTCCACCGCTGTCGCCGCCCCGATCTCTCCTGGCGTGGAGGAGAATTCCTGCCCGCGCGCCTTCAGGTCGGCGGTCTCCGGCTGGTTCAGGAACGCCTGCTCCACCTGGGCGTTGTCCGAGTTCCGCTGCGACGCGCGCGGTTCGGCGATGGCGTCGACCAGCGACAGGTCGCGGTCCAGCCGTCCGGTCAGCACCTGCAGCACGGTGGTGATGATCGACGCGCCACCGGGTGAACCGGCGGCGAGCAACGGCTTGCCGTCCTTGAGCACGATGGTCGGCGCCATCGAGGACCGCGGGCGCTTGCCGGCGGCGGGCAGGTTCGGGTCCGGCACGCCGGGGG
This sequence comes from Amycolatopsis sp. YIM 10, assembly GCF_009429145.1. Lineage (GTDB taxonomy): Bacteria > Actinomycetota > Actinomycetes > Mycobacteriales > Pseudonocardiaceae > Amycolatopsis. The sequence continues at coordinate 3,651,439 of NZ_CP045480.1, read as the reverse complement.
TCACCGGCACCATGGAGAAGTCGGTCAGCTCGTTGTTCAGCAGGAAGCCGCGGCCGGGCACGACCATGCCGCTGCCGCCCTCCTGCTCGATGGTCAGCGTGTAGGCGACCACGTTGCCCCATTTGTCCGCGGCGGTGAGGTGCGTGGTGTTCTCGCCCTCGTACGGCGTCGGCGCCGGGACCGGGCCAGCCGCACACGGCTGCGGATTACGCGGGTCACCTGGCGCGACCGGGCTGACCTGCGCCTGCGCCGGGTCGATCAGGCAGGCGCGGCTGTCCGCGAACTCCTGGCCGATCAGCTCCTCGGCGGGCACGTCGACGAAGTCGGGGTCGCCGATCCAGCGGTTGCGGTCGGCGAAGGACAACCGGGTCGACTCGAGGAAGCGGTGCAGGTAGTCGGCCTTGCCCAGCTCCGAGAGGTCGGTGCCTTCGAGGATGTTGAGCGCCTCGCCGACGGTCAGCCCGCCGGACGAGGGCGCCGGCATGCCGTAGACGTCCAGCCCGCGGTACTCGGTGTGCGTCGGCTCGCGGTCGACCGTGCGGTACTTCTCGAGGTCCGACTTGGCCAGCCTGCCGGGGCGCACGTTGAGCCCGGCGGCCGGATCGACCGGCGGCTGCTGGACGGTGCGCACCACGTCCTCGCCGATGCGGCCGCGGTAGAGCGCCGCGGTGCCGGTGCGCGCGAGTTCGCCGTAGGTCTTGGCGAGGTCCGGGTTGGCGAACTTGGTGCCGACCACCGGCGGCGCGCCCCCGGGCAGGTAGAGGTCGCGCGTGGCCGGGAACGCCTTGAACCGGGCGGCGTTGTTGGCGATCTGGTCGTGGAAGGTCTTGTCCACGGTGAACCCGCGCCTGGCCAGGTCCTCGGCCGGTTTCATCGCCCTGGCCAGCGGCAGCGTGCCCCACTTGCGCAGCGCGTCGCGCCAGGTGGCCGGCGTGCCGGGCGTGCCGACGGAAAGGCCGCTGGTCACCGCCTCGGCGAACGGGATCGCCTTGCCGTTCTCGACGAAGAGGTTCTCGTCCGCGGTGCCGGGCGCGGTCTCGCGGCCGTCGATCGTGTGCACCTTGCCGGTGCGTGCTTCGTAGAAGACGAAGAACCCGCCGCCGCCGATGCCGGCGGAGAAGGGGTCGGTGACCCCGAGCGCGGCGGCCGTGGCGACCGCGGCGTCCACCGCGTTGCCCCCGCGGCGGAGCACGTCGATGCCGATCTGGCTGGCGTCGGCGTCGATGCTGGACACCGCGCCGAGGTAGCCGGCCTGCTCGGGGACCTTGCCCGGTGGTGCGCCGGGCGCGGCCGACGCGGGGGCGCCGGCGGTGAGCAGTGCCGTCGCGCACGACACGGCGAGAACGCTGCGGATGGTTCTGCGCTGAACAGGCATGCGCGACATCCTGCCGCAGCGCACCGCGAAAATCACCAGTCTCGGGCGTCAGGCGGTATCGCCGGGGTAATTGCGGCCGGTGATGATCGTGCCGAGGCGCTCGCCCGGGATGTCGTGCTCGAGCAACGCCGCGATCCCGGCGACGGCTGACGGTTCGACCAGTTGACCCGTGGCCTCGCGGAGCAGGCGCATCGCCCGTTCGATGGTCGCTTCCTCGACGGCCAGCATGTCGTCGACGTACTCGACGGTCCATTCGACCGCGGCCGGGACCGGCACGCGGACCGCGATCCCGTCGGCGATGGTCCGCGCGCTCTCGGTGGCGACGGGCGCGCGGTCACGCCAGCTGTGCAGCATGGCGGGCGCACCGGCCGCGCAGACGCCGATGATCCTGGTCCGCGCGGCGTGGGTTTTGAGGTAGCAGCCGATGCCGCCGATCAGCGCGCCGTTGCCGACGGGGACCAGCAGCGTGTCGAGTTCGAGTGGCGCGAGTTCGACGCCGATCGTGCCCGCCCCTTCCGCGATGGCCGGCGCCTCGCCGTCCTCCACGAACAACCGCCCGGCGCCCTCGGCGTACTCGCGGGCCGCGTCCTTCGCCACGTCGAAGTCGGCCCCGACCTGCTTCACCTCGGCGCCGAACGCCCGCATGCGCGCGATCTTGCCCGCGTTCGCGTTCTCCGCGGTGAACACGGTGACCGGGATCCGCCGCGCGGCGGCGGCGTACGCGATGCCCTGACCGAAGTTGCCCGCCGACGCGCAGACGATCTCCCGCCCCGCTTCCAGCCCGCGGACGAAGTAGCTCGCGCCGCGGCCCTTGAACGAGCCCAGCGGGTTGAGCGTCTCGACCTTGAGCACCAGCTCGCGGCCGAGGCGCTGGTCGAGCACGGGGTCATGGAACTGCGGGGTGTTCCGGAAGACCGGTTCAACCAGCTGAGCAGCTTCGGCGATGTTCGCCGCGGAGAGCGCCACCATGGTGCGTATCGTATACGATGAACAGGTGTCCGCAACGCCCATCGCCCGAGCCGAGCCCCTGCGCGACGCCGTGTACGCCCGGATCGTCGAGTTGTTCTGGTCGGGCGCCTACCCGCCGGGTACCGCGGTGACCGAGGCAGCGCTGTCGCGTGAACTGGACGTCTCACGCACTCCGGTCCGGGAGGCCCTGCTCCGCCTCGAAGCCGAGGGCGTCCTGCGGTCGGCGCTGGCCAGGGGCTTCACCGTGCGACCGCTCGACCAGCGCGAGGCCACCGAGCTGTACCCGATCCTGGGCGCGCTGGAGAGCCTCGCGGTGCGGACCGCCGGCACTCCCCCGGCGTCACGCGTGCGCGACCTGGAGCGCATCCTCGCCGAACTGGAGGACTGCACCGACCCCATCCGGCGCTGGCGGCTCGACTCCGACTGGCACGACGGGCTGGTGGCCGCCTCCGGCAACGTCCAGCTCCGGGAAATGGTCGGCCGCGTGCGCACCAACCTGTCGCGCTACGAGCTGACCTACATGCGCGAGACGGTCGACCGCACCGAACCCGACCGTCAGCACCTCGAAATCCTCGTCGAGTTCGCCTCGGGTGACACCGAACGCGCGGCGCAACTGCTCACCGCGCACTGGGAAGCGGGCATGCGGGCCGTGTTGAACTGGCTCGACCCGAGCCGCGCCTAGATCAGCTCCAGCGGATCGAGCTGCACTCGCAGCGCCTCCGTCTCCTTGCGCGCGCTGCGCACGGCCAGCCCGCTCGCCAGCGCGGCAGCGAGCGCGCGGCCCTCCTCGCGCGGCACCCGGAGCAGCATGCGCTCGCGTTCCGAACGGCCTTCGTCGTCGATCTCGCCGAGCGGTACCGGTCCGAGCAGTTCGACACTGTCCGGCAAGCGCGTCTCATCCAGGTATGCGGCGACGGTCTCCGGGCTGCCCTCCACGCTGGCCATCCGCACCACCGGGGGGAAGCCCAGCTCCCGACGTTCACCCAGTTCGACACTCGCGTGCCACGCCGGATCCCAGCGCACCAGCGCCTGCACCGGCGTCAGCCCCGCCTCGGCGCCCACGATCACCCGGCCGCCTTCGGGTCCGGGTCGCACCAGCGCGGCGGCGGCCATCCAGCGGCGCAGCGTTTCCTCCGCCGCGCGCAGGTCCTGCCTGCCGAGCAGCGCCCAGCCGTCGAGCAGCAGCGCGGCCCCGTAGCCGCCCTCGGCGATCGGCTCCGCGCCCGGTGTCGCGATCACCAGCGCGGGTCGCGCGGGTACCTCCGCCAGCACCTCTGTCGCGCCGGAAGTGCGCACGGCGATCCCTGGGAACGCGCGCCCCATCTCCTCGGCCGTGCGCTTGGCCCCGATCACCACCGCCCGCAGGCGCGCCGAGCCGCAGGCCGGGCAGCGGAATCCGGCCTCCGGCACCCCGCACCACCGGCAGTGCGGCGCGCGCGGGCCGTCCTGGTCGCGTCCACCGGGCAGTACCAGCGGGCCCGCGCAGCGGCGGCACCGCGCGGGGGTGCGACACTGCCCGCAAGCCAGTGCCGGCACGTATCCGCGTCGAGGTACCTGGACCAGCACCGGCGCACCGGCGGCCAGGCCCTGGCGCGCGGCTTCGAAGGCGACCGACGGCAGGCGCGCGGCCTTCGCGGCCTCGTCCCGCGCGACGTCGAAGTCCTCCCCCACCGGCGTCACCCGCGGCGCCCGCGCGCGCAACTCCTCCCGGCTGGCCACGATCGGATGCGCCCAGTTGGTCTCCACGAGCAGCTGCGCCTCGGCCGTCCGGTTGAACCCGGCGACCAGGAGTGACGCGTTGCTCGCGTGCGCCCGCACCATGAGCACGTCGCGGACCTGGGGGTACGGCATGTGCGGGTCGGCGTGCAGGTCGTCCCCGTCGTCCCACACCACGAAGAGGCCGGGGTCGTGCACCGGGGCGAACATGGTGGCGCGCGTGCCGACCACCACCCGGACCGCCCCGCGCGACACCGCCAGCCAGCGCCGGTACCGCTCGGCGGGCCCGCTCTCGGCGGTCAGCGCGACCACCGCGTCCTCGCCGACCAGCTCCGCGCACGCCTGGTGCAGGCGCTTGAGGTCCCGTTGATCCGGCACGACCAGCACCGCGCCCCGGCCGGCGGCCGCCACGGTGGCCGCCGCCTCGGCGAGCCGGCGCGGCCAGTCCTCCCCCGGCAACGCCTGCCACACCGCGTGCGCCCGGCGGCCCGCCCCGAGCGCCTCCAGGAAGGACCCGCCGGTCGGGTACCGGGTCCAGCCAGTGCGACCGGGCGCCTCCGGCACCGGCGCGACCTCGCGCGGCGGCTCTCCTTCAGCCTTCGCGTGGCGCGGCGGGATCGCCAGGCGCAGCACATCGATCAGCGTGCCGCCGTACCGCTGCGCCACCGCACGGCCCAGCGCGGCCAGCTCCGGCCCGAGCACCGGTTCACTTGAGGTGACCCGGTCGAGAAAGGTCAGCTTGCCCACGTGCTCGGTGGTGTCCGCGCGTTCCAGAAGGAAACCGTCGACCAGCTGCCCGGCGAACCGGACGCGCACCCGGCAGCCCGGCACCGCGGTCTCGTGGAACTTCTCCGGCACCTGGTAGTCGAAGGTGCGGTCCAGGTGCGCCAGCGGCACGTCCACGATCACCCGCGCGACCGGCTCGCTCGGCGCCGGATTCTGCGCGCCCCGGCGCTGCGCGGCCGCGGCCTTCGCGGCGGCCGCCTTCGACTTCGGCGCGGCGCGCTTCGCCCCCGCCGCACCGGTGCTCTCGGGCTTCCGGGCGGCGGGCGGCTCGGGAAGGTCCCACAGCGGGGTCGCGCCGTTCACGTCGTGATCTCTACCAGAAGAAGCCCTCGGCCCAGATCGGGGCCGAGGGCTTCAGCGGAACGGGTGGTGCTCAGGCGCCGGCGATCGAACGCAGGTCGGCGGCGCGCTGCGTGCTCTCCCACGGCAGCCCCAGCTCCGGGCGGCCGAAGTGCCCGTACGCCGCGGTCGGCGCGTAGATCGGGCGCAGCAGGTCCAGGTCGCGGATGATCGCGGCCGGGCGCAGGTCGAACACCTCGCGGATGGCGGCCTGGATCTTCGACGGGTCCACCGTCTCGGTGCCGAAGGTCTCCACGAACAGGCCGACCGGGGACGCCTTGCCGATCGCGTAGGCCACCTGCACCTCGACCCGGGAAGCCAGCCCGGCGGCCACCACGTTCTTGGCCACCCACCGCATCGCGTAGGCCGCCGAGCGGTCCACCTTCGACGGGTCCTTGCCGGAGAACGCGCCACCACCGTGACGGGCCATGCCGCCGTAGGTGTCGACGATGATCTTGCGGCCGGTCAGCCCGGCGTCACCCATCGGGCCGCCGATGACGAACCGCCCGGTCGGGTTGACCAGCAGCCGGACGTCCGAGGTGTCCAGCTCCAGTTCGGCCAGCTCCGGCGCGACCACGTGCTCCTTGACGTCGACGCCGAGCATCTTGTCCAGGTCGATGCCGTCGGCGTGCTGGGTCGACACGACCACGGTGTCCAGGCGCACCGGCTGGTCACCGGCGTACTCGATGGTCACCTGGGTCTTGCCGTCCGGGCGCAGGTACGGCAGCACGCCGTTGTTGCGGACCCCGGTCAGCCGCTGCGACAGGCGGTGCGACAGGGCGATCGGCAGCGGCATCAGCTCGGGCGTGTCCGAGCAGGCGTAGCCGAACATCAGGCCCTGGTCGCCGGCGCCCTGGCGGTCGATCTCGTCGAGCGCGTTCTCCAGGCGCGACTCGTACGCGGTGTCGACGCCCTGGGCGATGTCCGGCGACTGCGCACCGATCGCGACGTTCACCCCGCACGAGTTGCCGTCGAAGCCCTTGGCCGACGAGTCGTACCCGATCCGGAGGATCACGTCGCGGACGATGGTCGGGATGTCCGCGTAGGCCTCGGTGGTCACCTCGCCCGCCACGTGCACCTGACCGGTGGTGATCAGGGTCTCCACCGCGACCCGGCTACGCGGATCCTTGCTCAGCAGAGCGTCCAGGATCGAGTCGCTGATCGCATCGCAGATCTTGTCCGGATGCCCTTCGGTCACCGACTCGGAAGTGAACAGCCTGCGGTTCGACGCACTCACGATCTCGTCACTTCCCTTTCTTAGGGTCCCCTGGTCACCCATCAGAGTACTGGGCGGGAGCGGTCAATCACCTTGAGTCTTGCGCAACCCGGCAACCGCGTCCCACACCGCGGCGGCCAGTTGCGCCTTCGCGCCGAACGGGATAGGGACCTCGGTGCCGTCGGCGCCCAGCAGCCAGCCCGAGTTCTCCTCCACCTCGAAGGCCTTGCCCTCGCCGACCGCGTTGACCACCAGCAGGTCGGCGCCCTTGCGCTTGAGCTTGGCCCTGGCGTGGTGCAGTACGTCGCCACCGGCGTCACCGGTCTCGGCGGCGAAACCGACCACCACCTGACCCGGATGCCGGTTTTCGACCAATCCGGCAAGAATGTCCGGATTTCGCACCAATTCGACCGTGGGCGCGCCACCGTCGTCGCTTTTCTTGATTTTGTGCTCAGCCCGCGACGCGGGCCGGAAATCGGCCACCGCGGCGGCCATCACCACAACGTCGGCGCTCGCGGCTTCCGCGCGCACGGCCTCGGCGAGCTGCTCGGCCGTGGACACGTGCCGGACCGTCGCGCCCGCGGGATCGGGCAGGTCGACGGTGTGCGCGGCGACCAGGGTGACCTCGGCGCCACGCTGGGCGGCCACCCTCGCCAGCGCGTAACCCTGCTTGCCGGACGAGCGGTTGCCCAGATAGCGGACCGGGTCGAGCGGTTCGCGCGTGCCACCGGCGGAGACCACCACGCGCACGCCCGCCAGGTCGCGCGGCAGCGCGTCCGGGGCGGCGAGCAGCAGTTTCGCCAGGTCGACGATCTCACGGGGGTCGGCCAGCCTGCCCTTGCCGCTGTCGGCCCCGGTCAACCGGCCTGCATCCGGCTCGGTGACCACCAGTCCCCGTGAGCGCAGCAGCGCCACGTTGTCCTGGGTGGCCGGGTGGTGCCACATCTCGGTGTGCATGGCCGGGAAGAACGCCACCGGGCAGCGCGCCATCAGCAGCGTGCCGGTGAGCAGGTCGTCGGCGCGCCCGTGGGCGGCCCTGGCCAGCAGGTCCGCGGTGGCGGGCACCACCAGCACCAGATCCGCCTCGTGGCCGATCCGCACGTGCTGCACGCTCGGCACGTCGCTGAACACCCCGGTGTGCACCGGGTGGCCGGACAGCGCCTCGAAGGTGGCCGCGCCGACGAAGTTCAGCGCGGCTTCGGTGGGCACCACGCGCACGTCGTGCCCGGATTCGGTCAGCCCGCGCAGCACCTCGCAGGCCTTGTAGGCGGCGATGCCGCCGCCCACTCCGAGAACGACCCTGGGCTTGCGCCCGGGGGCCTGGCTCATTCGCCTTCGGTGTGCTCGAGCAGGCCGGCGTGGATCTCGCGCAGCGCGATCGACAGCGGCTTCTCACGGGGACCCGGCTCGACGAGCGGGCCGACGTACTCCAGCAGGCCCTCACCGAGCTGCGCGTAGTAGTCGTTGATCTGGCGGGCGCGCTTGGCCGAGTAGATCACCAGCGCGTACTTCGAGCTGACCTTTTCGAGCAGGTCGTCGATGGGCGGGTTGGTGATGCCTTCGAGTTCCTCGTGCTGTGCACCCAGGGTGATGGTCACGCGCAGTACTCCTGAACGGTTGTGGAAACAAGCTAGCTCGTCATCAAGCTTAACAACTCCGCCGCGGCGGTCTTCACGTCGGCGTTCACCACGGTCGCGTCGAACTCGCCGGACGCGGCCAGTTCACGCTCCGCTTCGGCCAGCCGGGCCCGGACCGCGTCGTCGGCCTCGGTGCCGCGACCGGTCAGCCTGCCCACCAGCACCCCCCAGGACGGGGGCACCAGCATCACCAGCCTGGCCTCCGGCATCGCCACGCGGACCTGGCGGGCACCCTGCAGCTCGATCTCCAGTATCGCCTGCTTGCCCTCGGCCAGTGCCTTCTCCACCGGGGCGCGCGGGGTGCCGTAGCAGTTGCCCGCGAACTCGGCGTGCTCGAGCAGTTCCCCCTTGGCCACCATGGCGTCGAAGGCGGGCCGGTCGATGAAGTGGTAGTGCTCGCCGTCCACCTCGCCCGGTCGCGGGCGGCGGGTGGTCACCGAGACGCTGAAGAAGATCTCCGGGTCCAGCCGGCGCAGCTCGCCGACGACACTGGACTTGCCGACCCCGGACGGCCCGGATACGACGGTGAGCCGGTGCCGGTTGCCCGCCACCGGCCCACCCTCAGCTGTGGTGCCGCCGTGTTCCGCGCCGCTCACTCGCCGCTGAACTCGGCGAGCAGCGCCTTGCGCTGCCGGTCGCCGAGTCCACGCAGGCGACGGCTCGGAGCGATTTCGAGCCGCTCCATCGTCTGCTGCGCGCGGACCTTGCCAACGCCGGGTAGGGCCTCCAGCAGAGCGGAAACCTTCATCTTGCCGAGAACCTCGTCCTCGTCCGCCTGCTTGAGCACGTCGACCAGCGTGGTGCCACCCCGCTTGAGCCGCTCCTTGAGCTCGGCGCGAGCGCGACGGGCAGCAGCGGCCTTCTTCAGCGCCTCAGCACGCTGTTCCTCGGTCAGCTGGGGAAGTGCCACGATTTCCTCCGGTATTACTCAATAATTCGGCCGTCCTCGGGACGGTACCCACCTGCCATACCTGCCACAATGCGGGGGTGGGCCTCCACCTGGGAACGCGGGTGGTGGTATCGGCGTGCCGCACGCCTGTTCGGACCACTTCCCGGCACCGGGTGAACAACGTGCGGCAAGCACGGAAGGTTCAGTCCCGCAACGAATCCCGCACCCGGAACACCGCCTCGCGCAGGGCCGACGGGGCCGGTCCGTGGCGCAGGATGTCGCGTGAGGAAGCCGCCAGCACGGCTGGTGAACCCGCCCCGAAAAGAGCACGTAAATCCGCCGCGGTGGCGCCCTGCGCACCGAAACCGGGCGCCAGGATTGGGCCGTTCAGCCTATTCAGGTCCAGTTCTCCCGGACCGACAGTGGCGCCGACGACCACGCCGATGTCGCCCAGTGGCGCGGTTCCCGCGTTGCGCGCGGCGACCGCGTCGACGATTTCCTGTGCCACCGTGCGGCCGGACGGGGTCACCGTGCCCTGCAGCCCCGCGCTCTCCGGATTGGAGGTGCGCGCGAGCACAAAAACCCCGCGCCCGCTGGTTTCGGCGGCCGTCAGGGCGGCTTCCAGCGAGCCGAAACCGAGGTAGGGCGAGACGGTGATGGCGTCCGCCGCCAGCGGCGCCCCGTCGGCCAGGTAGGCGGCCGTGTAGGCGGCCATGGTCGACCCGATGTCACCGCGCTTGACGTCGAGCAGCACGAGCGCACCGGCCTCGCGGGCCAGTTCGATCACCCGCTCCAGCACCGCGATGCCCTTCGACCCGTAGGTTTCGAAGAACGCCGACTGCGGCTTGAGGATGGCCACGTGCTCGGCGATCGCCTCGGTGGCGGTCAGCGCGAACCGCTCCAGGCCGTTCGCGTCCTCCGGCAGCTCCCACGCCCGCAGCAGGCCGGGGTGGGGGTCCACCCCGGCGCACAGCGAGCCACGGCCGGCGATCGCCTTCGCCAGCCGGGCCCCGAACCGTTCCATGATCATTTCGAGGCCCGCAGAGCCGCCTGGAGCTCCTGGAGTGAGCGCACCCCGATATCACCCCGGATGAGCGCTTCGATGCCGTGTACGGCCGCGGCGGCGCCCTGAATCGTGGTGATGCAAGGGATGTCGCGCGAGACCGCGGCGGTGCGGATCTCGTAACCGTCCACGCGCGGGCCGCTGTTGCCGTACGGGGTGTTGATCACCATGTCCACCCCGCCGCCGAGGATCACCTCGACCACGTTCGGCTCGCCTTCGGTGCTGCCCTCGAAGTGCTTACGCAGCACCGAGCACTGGATTCCGTTGCGGCGCAGCACTTCCGCGGTTCCGGAGGTGGCCAGGATCTCGAAACCGAGGTCGGCGAGGCGCTTGACCGGGAAGACCAGCGAGCGCTTGTCGCGGTTGGCCACCGAGACGAACACGCGCCCCGAGGTGGGCAGCGAACCGTAGGCGCCGCTCTGCGATTTGGCGAAGGCCTTGCCGAACGAGACGTCCACGCCCATCACCTCGCCGGTGGACTTCATTTCGGGGCCCAGCAAGGAATCCACGCCGTGACCTTCCGGGGTGCGGAAGCGGTGGAAGGGCAGCACGGCCTCCTTGACCGACACCGGGGCGTCGGCGGGCAGGTCGCCGCCGTCGCCCTCGGCCGGGAGCACACCGGAGGCACGCAGCTCCTTGATCGTGGAGCCGGTCATGATCAGCGACGCCGCCTTCGCCAGCGGCACGGCAGTCGCCTTGGACACGAACGGCACCGTGCGCGAAGCCCGCGGGTTCGCCTCCAGCACGTAGAGCACGTCGTCCTTGAGCGCGTACTGCACGTTGAGCAGGCCGCGCACGCCGACGCCGCGCGCGATCGCCTCGGTGGAGCGCCGGACGGCGTCCAGGTCGGTCCGGCCGAGGGTGATCGGCGGCAGCGCGCACGAGGAGTCGCCGGAGTGGATCCCGGCCTCCTCGATGTGCTCCATCACGCCGCCCAGGTACAGGTCCTCCCCGTCGAACAGGGCGTCCACGTCGATCTCGATGGAGTCGTCGAGGAAGCGGTCCACCAGCACCGGGTGCTCCGGGGTGACCTCGGTGGCGCGCTGGATGTAGCCGGCCAGCGACTGCTCGTCGTAGACGATCTCCATGCCCCGCCCGCCGAGCACGTACGACGGGCGCACCAGCACCGGGTAGCCGATCTCGTCGGCGATCCGCTTGGCGCCCTCGAACGAGGTCGCCGTGCCGTAGCGCGGCGCCGGGAGCCCGGCGGCACGCAGCACCTCACCGAAGGCACCGCGGTCCTCGGCCAGGTGGATCGCCTCGGGCGAGGTGCCGACCACCGGCACGCCCGCCGCGGCGAGGCGGCGCGCGAGGCCCAGCGGGGTCTGCCCGCCCAGCTGCACGATCACCCCGGCCACCGTGCCGGACTCGCGCTCGGCGTGCACCACTTCGAGAACGTCCTCAAAGGACAGTGGCTCGAAGTAGAGCCGGTCGGAGGTGTCGTAGTCGGTGGACACGGTTTCGGGGTTGCAGTTGACCATCACCGCTTCGAAACCGGCCTCGCGCAGGGCGAGCGCGGCGTGCACGCACGAGTAGTCGAACTCGATGCCCTGCCCGATCCGGTTCGGCCCGGACCCGAGGATGAGCACCTTCTGCTTGTCCGGCTGCGGCGCAACCTCCGACTCCGCGGCGGGATCGGTCTCGTAAGCCGAGTAGTGGTAAGGGGTTTTGGCGGCGAACTCCGCCGCGCAGGTGTCCACCGTCTTGAACACCGGGCGCACGCCGAGGCGGTGGCGCAGCGCGCGCACGCCGTCCTCGCCTGCCAGTTCCGGGCGCAGCGCGGCGATCTGGCGGTCGGACAGCCCGGTGCGCTTGCCGCGGCGCAGCAAGTCGCCGTCGAGCACCGGGGCGGTCGAGATCTCCTGCCCCACCTCGCCGATCAGCGCGATCTGGTCGATGAACCACGGGTCGATGCCGCTGGCCTCGTGCACCTGCTCGACGGTGGCGCCCAGCCGCAGCGCCCGCTCGACCGCGTACAGGCGGCCGTCGTGCGGATTGCGCAGGGAGTCCAGTGTGGACTCCAGCGTGGCGCCCTCCGGGTCGGGCACGGTCCAGAAGCCCGCGGCCTTGGTGTCGATCGAGCGCAGCGCCTTGCCCAGTGCCTCGGGAAAGCTGCGGCCCATCGACATGGCCTCGCCGACGCTCTTCATCGTGGTGGTCAGCGTCGGGTCCGCGCCGGGGAACTTCTCGAAGGCGAACCGCGGCACCTTCACCACCACGTAGTCGAGCGTGGGCTCGAACGAGGCCGGGGTCTCGCCGGTGATGTCGTTGCGGATCTCGTCGAGGGTGTAGCCGATGGCCAGCTTCGCGGCGATCTTGGCGATCGGGAAGCCGGTCGCCTTCGAGGCCAGCGCGCTCGACCGCGACACGCGCGGGTTCATCTCGATGACCACCATGCGGCCGTCGCGCGGGTTGATCGCGAACTGGATGTTGCAGCCGCCGGTGTCCACCCCGACCGCGCGCAGCACGTCGATGCCGACGTCGCGCATGTGCTGGTACTCGCGGTCGGTCAGGGTCATCGCCGGCGCGACGGTGACCGAGTCGCCGGTGTGCACGCCCATCGCGTCCACGTTCTCGATCGAGCAGACCACCACCACGTTGTCCCGGCGGTCGCGCATCAGCTCGAGCTCGTACTCCTTCCAGCCGAGCACGCTCTCCTCGATGAGCACCTCGGTGACCGGGCTCTCCTCCAACCCGACCGAGGCCAGCCGCTCGAGGTCCTCGCTGGTGTGCGCCATGCCGGAGCCGAGCCCGCCCATGGTGAACGACGGCCGGATGACCACCGGCAGGCCGAGCTTCTCGACGGTCTCGCGGACCTCGTCCATCGAGTGGCACACCGCGCTGCGCGGCACCTCGCCGCCGATCTGGCGGACGATGTCCTTGAACTTCTGCCGGTCCTCACCGCGCTGGATGGCGTCGATGTCGGCGCCGATCAGCTCGACGCCGTACTTCTCCAGCACGCCGCGCTCGTGCAGGGCCACCGCGCAGTTCAGCGCGGTCTGCCCGCCGAGGGTGGCCAGCAGCGCCTGCGGGCGCTCGGCGGCGATGACCTTCTCCACGAAGTCGGGTGTGACCGGCTCGATGTAGGTGGCGTCGGCGAACTCGGGGTCGGTCATGATCGTGGCCGGGTTCGAGTTCACCAGGCTGACCCGCAGGCCCTCCTCGCGCAGCACGCGGCAGGCCTGGGTGCCCGAGTAGTCGAACTCGGCGGCCTGCCCGATCACGATCGGGCCGGAGCCGATGACGAGCACGTGCTCGATGTCTGTGCGTTTCGGCATTACTTGGCTGTCTCCATCAGGCTGACGAACTCGTCGAAGAGGGGGGCCGCGTCGTGCGGGCCGGCGGCGGCTTCGGGGTGGTACTGCACGGAGAACGCGGGAACGTCCTCGGCGCGCACGCCCTCCACCGTGTTGTCGTTCGGGCAGTAGTGGCTGATCGTCGCAGCGCCGAAGGGCGAGTCGAACCGCTGACCGGGCTCGCCTTCGAGGGCGAAGCCGTGGTTCTGCGCGGTGATGGCCACCTTGCCGGTGGCCACGTCGATCACCGGGATGTTGATGCCGCGGTGCCCGTAGCGCATCTTGTAGGTGCCCAGCCCCAGCGCGCGGCCGAGGATCTGGTTGCCGAAACAGATGCCGAACAGCGGGATGCGGCGTTCGAGCACCGCGCGGGTCAGCGCGGTGGCGTGCTCGGTGGTCGCCGGGTCGCCCGGCCCGTTGGACAGGAAGATGCCGTCGGGCTCGATCTCCAGCAGCCGGTCGAGCGAGCTGGACGAGGGCAGCACGTGCACCTCGATACCGCGCTGGGCCATCTGGCGGGGCGTGTTCGACTTGATGCCCAGGTCCAGCGCGGCGACGCGGAACCGGCGCTCGCCGAGCGCGGGCACCACGTACGGCTCGGCCGTGGTCACCTCGCCGGCCAGGTCGGCGCCCTTCATCTGCGGGCTGGCCAGCACCTCGCCGACCATCTCGTCGTCCGCGCGCAACGCGTCACCGGAGAACACCCCGGAGCGCATCGCGCCCCGCTCGCGCAGGTGGCGGGTGAGCGTGCGGGTGTCCACCCCGGAGATGCCGACCACGCCCTGCTCGATGAGCGCGTCGTCGAGCGTGCGCGTGGCGCGCCAGTTGGACGGGGTGCGGGCGGGGTCGCGGACCACGTAACCCGAGACCCAGATGCGCGCGGACTCGTCGTCCTCGTCGTTCCACCCGGTGTTGCCGATCTGCGGTGCGGTCTGCACGACGATCTGGCGGTGGTACGAGGGATCGGTCAGCGTCTCCTGGTACCCGGTCATCCCGGTGCAGAACACGGCCTCCCCGAGGGTGCGCCCCTCGGCCCCGTATGCGGTGCCCCGGAAAACGCGGCCGTCCTCCAGTACCAGCGCGGCGGGTGTCCGGCTACTCGTCATGATTGGGCACTTCCCTTGATCTCCGTACCGTTCTTGCCAAGCTCTTCGAGCCAGCGGGGGTAGACCTCGAGGTCGTCCCCGCGGAACCCGGTGTCCAGTTCTTCACCGTCACCGCCGGGGCGCCAGGTGAGCACCAGCAGGCTGTCGGTGCCCATCACCTTCCCGGCCATGCCCTTGTCCGTGCGGATCCCGGTGATCGAGGCGCGCGGGATCCAGAACCCGGGCGCGCGGCCGCGGTCGACCTCCACGCCCGTGTCGTACAGGCGCAACGTCGCGTACCCGCGCAACCCGGCGCCCCTGGTGACGACGCGCTCCTGCCAGCGGCCGGCGATCGTGGTGCTCACGTACAACCCGTCGGCGGTCAGCAGCGGTTCACCCAGGTCGACCGGGACCTCCGGGAAGGGCGCGATCCGGGCGCTCTGGGACCGCGACTTGCGGCGCCAGCCCAGCCACATGCCGAAGACGCACAGCGCGAAGAAAGCCGCGACCAGCAAGGTCAGCAGAAAACGCTCCATCAGGCCAGTTTCCCTTCTCGCACGGTGAACCGCCCGCGCAGCAGGGTCGCGGTGACCGCACCGGGCAGCCGCATCCCCTCGTACGGGGTGTTCGACGCGATGCTCGCCAGGTCGGCGCCGCGCACGGTCCACTCGGCGTCGGGATCGACCAGGGTCAGGTTGGCCGGCTCGCCCACCTCGATCGGGCGGCCGTGATCGGGCAGCCCGGCGATCTCGGCCGGTCGCTCGCTCATCACCCTGGCCACGCCGCGCCAGTCGAGCAGGCCGGGCCGGACCATGGTCTCGGTCACGATGGACAGCGCGGTCTGCAGGCCGAGCATGCCGGGCTTGGCGGCGGCCCATTCGCAGTCCTTGTCCTGCACGGCGTGCGGCGCGTGGTCGGTGGCGACGCAGTCGATCACCCCGTCGGCCAGCGCGCGGCGCAGCCGCTCGGCGTCGGCCCCGGTGCGCAGCGGCGGGTTCACCTTGTTGACCGGGTCGTACCCGGCCAACCGCTCGTCGGTGAGCAGCAGGTGGTGCGGGGTGACCTCGGCGCTGACCTTGGTGCCGCGCTCCTTCGCCCAGGCCAGCACGTCGGCGGTGCCCGCGGTGGACACGTGGCAGATGTGCAGCCGCGCCCCGGCGTGCAGGGCGAGCAGGCAGTCCCGCGCCACGATGGACTCCTCGGCGGCGGCGGGCCAGCCCGCGTAACCGAGCCGGGCGGCCTGCTCACCTTCGTGGGCCTGGGCGCCGACGGTGAGTCGCGGTTCCTCGGCGTGCTGCGCGATCACCGCGTCCAGCGCGATCGAGTACTCCAGTGCGCGGCGCATCAGCAGCGGGTCGTGCACGCACTTGCCGTCGTCGGAGAAGACCCGCACCCCGGCGGCGGAGGCGGCCATCGTGCCCAGCTCGGCGAGCTTCTCGCCGCCGAGTCCGACGGTGACCGCGCCGACCGGGTGCACGTCGACCAGCCCGGCGGCCCGGCCGAGCCGCCAAACGTGCTCGACCACGACCGCGTTGTCGGCGACCGGGTCGGTGTTGGCCATGGCGAAGACCGCGGTGTACCCGCCGAGCGCCGCGGCGGCCGAGCCGGTGGCGATGGTCTCGGTGTCCTCGCGGCCGGGTTCGCGCAGGTGGGTGTGCAGGTCGACGAAGCCGGGCAGGAGCACCTGACCCGCGGCTTCGACCACTTCGGCGGACTCGGTCGCACCAGGTGAACCGATCTCGGCGATCTCGCCGTCGGCGATCAGCACGTCGACCGGGTCGCCTTCGCCGTAGAGCCGGACACCCTTGAGCAGGATCTCGGTGGTCATGCGGCGACTCCTTCTTCCTCACCCGCGAGCAGGTGGTACAGCACAGCCATGCGGACGTGGACCCCGTTGCGCACCTGCTCGGTGATCGCCGAGGCAGGCGAGTCGGCGACCGCCGAGGCGATCTCCATGCCGCGCAGCATCGGCCCCGGGTGCAGGACGACCGCGTGGTCCGACAGCAGCGCGAGCCGCTTCTCGTTCAGTCCGTAGGCGATCGAGTACTCGCGCGCCGACGGGAAGAAGCCCCCGTGCATCCGCTCGGCCTGCACGCGCAGCATCATCACCGCGTCCACCGCGGGCAGCTCCGCGTCCAACTGGTGCGACACCGTCACCGGCCAGCTTTCCACGCCGACCGGCAGCAGGGTGGGTGGTGCGACGAGCACCACCTCCGCGCCGAGCGCGGCGAGCAGGTGCACGTTGGACCGGGCGACCCGGCTGTGCACGACGTCACCCACGATGGCGACGCGGCGGCCGTCCAGCGAGCCGAGCCTGTCCCGCAGGGTGGCCGCGTCGAGCAGCGCCTGCGTCGGGTGCTCGTGCGTGCCGTCGCCCGCGTTGACCACCTTCGTGCCGGTCTGCCCCAGCCAACCGGCCAGCCGGTGCGCGGCACCGGAGGCGGGGTGGCGGATGATCACGCAGTCGGCCCCGGCCGCGGACAGGGTCAGCGCGGTGTCCCGCAGCGACTCCCCCTTGCCCACCGAGGAGCCGCCGGCCGAGACGTTCACCACGTCGGCGCTCATCCACTTGCCCGCGATCTCGAAGGAGACGCGGGTGCGGGTGGAGTTCTCGTAGAACAGCGTGATCACGGTGCGGCCGCGCAGCGTGGGCAGCTTGCGCACTTCGCGCCCGAGCAGCGTGCGCTTGAGCTCGTCGGCGGTGTCCAGGATGGACGTCGCCAGCTCCGGATCCAGCCCGTCGGTGGCGAGCAGATGCTTCACGATTTCCCTTCCTCGGCGGGCGCACTCGGTGCACCCGGTTCGCCCCGCAGCAGCACCGCGTCGCGCCCGTCCACTTCGGACAACAGCACGGCGACGTCCTCGGCACGCGACGTGGGCACGTTCTTGCCCACGTAGTCGGCGCGGATCGGCAGCTCGCGGTGGCCGCGGTCGACCAGTACCGCCAGCTGGACCGCGCGGGGGCGGCCGTGGTCGCGCAGAGCGTCGAAGGCGGCGCGGATGGTGCGCCCGGAGAACAGCACGTCGTCGACGAGCACGACCACCCGGTTGTCGATCCCGGTGGACGGCAGCTGCGTCTGCTCCAGCGGGCGGGTCGGGCGGCGGCGTAGGTCGTCGCGGTAGAGCGTCACGTCGAGTGCGCCGATCGGCACGTCGACCCCGGAGAACTCGGTCACGCGGGCGGCCAGCCTGGCCGCGAGCGGGGTGCCCCGGGTGGGTATGCCCAGCAACACGGGTGGGGCCGAGTGGCCCGCACCGAGTGCGGTCTTCTCGATGACCTGATGGGCCATTCGAGCGATGGTGCGTGCGACGTCTCCGGCCGACAGGAGCTCACGCTCACCGGCCGGATCCGTCACACCGCGCGGACGCGATGTCACGGTGGACCTCCTTCCCCGCCTCACTGGACGGGTCGTTAAAGGACGTCGATTTCCCAGGTAGTTGCCGGAAATCGAGCCCAGGGTAACAGGATCGGCCACTCAGCCTTACGGGTGGTGTGCCCTGTTCGGACCACCCCCGCGCAATGATCTGCTTGACCTGGTGACGACAACGCGTAACCATTACTCTGAGTATTCGACTCAAGAAGTGCCCCTCCGGTCGTTCGGCCGGGCGGGGACGACGAAACGGAGAACCACCAGATGGGCGATTACGCCAAGGCGCTCGGGGCCAAGCTCCGCGGGATCCGCCAGCAGCAGGGTCTGTCCCTGCACGGGGTCGAGCAGAAGTCCGGCGGACGCTGGAAGGCGGTCGTCGTGGGTTCGTACGAGCGCGGCGACCGGGCCGTGACCGTGCAGAAGCTCGCCGAGCTGGCGGACTTCTACGGCGTACCGGTCGTCGAGCTGCTGCCAGAGGGCCGCGTTCCGTCTGGGGCGGAGCCGGCCACGAAGATCGTGATCAACCTGGAGCGGCTCCAGCAGCTGCCCGCCGAGAAGGTCGGGCCGCTGGCCCGGTACGCCGCCACCATCCAGAGCCAGCGCGGGGACTACAACGGCAAGGTGCTCTCCATCCGCACCGAGGACCTGCGCTCGCTGGCGATCATCTACGACATGACGCCCGGGGAGCTGACGGAGCAGCTGATCGACTGGGGAGTGCTGCCGCCGGAAGCACGGCCATCCAAAGAGGACTGAGCCGTGCGGTCCGGCACGGCCGCACCGAGAACAGGCCGAAGGGGCCTTCGGCGACGAACCAGAGTTCGCCGGAGGCCCCTTCGGTGTTTCCGCTTCGGCGCTTTCGAGCGCTATGTCCGTTACCGCGGGCTCGTCACAGCACCGCGCGCAGCCGGTCGGCGATCGAGCCGATCCGGCCGAGCACGCCGTTGACGAAGCGCGGCGAGTCGTCCGTGGACAACTCCTTGGCGATGCCGACGGCCTCGTCGATCGCCACCGGGTCCGGCACGTCGGCGGCCCACAGCAGCTCGTAGACCCCGACCCGCAGTACCGCCAGGTCGACCGGCGGCATCCGGTCCAGCGACCAGCCCTGCGCGTGCTCGGCGAGCAGCTCATCGATCTGCTCGCGCCGCGTGGTGACCCCCTCGACCAGCGAGACGGTGTAGTCGCTGATCGGGTCCACCTCGGTCGAACCAACACGACCGGCCAGCAGGGTCACCGCGTCGGAGTCCCGCTGGGCGGCCTCGTACAGCATTTCGACGGCGCGTTTGCGCGAAGCCCGGCGGCCGATGGGGCCACCGCGCTTGGGCGAACCGGTTGAACTCAACTCGAAACCCGGCCGAGGTAGCGCCCGTCACGAGTGTCGACCTTGACCTTCTCACCCGTGGTCAGGAACAGCGGCACCTGGATCTCGGCGCCGGTCTCCAGCGTGGCCGGCTTGGTGCCGCCGGTGGAGCGGTCACCCTGCAGGCCCGGGTCGGTGTGCTGGACCACCAGCTCGACCGAGGTGGGCAGCTCGACGTAGAGCGGGGTGTTCTCGTGGATGGCGACCTGGACCTCGGTGTTCTCCAGCAGGTAGTTCGCCCCGTCGCCGACGACCTCGCGCGACACGTTGATCTGGTCGAACGTGTCGCCGTCCATGAAGACGAAGTCGCTGCCGTCGTTGTAGAGGTAGGTCATCGTGCGGCGGTCCACCGTCGCGGTGTCGACCTTGGTGCCGGCGTTGAACGTCTTGTCCACGACCTTGCCGCTCAGGACGTGCTTGAGCGTGGTGCGCACGAAGGCGCCGCCCTTGCCCGGCTTGACGTGCTGGAAGTTCACGACCGACCACAGCTGTCCGTCGAGGTTGAGGACCAAGCCGTTCTTCAGGTCGTTGGTGGTGGCCACGGGTCTGGGATCTCCTGTGTCTGCTCGAAGCGGGCCGCGGTTCAGGCGACCACGAGTTCCTTGGTGCTCAGGGTGAGGACCTCCCCCGTGCCCTCACGGACGATCAGCGTGTCCTCGATGCGCACGCCACCGCGGCCGGCGAGGTACACGCCAGGCTCGACGGTGACCGCCATACCGGCGGACAGTGTACCGACCCCCGTGGCGGCCAGGCTGGGTGCCTCGTGCACCTGGAGGCCGACGCCGTGGCCGAGACCGTGCGAGAAGTGCTCGCCGTGCCCGGCCTGTTCGATCACCTCGCGCGCGGCCTTGTCCACCGCGGAGACCTCGGCGCCGGGCAGCACCGCGGCCAGCCCGGCCGCCTGCGCGCGGTGGACCAGCTCATACAGCTCGCGCTGCCAGTCGGCGGGTTCACCGAGCACGACCGTGCGGGTCATGTCGGAGTGGTAGCCGTCGATGATCGCGCCGAAGTCCAGTTTGACGAAGTCGCCCTTGGCCAGGTGCCGGTCGGTGGGCCGGTGGTGCGGGATGGCCGAGTTCGGGCCCGCGGCGACGATCGATTCGAAGGAGGCGCCCGCCGACCCGTGGTCGAGCATGCGGTTCTCCAGCGCGCGGGCCACCTCGCGCTCGGTGCGGCCGACCCGGAGGTCGCCGTGCTCGATCAGGCCGCTCAGCGCGCGGTCGGCGGCGGCGCAGGCCATGCGCAGCGCCTCGATCTCGGCCTGGTCCTTGACCAGTCGCAGCCGTTCGACCAGGTTCGGCGAGCGGTGCAGCTCCACGCCCTCGGCGATCTTCTTGGTCGACTCGTACTGCTCCACGCTCACGTGCTGGCTCTCGAACCCGGTGCGGCCGTAGTCGGCGCGGTGGGCCGAGGCGTGCCGGGCGAGCGCGGCGGCGCTGGCACGGTCGAGCACGCGCTGCAGGTCGGGCACCTGGACCTCGGACTGGGTGGTGTACCGGCCGTCGGTGCAGAACAGCGTGCGGTCCTCGCTCTCGGCGTGCACCAGCAGTGCGGCGTTCGACCCGGTGAACCCGGTGAGGTAGCGGATGTTGAGCAGGTCGGTGACCAGGAGCGCGTCGAGTCCGGTCTCCCGGATCAGGGAGCGGAGCGCGGTGCGGCGGGCGGCATGGGTTTCAGGCACCGGGTCAGTTTATGACACAGTGTTCCGATGGCAGGCTGGGTTACGCGCGCACTGGTTCTCGCGGTGCTGCACGCGGTCGCGGCGGTGCTGCGGGCGAAGGCCGCGGTGTTCCGGCCGACCGATCTGGACACGCTCACCGTCGGCATCATCGCGCTGCTGGTCGGCGCCTCGGCACTGTGGGCCGCGCTCGACGCGTGGCGTGGAACGCCGGATCGGGGTCGCACCTGGTTCATCGCCGCGCTGGTCGCTGGCCCGGTGTCCGGTGTGCTCGACGTGGCGGGGCGGGCGATGTTCGTCGACCGCACCGGACTCGAAGCCCTCCCGGACGCGCTGATCGGCGGCGCCGCGTTCACCGCGCTGCTCATCCTCGTGCCGGCGTGGCTGGGCCTGTTCGCCGGCGACCGGATCGGCCGTCGTGCGGAGGAGACCGAGGAGACCGCCCGGCCCGATCAGCCCAAGGCCAAGCCCGCCGGGTAGGTGTTCCACCGCTCGTCGGTGATCGGGGTGATGGGCGACGCGTTCAACTCGGCCACGCCGGGCGGGCGGACCGCCCACAGCTTGCCGTCGTCGAGCAGCAGGCCGGTGCCGCCGGTCGGTGCCTGCACGGCGGCCACCCCGGTGGCCAGGTTCGCGGCCACCGGCACGCGGTCCAATCCGGGGACGCGGCGGTCGAGCAGCCGGACGGCGAGCAGATCGGCGACCGTGCGCCGGTCGACCCGGACGACACTGCCGCCCGCGACCAGGTCCATCGTGCGCACCGGCGAGGGCATCGCGAAGCCGTCGAGCACGGTGAGCATCCGGTTGACGTCGCCGCAGCCGTCGATGCCGTGCAGGTCGATGCCGAAGTGCTTGAGGTGCGTGGGGGCGCCGGCCTCCCCGGTCATCGTCGCGCGCACCACGTCGAGCGGCACCCGGCCGCAGGGATCGTCCACCGAGATGGGCGCGTGCCCGTCGGGCTGGCGCAACAGGCCGGGACCCTCCTTCCACGGGCCGGGCACCAGCACGGGCGGGTAGGGCCGCAGGCTGAAGTTCCGGTCGAGGAAGGTGATCGTGGTGCCGTCCTGCGTCTCGTGCGCGACACCGAAGGATTCGAGCGCCTCGATCCACATCAGGTCGGCGCTGAAGGCGTCGACCAGGGAACGCGTCCTGGGCACCTGGGTGCTCGGCGCCGGTTCGAAGCCGCGCTCCCCCAGCGCCTCGACCGCGGTGGTGAAGGCCGGGTCCTTCGAGCGCACGATGAACTGGCCCGCCCCGTTCCAGCCGGCGGCGCGGCCGGTCGTGTCGGTGAACATGAGGTAGAACCAGCCGTCGAGGAAGACCACGGAGGGCTGACCGGCGCCGTAGGTGTTCTCGCGCGGGGTGTCGCGGGCGGGGTTGAGGATCGGGTTGCCGCCGTTGGCCCTGGTCCAGTTGAGACCGTCGGGGCTGGTGGCCATGCCGATCGAGTTGCCGAGCGCGTGGTCGCCCGCGGCGCCGGTGTAGTAGAGGTAGTAGACCCCGTCGACCTTGACCACCGACGGGTCGCACGTGTGCACCCCGTCGAACGCGCCGGGGTTGCCGGACAGCACCGCCTGCGCTGGCCCGCCGCCCGTTCCGGTGAACGGCCCGCCGATGCCGGTGGACTCCGCGTGCAGGATGTCGTCGCCCGGCGGGCGCGCGGCCGGGTACTGGCTGCACCACCACATCCGGGTGCGGTCCCCGTCCTGCATGACGGCGGGGCCGTAGTTGTAGGGCGCCCCGATCCCGCCGGCGGCGACCACCCCCGCCGACTGCCGCCCCGCGTCCACCGATGGCGACGCACCCGGCGGGATGACCGGCGGCGGCACGGGGCTGCCGGGCGGCGGCGGTGCCTCCCCGCCGACCACCGCGCCGGTACCGGCCCCCTCGGCCTGCGGCTGCGCCCGGCTCGGTGTGCACCCCGCGACCAGGACGGCGCCGAGCAGCCAGGTGAGCGTGCCGCGCACGCGAGGGGACCTGCGGAACGTCAATCCTGCTCCCGAGCCGGTGGACACGAACGTGTCGACGAGCACGCGACACGGAAGTAACTACGACTCAGTGTACGGAGAGGTTCACCCGTTCGAGTGCAGACCTGGTGGTGTGGCGACAAGTTCCACTTCGAAGCCGTGGGAATTTTCCAGATACGCCGCGTAGTGCTGGTCACCGCCCGCATGCGGGTACCGGTCCGCGAACAGCGGTTTCCAGCCGTGCGCGCCCGATTCCTCGGCCAGCCGGTCGACCCGCCGCCGAGTGGAAACGTGCAGCGCCAAGTGGTTCAGCCCCGGGTCGCGGCGCCGGTGCTCCCGGGCGGTCAGCGCCGGCGACTGCTCCACCACGAGGTAGGTGGCGCCGAGCTTCCAGCTCACCCCGTCCGGCCACCGCTGGAACTCGCGCCAGCCCAGCTCGCCCAGCAGCCAGCCGAAACTGGCCTCCGCTTCGGCGAGATCGGGCACCCAGAGTTCGATGTGGTGCACCCGGCCGTGCGTCTCCGGCAGCTTCACGTGGACGCGGTGTTCGGCGCCGTAGTGGATCCCGCTGCCGACGTCCAGGAAACCCAGCCGTTGCGCCAGTTTGACACTGGACACATTGGACTCCCGGATCAGCGCCCAGACGGCGGGCAATCCGAGTTCGGTGAGCCCGTAGTCCAGCAGCCGCGCGGCGGCCTCGGTCGCCAGCCCGCTGCCGCCGTGCCGCGGATCGATGAAGTAGCCGATTTCGGCCACGTTCCCCGGCAACTCCCAGGACGGCCGCAGGTGCACGAGACCGATCACCTCGCCGTCCCTCTGGATCACCCAGTGCCCGAGTTCCGGCGGTCCGTCGTAAGCCAGCCGGCGCTCGACCATTTCGCGGCACTGCACCGGGTCGGAGAGGTCCACCTGGAAGAACCGGCTCATCACCGGATCCGCGAAGACCCGCAGCACCGCGTGGGTGTCGTCACGGTTCAACCCGCGCAACGTGAGCCGCTCGGTGGTCAGAACCGGAACCATGCATCCCCCCAGATGTCGTTCGCAGTGGAGTCAGTCCGCTTGTTCCGCCAGCCATCGGATGGCCAGCGCGTAACCGGGAACGCCGAAGCCCGCCATGACCGCGGTGGCGATGCCGGAGAGCACGCTGTGGTGCCGGAACTCTTCGCGCCGGTGCACGTTCGAGATGTGCAACTCGACCAACGGTGCAGTCAGCTGCGCGGCGGCATCGCGGACCGCGATCGAGTAGTGGGTCCAGGCGCCCGCGTTCAACACGACAGCCGCCCCGGCGTCCGCCGCCTCGTGCAGCCAGCCGACCATCTCGCCTTCGTGGTCGGTCTGGCGAACCTCGACCTCCACGCCGAGTGAACTGCCGGTCTCCTCGCAGAGCCGCACCAGGTCATCGTGGGTCGACGCCCCGTAGACGCCGGGCTCCCGTTTGCCGAGCCGCCCGAGGTTCGGCCCGTTGAACACGAAGACCTTCACAGCAGCACGCTCCCGCCCCCGGTTTTGTCCGCGGCGATCGCCGAGTAGGCCGCCGCGAGCAGGGACGGGTCCGGCCCCTCCAGCCGTCCGGGCTTCGCAAGTCCATCCAGCACGACGAACCGCAGCACGCCGGACCGCGTCTTCTTGTCGGTGCGCATGCCTTCGAGCAGCTGGGGCAGCGCCTCGGCGTCATAGGTCGTTGGCAACCCGAGCAACCGGAGCACCGCGGCGTGCCGGTCAGCCGTCGCGTCGTCCAACCGCCCGGCCAGTCGCGCCAGCTCGGCCGCGAACACCAGGCCGACGCTCACCGCCGCACCGTGCCGCCAGCGGTACCGCTCGCGCCGCTCGATCGCGTGCCCGAGGGTGTGCCCGTAGTTGAGGATCTCGCGCAGATCCGACTCGCGGAGGTCAGCCGACACGACGTCGGCCTTCACCTGGATCGCGCGCCGGACCAGTTCACCGAGCACGTCGCCCTGGGTGTCCAGTGCCGCCGCCGGGCTCTGCTCGACCAGCTCGAGGATCCTCGGGTCGGCGATGAAACCGGCCTTCACCACCTCGGCCATTCCGGCGACCAGCTCGTTGGGCGGCAGCGTCTCCAGTGTCGCCAGGTCGACCAGCACCGCGGACGGCTCGTGGAACACCCCGACCAGGTTCTTGCCCGCCTCGGTGTTGATCCCGGTCTTGCCGCCGACCGCCGCGTCCACCATGCCGAGCAGCGTCGTCGGCACGTTGACCAGCCGGACGCCGCGCATCCAGGTCGCGGCGACGAACCCGGCGAGGTCGGTCACCGCGCCGCCGCCGAGGCCGACCACCGCACCCCGCCGGTCCAGCCCGATGCGCCCGAGGACCTCCCAGCAGAACCCGGCCACCGAAAGCGCCTTGCCGTCTTCGGCGTCCGGGATCTCCACGCGGTGCGCGTCGAGACCGGCCTCGTTCAGCTCCTCGCGGATGGCCTCGGCCGTGGTGGTGAGCGTGGGCGGGTGGATCAGCGCGATCTTCGACGCGTCGCGGACGGTTTCGGTGAGTTCGCCGAGCAGACCGCGACCGACCACCACGTCGTAGGGCGTACCGGCCTTGACCTGGATACGGACCGGTTCGGACATCATGCTCCTCGTTCGTGCTGGGCGGCTTCGACGCCGCCGGTCTCCCGCAGCCGTTCCTCGATCGCGGTGACCACGTCGGCGGGGATCAGTTCATCGGTGCCGATCTCGATGGTGGCGACCTCGCGGTAGACCGGCAGTCGCGCCTCGAGCAGCGCCTTGTAGGTCGCGCGGGGGTTCACCCCGGCGAGCAGCGGTCGCGCGGACGAAACACCGGTGCGGCGCACGCCCTCCGCCATGCCGACGTTCAGGAAGACCACGGTGTGCCCTGCCAGCCGGCCGCGGGTCCGCTCCGACAGGACGGCCCCGCCGCCCACCGCCAGCACCCCGTCGTGTTCAGCCAGTGCGACCGACACCGCTTCCTCTTCCAGCGCACGGAAAGCGGGCTCCCCGTCGTCGGTGAAGATCTCCGAGATGGACTTGCCCGCGCGGTCGACGATGTCGTCGTCGGTGTCCCGGAAACCGACACCGAGCTGCTGGGCCAGCAATCGCCCCACGGTGCTCTTGCCCGACCCCGGCGGGCCGACGACCACAGCGCGCGGACTCACCAGCGCTCCTCGAGCGCCCGCAGGTAGCCCTCCGCGTTGCGCTTGCTTTCGGTGAGCGAGTCGCCGCCGAACTTCTCCAGCGCGGCATCGGCGAGCACCAGCGCCACCACGGATTCCAGCACGACGCCGGCGCGCGGCACCGCGCACACGTCCGACCGCTGGTGGATGGCGACAGCGGGCTCACCGGTCGTCACGTCCACGGTGGACAGAGCCTTGGGCACGGTGGAGATCGGCTTCATCGCGACGCGCACGCGGAGCGGTTCACCATTGGTGATCCCGCCCTCGAGACCACCGGCGCGGTTCGACCGTCGGGTCACACCCACTGGACCGGTGCCGCGGTCGATCTCGTCGTGCGCCTGGCTTCCCCATCGCTTGGCGGTCGTGAAGCCGTCACCGACCTCCACGCCCTTCATCGCCTGGACGCCCATCAGCGCACCGGCCAGCCGGGCGTCGAGGCGTCGATCCCAGTGCACATGGGAACCCAGACCCGGTGGCAGCCCGTACGCGAGCACCTCGATCACACCGCCGACGGTGTCACCGGCCTTCCGCACGGCGTCCACCTCGGCGACCATCGCCTCGGTGCCTTCCGCGCTGAACGCCCGCACCGGGCTCTCGTCGATCGCGGCCAGGTCCCCCGGTCCGGGCAGCGGCCCGTCCGGAGCCTCGGCGCCACCGATCGACACCACGTGGCTGACGATCTCGACGCCGAGCAACTGCCGCAGGTACGCCCGCGCGACCGTGCCGAGCGCGGTGCGCGAAGCGGTCTCCCGCGCGCTGGCCCGCTCCAGCACGGGACGCGCCTCGGGAAAGTCGTACTTCTGCATGCCGGGCAGGTCGGCGTGACCGGGCCGCGGCCGGGTCAGCGGCTCGTTGCGGGCCAGGCCTTCGAGTTCGGCCGGGTCCACCGGGTCGGCCGACATCACCTTTTCCCACTTGGGCCACTCGGCGTTCTCGATCTGCACGGCGACCGGGCCGCCCTGGGTGAGCCCGTGCCGCACCCCGCCGAGAAACTCGATGCGGTCCTTCTCGAAACCCATCCTGGGGCTCCGGCCGAACCCGAGCCGCCGGCGAGCCAGCTGTTCGGTCACGTCGGCGGTGGTGACCTCGACTCCGGCCACCATGCCCTCGAGCACGGCGGCCAAGGCGGGCCCGTGCGATTCACCTGCGGTCATCCAGCGCAACACGCCACGATCCTGTCACGTCCGCGGCCTGTCCGGACGCACACCCTCCGCGCCGTGCCGGACCGGTGTTCACTGGCTGGGAAACAACGTGACCAGTGAGGTGGCGATCAGCAGCCCTGGGCCGTGTGGCACGCCATCGTCCCAGGTCGGCGAGCCGCGGATGCGCGCGAGCACGCCCAAGGCGGCGCTCACCAGCGCGGCGATGACCACCACCACGACCATCGCTGTCCAACCGGCAGCACCGAGAACGAGCCCGAGCGAGCCGGTCAGCTTGACGTCACCGGCGCCGAGTGCGTGCGGAATCACCCGATGGGTCACCGCGTGCAACCCACCGAACACGACCACGCCCAACAACGCGCCCCACAGCAAACCCGCGCCGCCCTCGATCGCGGCGAAGGCGAGCGCGGCCGCGAAGATCGGGTAGGCGGGCAGCGTCAACACGTCCGGCAGCCGACGTTCCCTCAGGTCGACCACGAACAACGGAACAGCGACGGCGACGACCGCCAGCGGCACGGGCAGCCACCACCACGGCCCACCGAACCAGGCGACCAGAGGCCACAGCAGTGCAACGGAGACGACCGCGACCCAACCGGGCAGGCGCACCGGCGGAAGGGCGCGGCGCAGCGCCCATCGGCCGGCGAGCCCAGCGACGCAGCCGGCGAGAGCGAGGAAGGGGAAGTAGATCCAAGGCACGTTGTCAGGTTCCGGTGATCGTCACCGGGCTGGCAAACGAGGATGTGCGCCAACGGAGCAGTTCCGCGGGCAAACCGACGCGAACGGGCCGTAGCCGTAGTCAGGGCTCCCAGCGCAGCAGGGGTTTGCCCGCCGTCGTGCGGATCTCCAGCGCGGCGATGTCGGCGCGGTGCCAGGTCGTGGCGACCGAGATCTGTGCCGTGTCGTCGGGAATCGCCCGCCAGCTGGCGAGTTCGTCGACCTGTCCTTCGCGGTTGACCGCGACCAGCAGGTAGTCCCCGACCTTGCCGCCTTCGTAGCTGCATTTCATGTCGACCCGCGACCCGCCGGGCACGTCCTTGACCTGTGCGACCGCTTCGACCGGGAACTCGCCGAGCGCCACCATCGCGGTGCCCGGTTCTTCCTGTGCGGTCAGCGGGAACGCCACCACCACGACCAGTGCGGCAGCGGCCGCGAGAGCACCGGCGGTCGTCCAGCGACGACGCAGCCGGATCCGCCGCACGCGTCGCATCAGCGACGACCGCAAGCCCCGGGGTTCGCGCGCGACCGGGTCCAGTGCGTCGGCCGGCACCTGCGAAAGCAGCCCAGGCAGCCCCGCCAGCTCGCGCACGGCACGGGCGCACTCGCGGCACACTTCCAGGTGCGCTTCGAACGCGTACCGGTCCTCCGGGGTGAGCGCGCCGAGCACGTACGCCGCGTCATAGGACGCGAAGGGGTCATCGGTCATCGCACGACCCCCTTCTCCTCCAGCGCCATCTTCAACGCCCTGAGCGCATAATGCGTCCTCGACTTCACGGTGCCTTCGGCGACCCCCAGCCGCCTGGCCGCGTCGGCGACCGAATAGCCCTGGAAGAAGCAGAGAACGAGCACTTCGCGGTGCCGGTCGGACAGCTGCCCGAGTGCCTCCGCCACCAGCCATCCCTGCAACGCGCGTTCGGTGTCGTCGGGTACGGGCTGCTCCGGGGGTGCGTCTGTGGTGACTTCGGAACGGGCAGCCGCCGAGCGCCAGTCGTCGATCGCGATCCGGCGGGCCACGGTGAACAGCCAGGCGCGCGCCGACCCCTGGGACTGGTCGAGCACCTTGGGGTGCTTCCAGGCCCGCAACAGTGTTTCCTGCACGACATCCTCGGCACGGGCGGTGTTGCCGCCGGTCAGGCTCAGTGCGTAGGACCAGAGCGCGGCCGCGTGGTCGGAGTGCAGCGCGCGCATCAGTTCGTCTTCCGGTGCGTCCTTCACACCCGGGCGCCGTCCCGGTCGCGCACCGCGATCGCCAACAGGCCGAAGAGCAGGCAGGCCCCTTCGGCAATGGCCGCCCATACCTGTGAGGACCCCCAGAACAGCTCGTTCTTCATGCCGAACAGCCCGACGGTCACCGAGAGGACGAAGGCCACCAGGGTCACCGCGCCGAACCCGGCGGCGGCCAGCAGCGGCAGCCAGTGGT
This sequence comes from Amycolatopsis sp. YIM 10, assembly GCF_009429145.1. Taxonomy (GTDB): domain Bacteria; phylum Actinomycetota; class Actinomycetes; order Mycobacteriales; family Pseudonocardiaceae; genus Amycolatopsis. The sequence continues at coordinate 3,622,250 of NZ_CP045480.1, read as the reverse complement.
GCCAGAACAGCACGGCGAGCGCCAGTACGACTCCGGCGACCACGTTGACCATGAACAGCGGGCCGATCATGTCGATATCGCGGTACCCCAGCTGCCAGAGGTCGAAGTGGATCCACGCGGAGCCCAGCAACCCCGCGACCACCAGCAACCGTAACGCCCATGTGAACATGGCCGACTCCCTGCGCGCGTGTGGAAGGACACTACTTCCACACACGGGCGCGGCACCCCGTTGGTTCAGTCGGCGGACCGATTTTGAACCGAATCGGTACCTACGTCGTGTCACAGGGCATGACTGCCGAACAACACACCCGCCGCACCGTACTGGTCACCGGAGCCGCCGTCGCCGGCGTGGCCGCTGGAACGGCCGCCCTCGCGGCCTGCGGAACGGACGATTCCCCGCCCGCCGCCGCGGGCAACGGCTCGCTCGTGGCGCTGGCCGACATCCCGGTCGGCGAGGCGAAAGCCGTCAAATCAGGTGACCAGGAGATCATCGTCGCCCGGCCGACCGACGCGACCGCGGTCGCCTTCAGCGCCGTGTGCACCCACCAGGGCTGCGCGGTCAAGGCCGAGGGCAAGGACCTCACCTGCCCGTGCCACGGCTCAGTGTTCGACGCCCTCACCGGCCAGGTTCGGCAGGGCCCCGCGGAGACCCCGCTCCCCGCGGTGGCGGTGAAGGTGGAGAACGGCCAGGTGCTCAGCGCCTGAGCCGAGCGGCCCCGGGAGTCCTGAGCCCAGCTCCCGGGGCCGTCCCGACCGCTCAGTCGTTCCAGGTGAACAGCGCGTCGCCCTCGGTGACCTCGGTACCGGTCGTCAGCGCCGATAACGCCTCCGCCGGTGCGTCCAGTGCGACCACCGGCACCACGGCGGAGTAACCCGCGGCCGTGACCGCCTCGGGGTCCCAGCTGATCAGCGGCTGGCCCGCACGCACGGACTCGCCCTTGACCACGTGCAGGGTGAAGCCCTCGCCCTTCTGCTGCACCGTGTCGATGCCCAGGTGGACCAGCACCCCGCGACCGCTTTCGGTGGCCACGACGAACGCGTGCGGGTGCAGCGTCACGACCGTGCCATCGACCGGCGAGACCGCGTCGGCGCGACCGCCGGAGGGCTGCACCGCGATCCCCGGGCCCACCATCGCCTGCGCGAAGACCTGGTCGGGCACCTCGCTCATCGGCACCGTGCGCCCGGCTACCGGGCTCAGGATCTCCAAGCTCACATCAGGTCCTGGATGTCGCTGGCGATCGTGTCCGCCTCCGGGCCCACGATGACCTGTACCACCGAGCCCACCTTCACCACGCCCATCGCGCCGGCCTTCTTCAGCGCCGCCTCGTCGATGACCGAGCCGTCCTCCAGCTCGCAGCGAAGGCGGGTGATGCAGCCTTCGATCTCGATCACGTTGTCCGCGCCGCCGAGCGCCGCGAGGATCTTTTCCGGCCTGTCGTCCGCCACCGGTGACCTCCTGAAATCCGGGCCTGGCGCATTCGCGCCAGGCACAACTACGCCGATCGCCGGTACCGGTGCCGATCACGAGCACGAACTCGTAACGGCTGTTGACACCCGATCAGTCAGCGGAGCATTCTGCCCCATCAATGAATGGTCTAGACCGGAACGTACCAATCTTCGCGGCCCGGTGCGAGCACCAGGGTCACGAAGTCGGCGGAAGGAGGTGGAGGACATGAGCGCTGCCGCGTTCCCCTCCCGGCCCGACCGCGTAGTGGACGGTCCGACCCCGAAACACGCTCAGCTGCGGGAGATCCTGCGGCACGCGGTCGAGCGGGAGCTGCCACCCGGCTCCCCCATCCCCTCCGAACGCGAGCTGGCGGAGCGCTACCAGGTTTCGCGGCTCACGGTCCGGTCGGCGATCGGCAAGCTGGTCGAGGAAGGTCTGCTGTCCAGGGTGCGCGGCAAGGGCACGTTCACCGCCAGCCGCCGGATGGAGCTGCAGCTCTACCTCATGTCGTTCACCGACGACATGCGCCGCCGGGGCCTCGAACCGACCACCGAGGTACTCGGCACCACCACCGAGGTCCCGCCCGCGGCGACCGCGAACGCGCTCGGCCTGGCCGAGGGCGCCACCGCGCTGCGGCTCAAGCGGCTGCGCCGCGCCGACGGGATACCGCTGGCCGTGGAACGCGGTTGGTATCACCCCGTCAAGGTGGCGGGGTTGTTCGAGCTGGACCTCACCCGGTCGCTGTACGCGCAGCTGGCCGAGCAGGACATCCGCCTCGACCACGCCTGGCAAACCGTCTGGGCCGAGTCGGCGGACAAGGAAACCGCACGGCTGCTCGGTATCCGTACCGGCAGTCCGCTGCTCGTCTTCCGCCGCGTCTCCAGCATGGCCGGAGCACCGGTGGAGGACATGACTTCCTGGTACCGGGGAGATCACTACCAGGTGACTATGCAGTTGGACCGGAGTTCCCCGGATTCCGGTAACCCCGCCAAACATGGAGGTACCCGATGAGCGCCACCACAACGGGGGCGAAGGGTAGGGGGCTGGCCGGTCTGCAGCGGTTCGGCCGCAGCCTGATGCTCCCGATCGCGACCCTGCCGGCCGCCGGCCTGTTGCTCCGGCTGGGCCAGGACGACCTGCTCGGCAAGGACGGTCTCGGCTGGGACAAGGTCGCCGCCGTGCTCAGCGCCGCGGGTGGTGGCCTGCTCGACTGGCTGCCGCTGCTGTTCGCCGTGGGCATCGCGGTCGGCTTCGCCCGGAAGGGCGACGGTTCCACCGGTGTCGCCGCGGTCGTCGGCTTCGTCGTGTTCAACAAGGTCGTCCAGGTGTTCGCGCCGATCAACGAGATGGAGGGCTTCAAGGAAGGCTGGTTCCTCGCACCGGTCAAGTGGCCGTACTCGGTGCTTTCCGGTGTGATCGTCGGCCTGGTCACCGCGGTGCTGTGGCAGCGGTTCCACCGCATCAAGCTGCCGACCTACCTGGCCTTCTTCGGCGGCCGCCGGTTCGTGCCGATCATCAACTCGCTGGTCCTGCTGGTGCTCGGCGTGGTGTTCGGCCTGATCTTCCCGGTCATCGACGCCGGCATGCAGAACCTCGGCGAAGCGGTCACCAGCAGCGACGTGGTCGGTGGCGGCATCTACGGCCTGCTCAACCGCCTGCTCATCCCGATCGGCCTGCACCAGCTGATCAACGTGCCGGTGTGGTTCATCTTCGACGGTGGTGACCTGACCAAGTTCCTCGACGGCGACCCGACCGCGGGCGCGTTCATGACCGGCTTCTTCCCGATCTTCATGTTCGCCCTGCCCGCCGCCGCGCTGGCGATCTGGCAGACCGCGAAGCCGTCGCAGAAGAAGGTCGTCGGCGGTGTGATGGTGGCCGCGGCGTTCACCTCGTTCCTCACCGGTGTGACCGAGCCGATCGAGTTCGCGTTCATGTTCGTGGCCTGGCCGCTGTACCTGATCCACGCGGTCCTGACCGGTATCTCGCTGGCACTGGTCAACGCGCTGGACATCCATCTCGGGTTCTCGTTCTCGGCGGGCGCCATCGACTTCGCACTGAACTCGACGCACCCGGCGGCGAGTTCGAACGTCTGGCTGCTCATCCCGATCGGCCTGGTCTACGCCCTGATCTACTACTTCCTGTTCCGGTTCGTCATCGTCAAGTGGAACCTGCGCACTCCGGGACGCGAGGAAGACGACTCGATCGAGGCCGATCTCGACGCCACGGCCGCGAAGTAAGCGCACCACGAAAACCAAGCACCACAAGGAAAGGACGGCTCAATGCCGGAGCGACGTGTCAAGGTGGCTAGCAAGGTGGGCCTGCACGCCCGGCCGGCCGCGCTGGTCGCCAAGGCCGCGGCGGCCCAGCCGGTGGCGGTCAGCATCGCCAAGGACGGCGGCACGCCCGTCGCCGCGGGCAGTGTGCTCAGCTTGATGACACTGGGCGCCGCACATGGCGACGAAGTGGTCATCACCGCGGAAGGAGATGGCGCGGAAGCCGCGATCGAAGCAGTGGCCGAGCTGATCGAAAGCGACCTGGACGCGTAGCGACAGAGCCGAAAAGCCGCCCCGGGGCAAGTCCTCTGGGGCGGCTTTTCCTATGCGGGGCTCACCCGGAAGCCGCATTCTCACCGGACACCATCACGCACCGCAGCAATCGCCCGCGGCCGCTTCCACAGCCCCGTTCCCGTTCTACGCGAACGGGCCGTTCGCTCACTTATTTTTCGACGCTTCCACCTTCCCTGATCGCCGACACCAAGCCTCTGAACAGGCATTATGGGAGAATTCCACCCTCGAGACAGGCCTCCGGCGCGTCACCGTAACCACCACCCACGACAGTTCCGCCGCACTGACATGGGCTCACGATCGTGTGCTTCGAAATGTCGGACACGACGGTTACCGTCGAGCCATGGAAACCACAACCACGAAGCCCACCGAACTTCACCGCATCGTCGCCGACCTGAAGCAGAACGAAAAGGAGATCTCACGCCTGCACGCACGGAGAATGAAGCTGGTCGCCGAGTTCTGCCGAAGATCCGACGCGAGACGAGGTCTCCCCGAGCAGGTCGCCCTGGCACTGTCGATGACCAAGCACCGGGCCGCGGCCACCATCACCGCTGCCGAGAAGCTGACCGCGCACATGCCCAAAACCTTCGCGCTGCTGGAGAAAGGCAGCATCCCGCTGACCGTCGCCGAGCGCGTCCGGGACGCGACGGCCTGGCTCCCCGACAGCAAGTTGCCCGAAGTCGACAGTCAACTGGAGAACGCGCTCGAAGGTCGCAACCCGACGCAGGCCAGGAGGATCACCAACCGGACGGTCGCCAAGGTCGACCAAGACGGCCACGCCGATCGCGCCAAGGGCCGTCGCCGAGGCCGCCATGTGCGCCTCCGCCACGGCGATACTGGGACCGCCTCCCTTGCGGTGGCGGCTGCCCCGATCGAGCACGCCCTCGCCGCGTACGCCAACGTCGACCAACTGGCCCGGCGGCTGAAGACCGCGGACGAGACGCGCACGCTGGACCAACTCCGCGCCGACACGATGCTGGATCTGCTGATGGGCAAGCAGTTCGGTGGCGAAGTCCTGACCCACTGCTACCTCTACCTGGACGCGACGACTTACGCGGGACTGAACAACAAGCCCGCGGAGTTGGCCGGGCACGGCATCATCCCGGCTTGGCTCGCCAGGGAGATCTGCAGCGGACGGAAGACCGTGTTCCAGCGGATCATCACCGAGCCGCAGAGCGGTCAGGTCACCGAACTGGGCGAGAACAAGCACAGCGCGACGGGTAACGTCACCGAACTCGTCCGGGTGCGCGACCGCGAGTGCCGTAGCCCCGGATGCACAAGGCCGGCGAAACTGACCGAACTCGAACTCTGCGAGCACCACGACGGCCGGACCGAGAGCGCGCGGATAGGCACGTGCCCGGCCGATCACAAGCTCCAGACCGTTCGCGGTTGGCGTCACACCCTGGAGGCCGACGGCTCGCTCACCGTCACCACACCCAGCGGTGAGACCTACACCAGCACGCCGGAGCCTCTGCACGAACCGCGCACTGCACAAGACGACGCACTGCCAACCGCGGGTGACCAGGGTCCCAACTATTGCCGTTGTGCGTGACACCGAGCGCGCCTGAGTCACACATCTGCCCACCCTGACGACGTCACGAACTCCAGTTCAATGCGCGCGGACAAAACGAAAACCCGAACTGGCAAAAGTGTGCGCCAGATGCACAAATTCGCCGAAGCCGACGTGCAATGCCATTGACGAAGCACCAAACCGCAGTCACGTCACCACAATCTGACCGAACCACGAACGCTGAGCGGACAAGTTGAACGATTCCAACGCCAGCACACCGCCGATTCGCGGCGTGACTCTGCGCCAGATGGCGGCACGACAGCCCGCCGGTAGCACCAGGCACGCCAGTTCGCCGAACAACCTGCGTTCATTCGGTGGATGTACCCGCACAAGAGTCGGGCGGACACTGAGAGCGAGGGCTGGCAATGTTGCCATGCCCACTCCGCCGGCCCCACCATGCGGGGCAACCCCAAAGCAGAAGGGAGACCCAACCACGGCAAGGTAACGACACCCGCGTGCGCCTGGCGCCACCCTGCCGAATGACGCCACCCAGCATTCGCTCCAGTGGGCCAACCGCACGAATCAACGGCGACCAAGTGTCGCAGCACGGAAAAACGCCGCGACGCGAAGCATTACATCAAATTATCGACCGGACTCCCGCCTTATATTGACGAACGGCTTATTCGCTTGTGCAACTTCAACTAGTCGTTGATTTCACTGTTGGCATGGGGCAAGTAACGCACTACAATCGACCCCTGTCGACGGACAGTCGATTTGTTCGATCCCCGCCTTCACGCCGCGCGAAATTCATTCTTCGCGGCCACCTGAGTGCTTTCGGAGATTATTGACGCGACTTCAGGGCCATCGCGCGCCTCAAAGTGACGTCCTCTCCGCCGGAAGGAGCGTTCGTGTCCTCGTGCAAAGTGGCCGGCGGTCACCCACAACTGACTCCGGCACGCGACAAGCGGCAAGCGGCTTGCCCGAAGGACCTCAGCGTCTACAACCTCATCCTCCGCCCAGCCGCCGCACGACAGCATCTGACCGCCCTGGTCCAACGTGGAGCAGTGCACTGGGATCCGTACGTGTCAGCCTGGTTGATCTGCGGCGCGGACGAAGTGTCCTTGGTGCTGGCGGATGAACGGTTCTCGTCGAAACGGCTCAACGCCAACAGTGACAAGGCACCCTCGCGCGACGCAGCGGAATCCACTATGGACGCGATGGTGTCTCGGATGATGCTCCTGAAGGATGGGGCCGAACACCTGCGATTGAAGAAGGTCGCCCGAGCCGTCCTCGCTCCACAACGGATCCAAGCACTCGAGCCGTCGATGCGCGCGCTCGCCGCTGAGTTGCTTCCGCTCGACAGCCCAGGCGATCTCGACTTCGCGGGGCACGTGGCGAAGGAGTTTCCGTTGCGGGTACTCGGCAAACTGCTCGGCATCGACGAGTCCGACCTGGACATGGTGCTCGCCGGGTCGGACGCGATCACGGCCATCGTCAGCGGACTGGACCGCACGGTCGATCCGGAGATCCACCGCCGGGCCCGCACGCTGTACGAATACGCCCTTCGGCTGGTTCGCGAACGCCGGGAAGCACCTGGTGAGGACGGCATCAGCGCGCTCGTGCGCGCGGCCGACGACGAAGGGCTGCACGACGCGGACATCGCAGCCAATCTGGTCATGCTGATCGCTTCCGGCCATCAGACCATGCCCGGCTTCCTCTCCATCTCCCTTCATGACGCACTGACCTCGGACGTGTCCGCCCTGGAACTGCACAGTGCGCTGGCCAGCGTGACTCCCTCTCGTTTTGTCGGCAGGGTCGCGACCGCGGACATCGATGTAGGCGGGTGCCGGATCCGCGCCGGCGACAAGGTCCTGGTTCTCCTCGCCGCTGCGAACTGGCAATTGGCTTCGACGGGCAGGGGGAAGCGCCACCTGGCATTCGGTCACGGGCGGCATCGATGCGCGGGAGCCGCGATGGCCGAACTCGAAGGCGCTGTGATGTTCGAGCGAATGGCCCAGGCCGTGCGGTCGGGCGCCCGGCTGACCGGCGCGGGCGTCGAGTGGAATGGCGACGCGAACTTGCCCTCTCTCACCAAGTTGCCCATCCGGTTCGACCGGACAGCCAAGGCCACCACGCCACTGTCCGATCGGTGAGCGTTGTGCGCATAGGGATAGTGGGCGCGGGAGCCGCCGGAACGAGCGTGCTGGACAAGCTCGTGCAGGACCTCGGGAAGGCAGCCTCCCTCGCACGGGAGCACGAGATCACGGTCTTCGATCCGAGCATGCGGTTCGGACCTGGGCGGGCCTACCTGCCGGGAAGCGAGAAAGCACTGCTCAACCTGCCAGCGAGGATGATGTCGGTGCGCCCCGGTGAACCTCGGCATTTTGTGGAGTGGTTGGGCGAACGTGGCCACGACCTCCTGACTGGCGAGGAGTTCCTGGCTCGTAGCGTCTACGCGCGCTACCTGGAGGACGTAGTCGCCGCCGCGGTGTCGCTCGGGCGCCGCCGCGGTGTTCGGATCAGGTTGGTGGGCGACCGGGTGTCCTCGATCAGCCGAGGAATCGACGCGTTCACCGTGCACACCGCAGCTGCCGACCAGCACCGTTTCGACGCCGTCTTCTTGTGTCCTGGCACGACCGAGCCGGTCGACACCTATGGTCTTACCGGCAGGACCGGCTTTGTCATCGACCCGTATCCGCTTCGCAAAACGGTGTCACAGATCGGGCGCGAGCAAACGGTAGCGGTGCTGGGCACCGGACTTACCGCCATCGATTTTGTCCTCGAACTGGCGGCTTCAGACCATCAAGGACAGATACTGGCCATCTCTCGCAGTGGCTACCTGCCCAGTGTGCGTTATGCAGGGCAAGGTCCCGGCCTGGTCGCGACGAGCGAAAACACAGTCAGCACCCTCGCCGAAGCGAGAGGCTACCTGTCCTTACTGGACATCTACCGGGTACTGCGTACAGAGTTCCGCGCGCACAACGTGCCGATGTCCGACCTGTGGCGCGAACTGCGCAGCGATGAAGCGCCCGCAACCCGCTTTCTCCGCCATGTCGATGAGGCCCGCGACGGCACACCGTGGCACATGGTGCTCGTTGCCGTCGCCCGGTATCTCGTCGACAAGGCGTGGCCACTCTTCGACGACGCCACCAGAGCCGCCTTCATCAGCCGGTGGCACGGCGTCTGCGCTCGGTTGTGCGCCCCCATGCCTCAGGAGGCGGCGGCGGAACTGACCAGGCTGTTGGGCACTGGGCAACTCCATCTCGTTGGCGACGTCGAAATGGTCTCTGCCACCGAGAATGGGTTTCTGGTAGACACGGCGTCGGGCCGGTATGTCGCTGACTGCGTTGTCAACTCGGTCCGACCGCGTGTGCCGGTCGTTCCGCGGCGGGCGAGACAGCTGGTGGGGTCGATGGTCCACGGCGGGTTGGCCGTGCCCCACCCGTTCGGCGGGATACGCATCGACGTCGACACCGGCCTGGTTCAGGACGCCACTGGGGCCGCTGTCCCCGGTTTGTACGCGCTGGGCGAGCTGACGGTCGGCGAACGTTACGTGGAAACGACCATTCTCGGCGCCATCACCCGGCGCGCAGCGCAAGCGGTGCAGCACCTCATCGACCGTGATCCGGCAGTGAGACAGGAGCGACCATGAACTCGTGCGTCGGCGTGGCCGACCGAACCGTAGGCGATCTCATCGAACGGCGGATCCGCGCGGAAGGCGGCCGGCCGTGCGTGTCCGCAGTGGACGGTGAACTGAGCTATGCCCAGTTCGGAGCGTTGGTCGAGACGATCGCCGCTCAGTTGACCAGGCGGAACCTCGTTCGAGGGGAGCTTGTCGCGGTCGAGATACCGCGCTCGGCCCTGACCGTAGCGGCCGTGCTCGCGGTGTGGCGTGCGGGCGGCGCGTTCCTGCTGATCGAACCGACGCTGCCCGAACTGCGCCGCGCCGAGCTGATCCGTGACGCGGGCGTTCGCCTCGTGGTGTCTGCCAGAGTACGGTCCGGGGTGGTCGACGACGCGGTGGAAATCGCCGAGCGCGGTGAATGGCGCTGCCCCGCCGAAGTCGTCGACCCGGCGGAACTCGCCTACGTCATCTACACCTCCGGGTCCACCGGCAAGCCCAAGGGAGTCCTCGGCCGCCATTCTTCGTTGCTGTCGGTGGTCCGGACGGCCGAGCGGCATTTCGGGTTGCGGGCGGACGACCGGGTGGCCATGCTCGCGCCGCAACACGTCGAAGCGATGATCTTCGAGATGATCGCGTCGCTGGCGCTCGGCGCTCACCTCGTCGTTCCCACCGAACAACAACGCTTACCCGGTCCCGAACTGGATCGGTTTCTGCAGCACGAACGGGTGAGCGTGCTGGTTGCCACGCCGTCGCGGTTGCGTGAGATGAACCCCGACCACCTCCCCGCGCTGCGGGTGGTGATCTGCGGTGGCGAGGATCTGCCGTCGGATGTCGCCCAGCGCTGGGCTTTCGGCCGCACGCTCGTCAACAGCTACGGCGTGTCGGAAGCGACGATCGCCAGCACCTACATCGAGATCGATCCGGACGACACGCGGCGAATTCCGATCGGGCGGACGTGCGACGGCAGTGAGATCGTCGTGCTGGACGACGCGTTGCGTGTGGTTCCCGACGGCACACCCGGCGAGCTGTTCATCGGCGGCGACGGCGTGACGCTGGGCTACCTGGGACGACCCGAGCTGACCGCGGAGCGATTCGTCGAAGTAGGCGGCCGGCGCATGTATCGCACCGGCGACCGTGGAGTGCGCGAGGCGGACGGCCTGCTCTACTTCCTCGGCCGTAATGACGACCAGGTGCAGATCGGTGGCTTCCGGGTTGAACTCGGCGAGATTCGCGCCGTGCTGCGGGAGCATTCCGCGGTCCATGACTGCGCCGTGCGCGAGGACGCCGGGCGGCTGGTGGCCTACGTCGTGGGCAAGGCGAACCCGGATGTCGCTGCCATGCGACGCTGGCTGGCCGAACGGCTGCCTTCCTACATGGTTCCCAGCTTGTTCATCCCGGTCGACAAGCTGCCGTTGACCTCGTGGGGCAAGGTCGATTTCGCGGCACTGACCCTGCCGACGGAGTTCACCGGGCGGAACGGCGACGGCGGGAGCCTCAGCGAAACGCAAGCCGCGCTCGGCGAGATCGCGGCGGACCTGCTCGGCCTGGAGCGATTCGACTCGGCAGATCTGCGGGCGGATCTCTTCCTGCTCGGCATGACGTCTTCGCTGATCACCCGCTTCGTCCGACGGGTCGCCGTCGATCTCGGTACCGAGTTGAGCCCGGTCGACGTGTTCGAGCGTCCGACCGTGGCCGAACTGGCCGGTGTCGTCGACCGGAACGAGGAGGGCTGATGGCACCGGAGCCGGAAGGTCCGTGGTTCCCCCAGGTCGACCGGCGGCAGCGAGCCGCGGTCCGGTTGGTCTGCGTCGGCGCAGCGGGCACCGGGGCTTCCCAATTCGGCACATGGTCGAGGGCGTTGCCCGAGTCGATCGAGGTCTGGCCGGTATTGCTGCCTGGACGCGAGCGCCGGATTCGCGAGGAGCCGCTGCGGCGGATCGACCGGATCGCCGACGAACTGCTCGCGGAGCTGGTTCGGCTGGCTGAACCCGGTGGACCGCCGTGGGCTTTCTTCGGGCACAGTTTCGGCGCGCTGGTCGGCTACGAAACGGCACGGAAGCTGCTGGACTCCACCGACCTCGCCGTGGACGGGCTGGTCGCGTGCTCGATGCCCGCGCCACATCTGCAGGCCAATCGGCTGCCGGTGGCCGCCGACGACGATGCCGCCCTGCTCGACTGGGTCAGGACGTCCGGCGGAGTGGACGACGTGCTGCTCAGCGACGCGCGCTTCGCCCGTTGGCTGGCCGCCGACCTGCGAGCGGCGTTGGACTGCCGCCGGTCGTACCAGCTGGACCGGCCGGTGCCACTGAGCTGCCCGGTGCTGGTCGCCTCCGGTGCCGATGACCCGCAGGTCGATCAGGACGACCTCGAGCAGTGGCGGTACTGCACAACGGCCGCCTTCGAGCGGGTCACCGTCGGGCACGGGCACTTCTTCCTGCGAAGCCACCAGGACGCGCTGCTGAAGCTGGTCGGCGACCAGCTCATGCGGTGGCGCTCCGCGCGATCCAGCAGTTCGTGAAAGGAGCGGTCCATGACGCGAGAAGGAGCCCGTCCACCGGTGGCACCGGGTGGGCGGCCGGTGGTCGGGCACGCGCTGCGGTTGTTCCGCCGGCCTCTCGAGTTCGTCGATCGGCAGCGAGCCTGCGGTGACGTGGTTTCGTTCCGCCTCGGGCGCGAGCCCGCGTTCCTGGTGAACAGTCCCGCCACGGTGCGCGAACTGCTGGTCGAGCACAACCAGGTGACCAAGAACGGCGTGCTCTTCGAGAAGCTCAAGGTGCTCGGCGGCGACGGGATCGGCAGTTCGTGGGGCGAGCCGCACCGGCAACGGCGTCGCATGCTCGCGCCCCTGTTCACCCAGGAGCGCGTCACGGGATACGCGAACACCATGCGGTCGGCGGCCGAGGAGCAGACGTCGAACTGGGTGGACGGCGCGCCGCTCGAACTGGGCCGCGAGCTGAACGAGATCGCGGCCGCGATCCTGGTCCGATGCATGTTCGCCTCGGATGCGGGCAGCGAGACCGCGAGGGAAGCCGCCCGCTGGCTGCCGATCGTGTTCCGCGGGGTGGGCAAGCGGGCCTACGCGCCGACGGGCCTGTTGTACGCGCTGCCGACGCGGTCCAACCGGTTGTACACGGAGGCGGGCAAACGGGTGCACGCGCTGATCGACGAGGTCATCGCGGTCTACCGTCGAGAGGGCACAACGGGCCGCGACATGTTGTCGGCGCTGCTCAAGGCCCGTGACCCCGAATCCGGCGAGACGCTCACCGATCAGCAAGTGCACGACGAGGTCATGACCATGTTCTTCGTCGGGACAGAGGTCTCGTCGGCAGCTCTGAGCTGGCTGTTCCTCCAGTTGGACCGGCACCCCGAAATCGCGGAGCAGGTCTACCGCGAACTCGACGACGTGCTCGGCGACCGGCCGGTCGAATTCGACGACCTGCCGAAGCTCGAATACGTCGCGCGGGTGGTCCACGAGACGCTGCGCCTCTACCCGCCGGGGTGGTTGTTCCCGCGCATCCCGACGGTCGACATCGAGGTGGGCGGCTACGCGATCCCGGCCGGGGCGAACGTGTTCTACAGCCCGTACGTCCTGCATCGCGATCCGCGGTTGTTCCCCGAGCCCGACCGGTTCGACCCCGATCGGTGGTTGCCGGAGCGGGCTGAGCACGTGCCGCGAGGGGCGTTCATCCCGTACGGCGAAGGGGTCCGGGTGTGCATGGGCGGCTCGTTCGCGGCGGCGGAGATGCTGATCGTGCTAGCGGTGGTCCTCCGGCGCTGGCGCCTGCCGTTACGACCGGGTGCGCGCGTGCGGCCCGTCGCGTCGACCACGCTGCACCCCGATCACCTGCCGGTGGTGGCGCGCCGGCGCTGACTCAGCGCTTGCGCGCCACAACGGCGTAGTGGCCGGAGCGCTCGGGATCGGCCGCGAGCGGGCCGCCCAGTTCCGGGCGCCACTTCGCGGTGAGCACCACGCCCGGTTCCACGGGCTCCAAGGGGCCCAGAATGTCGGTGATCTGCTCGGCGGACCGGAGCGTGATCGGCGCCGCGGTTTCGGCGAAATGCTCCACCGCGGCCGCCATTTCTTCCTCCATGTTGCGCGAGGTGAAATGTGTCATCGCGAGCAGGCTTCCCGGCGTCACCGCGTCCGCGTATTTCGCAATCAGACCCGCTGGATCAGCTGAATCGGGAATGTACTGGACAACGCCGAGCAGAAAGAGCGCGATCGGGCGGTCGAAATCGAGCAGGGCACGGGTCTCCGGGTGCGACACAACCGCGGCGGCGTCGCGGAGGTCGGCGCGCAGGATGGTCGCGTTCGGGTTGTCCGCCAGCAGGACCTCGCTGTGCGCCACGGCGATCGGGTCGTGATCCACGTAGAGCACGCGGCTCTCCCGGTTCAACTCCTGGGCGATTTCGTGCACGTTTCCCGAGGCCGGGATGCCGGAACCGAGATCGAGGAACTGGCGTACCCCGGCCTCGACACAGAAGCGGACCGCGCGACGCAGGAAAAGCCGGTTGAGCCTGGCCATCTCGCGAAACGGCCCCACCTCGGCGAGACGTTCGGCCACCGCGCGGTCCTCCGGGAAGTTCAGCGAACCCCCGAGCATGTAGTCGTATACGCGCGCCAGCGCCGGTTTCGTGACATCGACACCGAGCGCCGCCCAATCCACCGAATGCGCCATTCGCGCCCCTTTCACCAGGCCGGAAGCGAACGCACAAATGCCGGCAACAGATTCTAAAATGACACGGAGGGCACTCAGTAGGCCATTCGGCCGCTGATTGTAGGGTGGGCCCATGGAGAGCTTGCGGTTGATCGACCAGTGGCCGGTGGAGAACGCGGCAGCGGCGGTGGTGCGCGCCGACGGCACGGTGGCCGGCCGCCACGGCGACGCGGGCCGGGAGTTCCCCCTGGCCTCGGTCACCAAGCCGCTCACGGCCTACGCGGCGCTGATCGCCATCGAAGAAGGCGTCGTGGAACTGGACACCCCGGCCGGTCCAGCCGGGGCGACCGTCCGGCACCTGCTCGCCCACACCTCCGGTCTGGCCTTCGACTCGCACAAGTCGATGGCCGAACCGGGCAACCGCAGGATCTACTCGAACACCGGGTTCGAGCAGCTCACCGAAGCGCTGACCGAGCACTCGGGCATCCCGTTCACCACCTACCTGGCCCAGGCCCTGTTCGAACCGCTGGGCATGGCGAACACCCGGCTCGACGGCTCCCCCGCCGCGGGCGCGGTGTCCACCGTGGACGACATGGTCCGGTTCGCCGCGGAGGTCCAGCAGCCCAAGCTGCTCGACGCCTCGACCGTCGCGGAGGCGACGTCCGTGGTGTTCCCCGGGCTGACCGGGGTGCTGCCCGGGTACGGCAACCAGAAGCCCAACGACTGGGGCCTCGGCTTCGAGATCCGCGACCACAAGAGCCCGCACTGGACGGGTTCGGCCAGCTCACCGCGGACGTTCGGCCACTTCGGCCAGTCCGGCACGTTCATCTGGTTCGACCCGGACGCCGGTGCCGCGTGCGTCGCGCTGGCTGATCGCCCCTTCGGCCCGTGGGCGGTCGAAGCGTGGCCGCCCTTCACCGACGCCGTGCTCGCGGAGCTGGGCGGGAGCTAGGGCTCCATCACCCGGATCGGGCTGCCGGCCTGGTAGGCGGCGATGTCCTCGACGGCGTCGCCGTAGAAGACCTCGTAGACCTCGCGGGTCACGTAACCGATGTGCGGGGTGAGCACCGCGTTGTCCAGTTCACGGATGGGGTGGTCCGCGGCCAGCGGCTCCTCGTCGTAGACGTCGATCGCGGCCGCGCGGATCGCCCTGCCGCGCAGGGCGTCGAGCAGCGCGGTCTCGTCGACGATCGGGCCGCGCGAGGTGTTCACCAGCAGCGCGGCCGGCTTCATCAGCGCGAACTCGTCCGCGCCGACCAGGCCGCGCGACCGGTCGCTGAGCACCAGGTGCACCGACAGCACGTCCGACTGGCGGAACAGGTCCTCCTTGCTCACCGCGGTGACCCCGTGCTCGGCTGCCCGCGCCTGGGTCAGGTTCTGGCTCCAGGCGATGGTCTCCATGCCGAACGCCTGGCCGATCCGCGCGACGCGGGCGCCGAGCCTGCCAAGGCCGAGCAGGCCGAGCGTCTTGCCGTGCAGGCCGGTGCCGACGGTGCGCTGCCAGCCGCCGTCGCGTACCGACCGGAATTCGGTCGGCAGGTTCCTCGAGGCGGCAAGGATCAGCGCCCAGGTGTGCTCGGCGGTCGGGTGCGCGATGTAGCCGGTGGACGACACCACCACGCCGTGGCGGTTCGCCGCGGCCACGTCGATCGCCGCGTTCCGGTGGCCGGTGCTCACCAGGAGTTTCAGGTCAGGCAACCGGGACAGCAGTGCCTCGTCGAAGCGGGTGCGCTCGCGCATCGCCACGACCACCTCGGCCCCGGCGAGCCGCCTGGCCAGCTCGTCCCGGTCGCCGATGTGCTCGGTGAAGACCTCGATCTCGGCCCCGAGTGAGTCCCAGTCGGCGAAGCTCAGCGCGACGTTCTGGTAGTCGTCCAGGATGGCGATCTTCATGCCGGTCAGGCTAACCCCCGCTCAGGACCACCGGGGCACCAGCACGTCGACCCGGACCAGGTGGTGGTCGGAGGCGTCGTTCAGCCTGGCCAGCGGCGAATCCGGCAGCGGCCAGAACACCTCGGCCCGCCACGGGACCAGCCCGTGCGACGGCAGCACGTAGTCGACGCGGAGGTTGCCGGGCGTGTTGTCCGCGAAGTCGCCGGTGTCCAGGAAGGCCGGTCCCCGGTGCGTGGTGTTCGCGCCGCCCTGGTCACGCGCGGCCTGCGCACCGCCGAGGCTGGCCGGGTGCGGGTCGATCACGCGCGGCGCGCGCAGCAGGCGCTCGATGCCACCGTCGATGCCGTCACCGTCGTGCTGGTCGGCGTTGTTGTCACCGGCCACGACGAAGCGGTCGCGCGGGCCGAGCCCGCCCCGGCCGCCGCGGTCGTCGTAGATGTACCCGGCCTTGCCGGGGGTGACGTAGTCGGCCCAGAACCGGACCTCGTCGTGGTTCTTGGTGCCGTTGCGGTCCTCCGGTCCGTCGAATACCGGCGGCGTCGGGTGGGACACCAGGAAGTGCACGTCCGATCCGGCGACGCGGATCGGCAGGTCCCAGTGCGATTTCGAGGACAGGCGCAGCACGTCGAGGATCTCCGGGGAGTACCAGTCGCCCTTCGCCGGGGTGGCTGGGTCGTCCGGCAGCAGCGCGCCCGGCATGTCGGCCCAGCGGAACCGCTGGAAGGTCCGCGCGGCGGCGGTGTCGATCGGGTACTTCGACAGCACGAGCATGCCGTACTGGCCTTCGAACACGCCGAACCCGTGGGCATCGTTGCCGCCCTCGACCTTGCCGTTCCGGTCCAGGTCGAACCCGGTGGGCACGCCGGTGTTGGCCGGCGCGGTGAACGCGTACGGGTAGTCGATCGGCGCGGCGCCGTTCTGGCCGACGCCCAGGTAGTTCTGCCGGAACAGGTCGGCCGCCGCGTTGCCGGGGACGTAGTCGAACTCGTTGACCAGCAGCACGTCCGGGCGGTTGCGCTGGATGACCTCGGCGGCCTCGCGGGCCTGCGCGTTGTCCGGGGTGGACAGGTCGGCGACCAGCTGGCCGGCCTGCGCGCGGTTCAGCGACGCGTTGAACGTGGCGAACCGGACGCTCTTCGACGCGGTGGCCTCCGCCGTCGCCGGAGTGGTCGCCGCGACCAGCGCGGCCACGGCGAGCACGGACGTCACGAACCACCTGGATCGCTGCATTGTTCTACCTCCCGGGTCGGCGTCACTCTAAGCGATCACGACCGGGTGAAACAGAACCCGGGAGGTGAACAGTCGCTACGCCTCCGGGGTGAACGCGCGGAAGTAGAGGAACCGCGGCGCGGTGGTCAGCGACGCGTAGGCGCGGGGCGAAATCTCCCGGCATTCCGGCAGCGGCATCGGCTCGTCGATGACGTCCACGGTGAACCCGGACTCGCGCAGCGCGCCGAAGGTCTGGCTCAGCGGGCGCCGGTAGAACCGCACGTCGACCTCACGGCCACCGAGCTGGAACTGGTCGGTCACCTGCTCGCGGCGGAAGTAGTCCGGCCGGTCGAACCAGTGCCAGTCCTCGGGGTGGTGCACCGACATGACCAGGGCCCCGCCCGGCCGCAGAACGCGCCGGAACTCGGCGAGCACCGGCCCCCAGTCCTCCAGGTAGTGCAGCACCAGCGACGCGGTGACCAGGTCGAACTCGCCGTCGGCGAAGGCGAGCGGTTCAGTCAGGTCGCCCTGCTGGAACCGGGCGCGGTCGCCGAACTCGCGTTTCGCCACGTCGACCATCGCCGGGCTGCCGTCGAGGCCGATCACGTCGGCACCGCGGTCGGCGAGTGCGGCGGTGAGGTGCCCGGCCGCGCAGCCCACGTCGAGCACTGTGCGCCCGTCGAGGTCGCCGGCCAGGCGCAGGATCGCGGGCCGGTCGTACAGCTCCTGGTACGGGTTGCGCCGGGCGTGCTCGGCGTAGTCGGCGGCGAATCCGTCGTACTGGTCGTGCTCGGTGGGCGGCGCGGCACCGCGGCGCGACACCGGCCGGCCGAGCGCGCGGCCCATGATCTCGTCGACCACGTCGTTCTTGGCGTCGGCGTAGTTCTGGATGTACTTCCACTTCCGCGCGGCGAGCTGCCGCTTGGTGGCGGCGTAGAGTTCGCGGTCCTCCTGGTTGGACCGCAGGCGGTCGCGGAAGACCCGGTACCGCTCGATCTCCTTGGTGTCCGGTGAGTAGACGTGCAGGTTGACGTTGGTGTCCGGGCCCTTGAACGCCCGGTGCCGCTCCCAGTCGGGTTCGCGGATCGTCAGCCGGTAGCCGGCGGCTTCCAGTTGCGGCACGTAGGCGTCTTCGTCGTCGGAGTCGGGTACGACGAGCATGATGTCGATGATCGGCTTGGCGCACAGGCCGGGCACCGAAGTCGAGCCGACGTGTTCCATCAGCACGACCGTGTCCCCCAGGACCTGTCTGATGCGGGCGGCCTCGCGCTCGTACAGCGCGGGCCATTCGGGGTCGTAGTCGACGAGCGTGACGGTGGAGTTGAGCACCGGCGGCTTGTCGACCCAGGCGGTTTCCACGTCGGAATCGGAATACTTCTCGCGATCCGGTTTCGGCATGACTGGCTTGGTCCTTCCTCAAGGCAGTCCGCCAACGTAACTCAGCCCAGCGGCAGCGGCAAGATCTTTCCGGTCGCCTCGCGCAGGGCGTCCCGCATCGCCTCGCGGGGCGCGGTGCGCCCGGTGATGTGCTCGAACTGCCGGAACGCCTGGTGCAGCAACATGTCCAGCCCGGTGGCCAGGCGGCCGCCGCGCTCGGCCACCGCTTCGGCGAGCGGGGTGGGCCACGGGTGGTAGATGACGTCCAGCAGGCACGACGCCGTGGCCAGCTCGGCCAGGTGCGGTTCGATCGCGGCCGGCGGCACGGTGTTGACCAGCACCCCGGCCTTCGCGACGGCGTCGCCGAAGTCGGTGTCCGACCAGCGCGACACGTCCACGGCCAGGCCCGCGCGTTCGGCCGCCGCCACCGTCTCGCCCGCCCTGGCCGGGTCGCGGACGATCAGCCGCACCGAGCGAACGCCGAGTTCAGCCAGTGCGACCACGCTCGCCGCCGCGGTTCCGCCCGCGCCGAGCACCACGCCGGTGTCCCCGCTCGCGGGCTGGTAACCGCCCGCGGCGAGCAGTGCGCCGGTCACGCCGTCGACGTCGGTGCAGTCGGCGAACCAGCGGCCGTCGCGGCGGACGAGCGTGTTGATCGCGCCGACCGCCCGCCCGCGTTCGGTCACCTCGTCGGCGAGCGCGATCGCAGCGCGCTTGCCGGGCATCGTCACCGAGAATCCGGCCCATTCCGGGCCGAGGTCCCGGATGAACGCGGGCAGGCCCTCGCCGTCCATCTCGATCCGGTCGTAGCGCCAGTTCGACATGCCGAGCGCCGCGTAGCCCGCGCCATGCAGCACGGGCGACAGCGAATGCGCGACCGGCTTGCCAAGGATCCCGGACCGGTGGGGCGACTCAGTAGGCACCGCGTTCCCTGGCGAGGTTCTTGTTCTGGTTGTGCTCGTCGAGCGTTTCGGCGAAGCAGGACAGCCCGTTCTTCTCGCACTTGACGAAGAACAGGATCGCGCCCTCGGCCGGCTTCGCGGCCGCGTCGATGGCTTCCTTGCTCGGCGAGGAGATCGGCCCCGGAGTCAGGCCCTTGTTCTGGTAGGTGTTGTACGCGCCGGCCTTCTCCCGGTCCTCCGGGGTGGTGGTCACGATCGGCCGGTCGAGCACGTAGTTGATGGTGGAGTCCATCTCCAGGCGCATGTTGTCCTCGAGCCGGTTGTAGATCACCCGCGCGATCTTGGTGAAGTCCTGCTGGACTCCTTCGCGCTCCACGATCGAGGCGATCACCAGCAACTCGTACGGCGACTTCCCGGTGCCGTCGGCGAGCTTCGGCAGGCCTGCCGCCTGGAGGCGGGTGGTCGACGCCTTCAGCACCTCGGTGAGCAGCTGGGTGGCGTCCCAGCCAGGCTTCACGTCGTACACGCCGGGCTGGATCAGCCCTTCGATGCGTCGTTTCGGTTCAACCTTGCTCGCGCCCTCGACCGCCCAGTCGGGCACGCCGAGCGTGGCCAGGTCGGCGGTTTCGGAGACCTTGCGCAGTTCCTCGACCGGGACGCAGGTGCTCGCGCCGTTGACCGTCGCGCAGGAGGACTTCGACAGCAGCGCGAACACACCGTCGGTGGTCTTGCCGTCTGGCTGGACGATGTCGTCGAGCTGGGTGCCGCCGCGGATCTGCAGCACGCCCTTGCGCGAGGCCGGGTCGACCAGCTTGCCCACCGCGCTGCTGCCCGACATCTTGGTCTTCATCTGGTAGTAGCCGGGCTGGATGCTGCGGACCTTGTTCTCGTCCTCGGCCGCCTTGGTGAAGGCCTTCTGGCTGGCGACCACGCCGGCCTGGGTCATCTTCGTGGCGATCGCGTTGGTCGAGTCGCCATCGGCGACCTCGACCAGCACATCGGACTCGCCGGTGCCCTCGAAGTCGTCGTAGCCGAACCCGAGCAGTTCCTGCGCGCCGAACCAGGCCGCGCCGCCGACCACGACGATCACCAGTACCGCGGCGATCCAGCCGAACGCGCGCTTGCTCCGCTTGCGGCGCGGGCGCGGCTCGTCCGGCGGTTCCTCGCCGATGCGCTCCGGCGCCGCGCGGTCCTCGTCGTCGTATTCGGCGTACTCGTCTTCGTCGTAGTAGTCGTCGTAGAACTCGTCGTCGGCGAAGCTCTCGTACTCGTCGTCACGGTCACGGCTGCGGTCACGGTCGTCGAACTCGGGCACCGGTTCAGGGTCCGGTTCCAGGCCGTATCGCGCCACCTGGCCGGCGTCGATCACCTCGGTCGGGCGATCGTCCGGCGGCGGCTGCGGCGGTGCCGGGGGCGGAGTGGGACGACGGCGCGCCGGAGGCGGCGGCGCCGGGCTCTCGGCCCGTGGGCGTCGAACCGGTTGAACCGGCGGGCGCGCGGGGGCGCGGCGCGGCGGCTGCGGTTCCGGCGGAGCGGGGACACCGAGCTCCGGCGTGGCGAGTGAGTCGTCGTCGGCCTCGACGTAGCGGTGGCGGCGCCGCGGCGGCGCGGGCTCGGGGCGCGAAGGCGGTTCCTCGCCGCGCAGGCGCCGACGGCCGCCGCTGCCCTCGCGGGGCGGTGGCATGCGGAGTTCGCCTTCACGGCGGACCGGCTCGTCCTCCTCGCGCAACCGGCGACGGCCGGCGGAACGAGGCTGGGCGGGCTCGGGAGGCACGTCGGCCTCCCGCCGCCGTCGTCTGCCGCCGCCCTCGGGTACCCCGGGAGACTCGCTCCTCACGACTCACCCTTCCGCGCGCGGAACGCCGCACGCCCGTCCAGCCAGCCTTGGAGAATCTCGACGGCGGCCGCCTGATCGACCACCGCGCGCTGCTTGCGTCCCTTCACCCCGCGCTGCGAGAGCATGCGCGACGCGGTCACCGTGGTGAGCCGCTCGTCGGCGAAGCGGACCGGGACCGGGGCCACCCGCTCCGCGAGCAGTTCACCGTATTCGACCGCGATGACGGCGGCGGCGCCGTGCCGGTCCGCGAGCGTTCTCGGCAATCCCACGATCACCTCGACCACCTCGTGCTCGACGACCAGGCCCGCCAACTGCTCAACGTCACCATTGTCTGCCGCATCACGCTTTAGGGTAACGAGTGGCGAGGCAAGAAGGGGCGCCGGATCACTGAGCGCGACGCCAACCCGGACCGAGCCGACATCCACCGCAAGCCGACGGCCGGCCCCGGGATCCTGCTCCCCGGGCCGGTCCGCCTTCCGCTGGGTCACCCGCCGGCTACCGCGGCGCGCAGCGCCTCGATCGCCCGGGGCACGCCGGCCGGGTTCGACCCGCCGCCCTGCGCCATGTCCGGCTTGCCGCCGCCACGCCCGCCGATCGCCTCCGCGAAGGAGGGCACCAGCTTGCCGGCGGCGAAGCCCTTGTCCCGCGCACCCGCGGTGGTGGCCACGACGAAGCTGACCTTCTCCCCCGCCGGCGAGAACAGCGCCACCACGCCCGGCCGGTTGCCGAGCCGGTTGCGGATCTCGGTGGCCAGCGCGCGCAGCCCGTTGCCGTCGATCCCGTCGAGCTGCTCGGCCACCACGCTGACCCCGCCGAGGTCAGCGGCCTTGTCCGCGAGATCGCCGGCGGAACCCAGCACCTCGCGGGTCTTGAGCTGCTCGATCTCCTTCTCCGCCGATCGCAGTCGCGACAGCAGGTCCTCGATGCGCGACGGCAGCTGCTCGGTCGGCACCTTCAGCGAGCCGGCGAGCTGCGAGACCAGCAACTGCTCCTTGCGGACGTACCGCAGCGCGTCCGTGCCGACCAGCGCCTCGACGCGGTGCACGCCCGAGCCGATCGACGCGTCGGACACCAGCTTGACCAGGCCGAGCTGGCCGATGCGGTCGACGTGCGTGCCACCGCACAGCTCACGCGAGTACTCGCCCATGTCGACCACGCGCACGTCGTTGCCGTACTTCTCACCGAACAGCGCGACCGCGCCCAGTTCGAGCGCCTTGTCCTTGGTGGTGACGTAGCTCTGCACCTCGACGTCGGTCTGGAGGTAGTCGTTGACCTCCTCCTCGACCTCGGTCAGCACGTCGGCCGAGACCGGGCCCGCGGTGGTGAAGTCGAACCGCATGCGACCGGGCGAGTTGAGTGAACCGGCCTGCGCCGCGCGCTTGCCGTACGCGCCGCGCACCGCGGCGTGCACCAGGTGCGTGGCCGAGTGCGAGCGCTCGATCATCGACCGGCGGGCGGCGTCGACGGAGCCGGTCAGCTCGGTGTCGAGCCCGACCTCGCCTTCGACGACCTCCACGCGGTGCACGAACAGGCCCTGCACGACCTTCTGGACGTCGTGCACCTTCAACTCGACGCCGTTGCCGATCAGCACGCCCGTGTCGGCGACCTGGCCACCGCTCTCCGCGTAGAACGGCGTGCGGTCCAGCATGATCTCGGCCTTGCGTCCCGCGCCGACGCTGCGCACCGGAACGCCGTCCGCGAGCAGGCCGATCACCCTGGCGGTCGCCTGCAGGTCGGAGTAACCGAGGAACTGCGTCTCGCCGTGCTGCTCGAGCACCTCGCGGTAGACCGACAGGTCGCCGTGCCCGCTCTTGCGGGAGGCCGCGTCCGCCTTCGCGCGCTGGCGCTGCTCCTCCATCAGCGTGCGGAAACCGTCCTCGTCCACGGTCAGGCCCTGCTCGGCGGCCATCTCGAGGGTCAGGTCGATCGGGAAGCCGTAGGTGTCGTGCAGCTGGAACGCCTTGTCGCCGGCGAGGATGCCGCCACCGGCCGACTTGGTCTCCTCGGCGGCGAGATCGAAGATCCGCGAGCCCGAGGTGAGCGTGGAGAGGAAGGCCTCTTCTTCGGTTTTGACCACGTCGGAGATACGGTCGAAATCGGCGACCAGTTCAGGGTAGGACGGGCCCATCGCGTCGCGGACCACGCCGGCGAACTCCGGCAGCACCGGCTCGTGCACACCGAGCAGGCGCATCGAGCGCACGATGCGGCGCAGCAGGCGGCGCAGCACGTAACCGCGGCCGTCGTTGCCAGGGGTGACCCCGTCGCCGATCAGCATCACGCCGGAACGCGCGTGGTCGGCGATCACCCGGAAGCGCACGTCGTCGGTGTGGTCGGCGCCGTAGCGGCGGCCGGAGAACTCCTCGGCCCGCGCGATCACCGGGCGCACGAGGTCGGTCTCGTAGACGTTCTCCACACCCTGCAGCAGGTAGGCGACGCGCTCGACGCCCATGCCGGTGTCGATGTTCTTCTTCGGCAGCTCGCCGATCGGCGGGTGGCCGTACTTCGGGCTCTTCTCACCCCGTACGTCCTGCATGAAGACGAGGTTCCAGATCTCCAGGTAGCGGTCCTCG
This sequence comes from Amycolatopsis sp. YIM 10, assembly GCF_009429145.1. GTDB lineage: Bacteria > Actinomycetota > Actinomycetes > Mycobacteriales > Pseudonocardiaceae > Amycolatopsis. The sequence goes on along the minus strand of NZ_CP045480.1, from coordinate 3,598,658 downwards.
TCGACGACCGGGCCGCCCTCGCGGCCGAACTGCGGGCCGCGGTCGTAGTAGATCTCCGAGCACGGGCCGCCGGGACCGGGCACGCCCATGTCCCAGTAGTTGTCGCGGCCGTCGCGCGACTGGATGCGCTCCGACGGGATGCCGGCGACCTTCTGCCACAGGCCGGCCGCCTCCGAGTCGTTCTCGTAGACGGTGACCCAGATGCGCTCCGGGTCGAAGCCGAAGCCGCCCTGGTCCTGGGACTTGGTGATCAGCTCCCAGGCGTTGGCGATCGCGCCTTCCTTGAAGTAGTCGCCGAAGGAGAAGTTCCCGGCCATCTGGAAGAACGTGTTGTGCCGGGTGGTCTTGCCGACCTCGTCGATGTCACCGGTGCGCACGCACTTCTGGATGCTGGTCGCGCGCGGGTACGGCGGCGGCACCTCACCGAGGAAGTAGGGCTTGAACTGCACCATGCCCGCGTTGACGAAGAGCAGGTTCGGGTCGTCCAGGATCAGCGAGGCGCTGGGCACCCTGGTGTGCCCCTTGCCTTCGAAGTGGGCGAGGAAGCGCTTGTTGATCTCGTGTGTTTCCACTGGTCTTTCCTTGCGCTGGGGCTCGGCCGCGGGCAGGCGGCCACACGCCGAGCCGGGAACAGGGGCTGGCTGCGGCGGCGGAGGGTCCGGCGCGGCGTCGGCGGACGCGGCCCGGTCAGCCCTCCGCCCGGCGAGCTCGCCGCGCCGCGGCGTGCCTGCCCTGCGGGCGCGACGGAAGACCGGTGCGGTCCTCGACCAAGTCGTTCAGCTCTTGTTCGCGCTCGTTCATCCCGGCGCGCACCTCCGCGCCGAACGAGCCCACGGCACCGGCGAGCTCGCGCATGGCGTCACCGAGGTTCGCCGCGACACCGGCCGGGGTGGCCTGGCGCGCGGTTTCGGTCGCCTTGCGCGAGATGGCGACGCCGGCGACCACTCCGACACCGAGCCAGAACAGCCGCTTCATGACTTCCTGCTCCTCTTCCGGCCGCGGACCGGCTTCCCGTTCGCCTTGGCCCGGCGCGCCTTGACGGCCTTGCTGATGCCGTAGGACAGCGCCGCGGTCTTGACCAGCGGGCCGCCGAGCGTCGCGGTGAACACCGACGACAGCGCCGAGACGTTGCCGCTGACCGCCTGCGCGTTGGCGGTGATCCCGTCCACCCGCTCGAGCTGGGTGTTGACGTGGGTGATGGTCTGGTTGGCCCCGGTGAGCAGCGGATCGGTGTTCTCGTGCGCCTTGCGGATGGCGATGGTCGCCTCGTCCAGCGTGCGGCCGAGCTTGAGCAACGGGATCGCCAGCAGCACCACCAGCACAACGAAGGCGCCTGCGGCGATGAGCGCGGCGATCTGCCCTGCCGACACGGGGTCCTCCCTGGAGATTCGGGGCGAGCTGATTGCCGGTCAGGCTACCGTGCGTGGCTGTCCTCCACCGTACTGGCCCGGTGCTGTCCCAGCCGCCGCAGGAACTCCGTGCTTTCCCGCACGCCAAGGGCCCGCGCGCGCAACGCGGTGAACCGCTCGACGGCGTCGCGGAGGGCGGCGGGGCGGTCGCAGAAGATGTCCCGGTCGTGCCCGCCGGTGATCATCACCGCCGGCGCCGGGCGCGGGAAGAAGTGCAGCGTGACGGTGCGGCCGAGGAACGGATGCGCACCCGCGCCGGTGGGCAGCACGTGGATCTCGACGTTCGGCGCGGTCTCGTTCAACCAGCACAACCGCGCGAGTTGCGCGGCCATCACCGCCTCACCGCCGATCCCGGTGCGCAGCGCCGCTTCGCCGAGCACGCAGCGCAACCGCAGGCGCGGCCGGTCGGTGCGTTCGAGGCAGTCCCGCCGGGCGAGGTGGAGTTCGACCAGTTTGACCGGTCCGCCCGGGAGCAGGGCTTCGGTGTACGACCGCACCTGCAGCACGGGCGGGATCAGTTCACCGGAGTAGTGGGCGGTTTCGCGGGCCTGCGCTTCGAGGGCCAGCACGCGGCGCAGGTTCGCCGGAACGGGTATCGAGCCGTAGGTGCCGCGGGGCTTGCGGCTGCGGGACGCCCGCGCGTACCGGATCAGCTCCTCGCGCTGACCGGTGCCGGCGCCGTAGCGAACGAGGAGTTTCTCCAGTTCCGCCGGTTTCGCGCCGGACCGCCCGAGTTCGAGGTCGCCGATCTTGGAGGGGGTGCAGCCGAGCAGTTCGGCCGCCTCGCCGCGGGTGACGCCCGCCTGTTCGCGCATGCGGCGCAACACGGCCGCGACCTGCACCCGTTCGGTGGGGATGGGCTGGGACACCGCGCTACGGTAGCACAAGTGGCCTATGCCACTACTCCGTGTGCTAGAACGCTGTGGGGCTGTGGAGACGACGAACGCACCGACGGGATGGCGCATGAAGCACGTGCACGCAGGCAAGGTCCGCGATCTGTACGAATGGGACGGCGACATCCTGCTCGTGGCCACCGACCGCGTCTCCGTCTACGACGTGTCGCTGCCGACGCCGGTGCCGGACAAGGGCAAGCTGCTCACCCAGCTGTCGGCGTGGTGGTTCGAGCACCTGCGCGAGGTGGTGCCCAACCACCTGATCTCGGCGACCGACGTGCCTGCCGAGTTCGCCGGGCGCGCGATCCGCTGCAAGCCGCTGAAGATGATCCAGGTCGAGTGCATCGCACGCGGGCACCTGACCGGGCTCGGCCTGCGGGAGTACCAGCGCGACGGCGCGGTGTCCGGGATCCGCCTGCCCGAGGGCCTGGTCGAGGGCGTCAAGCTGCCGGAACCGATCTTCACGCCCACCACGAAGATCTCCGACACCGGGCACGACGAGTTCATGACCTTCGACGAGGTGGTGAACGAGATCGGGCGGGAGACCGCGGACCGCATCCGCGACCTGACCCTGGAGATCTACCGCAAGGGTGCCGAGCACGCGGCGACCAAGGGCGTGATCATCGCGGACACCAAGCTGGAGTTCGGTTTCGACGCCGACGGCGAGCTGACCCTCGGCGACGAGGTGCTCACCTCCGACTCGTCGCGGTTCTGGCCTGCCGACGAGTGGGAGCCGGGGCGTCCGCAGCGCTCGTTCGACAAGCAGTTCGTGCGCGACTGGTCGCTGACGACCGGCTGGGACAAGACGCCGCCGGGACCGGAGATCCCCGCCGATGTGGTCGCCGCGACCAGGGCGAAGTACATCGAGGTGTACGAGCGAATCACCGGCAACACCTGGACAAGCTGACGTTCTTGTTCCGTTCACCGGGTTAGGCAAGGGTTCGGGCCATGCCTGAACTGTCACGCCGCCGGGTGCTGGCCACCACCGGGGCCGCCGTCGCCGGCTCACTGCTGCCACCCTCACTGCACGCCGCCATGGCCGCGCCGATGCGCCGGGGCCGCGGCCTCGCCGAGGTCGAGCACGTCATCGTGCTCATGCAGGAGAACCGCTCGTTCGACCACTACTTCGGGAAGCTGCGCGGGGTGCGCGGATTCGGCGACGCGCACCCGCTCCCGCTGCCCGGTGGCGGTGACGTGTTCAACCAGCCGAACCCGGCCGGCGGTGTGGTGCTGCCGTTCTCCCTGCGCGAGGGCGCGGCGAGAGCCGGGCGCGACCCGGACGACATCCAGTACCTCGGGGACCTCGACCACAGCTGGGGCGGCAGCGGCAAGGCGTGGGCCAAGGGCTGGAACAACGCGTGGATCGCGGCGAAGGGCGCGGCCACGATGACCTACTACGACCGCGCGGACATCGCGCTGCAGTACGAGCTGGCGGACACGTTCACCATCTGCGACGCGTACCACTGCTCGATCTTCGGGTCCACCAACCCGAACCGGAACTTCCTGATGACCGGCACCACCGGGTTCGAGCCGAACGGGTCGCGCGCGGTGACCAACGCGGCCTACTCCTACGACCACCCCGGTTACACCTGGACGACCTATCCGGAGCGGTTGCAGGCCGCCGGCGTGCCGTGGCGGATCTACCAGGAGTGGGACAACTTCACCGACAACGCGGTCGAGTACTTCGTACCGTTCAAGAAGATCGGGCACAAGATCCTCGCCGGGGTGCCGGGCGGGTACCGCACCACCGAGGAGTTCTACTTCGCGCTGTTCGACAAGTCGCCGGAGGAGCGGAAGGCGCTGCTGGCGAAGTTCGACGAAGGTGTCGCCGGTTTGACCGCGGCCGAGCGGGACCTGTTCGACCGGGCGCTGTTCCGCGGGGAGCCGGAGTCACTGGTCGGCAGGCTGCGCGCGGACATCGCCGCGGGCACGCTGCCGAAGGTCAGCTGGCTGGTGCCCTCGGCGGCGGACTCCGAGCACCCCGGCGCGTCCACCCCGGTGGGCAGCGCGAACCTGATCTACGACGTGCTCGACGCAATCGCCGCCGATCAGGACACCTGGTCGAAGACCGTGCTGCTGCTGAACTTCGACGAGAACGACGGCTACTTCGACCACGTGCCGCCGCCGGTACCGCCGGCCACCGCGCCCGACGACGCCGACCACGCGGGCGGGCAGCCGCTCGGTTTCGGGCCGCGGGTGCCGATGACCGTGGTGTCGCCATGGACGATCGGCGGTTACGTGGATTCGACCGTGTACGACCACACCTCGGTGATCCGGCTGCTGGAGAAGTGGACCGGGGTCGCCGAGCCGAACATCTCGGCCTGGCGGCGGACCGTCGCGGGAGACCTGACCGGCGCGTTCGACTTCGACCGCGCGGGACGCCCGCCGTCGATGACCAAGCCGGGTCCGGTGCCCGAGCCGATCTCGCGCTGGCACCCGACTCCCCCGGCCGAGCAGGCGCTTCCGGAGCCCGAACCGGGCCGCCGCCGGGCGCGGGCGCTGCCGTACCAGGCGTCGGTGTCCGGTGGGTTGAACGCGCGCGGCGAACTCGCGGTCTCGCTGCACAACGGCGGCGCGGCCGCCGCGCACTTCGCGATCTACGCGTACACGGGCGAACTGGCTGAACCCGCACACCGCGACGTGCTCGGCACGCTCACCGAAACCCTGCCGAACAAGGGCGACGAGTACCGCGTGGTCGTGCAGGGGCCCAACCGCGGCTGGTGGGAACTGCGCGGCCGCCGCTCGGGGACGGCGGCCGGGGTGAGCGTGAGCACGCGGTTCCTGCCGCACCGGAACGGGCTCGAGCTGACCTTCGAGAACTCCGGCACGGCCGCGGTGTCGCTGCGCTTGGACTCCGGTCGTGTCGTGCTGGTTGAACCGGGCAAGTCCGCGCAGGTCCCGGTGCCCACCGAGGCCGGCTGGTACGACATCCGCGTCACCGCGGACAGCGACCCCGCCTTCCTCCGCGCTTTGACCGGGCACGTGGAGAACGGGCAGCCGAGCTTCACGCCGTGAAAGCCACGCGGTATAGGTCGTTATACGGGTGCCGGGGCTACTGCCCGCGAATGGTCCGGCGGAGCTTCGGCACCCGTTCGGCCAGCGTGCGCTCGGCGCCGCGCTGAGTCGGGTGGTAGTAGTCCGTGCCGACCAGCACGTCCGGCGGGTACTGCTGGCTGAGCACCCCCTCCGGCACGTTGTGCGGGTACCGGTACCCCTTCGCGTTGCCCAGCTTCTCCGCGCCCGCGTAATGGCCGTCGCGCAGGTGCGGTGGCACCGTGCCGAGCTTGCCCGCCCGCACGTCGGCCAGCGCGGCGTCGATCCCGGTGATCACCGCGTTGGACTTCGGCGCGGTGGCCAGGTGCACCGTGGCCTGCGCGAGCGCGAGCCTGCCCTCGGGCATGCCGATGAACTGCACGGCGTGCGCGGCGGCGATCGCCGACTGCAGCGCGGTCGGATCCGCCATGCCGATGTCCTCGCTGGCGTGCACCACCAGCCGCCTGGCCAGGAAGCGCGGGTCCTCCCCCGCCTCGATCATCCTGGCCAGGTAGTGCAGCGCGGCGTCCACGTCGGAACCGCGGATGGACTTGATGAACGCGCTGATCACGTCGTAGTGCTGGTCGCCGTCGCGGTCGTAGCGCACCGCCGCCTTGTCCACCGTGGATTCGACGGTGGCCAGGTCGATCACGCCGTGCTCGGTCGCGCCGGCGGCATCCGCCGCGGCTTCCAGTGCGGTCAGCGCGCGGCGCGCGTCCCCGGAGGCGAGCCGGACCAGGTGCTCGCGCGCGTCGTCGGCCAGTTCTAGCGCGCCACCGAGGCCGCGTTCGTCGGTCAGCGCGCGCTCGATGAGATCGCTCACGTCTTCGTCGGTGAGCGGGCGCAGTTGCAGGACCAGTGAGCGCGACAGCAGCGGCGAAACCACCGAGAACGACGGGTTCTCGGTGGTGGCGGCGACCAGCAGCACCGTGCGGTCCTCGACCGCGCCGAGCAGGGCGTCCTGCTGGGTCTTGGAGAAGCGGTGCACCTCGTCGATGAACAGCACGGTGTTCTCGGCGTTGTAGTTGCGGCGGCGCCGGGCCTCCTCGATGACCCCGCGCACCTCCTTGACCCCGGCGGACAGCGCCGACAACGCGACGAACCGGCGGCCGGTGGCGGTGGACACCAGGTTGGCCAGTGTGGTCTTGCCCGTGCCCGGCGGACCGTAGAGCAGCACCGACGCGGGCGCGGCGCCCTCGACCAGCCGGCGCAGCGGCGCTCCTTCGCCGAGGAGGTGCTGCTGGCCGACCACCTCCTCGAGCGAGCGCGGCCGCATCCGCACCGCCAACGGGGAGCCGGCCGGAACCGGCCGCTCGGCCACCGGTTTCGCGGGCTCCGGCGGCGGAGCCGCCACGTCCGGGTTCACCGTGAAGAGTTCGTCCTGCGCCACGGTGTTGACGTTAGCCGCTGGGTCCGACACTCAGTCCGCTGGCCGCGAACACCCGTGCGATGCGACACCGCCGCGAGCAGACTCGGGCGCATGGTCGAACGGGTAGCGGTGCTGTCCGACATCCACGGAGTGTTGCCCGCGTTGGACGCGGTGCTGGCCGAACCGGACGTGGCCGGCGCGGACCGGATCGTGCTGACCGGCGACATCGCGGCCGGGCCGCAGCCGGTCGAGGTGCTGGACCGGCTCGTCGCGCTAGGCGACCGGGCGGTGTGGGTCAACGGCAACGCCGATCGGGAACTGGTGCAGCTGGTACGCGGCGGCGAGACGGACATCCCCGACCCGATCGTGCCATGGTGTGCCGAGCAGTTGCGGTCGAACCAGGTCGACCTGCTGGCAAGCCTGCCCGCGACGGCCCGGCTGGAGATCGCGGGGCTGGGGCCGGTCCTGTTCTGCCACGCCACCCCGCGCGACGACGAGGAGGTCGTGCTGGTGGACAGCTCGCTGGAGCGGTGGGCCGAGGTGCTCGACGGCGTGACCGAACCGACCGTGGTCTGCGGCCACACGCACATGCCGTTCAGCAGGCTGGTTGACCGGCGGCTGGTGGTCAACGCGGGCAGCGTCGGCATGCCGTACGGATCGCCCGGTGCGCACTGGGCACTCCTCGGCGGCGCGGACGGGCCGGCGGTGCAGCACCGGCGGACGCTGTTCGACGCCGAAGCCGCCGCGGACTCGATAGCGGCGACGTCGAGCTACGACGACATCGAGGAGTGGGTGCGCTACTTCGTGCGAACCCCGCTGTCGGACACCGAGGCGCTCGCGGTGTTCGCCCCGCGAGACGGCCGCGGTTCGTGACGGCTGAGCGTTCCGGCGGCGCCGAAGGTCAGGTCGCGTAGGTGTGACAAACCCGGCCGGAGTGTGAAGCTGCCGAGCAGCCTGGCCGCGGTGGCGACGCGCTGAGCAGGGCGCCTGCGTTCGCGGTCGTACTGGTTCAACGCGTGCGCGAGGTCGCCACCTCCGGCGAGGTGTCGACCGAGTGCGACGCCGTCGACGAGCGCCTGGCAGGCACCCTGGCCGAGGTCGGCGGTCATCAGGTGGGCCGCGTCGCCGATCAGCACGGCGTTGCCGGAGACGAAGGTCGGAAGCCGCGGCGCGAGGTAGCGGATCGGGTAGCTCAGGATCTCCGCGTCGGCGCTGCGCTCGATCAGCGACGGAACCGGGTCGCACCAGTCGCCGAACAGGTCACGCAGCTGGGTCATCGGATCATCGCCAAGGCCACCCTGTGGAACCCGGATCGGGGCGTACCAGTTGGTCAGGCCAGCTTCGGCCGGGGTGACGCCGAACTTGCGCCCCCGGCCGAAGATCTCCTGGCTGACCTCCTCGTCGGACGGCACCATGCCGATCCACGCCGAGTAGCCCGAGTAACGCGGCCGGTGCGCAGCGCCGAAGCACGCCTCACGCACGGCGCTGCCGATGCCGTCCGCGCCGACGACCACGTCGTACTCCGCGCGCAGGTCGCGGACGTCGGCCGGTTCAACTGGCTGACCGGTGCGCACCAGGTCCGCCGACAGGGTGCCCCGGAGCAGACTGATCAACGCGGTGCGCGAGATCAGCACCGGCAGATCGCCGGTGCGCCGCTCCAGGCGGCCGACGTCGAGCCGGGCGAGCGTCCGGCCGTCCGAACGGCGGAAGCGCATCTCCTGCTGGGCGACACCCGTGCGCCGCACCCGCTCGCCCAGCCCGATCGCGTCCAACGCGCGCAACGCGTCCGGCCACATGCCGAGCGCCGTGCCTCGCCCCTCGATCCGCGCACGGCGCTCGAAGACCGTCACGTCCAGGTTCCGCTGGTTCAACGCGAGCGCACAGGCAAGCCCGCCGATCCCGCCACCGACCACCGCGATTCTCACTGTCATGCGCCCACCGTACTACAGGTGTAGTCACAGATGTAGTACTAAGCTGACGAGGTGCCTCCATCCAGAGAACGGTCCCGCCGTGACGAGGTGGTCGAAGCGGCGACCACGGTGCTCGGTACCCAGGGCGCGCGCGGGCTGACGCACCGCGCCGTCGACTCGGAAGCCGGGCTGCCCGCCGGAACGACGTCGAACCACTTCCGCACGCGCGGCGCACTGCTCGCCGGGGTGCTGGCCGGACTGGCCGAACGCGATTTCACCGTGGCCACCGAACTCGCGGAGGACGGTCTCGCCGAGGGTGCCGCCCGGTTCGCCCGGCACATGGCCGGGCCGGATCGGGTGGCGACGCTCGCGCGGTACGCGCTGTTCCTCGAAGCGGCCTGGGATCCGCAACTGCGGGTCCAGCTCGACGTCACCGGGGCACGGGCGGCGGCGCCGCTGCGCGCGCTGCTCGTCGCGTCCGGATCGACTGACCCGGACCTGCACGCGAAGATCCTGCTCGACCACATCGAGGGCATGGTGTTGCACGAGCTGACCCGGCCGTCGGGCGACTTCCGGCCGGAGGACTCGCTCCGGCTGCTGGTCAGCGCGATGGGGCTGGACGGTTCTCCCAGTACGACCGCCACATGATCCGCGCCGCGTAGGGCAGCAGGTCGCGGCCGCGCCGCCAGAGCCACGGGATGCCCTTCAGCACCAGCCAGCCGACGTGCTGCGCGGCGCCCGCGGTCGCGCCACCGGAACACTCCAGGCTGACCGGCACCCGGATCTCGACGCCCGCGTCGGTGAGCAGGCCGGCGAACCCCTGCGCCAGCATGCGGTGGCCCAGCTCCGACGGGTGCAGCCGGTCCACGCTCCAGGCGTCCAGCTCGTAGGCGCCCGGCAGGGTGGTCAGGTCGAGGCACGGCACACCGCGTGCGGCGACCACGCCGTCGATCACCGCGTTCAGCTCGTCGATCCGGGACCGCAGCGCCCGGTACAGCGAGCCGGGCAGGCGGAAGACGCGGCCGTGGTCGTGGAAGCGCACCGGGATGACCACCGAGCCGGCGGCCCGCAGCTCGGTGACCACGTGGTCGAGGTCGGCGGCGATGGCCTCGGCGTCGAAATCGGAGCGCAGGGTGTCGTTCATGCCGACGATCAGCAGCACCACCTCGGGCCGGTGCGCCAGCGCGACCGGCAGCTGCTCGGTGCGGACGCACCGCATCCGCGCACCGGTGAACGAGGCGTTCAGATAGCCGTCCGGCTCGATGCCCAGCGCGTCGGCGACCAGCGGGCCGACCCCGCGCCAGTGCCCGCCGGGCAGCGGGTCGCCGAGGCCGACCGCGGTCGAATCGCCCAGCACCGCCAGCCGGGAGACGCGGCGCGGCGCCGATGCGGAAAGCTCGGGAACCTCGGATGCCAGGGTGAATTCTTCACGCAGCACGGTCACACCGCAGACCTTCCGGCACCCAGGCTCACCCGTGGTGAGAACCGGGTAACGGCGTGAGGACGCCTCGGAAAATCCTCGGTGTGCGGTGCTACCGGAACGCCGGGTACAGCGCCAGGCTCAGGCCGGGACCGTGCCGCTCGTCCAACGCGGTGGACACTTCGAGCGCGTGCGCGGCGACGTCGTCGAGCCCGGCGCGCTCCGCGTGCTTGCCCAGGTCGCTCCACCAGCTGACCAGCGCGGCGGCCCGGCTCGTCGGCACGGCGCCGCGTTCCGGGGCCAGCTCGGGCAGCAGCTCCCAGGTCGCCAGCCAGACACGCAGCAGCTGGCTCTCCAGCAGGTGCTCGGAGAGGATGTCGTCGTCGGCCAGCGCGGGCCAGACCCCGGCGACCTCGGCCCGCCAGGCGGCGACCATCGCCTCGCTCATCCCCGCCGGCAACGCCAGGGCGTACGGGCACGACGCGAACGGCACCCGCAGGTACGCCGCGTCGACGAGCGCACTGCGCACGCAGCCGCGTTCGAAGTCGAGGAAGGACACTCCGCCGCTGGTCGCGAGGTTGTTGTCCGGGCACAGGTCGACCGGGCTGAACGCGCGGTACCGCGGCGACGCCGCCAGCTCGGCGATCTGCTCGGCGTGCAGGCGCACCGTGTCCGGTGTCTCCACCCCGAGCAGTTCGGACAGCAGCGCGGGCAGCTGGGCGCAGGCGAGCACCGGCGTGGTGTCCTCACCGAAGGTCCGCCCGCCGAGACGGCGCAGCAGCGCGTTGAAGTCGGCTTCGCGCCCGGCGGTGTTGGCGTGCAACCTGCCCAGCGAACGCGCCCACGACAGCAGGGCGCGCTCGGCGGCCCTGGCGTCCGAACCGCGCAGGCGGTCCTGCAGGGTCGGCGCGCGGCCGAGGTCGTCGAGCACGAGCACCCGGTGGCCGCCGTCGTGCGCGACCAGTTCGGGGCACATGCGCTCGTCCTGGGCCAGCGCGGTGAACAGCTGGTAGCTGACCGCCTCCTGGGCGAACGGGTCCGGGCGGCCTTCCGGCGCCTCACCCGGGTAGTGCTTGATCACCAGCGTGCGCGGCAGCGCGAACGGTGACGCGGCGACCCGCACCCTGACCACCGTGGCGGGGCCGGTGCCCCGCAGGTCCTCGGCGTCGACCAGTGGGATCGCGCTGCCGAAGCGGTGTGCCAGAACCGCTTCGCCCGCCTTGATCGCGGCTTCGAGCGCTTCGTCAGCCTCAGTGACCTTCATGGCTTCGCCGGCGGCAACCGTGGTGCCTGCCGAAACCACCGCCCCGTTGCCCGATTTGTTCGTGGAATCCTTCGAAGTGTCCACAGTCATTGTCCCCGACCCTACTCGTGAGCGTGCGTGCCCGTCACCCGCGTGAGAGTGGACGTTCCGTGGAGGCCTTGCGTTGTCCCCTGCGGCGCAGCATCAGCACAACGGCCGCGGCCACGACGATCCCCATCAGGTTTATCACGAGCTGGACGACGGAACCGATACAGCGGCCCCACTCGTTAAGTACGGCCGCGACCACCGCGTAGCCGGCCGCCGGAACGGTGGTCACCGAGATGAACACACCGACCAGCGCGGCCGACTTCGCCGAGGTCAGCGACAGCATCCCGGCCGCCCCGGCGAGCAGCGCGACGATCAGCGAGTAGGGGCCCACCTGGTAGATGAAGTCCACCTCGTGGACACCCAGCAGCGCCGCCCGGTCGAACAGGCCGGTCGCCTCGCCGGCCACGGTGCCGCCGAGAGTGATCAGCATGGCCACCGGGAATCCGATCGCCAGCGCCATCGAGGCGCGGCGCACCAGGTCCCACCGGCGCAACACCAGCCCGACGGCGATCGCGGCGAGCGGACCGAACTCCGGGCCCACCACCATCGCGCCGACGATGGTCACCGACGAGTCGGTCACCACGCCGACCGCGGCGAGCAGGCACGCGATGGTCAGGAAGCTGATGAACGTCGCGTTGAGCCGCGACTCCTCGCCTGTCCGGCTGAGCAGTTCCTGCCAGACCACCGCGTCAGCGCCCTCGCCGGGCGCGTCCTCCTCGGCCCGGTCGGCGGAGTCGGACAGCGAGGTGTCGATCACCTCGAGCGTGATGCCGCCGGAATGGTCGAGGTCGAGCACGCACAACGCGTCGATGATCTCGTCCGCCGCCTCGCGGGCGATGTCGGCCTCCACCACATCGCCCGCGGGATCGATCGCGGCGTCCTTGATCAGCACGAGGTGCGTTGCCCCGCGGTGATCCGACAGCACCTCGAGAACGCGCTCGGTTTTCTCCGGCGGTGAGACCGCTCTCAGGTGCAGCACCGGCTCACGCCTTGGCGGCGGGCGCCGGCTTCGCGTCCACGCCGGCCTCCTTGCGCTGCTCGGCGGTGATCGGCGCCGGCGCGGCGGTCAGCGGGTCGTACCCGCCGCCCGTCTTCGGGAAGGCGATCACGTCGCGCAGCGAGTCCGCGCCGGCCAGCAACATGGTGATGCGGTCCCAGCCGAAGGCGATGCCGCCGTGCGGCGGCGGGCCGAACTGGAAGGCGTCGAGCAGGAAGCCGAACTTCTCCTGCGCCTCCTCGGCGGACAGGCCCATCAGCTCGAACACGCGCTTCTGCACGTCGGCGCGGTGGATACGGATGGAGCCGCCACCGATCTCGTTGCCGTTGCAGACGATGTCGTAGGCATAGGCCAGCGCGTTGCCGGGGTCCTGCTCGAACTTGTCGATCCACTCCGGGGTCGGCGAGGTGAACGCGTGGTGCAGGGCGTTCCAGCTGCCGCTGCCGACCGCGACGTCGTCGGACTCGTCGGCCGAGACGAACATCGGGAAGTCGACCACCCACACCAGCGACCAGGCGTTCTCGTCGATCAGGCCGAGCCGGTGCCCGATCTCCACGCGCGCGGCGCCGAGCAGCGCGCGGGCCTCGCTCGCCTTGCCGGCGGCGAAGAACACGCAGTCACCGGGCTTCGCGCCGACGGCCGCGGCGAGCCCTTCGCGCTCGGACTCGGACAGGTTCTTGGCGACCGGGCCGCCGAGCGTGCCGTCCTCGTTGAACAGCACGTAGGCGAGGCCGCGGTGGCCGCGCTGCTTGGCGAACTCCTGCCAGCCGTCGAGCGTGCGGCGCGGCTGGCTCGCGCCACCGGCCATCACCACGGCACCGACGTACGGCGCCTGGAACACCCGGAACGGGGTGTCGGCGAAATACTCGGTCATTTCGGTCAGCTCGAGGTCGAAGCGCAGGTCGGGCTTGTCCGAGCCGTACTTCGCCATGGCCTCGGCGTAGCTGAGGCGGCGGAACGGCCGCGGCAGTTCGACGTCGATCAGCTTCCACAACGCGGTGACGATGTCCTCGCCGAGCGCGATCACGTCGTCCTGCTCGACGAAGCTCATCTCGATGTCGAGCTGGGTGAACTCGGGCTGGCGGTCGGCGCGGAAGTCCTCGTCCCGGTAGCAGCGGGCGATCTGGTAGTACCGCTCCAGCCCGCCGACCATGAGCAGCTGCTTGAACAGCTGCGGCGACTGCGGCAGCGCGTACCAGGAGCCGGGCTTGAGCCGCGCCGGGATGACGAAGTCGCGCGCGCCCTCGGGAGTGGACCGGGTCATGGTCGGGGTCTCGACCTCGACGAAGTCCTGCGCGTGCAGCACCTCGCGGGCCGTCCGGTTGACCTCGCTGCGCAGTCGCATGGCCTTCGCCGGGCCGCTGCGGCGCAGGTCGAGGTAGCGGTGCTTGAGGCGCACCTCCTCGCCGACGTCGACCCGGTCGTCGATCGGGAACGGCAGCACGGCCGACTCGGACAGCACCTCGAGCTCGGTCACCAGCACCTCGATGGCGCCGGTCGGGATCTCGGGGTTCTCGTTGCCTTCGGGACGCGCGGCGACCTCGCCGGTGACGCGCAGGCAGAACTCCGAGCGCAGGCTGTGCGCGCGCTCGGCCATCTCGCCCTCGCGGAAGACGACCTGGGCGACACCGCTGGCGTCGCGGAGGTCGATGAAGATCACGCCACCGTGATCGCGCCGACGGGCCACCCAGCCGGTGAGGACTACGGTCTGGCCGGCGTGCTCGGCACGCAGGGTGCCGGCGTTGTGGGTGCGAAGCACTGCGGTTGCTCTCCTCGGACGTGGCTCGTCTTGCCGTTCAGCAGGGTTTTTCCCCGGCAGTAGAGGCTAACGAACCACCGGCGGCGCGACTGAGGCAGGTCAGCCGCTACAGCGGGAAGAGCGACTCCTGGACCGGCGTCGCGGAGCCGCGGCGCTGCGCGGGGAGAGCACCGGCCGAGCTCGCCGGCTCGACCTCGCTGGTCCGGAAGACGTTCGAATCGAGGCCGTGGCGCCGCATGAGCCGGGCGAACCGGGCAGAAAGTTGCTTGCGGTAGACCGGTTTGGCGTAGCTGCCGCGGCCGTACAGCTCCCGGTACAACGGCACGAGCGCCGGGTGCTCCACGGCCAGCCAGCGGGCGAACCATTCCCGCGCGCCGGGCCGCAGGTGCAGGGCGATCGCGGTCACGCTGGTCGCACCGGCCGCGGCGATCTCGGCGAGCAGGCTGTCGAGCGCCTCGTCGGAATCGGTCAGGCCGGGCAGGATCGGCGCCACCAGCACCCCGCACGGCAGGCCGGCTTCCCGGATCCGGCGCACCAGCTCCAGCCGCGCCTGCGGACTCGGTGTGCCGGGTTCGAGGCGCTGCTGTAGTTCGCGGTCCAGCAGCGCGATCGACACGCTCAGCCCGACCGGCACCTCGGCGCTGACCGAGGAGAGCAACGGCAGGTCCCTGGTCAGCACGGTGCCCTTGGTCAGGATGGAGAACGGCGTGCCCGAGTCGGCGAGCGCGGAGATGATGCCGGGCATCAGCCGGTACCGGCCTTCGGCCCGCTGGTAGGGATCGGTGTTCGTGCCCATCGCGACGTGCTCACGGGTCCAGCTCGGTTTGCGCAGCTGGGCGGTGAGCACCTCGGGCGCGTTGACCTTGACCACCACCTGGCTGTCGAAGTCCTTGCCGGCGTCGAAATCCAGGTAGGTGTGCGACTTGCGGGCGAAGCAGTTGTGGCTCACCACGCCGTTCGCGATGAAGTCGCCGGTTTCGGTGGTCAGGTCGTACATCGGGATCTCGCGCCCGAGGTCCTCCACCCGCACGACCCCCAGCCGCGCGGGCAGTTCCGAGGTGTACAGGCTGATGCCGACCAGTTGCTCGCCCACCGCGAGATGCGGTCGCGCGGCCGGACCGGGGCGGTCGGCGACCACGTGCCGCCAGCCGCGTTCGGTGAGGAACCGGTGGTCGCCACTGGCGATCAGCTCGGCGCCGTTCTCCAGCACCACGCGGTAAGCGCGCTTGACCGTCACCCAGTGCGCGAGCACGCGCGTGGGCGCGCCACGCCGGTGCCCTTGGTGCGCGCGGGTGCCGAAAACCTCGTCGCCGACCTCGATCTCCTCGAGCGGCTTGAGATCGCCGTCGGCCATCAGCACTTCGGTGTCGCCGGCCAGGCAGTAGGTGCACGCGTGCGAGCACCCGCGGTACGGGTTGACCGTCCAGCTGAACGGCAGCGCGGAGGAACCGGGCACCTTGTTCAGCACCGAGCGCGCCCGGACCTCGTGAAAGGTCACCCCGGCGAACTCGGGTGAGGTCACCGAGCGCACCAACCCGGCCAGCCCTGGAATCGCCTGCTCACCCTCGCCACCGATCCGCTGCCTGTCCCACCGCACACCCAGAGTCGAACACACGTTCGAACTCCTGTCAAACATCGGACATGGCCGGAAAACCGATCGCCGAAGTGCGCGCGGTTGCCTAGGTTGAACCGCGTGCCGGACCCGATCGTCGCCCACCCTCGTCTCGCGCCGATCTACGACGCCTTCGACGGAGCACGCGACGACCTGGCCACCTACCTCACCATCGCCGACGAGGTCGGCGCGTCGCGCGTACTCGACATCGGCTGCGGCACGGGATCGCTGGCTGTCCTGCTCACCGAACGCGGGTACACGGTCACCGGGGTCGACCCGGCTGCGGCGTCACTCGAGGTCGCGCGGGCGAAGGATCCCGGCGGCAAGGTCACCTGGATCCACGGCGACGCCGGCGCGTTGCCCGCGCTCGACGCCGACCTGGCGGTGATGACCGCGAACGTGGCGCAGGTCTTCCTCACCGACGACGACTGGACGCGGACGCTGCGCGGCATACACGCCGCACTCCGCCCGAGCGGTCACCTCGCGTTCGAAACCCGGCGGCCCGGACGGAAGGCATGGCAGGACTGGGCTACCGATCCGGCGCACGCCGTACTCGACATCCCCGGAATCGGGCCCGTGGAGCAATGGCGGGAGGTCACCTCAGTGGACCTTCCGCTCGTCTCCTTCCGCCACAGCTACCGCTTCCACACCGACGGCACGGTGCTCACGTCCGACTCGCCCCTCCGGTTCCGCGACCGCGACGAGGTGGAATCCACCTTGACCGCCAACGGTTTCCGCGTGCTGGAGGTACGAGACGCGCCCGACCGCCCCGGCCGTGAGTTCGTCTTCTTGGCCGAACGCACCACCTGAGCGTCAGAGAAGTTCGAAGCGCCAGTCGTTGCACTGCATCCAGTGCCCCGGCGGGTGCTCGAACTCGCAAGGCGCGACGAAGGTGAAGCCCGTTTTCCGGCACAGCGCGTTGGATGGCGCGTTGTGCACCGACGGATAGGCGTGCACCACGGCGAACCGCGCTTCTTCCCGCGCGCTCGCCAGTGCCAGCCGCACCGCCCGCGCCGCGACACCCTTGCCCTGGAACTCCGGAAGCACTCCCCAGCCGGTTTCGTACACCTCCTCCCCCAGCCAGGTTCGCTTCCAGTAGCCCACAGAGCCCGCCAGTTCGCCGTCGAACCGGATCCGGAACATGCGGTCCACCGAATCGGGACGCGCGGTGTCCAGATAGCGCCGCTGCCGATCGAGCAGCTTCTCCTCCGTTTCCGGACCGCCCGTGTGCGCGGTCATTTCCGGCGTGTTGGCCAGCCGGAGCAGCCACAGGTCATCGGCCGTCCACGGCTCGATGCGTACTTCCGGCTCCGGGCGCAGCAAATCGCGCAACAGCGCAAGCTCCCGGCGCCATGGTCCAGCGGCGTCACTCTCCTCCCACAGTTCGGCCAGTTCGGACTCCGGTCCGCCCACCCGCGCGACTGCGCGTGCGGCGATTTCCCGGTACTGCTCGTTCAACGGCGGCACCGGCTTTTCCGGCCCACCACTCACATCGACGGCTACGCCGCCCCGCTGCCCGGCCGCGACCAATGCTGCCGCCGCGACCGCTCGTCGACCTGCTCCCGAGTCCAGCCATCCGGTCGAATCCGCCGCGCCCACCACAGCTCGGCGAATCACCTCCGGCCGGAACTCCTCGTCCACTTCGTCCAACTCCGCGGCGAGTGTGCGCGCCTCGTCGTTGTCGAAGGGCCCGGTGTCCCAGGTACCCATGCCCGGCAGGCTCGCACGCGGCACCGACAGTTTCAGCGCAGTGCCGATTCAGCGCAGTGCCGATCCGGCGGTCGGGTGCAGCACCAGCGTGAGGGGTTCCGCGTCGAGCGTGTTCCCGAAATCGACCCGCTCGCGCCAGGCCTGCTTCCTGGCCGATTCCTCGTCGGCGAAGCGTGAGAACCAGATGAAAATCCGCTCTCCTTCACGCACCGGCAGTCGCGGGAAGTTGTTCTCCACGGCCAGGGTTTCGAGCTGCGCGAGCGGCGGCTGGTCCAACTGGCGCGACACGGACTCCGCGAAGAACGAACCGAAGTCCGGCGTGGTGACCACGCAGATCGTGGCCGTGTACACCCCGGTGGACGCGGTGGTGACCGGCACGAACCCGGAATCCGGCCGGGCCGGTCGCAGCAGCAGGACGTCGTCGGAGTCGAGCATGGTCGCGTTCGCGGCCGGGCCGTGTTCGGCCCAGACCGGTCCACCGTAGAAAGCCGCCAGCGAAGCGGCCCGCATGGCCATGTCCGCGAAACCGCGCAGCCAGACGAACCGGTCCGGATCGTCCGCGTCGCGGAACTGGCCGAGCACCCGCATCCCGCACGCCTCCTGGCCGGTGACGAACTCGCGGTCGAACAGTTCGACCAGCTCGTCACGACGACCGGGACGCAGCGTGTACTGGCGCAGTTCGAGCACAGGAAGGTTCATGGCGCGCAGGTTAGAAGCGGGTCACTGACACCTTCTGTCAGCGACGAGCGATGGGCGACGAGCGATCAGCCGAGCGGCGGCAGCAAGTCGGCGAACTCGGCCAGGAAGCGGTCGACCATCCGGATCTCCTCCGCGTCCAGCCGGTGCCCCGGCTCCCGGCAGTGCGCGCTGGCGAACAGCCCCCGGCGCACCGAGATCAGCTTCTCCGCGGCCACGATCAGCTCGGTGTCGAGCATCCAGTAGGAGATGTAGGGCAGCAGCCGCCGGTACAGCTCCATCCCGCCGGCCTCGTCGTCCTCGCTGAACCGTCGCCACAGCTCGACGTAGAGCTCGGTGAACGAGCACCCCGGCTGCGTGCCCACCGCGCCCCGCCGGAAGGCGTCCGGCAGTTGCACCCCCGCGTACCCCTCGACAGCGGGCAGCGGCGGATCGGCGGCGGCCAGTTCCTCGATCAGCGCGCCCGGTGGACTCGACTCGACCTTCACCAGCGCCAGGTTCGGGTGGTCGCGGGCGATTTCCGAGAGCGTGGCTCCGTCCAGGCTGGTCCCGGTCTCGGTGGGCGCGTACTGCAGCACCACCGGCGTCGGCGCGACCGCGGCGAGCACGGCCTTCACGTGGGCCACGATCGACCGGCGCGACGGCGCCAGGAAGTGCGGCGGCAGCAGGTTGATCAGGTCGGCCCCGGCGGCGACCACGTCGACCGCGCGCCGCACCGCCAGCCGGGTGGCGTGGTCCTGCACGGCGATGATCGCCGACACCTCGGGCCGGGTCGCGGTCTCCTCCAGCAGGATTCCGGTCAGCAGCTGCCGCTCCCACTCCCCCAGCTTGTGGAACTCCGAGGCGAACCCGGGGAACATCACGCTGCCCACCCCGGTCCCCAGCACGTACCGCACCACGCGCCGGAACCCCGGCACGTCCAGGTCGCCGTTGTCGGCGAACGGCACCTCCAGCACCGGCGACACCCCGCGCACCGGTGGCCGCAGCAAGCCGTCCTCCTCGGCGCGCACCTCCGCGATGGTCATTCGCGCTCACCCTCTCCCAGTCGACCCGGACCCGCCCAGCAGACCGGTCACCGTCCCGGAGAGCACGGTGGCGCGCTCCGGTTCCGCGATCGTCCAGTCCCGCACCCGGCGCAGCTCGGCGGCGGGCACGGTGTACGGCGCGTCGGTGCTGAACACCACGCGCGAGGTGCCGATCTCCGGATCGCGCGCGAACTCGCTGAGCACCGTGTCCCACGGCGCGTAGGCGGTGTCGGCGTACAGGTTCGGCGCCTGCCGCAGGGCGGGCGCCGCGTCGATCCAGAAGTCGGTCGCACCACTTCGACCCATCAGGAAGGCGAGGCCGGGGTGTCGCAGGGCCAGCAACGCGAGCGGCAGCGGTACCGCGCTCGGCGGTGTGCCGGTGCGCACGTAGGCGAACCAGCCGCGGTCCGCGGCGAACTCGAGCAGCGGGTCCACCAGGCCGTCGAGCAGGTCGAACCCCTGCAACACGGAGTCGACCGCCAGCGCGACCGCGCCGTGGTCCGCCGCGCGCGCCAGCTCGTCCAGCGCTGCCCGGCCGCGCCACGGGTTCGCCACCGCGTACGCGAGCAACCGGCCGCCGGAGGTCGCGGCCGCCGCCGCGGTGAGTTCGTTGCCCTCGCGGTTGTCCACCGCGATGCACCGCTCCCCCGGTGAGATCAGCGCCTGGTCGATGCCGAGCTGGTCCATCGTGGCCAGCAGGTCCTCGGGGTCCAGCCGCACCTCGCGACCGTCGCCGATGCGCACGTGGGCGTCCACCACCGAGGTCATCGGTCCAGTCCCAGCGCGCCCAGTGCGTCGGCGTGGATGATCTCCTCGATCTGTTCCAGTGGCACGCGCGGCAGCGCCGTGCCGGCCAGGATGCCGTTGACCCGCCGGATGCCCGCCATCGCCTCCGCCGTGCCCGCGATCGGGAAGTCGCTGCCCAGCAGCAACTTCCCCATGCAGCCCCATTCGTGCGCGGCGAGCAGCGACTGGTAGCAGACCCACGGGCGCAGGTAGATCGACGACACGTCGGCGTACACGTGCGGGTGCTTGCGAATGGTCACCACCGTGTCGGTCCCCCACGGATGACCCATGTGCGCCAGCACGATCCGCAGCTCGGGAAAACGCAGCGCGACCTCGTCGAATGCCAGCGGATGCGTGTAGCGCAGAGGCGCGTGCCGCATCGGTGACGCGCCGGCGTGGAACAGGATGGGCAGCTGTTCCTTCTCGCAGTAGGCGTAGAAGGCCAGCGCCTGTTCGCTCAGCGGGTCGAAGTCCTGGTAGTTCGGGCCGAGCTTGACCCCACGCAGGCCCAGCTCGCGGCAACGCTCCGTTTCGTCGAAGACGTTGTCCCACAACGGGTTCACCGAGAGGAAGCCGATCCGCCGCGTGGGGTCGGCGGCGGCGAACTCGGCGGTGGCGTCGTTCGTGCGCTCCGGCCGGTAGGGCAGGCCGGTCATCGGCTCCGGGTCGTCGACGGCGATGTTGAACACGATGGTGACGTCGGCTGCGGCCATCTCGCGGTCGTAGTCGGCCCACGAGTTGGTCGTGCTCACGTCACGATCGGTGCGCCAGTTCGAGTAGACGCGGCGCTCGTCCGGCGGTACGGGTTCCCGGTGCGTCGGCGTGTGCGAATGCACGTCGACGATCACCGGAACCGCCGCCGCAGGTCGTCGCGCGGCACCACGCCGAGGCCGTGGCCGTCGGTGAGCCGCACCCGTTTGCCGTTGCTGTCGAGCGGCTTTTCCAGGATGTCCTCGGCGTAGTAGTGCGCGCCGATGATGTCCGACGGCAGGCGTTCGCTCAGCGCGGGCAGCGCGCAGGCCACGTGCAGCTGGGCGGCCGCGCCGATGCCGAGTTCACCGTTGGAACCGATCAGCGTGTCCAGCCCGAAGGTCTCGGCGACCCGCCCCTGCACCACGGCCTTCGCCGGGCCACCCGATTTGCCGAGGTAGATGCTGATCACGTCGGCCGCGGACGCGCGGATCACCCGCGCCAGGTCGTCCGCGCCGAACACCGACTCGTCGGCGACCACCGGCACGCCCAGCGAGCGCACCGCCGCCATGCCCTCCAGGTCCGACGGCTTGACCGGCTGCTCGACGAACGCGGGCCCGAAGGTGCTCAGCCGCCGGACCGCCTCACGGGCCTCGGCCCGGCTCCAGCCGCCGTTCGCGTCGACCCCGATGAACGCGCCGAGCCCGGCCAACTCGCGCACGCGGGCCACCCTGGTCAGGTCACCGTCGATGCCGAGGCCCACCTTGACCTTGAACGAGGTGAACCCGGACGAAACCGCCGCACCGTATGCCTTCTCCAGCACCTCGCCGTCACCCGAGAGCGACAGCTTGATCGGCACCTCGTCGCGGTACGGCCCGCCGAGCGCGGTGACCAGCGGCATGCCGAGGCTGCGGGAGTAGGCGTCCCACAGCGCGGTCGACACCCCCGCCTTGGTGAACGGGTTCGCCGCGAGCACCCGGTCCATGATCGCTTCCAGTGCGCCGGGCGGGGCCAGCTTGCGGCCGAGCAGCGCGGTGGTCAGCACGTTGCGCACGAAGTGCTCGGCGCTGGCCGCGTCCTCCCCGCTCCACAACGGCGTGGCGCTGACCTCGCCGTAGCCCTCCACGCCCTCGGTGGTGACCACCCGGACCAGCAGGAAGTCCGAGCGGTCGTGGCTGCCCTTGGCGCCACGCACCACCAGCGCGGGATGGGCGGGCAGGCTGACCGGCAGCGTGTGCACCGCCGCGATCCTCGCCGTGAGCACGCTCATCCGAGCCACCCGCCGAGCAGCCGCCGCGGATTGGTCACCAGCATCTCCTCCCGCTGCTTCGCGGTGATCCCCCAGCCGTCGATCTCGGCGATCCTGGCCACCGCGTAGTCCTGGCTCGCCCGGTCGGACAGCCCGGCGTCGGTGCCGAAGAGCACCTTGCCCGCCGGCGCGTGGGCGAGGATGTGACGGGCCGCGTACGGCGGCGTCCCGCACAGGCAAAGGTAGAGGTTCGAGGTCACGATGGTGGCGGCGAGCGCCTCGCGCCAGCAGTCGTGCAGGCCGCCGTGCCCGAGCACCACCGGAACTCCGGGGTGGCGGCGGGCCAGCGCGGCGATCTGGCCGGGCATCGAATACGGCGGCGAGCCGTCGTGCGAGAGCAGGATGCCGCCCGCCGACCCGACCTCCTCGCAGATCTCGTCGAGCGCGGTTTCGTGCATGCTGAAGCCCTGCAGCCAGGGGTGCAGCTTCAGGCCGCCGAAGCCCAGTTCGGTGAAGCAGCGGCGCACCTCGTCGGCCGCGCCGGCGTGACGCGGGTTGACCGTGCCGAACGCGATCATCCGCCGCGGGTCGGCCGCGGTGAACCGGGCCAGCTCGTCGTTGGCCTCCGGGGTGGCGTTGAACAGGCCGTCGTGGGCGAGCACGACCGCGGCCTCGATGCCGGAGCCGTTGAGGAAGTCGAGGAACTCGCCGGGGCCGAACTCGGCGCCGCCGAGCCAGGTCGCCGCGTGCCAGGCGGGCGGATGGGTGTGGAAGTCGATCACGGCAGCTCCGCCAGCGCGAGCAACCGGTCGGCCAGCGCGGCCACGATCTCGTCCAGCCATTTGGACCCGCTGCCGGCGCTCGCCCGCTCCGGGCGGTCGGTGTAGCCGTCGATGCGCAGCCAGTCGCCCTGGTTGTGCACGTCGACCCCGGGCAGCGAGGGTGTCTCGGGCAGTGCCGTGCGTTCGACCGGGCGCTGCGCCAGCTCCGGGTCGACGGCCAGCACCAGCGACGTCTCGAACTCGCCGGCGTGACCCGGCACCGGGACCGCGGGCCGGTCGGCCACCAGGTTCCAGTAGTGCACGGTCGACACCGACAGGCCGTAGCGCGCGGACGCGGCGGCGGCCGCGGCGTGGCAGACGCCCTGGTTGCCGCCGTGCCCGTTGACCACGACCAGGCGCCGCCCGCCGCAGGTGGCCACCGAGCGGGCGAGGTCGGTCAGCACCGCGACGGCGACCTCGGTGGTCAGCGACAGCGTGCCGCCGAAGGGCAGGTGGTGGTCGGAGGCGCCGAACGGCAGGCAGGGCGCGAGTACCAGGTCGCGCCGGCACGACCGGCCCGCTCGCTCGACCGCGCGCTGGGCGATGGTGGCGGCCATCAGCGCGTCGGTGCCGGTGGCCAGGTGCGGGCCGTGCTGCTCGGTCGCGCCGAACGGCAGCACCACGAGCGCTTCGGGCAGCACCTCACCGAGTTCGGCACGCGTGCGGTCACCCCAGTCGAACACGGTCATGCCAGGCTCCAAGCCGCGAGCACGGCCACGCGCTCGCTGATCTCCAGTGCGGCCAGCCCGTCGGCGAGACCGGGTGACGGGACGGCCCGCACGCCGGTGATCAGCTCGGTGAACCGCGCCAGCTGCAGATCGAAGCACCGGGTGGCGCGGTCGTCGTCGAACACCACGTGCTCCACCCCGGTGGACGTGGTCAGCCGCAGGTCGAAGGTGAAGCCGTCGAGTTGGGCGTGCCCGCGATCGCCGATGACGCTGATCTCGCAGCGCGGCTGCGCGTCGGTCAGCCAGCCGAACTCGGCGAGCACGGTGACGCCGCCGGGGTAGGTCAGCCGCGCCCCGCAGAGGTTCGCGGCGGGCAGGTCCGGCCGGGTGGACACCGCCCAGGAGTCCTCCAGGCGCTCGGGCGGACCGCCGAAGAGCGTGGCGAACCAGTCGAACACGTGCGCTCCTTCGTGGACCACGGGCATTCCGTGGGCCAGTGTGGCCTCGATCCGCCGCGCGTGCTCGGGTAAGTCCGGATCACGCCGTTCGTCGTAGATGTGCGCCCGGACCAGAAGACCGTCACCGAGCCTGCCGTCGTCGATCCACTCGCGCAGCACCGCCAGTGCGGGGTCGTGCCGGTAGGTCAACCCGACCTGGACGCGTTTGCGCTGGCCGGCGGGCAGTTTCGCGAGCGGCGCGGCGGCTGCGGACGACACCGCGATCGGCTTCTCGGCGAGCACGAACCGCCCGGTCGCGGCCACGCGACCGACGAGGCCGGGCGTGACCCAGGGCGGTGTCGCCAGCACAACCGCGTCGAGCACCGGATCGGACAGCACCTCGGCGAGGGATTCGAACGCCGGTGCCGCGGTGTGCTCGGCGGCCAGCGCCCGGCGGGCGGGATCCGGGTCGACCACGGCCGCCAGCCGGAGGCCTTCGTGGCGCAGCAGCGCGGGCAGGTGGGCGCCGAGCCCGATCTCACCGAGTCCGACCAGCGCGACCGAGGGAACGTTCATCGGGGCACCTCCCCGGTGACCAGGTCGGGCACCGCGTCGATCAGCGCACGCGTGTACTCGTGCTTCGGGTCGTCGAACAGTTCCGCCCGGGTGCCCGTCTCGACGATGCGCCCGTGCCGCATCACCGCGAGCCTCGGTGCCACCTGCCGCACCACAGCGAGGTCGTGCGAGACGAACAGGTAGGTCAGGCCGAGTTCGCGTTGCAGGTCGCGGAGCAGGCGCAGGATCTGCGCGCGGATCACCACGTCGACCGCGGAGACCGCCTCGTCGAGCACCACGAACGACGGTTCGAGCGCGATCGCGCGGGCGATGTTGACCCGCTGGCACTGCCCTCCGGACAGCTCGCGCGGGTAGCGCCCGGCGAACGCGGCGGGCAGGCCGACCAGGTCGAGCAGCTCGGCCACCCGGCGGTCGCGCTCCGCCTTCGAGGCGCGCCGGTGCACCGCGAGCGGCAGCCCGACGATCTGCGCCACGGTCTTGCGCCGGTTCAGTGAGCCGACCGGGTCCTGCGGCACCAGCTGCATGTCGCGGCGGCGGCGCCGCAGTTCACCGCGCGAAAGCGAACCGAGCGCAACGCCCTCGTGCCGCACCTCGCCCGACGCCGGCCGGTCGAGCCCGAGCAACAGCCGCGTCAGCGTGGACTTGCCCGCGCCCGACTCCCCCACCAGCCCGAAGGTCTCCCCGCGGCGCACGGTCAGCGACACGTCGTCGACCGCGGGGGCGCCGGAGCCGAACCGCTGGACCAGCCGGTCGGCCTCGATCAACGGCGGCTCCGGCTCCGGTTCAGCCGGTTCGACCGGCGAGCGCAGGGTGACCACCGAACGCAGCAGTTCGCGCGTGTACTGGTGCGCCGGTTCACCCAGCACGACCGGCAGCGCGCCCGACTCGACCACCCGGCCTTCGCGCATGACCTGGATTCGCGCGCAGAACTCCGAGGCGACCGCGAGGTCGTGCGTGATGAACAGGACGGCCATGCCGCGGCGCGCGGCCAGTGCGTCGAGCAGGGCCAGGATGCGGGCCTGGGTGGTGACGTCGAGCGCGGTGGTCGGCTCGTCGGCGATCAGCACCTCGGGCTCGCACGAGATCGCCATCGCGATCATCACCCGCTGCCGCATGCCGCCGGAGAATTCGTGCGGGTACTGCCGCACGCGCCGCGCGCCGTCCTCGATGCCGACCTCGCCGAGCAGGTCGAACGCGGCCACCCGGGCCTGGGCCGCGGTGACGTCCTGGTGCGCGCGGATCGCCTCGGCGATCTGGTCGCCGATCGTGCGCACGGGGTTCAAGCAGGACAACGGGTCCTGGTAGATCATCGCGATGCCCTTGCCGCGGACCCGGTCCAGTTCGGGGTCGGCCGCGGTGACCAGGTCGCGCCCGTTGAACACGACCCGGCCGCCGGTGATCTCGGTCGGCGGCGGGTTCAGCCGCAGCATCGACAGCGACGCGATGGTCTTCCCGCTGCCGGACTCGCCGACCAGCGCCAGCCGCTCCCCCGCGGCCAGCTCCAGGCTGAGCCCGTGCACCAGGGACGGGCCTCCACGCAGGCCTATCGCCAGGTCTTCGACGGCGAGCACGGTCATCGCCCGCCCCCGTCCGCCCGCAGCACCCGTTGCAGCTGGTCGCCGAGCGCGTTCAGCGCGCCGATCGCCACGATGAGCACCAGCGCGGGCGGCAGCGGGTACCAGATCGACTCGTACAGCTTGTCGTACCCGGTCTTCAGCAGCGTGCCCCACGACGCGTCCGGCGGCTGCACGCCGAGGCCGACGAAACTCAGGGTGGCCTCCAGCATGAGCGCGGTGGCGAGGTTGAGCGACGCCTGCGCGAGCAGCGCGGGCACCGCGTTCGGCAGCACCTCGGCGAACAGGATGCGCAGCCGCGGCACCCCGACCGCGTCGAGCCCGCGCACGTACTCCGACTCGAGTTCGGCGAGCACGGCCGAACGCGCGATCCGCGCGGTCAGCGGGCTCATCAGCAACCCGGTCACGATGATCATCGACGGCGTCGCCGACCCGAAGGCGGCGACGAAGACCAGCGCGAACAACACGATCGGTATGGCCAGCGCGGCTTCCGCCACGCGCATCAGGATCTCGTCCAACCAGGTCGACCCGGCCGCCGCGAGCAGGCCCCACGCCACTCCGATCACCATCGCCACCAGCGTCGCGCCGGCGGCGAAGCCCAGCGAGAACTGACCGGCGTGCGCGATCCGGGAGAGCAGGTCGCGCCCGAGCTCGTCGGTGCCGAACAGGTGCGGCCAGCCCGGCGCGGCGAACCGGTTGCGCGCGTTGATCTCCGCCGGGTCCGGCAGCAGCAGCGGGGCGAGCAGGGACAGCAGCACGAACACGCCGAGCACGGCCAGCGCGACGATCGCGCCGGGCCGCGCGAGCAGGCGGCGCACCGGGGGCGCGGTCACCGGCGCACCCGCCCGACGCGCAGGCGCGGGTCGAGCACGCCGTACAGCAGGTCGACCGCGAGATTGACCATCACGAAAGCCGCGGCCAGCAGCAGCACCGTGCCCTGGATGACCGCGTAGTCCCGCTTGAACACCGAGTCGACGATCAGCGAGCCGAGGCCCTGCCAGGCGAACACGTACTCGACCACCACCGCGCCGGAGAGCACGCCGCCGACGGTCACGCCGAGCGAGGTGAGCGCGGGCAGCATCGCGTTGGGCAGCACGTGCCGCAGCACCACCGCCCGGCGGCCGATGCCCTTGCCGGTGGCGGTGCGCACGTGCGCCGCGCCCTCCACATCGGACAGCGCGGCGCGCAGGTGCCGGACCAGCGGTGCGGACAGGCAGATGCCGAGGGTCAGCGCGGGCAGCACGAGCAGGCGCAAGTTGCCCGCCACGTCCTCGGTCAAGGGCACGTAGCCGCCCTCCGGCAGTACTCCCAGTTTGACGCTGAAGATCGCCAGCAGCACGATGCCGAACACGAACGGCGGCGCCGCCATGCCCACGACGGTGTAAGCGCCGACCAGCCGGCCCGGCCAGCGGCTGCGCACCACGGTCGGCAGCACCGAGAGCACCACCGCCAGCAGCACGGCCACCACCAGCCCGGCTGCCGACAGCTCCAGCGTCGGGACCAGCCGCTGGCCGATCAGCACCGTCACGTCGAACTGGCTGAAGTACGACCGGCCCAGCTCGCCGTCGGCGATGCCACTGATCCACGCCCAGTACTGGACCGGGATCGGGTCGTTCAGGCCGAGTTCCTCGCGCAGCGCGGCGAGCGCGGCCGGGTCGATGTTCTGCGCCGCGCCAACGCGCGCCACCGTCGGATCACCCGGCAGCAGCCGCAGCACCACGAAGATCAGCACCGAGACCCCGAGCAGCATCAGCGCGCTGACCGCGAGCCGCCGAAGCAGATAACCGGCCATGCCCGGCCCCCGTCCTACGCCGCGAACCCGGCTTCCTCCAGGTGCAGCGTGCCCTCGGCCTGCACCCACAGCCCACGGAGCTCGGGCTGCGCCACGGACAGGAAGGCCGTCGAGCCGATGAAGATCACCGGGTTCTCGCGGTTCAGCACGCGCTGCGCGGTTTTGAACGCCGCGTCGCGCTCGGGCCCCTCGGCCGCCGAC
Organism: Amycolatopsis sp. YIM 10; assembly: GCF_009429145.1. Classification (GTDB taxonomy): domain Bacteria; phylum Actinomycetota; class Actinomycetes; order Mycobacteriales; family Pseudonocardiaceae; genus Amycolatopsis. Next base: position 3,570,680 of record NZ_CP045480.1, on the reverse strand, counting down.
TCGATGGTGGCGATGGCGTCGTTGTACTCGGCCGGGGCCGCCCAGTTGCACTCGCAGGTGCCCTTGGCGCCCTCGAACCAGGCCAGCGCGTAACTGTCCGGCGGCGGGGTGAACGACAGGTAGTTGGCGGCGAGCAGGTTCGGGTAGCTCTTGCCCTTCGGATAGAACTTCGCCGACCAGGTGCTCACCTCGTTGGTCTGGATCTCCAGGGTGATGCCGATCTTCGCCAGGTCCTGCTGCAGGATCTGGCCGATCGTGGTCCATTCCTGGTAGTTCCCGGCGACCGCCCAGAAGGTCAGCGTGCTGCCCTCGGTGATCCCGGCTTCGGCGAACAGCCGCTTGGCGCGGTCCAGGTCGAACCCGTGTGACGGCAGTGTCGGATCGTAGAAGCGGTTCTTGGGGTTCACCGGGGCGTTCGTCGGCGTCGGCACGCCGTATCCGGCGTAGGCGGCGGCCATCATCTCGGTGCGGTTCGCCGCGTACGACAGGGCTTCGCGTGCCTTGGGGTTGTTGAACGGCGCCGCGCTGGTGTCGAGTTCCCAGACCACGAAGCCGGCTGGTTCGGCGGCGGTGAGCAGTTGCCTGCCTTCGGTGGCCAGTCCGGCCGCGCTGTCCGGGGCGACGCTCCACAGCACGTGCACCTGGCCCGCCCGCAGCGCCGCGTTCGCCGCCGTCGCGTCGGCGTACCGCACGATCCGGATCGCGTCGAGGTTCGGGCGCGGGCCCCAGTAGCCGTCGTGTCGCACCAGTTCGACCGTCTGGTCCGGGACGAACGACTTGAGCTTGTACGGTCCGGTGCCGTTGGCCGACCGGTCGATGTTGGCCAGGTCGTCCACATCGGTCATCCGGACGTCGATCACGTCGACCGGCAGCTCCGGGTTCGGGGTTTCGAGCGTGATGACCAGCGTGGTGTCGTCCACCGCGGTCACCGCGTCGATCATGTCGATCTTCGCGGCGACCTGGGCAGGCACCGCGGGATCGAGCACGCGGTCGAAGTTCTTCTTGGCCTCGGCGGCGGTGAACGTCTTGCCGTTGTGGTACTTCACGCCGGGGCGCAGCTTGAAGGTCCAGGTGCGGTGGTCCGGGGTGGACTGCCAGGACTCGGCGAGATCGGGTTTCGCGGTGTTCTCCGGGGTCCAGGTGGTCAGCCCGCTCCACAGCAGCGTCTGGAGCTGGGTCTGCGCGCCGCTGGCGATGGTGTTCGGGTCGAGCTGGGACACCCCGGCGATCTGACCGTAGACCAGCGTGCCGCCCGGCGCGATCGGGCCCTTCCCGCTGTCGGCGGTGGCCCGCGGCTGCTCGGGCGCGTTGTCGCCCGCGTTGGAACAGGCCGAAGTCAGCAGGAGCAGCGCCAGTGCGGCGGCCCCCCAATTCTGCGCACGCCCCACGCCTGCCTCCAGTGTCCCTCGCCCCTGCGCACCGTTGGTCCAGCGAGGAAACCTCTGAAATTCGCTATTTCGAAGATAGCTTCCCCGATTCGAAGATGCTAAGTCTCCGGTCATCCCCGGCGCAAGGACCTGACCTAGAAGCCGAGTTTCGCGGAAACCTCTTTCGCTTGGCGCACAACGAGTTCGGTGGCGACGTCGAGTTTCGCGCCGATCAGGTCCCTGGCGAACCCGGTGACGCCGAGCGAACCGGCGATTCGGCCGTCCGAGTGGAAAACCGGGGCCGCGATGCACGCGATGTCCGGTTCCTCCTCCTCGTCCTCCACCGCGAACCCCGCCTCGCGCACCTTGGCCAGTTGCTCCAGGAAAACCCGGGCGGCGGGCTTTTTCGCCTTCGGTCCGCGCCCGGCGACCAGGTGCGACAGCAGCGGATCGAGCTGCTCGTCGGGGAGATAGGCGGCGATGGCTCGGCCGAGCGCGGTGAGGTTGAACGGCGCGACCTTGCCGGGATAGGTGTCGAACTGGATGAACCCCGGCGTCGCGGCCTTGGCCACGTAGACCACCGACGCGCCGTCGAGCACGCCGACGTGCGCGGGCATGCCCAGCTCGTCGGCCAGGTCGCGCAGTTCGGGCTGGGCCACCTCGGCCAGGTCGTCCTGCTTGATCAGTGGGGCGGCCAGGTCGTAGAGGCGGAGCGTGACCCGCCAGAAGTGGCTGCGCCCGACCACCCGGCGCGCGGCGTACCCGCGCTGTTCGAGGGTGTAGACGATGGCGGCGCAGGTGGCCAGCGGGATGCCGGTCGCCCTGGCGAGCGCGGTGAGCGTGAGACCGTCCTCGGCGGCGACCAGGGTCTCCAGCACGGTCAGCGTGCGGCTGACCGCGGGCGAGGCCGGCCGCGGTTCGGGTGCGTTCTCCTCCGCCGCCACGACCTCCCCTTCTTCGGACTTTCGGGCCTATTTTCGAGATACGGATAATACCAGCGCCCGGCCCCCGTGCCTGCCGGCGTTACGCCGGTTGGGGCAGGATGGCGCCGTGCCCCGCGATCTGCCCCGCCGCCGGTTCGACGGTGACGACACCCCGACCGGCCCGATCCGCCGCATCCCCGGCGGAGACTCGGCCGACCCGGCGGAAGCGGCTTCCCCACCTGAGCGAGTTGGCCGGGCCAACCGGGTTGACCGGGCTGGGCGAGTTGGCTGGGCCGACCGGCCTGAGCGGCCCGATCGAGTTGAGCAGCCTGGCCGAGCTGAGCGGCCCGACCGGGCTGAGCAGGCTGGCCGAGCTGAGCAGGCTGGCCGGGCTGACTGGCCTGACTGGGACGAGCGGGGTGAACAGGCTGGCCGGGCCAACCCGCCTGGGCGAGCTGAGCTGACTGAGGCGGACAGTCCCGCGCGCCAGCGCCGTCCTGTCCGGCCTGGGGCGAGGAGACCGCGGGCGGAATCCGAACCGGAGCCGCGCGGAGAGACCCGGCAGGCCCGGCGCGAGCGCCTCGAAGCCGCGGAGCGGGAAGCAAAACCGAGTGCTCCGCCCGCGCGACGGCGGCGTGTCGAACCAGTTGAACGCGTCGAACGAGACGAACCAGCCCAGGCACCGCCCGAAGAGCCGGTCGTCCCGGTTGGACACGGGCACGGCCACGGTCATGGGCACGGGCCGGCCACCCCAGCCTCCACCCGGGTCAAGAAGCTGCTGATCATCCTGCTCGCCCCGCTCGCGCTGGCCACCGTGGTCGGCGTGGCGCTGCTCTACCCGTGGGGTCAGCCCGACCCGCAGCCCGCCATCCTGGTCGGCACGCCGGTGCACGGCGACGTCTCCGCCACCGCGACCGGCCCCTGCCTCTCCCCCGGTGACGTCCAAGTGGGTGCACCGGCCGAGGGCACGCAGCAGTGCCTCACCGTGGACGTGGTGCTCAGCGACGGCGACGCCGCCGGGCAGACCCTCCGCAAGATCGTGCCGCTCGAACCGAGCACACCGCGGTTCGCCGCCGGGGACGCGGTGGTGCTGTCGTTCGCCGGGGACGACGCGCGCAACCCCGACTCGTACCAGCTGGTCGACTTCCAGCGCGGGCTGCCGCTGGCCGCGCTGGCGGCGCTGTTCGCCATCGCGGTCGTGGTGCTCGGCCGGTGGAGCGGCCTCGCCGCGCTCGGTGCGCTCGTACTCAGCTTCGCGGTGCTGGTGCTGTTCGTGCTGCCCGCCATCCTGGCCGGGGAGAACCCGCTGATGGTGGCCATCTGCGGCGCCGGGCTGATCATGTTCATCGCGTTGTACCTGACGCACGGGCTGTCCGCGAGAACCTCGGTCGCCGTGCTCGGCACGCTGGTCAGCCTCGCGCTGATCGGCGGCCTCTCCGCGGTGTTCTCCGCCGCGGCCTCGCTGACCGGCCTCGACGACGACACGTCCTCCCTGATCGCCGCGCTCGGGCACGGCATCGACGCGCGCGGGCTGCTGCTCGCCGGCGTGGTGATCGGCGCGCTCGGCGTGCTCGACGACGTCACGGTGACCCAGACCAGCGCGGTCTGGGAGCTGCGGCGCGCGAACCCCGGGCTCGGGTGGCGCGAGCTGTACGCGGCGGGCGTGCGGATCGGCCGCGACCACGTCGGGTCGGCGGTCAACACGCTGGTCATGGCGTACGCGGGCGCGGCGCTGCCGGTGCTGCTGGTGTCGTCGCTGTCCGGGGTGGGGCTCGGGTCGATCCTCGGGTCGCAGGACATCGCGCAGGAGATCGTGCGCACGCTCGCGGGCAGCATCGGCATCGTGGCCGCCGTGCCGGTGACCACCCTGCTGGCCGCGTTGATCGCGGCTCGTGAAGAGGTACCCGCTAGTCCAGGCTCGCGACGAAGCGGCTGACCGCCTCCATGGTGAACCGTTGCGCCAGCTTGCCCGACGGCGCCGCGGAGGCCAGCCGGTAGAGCGGACGGTCCGGTGCGGCGTCGCCGCGTGCCTCGGCCCGCAGCTGCGCGACGAGCAACTGGGAGAACACCATGCCGTTGGCCTCGAAGTTGTTGGCCAGCGCGTCGGCGAGCTTGCGCAGTGCGAGGATCTCCAGCTCGCGGCCACCTGTCCCGGCGTAGACGGCCAGGTCGATCTTCACCGTCTTGCGCCGGTTGCCCGCGTTGACCAGCAGGCCGACCGAGCGCGTGCCACGCACGTCGGTGACCAGCAGGTCGAGCCGCTCGGCCTGGGTCAGGTCGATCTCGCGGACCCGCCAGGTGCGCACGTACAGCTTGTTCGACTCCAGCCAGACGCGGCGCCGCAGGTTGAACGCGACCAGGTAGAGCAGCGGCAGCGCGACCACCGCGGCGGCCACCAGGCCGACGATCTGACCGCCGATCAAGCCCCCGATGCCGCCGAAGGCAGCGGCGAAGATCGCCACCCCGACCAGGCCCGAGCAGCCGCGGCGCCGCCGCAGTTTCGGGTCCTCCGAGGTGAGCATGATCCGCCCGACCGGCTTGGGCCGCGCCGGCTCCGGCCCGGTCGGCTTCTCCGGCTCAGCCATGGGTCACCTTCAGCGCGCTCAGGAACGGGTTGGCCCGGCGTTCCCCGCCGATCGTGCTGGTGCCGCCGTGACCGGGCAGCACCACCGTCCGGTCGTCCAGGGTGAGCAGCCGGTCGGCCAGGGACTGCTCGAGCTGCGACACGCTGCCTCCCGGCAGGTCGGTCCGTCCGATGGAACCGGCGAACAGGGTGTCCCCGGTGAACACCAGCTCACCGAGGCGGAAGATCGCCGAGCCCGGAGTATGCCCTGGGGTGTGGTCCACCATGATCGTCAGCCCCGCGATCTCCAGCTCTCCGTCGGCGAGGTCGACGAGTTCAGCTGGTTCGACCGGGCGGACGGCGTCCCCGAGCGCGGCGAGCAGCTGCGGGCTCGCGCCGGACGCCGGGTCGGTGAGCAGGCCGCGGTCCTCCGGGCGGATGTGCACCGGGAGGTCGAAGGTGGCGGCGTCGGCCACGTGATCGAAATGACCGTGCGTGGCCAGCACGGCGACCGGAGTCAACCGGTGTTCCTCGAGCGCGTCGGCGACTCTCGGCGCGGCGTCCTGCCCGGGATCGATGATCACGCAGTCGGCCCCCGCCTCACGGGCGACGAGGTAACAGTTGGCGGCGAAGGTCCCGCTGGGGAACCCGACGACGAGCAAGAACCGCACCTCCGAGCGCGCGAAACGACCCACTCCACCCGTCCGGATGAACCGGCCGGGCCAGCCTAGCGGCCCCTCTACAGGGTTCTCACAGGCTGTGCCAATAGACTGCCGCCACGCAGGACACCGACGTGTGACACCGATTGGAAGCGGGAGGGCAGGTGGCGACCAACCAGCAACGCCGCGAAGCCGCCAAGCGCAAGCTCGAGCGGCAGCTGACTCGACGAGCGGAGCGGGCGAAGCGGCGCAGGATCATCGGCGTCGGCGTGACGATCGTCGTGGTGGGGCTAGTCGCCGGGCTGGTGGTGTTCCTGGTCACCCGGGACCGCGAGGACGTCGCGCAGCCGGAGGCTTCGGACACCCCGCCGACCCCGGCACCGATCCAGATCCCGACCGAGCGCGCGCCGGAGCCGAAGCGACCGCAGGCACTGGCGGACCCGGTTTCCTGCGAGTACCCGGCCGAGGAGGGCAAGCCGTCGGCCAAGCCGGTGACCGCGCCCGCCGCCGGGCAGGTGTCGTCGAACGGCACGGTCAACGTGACGATGAAGTCCACCGCCGGCGACATCCCGCTCACGCTGAACAAGGCGCTCGCGCCGTGCACCGTGAACAGCTTCGTCAACCTGGTGAACCAGGGCTACTACGTCGACACCGAATGCCACCGGCTCGGCACCGAGGGCCTGCAGATGCTGCAGTGCGGTGACCCGCAGGCGACCGGCATGGGCGGGCCGGGCTACACCTTCGACGACGAGGTGTTCCCCGAGCTGTCCTACGGCCGCGGCATCCTGGCCATGGCGAACGCCGGCAAGGACCCGGCCACCGGCAAGGGCACGAACGGCAGCCAGTTCTTCATGGTCTACGGCGACGCCCAGCTGCCGCCGAACTACACCGTGTTCGGCACGATCGGCGACCCCGGCCTGCAGGTGCTGGACAAGGTGGCGCGCGACGGGATCGACCCCGAGTCGGCGGCGACCAGCCAGGACGGCACCGGCAAGCCGAAGACCCCGGTCAAGTTCACCGCGACCACGGTCGGCTGACACACGAGCTGAACCATCGGAACGGGGCGCCCACCCACGCGGTGGCGCCCCGTTTCGCGTGTGCGGGGGCGACGTATCGCGGCAGTGGGAGTGGCGTGTCGCGGCGGCGGGGTTGATTCGTCGCGTGGGTTGGACCGCAGTGGACGTTTTGTGCGCGCGATCGCGGTAGCGAGGCGGCTTGATGCCGTGAATGTGGCTTTCACGGCGGAATGTGCCGTGAAAGCCACATTCACGGCGTCGCTCAGCGGGCGGTGAAGTTCGGCGGGCGCCGGGCGAGGAAGGCGGCGACGCCTTCTGCGTAGTCCTCACCATGCAGGGCGTCGAGGCGGATGCGGTCGATCTCGGCGTCCGATTCTGCCTGCCCGGCGAGGATCTTTTCGATGATCCGGTTCATCCCCCGGATCGAGGTCTGCGAGCGCGAGCACAGTGTCCTGGTGAATTCGGCGACCGAATCCTCCAGGACCGCGTCGTCGTAGACCTCGTTGAGCAGGCCGATCTCCCGCGCCCGCGCCGCGCCGATCAGGGAGCCGCTGAGCAGGAAGTACCGCGCGTGCGCCGGTCCGACCAGGTCGACCAGCTGCCTGGTGGACTGGAAGTCGTAGACGATGCCGAGCTTGGCCGGGGTGATGCCGAACCGCGAGCCCGTGGCGGCGAAGCGGAAGTCGCAGGCCACCGAGAGCTGGCAACCGCCGCCGATGCAGTTGCCGCGGATCAATGCCACCGTGGGCTTGCGCAGTCCGGCCAGCGCGCCCACCGCAGTCTCGATCGCCTTGTCGTAGGTGGCCGCGGCTTCGGCGGTCGAACGCAGTGCACCGAACTCGCTGATGTCCGCGCCCGCCGAGAAGTCCGCGCCGGCGCCGGTGAGCACCAGCACCTTGACCGCCGGGTCGCGTTCGACCAGTGCGACCGCGTCGGCGATACCGGCCCACATGCCGTGCGTGATCGCGTTCTTCTTCTCCGGCCTGGCGAAGGTCAGCCGCGCGACCTCGTCCTGCACGCTGAACTGGAGCCCGTCGGTGATTTCGGCCATGGACCGCACCTTACGCAGCGCGCGGGCGGCTCAGGAGGCCGACGTGACCCGGTACACGTCGTAGACGCCCTCCACGCTGCGCACCACCTTCAGCACGTGCCCCAGGTGCTTCGGGTCGCCCATCTCGAAGGAGAACCGGCTCACCGCCACCCGGTCGCGCGAGGTGGTCACCGAAGCCGACAGGATGTTGACCTTCTCGTCGGCGAGCACCTTGGTGATGTCGGAGAGCAGGCGGTGCCGATCCAGCGCCTCGACCTGGATCGCGACCAGGAACACCGACGACTCCGACGGCGCCCACTCCACCTCGACCAGCCGCTCCGGCTGCGCGCGCAGGTCCTCGGCGTTGGTGCAGTCCGTGCGGTGCACGCTCACGCCACCACCGCGCGTGACGAACCCGAGGATCTCGTCGCCCGGCACCGGCGTGCAGCAGCGCGCCAGCTTCGCCCAGATGTCGCTGGCGCCCTTGACGATCACGCCGACGTCGTTCGACCCGCGGCGCCGCGTCACCGTGGACGGCGTCGCGCGCTCGGCGAGTTCCTCCTCGGCTTCCTCGACCCCGCCGATCAGCGCGACCAGCCGCGACACCACGTGCTTGGCGCTGGTGTGCCCCTCGCCGACCGCGGCGTAGAGCGAGCTGATGTCGCCGTGGCGCAGCTCGGTCGCCAGCGCACCCATGGAGTCCGCCGAGACCAGCCGCTGCAACGGCAGCCCGACCTTGCGGACCTCCTTGGTGATCGCCTCCTTGCCCGCGTCGATCGCCTCGTCGCGGCGCTCCTTGGCGAACCACTGCCGGATCTTCGCCCGCGCCTTCGGGGAACCGGCGAAGCTCAGCCAGTCGCGGCTCGGCCCGGCACCCTCGGCCTTCGAGGTGAAGATCTCGACGACCTCACCGTTCTCCAGCTTGCGCTCCAGCGCGACCAGCCTGCCGTTGACCCGCGCGCCGATGCAGCGGTGCCCGACCTCGGTGTGCACCGCGTAGGCGAAGTCCACCGGCGTCGAATCCACCGGAAGCGTGATCACGTCGCCCTTGGGCGTGAACACGAAGATCTCGCGCGCTGCCAGCTCGTAGCGCAGCGATTCGAGGAACTCGCCGGGGTCGGCGGCCTCCCGCTGCCAGTCGAGCAGCTGACGCATCCACGCCATCTCGTCGACGTCGACCGCGTTGCCGCTGTGCGTGCCCTTGGTCTCCTTGTACCGCCAGTGCGCGGCGATGCCGTACTCGGCCGTCCGGTGCATCTCGTAGGTGCGGATCTGCACCTCGAGCGGCTTGCCGTCCGGGCCGATCACCGTGGTGTGCAGCGACTGGTACACGCCGAACCGCGGCTGCGCGATGTAGTCCTTGAACCGGCCGGGCATCGGCTGCCACAACGCGTGCACCACGCCCATCGCGGCGTAGCAGTCGCGCACGTCCTCCACCAGGATCCGCACGCCGACCAGGTCGTGGATGTCGTCGAGGTCGCGGCCGCGGACGATCATCTTCTGGTGGATCGAGTAGTAGTGCTTCGGGCGGCCTTCGACCTTGGCGGTGATCCGCGACGCGTCCAGGTTCGTGGTCAGGTCGCCGATGACCCAGCGCAGGTAGGTGTCGCGCGACGGCGCGCGGTCGGCGACCAGGCGCACGATCTCGTCGTACTTCTTCGGCTGCAGGATGGCGAAAGCCAGGTCCTCCAGCTCCCACTTCACCGTGGCCATGCCCAGCCGGTGCGCCAGCGGGGCGAGCACCTCGAGGGTTTCCTTCGCCTTGCGGGCCTGCTTCTCCGGCGGCAGGAACCTCATGGTGCGCATGTTGTGCAGCCGGTCGGCCAGCTTGATCACCAGCACGCGCGGGTCGCGGGCCATCGCGATGACCATCTTGCGGATGGTCTCCGCCTCGGCCGCGGTACCCAGCTTGACCTTGTCCAGCTTGGTCACGCCGTCGACCAGCTGCGCCACCTTGTCACCGAAGTCGGCGGAGAGCTGCTCCACCGGGTAGCCGGTGTCCTCGACCGTGTCGTGCAGCAGCCCGGCGACCAGCGTGGTGGTGTCCATGCCCAGCTCGGCCAGGATGGTGGCCACGGCCAGCGGGTGGGTGATGTACGGGTCGCCCGACTTGCGGCGCTGGTTGCGGTGCAGCTCCTCGGCCACGTCGTAGGCGCGCTGCAGCAGGGCCAGATCGGCGCTCGGGTGCATCTCGCGGTGGACCGCGGCCAGCGGTTCGAGCACCTGCTTGACCGAGGCGGCGCGCTGGGCGGTGATGCGCCGGGCCAGGCGGGCGCGCACGCGCCGGGTGGCCGACGGCGCCCGGCTGCTGCCGTTGCCGTTGGCCGGTGTGACGGGCGGGACCGGCACCGGACGGGACTTGCCGCTGTCCTTGGCGGGCGCCGTTGACTCGAGCTCTTGGCTCACCCGCACCTCCCGTCGTATCAGGCCACCTCGTGCGTTCAGCGTAACGCGCGGACGGCTGACGGCGTTCCGTTGCCCCGCTCTCAGCAGGTGTGAAGAGTGTGCACCAAGCGCCCAGCCAGTGCGGCACGACCGCCCAGACCGGCCAGTTCGGTCACCACGGAGATCCCGGTGACCACCGCGCCCACCTGCTCCAGCAGCCCGCAGGCCGCCGCGACGGTGCCGCCGGTGGCCAGCACGTCGTCGATCACCGCGACGTGCTGACCTGGCTGAACCACCCCGGCCGGCAGCTCCAGGGTCGCCCGGCCGTACTCCAGCTCGTAGTCCGCGCTGGCCGCGACCTGCGGCAGCTTGCCCGGTTTGCGCACCATGACCACACCGAGTCCGCTGGCCTGGCCGAGCGCGGCGGCCAGCAGGAAGCCGCGCGCCTCCACCGCGGCCAGCAGTTCCACGTCCTGGTCGAGTGTGCCGGCCAGCGCGTTGGTCACCGTGGCGAACCCGTCCGCCGAAGCGAACAGCGGCGCGAAGTCCCGGAACAGGATCCCCGGCCGCGGGAAGTCGGGTACCTCGGCGATCAGCCCGAGCGCCTTGTCCAAATCCATGTTCTGCCCCTTACCGAAGCAGGGCACCACCCGCGGTGGCCGCGGACGGTGCCCTGCCTGCAACGAGATGACTCAGCGCTTGCGCTTGCCCGACGGCGGCTGCTTGCCGGACGGGCGGCCACGTCGCGGCGTGGCCTTCTGGTGCCGCGCGGGCACGCTGGCCGCGGCCGCGTACGCGCGCTCCTTGCGCAGCTCGGCGTTGAGCTGGTCGTCGTCGCTCGCGTCGAACTCGTCGTCGTCCGGCGCGGCCTCGCGCTCGGCGGCCTTGCGGGCCAGGTTCTCCCGCCGGGCCTTGACCCGCTGCGCCTGCTGCTTGAACTTCGGGTCCCGCATCTTGAAGTCGACCAGCAGCGGGGTGGCCAGCGCGACCGAGGACAGCACGCCGGCCAGCATGCCGGTCAGCTGCACCAGCGCCAGGTCCTGCAGCGTGCCGGAGCCGAGCAGGATGTAGCCGATGATCAGCAGGCCGAGCACGGGCAGCAGGGCGATCACCGCGGTGTTGATCGAGCGCATCAGGGTCTGGTTCAGCGCCAGGTTGGCCGCCTCGCCGTAGGTGCGCCTGGTCAGCCCCAGCAGGCCGCGGGTGTTCTCCTTGACCTTGTCGAACACCACCACGGTGTCGTACAGGGAGAACCCGAGAATGGTCAGCAGGCCGATCACCGTCGCCGGGGTGACCTCGAAGCCGACCAGCGAGTAGATGCCCGCGGTCACCACGATGTCGTGGATCAGCGAGATCAGCGCCGCGACCGCCATCCAGCGTTCGAAGTAGATCGCCAGGAAGATGGTCACCAGCACCAGGAAGACCGCGAGCGCGATGAGCGCCTTCTCCGAGATCTCCCCGCCCCAGGACGCGCTGACCGCGCTGTCGCTGATGGTCTGCTGGCTGGGCTGGCCGTTCGCGCCGAGCGGCTGGAAGGCCTTGAACAGCGCTTCCTTGACCTTGGCGACCTGGCCCGCGTCCAGCGTGTCGGACCGGATCTGCACGGTCTGCGCCGCGCCGGTGCCGACCTTCTGCGCCTCGGCGGCCGGCTCACCGGCGGCCTCGGCGAAGACGTCCTTGGCGCGGTCCTCGTTCACCTCGCCGGCGGCCCCGGCGGCGGGCATCTGGATCTGGGTGCCGCCCTCGAAGTCGATGCCGAGGTTGAAGCCCTTGATCCCGATGGAGCCCACGCAGACCAGCATCAGCAGGCCGAAGAACACGTACCAGTACTTGCGCGCGCCGACGATGTCGAACGCGCCGGTGCCGACGTAGAGCCGGTGGAAGACCGAGCCCTTCTTCTGCTTGGCGCCGGTGGTGGTGCCCTGGTCCTCGACGCCCACGTCAGGCCTCCTTCACGGTCGCGCCGGCGACCTTGGCTGTGCGGCGTTGTGAGCCGACTCGCTGCACCCCGCCGAGCCCGGAGATCTTCGGGCTCGACAATGTCTTGGACTTCGACACCATCGCCACCAGCGGGTGCGTCACCAGGAACACGACCACCAGGTCGAGCACGGTGGACATGCCGAGGGTGAAGGCGAACCCGCGCACCTCGCCGACCGCCAGCAGGTAGAGCACCGCGGCGGCGAGGAACATGACCGCGTCCGAGGCGAGGATCGTGCGACGGCCGCGGACCCAGCCTCGCGGCACCGCCGAGCGGAACGAGCGACCCTCGCGCATCTCGTCCTTCAACCGTTCGAAGAACACCACGAACGAGTCCGCGGTGACACCGATGGCGATGATGAACCCGGCCACGCCCGCCAGGTCGAGGGTGAACCCGATCCATCGGCCGAGCAGCACGAGCACGCCGTAGACGATCGCCCCGGACAGCGCCAGCGACAGGATCGTCAGCACGCCGAGCAGGCGGTAGTAGAACAGGCAGTAGATGAACACCAGCAGCAGGCCGATGCCACCGGCGATCAGCCCGGCCTGCAGCGAGGCCAGCCCCAGCGTCGCGGACACCGTGGTGGCGTCGGAGGAGGCGAACGACAGCGGCAGCGAGCCGTACTTCAGCACGTCGGCCAGGTTCTTGGCCTCGGCCTGGGTGAAGCCACCGGTGATCTGGGTGCGGCCGTCGAGGATCGGCACGGTGATGTTCGGCGCCGAGACCACCTGGGTGTCCAGCACGAAGGCGGCCTGCTTGTTCACGTTGGCCGAGGTGAAGTCGCCCCAGACCTTGGTGCCGTCGGCCTTGAAGGTCAGGTCGACCACGTAGCCGCCGCGCTGGCTGTCGTAACCGGAGGCGGCGGTGTCGATCATCGTGCCGGGCAGGAACTCGGGCTCCAGCACGAACTTCTGGCTGCCGTCCTTGAGACAGGCGACCAGCGGCAGGGTCGGGTCGTCGTTGCCGCGCAGCGGGTCGTTGGGCAGGCACTGGAACTGGGCCAGGGTCTCCTGCTGCAGCTGCTGCGCCGCGGCGGCCGCGGCCTGGTCGGCCGGGTTGGCGACCAGCGCGGGGTTCTGCCGCAGTGCCTTGGCCGCCTGGATCGCGGCGGCCTCGGCCTCCGGCGAACCGGGGGTGGGCGGCGCGGGCTGCTCCTGCGCGGGGGCCGCGCCGGGCGCGGAACCACCGGCGGGCGGGGCGGAGGACTGACCGGCGGCCGGGGCCTGGCTCGGCTGCCCTTCGGCCGGCGGCTGCGAAGCCGGCGGCTGGGTGCCGGGCGGCGGCTGCTGCGGGAGCGGGGTGGCGGCCTGCACGTTGGCCACCTTGCGGAAGCCCAGCTTGGCCGTCTGGCCCAGGTTCTTGGCCTGATCACCCTGCTCGCCCGGCACGGTGATGACGACGTTGTTGCCGTCGAGCACCACCTCGGTGCCGCTGACGCCGATCCCGTTGACGCGGGTCTCGATGATCGTCTTCGCCTGGTTGAGCGCTTCCTTGGACGGCTCGGCGCCGTCCAGGGTTCGGGCGGTCAGGGTCACCCGCGTGCCGCCCTGGAGATCGATGCCCAGCTTGGGGGTCGGCTTCCCGTCGCCGGTGAAGAACACCAGCGAGTACAGGCCGATGACGATCAGGACGAAGAACGCGAGATAGCGTCCCGGGCGGATCTGCCCGGCCGGTGGTGCCACGGTGCGTCGGTCTCCTCGAACTGGGGCCTTCCCGAATGGGCCAGCCTGGCTGGAAAGTTGTCCGGGTAAGCCCGCGCGGACGCGGGCATACGCAGCACCGAGACACTACTCGGTGCTGCGTGAGCCCTGCGTTACCCCCTCATCGGCGCGTAGGCGCCGCGTCGCAGGGTGCTACTTCTTCCCGTGCTCGAGCGGCGGGGCGATCTGCGGCCCGGCCTTCTCGGCTTCCTTCTTCTCGTCAGCAACGACGCCGTCCGACTTCGCGGACTCTTCGATGCCGGTGGTCGACTCGATGACCGAGGTCTCGGTCGCGGAGTCGGCGTCGTCGGTGTCGACTTCATCGTCCTCGACGACCGGCTCGACCTTCTCACGGACGGCCTGGCGCAGCCAGGTGGTCACCACGCCGGGCGCGATCTCGAGATCGATCGTGGTGTCGCCGCTGGTGTCCGAGACGGTCGCGTAGAGACCGGAAGTGGTCATCACGCGGTCGCCCTCGGCCAGGTTGTTCTGCAGCTCCTGCTGACGCGCGACCGCTTGCTTCTGCTTGCGGCTCCCCAGGAACAGGGGGATCGCCACGACCAGCATGAGCAGCAGCGGCAGGAAAAGGCCTTCCATGACTCTCCATTCAGCGGGTGCGACAGCGGCGGACCGCCTGCCGATTCGCCCGATTTGTTCTGGGTCTGCTTGTTCGAGTGTGCCAGGTACCACCCGCGGTGCCGTCAGCGGGTTTTCGCGCTCGACCCGCCGGTTACCCGAACAGACCAGGGTTGCCCTGGTCGAACCGTCCGGTCTCCCATGGCACCTCGGTCGGTGGCCGTAACCCGAGGTGCTCCCACGCCGCCGGGGTAGCGACCCGGCCACGGGGGGTTCGGGCGAGCATACCCGCGCGGACCAGGTAGGGCTCGCACACCTCTTCCACCGTGGTCGACTCCTCGCCGACCGCGACCGCCAGCGTGGCCACGCCGACCGGGCCGCCGTGGAAGGATTTGACCAGCGCGGTCAGCACCGCGCGGTCGAGCCGGTCGAGCCCGAGCTCGTCCACGTCGTAGACCTCGAGCGCGGCGCGGGCCACTTCGAGCGTGACGCGGCCGTCCGAGCGGACCTCGGCGTAGTCGCGGACCCGGCGCAACAGCCTGTTGGCGATCCGGGGTGTGCCGCGGGACCGGCCGGCGATCTCGGCCTCCCCGTCGGCGTCCAGGGTGATGCCGAGAATGGTGGCCGACCGCCGCAGCACCTGCGAAAGCTCGTCGGCGCTGTAGAACTCCATGTGCCCGGTGAAGCCGAAGCGGTCGCGCAGCGGGCCGGTCAGCGCACCGGACCGGGTGGTCGCGCCGACCAGGGTGAACGGCGCGATCTCCAGCGGGATGCTGGTCGCGCCCGGCCCCTTGCCGACCACCACGTCCACCCGGAAGTCCTCCATCGCCAGGTAGAGCATCTCCTCCGCGGGCCGGGCGATGCGGTGGATCTCGTCGATGAACAGCACGTCGCCCTCGGTGAGGTTGGACAGCATCGCGGCCAGGTCGCCCGCCCGCTCCAGCGCGGGCCCCGAGGTGATCCGGATGGCGGCGTCCAGCTCGGCCGCGATGATCATCGACATGCTGGTCTTGCCGAGCCCCGGCGGCCCGGACAGGAGCACGTGATCCGGCGGGACACCGCGCCGCCGGGCGCTCTCCAGCACCAGTTCCAGCTGCTCGCGGACCCGCGGCTGGCCGACAAAGTCAGCCAGCTTCCGCGGCCGGAGCGTGGTTTCCACGTCCCGGTCGCCGTTCTGGGCGAAGGCCGAGAGCGCTGCGTGGGCCTCGGCCTCGGCGAAGTCCGGTTGCTCGGTCACCGGGTCATCGTGCACGGTGCCCGCCTACCGCTTGCGGCCCAGGGTGGTCAGCGCCGAGCGCAGCACCTGTGACGTGGTCGCCTTCTCGTCACCGGCTTCACCGAGCACCCGATCGACGGCCTGCTCGGCCTGCTTCGCCGCGAACCCGAGACCCACCAGCGCCTCGACCACCTCACCACGCACGGCGCCACCGGCCACCGGCACCGCGTCGGCTGTGCCGGGCACCGCGACCACCTTGTCCCGCAGTTCCAGGCTGAGCCGTTCGGCGCCCTTCTTGCCGATGCCGGGGACCTGGGTGAGCACGTTGATGTCGCCGTCGGCGAGCGCGGAGCGCAGCTTGTCCGGGTCGAGCACGGCGAGCGCGGCCAGCGCCAGGCGCGGGCCGATGCCGGACACCGTCTGCAGCAGTACGAACAGTTCGCGCGCGTCGGCATCGGCGAAGCCGAACAGCGTCAGCGAATCCTCGCGGACCACCAGCGAAGTGTGCAGCCGGATCTGCTCACCGCGGCGCAGCGTGGCCAGCGTGCTCGGCGTGGCCTGCACCGCGAACCCGACACCGCCCACTTCGACCACCGCGTGGTCGAGTCCGACGGAGAGCACTTCCCCGTGCACCGAAGAGATCATCGTCCCGCCCTCGCATTCTTCTTCGCCGCCTCGGCCAGCCGGGCGCGGTGGACCTTCGCCAGTTCGGCCGCCCGCGCCTCGGCCGCGGCGAGCCTGGCCCGCATCGGCTCCCGCCAGAGGTGGCAGATGGCCAGCGCGAGCGCGTCCGCCGCGTCGGCGGGCTTCGGCGCCTGCGCCAGCCCGAGCAGCTTGGTCACCATGCCGGTGACCTGGGCCTTGTCCGCCCGCCCCGAGCCGGTGACCGCGGCCTTGACCTCGCTCGGGGTGTGGAAGTGCACCGGCAGCCCGCGCCGCGCGGCACCGAGCGCCACCACTCCCCCGGCCTGCGCGGTGCCCATCGCGGTGCGCACGTTGTGCTGGCTGAACACGCGCTCGATGGCGACCGCCTCGGGCCGGTAGGTGTCGAACCAGGTCTCCACCGCGTCCGCCACCGCGAGCAGCCTGCTCGCCAGGTCCGCGTCGGGCGGGGTGCGCACCACGTCGACCGCGACGCAGCTGACCGTGCGCCCGGCACCCCCGTCCACCACGCCGAGACCGCAGCGGGTCAGGCCGGGGTCCACACCGAGCACACGCACAGGTTCCACTCCTCGCCGAACAACCGTTCGAGGAGCAGGCTACCGGCGCCGCGTCCCCGAACCGCCGGGGACGCGCCGGTCAGGGTCCGTCGACCCCGGGAGTCCAGCTCTCCGGGTCACCGCTTTCGGTGAGCACGTGCTGCCAGGTCATGAATCCCTCGGGCGCGTCGGCCTGCCACGGCCACTTCCCGTCGGGGGTGGGCACGATGATCTGCACGGCCGGGAAATCGCCGTCGGGATAGATCAGGAAGGCGCTGCCGAAGTACTCGGCGTAGTGCCCGAGCGCCACCCGCTCGAAGGTGACCGGGACGCCGTCGAAGAAGTCGTGGTACAGCTTGCCGAACTCGAACCGCTCGCCGGCGGCGGCACGGTCGACGTAGGCGTCGAGCAGCACCGGGCCGACGTGCTCGGGAAGACCGATCACCACCGCCTCGGGCACCTGGTGCATCGCCCAGGCGCACACGGTGAAGCAGTAGCCGGCGCCCTCGTCGTCGGCGGGGACCTGGATCACCGCGTTGCCGCGGCGTTCGCCCTCGGCGACGATCCAGTCCTGCAGAGCCTGTTCTTCTGGGGCGAGGGCCTCGGTCGTCACGGCGGACATTCTGCCGTATGACCGAGGCCCCGCCCAAGAAGCATCGGCGAAGAACTAGCCGACTTCAGCGAGAACCTCGTCCGAGACGTCGAAATTGGCCCACACGTTCTGCACGTCGTCGCAGTCCTCGAGCGCGTCGATCAGCCGGAAGACCTTGCGCGCGCCATCGGCTTCGAGCGGCACGTTGACCGAGGGCACGAAGCTGGCCTCCGCCGACTCGTAGTCGAAACCGGCTTCCTGCAAGGCTTTCCGGACCGAGACCAGGTCGGTGGCCTCGGAGACGATCTCGAAGCTCTCACCGAGGTCGTTGACCTCCTCGGCACCCGCGTCGAGCACGGCCATCAGCACGTCGTCCTCACCCGCGTCGGCCTTCGGCAGCAGCACCACGCCCTTGCGGTTGAACAGGTACGCCACCGAACCCGGGTCGGCCAGCGAGCCGTTGTTCCGGGTCAGCGCCGTGCGCACCTCGCTGGCGGCGCGGTTCTTGTTGTCGGTGAGGCACTCGATGAGCACGGCGACGCCGTTCGGCCCGTAGCCCTCGTACATGATCGTCTGCCAGTCGGCGCCGCCCGCTTCCTCACCGGCGCCGCGCTTGCGCGCGCGCTCGATGTTGTCCTGCGGGACGGAGTTCTTCTTCGCCTTCTGGATCGCGTCGAACAGCGTCGGATTGCCGTCCGGGTCGCCCCCGCCGGTCCGCGCGGCGACCTCGATGTTCTTGATCAGCCTCGCGAATAGCTTGCCACGCTTCGCGTCGAGGGCGGCCTTCTTGTGCTTGGTGGTGGCCCACTTGGAGTGGCCGCTCATCTTTCCTCCATCCGATCCGGCGGCGTGCCGCCGTCCTTATGCCTGCCCACGCACGATTCGCACGAACAGCCGGTGCACGCGCTCGTCACCCGTGAGTTCCGGGTGGAAGGCCGTGGCGAGCACCATCCCCTGCCTGACCGCGACGATCCTAGCGGCCGCGTCCGCCCGGCTGGGATCTTCCGGCACCCTCGCCAGCACTTCGACGTCCTGGCCTGCCTTCTCCACCCACGGCGCGCGGATGAACACCGCGTGCAGTGCGGGTCCGTCGACCCCGGTGAACTCGAGGTCCTCCTCGAAGGAGTCGACCTGCCTGCCGAAGGCGTTGCGGCGCACCACGATGTCCAGCGCGTCGAGCTGGTGCTGGTCGGGGCGGCCGTCGAGGGCCTGGCGGGCGAGCAGGATCATCCCGGCGCACGAGCCGAACGCGGGCAGGCCCGCGCGCAGGCGCTCGCGCAGCGGCTCGAGCAGCTCGAAGGTCTCCAGCAGCCGGGACATCGTGGTGGACTCGCCGCCGGGCAGCACCAAGCCGTCCACTTCGGACAATTCGGCCGCGCGGCGCACCGGCACCGCGGTGGCACCGGCCCGCTCGGTCATCGCCAGGTGCTCGGCCACGTCGCCCTGCAGGGCGAGCACGCCGACCACCGGCCGCGCCTTCGACACGTGTAGTTCCTCCCGACTGGAATTCCGCTGGTCAAGCCTAGGGCCTCGACCCGGCGGCGGCAGCCGGGGGTGACCACTCAGGGCACGCCGAGCAAGCGCAGCCCGGCCGCGGTGGCGGCCGCGGCGAGCACCACGACCACGAACGGGGCCTTCCGCCACGCCAGCACCCCGCCCACCAGCACCCCGGCGGGCCGGGCGAAGCCGGCGAACTCGGTGCCCTCGATCAGGGCGGAGGTCGCCACCAGCGCGGCGAGCAGGACCACCGCGGCGGCGGCCATCAGCTTCTCGGCCCGCGCGTTCAACTCCACCTTCGCCCGCAGCGCCGGACCGGCGAACCGGAAGGCGAAGGTGCCCGCGCCCAGCACGACGGCGCAGACGATCAGCGACATCGGCGAGATGATCACGCGGCCACCTCGCTCTTCTTGTCCTTCTCCTCGTCCGTGCGTGCCGCCAGCACCAGCGGCACGCCGAGCAGGGCCAGCAGCACCGGCAGCCCGGCGGGCAGGAACGGGGTGGCGGCCACCGCGAGCACGGCACCGGCCAGTGCCGCGTTGCGCACTCCCCGGTCCTTCAGCGACGGCAGCACCAGCGCGAGCAGCACCGCCGGGAACGCCGCGTCCAGGCCGAACGCGTCGGTGTCGCTGACCGCGGTCCCGGCGAACGCGCCGATCACCACGCTCACGTTCCACACCACGAACAGGCTGATCCCGCAGGCCCAGTAGGCCGCGCGACGGCGGCGCCGGTCTTCCTGGGCGAGCGCGAACGCGACCGTCTCGTCGATCATCAGGTGGCTGCCGACCAGCCGCCGCACCCAGCTCCTGCCGAACACGTCCCCGACCGCGAAGCCGAACGGGAGGTGCCGCGCGTTGACCAGCAGGCCGGCCACCACCGCGGCGATCGGGTTGCCGCCGCTGGCGACCAGGCCGATGAACAGGAACTGCGAAGCCCCCGCGAACACGACCACCGAAAGCAGCATCGGCACCCAGACGTCGAAGCCGGAGCTCACCGCGATGGCTCCGTACGAAATGCCGACGATGCCGTCGGCGAGGCAGACCAGCGCGATGTCGCGCATCAGTTCCCGGCCCAGGGTTCGCTGTATCGAACGCATCACCGTTTAAGATGAACAGAACCACCGGCTGTTCGTCAAGCCGAACAGAACGACTGACGGAGCGAACACAGATGGCCACCGAAGGCGCCCCGCTCGACGTGATCGCCGCCTCGCTGAAACGGGAACGCGAACGCGCCGGGCTGACCCTGACCGACCTGGCCCGGCTGGCCGGCATCGCCAAGTCCACGCTCTCGCAGCTGGAGTCGGCCACCGGCAACCCGAGCGTGGAAACGCTCTGGGCCCTGGGCAAGGCGCTCGACGTGCCGTTCTCCCGGCTGGTCGAACCGCCGGTGCCCCGGGTCCACGTGATCCGGTCCGGCGAGGGCATCACGGTGGCCTCCGAGGAGGCCGACTACCTGGCCACCCTGCTGGCGTCGTGCCCGCCGCACGCGCGCCGCGACATCTACCTGATCCGCGCCGAGCCGGGCAGCGTGCGCCGGTCGGACGCGCACCGCGCCGGGATCATCGAGCACGTGGTCGTCTGCCACGGCCGCGCGCTGGTCGGCATGGCCGATGAGCCGATCGAGGTGGGCCCGGGTGACTACGTCGCCTACCCCGGCGACGAGGCCCACGTGTTCGAGGCACTGGACCCGGGCACCACCGTCGTCATGCTCTCCGAGCACACCTGAGGCCGGGTCAGAGCCAATCCGCTTCGATGCCGCGGGCACGCAGGGTCTCCAGCGCCTCCTCGTTGCCGGTGTAGAGCAGCGTCATCGACTTCAGGTTGGGAAAGTGCCGCACGTCGGCGAACTCGTCGACGTCGAACAGATCGTCTTCGCCGTCCCAGTTCGGGGCGATCTCGAGGTAGATCTCGTTGCCACCGTCCATCTCGATCTCGGTGACCTTCTCCGCGAGTTCGACGGGGACCTCGAGCGCCTCGAAGTGGGCCAGAGCCTCCGGTACCGCCTCGACGCTCCCGCTGTCGTAGGCGAACCCCCGCTCGGCGGCGTGCTCTCGCAGGCTGAACCTCGGCAGGAGGTCCTGGTTGTACATCAACTCCTGGACGACGGCGAGCTTGAAGTTGAGGTCGGTGAACGGGATCGGCTGGCTCATGGGGCTCATGATTACCAGCCGCGCCCGGGCGCGAGAGGCCGGCGGGGCCGGAGGACGACGTCGGTGACGGCGCCGTCGCGGGAGAGGAAGTGGTCCCGCTTCCAGATCACCAGAACAACCGCCACGAGAGCGAACACGTAGTTCTCCCAAGGCTGCCCGTCGGGATAGACGGGGAGGTTGGCCTGGAAGTGGAACAGGGCGGGAACGAGGATGCTGCCGCCGGAGACGTTGAACAGGGGCGTCATGATGATCGACAGGGCGAACGCACCGAGCATGAAGGGGCCGAAGGACCACGCGCTCTGCGGGGTGCCGCTCAGCAGGAACGCGGGCAGGTGCCACAGCCCCCAGAAGAATCCTAGGATCAGGCTGGTGACCAGGGGGTTGAACCGGCGTTGCAGCATCGGCTGGGCGTAACCGCGCCAGCCGAGTTCCTCGATCGGCCCGAGCAGGAGCGCCGGGATCAGCGCGAGCAGGACCAGGTGCCACGGCGAGAAGGGGAACTCGCCCGCCGTCCCGTTCAGCAACGCGCTCAGGTACTTGCCCGCGGGCATGGCGAGCAGCAGGAGCCACCACCACCCGGCGGGCATCCGCCACAGGGTCAGGCGGCGCAGGTGGTCCCGGACATCGCGCAGGCCAGCTTTGCGCCAGATGACGTAGAGCGCCGCGAACTCGGGCGAGTACACGGCCAGGACGAACACCGGGTGTGTGCCGGACGGAGGCCCGAAGACCGGCTCCATGAGGTCGCCGAACGCGATCAGGGACGCCAGCGCTCCCCAGCCGATCAGGAAGGCCAGTGCGAAGAACACGACGAGTGGGCGGCTCTGCGGGCGTGTCCTCTTGGTCGCCATGACGCCATCATCGATCCCCTGCCACGCGGGTGGATCCGGATATGCCCGGAGCAGCACCCTGAACCCGCTGCCGCGGCCTCAGGGTGAGCATCCTTGTGGCTATGATCGACTCGTGGTGCGATTCCACGGTGTGGCCGTATAGCCGGCCGGTTCCGCCGACGGGGTGGAACGACCCGGTGTGATTCCGGGACCAGGCGGTGAGACCCCGCGTCCCCTGTGTCCGGCCGTCGCCGGGCTTTCCGGGGTACGGCGTAAAAACGGGGTGTTGATTCATGTTCACTGGGCGAATCGGCGAGCTGGGTGCCGTCGAACAGATCAAGGGCGACGTGCTGCGGGTGCGGGCGCCGAAGAGCGCGGAGCGCGTCCACGACGGCGGATCGGCGTGCGTCAACGGGGTACGGCTCACGGTACGGCCGGCCGACGGCGCCTTGGAGGCGGTGCTCTCCGCGGAAACCCGCCGCCGGTCGACGTTCGACACGCTCGCGGCCGGGGACGCCGTCAACGTCGAGACGCCGCTCCAGGTCGGCGACCCACTGGACGGCCACCTGGTCCAGGGTTATGTCGACGCCGTCGGCAAGGTGATCCGGATCGACGACGAAGGCGGTGCCCGCCGGGTTTGGCTCCGGCCACCGCAGCGGCTGCTCGACCGGCTGCTCGCGAAGTCCCCGATCGCGCTCGACGGCGTCAGCGTGACCATCGCCGAGGTCCTGCGTGACCGGATTTCGGTCGTGCTGCTCCCGATGACCCGCTCGGCCACCACACTCGGTGAGTTGAAGACCGGAGACCGGGTGAACCTGGAAGTCGACCTGGTCGGCCGCTTGGTGGAGAAGGCCCCTGTCGCGGCGGTGGAAAAGGCACTGCCCCAGCTACCGTGGGCCGGTCGCGTCGACGGGCGCGCCGGTGTGGAGAAGGTGCTGCGCCAGCTCGCCGCCGGTGGCGGTGTTGTCGTCTGGGACCCGGAAACCGAGAGCGAGGGCGACGTGATCTTCGCCGGCGCCCGGCTCCGCCCGGAGTCGTTCACCTTCCTGCTTACCCAGGTCTGCGGCTTTCCGGCGGTGCCGTGCGCGCCGGAAGTGCTGCGGCGACTCGAAATCGCGCCGATGCCCGGTGAAGGCGACCGGCAGGGAACGGCGTGGTCGATCCCGGTCGACCTCGCCGCGGGAACGGGCACCGGCGTATCCGCCGCCGAACGTGCCGCCACCGTGCGGAAGCTGGCCGATCCGGACGCGACAGCCGAGGATTTCCTGCGTCCCGGACATGTGTTCCCGCTCGCCGCTCGGCCGGGTCTGCTCGCCGAGCGGCCCGGGCACACCGAAGCGACAGTCGCGTTGTGCACCGCCGCCGGGCTCCCTCCGGTCGGTGTGTGCTGTGAAGTGATGAACCCCGACGGCACGATGGCGGGCGGCGCCGACCTCGAAGTCGCGGCGCTGCGCTGGGGAATGCCCGTGGTGGAGCTGGCCGATCTGAAAGCGTGGCTCTGATGACCGCGGGAATGGTCCCCACTCCCTGATTCACGCGGCCTGTTCCCAGGGCGGCCCGGCGCTCGTCGAGGAGCGCCGGGCCGCCCCGTACCCGAACCGGCTTTTTCGCATTCAGGGCAAAAACAGATCTTTACGATAGCCCGGCGGGTCACCACTACGGACGATTGACGACCGAGCCGCGACTGCGGGATTCTTGCCACAGCCGTTTCCGGCCAGACACGACAGGGGAACTGTCTCAATGTCAGAATTCATCAACGTCCTCATCGCCATCGACGCGGAAACCATTATCGCGAAGTTCGGCAAGAACAACGATCCGAACAACCCGACGTTTATCCCCGACAGCAGCAGCTTGATCTACATGACCACCCGGCAGAACCAGATCGGGAGCACGCCGGGCAGTGAGCTGACGATCAACGCCTCCCCCACGGACATCATCAGGTGGCGCGAGACGACGCTGTCCCTGAACTCCGAGTACACCAGCATCCTCTACAAGTTCCACGCTTCGTCCGGGCAGGACCTGATCGACACCCCCGTGCCGAAGTCGGCGACGCTGACCGAGCCGCTGCCGAACAGCAAGGACCCGTTGAACCCCACGACCCAGAAAGTCAACAGCTACTACTGGGAAAGCGAGGTCTTGCAAACGGGGTCGGTCACCTACAATTTCAGTTTCATGATCCTCAACCGCAGCGGCCAAAAACAAGGTTACTACTACTGGGATCCCTACATCAATATTCAGGACTGACGACTGATCACCAAGCCGCGTCCGGCAATTCTTCGTGTGTGGCGGGTATTTCGTGGAACTCACGCGATCGGCCGGGCACAGCCCAGCGCCTCGTTGGTGGCGGTCTCACCGCGGGTGCGCCGCAGGTGGGCCTCGCCCCAGAGCCGGACGCTCTCCACGACGGGCAGGACCGTGATTCCATAGGACGTGAGCCGGTAGATGACGGGCGCTGGGACCGGTCCGGTCACCACGCGCTCGACGAGCCCGTCGGCCTCGAGTTCACGCAACTGCTCGGTCAGCACCTTGGGCGTGATCGGCGCACCCCGGCGGCGCAGGCCGGCGAAGTGGGACTCGCCGTGGGCGAGCCAGTACAACAGGGTCAGCTTCCACTTCCCGCCGATCGCGGCGAACGCCGCGGCCATCGGGCAGCCGGGCAGCGGGTTGGGGCGCGCCGGGGAGGGGTTACCCGCAGGTGCCTTCTTGTCCATGGTCGTGCCCCCGCCGGATAGTCGGATGATGAACATCCGCACAGTGCCACACGGACGAATCCTGGTCGCGTTCCTCGCCGTCCTCACGCTGACGGCGTCGGCGTCGGCGACGGCAGCGGGCGACTCCTCGACGGCGTCCGCCACATCCCCGGCCGTTGCGGCGGACGGCCAACGGGACTTCCACTGGGAAATCGGCACCTGGCACACGGAGGTTCGCGTGCTCGCCGATCCGCTGTCGGAAACCGAGGACGAATGGCTCCGTTTCGAGGGCACGTCCGTCGTGCGCCCGCTGCTGGACCGGCGGGCGAACGTCGTCGAACTCAAGGTCTCCGGACCGAGCGGAAGGATCGAGGGGCTCAACATGCGGCTCTACGAGCCATCGGCGAAGCGCTGGAGCCTGACCTTCGTCAACATCCGCGACGGACTGCTCACCCCATCGGTGCATGGCGGGTTCCGGGACGGCGTCGGCGAGTTCTACGGTGACGACCAGCTCGGCGAACGCCCGATCAAGGTGCGCTTCCTCATCCACCGGCAGGGGCCGGACCGGGCCGAGTTCGAGCAGGCGTACTCATCCGACGGCGGCGTGACCTGGGAGACGAACTGGATCGCCGTCGACCGGCGCGTCGGCTCCCACGACTGAGAGCAAGAGGCCCCGTGGACAGGCGTCCACGGGGCCTCTCGATCGACCGAGGGAGGCCTACCAGCCGCGCTCGGCAAGGCGGTGCGGCTCGGGCACGTCGTCGACGTTGATGCCGACCATCGCTTCGCCGAGACCGCGCGAAACCTTCGCCAGCATGTCCGGGTCGTCGTGGAAGGTGGTGGCCTTCACGATCGCCTCGGCCCGGCGCGCCGGGTTGCCCGACTTGAAGATGCCCGAGCCGACAAAAACGCCCTCGGCGCCGAGTTGCATCATCATCGCCGCGTCGGCGGGGGTGGCGATGCCGCCCGCGGTGAACAGCACCACCGGCAGCTTGCCCTTCGCCGCGACCTCCTTCACCAGCTCGTAGGGCGCCTGAAGTTCCTTGGCGGCGACAAAAAGCTCGTCCTCCGGCAGCGACGACAGCCGGCGCAGTTCGCCGCGGATCTTGCGCATGTGCGTGGTCGCGTTGGACACGTCGCCGGTGCCGGCCTCGCCCTTGGAGCGGATCATCGCCGCGCCCTCGTTGATCCGGCGCAGCGCCTCGCCCAGGTTCGTCGCACCGCAGACGAACGGCACGGTGAACGCCCACTTGTCGATGTGGTTGGCGTAGTCGGCCGGGGTGAGCACCTCGGACTCGTCGATGTAGTCGACCCCGAGCGACTGCAGCACCCGCGCCTCGACGAAGTGGCCGATCCTCGCCTTGGCCATCACCGGGATGGACACCGCCTCGACGATGCCGTCGATCAGGTCGGGGTCGCTCATCCTGGCCACGCCGCCCTGCGCGCGGATGTCGGCCGGGACGCGCTCGAGCGCCATCACCGCGACCGCGCCGGCGTCCTCGGCGATCTTGGCCTGCTCGGCGGTGACCACATCCATGATCACGCCGCCCTTGAGCATCTCGGCCATGCCGCGCTTGACGCGGGCGGTGCCGGTTTCGGGCGAAGGGGAACTGGTGGCGACGTCAGACACGGCAGGGCCTTTCACGAGAACTTTCCATTAGAACTTCCGCAGGGGGATCCGCACTCGAAGATACGACCGACGTGGCCACTCCTCACAGGCCAGTGAGTGGCTATCTCAGCAGTCCACTTGTGGCAAATGGCCTGGTGGACGAGCAGGCCACTCGGGCGGCCCCGCGCCACCCGGGTGCATGTTGGCGGTTGCGGGTTGTGGTCACTGTCCGTCCGGGTGTGTGATCGAGGACACACACTTGAGCCGAAGCCGACGCAAGGAGGCCACCCATGGCCGAAAAGCACTCGAAGAACGGCGAAACCGGGGCCGCGGTCGCTGTGGACGACCCGGCCAACGTGCGCAACGTGGTGCTCGTCGGGCCATCGGGCTCGGGCAAGACCACCCTGACCGAGGCGCTGCTGGCCGCCTCCGGCACGGTGTCGCGGGCCGGTTCGGTGGTGGAGGGCACCACGGTGTGCGACCACGATCCCGCCGCGGTGCGGCAGCAGCGCTCGGTCGGGCTGTCCGTGGCGCCGCTGCTGCACGACGGGATCAAGATCAACCTGATCGACACCCCCGGCTACGCGGACTTCGTCGGTGAACTGCGCGCGGGGCTGCGCGCCGCGGACGCCGCGTTGTTCGTGGTCTGCGCGGCCGAGGGCGTGGACGCCGCGACCGCCGCGGTGTGGGCCGAATGCGCCGCGGTCGGCATGCCGCGCGCGGTGGTGATCGCCCGGCTGGACCACCAGCGCGCCGACGTCGAGGCCGAGATCGCCGCCTGCCAGGCCGCCTTCGGCAGCGGGGTGCTGCCGCTGTACCTGCCCGCGGGCGACGGCCTGATCGGGCTGATCACCCAGCGGTACTTCGACTACTCCGGTGGTTTCCCGGCCAAGATCACCGACCCGGACCCGGCCGACGTCGACCGGCTCACCGACGCCCGCAACGAGCTGATCGAGGGCATCATCGCCGAGAGCGAGGACGAGGGCCTGATGGACCGGTACCTGGCCGGGGAGGAGATCGCCGAGGCGACGCTGATCGCCGACCTCGAGGCCGCGGTCGCCAAGGGCACCTTCCACCCAGTCATCCCGGTGTGCGCGCAGACCGGGCTCGGCCTCGGTGAACTGCTCGACGGCATGGCGCGCGCCTTCCCGTCGCCGCTGGAGCACCCGCTGCCCGAGGTCACCTCACCGGACGGCATCCCCCGGCCCCGGCTCAGCGCCGACCCGGCCGGCCCGCTCGCCGCCGAAGTGGTGCGCACCGCGGTGGACTCCTACGTCGGGCGGGTTTCGCTGGTCCGCGTGTTCTCCGGCACGCTGCGGCCGGAGCGGCCGGTGCACGTCTCCGGGCACGGGCTCGCCGAACGCGGTCACGAGGACCACGACGCCGACGAGCGCGTCGCGCACCTCTACTCCCCGCTCGGCTCGAACCTGCGCGAAGTGCCGTACTGCGTGGCGGGCGATCTCTGCGCGCTGACCAAGGTCGGCTCGGCCGAGACCGGCGACACCGTGTCGTACCCGGACGACCCGCTGCTGATGAAACCGTGGCCGATGCCGGAGCCGCTGCTCCCGGTCGCCGTGGTGGCGAAGAAGCGCAGCGACGAGGACACCCTGGCGCGCAACCTGTCCCGGCTGGTCGCCGGTGATCCGACGCTGCGGCTGGAGCGCAACGCCGAAACCGCGCAGCTGGTGCTGTGGTGCATGGGCGAGGCGCACGCCGACGTGGTGCTCTCGCGACTGCGCTCCGGCGGGGCCGAGATCGACACCGAACCGGTGCGGATCAGCCTGCGCGAGACCTTCGCGAGCAAGGCGACCGGGCACGGCAGGCACGTCAAGCAGTCCGGCGGGCACGGCCAGTACGCCGTGTGCGACATCGAGGTGGAGCCGATGCCGCGCGGTGGCGGGTTCCAGTTCGTCGACCGGGTGGTCGGCGGCGCGGTGCCGCACCAGTTCATCCCGAGCGTGGAGAAGGGCGTGCGCGCGCAACTCGGCCGCGGCCTGGTCGAAGGGCATCCGGTGGTGGACATCAAGGTCACCCTGGTCGACGGGAAGGCGCACAGTGTCGACTCGTCCGACGCCGCCTTCCAGACCGCGGGGGCGCTGGCGCTCAAGGACGCGGCGGCCAAGGCGCGGATCTCGCTGCTCGAACCGCTCGACGAGGTGGCGGTGCACCTGCCGGACGAACACCTCGGCACGGTGCTCGGCGACCTGTCGTCCCGGCGGGGCCGGGTGCTCGGCACCGAATCGGCCGAAGGTGGGCGCACCGTCATCCGCGCCGAGGTGCCCGCGACCGAACTGCTGCGCTACGCGATCGACCTGCGGGCGCTGACCTCCGGCACAGCCACCTTCACCCGGCGGCACGCCCGGTTCGACCCGATGCCGGAAGGAGCGATGAAGAGCGGCTAACGATGATCGCCGAGGTCGGGTTCGGCGATTTCGAAGTACTCCGGCTGCGGCGCGGTTCCGGCCAGCTTGAAGTACCGGACCTTGCGCCGACGCCGGAGGGCGAGGGTGTCGCGCACGGCGTCGTTGTGCACGCGCCGCGCGATCACCACGCGGTGCCCGGCGTCGTCGAGTTCGCCGGCCAGTCCAGCCGGCAGCACCGATCGGTCCACTTCGGCCAGCAGGCGGGTCAGCTCGTTCTCCTCGGCCTCGCGTTCGGACCGCGGCGCGGCTTCGGCGCGCTCGGCGGCCTCCCGCAGGCGTTCCGCGTGTTCACCGGACTGGTCACCGGCCGCGGCCACCGCGCGCGCCACCACCGCGCGCCGCGCCAGTGCCGCGTCGAGCGCGGCCCACCCTGCGTCGGTGCGCACGTGCAGCCGGTCCAACCGGTTGGCCGTGGCCACCAGGAACAGCCCGACCAGCACGATGACCACCGCCAGCACCGAGAGCAGCACGATCAGCGCGGTCACGGCGCGGGCTCCACATCCGGGCTGACACGACGCGGGTCCGCCGCGATCGCCGCCTCGTACACCCGCAGCACCTGGGTGGTCACCACGGACCAGTCGTACATCACCACGCGCTCCCCCGCCGCCGCGGCCAGTGAAGCCCGCTGGGCCGGATCACCGAGCAGCTCGCGCAGGGCCGCGGTCCACGACGCCGGGTCGCCGGTGGTGGCGAGCATGCCCGCGCGGCCGTCGTCGAGCACGCGGCGGAACGAGTCGAGATCGCTGGCGAGCACGCAGGTCCCGGCCGCCATCGCCTCGGTGAGGATCATGCCGAAGCTCTCGCCGCCGGTGTTGGGCGCGCAGTAGACGTCCACGCTGCGCAGCGCGCGCGCCTTGGTCTCGTCGTCAACCTGGCCGAGCAGCTCCAGATGCGGCACCAGCTCCGGCCCGGCCTCGCGCAGCAGCGCCTTCTCGTCGCCGCGCCCGGCCACCAGCAGTCGCAGCTCGGGGAACTCGGGCAGCAGCGCCCGCAAGGCTTCGAGAAGCACGTCCATGCCCTTGCGCGGTTCGCTGTACCGGCCGACAAAACCGACCGTGCCGCCGCTGCGCGGATATCCGTCGAGCGGGCGCGCCGCGGCGTAGAACCCGGCGTCCACCCCGTTCGGGATCTCCACCGCGTCCCCGCCGGAATGCTCGACCTGCACCCGGCGGGCCAGCGCCGAGACGGCGATGCGCGCGGTGATCTTCTCCAGCAGCGGCCGCAGCACCGGCTGGAACGCCGAAAGCGTGCGCGAGCGCGGGGTGGCCGTGTGGAAGGTCGCCACGATCGGCCCGTCGGCGATCTTCAGCGCCAGCAGCGACAGGCTCGGCACCGCGGGCTCGTGCAGGTGCAGCACGTCGAAGTCGTTGTCGCGCAACCAGCGCCGGACCCGCGCGTAGGACACCGGGCCGAACTGCAGGCGGGCCACCGAGCCGTTGTACGGGATGCCGAGCGCCTTGCCCGCCGGGTGCACGAAGGCGGGCAGGTCGGCGTCCTCGTCGGCGGGCGCGAGCACGGAGACCTGGTGACCGCGTTCGAGCAGCGCCTCGGCCAGGTCGACCACATGCCCCTGGACCCCACCGGGCACGTCGAAGGAATACGGGCAGACAACGCCGACCCTCATGCCTGCGCCTCGACCTCTTCCGGCAGGCCGCCGGGGAAGTCGGCGGTCCAGAACGGCTGCAGCATGTGCCAGTCGGTCGGGTGCGCGGCGATGTCACCGGCGAAGATGTCGGCCAGTGCCTGGGTGGCGGCGGGCACCTCGGCCCGCGCGGTCACCCGGATCCGCGGGTGCATCCGGATCTGCCAGCCGCCCTCGGTGAACCAGCAGCCGACCGGGATCAGCGCGGCGCCGGTGGTGGCGGCGAGCCGGGCCGGGCCGGGCGGCATCCTGGTCTGCTCGCCGAAGAAGGTCACGTCGATGCCGGAGCCGGTCAGGTCGCGGTCACCGACCAGGCAGATGGCCTTGTTCTCGCGCAGGCGCTTGAGCAGCACGCGGAAGGCGGCGCTGTCGCCGGTCAGCGGCACCACCTCGAAGCCGAGCGCCTCGCGGAAGGCGACGAACCGGCGGAAGACCGACTCCGGTTCAAGCCGTTCGACCACCGTGGTGAACCCGCCGAGATAACCGGTGAGCCACACGCCGGCCGCGTCCCAGTTCCCGGTGTGCGGCAGCGCGAACACCACGCCGTTGCCCTCGGCGAGCGCGGCGTCGAGGTTCTCCACCCCGGTGATCGCCGAGGCCACCTTCGCGCGGACCGCCTCGTGATCCATCGACGGCAGGCGGAAGCTCTCCTGCCAGTAGCGCGCGTACGACCGCATCGCGCGCTTGACCAGCTCGTCCAGCTCGGCGGTGTCGGCCTGGGGCACCACCCTGGCCAGGTTGCGGCGCAGCTGCTGCACGCTCGGCCCGCCCCGCCAGGTGGCCAGGTCGGCGCCGAGCGAGAAGATCGCGCTCGCGGCCGGTTCGGACAGCATGCGCGCCAGGCGCCAGCCCGCCGCGTAGGCGAGGTCCGTGGTCCGGCCGGCGAGGCTCACGCGTCCTCCCTGGCCGGTTTGGCCGCCTTCGCGGCTTTCGCCACCGCCGCCAGCCGTTGCAGCAGGGTGATCAGCGAGAGCACGGCGAGCAGCCACAACGACACCTCGACCGCGTGCGGCACGCCGAGGCCCATCAGCCCGGTGCCGACCAGCGCGATGATCAGCCGCTCGGCGCGTTCGATCAGGCCCCCGTCGGCTTCCAGGCCCGAGGCGTCGGCGCGGGCCTTCACGTACGAGATGACCTGCGCCAGCACCAGGCAGATGAGCGCGGCCGCGGCGGCGCGGTTGTTGTGCGCACCGGTGAAGCACCACCAGGCGATGGCGGCGAACAGCGCGCCGTCGACCAGCCGGTCGCAGGTGGCGTCCAGCACCGCGCCGAACGGGGTGCCGTGGCCGCGCGCCCTGGCCATCGCGCCGTCGAGCAGGTCGAGCATGGCGAAGCCCCACACGGTGAACGTACCGGTGAGCAGCCAGCCGTTCGGGAAGAAGACCAGCGCGCAGGCCATCGCGCCCAGGGTGCCCGCCACGGTCATCACGTTCGGGGTCAGCCCGGCGCGGACCAGCACCGCGCCGATGGGATCGGTGACGCGGGAAACCGAGGCACGCGCGAAGATGTTGAGCATGAGTGTGGTGGCCGGACCTAGCTCCGAAGGTGTGGGGTCCCCCGCAGCCTATCCAGAGACACCTGAGGCCCCGGCCTTCGGCTCGCCGGAAAGCACCGGCGACTCCTCGGCGCAGGGCTCGGCGGCGCACGGATCCTCGGCCAGTTCCCTGGCTTCCCTGGCCTTGGCCGCCGCGCAGGGGGCGGCCAGCTTGCCGACGATGGCGTCGCTGATTTCCCCGAGCGCGCGCACCTGATCCGGGGTCAGCGGGTCGAACAGGCTCTGCCGCACCGCTTCGACGTGCCCCGGCGCGGCCGCCTCCAGCGCGGCGAACCCGGCGGGTGTGAGCGAGGCCCACGCACCGCGCTTGTCGGTGGCGCACGAGTAGCGCTTGACCCAGCCGTTGGCCTCCAGGCGGGACACCGCGTGCGACAGGCGGCTGCGCGACGAACGGGAAACGTCAGCTAGATCACTCATGCGGAGTGTGCGGTCGGGTGCTTCGGACAGCGCGACGAGCACTTCGTAGTACGTGTGCGGCATGCCGCTCTCCTGCTGGAGCTGCGTTTCCACGTGTCCCCGGAGCATCGAGATGGCGGCCGAGAACGAGCGCCAGACCCGCTGCTCCTCATCGGTGAGCCACCTCGGTTCGGTCATGCCACCATGATACCTGGTTGAACGCTCAACCTTAATTCGCTACGGTGTGATTGAGGGTTCAACTAACCAGCTTTTCCAGAGGAGTTTCCATGAGCGCACCCACCACCGAGATCCCCGGTTACGTCGCCGGGACCTGGAACATCGACGCGGCGCACTCCGAGGTGACCTACAGCGTCAAGCACCTCGGCCTGGCCAAGTCGCGGGGTACCTTCCAGCAGTTCGGTGGCCAGATCGTGACCGGGGAGAACATTCTCGACTCCACCGTGACCGCCGAGATCGAGGTCGCCTCGATCAGCACCGGGGTCGGCCCGCGCGACGAGCACCTCAAGACCGAGGAGTACTTCGACGCCGCGAACCACCCGAAGATCGTCTTCCGCTCCACCGGCATCCGCCAGGACGATGACGAGTTCCTCATCGACGGCGAGCTGACCTGGCGGGGCGCGACCGTGCCGGTCACGCTGAAGGCCGAGTTCAACGGCATCGGCCCGAACCCGGCGAACAACAACGCCACCACCATCGGCGTCTCCGCCGAGGCCACCGTCGCCCGCCGCGACTTCGGCATCGGCCCGGAGGGCAACGCCTTCCTCGGCGAGAAGGTGAAGATCACCCTCGAGATCGAGGCCGCGCTGCAGGACTGAGCGGTGCCCGGCACCGCGTTGTGAAGGTGACCGCCCCCGGTGGGACGGTCACCTTCACAACGGT
The DNA here is from genome assembly GCF_009429145.1 of Amycolatopsis sp. YIM 10. Lineage (GTDB taxonomy): Bacteria > Actinomycetota > Actinomycetes > Mycobacteriales > Pseudonocardiaceae > Amycolatopsis. The sequence continues at coordinate 3,537,788 of NZ_CP045480.1, read as the reverse complement.
CACCTTCACAGCAGTCTCCGCACGCTTGGGGCGCCGAGATCCACATTGGCAGGTGGCTGGGGCCGCGGTCAGGGCTCGAAGCCTTGGCTGTGACTGATGATTCTTCCGCAGGGGTTGTGGCCGAGGAGCCACCGGATTCAGCTGCTGTGCCAGGCGGTCGCGAGCAGGTCGCGCGTCTGGTTCAGCAGTTGCGGCAGCACCTTCGTATGGCCGATCACCGGCATGAAGTTGGCATCGCCGCCCCAGCGGGGGACCAGGTGCTGGTGCAGGTGCGCGGCGATCCCCGCGCCGGCGATGACGCCCTGGTTCATGCCCAGGTTGAACCCGTGCGCGTCCGACACCTTCCGCACCACGCCCATCGCGTGCTGGGTGAAGCGCGCCAGCTCCACCGTCTCCTCATCGGTGAGATCGGTGTAGTCGGCCACATGCCGGTACGGCACCACCATCAAGTGCCCCGGGTTGTACGGGTACAGGTTCAGCACCGCGTACACCGTCTCGCCCCGCGCCAGGATCAGGGCCTCGGCGTCGTCCAGGTCGACCAGGCGGCAGAACGGGCAGCCCGTCGGCTGATCCCCCTCCGGCTTGTTCTCGCCCTGGATGTACGCCAGCCGGTGCGGGGTCCACAGCCGCTGCAGGGCGTCGGGCACCCCGACGCCGTCCTGCGCCTCGAATTCCGGGCTCACGCGAGAACCGCTCCGAAGCTCTCCGACGAGGGCGAGGTGTTCTCCCGGCGGCCGATCCAGGCGCTGATCGCCTCCACCGCGGTGTCCACCGGCACCCCGTTGACCTGGGTGCCGTCGCGGAAGCGGAACGACACCGAACCGGACTCCACGTCCTTGCCGCCCGCCAGCAGCATGAACGGCACCTTCTGCATGGTGTGCGTGCGGATCTTCTTCTGCATCCGGTCGTCACCGAGGTCCAGCTCGACCCGGATCCCCTTGGTGCGCAACGCCTTCTCCACGCCACGCAGGTGCTCGGTGTGCTCGTCGGCGATCGGGATGCCGACCACCTGCACCGGCGACAGCCACGCCGGGAACGCGCCGGCGTAGTGCTCGGTGAGCACGCCGAAGAACCGCTCGATCGAGCCGAACAGCGCGCGGTGGATCATCACCGGCCGCTTCCGCTCCCCACCGGCCGCGGTGTACTCCAGCTCGAACAGCTCGGGCAGGTTGAAGTCCAGCTGGATGGTCGACATCTGCCAGGTGCGGCCGAGCGCGTCCTTGGCCTGCACCGAGATCTTCGGCCCGTAGAAGGCCGCGCCACCGGGGTCCGGCACCAGGTCCAGCCCGGAGTCGGTGGCCGCCTCGCGCAGCACCTGGGTGGCCCGCTCCCACACCTCGTCCGAGCCGACGTACTTCTCGTCGTTCCGGGTGGACAGCTCGAGGTAGAAGTCGTCGAGGCCGTAGTCGCGCAGCAGGCCGAGCACGAAGCCCAGCAGGGACTTCAGCTCCTCCCCCACCTGCTCCTCGGTGCAGAAGATGTGCGCGTCGTCCTGCGTCATGCCGCGCACGCGGGTGAGGCCGTGCACCACACCGGACTTCTCGTACCGGTACACCGAGCCGAACTCGAACATGCGCAGCGGCAGCTCGCGGTAGGACCGCCCGCGCGAGCGGAAGATCAGGTCGTGGAACGGGCAGTTCATCGGCTTGAGGTAGTAGTCCTGCCCCGGTCGCCGGACCGTGCCGTCCTCGTTGTACTCCGCGTCCAGGTGCATCGGCGGGTACATGCCGTCCTTGTACCAGCCGAGGTGACCGGAGATCTCGAACAGCGAGGCCTTGGTGATGTGCGGCGAGTTGACGAAGTCGTAGCCCGCTTCGACGTGCCGCTGCCGCGAGTAGTTCTCCAGCTCCTGCCGGATGATCCCGCCCTTGGGGTGGAACACCGCCAGCCCGGAGCCGATCTCGTCGGGGAAGGAGAACAGGTCCAGCTCGGCGCCGAGCTTGCGGTGATCGCGCCGCTCCGCCTCGGCCAGCATCTCCAGGTAGTGCTCCTGGGCCTCCGCCGACTCCCACGCGGTGCCGTAGATCCGCTGCAGCTGCGGGTTCTTCTCGTTGCCGCGCCAGTACGCCGCCGCGACGCGGGTCAGCTTGAAGGCCGGGATGTGCTTGGTGGTCGGGATGTGCGGGCCGCGGCAGAGGTCGCCCCACACCCGCTCCTTGGTGCGCGGGTCGAGGTTGTCGTAGACGGTCAGCTCGCCGCCGCCGACCTCCATCACCTCTGAAGTGTCCACATCGGACTTGATGTCCACCAGTTCGAGTTTGAACGGCTCGTCCGCCAGCTCGGCCTTGGCCGCCTCCACCGACTCCAGCACCCGGCGGGAGAACTGCTGCGACCCCTTGATGATCTGCTTCATCCGCTTTTCCAGCGCCTGCAGGTCTTCCGGGGTGAACGGCTTGTCCACGGCGAAGTCGTAGTAGAAGCCGTCCTTGACCGGCGGGCCGATGCCCAGCTTCGCCTCGGGGAACTGCTGCTGCACCGCCTGGGCGAGCACGTGCGCGCAGGAGTGGCGGATCACCGAGCGGCCGTCCTCGGTGTTCGCCGCCACCGGCTCGACCTCGGTGTCGGTTTCGGGTACCCAGGCCAGATCCCGGAGCTTGCCCTCGGCGTCGCGCACCACCACGATCGCGTCCGGGCCCTTGCCCGGCAGGCCTGCTTCGCGGACCGCCGCACTCGCCGTAGTGCCCGCGGTGACCACCACGCGTTCGGACGGGGTGGCCGCGGTTGGCGAGAACTCTGACACGGTGGGCTCCTCAGCTGGGATGTTCCGATGACTCCCGTGATGCTAGCCGTCGCGGCCGTGGCAGCTCACACGTGTCGAACGCGAACGGCCGTCCGCCCGCGGTAAAGCGGTGCGAACGGGCCGTGGGCGTAGTTGGGAACGGGACAACGGAACCGTTGGACAGGTGCCCGGAGCCGATTTTTCAGAGCGTGTCGACGACCTGGTCGAAGCCGAGCCGCGGCAGCCGGTCGTACCAGGCGCCGTCACCCGGCTTGCCGACGTTCACCACGACCAGGGACTTCCACGGCCGGTCGTGGAAGAACTCCTTGTCCACGCCGTGCGCGTCGAAGCCGGTGAGCGGCCCGGCGGCCAGCCCGGCCGCGCGCACGCCGATGATGAAGTAACCCACTTGCAGCAGGGCGTTGGACTTGGCCGTCTCGAAGCGGACGTCCTCCTCGGCGAAGTAGTCCTTCGCGCCGGGGTTGTGCGGGAACAGCCGCGGCAGGTTCTCGTGGAACTCGGTGTCGGCCGCCAGGATGACGGTCAGCGGCGCGCTCGCGGTCTTGGCGCGGTTGCCCTCGGCCAGCAGCGGGACCAGGCGCTCACGGGCCTCGTCGCTGCGCAGGACCAGCGCCCGCAGCGGCTGGATGTTCATCGAGGTCGGTGCCCACTTGACCAGGTCGTAGATGGCCTTGACCTGGTCGTCGCCGACCGGCTCGGCACTGAAGGTGTTGGCCGTCCTCGCCTCGCGGAACAGCAGGTCCTGCACCTCGCCGTCCAGTGCGAGACCATCGGGGCGGATGTCGGTGGAGGTCATCGTGCGGTCCTTCCTGGTGAGTTCCTGACTACCTCCAGCCAACGTAGTTGAGCGCTTGACTATTTCGGTTTCAACTAGATCCAGGTCACAGCGGGAACGTCAGTAAGCCCCGTCACCCCCGAGCACGGCCCGCACCGTCTTCCACAGGATCACCAGATCGAGTGCCAGCGACCAGTCCTCGACGTACCGCAGGTCGAGCCGGATGCTCTCCGCCCAGCTCAGATCGCTGCGGCCGCTGACCTGCCACAACCCGGTCAGCCCCGGCTTGACCAGCAGGCGGCGGCGGGCGTCGGCGGCGTAGGCCTTGGTCTCCTCCGGCAGCGGCGGGCGCGGGCCGACCAGCGACATCCGCCCGGTCAGCACGTTGAACAGCTGGGGCAGCTCGTCCAGGGAGTACCGGCGCAGCAGGCCACCCACCCGGGTGACGCGCGGATCACGGCGCATCTTGAACAGCGGCCCGGCGCCCTCGTTCTCCTCGAGCAGTTTCTGGCGCACGGCGTCGGCGTTGACCACCATGGTGCGGAACTTGAGCATGGTGAACGGGTGACCGTTGCGGCCGACGCGGCGCTGGCGGTAGATCACCGGACCGCGGCTGCCCAGCTTGATCGCCACCGCGACGGCCAGCAGCAGCGGGGAGAACAGCGCCAGCAGCAGGCAGGAGGCGACGCGGTCGACGATCTCCTTGACCAGGCGGCGGCCGCCGGTGAAGGTCGGCGCGGCCACCCGCAGCAGTGGCATGCCGAGCACACCGGAGACGTTCAGCCGCGGGCCCGCCACCTCCATCAGCACCGGCGCGACCACCATTTCGGCGGCGGTGCCTTCGAGGTCCCAGGCCACCTGCTGCAACCGGCGCGGGCTCCAGTACTGGTCGGCGGTGACCGCGACCACGCGGTAGCCGCCGCGGCGGACGTGGTCGGCGAGTTCGTCGAGCCTGCCGACCACCGGCACCCCGTCCAGCTCCCCGCTGCCGGGGTCGCCCTCACCGGTGAAGGTGCACACGGCTTCGACGCGCCAGCCGACGTGTGACTCGGCGCGGGTGCGCGCGATCAGGTCGCGCACGGTTTCCGGACTGCCCGCGGCGAGCACCGGCAGCAGGCAGCCGCCTCGGCGGCGCGTGCGGTGGAGCCAGCGGCGGAGCACGTAACGTTGCGGGAACGAGACCAGCGCGACGGCGGGAATGACGGCGAACACCCACGGCTGCACGGCGAGCGCGCCGAAGAGCAGACCGCCGAGTGCGACCATCACCGCCGCGGCGAACAGGCCCCGCCCGAGTCTTCGGAACTCCTCGGCGCCCTCCCCGAGCACTCTCGGATTCCACGCCCGGCTGGCGGGCAGCCCGCACACGACGGCGAGCACGGTGCCGAGCGCGAGCCACTGCGTAGCCGGCCACGCGGCGCCGAAACCACGCAGCACAAAGGCTCCCACGGTGACCACGGCGGCGGTGGACACCAGGTCGCCGAGCACGACCATGCTGCGGTAACCGGACTCCCAGTCCGTCGAACGGCGGCGCTGCGACGGGGAAGCCGGCGCGGGCGGGCGCGGCTCGGCCGGGGTGCTCGGCGCGGCGCGCTGCGGTTGCCGGGAAATCGCGGGAAGACCGATGTGGGGCCGCGCATCGTTGACCGGCAAGGAATTGACCGGCAATGACCGCCGCACCGACTCTTCCATCGGACCTCCCACACTCGTCAAGGTGGCGCAGTTCGGAACAGCGGGACACCCACAATTCTGATTACCGTGAGTGACCAGTGGTGGTATACGCTCCGTAGGGTCGCGAGCAATACACGCGGTGGTATCGGTCACTCTGAATGCAGCGTTACAAGGTCACAGCGGCGATTCAGCTCACCGAGACGGATGACCGGCGGGCCGGAAAATAACAGAAAGATGACGAAGGGTGATCATTGGTCTCGGGGAAACCCCTACGCTTAGTAGTCGGAAAATTCTCACCTCACCCGAGCGGCCGGTGCCGTTAGGCCGCGCGGGGCACCGCCGGGCCGGTAACCACCCGCACACCGTCCTTTCGGGACGGTGCGGCGCTTCCGCCAGTGATACCAAAGGCAGTTGCGCTCAGTGGACCAGTTTGAGCCCGATCACGCCGCCGACGATCATCGCCAGGAAAAGGACTTTCAGCACGGACAAGGGTTCCTGCCCGGTGACCATCGCGTAGACGACGGTCAGCACCGCGCCGATGCCCACCCAGACGGCGTAGGAAGTGCCGACCGGCAGCTCACGCATCGCGTAGGCGAGCCCGGCCATGCTCGCGGCGAGCGCGGCGAAGAACACCGCGGCCGGGCCGAACCGGGTGAGTCCCTCGGACTTGCCGAGTGCGGTGGCCCATACGGCTTCCAGCACACCCGAGAGCACCAGGACGATCCACGACATGACGGCCTCCAGCGGGCCGTCTTGTCGCACACCGGGTACGGCACCCCTCGTCCGGAAGCCCCATCACCGGGCTCTCCGCCAAGATCTCACACGACCGGCTCGGGCGGCAAACCGGCGGCGTGGCGGCGGTACCGGCCGGGCGCGGTGGCGTACTGCCGCTTGAACGCGGTGGCGAAGGCGAACTCCGAGCGGTAACCGACCGCGGCCGCGACCACCGCCAGCGGCGCGTCCGACTCGCGCAGCAGGCGCGCCGCGGTGGTCATCCGCCACCAGGTCAGGTACCGCCCCGGCGAGCGGCCGGTCAGCTCGGTGAACCGCCGGGCGAACGGCGCGCGGGACAGGCCACCGCGCTCGGCCAGCGTGGCGACCGTCCACGGCCGGGCAGGCTCGGCGTGGATGGCCTCCAGCGCGCGATTGACCACCGGATCGCGCAGAGCCGCGCCCCAGCCGGGTCGCCGCTCGGCGAACCAGGTACGCAGCGCGTAGAGCAGCACCAGGTCCAGGAGGGCAGGCACGACCCCGCCGGTGCCCAGCCCCGGGCGCAGCAGTTCGCCCGCCAGCAGGTCCACTGTGGACCGCAACTCGGGGCCACCGCCGAGATGCACCACCTCCGGCAGGTCCCGCAGCAGCGGATGGCCGCCGGCGGGCGCCAGTTCGTAGGCCCCGCACAGGGTCAACGTGCCCGCGTCAGCCGGGGCGGGCTCGACGAAGTCCGGCGCGTCCGGGTCGCACACCTCGGCGGCCGGCACGGTCTCCGGGGCGTCGGCGAGCACATGCGGGCCGCCGTGCGGCAGCAGCACCACGTCGCCGGTGCCCAGCCGGACCGGTACGCCGTCCGCCGGGATCAGCACGCACTCGCCCCGCAGCACCACCCGGAAGCCGACCGCGCCGGGCACCGGCGGGAACCGTTGTGCCCACGGTGCCCGCCAGCCCACCAGCGCCGACCGCGGCCGCCCCGCCCGCACCACGGCGAGCACGTCGCTGAGGATGTCCACGGCGGAACTCTAGCGAGACGATCGCGCATGAATCCAGGTCATCGACCCATGGTCAGTCTCGCCAGCGCTTTCTACGGTCGACGTCATGAGAGCCGCACGCATCCACGAACACGGCGCCCCCGGCGTCATCCGCATCGAAGAAATCCCCCGCCCGGCGCCAGGGCCGGGCCAGGTGCTCGTCGAAGTCGCCGCGACCTCGTTCAACCCGACCGAGCTGGCGTTGCGTTCCGGCGTCCTGCGCGAACTGGTGCCGGTGACGTTGCCGTTGACGCTCGGCTGGGACGTCACGGGCACCGTCGCCGAACTCGGCGCGGGCGTGGACACGCACGCGATCGGCGATCGGGTGGTCGGCTGGATCGACGGCGCCGCCGCCGAGTTCGCTGTCGCCGATGCCGGTGCGCTCGTCACCGCGCCGCGCAGCGTTCCCCTCGCCGACGCGGCGGCCCTGCCGCTCGCCGGATCGACCGCCTGGCAAGCGATCGAGCGGGCCGCGATCACCGCGGGCGAGCGCGTGCTGGTCAATGGCGCGGGTGGCGGCATCGGCGGATTCACCGTGCAACTGGCACGGAACGCCGGGGCGAAGGTCCTCGCCACGGCGAGTCCGCGCAGCGCGGCCAAAGTCCGGGAGCAGGGCGCCGATCAGCTCATCGACTACACCACGACAACACTGGAGGAAGCGCTCGACGGCCCGGTCGACGTCGTCCTGCACCTGGTCGGCGCGCCCGAACACGAGGCCGAAGCGCTGGTGCGGCTGGGCGGGCGCATCGTGTCGGTGACCAACAAGGTCGGCCAGCATGTGCTGGCGCGCAACGATTCCCGCGATCTCGCGGCGCTCGTGTCGCTTGTGGACAGCCGCGCGCTGACCCTCGACATCACCGAGCGCCATCCACTCGCCGAACTCGCCGAAATCCACCGCCGGAGCGAGAAGGGTGATATCCGGGGAAAGGTGATCGTGCTCAGTTGAGCAGTCCGTTCGCGACCAGGTCGGTGGCCGTGGCGAGCAAGGCCCGCAGCTCGTCTTCGTTGCGGCGCAAGGCATCCGGACGCCAGCCGAGACTGATGACACCGTTCCACGCCGACCAGAGCACAGTGGCCGCCGCCTCCGGGTCGACCTCGCGGAGCACGCCGGTCTCGATGCCCTGCCGCAGCACGGCGACGAGGCGCTGGTTCTGCTCGTCGACCGACTTCGCCAGCCGGTCGGCGAGTTCCTGGCCCGCCGCGTACTGCCCCGGTTCGGGCGGGAAGGCCAGCATCCGGAAGTAACCCGGGTAGGCGAGGTAGAACGCGAGGTACTCCTCGGCGGCGGCGTAGATCTGCTCGATCGGCGGACGGCCGGACCGGTAGGCGTGGTCCATGTGGCCGCGGTCGGCCCGCAGCGCGCGTTCCACCACCGCCGCGTGCAGCCCGGCCTTGGAACCGAAGTGGTTGTAGAGGGAGCCGGGCGCGACCCCGGCGCGTTCGGCGATCTCCTCCACGGTCACGTCGGCGGCGGCGCGGTCGCGGAAGATCTCCTCGGCCGCGCCGAGCAACGCCGTGATGGTGCGCTCTTTCCGGGGGTCCATCGCACCTCTCTTGCAACCGTTGCACGAACGCTGCTAGCTTAGCCGCCAAGATCTTGCAACGGTTGCAAGAACTGCGAGGGAGCAGCGATGGAACGCCGGCGCGACCCCCGCCTCGGGGAACCGCACGAGGTGAACCTGCCGTCCGGCACGCTGCGCTACCACGACACCGGCCGCGGTCCGGTGCTCGTTTTTGTGCACGGTTACCTGGTCAACGCCAATCTCTGGCGCAAGCTGGTGCCGCTGCTGTCGAGCCGGTTCCGCTGCATCACGCCGGACTGGCCGCTGGGCGCGCACCTGACTCCGCTGCGCCGCGACGCCGACCTCTCCCCTCCCGGGATGGCGGACCTGATCGGCGACCTGCTCGACGCACTGGACCTGCGCGAGGTCACCGTGGTGGGCAACGACTCCGGCGGTGCGTACAGCCAGCTCGCCACGATCAGCCGTCCACAAAGGATCGCGCGGCTGGTGCTGAACTCGTGTGAGACCCCGTGGTGCACCTGGCCGCCGACGCACGGCGCGTTCGGCGTGCTCAAAACCGCCGCCCGCCGCCCGGGCACGCATCGGCTGCTGTACCAGCCATTGCGGTTGCGAGCCACCTGGCGGCTGCCGAACACCTACGGCTGGCTGGCCAAATTCCCCATCGACGCCAAGGTGATGCGCGGTTACGTCGACCCAACGCTGAGCGTGCCGGAGATCCGGTTCGACGGGCGCAAGGCCATCGGCGCGGTGGACATCGACTTCGTGAAGGGCGCGGCCGAGCGGCTTCGCGATTCCGGGCTGCCGATCCTGTGCGCCTGGGCGGCCGACGACCGCGTGTTCCCGGCCGAGCGCGGGCGGGCGTACGCGGAGTTGCTGGGCGCGGACTTCCGCGCCATCGCCGATTCCTACACCTACACCGCCGAAGACCAGCCCGCCCGGACAGCGGGTGTGCTGCAGGACTGGCTGGGCGCTGTCCGATAAGCCTGCTCGACGGGCTTCGTGCAGCCAGGGGCCGCCTGGACGCGAAGACAGCGAGTGAGGCTTACCGGACTGCGCCTGGGGTGGCCAGCACCAGTGATCCGGCTCCTCACCCCGGCCAGACTCGGTCGCATGGGGATTCGCGGTCGGAAGGGACCGGCGGTGGCGATCATCGCGTTCGCCGGTTCGGCGTTGCTGCTGTACCTGGGCACCGGACCCGATCCACTACCGGCGCTGACGTGGCTGGCACCACTGCCGGTGCTGCTGCTGGCGTTGCGTCGCCCGGCGGCGGTGGCCGCGTTCGCCGCCGGCGCGGTGGGCACCGCGCACAGCTGGGCCTACTTCCTCGATTCGGATTCGATCCCGGTGGCGGTGGTGCCGGTGATCGTGGTGTGCGCGGGATTGCCGGCCGCGCTGACCGTCGCGGTGTTCCGTTCGCTGCGGGATCGCTTGCTGCTTGGCGCTTTCGCCGCGGCCGCGACCTGGACGGGCGCGCTGTACCTGGTCTCGCTGGTGAGTCCCGTCGGTGTGATGGGCGCGCTCGCCACGGCGCAGGCGGACGTGCCACTGGTGACCCAGGTCGCCGCGGTCACCGGGATGTGGGGTGTCGAATTCCTCCTGGTGCTGGTTCCGGCCGGGATCGCGGCGGTGGCGGCGGGCGGAGCGCGGACCGGGATCGCGGTCGCGCTGGTGGCGCTCGCCGCGGCCGGGTACGGAGCGGCCCGGCTCGCCGAACCCGCGCGGCCGGGCATGCGGGTGGCGGTGGTGGCGCGGGCGGACAACACGTGGGCCACCGCGATCTCCGGTCCCGCCGGCCGGGAGATCCAGCAGTCCTATGTGGACCAGGTGCGCGGACTGCCCGGTGACGTCCGGCTGGTGGTGTTGCCGGAGGCGGTGTTCACGCTCGAATCGACGCAGCTGGGCACCGCGCTGGCACCGTTGCGGCAGGCGGCCGAAGACACCGGCGCCGACGTGGTGATCGGTGCGCTCGTGCACGACTCCGGCCGCAAGTACAACACCGTCGTCGCGCTGCCCGCGGACGGCGGAGTGCCGGTGGTGTACCGGAAACGGCACGTCGGCGACTCCCCCGGCATCACGCCGGGCGAAGAGCTGGCCTTGTTGCCCGGCGGCACCGCCCTGCAGAACTGCATGGACATCAACTTCCCCGAGCCGAGCCGGGAGTACGCGCTCGCCGGAGCGAGAACGATGGCGGTCCCGGCCGACGACGAGGACGTCGACGGCTGGCAGCACAGCCGGACGGCCGTGTTACGCGGCGTCGAGCACGGGTTCGCGGTGGCGTGGGCAGCCACCGACGGCCGCACGATCGTCGCCGACGACCGCGGTCGCGTCCTCGCCGAAAGCAGTACCGACAGTACCGGCGCACGGCCGTTCGCGGTCGCCGTCGCCGAGGTCCCGGCGGGCTCGGGCCCGACCGCGTTCAGCAGGTTCGGCGCCTGGTTCGCCTGGCTGTGCCTGGCTGTGTCCGTCGTGGCGGTGGCCGCCGCCGGCTATCGGCTGAGGCGTAGAGACCAGCCGGTGGTTTCCCCTACGCTCGGTGTGTGGGCAGAAACCTCGCGTGGTGGCGCGGGCGATCGCCGCTGGTGATCACCGCGGTGGCGGTCACGACCGCGGTCGGCCTCGCGGTGTCCGGCGCGGCCAAGCCCGGTGGCGGGATCGACTTCTTCCAGTCCGGGCACTGGGTGTTCAACTCCGTGCTGGGCACGGTCTTCCACATCGACGGCGCCAGCCGGAACATCGACGCCCAACTGGGGCTCGCCGCCGATCCGGGCAGTCGGGTGGTGCAGGGCGAGACCGGCGGTTACGTGGTCGGCGGCAACCGGATCATCGAGTTCGGCAAGTCGGATCTGGCGGTGGGCAAGGTGACCGCGCCGGCGGCGCGGGAACGGCCGGTGGCGCTGGAGGTCGCGGGCGGGCCGTACCTGGTGTACCGGCAGGCCGGGCAGATCGTCCGGCTCGGCGACGAGCACACCTCCATCGCGGCGGGCGGCAGCCTCGGCGAACCGGTGACCACCAGCGCGGGCTCGGTGTGGGTCCACCACCAGGGCACCAATTCGATCTGCGAGCTGGCGCGTGACGCCGACCGGCTCGACTGCCCGGCGAACGCGCCCAGCGGGCACACCGGCGGCCTGACCACCGTCGCCGACCGCCCGGTTTTCATCGACACCTCCACCGACACCGTGCACCCGATCGAAGAAGACGGACTCGGTGAGGGCACCGCGCTCGGCGTCGACGCACCGCCGAACGCACGCTTCGCCTCGACCGACGTCGGCGGCCGGATCGCCGTGCTCGACGGGGCGGGCAAACGCATGCACCTGGTCGACACCACACCCGCGAAGGCCTCGCCAGTCACCGTCAACCTGCCCGACGGGGACTACGCCGATGTCGCGTCCTCCGGGCAAACCGTGGTCCTGCTCGACCGCGCCAAGAACCACGTGCTCACCTACGACCGCGACGGCAAGCCACGCCAGAACACCCCGCTCCCGCCCGGTGAACCCCGGCTGTCGAAGGGCGAGGACTCGCGCGTGTACGTCGACAGCGCGGACGGCGGTCATGTGCTGGTGGTGGACAACGACGGCGCGGTCCACCCGGTCCAGGTGACCGGCAGCGAGCACCCCGCGCCCTCGGCTCCCCCGCCCGCCGGACCGCCACCGGCCGCCGGACCGCCACCGGCCGCGCCGCCCGCGCAGGAGCAGCAACAGCAGGCACCGCCGCCCGCGCAGACCAAGCCACCGCCACCGCCACCACAGCCGAAGCCGAGCACCCCGGCTCCCAAACCGGCCAGCCCGCCGGGCGCGCCGCCCGGGGTCAAGGCCACGGCCGGGAACGCCGCGATCACCGTCAACTGGGGCGCCGCGTCCCCGAACGGCGGCGCCGTGTCGAACTACCACATCGCCTGGACCTCCAGCGCGGGCAGCGGCGAGAAGACCGTCGGCGGCGGCGTCCGGTCGACCACGCTCAGCGGCTTGACCAACGGGTCGACCTACGTGGTCACGGTGACCGCGGAGAACTCCGCCGGGCGTGGTCCGGGGGCCGGTTCCGCCGGGGTGACGCCGAAGTCGCCGAGGACGATCACCGTGTCCCGCGGGGAAGAGGAGTCATACGGGGACGGCTGCTCGGTGCCGGACTGCGCGAAGATGCACGTCGTGGCGACGGGCTTCGACCCGAACACCGAGTACGACTTCAACCCGTTCTCCACCGCGGAGAACTACAGCAACCCGGGCTCCGGGCAGACCACCGATTCGGACGGATCGGTCACCTTCGAGGCATTCCACTTCGGCCAGGTCGGCGAATCCGTCTGGGTGATCGCCGATGGTGTCGAATCCAACCACTTCACCTGGCCACCGGGATAGCGGTGCCGGTCAGGCAAGATCAGGCCATGGACGACTACCCGAAGTACGACGCGGCCGGCTTGGCCGCGCTGGTCCGCGACGGCCAGGCGACCCCGGCGGACCTGCTGGAGGCGGCACGCGCCCGGCTGGCGGAGGTCAACCCGCGGCTCAACGCGGTCGTGCGCGAGGTGGACCCGCCCGCCACCCCGGCGGACGGGCCGTTCGCCGGGGTGCCGTTCCTGCTCAAGGACCTCCACCAGGACCTGGCCGGGCAGCCGACCAGCGGCGGGTCCCGTTCGATGGTCTCGATTCCGGCGAAGGAGACCACCACGGTGGTCCAGCGCTGGCTCGACGCCGGGCTGGTTGTCTTCGGCAAGACCAACACGCCCGAGTTCGGCGCCAAGGGCATCACCGAGCCGGATCTGTTCGGGCCCGCGCGCAACCCGTGGAATCCCGGGCACACGCCGGGCGGTTCCTCCGGTGGCGCGGCCGCGGCGGTCGCGGCGGGCATCGTGCCGTGTGCGGGGGCCAGCGACGGTGGCGGTTCCATCCGCATCCCGGCCTCGGCCTGCGGGTTGTTCGGCCTCAAGCCGTCACGCGGGCTCATCCCGGCCGGTCCGGCGCGTGCCGAAGGGCTCGGCGGCACCGCCACCGACGGCGTGATCTCGCGTTCGGTGCGCGACACCGCCGCCATGCTCGACGTGCTCGCCGGGCCGACGCCGCTGTCGCCGTTTCTCGCCGCCGGGCCGGAGAAGCCGTTCGCGGACGAGGTCGACCGCGAACCGGGCCGGTTGCGTGTCGCGTTGTGCACCGCCAGCTCGATCAACCCGGACCCGCACCCCGAGGCCGTGGCCGCCGCTCGCGCGGCCGGGGACCTGCTCGAGGAGTTGGGCCACGAGGTGGTCGAACTGAAGTCGCAGCCGTTCGACGACGCCGCGCTGGCCAAGGACTTCCTGACCAGCTGGTTCGTCAGCTGCGCGCACTCGATGGCCGAGTGCAAGGCCACCAGCGGCGCCGGTGACTCCGCCTTCGAACTCGACACGCGCACGATGGCCGCGCTGGGCCGCGCGACGAATCCGGTCGACCTGGTGCGCGCCATCGAACGACGGCACGAGCACACCCGGCGCCTCGCCGAGTTCCACGAGTCGTACGACTTCCTGCTCACCCCGTCCACCGCGACCCCGCCGCCGAAGATCGGTGCCTTCGACACCCCGGAGCCGGTGCGCAAGCTCCAGCGCGGACTGCTCACCGCCGGGGCCGCCGGGCTGCTGCGGTTCACCCCGATCGTCGACCGGCTGATCCACGAGAACCTGAGCTGGGTGCCGTACACGCAGCTGGCGAACCTGACCGGCAGGCCCGCGATGAGCGTGCCGCTGCACTGGACCGCCGAAGGGCTGCCGATCGGCGCCCAGTTCGTCGGGCGGCTCGGGGCCGACGGCCTGCTGCTGCGACTGGCCGGGCAGCTGGAAAAAGCGCGGCCGTGGGTTGAACGTCGTCCTACCGGGATCTAGCTAGCGAATTCTCTAGTCTTCCGCACTCGCCGACGATCGACCCTTGTGGTGAATCGGGCGGGAACAATACTGAGCCACGTCGGAGGGCACCGGTATTGGCGAGTCGGAAACGGAGCGCGGGAGATGGCGGGCATTTTCGAAGTGCGCCGGCGGCGGCTGGGCGCGGTGCTCGCCGCGATGGTGGCGGTTACCGCTTGCGATCGACCGGACACCGCAGGCCAGAAGGCTCCGCCACACCAGCCGACGCTGCTGGACCGCGCCCCGGTGGCCACCGGCGCGGAAGTGGCGGCGTCGCCGACCGCGACCACCATTCGCGGTCGCGGACAATTGATCGTGGGCGGCCAACTCGATCTCCCACTGCTTTCCGAGCGCAATTCGATCACCGGCGAAACCGAGGGATTCGACGCGACACTGGGAAAGTTGCTGGCGAAATACCTGCTCGGTGAATCGACGGTGAAAATTGTCACCGCGACCCCGGAAACCAAGGAAACGCTGCTGCAGGTCGGCACCGTGGACGCGGTGATCCGGATCTACACGATCACTCCGGAGCGGGCGCAGAAGGTCGCCTTCGCCGGGCCGTACCTGCGTTCCGGGCAGGCGATCGCCACCCTGGACCAGGAGCGTTCGATCGCCAGGCCCGCCGATCTCAACCACCGCCCGGTGGTCGCGGTCGCGGGCACCACCAGCGTGGACGCGCTGCGCCAGGTGGCGCCGAAGGCGAAGCTCGAAACCTTCGGCACCACCAACGAATGCGTGCAGGCGCTCGAATCGGGGCGGGCCGTGGCCTACGTGCACGACCTGACCGCGTTGGCCGGGGCCGCTCGGCTCAACGACCGGATCAAGATCATCGGCGAGCCGTTCACCAGCGAGCCGTACGGCATCGGCCTGCCGCGCGGGGACGCCGCGTTCAAGGAGTTCGTCAACGCTTGGCTGGACAAGCTCGTCCGCTCCGGGCTGTGGGCCGAGCTGTGGCAGTCCACCCTGGGCACGGTGGTCACCGGGCCGCCACCGGAACCACCTCAGCTCGGTTCGGTACCGGGCTCCTGACCGAGGTCGCTGTGCTGGGAACAACCGCGCCAGTACCAGGCGCTCCCGGTCAGGGCCGGAGCCAGCGGTCGAACCAGGCACGGGTGCGGCGCAGGACGTCGAGTTGGTGGTTGCGTTCCCGGATCGAGTGGCCCTCCCTGGGATAGATCACGAACTCGTGCTCCGCGCCGAAGTGGCGCAGTGCCCGGTGGAAGTACACGGCCTGGCCGAGGGGGACGTTGGTGTCCTCGGCGCCGTGCAGGATGAGCACGGGGGTGCGGACGCGGCTGGCGAAGGAGACCGGGCTGAGCGCGTCATGCGGGTGCGGGCCGATTCCCTCCCAGCCGGTGCTGCCACCGAGCGCGGCCTCGAACTGGCCGTTCTCCCCGGTCCCGGCGAGCATGCCCCAGTCGGTGACGCCGGCGCTGACCAGCGCGGCGCGAAACCGGTCGGTCTGCCCGATCGCCCAGGCAGCCATGAACCCGCCGTGGCTCCCACCGGCGATGCCCAGCCGATCGGGGTCCGCGATGCCCTCGGCGATGAGCAGGTCGATCCCGGTCAGGATGTCGGTCCACTCCTCCCGGCCGACCCTGCCCGCGACACGGGCGGCGAACTCGTGACCGTGGCCTTGGCCGCCTCGCGGGTTGGGGAGGAACACCGCGTAGCCGGCGGTGGCCAGCCACTGTGCGCTGGGGAACCAGAACAGCTGGAGTCGATCGGCGAAACGGTCGTAGGGGCCGCCGTGCACGAGCGTGATGAGCGGGAACGGGCCGTCCGAAGCGGATTTCCCGGCCGGCAGCACGAGCAGACCGTCCAGCTCGAGGCCGTCGGCGGCACGGTAAGCCAGTGGCCGCTGGGTGCCGAACGCGATGCCGTCCAGTTCGGGGCGGGTGTCCGTGATCTTCCGCAGCGGCCCGGCTGGTGGCCCGATGTGAACGTTCGTGGCTTGGTAGCGGGTGCCGGTCAGTGCCGCGATCGCCGTGCCCGCGGGGGTGGTGGTGATGGCGTCGAGGCGGCCGGGGTGCTGCGACAGCGGCATGGGACCGTCGGGGGCGAGGCGGGCCAGGGTCGTGTTCAGGCCGTCGGCGAACACCACCAGAGGGGCGGCGTCGGTCTGGCACAGCTCGGTGGGGCACATCGGAAGGTCGGCGGTGCGGTTGCGGCGGACGCGGCTGCTCATGGCCAGGTCGAACACCGCGGTGCCGGCTTGGAGGACAGGTGGGGTGAGGGCGACGTAACCGAGGTGCCAACCGTCTTCAGCCGGCCACCAGGCCAGGGATTGCGCGTCGGCCTCGACCGGTCCGAGGTCCTCCGCGGTCCCCGTGGTGGGGTCGAACAGGTGCAATTGGCCGGTGCGCGGGCCGTAGTCCTGGTCGGCGCCGGCCTGAGTGAGCACGGCGAGCGGGCCACCGTCGGGTCGTTGCCGCAGTTCCACAACGTGCCGGTCGCCGAACACACCCGGGGTGGTGACCTGGCCGGTGCGCAGGTCGAGCAGGCGCAACCGGGCACGCGGTTCGCACTCACCGACGACTATGGCGTCGTCGCGGTCCCGGGCGCGGCGCGCGTCCTCCTCGGTGGGCTCGTCTTCGGCGAGCAGAGCGATCAGGTCGGGATCGGCGAGCGGCTGGTGGTCGATGATGCCGGCGCGCCAACCGGTCAAAACGATCACCGCGCCGTCGGCGGGGGTGAGCCGGTGCAGCTGCGGAGTGCCACGCTCGGCGCGGTCGGACAGGAAGTACAGCGTGCGCGAGTCCGTGGACCAGCGGGGCTGGGACTCCGTCGCGGTATCGGCGGTCACCCGATTCCACACACCGTCGCCTTCGATGTCGGCCAGCCAGAGTGCGGTGTCGAGGTGGTCACCGATTCTGCTGCTGGAGGCGAGAACGTAGCAGAGCAGACGCCCGTTCGGGGCGAGAGCCGGGGTCCGCGGGACGCGACCCTCGACCACGAGTTCGGCGGTCAGATCTGTCATGCGGTCAGTCTGCCAACGTCAACAGCGCAAGAAGCGTGCGGCCGCATCGGCGGTATCCTTCCGCCATCAGGGGGACAGCATGGGTGCACGGCACTACCGGCCAAGCGTTCGCATGATGATGCAGCCGTACAAAGCTGCTTCCGGCGTACTGGTGCTGGTGCTAGGGGTCTGGTACGGCATCGAGTCGGGCGACTGGCTGAACCTGATCCTGGCGGCGTTGCCGCCCGGCGGCTTCATCACCTGGCATCTGCTCGGAAACGGCACCGCGGTCGACGGAGAGGGCTTCACCAGCACCAGGTTCACCCGGTCGGTCAGCCTGAGCTGGCCCGAGGTGCAGGAGGTGCGGACCGAGCCCGGGGCGCAGGTGGTCGTGGTCTACGACCAGGACGGCGAACGGCTTCCGCTCCACGACGTCCCGGCGAAGGACGTCGAGGTGATCCGCGAGCTGTGGGCGGCGGGCAGAGGCGAGGACTGGCAGCGGATGCTGCGGCTGCCCGAACCGGTTCCCGCCGCGGTGACCGCCACCGGTCTGGGCCGCGCTGCCGTGTCCGGGGCGGGGACCGGCGTTCTCGGCCTGCTTGTCGTGTCCGTGATCGATGATCAGGCGGGACTGTTCGAGGTAGCGGCCGCGGCCCGGCAGGATCTTGTCGTGGTGCTGCTGTGCTTGCTCATCGCCCCGGTGGTGGCCTTCGCGGTCTCCCTGACGATGTCACGCAGGCGGCAACGCGACGAACTGACCGGTAGCCAGGAACTCTAGGCACGCCAGAGGTCGACGACGATCTCACTGGTCAGTTCGCTGAACAAGCCGCTCGGGCTGGTGCGGTGCAGCAGTTCCCGCAGCTCGGCTTCGAAGGCCGCGCGGGCGTCGCCGAACAGGTGCGGCGCCGAACTGGACCGCGAGTACACCGCGGCGACCAGGTCTTCGGTCACGCGGGTGACCACGCGGCCGGGCACCTCGACGCGCACCGGGCCGGTGAAGCCCGCGGCGCGGTAGATCTCCGATTCACCGTCAGGCGTGCCGTCCGGCAACTGTCCCTGGCCCGCCCGCCGCACCGCGCCGAGGTGCGCGCGCACCAGATCGGCGATCTCGGCGTGCGGCGGGCGCGGGTACGGCAGCGGTTCCGCCGTGTCGGTGCCGTGGGTGGTCGTGGCGTGCACGTGCGCGCAGGCACCGCCGTCGGTGAGCATGCCGCGCGCCGTCGCGGCCACCTTCGGCCGGTCCATCCAGTGGAACGACTGGGCGAAGGTGATCAGGTCGAACCGGCCGAGCCCGGCGGGCAGGTCCTCCGCGCGCAGGTGCACCCACTTCGCGTGGCGCACCCCGGCCGCGTCCGCGCGGCGACCGGCTTCGGCGAGCATGTCCCGGTCCGCGTCGACCCCGACCACCTCCCGGAAGTGCCCGGCCAGCAGCAGGGTCAGCGAACCGGGCCCGCACCCGGCGTCGAGCAGGCGGCCGGAGCCGTCGAGGCCCAGCTCGGTGGCGATCGCCTCGGCGAGGGCGGCCGGATACGCCAGGCGGCCGCGTGCGTAGTACGCGGCGCTCCCGGCATACAGCGAAGAATCCCATTCCCAGCCCATCCCGCCGAGACTACGGCGTCACCGGCTTTCCAGCTGCTCCCGCACGCTCCGCGGCCGCATGTCCGTCCACACCTCACCGATGTGGGCGAGGCACTCGGCCTTCGTGCCCCGGGTGCCGTCGGTGCGCCAGCCCGCCGGGAGGTCCCGGCCCGCCGGCCAGATCGAGTACTGCTCCTCCTCGTTCAGCACCACGGTGTAGGTGGTGTCCTCCTCGCTCATTCCTGCTCCTCTCAGCGACCGCTGATCAGCTCGTGCACCACCGGGCCGTCCGGTGTGTGCCGGGTCGGGATGACCGCCTTGTGCGGATCCCCGGCGAGGATCGCGCCCATCAGGTCCTTGCCGTCGGCCGGACCGGCCTGGCCGGCCGGCGGGCTCCGGTAGAGCACCCGCAACCGGTCCAGGGCGAGCCCGCTGCACGACTCCAGCCGGGCGGCCAGCCCACCACCGTCCTCGGTGTCCGGCGCGGCGAGCAGCGCGTGGATTTCCGCGGCACGCGGGAAAAGGTCGGGCTGCTCGGCTTCCAGATAACCGTCGAGGCGCTCGCCCCGGCCGGGGAACGGCGAGTAGATCATGCAGATCAGCTGCGCTTCGGTCAGGCCGAAGGCGTCCAGCGCGAAGGCGTTCGCCTTGGCACGCATGCGTTCGCCGTCCCGGTCATCGGCGTAGCGCTCGCGCATGGTGTCGATCAGCCGCTCCGGGAACTCCTTGCGGCGCATCAGTTCGAGCGCGAATTCGACGTACTCTTCCAGCCCTTCCCGGTAGCTGCGCCGGTAGAGCCGCTCGCACTTGAGCCCGCGCAGGTGCGCCATGACCGTCGGCGTGCCGCAGTCCGATTCGGTAAAGCTGAAGGCCAGGTCGTCGAAGACAAAGCCGAGGTGGTCGTTGAGCAGGTGCCAGTGCCCGGACGCGGAGTACCGCGTGTCGTCGTAGATGGAGAAGAACCGCAGCTCGTGCGGGACGTCGTGGGTGACGCGGCGGTCGCCGACCTCGGTTTCCGCGTCCGGCCCGAAGATGTCGGTGAAGTACGCCTGCGCCAGGTCGTCGGCTTTCTCCAGGAACCGGCGGAACCCAGATTCGGCGGACTTGTCGAGGTGCTGGCCGTAACTGCGCGCGAGCCGGTTGACCCACAGGTAGTAGGAACGCTGCTCCGCCGGGGAATCACCGGTGATGATCACGTCCACCCCGCCGTCGTGCGCGGCCGCGGCGCCGAACGAGTTCACCATGCTCAGGTTGCAGGCGTTGCAGAAGGTCGGCCGCGGCTCGGCGAACGTGCGGTGCCCGGTCATCAGCAGGTCGACCCGGTTGCGGGCGACCACCTGCGGCGCCAGCGCTTCGTCCGCGCGGAACGGCTTGACCTCGTCCCCGTCGACCAGCAGCGCCTCACAGCCGGGATCCTCGGGGATGCGCAGCGCCCGGTACGCGCGGTCGATGTTCTCCATCACCGCTTTCGGCATGCCCGCGTGCCGGTTGGTGACCGTGCGCAGGCGGAAGGTCTCCCCCTTTTCCGCGTACACCATCAATTGCACGGCCCGGCAGAAAGCCAGTGAATACGAGCTGTCCTTGCCGCCGCCGTAAGCGACGAGCACGGCGTTGTCCTGGAGCTTTCGCTTGGGCAGCACGGCCAGCAGCCGCTCGGCGCAGCGCTGGGCCCCGCCCCCGTTGGTCTCGGTCATGGCCGTCCGCAGCCGGTGCAGCGTCTGCTCGCGCAGCGCGCGCAGACCGGCCGCGGACGGCGTTCTGTGGTCGGGCAAAGCCTTCATCCCCCTCGAATTCGGTCAGAACGACAAGCCGCCGTCGATTTCGAGGCAGCGGCCGGTGAAGTATTCGCATTCGATGGCGAACCGGACCCCGGCGAAGATTTCGGCGGGCGTGCCCAGCCGTCGTGCCGGGATTTCGTCCACCTGCGCGGAAAGCCGGTCCGGGTCCATCGCGGACAGGATCGGCGTGTCGATGAAGCCGGGCGCGATCGCGGCCGCGCGGATGCCGTGCGGCGCGAGTTCCAGCGCGACGGACCGGGTGAACGCGACCACGCCCGCCTTCGCCGCGGAGTAGTTGCCCTGTCCGGGATTTCCATTGCGGGACACCGAGGAGACGGTGATCAGCACGCCCGGCCGGACGCCGTCGCGCACCATGCGCAACGCGGTTTCCCGCACCGGCAGGAAGGTGCCGGTGAGATCGGTTTCGATCACGGCCCGCCACTGCGCCAGCGGCATCGAGACGAAGTCGCCCTCCCCGATGTCCTTGACCAGCAGGCCGTCGCGGTAGATCCCGGCGAAGTTCACCAGCACGTCCACGCGGCCGAGCCGGGCGAAGGCCGCGTCCACCGCGCTCGCGACCTCACACTCCCTGGTGACGTCGGCTTCCTGAACGAAGATCCGGTCGCCCGCCAGCGAATCCAGCCCTTTCCGATCGCTGTCCACCGCCACCACCTCGGCGCCCGCTTCGGCCAGCCCGAGACAGCACGCCCGGCCGAGTCCGCTCGCGGCACCGGTGACGATGGCCCGGCATTCGGTGACGTCCATCAGCGCCGCTCCGCGGTCCGCCGGGTGATGGCCGCCCGGCGGGCCAGTACCCGGCCGGTCAGCTCCGGCCGGACCGCGGCCTGGTCCCCGTTCGCCAGTAACGCCGCCATGGCCCGGATCGTGGGGTGCCGGAACAGTTCCACGGTCCGCACCGGCCGGCCGAGATCCTCGCGCAACCGCTCCCGCAGGGTGATCAGCGCGAGCGAATTGCCACCGGCCTCGAAGAAGTTCCGGTTCACGCCGACCGGGTGGCCGAGCACCGCCGCCCAGGCCGCCGCGACCCGATCCTCGGCCTCGCTCGCGGGTGGATCTTCTTCCACCGCGACGGGTCCGGCCGCGAGGTCCTGGGTGATCCGCTTGCGGTCGAGCTTCCCGCTCGGCAGCAGCGGCAACACGTCGGCGATGGTGATCCGGTCGGGCACCATGTAACCGGGCAGCAGTTCCCGCAGGTGGGCGCGGAGTCCGGCGGCGTCGGCGGCTTCGCCCGCGCGGAGCGCCACGGCCGCGGCGAGCGAGTCGGTACCGCCACGCAGGACCACCGCGCACGCCTCGCTCACCGCCGGGTGCGCAGACAGAGCCGCCTCGACCTCACCGAGTTCGATACGGGCACCGCGCAGTTTGACCTGGTGGTCCGCGCGGCCGACAAAGAGAATCCGGCCGTCCGGCGCGTGCCGGACCAGGTCGCCGGTGGCGTACATGCGGCGGCCGGGCTCGTCGGTGAACGGATCGGGCAGGAACCGGTCCGCGGTGAGCGACGGCTTGTTCAGGTAGCCGCGGGTGATCCCGGCCCCGCCGAGGTGCAGCTGCCCGACCACGCCCGGCGGCACCGGCCGCAGGTGCGGGTCCAGCACGTACGCCATCGTGTTGTCCATCGGGCGGCCGAGCGGGATGGGTTCACCCGGACGCACCACGTTGAAGAGCGAGAACGTGGTGGTTTCCGTTGGCGCGTACATGTTGTAGATGGTGTCGGCGGTGCCGAGACCGGCGAGTCCGGCGAGCACCGACGGCGGCAGCACCTCACCGTTGGACACGATCGTGCGCGCGGCCGCCGGTACCGCGCCGAGCTTCAGCAGTTCGGCGTGGATCGACGGGACCGCGGTCAGCAGGCTCACCGGGGTGCGCTCGCGCAGGCCGAACGCGTCCTCGGCGATCAGCACGCTCCCGCCGCAGGTCAGCGTGGTGAAGATTTCCCACATCGACACGTCGAAGGACAGCGAGCTGATGAACGGCACCGAGACGAAGGCCGCCGTGCCGAGTTCGCGGTGGGCCCAGGTCAGCAGATTGGTCAGGTTGCGGTGCTCCAGCACGACGCCCTTGGGTCCGCCGGTGGACCCGGAGGTGTAGAGGATGTACGCCGCGTTGCCCGCCTCGACCGGGTACCGCACGCGGTCGACGGGCCCGCCGGTGGCCGGGGGGACCACCGGCGGGCCCATATCCACAGTGGACTCATCGGACTCATCGGACTCATCGGCGATGATCACCACCGGGGCGGCATCCTCCACCATCGCGCGCAATCGCTGCACCGGCAGGTTCCGCTCCAGCGGCAGGTAAACCCCGCCCGCCTTGAAGATGCCGAGCAGCACGGCGAGCAGTTCGGCCGTTCTCGGCAGGCTCACCCCCACCGCGGCCTCCGGAGTCACCCCGAGCGCGTTGAGCTGGTGCGCCACCCGGTTCGCGCGCTCGTCGAGTTCGCGGTAGGTCCACTTGCGATCGCCGTCCACCACCGCGATCGCGGCCGGGGTGCGGTCGGCCTGGTCCTCGACCAGCTCGTGGATGCCACGCCCGGCCGGATACTCCGCGCGGGTGCTGTTCCACGTCACCACCGCCTGCCGGTACTCGGCCTCGTCCGGCAGGATCAGCTCCCCCACCGTGGCCAGCGGATCGGCACCGGCCCGGCGCAGGATCGTCTCCAGCCTGGCCGCCATCGCCTCGATGGTCTCGGAGTCGAACAGGTCCTCCCGGTAGTCGAAGTCCGCGCGCAGGCCGCCGTCGGTCTCGTGCACGGTGATCTCCAGCTCCACCGCGGTGGTCGGCACGGTGAGATAGGCCGCGCGGAACTCGACCCCGGCCGTGACCTCCACCGGCAGCTTGCCGACATAACCGAAGATCACCTGGTGGAACGGGTCGTAGCTGGGATCCCTGGCCACCCCGAGCGCGGGCAGCACCGCGTCGAACGGCAGCTCGCCGTGGGTGTGCGCGTCCAGCACGTCCTCGCGGACCAGGCCGAGCACGTCGGTGAAGGTGAACTCGTCGGAGAGCACGGTGCGCAGCACCACCGGCCGCGTGAGGTAGCCGATGAGCCCGGCCGATTCGGCGCTGTCCCGGCCGGCGAGCGGCACGCCGACCAGCACGTCGTGCGCGCCGTGCTGGCGCAGCAGGACGTCGCAGGCGGCCTTGGTGACCATGAACGCGGTGGCGCGCTTGCGCCGGGCGAACGTCACGAGCGGGCCGGCGACTTCCTGTGGCAGCAACCGGGAATGCCGCACCAGCCGGTGCTCGCTGGTGGCCGGGCGGGCGCACTTGAGCGGCAGTTCCATCGCCTCCGGCGCGCCGGACAGCCGGTCGGTCCAGTACCGCACCGACGCCGGCGGCTGCGCCCGCAGGCACTCGGCGTAGGTCATCGGCAACTCGGGCAGCTCGCGGCCCCGGTACAGCGCGGTGAGTTCGGCCATGAACAGGTGCAGTGACGGGCCGTCGAAGACGATGTGGTGCACGTTCACCAGCAGCCGGTGCGCACGCGGGCCGTGGCGCACGAGCGCGGTCCGGAACAGCGGTCCGTTGGCGAGGTCGAACGGCTCGGCCGCGAACCGCTCCTCGATCGCCGGTTCCACCAAGGGAATCGTGACCGGTCCGGCCGGGTGGACCACGTGCTCGAGCTCCCCGGTGGTGTCGCGGCGGATGCTGCTGCGCAGTGGCGGGTGCCGCCGCACGATCCCGGTGACCGCCCGTTCCAGCGCGGGGACGTCGAGTTCGCCGGTCAGGTCGATGGCGAAGGGGATGCTGTAGAAGGGATCGTCCGGGCGAAGTTCGGCGAGCACCCACAGGCGCCGCTGCGCGGCCGAAAGCGGAATCGTCATACCGGCTCCTCGGTGTGCCTGGTGACTCGGGCGTAGGGCAGCAGAAGCGCGCCGGCGATCAGCACCAGCGCCGCACCGGCGATGACCACCGAGGCGGCCACCCCGACGCCGACCGCCAGCACCCCGCCGATGGCCACCCCGATCAGGGTCAGGCCGTAGGTCGTGGTGTTCAGCAGGCCGACACCCCGGCCGCGCAGGTGCTCGGGCAGGTCGCCGAGCAGCGTGTTCGCCGCGGGCACCTGGTAGAGACTCGCGAACAGCCCGGCGACCAGGCACCACGGCAGCACCGCGGCGATGCCGACGCGGGCCCACAGCCACTGCGTGGGAGCGAGCAGGAGCAGCGCCACGCCGAACGCCGCGATCGCCACCACCAGCAGCGTGTTCGGCGCGCGGTACCGCCGGATCAGCATGGGCCCGAGCAGCGCGCCGAGCACCGAGCCCACCGCCAGGCTCGCCTGCGCGAACCCGTACCCGGCGGCGGGCAGGTCGAACACGGTCAGCAGCTCGGCGTTGAAGTTCGTGGTGAACAAGCCGAACACCGCGGTCGCCGGAATCAGCGCGACAAAAACGAAGCGCAGCGACGGGATCGCCAGCACGCCACGGATCCCGGTGCCCAGCGAGCGCCAGTACGGCTCGCGGGTGCCGGTCGCCGACGGCACGTGCCGCAGCACGGTCAGGCTTCCCAGCAGCAGAGCCGAAACTCCGAAGGTGGCCGCGTCGATGGCCAGCACCAGCCCGGTCCCGGCGAAGGTGAGCAGCAGTCCGCCGACGGCGGGCCCGACCAGCTGGATGGTCTGGTAGGTGCTCTGGAACAACGCGATCGCGGTCGGCAGGCTCTTGCCCGCGACGATCGTCGGCACCGCGGCGATCCGCGCGGTCTCGAAGAACGCCGTGCCCACGCCGGAAAGCAGGATCAGCGCGAGCAGCGTCCAGATCGAGTCGGTGAAGAAGATCATCGAACCGACCACCAGCGAGCGCGTGAGATCGGCGGTGACCAGCACGGCCCGCTTCGGCAGCCGGTCGATCAGCGGACCGGCGAAGGCGCCGAGCGCGCCCTGCGGCAGCAGCTGCGCGAACACCACCACGGCGATCATGCTCGGGCTGCCGGTCAGCTGGGCGGTGACGTAGATGAGCGTGATCCGGGTCATCGCGTCGCCGAGGAAGGAGACCACCACGGCGAGCCAGTAGCGGATGTAGACCGGGTCGCGCAGCAGCTCAAGCATCCGCGACTCCGGGCAGGCAGGCGTCCACGGCCGCGGCGACCTCGGCGACGCGCGGCTCGCGCATCATCGTGTAGTGGTTGCCACCGACCAGCCGGACGTCGAACCCGCCCGCGGCCAGCGGACGCCAGCTGGTGAACAGCGCCGGGTCCTCTTCGCGCGCCTGGATCAGGGTGATCGGCCCGCGCATCGGCGTCGGCCGGTAGCGCCAGGACAACCGGAGGTTGGCGGTCCACAACCCGAGAAAGGCATTCATCTGCTCCCGGCCGGCGTCCTGCGGCAGGTAGTCGCCCCGGCGCGCCAGCATCAGCAGGTAGTCGAGTTGCTCGTCGTCGGTCAGCGCGGCGAGTTCGTCCAGCGACTTCAGGTCGTCGGTGCGGTCCCACTGGAGGTTGAGCGCGAGCCCTTCGACGATCGCCGCGCGACCGGGGTCCTCGTCGTCGGCCATTTCCTCGGGGCCGTAGGCGTCCAGCAACAGCAGCGAAACCTGTTCTCCCCGCGCTTCCAGCGATCGGGCGATGGCGAACGCGTTGATCCCGCCGTAGCACCAGCCCGCCAGCAGGTACGGTCCGTTCGGCTGGACCTCGCGCATCAAGTCCGCATAGGCCGCGGCACGTTCCTCGAAATCCGCGAAGCCCGCGTCCGGTTGCGCCGGGGCCGCGATCGCGTACAACGGCCGTCCCGCCAGCAGTTTCGCGAACGGCATGTAGCAGACGACCTCGCTGCCCGCCGGATGTGCGAAGAACAGCGGTGTGCCCGCTCCCCCGGCCTTGATCTCCACCAGGTGTTCGCGTTCCTGTGGCCGGTAGCCCTCGCGCAGCATGTGCGCGAACCGCTCGACCGTGGCGCCCTGGAAGATCGCCGCCATCGGCAGTTCCTGGCCGAAGCGGCGTTCGATCTCCGCCATCAGCCGCAGCACCAGCAGGGAATGCCCGCCGAGATCGAAGAAGCGGTCGCGCAGGCCGACCGGCCGGACCCCGAGCACCTCCTCCCACACCTGGGCGACCTCCAGCTCGACCGGATCGCGGGGCGGGGTGTAGTCGCCGGTGCGCCGGGCGGGCGGGGCGGGCAGCGCCTTGCGGTCGATCTTGCCGCTGGTGGTCAGCGCGAACTCGGTCACCGGCACGAACGCCGACGGGATCATGTACTCGGGCAGGAAGGTCGCCAGGTGCGCGCGCAGTTCCTCCGGTGTCGCCTCACCGCGGGTGTAGGCCACCAGCCGCCGGTCGCCGGGCCGGTCCTCGCGGATCACCGCCACCGCCTGGCGCACACGCGGATGCGCGGCCAGCCGGGTTTCCACCTCACCGAGTTCGATGCGGTAGCCGCGCAACTTGACCTGCCCGTCGTCGCGGCCGAGGAAGTACAGATTCCCGTCCGCGGCGAACCGGACCTGGTCGCCGGTGCGGTACAACCGCGCGCCCGCCCGGCCGGAGAACGGATCGGGCACGAACCGCCCGGCGGTCAGTTCCGGGCGACCCCGGTAGCCGCGCGCCACCCCGGCTCCGCCCAGGTACAGCTCGCCCGGCATGCCGATCGGCACCGGTTCGAGGTCTTCGCCGAGCACGTAGACCTCGGTGTTGGCCAGCGGCCTGCCGATGGAGATCCGCTCGGTGCCGGTGTCCATCGGCTTGGCCGTGGACCAGATCGTGGTTTCGGTTGGCCCGTACACGTTCCAGGTCCGGCTGGTGACCAGCTCGGCCGCCAGCGACGGCGGCAGCGGTTCGCCGCCGGTGATCACCCGCAGGCCGCGGTCGTTGCGCCAGCCAGCTTCGAGGAGCAGCTGCCACGCGCTCGGGGTCGCCTGCATGACCGTGGCGCCCGCGTCGTCGAGCAACGCGGCGAGGCGGCGGCCATCGCGGATCTCCGCGGTCCGCGCCAGGACCACGCGCCCGCCGGTGATCAGCGGCGCGTACAGCTCGAACCCGGCGATGTCGAAGGACACCGAGGTGACCGCGACGAGCGCGTCGTCCGGTTTCAGCGCGATCTCCCCCGCCAGCGACCGGACCAGGTTGACCAGGCCGCCCCTGGTCACCTCGACGCCCTTCGGCTTGCCCGTCGAGCCCGAGGTGTAGATGACGTAGGCGAGGAAATCCGGTGGTACGACGGGAAGTTCGTCAAGCGGCTCGGCGGTGGCTCGCATCGTTTCCTCGGTGACCACCAGCAGCGCCCCGGCGTCGGCGGTCATCGCCGCGCGTCGTTCCGCCGGGTGCGCCGGGTCGAGCGGCAGGTACGCGGCCCCGCTCAGCAACACGCCGAGCAGCGCGACGAGCAGCTCCGGTGAGCGGTCGAGGCACACCGCGACGACCGTCTCCGGCCGCGCGCCGCGTTCACGCAGGTGACCCGCCAGCCGGAGCGCGCGGTCCAGGAGTTCCGCGTAGGTCAGGGATTCCTCCCCGCAGACGACCGCGATGGCGTCCGGCGTGGACAGTGCCTGTCGTCGGACGAGTTCCTCGACACCGACCGCGGTCAGACCGTCCACTGTGGTCCGGTTCCAGTCGCGCAGCACCAGCTCGACCTCGTCCGGACCGGCCAGCGACAGCTCGCGCAGCCGCGGTTCCGGGTCGACCGCCACCTGTTCCAGCAGCCGTTCGAGGTGCCGCCACATCCGGGCGATGGTCTCTTCGGTGAACAGGTCGGTGTTGTACTCGAACAGGCCGAAGAAGTGGTCGGCCACCGCCTCCTCGTCCCAGACGCACAGCATGCAGTCGTCCTTGGCGGTGTGGTTGTCGAAGGTCAGCTGCTCGACTTCGAGCCCGTGCATGGGCACCGCCGGCTCGTTGAAGTCGACGAAGATGAACGACACCTGGTAGACGGGGTTGCGGCTGGGATCGCGTTCGATGTCCAGCTCGTCGAGCAGCGCGCCGAACGGCGTGTCGTGGTGAGCGAACGCGCCGACCATGGTCGCCCGGGTGGCCGCGATCAGCTCGCGGAAGGTCTGCTCCGGCGTCACCGTGGTGCGCAACGGCAGCATGGTCAGGAAGTACCCGGCGATCGGCTCCAGTTCCGGGCGGCTGCGGGTCGACGACGTGGTGCCGACGATGAGGTCCTCTTCGCCGGTGTACCGGTGCAGCAACGCGTACCACGCGGCCAGCAGCGTCACGTTCACCGTCACGCCTTCGCGGCGGGCCAGCGCCTTCAGCCCGAGCGTCAGCTCACGGCTCATCCGGAACCGGTAGCGCGCGCCGTTGAACGTCTGCACCGGCGGGCGCGGGTGGTCGGGCGGCAGTTCGAGCACCATCGACGCCCCGGCGAGCCGGTCGGTCCAGTACGGGATCTGCCGCCGGTGCAGCTCCTCGCGCAACCAGAGCGGCTGCCATTCGGCGTAGTCGGCGTACTGGATCTCCAGTGGCGGGAAGCCGGGCTCGGCACCGGTGGCGAACGCGTTGTACAACCGCACCAGATCGCCTTCGAACATGCCGGTGACCCCGCGGTCCCACACCAGGTGGTCGACCACGACGACCATCACGTGCTCGCGCTCGGAGAGCCGGAACAGCGTCACCCGCATCGGCGGGCCGTGCACGATGTCGATCGGCACGCTCGCTTCCTCACCGGCCAGCCGGTGCGCGTCGGCCAGGTCGCGCGCGACGGCGTGGCGGATCTTGATCGGCAGCTCGTCGTGTATCACCTGCACCGGGCGCAGGCCGTCGGTTTCGAAGGTGGTGCGCAGGGCTTCGTGCCGGGCGGCGAAGGCGTTCACCGCCCGTTCCAGCGCGTCGATCGACAACTCGCCGGCCAGCCGGGCGCCGAAGTGCACGTTGTAGACCGGGTCGGCCGGGTCGAACTGGTGGATCAGCCAGATCCGCTCCTGGTCCACGCTCAGCGGGACGCGGTTCGCGCGCTCGCGCTTCGGTACCCGGTTCAGCCGGTTCAGCTCCGCGCTCTGCGCGCGCAGCTTGGCGTCCAGCAGCGCCCGCTGCTCCGGGGTGAGCCGGGCGAGGCGGCCGGCGAGGTCGGTCATGCCCGCTCCCCGCTGTACCGCGCCCGGAGTTCGTCGAGGTACCGCAGCCCGCCGAGCACGGTGTCCGGTTCGAGGCCGAAGTCGACCAGGCAGGCGACCTCGTCCACGCCGATGTCGACCAGGTCCTCGACCAGGGTTTCGCACTTGCCCGGCGTGCCCATCAGGGTGATCGTGGCGAAGTAGCGCTCGAAGCTGGCGGCCAGCATGGCCTCCCGCTCCTCCTCGTTGAGCGGGCTGAACTCCCCGCCGGTGCCGTCCTGCTGGGACAGGAAGTTGCGCAGGTACCCGATCAGCGGCGCCCGGACCAGTTCCTTGACCTCCGCGTCGGACGGGCCGAGAAAGGTGTGCGCCATCGCGGATACCTTGCCCAGCGCCGGATCGCGCCCGGCTTCGGCCAATGCGGTGCGGTAGGCGGTGATCTTCTCGCCGAGATCGCTCAGCCGCTGCGCGACCAGCCCGGTCAGCACGTGCGCGCCCACCTCGCCCGCCCGCCGGAAGGTGTCGATGCTGCCCTGCGAGGAGATCCACATCGGCAACTGCGGCTGCAACGGCCGCGGCAGCGTCCGCACGCCGACCACGTTGCCCTCCGGTCCGGTCAGCTCGACGGTTTCCCCGGCCCACAGCCGCCGGATCGTCTCGATCGCGGCGAACATCTCGTCCTTGCGGCCCTGGTAGCGCTCGGGTGCCAGCACGAAGTCGTCCGGATGCCAGCCCGAGGCGCAGGCGATCCCGGTACGCCCGCCCGAGAGGTTGTCCACCATCGCCCACTCCTCGGCGATCCGGACCGGGTGGTGCAGCGGCACCACCACGCTGCCCGCCCGGATCTGGATCCGCTCGGTCCGCGCGGCCAGTGCCGCCGCCAGCACCGAGGGATTCGGGTAGAGGCCGCCGAAATCGACAAAATGCCGTTCCGGCACCCAGATCGCGGTGAAGTCGTGCGCGTCGGCGTACTCGGCGCAGTCCAGCAGCAGCCGGTACTTGCCGTGGCCGCTGCCCGTGCCGTCACCGGAGAAGAAGAACAGGGTGAAGTCCATCGTGCTCGTCGGCCGTCGCGGGCGGGAGCGCGGTGCCCGCGACGCGGCCCGGTGGGTGGTGTCAGTCATGCGAACCTCCGCTGGTTGCCGTGCTGCTCTCGACGCCGCTCTCGACCTCGCCGAGCAGGGCCTCGAGGGTCGCGGGATCGACGCCCGCGGCCTGGTGGGCGCGGATCGCGACAGCCACTTCGGCCACCGTCGGCGCCTCGAAGATCACGCTCATCGGCAACTGGCCGTACCGCTGCCGCAACCGCGAGACGATCTGGATGGCGCTCAGTGAATTGCCGCCAAGCTCGAAAAAGTCGTCGTCGGGACCGAAGTCGTCGATGCCGATCACCTCGTGCCAGACCTCGGCGACCTCGCGGACGAGTGCGTCTTCGGGCCAGGCGCGACCGGGCTCCCACGCCGGTTCGGGGACCGGCTCGGCTTCGGCGACCGGGTGGGGCGCCTCTCCCGGTTTCGGCAGCAGGTGGTGTTCGCGCTGGAAGGGGTAGGTGGGCAGGGAAACCCGGCGGCCGTGGCCGAACGCCGTCCAGTCGACGGAAACCCCGTGGCGCCACAGGGCGGCCAGCCCCTCGGTGACCGAACGCGCTTCCTCGACGGCGCCGTTCTTGCTCCGCCGCAACAGGGTTACCGCGTCGGCGCGCCCGTGTACCAGTCCGCTCAGCGCGTTCCCCGGACCGGCTTCGACGAACACCGCGTCGCTGAGTCCGAGTGCGGTGGTGACCCCGTCGGCGAACCGGACCGGCGCGCGGGTGTGCCTCGCCCAGTAGTCCGGGTCGGCGGCCTGGTCCGCGGTGATCCAGTCACCGGTCACATTGGACAGGAACGGAATGCGTGGCGCGCCACGGGTGACCGCGCCGACCGCCTCCCGGATGCCGGGCAGCGCCGGGTCCATCATCGCCGAGTGGAACGCGTGCGAGGTCCGCAGCTCGCGGACCGCGATGCCGTCGGCAGCCAGTTTTTCCCGCGCCTGCTCGATTTCCTCGGCCGTACCGGAGATCACCGTCGACTCCGGGCCGTTCAGCGCGGCCAGGTTCAGCTCTCCGCCGAGCGCCTCCGGCCCGGCCGCGACCGCCAGCATCCGCCCGGCGGGCAGGTCCGCCATCAGCCGGCTCCTGGCCGACACCACGGCGAGCGCGTCCGGCAGTGAGAACACCCCGGACAGGCAAGCGGCCACGTACTCACCGAGGCTGTGCCCGAGCATCGCGTCCGGCTGGATCCCCCACGACATGAGCAGCCGCGCCAGCGCGTAGTCGACGCAGAACACGGTGGCCTGCGTGTGCTCGGTCCGGCGCAGCGATTCGGCCGAGCCGGTGAAGGCCGCCTCCCGCACGTCCCAGCCGAGCAGGTCCGCGCATTCGTCCATAGTGGACCGGAACACCGGCTCGGCGCGGTACAGCTCCGCGCCCATGCCCGGGTACTGGCTCGACTGGCCGGGGAACAGGAACACCACCCTGGGTTCGGTGCTCTTGGCGGTACCGGTCACCGCCGGTGCTCCGGTGCGGTCGCGGCAGACGATGGTCCGGCGGTGCCGGAAAGCGGTGCGGCCGACCTGGAGCGTGTAAGCCACATCGGACAGTTCGGCCTCCTGGTTTTCTTCGAGGTGACGCAGGAGCCGGTCGGTCGCGGCGTCCAGCGCGGCCGGGGTGCGCGCGGACAGCGGCAGCACCTGCCAGCCCCGGCGCGGCGGCGCCGCCCGCTCGGTCCGCGGCGCCGCTTCGAACACGAGGTGCGCGTTGGTGCCGCCGATGCCGAACGAACTCAGCCCGGCCCGTGACGGCTGGTCCCGTTCCGGCCACGGCGTTCCGGTGGCGGCCACTCGGAACGGCGTGTCGGCCAGCGACATCTCCGGATTGGGCGCGGTGTAGTTCAGCGTCGGCGGGAGGTACCGCCGGTCCAGCGCCAGTGCCAGCTTGATCACCCCGGCCACGCCCGCCGCCACGTCGGCGTGCCCGATGTTGGACTTCACCGAGCCGAGCAGGCACCGCTTCGCGCTCGCGCCGAAGGCCGTGCTCAGCGCGCGGACCTCGATCGGGTCGCCCAGCCTGGTCGCGGTGCCGTGGGCCTCGACGTACTGGATGGTGGCGGGGTCGGCACCGGCCACGGCGAGGGCTTCGGCGATCACCGCGGCCTGCCCGTCCGGGGAGGGCGCGGTGATGCCGACCTTGGCGCGGCCGTCGTTGTTCACCGCCGAACCCAGCAGCGCGGCGTAGACGTGGTCCCCGTCGGCCACCGCTTCGTCGAGCCGTTTGAGCACCACCACGCCGACGCCGTCCCCGGCGACGGTGCCCGCCGCCTCGGCGTCGAACGGGCGGCAGTGGCCGTCCGGTGAGGAGATGTCGCCCTCGGCGTAGGTGTAACCGCGGGGCTCGAGGAACCGGACCGCGGCGCCACCGGCCAGCGCGAGATCGGACTCGTGCAGCAGCAGGCTCTGCGCGGCCAGGTGGATCGCGACCGCGGACGAGGAGCAGGTGGTCTGCACGGTCATGCTCGGCCCGCGCAGGTCCAGGTGGTACGACGCCTGCAGCGCGAGCATGTCCAGGTCGTTGCCGATGGCCACCTGCATCGGGTGGAACCGGTCGCCGTCGCCGATCCGCTCGGCGCGGTACCGCGTGGTCGAGGCACCGGCGAACACGCCGATCCGGCCGGGGAAGGCCGACGGCACGTAACCCGCGTCCTCCAGCGCCTGCCACGAACCCTCCAGGAACAGGCGCTGCTGCGGATCGGTCAGTTCGGCCTCGGCCCTGGTGAAACCGAAGAAATCCGCGTCGAACTCGGCCGGGTGGTCCAGGACGCCCGCGGCGGGCACGAACGCGGGATCGGCCTCCACGACGAGTTCTTCGGGGGTGAAGTGCCGGATGCCCTCCTCGCCGCCGGCCAGCAGGCGCCAGAACTCTTCGAGGTCCGCCGCCCCGGGAAAGCGCGCGCTCATCCCGATCACGGCCACGTGCTCGCTCACGATGCCTCCTTGATCCTGGCGGCGAAGGTGCGGACGGTCGGCTGGTCGAACAGCAGGCGCAGGGTGGCCGGTACGCCGAGCCGGTTCCGCAGTTCGGCGACCACCTGCGCGGCCAGCAGCGAATGCCCGCCCAGCTCGAAGAAGTCGTCGTCGATGCCGACCAGGTCGAGGCCGAGCACGTCCGCCCAGATCCGGGTGAGCGTTTCCTCCAGGTCGGTGGTCGGCTCGGCGTACGGCTCGGCGAGTTCGGGGCGCTCGGTCTCCGGTGCGGGCAGTGCGCGCCGGTCGACCTTGCCGTTGGCGGTCAGCGGCAGCCGGTCCAGCCGCACGTACCCGCTCGGCAGCAGGTATTCGGGCAGCTTCCCGGCGAGATGACCGCGCAGCTCCGCCGCGCTCGGGCCGTCGACCGCGCCGTTGACCCAGTACGCGGTCAGGCGCTGGGAACCCGACTCGTCGGGATGGGCGAGCACGGCGGCGGCACTGACCGACGGGTGCGCGTTCAGCGCGGCCTCCACCTCACCGATCTCCACCCGGTGCCCGCGGATCTTGACCTGCGCGTCGGCCCGGCCGAGGAAGCACAGGTCGTCCGCACCGGCCGCACGGGCGAGATCACCGGTCCGGTAGCACCGCGTGCCCGTGCCGTGCGGATCGGGCAGGAAGCGTTCGGCGGTCAGGGCGGGCCTGCCGAGATATCCCCTGACCACCCCGGCGCCGCCCACGTGGATCTCGCCCTCCGGGGCCTCTTCCCCGTCCGGGCCGAGCAACCGCACGGACAGGTCGGGCAGGGCGCGGCCGATCATGCTGCCCGGCGCGGTCGCGGGATCGGCCGGGGTGAGCGGGCGGTGGGTGACGTGCACCGTGGTCTCGGTGATGCCGTACATGTTGACCAGCGAGGTGCCGGGATGCCGGGCGAACCACGGTTCGAGCAGGCCGAACGGCAGCACGTCACCGCCGAAGACCACCAGCCGCAGTGCGAGCGCGCCGGGCAGGCCGCGTTCGTCCTCGGCGACGAGCTGGCGGAACGCGCCCGGCGTCTGGTTGAGCACGGTGACGCCTTCCTCGCACAGCAGGGCGGCGAACCGCTCGGGTGCGCGAGTGACGTCGCGGGGCACCACGACCAGCCGTCCGCCGTGCAGCAGCGCGCCCCACAACTCCCACACCGAGAAGTCGAAGGCCACCGAGTGGAACAGCGTCCACACGTCGTCCTGGCCGAACCGGAACAGGCCGGCGGTGCTGGTGAACAGCCTGGTCACGTTGCGGTGCTCGACCATGACGCCCTTGGGCTCGCCGGTCGATCCGCTGGTGTACATCAGGTAGGCCAGGTTCTCCGGCCGGACACCGGTTTCCGGCGCGGTTTCCGGATAGCCGTCCAGTTCGGCGCGGGCGAGATCCACTGTGTCCACCATGGACGGCGCGCCGAACGATCGGTCCACGTCGTCGGTGATCAGTACGGGTGCCGCGGCGTCGGCCAGCAGCCTCGCCAGGCGGTCGTCGGGATGAGCCGGGTCGAGCGGCAGGTACGCGCCGCCCGCCTTGAGCACCGCGAGCAACGCGAGCACCAGGCGTGGCGAACGTTCGGCGCACACCCCCACCAGCACCTCGGGCCCCACCCCGAGCGAACGCAGGTGCCGGGCCAGCCGGTTGGCGCGCTGGTCGAGTTGCCGATAGGTCAGGGTGTCCCGGCCCGAGCCCACCGCGACCGCATCACCGCGGAGCGCGGCCTGCCGCGCGAACCACTCGTGGACGCATTCACTCAACGGGAATCCTCCTTGATGGTGCCGCGCAGGGTGTGCTCGAAGTCGTCGAGCACGGCCGTCGCGGTTTCCGGGGTGAACCGGTCGCTGTCGTACTGCAGCGTTGTCTTCAGTTCGGGCCCGGTCACCTCGACGACCAGGCTGAGCGCGAACTGGGCGGCGTTCTGTGGCCAGCCGAGTTCGTAACCCACCTCGATGCCGGGGAGTTCGGGCAACTCGCGCGCGTCGAGAAAGCTGAACATCACGCGGAACAGCGGCATGAAGTCGCGTGGCCGTCGCCGCGGGCCGAACTCCTCGACGAGCCGGTCGAACGGCAGGTCCTGGTGGGCGAACGCGCCGAGCGTGTCCGCGCGCACAGCCGCGAGAAGATCGGCGAAGTCCGGGGCGCCGGACAGGTCGGCGCGCACCGGCACCATGTTGATCAGGCAGCCGACCACGTTCCGCAGTTCGGGCGCGGTCCGCCCGGCGATCGGTGTGCCGACGAGGACTTCGTCGGCACCGGTCCACCGCGCCAGCTGGCGCTGGAACGCGGCGAGCAGCGTCATGTACAGCGTGACCCCGTGCCGACGGCTCAGCGCCCGCAGCTCGCCCACCAGCGCGGCGTCGATCCCGCGCACCACGACGGCACCGTGGAACCCGTCCGGCGAACCCGTTTTGTCGTACGGGAGTTCCAGCGCGGGCACCTCCGTGCCGAGCGCGTTCCGCCAGTACGCCAGCAGGTCTTCGAGCGCTTCGCCACGCAGCCATTCCCGTTGCCAGATCGCGTGGTCAGGGCACTGCAGGGTGACCGGCGCGAGCGACTTGCCCGCGTACAGCTCGCCCAGTTCGCGGAGCACGATGTCGAGCGACCACGCGTCGATCACGATGTGGTGGAAGACCAGGAGCAGGCGGTGCTCGTCCTCGCCGAGCCGGATCAGCCTCGCCCGCACCAGCGGCCCGGTGGCCAGGTCGAACGGCGCGTTCGCGTCCTCGATGGCCAGGCGGTCCGGATCGCCGGGCAGATCTGTCCACTGTAGATCGATGCGGAGTTCGTCCGCGACGACCTGGTGCGGCCTGCCCCGCGGGGACGGGAACGTGGTGCGCAGCCCCTCATGTCGCGCGATCACCGCGTTCAAGGCGTCGCCCAGCGCCCACCGGTCCAGCTTTCCCCTGAGCGACAGGGTGATCGGCACGTTGTACCGCGAGCTGCCCGGCTCGATCTGGTCCATGAACCACAGCCGCTGCTGCGCGAACGACAACGGGATGGACTCCGGCCGTTCCCGCGGCCCCGGTGCCGTGCCGCGCTCGTCGCCGAGGTGGGCCGCGAGTGCCCGCGGATTCGGCCCGGAGAGCAACGCGCGCAACGGGAGCCGGCTGCCGAGCACCTCGTTGACCCGGGCGGTCAGCCGGGTCGCGCGCAGCGAATCACCACCGAGCGCGAAGAAGTCGTCGTCGGGACGGACCCGCGGAACTTCCAGCACATCGGCGAAGATCTCGGTCAGCACCTCTTCGACCGGGGTCGCGGACACGGCGGGTTCGGCGTTCACCTCCGGTACCGGCGCGGCACGCAACGCGGCTCGGTCGACCTTTCCGTTGGCCGACAAGGGAAGTGCGTCCAGCGTGACGAAGTCCGGCGGCACCATGTAGTCCGGCAGGCTCTGGTGCAGGAACGCGCGCAGGTCCACCGCGGCGAGGCGCTTCCCCTGCTCTGGGACGACGTAGGCGACCAGCCGCCGCCCGCCGTCCCGTTCGGTGGCGACCACGGCAGCCGTCCGCACCGCCGGGTGCTCCTTGAGCCGCGCTTCGACTTCCCCGATTTCGACGCGGAAACCCCGGATCTTGACCTGACCGTCGATGCGCCGCACGAACTCCAGCACGCCGTCCGGGCGCCGCACCACGTGGTCGCCGGTCCGGTAGAGCCGGGTGCCCTCGCCGGACGGGTCCGGCACGAACCTTTCCGCGGTCAACTCCGGCCGTCCCAGATAACCGATGCCCACTCCGGCGCCACCGAGGTACAGCTCGCCGACCGAACCCGGGGCGACCGGTTCGCCGTGCTCGTCCAGCACGTGGACCTCGGTGCCCGCGACCGGCGCGCCGATCGGCAGGATGCCGTCACCATCGGGTGGTCCGGTCAGGTCGAACCAGGTGGCGAAGGTGGTCGTCTCGGTCGGCCCGTACACGTTGATCAGGCGCTCCGGAGGCCGTGCCCGCCACAGCTCCCGCACGCGGCCCGCTTCGAGGGCTTCCCCGCCGACGATCAGTTCCCGCAGCGAGCCGAAGGTATCCGGCTTCCGCCGCACCACCGCGTAGAACGCCGAGGTGGTCATGAACATCACGGTGACCCCGTCGCGGCGCAGTTCGGCGGCCAGGGCGTCCGGATCGACCATCACCTCCTTGGCCAGCACGACCACGCTGCCGCCGTTCAGCAGCGGGCCCCAAAGCTCGAAGGTGAGCGGGTCGAAGGAACAGCTGGAACCCTGCGCGACCCGGTCCTCCGGCGTCAGGCGCAGGTAGTTCGTGCCGCACACCAGCCGCACCACGGATCGGTGCGCGGTGAGCACGCCCTTGGGCCGTCCGGTCGAGCCGGAGGTGTAGAGCACGAACGCCGGCGCCTCGGCGGAAGTCGTGCCGCCCAGGCGTTCCCGCGGTCGCCGGTCGATCTCCGCGCGATCCCGGTCGAGATCGGCCACCTGCCCGCGGACGACCAGCCCCCGGTTGCGCTCGTTGGTCACCAGCACGGAAACCCCGGCGTCACCGGCCATGTAGGCCAGCCGCTCCGGCGGGTACTCGGGGTCGAGCGGTACGTAGACCCCGCCCGCCTTCAGCACGGCCAGCACGGAAATCGCCACATCGGCGGAGCGTTCGAGGCAGATGCCCACGCGCACCCCGGGGCCGGCGCCGAGCCCGCGCAGGTGGTGGGCGAGCCGGTTCGCGGCCTCGTCCAGCTCGCGGTAGTTCAGGCGCAACCCGGCGAACTCCACCGCGGGTGCTCCGGGGTGCTGATCCACTCGCCGTTCGAACAGCTCGTGCACACCCGTCATCAGACCGACGCCTTCCGCGGTTCGTTCTCGCGGTCACCGCGGCGTTCCAGGCTTTCCGCGAAGGACTGCCACGAGTTCGCGCACCGGCGCGCGGCCTCGGCGACCGCCTCCGCGCGATGGCTCGGCACGCTCGCCGCCAGGCGCGCCCAGTCCTGCGCGTCCGGCGGATGCAGGTTCAGCAGGCGGAGTACCGCACGGCCGCATTCGCTGTGCCGCATCGACGGGTCGTTGGTCAGATCGGTCACGGTCACCGGCGGGCACTGGGGCGACCGCCGGTGCGCCCGCGTTCCCGGTGGCAGCGGATCTTCCCCGCGGCGCATGCGTTCCCGCACGTCGCGGGCGGTCGCCAGTGCGATGCCCGCGCGCGACGCGATGGTCCGCAGCGAGGCGTCCGGCTCGGCCAGTATCACCTCGCGCGCCCGTCTTCGCCCGGCCGCGGCATCGAGTGAGCGGACCCGGCCGTCCTGCCCGACCCGATCGTTCAACCGGGGAAGCGCGCCGGTTGAACGCCGCCGGATGGCGCCGACCGTCTTCGGCGAAACCCCGGCCACCGAAGCGATCGCGCGATCCGACCACTGCGGGAACCCGTCCAGGATGCGCGCGGCGGCGGCCTTGCGATCGGCCTGGCTCAGCGGCAGGCCGTGCGTGGTGTTCAGCTTCACCGCCAGCAGGAACGCCTCCTGGTCGGTGCCGTCGAACAACACCGCGCTGATCTTCTCCGCGCCCCGCGCCCTGGCCGCGTGCAGCCGGTGCATGCCGTCGATCACCTGCAGCGTCGACCGGCGGACGACGATCGGCGGCAGCGGCTCGTCCAGCTCCGCCAGCGCCCGCACGTGCTCCTCGGACTCCCCTTCACCGCGTGGTGAGTCGGCGGGCAGCAGCAGCCCGACCCTGATCATCGTCACCGCACCGGGATCGTCGAGCGCGCATTCCGCCGCTCCGGTTATCGACCACACCGACATTCGGACTCTCTCCCCCTTGCGAGAATCGCCCAGCGCACAACCGAAAATCGAGCTTGACCGAGCCCCCCGAACGCGCCCCAGTGAACAACCGGTCCCGAGCGCGGGCAATCACCCAACCGGGTCAACGCCGCTACCGGCCAATGACCAGAGGAGATCAAATTCCCGTTGCGCGGCAAGGAAAGGCCCTGTCCAGCCGAACAGGGTCACGCCGTTTTCCCGATCATTCCGCCAGATTCAGGAACAAGTTGCTGAACCCACGGTAAGTGCGATTGCGCCCCCAGCGAACCGAACGCACCGACGCACCGGGAAAACGCCGTGCGAATCGGCACAGCAGGGTGGCCGCGGTCAGCCTCGCCAGCGGCGCGCCGATGCAATAGTGCATGCCGTGACCGAACGCGACGTGATCGACGCGACCGGTGCTTTCGTGCGCCCGCGGGTGTTCCGGTGTCTCCATCCCGGACCGGGGATCCTGGCCGGTCAGGGAGACCAGCACCAGATCGCCCTTCGCGATCGGGCAGCCGCCCAGTTCGAGGTCCTCGCCCGCCACCCTCGCCACGTGCCCGATCGGCGGGTAGAGCGCCAGCACGCGTTCCACCACGCCCTTCGCCCCCGCCTCGGTCAGCGACCCGGCGAGATCGTTTTCGAGCAGGTACCACAACGAGAAACCCGCCAGGCGAGTCGTGGTTTCCAGGCCACCGAACAACAGGATGGACGAGGTCGCCAGCCGCTCGGCGTCGCTGCCGTGCGCGGTCATCCAGACGCCTTCACCGTTGTCCGGCGCGGTACGGATGAACTCCGCCATTTCCCGCAGGGCGCGTTGCGCCCGCACCGCGTTGTCCCGGCGGTACGACGCGGCGAGAAAATCCGCGAGGGCTTCGGCCCAGCCTCGCAGCGTCGCGTCATCACTTCCGGGCAGTCCCAGCAGATGCGCGATCGTGCGCGCCGACACCACGCTGGCCAGTTCCTCCACCGCGTCGTGCTCCGGTGAACTCGCGAACCTCTCCAGCGCCTCGTCGACGATTTCCTCGACCACGTCCTGGAACCGGCGGATGCGGGCTGCCGAGAACATCGGCTGCACCGCCCGCCTTGCCGTTGTGTGCGCCGGACCATCGAGCAGCACGAACCAGCCGCGCAGGGTCTCGATCAGTTCGGCGCATTGCTCGTGCATATCCGCCGGGAGGAACGTCAGGTTGGCCGCGTCCAGGTACTGCGAGGACAACCCCGGTTCCTGGAACGCGGCCAGCGCGACCTCGTGCCCCCAGGACACCCAGTACCCCAGCGCGTCGTCGTAACGAACTCCGGACTTCCCGTTCTCCGCCACGCGGATCAGGCTAGGACCGGAAGCACGGACCGTCGAGAAGTGCGAACTACGCCGCCGTCCGGATGATCTCGACCAGACTCGCGAAGCTGTCGCTGCCGTGCCCGGCATCGATCGCGCGGCGGGTCAGGGTGCGCACGGCGGTGGCGATCGTGTCGTCGAGGCCGAGTTCCCTGGTGGTGTCGACGAGGTGGTCCATCAGCGGTGCGTCGAGTTCCAGCCATTCGCCGTCACCGGGATACCGGCCCCGGTCGAGCTGACCGGCGTAGTCGGTGGCGACCTCACTGATCGTTCCAGCGAGCCAGCCGGTGAGCATCGGGGCCACCTCGGCCGCGCGAATTCCCGCGGTGCCCAGCAAAGCGGCGGTCTGCACGAATCCGGCGAGGGTGGCCCAGGCGAGGTTGAGCAGCGCGAGGTCGTAGAGCGCGGCGGTGCCGGGATCGGGACCGAGGTACACGGCCTTGCCCAAAGCGCCGAGCCGCTCGCGGTGCCGCTCGAAGACCTCCGGCGATCCACTGTAGACAATTATGGTCGCGGGATCGCCCACGTGCTCGGGATGCGCCATCAGCGCACCGTCCAGGTACCGGCCGCGTGCGGCCAGCTCGCGTGCCTGCGCGCTGGTACCCGAAGTCAGGTTGACCACGTCCCGGCCCACTGGCTGTTCGGCGAGCGCGGCTTCGGCGGCGGCGTAGTCCTCGGCGCACACCAGTACGAGGTCGTGCACTCCGGCGGGGGCGGCGGCGAGCGCGTCACGCAGTGCCTGCGCGCGCGGACCGGCACCGATCACGATGTCCATGCCGCCGAACCTACACGATGTAACCTACAAAATGTAGGTTCAGTGCGGGAGCAAGCCGAGCACCACCGCGACCGCGGCGGAAATGGCCTTGGTGCGCGAGATCCGGCCCGCCAGCGCGGCCGCGGCGAGTCCGTCGACCGCGCTGTGGATCGCGATCAGCGCGGCCAGGTCACGCCGCCGGGACAGCTTGGCGTGCGGCCGGAGGGCGCGCTCGAACTCGTCGAGGTAGACCGCCTGCGATTCGTCGCGGAAAGCCCGGGTCTCCTCCGTGGCGGCCAGCGCCGCGCCCACTTCGGCGCACCCGGCGCCTTCCGCGAGCACGGCGTCGACGTACGCGGCGGCCAGGATCCGCGCGACCTCCTCCAGCGAGCCGCCCGCCCCGGCCGCCGAAGCCCGCATCCGCTCGATCAGCCGCTGGTCGAAATCCCGGTACATCGCCATCAAGAGGCCTTCGCGGGTACCGAAGTGCTCGTAGACCACCGGCCGCGTCACCCCCGCCGCCTCGGCGAGGGTGACCAGGGTCAGCGCGGCCGTGCCCCGCGTGCGGCTGATTTCGAAGGCGCGCTCGATCAGGAACCGGCGGCGGTCCGCCTTGGCCATCCGGGTCGCGGTCATCCACGCAGGGTAGTGGCGACCCGCGAACGCTGGAGCAGCCAGACGAAGTACGGCACGCCGATCAGCGCGGTCATCAGCCCGGCGGGCAGCTGCGACGGGGCGATCACCGTGCGGCCAACGGTGTCCGCGAGCCCGACCAGCAGCGCGCCGAGCAACGCGGCCACCGGCAGCACCCTGGTGTGCCGCCGCCCGACGATCGCGCGGGCCGCGTGCGGGGCGACCAGCCCGACAAAGGCGACCACGCCGATCCCGGCGACCGCGCTGCCGGTCAGCAGCACCGCGCCGACGAGCAGCAGCAACCGCGACCGCGGCACGGGCACACCCAGCACGCGCGGGGTCTCGTCGTCCAGCGAGAGCAGGTCCAGCTCACCCCGCGCGCGGACCAGCAACGGCACCACCAGCAGGATCGCCAGCGCCATCGGCACCAGGTGCGCGAACGAGCGCCCGTAGGTCGATCCGCCGAGCCAGGTCAGCGCCTTGGCCTCGTTCCACGGATCCGACAGTGTGATCAGCAGCGTCACCAGCGCCTGCGTCCCGGCCTGCATGCCGAACCCGATCAGCACCAGCCGTTCGCTGGCCAGCCCGCCCCTGGCCGCCAGCGCGAACACCACCGCCATGGCCACGGCCGCGCCGATCCCGGCGAAACCGGCCTGGGTCCAGAACCCGACCCCGGACACCAGCGTGATCACGGTGACCGCGCCGAGCCCGGCACCACCGGAAACACCGATGACCCCGGGTTCCGCCAGCGGGTTGCGCGCCACCGCCTGGACCACCGCGCCGGCCAGCGCGAGCGAGGCGCCGGCGAGGAAGGAGGCGGCCACCCGCGGCACCCGGTTCTCCATCACGCCGCTGACCAGCGGACCGGCTTGCCCGGTCACCCAGTTGACCACGTCGCCGAGCAGCAGTTTGGTGTCGCCAAGCAGTACCGAGCCGACGAGCGCGGCGATCGCCGCCACCACCAGCACGCCGACGATCACGCGGTAACGCGGGCCGGACACCCCGGCCCGCGCGTGCGCCGAGGGCGGTTCCGCCGCCGTGGTGGCCACCCGGATGTTGCGGGCCAGCACCATCAGGAACACCGCGCCGAGCACGGTGGTCACCACGCCGGTGGGCACTTCGAGCGCGCCCTGCGAGCCGATCAGCGCCCGCAGCAGCACGTCCGCGCCGAGCAGCAGGGCCACGCCCATCGCCGCGGACACCGGGAGCAGCGCCGCGTGCCGGTGCAGGCCGGGCACCACGTTCGAGAGCAGGCGGACCAGCGCGGGCGCGGCGAGGCCGACAAAGCCGATCGGCCCGGCGATGGTCACCGCGGTGGCGGCCAGCAGCACGGCCAGCGCGATGGTGGCGAACCGGATCCGTCCCACGTGGACACCGAGGGTGCGCGCGTGGTCGTCGCCGAGGTACATCAGGTCCAGCCGCCGCGACAGCAGGAGCAGCAGGAGCAGTGCCGCGCCGACCACCGGCCCGAGCGTGCGGACACCGTCGAGCCCGTTCTGCCCGAGCGAGCCCGCGCCCCAGGCGAACAGGCCGCGGGTTTCCTCCGAGAACAGCAGCAGGAGCACCCGGGTCGCCGAGATCATCGCGAGCGCGATCGCGGTGCCCGCCAGCACCAGCCGCACGATCCCCTGCCCGCCGGTGCCCGCCAGCGCGAGCACCAGCAGTGCCGCGCCCAGCCCACCGGTGAACGCCACGCCCGCCGCGCCCAGCAGCGGGAGCGAGAGGCCCACCGAGGCCACCGCGACGATGGCCAAGTGCGCACCGGCGTCCACGGCGAGTGTGTCCGGTGATGCCATCACGTTGCGCGCCACCGACTGCAGCGCCGCGCCCGAAACCCCGAGCGCGACGCCGACCACGAGCGCCGCGGCCAGCCGCGGCAGCCTCGATTCGAGCACGACGGCCGCGGTGTCCTCGGTTTCGGCGCCGAAGACCATGCGCAGCACGTCCCACGGGTCCAGGTTCGCCGTGCCTTGAGTGAGGTGCACTGCCGAGCCGAGTGCGACGAGCACGCCGAGCCCGACCACGAGCAGGGCGAGCCTGGACCGCCCGAGCGTCTTTTCCACCGTGTCGTCGATGTCGTCGGTGTCGCCGGTTACGGCTTCAGCGCGTTGACCGCGGCGTCGACGTACTGCGCCATCGACTTCGGGCCGCCGAACATCCACAGTGAACTCGGCAGCTTGCGCACCTTGCCGCCGGCCACGAACGGCAGCTTCTGCCAGATCGCGTTGCCCGCCAGCTCTTCCGCGTAGGCGTCGCCGAAGGTGTCGTTGGCCATGTACCAGAAGCGCACGTCGGGGAGCTGGGTCAGCCCTTCCACGTCGGCCTGCGCCAGCCCGTAGACCGGGTCACCCTGCATCGGCCACGGATTGGTCAGGCCGATGCGCTCGAACACCGCGGGCACCAGCGCGCCCTTCGCGAACGGCCGGATGCTGACCGTGCCGGAGGTGACGTAGGAGTCGGAGAAGGCGACCGGCTGCCCGGCCGCGCCCGCCCGCTCCACGGCCGCCTTGCCCTCGTTGATCTTGTTGTCGAACTCGGTCCGCAGCTGCGCGGCCTTGGCCTCGGTCCCGGTCGCCCTGGCGATCAGGTCCACGTTGGTGAACATCGAGCCGATCGGGTCCTTGGTGTCGCCGCCGGCGAGCACCATCACCGGGACCTTCGCCTCGATCTGCTCCAGCGCGCCTTCGGTGAGGCTGTCGGTGACCACCACGAGATCGAGGTCCAGCGAGCCGAGCGTGTCGATGCTGGGCTCACCGCGGGTGCCGATGTCCTTCGGGGTGCCGTCGAGCGGGGCCGCGCTCACCCATTGGCCGTAGCCCTGGATGTCGGACACCCCGACCGGCATGACACCGAGCGAAACCAGGTGCTCCACGGCGTTCC
The DNA here is from genome assembly GCF_009429145.1 of Amycolatopsis sp. YIM 10. Taxonomy (GTDB): domain Bacteria; phylum Actinomycetota; class Actinomycetes; order Mycobacteriales; family Pseudonocardiaceae; genus Amycolatopsis. The sequence goes on along the minus strand of NZ_CP045480.1, from coordinate 3,492,807 downwards.
ACTCGGTGGCCGCGACCCGCTTGGCCGGTGCGTCGAGGCGGATCTCCTTGCCGCGGGAGTCGACCACGGTGACCGGCGCGCCGGCCGCGGTGGTGGCGGTGTCGCCCGCTGGCTCCTCGGTGGTGCCGCAGCCGGCGGCGACCACCATGGCGGCCGCCGACAGCGCGATGAACGCACGGAACTTGCGCATTTGTCTCCTACTCGATGATTCGACCGGGCACGCCGGTCAGGCCGGGGCGGCGGGTACGCCCGCGCCGTTGAACCGGCCGATGGCCCGGGTGCGGATCCGTCCGTCCGGGTCGGTTTCGACCTCCACCCGGATGCCGTAGGCCCGGGTCAGGTTCGCTTCGGTGAGCACCGCGCCGGGACTGCCCTCGGCGGTGACCCGCCCGCCCTCGATCAGCAGCAGGCGGTCGGCGATGGCGGCGGCCTGGTCGAGGTCGTGCAGCACCACCCCGACGCCGACGCCGTGCTCGTCGGCGAGATCGCGGACCATGTCCAGGATCTCCACCTGGTAGCGCAGGTCCAGGAAGGTGGTCGGCTCGTCGAGCAGCAGCAGCGAGGTGTCCTGGGCGAGGCAGCTGGCCAGCCAGACGCGCTGCCCCTGGCCACCGGAGAGCGCCTGCACCGGACGGTCCGCGATGGCGGTCAGCCCGGTCAGCCGCAGCGCGCGCTCGACCGCGGCCGGGCCGCCTGGATCGCGGCCGCCCCAGCGGGTGCGGTGCGGGTGCCTGCCGAACTCGACCAGCTCCCGCACCGACAGCCCGCCCGGCGTGGTGCGGTGCTGGGAAAGCAGGGTGATCCGGCGCGCGAGTTCCCTGGTGGACAGGGCGCGCAGTTCCGCGCCGTCGTCGAAGGTGACCCCGCCGGAGGCCGGGTCGTGCAGCCGGGCCAGCGCGCGCAGCAAAGTGGACTTGCCGCTGCCGTTGGGCCCGATCAGCGCGGTGACCGCTCCGGCGCCCACGGTGACGGAAGCGGCGCGCACCACGACGTCCCGCCCGTAGGCGACGTCGATCTCGTGCGCGGAGACGCCGGCGGCGGCGCGGGGCGGGGTGTCGGACACGAGGCACACATTAAAGAGAGCCTTACCTAAGTTGCAAGACCGAGTGTCTACCGGCACACCCGATGTCCTCTGTGGAGAGTCGGGCGGAAACTCGATGGTAAGGCGGTCCGGCCCCGGCCTGGGGTGCGCGCATGACCGGGGAGAACTCCGATCCGCGCGTCACGCCGTCGAGAATGATGGGCGCGGTCTCCTGCGCCGAGCGGTGGTTGCGGGGGCACCGCCCGGCGCAGGAGGGGCGGTCAGGACAGCGTCGGGGTCTGCCAGTCCCGCCATTCCGCCAGATTTCCGGGCTTCTTGCCGGAAATCCGGATCACGCCCGCGGTGTTCCCGGTGGTCAGCAGGAACTTCTGGATGTGCTGCTGCAGCGGGGCCTGCCATTCGGTCCTGGTCGCGCAGTGGGTGCCGTTCTGGATGTCGGACCAGTAGGTGAGATTGCTCCCGGCGCCGAGTGCCTTGTAGACCTCGGCGCCACCCAGCGCGGCCACGCTGCCGGACTTCGCGGCCAGCCAGTCGATGTGCGGGTTCTCCATGACAAAGAGCCCGCGCGGCGCCACCATGCCGACCAGCTGGTGGGTGTCCACCGGCAGACCGGCCGGGTTGGAGGTGTAGGAGCCGAACGCGTCCCCGAGCCACGGCTGCTCGCCGTACGCGCTGCTCAGCGGCTGGGCGCCGCTCTCACCGGGAATACCGCGGAAGATGGGCGCGCCCGCGCTGCCCGACTCGATCGGCATGGTGAGCGCGATGCGCTGGTCGAAGGCGCCGGTGACAAAGGCGCCCTTGCCGTAGCGCGAGCAGCCGGTCACGCCCATCGCGCCGGCCTTGAGCACGTTGCCGCCGGACTGCTCGACCACGTCGATGATCCGGCTGACGCCCCAGGCCCAGGCGAGCAGCAGCCCGGTGCTGCTCGACGAGCCGTAGATGTTGTAGAACGCGCCCTGCTTGTTGTTGCGCGGTGTGCCTTCCTTGCCCACGGCGAGCGGATCGTAATTGATCACCGCGGCGCCGGCGGCCTTGATCGCGGCCGTGTCGGCGCCGAAACCGCCGATCACCACGACGGCCGGGAACGGCCCGGTGCCACTCGGCAACTCGACCTTCGCGGAGAAGCTCGCGCTCTTGCCGTTCTCGGTCACGTTGACCGTGATGCCGGTGCTGTTGACCGATCCGGTGACGCCGGCGGGTTTGCGGGGTTTCTCGCCGTAGACGTAGCGCTCGGCCAGCTTCTTGGTTTCGGCGCGATGACACCGCCACTCGGCTTTGGTGGCGACGCGGCCGCCGTTGATCTTCTTGAACGGGTCGGGCAACTTCGCGGTGGCGGGCACGGAGCCGGGCAGCGACACCGCGCAGTCAGCCCCTTCGTCCTCCACGGGCGACGCCGCCACCGCCGTTCCCGGCACCAGCGCCACCGCCACCGCCAGCACAACAACCATCGACCTGAACCGGCGCATGACCGGTCACTCCTTCCGGTTTGCTGGTGGCGGTGAAGGTCTCGAAAGTTTCGAACACATTCCCGAAACAAACTGTAAGTCTCACGGACACCACCCGTCAAGAACGACGCCTTCCGAGGCCAGGCGCGTGCCGTCCCGGGCCACGGAATCCCCAATATGGCTGCGCCGACGGCTCTCAACCCTCGACGCCCCGTGGCAGCCGAGCGGCTCCGGCTTGCTGATGTAGGTCTGATTGGCGGGCGTGGTAATGGCGAGCGTGCCGTCGGTTTCGGTGGCGTGACGCCATCCCGGCAGATCGCGGAGCTTGTGGTCCGCACGGCACAACCCGACGAGGGTCGCCGCGCCGGTTGGACAGCCGTTCTTCCAGCCTTTGCCGTTGCTGTCGCAGTGATCGAGGTCGCCGAACTGGGCAGGCCGCGTACCCCCAGGACGACGACACTCGCGATCCCTGACCCGCACCAACTCATCCAGTCCAGCCTTGGGCCGATACCGACGACGCCCCAACTCGACAACCTGCCCGCTGACCGGATCAGTGATTATCCGCTGGAATACCGTCTTGGGCCCGGCCGCGATGTCGCGCGCCAGCGACGCGGGAATCGGCCCATGCCCAGCCAGCTCAGCCGGGTGATTGCGAAGGCCCGCATAGGTGAGCGCATCGAGATACAGATACACGTGGGCCTTGACATCACCACCGAACTGCTTACCCAGCAACATATCCAGGGCCACATCAGACCGGAGCTGATCGAGGGTGCGGGGCTCATCGACAGTCTTCAGAAGACGAGCCTGACGATCCACGCAGAGGTACGCCGCGGTGACCTTCTCGACGGGCGCGTTCTCCAGGGAGAGGCCAGCTACACCGGATTCACCGTGGTGCAAATAGAAACCGCTTGCCTCGCGCCGCTGACGAACACGCTCCTCGAAACCTTCCGGATCAGCCTTCGCCACCGCCGCACCCGCCGATCGGCGGGCCGCCGCGGGATTCTTGCCGACCAACCGCCCCGCCATCACCTCATCGACAACCGGCGTCTTGTCATCATCAAGCCAGGCGGCAGCATCGTTGACAGCCACCGCCGACGCCATCGGCACGCGACCTTCCTCCACCGAGCCGAGCACCTTCGGAAAGCGATCGACCAGACCTTCCGCGCGACCGATCAGGGCATGCGCCTTGAACTTCGTCAGGCACAACGCCATGGCCAACTCCTCCGCCACGCCACGCCACGCCGACGACGCGCGAACAAAGGAAACCACCCGCCGGGCCGCCCGAGCCTCGATCCGGGCGATCTCCGCATAATCAGATTTCAAGTCGAGGAGAATCTCCTCGAGAACAAGGGATTCCATACACCAATTCTATCAAACATCTGTGCGACAATCAGCGCAATCGACTACTCCATACAGGCTAATAGGGTGTCTCGCGTGGGTTGATCTTGGCCTGCCATCGGTTCCGTGGTCGATGTGCTGTCACGGCGGTTGGTGCCGGATGAGTTGTGGGTGTTGGCCGAGCCGTTGATTCCGGGGTTCGACGCGCGGCCGCAGGATGGCGGAACGGCGCCAGTGGATGGTCGTGCGGTGTTCACCGCGATTGTGTTCGTGTTGACCAGCGGTTGTTCGTGGCGGTTGTTGCCACCGTCCTTCGGGGTCACGGTCCCGACCGCGCATCGCCGGTTCACCGAATGGACCAAAGCTGGTCTCTGGCGTCGGCTGCACCACGCCGTGCTGGATGAACTGGGCAGCCAGGGCTGATCGACTGGTCTCGCGCGGTCCTGGACGGCGCCGCGCTCAGAGCCAGGAAAGGGGATCTCTGACCGGTCCGAATCCGGTGGATCGCGGTGAGCCCGGCTCGAAGATCCACGTGCTGTCCGGTCGAGCAGGCGTGCCGCTGTCGCTGGCCGTGTCCGCTGCCAACACCAACGATGCCTACGCCCTCAAACCCCTGATTCCGGGCGATTCCCGCGATCAAATCCCGACGGGGACCGCGTCGACGCAAGCCCGGCAAGCCGCACGCCGACAAGGCATACGACAACGCCGACCTGCGCAAGTGGGTCCGCAATCACGGCATCACCGGCCGGATCTCGCAAGGGGTCGAGACCAGCAAGAAGCTCGGCAAGCACCGATGGGTGATCGAACGCTCAAACGCCTGGCTGTTCGGCTGTCGCCGACTCACCATCCGATACGAGCGCAAAGCCAGCCACTTCAATGCCTTCCTCACCCTCGCAGCCACATGAGACACCCTCTAGCCGAAGCCTGGCAGCAAACAGCGCCCCGCCACCCAAACCCTCCCCATCCCCGGTCCACAGCCAAAACACTAAGAAACCGGGGTGGCGGCCCCCGTCTCACAACGAAGCGCCTCCACAAACAACAAGTGTCTGCCCAGTAATAGAAGACCCATCAGAACCCAGCAGAAACGCGACAAGCGCAGCAACCTCACCAGGCGTAACCAACCGCCCCAGCGGCGGCACCCGAACCGGAGTCGAAACACGCCCGGGATCAAGCAACATCGGAGTATCCGTCGGCCCGGGCGCCACCACATTCACCGTGACCCGCCGCGGGGCCAATTCCGCGGCCCAAGACCGAGCCAAAGCCGACAAGGCAGCCTTCGTCGCCGCATACTGGCTCTTACCCGGAACGCCCACCATCGTCCGGCTGCCGATCAGGACAACGCGCCCACCATCCACCAACCGCTCGGACAACGAACTGACCAACACCTCAGCCGCCGAAACATGCACCGCCCACATCCGCGCACCATCTTCGGCGGACAAAGAGGACAACGGAGCCGAGCGCTGCAACCCGGCCGCGTGCACCACAGCGTCCACATCGGACACCGCGGCCAACAGAGACCGAAACTCCCCAGCCAAATCCGCCCGAATCCACTCAGCCCGCGAATCCGGCTCAGACCGGCACAACGCCGTGACCCGCCACCCGTCGTCCAGCAACCGCCCGGTCACCGCAGCGCCGATCCCGGAGCTGGCCCCTGTGACGACAGCGTGCCTACGGGGCGACGACAACATCGACTCCCTTGGCACGGAACGGTTCCAGTTCCTCCTCCGTGGCCGCCGAGTCGGTCACCAGCGTCCACCGCCGCGGCATCGGGGCCCAAGCGTGGAACGGGCGCCGACCGAGCTTCGCGGCGTGCACCAGCAGGTACACGTGATCGCCCCGCCGCGCCATCAGTTCCTTGAGCCGGGTCTGCCGGATGTCCGCCTCGCAGATCCCGTCCTCGGCCGTCACCCCGTCGGCCCCAAGGAAAACCCGGTCGAAGGTGCGCCTTTCCAGCGCGGTCTCGGCGAGCGGCCCGATGAACCCGAGGCTCTGCGGCCGGAGCACGCCGCCCAGGCATTCGACCGTCACCGAATCCGACGAGGCCAGCTCCTGCAACGCCGTCATCCCGGTGGTCACCACGGTCAGCGCCGGGGCACCGCGCAGTTCGTGCGCCAGCGCGCCGGTGGTCGTGCCCGCGTCGAGCAGCACCGTCTCCCCCGCGCCGATCTGACGCGCCGCCCACCGCGCGATGGACCGCTTCGCCTCGAACTCCTCACCGACCCGCTGGCGCAGGCTGGCTTCCGGGTGCGCGACGATCGCCATCGCGCCGCCGTAGGTGCGGGCGAGCGCGCCCGACTGCTCCAGCTGGGCGAGGTCACGCCGGATGGTCGAGGCGGTCACCCCGAAGTGCGCGGACAGCTCGTCCACGTTGGCCAGCCCGGTGGTGGTGGCCAGCCGGACGATCGCCTCCCGGCGGAGTTCGGATTCGCGGGGCACTCGCTCGTCCCTTTCAGCTGACGGAGACCGGCGCCAGTTCGGCGGCCTGGCGCAACGCCTCGATCATGCTACCGACCTCCGCGGTACCGGTCCCGGCGATGTCGAACGCCGTGCCGTGGTCGACCGAGGTCCGGATCACCGGCAGGCCCACGGTGATGTTCACCCCGGCCTCGATGCCGAGCACCTTGACCGGCCCGTGGCCCTGGTCGTGGTACATCGCCACGATCAGGTCGTAGTCCCCGCGCCCGGCCAGGAAGAACGCGGTGTCCGCGGGCAGCGGGCCACGCGCGTCGATGCCGTCGGCACGCAGTTTCTCCAGCGCCGGTTCGATCTTCTCCGCTTCCTCACCCGCGCCGAACAGCCCGTTCTCGCCCGCGTGCGGGTTGATCGCGCACACGCCGATGACCGGCGCGGCCACCCCGGCGGCGCGCATCGCCTGGTGCCCGCGCCGGACGGTCCGCTCGACGAGGCCGGGCTCGATCCGCGCGATGGCGTCGATCAAGCCGATGTGCGTGGTCACGTGGATGACCTTGACCTTGGGCGTGGACAGCATCATCGACACCTCCTCGGTGCCGGTCAGCGCGGCCAGCATCTCGGTGTGCCCCGGGTACAGGTGCCCGGCCGCGTGCAGCGCCTCCTTGTTCAGCGGTGCCGTGCAGATCGCCTGCACCGCACCATCCAGCGCCAGCTCGGCGGCGACCCGGACGTACTGGTAGGCCGCCTCCCCCGCGACCGGGCTGAGCTTTCCCCACGGCAGGTCGGCCGGCAGCAGCCCGAGATCGACGACCTCGATGCGACCGTGTTCGAAACGGGCGTCGGCGGGCGAATCGACGGGCACCACCTCGACGGTCACGCCGAGCAGCTTCGCGGCTTCCCGCAGCCGCCGCGCGTCCCCGATCACCACCGGGCGGCAGCGCTTGTACACCGACGGGTCGGCGAGCGCGCCGGCGATGACCTCGGGACCGATCCCGGCTCCGTCTCCCATGGTGACGGCGATGACGGGCAGGTTCGAACTCACAGGGCCTCCTGGGGATCGCGGATGACGGAGATGGCGGGTGATCGCGAGCAGGCTGTCCTGGCCGCCGTGGCTGCCGGGCCGCGTCACGATTTCGATGCCGGTGTCGGTGCGCGCGTGCACCGCGCCGGGGTGGACCTGCCCGAGCAGGTCGAGGCGGGTCACGCCGAGCGCGTCGAGCACCCGGCGCGCGGTTTCGCCGCCGGTGAGCGCGAGCCGCGCCCCGCGGGGCAATTTCTGGACGGTGGTTGCGAGATGCGCGGTGAGCGCGCGGCTTCGCGCGGGATCGAGCGGCCCGGGACGCACGGTCAGCACCGCCCGGCCCCCGGCCAGGTCGACCACGACGTCCTCGAGCGTGCCCGGGTCCACTTCGACAACGGGAACGCCGTCGTCGGCGAGGAGTTCCACCTGTCGGCGCGCACTCGGTTCCGCCGAGCCGACCACAACCAGCACCGGCGCCGGGGCGGGAGCACGAGCCGGGGGCACCACCCGAGGAAGCTGCCTGCCGAAAGCGGCGGCGAGACCGGCCGAGCCGACCGCAGCCACGTCGGGGAACGACCGCGCGGCCGCGGCCAGCAGATCGAGATCGGCGTCCGTTTCCGCGTCGCACACGGCGATCTCACCGGTTCGCGCGATCTCGGCGAGGAACTCCGGCAGCGCGGCCGAGCGGACCGCCGACAAGTCCACAAAGGACACCGAAAGGTCGCCGAGCGCTTCGGCGACGGTGGCCGGCCGGTGTTCACCGGGCCCAGGAACGGCACCGGCGAACACCACGCGACCGTGCACGGTGGCACGCCCCGCGACCGGCAGCGCGGGCGTGCACACCACGAGCCCGGCACGCACGTCGCGGATTCCGCGCACCATCGCGGCGACGTTCCCGCGCAACAGCGAATCGATCTTGAGGAAGAGCGGCCCCGGCGCACGGGCGGCGTCACGAACGGCGAGGCGCGCGGCCGCCGGATCCACTTGGCGGAGGTCGAGGTCCACTACGCCCGATTCCTGCGCGAAACGCGCAAGATGAACCGAGGGCATTCGCAGCGCCAGGGCGGCTTCCGCAGCCCCGCTGAGATCGTCTGCTAAGGCCAGGCGCATCTGGACGTCACCTCCTCACGGATCTTCTTGCGCGAATCACGCTATCGGTATTGCGCATATCGCGCAACCGTGTCAGTGTGTCGCAGCAACAGGTCCTCCACGGGCGACGGCGCCCGCGGGTATCGGAGGTTCCAGATGCAGACAGTGCTGTCGCACAGCGCGCTCTCCCGCAGAACACTGCTCAAAGCCTTCGGGGGTGCGGTCGCGGCGGGTGCGCTCGGCGGGTGCGCCGGTCCCACCGGCGGTCCCCCGCCGGGCGCGGTCACCCTCGGGCTCAACCGCTCGCTCGTTTCGCTCGACAACAAGCTCAACCAGTTCGACGCCGCCGTCACCGTGCAGCGCGCGGTGCGCCAGGCGCTGACCCGGATCGGCCCGGAGCTGACCCCGGTGCCGGTGCTGGCCGACCGCTTCGAGCTGACCGCGCCGACACAGTGGACGGTCCGGCTGCGCGAGGGCATCCGCTACTCCGACGGCTCCCCCGTCACAGTGGCCGATGTGGACACCGCGCTGAAGATGTACCAGCAGGTCAACGGTTCCTTCCTGGCCGCGTTCTTCCACGAGTGGCCGGAGGTGGTCCAGCTCGACGAACGCACCTTCACCCTGGAGACCGAGCACCCGCTGCCGGTGCTCGACTACCTGATGGCGAACATCCTGCTCACCCCGGCCGCGGCGAACGTGCCGGAGGAACTGCAGACCGGCGTGGGCACCGGCCCGTACGTGGTCACCGAGTCGAACCGCGGCACCGGCGACTACACCTTGCGCCGCAACGAGAACTACTGGGGCCCGCGGCCGCGCGTGGAGCAGGTCCGGGTCCGGTTCGTGCCCGAGGAGTCGAGCCGGGTGGTGTCGCTGCGCTCCGGTGAGCTGGACCTGATCGACACGATCACACCCGACTCCGCCGAGCAACTGCGCGGCCTCAAGGACATCCGTATCGACCAGGTGCGGGGCACCCGGATCAACCAGCTCTTCTACAACTTCCGCAAACCACCGGACCATCCGCTGGCCAAACCGGCCGTGCGCCAGGCGCTTTCCCTCGCGGTCGACGGGGACCGGCTGGCCGGGGACATCCTGTCCGGCTCGGTCACCCCGGCCACCGGCCCGGTCGCCGAGACGCTCAACGGCGCCGTCGCGTGCGGCACCTACGCCTACGATCCCCGGCGCGCCAAGCAGATGCTCGAAGCCGAGGGCATCAACGACGGCGACCTGAAGCTCACCCTGATCTGGGAATCCGGCGAGTTCGCCGGTGACACCAGCGTGATGGAGGCCGTCGTGCAGATGCTCGGCGAGGTCGGCGTGCAGGTGGCGCTACGGCAGTTCGAACCGGGCGGCGACATCTCCAGCTGGCGGCAGGGCCGCGCCGGGGACTGGGACATTCTCGGCAACGGGTACGCCTCCCCGGTCGGCGCGGCCTTGCCCATCCTGCAAGGGATGTACGGCGGCACGCCGGAACGCGAGCAGACCCGCGACACCTACCAGGGCTACGTCAACACCGAGGTGATCGCGTTGCTGGAGCAGGCCTACGCCGAGGTCGACGCGCCGAAACGGCAGGAGGTCACCGCGCGCGTGCAGCAGGTCATCTGGGATTCCTGGCCGTGCATGTGGGCGTTCGTGCCGAACTCGCTGCTGGCCTACCGGACGCGGGTGGCCGACGTGGCGCTGGAAGCCACGAACTCCTACGACCTCTCGCGCATCGCTCTGGAGGCGTGAGGTGACCACCTACATCCTCAAACGACTCGGCCAGAGCGTCCTTGTCGTCCTGCTGACCGTGTCCACGGTCTTCGTGCTGATCCGGATGGCGCCGGGTGATCCGGCGACCGCCTTCGCCGCGCCGAACGCCACCGTCGAGGACCTCGCGCTGATCCGCGCGCAACTGGGGCTCGACGGGTCGATCGCGTCGCAGTACTTCACCTTCCTCGGCCAGTTGTTCACCGGCGACCTCGGCACGTCGTACTCGTTCCGCGCGCCCGCTTTCGACGTGGTGCTCGACCGCGTGCCGTACACCATCACGCTCGCGCTGGCGGCGATCGGGCTGACCGCCGTGGTCGCGCTGCCGCTGGGCATCTGGATGGCCCGCCGCGCCGACACCGCGCGGGAGACCGGCGCGAACATCGCCGGCGTCGCCGCGCAGTCCATGCCGGAGTTCTGGAGCGGCGTCATGCTGCTCACCGTTTTCTCCGTGCTCATCCCGATCCTGCCCTCGTCCGGGTTCACCACCTGGGGCGGGCTGGTGCTGCCCGCGATCACCGTGGCGCTGCTCCAGGTCGCGTTGATCTCCCGGCTGGTCCGCCGCGAGATGGTCACCAACCTGACCGCGCCGTATGTGACCGTGGCCCGCGCGCACGGCATTCCCGAACGCCGCCTGGTTTGGGGATACGCGCTGGGCAACTCGGCGATCCCGGTGCTCACCGCGCTGGGCACCCGCTTCGCCGCGATGCTCAACGGTGTCGTGGTGGTGGAGGTCGTCTTCTCCTGGCCGGGGGTCGGTTCGCTCGTGGTGCGCGCGCTGGAAACCCGCGACTACCCGCTGATCCAGGCCACCGTGCTGGTCACCGCCGCGCTGGCGATCCTGGCCCAGCTCCTGATCGACCTGATCTACCCGCTGCTCGATCCGCGGGTCCGTCTGGGAAAGGCGACGGCGCGATGACCACCACCGAAACCCGTCCCAGCCGCGTCACCGCGCGCCAGTTGCGCGACGCCGGGGTCACCCGCCGCTCCCGCGCGGCCAGGGCCAAGATCCGGATCGGCGCGGCGCTGACCGCGCTCGTCGTGCTGCCGGTCGCACTGGCCGACCTGCTGCCCCTTCCCGACGCCAACCAGCAGAACCTGGGCGAGCGGCGGCTGCCGCCGCTGACCGGCGGGCACCTGTTCGGCACCGACCAGCTCGGCCGCGACATGCTGGCCAGGGTGCTCGACGGCGGTCAGGTCTCGGTGCTGATCGGGGTGCTGGCCGTGCTCGTCTCCGGGCTGATCGGGCTGGCCGCCGGTGCCGCCGCCGGCTACTTCGGCGGCTGGGTGGACGCGGTGGTCTCGCGGTTGCTCGAAGCCCAGATGTCCTTGCCGCTGCTGATGATGCTGTTGCTGGTGGTGGCCCTGTTCGGCCCGTCGGTACCGGTGATCACCACGGTCATCGCGATCGCGCAGTGGCCGGAGGTGGCCCGGCTGACCAGGTCGATGGTGCTGGTCGAACGCGAGAAGCCGTACGTGGACGCGGCCCGCACGCTCGGGCTGACCCATCCCGGCGTGCTGTTCCGCCACGTGGTGCCGAACGTGGTGCGCCAGACCAGCCTGGTGGTGCTCCTGCTGCTGGCGCAGGCGGTGCTGCTGGAAAGCGCGCTGAGCTACCTGGGCGCCGGGCCGGAGCGCCCGTTCGCCACCTGGGGACGGCTGATCTCCGACGGCCAGGACTACGTGACCACCTCGTGGTGGCTGGTCACCCTGCCCGGCCTGGTGATCGTGCTGCTGGTGGTCGGCGTGAACCTGCTCGGCGACGGGCTGCGAGATCGGCGGGGCCGCGGCCGGAAGGGAGCGAGCGCATGAGCAGGCTGGTGGATCTCGAGGACTTTCAGATCGAACTGGTCACCGACCGCGGGGTGGTCCGCGCGGTGGACGGGATCTCGCTGCACGTCGATCCCGGGGAGACGGTGACGCTGATCGGCGAGTCCGGCTCGGGCAAGTCGACCACGGCGATGGGCCTGCTGCGATTGCTGCCGCCGGACCTGGCCGTGCTGTCCGGCAAGGCGCTGCTGGCCGGGCACGACGTGGTGGCCGATCCGGCGGCGGTGACCGGCCTGCGCGGCCGGGTCGCCGGGCTGATCCCGCAGGACCCGATGACCGCGCTGAGCCCGGTGCAGACGATCGGGCGCAGGCTCGCCGAACTGGTGCGCCTGCGGCACGGCGGCAGCCGCCGCGAAGCCCGCGTGAAGGCACGGGAACTGCTGGAACAGGTCCACGTACCCGATCCGGAACGGCTGCTCGACCGCTACCCGCACCAGCTCTCCGGCGGGTTGCAGCAACGCGTGCTGATCGCCTGCGCGCTGGCGGGCGAACCCTCGCTGCTGGTCGCCGACGAGCCGACCAGCGCGCTCGACGTGACCGTGCAGGCGGGCGTGCTGGACCTGCTGATGGAACTGCAGGAGCGGACCGGGGTGGCGATCCTGATGATCACCCACGACCTCGGCGTGGCGCGCCTGGTGTCCGACCGGGTGCACGTGATGCGCGAGGGGCGGTTCGTCGAAAGCGGCGAGGTCGAACAGGTCGTGCACGCGCCGGTCCACCCGTACCCGAAGCAGTTGCTGGCGGCCGTGCCGCGGCTCGCCCCGAAGGAGGTGCGGGCGTGACCGAGATCCTGCGCGTGGAAGACCTGGTCGTCGAGTTCCCCGGCAAGGCGGGCCGGAAGTTCCGGGCGGTGTCCGGGGTCGGCTTCGAGCTGGGACGCGGCCGGACGGTCGGCATCGTCGGCGAGTCCGGCTGCGGCAAGAGCACCATCGCCCGCAGCATCGTCCGGCTGCAGCGGCCCACTTCCGGACGCATCCTGCTGGACGGCACCGACATCACCCACCTGTCCGAACGGCGGCTGCGGCCGCTGCGCGCCAGGGTGCAGATGATCTTCCAGGACCCGTACGCCTCGCTCGACCCGCACCTGACCGCGGGCGAGATCGTCGGCGAACCGCTGAAGCTGCGCGGAACGCGCGCACCGGCCGAACGCCGCCGCCTCGCCAAGGAGTTGCTGGAGCGCGTCGAACTGCCGGAAAGCGCGCTGGACCGGCGGCCCGCCGAGTTCTCCGGCGGGCAGCGCCAGCGCATCGGCATCGCGCGTGCCCTGGCCTGCCGCCCGGACGTGCTGGTCTGCGACGAGGCGACCAGCGCGCTCGACGTGTCGGTGCAGGCCCAGGTGCTCGCGCTGCTCAAGAACATCCAGGCCGAGACCGGCGTGGCGTACCTGGTCATCTCGCACAACCTCGGCGTGGTGCGCGAGCTGGCCGACGAGGTGCTGGTGATGCGCCGCGGCGAGGTCGTCGAACACGGCCCCGCCGAGCGGGTGCTCACCGCACCGGAAGCCGGGTACACCCGCGCGCTGCGGGACGCGGCACTGGATCCGGCGGCCATCACCGGCCGCAAACCCCGGCACCTGCTGGCCGCCATCGGTGCCACCGCAACGGAGAGGAACCCATGACACCCAGGCTGGTTCTCGGCACGATGACCTTCGGCGACACCGTCTCCGCGGCCGACGCGGAGAAGATGCTGGACGCCGCGCTCGACGCCGGGATCACCGACGTCGACACGGCGAACGGCTACGCGAAGGGCACCACCGAGGAACTGCTCGCCCCGCTGATCGCGTCCCGCCGCGACCGGATCCGCCTGGCCACCAAGGCGGGCATGCCGCACCCGGACGCGGGCGAGCACTCGCCGCTGTCCCCCGCCGGGCTCCGGTCCAGTGTGGACGGCAGCCTGCGCCGCCTCGGCGTGGACCACCTCGACCTGTTCTACCTGCACCAGCCCGACCGCGCGGCCCGCTTCGAGGACACCCTGTCCACCGTCGCCGAACTGGTCGAGGCGGGCAAGATCCGGCAGCTGGGCGTGTCGAACTTCGCCGCCTGGCAGATCGTCGAGCTGAACCGGGTGGCCGACGAGATCGGCGCGCCGCGGCCGGTTCTCGCGCAGCAGCTGTACAACCTGCTGGCGCGGCGGATCGACGAGGAGTACGCGGCGATGGCGGCCGCGACCGGGCTCGAGACGATGGTCTACAACCCGCTCGGCGGCGGCCTGCTCACCGGCAGGCACCGGTTCGACAGCGACCCGGCGTCCGGCCGGTTCGGTGATTCCGTGCTGGCCGAGATGTACCGGAAGCGCTACTGGGACGCGCAGTTGTTCGAGGCGGTCGAAGCGCTGGCCGCGATCGCCGACGGCGCCGGGATCCCGCTGACCGAACTGGCGCTGCGCTGGCTGCTGTCGCGGCCCGTGGTGGACGCGGTGCTGCTCGGCGCTTCCAAGCTCGACCACCTCATCTCGAACATCGAGTCGATCGGCCGCGGTCCCCTGCCTGAAGACGTCGTCGCCGCGTGTGACGAAGTGGGCGCGCGGCTGCGTGGCCCGATGCCCGCCTACAACCGCTGAGAACAGGAGCCGTTTTTTCCCATGAGCGCACTGGAATTCGCCCGCCGGGTCCGGAGCAGGCAGCAGGCCGTCGGTTACTGGGTGGTGCTCGACGACCCGATCGCCACCGAACGGCTCGGCCGCCTCGGTTACGACTACGTGGCCGTCGACGCCCAGCACGGGCTGCTCGGTTACGAGGGCATCCGCAACGCGATGCTGGCGATCGACGCCGGGGCCACGTCGGCGGCCATGGTGCGGGTCGAGCAGAACGACCCGTTCGCCATCGGCCGGGTGCTCGACGCCGGGGCGACCGGCGTGATCGTGCCGTTGATCGACAACGCCGAGGACGCCGCCGCGGCCGTGCGCGCCGCGCGGTACCCACCCCACGGCCGCCGGTCGTACGGTCCGATGCGGTCGCAGCTGCGGGTCGGCCCGACGCCGGCGGTGGCCGACGAATCCGTGCTGGTGCTGGCGATGATCGAGACGCCGGAAGGGCTGGACAACGTCGCGGAGATCTGCGCCACGCCCGGTGTCGACGGGGTGTACGTCGGCCCGTCCGACCTGCGACTCGCCGTGGGCGGGGCCACCTCGACCGATCCGGCCGTCGACGAGGTCTTCGAGCAGGCGGTGGAAAAGATCGCCAAGGCGGCCGAATCGGCCGGCATCGCCGCGGGAATCCACACCCCGGCCGGGGAGGTCGCCAAGCGGCGGCTGGCGCAGGGCTACACCTTCGCCACGGTCGCCTGCGACCTCGTGCACCTGGAGCAGGCGGCCAGGTCGCACCTGCAGGCAGCGCGAGGTGAGCAGTGAGGCTGTCCGAAGCCGGACCCGGTCGCGTCGAGGCCCGGCTGACCGCTTCGACCGCGCAGTCCCACGCGGCCAATCTCGCCGTGCTGCCCGGCGGTGATCTCGGCTGCGCCTGGTTCGGCGGTACCCAGGAAGGCGTGCACGACATCGGGATCTGGTTCTCACGGCTGGCTCCCGACGGAGACACCTGGTCGGAGCCGGTCGCGCTGACCGGTGATCCCGAGCGCTCCGAGCAGAACCCCGTGTTGTTCACCGCGCCGGACGGTGAGCTGTGGCTGTTCTGGACCGCGCAGCACGCGGGCCGCCAGGACACCGCCGAGGTACGGGCGCGCCGGTCCGCCGACGGTGGCCGGACCTGGGGCGAACCCCGCGTCCTGCTCCCGGCGAGCCCGGCCGGCGGGGTGTTCGTGCGGCAGCCGCCGCAGGTCACCGCGTCCGGTACCTGGCTGCTGCCCGCGTTCTCCTGCAACACGCCCGCCACCGGCGTCTGGTCCGGCGGCGACGACACCAGCGCGGTGTTCGCCAGTGACGACGGCGGCGAAACCTGGACCCGGTACGACGTGCCGGGCAGCCGGGGCTCGGTGCACATGAACGTACTGCCCGCCGAGCACGGGTACGTGGCGTTCTACCGCAGCCGCTTCGCCGACGTGATCCGATCGAGCACCTCGCCGGACGGTCTCAAGTGGACGGAGCCGGAGCCGACCTCGTTGCCGAACAACAACTCCTCGGTGCAGGCGACCCGGCTGGCCGACGGCAGGCTGGCGCTGGTCTACAACGCGAGCAGCGCCGCCGACGCCACCCACCGGCGCGCGGGGTTGTACGACGAGGTGGACGAGAGCGGTGCGCTCGCCGGTGAAGAGCGCCCGGCTGTGCCGGTCAACGGCGGCGTCGATGACCGCGAAGCGTTCTGGGGCGCGCCACGCGCACCGCTCGCGCTCGCGACCTCGTCCGACGACGGCCGGACCTGGCACCGGCATCCGGATCTCGCGCAGGGCGACGGCTACTGCCTGACCAACAACTCCCGCGACGGCGTCAACCGGGAGCTGTCCTACCCGTCGATCACGCAGGACGACCTCGGCCGGGTGCACGTGGCCTTCACGCACCACCGCTCGTCGATCCAGTACGTCCGGCTCGACCCGGACTGGCCGGGCTGGCGGGAGCACACATGAGCCTCACCCTGATCACCACGCCGACCTTCGGGCGGTATTCCACGGAACCGTGGGAAATGCTGCGCGAGGCCGGAGTCCGCGCCGAACGGCCGCGGGAGGACGGGCCGCTGCCACGCACCGAACTGTTCGCCCGGCTGTCCGAAGTGGACGCACTGATCGTCGGGCTCGACCCGATCGACCGCGAGGTGTTCGAAGCGGCGCCGCGGTTGAAGGTCGTCGCGAAGCACGGTGTGGGGTACGACAACATCGATCTCGACGCCGCGCGCGACCACGGCGTCCGCGTGGTCTACGCGCCCGGCAGCAACTCGCGCGCGGTCGCCGAACTGACCTTCGGCCTGCTGCTCGATGTGGCGCGCGGGATCGCCGAGAACGACCGCGCCGTGCGCGCGGGCCGGTGGCCGAAGACCTTCGGCGGTGAACTGGCCGGGCGGAGCCTCGGCATCGTCGGCTTCGGCCGGATCGGGCGGATGATCGCCGGGTACGCGAGCGCGTTCGGCATGAGCGTGGTGGCGCACGACCCGTTCCTGCCCGCCGACGCCTTCGGTGCCGTGCCGTCCGCCGACCTGGAGACCACATTGGACAGTGATGTGGTCAGCCTGCACCTGCCCGCGGTTCCCGGCGCACCACCGCTGCTGGACCGCGCGCGGCTGAGTGCGATGCGGCCCGGCGCGATCCTGCTCAACGCCGCCCGCGGCGGGCTGGTCGACGAGGAAGCCGCCGCCGAACTGCTCCACAGCGGTCATCTCGGCGGCGCCGGGTTCGACGCGTTCGCCGTCGAGCCGCTCGGCGAAAGCCCGCTGCTCACCGCGCCCAACGTGGTGCTGACCGCGCACATCGGCGCCTGCACCAGGGAAGCCAACGCCGCGATGGGCACCGCCGTCGCCGAAGGCGTGCTGAGCGTGCTCGGCGGGACCGAGCCGCGCCACGCCGCCGTCTGAACCTTTGACCCGTAAAGGAAAACATGAAGATCGAGCGCGTCCGCATCGACCGGGCCAAGTTCGACATGGTCGACTTCGCCAAGCACCCGACCGGGTTCTCCCTGGTGTACTCCCCGGGCAGCCGCAAGCCGACCAGCGCCTACGCGATCCGGATCTACACCGACGAAGGCGTCGTCGGGCAGTACGTCGGCGGCAACTCGATCGCCGCGGCGCAGGTCGGCATGTTCGGCGACTACCTGATCGGCAAGGACCCGCTGCAACGCGAGCTGATCTACAACGACGTCAAGCGGCAGCTGCGCAAGTTCGACAAGATGGGCATGGGCCTGGTCGACATCGCACTGTGGGACCTGGCCGGACGCGCGCACGGCGCGTCCATCCGCACCCTGCTCGGCGGCTGGAAGACCCGGCTGCCCGCGTACGCGTCGACCGCCGCCGGTGACCGCAACGGCGGGCTGGACAGTCCCGAGGCCTACGCCGACTTCGCCGTGGCGTGCCGGGAACTGGGCTACCGCGCGTACAAACTGCACGTCTGGGACGAGTACGACGTGCCGGAGGTGGTCCGGACCATCACGAAGGTCCGGGAGGCGGTCGGCCCCGACATGGACCTGATGCTCGACCCCGGCTGCAAGCTGGAGACGTTCGCGCACGCGGTCCAGGTCGGCCGCGCCTGCGACGAAGCGAACTTCCTCTGGCTGGAGGACCCCTACAAGGACACCGGCATCTCGATCTTCGGGCACAAGCGGCTGCGCGAGCTGATCCGCACTCCCCTGCTGCAGACCGAGCACGTGCGCGGACTGGAGCAGCACGTCGACTTCGCCATCGGCGGCGGCACCGACTTCGTGCGCGCCGACGCCGAGTACGACGGCGGCATCACCGGCGCGATGAAGATCGCGCACGCCACCGAGGGCCTCGGCCTGGACGTCGAGCTGCACACGCCCGGCCCCGCGCAACGGCAGCTGATGGCCTCGCTGCGCAACACCAACTACTACGAAATGTCCTTTGTGCACCCCAAATCCAGCGAGATCGGGCGCAGCCAGCTGGTCTACGCCGACGACTACCGCGACGGCCTCACCGTCATCGGCGCCGACGGCTGCGTGCCGGTCCCCGATGGCCACGGACTGGGCGTCACCTACGACTGGGAAGCCATCGAGGCGCACACCGTCGACACCGTGGAGTTCTCGTGACCACCGCGGCAAAGGGCGATCTCTACGCGCTCAGCGCCGACGACGTCCGGGAGCCGCCTGCCACCCTGCGCGGGCGGCTGCGCTACCTCGGTCCCGGCATGATCCTTTCCGCCGCCGTGGTCGGCTCCGGCGAACTGATCCTGACCACCTCGCTGGGCGCCCGCGCGGGCTTCGCCCTGCTGTGGCTGATCATCGTGGCGACCTCGGTGAAGGTCTGGGTGCAGATGGAGCTGGGCAGGCTGACCGTGCTGTCCGGACGGCCCGCGCTGGAGGCGTTCAGCGACGTCCCGCCCCGAACGCGGCGCGGCAGCTGGATCAACTACCTGTGGATCGGCATGGACTTCGCCAAGATGTTCCAGCGCGGCGGCATCATCGGCGGCACCGCGGCGGCCTGCTCGGTGCTGTGGCCGATCGTGGGCGAGCCGCTGAGCTGGACCTCCACCGCGGTGTGGACGGTGGTCATCGTGGTGGTGACCATCGCGCTGCTGCAGAGCAGCCGGTACTCGGTGGTGGAGACCGCGTCGGTGGTCGCGGTCGCGGTGTTCACCATGGTGACCGTCGGCCTGGCGCTGGCGCTGCCGTTCACCCGGTTCGGCTGGGACCTCGGTGATGTCGCGGGCGGGCTGGAACTGGCCGTGCCCGCCGGGGCGCTCGGGCTGGCGGTCGCGATGTTCGGCTCGACCGGGGTCGGCGCGGACGAGATGACCACGTACACCTACTGGTGCATCGAGAAGGGATACGCGCGGTGGACCGGACCGGCCGACGGCTCCGCCGAACGCGACCGCCGCGCCGAGGGCTGGCTCAAGGTGATGCGGCTGGACGTGGCGGTGTCGTGGCTGGTGTGCACCCTGTGCACGCTTTCGTTCTACGTCATCGGCGCGGCGGTGCTGAACCCGCAGCAGCTGGTACCGCAGGGCAACGCGATGATCACCACGCTGTCCAGGATGTACACCGACACCATCGGCCCGTGGGCGGAGGTGGTGTTCCTGGTCGGCGCGATCGCGGTGCTGTTCTCCACCAACGTCGGCTCCACCGCGAGCGTGCCGCGCCTGTGGACCAACACCCTCGGTGTGCTGGGCGTGCTGAACTGGCGCGACCCGGCGGTGCGGCGCCGCACGATCCGGGTGCTGACGTTCTGCTTCCCGCCGCTGTGGGCGTCGTTCTTCCTGTTCATCCAGTCGCCGGTGCTGATGGTGCAGATCGGCGGCATCGGCTCGGGTGTGTTCCTGATCGCCGTGGTGATCGCCGTGTGGTACCTGCGCTCCCGTGAACCCGACAAGCGGTTCCGGCCCAACCCGCTGATCACCGGGGCGCTGGTGGTGAGCAGCCTGGCGATCATGGCGCTGGGAGCCTATTCCGCGCTGGAGGTCTTCGGCGTCTCGCTGGGCTGACATGCTGGCGGTATGGAACTCTACGACCGGATCGGTGACGGGTACGCGCTCGGGCGCCGCACCGATCCGCGGTGGATGGCCGCCGTGCTCGCCGCACTCGGTGCCGCGCGCACGGTGGCCGACATCGGCGCCGGGACCGGCTCGTACGAACCACGCGACCGGCCGGTGTTCGCCGTCGAGCCGTCGTCCGCGATGATCCGGCAGCGCCCGCCGTCCGCGAGCCCGGCCGTGCGCGCGGTCGCCGAGGCACTGCCGATCCGCGACCAGGCCGTGGATGCCGCACTGGCCGTGCTCACCGTGCACCACTGGACCGACTGGCGGGCCGGACTGGCCGAACTGCGGCGGATCGCGCCGCGCCAGGTCGTGCTCGCCTACGACACCCGGCGCCACACCGAGTTCTGGTTCGTCCGCGAGTACGTGCCCGAAATCGCCGCGCTGGAACTCAGCCGTCCGTCCGCCGAGGACATCGCCGCCGAACTGGGCGCCGACAGCGTCACCGTGCTGCCCGTGCCGTGGGACTTCACCGACGGCGTGTTCCCGGCCCACTGGCGCCGCCCGGCCGCCTACCTCGATCCCGGCGTCCGCCGTGCCTGTTCCGCGTTGGCGCAAACCGATCCGGCAGCCGTCGACCGCGGCGTCAACCGCCTGCGGGACGACCTGGCTTCCGGGCGCTGGCAGGAACGCCACCGGGAACTGGTCGAGCTGGACGAGTGGGACGCCGGTTTCCGCCTCATCACCGCCACGACTGGAACGCGGTGATGCCCACCGCTCCCCCGTCGTCGCGGACCGGGCGGACGCGCAGCGCGTTCGTGGTCACCGGCGGGTCGACGAGCACGCGGTTCAGTCGTCCGCGTTCCGGAGCCGGCGGCACGCGCGTCTGATCCGGCAGTGAGACCCAATCCCCGGCCGCGTTCCGGTATTCGACCGCGAACCGGTCGGGGGTGCGCACACCGCCACCGTCGTCGTAGAACGACAGGCGCAGGTCGGAAACCGGCTTCGCGGCACCGAGTTCGACCGCGAGCCAGTCCTCCCGGTTCGGGCTGCCGTAGGAGGTCCAGCGTGTGGTGGGCACGTCGAGGTGGAAGTCCTGGCCGTCGATCGCGTCGGCCGGGGTGTCCGCGGGCCAGGTGTACGAGGCCGTGGCCGACGGGTAGCCGGTACCCGCCACGTTCACCAGATCGTCGACGGCCGTGTGCAACACCTGCGGCCGTCCCGTTGGCACCCGCAGCTCGACCGGTTTCAGGTCCGCCTGCCGGTGCACCCGCTTCCCGTCGATCCACACCGTCAGCCCGGCGCCCTTGCCGTACCTGGTGCCGTCGCGATCCCAGGCCACCGACAGGTTCCGCCCGTGGTACGGCACGTTCTCCACCGCGAAGTGGCTCCAGTCGCCGGGCACCAGCGGCGCCAGCCGGACCCGCTCGCCCTGCTGCGGCCGGATGCCCAGCAGACCGGAGAGCACCAGATCGTTGAAGGTGGAGTGGTTGTAGTCCTCGCTGTGCCCGGCAGCGTCGTAGAGCCAGCGATCCTCATCCGGGTGATGCGCTTCAGCCACATAGGGCACGCCGTTCTTGCGCTGGGTAGCCGCGTAACCCCGGAGCAGGCCGACGTAGTCGTCACGATCCACATAGGACTGCGACGGGTAGTCGGCGAGCAGGTTGGCCAGCGCGGTGAGCGTCTGGCTGGTGGCGAAGGGCCAGCTCGGCCCGGACCACCGGCAGCAGCCGAGTTGTGCGTCGTGCATGAACCACGGGCTTCGACGCTCCACTGTGGTCGGTCCGAACGGCGCGGCGAACCCGGCCGGGTCGGTCAGGTGCGCCCACGCGGCCGAGTTCGCGGTCGGCGCCATGTGGAAGTACCAGGGGATGAAGCCGATCTGCTCGCGGTCTTCGAGCTGCTCGCGGCCGGGGTTCCCGTCACGCATCACGTGCTTGTAGAACTGCGCGTCCTGGTCCCAGAGGTGGCTCTCCATCGCGGCCCGCAACGCGTTCGCGTCGTCCTCGTAGTCCTTGGCCTGGCGGCGGTCACCGCGCATCCGCAGCAGGCTCGCGATCGCCTTGGCGTCGCCGTACTGGTAGGCGTTCAGCGTGGGCCGGAAGCCCTCACCACCGTGGTACGGATCGTCGCTCTGGTACGAGCTGGCGGTGTACTCCATCGCGTCCCACACCGGGACCTGCCAGTACAACCCGAGTTCGCGGTCGAACTGGGGTGACCAGGTGGCCCACTGCTTCTCCAGTTCGGGCAGCCGGTCCACGGCGAAACCGAACCGGCCGTCCACCGAAGCACGGGCCAGCATCGCGTCGGCGGCCCAGAACGAGTACTGGTGCGCCCAGTCGGTGGTGTTCTCGTTGAGCTGGTCGGTGGCCGGTTTCGGCCCGGCGCCGCTGCCGCGCAGCCAGTAGTCCAGGTAGTCGTCGAGATAGCGGTGGTCGCGCAGCCAGCGGCCCTCGTACACGTGGTGGCCCGCGGCGGCGACGATTCCGCCGTGCGGCGCGGAGTAGCCGACCGGGCCGAGGAACTCCGAGACGATCCAGCCGTCGGCGGCACCGGTGTACTTGAGCGCTTCCTTGTAGGTGCGCCAGCGGTAGTAGTAGGTGTCCTCGATCGTCTGGTCGGGCAGGTCGACGAACGGGATGTTGGCCTCGTACCACTCGGGTTCGACAAATCCGGCCAGCTTCGCGCCGTGGTCCAGCAACCGCGTCCCGGCGCCCACCACGGGGTACAGCGGCGGCGCGGGGGCTGCCACGGCGGACGGCGGAGCCACCGTCACCACGAGCACGGCGACGGTGGCTCCGAGCACAGACCAGCGGAAACGGTGACCGAGCGACATGAGGGCTCCCGTCATCACCAGAGCCGCGGCCCTGCGTCATGTTGTGTAGTTTTGTTTATAGCTGTTCGGTTCAGCCGGGTAAATGGGCCAACCAGTCGAAAGTCATCGCGTAGAACCGCGGGGCCCCGCGGCTCAGGTTGATCGAATGACCGGCGTCCGGGATGACCACGCCGGGCCCGTCGGGATAGAAGCCGTCGTGGGCGCCCACCACGGACAGCGTCGGCACATCGGCCGGGACCGGCGGCGTGCCGAGAGCGAACAGTTCCGGTTCCGGCACGGTGTCCTTCAGCGGTCCCTCCTCCAGGTGCGGCACGGCCGGGCCGTAGGTGCCCGGGAAGTGGAACGTCTCGACGCGGGTGCCGGGCAGGGTGGTCAGGTAACCGGACGGCAAGTGGGCGAACCTGGGCTCCTCCCCGGCGGGGTGGAACGGGTGGAACGCGGCTCGGGTGGCCGCGGCCGGTGCCGCGGTCGGCATGCCGCTGATGATCAGGCCGGTGACCCCGCCGCGGCGGGCGGTGTCGTGGGCGATGAGGCCGCCGAGCGAATGGCCGTTGAGCACCACCCGGTCGAACCGCGGCCCGAACGCACCACCCCGCAGCGCGTCGACCACCTGGTGGGCGACATGAGCGGCAGCGGGGACGTCGAGCGTCGCCGGGTCGGGGTGATCACTGCGGCCGTACCCGAGGCGGTCGAGGTTGAGCGTGGCGAAACCGCGCGCGGCCGCCAGCCGGGCATAGGCGCTCCAGTAGGTGTGGTCGTAGGTGGCGCCGTGCAGGAGCAACTGGACCGGGGCGTGCCGGTCGAGGTGCTTCGGACGGCAGAACTCGGCAAAAACCCGCTGTGGCAACGGATCTCCGGGCAACCGGGCGACCGAGAGGTGATGATCCCGGCACTGTGCTGTGTCAGCCGTGGCGGCTGGGACTGGGACGAGCAGGAAAAGAACGGCGGCGATCGCCGCGGAAAAGGCGCGCAAGGCAACCCCTTCGGGGAACAGCGCGAACGGTTCCAGCCGTGGTTCGACGGCTACTGCGCGGATACGCAGCTCTATGCGCTGCCGGAAGGTTAGGGGGCGCCTGGCGGAGTCGGCAACTCCATTTTATTGACCCCCAGTCTTGACCTCCAGCGCGGTGGAGCTATCAGAATCGCCGCATGTCGCACACCATCACCAATCCCGGCGGCCTCGCCGACCCCGTGCCCTACGGTTACAGCCACGTCGCCCGCACTCCGGGCGGACTGGTGTTCGTCGCCGGCCAGTGGGCGGCGGACCCCGGCGGCCACCTCATCGAGGGTGACTTCGCCGCGCAGGTGCGCCAGTCCTTCGCCAACCTGAAGATCGCGCTCGCCGCCGAGGGCCTGGACTTCGGTTCCGTCGTCAGGCTCGGCACCTACATCGTCGACCACAACGAGGAGAAGCTGACCGTGCTCGGCACGCGGATCGACGAGATCTGGGGCGACCGGCCACCCACGCAAACCCTGCTGGGCGTGGCGAAACTGGCCCTGCCGGGCATGCTTTTCGAAGTCGACGCCGTCGCGGTTCAGAACAACGCCTAGCCGATCAGTTCACCTTCGAGCACGCTCATCAGGATCATGTCGTGCCATCGGCCATCGCGGAGGAAGCGTTCGCGCTGGCGTCCTTCTTCGACAAAGCCGAGTTTCCGGTACACGTGGTAGGCCCCGGTGTTCTCCGCGACCACCCACAGGCTGATCCCGTGCAACCGCATCGCGTCGAAGCCGTAGCGGCACAGCACGCGGATCGCGTCGGTGCCGTAGCCGCCACCGCGGAACTCCGCTTCGCCGAGGAAGATGGTCAGCTCGGCCCGGCCGGACTCGGGTTCGGCGCCGGTCAGTTCCGCGATGCCGATGGCCCGCCCCTCGGCGAGCGTTTCGACGCACAGGCTGAGGTTGCCGTAGGTGTTGCGGCGCCGGTCCTCGCACCGCTTGAGCACCTGCGCCAGCGACGCCGGATAGTCGTTGACCATCCACCGGCCGACTTCCGGGTCCTCGTTCCAGCGGTGCAGTGCCTCGGCGTCCGACGGCTCCAGCGCGCGCAGTTTCACCAGCTTTCCGGTCAGCACCGGCTGAGCGTAGCGATTTCCGGGCCCGCCGGTCAGGCCGCGGCGAAAAGCAGTCCGGCGGCGAGCGCTTCCACGCCGAAGTAGAACCAGATGGGGTAGAACGAAGTGCCTTTGTCGACGAGCCGGGAAACCACCCGGCCTGCCGCCATCCCGGCCAGCGCGAACCCGACGGTGACCACCACGCCGCGCCGGAAGTCGCCGCCGTCGATCACCGCGAGCACCAGCACCGCGGCGATGGCGAGGCCGAAGCCGCCGTAGACCGCCCTGATCTCGGACCGGCTC
Organism: Amycolatopsis sp. YIM 10; assembly: GCF_009429145.1. Taxonomy (GTDB): domain Bacteria; phylum Actinomycetota; class Actinomycetes; order Mycobacteriales; family Pseudonocardiaceae; genus Amycolatopsis. The sequence goes on along the minus strand of NZ_CP045480.1, from coordinate 3,467,673 downwards.
TCCGGCGCGTCGACGGTGATCCGGAACGGGCGTGCCAGCGCGGCCGGGGCGGCGAGCGCGTAGGCGCCCATGGCGAGAAAGAAAACGGTCACCCCGATGGGCACGATCGTGGTCATGTGCGCTCCTGTTTTGTCGGCCTGTGCCAGCATGCTGGTGATGAGCGAGACGGCGCTTCCGGAAACGTGCTGCCCCGGCGCGGTGCTGTGGACGGGCCTGGGACGGGCGGCCTATCTGGGGCCGTCCCTGCGGTTGCGCGCGCACTCGGGCTCGGTGCACTGCTTCGCGCTCGGCGTCGACGAGCCGTTCACCGTGCGCGTCGACGGCGTCGAACGTCGCGTGCGCAGCGCCCTGATCCCGGCGCGCACGCGGAGCCAGATCGTCGCGGGAGACGGCCGGATGCTGTTCCTCTACCGTGATCCGAGCGCGGCCTGGCTGACCGAACTCCGCGCGAAGATGACCGCGCTGCCTCCGATCGACATCGACCACGAGGACGAATCCGCGTTGGTGCGTGAGGTCCTCGACGGCCGGTTGCCGATCTCGCTGCTCGGCTCGGCGAGTGCCCCGTCGGACACCCGCATCCGCGCGGCACTGGAGACCATGCGCACCGACCCCGGTGGCCGGTTGACCGCCGCCGAGGTGGCGGCGTCGGTGCACCTGTCGGCTTCGCGGTTCCAGCACCTGTTCTCGGCGGATACCGGCACGAGCTTCCGGCGCTACCGGCTGTGGTCGCGCATGCACCACGTCGCGGCCGCCATCAGCCGGGGCGCTTCCCTCACCCAGGCCGCGACGGACGCCGGTTTCGCCTCATCGGCCCACTTCAGCGACAGCTTCCGGGATATGTTCGGCCTCAGCGCCAGCCGCCTGCTCACCCCGGCCACCCGCCTGACCGTGGAAACTCCGGCGGAGGTGGAACCGAACTGACCGGCTCGGACGTCGAACGGTCGCTTCGAAGGAGGGGATGAGCCGTGCCTGAGGGAAATCCGCTGGTCGCGCAGGCGCAGTCGCAGACCACCGGGGTGACCGGGATCGGGATCGCCGAGTCCGCGGTCGACCTGGCCAACGGCGTGTCCGACGGCTCCTGGGTCGAAGCCGGACTCGGCGCGGTCGGCGTCGGACTCGAAGTCCTCTCGATGGTCGTCGACCCGATCGGCACGCTCGCTTCCTACGGTGTCTCGTGGCTGATCGAGCACGTGCAGCCGCTCAAGGAGGCACTCGACTGGCTGGCCGGGGACCCGCCGGTGATCCAGTCGTTTTCCGAGACCTGGGCCAACGTCGCCGCCGAGGTCAACGCCATCGCCGGCGACCTGGGCAATGAGGTCACCAACGGCACCGCCGGCTGGCAAGGCGAAGGCGCCGACGCCTACCGAGGCGCCGCCGCCGAACAAGCCGACGCACTGGCCGGAGCCGCCTCGCTGGCCGACGGCATTTCCGCCGGCGTGATGATCATGGGCACCGTCGTCGCCGCGGTACGCGAACTGGTCCGCGATCTGGTCGCCGAACTGGTCGGCAAGCTCATCACCTGGGCGCTGGAAGCCGCCGCCACCCTGGGCTTCGCCACCCCCGCGATCGCCGTGCAGGCCACCACCGCCATCACCAAAACCATCAGCAAGATCAGCGACTTCATCCGCAAACTGGTCAAGACCATCGGCAACGTCTCCCCGAAGATCCGCAAGATCATCGACAAACTCGGCGAGATCATCGAAAAGCTGTCCAAAATGCTCCGCAAAGGCGGCAAACCCGGCAGCAGCACCACCCCCTCCGGCGCCAAGCCCAGCACCACCAAAACCCCGGACACCACCCCCAACTCCCCCGACACCACCCCTTCCGGCACCGACACCACCCCCGACGGCGGCAGCCCCACCACCCCCGACGGCGGAAAACCGGGCAACGGCAACCAGCCGGACTCACCGAGCAACCGGCCGGACAACCCGCAGGACACCAAAACCCCGCCGGAGCGGCGGTACTGCAAGGACGACCCGGTCGACGTGGTCTCCGGCGAGGTCATCCTCAGCCAGGTCGATCTCGCGCTGCCCGCGGCGCTCCCGCTGGTCATCCGCCGCGTGCACGTCTCGTCCTACCGCGCGGGCCGGGCGCTCGGGCCGAACTGGGCGTCCACAGTGGACCAGCGGCTGGAGTTCGACAGCGCCGGGATCGTCTACGTCTCCGACGACGGCACCCTGCTGACCTATCCCGATCCCGTGGCCGACCACGCCCCGGTGCTGCCCGCCGTCGGCCCCCGGTGGCCGTTGACCAGGACCGGCGACGGTTACCTGATCAGCAAACCGGACGCCAACCAGTTCCTGCACTTCGCCGGTGGTGGCCGCCTGGACGCGGTCGAGGACCGCAACCGGAACCGCATCGACCTCGACTACACCCCCGGCGGCACCCTCACGCAACTGCGGCACAGCGGTGGCTACCGCGTGCTCGTCGAGCAAAGCGGCGGCCGGATCGCCCGGCTCGTGCTGGCCGGCGAATCCGGCGAGTCCAACGCCGACATCGAGGTCGTCCGGTACGAGTACGACGACCGCGGCCGCCTCGCCAAGGTGTTCAATTCCTCGACCAAGGCGCTCCAGTTCAGCTACGACAGCGACGGGCGGCTGGTCCGCTGGGACGACCGGACCGGTTCCTGGTACGGCTACCGCTACGACGCGCGGGGCCGCTGCGTGGCCAACGAAGGCGCGGGCGGTTTCCTCAACGGCACGTTCGACTACGACGCCGACGCCATGACCACCGTCTTCACCGACGCGCTCGGCAACCGCACCACCTACCGCTACGACGAAGCACGCAACGTCGTCGAGCTGACCGACCCGCTCGGCAACGTCACCCACCAGGAATGGAACGACCGCGACCAGCTGGTCACCCGCCGCGACCCCCTCGGCCGCGTCACCCGGTTCGACTACGACGAGCACGGCAACCTGGTCACCGCGACCCGGCCCGACGGCAGCCAGGGCCTGGCCGAGTACAACGAGTTCGGCCTGCCCACCACGCAGGTCGACCCGGGCGGCGCGGTGTGGCGCTACGACTACGACGAGCGCGGCAACATCATGGCGGCGACCGAACCCTCCGGCGCGGTCACCCGGTACCTGCGTGACGAGCGCGGCAACCTGGTCGGCAAGACCGACCCGCTGGGCGCCACCACGCGCCTCGAGGTCAGCGCGGCCGGGCTGCCGGTGGCGGTGACCGACGCGCTCGGCGCGACCACCAGGTACACCCGCGACCAGTTCGGCAGGCTGTCCACCGTCGTCGACCCGCTGGGCAACCGGTCCTCGATCAGCTGGACCGTCGAAGGCAAGCTGCTGGCCAGGACCTACGCCGACGGCACGGTCGAGCGGTGGCGCTACGACGGCGAAGGCGCCAGGGTCGAGCACATCGACGCGCTCGGCCAGTCGACGCACACCGAGACGACCCACTTCGACCTGGTCTCGGCGATCACCGGTCCCACCGGGGCGCGCACCGAGTTCGAGTACGACACCAATCTCCGGATCACCGCGGTGCGGAACGCGGCGGGCCTGGTCTGGCGGTACCACTACGACGCCGCCGGGAACCGCGTCGGCGAAACCGACTACAACGGCCGCGAACTCCGCTACACCTACGACCCCGCCGGTCAGCTGGTCAGCGTGGTCAACGGGGCAGGCGAGACAACGAGCTTCGTGTACGACCAGCTCGGACGGATCGCCGCGAGGCACAGTGGTTCGGACGTGTCCACCTTCGAATTCGACGAAGCGGGTTCCCTGGTGCGGGCGGTCAACGCCGACGCGGAGGTGACCATGCGGCGCGACGCGAGCGGCCGGGTCCTCGCCGAGACGGTCAACGGCCGCACCATGTCCTACCGGTACGACGCCGCGGGCCGGATGGTCCACCGGCGGACCCCGGCCGGCCAGGAGAGCACCTGGGAGTTCGACCAGCTGGGCCGGGCCTCGCGCCTGGTCAGCGGCGGGCGGACGCTGTCGTTCGGCTACGACGTGGCCGGCCGGGAGGTCGAAAGGCTGCTCGACACCGGCCTGATCATGGCCAGCGAATGGGACAACAGGCACCGCCTGGCCGGCCAGACCGTCAGCACGGTGACCGGGCACGCGCCGCAGGCGACCGTGGTGCAGCAGCGGCACTACACCTACCGTGCCGACGACGCGGTGCTCGCCATCCAGGACGCGCTCGGCGGCACGCGGAACTTCGGGGTGGACCCGATCGGCCGGATCACCGCGGTGGACGCGCCGGGCAGGCAGGAGCGCTACGCCTACGACCTCGCCGGCAACCTGGTCCGCGAGCCGTCGGCTCCGGAAGTCCCGGTCGCGCGGGTGACCGGCACGGTCATGCACGAGTCCGGTGACGTGCGCTACCAGTACGACCGGCAGGGCCGGGTGGTGCTGAAGCAGAAGAAGCGCCTGTCCCGCAAGCCGGACAACTGGCACTACCACTGGGACGCCGAGGACCGGCTGGTCGGCGTCGTCACCCCGGACGGCACCCACTGGCGCTACCGCTACGACGCGTTCGGCCGCCGGATCGCCAAGCAGCGGCTCGGCCCCGACGGCGCGGTGGCCGGCCAGGTGCTGTTCACCTGGGACGGCTCGACCCTCGCCGAGCAGATCGGCCCGCACGGTGAAGCGGTGACCTGGGACTTCGACGGCCGGAACCGCCCGGTGACGCAGATCGAGCACGCTCCGCAGGCCGAGATCGACCGGCGGTTCTACGCCATCGTCACCGATCTCGTCGGCACACCCACCGAGTTGGTCGACGACGCCGGGCAGCTCGCCTGGCGCGCGCAGACCACGCTGTGGGGCGAGGCGCTCGCCGCGCTGAACCAGCGGACCACCACCCCGCTGCGATTCCCCGGCCAGTACCACGACGACGAAACGGGGCTGCACTACAACTTCTTCCGGTACTACGACCCGGAAACCGGGCGGTACCAGAGCAACGACCCGCTCGGCCTGTTCGGCACGCCGAACCCGCACGCCTACGTCGCCGACCCGATGCGGCTGACCGACCCGCTCGGCCTGATGACCTGCGAGGAAGCCGAGGATGCGCTGCGCAACCTCGATCCGAACGACCCGGCCAACGAAGCCAGGCGCAGCGAGGCATGGAACAAGCTGTACGAGGACGCCGAGAACCACCCCGACCGGATCGCCGAACGGCTGCAGGCCGAACGGGAACGGCTCGTCCGCCAAGCGGGCAACGAGATCCACCGCGGGCAGAACGTGCCTCCCCAGCTCGAGGGCGGGCGGGTCGACGCCCCACAGGCGCACGTGCCGGGCAGCCAGTACCACGTGCAGGGCCGGGGCAACGGCTCGCCGGGCCTGAACATGGACGGCAGTTTCCACGACGGCGACCCCGGCTGGAACCGGCGCACCTACGAATGGGCCTACGACCACGGGTTCGCTTGGCCGACGGGCGGGCAGTGGGCCGGGCAGAGCCCGGGCACGCACCCGTGGTGATAGCGTCCGATGTGGAGGGAGAGCCTGGTGACCGCTGAGATCGACCGGTTCCGCGAAGACTTCGAGCGCCTGCTGGCCGAAGGGGATCTGCTCGATTTCGACGCGTTGATGACCTACGACGGCTATTTCGACGAGCTGCCCCTCTACGCCACCTATGCGGACATCTCGTTCCTCAGCGAATTGCCGCTGATGGAACGGAACGGGGTGCTCGTGCGGGCGGCCGTCGAGCACCTCGGCCGGATCTACGAGCACGCCGAACGGTTCTACGCCGGGCGCGAGTTCGACTTCTTCTGCGCGGTGACGGTCACCGGCTGGGAGTTCCTTCCCGAGGGTGACCCGCTGACGCCCCGCTTCTGGCGGGCGAACCCGAGCCGGGGCGTGTTCGAGCACCTGCGGCTGCGGCCCCCGGGCAGCGAAGGCAGCACCATCGTCGCGTACCTGCTCGGCCGCGACTCCGGCTTCCTGCTCAACGACGACATCGTGAACGGACGGCTCGAACGCGTTTTCGTCCAGCTGCCCGATCACCCGCTGCCGCCCGGCACGATCGCGGACTGAGACCTCAGCCGCGGCACCGGTCCAGCAGGTTCGCCGCGTCGTCGTTCAGGTCGGCGGCGAGTGACGAGAACGCCTCGGTGTTGCCCGACGCCAGGTAGTCGGCGACGTCCTGGTAGCCGTTCGCCAGCTTCTCCAGGGTCGAATCGATCGCGGATCCCGCGGTGTCGGCGATGCTGTCCAGGCTGTTCGCCAGCTTCCGGTAGGCGGCGGCGTTGACCTTCCGGTCGTCGCTGACCCGGGTCTCCTCCAGGGTTTCGAAGGCCTCCGCCGCCTCGGAGCACCCCTCCCAGGCGCCCCTCGTCGTGGTGGTGGTCGTCTTCTTCGTGGTGGTCCGGGTGGAGGCCTTGCGCGTGGTGGTGGCGGCGGTCCGTTTGGTCGTGGTGGTGCCGGTGGCGCGCTTCGTGGTGGTGCTGGTCGAGTTCGCGCTGAAGAACTCGTCCGCCGCGTTCAGCACCTTTTCCGGCCCGATCGCGCCGATCACCGGGATCGCGAGCAGGGCGGCGACCGCGATCACGCCACCGACAGGAGAGGCACGCTTGTTGTCCCGCTGCGACTTGCCCTGCTGTGGCTTCTTCTCCTGCTGCGGCTTCTTGTCTCCCTGCGGCTTTTTCTCCTGCTTCGGCTTCTTCTCCTGTCCGGGCTTCTTCTTCGTCTCGTGGACGGTGTAGAGCGCGGTGTCGTAGCGCTTGAACGCCTGGGTGACGCCGTCGGGCAGCCAGTCGCCGGGCAGGCGCGGTTCCGCGTGCCCGGCGACCTCCGCCAGCACCTCGTCCAGCGACGGCCGGTCGTCCGGTTCCTTGGCCAGGCAGCGCCGTACGATCGGCTGGAGGTCCTCCGGGCAGCCGGTCAGCTCCGGTTCCTCGGACAGGATCCGGTAGAACATCGCGTCCCGGTTGCCTTCACCGAAGGCCGGGTGCCCGGTGGCGGCGAACACCGCGAGATGCCCCAGCGCGAACACGTCGGTGGCGGCCGTCGCGGGACGGCCGCGGACCTGCTCGGGCGCCATGAAAGCGGGTGTGCCGATGCTGATCCCGCTGCGCGTCAGCGAAGTGGCCGCCGCCGCGTGCGCGATGCCGAAGTCGATGACCCGCGGGCCGTCCTCGGCGAGCAGCACGTTGGCCGGGGTCAGGTCGCGATGGACGATGTCGCACGCGTGCACGGCGACCAGTCCCTCCGCCACCCCCGCCACCAGCCGGAAGACCGTTTCGGACGGCAGCGAGCCGTGCTCGGCGACGGCCTGGCGCAGTGACGGACCGGGCACGTACGCCGTGGCCAGCCACGGCACGGCCGCCGTGGCGTCGGCGTCCACCACCTCCGCGGTGTACATGCCCTGCACCCGCCGCGCGGCGGCGATCTCCTGCTCGAACCGCCGCCGGAACTCCTCGTCCTCGGCGTGCTCGGCGCGGACCACCTTGATCGCCAGCGCCCGTCCGCCGGGGCTGAACGCCAGGTACACCCGCCCCATCCCGCCCACGCCCAGCCGGGCCCGCAACCGGTAACCACCGACTTCACGCGGGTCTTCGGCGGCCAGCGGGGTGAATCTGCCTTCCACCGGAAAATCGTACAATAAAATTGTCGATACGAGTCCATAAAATGGTAACCGCTCGCCATTTCATCGAAATTTCATCGGCACCGGATAAACTGTCGCAATAGTGTGCCCGAAGCCGCCGTCGGCACCTTTGGTGAGCAAGTGATCACCCTGGGTGTCGGAGTCGCGGCATCACCCGCGAAGGGGAGATTCGCGCTTTCGGCGGCGAATCGCCGTCACGAGGCGGACAGCGGGAGGTCGGTGGGGCATGACCGTCCCCACCGAGTCACCGGAGGCCACCCCCATGCGCCGTTCCACCGCGGACACCCTGACCCTGCGCGCCGTGCTGCTCGCCGCCCTGTGCGGCAGCCTGGTGGTCGCCGCCTACACGTTGTTCACCCGGCTGTGACCGGCGTCCGAATGGCCCAGTGATACGGATAACACCGGCGCTATACCGCTATCGCACGACGGCCGATGATTAGGTACTGCTGGTCTGGACCACCCGACTTTCGTCGGTTCCGGGGCCGCGCTTTCCGGTTCGAGAATCGGTGCACCCCCTCCCCGGAACGCGGCCGTCATCCCGTGCCGCAGAAACGAGTCGGAACCATGCGCCTGCGCTCACTGGCCGTGCTCATCGGCAGTGCCCTGATGGCCCTGCTCGGCCTGGCCGTTCCCGCCACCTCGGCCGCCGAGGAGACCGGCGGCGTGCAACCGTTCATCATCGGCGGCCAGTACGCCACGAGCGGCCCGTGGGCCGCCCGCCTGTTCGCGAACGGCCGCCAGACCTGCACCTCGACCATCATCGCGCCGCAGTACATCCTGACCGCGAAGCACTGCGTGGCGAGCAGCGGCACCTACACCTTCCGGATCGGCAGCCTGGACCAGCAAAGCGGCGGCACGATGGCCACCGGCGACACGATCACCCGCTATCCCGGCTCGGCCGACCTGGCCATCGTCCGGCTGACCACCGCGGTCAACGCCACGTACTCCCCGCTCGGCACCACCAGCGACGTCTCGACCGGGCAGACCGTGCAGGTCTACGGCTGGGGCGCGACCAGCCGGTGCGGTTCGGAGATCAACTGCCAGTCCCGCTACCTGAAGTACGCCAACGTGCGGGTCAACTCGGTCAACTGCAGTGACTACTACGGCGGCATCTCGGTGTGCGCGAACCGCATCGACGGCATCACCGCCGGTGGGGACTCCGGCGGCCCGATGTTCGCCTCCGGCCGCCAGGTCGGCGTCGCGTCCACAAGCGACCGTTCGAACAACACCGCGTACACGAACATCACCCGGTACCGCAGCTGGATCCAGCAGGTCGCCGGAGTCTGAGGCCCGCTCAGGCCGGATCGCCACCTCGGCGCACCCCCGCGCCGAGGTGGCATTCCCGCGCGACCGCCGCCGGGCTCGCGTCCCCGGTCATCCACCGCACCGGAACGGACTCGCCGAGCACCCGCACTGCCTCCCGTTCACCCGGCTCGTTCGCCGCCCGCAACCACCGCGCCGTCCGCCGGGCGGCACCGGGGCGACGCGGTCCCGCCGCGCTCCCGGCCGGGACGAACTCCGGCGGCACCACCACAACGGCCGCCACCCGGCCGGGATGCGCTGCCGCGCACCGGATCGCGGGACCGGCGGCGGCCGGGTGCACAACGAGCACCGGCCGGGTCTCGACCGGCGCCAGCAGGTCGGCGAGCCAGTCACGAGGAGTGACGTCACTCGGCGCCGATCGGCCGAGTCCGGGCAGATCGGCGACCAGCACCGGAGCCGGTCCGAGTTCGGCGATCACCTCCCGCCACGGTTCCGCGCTCGGCTCGACTCCTTGCAGGAAAACGAAATCCGGTGTGACACGAGCGCCGGCGACATAGGCACGAGACCCGGCGACCCCCTGGAATCCGCCCGGGAGCGCGGCGGGTGTGTCGCCGAAACCATCCGCCACCAGGCGATCGGCCCACCGCCGCAAGGCGGTTTCGACCGGCGGGTGCCGGAGCCCGGCGGCACGGGCCACCCGGTCCGCCGACGCCGTGTCGTACCGATCCCCGGTCAGGAAGGTCAGCGTCTCGGGATCGGCACCGGTCAGCGCGGTGGGCAGCCGCCGGATCGCCCCCGCCGGCACCCGGAGCTTCGGCGCCCGGACGCCCAGGTGCCCGGCCAGCAGGCGCACCAGCGCGGGCAGCTCCGGCGTGTTCTCGTCGAGCACCCAGTGCCTGCCGATGGCGTCGTGCTCGGGCAACGCGGCCGTGAACTCGGCGAAGTGGTCCACGGTCACCACCGGCACGAACGTCCGCGCACTTCCCGGCAGCACGGGGAGCCTGCCGGTCCACAGATCGCGGACGAGCGCGGCCAGGCCGAGGTACTGACCGGCCTCACCGGTCACCGAATGCCCGATGACCGTACTCGGGTTCACCACGGTCAGCGGAATTCCCAGTTCCCCCGCGAGCACGCGCACGGCGGCGTCCGCCTCGAACTTCGAACCTTCGTAGGCTCCCTTTTCGCGGTACAGCGCCGCCAGTTCGGCTTCCGGAATCGGATACCGGGGCCGCGGATCCAGTCCGACCCGATATCCCGAGACGTGCACGAGGCGACGCAGGTTCGGACGTGTTTTCGCCCACCGCAGCACATTCACCGCACCATCGACGTTGACCGGTGTCGCTTCCTCCCGCCGCAGGCCGAATCGGTAGACCGCGGCCGAGTTGAACACGTCCCGCACGCCCGCGAGCCGTTCGTCGTCAGCCGGGCTCAGCCCCAACCCGGGACCTTTTGTGAGATCACCGGTCAGAAGCGTCAGACGATCGACGGCCGCACCATGCGCCACCAGCCAGTCGCGCAGCTCTCCGGGACGGCGCACCACGGCCGCGACCGCGCGTCCTCGGCCCAGCAGGTGCAACACCGTCCACCGGCCGAGAAATCCGGCCGCACCGAACACCACCCTGTCCATTGTGGTCACCCTTGCTCCAGCAGGACGCCGATGCGGCGGGTGACCTGCTCGATCGGTACCCGGCTGCGCCGGGCCCGTGCCAGCACCAGCGCGCCCTCGATCAGGGCGAGCACGGTCGCCGCCAGCTCCTCCGCCTCGGCGGAGTCGCGCCCCTCGGCTCGCAGCACCTCCACCAGCGCGCCCTCCCAGCCCGCGTAGATGTCACCGCACCGCGCCTGCAGGTCACTTTCCGACGACGCGACCTCCAGCGCCACGGTCGCCACCGGGCAGCCCTTCGCGTAGTCCGCCGCCTGCATCCGGTCGGCCAGCGCGGCCAGGACGCCGGGCACGAGCGCACGCGCGTCGGCCGCGGTTCCGGCGACACCGGCCAGCAGCTCGTCGACCTCCTGACCGGCCGCGGTCAGCGCCGTGCCGACCAGCTCGTCCTTCCCGCCGGGGAAGTGGTGGTACAGCGACCCCCTCGGCGCACCGGCCAGCGCGAGCACCTCGTTGAGCGCGGTGCCGTGGTACCCCTTCTCCTCCAGCAGCGTCCTGGCCGCGGCGATCAGCTTCGCCCTGGTCTGCTCACCCTTGATCACGCCGTCAGAGTAGACCGATCTACATAATCTTCGCCACCTCGGGTTCGACGATCGCCGAGCGGCACCTCGACACCACTGACAGTGAATGGACCTTGAGCCGTTCGAGAGGGAAATGGGGCCGAATGTCGGTGTAACAGCATTCCCGCACCGACCGGCAGGCGAGCCGACTAGGCCAGGCAGGCAACGCTGCCTCACCCACCGGCCACCCGAGAGTGAACCGCGTTCAGCCGCCTTGTCCCGACCAGGAAACGAAGTCTAGCGTTGGACCGCATTCGCCCCGTCTTCGAACAAACATCCAGCATGCTAGAGGTGCTGGATTCACCGCGCTGGATTCTGAAGGAGCCGCTGGAATGACTTCTCTCGACCGTCCCGTGCTGCGCACCGCCTACCAGCGTTCAGTCGCCGATTACTGGGACAAGGAGAAGGATCCGGTCAACCTTCGTTTGGGTGAGATCGATGGTCTTTTCCACCACCACTACGGCATCGGCGATTTCGACCCCGCTGTGCTGGAAGCGCCCGGGGAAACCCGCGACGACGCCATCATCGCCGAAATGCACCGCCTGGAAACCGCGCAGGCCGATGTGCTGCTCGACCACCTCGGCCCCATTTCCCCCGGCGACCGGCTGCTCGACGCGGGCTGCGGGCGCGGCGGCACCAGCGTGATGGCCCACCAGCGATTCGGCTGCCGGGTGGACGGCGTGTCGATTTCCCGTCAGCAGGTGGAATTCGCGAACGCCCAGGCGGCGCGGCTCGGCGTGGACGGGCACGTGACCTACCACGAGCGCAACATGCTGGACACCGGCTTCGAAACCGGCGCGTTCGCGGGGATCTGGAACAACGAGTCGACCATGTACGTCGACCTGACCGAACTGTTCGCCGAACACGCCCGTCAGCTCGCCCCCGGCGGCCGGTACGTGACGATCACCGGGTGCTACAACGACGTGACCGGCGGCCGCTCGCGGGCGGTCAGCCAGATCGACCAGCACTACATCTGCAACATCCACGCCCGCGGTGACTACTTCAAGGCACTGGCGGCCAACGGTTTCGTGCCGATCAACGTGGTCGACCTGACCGCCGCGACGATCCCGTACTGGGAGCTGCGCGCGCGGTCGTCGGTGGCCACCGGCATAGAGGACCCGTTCCTCACCGCCTATCGCGAAGGCAGTTTCCACTACCTGCTCATCGCCGCCGACCGGGTCTGAGCGGGGGAGGCGCGATGACCGAGGCCGGAGCGCTCGCCGCCGTGCTGTCCGGGCCCTCCGGCCTCGGCACCTCGGCGGCCAGGATCGCGGCGCAGTCCCTTCCCGAACCCGCGCCCGAACCGGGCTACGCGGAGATGAGCTGGGGTGACGGCAAGGCGTCCCCGCTCTACTGCCCCGCGGTGCGGCGGGTCAACGAACCGCTCGCCGAGGAGGTGGACCGGCGCCTGGTGACCTGGGCGGCGGACTGCGGGTTCACCGGCGCGGGCCTGGACCAGATCGCCAAGGCCGGGTTCGGCAAGCTGGTCATGCTCGCCCACCCCGATTCCGACGATCCCGACCACCTGCTGATCGCGGCGCAGCTGAACGCGGCGTGGTGGGCGGCCGACGACTACTACGCCGACGACAGCGAACTCGGTGCCGCGCCGACCGAACTGCCACCGCGGCTCGCACTGGTGATGGCCGCGATGGACCCGGTCGCGCCGGCCGGCGAGTTCACCACCGAACTGGACGAGGCGCTGCGCGGTGACCCCATCCTGGTCGGGCTGAACTCCGCCATCGGGCACCTGTCCCGGCACGGCAGCGCCGTGCAGGTGCAGCGCGTCTGCTATTCGACGTTCGCGATGTTCGTGTCGTGGGACGCCTACGCGGCCTGGCGCTACACCGGCGCCTACCCGCCCGCGTGGGAGTACCTGGCCGCGCGGCAGCACGACAGCTTCTACACCTCGATGACGCTGATCGACGCCGTCGGCGGTTACGAACTGCCGGCGCACCTGTACTACGAACCGCGTGTGCGCAAGGCGCTCATGCAGGCGGGCACGGCCTGCGTACTGGTCAACGACCTGTTCTCGGTGGAGAAGGACGCCGCCGACGAGCACCCGGTGTGCAACATGGTGCTGCAGATCGCGGCCGACCGGAACTGCTCCATCGAGGAGGCCACCGAGGCCACCGTCGAACTGCACAATTCGATCGTGCGCGATTTCCAGGAGGGGCACCGGAAACTGCGTGCCGTGCCATCGCCCGAACTGCACCGCTTCCTCGACGGCGTCCGCGACTGGATGGCGGGCGGCTTCGAATGGCACGCGACCAATCCGCGGTACCGCTGACTCACCCGACGTGGATGCGGGGGCGCTGCTCCGGATCGCGTTCGGCGGTCCGCAGGATTTCGCGGACCACCGGCGGCGTGTCGCCCTGGCCGAGAATGAGGTAGCGCAACAGGTGCCCGAGTGGGCTGCCCTCGCTCCACTCGAAATGACAGTGCGGCCGGACGCCGGTGTGGTCACGCAGGCTCAGCAGGATCGCCGCGAGCGCGTTCGGCACCGCCGGGCTCTCGGCACGCAGGATCCGGAATCCGTCGACCTCCACGCCGCGCACCCGCAGCACGTCGCTGAAGTCGGACGGGTCGACCACGTCGATTTCCAGGAACAGCACGTCCGCCGCGCCGGGCACCGGGTTGAGTTCGCGCTGCGCCAGCTCCTTTTCGGCGTATTCGGCGTGGTCACCGGCCTGGCGCTTGTTCGCGATCACGTTGAGCGCGCCGTCGTGGTCGAGGGAGTCGGTGATGAACTTCCTGGCGGTCTCGTCGAATTCGAGGCGCTCGGCGCGGAGTTCGGTGGTGCGAGAGACACGCGAGATCAGTGAGACCACGATGATGCCGCCGATGAACGCACCCGAGATCAGGATGCCGTCGGGCTTTTCGATGATGTTCTCGACGAGCGCGTAGAGCAGCACCAGGGTGAGCACGGTGAACGCGATCGCGGCCTTGGTGCGCCGCGCCCGCGCCGAGGAAATGGTCACCGCGACCGCGCCGGAGACCATCATCGCCAGGATACCGGTGGCATAGGCACCGGCCTGCGCGTTGACGTCCGCCCCGAAGGCGATCGTGATCAGCACGCTGATCAGCGTGTAGACCAGCACCACCGGCCGGACCGCGCGGCCCCATTCCGGCGCCATGCCGTAGGCGGGCAGGTACCGCGGCACGATGTTGATCAGCCCGGCCATCGCCGAAGCACCGGCGAACCAGAGGATCAGGATGCTGCTGAGGTCGTAGGCGGTGCCGAAGAACCCGCCGAGCAGTTCGTGCCCGAGGAAGGCCAGTGCCCGCCCGTTCGCCTGTCCCCCGGCCGCGAACTCGGCTGGCGGAATGAGCGTCACCGTGATCAGGCTGGTCGCCAGCAGGTAGACCGACATGATCAGGGCGGCGGTGGTGAGCAGCTTCCGCGTGTTGCGGATGCGGGCGGCGAGCCGTTCCTCGCCGGTACGGCCGTCCGCGGCGACCAGCGGCATCATGCTCACGCCGGTTTCGAAGCCGGACAGGCCGAGCACCAGCAACGGGAAGGCGATGACGGCGGGCCCGAGGATGTCGCCGACCCCGGTGCCGCCGGCGGTCAGCGCGTCCACCCAGCGCGACAGCGCGGCAGGCTCGGCGATCAGTTCGACGATGCCCGCCCCGACCACCACCGCGTTCAGCAGCAGGAACACCGCGACCAGCGGAATGGCCACGCTGACCGCTTCGCTGAACCCGAGCAGGAAAACCCCGCCCAGCACCAGGAGCAGCACCACGGTGACCGCCACCTCGTGCCCGTGCAGGAAACCGGGCACCAGCGGGTTCTCCAGCGCGTGCACGGTGGCGTCGGCCGAGGACAGCGTGATGGTGATGATCCACGAGGTGGCGACAAAACCCAGCAGCACCAGCACGAAGAGCTTGCCCCGCCAGAACGGCAGCAGGTTCTCCAGCATCGCCACCGAGCCCTGGCCGTGCGGGCTCTCCTTGGCCACCCGCCGGTACATCGGCAGCATGCCCAGCAGGGTCAGCGCGACGATGAGCACGGTGGCCAGCGGCGAAAGCGCACCGGCGGCCAATGCGGCGATACCCGGCAAATAGGACAAGGTGGAAAAGTAATCCACCCCGGTCAGGCACATCACCTTCCACCAGGCGTGCGGTTTCGCGTGTGACTCCCCCGCCGCCGGGCCCGCCGGGTGCACCTGGTCGCGCAACAACCAGCGGGAAAAGCCCGAAGCCGGCGGTTTCGGGCGCACCGGGCTGTCCACACTGGCCGGAATCGCCAGTTCGGTGCCTTCGCTCATGGGGTCCAGAATGCCGCACGAAAAACCGTTTACGCACATCGCCCCGCGAATCCGCGAGCCGGGCGCAAAGAAGTCGTAAAGATTCCACCAAAGGTCTTTTCGGGCGTCCCCCGACCGGGTCTACTCGCGCTCCATGTGCCGACGCAGGCGGGGGACCAGTTGACCGGCCACACCCTGATCATCGGTTTCGGCGCGATCGGCGCCTCCGCGGCCAGGCTGCTGCTCTCCAGCGGCGTGCCCGCCGCTCAACTCGTCACCATCGACCATCGCCGCGACGCCCTCACCGAGGCCGCGAACCTGGGCGTGCGCACGGTGTTCGGCGACGCCGCCGACCGGGCGGCCCTGCGGCAGACCGGGATCACCGAGGCGCGGTACGTGATCGTGGCCGTGCAGCCCGACGCCACGGCCGTGTTCATCACCATGGTCGCCCGCGACCTGTGCGGGCCGGACGCGGTGGTGGTCACCGCGGTCACCGACCGGAAGCACGTGGGCTTCCTCCGCGGCGCGGACCAGGTGGTCATCTCCTCCGACACCGCGGGCGCCGCACTGGCCGGCGGCGCGCTGGGCCAGCGCATCGCTCCCGTGCACCAGGGCGGGTCCGGCTGGCTGGTGCATTCGCGTCCCGTGCAGTCCTCGGAGATCGGCCTGTTCCCGCCCGAGTGCGATTCCGGCGCGGTCGGGGTGCTGCGCGGCGGCGTGCGGCACCTGGGCACCGAAGCCGCCTCGCTACGGCTCGCCGCGGGTGACCGGCTGATGATCGTGCGGCGCGGTGTGGTGCCGGGATCCCCGCCGGACCCCGGCACCACCGCGACTACCCCTGTACCCCGCTGACCTCGTTCGGCACGCCGGACAGCGCGCCGGTCGCGGTCTTGGTGCCCGTGGCGAGGTCCACCGCGTGGATCTCCTTCTTGCCCGGGTCGGTGACGTAGGCGGTCCCGCCGCGGACGAAGATCGCCGGGCGCGGCTGCTGCCACTCCAGCGGTTCCTGCCAGGAGCCGGTCACCGCGATCTTGCGCGTCACCGTGCCCGCCACCGGGTCGATCACGTGGATCTGGCCGTCGGTGCCGAGCACCAGCGCCTCGCCCTGCGGACCGCGGGCCAGCGACCGGAAGGTGTAGCTGGTGCCGAGATCGACGTGCCGCAGCGTGGCGTTTTCGGTGTCGATCAGGGAAATCCGGGTGGGGCGCTCCAACTCGGCGGCCTCGTCGACCTTGTAGTCGCCGAGCGTGATCGGGGAGACGTCGGAGCCGGCCTGGTTGCCGATCCGGCCGTACGGGTCGGGGCTGGCGACCTTGGTGATGGTGCCGTTGCGGTAGATCAGCGCGCCGGTCTCGCAGCCGATCACCACCGCCTCGCCCTTGGCGGCCGCTTCACCGTGCACGCCGGGGCACTGGTCGTTGCGCGCGATTTCCTCGCGGTCCTTGTCCAGCACCGCGATGCCCGGCCGCTCGTCCTCGTTGCCGAGGGTGGTGATCAGCTCGCCGTTGGCCAGCTCGACGGCGACCCCGTGGTGCGGTTCCGGCGTTTTGTACTGCGGCGCGGGCAACGGCCCGGTGCCGAGCGTCTTCGGGTCGAACACGGTCACCTCGCCGGTGCCGTCGGCGAAGAGCACCGTCTTCCCGGCGTGGCGGACGACGTGGCCCGGCTTGGGCGCCTTGACCTCGTTGTCGGTCAGCACGGCACCGGCGGCGTCGAGCACGCGGAACCCGGTGGAGGTGGACACCATCAGGTGCCTGTCGTCGCCGGCCGGGTTGAGCCGGTTGAAGCCCTCGAGCGGGATGTCCTTGGCCACCTGGAGGGTTTTCCCGTCGAGCAGGTAGATCCCGCCGTCGTAGGTGACGGCGACGGGCTCGGCCACGGTGGTACTGGCCGGTGCCGCGGCGTTGTCCTGCCGGGCCGCCGGCTCGGTCCCGCAGGCCGTCAGCGCGAGCACGCCCACCGCGGTGAGCGCCGTGTACAGCGTCTTGGTCATCTTGCACCTTTCAATCAGGGGTTCAAGCTGGTGGCGATCGCCTCGGTGTTGGCGCGCATCATTTCCAGGTAGGTCGCCGCGCCCTGTCCGGGTTCGCTCAGCGATTCGGAGAACAACGGCGTCACGGCGACGTGCAGCCCGGCCTGTTCGGCCAGTACGCGCGCGAGCCGGTCCGGTTGCGAGGAGTCGGCGAAAATCGCCGGGACACCGGCGGCCCGGACCGCGTCGGCCAGCGACTTCAGGTCCGAAGCGCTGGGCGAGGCGAGCGTGGTGCCACCGGGAACGACCGCGCCGATCACCTCGAAGCCGAAGCGCTGCGCGAGATAACCGAAGACGTGGTGGTTGGTGACGAGCTTCCGGCGCTCCGCCGGGATCTGCGCGAACCGCTCGGTCATCGTGGCTTCGAGCGCGTCGATCTCACCGCGGTACCGGTCGGCGTTGGCCCGCACCACCGTCGCGTCCACGCCGTCCACCTGGGCGATCACCTGCTCCGCGATCACGGTCACCGCGTCGCGTACCCGGCCGGGATCGGTCCAGAAGTGCGGATCGAGCGCGTCACCGCCGGCGTAACCGATCGGGTTCACCCGTTCCCCCACCGGCAGCACGGGAACCCCGCTTTCCTGTGCCGCCTGGACGTTCCGCAACATGCCCTCTTCGAGGCCGAGTCCGTTGTAGACGATCAGCCCGGCGCGTTCGGTTTCCGCGGCCTGTTGCGCGGAGATGCCGAAGGAGTGCGGGTCGGCGTTCGGCTTCATCAGCACGGTCACCGGGGCCTGCTCACCCACGATGGCGCGGGTGATGTCGCCGAGGATGTTCGTGGTGACCACCACCGAGGACCGGCTTTCGCCCGCCGCGGTGCAGCCGGTGGCGGCCAGCAGCGCGACGAGGACCAGCAGCAGCCGCTTCACCGCCCGGTCTCCACCAGGTGGCTGGCCTTGCCCGCGACGGTGATCGTCCTGGCGCGGCGCAGGTTGTCGTTGTAGTCGATCTCGTAGACCTCTCCCGAAGCCGGGTTGTTGACGTAGGCGCGGGTGGTGTCGACCTGGATGGCGGCCCCGGTCGCGTCCGGCATCAACGGGGACTGCGCCCGCTCCTCACCGGTGGCGCTGTCGAACGCGCGCAGCACCCCGTCGCGGGTCAGCACCAGCAGCGGCGCGCCCTCCCCCACCGCGTTCACCGCGGCGACCGGCCCGGTTTCGACCCGCGTCCACGCCCGGCGGCTGACGTCCAGCGACCACACGGCGTTGTCCCCGGCCGGTGCCGCGAGCGTGGTGCTGCCCGGCCGATGGCTGAACCGGGTCGCCCGCTCCTGTTCGCCGACCTCGCTCGGATACGGGATCTTCTCCCCCGCGAACGCCTTGTCCTTCTCGGTGACCAGCAACGCGCCGTCCGCGCAGCCGAAGACCACCCCGCGCCGGGTCACCGCCTGTCCCCGGAGATCCGGGCACGACGGCTCGATGTCCGCCACCGGCTTGCCCTGCCGGTCGTGGACGCGCACCCCTTGTGCGCCATCGGAAGCCAGGACGTGTTCGCCGTAGGGCACCGCGCTGCTCTCATGCGGCGGGCGGGTGATCCTGCCCAGTTCCGCGATTTCGCCCTTGTCTAGCTTCGCGCGGTCGAACAGGATCGCCGTACCGTCCGGATAGGACACCGCGGTCACCGCGGGATCGCTGTACGCCCCGAGCGCCTGCTTCCCCGGCACCACCCCGAGTTCGCGGACCGCGGCGCGGTAGTAGTGCACGTGGTCGCCGTGGTCGACCATCCACGATCCGCTGTCGACCAGGTGAACCGCTTGGTCCCGGCCTTCGAGGTAGGCGAACCTCCCGTCGCCGGTGATTCCCCGCACCCCGTCGACGCGGCCCGCCGGGTGGACCTGTTCGGTGATCAGGTCCACCACCTGCACGGCGCCCGTTTCGGCGTCGGCCACCACCAGCCGCGACTGCGCCTCGGCGGTTTCTTCGGCGCCTTCGACGTAACCGTGCGGTGCTTCGGCGGCGGACGCGGCTTGGCCGTTCCCGGCGTTGCCCGGCCCGGCTTGCCCCGGACCGCCTTGGTCCGGCTCGGTGGCGCAGGCCGCGGGCAGCACGGCCACGATCGCGAGCAGCCCCAAGCGTGTTCTGAGTTTCATCGCTCGATCTCCGTTGTCGGGTCAAGGAATCGCCGCCGCGCGACGGACAGCAGCGCGGAGACGAAGAACAAGAGGACGGAGGTGGCCGCGATGCTCGCCCCGGCGGCGGTGCCCCAGTGCCAGGACACGATCAGCCCGGCTACCGTGGCCAGCACCCCCAGCAACGCGGCGAACAGCATGATCGTGGCGATCCGCCGGGCCCAGAAGGTCGCCGCCGCGGCGGGCGCGATGAGCAGGCCGAACACCAGCAGCGTGCCGACCACCCGGAACGACGCGACGATGGTCAGCGTCACCAGCGCGAGCAGCACCGCGTTCGCCCATCCCGGGCGCAGGCCAAGCGTGTGCGCCTTCCTCGCGTCGAAGGTCAGCGCGGCGAACGAGCGGAAACCCAGCAGCGACACCACGGCCACCAGCACCAGCGTGATCGCGAGCAGGTTCAGGTCGCCGGGGCCGACCGCGAGCACGTCACCGAAGAGGAAGCCGGTGAGGTCGACCGCGAACGACTGCGAGTGCGAAACGATGATCACGCCGGCGGCGAGCATGCCGACGAAGAGCAGGCCGATGGTGGTGTCCTGCGAAAGCCGTCGCGAGCGGCCGAGCGCGGTGACGCCCAGTGCCATCACCCCGGCGCTGAGCGCGGCCCCGAGCAGCGGGTTCACGCCGATCAGCGAGGCGATCGCCACGCCGGGCAACATGCCGTGCGACATCGCGTCGCCGATGAAGGCCATGCCGCGCAGCACCACCCAGGTGCCCACGAGCGCGCACACCACCGACACCAGCACCCCGGCCAGCAGCGCACGCTGCACGAACGACACCTCGAAGGGGATGAGCAACCAGTCCACACCGGACACTATAGTGGTAATGATTGTCATTATCTTGGGCGGTGTCAGATGAACGAGAACGTGGCGGCGGTCACCCTGGGTGAACTGCGCGCGGGTTATGGTCACCGGGAAGTGCTGCGCGGGGTCACGGCGAAGCTGCCGTCGCGGCGGCTCACCGCGGTCGTCGGGGCGAACGGAGCCGGGAAGTCGTCCCTGCTCAACGTGATCGCCGGGGTGCTACCGGCCACATCCGGCTCGGTGCGCGTCGGCGGTGCCGTTCGGCCCGCCTACGTGACCCAGCACAGCGAGGTGTCCGACGCACTGCCGATCACGGTGCGCGCCACGGTCGCCATGGGCCGCTGGGCGCATCGCGGCCCGTGGCGCCGACTGACCAAAAAGGACCGAGCGGTGGTCGAAGAGTGCCTGGAGCGCTTGGACATCACCTCGATCGCCCACCGCAGGCTCGGCACCCTCTCGGGCGGGCAGCGGCAGCGGGCGCTGGTGGCGCAGGGCCTGGCGCAGCAGTCCGGGCTGCTGCTGCTCGACGAACCGGCGGCCGGGCTGGACCTGCGTGCGCGGACCCTGATCGACGAGGCGCTCAGCGCCGCCCGCGACGACGGCGTGACGGTCGTGCGGGTCACCCACGACCTCGCCGTCGCCGACCAGGCGGATCACTGCCTGCTGCTGCGGGATGGCGGGCTCGTCGCCGAAGGCCCGCCCCGTTCGGTGCTGACTCCGGCCAGGGTGGCCGAAGCCTGGGGCGTGCCCGTGCCCCGATGACTCAGGCGTTCACGGTCCGCTCGGTCCGCCCGGTGGCGAGCAGCAGCAGATCCGAGACGGTGCCCCGGATCTCCCTGGCCCCGTCGCCGCCGGTCCATTCCCGGTCGATGGCGACGAGCCGGGTGCCGGGCAGGCGCTTCCGCGCGCCGTAGAACCGCGCGTTCCAGACGAACTCGAGCGCCTCCACGGCCGCGTCCAGCGGCATCGGCCGCGGCCTGCCCAGCGGACGGGCGACGTCCTGCCCGTGGACCAGCGCGTCGACCAGCGGGTCCAGCGGGCTGGCACCGAGCGTGAGGTGCCGCGAGTCAGCCGTCTCGCGGAGCTGCGCCACCAGTTCCGCGGGCGTGAACTGAGCGGCGCGGTCCCGCGCGAGCACGTCGAACATCCGGTGCACGTTGCCACGCGAACGCAGCACGCCCTTGACGGTGAGCCGCAGGGACATCCGCGTGGACAGCGTCATGTGCGCGGCGACATCGCGCACCGTCCAGCCGTCGCAGAGGGACGGCACCTGCCACTCGTGCTCATCCAGGCCCTCGAGGAAGTCGGCGAGCCCGAGCCGCTCGGCCTTGACCCAGGCGTGGATCTTGTCGTTGTTGTTCCGCACGGTGCGCTCCCCTGCTGTCGGCTGCTCGTTCGCTGTCACTACGAACGGGCCACCGGCGGAAGGACAGCCACCCGGAAATTTCTTTCAGCGGATTCCGGCGAGCCCGAAGAACTCCTGCCGCGACCGGGCGTCCTCCCGCAGCACACCGTGCAGTGCCGAGGTCACGGTGCTGGACCCGGTGGCCCGCACCCCGCGCAGCGACATGCACATGTGCTCGGCCTCGATCACCACGCCGACCCCCTTGGGCGCGAGGTGCTGTTGAAGCCAGTCGGCCACCTGCTTGGTCAGGCGCTCCTGCACCTGCAGGTCGCGGGCGTACAACTCGACCACGCGCGCCAGCTTCGACAGCCCGAGGATGCGCTCGCCGGGCAGGTAACCGACGTGCGCCACCCCGTGGAACGGCAGCATGTGGTGCTGGCACAGCGACTGCACCGGGATGCCGCGGGCCAGCACGAGTTCGTCGTAGCCCTCGTCGTTGGGAAAGGTGGTCAGGTTGAATTCGCGCGGGGTGAGCATCTCGCCGTACGCGTCGGCGACCCGCCTCGGCGTGTCGGCCAGGTGCTCCGACTCCGGATCCTGCCCCAGCGCGACCAGCAGATCCGCCACGGCGCGCTGCGCCGCCTCCGGATCGACGCCGGCGCGTCCGGTCACCACCCGCAGCTGACGCTGCGGTCCCGCCGGGATCGGCGCGGCCATAGGTCCTCCTTCTAACAACAACTCGCGCTAACCTTAGAACCACCTCGCCAATTCAGTCAACGGAGATCGTTTTTAGAAGATGGACGACACCTCTCGCGCCGCCCAGGTCGCCGCGGTCGCCGCACTCGACGAGCCGACCCGCCGCAGGCTGTACGACCTCGTCGTGCGCCGGCCCGACCCGGTCAGCCGGGACGAGGCGGCCGAGGCGGTGCGGTTGCCGCGCACCACCGTCGCCTTCCACCTCGACCGGCTCGTCGAAGACGGCCTGCTCGACGTCGTCTACGAACGCCGCACCGGCCGCAGCGGGCCCGGCGCGGGCCGCCCGGCCAAGCTGTACCGCCGCTCGTCCCGGCAGATCACGGTCTCCCTGCCGGACCGCCGCTACGAACTGGCCGGCCGCCTGCTGGCCGACGCCATCCAGGAAGCCGAAACCACCGGGGACTCCCCACGCACCGTGCTGGACCGGCGCGCCCACGAACTGGGCCACGACCTCGGCCAGGCCACCCGCACCGACCAGCCCTCCGACGACGCCGCGATGCGCACCCTGGAACGTTTCGGCTTCGAACCCCGGCGCACCGGCACCACCATCATGCTGGGCAACTGCCCGTTCCACAGCCTGGCCTCGCACCAGACGGAACTCGTCTGCGGCATGAATCTCCGCCTGCTGCAAGGACTTCTCGACGGCCTCGCCGCCACCGGGCTGACCGCCCGCCTGGCCCCCGCCGCCGGGCACTGCTGCGTCCGCCTCGAGCCGGAAAACCAGTAGAGCGCGGCCCGGCGGGCCATTACCGTACGGCCGGACCATGTCGTCTGGGCAAGGACGTGCCGTTGTACCACCTGTGAGACCTCCCAAGCGCTGATTTCGTCGCGCGTCGCGCCTGTGCGCCGCGCTTCTTCTTGCTGCGGACTTCTCACAGAAACCGGTGTACTTCTGTGCTCTCCAATTGGATGGTCGTTCCCACCTGCCTGCCACTCGTTCGCCGCCGCTGCCACGCGTGCGCGTCCGGCCGCTTCCGGGCGAGCGGCAAGTTCCGCGTCAACGCCAACCACAAGCTCATCGACGCCTGGCTCCTCGTGCTCTGTACCGGGTGCGGGGACACCGCGAAGCTCACGCTGTTCGAGCGGATGAACGTGCGCTCCGTACGACCCGACTTGCTGGACCGGCTGCACGACAACGACCTCGGCCTGACCGCCGAACTGCTCCAGGATCCGGTCGTGCAGCACCGCAACCGCATCGCGCTCGACTGGGACAACGCCTGGCGACTCGAGACCGGCGGATCGGAACACCTCGACCGCGAGGTCATCGACGTTGCGGTCCGCTTCGCCGCGCGAATCCCCGTCCGCCCGGTGCGACTGATCGCCGAAGGCTGTGAACTCCCCCGCGCCGAGGTCGAAAGGCTGGTCGCGGAAGGGAAACTCGTCTCGGCAGTCCGGCTGCACGGCAAGCTCTCCAGCGATTTCACCTTCACGCTCAAGCACTGAACACTCCTCGGGACGGTGAAGCAGATGGTCCAACCACAGGGCAGAGCTAGGGAGCGATCGCGGGCAACACCTCCGTTCTCGCCGCGCGCCGCGCAGGCCACAGCGCGGCCACCACCGCCGCGAGCACCATGCCGACCAGGCAGATCCCGATCACGTCCACCGGTACCGACGCGTCACCGAGCGACTGGCCGAGCATCGCGTGCTGCATCACCGCCCCCGCGCCAAGCCCGGCGACCACACCCAGTACCGCGCCGAACAGGGAGATCGCGATGCTCTCCGCCTGGACCATGCGCCGGACAAGCGAGCGGGACGCGCCGATCGCCCGCATCATGCCGATCTCCCGCGTGCGTTCCAGCACGGACAGCGCGAGCGTGTTCACCACCCCGAACACGGCGATCACCACGGCCACCCCGAACATCGCGTACAGCAGCACAAATGCGAACCGCTGCGACTCGATGCCCTGTTCGGCGAGCCCGTCCCGGTCGGTGACCAGCACGTCCGGCCGGTCGGCGAACGCCGCTTCGATCGACCTGCGCACCGCGCCCGGGTCAGGCCCCGTCGCGTAACCCAGGCTGATCCGCTCGCGAACGTCCGGCGGCGCCAGCGCCAGGTCGTAGTAGATGCTCGCCTGCAGTTCGGTCGCCTCGTAGACCCCGGTGACCCGGGTGGCGATCGAGGCGCCCGGCCCCGGGCTCAGCGTGATCGGGTCCCCTACCCCGAGCCCGAGCATGTCCGCCTGGTTCCGGGAGACGACCACGCCACGAGTCAGATCCGCGTCACCCGCGGTGATCTGCGGTGACAGCACGCCGGTCAGCGCCGACGGTTCGATCGCGGAGACATTGCGCTGGGTCCGCCCGCCGGGATAGGAGATCTCGGCGAGCCGGTCCCGGCTGCCCGCCACCGCGGTCACCCCGGGCACCTCGCTGATCCGCGCCAGGTCCCCCGGCCCCAGCACGGCCGCCCCGCCAGCCGCCGGTCGCAGCACGGTGGTGGTCACCGGCACGTTGGCCCGGATGGTGGAGGCGATCAGCTCGGTCAGCGTCGCGCTCAGGGTGCCGAACGCGCACACCAGACCAAGGCCGACGGTGATCGCGGCCGCCGAACCCGCGGTCCGGCGTGGATCCCTGGCCGCGTTGCGCACCCCGAGCCGGACCGCGGGCGTGCCGCGGCGGAACCGGCGGAAGAACAACGCGCCCAGCGCCGGGGTGAGCAGCAGCAAACCGCCCGCTCCGGCCACGGCCGAGACCAGCCCGATGATCCTCGGCAGGTTTTCCGCCGACGGATCCGCGGTCGCGGCCACCCCCACCAGCGCGGCGGTCAGCAGCACCAGCCCAGCGACCGTGCGCCCGGTGAAGGCCCGGCCGCGCAGTACCTGATCCGTGCGCAGGGCTGCCATCGGTGGCACCTTCGACGCGCGCCGGGCCGGACCGTACGCGGCGAGCACGGTGATCCCGACCGCGACGAGGTACCCGAGTCCGATGGCGAGCGGCGAAACCCGGTACACCATCTCCTCCCCCGGCTGGAGCAGAGCGAGCACCACCGGCGCGAGCCCGGCCCCGAGCAGGCAGCCGAGAGTGCCCCCGGCCAGTCCCAGCACCGCGGCTTCGGCGACCACCGTGCGACGGACCTGCCGCCGGGTGGCACCGACCGCGCGCAGCAGCGCCAGCTGCCGGGTCCGCTGGGTGATCAGCACGGTGAAGGTGTTGCCGATGACGAACATCCCCGCGAGCAGCGCGATCGCCGCCAGCGGCAGCACGGTGAGCCGCAGGTCGGTGCGCGAGGACTCGATGTCCGCCCGCGCCGCCACGGCCAGCTCGGCCCCGAAGGACACCACCTGCCCGGTGGCCACTGGCGGTGGGCCCGCGCCCGGAGCCAGCACCAACTCGATCCGGTGGTACTCGGCACCGAACCTGGACTCGGCGGCTGCCGCCGGGTAGGCGACCGACGGCACGACATCGGCCGCGTCACCGGAGTCCGGCCCCATGGTCAGGTAGTCGAACACCCCGGCGACCCGAACCTGTTCGGAACGCCCTTCACCGAGCAGCACCCGCACCCCGTCACCCGGCGCGAGCCCGGCTCGCTCCGCGTCGGCCCGGTGCAGCGCCACCTCGCCGGTTCCCGGGACCGTTCCGGCCGTGAGCCGGAACCGGCCGGTCTCGTCCCAGTTGGTCCCGGCGCGGTCCGGGGCGGTTTCCGAGCGGACCAGCTTGCCGTCGGCCCCCACCAGGCCGGCGTGCCCCACGCGCACCCCCGCGGCACCTTGCACCCCGGGCGAAGTCGCCAGGCGCTCGCGGTCCGCTTCGGTGAGCCCCGGCCCGGTGCCCGTGCTCACCCAGGCCCCGGTGCCGTCCCGGACCGGTCGCTCGGCCAGGGTCGCGGTGACCGAATCGGCCAGCACCCAACCGGCCACCGTTGCCGCCACCCCCAGCGCGATCGCGCAAAGCGTGGCCACCAGCCTTCCCTTGTGCGAGAACAGGTCCCGCAGCGCCGAACGGATCATCGGACGGCACTCCGGTCCCCGGCGAGCACGCCGTCGGCGAGCAGCAGCACCCGGTCGGCGTACTCGGCGGCGGCCGGATCGTGGGTGACCATCACGATGGTCTGGCCGAGTTCGTCCACACTGGCCCGCAGGAAGCCGAGCAGTTCGGCGGAACTGTCGGAATCCAGGGCGCCGGTCGGTTCGTCGGCGAAGACCACCGCCGGCTCGGTGATCAGTGCCCGCGCGCAGGCCACCCGCTGCTGCTGCCCGCCGGAGAGCTGGCTCGGCCGGTGATCCAGCCGGCCGTTCAGCTTGAGGGTGCCGACCAGCCGGTCCAGCAGCCGGGGGTCGGCCCGGCTGCCGGACAGGTCGAGCGGCAGGGTGATGTTCTCCAGCGCGGTGAGCGTCGGCAGCAGGTTGAACGCCTGGAAGACAAAGCCGATCTGATCTCGCCTCAGTTCGGTCAGCGCGTCGTCGGACAATGTGGACAGGTTCACGCCGTTGAGCAGGATCTGCCCGGCGGTGGGGCGGTCCAGCCCCGCGGCGCAGTGCATGAGAGTGGACTTGCCCGAACCGGACGGGCCCATGATGGCGGTGAACTCACCGCGCCGGAAGGTCACGTCGATACCGCGCAGCGCGGCCACCTCGGTCTCGCCGGAGCCGTAGACCTTGGTGAGCCCGCGGACGCCGATCGCGCTGGCTGTTTCTGTCATGGCCCCATCGTCGGCGTCCGGTGGCGGGCCGGGCGTCGGCCGGAAGTCGATGGCACCCCCTACTAAAGAGACACCATCGTGCCGACTTAAGAACGATGGGTGGAGCGACCGGCGCCGATACGCTCGATCCGTGCCGGTTTTCGAATGGTTTCGGCCCCCGCCGGGCTTCTTCCCGAGCAAAACAG
The DNA here is from genome assembly GCF_009429145.1 of Amycolatopsis sp. YIM 10. Lineage (GTDB taxonomy): Bacteria > Actinomycetota > Actinomycetes > Mycobacteriales > Pseudonocardiaceae > Amycolatopsis. The sequence continues at coordinate 3,440,505 of NZ_CP045480.1, read as the reverse complement.
AGGGAGGTGTGCTTTGCGCCATCCTGGTGATCGGCATGTTCCTGCCGATCGGTTCGAGAACGATGATCGCGGTCCTGGCGAACGGGGACGGGACCGTTCTGACCGTGCTCAGAGCCACGCTGGTCGCGGCGACGGTAGTCGCGCTCTGGCTGCTTTTCCGGTGGCTGTGGGTGCCGCTCGCGATCTTGGCGGCGGTGACGGTGGTGACATCGCTGTGGCCTCCGCTGGTGGTGGCTTCCTACATGGTGGGGATCACTTTCCGGCGGCCGGCCCACCTGGCCTTGTACGTCGCGGCCGGCAGCGTGGTGACCCTGTTGCCGCAGGTACTCGGCGCGACACTGGGCGGCCGGGATTGGTCGCAGCTGGTTCCGGCCACGGGCGGGATCGCACTGTTCGTGTTGCTGCCGCTCGCGACCGGGTTGTGGATCGGCACCCGGCGGGAGCTGGTGGCCGAACTCCGCTGGCAGGCCGAAAACGTGACGGCACGGCATGCGGCCGAGGTCCGTGAGGTCCGCGCGAGTGAGCGCACGCGGATAGCGCACGAGATGCATGACGTCGTCGCCCATCGCGTGTCGCTGATGGTGCTGCACGCCGGGGTGCTGGAGGTGAACACCAAGGAGGAGAAAACCGCGGAAACGGCCGCGTTGATCAGGACGACCGGGCGCGAGGCACTGGCCCAGCTGCGTGATGTGCTCGGGGTACTGCGCATCGGCGCGGCCGCCGAGCCGACCCGGCAGCCACCGTCCACATTGGACAAGATCGGCGAGCTGGTGGCGGATTCGCGAGCGGCCGGGATCCCGGTGCGGTGGAACGATGAGGCCGTACTGCCGCAGGTGTCCCCGATGGTGGCGCAAACCGCGTACCAGGTGGTGCGGGAGGCGCTGACCAACGTGCACAAGCACGCCGGCGCGGTGGAGACCGAGGTCGAACTGGAGGAGGTGGACCAGGCCATCGAGGTGCGGGTGAGCAACGCGGTGCCGGTCGAAGAACCGGAACCGCTGCCCGGTCTCGGGCTCGGTCTGCTGGGTCTGCAGGAGCGGGTGCGGCTGGTCGGTGGCACCCTCCTCCTGGGCGCCAGAGCCGGCGGCGGCTTGATGTTGACGGCGCGACTGCCCTACGCCGAGAAGGAGGCGTGGTGATCAAGGTGGTGATCGCCGACGACGAGGCCTTGGTGCGGGCGGGGCTGCGCGGCCTGCTCGAGCCCGCGCCCGATCTGGAGGTGGTGAGCGAGGCCGAAGACGGGCGGGCGGCGGTGGAGGCCGCGCTGCGGTACCGGCCGGACGTGCTGCTGATGGACATCCGGATGCCCGTGCTGGACGGGCTCCGCGCGCTCGAGGAAGTGACGCGGCTGGAGCGGCCGCCGAGAGTGATCATGCTGACCACCTTCGACCTGGACGACTACGTGCACCGGGCGCTGCGAGCCGGGGCGGCCGGGTTCCTGCTCAAGGACACGCCGCCGGTGGAACTGACCGCCGCGATCCGCACGGTGGCGGCGGGAAACGCGATGCTGGCCCCCACGGTGACCCAGCGGCTGATCACCGCGTTCGCCGAGCGGCATCCGGAACGGGCCCGGCGGGCGCGGGAGAAGCTCACCGCGCTGACCGACCGCGAGCGGGGCGTGATCGACGCCGTGGCCAGGGGCTTGTCGAACGCAGACATCGGAAAGGAGTTGATGATGAGCCAGGCCACGGTGAAGGCGCACGTGAGCCGGTCACTGGCCAAGCTCGGGCTGACCAACCGCGTCCAGGCGGCGATCCTGGCGCACGACGCCGGAGCGGGCTGAACCTGGCCGTTCGGCCGGTGGCCGGTAGAACGACCGGGGTGAATCCGGGTGACTCGCCGCACGCGCCCCGCGTTCGCCGTACCCTGCTGGGTGCGAAATGCGCTGACGCTGCTCAGGAGGTCGCCTCGACGTGCACTGGCCGTTCCGTCAGCCGGTACCCGCTTCTGGCCGCCTCGTGCAGATCAGCGAGGTGCACTGCTGCAAGCCCAGCCAGCTGCGCGCCCGGCTGGCCGCGCACGCCGCGAACGCGACCGTGTGGGCGGCCGGGAACTTCACCGACATCGGCCTGACCGGGGCACGCGACCTGGAGGCTCCGATCCGGCGACGATTCCGGTCGGCCGCGGCGATGTGCAAGGCCGCGCTCAAGGCGACTTCCGCGGACGACCCGCTCGTCCTGCTGATGTCGGAGCACCAGTTCCACGCACACTGCGGTGATCAGCGACTGCGCGCCGTGGTCGACCACGAGCACTGCTGCGTGCTCGTGCTGTGCAGCTGGCTGCAGCCGTCCACATAGGACCCACAGCTGCCCGCCAGGAGTTCCGCCCGGTGGCAGCTGGCGCACTGAGCGCGGCGGACGGCTCGGGTCGACGGCAGGTGGGCCCGACTCGGGAAGCCGCGCCCCGTGGTAGGCGGCGCGGTCACCGGCGTTGCGCTCCCCGGTGCGGCGTAGCCACGAGCGTTACGCCCGGCGGTGCGGCGTGGGCTGGGGGGCGAATGGGCCGCCGGGGCTGAAGGCGTGATCGGCGAAGCGGGTGCCGATGCGGTGGTGGGCGACGGTGTCCGGGTGCAGCCGGTCCGGTAGGGGGAGTTCGGCGGCATCTGCCTCGCCGTAGAGGGTGCGGCCGTCGAGGTAGTGCAGGTTGGGGTCGGCGCGCTGGGTCACGATTCGGGCCAGTTCCTCGCGAATGACAGTCAGCGTCAGCTTTCCGGCGGCGCGTTCGGCTGGGTCGCCGGTGGCCTGGAACTGCATCGTGCCGCTGCTGAAGTCGACCGCGCCCGGGCCCGGCGTGTCCTCGTGGATCGGGCACAGGATGGCCGAGACCACCAGCAGCGGCGTGGTCGGGTGGCCATCGCGGATGGTGTCGAGAAAGCCGTGCACCGCTGGGCCGAAGGCACGCAGGCGCATCAGGTCGGCGTTCACCAGGTTGATGCCGATCTTGACGCTGATCAGGTCGGCCGGAATGTCGCGCATGGTGCGCGCGGTGAACGGGTCGAGCAGCGCGCTGCCACCGAAACCGAGGTTGATCAGGTCGACCCCACCGCGGGCGGCGGCGAGCGCGGGCCAGGTGGTGGCCGGGCTCGCGGCGTTCGAGCCCTGGCTGATCGAGCTGCCGTGGTGCAGCCACACCCGCGCCTTCGCCGGGGCTGGTTCGACGGGGGCGTCGGTGCGCAGTTCGACCAGTTCGGTGATCTCGGTGTGCGGCAGCCAGATCTCGACGTCCTTCATCCGATCGGGCAAACCGTCGAATCGGACCGTGCCGATCGGGCCCGGCTGGGTTTCGGTGGTTCCGGTGGTCATGTCCAGCAGCTGGACCTTGCCACCGGTGGTGCTGGCCTGCCCGACCGGGACGCCGTCGATGACCAGGTCATAGCGGCCGTCCGGGCGCAGCGGCAGGCCGCGGTAGCCGACCCTGGTGCGCAGCGTGTCCAATTCCACCGCGGTGGCGCGGGTGCGGAACGCGAGACGCACGCCGGAGGGCTGGGCCTCGGCCATGGCCAGCTGCCCGTCCCCGCCTTGCGCCCGTGCCCAGGACGGCAGGCGATGGGGCAGCAAACCGTGTTCGGTGTGCTCCAGTTCGACCGCGCCCCGCACCAGGTCGGCGGTGATGGGCGGGGTGGTCCACGAGGCGGCGGCGGGCTGGTCGGTCATGATCGCAGTGTGCCATCGCGTACCCGGCGGACGACTACACGGGGGAAAGCTTGATCAACGCGCGGCCGTCACCGACTTCGAGAATGGTCAGGGCGTTGGTCTTCGGAGTGGTCCCGGAATGACCGCTAGCGGACAAGCAGGTCCCGGGCGAGGCCGACGATCGGCTCACGGAGCGCGGCGAGCCCGCCGGTGTCGCCCTCGACAAAACGTGCGGTCACCAGCGACACGATCGATCCGACCAGCGCCTGGCACGCGAACCGTTCCCGCGGCGACCGCGCGTCGAAGGTCAGCACGAGCAGTTCGACGAAGTGCTGCTGCAATTCCAGTCTGCGTCGCATCGCTTCCGGGCCCGCGGCGTATGTCTCGATGAGGAACAGCCTGGCGAGCGCGGAATGTTCCGCCAACAACTCAAGATACGTGCCGACAAAGCGGTCGAAGCGTTCCAGCGGAGTGCCCGCCGACGGCGGTTCGACCGCCGACGCCAGCAGGTCGATCGCGGCCTCCAAAGCCGCGACGAAGCACGCCTGCTTGTTCGTGAACTGCTGGTAGAACGTCTCCCGCGAGACACCGGCCCGCTTGATGATGGCGGCTACCGTCGCGCTGGGATAACCCTGTTCGGCCATCACCTCGGCGGCGGCCCGCAGCATCCGGGCGCGTTGCGCGCCGACCACCTCGTCCCGGCTGAGGTGGTGGCGTCCGCTCGGCAGGCGTGTCGTCACCGCGGCTCGTCCGGCGTGATGCGCAGCGTGTTGAGAAAGGTGGCCAGCATGTCGTAATGCCCTACCAGCAACAGGAATTCGATCGCGGACGGTTCGTCGAGGTGCGCACGCAGGTCGGCCCAGCTGTCGTCGTCGAGATCACGTTGTGCCAGCAGGACGTCCACCGCGTTCAGCAGTGCGCGCTCGCGCGGCGTCAAGCCCGGGTCATCGGGGCCCGCCTGGATGCGCCGCAGGTCCCCGGCACCGACGCCGGCCCGGGCACCGAGGCGGCGGTGGTGCTCGAATTCGTAGGCGCATTCCCGGACGTGGGCCACCCGCAGGATGACCAGCTCGGTGTCACGTCGCGGCAGCGTGCCGCCGGGCATGAGCCGCGCGGCGAAACGCAGCCAGCCGCGGAACAACCGCGGCCGTCGTGCCATGGTCAGGAACAGCTTGGGCGGCTTCGTGCCGGTGACCCGTCCGCTGATCCGCGCGAACGCCCAGGCGAACAGGCCGACCTCGGCGCGCCCGCCGGGCGTGATGCGCTGCCCGGTCACCGCACGGCCTTGCGCAGCAGCTGTCGCATGGCGAAGTTCGCCAGGCGCATGAGCAGGACGTAGACCGGCGGGCACAGCCGCTGGAGCAAGTGGATCAGCTGGATGTCGCGCGAGGTGTACACCAGGTACCGGTTGCGCCGCACGCCGCGCAGTATCGCAGCGGCCACCCGTTCCGGGGTCACCGCGCGCCTGCGGAACGCCTCGCGCAGGCGCACCCAGGTCGGGCTCGCCGTGTCGATCCCGGCGACCTCCACCGTCTCGGTCAGCGGGGTGCGCACGCCGCCGGGGCAGACCAGGCTGACCCCGATGCCGTGCTCCCGCAGGTCGAACCGCAGCACCTCGGACACCCCGCGCAGGCCGAACTTGCTGGCGCTGTAGGCCGCGTGCCACGGCAGCCCGATCAGCCCGGCCGCGGACGAGACGTTGACCAGGTACCCGCCCCGGCCCGCGGCGATCATCGGGGGCACGAACGTCTCGATCACGTGGACCGGTCCCATCAGGTTGACCTCGACCAGGCTCCGCCAGTGGCGGTGTTCGAGCCGGTCCACCGTGCCCCAGGCGGAAATGCCCGCGACGTTCATGACCACGTCCACGTGACCGCAGCTCGCGTGGATCCGCTCCCCCAGCCCGGTCACCGCGTCGAGGCTGCTGACGTCGGCGGGTTCGGCGAAGTCGACCATTCCACCGGCGTCGCGGATCTCCCGCACCACCTCCGCCAGTCCCGGCTCGCTGAGGTCGGTGAGGTACAGCCGCGCGCCCCGGGCAGCCGCGAGACCGGCCGTCGCCCGGCCGATCCCGCCCGCCGCGCCGGTGATCAGCACTCGTTTGCCCGCCAGCTCCACCGGACCGACGGTATTCACGAACACCGGTGTTCGTCAATGGCCGATCTCGAGCACCGCCTTGCCGGAGAGGCGGCGTTCACGCAGGGCGGCGACGGCGGTCGCCGCGTCGTCCCAGCGCCCGCGCCAGGAAATGTGCGGATCCAGCTCGCCCGCCGCCACCAGTTCGGCGAGCCAGGTCAGATCGGCGGCCAAGCCGGAGTGGTTGAGCAGGAAGAACGTGGTGATCGAGCGGTCGTGCCCGCCCATGCCCTCCAGCGCGGACGGCGGGAGCACCGCGTCGGCACCGGAGGACCGCCCGACCGAAACCAGCGTGCCGTGCTCGGCGAGCTTGGCGTAGGCCCGCACGAGCTGCTCACCGCCGACCACGTCGATCACCGCGTGCACCGGTTCGTCCACTGAGGACGGTCCGTCGACCACCTCGTGCGCACCGAGCGCACACAGGCTTTCCCCGTGCCTGTCCGGATTCCCGGTCGACGCGAGCACGTGCGCGCCACCGCGGCGCGCGAGCTGGACGGCGTACCGGCCCACTCCCCCGGTCGCGCCGGTGACCAGCACCCGCCTGCCCAGGATCGGCCCGGCGCGGTGCAGTGCGCGCAACGCGCTCGCCCCGGCGACCGGCACCGTGCTGATCGCGCCGAGGTCGGCGCCTTCGGGCACCACGCCCAGCAGGTTCGTGTCGACCGCCCGCAGTTCGGCCCACGCCCCGGCCATGCCCAGCGTCACCACCGGCGTTCCGGCGGCGGGTCCGGTGCCGTCGGCCGCCGCGCGTTCGACCACGCCCGCGGCGTCCCACCCCAGCACCGCGCCGGGCGGCGCGTCCGGGAGCAGGGCGACGACCTCGCCACTGTTGAGCGAGGTGGCGGCCACCCGCACCAGTGCCTGGTTCGCCGCCGGGACGGGCTCGGGCGCCTCGCCGAGACGGAGGCCGCCGGGTGCACCGGGGTCAGCCAGCAGAGCACGCATCAGGTCCCACCTTCCAAAAGTGCCACTCAGTGGCAATAGCCTACAAGAGGCAAATGCCGCTCCGCTACGCTGACCGCATGAGCACCGACCGGCTGCCGCTGCGCGAGCGCAAGAAACTGCGGACCAGGGACGACCTGATCGGCACCGCGCTGGAGCTGTTCACCACTCGCGGGTTCGCGGACACCACGCTCGACGAGCTTTGCGACGCGGTGGGCGTGTCGAAGCGGACCTTCTTCCGCACCTTCGGCAGCAAGGAAGAAGTCGCGCTGGCGCCGTCGGAGGACCTGTGGGCGGCGTTCCTGGCCGAGTTGCGCGTGCTCGATCCCGGCGACCGCACGGTGGTCGACCTCCTGCGCGCCGCGCTGCTCACCGCGCTCGGCGAGATGACCGGCGCGGACTGGGCGCACCGGGTACTGCTGGGGCGCCGGTTGGCCGCCGAAACACCGTCCGTGGACGCGTACGGGCTCTACTTCTGCGAGCGCACGAGCCGGACCGCGCTGGAGATCCTCCACACGCGACTTCAGCTCGACGATCCCGCGGACCCGCGCGTGCGCCTGGCGATGGACATGCTCGTCTCGGCGTTCCACCTCGCGCAGGAGGCGTGGGCGGAGCAGCCGGGCACGCCGACCAAAGAGGACTTCGCCGGGCACCTCAACCGGATGTTCGACCTGCTGCCCGAGAGCTTCACCCTCACCGCCCCGGCGCGGCGGTGACCGCGAGTTCGCGCTTCGCGTCGCGGATGCCGGATGGGAAGTCGGGGACTTTCACCCGCTGTTGGTCAGGGAAAGATTGAACGAGTAGCGCGACGCCCGGTAGACGTGCCACCCGTACTCGACCACGCGGCCGGTTTCGTCGTAGGTGGTGCGCCGCATGGTGAGCAGTGCCGCGCCCGGTTCCTCGCCCAGCAGTTCGGCGTCCTCTTCGGTGGCCAGCCGCGCGCCGACGTTCTGCTGGGCGGCGTGCAGCCGCACCCCGGCCGACCGCAGCAACTGGTACAGGCCCTGGTCGCGCAGTTCGTCGTCGTCCGGGTCGATGATGCCGTCGGGCAGGTAGTTGTTCATGATCGCCAGCGGCTCACCGTCGGTGGACCGCACCCGCGTCAGTCGCCGCACGCCGGTCAGGCCGGGCTCCTCCAGCCGCTCGACGGCGTCCGCGCAAGCCGCCTCCACGCGGTTCACCAGCACCACGGTCTCCGGCTTGCCGCCGAGATCGGTGAGGTCGTCGAACAGGCTGCTCAGCCGGAGCGGGCGCGCCACCTTCGTTTTGACAACCTGCGTGCCGACCCCGCGCTTGCGCACCAGGAGCCCCTGGTTGACCAGCGACTGGATGGCCTGGCGAATGGTCGGCCGGGACAGGTGCAGCCGGGCCGCCAGGTCCACCTCGTTGTCCAGCCGCCCGCCGGCCGGCAGCCTGCCGTCCTCGATCGCCGCCCGCAACTGCCGGGCGACCTGGAAGTACAGCGGTTCCGGACTGTTCGGATCCACCACGATCTCGCGAGCGGGCTCCCACCTGGCGGGCTGCGGACGCGGGTTCATCGCACGGAGCCTACGCGACCGCCAGCATGGTCACTATGACCTTATGTCCATATGTCTTGACAAAGTCGGCGACGACTTGCGAGGGTCGGTATCCGACCCGACGAGTGTGACACCGCGGACTGCACAAGCTGGGAGAGGCACAGTGACCGACATGGTGCGGCGGATCGTCGCCAAGCGGGTACAGGCACCGGAGGCGATCGCCGAAGCGGCCGCGAACCGGGTGCGGGCGAAGTCGCCGTTCAACGACAAGGGCCGCACGATGATCATCGCCGCGGACCACCCGGCCCGCGGCGCGAACGGCGTCGGCGCCGACCCGCTCGCCATGGCCGGCCGCGGCGAGCTGCTGGAGCGGCTCTGCCTGGCACTGGAACGCCCCGGCGTCACCGGAGTCCTGGCCACCGCGGACATCCTCGACGACCTGCTGCTGCTCGGCGTGCTGGACGGCAAGACGGTGATCGGGTCGATGAACCGGACCGGACTGGCCGGTTCGAGTTTCGAGGTCGACGACCGCTTCGCCTGCTACGACGCCGAATCGATCGAGCGGAGGCGCTTCGACGGCGGCAAGACGCTCACCCGGATCTGCCTGACCGACCCCGCCACGCCGAGCGTGCTGGAGAACACCGCGAACGCGGTCAACGATCTGGCCGGCCGGAAGCTGATCGCGATGGTGGAGCCGTTCCTGTCCACCTGGGTCGGCGGGCGGCTCAAGAACGACCTCTCCCCCGAGGCCGTGATCCGCTCGATCACCATCGCCTCCGGGCTCGGCCGGGATTCCGCCTACACCTGGCTGAAGCTCCCGGTGGTCGAGGACATGGAGCGCGTGCTCGCGGCGTCGACCCTGCCAGCGGTACTGCTCGGCGGCGAGGTCAAGGATCCGGACGCGGCCTTCGCCGCGTGGCAGCGAGCGCTCGCGCGGCCGACCGTGCAGGGCCTGGTGGTCGGCCGATCGCTGCTCTACCCACACGACGGGGATGTCGCCAAGGCGGTCGACACCGCAGTGGGGTTGCTATGAAGCTGCACCACGAGGCGGGCAGCACCGGCGACGCACGCAGAAGCACTACCTGTGAAGGATTACCCGTGAAGACCATCGAACACTGGATCAACGGCGTCGCGACCCCGGCGGGCTCGACCCGCACGGCGCCGGTCTACAACCCGGCCACCGGGCGGCAGCAGGCGAACGTCCTGCTCGCCGAATCGTCCGATGTGGACACCGCGGTCGCGGCCGCGGGCAAGGCCTTCGAGCAGTGGGGCAACTCCTCGCTGTCGCAGCGGACGAAGGTGATGTTCGCCTTCCGCGAGTTGCTGGTCCGCCACGAGGACGAGCTGGCCAGGATCATCTCCGCCGAGCACGGCAAGGTCATCGACGACGCGCGCGGTGAGATCGTGCGTGGCCGCGAGGTGGTCGAGTACGCCTGCGGCATCGCCGACGCGCTCAAGGGCGGTTTCTCCGATCAGGTCTCCCGCGACGTCGACGTGCACAACTTCCGGCAGCCTCTCGGCGTGGTCGCCGGGATCACCCCGTTCAACTTCCCGATCATGGTGCCGTCGTGGATGCACCCGATCGCCATCGCCACCGGCAACACCTTCGTGCTCAAGCCCAGTGAGCGCGACCCGTCGGCTTCGCGGCTGGTGGCCGGACTGTACGCCGAAGCCGGGTTGCCGGACGGGGTGTTCAACGTGGTCAACGGCGACAAGGTGGCCGTCGACGCGATCCTGGACCACCCAGGCATCGCCGCGGTGTCCTTTGTGGGCTCGACGCCGATCGCCAAGTACGTGCACGAGCGCGCGACCACGAGCGGCAAGCGCGTGCAGGCACTGGGCGGAGCGAAGAACCACGCCGTGGTGCTGCCCGACGCCGACCTCGAATACGCCGCCGACCACCTCACCGCGGCCGCGTTCGGCTCGGCCGGTCAGCGCTGCATGGCGATCTCCATCGGGGTCGCCGTCGGTGACGCCGGGGACAAGCTGGTCGAGATCCTGCGGCGCAAGGCGGCCGAGGTCAAGGTCGGACCCGGCGACCAGGACGGCAACGACATGGGGCCGGTGATCACCGAAGCCGCCCGCACGCGGGTCGCGGACGCCGTGACCAGTGGCGCCGCGCAGGGCGCGACCGTGGTCGTCGACGGCCGCGGCCTCAGCGTTCCCGGTCACGAAAGCGGGTTCTTCGTCGGTCCGTCCCTTCTGGACCACGTGACCGCGGAGATGGACGCCTACCGCGAGGAGATCTTCGGCCCGGTGCTCGGCATCGTCCGCGTCTCCACTGTGGACGAGGCGATCGCGCTGATCAACGCGAACCCGTACGGCAACGGCACGGCCATCTTCACCGGCAGTGGTGAGGCCGCGCGCAGGTTCCAGCGCGAGGTCAAGGTCGGCATGATCGGGGTGAACGTGCCGATCCCGGTGCCGATGTCGTACTACTCCTTCGGCGGCTGGAAGGATTCGCTCATCGGCGACAGCCCGATCCACGGACCCGAGGGCGTCCACTTCTACACGCGCGCGAAGGTGGTCACCACGCGCTGGCCGAACACCGACGCGGGATTCAACTTCCCGACGTCGAGCTGAGCCTCACTGGGCGGTCCACCCGCCGTCGACGGCGACAAGCGCACCGGTCACGAACGCGGCCGCATCGGACGCCAGGAAGGCCACCACTTCGGCGACCTCCTCCGGGCGACCGATGCGGCCGATCGGGTGAGCGGGGCCGAAGGACGCCAGCATCTCCCGGCCGTTGTCGACGACACCGTCCATGATGTCGGTGTCGATCACGCCGGGCAGCACGGCGTTGGAGCGGATGCCCTTCGGCCCGCCCTCGATCGCGAGCACGCGGGTGATCTGAGCGAGGGCGCCCTTCGAGGCGGCGTAGGCGGTCTGCGTCGCGAAGGCAACGGTCGAGGACACCGACGCGACGGACACGATCGCGCCGCCTCCGCCGCGTTCCATGATGCGGAACGCTTCGCGTGCCTGGAGGAAGTTGCCGCGGGCGTTGACGCGCAGGATGCCGTCGAAGTCCTCGGCGGTGGTCTCGGTGATCGGTTTGTTGAGCGTCCGGCCGGCGTTGTTGACCAGGATGTCGAGCCGGCCGAACCGCTGCTCGGCCAGGCGCGCGGTGGCTTCGGCGACCCGCTCGCCGGCCACGTCACCGACGAGCGTGGCCACGTCGTCCGCGGCGAGTTCGTCGACGGTGCCGGACAAATCGGTGACGACCAGCCGCGCGCCGCGATCACGGAGCAACTCGGCCGTCGCGCGGCCGATGCCCCGCGCGGCCCCGGTGATCACGGCGACGCGACCGGTCAGGTCCCAGGTTGCGCTGTTCATGCCTTCCACGATGCGCCGCCCGGTGCCGCGCCGGGGTGGCGCGGTTTTCCTGGGAGCGCCGCACCCAGGCGCCGGAAGCCGACCGTCATCGTGGCGGGCATTCATACCCTAGGGGCGTATCCTAAAGAAGGACTTGCGCCACTACCCCCTAGGGGTATAGAAACTGGGCAGCACCGATGAGAGAGGGGCGACCAGTGACGGAAACACCCGAACACCACGGCCATCACCACCACGGCTCGGGCGCGAGCTGGCGCACGGCGGCGTCCGCCACGCTGCACTGCCTCACCGGCTGCGCCATCGGCGAGGTCCTCGGCATGGTGATCGGCACCGCGCTCGGCTGGCACAACCTGCCCACCATTGTGCTCGCCATCGCGCTGGCCTTCGTTTTCGGTTACGCGCTGAGCATGCGGGGCGTGCTGCGTGCCGGGGTCGGCTTCAAGCAGGCGCTGAAGGTCGCACTGGCCGCGGACACCGTGTCGATCACCGTGATGGAGATCATCGACAACGGCGTGATGCTGGTGGTCCCCGGAGCCATGGACGCCGGACTGGGCACCTGGCTGTTCTGGGGCGCACTGGCCTTCGCCTTCCTGATCGCCTTCCTGGTCACCATGCCGGTGAACAAGTGGCTGATCGGCCGCGGCAAGGGACATGCGGTAGCGCACGCCTACCACCACTAAGCATCTTAGTAGGACACGACGGGTGGCGGCCCCCGGCACCGCTCAGCCGAACCGCCGGGCCAGGTCCTGGTGCCGCTCGACGGCCTTGGCGGCGTCTTCCGGGGCCACGACCGAGCCCGGCATCCGGCTCAGCTTCTCCACCTGCGCAGCGAACGCCCGGTGCTCACGGGCCGCGTGTTCCCGGCAGGCCAGGCAGGTCACGCTCTCCGGGTGCGGCGAGGTCATCGCGTACGGCACCTCGATGCCGCACCCGGTGGTGACCACGGCCGGGGCGTCCGTCACCGCGCCCAGCATCGACGCGACGGCGTTGCGGTAGTCGGCACCGGAGTGCAGCACCTTCCGCTCGACGTGGATATGCGGATCGTCCATCCGCCCTCCCCAACCGGTGATCAGGTCCGCTGCCTTCTCCCCCACCATGATGGCGGGTGCGTTCGTGTTGCACGAGGGCACCTCGGCATGATCGAGGCATCCGCCACCCGGCCACGCCGCGCACCCGCAGCGCCGGGTCGATGGCGGCCCGGCCGGCGAAGTGCCGGAAGGTGGCATCGGGGTTCCTCCTGCTCGCACCACCGGGGTTCGGCTTCGACGTTTCGACACGGTGGCAGGAACACCGGTGCGGACTTGCCCGCCGCCGCACGCGGATTGACCAGCGGCCCACAACCTCTACCCTTTCCACATCGAGGGGAGTTCGGGGTGAGTGATCTTTTCGGGGTGCTGGCGAAACGCGCGGAAGCGAATGCGCGCGCCGCGGTGGAGACTTTCATCAGGGAAATCCCGGATTACCGGCGGGAAGCGGCGAATCCGCACGGCAAAGCGGAGTTGCTCGACTACGCCGTGTGGTTTCGAAGACACACCGTGGAAATGGCGCGGACCGGCGAACCACTGGGTGAAAGCGCGCTTTCGTTCATCGGCGCCATCGGCCGGTCGCGGGCGGCGGGCGGGTTCACCACCAGGTCCGTGGAATCCGCGCTGACCCTGCACACCAACCTGATGCTCAGTGAGATCCAGGCGGCGGCGGGCGAAAGCGCGGACGTGACCGAACTGCTCCGGTTGACCGCGTGGTTCGGCGCGCAGGGGCTCCGTGGTTGCGCCGCCTATCTCAACGGTTATCTGGACGAGCAGGCGTTGCGGGTGAAACCGGCGCAACGGGTCCGCGAACTCGCCGAATCACTACTGGCCAATGCCACCACCACGGCCGAAATCGCCCGGCGGCTCGGTGTCGAAGCGCACGCCGAGTATTTTGTCGCGGTACTGCGTTTCGCGGCGAAATCGATCGGCGCCGCCGACGAAATCATCGAAGCCGCGTTCAGGCGACATTCGGTGGTGACGACCTGGCACGAACCGGACGAGCTGGTCGCCCTGCTCCCGGTGGACCACGACCGGGCGCTGGCGGTGGTCAGGGAGATGGTGGCGGCGGCCGGGGTGCCGTGCGCGGTGGGTGCCGCGACCGGGCACGCGGGAGCCCTCGCCGAGGCCGCCGAAGTGGCCAGGCGCGTCGCCGACGTCGCGCCACGTGAACGGGTGCCCAGCACGCTCTACGGCATTCCGGAGGTCTTCGTCGAGCTGGGCGTGGCCGGGGTACCGGAGATCGACCACTGGCTGGGCGAACTGGTCCGGCGGCTGGCGGGCGGCCCGGAACTGGTCGCGACGCTGGATGCCTACTACCGCAACGACATGAACCGGCTCGGCGCCGCGCTCGCACTGCACATCCATCCGCGGACGCTGGACTACCGGCTGCGGCGGGTCCGCGAACTCGTCGGCGTCGACCCCGGCTCCGTGCGCGGAGTACGCATCCTGACCAGCGCGGTGGCCCGCGCCGCGCACCGCGGTTGTCACACATGACAACGGGATCAGCGGCGCTTCTCACCTTGTCACGATGACGTGCCGCGGGCCGCCTTGCGATGGTGGGCTTTCTCCCCCACCTCCCGGAGGTCCAGATGACGCTGGCGGATGCCGCGACCGCAGTCCAGCGCCGCGATCTGCCGTTGTACGAGACCATGCTCCGGATCCGCGCGTTCGAGGAGACCGCGCTGGAACTGCAGCGGCGCGGGAAGGTCCCCGGCGCGCTCCACCCCGCCACCGGGCACGAGGCGATCGCCGCCGGGGTCTGCGCGCGGCTCGGCCCGGCAGACCACGTGGTCAGCTACTACCGCTGCCACGGGCACGCGCTGGCGTGCGGGCTGGACCCGGCCGCGATGTTCGCCGAACTGCTCGGCCGCGCCACCGGGCTCAACAAGGGCAAGGGCGGCTCGATGCACCTGGCCGACCGCTCGCACCGGTTCCTCGGCGGGAACTCCATCGTCGGCGCCAACGTCGGCATCGCCGCCGGAATGGCCGCCGCGCTGCGGATCCGGAAGGAGCCGGGCGCGGTGGTGGTGTTCTTCGGGGACGGCGCGGTCGGTGCCGGAGTGGTGCTGGAGACCCTGCGGATCGCCGCCCACCAGCGCCTGCCGCTGCTGTTCGTCTGCGAGAACAACGGATACCAGGACCGCACCCGCAGCGAACTGGTGTCCGGCATCGCGCCCGGTGCCGTCGCCGCCGGGCTCGGCGTGCCGTCGGTGAGTGTCGACGGGAACGACGTCAGAGCGGTCGCCGGCACCGCCGCCGAGTTGCTCCCCCTCGTTCGCGACGAGCGCACCGCCCGGTTCCTCGACGCCTCCACCTACCTGCGCGACTTCCACTGCCAGTTCGGCCCCGAGCCACCCGGTGAATACCGCCCGCTCGACGAAGTCCGGCAGTGGCGCGCCCGGGATCCGTTGTCCCGCGCGGACTTCGACCTGACCGAACCGCGGCGGCGGGCCGCCGAGGAGATGCGCCTGGCCGCCGCGCACGCGCTCACCCAGCCCGAGCCGTCGCCCGGCACGGTCTGCGACGACCTCACCGTGGCCAGGTGGTGAGCCGATGATCGCCCTGCACGCCGCCCTCGTCCAGGCCCTGCGCCGCGACCCGGACCTGGTCTACCTCTGCACCTGGCAGCCCGGCCTGTTCGTCGACGAGTTCGGACCGGAGCGCATCCGCAGCATGCCGATCGCCGAGAACGCCACCCTGGACTTCGCCGTCGGGCTCGCCGCCGCCGGGCTGCGGCCGGTGGTCGACCTGGCCAGGGCGGCGTTCCTGTTCACCGCGATGGACCCGCTGGTCAACCAGGCGACCAAGCTCCGCTACCTGACCGGCGGCCAGTACGAAGTACCGCTGACCGTGCGCGCGCAGACCCGTGGCGGCGGTGAATCCCTCGGCGCGCAACACGAGCACCTGCCGTACGCGATGCTCGCCCAGGTCCCCGGCCTGGTGGTCGCGGTGCCCGGCAGCGGTGCCGAGGCGGCCGGATTGCTGGCGACCGCGATGACGCACCCCGATCCGGTGGTCATCCTGGAGTCACCCGCGTTGTTCACCGACGAACCGCACTGGACCGGCGGAGCGGTCGACGGCGTCCCGTTCGGCCGGGTCCGGATCGCCAGGCGCGGCAAGGACATCACCATCGTCGCGATCGGACTCGGCGTGCGGCACGCGCTCACCGCGGCCGACCGGCTCGCCGAGTTCGGCGTGAGCGCGATGGTGGTCGACGTGCGGACGGTCGCGCCGCTGGACATCGCCGGGCTCGCCGAATCGGCGGCGGCGACCGGCACCGTGCTGGTGGTCGACGAAGCCATCGGCCCCTGCTCGGTCGCCTCGGAGATCGTCGCGAACCTGGTCACCGCGGAGGTGGTGCGGCCGCGGCAGGCCAGGCGCTGCACCGCGCTCCCGGTGCCGTCCCCGTTCAGCCCGGCGCTCCAGCGGGCGGTCTACCCCGGCCCCGCATCCATCGAACGGCAGGCACTGGCCCTGCTCGGCGAAAGGTCACCGGCATGACCCTGCTCAAACCCGAGATCACCACCCTGGACGACGCCTCGTTCCAGCTCTTCGCCAGCGGGCGGCACAGCGAGCAGTGGTCGGCGCGCGAGATCATCGGCGATGGTGCCACCGAACTCGACGAGGCCGACACCGAGCGCGCGTGGATACTGGCGTCCACTTCGTACTTCGCCGAGCAGGCCGGGCTGGTGGCCGCCGCGGAACTGGTGTCGGAGACCGACGACGTCGCGCTGCGCCTGAGCTTCGCCACCGCGGTCTCCGACGAAGCCAGGCACGCCGACGCCTTTCTCGCCTACGCCGTGGCCCGCGGCGGTGACCTGGCGAACGTCTCCGAAGACGGCTTCCTCGACGAACTGCACGAGACCCTGTCCACGGTGAGCCATCTGGAGAAGTTCCTGATGCACACCACCTTCGAGGGCATCGCGGCGGACGAGTTCGTGCTGCTGCAGCGGATCTTCGCCGGTGACCCGCTCGGCGAGATCTACCGGCACGTCCGCTCGGACGAGGTGCGCCACGTCGCGATCGGGCTGAACTACCTGCGGCGCAGCTACGCCACCCCGGAGGGCCGCGAGGAGTGGGACACCCACTTCGGCGAGTGGTCCGAGCGCGCGCTGCGGATCGCCCGGCTGCCGGAGGTGGCCGCCGGACTCGGCGCGGTCATGGGCAAGCCGGCCGAGCCGATCGAGCAGTGGTTCATGCGCCGGCATCGCGCACGCCTGCGCGGGGCCGGAATCCCCGTCCCGGAGAGGAGGTGAACACATGGCGATCAAAAAGGTCCGGCTCGAGAAGTCGGTGACCGGCACCTGCCGGTACCTGGTGCCGATCAAGACGCAGGCGCGAACCGTGAAGAAGCACTGACCCACCCGTGGGGGGCGTGCACCGCGCCCCCCACTCCGGTCTGGAGGCCCGATGAGCACCCTCAACGTCCGGCTGGCCGCGATGCCGTGGCAGGCCCTCGACATGCCCTCGCTGCCACTGGGCCTGCTCCGGGCGTCGTGCCGGGCCGCCGGCCGCGAGGCACCGCCCTGCTACCACGGCAACATGCACTGGGCCGAGTTCCTGCTGGAGCGGTCCGATGGCGAACTCGGCCCGAACGAGTACCTGGAGGTCGCCGAGAACGGCATCTTCCACGGGATCGGTGACTTCGTCTTCACCGGCGTGCTGCACGGCGGCGACTTCGGCCTGGCCGAGTTCACCGACCTGTTGCGACGCCGGGGTTTCGACCCGGGCCGGGCGCTGGACATGCGGCCGCACGCCGAGGAGTTCATCGACCTGGCGGCGCGCGAGATCCTCGCGGACGAACCGGATCTGGTCGGATTCAGCAGCACGTTCATGCAGAACGTGCCGAGCCTCGCGCTGGCCGCCCGGATCAAGCAGTACGCCCCAGGGGTATTGACCGTGCTCGGCGGCGGCAACTGCGACGGGCCGATGGGCGCCGCGCTGCACCGCAACTACCCGTGCCTGGACTACGTGGTGCGTGGTGAGGGCGAGGAGATCTTCCCGGCGCTGCTGGACGCGATCGAACGGGGTGCGGAGCCCGCGGACCTGCCCGGCCTGTGCTGGCGCCGTGACGGGAAAAGCGTCGCCAATCCCGACCGGCGCGAGCCGCTGCCGCCGGGACGCATCCCGATGCCGGACTTCGACGACTGGTTCGAGCTGATCGAGAGCTCCCCGCTGGAAGGCCACGTCCAGCCGAAGCTGGTGCTCGAATCGGCTCGCGGCTGCTGGTGGGGCGAGTTGCACCACTGCACCTTCTGCGGGCTCAACGGCTCGCTGATGGAGTTCCGCAGCAAAGCGCCGGAGCGGGTGCTCGGCGAGATCTCGCACCTGGTCGCCCGGCACCGCACGCTCGACATCATCATGGTGGACAACATCATCGACAACGCCTACTTCACCACGCTGCTGCCCGACATCGCCGCGCTCGACTGGGACCTGCGCATCCACTACGAGGTCAAGGCGAACCTCACCCCGGCGCAGATCGGCGCGCTGCGCGACGCGCGGGTGGCGCACCTCCAGCCCGGCATCGAATCGCTCAGCACGCGGGTGCTGAAGCTGATGGACAAGGGCGTGGACGCGATCCGGAACGTGCGGACCCTGCGCGACTGCCATTCCGCGCAGCTCGACACCACCTGGAACCTGCTCTTCGGCTTTCCCGGCGAGACCGACGACGACTACTGGCCGCTGATCCGCCAGCTGCCCGCGCTGGTGCACCTCCAGCCGCCGTCGGACGCCACGCCGATCCTGCTCGAACGGTTCAGCCCGAACTTCGACCGGCCGGAACTGGGCTTCGGCCGGCGGCGGCCGGCCGAGATCTACCGGCACGTCTACGACCTGCCGCAGCGCGAACTGGAAGACCTGGTCTACCTGTTCGACAGCGAGGAACTCGGCATTCTCGGCGAAGTGGTCGAGGCGCTCGAGGAAGCCATCGAGGAGTGGAAGAAGCGGCACCACGAAAGCAGTCTGCTGCGGGTCGACTTCGACGGCGGGATCCTGCTGGAGGACCGGCGCAGCGGCTGGCCGGTGCGCGACCACCACATCGAGGACCCCGCGCTGGTCGCCGCCTACCGGGAACTGGAGAAGGGACGGTCGAACCGAGCTTTGCTGTCTAAAGTGGACGTTCCCGCCCAACGACTCGAAGCGTGGCTCGACGAACTCTGCGACGCGGGCCTGGTCTTCCGCGAGGGCGACCGGTTCATCGCGCTCGCCACCACCAGCGTTCCGGTGAGGATCAAGTAGATGGACGTTTCGATCGATCCACGGGTGCGCCACGTCGGCCCGGCGGAGATCCTCGCGCTCGATCCGGCGGCGTTGTCCGCCGACGGGGTCCAGTTGCTGGTCCTGCCCGAACCGGTGAGCTTCGGTTCGGACGACGAGCGGGACGTGCGTTTCCTGCGGTTGTTGCGGGAGGCGGTGTCGTACACGCTCCGCATCGAGTGGCGGGCGCGGGCGGTGCCGTTCGACCTGATGTTGGTGGGGCATCTGCCGCCTCCTCTCGGGGATGAGGGCCGGGAATGGCGGCACGCCTACCGGTTCGGCCTTTGCTACTACCAGCGCGGCCCGGGTTTTGTGCTGCTGAAGGACGTTCGCGGGGAGGGCGGGGCGCGGTACCGGATCGACGACGAGAAGGCGATGTCGGCGTGGCCGGAACTGGAACCGGTACGGCGTTGGTCCGAGCTTTCCCCGGCGGCGCAGGAGCTCTGCGCGTTGCTGGCCGAGGAAGAACTGCTGCTGCGCCGCGGTGACTGGGTGACGCTGCTGCCGTACCGGCTGCGCCGCTGGCCCGTGCCGTTCGACGCGATCTGACCGTGGCGCCGGGCCTGCTCCGCGCGCACCCGGTGTTCCGCTCGGTGCTCGCGGCACGGGCGGTCAGCGCGCTGGGTGACCGGTTCTCGCTGGTCGCCGTGCCGGTGCTGGCCCTGTCCTCGGCCGGGGCGACGCCGGGCCAGGTGGCTCTACTGTGGACGGTGCAGCTGCTGCCCGGCGCGGTGCTGGCCCTGCCCGCCGCCGCGAACCTGGTCGGCCGACCGGAGCGGGCCGCGATGATCGCCTGCGACCTGCTGCGGGCGGTGTTGCTGCTGGGCGTCTTCGGCCTGGCCGCCGGTGGTGAGCTGCGGTTGTGGCACCTGTTCGCGGTGGTGCCGGCGATCGGGGTGCTGACCACGGTGTTCGACGTGGGTGCGCAGGCTTACGTGCCCCGGATCGTCGACCGCGCCGACTACGCCGAAGCGAACAGCCGGTTCACCCAGGCGGAAAGCGCCGCCGACGTGGCGGGGCCGTTGGTCGCGGGTGTGCTGATCGGCTTCGCGGGCGCGGGCACGGCGTTGCTGGTGGACGCGGTGAGCTTCGTGCTGTCGGCGGTGTTACTGGCCCCGATCCGCGCGGTGCACGACCAGCCGGTGGAGGTGGCCGCGTCGGGTTGGTGGCGGAACCTGCGTGACGGAATCCGTTTTGTGGCGGGCAGCCCGGTGCTGCGGTCGCTGGTGGCGGCGTTCGCGTTGTTCAACTTCGGGGGCGCGGTGGTCAGCTCGCTCTGGTTCGCCTACCTGCTCGACCACCTGCGGTTGCCGCCTTCGGTGACCGGCGGGCTGATCACCGTCGGCGGGGTGAGCGGCCTGGTCGCGGCGCTGGCCACCCGGCGGGTGCTGGGCGTGGTCAGCTCACGGGTGGTGTTGCCGGTTTCGCTGGTGGTCATCGTGGTTTCGCTGTGGTTCGTGCCGCTGGCCGCGCTCGGGTCGCCGGTGTTGCTGCTCGCCGCCTACCAGGCACTCTTCGGTGCGGGAGTCGCGTTCTTCGCCGTCACCGCCGCCACGGTCAGGCAGCTGCTGACCCCGGTCGGGCAGCAGGGACGGGTGTACGCGGTGTTCTACACGTTCTCCCTGCTGACCGTGCCGATCGGCGGGTTGCTGGCCGGCGTGCTGGCTTCGTCCTTCTCCCCGGTGGTCGCGATCGTGGCGGGAGCGGCGATCGCCGCCACCAGCCTGCTCACCCTCGTCAGCTATCGTTCCGGAAATGTCGACCTGGCTGACAGACACCCGGACCTCCTATGACACCGTCGCCGACGACTACGCCTCGCAACTGCGGGACGCCGTGGCCGGTGACGTGTACCTGCGCGGCGCGCTGGCGATGTTCGCCGAGCAGGTGCGCGAGGGGCCCGTCGCGGACATCGGCTGCGGTCCCGGGCACGTCACCGCCCACCTGGCCGGGCTGGGGGTCGAAGCGTTCGGCATCGACCTCTCCCCCGCGATGATCGAGGTGGCGCGGCGCGACCACCCCGGCCTGCGCTTCGCGGTCGGCTCGATGACGGAGCTGGACCTCGCCCCCGGCTCGGTGGGCGGCGTGCTCGCCTGGTGGTCGTTGATCCACCTCCCGGACGACGAGATCCCCTTGGTGCTCGGGCACTTCCGGCGCGTGCTGCGCCAGGGCGGGCCGTTGCTGGCGGGCTTCCACGTCGGCGACGATTCACGCCTGAAGACCGAGGGGTACGGCGGCCATCCGATGAAGGTGCACGTCCACTGGCGGCAACCCGATCAGATGGCGACCTGGCTGCGGAACGCGGGATTCACCGTCGAGGCCCAGGTGCTGCTCAAGCCGGACGAGAGCGTTCCGCAAGCCCTCCTCTTCGCCGTGGCCGCTTAGCGATACCAGAACTACCGGGCCAGAAGGAAAAACTCACGTGATCACTTGTCATCTGCGCTATGAGATCGATCCCAGCCAGGCTGTCGCGTTCGAGACGTACGTGACGGGGTGGATCCCGATCGTCACCCGCTTCGGCGGCACGCACCACGGCTGCTTCTTGCCGCACGAAGGCGCCAACGACATCGCCTACGCCCTGTTCTCCTTCCCCAGCCTGGCTGCCTACGAGGACTACCGGGCTGCCATCCGGCAGGATCCGGAAGCTCAGCGGCTCTGGCAGCTCAGCACCGAGACCCGCTGCATCCGCCGCTTCGACCGGACCTTCCTCCGCCCGGCGATGCAACCGTCAGGCGGCGTCGAGGCCGCTTGACCCGCTCGCAGACGGGTGTCCTGGAGCGTCAGGCCGGTTGGACGCCGGGACGGTGGTCTTCGACGACGTAGCTGGCGCGGGTCGAGATGGGCGCGCCCGGCTTCGTGACATAGGGCAGGACGCGGAAGTCGCTGCGCCAGCGGTCCCGGTTGACGTCGACCCGCACGTAACCCCGCTGGGCGTTGAAGAACTTCATGTGCGGGTTCGCCGCGAGGAACTTCACGCCGTCGTCGTTCATGTCCGCGCCATCGGCCCCGCTGGTCACCGAGGTGCCGACGAACTCGCTCGCCACCACCGGCGAGTCCGGGTCGGTGAAGTCCCGCTTCAGGTCCCAGGCGTAGTTCTGGTGCCTGTCCCCGGTGATCACCACCAGGTTCCGCACGTCCCGGTCCTGCGCGGCGGCCAGCACCCGGTCGCGATCGGCCACGTAGCCGTCCCACGGGTCGTACCAGACGTCGACCGCCGGGCCCGGATCGCGGTCGGTCTGCCCGAGCGGGGCCTGGTTGCCCAGGATCTGCCACCGCGCGTCCGACTGGCTGAAGCCGTCGAGCAGCCACTCGCGCTGCGAAGCGCCGAGGATCGTGCGGTCGGTGTCGAACCGGTCGGCGCAGTCGACGCCTCCTCCGTCACCGCACGGCTGGTCGTCCCGGTACTGCCGCGTGTCGATCATGGTGAGATCCGCCAGCCGCCCGTACTTCAGGCGCCGGTGCATGCGGATGTCCGCGCCCGACGGCATCTGCGCCCGTCGCAGCGGCAGGTTCTCGTACATCGCCTGGAACGCCGCCGCTCGCCGCTGCCGGAACACCGCGGGGTCCTGGTCTGGCTCGGTATCCGCCTGGGAAAGGTCGCCCGCCCAGTTGTTCTCCACCTCATGGTCGTCGAAGGTGACGATCCACGGGAACCGCGCGTGGGCCAGCTGCAGCGGCGCCTCCATCTTGTACAGCGAGTACTGCAGCCGGTACCGGGCCAGGTCGAAGGTCTCGGTGTGGAATCGCGGGTCCACCGTCACGCCGCGCTTGTTCGTACCGACCCCGGATTCGTAGAGGTAGTCACCGAGGTGCACCACGAAGTCCAGGTCCTCGGCGGCCATGTGCTCGTACGCGGTGAAGTACCCGTCCTGCCACGCCTGGCACGACGCGAACGCGAACCGCAACTCGTTCGGATTCGCCCGCACCGACGGCATAGTCCTGGTACGGCCCACCGGCGAAACCTCGCCACCCACCCGGAACCGGTAGTGGTACTCGCGATCCGGTGCCAGGCCGTGGATCTCGGGATGCACCGAGTGTCCCAGCTCCGGCGTCGCGACCACGCTGCCGCGGCGCACCACGTGCCGGAACCGCTCGTCCCGCGCGAGTTCGTACTCCACCCGCACCGGCTTGGCCGGCATGCCACCCGCACCGTCCACAGCGAACGGATCGGGCGCCAGCCGCGTCCACAGCACCACCCCGTCGGGCGCGGGATCACCCGACGCCACCCCGAGGGTGAACGGGTTCGACGTTCCCGGCGGCGCGGCGAAGGCGCTCGCCGCGTTCCACATCCCGTTGCCGAGCAGCACCGCCCCGATCCCGGCTCCGCCGTACCCGAGCAGCTGCCGACGCGAAATCGTCACTTCAGGATCTCCTGTCCTCACCGAACTCGCGGATTTCATAACCCGGGCCGTTGGCGCGCAACAAGGGTTCTGCCCGAAGTACAGGCCCTGTTCACGTCGCCGACGCCGGATGGAACGGCAGACGTCACCCGAGCAGCGCGGCGAGGGCGGCTTCGGCGGCGGACCCGTCGCGGGACGGGTCCTTCATCGCGAGCAGGCCCGCGAGTTCGGCGGCCGGCCGGTCCAGGAACGGCGCCGCTTCCTTGGCGATCTGCGCCGAACCCTCACCGAGACCCAGTTCTCCCAGCAGCGCCACCGCTTTCGGCCACAGTTCCGCGTGGTCGAGCAGGTCCCGCACGGTCACCGGAACCGGGCGCGGCGTCACCGGATCCGGCACCGTCCACTCGTGACGGCCGTGCCGCACCTCGATCGGAGCACGGCCGGGAAGGTGCACCTCGGCCGACGAACCCGCCGGGATCTCAACCTCCACAGTGAACTCACCGCCGTCCCGACGCCACGACACCGACGCCGTGCCGTACGGGGTTTCGTGCCGCGCGGAGGCGTGGGTCAGCGCGGCGTCCGGCACCGGGCGCACGGTGATCCGCCGGTACCCCGGCGCCGCCGGGGCCAGCCCCGCGACCGTCCGGTGCATCCAGTCGGCGACCGCGCCCAGGGCGTAGTGGTTGAACGAGGTCATCTCACCCGGGTTGATCGAGCCGTCGGGAAGCATGCTGTCCCAGCGCTCCCAGATGGTGGTGGCGCCCATGGTCACCGGGTACAGCCACGACGGGCAATCGCGTTCGAGCAGCAGCCGGTAGGCGAGGCCGGGACGACCGGCCGAGGTCAGCGCGTCGGTGACCAGCGGCGTGCCGACGAACCCGGTGCCGATGCGGAACCCGTTGGCGCGCACCAGATCGGCCAGCCGCTCCGCCGCGTGCGACCGCTGCTCCGAGGTGGGCAGCAGGTCCCATTCCAGCGCCAGCGCGTACACGGTCGGCGCGTCGCTGAGCACCCGTCCCGCGTCGGTGACGTAGTGCCGGACGAACGCCTCCCTGGTTTCGGCGGCCAGCTTCTCGTAGTGCCCGGCATTCCGGCCGAGCACCCGCGCCACCTCGGCGACGATCTCCGCCGACCGGATCAGGTACGCCGTGGCCACCACGTCGGGATTCGCTTGTGCGGCGAAGGGGTTCTCCGGTGGCGCGGTCGGGTCGAGCCAGTCGCCGAACTGGAAGCCGCCCGCCCACACGCCGTCCGTGGTCAGCGAGGCGATCTTGTCCACCCAGGCGCGCATGCTGTCGAACTGCCGCGCGAGCACGCCCGTGTCACCGTTGCGCCGGTAAAGCACCCACGGCACGACGGTCGCCGCGTCACCCCAGGCGGTGGCGGTGGGCGACTTCCCGTAGAGCACGTCCGGAATGACGTACGGGACCGATCCGTCCTCGTGCTGCTCGACCGCGAGATCGGCCAGCCAGGTGCCGAGAAAGCCCGCGGTGTCGAAGAGAAAACCCGCGGTGGGCGCGAAAACCTGGATGTCGCCGGTCCAGCCGAGGCGTTCGTCGCGCTGCGGGCAGTCGGTCGGCACGTCCAGGAAGTTGCCGCGCATGCCCCACACCACGTTGCGGTGGAACTGCTCGAGATCGTGGTCGGAACAGGAGAACCAGCCGGTCCGCCGGAGATCCGTGCCGACGACCACGGCGGCCAGGTCCTCCGCCACCACGTCCGCGCCGGTGATCTCGGCGTACCGGAAGCCGTGGAAGGTCAGGTTCGGCTCCACCACCACTTCCGCCGCGTCGTCCAGCACGTAGGTGTCCGTGGCCTTGGCCGAGCGCAGGGGGCGCACGCCGAGTTCGTCGTGCTCCAGCACTTCCGCGTGCCGCACCACGATTTCCTGCCCCGCGCGGGTGTTCCGCAGGTGCATCCGGACCCAGCCGACCACGTTCTGCCCGAAGTCGACCAGCGTCCGGCCCGACGGCGACTGCCAGACCTTCAACGCGGGCAGCACTTCGGTCGCCCGCACCGGCGGTCCCTCCGGCGCGACCAGCCGCCCCAGATCCGCTTCCACCACCTCGACGCGATCCACAGTGGACTCGGTGGCGCGCAGGTCGGTGAGCTGGCCGTCGTAGAGGTCGTCGGCCAATACCGTGCTGTTCCGCGCGGTCCACTGCTCGTCGGTCCCGATCACCTCGACCGTGCCGTCCGCGTAGGTGACTTCCAGCTGGGCGAGCAAAGCCAGCCGATCACCGTAGTGCGCGCGCTTGCCCGCCCAGGCGAGGCGGCCCCGGAACCAGCCGTTGCCCAGCAGCACGTCGAGTTCGTTCTCACCCTCTTGCAGCAACGCGGTCACGTCGTGGGTCTGGTAGCGAAGGCGAGCCTGGTAACTGGTCCACCCCGGCGCCAGCACTTCGTCACCGACCCGCTCGCCGTTCAGCCGGGCCTCGTACACCCCGTGCGCGGTGGCGTACAGCCGCGCGGACGCGATGCCGGGCCGCAAGGTCACCGTCCGGCTCAAAATCGGGGCGGGTGAACCGATTCCGCCGATCTCGACCGGACTGACGAACCGCGCGGACCAGTCCGCCGCCGACAGCAACCCGGTCTCCACAGTGGACGGCTCACTCCAGGCGGACCAGTCGTCACCGGAAGCCACGCGCACCCGGACCGCGGCGCGTGCCCGCGACGGCAGCGGTTCGAACGGCCACGGCACCAGCACCTGCTCGGCGGAGTCCACCCGCACCACCGTGCCGTCGAGATCCAGTTCGCAGGCGGTCTGCGCCCAGTCCGGATCGTCCGTGCGCACCTGCCAGGACAGCCGTGGTGTCGCGGTGCCCAGCCCCAGCGGGTCGTCGCGGTGCTCGAAGCGGACCGGGCCGGCGGTGGTGGCTGTCAACGGATGCCCTCCTGCGTGACGGTGACCAGTTCGTGGCCGCAGAGATCCGCGACCGCGCGCAGTTCGGCTGCGCGGTGCCCGACGCCGAGCGCCCAGTGGTGGCCGATGCCGGTCATGCTCCAGTCGTCGGTCCACTCGCCGGGATGCCTGCCGAAGTCCACTCTGGACGTGGTGTTCCCGATGCGCAGCAACGGTCCGTCCACCACCGTGCCCTCCGAGGCGACGAACCGGAACGAGCCGTCGGGTTGCTGCCCGAGGCCGAACGCGGTGACCGGCCCGTGCTTGACGTCGAACTCCACCGAAACGCCCCAGCCGCGTTTCCCGTGGTACACGCCCAGTCCGCGCAGGATCGGCTTCCCGTCGCTGATCGCGAGGTGCGCGGGACCGTCGTGGCCCATTTCCACCACGTCGTCGCGGAAGTTCAGCGCCTGCAACTCGGTGAACGACCCGCCCGCGCCGAGCTGGTCGAGGATGAGCATCGCCAGCGAAGTGCGCAGTTCGTACTCACCGGCGGCCGGAATCCCGCGCGCGGTGAGCAGGGAGGCTCCCAGGATCATGCCCGCGCCCACGCGCTCGTGGGTCTCGCCGTCGAGGCCGCGGTGGTAGTAGGCCAGGCTGTCCAGGCCGAAGTCGTCCACCAGCTGGTCCAGCGCCACGGAAACCTTGGCCGCCCAGCGGAGGTCCTCCTCGACCACGGTGGAGTCCACTGTGAACACTTCACGCGCATGCGCCACCCTGTCGTCGGTGGCCGCGTCGCCGACCTGCTCGACGCGCACGCGCAGGTCGTCGATCTCCAGGACTTCGACGTGCCCGCCGAAGGCACGCGGGACCAGCGTGAGGTCCGTGGACACGTCGAGCATGCCCGGGTACAGGTGCCCGAGCAGCCCGTGCCTGCCGCGGCGCAGCTTCGCCCGGACCCCGGCCGCACGCACCCATCGGCCGATCTTGTCCCAGGCCGCGGGTTCCTCCAGATACCCGCTGACGCACCGGGCTTCCACTCCGCACCGGCGGAACGCGTTGACCATTTCCGGTAGCGGGCAGGCGCCGCAGTAGGCGAGCCACGCGCCGGTGTCGAAGTTGGCGTGGTCCATAACTTCGGTGGGCTGGAGGTTCAGCAGCAGCACCGGCGCACCGCTGCGCTGGGCCACCGGCATCAGCATGTTCGAGGTCATGTAGGTGGTCAGGAAGGCCACGATGAGGTCGCACCCGGCGGCCCGCAGCTGCTCGGCCGCGCGGTCGCCCTCCTGCGGGTCCGAGATGAAGCCGACGTCGACCACTTCGCAGTCGAACTCCCGCATCCGCTCGGAAACGCGTTCGGCGGAGAGCTTCAGCTGGGGCAGCAGATCCGGGAACTGGGGCCAGTAGGCACCCAGCCCACCGGCGACAAGGCCGACCTTCGTCATGATTCCTCTCCGTGTCGGATAAGAGGGCGCGCAAATAGGGCAGGTGGATGCCCGTCGTGATCGAGGTGGTTCCTGGCGGCGCCGTCAGGGGCCGCCTCGGCGCGGCGGGCGCCACCATGCCCTGTTTGCGTGCCCTCTAAGCCGGACCGGGCCGAACAGTCCGGTGCGGACCTGTCCGGCGGCCACGGCGGTGGTCGGTGAGGCGTCGTCGAGATACCCCGCGAGCGTGCCGCGGACGACGATCTCCAGCTCGTTCTCGCCGTCCCGCAGCGCGTCCGTGATTTCGGCGCGCCACGGCGCCCACACGAGCTGGTCGACGAGCTGCCCGTTGACCAGCACGTCCGCGGTGCCGCGGACCTCACCGAGATCGAGCACGACCCGTCCGGCCGGGGCGGTGAACGTGGTGCGGTACCGCATCCGGCCGCCGAGCGCACGCAACCCGAGTTCCTCCCAGGCACGCAGTTCGACCGGCGCTTCGGCGACCTCCACCTCGATCGCGGACTCCAGCAGCGCGCCCCCGCGGCGGCCGTCGACCGCGCGGAAGTCCAGCCGCACCGGCGTTCCGGCCGCGAGCGGTGCCGGCAGGCCGACCCGGCCGTCGACCGGTTTGTACTCGGTTCCGGCAATGACCGCGACCACCTCCAGCTCGGACGGGATCCGCAGGGACACCGTACCCAGCGGCGCCGGGAACTCCAGTGATTCGACGCGTTCACCGGACGGCGCCAGGTCGGGCACCACCGGCACCACCACGTCGCCTGGCTCGGCCTCCGGTTCCAGCCACCACGCGCCGGGCAGCGGGTGCGGGCGCGGCCGGAGGCAGAGGAACCGGGGATCGCGCGGATGCTTGCGGCGCAGGCCATCGCAGGTCCACTCAGGACCGCTGGTGATGCCCAGCTCCGGTGCGTCGACCGCCGCTGCCGCACCGGGACCGAGCAGGAGGGTCACCGTGTTCTCCCCCGGCCGCAGCGCCAGTTCGTAGGGGTGCACCCGGATTTCGCGGTGTCCGGGGTACGGGTTGAAGTCGCCCTGCCTGCCGATCTCCGTGCCGTTCAGCAACACGCGGCAAGCGCCTTCGCTGGCCACCTGCACAACCGCCATGCCACCGGCGTGCCGGAAGGTGCGGCTGACCTCCGCGCCCACCATCCACTCCGGACGGCGATACCGCTCGAAATCGGTGACCACGGCGAAGGACGCCCGCACCGGACCGTCCTCCGAAGCGGTGAACTCGATCTCCAGGCACACGGTCCGATCGCTGGGCAACGGGCTGACGGAGTGGTAACCCTCGCCCGTCGACGGCACTTCGGCACCGTCGAGCAGCACCCGCCGCGCGGCTCCGGAACCGATCACCAGCTGGAGCCCCGCCGACGACGGCAGCGCCAAATGGGTGCGCAGGGCGACCGATCCGCCTTCGGGCACGTGCCGCCAGTCGAGGAACTCCTCGGCGACATATCCCTTGGGACCCAAGGTTTCGTTGTGCACCGGGTCCTTGTGGATGCCCCGCGACAGCGACCATTCCGCTTGCCGCCAGGTCCCGTCGGCGTCACGAACCTCGGCGAAGGGACCGAATCCGGCGATCACCGGGCCGCTCTCGTGGGTCAGCCGCCAGACCTCGATCGGCAGCACCCCATCACGATCCGCACCGGCCAGGTCGCCCTCACTGTTGTCCAGGGTGGACTCCGCCAGCGCCAGCCAGGGCCCGGTCACCGGAAGAGATTCCACCTCACGGCCGAGCAGACGGGCATCGGCCGGCGGCAGGTCCTCCCCGAGCACCACCAGGGAAATCGGCCCGTCGTCGAACGGGACCTCGAAAACGCCGTCGCGTACCTCCAGTTCCCTGCGCTCACCGGTGCGCGGATTCCACTGCTGTGCCCGTCCGGGCAGGTCCGTCGTCCGCACGCGCGCCACGCGTCCGATCGGCGGCACGAAGCGGTAGCCGTCCTCGCGAAGCCGTTGCCAGTATTCTTCCCACGGGAAGCCGGTTTCGGCCCAGTTCTCCCGCTCCAGGTCGACGATCGGCGCGAGCGTGCCGGTCTGCTCGTCGTGCGCGGTCAGCAGCAGGACAAACGAGTCACCGTCGCGGCGCAGGAGGAACGGCGCGTCCGCCCGCACCCGGCCGTCCGGGATCAGCGCTGGGACGTCCTCCGGCCGCTCGACCACGGTCACGTCCGGCAGTGGAGCCGCACCCACGCAGATCACCTGCCCGCCCGCCCCGGCGAACTCGGTCAGCTTGGCCGCCGCGGCCGGGTGCAGCAGTTCGGCCTCCGGCAACACCACAGTCCGGTAGGTCTCGTCACCGACCCGGAGGCGGTCGCCGACGACCTCTCCCCCGGCGATCGTTTGCTCGTCTAAGGTGTCGTGATCGATCCCGGCGGCCTCCAGCACCCCGCGTTCCTCCGCGAACCAAACGCTTGCGCCGTTCAGCCGGTGGTAGCAGGCGGCCGCGCGTTCGGCGGGCGGCAGCGGGCCGTCGAGTGTGAGGTAGGCCTGAGTGGTGGTCGTCGGCGAGAGCAGGACGACGTCGCAGACGTGCGTGCCGGTGGTCAGCACCGAGCACAACCGCGACACCGCAGTGGAGAACTGGTGGTAGGCGGGCCAGTACGGCTGACGCCAGCACGTCGACGGCGGCGCCCACTCCCACCAGCCGCCGACGGTCGAGTAGTAGACCGCGTGCGGGTCGTACAGGTTGGCGCCGCGCCGCAGGAACGGCGCGAGCCAGTCGTAGGTCTCCTCCAGCGTTCCGCCCCAGCCGGAGGAGTGGAACGCCTCGATCCAGGTGCGTGGGTGCCCGTTCGCGTGCGCCAGCGAGCTGTGCACCTTCGGGTCGCCCCAGTGGTCGCTGCCCGGCGCGCCGAATCCGGAATGCGTGCCGAGGTAGTCGCCGTACAGCTGGACGCCACCGACGGGATCGCCTTCGCGGGCCGGTGAAGGTTGGTCGAAACCGCAGATCAGCTCGCGCTCGGCGAACCAGCGGTCGAGCGGGTCGAAGAACGCCCGGCGGGCCAGGCGGGCGCGGTGCTCGTGGTAGTCGCGGCGATGCCGGGCCGATTCGGCGTCGTCCCCGCCGAACAGAGCGGGCAGCGCCAGTTCGTAGCCGTAGTGCGAGGCGAAGGTCTCGGCGAAATCGTGGCCCCAGGTCGGCATCGCGGGCAGTTCGTCCTGGAAGAAGCCGGGGATCACCTTGCCGAACCAGTGGCCCAGCCCGCGTTCCAGCTCGCCGTGCACCTGGTCGAGCAGGGTGGCACAGGCGTCCACGCCGAAGTAGTCGAACCCGCTGACCCGGCTGCCGATCCCGCCGCTGGACTCCCGGTGCAACGCCAGCCCGGCGTACTCCGGGTTCCGCGCGGTGATCCGGCCCTGGAAGTTCGCCCCGGAGAAGCCGATCTGGTCGTACAACCACAACCGGAAGCCGATCCGCTCGGCGTCCGCGCACACGCCGTCGAACAGCTCGATCCACTGTGGACCGAGAAACGGCGGGTCGTCGGCCACCGAGCCGAACATCGGGCCGGTGGGCGCCAGGCACAGGACCACCGCCTGGCGCACCCCCTGCCCGGACAGCCGGTCGAGCTGCGCGCGCAACCGCGCCCTGGTCACCTTCGCCCCGCTCCACCACCAGATCGGCAGCGGCGTGGACTCGGGACCCGGTTCGCGGAACCGGGTGAGCAACCGCGTCATGCCGGCGCCCGCTCCACTTCGATCTGCTCCAGCGACTTGCCGGAGGTGTCGGGCATGAAGAAGTAGCCGACCACCCCGCTGACCAGCAGGCAGGCCGCCAGGAGCGCGGCAACCGTGCCGATGCCCGCGGTCGCCAGCGTCGGCACGAAGAAGCTCCAGATGCCGAGGAACGTCCGCGCCACACCGAAGGTCAGCCCCTGCGCGGTGCCGCGGAGCATGGTCGGGAACAACTCCTGGCTGACGATCTTGTACACCGCTTCGCCGGCGAACGCGGCGCCGACCCCGAACAGCAGGATGTTCGCGATGATCACCGGGATGTTGAACGGGAACACCAGGTAGGCCACGAAGGCGAGCACCTGCATCACCGAACCGGCCGCCCACATCTGCTTGCGCATGGTGTGCCCGCGGTCGACCAGGCGCATGAACACCAGGGTGGCCAGGATGCCGATGACGAAGCCGGCGCAGGACAGCGCCACCCCGGCGGCCTGGCTGCCCGCGTTGAGCGTGGTGATGATGTACGGGGTGAAGATGCCGTTGGTGCCGGCGGCCACGTTCCAGAACAGGTAGATCGTGCCGGTCCAGAGCAGCGCCCGCAGGTTGGCGCCGCGGAAGAGCGCGCCGACCCGCGTCGCGACCGAACCGGCGGCGGCCGACGCCGCGGTCCACCTCGCCGACTCGGCCAGTCCCCGGCGCAGTGCCCAGGTGACGATCGCGACCACAAAAAGGTGCAGGAAGACTATCCTGATGCCGAGCAGTTCCAGCGGGGACAGCACGAGTGCCAGCAACAGCACCACCACCGGCCCGGCGTTCCAGGCGATCTGCGTGAAGCTGAGCAGCTTGCCCCTGGCCTTCGACGGTGAGAACTCGCCGACCAGCGCGAGCGAGGTCGGCACGTCCGCCCCGACCGCGACGCCGACCACGAAGGTGCCGATGAACAGCATCGGCGCGTTGACCGCGAGCGCGATGCACAGGATGCCCGCCGCGTAGACCAGCAGGTCGTACTTGTAGATGCGCTTGCGGCCGAGCTTGTCGCCGAGCCGCCCGCCGATCAGCGCGCCGAGCGCGCAGCCGATCGCGTTCGGGCCGATGGCGGCCAGCGCGCCGACCGCACCGCTGCTCAATCCCAGGTACGCCTGGAACAGGGCCAGGCCCGAGCCCAGCGCGACGATCGAGCCGGCGTCCAGATAGGACGCCATCGCGGCCAGGGTCGACCATTTCCACTGCTGACGGCTGACCGTTCCGGATTCGTCCACCGGCGCGTTGCCGACGGCTTCGGAGGAAGTCAAGTGAGTCTCCTCGTCCTCGTTGACGTAGGTCACACTTTGAAACGTATTAAGCGGGAGAGTAGCGAAGCGGACCAGCAGACTCAAGGTCCGGAAATGGCCATCGCTTCACCCAATGAATCGTTTCATATGCACTGGGTGCCGCCGGGTGTCACCGGGTCACCGCGTGCCATCGGCTATCGTCTGCTGGTGGGCAAGGAAGAGCCGGTCACGCTGGTCGAAGTGGCGCGGGTGGCGGGGGTCTCCAAGACCACGGCGTCCGACGCGCTGCGTGGCTCCGGCCGCGTCTCGGAGCGGACCAGGCAGCTGGTCACCAGCACGGCGAACCGGCTCGGTTACTCCCCCAATGCCTCGGCGCGCTCGCTGCGGCGCGCGAACACCGGCGCGATCGGGCTGCACCTGCCGGACATCCTCGCCCGCTCCGAGTACTACATGTCCTTCGTCTTCGGCGTGGTCGACAAGGCCGCCGAGATGAACTACGACGTCACCCTGCTCACCTCGAAACACCTGCCCGCGCCCGGCGCGTTCCACCGTGTGGACGGCGTGGTGCTGGGCGATCCGCTGGAAACCGATCCGATGGTGCGCGGGCTGCTCCGGGCGTCGGTGCCGGTGGTCACCTGCGAGCGGTTCACCGGGGACGCCAGCCCGGCCGGGATCGTGCTGTCCGACCACGCGGAGATGTTCGGGCGGCTGCTCGACCACCTGCACGCGGCGGGCGCGCGGCGGACGGCGCTGCTCGCCTCCAGCGCCACCACCGACTGGGGAAACCAGCTGCAGCAGGCGTTCCGGGCCTGGTGCCGGAGCCGGGGCGTGCCCGCGCTGCTGCGTGAGCTGACCTTCGGCGCCCCGGTGGACGTGGTGCAGGACAACGTCAGCGCGCTGCTGGAGACCGATCCCTCGCTGGACGCGCTGATCTGCGCGCCCGACGGTTCCGCCACGGCCGCGCTGCCGGTGCTGCGGGCGGCCGGGCGCGAGGTCGGCGGTGACCTGCTGCTGGCCGCGTGCGTGGACGGAACCCCGCTGGCGCACAGCGATCCGCCGATCACCGCCATCGACCTGCACCCACGCGAAGCCGGTGCGGCTTGTGCCCAGCTGCTGTTCGACCTGCTGGCCGGGACAGCAGCGGCGGGGACCGTGCGCTCGCTGCCGATCGGCCTGATCGAGCGCCGGTCCACCGTCCGCTAGGCCATCTCGCCGTCGATTCGGCGGGGCAGGTTCCAGGGGTTGTCCTCGCGCAAGGGCTCGGGCAGGGCGGCGTCGGGCACGCTCTGATACGCGACCGGCCGGGTGAATCGGACCAGCGCACCGGCGCCGACCGAGGTGGTGGCGGGCGCCGTCGTGGCCGGCCACGGGCCGCCGTGGTGCTGGGCCCAGGTGATCGCGACGCCGGTCGGCCAGTCGTTCACCGTGACACGACCGGCGAGTCCGCTGAGCTTGCCGACCAGGTCCGCGACGTCCGGATCGTCGTCACCACCGGTCATCACCGCCGCGGTGAGCGTGCCCTGCAACTGGCCCAAAGCGGCGTCGAGCTGAGCCCGGTCCTCGTACTCGGCAACCAGCACCACCGGCCCGAAGCACTCCTCCAGCAACCGCGAACCGCTGACCAGCTTCTCGATCGGCACCGACAACACGGCCGGAGCCACCGTCCAGCCCTCGCCCGGCCCCTCGGTCGAGCCGACCACACGACCACCGGCGGTGACCAGCTCCCCCACGCCCGCGGCCGCGTCCCGCGCGATCCGCTCGGTCAGCATCCACGACTTCGGCGCGCGCTTCTCCAGTTCTTCGGCCACCACCTCGGCCGCCGAGTGTCCACTCGGGACGAACAGCATGCCCGGCTTCGTGCAGTACTGCCCGGTCCCGAGGGTGAACGAGCCGACGAAGCCTTCGGCGAGTTCGGCCAGCCGACCCGCACCGGCCGGGGTCACCACGACGGGATTCACCGTGCCCATCTCGGCGAAGACCGGGATGACCACCTCGCGCTCGTTCGCCAGCTGCCACAGCGCCAGCCCGGCCCGCTGCGAACCGGTGAACGCGACCGCGGCGGTGTGCTCGGAGCGCACCAGCCGGGCACCCGCATCGAATCCGGACACCAGCTCGAACAGGCCCTCCGGCGCGGACGTGCCCGCCAGCGCCGTCCGGGTCAGCTCCGCCAGCCGCGCGCTGAGCCGCGGGTGCGCGGGATGCGCCTTGACCACCACCGGGCAGCCCGCCGCGAGCGCCGAGGCGGTGTCGGTGCCGAGCACGCTGAACGCGAACGGGAAGTTGCTCGCGCCGAACACCGCGACCGGCCCGAGCGGGACCTGCACCCTGGCGATCGCCGGCGTCGGCGGCTTCGCGTGGTCGATGGTGACCTGGAGGTAAGAGCCTTCGACCGCCACGTCGGCGTAGTAGCGCAGCTGACCCGAAGTGCGGCCGATCTCCATCCGCAGCCTGGGTTCGCCGAGCGCGGTCTCCGCGTCGGCCAGCGAGATCAGTTCGTCCACAGTGGACGGCTCGTCGAGCGCGCCGGCGATCGCGTACAGCCACGCCGACCGGTCGGCCGGTGACGTGGCGGCGACGATCGGCGCGGCGGCGGCCGCCCGCGCGAGCGCCGCGTCCACCTCCGCGTCCGGGGTCGCCTCGACCTCACCCGCCGCGGCGCCGGTGCGGGGGTCATAACTGATGTCGGCGGTCATACCCGGCCTTTCTCGTCGAACGGAACTTCCTGCCAGCCATCGGGTCCGACCCCGCAGGGCCCACCTTCGTGCGCGTACAGCCGCCCGGCGGCCACGTCGAGGCTGATCGTGGCCAGGCTCTCCCACCGCAGGTGAGCGGGCAGTGAAAGATCGGCGTGCGCACAGATGCCCGGGCCGTCACCGCGGTGCGAGTGCAGGGCCCGCGCACGCTCGGTGCGGTCGGTGGTGTTCAGCGCGGAAACGCGCTCCCGCAACCCGGGCAGCCGGTCGAAGGTGCTGGACACCTCGTTGGAGGTCTGCTCCCCCTCGGCCAGCTTCTCGTCGAGGAAGTGGTTGGTGTGCAACAGAACCCCGTCCGAACCGACGGGCAGTTCACCCACGCGTTCGGGAGACAGCTCGAGGCCGATGGCGTCCCCGCGCTCCCCGTCGTAGGTGACCACGGTGAGCACGGTGGACGCCGAGAGCCGCGCCGAACGCGCCAGCTCGGCCGCCTCGCCGACGGTGGTCGCCTCGTCCAGGATGCGCCGGGCGACCACGTGCACCGGCACGCCGATGCCGGTGTGGTCCGAGGCGTGACGCAGCACGTTGAAGTGCAGGCCGAGGCCGTCGCTGTTCACGCCGACCTTGCCGACCACCCCGAACTCGGTGAACGTGTGCACGCGGCGGCCGGGCCGCGGTTCCAGCGACCAGAGCAGCATTCCCTCGCGGAAGGTGTCGTGCCAGTCCCAGGTCTGCACGGTCCGGGGCGCGCCCGACGGGGGCAGCAGCACCGCCGCCGAGCACTCCCCTTCCCCGGTGACCGCGAGCGCGGCGAGGATCTCGGTGCGCCCGTTGAGCACCCCGAGCTGCCACGCTTCGAGACCGGCACCTTCCGCCATGCCGGTCATCTCCGCGGCCAGTTCCGGCGCCCACGCCGCCGTTTCCGCGAGCGCCCGCGCACCCCATTCGGCCACCTGGCCGTCTCGTGCGCCCTCGGCCTCGAACAGTTCGGTGTAGCGGGCGAACGCGGCGTGCAGTTCGGCACGCCGGGCCCGGCCCAGTTCCCGGCCGCGGGCAGCCGGTTCGGTCTCCGTGGAGAGGTGGACGGCGATGCGCATGGCGCTCCTCATTCGACGCTGCTCAGCACCGCGTCCCAGGCCACCTCCGAGGCGATGGCGCCGAGCCCGGTCGCGGTGATCCCGGTCAGGTCGACCTCGTCGGTGGTGCAGGTGAACAGGATGTCACCGTCGATCTCGGTGTGGAACGGCTGGATCGCGCGGTGCATCGAGCTATGCACCTGCGTGCCGAGCTGGCGCAGCGACACCTCGGGCAGGCGCACGTTGGTCACCAGCACGGTCAGCGTGGTGTTCCCGGCGAGCGTGCCCACCGGCTGCCCGCCACCGGCGGCGAGCGCGTAGTCCTCGACCGGCAGCTTGCGCTCGCCGGTGTCGGCGTGCACGTTCCCTCGCACCACGCGGCCGTCGCGGTCGACCACCACGCCGACCGCGTTGACCACGGTGGCGACCAGCACCTTCATCCCGCCGATCTCGCGGAACGCGGCACCCTGACCGGCGAACTCGGCGCGGCCGAAGTCGATCTTGCCCACCGAGGCGGTCCGGCCCGCCCCGCAGCGCCCGACCGGGAACTTCCCCGGCTTCGCGTTGCGCAATGCCGCACGGCCCAGCGCCGCGTCGGGCGCGATGGCGGTGTCACGGGCGGAGAAGTCGTAGATCACCGCGCCCGAGACGTGCTGCAGCGCGGCCCAGTGCGTGCGGTTCTCCACGCGGTGCAGCAGTTCCGTGCCGACCCCGGCGGCGGCCTCCAGCCCGTAGACCGAACCGCCGGCGAACACGATCGCCTGGTGGATGTCGTACCCGCCGCTGAGGCCCACCGCGCCACCCCTGGCGTCGATCGCGGTGCGCACGCCGTCGGGAAAGTGCAGCACCGTGCAGCCGGTCGGGCCCTCGTGGTACTCGGCCGTGCCGACGAGCACGCCCGGCAGGTCGAACGGCACCACCGCGCGGCCCTCGCTCGGCTGCGGGGTCAGCTCGGCGTCGTCGTTCGTCAGCGCCCCCGGGGCGAAGGCCGACGGCCTGGCCAGCCGGGTTTCGGGCGCGTTGCTCACAGTGCCTCCATCAGTTGTCGCGAGTACTCGTGTTCCGGTTCCCGGTAGAAGACGGCCGCCTCGGCGTTCTCCACGATCTCACCGCCGCGCATCACCGCGATCCGATCCGCGACGTACCGGACGGCACCGAGGTCGTGCGAGATGAACAGGGCGGCGAAGCCGAGTTCGGCCTGCAGGTCCTTGATCAGGTTGAGGATCTGCGCCTGCACCGAGACGTCCAGCGCGCTGACCGCCTCGTCGAAGACCAGGAACGGCGGCCGGGTGACCAGCGCCCTGGCGATCGAGACCCGCTGCCGCTGCCCGCCGGAGAGCTGGTGCGGGTAGCGCCGCGCGAACGAGGCGTCCAGCCCGACCTGCTCCAGCATCTCCCCGGTACGCCCGGCGAGATCGGTTTTTCCCAGTACGGTAAGCGGTTCCGCGACCGAGCGCCCGACGCGCATGCGCGGATCGAGTGACCACTGTGGATGCTGGAGCACCGCCTGCATCCGCCCGGCCAGCGCCCGGCGGCGCTTCGGGAACGGCTGTCCGTCGAACCGCACCTCGCCGCTGGTGGGCGTGCGCAGGCCGAGCGCCACCATGCTGGTGGTGGTCTTGCCGGAACCGGATTCGCCGACCAGGCCGACGGTTTCGCCGGGGTCGATCCGCAGGCTCACCCCGTGCACCGCGTGCGTCGACCGGCGGCGCAGCGGCGGCCCCGAGGTGAAGGTGACGGTCACGTCGTCGAGTTCGAGGATCGGGGTGCTCATCGGCTCGCTCCCACGGCGGAGCCGGCGCGGTGGCACAGCACGTCACGATCGGCGGAGACGTGCAGCAGCGGGCGTTCGCCCGCGCAGGAATCCAGCACCTCCGGGCACCGCGCGGCGAACGCGCAGCCGGTGGAAGCGCCGGAGAGCACCGGCGGCTGGCCGGGGATCGACACCAGCCGCTCGCCCTCGGCCACCGCGCCGGGCACGGACCGGGCCAGCGCGGCGGTGTACGGATGCCGCGGCTCACCGAGCACCGCCGAAGCCGCGCCGGATTCGACCACGCGACCGCCGTACATCACCACCACCCGCGAACACCGGCGTGCGACCGCGGGCAGATCGTGGCTGAGCCACAGGATCGTCGTGCCCGCCGCGGCGGCGAGCGCGAAAACCAGGTCGAGCACCTCGTCGCGGACCTGGCTGTCCAGTGCCGCGGTGGGCTCGTCGGCGATCAGCAGCTCCGGTTCGGCGGCCATCGCCATCGCGATCGCCACCCGCTGGGCCATTCCGCCGGAAAGCTGGTGCGGATAACCGCGGGCCACCCTGGCGGGGTCGGCGAGCTTCACCGAAGCCAGCCGGTCGAGCACTTCGGCCTTGCCCGCGCGGCCACGCAGGGCGAGCGCGACCTGCTTGCCGACGCGCATGGTCGGGTCGAGCGAGCCGATCGGCTCCTGGAAGATGAAGCCCAGGCGCTCCCGGCGCAGGGTCCGCAGTTCGCGCGGCGCCAGCCCGCCGACCGCGACCCCGCCGACGCGCACCTCACCGCCGGCGACGGTGGCCGCCCGCGGCAGCAGGCCGCCGATCGCCGCGCCCAAAGTGGACTTCCCCGACCCGCTTTCGCCGACGATGCCCACGGTTTCCCCGCGCCCGACCGTCAGCGAGGCGCCGTCGAGCGCGCGGACCGGACCGTAGTCGACCGCCAGCCGGTCGATCTGGAGCAGCTGCGTCATACCAGTGACCTCGACTCCCTCGGTTCGAGCCGGTCGCGCAGACCGTCGCCGAACACGTTGATGGCCAGGATCGCCACCACCAGCACGGCACCGGGGAAGGCCAGCAGCCACGGTGCCGCGAGCAGGTAGATCCCGCCCTGCTGGATGAGCACGCCGAGCGAGGAGTCCGGTGGCTGCACGCCGAACCCGAGAAAGCTCAGCCCGCCTTCGACCAGGATGCCCACCGACAGCGCGTAGGTGCCCTGGACGGCGATGGTGCCGGACACGTTCGGCAGCACGTGCCCGGTCAGGATCCGCCACCGGCCGACCCCGCTGATCACCGCGGCGGTGATGTAGTCGCGCTGTGCCACGGTCACCGCGGCGGCGCGGACCAGCCGCGTCATCAGCGGGATGGTGACCAGCACGATGCTGGCCATGGTGGCCGGCTGCCCCGGCCCGGCCACCGCGGCGACCAGGATGGCCAGCACGATCGCCGGGAACGAATAGAGCACGTCCACCGAGCGCAGCACCAGTTCGCCGAGCCAGCCGCCGCGGTAACCGGCGACGATGCCGAGCAGGGTGCTCAGCGCGGCGGTCACCACCACCGCGATGGTGGACAGCAGCAGCGTGGTGCCGATGCCTTCGAGCACCCTGGGCAGCATGGACCGGCCGAGCTGGTCGGTACCGAACAGCCAGTCCCCGCTGGGTGGCGCAAGGCGCGGGCCGACGATCGCGTCCGGCGCACCGCCGAGGCCGAAGACCGCGCCCGCGAGCGCGGCGAGCACCAGGACGCCGAGGCACCACAGCCCGGCACGAGCCAGCCGATCGAGCTTCATCGGTTCGCCTTCCGGTCGGTCCCGAAGCGCGGGTCGAGCACACCCGAGGCCGCGTCGGAGAGCATGTTGAGCACCACGAAGACCACCGCCGCGAGCAGCACGCCCGCCTGCACCACCGCGTAGTCGCGGCGGCCGACGGCCTGCACCACGTACGAGCCGACACCGGGCAGGTTGAACAGGTGCTCGACGATCACCGCGCCGCCGAGCAGGTACGCCGTGGTCGAGGTGAGCACCACCAGGATCGGGATCGACGCGTTGCGCAGCACGTGCCTGCCGATGATGAACAGCGATGTCTCGCCCCTGGCCACCGACGCGGTGATGTACGGCTCGACCAGCACGTTCATCACCGCGTCCCGGGTGGTCCGCGCGGTCACCGCGATGGCGAACACGGACAGCACCGCCGCGGGCAGCACCATCGACCGCAGGTTCGCGCCGAGGTCCTCGCCGAGCGGCCGGTAACCGCCGACGGTGAGCCCCAGCGCGTACCGGGAGAAAACGAACACCACCAGGCTGCCGAGCACGAACTCGGGCACGCTCACCCCGAGCCCGCCGGCCAGCCTGCCCAGCGCTCCGCCGCCCCGCTTGCCCGCCCGCACCGCGGTGTACACCCCCAGGGGCACACCGATCAGCACGGCCGCGCCGATGCCGAGCAGGGTCAGCTCGACGGTGACCGGGATGCGCAGGCCGAACTCGCCTGCCACCGGTTCCCCGCTGAGCAGCGAGGTACCGAGATCACCGTGGAGCGCGGCGGAGAGCCAGAGCCCGTACTGCGCGAACAGGCTCTGGTCCAGCCCGTACTTCTCCGACATCGCGGCCCGCTGCTCCGGGGTGGCGAACGGGCCGAGCACCACCTCGGCGAACCCGCCGGGCATCAACCGCGAGGCGGCGAAGATCAGGACGGACACCACGAACAAGGTCAGCACCGCGCTCACCAGCCGGCGGACCCACCAGGAAACCAGGCGCACTACGGTTTTCCTCTCATCAGGGTCTGCCGACCAGGCGGAAGTCGGCCAGGCCGCGGAACGCGTTGCCGTACCCCTCGGTGGCGTACACCGTGGGGCTGACCGAATCGTGGCGGTAACCGACGAGCACCGGCCGGGTCACCAGCGGGATCATCTGCGCGTCGGTGTCCACCGCGGTGCACAGCTCACGCAGCGCGGGCGCCCGGTCCGGACCGTCCGGTCGGGCCGCCGCCGCGTCGATCACCCGGTTCAGCTCCGGATTCGGCTTCATGAAGCCGAGATTGAAGGCGGCCTGCTCCGGGTTCCACCACTTGGCCACCATGCCCGCCCCGGCGTACCCGGCGAACCACGACAGCGCGGCGTCGAACCCGGCGGGTACCGAGCCGTACACCTTGCCCGCCCAGCTGCCCTCGTCGAGCTGCTCGATGGTCACCTCGATGCCGATGCGCGCCAGGTTCTGCTGGATCACCTGCGCGACCGCGGGTGCGGGCTCGGTGGCGTAGGCGGTGATGACGAACTTCAGGTTCCGCACCCCCGCTTCGGCGAGCAACTGGCGAGCGCGATCGAGCCCGGCGGTCGCCGACGGCAGCGTGGCCGGGTCGCAGGCGTCCGGCAGGTCCACCGGGGTCACCCCGGTCGGCTTGCCCAGCCCGTTCGTGGCCACCTGGGCGATCTGCGCGCGGTCCATCGCGATGTTGATCGCGGTGCGCACCCGGGGATCGGCGAACTTGCCACCCGGCGCGTTGCTGTTCAGCATCAGGTAGTAGAAGTCCGTTGTGGACTGTGCGCGCACGGTCACGCCGCGCACGCCGGCCAACACCTGTGGTGCGTCCACATTGCCCAGTACCGCCAGGTTCGCGCTGTTGTTCTGCAGCGAGGCGATCCGGGTCGGTTCCTGCGGCACGATCGAGATGTTCACCGCGTCGGCGGCCGGCTTGCCCGGCGCCCAGTAGTCCGGGCGGCGCTTGAACCGCCACAGCACGTCCTGCCGGTGGAAGGTGTCCACGAACGGGCCGGTGCCGAGCATGGTCTTGGTCAGGTCCACCGAACCGTTCTCGACCTCGGTCATCGGCAGCACCGCGGCCGGGGTGTTCGCCAGCGCGGACAGGAACGGTGTGTAGGGACTGGAAAGCCGGAACCGCACGGTTGCCGGGTCCAGCGCGGTCACCGATTCGACCGGCCCGATCTGCGTGCGCCACACGCCTTCGCCCGCCAGCAGCCGGTTCATGCTGCCGACCACGTCGGCCGCGGTCATCGCGCGGCCGTTGGAGAAGGTGACGCCGGGCCGCAGGTGGAACACGTACTCTGTGGGGCTCGGCGTTTCCCAGCGCTCGGCCAGTCCTGGCAGCGGCTCGAAGTCCGGGCCGACGGTGACCAGCGTTTCGTAGACCAGCGACATCAGCTGCCACGACACGGCCACGTCGGCCAGCTGCGGGTCGAGCCCGCCCGCCGCGCCGGTGTCCACCGGCATCTGCAGTTCGACCGTGCCACCGGGCGGGAGCGCGGGATCGGCGGCCGCGAGATAACCGGGCCGCTGGGTCGCGGTCGGCTCGGGAACCGCCTGCGCGGCACAGGAAGCGACGAGCGGGACCACGGCCAGCGCGGTGCAGAACCGTCTGATCCGCATGCGACCTCACTCTCCGGGAATTCGCCGGACATGTGCCGGAACGTTCCGACATGGGTGGTGATTAAACGATGGGCACCGACCCCCGTCAAGGGCTCCGGCCGAATTCTCCGTTCCGACATCCGCCTGAAACAAAGGAAAATCCCTTGCACACCACCGGCATTGACCGAACTCGGGCCCGCGGGATAGCCTGCCGATCGATGCCGGAACGTTCCGGCATTCAAGGCCATCACCAGGCAGGGAGAATTCGTGACGGACTGTTGCCACACCCCGACCGGCGGTGCCGTGGTCGCCGAGGCGGCCGCCCACCCGCTCGACTCGCTGACCGGCGCCGAATTCCACCGCACGCGCGAAATCCTCGAAGACGCCGGTGTGCTCCGTGAGTCCACCCGGTTCTCCTACGCCGGTCTCGCCGAGCCGGCGAAGGACCGGCTCGCGCGGTACGAAGCCGACGGGACGCCGGTGCCGCGCGAGGTG
The DNA here is from genome assembly GCF_009429145.1 of Amycolatopsis sp. YIM 10. Taxonomy (GTDB): domain Bacteria; phylum Actinomycetota; class Actinomycetes; order Mycobacteriales; family Pseudonocardiaceae; genus Amycolatopsis. Next base: position 3,397,736 of record NZ_CP045480.1, on the reverse strand, counting down.
CGCGCACTGCTGCTGGACATCAAGTCCGGTGAGGCCGAGGACGTGCTGGTCCGGCTCGACGAGCCCGAGGTGGTTTCGCGGAAGCCGATCGATTCCGAAGCGGCGGGCCACGTCCCGGTGCTGGCCGAGGAGCACACCACCGTCCGCGAGATCATGGCCACCGACGAGGGCTGGCTGGCCGCCCTGCGCAAGCGCGGCATCGAGGACCCGTCGCACGTCTACCTGGCCGCGCTCTCCGCCGGCCGGTTCGACTCCATTACGGACGCGCACCGCCGGATGGTGCGCGTGCTGGCGCACTGGCGGCCCGATCCGTCCACAATGGTCTGGGCGCACCCGGTGGACGGGCTTGTCGCCTACGTGGACCTGATCGCGCGCGAGGTGTGCGAGATCGTGGACACCGGCGCGGTGCCGATCCCCCAGGAGTCCGGCGACTACGACGACCCCGAGGTGCGCGGACCGCTGCGGACCTCCCAGCGCCCCATCGAGATCACCCAGCCGGACGGCCCGAGCTTCACCCTCCACGGCAACGTGCTGAGCTGGGAGAACTGGGAGGTCCGGCTCGGCTACGACATGCGTGAAGGGCTCGTGCTGCACCAGCTCGGCTTCCGCGACGGTGACCGCCTGCGCCCGGTGGTGCACCGCGCCTCGGTCGCCGAGATGGTCGTGCCGTACGCCGACCCCGGGCCGATCCGCTTCTGGCAGAACTACTTCGACACCGGTGAGTACCAGCTCGGCAGCCTGGCGAACGCGCTCGAACTGGGTTGCGACTGCCTCGGTGACATCACCTACGTCGACGCCGTGGTGGCCGGTGGTGACGGGCGCCCGGTGACCCTGCCCAACGCGATCTGCATCCACGAGGAGGACGACGGCGTGCTGTGGAAGCACACCGACCCGTCCAACGGCAGCAAGCAGACACGGCGGCAGCGGCGCCTGGTGGTCTCCTTCTTCGTCACCGTCGGCAACTACGACTACGGTTTCTACTGGTACCTCTACCTGGACGGCACGATCGAGCTGAAGGCCAAAGCCACCGGCATCGTGTTCACCGCCCGCTACGACGAGCGCATCGCGCCGTACGCCTCGCAGGTCGCGCCCGGCCTCGCCGCGCCGTACCACCAGCACCTGTTCAACGTGCGCCTGGACATGGCGGTGGACGGCCCCACCAACGCGGTCGAGGAGGTCGAGGTCGAACGGGTGCCGATGGGCCCGGAAAACCCGCACGGCAACGCTTTCCGCCGCCGTGCCACCCGGCTGCGGCGCGAGTCGGAGGCACAGCGGCTGGCCGAGCCCGCGGCCGGGCGAACCTGGCTGGTGGTCAACCCCGAGCGCCGCAACCGCCTCGGTGACGCCCCCGGGTACGCGCTGATCCCGGAAGGCCAGCCGGTGTTGCTGGCCGACGAGGGCTCCGCGATCCACGGCCGCGCCACCTTCGCGTCGCGCCACCTGTGGGTCACGCGGTACCACCCCGAGGAGCGCTTCCCGGCGGGTGATCTGGTCAACCAGGGGCCGCCGGGAGCCGGGCTGCCCGCCTACACCGCCGCGGACCGCGACCTCGACGGCACCGACCTGGTGCTGTGGCACACTTTCGGCCTGACCCACTTCCCCAGGCCGGAGGACTGGCCGGTGATGCCGGTGGACCACTGCGGTTTCCTGCTGCGGCCGGTCGGCTTCTTCGACCGGAACCCGACACTGGACGTCCCGTCCCCCGGCGGCCACTGCGCGAGCTAAGTGGTCACGATCGCAACCACCAAGGAGCCGGCATGCGTGTCTACGGACCTTACGTCGCGCCGTCACCGGCGATGGAGGTGGAGTTCGTGCGGCGCCACCCGTTCGCCGTGGTGGTCAGCGCCGAGGCGGGCCGGGCGCCGGTGGCCACCCACCTGCCGGTGATCTTCCCCCGCCACGACGAACTGCCCGCCACGCTGGACGGGGTCACCATGCTCGGCCACCTGGCCCGCAAGAATCCACAGTGGACCCAGTTCGACGGCCGGGAGGTACTGGTGATCTTCTCCGGTCAGCACGGCTACGTCTCCCCCAGCACCTACGGCTTCGAGCCGGCGGTGCCCACGTTGAACTACGCCGCGGTGCACCTGACCGGCACGGTCGAGCTGACCGACACCAGGGAGGAATCCCTGTACGTGGTGGAGGAAACCGTGCGCACCATGGAAAGCATGCGCGAGCCCCGATGGGACATGACCGCGTCGCGGGGGAAGTTCGCCGAGCTGGTCGAGCACGTGGTCTCGTTCAAGGTGCACGTCACCGACGTGCGGGCGATGTTCAAGCTCAGCCAGGACATGGCTCCCGAGGTCCGGGCGCGGGTGCGCGCGGACCTCGGGGCCGGTGGCCACCCCCGGCTCGCCGAGCTGATGGCCGAGGTCGATCAGCCGCACGCGGCCGCCAGCACACCCAGTCCCTCGGTGAGCAACGAGTCCGGAATGGACAGCGGCGGCAGGAACCGGAGCACGTTGCCGTAGCTGCCCGCGGTGAGGGTGAGCAGCCCCTCGGCGTGGCACCGCCTGCTGATCTCGGTGGTGCGCGCCGGGTCGGGCGTGCGATCGGGGCCCCGGACGATCTCCAAGGCCAGCATCGCGCCCCGGCCCCTGACCTCACCGACGAACGCGTGCCGATCCGCCAGTTCCTCCAGCGCGGGCCGCATGATCCGCTCGATCTCGGTCGCCCGGCGCAGCAGGTCACCGCGCTCGATCTCGTCGAACACGCCCAGCGCCGCTTCGCAGGCCACCGGGTTCCCGCTGAACGTGCCGCCGAGGCCACCCGCCGGGACCGCGTCCATCAGTTCGGCCCGCCCGGTCACCGCGCCGAGCGGCAGGCCACCGCCCAGCCCCTTCGCCGTGGTGATCAGGTCGGGCTGGATGCCCTCGTACTCGCAGGCGAACATCGAGCCGGTGCGGGCGATCCCGGTCTGCACCTCGTCGGCGATCAGCAGGATGCCGCGTTCCGCGCAGATCCCGGCCACCGCGGCGAGGAAACCCGGTGCGGGCACGATGAAACCGCCCTCGCCCTGGATCGGCTCGACCACCACCGCGGCGACGTTGGCCGCACCCACCTGGCGGTCGATCAGCTCGACCAGTGCGGCGGCGGCTTCCTCGGCGCAACGCTCCGGGCCGCCGGGCCACCGGTACGGATAGGCCATCGGCGCGCGGTGCACGTCGGTGGCGAACGGGCCGAAGCCCTGCTTGTACGGCACGTTCTTGGCGGTCATGCTCATCGTCAGCAGGGTCCGGCCGTGGTACCCGTGGTCGAACACCACCACGCCGGGCCGCCCGGTCGCCGCGCGCGCGATCTTCACCGCGTTCTCCACCGCCTCGGCGCCGGTGTTCACCAGCAGCGTGCGCTTCCCGCCGGGGACCGGGACCAGCCGGTTGAGCCGCTCGCAGACCTCCACATAGGACTCGTACGGGTTCACCAGGAAGCAGGTGTGGGTGAACCGGTGCAGCTGCGCGGCGGCGCGCTCGGCCACCCTTGGCGCGGCGTTGCCGACCGTGGTCACCGCGATCCCGCTGCCGAAGTCGATGAAGGAGTTGCCGTCGGCGTCGACGACCACCCCGCCACCGGCCGCGGTGACAAAAACCGGCAGTGCCGAGCCGACGCCGGCGGGCAGCGCGGCCCGCTGCCGTTCGAGCAGTTCCGCCGACCGCGGCCCGGGTACCGCCGTCCGCACCTGCCTGACCTGCGCGAGCCCGGGGCCGCCTTGCTGTGTTCCGACAACGCTCATACGCGCACGCTAGGCAGGCGCCCCGGCTGCCACGATGGACAGAACGGCGATCGGCGAGCCGCCCGGTTGGACAGGTTGTCGAGTGCCTCATCCGCGCCGGATGCCGAGACTCTGGCCCGTGACTTCCCTGTCCGGACTGCTGGTCGCCGACTTCTCCCGGGTGCTGGCGGCGCCGTACGCCACCATGCTGCTGGCCGATCTCGGCGCCGACGTGATCAAGGTCGAGCACCCCGAACGCGGTGACGACACCAGGGCCTGGGGCCCGCCGTTCGCCGGCGACCAGGCCACCTACTTCCTGTCGGTGAACCGCAACAAGCGCTCGCTGGCGCTCGACCTGCGCACGGAGACCGGCCGCCGCCGCGCCACCGAGTTGGTGCGCCGCGCCGACGTGGTGATCGAGAACTTCCGGCCGGGCACGATGGCCAAGCACGGCCTGTCCCCAGAGCACGTCCGCGAGCTGAACCCGCGCGCGGTGTACTGCTCGGTCACCGGCTTCGGCGCCGGGTCGGACCTGCCCGGGTACGACCTGCTCGCGCAGGCGGTCGGCGGGCTGATGAGCGTCACCGGCACCGGCGAACCGGTCAAGGTGGGCGTCGCGCTGGTCGACGTGCTGACCGGACTGCACGCCGCGGTCGGTGTCCTGGCCGCGCTGCGGGACCGGGAGCGGACCGGGGAAGGGCAGCTCGTCGAGGTGAACCTGCTGAGCACGCTGCTGTCCAGCATGGTCAACCAGAGCGCCGGGTACACGCTCGCCGGTGTGGTGCCCGAGCGCTTGGGCAACCGGCACCCGTCCATCGCGCCCTACGCGGTGTTCACCGCCGCCGACCGCCCGTTCGTGCTCGCGGTCGGCAACGATCGGCAGTTCTCCGCTCTGTGCCGGGGAATCGGCCTGTCCGAAGAGGACCGTTTCGCCACGAACGCGGCGCGGGTCGAGCACGTCGAGGAGCTGACCGGGCTGATCCACGAGCGGCTCGGCACCCGGACCGCCGACGAGTGGTTCAAGATCCTCAGCCCGCTCGGCGTGCCCTGCGGTCCGGTGAACGACCTCGCCGATGCCTTCGCGCTGGCCGAGGACCTCGGCCTGCGCCCGCTGGCCGACGGGCTGGTGGCCAATCCGATCGGCCTGTCCCGCACCCCGCCCGCCTACCACCGCCCGCCACCCCGGCTCGGCGAGCACACCGAGGACCTCGCCGCCTGGCTGGACCGTCCACTATCCACAGGAGACCCCGCATGACCGACCCGTTGCAGCTGCTGGACATCCCGGCGACCCTGCCCGCGGACGAACGCGACATCCAGGCCACCGTGGCCCGGTTCGCCGAGGACCGGCTGCGGCCGGGGATCCGCGAGTGGTACGAATCCGGCCGGTTCCCGCGTGAGCTGGCGCCGGAGTTCGGCGAGCTCGGTGTGCTGGGCATGCACCTGGACGGGTACGGCTGCGCCGGGACCAGTGCGCTGGCCTACGGACTGGCCTGCCTCGAACTGGAAGCCGCCGATTCCGGATTCCGCAGTTTTGTCTCCGTCCAGGGTTCGCTGGCGATGTTCTCGATCCACCGGTACGGCTCGGAGGAGCAGAAGGCGGACTGGCTGCCGCGCCTGGCGGCGGGCGAGGCGATCGGCTGCTTCGGGCTCACCGAACCGGACTTCGGCTCCGATCCCGGCGGCATGCGCACGCGCGCCGTCCGCGACGGCGGTGACTGGGTGCTCGACGGTACCAAGATGTGGATCACCAACGGTTCCATCGCCGACGTGGCCACGGTCTGGGCACGCACCGACGAAGGCATCCGGGGTTTTGTGGTGCCGACGGACACGCCGGGCTTCAGCGCGCGGGCGGTCGGGCACAAGCTGTCGCTGCGTGCGTCGATCACCGCCGAACTGGTGCTCGACGGTGTCCGGTTGCCGGGCAGCGCGATGCTGCCCGGGGCACGAGGGCTCTCGGCTCCCCTGTCGTGCCTGAACGAAGCGCGGTTCGGAATCGTCTTCGGCGCGGTCGGCGCGGCCAGGGACTCGATCATGTGCGCGCTGGACTACGCGAAGAACCGGACGCAGTTCGGCAAGCCGATCGCCGGGTTCCAGCTGACGCAGCGCAAACTCGCGGACATGACCGTGTCGGCGGGCAACGCCATGCTGCTCGCGCTGCACCTGGCGCGGCTGAAGGACCAGGGCACGATCCGCGGTGAGCAGATCAGCGCGGGCAAGCTGAACAACGTACGCGAAGCGATCGCGATCGCCAGGGAGTGCCGCACCATTCTCGGCGGCAGCGGCATCACCACCGAATACTCGCCCCTGCGGCACGCGAACAACCTGGAGTCGGTGCTGACCTACGAAGGCACCTCCGAGGTGCACACGCTGGTGATCGGACAGGCGCTCACCGGCATCGCGGCTTACCGCTGACCGCTTTCCCAGGCGAGGGTGGCGAGAAGGAGTTCGGCGCGCACGCGGGCCGAGCCGAGGTCGCAGCCGAGCACCTCGCGCACCCGGTCGAGCCGGTTGCGCAGGGTGTGCCGGTGCACGCCGATGCTCGCCGCCGCGGCCTCCCACTGGCCGTTGAGTTCGAGGAACGCGCGCAGCGAGGTGATCAGGACCGGGTCGAGCTTCGCGATCGTGCCGCCGGCGACGGTGTCCAGTACCGCGCGGCTGGCCGGGGTGGCGAGCAGAGTGGCCCCGGCCAGTGCGGTGAAATCGGTGAACCCGGCACCCGACGCGGCCGCCAGCCGGGCCTGCGCAAGCGCTTGCGGTAGCTCGGACAGCGGGTGCGGGGCGCTCAGCCCGGCCCTGACCGACTCGGGAAGCAACGCGGCCGCTTCGGCGAAGCCGCCGGGGAGCAGGACGAGCGTTTCGTGCTGGGTTTCGCGCGCGAGCAGCGGGAGGTCGCGTTCGGCCAGCGCGGCGTCGATGGCGGCCAGTCCGGTTCCCGCGGCGAGCACGCGGATGCCCTGACCGTCGGCTATGCCCGCGAACTGGGGGCGCAGCCGCGGTTCGAGCGCGGGATCGGACAGCAGCAAGCCGAACAGCGTGGCGCCGAGCTGGTTGCGCTCGCCGCGCAGCCGCCGGGGCTTCTCACGGTCCAGCGCCAGCAGCGACGCCGCGTGCCCGAGCAGCACCTGCTCCACCTGACCGAGCGCCCGGTCCCCGACCACCCCGAGCCAGCCGTGCACAGCGGCGCCGACACCGACCGTCTGCACGCTGACCGCCCGGCCCTCGCGCACCACGGCGGCTCCGGTCACGTCCTCGCGCACCAGCGCCACGACGTCGGAGATGTCGTCGAGATTCGCCCTGGCAGCCTCCGCTTCCTTGTCGGCGCCGAGGAAAACCGCGGCCGCCCCGGTCGCCGCGGACAGTTCGCGCACGATCCCGGCGGCCCCTTCGCGCACCGCGGCGCGGGTCATCTTCGGCTGGGCGCGGGACACCCGCAGGACCTCTTCGTAGCGCTGCTCGGCGATCCTCTCCAGGACCGCCTTGGTGACCGCCGCGAACGGCGTCGGCAACGGGATCTCGACCACCGGCAGGCCCAGCTGGTCCGCTGTGTCCACAATGGCCTGGGGAACGTGGTCGTGGGAAAGGCCGATCCCGAAGCCGAGTGCCGAAACCCCGGCGCGGTGCAGGCCTTCGACGTACGCGCGGGGTTCGGCCAGGTGCGCGCCGGTGGTCAGCACCAGTTCGCCGCCGGAGAGCCAGGGGCACGGGTCGGCCAGATCGATGCTGTGCGCGAACGACAACACCCGATCGGCCCCGGTTTCGCCCGCCACCAGCCGGAGCCCCAGCTCCGCGCGGCCGAGCAGCCACCGAACCGAAACACTCATCAGATCACCCTAACCGCCCCGTTCCGCCAGGGCGGCGGGGCGGACTCAGTCACCGCAGCGGGTGCACATGCCGCGCCACAGGAGATCGGCGAGGGCGGCCGCCTGCTTGCGCCATTCCTCCGCCGAGTTCAGGAAAAGCAGTCCGCCGAGGCCCCGCAGCACCGTTTCCGGGTCCAGCTCCGCGCGCACGTTTCCCGCCTCGACGTTGGCCTTCAGCAGCGTGGTGACCGCGCCGACCATGGCTTCGTAGGCGTTCGCCGGCAGGTCCTCCCCGCCGGTGGTCGACGCGGCGCGCAACGCGGTCGCCAGGCCCCGCTTTGTCATCATGTAGTGGGCCAGGTGATCGGTGGTCCACACCCGGAAGGCCTGCTCCGGCTCGTGTTCGGCCAGCAGCGCGGGCACCACCTCGACCAGGTGCCGCACCTCGCGCCGGTAGACCGCCAGGATGAGCGCCTCCGGCGTGGGGAAGTGCCGGTAGACCGTGCCGACGCCGACCTCGGCTCGCTTCGCGATGGCGTTGAACGAAAGCTCACCCGAACCGGCGAGCGACTCCGCCGCCGCGATGAGGATGCGCTCGTGGTTGCGCCGGGTGTCCGCACGGCGCGGGTTGACCGATCCCGTCGTCATCCGTCCCCTCCCTCACGCGCTGGCCGTCGCCGAGTCCGCCGCCGCTGAATCTAATGCACCACCCCCGGTGACCTGGAGCAACTCAAGGGTGACGAGTTCGTTGCGAAGCGGATTCTAATCCGCTAGCCTCGCGATGGAACCGGATGACTATCCGCTTCACTCCCGCTCTCCCACCACGGACGATCTGCGGAAAGAGATTCAGTGGACCTCTCCCTCCAAGTCAACGGCCGCACCGAGCAACTGAGCGTCGAGCCGGGGGTGACCCTGCTCGACGCGCTGCGTGAACGACTCGACCTCACCGGCCCGAAGAAGGGCTGCGACCGCGGTCAGTGCGGGGCCTGCACCGTGCACGTCGACGGCCGCCCCGTGCTCGCCTGCCTCACCCTGGCCGCCACCGTGCGCCGCCCGGTGACCACCGTCGAAGCACTGTCCACAGGGGACGAACTGCACCCGGTGCAGCGGGCCTTCGTCGACCAGGACGCGCTGCAGTGCGGGTTCTGCACCTCCGGCCAGGTGATGTCCGCGGTCGCCGCGGTCGAGCAGGGCGTCGACGACGTGCGCGAGTTCATGTCCGGCAACCTCTGCCGGTGCTCGGCCTATCCCAACATCGTCGCGGCCATCGAAGCGGCCCAGGAGCAGGCGAGGAGTGCCGATGCGACCGTTTGAGCTGACCGCACCCTCCACTGTGGACGACGCGCTCGGCGCGGACGGCACCTTCCTCGCCGGTGGCACCACCCTGGTCGACCTGATGAAGCTCGAGGTGCTGACCCCGCGCCGCGTACTGGACATCAACGAAATCCCGTTGCGCGGCATCGACTCCGGCGACGGCCTGCGGATCGGCGCGCTGGAGCGGATGAGCGACATCGCGGCGCATCCCGATGTCCACGCGGCATACCCGATGATCTCCCGCGCGCTGCTGCTGAGCGCGTCACAGCAGATCCGGAACATGGCCAGCATCGGCGGCAACCTGATGCAGCGCACCCGCTGCTCGTACTTCCGCGACGTCGCGATGCCGTGCAACAAGCGGAACCCCGGCAGTGGCTGCCCCGCGATCAACGGCGCCAACCGGATGCACGCCGTGCTCGGCACGAGCGACGCGTGCGTGGCGACCCACGCCAGCGACGTGGCGGTCGCGCTGGTCGCGCTGGACGCGGAACTCCGGCTGGTCAGCGACTCCGGGAGCCGGACCGTCGCACTGGCCGACTTCTACCAGCTTCCCGGTGACACCCCCGACCGTGAGCACGACCTGCGGCCGGGCGAGCTGATCACCGAGGTTGTCGTGCCGAAGCTGGACTGGGCCGCCAACTCCACCTACGTGAAGGTGCGCGACCGGCAGTCCTACGAGTTCGCGCTGTGCTCGGCCGCGGTCGCGCTGGACATCCAGGACTCCCGCATCGCCGGTGCCAGGATCGCGGCCGGCGGCGTGGGCACGGTGCCCTGGCGGCTGCCCGCGGTCGAGGCCGCGCTGGTCGGCGCACCGGTGACCACCGAGTCCTTCGAAGCGGCCGCTTCGGTGGCGGCCGACGGCGCCCGGACGCTGTCCGGGAACAAGTTCAAGCCCGCGCTGCTGCGCCGGACCATCGTCCGCGCCCTGCGTGAATTGACCGAGGGGAGCCGCTGATGACCAGCAGGCTGGACGGGCCGGCGAAGGTCACCGGCCGGGCCAAGTACGGCGTCGACCACAACCTGCCCGGCATGGCCTACGGCTATCTCGTGCTCAGCACCATCGCGCACGGCGAGATCGAGGCCATGGACGTGACCGCGGCGAAGAACGCGCCCGGTGTGCTCGCGGTGTACTCGCCGTTCGACCCGCTGGCGCTGAAGACCGCCAGCAGCCCGCTCTTCGGTGAAACCTCGGTGCCGATGCAGGACACCGAGGTCGCCTACTACGGGCAGGCGATCGGCTTCGTGGTGGCGGAGACCTTCGAGCAGGCCAGGGACGCGGCGATGCTGGTCGAGGTCAGCTACCGCGAGCGGCCCGCGCTGACCTCGCTGGAAGAGGGCCTGGCCACCGCCGAAGACGCCCCCGCGGCCAGGGACGGCGCGCCGTCATCGCTGGACATTCTCGCGGACGGCGTCGAGTCCATCGATGACGCTTTCGCGGCGAGCCCGGTGGTGGTCGAGGCCACCTACCACACCGCCACCCAGAACCATGCCGCGATGGAACCGCATTCCGCGGTCGCGTACTGGGAGCACGGTGAGCTGACCATCCACAGTGGAAACCAGGCCAGCGACCTGCAGGCCGTGGAACTGGCCAGCGCGCTGGGCCTGGAGCCCTCGTCGGTGCACGCGCTGAACCCGTACGTCGGCGGTGCCTTCGGCGGCAAGGGCCGTACCTCCGCGCCCGCCTTCCTGGCCGCGGCCGCGTCCAGGGTGCTGGACCGGCCGATCAAGGCCGCGCTGACCAGGGAGCAGGTCTTCACCGCGACGGCGGGTCGCGCCGCGACCGTGCAGAAGCTCAAGCTCGGCGCGGACAGGTCCGGCACGCTGATCGCGCTGCGCCACGACTCGTGGTGCACCACCGACCTCGATCGGTCCTTTGTGGAGCCGACCTCGCACGGCACCTCGCGCGAGTACTACGCCACGCAGAACCTGGCGCTGACCCAGAAGATCGTGCCGCTCAACGTGCCGCCGACCACCTTCATGCGCGCACCTGGCGAGGCTCCGGGGTCCTTCGCGCTGGAGAGCGCGATGGACGAACTGGCCGTCGCGCTGAACATGGATCCGATCGAACTGCGGCTGCGCAACAACTCCATCGCTCCGGCGGGCAAGGACCTGCAGTGGTCGAGCAAGCACCTCGACGAGTGCTTCCGCATCGGGGCCGAGCGGTTCGGCTGGGCGGACCGGAGCCCGCGGGGCCGCCGCGACGGTGACTGGCTCGTGGGCATGGGCGTGGCGTCCGCGTTGTTCCCCGCGCTGCGCTTCCCCGCGACGGTGGGGATCACGTTGCGGGAGGACGGCACGGCCGTGGTCGCGACCAGTGGCGCCGACCCCGGCACCGGCCTGCTGACCGTGCTTTCCCTGATCGGCGGGGAATCGCTGGACATCCCACCGGAGCGGATCGAGCCGCGGCTCGGCGACTCGTCGCTGCCCTCGGGCGGCCTGTCCGGTGGCTCGACGGCCACCGCGAGCGCCGGGACCGCGATCATGGTGGCCGCGAACAACGCGATCGACGAACTGCTGGCGCTGGCCGCGGAACCCTTCGACGGCGGGGAAGTCACCTACGCCGACGGCCGTGTGCACGGCGGTGGCCGGAGCATGACCTTCGGCGAGGTGCTGCGCGCCACCGGCCGCACCTCGCTGTCGGTGACCGGTTCGTCGGCGCCGGGCGAGGAGCTGACCAAGCACTCGTTCAGCTCGTTCGGCGCCCAGTTCTGCGAGGTCCGGGTGCACGAGTGGACGCGGGAAGCCCGCGTTTCGCGCATGCTCGGCGTGTTCGACGCCGGCCGGATCATCAACCAGAAGGCGGCCCGCAGCCAGATCGTCGGCGGCATGATCTGGGGTGTTTCGGCGGCACTGCACGAGGGACTGGAGATCGAGGGCAACGGGCGCATGGCGAACGGTGACTTCGCGAGCTACCTGCTGCCGGTGAACGCGGACATCTCCGAGGTCGACGTGCACTTCGTCGAGTACCCGGACACCCTGCACAACGCGGTGGGCGCCAGGGGACTCGGCGAGATCGGCACGGTCGGCATGGCGGCGGCGGTGGCCAACGCGATCTACAACGCCACCGGCATCCGGGCGCGCCGCCTGCCGATCACCATCGAGGACCTACTCGAGGAGCGGTAGCCGCGTCACGTCGGCCACGATGTGGGTGGGGTGCTCGGCAGCCAGTTCGGCCCTGGTCTGGGCCCCGCTGAGCACCCCGACCACCATCGCGGCACCGGCCGCGCGACCGGCCTGGATGTCCAGCGCGGTGTCCCCGGCCGCGAGCACCTCGCCGGGATCGGTGACGCCGGTGAGTTCCATCGCGCGGTGGATCATGTTCGGCAACGGGCGCCCGCCGCCCGCTTCGACCGCGCAGACCACGGCGTCGACGTCCTCACCGGCCCGCCAGCCGATCGCGTCGAGCAGCGGATCGGTGATCTGCCGGTCGAAACCGGTGGTCAGCACCACCCGCACCCCCGACTCGCGCAGGGCGGCGATCGCTTGCGGCACACCGGGAATCGGCCGCGGCGGCTGTCGCTCGTAGGCGGCCCGCAGACTGGTGACGAAGCGGCCGTGCAGTTCCTCCACGGCGCTGGGGTCACCGGTGAGCGCCGCCAGCGCTTCCCGTTTGTCCGCGCCCATCCAGCGGCGGATGTCGGCTTCGGCGGCGGGTGTGCCGTGCGCGGCGACCACGTCGGCGAGCACGCGGTACACCTGGTTGTCCTCGGCGACGGTGGTCCCGGCGATGTCGAGTGCGGCGAGCCTGATCACGAGCCACTCCCCAACCGTCGCCGGACCAGCGCGGACAACTGGTCGACCAGCACGATCAACACCAGCACAACCAGGATGTGCGTGAGCATCCGGTCGAACCGGAACAGCTTGATCGACTGGTTGATCAGGAATCCGATTCCACCGGCCCCGACCAGGCCGAGCACCAGTGACGACCGCACGTTCACGTCGAACCGGTAGAGCAGCAGGCCGAACAGTTGCGGGGTGACCAGCGGCAGCAGCGCGTGCGTGGCCACCTGCGTGCGGCTCGCGCCGGTCGAGCGGACCGCGAGCGCCGGGCCGGGATCGGCGTCCTCCAGCGCTTCGGCCCAGAGCTTGCCCATCACGCCGACGTTGTGGAACACCAGCGCCAGCACACCGGGGAACGGCCCGAGCCCGACCGCGGTGACGAAGATCAGCGCGAACACCACCTCCGGCACGGCCCGCAGGAACGACAGCAGCGAGCGCGCGGCCTGGTAGATCCAGCCGGACGGGGTGGTGCCGCGCGCCGCCAGCAGTGCCAGCACCAGCGCGAACGGCACGGACAGCGTGGTGCCGAGCAGACCGATCCACAGGGTGACCAGCGCGCCTTCGAGCGACGGGCCGAGCACCTCCCAGCTCAGGTCCGGTGGGATCGCCTCACCGAGGAAACCGGCCATGCCGTCCCAGCCCTCGGCGAGCGCGGCGGGCGAGAATTCCGTGGCGTCCCAAGCGATCACGTGCACGACGAGCAGGGCGGTGACCAGCGCACCCGCGCCGAGCAGCACCCGCGGGCGACGGGGTTTGGGCGGTACCCGCAGGCGCCGCACCGCTTCGGTGGTGGTCATGAGGTGGCCTCCAGAACGGGGTACGGGTAGAGGGAGCCGACCGGCTGGCCGGGGTCGCCGTCGAGCACCACGTGCCCGTCGCGCAGGCCGACGATCCGGTCGGCGTGCCGGGCGGCGAGGTCCGGCTGGTGCAGCACGGCCAGCACGGCGAGGCGTTCGTCGTGCGCGAGTTCGGCCAGCAGCGCCAGCACCTGTTCGGCGGCGGCCGGGTCCAAAGCGGACACCGGCTCGTCGGCGAGCAGCACCCGCGAGCGCTGGCACAACGCCCGCGCGGCGGCGACGCGCTGCTGCTGGCCGCCGGAGAGACTGCCCGCGCGGTCGTGCGCGCGATCGGCGAGGCCGACCCGGTCGAGGCACGCCATCGCCTCTTCCCGGACCGCGCGCGGGAACAACGCGGGCACCAGCGAATCACGCAACGGCAGGCGGCCGAGCGCGCCGGCGCACACGTTGTCGAGCACGCTGCGCCGCCGCACCAGGTGGATCTGCTGGAAGATCAGCGCCACGTCGAGGCGGCCGCGCTCGCGACCGGCCACGGTGACCGCGCCGGTGTGCGGGACCAGCCCGGCGGCCGCTCGCAGCAGGGTGGACTTGCCGGAGCCGTTGGCGCCCAGCACGGCCAGCAGTTCACCCTCGGCGACGGTGACCTCGGCGTCGTGCAGCACCTGGCGTTCGCCGAACCGCACGGAAATCCCGGACAGCGCGAGCATCAGGCGTCGTCCTCGGTCAGGCCGAGCTTGTCGGCCAGCTCGAACAGCGGCTGGTAGGTGGTCTGGTCGACGGGGACCAGCGGCCCCGGCGGGGAGACGTCGAGCAGCGCGCCGATCTCGCCGATCGCGGCGGGTGGCAGGCCGAGCAGGGCGTCGCGGATGGCGGTCTTGGTGACCGGGTCGAGGTCCCCGCGCACGGTGACCGGGTCGTTCGGGATCGGCGCCGACTGCCAGACCTTGCGGAAACCGGCGGGATCGAAGGTGCCCGCACCGATCGCGCTGCTTTCCTGCTGGGAGTTGATCTCCGCGGCGTCGACCTTGCCGTTGGCCAGTGCCAGCAGCGCTTCCGGATGCCCGCCCGCGTAGTCGATCCGGACGTCGGACTCGGCGACACCCGCGTCGGCCAGCGCCTGCCGGGGCAGCGCGTCACCCGAGGTGGAACCGGCCGAGGACAGCGCGAGTGAATGACCGCGCAACTGCGCGACCGTGGTGATCGGCGAGTTCGCCGGAACCCAGATCGCCGCGGTGTAGCTGGACAACTTCCCGGTCGCGTCACCGAAGGAGGCGACCGCTTCGGCCTTGGCGCGGCGGTGCGCGAACACGTAACCGAGCGGGCCGAAGATGCCGACGTCGAGCTTGCCGTTCTCCATCGCGAGCACCTCGGCCGAGTAGTCCTCGGTGACGGTCAGCTCGACCGGGCAGGACAACGCGCTCGACAGCGAGTCGGCCAGCACCTTGGCGGCCGGGGTGAGCCGGGCGGGGTCTTCGAACGGCTCGACGCCGAACCGGATGCGACCGTCCGGACAGGACGGTGTGGCGGACGAGGTCTCCGGTGCGCCACAGGCGGTGGCCACCAGGCTGAGGCAGGTGAGCGCGACGAGCGCTCCGCGACGGACGAACACAGCGGGCTCCAGGGGGATCTGCTCGGGGGTGTGCCCCGACCGTCGCAGGCGCGCTCTACCGCGGTCAACGACATGTATTGACAAGTCATGCAGTGTTCACCTGCGGATTTCCCGGAGTACCCGGAGTTGCTGGATGCACTTGTCCAGTCATGCTGGGTAAGCTGGCGATCATGGCTCCCCTGCACCGGACCCTCGCCGCCGAACTTCGCCGCCGCATCCGCGAAGGGGAGCTGGCCGTCGGGGATTCGCTGCCCTCGGAAGCGCAGCTGTGCCTGGAGTTCGGCGCTTCACGCGGCCCGGTCCGGCAGGCGCTGTCGGCGTTGCGCGAGGAAGGGCTGATCGGCGGCGGGCAGGGCAAGCGAGCCGTGGTGCTGGACGCCGTGCCCGCGCAGCCGTTCGAGACCTTCCTGTCGTTCACTCGCCGGGCCGAGCTGACCGGGCACGTGCCGGGACAGCGGCTGCACGAGATCGCCCTGCGCCGCCCGGAACCGGCCATCGCCGCCGCACTCGGCGTCGAGCCGGAAACCCATGTGGTGCAACTGATCCGGCTGCGCCTGCTGGACGGCCGCCCGGCCATGCTGGAGCGGATGAACTACACCGAGCCGGTCGGGCGCCCGCTGCTGGAGGCCGATCTGAACGCGGGCTCGATCTACGCGCTGCTGCTCGCACGCGGGGTCGATCTGCACAGCGCGCGGCACACCTTCGACGCGGTGGCCGCCGACGCGCTCGACGCGGAACTGCTCGAAGTCCCCGAAGGCGCGCCGCTGCTGCGCGAGCGGCGGATGACCGCGGACTCCGCCGGAACTCCGCTGGAATGGTCGGAAGATCGCTACCGCCCGGATCTCGCGACGGTCACCGTCACCAACACGCGCAGCTCACGCCCCACGGCCAACCGGCGCTGAGGGCACAACAGCCTGGCGCGCGGCCTCTCCGGTGCGTGCGGCGGCGAAGGCGGCGTCGAGCTGGTCGAGTCCGTACCGGCCTTGCACGAGTTCGGCGAAGGGGTGTTCGCGGTGGTGCTCGGCCAGGAAGTCGACCGCGGTTTTTAAGTCGCCGGGCCGGTAGTTGTGCACCCCGGTGATCGTGTGCAGCCCACGCACCAGACGCTCGGGCTCGATGGGGATGGCGGGGCCGGGGAACACCGAACCGGCGAGCACGGCGGTTCCCCCGACCGCCAACATGTCCAGACAAGTGGTGACGGCCTGGGGCGCGCCGGACAGCTCGACCGCCACCTCGAATTCGCCGGTGGGCTTTTCCGTGGCTTCGGCGGCACCGAACCGCAGCGCCCGGTCGCGGCGGTCCCGGTGCGGGTCGACAGCCACGACGTGTGCCCCTTTTCGGGCGGCCATCGCGACGGCTGTCACGCCGAGCATGCCCGCCCCGGTGACCAGCACCCGTGCCCCACGGAGGTCTCCGGCCTCGCGCAACGCGGCGGCGACCGTGGCCGTCGCGCAGGACGCCGGTGCGGCCACGACGTCGGGAATCCCTTCGGGCACCTCGACGATCGTGGTGCCGGGGACAAGCAGGCAGTGAGAGGCGAAACCGCCGGTCAACGGCCGCTCGGGGACCAGCTCCTGGTGCCCGTACTTGGTCAGGTGACGGCACTTCTGAGGCAGGTCCCGGACACAGCGGTCGCAGTCGCCACACGAGGCGGCGACCGACCAGACCACGCGGGCGCCTTCCGTGAGCGGTGTCCCGCCGAGCAGCCGGGGTGCCGGATCGCCGACCGCGAGCACCGTGCCGACCTGCTCGTGGCCGAGCACGCCGGGCACCGGTGCGGGACGCGCGCCGGACACGGTGTGCACGTCGCTGCCGCAGACCGTCGCGAGGTCCACCCGGACCAGCGCTTCGCCTGGCCCCGGTTCGGCGGGCACCTCGGCGTCGACGAGGGCGAACGGCCGGCCCGCGCCGTCCCAGCGGACGTAGCGGACGGTGGTGGCGGGAATGAGCGAGGTGGTCACCCGGGCACCCTCGCACCGGAGGATGTATATACAAGCTCGGTCAGGTTGACCCGCGGTTACGCCTGAATGGCCACGAAGGTGGCGTTCGGGGCGGGGCATGACCTCGTCGTGGACGAGCCGCAACTGGTCTCGCATGGACGCGACGCCCGGCAGGTCCAACCCGGAGAAGGCCTTCACCAGCGCGGCGTCGGCGATGGCCAGGATCAGGTGGTTCACCCCTGAGTGCGCGCTGCCCCACGCGGCCGCGGGGGCGCGTGGGCCGACCGCGACGGCCTGCCCTGGTGCATCCGGACCGTCTGAATTTGCTATGGTCGAAGTGAGTCCCGAGATCCAGGAGCGTTGACGTGGCAGGTGAAGACGACATCTCCGGGTGAGCCCGGAGCTGCCAGGCCGTCGGCAGGCTGAACCCAGCCTTCGCCGTGTGGCTGTGCTGGCCATCTTGTCGTCCACCGCACTCTTTTCCGGGGTAGCTCACCCCGCCACACCTTCCTGAGGTCTCGACATGTCCGACGCCGCTGTCGTCTGCACCAACCTGTCCTTCTCCTGGCCCGACGACACTCCCGTCTTCGACCAGCTCTCCTTCTCCCTGCCCGGCGGGCGCACCGGGCTGGTCGCCCCGAACGGCGCCGGGAAGTCCACTTTGCTCAAGCTCGTCGCCGGTGTGCTGAAGCCCGCGTCGGGCTCGGTCTCGGTGGACGGTGTGCTCGGCTATCTCCCGCAGGACCTGCCGCTGACGCGGGACCTGAGCGTGGCCGAGGTGCTGGGGATCGCCCCGGTGCTGCGCGCGCTGGAGGCCATCGAATCCGGGGACACCGGCGAAGAGCACTTCACCACCATCGGCACCGACTGGGACGTCGAGGAGCGCACCCGCGCCCAGCTGGCCCGGCTCGGCCTCGGCGAACTCGCGCTCGACCGCCGACTGGACACGTTGAGCGGTGGGCAGATCGTCTCGCTCGGGCTGGCCGCCCAGTTGCTCAAGCGGCCCGATGTGCTGTTGCTCGACGAACCCACCAACAACCTCGATGTCGAAGCACGCCACAAGCTCTACGAAGTGCTCGCGGACTGGCACGGTTGCCTGCTGGTGGTCAGCCACGACCGCGAGCTGCTCGACCGCATGGACCGCATCGCCGAACTCGACCGCGGGGAAATCCGGTTCTACGGCGGCAACTTCACCGAATACGAGCAGGCGGTGCAGGCCGCGCGCGAGGTCGCCGAGAAGAACATCCGCAACGCCGAGCAGGAGGTCAAGCGCGAGAAGCGCGAGATGCAGCAGGCGCGCGAGCGGGCCGCGCGCCGGGCCAGCAACGCCTCGCGCAACCTCGGCAACGCCGGGCTGCCGAAGATCTTCGCCGGGACCATGAAGCGCAACGCGCAGGAGTCGGCTGCCAAGGCCGACGGCACGCACGGCGCCCGGCTCGATGCGGCCAAGGCCAAACTGGACCAGGCCGAGCGTTCCCTGCGCGAGGACCAGAAGATCGCCCTGCAGTTGCCGCGGACCGCGGTGCCCGCCGGGCGCACGCTGTTCCTCGGTGAAGGGCTCACCGTGCGCGAGCTGTTCGCCGGTGACGGGGTCGACCTGGCGATCCGGGGTCCCGAGCGGATCGCGCTGACCGGCGCGAACGGCAGTGGGAAGTCCACCCTGCTGCGGATCGTGCAGGGTGAACTCGAACCGGACGGCGGGCGGGTACGCCGGTCCGACGGCCGGATCGCCTACCTGTCACAGCGGCTCGACCTGCTCGACCCCGACCGCACGGTGGCCGAGAACCTCGCGGACGCCGCGCCCGCCATGCTGCCCGCCGACCGGATGAACCTGCTGGCGCGCTTCCTGTTCCGCGGCCAGCGCACACAGCTGCCGGTGGGCGTGCTCTCCGGTGGCGAGCGGCTGCGCGCCACGCTGGCCTGCGTGCTGTTCGCCGAACCGGCGCCGCAGTTGCTGTTGCTCGACGAGCCGACCAACAATCTCGACCTGGTCAGCGCCGGGCAGCTGGAAAGCGCGCTCAACGCCTACCAGGGCGCGTTCGTGGTGGTCAGCCACGACGAGCGCTTCCTGGCGAACATCGGGATACAACGCAGGCTGCGGCTGGAAGGCGGACGGCTGGCCGAAGCGTGAGCGCCGCGCCTCTGGTGGCCCGCGAACTCGTCCGCGGCTTCGGCGGGCGCCGCGTGCTCGACGGCGTTTCGCTCACCGCGGCTCCCGGGCACCGGATCGGGTTGATCGGCGAGAACGGGGCCGGGAAGTCCACCCTGCTGCGCCTGCTGTCCGGAGTGGACGAGCCGGAGCGCGGTACGGTGGTCCGCCCACCGGATCTCGGTTACCTGCACCAGGAAATGCCCTTCGACGGCAGGGCGACGGTCGCCGAGGTACTCGATGACGCACTCGCCGACGCCCGCGCGACACTGTCCCGTTTGGACGAACTGAGTGCCGCGCTCGATGATGACGACCGGCTCGACGAGTACGCGGAACTGCTGGAGTACGCCCAGCGGCACGACGTCTGGGACGCCGACCGGCGCGCCGAAATCGTGCTGGCCGGGCTCGGGCTGGGCGCGGTCGAGCACCATCGCACGCTCGCATCGCTTTCCGGTGGGCAGCGCGGACGGCTCGCGCTGGCCGCGTTGCTGGTGCGCCGCCCGTCCGCGCTGGTGCTCGACGAGCCGACGAACCACCTCGACGACGAGGCGGCGGCATACCTGGAGGAGCAGTTGCGCGGTCTGCCGGGCACGGTGGTCGTGGCCAGCCACGACCGGGCTTTCCTCGACGCGGTGTGCACCGACCTGCTCGACCTCGACCCGGCGGTGGACGGCCCGACGCGGTTCGGCGGCAACTACAGCGCCTACCTGGCCGAGAAGCACGCGGAACGGCAGCGCTGGGAGCGCCGCTTCGCCGAGGAGCAGGAGGAAATCGCCGAGCTGCGCGACGCGCTCGGTCTGACCACGCACCAGGTCGCGCACAACAGCGTCAAGCGGGACAACGAGAAGATGGGCTACGGCCACACGGCGGGCCGGGTGCAGAACCAGATCTCGCGCCGGGTGCGCAACACCACCCGCAGGCTCGAAGAACTGGATCGGCGGCGGGTTCCGCCACCTCCGCCGCCACTGCGGTTCCAACCCGGCGCACTGGCCGAGCAGGCGCCGGGCGAGGTGCTGGTGGCGTTGCGCGAGGTGCACCTGCCCGGACGGCTCACCATCGACCGGCTCGACGTGACGGCCACCGAACGGCTGCTCGTCACCGGGGCCAACGGTGCCGGTAAGTCGACACTGCTGGGTGTGCTGGCCGGTCACGCCGAAGCGGCCGGGATCCGTCGACAGGACGGGCTGCGGATCGGGTTGCTGAGCCAGGACACCGAATTCGACCGGCCCCACCTCAGCGCGCGGGCGATCTACGCCTCCGTGCTCGGCCAGGAGCGTGCCGCCGCCGTTCCACTGCTTTCCCTTGGCCTGTTGGGAAGGCGGGACCTCGGCAAGCCCGTCGCCGACCTTTCGGCCGGGCAGCGGCGGCGGCTCGCGCTGGCGCTGCTGGTCGCCGAGCAGCCCCAGCTGTTGCTGCTCGACGAGCCGACGAACCACCTCTCCCCCACGCTGTGCGACGAACTGGAGGACGCGCTGGGCAGTGGTCCCGGCGCGATCGTGGTGGCCAGCCACGACCGGTGGCTGCGCTCGCGCTGGCGCGGGAAAACCCTCCGGCTCGGCGACCGATGACGTACGCACGTGACGTCGTCCGACGGTCGCGGAGGTGGTTCACCCGGTCCTAGCGTTTTCCCGCAATCACCACAGCGATAAGGAAAACGCGATGTCTGAAATCACCTACACCGCCGTCGCCACCTCCACCGCGGAGGGCCGCAACGGCGGCCGCGCAACCTCCGACGACGGCGCGCTCGACGTCACCCTCGCCGTGCCCGCGGCGTTCGGTGGTGCCGGGGGCGGCACGAACCCGGAGCAGTTGTTCGCCGCGGGCTGGGCGTCCTGCTTCGTCGGAGCCGTGCGCCGGGTGGCGACCGCGAAGCAGGTGCGGCCCGGTGACCTCGCCGTCGTCGCGGAGGTCACCCTCCACCACGACACCGAGGCGAACGAGTTCAAGCTGAGCGCCGCTCTGCACCTGGAGGCCTCGGGAATCGACCAGGCCACCGCCGACGAACTGGTCCACGGCGCGCACCAGATCTGCCCGTACTCGAAGGCGACCAGGGGCAACGTCGAAGTTTCCCTCGACGCCACCGTTGCCTAGAGTCGATCTGCGTCCACGATGGCCTTGGTGAAGGGTTCGGGGGCCTCCTGCGGCACGTTGTGCCCGATCCCGGCGAAGATCCGGTGTTCGTACTTGCCGGTGAACTTGCCGCGGTAGGCCTTTCCGTCCGCCGCCGCGCCGTCGAAGTCGCTGCCGATCGTGATGGTGGGCACGGCGATCGACGGCGAGGTGGCGAGTTTCTGCTCGTAGGCGTCGTACCGCGCTTCGCCCTGCGCCAGTCCGAGGCGCCAGCGGTAGTTGTGGATGACGATGTCGACGTGGTCCGGGTTGTCGAAGGCCGCCGCGCTCCGGTCGTAGGTGGCGTCGTCGAACGTCCACTGTGGAGAAGCCTTCTGCCAGATCAGTTTGTTGAACTCCCGGGTGTTCCGGCGGTAGCCGAGCACGCCCCGTTCGGTGGCGAAGTAGTACTGGTACCACCAGCCCAGCTCGGCCGCGGGCGGCAGCGGCTGCTTATTCGCCTGGAGATTGGTGATGATGTAGCCGCTCACCGAGACGAGCGCCTTGCACCGCTCCGGCCACAACGCGGCGATGATGGCCACCGTGCGCGCACCCCAGTCGAAGCCGCCGAGCACGGCCTTGCCGATGCCGAGCGCGTCCATGAAGGCGACCACGTCGGCGGCGATGGCCGACTGCTGTCCATTGCGGACGGTGTCGGCGGACAGGAACGCGGTCGCGCCGTACCCGCGCAGGAACGGGATGAGCACCCGGTACCCCTGCGCGGCGAGCAGCGGCGCGACGTCGGCGTAGCTGTGCCCGTCGTACGGCCAGCCGTGCACCAGCACCACCGGCTGCCCGGTGGACGGCCCGAACTCGGCGTACGCCGTGCTGAGCACCCCGGCGGCGACCTGCTTGATCGGGCCGAGCGAGGTGTTCCTCCCCTCGCCCGCCCGCAGGTCCGGCCCCGGCGCGGCGGCGGGCGTCTCCGGCGAGCACGCGGCCAGCGAACCGGCCGCCACCCCGGCCGCGCCCGCGGCCAGCACCTGGGTGAATCGTCGCCTGCTGATCATCTGGAACTCCCTGCGCGATCGTCGTAACGGAAACGAACGCGACGTTAGGCAGCCGGCGTGACCCGCCGCGACCGTCAGGTGACGCTGTCGGCGTACGTCACCGCTGTCCGAGCGCCTGCGCCAGCTCGGTGCGGGAGTTCACCCCGAGCTTGGGGAAGATCCGCTGCAGGTGCGTGCCGACGGTCCGGTGCGACAGGTACAGCTGCTGCCCGATCTCCCGGTTCGTCAGCCCGGTGGCCGCCAGCTGGGCGATGCTCAGCTCGTGCGGGGTCAGCCGTTCGCGCGCGTCCGGGTCCCGGTTCGGGCTGGACTCCCCCGCGCTGCGCAACTCCCGCCGGGCGCGCTCGCTCCAGGCCGCCATGCCCAGCGCGTCGAAGGTCTCCCTGGCCGTGCGCAGGTGCGCGCGGGATTCCACGACCCGCCGCTGCCGCCGCAGCCACTCGCCGAAGGCCAGGTGCAGGCGGCCGCGTTCGGCCGGCCAGTCGACCAGCTCCGCGCGCAACGCCGTGGTGAAGGCGTCTTCGGTGGATTCGAGCACGGCGTGCGCGTACCGCAGGCCGATGTCCAGCGCCGGTGAGGTTCCGGCGAAGGGCGCCAAGGTGCGCAGGATGTCCCGCATCGCGTCGGTCTGTCCGGATCGGACGGCCGCATCGGTGAGTTCGGGCAGGAAGTACGCGCGCAACGCCGGCTGGTGGGCGGGATCCGCCGGGTCGAGCACCCGGCTCAGCTGCGCGAACGCGTCTTCGAACCGGCCTTCGCTCAGCGCCAGGATGCCGCGCGCGAGCTGGACGGTGGCCAGGACCGGGCGCGCGCCCGCGGCCAGCCCCGCCCGCTCGGCTTCGTCCGCCAGCTTCCCGGCCTGTTCGTGCTCACCGCGCAGCGCGGCGATCTCCGCCTGCACGGCCTTGGCCAGTCCGCCCATGAACGGCTGGCCGGTCTCCTGCGCGAGCTTGACCGCCTCCGCCGCGATCGGTGCCGCGGTGATGAGGTCCCCGAGCCGCGCCCGGCTCCACGCCTGCACGGCCAGCGCGCGCGTCAGCAGACCGAGCCGCCCCTGCGCGCGCAGGCCCGGCGCCGCGGCCGCGGAAAAGCGCGCGGCCAGGTCGAACGCGCCGATCTGCAGCGCCGCGCTGCCCAGGAACCGCTGGGTTTCCGGATCCGCGACGGCCGCCGCGCGCAGTCCGCTCAGCACCACCCCGGCCCGGTCGAACGGCGCGACGTACGCGGCGATCGCGACCTTGCGCGGATCGTCGTCGGCGAGGGGCAGCCGGTCCAGCACGGTCAGCAGCGTGCGACGCGCGGCCTCCCCCGGTTCCGCCCAGAAGCAGCGCATCGCGGCGCCCCACAGGATTCGCGACGCGGCGTCCGGATCGGTGACCGAACCGGCCAGCTCGGCCAGCTCCCCGATGCGCGAGCTGTCCTCGCGAACGCCGTCGTCGAAGATGCTCGGCAACCAGCTGGCCGTGGCCCGTTGCGGTGGCGAGAGATCGAGAGTCCGCGCCTCGCGCACCAGCCGGTCGGCGGTGTCGCGGCGGCCGGACTCGGCGGCGAGTTCGGCGGCGCGCAGCAACCGGTCCGCCTTGGTGCCCTGCCGTTCGCTGAGCTGTGCCGCCCGTTCCAGCGTGGTGATCGCGGCCGCGACCCCGCCTCGCTCCAGTGCCCGCTCGGCGACGCCGGTCAGCTCTTCGGCCACGTCCTCGTCGAGTCCGGCGGTCGCGGCGGCCCGGTGCCAGGCACTCCGGTCGGGCTGGTCTGTCTCGGCCAGTGCGAGGTGCGCGCGCCGCTGGTCGGTGAGCGACGACGCGGCCGGGATGGCCGACCGCATCAGTGGGTGCCGGAAGGTCACCGTCCCCGGCCCGAGGTCGATCAACCGGGCGTTCACCGCGGGCGTGAAGAGGTCCAGATCGGCGGCGCCGAGCACACGTCCGGTGGCGGCGAGCACCTCGGCCGCCGAGTCGCTCTGGTTGAGCGCGGCGATCAGCAACGCGGTACGGGTTTCCTCCGGCAGGCCGGACACCCGGGCAGCGAACGCGCGACGCAGCCGGTCGGTCAGCGGCAGCACCGGGTCAAGGCGGTCGAGCGCGCCGGGCAGTTCGGTGAGGGCCAGCGGGTTCCCGGCGGCCTCGGCCAGCAGCCGCTCCCGTGCCTCCGGTTCGAGGCCGAAGGCGGTCGAGTCGAGCAGTTCGGCGGCGCTCTCACCGGACAGGCGCTCGAGCGGCATCACGTGCAGCCCGGCGTCCTGGAGCGGCCCGCCTTCGCGGGTGGCCGCGAGCAGCACCATCGGCTCGGCTTCGATCCGGCGGGCCACGAACGCGAGCACGTCCACACTGGCCTGGTCGAGCCAGTGCACGTCCTCGGCGACAACCAGCAGCGGAGCCAGCTCGGCCAGCAGGGTCAGCGTGGCCAGGCCGACCAGGTACGGACTCGGCTCGGCGGCCTCGGCGAGACCGAGCGCGCACCGCAGGGCGTCGCGCTGGGCGGGCGGCAGTTCGTCCACGCCCGCGCGGACCGGGTACAGCAGCTGGTGCAGTCCGGCATAGGCGAAGTCCTGTTCGGCCTCCACCCCGGTCGCCTTCAGCACGCGCACCCCGGCGACCGAAGCCAGCGCGACCGCCTCGGCGAGCAACGCCGACTTCCCGATCCCCGCCTCGCCGACGAGCAACGCGCCACTGCGGCTGCCGGGCTCGTCGATCAGCTCGGACAGCACCTTCAGCTCGGGCTCGCGGCCGAACAGCGGCATGGACTCCTCCTCGATCTTCGACAGTACTTCCCCGCGGGTGACGTACGCCGATGACGTCGTCCGACCGACGCGGGGACCGTCGCCGCCGACCTAGCTTGACCACGTGCCCCTTTCCGCGAACGTGTTCCGTGTCCTGGCCTCCGCCTCCGTTCTCGCACTGGCGACCGCGTGCTCGACCGAAGCCGCCCCGACTGCCCCGGCGCCTCCGGCGGCCGCGGCTGCCCCGACCGCTCCGGCGCCCGTCGCGCTGGGCGAGCCGACCTGGCCGCCCGCTCCGGTGGTGCCGCTGCCCTCCCAGCCCGCGCCCGCGCTGATCACCGACGCGCCCCTGCCCGAGCAACTGGCCAAGGGCCTGGCGGTCATCCGGTACCGGGCGGAGAACCTGCGGATCGTGCCGGTCTACGGCCCCGCCGCGCTGGACGTCTCCCCTCGGATCGGCCACATCCACGTGACCGTCGACGGCGCACCGTGGCACTGGGCCGACGGCAGCGGGGAGCCGCTGATCCTCCAGGGCCTGCCGTCCGGCCCGCACCAGGTGCGCATCGATCTGGCCGATCCGACGCACATGGTCCTGGACAGCAAGACCGTCGAATTCACCATCCCGTGAATCCCGTGAAGGAACCCATGAAACGCCTGGCCGTACTGCTCATGGCGGCGATCCCGATCGCCGCGCTCCTCTCGTTCGGCTCGTTCGGCGCGAGCGCCGCCCCGCTCGGCTGCACCGCGCCCGCCGTCTCCGCGCCGCCGGGCGCGCGGATCGAATCGGTCGACGCGGCTCGCGTCGCGGATCCGGCCCACTGCCTGGTCACGGTCACGCTGACCCACGACGGCGGCGACCACGTCAAGGTGGCCGTCGCGCTCCCGGAAAGCGGCTGGACGGGCCGGCTCCAGGCGGTCGGCGGCAGCGCCTACGCCGCCGGTGACTTCGGTGCCCCGCTGGCGCAGGCGGTCCGTGACGGTTATGCCGGAGTGACCACCGACGCGGGCGTTTCCGCCGATCCGCTCAACACCAGCTGGGCGTTGAAGCCGGACGGCGAGCTGAACACCACGCTGCTGACCAACTTCGCCACCCGGTCGGTGCACGAATCGGCGGTCATCGGCAAGGAGGTGACGCGGAACTTCTACCGGCAGCCGATCACCTACTCGTACTGGAACGGCTGCTCGACCGGCGGGCGGCAGGGTTACGCCGAGGCCCAGCACCACCCCGGTGACTTCGACGGCGTGCTCGCCGTGGCGCCGGCCGTCCACTGGGGACAGTTCGCGGTGGCCACGCTCTGGCCGCACGTGGTGATGAACCAGGAGCACCACAGCCCCGGCCCGTGCGTGCTGAACGCGTTCCGCGAGGCGGCGATCAAGGCGTGCGACCCGCGTGACGGCGTGGTCAACGGCATCGTCGACCAGCCGGACCAGTGCGGGTACGACCCGCGGCAACTGGTCGGCACCAAGGTTCTCTGCGACGGCGAAGAGGTCACCGTGACCGCCGCCGACGCCGACGTCGTCCGCAAGATCTGGGCTGGACCGGTGGACGAACACGGCCGGAAGTTGTGGGCGGGCCTGCCCAAGGGCGCCGACTTCACCTGGCTCACCGGCCCGACCGGCTTCCCGGTGGCGGCGGCCTGGGTGAAGGACTTCGTGAAGAAGCAGCCCGGCTTCGACACCTCGACGATCACCTACCCCCAGTTCGCCGAGCTGTTCCGGCAGTCGGTGCGGGAGTTCGACGACGTCATCGGCACCGCGGACCCGGACCTCTCGGACTTCCGGCGCTCCGGCGGCAAGCTGCTCAGCTGGGTCGGCGCGGACGACCAGCTGATCCCGCCGGACGGCGTGGTGCGCTACCGCGAGGCCGTCGAACGGAAGCTGGGCGGCGCCCACCGCGTCGACGAGTTCTACCGCCTGTTCTTCGCGCCGGGTGTGGAGCACTGCTTCGGCGGCGTGGGCCCGGCCCCGAAGGATCCGCTCGGGGCGCTGGTGAACTGGGTCGAGCACGACAAGGCACCGGACGTCCTGCGGGCCGAGAAGGTCGAAGGCGACCGGATCGTGACGCGCGACCTGTGCCGCTACCCGCGGGTGTCCCGCTACACCGGCCACGGCGATCCCGCGCAGGCGGCGAACTACCGGTGCCGCTGAAGCGTGACGTCGTCACCTCGTAGGACCGCCTGGTGGACGCGGCCCGCCAGGTCGCTCGGCTCCACGCCGAGGTCGTCCACCAGGCGGCGGCGCAGGCGCTGGAACACCCCGAGTGCGTCGGCCCGGCGTCCGCTGCCGTAGAGCGCGCGCATCAGCAGTGCGGCCAGCGGCTCGCTGTGCGGGTGCTCCGAGGTCAGGGCGGACAGTTCGCCGATGGCCTCGGGGTACCGGCCCAGCCGCACCAGGCATTCCAGTTTTCCCTGCGACAAGGCGATCCGGCGCTCGGTCAGGCGCCGCCGCTCCCCTTCGGCGAAGGGGCCGGGCAGCCCGGCCAGTGGCTCACCGCGGAACAACGCCAGCGCGCTTTCGTACTTGTCGATCGCGGCGACCAGGTCCCCGCCGCGCCGGACTTCGGCCGCCTCGGCGGCGAGTTCCGCCAGGCGCGCCGAGTCGACCTGGACCGCGGCACCGGCGAACCGGTAGCCGCCCCGGTCCCGGCCGATCACCGCGTCCGGCGACTCGTCCCCGGCCTGCAGGCACCGGCGCAGCCGGTAGACGTAGACCGGCACCACCTTCGCGGCCGGGGGTTCCAGCCCCCACACCGCGTCGAGCAGCTCGGCGCGGCTGACCGTGACGTCCGGCCGCAACGCCATCGCGGCCAGCAACGCCTGCTGCCGCACCGGTCCCAGGTCCACCGGATCCGCGCCGCGCCAGGCCCGCAGCGGGCCGAGCACCGACAGCCGCAGTGGCGCGGCCCTGGTTTCCTCGTCCAGCCCCAGCCTGGCCACGATCCGGCCGAGGTCGTTCCGCACGGCGACCTCGGCGATGGACAACTCGACCGCGATCTCCGCGGCGGACAGGCCACGCCCGACCGCCCGCAACACGCCCCGTTCCCTCGGAGTCAGCAACTCCCGCGTCAGCGTCATGACCCCGATCGTGGCGTTCCGGCTGGTCACCAACCAGGCCGCGCACCGGCCATATGTGGCCGGTCGCTTCGCTAGGGTTCGGTCACCGGGGAAGGGACGGACGTGACGGGCCAGTTCGGGGGGCTGCTGCGGCAGGCGCGGTTGCGGGCGGGACTGACGCAGGAGCAACTGGCCGAGCGGTCCGGCGTGGGCATCCGCACCCTTCGCGGGTTCGAGACCGGCGAGCGCGGCAATCCACGGGTGCGGACCGTGCGGCGGCTGGCCGAAGCGCTGGACTGCGAGCCCGCCGAACGCGACGAGCTGCTGGCCGCCTCGGTCAGTGCCGAGGCCGCCGGTCCGGCACCGCGTCAGCTGCCCGCGCCGCCCGGCCGGTTCGTCGGCAGGCGCGAGGAGCTGGCCGGACTGGACGCCGCGCTGGCCGGGGCGAACGGCGCGACGGCGGTGGTCTCGGCGATCAGCGGCGGCGGTGGTGTCGGCAAGACCTGGCTGGCGCTGCACTGGGCGCACCGGCACCTGGCGGACTTCCCGGACGGCCAGTTGTTCCTCGACCTGCGCGGGTTCGCGCCGGACGGGCGGCCGGTGACCTCGGCCGAGGCGATCAGGGGCCTGCTCGAAGCACTCGGTGTGCCGCCCGCCGCGATCCCGGCCGACCTGGACGCCCAAGCCGGGCTGTACCGGAGCCTGGTGGCGGGCAGGCGGATGCTGATCGTGCTGGACAACGCCCGTGACGCCCACCAGGTCGTGCCCCTGCTGCCGGGCAGCGCCGCCTGCACGGTGCTGGTGACCAGCCGGGACCGGCTGGCCGGGCTGCTCACCGCGCACAACACCCGCCCGCTCGCGCTGGACGTGCTGGCCGAGGCGGACGCCCGCGCCCTGCTCACCGCCCGCCTCGGTGAGGACCGGCTGGCCGCGGAACCGGAAGCGACCGCGGATCTGCTGACCCGCTGCGCCGGACTGCCGCTCGCGCTGGCCGTGGTGGCCGCGCGCGGATCGCTGCGGCCCGACCTTCCGCTGGCCTCGCTGGCCGCCGAACTCCGCGACGCCGCCACCCGGCTCGGCGCGCTGGACGCCGACGATCCCGCCGCCAGCGTGCGCGCCGCCGTTTCGTGGACCCACGCCGCGCTGGAATCGGCGCAGGCCGTGGTGTTCGCGCTGCTCGGACTCGCTCCCGGGCCGGACATCAGCCTGCACGCCGCGGCCGCGCTCACCGGGCTCCCCCTCGATCAGGCAGCACAGGTGCTGCGACGGCTGGAGCGGATCTCGCTGCTCGAAGAGCACACCGCCGGCCGCTTCCGGATGCACGACCTGGTCCGGCTCTACGCCACCGAGCGTGCCGACCACGACCTCACCGCGGACCGCGCGGAAGCCGGGCTGCGGCGGCTCACCGAGTTCTACCTGCACACCTCGTTCGCCGCCGACCGGCTGGTCAGCCCGCAACGCCAGCCGATCCAGCTTCCGCCAGGTTCGCCGCGGCCACTGGACGGACCGGCCGCGGCGTGGGCGTGGTTCGAAGCCGAGCACGCAAATCTGCTGGCCACGCACCAGCTGGCGGTCGACCGGGGCTGGCACGCACTGGTCTGGCAGCTGGCGTGGACCCTGCAGAGCTTCCGCTGGCGGCAGGGCCATCTCGACGAGAACGTCACGGTGTGGCGGGCCGGACTCGCCGCCGCCGAGCGCTCGGCAGACCCGGCCGCGCAAACCCTGGCGCACCGCCTGCTCGCCCGTGGGTACGTGCTGATCGGGCTGTACGTGGACGCCACCCAGCACCTGCGGCGTTCGCTGAACCTCGCCGAGGAACAGGGCGACCTGCTCGAGCAGGCCAACGCGCACCACGCGTTCACCCTCATCCGCGCCCACCAGGGCGATGACCAGCGAGCGCTGGAACACGCCCTTTCGGCACTGCACCTGTTCCGCTCCCTCGGCGACCGGGTCGGTGAGGCGGAAACGCGCAACACCGCGGGCTGGTACGAAGCGCGACTGGGCCACTACGAACAGGCCCGCGCGCACTGCGAAGCCGCGCTCGCCCTGCACCGCGAGCACGAGAACCACTACGGCGAGGCCCACACGCTGGACAGCCTCGGCTACATCGCGCGCCTCAGCGGCGACCACGACGCGGCGTCGGTCTTCTACCGGCAGGCCATCACCCGGTACCGCGACACCGGCAGCGCCTACGACGAAGCCGCCACGCTCGATTCCCTGGCACGGACCGAACAGGCGCTGGGTGACGTGGAGCAGGCCGCGGCGACCTGGACACGAGCGCTGGCGCTGTACCGGAACCAGCGTCGCGAGGCCGAAGCCGAACGAGTGCGGACCGCGTTGGCCGGGCTCACAAGCGACCCGGCCAGCGCGGGGTGACCGACCGGCCGCGTCGGCACGGGAAGCCCCGCCCCGGCGCGGCCGGTCGCGTTCAGCCCTGGTCGCAGAGGACCTCGGTGACCGTGACACCGCGGTGCACCGCTCCCCCGCCACCGACGGAACCGCTTTCCCCGGCGAGATTGTTGATCACGTTGCCCGCGACGAAGGCGGCTCGCCCGTCCGCGGTGGCCGCGGCGACGGACTGGTACCCGGGCCAGAGCCCGTAGTGGCCCCACGCCTCACCACCGCACGGCAGCTGGAACCGTTCCACGCCAAGGCCGTAGCCGTACGCCGGACCGCCTTCGGCCGGCTGGAACATCTCGGCCAGTTGCGCGGGCGGCACGACCTCACCGGCGGCGAGCGCCTGGAAGAACCGCGTCGCGTCGGCCCCGCTGGTCACCAGCCCACCGCCGGACAGCCCGACGCTCGGCTCGATCAGCTCGGTGAAGTCGACGTAGAGATACCGGCCGACGTACCCGCGCGCGTGGCCGGGCGGCAGGGTCTTGTCGCCAGGCTTCGGCAGGTAGGTCTTCGTCAGGCCGAGCGGGGTGGTGATCCGGTCGGCCAGCTCCCGGTCGTAGGTGTTGCCGGTGACCTTCTCGATGATCATCCCGGCCAGGATGAAGTTGGTGTTCGAGTACTGGTATCTCGCGCCCGGCTCGAACAACGGCGGCTGCGCCAGGCCCCAGCCCGCCACCTCCGCCAGCGTGTGCGGCCGGAGCTGCTCGATCGGGTTGAGGCCGCCACCGAGCCACAGGTAGTCGGCGACGCCGCTGGTGTGGTTGAGCAGCTGCCGGACACTGATCCGATTGCCGTCGTACCCGTTGCCGCGCACCACACCCGGCAGGTACGTCTCGACCGAGGCGTCCAGGTCGACTCGCCCTTCGGCGACCAGCTGCAGCACCATGGCCGCGGTGAACGGCTTGGTCAGGCTGCCCGCGCGGATCTGGTCGTCGGGGCCGAACGGCTGGTTCTGCCCCAGCACCTTCGTGCCGCTGGTGACGCCCCACAGCTCGTCCTGCTCGCGGACCACGGCTTCCGCGCCGGGCGCACCGTTTCCGGCGCGGTACTTGTCGACGGCCGCCTGGGTCACCGGGTGCGCCGCCGCGCTCGCCGCGGCCGACGGCCCGGCCAGCGCGAAAACCGCCGCGCCGGCCGCGAACACCGCGGTCGCCTTTCTTTTCGACCTTTTCGGCAACTTGGCCTTTTTCGACAACTTCGCGCTCCTCACGGTCAATCACTGACCGGCGTGAATCCGGCGCCGGGAGCGTCCGGACCGCGCGTGGCGATGTCGTCCTGAATGTTCTTCGCGCTGGTGAAGATGAACGGCGGCATGGTCAGCGCGACCCGCGTCACGATGCCGGCCCATTCGGTTGCCGTGCCGTCATTGCGCGCGACGACCAGCGGCCCGCCGGAGTCACCAGGCATGTTCACCGCGAACGAGGCGATCAGCCCGCCGGTGTTAGAGCCGACCAGCCCGCAGGTCTTGCCGGTGGTGCGCCCGTCCTTGCACACGTTCGACCCGACCGCGGGCAGGCCGCCGTCGAGCACCTTGTCGATCCGCAGCGCCGGTCCGTTGGCACTGAGCGAAACCTTCGCCGGATCGAACACGATCACCGCGTAGTCGCGGTAGGCCTGCTCCTTCGAGACGAACGCGTACTTCCCGATCGGCCCCAGTTCGCGCTTGCCGGGGAAGTACACGTCGTCACCGCCGTAGCAGTGCGCGGCGGTGATGCCGACCAGCCTGCCCGCGTTGTCCGTGCCCACCGGCCCCAGCGTGCACAGGGTGACCCCGGCACCGTGGTCCATCTGCAGTCCGTTTGTCACCACCAGCTTGTCCTGCGCGGCCGCACCCGGTGCGAGCGCCAGCCCCAGCGACGCCACCGCACCGGCCACCCACGCCCAGCGCGTTGCCCGTGAAAAAACCATTTCTCTCCCCTTCGGTTCCGGCGAGCGCGATTCTCGCCGTCGTCAACCTAGGGACAAGCGATGAAATCCTGACTACGTCGTGATTTTTGCGCCTTGACGCCACCCCGGCCCGCTGGTGAGGTAACAGTTCTACTGGGAGGTGTAATGGCGCCGAATCCGAGGGACAAGCTCACCTACACCGAACCGATCGCCGTCGGCGAGGTTTTTGTCCACGCTTCGCCGGACGAGGTGTACCGCCTGGTCAGCGACCCGGTGGCGATGGCGGACTTCGCCGAGGAGTTCTACCGGGCCCGGTGGATCCGCGGGGCCACCGGTGCCGCCGTCGGGAACTGGTTCTCCGGGTCCAACCGCAACGGCTGGCGCCGCTGGGTGACCCACGCCGAGATCACCGAGGCCGAGCCGGGCCGCCGGTTCACCTACCGCGTGCGCACCCCGTTCTTCGTGCCGATCTCCCGCTGGGAGTACGACCTCGCCCCCGAGGGCGACGGCTGCCGCCTCACCGTGACGAACTGGCTGCGGGTACCGCGCTGGTTCATCCCGTTCGCCATCTTCATCACCGGCGAGCGGGATCGCGCCGGCACGAACAACACCAACATCGCCACCACCCTGGCCAGGCTCAAGACCCACGTCGAAGCCCACCGGGCCGGGCTGCCGGACACCGCATAGCACCGACTCGGCACCAGGCACCGGGTCGGGACCGCTCCCGGCCGCCGTGGTGCGACCGGTAACGTCACCCTCGCGTTGTTTGACCGATTTCGAACCGGCGAGGTGACGGATGGCTGGCGAAGCCGTGCGCTTGCTGGAGGACTTCGGCCGCCGGTACGCCGTCGCCGTGCGGCTGGCGCCGTTGCCGTTCGTCGCCGCCATCGCGCTGCTGCGGCCCTCCGGGGAGAACCTCGGCGCCACCGCGCTCGTCCTGGCCGTCGCGGTCGCCTGGACCTGCGGGCAGGCCTGGTACCTGCGGCGACGCGACGGGCTGCCGGTCGCGCTCGACGCCGCCGTGCTGTGCTGCCTGTGCCTGAGCGTGTTCTGGACCGACGCGGTGGCCGACCGCAACACCGGCTGGCTCCGGCTGCTGGTCATCTTCGCCGTGGTGACCTGGCAGTGGCACACCGCGCCGCTGCCGGGGCTCACCGCCGCGCTGGTCTGCGGTGGCTCGATGCTGGCCGCCTTCGCGGTGGCCGGGCTGAAGCTGAGCGGGTCGGAGATGTGGGTACCGGCGATGGCCGCGCTGTCCAGGCTGGTCTGGGTCCTCATCAGCCGGGCGGCCCGGCGCGCCGACCGGCTGACCGCCGAGGCCGAGCTGGCCCGCCGCGAATCGGCGGTGGCGGAGGCCGTGCGCGCCGAGGAACGTGAGCTGGCGAACTCGCTGCACGACACCGCGGCCACCACGCTGCTGATGGTCGGCACCGGACAGGTACCGCCGGACGCGGACTGGCTGGCCCCGCAGGCCCGCCGCGACCTCGACCGGCTGAGCGCCACCGGTGACGACCGCGACCAGGCCGATCTGGTCGAGCTGCTGCGTGCCGATCTGGACGCCAGCCACCTGTCCGTGGAGCTGGACGCACCGCCCGAGTTGTCGCTGCCGTTCGACGTGGCAGGCGCGATCGCCGGTGCCGCGCAGGAAGCGCTCAACAACGTCCGCCGCCACGCCGGAACGGATCGGGCGCTGGTCCGGTTGCACGGTGATCCGCGCGAGCTGCGCGTCGAAATCGTCGACGAGGGCAAGGGATTCGCGGTCACCGGGCAACTCCCGGCCGCGCGCCGGGGACTGCGCGAGTCCGTGCACGGCCGGATGGCGCGGGCCGGTGGCACGGCCACCATCACCTCCGCCGAGGGCTCGGGCACCGTGGTGCGCCTGGATTGGCGCGCGCCGTGACCGAGACGAGGGCGCAACTGGAGCGCGGCCTCCGGATCGCCACCCTGCTGGTCGCCGTGCTGACCGTCGACGTGCTCGGCATGATCAACCTGTGGCGGCACGCCGGTACCTACGAGCCGCTCGCGGCCCAGGTCGTCGCCGCCGCCCTGCTGACCGCGGTGCTGGCCACCGAGGCGGTGCTGGTGGGGCGGAGGCGGCCGTGGGGCGCGCTGCGCCGGCCTGCCATCGCCGTGGTGCTCGCCGCGGCTGCGCTGTCGTACCTGGCCCTGCCGCAGAACCGGACCTCCAGCACGGTGGACTGGATTTTCGGGGCGGCGAACTGGGTCGGCCTGGTGGTGCTGCTCGACCGTCCATTCCGGACGGTGTTGCTCTTCCTCGGCACGCACGAGGCACTCGCGCTGGGGAACCTGCTGCTGTTCCACGACGTGACCCGGTCGTCGCTGGCGCGGTTCGCCACCGGCTCGGTGACGGTGTTCGGGCTGCCGTTGTGCCTGGCGGTGATGGCCACCGTGCTGGGCCGGATCGCCAGGCAGGCGGACGAAGCCGCCAGGAAGCTCGAACGCGTGCGCACCGCCGAAGCCGTCGCCTCGGCCGCGCACCGCCGCCGCACGCAACGGTTCGCCGAACTGGCGGGCACCACCGTACCGTTGCTCGAAGGACTTGCCGACGGTTCGCTGAAGCCCTCGGATCCGTTGGTGCAGCGGAACTCCGCGATCGAGGCGGCCAGGATGCGCCGTCTGTTCGCCGAGACCGACACCGTGGAAAACCCGCTGCTGCACGAACTCCGCCACTGCGCGGACGTCGCGGACCGCAAAGGCGTCGAAGTCGAACTGGACGCGCGCGGACAATGGCCCGTACCACCGGTGGCCGTGCGGCGAGATCTCACCGACGCCGCGCTCACCGCACTCGCGACAGCCGACTCGTGGGCGCGAGTGACCGTGGTGGGCAGCGACACCTTGGTATCGGTCAATGTGGTGGCCGACTGCGACGAGCACGTCACCGCGGAACCGGCCACCGGTGGCGTGCGAGTGGAGACCTTCAACGGCAACGGCACGGTCTGGATGGAGGCACGATGGGAGCCGAGTTGATCACGGCGGTGATCGTGGACGATCACGCGGCCATCGCCGCGGGAGTGCGGTACTGGTGCGAACAAGCCGACCCACCCATCCAGTTGATCGACGCCGGAGACCGCCTCGCCGCCGTCTGGACCGGCGACGGCGCCACCGCCGACGTCGTCATCTTCGACCTCGAACTCGTCCCCCGAAAACCCGCCTTCGGCGAACTACGACGCCTCGTCGACAGCGGACGCCGCGTCGTCGTGTACTCCCAGCACGCCGACAACGCCACCGCCATCAAATGCATCGACCTCGGCGCCCTCGCATACCTCACCAAACGTGAAGGACAAGACCACCTCGTCCCCGCCATCCGCGCCGCCGCCCACGGCCGCGGATACACCGCCCCCTCCCTCTCCGGCGCCCTCGCCGCCGACGACGCCCCCGACCGCCCCCACCTCTCACCCCGCGAAACCGAAGTACTCCGCGCCTGGTTCGCCTCCTCCTCCAAAGAACTCGTCGCCGCCAAACTCCACATCACCGTCAAAACCGTCGACACCCACATCGCCCGCGTCCGCGTCAAATACGCCAACGCCGGACGCGCCGCCCGCACCAAAAGCGAACTCGTCACCCGCGCACTCGACGACGGCGTCATCACGCTGGCCGAACTGAACGAGGCCGTGCTGTAACCGCGGCGAGCGTCCGCTGGATCACCTCGGCCCGGTCCGGGGTGTCGGTCCTGACCAGTTCGGCCACCACCCGCAGGGCCAGCGGCAGGCCGGCGCAGAGTTCGGCGAGCGCGGACACCGTGTCGCCCTCGGCGTCGGCGCCGAGCAGCTCCCTCAGCAGCCCGGCCGCGTCCGGCGCGGGCAGCCGCCCGAGCCTGATCCGGTGCGCGCCGTAGCGGACGACCAGCCCGGCCAGCGAGTCCCGGCTGGTCACCAGCGTGAAGCAGGTGGAACCGGCGGGCAGCAGCGGGCGCACCTGCTCGGCGCTGCCCGCGTTGTCCAGCAGTACCAGCATCCGGCGCCGGTCGACGAGCGTGCGGAAGGCAGCCGCGCGCTCGTCGAGTTCTTCGGGAATCGCGGTCACGCCGAGTGCGCGCAGGAATCCGGCCAGCACGACGGCGGGTGCGACCGGCTCGGCGTGACCGCGAAGGTCCGCGTAGAGCTGCCCGTCGGGGAACCGGTCGCGCGCCCGTCGCGCCCAGTGCACCGCGAGCGCGGTTTTGCCGATCCCGGCGGACCCGGTCACCACCGACAGCGACGCGGCGGCGTCGAGTTCGGCGAGTTCGGCGTGCCTGCCGGAGAGCGCGCCGACGTCCGCCGGGAGCTGGGCGGGCACCGCCCTGGTCGTCGGCGCCGGTTCGAGGAACACGCGGCGTTGCAGCTCGCGCAAGGCGGGCCCCGGCGCCAGGCCCAGTTCGGCGGCCAGCACCCCGTGCGCGCGGCGGTAGGCGTCCAGTGCCTCCGTCCGCCGCCCGGCCCGGTGCAGCGCGGTGATCAGCAGTTCGTGCAGCCGTTCGCGCAGCGGGTGCGCCCGCACCAGCCCGGTCAGCTCGCCGATCACCGCCTCGTGCAGGCCGCATTCCAGTTCGGCCTGGTAGAGCGATTCGATCGCGGTGAGGTGGAGTTCGGCCAGCCGCCGCGCCCAGTCGGCGAGCATCGGCACGTCGTCGTCGGCGAACGCGTTGCCGTGCCACAGCGCCAGCGCCGCGCGCAGCGACTCGACCGCGCGCTGGGGATCCCGCCGCGCGGTCGCGATCCCGGCCTCGGCCAGCGCCTCGAACCGGTCCGCGTCGAGTTCACCCGGCTGTACGTGCAGCCGGTAACCCGCGGCACCGAAGGACAGCCGTTCCGGCGTGTCGAGAATGGCGCGCAGCCGGTGGACGTGCAGTTGCAGCTTCTTCGGTGCTCGCGGGTCCGGCCGCTCCCCCCACAGCGCGTCGGTCAGCACGCCGACCGGCACCGGACGGCCGCGGCGGGCGAGCAGGATGCCGAGCAGCGTCCGCCGCAGGCTGCCGGTCAGCACCTCGGCCCCCTCGCCGCGCCGGACCTCCACCGGCCCCAGCACCCGGAACTCCATCCGCCCCACCCTTCACCCCGCGGCCGTCCCCCGCCGGACCCCCTCGGTCACAGGGTCCATTCCAGCGGGAGCGGGCTCAGCGTGCTGTCAGGCGTTCACCGGACACGAAGGGCTCAGTCGCGGGTGGCGTCGAGCCACTCCTGGTAGAACGGCGGCAGCTCGGAGGCCCGGCCGGTGAACTCGGCGGCGCGCTTCTCCCGGAACGCGGCCACGCCCTCGATGCCGTCGCCGATGCTGGTGTAGAACATCGCCAGCGAGTCGACGCGGTGTGCGTCGACCGGATGCGGCCGGGCGGAGTTGCGCCGCATCATCTGCCGGGTGAGCGCGGTGGCCACCGGCGACCGGCCGCGCGTCCACCGGTCGGCCAGCGCCCTGGCCGTGTCGAGCAGTTCCTCCGGCTCGACCACGTTCTGCACCAGGCCGATCTCCCGGCTCTGCGCGGCGTCGAGAATGTCGGCGCTGTAGGCCAGGTCCAGTGCGGCCGGCAGGCCGACGATCCGCGGCAGGAACCAGGTCGACGCGGCCTCCGGCACGATGCCGAGGCGCCCGAACACCAGCCCGACGCGTGCCTTGGTCGCGGCCAGCCTGGCGTCCATGGCCAGCGTCATCGTCGCGCCGATGCCGACCGCCGCGCCGTTGATCGCGGCGATCACCGGCTTGCGGCAGTCGTGGATGGCCAGGGTGACCCGGCCGCCGGTGTCGCGGATCCTGGCCAGCTCCGGGTCGTCGAGATCGGCCATGTCCGCCAGCCCCGGCCGCCGGTCGGGGTCGAGGCCGAACACGTTCCCGTCGCTGCTCAGGTCCATCCCGGCGCAGAACGCGCGGCCCGCACCGGTCACGATCACCGCCCGCACCTCGTCGTCGGTGTTGACCTCGGTGAACGCGGCTTCGAGTTCCTCGGCCATGGTCACGGTGAACGCGTTGAGCTGCTCGGGCCGGTTCAGCGTGATGGTGAGTACGCCGTCGCTGAGTTCACGGGTGATCGTGGTGGGGCTCATCTGCGGGGTTCCTGTCCTTTCGGCTGCCGTCACGCCCACCATCGCAGGGCCGCGTCGAGGCTGTCCTCCGGGCTGGTGTTGAACGCGATGGCCGCTCCCGGCGCGTGCCGCCGCACCAGGTTGACCACCTGCTCGAAGAACTCGAGCAACGGCTCCGGCTTGCGGATGCCGCCGCCGATCACCACGCACCGGTAGTCCGCCCGTTCGAGCGCCTCGGTGATCTTCCGCGTGGCGTGCTCGTCGAGCGCCACCGTGCAGAGGTCGGCCTCGATGCCGTGCTCGGCGAACCGCGCCTGACCGCGCGCAAGCGCCGCCTCGATCGCCTCCACGTCCAATCCGGGCACCGTCGCCGGATCAACCCCGATCACCAGTACTTTTCCCATGAGCCGCATCCTGCCCTGTCTCTCCGGTGATCCCGCGCCACCCCTCTTCGTCCACTTCGGACGGCGGCCGCAGCCCTTCGGCGGGCCGGAAGTGGACGGTCGTCCCGGTGGTGCCGTCCCCGTCGATCGGCTGCAGGCCGGTGACCGGGATGCCGTGCTCGTAACGCTGGGTCCACGCTCCCCCGTCGCGGCGGTTGGTGTGGATGAGCCACTCGCTGAGCGCCGCCACCACCGAAATCCCCCGGCGTGGGTGCCCGTCGGGCAGGATCTGCGCGTCCGGGTGGTCGAAGAACCGGAGGTCCTTGGTGGACATGATCGGTTTGCGCACCGCCCGCCCCTGTCCGTCGACGCGGGTCGCGGTGCCGCGCCCGTTGTCGGCCACGGTGATGGAGCCGTCCTCGCGCAGCGTGACCACGCACCGGTCGCCGTTGCCGGTCTCGGCTTCCTCAGCCGCGTAGGCGAGGACTTCGAAGACCAGGTGCGCGACACCGGTGGGCGCGAACACCTCCTGGTTGCCGCGGATGAACGCCAAGTGCTCGGCGTCCACTGCGCGAGACCAGTCATGCGTGGCATTCCCCATCCCGTGATCGTCCCAGCCCCGCCCACCAAGAGTGAGGAGCCCGATCCTCGCCGGGGTACCGTGTTCGCTCGTGTCCGAGCAGGTAGGAGAGCGTTGATGGCCGCACCGGAGTCCGGGGAGCAGGTGGGCGGGGTCCGCGAGGTGAAGTCCGCGGCCCGCACGCTGGAGCTGCTGGAACTGCTCGCCGCCCGCCGCAATCGCCCGGCCCGGTTGCGCGAGCTGAGCGAAGCGCTCGGCATGCCGCGCAGCAGCTGCTACGCCCTCCTCCGGACGCTGGCCAAGTACGGCTGGGTGCGCACCGACGCCTCGGGCACCCTGTACGGGATCGGCATCCGCGCACTGCTCGCCGGCACCACCTATCTCGACACCGACCCTTGCGTACGCATCGCAAAACCCGTGCTGGACATGCTCGGTGAGCACCTCGACGAGACCTTCCACCTCGGCAGGCTCGACGGCGAGGACGTGGTCTACCTGGTCACCCGCGCCTCCAGCCAGTACCTGCGCCCGCACAGCCGCGTCGGCCGCGACCTGCCCGCCTACTCCACCGCGCTCGGCAAGGCGCTGCTGGCCGAACTCGAACCCGACCAGCTCGACGAGCACCTGCCGGAAAAGCTGACCGCGCTCACCCCGCACACGCTGACCGACCGGCCCGCGCTGCTGGACGACCTCGCCGAGATCCGCGAGCGCGGTTACGCGGTCGACCGCGAGGAGAACAGCGTCGGCCTCCAGTGCTTCGCGCTGCCGCTGCGTTACACCACCCCGGCCACCGACGCGATCAGCTGCTCGGTGCCGCTGACCCGGCTGACCCCGGCCCGCGAGGCGGAGATCCTGACCGCGATGCGCCGCGCCCGCGAAACCATCGAACAGGCGGCGACGTCGATCGAGACGTGAAGTCGTCTACATATGCGACAGGTGTCTTCACATGTGGACAGCCTCGGGTTAGGGTCGGGCGAAACACCCCCGATCGGAGGTCCACTGGTGCCCAACGAGTCCCACCGCATCCGGGAAGTGCGCATCACCCCGGTGGCCTTCGCCGATCTCCCGCTGCTCAACACCGTCGGTGTGCACGAGCCCTTCGCCCTGCGCGCGATCGTCGAACTGGTCACCGACTCGGGGCTGACCGGGCTCGGTGAGACCTACGGCGACGCCGGGCACCTCGACCGGCTCCGGCTCGCGGCTGCCGAACTCACCGGCGTCGACGTGTGGCAGATCAACGAAATCGCCCACCGGATCCGCGCCGCGCTCGCCGCCGACCGGAGCAAGGGCGGGCACGGCATGAGCGGAATGGTCACCGGCAGCAGCACCGCGGACCGGGTGCTCTCCCCGTTCGAGGTGGCCTGCCTGGACATCCAGGGCAAGGCGATCGGCCGTCCGGTCAGCGACCTGCTCGGCGGCGCGGTCCGGGACCGGGTCGACTACAGCGCCTACCTCTTCTACAAGTGGGCCGGTCACCCCGGCGCCGAGGACGACACCTGGGGCGCCGCGCTCGACCCCGCCCAACTCGTCGCGCAGGCCGGGAAGATGATCGGCGAGTACGGCTTCAGCGCGATCAAGCTCAAGGGCGGGGTGTTCGAACCGGACGCCGAGATCGAAGCGATTCTCGAGCTGCGCAAGGCTTTCCCCGACCATCCACTGAGGATCGACCCGAACGGCGCCTGGAGCGTGGAGACCTCGATCCGGGTCGGGCAGCGCCTCGACGGCGTTCTCGAGTACCTGGAGGACCCGACCACCGGCATCGACGGCATGGCGGCGGTCGCGCGCGAGGTGCCCATGCCGCTGGCCACCAACATGTGCGTGGTCGCCTTCGACCAGGTCAAGCCCGCCGTCGAGCAAAACGCGGTGCAGGTGATCCTGTCCGACCACCACTTCTGGGGCGGCCTCGACCGCTCCCGCACGCTGGCCGGGATCTGCGACACCTTCGATTTGGGGCTGTCCATGCATTCCAACTCGCATCTCGGCATCAGCCTGGCGGCGATGACCCATCTCGCCGCCGCCACGCCGAACCTCACCTACGCCTGCGACACGCACTGGCCGTGGAAGGGCGCGGCCGACGACGTGATCGTGCCGGGCGCGCTCGCCTTCGAAGGCGGCGCGGTCGCGGTGCCGACCGGGCCCGGCCTCGGCGTCGAACTGGACCGCGACGCGCTGGCCCGGCTGCACGAGCAGTACCTGGCCTGCGGTATCCGCGAACGCGACGACACCGGCTACTTCCGCCGGTTCGAGCCGGACTTCGATCCGGCCGCGCCGCGCTGGTGACCGGATGAGGATCCTGCTGTCCGATCCGATCCTGAGCCGCTTCACCGGCGAGCTGACCCGCGGCGGAACCGACGGCCACGACTGGGAGTTCCTCGCGGGCCGTCCGGACGACGAGGTGATCGCGCGCCTGCCGGGCGCGGACGTGCTGGTGGCGTCCCGGATGACCGTGCCGATGGCGGAAGCGGGCGCCGGACTGCGGCTGGTGCACGTCACCGGCGCCGGTCTCGACCGCGTTCCGCTGGCCGCGCTCGCCCCGGAAACGCTGGTGTGCAACACCTTCCACCACGGCCGGTCCATCGCCGAGCACGTGGTGATGGTGGCGCTGATGCTCTCCCGCCGGGTGCTCCGCGCGGATCGCCTGCTGCGACAGGGGATCTGGGGGTCCGTCGCACTGGATCCGGCGGTCCCGCTCGGCGGCACGCTGGCCGGGCGCACGCTCGGGGTGGTCGGCTTCGGCGAGATCGGGCAGCAGGTGGCGCGGGCGGCCACCGCGCTGGGCATGGCGGTCCGCGCGGTCCGCCGGAACCCCTCGGCACCGCTGCCGCCGGATCTGCGGCCGGTCCGGGTCGAGGGCGACGACCGGCTCCACGACCTGCTGGGCGACTCGGATCTGGTGGTGCTCACCGTGCCCCTTTCCGCCGCCACCAAGGGATTGATCGGCACCGCGGAACTCGCGCGGATGCGGCCGGACGCGCTGCTGGTCAACGTCGCCCGCGGCCCGCTCGTCGACGAGGACGCGCTCTTCGAGGCTCTGGTCGAAGGACGGATCGGCGGCGCGGCGCTGGACGTCTGGTGGAGCCACCCGAAGGACGGTGGCGGCGCCACCGGGTACACGCGGCCGTTCCACGAACTGGAGAACGTGGTGCTGACCCCGCACCACTCCGGGCACACACGCGAGACCTTCACCGGCCGAGCCCGCGAAATCGCCGCGAACATCCACCGGCTGGCGACCGGGCAGGCACTGTCCAATGTGGTCAGAGGAACTGCTGGACGGTGAGCGTCACCGCGCCGGCGACCGCGAGCGCCATCGCGACGCCACGCGTGCGGCTCTCGTCGAGATGCCTCGACAACGGGCGCGCGAGCAGCACCCCGGCCGCCGCGGCGGGCGCCAGCAAGGCCGAATAACGCAGCGTTTCCAGGTGCACCACCCCGGCCACGGCCAGCGCGCCCAGGCTCAGCACCGAACCGACCAGGAAGAACGCGCTCATCGTGCCACGCATCTTCGGCCCGGCGTAGCGCTGCCAGACCAGCGCCATCGGCGGCCCGCCGATCGAGGTCGCCGTGCCCATCAGCCCGGACGCGGCCCCGGCCAGCGCCACCGCGCGCGGGGTCGGGCGCGGGCGGAACCCGCGCAGGCTCACCACCACCCCGGCCAGCACCACCGCGGCCACGCTGAGCGCGAGCGCCTTGGCGGGCAGGAAAGCGACCAGGGCCGCCCCGGCGATCGTGCCGGGCACCCGCCCGCCCAGCGCCCAGCCCGCCCCGCGCAGGTCCAGGTGCGCGCGTTCGGCCAGCACCGTCGCCGTGGTCACCCCGGTGGCCAGCAGGAGCAGCACCACCGGCACCAGCGTCGGGTCGAGCAGCGCGATCACCGGCGCGGCGAGCATGCCGAGCCCGAACCCGATGGAGACCTGGAGCAGCGAGCCGACCAGCACCACCGCCGAGAGCAGGCAGAAGGCCGGAACGCTCACCCCGTGGCCGCCGCGGTGAGCGGGAAGTGGCAGAGCCCTTCG
Source organism: Amycolatopsis sp. YIM 10 (assembly GCF_009429145.1). Classification (GTDB taxonomy): domain Bacteria; phylum Actinomycetota; class Actinomycetes; order Mycobacteriales; family Pseudonocardiaceae; genus Amycolatopsis. The sequence goes on along the minus strand of NZ_CP045480.1, from coordinate 3,354,476 downwards.
TGCGTGCCGGATTCGGTGACCACGGGTGGTTCCTCCGCGGCGCAGCGATCGGTGGCCAGCCAGCAGCGGGTGCGGAACCGGCAGCCCGACGGCGGGTCCAGCGGTGAGGGCAGCTCACCCCGCAGCAAAATTCGGTCCTCGCGCTCGGCCCCGGAGACGTCCAGCGAGGGCGCGGCCGACATCAGCGCGGCCGTGTACGGGTGCACCGGCTGGTCGAACACCGCCTCGGTGGGCCCGTGCTCGATCACCTTTCCCAGATACATGACCGAGACCCTATCCGCGACGTGGCGGACCACGGACAGGTCGTGGGAGATGAACAGATAGGACACACCGAGCCGCTGCTGCAGTTCGGCGAGCAGGTTGAGCACCTGGGCCTGCACCGAGAGGTCCAAAGCGGACACCGGCTCGTCGCAGATGATCAGGTCGGGGTTCAGCGCCAGCGCGCGGGCGATGCCGAGGCGCTGGCGCTGCCCGCCGGAGAACTCGTTCGGATACCGCTCGGCGTCCCCGGCCCGCAGGCCGACCAGGTCCAGCAGTTCCCTGGTCCGCGCCGCCCGTTCGCTCGCGGTCGGCACCACGTCGCGGTGCGTGCGCCACGGTTCGCCGATCAGCTCGGCCGCGGTCATCCGGGCGTTCAGCGAGGCGAACGGGTCCTGGAAGACCATCTGCACCCGGCGCCGCCAGGCCAGCAGTTCCTTGCCGCGCAACGAGAACGGGTCGGTCCCGGCGTACCGCACGGTGCCTTCGTCCGGTCGTTCCAGCAGCATCAGCACCCGGGCGAGGGTGGACTTGCCGCAGCCCGACTCCCCCACCAGCCCGACGGTTTCCCCGCGGCCGATCCGGAGGTCGACGCCGTCCAGTGCCCGCAGCCGGTTCTTGCCCACCCGGAAGGACTTCCGGATGCCGCTGACCTCGAGCAGGGTGTCAGGCATTGGTGCGCTCCTGTTCCGGGAAGTAGCAGGCGGCCGACCGGGTCCCGTCCGCCGGAGTCAGCCGCGGGCGCTCTTCGGCGCACAGGTCGGCGGCTTTCGGGCACCGCGCCTGGAAAACACAGCCGGACGGCACCGCGCTGAGTTCCGGCGGACTGCCCGGCACGGCGTGCAGCGGCCGGCCCCGCACCCCGTGCTCGGGCACCGAATCGAGCAGACCGCGGGTGTAGGGGTGCTTCGGGTCGGCGAAGACCTCGCGCACCGGCCCGGTTTCGACCACGTTCCCGGCGTACATGATCGCGACGTCGTCCGCCTGCTCGGCGACCACCGCCAGGTCGTGCGTGATCAGCACCAGCGCCATCTCACGCTCGGTCCGCAGGTCGCGCAGCAAGCGCATCACCTGCGCCTGCACGGTCACGTCGAGCGCGGTGGTCGGCTCGTCGGCGATCAGCACCTGCGGGCCGAGCGCGACGGCCATCGCGATCAGCAGTCGCTGCCGCATGCCGCCGGAGAACTGGTGCGGGAAGGACCGGGCCCTCGCCCGCGGTTCCGGGATGCCGACCAGCTCCATCAGTTCGATGGCCTTCTCCCGCGCCGCGCGCCGGGACAGTCCCTGGTGGATGCGGAACGGCTCGCCGAGCTGCCTGCCGACCGGCTGCACCGGGTTCATCGCGGCCAGCGCGTCCTGGAAGACGATGGAGAGCACCGGACCGGCCAGCCGGCGGCGTTCGGTGCGGCCGAGCTTCAGCACGTCGGTACCGGCCACCCGGACCGAGCCGCCGGCCACCTCGGCGATCGGGTCGAGCAGGCCGACGATGGTCTGCGCGGTGATCGACTTGCCGCAGCCGGACTCACCGAGCAGCGCCAGCGTCCGGCCCCGGCGCACGGAAAACGAGACCTGGTCGACCGCGCGGACGGTGCCCGCCGGGGTGCGGAGGTCCACGCTGAGCCGGTCGACCTCCAGTGCCACCGCCCCGGCCTCGGTGTCCGAACCGGACCTGGTGGGAGCTGCCGCGTTCATCCGGTGACCTCCGTGGTGGTGGGACGGGCGCCGCGCGTGCGCCGCGGCAGGGTGAGCCGCCAGCGCTGGGCCGGATCGGTGGCCAGGCGCACCCAGGCGGCGAGCACGGTGGCCGAAACCGTGGTCACCACGATGGCGACCCCGGGCAGCACCGCGATCCACCACGCCGTCTGCAGGTACTGGCGGCCCTGGGCGACCATCAGGCCCCAGCTGACGTCCGGTGGCTGGATGCCGATGCCGAGAAAGCTCAGCGACGATTCGGTGAGCATGACGAAGCAGAAGTCGAGCGTGGCGACGGTGAGCAGGGTGGGCAGCGCGATCGGCAGGATGTGCCGGTAGATCGTCGGCCAGCTGGTCGCGCCGAAGGTGCGGGCCGCGTCGACGAACAGCCTGCTCTTCAGCTCCGCCGCTTCGGCGCGCGCCGTGCGCAGGTAGACCGGGATGCGCGCGATCGCCAGGATCAGCACGATGTTGCCGACGCTGGGCGCGAACACGTAGAGCACCACCACGGCGAGCAGCAGCGACGGGAAGCTCAGGATCACGTCGGCGACCCGCATCGCGACGTTCTCCCGCACGCCGCCGTGGTACCCGGCCCACATGCCCAGCGTCGCGCCGATCACCAGCGAGCAGAGCACCGCCGGGATCGCCACCGACAGCGTGGTCCCGGCGGCGTCGATCAGCCGGGCGAGCACGCTGCGGCCCAGCACGTCGGTGCCGAGCAGGCCGAAGAACCCGTGGTCGAACGACGGCGGCCGCAGCGACGCGCGCAGGTCCTGGCGCACCGCGCGGTCCCCGGTGAGCAGCGGGCCGAGCAACGCGGTCAGCAGCACCAGCCCGAGCACCACGGCGGCGACCGCGGCGAAGCGGTCACGGCCGAGCAGGGTCCACCAGCGCGCCCGGCGAGCGGCCGGGGCGCGGGTGGCTTTGCCGATGGTGGTGGTCATCGTTGGCTCCTTGAGCAGGGATCAGGCCGGGACTACCTGGCGCACGCGGGCGTCGAGCAGGGCGTAGCAGAGGTCGATCAGGATGTTCAGCAGGAAGATCGTCACCGCGGTCAGCAGCACGGCCGCCTGGAGCACGGCGAAGTCCCGCTGCAGGATCGAGTCGATCATCAGCTTGCCGATGCCCGGCCAGCCGAAGATGGTCTCCACCACCACGGCGCCGTTGACCAGGCCGATGGTGAGATCACCGGCGACGGTCAGCGCGGGCGTGGTGGCGTTGCGCAGCGCGTGCCCGAACACCACCCGCTTCTCGCTCGCGCCCTTGCTGCGGGCCACCTTGGTGTAGGGCGCGGACAACGCGGCCACCATCGCCCCGCGCACCACCTGCACGAGCACGCCGAACGGGCGGATCAGCAGGGTGGCGATCGGCAGCACCCAGACCTCGGGGCCGCCGCTGACCCCGGAGGTCGGCAGCCACTCCAGGCTCACGCCGAAGACCAGCACGCCCATGATGGCGAACCAGAAGTCCGGGATGCTGGCCGCGGTCATCGACAGGAAGCTGGAGATCCGGTCGGCCAGCGAGTTCGGCCGGTACGCGGCGAGGCAGCCGATCAGCACCGCACCGGCCGCGGCGATCAGCATGGTCACCGCGGCGAGTTGCAGGGTGGCCGGGAACGCGGTGAGCACCATCTCCGCGGCAGGCTGGTCGGTCCGCAGCGAGGTGCCGAAGTCGAGCTGGACGACCTGGCCGAGGTAGTCCCACAGCTGCACCAGGATCGGCTGGTCGAACCCGTGCTCGGCGGAGAACGCGGCCCGCTGCTCGGCGGTGGCGCTCAGCGGCAGGTAGAGGTTGACCGGGTTGCCGGTCAGCCGCGCCAGGCAGAACACGCCCAGCACCACAAAAACCAGCGGGATCGCACTGGAGACGACGCGTTTGCGCAGGAAGGTCAGCATCAGCGCGCCTCTCCAGCCGACGCCGGCCGCACGGCGGCCAGGCGCATCTCGTCCCCGGTCGCCGAATCCGGTTGGTACCGCACGGATTTCGCGATGCCGAGCAGGCCGCGCATGTGGGCCAGGTGCACGTACTGCGCCACGGATTCGTTCTGGTCGGCGAAGATCGCCGCGAACGCGTCCTGCCGGACCGGTCCGGCCAGCCCACCGGCTTCGGCGATCCTGGCGTCGAGTTCGGGAGTGCCGAAGGTGGACTGCGGGCCGTTGGAGCGCAGGTACTGGCTCGTGGTGAACGCCGCGTCGCCCGCCTGGTTGCCGTGCATGATCAGCAGGGCGACCGGGCCGACGTCGGCCGGGAACGGCCGCAGCTGGTACTCCAGGTGCGCCGCGGTGTCCGCCATCTGGATCTGCACGTTCAACCCGACCTGCGCCAGTTCGTACTGCAGCGCTTCGGCGGTCTCGGCCACCCTGGGGAACTGGGTGTTCCTGGCCACCAGGGTGATCTTCTTCTCGACCGGCACGCCGTCGGCGGCGGCCTCGCGGATCAGCGCGCGGGCGGCTTCCGGGTCGTAGGCCGCGGCCTTGAGCGTCGGGTTGAAGCCGACCACCCCGTCCGGGATCAGCTGCGCGGCCGGTTCGGCCAGCCCGGCCAGCAGGGTGCCGACGATGCCTTCGCGGTCGACCGCCATGCCGATCGCCTTGCGCACCCGGATGTCGTCGAGCGGGGCTTCGCGGCCGTCCAGCCGCAGCGCGGTGGTCTCGTTGTTGGGGTAGGCCACCGAGTTCTCCTCGGTCGCGTCCTCGGGATTGAGCGTGGTGGCCAGATCGGCCTCCCCGCGGGTGATCATCGCCGCCCGCACGCTCGGCTCCGAACGCCAGACGTAGCGCGCGGTCGGGAACGCCGGTGGTTCTCCCCAGTAGTTCTCGTTGCGCCGCAAGGTGATCGACACCCCGGTCTCCCAGCTCTCGATGGCGTAGGGCCCGGTGCCCACCGGTTCGCGCACCTTCGCCGTGGTGCTCGTGGTGCGCGGCACCATCTCGACGAAGCTCAGCCGCAGCGGCAGGATCGGGTCCGGCTTGACGGTGTGCACGGTCAGCCCGGTGTCCCCGCTGACCTCCAGGCCCAGCTTCTCGTCGTCATCGAAGACGTAACCGTCCACATTGCACTGGAGGTCCGAGTTCACCGCGCGGTCGATGGAGAAGGCGGCGTCCTGCGCGGTGAACGGTTGTCCATTGTGGAAGATGACCCCGGCACGGAGGTCGAAGGTCCAGGTGGTCGGCGCGGTCTGCCGCCAGGCCGTGGCCAGCAGCGGGCGCAGGTCACCGGAACCGGGATCCCGTTCCAGCAGCGGTTCGCTGATGTTGGAGCGGACCACCACGCCGGTCGAGGTGAGCGAGGCTTCGCAGGGTTCGAGGGTCGGCGGTTCCTGCGCGAGGACGACGCGCAACGTACTGCCCGCGTCTCCGGCGTCGCCCGACGGACTGTTCGCCACGGTGCAGGAACTGCCGCACAGGACCACCGCCGCGACCGCGAGGACGCGGGAACGTACGGAAGACAGCATCGTCTCTCCGATGATCAGGGGATGAATTGCTCGGAAAACCGGAGCCGACTGTCTATGGACGCGTATCCGGTCTGCATCTGTAGACGCAGACCGTAAGCCGGTCGCGATAAGCCGTCAAGAGAGGTCTTTTCATGCGCGGAAGGTATCGCTGAATGCGAACTTGGTCTTAGACAGGTATCGACCAGGTCCATACGCTCAGGGCCATGACCGGCTCCGTTCTCCAACTCTGCCCGCTGCTGCCGTCGCTGGAAACCGCGCTCTCGGCACACCGCACCGTGCGGTTGTTCGAGCAGGCCGACGGCTATCTGGCGGAGCACGGCGCGGAGTTCACCGCGGCGATCACCAGCGCCAGGATCGGGGTGCCGGACGAGGTGATGGACGCACTGCCCCGGCTCGGCGCGATCGTCCACTTCGGAGTCGGATACGAAACCACCGACGTGGCGCGGGCCCGCGCGCGGGGCATCGACGTGAGCAACACGCCCGACGTGCTCACCGACTGCGTCGCCGACCTCGCCGTCGGCGGCCTGATCGACGTCATGCGCAGGCTCACCGCGGCGGACCGCTTCGTCCGCCGCGGCGACTGGACCAGTACGGCGTATCCGCTGGCCACCAAGGTCAGCGGCAAGAAGATCGGGGTGCTGGGCCTCGGCCGGATCGGCCGCGCGATCGCCACCCGGCTGACCGGCTTCGGTGTCGAGCTGAGCTACCACTCGCGCCGTCCGGCCGACGGGGTGCCGTACCGCTACGTGGATTCGGCCGTGGCGCTCGCCGCCGAGGCCGACGCGCTGGTGGTCGCGGTGGCGGGCGGTGAGGAAACCCGCGGCCTGGTCTCGGCCGACGTGCTCGCCGCGCTCGGCCCCGACGGTTACCTGGTCAACGTCTCCCGCGGTTCCGTGGTCGACGAACCCGCACTGGTGGCGGCGCTGACCGGGGGCAAGCTGGCCGGCGCCGCGCTCGACGTGTTCGCCGCGGAGCCCGAGGTCCCCGCGCCGCTGCTGGACCTGGATTCGGTCCTGCTGTTGCCGCATATCGCCAGTGCCACCACGGAAACCCGGGAAGCCATGGGAGAGCTGGCTTTCCGTAACCTCGACCAGTTCCTCACCACCGGCTCACTGCTCACCCCGGTCCCCTAGTTCCCTCGTTCGGCGCCCACGGCGCGGCTCGGCATGACGTGCTCGGCCGCCCTGAGTTCGTTGCCACCGGACTGGCGCGAACTGGCCATCGACTACCGGGTGGTCGGCCGGAACATCGGCCTGTCGGTCGGCCTGCTCGGCCCCGGCGACTCCGAGCACCGGCTGTGGACTCCGCCGGACGAGCCGATCAGGCAGTTCCAGCGCCTGCGAGGCGGCATGTACAGGGAGAACGAGGGCACCTGGTTCTCCCTGCGTTACGTGCTGGAGCCGGGGCCGCACTTCTCCGTCTCCTACAACTGGCGGAACGAACCGGATTTTCAGCCCTACCCGTCGCCGGACGCCTTCCTGCTCGAACAGGAACGGTTCCCGCGGGAGGAGCGGTTCATGCCCTCGTGGTATCGCGACCAGCTCGCCGCGGCCCGGCGCTGGCTCAGCCGCGGAACGCTGCCGCGTGGTCGCGCGCGAAGTCGGCGAAGTCCCGTGGCGGACGGCCGAGCAGCCCGGCGACCGCGTCGGTGGTGAAGTCGCCCCAGCCCGAGGCGTAGGCCCGCGCGTACTCCTCCAGCATGTCCGCGATCCAGGCGGGAACGCCGTAACCGAGCAGCGTCTCGCGCTTGACGTCGTCGCTGACCGGCAGGTGGGCGACGGATCGGCCGAGCACCTTTTCCAGCTCCGCGGCGACCTCGTCGAACGTCAGCGAGCGCGGGCCGGTGAGCGTGTATGCCTTGCCGTGGTGGCGATCGGGGTCGTCGAGCAGCACACTGGCCGCGCTTTCGGCGATGTCACGCGCGTCGATCATGCCGAGCCGCGCCGAAGCCATGTTCATCGAAAGCGTGCCGGTGGCGGCGATGTCACCCGCCTCGTTCAGCAGATTCTGCATGAACCAGTGCGGACGCAGGATCGTCCAGCGCAGCCCCGATTCCCCGGTTTCCCGGTCGGACAGCGCGTGCAGCCTGCCGCTGCGGTTCGGCGCGTCGTGCGCGGCGCCGACCACGGACAGGCGCACCACACGTTCCACCCCGGCCTGGCGCGCGGCCCACAGGGCGTTCATGTTGTTCTCCGGCGCGCGCGGCCCGTTCGGCACGAGCAGCCACAGGTCGTGCACGCCATCGAAGGCGGGCGGCAGCGAACGGGGGGTCGTCGAGATCCCCGGTGACGACCTCGGCACCCCGTTCGCGCAGTCCGTCCGCTTTGGACTCATCGCGGACGAGTGCGCGGAGATCTTCGCCGGGCAGTGCGTCGAGCAGCGCGGTGGACACGGTTCCGGTGGCTCCGGTCACCAGGATGGTGCGGGACATGATCATTCTCCTCAGGCGGTTTTGACGGCGACGGCTTTGGGCGGCAGTTGGGCGGCGGCGATGGCGGTCAGCGCGAGCGCGAATCCGGCGCCCTGTGCTGCCGTGAGGGACTCGTCGAGGAACAGCCGGCCCAGGACGGTCGCGGCCGCGGGTGAGAGCAGGGACAGGAAGGACACGGCGACCACCGGCAACCTGCCGAGGCCGTAGAACCAGATCGGGTAGGACAGCAGCGCGCCGACCACGCACAGCCAGGCGTAACCGCCGATCGCGCGGGCGTCCAGCGCGGGTGGAAGCCCTTCGAACGCGAGCGCGAACGGGACGAGCACCAGCCCGCCCGCGGTGAGCTGCCAGGCCGCGATCGTCGTCGGACCGGCACCGGCCGGACGACCCCAGCGCTTGGTCAGCACCAGCCCGGCGGCCATCACCCCGGCCGCCCCGAGCCCGGCGAGAATGCCCAGCAGGTCGAAGGAAACGCGCCCCCGCACCACGATCAGGCCGACGCCCACCACTCCGGCCAGCCCCCAGCCGAGCCGCCACCGCGTGGGCTTCTCCCCGAGCAGCGCGAACGCCAGACCCGCGACGAGCAGCGGCTGAACGGCGAACAGCGTCGCCGCGACCCCACCCGGCAGCCGGTACGCGGCGACGAAGAGCAGCACGAAGAGCGCACCGATGTTGAGCGTGCCGAGCACGAGCGAGCGCCACAGCCAGTCACCACGCGGCAGTTTCCGCGTGACGGCCAGCAGCACAAGGCCGGCGGGCAGCGCGCGGAGCACCCCGGAGACCAGCGGGTGCCCCGGTGGCAGGAATTCGGTGGTGACCAGGTAGGTGGTCGCCCAGCCGACCGGCACGGCGGCGGTCAGCGCGGTCACCCCGATGGTGTGGCCAGGCATGCAAACTCCTTAACGTTGAAATGTTCAACGTTGAGAAACGTAGCTGTCTGTTAGGGTGACGTCAAACAGTTTCACGTTGAGATGTCCGGAGGACCGAGTGCGGGACAACGTCGACTGGCGCCTGGACCAGTGGCGCACCGAACGGCCCGACCTCGATCCGGGGCCGATGGGCGTGGTGGCGCGGATCCAGCGCGCCAACCGCCTGCTCGAACGTGAGCTGCGCGAGAACTTCGCCCGGTTCGACCTGCAGTTGTGGGAGTTCGACGTGCTGGGCACCATCCGCCGGTGCGGTCCGCCGTTCCGGCTCACCGCGGGCCAGCTGGTCGAGGCGACCATGGTCACCTCCGGCGCGATCACCAACCGGATCGACCGGCTGGTCGCCAGGGGCCTGGTCTCCCGCGAGGTCGACCCGGCGAACCGGCGCAGCGTGCTGATCTCGCTGACCGAGCGGGGTCGCGAGCTGATCGATCGGGTGGTGGTGGACCACATCGACCTGGAGGCGAAGCTCCTGGGCGACCTCGGCGGCGGCGATCAAGAACAGCTGGCCGCGCTGCTGCGCCGCCTCCTCTTCAGCCTCGGTGATCACCCGGAGGCCTAGGGTGGAGTGATGGCACTGACCTCACGGCCACCTCGTGGCCCGCTGCGCGTCCTGCTGCGCGCACCGATCCTGTGCTACCGGGCACGCCTCGGTTTCCTGTTCGGGCACCGCCTGGTGCACCTGGTCCACACCGGCCGCAAATCCGGGCGGCGACGGGAGGTGGTGCTGGAGGTCGTGCGGTACGCGCCGGGAGAGATCGTGGTGGTCGCCGGCTGGGGCACGCGCTCCGACTGGTTCCGCAACCTCGAAGCCGCCCCGGCCGTCAAGGTCCAAAGTGGATTCACCACCTGGGCGGCCCCGGCGCACCACCTGCTGGACGAGGCCGAAACCCTCCGCCTCCTGGAGGACTACCGCTCGCGACACCCGCGCGCCTGGAAACGCCTCGCCCCGATTCTCGGCGTCCCGGAGGATCCCCGTTCCGCCGGAGACACCCTCACCAGACTGCGCGCGGTCGCCTTCCACCCATCCTGACGACTACTCGCGGAACGACCCCAGCGGAGCGACCGCGAGTACCTGCGCCGCGTCGTGGGCTTCGAAGGTGTCGACTTCTTCGAAGCCCAGTCGTCCGGCCAGTTTCCGTGCGGCCTGGTTCGCGGCCTGGGTCACCACCAGCACCGGCTGCTCGGGCAGTTCCCGTGCGGCGGCGCGCAGAACGGCGGTCGTGGCTTCGAAAGCGAGGCCACGCCCCCAGGCGGCTTGACGCAGCACGTACGAGAGTTCCAACTCGCCGCCCTCCGGGGTGACGTGCCCGGGCAGGTCGGGATCGCGGGGAGCGAGCGCCAGCATGCCGAAGAACGCGTCCGTCTCCCGGTCCGCGACGACGTAACCGCCCTCCACCGCACCCAGGTGATCGAGGAAGCCTTCGACCTGCGCACGCGGCCTTGGCCCACCCAGATAGCGCCTCACCTCGGGATCGGTGAACACCTCGATGAGCCCATCACGATCGGCATCGCGCGCCTTGCGCACCACAACCCGCTCCGACTCGATGGCCGCCGCGGACAAAGTCGATGTCATGGAACTCGATCTTCCCAGAAAAATGATGTGACTCAGCTCACAGTCGAGCTGTGTCGAAGTGCCCCCTCCTGCTCCGACCCAGCGGTGTCCGACCCCGACGGCACCGAGGAGCGACCATGAACCGCAACCAGCTCGACGAGATCCTGAACCAGCCCCTCAGCCAGGAACTCCTGGCCCGCGACCTGGCCCGCCTGGCCTTCACCGCGCTGGACGGCACCCCGCGGGCGATCCCGATCGGCATCACCTGGAACGGCGAGCAGATCGTCATGTGCACCGCGAAGAACGCGCGCAAACTGCCCATGCTGCGCCGGAACCCCGCGGTCGCACTGACCATCGACACCGAGTCCCACCCGCCGAAGGTCCTGCTGCTCCGCGGCACGGCCGAACTGGACGAGGTCGACGGCATTCCCGACGAATACATGCAGTGGAACGGCACCTACGAGATGTCGCCCGAGCAGCGGACCGAGTGGGAGGCCGGCGTGCGCGCGCTCTACGACGGCATGGTCCGGATCGTGGTGACCCCGACCTGGGCCAAGCTGATCGACTTCGAGACCACCCTGCCCACCGCCATCGAAGAGCTCATGGCCCGCCAGCGCGGCTGAAACCCACCGGAGAAGGAGATCGGCATGAGCAAGGTCAAGCGCATGGAACACGTCGGCGTTGTTGTCGGCGATCTCGAAGCGGCCAAGGCGTTCTTCGTCGAACTCGGCCTCGAACTGGAGGGCGAAGCCTCGCTCGAAGGCCCCACGATCGATCAGATCAACGGGCTCAACGGCGTTCGCGCGGACGTCGCGATGATGCGCACCCCGGACGGCAGCGGACGGCTCGAACTGTGCAAGTACCACACGCCTTCGCACCAGGGCGGCGACTCGCGCGCTCCGGCGAACACCCCCGGCATCCGCCACATCCTGTTCTCCGTGGAAGGCATCGACGAGGTGCTCGAACGACTGCGGCCGCACGGCGCCGAACTCGTCGGCGAGCTGACGCAGTACGAGAACAGCTACCGGCTCTGCTACGTCCGCGGCCCCGAAGGAATCATCGTCGAACTGGCCGAAGCGATCGGCTGACCGTCCACAGAAGACAAAAGCAGGGAAGAACCCTTCCCCGCCACTCTCAACTTATAGCGCACCCCGGGGCTTGCGGCAAGACCCCCGGCATGCCGCAGAATCTGCGGCCCAAGCAAATCCTCGTCGAATGGTGGGTTCCTTGATCGACGTGCTCATCGCCGGCGCCGGGCCGACCGGCCTGATGCTGGCCGCCGAACTGCGACTGCACGGTGCACGCGTGCTCGTGCTGGAGAAGGAGGCCGAACCGCCCAAGTACGTCCGCTCGCTCGGACTGCACGTGCGCAGCATCGAGGTGATGGACCAGCGCGGCCTGCTGGAGCGGTTCCTCGCCAACGGAAAGCAGGCCCCGCTCGGCGGCTTTTTCGCCGGTATCACCACACCCGCGCCCGACCGGCTCGACACCGCGCACGGGTACGTCCTGGCCATTCCGCAGACCACCACCGACCGCCTGCTGGCCGAGCACGCGGTCGAGGCCGGCGCCGAGATCCGGCGCGGCTGCGAGCTGACCGGGCTGAGTCAGGACGGGGACGGGGTGACCGCGGAACTGGCCGACGGGACGCGGTTGCGCTCGCGGTACCTCGTCGGTTGCGACGGCGGCCGCAGCACGGTGCGCAAACTGCTCGGCATCGGCTTTCCCGGCGAACCGGCGAAGGTCGAGACGCTGCTGGGCGAGATGGAGGCGGACGCGCCGGTGGAAACGGTGAACTCCGTCGTCGCCAAGATCCGCGAGACCCTCAAGGGGTTCGGCCTCGGGCAACTCCCCGACGGCGCGTACCGCGTGGTCGTGCCCGCCGAAAGTGTGTCCGAGGACCGCTCGGTCCCGCCGACCATCGAGGAGGTCAGGCAGCAGCTGCGGGTCTACGCGGGTACCGACTTCGGCGTGCACTCACCGCGCTGGTTGTCCCGCTTCACCGACGCCACGCGGCTGGCCGAACGGTACCGGTCCGGGCGGGTCCTGCTCGCGGGCGACGCGGCGCACGTGCACCCGCCGATGGGCGGGCAGGGGCTCAACCTCGGCCTCCAGGACGCGTTCAACCTGGGCTGGAAGCTGGCGGCGGACCTCGGCGGCTGGGCACCGGACGGCCTACTGGACAGCTACGAGTCCGAACGTCGCCCGGTCGCGGCCGACGTGCTGGACAACACCCGCGCGCAGGCCGTGCTGATGTCCACCGAGCCGGGCCCGCAGGCAGTGCGACGGCTGATGACGGAGCTGGTGAAGTTCGACGAGGTGAACCGGTACCTCATCGAAATGATCATCGCGACCAGCGTGCGGTACGACTTCGGCGAGGGGCACGACCTGCTGGGCAAACGACTGCGGGACGTGACCCTCGAACGGGGCCGCCTCTACGAGCTGACGCGCACCGGCCGTGGCCTGCTGCTCGACCAAACCGGACAGCTCTCGGTCGCGGGCTGGGCGGATCGGGTCGATCACGTCGTCGACGTCAGCGAAGAACTAGACGCCCCAGCGGTCCTGCTGCGCCCAGACGGCCACGTGGCCTGGGTCGGCGACGACCAGCGGGACCTGGAAGACCCCCTTTCACGCTGGTTCGGCCCGGCAAACTGACCTCCGCCACCCACCCCGGCGTGCAGCCGCCGGGGCGGGTGGTGACCCGGGTCAGGCGGGCGCGCTCGACAGGGTCCAGTCCGGCCGGACGTAGTGGCAGGTGTAGCCGCCCGGGTGCTTCACCAGGTAGTCCTGGTGCTCCGCCTCGGCCTCCCAGAAGGTCCAGTCACCGGAGAGCGTGGTCACCACCTTCGCCGGCCACTTGCCCGAGGCGTCCACGTCCGCGATGGTCTGCTCGGCGATCCGCTTCTGCTCGTCGTTCTCGTAGAAGATGGCCGACCGGTAACTCGTGCCGATGTCGTTGCCCTGCCGGTCCTTCGTGGTCGGGTCGTGCACCTGGAAGAAGAACTCCAGCAGCGCCCGGTAGCTGGTCACCGCCGGGTCGAAGATGATCTCCAGCGCCTCCGCGTGGCCGCGGTGGTTGCGGTAGGTCGGATTCCGCACCTCACCGCCGGTGTAGCCGACCCGGGTCGACACCACCCCCGGCTGCGCGCGAAACAGGTCCTGCATTCCCCAGAAACACCCGCCGGCCAGTACGGCACGCTCGGTGGACTTGGTCATTTCCGCCTCAACTCCTTCCGCAGGGAGAACACGGCCGCCGGGGTGCGGTATTCCGGACCCGAGTGGCGTTTACCGTGGTGATCATGACCCAGTTTGTCGCCCAGCTCGACGGCAAGGACGCGACCGCCGCGGAGCTGGCACCACTCGCCTTCTCCGGTTACGCCCATTTCACCGCCTTGCAGGTGCGCGACGGCCGGATCCGGGGCCTCGACCTGCACCTGAAGCGGCTCCGGGACGCCTCGGCGGAGATGTTCGGCACCGCGCTGCCCGACGAGCAGGTGCGCGCCCACGTGCGAACGGCCGTCGAAGCCGGTCCGGCCGATCTTTCCCTGACCGCCACGGTGTTCTCCGCCAACCGCGAGTTCACCGCGCCCGGCGGGCAGGCGAAGCTCTCCGTGCTGGTCCGCACCGGGCCCGCCGCCACTCCGCCCGCGGGCCCGCTCCGGCTGTCCGCGGTCGAGCACGAGCGGTTCCTGCCCGCCCGCAAGCACGTCGGCGAGGTGGCCAAGACCTACCTCCTGCGCGAGGCCGTCGCCAAGGGCTTCGACGACGCCGCCTTCCTCGACCGGCGCGGCAGGCTCAGCGAGGCCACCATCTGGAACCTCGCCTTCTGGGACGGCACCGCGGTGGTCTGGCCGGAGGCCGAAGTGCTCCACGGCATCACCATGGCCATCGTCCGGCGGCAGCTCGACCGCCTCGGCGTGCCCCAGCGCGTCGCCGAGGTCACCCTCGCCGACCTGCCGGGGCTCGCCGGGGCGGTGGTGCTGAACTCGTGGTCGCCGGGCATCGCGGTGCACGGCATCGGCTCGGCGGAGCTGCCCGCCGCACCGTCCTTTGTGGACCTCATGCACCGTGCCTACGAGGCGGAGCCGCTCACCGCCCCCTGACCGTCGAGCGCGGCCAGCTCGGCATCGGACAGCTCCAGGTGCACCGCCGCGGCCGAAGCCCGGATGGTCTCCGGGCGCGACGAACCGGGGATCGGGATGACCACCGGCGACTTCGCCAGCATCCACGCCAGGGTGACCTGCTGCGGACTGGCGTCGTGCGCCCGCGCCACCTCGGCGAACGGGGCGAACCGCGAGCCGAGGTCCTCCGCCTTGGTGATACCGCCGAGCGGGCTCCACGGCAGGAAGGCGATGCCGAGTTCGCTGCACAGCTCGAGTTCCGGTTCGCTGGAGCGGAACGCGGGCGAGAACTCGTTCTGCACGGCGGCGAGCCTGCCGCCGAGGATCTCGTTCGCCAGCCGGATCTGCTCCGGGTTCGCGTTCGAGATGCCGGCGAAGCGGATCTTGCCCTCGTCGAGCAGTTCGGCCAGCGCACCGATGGATTCGGCGTACGGAACCTCCGGGTCCGGCCGGTGGAACTGGTACAACCCCAGCGCTTCGGTGCCGAGCCGTTTCAGCGAAGCCTCGGCGGCGCGCTTGAGGTGGGCAGGCGAGCCGTCGAGCGCCCACGCCCCGCCGGGCCGGGTGTGGCCGCCCTTGGTGGCGACCAGCACGGCGGAGGTGTCGCCGGGAAAGCTCGCCAGCGCGCGGGCGATCAGCGATTCGTTGTGCCCGGGATCGCTCGTGTCGAGGTGGTAGGCGTCCGCGGTGTCGATCAGCGTGACCCCGGCCTCCAGCGCGGCGTGGATGGTGGCCACCGACCGGCTCTCGTCCGGCCTGCCCTGGACCGACATCGGCATGCCGCCGAGTCCGATGGCGCTGACCTGGGTTCCGCCGATCCGGCGCGTCTGCATGGGTGCTCCTCCTGGTCGGGTTGTCCGCCCTCCAGCCTGCGCGCCGGGCATTAAGCTGTCCAACAGAAGAAACCGATCCGACTAAGCAGGATGGGTGATCAGTGGTGGAACTCCGCCAGCTCGAGTACTTCGTCGCGGTCGCCGAGGAGTCGCACTTCACCCGGGCCGCGCGGCGGATGCACGTGGCCCAGTCCGGCCTGTCGGCCGCCATCCGGTCGCTGGAGAAGGAACTCGGCGCACCGCTGTTCCGCCGCAGCACCCGCCAGGTGCGCCTGACCGGCGCGGGCGAAGCGCTGCTGGTCGAAGCCCGCCGCACACTGGCCGCCGCCGACGCCGGGCGCGACGCCGTGGCCGCGGTGCAGGGCCTGGTCCGCGGCAGCCTGGCCATCGGTTCGCTGCAGTGCCTGCACTCGCTGCCGCTGCCGGAGTTGCTCCGGGACTTCGTCACCGCCCATCCCGGCCTGGACGTCCGGCTGCGGCACAGCGGCTCGACCGAACTGCTCGAGCAGGTGCGGACCGGCGCGCTCGACGTCGCCTTCGTGGCCAGACCGGCGCGCTGCCCCGACGGGCTCCGGCTCACCCCACTCGGCAGCGAGCGACTGGTGCTCGCCTGCGCACCCGGGCACCCGCTGGCCGGTCGCGCCGAGGTGCGCCTCGCCGATCTCGCCGAGGACCGCTTCGTCGACTTCCACCCCGGCTGGGGCACCCGGGACCACGCCGACGCCGTGCTCGCCGACGCCGGGGTGCACCGCAAGGTCGCGCTCGAGGTCACCGACGTGCATTCGCTGCTCGAACTGGTCGCTTTCGACCTCGGTGTGGCGCTGGTACCGGAGACCTTCTCGCTGAAGACCGACCAAGCCCGCTTCCTCCCGCTGCCCGGTACGGTTCCGACCTGGGAAACCGTTTCGGCGACCACGGAACTCCCGAGCGCGGCCACGGTCGCGTTGCTCGGCCGGATCGAAGGTGGGCAGTGACTGAAACCCCGGAGCAGCGGCTGCACGACGCACTGGCGGGCTGGGTGGCCAAGCCAGAGAACGGACCGGCCGAACTGATCGACGCGGCCTGCGCGGCACTGGCCGTCGGGCTGGATTCACCCGCGCTGGCCGAACTCGCCGGTACTTCGGCGCGGGATTCGACCTGGGGCCTGCGCGAACTCGCCGAGCGCGCGCTCCGGGAACTCGGCACTCCCCTGCCGGGTGACATCCCGCCCGGCTACTTCGCCGCGCGGGGCGGCGGGATCGCCCGCCGCCCCGGCACGGATTCCTTGCGGCTGGCCGTGGTTCCGACTCCCGACGAAGCCCGTGGCTTCCAGGTGCTGGTCCACGTCAACGGCGTGGAGATGACCAGCGCCGGAGCGGGCCTCGGCATGGATCCGTACGCCCTGCTCATCCCGTTCAACCGGCTGACCGCCACGGCCGAACCGCGGACCGTGCCGATCGCCCGGTGCGGTTGTGGTGTGTACGGCTGCGGCTCCACCGACGTCACCATCGTCCGCGACGGCGACCTGGTGCACTGGGAGTGGCGACTCGAAGTGCCCATGCCGCGCGGGGTTTCCTTCCCCGCCGAGCAGTACGACGAGGAGGTCGCGAGGGTCGCGGCGGACCACTCGTGGGAAACGCCGGTGCGTACCGCCGGCCGGTACGTGCTGACCGGCCTCGACCACGACCGCCTGCGCTCCTACGGCCTCCGCGCCGACTGGGTCGCCAACGACTACCGCGATCCCGGCGTGTTCTGCGTCGCCCTCATGCTCGACGACGAATACCAGGTGTTCCTCCACACCGCGTGGGACGGACGCGAACCCGGCGACCTGGCGCGTGAAGTGTGCGCGGCCCTCGCGCTGCCCCCGGACCAGTGGTCGGTCGGCTGGCACGCCATCCGCCCCAAGCAAACCGAGCCACCGCGCATCGCGGGACCTTCGTGGCGCCGGGACCAACGGTGGTGACCCCATCCACCGCTAGTCGCACTGGGTGTTCTGCGGGGGCAGAACGCGCTCGGTGACATAGCGGCTCACGTGGTCGATCACGCATGGGTTGGTCATGGCCGCGAACAGGTTGTGGCCGGGACCGTCGTGGTGGATCGCGCGGCTGCCGGGGACGGTGGCCAGGGCCCGTGCGGTCGAGCCGAAATCGAGCCAGGTGCCGGCGCCCAGCATCGGCGGCACCGCGGCGGGCAGCGGCGCGGGCGGGTTGGTCGCCGGTGCGGGCCAGCCGGCGCAAGTCGTCGGCAGGTGCCAGGCGAGGGGGAACGAGGCGCCCACGTTGGGAGCCACGCGGTTGAGACGTCCGACGCCGCGGGCGATCTCCGCGTGGTCACGCGCCCGGGGGAAGTCCAGGCACTCCTTGACGCCGCCGCCGGGCACGCCGGGATACGGATCGGTGCCAGGCCCGGCGAAACCGGACGCGTCGCCCGCCTCGGCGGCGGTGATGGCGTTCACCAGCGTCGGCCAGGCTTCCGGACCGAGCGTCACCTTCTGGAAGCCGAGCGCACGGAGCTGCGTGCCGTCGAAGCGCGCGGTCCCGGCCGGGATCGGTGCCGCGTCGGCCTTGGCCATCAGCGCCTGCCAGCGCTGCTCGGTTCCCGGGCCCGCCCAGTCGAAGAACCGCCGCAGATACCGCTCGTAGTCGCGCGCGGTCGCGTCGAGTTCGCGTGGCCAGTCACGCGCGCTGTGGTTGCCGGTTCCGTCGATGTAAAGGGTGCGCACCCGCTCGGGGAACTGCCGGGCGTAGGCCTGCGCGATGACACCGCCGTACGAGGTGCCGATGAAGTTCATCCGGTTTTCGCCCAGCGCCTGGCGGATCCGGTCGGCGTCACGAGCGTCGCCGGCGGAGTCCATGTGGTCGAACAGCTCCGGATCACTGGCCCGGCACCGGTCGGCCCTGGCCCGGTTGTCCGCGGCGAGCCGGTCGAACTCCGCCTGGTCGGCGGGGAACGGTGGGGTGCGCACCTTGCTCCAGTCGCAGTCCAGTACGGGATCGCTGAGACCGGGGTAACCGCGCGGATCCCAGGTGACCACGTCCATGGACCGGCGGATCGCGTCGAAGATCTGCGGCCGTGACCGCAGGCTCGCGATCTGGCCGCCCTGGGGTCCGCCGAAGTTGACCAGTACCGTGCCCCGTTTCGGGCCGGTGGCCGGCAGCCGCGCCACCTTCAGCGTGATGGTGCGGCCGCCGGGCTCGGCGAGCGGGACACCAAGGTCGGCGCACTGGATCGGCACCGGGCCCGCGTCCGGGCAGGGTTGCCAGTCCAGGTGGCGCGGCGCGTCGGCCGGGACGGGCGAGGCCACGAGCGCGAGCGAGAGCAGGAATTTGATCATGCCGTCACGCTAGGAGCCCGCCGGACTCGTGCGCTGTCGACGATCGTCGCTCGCAGCGTTCACCAAAGTAGCTGAAATCGACAGATCACCACGCATACGCCTCGGGCGCAGCGCCGGGGCCGGGGAAGATCTCGTCGAGACGGGCCAGCTCACCGCTGCCGAGGCGGACGTCGAACGCGGCGAGCGAATTCTCCAGCTGCTCGACCGTGCGCGGCCCCACGATGGGACCGGTCACGCCTTCCTGGTGGAGCAACCACGCCAGGCCCACCGCGGCGGGCTGGTGACCGATCTCGTCGCAAAAGGACTCATACGCTTCCACGCGCTCCCGGTTCGCGGCCAGCCGGCTGGCGGTGAGGTCGGACCCGCTGGCCCGTCGCCGCGTCTTGCGCAGGATTCCGCCGAGAACCCCACCGAACAGCGGCGACCACGGGATGAAGCCGAGTCCATAGGACCGGGCCGCGGGCAGGACCTCCAGTTCGGCGGTGCGTTCCGCGAGGTTGTACAGGTGCTGTTCGCTGACCAGTCCGAGTGAATGGCGCCACCGGGCGCTTTCGCTCGCTTGCGCGATATGCCAGCCGGCGAAGTTCGACGAACCGACGTAGAGCACTTTTCCCTGCGCCACCAGCGTGTCCATCGCCTGCCAGAACTCCTCCCACGGGGTGTGCCGGTCGACGTGGTGGGCCTGGTAGAGATCGAGGTGGTCGGTCCGCAGCCGACGCAGGGAGCCCTCGACCTGGTGCCGGATGTGCCGGGCGGACAGCCCGCTCGAGTTCGGTCCCTCGCCCATCGGCTCGTAGACCTTGGTGGCCAGCACGACATCGTCCCGGCGTCCGGATTTCGCCAGCCACCGGCCGATGATCTGCTCGGTCCAGCCTTCGCCGAGCTTCCACCCGTAGATGTTGGCGGTGTCGAAGAAGTTGAAGCCGAGTTCCAGCGCCCGGTCCATGATGGCGTGGCTGTCGGACTCGTCGGTGTCGGGGCCGAAGTTCATCGTGCCCAGCACCAGCCGGGACACCTGCAGGCCGGTGCGGCCGAGATTCGTGTACTGCATGAACCCCAAGCTAAACTTTGACACCGGTGCCAACGTCCAGCGATCGAAGTGTGGAGTGGATCACGTGCGCATCGGCGAACTGTCCAAGCGGACCTCGGTGAGCACCCGGTTGCTGCGCTACTACGAGAAACAGGGGCTGCTCGTCTCGGCGAGGCGGTCCAACGGCTATCGGGAGTTCGACGACGACGCGCCGATGATCGTCGCCCAGATCCGTGGCCTGCTCGACGCCGGCCTGCCCACCGAGGTCATCCGCGAAGTACTGCCGTGCGCGGAGGGCAAGGCGCCGAGGCTCAACAACTGCCCAGAGCTGTCCGCGGTCCTGCACGAGGTGCTGCAGAACATCGAGACGCGGATGGACAAGCTCTCCCACCACCGCGATGCGCTGCTCACCTACCTCGACTCGCCGAGCACCACCGCACCCGAGGAAACACGAGCGGTGAAGTCGAGCACGGTGCCGACGATGGCTTCGGGGGCGTCTTCCGAAACCAGGTGACTGGCTTCCGGCACCACGCGGAATTCCGCGCCGGCGATCCGGTCCGCGAGGATTCGTCCCCTTTCGACCGGAATCCAGTCGTCCTGCTCGCCCCAGAGAATGGTGACCGGGCAGCGGATTTCGTCGAAGCGGTCTTGGATCTCGTCGGTGTGGCGGTCGGACATCTGCGCGATCTGGCGGTAGAACGCGGGCTGGCCCACCTCGCCCAGCCACGGTTCGAGGTAGCGGTTCATCTCCTGCTCGGAAAGTCGGCGGTGCACCGACCCGCCGATGTAGGCGCGCAGGATCGCCTCATGGATGTAGCTGGGCAGTTCGTTCAGCGCGTCCTCGTGCCGCCGCGCGGTCTGCACGAACGGTGATCCGTGCGGGCTGAGCGCGACCGGGTCGATCAGGGTCAGCGACCGGTAGTCGCGGCCGTCGAGCAGATGTGTCCGGAGTGCCGTGGCTCCCCCGAAGTCGTGGCCGACCACGTGCGGCAGCTCGAGTTCCCAATGGTCGAGCAGTGCGGCGAAAACCTGGTTCTGCACGGCCAGCGAGACGTCCTGACCGGCTTTCTTCTCCGAACGACCGTACCCGAGCAGATCGAAGTAGTGCACGCGGTGGCGTCGCGTGAGCTGCGGCACAATGCGCCGCCACACCACCGAGGAGAACGGGGTGCCGTGAATGAGCACCAACGGCTCGCCCTCCCCTTGCACGCCATAGCGAACCGTCTGCCCGCCGACCTCGAACGTGTCATCCAGCGCCAACATAACTAACCCCTTTCTGTCAAAGTGTGGTTAGTATGGTTGGGGCAACCGAGGCTGCCTGTCAACCCGACGGCTCGACCTGTGGAGAGGACCTTGACGACCTGGACAGCCGAGTCCTTCGTCGGCGGCCACCCGGCACTCGACTTCGTCAACACGGTCGGAGGCCGTACGAAGGACCGCGATGTCGAATGGCTGCACGACTTCACCGACGCCGCCGGCTGGGCGCGCGCGGCGGGCGTGCTCGACAACGCGGAGCACGACTATCTCTTGGCTCGCGCCGAAAACGATCCCGCCGAAGCGAGCAAGGCCCTTACTGACCTGCGAGCCCAGCGCGAGGCATTGCACGAATTCCTGGTCGCGGACATCGACGGAATCGAGTGCCCGGCGGCAGTCCGCGAACGGGTCAAGTCCGACATCACGACCGCGCATCGGGAAGCACGCCTGTCTGACCGATATCGCACGCAATCGGCGTGGGTGACCGACGTGACCGAGTTGGGCTTGCGTGTCCTATCTGTACGGATGGCGCTGGCTAGCGCGGCGCTGCTGGCCGGTGACGAACGCTCCCAGGTCGGCGGCTGCGGCCGGTGCTCGTGGTTGTACCTCGATCCCTCACCGAGCAGGCGCCGTCGCTGGTGCTCCATGGCAACCTGCGGAAACCGCGCGAAAGCCCAGCGCCACCAACGTCGAGGAGACCGTGCTTAGAGATCAGTTCAGAATGAGCTGGCTTCGGCTTCGGCTGCGGTGTCGGGTCTTCCAGCATTATCGGATGCGTGAGCAGGTCTTGACCGACGAGCTGTGGGCGCGGCTGGAGCTGTTGATACCGGCACATCCGCGACGCTTCCGCTGACCGGCGGACGCCGCAACGACGCCACCCAGCTGATTCCACTGCTCGACACCGTCCCGCCCATTCGGGGCGTGGCCGGCAAGCCACGTCGGCGCTGCACCGACCGCGGTTATGACCACGACAAGTACCGCCGCTTGGTCCGAGCCCGTGGCATCCACCCGCTGATCGCCCGGCGCGGTGTCGAGCATGGTTCCGGCCTGGGAAAGATCCGCCGGCCCGTCGAACACACCTCCGCCTGGCTCATAGGCTTCCGCAGGCTACGCATCCGCACTGAACGTCGAGCCGGCATCCACCAAGCCATCCTCAGCCTCGCTTGCGCGATCATCTGCCTCCGCGAACTCATTCTGAACTGATCTCTTAGACAAAAGTCGCAGACCACTGTCTCTTTGGTAGGGGGTGGTTCGCGACGGAAGACCGATGTGGACGCCCGGCCGCACGACGAGACTTCTCCGTGAAAGCAAAGCTCCCGGACGGAGGAACCCGATGCACAGAGGCGCCGGGAAGCGACGCTGCGGAAGACGCCGGAACGATCACGAATCGGCGTACGAACGCAGGCGGCCCGCTAACGACGGGCACTTCCGCGGTCGCGCTGGTTTTAGCATTCGGCATGGTCGACAAAGGCACCCAGCTGATGCTCCGGCGCGGCCTGCTCCTCGCCGGATTCGCCGTGACGGGCTGGTCGGTGACACGGGCCGCGTTGTTGCTGAGCGGGAACGACGCGGTGGTGGCCGAAGACGACCGCCACGGTTACGTGGCCATCTTCTCGCTGGTGCTGCTGCCGGTCCTGGCGGCCGCGGTGGTGACGCTGGTGACCGCGGCCGCCGGGGTGTGGCGGGACGGGCGCTGGCGCATCGGACCGGGAGTGGCGCTGGTGCTGTCCGCACCGCTGGCCAGTCCGGTCGCCCTGGTCGCCGCCGTGATCGGGGTTGCCATCATCACGGTGGCGGTGGTCGACCGGCGTCAGAGTTCCTTGCACAGGAAGTACTTGCGGTAACCGGCCGGGAAGCCGGGCAGTTCACCGAACACGCGATAGCCGTGCGCCTCGTAGAACGGCCTGGCCTGGAAGCTGTAGGTGTCCAGCCAGGCCGATCGGCAGCCTCGCCTTCTGGCCTCGTCCTCGGCGGCGCGCAGCAGGGATGCGCCGAGCCCCTGGCCGCGGGTCGATTCGTGGACCCAGAGCTGCGCGATGAACAGCCAGCCGTAGTTCGTGTGCCCCGCGATCCCGCCGAGCAGCTCACCGTGCTCGCCGCGGACGAAGGACGCCAGCTTCTCGCGATTCTCCGGCGGCAGCGCGGAGGGACGGCTGGCGACCAGGGAGGCGACGAGTTCGTCGAGGTCGGCTGCTGCTGGATCGGCGGTGACCGCCGGGGATGTGCTGTTCACCGCCCGATCATCGCAAAAGGCGGAGAGCGCGAAGGCGTGCGGTCGCCGGGCTCAGAAGGTGTACCGGATCTGGCGATAGGGCGCCTTGCCGAACGCCAGCACCTTGGCCGGTGTCACCGCGTAGACCGGGGCGCGGTGGTCGTTGTTGCCCGGGTCGCTGAACTGGCCGTCGACCACCTCGAACGGCCAGTCGATCTTGTCCTGCCACATCTTGGCGAGCCGGGTCAGGGTTTGCTCGTCGCTGATCCGGGCAGCGGTGCCTTCGACGACCACGTCGAGGCCGGAGCGGTACGAGTTCGTCCCCGTGGTGAGCACGCAGCGCGGGTTGGCTTCGAGGTTGCGGGCCTTCTGCTCGTGCGCGCCGGTGCAGAAGTGCAGGTTGCCGTCCAGCCACATCGCGGGCAGGGGTGCCACGTGCGGCCTGCCGTCCTTGCGCACGGTGGACAGCCAGAACATCTCGGATTCGCGCAGCACCGCCTCGACCTCGGCCCACGGCATGGCGACACTGCCCGGCTCGCTGAACTCGGTGACGTGCTGGCTCTTCGGCTCGTTCATCGCGACTCCCGTCGATCTGCTGACGCTCTCACCGGGTATCGACCAGCCTCCGGCGCGAAACTCATCGCTTCCCGAGCCGGGCTCCAGCCGCGGTGCCTACGCTCGTCTTCGCCCGGAACACGCCGTCCGGGCCGCCGGCTCGGTGCCGGAACCTTCCCACGTGGACCCAACGGGTTCCCCACCGAGCCGGCACGACTCCCACCCCACAAACCCGATGACGGTTTGCTCGACGAACCGCGTCAGCAAGGAGCACCGGGGCGTCACCCCCGCTTCACCGGCCGCGGCGATCGCCCGCGGACCAAGCAGGCCGCACGGATACGCCCGGCAGGGCGCGGCTCCGGCGAGCGCGCCCAGCTCCCGTTCAGGCCCGGCCGCCATGCGCGCCGGCAGCGAGCCGGCTTGCCCGGCCGGCCGGCGCGCGGTCACCTCGTCGAACACCTCCGGGTCGCAGCCGCCGGTCAGGCCCAATTCGTCTTCGACGGCGAATCGGCTGGTGTTCCCCGGGCAGGGCACCGCCGTGGTCTACCTTCCCCTACGTCGCAGTGGACATCGGGCGCCTGCACGATTCGGTCGCTCGGGGCCCAACCGCTACCGGCCCCGAAAGATCAGCTCATCGCCCGACGATCGAGCACCGCCATATCGCGCCCGGCGGCGATCACTATTTCCTCGGCCTGGCCGACCGCGAGCGTCTTCAGGTTCAGGCCGTGGTAGTCGAGCGTAAGACACTCTTCGCCGTTTCGCAGCTCCCACATGCGCACGGTCATGTCACCACTGCCGCTGATGGCGACCGGTCGTCCGGCGAGCACACCGCAGGCCACGGCGTTGACCCAATCGGAGTGCGCGGCGAACACCGTGATCTCCGTACCCGTGGCCGCATCCCACACTCGCGCGGTGTTGTCATCGCTGCCGCTGACGACCACCGCCCGATCATCGAGCACACCGTAGGCAACGGCGTTCACCTTGTCGCCGTGGGCGGTGAACACCGTGATCTCCTCACCCGTGACGGTGTCCCAGACCCGTACGGTCTCGTCTGCGCTACCGCTGACGACGACCGACCGTCCGTCCAGCAGTCCGCAAGCGAGGGCGTTCACCTCTCCGGCGTGGCCGGTGAGCACCTTCACTTCCTCACCGGTGTCGGGATCCCACACACGCACGGTTTTGTCGAAACCGCCGCTCACCGCAACCGGGCGGGCTTCGAGCGTGCCGTAGGCCACCGCGTTCACCCCACTGGTGTGCCCGGTGAACACGGCGATCTCCACACCCGAGGCCGCGTGCCACACTCGTGCCGTCTCGTCCAGACTGCCGCTGACGACGACCGGCTGGTCGTCGAGCACACCGTAGGCGACCGCGTTGACCCAGTCGGTGTGTGCGGTGAACACCGTGACTTCCTTGCCGGTGGCCGCGTCCCAGACCCGCGCCGTCTCGTCAGCGCTACCACTGACCACCACCGGCCTGCTGTCGAGCACTCCACATGCGACAGCGGTAATGCCGGCGACGTGGCCGGCCGAGGCGCGCAGGGTGTTCGCGAGCACATCGAGATCCCACACTCGCACAGTTCGGTCGTCACTACCACTGACCGCGACCGGTCGTTCGTCGAGCACGCCGTAGGCGAGGGCGTTCACCCAGTCCGCATGCCCGGCGAACACCGCGATCTCCTTGCCGGTAGCCGCATCCCACACCCGCGCCGTCTCGTCAGCACCACCACTGACCACCACCGGCCGACCATCAAGCACACCACACGCAAGGGCATTCACCCAATCCGTATGCCCGGCGAACACCGCGATCTCCTTGCCGGTAGCCGCATCCCACACCCGCGCCGTCTCGTCAGCACCACCACTGACCACCACCGGCCGACCATCAAGCACACCACACGCAAGGGCATTCACCCAATCCGTATGCCCGGCGAACACCGCGATCTCCTTGCCGGTAGCGGCATCCCACACCCGCACGGTTCCGTCCAGGCCACCGCTGATGACGACCAAGCGACCATCCAGCACCCCGCAGGCGACCGCCTCCACGCCCCCGGTGTGGCCGGTCATCAAGGCGATTTCGTCGCCGGTCGGTGCATCCCACACCCGCACCGTCTTGTCGAAGCTCCCGCTGATGACCACCGGACTCCCGGCCAGTTCACCGAAGGCGACCGCGCGCACCGTGTTGGTGTGCTTGGCGAAAACGGTGATCGACCGGCCATTGGCCGCGTCCCACACCTGGGCTGTTTCGTCCGCGCTGCCGCTGACAACGACCGGCCTGCCGCCCAGGACGCCGAAGGCGACCGCGCGCACCGCGTCACCGTGCCCGGCGAACGAGCAGACATCGACTCCGGTGGTGGCATCCCAGACCCGCACGGCGGCGTCGTCACCGGCGCTGACGGCTACCGCTCGTCCGTCCAGCGTGCCGAAGGCGACAGCGCGAACGGAAGTGGCATGGCCGGGGTAAGTGGTCCGGAGCGCGATCGTGGACTGCTGGCCGGTCGCCCAGCGAGGCGGCCAGGGAAGGGTGCGGGACAGCGCGCGCTGGTGACGGGTGGCAGCGAACCGGGCGGCGTCCGTGGCCAGAAGTTGCCGCCGCCGACTCGGCGGCAGATTCCGATGTAGCCCAGCGGAAGCTCGATAGATCGCGCAGATGAGAGCGCCGTCTTCCGAAGTGACCTTGGCCAGTGCGGCGAGCAGCGGGTCAGCCTCGGCGTAGACCAGGTAGTCGGCATCGGCGATGAACTCGTCGATGAGTCCGGCGTGCGCCGCATGGGTCGACAGGTGCCGCCGCACGTAAGGATGCGCGCGTCCCCAGTCGAGGGTGCCGTCCGGTGCCCGGGGCACTCGAGCCTTCAGCACGGCCGCGATGGACGCGTGCACGGCGGTTTTGTCCGTGCCGTCGCGAAGGTGCTCGGCAAGTGCCTGGTGATAGAGCCGGTAGGTGGAACGGCCGCCCTCGATCGCCTCGACGACATACGATCCGGCGCGCCGCCGCAACCAGAGCAGATCTTCGTCTCCGTAGCCGGTTCCGGAAACCTTCGAAGCGACGGCCGCCCAGATGTCCTCCCATGGCAGTCCTTGACCTTCGGCGAAGGCGAGCGGGCGCAGTAGATCGCGCACCTTCTTCGCGTCGGCGCCCAGCCGGGTCTCGAGGTCTCGTCTCATCGCTTCACCGGGGAGGCGCGGCAGCGACCGGCGCCATTCCGGATCGTGGGGGTCCGGAATTCCGGCCTGGGCCGCCAGCGAGGCGCTGACGATCCGGGCGACCAGGAAGGAAGGGTGTGAAGCTTCGGCGACCGCGTCGGCGACCGAGCGCACGACTTCGCCCGGCACCCCGCGATAGGGACTCTCGTCCGCTGCTTCGAGCAAACCCCGGATGATGTAGTTCGCCAGCGCTTCGGGATCAGCGTATCGAGGTGCGTCCAGGTCGATCGCGTCTTCTCTGGCGACACCGGCGAGTTCGAGCAGGTACGGCCGGGTGCCCACCAGCAGGCGCAGACGTCCGTTCGCGTGCTCGGACAGTGGCCGGACCAGGCGCCGGGCCAGTTGTTCGGGATCGGTGGCCTCGTCCAGTGCGTCGATGAGCACGGTGAACGGGGCCTCCCGTTCCCCCAGCAGGTCCAGCAGCTGCCCGATCGTGTCGGCGCGCAGCCGTGCGGCCGAGGTGATCGCGTGGAAGACCTGGTCGGTGGTCAGGTTCTGCGCGTAGATCGCGACATCCACCGCCGATGGCGGGGGAATCGCCGCGGAAGGCAGGTCGAGCGACTGCAGTGGCACCGTCATCCTGCGGTCGGCATGGGTGAGGGTCGCGATCAATCCGAGCACGGCTGTCTTGCCCGAGCCCGGCCCCGCGGTGACCGCCAGCAGCGGCCGGGCGATGTCGACGTGGCTGAGCCAGGCCGCGATATCGAGCAAGGCGGTGCGGCGGCCCGAAAACCACCAGCTGCCACTCGTCCCGTGACCGCCCATCGCGCGAGTGACGAGCCGGGTGCGCAGTTCGGTTTCACGGCGCTCGGCCTGTGCGTCCCATTCCGCAGCGCATTGGATGGCCAGGTCGACTTCGGTCAGTCGCGGGTCGTAGCGGGGATTGGGCAGGAAGGCGGGGACCTCGCCGGTCAACCTCGTCAGGCTGGACCCGATCGTCTGGAAACCCGGTTTGGTGGCGTCGTCGTTCATCGCCTGGACGACGCTGTCGAGCGGCAGGACCTTCGGGGCGTAGCCCGCGCTGGGCAGCCCGTGCACGGCCTTTCGCAGCAGGCGCGGGAACGCTCCGGTCTCGGCCTGCTCGGTCGGCTGCGCGGAGGTGAGGACAACAAGTCCCGCCCCGCGTTCGTCGCCCCACCGCTGTGTCATCGAGGTGATCGCCGAAGCGGTGAGCTCGTTGCCGCCCTGCCCGGAGTAACAGGTGTCGAACATGAGCAGCACGCGCCGTACCGGAGTGTCGAGCAGCATTTTCCTGGCGATCTCGGCGGTCGGCAGCGCGTCGGCCACATCCGCCGGATCGGTGTCGGCGGTCAGCAGCACGTGCTCATGCGTGCCGTCGAGCACCTCGCCGTGCCCGGCTATGTAGACCGCCACGATGTCGTCCGGTCGACGGTCGGACGAGCGGCAGAAGGCACGGAGCCGCGCGGTCAACTGCGCCCTGGTGGGGTCGAGCCCGAGATCGCTGACGTGCTCGTAACCCAGTGCGCCGGTGAACAGGTCGACGACTTCCGCACGGGCCGCCACCAGGCCGGGCCGGTCCCACTCCGGCGCGTTCGGGTAGTGCGCGATCGCGGTGGCGATCAGGTAGCGGCGGGGCCGATCGTCCTCAGTCGTCACGCAGGCCCTCCGCGATCGCCGCCCCGGTCAGCCGGTCGGTCAGATAGGGCTTCGCGTCGTGAGCGTGCGAACCGTTGCAGACCAGCGCGTTCACCACCTCCGCGCCGAAACGCGGGCGCAAATCCTTTTCCAGCGCGACGACATCGCCCCGATCAGCCAAGTTCGTCCACACCATGTCGTCCGCGCCAGGCCAGGCACCTCGCCCGTCACGTGGCGCGGGTTCAAGCCGCTCGAACACCAAGTTCGAGATGCCGAGCGGGGACCCCAAGGTGACCAGAGCACGCACGCCGTGGCCGGGCAGCGCCGCCAAGGCCTCATACGCGACCACCGACCCCAGTGAGTGTGCGACGACCACCCGCGTCTCCGCGGTGATCGAAGAGCGCACCCGCGCCTGAACGGCGCGGCGCAATTCGGGCTCCTGCAGGTAGCGGCGGACCTGTTTCAGATCGAACACCAGTGCGCGAAGAGCGACACCGGCGAAGAACGGCGACCTGGACAACTGGCGCAATGCCGCCTGCGCCGAACCCGGCATCCGCGCGAGGGTGTCCCCCGTCGGCGGAGCGACCCGCTCATCCACCGCCGACGCCGCCCGCCACCAGGCAAGCAGCAGCTCGGACTCCCAGCCCGGCCGCACGTCGTTCGCCCCATACAGGGGATCACCGACCGCCAGCGAAGTTCCCGCTGGACGGAAGAAGTCACCGTAGAAAGCCATTTCGACGGTGCTCGGCGGAATACCGGGGTGCTCCGCCCGGGTGAGGCCGTCACGCAGTGCGGGCAGCCAGTCCGCCAGCAGGGATTGCTCGCCGGACAGCTGCTTGCCCACGCCGTGCACGCAGACGATCCGCCCCACTCGCACGCCTCCCCACGCACCCACGGTCGCGTTGTGTTGCTCGAGGATCGCACACTCTCACCGTCCCGGCGTGAAGTCACGGACGCAGCGGGTCACCAGACCGTGGCCAGCCATTCTCCGGAGATTTGCCTGCCGATGCGTTCGAGAAGCGGGCCTGGTCGGGTCATGCACTGCTGGGTGTCCGGCTCCAGGTCGGTCAGGGCGAAGGCAGCACCGAAACCGGCGGCCTGGAGTTGCGCCGGGCTCAGGGTGGACTTACCGGCGACGGCCACCACCGGGACCGAAGCCGCGCGGGCGCGGGTGGCTACGCCGAGGGCGGCCTTGCCGCGCAGGGTTTGCTCGTCCAGTGCGCCTTCGCCGGTGACGACCAGCTGGGCGCCGACGACGGCCTGGTCGAAGCCCGCCAGGTCGAGCACCAGGTCGATGCCGGGGCGCAGGTGAGCGCCGAGGGCGGCGACCAGGCCGTAGCCGACACCGCCCGCCGCGCCGGCGCCCGGCAGTTCTCGGTGGTCGGTGCCGGTCGCGGCGTCGAGCTGGTCGGCCCAGCTCGACAGCGCGTGGTCCAGCAGCGCGACCTGCACCGGGGACGCGCCCTTCTGCGGACCGTAGACCGCGGCGGCGCCGTTTTCGCCCAGCAGCGGGTTGTCCACGTCCGCGGCGATGACGACCTCCGTCGTCGCCAGCGCGGGGTGCAGGGAAGCCAGGTCAACCGACAGCACCTCGGTGAGACTCCGCAAAGCCACGCGGGCGCCGAGCGCCTCCAGCAGGCCGCGGCCGCCGTCGGTGCTCGCGCTTCCGCCGATGCCCAGCACGATGGACCGGCAGCCCGCGTCGAGGGCCGCCCGCACGACGAGCCCGGTTCCGTAGGTCGACGCGGTCATCGGCTTGCGCACCCCGCCGGGCAGCGCGACGAGCCCGGCGGTTTCGGCGAGTTCGATGACCGCCACCCCGTCGCGGGTGGCGTACCGGGCGCGGATCGGCTCGCGCGTCGGTCCCTCGGCAGTGACGGTGACCTCCCGGTACCCGGCCTCGACGGCCGCCCCGAGAAAGCCGTCGCCGCCGTCCGCCACCGGCACGCGCACCACCTCGGCGTCCGGCGAGCCGGCGCGGATCCCGGCGGTGAGGGCGGCCGCGACCAGCGGCGCGGACAGCGAGCCCTTGAACTTGTCCGGCGCGACGACCACCTTCACCCCGGTCACGCTCAGTCCAGCCCGACCGGCTGCCGCGGGTCGGCGCCGTCGGTCTCGGCCAGTTCCTCGAACTCGACGATGCCGTCCAGCTCCAGGCCCATCGCGATGTTCGTGACCCGCTCCAGGATGATCTCCACGACCACCGGCACCCGGTGCTCGGCCATCAGCTTGCCCGCCTCCTCGAAGGCGTCGGCGATGAGTTCGGGCTCGTGCACCCGGATCGCCTTGCAGCCGAGGCCTTCCGCCACCTTCACGTGGTCGACCCCGTACCCGCCCAGCTCGGGCGAGTTGATGTTGTCGAAGGCGAGGTCGACGTGGTAATCCATGGCGAAGGCGCGCTGGGCCTGGCGGATCAGGCCGAGATAGGAGTTGTTCACCAGCACGTGGATGTAGGGCAGGTTGAACTGCGCCCCGACCGCCAGCTCCTCGATCATGAACTGGAAGTCGTAGTCCCCGGACAGCGCGACCACGGTGGCGTCCGGATCGGCGACGCACACGCCCAGCGTGGCTGGCACCGTCCAGCCCAGCGGACCGGCCTGCCCGCAGTTGATCCAGTGCCGCGGGTGGTAGACCCGCAGGAACTGCCCGCCGGCGATCTGCGAGAGCCCGATCGTGGACACGTACCGCACGTCGCGCCCGAACACGGCGTTCATCTCGCGGTAGACGCGCTGCGGCTTGATCGGCACGTCCTCGAAGTCGGTGCGCCGGTGCAGGGTGCGCTTGCGGTCGCCGCAGGCACCGGCCCAGTCCGCCCAGGACGGCAGTGCCCCGGCCGCACTGCGTTCGCGGGCCGCGGCCAGGAGCTGGTCGAGAGCCGCCTTGGCATCCGAGACCACGCCGTAGTCCGGCGCGAACACACGGCCGATCTGCGTCGGCTCGATGTCCACGTGCACGAACCGGCGGCCCGCGGTGTAGGTGTCCAGGCCGCCGGTGTGCCGGTTCGCCCAGCGGTTGCCGATGCCCAGCACGAAGTCCGAGGCGAGCAGGGTCGCGTTGCCGTAGCGGTGCGCGGTCTGCAGCCCGGCCATGCCCGCCATCAGCGGGTGGTCGTCCGGGATGGTGCCCCAGCCCATCAGCGTCGGGATCACCGGCACCCCGAGCAGTTCGGCCAGCTCGACCAGTTCCGCGCTGGCGTCAGCGTTGATGATGCCGCCGCCCGCGACGATGATCGGCCGCTCCGCGGTGACCAGCAGATCCAGGATCTTCTCGGCCTGCGCCCTGGTCGCGGCCGGTTTGTGGATCGGCAGCGGCTCGTAGGTGTCGATGTCGAACTCGATCTCGGCGAGCTGGACGTCGAGCGGCAGGTCGATCAGGACCGGGCCGGGCCGCCCGGACCGCATCAGGTGGAACGCCTGCTGGAAGGTGCCCGGCACCTGCGCCGGCTCCAGCACCGTGGTGGCCGCCTTGGTGACCGTCGCGGCGATCGAGGCGATGTCGACCGCCTGGAAGTCCTCCTTGTGCAGCTTGGCCACCGGCGCCTGGCCGGTGATGCACAGGATCGGCGTGGAATCCGCCCACGCCGAGTACAGGCCGGTGATCATGTCGGTACCGGCCGGTCCGGAGGTCCCGACGCAGATGCCGATGTTGCCCGCACGCGCCCGGGTGTAACCCTCGGCCATGTGCGCCGCGCCCTCGACGTGGCGCGCCAGCACGTGCCGGATCCCGCCGTGGTCGCGCATCGCGGAGTAGAACGGGTTGATGGCCGCGCCGGGCAGGCCGAACGCCTGGGTGGCGCCCTCCCGCTCGAGGATCAGGACGGCAGCGTCGACAGCTCTCATGCGTGCCATGACGTCTCTCTCCTTAATGGACGGACGAGATCACTTGAGTCCGGACAGTTCTTCGACGAGCAACCGCAGTGCCGAGTGGTCGAGCGAGCCGTGGCCGCGGGCCCGCAGCGCGCCCATCAGCTGGGCGGTCAGCGCGCCGAGCGGAATGGCCACCCCGGCTTCGCGAGCGGCCGAGGTGACGATGCCGAGGTCCTTGTGGTGCAGGTCGACCCGGAACCCCGGGGTGTAGTCGCCGGCGATCATGCCGGCCGCCTTGCGGTCGAGGATGCGGTTCCCGGCCAGTCCACCGGCCAGCACCTTGACCGCCGCTTCGGCGTCGACGCCGTGCGCGTCCAGGAACACCAGCGCTTCCGCGACCAGTTCGATGGTGCCCGCGACGATCAGCTGGTTCGCCGCCTTGACCGTCTGGCCGGAGCCCGCCGGTCCCACGTGGACGACGGTCGAGCCCACCGCGTCGAGCACCGGCCGGGCCGCCTCGACGTCCTCGGCGGTGCCGCCGACCATGATCGACAGGGTGCCTTCGACCGCGCCCGCCTCACCGCCGGAGACCGGGGCGTCGACCGCCCGGAGCCCGCGTTCGACAGCGGCGCCGACGAGCCGGGCGGCCACGTCGGGCCGGATGGTGCTCGCGTCGATCCACAGGCTGCCCGGCCGGGCGTTCGCGAGGAGATCCCGCGACACCTCCTCGACATCCGGGGAGTCGGGCAGCATCGTGAGCACCACGTCGGCCCCGCTCACCGCTTCGGCCACGCTTTCCGCGCCGCGGCCGCCCTGCGCGACGAGCGCGTCCACCTTCTCCCTGCTCCGGTTGAAGCCGATCACCCGGTAACCGGCCTTGACCAGGTTGGCGGCCATCGGGCCGCCCATGATGCCGAGGCCGATCACCGCCACCGTGCGCAGCTCGCTCATCCCGTTCCTCTCAATCCTTTGCAGACGGTTCAGCCGCGGAGCCAGGCGAACGGGTCGCCGTCGGCCTTGTACTCCAGGCCGGCCAGTCCCGAATAGCCCGCGGCCTCGATCGCGCCGAGCCAGTCGTCCAGCGGCAGTTCGCCGGTGCCCGGTGCGCCCCGGCCCGGCGCGTCCGCGATCTGCACGTGCCCGACCCGGCCCGCGTGGGCGGAGATCACCGCCGGGACGTCGTCGCCGTTGACCGCGAGGTGGTAGAAGTCGGCGAGCAACCGCACGTTCTCCGCGCCGACCCGGTCGAGCACGCCGACCGCGTCCGCGGCGGTCTTGAGCGGGTACGCCTCGATCCCGCTCACCGGCTCGACGACGATCTGCCCGCCGAAGGTGCCGACCGCGTTCGCCGCGTGCGCCAGATTGGCCACAGCGATCTCGTCCTGCCGTTCCGGTGCCACCCCGTCGATCCGGTTGCCGTACAGGGCGTTGAAGGTCCGGCAGCCGAGCCGCTTGCCGATCTCCACCACCACGTCGACGTTGTCCCGCAGCTCCTTTTCGCGACCGGGCCAGGAAACCAGGCCGCGGTCACCGGCGGGCATGTCACCGGCCGCGAGGTTCAGCCCGGTGAGCCGGACCCCGGCTTCCTCGATCGCCTTGACGAAGGCCTCGACCTCCGCGTCCGCCGGCACCGCGTCGGCGAACGGCCACCAGAACTCGACCGCGTCGAAGCCGGCCGACCGAGCGGCCGCGGGACGCTCCAGCAGCGGGAGGCCGGTGAGCAGGATCGAACAGTTCACGGTGTAGTGCAGGCCGTGCGTCATCGGTGTGTCTCCTTCGTTCGGGTGGTCACCGGATTGGTCAGCGCGCCGACGCCGTCGATCTCGACGGTGACGCGGTCGCCGTCGGCCATCGGGCCGACGCCCGCCGGGCTCCCGGTGAGCACGACGTCACCCGGCGACAGGGTGAAGTACCGCGTCACGTAGGCGAGGATCTCGCCGATCCCGAAGATCATCCGGTCGATCCCGGACCGCTGCACCTCCTCGCCGTTGCACCGGGTGGTCAGCTCGGCCGCGCCCGGGGGCTCGGTTTCGATCCACGGGCCGAGCGGGCAGAAGGTGTCGGCGCTCTTGGCCCGTGCCCACTGCCCGTCGGCCCGCCAGTCGTGGGCCGTGACGTCGTTCGCGCAGGTGTAGCCGAGGACGTAGTGGGCGTAGTCGTCTTCGCGGACGTCACGCGCCCGTCTGCCGATGACCACGGCCAGTTCGCCTTCGTACTCCAGCCTGTCCACTTCGGACGGACGCTCGACGGCCCGGCCGGGGCCGATCACCGAGTTGGGCGTCTTCAGGAACAACGCGGGCCGCTCGGGCCACGGCCGTCCCTTTTCGGCCACCTGGCAGGGATAGTTGCTGCCGACGCAGACGATCGTGCGGGGTTCGCAGGGCGCCAGCAGCGTCACCCTGTCCAGCCGGGCGGCCAGGTTCCCGTCCCGCACGACGTCGCCTTCGAGCACGCCGGTGCCCACCCTGCCGTCGAGTTCGTAGCGGACGATGCGCATGCCGATCTCCTCAGTCCCGCTCGGCCACGGCCGCGCGGACCAGTTCCAGCGGGTGCCACGCCGTGCGCCCGACCCCGTGGAAGATCTGCTGGCGGCAGGAAACCCCGGTCGCCGCGACGAGCGTTTCCGCCGGTTCGGCTTCGATCGCCGGGAAGAGGCGGTCGCGGCCGACCGTCATCGAGGTCTCGTAGTGCTCGGCCTCGAAGCCGAACGAACCGGCCATGCCGCAGCAGCCGGAGTCGATCTCGGAGACCTCCAGACCGGGAATGCGACGCAGCAGGGCCATCGTCGCGGCGGTACCCACTTCGGCCTTCTGGTGGCAGTGCCCGTGGAACACCACGCGGCGACCGGACAGCCACGAGTTCTCCGACAACCGCAGCCGGCCGTCGTCGATGGCTTCGACGAGCAACTCCTCCACCTGCCGCACGCGGTCGCCGACTTCGGTGGCCGCGGGCAGTTCCGGCAGCAGGGCCGCGGTTTCGTCCCGGAGCGTGAACACGCAGGACGGTTCGCAGCCGACGATCGGCGAGCCCGGCACGGTGTTCTCGGCGAGCGAGGTGACCAGCCCGGCCGCCTTCTTCTTGGCGTCGTCGAGCAGCCCCTTGGACAGGCTCGACCGGCCGCAACACCCACCACCGGCCAGCTCGACCGCCCAGCCCGCGGTTTCCAGCAGTTCGATGGCGGCCTTGCCGATCCGCGGTTCGGTGTAGGTGGTGAACGAGTCGGCCAGCCAGTTCACCGTGCCCGCCGAACCCGGGGTGACCCCGCGCCTGCGGCGGTGCCAGCGCAGCAGGTTGTCGCGGACGAACTCCGGCATCGGCCGTTCCGCCTTGATGCCGATGACGCGTTCCATCAGCCGGCGCACGAACCCGATGCGCCCGGGCAGGTTCGACACCGGCGCGGTGGCCGAGCCGAGCCGGTTGAGGAAGCGGATCGAGCCGAACACCCGTGAGCGCAGCGGAATTCCGTGCTCCTCGTGGTGGTGGTGCAGGGTTTCGGCCTTGAGCGCGGCCATGTCCACGCTCATCGGGCACTCGCTCTTGCACGCCTTGCACATCAGGCAGAGGTCGAGGATCTCGTGCAGCCGGTCGTCGGCGAGCGCGGCCTTCGGGTCCGGTTCGGACAGTGCCTTGACCAGTGCGTTGGCCCGGCCGCGGGTGGAGTGCTCCTCCTGCAGCGTCGCCTGGTACGACGGGCACATCACGCCCGCGGTGGTCTTGCGGCACAGGCCGATGTTCATGCACCGGTCGGCCGCGTCGCGCATGCCGCCGCCGACCACCTCGAAGGTCAGCATGGTGCGGAACGGCTGGGCCGGGGTCAGCGCGTCGCGGTCGCGCAGGTTCTCGGTCATCGGCGGCGCGTCGACGATCTTGCCGGGGTTGAGCACGCCCGCCGGGTCGAACAGCCGCTTGACCTCGCGCATGGCCTCGTACAGCTCGTCGCCGAAGATCTCGCGGTTGAACTCGCTGCGTGCCAGGCCGTCGCCGTGCTCGCTGGAGTTGACCCCGCCGTACTCGGCGACCAGGTCCTTGATCTTCTCCGCGACCACCCGCATGGTCCGCACCTGCGCGGGATCGGTCAGATCGACGAACGGGCGGATGTGCAGGCAGCCCACCGAGCAGTGCCCGTAGAACCCGGCTTCCAGCCGGTGCTCGTCGAGGATTTCCTTGAACCGCGCGGTGTATTCGGCCAGGTGCTCGGGCGAGACCGCGGTGTCCTCGATGAACGCGAGCGGCCTGCGCGTGCCCTCCCCCGCCGCCATCAGCAGGCCCAGGCTGGACTTCCGCACCTTGAGCAACGCGGTCTGCTCGGCCTTGGTGACCGCCTTGAGTGTGTGGTACCCGTGCCCGTTGCGCTCCCACAGTGCCGCGACGTGGTCGAGCTTGCTCACCAGTTCGGCTTCGTCGTCACCGGAGAAGGAGACGAACAACAGCGCCGCCGGATCGCCGACCAGGTGGTTGCCGAGATCGGCGTACTCGATCTTCTGCCGGGACAGGTCCAAAATGGTCTTGTCCATCAGTTCCACCTGGTGCGGGTCGCACGACAGCGCGTCACCGGTGGCGGAGATGGCGGCGTGCGTGGTCTCGAAGTGGCCCACCGCGTACACCGTCTTCTTCGGCTTGGGCACCAGGTCGACCACCGCGCGGGTGGCGATGACGAGCGTGCCCTCCGCGCCGACCACGAACTTGGCCAGGTCGAACGGCGCGTCCCCGGTGAGCCGGTCGAGGCGGTACCCGCAGGCACGCCGCCAGAACAGCGGCATCCCGGCGGCGATGGCCTTTTCGTTGGTGTCCACCAGTTCGGGCAGCTCGCGGTGGATCCGGCCTTCGAGCGTGTCCGCCTCGGCACGGCGGCGCCGTTCATCCTCGGTCACCGGTTCGAGCCGCGTCGTCGACCCGTCGGAAAGCACCACGTCGAGCGCGCGCACGTGGTCGATCGTCATGCCGAAGGTGAGCGAACCGCTGCCCGCCGAGTTGTTGCCGATCATGCCGCCGATGGTCGCCCGGTTGCTGGTGGAGGTGTCCGGGCCGAACATCAGGCCGTGCGCGGCGGCGGCCAGGTTGAGCTGGTCCTGCACCACGCCGGCCTCGACCACGGCCGTGCGCGCCACCGGGTCGATCTCCAGGATCCGGTTCATGTGCCGGGAGAAGTCCAGCACCAGCCCGGGGCCGACCGTCTGCCCGGCCAGGCTGGTACCCGCGCCCCTCGGCACCACCGGGATGCCGAACTCGGCTGCGGTGCGCACGGCGGCGCTGACGTCGGCGTCGTCCACCGGGAACACCACCCCGGCGGGCATGATCGAGTACATGCTCGCGTCCCGCGAGAACAGGTGGCGCGTGTAGTCGTCGAACGCCACCTCGCCGGTCACCCGGTCGCCGAGGACGTGCTCCAGCGATCGGGTGCCGTGGCTCAGCTCAGCGGTCATGGGCGGAAGGTCCTCTCGCGTCGGCGGGTTCAGTTGTCCTGCAGGTGTTCGAGCGCCGCGTCGACGCCGCGCGGCTCGATCGGCACACCGGAGAGCACCAGGCCCATCTGCACGCCGGAGAGCGTGCCCGCCAGGGTGAGGTCGTTGAACGCGCCGAGGTGGCCGATGCGGAAGATCCGGCCGGCGAGCTTGCCCAGCCCGGCACCCAGCGACATGTCGAACCGGTCCAGGATCACCGCCCTGACCTTGTCCGCGTCGACGTCCTCCGGCACCAGCACCGCGGTCAGCGAACCGGAGTACTCGCGTTCGTCGAGGCACAGCACCTCCAGGCCCCAGGCCCGGACGGCGGCCCTGGTCGCGGCCGCGTGGCGCGCGTGCCGGGCGAAGACGTTCGGCAGGCCCTCGGCGTAGAGCAGGCGCAGTGCTTCCTTGAGGCCGTAGAGAAGGTTCGTGTTCGGGGTGTAGGGAAAGAAGCCGCGCTGGTTGGCCGCGAGCATCGGCTTCCAGTCCCAGAAGGTCCGCGGCAGGCGCGCGGTTTCCGCCGCCGCCAGCGCCTTCTCGCTGATCGCGTTGAAGCTGAGGCCGGGCGGGAGCATGAGCCCTTTCTGCGAGCCGGACACCGTGACGTCCACACCCCACTCGTCGTGGCGGTAGTCGATGGAGCCCAGCGACGAGATGGTGTCGACGAGCAGCAGCGCCGGGTGCCCGGCCGCGTCGATCGCCGCCCGGACGTCCGGGATGCGGCTGGTCACGCCGGTGGAGGTTTCGTTGTGCACCACGCAGACGGCCTTGATCGTGTGCCCCTTGTCGGCGGCGAGCTTCTCGGCGACCGCCTCCGGGCTCACGCCGTGGCGCCAGTCGCCGGGCACGAAGTCCACCTCGAGGCCGAGGCCGCGGGCCATCTCCTGCCAGAGCGTGGCGAAGTGGCCGGTCTCGAAGCACAGCACCCTGTCGCCCGGGCTCAGCGTGTTGACCAGCGCGGCTTCCCAGGCACCGGTGCCGGTCGCCGGGTAGAGCACGACCGGGCCCTCGGTGCCGAACACCGGCTTGATGTCGCGGAGCAGTTCGAGGCCCAGTTCGGCGAAGCCGGGCCCGCGGTGGTCGATCGTCGCGGCGGACATCGCCCGCAGCACGGAGTCCGGCACGTTGGTCGGCCCCGGGATCTGAAGGAAGTGCCGTCCTGCCGCGTACGTCATCTGTGACCTCCGGGATCAAAAAGAGGGTGAAGGCGGGCTTTCCAGGCGATTTCGCATTGCGGAAAACTTATACTGCCTAGCGAAATAGTAACCGGGGCCACCCAGGTCCGTCGAGCCTCCGGGGCGAATTCCCGCAGACGGAACCCGTGCCTTGACGCCTCGATGTGACGCGGGTAATACTCATTCCACGGAATTCTTATTCCGTATAGCGGAATTCAGCCCGCCCACGACCGCCCCCGAGTCACCGTCGATTCCAGGGAGCCCCATGTCGATACAACTCATCACCGTCGCGGCGCTCGCGCTGGTGTTCCTGATCGCCACCGTGCTGCCGGTGCACATGGGCGCGCTCGCGTTCGTCGCGGCGTTCGTGGTGGGCACCGCGTTCGCCGGGGAGAGCACCGACGACATCGTCGCGGGCTTCCCCGGCGACCTCTTTGTCATCCTCGTCGGCGTCACGCTGCTGTTCGCCATCGCCAAGGGCAACGGCACGGTCGACTGGCTGGTGCACGCCGCGGTCCGCGCGGTGCGCGGCCGGATCACGCTGATCCCGTGGGTGATGTTCGGCGTGACCGCGGCGCTGACGGCGGTCGGCGCGGTGGTGCCCGCGGCCGTGGCGATCATCGCGCCGATCGGGATGAGCTTCGCTTCGCGTTACCGGATCAACCCGGTGCTGATGGGTCTGCTGATCATCAACGGCGCCAGCGCCGGCGGGTTCTCGCCGATCAGCATCTTCGGCAGCATCGTCAACGGGGTGGTCGGGCGCAACAACCTGCCGAGCAATCCCGGCCTGCTGTTCCTGTCCTCGTTCCTGTTCAACGTGGTGCTCAGCGTGGTCGTCTTTTTCCTCTTCGGCGGCCGCGAACTGCTGCGCCGCCAGCCGGAACGGGAACAGGCCGCGGTGCTCGCCGGTGGCGGCGGTCCGGTGACTCCCGAGCCGAGCACGCCGACCGGCAGCACCTCCGGGGACGACACCCCGCCCTCGCTCACCCGCGACGGCGTGTTCACGCTGCTCGGCCTGGCCGCGCTCGCGGTCGGCGCGCTGGCCTTCGGCCTCGACGTCGGCTTCACCGCGCTGACCGTGGCCGCCCTGCTTTCGATCGCGTCACCGCACGCGGCGAAGGCCGCCGTCGGCCAGGTCGCCTGGCCGACCGTGCTGCTGATCTGCGGCATCGTCACCTACGTGTCGCTGATGGAACGCGCCGGCACCATCGACTGGCTGGGCAACCTGGTCACCGGCATCGGGTCGCCGTTGCTGGCCGCGCTGGTCATCTGCGTGATCGGCGCGATCGTGTCCGCGTTCGCCTCCACCACCGGCATTCTGGGCGCGCTCATCCCGCTGGCCGTGCCGTTCCTGCTCGCCGGGGAGATCGGCGCGGTCGGGCTGATCGTGGCGCTGTCGATCTCGTCGTCGGTGGTCGACTCGTCGCCGTTCTCCACCAGCGGCGCGCTGGTGGTCGCGAACGCACCGGCGGACCAGCGGGACCACACCTTCCGGCGGCTGATGATCTGGGGCTTCAGCATGTGCGCGGTCGCCCCGATCGCCACCTGGATCTTCTTCGTCTCCCCCGGCTGGCTCTAAGCGCGAACGAGTTCCGCCGGTTCGGGGCTCTCCAGTGAGCGGAACACCGGTGCGAGGAGCGCGCCGATCGCGGTGGCGGCGGTGAAGGCGGCGAGGATGAGGCCCGCGGTGAGCAGGCCCGCCTCGGCCGCCACCGCCGCGAGCGGGGCGCTGGTCAGCGCGGGAGCGCCGAGCAGCAGGGCGTTCTGCGCTCCCAGCACGCGCCCCCGCATTTCGTCCGGGGTGGCTTCGATGGTGAGCACGCCGAGCACGGCACCGGCCGGGGCGTTGGTGAAACCGATCAGCGCGGCGGAGCCGAGCACGAGCCACGGAGAAGCCAGGCTGCCGATCCCGGCGAATCCGGTCAGCGTGCCGAGCATGCCGATGACAAACCAGATCCGGCGGCGAACGCGACCGGCCGAGGCGGCGTAGAGCGCGGAACCGAGAATGCTGCCCGCGGCGAACGCGCTCAGCGTCAGCCCCGCCAGGCTGGGCAGGTTCTCGCGGGTGAAGTAGGCGGGCATGAGCGTGGTCTGCATGGCGCTGATGGCGGCCACGAACACCGAGCTGATCAGCGTCGCCCCGAGCACGATCCGGCTCCTGGTCAGGAACCGCCACGAATCCAGCAGATCGCTCATCGCCCGGCGGACCGCGCCACCGGCGGTGTCCGCCACGGGCGCGACGGCACCGGCCCGCGGGTCGATCACCCGGGTCAGCAGCGCGGCGAACAGGCTCAGCGCGGCGGTCAGGTACAGCAGCGCCGGGGTCAGCCCGAACAACGCGACGAACAGGCCGCCCAGCCCGGGACCCGCGAGCAGCAGGAGGTTGCTCAGCGTTTCGCGGGTGGCGAGCAGCCGGTCCAGTACCTCCTTCGGACCACCACGCAGCCGCGCCACCGCGGGCAGCAGCGTCTCGTGCGCGGTCATGCCCGGCGCCCGGACCACCGCGCCGATCACCGCCATCACCACGAACCACGTCATGTCGAGGCCCCACAACGAATCGGCCACCGGCAACGCGGCCACCGCCGCGGCGCCGAGCAGGTCGGCGGTGCTCGACACCAGCCGCCGGTCGACCCGGTCGACGAGCAGCCCGCCGACGATGCCCACCCCGGCCGACGTCGCCGTCGCCACCGTCGCCAGTACCCCGGCGGCCAGCACGTCGCCGGTGCGGTCCAGCACCAGCAGCGGCATGATCACGCTGGCGATCCCCTTGCCCAGCAACGAAAATCCATACGAAGCCAGGTACAGCACCGGACTGCCGCGCACGGTCGCCTCCTCATCGGTACGCTCTGGGTGGTCCGGACCAGCAGACACCCGGCCGTCGCGGCACACTCAACGTGCTGTGACCCGAGTCACCGGGGCACACCGAGAAGGGGGCCGGCGTGGCCTGGAGTACCCGCGAGATAGCCGAGCTGGCCGGCACGAGCCTGCGGGCGGTGCGGCACTACCACGAGATCGGCCTGCTGGCCGAACCCGAGCGCCGGGCCAACGGCTACAAGCGTTACGGCGTCGCCCATCTGGTCCGGCTGCTGCGCGTCAAGCGGCTCACCGATCTCGGCTTCTCCCTGACGCAGATCGCCGAAATGGGCGACGCGGACGAGCACCCCGAAGAAGCGTTGCGAGCGCTGGACACCGAGTTGGCCGGGAAGATCGAGCGGCTGCAGCAGGCACGAGCCGAACTCGCCGAGGTCCTCCAGCAGCCGGGTCCGCTCGACCTCCCGCCGGAACTGGCCGCCGCCGCCAACGGGCGACTCACCGAAGCCGACCGCTCGTTCGTCGTGGTGATGAGCAGGCTGCTCAGCCAGTCGGCGATCGACGCCTATCAGGATCTGTTGCAGAGCACCGGCGATGAACCCGGCGTGGCCGAGTTCGACACCCTGCCCGCGGACGCCGACGAGCAGACGCGGGCGCGCCTGGTCGAGCACATGCTGCCCTATACGCGGAAAGTGCGGGCGGCGCACCCGGGAGTCAGCGACCTCAAGGCGGACACCCCCAAGGACCAGCGCTTCGCCACGCACACCGTCAGAGCGGCGCTCGAAGAGCTTTACAACCCCGCCCAGCTCGACGTCCTACACCGCGTTTTCGCGCTGCTCGCCAAGGAAAGCAAGGAAAGCGACGACTGACGCGGGTGCACCGACCGCAGGGAGGGCCGATGTCCGGACAGCAGCCGTTGCTGCACGACCTCGCGATCACGCTGCGCGCGCCGACGGTGGTCCTGTCCGGCCGCGACGGGCAGATCCGCTCCGCCGGGACGCAGGGTGTGCTGCACAGCGACCGGCGGGTGCTCAGCGAAGCCGTGGTCACCGTCGACGGCCGGGAGCCGGAGTCCATCGGCTTCGCCGAAACCGGCGCCGACCTGGCCGAGTTCACCGGATTGCTGCGCGGCTCGGGTGTTCCCGGTCCCGAGCCGGCGGTATGGCTGCGACGGCGCCGGACCGCCGACGAGCGCGGCATGGTCGAGGAACTCGAACTGGACGGCACCGCCCCGGTGGACTGCGTGGTGGAACTGGTCCTGTCCGCCGACTTCGCGCCGATCGAGGTGATCAAGAGCGGCGGTTCGCAGCCGCCCGCGAACGCGGTAACCGACGGCACCGGCGCGAAGTGGAAGTCGGACGGCCTGACCAGCAGGCTGACCGCCGAGGGCGCGACCGTCTCGGTCGACGGCGACCGGGTGACGGCCACGTGGACGGTCACCGCACCGGTCACCCTGCGCTGGTCGGTCGAGGCGAACGAAGAGAACCCGCTCTTCGTGCCGGGCCCGCCCGTGCTCGCGGCCCCCGAGGTGCGCGCCGACGACCGCCGGTTCACCACCTTCCTCAACCGCTCGCTGGCCGATCTCAACGGCCTGCTGCTGGCCGAGCGCGAGCACCCGCGGGACGTCTTCGCCGGTGCGGGCGCGCCCTGGTACCTCACGCTTTTCGGCCGGGACAGCATCTGGACGGCCCGCATGCTGCTGCCGGTCTCGGTGGAACTGGCCGCGGGCACTTTGCGCACGCTGGCCCGTTCGCAGGGCCGCGAGCACAACCCGGCCACCGGCGAAGCACCCGGCAAGATCCTGCACGAACGCCGCCGCGAGGGCTTCCAGCTGCGCGGAATGTCCTTGCCCGCCTTGTACTACGGCACGGTCGACGCGACCGCGCTGTGGGTGTGCCTGCTCCACGACGCGTGGCGCTGGGGGCTGGCCGAGGAGCGGGTGCGCGAACTGCTCCCCCACCTGCGGGCCGCGCTGACCTGGATCACCGAGCTGTCCGACACCGACGGCGACGGATTCGCGGAGTACCTCGACGAAACCGGGCACGGCCTGGCGAACCAGGGCTGGAAGGACTCCGCGAGCGCGGTGCGCTTCGCCGACGGGCGCCTCGCCGAACCGCCGGTCGCGCTCGTCGAGGTCCAGGGGTACCAGCACGAAGCCGCGCTGCGGGCAGCCGACCTGCTGTCCGCTTTGGACGAACCAGCCGACGGACTCGCCGAATGGGCGGAAGAGCTGCGCACGCGCTTCCGTCGCCACTTCTGGGCCGGCGACCATCCCGCACTGGCACTCGACGGCGCGAAGTCCGAAGTGGACGCGCTGACCAGCAACATCGGCCACCTGCTCGGCACCGGGCTGGTCGACGAGGCGGAGTCGGCCACCATCGCGCGCCACCTGCTCGGCCCGGACCTGGCCGCCGGGTACGGGCTGCGGACCATGTCCTCGGCGATGGCCGGGTACTCGCCGCTGAGTTACCACTGCGGCTCGGTCTGGCCGCACGACACCGCGATCGTGGTGCGCGGGCTGTCGCGGGCCGGGAAGCACGCCGAAGCGGCCGGGCTGGGCATGCAGCTGGTGCGCGCGGCCGGTGCGTTCGGCGACCGGATGCCGGAGCTGTACGGCGGTTTCGGCGCGGACGACACCCCGGTTCCGTTGCCCTACGGCGCTTCCTGCCGTCCCCAGGCCTGGTCGGCGGCGTCCGCGGTGGCCCTGCTCCAGTCGTTCCTCGGCCTGGACGCCGACCTTCCCGACGGCACGGTCTCCCTCACCCCGCCGCCGTCCCCCATCGGCGCCTTCGAAGTCCGCGGCCTGCCGCTCGGCGACGGCACGCTGGACGTGTCCGTGCGGGCCGACGGCTCGATCGCCGACCTGGTCCTGCCGCCCGGCCTCAGCGCAACGACTTCCGGTCCTTGAGCGAGCGCGCCTTCGCGTTCTCCACGTGCGCGCGCATGCGGTCCGCGGCACCTTCGGCGTCACCACGGGTGAAGGCGTCGTGGACCGCGCGGTGTTCCTCCGCCGCGACCTCCGCGT
Source organism: Amycolatopsis sp. YIM 10 (assembly GCF_009429145.1). Lineage (GTDB taxonomy): Bacteria > Actinomycetota > Actinomycetes > Mycobacteriales > Pseudonocardiaceae > Amycolatopsis. The sequence goes on along the minus strand of NZ_CP045480.1, from coordinate 3,309,791 downwards.
CGGACGAACCGAGTTCGGCGTAGAGGCGGAAGCGCTGCACCTGACCGCCCAATGAGCGGTAGGCGCCTTCGAGGAACGGGTTGCCCGACTGCTTCGCGATGAGCGAGTGGAAGGATTCGTCGGCCGACCAGTAGGCGCTGAACCCGTTGGCGTCCGAGTCGGCCGCGGCCGCCATCCGGTCCACCGTGTCCAGCAGCGCGTCCAGGAACTCCGGGGTGGTCCGGCGGCCGGCTTCGTAGGTGAGCGCGGGTTCGAGCACCAGCCGGGCGTCCATCAGCTTGCCCAGCTCGGCCTCGGTGAACAGCGGCGCCACGCGGTAGCCCTTGAGCGCCTCGCGCCGCACCAGCCCGGTGTGCTCCAGTCGCGCCAGCGCCTCCCGCAGCGGGGTCTGGCTGACCTCCAGCTCGCGGGACAGCGCCCCGATGTTGACCGGTTCGCCGGCGTGCCACTTGCCGTCCATGAACTGGCCGAGCAGCACCTCGTACATCCGATCGGCCAGGGGCTGCCGGGTGGATCGCCGCGGTGAAGCCATCTGTGTCCCGTCCTCCTTTGTCGTGCCCCAAGATAGCCGAGCCGCATCGCTATACTATTGACATCAATCCTATAGTATCGGCATGACCCACCGAGTACTGCTCACCACCGCCTATCTCGAGCCAGGCGGCGAAGTCGACCGGCTGCTGCGTGGAGCCGGTTTCGAAACCGTGTTCGCCCACCGCGGCGGGCCGCGCCTGCGCCGGGTGATCACCGACGTGGACGCGGTCGTGGCCGGGACCGACGCGTTCACCGCCGAGGTCATCGACGCCGCCACGCGGCTGAAGGTGTTCGGCCGCTGCGGCGCCGGGTACGACAACATCGACGTGGAAGCCGCCACCCGCAACGGGATCGCGGTCACCTTCACCCCCGGCGCCAACCGCCGCTCGGTCGCCGAGCACGTGCTCGCGCTGATGCTCAACTGCGCACGGCTGATCCCGCGGAACCTGGCGGCGGTGGCCGCGGGCGGCTGGGACCAGCGCAGCGGGCGCGAGCTGGCCGGGGCGACGCTCGGCATCGTCGGCCTCGGCTCGATCGGCAAGACCGTGGCGCGGCTGGCACTGGCGATCGGCATGCGCGTGGTGGCCTACGACCCGTTCCTGGACACGGATTTTGTCGCCGACACCGGGATCGAGGTGCGGTCGCTGGACGGCCTGCTCGCCGAAGCGGACTTCGTGAGCCTGCACCTTTTCCTCGACGACTCGACGCGCCGGCTGATCGACGCCCGCGCGCTGGCGCTGATGAAACCCGGCGCGTACTTGATCAACACTGCCCGCGGTGAGGTGGTCGACGAGAACGCGCTCGCCGACGCGCTGGAAGCCGGGCACCTCGCCGGAGCCGGGCTCGACGTGGTCGAGGTGGAGCCGCTGCCCGCGGACAGCAGGTTGCGCCGGCTCGACAACGCGATCGTCACCGCGCACATCGGCGCGGCGACCGTCGAAGCCCGCTCCCGGTCCAGCCTGATGGCCGCGCGGCAGGTGATCGATCTGCTCCAGGGCCGCACGCCGGAGAACCTGGTCAATCCCGAGTACGCGAAGGCGGTCCGGTGATGCGCTTCGCCGCCAACCTCAAGTGGTTGTTCGCCGAGCTGCCGTTCGAGCGGCGCTTCGACGCGGCCGCCGCGGCGGGCTTCACCGGCGTCGAATGCCCGTCGCCCTACTCGGTGCCCGCCGCCGAACTCAAGCGGCGGCTCGACGACGCCGGGCTGACGCAGGTCCTGATCAACACGCCCGGAATCGCCTGCGCGCCGGACCGGACCACCGAGTTCCGCGACGGCTTCCACCAGGCACTCGACTACGCGACCGAGCTGAACTGCGGGCTGGTGCACGTGCTCGCCGGAGCCCGGCCGGACGGGGTCGGGCACGACCGCGCGTTCGCCCAGTTCGCCACCAACATCGCCTGGGCCGCCGAACGGTCGCGCGACACCGGTGTCCGGCTGGTGCTGGAGGCGCAGAACAAACGCGACTCCCCCGGTTTTGTGCTGGCGAGCCAGGCACAGGCCGCCGCGGTGGCCGAAGCCGCCGGGCACGACCACGTCGGCCTGCTGTTCGACGTCTACCACGTGCAGCTCGACGAACGCGACCTGGTCAACCGGCTGCGGGCGTTCCTGCCGCGGATCTTCCACCTCCAGCTCGCCGATCCGCCGTCACGCACCGAGCCGGGCACCGGGGAGATCGGCTGGCCGGTCCTGTTCGCCACGTTGCGCGAAGCCGGGTACGACGGCTGGATCGGCTGCGAATACCGGCCCACCACCGACATCGCGACCACGCTGACCCGACTCGAGGAGCTGGCCCGATGCCCCGCGTCGCGTTGATCAGCGCCACCCCGGCGGCCATCGGCCCGGCGGTCGCGGGCCTGGCCGGGCAGTTCCCCGAGGCCGAGCCGTGGAACCTCTTGGACGACAAGCTGCTCGCGGACGCCGAGAACGGGCTCACCCCCGCGCTCGCCGACCGGATGCGGCGCCTCATCGCGCACGCGCTGGCCGGGCACGCCGACGGAATCCTGCTGACCTGCTCGCTCTACGGCGTGGTCGCACGGGAGACGAACGCACCGGTCCCGGTACTGGCGCCGGACGAAGCGGTGTTCGAGGAAGCTCGCGAGTACCGCCGGATCCTGGTCCTCGCTTCCTTCGGATCCGCGTTGCGCGACTGCGTTTCCCGCTTCACCACCGTTTCCGATTCCGAAGTGGACGGTGTGGTGGCCGCCGATGCGTTCGGCGCCACCGGTTCCGCGCTCTCGGAGGCACTGGTCGAGGCCGCCCGCCCGCACGTCGGGCACGCCGATGCCGTACTGCTGGGCCAGTACTCACTCGCCCCGGCCGCCGCCGAACTCGCGGACGCGCTCGGCACCACCGTCCTTTCCGGACCGAACAGCGCCGCGTCGAAGCTGCGGCACCTCCTTTTGCCCTGATTCTTCCGAACCGATTGGGAATCCATGTCCGACGTGTCCAACGCAGTGCAGATTTCCCTGTTCAGCACGCTGGCCGTGAAGAAGGCCCTCGACGACATACTGCTCGACGCCTTCCGCGAGAAGACCGGCATCACCGTCGACGGCACCTTCGATCCGACCAACGTGCTCACCGGCCGCGTCAAGGACGGCGCCCGGCCCGACGTGATGATCGCCGTGTCGGGCTCATTCGCCCAGCTGGCCGAGGCGTTCGACCTGGGCACCCGCACCGTGGTGGCGAAAACCGGGGTCGGCCTGGCGGTCGCGCCCGGCCACGAGCTGCCCGACATCGGCACCGTCGACGCGCTCGTGGCCACGCTGACCTCGGCGCGTTCGGTCGCCTACTCGCGCACCGGCGCGAGCGGTGTCCACTTCGCCGCCCTGGTCCGGGAACTCGGCATCGACGAGCAGGTCAACGCGCGGGCCACGGTGGTGGAGAAGGGTTTCACCGCGCTCGCCGTGGTCGACGGCCGCGCCGACGTGGCCATCCAGCAGCTGAGCGAACTCCGGTTCGTGCCCGAAGCGCGGATCGCCGGGCCGCTGCCCGCGGAAACACAGCACTACAGCGAATTCTCCGCCGTGCTGGGCCGTCCCGCGAAACCGGAGGCGGCCGAGCTGGTCCGGTTCCTCACCTCCGAAGCAGCAGTGGAGGCGTACCTGGAAACCGGACTGGAAGTAGCGCCGTGAACGCGATCTACGCGCTGGTGGCGTTCATCGGCGCGATCGTGATCTGGAACGTGGGCTTCAAGCGCAACATCGGCGAGGCGATGGTGGTCGGTTTCCTCGCCACCGCCGCCTTCGCCGGTTCGGACGCGCTCAGCGTGGGCTGGGAAGGCCTGGTGGACGGCCTCAAGTCGGAGATCACCTTCGCCGCGCTGGCCTTCGTTTTTGTCAGCGAACTGCTCACCCGCACCGGATTGGTGCAGCGTCTGGTGGACATCCTCAGCTCGGTGCTCGGCCGGTACCGGGGCGGCTCGGCGTACGCGGCGACGGTCGCGTCCGGCATGTTCGGCGCGGTGGCGCACAACGGCGCGGCGATCGTGGCCACCATCGGCTCGATCACCATTCCGTGGATGAGGCGGTCACGGGCCAGTGGTGAAACGGCCGCGCTCGTGCTCTCCGGCAACGCCGGGGTCGGCGCGACCTTCCCGTTCAGCGGCGCGTTCTTCCTGCTGCTCACCGCGCCGACCGTGGTGCCGGTGCTGGGCACCGGCGACGTGGTGGCGACGATCTTCGTGACCGGCGTGTGGATGGTGCTGATGCGCGTGGTGATCGCGTACGCCATCGTCCGCCGCCGCGGGGTGGGCGCGATGGCACCGGAGGACATCCGCCCGCCGCGCGCGGCACTGCGAGCCGGTTGGCCGTCGCTGCTGGTGCTCGGTTCGATCGCGCTGCCGATCCTGGCGACCGCTCCCCCGACCAGCGACTTCGTCTCGGCGCGTCTCGGCACGGACGCGGCCGACGCGATCCCGCTGCTGATCTGGCTGCCGATCGTGATGCTCGCCGCCGGGCTGCTCGTGGAGCGGAAGGCCCTGCCGCGGCGAGGCGCGCAGTGGTGGGCGCTGCTCGGGGACGTCAGCCCGAAGCTCGGTCTTGTCGGCGTCACCATGGTTTCCGCGTTCGCCGCGTCCAACGTGCTCAGCGAGCTGGGCCTCGGTGAGCAGTTGGCGCCGTTCCTGGCGAACCTGGCCGGAGTGCCCGCGCTCGTCGCGGCGATCGTGGTCGGCCTGATCATCGTGATCGTGGCGGGGCCGCTGAACACCACGTCGACCGTGGCCGCGATCGGGCCGGTGGCCTTCGCGGCGCTGACCGCGGCGGGCATCCCACCGCACATCGCCTTCGCCGCGATCCTGGTGTGGGCGTCGTCGGAAGGCTGTTCGCCGCCGGGGGCCGCGCCGCTGTACGTGGCCGCGGGCATCGCCGGCATCAACCCGGTCCGGATCTTCGTGCCGGTCGTTCTCTACTACCTGCTGCCGTCACTGGTGACCGGAGTGCTGATCGCGGTCGGCCTGCTCTGGCTCCCCGGCTGAGAGAGGTCCACTGTGTACCGGTTCCTGCTGACCGCCGCCCGGCTCTGCCTGGTCGCCTTCCTGCTCGGCGGCGCGGCCGTCACCCTCGGGCAACTCGCCGCGATCACGCTCGGCGACGGCAGGGTGATGGAGTTGTTCGGCACCACCGTCGCCGACGTCGCGTGCACCACCGCGGCCGTGGCGGGCGTCTTCGCCTTCCTGTTGCGCTACACCCGCCGTGGCAAGGAAATCGACGACAACGGGGAGGAGACCTAGAGTCAACGGCGGCGCTGGTGGCGGGTGATGTCGACGAAGGCGTCCTTGAAGGCGGCGAAGCGCTCCCGGCCGAGGCGCCGGGCGTGTCGGTCCTGGATCGCCGACATGATCTTGGCCGCCACGCGCAGTTCGGCCAGGCCGCGGTCGGTGGGGCAGACCAGCTTCGCCCGGCGGTCGGCCGGATCCGGGCGGCGCTCGACGTAACCCAGCTCCTCGAGTTCGTCGATCAGCTTGCCGATCACCTGCTTGTGCTGCCCGGACAGCTGCGCCAGCTCGGTGGCGCGCACGCCGTCCTTGTCCAGGTACGCCATCACCGCGCCGTGCCGGGGGTGCAGATCGCCGTAGCCCTCGGCGGCGAGTTTCGAGAAAAGCTCGTCCTGCACCGCGAACAGCAGCCGCCCGGCGAGCACCCCGAGATCCGGATCGTCCCTGTTCTGCTCGGCCCGTGTACCCATCGCCGCTCCTCCCGCCGGTGAAGTCACCAGAGATTACTATCAATCTCACGCACCATCGACCGCGCCACGGGCGGGCTCGGGGTCGAGCTAGCGATTGGCCGGGACGTACTCCAGCTTTCCGCCGACGGGCAGCAGGTAGCCGTTCCAGCGCTGTTCGGGCACCACGCCCGCAGCGGGGTCGGTGAGATCAGTGATATCCACGTCGAACCCGATCAGGCCGAGCCGGAAATCGAGGTGGCGGAAGACCTCCCGCGCCACCTCGGCCAGCCAGGCATCCAGCGGCACGCGCCAGTCCAGCGACCTGGGCCCGCCGTCCGGTCCGAACGGGAAGCCGCCGACGTCAGGCACCACGACGCCCAGCGCACCGAGCGGGAGATAGAAGGTCAGCCAATCCTGGTTGTCTCCGTTGTCTCCGTTGTCTCCGTCGAGGCGAATAGCGATGCAACCGCACACGACCGGGTCGGCCGAGGGCAGGGTGACGACACCGCGCAGGTGACCGAACTCCTCCAGCGACGCCACGGTGAGCGGCACCGCGCTCTGCTCGGCGGGTTCCCGTTCGGCGTTGCCGTAGCAGCCGGTGAGGCCGGCCGCCCGCCACAACGCGGTCAACGCGCGCTGGAGCCGCCCGTCGTCTCTCTCGCCGATCTCCAGCGACAGCTCGTAGAAACCGCCGGACCAGTTGTCCGGATCGGTGAACGCCGTGGCATCGCGCATCTCCGCAGTTTCCCAGGTTCAGGGTGTCGCGGTCAGCCATTCCGCCGCGACGTCGGCGAGGCGCGCGGCCCCGCGATCGTTGAGGTGGATGTGGTCGATGAGCAGCGCCCTTCCCCCACCGCGGGCGATGTCGTCCCAGCTCTGCCCCAGCACGTAGTGCCGCGTCGCCGCGCTCAGTGCCAGCGGGAAGGAGAAGTCGTAGGGACGCCGGTCGGTGTCCGGGCCGAGCAGATCGAGCATTCGCCGGTGCACGGGCAGGAAGTCCACTCCGGACCGACCGGCTGTTTCCTCGATCGCGGCGTTGTACCCGGCCAGTGACCGGTTGATGTCGGTGGTCAGGTCCTCGCCCAGCGGCGGCAGCGACAGCAACGCGATCCTCGCCGTCGTCCCGGTCCGGAGCCGGTCCACGATCGCGGTGAGGTCGGCGCGGTACCGCTCCAGCGGTGTGCCGTCGCGGACGTCGTTGCTGCCGACCAGCACCAGCACGGCGGCCGGGCGGCAGGCCACCACGTCGGTGTCCACGCGGGCGAGCAGGTCGGCGGCGGTGTCGCCGTTGTGCCCCGCGTTGACGAACTCGTAGCCGGCGAACTCCGGTCTGCCGCGCAGGTCGCCGACCCAGTCACCACCGAGCGTGCCCTGGGTCATGCTGGCCCCGGCGCTGACCACGGCGGGCCGCGACGTGGCTCCCCCGCCGCAGGCCTCGGCGGGCGTGTTGGCCGGTGCGCGCAGGAAGGCGAGATAGCCGGCGATGCCGACCGTGCCCAGCGTCGCGACCAGCACCAAAGCCGCCGCGACGAGGACGCGCTTCCGGGTGAGGATCTGTCGATTCATGCTTTGCCCCGTTCAGTTGGTGAGTGCTCACTAACCACTATAGTTAGTAAGCACTCACCAACGTCAAGCGGCCTCCGTCGTGAAGTCGATCCGCGGGGCGGGCAGGATGTCGAGGGTGAGCGGCGAGACTCGGCGGCGCGGTCGTCCCAGCACGGGGGTGCGCGACGCGGTACTGGCGGCGACCGAGGCGATCCTCGCCGAGTCGGGCGTCGCCCGGTTGTCGACCAAGGAGATCGCGCGGCGCGCGTCGGTGGCCGAGTCGAGCATCTTCTACCACTTCACCGACCGCCTCGGCCTGCTCCAGGCCGTGGTGCACCGGCACCTCCCGCGCTACAAGGAGGTGGCCGTCCAGGTCCGGCAGCGCGCGGGCACCGGCAGCCTGCGTGACAACCTCGTCGACCTGCTCGACGGACTCGACGCCTTCTACGAGCGGATCACGCCCATTCTCGCGGCCGTGCAGGCAGACGGTGAGCTGCGCGCACTGCTCGCCGATCGTGGCGCCGGTGGTGAGATCGGCCCGCAACGCGCGCTGCTGCCCATCGCCGCCTACCTGACCGAGGAACGCCGCCTCGACCGCGTGCGCGCGGGCCTCGACGTGGACTCCACCGCGCTGCTCATCGTCGGCGCCGCCCACCAGCGCGCGGTCTACCGCTACCTCACCGGCGCCGGGACCGCACTGCCGAGCACCGGCGACATCGTGGACACCCTGCTCCCCGCTCTGCTCAACGACTGAAATCCCGGCCTTGCCACACCGGGGCGCCGTCGGGCTATATTTACTGAGTGATGACTCAGAAAATGACGCGGCTCACCACCGCGCTCGCCCTGCTGTCCTCCGGCCTGCTCGCCGGCGCGTTCGGCTACGGCGCGGTCAACCTGGTGACCACGTTCAACGTGGTCCCGCTCGAGATCCGGCTGACCTTCCACTCCGCGCTGATGAAGATGAACGGCCCGGTGATCCAGGCCACGATGGCCGTCGCCGCGCTCAGCGCGCTCGCGCTGGCGGTGCTGGCGCGGCAGCGGACGCGGTTGCTGGCCGGTACCGCCGTGGCGCTGGTGACCACGTCGTTCCTGGTCACCCGGTTCGGGAACGTGCCGATCAACGGCCAGATCAAGGTGTGGGCGGTGAGCACTCCCCCGGCCGGCTACGCGGAGATCCTGGAACGGTGGGAGATGTTCAACATCGTGCGCACCCTCACCGCGCTGGCCGCCTTCGCCATCGTCATCGGGATCGCCACCACGGCGGCCAGGAAAACCGGGCAGGCGCCGGAAACCGCACTGGCCGGGTGATCGGCCCACCGAGTGGCGGCCTGACCGATCACCAGCACTCCTCGCTCGGCGAGCGGGTCTCGAAGACGATCTCGACGGTCATGCCGGTTCCCCGGCGATCCGGCGCAGCAGCGGGGTGACCCGGTAGGCGACCAGCTCGCTCATCACCAGTGCCGTGTTGGTGCGTTCGACACCGGGAATGGCCAGGATCCGCCCGGCCACGCGGTACAGGTCGTCGGCGTCCGCGGCGACCACGTGCACCAGCAGGTCGCTCTGCCCGGAGATGCCGAGCACCTGCAGCACCTCGGGAATGTCCCGCAGTTCGGCGCCGACCTGGTCCAGTTTGTACTGGGCGACCTGCGCGGTGACGAACGCGGTCAGCGGATAGCCCAGCGCGGACGGGTCGACGCGGCGTTCGAACGAGTCGAGCGCGCCGTCCTCCTCCAGACGGGCGAGCCGCGCCTGGGCGGTGTTCCTGGCGATCCCGGCCGCACCGGCGACCGCGCTCGTGGTGGCCCGCGGATGCTCGGACAGCTCCAGGAGCATGCGCGCGTCGGTCCGGTCGATCTTTCCCGCACTGCGCATGGTGCTCCTTCGAACCGCTCGAATCCACTCCGGGACTGGGCATTCTGCCCAACTTTCCCGGCGATTATTGCGCAGTCGCCCTGGCGATTGGTGAGCTGTCCGGGCACCGCGTCGAGGAGGACCACCCATGACCAGCACCACGACGGACCGGTCACGTCCGGCCGCCGACTTCGCCACGCTCAAGCGGGTCGAGGACCGGCTGCTGTGGCTGTCCTCGGCGGTCATCCACCACGCCAACCGGGTGCGGCCGAACCCGTCCGGCCTGAAGGTCGGCGGGCACCAGGCTTCGTCGGCCTCGATGGTCTCGGTGATGACCTCGCTCTGGTTCCGCCACCTGCGGCCCGAGGACCGGGTCTCGGTGAAACCGCACGCTTCACCGGTGCTGCACGCCATCAACCACCTCCTCGGCGACCTCGACGCCGCCTACCTCCCCCGGCTGCGCGAGTTCGGCGGGCTGCAGAGCTACCCCAGCCGCGCGAAGGACCCCGATCAGGTCGACTACTCGACGGGTTCGGTCGGAATCGGCGCGACGGCCCCGATCTGGGGCGCGATTTCGCGGCGCTATGTCGACTCCGCGTTCGGCACCGCCGGGACCGGGCGCCAGTACTCGCTGGTGGGCGACGCGGAACTGGACGAGGGCGCGGTGTGGGAAGCGGTGCTCGACCCGGCCGTCGCCGAACTCGGCGAGGTCGTGTGGGTGGTCGACCTCAACCGGCAGTCGCTGGACCGCGTGGTGCCCGACATCGCCGCCGCCAAGCTGCAGCACATGTTCGCCGCGGCGGGCTGGCAGGTCATCACGGTGAAGTACGGGCGCCTGCTCCAGGAGTTGTTCGCCCGGCCCGGCGGCGAAGCGCTGCGGGAGCGGATCGACACCATGACCAATCCCGAGTACCAGCGGCTGCTGCGGTGCGACGCCGCCGAACTCCGGCGGCGCCTGCCCGGCGACGGCCCCGCGGCCGGCCGCATAACCGCCCTGGTGTCCGAAGTGGACGACGCGGCACTGGTGGAGGCGGTGGCCAATCTCGGCGGGCACGACCAGCCTGCCATCGACGAGGCCTTCGAGTCCATTGAGGACACCCGGCCGACGGTGATCTTCGCCTACACCGTCAAGGGTTACGGGCTGGCCACCAAGGGTCACCCGCAGAACCACTCGGCGCTGCTGTCCGAGGAGCAGATGCGGGAGCTGGCCGACCGGCTCGGTGCGGACCTCGACGATCCGTGGGCCGCGCTCGCGCCGGACAGCGCCGAACAGCGGTTGTGCACCGAAACCGCCGCGCGCCTGCGCAGGCCGCGGGTGGACCGGCAGGCTCCGCCCGGGGTGCCCGCCGACTTCGGCCGGATCCCGTCGGGCACCGCGACCACCCAGGCCGCGCTGGGCCGGGTCCTGCTCGACCTCAGCCGGGGAGCGCCCGAAGCGGCCCGGCGGGTGGTGACGGTCAGCCCCGACGTCAGCTCCACCACCAATCTCGGCGGCTGGGTCAACAAGGTGGGCGTCTGGTCCTCGCGGGAGCGCACCGACTGGTTCGCCGACGACGCCGAGACCATCCTGCACTGGCGCGAGAAGCCGACCGGCCAGCACATCGAACTGGGCATCGCCGAGGTCAACCTGGTCAGCATGCTCGGCGAACTGGGCACGACCTGGAGCCGCTGGGGCGAGCCGCTGCTGCCCATCGGCGTGCTCTACGACCCGTTCGTCGAGCGCGCGCTCGAACCGTGGTCCTACGGCATCTACGCCGGCGGCCAGTCGATCCTGGTGGGCACGCCCTCCGGGGTCTCGCTCGCCCCGGAAGGCGGGGCGCACCAGTCGATCAAAACCCCGTCGATCGGTCTCGAACAACCCGGGTGCGTGAGCTACGAGCCCGCTTTCGCCATCGACACCGAGTGGGCGCTGCTGGCCTGCCTCGGCCGGTTGGGGCGCCCGGACGGCACTTCGGCCTACCTGCGTCTCTCCACCCGGCCGGTCGATCAGAGCCTGGCCGCGGTGCCCGCCGATCCCGCCGCCCGCGAGCGGCGCCGCAGGCAGGTCGTGGCCGGTGCCTACTTCCTGCGGCGCACGGCCCGGCCTCAGGTCACCATCGCCGCCATGGGTGCCGTCGTGCCGGAGGCGCTCGCCGCGGCCGAGCGGCTCGACCAGGCCGGGGTGGCCGCCGACGTGGTGTGCGTGACCAGCCCTGACCTGCTCTACCGTGCCGTCCGCGCCCGCCAGGGCCACGAACCCGCCGACACCTGGATCCTCGACCAGGTGTTCCCGGCCGACCGCGCGGCGCCGCTGGTGACCGTGCTCGACGGCCACCCGCACACGCTTTCGTTCCTCGCCACGATCAACCGGGTCGCCACGACGGCGCTGGGCGTCACCCGGTTCGGCCAGTCCGGTTCACTGGAGGAGGTCTACCGCCACCACGGCCTCGACGCCGACAGCGTCATCCGGGCCGCACTCGACCTCACGAACTGAACCACCGGGACCGCTGGTCACAGCGTCCAGTCACCGATCCGCCTGGTCCCCTGCACCGAAGCCACCAGGTCGAACCCCACCACCAGCAGCACCGCGATCTCCGCGAGCATGAGCAGCAGCAGCATTTTCTCGTTCACCTCCTTCGTTTCCCCTCAGCCGGACGTACCCGGGCCGGGCGGCCAGCAACCCGCACACCAACTCCGGCACCAGCAACACGAACAGCAACCCGATCGACAAACCCCAGCCGCCCGTTACCGTGTGCAGCACGCCGAAGGTCAGCGGGCCGAGTCCGGCGATGAGGTACCCACCTGACTGGGCCATGCCGGACAGCCGCGCGGTGACCGCGGCGGTGGGCGAGCGAAGGTTCAGCAAGGTGTAGGCGAGCGGGAACGCGCTGCCGGTGCTCAGACCGAAGATCGCGACCCAGATCCAGCCTACCTCCGGGGCCAGGAGCAGCCCGCCGAGGCCGAGTGCCATCGCGGCCACCACCGCGACCACGAGCGGGCGCTGATCGCGCAGCTTCGCGGCCAGGACCGGCACGGCAAAACCCAGTGGTATTCCCGCAATCACGATGAGCGCGTTCATCATTCCGGCAGTGGCCGGGGAGAACCCGTTGCCGCGCATGAGGCCTGGGAGCCACGATGTGAGCGTGTAGAACATGAGCGACGCCATACCCATGAAAATCGTCACAGCCCACGCCAGCGGTGACCGCAGCAGCGACCCCTGGTCCGCCGTGTTGTCGGAGGGCGCCGCCGGAAGCCGGAGCGGGCCCCAGACCACGGCCGCGATCAGTGCCGGGACGGTCCACACGACAAGGGCCAGCCGCCAGCCACCGAGGTGCTCGAGCGGCACCGCCAGTCCGGCCGCGGCGGCGCCGCTGACCGACATCAGCATCATCGCCAACCCGGTGAGCGGTCCGACGCGGCCGGGGAACGCGCGCTTGATCACCGCGGGCACCAGCACGTTGCCGGTGGCGATCCCGGCTCCGGCCAGCACCGTGCCGGCGAACAGCGCCACCGGCAGCGGAACCACGCGCAGCAGGGTTCCGAGCACGATCACCACCAGCGCCCCGGCGATCGCCGTCCCGGTACCGGCCCGGCGCGCGAGCACGGGGGCGAGCGCGGAGAACACACCGAGGCACAGCATCGGCAACGTGGTGAGCACGCTCGCTTCGAATCCGGTGAGCCCGGCCCCGTCCTGGACCTCGCTCAGCACCGGGGGCACCCCGGTGATGGCCGCGCGCAGGTTGAGCGTCAGCAGCACGAGTCCGGCGAGTACCCAGATCGTGGTGGACCGAGCGGTGCTGGTGGACGTCATGCCTGCAGGATGACCCCGGACGACCGTTGCGGTCCATTGCAGGTTTTGGCGATGACTGTGCAAAATGATTGCATGATCGATCTGCGCCGCCTGCACATGCTCCGTGTGGTCCAGCAGCAGGGCACGGTCACCGCGGCCGCCGAGGCACTGCACCTCACGCCGTCGGCGATCTCCCACCACCTGCGTGAACTCTCCCGCGAGCTGAAGGTCCCGCTGCTGGAACCGCGGGGCCGCGGGGTCCGGCTGACCCCGGCCGGGCGGCTGCTCGTCGACCACGCCGACGCGCTGCTGGCCCGGTGGGAGGAGGCGCAGGCGGAGCTGGAGGCCTTCCGGGCCGGCCGGGCCGGGCCGTTGCGCATCGCGGGTTTCACCACCGCGATCAGCGGACTGGTCGCGCCGGCCGCCGGGCGGTTGCGGCGCAGTCATCCCGGCCTGGTGGTGCAGGTGCACGAGTGCGACACCGCGGAGAGCATGGACCTGCTGGTGGCGGGCAAGGCGGATCTCGCGGTGGTGGAGCCGGTCGAGGGCGGTCCCCCACCGGACGACGCGCGGTTCGAGCAGCGCCCCTTGCTGGAGGAGCCGTACCTGCTGCTGGTGCCGGCCGACCACCCGCTGGCCGGTGCCGAGCCGGTGCGGCTGGCGGACGCGGCGGCCGAGGACTGGATCGTCGCCGATCCCGCCACCTGTGATCACGCCCAGCGGGTCCAGGGGCTGTGCGCGGCGGCCGGGTTCTCCCCGCGGATCGTGCACGCCGCGACCCAGTGGGCGACGATCTGGTCGCTGGTCGCGAACGGTCTCGGTGTTTCGCTGGTCCCGCGGCTGACCGAGGGCCCGGCGGGCCAGGCGGTGTCACTGGTGCCGGTGTCGAGCGAAAACCCGCCGACGCGGCGGATCCTCACCTGCGTTCGCCGCGGCAGCGGGCAGAACCCGCTCATCGATCTCGGCATCCAGGCACTGGAAGAGGTGGTACGGGAGTTGCCAGGAGTCCTCGGCGCGCCAGGACAGCGCCTGGGCGCAGACTTACCGGACAGTGCCTAACCCCATGTGCGATCAGCTGTGACAGCCACCGGCGTCTCTCCCTCCCACTCCTCCGGTGCACCTGGCACACCGGTTGACCGGACTGTAGAGCCCCGCGCTTTCTGATCTCTTTCATCGGGCTGCCCGCCCGCGTATTCGGGGAACGACCGCGCCAGCCGGTCCCTGACCTTTCCGGCGTCGTTGTCCGGGATGTTCGCCAGCAGCGCCCACGCCTCGGCGGCCGTGCGCCGGGCGCGGTCCGCGTCGCCGTTGCGCAGTTCCGCGCGCGCGAGGTTGCCGAGGTGGACGCCTTCGTTGCGCCGGTCGCGGTAGGCGCGGGCGAGTGCGACAGCCTGGCGGTAGCACTCGATCGCCTCGCCGTGGTTGCCGAGTTCGGTCCACGCGTCACCGAGGTTGTCCAGCGTGTGCGCCTGGCCGCGTTCGTCCCCGACGGCCCGCCTCAGGTACAGGCACCGGGTGCTCAGTTCGACGGCTTCGGCGCACCGGCCGAGGCTGGTGGCGGTGATCGCGAGATTGCTCAGCGCGTGTGCCTCGCGCGCCTGGTCCCCGATCTCGCGGGACAGCGCGATGCTCGTCCGGTAACTCCGCTCGGCGTCGGCGTGGTGCTCCAGGAATTCGAGGCAGTTGCCGATCAGCACCAGCGCGACCGCCTGCTGTGCCTTCGCGCCCGCCTCCTCGAACGAAGCCAGCGCCTGGCGGTAGGCGACCAGTGCCTGGGCCTCCAGCCCGAGGTGGACGTGCACCGTGCCCAGTCCGACGAGGCACGCGCCCCTGGCCACCGGGTCGCCGAGCCGTTCCGCGGAAACCAGCGCCACCCGGTACGCCGACTCCCATTCGTCCCAGACCGGCCGGATCACGAAGAACGCGTGCAGCGTGGCCGCCAGCCGCCAGGCGAGGTCGTCGGCCCCGGCTTCCTGCGCCAGCCGCACCGCCGCCACCACGGCGGGCCATTCGTGGTCGAACCAGTCGAGCGCCCGCGGCTGCCCGGCGAACAGGTCCTCGCGCGGCACCTCGTCGTTCCAGAGGTGCCTGCCCGGCGCCAGCGTCACCGACGCGGCCATCGCCGTCCGGCAGTACCACCCGAGCGCCCGGCGCAGCGCGGCCGAACGGGTGGTGGCGAGGTCCTCGGCGACGGTGAGTTCGGCGGCGTAGTGGTGGAGCAGGTCGTGGAACTGGTAGTGCCCGAGCCCACGCGGCTCCAGCAGGTGGACCGACACCAGGCGGTCCAGGCTCCGGCGGGTCTCCCCCTCGGGCCGCCCGGCCAGCGCCGCCGCGGCGGCCACCCCGAACTGACCGGCCGGGGACAGGCTCAGCAGCCGGAACAGCTGCGCCTCCCCCGCGGCGAGTTCCCGGTAGGACCAGGAGAAGACCGCCCGCGGGTCGGCGGCGTCGTCGGCCGGGTCGGCGAGCAGTTCCAGCCGCCTGGCGCGCAGTTCGTCCGCCAGCTCCGCCAGCCGGGTGGCCGGATCGCGCGCCACCAGGTCGGCGATGATCCGCAGGGCCAGCGGCAGGTGCCCGCACAACCGCGCGAGGTCGTCGGCCGCGGCGGGTTCGGCGGCCACCCGGTCGATCCCGGTGTTCGCGGCCAGCAGCTCGGTCGCCTCCAGCTTGCTCATCCGGTGCAGCGCCACCGAACGCGCGCCGTCGCGGACGCTGAGCCCGCGCAGGTCGCTGCGGCTGGTGATCAGCGCCAGGCAACCGGCTCCCGGCAGCAACGGCCTGACCTGCGCGGCGTCGCGGGCGTTGTCCAGCAGCATCAGCACCCGGCGGCCGGCCAGGCGGCTCCGCAGCAGCGCCTCGCGCTCCGCCGCGTCGACCGGCACCGCCCGTTCGGGCACACCGAGAGCGCACAGGAACGCGCTCAGCGCCGCCGACGCGGCAACGGGCTTTCCCGGCCCGTAGCCGCGGAGATCGATGTAGAGCTGCCCGTCGGGGAACTGCTCGGCCACCTGGTGCGCCCACCGCACGGCGAGCGTGGTCTTGCCGACCCCGCCCGTTCCGTGCACGACCACGGTCAGCACGGTGGGATCGGTGTGCCCGCGCAGGAGCTCGTCGAGAGCGCGGAGTTCATCGGACCGGCCGACAAAGCCGGTGACCGCCGACGGAAGCTGGCGCGGCAGCACGGAAGCGGCCGGGGGCTCGTCGTCATGGGCGAGCAGTTCGAGGTACAGCTCCTGCAGCGTGGGGCCGGGGCCGACGCCGAGTTCCTCGGCCAGTTTCCGGCGGCAGTTCGCGTATTCGGCCAGTGCCTCGGCATGCCGCCCGGTCGCGGCCAGCGCGCGGATCAGGCGCTCCCACAGGGGTTCGCTCAACGGGTGCCGCGCGACGAGGGCGGTCAGCTCGGCGACCAGCCCGGTGTGCTCCCCCGCCGCCAGGTCGAGATCCACCCTTCGCCGCAACGCGGTCAGGTACTGCTCGGTCAGGCCGGACCACACCTCGGGCAGGAACGGCTCACCCCGCCACAACGCCAGCGCCTCGCGCAACGCGGGCAGCTCGCCGCTGGTGCCGCGGACGCTCGCCGCGAAGTTCAGCAACCGCCGGAACTCGGCCACGTCGACCGCACCCGGATCGACCGCGAGCAGGTAGCCGTCCGCGGTCGTGCGGATCGACCCGTCACCCAGCAGCCGCCGCAGGCGCGCGACCAGGGTGTGCAGGCTGGCCCGCGCCCGTTCGGGCAGTTCCTCGCCCCAGACGCCGTGCGCGAGCGCGTCGACCGACACCGAAGTCCCTGGTGACCGGGCCAGCACGGCGAGCAGCGCGCGTTGCTTCGGGCTGGACAGGGCGACCGGTTCACCGAGCCGCTCCACGCGCAGCGGCCCCAGCAGGAAGATCCTCAGTTCCGACAACCCTGATCGCCACCCCAGCCGAGCGCCCGTCCCTCTCGGCCTCCAGCGTAGGCGCTGAGTGTGCGCTCGGCGTCAGAAGCGGGCGCCGACGGCGGCTCCGTTCGCGGGCCGCAGGAAGGGTGAGGACGGGATGCCGCCATCCGGGTTCCTCGGCCCGGTGATGGTGGCGGGATCCGTGCTGACGAGCGACCAGGTGCCGCCGAGGTCCCACGAATTGCCGCTGCCACCGGAATCGGCGCCCAGCGAGACCTCGGTTCCGTTGGCCACCGCGAGGTTCGCGGTCAGCGTGCTGCCGGACCGGTCGAAGTCGAAGCCCGTTCCCGGGTGGTCCCAGGCGGTGGACCGCTCGACGCGGTGCGCGCCGGGATTGTTGTTGTCGATGAAACCACCGGCCGCGTTGTCCCACGCCATGCTGTTGCGCACGGTGTGCCCGGCGGCCACGCCGTTTCCGCCCAGCTTGAACCCGTTGCCGTCGCCGGTGAAGCCGGGCAGGTCCCACCGGTTGAACCCGTTGCCCCAGGCCAAACTGTTCTCGGTGAGCACGGCCGACTCGAACATCCAGTAGTCGAGCCCGTCGTCGGAGTTGTTCCACAGCCGGGCACCCCGCACCACGTTGCCGCCGCCCGCGCCCTCCTTGATGGCCAGGCCGTCCGCGCTTTCCCCGTTCTTGCGGGGATCGCGGTTGCCGAAGCTGTCCAGGTCCTGGATCAGGTTGCCGCTCGACGCGAGCACCAGGTGGAATCCCGACTCGTAGTTGTCGCGGGTGACCAGCCGGTCGAACACGTTGTTGCTGGCGTCCAGGCCGAAAACGCCGTACGGGCCGTGGATGATCTCGAGCCCGCTCAGCCGCCAGAAATCCCCTTCGAGGTGGATGGCTCCGCGTTGTGCGCGCGGAATCGTCGAGCCGACCTCACCCGGGGTGAACGGCATGTTCTCGCCGTCGATCACCACTCGCTCGCCCTGGTGGTTCCGCAGGGTGATCGGCTGGCTCGCGGTGCCGTTCTTGAGGATCTGGATGTTGGCGGCCGGAGCGTAGGTGCCACCGCGGATTTCGATGGTGTGCCCCGGCTGCGCCAGGTCCACCGCCCGCTGGATGGTGCGCAGGGGCTGGGAAAACGTGCCGGGAGCGCTGTCGTTCCCGTTGGTGGCCACATACAGCGTGGCCGCGGTGGCGGGCGACGCCAGTAGCGTGCCCGCCATCAGCGCCATGACCGCGATGAGCGCCTTCATTGGTAACTGATGTCGCCGGCGGAATACCGGCAATGGGTGCTGTCGGGGCCGGAACCGTTCTCGTCGGGCTCGTCCCCGTCGTCGTTGCCGATGTACTTCTGGCAGATCACCATCTTCCGGTCGGGATCGTTGACGATGGTGAGCCCGCTGAACCTGGCCGTGTCGCCGTAGTTGGTGTTGATCCCGGCGACCCGGTTGCCGGGCCGGGTCAGCGTCACGTCCCGGATCACCAGGTCGCGCTGATGCTGGGTGGAGCAGTTTCCGCACGAGCGGTAGAACGTGCCGAAGTTGCTGGCCTGGAAGCCCTGCACGGTCAGCGTGCCGGGCCCGTTGTGCTGGAACACCTTGTCCCCGGCCGAACGCGCGCCACCGCCGTCGACCAGGAAGGCCGGGTCACCGCTGCCGCGGAAGGTCGCGGCGTCCTCACCGACGTCCTCCCACCACACGTTGCGCAGCGTGCAGGGACCCGAGCAGTGCACGCCGTCGCCGGCCGGGCCGCCGATGATCACGTTCTGCAGCGTCGCGCCGGGAGCGAGCAGGAACATCGGGTCCTGGTCTTCCTCCTGGCCACCGTCGCCGATGCAGCAGTACCGGCGCATGCCTCCGTCCAGGCCACTGGCCGGGACCGAGATCGTGCCGTTCACGCTGACCTGCCCGGTCGGTGTCGGCCAGGCCGGGGCTGCCGGTGAGGCCGTGGCCGTCGGCGCCGTGGCCATCGGCCAGACCAGGCCCGAGGCGAGCAGCAGGCCCGCGATGAGTGTTGTCAGTTTCTTTCCGTTTCCGCGCACGGGAACCAGGTTAGGAACACACGTTTGGACGATTGCGGACAACGTGTGGACTTTCCCGGCGTCAGAACTCCTGCCGGTCGACGTACTCGGGAAGGCGTACCTCGTCCACCGGCCTGCCCTGGTGCACCGCGAAATCGGTGACGCCGCGGAGCACGAAGGCCGGCACGCCCTCGGCTTTCGCGAGGCGCACGTGGTGGAACTCCGCGTCCTGAACGTCTTCCAGCACCACCGCGGGACGCCGGTCCGGCTGCTCGAACCGCAGATCGATGTGGTCGAACCGGACACCGTTCGCGTGGCGGACGTAGAACGCCCACGCGGGCAGGATGCCGAACATCGACGGCTCCGGGTACGCCTGTTCCCGTTCCGGTACGGCGTACGGCTCGCGGGCGCCCGGTTCGGCGAAGAAGGTGTTGATCAGGTGCGGCGGCTGCTCGGCGGCTTCGGTCATCGACAGCCCGCCGCGCAGGTGGACGCGCACGTTGCTGATCCGGACGTCCTCGACCGGATGACCGGGCAGGCCCATGATCATCGACGGGTAGCGGGGATCGGCGTTGTGCACGATGACGTCGCTGATGCTGATCCGGCGCAGGGAGCCGACCGGGACACCGGCCGGTCCGCGCATCCTCGCACCCAGGCGCAGGAAGAACGGCGTGTTGGAGACGTTCCGCATGGTGATGTTGCTGATCGTGACGTCCTCCAGCAACCCACCGTCGACGGTCTCCAGCGCGAATCCCCGGCACCGCTCGAAAATGACGTTGGAGATGGCGATGTTGCGAAAACCGCCGTTGGACTCGGTGCCGAACTTGATCCGTCCGGTCGGCCCGTCCCGGTCGGCGGCGGCCGGGTCCTCGCGGCCGTAGGTGCCGTCGATGAGCGTGCCCACGTCGTACCCGCTGACCATGGTGTCGGCGATCGTCACGTTCTCGGTGGCGCGCGGGAACCCGAGCGCGTAGCTGCTCTTGAGCACGATCGCGTCGTCGCCGTGGGTGTTGACCGTGCAGTCCGCGATGCGCACGTTGCGGCAGCAGTCGACGTTGATGCCGTCGCGCACGGTGTCGATCCGGACGTTGAGCACGGACAGGTCGTCCACCCCGGTGGGCAGGATCGACAGGTGGCCGCCGCGCACGATGGTGACGTCCTGGATCACCACGTTGCGGCAGAGCTTGAGGGCGATCGCCTTGTCCCCGGTGCCGGGCGGGCTGCCCGGCTCCATGTTCCGCACCAGCGCGGCGCCGTCGATGCGGCCCGGCCCGCAGATCCGGAGGTTCTCCAGGCCCTCGCCCCAGATCAGGCTGGCGCGCCAGTGGCTGTGCCCGAAGTCCTGGTACGGATTGCCCGCTCCCTCACCGGGATCGTCGAAGCCGGCGCCGTTCACCGGTTCCGCGGCGAGCAGGGTCGCGCCGTGGTCGAGGTGGAGCGTGATGTTGCTCTTCAACCGCACGGAATAGCTCGCGTAGGTCCCGGCCGGGAAGTGGACCGTGCCGCCGCCCGCCGCCGCGGCGGCGTCGATGGCGCGGTTGATCGCCGGTGAATCGATTGTTTTGCCGTCACCGCGGGCGCCGTGCTCCCGGACGTCGAAGTACGGGCGGCTCGGTGACATCGGCTCTCTCCCTCGACGAGGAACGCCAAATCACTTCACGGTGGCAGCGGCGGCACTGTCGCGTCAATGCCAGAAAGCGTTTTCACCTTTGCACCGCACGGAGTATTGACGCGGGCCACGGGCACAGGGCAGGTTGGGTTGTCAGCGCTCACAGCCACGAAGGGAGCCGCTGATGCGGGTGCTGGCCGTGGTGCTCGCACTGCTGACCCTGCTGAGTCCGCAAGCGTTCGCCCGCACCAACCATGCGCCGTCCGCACCGGTGGACTTGACCGTCGGCGACCGCGCGCGACCGCTGAACGTCGAAGGCGCGCCGCTGTTCGGCTGGCGGCCGGTGGACCGTGACGCCGACGAAGTGCAGTCCGCGTACCGGATTCGCGTGCACACCGCGGCCGGGCACCCGGTCTGGGACAGCGGCCGGATCACCTCGGACCGGCAGGAGTACGTGGCGGGGCCCGAACTCTCCCCCGCCACCAGCTACACCTGGACCGTGCGCACCTGGGACCGTCGCGGCGCGCCTTCTCCCTGGTCCGCGAAGGCTTCCTTCGACACCGGCCTGCGCGACGCGGACTGGGGTGCCGGGTGGATCCGCCGGACGACCGCCGAACTTGACGACTACACATTGGCGCGTAAGGACTTCCGGCTCCACGCCGCACCCGTGGTCCGAGCGCGGGTGTACGTGGCGGCCAGCCACCAGTACGAACTGCACCTCAACGGCGAGGTGGTCGACCGCGGCGCGGCGTTCAGCCACCCGGACGAGGGTTACTACCGGGCGGTCGACGTCACGAATCGGCTTACCTCCGGCGGGCAGGCCACGATCGGCGCGATCTACCACTGGTACGGCGGCGGCCAGGGCCGTCCCGCCGGGGAGCCTGGCCTGCTGGTGCGGCTGGTCGTCGACCACGCCGACGGCACCAGGCAGGTGGTGGTCACCGACGCGAGCTGGCAGGTGGCCAGGGGCCCGTGGCTGGCCGCACCACAGCGCAACAGCGACGGCGGCGACTACGTGGAGGACTTCGACGCGACCGCGGAACCGCTCGGCTGGAACCGCCCCGGCTTCGACGCCTCGGCCTGGCAGCAACCCCAGGTGGTGGGCCCGCATCCGAGCGGGGTGTTCACCCGGCTGCAGGGTCAGGAAACCGATCTGGCCACGGAAGTCGTTGCCCCGCAACGCCTCACCAAGCTGGCTTGGGGCGCGGTGGTGGCCGACTTCGGCCGGGTGATCACCGCGGTCCCGCTGATCACCTTCCACAATGGACAGCAAGGCCGCCGGATCGGCCTGCAGGCCGGTTACCTGCTGGCCCCGGACGGAAGCGTGTCGCGGTCCGCGGCGGACAACCAGAACACCGACCTGAGCTTCGCCTACACCGAACGAGCGGGCGAGCAGACCTTCCGCGCCTTCACCTACGTCGGTTTCCGCTACCTGGAGGTCGCCGCCGGGGACACCGACATCCGTGCCGTGCTCCAGCACACCGCGGTCGCGCCGGAGCGGACCGCCCGGCTCGACACCACCGAACCGCGCGTCGACGCGGTGTTCGACCTGATGCTCCGATCCGCGCTCTACGGTGCGCAGGAACAGTTCCTGGACACCCCGACCAGGGAAAAAGGACAGTTCCTCGGTGACGCCGTCGACATCTCGACGGCCACCATGACCGGATACGGCGAACGACGGCTGACCCGCCAGGCGATCCGGCAGTTCCTCAGCTCGCAGGAGCGGTACTGGCCGGACGGCAGGCTCAACGCCGTCTACCCCAACGGGGACGGCAAACGCGACATCCCCGACTACACCGAGGTGTTCCCCGGCTGGGTGTGGGAGTACTACCTGAACTCCGGCGACCGGCAACTGCTCGGCGAGGCGTATCCGGCGCTGACCGCGGTCGCCGACTACGTGCGCCGGCACGTCGACCCGTCGACCGGGCTGGTCACCCGCCTCTCCGGCGGCTCGGGCGCCTACCAGTACGGCATCGTCGACTGGCCGGCCACCATGCGCTACGGCTACGACATGGACACCGCGGCACGCACCACGGTGAACATCCTCGCGGTGGATGCCCTGCGCGCCACGGCAAACGCGGCCGAAGCGCTCGGACGCGGCGACGCTGACCAGCTCCGGGCGGACGCGTCGGCACTGGTCACCGCGATCAACGGGAAGCTCCGCGACGCCGGCGGCCGCTACGTCGACGGCCTGCGGGACGACGGTTCCCCGAGTGCGCACGCCTCCCAGATCGCCAACGCCTACGCGCTTTCCTACGGCATCGTGCCGCCGGAGAGCCGGATCGCGGTGGCGGATCACCTCATCGGGCTCGGCCTGCGCATGGGCCCGATGACGGCCCACCGGCTGCTGAACGCGCTCGCCGACCACCCGGACGCCGTCGTCGCACGCCTCACCGACGAAACCGGTCCGGGCTGGGCGAACATCCTCGCGCGGGGTGGCACGTTCACCGGGGAATCGTGGGACGCACCGGAAACCGGGCAGAGCCTTTCGCATTCGTGGGGCGCGACCTCGCTGACCGAGATCCAGCGCACCCTGCTCGGCGCTTCCGTGCTCACCCCGGCGGGCTCGACGGTCCGGATCCGGCCGCCTCAGTCCGGTTTGGCCGGTGCGAGCGGGATGGTGCCGACGCAGCGCGGGCCGGTCTCGGTGGACTGGCACCGCACCGGGCACGGCTTCAGCCTGCGGCTGGACCTGCCGGTCAACGTCCGCGCCGAGGTCCACGTCCCGGCCGGGGCACGCTATTCCGGGAAGGGCGAGCCCCGCCTGCTCGACCGGCGCGACGGCTACGCGATCTACGAAGTCGGCTCAGGGCTGTCGGCGTTCCGCTCCTGACGAACCGCGGATCCCGGGCCGACCCTGGCGGCGATGGTCCGCGCGCACTCCAGCGCCTCGGTTCGGGTGGTGTCCACTTCGACGTCGTACCGCACGCCTTCGTGGACCAGTTCCGCCTGCGACGCGGCCATTCCGCCGATCCGGTCACCACGGGCCAGCTCACGACCCACGGCGACCTCGGGCTCGCACCTGACCCCCACCCAGAGCACGTCGAGTCCGTCGAGGGCTTCGTGCCAGTCCCGCTGGGAGGACGCCCCGCCGAGGAAAACGTCGTCGATGATCACCCGGGCACCCGCCCGGGCCATCGCGGCGACCCCGATCATCCAGGCGAACTGCAACGTCCGGAACCGCGGCCCGACGCTCACCCCGCCGTCCGCCGCGAACTCGATCCCCGCGTCCGAGGCGCGCATTGCCGCGGGCATGGCCTCGACCAGCACGTCCACCCCGACGGTGAGCCAGGGATCCGGCAGCACCGCCTGCAGGCACCGGGCGATCCCGGACTTGCCCGAACTGGACCCGCCGTTGAGCACGATCACCCGCGTCACCACGCCGCCACCACCCCCGTCATCCGCGCCTGCGAACGGAGGTCGTGTCGCTGGTCAGCGGGCCGCCGTCGGCGGCGGCGGGCACGACCTCCGGCACCACCTCACCACGTTCGTCCACCAGGATCGAATGAGATTCCCCCGCCTCGAACGCGTGCCGCTCACCCCACTGCCGGAGCGTGACGATCACCGCGAACAGGTCCTTGCCCGCCGGGGTCAGCGTGTACCAGCGGCGCTTGCCGGACGGGGCTTCGACCTGGCTGATCAGGCCGTGCGCGGCGAGCTTGCGCAACCGGTCGGCGAGGATGTTGCGCGCGATCCCGGTGCGCTGCTGGAAGTCGGTGAACGACCGGGCCCCGTCCATCGCGTCCCGGACGATCAGCAGGCTCCACCGGTCCCCGACCACGTCCACCGCCCTGGCCACCGGGCAGTCCGGGTCCGTCCACACGAGCCCACCTCCATTGAGTTGCGTAATGAAACCATTCTGCCCTAGGCTGCGAAGAGTTGCAATTTGCAACCAATCAGGGAGGTTCGATGGGCTGGGGAACGAGGCTGCTGCTGGCCGTGGTGTGCGGGGTGGCGGTCGCCGGGGTCTACGCCGGGCAGCCGGTGCTGGAGCCGATGGGGCACGACCTCGGGGTTCCCCGCGATTCGGTCGGCTGGTTCGTGGCCGCCGGGCAGCTCGGTTATCTCGCCGGGCTGGTGCTGCTGGTGCCACTGGGCGACCTGCTCGACCGGCGGCGCCTGATCGCCGGTCACCTGGGGCTGGTGGCGCTCGGCCTGGCCGCCACCGCGGCCGCGCCGGTCGCCTGGACCGCGTTCGCCGGTCTGGTCGTCGCGGGTGGTTTCGCGGTGGTGGTGCAGACCGCGGTCGCCTACGCGGCCTCGATCTCGCCGCCCGGCGAGCGCGGGCGCAATCTCGGCGTGGTCACTTCCGGGGTGGTGGTCGGGATTCTCGGCGCCCGGATCGTCACCGGCGGCCTCGCCGAGGTGTGGGGCTGGCGCAGCAGCTACCTCGCGCTGGCGGTCCTCGCCGCCGCGCTCTGCGTACTCAGTTTCTTCGCGCTGCCACCGGACATCCGCACCGGCACCGCGAGGTACGGGCAGGTCATCCGGTCGCTGGGCGAGCTGTTCACGCAGCCGACTTTCCTGAGCCGCGGGCTGATCGCGTTTTTCCTCTTCGCCTCGTTCGGCACGCTCTGGAGCGGAATGGCGCTGCCACTCGCCGGTGAGCCGTGGCAGCTGAGCGAAGCGCAGATCGGCCTGTTCGGCATCGCCGGACTCGCCGGCGCGCTGGGCGCCGCCCGTTCCGGCCGCTGGGGCGACGCCGGGCATGCGAACCGCGTCACCGGCATCGCGCTCGCCCTCCTGCTCGGTTCGTGGCTGGCGATCGGGCAGCTCGGCTGGTCACTGCCGCTGCTGGTGCTCGGCGTGGTGGTGCTCGACTTCGCCGTCCAGGCCGTGCACGTCAGCAACCAGCACGTCCTCACCACCGCGTACGCCGACCGCACCAGCACCGCGATCGGCGGTTACATGGTCTTCTACTCGCTCGGCTCCGCTTTCGGCGCCACCGCGACCACTTCGCTGTTCGACGCCGCGGGCTGGGCCGGCCCGACCGTGCTCGGCGCGGCGCTCGCGCTCGGCGCACTGGGCGTGTGGGCTCTCGCCAGCCACACGTCCAAGCGCCGCGAACGCCGCCTCGCCGGTTTGGCCCGCGAATGCGCGGGGATCCACTGAAGTCTGGTACCCATGCTCAACAACTACGCGGCCGGTCTTGGGGAAACGTTGAAGAAAACTTGCGGCCGAGGAGTTTTCCGGCTTCCTCGCAGAGTCTCCGGGAAAGCGCGGCGTCGCGGCTCGGATCGGTATCCGACAGGTCGGCGATGGCGAGCACGTGCCGCAGCCCCAGCCGGTGTTGTTCGCCCTCGGTCAGCGGGGATTGACCCACAATGGCATACACCGGCAGCGGAGCGGCTCGTGCCGCGACAACGGCGGGCAGTTTCCCGGCGGACGTCTGACCGTCCAGCCGTCCCTCGCCGGTGATGACCGCGGCGCAGCCCTCGAGTGCTCTGTCGAAACCGAGCAGGTCGAGGAAGAACTCCGCACCGGCCACCCGCCGGGCACCCAGGCGGCGGCAGGCGAAACCGAGTCCACCAGCCGCTCCGGTGCCCGGTTCGTCGGCCAGGGACGGCGAACCGTCGCTCAGCAACCGGGCGAAATGGGCCAGCCCGGCTTCGAGTTCACCGACCTGATCAGGAGTGGCGCCCTTCTGCGGCCCGAAAACCGCGGCGGCGTCGAGCAGCGGAGTGGCCACGTCGGTGGCCACGACCAGTTCCACGTCACCGAGATCCGGCAGCGCGGAAATCGCGGCTATTCGTGACAAGGTCCCGCCCGCCGGGCTCAGCCGCGGCCCGCCGAAGTCGAACCGGGCGCCGAGCGCGCTCAGCATTCCCGCGCCTCCGTCCGTGCCGGCGCTGCCGCCGAGGCAGAGCACGACCCGGCCGGCACCGGCGGCGACCGCGACCGCGACCGCCTCGCCGAACCCGTGCGACGACGCGGTCATCGGCGCGAGTTCATCCAATGTGGACAGACCGCAGGTGTTCGCCACCTCGACGACGGCCGTGGTGCCGTCGAAGGCGAAGACCGAGTCACGCAACCGGCCGTCGGCGCCGTGCACGCGAACGGGATGCGCGGTGAATCCGGCGCACAACGCGGCGTCCACGCTGCCGTCACCACCATCGGCCACGGGCAGCAGGCTGGCGGTGATACCCGCCGCCGCCAACCCGGCGCCGACCGCTTCGGCCACCTCGCGCGCGCTCAGTGAACCCTTGAACTTGTCGGGGGCGACCAGTACCCGCACGGCTCAGGCGCCGACCCGGTCCAGCACCGCACGCGTGTAGCCGTCGGTGTCCGCGCTCCCGCCGAGGTCGGCGGTGCTGATGCCGTCGGCCAGCGCACCGAAGGCGGCGGCGAGCAGTTCCGCGCTCGCCTCGGGGTGCCCGAGGTGGTCGAGCATCATCGCCGCGGACCACAGCGCGCCCAGCGGGTTCGCCTTGCCCTGCCCGGCGATGTCGGGTGCGGAGCCGTGCACCGGCTCGAACATCGACGGGAACTCCCGCTCCGGGTTGAGGTTCGCCGCCGGAGCGACGCCGATGCTGCCCGCGACCGCGGCGGCCAGGTCGCTGAGGATGTCGCCGAAGAGGTTCGAACCGACGATCACGTCGAAGCTCTCCGGGGCGAGTACGAGCTTCGCGGCGAGGGCGTCGATGTGCTCCTTGTCGCCGCGGACCGCCGGATGACGCCGCGCCACCTCGGCCACCAGCTCGTCCCAGAACGGCATGGTGTGCACGATCCCGTTGCTCTTCGTCGCCGACGTAACGTGCTGCCCGCGCGTTTCGGCCAGCGCGTAGGCGTACTCGACGACGCGCGTGACGCCCTTGCGGGTGAAGACCGCTTCCTGCACCGCCAGTTCGTCCGGCGTGCCCCGGCCGAGCCTGCCGCCGATCTCGGAGTACTCGCCCTCGACGTTCTCCCGCACCACGACGAAGTCGACGGCACCGGCGTCACGCAGCGGACTGGGCACACCGTCGAGCACCTTGACCGGCCGCAGGTTGACGTACTGCTGGAAGCTCCGGCGGATCGGGATCAGCAGTCCCCACAGCGAAACGTGGTCCGGGACCCCCGGCCAGCCGACCGCGCCCAGCAACACCGCGTCGTGGTGGCGGATCCGGTCAAGGCCGTCGTCCGGCATCATCGCGCCCTCGGCCAGGTAGCGCTCGCAGGACCAGTCGAAGGAGTCGTAGGCGAAAGCGATCCCGTGCCGCTTGCCGACGGCGTCGAGCAGGGCCTGCGCCGGGGGCAGCACCTCGGTGCCGATGCCGTCACCCGGGATGAGCGCGATGCGGTAGCTGGTCATGGCTCCAGTGGACGATCTCCGGTGCCGTCGCGTCCAAGACCCAGTTCTTGCCGCCTTGAAAGGCTGTACCTATCTTTCCGGCGCACCCGCCAGCTCGCGGAAGGCGGCAGCCGCCGGGCTCAACCGTCCCGGCCGGGACAGCAGGCAGACCCGCAGCCGGTCGGGGTGGTCCAGCGCCCGCACCGCGGCACCGGCGGACTTCGCCAGCTCGCACCAGGAATCGCTGACCACCGCGATGCCCACTCCGGCGAGCACGAGCGGCAGCACCGCCTCCCGATGTTCGACCTCCACCGCGAACCGGCTGCCGGGCGCCTCGTGACGCACGGCCTCGGCCACCGAACGCATCCCGGTCCCCTGTTGCCCGACGATGAGCGCGGCGCCGACCAGTTCGGCGGGCCGCACCGGATCCGACGGCGGCAGCATCTCGTCGTCGCGGGCCAGCAGCGCGAACGACTGCGTCTCCAGGTCCAGCGCGTCCAGTACGGGCGACGCCGCGGCGTCCGGGGAAGCCGCCACCACGCCCAGCTCGGCGTCACCGGTGGTGAGCATCTTCCGCACGTCGGCGGGCGTGCTGGCCGCCCGGACCGAGACCTGCACGAGCGGATGCGCACCGGCGAACGCGGCGATCAGGCCGGTGAGCGGGCTGACCGACTGCGACGGCATCGCGGCGATGACCAGTTCACCGCCGACCAGCCCGTCGACGGCCTCCACCGTGGCGCGGGCGAGGTCCAGGCCGCGCATCACCTCGCGCGCGGGCGCGACGAGCGCGTGCCCGGCGGCGGTCAGCACCAGCCGGCGGCCGGTCCGGTGGAACAGCAGGCTGCCCAGATCCCGTTCGAGCGCGCGCACGGCCTGGGAGACCGACGGCTGCGCGACGTAGAGCTGCTCGGCGGCCCGGTGCACGCTCCCGGCGTCCACGACGGCCAGGAAGTACCTGAGCTGACGAGCATCCACGAGCCACCTCCTGTTGAGGACACCGATAACCGGGGCCTATCACCTAACCAGCAACCCGGTCTTGGACCAGCGCCCCACCCGGCGGGCTTACTGGGGCGCGTGACGGCACCGGCGCCGTCCGCGAGGACTCCGAGGAGGGCCACCGTGTCCCAGGCCTGGCTTCTGGCCCACACCGGCATCGCCATCACCGGCATCGTCGTGCTGATCACCTGGCTCAGGACCCCGCCCATCTTCGGCCTGCTGATCGGTGCCACCTACCTGGGCCTGGCCACCGGGCTGGGTGTCGGCGGCACGACCGAGGCGCTGGCCACCGGGTTCGGCGACGTGATGGCCGAGATCGGCCTGCTGATCACCTTCGGCGTGGTGATCGGCTCGCTGCTCACCGCCACGAACACGCTGACGCGCGTGATGGAGCGGCTCCTGGGATTCTTCGGCGAGAAGCGCGTCCCGATGGTGTTCGCGGTGTCCCTGTCGACGCTGTTCACCTCCATCTACTCCGACGTGGTCCTGGTGCTCACCGCGCCACTGGCCCGGCGGCTCGGCACCCGGATGGGCAGCCGGGGCGTCGCGCTGATGGGCGGGGCGCTGACCGCCGGCATCGAGGTCGGCCTGGTTTTTGTGGTCCCCGGGGTCGCCGCGCTCGCCGTGGCCGGACTGCTCGGTGTGCCGCTCGGTGAGATGTTCCTCTTCGGACTCGCCGTCGGCGTGCCGACCGCAGTGCTCACCATGCTGGTCTTCGCCGTGCTGCTGCGCCGGGTGTTGCGATGGAACCCGGCCGCCGACGAACTGGCGACCACACCCGATGAGCCCACCACGGTCGAGCACCCGGGCGAACCGGCTCGGCGGCTACCCCTGCTGCTGTCCGTTTCCCCGGTGCTGGTGACGCTGGCGCTGATCGCACTGGGCGCGCTGGCCAATGCCTTCGACTTCGGCCTCGGCCCGGTCGCGCTGCTGAGCGACCCGGTGATCGCGATGGCCGTCGGCGCCGGGCTGGCGCACTTGCTCGCCCAGCGCGTGCTCCCCCGGCAGGAGGTCAACGCGGCCGTGGGCAAGGCGCTGGCGATGGCCGGGCCGATCCTGGTGCTGTCCGGGCTCTCCGGCTCGGTGGCCGAGGTGATCGGCAAGTCGGGCCTGCGGGACGTGCTGGCCGAATCGTTCGGGGCCGGATTCCTGCCGCCACTGCTGCTGGTCTGGCTGGTGGCCGCGGTACTGCACATCGCCATGGGCTCGATCTCGATCTCCGCGATCACCGCGGCGGGCATTCTCGCGCCGATCGCGGGTTCGCTGGGCGTGCCGGTGGTGCTCATCGCGCTCGCCGCCTGCTCGGGGGCGTTGTTCCTGCCGCACGTCAGCAGCAACTTCTTCTGGATGTTCCAGTCACTGCTCGGCCTGAGCACCCGTGGCACGTTCAAGACCCACACCGTCGCGATGACACTGGCGTCGGTGCTCTCGCTGCCGATCGTGCTCCTGCTGGGGCTCGCTTTCTGACGGCGCCTATCGGTGGCGAAGCAACTGCTGCTGGCGGGACTTCAGGCGCCGGAAGGATTCCTGGGCGTGGTGGAGCGCCTGGTCCCGCGGAAAATTGCGCGCGGGCTTGTGCAGGGCGAAGTTCCCGCTGTCCCACGAGACGAGGATCGGTTCGTAGGCCGACACATGCGCACACAGGTCGAGCAAGCACTTCGGAACGGATTCTTCGTCGAAGAGGGGGGCCTTCGTGACGATCAGGTCGCGCATCTGCCGGTTCAGCGGCATGAAAACGGTCGAGATCCACAACCGCCAGGCCTCGCCCTCCGCTTCGGTCGGCGGGTCGTCCTGGTCCCAGAAGGCACCGTTCGGCCGGTAGTCGGCCCGGAAGATCCACCAGGCGCTGTCGGCCGCGCTGATCAAGGCGAGCAGCGGGCCGTACAGGTCCTTCAACTGCTCGTTGACCCGCTCGAGCCGATCCCTGCGCCGCGCCAGCCGCAGATTGGACCAGTACGCGGCCAGGAAGCCAGCCAACGCGACCAGCGCGAGGCTCCAGATCACCGTGGCACTCATCCGCATGCCCTCACTTCCGTGCTTCGGCGGCGGTCGTCACCCAGCGAATCGCGGCTTGGCGAGTTCGGCGTTACCGGACCGGCGAGTTCTTCCACCGAATGCGAGCAACGGCTGCTGGCGAGCCCGGCATTCGCACGTCATCGAATGTCGGCCGCGGCACCGGAAAGCGAGTAGCCGGCAAGCCGAACAATTGCTCATAATTGAGCCATGACCAGCACTGATACCCGTAGCGACGCGCGTCCGCGCCGGATTTCCCTCGAGGCGGTCCGCGCCCGGCTCGGTGAACCGGAGGCCATGGTCAAGGCCAAGGTCCACGACCGCGTCGACCGGCATTTCCGCCGGTTCATCGCGCACGCCCCGTTCCTGGCGATGGCCACCTCGGACGCGAGCGGACTGCCCGACTGCTCACCGCGCGGCGACTATCCCGGCTTTGTCAAAGTGCTCGACGACCGCACGCTCGCGATTCCCGACCGGCCGGGAAACAAACTCGCCGATTCGTTCCGCAATCTCGCCGAGAACGACGGGATCGGGCTGATGTTCGTCATTCCCGGTGTGCGGGAAGTCCTGCGCGTCAACGGTCACGCGTATCCCACCGATGAACCGGACGTGCTGGCCAGGATGCGGACCGAGGGCAAGGGCGCGGAACTGGCCGTCATCGTCGAGGTGGCCGAAATCTTCTTCCACTGTGGACGCGCGCTGATCCGGTCCCGGCTGTGGGATACGGCGAGCCAGGCACTGGCCGAGGAGCTTCCTTCCGTCGGGGAGATCTCCGCCGACCAGATGGGCCTCGACGTCGATCCGGCGGTGCTGGAGCAGATGCTCGAAGCCGGCTACCGGCAACTGTACTGAGGCGGCCGGAACATGCAGCGAACAGTTCTCGAAGAAGTGGAACCGGTCGCCGACGGCGTCGTTTCCCTCGTCCTGCGCGGCGCCGACGGCCCGCTGGCACCGTGGGAGCCGGGTGCGCACGTCGACCTGGCCCTGCCCAACTGGCTGGTCCGGCAGTATTCGCTGTGCGGGGACCCGGCCGATCGTGACAGCTATCGCGTCGCGGTCCGCCACGACCGGCTCAGCCGGGGTGGCTCCGAGTACGTCCACCTGTTCCTCCGTACCGGCCGGACGCTCGAAGTTTCCTTGCCCCGCAATAACTTCCCCTTGCTTCCCGCGCCGGAGTACCTGTTCATCGCGGGTGGGATCGGCATCACCCCCATCGTGCCGATGCTGACCGCGGCGATCGAAGCGGGCGCCGCGGCGACGCTGGTGTACGTGGGCCGGTCGATGGCCACGATGCCGTTCGCGAACGAACTCCTCGCCACACATGGAAATCGGGTGCGCGTCCACCCCACCGAGGCACACGGCAAGCCTGACTTCACCGCGCTGGCCGCCACGCTGGGCCCGCACGCACGGGTGTACTGCTGCGGCCCCGGCTCGATGCTCGACGTGGCCGAAGCGGCGTTCCCCGCGCAGCGGCTGCACCTCGAACGCTTCCGCCCGGCGGTCAAGGAGTTCGCGCCCAACCAGCCGTTCGAGGTGCAGTGCGCCCGCTCGGGCCAGGTCGTGCCGGTCGGCGCGGAAGAGTCCATGTTGGACGCGTTGAACCACGCGGGATACCGGGTGCCGTCCGGCTGCCGCGAAGGGGTGTGCGGCAGTTGCGAACTCACCGTCGTCGAGGGCGAACCGGAGCACCGGGACGACATCGGCGCGCCGCCCGGCCGCATGTACTGCTGTGTTTCCCGCGCGGTGCCCCCACGCCTGGTCATCGACCTGTGACCATCACGCGTCCTTGAACATGTCGACCAGGCTCTGGGGCGCGTTCTCGCCGAACAGGCTTTCCAGCAGGACGTCGTCGTCGAGGCGGGCTTCACTGCGGGGGAACATTTCCCGCTCGTACTCGGCGAGGGCGGTCTCGACGTCGCCGGGATGCGCGGCGAGCGCCTTGCCGAGTTCCGCGCCGTCCACCATGGCCAGGTTGGCGCCTTCGCCATCCGGGACGGCGAGGTGGGCGGCGTCCCCGAGCAGGGTCACCCCCGGCACCCGCTCCCACCGGTGCCCGGTGGGCAAGGCGTAGTGGGGGCGCCACACCGGGTCGGTGTCGCCTTCGGTGATCAGCGCGGTGAGTTCGGGGGCCCAGCCGTCGAACTCCCGCGCGATCCGCGCGGTGGCGGCGGCCGGATCGGTGAAGTCGATGGCGGTGAACCACTCCAGCGGCTCGGTGAGCTGCACGTAGGTGTGCAGCGTGCCGTGGCTTTCCCGGTGGGCGGTGATCCCCTTGTTCGGCGCGGGCGCGATCAGCATCCCGCCGCCGACCGCTTTCGCGGCGGCAGGCTGCCGGTTGTCGGCGTCGAACAGGTAGATCTCGACCGACGACGAGCCGGCGTACTCGGGCACGGCGGACGACAGGAGCGGCCGGATCCGTGACCACGCGCCGTCCGCGCCGACCAGCAGGTCCGTGACCACGGTGGTGCCGTCGGCGAAGGTCACCTCGTGACGGCCCTCGCCGAGGGCACGGACGTGTTCGACCTTGCGTCCCCAGCGGACGGTGCCGTCCGGGATCGAGTCGAGCAGCAGCTGCCGGAGTGCGCCGCGGTGCACCTCGGGGCGCCCGCCGGTGCCGTCGTCGGCCTTGTCGACCAGGACGTTCCCGTCCCGGTCGAGCACCCGCATCGCCTCGTGGCCCTCCAGGACGAGGCCGCGGAACTCGTCCATCAGCCCGGCCGCGGCCACCGCCTGCTGCCCGTTGTAGTCGTGGATGTCGAGCAGTCCGCCCTGTGCCCGTGCCGACGGTGACCGCTCCGCCTCGTACACCGTGGCCGGAATGCCGTGGATGTGCAGGACGCGGGCGAGCGTGAGGCCGCCGAGCCCGGCACCGATGATCGTGACTGGGTTGCGCATGGTCTACCTCCGTGAGGTCGTCTCTGGATTCCTCCGAAGGCTGGCGCGAGCCACTGGCACCGGGCGCACACGGCGCTGGCACAGGACTGGCACGGGACTGGCACGCCGTCACGCGGCCTGTCAGCGGGCGAGGTGATCGAGTTCACGCAGGGCGTCACCAGGGTTTTTGTGGTCGTGGAGTTCGAAAAGGACCCGGTCCACTCCTGCGTCCTCATAGGACTCGAGCGCATCCGGGCTTCCGCCGTAGAGGGTGACGTTCACCGGGCGCCCGGCGTCGGCGGCGCGCTCGCGCAGGGTCGCGATGCGCTCACCGAGGTGCTCGGGGGTGAACAACGGCAGCGGCAGCCAGCCGTCGCCGTGGCTGAGCACACGGTCCAGCACGGTCGGCCCGACGCCCGCGATGAGCACCGGTGGCCGGCGCACGGGCTTGGGCCAGGACCAGATCGGGTCGAAGTCGACGAACTCGCCGTGGAACTCCGGCTCCTCCTCGGTCCAGATCGTTTTCATCGCAGCGATGTGCTCCAGCATCCTGGCCACCGGCCGCGCCGGGTCGACACCGTGGTTGGCCATCTCCTCGTTGTTCCAGCCGGGACCGGCGCCCAGCTCGAACCGCCCGCCGGAGATCCGGTCCACGCTCGCGACCCGCTTGGCCAGGTTGATCGGGTGGTGCTGGTTGACCAGCGCCACCGCGGTTCCCAGGGCGATGTGCCCGGTGGTGGCCGCGATCGCGGCCAGCGCGGTCAGCGGGTCGAACGTGTGCGAGTAGTGGCGCGGCAGTGGCTGCGGTGGCCCGACCACCGGCCACGGCGTGCGGCGGCTGGTGGGGATGTGCGTGTGCTCGGCGAGGAACAGCGAGCTGAATCCGCGTTCCTCCACCGCTCGCCCCAACTGGACGGGGTCGATGCCGTAGTCGGTCAGGAAGGTGACGATGCCGAGGTCCATGTCCCCGAGCATGGCATAAATGTCAGTGGCATGACATTTAGCCCCGGTGTTAGCGTGACGCGGTGGCGGAGAGCAGGAACGGCCAGGTGCGCGCGGACTCCCGGCGCAACCGGGCCGCCATCGTGACCGCGGCCCGCGCGGCCGTGGCGGAACTGGGCGACAAGGTCTCCCTGGAGCAGATCGCCCGGCTGGCACAGGTCAACACCCGCACGTTGTTCCGCCACTTCCCCACCAAGGACGACCTGCTGGCGGCGGTGCTGGAGGACTACTTCGCCGAGCGGGTGGAGCCGGTCCTGCGGCGGGCCGCCGCCGACCCCGATCCGCGCCGCGCGCTGGAGACCGTGCTGACCGAGAGCACCACCGCGTTCGTCGAGCAGCCGGGCGTGCTCGCGCTGATCAGCGGTGGCGCCCGTACCTCCGGCATCGCGCCCCGCTATCTGGAGCCGCTGGCCGAAATCCTGACCAGGGCCAGGAAGGCCGGGGCGGTCCGGGACGACCTCACTCCGGACGACATCCCCTGCCTGGTCACCATGCTCGTGGCCGGCGCGAGCCACGCGGGCCCGGACTGGCCCCGCTACCTCGCGCTCGTCCTGGACAGCTTGCCGCCGGAAGCCGCCCGCGCCCCGCTTCCCCCGATCTCGCGGTAGTACTCGGCAAGGGCGGCGAAGGCGGCCTTCGGCTCCCAGGGCAAGTCCGGATAGGTTTCGCCGTTCCGGCCTTCGAGAACCTTGACGACACCGAGACTGGCCAGGTCGAGATCGCGGCGAGGGTCGTCGGCGCGATGCGGGTAGTTGTAGAGCGCGAAAAGGTACACAAAGGCGCTGTCCACACCTTCGGCTTCGAAGATCTCCAGCAACTCGCGCAGGTAGGCGGCTTGCCCTTCCTCGTCGCGGACGTAGTCACCGCTCAGGCGAACCGGAGTGTCCCCTTCGTACTCGACGATCTCCATGCTGCGCGGTGCCACGTCACCGGAACCACGCCAGGTGGCCGTGCCGAACCCGGTGATCGCGACCGGTTTTCCTTGCGCGACAAGCTTTCGCACGCCTTCCTGGAACTGGTCGGCCACTTCGGCCGAACGGATGAGTTCAACCGAGACGAAGTCGAACAGGGACCAATCGACGCGCTCGAACTGAATGCAGGCGTACGTGACCTTCCCGCCGAAACGCTCGCGAACCGCGGCGACGGCCTCAGCCAGGAACTCGCGGAGGCGGACGTTCATCTCGGCGAGCGACCCCCCTCCTCCCCTGATTTCGCTCAGCAGCAAGCTGAGCCGCTCTTCGAGAGTGGCGCCAGGCAGGAAGCCCTGGCTCATGATGCTCAGCTCGACACCCGCGACGAACACGACCTCCGCCCCGGTCCGCCGGAGCCGTTCGGCCCGCTGCGCGCAGCCGGTGAACAGCGACAGGATCTCCGCGGGCGTCAGCTCCAGCGGGTAGGGCGAAAACCACACCTCCAGCCCCAGCTCGGCGGCACAGCGCGCGGCCAGCTCCAGCCGCTCCGGATCACCGCCCACCAGGTGCACGGCGGTGCAGTGCAGGTCGTCGCGGATGATGGCCAGCTCGCGCCGGACCACCTCGGGATCGAAGTTCTCACGGGAGGTTCCGCCGCTGCGGACGAAGCCGGTGTCGTACGCGATGCCCTTGGCGCGCATGGGTTCTGGTCCTTCCTGCCGGGATCTGACCACCACGAGACTAGAGATAAAAGTGCGTGCGCGCAAGTTTTCGCGCACGCACTTTTCCCGGATGGTGGGCGCGGAATGCCGGTACGGCGAGGCGGGTTGCCCGGATCATGAAGGCGATTGGTGTCTCCGACTTCGGTGGTCCGGAAGTGCTGCGGGTCCTGGACCTGCCCGAACCGCGTGCGGGCCGCGGTGAAGTCCGCATCCGGGTGCACGCGGCCGCGGTGAATCCGACCGATGTGCTGCTGCGGACCGGCGGCCACGCCGTCCGCATGCCCGGCCGCCGTCCCCCGTTCGTGCCCGGCATGGACGCGGCGGGCGTGATCGACCAGCTCGGCCCCGGCGTGGACGACCGGCTCGCCGTCGGGCAGCGGGTGGTCGCCATGGTGTTGTTCACCGGTCCGCACGGTGGCGCCTACGCCGAGCACGTCGTCGTGCCCGCCGCGTCGGTGGTTCCGGCGCCGGAGGGGGTGGACTTCCCCGCCGCGTCCACCCTGCTGATGAACGCGATGACCGCACGCCTCGCACTGGACGCGCTTCCCGGCGGCACCATCGCGGTGACCGGTGCGGCCGGTGCTGTCGGCGGGTACGCCGTCGAGCTGGCCAAGGCCGACGGCCGGACCGTCATCGCCGACGCCGCCCCGGCCGACGCCGACCGGGTGCGCCGGTTCGGTGCCGATCACCTCGTCGAGCGCGGACCCGATGTCGCCGAACGCATCCGCGCGTTGGCGCCCGACGGCGTGCCCGGCCTCATCGACGGCTCGACGCAGACCGGCGACCTGCTGCCCGCCATCGCCGACGGCGGCACGCTGGCCGAACTGCGGGGCTGGTCCGGCCCGGCCGACCGCGGCATCCACGTCATTCCGGTGATGGTGACCGACGGCATCACCGACACCGCGCGGCTGGACGCGCTGAGCCGCCAAGCCGCGAACGGCACCCTGAGCCTGCACGTCGCCGACGTGCTCCCCGCCGACGAGGCGGCCAAGGCCCACCGGCTGCTGGAAGCGGGCGGGCTACGCGGCCGGTTGGTGCTGGACTTCTCCTGACCCCGCCGTCAACCCGCGTCGCGCAGCTGGGCGGCGGCGTGCTCGACCGAGGGCGGCGCGGTGGCGATCACCTGGTCCAGGGTGCTGCGGGCGGTGGTCAGCTCGGTGATCTCCGCGGTGAGCCTGGCCCGCTCGCGGTGGAGGTCCACCAGCAGCTCGGGGCAGTCGGCGATGAGCTGCCCGCCCTCGGAACCCATGCAGGGCAGCAGATCCGCGATCGTGGTGGTGGACAGGCCGGCGGCGAGCAGGTTGCGGATGTGCTCGACGGTGGTCACGTCGCTTTCGTCATACACCCGGTAACCACTGGGAAGGCGTTGCGGGCGCAGCAAACCCTGCTCTTCGTAGTACCGCAGCAGGCGCTGACTGACGCCCGTCCTGCGTGCCAGCTCGCTGATGCGCACGGCCCCTCCGGAATTCGCGCTTGACTCTCACATCCATGTGAGACTTTAGCGTCGCGGCATGCCCGATCGACAACTCGAAATCTCCGCCGGTCCGCGCGAATGGCTCGGCCTCGCCGTGCTCGTCCTGCCGACCGCGCTGCTGTCCATGGACGCCACGGTGCTCTACCTGGCACTGCCCAGCCTCGCCGCGGAGCTGGCCCCGAGCCCGGGTCAGCTGCTGTGGATCTCCGACGCCTACGGCTTTCTCGTCGCCGGTTTCCTGGTCACCATGGGCACGCTGGGCGACCGGATCGGCCGTCGCCGCCTGCTGCTGATCGGCGCGGCCGCCTTCCTGGTCACCTCCGTGCTGGCGGCCTTCGCACCGACGGCCGGACTGCTCATCGTCGCCCGCGGCCTGCTCGGCATCGCCGGCGCCACGCTGATGCCGTCCACCCTCGCGCTGATCGGCGGCATGTTCCGCGATCCGCGTCAGCGCGGCACCGCGATCGGGCTGTGGTCCGCCGGGCTGTCCGGCGGGGTGGCGCTCGGCCCGATCGCCGGTGGGCTGCTGCTCGAATGGTTCTGGTGGGGCTCGGTGTTCCTGCTCGCCGTGCCGGTGATGGTCCTGCTGCTGCTCACCGGCCCGTTCCTGCTGCCGGAACACCGCGACCCCGAACCCGGCAAGCTGGACCTCGCCAGCGTGGCCCTGTCACTGGCGGCCGTGCTGCCGGTCGTCTACGGCATCAAGCACCTCGCCGAGGGCGGCTCGGCGCTGCCCGGTGGGATCGCGCTGGCGCTCGGGGCCGGTGCCGGGGTCGTGTTCCTGCGGCGGCAACGGCGGTTGAGCGTGCCGCTGATCGACCTGCGGCTGTTCGCCGCGCGGCCGTTCCGGAACGCGCTGGTGGTCCTGCTCGGCGCGCTCGCCTGTGTCGCCGGGGTCTACCTGTTCGCCGCGCTCTACCTCCAGCAGGAAGCCGCGCTTTCCCCGATCGAAGCCGGTTTGTGGCTGGTGCCCTCCGCCGCGGCGATGGTGCTCACCTCGGTCGCGGCGCCCGCACTGACCCGGCGGCTGCCCGTCCACCGCGTGCTCGCGTGGTCGCTGGTGGTCGCGGCGCTCGGCTTCCTCGTGCTGGCCTGGACCTCGGGAATCGCGCCGCTGGTCATCGGGCTCGTGCTGATCTACCTCGGCCTGGGACCGGTGATGGCGCTGAGCACGGACATCGTGGTCAGCGCGGCGCCACCCGACCGGGCCGGTGCGGCCTCGGCGCTGTCGGAAACCAGCGTGGAGTTCGGCCTGGCGCTCGGCGTCGCGGTGCTCGGCAGCGTCGGCACGTTCGTCCAAAGCAGACACGACTTCACCACCGGCCTCACCGCGGTCGCGGCGATCGGCGTGGCCGTGCTGCTCGCCATGGCCGCGCTGACCGGGCGGAGCAGGCGCGCCTGACCCTTGCCTGCAAGAAGAGGCACAACGGATCCTGGCTTCCTTCGACGGACTGCGACGCGTGCTCGCCACAGCAACCACACCTCGACGGCCCGGTTCGTTCATGTTCGCGTGGAGTGCGGGCCATGTGGCCTTCGTAGCGTCTTCGCATGCGTCCTGACCCCGCCTCCCCGCCCACCCTTTCCGAACTGGCCCAGCGCCGCCTGTCCCGCCGGACGGCGCTGGCCGGTGGGCTCGCCACCGCGGCCGCGTCCTTCTTCGCCACCGCCGCCCCGCGCCCGGCCGCCGCGGCACCGGCCGGGCTGCTCGGCTTCCCCGCGATTCCGCCGAGCAGCGCCGACGAAGTGGTGCTGCCGCCGGGGTACCGGTACCAGGTGCTGTTCCCGTGGGGCCACCCGATCGAGCCGTCCGGCCCGGCGTTCCGTGAGGACGCGAGCAACACCGCGGAAGAACAGGCCAGGCAGGCCGGTGACCACCACGACGGCATGTGGTTCTTCCCGCTCACCGCCGGGGCCGGGCGGGCCGGACTGCTGTGCGTCAACCACGAAGCCACCACCGAGCAACTGCTGCACACCGACGGCAAGGCCGCCTGGACACCGGAGAAGACCGCGAAGTCGATGGCCGCGCACGGGGTTTCCGTGGTGGAGGTCAAGCAGGACCGCGTCGGCGGCGGCTGGCGGCTCGCCGAATCGAAGTTCGCGCGCCGGATCACCATGACCACGCCCGCCGAACTCACCGGCCCGGCGGCCGGGCACCCGCTGCTGCGCACCGGCGCCGATCCCGACGGGGTGCGGGTGCTGGGCACGCTGAACAACTGCGCGAGCGGGCCGACGCCGTGGCGCACCTATCTGACCTGCGAAGAGACGATCAACAAGTACTTCTACTACGGCGAGCAGCCACCGCCCGCGGGTTCGCCCGAGGAGCGCTACGGCATCGGCTCCGAGTCCCCGTATCCCTGGTACACCACGGAATCCCGGTTCGACATGCGGACCGAGCCGAACGAGTACCACCGGTTCGGCTGGGTGGTGGAGATCGACCCGTTCGACCCGTCGTCCACCCCGAAGAAGCGGACCGCGCTCGGCCGCATGGAGCACGAGAACGCCGTCGTGGTGAAGGCGCGCGGCGGTGAGGCCGTGGTCTACATGGGCGACGACACGCAGTTCGACTACTTCTACAAGTTCGTCGGCGCGGAGCCGATCGACCAGGCGCGGGCGGGCGGCCGCAGCCCGCTCGACGCGGGCACGCTGTACGTGGCCCGGTTCGAGGCCGAGGGCACCGGCCGCTGGCTACCCCTGGTGCACGGCGAACCCGGGCTGACCGAGGCCGACGGCTTCGCCGACCAGGCCGCGGTCCTGGTCCACACGCGACTCGCCGCGGACGCGGCCGGGGCGACGCCGATGGACCGCCCGGAGTGGTGCACGGTGCAGCCCGGCACCGGCGCGGTGTTCTTCACCTGCACCAACAACACCGCCCGCACGGAATCCACCGACCCGGTCAATCCCCGGCTGAACAACCGCTTCGGGCACATCGTCAAGATCGACGAGGGCGGCGACCCCGCCGCGGAGAAGTTCGACTGGGACATCTTCCTGCTGGCCGGTGACCAGGAAAGCGGCGCCACCGTGCCCGCCGGCCAGGCCTTCGGCTCACCGGACGGACTGTGGTTCG
The DNA here is from genome assembly GCF_009429145.1 of Amycolatopsis sp. YIM 10. Taxonomy (GTDB): domain Bacteria; phylum Actinomycetota; class Actinomycetes; order Mycobacteriales; family Pseudonocardiaceae; genus Amycolatopsis. The sequence goes on along the minus strand of NZ_CP045480.1, from coordinate 3,269,094 downwards.
ACCAGGCGGGGCGGCTGTGGATCCAGACCGACGGCACCCAGCCGCTGGTCGACGGAGCCGCCCAGAACAACCAGATGCTCGCGGCGGACCCGGCCACCGGGGAGATCCGGCGCTTCCTGGCCGGGCCGCGGCGATGCGAGATCACCGGCATCACCGCCACCCCGGACGGCCGATCGCTGTTCGTGAACATCCAGCACCCCGGCGACTCCGGCACCCCGGACGACCCGAGGGCCGGCTCGAACTGGCCCGACTTCAGCCCGACCGGCCGCCCCCGCTCCGCCACCATCGTCATCACCAGAGAAGACGGCGGCGTAGTCGGCGGGCGATAAGCTCACGCGTCCTTTGCAGACACCCGCCCGCCGGAACTGCCCGGTGTGGCGGGTGTTTCCGAGTCGCGCCGGGTGAGGACCAGTGGCGCGTCCTCGGTGATGGCGATGGTGTGCTCCGAGTGGGCCGTGCGCGAGCCGTCGGCCGAGCGGATGGTCCAGCCGTCGGGGTCGTAGATGACCCGGTCGGTGGTGCGGGCGAACCACGGTTCGAGCGCGAGGGTCAGCCCCGGCTGGAGCTTCAGGCCGCGCCCCGGCTTGCCCTTGTTGGACACGTGGAGTTCCTCGTGCATGGTCCGCCCGATGCCGTGGCCGCCGAACTCGGTGTTCACCGGATAGCCGTAGTCGCGGGCCACCGACCAGATGGCCGCCGAGATGTCCCCCAGCCGGTTGCCGGGCCGGGCCGCCTCGATCGCCGCCTCCAGCGCTTCCTCGGTGGCACGGATGATCCGCAGGTCCTCCTCGGCGGCCGTGCCGACGATGACCGTGCGCGCCGAGTCGGCCACCCAGCCGTCGATGCCGACCGCGAGGTCCGCGCTGAGCACGTCCCCGTCGCGCAGCACGTAGTCGTGTGGCAGGCCGTGCAGCACGGCGTCGTTGACGGACAGGCAGATGACGTTGCGGAACGGGCCGCGCCCGAACGAGGGCGCGTAGTCCCAGTAGCACGACTCCGCGCCGCGCCGCTCGATCATGCCGCGCACGTGGTGCTCCAGGTCCAGCAGGTTGAAGCCGACATCGGCGAGCCTGCCGACCTCGGTGAGCACCTCGGCGACGAACCGACCGGCCACGTGCATGCGCTCGATCTCCGCTGGCGTCTTCAGTTCGATCACAAAAACCTCGCGTCAGAGGGTGGTTGGTATAGTTATACCGCCAGCCTAGCAGGAAGCGGTATAGTAATACCAGTCGGTCAGCGGCTCACGGCCGTCTCCCGGTCCACACGCGACAGCTTCTCCGGATTGCGCACGTGGTAGGCGCCGGTGACGTAGCCGTTCTCGAGCCGCATCGCCAGCACCCCGTCGACCTCACCGTCGATGCGGACGAGCAAGCCGGGGCCGCCGTTGATCTGCACCGGCTCGACCGACCGTTCGGCGTCGCGCCGCCACCAGCCGGCAGCCAGCAGGCGAGCCACGTTGTCCGCGCCCACGACCGGCCGGAGCAGGGCGTGCTTGACTCCCCCGCCGTCGCTCAGCGCGACGACGTCCGGGGCGAGGATGTCGAGCAGGTCCTGCAGCTCACCGGTTTCGACCGCCCGCTGGAAAGCCAGCAGCGCGGCCCGGGTCTCGGCCGGGGACGCGGTGCCGCGGGGACGGCGCGCGGCCACGTGCGCCCGCGCCCGGTGCGCGATCTGGCGGACCGCGGCCTGGCTCTTGCCGACGGCTTCGGCGATCTCGTCGTACTCCACGTCGAACACCTCGCGCAGCACAAAAACCGCGCGCTCGGTCGGCGTGAGCGTCTCCAGCACCAGCAGCATCGCCATCGAAACGCTGTCGGCCAGTTCGACGTCCTCGGCCACGTCGGGCGCGGTCAGCAACGGCTCGGGCAACCACGGCCCGACGTAGGACTCCTTGCGCCTGCCGACCGCGCGCAGCCGGTCCAGTGACAGCCGGGTGACGATCCGCACCAGGTAGGCGCGCTCTTCCCGCACGGTGGCGCGGTCGACGCCCACCCATCGCAGCCAGGTCTCCTGCAGGACGTCTTCGGCGTCGGCGGCCAGTCCGAGCATTTCGTAGGCGACGGTGAACAACAGGTTGCGGTGGGCGACGAACGCCTCGGTGGCGGCGTCCGCGGTTGGTTCGCTCATACGCACCTGACGCCGGTCCCCGCCGCTTTGTGACAGCCGATCACGTCACATCGCCGGGTTGTCACAGGGATTCGGGAGCGAGCGTCTCGTGTTCGCCAGTAACCCCACGGAAGGAAACGCCATGCAGGAACTCCGGTCGCGCATGCCCAACCCGCTCCAGTTCGTGCCCGAGCTGGCCGAAGTCAGCGCGGGCCTGCACAAGGCCATCGGCAACAGTCCGATCCCGCGGTCCACCATCGGCCTGATGCAGCTTCGCGCCGGGCAGCTGCTCGGCAGCACGTACTTCACCATCCGGGACACCGCCACCCTCCGCGAGGCCGGCGAGTCGGAGGAACGCATCACCGCCGTTGCGACCTGGCGGAACGCGCCCTACTTCACCGACGCCGAACGCGTCGCGCTCGAACTCGTGGAGGCCGTTCTCACGCCGAACCCGGCCGGGGAGCGCGTCTCCGACGAGTTGCACGCCAAGGCGTCCGCGCACTACGACGACCGGGAGCTCTGGTCGCTGATCATCGTGATCGCGCACATCGGCTTCTTCACCCCCGCCGCACTCATCGCCAAGCCCATCCCCGGCCGCGCCCCGGGCCAGAACTACACCGACTAGGAAGGAATCGAACGTGAACAGCAGCAAGTTCGCCGTGGCCGGAGCAACCGGGCGGCTGGGGCGCCACGTCGTCGACGTGCTCACCGAACGGGGGCACCATGTCGTGCCGATGTCCCGTGCCACCGGCGTGGACGTCATCACCGGCGCGGGCCTCGCCGAAGCGCTCACCGGGGCCGGCGTCATCATCGACGTCGCGTCGTGGCACGCCTCCGACGAGAAGGCGGCGACGGAGTTCTTCCGCACGGCCACCCGCAACCTGCACGAGGCCGGGGACCGCGCGGGTGCCGGACGGCTCGTCGCCGTGTCCATCATCGGCGCGGACAAGGCCACCGCCGGGTTTGTCGCTTCCCAGCAGGTACACGAGGAAGCCGCCCTGTCCGGCCCGCTGCCCGCCCGACTCCTGCGGGCCGCGCAGTTCCACGAGTTCGTCGGCCAGCTGCTGGACTGGCGGCAGGGCGACGTCGCCTACGTGCCGAACCTGCCGACCCAGCTGGTGGCCGCGCGCACGGTGGCCGAAGCGCTGGTCGACCTGGCCACCGCCGAGGAAGCCCCGGCCGGGCCTATCCCCGAGATCGCCGGGCCGCGCAAGGAGATCATGGCCGAAGCGGCCCGGCTGCTCGGTGCCCGCCGGAACATCGAGGTCGTCGGCCTCGACAACGCCAAGGTCCCCGACGCCGAACTCGCCGCCAGTGGGGCCTTCCTGCCTGGCCCGCATGCCAGGCTGGCCGGCCCCACCTTCCGGGAGTGGCTCGACGCCCAGCCCTGACCGGCCGACTCACTCGGTGATGGGCTCGGGCAGGGTGAGCGCGGTGTGGGCCGGTCGCCCGGTTTCCGGCGGCAGGGCGGAAAGGCCGCGAAGCCGGTTGTTGCGTTGCGCCAAGGCTTCGGCGGTGACCGGGAAGAGCGCGGCTTCGCCCACACCGACCTGTGCCTGGTTCAGTTCGACGAATTCCCGGGTGTCACCTTCGTACGCGGCGAAGGCGGCGGTGTGGTCACTGTGGACGGCCAGTGACCGGGCGAGCATGTAGGCACCGACGAGGGCGATGCTGGATCCCTGCCCGGTCAGGAAGGACGGGGCGTAGGCGGCATCACCGACGAGGCCGACCCGGCCGCTGGACCAGTGCGGCAGGTGGATCTGGCTGACGGTGTCGAAGAACAGGTCGTCCGCGTCGCGCATCGCGGCGACCATGGCCGGGATCTCCCAGGCGTCATCGGCGAAAGCCGTGGCGACGAGGTCACATTGCGCCTGGGGATCCCGGAATGCCTCGAAAGGCGGTTCGGGGCGGGCGACGACGAGGAACCCGTGGACGTCGTCGCTCCCCTTGACCGCGTAGAGCGCCGCTCCCCGACCGGGAGAACTCCAGAGCACGCCTTCCTGTGACAGGCCGAATTTGTTGGGCATGGTGAATCCGGCGAAGCAATAGCCCAGATAGCGGTGGTACTGGTGCTCCGGCCCGAACACGAGTTCCCGGGTGCGCGAATGCAGGCCGTCGGCACCCAGCACCAGATCGAATTCACGCCGGATGCCACTGCGGAAATCGACCTCGACCCCGTCCTCGTGTTCGGTGAGCGAATCGATGGAGTCACCGAACACGAACTCCACGTCGTCGCGGGTGACCCCGTACAGGATTTCCGCCAGATCCCCGCGACGCACCTCGACGTCACTTCCCTCGACTCCACCGGCCACCACCTGCGGGTGCAGTGACGCCACCTCGCCGCCATCGGCTTCGAGAAAGGTCAATCGGCGCGAATCGATGTGCGCTTCCTGGAGTTGCGGCAGAACGCCCATCCGGCGGACCACCTCCAGCGCGGTGCCGCGCACGTCGATCGGATATCCGCCACCACGCAGCCCGGCGGCCTTTTCCACCACCGTCACTTCGAATCCGTACCGTCGCAACCAGAACGCGACGGCGGGACCGGCGATGCTCGCACCGGAGACCAGAACCGTACCCTTGCTCATTTCACTCAACTCCTCGAAGAGACGCTTTTGTCGCTGACGCGCGACTTCCGAACCAAAAGGACAACCAGGACCGCGGCGACGGCAAATGCCGCGGAAGCGATCGTGATATAGCTGAAAACGCCTGTTCCCGAATTCTCCGGTTCACCGTCGATCACAACGGTGGTCGACTTGAGCACCGCCGCGCCGACGAAGTTCAGCACCACCGAGCCGATCGCGACCACCACCATGACCAGACTGGACACGATGCCCTGCCGTTCGGCCGGCGCCAGGCTGCCCGCCATGTTGAATCCGGAGGTGCCGAGCGCGCCGACGGTGAAACCCAGCAGCAGCGCGAAGAAAATCGCTACGGGGAACTGGGAGACACCGACGAACATGCCGAGGGTGCCCACCGTGCCGAGCGCGATCCCGCCGGCCAGCGTCGCGGCCGGGCCGATGCGGTTGGCGATCACCCCGGCCACCGGACCGCCGATCATCACGCCGATCCCCGGTGCCACGAGCAGCAGGGCCAGCGCGCCCTGACCGGCCAGTCCGTACCCGAGCCCCTGGTCCGCCGAGACGTCGCTGACCAGCGGGATGAGCTGGAGCATGCTCTGGTACGAGCCGGTGCTGAGCACCAGGACGAGCAGCGTGAGCGCCAGGGGCGCGCCGAGATTCCTGACGTCGATCAGGGAATCGGGCTTCCGGCTCGACACCAGGAACCACCTGGCGAACGCCACGACTCCAACCGCCAGCAGAACCAGCGGGCCGACGGCGGTCCAGCCGAACTCCGAGCCGAGGCTGACATAGCTGAGCACCCCGGCCAGTCCGCCACCGAGCAGCAGCGCGCCGCCGACGTCGATCCGGCCGGGTGTCCTGACCAGCGACTCGGGAACGGTCCGGCGCACGCAGATCGCCATCGCCACGGCGACGACGGCCGAGACGAGGAACAGGATCTGGAAGCCGAACTCCGCGGCCAGTTTCTCGGTGAGGAAACGGGAAGCGATGTTGAGCACCGCGGAACCGGAGGTCACGATGCCCACCACGACCATCGCGATCCGCGGGGCGCACATCTCCCGGACGATCGCGACCGAGAGGAACAGGGCGGCCACGGCGGCACCCTGCAACAGGCGGCCGGGCACGAAGATCCAGAGATTGGGCGCCACCGCGCAGAGGAGCGCGCCCGCGCAACTGATCAGCAAGGTCAGTACGAGCACCTTGCGCTTGCCGTGGACGTCGGCGCTCTTGCCGAGCAGCGGCGCCCACATCACGCCGGCCAGCAGCGCGCTGGCGTTGAGCCAGGCCGCCTGGTCGGTGCCGAAGTGGTCGAGCATTTCCGGGAGGACGAGCAGCGGCGCGGTGATCGCCGTGTCGACCATGAAGTTGACCAGAACCAGGACGGCCACCAGGCCGATGAGCCGTCCGTTCCAGCTGGTGTGCGGTCCAGCGCCGGTGTTGCCGATCCTGCTGGGCGGCATGAAGGGACTCCTAACGGCGGGAGCTACGGAGGAGGCGGCCGGCCGGCTTCGCCAAAAACTACACTACACCGTGCAGTTTTCTTGGGCTGAGAATACGATGAGAAGATGGCGACCCCGAGAGCGACCGCGCGGACCCCTGGCCGTCGGCTGCGCGCCGAGGCCAAGCGAACGGCCATCCTGGACGCGGCCGAGGCCCTGTTCGTCTCGGACGGCTACGAACTGACCAGCGTCGACGCGATCTCGGCGCGGGCCGGGGTGTCCAAACGCACCGTCTACGACCACTTCGGCGACAAGCAGACCCTCTTCCGCAGCGTGCTCGGGCGCACGAACGACGCCATGGTCGCGGCCGTGCGGGAGGCGATCGACGAAGAACTCGCCGACGACCGGGACATCCGCGACGCCCTGCTCGGCTTCGCGCGGCGGGTGACGACCGAGATGTTCCCGACGTCGGGCTACGCGACGTTCCGGCGGCTGAGCTCACAGGCTCCCGTGGCGCCACGCCTGCCGGAGGCGGTGCGCGACAAGCCGGAGCAGCTGGTGGCGGACCGGTTCGCGAAGTTCGCCGCGGACGGCAAGCTCCAGCTCACCGATCCGTACCGCGCCATGCAGCACTTCATCGCGCTGACCATGCGCCTGGCCCTGGACGTACTGGACGAGGACCTGGCTGGCGAGGTGGGCAAGCCGGAGATCCTCGCGATCCTCGACGACGGCGTGGACACGTTCCTGCGCGCCTACGGCTGACCGGCCAGCGCACCGAACCCGGTGACATGAGCCGCATGGCTCACCAACTGCGCCATCATGACGCCATGACGGCGCACGTTCCACGAGCCGACGATCCGGCCGCGCTCACCTAGCGCGACCAGCGCTGGCGCGACGAGCTGACCCAGCACACCCCAACCGGTAGCCCCGTCACGACTCCATCGCGCTCAGTAATTGTGGCAAATGATGCCGATATGGCTTGGCATGGCACACGAGATGCGCCATAGTGGTGCCACTCAGTTGCCGCGGGGGCACTGGGCAACAGCGAGAGAACGGACATCCGGATGACAGCCAGTCAGGCCAGGGGGCCTGCGATCCACGTGCGGGGCCTGGAAAAGTCGTACAAGGCGCTGAAGGTGCTGCGCGGGGTGGACTTCGAGGTCGCCCCGGGCAGCATCTTCGCCCTGCTCGGCTCCAACGGGGCCGGGAAGACCACGGCGGTGAAGATCCTGTCCACCCTGCTCAAGGCCGACGCGGGCACGGCCACCGTCCACGGCTTCGACGTCGCCGCCGACCCGGCGAAGGTGCGCGAGTCGATCAGCCTCACCGGCCAGTTCGCCGCGGTCGACGAGATCCTGAGCGGGCGCGAGAACCTCGTCCTGGTCGCCAAACTGCGCCACCTCAAGGGACCGGGCAAGATCGCGGACGACCTGCTCGACCGCTTCGCGCTGACCGACGCGGCCAGCCGCCGGGTGGCGACCTACTCGGGCGGTATGCGGCGACGCCTCGACATCGCGATGAGCCTCATCGGGAATCCGCCGATCGTCTTCCTCGACGAACCGACGACCGGCCTCGATCCGCAGGCGCGCATCGAGGTTTGGCAGGCGGTCAGGGAACTCGCCGCACGCGGCACCACGGTTCTGCTCACCACGCAGTACCTGGACGAGGCCGAGCAACTCGCGGACCGGATCGCGATCCTGCATCACGGCCGGATCATCGTGAACGGCACGCTCACCGAACTCAAGCAGCTGCTCCCACCCGCGAAGGTCGAATACGTGGAAAAACAGCCGACCCTGGAGGAAGTCTTCCTCGCCCTCGTCGGCGACAACAAGAACAGCCCGGCACAAGCGAGCGGGGAACAGCGATGACAAAGCACTTCTTCGGTGACACCACCGTCCTGTTGGGACGGTCGCTGCGGCACATCACCCGCAGCCTCGACACCATCATCACCACCGCGATCATGCCGATCGCCTTCATGCTGCTTTTTGTCTACGTCTTCGGCGGCGCGATCGACACCGGTTCGGACTCGTACGTGAACTACCTGCTGCCCGGCATCCTGCTGATCACCGTGGCGTCGGGTATTTCCTACACCGCGTTCCGGTTGTTCATGGACATGAAGGGCGGCATCTTCGAGCGGTTCCAGTCCATGCCCATCGCGCGCTCGTCCGTGCTGTGGGCGCACGTGCTCACCTCGATGGTCGCCAACGTGATCTCGCTGGTTGTCGTGGTGGGCGTCGCCCTGCTGATGGGCTTCCGCTCGAGCGCCGGAGTGCTGTCCTGGCTCGCGGTGGTCGGCATCCTGCTGCTGTTCACCCTGGCGCTGACCTGGCTCGCGGTCATTCCCGGGCTCACCGCGAAGTCGGTGGACGGTGCGAGCGCGTTCGCCTACCCGCTGATCTTCCTGCCGTTCCTCAGCTCGGCGTTCGTGCCCACCGGCACCATGCCCGGTCCGGTGCGGTGGTTCGCCGAGCACCAGCCGGTGACCTCGATCGTCAACGCGCTGCGGGCGCTGTACTCCGAGCAGCCGGTCGGCGGCGACATCTGGACCGCGCTCGCCTGGTGCGCCGGCATTCTCGGCGTGGCGTACGTGTTCGCCATGGTCGCCTACCGCCGGAAGATCACCTGAGGGCGGTCACTTCGGGTTCAGGATCTGCTCGCGCAGGATCTCCGCGTGCCCGCAGTGCTGGGCGAACTCGCGCAGCACGTGGAGGTAGACCCAGCGCAGGGGCAGCGGACCACGCCGGTTGCCGCGGACCACGTCGTCGAGTTCCAGCGACGCCGCGGCACGGCGTGAGTTCTCGCAGGCTTCGCGGTGCGCCTGCTGAAGCGAGGCAATGGTGTCGCCGTCGTCGAGAATGAACGATTCGTCCGGTGTGGACGGAATGCCGATCTCCGCGCGGGACCGGCAGGTGATGGCTTCGTCGAACCAGACCTTCTCCACGAAGATCGCGTGCTTCACCAAGCCGAGCAAGGTGGTCCGCGACGCCACCAGCGACCGCCGGGCCTGCTCCTCGGTCAGCCCGTCCAAGCAACTGTTGAGCGCCGCGCGGTGCTCGTCGAGGAACACCTCGAACTGGACTCGGGCAGGCTGGCCGATGGCGTCCTCTACGGGAGACATGGGCGAAGCATTTCACACCGCGCGGTGGTCTCCGGCACCGTCCGGCCAGGCCCCGATGCCCCTCCCCGTTGCTCGGCAACGTGCGGGCAGCGGCAAGGCGTCAGGTGGTCCAGCGTCGACGCAGCCAGAGGCTCACGTAGACCAAGGCAACCAGCACCGGCACTTCGATGAGTGGTCCGACGACTCCGGCCAGTGCCTGCCCGGAGGTCACCCCGAAGACACCGATGGCCACGGCGATGGCGAGTTCGAAGTTGTTGCCCGCCGCGGTGAAGGCCAAGGTGGTGGTGCGCTCGTAGGTCAACCCGGCCGCTCTACCCAGTGCGTACGAACCCGCCCACATGACGGCGAAGTACACGAGCAGCGGCAGCGCGATGCGGGCGACGTCCAGCGGCTGCGAGGTGATGGTTTCGCCCTGCAGCGCGAAAAGCACGACGATGGTGAACAGCAGGCCGTACAGCGCGACCGGGCCGATGCGCGGCAGGAACCTGCCTTCGTACCAGGTGCGCCCGCGCGCCTTCTCGCCGAAGCGGCGGGTCAGGTAACCGGCCAGCAGCGGGATGCCGAGGAAAACCACGACGTTGAGCACGATCTCCCAGAACGAGAACGCGACGGCTTCGCCTCCCAGGCCGAGCCAGCCGGGCAGCAGATCCAGGTAGAACCAGCCGAGCACACCGAACATGAGCACCTGGAACACCGAGTTCAGCGCGACCAGCACGGCCGCCGCCTCCCGGTCGCCGCAGGCTAGGTCGTTCCAGATGATCACCATGGCGATGCAGCGCGCGAGGCCGACGATGATCAGCCCGGTGCGGTACTCGGGCAGGTCCGGCAGCAGCAGCCAGGCCAGCGCGAACATCAGCGCGGGCCCGATGAGCCAGTTCAGCACCAGCGAGAGCACCAGGGTCCGGCGGTCGCGGGTGACGGTGTCGAGGCGGTCGTAGCGGACCTTGGCCAGCACCGGGTACATCATCAGCAGCAGCCCGAGCGCGATCGGCAGCGAGATACTGCCGACCTTCACCGACTCCAGCGCACCCTGCAGACCGGGGACCACACTGCCGAGCAGCAGTCCGGCGCCCATCGCCACGATGATCCACACCGGCAGGAAGCGGTCCAGAAAGGACAGTTCGCGGAGCACGTCCGGCTCGGCGGTGCGGGTCACGGGCAGGCCCTCTTGTTCTCGACGTTGGCTTCAGCGGTCTCGGCGAGCGAGGTGAACGCGGCGCCGAGCGTGCGCAGCACCGACGGCTGCAACGTGTAGTAGGTGTAGCGACCGCACGGCTCGGTGGTGACCAGCCCGGCGTCGCGCAGCAGCCGCAGGTGGTTGGACACGTTGGTCTGGCTCGCGCCGGTCTCCTCCACCAGGTGCGTGGTGCACAGCGTTTCGCGGGCGAGCAGGCCGATGATCCGGGCGCGCAGCGGGTCGGCCACCAGGCGCAGCAACTCCACCGGCAACACATCAGCGGGTACTGACATCATGGCGGGATGATATCAGGTTAGACTGATGCCGCCGTGCCGACCCGAGGAGGAGTTCCATGTCCACCAGGCCCGAAGTGTTGTTCGTCTGCGTGCACAACGCCGGGCGGTCGCAGATGGCCGCGGCACTGTTGCGGCACCACTCCCTTGGCCGGGTCGTGGTGCGCTCGGCGGGGTCCGAGCCCGCGGAGAAGGTCAACCCCGCGGCCGCCCAGGCGCTGGCCGAGTGGGGGCTGGACATCACCGCCGAGGTCCCGGTGAAACTGGCCACCGAGGACGTCGAAGCCTCGGACGTGGTGATCACCATGGGCTGCGGCGACACCTGCCCGGTCTTCCCCGGCAAGCGGTACCTGGACTGGCAACTCGACGACCCGGCCGGCCGGCCGGTCGACGCGGTACGCCCCATCCGCGACGAGATCGACCGTCGGGTCCGCACGCTTCTCGCCGAACTGCTCGACTAAGCCTGGGCACTGCCCCATCCGCTGTCAGCGAATCCGCCTGGCCGCCTGGTGATCTCGGTGCTTGTGTGTCGGTATGGAGATCCTGGTTCTGGGCGGAACGGCATGGGTGGCTCGGGAGCTGTCGCGGCTGGCGATCGAACGCGGCCATCGGGTGACCTGCCTCGCGCGTGGTGAGAGCGGCGAAGTCGCGGACGGAGCGACACTGGTCGCCGCCGACCGGCGTGATTCGTCGGCGTACGAGTCTCTGCTCGGCCGCACGTGGGACGCGGTCGTCGAGGTGTCGTGGCAACCGGGTTTCGTTCGTGGCGCGCTCGACGCGCTGGGCGACAGGGCCGGGCACTGGGTGTACGTCTCATCCGGCAACGCCTACGCCTCCCACGCCACGCCGGGGGCGGACGAGTCCGCGCCCCTGCTCGCCCCGACCGACCGGAGCGAGGTCGATCGTGAGTTGTACGGCGAGGCGAAGGTCGCCTGCGAGCAGGCGTCGACAGCCGCGGTGGGCGACCGCCTCCTCATCGCGCGAGCCGGGCTCATCGGCGGCCCGGGCGATCACAGCGGGCGCTCCGGCTACTGGGTCGCCCGCGCCGCACGCGATCCGCGCGGGCCGCTGCTGGTGCCCGACACACCGACCCTGCCGACCCAGGTGGTCGACGTGCGGGACCTGACCGCCTGGCTGCTCGACGCCGCGGAGACGGGAACCACCGGCACCTGCAACGCGGTCGGCCCGGTCGTTCCGTTCGGGGAGTGGATCGAGCTGTGCCGCGCCATTGGCGGGCACACCGGTCCGGTGGTCACCGCCGAACCGGCGTGGCTGCTCGCCAACGGCGTTGCCCAGTACATGGGAGCCGAATCGCTGCCGATGTGGCTGATCGAGCCCGGCTGGGAAGGATGGTCGACCCGGGACGGGTCCGCGGCGCGTGCCGCGGGGCTGCGTCACCGGCCCCGGGCGGAGATGCTGGCCGACACACTGCGGTGGGAACGCGAGCAGGGACTGGGCCGGGAAAGGCGCGCGGGCCTCAGCGCACCGCGCGAGCGGGAGTTGCTCGACGCCATCGGCTGACGGTCCCGGACAAATGGATTCACCTTTACCGCGACCAAAACCGGAAACGGATTCTCCTTAGCCCGCCACACACTCCCCCGCCGGGGTGAGTTCCGGCCGGAATACCCGGCAACCTGGGCTTCGCTACCAAAACGTTACCCCAAACGGACCAGTCGAGTCGTATCTTTCGGACTAACAACCACGATCAACAATCCGGCGCACCCGGCCTGGTTCTCCATTTTCATGGCCGATACCGGCGGCACGTGTGCGCATTTTCCCCACATTCTCGCGCGGAGGATTCCGCCATGGCACCTGCCATCCTCGCTCTGTCCAACCTGGACTCGACAACCGACGACCGCCGCTACCTGTGCCTGCCACCGGCCGGTGGATCCCTTGGCACGCTTCGTGATCTGGCCGCGGCCGCACCCGGCGGCGCGGTGTGGGGCGTGGAGTACCCGGGGCGTGGCTGCCGGATCGCCGAGCCGTTGCCCGGTTCGCTGGAGGAACTCGCCGAGCGGATCACGCGGGAGCTGACCGGTCTTTTCCCACCTCACGACCTCGCGCGAACGGTGCTGGTCGGATTCAGCATGGGTGCCTTCGTCGCACTGGAACTGGCCCAGCGAATACCCGCCTGGTGCGGCACGGCGCCCGCCGCCCTGGTGGTGGTCGGCGCCGTCGCGCCGCAACGGCGGGACCCGGGCAAATACGCGCTGACCGACGCCGCGGCACTCGGCAGGCTGTTGCACCGCGACGGCCTGACCCCGGTGTTCGGTTACCGCCGGAACCCGGAGGTTTGGGCGTACGCGATCGACCTGCTCCGCCGCGATCTGCGGTTGGTGAGCGCGTATCGCGGGCCCGCGGCGCACTCGGTGCCGTGCCCGGTCGCCGCGCTCTGCGGGAGCGAGGATCCCGCCTGCCCCGCCGATGACGCGACCGAGGCGTGGCGTGGCTGGGCGTCCGGCGGGTTCGTCGCCGGAGTCGTGCCGGGCGGCCACCTCGGCGTGCTCGACACCGGACGGGAGCCGGGGTTCTGGGCCTGGCTCCGACGCGCCGAGCAGGCCGTCATCGACCCGGAGGTGGCCGATGCCTGAGCAACTGCTGTCCGTTGTCGACGGTCCCGCCCGGCGGCTGCCGCGAGTGACCTGGCGGGCGCTGTTCGAACGCCGGGCCGCGCTGAGCCCCGGGCGGATCGCGCTGGTGTCCGATCAGGACACTTGGACCTTCCGCGCACTCGACAGCTGGAGCAACCGGCTCGCCTGCCTGCTGCGCGAGGCGGGTGCCGCGCCGGGCACGGTGGTCGCGTGCGCGATGACCCGGTCCGCGCGAGCGGTGCTTGGCGTGCTCGCGGTCGCGAAGACCGGCGCGACCTATCTCCCACTGGACCCCGGCCTGCCCGAGGCACGGGTGACGACGATCCTCGCCGATGCCCGTCCGGCGGTGCTGCTGACCGACGTCGCGAGGTTCTCCCCTCGCGCGGACGTGACGCTCATCGGCGACGTCTGGCCGGCCGAACTGGCCCGGTACGACGAGCGCCCGCTCCCGGCCGGCGCCGCCGAGGATCCGGCGTACGTCATCTACACCTCCGGTTCCACCGGCCGTCCCAAAGGGGTCGTGGTCGGCAACCGGAGCTTGGTGAACCTCCACCACGAACTCGCCGCGCGCTTCTTCCCGCCCGGACGGGTGGTACAGCGGGTGGCCCACGGTCTTCCGTTCGCCTTCGACGCCTCGTGGAACCCGCTGCTGTGGATGCTCGGCGGGCACGAAGTGCACCTGGTACCGGACGAGGTGCGTGCCGATCCGGACCGCTACGTCGAGTTCGCCCGCGCGCACCGGCTCTCGGTGGTGGAGGCCGTGCCCGCGCACCTGACGGCGCTGCTCGAGGCCGGACTGCTCGACGGTCACGCCCGGCCGGAGTTGCTGATCATGGGCGGCGAGGCGGTCAGCCAGGAACTGTGGACCCGGCTCCGGGCGGCACCGGTGGCGGCGGTCAATCTCTACGGCCCGACGGAGTGCACCGTGTTCGCCACGGCCTGCGACCTGGCCGAGCACGGCACGCCCGCGATCGGGCGGCCCATCGGCAACACCCGCGTGCAGGTCGTCGACGCCGAACTGCGGCCGGTGCCGCTGGGCGAGCCCGGCGAGCTGCTGATCAGCGGAGCCGGGCTGGCGCGCGAATACCTGGGCAGGCCGGAGCTGACCGGCGAACGGTTCGTGACCTCGGAACGGCGTGCCTACCGGACCGGCGACCTCGGCCGTTGCCTGCCCGGTGGGCGCTTGGAATGGCTGGGACGGCTCGACGAGCAGGTCAAGATCAGCGGGTACCGGGTCGAACCGGGTGAGGCCGAGCACGCCCTGCTCGCCCAGCCGGGGGTGCGGCAGGCGGCGGTCGTGGCCGACGGCGACGGAGCACATCGGCGGCTGGTCGCCTACGTGGTGCTCAGCCACGGCACCGGAACCGAACTGCACGAACGGCTTCGGCGGCTGCTCCCGGACTACCTGGTGCCCGCCGCCGTGATCCCGCTCGAGACGCTGCCGCTGGGACCCAACGGCAAGATCGACCGCGCCGCGCTGCCGGTGCCCGCCGAGGACCGGTCACGGCCGCTGACCCCGGCCGAGGAACTGGTCGCGGCGGCCTTCCGGAAGGTGCTCGGCGTCGAAGAAGTCACCGCGCGCAGCGATTTCTTCACCCTGGGCGGGCACAGCCTGTCCGCCGCCGCGCTCGCCGGGCACCTGCGGGCGCTGGGCGCACCGTGTTCCCTGCGTGACGTCCTGCTCCGCCCGCTCGTCGCGCAGCTCGCCGAACTCGTGCCCGGCGGAGAGGAAGGACGGGTGGCCACGTGAACGACCACGACGTGATCGTCGTCGGCGGCGGGCCGGGCGGTTCGACGGTCGCCGGGCTCACCGCCGCCGAGGGGCACCGCGTGCTCCTGCTCGACCAGGAAACCTTTCCCCGGTACCAGATCGGCGAGTCGCTGCTGCCCGCCACCGTGCACGGGATCTGCGCGCTGCTCGGCCTGCGGGAGGAGATCGAGCGGGCCGGATTCGTCCGCAAGCGCGGCGGCACGTTCAGGTGGGGCGCCAATCCCGAGCCGTGGACGTTCACCTTCGCCGCCTCCGAGCGGATGGCCGGGCCGACCTCGTACGCCTACCAGGTCGAGCGCACCCGCTTCGACACCATGCTGCTGGACAACGCCGCCCGGCTCGGCGCCGACGTCCGGCAGGGACACCGCGCACTCGGCACGGTCCGCGAGGACGGCCGGATCAGCGGTGTCCGATACCTCGACGCCGCCGGACGGGAACAGCTGGCCACCGCGCGGTTCGTGGTGGACGCCTCCGGTCACCGCAGCCGCCTGCACCATGCGGTGGGCGGCAGGCGCGAATACTCGCCGCACTTCCGCAACCTCGCGCTGTTCGGCTACTTCCTCGACGGGCACCGGATGCCCGAACCCGACTCGGGCAACATTCTCTGCGCCGCGTTCGACGACGGCTGGTTCTGGTACATCCCGCTGTCCGCGCGGCTGACCAGTGTCGGCGCCGTGGTCAAACGGGAAGCGGCGGCGAAGGTGCAGGGCGATCCCGAAGCCGCGTACGCCGCGTTGATCGCCGAATGCCCGCTGGTCAAGGAATTCCTCCGCGACGCGCGCAGGGCGGACGAGCCGCCCTACGACCGGCTCCGCGTGCGCAAGGACTACTCCTACGACCGGACGGTCCTGTGGTGCCCCGGCCTGGTTCTGGTCGGCGACGCCGCGTGCTTCATCGACCCGGTGTTCTCCTCCGGCGTGCACCTGGCCACCTACAGCGCGCTGCTGGCCGCCAGGTCGATCAACAGCACCCTGGCCGGAACGGTCGGCGAGGACCGCTGCTTCGCCGAGTTCGAAGCCCGCTACCGCCGCGAATTCGCACTGTTCCGGGATTTCCTCATGTCCTTCTACGAAATGCGGGCCGACGAACACACCTACTTCCGCAGCGCTCAGCGAATCACCCACCACAGTGGAACCGCGGACGCGGCGTTCGCCGGCCTGGTCGGCGGAGTGTCCTCAACGGACTTCTCCGGCAAGCTGCTCGGCGAAGTGCTCGCGGAGGGCGCGCAGTTGCAGTTGCGCGGCCTGCTCGGTGAAGCCGCGGGCATCGAACCGCCGATGTTCCCCGGCGGACTCGTGCCGACCCCCGGCGGCCGTCGCTGGCAGGTCCCGGATGTCTGACCTCGCGATGGTGCTCGCCGCGCTGGCTGTCCTGTTGGGACTGGCGCGGCTCTTCGGCTCGGCCGCCACCAGGCTGGGGCAGCCCGCGGTCATCGGCGAACTCGTGTGCGGGCTCCTGATCGGACTCGCGCTCGCGGCCGGGCCGGAGCCGAGCCTCGCGGTCGGCACGACCCTCGACGCGATCGCCCAGCTGGGCTTGATCCTGTTCCTGTTCTGCGTCGGTGTCCGGCTCGCCCCGTCGATCACCCGGCGCGGTGCCGGAGCGGCGCTGGTGCCCGCGCTCGGCGCCGCCGTCGTCCCGTTCCTCCTCGGCGCGTTGCTCGCGCTGTGGCTCGCCCCGCGCCACGCACCCGCGGGCACAGTGCCGTTCATCGTGTTCACCGCGGCGGCCATGGCGGTGACCGCTTTCCCAGTGCTCGCCCGGATTCTCGCCGAACGCGGCATGCTCGGCGAAGCCGCCGGGCAGCACGCGCTCAGCGCCGCCGCGCTCACCGACGTCGCCGCCTGGACGGTGCTCGCCGTGGTCGCCGCGTCACTGGACCACCGCGCCCCGTTGTGGCCCTTGGCCCTGATCGTCCCGGTCCTGCTGGCACTGCTCGTTCTCACCCGGCCGTGGTTCGAGCCCTGGATGGCGAGGCAGTCGCGGCAGACGACACGCACGGTCATGGTCGTCCTCGCCTGCGCGGGGGCGGGCGCGACCGACGCCATCGGCCTCCACGCCGCCTTCGGTGCCTTCCTGACCGGCGTCGCGGTCGGCCGGTCGCTCCCCCGGCTCGACCCCGCCGAACTGGTCACCCCACTGGGTTCCGCGCTGGTACCGCTGTACTTCGTGCTGATCGGGCGGACGATCGAACCGGGTGGCCTCGATCTCCTGCTGCTCGCCGAAACCGCGGTCGTGATCGCGGTCGCCGTGCTCGGGAAGTGCGGCGGCGCCTATCTCGGCGCGCGACTGGCCGGGCAGCCCCCGCCCGCGGCGGCGGTGTTCGCCGCCCTGATGAACACCAGGGGCGTCACCGAACTCGTGTTCCTCAGCATCGGGCTGAGCCTCGGTGTCATCGACAGCGCGATCTACACCGCGATGGTCGTGATGGCGCTGGTCACCACCGCGATGACCGGCCCGCTGCTGAACCGTCTCCGACAGCCGAACGAGGTGCACTGACATGAGCGGACATCCCGCGGAACCCTGGCGCGTGAAAATGGTCGAGCCGCTCCGGGCGACCACCAGGGAATATCGCGAACAAGCCATCCGCGCGGCGGGCTGGAACCCGTGCCTGCTCCGCTCCGAAGACGTCTATGTCGACTTGTTCACCGACTCCGGTACCAACGCGATGTCCGACCGGCAGTGGTCGGCGCTGATGCGCGGTGACGAGGCCTACGCCGGGGCGCGCAGCTTCTACGTGCTCGAAGAGGCCGTGCGCACCCACTACGGCTATGAGCACGTCATCCCGGTCCACCAGGGTCGCGGCGGGGAAAACATCCTGTCCCGCTGCCTGCTCCGGCCCGGCACCCACGTCGCGGGCAACATGTACTTCCCCAGCACGCGCGCCCACCAGGAACTCAACGGCGCGACCTTCCACGACGTGATCATCGACGAGGCCCACGACCCGGACGACGAGCACCCGTTCAAGGGCAACGTCGACCTCGGCAAGCTGAAGGTGCTGATCGACGCGGTCGGCGCCGGCACGATCCCGTACCTGTCGATCGCCGCGACCGTCAACATGGCCGGTGGGCAGCCGATCAGCGTGGCCAACCTGACCGAGGTCGCCGAACTGGCCCACCACCACGGAATCCCGGTGTTCCTCGACACCGCCCGCGCGGTGGAGAACGCGTGGTTCGTCAAGCAGCGCGAACCCGGCTGGGCGGACCGCTCGATCACCGACATCCTGCGTGCCCTGTGCGCCCCGACCGACGGCGCGGTGATGTCGGCGAAGAAGGACTCCCTCGCCAACATCGGCGGCTGGATCGGCCTGCGTGACCCCGAACTCGCCGAACAGGCACGCGGACTGGTCCTGCTCTACGAAGGCCTGCACACCTACGGCGGCATGGCCGGGCGGGACATGGAGGCCATCGCCCAGGGCATCACCGAATCCGTCGACGAGGACCACATCAGCGCGCGCATCGCGCAGGTCGAGTACCTCGGCCGTCGACTGCACACCGCGGGGGTGCCGATCATCCGGCCGGTCGGCGGCCACTGCGTCTGCGTCGACGCGACCGCCACCCTGCCGCACATCCCGCGCACCCAGTTCACCGCGCAGACCCTGGCCGCCGCCGTTTACCTCGACGCCGGGATCCGCGGTGTCGAACGCGGTGGCGTCTCCGCCGGGCGCGACCCGCGGACCGGCGAAAACCGCTTCCCGCCGCTGGAGTTCCTCCGCCTGGCCATCCCCCGCCGGGTGTACACCCAGAGCCACATCGACCTGGTCGCCGACAGCGTCATCCGGGTGCACCGGCACCGGGACCGCATCACCAGCGGACTGGCGTTCGCCTACGAACCGTCCCACCTGAGGTTCTTCCAAGCCCGCTTCGCCCCGGTCCGCGGCACCAGTATTTGGGACTAGGGCATCGGTTTGTTGTCCACTTGGACCTGGTAGCGGGCGTTGCCGTTGTCAACGGAGGTGACGGTGGCGGTGAGGCCGTACCGGACGGACGACGCGGTCAGCACGCAGCGCGTGCTCTGCCCGGCTTCGGCCTTCACCGAGTCCGGGCATTCCACGGAGTCCGGCCGCTGGCCGACGGATTTGTGCAGGGCGTCGGTGACACCCTGTTCGAGGGTGGCCTTCGCGATCGTCGGCTCGCCGGTGTTCACCGAGGCCGAGCAGCCGGTGAGCGCCAGTGCCGCGCAGGCCGCCGCGACGAACGCGACGGTGGTGGAACGGAACATCAAGTGGTTTCCTCCTCAAGGCATGCCGCCGGACCGTACCGCGAAAGCTCGTCCGGCGATGTCAGGCGAACACCCGACACCCTCTAAAGCACGGCCTCGTTCAGTTCGGCCAGCGTGATGACGCCGTCGTCGAGTGCGCGGGTGACGAGTTCGCTTTTGGTGCGGGCGGCGCGTCCGGCGTTGGCGTATTTGACGCGGACGCGGGCGATGTGGGTGTCGACGGTTTTGACGGTGATGTGGAGTTTGGCGGCGACGAGTTCTTTGGAGGAGGAGGCGAACCAGGCGCGGAGTACTTCGGTTTCGCGGGGTGAGAGGTGGGGGCGGTCGGGGGCGTCGTCGGCGGCGAGGGCGCCGGAGAGGGAGGGGGCGGTGTATCCGCGGCCGTGGGCGGCGGCGCGGATGGCGGGGACGAGGTGGTCTTGTCCTTCACGTTTGGTGAGGTATGCGAGGGCGCCGAGGTCGATGCATTTGATGGCGGTGGCGTTGTCGGCGTGCTGGGAGTACACGACGACGCGGCGTCCGCTGTCGACGAGGCGTCGTAGTTCGCCGAAGGCGGGTTTTCGGGGGACGAGTTCGAGGTCGAAGATGACGACGTCGGCGGTGGCGCCGTCGCCGGTCCAGACGGCGGCGAGGCGGTCTCCGGCGTCGATCAACTGGATGGGTGGGTCGGCTTGTTCGCACCAGTACCGCACTCCCGCGGCGATGGCCGCGTGATCGTCCACGATCACCGCCGTGATCAACTCGGCTCCCATCGTGCCTCCATCCAGACCGTGCCGTTGCCGTTGAAGGTCTCCACTCGCACGCCACCGGTGGCCGGTTCCGCGGTGACGTGCTCGTCGCAGTCGGCCACCACATTGACCGATACCAAGGTGTCGCTGCCCACCACGGTCACTCGCGCCCACGAGTCGGCTGTCGCGAGTGCGGTGAGCGCGGCGTCGGTGAGATCTCGCCGCACGGCCACCGGTGGTACGGGCCATTGTCCGCGCGCGTCCAGTTCGACCTCGACGCCTTTGCGGTCCGCGACGTCCGCGCAGTGGCGGAGTTCGTGCAGCAGCGGGTTTTCCACGGTGTCGGTCTCGGCGAACAGACGGCGCATCCTCGCCGCCTCGATCGCACAACCGCGTTGCACCTCGGGATCGGACGGGGCGAGCGAGCCGTCGGCGAGCCCTTCCAGCAATGGCACCGCCGTGCCCGCCAGCTCGGTGAACCGTTGCGTCCGGCGGGTGCGCGCGGCCGTCGCCACGGCTTCGGCGGTGCGCACCCGTTCCAGTTCCCGGGACGCCCTGGCCGCCTCCGCGCCCATCCGGCCGAGCACGACAACCACCACGGCCACGCACAACGGCAGGCCGAACACCGTCACCGTGGTGGTGGCGAGCCGCGCCAGCGTGGCCAGGTCCGCGTCGTGGAACACCAGCACGTTGGCCACCGCGAACAACTCGTTCGCCACCAGCACGACCAGCACCGTCCTGAACGGACTGTCGAACAGGACGACAACGAGCACCCAGCCCGCGCTCGCGAACAACCAGTCCGCGGTGGTCGAGATGCTGCCGTCCGGCAGGGTCAGGTGGGACAGCGCGGCGGCGCCGAACACCACGGCGACGGCCGGCCGTCGCAGCGCGCCCCACGGTCGCCGCCGTGCCACCAGCACCGCCTCGGTGGCCAGCACCGCGGTGAACGCGGCCATGGCGCCGAGCTGGGCCGACGGCACTTCGTAGTCGTCAAAGTGCCGCACCAGGTTCATCGTGCCGAGCACGTTGTTCGTCAGCGCGGCGAGGAACAGCGTGGCGATCCGCAGCCCGCGTTGCATCTTGATCCGGGTCTGCTCGTCGTCCGTCCCGCTCACGACGACCACACCAGCCGCACCACCGTGCCCGATCCTTCCGCGGAGGTGACCGTGGCCGCGCCACCGATCCGGTTCATCCGGCCGTGCACCGACTCCCGCAGCCCGCGCCGGGTGGCGGTGGCCCCGGTGACGGTGAATCCCCGGCCCTCGTCGGCGATCTCGACCCGCAGCGCGTCCGGATCACCGTGCAGCCGGACGGTCGCCCGGTCCGTCCCGGCGTGGCGGCGCACGTTGTTGAGGGCTTCCCGTGCCGCGCCGGCGATCGCGCTGGCCACGTCGAAGCGCAACGGCAACCGCTGCGGTGCGGTGAAGTCGACGGTGAGGTGCTCGGTGTCGAGACCCGCGCGCAGCAGGTCGACCAGGTCGGCCTGCTCGGTCGTTTTCCCGTCGTAGGACCGCAACTGGTCCAGATCGCGCCGGGCCTGCGGAGCCAGCCAGCTCGCGCCCGAGGGCACCTGCCCGGTGCCGACCATCAGCAGCGTGGTGGCCGCGGTGTCGTGCAGCGAGTTCGCCAGCTCACGTTCCTCGGCCCGTTCGGCCTCCGCCACCGCGGCCTCCCGGCGTGCCCGCTCGGCCTCGGCGGCCGTGCGGTCGGCCCGCTCGGCGGCACGGAAGACCAGCACCCACGCCGCCCTGGACCCCCCGGCCATCGCGATGGTCCACCCCGGTACCCCGTTCATGGTCAGGCCTGCCATGGCGAAGATGATGATCATCCCGGCGCTGACCACCACGGCCACCACGAAACCGGTCACCGCCGGGGTGTGCCACTGCCAGGTCACGCACGCGACGGTCACCAGCACCCGGAGCCAGTCGGAGTTCGACGTCGCCGCCGCGTCGGTCCAGAACACGCTCAGGCACAGCACCAGCAGGACCGCCCCGTCGACGACGGCCGGGGCCGTGCCGCCGCGACTCAGCCACCACCCGTACGCGCAAGTCCAGGCCACGGCGACCGCGACCATCACCGCGGTACCGGCGAATCCCGCCGGTGAAGCGCTCAGGAGGGCGACCACCGCGATCGGCGGCAGGATCGCGAGGCGCACCACAAAAACGAAGCGGCGGCCGAAGCCACGTAACAGTCGTACGGCTTCTCCAGCCACCCGTCACCTCAACTCGGTCGAACGCCGCCGCGTGAGGATACCGGCAATCCCGCTCGTCCAGGGCCGGTTTCCGGTGAGCTGGATCGCTCTTGCTCCCCTGTGGACAGTCAGCCGAAGAGACGGCGCTGGATCTCGTTCCGGTAGTCCTCGAGGGTGTTGTCCAGATGGGTGGCCGTGGCACCGGCCGCGGCGTCCGCGTCCCCGTCGCGGATGGCCCGCAGGATCGCCGCGTGTTCTTCGACCGCCTCGGCCGCGTGCCCGCCGACGGTGCCGTGCATGCCGATGATGTTGGACTGGCGTTGCAAACGACGCGCCTCACGCACCGCCGCGACGAGGAACTGGTTGTGCGAAGCGGCCGCGACCGCCAGATGGAACTCGTGGTCGCCGCGGTCGAACAAGGCCGCCTCGCCGGTCACGTGGCCCTGGCGGCAGGTGTCGGCCGCTGTCGCGATGGCCCGCAACTCCGCCGGGGTGGCATTAGCCGCCGCGAGACGACTCGCCGCGGTTTCCTGCACCCGGCGGAACTCGAACAACATGTACACGTGATCCAGGTCGGCGGGCAGGAAGAACCCGCCCCAGCGCGCCGAACCCAGCATCCCCTCGTCATCGGCGACGTAGAGGCCGCGTCCCTTCTGCGCTCGCACCCGCCCGATCGCCGACAAGATCTTCACCGCCTCACGCACCATGCTCCGGCTGGTGCCCAACTGGGCAGCAAGCTCGTTCTCGGTGGGCATCCGATCTCCCGGCCGCAGCCCGGTCTCGGCGATCAACCGCAGGATTCGCTCGGCCACCAGCTCGTAGCCGGGCCGGTAGGGCTCCTCGGTCAGCACTTCGGTCGTGCCGGGCGCGGCGTCATCTCCGTCGTCACGGGTCACCCCGGAAGCGTACGGCCGGTCCTGGTGCCACGGCCGGAGGACCGGATAACAAAGCCGTACCCCCGCGAGAATGAGTAGGACTCATTCCCCCGGCTGGACCTTGACCACCCTCGTGCGGCGCGGGATAGGGTTGCCGCGGCGGCTGGGAGCGCTCCCGCGAGCGGGGCCCCGATGTCCGGCTTTCGACGTGCGAGGAGTGAGTTATGGCCCGAGTGCTGATCCTGACCGGCGACGCCGCCGAGGAACTCGACTCGATGTACCCGGTCTTCCGCCTGCGCGAAGGCGGTCACGAGGCGATCGTGGCGGCTCCCACGCGACGCGCGGTGAAGCTGGTGGTCCACGACTTCGAGCCCGATTGTGACGCCTACACCGAAAAACCCGGCCACCTGCTGCCGGTGGACCTGGCCTTCAGCGAGGTGGACCCGGAGCAGTTCGACGCGCTCGTGATCCCCGGCGGGCGGGCCCCGGAGTACATCCGGACCGACCAGGACGTGGCCCGCATCGTCACGCACTTCTTCGACCGCGGCCTCCCGGTCGGCACGATCTGCCACGGCGCGCAGGTGCCCGCCGCGCTGGGCCTGCTGCGCGGCCGGACCACGTCGGCCTTCCCTCCCCTGAAGACCGACGTGGAGCTGGCGGGTGCGACCTTCGTCGACGCGCCCGACGTGGTGGACGGCGCCATGGTCTCCTGCCGTGGCTGGCCCGACCTGCCGGAATGGTCGCGCGCGTTCATGCAGGTGCTGGAGAAGTCCACCCGGTGACCGCTCAGGTGACCGTGCAGGCCGCTCCGTTGAGCGTGTACGCCGCCGGTTCACCACTGTCGCCGGTGTGCGTGGCCTGGAAGCCGATGCGGATCGACGCACCCGCCGCGATGCCGGGGTTGTACTCGGCATTCGTGGCGGTCACCTGCCCCGAGGTCGGGGAGTAACCGGCGCTCCAGCCCGACGTGATGGTCTGCCCGGCGGGCAGGGTGAAGGCCAGCGACCAGCTCTGCACCGGCGCGGTGCCGGTGTTGGTGATGGTGATCTCCGAGGTCAGCCCGTTGTTCCACGCGCTGACGGCGTTGGTCACCTGGCACGCTCCCGGCTGCGGGTTCGGGGTGCCGCCGCCCTGGAACTGGCTGAAGAACTTCCACACCTCGCCCGCCGTCCAGGTCTGCCAGCCTTCGCAGCCGCAGCCGTCGATGGGCCCTGGCGTGTGGCCGCCGTCGAACGCCGCCCACACCACCGGGTACCCGGCCTTGCAGCCGGAGTAGGCGGTGACGATGTGGCTCCGGCTGCCCTGCGCCGGTTCGGGTGGGTTCTGTGCCGTGCAACCGTTGTTCTTCACGAACCGGTCGCGCAGCGCGCGCCCCTGGGAAATGTTGAGCACCGTGTCGCCGAGCCCGTGGAGGCCCATGTACGCGACCGGCTGGGTCCCGCCGGAACAGCCGCTCAACTGGGCACCGGAGTAGACCGCGACCGCGCGGAAGACGTTCGGCCTGGCGCACGCCAGCGCGAAGCTCATCCCGCCGCCGTAGCTGAAGCCCAGTGCGAAGCGCTGCGTGGTCTCGACGCAGAGCGCGGCCTCGAGCTGCTTGATCATGTCGTCGGTGAAGGTCACGTCCTCACCGTTGGAGTTGGCCCAGCCGTTGCTGATTCCCTGCGGCGCGACGAAGATCGCGCTGTTGTTCGCCAGCCGCTGCTGGCCGTAGTAGGCCCAGTTCGCCCCGTCCGCGCCGCCGGAGTTGACGTCGTTCGCGGTGCCGCCCCACCAGTGGTAGCCGAAGATCAGCCGGTAGGGGTGGTTCCGGTCGTAGTTGTCCGGCAGCTTGAGGATGTAGTTGCGGCTCTTGCCTCCGCTCTGGATCGTATGGTTGCCGTTGCCCAGTGACGGGGCCTTACCGCACCCCGCGGTGGCCGCTGTCGTGCCGGCCTCCGCCGGCGTCGTGGCCGCGGCCGGTGTGGTGCCCATGGCCAGGAACAGCGATGCCGCGATCGCGGCAGGTCCCAGCCAGGACCGGTGTTTCACCATCACAACTCCTTGTATTCGTCCGAACATGGTGTGGCCGTCCGCATCAGCAGGTCGAGTTGGTCTGGGTGAGCAGGCCCATCCGCCACGGGAGCTTGATGTACTCCCCGCCCGAACCGGGGGCCATGCCCTGGTACACGTACTGCAGCCGGCACGGATTGATGGTCAGCGTCTGGTCGTTGTTCGCGCGGACCAGTTCCCCGTGGCTGATGTCGTTCGTCCACAGCCCACCCGGGAACGTGACGTTGTTCTTCCCGGCGAACGGCTTGCTCTCCGAAGCGGCGTGCGGGGTCCAGTTCCCGGTGAGGCTGCTGGAGGTGAACGACCGGAAGTAACGCCCGTTCGCCCCGATCGCCTCCTGGATCAGCAGATACTGGTCGGCACCGGCCACTTTGTACACGTTGGTCGCTTCGAACAACGCGAACTTGGCGTCCGACAGCACGATCTGGGTGTTGCCGAAGCCGTTGGGGAAGTTCGCCATGGTGGTCTGCGCGCGGTAGATGTGCCCGTTGTCGTCGCTGAAGAACAGGTAGCAGTTCGCCGAATCGCAGATGACCCAGAAGTCGATCCAGGTGCCGTCACCCTTGTTCTGGGTGACGATCGGCGGTTCCTGCGCGATGAACGTGCGCGGTGCCGACCACGAGCGCGGGTCGGCCGGGTTGGTGCTGGTCGAGTAGGTCGGCGGCGCGGTCTGGTAGACCAGGTACCACAGGTTCTGCGGGGCGAATTGGAACAACTGCGGTGCCGCGCGGTAACCGGGGCCGATCGCCGACGCGGTGTCCAAATAGGTGTGTGGCGCGGACGCGGCCTGCGACCAGTCGCCGAAGTTGTAGTTCACCAGTCCCCAGCCGGACGGGCTGGCCGTCGTCGCGTACACCAGCCACTGGTTGTTGTGCCGCACCACGGTGAAGTCCTTGACCGCCAGCGCGCCGGGGTGCTGCGCGTCCGGCTTCGGACCGGCCAGCACGCCGCTCGAGGACCACTGGAAGCTCGACGGCAGCGCCCCGCCGGGGTTGCCGGTGACCGGGACCAGCCGCCACTGCTGGTTGGCGCCGCCGTGGTCGGCGTACTGGACCACCCGGCCGCCGTCGGCGGTGGACCCGCCCTGGACCTCGACCGCCTTGCCGCTGTTGCGGTTGAGCAGGCGGACGTGGCCGTCCGGGGAGTCGGCCAGCCGGAACTGCTGGTTGGTGGTGTTGTTGTCGGTCCACTGCACGACGTTCGCGCCGTCGGCGGTGGAGAAGTTGTACACGTCCAGCACCTTGCCGGAGTGCCGCGCCTTGATCCGGTGGTTCCCGCCGCCGGAGTCCACGAACTGGAACTGCTGGTTGGTCCCGTCGGTGCGGCTCCACTGGTGCAGCTGCGCACCGTCCGTTGTGGACACACCGGACACGTCGAGTGCCTTGCCGCTGTTGCGGTTCACCAGCAGGTACCACGCGCTCGGGTCCACCGTCGCCGCCCCCGCCGCGGTGGCGCCGGTGCCGAGCAGCGCACCGGCCAGCAACGCCGTCACCGCGGCGAGCACCGCCGGGCGCCGTCTCCGGCGGGCCTTACCCGAGCCGAGCATGCGTTCTCCTTCTGGTGGGCACGCCCGGTTCACGGCGTGGTGAGTTCGAACCGCTGCAGGGTCACCGCGCCGCCGTGCGCCTGGGTGGCGTGGTTGAACACGGCGAACCGGTAGCCCATGAAGAACGTCCAGTTGTGGTTCATGGTGAAGCCCGGTCCGAACGGGGTGAAGTTCACGCCGTCGGTGCTGTAGGAGAACCGTGCCTGCCTGCCCGCGCCCGGGCGGATGTCGGCGTTGGCGCGCAACCAGATCCGGGTTCCGGCGAAGTCGGCGCCCGCCACCTCGGTGCCGGTGTTCGTGGTGTTCCAGTTGCTGTCCATGGTCAGGTTGTTGACCATCACCACGCGGTTGCGGCCGCCGTCGCGCTTGATCCCGATCCAGGCCGAGGAATCACGGAGCATGGCGAGCCCGGTGCGGTCGCCGTCCCGCATCGCGGACAGGTCGAGCGTCACCGTCGCCGTCGAACTCGGGCCCTGGATGCGGTGGGTCAGGGTGTTGCGGGCCGAATAGAGATCACCGGTGACCGTCGCGGTTTGCAGGCGCAGCCCGTTGCCGACGGTGTACTTCGAGGTGTCCGGATTGTGGTTCCACTCCCACTGCGGGCCGAGCGCGGTGCCGGTGAAGGTGTCCACGCCGATCATCGGCTTGACCGGGCGGGGCGTCAGGTTCGGGAAGGGATAGGTCGCACCCCACTTGCCGTTCACCGTCTGGAGCTTGGGCCAGCCGTCGGCGGTCCAGGTGATCGGCGCGAGCGCGGGCACCCGGCCGCCGGGATAGGCGTCGACGAAGGACAGGTAGTACCACTCACCGTTCTGCGTCTGCACCAGGCCACCCTGGTGCGGCACTCCCCCGCCGGGGATCGGGCCGGGCAGGTCGAGCAGCACCTGCCCGAGCGTGTACGGGCCGAACGGGTTGTTCGCCTTGAGGATGTACTGACCGTTCGCCGGGCGGGTCAGGAAGATGTAGTAGTTGCCGTTGCGCTTGTAGAACCGCGCGCCTTCGAGGGTGCCGATGTTCGACGGGGTGGAGAACACCTGCTGGGAGCGCACCTCGCTCTTCCCGTCCGGCGAGAGCTCCGCGACGCTGATGTTCGTGTTGCCGTAGGCGACGTACATCTTGTCGTTGTCGTCGATCAGCATGCCCGCGTCGTAGTAGCACTTGTTGATCGTGGCGTGCCGCTGCCACGGGCCTTCCACCGTCGACGCGGTGTAGAGGTGGGTGTTGGCGAAGTCGACGCACCCACCCCAGTAGAAGGTGTTGTTGCTCTTGCGGTGGTTGAACATCGACGCCCAGATCCCGCGCACGTAACCGCGTCCGCCGGACAGGTCGTACTTCGAGCCGAAGTCCAGCCGTGGCACCGAATGCCCGGCGAACTCCCAGTTCACCAGGTCATACGAGCGCAGGATCGGCGCACCCGGCGAGTAGTGCATGGTGGACGCCGAATAGTAGTAGGCGTCGTTCACCCTGATGATGTCGATGTCGGCGAAGTCCTGCCACAACACCGGATTGTTGAACGTGGCCTGTGCCCGCACGCTTTCCGCAGGCGCGGCGCTCACCAGCCCGGCGGCGGCGACCAGCACCGCGGCCACTGTCCACAGTCGACGGAGCATGACTACTCCTTCCCATCGGACCGCTCAGCCGCGGACCCATCGCTGGTTGGCCTGTCCGTTGCAGGTCCACAGGACCGTGGTCGTGCCGTTCGCCGTGCCCGCGCCGTTGACGTCAAGGCAGAGCCCCGAACCGGCGTTGGTGACGGAGCCGTTCGCGCCGAGCGTCCACTTCTGGTTGGCCTGCCCGTTGCACGGCCACGTGATCACCCGGGTTCCGTTGGTGGTGCCCTGGTTGTAGGCGTCGAGGCACTTGTCGCCGAAAACCCGGATCTCCCCGCCCGGCCAGGTCGTCCACAGCTGGTTCGCCGCGGTGTGGCAGTCCCAGATCAGCGCGTTCGCGCCGGCCGCGGTCGAGCCGTTGTCGATGTCGAGGCAGCGTCCCGATCCCTCACCGCGCAGGCGGGACGTCGTACCGGCCAGCGGCGCGCCACCGGACACCCGGTACACCGCCACGCCGTGCGCCGGCACGCTCGCGGTGAACGGGCCCGCGGTGCTCGACGTGGCGCCGGTCCACAGGTCGGTCAGCGTGAACGGCCCGCCCGAAAGGCCCACCTGTGCCGCCGTGGCGCTGATCGTGGCGGTGCCGCCGCCGCGGTTGAACAAGCCGACCGCGACCGAGCCGTCCGACAGCGGTTTGGCGAACACTTCGGCGTCGCCGTCGTCACGCACCCGTCGCCCGCCGGCGCCGAGAGCGTCCTGGTTCACCGCCAGCAGGCGCGGATTGCGCAGGATCGCGCTCACGTCGGCCGACATGGTGCGGATGTCGTTGCCCGCCATCAGCGGTGCCGCCATCAGTGCCCACAGGGCGAAGTGCGACCGCGACTCGGTCAGCGTGAGCCCGGGCCTGCCGACCACCAGCATGTCGGGGTCGTTCCAGTGCCCCGGTCCGGCCTGCGCGGCCAGCGGGGCGTTCACGTCGACGACGTTCCCGACGCCCATCGGGTAGCTGTTGACGTTGCCGTTCTGCCAGATGTCCAGCAGGTCCTCCGTGGTGCGCCACAGATCGGCGACCTGGCCCCAGTTGTACTTGTCACCGGTGATGGCGTGGAAGCTGTTGGGATTGATGCTGTAGACGATCGGCCGTCCGGTGGCGCGCACCGCGTCCCGCATGAGGGTGAAGCGGGCGACCTGCTCGTCGCGCGTCCCTTCCGGTGAGCACCAGTCGTACTTGAGGTAGTCCACGCCCCACGAGGCGAACGTGTTGGCGTCCTGGACCTCGTGGCCCTTGCTGCCGGTCGATCCGGGATGCGTACCGACCCGCTGGGCGCAGGTGCGTTCGGTGGGCACCTGGTAGATCCCGAACTTCAGGCCGCGGCTGTGGATGTAGTCGCCCAGCGCCTTCATGCCGCTGGGGAACTTGGACGGGTGGGCACGCAGGTTCCCCTGCGCGTCGCGTTGCGGGTCGAACCAGCAGTCGTCGACCACCACGTACCGGTATCCCGCGTCCCGCATGCCCGAATCGACCATGGCGTCGGCCGCCTGCCGGACCACCGTTTCGTTCACGCCGCAGCCGAAGCTGTTCCAGCTGTTCCAGCCCAGTGGCGGGGTCACCGCCGGACTGCCGGGCGCGGCCGCCGCCACCGGCTGGTGCGGTGCCGGGGAGGACAGAACGGAGATCACCATCGCCAAGATCAGCGCGGCGGAGAAAACGGATCGGTACCTCGGCATCACACAACTCCCTGTTGTGGTGACGGTGGACAGGGTCAGATGTATCCGACTCATTCCCAACGAGGTGGCGGCCCGCCTGACACCATACCGCCGTTGGTCACGGCGAGGTCAAGAGAAAGTCCGGCCCGCCGAACATCGAAATGATCCGCGAATGGTGCATGAGTATGATCTATTCGGGCCGACGGGTTTGATGATGAGTTGCTCATACGGCTCGGCCGACCGTCTCGGACGTTTACTGTGGACAGTCGATCGGCGGATTGACCAGCCCTCATGTGAGCGGTAACACTGTTGGGACCGCACAGCATCCGGGGGTGGCCGTGAACCCGATCGACAGTGCCGCGTTCCCGCGCCGGACCGCGCTCGGCCTCGCCGGAGCGGCGGTTCTGCTCGGCGCCACCGGACAGGCCTCCGCAACGTCCGCAACGTCCGCAACGTCACGGCCCATCGCGCCCAGCGGCGCCTGGTGCTGGTTCGGCGGTCCGAGAGCGGTGCACCACCATGGCCGGTGGAAACGCACGTACATCGGCTACATCACCGATACCGGTCAGATCACCGTCGCGCAGTACGACCACGAAACCGCGCGCCTGTCCCATGCCGTGCTGGCCGAAAATTTCGAGATCGACGACCACAACAATCCGGCGATCCACGTGCTGCCCGACGGGCGCCTCGAGGTGTACTGGACCGCGCACGCGAGGAACATCCCGCTGTACTACCGCCGGTCCAGCCTCCCCGAGGACGTCACCGGAGGCTGGGAACCGGCCAGGACCATCGAAACGAACACCCAGGGCCAGTACGGCTGGACCTACACCAGCATCGCCCGGCTGGCCGCGGAAAACGGCCGGACGTACCTGTTCTGGCGCGGCGCGGACTTCAATCCCGCCTTCAGCACCACCGACGGCGACGACCGGTGGACCGGGGCCAGGTCGCTGATCCAAGTTCCCGGACAGCGGCCGTACGTGAAGATGTGCACCGACAACCAGGACACGATCCACTTCGCCTTCACCGACGGGCATCCGCGGAACGTGCACACGAGCATCTACTACATGTACTACCGCGCCGGGCACCTGTACCGCGCGAACGGCGCGCGCATCGGCCCGCTCGGCACCCCCGTCGCAGGCGGACAAGGTCTACGACGCGACCGGCAGGCCCAAGTCCTGGATCTGGGAGATCACCACCGACCGCCGTGAACGCCCGGTCCTGGTCTACGCCAACTTCCCCGCCGACACCGACCACCGGTACCGCTACGCGCGCTGGGACGGGCGCCGCTGGCACGACCACGAGATCACCGCGGCGGGCGATTCGATCAGCGCGGACGGCAAGGAGCCGAACTACTCCGGCGGAATTTCGCTCGACCACACCGATCCGTCGACGGTGCTGCTTTCCCGGCAGGTCCCCGGCGGCCGCCACGAGGTCGAACGGTGGCGCACCACCGACGGCGGCCGCACCTGGTCGGGCGAACCGGTGACCCGGAACTCCACCGAACTGAACGTGCGCCCGTTCAAACCGGTCGGCCTGCCCGGCGACGGTGCCATGAGCGTGCTGTGGATGGCCGGCGAGTACCCCAGCTACGTCGGGTACCGCACCCGGATCATGGCGCTCGGCGCGGACGGACGCGCTTTCTCACTCTGACCTCCCTCTCACCCCGCGGGTGCTGCGGTAACCAAGTTCGTGACGTTCCCGGCTGTCCGCCCGCCCAGCGACTTGGGCGATTGACTTGGTCGCCTGACCTAAACACGGGTACGGTGGGGTCATCACCCGCCGTCACCCAGGGAGTCGTCATGATCGTTGTCACGCCCGCCGCGCCCGTCCACGTCGAGGAAGCCGTCCGTGTACTGGCCGACGCGTTCCGGTTGGACCCCGTCATGTCGACGTTCGTCAGCGGGACCCCGGACGAGCGAGAGGAGCGACTGAGCCACTTGCTCCGCGTCTTCGTGCGGGGTGGGTTGCGCCACGGCGTGGTCGACCTGGCCCGCGCCGAGCAGGACCGGAAGCTGCTCGGGGTCGCCGTGTGGTCGGCTCCGGGCCACCGCGGCGAAGGGACGTTCCAGCACCTTCGCAACGCCAGGTCGTACCTGCGGGCTTTCGGCCTCCGCGGCCTGCGCCGGGCGGCCGGCCTCGAACGCGCGCTCCGTCTCGCCCGGCCGAGCGAGGCGCACTGGTACCTGCAGGCGATCGGCGTGCACGGTGCCGGGCGCGGACTCGGCGTCGGGTCCGCCCTGCTCGACGCGCGTCTGAGCACAGTGGACACACCCGCCTATCTCGAGGCGTCGACCGAGCGCAGCGCCGCCCTGTACGCGCGATTCGGGTTCACCCCCACCGGTAGGATCGAAGGCTTCCGGTCGTCGGCGAAGCCGATCGCGATGTGGCGCGCCGCGGCACGTGAGCCGGTGCGGCAGGGGTGACCAGAGCGGAGAAGGAACGCCCGATGACACGCAGGACACGAGAACACCGGCCGGCGGCCGAGCGCCGCGAGCAGCTGCTGGACGCCGCCGTCGAGGTCATGCGCGAAGGCGGCATCGGCGCGGCCACCACCCGGGCCGTCGCCGACCGGGCCGGGCTGCCGCAGGGCGCGTTCCACTACTGCTTCCGCTCCAAGGACGAACTGTTCGCCGCGCTGCTGGATCGTGAACTCGACGCGTCGCTCGGCAGCGCGTGGGACGCCATCGCCGACGCGGAGAACCTGGAGGCGAGCATCGCCGCCGCGCTCGGCGCGATCCTCGACCGCGTCCGGTCCGATCCCGAGTACCACCTGCTGACCGCCGAACTGGTGGACGTGGCGGCACGCACGCCGGACCTCGCGCACGTGGCTCGCCGCGAACACGCCGCGTACGTCGACCACGTGGACAAGATCCTTCAGGAATGGCATGAATGCGACGGTGCCCCGTTGTCCGTCAGCCCGCGGGTCCTGGCCGAGGCGCTTATCGCCGCCTCGATCGGGATCACCTCGGCCTGGCTGAGTTCCCGTGACGACGAGGCGGCGCAGGCCTCGATCGCGCTGTTCTCCGCCGCGTTGGCGCGCATCGCCTGATTACGTCAGTCGGCTGGCCAGCCGGTCATGGCCAGGTCGGCCACCGCTTGCAGCTCCTTGCGGGAGGCGCCACCGGCGGCCTGGACGGCGATCCCGTTCGCCATGGTCATGAGGTAGCGGGCGAGCCGGCCGGGATTGCTGCCCGGCGGGAGGTCGCCCTCGCGAACGGCCCGGCGCAACCGGTCGCGGAGTTGCCGCAGACCGTCGTTGCGGTACGCGGTCAGGGCGTCACGGGCGACGCGCCCGGTCTCGCCCGCGGCGAGTGAACCCTGGACGGTGAAGCAGCCGGCGGGCGTGTCCGGTCCCGTGGTGACGAGGATCGCCCCGCGCAGGATCGCCTCGGCCACCTTCCGGGCGGTGGGTTGCAGCAGCGCCTCGCCCACGTACGAGGCGGGACCCGCGCCGTACCGCTCCAGTGCTTTGTGGAACAGCGCCTCCTTGTTGCCGAAGGCCGCGTACATGCTGGTGCGGGTGATGCCCATGGCTTCGGTCAGGTCGGTCAGGCTGGCGCCTTCGTAACCCTGCTCCCAGAAGACGCGCATGGCCCGCTCGAGGGCCTCGTCGGCGTCGAACCCCCTCGGGCGGCCCGTCCGTGCCTGCTGAAGCTCCATGGGAAAAGGCTACCCCGGCGGAACCGGTGAGCCGGGTCACCGGCTGTGGACGGTGCCGATCTGACTGCGCCGTAGGTCGGGACCGCCGAACTTCTCGGCGACCGCGTGCAGGATCGTGGTCATCGCGAGCGCGGCCGGAGTGGGTTCGCGGTTTCCGTGCGGGCGAGGAGGATTCGCCGGGTCGGCGCGGGCACATCGGTGTCGAACGGGACCAGGCGGACGTCGTTGCGGCGGTTGGTGAGGGCCGGCCGCGGGGCGATGGCGATCCCGAGCCCGGCGGCCACCATCGCCTGCGCCTCCTGGTAGTCGTGCGATTCGTAGGCGATGGTCGGTTCGAAACCGGCGAGACGGCAGCTGCGGCGCAGGACCTCGGCCACCGGATGGTTGTCGGCGCGGATGATCCAGGACTGCTCCGCCAGCGCGGTGAGGCTCACCTCGGCCTGTTCGAGCAGTTCGGAGTCGGCGGGCACGACCAGCACGGTCGGGTCGTCCAGCAGGTGGGTGACGGTCAGCTGGTCGTCGGGAAGGACCCGAGCCGGAGCGTGCCCCGGTCCAGGCGGGCGAACACGTCCAGGTCCGCCTGCGCCGCGCGCAGCCGGCGGCGGATCGCCCGGCCACGTTCGGCGAGGGCCGCGCCGGCGTCGGTCAGCCGGACTCCGCGGGGCAGGCGCGGCTGTCCGGCTTCGGAACACGCCGCCCGGGTGGGCGCACCCCTGCTCGTCGCGCTGCTCCTGTGCCTCACGGTCGCGGTGACCTCGGCTTTCGCTTCCTCCACCGCGATCCTCACCGCCATCATCCCGATCGCGGTGCCGCTGTTGCTGTCGAGCCACCTCAGCGCCGCCGGCTTGGTGGCCGCGCTGGCGATCTCGACCACCATCGTCGACGTCTCCCCCTTCTCCACCAACTGCGCCATCGTCGGCCTCGGCCCCGCACTGGCCTGGGGCGTCCTCGTCCTGCCCGGCGCCTTCTGAAAGATGCGGTGGCAACTGTCGATCGCGTCAGCCGAATCCGGCCGCGACTCTCCGCTTTCCGTCACGCACCGGGGAGGGTGACTGCCTCGATCGGGCTGCGGCGCATCGCCAGGCGCGCGGAGAGCGCGGTGACCGGCCACACGATCAGGAACACGGCCAGCACCACCGCGGGGAACACCCACACCGGTCCGGACGGGACGATCTCGCCGGTGGTGAGCGCCATCGGCAGCACCGTGCACAACGAGATGACCACCCCGAGCACCAGCCCGGTCGTCGCGACGATGCCGCCTTCGATGAACAGCATTCGCCGCACCTGACGCCGGTCCGCGCCCGCCAGCCGCTGCGCCCCGAACTCCCGGCGCCGGGCCAGCACGGCCACGGCCAGCGTGTTCACCGCGGCGATCGCGGCGTAGGCGATCGCGAGCACCGCCAGCAGGTAGTTGATCATCGCCTCGACGTCGGCGCCCGCCTGGAAGCTCTGCGTCAGCGCGTCGCCGTCACCGACGGTGGCGCCCGGCCAGTCCGTCACCCGATCGGTGAGCGCGGACATCAGGTTGTCCACGTCCTGCCCGGCCGCCGCCGTCACCAGGACCCGTTCCGGCAGGCCACTGGTGCTGTGCGCGGCCAGCAGTTCGGCGGGCAGCACCATGCTCGCGTAACTCGACGGGCTGTCGAGCAGCGCGACGACGGTCACCCGCGCCCGCTCCCCATCGCCGAGCCGCATGGTGATCTGCTGCCCCAGCTGGATTTCCAGGCCTTCGGCGACTCCCTCCGGCAGTGCGACGGAGTCTCCTCTGAGGTCCTTCAGCGAACCCGACGTGACTTCGGTGGCCAGCACCGACCCGCCCTGGTCCTCGGCGGCGATGCCGAGCAGGCGCAACGGGTCGCTTCCGTTGCCGTCGTAGGGTTCCTCGATCCAGCCGGAACTCGTGACGAACGGCGAGACGGCGCCGACCCCCGGCGTGGCGCGAAGCTGCTCGACGTCCTCCGCCCGGATGCCGCCCCCGGTCGTGCTCACCACGGCGTCCGCGCGCAACTGCCCGGCGTACGACGACACCTGCGCGCTCTGCACGGTCGTCATCGAGTAGATATTGCCGAGCGCGACCGCGCAGGCGAGCGTGATCGGCGTCAGCGCGGCGGCGAACGCCACCGCCCGCGCTCGGGTGTTGAGCACGGCGAGCGTGGCGTCCGGCCCGGCGATCCGCCGGATGAACGGGCCGCCACGATCCGCGACGAAGGCCATCACCTCCGGGCCGAGCAGGGCCACCGCGATCGCGCCGGTGAGCACGGCCGGGCCGCCGATGGCCGACGCGGTGTCGGCGGGCATGAACACCGTCGTGCCCGCGAGCAACACCGTCGCGACGGCGAACACCAGCGCGCCCATGCGCCGCAACGGGTTCACCGTCACGCTCGGGATCGCGGCCTCCGCGAGAGCCTGGATCGGCCGGGCGCGCGCGGCGGCCAGCGCGGCGAACCACGCGGCCGCGAACGTGATCGCGAGCGTCGCGACGATTCCGGCGGCGAAGGCGATGATGTCCTGCTGGAAGACCAGTTCCTCGGGCACGATGCCGAGCGACGCGCTGGTGCCGAAGATCTGGTTCCCGATCAGGCTGCCGAGCAGCGCGCCACCGGCGGCGCCGAGCGCACCGACCACCATCGTCTCGGCGACGACCATCCGGTGCACCTGCCTCGGTGTCGCACCGGTGGCGCGCAGCAGCGCGAGTTCCTGCTGCCGTTGCCGCACGGTGAGGCTGATCGTCGCGGAGACGACCAGCGCCATGACCACCAGCACCATGCCGCCGAACACCGCGGCCAGCAGGATCAGCGGGAGCCTGCTCCCGGCCACGCCGGGGAATTCGGCGGCGCCGCGGTCGTCCCCGGTCAGCACGTTCACGCCGGGAACCCGCTCCGCGACGCGCGCGGCCAGACCGGCGGCATCCGTTCCCTCGGCGGGAAAAACGCCGACGAGGTCCACCGAGCCCGGATGCGTCGCGAAGCGCTGGACGTCCGCCGCCGAGAAGAAGAACGCGGGCGCTCGCACGGCCTGCCCCGGCTCGGCGATCCCGGTGACGGTGAAGGTCTGCTTCCCGCCGCTGACCGCGAGGTCGATGCTCGCACCGGGCTTCACCCCGGCCGAGGCAGCGGAAGCCGCGTCCAGCACGACCTGCCCCGGCGACAGCGGCTCGCTCCCTTCGCCCAGTTGGTAAGCACCAAGCGCGGCGGACTCCCAGCCGTGTCCGGAAAGGACAGAGGTGCCGTCCCCTTCACCCAGTACAGCGGGGAAGGAGACATCCGCGACCACACGCTGTACACCCTCGACGGCACCGATCTCGGTGACCTGGTCCAGGGTGAGCCGGGCACGCTCGGCGTAGGGAACGACCTCGGATTCTTCGTCCGGCAGCTGGAAACCCGGCGATCCACCGGCCACGACCGGCGCCGCGGCCAGCCGTTGTGGTTGCGCCTGCAACACAATGGCCGTCTGGAACAACCCGGCGCACGCGATGAGCAGCCCGCAGCCGATCAGGATCGCGACGAACGAAGCCAGCGACGCGGCCGCGCGGAAGCGCAGGCTCGACAACGCCAGCCGGAAGACCGAACCCATCACCGGCCCCCAGCCTGCTTGGCCTGGGCACCGAGTCGCGCCAGGGTGGCCGCGACCGTCTCCACGCCAGGTGCCGCCAACTCCGTGACGATCCGGCCGTCCACCAGGAACAGCACGTTGTCGGCGAAGGACGCGGCCACCGGGTCGTGGGTGACCATCACGATGGTCTGGCCCGCGCGGACCAGTTCGCGCATCAGGTTCAGCACTTCGAGCGCCGTGTTCGTGTCGAGCGCGCCGGTCGGTTCGTCGGCGAAAACGACCGCGGGCCGGGCGGCGAGCGCACGGGCGATCGCGACGCGCTGCTGCTGCCCGCCGGAAAGTTCGCCGGGGCGGTGCTTCACGCGTTGCGTCAGCCCCACGCGCTCGATCACCTGGTCCACCCACGCGTTGTCCGGCTCGCGGCCCGCCAGCAGCATCGGCAGGGTGACGTTCTGCCTGACGGTCAGCGCGGGCATCAGGTTGAAGGCCTGGAAGACAAACGCGACGTGCCGGCGGCGCAGTTCCGTCAGCTGGGTCTCGGTCATCCCCTTCAGCTCGGTCCCGGCGAGGGTGACCCCGCCCGAGGTCGGCTCGTCGAGACCCGCCGCGCAGTGCAGCAGCGTGCTCTTGCCGGACCCGGACGGGCCCATCACCGCGGTGAAGGTGCCCGCCGGGAAGTCGGCCGACACCCCGGCCAGCGCGGCCACCGCGCTCTCGCCGGAGCCGTAGATCTTGCGCACCGAGTCCAGCCGGACCGGCGCGGTGGAGGTCATCGTGGGCATGCCGGTCACTCCGCCCCGCCTCGCCGAGCCGGGTCGAGGGAGCGCCACACCAGCAGCGCCGCCCCGCCGATGCCGATCGTCCAGAGCCAGAACGGGCCCTTCACCGAAGTGCCGAGCACGCTCATGAGCAGCCAGATCACCACCTGGACCACGCTGATCACCAGCCAGGCGATGGTGACGATCCGGCGGGCGA
Source organism: Amycolatopsis sp. YIM 10 (assembly GCF_009429145.1). Taxonomy (GTDB): domain Bacteria; phylum Actinomycetota; class Actinomycetes; order Mycobacteriales; family Pseudonocardiaceae; genus Amycolatopsis. The sequence goes on along the minus strand of NZ_CP045480.1, from coordinate 3,230,963 downwards.
GCCCGCCGGACGACCGGCTTCCTACGGAGTTCGCGGACATGTGTCCCCCAAGTTCGACGTTGTCGCGGCCATTAACTGTGTAAGCCTCACACAGTTTAGCGGACGGTCGGACCCGGTGGCTATCCCCTGATTTCGACCGCGAACTTTCACGGTCTCGTGAACTCTCAGCCGGCGATCCGCCACAGCGGGATCCGCTGGAAAGTCACGGTTTCGTAGGTCCCGGTCACCCCGGTCTCGTAGAGCAGCCCGATCGTGGTGAGGTCGGCCTGCACCAGGTCCGAGTACGCGGCGGGACCGGTGGTCACGGTGAGCCCCGGCCGCCACTCCCGCCCGCCGTCGAAGCTGATCCGGAGTTGCATCAGCCTCCGCTTGGCGGGGTCGGCGGGCCCGGAGAACAGCAGCACGCCCGGCACGATCGTCTGCAGCACACTGCCCTGGACCACCGGCCCGCTCAGGGATTCCTCGACCTGGTAGGGCGCGGTGAGCGTCTTCCCGCCGTCCGTGCTGTAGGCGCCGAGCCGGTGTTCCGGCGCGGAACCCTGGTTGCGGCTGGAGAAGTACAGCCTGCCGTCCGGAAGTTCGGCGACGGTGGTTTCGTTGGGCGCGATGACACCGTCGGTGGGGTTGTCGCGGAATCCGATGTGCCACGTCCGGCCGTCGTCGTCGCTGTAGAGATCGTGACCGCCGTAGTACTTGTCCTCCGTGCCGACGTCCGGCGAACCGGCGGGCGGCGCGCCGGAGTGGTTGGCGGGCACCACGATCCGGCCCGCGTGCGGGCCGTGCCGCAGCACGATCGCATGCCCGGGACCGGTGGCGTACCAGCGCCAGTCCGGCTGCTTGGTGGCCGCGGTGATGTCGGTGGCCTCGGTCCAGGTCCGGCCGTTGTCCTTGCTGCGCTGGACGAACACCCGCCTACTGTCGTGTTCGGACACCTTCCCGGCCATGATCTCGTCTTCGGACACCCGGCCGTTGCGGGTGGTGAGCAGGACCAGTTCGCCGCCGCGGGTGAGCACCGGGGCCGGGTTGCCCGCGGTGGCGTCGCCATTGGCCGAGACCACCTTCAGCGGGCCCCAGGTGCACCCGCCGTCGGTGGACGAGCGCGAGACGACCTCGATCGCCCCGGAGTCGCCCGCCGACTCGCGGCGTCCTTCGGCGAAGGCGAGCAGGGAGCCGGTGGCCGTGCGCACGATCGCCGGGATCCGGAAGGTGTGGTAACCCTCGGTGCCCGAAACGAACGGCACCGAGGACGTGCAGCCGCCTGGCGCCGCCGGGGCGGCCGAAGCCACTGGAGCGACCGGCAAGCAGAGCGCTACGGCGGCCAGCAGGGTCGCGGCCAGTCTTGAACGTGGTTTCACCGGGTTCCGCCTCCTCGTTGAGGGGTTCAGAGGGCTAGAGGTCCGACATGGGACGTCCCATGTCCGATGTCGGGTAACCTAGGGAGGCCAGGTATCAGCCGTCAACCCGCCAGGGTGGCGAGCACGGTGCGTCAGGTGCCCGGCACGCAGCCTTGAGCCCGCGCCGCCGCGGGGAACCAGGACTTCAGGAACGCCAGGAGAGCGTTCCGGCGTTCGGCGGCGTCAGCGGGGACCGGATTCTCGCCCGGCAACTGAACGAGCCCGACGAACTGCCGGGGCTCACCCTCGTACGCGCAGTCGGCCATGGCCTTGGCCCCGATGTCCGCCACCGCGGCCACGTCTCCCACTCCCTCGGTGAGGGCGGGATTCCCGAGCCGCGCCAGCCCTCGGTCCTCAAGGGACACCGCGCTGGTGTCGCGATCCGTGATGTCCCCCGAGAGGTGCACCACCAGGGAGTCGTCCACCCGCACCCGGCAGGACACGCTCTCGGGCCCCTTGTCCACGGGGCTCTCGTCGACCTTCTCGCCATTGGGCAGCAGTGGCGAGAGCGCGCCCGCGTCCACGGGAACGCCGCACACGCGATCGGGCACGGCGTAGTCGCGCGACTCCCCGCACCCGGTCAGTGCGACGGCCAGCACCCCGGCCGTCGCGAGCACACCGGCGCCACGCCTGATCCACATGAACGCGACCCTAGATGAGCGGGGGCACCGGATGCCGTCGCGGTGAGCGGAGCCTCAGTCCTGACCCGTCTCGGCGATGAGCGCGAGCAGGCCGGGGAAGCGCCGTTCGAGGTCCTCGCGCCGGAGGCGGCTCCGGCGTTCGAGTCCGTACTGCCGCTGGTGGATGACCCCGGCTTCACGGAGGACCTTGAAGTGGTGCGTGAGGCTGGACTTGGGGCGGTCGAACCCGAACCAGCCACACGGGTGGTCGAACTCGTCGGAGTCCAGCAGCAGCTTGCGCGCCACGGTCATCCGAAGCGGATCGGCCAGCGCGCCCATCACCACCTCGAGGCGCAGCTCGTCGGCAGCCGGCTCCGGCAGGAGCGGCGGTCTCTGCGTCTCGGTGACCATGCGCTCAGCCTAGCACCTTGTACGAGAATTTACGTACTGCTACCTTCGCAGTACGAATTTTCTCGTACAAGGAGGCAGTGGTGACAACGGTGCCGACGGTGACGACCACGCACCCCGCACCATCGCGAAGTGGTTCGCGATGGCAGGCGATCAGCGCGGCCTGGGCGGTGACCGCGGTCTTCGCCCTGTCGAACTCGCCGACCCCGCTTTACGCGTACTGGCAACACGAACTCGGCTACTCGCCGGGCACGCTGACGGTGGTGTTCGCCGTCTACATCGCGGGACTGGTGCTGACACTGCTCGTCGCGGGGCGCGCCGCGGATCGGTACGGCCGCAAGCGGGTGGTCGTGCCGGGCATCCTGGTCGCGTTGGTCTCGGCGGTGTTGTTCATGACCGCGGACAGCGTCGCGGCGCTGATCGTGGCCCGGTTCCTCGTCGGGGTTTCGGTCGGCATCGTGGTCTCGGCGGGCATGGCCGCCGTGGTGGATCTCGGCGGGGAACACCGCCGCCAGACGACGTCGATGCTGGCGTCGATCGCGATGGTCTTCGGCGCCGGACTGGGGCCGCTGCTGGGCGGACTCGTGTACGAGGTCACCGACCGGCCGGTGGAGTGGGTGTTCTCGGTGAACATCGCGTTGCTGGTGCTCGCCCTGGCCGGGTACGCCGGCCTGCCACTCCCCCGTCCGGCGGGCCACGGTTTTCCCTGGCCGCGACTCCCGCACGTGCCCGCGCCCGACCGGGTGCGGATTTCCAGTGGTGCCGCGGTTTTCGGCCCCGGTCTGACGGCGACGTCGTTCGTGTTGTCGCTCGGCCCGTCCCTGCTGGTGCTGGTGGCCGGGAACACCTCACCCCTGCTGGCCGGTGGCGCGGCGTGCTTGATGTTCCTGGCGGCCACGGGATCACAACTCGCCCTCACCCGGCTTGCCGTGCACCGCCTGTTCGCGCTGGGGACCGTCAGCACCGTGCTGGCGATGAGCGCGGTGGTCCTCACGCTGGTCACCAGGAGTCCCGCGCTGTTCGTCGCTTCGGCCGTGCTCGCCGGAGCGGGCCAGGGCCTCGGCCAACTGGGCGGCCTCCGGCTGATCGCCCAGCACGTCGAAAGCCACCGGCGCGCGGAGGCCAACGCCGCGCTCAACATCAGCGCCTACCTCCCGGCCGCCCTCCTCACCGTGGCCACCGGCTACGCCGTCAGCGGCTGGGGCATGGCGCCCGCGACCGCGACGCTCGCGGCCACCGTCGCGATCGCCGGGCTGGTGCTCGGCTTTGCCGCCTATCGCACCAATGCCCGCGAGTAGGAACCGGCCGAGAGTCCACTAGAGAACGACCTTCCGCCACGAGAAGCGTTGCGGCCAGGCCCCGTCGTGACCGGCGAACCCGGTGAAGGCGGCGATGATCTCGTCGAGGTCGGCCACCTCGGCACGGAAATGCTTGTCCGCAGAGCCATCGCGACGTTCGAGCGCATACCAGCCGGGACGCGTTCCGGCGTTTTCACCGAAGCCGACCTGGACGTAGGTGTCGCCGCGTTCGAGGACAGCGAACCAGTTGCCGAGGGACAGGGTGCGCAGGGTCCGCTTGATCGTCTCCGGATCCGGGTTGTCCGCCTGGGAACCGCCGCAGGTCGACAGGACCAAAGTCGGCTTTGTCCGCATGGCCTCCGGGTGGTGCACCGATTCGTTCTGCGGGTCGAAGACCACCAGGCCGTGCCGGTCAGCCAAGCTCCGCACCTGGGGGCCGACCTCGTCGGCGCGGGACCAGACCAGGCACATGACCACGGCGGCACTCGTCACGGTCAGCCGGACGGACCAGGGCGAACTGTCGTCGTCCGGCAGGCCGTCCAGCTCCGGGTATCGGGCTGTCAGCTCCCGATAGAACGCCGCGACCCGCGGATGCGTCGGGTCGGTCCCGGGCTCCTCGGTGATGAGCCGGGTGTACTTGCGTGCCGCTTGGTCCGCCGCGATTCCCGCGGGCTCGTGCCAAACGGCGAGGTCGTAACTCACCGGGTCCTCCTGGTCGACTGGGCCTCAATACGGCAACCGGCTCATTCGCCCGGGTAGCGGACCCCGAGCTGCGCGCGGATCTCGTCCATCGCCGCCATGACCCGGACCGTGGCGTCCAGCGGGAAGATCTCCGACTCGGTTCGCCCGGCCGCCAGGCAGCGCGCCGCCTCGGCGGCCTGGTAGCGCAGGCCCCCGTGCCCCGCGTCCGCCACCTGCGCGTGCTCGTCGACCAGCTTGCCGTACCGGTCGTGCAGCCGGACCCAGGTCGGGCCGTAGAACGGGCCGCCGATGTCCAGGCGGCCGCCGGTGCCGCAGATCGACGCCGTGCCAGGGGTCGCGCCCAGCATCGAGGCGTGCAGGACACCGTGCGCGCCGGCGGCGTTCGTGACGGTGATGGCCTCCTGGGTGTCGACACCGAGCTCGGTCAGTGCGCCGACCGCCGTGACCGAGGTGAACGGTCCCAGCGCGAACTCCGCGAACGACACCGGGTAGACGCCGAGGTCGAGCAGGGCGCCACCGGCCAGGTCCGGGCTCGCCAGCCGCGCCGGACCGTCGGGGTACAGCGGCTGGCCGTGATCGGCGAAAACCGTGGTGACCTCACCGATCAGCCCGTCCGCCAGCGCCTGCCCGATCACGTCGTAGTGCGGCAGGAACCGGGCCCACATCGCCTCCACCAGCAACAGCTGCTTCGCCTTTGCCAGCTCGACCAGGTCCTCGGCTTCGGCCGCGTTGCGGGTGAACGCCTTCTCGACCAGTACCGGCTTGCCCGCCTCCAGCGCGAGGCGGGCCTGCGCGTGGTGTTCCGAATGCGGCGACGCCACGTAGACGATGTCGACCCGCGGATCGTTCACCAGTTCCGCGTAGGAGCCGTACGCCGAGGCGGCGCCGAACTCATCGGCGAACGCCTTCGCGCGTTCCAAGCTCCGCGAGCCGACGGCGGCGATCTCCTGTCGTGTCCCCTGTCGCAGGGCCGCGCAGAACAACCGCGCGATCCCACCCGGCGCGAGGATTCCCCACCGCACGACGGGTGCCTCCATCGGATCCGGCGTACGCGGAGCGGGCAGAGCGGCCATGGTCTTCGGACCCTTCGTCGGGGAACGCTGCACGGCCCATCATGCCGCGAGCGCGCGTCAACGGGCAGCAGACACGGTCGCGGTGATCCGCGGCCACGCCCCGAGCCCGTCGAGTTGGCGTCGCACGCGCTCGAAATCTTCGGTGCGGCCCTGTTCGCGGTACAGCTCCAACGCCTCCCACCACACTTCGCGCGCCTGGTCGTGCTCGCCGAGTGCGGCGTACGGGTGGCCGCAGTTGTCCAGCGTGTTGGCGGCCTCGTAGGCGTGGCCGAGTTCGCGGCGCAGGGCGAGTGCCCGCCGGTAGTGGTGGACGGCCTGCCGGTGCCTTCCCGTCTGGTGCTCGACGTAGCCGAGACTGTCCAAAGTGGCCGCTTCACCCTGGGCGTCGTGGTGGCGCCGGTGCAGGACGAGAGCTGCTTGGCAGTGCGAGCGGGCGGTCTCGAAGTCACCGAGGCGGGCGGCCGACCAGCCGACCCCGTTCAGCGCCTGCGCTTCCCGCACCGGCTGGTCGAGGCCGCGGAAGAGATCGAGAGCGCGTTCGCCGTGTTCCAGTGCGCGCTGGTCGTTCCCGCTCAGTTCCCAGGTGCCCGCGAGGTCGTAGTGGGTGTAGGCCAGCAGAGCGGTGTCGTGGTGGCGCTCGGCCAGTTCCAGTGCCCGGTTCAGGTGCTCCGTTGCCTCCGTCAGCTGCCCCAGCAGGGCGTGGGCGCGGCCGAGTAGCCGCTGCACGAGGCTGCGCACGGCGGGATGCGGCTCGGCCGCCGTCAGCGCGGCCTGCCACACCGCCAGCTCGTCACGGAAAAGCCCGCGCCGGTAGTGGAAGGTGTGCAGCGTCCACGCCAGCTGCCACACCACGCGGTGGTGCCCGGCGGCGGCCGCGGCCTGCTGGGCGGCCAGCAACTGGGGATGTTCGGCGGTGAGCCAGGCCATCGCGGCCGTGTCGTCGGGCAGCGGGTGGACCTGGACGTCGGCCGCGGGTGACGGCAGGTCGATCGGCTGGCGGTGGGGATTGAGCAGGCGCTCGGCGGCGTGTGCCGTGTGCAGGTAGAAATCCAGTACCCGCACCGAAGCTGCCCGCCGCTCGGGCTCGGGCACATCTACGGTGGCGGCGTAGGCGCGGATCAGGTCGTGCATGGCGTAGCGGTCACCGGCGTGGCGATCGATCAGCGAGGCGTCTTCCAAGGCCTGCAACGCTTTTCGCGTCCTCATCGGGGAGAGCCCGAGCAGCGCGGCCGCCGCGGGCAGGCTGATGCCGGGACCGGGCGCGCTGCCCAGCAGGGCGAAAACCGTGCGCTGCGCGCCGGTCATCGCGCGCAGCGACCAGGACAGCGCCGCGGGCAGGCTGGCGGCGGGATCGTCGTTGTCCAGCATGTCCATGCCCAGCTCACGCAGTTCGGCGGCGAACTCGGCGAGCGGGACGCGCGGGCGGGTGGCGGCGTGCCGGGCCGTGATCGACAGCGCGAGCGGGTAGTACCCGCACAACTCGGCCAGTTCGCCGGCCGCGGGCTCGGTGGCCACCCGCAGGTCCCCCAGCCGTTCGGCCAGCAGCGCGTACGCCTCCTCCTCGGTGAGGACGTCCAGTCGCACGTGGCGGGCACCGTGCCGGTCGATCAGCGAGGCCAGCTTGACGCGGCCGGTGACCAGCACGGCACACGACGGGCTGCCGGGCAGCAGGGGAACCACCTGCTCCGCGCCGGCCGCGTTGTCCAGCACCACCAGCAGGCGCTTCCCCGCGACCAGGCTGCGGTACAGCGCCGCCCGCGCGGCCGGCTCGGCGGGCAGGCGGGCGCGGTCCACGCCGAGCGCGTCGAGAAATCCCCGCACCGCGACCGCCGGATCCACCTGATCGCCACCGGGGCTGAACCCGTGCAGGTCGACGAACAACTGCCCGTCGGGGAACCGGTCGAGGTGCCGGTGGGCCCAGTGCAGCGCCAGCCAGGTCTTGCCGATACCGCCCGGCCCGGCGACGGCCGCGATGCCCATGCCGCCGGTCTCGGCGAGGGCGGCGTCCAGCCGGTCCAGTTCCTCCTGCCTGCCGACGAACGGCGCCGGTGGCGCGGGCAGCTGGCGGGGTACCGGACTGGCGGCCGTGGCGCGGACGGGACCCAGGTCAGCGGCGAGGATGCGCTGGTGGAGGTGCTGGAGTTCGGCACCCGGCTCGGTGCCCAGTTCGTCGATCAGGTGCCGCCGGAGGCGCTGGAAGTGCTCCAGCGCGTCGGCCTGGCGACCGTCGCGGTAGAGGGCGAGTATCAGCTGCCCGGCGGCGCGCTCGTTGAGCGGGTCGGCGGCCGTGCGGGTGAACAGATCGGGCAGGAGTTCGCGGTGCCGCCCGCACTCCAGCGCCCAGTCGATGCGGTCGGCCGCGGCGGCGACCCGTTCGTTGTCCAGGCGTTCGCGGATTTCCTCGGCCCATGGGGTGTCCAGTTCGGCCAGCGGATCCCCGCGCCACAACGCCAGCGCCTCGTCGGCCAGCTCCACCGCGCGAACGGGGTCGTTACCGGCGCGCGCCTCGCTGAGCAGCCGGCGGAACCGATGCACATCGACCTCACCGGTTCCGATGCTCAACCGGTAACCGATGTCCTGCCAGGTGATCGTGACACCGGCCGGGGCGAGCGTCTGGCGCAGCTGAGAAAGGTAGGTGCGCAACACCGACCGCGACCGCGCGGGCGCCCGGGCGCCCCAGACGCGGTCCATCAGACGATCGATCGGCACCACCCGGTCCGCTGCCAGCAGCAGCACCGCGAGCACCGACCGCTGCCGGGACGGGCCCAGCGGGAGCGGAACCCCGTCGAGGCGCACCTCCAGCGCGCCGAGAACCCCCGCCGCGAACCCCGGTTGCCCGGTCCGGTCGTGCTCCATGGTCACACGCCCTGTGTACCGATCTTGACCAGGCGATTCAACAGGGGCGGGCGCCAGCCTCGAACTCGGCCGAACGCCGCCCCGTCGGTTCTGTTACTGCGACAACCGCTTGGCGAGCAACTGCTTGCCGAGTTCGGCGCCCTTGCGGCTTTCCTCCTGCGCGCGGCGGAAGAAGTCGGCGAGCTCCTTGTCCCCGTCCCGCTCGGCGTCCTGCCGGTAGTTCTCCATCCGCAGCGCGTTGGACAGGCACGCCTCGGTGAACCAGATGATGTTGTAGTGCTTGTCCTTGGTACCGGTGACCTCGCCGGTCTCCTGGTGTGTCACGACAACCCCTTTCCTTGTCCGGTCCTTTTCTTGTCCGATATGACAGGCGTACCCCGCGTGCCCGGTTTCATTCCAGATCGGCCGAACTACGGCTACAGCTCGTCCGGAGCCGACGGGGTCACCACCGGACGGCGGAAGTGGTCGAAGATGACCGAGGTCCGGACGTCCACGATCTCCTTGCGCTGGGTGAGGCGGTCGAGGATGAAGCCGCTGAGGTGGTCGTTGTCGGCGACGGCGATGTGCAGCAGGAAGTCGTCGCTGCCGGACATCACAAAAACCGAGAGCACCTCGGGCAGGCTGGTCACGAAGGCGCGGAAGGACTCGATCACCGCGCGGTCCGGCGGGCGCAGCCGCACCGCGACCATCGCCTGCACCGGCCTGCCGATCTTCTTCAGATCCACCTCGACGCGGTGGCCGCGCACGATCCCGCGCCGGGTCAGTTCCCGCACCCGCTCCAGGCAGGTCGACTGCGCGATGTGCAGGCGCCGCGCGAGTTCCTTGTTGGTCTGCTTGGCGTCCTCCTGCAGCAGGGTCAGCAACGCCGTATCAAGTTCGTCCACCGGGACCCCATCCTCGTCGAGACCGAGCAGAATTCGACGTTCTCCACTCGTCGCCGAATTTATCACGGCACAACTCGAAGGCTTCCCGCACGCTGTTACGGTCGCGCCAGAACCACAGCGCACCATCAGGGGGGAGCAGATCTTGTCCATTTCCCAGTCGGCCGAACCTGCCACAACGGTTCCCGGAAGCAGTGCAGCGCGGGGACTTTCCGTGGCCGCGATCCTCGCCGCCGCGCTGATCTGGAGCAGCTCGTTCGCGGTCACGAAGGTGGCACTCGCCGAGATCCCGCCGATGACCATCGGCGCACTGCGCTTCGTGCTCGCCGCGGTGATCCTCGGCCTGCTGGTGCACACCCGCCGGGACAAGCGGCTCCCCTCCCCGCGCCAGCGGCTGCGCATCGGATTCGCGGGCCTTCTCGGCATCACGGTGTACTTCGCGGTGGAGAACATCGGTGTCGCCTGGGCCACCGCTTCCGACGCGACGCTGATCGTCGCCGCCTACCCGATCATCACGCTGGTGCTGGAAATCCTGTGCGGCCGCGCCCGGTTCTCCGCCGTCCGGTTCGCCGGGATGCTGGTGGCGATCGCCGGGGTGTGGCTGGTCGTGCGCGGCCAGACCGGTGGTGGCGGCGAGCACCGCCTGTGGGGCGACCTGCTCCTCCTCGCGGGCGGCGTCGTCTGGGCGGTGTACAACCTCGTCGCCCAGCGGGACGACTCCGGCGCCTCGCCGATCGTGATCACCTACTACCAGACACTGGCGGGCGCGGGCGGTTTTGTGCTGCTCTCGCTGTTCGAAGCGGACCGCTGGACCGTGCCGTCCGGAGGAAACCTGCTGCGGATCGGCTTTCTCGCGGCACTGTGCTCGGTGGCGGCGTTCCTGCTCTACAACCACGGCCTCCGGCGGCTCGAATCGAGCGTCGCGGTCAACCTGCTCAACATCGTCCCGGTCGCCGGCCTGGGCTGGGCCGTGCTGCTGGCGGGCGAGTCGCTCGAACTCCACCAACTGCTCGGTGGTGCCGTCGTGATCGCCGGCGTGACGCTGGGCAGCTACCGGAAGTCGACCCCTCACTCCACAAAGGACGGATGAGGCCCGGAGAAACGAGAACAAGTGCACGATCGTGGTCAGCGAGGAGCTGCCGCCGATCAAGCTGTTACGGCCTGCTTACGGATACGCCCGCGCCGGACCGGTGCGGCCGCGCACCGCCTACTGTCGGCGCCGCATACCGTTCGCTCCGAGAGGTGGTCACGGTGAAGCTCTTCCGGTCCGTGGGACTGGTTATCGCCACATTCGTGCTGATCGCGGGGTGCGGCACGCCCGCGGGCACCGGCGGGCAGCCCGGCACACCACCACCCCCGGCCGCACCGGGCACGCCAGGCACCACGGAACCGGCCACCGCCGCCGGGCCCGAACAGCTCCGGTTCGACGTGAAAACCATCGACGGCAAGGACTTCTCCGGGCAGAGCCTCGCGGGCAAGCCCGCGGTGCTGTGGTTCTGGGCGCCGTGGTGCCCGGTGTGCCAGCGGGAAGCCCCGACCGTGGCCAAGGCAGCGCAAGCGAGCACCGGCACCACCTTCGTCGGGGTCGCCGCCCAGGACGAGGTGCCCGCGATGCGGGACTTCGTGGCCAAGTACCAACTGGGCACCTTCGAGCACCTCGCCGACCTGGACGCCGCGGTGTGGAAACGGTTCGGCGTGACCAAGCAACCGGCGTTCGCGTTCATCGGCGCGGACGGCTCGGTGGACGTGGTCAAGGGCACGCTGTCCGAACAGGACCTCGCCGCGCGCGTCGGCGCGCTCTCCGGCACCTGACGGCGTGGACCCGCAGACGCTGGGCTTCGCGCTGGCCGCCGGGCTGGTGGCGGCGCTGAACCCGTGCGGCTTCGCGATGCTGCCCGCCTACCTGACCCTGGTGATCACCGGGCAGGACGGCGGGGCACGCGGCCGCACCGCACTGGTCGGCCGGGCACTGACGGCCACCGCCACGATGGCACTGGGCTTCCTGGTGGTGTTCGGCGCATTCGGCCTCATCGTCGCGCCGCTGGCGGCCTCGGTGCAGCAGTACCTGCCCGCGATCACCGTGGTGATCGGCGCCGCGCTGCTCGGGCTCGGCCTCTGGATGCTCACCGGGCGGGAACTCACCCTGTTCCTGCCCGAGCCGGGCAAGGGCGCGCCGACCGCGCGGCTGGGCTCGATGTTCGGCTACGGCCTGGCCTACGCGATCGCCTCGCTGTCCTGCACGATCGGCCCCTTTCTCGCGGTCACCAGCGCCACCTTCCGCGGCGGTTCCGTTCTCGGCGGCATCACCGCCTACCTCGCCTACGGCCTGGGCATGACACTGGTCGTCGGCGTGCTCGCGACCGCCGTGGCGCTGGCCAGTTCCGCCGTGACCACCGGTTTCCGCCGGATGCTGCCGCACATCAACCGGATCGGCGGCGGACTGCTCGTCCTCGTCGGCCTGTACGTCGGCTACTACGGCGTCTACGAACTACGGCTGTACTTCGGCGACGGCGACGCCGGCGACCCCGTGATCGAGGCCGCCGGCGCCATCCAGGAAACCCTGGCCGGTTGGGTGGACAGCATCGGCGTGCTGCCACTGCTGGCCGTACTCGCCGCGATGATCCTCGGCGCCGTGGTGCTCAGCCGTCGCAAGGCGGGCAAACGCGGGCCGGAATGACGCTGGCGCTCAGGTGTCGTCGCGGCGTTCGTAGATGTCTGGGATTCCGTCGGCGTCCTGGTCGATGTTCTCCAGTTCGTGGATTCGCCGGTAGACCCGGTTGCGGGCACGCAGGATGATCGTGGCCAGGAGCGCGGCCAGCAATGATCCGGCGAGGATGGCGACGCGGGCGTGGTCGTCGGGTTCGCTGCCCGCGCCGAAAGCCAGTTCGCCGATCAGCAGTGAGACGGTGAACCCGACACCGCCGAGCATGGCCAGGCCGAGCACATCCACCCAGCCCAGCCCGTCGTCCAGCTCGGCCTTGGTGAACCGGGACAGCAGCCAGGTGGCACCGGAGATCCCGACGGTCTTGCCCACCACCAGACCGGCCACGATGCCCAGTGCCACCGGGTCGGTCAGCGCGCTGCGCAGGCCGTCCCAGCCACCGAGCGGCACACCGGCGGCGAACAACGCGAACACCGGCACGGCCACCGCCGCGGACAACGGCCGGAACCGGTGCTCGAAGTGCTCGGCCAACCCGGGCCCGGCGTCCGGTCCCCCGGCGCGTTCACTGCGCAGCACCGGCACGGCGAAACCGAGCAGCACCCCGGCCACGGTGGCGTGGACGCCTGATTCGTGCACCCACATCCAGGTCAGCGCGGCCAGCGGCAACAGCAGCCACCACGACCGCACCCGGTACTGCACCAGCAGGGTGAATATCCCCAGCGGCGCCAGCGCCAGCAGCAGCGGCACGATCTGCAGGTCATCGGTGTAGAACAAGGCGATGATCAGGATCGCGAGCAGGTCGTCGACCACGGCCAGGGTGAGCAGGAAGGTCCGCAGCGCCGAGGGCAGGCAGCGCCCGACCACGGCCAGCACCGCCAGCGCGAAGGCGATGTCGGTGGCCGTCGGGATCGCCCAGCCGCGGGCCGCCTCACCACCCCCGGCGTTGATCGCGACGTAGATCAACGCCGGAACGGCCACCCCGCCACAGGCCGCGGCGATCGGCACGACCGCCCGGCGTGGATCACGCAGGTCCCCGGCGACGAACTCGCGTTTCAGCTCCAGCCCGGCGACAAAAAAGAAGACAGCCAGCAACCCGTCCGCGGCCCAGGTCGCCACGGGCAGATCCAGGTGCAGCGCCGACGGGCCGAGTTCGAAGGAACGCACCGACTCGTAGAACCCGCTCCACGGCGAGTTCGCCAGCACCACCGCGACCACGGCGGCGGCCAGCAGCAACGCCCCGCCGATCGTCTCCTTGCGCAGGATGTCGGCGATCCGCCGGGTTTCCGGCCACGACCTGCGGCTGAACAACACCGGACGGGCTCGAGGACTGCGGGACATGCCGGTCTCCTGCGATTCGCCGGCGGGTAGCGCCCACTGGCCGCGTTACCCCCGCCCCGGCCGGGGCGAGGGTGCCGACCAGACTTCCCGGCGCACCACGCGCAAAGATGCCGTAAAGATCGCCCCCAGGCAAATCGCGCCACCCGACGGCGTGGCGGCCGGGGTTACGCCCGCATCAGGATGAAGTCGCCGTGGCCGCCGTAGCCAAGGACGGGTTCGGCGTACTGGGTGCCGTTGAACGTCGGCATCCACCAGGAACCGTTCACCCGGACCAGCATCGGGTGCGGGATGTTGGTGCCGTACGGGGCATCCAAGGTGCCCAGCTTCCGCATCTTCAGGTCGTACACCGGATATTGGCGGGCATCGCCGTCGCTGGCCAGCACGTACCACTGGCCGCCGATCTTCTGGATGATGGTGCCTTCGGTCTGGTCGACCGACAGATCGGCGCCGACCAGTTTGAGGCCGTCGGCGTAGTCGGCGCCGCGGGATCCCGCCGCGAGCGCGGGGTGGAACACGAACGAGGGCTGCTGGGCGGGACTTTCCACGAAAGCGAGGTGCCAACTGCCGTTGATCTTGGTCAGCGCCGGATCCCACGAACTGACGCTGGTGGGCAGGGGCAGCCGTTCGGTGGGCAGGACGTGGACACCGGAAAGCACGTCGGCGCGGGTGGTGGCGTGGCGGATGTGCACGCCGTTGAAGGCGAAATCCCCCCACGAACTCATCAGGACGATGAACCGCCGCCGCTCGTCGTCGTAGACGATCTGACCTGCGTGGTCGCCGAGCACAACGCCGTCGCGGGCGAAGAACAGCGTCGCGACCTGTTCGAGCTTGGTCGGGTCGGCCAGATCGAGGGTCCACACCGCCCAGTGCGCCTGCTGGAAAAAACCCAGTCCGGCGTTGGTCATCGTCAGATACAGCTTGCCGTTCTTGATGTAGGGCCTGCCATCGGCGTGCTGGACGACGTGCGGATCACGCACCCCGGCCTGGCCGAAGTAACCGGCCCGCACCCGGCCCAGCAGCGTGGAGCCGCCGCCGCGCCCGCCGTAGGCGTAGCTCAGGTTGCCCAGCACCGCCGGATCGCGCAGGTCGATGCGGGCGCGGACCTGGTCCCGTTCGGTGATCAGCGGCTGCCACCCGGCACCGGTGCCGGTCGTGTCCGCCAGCACGGTCACCGCGTTCTCGTTGAGCACGACCGCGAACCCGAACGGCGCCTTGAGCGCGGCGGGCGCGGTCTTGACCACGCTGGTCGTTCCGCCCCGGGTGACCTCGACGCTGACCGTGCCGGTGCCCGCGTCGTAAGCGCCCAGCACGGATCCGTTGTCCCCGGCGAACCCGGCGACGACCCCGGCGTCACCGTCGAGTCTCCGGACTTCGACGGTGACGGTGCCGAACGGCGCCCTGGGCCGGACACCGGTGGTGATCAGGGTGCCGCGGGTCTCCTGCCGCGGTGTCACCGCCGAGTCGTACTGCACGAACCGCGGCGCGATGAGGTCGAACGGCCGGAACTGCTCGGCAACCGAGAAGTGCAGGTCGAACGGGGTGGCCTCGGGGGCCGCCCCGGCCGGGACGGTGCCGAGCAGGCCCGCCGCACCGGTCACCCCCAGCAGCGACAAACCACGCAGGATATTGCGCCGGTCGATTCCGTACTCGCTCACGTGACCTCCGGTAAGGGGGATTGCGGAAAGACCCAGCAACTCAGCACTCAGCTTGCAACGTGGCATGCCGCGTGGCAATAGCCAGTTGGAGCAATAGGGGCATCGCTTCCCGGGGTCACGAAGGCGTCAGCAACTCCAGCAGTTCCGGGGTGTAGAGGGCGCTGACGGTGCCGATACCGGCGACCATGTCGAAGTAGATCGAGGTGAGTTCCGGATCGGTCCGCACGGCCCGCAGCAGCGCGAGCCGTTCCTCGTGCGGTGATGCCAGCCGCGCCACCGCCAGGGTGGATTCGTATCCCGGCACGAGCGCGGCCTCACAGTCCTTTGTGTACTGAAGCAGCGCCTCGTCGAGCAGTGCCGGATCACCGGCGAGACGGTCACTTACCCGCTGTGCCAAGGTTTCCGCCTGGAAGAAGGCGTCGCTGATCCCGCGGGCGGTGATGGAGTCCTTGTGGTGTCCGGCGTCGCCGACCAGTGCCCAGCCGGGGCCTGCTGACTGACGGAAGAAGTTCTGCTGGTCGCCGGTGCCGCGAAGCCGCTCTATCCGCTCCTTGCCCCGCAACCGGTCGTACAGCGCCGGTGCCGTGGTGCGCACCTGGTCCAGGTGGGCGCGGGCCGCGTCGGCGCGGACCTCCTCGAAGCGGGACTGCGGGAAGTAAGCCAGGACGAGGGTCGCGTCGTGGTGGGTGGGGACGGCGGCGACCATGCCGGACCCCGTCTTCTCGTAGAGTTCGAGCGCGGCGGGCACGTCTGCCCAGTACGAGTAGTAGGCACAGGTCAGTTTCGGATCCTGGACGGTGTACGGGGCTCGCACGAGCCGGGCGACCGTGGAGCGCATGCCGTCCGCGCCGATCACCAGCCGCGCCCGCGCCGTGAAACGCCGGTTGCCGTGGGCGGCTTCGACGCCGGTGACGCGGCCGGTGTCGTCGTGCAGCAGGCGGGTGACGCGGCATCCCCCACGCAGTTCCGCTCCCGCCGCGGTCGCGGCATCGGCCAGGATGGAGTCCAGGATGTGGCGACGCGGGGAGTACGCGGCGCGTTGCCCCGCCACTCCCCTGGCACAGCCGTCGAGCTGGATTCCGGCCACCTCGTACCGCGCCCGGTCCAGTGGCGGGCAGCCCGAGGCACCCACGGTCTCCAGCAGGCCCCAGCGGGCGAGCGCGGCGACTCCCGGCTGGTAGATGACATGGGTGGAGAGCGTGTCCGACGGGAACGTGGCCCGGTCGAGCAGGAGAACCCGGTGACCCGCGCGGGCGAGCAGCATGGCGGTGGGCGCGCCCGCGCAACGGGCCCCGACCACGATCGCGTCGAACACGGTCATCGCCCCAGTGCGCCGAGCAGGGCTCGCCGGTCGACCTTGCCGTTGGCGTTGAGCGGCAACTCGTCCAGGACGGTGATCCAGCGTGGCAGCAGGTAGTGCGGCAGGCGGCTGGCGAGCGCGGAGTACAGGTCGTCGGCGACGCACTCGACACCGCTGACGACGGCCGCCAGCTCCGGGTGGTCCTCGGCAGGCACCGCGAGAACGGTCGCGTCGCGGACACCGGGCAACTTCCGCAGTACGGCTTCGACCTCACCCAGTTCGATCCGGTGGCCACGGATCTTGACCTGGTGGTCGGTCCGGCCGAGGAAAACCAGCACGCCGTCCCGCCAGGTCACCCGGTCACCGGTCCGGTACCAGCGGCCCCGGGCTTCGCCGTCGCCGGAGAAGTCCGCGGCCAGGAACCGTCCGGCGTCGTGTGCGGGATCGAGATAACCGGAGAAGCACTGCGGCCCGCGAACGCACAGCTCACCACTGTCGGCCGGGGCGCCGTTCTCGTCCAGCAGCAGGGAGTCCAGCGTCGGGAAGCAAGTTCCGATCGGGACCGTGCCGTTGGGCGTGTCCGGCCAGTCGGCGGGGTCGTCGGGCAGCCGGTAGGCGGTGCAGTACACGGTGAGTTCGGTCGGGCCGTAAACGACCTCCAGCCTGCTGCCGGGCGCGGCTGCCCGCCACTGGCGCACCGCGTCGAGACCGACCGCCTCGCCACCGAACAGACTCCACCGCAGTGTCGGCATGCTGCCGGGTACGAGCGTGCCGAGGCGCTCGGCGAACGAGATCAGCGACGGCACCGAGAACCAGTGCGTGAGCCGCAGCGTGTTGACCGTTTTCACCGGTGACAGGAGCTGACCGCGCTGCGGTACCACCAGCGTCCCACCGCACGCCCAGGCGGCGAACAGGTCGTGCACCGACCCGTCGAAGGTGAGGTCGAAATTGCCGGAGACCCTGCTGTCCGTACCGATCTCGTACCGGGAAACCACTTGCCGCACATAGGAATCGAGGTTGCGATGGGTGATCGGCACGCCCTTCGGGGTGCCGGTCGACCCCGACGTGAAGATGATGTAGACGAGGTCGTCCGAGCTGACTTCCGGGTAGGACGACGACCTGCCGCCGCTCTCGCTGGTATCCGCCACGAGCTGGCGCACATCGAGGTCCGCGCGGGCGGTGTCGGTGAGCACCAGGTCGATTTCCGCCGCCTCGACGACGTCGCGAATGCGGGAGGCCGGGTGCTCCGGGTTGAGCGGTACGACGGTCGCACCGGCTCGCATGATGGCGAGGTATCCGGCGTACGCGGCCACCGAGCGGCCGGCCAGCAGCCCCACGCGCCGCGGCCGGGTGTCACCACACGTCGCGATCAGCCGCGTGGCGAGCCGCTCCACCAGCTCGCGCAGCTCATCGTAGGTCAGCCGGTCTTCGCCGGCTTCCAGCGCGCAGCAGTGGCCGAACGCGTCGGCGGAGCGGTCGAACCAGGTGTACGCGTTCATCGCGCCGCTTCCTCCAGTTCGCGGGTCCACCGGCGCAGTTCGGCCACGGTGCGCAGCCGGTCGAGCACCTCGGGATCCACCTCTCGGCCGGTCCTGTGCTGCAGTTCGACGATCAGCTTCAGCTTCGCCAGCGAGTCGATGCCGATGTCGGCGAGCGTGGATTCGGGCTGGAACCGGGTTCGCGCGTACTGGCGAAGAATCCGGGTCGCCAGGTCGCCTTCCTCGCGCTGCTCCCCCGGCCAATAACGCTTGGTCTGCCAGGGATAGGTGGGCAGCGGCACGTAGCGGCCCGCTTCGCCGAACACCTCGGCCCAGTCGACCGCCTCGCCGGATTCGTAGCGGTCGGCGATCTCGGTGAAGGCCGGATCGGCGGGGGCGCCACCCGCTCCGGTGAGTGCGCCCACCAGCTCCTGGTGCGAACTGCCGACCACGGCAAGGCGGTGTTCCAGGTGCTGACGGCGCATCGCGGCACTGCGGCAGATCTCGCGTACGGGATACGCGGCACCGGGTCCGCTGAGGTACGCCATGTACGCCCGTGACAGCGCCGCGAGAGCTTCGGGCGTACGGGCCGACAGGGCCAGCAGAGCGGGCGTGCCGCTCCGCTGGTCATCGGACGGCGCGTGGGTTGTCGCCTGACGCAGCACCACATGCACGTTGAGCGCGGAGGAACCCTGCCCGGAGACACCGGCGACGGCTGGGCGGCCGAGATCGGGCAGATCCGTCAGCTTCGCCGGTATCTCCACCGGGAGTTCCTCCCAGGCGACACCGGGATGCGGGGTTTCGACGTGCAGGCTTGCCGGGACCCGCCCGTGTTCCAGGCACAGCACCGCCTTGATCAGCCCGGCCAGGCCGGCCGCCGCCTCCGCGTGGCCGATGTTCGACTTGACCGAACCGGCCAGTAGCGGCCGGTCCGCCGGGCGCCCCGCACCCAGCACGCGGCCGAGAGCGGTGAGTTCCAACGGATCCAGCAGTGGCGAACCCGCGCCGTGCGCCTCCACATAGTCCACATCGGACGGTGGGACCCCGGCATCCTCGTACGCCCAGCGCAGCACCTCCACCTGCCCGGTCAGTGACGGGTTCAGCACCGAGTCGCTGGTGCGGCCGTCGTTGCCGATCGCGCTGCCGGCGATGACCGCGCGGATCCGGTCGCCGTCGGCGAGCGCCGCGGCCAGCGGCTTGAGAACCACAACGGCCACCGCGTCGCTGGGCGCGTGCCCGTCGGCGCGTGCGTCGCCGAACTTGCTGCGACCGTCCTCCGCCAGTGCCCCGGCCTGCGACATCATGACGCCTTCGTCCGGCCTGAGCGGCAGGTTCACCCCCGCGGCGAGCGCGATCGGACTCTCACCGGCACGCAGGCTCCGCACGGCTTGGTGCACGGCCACCAGCGACGACGAGCAGGCGGTGTCCACCACGACGCTGGGCCCGCGCAGGTCGAAGAAGTGGGACAGCCGCGCCGGGAGCAGCGAGCGGACATTGTTCAACGCGGCGGCGGTCACCGCCGTCAGCCCTCGCCGGAACACGTTTTCCAGGTGGTCCGAACGGGAGTTCCCGACAAAAACGCCGGCCCGGCTGCCGGCCAGCAGGTCGGGCCGCTGGCCCGCGTCCTCCAGCGCCTCCCAGGCCGTCATCAGCAACAACCGTTGCTGTGGATCGAGATCGACCGCCTCCGCGGCCGACATGCCGAAGAAGTCGGCGTCGAAGTCCGCCACTCCGTCCACATGACCGGCGCGACGAGCCGCCGACTCCGAGACGTTCGCGTCGTAGCGCCCATGCGGTGTCGCACTGGTGGCGTCGATGCCCTGGCTCAACAGTTCCCACAGCTCATCCGGCCCTGATGCGCCGGGGAGCCAGCAGGCCATCCCGACAACCGCCACCGACCTCGCGTCCACAGTGGTCACATCCATCACTCATCCCCCGCTGTCTGGCCCTGATCGGCCACAACCCTGGGTTACCGGCCTTTCTCCGCGGTTACACGGCGGTTTCACTAGGCTCGCGACGAACACTTCGTGAGGGGGTCGGTGGGTGCGGTTCGAGGTACTGGGTCCGTTGCGGATGTGTCGTGGCGACAAGATGCTCGCGGTGTCCGGGACGTTGCGCAGGAGCTTGCTGGCGGTGCTGCTCGCGCGCGCGAACAAACCGGTCCCCGTGGACGTCCTCCTCGACGCGTTGTGGGGTGAGCAGGCGAACGACGGCGCCGTGCGGCGGCTCCAGGTCCACGTGCACCGGATGCGCGCGATGCTCGACAACCCCGGACGGCTTTCCAACAGCCCGGACGGTTACTGCCTGCACCTTGAGCCCGGCGAGCTGGACGCCCACCGGTTCGACGCCCTGCTGGACGAAGCGAGCGGGTACACCACGGCCGATCCGCGGCGGTGCGCGGAACTGGTCCGCCAGGGGCTGGACCTCTGGCGTGGCACGCCGTACCAGGGCGTGGAGGTCCCCGACCTGATCGGCGAGGTCCAACGACTCACCGAGCGCAGGTTGCTGGCGCTGGAGGACCTCTACACCGCCGAACTCCGGCTCGGCAGGCATGGCGCGGTCACCGGTGAACTGACCGAACTCGTCCGGCGGCATCCGCTGCGGGAACGGCTGCACGGCCTGTTGATGACCGCGTTGTACCAGGGCGGCAGGCAGGCGGACGCGATGGCGGCCTACCGCCACGCGCGGGAAGTCCTGGCCGGCGAACTCGGCCTCGACCCTGGGCCGGAACTGCGGGACCTCGAGCACCAGATCCTCCACGGCGAACCGATCGAGGTCGGCGCACCCGCACCCGTCGCACTCACCGTCTCCGTCCCGGCTCAGCTTCCGCACGACGTGGCCGGATTCGTCGGGCGTGACGGGGAACTGTCCCAACTCGACGCGCTACTGTCCGAAAAGGACGGGAGGGTGCCGATCGCGGCGGTCGTGGGTACCGCCGGGGCGGGCAAGACCGCCATGACCGTACGGTGGGCGCACCGCGTCAAGGACCGCTTCCCCGACGGCCAGTTGTATGTCGACCTACGTGGTTACGGACCCGACGAGCCGATGTCGCCGGCGGACGCACTCGATGCGTTCCTGCGCGCTCTCGGGATCGACGGTGCCTCGATCCCCCAGGACCCGGCTGAACGCGCGGCGCGGTTCCGCACCGTGGTCGATCGGAAGAAGCTGCTGATCCTGCTGGACAACGCCGGCTCGGCGGTTCAGGTGCGGCCGTTGCTGCCCGGCTCGTCGTCCTGCGTCGTGGTGGTCACCAGCCGGGATTCCCTCCGCGGGCTCGTCGCCCGTGAAGGTGCCCACCGCGTGCGCCTCGACCGCCTGCCTCGAAGCGAAGCCCACCGGCTGCTCACCGAGCTGGCCGGCGACCGCGGCGGTGCCGATTCCGAGGCCACCGCCCAGGTGGTCGAACGCTGCGCCCGGCTGCCGCTGGCGTTGCGCATCGCGGCGGAACGGATCCGCGAGCACCCCGGCCACCTGGCGGCGTTCGTCGCCGAACTCGCCGACGAACAAGCCCGGCTCGACGTGCTCGACAGCGGAGACGACCCGGACGCGTCGGTGCGCGCGGTGTTCTTCTCCTCCTATCGCGGCCTCGATCCCGAGGCGGCTCGCCTGTTCCGCCTGTTCGGTGTCCATCCCGGGCACACCGTCGACGCGCATGCCCTCAGTGCGCTCGCCGGCGCCGGCCTGCGGACCACCCGGCGCCTGCTCGACACGTTGACCAGGGCCAATCTCGTCGACGAGACCACCGACCGGCGCTACCTCCTGCACGACCTCCTCGCGACCTACGCCGCCGAACTCAGCGGAACCACCGATCCCCCGGCCGAACGCACCGCGGCACTCGCCCGGCTGCTCGACTACTACCTGCACACCGCCGCACAGGCCGTGCGGTTCGTCATGCCGAGCGAACTGGAGTCGGCCGACACGGACGGTTCCCGTCTCGTCGCGACACCCGAGTTGTCCACCTACGAGGCCGCCATCCGCTGGCTCGACGACGAACGCGCCAACCTGGTCCTCGCGGCCGAGGCCGCGGCGCGGGATCTGCCCGGCCACACCACCGCGCTGGCCAGAGTGCTGTCCGGGTACCTCGATCTCGGTGTGCACCTCGACGAGGTCCGACGCCTGCAGACCCTCTCCCTCGACATCGCACGTGTGCACGGCGATCTTGTCGCGGAGGGGGTCGCGCTCCGGTCCTTCGGCTTGATCCACCTGTACGCGCACCGGTTCTCGGAAGCGCAGCGGCACCTCGAGGAATCGCTGGCCTTGCACGAAAAAGCCGGGGCGCTGGTCTTCCAGGCGACCACCCTGAACCATCTCGGCACGCTGTGCGGCTTCGCCGGCCGGGTGGAGGAGGGAATCCGGCACCTGCGCCGGTCGGCCGAGCTGTTCGGAGAACTCGGCCAGCGGCTGATGGCCCAGCGGCCGCTGACCTCGCTCGGCCAGCTGTACCTGCGCCAGGCCCAGCACGAAAGCGCGCTGCGCTACCTGCACCAGGCGTTCACCATCACCATGGAATACGACTATCCGCCCGGGCAGTTCCAGACCTCCTACGGGCTGGCCGGGGTCTACCGCGACCTCGGCCGCTATCCCGAGGCGCTCGACTGCGTCCAGCGGGCGCTGGACATCGCCCACCGCTCACATTTCTCCGTGCACGAAGTAGCCGCCCTCTACCGCCTCGGCACGATCCACCTCCGGCTGAACGACCCCGAGAAGGCGGAACGGCACCTTCACCAGGCACTGGCGATCGCGCGGAACCTGGCCAACACGCAACTCCTGGCCATGACGCTGAACGGGCTGGCCGAAACACACGCCGCGGCGGGAGCATCGCCGGAGCTGATCCGCCGCTACCACCTCGACGCGCTGGCCGCCGCCACCGACGTGGGCGCCCGGTACGACCAGGCCAGGGCCCTCGCCGGCCTCGGCGACCTCCACCAGCGACAGGGCGAGAAACCCGAGGCCATCGAACACTGGCGACGAGCGCTCGACGCCTACCAGGATCTCCGCTCGCCGAAAACGTCCGAACTACGGGAAAAGATCGCCGACGCCCAGCGGCCTCGAATGCCGCATGGATCGGGGCAACACGGGTGACCACATGACCGTGCGCCGGCGAGTACGGCGAAGCGCCCGGCACCGGGCGCTCGGGCACGAGTCACGCGGTGCCCGCGCGCACGGCGAGACGACGTCAGGGTCGTGCTCACCCTCGACCGGTGACGAGCGCGTCAGTCGCGGCGCGCCGCCCAGACGGTGCGCTCGGTGCGTACCGCGAGGTCGTCGCGGCGCAGGAGGCTGTGCGGGGCGCTCGTGTCGAGCAGCCGGTCGAGCGCGGCGAGGTCCTCCGGCACAAGCTCGGCGGCGACGCCGCCGCGGATGCGCTGCAGCACGCTCAGGGCGTAGCGGCCGACCGCCGGGTTGCGGGATCCGTCGACGTCGGCGGCGATGGTGAGTTCACCTTCCACAGCGAAGCCCGCGGCGGTCAGCATCGGTCCCCAGTCGGCGCCCCGGTGGGGCAAGTGCTCGGCGTGGCGGCGGTCGGCAACGGCGTGGACGCGGTCTTCCAGGCCGGGCCGGTCGGCGGGGGCGTTCTCGGACAGGAAGCGCGGCGGGCCGGCCAGCTCGACGACGGCGAACAGGCCGTCGGGAGCGAGCAGGTCGCGGACGGTGCGCAGGGCGTGCCCGGGATCGGCCATGTGGTGCATGGAGGCCGACGCCCACACCAGGTCGGGCGTTCCGAGGTCGGGCCAGGTGGCGTCGTCGAGGTCGGCCTGCACGGTGTGCACGTGATCGTCCACACCGCGGGCGCATGCCTTCTCCCGCAGCCGTTGCAGGTGTGCCGGCGAGGCGTCGACGGCGGTGACGTGCGCTTCGGGGAAGCGCTCCAGGAGGGCGAAGGTCCCCGCTCCCGTACCGGCGGCCAGGTCCACGATCTGACGCGGACTGCTCGTCAGCGGCAGCCACTTGGTGATGGCGGCGGTGTGCTCGGCGAGGACTTCCGCGTCCAGGTCGAGGATCTCCGCCTGTCCTTGGTGAGTTTGCGACATATCGCCACGTTAAGCCGAGTATGCGCCTTCAGCACAACTTCTTGCGGAATACGCAAAGCCATGACCCCGCGCGCTGCCGGACACGCAAGACACGCGGCTACGAGTCGGCGTCGCCGTTCTCGCGATGTCCGCGGCGGGCGTCGCGGTCGAAGATGAACATGACGTCACAAGGGCCACCTTCGGCACCGATGGCGTGCGGCATCATGGTCGGGAACTCGGCGGCCTGGTTGGTCTCGACGCGGAAGCGGCGATGTCCCAGCATCAGGACCGCGGTGCCGGACAGCACGACCATCCATTCCCGGCCCGGGTGGGCGCGCATCTTGGCGGGATTGTCCGGCGGCGGTTCGGTCAGCCGCCGGCGCATGACGCTCATGGCCGGGTCGCCCTTCATCGGCCAGCTCAGCCCGTGGGTGCCGTGGTTCATCGGGCTGATGACGACGTCGTCGGCGGCGTTCTCGACGAGCTGATCGAGCGTGGTGTCCAGGGCGCGGGCCAGGGTGACGAGCTGGTCCAGCGCCAGGCGTCGCTGGCCGTTCTCGATCCGGCTCAGCGACGACTGGCTGAGGTGGGCGCGGCCGGCCAGTTCCTCCAGTGACCAGCCCTGCGCGACCCGCAGCGCGCGGATGCGCTTGCGCACGAGGCTGTCCAGCGCACCTTCTTCTTGCGTCATGGGCAACATTGTATGCCCTTGGGGCAAGCCGCGCTTAACGTCGGATCCATGAGTACGAATCAGTCCACTGAGGACGCCGCCGTGGTCGGCGGAGAGAGCACACCGGACGCGCGTCAGCTGCGCACCATCCTGATCGCCGTCTCCATCGCGCTGATGGCCGTCATCGCGTCGGTGTCCGGGCTCAGCGTCGCCCAGACCCACCTGGCCGTCGACTTCGGGGCCGCGCAGACCACGGTTCTGTGGATCATCAACAGCTACACTCTGGCACTGGCCGCGCTGCTGCTGCCGCTCGGCGCGCTCGGTGATCGGCTGGGCCGCAAGCCCACGCTGATCGCCGGACTCGGCGTCTTCGGCGTCGCGAACGTCGTGGCGGGCCTGGCCCCGACCGCCGAGATCATGATCGTGGCCCGGGTGGCCGGCGGTATCGGCGCCGCGATGATCATGCCGATCACCCTCGCCGTCATCACCTCCACCTTTCCCGAAGATCGTCGCGGCAAGGCGATCGGCGTGTGGACCGGCGTCGCCGGGGGCGGTGGCATCCTGGGCATGTTCCTCTCCGCGCTCCTGGTCGATGTCGCGGACTGGCGCTGGCTTTTTGTGCTGCCGGTGGCACTGGTCGCGGTGGCCACGGGCATGACGCTGAAGTCGGTGCCCAACTCCCGTGAGCGCTCGGCCCATGCCTTCGACACCATCGGCGCGCTGGTCTCCACCGTCGCCGTCGCCGGCCTCATCTTCGCCCTGCAGGAAGGACCCGAACGCGGCCTGACCGCCCCCGCGACGCTGATCAGCCTCGCCGTCGGCCTCGTCGCCGGCATCGGGTTCGTGGCCTGGGAACTGCACCGCCGGGACGCGTCACTGCTCGACGTACGCCTGTTCCGGGAGCGCGGCCTGGCCGGCGGCTCGATCACGCTGCTGGTGGTCTTCGGGGTCCAGGCGGGCGTCGCCGTGGTCCTGTTCCCGTTCTTCCAGGCGGTGCTCGGCTGGTCGGGACTGCTGTCGACGGCGGCCATGATGCCGATGGCCGTGATGATGATGCTGGCCTCCGGCCTGGCTCCCAGGATGGCCGGCCGCGTCGGCTCCCGTCCGACCATGGCCGTGGGCATCGGCGTGGCCGGTGCGGGCCTGGCGCTGATGGCGCTGTTCGTCGCCGTGGATGGCGGCTACCTGACCATTCTGCCGGGCATGCTCGCCATGGGCATCGGCATGGGCCTGTCCATGACGCCGTCCACCGAAGCCATCACCAGCTCGTTGCCGCGGGAGAAGCAGGGCGTCGCCTCCGCGCTCAACGACATCACCCGTGAGTTCGGCACGGCGCTGGGCATCGCCATGCTGGGTGCGCTCCTGTCCTCCGGCTACCGCGGCGCGATCGACGACCGGCTGCACGACGTCCCCGATGCCTTCGCGGACACCGCCCGCGAAGGCATCGCCAACGCTGTCGAGATCTCGGGCAGCGCCGGCCCGCACGCGCAGGAGATCGTCCACGCCGCCCAGCAGTCCTTCGTCGACGGCTGGCAGCAAGCCATGTGGGCGGGCGTGGTCGTCATGGGCGTCTTGTTCGCCTACATCGTCCTGCGCGCGCGGACTACCGCTATCCGGCGTGGGTGACGTCGAGCCCGTAGATCTTCACTTCGCCGTAGTTGCCGCTCGAGCACGGCGACGACTTTTCGCAGTTGGCCTGGGTGTAGGCGCCTGCCTTGAAGTACCCGCCGGTGAAGCTGTCGGAGATGGTGGTTTGCAGAACGCCGTTGTAGTAGGCCTTGATCTTGCCACCACTCACTTCGAACTTCGCCTGGAACCTGGTGCCGAGCTGGTAGTTGCCGTCGACCAGCTTGTGGTCGGACGTGTCGCCCTTGGTGACGTACAGCTTGTTGCCCTCCAACCGGAACACCGAGACGTCGTCGTCCGCGTCGTGGATCTGGCCGGCGACCACGTCCGGCTTTTCCTTGGGCTGGGCGGTGATGGCCTGATCGATGGTCATCGTGTGCGTTCCCGACGTGGACGACCAACTGGCCTTCGACGAGCCCTTCATTTCGCGCAGTTCCGAGCGCGGATAGCTGGAACCGCTCGTGGTCACCCCGTTGACGGCGGCGCGGAACTGGACCGCCTCACAGTCCGGCGTGGTGGTGAACCACGGGTCGATGGCGTAGGTGGCCAGTTCCGGCTGCTCCACGTTGGTCGGCTTTTCGTCCTGGCCGATCGGCAGGCCGATGTACCAGTTCTCCAGGTTCAGCACGTCGGCCGGATAGGTGCAGTCGTCCCCGCCACCGTCGGCACCGTTGACGTCGGTTTCGGTGATGCTGGTCCATTCGTTGTAGGTGTTCCCGTGGCCGACGATCCGCAGGTAGCGCCCGGCGGTGTCGGGGAAGTCGTAGTTTTCCGGGCCGGTCGAGGTGCCGCTGCTCGTCCGGCCCGCGGCGACCGTCGTCCACGAGGCACCGTCGCCGGAGACCTGCACGTCGAAGGTGGACTTGCGGGTGTCGCCCTGGTGCCAGGCAAGGGATACCGACCCGATGGTCTGCGCCGAGCCGAGGTCGTACCGGATCCACACCCCGTCGCCCTTGGCCGACCACCTGGTGGACAGGTCGTCGTCCAAGGTGTTCGACGGGACGTTGCCGTCGTCCGCACTGGCCGTCACGCCGTTGACCGGCAAGGGCGAACCGGCAGCCGCGGCGACCGCCGGTGCCACCCCGCTGACCGCCACGACCAAAACCGCCACCACACCCTGCTTTGCTTTCTTTCTGCCACTGGCCATACCGCTGATGGTGATTCCCGGACACCAGGCCGCGGTGCCGTTGTCCGGAACCTGCCACCGTCATCGTCCGATCGTGATCATCGCCCAGTACGGTGACATCGCGTTCGGCGAGACGAGAGGGGATCGATGCCACCGGCAGGCGAGATCGATGACTCCGGCGACCCCGAAAACTCCGAAAATTCCGCCGCCGAGCGGGAGGCGACCCGCCGAGCCCGGCGTGGCGTGCGGGAATGGGTGCGTGCGGCCGGGCGGGGCACCGGCCGCGGGCTGCGCAAGGCGACGCCGTACGGCACCTACGCCTTCCTCACCGCGGCGGCGGTGGCACCGGTCGCGGGGGCCGCGCTCGGTGGCACGGACGCCTTCGCCACCGCGCTCGACCAGCTCGGCGGGATGGGCGGCAACTACCTGGCGAACGTGCTCGCCGACACCGCCGATCGGATGCGCCGCCAAGGCATCGAGCCGTCCGGCGAGCAGTGGCGGGACGCGGTAGCCGAGGAGTTGCTGGCCCGGCTGGAGTCCTCCGGCGAGGAAAACCTGCGGTTGCGCGAAGAAGTCGGCCAGGTGTTGCGCGCGGTGGACGGCGTCGGCGCGGCGCTGACCGAATCCGCCACGCACGCCCAGGAACTGCACCAGGAACTCGTCGGCGCGATCGCGGTGCTGGGCAACGACTTCGACGAGTTCCGCTGGATGCTCACCGAGCTGAAACAGGCACTGGCCGAGTCGACTAGGACCCTCGGTGACGTGCAGCGCGAACTGCTCCTGGCGCGCACCGAGCAACGGGAGCAGAGCGATGTCACGCACCGCTTCCTGGTCGCGGTGACCAAGGTGCGCCAGTGGCTCAAGCCGGGCACCGAGCAGCGGCCCGGCCCGCGCGACGACGGGCCGTGCCCGTACCCCGGTCTCACCAGCTTCGGGGCCGAGGACGCGAAATGGTTCCACGGCAGGGAAAACGCCGTCGCCGAACTGCTGGCGAGGCTGGCGGAACGGCTGGACGGTCCCGGTCCGCTGGTGCTCGTCGGTGCTTCCGGCGCCGGGAAATCCTCGTTGCTGCACGCCGGGTTGCTGCCCGCGCTCGCGAGCGGCGGGCTACCTGCCGCCGGTTCCGCGGACTGGCCCCGAGTGGTACTGACCCCCGGTGTGGACCCCGTCGGCGAACTCGCCGCCAGGGTCGCGGCGCTGGCCGGGGTGCCTGCCGTCGACGTGGCACGGCAACTGCGCGCGGCACCTGCCGAATTCGGCGCGCTCGCCCGGCAGGCCGCGCTGGCCGCCGGCGGCGAATCCGCCCGGCTGGTGCTCGTGGTGGACCAGTTCGAGGACCTGTTCACCCAGGGCGCCGACGCGGCGAAACGGCTGGCTTTCGCGACCGCGCTGGCGAACGCCGGTCCCGCACTCGTGGTGCTGGCCGTCCGAGCGGATTTCTACGAGCATTGCACCAGGTTGGAACCGCTCGCCCCGGCGTTGCAGGACCAGTTCGTGCTGGGCCCGATGACCCCGGGCGAACTGCACCGGGTGGTCATCGAACCGGCGGCGAAAGCCGGGCTGGTGGTGGAGGACGGACTGGCCGAACGGCTGGTGGCCGATCTCGGCGTGCGCGAAGGCGTCGACTACGACCCCGGTGCGCTGCCACTGCTGGCGCACACGCTGCACGCCACTTGGGGGAACCGGACGGGCAAAACCCTTACCGCACAAGGGTATTTGCAGACCGGCGGAATCGAGAACGCGGTTTCCGGCACCGCCGAACGGATCTTCGAGGCGCTCGGCGAGCCCGGGCGGACCGCTTTGCGGCAGGCGTTGCTGCGCATGGTGACCGTGGTGGACGGCGGCGGTGCGGTTCGCCGGCGCGTGCGCCGCGACGAACTCGACCTGACGGTGCTCGGCCCGCTGATCGAAGCGCGGCTGGTGACCGCGGACCAGGACGGCGCGCAGGTCAGCCACGAAGCGCTGCTCACCGCGTGGCCGCGGCTGCGCGACTGGGTGGAGGAGGATCGCCACGGCCTCCTGGTTCGCCAGCAACTCGACGAAGCGGTGCGGTATTGGGAGCAGAACAGCCGTGACGACGGCGCGTTGTACCGGGGTGGGCGGCTGGCCTCCGCGCAGGACTGGGCCGCCACGCGGACCGACCTGACCGACGGCGAACGCGAGTTCCTGCGGGCGAGTGCGCGCGCCCAGCAGCGCTCGACCCGACGGCTGCGCGGCCTGGTCGCCGCGCTGGCCGTGTTGCTGGTGGCCGCGCTGACCGCGGGCGTGGTCGCCGTGGTGGCGCGCAACGACGCGGAACGGGACAGGCTGAACGCACTTTCCCGGCAGTACGCGGCGGAATCGCTGCAGAACATCGACGCCGCCCCGGGCGAGTCGATGCGGAAAGCACTGGCGGCATGGCAGACCGCTCACACCACCGAAGCACGCGGTGCGCTGCTTTCGGCGTCGACGCTGACCTATCCGGGGTCCTTCGACTCCGGACTGGAAACCGCGTACAGCACGGACCTCAGTCCCAACGGCGAATTCGCGGCGGTCGGCGGGTCCGACGGCAGGATCGTGGTCTGGGACCTCGCCGCCAACCGGCCGCTGCCCGCCGAATTCGGCGGGCACACCCAGCCGGTGGACGACGTCGAGTTCTCGCCGGACGGTTCATTGCTGGCCACCGCGTCAGCGGAGACCTACGGGGTGCGGATCTGGGAGGTGCCCAGCGGGCGCCTGGTCCGCACGTTGCCCGGGGTCTTCCGGCTCGCCTGGCGGCCGGACGGGCGGGAACTCGCCGCCGTCAGCCTGTCGGCGGACATGCCGGTGGTCGGCTGGGATCCGCGTGGCGGCCAGGAGTTGCGCCGGTTGCCCGGTGACGGCGAAGTGGTCCACGACATCGCCTTCAGCCCCGATGGCCACCGGCTGGCCGTCGCCAGGCAGGGCGGTGTCGTGGAATTGTGGCGGGCGGGTGACAGCACGCTGGTCACCCGGGCCGAGCCACATCCGGACAAGGGCGGCATGCGGGTCTCCTTCGCGCCGGGCGTGCTGGCCAGCAGCAGCCAGGCGGAGACCACCATCCGGCTGTGGGACAGCGAAACCGGGGAACCGCGGGAGCCGATCCCGATGGGCGGCGGCTTCGGACCGGCGGCGATGGCGTTCAGCCCGGACGGGCTTCGGCTGCTGGCTGGCACCGGGTCGGAGATCCAGCGCTGGGACATGACCAACCGCCAGCGGATCGGCAACTACGCGTGGGACCGGGACGTCGTCGCCGATCTGGTGGTCTCCGCGGACGGCCGGACGGTGGCCGCGGCGACCACGAACGGGAAGGTGACCCGCTGGCAGCGCGACACCTCCTGGTACACCCGCCCCACCGGGCCGGTGATCAGCCTCGCCTTCGCCCCGGACGGCCGGACGGTCGCCGCGTCGGACGGGGACGGCGCGGTGCACCTGTGGGATCCGGGAACCGGCGTGCAGCGCGAGCAACTCGGCACGGCCGGCAGCCTGGCCGGTGCGCTCCGCTACGGTCCGGACGGCACCAGGGTGGCGGCCTTCCGGAACGGCGTCGTCCAGGTCACCGACCCGGGCGGCGGGGCACCGCGGACCCACACGATCCCCGGCCGGGAACTGGGTGACCTCGTCGTTTCACCGGACGGCAAGCTGATCGCGGTGGCTTCGAGAGACCCGCTCACCGTCGGCGAACTCGAACCGGACGACCACCGGATCCACCTGCTCGACACCGCGACGCTGACCGAGCGGAAGGTGCTCGAACTCGGCGCGTTCTCCGCCTGGACCATGGTTTTCTCGCCGGACGGCGCGAACCTCATCGCGGCCGGGACGTCCACCGGCGCCGCGCTGCGGACGTGGCGCACCGCGGACTTCAGCGAGGCGTGGACGGCTCCGCTCGGCCCCGATCAGGTGACCGGCCTGGCGATCAGCCCGGACGGGCGCACCCTGGCCACCGGCGACGGCGAGCAGATCCGGCTCCGCGACGCGGCCGACGGCCGGGTGCTGCGCGATTTCGGTGCCCCGCACCCGTCCGTGGTGCGGGACCTGGCGTTCTCACCAGACGGTTCGCTGCTGGCCTCGGGCACCGTCGGCGACGCCGCCGTCCGGCTGTGGAACGTGGCCGACGGCACCCTGCTGACCAGTGCCGCCGGCCTGATCGGACCACCGAACGATCTCGCCTTCTCCCCGGACGGCGGCCTTCTCGCCGCCGGTGGGCAGGACACCGACGTCGTGCTGTGGCCGGTCCAGCCGGAGCGCGCGGTGGCCCAGGTCTGCCGCAACCTCGCCGACGGCGGTGCTACCGACCTCGCCGCGCTCGGCTGCCCGTGACCCGCCCGCGAGCGGCCACCACTCCCCGCCCGGCTACAGGACGACGGGCTTGCCGCCGAGGGTTACCGCGAGGCGGCCGTCCGCGCCGAAGGACCAGCCCAGCGCACCGCTGTACGAACCGCACCTGGACCCGTTCGAACCCATCCAGAACTGGTTCGAGCTGTCGGTGTTGCCCACGACCTTGTCGTTGGTTCCGCTGCTGCTACGGCACGAGGTGTTGTCCCGGAACACGGTCGAACCGGCTTCGAAGGTGTAGTTGCGCTGGTCGTTGTCGATGCTGAGGTTGTTCGACATCGTCATCGATCCCGGGTTGCGGTTGAAGGTGAACCCGTGCTTGCCGTTGTCGAAGGCGATGCTGCGCCGGATCGTGTGGTCGACCGCGATGTCCTCACCACCGAGCTTGTAACCGTTGCGGTCGCCGTTCCCGGCCTGGCCACCGTTGCTGAGCGTGCCGTTCTT
This sequence comes from Amycolatopsis sp. YIM 10, assembly GCF_009429145.1. Taxonomy (GTDB): domain Bacteria; phylum Actinomycetota; class Actinomycetes; order Mycobacteriales; family Pseudonocardiaceae; genus Amycolatopsis. Next base: position 3,199,089 of record NZ_CP045480.1, on the reverse strand, counting down.
GTAGGCGAGGGAGTCTTCGATGGTCACCGTGCCGATGGCACCGGTGTCGGTCTTGGTGTAGAGGTCCCAGCCGTCGTCGATGTTGTTGTGCGCCACGGCGTAGCGGAAGACGTTGCCGGGGCCGGAGGTGAGCTTCGCGGCGAAACCGTCGGCGTCCTCCCCGTCGGAATCGGCGTTGTCGTGCGATTCCGCGCTCAGGACGAGGTTGTTGGCGGGCCACTGGGCCTTCGGGGTGTCCGAGGTCATCCGCGAGAGCTGGAGCCCGGTGTCCCGGTTGAACCGCGTCACCGTGCGCTCGAAGGTGTTGTTGCTGCCACCCACAAAGATGCCGTTGTCACCGGCGCGCTCCACGGTGACGCCGTAGACGTGCCAGTACGAGCCGTTCACCGCCAGGCCGCGGTTGGCGGGATCCTCGCTCTGCGCGGAGAAGTTCAGCACCGGCTTCTCGGCCTGGTAGGCGGACAGCTTCTTGAGCGCGCCCGAGGTGCCGCTGTTGCCCGGCGGGATGGTGACCGTCTGCGAGAAGTCGTAGGTCCCACCGCGCAGGTAGATCGTCCCGCCCGCGGCGACCCTGGTGAGGGCCGAAGTGAGCGTCGTCGGGTCCCCGATCGTCCCGGTCGCGCCGTCCTGCCCGGTCGGCGAGACGTACAACGCGTCGGCGGGCTGCGGACCGGTGCCGCTGGTGGTGACGTCGGCGTAGTCGATGTTGGGCAGGCCGCCCGAGGTGGTCGGGTCGAGCCGGATGGTGCCGGCGCCGGCGGGGAGCGCGACCGTCAGTGTCTTCGTCACCCAGGTCGACCACGCGCCGGTCGACTCGAACGACACCGACTGCACCTTCGTGCCGTTGACCAGGAGATCGGCGGCACGACTGGCCGTGGTGCCATTGGCGAACCGGACGGCGACCGTCGCGTTGCCCGCGCTCGGCGCCGAGGCGGCGAACTCGACGTAGGCACCGGTCGCGTTCTCACCGTTGCAGAACCCGGAACCGGAGTACCCGGGCCAGTTGGTGTCGACGGTTCCGGTGCAGACGGTGGGCGCGGATTCGGCCTCGTGGTGCGTCGTCGCGGCGTTCGCCGTGGCGAGTGGCAGCACCAGTGCGGCACCCGCCGCCAAGGCGGTGCTCGCCGCGAGCAGTGTCAACCTCATCGTGGACCTCCTGCGGTGATCAATGGACCGGCGGCGGCGGGTACCAATCGAGTAAAACGTCTCGGAACTGAACTGTATCGACAATTCCGGAACATTAACTCAGCACTTTCGAACACGCAATGCCGAACACCACACGTGACCATTCACAATTATGAACAAAGGGGGCTAAGCGCGTCACGCAGGCTAGCGACCTCGATGTGGACAATCAGGTACAACGCGTGGACTTTTCCGCATCACCCACCCGGCGATGCGGACCGGCGCAGCTCCCACCCGGGTCTCCCACCTGCGGAATCTCCGGCATCGACACCGCCGGGCGCTTGACCCCGCACCCGAGGGCGGCCTAGGATAATTCTTTCCTGAAAGCGCTTTCCGCTCCCGGTATTCGAATCAGCAAATCGACCCAACGGAGACGTATCATGCGCATGAGACCCATGATCGCGTGCGTCAGCCTGTTCGCCGGCGCACTGGTGGCGGTGGCCTCGTCCACCGCGCAGGCCGCGCCGACGCGGTACGAGGCGGAAAACTCACCGGCGGTGTGTTCCGGCACCATCGATGCCAATTGGTCGGGTTACTCCAGCAGTGGCTTCTGCAACGGCACCAACGCCACCAGCGGTTACCTCCAGTTCACCGTGACCGCGGCGGCTTCGGGCACGGCGACACTGGGCGTGCGGTTCGCCAACGGCACCACCACGGCCCGGCCCGCCGGCCTGGTGGTGAACGGGGCCCCCGTGCAGACGCCGTCGTTCGAGGGCACCGGCGCCTGGGCGAACTGGGCGACCAAAACGCTGAGCGTGCCGGTGAACGCGGGCGCCAACACCATCCGGCTGAACCCGGCCACCGCCGCCGGTCTGCCCAACATCGACTACCTCGACTTCGAAGCCGGTGGCACGCCCCAGCCGCCGGGCGGGATCGTCGGCTGGGCCACGCAGGCCGGTGGTACCACCGGTGGCGAGGGCGGCGCCACGGTCACCGTGAGCAGCTTCGCCGACTTCCGGACCCAGGCACAGGCATCGGGCGCCAGGACCATCCTGGTCAACGGTTCGCTCAGCGGTTCGGGCACCGTCGAGATCAGCGCCGACAAGACGATCCGGGGCGTCGGGGCCGGCTCCGGTATCTCCGGGACCACGCTCAACATCGAGGACATGCACCCCGCCAACGTGATCATCCAGAACCTGAACATCCGCGGGGTCCCGGGCAACGACGCGATCCAGATCGAGAACGCCACGCACGTCTGGATCGATCACAACACCATGTCCAGCACCATCGAGAACGATCCCGACTTCTACGACGGCATGCTGGACATCACCCACGCCGCCGACTACATCACGGTGTCGTGGAACGTCATCCGCGATCACTGGAAGACCTCGCTGGTCGGCCATTCCGACGGCAACGCCGGTGAGGACCGCGGCCACCTTCGGGTCACCTACCACCACAACTGGTTCGACCGGACCTTCGAGCGCAGTCCGCGGGTGCGCTTCGGCGAGACGGTCCACGTGTTCAACAACTACTATTCCAACGTCGACAACAACTCCGACTCCTACGCCATCGCGTCGCTGATGGACGCCGGACTTCTCGTGGAGGGCAACGTCTTCGAGAACGTGCAGCAGGCGTGCTGGTCCGCGAGCGGGTACGCGGAATCCGATCCCGGACGACTGGTGGCGCGCGACAATTCGCTCACCGATTCCGGACCGTGTGAAACCGGCGGCACCGTGGCGCCCATTCCGTATGGCTACACCGCCGACAACGTGACCACCGTCAAATCGTCCGTCACGACGGGCGCGGGCGCGGGAAAGCTCTGACTGCTTCGTCGACGGTGTGGTAGAGCGTCAGCTCGTCGTCGAGTCCGGTGATCTCGATCGGCCTGATCACGGCGCTGTTGCCGTCGACGACGAAGCATGGATCCCGCCCTGGCCGGGCGAACAGGGCGGGATCGAGCAGGGAGGTGAGTCCCGCGGCGCTCAGGAAGGTGACCGCGGTCAGGTCCACGATGCACCGGCGGGGGCTCGTGCGTTCGCCGGCGGAGACCAGTGCGTCGCGCAGGGCCGGCGCGGTCTGCGAGTCGATGTCCCCGGAGACGGTGACCACGAGCGCTCCGGCCAGCGGGCGCTGGTCGATGCGCAGGAGCCGCTGGGCGGGTGGTTCGGTCCGGACTCGCAGTGTCACCGTCCTCGCCTTTCTCGTGTGGGCCGGTACCGGGAGTTCACGGCTTCGGCCGTGACCATTTCGAGGCGGGTGCCAGGTGCCGGGCATGCCCGCTGGTGCCGGGCTGGTCCAGGCTCAGTTCGGCCCACACGGTTTTGTGGTGCCGGTGGTTGTGGACGCCCCAGGACGAGGCCAGCCGGTCGACCAGCACCAGGCCACGACCGCCGGTCCGGTCCGGGGTCCGGATCTTCGGCTGCTCGGGCGCGGTGTCCTCGACTTCGATGCGCAGGCGCCGGCCGTCGTCGAGCAGGCCGAGCCGGCACCGCCGCGGTGCTGTGCCGTGGCGGTGGGCGTTGCTGATCAGCTCTTCGGTCACCAGCACCGCGTCCTCCTCCAGCAGCCCGCCCACCGGGGCGAGCAGTTCGCGGACCTGTTGGCGGACTTCCCAGTTGGCGGTGGCGTCCAAGTCGCGGGCGACCTCCAGCGGTTCACCCCGTTCCTCGCTCGACGGCTGAGTGACCATCGGCATTCACCCCTCGCGGTCCACGGCCCGCGCCGTCGGCGGGGCCTGGGCTCGGGGGTACCCCACTCGCCGTTTTCCCAACCTCGGCACGCTTCGGACGTGCGGAGTGCAGGAAGCCGCACGGGGTGACGGCCGTGAACGGATTCCCGTGCGGCGAGGCGGAACTGTAGCCAATCGCCCTTCGTCGGCCGCGTGTGAGGGGGCGCTCCAGCCGATACCCCCGTGGAACCGGGACGGCTGTGGCGGCGTCGTAGAGTGCGGATCGGAAGGGAGCGTGCATGCCTGAGGGGAATCCGCTGGTCGCGCAGGCGCAGTCGCAGACCACCGGGGTGACCGGGATCGGGATCGCCGAGTCCGCGGTCGACCTGGCCAACGGCGTGTCCGACGGCTCCTGGGTCGAAGCCGGACTCGGCGCGGTCGGCGTCGGACTCGAAGTCCTCTCAATGGTCGTCGACCCCATCGGCACACTCGCTTCCTACGGTGTCTCGTGGCTGATCGAGCACGTGCAGCCGCTCAAGGAGGCACTCGACTGGCTGGCCGGGGACCCGCCGGTGATCCAGTCGTTCTCCGAGACCTGGGCCAACGTCGCCGCCGAGGTCAACGCCATCGCCGGCGACCTGGGCAATGAGGTCACCAACGGCACCGCCGGCTGGCAGGGCGAGGGTGCCGAGGCGTATCGGGGCGCGGCGGCTGAGCAGGCGGATGCACTGGCGGGTGCGGCGTCGCTGGCCGACGGCATCTCCGCCGGCGTGATGATCATGGGCACCGTCGTCGCCGCGGTACGCGAACTGGTCCGCGACCTGGTCGCCGAACTGGTCGGCAAGCTCATCACCTGGGCGCTGGAAGCCGCCGCCACCCTCGGCTTCGCCACCCCCGCGATCGCCGTACAGGCCACCACCGCCATCACCAAAACCATCAGCAAGATCAGCGACTTCATCCGCAAACTGGTCAAGACCATCGGCAACGTCTCCCCGAAGATCCGCAAGATCATCGACAAACTCGGCGAGATCATCGAAAAGCTGTCCAAAATGCTCCGCAAAGGCGGCAAACCCGGCAGCGGCACCACCCCCTCCGGCGCCAAGCCCAGCACCACCAAAACCCCGGACACCAAGCCGAATTCGCCGGACAGCCCGGACACCACACCGTCGAGCACCGACACCACACCGGGTGGCACGGACACGCCCAGCTCGAAGCCTTCGGACGGCACGACGCCCAGTTCGACCAAGCCCGACAGCTCCAGCCGTCCTGATGATCCGGTCAAAGCGGGCCGGGACGAGGGGTGCAAGCCCGGCTCCGGCGACCCGGTCGACCCGGCCACCGGGGACATGTTCCTGTCCCACACCGACGTGCACATCAGCGCGCCGCTGGCCCTGGTGCTGCGGCGAAGCCACGTCTCCTCCTACCGCGCCGGCCGCTCGTTCGGCCCGACCTGGGCGTCCACTGTGGACCAGCGGCTGGAGTTCGACGAACAGGGCGTGGTGTTCGCCGCGCCCGACGGCATGCTGCTGGTCTACCCGCACCCGCCCGCCGATGGCGCTGAGGTGCTGCCGGTCGCCGGGCCGCGGTGGCCGCTGGCGCGCACCGAGACGGGCTACCTGATCCGGCAGCCGCAAGCGCGCCAAACCCTGCACTTCGGACCCGGGCAGGGTGCCGGATCCCCGATCGCGGCGGTGGTCGACGAGAACGGCACCCGGATCGACTTCGAGTACGACAGCACCGGTGCACCACTGGCCGTGAAGCACTCGGGCGGACACCGGATCGACGTGGTCAGCGACGACGGCCTGGTGCGCGAGTACCGGCTGGCCGACCAGGACGGGTCCTCGATCGAACTGGTCCGATTCGGCTACGACGAGTCCCGGCGCCTGGTCGAGGTGGTCAACTCCTCACAGCAGCCGATGCGGTTCGGCTACGACCTCGCCGGGCGCATCACGCGCTGGGAGGACCGCAACGGCCAGTGGTACAGCTACGACTACGACGGCGCCGGACGAGTCGTCGCCACCCAGGGCTCCGGCGGCGCCCTGACCGGCACCTGGACCTACCACGACGACGGCCGGACCACCGACTACACCGACGGCGGCGGGCACACCACCCGGTTCGAGTTCAACGAGGCCCGCCAGCTGGTGCGGGAAACCGATCCGCTCGGCGCGGTCACCACCTCGGAGTGGGACCCGTTCAACCGGCTGCTCTCCCGCACCGACCCGCTCGGCCGGACCTACCGCTACACCTACGGCGAGACCGGCGAGCTGGCCACCATCACCCGCCCCGACGGCTCCCGGGAACTGTCCGAGTTCGACGCGCACGGCCGCCGCACCACCGTGGTCGACGCCGACGGCGCGGTGTGGCACTACAGCTACGACGAACGCGGCAACCGCACCGAAGTGCTGGACCCGTCCGGTGCCCGGACCAGCTACCACTACGACGAGCGCGGCCACCTGCACCGGGTCGTCGATCCGCTCGGCGGAGTGGTCACGGTGGAGACCGACGCCGCGGGCCGTCCGGTGGCCGTCACCGACCGCCAGGGCGGCACGACCCGCTACCAGCGCGACCAGTTCGGCCGGGTCACCACGATCACCGATCCGCTCGGTGCGCGGACCGAGCTGCGCTGGACCGTCGAAGGCAGGCTCGCCTCCCGCACCACGCCCGACGGCGCCACCGAGCAGTGGAGCTACGACGCCGAGGGCAACCAGGTCGCCCACACCGACCCGCTCGGCGCGGTCACCGTGGTCGAGACCACCCACTTCGACCTGCCCGCCGCGGAGACCGGGCCGGACGGGACGCGGCTGGAGTTCAGCTACGACACCGAGCTGCGGCTGACCGGCGTCCGCAACGCCCAGGGCCTGCACTGGCAGTACACCTACGACCCCGCCGGGAACCTGGTCGCCGAGACCGACTTCGACGGCCGCGAGATCCGCTACGCCTACGACGCGGCCGGGCAGCTGGTCGAGCGCACCAACGGACTCGGCCAGACCACCCGGTTCGTCCGCGACGCGCTGGGCAACGTGCTCGAACGCCACACCGAGGGCCAGGTCGCCCGGTTCGCCTACGACCCGGCCGAACGGCTGATCCGCGCGGTCAACGACGACGCCGACGTGATCTTCGAGCGCGACGCGCTGGGCCGGGTGCTACGCGAGACCGTCAACGGCCGCACCCTGGAATCCGCCTACGACGCGGCCGGGCGCCGCACCTACCGGCGCACCCCGTCCGGCGCGGAGAGCCACTGGTCCTTCGACGCCGACCACCAGGCCACCGGGCTGCGCACCGCCGGGCGCACGCTCAGCTTCGGGCTCGACCCCGCCGGCCGGGAGATCGAGCGGTTGCTCGACACCGGAACCGTGCTGGCACAGCGCTTCGACGGCGCCGACCGCCTCATCGAGCAGACCGTGTCCGCGGTCGACCCGGCCACCCGCACCACTTCGATGCTGCAGCAGCGGCGCTACCACTACCGCGCCGACGGCTACGTCGACGCCATCGAGGACCACCTGACCGGCGTGCGGCAGTTCGACCTCGACCACGCCGGGCGGGTCACCGCGGTGCGCGGCGCGGGCTGGGCCGAGCGCTACGCCTACGACGCCGCGGGCAACATCACCCAGGCCGCCACCTCCGACCCCGCCGACACCGCGCAGGGCACGCGTGAATACTCCGGGACCAGGCTCAGCCACGCCGACGGCGTGCACTACACCTACGACGCACAGGGCCGGGTCATCCGGCGCCAGCGCAAGCGCCTGTCCCGCAAACCGGACAACTGGCACTTCGACTGGACCGCCGAAGACCGCCTCGCCGGCGTCGTCACCCCCGACGGCACCCGGTGGCGCTACCGCTACGACGCGCTCGGGCGCCGCATCGCCAAGCAGCGCCTGGCCCCGGACGGGCAGTCCGTGGCCGAGCAGCTCGACTTCGTCTGGGACGACGGAGTGCTCGCCGAGCAGGTCCACAACGGCGTGCACGCCACCACCTGGAACTACCAGCAGGCCACGATCACCCCGATCACCCAGGCCGAACGCGTGCGCACCGCCGACCAGGACTGGGTCGACGCCCAGTTCTACTCCATCGTCACCGACCTGATCGGCACCCCGACCGAACTCGTCGACGCCCACGGCCGCCTCGTCTGGCAGGCCCGCCGAACTTTGTGGGGCGCACCGCGCGACAGCGAACCCGCCGGGGTGGTCATGCCGCTCCGCTTCCCCGGCCAGTACCACGACGCCGAAACCGGCCTGCACTACAACTTCTTCCGGTTCTACGACCCCGACACCGCCCGCTACACCAGCGCCGACCCCCTCGGCCTCGCACCCGCGCCGAACCCGGCGACCTACGTGCACAACCCGATCGGCTGGATGGACCCGCTCGGGCTGACCGCCACCCCCGGCGGCTGCGGCACGGGTTCACGCAACGTGGTCTACCGCAACCTGCGCCCCGACGAGGACCACACCAAGGGCCTGGTGGCCAAGAACCCCGACGCGACCTACAAGCCCGGCGGGCACATCACCAGCGGCAGCCGCCCGAACTTCCGTTCCCAGTACATCTCCACCACCACCGACATCGAGGTGGCCAAGAAGTGGAACAACGGGCGGCTGGTCGAAATCGACCTGGACAAGTTCGACGGTACGGTGATCGACGCCTCCACCCAGGCCGCCCGCGACGCGGCCGGGATCCGGGGCGCGACGGCCAACCGCCTCGCCGAAAGCTCGAAGGAAGTCCTCCTCGTCGGCCACGTGCCGCCGGAGGCGATCAGATGGATTGGAACCCCACCGTGAGCACCGAGACCGAACGCCTGGAAACCGCCTCCGGCGACTTCCTGGTCGCCCTGCGCGCCAACGAAGGTTTCCAGCAGGACCTCTACGACGCGCTCACCGCCGCGCTACGCGACTGCGCCACCGCCTGGGAAGGCGCCGACACCCTGCCACGCGCGGCCGTCGGCGTCCTCGTCGACCTCGTGCCCGCCACCCAGGGCGCCGCCGAGGCCTATCCGGAGCCGGTCAAGCAGCAGGTCTACGACGCCAGCTACGAACTGCACGACCTCATCACCGACGCCGTCGAAGGCTAGTCCCGCAGCGCGTCGCGGACGGCCATCAGCGCGAACCCGAGCAGGTTGCGGCCCCGCCAGGCGGCGGGGTCGGCCGCGCGCGGGTTCGACGCACCCAGCCCGATCCCCCAGATCACATCCCGCGGCGCCGCTTCCACGAGCACCTGGTCGCCGGTCGAGAGCAGGAACTCCCGCAGCCGGCCGTCCTGCCCGAACTTGGCCTCGTTGCCGCGCACCACGATGTCGAACCGCCGCGCCACCCAGGTGTCCTGGTCGAAGTCGCGCACCCCGCGGCCCAGCTTCTTCGCCTCGGCCGGAGTTTCGGCGGCCAGGATCAGCCGCTCCGCCTCCGGGTCACCGAACAGGCGCGCCTTCTCCGCCATCATGAACTGCTCCGCCGAGCGATAGCGGACACCGTCCACAGTGAACTCCGCGGGCCACCACTGGCTCAGGCACCACTTCCCCACCGGCGCCTCACCCGGGGTGTGGCCCCAGAAAAAGAAGAACTCGACCCTCTCCCCCGCCTCGACGGCGGCCACCAGCTCATCCCTCGACAACACAGTCACGCACCGCACCCTAGCCGCCCGGCTTCAGCGCCGGCTAACGAATCTCCCTTGGTCGCCGATCAAGAAACCGAACTCGGCCCGGCAGACAAATGCATACGGAGCAGCACGCCCGCGAACACCTTGCCGGACAACGGCCCGCCGAAACGGCCGAGGCAGACCGGCCTGGTCGCTGGACTAGGGTCAACCGTACCTCGGCACCCCGGCGCATGACTGGACCGAGGGCGAGGCCGCCATCAAGCTGCCGGAGCCGGAAGCGATCGGCGGCTTCACGGCCAAGCAGGTGAGCACGGCGTTGGCCAAGGTGAAGGAATTCCTCGTCGCGGCTCGGGTGAACCGCGCGGTGCTGACCGGTGGTGAGATGGCCCCCCTATACGCCCCGCTCAGCGGCAACCTGCGTGACACGCTGCGAACCAGGCTGCGCGACAACCCGGTGGCCATGCCCGCCTACGTCATCAAAGTCGCCCCCGGATTCCGGCTCCTGCCCGGCGGGCCGAAGATCACTGGCACGATCTGGGCCGAACCCGGCGCCCAGAAGGGCGAACTGCTCATCAAAACCAATATGGTGTACGCCTTCGACGTCGACAATCCCAGCCAGGCCACCCAGCCGATCGACACGGTCACGGCCATCCGCATGGACAACGAATTCCTCTACCGCGACGGCAGCATGTGGGCGGCCGAGAACCGCGGCATCGACACCGTCTCCGGCCACGGGTTCTACCACTTCAGCGCCTGCTCGTATCAGTACCAGGGCCAGCTGGCGCCGGCCCACGGCGGCCGCACCCCGAGAACCACCGATGCGGCGAACCCAATGGCATGGCCTGCTAGACCATGCTCGGCCGCGAACCCACCTGAACCATTTTGATCAATCGCGAAATTCGATATTTACACCCCATTTCACTCGGTCTACCGTGCACTCCATGACGCCGACCGTCATCGTCGCTGTTTCTTCCCAGGTTCCCGATCTCGTTTCCTCGGCGAGCGACCTGTTCGCCGAGGACGCCGGGCACCACGACCCGCTCACCGACATCACCTGGCCGCAACACCACGGCACCGGCTACTACGCCGATCTGGTCGACCGCGACGATGCCCTCTGCCTGCTGGCGCGAACCGGCGGAACCACCGCCGGCCACCTCATCGGACGGGTGAAACAGAACAATCCGCTGCGACCGGCCGCGATCACCGCGACACTGGAAAGCATTCGCGTCGACACCGCTCACCGGCGACGCGGGACAGCGAACGCACTCATCGACCACTTCTTCGACTGGGCGCGCCGACAGAATGCGAACGAGGCATTCGTGACAGCGTACGCGGCCAATTCCGCGGGCAGGTCATTGTATCGCGGCAACGGGTTCGAAGAATTCGAAACCAAGTTGCGCCGCGCCCTCTGAACGAAGCCGGTCACACTCCGGCACGCGCCCCACGCGCCGGTGGTGCGGGTATTCCGGCGAGCGGCAGCAGGGCCGCGCCCGGCTGACGCCCATGCCTCGTCACAGGAGACGTCGACGATCAGGCTGCCCGGCCAGCGGGACCCGGCCGTGCTCGGTGTGCGCGTGACTCCGGCGGGTGTCACCGGGGTTGTCCGTGTCGTGGTTGAAATGCACCATCCTCGCGGAGTGGATCGGTGAGGCGACCGCGCCGCGCGCCGAAGCCGATCACCACCGCCCGTAGTCCCCGGTCAAGCCGATCAGCTGCAGCGCGTGCAGCACCGAGCAGTAACCGGCCAGCGGCGGGTCGACCCGGCAGACGAGGAGAAGGATCCCGAGGTGGCGCCCAGCAAGCTGACCTACGTCGTCGGCGGGGCCGCGGCTCTCACGGCCGCCCGCGCTCGAGTGGGCGGTGGGATTCGGCGAATTCGGTGCGGAGCTGGGCCAGCTTTTTGTGGTAGCGGTCGATCGCGGCGAGTTTGATGTCCTCGTAACCACGAACCAGGTCAGGCAGTGCGGCGATTTCGGCGGCCAGACCGACGGTATCCGTGTTGAGGCGCGGAAGAAGTGCTTCGATTTCGTGCCGGTACGTGGTGATCAGTTCGCGTTCGGCGCGTCGGACGGGGTGGTGGCCGAACAGGTCGAGCCGGGTTCCCCGGATCCACCGCATGGCGTACAGCAGCCGGAACACCGGGCGCCAGGCGCGGCCGAGGGAGATCTTCCGCTTGAGCCCCATGCTACGCAGCAGGGGCGGATGCAACCTGACCTGATATCGGGCGTCGGCCCCGAATTCTCGGTACGACTCGGCGTGGAAAGCGGGGTCCAGGATGAGCCGGGCGACTTCGTATTCGTCCTTGTAGGCCATGAGTTTGTGCAGGGAGAAGGCCACTGCTTCACTCACCCGGGTCGAACCGGGTACCGCGTTTTCTTCGGCGTCACGGACCTTGTCGACGAATTCGGTGTACTGCCGCGCGTATGCCTCGTTCTGGTAGGCCACGAGTTCGTCGACGCGGTGCGCGAGGAGGGCATCGAGGTCTTTCGCCACGGGCGTCTCTTGAGGACGAATCGCCTGCTGCACGGCATCGGGATCCGCGACCACTTGCCGTCCCCGCCGGAACGCCTGGATGTTGACCTCGGGGGCGGCGCCGTTGAGCGTGATCGCCTCCTCCAGCGCCTTCTCGCTGATCGGGAGGCGCCCGAGTTGGAAGGCCGCGCCCACCAGGAGCATGTTGGCGTACTGCTCGTTGCCGAACAGTTCGGTGGCGAGGTGACCGGCGTCGAGCGAGACGGTCCGCGAGACCGCTTCGTCGAGTGCGCCGCGGATGGCGGCCTGCCGGGGGAACTCGATGGCGGTGTCGGCGACCATCCGCCCGGTGGGCACGGCCGTGGTGGACAGCACGGCGACGGTCCGTTCCGGTGAGGCGGCTTTCAGGTGGACCGGATCGGTGCCGACCAGGGAGTCGCAGACCAGGTACAGGTCGCACGAACCGGCGCTGAGCTTGGGCGCGGCGTCCACCGGGGCCGCGGTGATCTTGAGGTCCGAGACGACCGCGCCCCCCTTCTGGGCGAGCCCGGTCTGGTCGAGCGTGCGCACCGCCTTGCCGTCGATGACGGCGGCCGTGGCGATGATCTGGGCGACGGTGACCACGCCGGTTCCGCCGATCCCGGTGATGCGCATGGTGAAGTCGCCGGTGTCCGCCACGGGCACGGTGAGTGCCGTGGCGTCGAAGTCGGGAACGCGTTCCCCGCGCGCCTTGGACTTTCCCGGAATGACGCTGACGAAGGACGGGCAGTCTCCGTCGAGGCAGGCGTAGTCGACGTTGCACGACGACTGGTGGATGCGGGTCTTCCGGCCGAACTCCGTGTCCACGGGGTGGACCGACATGCAGTTCGATTTCTCGCCGCAGTCGCCGCACCCTTCGCAGATCCGCTCGTTGATCACCACGCGGGCGGGTGGTGTCTCGGCGAGCCCGCGCTTGCGCTTGCGGCGCTTTTCGGCCGCGCACTCCTGATCGTGGATGAGCACGGTCACCCCGGGGACTGCGGCGAGTTCCTGTTGCACGTCAAGGAGATCCTCGCGGCCGCGGACCTCGACACCGGACGGCAGGCGGCGGATCCGTCGTTTGTCCTCTGTGGTCACAACGACCTTGGCGACGCCTTCGGCGAGCAGGAGCCGGGCCAGTTGGTCGATGGCGAGCCCGCCGGCGGGGTCCTGGCCGCCGGTCATCGCGACCGTGGCGTTGTACAGCAGTTTGAAGGTGATGTTCTGCCCGGATGCCACGGCGGCGCGGATCGCGAGGCTGCCGGAATGGGTGAAGGTGCCGTCGCCGAGGTTCTGGATGAAGTGGTTCTCCGCCAGAAAGGGCGCCATGCCGAGCCATTGCGCGCCTTCGCCGCCCATCTGGGTCAGGCCGATGACCTCGCCGGTCTGCTTGTCGTCCATGAACAGGACCATGGCGTGGCAGCCGATGCCGCCGCCGACGAGTGTTTCACCGGGTACCTTGGTCGAGGAGTTGTGCGGGCACCCCGAGCAGAAGTAGGGCGTGCGGGCCAGCAGCGGCAGGGTGACGCGCCCGGAAGAGCGGCGAAGGCGGGCCAATTCGATTCCCTGGGTTTCGCCGAGCTGCCGGGCGAGCGCGGTGGCGATCTGGTCGGCGTCCAGCTCGCCGACCGGGCTGATGAGCTCGCGCCCTCGCGCGTCGGTCTTGCCCAGGATCCGGGGCGCGTTCGCGGTGCCGTACAAGGCTGTCTTGATCTCGTTCTCGACGAACGGCCGTTTTTCTTCGACGACGATCACCTCGTCGAGGCCGTCGGCGAAGTCCCGGACGGCCTGCCGGTCCAGTGGCCAGATCAGGCCGAGCTTCAGCAGCCGGATACCGGACCGTCGCAGCGCGTCGTCGTCCAGTCCCAGCAGGCTCAGCGCTTCCCGCAGGTCGAGGTAGGTCTTTCCGGCCGCGACCAGGCCGACGCGGTCGCCCGGCGTGCTGGTGACGACCTGGTTGAGCCGATTCAGGCGTGCGTATTCGACGGCCAGCGGCAGGCGCCGGGACACCAGATCGCGCTCCAGCTTGAGCAGGTTGGGGCCGGCCAGGTTCGCGTCGGGGCGGTGGCCCGGCACGACGTCACCGAACGCCGGGTCGACCCGGCCGGGGTGCACGGTCACCGTGCCGGCGCCGTCGGCCACCGCCGTCACGATCTTGAGCGCCGACCACAATCCGGTGAACCGGGACAGGAACGGGGCGTGGAGGCCGAAGTCCAGCACCTCCTGCGGGTCGGCGGGGAACAGCGTCGGCACGCACAGATCGGCGAGCGCCACCTCGGACGCGCAGGCCAGCGAGGACGACTTCCCGGCGGGGTCGTCCCCGACGAAGGCCACCGCGCCGCCGCGGGGGTCGGTGCCGACGAGGTTGGCGTGCCGGATGGCGTCCGAGGCGCGGTCCAGCCCGGGAGACTTGCCGTACCAGTAGCCGGTCACGCCGTCGTGGGTGGCGGTGCCGACCTGGCCGGTCAGCTGCGACCCCATGACCGAGGTCGCGGCGAGTTCCTCGTTCACCGCGGGCTGGTGGACCACCTCGACGGCGTCGAGCATTGCCTTGCGCCGGGCCAGTTCGAGGTCGTAACCGGCCAGCGGTGATCCCTCGTAGCCGGAGATCCAGGAGGCGGACGCGTGACCGCGGCCGCGGTCGAGCACGGCGCGATCACGAACGGTCCGGACCAGGGCCTGGATCCCGGTCAGGTAGACCGTGCCCTCGTCGGTTCGGTAGCGGTCGTCGAGGGAGAAGTTCATGCGCAGCAGTAAAGGTACGGCCAAGCACAGTGGTCAAGAGAACGTCGGAAAGCTGGACCAGGTGCTCAACTCGGCGGCCTCGCTCACCACCGGAGACGCGCACAGTGCTCAGGACGCACTCGCATCGGCCTCACGGATCAACTGGTCGAGGACCGCACCCACCCGAGGTTCGATCCGGCGGTGCAGCACGATCTCCGAGCGGGTCCGCTGCACGCCGTGGACGCCGATGATGCGCTGGAGCACGGTCTCCAGGTGCAGGTGGTCGCGGGCGACCACCCGGCACAGCAGGTCGGCGTCCCCGGCCAGCGAACAGCCTTCGACCACCTCGGGGATCTCGGCGAGCTGCGCGAAGGTGATGTCGACCTCGCCCTGGGCGGCGAACACGTGCACGTAGGCCATCACCGGCAGCCCCAGTGCGGCGGCCGAGACGTGCGGCCGGTACTCGGTGATCACCCCCTGGTCCTGCAGGCGGTTGATGCGGGCCTGCGCGGTACCCCTGGCGATGCCCAGGCGGCGTGCCCACTCCCGCACCCCCACCTTGGGCGCCTGGACCATCAGCCGCAGCAGTTCCAGTTCGGGCTTGCCCACCATCTTCGCCTCCGCGGTGCCTGTTGTGCCATTGGCCCATGATTTCAGCCCGATATGGACAATACCTTGACCAACTGGTCCGAGTTGTGAACCAAGTGTTGTCTATACCGCCTCCGGCCTGCCTATTCTTCGCCCCGATTCCAGGCAGTGACGGTTGGAGGAACGTTATGGGGCGCACGCTGGCCGACAAGCTGTGGGACGCCCACGTGGTGCGCTCGGCGCCAGGGGAACCGGACCTGCTCTACATCGACCTTCACCTGCTGCACGAGGTCAACACCCCGGCGGCCTTCGACGGCCTGCGGGCCGCGGGCCGGACGGTCCGCCGCCCCGAGCTGACCCTGGGCACCGAGGACCACGCCACCCCGACCGACGACCTCACCAAGCCCATCACGAACCCGGTCGCGCGGGAGTACCTCGACCTGATCCGCCGCAACACCGCGGAGTTCGGCATCGAGCACTACCCGCTCGGGTCCGGCAGGCGCGGCATCGTCCACGTGATCGGCCCGGAACTCGGCCTCACCCAGCCCGGGATGACGCTGGTGTGCTGCGACTCGCACACCACCACCCACGGCGCGTTCGGCACGCTCGCCCTCGGCATCGGCACCAGCCAGGTGGAGCACGTGCTCGCCACCCAGACCCTGCCGCTCGACCGGCCGGACACGATGCGGATCACCGTGGACGGACGGCTGGCCGCCGGGGTGACGGCCAAGGACCTGGTGCTGGCGGTCATCGCCCGGATCGGGACCCCCGGCGCACAGGGATACATCGTCGAGTTCGCCGGCGAAGCCATCCGCGCGCTCTCGATGGAGGGCCGCATGACGGTGTGCAACATGTCGGTCGAAGCGGGCGCCAGAGCCGGCATCATCGCTCCGGACGAGACCACCGTGCGGTACCTGCGAGGCAGGCCCTACGTGCCGGACGGCGCAGCGTTCGAGGCGGAGGCGCGGTACTGGCTGTCACTGGCCTCCGACCCGGACGCGGTGTTCGGCAAGGAGGTCCGCCTCGACGCCGCCCAGGTCGTGCCCACGGTCTCGTGGGGGACGAATCCGGCCCAGAGCGCTCCGGTTTCCGCCTCGGTGCCCGATCCCGCGGCCATGCCGGATCCCGCCGAACGCGCGGCCGCCGAACGCGCACTGTCCTATATGGACCTGAGGCCGGGAACGCCGTTGCGGAGCATCGGCATCGACGTGGTGTTCATCGGTTCCTGCACCAACGGGCGCATCGAAGACCTGCGCGCCGCCGCGGGAGTGCTGCGCGGCCGCAAGGTGGCACCCGGTGTCCGCGCGCTGCTCATGCCCGGTTCGGAGGCGGTCCGCCGCCAGGCGATCGACGAGGGACTGCTCACGGTGTTCACCGAAGCGGGGGTCGACATGCGCCACTCCGGCTGCTCGATGTGCGTCGCGCTCAACGAGGACAGAGTCGGCCCGGGGCAGCGCGCCGCGTCGACGAACAACCGCAACTTCGAAGGGCGGCAGGGACCCGGTGCGCGCACGCACCTGGTCTCCCCCGCGGTGGCCGCGGCCACCGCGATCGCGGGCCACCTCGCCGCACCGAGTGATCTGGAGAACTAGCCGTGGAACCGTTCACCACCCACACCGGCACGGCCGCCCCGCTGCGACTGGACAATGTGGACACCGACCAGATCATGCCGGCGCGGTTCGCCGCGGGCGCCAGCCGCACCGCCTACGCGCACGCCATGCTGCACGACCGCCGCGCGGAACCGGACTTCGTGCTCAACCGGCCCGAGCACCGTGACGCCACCATTCTGGTGGCCGGTGACAACTTCGGCTGCGGCTCGTCCCGGGAGTTCGCGGTCTGGGCGTTGCAGAACTACGGGTTCCACGCCGTGATCGCCCCGAGCTTCGGCGCGATCTTCCGTGACAACTCGCTGAAGAACGGTCTCCTCACCGTCATCCTGCCCAGCACCGCGATCGAAGAACTGTGGCAGGCCGTGGAAGCCGATCCCGCACTGGCGGTCACGGTCGACCTGACCAGCCGCGAGGTCCGCGCCGGTGACCGCCACCACGTCTTCGAGTTCGACGACTACCAGCGGTGGCGGCTGCTCAACGGCTTCGACGACATCACCCTCACCCTGCGGCACCTCGACGCGATCGAGGCCTACGAACGCACCCGCCGCGCCACCTTGCCGCTGGTGCGGCGGACGGCCGCGTCATGACTGCCGACGTCCACAGCCGGTTGGTCGGTACCGTGCCCATCGAACGGGTCGCCCGGTTTTCGGTGCCCCGGCACGATCCGGCACTGGTGGCCCGGCTGCTCACCGTCCCGGACGTCACCTCCGCGGTCGCCGACGCCCTCGACGAACTCGGTGTCGGCGGCGCGATTCCCGGCCACCGCCTGTCCCGGGTCGCCGGTGCCGCGGCGATCTGCGGCCCGGCCGCGACCCTGCGGTACGCGTCGCTGGGCGGTGACGTCGGCAGCAACCGCGCCGAGCGCCGCGGCCTGGTCCTCGGGGATCGCGACCTCTACGGCCTGGCCGAGACCGGCGACATCGCGGTGGTCGACGCCTCCGCCGCCGGCGACTTCGCCGTGCTGGGCGCCCTGTCCGCGCGATGGGCCGCACTCGCCGGGGTCGCCGCGTGCGTCGTCGACGGAACCGTGCGCGACACCGCCACCCTGCGGGAAGTCGGCCTTCCCATCTGGAGCGCGGGCCGCAACCCGGCCTGCGGCCGCTACCGGCTGGAAGCCGTGGAACTCAACGGCCCGGTCACCCTGTCCGGTCTGCTGGTCCGCCCGGGCGACTACCTCGTCGCCGACGACGACGGCGTCTGCGTGGTACCGCACGACGCGTTCCCCCGCGTCGTCGAACACTGCCTGGCCGGGCTGTCCCGCGAACAGGAACTCGTGGGCCTGCTCGGCGACGCCGTCAACCTCACCGACCTGGTTCGCGCGGTCCGCGGCCGCCAGATCGCCGGCTGACCGCCAGGCCCATCCACTCCGAGGGAGTCAACGGTGACTTATCTCGTCTCCATCGCCGCGCTGGTCGCGTTGTTCGCCATCGCCACCGCGACACCGGTCAACATGGGCGTACTCGCCTTCGCGGCCGCGTTCGTGCTCGGCCCGCTGCTGTCCGGCCTGTCCACCGAGGACATCCTGGGCGAGTTCCCGGCGAACATCTTCGTCATCGTCGTCGGCATCACCCTGCTGTTCGGCATCGCCCGCTCGAACGGCACGATCGATCTGGTCATCACCGGCCTGCTCAAGCTCGTCCGGGGCAGGCGCTGGGCCATCGTCTGGCTCATGTTCGTGCTCGGCGCGATCCTGATGTCCCTCGGTTCCGTGCTCGCCGTCGGCATGCTCGCGCCGATCGCCATGCCCATCGCCAAGCGGTACCGGATCGACCCCCTGCTGATGGGAATGATGATCAGCCACGGCGTGCTCGGCGCCGCGTTCTCGCCGATCACCGTCTACGGCGCCTTCGTCACCGGCTGGCTCGCCGACGCCGGCCTGCCTTCGAACACCCTCGCGATCTACCTCCTGCCGCTGGGCCTCAACTTCGTCATGGCCGCGGTGCTGTTCCTCGTGCGTGGACGCGACCTGCTTCGTGGCACCGCCGTTCCCGACGACGAGCCAAGCCCATCCTCCGGTGCTCCGGCGGCAGCGCCCGCCGCCACCACCGTCGCGGCGCAGATGGCGACGGCCACCGTCCCGGTACTGTCCACACAGGACGACGAACAGCCGGGATTCACCCCACTGCGAGTGCTGACGCTCTGCGGAATGCTCGGCTTGTTCGTCAGCGCCGCGGTGTTCGGCGTCGACGTCGGCGTGGCGTCGATCTGCATTGCCGCGGTCCTGCTCGTGATCGCGCCGCAGCAGCACAAGACGGCCGTCGACCACGTCAGCTGGTCGGCGATCGTCCTGGTCTGCGGCATGCTCACCTACATGGGCGTGCTCGAACAGAACGGCACCCTCGCCTACCTCGGCGAAGCCGCGTTCAACCTGGGCGCCCCGCTGGTCACCGCACTGGTGCTCTGCCTCGCCGTCGCCGCGATCTCCGCCATCGGCTCCTCCATCGGCACGCTCGGCATCGTGCTCCCGCTGGCCGCGCCGCTGCTTGCCGGCGGTCACCTCCCGACCACCGCGCTGGTGGCGGCGCTGGCCTTCTGCACCGTCGTGGTCGATGTCAGCCCGTTCTCCAGCAACGGCGTCATGGTCCTCGCCAACGCCCAGGTCGACGACCGCGAAGCCTTCCAACGGCGCCTTCTGCGCTACTGCGGCCTCACCGTGCTCGCCGCCCCCGCACTGGCCGGCCTGGCGATCCTGCTCCCCGCCACCACATGACCTGCAAAATGACCGCGTTCCGCACGGTCAGAGCGACTTCAGCACCCGGACGCGGTCGGCGATCGCACGGCGTGACACGTCCGCGTCGGGGGCGATGGAGTCGAACTCGTGTGGCACGCCGGGTCGCAGGTGGAACTCGACATCGACGCCGCCGCGGCTGAGTTTGGTCGCGTAGGCGGTGTCCTCATCGCGGAACACGTCGAGTTGGCCGACTTCGATGTATGCCGGAGGCAAGCCGCCGGCGTCGTCGAGACGGGCCGGGGCGGCGGTGGGCGGCACGTCGTTTCCCCCTGCCGCGGCGCCGAGAAGCGCCGGCCAGGCGGTGCGGCTGTCGTCGTAGGACCAGATCAGATACGGCTCGATCTGGGGATCGGGGGTGAGGGTGCGATCGTCGAGCATCGGCATGAGCAGGATCTGCCGTGCGATCGCGGGGCCTCCGCGCTCGCGGGCGAGGATCGTCAGGGCGGCGGCGAGTCCACCGCCGGCGCTGTCGCCCATGACGGCGATGCGGTCCGGGTCGACGCCGAGCTCGGGCGCGTGGCCGGCCAGCCAGCTCAACGCGGTGTAGCCGTCCTCGACGGGTGTCGGATGCGGGTGCTCAGGTGCGCGGCGGTACTCGACCGAGAGGAACGGCACGCCGCTCTCGGACACGTACCGGGCGACGGGTCCGTCGAACTGGTCGATGTGGCCGAAGATGTAGCCGCCGCCGTGGAAGAAGACCACAGCGGGTCCGGCGGCCGCACCGTCCTTCGCGTACCAGCGGACCGTGATCTGCGTCCCGTCGCCGGTCGGTACCTGGTGGTCGGTGACGGTCACGTCGGCCGGGGTCGGCAGGGCGGCGCCGGCGGCGGCGAGGATCGGCTCCCACATGGCTCGGCGTCCGGTGATGTCGCCGACCGCCGGTGGAGTGGTCGCCGCCATGGCCTCGCCCATGGGGGCGAGGGCCGCGGCGACCTCGGGATCGAGGTTCAGGGTCATGGTTCTCTCTCTTTCCGGGAGTTGGCGAGTTGAGGCGGAATCGTCAGACGGCGGGCGGGACGGCGACGACCTTGCCGTGGATTTCTCCCGCCTCGGCCTGCCGGTGAATCGCGGGCAGTTCGCTCAGCGGCACGCGGCGAGCGATCTCGACGTGGAGGTCGCCGCTGTCGATGAGGGCGACGAGGTGCGAGAGCACATCCGCGTCGGGGTGGACGAAGATCGTCGCCGCGCGCACGTCGCGCTCCTCGTCACCGGGCGTCGTCACGGTCGGTGTCGTGGAGACGACCACGCCGCCATCACGGACCCGTGCGACCAGGGCGGTGAACCCGTCCGGGCTGATCGGGGCCAGATTGAGCAGCACATCGACGCGCTCGGTCACCGCGTCGAGGACGGCGGTGGTGGTGTGGTCGATGATCTCGTCCGCACCGGCCGCTTTGACGATCTCGCTGCTACGCGGGCTCGCCGTGGCGATGACGTACGCACCCGCGCGCTTGGCCAGCTGCACGGCGTACCCGCCCACGGGGCCGCCGGCACCGTTGATCAGCACCCGCTGACCGGCCTTGAGTTCGCCGGCCTCGAAGAGTGCCTGTGAGGCGGTGAGCCCGACCGACGGCAGCCCGGCGGCATCGGCGAGCGGGATGCGCGCCGGAGCTTTCACCAGCGCGTTCGCCGGAGCGACGACGTACTGCGCTGCCGAGCCGTCAGCGGTCATGGGGATGAACCCGACGACGTTCTCGCCCACGGTGAGCCCGTCCACCCCGTCGCCGAGCGCGTCGATCGTGCCGGAGACGTCGTAGCCCGGAATGTGCGGCAGCGTCACCGGGATCGGCAGGAAGCCGCCGCGGATGCCGCCGTCGGCCGGGTTGAACGCCGACCCGGCGACCTGGACGCGCACCTCACCCGGGCCGGGGACCGGCCGGTCGACGTCCTCGTAGCGCAGGACTTCCGGACCGCCCGTTTGGTGGAACCGTACTGCCTTCATGATGTCTTCCCCTTCAGCGTTGTGCTTCGAACTCGAAGCAACTGAGGACGAAGTTAGCACTGCTTCGAATTAGAAGCAAGTACTTCGAGTTGGAAGCACTGATAGGGTCGGCGCATGACGTCGCCGCCGCCTTCTCTGGATGCCACGCAACTGGGCGCGTACTTCGCCCTCATCGAGGCGAGCAGCCTGCTGAAGCACGCCGTCGAGCAGCAGTTGCGGGAGGCCGGGGATCTCAGCTACGTGCAGTTCCAGCTCCTGGCCACCCTCGGCGACTCCCCGACGGGCAGCCGGCGGATGACCGATCTGGCCGACGGTGTCGTCTACAGCCGCAGCGGACTGACCTACCAGGCCCAGACGCTGGAGAAGCGGGATCTCGTGACCCGGACGCCGTCCGCCGACGACGAGCGCGGCATCACCGTCACCATCACCGAGAAGGGACGCGCCGTGCTCGCGAGGATCTTCCCGGGCCACATCGCTGTCCTCGACGACCTGCTGTTCGCCCCGCTGTCCCGCTCCGACATCGAGACACTCGCCGACATCCTCGCCCGCGCGCGAGATCACATGCGTCAGACGCCGCCGCGGTCGGCGGAACCGCGGCGGCGCAGGAAAACAGCCGGGACGGACCAGGCGCCCTAGCGATCAAGCCCTCAGCCGGCCAGCAGGTCCGGCCGGACCTTGGCTATCTCCTGTGCCAGCTGCCGGACCGTGGTGAGGTTCGACGGTTTCAGTTCCACTTCCGCACCGGCAGTCGCCGGGCGTTTCACCAGCGCCGCGTGGCGGGTGAGGAACTGATGGTCCACGGGAGTGAACACCAGGGCCGACCGCACGGCCTTCGAGTTCGGATCGCCCTTGACCGGCGCGCGAGGTTCCCGGCCGCGCACCGCGCGCAGCTCCTCCCACGCGATCAGGTCGGACTTGCGACCGGCTCGCCACCACAGTCCACGTCCGTCGACGACGAAGCGATGCCTGTGCGGGAAGGAGCCGATCATGAACAGCAGACCGCCCAGCGCAAGCGCGCCGAAGAGGAACGACGCAGCGGCCGGAGGCAAATCCTTCGACCTCGACGACGACGGGGTCCCGACATCCGGGAAGGCAGCGGCCAACCCGAAGAAGACCAACATGGCCAGCCCGCCGATGAACGCCCACCGACCGGACCGATACTCGATTACAGGCGTCCCCGGCTCGGGCGACCACGTCTGTTCAGGCACGACCGGCAGCGTAGCCGAAGAGACTTCCTGGCGCGGCCAGAACGAATCGGCAAGCGAGAAGCCAATGTGGACGACTTCATCACCCAGGCTTCGGATCCGCGAACCGTCCGTGTCCCGAATGGACACCTCGTCGCCGGTCCGGTGCATCCCGGCCTTCCCTCAGCGGGCCGCCGCCCACGCGGGTGCGTGCTCCTGGACGAATTCGGCGAAGGTGCGGGGCGGACGGCCGGTCAGGTCCAATACCGCGGTGCTGACCTGGTCGTTCCGACCGGCCTTGATTCCGTCTTCCACGGTCGCGAGTGCGTCGGCGAACTCGGCGGGCATGCCTGCCGCCCGGTAACCGGCCGCCTGCTCGGCGACCCCGATGTGCACCACCCGGACCGGCCGGCCGGTGCCGGCGGTGATGATCGCCGCCGCGTCCGGGTAGCTCAGTGCCTTCGGCCCGGTGAGCAGGTACTCACGCCGGTCGCCGGGCACGACGCCGGGATCGGTCAGCAGCGCGGAAGCGGCGGCCGCGATGTCCCGCGCGTCGATCCAGCCGACCCGGCCGTCACCGGCGGCGGTACGGATCTCCCGCTCCCGCCGGATCCGCTCCCCCAGCGGGTGCGGGCGCAGGAAGTTCTGCATGAACCCGGCCGCGCGCAGCACCACCCACCCGGGCTGGGCCCGCACCCGCGCAGCCAGCTCCACCGCACTGGGAGCGTTCGGCAACACGATGGCGGAGCCGAGCAACACCACCCGGCGCACGCCGAGGCGACGCGCCTCGGCCAGGAACGGCTCGACCAACGGCAGCGGATCCACGCTCTCCACCGGCGGCACCAGGAAGACCCGGTCCACCCCGCGCAGCGCGGCGGCATGGGTTTCCCGGTCACCCCAGTCGAACCGGAACGCGTCCGGATCGCCGTCAGCCGGGTGGCGGCTTGCCACCCGGACCGGCACGCCCTTGCCGCGAAGCAGGTCCACCAGCGCACGCCCGGTTTTCCCGGTGCCGCCGGTCGCCAGCACGCCGGTCATCGGGCGGTTTCCGGGTGCAGCGAATCGAGCAGTTCCGGCAGCGTCCCGGCCGCCGCCGCGGCGGCCAGCGGGCTCCAGTAGTCGCGGTAACAGGTAATCAGTCCGTCCTGGACGGTGAGCACCACGATGTAGTCCAGCCGGTAAGGCTCGCCGGTGCGCACCGTGCTCCCGGTTCCGGTGAACTCCACGACAATGGTGTCCGGCCGTTCCGTGTGGTGCACGGTGATCGAGGGGATCTCCCGCACGTCCATCAGCTCCGGGAGGCCGCCGAGATAGGGACGGATCTCGTCCCGTCCGGTCAGCAGGCGCGGCGAGGTTCCCGCCGCGAACGGGAACTCGGCGATCCCGTCCTCCGCCCACAAATCGGCGATGGCGTCGGTTTCCTTGGCCAGCAACAGGTCCAGCAGCCGGTGGATTATCTCTTCGGGGGTGCTCGGCACGATGTCCTCCGGTGGTCGGCAGGGGTGTGACCAGTCCAGAGTGGACGCGGACGCACAGCCGGGGAACCATCGGCTGAGCCCCGGACCGCCAGTCCGTGGCTAAGCCGGGCCACCGATGCCACCATGGGCGGAGTGAGCAGAGGGGAACTGGCCGACTTCCTGCGCCGCCGGCGGGAGGCGCTGCGTCCGGACCAGGTGCCTGCCGCAGCCACCCACCCGCCGGGGCGGCGCGCCCGGCGCACGCCCGGCCTGCGCCGGGAAGAAGTGGCCGCACTGGCCGGGGTGTCGGTCAGCTACTACGAACGGCTGGAGCAGGCCCGCGCGCCACGTCCGTCCCCGGAGGTGCTGGCCACGCTGGGTGCGGCCCTGCGGCTCACCGCCGCCGAACGCGAGCACCTGGCGCGGCTGGCCGGACAGGTCCCGCCCGGCACGGCCGCCGACCGGGAGCCGGTGCCCGCTGAGGCTCACGGGCTGGTGGACCGCCTCTCGCCGATACCCGCCTACCTGGTCGACGAACGCCAGGACATCGTGGCCTGGAACGAAGCGGCTGCCGCGTTGATCACCGATTTCGGCCTGTTGCCCGCCGAGGAGCGCAACACCGTGCGGCTGGCCATCCGGCTGGGCGGCACGTCCTGCTGGGCCGCGGCAGGCGCGGAGGGCGAGTTCGCCAGGCAGTTCGCCGCCCGGCTGCGCGTGACCAGCGCCCGCTACCCGGCCGACCGCGTCCTCGGCGAACTGGTCAACGAGCTTGCCGCGCACAGCCCGGACTTCGCGGCCGGCTGGCGCGACCACGACGTACGACCGGTACCGACGCTGCGCAAACACCTGCACCACCCAGAACTGGGTGAGCTGGAAGTGGTCTGCCAAACCCTCCTGCTACCCGGCACCGAACTGCAACTGGTGATGTACACCGCGGAACCAGGCAGCCCGAGCGCCGCCGCACTCGCCCGGCTCGGTACCCCCCCCCCCCCCCGGCGAGTGACTGATCCTGCGCGTCCGTTTCCGCGGTCGAACTCCACGCCGAACGCGTCAGGATGCCAGCGTCGACTTATATAAGCAGCCGCTGGTATGATGCCGGCTTGTGCACGCGTTCGACATCCTTGGCGACCCGGTGCGCCGGCGCATTCTGGAGCTGCTCGCTGAGGGTGAGCAGACCTCTGGCGCGATCACGGAGGTGATCCGGGCCGAGTTCGCCATCTCCCAACCGGCTGTCTCGCAGCATCTGCGTGTGTTGCGTGAGAGCGGCTTCGCGTCGGTGCGGGCTGAGGGCGCTCGCCGGTTCTACGCCGTGGAACCTGCGCCGTTGAGCGAGGTCGACGTGTGGTTGGACCGGTTTCGCCGGTTGTGGGAGCAGCGCCTCGACGCTCTGGGAACCGAACTGGCCCGGGGCAGGCGTGCAGCTCGGACCGATCCATCAGCGAAGGGAACCTGACATGAAGGACGTATTGGAGGAACTGGCCGCCGCGCGGCGGGTGATGGGCAAGGGCAGCGTGCCCGCCGGTGAGGCTTACACCATCGAGGTGCGGCGTCGATACGACGCGCGGATCGAGGACGTCTGGGACGCCCTGACCAGCCCCGAGCGGTTGCGTCGCTGGTTGAAACCGGTCACCGGGGATTTGCGGCCCGGCGGGAAGTTCGAACTGGACGGTGGTGAGCACGGTGAGATCCTGCGGTGCGAGCCGCCGCGTCTGCTGAAGGTGTCCTGGCTTTATGGGCCGGATGCCGACGCGTGGCCGGGCACGAGCGAGGTGGAAGTGCGCCTGGCCCCGGGCCCGGCCGACGATACCGAGTTCGAGCTGATCCACGCGGCGGTCGTCGAGGAGCCCCTCTTCCCGACCTACGGTCCCGGTGCCGGCGGCGTGGGCTGGGATCTGCATCTGCTCGCCCTGGCCCAACTGTTGGCCGGTGGTGAAACTGCCGAGCACGAGGCGGTCGAGAAGTCGCCCGAAGGGCGCGAGTTCATCCGGCGCAGCGCCGCGGCCTGGGGTGAGGCTCATCTGGCCGCCGGTGGCGAACCGGAGCACGTCGCGGCCGCGGTCGAGGCCACCACCAGGTTCTACGCACCCGACCCGACCTGACCTGTCCTCCCTCCCCCGCCGCGGAAGGAATTCCCGCCGTGAAGTACACCAACTCGATCGAGATCGCCCTGCCGCGGGAGCGGGTGGCCCAGCTGCTCGCCGACCCGGCGCACCTGCCGAAGTGGTTGCGGGGCTTGGTGCTGCACGAGCCGCTGAGTGGGCTACACGGGCAGCCTGGCACCCAGTCGCGGGTCGTGCTGCAGTCGGGGAAGCGGAAGTTCGAGTGCACCGAAACGATCACCCGCCGGGATCCGGCGGACCCGATCCGGAAACGACGCTTTGGGAGAGCGAGAGCGAATACCGGTTCAGCGGCCTGCTGATGCGATTGGCAGGGCTTCTGATGCCCGGCGCCTTCCACAAGCAGTCGCAACAGCACATGCGGGATTTCAAGGCGTTCGCCGAACAGGGGCAAGGACGTCCGCGAAGGAAAGAACTGACCTGCCGGGCATCAAAAGGCCCAGGTATACGAGCCCTGGCAACCTCGTGAAGGCGCGAGGCTAGTAAGCGAGCTCTCCGATGCCGCCATCGACACGCAGCACGGTGCCGGCCGTGTAGGCAGACTCGTCCGAGGCGAGATAGACAGCCGCCTTCGCCAGCTCGGTGGCCGTTCCCAGACGGTGGAGGGGCACGGTCCGCCTGAGTTCCTCGTAGACGGCGGCCTGGCGCTCGGGTCCGAGCGGCGCGAGCGCGTTGGTGACAGTCGGGCCCGGGCTCAGTCCGTTGACGCGGATGCCCCGGTCCGTCAACTCGTAGGTCAGTCCACGGGCGTAGGACAGCAGGCCCGACTTGGCCGCACCGTAGACCGTCGCGTTCTCGTGTCCGACGAAGGCGGAGACCGAACCGACGAGGATGATCGATGACTGCCGCGAGAAGAGCGGCAACAGATCTCTGATCAGGAAGAACGGCGACTTGAGGTTCGTGGCCACGAGCCTGTCGAACGCCTCCTCGGTCCATTCCTCGATCGGGAGGTGGGTGACGTCGGCGGCGTTGCACATCAGGATGTCGAGCTTGGGCCATTCCGCGCGCAGCCTCGCTGCGAGCACGGCTTGGCCGGCTACCTCGCCGGCGTCGCTGACGAAGGTCAGCGGCGCCCCATCCAGTTGTCGCGCGGCCTCGTCCAGCCTGTCCCGCGAGCGGCCGGTGATCGCGACAGACGCTCCCTCGGCGAGGAACTGCCGCGCTGTTTCCAAGCCGATGCCGCTCGTGCCTCCGGTGATGAGGGCGTGTTTTCCGTCAAGACGGCCCATGGGATTCCCCTTCCGTGGTCGACGCGACTTCTGTGCGTGCGTTCAAGAAGTCACACGACGGACGCTACGACTTCTTGAATGGACTGTCAAGAAGTCGTAGGGTCGGCGTTGTGCCACGTACCGGACGCCCTCGCGAGTTCGACAAGGACAAGGCGCTGGAGCGCGCGCTCGAACTGTTCTGGTCTCGCGGCTACGGGGCCACGTCGATCCAGGACCTCGTCGACGCACTGGCCGTCGAGCGCGGCAGCCTCTACGGAGCGTTCGGGGACAAGCGCAGTTTCTACCTCGATGCCGTCAGGCTCTACTGGGACGTATACGAACGGCGGCTGATCGCCGCGCTCGACACCACCCCGCTCCTGCCTGCGCTTCGCGAGATCCTCACCCATCCGGCACGCCTGGACGAACTGATCTCCGACGTGGGGATGCCGAACGGCTGCCTCGTCGGCAACACGACCGCCGAACTCGTGCCGCACGACAGCGAAGCCACGGAAGTCGTCGCCCGCTCGTACCGCCGGTTCACCGACATCGTCGCCGACGCGCTGCTCCGCGCACAGGCCACCGGGGAAGTCACCGACAGCGCCAGCCCCGAGGCCCAGGCCCAGCTGCTGCTGTACGTGGTCCAGGGCCTCTCGCTCGTGTCGAGGGCAGGTCCGGACAAAAAGGCGGCTCTGGCCGCGGTCGACGCCGCGATCAACGGCTTGCGTTCCACCGCTTGAGGCGGCCTGTCAATTCGACCTGGCCCGGCGGGGTTTCCGCGACAGGGCGAACAGCGCGGTCAACCACCGGTCGGCCCGCTGAGTGGTGCTGATCGGAACCACTAGGATGATCACCCTCACACAGCACACCTGGAGGGACGTCTCCCCGTGGTCAGTCGGTTCGGCGTCCTCCTCCGCGATACTCGTCGGCGGGCGGGGCTGACCCAGGAAGCGCTGGCCACGCGGTCCGGCGTCGGGGTGCGCACCATCCGTCGGCTCGAGAGCGGCGGGGGCGTCGACCCGCGTGTCGGCACCGTGACCCTGCTCGCCGACGCACTCGGCGTCACCCCGCGCGAGCGCCAAGACCTCCTCTCCGCCGCTGACGGCAGGCAACCGGACGAGCCGCCCGTCGACCCGCCGGACACCGGCGACGCACCGGTGGTCCCGACGCCCGCCCTCGTCCGCACGGTCCCCGCCGAGGTCTCGGAAGCGGCGGACCACCTGGCCACGATCATCACCGCCCGGCTCCGGCGCGAGGAGGAACTGCGCCGGGTGCACGATCCCGTCCCGTTGCCCGTCCGGTGGCGTCCCGCGGCCGACCACCTCGCCGACCACTGGGACAACATCTGCCGCGTTCCGCACGGCATGACCGCGACACCGCTGGACCTCTCCGGCGAGGTCGGCGACATCGCGCGCGCCTACCGCGCCATCCCGTCGCGGAGGCTGGTGGTGCTGGGCCGCGCCGGCGCGGGCAAGACCGTGCTGACGCTGCGTTTTGTCCTCGACGCGCTGGCCGCCAGGAAACCCGGCGGTGCCGTCCCGGTGATCTTCAACATCGGCTCGTGGGACCCGACCGCGATGCCGTTGCGCACCTGGCTCGTCGAGACGCTCCAGCGCGACCACCCCGGTCTCTCCGCCGCGGCGCCCGGCGGCTCGACGCTGGCGGCCGTGCTGACCGACACCGAACGCATCCTGCCGGTGCTCGACGGCTTCGACGAGATCGCCGAGGGCCTGCACCGGCCCGCGCTCGAAGCGCTCAACTCCCTGTCCAGGCCGTTGCTGCTGACCAGTCGCTTCGACGAGTACGAGCGCGCCGTCACCACGGTCGACGTGCTGACGTCGGCCGCCGTTGTCGAACTGACCGACCTCACCATCGAAGACCTCGCCGGTTACCTGCCCCGAACCGCCCGGCGCGTCACCGCGGGCAGCGCGGCCACGGCGTGGGACCCGGTCCTGGCGGAGTTGCGCGAGCACGACGCGACGGGCCCCGCCGCGAACCTCGCCGCGGTCCTGCGAACCCCGCTCATGGTCGGGCTGGCCCGTGCGGTCTACAGCGACCCACGCGACCGCGACCCGGCGGACCTGCTGGACACCAGCCGCTTCCCGACGGCGCAAGCCGTGGAAGAGCACCTGCTCGACACGTTCATCCCCACCGTCTACAACGGACAGCAGGAGACCACGCCCGGACTCGGCGACAGCGAGCGGCAGCGCTGGGATCTCGAACACGTTCGCCACTGGCTGGGCTTCCTCGCCGACGACCTCGACCGGCGGGGTATCGGTGACCTCGAGTGGTGGCGGCTGGGCGGTTCGCCGAGTCCCCGGTCCCGCGTCCTGCTGGTGATGGCGGCCGGCTCGCTGGCCACGAGCCTGATCGTCTGGCTGCTGTTCACCCCGCTCAACATGCTCAACACGCTCATCTTCGGGTTTCCGATACGGCCGTACCTCTCGCTGTTCGACGGGCTGGTCAACGGCCCGGTGGTCGCCGTTCCCTTCGGCCTGCTGTATTGGTTCATGGTGGTCCGCAAGGGCAGGGTCCTCGAGCCGACGCGGGTTCGCGTGCGGCTGTTCGACCGGTCGGCGAGACAACCCGGTCTCCGGCGCAAGCTCGCCATCAGATTCGTGGCGGGCACGAGCGGGGGCATCCTGGCGGGCGCCGCCTTCGCGTTCGCGAGCGTGCTCGTTCAGGCGCTGTCGCCCGACATGAACGTAATCGACGACTTCGGCGTGCTTGTCCAGGATGTCCTCCTCAACACCGCCATCTTCGGGCTGGCCCTGGGTCCGTGCTGCGGCGTGCTGCTGGCATGCGTTGTCCTGCTGGAGGCACCGGCGAACCTGACCACGGCCACCAGCCCGGCCGACCTCCTCGCGGCCAACCGGGCGACCGCGCTGCGCCTCGCCGGGCTGGCCGGACTGGCGCTCTGGATCACGATCGCCTTCGGCGGCTTCGCGGTCACCACCACACTGGACGGCCTCGGCCAGGAGCTGAGCGTTGGCTGGACGCTCAAGGCGAGTCCGCTGCTCGGGGTCACGGCGGGGCTCTGCACCGGCTGCGCGTACGTGATCACCTTCACCGCGTGGGGCCAGTGGCTGGTCTTCACCCGCTTCCGGCTCCCGCTCCGCGGCAAGCTGCCGTGGGCGGTCACCGCCTTCCTCGACGACGCGTACCGGCGGGGCTTGCTGCGCCAGTCCGGGGCCGTCTACCAGTTCCGGCACGCCCGGCTCCAGGAGCACCTCGCCAAGGCCTACCGCGCTCGTTGTTAGTTGTTTCCCCAGCGCGAAGGTCGCCCCGGTGAGAGCGGTTCAGGCCGGTAACCGCCACAGCCGCACGGTGTTGTCCGCGCACGCGGTGGCGAGCACCCGGCCGTCCGGGCTGAGGGCGATCGCGTTGACGCCCGGCTGGGGCAGCAGGGCGGGTTTCCCGTCGGTGAGGCCGGCGATCTGCACGCCGCGCGCGCCCCGCCCCCAGAAGGCGATCAGGGTCCGGCCGTCGGGGCCGAGCACGAGCTGCTCGGCGGAACTGATCTCGATCGTGTTCAGCGGCGGGCGGGTCTGGTTGTGGCTGGTGGTGTCCCAGAAGCGAATGCTGCCGGCGCCGTTGTACTGCCCCGCGGTCAGCAGCGTCCGGCCGTCCGGGCTGAACGTGAACACGTCGAGCGAGTCGGCCTCCGCACTTTCCGGGAGGGTGATCGGTGCGCCCCGCTGGGTCCGGGTGGCCGTGTCCCACAGCAGCACGGTGTAGGAGCTGTCGGTCGGGTCGCCGCCGTAGGTGGCGAAGGTGCCGCCGTCCGGGCTGAAGACCACTTCCGCGATGTTGCCGTCGCCGAACTCGACGGTGCCGGCGGGCCGGCGGGCGGTCAGGTCCCACAGGTGGACGAGCCCGTGGTCACCACTGGTCGCCAAGGTGCGGCCGCCCGGGCCGAGCGTGTTCTCCGTGACCTGGTCCGCCGAATCGATGCCGGCGGTGAGGGGTTCGCCTGCCGGGCTGCCGCTGCGGACGTCCCACCACCGCACGGTCGTCGCGGTGTCGTCGGCCTGCGCGGTGACCAGGGTGGCGCTGTCCGCGCTGAACACGAGGTCGAGGGTGGCGTGCTCGTCGCCGAAGGGACCGAGGATCTGCCCGACCGGCTCCTGGGACGCGACGTCCCACAGTTGCACGGTGCGGTCGGCGTTGACCACGGCCAAGGTGCGCCCGTCCGGGCTGAACTTCACGTCCTCGGCGGGGGTGGTGCCGGTCAGCGCGCCGATCTGCGGGAAGGGGGATTCCGGGGCCGTCGATTCCGGTGCGGCCGGGGTGGTCGGAGTGGTCGGCGGTGCCGGCCAGAGCACCCAGGCCAGGATGCCGGCGACGACCAGCGCGAGAGCCACCGCGGCAGGCCACCAGTGGCGTGTCCGTCCCGATTGGACGGTCGTCCGCACCGCCGTCGGGGTGTGGTCCAGGATGACCTTCGTGGCGCCGGCGTCGGTGGCCAGGCGGGCGCTGTCGGACTGCCGCTGGGCGATCATGCGGTGCACGGCGGCAGGCCAGGCCCGCGCGGCGGGGGCGATCTGACCGACCGAGCGCAGCACCTCGGCCGGGGTGGGGCGGGCGGCGGGGTCCTTGGCCAGGCACGGTTCGACGACGCGGCGCACCGCGGGCGGGAGCCGGTCCAGGTCCGGATCGGTCTGCACGACGTTGATCAGCGTCTGCAGGGTCGCCGTCGCGGTGAACGGGCTCGCGCCGGTGCAGGCCGCGGCCACCACCGAGCCGAGGGCGAACACGTCCCCGGCGGCGGTGACCCGTTCGCCGCGCGCCTGTTCCGGCGACATGAACGCGGGTGAGCCGATCAGCCAGCCGGAGCGGGTCAGGTCACGGCCACGGGTGTCGGCCGCGCGGGCGATGCCGAAGTCGATCACGCGTACGCCGTCGTCGGCGAGCAGCACGTTGGAGGGCTTGAGGTCCCGGTGCACGAGACCGGCCTGGTGGATCTGCACCAGCGCCGACGCGAGCCCGGCGGCCAGGCGCAGCACCGGCTCCTCCGGCAGGGCACCGGTCGCGGACAGGACCTCCTGCAACGACGGTGCCGGCACGAACACCGACGCCAGCCACGGGGTGGGGGCGTCCGGGTCGGCGTCCACGACGGCGGCGGTGTAGGCGCCCGACACCGCACGCGAGGCTTCGATCTCGCGGCGGAAGCGCGCCCGGAACCCGTCGTCCTCGGCGAACTGCTCGTGCACCAGCTTGAGCGCGAACAACCGCCCGTCCGTGCCGTGGCCCAGCAGCACGCGCCCCATCCCGCCGCGTCCCAGCTCGGCGAACACCCGGTACGGACCCACCCACGCCGGCGCGACGGGCGTCACCACCGTCCGGGCCCCATCCGCTGCCATCGCGCGGACACTAAGGGGTGGCGGTGAAATATCGATGAAACCGTAGGTCAGGCCTCGCGCTGACCCGTGACGTCATCCGTCGTTGAGACGATGGCCGGCGCCGCGGAGGCGGGCGGCGTCCTGGCCGGGCGGGGCACCGAACAGGCGGCGGTATTCGCGGTTGAACTGGGTCGGGCTGTCGTAGCCGACGAGGTGCGCGACGCCGACGACGTCTCCCGCGCGGGCGACCAGCAGCGAGCGGGCTTCCTGGAGGCGGATGCGTTTCTGGTACTGCAGTGGGCTCATCGCCGTGGTGGCGCGGAAGTGCCGGTGGAACGCGGACGGGCTCATGCCGGCCAGCCGCGCGAGGTCCTCGATCCGCATCGGTTCGGCGTAGTTGTCACGGATCCACTGGATCGCCCGGCTGACGTGGGACAGGGTGCTGCTCGCCAGGCCGATCTGGCGGACCATGCCGCCGTGCGGGCCGGTGAGCAGCCGCCAGAGGATCTCCCGCTGGATCAGCGGGGCGAGTACCGGCACGTCCGCGGGGCGGTCGAGCAACCGCAGCAACCGGGCCACCGCGTCCAGCAGGTCGGGGCCGGCTTCCCCGGTCGCGATCGCGGGACGCTCGCCCGCGGCGTCGCCTGCCGGGGCCTCCATCAGGAGCGGGGCGATGTCAGCCGGTCGCAGCACCAGCCCCATGGCCAGTGACGGGACCTGCGGACTGGCGAGGAAGTTGCCGGTGACGGGCAGGTTCGCGGTGACCACGAGGCATTGCCCCGCGTGGTATTCGTGGACCTGGTCGCCGAGCAGGACGCGCTTGCCGCCCTGGGCCATGACGACCAGCAGCGGTGAGGTCAGCGACTGCCCCTCCGGCTCCGACGTGTCTACTTTGGACAGATGTAGTCCGCCGATCGGCGTCGTCATGTCCGGGCGGGCATGGGCCGCGATGATCTCGCACAGCTCGGCCAGTACGTCGGGGGTGGCGCGCACACCCCACGAAACCATCCCCGGATGTCGCCGGGCAAGGGTCATTCCACCACCCGGTCGAGCCGGATCGGGAGGGTCCGGTGGCGGTGTCCGGTGGCGTGCCAGACGGCGTTGGCGATCGCCGCCGCGGTACCGACGTTGCCGATCTCACCGGCGCCCTTGATGCCGAGTGGGATGCCGGGTTCGTAGTCCGGCACGAACCCGGCTTCGATGTCGGGGACGTCGGCGTGCGCGGCGATGTGGTATCCGGCGAAGTCCGCGTTCACCTGCCTGCCCGAGATCGGGTCGCGAATGCCTTCCTCGTGCAACGCCATGGACAGCCCGCCGATCATGCCGCCGACGACCTGGCTGCGTGCCGTGAGCGGATTGATCACCTGGCCGACGGCGAACATCCCGAGCAAGCGCCGCACGCGTACCTCACCGGTCGCCGGATCGACGGTCACCTCCGCGAACACCGCGCTGTAGGCATGCCGTTCCATCGACGGCAGCTCACCGAGCAGGTGCGTGGTGTCCGCCGTGACGGTCACCGGCAGGGCCGGGTCGCCCGGCTGGGCCCGCAACTTCGCCGCGGCCTCGGTGATCGCCCATGCCCAGGACGTCGTCCCCCGGGAGCCACCGGCGTTCCAGGTGGGACCGTGGTCGCTGTCGGAGAGCTGGATCCGGATCCGTTCGGTACCGGTTTCCAGCGCGTCGGCCGCGATCGCGGTCAGCGCGGTGCGTGCGCCGGTGCCGAGGTCGGTGGCGCCGATGGCCACGGTGAAGGTCCCGTCCGTCTCGGCGGTGATCGACGCCGAGGAGGGAAACGCCCCGTTGCTGAAGGACGTGGCGGCCAGCCCGGTGCCGACGAGCAGCGGTCCTTCCCACCGCGTCCGCGGCCGATGATCACGGCCGGCCCAGCCGAACCGGTCCGCGCCCGCACGCAGGCACGCGACCACGTTGCGGCCGCTGAACGGCAGGCCCGACACGGGACCGGCGGTGGGTTCGTTGCGCAGCCGGAGTTCGAGCGGGTCGATGCCCAGCCGCTCCGCCAGCTCGTCCATGGCGGATTCGAGCGCGAACGAACCCGGCGTCGTACCGGGCCCCCGCATCGAGCACGGCGGCAGCACGTCGAGGGGGACCGCGTGCAGCCGGGTACGGATCGCGGGCGCCGCGTAGAGCGTCTTGGTGATCTCGGTGCAGCCCTCGATGTACTCCGCGAGCGGCGAGATCGCGAACGTGGCCTCGTGGTGGATCGCGCGCAGCCGGCCGTCGGCATCGGCGCCGATCCGGAGCCGCTGATCGATCCGCGGCCGCATCCCGGTCGAAAGGAAGACCTGATCACGGGTCAGCGTGACGCGCACGGGCCGCCCGAACCGCGTGGTGGCCATCGCGGCCAGGATCAGTTGCGGGCCGCATTGCCCCTTGCCGCCGAAAGCTCCGCCCACGTGCTCGGCGCGGATGCGCACCTGATCGAGTTTCAGGGAGAACAGCGTGGCCAGCGTGTTGGCGATGAGGAAGGGACCCTGGTTCGAGTCGATGGCCTGCAGGCGTTCGTCCTCCCACCACGCGATCGCGGCGTGTGGTTCCATGGCACCGCAGTGTTCCTCCGGCGTGTGGTACCGCTCGTCGACCACCACCGCGGACTCGGCAAGCGCGGCGTCCACGTCACCGACGTCCGCAGGCAGGTCGAAGAGCGTCGCCGCCGGCCGGGCCGCCGGATGATCGGCGGAGAAATCCAGATCGTGCGGCTCCTCGTGATAGGTCACCGGCAGCACCCCGGCGGCTGCCCTGGCCTGTTCGAGCGTCTCGGCCACGACCAGCGCGATGGGCCGGCCGGCGAACGGGACCACGTTGTCCTGCAACAGCCGCAGCCCGCCGTCGGGGCCGAAGAAGCCCCCTGCTTCCGGGTTGAGCCGGGGCGCGTTCGTGTGGTCGAGCACGCCCAGCACACCTGGCATGTCCAGGACGGCGGAAACGTCGATGTCGCGGATGTGCCCCCGTGACACGGTGGAGGTGACGATCCAGCCGTGGGCCGGCTCCCGCATCGGCTCGTCGGCGGCGTAGCGCGCGTTGCCGGTTACCTTGGCCCGTCCTTCGATCCGCGGCTGTGCGATCCCGATGGCTTTCACGCGTGGATCTCCTTCAGGACGGCCTCGATCAGATTGCCTGCCAATTTCACCTTGTACCCGTTGCCGGGCAACGGTTCCGCGGCAGCCAGTTCGGCATCGGCGGCCGCGCGGAACCGGTCAGCGGTGGCCGGGCCGTCCTGCAGGAACGCCTCGGCCGCCCGAGCACGCCACGGCCGCGAGGCGACCCCACCGAGCGCGATCCGCACACCCCGTACCAGTCCATTGTGGACTTCCAGACTGGCTGCGACGGACACGGTGGCGAAGGCGTAGGACGCACGCTCACGGACTTTGCGGTACCGCGACCGCGGGGAGATCGCTTCCTTCGGCAGGACAACCGCGGTGATCAACGCACCAGGCGGCAACGCGGTCTCCCGCTGCGGCGTGTCACCGACCGGCAGGTAGAACTCCGCCAACGGGATTTCGCCGACGCCGTCGAGCGTCTCGTAGCGCACGACCGCGTCGAACGCGGCCATCGCGACCGCCATGTCCGAGGGATGGGTGGCCACGCAGTGCTCGGACCAGCCGAAGATGGCATGGTTGTGCTGCTCCCCGGCGATCGCGGCACACCCGCTGCCCGCGATCCGCTTGTTGCACGACGCAGAAGGGTCCGCGAAGTAGGCGCACCGGGTCCGCTGCACCAGGTTGCCGCCCACCGTGGCCATGTTCCGCAGCTGACCGGACGCACCCGACAGCAAGGCCTGGCTCAACGCCGGGAACCGGCGCCGGACCTCGGGATGGGCGGCGGTGTCGCTGTTGGTCGTCGTGGCGCCGATGACGAGCCCGCCATCCGGTGCCTCCCGCACACCGTCGAGCGGAAGGTGGCGCACATCCACCAGCCGGGTCGGTGCCTCGACCCCGTTCTTCATCAGGTCGACGAGGTTCGTGCCGCCGCCGAGGTAGCGGGCACCGTCGCGCCCGGCGGCCAGCGCCTCACGGACTCGAGTCGCGCGCTGGTAAGCGAACTCCTTCACCCCGCCACCTCCTCGCGAGCGGCTGTCTCCAGCACCGCGCGCACGATCGACGGATAAGCACCGCAGCGACAGAGATTGCCGCTCATCCGCTCCCGCACCTCCGCCGCGTCCAACTCCGGTGGCGGGCCGTCCGGCGAGACATCGGCGGTGGCCGCACTGGGCCACCCCGCGGCGTGCTCGGCCAGCACCCCGACCGCCGAACAGAGCTGCCCCGGCGTGCAGTAGCCGCACTGGAAGCCATCGAGCCGCACGAACGCCTGCTGGATCGGCCGCAGCTCACCATCACCGGCGAGCCCCTCGATCGTGGTGACCTCAGCGCCCTCGGCGGCGACCCCCAGCGTCAGGCAGGACACCACCCGCCTGCCATCGAGCAACACCGTGCAGGCACCACACTGCCCGTGGTCGCAGCCCTTCTTCGGACCGGTGAGGCCGATCCTCTCCCGTAACGCGTCGAGCAACGTCGTGCGATTGTCGACGCTCAACCGGTGCGTCACGTCGTTGACGCGAAGCAGGACCTCACTGCGGGTGCCATCGGTCACCGTCGCTCCTCTCTCCCAAGCGAAAGCCAGAAAAGCAGCCCCGCGAAAGCAACGGTGAGCCCAAAACTCGCGAACTCTTGCACAATCCTCTCGGTCGCCGCGGCGGCGTTCGCGCACCAGGTGAGGCACACGCAGCGGCGAAGTGCCGGTCCTATCCGGACAACCAGCTGATCACCTGCGTGAACGACGCACCTGCACTGGCCGCCGCGCACACCGGGATCGCGATGGGCCGCAGCGGTTCGGGCTCAACGGCCTGCGGCTGCTGCGCCGCGCGGACTGGCGTCGGGCGGCCGGTCAGTCGACGCGGTCGTAGGCGCAGAGCGGGCGGCCGGTCACCTCGTCGTGCCAGACCCGGCCGTGGACCCCGAAGACCGCCTTGAGCAGATCGGCGGTGACGACCTCGGCGGCGGGTCCGTCGGCGTGCACCCGGCCGTCGTGCAGTGCCACGATCCGGCCGGCGTAGCGGGCGGCCTGGACGAGGTCGTGCAGCACGGTGACCACGGTCAGGCCGCGTTCGGCGCGCAGCCGGTCGATCAGGTCGAGCATCTGCAGCTGGTGGTGCACGTCGAGATAGGTGGTGGGTTCGTCGAGCAGGAGCAGTGGCGCGTCCTGGGCCAGTGCCAGCGCGAGGCGGACTCGTTGCCGTTCCCCACCGGAGAGCCGGTCGAGCACGGCGTCGGCGTAGTCCCCGACCCCGGCGTCGGCCAGTGCCCGCTCGACCTGCTCGTCGTCGCCACCGGCGAGCATGCCCAGCGGTCCGCGGGTGGCGTAGCGGCCTTGGCGGACGAGCTGGCGCGCGGTGAGGGCGGGCACCGGCGGCATCGCCTGCGGCAGCACCGCGATGCGCCGCGCGATGGCCCGCCGGGAGTGTGCGCGCAGCGGCCGGTCGTCCAGCGAAACCGAACCGGCGTCGGGGGTGTGCAGTCCGGCGAGCACGCGAAGCAGCGTCGACTTGCCGCAGCCGTTGCGGCCGACCAGCGCGAGCCACTGGCCGCCGGGCACAGCGAGGCTGACCTCGCGCAGCACGGTCCGGCTGCCGAAGGTGACGGTGACGCCGGTGGCGAGCAGAGTGGTCATGACCGTCCTCCGGAGCTGGGGGTGGACTGGTGGCGGGCCGCCCGGATGAGCACGACGGCACCGGCGATCGCGGTGATCGCGCCGGCGGGCACGCCCATCGGCTGTCCGCCCGCCGCGGCCAGTTCGGTGAGTTGCTGGGCCGCGGCGTCGGCGGCGCAGACGGTGGCCGCGCCGATGAGTGCGCTGCCGGGCACGAGCAGGCGGTGGTCGGCGCCGAAAACGAGGCGGGCGGCGTGCGGGGCGAGCAAGCCGACGAAGGCCAGTGCGCCGACGGTCGCGATCGCCGTGGCAGCGGCCACCACCGCCAGCAGCAGGTCGCGGTGCGCCACCGGGCCGGATCGAGCCCGACCCCGCGAGCGTGGTCGTCGTCGACCGCGAGCACCCCGAGCACCGGCGCGACCAGCACGGCGGCCACCAGCACCGGGACCAGCCAGGGCAGCAGGGCCTGCCAGTGCTCCCAGCCGCGGCCGTTGAGGGAGCCGACCAGCCACTGCACCATGGCGGCGGCGCCCTGGGGCCGCGCGGTCAGGAGGATCAGCGTGATCCCGGTGAGCACCGCGGAGATCAGGACGCCGATGACCGAGAGCCGCAGTGGGTCGCTGCCGGTGCGCGCGGCCACGATCCAGAGCACGCCACCGCCGAGCACCCCACCGGCGACGGCGGTGCCGATCATGCCGTGCGGGGTGGCGATCGCGCCGCCGAGCAGGGAGGCGGTCACCGCGCCGAGCACGGCACCGGAGCCGACGCCGGTGATCTCCGGTGCGGCCAGCGGATTGCGCAGCAGGCTCTGCAGCACGCACCCGGCGACGCCGAGGCAGGCACCTGCACCGAGAGCGACCAGCACGCGGGGCAGCCGCAGGTCCAGCACGATCCGGCGAGTGGTCTCGTCGTCCAGCATGGCCCACAGCCCGATCCCGGAGGCACCGGTCATCAGCTGCGCGAGTGCCGCGATCAGGGTGCCCAGCACCAGACCCGGCCACAGCCAGCGGTTCATGCTCGCACCGCCCGCCGCCGGTGGAGCACCAGCACTCCCCCGCAGACCACCGCGAGCAACGCGGTCAGCCCGCCCACGGGCAGCTCGACCGGGTACAGCACGGTGCGGGCGAGCAGATCCGCCGCGGTCACCAGCAGCGCGCCGGTCACGACCGACCAGCCCAGCCAGGCCGCGGCCGAGCCAGACGGGCGCAGGGCGCGGGCCAGCTGGGGCGCGAGGAAACCGACCCAGGCGACCGGACCGCACGCCCCGACCACGGTCGCCACCAGCAGGCACCCGATCGCCAGCACCGCCACCCGTGCCGCGCCCGCGGGCAGGCCGAGCGCGGTCGCGGTGTCGTCGCCCAGCCGCAGCACGCCCAGCGCCGGCAACGCCAGCACGGTCAGCGGCAGCGCGAGCAGCATGCCGGGAACGGTGGTGAGCACCGTGGTCCAGGTGGTGCCGGTCAGCGAGCCGAGCAGGTAGCGGACCAGCACGCCCTGTTCACGGGATTCGGTCAGCGCCATCCCGGTCAGCAGCACGGCCTGCAGCGCCGACCCGATCGCCGCGCCGATCAGCAGCACCGCGGCCGGGCCGACCGCGCGCCGGACGGCGAGCAGCGTGAGCCCGCCTCCGGCCGCGGCCCCGAACAGCGCGGGCACCAGCGGCGCGCCCGGCACGCTCACCCCGGAGACCACCACCAGCGCGACCGCGGCGGCGGCCCCGGACGAAACGCCCAGCAGTTCCGGGACCGCGAGCGGGTTGCGCAGCGATTCCTGCAGCAGCAGTCCGGCCGCGCCCAGCACGGCACCGGCGAACACGGCGAGCACCAGCCGTGGCGCGCGCAGTTCGAGCACGACAAGGCGGTCCAGCACCGGTGCGTCGCCGGCGAGCACCGCGGGAAAGCGGTCCGGGGTCACCACCGGCTGCCCGAGGCTGAGCGCGAGCACGGCCAGAACGACCGCGCCGAGCGCAACTCCGGCCACCGCCACCCGGCTCACGCCGCGGGAGCCTTGTCCACGGCTTCGCGGACGATCGCGGTGAGGCTGCGCGTGCCGCGGCCCTTGCCCCAGAGATCGGGGTTCATTTCGTGCACCGCACCGGTTTTCACCGCGGGGATCTCGCGCCACACCGGGTTGTCCGCCAGTTGCCGCGACAGCGGCACCGCGTCGGAGGTGAACAGCAGCGAGTACACGAAGATCACGTCGGGTTGCCGGGCGAGCAGTTCTTCGACGCTGTAGTTGCTCGCGGTGTCCACATCGGAATTCTTGGCCGGGAACGGGTAGTTGAAGAGATGGGCCAGCAGGTCACCTTTGAGCGAGTCGGCGTTGTCCACACCGATCGCGTCGACGCTGCCGTACATCAGCACGGCCGTGCCTTGCTGCCCGCGCTTGTCGACGGTGTCGGCCAGCATCGCGCGGAACCGTTCTTCAGCCCGCTTCGCCTCCTCGACCCGTCCGGTGAGCGCGCCGAGGTTGCGCAGGTAGCCCACCGATTCCTGCCAGGTCTTGGGCTCGGTCAGCCACAGCGGGGCGAACTGGCCGACGGTGCTCGTCAGTCCATCGTGGACACCAGACAGGCCGATCACGAGATCGGGCTTCAGCGCGGCGATGCTTTCCACGTCCTCGCTGCCGAAGCTGCCGCGCACCACCGGCACCGACGCGCCCGCGTCACCGAGCAGCACCGGGTGGCCGAGCAGCCGCGGGTTGCTGGTACCGGCGGGCACGATGCCCAGTTCCGTGGTGAGGTCGTCGCACAGCCCGCTCAAGCAGACGATGCGCTGCGGTGGCGCGGTCAGCGCCAGTTCCCGGCCGTGCGGATCGGTGATCCGCAGCGAGGGCTCCAGCGGGGCGACCGCGCGGTCCACCGCCGCGGGCGGGGCCGCCCCGGCGCTCTCGGCCGGGCCGCCGGCGCAGGCGGACAGGGTCAGGGCGAGCGCGGCGAAAGCCGCGCCGAGGGTGCCGGTTCGGCGCACGGTGTTGTTCTCCGTTCCATGTGGACAGTGATCAAGCGAGCGGTTCGGGAGTACGGGCGCGGGCCCGCAGGGTGGGTGACAGCCAGGCGAACGCCACACCGGCGGCGAGGACCGCGGTACCGGCCACGAGTCCGCCGCGAGCGCCCGCGCCGGTCACCGCGACCGCGCCCGCCAGTGCCGCCCCGGCGGGCTGGCCGACGCCCCAGGCCAGCATCCGGCCGGTGGTGTTCACCCGCGCCTGCAACTCGTCCGGGCTCAGCTGCTGCCGGTAGGTGACCGCGTTGAGCACCACCGCCGAATGCGCGGTCCCCCAGCAGATCACCGTCACCACGGCGAGGGGCCAATGCGTGGTCACCGCGGTCGCCACGGCCGCGAGAAGGGAGCACGGCAGCGCGGCCAGCGCGAACCGGGCAGGACCGAACCGCGCCCCCAGGCGCGGCACCAGCCGCGCGGCGACCACCCCGCCCACGCCCCAGCAGGCGAACAACACGGCGAGCCGGGCGTCCCCGGAAGCGTGT
This sequence comes from Amycolatopsis sp. YIM 10, assembly GCF_009429145.1. Classification (GTDB taxonomy): domain Bacteria; phylum Actinomycetota; class Actinomycetes; order Mycobacteriales; family Pseudonocardiaceae; genus Amycolatopsis. The sequence goes on along the minus strand of NZ_CP045480.1, from coordinate 3,157,178 downwards.
ACGCCGAGCGCCTGGTCCGCGAACGGCACGAGCATGGCGACCCACGCACCACCGGCGGCCGCGTGCGTCATACCGACCAGCGTCAGCAGCCGCACCACCGGCTCCCGGCGCAGGAATCCCAGCCCGGCACCGATGTCCGACCACAACCGCGCCGGGCGATCGCCCGCCGGAACGGCCGACAGGGGCCGGGTGATCGCGCGGATCAGCACGGCCGAGGCGACCGCGGTGACCGCGTTGAGCGCCATCAGCGGCGCGGGTGCGGCGAGCACCACCGCCAGTCCCGCCAGCGGCGGCACGGCCACTTCGACGATCGTGGTCGCGCCGTAGAGCTTCGAGTACGCCGCCGTGAGCTCGGCGCGGCCGACCAGGGTGGGCAACGCACCGAAGTTGGCGGCGTCGAAGAAGACAAACAGCACCTGGACAGCGAAGGCGACCAGGAGCACGTGCACCGCCGTCAACAGCCCCAGCCACCACGCCAGCGGCACACTGGCGAGCAGCAACGCGGTCGCCAGCTCCAGCCCCACCATCAGCGCCCGCCGCGGCGCGCGATCGGCCACCGCACCGGCGATCAGCCCGAACAGCAGGTACGGCAACGCTTCCGCGACCGCCACGGCCGAGGTCCACCCGGCCGAGCCGGTGAGCTGGTACACCAGCACGGGCAGCGCCACCACCGACACAACGCTGCCCGCCACCGACACCACCCGCGCGGCGAGATAACGACGGAACGCCTTTTCGATCTCCACGCGCGTCAGCCCGCGGCCCGCGCGACAACAAGATCGCCGTCGATGTCCACAGTGTCCACAGTCGATGCGCCAGCCGCGCGAAGTTCGGCGGCCAGCGTCGCCGCGGAGACCGTCCACCAGTCGTAGTGCGTGACCGCGGAGGCGATTTCGGTGTCGCCGTCCAGAGTGCGGTAGGTCATCGTCCAGCGCAGGCGGTCCGGGCCGACCGGCTTCGCCCGGCCACGGCCCTCGTAGCGCAGTCGCCCGGCCCGCACGGCGAACGGCTCGCTCTCGGGCGGCTGGACGTTGAACACCACCGGCGCCCCAGGCACGAGGCGGGGTACGAGCGCGGCGAACAACGCCCGGCGGTCCACCGGAGCGAGATGACCGATCATGTGCATTCCCACGGCCGCCGCGATCCGGTCGGGCAAGGGAAGCAGCTCCAGCGAGGCCACCGCGGCCTCGACCGCGGGAGCCATGAAGTCACGGTTGGTCAGCAGGTACCCAGCCAATCTCGCGTCGAGGCCCGGCCAGGAGCCCAGGTCACCACCCTCTGCCACAGCATCCGCCCTTCGCGCCACACACAGCGTTATCGCTCACCCATGCGCGGCACCGAGCGTGCCGCCACACTATTGGAAATGATAACCATGAGTATTAATCTGGCCCGCGGGCCGGTCGGTCATCGACCCATCCGGTGAATGATCACCACTTCGGCGCAACAAGAGGAAAATCTTGTTCCTGAACAAGCGGGTTCGGGCGGCGGCCGCGGTGGCCGTGGCGGTGGGGATCCTCACGGCGGCTCCGGTGGCGACCGCGGCACTCGATCAAGCCACCCACGCCCTCGACACCGAACAGGTCGACGTCGCGACGATCTCACTGGACCAGGGGTTGACCGCCGAAGACGGGACGCAGCAGCCACGCGGTCCCAAGTCTGTGCTCTACACCACCACGCGGCACCCCACCGGCATCGACGCGGGCGAGGTGTACGGCGACACCGTCCGGCTGCGGCTGAACTCGGCGGAGGGACCGGCTGTCGTCGCCGTGGAGCCACTGCGGTTGCCCGTCGGCGAGCGAGGCGCGACGAACTGGACCTTTCCCGAAGCCGGTCGCCACACGCTGACTTTGCCGTCGAAGCGAACTCGCTGACCGGGGAACACTGCGGACCGAGGAGCGCTACACCGTCGAGGTGGGCGCCCGCGCAGCAGTCGGACACGCCCAGCTCGGCGCCGCCACCGACGACCTCCGGCCGCGTGGTGCCCAGCGAGGGTCACGCGGACGCGGTGGCACCGCGGCTGCTGGACGGCAAGCTGCAGATCCAGGTCAAGGACGGCACCACGGTGGGCCAGGCCGGTGGCCAGGTGCACTGGCGCGAGCCCGGCGACGTGGTCTTCCACGCCGAGCCCGCGACCAATGCAGCGCTGCACGCCAGCGAAGTCAGCGGGCCGGCCACCTGACGTCTGACCAAAGTGGACGGTCAAGACCCGTTCGGGATCTTCACCACCGGATCGTGCGGCGAGAGCGAACCAGATCAAGATCAGCGCACCGGCAGCATGATCAAGCAGGTGGAACTCGGCCAGGCACCGGGTCCATCACGGAAACCTCGCCAGAACCGACGTCATGGCGACGCTGTCGGCCCGACACGCTCTCACGCGATCTCCGAGCCAAGGTGCTCGCGTTGCCATCAGCAGGCGTCGATGCCGTCTGCCTTGTCGTTCTTCTCGCTGCCGACATGGGCGGACGCGCTCTCCGCGCCAGAAGTCGTCCAGAGCTGAGTCCAGCTTCCCGTCCAGTTGTAGACCCGCGTTTTGGTGCCCGAAGTCTGGTTGTTGTGGTAGGAGGTTGTTTTGTCACTGAAATCGTAGTCGCTCAAGTCCTGGATTCCACCGCATTCCTGGAACGACAGTCGTCGGCCCCCGTAGTCTCTGTGCTCGTAGAGGCAGGTCCACGTGTACGCGCAGTTCTTCGTCGCCAGGGACACCACGGGTTCACCTGCCACACGAGCGGTCGGCTCGCCAGGCAGCGGGATGGTGAGGATGACTTTCCCGTCCCGCCACGCGACCTGATTCGGGCTGATCTGCACGCCACCAGCAGTCTTCTCGAGCACCGTTGCGATCTCCGCCTGCACGCTCGTGCCAGCGGCGACGGCCTGTGCGCCACCGGGGACGACGAGAGCGAATGCGCCCGCCGCGGCTATCGCTCCGGCCAGCCTCATCTTGGCAATTCCCAATCGCGTCATCTACATTCCTTTCTGATGAGCGGAAGCCCGCTCCAGTGGATCGCGTTCAACGATGCGGACACTACTTTCATGCCACTTTCAGGGCGAAGAAAGTTGACCGGGATTCCGGAAGCCACCGGGCGCCCGAATCCGGCACTGGAGCAATCCGGGCTGCGCGTCCCCGAAGACCTGGCGCTCGTCGGTTTCGACGACATCGAGATCGCGTCCGTGGCCGAGCAGGCGCTGACCACGGTAGCGCCGCTGCCGGAACAAAGAACGTGCCGATGTGGACCGAATCTCAGCAGCAATTCGCGCGGCGTCCGATCAACCCGACTGAGCCGCGCATGCCCACCGGAGCCGCGGGGGTTCGTGGAAACGGAGACTTTGTGTGCCATCGAGAACCGGTTGGCTGAGCCCGGTGAGACCGTTGCCTGACTGGAAGGATCTCTCGACCGTCCACCGGCGGCCCGCGGGCGAGTAGCCGCTAGAACGCCAGGTCGCCGGTGGTGCGGTCGCGGCGGACTGGTAGACCATCGGGGCCCGTCCGGCTCGTTCGAATCGGCCTCTGGGCCACCGGGCGCGGCACGCTGCTCGCCGCAAACCGACTGAGCCGGCGTTCGCGTACCTGACCGAAGAGCGAAAAGGGTCCGTGCCGCATCGATCGCGCCCACACCTCGTTGCGAACTGCACAGCCTGGCCAACCGGCCGATCGGCGCAACGTCAGAATTCAATCAAAGGGAAAAGCTTAAGTCAGCTGGTCGACAGTCGCACTCCACCTCCGGTATGATTCACCCGGGAATTGCGCGAATTGACCTGGTTTCTTGGCCATAATCAGGTCGCGGCAACGGTCGTGCGGCCATGGACGAGGGGGATAAATGAAGCAATTGGCGTATGTTGCTGCTACCGCAGGTCCGCGCGATGGGCGGGGTGGACGTCGTTCTGGGCACCGTAGGCGGGGACACCCTCACCCGCAGCCCGGACATCCTCGCCGATCGAGGCCGTGTCATGTCCATCGTGGACACCCCCGAACCCAGAACCTCCTCGCCGCATGGGGCGTGAACGCGACCTACCACTTCGTCTTCGTCAGTCCCGGCCAGGCGAAGCTCTAAGCCCTCGGCCGCCTGGTCGACCAACGAGAACTCCGATCAGTGATCGGTGCCGTGCTACCGCTGGCCGACATCGCGCAAGCACACACTGCTGGAAGGCGGCCCTGCCCGCGAGGGCCCCAGGCGCCCCCGTGGCAAGATCGCCATCGCCGTGCACCCCCAGGACCAGCCGCACGAGACGGAGTCCTCAAGTCGGAAGGGGTAGCGGAACCGCGCGCCGTCTACGCCCATCGACTCGACGAGCAGGCAACGGGGGAAGAGTCGGCAACAGCCGACCGGGATACTTCACGACCAGCCGCAGATGATCGGTCCGCGTCTTGGTCCGGCGCGAAACTCAGCCACGGCAACATCTGCACTGGTCCGGTGACAGGAACCGCTTTGTCAGCACACGTGGCCACAACGCCCCTTTGCAGCACCCCGTGAGGCGAAGAATCACGTTTCGTTCGGGGAGGCCACCGTCGAGTCCCTGTCGCGTTGCCCGCGCTTGATGGCGGCATCGACCGCGGTGCCGATTCGGCGCAATGCCGTCAGATCGTGCGGCTCGAGGTCGTCGATCAGGTACTCCCGGACGGCCGCGACGTGCCCCGGTGCCGCCTCCGCCACGGTCTCGTAGCCCGCCTCGGTCAGCGTGGCGTTGGTCCGCCTGCCCGGGCCGGGGATCCGGGCCCGGGTGAGAAGTTCGCGCTTCTCCAGCCGTCCGACGACGTGCGACAGCCGTGACAGCGATGCCGCCGTCCGGGCGGCGAGATCGCTCATCTGCAGCGTGTGATCCGGCTGCTCGGACAGCACCGAGAGCACCATGTACTCAAAAAAGGTCAGCTGGGACTCGCGCTGCATCCGCGCGTCCAGGGCGGCAGGCAGGCTGATCATGATCGCGGAGTTGGCCAGCCATGCCGCCAGCTCATCGCCGTTCAGCCAGCGCGGACGGCGTGGGCCGTTCGTGCCCGCTGCGGTGTTCGCCATGACGCCATTCTAGCCGACCTTGTTGACGGGTCAAGTTCGAACGGGTAGATGTTGAAGCATCAAGTTCGCGGCGCCGGGTCTCGTAGCCACTCGGGCGACCGGCGCCGCACCTGCCCATCGATTCGTGAAAGGACCATCGGATGCACCGCACATCGCTGGGAGGACTGGAGGTCTCGCGGATCGGACTCGGGGCCATGGGGATGTCGGCGTTCTACACCGGCGCCGGCCGGGACGACGCCGAGTCGATCCGCACCATTCGGCGCGCTCTGGACCTCGGTGTCACGCATCTGGACACCGCCGAGGTGTACGGGCCCTACGTCAACGAGGAACTGGTGGGCCGTGCGGTCAGGGGCCGCCGGGACGAGGTAGTCGTCGCCACCAAGTTCGGCCTCGTCTCCCACACCGGCCGGCCGGGTCCGGACAGCACGCCCGCAAACGTTCGCGCGGCTGTCGACGGATCGCTGCGGCGGCTCGGAACCGACCACATCGACCTGTATTACCAGCATCGGGTGGACCCCGGCACGCCCATCGAAGAGACGGTGGGAGCGTTGAGCGAGCTGGTCTCCGCGGGCAAAATCCTCCACATCGGACTGTCCGAGGCGGCTGCGGCCACGATCCGCCGGGCGCACGCCGTTCATCCGGTGGCCGCGGTCCAGACCGAGTACTCGCTGTGGACACGCGATCCCGAGGCGGAGGTGCTGCCCACGTTGCGTGAGCTCGGCATCGGCCTGGTGCCCTATTCGCCGCTGGGGCACGGCTTCCTCACCGGGGACATCCGCACCCTGGATGACCTGGACGCCGCCGATTGGCGTCGTACCAATCCTCGGTTCACCGGCGACAACCTCGCTCGCAACCTGCGCATCGTCGACGAGGTCCGCGCGGTCGCCGACGACGTCGATGCCACGCCCGCGCAGGTCGCGCTGGCCTGGCTGCTAGCACAAGGACACGGCATCGCGCCCATCCCGGGCACCAGGCGGGTCGACCGGCTCGAGGAGAACAGTGCCGCCGACCGAATCCGGCTCAGCACCGCACAGCTCTCCCGGCTGAACGAACTGACACCGGCCTCCGGCGAACGTCACGCCGAGGCCGACATGGCCGCCATCGATCAGTGAGGCTTTCCGCTCCTCACGACGAACCCCGGAATCCACCATTTTCTGTTGCAGCTGAACGAATGGAGCACCACACCATGGCACACAACGTGATTCGGGTCGGCATCATCGGTGCGGACACGAAGGCGAGCTGGGCGGGGGCCTCGCACATTCCCGCGCTGGCCGCGCAACCCGACTTCCGGCTGGCGGGCGTGGCGACGCGGCACGAGGAGAGTGCCCGCAGCGCCGCCGAGGCGTTCGGGGCCGAGCGCTGGTTCGCCGATCCGTTCGAGCTCATCCGCGATCCGTCGATCGATCTCGTCACCGTGGCCGTCAAGGTCCCTGCGCACCGCGAACTGGTGCTGGCGGCCCTGGCGGCGAACAAGGCCGTGTACTCGGAGTCTCCGCTGGGCGCGTCCGTTGAGGAGACGGAGGAGATGGCCGCCGCGGCCGGTTCGCTGCACACGGCGATCGGCCTGCAGGGACGGCTCAACCCGTCGGTCCGCCGCGCGGCGGAGATCATCGCACAGGGCAGGCTCGGGCGGCTGCTCTCGGCTCGGGTCGTCGCGACCACGTTCGGGAACGGTCCCGAGTCGGTGAGCACGTACGAGTACTTCGACAAGGCGGCGTCGGGCGCGAGCTTCCTGACCATCGCGGCGGGCCACGTCCTGGACATTATCGAAGCGGTGCTCGGCGACATCACCGAGATCGACGCGCGCACGGAACTCCTCTGGCCCGAGGTGAAACTCGCGGACACCGGCGCGGTCTCCGTCCGGGAAGTCCCGGATCACCTCGACGCCATTGCCAAGACCTCGTCGGGCGCGCCGGTCGGAGTGCAGATCCTGGCAGGCGTTCCCGCACCCGAGGCCCGGTTCGGTTTCGAGGTCCGCGGTTCGGACGGCTGGCTGACGCTGACCGGCGATCACCCCGCGGGCGCGCAGGTCGGCGATCTCATGCTGTCGTCGAGTGTGGACTTCACCGCGCCGGACACCCCGGTCGCCACCGGTACCGGCCCGACCGCGGCCGAGATCTGGACCGGTGCGTCGATCAACGTGGGCGAGGTGTACGCCAGCCTGGCGCGTGACATCGCGAACGGGACGTACCACACCCCGGGCTTCGACCGCGCCGTCCACAACAGCCGGCTGATCGCCCGCGTCGAACAGGCCTCGCGCACCGGTATGCGGCAGTAGGGAAACCCGGCCATTGCCGATAGGGCGACGGATCCGCGAGCAACGGCTTCCGACGTAGGTTCGGACACGCTGGAGGGCCGTGGCGCCCACATCCCCGACCCGGGAGTCGTTCGATGATCTCTGTCCGCTGCCACCACGGCGCCGTCGGCGCTTCGCGGGAGGCACACCGCGTATGACCACTTCCGCGCGGGCGGCCGTCCTCGAAACCAAGGACGGGCCGTTCGAATTCCGCGACGTCGAGATCGAGGACCCGCGAGCCGACGAGGTACTCGTCCGCATGGTCGCGACGGGGATCTGCGCGACCGATGCGCACGTTCGGGCGCAACGGATGGCGGCGCCGCTACCGGTGGTGCTGGGGCACGAGGGCGCGGGGGTCGTCGACCGTGTCGGGGCCGCCGTCACCACCGTCGAGCCAGGGGATCACGTCGTCCTCTCCTACCACTCGTGTGGCCGGTGCAAGCCGTGCGCGTCCTCGCACGCGGCGTACTGCGACAACGTCTGGGCGGCCAACTTCGCGGGCGCCCGGCTCGATGGTTCGAATGGCCTGCACGTCGCCCGCGGTGCCGAGCCGCGCGGTCACTTCTTCGGCCAGTCCTCCTTTTCCACCTACGCGCTGGCGCATCAACGGAACACGATCAAGGTTCCTCGGGACCTGCCGCTCGAAGCCATGGCGCCCTTGGGGTGCGGGCTGCAGACGGGCGCGGGAGCCGTGCTGAAGGCCCTCGCCGTGCCAGTAGGTGCGTCCTTTGCCGTGTTCGGCGTAGGCGCAGTGGGCCTGGCAGCGGTGATGGCGGCTCGTGTCGCGGGCGCGGGCACCATCGTCGCCGTCGACGTCGACGCCGCCCGGCTCGGGCTCGCGCGCGAACTCGGAGCGACACACCTCGTCAACCCGGTCGAGGTCGAGGATCTGGCCGGCGCGCTCCGCGCGATCGAGGAGCGCGGTCTGGAGTACGTCCTCGACACGAGCGGCCGCACGGAGAACCTCGACGCCGGTGTCGGCGCCTTGGCGCCGCTGGGCAGGTTCGGTTTCGTGGCGTTCCACGCGGGAGGGGGCGCGGTGATCGACGTCGGCAGGCTCACCCTCGGCCAGTCGTTGCAGGGCATCATCCAGGGTGACGCCGTTTCGTCGCTGCTGATCAACGATCTCGCCCAGCTCTACCGAGCCGGCCGGTTCCCGATCGACCGATTGCTGTCCTGCTACGACTTCGCCGATATCGACACCGCGTTCGAGGACGCGGGCTCGGGCCGTGTCACCAAGGCGATCCTGCGGTTCGCGGCACCGGGATAGCCCACCCGCTCGACAAGACCCACCCGTGAGCAGAAAGGCATCTCGGCGATGTGCCAGGACAGTCAGAAACCCATCCGCGTCGACACCACGTCGGCTTTCTACGGGATCGACCACTACGGCTTCCCCCGAGCCGGTGCGGACGATCCGCCGGACCCCGGGGGTTACTACCCCGCGTATTTCCAGAGTGAGCACTTCCAGAAGTACGGCTACCACGTCGAAGAATTGCGCGGTGGCTTCTACTGGGTCACCAGTGCCGGTTACGACGCCGCGTTCGTGGTGACCGAGCGGGGTGTGGTCGCGATCGACGCGCCGCCGACGCTGGGCGAGAACATGCTGGCGGCGATCGAGGACGTCACCGACCAGCCGGTGACCCACCTGGTTTACAGCCACTGGCACGCCGACCACATCGGCGCGGCATCGGTGTTCGGTCCCGACGTCGAGATCGTCGCCCACAGCATCACCAAGGACCTCCTGGAGCGCTTCCCCGATCCGAAACGTCCTCTGCCGACGACGACGTTCGACGACGAGTTCGTTCTCGAGGTGGGCGGAGTACGCCTGGAACTGTCGTATCAGGGTGAGAACCACTGTCCCGGCAACATCTTCATCTACGCGCCACAGCAGAAGGTGCTCACCGCCGTGGACATCGTGAGCCCGGGCAGTGTCACGTTCATGCACTGTGACGCCTCGCAGAACATCTCCGGCTGGTACGAGGCGCAGTCGCAGATCCTCGCCTACGACTTCGACTTCTTCGTCGGCGGGCATCACATGCACTACGGCACCTACGAGCAGGTGAAACTGTGCGTGGAGTACTTCGCCGACGTGCTCGAGGGAGCGACGGAGGCGGTGGAGCGGTTCAGTCGCTCGGATGCGCTGGCCGCCATCGTGACCGACACCGGCTGGGACCGGATATTCGTCGGCACCGAGAACTGGATCAACTCGATGGCGAACTACACCACGCGGCATGTTCTCGAGAAGAGGACCAGCAACGGCCGGCTGTGGTGGGAGCGGCTGGCCGGTGCCACCACCCAGACCAAGTACCACGCATACACCGTGCTGGAGTCGATCCGGTTGGAACGGCCTCGCCCGGACTATCGGCTGCGAGGCGAGAATCCCCCGGTTTTCCTTACCTGACGCCATCTTGAACCCATCTTGAACCTTCCGATCTCGTTGTTGTCTCTCCAGGAGTTCGCATGCGCATTGGCTTCTCACTTCCGCAGTACGGCGCGATGGCCCACGAGCTCGACAGGCTCGCCGACTTCGCCCGGCAGGCCGAGGAACTCGGCGCAGACAGCCTGTGGGTGGGTGACCGGGTGCTGGCCGCGGTCGACCCGAGCGTGGGTTACATGGGCACGGACACGATTCCGTGGCAGTTGCACACCATGCTCGATCCCTTCGTGGCACTGAGTGTGGCCTCGAGCGTGACCGAACGGGCGCTGCTGGGCACCTCCGCCCTCGTCGCGCCCTGGTATCACCCGCTGCTCCTCGCCCGGTCGCTGACCGGCGTCGATGTGGTGAGCGGCGGACGGCTCATCCCGGGCCTCGGCACCGGCTGGTCGCCCGAGGAGTACGAGGGCGTTGGCGTTCCCTGGAAGGAGCGGGGCGCGAGGCTGGACGAGTGTCTGGACGTGCTGGAGGCGGTGTGGACCACCGAGCCCGTCGCGCACCACGACGGCACGCACTATGCCTATCCTGCCGCCCACATCGGGCCCAAGCCGGTCCAGCATCCTCGGCCTCCGCTCTATCTGTCCGGCTTCGCCCTGGCCGCCCGACGCCGGGCGGCTCGTCGCGCGGACGGGATACTTCCCGTGGAGGTGCTCGTTCCGGGTTCCGCGTTCGACCCCGCCGCCGTGATCAACCAGCCGCTGCGGGAGGTCCGCCGCATAGCGGAGGCCGAAGGTCGCGATCCGGCCCGCATCGACGCCATCCTGAGGATCAACCCCGATTCCGAGTCGACCGTGCGGGAGATCGCGGACGTCATCCTGCGCACGGGAGACGAGACCGACGTCGACCACGTCTTCGTGGACTTCGTCTACCTGGCCGGCCAGGGCGTGGGCCAGGCACTGGAGCTGGTCCGGCGGACGCTGGAACTGACCCGCTGAGAACCGGGGCGCGGCGAGCGGTCACGTCACCATCGTGGCGGTCGCCGCGCTTCCGGCTTCGACTTCGGTTTCGACGGAAAGAGCCAACGGCGCAGCACGCGGGTCACGGCCGGCATCATCAGATACGTCATCAGCGTGCTGAACAGCAGCGCGAGAACCAGCACCCGCGCCGGCAGCGGCAGGGCGGCGAGTGCCGGTCCCAGCAGGCCGTTGCCGAGGAGCGAGATCGGCAGCACCGCGCCGAACGCGGCGAGCGTCATCTTCCAGCGCGGCGGTGCCACGGTGGCCGGGTCCTGCGGATCGCTGAACCAGCTCTCCATTCCGGACAGTTCGCGACGGGCCACCTCGGTCTGGTGGTGGCCCTCGCAGTCGTCGAACAGCGCCGCCCGCTCCGGCGACGTCGTCCAGTCCTGTGCGGAATCGTGGTCGCGGAACCGGTGGATGAGGACCCACGGTCCGGCGGGCGCAGGAGGCTGGAACAGGCCGTCCCCCAGGTGACCGGGAAAGGCGGAGGCCGCGCTGCTCACCCGCCCGAACCACGCCCGGAAGTGCGGCTCGTACCCGGGTTCCACGGTGCGCGCGGTGAGCAGGGTGACGTCGGCCGGGCCGTCGTCGGTTTTGGTCGTCCTGCCGTCGTGAGCCATCAGCGCCGCGTCAGTCCCGCGGTGCCACGTGGACGAGGTGCTTGGTCTCCTGGAACTCCTCGAGCCCGCGGATTCCGTTCAGGCGGCCGATTCCCGACTGTTTGAAGCCGCCCTCCTCGAACTGGTCGTGGGTGAGCGCCCAGATGTTGGTCCACACCGTTCCCGCCTGTAGTTCGCGGCCGACCCGCAGCGGGCGGTCGACATCGCGGGTCCAGATGCTCGCGGCCAGACCGAACTCGGTGGCGTTGGCACGCGCCACGGCATCGGCTTCGGAGTCGAAGATCTCGAAGGTGGCGACCGGCCCGAAGACCTCGCGCCGCACGATCGGCGCGGACACGTCGGCGACCTCGATCAGCGACGGGCCGAGCAGCGCGTGATCCCGCTTGCCGCGCACGAGCACGGTGGCGTAGTCGCCGGCGTCCGCCACGGTCTGTTCGACGCGCCGCGCGTTGCTCTCGTCGATCATGGGACCCATGTCGCTGGCGGGGTCGTCACCCGGGCCGACCCGTACCGCCTCCAGCGCCGCGACGAGACGCCGGCGCAGCTCGTCGGCCACCCCGCGCTGGACCAGCACCCTGCTGCCCGCCATGCAGAACTGGCCCGCGAAGGTGGTGATGGCCTTGGCGAGCACCGGCACGGCCACGTCCAGGTCGGCGTCGTCGAACACGAGCATCGGGGTCTTTCCGCCCAGTTCCATGGACAACGCCTTGAGCGTCGGAGCGGCCTGTCCCATGATCACGCGGCCGACCGCGGTGGAGCCGGTGTAACTGACCACGTCGACGTCGGAGGACGAGACGAGTTCCGGCGCCCCGGCGTTTCCGCTTTCGGTGAAGACGTTGAACACGCCTGGATACAGGCTCGGAGCGTCGGCGATGATCTCGCTGAGCAGCCCGTTCACCAGGCCGGTCTGCGCCGGCATCTTCATCACCACGGTGCAGCCGGCGGCCAGCGCGGGAGCGAACGACCGCACCGAGAGAATGACCGGCGAGTTCCACGGGACGATCACGCCGGCGACGCCCGCGGCCTCGCGCAGGGTCATCGAGTACATGCCGGGTCGCGCTTCCGCGGCGCGGCCGTGGTCGGTGAGAGCGAGCGCCGCGTTGTAGCGGAGTTTGGGGATCGCGGCGCCGACTTCGAGAGCTGCCTCGGAGAGGATCTTTCCGTTCTCCCGGGCGAGCAGGGTGATCAGTTCTTCCTGGCGGGCTTCGAGCCGGTCGGCCAGCTCGTGCAGCGCCGCCGCCCGCCGGTGCCGGTCGCGCGACCAGTCGGTGGTGCCGAAGGCCCGGCGAGCCGCGACGATGGCGGTCCTGGCTTCCTCCGCGCCGCCGTCGGCGTAGCTGCCGAGCAGGTCGGTCGTCGCGGGATTGCGCGACTCGCCGCGCGAGCCGGAGTCGTGCCACCGTCCGTCGATGTAGTGGCGCGCATGGGAAAGCGTGTCGGTTAGGGGCATGTGTGACCTCTCTTCGTTCGCCGCGGAGCGGCGACAGCGACGTTACAAACCGGGGCTCGGATTCGAATCGGGCACGCAATCAGTCGTGCCTGTCCGCTCAGCTCGGCTCGGCGCGGGTGCCGGTGTGGTTCAGCTCCGCGCGTGTGCTGATCCCGAGCTTGGCGAACACGTTGCGGAGGTGGTGGCCCACCGTGCGGTGGCTGATGCGCAGCTGTACGGCGATCTCGCGATTCGTCAGCTGCTCGGCGGCGAGGCGCGCGACCCGGTGTTCCTGCGCGGTCAGCCGGTTCGCCGCCATGGCGTCCGCGGTCCCCCGGTGCCCCGGCGGGCCGGTGAGGTCCCGCTCGCGCTGCGCGCGTCTGCGCAGCGGCTCGGCCCCGAGCCGGTCGAACACCTCGGCGGCACCGTCGAGGTGGACGCGCGCGGCGGTCCGCCGACGGCCTCGCCGCAGCCACTCGCCGTACAACAGCTGAGCGCGGGCGTGGAGCAGCGGGTGTGCTCGGCCATCCGGCACGGCGAGAGCTGCCTGGAAGGCATATTCGACGCGAGGCCCTCCCAGCAGTGCTCGGGCGACGTGCGCGGCGCAGCGAGCCCACGGCGCACCAGTACGTCGCGCCCAGGCGTCGAGTACCCGTGCCCGGTCCTCCGCGATGTCGCCTCGGCCGACGTGCACGGCGGCCTCGGCGGTGTCGAAGGCGGCCAGCAGCGCGAAGGTCGGGTGCTGCGCGCCGTGGCCCGGCTCCGCCAGGCGGAGCAAGTCGTCCAGCGCGTCCTCGGGACGTTCCTGGAACAGAGCCGCGATGCCGCGGCTCCAGTAGGCGGCCGCGCTCAGCGCGCGGACTCCCCTCGGCAGCGACGTCTCCAGCATGCGGTCGGTGACCTCGGCGACCGTGCACTCGTCACCACGCGCGGCGGCGAGCCACCCCAGGCTGGTGCGGCAGTGCGAGGCGACATGGTCGGCGCCGACCTCCTCGGCCAGCCGAAGTCCTTCCGTGGCCGAGCACTCCGCCGCCGCCCAGCGACCGGCGGCGGTGTCGAGCATCGCGGTGCGGGCCAGCACGACGGCGAGTCGGGCGCGTTCACGGCGGCGCCGCAGCTGCGGCAACCGGTGGCGCAGCGCGTCTTCCATCGGCTTGTCGATTCCCCAGGCGATTCCCAGCGGTGTCGGCGGAAGCAGGTGCGGCGTGGTCGTCCGGGTCCCCGCCACCAGTTCGTCCACATCGGATTCGTCCACATCGGACGAACCAGTCGCCGGGCCGGCGGATCCGTCGTCGGTCCACCAGTCCGGCGGGCCATCGATGTCGAGCTCGCGCAGCAGTTCGAGCGTGCCGGCCTGCAGGTCGGCACGTCCGGCGGACCAGGCCGCGTGCACGGCCATCGTGCCCAGCTCCACCGCGGTCCGTGGGTCCGAGACCCCGGCCAGGTCGGTGGTCAGGTAGTGGTGCGCCAGCTCCGGCACACCCCTGGCGAACTCGAGGACTCCCCGCAAACCCTGGCTGCGCCCAGCGATGTGCGGGCCCGGCGCCAGCCGTTCCGCGTCGTCGAGCAGGCGCTCTGCCGTGGTCGCCCACCCGGAATCCCACGACGCTCTGGCCGCCTCGGCGAGTCGCTGCGACGCGTCGAGCGGCGCGGCCGAGAGCTCGGCGGCCCGCCGCAACGCCCGTGCCGCGGTCGTGCCGGCTCCGCGGAGCCGGGAACGGACCGCCGTCCGTTCGAGCAGCCTCGCGACGTCCTCGTTGTGGTCGTGCGCCACGGCGGCGAGATGCCAGGCGCGTTCCTCCGCCTCGTCTGGCAGCGTGGCGGCCAGAGCACGGTGAGCCCGTCGCCTCGCCGCACCGCCACAGCCCTCGTAGACGGCCCTGCGCACGATGGGGTGCCGGAACCCGACGCGGTTGCCCGCCACCTGGAGCAGGCCGGCGCCGGTCGCTTCGTCCCAGGCGGCGTCGTCGGCGCCCGCCGCGCACCCGGCCCGCTGCACCGTGAGCCGGTCGCCGTGGTCCTCGGCCGCCGCGAGCACGGTGAGCAGCTGTGCCGGCGGACTGAGGGCCTCGATCCCGGCTCGGAAGGCCCGCTGCAGGCGCGGTCCAGTCCCGTGGGGTTGCTCGGCGGCATCCCCGAGCCCGGCCAGTTCATGCAGTGCCAGTGGATTTCCACCCGCCTTGCCGACCAGGTCCCGCACCGCCGTCTCGCCGGCACGCGGGACCACGGCCGTCAGGAGTTGCCGCGCGCTCTCGTCGCTGAGACCTTCGACTCGCACGTCGGGTACGCCCTCCCACGGCCGGGTCGCCGGGCCGCTGTGATCGGCGAGCACGATCACCACTGGATGCGCGCGTACGCGGCGAGCGACGATGCCCAGGCACCGCCCGGTGGCCGGGTCGAGCCACTGCCCGTCGTCCACGGTGACAAGAACGGGCCGGTCCTCGGCGAGTTCGCCGAGCAGTGACAGCACCGCGGACCCGACGAGCAGCCGGTCGGCCGGCTCACCGCTCGCCCCGAGCGCGGCGTGCAACGCCGTGGCCTGGGCCGGTGTCAGCGACTCGACGTGATCGGTCACCGATCGCAGCAGCCCGTGCAGTCCCGCGAAGGCCAGGTCCGACTCGGCCCGGGTGGCCAGGTAGCTCAGCCGGTGGAAGTCGGCGGCCTGGTCGTGGACGTGGCGGAGCAGAGCGGACTTGCCGATCCCCGGCTCACCCCACAGGACGAGCGCGCCACCGGTCCCTTCGCGGGCCCGGCCGAGCATTTCGCCGAGAACCGCGGTCTCGTCGCGGCGGCCGACCAGCTCCCCCTGCCCCGCACAGATGGCCGCTCCCAGGTCTGACAGCGTCACGCCGTGCGTTCGGACCGGACGAGCTCGCGGGCTCGCGGCGCGACCTCGTGTCCGAAGAGATCGAGTTCGGCGGGCTCGTCCGAGGCGAGGATGAACCCGGACACGCCGTACCGCAGTGCGAGGTCGGCGAGCTGCTCGGCCCAGTCGGCAGTCGTTCCCTGCAACAGGCCACCACCGCCGGTGGTGAATCGGCCGCTCAGGTTGAGCAGGCGGCGGACCGCCGCGGGTTCGCGGCCCACGGCCGAGGCGGCCTCGTCGATCTGCTCGTTCATCGCGTCGAGCGATGCGGGTCCCTCGGGCAGATAACCGAGTGACGGCAGCCAGCCGTCGGCGATCCGGCCGGTCAGCCGGAGCATGCGCGGCTTGTAGGCACCGAGGTGGATCGGGATCCGGTGGGCCGGCGCGGGCCCGCGCTTGGCGCCGGTCACGGTGTAGAACTCGCCGTCGACCTTGAGCGGACCCGCCTCGTCGGTGGCCCACAGCCCACGGATCACGGCGACCGCCTCCTCCAAGGCCTGCACGGCCTGGCCCGGAGTGAGCCTGCGGCCGCCCATCGCGGCGATGCCGTCCCAGAACGCACCCGCGCCGAGGCCCAGTTCGACCCGCCCGCCGGTGAGCCGGTCCAGGCTCGCGGCGGCGCGGGCCAGCACGGCGGGCGAGCGAAGCGGAAGGCTCAGCACGTTGCCGCTGATCCGGATCCGCTCGGTGCGCGCCGCGACGTACGACATCAGCGTCCAGGTGTCCTGGAACGCCGACTGGTACGGGTGGTCCTGGAAGCTGACGAGATCGAGCCCGGCCCGCTCCGAGGCCAGTGCCAGCTCGACCGGCGCCTGAGGCGGGCGGGCGGCGGGCGTGACGAAGCTGCCGAACCACAGGTCGTGGCCGTAGTCGGTCATTTCTCGCTTCCTCCGGGATCGTTCGTGGCGGGAGTGATCGCGAAGTTGTCGTCGAACACTCCCTCCGGGTCGTACTGGGACTTGAGCTCACGCAGCCGCGAGAGAGTCGCCGGTGGCCACGCCTCGGCGAGGCGTTCGGGCCGGAGACCGGACTCGAAGCTGAGGTAGAGGCCGTCGAGGAAGGGACGCAGCAGCTCCCAGGCCGCGTCGACCACGTCGTCGTCACCGCCCATCACCACGAGCGAGAAGTTCGCGTCGCGGTGGGCGTAGGCGGTGGCGTCCGCGGCAACGTCGGCGACGGCCCCGCCGACCGCGCGGAGCTGGAACCAGCCGATCGCGCCGCTGTGGAGCACCCGGGCGGCGGCCGCGGCGAACTCCGGGGTTACGTGCCGGAGCAGGCCGCTGCGCGAAACCGGCTCACCACGGGACACCGGCGCGTCGTCACTCGCGTTGTCCAGCACAGCCGCGTAGGACGAGATGGTGACGTCCTGGGCGTACATCGGGGAGATCGCGGCCAGCGGTTCCAGCCGGGCGAGCACGGTCTCGCGGTCGGCGGAATGGACCATGGTGTGGCTCAGCGCCACCGCCGGTCGCCCGCCCCGCGGCGGCGGCAGGATCACGAAGCTGGTGAGGTCCCGCGGCGACTGCTCGACCACCCGGCCCCACTCGACGAGATACCGCTCGACGTCACTCGCGTCCTGGGTGAGCTGGGCGAAGGCGACCGGGCCGACCTCGTCGACCTCGAACTCGAACGCGGTGACGATCCCGAAGTTCGCGCCCGCGCCCCGCACCGCCCAGAACAGGTCCGCGTTCTCCGCGTCGCCGGCCCGCACGACGGAGCCGTCCGCGAGCACCATCTCCACGGCCCGCAGGTGGTCGATCGTCAGGCCGTGCTCGCGCGCGAGATAACCGATGCCGCCCGCGGTGGCCAGGCCGCCGACCCCGACGCCGCCGTAGTCGCCCGAACTCAACGCCCAGCCGTAGGGTTCCAGCGCCGCCGCCACCTCGCCCCAGCGCGCGCCCGGACCGATGCGCACCCGGCGCGTCTCCTCGTCGAGGACCTCGATCGCGTTCATCAGCGACACATCGATGACGATCCCGCCGTCGTTCGTGGAGCGTCCCGAGACCCCGTGCCCCGCGCTGCGGCGCGACAGGGGAACGCCGGGATGCCGACGGGCGTAGGCCAGCGCCCGCACCACCTGCTCGTTCGTCGCGGCCCGCAGGACGATCCCCGGCGCACCCCCGCGCAGGTAACCGGAGCGCAGCCGCGCGTAGGCCAGGTCCCCCGGCTCGACGACCTCGGCCACCCCCGCCGGAACACCCTCGTAGTCGATCCCCTGACGACGCCTGGCGAGCGCCGCCGCACGGCGAATCCGTGCGCTCGACCAACCGCAGGGCAGCGCCGCGTCAACGGCGGCCCGCAGCGCGGGGGCGACGTCGTTCGCGAACCGCGCCGCGACGTCCTCGGTATCGCTGTCGAGCACGACCGTGCCCACCCCGTGGTCGAGCACGAGAGGCAACAGGTCGCTCACCCAGTCCTCGGCGGTTCCGGTGAACCTCTCCGCACGCTCGCCGAAGCCACCTCGAATCGTGACCCGCCTGCGGATCTCGCGCGGGTCGCGACCTGCTTCTCGCGCGGCCTCGTCGACCAGGCGGTTGCCCGCCGCCAGCTCGGCGACGTCGCCGGCCGTCGACCACTCGTCGGCCTGTCGTCCCACCAGCCGCAGCACCTGCCGATCGCCGTGCACGGCGATCGGCACGTCGTGCGCGGGTGCGGCCTTCTGCGCGCCGGCGAGCCGGTGGAAGCGGCCCGTGAACCGGCCGAGGCCGCGGTCGAGGACGTTCCACAGCTCATGGATGACGGCGATCGTGTCGCCGAGTGCTTCCTCGGAATCCGCGTGGAGAGCCAGTTCGACCCGGCCATCGGTGAGATGGTCCAGACTCGCGACGGCCCTGGCGAGCATCGCCGGATGCGCGGGCGGCGGCGACTCCACCACCAGTCCGAGCGAGCCCGTCGACGCCGCGATCCACGACGACACGGTCCCCGGCTCGAGATCGGCGCCGGCGGTTCCCGCCGGAACGACGAGCAGGTCCAGTCCCCACCGCTCGGCCAGGGCCGCCCTCTTGATCAGGTGATCGGGTTCGCGATCGGCGCCGGTGTCCAGGCGCAGCCCGAACCTCAGCCGGTGCCCGTAGTTCACAGCGCGCCGGGACGGGCGGTGCGTGCGTTCATGCGACCAGGCTGCCCGAAGACGACCACGGGCGACAAACGGGACATTACCAGGTCAGCTAAAACAACTCGGTCAGCTATGATGACCGAGTGACCACCTCGCGATCCACCGACGAATCCGCCGCCGTCCCTGGCCAGAGCCGCGCGGAGGTCGACTACGAGCACATCGACGACGACGTGTGCCGCAGCTTCCAGCGCTCGGTCGAGATCGTGGGCAGGAAATGGACCGCCGCCGTGCTCATGGCGGCGATGCGGGGCGCCCGCCGGTTCGTCGACTACCGGGCACGCGTCACCGGGATCTCGAACCAGCTGCTCTCCCAGCGCCTCCGCGAACTCGAGAGCCACGACCTGATCGAGCGGGTCGTGGTGCCGACCACTCCGGTCCAGATCACGTACCGGCCCACCGAGCGAGGCGCGAGCCTGATGCGTGTCCTGCACCCGCTCATCGAGTGGAGCGTCAAAAACGAGTAGAGCCGGAACGCTTCGCCGTTTGACGTGGATTACCGTCTGGTGCAGGGTCGCGGAGCGGTCCGGCACCGATATCGCGCCAGGGATCATCCGTGAACGTCAGAAATTCGCGACGTTCCGGAGCACGGGCGTGACAGCGAAGCCGACCCCGCATCGGCAGCGCTGCGCCGGTGAACTCGCGGTCTGAAATGGTCGGCAGCTGTTCCGCGATCCGGTAGAGATCCCGTCATCTACGGCGACGACGCGGATGTGATGCAGGCGATGTTCGCCCGTTACGACGGCGCCGCACACCCGGCATTCCCACGATCCTGCACCACCCTTCCGGCCGGGCGCCGCCTCGGCATGTCGCGAGCTGTGAGGACGCCGCTGTCGCCCCGAGCCTGATTCCCGTGCGAGTCCCCGCTCAGGACACGAGCAGCTCAGGTGACAAGCACGACCTTCCCCCTGGGATGACCGCTTGCTACCAACTCGTGCGCGGCAGCGGCCTCGGACAGGGGGTACGTCCGGCTGATCGGAACTTCCAGCCGGCCCTGCGCCGCGAGTGGCAGCAAGGTCCGCCACGCCTCGGCCCGGATCTCGGTACCGGGGTCGGCTCCGGGCCCGCCCCCGATCAACCGGATCCCGGTACCCGCCTGGCCGAGCGCCACCGCTGAAACGATGTGCGCGGGAGCGGCGACCAGCTGCAGCGATGCCTCGATGGCCTCGTCCGTGCCCGCGGCGTCGAGCACACGGTCCACCCCGGACGGTGCGGCCGTCCGCAGCCGGTCGAGCAACCCGTCGCCGTAGTCGACGGGCACCGCGTTGTGCCGGCGCAGCAGCTCGTGACGGCTTTCGCTCGCCGTGCCGATGACCTTGACCCCGGCCGCGACGGCCAGTTGCACGGCGGTGAAGCCGACCATGCCGGAAGCGCCGTGGACAACAAGCGTGTCGCCTTCCCGCACGTTCAGCAGCGCCAGCGCGTGGACCGCCGTGCCTCCCGCGGCGAGCAGGCCGGCGGCGACTTCCCAGGACACTCCGGCCGGTTTGGGCACCACCACCCCCGCCGCGACCGTCACCTCGGTGGCGTACCCACCCCGCACCGAATGGGCGACGACTTCGTCCCCCACGGCCAGCGGTCCCGCCGGTCCGGTCGCACCTTCGCCGACGGCGCTGATCACCCCGGCGGCCCGCACCTCGATGGTCACCTCGCCGGCGCCAGGCGAAGGAACCTCACGGACCACTACGGACAGATTCTCCGGTCCACCGGATCCGGTGGCGACCACTGCTGTTGCCATATTCCCGGACAACTCCCGCCCCCGCGCCAAAATTCCGGCACGGAAGGACGGAATGGTCGTCCCGTTGCCCCGGACCGTTGTCACGGTGGCACCAGGCCCTACACGCCACAGTTGCTGGACGCGATCAGCCCGACCGGGCTCTATCGGGATGTCGTGTGGGGCATCACTGTCCTGGCCACGCAGATCGGGTTGATGGACAGGCCCTTCGATCCCTTCGAGGGGATCATCAAGGTGGTGAGTGGTGACTGGGCAGGACTTCGTGCCTGCGCCGATGTGTACACCAACATCGGCCTCGCCGTCGGCGACATGGCGGTGAACGTCCAATGGTCCGCGCAGCAACTCGACGAGTTCTGGAAAGGAAACGCGGCAGACAGCGCGCAAACGTACCTGTACGAACTCGCGAAGTCGTTGAAGTCCGCGCAGGCGCCCTTTCAGGAACTGGCCGATCACTACGTCCGTGCCGCGGACGGAGCCCATGAAGTCGGCGAACTGCTCGGTGCGCTGATGTGCGACCTTATCGATGCCGGGCTCGCGTTCATGGCCGGGCTTGAGGCGGCCGGCGCGTCCGCAGCCACCGTCGTGGGCGCTCCCGCCGCAGTGGTCATCGCCGAAGCAACACTGATGTATGAACTCGTCAAGATCGTCGAAATCATTTACACGGCTTCCAAAGCCGTCGATCTGGGATACGAATACATGCAAGCGCTCGAGGCGGGGATGAGCGGGCTCGGTATCGTGCTCGTGCCCGACAACATGCCCCGCCTGGACCCGAGCGGGCCCAGGTCCCTGCCCCGATGACCACGGAACGGACGAACGATGACCGATGACGCGTCCGAGCCGGCCGCGACCCGCTACCGTGGTCTTCTCGCCCAGCTCGAGACGACCACGATCGGTGCGGACCTCACCGACGAGAACCGATGGCGCCACCTTGTCTTCCAGCAGCTGCAGCACAACGAGAACCCGGTCCTCATGGAAGTCGGGCAGGAACTGGGTGCCGGAAACATCTCGCTGCGGGGCGCTGGTGAAGTGCCCGCGTACGCAGAAGCTTTGCGAGCCAGCCTCGATCGGCTGGCGGATCTCGACCTCGGCGCCATGTCAGATCGGCTCGAGACCTTCCTCGAAGCCCAGAAGAACCCTGGACGAACCCAGGCCACGTCGGCCGCTGATACGTCAGAGCAGGGTCCGGCCGATGACGACAGTTACACCGTCGTGATCACCGAGCGTGCTTGGTAGAAGGCCCGCTCCTCGATCAGCAGAGCGTCCCGCCAGGGCAAGACCGGACGGTCGTCGAGTAGCGCCACTCGTCGATTCTGTCCCCGTTACTAAAGGACCCCGCTACTGGGCCTGCCCCAGTAGCGCTCGCCAACCGAAAGCTGCCGATGACCTGTTTCAGCGGCCCGTGTGATCGCCTCGAGTACCCGGTGGCGATCGAGTGCGACCGCGAAATCCGGCGCATCGGCGGTTCCGTCGCGGAGGTCGGCGGCGAACTGGGCGTAGAGGCGGGCGACCCCCGCTGCGGGTGCGTCGAGTTGCAGGTCGGGAGCCGCATAAGCGGGGGGGACCTGTAGCACTTGGACAGGCTCGCTGCCGCGGCGCAGCGTGATGGTGAAATCGGTGAAATGGATGTAGCCCGACGCCGAGTCCACACGCACACTGCCCTCGGTGCCCTGGATCTCCCATACCATCGCCGAGCCGGCAGACTGCCCGGCACTGTAGTGCAGCGAAGTGACGATCCCGCCTTCGAGAACTCCGGCGACGACGATCTCATCCGGCGCGTCCTTCGGCAGCGACGCGCCATCGGAGAGGCGGACGCCGTCACCGCGCTGATTGGCGACGACGGCGGACAGACTCTCGAACGTGCCGAGCACGCGCGCAAGCGGTTCGAGCCCGTGGCCGAGCATGATGCTCAAAAGCGTGGCGCCATGCTTTGCCTGAGCCATGTACTCGACCGGCGGGTCATATCGGCCGACCCACATGTCGTCGGTCAAATGCGCTCGGATGCTCGTGCTGAGCGGCTTGCCAATCACGCCTTGCGCGATGAGGTCGCGAAGGAAAAGGATCGGCGGGTGCAGGCCGCCCTGCAGCCCGACAACCGTCCGCAGCCGCCGCTCGCGGGCAAACCCCTCCAGAGCTTCGGCCTCCGACAGGTTTCTTGCGAGCGGCCATTCGCAATAAACCATCTTGCCCGCGGCCAGCGCGTCGGAAACAATCTGCTGGTGCTCCGGCACCTTGACCGCAACCACCACCAGGTCGACCTCCGGTCGCACGACCAGAGCCTCATGTGTGTCGAAGGCGAGATCGGCGCCCAGCCGACGAGCGGTCGCGTTCGCGCTCTCCATACGAGTCGTACTGACGGCGCGGATCTGGAACGCGTCGAGCGCCTGCAGCGCCGGGACGTGAGCAATTCCACCCCAACCCCGATCGGCACTAGCCCCGATAAGGCCGACGCCGATCCGGGTATTTGCTGAATTCGTCATTAGGACGCTCCTGCCTTGTGCAGCCCCGGCAACGCTCTCCGGGCTGCGTCACGATGATTCGTTTCCGGACAACTGCGCGGGCACTCGGGCCCACCATGGCGAGCAAGCAATTATTGCCGTTCGCGTAGCGGCCGCGGGGTTTGAGCCCGAGTGACCCAAGCGCAGGTTTTACTTGTGAGCCCAGTGGGCCTCGAGTTCGCGCGCGACATCGGCCGGACGCTCAATCATCGGCCAATGCGAGCTGCGCAGCTTGAAGACGGCACGTGCGCGTGCGGCATTACCGAGCTCGTCGGCGAAGCGGTGCGGAAGAAACGGATCGTCCAGGCCCCAGATCACCAGCGCCGGTGCGGTCACGTTGCTCAAACCTGGCTTCCACTCCGCCCCGACCTCGATCGCCGAACGGTACAGAGCGAGAATGCTTGCCCTCATAGTGGCATCGAGATGCCGAACCGATTCGTTTGCCGCGTCGCGCGGCATCTGCGCCTCGATGAGGCTTGCCGCAAACTCCTCGAGGTCGAGGTCCGCCATCCATTGCTCGCCCTCGCCTGGCGTTTGCCAGATCTTGGCAAGATAGTGCCACGGATACTCCGGATCGATCGGCCCGCTGATTCCTGTCCACGTCCGCACCAGATCTGGCCGGACAGACGCGAGACGGCCCGTCAGCAGAGACCCCCAATCATGACCGACCAGGTCGACGGGTTCGCCGATTTCTTCGATCTTCTCAATAAGCCAATCGAGATACTCTTCTTTCGTCGACGTGAATCCCGCCGGTAGGGGTACGCCAAACCCGGGGAGATCGATCGTCACAATATCTTCGCGTTGAAGATAGGAACGGACGGTGTCCCAAAGCCGGTGGGTATCAGGTACACCATGGACGAGGACTGCAGGCATTTCTGATTCTCCAATTGATTGTTGTCGTGGCAGAATGGCCGGTCGGCCGCGTCAGGGAAGAAGGATGACTTTGCCGTGGGTGTGGCCCGTGGCGACGAGGCGATGGGCGTCCGCGGCCTCGTCGAGCGGGAAGCTCCGGCCGATGCGTGCGGTCCATGCACCGGCGGCGATCAGATCCAGGGCTTCCTGAACAGGGCCGCGGTCGCGATTCCCGCTGCCTCCCGGACTGAATGCGACACCGTACCGTGCGGCATCGCGGTCGGCGAGCGTCACGATCCGGTCCGGGCCGCCGAGAAGATCGACGAGGGCGGGAAGGAGTCCCTTGCCGGCGGTGTCGAGCGTGGCATCGACCCCGCCCGGAGCGGCGGCACGGATGCGATCGACCAGGCCCGGGCCGTGAGCGACAGGGATCGCACCGAGACTCCTGACGAAATCGGCGTTGGCAGTCCCGGCGACGCCGACAACCGTCACACCGCGCTGTCGCGCGAACTGCACGGCGGCGCCGCCCAGAGCACCGCTCGCGCCGGTGACCACGAGCGTGTCACCCGGGCGAAGATTCAGAAGCCCGAGCGCCCTCGCCGCGTTGTCAGCGCCGATGACGGTGGCCGCGGCCTCCTCGAAGGAAACGCCGTCGGGGATCGTCGCGAAGTTGCTGCTGACCGTGTACTCGGCGTAGGAGCCCTGGGTGGCGGAGTCCGGCCACCCGGCGACGCGGTCGCCGACCACGCCCTCGTCGATGCCCAGGCCGACCGCCTCGACGACGCCGGCGAACTCGAATCCGATGATGGCGGGAGCACGCAGGTGGAACGATCCGGCGCGTGCCTGGATCTCCGCCGGGTTCACCCCGGCGGCGTGAACCCGCGCCAGTACCTGACCCGGACCCGGCACCGGTCGCGGAGCCTCCGCAACCCGCAACACGGAGGGTTCGCCGAACGAGGTGATGACGGCGGCTTTCATGATGATCCTTCTCTTTCTCATGTCGAGCCGGCGGCACTTCCGCTGCGGCGCGCTTCGGCGTGCTCGCTCACCGAGGCCCGGTAGCGAGGTCACGTCCAGAGGTCCAGTTTGTTTATTCGGGACTGATCAGTACACAAGTAACGTACGCGGGCAGAGATTTATTCGCAAGCCCTCAACCGTGCGGGCAGGCGTCACGGCCCGGGGCGTCAGGCCTGGGTGTTCGCGCCGTCCTCGGCCCGCGCGAGCTCGATCGCCCGCGTCATGACATCGCGCTGCGAGGGGTTGTACAGCGTGCTCATCGCCTCGGCCAGAGCAGCCTGTGCGGCGTCGAGCGGCACGCTCATACGCCCAGAAGGATTCGTGAGCCACGGGTACTGGCGGAACACCGGCGCCAGCTCGGGGCGAAGCGCTCGGCCAGGCGGCCGCGGACGTCCTCGTCTGCGTCCGGCGGGAGGGCGTCGAACTCCTCGCCCGCCTCATCCGACCGGTCTGCCTCATCCAGCAGCATCTGCCGCATATCCGCCAAGGCACGACTGTCATACAGTGTCGCTGAAGCTCCAGGTCACGCCGAAGCGGTCGGTCAGCATCCCGAACCCGGCGCTCCAGGTGGAAGCGGCCAGTTACTCCACGATGACCGCATCCTGAACCGGGGCGTCCCCCGTCGCTTTCGTCGCGGGCACCTCGGCGGCGTTCATCACCGGAGCTGTGCTCACCATCGACGGCGGCTTGACCGCCTGACCCTTCGCGTTATCTGGACTGCCTGGTCCGTAAGGGGGCATAATGACTGCCATGCCCGTATCGCAGACCAAGCTGGGGCGACCCCGCGAGTTCGACCCCGACTACGCCCTCGAACAAGCCATGAGAGTGTTCTGGGCCAAAGGGTACGAAGGGGCGAGCCTGACGGACCTGACCGAGGCGATGGGCATCACTCGCAGCAGCATGTATGCGGCGTTCGGGAGCAAGGACGAGCTGTTCCGCCGAGCGGTCGAGCGGTACACGGAAGGCCCAGCCTCCTACGGAATCCGTGCACTGTCCGAGCCGACCGCACGCGAAGTCGCCGAGTCCATTCTTCGCGGCGCGGCCGCTGCCAGCACGAGTCGCGAGGCACCCCACGGATGCCTTGGCGTCCAGGCTGCGCTGTCCGCCGGCGAAAACGGGCTCACTGCCCAGAAGGTCCTCGTCGACTGGCGCCAAGATGGCGCTGCGCGCCTCGAGTCCCGATTTCTGCGTGCGCGGTCCGAGGGTGATCTGCCGGAGACCGAGGATCCGCGCACGCTGGCGGCCTACATCACGACGGTCGCGTACGGCATCGCCGTTCAGGCGGCGACGGGCAAGAGCGAGGCGGAACTGCGCCGGGTCGCTGATGTGGCGATGAACGCGGCGTCCTGGTCCCACGACTGAGACAGAAAGCCGTGGCCCAGCGGGGAGTACGGCACGAGTCCCGCACCCAGCACCTTGAGGGTGGGCAGCAGCTCCTCTTCCACGCCTCTCGTCCAGAGCGAGTACTCGGTCTGCACAGCGGTCACGGGGTGCACGGCATGCGCCCGACGCCGGGCACCAGCGCGCCGGGGAGAACAGGACCCCGCCGGTCCCGCTGCCCGTCCTGCAACCGCTGCTGGCGGCCTGCCTCTACCTGGTCGACACCATCGGGCCGCACCTCGTTGAGCTGCGCGAGGAGTTCCGCCGGGCCCCCGAGTGGGGCAGCGCGCCACCGGGACTGCTCACCGACACCGGCATCGCCCGGCTCACCGCCTTCCTCACCGGTCAGATCGAGGCGGGTCACGCCTTGCAGCGGCTGCCGCAGGCCGCGATTGACCGGCGCCTGGCCGACGGCTGGAGCCCGGCCGACCCGGTGCTGCCGGTCAACCTCAGCCCGCTGGGGCGTCAGCTCGGCTACGGCAAGCTGCTGCTGCTGCGCCACGTCGAGCAGATCCGGCCCCACCTCGAACACGCCGTCCGGGTGCTGGGGGTCGAGCATGCCTGGGGCCGCAACGCGGCACCAGTGGCCGGTGCGGACGGCGGCGAGCCCCGCGCCTGGACGCTTCCGGTGTCCTACCACAAGATCCGCGGCCTGGTCACCGCGGTCCGCACCGCCTGCCTGATCCTCACCGCGGCGGCCAGCGGCATGCGGACCAGCGAACTGCTGGAACTGCGGGTCGGCTGCCGACGGCCTCCCCTCACGATCACGGGCGGCGGCCAGCGCTTCCGCCTGGCCAGCAAGGTCATCAAGGGTCGACAGTTCGGCGGCGAGGACGACGAATGGGTTGTCGTCGCCGAGGTCGACCAGGCGATCGCGCTCGCCGAACGTCTCCACGGCGGCGACATCGGCGAGCCCGTGTTCGGCGCGATGGTCTTCCACACCAGCTACCCGCGGCTGCGGAACTGGATCAACGGCCCGGCCGGACAGCGACTCGGCCTGACGCCGATCCCCCGTCGGCCCGCTCAACCTGCGGATGCTGCGCCGCACGCTGGCGCAGGCACTCGCGCAACGCCCCGGCGGACTGCTCGCGGCGAAGATCCACCTCAAGCACGTGTCGACCGCCACCACCGAGGGCTACGCCAACCGCCCCGGCGGATCACAAGCCCTCTTCCACGCCGAAGTCCAGGAACTGGAAGAAGAACACCACCTCCGCCTGACCATCGACGCTTTCCGCCAGTTCCAAGCCGGGCGGCTTCCTGGCGGACCGGGGGCTCGCGACCTCATCGCGACGTTCACCCACGTCGACGACGCGCTGCGGGACAGGACACCGGCCGAGCCGTCGGTGCTGGACACCGACCGCCGCATCGAGAACCTGCTGCGCGCGCAGGCCGCGAGCCTGCACGTCGGCCCGGCCAACTACTGCTGGTTCCGCGACCCGTCCAAAGCGCTCTGCCTGCGACTGGCCGGGACCACAGAGGCGACACGGCCGCTGATCGGACTGTGCGACTCGGCCCGCTGCCCGCAGGCCACCCACCACGCCTGCCACCGACCGATCTGGGCCGAGCAGGCGGCCACCTTCCAAGCGTTCCTCGGCAACCCCAGAGTCCCCACGGGAGAGAAGACCCGGCTTCGGCGCGAGCACGACCGTGTCCAACGAGTGCTCGACAGCATCGACGAGGCCACCAGCACCGCTGGGAGCACACCCGCATGTCCTCCGGTTCCGACTGGCGAGCCCGACATATGCAGAAGTTAGGACTTACTGCGTGCGAAAAGAATCGCTTGCTGAGCATTCGCATCCGGGTCGAGCAGCATCTGAGCCTCGACCACGAATCCGGCATCGCGCAGCCAGGATGCCACCTGGTCAGGCTGACGGCGGTGGACATGGACCTTCATCGGGTGACCGCCATAGCCCTCCGTCATCAACCGCGACTCGTCGCCGACGTGAAACAGGAGCTGCAGCGGTCCGCCGGGACGCAATGCTCGGTGGAAGTGCCCGAACACAGTCGGCACCTCGTCGTCAGGGATGTGGATCAACGACTGCCAGGCGAGCAGGCCGGCCACCGAAGCGACGGGGAGGTCCAGGTCCGTCATCGAGCCCACCTCGAACCGCAGGCCGGGGTGGTCGCGCCGGGCCACGTCGATCATCCCAGGGGAGAGGTCGACACCGAAGGCGTCGACACCGAGCTCATGCAGGTGGGCGGTGACTTCACCGGGGCCGCAGCCGACGTCCGCGACCGGCCCGCCGCCAGCGATCCGCACGCTGTCGGCGAACAACGCCAGAGCCGCGCGCAGGTACTGGTGTCCGGCGAGGGCGCCGCGCACTTGGTCGGCATAGCTGACCGCGACCGTGTCATAAGAGGTTCGGGTGTCGGCCAACCAGTCATCCGTGGTCATGACCGGCACGATATTCCATGATCACGACCTCGTGGACGGCCGACGCAGAGAGACCGATCATCGGCCGCCAACTGGCCCAGAACTCCGCCACGTTTCCGCAGACCGCAATGCAGGAGAGCACATCATGCCGCTGACCACCGAACAGCGCCGCCGCAACGAGGCCAGCATCCGTGCTGCGATGGACCGCCTACTGCTGGGGCAGCTTCCAGCCCGCGGCGGTTGCGACCTCAAGACTCTCGCACGAGAGCCGGCGTCGCCAGAACGGGCTTCTACGCACGCACCGACCCGCAGGGCAACCAGCGGCCAGGGCCCTATCAGCACCTGGCCGAGGAGTTTCAGCGTCGGCTGGCCGATCTCCGCGAGGCGGGCACCGCCTCAGACCCGCGCGAACTCCAGATCACCAGGCTGAAAGACGAGAACGCCAAGCTCCGTGAACGCGTCCGGGAACGCGATGCACGGATCACCGAGCTCACCGAGTTCAAGGAGCGCGCGTTGTCACAACTCGCCGCGCAGCACGAAGAGATCCTCCGGCTTCGACAACGCGCCGACTCGCCGAACAACGTCCGCACCCTCCCCACCGCCAGGAAGTCGAGGATCACCGGACCATGCGTCTGAACGAAGACCTGTTCCAAAGGAGTACCGCGACACGACATCACCCACCCACCGACCGCAAGTCCGATCGTCTAACGTGGACGCACACGGCTCCGATGGGCTTCACTGGCTGGTCGCAACGTGACACGCTCACAACGGGACACGGCCACTGCCGCGACAACCGTCGCCAGCACACTGGCGAGTCGAGCAGATCATGCGAGCACTCGCCGCGCGGGGACTGTCCCTGCACGGATTCGGCGTCAAGATCACCGGACTCGCCCGCTACGCCGACGCCCTCGTCTCCAGCGACTCGACCTCGTGGAGCCTGCGCGGGCGGCACGTCCCGGGCTGCACGGCCAGCCATCGCAGCGAGTCCAACTGCCTCCGCTTCGCTCTCGCCTGGCACGACCGGCTCGTGTGCTCGCTCGATCCATCTGCCGCGAGCACAACTCGCGCGGCGTAATCGCCTCCGCTCAGATCTAGGAGTTCGTGTTATGCCCCCAAGCTCACTACGACGGTCCGGACATCACGCTGTTCACCGGCGATGCCGCCACCGTCCTCGCCGACCTACCCGACGAGTCTGTCGACTGCGTGGTCACCAGCCCTCCCTACTGGGGCCTGCGCGACTACGGAACCGCCCGCTGGAGCGGTGGTGCCCCGGCCTGCGCGCACCTCGCCGACGCCCGGCTTAGGCCCTCCGCTCGATGCCGCCGTTGCGGGGCACAGCGCGCCGACCAGCAACACGGTCTGGAATCCACCCCGCAGGACTACGTCGACCGCCTGCGGGCCGTGTTCCACGAGCTGTCGCGAGTCCTGGTCGACACCGGCACCGTGTGGTTGAACCTGGGCGACTCCTACGCCGCCGATCCCCCGGGCCGCACGGCTGACGGGATGCGAGCGAGCACCCTGGCCGGTCGCACCGCGGCGGCGCCGCTGCGAGAATCCGTTCGCCGCGCAGGGGTGCGGCGAACTCGGGCCCTCCCGCGCAAGAATCTCGTCGGCATGCCCTGGCGCGTGGCGTTCGCGCTGCAAAACGACGGGTGGATTCTGCGCAGCGCCATCATCTGGCACAAACCCAACGCCATGCCCGAGCCGGTACGCGACCGCGTGTCCACCCGGTACGAAATGGTGTTCATGCTGACCAAGCAGCAGCACTACTTCTTCAATCTCGACCCGATCCGGGAACCACTCGCCCGCCCACCCGCCCCCGCACGCCGGGTCGGTGGCAACGTGGACGGCAAGTACGCCCGCACCGCGCCCTTCTCCGGCAAGCGCCATGGCCAGGCGATGCGGCCCACCGGCACCCGACACACCGCGAGAAACCCGCGGGGCAGGAACCCCGGCGACGTCTGGTCCATCACCACCCGGCCACTCCGGGAAGCGCACTTCGCCGCGTTCCCGATCGATCTGCCGCTGCGCTGCATTACCGCCGGCTGCCCCGAAGGCGGCACCGTGCTCGACCCGTTCAGTGGTGCCGCGACCACCGGTATCGCCGCCCGGCAACTCGGCCGTTCCTACGTCGGGATCGACCTGAATCCGGAATTCCACGACATCGGATTGCGGCGGCTCGGCCTGCGCTCCACCAGCGGAAGGTCGGCAGCGTGACCGACGGAGCGGCCGGGCCCACCCGATCGGGGGCCTCCGGGCCGAGCACTTCTCCGACTACTCTTCCGGGCCCGCTCAAAGTCGGCGCGGCCAAGGGAAACGGCAAGGAAGGAGGAACTGTGGACGATCCCACCAGCACCCAGGCTTCGGATCTGCCCGCCGCGGTGCGGCAGCTCGCCGAAGCCGTCCACACCCTGGCCGCGGCTGCGCAGCGGGATCCGGACGCGTTGCTCACCGCGGAACAGGTCGGTGAGCTACTCGGCTTGTCACCGCGCACGCTGAAGGATCAGGCGGCGGCCCGGGTGTTTCCCGCACCGCAGGTTCGGCAAGCACTACCGGTTCAGCCGCGAGGACGTCGCCGAGATGGTGCGTCACGCCCGATGCGCGCCGCGCATCCCCGACAACTGGAAGGAGAAGAAATGGCCTACGGCGAGCTGATAGTCAGGGAACCGCCGTTGTGGAGGTGCCGATTCAAACTGCCCAACGGCACCTGGGGCAGCAAATCAGGGTTTCCCACGAAGGAGGCAGCAGAAGATTGGGGTGACGAGCAGGAAGACCAGATCCGGCGCAGCGTGTGGAGGGACCCGCGCGAGGGGGAGAAGCCGTTCGACGTCTTCGCCGAGGAGTGGTTCGCCGCGGTGAAACCACGGCTGGAACCAACGACCGTGGTGAAGTACCGATCCTACCTGGACAACCAGCTGCTACCGAAGTGGAAGGGGTGGCCGATGGTCGTGATCTACCACGACTACGTCGAGATCGAGAAGTGGCTGTCCAAGCTGGACGAGAACTACACCGAATCCTCCGTGGCCTCGTACTTCGCGCTGTTCTCCACCATCATGGGCGTCGCCGCTGACCGGGCGAAGATCATCCCCGGCAACCCTTGTCGAGGCGTACGGGTCGGCTCCGGCGACTACGAGGAGGAACGGCTCGTCGCCAGCCCGGTGCAGATCCTGCGGGCGGCGATGCGGCTTTACGAGCGCGGGCTCGGCCTCGGCGGGTTCACCCTCTGCCTGCTGGACGGCTACACCGGCGCCCGTTGGGGTGAGCTGGTCGGGCAGCAGCGCCACGAGTACGACCCAGAACGCCGCCGGATCCGGATCTGTGCGCCGCTTAAGGAGGTGAGCGGGAAAGTGTTCAAGGGCGGCAGCCTCGCCGCGCAATCCGGTGGAGCGACGTCACATCCCTCCCGGCGCGGCCGGGACGTCGGCGTGGCAAGGGGAAGAAGGGCCGGACCAAGACACCAGCCGGGACCCGATGGGTGGATCTGCCGCCGAGTATCGCGGTGTTCTACGAGGAATTGATGGACAGCCACCCCTACCCGTTCGTGCTGTGCACGCCCGAGGGCAAACCGTGGCGGCGGTCCAACTTCCGGAACCGGCACTGGCGGCCGGTCTGGGATGGAACCGATGGCGATCGGCAAGTCGCCCCGGCGATCTTGCCGGAGTTCACCTTCCATGAGGGACGTCACAGCCACGCCACCTGGCTCATCGAAGACAACATCCCCGAAGTCGCCCGACGAGCAAGGCTGGGGCAGAAGATGAAGGGCATCGCCCGTGTCTACGACCACATCACCCCGGAAATGGAACGGGCAGTCATCCAAGCACTCGAACGACGCTGGCTGAACTCGCTCAACGCCCTCCGGCCGACCGAGCGGACCAAGCTCGGCGAGTGGTTCCCCCACTTAAGGCAGACAAGGCCGGTGGGAGAGCTGGAATCGGCCCCGCGGACCGTCTCCATTGCACAAGTAAAGCCCCGTCCCTCATGAGGAGGAACAGGGCCTTGACCTGCGAAAACAAATGGTGCGCGATACTGGGATTGAACCAGTGACCTCTTCCGTGTCAGGGAAGCGCTCTCCCGCTGAGCTAATCGCGCGAGGTGGAGACGGGATTCGAACCCGTGTACACGGCTTTGCAGGCCGTTGCCTCGCCTCTCGGCCACTCCACCGTGTCAGGCCCGAGTAGGCCTTCCGAGCGGACGACGGGACTCGAACCCGCGACCCTCACCTTGGCAAGGTGATGCGCTACCAGCTGCGCTACGTCCGCATTTTCCCACTCGCTCGGGGTTTCCCTCGCTCGCGGTGTGTGAAGAACTCTAGCCGATGCCCCGGACCCCGGTTGCAGGGGGGTGGCCACAACCTGACCCAAGGCCGTGAACAGGGCGATCAGCTCAGGTCGTGGGGAATCAGGTGGGTCAGCGCGTCGTCGACGTCCACCCACAGGTGCTCGTTGCCGGGCAGCACCACGTCGTAGGTCCGGTCGAGGAAGTCGGCGAGTTCCTGGGCCGAGGCTTCGAACATGGCGTGCCCCGACGGCGAGTTCAGCTCGATCAGCACGGACTCGGGGTCCTCCACCGAAGGGCGGATCCGGACGTCCCCGTCGCCGGCGTCGGCGAGCAGGCCATCGGCGAGCAGGTCACGTGCGTACACCCACTCGACCCAACCGGCGCGGCCGGTCCGGAACGCGGCGACGACCGCGTACGGGTCGCGAGTGTCATAGCGCAGCTCCACCTTGACGGGGACTGCGGGCGTCCGCGGGGCCAGCAGGTCGAAGACCGCGGTCGAGCGGAGCGTCACGTGATCGTTTCGCATCGTCCTACCCTTCACTCCTCTCCCGGTCCAGGTTGACCGAGTCGCGACGTTGAGACGCACCTGGGCGCCGTGTCGCTCGCGGTTTTGCCGAAGATCACCCGTACGGGGTCATCGCGGCGGCCGCTCGCTCCATCATCACCCCTGGCCTCCGGGCCGTCGCACGCGCCCTGGCTGATCTCCCACGGGTCCATACTGCTCGGTTTGATCCCGGCGCGATAGCGCTGTCGCGCGAATGTCGGAAGTCACCTAGGCGCCGACAGCCGCGCAAGACCATCGCTACCACGTTGTTGTTCGCTCCGTGTCGGGCGATGAGCGGAACGTGGTGAGCCGGAACCACCCGTTTGGCCGGGCGGGATTCCGGCTAACGGGACCCCGGTGTGCGAGCCCCCCGCGGGGGTGCGCTAATGTGTTCACACACCGCAAGCGGGGCGATTAGCTCAGCGGGAGAGCGCTTCGTTCACACCGAAGAGGTCACTGGTTCGATCCCAGTATCGCCCACCGCCCACAGTAGCGAGTCAACGGCCTGTCGACACAGTTTGTCGACGGGCCGTTTTGCTTTTCGCGACCAGGATCACGCGCCTGGCCCCCGAATGTGTCCCGCGTCATGTCCACTCCCGACTGTCGTTGACTTATCGGAAGATATCTTCCTATAGTTGAGGCATGCCACGCCGGA
Organism: Amycolatopsis sp. YIM 10; assembly: GCF_009429145.1. Lineage (GTDB taxonomy): Bacteria > Actinomycetota > Actinomycetes > Mycobacteriales > Pseudonocardiaceae > Amycolatopsis. Next base: position 3,123,126 of record NZ_CP045480.1, on the reverse strand, counting down.
AGCCGGGGAGCCTGCTGCCGCTCGAGACCGAGATCCTCGAGGCGGCCCTACGTTCGAAACAGCACACCTTCCACGGGTTCGCGCTGGCCCAGACCATGCGGGAACAACGTGGCTCGTCCTCGCTGACGAGCCACGGGACGCTCTACAAAGCCCTGGGCCGCCTGGAGGAATTCGGCCTGCTGACCTCCGAATGGGAGGACGCTGCGGCCGCCGAGGGCCGACCGCGCCGCCGGCTGTACGAGCTGACCGGGCGGGGTGTCCAGGTGGCCACCCGGGCCGCCGCCGAGCGGGCCGCCCAGCCGGTCACGCGCATCGCCCCGGAGCCCGCATGAACCCCGACCGCACGGCCGCGCTGGTACGCCGTTGGGCGCGGTTCTACACCCGCGGCCTCCCCGCACCGGTCGCCGAACGCCGGATCGCCGAGCTCGACGCCGATCTGCACGACCACCTCGCGTACGAACGCGCCGCCCGCACCGGCGGCACGCGGATCGCGCTCGGCCTGCTGTCGCGGATGATCCGCGGCCTGCCCGCGGACCTTTCCTGGCGGGGACAACACCTCCAGGACCGGTTCCCCACCGTGGAGGAAGCGATGAAGAAGCAGAAGAACGCCTATCGATCGGCTGTCGGTGTCGCACTCGCGGCCGCGTTGATCCTGCTGTGGGGCATGGGCGCGGTCGGCGTCATCGGCGTCGAGGGCGACCGCGCCGACCTGATGTACTTCGGCGTGCTCGCGGTCGGCGTCGCCGGTGCGTTCGTCGCGCGCTTCCGTCCAGCGGGCATGGCTCGCGCGCTGGTCGCCACGGCGGCAGCGCAGGCACTGGTCACCGCGATCGCGCTCCTCGCCGGGAAACACGAGTCCCCGGCCACCTCGATCGTCGAACTGGTCGGGCTCAACGGCTTCTTCGCGGCCCTGTTCCTCGGGTCGGCATGGCTGTTCCGGCGGGCAGAACCGAAGCAGCCGCCCGTTCTCCGTTGACCGGCGCCGCCGGAAAGCCCAGAGTTGCCCCATGAACCGGGCTCTCGCGGTGCTCACCGGCGGTGCGTTCCTCACGCTGGTGATCGGCGCGCTCGCTTCGCGTGAGGCCCTGTGGGCGATCCCGCTCGGCGCGGTGTTCACCGCACTCGGCACCGCCGGTTTCCTCTGGGTGCACCGGCGCGGGCAGCTCCGCTGGTCGATCGCGTACGTCGTGCTCCAGCTTCCGCTCGCCTACGCGGTGTTCATCTTCGATCCCGGTGTCGGTGCCACGCTCTTCTTCGTGGTGCTGGGGAGCCAGTGCGTGCTGCTGCTCCCCCGGGCAGGTACCGCGCTGGTGATCCTGCTCGTCCCGATGGCTCACGTCGGCATGGCCTGGCACGAGGCGCTGCGCGAAGGGATTGGCCTGTTCGCCTCGGTGCTGTTCGCCGCGGTCGTCACGGAACTGCTGCAACGGGAACAGAAGACGCGGCGTGAACTCGGCGAGGCGCACGAGCGCTTGCGCGACTACGCCGCGCAGGCGGAACGCCTTGCCACCGCACAGGAACGCAACCGCGTGGCCCGCGACATCCACGACGGACTCGGGCATTCGCTGACCGTGGTGCAGATGCAGGTGAAGGCCGCGAGGGCGGTGTTGCACGCCGACGCCGCCAAAGCCGACGCCGTGCTGGAGAAGGCACAGCAGCAGGCCGAAGCCGCGCTGGCCGACGTCCGCCGGTCGGTCAGCTCCCTGCGCGAGCCGCGGTCGATCCCGCCGTTGGCCGAAGCGCTGAACGCGCTGGCCGACGAAACCTCCGCGGCCGGAGTGCCCACCGGGGTCACGATTTCCGGCACCGAACGGCCGTTGTCCGACGAAGCCCGCGAGGCGCTGTACCGGACCGCCCAGGAGGGCCTGACCAACGTCCGCAAGCACGCCGCCGCCACCCGTGCCGAACTCGCGCTGGACTACACCGACGGCAAGGTCCGCCTGTCCGTCCACGACGACGGGACCGGTGTCGTGGACGGGCGGACGCCGGGCTTCGGCCTGCTGGGACTGCGCGAGCGGGCGGCGGGGCTCGGCGGGCGGCTGACCTTCGAGCCCGGCTCCGGGAAAGGCAGTGAACTGAGCATGGAGGTTCCGGAATGAGCGTGGTCCGCGTGGTGCTCGTGGACGATCAGGCGCTCTTCCGCGAGGCGCTGGCGACCCTGCTGGCCACTCGCGACGACGTCGAGGTGGTCGGCGAGGCGGGCAACGGTGAGGAGGCGCTGCGGCGGGCCGCCGAACTCTCCCCCGACGTCGTGCTGATGGATCTGCGCATGCCCGTGCTGGACGGCGTCGCGGCCACGCGGCGGTTGCGCGTCGAGCACCCGGGCGTCCAGGTCATCGCATTGACCACGTTCGACGACGACGAGGACGTGTTCGCCGCGTTGCGCGCCGGAGCGGTCGGTTACCTGCTCAAGGACGTGTCCTCGGCGCGGCTGGTGGAGGCGGTGCTGGCCGCCGCGCGCGGTGAGTCGGTGTTGCAGCCGTCGGTCGCGGCGAAGGTGGTGGCCCGGTTCGCCCAGCTGCCCGAAGCGACCCCCGAGCCCTCTCCGCAGCCGCTGGTCGTGCCACTGTCGGATCGCGAACTGGAAGTGCTGCGCCTGCTGTCCGACGGTCACAGCAACCGGGAGATCGCCGCTTCGCTGTTCCTCGCCGAGGGCACGGTGAAGAACCACGTGACCAACGTGCTGGCCAAGCTGGGCGCCCGCGACCGCACCCAGGCCGCCCTGCGCGCCCGCGCCCTGGGCCTGCTCTGAGCCGGGGTCATGCCACGGCATGACCCTGATCCATGACCTCCGGCACCTGGCAACGGGACCCGGAACGGCGATTCTCGACCGCGACAGTTTCACCGCGAATCGGGAGGTCCCGTCATGACAACCGCAGCGCACGATCGCAGCCGCACCCGCAAGCTGGCCCGCTTCACCGGGCACTACCTGGAAATGGTCGTCGCCATGCTGGTCGGCATGTTCGCGCTGGCCCCGTTGTGGCCCGAGGCGTGGGTGGTCAGACCGGACGTGGCCGCGCTCGTGATGGCTTTCGACATGACCGTGGCGATGGTGCTGTGGATGGCCATCCGGCGGCATTCCTGGCCGCGGATCTGGGAGATGGCCGCGGTGATGGTCCTGCCGTTCGCCGCGCTGCTGGTGCCGTACTGGTTCGGCCTGCTGTCCGGTTCGGCGGTGATGGTCGCCGGGCACGTCATCATGTTCCCGTTGATGCTGGCCGCCATGGTGTGGCGCCGCGCCGAGTACTGGCACTGAAGCCGTGCGCGCCTTTCTCAAGCGCGGCCTCGGTGTGCTCGCCGTGGTGGTCGCCGTACTGCTGGTCCCGGCCGCCGGGGCGACCGTTTCGGCCCTGTCGGCGTTCGACGCGCTCTACGCCCCGGGTCCGGAGCGGGCCGTCCCCGCGGCGGCACCGCTCCCCCACGATCCCGCCAAGCCCACCGCCGTGGTCGTCGTCGGCGACAACGGCGCGGTGGTCTCGGATGTCCTTGCGCCGTACGAAGTTCTCGCCGCCACCGGCCGGTTCAACCTCTACACGGTGGCCTCGCAGCGCCGTCCCGTGCCGTTGACCGGCGGGCTCGACCTGGTGCCCGACCTCACCTTCGCCGACCTCGCGGCCAGGACGCCCGCGGCCGATCTGGTGGTGGTGCCCGCGCTGCCCGACGTCGGTGAGCCCAGCACGGCTCCGGTCACGGACTGGTTGCGCGCGCAGGCCGCCGGTGGCGCGCAACTGCTGAGCGTGTGCAACGGTTCTGGCGTGCTCGCCTCGTCGGGTCTGCTCGACGGGCGGCCCGCCACCTCGCACTGGCTGCGGATCGGTCAGTTCGAAAGCGACTACCCCGGGGTGAAGTGGGTGCGGGGACAGCGTTTTGTCGACGACGGTGACATCGTCTCCACCGCGGGCATCCTGTCCGGCGTCGACGGCACGCTGCACGTGATCGGCCGGATGATCGGGCCCGACGCGGCCAGGGCCGCGGCCACGGCGGTCGGCTGGGGCTACGCCGATCCGACGGTGACGCCCGAAGCCGGGATGCCGGACCCGGTCGCGATCGTCAACGCGGGGTTCACCTGGAACCCGCCGGAGATCGGCGTGCTGCTCACCGACGGCACCGGTGAGATCGAGCTGGCCTCGGTCTTCGACGTGCACGGCGGCCAGGCCCTCGCCGCCCGGACACTGGCGCTGAGCGGCGACGGCGGCCCGATCCGCTCGCGGCACGGGCTGACCTTCCTGCCACGGGCCGGCCTGGCCGATGCCGCGCCCCGGCTGGACCGCTTGCTCGTGCCCGGTGCCGCCGCCCAGGACGTGACCACCAACGGTCCGGAACCCGAATACGTGCACCGCCGGCCCGGATTCGCCTACGAGGCCACCGTGCGCGACCTCGCGAGCAGCACCGATGTCGCGACCGCCCGGTGGACGGCGAAGGTGCTGGAACTGCCCGCGGACGACCTGGTCCTCGATGGACCGGCGTGGCCGTGGACGCTCACCCTGGTGCCCGTGCTGCTCGTCGCGCTGGGCGGGGCGGCGGTGTGGGGGATCCGGAAGTGGTTCGTCCAAAACAGACGCTGATCTCTCTCCGGTGTCCAATTTATAGCGCACCCCGGGGCTTGCGGCAAGACCCAGGGCGTGCCGCAGAATCCTCCGCCGAAGCGAAAAATCCGCGGAAAACGGGAGAAACTGAGTGAACAACTCCGACGTGATCGTCGTGGGCGCCGGCCCGGCCGGGCTGATGCTGGCCGCGGAACTGCGCCTGGCCGGGGTGCGGCCGCTGGTGCTGGAGCGGCAGCCGACGCCGCGGCACACGCAGAAGGCCCACGGCCTCAGCGGGCAGATCCTGCACCTCCTGCGTTACCGCGGCATCCTGGACCGGTTCGAGGCGGCCACCACCGACCCCGTTCCGCCGCCCCGGTTCCCGTACGGCGGGGTGCACCTGGACCTGACGCGCCTGGTGGATCCGCCGCTGGGGGCGCTGCCGCTGCGGCAGCACCGCCTGGAGCAACTGCTCGCCGAACGCGCCGTCGAACTCGGCGCCGAGATCCGCCGCGGTCACGAAGTGGTGAGGTTGAGCCAGGACGAAGACGTGGTGACCGCGGAGGTGCGCGGTCCGGACGGCACGTACGAGGTGACCGCGCGCTACCTGGTCGGCTGCGACGGCGGGCGCAGCCGGATCCGCGAAATGGCCGGGATCCCCTTTCCCGGCACCACCTATCCGGAGGTCAACCGGATCGCGGAGGTCCGCGTGCACGAGTCGGTGACCGTGCTGGAGAACGGCGATCTCGAAGCTCCTGGACTCCGCGTCCGCGCGGGGTACACGCGCACGGATCGCGGGGTGTTCGCGGTCGGCTCGCTCACGCCGGGGGTGCTGATGATGCAGACGACCGAAGAAGATCCGTCCGAAGTGGACAACGACGAACCGATGCCGCTGGAGGAAATGCGGGAGAGCATCCGGCGCGTGCTGGGCGCGGACCTGCCGCTGGGCGAAGTGACCCGGTTGTCGCGCTACCAATTCCAGGCCCGTCAGGCCGAGCGGTACCGCGATGGGCGCGTGCTGCTCGCGGGCGACGCGGCCCACCTGCTGCCCGCCACCGGGGTGGCGCTCAACGCGGGCATGCTGGATTCGGTCAACCTCGCCTGGAAGCTGGCCGCCGAAGTCCAGGGCCGGGCACCGGACGGTCTGCTGGACACCTACCACGCCGAGCGCCACTACGCCGGTGCCCGCGCGCTGCTCCAGACGCAGGCCCAGGTGGCGCTGAGGCGCGGTCAGGACGCCGCGGGCGAGGCGCTGCGGGCGGTCTTCCAGGAACTGCTCGCCGACGAGCAGCCCGCTCGCCGCCTCGGCGCGCTGGTCGCCGGGGCGGACCTTCGCTACCCGACGGGTGACGGGCACCCGCTGACCGGCACCTTCGCGCCCGACCTTGTCCTGCACACCGATCAGGGCACCACCAGCGTCGCGGAACTCCTGCACGCCGCCCGGCCGGTCCTGCTCGATCTCGCCGGTCGTGACGACCTCCGTGAGATCGCCGGTGGCTGGGCCGACCGCGTGGACGTGCGCACCGCGAAGGCCGACGACCGCCCGGCCGACGCGCTGCTGATCCGCCCGGACGGCCACCTCGCCTGGGTGGGTGGTGAACCCGAGTCACTGCGGGACGCGCTGACCACCTGGTTCGGCGAGGTCAGCGGCTAGGCACTGTCCGGTGAGCTGGTCGATGGGCTTCGCGCCCAGCTGGTTCCCGCGTTCGTGGGGCAGCTGGCCGGCCACCATCGCGGTGAGCGCGAGCGCGAAGCCGGCCAGCTGCACCGGGCCGAGTTCCTGGCCGAGCACCAGTGCGCCGAGCAGCGCGGCGACCATCGGGGAGAGCAGGCCCAGCACGGCGACCGAGGTGACCGGCAGGAGGCTGATGCCGCGGAACCACAGCACGTAGGCCAGCAGGCCGCCGACCAGCCCGAGCCAGAGGTACCCGGCCGCGGCGGGCAGGTCGATCGCCGGGGGCGCGCCTTCGACGGCGAAGGTGACCGGCACCAGGAACAGCCCGCCCGCGGTCAGCTGCCAGCCGGCGAACGCGGTGGGGCCGACCCCGGCCGGGCGGCCCCAGCGCTTGGTCAGCGTGACACCCAGCGCCATCGCGAACGCCCCGCCGAGCCCGGCGAGCACGCCGACGGCGTCGAATCCGGCGGCCGGGCCGAGCACCACCAGCCCGACCCCGGCCACCCCGGCCAGCCCCCAGGCGAATCGGGCCGCCGACGGCCGCTGGTGCAGCACGCCGACCGCCAGCAGCGCGACCACGAGCGGCTGCCCGGCGCCCAGCGTCGCCGCGACCCCGCCGGGCAGCCGTTCCGCGGCGGTGAACAGCAATGGGAAGAACAGGCCGATGTTCAGCACGCCGAGCGCCGCCGCCCGCCACCACCAGGCACCGCGCGGCAGCGTCCGGGTGAGCGCCAGCGCGATCAGCCCGGCGGGCAGCGCGCGCATCAGGCCCGCGAACAACGGGTGGCCCGACGGCAGGAGTTCCGTGGTCACGACGTAGGTGGTGCCCCACACGGCGGGCGCGAAGGCGGTCAGCGCGATGCGGGGCAGGGTCCCGGAAGCAGTCAGCGTGTTCACCTCTTCAAGGTGGCTGACCTGCGTCCATGAGTCCAATACATGTTTGTCACCGGATTGATCGTGGTTCAAGATAGATCCGTGGAACTCCAGCACCTGCGCTACGTGCTCGCCGTCGCCGAAACGAACAGCTTCACCCGCGGCGCCGAGCGCTGCTTCGTCGCCCAGTCCGCGCTCAGTCACCAGATCGCCCGGCTGGAACGCGAACTGGGCGCGAAGCTGTTCGACCGCACGAGCCGCCGGGTCCGGCTGACCGCCGCCGGTGCGGCGTTCCTGCCCGCGGCACGGCAGTGCCTCGACGCCGCCGACCGGGCCGTCGCCGAGGTCGCGGCGGCGATCGGCGAAGTGCGGGGCAGGCTCACCGTCGGCGCGATCCCGACCGTGGCGGCGGTGGACATTCCGGTGGCACTGCGCGAATTCCACCGGCGCTATCCCCAGGTGCGCGTCGGCCTGCGGTCCGGCGCGAGCGAGGAACTCGTCGAAGCGGTGAAGGAGGGCAGCCTCGAAGTCGCTTTCCTCGGCCTGCCAACCACTGCGCGGCCGCAGGGGGTGAACTCGCGCGAGCTGGCCCGCGACCACCTCGTCGCCGTGACCGCACCAGAACACCCACTGGCCGAAGCGTCCGAAGTGGACCTTCGACGGCTGACCGAAGAGACCTTTGTGGACTTCCCGGCCGGGACGGCGGGACGGGCGCAGTCCGACGAGGCCTTCGCCGCGGCCGGGCTGGTCCGCGAGGTGGCCTTCGAGGTGACCGCGGCGGATTTCATGGCCAAGCTCATCCGGCAGGGCCTCGGCGTGGCCATGCTCCCGTCGGCCTACGCGCCGCAGCTGACCGGGGTCGCGACCGTTCCGGTGCTCGGCGCGCCCGGCCGCGTCGAATACCTGGTTTGGAGCCGGGCCGGGTTGAGCCCGGCCGCGACCGCCTTCCTGGACGCGCTCAGCACTCCCCGCGCATGATCCCGGCGAGCTGCTCCGGTCGCAGGGGCGGCTCGGGCAGCGGATGCGCGGCCTCGGCACGCAGGCCGTCACAGATCATCGCCAGGTGCCGCCGCCACAGTTCCGGGTTGACCGCCGCGGTGGCCTCGATGGTCCTGGTGATCGACCAGGTGACGAAGGCCAGGTCCTCGGTGGTGAAGTCCTCGCGCAGCGCGCCCTCCCGCCGCGCGCGGGCGACCAGTTCCGACATCAGCTCGTAGCCGCGCCGCGGATCCGCCTGGGGCAGCCAGCGCGCGGCCAGGTCGTTGAACCCGCGATCGGCCGCCTGCAGCAGGCACATCTGCTCCAGGAACAGGGTGAACCCCGCCCACGCGTCGGGCATGGCCAACGCGTTCTCGGCGGAGCGCACCACCGTGTCCACCCGATCGGCGAACACCGCGGCGCACAGGTCCTCCCTGGTCGGGAACCGGTTGTACAGCGTGCCGATGCTCACCCCGGCCCGGCGCGCGACCTCCTCCAGCGCCACGTTCAGCCCGCGCTCGGCGAAGAGCGCGCGAGCCGAATCGATGAGCTTCTCGCGGTTGAGCTGGGCGTCGCGGCGCATGGGCTCACCCTAGCAAGTTGACGACTCCCTCAAGTTAGCGCTAGCGTCGAAATAAGTTGAGGACGTCCTCAACATGAACCTGAGGAGTGGCGATGACGGATTCGGCAGGCAAGGTGCTCGTGGTGCTCGGTGCGGGACCGGGGCTCGGCATGTCGATGGCGCACCGGTTCGGCCGGGAGGGTTTCCGGGTGGCGCTGGTGTCCCGCACCGACCGCAGGCACGAGGGCTACCGCGCGAGCCTCACCGCGGCGGGGATCGAAGCGCGCACGTACACCGCCGACGTCAACGACGCGGCGGACCTCAAGCGCGTGCTCGGCGAGATCACCGGCGACCTGGGCGGCTACGACACCGTCTACTTCGGACCGGTCAGCCCGGACACGCTGGACGTCGTGCCGCTCACCGAGGCCGGTGCGGACGACCTGCTGACCCCGGTCGGTGGCATGCTCACCGCGGCGGCCACCCTGGTCGGCGAGGTGCTGCCCGGCATGGTTTCGCGCGGCGACGGCGCGTTGTTCTTCGGCGGCGGGCTCAGCGGCAAGATCCCCATGCCGATGCTGGGCAACCTGGCACCGGCCGCGGCCGCGCTGCGCATGTACGTGCTCACCCTCGCCGAAGCGCTGAAGGAGAGCGGCGTCCACGCGGCCACGCTCACCATCGGCGGGCTGATCGAACGCGGCGACATCCACCGCTCGTTCCTGGACCGGAACGCTTCACTGGAGGGCATCGGCACCCTCGACCCCGATGACATCGCCGACACCGCCTGGTCGATGTACGTCGACCGCGACCGCACCGAAGCCGACTTCGGCGCGCCGGCTACTTCGGCAGCTTGACCACGGTGACGAAGAAGTCGTCGATCTGGCGGACCACCTCGACGAAGCGCTCGAAGTCGACCGGCTTGGTGACGTAGGCGTTGGCGTGCAGGTCGTAGCTGCGCAGGATGTCCTCCTCGGCCTCGGAGGTGGTCAGCACCACCACCGGGATGCTGCGCAGTTCCGGCTCGGCCTTGATCTCGGCGAGCACCTGGCGGCCGTCCTTCTTCGGCAGGTTCAGGTCGAGCAGGATCAGCCCGGGGCGCGGCGCGTCGGCGTACTCGCCGTCGCGCCGCAGGAAGTCCAGCGCCTCCACGCCGTCGCTGACCACGTGCAGCGAATTGCGGATCTTGTGGTGCTCGAACGCTTCCTTGGTCATCAGCACGTCGCCGGGGTCGTCCTCGACCAGCAGGATGTCGATCGGGGCCAGTGAATCGCTCACGATGGCTCGCTCTCTGTGTTTTCCGTGTTTTCGGCGGAGGTCCGGGGGTTGACCGGCAGGGTGAAGCGGAACCGGGTGCGCCCGGCCGGTGCCTCGGTGTCCAGCCAGATGCGGCCACCGTGGTACTCCACGATCTTGCGGCACATCGCCAGGCCGATGCCGGTGCCCGGATAGGCGCTCTTCGGGTGCAGCCGCTGGAAGATGGCGAAGATGCGGTCGGCGTACTCGGCTTCGATGCCGATGCCGTTGTCGGTGACCGAGAAGACCCAGTCGTCCCCGTCGCGTTCCGCCTCGATCCGGATCTCCGGCGGCTCTTCCCCTCGAAACTTCAGCGCGTTGCTCAGCAGGTTCTGGAACACGCCGGTGAGCAGGGTGGCTTCGCCGTGCACCACCGGCAGCTCGCCGTGGGTGATGGTGGCGCCCGCCTCCTCGGCGACCGACTCCACGTTCCGCATCGCCTGGCCGACCAGTTTCGCGGAGTCGACTTCGGCGGTCTCACCGGTTTTTCGGCCCACCCTGGAGAACGCCAGCAGGTCGTTGATCAGCGCCTGCATCCGGCGGGCGCCGTCCACCGCGAACTCGATGTACTGGTCGCCGCGCTCGTCGAGCTGGCCCTGGTAGCGGCGCTGCAGCAGCTGGCAGAAGCTGGCCACCTTGCGCAGCGGCTCCTGCAGGTCGTGCGAGGCGACGTAGGCGAACTGCTCGAGGTCGGAGTTGGACCGCCGCAGTTCGTCCCGCGCGTGCTTCAGCTCGGCCAGCTCGGCGACGATCCGGCGGCGCATGTCCTCCACGTCGGCACCCAGCTGGACCAGCTCGCGCGGCCCGCCGGCGCGCACTTCGCGGTGCAGGTCGTCCTCGGTGACCGCCCTGACCTCGGCGGCCAGCTTCTGCACCGGGCGGGCGATGGCGCGGCGGAAACCGAGGTAGAGCGCGGCGAACAGGACGATCAGCAGTCCCGCCACCACCGCGAGCATCGACTGCAGGAAGCCCGATGTGGTCTCCAGCCCGTCACGGGCGTCCACCCGCGCGTCGTTGTAGTGCGCGCGCTGGATGTCGAGCACCTCGCGGACGCCGTCGAAGTAGGCCTTGCTCTGCTCCACCTGCGCCGCGCCGACCGGTGGCGCGCCGGGCGCGGTCCAGGTGTCGGCCACCCGCTGCCACTCCCCCGCGCGCGCGAGCACGGCGTCGAGGTCGTCACCGGGCACCGTGCCGGGCCGCGCACCGGCGTCACGCAGCTGCGCCACCGCGCGCGCCTGCTCGGCCAGGCCCTGCGGGTAGGGCGCGAGGAAGCGTCGGTCGCCGGTGAGCAGGTAGCCACGGACACCGGTCTCCTGGTTCAGCAGCGCCGAAGTCAGCGTCTGCGCGCCGATCAGCCCGGGATCGATCTCGTCGACCAGGCGGACGCGGGCGGTTTCGAGGTTCTCCAGCGCCACCACCCCGGCCACGATGACCCCGGCCAGCAGCGCCGCGGTGATCGTGGCCAGCAGCGTCATCCAGCGGCGGATCGGCCAGGTGGTGGCCGCGCGCCGCCGCTGCTGGAGCCGGGTCTCGACGGTCATGCCTTCTCCTGGTGGCCGAGCAGGACAACCGCGACGTCGTCGTCGAGCGGTCCGCCGTTGCGGCGCTCCGCCTCGGCGATCAGCTCGTCGAGCACGCCGGCCGGGGCGGCCCGCCAGTCCGGCCGGTCGCGCAGCAGGCCGAGGAACAGCTCGGTCATCTCCTCCTGGCCGAGCAGCTCGATCCCGTGCCCGCTGCGGCCCTCGAAGATGCCGTCGGTGCACAGCAGCAGCACCCAGCCCGGTTCGAGTTCGACCTCCATCGGCTCCCAGCGGGCGTCCGGCAGCACACCCAGCGGGACGCCGAGCCGGTCGACCGGCAGCAGGTGCGCGCCCGAACCGGTGCGCAGGAACGGCGGCGGGTGCCCGGCCAGGCGCATGCTCAGCGACCGCCTGTCCGGCGCGACCGAGACCACGCACACGGTGGCGAACTGGTTGTTGATCCGTTCGTGCGTGAGCACCTGCTGGACGGTGGCCAGCACCTGGTCCTGCGGCAGTCCGGCGAGCACCAGCGACCGCCAGGCGATGCGCAGTGCCACGCCCAGCGCGGCCTCGTCGGGCCCGTGGCCGGAGACGTCGCCGATGATCACGTGCAGGGTGCCGTCGGCCAGCTCGACCGCGTCGTAGAAGTCCCCGCCGAGCAGCGCGCCGTCACGGCCCGGCCGGTAGCGGGCGACCAGCGACAGCTCCGCCGAGGCCAGCAGCGGGGTGGGCAGCAGGCCGCGTTCCAGTCGTGTGTACTCGCCTGCCCGCAGCTGCTGCTCGCGCAGCGACTGCTCGACCTGCTCGGCCCGCTTGCGCTCCCAGGCGTACCGCAGCGCCTTGCTCAGCAGCGGGCCGTCGACCTGGCTCTTGACCAGGTAGTCCTGGGCACCGGCGGCGACCGCGGCCTGGCCGGTGCGCTCGTCGGCGCGGCCGGTGAGCACCACCACCGCGGTACCCGGCGCGAACCGGCGCAGCCTGGCCACCGAATCGAGGCCCATCGCGTCGGGCAGCGCGAGGTCGAGCAGCACGCAGTCGGCGCGGATCGGGGCGGACAGCGCTTCGGCCAGCGTGCCGACGCGGCGCAGCGTGGTCGGTTCGAGCGCGTCGGCGAGCATCTCCTCGACCAGGAGCGCGTCACCGTCATCGTCCTCGACCAACAGCACGTGCAACCGGTACCCCACCGACAACCGCGGGAGTGGACCTGCCTTTTCAGGCGAGTGAGCCGAGCCCATCCACCCTCCGAATCCGCCGAATCCACCCTTGCCACACACCTACGGCGCGTCCCCGGACGGCCGTCTCGGGAAGGCTACACACCGCGCCCGCGCAGCCCGCGCAAGCGGCGCCTCGCGCGCCTCGGTGTTTCCCCCGTTTGTCCTCGTTTGTCCGCGGTCCGGCTTGGGAGGTTCATCCTGGGGTACTCACCGATCAGTGTCGCCGATCGGGGAAAGGGCCGCGACCGTGGAGGACCGGGAGCCTGTGCTGGATCTCTCCGGCAATCCCGCCGAACTGGGCCGGGTCCGGCGCTGGGCCAGGAGCCGGCTCACCGGGCTCGACCCCGCGCTGCTGGCCGACGCCGTCGGCGCGCTGGACGAGCTGACCTCCAACGCGATCCGCCACGGCGCGCCGCCGCGCCGGGTGCGCCTGCGCCGGGCGCCCTCACTGCTGCGGATCGAGGTCAGCGACGGCTCGCCCGAACCGGCCGAGTACCGGACACCGGACAACGACGGCGGCCGCGGGCTGCGCCTGGTCGACGCCTACGTCAGCGCCTGGGGCCAGACCATGGGCGACGCCGGGAAAACGGTGTGGGCGGACATCGCGCTCGGCCCGAAACCGACGTGAGCGGGCGCGAGCTGACCGTCGCCTCCGGCTGAACAGCAGAACGCGACGGCCCCGCTCCAGCGGAACCGCCGCGCCTGGTCTGCCGGACGGGACTACTTGTTCGTGCCCGGAGTCATCACCTTGTCGATCACGAAGACGGTCGCGTTCTTGGTGGGGATGTTGCCGCACAGCACCTTCGCGCCGTTCACCGTCAGGTTCTCGCCGCTGCCCTCGATCTTCAGCGGGCCACCGGCGGTGTTCAGGCTCTCCAGCGAACCACCCGCGGCCGCCAGGCCCTTGGCGTCGTAGCGCTTGGGCACGACGTGGTACTGCAGGATCGGCGCCAGCTCGTCCGGCTTGCCAGCCAGCTCCTTGAACTTAGCGTCGCCCAACTCGGCGAACGCCGGGTCGGCCGGGGCGAACACGGTGATCGCCTCCTGGCTGTTCAGCGTGTCCACCAGGTTGGTGGCCTTGACCGCGGCCACCAGCTTGGTCAGCAGCGGATTGGTCGACGCGGCGCTGGCCACCGGCTGCGGGCCCATCGAGTCCAGCGAACCCGGCTCACTGCCCTGGGGCAGCTGCGAACACGCCGGGCCGAACACGTCGGCGTTGGTGGTCACCCCTTCACCCGCGCCGGCGGCCGGGCTGGACATCGGCGGCGCCATCTCGCTCGACGGGGCGGGAGCCGGGGTGTTGCCCGGCGAGGCGGTGTCGTCACTCCCGCAGGCGGTCAGCGTCAGCGCGGCCACCGCGGCGAAACCGATTCCGGCGACACGAAGGTTCTTCACGGAAATCACTCCATTTTTCACATCGGGTGTTCGGAACTACTGGCGAAGCGGATTGGCACCCGTTCGGGTGATTACCGCGTGGTGAAGGAAATGGTGTGCAGTCCGGTCGCGCCGTCGGGCACGGTGCCGCGGCGTTCCCCGGTCTGCACCTGACCGGATTTGTCGGTGGCGCGGCAGGAGATCTGGTGGCTACCGGCGGGCACGTCGAACTCGTGCCACCACATCCGCCAGGTGTCGGCGTTGACTTCCTTGGACAGCATGGCTTCCTGCCACGGTCCGCGGTTCAGCCGGACCTCGACCGCGGCCACGCCGGTGTGCTGCGCCCAGGCGACTCCGCCGAGCCGCACCTTTCCGGCGGGCAGCGTTTCGAAACCCTTCGGGAAATCGATCCTGGACTGCGTTTTGATCGGTGCCCGCTCGGCCCAGCCGCGGTCGAGCCAATACGCGCGACGGGCCGCCCAGGTGGTGATCTCCAGTTCGACCACCCATTTGGTGGCCGAAACATAACCGTAGAGACCGGGCACCACCAACCGGGCCGGAAAACCGTGCTCGACCGGCAGCGGTTCACCGTTCATCCCGATCGCCAGCATCGCGCCGCGCCCGCGGTCCAGCGCGGCGGCCACCGGCGTACCCGCGGTCCAGCCGTCCACGCTGGTCGAGAACAGCTGCTCGGCACCCGGCCGCACCCCGGCCTCGGTCAGCAGGTCCGCCAGGTCCACGCCGACGAAGTTGGCCGTGGACACGTACGGGCCGCCGACCTCGTTGGACACGCAGGTCATGGTGATGGTGCGTTCCACCAGCGGCCGGTCGCGGATGTCGGCGTAGTCGCAGGTGAGTTCGCGGTCCACCATGCCGTGGATGCGCAGGCGCCAGTCCTCGGTGCGCACCTGCGGCACCGACAACGCGGTGTCCACCCGGTAGAAATCCTTGTTGGGCGTGAGGAACGGCGGAGTTCCGAGCTTCGCGAAGTCGGCGTCGGCCGGGATCGCGGGCGCGGTCCGCGCGGGTACCAGTGCGCCGACGTTCGCCCGTGAGGACGCCGCGTCACGCGCTCCGGCGAGCACTTGACCGGCCGCACCGGCCGCTCCCGCGCCCACCACGACACCCGCTCCGGCGAGCAGCACCGAACGTCGCGAAGGGCCTTCCTCTTGCTCGGCTTTCGCTTTCGCCTTCGTGTGGAAAAGGCGGCGCAGCCAGGCGAAAACCCCCACCCCGGCGAGCAGACTGGCGATCGGCGCGAGCACGGCGACGGCGGTCAGGTCCGGCCGCGCGGCCACCGCGACGATGCCGACCACACCGAAGACCGCGATCACCACCGCGCCGGGCACCACCGATCGCCGTGACGCCACCCCGGCGGCGGCCGAAACGAGCACCATCACCACCGCCATGCCCAGCAGCAGCACCAGTTTGTCGTAGGTGCCGAAGGTGCGGACCGCGTAGTCCTTCAGCTCCACCGGGGTCAGGTCGATGGCGCCGTTGCCCACGGCCAGGTACGGCGAGGCGTTGCCGCCGACGAACCCGGCGACCAGGTGCCCGGCCGCCAGCGCGGCGAGCAGCGCGAGCACGCCCAGCAGCGCCGCGACGAGCACCGGCACCTTCGCGGTGTCCGATGTGGATGGTTCCTCGTCGCTGGTCATGCCGGTGATTCGGCACCGGTGCGGGGGCAGATTGGTCGGCGCGCGAAATTTCCGTGAGCGGCACCACGAAATTCCCCCGTGACGTTTCCGCCACCACCGTGTCCTTCCACTGACACACCCGCCACATCCGACGAGGAGGACAAGATGGCGAACGACAAGCAGCAGCCGAGCAGCGACCTGGTCACCACCGAGGGCATCACCACCATCGCCGACACCGTGGTGCGGAAGGTCGCCGGGCTTGCCGCGAGTGAGATCTCCGGGGTGCACGCGCTCGGCGGCGGTGCTTCGCGGGCGTTCAACGCGTTGCGCGAGCGCATCCCTGGCGCCACCGCGAGCGCGGGGCAGGGTGTTTCGGTCGAGGTCGGCGAGCGTCAGGCCGCGGTGGATCTCCAGCTCGAAGTGGAGTACGGGGTGGCCATCGCCGAGTTGAGCCGCGCGGTGCGCCGCAACGTGATCACCGCCGTGGAGCGGATGACCGGGTTGCAGGTCGTCGAGGTGAACATCACCGTCGCCGACGTGCACCTGCCCGACGAGGATTCCGGCTCCACTGAAACCGACCGCGTGCACTGAACGGGGAGAACACCATGAACGCCACCCGAATCGGCTTGCTCACCGGCCTGGCGCTCGGCCTCGCGGCCGCGTTCGGCGGTTTCCACGCCTTCCTGATCGTGCTGGTGCTCGGTGGGCTCGGCCTGCTCACCGGGCGGTTCCTGGACGGCAGGCTCGATCTGTCCCAGCTGACCGGCCGCGATCGGGGGTGACCGCGATGAGCACCGGGGAACGCGGCACCCTCACCATCGAGGACCGCGTCGTCGAGCGCATCGCCGCGCAGGCGGTGACCGAGGTCGACGGCGCGGGCGAGGACCGGCCGGCGAAAGTACGCGCCCGGGTGACCGGCGAGTCGGCGACGCTGGACGTCCGGCTTTCGATCAGTTATCCGCTCTCGGTGGCCAGTACCACCGAAAGCGCACGACAGCACCTGAGGCGGCGCGTCGGCGAACTGGCCGGGGTGACGGTTTCGCGGGTGGACATCACGGTCACCGCGCTGCGGTCACGCGCCGCCGGAACGGGGAGGGTCGAATGAAACGCCGTCCTCGCCGTGCGGTGGCGGCCGCGCTGACCGCACTGGTGGTGGCCGCTGTCAGCGCGGTGGTCGCCGTGGTCGCCATCCAGCTGATCCTCGGGGAACGGCCGTGGATCGACCACACCTCGGTGGCGGGCCTCCGGTGGAGCGATCTGCCGGTCGCCGTCGCCGGTGGCGCGTTTGTCCTTTTAGGACTCGTACTGGCGCTCGCGGCGGTCCTGCCCGGCAGGTTGGTGGTCCTGCCGATTCGCGCGGATTCCGGCATCACGCGGCACAGCTATCGCTCCACCCTGCGCCGGGCGGCGGCAGACGTGGACGGGGTGTCGCGGGCGAAGCTCACCCTGCGCCGGCGCAGGGTCTCGGCCAAGGTGCGCACCGAACGGACAAACACCACCGGCCTGGCCGACGCGGTTCGCTCGGCCTTGGAGCACCGGCTCGGCCAACTCGATCCGTCGATCGGCCCGCGGATCTCGGTCAAGGTTGTCAGGAGGGCGAAATGACCAGTCTCAACCGCCCGGCGCGGCTCAACCGCGGACTGCTCGGCTTTTTCGGCCTGCTACTGCTGGCGGCTGGTGGGTTCGCGCTCGGCACCCACTCGGGCAGGCTCACCTGGGTCGACCACTCCGGATTACTGCTACCGGGCATCGCGTCTCCGCCCGCCTGGTCGCTCTACGCCACCGCCGCGGGCGCCATCGTGGCCGGTTTGCTCGCTTTGCGCTGGCTGGTGGCCCAGTTGGCGCGCAAGCCGAAAACGCACACCTGGCACTTCGAAACCGATCCGTCGCAGGGACGCACCGAAATCGCCGCCTCCACCGCGGTCGCCCCTTTCGCAGAGGAGGTCAGCACCCTGCCAGGCGTGCACTCCGCACGCGCCACCCTGGCAGGCTCGCCTCATTCACCGGTGCTCGCCCTGATCATGCGGACCCACCAATCCAGCGATCTCCAAGCCATCCGGGAGCACCTGGACACCGCAGCCCTCCCACGCCTACGAACGGCATTGGACCTGGACACCCTCCCGCTCACCGTCGAATACCGACCCACCCCCACCACCGGCGACCGCGTGCACTAACCCCGCCCGACAGCACGGCGAGGCGCAGCGCGGTCGACCGGTTGACGGTGAGCAGATCGGCGGGGCTGGTGGCCGTGGTCAGGTTCGCCGGTGTTTCCAGCACGACCACGAGCGCCAGCAGCAGCCCGCAGGCCGGGCCGAAGGCCAGTCCGTAGACGGCGGCGCTGAACACCGTCTCCTGGATGAGCAGGCCCTGGTCGTCCTCGACGGACATGTCGGGCGAAATCGCGCTCACGAGCTGGGCCGTGAGCGCGTAGGTGACACCGGCGAGCATGCCGCCGGCGGTACCGGCCAGGAACCTGACGACGACCTTCCGCCGGATCCCCGGTTGTCTCGCCGACCGGTCGGACAGTCGCACGCGGACCCGCGCCGGCGCGACGAACCCGCTCTTGCGGAGCACGAACAACCCGTACAGCAGCCCGCACGGCAGGGCGATCAGCGGGTCTTCGCCAGGTTCACCACCCTTCCGACACCGACGTCCCTCCACGCCGATGTCACTCGGGCGCCTTGGCGTGCACCCCACCATCCAGCAACACTCGAGCGGCGCAACCAGGTGGCGCGGAACATCAAACCCTCGGCAAGTGGCGCTTGACCAGCGGGTCTCGCCTTTCCTACTGTGGGTAAGGTGCCGAAGACGACTGCGGGGACCAGGATCAAACCGGTGGTGCGCTGGAGCCTGGGCCACGCGCTCCCCCGCACCGCGTTGCGCCTCGCGGCTCGGCGGGGCGATCTGCAGGCGCGGCTCTTCGTCGAGGCCAATGCGGCGCCGACCGTGGCGCTGGCCGACGTGTTCGACGGCATCCGCGCCCGCGGCCCGCTGCTCAAGTCCCGCTTCGCCTACGCCACCACCTCGCACGCCACGGTCAAGGAAGTGCTCACCGGCAACGACTTCCGCAGCGGCGTCGGCGCGACGGGCACCGGGGTGCTGGCGCGGCTGACCGAATGGTCCGCCAGCGACCTGCTGCACCCCATCGCACCACCGTCCCTGCTGGCCACCGAACCACCCGACCACACGCGCTACCGCAAGCTCGTCACCAGGGTGTTCACCGTGCGCGCGGTGGAGAACCTGCGCACCCGCACCGAGCAGATCGCGAACGACCTGCTCGACCAGCTCGACGCCACCGAGCCGGTCGACCTGGTCGGCACCTACTGCGGCCTGCTCCCGGTCACCGTGATCGCCGAAATCCTCGGGGTGCCCGCCCACGAACGCCGCCGGATGCTCGAACTGGGGTCGGCCGCCGCGCCCAGTCTTGACATGGGCCTGCCCTGGCGGCAGTTCCGCGCGGTGGAGTCGGCGCTCGAAGCCTTCGACACCTGGCTCTCCCGCCACCTGGACCACCTGCGCGAAAACCCCGGCGACAACCTGCTCAGCAAGCTCATCGCCGCCCGCGAGGACGGCGTCGGCCTCACCGATCACGAACTCCGCGCCACCGCGGGCCTGGTGCTCGCCGCCGGGTTCGAAACCACGGTGAACCTGCTCGGCAACGGCATCGCGCTCCTGCACGAGCACCCGGAGCAACTCGAAGCACTCCAGAACGGCGGCTGGTCCAACGCGGTCGACGAGATCCTGCGCGTCGACCCGCCCGTGCTGCTCACCGGCCGGACCTGTCTGCGCGACACCGAGGTCTCCGGGGTGCGAGTGCCCGAAGGTGCGGTCGTCACCACCATTCTCGCCGGGGCGAATCGCGATCCAGCCGTCTTCGACGACCCCGCACGCTTCGACGTGACCAGGGAGAACGCCCGCGAGCACCTGTCCTTCTCGGCGGGCCGCCACTACTGCCTCGGCGCCGCGCTCGCGCGGATGGAGGGCGAAGTGGGCCTGAAAGTGCTGTTCGACCGCTTCCCGGGATTGAACCTGCTGCCCGGCGCGCGGCGGCGCCCGACCCGGATCCTTCGCGGCTACGAACACCTGCCCGCGCGGCTGAAGGCGTAAAGGTCCCGCTTCGCCTCAAGGATCGGGGGAGCTCCGAGGCGAAGCGGGAGTTCTGGGCCGGTCCGGGGTCGCCTCGCGGCGAGGGGCGCAACGCGGCTCCAGCCGAACTGGTATTCCGCGAAGGCGAGGGGTGAGGCCCGGGGACTCCTTCCGGACCGGCACCCAGTACAACGTTCCGGCGCCGCCGGTGTTCCGGCGACGGACGTGACCTGTGCCTCAGCGTGGTCGTTCACGAGGATTCGATCACGCACGGTGACTCAGGCGGAGCGTGCCCGCCGCGCGCGGTCGACGATCGCCACCGCTCGTTCGACCGACACCAGTTCCGGCATCGGTACGCTGTCGATCTCCGCGCGCCACTGGCCCAGCAGCCGGTCCACGGCGGTTTCTGTCCACATCACATGCCTCGCACTTGTTCGTCTCGGCTCCGTAGTCGGTGCCGGGCGGCGTGGCGTTATCAGAGTTTCCGCTGGTGGTGAGCATGGTCACCGTCCAAGAAGGACCACCGGGCGGTTCCGGAACCGCAACCGGGTTAACCCATCTGAGCGGGGCCCGTTCGCACCACGACGGGACGCCTTCCCCGAGCTACGCTGAGCACCCCGGCAGTGTCGCTAGTGGACTGTCGACGGGAGTGGATGCCTGCTATGACACCGAGAAACACCACGATGGTCTCGGCCAGACTGGACCGGGAGATCAGCCACCGGGAGGCCGCCGAGCTGGCGAGGCGGATGCACGGCGCCGAGCTGATCGCGATCGCCGTGCGGGGTGACCTGCTCGGAATCGCCAGCCGCACCCGGCACACGCCCTATCCCGCGCTGGAGATCGCGGGAGAAACCTTCGCGGACGGCCTGGCCGAAGCCGGTTACAAGATCCGCTCGTGGCGCTCGATCGAGTGGCTCTCCGGCGCCGACGCCACCCTCCGCCATCCCGACCTCGAATGGCTGCCCCTGGCCGCGTGAGGCTCCCAGGCCAACCCGGCTCACGTGCGCGTGGAGCGGAACTTGTCCAGGACCCGCCGTTCGCGCTTGGTCGGACGGCCCGCGCCGCGGTCTCGGCGGGCGACCGGGATGGCGGCTTCCGGCGGTGGCGCCGGGGTGCGGTCGATGAAGCAGGTGGCAGCGTCGGCGGCGCCCACCCGCTTCTGGATCACGCGCACCACCTCGACCACGCGCGTCCGGTCGCCGACCCGGGCGCGCACCTCGTCCCCTGGCGACACCGTGGTGGCCGGTTTGGCCGGCTTGTCGTTGACGCGGACGTGGCCGCCCCGGCAGGCCGCGGCGGCATCGGGTCGGGTCTTGGTCAGCCGGACCGCCCACAGCCAGCGGTCCACTCGGGTGGACTCCACCACCCCATGATGCCCTACCGCTCAGACCCCGTTGAGCCCGTCGAGAAACGCCTGCTCGAACCGCACCGGATCGGCGCCGAGCGCGACCAGCAGCCGGTCTCCCCCGGCACGCGGCGCGGTCCGGCCCGACTGCTCACCGTGCTGGACCACCACGATCGGGGTCTTCCTCGCCTCGGTCACCACCGCGTCGTCACCGTAGGCCCACACCGCGGCCAGCGCGTCCCACCAGTAGAAGTACTGCAACGCGATCCCGTCCCGCATGATCGGCTGCGTCATGATCGAGTGCACGATCCGCGCGCTCGGCGTGCGCCCCTCGGCACCGACTCGGTCCACGTAGGCCTGCGTGATCAACACGTGGTTCGTCGCGTCGAGCGGGGTCAGGCGCACCGGCACGGCACCGAAGGCGGCACGGGCCGACGGCGGGTCCAGCCAGATGTTCAGTTCCTGGCTGTTGTCGAACCCCGGCAGCGCCTCGCCGAACAGGTTGCCCGGCACGTGCACCGCCCCGCCCATCACGTGCGCGACGGCCACCTTGTGCGCCAGCGGGCTGCCGGGCGGCACCGCGCGCGCGAGATTGCTCAGCGGCCCGGTCACCAGCACCGACACCTTGCCCTTGGCCGACGCGAGCGTTTTCGCGATCAGCTGCGCCGCGGTCAACTTCGACGGTGGCGGGGTGCGCCCGGCGTCGCCGAGCGCGCCGGTGAGCACCTCCTCCATGTCACGCACGGTGGACGCGGGCGCCGGGTGCACCCCGGTGTCCGAGCCGTCGGCGACCGGGACTCCCGGCAGCCCGCACTGCTCGAGCACGCTGATCGCGTGCTGGCGGGCGCGGCCCGGCGTGCCGAAACCGTTGTTGGTGACGGTGACCGCGCGCAGGTCGATCCGCTTTTCCCGGTGCTGGACGCACAGGTAGGCCAGCGTCGACGCGTCGTCCACGTCGAGGTCGCTGTCGTAGATCACCGGAACCGGTGACGGAGACGGAGACGGAGCCGCGGTGGCAGGCGGAGCGAGCACTCCGCCGGCGACCAGGACAAGGGCGAGCAGTGCAGTGCGCATCGGATCTCCCCAGGAAGCCGATCAGGCCACGACACGCCAGCCTATCCGGGCCCGGGCGTGCCCGCTAACACGTTTGCGCCGCCAGGTCCGACGGGTGCGTGGCCAGCGGCGTGACCTGGATCGTCATGAACGGGTACAGCGGCAGCGACGACAGGATGTCGTGCAGTTCGTCGTTCGACGGCACGTCGAACACGCTGATGTTGCTGTAGCGCCCGACGACCCGCCACAGGTGCGGCCACGCCCCCGACCGCTGCAGCTCCAGCGCCCTGGCCTTTTCGGTGGCCACCAGCTTGTCGCGCTCGACCGGATCGAAGCCGGGCGGGATGGCGACGTCCATCCGGACGTGGAACAACACGGGGATCAGCTCCTTCTCACGTGCGGGTGAACGCCTTGACCGCGGCCGGATCCAGCTCGACGCCCAGGCCGGGGCCGTCGGGCAGGTGCAGTTCACCGTCGGCGTAGCGCAGCGGGGTGGTCAGCAGTTGCTCGCTCATCAGCAGCGGCCCGAACAGCTCGCTGCCCCAGGTCACCGCCGGGCTGGCGCAGGCAAGCTGCAGCGAGGCCGCGGTGCCGACCGGACTTTCGATGGAAGTGCCGCCGTGGCAAGGAATTCCGGCGGCCGCGGCGATCTCGGCGATGGCCATGGTCTGGCGCAGCCCGCCGGATTTGGTGGTCTTGAGCGCGTACACGTCGGCAGCGCGCAGCCGCGCCAGCCGCAGTGCGTCGCCGGGGGTGCGCAGGCTTTCGTCGGCCATCACCGGGATCGGCAGCGCCCGGTTGATTTCGGCGAGCGCCTCGATCTCGGGGCCGGGCACCGGCTGCTCGACCAACTCCACCCCGGCGTCGGCCAGTTTCGGCAGGTAGGTGAGCGACGTGAGCAGGTCCCAGCGGGCGTTGAGGTCGACCCGGACGCTCGCCACCCCGGCCAGCTTCTCGGCGATCGCGCAGACCCGCGCCACGTCCTCGGCGGGCTCCAGCGCGCCCATCTTCAGCTTGAAACTCCGGTGCAGCCCGGCGTCCAGCTTGCCCAGCGCCTCCTCGACCACCACCGGCGCCGGTTCGGTGCCCAGCGCCCAGGTCACCGGGACGGAGCGCCGGGCCACCCCGCCGAGCAGGGTGTGCACCGGCACCCCGAGGCAGCGGGCCCAGGCGTCGTGCAGCGCGACCTCCACGGCGGCTTTGGCGTAGAGGTTCGCGGCGACCACGTCGCCAAGGTCCCGCCGGATCCCGGCGAGATCGTCGACCCGGCGGCCGAGCAGCACCGGCGTGAGGTACCGCTCGACCACCAGCCGCATGGTCTCCACCGACTCACCGCCCCACCACGGACCGCCCGGCACCACGCCCTCGCCGACGCCGGTGACACCGCCCGCGGTGCGGACGAAGACCAGCAGCACCGGCTGGGCCGCCATGCTCGCCCTGGCGAACCGGTGCGGCCGGCGCAACGGCACGTCCAGCAGCACGGTTTCGACACGATCGATGCGCAGGTCGGTCATGAAGGCTCACTTTCGGTGGGGTGGAACGGGATCAGGCCCGTTCGAGGACGAAGTCGTATTCCGAGCGCAGGCCGCCGTCCCCGGTGGGTTCCGGGTGCAGCACCAGCTCGGGCTTGGTGGCTTCGGCGATGTCGCTGTCGAGCCACTTCCCGCCCTCGAAGTACAGCTGGGTGGTGATCGGCCGGTACCCGGGCGCGCGCACGATCAGGTGCAGGTGCGCGGGCCGCCACGGGTGCCAGCCCGCGGCCTCGATCAGCTTCCCGGTGGGGCCGTCGGTGGGGATCTGGTAGGGCGCGGGCTGGATCGTGCTGACCTCGAACCGGCCATGGCCGTCGGTGACCACCACCCCGCGCAGGTTGCCGTCCGGGATGCCGGGCGCGAATCCGGAGTAGTAGCCCTGTTCATCGGCGTGCCAGAGGTCGAGTTCCGCGCGGGGCACCGGATTCCCGTCGACGTCGCGGACCTGACCGGCGAACACCAGCGGGGTGCCCCGCTCGTCCGGTCGTGACGGCAGCGCGGTCACCGACGGCAACCGCTGCTGGTCCGGCAGGTAGTACGGGCCGAGAATGCTGCCCTTGGTGCCCCGCTGGGATTCGGCGGCCACGTCCTCGACCACGTGCTCCACAAAAACGTCGAGGAACAGCGGCCATTCGCCGCCCTCCCCCAGGTCCATCAGCCACTGCTTGGCCGCCTGGAACTCCGGGTAGGTGACCCGCTCGTCGCGGATGGCCTGGTGCACGCCGGCGAGCACGGCGCGGACGACGGCGTCCACGCGCTCGGCAGAAACTTCACCGTCCGCGTGCTGCCTGGTGGCGCGGAAGGCTTCGGTCGCGGAGGCGCCGGAGTCCGCCGCGGTGGGCGATTCCTCGGTGCTTTCGGTGGTGGTCATGGTTTCTCCTCCGGTCAGCGGGCACTCAGGGTCTGGTCACCGGGGTTGTACAGGTCGGGCACGGTCCAGCCGTCGAGGTCGTACTCGGCCATGCACGACTCGGCGAAGCCCTTCATCCGGTCCGCGGCCCCGGACTGCTGGGCGGCGAAGAGCAGCTCGGCGCGCACGCCTTCGTGGTTGCCCGAGTAGTTGCGCTCGTAGAGTTCGTGGCGGCCGCCGAACTCGCTGCCGATCGAGTCCCAGATCAGCTTCATCAGCTTGACCCGCTCGACCGAGTCGTAGCCGTTGGAACCCCGCACGTACTGGTCGAGGTACGGGCGGATCTCCGGCGACTTGAAGTCCACAGAGGACGATGGCAGGTAGATCAGGCCGCTGCCGAGGTCCTGCATGATGATCTCGCGCACCCGCGGGTAGCCCACCGTCATGAACCACCGGTAGGCGAGCCCGTAGTCCAGGTGCGGCAGGACCGCGCCGTCGCGCCATTCGTCCGGCCGCGCGGCCATCGCGTCGGACAGCGCCCAGAACATGTTGCGCCAGCCGATGACCTCGCCGACCCGGGTCTGGATGCCGCGGAAGTCCTTGGTACCGGTGACTTCCACCCCCTTCATCAGCAGCCCGGCGATGAAGTCGAGCTTGACCCCGAGCCGGGTGACGCCGTGGAAGGTGAAGCGGTGCAGGAAACCGGAACCGGGGAAGAAGGTGCTCGCCTTGTCGGCGTCGCCGTAGATGAACACGTTCTCCCACGGGATCTTCACCTTGTCCAGGATGAAGATCGTGTCGTTCTCGTCGAACCGGCTCGAGAGCGGGTAGTCGAACGGGCTGGCGGTCTTGTCCGCCACGTTCGCGTAGGAGTTGCGGCAGATCAGCTTCATTCCCGGCGCACCCATCGGCACCGTGCAGACCAGCGCGAACTCGCGCTTCTTGATCGGCAGGCCGTAGTGGGCGATGAAGTTGTAGTTGGTGATCGCCGAGCCGGTGGCCACCACCTTCGCGCCGGAGACGACCAACCCGTCGTCGGTTTCCTTCTCCACGTGGATGAACAGGTCCTTGACCTCGTCCGGTGCCTTGTCGCGGTCGACCGGCGGATTGATGATCGCGTGGTTCCAGTACAGGACCTTCTCCTGCGACTCCTTGTACCAGCGCCGCGCGTTGTCGGCGAAGGGCTCGTAGAAGTCGGAATTCGCACCGAGCGTGCCGAGAAAGGCGGCCTTGTAGTCGGGGCTGCGGCCCATCCAGCCGTAGGTCATCCGAGCCCAGGCGGCGATCGCGTCACGGTCGGCGAACAGGTCCTCTTTGGACCGTGGCGTGCGGAAGAACGGATGGGTGAACCCGTCGCTGCCGGTATCGGTCGACGTGGTCAATACGTCGCGCTGGGCCGGATCGTGCAGGGCGTCGTAGAGCCGCGCGGTCATCCGCACCGAGTTGCGGAACGCCGGGTGCGTGGTGACGTCGTCGACCTTGTCACCGTAGATGAACACTTCGCGACCGTCGCGAATGGACTCGACGTACTCGGCGCCGGTCATCGGCCGGGTGGTCGGACGGGCGGGCTCGGTGGGCGCCGGGGTGTGATCCTGCTGGATGGTCATGGGGAACCCTTCTTCGTTGAATGGTCCGAATGGCTCAGGAACGAGCGGGCAGCGGGGAGAACAGTTCGGTGCCGAACCAGCCGCTGTCCGGGCAGTCGAGGGACGCCGCCCAGTGCAGATCGGCCTGGATCGGCCCGAGTTCGCGGAAACCACCGGCGTAGAACAACAGCGGGTCCGCGCCGCTGATCTCGAGGTGGCCGACCTCGCCGATGACGATCAGGTGGTCGCCGCCGTCGTAAGTGCGCCACGGCAGACAGGAGATGGTCGCCGCGTTGCCGGCCAGCACCGGGGCGATCGGCCCCTCGGCCCACTTCGGCGGGGTGTCCTGCGGGCGGCCGGCGAAGTGCAGTGCGGTCTCGAGCTGGCCGGCGGCGAGCACGTTGACCGCGAACGGAGCGTCGTCGAGGTATCGGCAGGCCTTGGACCGCCGGGTCAGCGTCACCTGGCAGAGCGCCGGTTCGAGGGAGACGGCGGTGAAGGCGTTGACCGTGGCCCCGTGCGGCTCGCCTGCCTCGTTGCGGCAGGTCACCACCGTGACTCCGGTGGCGAACCGGCCGAACCCGGCGCGGATGTCCCGCTCGTCGAGCGCCATCGCTTCCACCTCCTGTACGCTATGCGTTCAAGTGGCACGCACTGCGTGCAGGCTGAGGGTCCCCCGGCGCACACGTCGTGTCAAGGCGGGGCGGTACGGGAGGATGGCGATCATGACCACGGGACCGACCGATCGCGACCGAATCCAGAGCCTCGAACGCGGCTTCGCCGTACTGCTCGCGTTCGACGCCGAAAGGCCCAACCCGACGCTGGCCGAACTCGCGTCGGCCACCGACCTCTCCCGGCCGGCCGTGCGCCGGATTCTGCTTACGCTGCAACACCTCGGCTACGTCCGGGGTGAGGCGGGGCGGTGGTCGCTCACCCCGCGCGTGCTGAGCATCGGGCAGCACTACTCGGCCTCGCACGCGATGATCGAGATCGCCCAGCCGCACCTGATGCGGCTGGCCGAGCACACCAGGGAATCGGCTTCACTCGCCGCCCTCGACGGCGCCGAAGTGGTTTACGTGGCAAGGGTTCCGGTCCGCCGGATCATGAGCATCAACGTCTCGGTCGGCACCCGGGTGCCCGCGCACTCGACCTCGATGGGCCGGGTGCTGCTGGCCTGGGAACCCGCCGAAGTGGTCGACCAGGTGCTCGCCGAGCACGGGCTGCCGGCCAGCACCGAGCACACGATCACCGATCCGGCGCGGTTCCGCCGGGCGCTGGCCGAGACCAGGGCGCGGGGCTGGGCGATCGTGGCCGAGGAACTGGAGATCGGGCTGCTGTCCGCGGCGGCACCGGTGCGCGACCAGTCCGGGAAGGTGATCGCCGCGCTGGCGTCGTCGACCTCGAGCGGGCGGTCGAGCGTGGCGGAGCTGCGGGAGAAGGTGGTGCCGGTGCTGTGCGAGACCGCCGGCCGGATCAGCGCCGACTTCGGGCACCGCGCCACGGCCTCGGGGCGCACCACCGGTGGGCACGACGGCTTCTTCTGAGCCCGCGCCCGATCAGGTCAGTGCGGCGGGAACACCAGCACGTCGGCGTCCTGCCCGTCGTCCATCACGGTCCGGAGCCGGACGTTGGCCCAGAAGGTGGTCCGCTCGTCGTCCCGGCTGATGCCCCACGCGAGCGTGCAGTTGTTGAGCACCTTCCAGCTCTCCTGGCTCGGCGCGGTCCGCGGCGGCCTCCCCTCACGGCCCGTGCGCACCTCGACGCGGAGCTGCGGCTGCGCCGCGGCGAACGGGCTGATCACCGCGTGCACCTCACCGGGCAGCCGCCCGTTGCCCAGTGCGATCACCGCGAGTTCGTCGGCCACCAGCAGGGTGTCGACCACCGCCTCCCGGCCGTACGGCTCGACCAGAGCGCGGATCGCGGCGCGGATCCCGGCGAGATCGGTGACGTCTTCCAGCAGGTGCGAGGATTGCAACTCGTTCCCGTCCGGGATCGACATGAACGTCACCTCCGCTAGCGACTCAACGCCGATGACGCGTTGTTACCCCGTTCAGCCGAAAGGCAAACCCGGGTGCCCTGCGCTTGGATGAGGGCATGACCGACGAGATCGTACTGGGCCCGCTGCCCAAAGGCATCACCTTGGCCGGCGAGGGCATGGGCAGCCGTGTCTGGAACGTGCTGGGCCACCGGTACGCGATGAAGTCCGCCGCCGAGAGCAGCTTCGCCTTCGAAACCTTCGATCCGCCGGGCACCGGGGTGCCGCCGCACGTGCACCCCACCCAGGACGAGCACATCTACGTGCTGGAGGGCGTGTTCACCCTCTACCTGGACGGCGAATGGCTGACCGCCGGGCCGGGCGACACCGTGCGGATGCCGAAGAACCTGCCGCACGCCTACTACAACCGCGGCGAGGCGCCGAGCCGCGGACTGTTCTGGGTCAGCCCGGCCGGGCAGCTGGCGCGGCTGTTCGACCGGCTGCACGACCTGACCGACATGGCCGAGGCGGTCCGGGTCTCCGCCGAGCACGACGTGCACTTCCTGCCCCCGGGCGAGGTCGGGGAGCCGCCGTCCGGCCCTGGCGCCTAGTCCATTCGGCAGAATTCCGGTGGTATTGGGTAAAAAACCCACCACGAGAATTTCCACTCCGGCGGGACCGGCTTCATTGGCGGGGGTTTATCGGCGGCAGGAACGGGATACCCGGGATTGCCCGCGCCACCACCGGGCGGCGCAGTAAATCCCCACCTGGAGGCCAGTTAGATGATCGTTCTCGGCGTTATCCTGATTGTCATCGGTATCATCGCGAGCATTCCCGTGCTTTATTCAATCGGTATCGCGTTGGTGATCATCGGCGTTGTTCTCGCGGTACTCGGGCGGGCGGGCACCAAGGTCGGCGGCCGCAGCCACTGGTTCTAGAAATGCCGGTCCGAAGTGCTCCCCCGGCCCCGGCGCGCCTCAGGTGCGCCGGGGCCGGAGCGCGTAGGCGGGCACGAGCTGATCCGGCAGGTGCAGCTTGTCGCGCCTGCCGTCGGCGTAGGCGAGGTCGAAGTTCACCACGCCGAGCCAGTCCCCTTTCACCGTGGGGAACCAGCCGTGCAGCCTGCCGGGCACTTCGCCGGTCACGTCCAGTCCGGTCTCCACCACGTGCTCCGGCGCGCCGGGCACGCGGACGTAGAGCGCGTCGAGCCGCACCCACACCGGGGTGATCACCGGGACGCGGCCGTGCAGGTCGTCACCCCGCCAGCGGGTGTGCGGGCTGACGATCACGGCCGGTCGGGATTGGTCGGCTGGTCCATACCCGGCAACATACGTCGCACAGGTGTTCGATGTCCACTGTGGTCTGTGCGACACGCTCAGGTGGTCAACCGGGGAAGAGTTCGGGCACCAGGTCCAATGCGCGTGACCGCTCCCGCTCGCCGCCGGTCGGCATGACCAGGAGATCGGTCACCCCGGCGTCGGCGAACCGCCGGAGTTCGGCGGCCACCACCGCCTCGTCCCCGGCGACGACCGTGTCGGCCGGGCCGGACAGTCCGCCCCGGTCGAGCACCGCGCGGTAGGCGGGCAGCTCGTTGATGATGGCGAGCTGGCGGGCGAAGTCCTCGCGCACGCGGTCGGGCTCGGTGGTGACCGAGACGCTCACCGACACCACGACCCGCCGGTCGGCCAGCCGCGGCACCAGGTAGTCGGCGACGAGCTTGGGCTGGACCCACAGCGCGAGGGTGCCGTCGGCCAGTTCCCTGGTCACCTCCAGCATGCGCGGCCCGAGCGCGGAAACCAGCACGGGCGGCGCCGGGGCGTCGATGGTCAGCTGCGTGTCGACGGTGAAGAACCGGCCGGCGTGCTTGACGTGCTCACCACGCAGCAGCGGGCGCAGCACCTCGAGGTATTCGCGGGTGTGGCGCGCCGGTGATTCGTAGGGCAGGCCGAGCTGTCCGGTCATCAGCGACTCGTGACTGGGGCCGATGCCGAGGGTGAACCTGCCGCCGGTGATCGCCTGCGCGGTCAGCGCCTCGGTGGCCATCACCACCGGGTGACGCGGGTAGGTGGGCACCACCGCGGTGCCCAGTTCCGGCGGTGAGTCCGGCATCGCGGCCAGCACGGTGACGGGGTCCCAGCCGCCGGGCCGCTGGTTGGTCCACGCGCTGTGGTAGCCGCGGGCCTTGGCCTTCGCGGCTGTCGCGATGAGGTCGGCGACGGTTTCGGCGCCGAGGGTTGCGAGGGATTGTCCGATCCGCATGGCTCCAGTCCAGCGCGGCGGACGCGATTGATCGAGATCCAGCTGCCCCGCGCAGCGATAACATGTGGTGATCGCTAGGGAGGGCGTATGGAGCTGCGGGCGCTTCGGTATTTCGTCATGGTGGCCGAGGAACTGCACTTCGGGCGGGCGGCGCGGCGGTTGAACATCGTGCAGCCCGCGGTCAGTCAGCAGGTCGCGCGGCTGGAGCGGGAGCTGGGCACGCGGCTGCTCGACCGCAATCCGCGCACCGTCCGGCTCACCGAGTCCGGGCGTCGTGTGCTCACCGCGGCGCGGGAGACCCTGGCCGCGGCCGAACGGGTGCGCGCGGTGGTGCGCGAGCCGAGCTGCGTGGTCCGGATCGGCACGGCGGCCGGTCTCACCGCGCGGCTGGAGCGCGGGATCGACGTGCTGCGGGAGCAGAACCCGGAGTTCGAACTGGTGCTCGTCGACCTGCCGGTGACCGAACAGGTCAACGCGCTGCGGCGGGGTGAGCTGGACCTGGCGCTGGTGCGGGGCCCGATTTCGGCGCCGGGGTTGCGCGTGCTGCCGGTGTGGACCGAGCCCCTGCACGCCGTGGTCTCGCGGCGGCACCCGGTCGCGGAGCGGTCGAGCGTGAGCGTCGCGGACTTGGCCGATCTCGTGCTGCGGGCGCCGTCCGATCCCCCACTGCACGAGGCGGTCACCGCCGCACTGGGCACCAGCGGCGCGCGCCTCGGCCGACCGGCGGGCACGTTGCAGGACCCCATCGTCGAGATCGGCTCGGACCCGCGGAGCTGGGCCCTAATGCCCGCCGCCGACGTCGCCGCGACCGGCTCCACACGCGTGCGCTCCCTCCCGCTGACCCCGCCGATCACCATCACCGGCAACCTCCTCACCCCGGACGACGAGCTTCCGAGGCAGTGCGCCAGTGCCGTCATCGCCGCTTTCCAGGACGTCCCGTAGAACTCGCTCAGGAACGGCGAAGTGCGTCAGCCTGGCGGTAATGGGTGGCGGCGGCTTCCGGGCGGTTCAGGGCGGTGGCCAGGTCGCCGAGATACCGGGCCACCGGGCCGAAGGTGAGCAGGCCGCTTCCCGCGCCGGCGAGTTCTCCGGCAGCCGGGAGCAGTTCGGCGTAAAGGCGTTCCATCACCGAAGTCTCGCCGCGGCGGATGGCGTGCAGTGCGTGCAGGCAGGTGCGCGCCTCGAAGAGCAGGTCCCTCGGGGAGTCCGGAATGGACGGTCCAGGCCGCACCCACGGTTCGTAGGGGCCGTAGTCCTCGTCACCGGGCGAGGACGGGTCGAGCAGGGCGAACGGCAGGATTCCCGGTTCCAGGCCGGACATTCCGGTACCCATCAGCCGCGAAGCCGCCGCGCGGTAGGCCGGACGGGCATCACCGCCGGTGATGGCGACACGCAGGGCCACGTACCACGAGGTGAACACGCCGACCAGCGGGAGTTCGTACCGTTCGGCGAGCCGGTCCGCCGCCGCGGCGTGCTGGTCGGCGGTGTCGAGATCGGCCACCGCCGCGGCCGACTGGAGCTGGATCAGGTGGCCGAGCACCTCGAAGGCGACCAGCCCACCGTGCCGTGTGGACAGTTCCACCAACTCCGCACCGATCCGTCCCCGTTCCGGCGCCAGCCCGGCCCGGTGGAACGTCTGCAGGAAAAGTCCGTTGAGCGCCAAGGCGAGCAACGCCGGATCAGCCAGCGAACGGGCGGTCCGCACGGCTTCCGACGCCGCCTCACCACCCCGCCCGCCGGTGTCCGCGCGCCGTTCCATCGCGATGGTGATCAGCAACCGGGCGCGCTCGGCCGGAAAACCCGGCGGCAGCTCGGCGAGCGCGCGTTCCGCGGCCGTCACCAACCGCGCCGAGTGCGCTTCGTCGTCGTTGGCCGTCCAGATCGCGGGCACGTCGAAGGAACCGAGCACCCGGGCGGTGAGCACCGGATCGCCGACGGCTTCCGCCTCGGTGACCGCCTCCGCCCGCAGCGGCCGCGCCTGCGCCGGCCCGCCGGTCACCGCGAGCGCCCGGACCAGGCCCATCATCGCTTCCAGCCGGGCGCGGCCGGTGGACCGGGCCACCACCTCCCGCCACAGCCGGGCTGCCTCGTGCGGAGCCGAGCGGCGTTCGGCGGCTTCGGCCGCGGCACGGGCGTAGTGCGCCGCCCGGCCCGCGACCGCGGCGCTGTCCGCCCGCAGGAAGTGGTGGGCGATCGCAGCCACGTCCTCCGGGCGGCGCTGCTCGATGAGTTCTGCCGCCGCGGTGTGCCAGCGCGACCGCCGCGCCCGCGGAATGTCCTCGTACAACGTTTCCCGCACCAGCGCGTGTCCGAAGTGGACGAAGTCGGCATCCGCCTCGACCAGGAAGCCCGCCAGTACGGCCGATTCCACCGAGGCCAGCACCGCCTCCTCGTCCCCGGCCAGCGCGATCAGCAGGTCGAGTTCGACCTTCTCCCCGAGCACCGCCGCCTGACGCAGGTGCGTCGTCCCGGCGAAACCGGCGAGGCGGTGCCGGATGACATCGCGGACCCCGGCGGGCACCGCGCGCAGATCGCCCTCCGCCTCCCACAACCGGGCCAGTTCGCGGACGAAGAACGGATTTCCGGCGCTGCGCCGGTGGATCACCCGTGCCACCCCGGAATCCGCGGGCTCACCACGGCTGACGGCGGTCACCAGCTCCGCCACCTGCGGCTCGGTCAGCCCTTCGAGATAGATCCGCAGCGGCTCGGCACGGGCCGCCCGGCCGAGCGCCTCGGTCAGCGCGGTGGAGATCTCGGTCGACCGGTAGGTGCCGACGAGCAGCACCGGTCCGGCGCCGGGATCGGTGGCCAGCCCGGTCAGCAGGGCGAGCGTTTCCTCGTCGGCCCAGTGCAGGTCGTCGAAAACCAGCACCACCGGGCCACGGCCGCCGAGCTTCGCCAGGTACTCCTCCGTCGCCCGCTGGCGGCGGAAGCGCGCGACGGCGAGATCGCCGCCGGGCACCGAAGGGAGTTCGAGGCTGCCGCCCCACGCCGTGGCCCAGCCCATCGAGTCCAGCCGCCGGGTCAGCGCCCTGGCCAGCGCGGTTTTGCCCGCCCCGGCCGCGCCCGCGATCAGCGCCAGCCCTGGTCGTTCGGCCGACGCCGTGGCCACCGCGGCCTTGACCAGTTCGTCCAGCTCGCTTTCCCGGCCGACGAACGGGTCCTCGTCCGGCGGCGGGAGTGTTTCGCTCAGGCGCGGCTCCTGCGCCAGGATGTCGGTTTCGAGCTGCCGCAACTCCGCGCCCGGGTCCACCCCGAGTTCCGTGCGCAGCACCTCACGGGCCCGGCGCAGCGCGGCCAACGCGTCGCCCTGGCGTCCGGAGCGGTAGAGCGCCAGCGCGAGCAGCCGCCAGCCGTCCTCGCGCAGCGGATGCGCGGCGACGTGCGCCTGCAGGTCGGGGACGGATTCGGCGGCCTGCCCCGAGGCCGTCGCCGCTTCGGCACGGCGTTCGACGGCGAGCAGCCGCAGTTCGGTCAGCCGCTCGGCCTCGGCCCGCGCCCAGTCCTGCTCGGCGAACTCCGCGTAGGCGGGCCCGCGCCAGAGCGCGAGCGCGTCGTCGAGCAGCACCCGCGCTCGCTCGGCCTGCCCCCTGGCCAGCAGGCGGGCGGATTCGGCGACGGCCGTCTCGAAGCGCCACGCATCCACCGCATCGGGTTCGGCGCGCAGGGCGTAACCGGGCGACATCGTCACCAGCAGTCGCGACGGGGTGCGCGGCGGGCGCTCCGGCTCCAGCGCCTTCCGCAGCGCACCGACGAAGGTCTGCACCGCACCGAGCGCGCCGTCGGGCGGGTCGCCGCCCCAGAGATCGTCGATCAGCCAGGTCACCGGCACGACCCGGCCCCTGGCCACCAGCAGCCGCGCGAGCACGGCCTGGTGCCGCGGGCCCTTCAGGTGCACCGGACCGGCCGCGTTCTCGGCCGCCAGCGGACCCAGCACCCGGAACCCCACCATGGGGACAAACCTAGCCGCGCTGATCGGCTGCTGATCGGGTGCGCCCACGATCGAGTGCATGATCCCTTCGTTCACCACACAACGCGTCACCGTCGCCGACGGGGTGGCGCTCAACACCGCGATCGGTGGCTCCGGCGACCCGATCGTGCTGCTGCACGGCTTTCCCCAGACCCACCTGATGTGGCGGCACGTGGCCGCCGACCTCGCCGCCGACCACACGGTCATCTGCCCCGACCTGCGCGGATACGGTGACAGCGACAAGCCGGACGGCAGCGAGCCGGAGGCCTATGCCAAGCGCACGATGGCCGCCGACGTGGTCGCGCTGGCCCGCGCGCTCGGCCACGAGCGGTTCGCGCTGGCCGGGCACGACCGGGGCGCGCTGGTCGCCATCCGCGCCGGGCTCGACCACCCCGGGGTGATCACCCACCTGGCTTCGCTGGACGTGCTGCCGACGCTGGACATGTGGGACGTCATGCACGGCACATCCGCCGCCGTCGGCTTCCACCTGTTCCTGATGGCGCAGCCGCCCGGACTGCCCGAGCAGCTGATCGGCAATTCGGCGGACGCCTTCTTCGGCCACTTCCTCGACCTGTGGGCCAACTCCCCGGACGCCATCCCGCCGGAGGTCCGCGCGGCGTACCTGAAGGCCAGCCGCGAGGCGGTGCCCTCGATCGTCGCCGACTACCGCGCCTCGGCGGGCATCGACGTCGAACACGACGAGGCCGACCTCCGGGCGGGGAACCGGCTGCGGATGCCGGTGACCGTGCTGCAGCAGGACTGGGGCGCCGCGCTCGGGTTCGACGCCGCCGCCCGGTGGCGGGTGTGGGCGCCGGACCTCGAGCACCGGACCGTCTCTAGTGGACACTTCATGGCCGAGGAGGACCCCGGCGTGGTGGTCAAGGAGTTGCGTGCCCTGCTCGCGCGCTAGGCCGTGTTTCACCAAAGCGGCGGAGCCGCTTGCGGTGGGCCGCCGGCCCCCACCGGCGCGGGTTCTCAGGCGTCTTCTCGCGAGGACAGCTTCACCGTGGTGAATCGGTTATTCATGAGGTGAAGATCCCGGAGCGAGAAGACTCCTGAGGTTCCGCCACCCGCACCGCCACGCAAACCGCGTTCACAACACTTACTAGCGCGGGTTGAGTTTGCGGGCGAGACGCTCGGGGCTGGGCCAGCGCACGTCGGTGGCCCAGCCCAGCTTCTCGAAGGCCCAGATCAGCCGGGCGGAGATGTCGAGCTGGCCACGCCGCACCCCGTGCCGGGCCCCGGTCGGGTCGGCGTGGTGGGAGTTGTGCCAGGACTCACCCATCGAGGCGATGGCCAGCGGCCAGAAGTTCGCCGACTTGTCCCGTGCGGCGAACGGCCGGTCGCCGATCATGTGGCACAGCGAGTTGACCGACCAGGTGACGTGGTGCAGCACCGCGACCCGGACCAGCCCGGCCCAGAAGAAGGCGGTCAGCGCACCGGTCCACGACATGGTGATCAGGCCGCCGAGCAGCGCCGGGGCGAGCAGGGTGGCCACGGTCAGCACCGGGAACAGGCGATCGATCCTGGCGATGGCCGGGTCGTCGAGCAGGTCCGGGGCGAACCGCCGGGCGTTGGTCTTCTCGCGGTCGAACAGCCACCCCATGTGGGCGTGCCAGAAGCCCTTGGCCAGCGCACCGGCCGAGGTGCCGTAGCGCCACGGGGAGTGCGGGTCGCCTTCGCGGTCGGCGTAGGCGTGGTGGCGGCGGTGGTCGGCGACCCAGCCGACCACCGGTCCCTGCATCGCCATGCTGCCGGCGACCGCGAGCGCGATCCGCAGGCCGCGGTTGGCCTTGAACGAGCCGTGGGTGAAGTACCGGTGGAAGCCGATGGTCACGCCGAGGCCGGTCAGGAAGTAGAAGCCCAGCGCCAGGCCGATGTCGGTCCAGCCGAGGCCCCAGCCCCAGGCGATGGGGACCGCCGCGGCCAGCGCCAGCAACGGCACCACCGCGAACAGTTTGACCAGGAAGTTCTCGGTACCGCTCTGCTCCCCGTCGAGTATCGGCTCGGCTTGCGGCCGCTCGAGGGTCGCGGTCATGACTTGCGCCGTTGCCGGGGCAGCTCGAGATCGGCCGGACGGCCGGCGAAGCCGGGCTCGCGGAAGAGGTTCTCGTAGGCCGCGGCCGGGGTCGCGGCGGCGAAGCCGTCGGTGTCCTGGTCGGCGATAGGGTGACTGAACAGCGGATTTCCCGCTGTGATGATAGTGACGGTGAAACTCCTTTGAATGAGCCGCGGGCTTCCGGGCCGGCCAGTTGCCAGGCGAATCGGGAAGCGCTCGGTGAAGTGCGGCTACTCCCACGGTAACACGCTCCGCCCGCCGGGCGTCCCCTCCGGCGGACGGCTAGGGTCGCGGACATGCCACATGACGCCGTGTTGAAGCTGATGAACGGGGCCCACCGCGGCCTGCTCAAGATCACCGGCGGCCGAGTGGGCTGGCAGGCGGCCGGTATGCCGGTGCTGGAGCTGACCACCGTCGGCCGCAAGTCGGGGCAGAAGCGGTCGGTCATGCTGACCGCGCCGGTGCACGACGGTGACAAGCTCGTCGTGGTCGCCTCGCGCGGCGGTGACGACCACCACCCCGCCTGGTTCCTGAACCTGCGCGACAACCCCGAGGTCGAGGTGGCGCTGAAGGGCGAGCCCGCCAAGCCGATGCGCGCCAGGGTCGCCACCGCCGAGGAGCGCGCCGAGCTGTGGCCGCGCATCTCCGGCGACTTCCGGAACTACCGCGCCTACCAGGACAAGACCGACCGGGAGATCCCGTTGGTGCTGCTGGAGCCGCGGTAGTCCCGGCCACGTCACGGGGTGAGGATGGCGCGTCCCCGGATGCGCCCGGCGTCCAGGTCGTCGAGCGCGTCCTGGAAGCCTTCGAGCGGGTACTTCGCGGTGTGCAGCCGGACCCGGCCCTGCGCCGCCAGCGCCATCAGCTCGCACAGGTCGGTGTAGGAACCGACCAGGTTGCCGATGAAGTTGATCTCGGTGGAGATGACGTCGATGGTCGGGATGTCGATGTTCTCGCCGTAGCCGACGACGTGGTAGTCACCGGCCCGGCGCAGCATTCGCGCTCCGTCCTTCGTCGCGCCGCCTTCACCGACGAAGTCGAGCACCACCTCGGCGCCGTCGCCCCCGGTCAGGGTGAGCACCTCGTCGACCTGGCCACCGTCGGCGATCACGCCGTGGTCGGCGCCGATCGACACGGCGAGCTTCACCGCCTCCGGATTGCGGTCGACCACCACCAGTTCCGCTGCGGTGATCGCCTTGAGCACCTGGATGCCGATGTGCCCGAGCCCGCCGGCACCGATCACCACGCACCGGTCCCCCGGCCGCAGTTTGCGCGCCGCCTTGGCCGCCGCGTGGTACGCGGTGAGCCCGGCGTCGGCGAGCGCGGCCACGTCGGCGGGTTCGAGCGAGTCGTCGATGCGGACCACGCTGCGTGCCGAAGTCTTGAGGTACTCGGCATATCCGCCGTGGGTGTCGATGCCGGGGAACTGCGACTGTGCACAGTGGACATCGTCGCCGGAGCGGCAGGCCCGGCAGAGCCCGCAGGTGATCAGCGGGTGCAGGATCACCTTGTCGCCCTCGGCCACGTTGGTCACCGCGCTGCCCACCGCGTGCACCCAGCCCGCGTTCTCGTGCCCGATCGTGCAAGGCAGGGTCACGCCGGACTTCTCCGCCCACTGGCCTTCGAGGATGTGGAGGTCGGTGCGGCACACCCCGGCGCCGCCGATCCGCACGATCACGTCGAACGGACCGGTGACCTCCGGTGCCGGTACCTCGGTCAGCCGCAGGTTCTCCCGGTAGCCGACCACCTGTACTGCCTTCATCATGCGTTCGCCTTCGCTTCCGGATAACGGGTTTTCAGCAGGCCGCGGCAGAAGTGCGCGTTGCCTTCGATGGAGATGCGGACCGAGCGCGCGAACCGCAGGCGCACCGGGGTTTCCTCGGCCGGGTAGGCGATCCCGTGCTCGTCCACCAGTACCTTGGACAACGGGTCGAGGCTCAGGCCGAGCGCTTCGCGGCGGCGCAGCAGCGCGTCGGTGGCCGGGCCGTCGGGCAGGTCGCCGAGCACCGTTTCGTGCGGCCGCAGTCCCGGGTCCTGGCGGATCATCGCGGTCAGCGAGCGTTCCATCGCCGCGGTGTGCGCCTTGCGGCGGAAGGTCAACCGCAGTTCGTCCAGGCTTTCCCCGGCTTCGTCGCCGAAGGTGCCGCGATAACCGGCGTCGGCGGCGAGGCCGCGGTTGATCAGGTCCGAGTCGTGGTGGTCGTCCAGCCGCACCACCACTTCCTCGGTCCACGGCAACGCGGTCAGCACGTCCTTGGCGTCGGAAGCCATCAGATAGGCGAAGTTCGGCGAGCAGAACGCGGTCGGAAGTCGCAAGTGGACGGTCACGCGCGTGCCGGTGACCTCCAGCGAGCGCACGAACTCCAGGTCGGTGATGGGTTCGTCGAGTTCGGGGTCGAGCACCGCGTCCAGTGCCCGCCAGGCCTGCCGTTCCCGCATGCTCACACCCCCACCGGGGTTTCCAGGCCCGGGGTTTTCAAGCCGAGCCCCGCCGGTACCTCGATGCCGTACATCGCGGCGGCGTTCAGCCCGAGCACCTTCTTCTTCTGTGCCACGGTGATCGGCGCGTACTCGGTCATGTCGGCCGGGATCTGGAAGTCGACGAACCGCTCGACCAGCCAGCGCGGCGTCCACAGCGCGTAGTCGCTGGAGAACTGGATCCGGTCCTCGCCGAGCCAGTACAGCAGTTCACCGATGATC
This sequence comes from Amycolatopsis sp. YIM 10, assembly GCF_009429145.1. GTDB lineage: Bacteria > Actinomycetota > Actinomycetes > Mycobacteriales > Pseudonocardiaceae > Amycolatopsis. Next base: position 3,084,062 of record NZ_CP045480.1, on the reverse strand, counting down.
TGCGCGAAGTACCGCGGCCGGGTGTGGATGAACGGCATCGCCACGGCGAGCCCGGCGTGCACGTTCGGTTCCTGCGTGGCGATCCAGCAGAAGTCCTCCAGCCGCGGCAGGCCGCAGTGCTCCACCACGAAGTTCAGGTCGGTGAAGTCGGTGGCGGCGTGGTCCACGTCGGCCACGTCGAAGGCGTCGCGGTCCAGCGGGCGGATGGTCGGGCCCTTGTGGATGTGGATGTTCCGGATGCCCAGCTCCCGGCACGCCTCGAGATAGCGGTAGCTCCACGGGTCGTCCAGTTTGTAACCGCGGGAATCGCCCTTCCACTCGGCGGTGTAGAGCTTGACGCCCTTGAGCCCGAACCGGTCCGCGTCGCGGCGCAGCTGCTCCAGGCCCGCCTGCTCGAAGCGCGGGTCGTAGCAGTGGTTGTAGGTCAGCTTGTCCGGGTGCTTGCTCGCCAGCGCGAAGGCTTCCTCGGTCTGGCCGAAGCCGTTCTTGTAGAACGCGCCAAGGCGCGCGGGCTGGAAGATGGCGTGATCGACGTACCCGTCCTCGAACAGGTCCTTCATCAGCCGCTCGCCGCCGTAGTAGAGGTACTCCTCGTACGGCCACAGCTCCGACTCCGGGCTCAGGTTCCGGTGGTAGTCGTAGAAGCAGTCGATGAACTGCTTGCCGTGCACGTTGAGCTGGTTCTCCGGGCGGGCGTCCCAGAGCGCGATGTGCGCGTCGACGATGAAGTAGTTCTCGCCGTCCTTGCTGTACATGGGTTTCCTCCGCGTCGTGGCGCCTTCGGCACGTTCTGCGACGGAACGCTAGGCAGGCCGGGACGCCCGCGGCAGCGTCCGGCTGTCTCAGTTTGAGACACGTGAGCGGCGTGAATCGGCCGGTCGAGGGGTTAGCCTGGCTTCGACCGGCGCAATGACGCGTGCACTGGAGGTCGATGTGGAGCAACGGCAACTTTCGCCGGACCGGCCACGGCTGCTGGCGTCCTGGCAGCGCAGCGAGCGCTACGGCGTGTCACTGGACGAGGTCACGCCGGTGTTCACCGGCTCGGTAGACACCGGCTCCCTGCTCTACGAATGCGGCTACGAGGTGCTCAGCGGGTTGCAGGCGACGCTGGCCAACGAACCGGTCAGCCTGATGATCACCGACAGCGCCGGGCTGGTGCTGGCGCGGTTGTGCAACGACAACTCGATCAACCGTTCACTCGATCGGGTGCACCTGGCGCCGGGTTTCTACTTCGCCGAGCGCAACGCCGGCACCAACGGGCTCGGGCTGGCGCTGGCCGATCGCGCGCCCACCCTGGTCCGGGCCGAGGAGCACTACTGCACCGGCCTGCGTGGGTACACCTGCGCGGCGGTGCCCGTGCTCGATCCGCTCACCGGTGACCTCGCCGGCAGCGTCAACCTGACGACCTGGTCGAACTCGTCCTCGGAACTGCTACTGGCGCTGGCGCAGGCCGCCGCGGGCAACACCACCGCGCTGATGCTGGCCCGCTCGGCCGGGCGCCGGATGCGGCCGACCCCGCGTGGCGAGGTGTTCCACGTCTACGCCGACCGTTTTCCCCAGGCCGACGGCGGGCGGCTGTGGAGCGACGCGGTCGCCGAAGCGCACACCGCGCTCGCGGCCGGGCGGGTGGTCGCGGTGGTCGGTGAACCGGGTGCCGGGAAAACCGCGCTCGCCTCGATGGCCCACCGCCGGGCGCGGCCGCGCGAACGCGTGCTCAGCGCGCGACCCCCGGCTCCCGAAGATGTGCACGCCTGGCTGACGCTGTGGACACCCGAACTGGAGAAGGACGACACCTGCGTGATCGTGTCCGGTGTGGACGGGCTGCCCGCCTGGGCCGCCGGAGAGCTGGCCAGGCAGTTCGCCTCGGTCCGGCACGACGACGCGCGGCCGCAGCCCTTCGTGCTGACCGCCGAGGACTTCGGCGCGCTGCCCGGTCCGCTCGGCGCTTTGGTCGACACCGTGGTCGAGGCACCGCCGCTGCGCCATCGCCCCGACGACATCATGCCGCTGGCCAGGCACTTCGCCGAACGCGAGCGCGGACGGCCGATCAGCTTCACTTCCGCCGCGTCGCGGGCGCTGACCGAGTACCACTGGCCGGAGAACGTCAAGCAGCTCAAGCGCGTGGCCCGCACCGCGGCGGCGCGTGCGGACGTGGTCGACCAGCGGCACCTGCCCGCCAAGCTGTTCAGTTCCGGTGCGCACCGGCTGAGCCGGTTGCAGGCGCTCGAACGCGACGAGATCGTGCGCTGCCTGACCGAGCCGGGCGCCACCGTGGTGCGCGCGGCGGCCGAACTCGGCATGAGCCGTGCGACCATCTACCGCAAGATGGCGCAGTACGAGATCAAGGTGCCCGGCCGATGAACAAGCATCGATTGGTGACCGCGTTCCAACGGCACGTCGGCAACCCGATCCTGCGGCGGTTGCCGTTCCAGGTGCTGCTGGAAACGACCGGCCGGAAGTCGGGCCTGCCGAGGCAGACGCCGGTCGGTGGGCGGCGCGTCGGCGACGAGTTCTGGTTCGTCTCGGAGTTCGGCGAGAAGTCGCAGTACATCCGCAACATCCAGGCCGATCCGTCGGTGCGTGTCCGGCTGCGGGGCCGGTGGTACTCGGGGATCGCGCACCTGGAGCCGGACGACGACGCTCGCGCGCGGTTGAAGTCGTTGCCGCGCCTGAACAGCGCGGCCGTGCGCGCGATGGGGACGGACCTGCTGTCCGTGCGCGTCGACCTCAGTTCAGCACCGCGCTGACCAGGGTTTTCCGCAGCCAGTCCTCGTAGTCGTCGGGCGACCAGCCCGCCGCGCCGACCAAGCTGTCGTGCACCCCCGCGCTCATCAGGGCGACCGCGATGTCGACGGCCCGCGGCTCGATGCGGTGCCCCGCCGAGCGGATGCGCTCGATCACCATCTCCACGCCCAGCCGGTTGCGGCGGGCGCCCTCGGCCTCGGTGGCCGCGATGTCCGGGTCGACGGCGGCGCCCGAGCTGAGAATGGCCACGATGTCGCCGCAGCGTTCCCTGACCTGACGACTGGCCTTCGCCAGCAGGCCGAGCAGGTCCGCCGGATCGGTCAGGTCCTCGGCCGAAGCCACCAGGTCGGGCAGCCCGGCCTCGTCGTCGAGTAAATCGACGAGGCCGCCGAGCACCCCCGCCTTCGAGCCGAAGTGCGCGTAGATCGTCTGCGGCGCGACCCCGGCCTCCTGCGCGATCAGCCGGATCGGGGTGCGCGCGTAGCCGCGTTCGGCGAACAGGCCGCGCGCGGCGGTGAGGATCGTGCGCAGGGTCAGCGCTTCCCGTCGATCCCGTAGCCGGACGATGCCCGGCAGGTCCGCTGCCATGTATGCTCCGATTTAGAACGTCGTTCCAAGTTTTAGACCATCGATCCAGTAAGGATAGCCGATGACCATCGAAGAGATCATCTCCGGAATGCAGCGGGCCTGGAACGCGGGTGACGGCGCCGGCTGGGGCGCGCACTTCGCCGAGGACGCCGACTTCGTCGACGCGGTGGGCCGGATCCAGCGGGGCCGGGAGGTGATCGGGAGCGAGCACCAGAAGATCTTCGACACCATCTACCAGGGCAGCGTGCTCGAGATCCGGCTGGTCGACAGCCGCCCGCTCGGTGACGGCCTGCTGCTCGTGCACACCGACTCGACCCTTCAGGTCCCGGCGGGGCCACGGAAGGGCACCGTGGACGGCGTCCAGACCAAGCTGATCCGCGACGGCCTGATCCACGCCTTCCACAACACCGTGCGCGGCGACCTGGCCACCTTCACCAAGCACGACCCGGCGCTGGCCAGCCGCTCCCCGCTGGACTGGAAGTCCTGAACCTCAGAGGTCCGGCAGGCCGAGGTCGAGGTTGGGCGCCTGGAGACCGCCGTCCACTTCGAGCACCTTGCCGGCGAGATAGGCGCCGGCCGGGGAGGTCAGGTAGAGCACCGCGGCGGCGATGTCCTCGGGCTCGCCGAGTCGCCGCAACGGGGTGTCCTGTTCCATCCGCTCCTTCAGTTCCGGGTTGGCCGCGACGATTTCGAGCGCGGAGGTCAGCACCGTGCCCACGGCGATCGCGTTGACCCGGATCTTCGGGGCCAGGTCCGCCGCGGCGAGCCGCGTGTAGTGCGCGAGCGCGGCTTTCGCGGTGCCGTAGGCGAGGTAGCCGCGCCCGGCGACCCGGCCGAGCGCGGACGAAATGTTGACGACCGCGCCGCCACCGGCCGCCAGCATCGCCGGGGCGGCGGCGCGGGTCAGCGCGTGCGCGGTGGCGACGTTGAACCGGAACGCCTCTTCGAGGAACCGGGGCGAGGTCTCCAGCAGCGGGCGCGGCAGGGTGCCGCCGACGTTGTTGACCACGATGTCGAGCCTGCCGAAGGCGCCGGTGGCCGCGTCGGCCAGCGCGGCGGCGGCCGCCGGGTCGCTGAGATCGGCCGCGACCACCTCCGCCTTGCGGCCCGCGGCTTCGACCTGCCCGGCGACCTCGCGCAACTGCTCTTCGGTGCGGGCGGCGAGCACCACGTCGGCACCGGCTTCGGCCAGTGCCACGGCCGTCGCCGCGCCGATGCCGCGACCGGCCCCGGTCACCACGGCCACCCGTCCGGTCAGCAGGAATCGGTCGAGGATCATGGAAAAACTGTAACACGTTCTACCAACGGAAGAGGCGTCTCACGTTTCGCGCCGCCCGGACGTCTACCGGGTATGGACAAGTACGCGAAACGAGTGGCCGCCGCCGACTGGGGCGCGGTGGGCACCGAGCTGGGCGACCTCGGCTGCGCTCTGCTGCCGCGGCTGCTCACCCAGGCCGAATGCCGCCGGATCGCCGCGCTGTGGACCGAGACCGACCGGTTCCGCGCCACCATCAACCTGCGCCGCCACCGGTTCGGCGACCACGGCGACTACCGCTACTTCGCCGAGCCCTTCCCGGAACCGGTCGCCGCGCTGCGCGAAGCGCTGTACCCGCGGCTGCTGCCGATCGCCCGCGACTGGTACGCCAAGCTCGGCCGGGAGGCCGAATGGCCGGACACCCTCGCCGAGTGGCTGCGGATCTGCCACGACGCCGGGCAGACCCGGCCGACGCCCATCCTGCTGCGCTACGAGACCGGCGGGTGGAACGCGTTGCACCGCGACCTCTACGGCGAGAAGGTGTTCCCGTTGCAGGTCGTGATCAATCTCGACGAACCGGGCACCGACCACACCGGCGGCGAGTTCCTGCTGGTCGAGCAGCGGCCGCGAGCCCAGTCACGCGGGACGTCGACGCTCATCCCGCAGGGCCACGGCCTGGTGTTCACCACGCGCGACCGGCCGGTGGCCTCGGCGCGCGGCTGGTCGGCGGCGCCGGTGCGGCACGGCGTCTCCCCGGTCCGCAGCGGCCGGCGGCACACCCTCGGCCTGGTCTTCCACGACGCGACCTAAGGACCTGCCGGCTCCGGCAGGCTTTCCGGCAGGCCGAAGCGGGAGAAGTCGGCGTCCAGGAACGAGACGACCTCGGCGATCCGGTCGCCGCGCACGGCGAGCACATCCAGCCCGGATGGCACGAAGGCGTCGCGGTCCCCGTCCCAGCGGTAGGTACCAAAGGCGAGTTGGCCGTTCGCACGGACGGGCACGAACCGCCAGCGCCGGCGCAGCGGCCCGCTCGCCAGGAACTCCCGGATGCCGTCGTGCCCGGAATACCACTCGAACAGCGGTGGCATGGAGTACCTGGCGTCCTCGGTGAGCATGTCCACAATGGCCTGGAGATCACCGCGCTGCCACGCGTCGGCGTACCGGTCGGCCAGCTCGCGGACGCCGTCCGCGCCCACCGCGGCCAGTTCCGCCCGCTGGCTGGTCCGTTGTGGATCGAGGGTCCGGCGGGCCCGCTGGAGCGCGCTGTTGACCGCGGCGACGCTGGTCTCCAGCAGGTCGGCGACCTCGTTCGCGGAGAACTCCAGCACCTCGCGCAGCAGGAGCACGGCCCGCTGCCGGGCGCCGAGGTGCTGCAACGCGGCGACAAACGCGAGTTCCACGCTCTCCCTGGCCACGTACCGCGCCTCCGGTCCGAGCCGATCGTCCGGGTACGGCTCCAGCCAGGACACTTCGGTCTCCGGCGCGCCGGGCCCGAGATCGGCAGGCAGCTCGCGGCGGCCGCGGCGCTCGATCGCGGTCAGGCAGCGGTTCGTGGCGATCTTGTACAACCAGGACCGGACGGTGCCCGCGGCGGGATCGAACTTCGGCAGCGCGCGCCAGGCCCGCACCAGTGTCTCCTGCAGCGCGTCCTCGGCGTCGTGCACCGAACCGAGCATTCGGTAGCAATGCGCTTGCAGTTCGTCACGGAATGGGTCGACGAGCCCGCCGAAAGCGTCCGGATCACCGGCGCGAGCCGCTTCGATCAGCTGTGCGGCGCTCTCCCCCGGCATGGTCGAATCCTACGGCAGGGCACAAATACCGCCGCCATTAGCAGTATTACTCCTGTTATTCACGGGGCGGCGAGTGGCGCGGGCAGCCACTCGGCGAAATCCTCGGTGTCCTCGCGCAGCTGCGCCTCGGCGCCGGAAAGCCACTCCACCGACTCCCACGACTTCACCGTGAACCCGGCTTCGGCCAGCACCTCGACAAAGGCCTGACCAGCCAGTTCCAGCGCCGGGTACGGATTGTCGTCAGTACGGGAAGCGACCCCGAAGCGGCGCTCACGCACCGCGACCGCGATCAGGTCCGCGCCGTACATCCGCTCGGCCAGCGCCACGGCTTCAGGCTCGCCAAGGGGCCGGTCCAGCATGCCGAAGAGCCTCGTGACATTCCGTGAAGCCATGGTCGAAGAATACCGATGAATTCGGGCGGTATCGACGATTCACCCTGACGCCGAATTCACCGGGGCCAAACTGTCCAGCCAGTTGACGCGAAATATCATCCGGTGAACTGCTCCGTTCGGCTCAACGGTGGTGCGCGAACAGATCTTCCGCCAGCGTTTCCAGTCCCGGACAGCCCAGCGCGCGCCGGGACATCGCCGCCGAATTCCGCCGGTACGCCTGGTCGTCGAGCACCTTCGCGCACGCGTCGGCGAGCACTTCCGGGTCGAGTCCCGCCGGATCGAGCCGGACGCCGAGCCCGAGCGCCGCCACCCGCTCGGCGTTGTACGGCTGGTCGGAGAACAGCGGCAGCACCACCATCGGCGTTCCGGTGCGCACGGCCTCGGCGACCCCGCCGAAACCACCGTGGGAGACGAACAGCTCCGCCGACTCCAGCAGCAGCCGTTGCGGGGCGAACTCCAGCAGCCGCACGTTGTCCGGCCGCGACCCCGGCCACCGCCGCGCGTCGGACCCGAGCCCGACCACCGCCGTGACCGGCAGCCGTCCGAGCGCGGTGATCAGCAGTTCCAGCAGTTCCGGGCTCTCCGGCACCACGGTCGCCGCGACGCTGCCCAGCCCGGCGACCACGAGTGGACGGTCGGCGGGCAGGTCGAGCGAACCGTCCAGCACCCCGTCCGGCTCACCCAGCCGGTAGCACCGCGGCGGATCCGCCGGATACCACCCGGGCGGCACGAACCCGGCGACGAAGGTCCGATTCGGATACCACGGGTCGTCGACCTCGGCGAGGCCCAGTTCCACGCGCTGGCCGTTGAGCGCGTCCCGCACGGACGGCAGGGTCGCCGTGGAACCCGGCGCGATGTCGAGCACGGCCTGGCGCACGCCGAGCCGCTCGGCCGCCAAGTGCCCGCCGAACTCGTTGCACTCCCGCACGATCAGGTCGGGCGTCCAAAATTCACATGCCCGGATCAGGTCGCGCGCGAACACCCCGGCCAGCGGTCCGGCGAAGGCCGCGGCGAGCGGCCCGGACTCGGCCCTGGCCGTCGCCGCCCGCGCGCTGCCCGCCGGATCACCGGGCATGCCGGGACTGGTGGCGACATCGGGCCGGTCGAGCAGTTGCGCCAGGGTGAGCACGTTCGGCAGCGCCAGGTGCTCGATCCCGGCCGCGGTCACCTCGGACGCCATGCCCGGCGCGGTCGCGACGGCGACCTCGTGCCCGGCTCGCCGCAGCGCGCGGGCCACCGGCAGCACCACCGGCACCAGGTGCGAATAGAACGGCAGGCAGGTCAGCACCACGCGCATCTCAGCACCGCCGTCCGGTGATCGTGGCGGTGAACCCCGGATAACAGTTGTCGCGGAATATCTCCTGATACACGAACCCGATCTCGACGGTTTCGACGGAATCGTTTACCGGGACGTAACAACCGAATTCTCCGGACAGCCGGACATGACGAAGATCTGCGGGCACGGTTCGAGCACACTACCGGACGCGGTCGCCCGACTACTCCGTCCGAAGGTCTTGTTAGAGCGCGAGAACCCCAGCTCCGACAAGGCGGCGCGCAAGCCTAGACAGCGATCTCCGCACCGTCCAACCGGACACGTGAATTGCCCCGTTTCCCACTCGAAGTGTACTAAAATCATTAGTTTCCCCGGACCACAGGACAAAGCAGGACAAGCACGGCCGGCCGTCTTGACAGTCGCGCCGGGCGCACCGGAGCCTGACGGCTGCTGTACGGCTGTAAATCGCACCGGGAGGCCTGGTGAAAATGGTCCCGATCATTCATCAGCTGGCATTGAACGAAAACCATTCACCGCCGCTGCCCGGCGTCCGGCGCGCGATCGAGGACGGCGCGGATCGGGTCCACCTGACCCAGGACGCGCTGGCCGGCGGGCTGACCGCGGAACTGGCGCGGCGGCTGGGCGTGGCGGCCGAGCGGGTGGTCGCCGGCGCCGGATCGGGCGCGCTGATCCAGCAGTTCCTCAACGCCCACGCCGGATCCGGCGCGCGGGTGGTGCACAGCTGGCCGTCGTTCGAGCTGTACCCGCTGCTGATCGGCAACGCCGGGGGCACGCCGGTCGCGGTGCCCGGTGAACCGCAGGACCTGCGCGCCCTGGCGGCCGCGGTCACCTCGGAAACCCGCGTGGTGCTGCTGTGCAATCCGAACAACCCGACCGGCGAAGTGCTCGGGCACGCTGAGGTCGCGGAGTTCGTCGATCTGCTGCCGCCGGACGTGCTGGTGCTGATCGACGAGGCCTACCGCGAATTCGCCTCCCCCGGCGAACTCGCCGACGGCCTGGCGCTGGCCGCCACCGACGACCGGGTGGCGGTGGTCCGGACCTTTTCCAAGTCGCACGGACTGCTCGGCCTGCGTGTGGGTTACCTGGTCGCGAGCGAACCGGTGGCCGCCGCACTGCGGCCGACCCTGCCGTTCTTCCGGGTCGGCACCCTCGCCCAGGCCGCGGCGCTCGCCGCGCTCGACGCCGAAGCTCGGATGCGGGAGCAGTGCGCCGAGGTCGCGACCGAACGGGATCGCGTGCGCGCGGGCCTGCTGGACCTCGGCTGGGACGTTCCGCCGAGTGGCGGAAACTTCCTGTGGCTGCGACTGGGCCCGCAGAACCAGTCCTTTGTAGACCATCTGGCGGCCGCGGGCGTGGCGGTGCGCGAGATCGCCGGGGCCGGGGTGCGCGTGAGCACCGGCACGCCCGAGGCGAACGACCTGGTCCTGGCGCTGGCGAAGGAGTTCGCCGCATGACCGCCATCGGTGAGGTCACCTCCTCCCCTGCCGTCGAGGACGTGCGGCGGGCGCTGAACGAACGCTGGTCCGGCACCGATCACCGGGTCGCCGAGATCTCCGGTTACGCCCTGCTCCCGGCGGGCAAGTTGCTGCGGCCACTGCTGCTGGTGACCGCCGCCGAGGCCGTCGGCGGCACGCGCGAACAGGTGCTGCCCGCCGCGCTCGCGGTCGAATACCTGCACGTGGCGTCGCTGATCCACGACGACATCATCGACGGCGACGACCTGCGGCGCGGCCGTCCGGCGGTGCACGCGCGCTTCGGCACCCCGGACGCCATCGTCACCGGGGACGCCCTGCTCCTCGGTCTTTTCTCCGCCGTCGCCGAGTGCGCGTCGCTGGGCGTGCCGGAGCCCGCGGTGCTCGCCGCGGTCCAGGTGCTGGCCGGAGCCGGTGAGGACCTCTGCCGCGGCCAGGTGCAGGAAGCCTTGCTGGACAAGGAAGTGCTCGCCTCCGGTGTGGAGCACTGCCTGACCGCGTACCTGGAGATGGCCGCCCTGAAAACCGGCGCGCTGTTCCGGGGCGCGTGCCGGGCGGGCGCGCTGCTCGGTGGCGGTTCGCCCGCCGAGGTCGCCGCGATCACCGGCTTCGCCGAGCACGCCGGGCTCGCCTTCCAGATGCACGACGACCTGCTGCCGTTCCTCGGCGATCCGTCGGTCACCGGCAAGCCGGGCACCAGCGACGCGGCCAACCTGCGGCTGACCTTCCCGGTGCTGCTCGCCATCCGCGAGACCGGTCCGGCTCCGCTCGAACGCATTCTCGGCGGCGCGCTCCCGCCGGAGCGGACGCTCGCCGAACTCCGCGAACTGGTCACCGCTACCGGCGCGCTGGACCTCGCCCGTACCCGCGCCGAGGAGGAAGTCGCACTGGCGCGTGCCGAACTCGGCACGCTTCCGTCCGGTGAAGCGACCGCGTTGCTCGGATCCATCGCCGAAGCGGCCGTGCGGCGGGACCGGTGAGCGGGCCGAGGTGGCGCTCGGCCGCCGTCGCGCACGTGCAGACCTGGCGCCCCTACACGCTTTGTTACCCCGCGATGCTCGGCCTCGCCGGTGCCGCGGCGGCCGGTGAGCCGGTGGCACCGACGGCCGCGCTGGTGCCCGCGCTCGGCTGGCTCTCCGGGCACTACCTCGGCGACTACTTCGACCGCGGCCTCGACGCGATCGGCAAACCGCACCGGCCGATCCCGTCGGGACGGCTCTCCGCGGAAGCCGCGCTGCTCGGCGGAATCGCGTGCGCACTGGCGTCCGCCGTGCTCGCGGCCGGGTCGAACTGGCGCATCCTGCCGGTGTTCGTGCTCGCGATGCTCGGGATCGTCGGCTACAGCAAGGTGTTCAAGAAGCGCGGCGCCGCGGGCAATGTGGTGCGCGGGGCGTTGAGCGCACTCGCCGTGGTGATCGGCGCGATGCTGGTGGTGCCGTTGCCACCGTGGTCGGTCCTCCCGGTCGCGCTCGGTTTCCTGGCGCACGACACGGCGTCCAATCTGGTCGGCACGGTCCGGGACGTGGACGGCGATCGCGCCGGCGGGTACCGCTCGGTGCCGGTGCGTCACGGGGTCCGGCACGCGGTCCGGCTCGCTCTCGGCCTCTACGTGACCGGCGTGCTGTTCATCGCGTCGGCGGCGTGGTTCATCCCGGATCCGTCGGCGCACCTCACGCTGGTACTGCTCGCCGCGGTCGCGGGTGCCGTTGCCTTCACGCCCTTGTTCCGTGACGCGGTGGACCGGTCCGTCGCGTTGCGCGCGCACGAGGTCCTCGTCGGCGAACGGCTCGTGCTCGCCGCGGCCGTCGTCGCCGGAAGCGCCGGGCCCGCCTTCGCGCTCGCCGTGCTGGTCCCGGTGCTCGTGCTTTCCCTGGCCACGCAAGCGGTCATGCGAGCCCGGCACGAAATCCCGCCCGCCCCGGCCCTGCTCCGACGAAAGGACACCGTCGCATGACCTCGCTCCGAGCCGACGAGCTCTCCGAAGCCATCGCCACCGGGGCCGAGGCGTTGTTCTCGGCACAGCGTCCGGACGGGGTGTTCGACTACGGCGAGCACGCGCTCACCTCGACACTCGGCACGGTCGGCGCGGTCAGCGCGCTGCACTTCGCCGACCCCACCGGATCGGCGGACCTGATCGCGCGCGGCGCGGCCTGGCTGGAACGCACCCAGGCCGACGACGGCGGCTGGAGCATGGTGCCGGGCGAGGCTTCCGAAGCCGGACCCACCGCGGTCGCCACGGCCACCTTGCACCTGCTGGGCAATTCCGCTTCCGCCGTCCACAAGGGACAGGAATGGCTGCGGGCTTACGGCGGCCTGGAGGCCATCCCGCACGCCGAGGTGGTCGCCTGGTGCCGTCAGTACTACGGCTTCGCGGGCTGGCTGGACCCGCGCGAGATGCGGCGGTTCCCGCTCGAACTGGCCCTGCTTCCCGGTCTCTACCGGAAGTTGTTCGACCTGCGGGCGCCCATGGTGTCGGCACTCGGGCTCGCGCAAACCCGCCACAAGCCGATCGGCCGCGTGCACCGCGCACTCTCGAAACTGGCTGAGCCCAAGGCACTCGACGTCATCCGGCAGGTCTACGAACACGAAGGCGGCACCGGCGGCTGGTGCGAGGACGCCTGGGTGACCGGCCTGATCGTCGCCGGCCTCGCCCGCGCCGACCTCGGGCACGACATGGTCGCGGGCGCGGTGCGCTGGTTCCGCGAGAACGCCAACGAGGACGGCTCGTGGAACAGCGGCCCACTCGACCTGACGTGGTCGATGTACGCGGCGGCCGGGCTGCTCGAAGCCGGTTACCGCGACGACGCCCGGCTCGGCCTGACCAAGGACCTTTTCCTTCGGCTGCAACAGGACCAGCCGTTCGTCGCCTTCGGCTGCCCACCTGGTTTCTGGGGCTGGTCGGGCACCCGCGGCTGGCCAGCCACGCTCGAAACCGGCGAGATCGTCTCCGCGCTCTGTCACCTGCCCGGCGAGGACCAGGCCGAAAGCGTGCAGCGCGGTGTCACCTGGCTGACGCTGCAACAGGACACGCGCGGCTCGTGGGGGCTGTGCGTGCGGAACACGAAGGTGGCCAACAGCGGGCCGTGCCCGCACATGACCGCGCAGGCGCTCGACGGCCTTCTCGATTCCGGGGTGCCCGCCGCCGACCGGCGGGTGCACCGCGGCCTGCGCTGGCTGGCGTCGGCGCAACGACCGGACGGCAGCTTCGAATCGGTCTGGTACCGGATGCACACCGCGGGCACGTCGGCCGTGCTGCAGACGTTCGCCAAGGCCGGGCAGTCCGGTGAACCGGCGGCGGTCCGGGCCCGTTCCTGGCTGGAACGCACCCGGCACGAAGACGGCTCATGGGGCACCGGTGATCCCGCCGACCCCGGCACCGTCGAGGAAACCGGCTGGGCGGTCAGCGCGCTGCTCGCCGCCGGGGCGCCCGCCGATTCCGTGCTGCCGGGGGTGCGCTGGCTGCTGGCCGCACGTGATCCCGGCGGCGGCTGGCCCGCGGCACGCGTCAACGAATACGTCCGGCACGTGTCGCGGTACGCGAATCCGGCACTGGCGAACGGCCTCGCCCTGCGGGCGCTGGCCCGTTACCGAAAGGCGGTCCGATGAGGACGGAGGCAATCGTTTGCGGTGCCGGGGTGGCGGGTCTCGCCACGGCTTGCGCACTGGGCAATCTCGGTCTGCGCGTGGCTCTGGTGGACAAGCAGGACGCACCGAAGCCGGTCGCGAAGGGCGAGGTCTTCCAGCCGGGCTCGCTGCGCATCCTGCGGTCCTGGGGTGTGGCGCAACGACTTGAGTCCGCGGGCGCGCTCCGCTTGGCACGCCTGGTCGCCCGTGATTCCGCGGGAACCCCGCAGATGGCCCTGGACTACGGAACGCTGCCCGGCAAGGATCGCTGGCTGCTCGCCCACGACTACCCCGCCATTCTCACCGCGCTCACCGAGTCGCTGCCGTCCACTGTCGAATTCCGCCGGGGCGTGCTGGTGAAAGGGCTGCTGCGGAACCAGGACGGGCAGGTGACCGGCGTGCGACTGGCGGACGGCACGATCGAGGCCCCGCTGGTGGTCGCGGCCGACGGCATGTCCTCACGGCTGCGCAAGGAAGCCGGGATCGAAATCACCCGGGCCGAGTACCCGCACCGCTTGGTCGCCCTGGAACTGCACGACGCCCCCGAGGTCGAAGCCGACTTCTCCGCCTACGTCACCGAACGCGGACTGCGCCTGCGTTACCCGCTGCCCGGCGGCCGCATTCGGTTGTACGCGCAGGTCCGTCCCGACGAACTCCGCGGCGGCGACCTGGTTTCCTGGGGCCGGGCGCTGGCCCGCGAGACGCCCGCGTTGACACCACTGGAGGACGCGATCCTGGCCGCCCTTCCCGAGCGTCAGGTACTCCCGGTCGCGCGCTTCCTCGCGCCCAAGCTGTGGATTCCCGGCCTGGCGCTGGCAGGCGAAGCCGGGCACGCCGTGCACCCGATGGCCGCGCAGGGCATGAACAGCGCCATCGCCGACGCCGACTGCCTGGCCACCGTGCTGGCCGAATCCGGCGACCTGGCCTCGTACCACCGTCGTCGCCAGGCCGATCTGGCGTTGATCGGGCGCACCAGCCACGCCGCGGCGCGCATGATCACCGACCTGTCCTGGGCCGGGCGCACGCTCGGCCGCCGCGCGCTGCGGCACACCGGCGCGAACCAGCGGCTGCGCTACACCGTCATGCACAACATGTCCGGGCTCGGCTCGCACCCGCTGACGCCGCTGGACCGGCTGCACCAGATCGGGTTGCTGCCGGACCCGAGGGCCCGGCGGCTCCCGGCCTGGGCATGAGCCCGTCAGCCCACCCCGCATTCGATCAGCACCAGGCCGCCGGGCGCGGTCCGCTCCGTGCGCACCACCAGCCCGGCGGCCGCGGCCAGCACGCGGAAGTCCTCAATGGACCGTTCGCGCCCGCCGAGCAGCGTCAGCGACTGCAGGTCGAACGAGGAGTTGTTCTTCGCGTGCTCCTCGCCGGCGAGTACTTCGACGATGAGCACGGTGCTCGCGGCTTCGGCGCACCGGCGCAGGATGCGGGTGGCGTCCTCGTCGCCCCAGTCGGTCAGCACGCGCGACACCATGAGCACGTCGAAACCGCCGGGCAGCGGGTCGAAAAAGCTGCCGCCGATGAACTCCGCGCGCTCGGCGAGCCCGGCGTCGGCCAGCGCCTGCTTCGCCTCCGGCTCGACCGGGGGCAGGTCGAGCACCGCGCCGCCGAGGTGCGGATGCTGCCGCAGCACCTCGGACAGCAGCGCGCCGATGCCGCCGCCGACGTCGAGCACCCGGCGGACCGGTGCCCAGTCGTACTCGGCGGCCACCGCCGGGCCGGTCTGCCAGGCGTGCGCGGCCATGATGCCGCCGAAGAACACCCGCAGTCGCTCGTCGCGCTGGTAGTCGGCCCAGAACGGCGTGCCGTGCACCGACTCGTACGCGGATTCGCCGGTGCGCACCGAATGCAGCATGCCGCTGTAGGCGAGGTCCATCTTCGCGCCGGGACCGTCGAGTTCCAGCCAGCCGCGCTGCCAGCGGTGGTCCTCGCCGAGCAGCTGCCGCGAAAGCGGGGTGAGGCCGTAGGTTCCGTTCTCCTCGGTGAACAGGCCGATGGTGACCAGGTGCCGGAGCAGCCTGCCGAGCGAATCCTCGTGCGCACCGGCCGCTTCGGCGAGTGCGGGCAGGCCGGTGGTGCCGTCCGCGACCAGTTCCGGCAGGCGCAACGCGACCGCCGCGCGCACGGCGAACGGGGTGGCGAGATCGACCAGGCCGGCCAGTTGGGCAGCGGGATCCATCCAGGTCCTCCAGTCGGCAGGGCGCCACCGGTCGCGGCGCTCGGTTCACCTCCGAGAATCACATCCACCGGCAATTCCGGTCAAGCATTTTCTTTTTCGCCAATCGTGTTTCCAACCTGCCCGAAAAGGTGTTTTCGAAATGGCTTCCACGTTCTCCGTTTCACCCATTTCCGGCGCACTCGGCGCCGAGGTCCGCGGGGTACCGCTGACCTCGTTGTCCGACGCCGACTTCGCCGAGGTCCGCGAACTCCTGCTGACCCACCTGGTGTTGTTCTTCCCGGACGCCGCCGGTCTCGATCCCGAGGCGCACAAGGCTTTCGGCCGCCGCTTCGGTGAGCTGGAGGTGCACCCGTTCCTGCCCAAGCTCGAAGGCCACGAGGAACTCGTCGTCCTCGATTCCGAGCAGGGCGCGAAAGCGGACGTGTGGCACACGGACGTCACTTTCAGCCAGTCGCCGCCGATCGCCTCGATCCTGCAGCTGGTCGAATGCCCGCCCGCCGGGGGCGACACGATGTGGAGCAATCAGTACCTCGCCTACGAAGCCATTTCCGCGCCGCTGCGTGAACTGCTCGACGGACTCACCGCGGTGCACGTCTTCGAGCACCCCAACGGTTCGTTCCGCAGCGAGGCCGAGCACCCGGTGGTGCGCACGCACCCGGAAACCGGGCGCCGCTCGCTGTACGTGAACCGCATGTTCACCCGGCGCATCCCGCAACTCGCGCCCGGCGAAAGCGACGCGCTGCTCGGTTACCTGTTCGGCATGTCGGAAAGCCCGCAGCGGGTCTGCCGCTACCGCTGGACGCCGGGCGCGATCGCGCTGTGGGACAACCGCGCCACCCAGCACTACGCGGTCAACGACTACACCGGCCGTCGCGTCGGTCAGCGGGTGACCGTGCTCGGCGACAAGCCGGAAGGCGAGGCGCCGCGCTGGCCGCACCACGAAGGCGCCGGCCTGAGCGCCGCGACGAGCCGCTAGTGTCCTGAGTTGTTAATTCGTGTGCAGTAGCGTGCGATGGAGTCGAGGATCTGGTCGGCGGTTTTGGTCCAGACGTAGGGTCGTGGGTCGTCGTTCCAGGTTTCGATCCAGGCGCGGATGTCGCGGTTGAGTGCGCGGACGCTGGTGTGGCTCGCGCGTTGGAGTTTCTTGGTCGTGAGTTCGGAGAACCAGCGTTCGACGAGGTTGAGCCAGGAACTCGACGTCGGGGTGAAGTGCACGACGAAGCGCGGATGACTGGCCAGCCAGCGTTTGATCACCGGGGTCTTGTGGGTCGAGACGTTGTCCATCACCAAGTGCACCGCCAGTTCGGCGGGCACTTCTTTGTCGATGGCGGTCAGGAATTTCTTGAACTCGATCGCGCGGTGGCGTGCGTGCAGCCGGCCGATGACCTTGCCGGTGGTGATGTCCAGTGCCGCATACAGGCTGGAGGTGCCGTGCCGGGTGTAGTCGTGCGTGGCGCGCTGCGGCGTGCCGGGCAGCATCGGCAGAACCGGAGCGGTGCGGTTGAGCGCCTGGATCTGGGACTTCTCGTCCACGCACAGCACCACCGCCCGCTCCGGCGGAGCGAGATAGAGCCCGGCGACGTCTTTGACCTTGTCCACGAACAACGGGTCCTTGGACAACTTCCATGATTCACGGCGATGCGGCTGCAGGCCGAACGCGTTCCAGATCCGCGTCACCGCGGTCTGGGTCAACCCCGACTCCGCGGCCATCGACCGGGTCGACCAGTGCGTGGCATTCGCGGGCGCCGACTCCAGTGTCGCGGTGATCACTGCCTCGACCTGCTCATCGGTGATCGTGCGCGGACGCCCAGGACGCGCCTCGTCCAGCAACCCATCCAGCCGGTCGGTCACGAACCGCGACCGCCACTTCGCCACCGTCGCCCGCGTAATCCCCAACTCCGCGGCGATCTCGCTGTTCGAGCCACCTTCGGCGCACCGCAACACAATCCGGGCCCGCAAGGCCAGCGCCTGCGCCGTCTTCCGGCGCCGCGTCCAGCACCGCAACATGCCCACCTCGTCCTCGGACAACACCAACTCGGGCAGCTTCGGGTTCGGCATGCCACCGAACCCTACGCCTGCACACGAACTAACGACTCAGGACACTAGGTACTTACCGGACGGCCCTGGACCTTCATCGCTTCGAGCATCCGGGTCAGCGCGGCCACGGTGTCCACGAGATCGCGGCCCGGGTCGGCCGAGCCGGCCAGCCAGGCGGCGGCCTCGTTCATCGCGCCGGAGAGCAGGTGCGCGAGCGGGGCCACCGGCTGGCGGATCAGCACGCCCTCGTCGATCAGCTGGGTCAGCGCCTCGGCGAGGTGACGCATCGACGCGGTCGCGTCGAGTTCGCGCCAGGTCTCCCAGCCGAGCACCGCCGGCGCGTCGACCAGCATGATCCGCTGGATCTCCGGCTCGGTGGTCACGGTGAGGAACGCGGTGCAGCCCTCGACCAGCTGCGTCCAGGCGTCCGCGTCCGGCGCGGCACCGCCCACGCGCTCGGCGACCTCGGCGTGCACCTGCTCCAGCACCGCGCGGAAGAGCTGGTCCTTGCCGGTGAAGTAGTGGTAGAGCGCGCCCTTGGACACCCCGGCGGCGGCGACGATCTCGGCGAGGCTCACCTGGCCGTAGCCCTTCGTCGCAAAAAGCGACCGGGCCACCGCGACCAGGTTGCGGGTGGTTTCCTCGCGCTGCTGCGCCTTCGTCGGCATGGTTGCCACCCTACTTGACGTACCGACGGTCGGTATTTATGGTTCGAACACATACCGACCGCCGGTACGTATCCAAGGAGTCGCCGTGAAACCGTCCAGCTTCTACCCCGTCATCTGCGCCGACGCCGCGACCGTGGCCCCGACCCGTGACTTCTACGTCGAGCACTTCGGCTTCGAGGTCGTCTTCGACTCGGGCTGGTACGTCAGCCTGCGCCACGACGGCGGCCACGAACTCGGCATCGTCGACCACACGCACCCGTCGGTGCCGGAGGGCAGCCGCAGACCGGTCGCCGGGCTGATCCTGAACTTCGAGGTCGACGACGTCGACGCCGAGCACCGGCGACTGGTCGAGGAGGCCGGGTTGTCCCCGGTCCTGCCGTTGCGGAGCGAGGAGTTCGGCCAGCGGCACTTCATCCTGACCGATCCGGCAGGCGTGCTCGTCGACGTGATCACCGAGATCGAGCCGTCGGCCGCCTTCGCCGCCGACTTCACCAGCTGAACCGAGGGAACCCGGCGGGCGCACCAGGCGTCGATCAGGCATGCCAGGTGAGACCTTCGGGCCGTACCGCATCGAGGAACCGCTCGGGCGTGGCGGCATGGGCGAGGTGCATCGCGCCTACGACACCACCCACGACCGGGTCGTCGCGCTGAAGCGGCTGTCCGAGTCGGCCGTCGGCGACCCCGGTTTCCGCGCCCGGTTCCGGCGCGAGTCGCGGATCGTCGCGCGGCTGCGCGAACCCCACGTGATCCCGATCCACGCCTACGGGGAAATCGACGGGCGCCTGTACCTGGACATGCGCCTGGTCGAAGGACCGGACCTGAAGGAACTCACCGATGCGGGCCCGCTCGCGCCGGCGCGGGCCGTGCACATCGTCGAGCAGGTCGCGAGCGCACTGGACGCCGCGCACGCCGACGGGCTCGTGCACCGTGACGTCAAACCGTCGAACATCCTGGTCGCGGCCGGGGACTTCGTCTACCTGGCCGACTTCGGGATCGCGCGCAGCTCGTCGGCCACGGCGACGTCGATCACCGCGTCGGGCGTCATGGTCGGCACGCTCGACTACATGGCGCCCGAGCGGTTCGGCGAGGCAAGGTCGACGGACGCACCGATGTCTACGCGCTCGCCTGCGTGCTGTTCACCAGCCTGACCGGGCGGCGCCCGTTCAGCGTCGAAGGCACGGCCGCGCAGATCTGGGCGCACCTGCGGGAACCGCCGCCGCGCGCGTCGACCTGGAACCCGTCGATTCCGTCGACGCTCGACGAAGTGATCATCCGCGGCATGGCCAAGGAGCCGGACCAGCGCTTCCCCACCGCGGGCGCCCTCGCCGCCGCGGCTCGCGAAGCACTCGCTCAACCCGTCGCGGCACCAGCGCCATCCCGTCCGCGTCCCGCTCGGGTGCTGCCTCGTCTTGCCTCGCTGTTGCCGGTCGGACTCGCGCTGCTGGTGATCGCCGCGGTCGTCTCCACTCTCCTGCTCGTCCGCGGCGGCAACTCACTGGTGTCCGGCGTCGCGATCGCCGGCGCGTCCTCGTCGTCCTCTCCGACGAACCCGCCCACTCCGTCAATTCAGTCGACGCCCACCTCCCCCAGCACACGCTCGTCCCCGACCAACCCCGATTTCCCGCAACTGCTGCCCAGCGTCTACCGCGGCAATGCCTCGTGCCACGAGGTCGAAAAAGCCGACGGCGCCCTGTCGACCATCATCTGCACCGAGACGAACGAAACACACCCGACTTTCCCGGGCCCCGCGGAAGCCGACTTCCACTTGTTCGCCGATCGCACGAGCCAGGACGCCTTCTTCCGGAAGCTGGTGACCGACCGGCACATCCCTCGCCAGGACCAGTACGGCGGCTGCCGTCCGCGCACGCAGGACATCCACTACGCGCTGTACTACCGCGACACCAGCAGCCCGATCCCCGGCGAATTCACCACCTGCTTCACCGAGGAGGGCACCGGCCAGTTGTGGTGGGTGGACACCCGCACGCTCACCATCGGCGCACTGATCGCCCCCGGCGCGACCAGCGACGACGCACTGGCGAAGTTGGACACGTGGTGGAACACGATGATCTTGGTGACGATGAAGTGACCCGCCCGGTGGCGGCCTTGGCACCAGCTCCACAATGGGGACAAATCCCCCACCGAAGGGAGAGCTTCGTGCTCACCAGCCCCGCCGGACGTTTCCGCCTGCTGGCCCTGGCCGAGGCGGTGTCCTGGGCCGGCCTGCTGATCGGCATGTTCTTCAAGTACGTCGTGGTCGGCAACGAGATCGGCGTGAAGATCTTCGGCCCGATCCACGGCGTGGTGTTCGTCGCCTACGTGATCGTCGCGCTCCTGGTGCGCGAGTCGCTGCGCTGGGACGGCCGCACCACCGTGCTCGCCCTGATCGCCAGCATCCCGCCGTTCGGCACCGTGTTGTTCGAGCGCTGGGCCACCCGCACCGGGCGCCTGGACCGCTCAGCCGAGCCCGTCGCGAGCCAGTAGCGCGGCCTGCACCCGGTTCGCGCAGCCCAGTTTGGCCAGGATGCGGCTGACGTAGGTCTTGATGGTGGCCTCGCTCATGTGCACCCGGGCGCCGATCTCGGCGTTCGACAGGCCTTCGGCGAGCAACCCGAGCACCTCCGACTCACGCGGGGACAGCGCGGCCAGGCGCGCGGCCGCGCTCTCCCTGCGTTCGGTGTCGCCGGTGCCGACCATGTCCATCACCAGCCGCGCCACCTCGGGCGACAGGTAGGCCTCCCCGGCGTGCGCCGCGCGGACGGCGCGGATCAACTCGTCCGGCGTGCAGTTTTTCAACACGAACCCGGCGACCTGCTGCCGGATCGCCCGGCGGACGTTCGGTTCGACGCCGAAGGCGGTCAGGATGACCACCGGCACGCCGGGCAACTCCCCCACGGCTGACAACCCGTCCAGCTCGGGCATGTTCAAGTCGAGCACGGCGACGTCGGCCCGGTGCGCACGCGCGAGCTGGACCGCGGTCCGCCCGTCGGCGGCTTCGGCGACCACCTCGATCCCGGCGTCCGATTCGAGCACGGTCCGAATGCCGGCGGTGATCAACGGCTCGTCGTCGGCGATCAGGACGCGGATCATCCCGCGCCGCCGAACGCGCTCGCCGGCCCGACCATGACCACCATCGACACCACGGCGAGTACCAGCGCGGCCACCCGCACCCGGCCCAGCGACCGCGGCTCGGCCTCCGTCGGCGCCGGAGCAGGCAGCATCGCCGTCAACCGGAACTCCGTCTCGGACCGTTCGTGGTGCACCAACCCGCCGACCAGAGCGACGCGCTCAGCCAGCCCGGTCAGCCCATGCCCTCCGCCACTTCCCGGTGCGCTGGGCAATCCGTTGCGGATACTCACCAGCAGCGCGTCGTCCTCCCAGCGCAAAGACACCCGGACCTCGGCGGCGGGCGCGTGCTTGGCCGCGTTCGTCAGTCCCTCCTCGACCACCCGGTACGCCGCCTGCTCGACCTCCGGCTCCACCTGCCTGGCCTCGCCCTCGCTGTGCAGATCGACCCGCACTCCGGCGGCACGGAACTCGTCGACCAAACCGCCGACCTCCGCCAGCCTCGGTTCACGGGGCTCGACCTCGACCGGACTGCGAAGCGTGCCGACCAACTCGTGCAGCTCGGCGGTCGCCTGGCGGGCGATCCCGGCCAGCCTCCGCACCGCCTCGCGGTCCGGTGAATCGCCGACCTCCAGCGCGGCGGCCTGCACCGACAGCAACCCGAGACGATGCCCGAGTGAGTCGTGCATGTCCCTGGCGATCCGGAGTCGCTCGGTCAGCCGTTCCCGCTCGGCCAGCAGGTCGCGCTCGGCGCGCAACCGCCGGTTGTGCTCGTCGAGCGCCTCGACGAGCCGCCGATGCTGCGCGAAGTACCGGCCGACGACCATCGGCAACACCACCAGCACCAGCACCTTCGGCACCATCTGCGGTCCGCCCACGAGCTGCACACCGAGGTAAGCCGCGGCCGACAAACCGACCACCAGGTAGTCGCGTCGCGATCCAGCCTGTTGACCGGCGCGATAACTCGCGCACAACATGAGCGCGTATCCGCCACCGGTGAGGCACGCGAGCACAGTCGCCACCACGAGCCCCGGCACCGCCCGGCGCCACAACAGAAGCAGCGCGATCGCCCCAGCGAACAACGGCGCCGCCCACCAGCCCACACCGACCACCCGGTCCGGCACCAGCCAGACCACGTCCACCAGCACGGCGATCACGGCTATCACCACTCGGCCCATGCGGTGAGGCTAGCGACTTTGGTGAACACCAGGAGCGACCTTCGAGGACAGCGCCCGCCGGTTCGCCGTTCCTAACCTGCGAGCGTGATCGAAGTGCGCGAACTGAGCAAACGCTACGGCCGGGCGACCGCGGTCGACGACCTGTCCTTCACCGTGAAGCCCGGCGGTGTCACCGGCTTCCTGGGACCGAACGGCGCCGGAAAGTCCACGACCATGCGGATCGTCCTGGGCCTGGACGCACCCGACGCCGGCGAGGCCCTTGTCGGCGGCCGGCGGTACGCCACCCTGCGGCGGCCGATGTTCGAAGTGGGCGCCCTGCTCGACGCGAACGCGGTGCACGGTGGGCGCAGCGCCTACGACCACCTGCTGTCGCTGGCACTGACAAACGGCATCGGCCGCACACGAGTTCGGGAAGTGCTGGAGCAGGTCGGTTTGACCGACGCGGCAAGGAAACGGGCGGGCAAGTTCTCGCTGGGCATGAAGCAACGGCTGGGCCTCGCCGCCGCATTGCTCGGTGACCCCGCCGTTCTCCTGCTCGACGAGCCGGTGAACGGCCTGGATCCCGACGGCGTGCGCTGGATCCGCGAACTGCTGCGCTCGCTGGCCGCAGAAGGCCGGACCGTACTGGTGTCGAGCCACTTGATGAGCGAGATGGCCCTTACCGCGGACCGTCTCATCGTGATCGGGCGCGGCCGGCTGATCGCCGACACCTCCGTTCGTGAACTCGAGGAACGCTTCCAGCGCGGCGTTTTTGTCCGCTCACCACGAGCCGTCGAACTTTCCGACGTTCTTCGCGGCGCCGGTGCCGAGGTTGTCGCGGAATCCGACGAAGCGCTGTCGGTCCACGGAATGGGCGTGGACAGCATCGGCGACCTGGCCGCCGCACGCGGCATCCCGGTGTACGAGGTCATGCCTCGAAGTGCCTCGCTGGAAGAGGCGTACCTGGAACTGACCGCGGACAGCGTCGACTACCGGGCGGCCCGATGACCGCCGCACTGGCCGCCGAATGGCGCAAACTCCGTTCGGTGCGGTCAACCCAGTATGTGCTCGGCATGGTGTTGCTCAGCGTGGTCGTCGGCGCGGTGCTCGCGTGGGCCTGGGGCCGGACGTGGGACTCGATGACGGTCGAGCGCCGCAGTTCGCTCTCCGACGGGTCCATCGAGGAGACATTGCTCCCAGTCCTCCAGCTGACCTTGGGCATACTTGGGGCGCTCACCATCACGGCCGAATACGCGACCGGCCTGATCCGGACCAGCCTCACCGTGCTGCCGCGCCGGACGTCGGTCTTCATGGCCAAGGTGATCACCGTCGGAGTGCTGGCACTCGTCGCCGGAATCGCCGCCACCTTCGCGATCCACCTGATCAGCAAGGCAGTGTTCGGCGACCGCGCCTTCCCCGGCTACCACGATCTGGCCAGCGAAGCCCCGGGCTTGCTCGGCGCGGGCACCACAGTCGGCCTGGTGGCGTTGATCGGCTTCGGTGCCGGCACCGTGCTGCGGTCGACTGCCGGCGCCGTGTCCGTGCTCGTCGTGCTGTTGTTCGTCCTACCGATGATCAGCGGCTTCCTGCCGGAACCGTGGCGGGAACGCATCAGCTCGGCTTTGCTGACTAACCCGGTCAGCGCGCTCAGTCTCGCCGCGGTGTTCCTGCTCGTCGCCGCCGTACTGCTCAAGCGGAGGGATGTCGGATGACCGGGGCACTCCATTCAGAATGGGTAAAGCTGCGATCGGTACGTTCCACGTACGCGGTTCTCGCACTGGTGCCGGTCATCTTCGCGCTGGTCGCATTGATGACCATGAGCGTCGTGAACTTCTGGGACGCCACACCCTCTCGCCGCGACACCGTCATCCTCTCACCGTTGACGGGCTTCGCCTCATGGCTGTCCGGCATCGGCCTGGCCATCCTGGGCGTGCTGACCATCACCAACGAGCACTCCAGCGGACTGATTCGCACCAGTTTCACCGTGGTGCCACAGCGAACCAAGCTGCTCGCAGCGAAGGCCGTGGTGCTCGCCGGAATCGCGTTCGTGGTCGGCCAACTCGTCGAATTCGGCTCGTTCTTCCTGAGCCGCGCGATGATCGGTGACCGCACCCTCGTCGGCCACACGAGCACACTCGCCGAAGAAGCTCCAAGAATGCTGGCGGCAGGCTCGGTCGTGATCGTCTACGCGATGCTGGGGCTGGGACTCGGCACCCTCCTGCGCTCCACCGCCGGCGCGATCTCGGCTCTGGTCGCCTACTGGTACGTCGTCCCGCTGGTCACCCAGAAGCTACCAGGCGAGTTGGCCTCCTGGGCGACATCAGTGATGCTGACCCATCTCCCGGAGCAGCTAGCCGGATCAGGCCGATTCGGGATGGGCCCCGAACTGATGCTGTCCCAGGCAGGCGCGGCGCTCGCCCTCGCGCTCTACGTGGCATTGGCCCTCGGCGCCGCATCAATAGTGATGCGGCGCCGAGATGCCTGATGCTGTCACCGGTCTCTCAAACCGACACCGCAGGCAACCGCTGAGGACGGAGGCGAGCGACAGCGACCGCCCACGCCGCCACCGCGCAGACCACCAGAACGAAGGCAAAATGCATGAGCCCACGCGACAGATAGTCGTCGCCGACCGGATCGACCGCATAGCTGGTGAGTTCGCGCGTCGACCACAACGGCAGCAGCTTCGCGAGCGTGCCGTCGGGATCGGCGAGCATCTGGGTCGCCATGATCGCCAGCAGGGCCAGCGCCCCTTCGAGCTCGCGGGGAAGCGCCAGGCTCACTACCGCTCCCAGGGGCGCGGCCACCAGCACGGTGGTCGCCAGCAGCACACCAACCGACCACAACCGCGGCACATCCAGCGTCAGCGACACGAGCACGAGGTACACGAGCGCGATGGAAAGCCCGGTCCCGATCAGTGCGATCTGCCTGCCCGCGAACAACACGGTCGGCGATGCGCCGACCACCGCAAGCCTGCGATCGAGGTGCCTCGACCCCACATGCGAGAACAAGGCCAGCGTCGCGACCGCCCAGCCGACCCCCAGCGCCAGGAACCTCACCGCCTGGCCCTCAAGGTCGATCCGCGCGGCGTAAAAAGCCAAGGGCAGCAAGGTGACCAGCGACAACGCCGCCCGACGGCGGAGCAGTTCACGCAAACTGGTCACGGCAATCGTCGACAACATCAGTGGTCCTCCGCCCCGGTCAGTTCGAGCAGGTGGTCGACCCTGTCGAGGTCGTGCAGCAAATGGGTCACCACGAGCACACCGGCCCCCGCATCACGCCAGGCGAAGATCTGCGCCCACAGGTCCACATAGGACCCCTGATCGAACCCCTGGTAGGGCTCGTCGAGCAGGATCAGGTCGGGCCTGTTCAACTCGCCCAGCACCACGTTGAGCTTCTGCTGCGTACCACCCGACAGCTGCGCGGCAACAACGCCACGTCGCGGCCGCCAGCCGAGTCCGCTGCAGAGATGGGAACCGGTCGCAACCGCCTTGCGGCCGGACATCCCGTGTACTGCCCCGAACAGCCGGAAATGTTCCTCCGCGGTCAGATGCTGCGCGACCCCATGTTGCTGAGGCGCGTAACCGACCCGCTCCGTCCGTTCCACGATGCCGCCTGAAGCCTTCGTCGTGCCCGCACAAATGTCGAGAAGCGTCGACTTACCAGACCCGTTGGCTCCGACGACCGCTGCTACTTCACCGCCACGAAGCGTCAAATCGACACCACGCAGCACCTCGCGTCGCCGGTAGCGCTTGGTCACTCCCGAGAGCCGAAGCACCACAGGTCCTCTACTGCGCCGCAGTGGCGCCCACATCGGCACCGTCTCGCGCGCAGCCTGTGCCAGCGTGGCCGCATACGCGTTCGCGGGACCGTAAAGTTCGGCTGGGTCGAGCGCGGCCGCTCGCGCTTCCGCGTGACTGTCGTCGGCCAATCGCGCCGCTTCACCGGGCTCCACGCCGAGTTCGACGAGCCGACGGGCAAGTCGTGTGGGCCACTCCCGCCCCGTCATGCGCGACTTCCCAGCGACTCGGTGACCCGGTCCACCGCGTCACGGAATCCACGCCACGCCTCAGCGCGTTCGACCGCGACCACACGTCCTTCTTCACTCACCTCGTAATACTTGCGGCGCGGCCCCGTTGCCGAGGGCACCCAGTCGGTCCGCACCAGCCCTTGCTTTTCCAAGCGCAGCAGGGACGGATAGAGCGTGCCACCAGGCACGTCACCGAACCCGGACTCGGCCAACCTCTGTCCCAGCCCGAGCCCGTAGTCACGGCGCTCGGCCAGTAGGCACAGCAGGCAGAGATCGAGGAATCCATGCAGCCATTGCTGCCTCATAGCGTCTCGCACGGTAGGCAGGCTAGCTACATACCAGTAGATAGGCAAACTGCTTACCTCTGTGAAGTCTGGCACGAGGTGCTGACCGGACAGCACTACCTGGCGCACCGTTGCACCATGGACTGGTCGCTCTCGTGGACACCCCGGGACGACGCCGACCTGCTCGCCGGCTGGCGGCTATGGCTGGAGCTGAGCGATCAGGTGTGGCCGGACAGTTCCTGGACTGGTACGCCCGCCGATGCCGTTCGCCGAATCCGCGAACTGCTCGCAGCCTGTGACGAGCTCGAATGCGGCACGCTCACACCGCTAGTGCAGTCCATGTTCTTAACGACCGGCGCCGCGGTGGTTCTTTGGTGGGACGACGACGGACCACTGGACGTCGATCGGGCCGCCCTACTGCACGCCGACCTGGCCGTGGTCGCCGAACATGTCGACCACGTATTGACCGCCCTGGCCGCCGGCGGCGGCTGGACTGACCTGAACACCGCCCGCCACCGCTGATCAAGCCGCGCGAGCCCGCTCCGCAACAGCCGGGAAAAGCGGCGTCGGCCGAGTTGCACGCGTCCGGCCGGTCGGGGTTGTGATAGTCAGCTCACCAGTGTCACGGTCGAGGTCGAACTTCCAGCCGGGCGCGTCCTTGAGCCGATGATGCGATCGACAGAGCACGCAGAGGTTCTGACAACTGGTGTCGCCGCCCTTTGCCCGCGCCCGGTGATGATCCAAGTCGGCACATTGCGCGGGATGGTGACAACCCGGCATCCGGCAGACCCGATCTCGCACTCGCACGTAATCGGCCAGGTGAGCGGGCGGTCGATATCGGGAACGGCCCACGTCCAGTGGCGCCCCGCTGACCGGGTCGGTGATTACCTTGCGCCACACGCTGTTCGACTGCTTCATGATGTCGCGCGCGATCGAGGCCGGGATCGGGCCATGTCCCACAAGTTCGGCAGCACGATCTGTGACACCCAGTGCCGCGTCCGCCGAGACATGGACGAACACCTCAGCCCGAGGCGCACCAGTGCGCTCGCCCAGCAACAACTCGGCGAACACATCGGCCCGAAGTTGGTCCATGGTTCGCTTCTCCTTGCGCGAACGCATGGTTCGGGCGATGCGGTTGACCCGAGCGTAGATCGTCGAGGCAACCTCGGCAGGCAACTCCGCGACCAACTGGGCCATCGCGTCCTCACGATGACGAATTTCGACTCTTCGATCCGATCTTCGTGCTCTCGCTCTCGCCTCGGCTCCACCCGGATCGATCTTGTGCACGAGATCGCGGGTGATGCGCCGAATCTGACCAGCGTTCTTGTCGGCTATACGGCCGACCAAGGCGACGTCCACCTTGCCCGCCAAATCGTCCGACAGGGGCGCCAGCACGTCTGAGATCTTGGCGGCGGCCAACCGGCTCAGCGTGCCGGCCTCCATCGCCGTCAGTACGTTCGGCAGACGGTTCATGACGTCGCGAGCAAGCCTGACCAGATCTTCGGCAGCACGTCTCGACAGGCACAGCTCGAAGGCGACCTCGTCGACAACGGACCGCGTGTCACCACGCAGTTCGGTCAACCGATGCACTGCACGCAGCTCGACTGCTTCGACCTGCGCACTCAACCGTCGCGCCGTGAACAGGGCGTCAACGACCGAACTGTCGTCGAACCGCCCGACGTCGGCAGGACCGAGTGAAAAGAATTGAGCACGTCTCATGCAACCCAAGATACATCGACATCGAACACACGTTCCCACCACGAATGGGTATTCTTACTTCACGCGCTGGCCGCCGGAGTGGACCCCAAGGCGCGCAACAGAAACTCGATCAACTCATCGTCATATGCAGGCCCCAGGGGCACTTTTCGTACACTCAACCGCCAAAACAACGGCCCAGGAAGGAAGTCGAGCGCCATTTCCAGGTTCAGGTCGGCAGGCAACTCGCCTCGCGCAATCGCTCTCCGCAACATCACCGCACCTTGCCGGCGCCGCGGTTCACCGATCATCGCCTGGATGGCAGCCGCGAGAGCCGGGTTTCGCCCGGCTTCAGCGGTGAGGTCCGGCAGAATCGCGGAAAAGTGCGGATGGGTGAACCAATCACGCAGCGCAGCTACCATCGCCAGAAGGTCGCCCCGTAGCGAACCGGTGTCAGCCACCTCCGCCAATGGAACACTGAATTCCGACAACACCGCGATCGCCATGTCCTGCTTGGATGGCCAGCGCCGATAGAGTGCGCTCTTACCAACCCCTGCACGCTTGGCGACCGCCTCCATCGACAACCGCCCGTAACCGTTGGCGGCGAGTTCATCGAGCACGGCTTCAGTGATGGCCGAGGTGATCCGAGGCTGGAGCACGGCAGCTCCAGTGGGGGTACGACGAGCGGTCATGGTCCACAGCATACGACTGGACGGGACGGACCCGTCCCGCGTAGGGTCGTGGACAGGACGGTGCCGTATCGTCCATTCGATGAACTTCAGGAGCGACTGTGCCCAGAACCGCCCGTGACCTGGTAGATGAGGCCCTTCGGCGAATCCTCGCCAAGGACATGACCGGCTTCGCCGAGCTTTGGGCAGCCGGCGGAGTCCTCGAGTTCCCGTTCGCCGCAGCCGGCTATCCGGACCGCATCGAAGGCCGTGACGCCGTGCGCGAATACCTGCGTGACTACAACGACCGCATCTTGCCGGAGCGGGTCGTGGCCAGCGAGATCCACGACGTTGCCGACGCCGACCGTGTCATCGCGGAGTTCGAGGTCGCCGGCACGATCGTGGCGAGCGGACAGCCGTACCGCATGCGCTATGTCGCGGTCATCACGGCGAAGAACGGCGAAATCGCGCATTACCGCGACTACTGGAGTCCACTGGCTGCGGCGGAAGCGATGGGCGGAGCCGACGAGCTCATGGCGTTCGGCAACTCGACGACGGCCACGGCGTGAAAACGCTGGTCACCGGTGGTACCGGCACGACCGGCAGTCGGGTCGCCGCGCTTGTCGGTCCCTCGGCCCGCGTAGCCACCCGTAAACCGGCCGCAGCGGGCCAAGTCCGTTTCGACTGGACGGCGCCGGAAACCTACGGTCCGGCGCTGACCGATATCGACCGGATATACCTGGTCGCTCCCATTGGCGAGGCCGATCCGGCCCCGATCGTCGAACCGTTCTTGGCTGTCGCTCGCGATAGCGGTGTGCGCCGAGTCGTACTGCTGAGTTCGTCCGCGATCAGCGAAGACACGCCCCGGCTGGGCAAGCTCCAGCGCTTGGTGCGAGAAGGCTTCCCGGAGTGGACGGTCTTGCGACCATCCTGGTTCATGCAGAACTTCACCGGCGAACATGCTGTCGCGCAAGGCATCCGGTCGGCGGGCGAGATAGTCACAGCCACCGGTTCAGGTCGCGTCGCTTTTGTCGACGCCGACGACATCGCCGTAGTCGCCGCCCGCGCCTTGCTGGATCAGGTGCCGCACAACACCGACCACGTGATCACCGGTCCACAAGCACTCAGCTACGCCGATGCCGCCGAAATCATCACCGAGGTCACCGGGAAACCGGTGCGGCACCGTTCGCTCGACACTGGTGAATTCGCCGAACTGCTGGCCGCGACAGGTCTGCCGCGGGAGTTCGCCGCCGTGCTCGCCGGGCTGGACGAAGAGATCCGCCACGGCGCGGAAGACCGCGTCGCCACCACGGTCGACGAAGTCGTCGGACGCCCCGCTCGCACGTTCGCCGGGTTCGTCGCCGCGCATCGGGACAGTTGGCGATAATCCGGTGGGAGTTGGCGATTCAGCCGGTGTCGCGCGAACACCCTTCGGATTAACGTCCGACAGGTGCTGATCATCGCCCCGATTCTGGTCGGAATCGCTTACGTCTGCCTCAACTCCTTCATCCGCGAGCCACATCGCCGCCGCTTCAACGCGGTGATGGTCGCGGGCGCCGGAGCCGCCTACCTCAGCAGTGGCGGCTTCGGCGCGTGGGAACTCGCGTTCACGGTTGTGCTTACCTACGTCGCCTACCGTGGCCTCGATTCGTGGACCTTCATCGGCATCGGCTGGCTGCTTCACACCGCATGGGATGCTTTGCACCATTGGAAAGGCACTCCAATCCTGCCGTTCGCGGAGCATTCGTCGCTCGGCTGCGCCATCTGCGACCCCGTGATCGCAGTGTGGTGTCTGATGGGTGGCCCTTCGGTGCGTGAGCTGGTCACCGCGCGATTCCGCGCAGCGAAACCGATGCAGGCTCAAAGCGAATGAACGGGCCCACGCGCGTGAGCGCTGCCTAGCTACGGGCGGCAACCTCACAATGGCAGGTGGTTTGTCCCTTCGCACGAAGGCAATGCGCGAAGGGACAAACCACCTGCACGAACTACATCAGCGGAGTGCCCGCTTCCGGATGCCCAGTGCCGTCACGGCCACCGCGAGGGCCGCCACCATCATCGCCGCGCTGACCCACAGCGGTGCGCGGAAGCCGGCCCCGGTGCCGATGGCGACGCCGCCGAGCCACGGTCCGACCGCAGCCCCGACGTTGAACGCGGCTGTCGCGAACCCGCCCGCGAGCGTCGGCGCGCCTTCCGCCACGTAGAACACACGCGAGATCAACGTGGACCCCGTGGCGAAGGCGAGTGTGCCCTGCACCAGGACGAGCACGACGGTGGCGACCACGCTGCCCGACGTCATCGCGAACAGCGACCAGCCCGCGATCAACGCCACCATGCCGATCGCCAACAGCGGAACCGGACGAGTGTCGCCGACCCGGCCGCCGATCGTCACGCCAAGGAACGACCCGACACCGAACAGCGCGAGCAGCGCCGGCACCCAGCCCGCGCCGAGCCCGGTGTCCGTGGTGAACAGCGGCGCGAGATAGGTGAAGGCACAGAACGTCGCACCATTCACCAGCGCGGCCACCAGGAGGATCACCAGCAGCCGAGAGTCGCGCAGCGACCGCAGCTCGCCGCGCACACCCGTGTCCGCGGTCTCCGGGCGACCGGCCGGAATGGTCCGCAGGATCGCGATGAGCGGCGGCAGCGAAATCAACGCAACCGCCCAGAAGGCCGAGCGCCAGCCCCACTCCTGGCCGAGCCAAGCACCGGCGGGCACACCGGCGACGCACGCCACGGTGACCCCGCCAACCACGATGGACGTGGCCCGGGCCTTGGCGTTCGACGGCACCATGGCGTTGGCCGTCGCCAGTGCGGTCGCCCAGAACCCGGCGTTGGCCAGCGCCCCGGCAACACGGGTGACCAGCAGGACTTCGTAGCTCGTGGTCAGCGCGCCGAGAACGTGCACCACCACGAAGGTGGTCAGGAAAATCGCCAGCGTTCGACGACGTGGCCAGCGCAGGCTCAGAGCCGCCATCAGCGGTGCGCCGACGATCATTCCCACCGCGAAGCCCGAGGTGAGCAGGCCCGCGGCGGGCACGGACACCCGCAGGTCCGCGGCGATCTCCGGGATGAGTCCGGACAGCATGAATTCGGAAGTGCCCTGGGCGAAAACGGCCAGCCCGAGCAGGTATACGGCAAAAGGCATGAAGGACCCCATTGAGGACGTCGGGAAACGGCAGCATTCAGCGATGCCTGAATCGATTTCCGAACGCAAAGTCCAAGGAGGACACTGCGCGGATGGCTACCGTCTGGACGCCTCGGGGCTGGACATGCCCGCAGGCTAACCAGCCCCGGCGATCGCTGTCCACGCTTTTCGCGTCGAGCACACGATCTCCGGCGCCGTCAATGGTTTGTTCGAACCACATCGTCCGGCGGGCGCGCTGATATTTTGAGACCTCACCGCCGCTGACCGCTGCCGACTGGCATGTGGGTCCATGCTCGAACAGAAAGAACAGGTTCTTTGCGGAAATTCAGAACGGCTGTGCTCACTCTCGGCGCCACGGCCGCGGTCGTCGCGGGCGGCTTCGCCGCCGTACCCGCCGCCCAGGCCGCGACCACCTGGCAAGCCCACGACAAGAACTGCCGGACCGTCACGCTCATCGACGGCAGTAGTGCCGGTTCGGTCTGCGCGGAGGTGCAGAAGCGCGTCACCGACACCGGTTCGGTCACCGGCTACCGCGGCAGGCTCACCGTCGCCCCCACCGCGGGCAACTCGCTGAAGCCGACCACCTTCAGCTGGAGTTCGGACGGCATTCTGAACCAGTTCTGCGCGGGCGGCTGCGCCCCGCAGACCTCCGCGTGGAGTTCGCCGTGGAGTCCGGTCAAGACCTTCGCCGGGTCCTACATGGCCCGGGGCGAGCTCGCCAACGACGACCGCTTCGACGTCGCCGCCTCCTGGAGCGGTTGGTCACCGATCGCCGACAAGTGCGTCACCTACACCGCCGGCAAGGTCTGTGTGTACCGGCATGAACGCTCCTACCGGGAGATCCACCAGGAGCGTGCCAAGCTGACGGTCGCCCCGTCCGCCCGCAACTGGATGGAACCCCGGTGGATCCGGGTCGGCATCATCGCGGACGGCACCAACACCCACAAGACCCGCGACCTCTGCGACCCGTCCTGCACCAAGCACGCCACCAACTGGTCCACCACCGTGATCCGGCAGAGCAGCGGTCTCGGCACCGACAACGAGGTCTACGCGTCCGCCCAGGTCGCCTTGCCCTCCGGGGAAGTGAAAACCATCAAGGCATCGCGTTTGACCAGCTGATCTCGTCACCCGCTGTGGGCCCGTGCGCCCGGCACGGGCCCACGCTGATCCGCAATAGATACCGCAGCACGGGTTTTCTTCCGCGATCGCGTAGCTACACTGCCGATCATGCCGAACTTGCGGATTAGCACGACCCTGGCGGCCGTGGCGCTCACGCTGGTCGCCTGCGGCGGCGACACGCCGGCGGACAACGCCACCGGCGCGGTGAACGGGCCGGTCACCGTGTTCGCCGCGGCCTCGCTGACCGAGTCCTTCACCAAGCTCGGCCAGGAGTTCGAGGCGGCCCACCCCGGCACGAAGGTCAACTTCAACTTCGCCGGCAGTTCGGCGCTCGCGCAGCAGATCGATCAGGGTGCGCCCGCGGACGTGTTCGCCTCGGCCGCGCAGACCAACATGAAGCAGGTCAGCGACGCGGGCGCGACCAGCGGTGAACCGGTCACCTTCGTCCGCAACCGGCTCGAGATCGCGGTGCCCAAGGGCAATCCGGCTGGGATCACCGGGCTCGTCGATTTTGCCGACGCCGAGCGCAAGATCGCGCTTTGTGACGAGAAGGTGCCGTGTGGCGCCGCCGCCAAGAAGGTCTTCGAAGCCGCCGGGCTGGCGGCTGCACCCGACACCCTCGAACAGGACGTCAAAGCCGCGCTCACCAAGGTCCGGCTCGGTGAGGTCGACGCGGCACTCGTCTACCGGACCGACGTCAAGGCCGCCGGTGGCGAGGTGGACGGCATCGCGTTCCCGGAGGCCGATGAGGCGATCAACGACTATCCGATCGCCACGCTGGCCAAGGCGCCGAACGCCACCACCGCCGGCGCGTTCATGCAGTTCGTGCTGTCGGCACGCGGGCGGGCCGTGCTCGGGGAGGCAGGTTTCGACGCTCCATGACCACACGCCGCAAGGCTCGCGGGCGGCTTCCCCTCGTTCTGCTCGTGCCGGCACTGCTCGGCCTGGCGTTCCTGGTGGTGCCGCTGGCCGGGCTGATCATCAGGGCACCGTGGAGCACACTGCCCAGCCAGCTCCTGAGCCCAGAGGTCGGGGAGGCGCTTCGGCTGTCGCTGGTGTGCGCGAGCCTGGCTACGGTCATCTGCCTGGTGCTGGGCGTGCCGCTGGCCTGGGTGCTGGCGCGTGGCGAAGTGCGCGGGCGGGGCGTCCTGCGTGCGCTCGTGACCGTGCCGCTCGTGCTGCCGCCGGTCGTCGGCGGGGTCGCCCTGCTGCTCGTACTCGGCAGGCGCGGACCGATCGGCCAGTATCTCGACTCGTGGTTCGGCATCTCCCTGCCCTTCACCACGGCCGGTGTGGTGATCGCCGAAGCGTTCGTCGCGATGCCGTTCCTGGTCATCTCCGTCGAAGGCGCGCTGCGCGCCGCCGATCCCCGCTACGAGGAGGCCGCGGCGACCCTGGGGGCGTCGCGCTGGCTGACCTTCCGGCGGGTCACGCTGCCGTCGATCGCACCGGGGATCGTGGCGGGCACCGTGTTGTGCTGGGCACGCGCGCTCGGCGAATTCGGCGCCACGATCACCTTCGCCGGCAACTTCCCCGGCGAGACCACCACGATGCCACTCGCGGTGTACCTGGCGCTGGAGGCGGATCCGGACGCTGCGATCGTGCTGAGCATGGTGCTGCTCATCGTGTCGATCGTGGTGCTGGCCAGCCTGCGGGACCGCTGGATCCGGGGTGTGTCGTGACCCTGCGCGCCGATTTCCGGATCGATCGGGACAGCGGGTTCCGCCTCGACCTGCGGCTGGCCGTCGCCCCTGGCGAAGTGGTCGCCCTGCTCGGACCCAACGGCGCGGGCAAGACAACCGCGTTGCGGGCCTTTGCCGGTCTGTTGCCGATCAGCGAGGGGTCGCTGCGTTTGGACGATCGCGCGTGGGATGAGCCACCTCGGGAGTTCGTGCTCGCCGAGCACCGGCCGATCGGCGTCGTTTTCCAGGACTACCTGCTGTTCAACCACCTGTCCGCGCTGGAGAACGTCGCGTTCGGGCTTCGCGCGCGCGGCACCGACCGCACGAAGGCGCGGCGCCTCGCTGCCGACTGGCTGGACAAGGTCGGCCTCGATGCCCACCACAACGTCCGGCCGCGGTCGCTGTCGGGCGGGCAGGCCCAGCGGGTCGCGCTCGCGCGGGCGCTGGTCACCGATCCCGAACTGCTGCTACTGGACGAGCCGCTCGCCGCGCTCGATGCCGGTACGCGGCTGCACATCCGTGCCGAACTGGGCCGCCACCTCGCGGACTACCGGGGGCGCACCCTGCTCGTCACCCACGACCCGCTCGACGCGATGGTGCTCGCGGACCGGCTGGTGATCATCGAGGACGGCCAAGTGGTGCAGGAAGGTGCCCCTGCCGAGGTGGCCCGCCGGCCGCGCACCGACTACATCGCGCAGCTGGTCGGCTTGAACCTGCACCGGGGCAAGGCCGACGGCACCACGGTCGCGCTCGACGCCGGTGGTGAACTCACGGTCGCCGAGCCCGCCGACGGTGCCGTGCACGTGGCCTTCTCCCCCTCCGCCATCAGCCTGCACCCCGACCGGCCGACCGGCAGTCCCCGGAACACCTGGCCGGTCACCGTGCTGGGCCTGGAACAGCACGCGCACACGATCCGCGTTCACCTCGACGGGGAACCCGCCGTGCACGCCGACATCACCCCCGCGGTGGTCGCCGAACTGCGGATCGTGCCGGGTGCGCGGTTGTGGGCGGCGCTGAAGGCCACGGAAATCCAGACCTACTCCGCCTGACAACGCGGACGCCGGTTCAGCGGCTGAGCACCGAGCCGCGTTCCGGAGACGCGTCGACAGCTTCGCCGGCCGCGGCCGCGAGTTCGGTTCCGACCGATTCGCCGCCGCTGCCGGGTTTGACCGGGCGGCACAGCAACGAAGCGACCGCGCCGATGATGCACAGCACGATGGCGAAGCTGAACGCGATCTGGAGGCCTTCGGCGAACGGGCCGGAGATCAGGTTCGGGAAGAAGCTGCGGCCGGTCAGGAAGCTCGCCTGGTCGGGCGGCAGCGTGTTCACCTGATCGCCGAGCAGTTGCTGGATCGGGTTGTAACCGAGGAAGGCGGCGAACAACACGGCGACCGCGGGCAACGCCGCGACCTGCTCGGCAGCGCCGGTCGATACGCCGTGCGCGACGAGGCCATCCCGCATCGCGCTCGGCAGGCTGCTCGAAAAACCGGTGATGATCAGGCTGAAGAAGAAGCCGATGGACAGCACCATGGCCGCGTTCTGGAAGGTGGTCATCATGCCCGAACCGGATCCCCGGGCATGAGCAGGCAGGCTGTTCATCACTTCGGCCCGGTTCGGCGATGAGAACATGCCCATGCCGATGCCGTTCGCCAGCAGGATCGCCGCGAACGCCCAGTACGGGAAGTCCACCGGCAGCGCGATCAGCAGGCCGAAGGTGACCGCGCTGATCAACAGTCCCGTCGAAGCGAGCAACCGGCTGCCGACGCGATCCGACAGAATTCCCGACGCGGGTGCGGAGAGCAGGAAACCGACGGTCATCGGCAGCATGTAGATCCCGGCCCACAGCGGCGTTTCCTCGAAGCTGTACCCGTGCTGCGGCAGCCAGATCCCCTGCAGCCAGATAATCAGGATGAACTGCAGGCCGCCGCGGCCGAGTGAAGCGGCAAGGTTGGCCAGGTTGCCCCAGGAGAACGAGCGCAGCCGGAACAGCGACAGGTCGAACAGCGGGTTGTCCACTTTGGTCTCGATCACCACGAACGCGGCGAGCACCACCAGGCCGCCGAGCAGGCAGGTGAGCACGAACGGGCTGCCCCAGCCGGTGGCGGCGTCACCGTACGGCTGGATTCCGTAGGTGATGCCGACCAGCACGGCGATCAGGCCGACGGCGAAGGTGACGTTCCCCCACCAATCCATCTTGGCGCGCCGACGGATGCCGGTGTCGTGCAGCTTGAGGTAGGCCCACACCGTGCCCGCGAGTCCGAACGGGACCGACACCAGGAAGATCAGGTTCCAGTTCACCGGTGCCAGCACCCCGCCGATGACCAGGCCGAGGAAGGAGCCGGCGATCGCGGCGACGCCGTTGATGCCGAGCGCCATGCCGCGCTGGTTCGCCGGGAAGGCGTCGGTCAGGATCGCCGACGAATTGGCCATCAGGAACGCGCCGCCGACGCCCTGCACCACGCGCCAACCGATCAGCCAGAGCGCGGCCGCGTCACCGTCGAACCAGGTGACGGCGAGCAGGATCGAAGAAACAGTGAAGATCGCGAAGCCCATGTTGTACATGCGGGCCCGGCCGTACATGTCGCCGAGCCTGCCGAAGCTGACCACCAGCACCGCGGTGACCACCAGGAAACCCATGATCATCCAGAGCAGGTAGCTGGTGTTCGACGGCTCCAGCGGATTGATCCCGATGCCCTTGAAGATGTCCGGCAGCGCGATCAGCACGATCGAGGAGTTGATCGTGGCGATCAGCATGCCGAGCGTGGTGTTCGACAACGCCACCCATTTGTACCGCGGTCCCATGCCACCCCACTTTCACTTAGCAATGCTAAGTATTTGCGGGTAAAGTGGCAACGGAGCGGTTCTTTAATGATTCTTTGGACCTACAGCTTGGGCAGGCGCTGCTCGACCCCGAGCAGCGCGGCGAACGGATCGCCGACCTTCTTCAGGCGGTCGAACAGGGTGCGCACGGTCCAGCGATCCGGCGTCAGGTCCGGGTCGTCCAGCTCGTCCCATTCGATCGGCACCGAAACCGGGGCGCCCGGCTGCGGCCTGATGCTGTACGGCGCGACCAGGGTCTTGTTGATCACGTTCTGCGTGTAGTCCAGCCGCGCCAGGCCCTTGCGTTTGTCCTTGGTCCACTTCCAGCTGACCAGGTCGGGCACGGTCCGGCCGATCGTCTTCGACACGGTTTCGGTCCAGGCACGGGTCTCGGCGAAGGTGTACCGCGATTCGACCGGTACCCACACCTGGATGCCGCGCTGACCGGTGATCTTCGCGCGTCCTTCGAGACCCAGGTGCGACAGCGCGGTGCGGTGCAGGCGCGCGAGCACCAGCAGGTCATCGAACGAAGTCTCCGGGCCGGGGTCGATGTCGAACAGCGCCCAGGTCGGATGCTCGACATCCGGAATGCGCGACGTCCACGCGTGCAACTCGATCGCACCGTAGTTCGCCAGCCAGGCCATCGCGGGCAGGCTGTCCGGCACCAGGTAGTACTCCACGTCGCCCGCCTCGGCCTGCTCGTGGTGCCAGCGCTTGAGCCATTTCGGCGCGTGGCCGGGCACTTCCTTGTGCCAGAACCCGGGCTTGTCGACGCCGTTCGGAAAGCGGTGCGTGTTCAGCGGACGACCGGCCAGGTACGGCAGCATCGTCGGCGCGATCAA
The DNA here is from genome assembly GCF_009429145.1 of Amycolatopsis sp. YIM 10. Lineage (GTDB taxonomy): Bacteria > Actinomycetota > Actinomycetes > Mycobacteriales > Pseudonocardiaceae > Amycolatopsis. The sequence continues at coordinate 3,045,510 of NZ_CP045480.1, read as the reverse complement.
CGTGTAGTAGCGGATCAGGTCGCGTTTGGTCAGCGGGTCCTCGCCGTCGCGTCCCGGCACCAGGACCTTGTCCAGATTGGTCAGGTTGAGGGAACGACCGGCGAGTTCCCAAGTGCCCTTCGTGCCCAGTTCTTCGAGTGCGGCCATCTCGTCCTCGGTCGGCGGCTCCCATTGCGGGGTGCCCATTCGCACCTCGGCCTCGGCGGCAGGCAGGTCGCTGCGCCACAACGCGTCAGGCTTCGCCGCGACCTCGTCGTTCGTACGACCGGTCTTCACCGACTTCGGGTGGTCCTCGGCGTCCCAGCCCGGCTGCGCGTGTTCGTCCTGCTTGTGCAGCAGGAACCACTGGTCCTTCTCGGACTCCGCGCGACGTGGGCGGATCAACACGAAGAGGCCGTGCAGTTTTTCGCCGTAGAGGTTGAAGTGGAGATTGCCGTTCTCGATGGCCTTCAGCGGGTCATCGGTGTCGACCGGCTCCCAGGTGCCGCGATCCCAGACGATCACATCGCCGCCGCCGTACTCGCCCGCCGGGATCACGCCTTCGAAATCGGCGTACTCGATCGGGTGGTCCTCGACGTGCACGGCCATGCGGCGCGCCTTGGGGTCGAGCGTCGGCCCCTTCGGCACCGCCCAGCTGACCAGGACGCCGTCGATCTCCAGCCGGACGTCGTAGTGCCGGCGGCGGGCACGATGCCGCTGCACCACGAAGCGGTTGCCCGAGGGCTGGGCCTTGCCGTCACCAGCGGGTTCCGCGGTGCGCGTGAAGTCGCGCATCGACTGGTACTTGGCCAGCCGATCGTTCTTCGCGCGTTTGTTCATACCTATCGATATACCCGCCCGACGCCCGCTGGAAAGCCCTCCGTCGTCACATCCACCGCCTGGTGAGCGGCGTCAGGCGCGGCGCTCGACCTTTGACACCCGGCGCACTCCAGATGTTAGCGTCATCTGAACGACGTCGGGAAGGAGCACGATGGTCCGGCTCAGCAGGGCGGAACTGCAGGAGCACAACCGGGCGAAGGTGCTCAGGGCCGCGCGCGAGGAGTTCACCGAACGCGGCTTCCGCGACGCGAAGGTCGACGCGATCGCCGAGCGTGCCGAACTGACGCGTGGCGCGGTCTACTCCAACTTTCCCGGGAAGCGCGCGCTGTACTTCGCCGTGCTGGCGGAGCTGGCCGAACGCGCGACCGCTCCCCCACACGCCAAGCCTGGGCAGGATCTGCGCGAAGCACTTGGTGCGCTCGCACGAACTTGGGTGACCCGATTGCCCGTCGGTGCGCCGGACACCGCCCGACTCGGCATGGATTTGGTGTCCGAGGTCAGTTCCGACGAACGACTCCGACGGCCGTTCGCGCAGTTGATGAAGCTCGACGCGCTGCTGCTGGGGTTGGCGATGGAAAGGCTGCAACCACCGGAGCGGCCACCGGGCGCACCGCCACGCCGACTGGTTCGAGTTGCCGAGTCGGTTTTGACGACGTTGCACGGCGCGAGCCGGCTGGCCGCATCGGCACCGGGCTTCGTCGAACCGTTCGACGTGGTCAGTGCCTGCGAGCAGCTGGCGGGACTCGACCTCAGCGATTGGTGGGCGGCACCGTCGACGGTGCCGACGAGCCACGAGGTGGATGAGCCATGGACGCCACCGGAGGTCGTCGACCTCGTGCGCGGTGAGGCCGCGGCGCTCAATGAAGGGGTCGTGACGATTCTCGGGCTGCATCGGCTGACGGCGGTGGAGCATGCCGTTCGTTCAGCCGACGTGGCGGAGGGGGTGACCGTCGTGCTGGTCACCAGTTCGCCGGATGAACTGATGCCGCTGGCCCGGTTGGCCATCGCCGAACTCGCGAGCTGTGTGCGGTCCGCTTTTCCGGCCGCGGCCTGGCCTCGGCTCCGGGTTGTCTGCGACGCACGGGGCACGCTCGCCGCGGCGGCTGACGTGCACGCGGTCGACGACAAAACGGAGGCCGCGATCCGCGTCGAGGGCGGGCGGATCGTCGCCCGCGCTGACGGTTCCGGGGCCGGTCACGCCATCGCCAACGCCCGCGGCAAGGTTGCAAACTGAAACACGTTCTAATAATGTCCGCCGGGTGAGACACGGGATCGTGCTGTTCACCAGCGACCGGGGCATCGCGCCCGCCGCCGCGGCCAAGGCCGCCGAGGCAGCCGGTTTCGACACCTTCTACGTACCCGAGCACACCCACATCCCGGTCAAGCGGGAAGCGCCGCATCCGGGCACCGGCGGCGCGGCACTGCCGGACGACCGATACCTGCGCACGCTCGATCCGTGGGTGGCACTGGCGACAGCCGCCTCGGTGACCACGCGCATCCGGCTCGCGACCGCGGTGGCACTACCCGTCGAGAGCGACCCGATCACGCTCGCGAAAACGATCGCCAGCCTTGACCACCTCTCCGGCGGGCGGGTCACGCTCGGCACCGGGTTCGGCTGGAACGTCGACGAACTCGCCGACCACGGGGTGCCGGGGGCGAAACGGCGGACGGTGCTGCGCGAGTACCTCGAAGCGATGCGTGCGCTCTGGACGGACGAAGAAGCCAGTTACACCGGGGAGTACGTCTCGTTCGGCGCGAGCTGGGCGTGGCCGAAGCCGGTCCAGCCGCACATCCCGGTGCTGGTCGGCGCCGGGGGCAACGAGCGGACGTTCCGCTGGATCGCGAAATCGGCCGACGGCTGGCTGACCACACCCGGCGACGTCGAAATCGACGACCAGGTGGCGCTGTTGCGGCAGATCTGGCGTGAAGCGGGCCGAGCCGGTGAACCGGAGGTCGCCGCGTTGAGCGGCAAACCCGACCCCGAGCGGATCGCGCACCTCGCTTCGATCGGCGTCACCGAACTGATTTTCGGTTTGCCGGATCGTGAACCGGACGAGGTCACCGCGTGGCTCGGCAGGCTGGCGGGCAAGCTGGGCATCGGCTGAAAGTCCCGGTAGAACTGGATTCATGGGTGAAATCCTGGCGCTGCTCGGGCGCGGGCTGCTGGTGATCGCCGGGCACCTCGCACCCCTCGTCGATTGGTTCGACGTGCGCGAGCGCCGCCGTCGGCGCACCCGCGCGGCTGCCATCGCGCGCGGCGAACGCACCGAAATACCGTGCGTGCTCAAGGACGCCGAGCTGACCGGAGGCGCGGAGCAGGAGGGACGCCTTGCCGTCGGTGGCGGGAAGGCGGTGACGTGGCGCGGCCAGGAATTCGCCCCGGGCGCGCTGACCATGCAGGCGGTGGACCGGCAGGCGGTCACCTTCCACTCCGCGGACCGGCGCACCGAACTGCGCGTGCACCCGGACGAGGCCGCCCCGATCCTGCGCGCGCTCGAATAACCGACGGCGCGGCTGGGTACTCGATCTTCACGAAGCATCGACGGATGGAGGCTGAGATGCCGTCCTTCGACGACGAATTGTGGAACGAGTTCCACCGGGTGGTGAACATGACCTCCCGTGAACTGGACGACTGGCTGCGCACCGACGACGCCGGCCCCGAAGGGGAAGCGTTGCCGGACCAGGCAGGCCGCGAGCTGGGCAGGCGAGTGCTAGCGGTGCTGCGCAAGCGGCGCGTCGATCTCGACAGCGGCGACGAGCGCGTGATGCGCAAGGTCGTCGACCGGGTGCACGCCGAGCGGCGCGACGATTTGGAGCCCACGCCTGGTCAGGCGGCTTGGCGGCACAAGCTGATGTCCATCGGGCACGACCCGCTCAAGCCCGCGCGCAGCTGAAGCGGCGACTCACCAGCCGCGCACCCGCTGCCACCGTTCGCCGTCGCCGAGGTGGTAGTGGTCGTGCTGCGCGGCCGTCGCGCACGCGTGGATCGGCAACACGCGGACCTGGGTGCCGATCGGCAGATCGGGCAGCGTTTCGGAACTGCCCGGCCGGAGCGCGAGAATGCCGTGTTCCTGGCTGGCGTCGGCCATCAGCAGGTCGAGGTACAGCTCGCCGTCGAAATTCGCGACGAGGCCGTAGCGCTGGTCGACGCGCTGCCGTTCGGTGCCGCGATCGCGTGAGGTCGCCATCCAGCCGCAGTCGGTCAGGATCCAGCCTTTGTCGCGGCGGTGCCCGATCACGGTGGTGACCACGCTCAGCGCGAGATCGTCGATTCGGCAGACGCCGATTCCGGCCATCACCAGGTCGAAGAAGACGAAGTTGCCCGCGCGGACCTCGGTCACGCCGGTGAGGTCTTCGGCGAAGTGCGCGGTCGGCGTCGATCCGACGCTCACCACTGGGACCTCGTGCCCCGCGTCGCGTAATTCGACGGCGACCGAGACGGCGGCGTGGCGCTCCTGTTCCGCGGCGGCGGCGAGCGCGGCTGGACTGTCGGCGAAGTAGGACTCGCCGGCGTGGGTGAGCACACCGCGTAGGTCGGCGCCGAGTGCCCGAGCGATTTCCAGTACCGCGGGATCGCCCGGGACGATGCCGCCGCGATGGCCATCGCAGTCGACCTCGATCAGGGCGGGGATGCCGGGCACGACCTGGTCCACGCTGTCGAGCAGAACGACGAGGTCCACGCCGCGGTCGCGCAGCGCGCGCACGCGGTCGAGCTTGTCGGGCGAAAAACCGACGGCGTAGAGGATGTCGGTGAAGCCCGCGTCGGCGAAGGCCTCGGCTTCGGCGAGGGTGGAGACGGTGATCGGGCCCGTGCCGCCGTCGAAGAGCAGGCGCGCGACTTCGACCGACTTCGCGGTTTTGACGTGCGGGCGCAGGGTGGTGCCACCGAGGCGGTGACGCAGCCGGTGGATGTTGGCTTCGAGCTTGGCCCGGTCGAGCGCGAGGTACGGAGTGCCCATGCCGATGATTATAGACAAACTGTCTACAGATTGGACAGTTGGTCTAGCCAAGGGTGTGGGGCGGGGATCGCGTTGAGGAGCCAACGCCGCTGTTCGCTGGTGAGCAGCGGGAGGACGGCGCCGAAATCGGCCTCGTCCTTGGGGCGGACGTTGCGCGACTTGTAGTAGAGCTGGATCTCCGGTGCGAGCACCGGGAGGCCGTCGGGAGTGGTCCAGCCCAGTGAGATGATCGGCCGGCGCAACGACGAATCGGGGCGGGAGACCCAGTCGGCGCCGTCGGTTTTGTCGACCATGAGTTGCACGCGCCACGGTTCGCCGGGGCCGGGGCGGCACCAGATGTCGTGCACGGCGTCCGGCAGCGTTTCGCCCGCGTGCCACGGGCGCAGGTGTCCCGGCGGATCGGCGGCCCACCATTCCCAGCCGGCCAGTGCTTGCTGCGCGAGGAGGTGGTCGCGGCGGAGCAGCAGCACGTCGATGTCGGCGTGTTCACGAAATGAACGGCCCGCGAACAGTTCGATCGCGTAGCCGCCGGCGAGCCACCACAGCGCCGGAAAAGCGCCGAAGAGCCGGTGCACTTCGGTGGGAGTGGCCGGATTCCATGGCATTCGGGTCAAATCCACGCCGCCGATGATGACAGCGGTGGCGGGTGTGATCGACGGTAGATTCGTCCCGGAAGTGGCCGCCGACGAAGGGAACGCCGATGACGACGCATCCGCTCTCCGCGCTCACCGCCGACGAAATCAACGACGTGCGGCGGGTGCTCACCGATGCCGGGCACATCGGCACCGACACCCGGTTCGCCTACGTCGGCCTGGACGAACCGGACAAGCGCGAAGCCACGCCGGAACGACGGGCGCGGGTGTTGCTGCTCGACCTCGGAACGGGCGCGGCGAGCGACGCGCGCGTTTCGTTGACGACCGGAGCGGTGGAGATCAGCCCGATCGACGCCGCGCTCGGGCAGTTGCCGATTCTCGACGAGGAGTTCGGCATCATCGGACCGATCCTCAACGAGTCGCCGGAATGGCTGGCGGCGCTGGAGAAACGCGGGGTCGATCCCCAGTCGGTGATCTTCGCGCCGTTGTCGGCGGGCAACTACGGCTATCCGGACGAGGTCGGCAAACGCCTGTTGCGCGTGCTCGCCTTCCGCCAGGACTTCCCGGAGGACCACTGCTGGGCGCACCCGGTCGACGGGCTGTGTGCCTATGTCGACGTGATCGAGCGCAAACTGCACAAGCTGATCGACCACCGCGAATTCGAGGTACCGGCGGAACCGGGGAACTACACCGATCCCGAACTGGTCGGCCCGCCGCTCGAAGGGCTCAAGCCGATCGAGATCCGGCAGCCGGAGGGGCCGTCCTTCCGGTTCGACGGCGACGAACTGCACTGGGCCAACTGGTCGCTGCGCGTCGGTTTCGACACCCGTGAAGGGCTGATCCTGCGCAAGCTCGCGTTCAGCGGACGGCCGATCGTCGAACGGGCGTCGATCGCCGAAATGGTGGTGCCCTATGCCGATCCGTCGCCGGTCCGGTTCTGGCAGAACTACTTCGACACCGGCGAGTACCTGTTCGGGCGCTACGCGAACTCGCTGAAACTCGGCTGCGACTGCCTCGGCGAGATCACCTATCTCGACGTGACCGTCGCCGACGAACTCGGCAACCCGCGTGTCGTCGAAAACGCGATCTGCGTGCACGAGGAGGACTTCGGCACGCTCTGGAAGCACAGTGACCTGTTCACCGAGATCTCCGAAACCCGCAGGCAGCGCCGCCTGGTGATCAGCTTCTTCACCACCGTCGGAAATTACGACTACGGCTTCTACTGGTACCTCTACCTCGACGGCACCATCGAATGCGAGGTCAAGCTCACCGGGTTCCTGTTCACCTCGGCCTATCCCGAGGAGGGCTCCGACTACGCCACGCAGGTCGCGCCCGGCCTCGGCGCGCCGTACCACCAGCACCTGTTCTGCGCGCGGCTCGACATGACCGTCGACGGGGGCGCGAACGCCGTCGACGAAATCGACGTGGTGGCGCGGCCGATGGGCGAGGGCAACGAGCACGGCAACGCGTTCACCGTTCAGACCACGCGGCTGACCACGGAAACGGCCCGCGACGCCGCGCCGAACCGGGTCTGGCGTGTGGTCAACCCCGGCAAGGTGAACCGGATGGGTGAGCCCGTCGGTTACACGCTTTCGGTGCAGCAGTCCCCGACGCTGCTGGCCGATCCGGGTTCGGTGATCGCCGCCAGGGCCGGGTTCGCGACGAAGCACCTGTGGGTCACGCGGTACGCGCCGGGCGAGCGATACGCGGCCGGCGATTTTGTGAACCAGAGCCCCGGCGGTGAAGGACTGCCCGCGTACACCGCCGCCGGGCGCGACATCGACGGGGAGGACATCGTGCTGTGGCACACCTTCGGCCCGACGCACGTGCCGCGGCTGGAGGACTGGCCGATCATGCCGGTCGACCACGCCAAGTTCACCCTCAAGCCGACCGGGTTCTTCGACCGCAACCCGGCGTTGAACGTGCCCTAGCCGCGTCCGGTGACTAGCCGAAGTAGCCGTCGAACAGGATCTTGTTGATCTGGGTGGTGGTTTCGACGCCGGTCTCGAAACCACCCTCGACGACCTGGGTGTTGTTCATGACGGCCACCGTGTAGCGCGCGTCCGGGCCGACGAAGCCGACCGTGTTCACCAGCCATGAGCCGTCGTCGTTGTCGTCGGACCAGCCGTTCTTGTTGCCCGGCTTCGCGGCCGGACCCGCGCCCCACACACCCCACTGCTGGTTCGCGTCGACCCCGCGCATTTCTTCGACGAGGTAGTCGCGGTGCCGCGCGGGCATCTTCTCCAGCACGAAGTTCATCAGCCGGTCGAGGTCGTCGGCGGTGGTCAGGATCCAGCCCCAGTGGTGCGGGTGCTCGTCGGTGAACCGCATGTCGGTCATGCCGTAGGACGGGAAGCGGGTGGCGAAGTCCTCCCCGCCGTACCGGTTCCACAGGGCGTGCGCGGCGTCGTTGTCGCTGGTGTTCAGCATCGCGTGCATGAGCGCGCGGTCCTCGTCGGTCAAATCGACGGCGCCCGCGTCGTCGCGCAGCAGCAGGTCGACCACCATCGCCAGCTTCGGCGTCGAGCAGGCCCAGATCAGCGTGTCCGAGTTGGCGTTGCGCCAGGTCGCGCCGGTCTGGCGGTCGTGCACGACGAGGCCGGCGAATCCGGGACGGCTGCGCGCGTACAGCTCCGCGCGAATGATGCGCCTGCCGAGTCCCGGCTCGAAACCGGCCGCCGCGGCCTCTTCCTCCACGACCGGCACCGGGCGTGCCTGGGCGACCGGGCTGGTCACCAGCACGGCGAGCAGCAACGTGGACAACACACTGGAAACGACCCGTCGGCCGGAGGATTTCACCTCCGCGACCTTAGCGGGTGCGCCCGGGGTTGGGGACCGCTCAACGCTCCGATCCGGTCATGCGGCCCGCCCACTGGCCCAGGTCGTCACGCCGGATGGCCGCGGCCATCAGTTCCGGGAACATGTCCGGTGTGCAGGCGAAGGCGGGCACGCCCAGTTCGGCCAGTGCGGCGGCGTTCTCCCGGTCGTAGGAGGGCGCGCCGGAATCCGACAGCGCCAGCAGTGCCACCATCTGCACCCCGGCCCCGGTCAGCTCGGCCGCGCGGCGCAGCAACTCCTCCCGGACCCCTCCCTCGTACAGGTCACTGATCAGCACCAGCAGCGTGTTCGCCGGGCTGGTGATCAGGCTCTGGCAGTAGGCCAGCGCGCGGTTGATGTCGGTGCCGCCGCCGAGCTGGGTGCCGAACAACACGTCCACCGGGTCGGCCAGGTGCTCGGTCAGATCGGCGATCTCGGTGTCGAAGGCGACGAACCGCGTGCTCAGCGAATGCATCGAGGCGAGCACCGCGCCGAACACGCCGGAGTAGACCACCGACTCGGCCATCGAACCGGACTGGTCGACGCACAGGATCACCTCGCGCCGCACCTGCCGCGCGCGGCGGCCGTAGCCGATCAGGCGCTCCGGGATGATCGTGCCCAGTTCGGGCGAGTAGTGCCGGAGGTTCGCGCGGATGGTGCGCGACCAGTCGACGTCGGACAGGCGCGGCCTGTGCGTGCGGGCGGCACGATCGAGCGCGCCGCGCACGGCGGCCCTGGTCGGTTCGGCCAGCCGATCCTCCAGCTCGGCGACCACCTCGCGGACGACACCGCGCGCTGTCTCCTTGGTCTCCTGCGGCAGCACGCTGTTCAACGAGAGCAGGGTGCCGACGAGGTGGATGTCCGGCTCGACGGCCGAGAGCAGCTCCGGTTCGAGCAGCATCCTGGTCAGGCCGAGCCTGTCCACGGCGTCGCGTTGCATCACCTGGACGACCGTGCCGGGGAAGTAGCGCCGGATGTCACCGAGCCAGCGCGCCACCCGCGGGGACGAACCGCCGAGCCCGCCGGTGCGGCGGCCACCGCGTGCCTCGTCCGGCGGCGTGTCGTACAACGCGGCCAGCGCGCCGTCCACCCCACTGTCCTCATCGGACAGTCCGGCGCCGGTGCCGTCGTCCTCGCCGCCGAGCACCAGCCGCCACTTCCGCAACCGCTCCTCGGTCATCGGCCCACCCCCAGCAGTGTCGCGAGCACCGGCAGCACGGCCTCGGCCCGCTCTTCGTCGAGTTCCTCGGCCACCACGGCCTTCCGCAGGCCGCGGCCGGAGGCCAGCCCGGCCGCGCGTTCCCCGATGGCCCGCTTCTCCGGCCCGGCGAACGCGCCGAAAGTGCGGCGCAACAAGGGAAGCACCTCGGTGAACTGCTCGCCGGGAATGGCGGCGAGCCAGGCGTCGATCACCCGCAGCAGCCTGTCGTCATGCACCAGCAGCAGGGCGCCGCCGGCGAAGAAGCCCTCCACGTAGGCCGCGCCCTTGACCGGCTCGATGCCCGCGGTGAGCACGCGCCCGAGCCGGACCTCCACGTCGGTGGTGTCCAGGCGATCGGCGTCGAGCAGGATGCGCGCCAGCTTCCCGGCGAGCAGCGCGGGCAGGCCCGGGGCGTCGATCAGGCCGGCGAGCGCGTCGATCCAGCGCTCCTTCGCGCCGTCGTCGAGCAGGGTGGTCGCCTCGTGCACGTCGTCGACCAGTTCGCCGAGGCGCGCGGCCGCGTCGTCGTCGAGACCGTGTGCGGCGGGCGGCAGGCCGGCGCACACCCGCGCCAGCATGCGATCGGCGACCACTCGCAGCGCACCGACGTCGGTGCCGCGGACGTCGCCGTACCGGGTGACCCTGGCCAGCGCGGGCAGCGCGGCCATCAGGTGCGCCACGTCGGCGTCCGCGGCGGCGCGCTCGTCCAGCGCGGCCAGCACCTCGGGCAGCGCGTCGGTGAGGTCGGCGAGCAGGCAGTCCTCCACCGCGGTGGTGATCTCCGGCAGCGGCGGCCGCCCGGCCACCACCTTCCGGACCACCTCGGTGGCCGCGACCGGGATCGTGGTGCCGTAGACCGAGGCGGCGATCAGGTCCACCTCGAACGAGGGCTCCCAGGCGAGTTCCCAGGTCTCGCGGAAGGTGCCCTTGCCCCGGATCGCCGAGACTTCCCTGACGCCCCAGTGGATGCCGAGGATGCGCAGCCGGTGCAGCAGTCGCGACTTGCCCAGCCCGGAGTCGGTGCGCAGGTCGAGGTCCAGCTCGCGGACCACCGGATCCCGCTTCAGCCGCAGCCGCCGGGCGGTGGCCGTCAGGTCCGCGGCCAGCGGCGCCTGGGGCACCTGCTCGGACACCGCGCCGAGCCGCTCCCCCACCATCAGCTTCTCGACGACGAGCTTCCCGCGCAGTTCGTCACCGTCGCAGAGCACCGCCTGGATGGACTCCGACACCTCGGCCAGCCCGGCCGAGGACCGGTCGCGCAGGGTGGCCAGCGTGTCGGCGAGCCGGACCGCCTCGATCACGTGCGCGGTGGACACCGGCAGGTCCTGCTCGCGCAGCACGCCGGCGGCATCGGTCATCCATCGGGCGGTGACGTTCTCGTCGGTGGTGAACAGGTGGTGGTACCAGCCGGGTGAGCGCACGCCGGCGCCGTAACCGCTGGCCCCGGCCAGCCGCCCGTGCGTCCACGGCACCCAGGTGCACGAAACCTTCCGCTTCGGCAGGCCCTTGAGCACGGCCTGGTCGCGGTTCGCCGGCGGCAGCGGGCTCGCCAGCGCGGGCACGTGCCAGGCGCCGCAGATGACCGCGATGCGCTCGTAGCCCTGCTTGATCGTGCGCCGCAGCACCGTGCGCATGTACGCCTCGCGCCGCTGCTCATGAACATCGGAGCCGGGCTCGTCTTCGCGCAGGGCCGTCATCGCCTCGGCGATCACCTCGAACGGCGAAGTGCCGTCACGCCAGTGCTCGATCTTGTCGTCCCACCAGCGTTCCGGGTCGTCGTAGCCGGCCACGGCGGCCAGCCGAGCGAGCGGGTCCGCCGAACGACCGGCTCGGCCGGCGCCCTCCGGCTCGGAGAACTGGAACGCGGCGGGCAGGTCGCAGAAGTGGACCGGCACCTCGTGCTCGACGGCGTACCGCAGCGCCTGCCACTCCGGGCTGAACAGGGCGAACGGCCAGAACGCCGCACGCGAGACGTCGTCGCTCGCGTAGGCCAGCAGCGCCACCGGCGGCCGCAGGTCGCGGACCAGCGGCACCAGCGCGTCGGCCTCCGGCGGGCCCTCGATCAGCACCACGTCCGGCGCCAGCTCGGCCAGCTCGGTGCGCACGGCCCTGGCCGAACCGGGGCCGTGGTGCCGGATGCCGAGCAGATGCACGCTCACCCGGCGATCTCCTGCCCGGCGCGGTAGAAGTCGTCCCAGCCCTCGCGCTCGCGGACCACGGTTTCCAGGTACTCCACCCAGATCGCGCGATCGGCGACCGGATCCTTGACCACCGCGCCGAGAATGCCGGCGGCCACGTCGTGCGCGCGGAGCACCCCGTCGCCGAAGTGCGCGGCCAGCGCCAGGCCACCGGTGAGCACACTGATCGCCTCGGCGGTGGACAACGTGCCCGACGGCGACTTCACCGCGGTGCGCCCGTCCTCGGTTCGCCCGGCACGCAGCTCGCGGAACACCGTGACCACGCGCCGGATCTCGGCCAGGTCGGCGACGTCGGCGGGCAGTTCCAGCGACGCGCCCAGCTGCGCCACGCGCCTGCTGACGATCTCCACCTCGGCCTCGGCGGTGTCCGGCAGGGGCAGCACCACGGTGTTGAACCGGCGGCGCAGCGCGCTGGACAGTTCGTTGACGCCCTTGTCGCGGTTGTTCGCGGTGGCGATCAGGTTGAACCCCGGCCGCGCCTGCACCTCGGTGTTCAGCTCCGGCACCGGCAGCGTTTTCTCCGAGAGCAGGGTGATCAGCGAGTCCTGCACGTCGGCCGGGATGCGGGTCAGCTCCTCGAGCCGGGCGATGCGGCCGTCGCGCATGGCACGCAGCACCGGGCTCTCCACCAGCGCCTTCTCGCTCGGGCCCTCGGCGATCAGCCGTGCGTAGTTCCAGCCGTAGCGGATGGCCTCCTCGGCGGTGCCCGCGGTGCCCTGCACCAGCAGCGTGGAGTCGCCGCTGATGGCCGCCGCCAGGTGCTCGGAGACCCAGGTCTTGGCCGTGCCTGGCACGCCGAGCAGCAGCAGCGCGCGATCGGTGGCCAGGGTGGCCACCGCGACCTCGATCAGCCGCCGCTGCCCCACGTACTTCGGGGTGATCTCGGTGCCGTCCGGCAGCGTGCCGCCGAGCAGGTACCGCACCACCGCCCACGGCGAAAGGCGCCACGATGGCGGGCGCGGCCGATCGTCGGCCGCGGCCAGCGCCGCCAGCTCGTCGGCGTGGTCCTGCTCGGCGTGCGGCCGCAGCACAGTGGAAGTCATGCCAGCTCCTCGTACATCTCACGACGGAAGTTCAGGGTTTCGGCCAGCGCCCGCCGCCAGGGCGCCGAGCCGGGTTCGGGCGCGGTGGTGGCCAGCGGGTGCCCGAGGCACTCCGGTGGCACCGTTCGCGCGATGGTGACCGCGGCGTGGGCGACGGCCCTGGTGTCCTCGCGGCCGGCAAGCCAGTCGAGCAGTACCGTGCCCACTTCTGGGGGCCACGGCGCGGGCAGGTCGACCACCAGCCGGGCCACCGCCTCCGGGCGGGCCTGCCGGATCAGCCGCGCCAGCACCTTCGCCCGTTCGGGTGGGGAAAGCACCTGGATCAGCGTGCCCGCGTCGGCACGGCCGGGGTCGGCGTCGAACAGCGCCTTCGCCCAGCGCGCGTCCCGGTGCCGCACGGCGACCACGGTCCAGCCCTCGCGCAGCACCGACGCTGGCGCGCCGTGGACGGTCATCCGCACGAGTTCGGCGGGCGTGCCGAACTCGGCCCAGAACTCGGGCGGGGTGGCCGCGACCACCTGACGCAGCCAGCGGGTGTCGCCGTCGGGTACCTCGACCTCGAACACGTCATCGCGCACGTGGATCAGCGGCCGCAGGCGCTCGGCCATCCGGCGGCCGAGCGCGGAGCCGGGCACCCTGGCCAGCAGCGCCGACGCCAGCTGCCGGACCGAGGCCGCCCGGTCGCCGAGCGCGGCTTCGAGGAACGGCTCGTCCTCGGCGCGCAGGTGCTCGCCGAGCAGTTCGAGCACGGTGGCCCTGACCTCGGCGGGCTCGCTTTCCCAGCTGCCGGTGAACGCCGCGCGGGCGCCGTCTGGATCGGCCACCAGCGCGACCGCCAGCCAGGACCGCCGCTGCGCCGGGGAACCGAAGCGCCAGTCGTCCGCCCCGGCACCCGGCTCTGGAGCGGCGGCGGTGAGGAAGCGCCACTCCGGGTTCAGCCCGGCCAGCCACCGCCCGGCCGGACCGGCGACCAGCGCCACCGGCCCGCGCAGCGCCGGTTTCGCGCGGGCGGACTCGGCGAGCGCGGGCAGTCGTTCCGGCGGCACGCGCAATCCCCGCTCGGCCACCACGCCGAGCCATTCCGCGAGCAGTTCGGGACGGCTCGCGGTGAGCAGGCGGGCCAGCCGTTCCCTGGCCGCGTCGGGCAGGTACGGCCGGTGGTCGGTTTCGGCCACCGGCAACGGTTCCGCCGAGTTCTCCGGCAACCGGCCCGCCCGCCGGTACGCGGTGAGCAGGGCGCCCGCGGTGAGCAGCGCGTCGGCCGGATCGGTGCGCTCACCGGCCAGCTCACGCACCGCGGGTGGCAGCGCGCCCAGATCCGGCGCGCGCCGCCGGGTGCCCAGCAGCGCGACGCCGACCAGATCCGCCCACGCCGTCACAACCGCACCGCCCGATCCCCGTCCCAGCACAGCAGCGGCCGCAGCCCGGCCGCACCCCATTCCCCCGCCAGCGTGACCATCGCGCCCGCGGACACCGCGAGCAGCCGCCACGGGTCGAACCCCGGTACCAGCGGCAGCACCTGACCGTCCACATCGGACAAGACCAGTTCGCCGCCGTGCCGCGCCGGGCGCAGTCCGGACAGCAGCACCGGCCAGCGGTCCAGCCACGGGTCGGCGGCCATCGCCCGCGCGTGCGCGGCGAGCGCGGCTTCGATCGTGTCACCGTCGGGCCGGGTGGCGGGCACCGGTGGACCGTGGTCGGCCACCAGCGCGCGCAACGGCAGCGCGCCGGGGTGGAAGGCCAGTTCCGCCGGGAGCACGTGCCCGGCGGGCAGCACCGAGCTGAGCGGCTGGCCCGGCGGCGCGAACGCCAGCACCAGCGCCACCCGGCCGCTGCGCTGCCCGAACAACCAGGACCGGCGGGTGACCAGCTGCTCGCGCTCCTCGTCGATCACCCCGCCGACCAGCCAGGTGTCGGAGACCCGCTCACCGGAGGACAGCACGCGCGCGGTCTCGGTGTTGAACCCGAGCCGGGTGCGGACCGTCTCGGCCAGCGCGTGCGGCAGCTCGTCGAGCCGCGCCCCGGCCTCGGCCAGCAGGTAGAGCAGGGACAGTTCGGCCAGCACGCGGCTCGGCCAGTCCCGCCCGCGCCCGACCAGCCCGGCCGCCCGGCGCAGTCCACCGGCCAGGCCGGGGGCCTGCGCGTCGACCATGCGCGCGGCCACCCGCCGCAATTCCTCGGCGCCACCGCGCTCCAGCCCGGCCAGACCCGCGCGGATCTGGTCGAGCAGCCATTCCCGCAGTTCCGTGGCACCCGCGCTGACCCGGTCGGCCCGGCGCTCGGCGCGTTTGGCCGCGGCCTCGGGATCACGCGGACCGGTGGATTCCCGCCGCTGTTCGGTGCGCTCGGCGCGGTCGGCCCGCTCGGCCAGCCAGGCCGTGACGAACTCCGGCTCCGGCTCCTCCGGCAGCTCCCCGCCGGCCCAGCGCAGCAGCAGGCCCAGTGCGTGCTTGCACGGGAACTTGCGACTGGGGCACGAACAGCGGAACGCCGGACCGGCCAGTTCCACGCAGGTCTGGTACGGCTTCTTGCCACTGCCCTGGCAGTACCCCCAGACCGCCGCCTCCGAAGCGCCCGCGCCGGACCACCGCACCGGCGCCGCCTGCGCCCGCCCGGCCCGCGCCGAAGCCGCGTCCGGCGCGAGGCCGATCACCCGCTCGGTGCTCCACCGCGCATGAGACACCCCGGACACCACACCTCCCAACCCCACTTGCCCGCCTCTCCCCTCGACCCGGATGGATCATGCCAGCGAGCACCGACAGTTTCGGCGGCCACCGCGCGGGTAGCCGGTTCACAACCGGTAACCGCACCAGGGAGGCCCACACGATGCCACGCCCCAGCTCGGAAAACCACGGTCTGACCACCCTGCCGGCGACCGACGCGTTCCGCGTGCTCAGCGGGGTCGCGCTGCCGACCATCGCCAACGGCGTGATCAAGCGGCTGCCACCGGTGATGAGGCTCGCGGAGAAGGTCCGCGTGGACGAGACCGCCGACCGGGTGCTGCGCCGCCTGCGCGACCGCCACGGTGACGGGCCCTTGCTGATCAAGGCGGGCGGGCGCACCTTCGCCCTGCCGCTCTCCTCGGCGGACGCGGGCCGCGTGCTCGACGGGTCACCGTCCCCGTTCAGCCCGGCCAACCTGGAGAAGAGCGCGGCGCTGTCGCACTTCCAGCCCCACGGTGTGCTGATCTCGCAGGAACCCGAGCGCGGCCAACGACGCCAGTTCAACGAGAACGTGCTGGAAACCGGTGAGCCGCTGCACCACCTGGCGCCCGCCTTGGCCGAGAAGGTGCGGGAAGAAGCGAGCCGGATGCTGGCGCTGGCGGAGGTCGGAGGCAGGCTCGACTGGCACACCTTCAACGTGGCGTGGTGGCGGATCGTGCGCCGGGTGACGCTCGGCGACGCGGCCCGCGACGACCACCGCACCACGGATCTGCTCGCGGGCCTGCGAATGCGCGCGAACCTCGCCTACGGCATGAAGAAGAACCGGGCCGCACGGGAAGAACTCGGGCAGCGGCTGCGCGCGCACGTCGCCCGCGCGGAGAAGGACTGCCTGGCCGGCGTGGTCGCGCAGGCACCGGCACAGCCGGAAACCGATCCGCTGGGTCAGATCCCGCACTGGCTGTTCGCCTTCGACGCCGCCGGGATCACCTCCTACCGCACGCTGGCGCTGCTCGCCACGCATCCGGCCGAGCGCGCGAAAGCATTGGAGGACAAGGGTCCGCTGCTGCCGTACCTGCGTGCGTGCGAACTGGAATCGGTGCGCTTGTGGCCGACCACGCCGATGATCCTCCGTGACTCCACAGAGGACACCGACTGGCCGGGTGGCACGCTGCCGGCCGGGAGCACCGTGCTGATCTTCGCCCCGTTCTTCCACCGCGACGAGGAGGAACTGCCGTTCGCGCACCGGTTCACCCCGGAGATCTGGCTGGACGGCCGGGCTCAGGAACACCCCGCGCTGGTGCCGTTCAGCGCCGGGCCCGCCGAATGCCCCGGCCGCAACCTGGTGCTGCTGGTCACCAGCACCCTGCTCTCGGCGTTGCTGGAGC
Organism: Amycolatopsis sp. YIM 10; assembly: GCF_009429145.1. Classification (GTDB taxonomy): domain Bacteria; phylum Actinomycetota; class Actinomycetes; order Mycobacteriales; family Pseudonocardiaceae; genus Amycolatopsis. The sequence goes on along the minus strand of NZ_CP045480.1, from coordinate 3,028,832 downwards.
GGGCCGAGTTCACCGCGCTCACCACGCTGGAGCCGGGCCGACTACCGTCTACTTTAGACAACTTCGGGCTGCGGTTCGACATCACAGCACCGCGACAGCGGCCTTGAGGTCGGCGACGAACGCCGCGTAGGCCTCGTCGCGTTCGCGGGACCGCAGGATCGACGAGGGGTGCACGGTGGCCACGGCTCGTGCGTCGTGGCCACCGGGCAGTTCGAGTACCTCGCCACGGCGTTCGGTGATGCGGAAGTCCGGCCCGAACACCGCCTGCGCCGCCGTCGCCCCGAGCAGGATCACCAGATCGGGGTTCACCGCATCGAGTTCCGCATCGAGCCACGGGCGGCACGCGACGATCTCGGTGCGCCCGGGCTTCTTGTGGATGCGGCGGGAGCCGCGCTCGTCGCGGCGGAACTTGAAGTGCTTGACGGCGTTGGTGACGTACACGCCGTCGCGATCGATCCCGCTCTCCGCCATGGCGCGGTCCAGCAGGCGCCCGGCGGGCCCCACGAACGGTTCACCGCGACGGTCCTCCTGGTCACCGGGCTGCTCGCCGATCATCATGGTCCGCGCCTGCCTGGTGCCCTCACCGAAAACCGTCTGCGTCGCGTCCTGGTAGAGGTCACACCCGCGGCACCCGGCCGCCGCCTCGCGGAGGCGGGCCAGGTCCTTGGTCGCGGGCACGAACTCGGCCGCGGTTTTCGCCGTGGTCGCCACGAGACGGGACTACCCGGGTGGCGAGCGGGGAAACCTCAGCCGAGCAGGAAGGCGCGGGCCTGCTCGGCGACCGGCTCCGGCGCCATCCAGAACGCGGAGTGGTCGTGGCCGTCCAGGGTCAGCACGGTGACGTCCGGCAGGATCCCGGCCAGCGCGTGGGCACCCTCGCGGATGAAGTCCTCCCCGTTGCCGCCGACGGCCACCGCGATCGGCGCCTCGATCGACCAGCGGTCGGCGGGCAGCGGCTTGCCGTCCTGCAGCCCGCGCAGGATGCGGGCGTCGTAGGCGTAGGTGTGGGCGTACTTGGCCATCTCGTCCCACGACGGGTCCTGCTTCATCGCCGGGATGTACTCGGCCGGGACGCGGATCATCTGGGTCATGAAGTACTCGACGGCCTCGCTGCGCTTTCCGGCCGCGACCAGTGCTTCCAGGTGCTCGACGTAGTCGGCGGGCGCGGGCGGCCGCGAGCCGTCGACGATGAACGGCGGCTCGTAGAGGTAGAGCCCGGTCACCTTGTCGCCAAGGGCACTGGCCGCATCGAGGGTCAGGCCGCTACCACCGGATCCACTGGCCAGGGCCGCGGAACCGCCCAGCACCTCGACCAGTGCGGCGATGTCCTCGATCTCGCGGGCCGGGTCGTAGGGCTGCGGGTCGCCGCTGGCGCCGCGGCCGCGGCGGTCGAAGGTGAGCACGGTGAAGTGCGCGGACAACGCCCCGGCCACCCCGGCGACCCCGGAGCGGTCCTCGGCGACGTTGCTGACCACGATGATCGCGGGGCCGGAACCGGTGGTCTCGTAGGCGATCGTGGTGCCGTCGGCGGAAGTGATGGTGGACATGGTCTTTTCTCTTTCGTTCGAAGGGGTTTCGAGCAGGCTGCCGAGGCGGTCGAGCGCTTCGGCGTAGCCTTCGGCCATCTGGAGTTCGACGGCCCGCTGCAACGCGGCACCGTCGGGAAAGGTCGCCGTCACCTCGACCGTGCAACCGGCGCCGGACGCGGTGAAGGTGACCGTGGTCGGGAAGGTCCCGGTACCGTCGGACTGCCACGCCTCGTCGGCGAAGGTGTCCTCATAGGACAGTTCGGCGCGCGGGACCACGTTTCCGTAGGTGGCGAGGACGCGGACCGGGCCGGCCGAGCCGTCCTCCGGGGCGATCTGGAACCGCCAGCGCCCGCCCGGCCGCACGTCCATCTCGTGCACGGTCGCGGCCCAGCCTTCCGGCCCCCACCAGCGGCTGATGGCCTCGGCGTCGGTCCAGGCCCACCAGACCCGGTCGAGACCGGCGGAGTAACCGCGGCTGAGGTGAATGGTGTTGCGCGACCGGTCGATCGCGATGCCGTCCGGCATGGTCAGGCTCCCTGCTGGTTCGTGTTGTCATCGAGAAAGGCGCCGAGGCGGTCCATCCGCGCCGACCACAGTTCGGCGAACCCCGCCGCCCAGTCGCTCAGCTCACGCATGGCTTCGGGGTGCAGGCGGTAGATCCGCTGCTGGGCCTTCTTGGTCACTTCGACCACGCCGGCGTCGGCGAGCAGCCGCAGGTGCCGGGACACCTGTGGCTGGCCGAGGCCCAGTGCCTCGACGATCTCCCCCACCGACCGCGGTCCGTCCCGGAGCAACTCGACGATCCGGAACCGGTTCGGCTCCGAGATCGCCGTCAGTCGTTGTTGCACGTTGTTGGCCACGCCATGAACATACACGGCGACATATATACACGCAAGTAGATGTACTAGCCCTCTGACGATTTGCTGGCGTCGGCGAGCTTCTCCGACGGGGTCGGCGGCTGGGTCTTCCGGCGGAACGGGGAAACGTGGGTCTCGTCCCGCCAGCGTGCCGACATGTGCGGGTAGTGCAGCTCGAACGCCGGGCGCTCGGACCGGATGCGCGGCAGCTCGGTGAAGTTGTGCCGCGGCGGCGGGCAGGTGGTGGCCCATTCCAGCGAGTTCCCGAAGCCCCACGGGTCGTCGACCTCGACGCGTTCGCCGTAGCGGTAGCTGCGCACCACGTTCCACAGGAACGGCAGCACCGACAGGCCCAGCAGGAACGCGCCCACCGTGGAGATCATGTTCAGCGCCACGAATCCGTCGCTGACCAGGTAGTCGGCGTAGCGGCGCGGCATGCCTTCGTCACCGAGCCAGTGCTGGACGAGGAAGGTGGTGTGGAAGCCGATGAACGTGGTCCAGAAGTGCAGCTTGCCCAGCGGTTCGTCGAGCATGCGGCCGGTGATCTTCGGGAACCAGAAGTAGATCCCGGCGAAGGTGGCGAACACGATCGTGCCGAACAGCACGTAGTGGAAGTGCGCCACCACGAAGTACGAGTCGGTGACGTGGAAGTTCAGCGGCGGCGCGGCGAGCAGCACCCCGGTCAGACCGCCGAGCAGGAAGGTGACCAGGAAGCCGATCGCCCACAGCATCGGCGTCTCGAAGCTCAACTGCCCGCGCCACATGGTGCCGATCCAGTTGAAGAACTTGATCCCGGTCGGTACCGCGATCAGGAAGGTCAGGAAGGCGAAGAACGGCAGCACCACGGCGCCGGTGGCGAACATGTGGTGCGCCCACACCGCGAACGACAGCGCGGTGATGCCGACCGTGGCCCACACCATCAGCTTGTAGCCGAACAGCGGTTTCCGGCTGAACACCGGCACGATCTCGGTGATGATGCCGAAGTACGGCAACGCGACGATGTAGACCTCGGGATGGCCGAAGAACCAGAACAGGTGCTGCCACAGGATCGCGCCGCCGTTGGCCGGGTCGAAGGCGTGCGCGCCGAGGTGCCGGTCCGCCAGCAGGGCGAACAGCGCCGCGGTCAGGATCGGGAAGGCGGCCAGCACCAGGATCGAGGTGAACAGGATGTTCCAGGTGAAGATCGGCATCCGCCACATGGTCATGCCCGGCGCGCGCAGGCAGATCACCGTGGTGGTCATGTTGACCGCGCCGAGAATGGTGCCGAGGCCGGACACGATCAGCCCGGAGATCCACAGGTCACCGCCGATCCCCGGCGAGTGGATGGCGCTGGAGAGCGGGGTGTAGGCGGTCCAGCCGAAATCGGGGGCGCCGCCGGGGGTGATGAACGCGGACAGCACGATCAGGCCGCCGAACAGGTAGAGCCAGTAGGCGAACGCGTTCAGCCGGGGGAAGGCCACGTCCGGCGAGCCGATCTGCAGCGGCAGGATGAAGTTCGCGAAGCCGAAGACGTTGGGGGTGGCGTAGAGCAGCAGCATGATCGTGCCGTGCATGGTGAACAGCTGGTTGTACTGCTCCTGCGAGAGGAACTGCAGTCCCGGATAACCGAGTTCGCCGCGCATCAGCAGCGCCATCAGCCCGCCGACCATGAAGAAGCCGAACGAGGTGCTCAGATAGAGAATGCCGATCTGCTTGTGGTCGGTGGTGCGCAGCAGGTTCAGCAGCATCCCGCCCTTGGCACCGGCGTACCGCGGCCGGTGCTCCACCGGCCGCGGCCCGAGCACTTCCTTCAACGCGGCCACGAAGTCACCTCCACGCGGACGCGGATACCCGTTCCGGGCCGGTTCACGCACTCGCGGCGGGTACTCGCGCTCTATGACGGCCAATCCCGAAACCGAAGGCCCGCCGATCGTCACCGGCGGGGATCCAGAGCACCCGACGATACTCGTCTTCGATCCTGACGGATTCGCCAAACACGGTGATCTTCCGGCAACCTGGCGTCCGTTGAGCGAACACCGCCGGGTCGCCGGCCAGAACCGAACGAGTGAGCAGGAGCGGGTATGACCGACGATGTGGCCGGCCAGGTGATCAAGGCTGAGCGGGATCGGATCCGATGTCTCCTCGACGTGGATCGCGACACCTACGACCGCTTGCACGCCGCGGAGTACCGGTTGTGCAACCCGACCGGCACCGTGTGGACGAAGGCCGAATACCTGGATCTCCTCACCACCGGGCGGGTCGCCTACCGGGAACTGGGGCTGACCGGCGACGTGGACGCCATCGTCGGCACCGACGTCGTCGTCCTCCGCTACCGGTGCGTTATCGAACTCACCGTCGACGGCGCGGACATCCCGCGGCACGATGCCTGGCACACCGACGTCTACACCAATACCGGCGGCACGTGGCGTTGTACCTGGTCGCAGGCCACCGGCATCATGGACCTTCCGCCGGCCGCACCCTGACCCGGCACGAGGCCTAGACAGCGAACTGCTCGAAGGCTTTCTTCGCCGGGAGCAACACCCCGGCCAGGCCGATTGTCAGGTTCAGCCCCTCACCCGAAACGAGGTCGCGTTCGAGGGCGTTCAGGGTTTCCCTGCCTTCCTCGACGATCGGGGCGAGTTCCGCACCATCGGCTCTGGCGCGGCTCAGGCGGGCGGTGGCTTCCAGCAGTTCGGCGAGCCGTTCGCGCACTTCCTCGCTCGGGTAGCGATAGGCGTCGTCCTTGCGCACGGCGTGGTCGAGCGCCTCGGCGAGTTCACGGACGTGCGGCCAGGCGGCACGCAGCAGCACCATCAGGTCGTGCCAGGGAGCCGCGTGCGCAACCCGGCCGCCCGATCTCGACCGCGGGTTGAACCGCACGCTTTCGGTCCCCCAGCCGGCGGCTTCCTCGGCGCGCCGGAGCAGTTGCTCGGTGTGGCGCGCCCTGGCGATCCACGTCGGTGAAGAGCCGGGAACGGACGGGTCCCGGAGCGTCGAGGCGATGTTGCCCAGCACGTCGGCGATTTCCGTGGCGACCGCTTTGGTGGCCACCTCGGTGTTGCGCGTGTAGACGGGCGGGAAGACCAGCGCGTTGACCGCCACCCCGATGGCCGCACCGAGCACGGTCTCGCCGATCCGGTCCAGCATCAGCACCGAGTCGTCCGCCGCCCCGTAGCTGACCAGCAGCAACGCCGTGATGCCGACCCAGACACCGCTCGGCCCGAAGCCGCGCCAGCGCCCGAGGACCAGCCCGGCCAGCACCACCAGGCCCAGCGCCACCGCCTGCCACGGCAGCACCTGGATGGCCACCGCGGCCAGCACCACCCCGAGCACCACGGCCCCGACCTGCTGCAACGCCGACCGCAGCGAACGGTAGACGGTGACCTCGACCAGGAACACCGCCGCGTACGGGGCGAGGAACGGCTGCGGCAGCCCCCACCACTCGGCGGCGACCAGCCAGGCGAGCACCGCCGCGATGGCGGCCTTCAACGCCTGGAGCAGCGCGGTCCGGCGCCAGTGCTCAGCCACTCGGCACCGGCTGGGCGGCACCTTCCACGCAGTAGACGGCGTACGCGGACCGGATGATCGGCTGGGCCACGTTGCGCACCCGCACCCCGCCCGGGGTCAGGCCCTGCTCGCAGCCGTAGTGCGCGTGCCCGTGCACGGCCAGGTCGACTTCGTTCGCGTCGATCGCCTCACCCAGCTGGTACGCACCGAGGAACGGGTGGATCTCCGGTGGCTCGCCGCGCAGCGTGCCCGGGATCGGCGAGTAGTGCGTCAGCGCCACCTTCACGTCGGTGCGCAGCTCCGCGAGCGAGGTGTGCAGCCGGTCGGCCAGTTCCACCGTGTGGCGGACGAAGTTCTTCATCTCCGGCTCGCCGAAGGCGCTCGCGCACTTGCCGGCGAACCCGCCGCCGAAGCCCTTGATCCCCGCCACGCCCAGGGTTTCCCCGCCGATCTCCAGCGTGGCGTTCTCGCCTTCGAGCACGGTGATCCCGTGCCTGCCCAGCAGTTCGGTGATCTCGTGCTCGGCGCCGCCGTGGTAGTCGTGGTTGCCCAGCACGGCCAGCACCGGCACCGGGAGGTCGGCGAACTCGTCGGCGACCACCCCGGCCTCGTCCACCGTGCCGTGCCGGGTCAGGTCCCCGGCCAGCAGCAGCACGTCGGCGTGCTCACCGAGGTGCTCCAGCGCCGGGCGGAGCAGTCCACGCGCGTCCTCGCCGAGGTGCACGTCACCGATGGCCGCGATCCGGATCACCGCAGTTCCTCCCTCGTAGCCGGTTCCCCCGCCGCCGAGACCCGCAGATCGTTGTGCACCCGCAGGTTCGGGGCGTGCTCGTGGACCACCTGCTCCAGTTCGGCGCGGCGCGCCTCGCAGGCGACCTCGCCGGACAGGTGCACGTGGTCGGCGCGGATGTCCACCCGCACCCCCAGTTCGGTGGTCCGCTCGTCCTCGGCGATCGCCCGGCGCAACCGGGCCGCCCAGTACTGCGGTACTTCTTCGGTGCTCATTCACGTCTCCACTACGTCCAGTTCCCGCAGCAGCACGAGAAAGGCGCGCGCGTACGGGGACTCCCTGGTCTCCTCGGCCACCCGCGCCCAGTCGACCTGTTCCCGCAGTTCCCTGGCGATCTGCAGCAGGCCGGTGAAATCGCACCGGTGCGGGCCGAGCACGAGCAGCTTGTCGGTCATCAGGTCGGTCCCGGTGACCACCGGGGCCATGGTCGAGCCGATGCGCATCGGCTCGGCGCGGTCGAGCGTCTCGTCGGTGACCTCGCGGTGGTTGGGCCGGAAGATCAGGTCGACCAGCACGTCGCCGTCGTAGACCTTGGTCAGCCAGTCCTCCGGCGGGTCGACCGGGATCATGCCCGCCTCCACGAGCACCCGGCTGGCCTTCTCCGCGTCGGACTCCTTGAGCAGTACGTCGACGTCGTGTTCCGAGGGTGGCCCACCCCGTGCGTACACCGCGAAACCACCGGCCACCGCGAACCGGATGCCTTGGTGCGTCAGCGCGTTCGCCACCCGGGTGAGGGTGTCGAGCAGGTCCTTCTCCGCCGTGGTCACGTCAGCCGGTTACCCGTTCGGCGCCCGGTCAACACGTTTGCCCCGGTCCGCTCCGGGTAACCGGTTGACGCACCCGACGGAAGGCCGAACCGTTGCCCGACGCCACCACGCCGGCTCGGTACCGCCGTGCCTGCGACTACCTCGCCGCCGCGATGATCTACCTGCGGCACAACGTGCTCCTGCGTGAACCCCTGCGCCCGGAGCACCTGAAACCGCGTCAGCTGGGCCACTGGGGCACCTGCCCCGGCCTCAACCTTGTCTACAGTGGACTGAACCGGCTGGTCCAGGAGACCGGCAGGCGCACCCTGCTGGTCACCGGACCCGGCCACGGCGCACCGGCCATCCACGCGAACCTCTGGCTCGAGGGCACGCACGCGGAGCACGACCCGCGACTCGGCCTCGACGGAAGCGGGCTGGCCGAGCTGGTGCGCCGGTTCTCCTGGCCCGGCGGCTTCCCGAGCCACCTCTCCCCCGACGTTCCCGGTGTGATCCACGAGGGCGGCGAGCTGGGGTACGCACTGGCGACCGCGTTCGGAGCGGCGCTGGACGATCCGGGGCTGCTCGTCGCCTGCGTGGTCGGTGACGGCGAGGCGGAGACCGGGCCGACCGCGGGTTCCTGGCAGGGCGTCAAGTTCCGCACGCCGGGGGTGGACGGCGCGGTGCTGCCGATCCTGCACCTCAACGGCTACAAGATCGCCTCGCCGACGGTGTACGGCACGATGTCGGACGGGGAGCTGACCGACTACTTCCGTGGCTGCGGGTGGTCACCCTTGATCGTCGATACGACCACCGCGGCCGACCCGGACCGGGCCCTCGCCGAAGCGCTCGACCAGGCCTACACCCGGCTGGAGCACGAACGGCCGCCGATGATCGTGCTGCGCAACGACAAGGGCGCGGGAGCACCGGGCGAGGACGCCGACGGCAAACCGCTCGCCGGAACGTTCCGCGCGCACCAGGTGCCGCTGACCAGCGCCGCCGACGACCCGCGCGAACTGGCGCTACTGGAGGAATGGCTGCGCTCGTACCGGCCGGAGGAGTTGTTCGACGAGCGTGGACGCCCGGCCGACGACCTGCTCGCCCTGCCACCCGAGGGCGACCTGCGGCTCGGCCGAGTGCCCCAGGCCAATGGTGGACGCCTGCGCGAACCGCTCCCGTTGCCCGACTTGGCGCGGTTCGCCGAGCCGGTCGAGGAACCGGGCAGCAGCACGGCCGGCGCGACCGAGGTGCTCGGTGCCTGGCTGGCCGAACTGATGCGCGCCACCGAAAGCCGCCGCGACTTCCGCGTCATGTGCCCGGACGAGCTGGAGTCCAACAAGCTCGGCGCGGTGCTGGAGGTGACCCCGCGCGCGTTCGCCCGCGAGGTGCCCGGGTACGCCGAGCACCTCGGGCGCGGTGGCCGGGTGATGGAGGTGCTGTCCGAGCACCTGTGCCAGGGCTGGTTGCAGGGCTACCTGCTGACCGGGCGGCACGGCCTGCTGGCCAGCTACGAGGCCTTCGCCTCCATTGTGGACGGAATGGTGAACCAGTACGCCAAGTTCCTCAAGATGTCCGGCGAGGTGGGCTGGCGTGCCCCGGTGCCCAGCCTGAACTACCTGCTCAGCAGCGACGGCTGGCGCCAGGAGCACAACGGCTACAGCCACCAGGGCCCCGGCTTCCTCAACTCGATGCTGAACAAGAAGTCCTCGGTGGCGCGGATCTACCTGCCGCCGGACGCCAACACGCTGCTGGTCACCATGGCGCGCTGCCTGGACACCACCGACCTGATCAACGTGGTGGTGGCCGGCAAGCAGAGCGCCCTGGTCTGGCTGGACCTGGACGAAGCCCGCGCGCACTGCCGGGCGGGCGCCGGGGTGTGGGACTGGGCGGGCACCGAACGCGGTGACACGCCCGAGGTGGTGCTGGCCTGTGCCGGAACCACCCCGACCACCGAGGTGCTGGCCGCCGCGTGGCTGCTGCGCCGCTCGGCGCCGGAGTTGCGGGTGCGCGTGGTCAACGTGGTCGACCTGCTCACGCTCGCGCCACGGGAACGCCATTCGCACGGCATGACCGACGACGAGTTCACCGCCTGCTTCGCCGAGAACGTGCCGGTGGTGTTCGGCTTCCACGGTTATCCGTCGGCGGTGCACCAGGTGCTGCACGGCCGCCCCCGGCCCAACCGCTTCCACGTGCACGGCTATCTCGAAGAAGGCACCACCACCACGCCGTTCGACCTGCTGGTGCGCAACCGGATGAGCCGGTACGACCTGGCCGCCGCCGCGCTCTCGCACGCCGAAGGCTGGGGTTCGCGGGGCGGCGACCTCGCCGACGCCCTGCTCCGCGAGCGCGACGAACTGCTGCACCGCGCCTACACCGACGGCGACGATCCTGCCGAATTCACCCAGTGGAGGTGGTCGTGATGCTGGTACTGACCGTCAATCCCGGCTCGTCGAGCCTGCGGGCCCACCTGGTCGACACCACGGACAACCGCGTGGTCGACGCCGCCGAGATCGGCCACCCCGCCGATTCCGACGAGGCACGCAAGGAGCTGCGCGAACTGCTCGACCGGGCACCGACGGGCGCGATCACCGCGGTCGGCCACCGGCTGGTGCACGGCGGCCAGGCGATCACCGCACCGGTGGCCGTCGACAACGAACTCTGCGAGAAGATACGCGAGCTGACCTCGCTCGCGCCGCTGCACGTACCGAACACGGTGGCACTGCTGGACTTCCTGCGCGACGCGATCCCCGAACGCCCGCACGTGCTGTGCCCGGACACCGCGTTCCACAATGGACTTCCGGAGGCGGCACGCACGTACGCGCTGCCGCGCGAGTGGCGCGAAGAGTGGGGGCTGCGCCGGTACGGGTTCCACGGCCTTTCGTTCGCCTGGGCCCTGCGCCGGGCGGCCGACCTGCTGGGCAAGCCCGCCGACGAGCTGAACCTGCTGATCGCGCACCTGAGCGGTGGCTCGTCGGTGTGCGCGGTGCGGGAAGGTCGCAGTGTCGACACGTCGATGGGCTTCACCCCGCTGGAGGGCCTGGTGATGGCCAAGCGGTCGGGCACGATCGACCCGGGACTGCTGTTGTGGTTGCTGCGGGAGGAAAAGCTGACCGTGGCCGAGCTGGAACGTGGTCTACAGCAGGAATCCGGCCTGCTCGGCCTCTCCGGCGGACTTTCCGAGGATACCCGTGACCTGGTGGCCGCGGCACGCGACGGGGATGACCGGGCCAAGCTGGCGCTGGACGTGTTCGCCCACCGGGCCCGCCGTGAGCTGGCGGGCGCCGCCGCGAGCCTCGACCGGATCGACGGGCTGGTGCTGACCGGGGACATCGGCTGGGACCAGCCGGAACTCGCCGAGGACATCGCGGCCGGACTGGGTGTGCTCGGTTTCCAGGGCGGCCTGGACACCGCCCGTGACGAGGACGCCGTCATCAGCCGGGCCGGTGTTCCGGTGCTGACCGTGCGGTCCCGCGAGGAACTCCAGCTGGCCATGGAAACGGCGCGCGCCGCACAGCCAAATCGGGCGTGAACGGCGCGCGCCGCAGCTTGATCACGCGGGTTGCAACAGGACCTTGATCGCCCCGTTGGTCTTCTCCTGGAACATCTTGTACGCCTGCGGGGCGTCTTCCAGCGGGAGCCGGTGCGTGGCCAGGTCCCGCACGCCCAGCGGATCGGCGTCGTCGCCGACCAGCGGCAGGATGTCGTCGATCCAGCGCCTGACGTTGGCCTGCCCCATGCGCAACTGGATCTGCTTGTCGAACAGCTCCATCATCGGCAGCGGGTCCAGCATGCCGCCGTAGACCCCGCTCAGCGAGACGGTGCCGCCGCGGCGGACCGCGTCGATCGCCGCGTACAGCACGCTGAGCCGGTCGATCCCGGCCTTCTCGGTCACCTTCGCCGCGATCGGCTTGGGCAGCAGGCCGACCAGCTGGTGCGCGAGCTTGCCCGCCGGGGCGCCGTGCGCCTCCATGCCGACCGCGTCGATCACCGCGTCGGCACCGCGCCCGCCGGTCAGGTCGCGGATCACCCCACCGGCCTCCGGCTGGGTGCGGAGATCCACTGTGGTCACCCCGTGCCGCTCGGCCATGGTCAGCCGTTCGTCGACCAGGTCCACGCCGATCACCTTGCCCGCGCCGCGGTGCAGCGCGACCCGGCAGCACATCTGCCCGATCGGGCCGAGCCCGAAGACCACCAGGCTGCCGCCGTCGGGCACGTCCGCGTACGCCACCGCCTGCCAGGCGGTCGGCAGCACGTCGGACAGGTAGACGAACTGCTCGTCCGGCGGGCCGTCGGGCACCTTGATCGGGCCGTACTGGGCCTGCGGGACGCGCAGGTACTCGGCCTGGCCACCGGGGACCTGGCCGTACAGCTTGGTGTAGCCGAACAACGCGGCGCCCTTGCCCTGCGCCTTGACCTGGGTGGTCTCGCACTGCGACTGCAGGCCCGTTTCGCACATGTAGCAGTGCCCGCAGGAGATGTTGAACGGCACCACCACCCGGTCCCCCGGCTTCAGCGCGCCGGCTTCGGCCCCCACCTCCTCGACCACGCCCATCGGCTCGTGGCCCAGGATGTCGCCTTCGCCCATGAACGGGCCCAGCACCTCGTACAGGTGCAGATCCGAGCCGCAGATGCCGCTCGAGGTGACGCGGATGATCGCGTCGGTGGGTTCGAGCAGCTTCGGATCGTCGACCGTGTCGACCCGCACGTCGCGCTTACCGTGCCAGGTGACCGCTTTCATGCTGTCCTCCATCCCACGTCTTGTTGCCACTCGGGTGCCCGTGGCCGCCGTGCGCAAACGTCCGTTTAGCCGCCGTCGGCGCGCGGTACCCGAAGTCGTATGGCTGAGACAGTCGCTGACTTCGTGGTGGAAAGGTTGCGGCAGTGGTCGGTGGGACAGGTGTTCGCCTATCCCGGCGACGGCATCAACGGATTGGTCGCCGCGTTCGGCAGAGCGGACAACGACCCGCGGTTCGTGCAGGCCCGGCATGAGGAGATGGCCGCGTTCCAGGCGGTGGGCTACGCGAAGTTCAGCGGGCACGCCGGGATCTGCCTGGCGACCTCCGGCCCCGGCGCCATCCACCTGCTCAACGGGCTCTACGACGCGAAACTGGACCACGTGCCGGTGGTCGCCATCGTCGGCCAGACCGCGCGCAGCGCGATGGGCGGCAGCTACCAGCAGGAAGTGGACCTCCAGGCGCTGTACAAGGATGTCGCCAGCGAATACCTGGTCGAGGTCAATGTCCCCGAGCAACTGCCGAACGCACTGGACCGGGCGATCCGGACCGCGCTCACGCAACGCGCGCCGACCGCGCTGATCATCCCGGCCGACGTGCAGGACGAGGAGTACACGCCACCGCAGCACGAGTTCAAGCACGTGCCGTCGAGCCCGCCGGACCTGCCGCGCACCACCATGGTGCCGCCGTCCGAGCAGCTCGAGGCGGCGGCCGAGGTGCTCAACTCCGGCGAGAAGGTGGCCGTGCTGGCCGGCCAGGGTGCCCGCTCCGCCGTCGCCGAACTCACCGAGTTCGCCGAACTGACCGGCGCCGGAGTGGCGAAGGCGTTGCTGGGCAAGGATGTTCTCTCCGACGAACTGCCCTTTGTCACCGGTTCGATCGGACTGCTCGGCACCCGGCCCAGCTGGGAACTCATGCAAGGATGCGACACCCTGCTGATCGTCGGCTCCAGCCTGCCGTACTCGCAGTTCCTGCCGGAGTTCGGCCAGGCGCGGGCGGTGCAGATCGACCTGGACGGCCGATTCCTCGGCCTGCGCTACCCCACCGAGGTCAACCTGCTCGGTGACGCGCGGAGCACGCTGCGAGCGCTGCTGCCGCTGCTCACCCGCAAGGACGCGGCGGACTGGCGGTCGAAGATCGCGAAGAACGTCGAGGACTGGTGGGACACCGTCAGCAAGCAGGCGATGGTCGACGCGAAGCCGGTCAACCCGATGCGGGTGGTGCACGAACTCTCGGCACGCGTCCCGGAGAACGCCATCGTCACCGCGGACTCCGGGTCCACCGCCAACTGGTACGCGCGGAACCTCCGGATGCGCGGGGACATGCGAGGGTCGCTCTCCGGCACGCTGGCCACCATGGGCTGCGCGGTGCCGTACGCGATCGGCGCCAAGTTCGCCCATCCGGACCGCCCGGTGATCGCGCTCGCCGGGGACGGCGCGATGCAGATGAACGGGCTGGCCGAGCTGATGACCATCGCCCGCTACCGGACACTGTGGACGGACCAGCGGCTGGTGGTCTGCGTGCTGCACAACGGGGACCTGAACCAGGTCACCTGGGAGCTGCGGGCGCTGGGTGGCGCGCCGAAGTTCGAGGAGTCGCAGAACCTGCCCGAAGTGTCCTACGCCGATTTCGCGCGCGGGATCGGTCTCGGCGGCATCACCGTGGACGCGCCGGACCAGCTGGGCCCGGCCTGGGAGCAGGCGCTCGCCTCGGACGGCCCGACCGTGCTGGACGTGCACTGCGATCCCGAAGTGCCCCCGATTCCGCCGCACGCCACCTTCGACCAGATCAAGGCGACCACGCAGGCCGTGCTCCGCGGTGACCCGAACGCCTGGCACCTGGCGAAGGAAGGATTGAAGACCAAGGCGCAGGAACTCCTTCCCTAGAGGGAGGCCGGTCCAGCTCGCGGGGGAAGCCGCGCGGCCCGTTCCTCCGAGAACCTGCTCACGGCGGGTTCGAGGAGGAACGGGCATGACAAAACCGGCAAGAACACTGGGGAAAACGCTTCCGAGGCCGAGCGGGCGGCACGCCGTCGGGCGGGTGACGCTGCGGCTGGTCGACTGGTCCCGGTCCGATCCCTGGGTGCCGGAGCAGCCGTACCGCGAACTGATGGTGAGCCTCTGGTACCCGTCGACGGGTGGCGGCAGGCCCGCGCGCTACCTGCGCCAGGGTGCCGCGGCCAGCCTCGAGTGGATTGACGGGCTCGATGTCACGGATGTCGGCCTGCACACCGACGAGGGCGCCGCGGTACCGCGCGGGGAGAAACGACCGGTCCTGCTGTTCTCCCCGGACTTCGCCACCCCGCGCGATCTCTGCACCACCCTGGTCGAGGACCTCGCCAGCCACGGCTACCTGGTGGTGACCATCGACCACACCTACGAAACCGCGGTCGACTTCCCCACCGGCCGGATCACCGAGCGGCGGGCCGACCGGGCCCGCATCCCGGCGCGCGTGGAGGACGTGCGGACCGTGCTGGCCAAGCTGACCTCACTGGCCGAGGGCCGCATGCCCGGTGATGGCCATTTGCCGCCGGGACTCGGCGAAATCCTGGACCTGAACCGGCTGGGCGTGTTCGGCCACGGCGCGGGTGGCGGCACCGCCGCGGAGGCGATGTACCGCGACAACCGGCTGCGCGCCGGTGTGGTGCTCGACGGGGAGTTCCTGCCGCCGATGCCCGGCCACGACCTGGACCGGCCGGTGCTGCTGTTCGGCAGCGAGGGCGCGAACCGCGCGCACACCACCGATCCGGCCGCCGGATCGTTCTGGGCGCGTCACCGCGGCTGGAAACGCGATCTTCAACTGGTGGGCACGACCACGCTCTCGTTCACCGACCGTGAGCCGCTGCTGCCGCACGATCCGGCCGAGCTGGGCACGACGGCACCGGGCAAGGTGGTCACCGCGACGCGGACCCACCTGCGGGCCTTCTTCGATCTTCATCTGCGCGAGCGGCCGACCCGGCTGTTCGACGGGGCGCTCAGCCGGTGCCCGGAGGTGCGCTTCATCCGGTGACCGGGCGGCGCGAGTCGATCGCGTCCCGGCGCAGCCTGTCGGTGTGCTCGGTGATCGCGGCGACCTCGGCGGCCAACTCCTCGTGCCCGGCTTCGAGCTGCTGGTTCGCCGCGGCCAACGGGGAGAGCAGTGCCGTCGCGTCGTTGTCACCGAGTGCCCGCTCCACCCGGCCGGCGCTCTCGGAGTCGAGCCCGCCCGCCGCGCTGACCTGCCCGGCAAGGCGTCGCAGGGAGCTGGAGTTCTCGCGAGCCCAGGTGGCCACCGCCCGGTCGCCCGCCCGCCGGTCGCGTTGCGCCCGCACCCGGCCTTCACCGGTCGACTCCCCCGAGGCCGACGGGTTGAGCCGCAGGTACCGGCGTTCGGCCGCCTGGCGGCTGGCCACCCCGAGCGCGGGCGCCAGTGCCGCCCAGCTGACGCCCCGCGCGCGGGCCGCCGAGATCAGGTCCGGCTCCCAGGCCGCCAGCTCCTCGCGCAGCAGGCGCAACGCGGTCAGCGCGTCGAGCAGGGCCTGCGGGCTCGCTCCGGGATCGTCGCGCACCGCGCCGACCTGCCGCAATCGTGCCTCGGGCTCCATTTGTCATCCTTTCGACGACTTTCAGCTTGTCATCATTGTGACGACATGCTAGAACACTTGGTGCGTATTGACACCCCTTGACCGCGAACCCAGGAGGTGGAACCGATGTTGATGCGCACCGACCCGTTCCGTGACCTCGACCGCCTGCTGCAGCTCGGCAGCACGGCCGGTACCTGGTCGAAGCCGGCGGCGATGCCGATGGACGCCTACCGCTCCGGCGAGGACTTCGTGGTCATGTTCGACCTGCCGGGCGTGGACCCCGACGGCATCGAACTCGGCATCGAACGCAACGTGCTCACGGTGAAGGCGGAACGGCGGCCGGCCGGCGAAGCCACCGAGATGCAGGTCGCCGAGCGGCCCCTCGGGGTGTTCTCCCGCCAGCTGTTCCTCGGCGACTCGCTGGACACCGAGCACATCGGGGCGCACTACGAAGCCGGGGTGCTGACCCTGCGCATCCCGATCGCCGAACAGGCGAAGCCCCGCAAGATCGCCATCTCCGGCGGCGAAACCGACCGCAAGGAGATCAACGCCTGATCCGCGCCGGCCGCCGCCGTCCCCGGCGCGGGACGGCGGCCCATCCCGAGAGGCTCACGAACCCGTGGTCCCCCTGCTGGAAACCGATTTCGAGTTCACCCGCGCCCTGCGCGCCTACACCGCGGCCGTCGGCTCGGCCTGCGGCGCCGGGCCGGAGTCCTGCACCGTGGACACCGGCACCCCGGCGTCCGCCTACGTCGCACTCGACGGACGGCTGCCCCGCTTCCCCGACCGCGACGTGGCACTGATCTGGGACGAACGCCACGGCTGGGCACTGGCCGTGGAAACCCATTCCGCCGAAGACCTGCTCGTGCTCGGTTATCTCGGGCGCGACCCGCTGGCCCGTCCGGCCGAGGTGGCCAGGTACGCCGCCAGGGCGCTCGCGGGGAAGCCCGGCCGGGCCGAGCCGCCGTGGCTGCGCGAAGCGGGCGATCACGACCGGCTCACCGACCGCCTCCGGCCCTACGTCACCAGCCTGCTCGCCGCGAGCTGAGCCCGTCGCTCCGTCCACTGTGTACAGTGCCCGGGTTCAGAACTTCGGTTCCTCGTACCGGCGGCCCTTGAGTTCGTGGAACCCGGGCACGGCGGCGACCAGCAGCGTGCCGTCCCACAGGCGCCCGGCCTCCTCCCCGCGCGGCACCCGGGAGATCACCGGGCCGAAGACCGAAACCCCCGCCGACGAGATCACCGGGGTGCCGACGTGGTTGCCCACCTTCGCGATCGCCTCCTCGTGTGAGGCCCGCACGACCTGGTCGTACTCCGTCGATTCGGCTGCCTCAGCCAGTTCCTCCGGCAGTCCCGCGTCGGCGAGCACGCCTTCGAAACCCCACTGGCCGTTCTGGTGCACCCGCGTGCCGAACGCGGTGTAAAGCTCGGCCAGTGCCTGCTGCCCGTAACGCTGCCCGACCGCGGCGAACAGGCGGACCGGCATCCACAGGTAGCCCTCGGTGTCGCCTTCCGGGTCCACTTCGGCGTTTTCGTTGAGCACGGCCAGGCTCATCACGTGCCACCGCACCTCGACCGGGCGCACCCGCGCCACCTCGGTCATCCACCGCGAGGTGAGCCAGGTGTACGGGCACGAGGGGTCGAACCAGAAATCGGCGATCCGCTGCTCGGTCATCACGCGTTCCCTTCTCGCGCCGGCGGGCGCAGCCCGTGCTGGTTGCGGTAGGCGGCCCGGTCCGGTGGCCGCCAGCCCTCGAGCAAGGTGGCGGCCGGCCGGTACACCTCCACCCCGATCGGGTGACAGGTGTCCAATGGGTCGCGGGCGTCCGGTCCCCACAATGGCACGGAAAGGTCACCCCCGGGACAGGTGGACAACGCGCACAGCAGATCGAGTTCGGCGAAGAACTCGAAAAAGTCGCCTGGACGCGCCGGGCAGGCTTTCATGAAATAGCGGTCTTCGGCATTGAGCCCGGTGCACTGGAAAACGTTGAGCACGTCGTGCACGTCGAATTCGGTGAGCCCGTGCGGCAATATCGCGCGCACCAGGTTCGAATGGCAGTGGAAATCGAAGTCCTCGCCGGTGAGCATCCGGTTCACGTAGGGATCGCAGCGGGTGCCGAGCAGGTCGTGGACCCGGCCGCCGTGCTCGTCCGGTCCGTACCCGGCCAGCGTGTCGGCGGTGACGGTGACCAGCGGGCGCAGGAACGGCAGGTTCGACCACAGCCGGTCGAAGGTGCTCACGTGCGCGCGCTGCAGCTGGCGGGTGCGCGAGGCCCACAACCGTTCGCGCGGATCGTTGGCGTTCCACAGGTTCAGGTCGCCAACCTGTGGCCCGTCCACGGTCACCAGCCGGCACAGGTGCCCGCGCGGGACCGTCCACGCGCGACCGGACCGGATCGGCACCTCGAACCGCTCCACCAGCTCGCGTGGCCCATCGGCCAGCCCGCGGTAGAACTCCTGGTCCACGCTCAGCGCGGCGCCCTGGTACGCCGCCGGGAAATCAGCCATTCGCATGCTCCTTCCGGCCGTTCGAATAAGGGTAGTGCCGATGCATGAGGGGTATTTACGATGCGGCGCGCAGGGGGTTGCCCGACCGGCGCGCGGGTGTTCGGATTGTCGCGCTCGAACGGCCCGGCCGGATTCATAGTAAGCGATTTTCGTTCCCTCTGCCGGGTCCGGACCGTTTTTTCCGCCAATCGCCGAGGAGCAACCGTGTCCGCAGAACGACGAAGAACACCGGCCCGCGGCTGGGTACTGGCCGCGTCGCTCGCGCTGTGCGCCACCGCCTTCGCGCAACCAGCGAGCGGAGCGGAGCCCACGCCGGCCCCACCGGCCGGCGACGGCCTGGCGCTCACCCCGCCGATGGGCTTCAACAACTGGAACACCACCCACTGCGAGGCCGATTTCAACGAGACGCTGGTCCGCGACATCGCCGACATCTTCGTCTCGCACGGGCTGAAGGAGGCCGGGTACACCTACGTCAATCTCGACGACTGCTGGGCGTTGCCCGAACGCGCGCCCAACGGTGATCTGGTGCCCGATCCCGTGCGCTTTCCCCACGGCATCAAGGCGGTCGCCGACTACGTGCACTCGAAGGGGCTCAAGTTCGGCATCTATTCCAGCGCGGGCACCAAAACCTGCAACGAGGCGGGGTTCCCCGGCGCGCTCGGCCACGAGCAGCAGGACGCGAACCTGTTCGCCTCGTGGGGAGTGGACTACCTGAAGTACGACAACTGCAACAACCAGGGCGTCAACGCGATCGAGCGGTACACGAAGATGCGCGACGCGCTGCGGGCCACCGGACGGCCCATCGTGTTCTCGATCTGCGAGTGGGGCACGAACCAGCCGTGGGAGTGGGGCAAGGGCGTCGGGCACCTGTGGCGCACCACCATCGACATCAACGACAGCTGGGCCAGCATGCTCAGCATCCTCAAGCTGAACATGGTGCGCGCCGACCACGCCGGGCCGGGGCACTGGAACGACCCCGACATGCTGGAGGTCGGCAACGGCGGCATGACCGCAACCGAGTACCGCTCGCACTTCTCGCTGTGGTCGATGATGGCCGCTCCCCTGCTGATCGGCGCCGACCTGCGCAAGGTGACCCCGGAGACCTTCGAAATACTGGGGAACCGGGACGTGATCGCGGTCGACCAGGACCCGCTGGGCGTGCAGGGCAGACCGATCCGCTCGGCCGGCGGGCTGCACGTGTTCGTGAAACCACTGGCGGGCGGGGACCGGGCGGTCGCGCTGTTCAACGAGAACGACACGCCGGCCCGGATCGAGACGAACGCCGCCGAACTCGGCCTGCCCCAGGCGAGCGGTTACCAGTTGCGCGATCTCTGGGCGCACACCGACGCGCACACCGCCGGCACGATCAGCGCGATGGTTCCCGCGCACGGCACCGCGATGTACCGGATCGGCGCGGACCGTCACTGGTTCCAGTACCCGCCCGCGCTCGACGCGGCCGCGGAGGTCGAACTGTCGTACGCGAGCGCACTGCCGGTGGTCGCCCCCGGCACCCCGGCCGCGTACACCACCACGCTCGGCAATTCCGGTGGCGCGCCGGTGAACTCGGTGCGGGCGAAGCTCCTCACCCCGCCGACCTGGTCGGTCCGCGCCACCTCGGACCCAACAACCACGACCCTGCGCGAGAACGAGCGGTTCCGCACCACGTGGGAGGTTTCGGCACCACCGGGCACACCGCCGGGCCGGTACCCGGTCAGCGCGAGCTTCGACTACGTGAACCCGCAGACCGGCGCTCCGGCGACACTCACGCACACTTCCGAAGCCGTGGTCCCGGAGGTGCCGCAGACCGGCACGAGGTACCTCAGCGACGTGCCTTGGCTGCGCTCGTACAACGGCTGGGGCCCGGTGGAGATCGACCGCGCGAACGGCGGGCGCCTTGCCGGTGACGGCGGGCCCCTGACCCTGCGCGGGGTCACCTACGCGAAGGGGCTCGGCACGCACGCGCTTTCATCGGTCGAGTACTTCACCGGCGGTGCGTGTTCCGAGGTGCGCGCGCTGGTCGGCGTGGACGACGGCAGGGCCGGCTCGGTCACCTTCGAGGTGTGGACCGACGGAGAACGGGCCTACGACAGCGGGCCGCTCACCCGCACCGATCCGGCCAAGGAATTGGTCGCCGACATCTCGGGTGCGAAGGCGGTGCGGCTGGTGGCCACCGACGCGGGCGACGGCGTCCAAAACGACCACGCGGACTGGGCGGAGCTGACGCTCACTTGCTGAGCACGCGGATCCACCGTCGACGGTGAACCACCGCCGGGTGCGGACCGTATCCCCTTTTGCCGCCGCACCAGGAGGATCCATGCGCACGTTTGCCTTGCTCGCCAGTCTGCTCGCCGCCGTTCTCCTCGCCGGGTGCTCGGCGTCCGGCGAGGAGAACCCCCCGGCCACCGGCGCCGGGAACGAGTCGGACATCCGCTTCTCGCAGCAGATGATCCCGCACCACCAGCAGACGCTGGACATCGCCGCGATCGCCAAGGAACGCGGCACGCTGCCACTGGTCAAGACCACCGCGGAGGAGGTATCGGCCACCGAGGCCGCGGAGATCCAGCAGATGACCGGGTGGCTGCGGAGCTGGAACGTCGAGGTCCCGGCCGCGGGCGGGCACAGCGGGCACGCCATGCCGGGCATGCTCACCCTGCAGGACATCGCCGCGCTGGAGAACGCGAGCGGGGCGGAGTTCGACCAGAAGTGGCTGAGCACGCTGGCCAAGCACCTGCGCGAAGGCGTGGCGATGGCGAAGAACGTCCAGCTGACCGGCGCCCACGAGGAAACCAAGGCGCTGGCGAGGAAGATCGTCGAGGGCCAGGAGGCGAAGATCGCCGAGATCACCGCCGCGCAACCGGCTCCCTGACCCGCCGCGCCACACCGGCGAGGACTACTGCGTCACCGTTTTGAAGTCGAGCACGGCGCCTTCGGCGTTCACCGCGGTCACCGTCATTTCGAGCTTCTTGCCGGTGTTCGCGTTGCCCCAGCTCGCCTTGCCGCCCATCCCGGTGCGCATCGTGCTGGACGCGCCCTGGGCGCCGTAGTCCTTGAGCGTCACCGACTTCTCGGTCAGCGTGATGGTGAACTCGTTGTCGCCGACCCGCACCTTCGGCTCGCCGGTGACCAGGATCTGGCACTCGCCGTCGGCGCAGGAGCCGAAGTCGGTGCCGTTCGCCGCGGCGGGCAGCGGGCCCGGCGGCGCCTCCGGCGGAGGCGGCGGCGCGGGCGGCTGGCAGCGCGGCGCCAGGTGGTGGGCCGCGGCCAGCTGCGGTTCGGCGGCCACCAGTGCCGGGTAGTCCGGCCCGGGCGGTTTCACCGAGTCGAGCAACTCGTTGAACTTGCGGGCGCGTTCGTACATCTCCCCGAAATCACCCCTCGGGCTCGTGACGGGGTCGCCGACCAGTGCTTTCACTTCGGGCAGGATGCGCTGCAACCCGGCACCGAGGCCCTTGGCCAGCTCGTCACCGGCGGCCACCCCGGACGGCGGCAGGCCGCTGAACTCCGACGCCAGGTTCTCCAGGCCCGTGTCGGCCGAGCTGAGGTAGCTGTACAGGTGCATGTCGGCGAATTCGTCCGGCTTGGCGGGGTCCAGCTCGAGCCCCTCGAACTCGAGCTGGCCCCGGGTCAGCGAATCCGTCGCCTGGCACATGGTGTCCGCCCAGGTGACCAGTTCCCTGGTCGGCTGCGGCGGTGGTGGCGGCGGCGCGGCCGCCGGTGGCGGTGCCTCCTGCGCCCCGCACCCGCCGGCCACCAGCACCACGCCCACTGCCGCCGCCCACGTCCGATTCCGCATCCCCGGCCCCTTCCACTCCCCAGGAAAGGTAACCGCGACGCCCGGGAACGGCCCCGAGTTGGCATTTTGCGGCCATGGCCCAAACTGACGGGATGGGAGTACTCGAGGGGCAAGCCGTGGTGATCACCGGCGCCGGTCGCGGCCTCGGCCGGGAATACGCACTGCACGCCGCGGCCGCGGGCGCCGCGGTGGTGGTCAACGACGTGGATCCCGAACCGGCGGGCGAGGTCGCCGCCCTGATCACCGATGCGGGCGGAAGGGCCGCGGTCAGCACGCATTCCGTGGCCGACGCCGAGCAGGCGACCGCGATGGTCGGCATGTGCGTGCGCGAGTTCGGCACGATCGACGGCCTAGTCAGCAACGCGGGCCTGAACTACCAGGCACCGCCGTGGGACGACGATCCGGCACGCATTCGCGAGCTGGTCGAGGTCAACGTGCTGGGCACGATGTTCGCCGGGATGGCCGCCATGCGGGTGATGCGCGAACGCGGTTCCGGCGTGATCGTGAACGTGGCTTCGGGCGCGCTGCTCGGAAAACGCGGCGGCGCGGCGTACTCGGCGTCCAAGGGCGCGGTCGCGTCGCTCACCTACTCGTGGGCGGCGGATCTCACCGAGCTGGGCATCCGGGTGAACGCGATCAGCCCGCTGGCGTGGACCAGGATGGTGGAAGCCGATCGGGTGGAACGCACGCGCCTGAGCCGCGACCTCACCCCGGACCTGGCCGCGCCACTGGTCACCTTCCTGCTCAGCGACCTGTCCGCGGGCGTCACCGGCCAGCTGATCCGGTTGCGTGGCGACAAGCTGCACCTGGTGCGGCAGCACGCGGTGAAGGAGCCCGTGCTGACCCGGCCGCGCTGGGACGTCGAGGACTTCGCCGCCGCCTTCGCCGACGAGCTGGTGCCGGAACCGCCGCCGGCTGTTCGGTGGAAGCTCTGACCGGCCCGAGGTAGCGTCGGCAGGCGTGTCACCCGTGGATCTGGAGGAGTTCGAGCGCCTGCTCGCCGAAGGGGAAGCCGAGCCCGTCGAGGGTTGGGACTTCTCGTGGTTCGACGGGCGCGCCACCGAGGAACGGCCGTCGTGGGGCTATTCGCGACTGCTCGCCGATCGCCTTTCCGCCGCCGAAGTGGCACTCGACCTGCAAACCGGCGGCGGCGAAGTGCTGACGAGCGCGGCTCGCGACAGCACGCGGCTGGTCGCCACCGAAGGCTGGCCGCCCAACGCCGCGATCGCCTCACAACGCCTGCGCCGCCTCGGCGGTTCGGTGGTGCTCGCCGCGCACGACGGCCTGCTCCCGTTCCGCGACCACAGCTTCGACCTGGTCACCGGCAGGCACCTGATCGTGGAGCCGTGGCCGGAGATCGCGCGTGTGCTGCGGCCCGGCGGCACCTTCCTCACCCAGGGCGTCGGCAGCGGCACCAATCGCGAGCTGTACGAGTTCTTCCTCGGCCCGCAACCCGGCGACGATGACTCCGACGAGCGCGCCGCCGACCGCGCGGCCGAGAAGGCGCGCGCCGCCGGGCTCGACGTGCTCGACGTTCGTCACGAGAAGCTGCGCGTGGTCTTCCACGACGTCGGCGCGGTGGTCTACTTCCTGCGCAAGGTGCTCTGGACGGTGCCGGACTTCACCGTGGCCAAGTACCGGCCGCGACTGGCCGAACTGCACCGCCGCATCCTGGTGGAGGGCGCGTTCGTGGCGCATTCGCGGCGGTACCTGATCGAGGCCCGCAAAGTCAGCGGTTGAGCTTCACCGTGATGGTCGCCCCCTGTGCCCCGGCGACGTCGACGTCCACCGACCGGCGCAGGATCGTCACGCGGATCGACTGCTGCAGCTGCGTCGGGTCCGAGACCGCGACCTGCCACCCGTCGCGCACCCGTTCCACCGCGACCGACGCGGGCCCGGAGACGGTCAGGTCGTCGAGCGTGCCGCCGGTGAAGAAGTTCGCCAGCAAGGTACCTTCCCACAACCGGATCGCCTGCACCTCGGCGGTGTTCGACCGCACTCGCCAGGAAAGCGCCGAAACCGCGGTGGCCGCCGCCGAAGCACCCGGCAGCACGACGTAGCCGTAGCTCGCGCCGGACGGGTTGGCGCCGTGCTCGATCACCACCTTCTGGTACCGCCGCGTGTACGGCGTGGTGGTGCCGCCGGTGTTGGCGCCCTTGTCGATGTCGGCCCAGGCACCGGTCCGGTCCTCGCGCAGCACGGAAACGTCCATTTCGGACAGGAGAACGTATCCACCGACGCCGTCGAGGTGCACCCAGCGCGGCTTCCGCAGCAGCGTGGTCTTGCCGGGTTCGACCGGCAGCAGGCGGCCGTCCGCCCGCAGGGCGTTGCGCGGATTCGAGCCGAGGGAACGGTTTTCGACGGTGGTCCGCACGTTCGCCCCGGACGCGTCGGTGATCCCCGCCCCCAGGCACACCACGCCGTCCGGGGTGAAGAACCACGACTTCTTCGCGGTGAGCGTGCCGTCCTGCGAGATGAAGTCGACCCCGTAGGCGCCGTGCTGCGCGCCGAACCGCACCCCGCCGGAGAACGGCTTGCTGGACAACGGGATCTGCTCCAGCTTCGGCGGCTCGGCGTCCTTCGCCGTGGTGCCCGGCAGCAGTTTCGCGTCGACCGTCGGCCAGTAGGCGTCGCTGTAGTGCCCCTCGGCGTCGGGCCGGAACACGTACAGCACCCCGTCACCGGTGTACCAGCCGCGCAGGTTCATCGAGTTGATCGCCTCGTAGCGGCAGATCCGCGCCGAGCTGACCCCGAGCGAGGCCGACCACGACGGGGTCACGTGCACCATCCGGTCCTGCTGGCCGAACACGCGGTGCTCCGGCACCACCGGCGCTGGAGCCGGGCTCGCGGCCAGCAGTTCCTGCGCGTACTCGACCTCCGGCACGCCGACCGGCTGCAACCCGCCCGAGAACCGCTGGACGTCGGACACCTCCAGGAAGGGTGCCCACTTGCCGCGCTGGATCCACGACGCCACCAGCGCGCTCAGCTGAGCGCGCTCCGGTTCGGGCGCGTTGCGCGCGAGCAGCGCCGCCGCCGCGGTCAGCTGGTGCCCGGCGTCGTGCCCGGTCTCCCCCTGCCTGGACAGGAACCGGCCGCGAGCCGGTTCCATCATGTAGCCGTTGAACATGAACGGCGCCAGCGAATCCGGCACCGTGCCGCAGATGGCGCGGCGCACGCTCTCGGGCAGTTCCCACGCCGTGCCGCGGGTGATCTCCATCAGCCCGGCCACCGCCTGCACCAGCACCAGCGCGTAGTGCCCCGGGTAGGGCACCACGTCGTGCTGGATGAACGAGCCGTCGGTGTGGAAGCCGTCGCCGGAGGTCACCTTCGCGATCAGGCTCGCCGCGCCACCACCGGCCACGTCGGTGACCGCGTCCACGCCCAGCCGGATGCGCGCGGTGTCCCCCGTCATCGCGCCGGAGACCACGGTCAGCGTGGCCTTGTCGGCCCGGTTCGCGCCGGTCTCCACCACGTTGGGATTGTTGGTGCGCCGGTTCGGGTCGGCGATGAACCGCAGCACCGGGCGCAGGTACCGCTCACGATCGGCCGCCGGAATGATGTCCTCAGTGGACGCAAGCGTTTGCAGCAGCCACAACGGGGTGCCGATCTCGTAGCTGTACCAGTTGCCGATCTCGTCGGTGTGCTCGTTGTACTGCACCCGGTACAGCGTCTCCAGCGCGGTGTGGATCCGCTGCGGCAGCGCCGGGTCCGCCGAGAGCGCGGACCCCGGCGTCGCCCAGTCCACCGCGATGGTGCGCAGCCGGTAGTACATCTTCTGGAAGTACGTGCTGCCGGGACCCACCGGCAGATCCGGCCACAGCTGGTCGATCGAGGTGTTCATCGCGGCGTTGTAGGCCACCGCCACCTCGTCGAGCGCCTCGACCGCCCGCGTCCGCTCCGGTGAGGTGCGCCCGGCACCGAGCTGGAGGTACCGGTACGCGGCGACGATCTTCGCCGGATCGGGCCCGGCCGCGGCCGCCGGTGTGCCCAGCACCCCGGCCAGGGTGGTGGACGCGGCGACCGCCGCCCCGCCGAGCAACGCTGATCTGCGGGTGAGTCCGTCCATGTTGTCTCCCAGTCAGAGGATCTGCGGCGTACCGTCCGTTCGCCGCGGCAGCTGCCACGGGTTGTCCTCGCGCAGGGCGGGCGGCAGCAGCGCGTCGGGGAAGCCCTGCCAGGCCACCGGGCGCAGGAAGCGGTCGATCGCAGCGGTGCCGACCGAGGTGGTGGTCGGCGCGGTGGTGGCCGGGTACGGGCCGCCGTGCTGCTGCGCCCAGCTCACCGTTACCCCGGTCGGCCAGTCGTTGTACAGCACGCGCCCGGCGATCCGCGCCAGCGGAGCCAGCAGCGGGCGCACGTCGTCCACTTCGGACTCTTCGGCGTGCAGGGTGGCGGTCAGCCCCGGCTCGAGCCCGTCCAGCAGGCCGATCAGCTCCTCCTGGCTGGAGTAGGTGATCACCAGCGAGGCCGGGCCGAAGCACTCGTGCCGCAGCACCTCGGCGCCCTTGGCGAAGTTCTCCGCACTGGTGCTGAGCAGGGTCGGCGCGAAGCCCGAACCCGCGTTCTCCGGGGCGGAGACCACCTCGACCCCGTCGGCGGACCGCAGCGCGGCCACGCCTTCGGCATAACCGCCGGCGATGCGGTCGTTGAGCATCTCCTGCGCGGCGACACCGTCCACAGCGGACTTCAGCGCGGTGTCCAGCCCGTGCTCGTCCGGCAGGAACACCAGGCCGGGCTTGGTGCAGAACTGACCGGCGCCCAGGGTGAACGAGGCCGCGTAGCCCTTGGCGATCTCCTCGCCGCGTGCCTTCACCGCGCCCGGGGTGACCACCACCGGGTTGACGCTGCCCAGCTCACCGTAGAACGGGATCGGCACCGGGCGGGCGTTGGCGATGTCGAACAGCGCGCGGCCACCGGGCACCGACCCGGTGAACGACGCGGCCGAGACGCGCGGGTCCTTGAGCGCGGTCACCCCGGTCTCGCGGCCGTGGACCACCGCGAAGATGCCCTCGGGCGCACCGGCCGCGAGCAGCGCGGCGAGCAGGATCCGCCCGGTCAGGTCGGACAGGCGCGGGTGGCCCGGGTGCGCCTTGAGCACCACCGGGCAGCCGGCTGCCAGCGCCGACGCGGTGTCCCCGCCCGCGGTGCTGAAGGCGAACGGGAAGTTGCTGGCGGCGAACACCAGCACCGGCCCGATCGGGGTGAGCACCCGGCGGATGTCCGGGCGCGATCCCATCGGCCAGTCCGGGTCGGCGTGGTCGACGGTGGCCTTGAGGAACGCGCCGTCGGTCAGCACCTGGCCGAACAACCGCAGCTGGAAGGTGGTGCGCTTCAGCTCACCACGCAGGCGCGGCGCTTCGGGCAGGTTGGTCTCCTCGGCGGCCAGCACGACAAGCTCGTCGGCCGCGGCGTCCAGCGCGTCGGCGGCCGCGGTGAGCCAGCCGGCCCGCTGCGCCGGGGTGGTCTCGGCCAGCGCGGGCGCGACGCGGGCGGCCGCTTCCAGCACCCGGTCCAGCTCGGCTTCTTCGGTCTCAGCGACAAATTCGGCAGACAAAGCACAAACTCCTAGTTCACGGTCCGGGCACCGCGCACGGCGGCCCGGAGATCGGCCCAGCGACCGGCGCCGGCCAGACCGAGGTGGTACAGGTGCAGTTCGCTCGCACCGGCCTCGGCCAGTGCGGCGGTGTAGCGATCGATCTCGGGCACCGGGTTCGCCGCCACCGCGGTGATGTACGCCCCGACGTCCACAATGGACGGCAGCGCGGCGCGGGCGGCGGCGACCGCGTCCACGCTGGCCTGGCCGGGTGCCCAGCACTGCAGCACCACGGAATGCACGTCATCGGGCGCGCTCGGGGTCAGGCCGGGCAACGCTCCGGTCACCCAGGGATCCATCGCCCCGTGCAGCACCAGTCTAGGCCCGGCGCCGATTTCGGCGAGGATCCCGGCCCGCAGCGCGTCGGTGGACCGCTGCCGCCCGGCCAGCACGGTCGCCTTGACCTCGGGCGGGAGCTGGTCCTCGGTGGCAGCGAGGTCACCGCTCGCGATCAGGCGGCGGGCTTCGGCGGCGAGGGCGGCCTGGACCTCGCCGGTGTCCGCGTCCCACTGGGCCGCGCAGGCTTCGCAGCAGCAGACCGACAGCACCCTGGCCGCCGCGGGCGACCACACGCCGTCGGTCTTCTCGTGCTGGTGCTGGTGCACCACCCCGAGCGGCCCGCAGGCCTCCAGGATCACCGACCGGAACTCCAGCCCGCGCACGCTCTCCGCGGCCACCTTGGCGGCGTACTCCCGGACCTGCTCACGAGCCGGGCACAACGCCCACGGGTACGGCTCGCCGAAGCAGTTCCGCACCGAGACATCCGGATTTTTCGTGCCCAGCAACGAATTGTGCGTGAACACCACCCAGGCGGCCGCCGGGATCCCGGCCGCGTCGAGCACGCGCACCGCGTCACCGGCGCTGTCCTCGGCACCGGCCCAGTCCGGGGCGGCCGGGCGCAACCGACCCCAGGCGCCCTTCCGGATCGGCCGGTAGAAGGCAGCGTGGCGGGCCACCACCGAGGACCGGCTGGGCGACCACGGCGTGGCCGCCCGCGCGCTGTGGTACGACACCGCGACGGCGACCTCGTCCACGTCCAGCTCGGCCGCGCGCTCGGTGAAACCGGGCGCGTCCAGCACGTCCCACGGATAGGCGTAACCGGTCACCCTCATCGCGCTGCCCCGATCCGGCCGAGCACCGCGGCACCTTCGGCGCAGATGCGCTCGAGGCGGTCGAGCTGCTCCGGGTTCGGCTCCCGCAGCGGCGGGCGCACGGTGCCGACCTTCTCCCCGCGCAACCGGGCGGCGGCCTTGACCAGCGACACCGCGAAGCCGGGCGTCTCGTCGCGGAGTTCGACCAGCGGCAGGTAGAACCCGGACAGCAGCGCGTCCATCGTCGTTTCGTCCCCAGTGGACAGTGCTTTGTGGAAGGCTTGGGCGATCTCCGGGGCGAAGCAGTGCACCGCGGACGAGTACCGGGCGACGCCGACCGCCGCGTACGCCCGCGCCGAGACCTCGGCGGTGGGCAAGCCGTTGAAGAACAGGAACTCCCGCCCGCGCGGGTTGTCCGCGCCGCGGATGCCGGTGACGATCCGGGTCATCAGGTCGACGTCGCCGAACCCGTCCTTGAGCCCGGCCACCGTGGGCAGTTCGAGCAGCTCGACCGCCGCGCCCGCGGTGAACACCCCCGGCGAGCGGTGGTAGACGATCACCGGGATCCCGCTGTCGCCGATGGCGTAGCGGACGTGGTCGACCAGTCCCGCCGGCGGCCCGGTGACCAGGTACGGCGGCAGGAGCAGCACACCGTCGGCACCCCCGGCCTCGGCGGCCGCGATCCCGGCCCGCGCGGTGGTGGCGCCACCGCCGGCGCCCACCCAGATCGGCACGCGCCCGGCCACGACCTCGCGCGCGCGACGCAGCAGCGCCCGCACCTCGTCGGGTCCCAGCGAGCTGAACTCGCCCGTGCCGCACGCGACGAACAGCGCGCCCGCGCCCGCTTCCAGGTGCCGCTCGACGTGGTCACCGAAGGCGTCGAGGTCGAGCTGGAGATCTTCGGTGAACGGGGTGAGCGGGAACGCGAGCAGACCGTCCAAAGCGGTCTCGGGCTGAGCCATCGGTACCCTTCTGTTCACATCTACTGTTCACATTCATGAATGAAGTCTGCTAATGTGACGCTCGTTCACCTACAAGAACACTGTCGCAGGACGTTAATATGGGTGCGGACACAAGTCAACCCGCAGGTGGAGGAGGGGTCGATGGCTCAGCCGACGGCTGTTTCAGCCGGTGAGAACAACGCCGAGCCGGCCGGCGTCAAATCCGCGCGCCGCGCGATCGACCTGCTGGAGACCTTCGCCGAGAACGACGTCTGGATGTCGCTCTCGGACCTGCACACCCGCACCGGGTTCCCGCGGTCCAGCCTGCACGGACTGCTGCGGACCCTGCACGAGGCCGGTTGGCTGGAGACCGATTCCAGTGGCACGCGCTACCGCCTCGGCGTGCGCGCGCTGATCTGCGGAACGGCTTACCTCGACCGGGACCCGGTGGTGCCCTTCGCCACCGAGGCACTGGAGAAGGTGCGTGAGCGCACCGGGTTCACCGCGCACTACGCGCGGCGCAACGGCACCGAGGTGGTGTACCTGGAGACGCGGGAGTCCGCGAAGTCCATCCACCTGGTCTCGCGGGTCGGCCGCACGCTGCCCGCCCACGCGACCGCGCTGGGCAAGGTGCTGCTCGCCGAACTCACCCACGACGAGATCGACGCGCTGCTGCCGAACCCGCTCACCGCGCTCACGCCGAACACGGTGACCTCGCTCAGCGAGCTGCACCGCCAGTTCGCCGAGACCCGCGAACGCGGTTACGCCTCGGAGATCGAAGAGGGCACGCCGGGCATCCGGTGCGTGGCCGCGGTGGTGCCGTACCGCATTCCCGGCACCGACGCGCTCAGCTGCTCGATGCCGGTCGACCAGGTCACCGAGGCCGAAGCGCGGCGGGCGGGCGAGCTGATCGCCGAGATCACCACCGAACTCGGGCAGAACCTGCGACGCGCCGGTATCCGCTGAAACTCTCCTGGTTGAAGAAAGAGGCGTCATGGCAGACGAGCGCGTCCTGATCACGGGTGCGTCGGGGGTGGTCGGCACGCTGATGCGGCCGCGGCTGGCCAAGCCGGGCCGGATCCTGCGGTTGCTCGACGTGCGCCCGCCCGCTCCGGCGGAGCCGGGTGAGGCGGTCGAGGTGCTGACCGGATCGGTCACCGACCCCGAAGCGATGGCACGGGCCTGCGAAGGCGCCGACGCGCTGATCCACCTCGGCGGGCACAGCCGCGAGAACTCGTGGGAAGAGATCCTCGACGTCAACATCAACGGCACGCAGATCGCGCTGGCGGCCGCGCAGGCGGCGGGCATCAAACGGGTGATCCTGGCGTCGAGCAACCACTCGGTCGGCTTCCGGCGCAACGACGAAGCGGGCTCCGACGGCCTGCCCGCCGATTCGAGCCCGCGGCCGGACACGTACTACGGCGTCGGCAAGGCGGCGATGGAGGCACTGGGCAGTCTGTACGCGTCGCGGTTCGGCATGGACGTCATCTGCGTGCGGATCGGGTCGTGCTTCGAAACCCCGATCGTGCTGGGTCCGCGGGGCCTGACCACCTGGCTCTCCCCCGACGACGGCGCCCGTCTCTTCGAGGCGTGCCTTTCGGCGCCCTCCCCTGGTTATCGCTTGATCTGGGGCGTCTCGGACAACAAGCGTCGGCTGTTCTCGCTGGATGAGGCCGCTTCCTTGGGCTACGCCCCGCAGGACGATGCCGAGTCGTATGCCGCCGAACTGGCGGATGTGCCGGGACCAACGGGCATCGCGGCCGACCACATCGGCGGCCCGTTCTGCACGGCTCCGCTGGGCGAGTACAACCCGCTCTGACCCTGCGGGGGCATGTTCCAGCGGGGTGAGCACTGTTCGGGGCCACCCCGCTGTCTGTTTGTGACTACGGCGAAGACCCCGATGGTCTTCGCCGTGTTTTGGCTGTGGAGCGGGGATGGGGAGGGCTGGGTGGGCAATGTGGTCGGCTGTCGTTGCCGGGTGGCGGTTTGGGGGATGAGTTGACACGGTAATCCGCGTGCCGCATCCTACTCTGAAGTAGCTGTTACTTCCGGTTACAGCTACTTGTGGATCCGCAACGGCGTGGAGGAGCAATGGGCGCGCGGTTCAAGGTGGTCATCGTCGGTACCGGCTTCTCGGGGCTGGGCCAGGCGATCCAGCTGGAGAAGGCGGGCATCCGGGACTACGTGATCCTGGAGAAGGCCGACGAGGTCGGCGGCACCTGGCGCGACAACTCCTACCCCGGGTGCGCCTGCGACGTGCAGTCCCACATGTACTCCTTCTCCTACGAGCAGAACCCCGACTGGACCCGCTCGTTCTCCCGTCAGCCGGAGATCTTCGAGTACCTCAAGGGCGTCGCCGACAAGTACCGCCTGCGCGACAGGATCCGCTTCGGCGTCGAGATCACCGGCGCGCACTGGGACCAGGACCGTGGCTTGTGGACGGTGGAAACCAGGGCTGGAGAAGAATTCGTCGCGCAGTTCCTCGTCGCCGGGGTCGGCGGCCTGCACATCCCGCGCATTCCCGAACTCCCCGGCATCGAACGCTTCCAGGGGCGCACCTGGCACTCCGCGCAGTGGGACCACGGCTACGACCTGACCGGCAAGCGCGTCGCCGTGGTCGGGACCGGGGCCAGCGCGATCCAGTTCGTGCCGCGCATCGCGCGTGAGGTCGCCAAGCTCGACCTCTTCCAGCGCACGCCCCCGTGGATCATGCCCAAGCCCGACCACGCCATGCCCGAATGGTCGAAGAAGCTGTTCCGCCGTGTCCCCGGCGCCCAGCGCGCCTACCGCACCGCGCTGTACTGGTTGCTCGAAGTGCGCGCGATCGGCTTCAACGGCCACCCGGCGGTGATGAAGGCCGGCGAAGCGGTGGCCAAGCGCCACATCGCCAAGCAGATCCCCGACCGCGAACTCCGGCGCAAGGTCACCCCGGACTACACCATGGGCTGCAAGCGCGTGCTCATCTCCAACGACTACTACCCCGCGCTCTCCCGCGACAACGTGGACGTGGTCACCGACGGCATCCGCGAGGTGCGCGAGCACTCCATTGTGGACAGCGCGGGCGTCGAGCACGAGGTCGACGCGATCATCTACGGCACCGGCTTCCACGTCACCGACGCGCTGGAGTACCTGAACATCACCGGCGCCGACGGGCGCGACCTGGCCAAGGAATGGGCCACCGAGGGTATGCGCACGCACTTCGGCATCACCGTGGCCGGGTTCCCGAACCTGTTCTTCCTGCTCGGCCCGAACACCGCGCTCGGCCACAACTCGGTGGTGTTCATGATCGAGTCGCAGTCCCGGTACGTGGTGGACGCGATCAAACTGACCGACCGTCACCGCGCCGCCGCGCTGTCCGTGCGCGAGCGGGCGCAGGAACAGTTCCAGGCGGAGATCCAGGACAAGCTGGTCAAGGGCGTGTGGACACAAGGCGGCTGCAAGAGCTGGTACCTCGACGCGAAGGGGGTGAACCGGACCATCTGGCCCGGCTTCACCTGGCGCTACTGGCAGCGCACCCGCCGCGTCGACCCGAGCCACTACGAGCTGACCGGGAGGTCGTGATGACCACCGACGACGAGCAACTGGTGCTGCGGGCGCGTGACGTCCACTTCGACTGGTCCGCGCTGCCGATGCACTGGATCCCGGCCGAACCGCAGTCCACGCACACGATCAACGTGCTGCACCTGCTGCTGCCCGAGGGCGAGCGCTGGTTCGTCGAGCTGTTCAAGCAGGCCGTGCCGATGATCCGCGACGACCGGCTGCGCCAGGACGTGCTGGGCTTCATCGGCCAGGAAGCCATGCACGCTGAAGCGCACAGCGGTGTGCTCGACCACTTCGAGGCACACGGGCTCGACCCGCGGCCGTACACCCGCCAGATGGAATGGGTGTTCCGCCGCCTGCTCGGCGACCGCGACCTCACCGGCAAGGCCCGCGAGGAGTGGATCGTCGAACGGGTCGCGATCGTCGCCGCGATCGAGCACTACACCGCCTTCCTCGGCCAGTGGATCCTCGACTCGGCACCGCTGGACCGGGCCGGCGCCGACCCGACCATGCTGGACCTGCTGCGCTGGCACGGCGCCGAAGAGGTCGAGCACCGCGCCGTGGCCTACGACCTCTACCAGCACCTCGACGGCAGGTACCTGCGCCGCGCCCGCACGATGGCGCTGGTCACACCGGTGCTGGCGTGGCTGTGGGTGCGCGGCACCCGGTTCCTGATGGCTGCCGACCCGACGCTGTCCGAGAAGGCGAGCTGGCGCGGGTTCCGCAGCGGTGCCCGGCGCGGGCTGGTGCCGAGCGGACGCGGGCTGCTGCGGGAGATCCGGCCGTACTTCCGGCGCTCGTACCACCCGTCGGAGACCGGCGACACCGATCAGGCGGTGGCCTACCTGGCCAGTTCCCCGGCCGCGCTGGCGGCCGAGTGACACAGCCGCGGTTCCCGCCCGACCTGCGCGGCCGCCCTCGCTCGGACCGGCTGCTGTCCACGCTGAGCGGGGTCGGGGTGCTGTACCGGCGGCTGAGCCGGATGAGCGGCAGGCGGCGTCCTCCGGTCGAGGCCGTCGACCGCGACCTGCCGATGGTGGTCGACGACGCCGCGGTGGTCGCCGACGGGGTGAAAAGCCTGCGGTTGCGCCGGATCGACGGTGCGCCACTGCCTTCGTGGCGGCCCGGCGCCCACATCGACCTGGTGCTGCCGTCCGGTCGCGTCCGGCAGTACTCCCTGTGCGACGGCGACACCCGGTCGTACCGCATCGCGGTGCGCCGGATCGAGGACGGGAACGGCGGTTCGCGCGAGGTGCACGAGGCGGTGGGCCTCGGCACCAGGGTCACCGTGCGCGGGCCGCGCAACGCGTTTCCGTTCGTCCGCACCGGTGCCTACCAGTTCATCGCCGGTGGCATCGGCATCACGCCGATCCTGCCGATGGTGCGCGCGGCCGCGGCGGCCGGCGCCGACTGGCGGTTGGTCTACACCGGCCGCGACCGCGCGTCCATGCCCTTCGCCGACGAACTGTCCGCACTGGACTCGAACCGGGTGTGGATCCGGCCGGACACCGAGTACGGGATTCCGGCCTCCGGCGCCGAACTGCTGGAGCAGGCCCCGCCGGAGGCGCACGTCTACTGCTGCGGCCCGATCCCGATGATCACCTCGGTGCGCACCGACGTGCTGGCGGGTGGGGGCGGTACCGTCCACTTCGAACGGTTCGCCGAACCGCCGATCGTGGACGGCAAGCCGTTCCGGGTGGAACTTCGGCGCACGGGGACCACGGTGGAGGTGCCCGCCGACCGGTCCGCGCTGGAGATGATCCGCGCGGTGCGCCCGGACGTCGCCTACTCCTGCCGCCAGGGTTTCTGCGGCACCTGCCGGGTGCGCGTGCTGGGCGGCGCCGAAGACAGCATGCTGATCTGCGTCGGGCGCGCGGAGGGCACGGTCGCGCTCGACCTCTAGGGCCCGTCCTCAAAGCCAGAGGGTGAGGGTGGCCAGGTCGATCATGGCTTGGTAAGACACAGCGGTTTGTCGTAGCGGGTGGCGATCGCGCGGAACTGTTTGAGCCGGTTGAAGCAGCGTTCGACGACGTTGCGGCGCTTGTAGATCACCGGATCGAAGGCGGGTGGGCGGCCTCCGGCTCGACCGCGGCGGGCTCGGTTGGCGCGCTGGTCGCGGCGTTCGGGGATGGTGGCCCGGATGCCGCGGCGGCGCAGGTGAGCGCGAATGGACTTGCTGGAGTAGCCCTTGTCCGCGAGCACCCGTGTCGGCCGCGTCGCGAGCCGGCCGTGTCGTGCCGGCGGGAACCACACGCCCGCCAGCACGGTGTCGAACGTGGTGCAGTCGTTCGTGTTCCCGCCGGTCAGGACGGTCGTGAGCGGGCGGCCGTGCCCGTCACAGGCCAGATGAATCTTGGTCGAGGGGCCGCCGCGGGACCGGCCGATAGCATGATCATCTGGTTCGGTCTGCCCGCCACACGACCCGCTCGCCCCCTGTGTGCGCTGCGGTGCGGCGGCGGGCACCGGCCGCGTGCTGATGGGCGCGCACGATGCTGGAGTCCACCGAAACCTCCCGGTCCAGCTCGTCGATCGCCTCCGCGATCACCCGCGCCTTGGACACCAGCATGGTCAGGGTGCCGTTGCGTGACCAGCGCCAGAACCGGTTGTAGACCGTCTTCCACGGCCCGTACCGCTCCGGCAGATCACGCCACGAGACACCGGTCTTCGCTTTGAACAACATCCCGTTGATCACCCGCCGGTCATCCACCCGCGGACGCCCCTTCGCCCCCGAGACCGGCAACAACGGCTGCAACGCCTGCCACTGCTCATCAGTCAGCTCATGCCTGCGCACCACGACACAAGATCAAAGCACGTCAGAGCAACCAGCTTTGAGGACGGGCCCTAGCGCAGGGCCGCCAGGTCGACCACTTCCCGTGCCGGGCGGAAGTCGTCCGGTGGCACGCCCTTCGCCGTGCGCAGCCAGCCCACGCGGTCCTGTGGCCTGCTCGACTTGCCCGCGTCGAGCAGCAGCGCGACGTAGCAGCCGTAGTCCAGCGAGTACCCGTCGTACAGCGTGCCCGGCGATTCCTGGTCGACCACCCCGCGCCGGAGCAGGTGCAGCAGGCGCGCGTCGTGGAGGTCGTCGATCGCGGTCCAGCGCGATTCCTGCGCCAGCAGGAAGGTCCGGCACCGGCGGCGGCCGACCACTTCATCGATCAGCTTGCGCAGCAGATCGGCGGCGGCGCGATCGGTCTCGATCGCCTTGCGCTTGTCACGCAGGTACCAGTCGCGCGCGGCGAGCCGGACGTCGCGGACGTCGATCGGCTCGTCGTGCGCGTGCTGCGCGGCCAGCGCGGCGATGTTGATCGCGTCGCGCGGCACCCCTTCCGCCGCCCGGACCAGTTCACCGAAGGCGTTGCGGCGGAAGACCTCCCGCACGAATTCGTCCACTTCGGACGGAGGATCGGCGACCATCTTCGCCAGTGCCACCGAGGCGTGGTTGAACAGCAGTTCGCCGAGGAACTCGTCCGGCCCGGCCGGGAGGTCGTCCAGGCTGACCGCCGACGCGGCATCCGCACCGACCTCGATGCCGAGGTGGTCCCCGTCGGGCAGCCGCCTGCGGAACCGCGACCGGCGTTCGATCGCGGCGATCTTCACCGTCATCCCGTTGACCGGCAGCACACTGCGGCGCAGCAGGTCGGCCAGCAGCGGCTGCAACTCCAGCGGCAGGCTGCTCCATTCGTCGAGCAGCAACCACAACCGGGCGCCGCCGAGGGCGACGGCGATCCGCTGCAACGCCCGGCCGAGCGGGCCGAACACCACCCGGTGCCGTTCGGTGCCGGTGCGGCGCAAGAAACTCTCGGCGGTCACCGCGTCCTTGCGCCGCCCCGAAACCTTCGCCGACGACGACACTTCGAGCGCGGTCTCCGACTCGGCGGCCGCACCCACCTTCGTCGCGCGCTCGACCTCACCGACCACCTCGACCGCGGTGGTGGCTTCGGCCAGTTCGTCGAGCGCGGGCAGCAGGCGGTGGTCACCCACTTCGCGGTCGACCGCGAGGGTGAACAGCTCCTCGTGCAACGCTTCCAGCGTGTCGACCAGCAGTTGCGTGCCGCGCAGGTCCGCGCCCAGCTCGCTGTCCGAGTACAGCCCGCCCGCCGAGCCGATGGTGCGCAGGTCGAGGTACACGGCGAGATCACCGGACTGCGACGCGAGGTCGTGCAGGTAACGCAGCGCGTGGGTCTTTCCGGTTCCGCGCCGCCCGTACAGGATCTGGTGGTCGGTCGAGTGCAGCATCGCGGCGAACGAACCCGCCGAGACGAAGGTCCGGCTCAGCGTCGCCCTGTCCACGCCCTCCGCTCGCCGGGGAATGCGCAACAACGCCTGGTTGAGGTGTGTCTGCCGCGAGGTTCCCATCGCGGCCAGCCTGGCGGACGCACCCGCGCGGGCGACAGCCCCCAGCCGGGTGGAGTCACGGCAGCCCCCATGGCGCGAGATCACCCTGCGGGGCCACCGGGCCGACCACGAAGTCCGGTTTGTCACCCGCTCGGTGCACCACCGCTTCCTCGCCGCGCTTCAGCTCGACTTCGATGGTGCCGCCGCCGAGATCCTTGAAGTTGCGTGGTTTCCCGCGTTCGTCCGACACCGCCAGCTCGCCGGTGACGCCCGGCCGCAGCACGCACGGCGCACCGGCTTCGCTGTGGACTCGCAGCCAGCGCGTACTCCCCTGTTGCCGGGACGCGCTGAGCAGGAAGGCGCCTTCGGTCCGGAAGTTGTGGATGGTCGCGTCGGCCCAGGACGGCGGCAGCGCGGGGAACAACCGCACCACGCCACCCCAGCTCTGGCACAGCATGTCGTGCAGCGACTGGGCCGCCGACAGCGGTGTCTCGATGACCGGCCCGGATTCCTGGTACATCGTGTTCGGCTTGATGAACCGCCGCTGCAACTCCCCCAGGTAGAACTCGGCCTTCTCGCCGTGCCGCAGCTGCGCCGAGATCGACGCCGCGCCGGTGAAGGTGTACCCCTGCAGCGCGCCTTCGAAGCTGACCCAGTGCTCCAGCGATTTTTCGATCAGCGCCCGTGATTCCGGTTGCTCCCCGGTGATTTCGTAGAGCGGGTAGATCTGCAGCAGGTGCGAGTAGTGCCGGTGCGACTTCGCGAACGGCACCCCGGCGCCGATCATGTACCCGTTGGCGTCCACCGCGTACGGCGCCAGTTTCGCCAGCACCTCCTGCCACTTTCCGGCGAGCGGGTCGTCGATGTGCAGCGTGGCGGCCGACTCCAGCAGGGTCTTGCAGCCCCAGCGGATCAGCGCGAGGTCGTAGGTGCAGTCCGGCGCGTTCACCCCGTACTCGGGCGAGAAGGTGAACGGCAGGTGCAGCCGTCCGTCCGCACCGGGCGTGAGGAAGTGCAGGTAGTAGTTGATCGCCCCGCGCAGCAAGGGGAACAGCACGTCGCGCAGGATGCGCTCGTCCATCGTGTGCCGGTAGCTCAGCCACACGTTGTGCAGCGCCCAGGTCAGGTTGCCGACCTCCGGCGTGGGGCTCTCCTTCCCGGGAATGCCCACGCCGTAACCGGAATTGCCAACGCCGGCGCCGTTGCGCAACTCCATGTCGGTGGTGCGGGGAATGCCGTAGGAGTCGGCCGCGTACTGCTCGGGCAGTTCGTCGCGCATGTTGTCGCGGTAGCGGTCGAGCGAGTAGGTGACCGCGTCCAGCTCCAGGTGGTTGGCGCCGTGGATCAGCCAGTACTCGAGTTGCACGTTGAGGTTCCACCAGGTCGCCGGCCACGGGGTCGACTCCAGCCACGGCCCGCAGGTGGCCATCGCGGGCGCGTCCTTCCTGGCCGCGGCGGCGATCTTGTACAGCTGGATCCAGTAGAAGCTCTGCAACCTCCGGTCCGGAATGGACAGGAAGCCGTGGCGGTAGTAGTCGTGCCACCAGCGTCGATGCTCGACGGCCAGCGCGTCGAGCGGCGCGCTCGCACCGCGGACCAGCGACATCGCCTGCCGCACGGCGGTTTTTGCCGGATGCGACCAGGCGACCGCGGTGTAGAGCGCCCGCGCCGAGCCGCGTTCGGCCTCCCGCCAGGCGGTCACGTGCTCCCCACCGGCGTGCAGTGGCTGCACCGAGAGCCGGACGTCACCCGCCGACTCCGGCACGGCGGGCGGGTTCGCGGTGTACCCGGGCGGCGGTTGCCTGCCGAACTTCGGGTCGGCACGCGGGCTGATCGCCACCGCCGGGTGGAACACCCAGCGGAAGCCGCGTTCCCC
The DNA here is from genome assembly GCF_009429145.1 of Amycolatopsis sp. YIM 10. Classification (GTDB taxonomy): domain Bacteria; phylum Actinomycetota; class Actinomycetes; order Mycobacteriales; family Pseudonocardiaceae; genus Amycolatopsis. Next base: position 2,989,455 of record NZ_CP045480.1, on the reverse strand, counting down.
CTCGGACGGCCGGACCTCGATGGCGAGCACGCTCCTCGTGCTGTGCAGCAGCGCGCGCAGTTCGAGGCTGCCCGCCGCGGTGGTGATGGTGCCGCGCAGTTCGGCGTTCCACAGGTCCATGCGCCAGTCGACGCCGGTGATCGCCCCGGCCGGTTCCAGGGTGAAGTGCCCGATCGGCAGCCTGGCCAGGCCGAACAGCGAGCCGAACTCCGGGCGGTGGTCCTGGACCTGGCTGTGCTGGACGTTGAACCGGATGGCGTTGCGGCCGGGCTCGGCGTAGATGCCCGAGCCGAGGAAGCCGTTGCCCAGGAACGGTCCCTCGTACCAGGTCTTCGGCAGCCGCTTCCAGACGAGATCGGCGAAGCCGACGAACTCCGCCCAGTCCGGCAGGCCGAGCGAGCCGCCCGCCGCGTCGGCGAGCGAGGCGGCCGCCGGGCCGGGCGACGCGCCCGCGGGCAGCGCCGGGCCGAGCGAAGCGCCCGCCACCGGGGCGAGGACTCCGGCCGCCATTCCCGCGAGCATCGTCCTCCGATTGACCTCGGGCATAACAGCTCCCTTTCTCGGCGGCGAGAGGTGCTATGTTTCGCCACAAATCACCGTTCAATCCAGCCCTTTCACCCGGAAAGCGCAAGATTCATCCGATGTCTGGTCGGGTAGCTATAGTTCTGCGGTGTTCACCGGGAGCTACCGGTACCCCGACTCCGGGGACCGCGTGACAGCGTCGTTCATCGGCCACCACGAGCCGTATCCCGGCTACTGGGCGGCCAGCGAGCGCCTGGCCCTCGAGCGCCTGGTCGAGCGGCTCGACGCCGGTCCGCGCGAGAGCGTGCGCGGGCTCGACGCGGGCTGCGGTGACGGACGGCTGCTGCCGTGGCTCAGCCACCAGGCCGCCACCATCACCGCCGCCGACCCCGATCCCGAGCGGCTCGCCGCCGCACGCGGCAAGCGGGACGCACTGGTGCCGGGGACCGAGATCACCTACACCGTCGGCGGCACCTCGGACCTCGGTGGCGGACCGTACGACCTGCTGCTGTCCAACCACGTCATCCAGCACGTGCCGACCGGCGCGGTCGGCCCCATCCTGCGTGATCTGGCCCGGCTCGCGGCTCCCGGCGGCGCGCTCGTGCTGTGCTACAGCCGGTCGCCGGTCGGCCGCGGTGGTTACACGGTCGATCTGCTGGTCGACGGGCAGAGCCGGTCGGAACCGATCGACCGGGCCCGGTTCGACGAGCTGGTCTCCGGTCCCGGTGAGCCGGGCACGCTGCCGGTCCGCCTGCTCGACCCGGTGGAGGTGCGGGCGGAGGCGGCCGAGGCGGGCTGGGTCCTCGACTGGGAGTGGACCTACCACGTGCTCGACGACCTGAGCGGACTGGACGCACACGGCGACCGGGACGAGCTGGTCAACGAATCCCCGTTGCTCGCCAAGGAAGTGGGGCGCGACATGGTGAACCTGTTCCGGCTGGGCTCGAGATGACCGGGTGGCCGGCCGGGGCGACGCGGAACAAGCTGCTGCTTTCGTTCGCCTGGCCGGTCCCGATGACCAAACGGGAGGCCGACGCCGTCTTCCGGCCCGGCCGCGGGTTGCTCGAACCGCTCGGCGGACGGCTCGGCACGGAATGGTCCGTGGCCGAAGGGTTCCTGACCTCGGGCGCCGAACCGCCGAACCGCTACCGGTTCACCGCGTCACTGGCCGTCGGCGACGGTGAGTCGTCCATCCCTTGTGGACTGATCGTCACCTGGCACCCGGCGTACCGCACCACCACCCTGCTCGTCACCGCGACGATCTCCGGCCGGGACGAGGTGCTCGAAACGTCCGATGTGGACCGGGCGATCGCGGTACTGCACAGCCTGCACCGGCGCACCGCCGAACCGGGGTTCCTGCACGGCCGCTACCGCGAGGTGCGGTACCCGTCGCTGCGCGCGGCCGTCGGGCAGGCCTTCGCGGAGCTGATCGACGGGTGCGGGGTGCCCGAAACGCTGGACCGCAACGGCTGGTGCGTCGAACTCCGCGGGTACGACGGGCGGCCACCGGAGGCCACCGTGGACGCCGACCCGCGCCCGTTCTACGGACTGGCGCACGGCGACGAGGGCTGGCGCTTCGTACCGCGGAACGTGGCCAGGCGGTCACTCGGCGATGCCTGGGGGACAAGGACTTTTCTCGCGATGTACCCGGTGTCCGCCGGGATCGTCTGCCTCAACAACAAGGGTGACGAGTACTCGTCGCACCAGGCCCAACTCGCGCGGCGTTACTTCGGCAGGGCCGAGCCGTACTTCGAGCTGGACACCGAAGTCGGCGGCCTCGACCACGGCGGACTGCTGGTGCTGGAACGGGTGCTGATCCGGATGGCGCTGGCGCACCAATGGCTGCGCCAGGCCCAGCGGGAACTCGCCGAAGCCGCCGGCGAGTCCCGCGTGGTGAACCGGCACCGCCTGCTGCGCGGCTCGCTCGACGACATCCTGCAGATGCTGAACTCCGTGCTGCCGCCCGAAGTGGACTCACTGGAGCGGCGGCTGATCACCAACATGGGTGTCGAACGCATCGTCCGCCAGCTCGACCGGCAGGCGGAGGCGATGGACGAGGAAACCCGGTACGCCTACGAAAGCACCGTAAGCGACCGGGTCGCCCGCCTCACCGTGGTGACCGTGATCCTCACCGTGGTCACCATCATCCTCGGTGTCCTGCAGGTGGTCTTCACCGTCTGAGCGCTCAGTCCGCGCGCCGCTTCTTCTTCCGCGCCATGTCGCCAAGCACCAGCGCCGCGCCCAGCAACGCCATCACCACGCTCGCCGGGATGTGCAGCCAGTCCGGCAGGACGTGCAGTTGCACGAACCAGCTCTCCGACGAGCTTTCCGCCACCCGGTTGATGAATCCCCCGACTCCCTGCACCACCAGGATGATGCCGAGCACCTCTATCATCGCCTTGCCCCTTCCCGAGATCCCGAAACCGAAACCAGCTGCCACAGCGGGCCGAGCACCAGCCAGATACCGGTGATCCAGCCCAGCCGCGGCAGCCAGGCACCACCGCCCGACCACAGCGCGGTCGTCCGCGCCGGCGTGCCGACCACCAGGACCAGCACCGCCAGCACCACCGCGGCGATCGCGCAGGCGAGCACGCACTTGCCCCACTCGCGCCATTCGTGGCGCAGCCGTTCCTCCCCGCCGCGCTTGACCGGCGGCGGCCCACCGGCGAACCGGTGCGCGAACCGCACGTCGGCCCAGCGGATCATGCTGGGCCCGAACACCACGCTGAAGCCCAGGTAGACCGCGGCGAGCCCGTGCGTCCACGTCGCCTGCCCGCCACCGGAGAGGTCGATCATCGTGGCCACCAGCACCACCACGTCGACCACCGGCGTCATCGCCAGCAGCACCACGCTCGTCCGCCGCAGCCTGAGCAGGTAGCGAGCCACCAGCCCGGCCGCGATGAACACCCAGAACCCGATCTCCCCCGCCGCGACCACCGCCGCCATCGGGTTGTCCCGGATGAAGTCCAGCACCTTGTCCATGGCACCCAGCCTGCGGCCGGACCCCGAGGGCGCGCGTCGGCGAACGGCAGGACCCACCGTCATCACTTCGGAGGACGAACCGTTTTCGCGCGGTGTGCTGTGATGGTCCACGTGCGACTGGACTACCGCCGGCTGCCGCCGTTCACCCAGGACGTCGGCATCGCCCTGCTCTACTTCGCCGGCGGCACGGTGCTCTACCTGTCCGGCATCTACCCGCTCTTCGGCGAGCCGACCCACCTGATCTGGACGCGCTTCGTACTGCTCGGCACGGTCTGCCTGCTGCAACTGCTGCGCCGTCTCAAGCCGGGGGTGGCGCTGGTGCTGGCGGCCGTGCCGTTCAGCGCCGACATCCATCTCGGCATGTCCGCGCCGATCCTGATCGCCTTCTCCGACCACCTCTACGCCGCGACCCTCTACGGCTCGCGATGGCTCAGCCGCACCATGATCGGGCTCGCCGCGAGCGGCACGATCGGCGCCGTGGTGATCGCGCTCATCGTCGCCGACGACTGGCGCACCGCGGTGCTGGCCGCGGTCGCCGCGGTGCCGTTCATCATCACGCCGGTGTGGTGGGCGTCGAACGTGCGCACCCATCGCGAGATAGCGCTCCGGGAGCGCGCCAACGCCGAGCAGCTGGCCAGGATCGCCGAACTGGACCGCAACGCCGCGGTCGCGGGCGAACGCGCGCGCATGGCCCGCGATCTGCACGACGTGATCGCCGGTCACCTGTCCGCCATCGCCATCCAGTCCGAGGCGGCGCTGTCCATCGCCGACGACGCGAAGCCGGACACCATGCGCACCGTGCTGCGCTCGGTGCGCGGCAACAGCGTCGACGCACTGGAGGAGATGCGCGCGATGATCGGCCTGCTGCGCTCGCAGGGGGTCGGCGAGGACGAGACAACCGCACCGGCGCGCCTTGGCGAACTGTCCAAACTGGTCGAATCAGCGCGGGCGAGCGGAATGGCGGTGACCGTGGCCAACGAGGTCGGTCCCGAGGTTTCGCTCCCGGCCGCGGTGGACCTGACCGCCTACCGGATCGCCCAGGAGGCGCTGACCAACGCGGTCAAGCACGCGCCGGGCACCTCGGCCGCGGTGCGCATCCGGCTCGACGGCAAGATCCTCACCGTGGAAGTCACCAACGAGCTGACCACCACCCGCCGCGAGTCGGACGCCGGGCACGGCCTGCTCAACATGCGTGAGCGGGCGCAGGCCATCGGTGGTTCCTTCGTCGCGGGCCCGGCCGACCCCGGCTGGCGCGTCTTCGCCGCACTGCCGATCGGAGGACAGGCCTGATGAGCATCCGCGTTCTCGTCGCCGACGACCACGGCGCGATCCGCGCCGGGCTGGTGATGATCCTGAACAACGCCGAGGGCATCGAGGTGATCGGTGAGGCGGCGGACGGCGCCACCGCGATCCGGCAGGCCAAGGTGCTGCGCCCGGACGTCACGCTGATGGACGTCCGCATGCCGGGCGTCGACGGCATCGCGGCCACCCGCGAACTGGTCGCCGCCGAACTCGGCCAGGTGCTCGTGCTGACCACCTTCGACCTCGACGAGTACGTGTTCGCCGCGTTGCGCGCGGGCGCGGCCGGCTTCCTGCTCAAGTCGGTCGAAGCGGCACGCCTGGTCGAGGCGATCCGGCTGGTGCACGCCGGGGAAGGTGTGCTCGCCCCGCAGATCACCCGCAAGCTGATCAGCGCGTTCGCCACCGCCGGACCACCGCGACCGGCCGCGCCGGCCGAACCGTCAGGGCTGGCCGAGCTGACCGACCGCGAGCGCGAGGTGCTGGCCTGCCTCGGCGAGGGGCTGACGAACGCGCAGATCGCGGGCAAGCTGTTCATCGGCGAGACCACGGTGAAAACGCACGTGTCGCGGGTGCTGACCAAGCTGGACCTGCGGTCGCGGGTGCAGGCGGCCATCCTGGCCCAGGAAGCGGGGGTAAACCGGTGAGCCGGTTCGACGCGCACCACCACCTGTGGAGCCTGGCGGGCATCGAACGCGGCGACTACCCGTGGATGCCGCCGGACGGGCCGCTGCGGGAGGAGTACCTGCCGGACCGCCTGGCCCCCGAGCTGGCCGCGGCGGAGGTGACCGGCACCATCGTCGTGCAGGCGGCGCCGAGCGTCGCCGAGACCAGGTACCTGCTCGACCTGGCCGCGAGCACCGGCTTCATTCTCGGCGTGACCGGCTGGCTACCGCTCGACCAGCCCGACGCGCTACCCGAACTGGCCGCCGACCCGTACTTCCTCGGCGTGCGACCGATGTTGCAGGACCTGCCCGACGACCGCTGGATCGGCAGGCCGGAGGTCCGTGACGGGCTGCGGGCGCTCGCCGAGGCCGGGGTCCGGTTCGAGGCGCTGACCTTCACCAGGCACCTGCCGACGCTGTACGCGGTGCTCAGCGAACTGCCCGAACTGACCGTCGTGCTCGACCACCTGTCGAAGCCCACCTATGACTGGGAAGCCGACGCCGAATGGCGCAGCTGGCTGGGCAGGCTGGCCGAACTGCCGAACACCTGGTGCAAGCTGTCCGGCCTGGTCACCGAGGTGGCCGCGGGCGCGCCGGTCGAGCGGTTCGTGCCGTATGCGGCTTTTGCCTTCGAGCGGTTCGGTGAGGACCGCGTGCTGTTCGGCAGCGACTGGCCGGTTTGCCGCCTGCGCGCGGAGTACGGCGAGGTGGTCCGGTTCACCGAGGAGCTGGTGTCGGCGGCCGGTCTGGGCGACGCGGACGGGTTCTGGCGGGCCAACGGCGAGCGCTGCTACGGCGTCCGGCTCCCGTGACAGCCCGCAATCCCTTCTTTTTTCTTGCCGAACCTCGGCGGCGAGCACGCAGCGTGACATAGCCCACGCCGAACCGGGACCGCCGGGTCGCCGAAGACCGGCCCCGGCGGCGTCCCGGCTCGCCCATTACCGCAATTTTTCGTTGCCCACCAGGGAATTTGTCGGCAAACCGGGTTTTCCGGCCAGCGGCCTCGAACGTCCGTTTTTCGTCACGGCCCGCCTTCCGCCGGATAACGGTTCAAAATTCAGCTCTGAACGAACACGGATTCCATACCGCGTTTCGGCGGCCGTGACGGGCCGTGGACGGCGCTTCACCAAAAGGCTCTGACCTGCGGAAACAGGGCCGTCGGTCACCGGCTGTTCCGGACCGGAGGGGCCACTTGCGACATCCGGGGTAATTCGGCGTGACACACCTCCCACGGAGATGGGAACACTTGCGGCTTCCGAAACGTCTGCAAGAGTAGAAGCAGCGAACACCGAGGAGCCGGAGACGCCCCGTCGCCGGATAAGTACCGGAGTGGTCGCGGCTGGATCGATGGCATCGGCCCCGCCGATGCCGGGACGGAGGGAGACTCCCATGACTTCGCCTACGCTCACCCGCCCCGAACTGACCGCTGCGGACCGTTGTGACCGGTGCGGCGCCGCGGCCCAGGTTCGCGCGGTGCTCCGCACCGGTGGCGAGTTGCTCTTCTGCGGCCACCACGCCAGGGCTCACGAGGACAAGCTCAAGGAACTCGAAGCGAGCATCGAGCGAGGCTGACACCGCTCAGCCACCCGGCAGCCATCCATCCGTCTCGGGCGGGGATCCCCTTCCACGGGGTCCCCGCCCCTTTTTTGAGCTCACACGGTGCGCTCAGACGGTGTCCAGGACGCCCTCAAAGGCCACTTCGGCGGCTCCCAGCAGCTTCACGTCGACGCCCAGCGCCGACGGCACGATCCGGGTACCACCGACCGCCCGGCTGACCATGCTGCGCCGCTGCACCTCGGCGGTCACCTTGCGGACGACCTCCTCGGGCAGCATGCCGAACAGCTCGCCAAGCACCACCAGCTGCGGGCCGAGCAGGTTCACCACGTTGACCAGGCCCAGCGTCAGCCACTCGGCGAACTCGCCGAGCTTCTCCGCCGCCCTGGCCGGGTCCTTCTCCAGCTCGCGCAGCTCGACCAGCAGCACCCCGCGCGGGGTCTCCTCCGGCACGTCCAGCGCGCGCCGCAGCGCCGCCTCACCCACCTCGGTCTCCCAGCAGCCGCTGCTGCCGCAGTAACAGCCGCGCCCGCCGGGCCGGATGACCATGTGCCCCAGTTCGCCGATGTAACCCGCGGCACCGCGCAACGAGGAGCCGTCGGCGATCACGCCGCCGCCGACGCCGACGTCCGCCGAGACGTAGACCGCGTCCGACGAGCCCTTCGCGACCCCGCGCAGGTGCTCGGCGACCGCACCGAGTTCGGCGTCGTTGCCGACGACCACCGGCATGCGCAGCACCGAGCCGAGCCGCTCGCCCAGCGCCACGTCGGTCCAGCGGAGATTGGGTGCCTGGTGCACGTAACCGTCCGAGCGGCGGACCACCCCGGGCACCGAGACACCGGTCCCGATCGGCTCCACGCCGAGATCGGCGGCGAGCATGCCCGCCGACTCGATGACGTGCGTGATCACCTCGTCCGGTTCCCGCGAGCGGCCACGCAGGTTCCAGCTGTTGCGGCCGAGGATCTGCCCGCCGAAGCCGACCAGTGCCAGAGCCACGTGCTCGACCTGGATGTCCACCGCGAGCACCACGGCGGCCTGTGGCTGCGGCAGCACGAGCAGCGAGGGTCGCCCGGCACCTCGTCCCGGTCTTGGCACCCGCTCCTCGACCACCCCGGCCTCGGCGAGGCTGTCCACCAGCGTCTTGATGGTGCTGCGGTTGAGGCCGAGTTCGGTGGCCAGAGCGGCCCGGGTGACCGGGCCGCCCACGTGCAGCAACCGCAGCAGGGTCGTGCGATTGTGCCGGCGCACCTCGTCGGGTCGTGCAACGGGCGTGCTGGTCACGATGGTTATCGTCCCATGTGCACGGTCAACGCGGTGCAGCCGCCGCGCGGCGCCGCGAAAGAGCGTCCACGGTGGCCGCCAGCAGCAGCACCAGCCCGGTCACGATGGAGACCACCGCGGCGGGCTGCTTGAGCAGGCCGAGGCCGTTCGCCACCACGGCCAGCACGGTGCCACCGATGACCGCGTCGAAGACCCGGCCCTTGCCGCCGAACAGCGAGGTCCCGCCGATCACCGCGGCGCCGACCGCGAACAGCAGCGTGTTCAGGCCACCGGCCTGCGGGTCCACCGAACCGACCTTGGACGAGTAGACGATCGCGCCGACCGCGGCCACCGACGAGGACACCACAAAAACGCTCGCCCGGATCTTGGTCACGTTGATGCCGGCCCGGCGCGCCGCCTCGGCGTTGCCGCCGACCGCGTAGATGTGGCGGCCGTAGCGGGTCCGGTTGAGCACGTAGGTACCGATGGTCAGCAGCACGAGCACGATCGGCACCACGTACGGCACGCCCGAGATGACGATGGTCGTGCCCGGCGCGCGGTTGATCGTGAGCAGGTAGGTGGCCACCGCGGCGAGCAGCGCGACGCCGCCGACCTTGAACAGCACCAGCGGGGTGGGCTGGGTGACCAGCCCGCGCTTGAGCCGGGTGAAGTGCCTGCCAAGGGTCACCGCGGCGAACCCGCCGGCGCCGACGAAGAACAGCAGCCAGCTGCCGAAGGTGGACAGGTTGCCGTTGGCCACCTTGTCCAGCACGCTCGACGAGCTGATGCCGAGCACGCCGCCGTCGCCGATGAACTGCAGGATGACGCCCTGCCAGGCGAGGAACAGCGCCAGCGTCACCACGAACGAGGGCATGCCGATCTTGGACACCAGGAACCCGGTGATCGAGCCGATCGCCGCGCCGACGCACAGCGCGAGCAGCATCTCCACCCACGGGTTGGCGGCGATGCCGAGCAGCGCGATCGCGATGGCCACCACCGAGAGCACGGCACCGGCCCAGATCCGCAGGAAGATCGCCAGCGCGGCACCGAGGCCGAGCACGATGACGAAGACGTAGAAGACCGTGGAGCCCATGCCGCCGAGCAGGTTGCCGTTCTCCACGTAGTGCATCGCCATCACCGCGGCGGTCACGCCCGACGCGGTACCGGCGGCCAGGTCGATCTCACCGATCAGCAGCACAAAAACGATGCCCATCGCGATGATCGTCTGCCCGGCGCCCTGCGCCAGCAGGTTCGCGATGTTGTTCAGCGAAAGGAAAACGTCCGACATCCCGGTGAACACCGCGACCAGGACGACCAGCCCGAGCAGCGCGGGCAGCGAACCGAGCTGCCCGGCGCGCAACCGGGAGAAGTAGTCGCGGACGGCTTCGCCGGTGGACATCGAGGTGGTGTCGATCCCGAAGTCGGAGATCGCGGCCTTGGCGGCCACGGAGCCGGTCGCCTCCGGCTCGGCCGGCTTGGCGGGGGTCTCAGTCATGATTGCTTCATTTCTCCTGCGAGGTGGCGGCTTAGATCGCTACGGCTTCGGGACGGGCCAGGCCGAGGTCGCCGGAACGACCGGCGGTGATCAGCTCGACCACCTGCCCGTGGGTGACGTTCTTGGTGTGCACGTCGGCGACGAGGCGGCCGAGGTAGAGCACCGCGATGCGGTCGGCGACCTCGAACACGTCCGCCATGTTGTGGCTGATCAGCACCACCCCGAGACCCTGCTCGGCGAGGCGGCGGACCAGGTCGAGCACCTGGCGGGTCTGCGCGACACCGAGCGCGGCGGTCGGCTCGTCGAGCAGCACCACCTTGCTGTCCCACAGCACCGACTTGGCGATGGCCACGGTCTGCCGCTGCCCGCCCGACAGCGCGGAAACGGGCGTGCGCACCGACTTCACCGTGCGCACCGAGAGCGACGCCAGCGTCTCGCGGGCCGCCTTCTCCATGCTGGCCTCGTCGAGCAGCCAGCCGCTGCCGCGCTCGCGGCCGAGGAACATGTTCTGCACGATGTCGAGGTTGTCGGCCAGCGCGAGGTCCTGGTAGACGACCTCGATGCCGAGTTCGGCCGCGTCCTTCGGGCCCTTGATGCTCACCGGCTCGCCCTGGAACAGCACTTCCCCGGAGTCGGTCGGGTGGATCCCGGCGATGCTCTTGACCAGCGTGGACTTACCCGCACCGTTGTCGCCGACCAGCGCGGTGACCTCACCGGCCCGCACCGAGAAGTCCACGTCGTGCAGGACGTGGACCGGGCCGAAGCTCTTGTTCACCGCTTTGAGTTCGAGAATCGGAACTGTCATCTGAGTTTTCTCCGGGCTGGTGGTTACACGGGTGGGCCCGGGCTGGGGTGCGCCTTCGGGGCACGCACCCCAGCCCGGAGCTCGGGGGCTCGGCTACTGGATGCCGAGTTCGGCGCAGGCGGGCTGCAGGTCGCCGGCGCAGATCTCCGCCGCCTTGACGTAGCCCTGGTCGACGACCTTCTTGATGTCGGCCTTGAGCACCGTCTGCGGGGTCAGCAGCACCGACTTGACGTCGCGGCCGCCCTTGTCGTCACGCGAGGTGCCGGTGGCGATCGCGTCGGCCGCGGCCTTGTCGCCCTTGGCCAGCGCGGCGGCCAGCTTGGCGGCGGCGTCCGCCTCCTCCTTGATCGGCTTGAACACGGTCATGTACTGGTCACCGCGGAGGATGTTCTTCAGGCCGTCGGCGGTGGCGTCCTGGCCGGTGACCGGGACGGTGCCGTTCAGGCCGTTCTTCTTCAGCACGGTGATGATCGCGCCGGCCAGGCCGTCGTTCGCGGCGACCACACCGTCGACCTTGCCGCCGTTGCCGGTCAGGATCTGCTCGAAGGTCGAGCCACCCTTCTGGTTGTCCCAGTTGTCGATGGCCTGCTTCTGGACCAGCTTCAGCGCGCCCGAGGTGTACAGCGGGCCGAGCACGCGCTGCTGGCCGTTGTAGAACAGGGTCGCGTTGTTGTCTGTCGGCGCGCCCTCGATCTCGATGACCTGCGCGGCCGGCTTCTCCTTGAGCGCGTCGGCCAGCGCCTGGCCCTGCAGTTCGCCGACCTTCTCGTTGTCGAACGAGACGTAGTAGTCGGAGGAACCGCCGAGGTTGAGGCGGTCGTAGTCGATGGTGGGAATGCCGGCGTTGCGCGCCTTGGTCGCCACCGCGCTGCCGACCTCGCTGTTGATCGAGGCGATGATCAGCACCTTGACGCCCTGGGCGATCATGCCGTCGGCGAGCGTGCTGAACTTCTGCACGTCACCCTGCGCGTTCTGCACGTCGGGGTCGAGGCCGGCGTCACGCAGCGCCTGCTCGAGGTACGGCTTGTCGAAGCCTTCCCAGCGGGCCGAGCTCGCGGTCTCCGGCAGCACCACGCCGACCTTCGCCCCGCCGGCGGCGGGCTGCTGGCCGGCGGTGGGGGTGCCGCTCGAGCCGGCCGACGGGGCCTCGGAGTTGGCCCCGCAGCCCGCGAGTGCGATCGTGACGCTCGCCGCCGCAGCGAAGAGGGCAAGAGTCTTTGTCCTGCGCATCCGTTGTCCTTCCCGGATTCTGCGCCCGAGCAGCGCGGCGATCCTGCTCGGACCGGCGCCCCGTCGCGCAAATGTTGTGGGCGACAACATATGTCCAGGCAGGTTACCAACGGAAGAAGTCTGAATCGATCCAGTCGCGGATGTCCGGATACGTTTTGGCAACAAGGCCACCCGAACTCAGCGTGACCGGCCGCCGGTGATTGCCCTGGGTGGGTGCCTGCCCACTATCCGCAGCGTGACCGCCGGAGGCCAGGTACCGGGTCCAGGTTCACCCGATAGGCGGGCAGCCGGAAAGGGGCTCGCAGGTGAAAGCCGGGCGCCTGCTGTGACGGCGGACGCGGCAGCCGGGCGCGCGGCTGCAGGGGCGCGACAGCAGGCGCGGGGCAGCGGGCGCGCGGCAGCGGCACGTCACAGTAGGCGGGCGCAGCCGCCGGGGCGTGGTTACCAGGAGCGCAGGGTTACGACGCGCTCTTCCAGTTGTTCCAGCGTGGCCATGGCGGTGGGCGGACCGCCGCACGCTGCGCGCAGTTCGTTGTGGATCTGCCCGTGGGACTTCCCGGTGCGGTGGTGGTACATGCCGACCAGGGCGTTCAGCTCCTTGCGCAGCGCGCCCAGGCGCTCGGCCACCGTGCGCGGCTTGGGCGCCGGGGGCGGGGTCTCGGCCTTGGGCTTGCGGCGCTTGTCGTCGGCGAGTTGCTCTTCCTGCCGCTTGCGCAGCAGGGCCCGCACCTGGTCCGGCTCCAGCAGGCCCGGCAGGCCGAGGTACTCCTGCTCCTCGTCCGAACCCGAGAACACCGCGGTGCCGAACGAGTTGCCGTCGTAGATGACCTGGTCGAGCTCGGCGGAGGCACCCAGCGAGGTGAACGCCTTCTCCTCCTCACCGGGCTCGTCCTCGGTACGGTTCGCGGCGACCAGCAGCTCGTCGTCCCAGCCGTCCTTCTCCCGGTGCGGCTTGCCGAGCACGTGGTCGCGCTGGACCTCCAGCTCGCTCGCCAGCTCCAGCAGCACCGGCACGCTCGGCACAAAAACGCTCGCCGTCTCACCGGGGCGCCTCGCCCGCACGAACCGGCCGATCGCCTGCGCGAAGAACAGCGGCGTCGACGCGCTCGTCGCGTACACCCCGACCGCGAGCCGCGGCACGTCCACGCCCTCGGACACCATCCGGACCGCGACCAGCCAGCGGTCGGTGGACTCGGAGAACTCGCCGATCCGCGCGGAGGCCTTCGGATCGTCCGACAGCACCACCGCGGGCGCCTCGCCCGAGATGCGCTGCAGGATCTTCGCGTACGCGCGGGCGGAATCCTGGTCGGTGGCGATGACCAGGCCACCGGCGTCCGGCATGGTCGTGCGGACCTGGCTCAGCCGCGTGTCGGCGGCCTGCAGCACCGCCGGCACCCACTCACCGGCCGGGTCCAGCGCGGTGCGCCAGGCACGGGCGTTCTGCTCGGCGGTCAGCGGCTCGCCGAGCCGCGCGGTGAACTCGTCGCCCGCGCTGGTGCGCCAGGACGCCTCCCCCGAATAGGCGAGGAAGACCACCGGCCGCACGACGCCGTCGGCGAGCGCGTCGGAGTAGCCGTAGGCGTGGTCGGCGCGGCTGCGCATGGCGCCTTCGCCGTCCGGCTCGTAGGTGATGAACGGGATCGGCGAGTCGTCGCTGCGGAACGGGGTCCCGGTCAGCGAAAGTCGGCGCACCGCGGGCGTGAACGCCTCGCGGACCGCGTCACCCCAGGACTTGGCGTCCCCGCCGTGGTGGATCTCGTCCAGGATCACCAGCGTCTTGCGGTTCTCCGTGCGCACCCGGTGCATCGTCGGGTGCGCGGCGACCTGCGCGTAGGTGACCGCGACCCCGCGGTAGTCCGAGGAGGTCACACCGGTGGTGTTGCGGAAGTTGGAGTCGATCGCGATGCCCGCCGCCGCGGCCGAGGCCGCCCACTGGTGCTTGAGGTGCTCGGTCGGCGTGACGATGGTGACCGCCTCGATGGTGCGGTCGGAGAGCAGCTCGGCGGCGATGCGCAGGCCGAAGACGGTCTTCCCGGCGCCGGGCGTCGCCACCGCGAGGAAGTCCTTGGGCTTGGTCGTCAGGTACTTGGTCAGCGCGCGGCGCTGCCAGGCGCGCAGCGGCCGGACCGTGGTGTCCTGGCCGGGCGGCGGAGCGCTGAAACCGGCGGCCGCCCGATCGTGCTGGGCCGTCTCCGACAAGAAGGTCCAACTCCCCTCTGGTGGCGCGGTGGGCGTGCTATCCCCTGCGGCTACATGCGAACGCCCCCGCTTGGCACCGCTGCGGAGGCTCCGACGAGCTTACCCGGCGCCCCCGACAACTTCGTGCCGCGCCACGGCACGCGGCGGCGAGAGGACGGCCACAACCGGGCGATCGGTGCCCCCACGAGCCAAATTCGCCCGAATGCACCATGCTTGAGGGTGAAGATGAACACAGCCGATCCCGAACCCGACGCAGACGCCGACGCCGAGCGGGCGCCGGCGGCCAAGCCTGCCCGCAAGCGGCCGCTGCGGCTGATCCAGCGCACGCTGAACAAGGCGTGGGACGGCAACATCTTCTCCGAGTCGGCCGAAGCCGCGTTCTGGCAGACGCTCTCGCTGCCCCCGCTGCTGCTCGGCCTGCTCGGCAGCCTCGGCTTCATCGGCGACTGGTTCGGCCAGGGCGTGGTCACCGCCGTGCACGACCGGATCATCGCCTTCTGCGCGCAGATCTTCAGCTCCGACGTGGTAACCAGGATCATCGAGCCGACGGTCAACGACATACTGACCATCGGCAAGGGCGAGATCGTCTCGATCGGCTTCCTGATCTCGCTGTGGGCCGGTTCCTCGGCGATGTCGTCGTTCGTCGACGCGATCACCGTGGCCCACGGCCAGTACGGCGTGCGCAACGAGGTCTGGCAGCGGATCTTCGCACTGCTGCTCTACCTGGTCATGCTGGTCTTCCTGGTGGTCGGGCTGCCGGTGATCGCGATCGGGCCGGACCTGCTGCCGGAGTTCTTCCCCGAGAGCTGGAAACCGACCGTGCGGGACCTGGTCGGCACGCTGTACTACCCGGTGCTCGGCGCGGTGCTGGTGCTCGCGCTGGCCACGCTGTACAAGCTGGCGCTGCCGCGGAAGCTGCCGTGGCACCGCGGCCTGCCCGGCGCGGTGCTGGCGATGGCGATCTTCCTGCTCTCCAGTGTCGGCCTGCGGATCTACATCTCCTGGATCACCACCACCGGCTACACCTACGGCGCGCTGGCCACGCCGATCGCCTTCCTGCTGTTCACCTTCTTCATCGGGCTGGCCGTGGTCGGCGGGGCCTACTTCAACAGCGCCATCCAGGAGCTGTGGCCGGCCAAGATGACCCGGCGGCAGCGGCGCAAGTGGCGGCGGCTGGAGATGGAGCGGGCCAGCGAGCGGCTGCGCACCGAGGAGGGCCGCAAGCTCTGGGAGCGCACCACCATCCCGCTGCGGCGTCCGCGCAAGCACGAACCCGAGCCAGACGCCGAGCCGCCGGGTGACGCGGACGAGTCGGCCGAGCACCCGGTGCGACCGGCCGAAACCCCGCCCTCATCCCAAAGTAGGACGTGAATCCACTCCTCGGTTGAGCCGCGGGTACGCCCGGTGCTGACAGTCTTTGGCGGTGCCGCGCAGTGGCGTGGCGAGTCATTGCACCGTAGGGGGTTCCCGTCATGTCCGCGCTGGCCAAGCTCAGCCTCCGGAACAGAAGCCTGATCGGCCTGCTGGCCATTCTGGTTCTCGGCTTCGGCGCACTCGCGCTGCCACAGCTCAAGCAACAGCTCTACCCGTCGCTGCAACTGCCGAGCGCGGTGGTGGTGACCCCGTACCCCGGCGCCTCCCCCGACGCGGTGGACCGGCAGCTCACCCAGCCGATCGAAGGCGGGATCCAGGGCGTCACCGGGGTCGAGCAGGTCACCTCCACCTCGGCCGAGGGCGCGTCCACAGTGGTCGTCCGGTTCGCCTACGGCACCGACATCGACGCTTCGGTGAACCAGTTGCAGCAGGCGGTCAACCGGCTGCGCCCGCAACTGCCGGAGAACACCGAGTCCACGGTGACCGCGGGCGGCACCGACGACATCCCGGCGGTCATCCTGGCCGCCTCCGCGCCCGGTGACCAGCAGCAGTTCGCCCAGCGGCTGAACCGGGAAGTGGTGCCGGAGCTGCGCAAGATCACCGACGTGCGTGACGTGACGGTCACCGGCGCGCAGGAGAAGACGGTCACCATCGACGTCGACTACGCCAGGCTCGCCGCGGCCGGGGTGGACCCGACCGCGCTGGCCACCGCGCTCAAGACCGCGGGCGCGGCGATCCCGGCGGGCACGGTCGAGGACGGCGATCGCACGCTCACCGTCGAGGTCGGCGGCGGACCGGTCACTGTGGACAGTCTGCGGAACCTCCAGCTCTCCCCCACCGCGAAACTCGGTGACGTGGCGAACGTGGAGCCCTCGCTCGCGGCCGCCGGCTCGATCACCCGCACCAACGGCAAGCCGAGCCTCGGCATCAACGTCACCATGGTCACCGACGGCAGCGCGGTCGCGGTTTCCGAGGCGGTGGCGGAGAAACTGCCCGGGTTGAGCCAGAAACTGGGCGCCGAGCTGACGCCGACCTTCGACCAGGGCCCGCAGGTTGCCGAGGCGGTCAGCGGGCTGACCACCGAAGGCCTGCTGGGGCTGCTCTTCGCCGTCGTGGTGATCCTGCTCTTCCTGCTCTCGGTGCGCTCCACCCTGGTCACCGCGGTGTCCATCCCGCTGTCGGTGGTGGTGGCGCTGCTCGCGCTGTGGGCCGGCGACCTCTCGCTCAACCTGCTCACCCTCGGCGCGCTGACCATCGCGGTCGGGCGCGTGGTGGATGACTCGATCGTGGTGCTGGAGAACATCAAGCGCCATCTCGGTTACGGCGAAGGCAAGCAACGCGCGGTGCTCAACGGCGTGCGCGAGGTGGCGGGCGCGGTCACCGCGTCGACACTCACCACGGTCGCGGTGTTCCTGCCGATCGCCTTCGTCGGCGGCATGGCGGGCGAGCTGTTCGCCCCGTTCTCGCTGACCGTCACCGTGGCGCTGCTGGCTTCCCTGCTGGTTTCGCTGACCGTGGTGCCGGTGCTGGCCTACTGGTTCCTCAAACCGCCGAAGGCCGCGGCGTCCGCCGAGGAGGCCGAGGCGAACCTCCAGCGCGCGCTGGAGAAGGAGCGGCGCGGGCTGCTGCAGCGGATGTACGTGCCGGTGATCCGGTTCGCCACCCGCCGTCGGCTGACCGTGGTGCTGCTGTCCCTGCTGATCTTCGCGGCCACCATCGGGCTGACCACGAAGCTGGAGACGAACTTCCTCGACGACGGTGCCACCACCACGACCAGCCTGAGCCAGAAGTTCGAGCCGGGCACCGGCCTGCAGACCCGCGAGCAGGCCGCGATCCGCGTGGAGCAGGCGCTGGCGGCCACCGGCGAGGTGGAGAAGTACCAGGTCACCGTGGGCAACGACCCGCTCGCCGCGATGTTCGGCGGTGGCGGGGCGAACACCACGAGCATCAGCATCACGGTCAAGGAGGGCACCGATCTCGACGCCTTCGAGAACCGCCTGCGCGACACCCTGAACGGGCAGCAGGGCCTCGGTGAACTCGAGTTCGGCGGCGCCGCGGCGGGCCCGGCCTCGGACGAGGTGTCGGTGACCGTCACCGCGCCGGACGAGGCGTCGCTGCGACCGGCCGCCGACGCGGTGGAGCGGGCGTTCGGCGAGGTCGGCGGGCTGACCGCGGTGACCAACGACCTCGCCGCGGGCATGCCGCGCGTGCAGATCGAGGTCGACCAGGTCAAGGCGGCCCAGCGCGGGCTGAGCGCGACCACCATCGGGCAGCTGGCGAACCAGGCCGTCGCCGGGCAGACGGTCACCCAGCTGCCGGTCGACGGCACCCGGACCGACATCGTGCTGCGGACCGGGGACAAGCCGGGCGACGCCGCGGCCGTGGCCGCGCTGCCGATCCCGTCCGCCACCGGGATCGTCCGGCTGGACCAGGTGGCCACCGTGCGCACGGTGGACGGGCCGACCGAGGTCAAGCGCACCGACGGGGAGCTGAGCACCACCGTCTCGGCGAAGGCGACCGGTTCCGACCTGGCCGCGGTGACCAGGGACCTGACCGGGAAGCTGGACGCGCTGGCGCTGCCGGGTGGCGCGGCCTACTCGCTCGGCGGGGTGAGCCAGGAGCAGAACGAGGCCTTCGCCGAGCTGGGCCTGGCCATGCTGGCGGCGATCGCGATCGTCTTCCTGATCATGGTGGCCACCTTCCGCAGCCTGGTGCAGCCGCTGATCCTGCTGGTGTCCATCCCGTTCGCGGCCACCGGGGCGATCGGCCTGCTGCTGCTCACCGGCACCGCGCTCGGCCTGCCCGCGCTGATCGGCATGCTGATGCTGATCGGCATCGTGGTGACCAACGCGATCGTGCTGATCGACCTGGTCAACCAGTACCGCGAAGAGGGCATGAGCGTGGCCGACGCGGTGGTCGAGGGCGGCAGGCGGCGGCTGCGGCCGATCCTGATGACCGCGGCGGCGACCATCTTCGCGCTGGTGCCGATGGCGCTCGGGCTGACCGGGCAGGGCGGGTTCATCGGGCAGCCGCTGGCGATCGTGGTGATCGGCGGGCTGGTCAGCTCGACGGTGCTGACGCTGATACTGGTGCCGACGCTCTACACCATGGTCGAAGGGCGCAAGGAACGGCGGCGCGCGAAGAAGGCGCCGCGCACCGAAGCACCGGAACTGGCCGGCGCCCACTAGGGCAGCCGAGTGCCGTGAATGTGGCTTCACAGCGGATTCCGCAGTGAAGCCACATTCACGGCCTCAACGGGCTCAGTCGCCGCCCGGGCGAAGGCCCTCGTAGATCTTCTTGCAGTCGGGGCACACCGGCGAGCCCGGCTTCGGCGACTTCGTCACCGGGAACACCTCTCCGCACAGCGCCACCACGTGATTGCCCATGACCGCGCTTTCGGCGATCTTGTTCTTCTTCACGTAGTGGAACATCTTCGGGGTGTCGTCGTCCGTGGTGTCGGTGCCCTCTGGACGGGTGTCGACTTCCGGCAAGGTCTGCGTACTCACCCCTCCATAATGGCAGTATCGGCGCCATGTTCCAGAAGGTGCTTGCCAGCTTCGGCTCCGGCGGCGCGCGGCTCGACGCGCGGCTGACCGATCGCGCGGTCCAGCCGGGCCGCCCGCTCCGCGGTGAGGTCCTGCTGCTCGGCGGCGAGGTCGACCAGGAGATCAACGCACTGGGCCTCCGGCTGATCGCCAGGGTGGAGATCCCGTCGGACCGCGGTGAGCCGGAGATCGGTGATCTCGCGTTCGGCGACCAGCACTTGGCGGGCAACGAGGTGATCCGGCCCGGCCAGCAGGTCCGGCTGCCGTTCGAGATCGCCCTGCCGTGGGAGACGCCGATCAGCAGCGTGTTCGGCAAGCCGCTGGCCGGGATCGCGGTCGGCGTGCAGACCGATCTCGACCTGGCGGGCAGCGTGTCGGACCCGCGGGACGTGGACGCCGCGTCGATCGAGCCGCTGCCCGCGCAGAAGCGCCTGCTCGACGCGATGAGCCGGATCGGCTTCACCTTCACCGGCGCGACGCTGGAGAAGGGCCGGATCAACGGCGTCACCCAGCAGCTGCCGTTCTTCCAGGAGATCCGGTTCAGCCCGTCGCAGCGGTTCGCGCCGGTGTTCGAGTCGGTGGCGGTCACCTTCCTGTCGAACCCGACCGAGACCACCGTGGTGCTGGAGGTGGTCAAGCGCGTCCGGGTGAGCAAGACCGGCGGCTTCGGCGGGCGCGGCCAGGAGTTCCTCGGCTCGTTCAAGCTCGACCACGCGAACATCGAGCGGATCCCGTGGGAGAAGCAACTCGAAGGCTGGCTGCACGAAGTGGCCAAGGCACGCGGGATCTTCGACTGAACGCCCGGGAGGCCTGGCTGCAGGCACTGGTCACGCTCGGTGGAGACCTGGAGGTCGGCGCCCGCGCGGCCGTCGAACTCGCCACCCAGTACGCCCAGCCGCACCGGCGCTACCACACCACCGAGCACCTGGAGGCCGTGGTTCGCGACAGTGCGGAAATCGGTGCTGACCTGGGGTTGAGCGCCCGTGACCAGGCGCTGGTCGCGCTCGCGGCGTGCGCGCACGACGTGGTCTACGACGCGAGCCCCGGCCACGACGAGCGGCACAGCGCGGACTGGGCGGTGAGCTGGCTGGAAGCGGCCGGGCTGGCCGGATCGGACGTGCTCCGGGTCGAGGAGCTGGTGCTGACCACGCTCGGGCACGACGCCCCCGCCGAGGACCTGGCCGCGTCCGCGCTGCTCGACGCCGATCTCGCCACCCTCGGTGCGCCGGACGCCGCGTACGACGAGTACTCGGCGAACGTGCGCGTGGAGTACGCCGCCGTGCCCGAGCCGGACTGGGCGGCGGGCCGGGCGAAGGTGCTCGCGCGGTTGCTGGCGCGGGACCCGCTGTACCGCACCGCGCTCGGCCGGTCGCGCTGGGAAGCCGCGGCGAAGCGGAACCTGGCCAGGGAGCTGGCCGTGCTGCGGACCCGGGCAGCACCGCCGTCACCTGATCGGTGAGGATGTCCCTCTGTGACCGATTACCTGACCGTGGCCCCCGAAGTGGCCGACGCCCTCGCCGACGGCCGTCCCGTGGTGGCGCTGGAAAGCACGATCCTCTCGCACGGCCTGCCGCCCGGCCGGAACCTGAAGGTGGCCGCCGAACTGGAGCGCGCGGTGCGCGGCGCGGGCGCGGTGCCCGCCACCATCGCGGTGCTGGACGGCCGCGCGGTGGTCGGCCTGTCCCCCGCCGAGCTGGAGCGGGTCTGCGCCGAGGACGCCGGACTGGACAAGCTCTCGTGGCGTGACCTCGGCCCGGCGCTGGCGCTGGGCGGTTCGGGCGCGACCACGGTGGCCGGCACCTCGGCACTGGCGCACGCGGCGGGCATCGGCGTGTTCGGCACCGGCGGGCTCGGCGGTGTGCACCTGCCGCTGCCCGGCGCCACCGGCACCTGGGACGTCTCCGCCGATCTCGGCGCGCTGTCCCGGCTGCCGGTGCTGGTGGTCTGCTCCGGGGTCAAGTCCATTTTGGACATCGCGGCCACGCTGGAGGTGCTGGAGACCAACTCGGTGCCGGTGCTGGGTTACCGCACCGGTGAGTTCCCCGCCTTCTACCGCCGGTCCTCCGGCTTCGAGCTGACCTGGCGCGTGGACGACGCCAAGCAGGCGGCCGCCGCCTTCTCCGCGCACCGGCGGCTCACCGATTCCGCCGCACTGCTGGCGAATCCGATCCCGGAAGAGTTCGAAATGGACGCTTCGCTGCACGACCGGCTGCTCGCCGAGGGGCTCGAGCTGCTGCGTGAGCGCGAAGTGCTCGGTTCGGACGTCACGCCGGTGCTGCTGGAGCACTTCCACACCGCCAGCGGCGGGGTGAGCCTGGACGCGAACGAGGCGCTGGTGGTGTCGAACGTGCGGCTCGCCGCCGAGGTGGCCGTGGAGCTGAGCGCATGATCGTCGTGGTCGGGGACACCGGGCTGGACGTGGTCGCCCAGCACGACGGGCCCATCCTGCACGGCGGCGACGTGCGCACGAAGGTGCGGTTCGCCGGTGGCGGCGCGGGCGCGAACACCGCGATGTGGCTGCGGGCGGAGGGCGCCGAGACGACGCTCGTCGCGCGCATCGGCGACGACGCCGGCGGACGGCTGATCCGCGCGGAAATGGAGGCGGCCGGGGTCCGGTGCGCGCTGGCCGTGGATCCCGATGCCACCACGTGCTGCGTGGTCGTGCTGGTGGACAACGACGGCCAGCGGAGCTTGCTGCCGGACCGGGGCGCGAACGCCCGGTTCTGCCCGGAGGACGTCACCGAGGAAGCGCTGGAAGGTGCCCAGCACCTGCACCTCTCGGGATACGTGCTGCTCGACGCCACGTCGAGGCCCGCCGGTCTCGCGGCGCTGGCGGCGGCGAAGCGGGCCGGGATGACCACCTCGGTGGACCCGCAGTCGGCGCCGCTGCTGGGCGACGGCGCGCAGTTCCTCGAGGACGTGCGCGGGGTCGACCTGCTCATGCCGAACGCCGCGGAGCTGGCCGCGCTGACCGGTTCCGGTGACCCGGCAGCGGCGAAGGCGCTGCTCGGCACGGTCGGCGAGGTCGTGGTCACCTCGGGCATGGACGGCGCGAGCTGGGTCAACGGGGACGGTGTGGTCTCGGTGCCGGCGGAACCCGCCGAGTGCATCGACTCCACCGGCGCGGGCGACGCCTTCGACGCCGGGGTGCTGGCCGCGTGGCTGTCCGGCTCGTCGCACGTGGAGGCGCTGCGCGCGGGGGTCCGCCTCGGCGCCAGGGCGGTCGGCAAGGTCGGCGCCCAGCCCTGAGTTACCGGGAGGCGGGAGGTCAGCCGTCGATCACGCGGTGTTCGCGCTGTTCGATGGCCTTGGCTTCCCGCTGGTACCGGCTGACCTCTTCGGCCTTGCGCGGCGGCCGGTCGTTCGCGATCAGCACCGCCACCCACGGCAGCGGGATCGACAGCACGATCAGCCCCAGCGCCAGCCACCAGGTGTGGTAGAAGACCCCGGCCAGGATGAGGCAGGGGAAGCGCAACCCCATCATCAGCATGTACTTGCGCTTCCTGGCGCTGAGCTGTTCCTCGTACGACGCCTGCGCCTCGGTGATCAGCACCGGCGCGGAAGTGCCTCGCGGCTCGCTCACCACACCACCTCCAACCCCTCTATGCTCCCACTCCGCCCGCTCATCCGACAGCCGGGTGCGCCAGGCGGTGCAACGCGCCGACCACGAGCGTCTCCACCCCGGCGGACAGCGTCGGGTGCGGCAACGGGGCGAAGCGCGGCGAGTGGTTCGACGGCACGTCCGCCTCGAACCGGCCGGCCGCCATCGCGGTCAGCACCAGCTCCGGGTCCAGACCCCCGACCAGCCAGTACACCGACGGCACCCCGGCCGCGGTGCCGAACTCGCCGAAGTCCTCGCTGCCGGTCACCAGCGGCGCCTCCAGTACCCGGTCCGCGCCGAAGTGCGCCCGGAACGCCTCGGTCAGCGCATCGCTGGCGGCGGCGTCGTTCCTGGTCACCGGGAAGCTGCCGATCTCGGTGATCTCCGGCGGCTTCGGCGCGCCCGCCACCGCCGCCTCGCCGTGCACGATGCGCTCGATCGCGGCGAGCACCTTCTCGCGCACGGTCTCGTCGAAGGTCCGCACGTTGACCTCGATGACCGCGTCGTCGGCGATCACGTTGTGCGTGGTGCCGACGTGCATCGAGCCGACCGTCACCACCGCGGACTCGTTCGCCGAGATCTCCCGCGACACGATCGTCTGCAACCGCATCACCACGGACGCGGCCAGCACCGCCGGGTCGACCGTGGTCTCGGGCCGTGAACCGTGCCCGCCGCGCCCGTGCAGCACGATCCGCAGCGCGTCGGTGGCGGCCATGATCACGCCGGGCCGGGTGAGCACCCAGCCCGCCGGTCCCGGCACCACGTGCTGGCCGAGCACCACGTCCGGCCGCCCGCCCAGGTCGAACAACCCGTCGGCGATCATGCCCTCGGCCCCGCCGCCGACCTCCTCGGCCGGCTGGAACACCACCTGCAGCGTGCCCGACCAGGCCTCGCGGTTCGCGGCCAGCAACGCCGCCGCCCCGGTCAGCCAGGTGGCGTGCATGTCGTGCCCGCACGCGTGCATCACGGGCACCTCCTGCCCGTCGGCACCGGTGACGCGCACCGTGCTCGCGTACTCCAGCCCGGTTTTCTCCTCGACCGGCAGCGCGTCGATGTCCGCGCGCAGCATGACCGCCGGACCAGGACCGTTGCGCAGCACGCCGAGCACACCGGTCCGCCCGACACCCCGGTGCACCTCGTACCCGGCGGCTTCGAGGCGGTCGGCCAGCAGCCCGGCGGTCCGGTGCTCGGCGTAGGCCAGTTCCGGGTGCCGGTGGAGGTCGACGTAGAACGCTTCCAGGTCCGGCAGGAGCGCGGTCAGGCCGTCCAGCACCTCGGTCATCCCTTGTCCTCCCAATGGCTCAGGTCTTCGGCGTCCAGGCCGAGGTCACGGCGCATGTCCGCACGCAGCAGGCGGTATTCGCGCTGGCCCTTGTGCCACTTCTCGAGGTCGTCCTCGCCCTCTTCCAGCAGCTTGGCGGCGAGATCGAAGCGCGGCAGCATCGACTCCTTCAGCTTCACGCGGATCCGCTCGGGTGCGTGCAGGTTCACCGGCCCGAGGGCGAGGCGCGCCTTCGAGATGACCTCACGCAGGTCATCCTTGAGGACCGGGTCCTTCTTCGATTTCCGCATCCGGAACAGGGCGAAGTCCAGCGCTTCGACCACGCCGATCAGCTCGGCGTAGGCCTCCGACCGGGCTTCGTGCGTGCGCTCCTCCTTCTGCCGCTGCCAGCGCAGGTCCTCCCGCTGCTGTTCGCGACGCCAGCGCCGTTCCTCGCGGAAGGTGGTGATCACCTGCGCGGTGACCACACCCGCGACACCGAGCACGCCGACCAGGATCGGCACCCAAAGTGGTACCTGTGCCGAAGACATGGCGCCCAACCTAGTGGTCCGGCCCATGGGATCATGCGCACTCGTGAGCGATCATCCCGTGTTCTCCCCCGATTTCCGCGCCCGCCTGCGTGACGCGCTGCGCGAAGCCCGCTACGACACCGACGGGGTGGTGGACGCGCTCGGCGGTGCCGCGCACGCCGCGCTCGGCCGCGGCGAGCCGGAACTGGCCTTCCGCGCCAGCCGGGACGCGGGTGCGCTGGGAGTGCTGATCCGGCTGTTCCTGCTGGGCTCCACCGAAGCCGAGCCTGCCGTCGCGGACGCGCTGCCGCTGGACGGCGCGCTCGAAGCCGGGCTCGTGCGCCGCGCCCCCGACGGCATTCGCGCCGCGCTCGACCTCCGGCCGCACGGCGACGAGGACACCTCGTGGTGGGTGCTCTCCGACCTCGATTCCGACGTGCTCGGCGGCCCGGTCCCCGAGGACCACGTGCTCGGTGTCGGGCACGCCTCGCTCAGCCTGCTCCGCGCGACCAGCCGCCGTCCGGTCGGCAGCCTGCTCGACCTCGGCACCGGCAACGGCGTGCAGGCGCTGCACGCGAGCCGCCACGCCACCCGCGTCACCGCCACCGACATCTCCGAGCGCGCACTGGCACTGGCCAAGGCCACCTTCGAGTTGAACGAGGTGGACGTGGAACTGGCGCGCGGCGAGTGGTTCGCGCCGGTGGCGCGCCGCCGGTTCGACCAGATCGTCTGCAATCCGCCGTTCGTGGTCGGCCCGCCGCGGGTGGACTACGTCTACCGCGACTCCGGCCTCGCCGGTGACGACGCGAGCGCCCTCGTGGTCCGGCAGCTGCCGTCCTTCCTGAACGAGAGCGGCGTGGGACACCTGCTCGCCTCCTGGCTGCACCTGAAGGGCGAGGACTGGGCCGATCGGGTGCACCGCTGGCTGCCCGCGGGAACCGACGCGTGGTTCGTGCAGCGTGACGTCGCCGACCCCGGGCTGTACGTCGGCACCTGGCTGCGGGACGCCGGAATCGACCCGAAATCGCCGGAAGGACGCGCCAAGGCGGGCGCCTGGCTCGATTGGTTCCAGGAGAACAAGGTCGAGGGAGTCGGCTTCGGCTTTGTCACCCTGCGCCGGACCGCCGGCACCCCGACGGTGGTCTGCGAGGACCTGCGCCAGGCGTTCGACGATCCGCTCGGCGCCGAGGCGGCGGGGTGGCTCGATCGGGTGGACTGGCTGCGCGACCACCACGCGGAGTTGCTGGAAACGCGGTTCACCCTGCGGGACACCGTGGTGCTGGAGCGGGTGGACAACGCCACCGACGATGGCTGGGAGACCGCGATCCGCCGCCTGCACCGCACCGACGGGCCCGGCTGGCAGCACGAGCTGGACGAGCTGGCGACCGCGCTGCTGGCCGGTTGCCGTGGCGCGCTGCCGCTGGCCGACCTCCTGGAACTGCTGGCCTTCGGGCACGGTCAGCCCGTCGAGGAGCTGACCGAGGCGGCGCTGCCGGTGGTCCGCGAACTCGTCCGGCACGGCATGCTGCTGCCGGTGGCCGGCCGATGAGGGCCGTGGTCGCCAGGGTGACCGAGGCGAGTGTCACAGTCGACGGCGAGGTGGTGGGCTCCATCACCGAACCGGGACTGCTGGTACTGCTCGGCATCCGCACCGACGACACCGAAGAACAAGCCGCGACCATGGCCAGAAAACTGCACGAACTTCGCATACTTCGCGAAGAACGCTCCTGTGCGGACACCGGCGCACCACTGCTGGTGGTCAGTCAGTTCACCCTCTACGGCGAGACCCGCAAGGGCAGGCGGCCGTCCTGGGGCAACGCCGCACGTGGGGATATAGCGGAGAAACTGGTGGATTCGGTGGTTTCCGAACTGCGCGGGCGCGGCGCCGCGGTGGCCACCGGGAGCTTCGGCGCGATGATGTCGGTGCACAGCGTGAACGACGGCCCGTTCACCGTGCTGGTCGAGGTCTGATACGTGGTCTAGACCACAGCGAGACGCTGACTCCCCGCTGTCACACGAAAGCTACTGAGCCGTTCTCAGGAAAAGCTCAGGCTTGCTGGAGCAACTTCGGCCTCCCCGGAGCCGTCTTCTCTTCGACGGCTCGGGAACGTTTCGAGACACCGAGGCGTTGAACCGAATGTCCGGCCAGCCAGCCGGACTCACGAGACGGGTTCCACAGGCCCGTCCCGTGACGCACAGCGTTGGCGCGTGTGACGCCAGCCACACACGTCAGCCCGTGACCGGGGAGGCAGAAATGTCAGTCCAGACTCTTGAGCGCGAAGCCAGGGGCATTCGCCAGCGCAAGATTCCCAAGTCCGTTTCCGACGATACGGGCACTTCCTCCTCGAGCGCCACCTCGTTGGACGTACCGAGCACTCCGCCGCTCGCCGAAGGCGCCGACCTGGACGCCCAGAGTCCGGCCGCCGACCTGGTTCGGGTCTACCTGAACGGGATCGGCAAGACCGCGCTGCTCACCGCGGCCGACGAGGTCGAGATCGCCAAGCGCATCGAGGCGGGCGTGTTCGCCCAGCACATGCTGGACACCGCCGCGGACCTCACCCCGAAGCGCCGCGCCGAGCTGTCCGCGCTGGTGCGTGACGGGGCGGTGGCCAAGAACCACCTGCTCGAGGCGAACCTGCGCCTGGTGGTCTCGCTGGCCAAGCGCTACACCGGCCGGGGCATGCCGCTGCTGGACCTGATCCAGGAGGGGAACCTGGGCCTGATCCGCGCGGTGGAGAAGTTCGACTACTCCAAGGGCTTCAAGTTCTCCACCTACGCCACCTGGTGGATCCGCCAGGCCATCACCAGGGGCATGGCGGACCAGGGCCGCACCATCCGGCTGCCGGTCCACCTGGTCGAGCAGGTGAACAAGCTGGCCAGGATCAAGCGCGACCTGCACCAGCAGCTCGGCCGCGAGGCCACCAACGAGGAGCTGGCCGCGGAGTCGGGCATCGCCGAGCACAAGATCGCCGACCTGCTCGACCACGCGCGTGACCCGGTAAGCCTGGACATGCCGGTGGGTACCGAGGAGGACGCCCCGCTGGGCGACTTCATCGAGGACTCCGAGGCCACCGACGCCGAGAGCGCGGTGATCTCCGGCCTGCTGCAGGACGACCTGCGGCGCGTGCTGGCCACCCTGGACGACCGGGAGCAGCACGTGATCCGGCTGCGCTACGGCCTCGACGACGGCCAGCCGCGCACGCTCGACCAGATCGGCAAGCACTTCGGGCTCTCCCGCGAGCGCGTCCGCCAGATCGAGCGCGAGGTCATGTCCAAGCTGCGCCAGGGTGAGCGGGCCGACCGCCTGCGGGCCTACGCCAGCTGATCCACCTGGCACAACACGGACGGTGATCGTGGTGCACCCGTTCGGCCGCGTTGACTTATGACGTGCGTCACGAGACGGTCGGGAGCAGACCTCCCGATCGTCTCGGTTCGGGCCACATCAAAGTTTCGCGGTGGGTGCACCTCGCACCACACCGCTTTCCCCGGAAGGTCGGGTCCGTCGGGGTGGGCCCGGCCTTCCGTTTATCCGCCATCTTCGCCCTGAGGTACGGTTCCAGCACCGAAAATCCGCGTGCAAGGGAGCCCGCGCAGTGCCCGAACTGCCTGCCACCACCACTTTTCAGCACACCGAGGTCCTGCCCCTGCGCGAGGACACCGAAACCGAGTACCGCCTGGTCACCGCCGAGGGTGTCCGCGTGGTCGAGGCCGCCGGGAAGAAGTTCCTCGAGGTGGACCCGGCCGCGCTGACCCAGCTCGCGCGCACCGCGATCACCGACATCCAGCACCTGTTGCGCTCCTCACACCTGGCGCAGCTCCGCTCGATCGTGGACGACCCCGAAGCCAGCGGCAACGACCGCTTCGTCGCGATGGACCTGCTGCGCAACGCCGCCATCTCGGCCGGCGGGGTGCTCCCGATGTGCCAGGACACCGGCACCGCCATCGTGATCGGCAAGCGCACCGAGCGGGTGCTCACCGGCGGGAACGACGAAGAAGCCTTGTCCCGCGGGATCTTCGACGCCTACCAGGAGCTGAACCTGCGCTACTCGCAAATGGCGCCGGTGAACTTCTGGGAGGAGCGCAACACCGGGACGAACCTGCCCGCTCAGGTCGAGCTGTACCACAAGGACGGTGACGGGGACCCGAAGTACGAGTTCCTGTTCATGGCCAAGGGTGGCGGCAGCGCCAACAAGACCTTCCTGTACCAGGAGACCAAGGCGGTGCTGAACCCCAAGCGCCTGGCCAGGTTCCTGGACGAGAAGCTGCGCAGCCTGGGCACCGCGGCCTGCCCGCCCTACCACCTGGCGATCGTGGTCGGTGGCACCTCGGCCGAGTTCAACCTCAAGGTGGCCAAGCTCGCGTCCGCGCGTTACCTGGACGACCTGCCCACCGAGGGTTCCCCGCTGGGCCACGGATTCCGCGATGTGGACCTCGAGCAGCAGGTGCTGGAGATGACCCGCGAGTTCGGCATCGGCGCGCAGTTCGGCGGCAAGTACTTCTGCCACGACGTGCGGGTGATCCGGCTGCCGCGGCACGGCGCCTCCTGCCCGGTGGGCGTGGCGGTGTCCTGCTCGGCCGACCGCCAGGCCAAGGCGAAGATCACCGCCGACGGGGTGTTCATCGAGCAGCTGGAGCGCGACCCGGCCCGCTTCCTGCCCGACGTCACCGAGGACGACCTCTCCGGTGAGCTGGTCGAGGTCGACCTGAACCGCCCGATGGCCGAGATCCGCGAGCAGTTGTCCGCGCTGCCGGTGAAAACGCGGCTGTCGCTGACCGGGCCGCTGGTGGTGGCGCGGGACATCGCGCACGCGAAGATCGCCGAGCGGCTGGACGCGGGCGAACAGATGCCGCAGTACCTGCGGGACCACCCGGTCTACTACGCCGGCCCGGCCAAAACGCCGGACGGGTACGCCTCCGGCTCGTTCGGCCCGACCACGGCCGGGCGGATGGACTCCTACGTCGAGCAGTTCCAGGCGGCCGGCGGTTCACTGGTGATGCTGGCCAAGGGAAACCGCTCGAAGAAGGTGACCGCCGCGTGCCAGGCACACGGCGGTTTCTACCTCGGCTCGATCGGCGGCCCGGCGGCCCGGCTCGCGCAGGACTGCATCAAGAAGGTCGAAGTGCTCGAATACCCCGAACTCGGCATGGAAGCCGTGTGGAAGATCGAGGTCGAGGACTTCCCCGCGTTCATCGTGATCGACGACAAGGGCAACGACTTCTTCGCCGAGACCGCCGAGCCGGTACTGCAGATCTCGTTCCGCAGCTGAGTTTTCCCGGGCTGGGTGGGTGACCGCTCAGCCCGGGAACATCTCGGCGAGGCGGGCCAGTGACTTCTCGATGCCCACCTTGTTCCGCTTCGGGAACGGGCTGAGCGAGATCAGCAGCGGTACGCGCGCTGTCGACCAGTCGAAGGTCTCGGTGACCCGCGTGCGGCCGTCGTCGAGCGGGGTGAGCGCCCAGCGCCAGCGGTGACCGTTGAAGTGGCGCCAGGCGATCAGGCGCCCCTCCTCGAATTCGACCACGGTGTTGAGGATCTTGTACGAGGCGCCCATCTTCATGTCCATGCCGAACTTGGCGCCGAGCGTGAGCCGTTCGGGGCCACCGGACCGCGGTGCCAGCACCGTGCCGGAGCCGTCGAGCAGCGGGTGCTTGGCCGGATCCGCGAGCAGCTCGAAGATCTTGTCCGGGGTGGTGTTGATCGTCCGCGTGGACGAGACCTGACGTTGTCCCATGAGGACCACCCTAGGGTGGAATCGTTGCCAGAACAGGGTTGTGGCCGGGAACACGCCCCGACATGTTCCCGGCCACCGGCAATTTGGTCTTTCCCCGGTTACTTCTTGCGCTGCTCGTGCTCGAGCACCACGGTCCGCTCGCCGAGCGGCTGGTCCAGTTCGATGGTCAGCGTCGGGTAGCGAATGTCCATTGTGCACGCGACATTGCCACCGGGCTCCGTCTCGACGACGTTGACCACGACCTTCTCGGCGCTCTGCTCCTTCAACTCCAGGCTGGCCTTGCCGCAGCCACCTTCCTGGGCGCCGATGGAGAGCACCTTGCCATTGGACACCATGGCGACCTTCTTGGGGAAGCCCTCCGGGAGCTTCGCCGCGTCGATTTTCTGCTCCGGGATCGTGGTCCCGGCTTCGGGATTGCCCGGATCCGCCGGTTCCGCCCCGCCGGGCGCCCTGCTCACCGGGGGTGCCGGCTGCGGTTCACCAGGGGCGACCTGGTCTGCGGGCGCACTCGCGGCGGGCGGCGGCGGTGCGGCGGCGGGCTGACTGCCGTTCTGTGGGCTGGCGCAGGCCGTACCGGCGAGCAGGACGACACCGATGCCAACCATCTTCGCTGAGTACCTCATGCCCACTAGACGGAGCGGGTCCCGGGCCGGGTTGCACGGTACCTACTTTCGTATTGCGCACCGGGTTCCGCCGATCTTGGTGGTCCACTTAGGACAATTCAGAGGCCCACCTCGGCGGCGGTTTCCTCGGCGATCGCGGGCGAGCAGGTCATGCCGCGACCACCCGGTCCGGTGATCAGCCAGGCGTTGGCGCCGACGCGGGCGCGGTGCACCACCCGCTCACGGTCGGCGCACTGGGCGTAGACACCGGCCCAGCGGCGCACGATGCGCGGCAGCGGGCGGCCGAGCAGGTCCAGCGCCACGGCGTTGAGGTGGTCGTAGGGCTCCTCGGTGACGTCGAAGGCGAACGGTTCCTCGTACTCGTGGGTGTCGCCGATGGTCAGGCCGCCGTCGCGGCGTTGCACCATCAGCAGCTGCATCCCGTGCCCGGCGGCGATTTCGGGCTGCGGCTGGGTGCTGTTGAGCCGGTCGAGCGCGGGACCGCGGTAGGCCGGGTAGTAGCGGAGGCTGTCGCCGTCGGCGACCGAAGTGGTGAGCGGAATGCCGAGCGGGGCGGTCTGCGCCATCTGCAGGCGAACGCGGCGCACCGGGATCTCCCCGGCCAGCTCGCGGACCAGGCCACCGAGGGCGGCGCCGGTGCAGAACAGCACCACGTCGCCGCCGTGCCACTCGCCGGTCTGGTCGACCACGCCGAGTTCGGCGAGCCCGCGGACCTCGCGACCGGGCAACCAGGTGTAGCGGCCGGTCGCGGTGAGGTACTCGCGCAACGCGGGCTGCGCGGTGCGCGGCTCGACGGCCGCGTCGCGCTCGCACCACAACGCGCCAAGGTAGTCGCCGCCGAGCGCTGGGTTGATCGCACGCGTCTCTTCGGCGTCGACCAGCTTGAACCCGCGATCCGCCGCTTCGCTCCCACCGGCTACTTCGGCGGCGACGGCCAGCTCGGCTTCAGTGCGCAACACGGTCAGGGAGCCGTTGGCGCGGAAGCCCAGGTCGGGCACCTTGGCGCCGATGCGCTCCCACAGCTCGCGGGCGCGCAGGGCCGTGGCCAGCTCCGGCCCGGACGCGCGGCCACCCACCCAGACCAACCCGAAGTTGCGCACGGACGCGCCACGGGCCTCCAGCTCACGGTCGAGCTGGATCACCTCGTGACCGCGCTCGATGGCCTGCCAGGCGTGCATGGTGCCGAGCACCCCGCCACCGGCGATCAGAATTCGCATGCCGCCGACGCTCGCTCCCGCCGCTGAACGCCCCGTGACCACCCGGCGAACGCGAACTGAACCCGCCCGCAATATTGGACCGAACCAGTTATCTTTTTGTTACCTCACGGCGTCAGGCGGGTGGTGAAGCTGAGCCGGTCCCCGCGGAACAGGGAGCGCACCCGTTCGAACGGCCGTCCGTCCGGTCCCCACGAAACCCGGTGCATGAGCAACATGGGCAACGCCGGGTTCGTGCCGATCAGCAGGGCTTCCCGCGGTGTGGTCAGCACCGTTTCCAGCCGCTCGTCCGCCCCGCCGAAGCGCACGTCGAAGTGGTCCCGCAGGCACGCGTACAGCGACTCGGCCGGGTCGAAGATCTCCAGCAGGCCGGGAAACCGGTCGGCCACCAGGTAGGTCGACTCCAGGCCGACCCGTTCGGCGTCGGCGAGCAGGACGCGTTCGATGTGCACCACCCGGTCGTCGCGCGCGATGCGGAGTTCGGCGCCGAGGTCCGCCCCGGCCGGCACGGTTTCCAGGGTGATCAGCGTCCGCCCCGGCCGGATGCCCTGCTGCCGCAGCCCCTCGGTGTAGCTGACCAGTGCCAGCGGCTGCACCAGCTTCGGCCCGGCGACGAAGGTGCCGCTGCCCTGCCGCCTGCTCAGCCGCCCCTCCAGCACCAGCTCCCCCACCGCCTGCCGGATCGTCGCCCGCGAGACGTCGAACCGCTCGCCGAGTTCGCGTTCGGTGGGCAGCGCGGCGCCCTCCCCCAGTTCGGCGATCAGCCCGAGCAGCTCGACCTTCACCGCGTAGTACCGCGGGATCCGGCCGTGCTCGGGGATGCCGTCACGCACCGGCCCGCCCCCGCTCGCCGGTGGTTGGGTGTTCGAAGTCTCAGGCACGAGGAGTCACCCTAACCCGCTGACCTCGTAGGGTGAGCGCCGTGAGCGAAAGCCTCAAGCGACGGCTCGGCACCGGCGACGCGGTGTTCATCGGGCTCGGTTCGATGATCGGGGCCGGGGTTTTTGTCGCCTTCGCGCCCGCCGCCAGGGCCGCCGGGTCGGGACTGCTGATCGGGCTCGCCATCGCCGCGGTGGTCGCCTACTGCAACGCGACCTCATCGGCCCGCCTCGCCGCGCTCTACCCGTCTTCCGGCGGCACTTACGTCTACGGGCGCGAGCGGCTCGGCGAGTTCTGGGGTTACCTGGCCGGTTGGGGCTTCGTCATCGGCAAGACGGCGAGTTGCGCGGCGATGGCGATCGCCGTGGTCAGCTACGCCGCGCCCGGTCTCGGCCAGCCGTGGCGCGGTGCGTTCGCCGCCGCGGTCGTGCTGGCGGTGACCGCGCTGAACTACCGCGGTGTGCAACGGTCCACTTTGGCCATGCGGGTGATCGTGTCGGTCACGCTGACCGTGCTCGCCGCGGCCGTGGTGGCCATCTTCGCCGCCGGTGACCCGCAACCGGCGAACCTGCGGCTGAGCACCGGCGGGGTGCTCGAAGCAGCCGGGCTGCTGTTCTTCGCCTTCGCCGGGTACGCGCGGATCGCCACGCTCGGCGAGGAGGTCCGCGACCCCGCGCGCACGTTGCCCAGGGCCGTGCCGCTGGCGCTGGGCATCACGCTTGTCGTCTACGCCGTGCTGGCGGTCGCGCTGCTGCTGCAACTCGGGCCCGCCGCACTCGCCGCCTCGACGGATCCGGTGGCGCAGGCCGTTCCGGCGTGGCTTTCCCCGGTGGTGCGGGTCAGCGCCGCGCTGGCCGCGCTCGGCGCGCTGCTCGCGCTGGTGCTCGGCGTCTCGCGGACCACGCTGGCGATGGCCCGCGACGGCCACCTGCCGCGCGGGCTCGCCGCCGTGCACCCACGCTTCGGCGTGCCGCACCGCGCCGAAGTCACCGTCGGCGTGGTCGTCGCCGCGCTCGCCGCGGTGGCCGACCTGCGCACGGCGATCGGCTTCTCGTCGTTCGCCGTGCTGGTCTACTACGCCATCGCGAACGCGAGCGCGTTCACCCTCGGCCGCGTGGTCGGCGGCGTCGGCCTGGCCGGGTGCGTGGTGCTCGCGTTCAGCCTCCCGCTCGCGTCCGTGCTCGCCGGGGCCGGGGTGCTGGCCCTCGGCGCGCTCGCCTACCTTGTTTTGTCCAAACGGGACAGTGCGGCCGCGTAGTCGCGGACCAGTTCGTCGATGATCTCCGCCACCGGCCGCACCTGGTTCATCCGGCCGACGATCTGGCCGACCGGCATGGACACCACGCTCGGGTCGCCCGCCGCGTGGATTCGGTTGTGCGCGTGGGAAACCAGCAGGTTCTGCAACGGCATCGGGAGCGGGGCCGGGGCGTCCTCGGCCGCCCATGCCTCGGTCCAGCGTGTCTTCAGCAGGCGCGCCGGCTTCCCGGTGTAGATCCGGGTGCGCACGGTGTCCGAGGACTTCGCGTCGAGAAGCGCCCGTTGCATGGCTTCGGATTCCGCCATGGTCTGGAGGTATTCCTCGGTGGTGAGCCAGATCGAGCCGGTCCACACCCCGGACGCGCCCAGCGCCAGTGCCGCGGCCACCTGCCGCCCGGAACCGATGCCACCGGCGGCCAGCACCGGCACCCGGTCACCGACCGCGTCGGCGATCTCCGGCAGCAACACCATCGAGGCGATCTCCCCGGTGTGCCCGCCCGCTTCGTAGCCCTGCGCCACCACGATGTCCACGCCGTTGTCGACGTGCCGCACCGCGTGCTCGGCCTTGCCCGCCAGCGCCGCCACCGGCACCCCGTGCTGGTGCACCTGCTCGATCACGTCCACCGGAGGCGAGCCGAGCGCGTTGGCGATCAGCTTGATCGGGTGCTTCAGCGCCACCTCGACGTGCGACCGGGCCACCGAGTGCAGCCAGCCGAGCACGCCCTCGCGCTCGTCCGCGCCACCGGGCAGCTCGGGCACCCCGAGCTGCGCCAGCGTGCGGTCGACGAACTCGCGGTGCTCCGGCGGGATGAGCTTGCCGAGGTCGACCGAGCTGCCCTCGTCCGGGATCTTCGCCGGCATCACGATGTCCACCCCGTACGGGCGGCCACCGGTGTTGGCGTCCATCCAGTCGAGCACGCGGTCCAGCTCGCCGGCGTCGTTGAACCGGACGCAGCCCAGCACCCCGAGCCCGCCCGCGTTGGTCACCGCGGCGGCCACGTGCTCCGACGGGGTGAACGCCACGATCGGGTGCTCGATGCCGAAGGTGTCGCAGAGTTCCGTGTGCATCAGCCCGCCTGTCCTGCTACCAGCCCGGTAGCCGGTTCGTGTTCCGCCGCGTACTTCTGGGCCCACTGGTAGTCGGGCTTGCCGGTCGGCGTGCGCCCGATCTCCTCGGCCAGCCACACCGTGCGCGGCACCTTGTACCCGGCGACCTCCTGCCGGATGTGCGTCTCCAGCGCGGCCAGGTCCAGCGTGCGGCCGGGCCGCACCTGCACCACCGCGGCCACCCGCTGGCCGAGCCGGTCGTCCGGCACGCCGATGACCAGTGCGTCGAAGACGTCGGGGTGCGACTTCAGCGCGCCCTCGACCTCCTCCGGGTAGACCTTCTCGCCACCGGTGTTCACGCACTGCGAACCCCGGCCGAGCAGGGTCACCGTGCCGTCGCCCTCGTAGCGCGCGTAGTCGCCGGGGATGACGTACCGGGTGCCGTCGATCTCGGTGAAGATCGTCCGGGTCTTCTCGGGATCGTTGTAGTAGCCGATCGGCACGTGCGCGCGCCGCGCGATCCGGCCGACCGCGCCCGGTTGCGGGTCGATCACCTGGTTGTCGTCGTCGAGCAGGACGGCCTGGCTGCCGAAGTTCACCCGCGGGCCGGCACTGTGGTCGCTGCCCTTTGCCACCATGCCGATGCCGGTGAACCCGCTCTCCGACGAGCCGATCGCGTCGGTGACCACCAGGTTCGGGAAGGTGTCCAGGAACTGCTGCTTGACGCTCTGGGAGAACAACGCCGCGTGGCTGGACAGGGCCACCAGCGATGAGGCGTCGTAGTCGCCGTCCCGGTAGGCCTCGATCAGCGGCCGGGCCATCGCGTCACCGACGATGGTGAGCACCTGGACGCGGTGGCGCTGCACCGCCTTCCAGACCTCGTGCGGGTCGAACTGCACCACGAAGACCACCGGACTGCCGGTGAACAACGCGCCGAACGCGGCCCACTGCGCGGCACCGTGGATCAGCGGGGCCACCGGGAAGCGCACCAGGCTGCTCGCCTTGCCCTCTTCGGCGAGCTGCCACTCGTCCTTGACGTACTCGCCGGTGACGAAGTTGATGCCGCCGCCGAGCGCGCGCCAGATGTCCTCGTGGCGCCACAGCACGCCCTTGGGATAGCCGGTGGTGCCGCCGGTGTAGAGGATGTAGAGGTCGTCGGCACTGCGCTCGCCGAAGTCGCGCTCCGGTGAGTTCTCCGCGAGCGCGGTCTCGTAGGGAACGCCGCCGTAGGAAGAGAAATCGGCGTCTGTGCCGTCTTCGATCACAACAACGTGTTCCAGTTTGGGACATTCCGGCAGTACGGCCGCAACTTTGCCCGCATACCGCCGTTCGTGTACGAGCGCCACCAGGTCGGCGTTGTCGAACAGGTACTTCAGTTCACTGTGGACATAGCGGTAGTTGACGTTGACCGCGATCGCGCGCAGTTTGTACGCGGCGATCATCGCCTCGAGTGCCTCGATGGAGTTTCGTGAATAGACGCCGATATGGGAATTTCTCCCCACACCACGCCCGGCGAGGTGGTGCGCCAGCCGGTTGGCGCGCGCCTCTAGTTCGGCGAAGGTGACCTGCCGATCGCCGCAGATGACCGCGGTGCGGTCCGGCACGGCGTCGACGGCGTGCTCGAGCAGATCTGCGATGTTGAGTGCCACCAGGCCAAACTAGAACATGTTATCGTTTTGAGCAATGGCCCAGCCCCGCAGGCCGCCGACTGGAGGACACCGCATGACCGAGACCCCCCACGCACTGGTCGAGCAGCGCGGCCACACCCTGGTCGTCACGATGAACCGCCCCGCCGCGCGCAACGCGATCACCGGCGAAATGATGGCGATCATGACCGAGGCCTGGGACCGGGTCGACGCCGACGAGAGCATCCGCTGCTGTGTGCTGACCGGGGCCGGTAACGCGTTCTGCGCCGGCGCGGACCTCAAGTCGATGGCGCGCAACTCCCCCGGTGACGCCTACCAGCGCGGCACCTGGGACCCGAGCCGGATCCCCGGCCTGCTCAAGGGGCGGCGGCTGAGCAAGCCGCTGATCGCCGCGGTGGAGGGGCCCGCCATCGCGGGCGGGACCGAGATCCTGCAGGCCACCGACATCCGGATCGCCGGGGAGAGCGCGAAGTTCGGCGTGTCCGAGGCACGCTGGGGCCTGTTCCCGATGGGCGGCTCGGCGGTCCGGCTGCCGCGGCAGATCCCGTACACCGTGGCCGCGGAAATCCTGCTGACCGGGCGTCACCTGAAGGCGGCTGAAGCCAAGGAAATCGGGCTGATCGGGCGCGTGGTGCCGGACGGGACCGCGCTGGAGGCGGCGCTGGAGACGGCCGACGTGATCGCGGCGAACGGGCCGCTCGCGGTGCAGGCCATCCTTCGCACCATCCGCGACACCGAGGGCATGCCGGAGGAAGAGGCGTTCAAGATCGAGTCCCAGCTCGGGGCGGCGGTCTTCACCAGCGAGGACGCCAAGGAGGGCCCGCGGGCCTTCGCCGA
Organism: Amycolatopsis sp. YIM 10; assembly: GCF_009429145.1. GTDB lineage: Bacteria > Actinomycetota > Actinomycetes > Mycobacteriales > Pseudonocardiaceae > Amycolatopsis. The sequence continues at coordinate 2,951,898 of NZ_CP045480.1, read as the reverse complement.
GAAGCGGCGCCCGGAGTTCAAGGGCCGCTGACCCTCTGCCGTCGCGATAATCCGGTTGCTCCCCCGGCTCCCCGCGTGCGACGGTTCCGGCATGAACATGGGTATGGTTCTGGGTGACGTCCGGCTCCCACTTCGGCGCCGGAGCAGCTGACCCGAGGACGCCCCGCGCGCCGAAGTGATCTGCGTGTTTTCACAGCCACGTCTGATCACGAGGAGCCAACGTGCTTTCCGAACCTCCCGCGAGCGCCTTCCTCGCGGACGACACCCTGCGCGCCGACATCGCGCTACGCCACTTCCGCCGCGGCCGCCCGGTGCTGTGGCAAGGCGATTTTCACGGCGCCCGCCAGCTGCTGCAGGCGCTCGGCCGCCGCACGAGCAGTGTGCCGTTGCTGAAAATGCTGCTCATCCCGCTCGAAGCCGACTACACCGTGCCGCTGCGCCGCGCCCCGGATGTGCGTTCGGCGTGCCTGGAAGCGTTCGGCCCGGCAACCGGGCCGACGGCGGTGCCTCTGCGTGAGCTGCTCGGGGTCATCGGCGCGCACGAATGGCGGGTCAAGGGCATCGAGGTCCCGGCTCTGGGCGCGAAGATCCATCCGCACTACGGGGTTTTCGCGCCGATCCGCCAGGAGTACCTGGACCTGGTCGTCCAGGCACCCGTTCCGGAGAAGTTCACCGCGTTCGACATCGGCACCGGTACCGGCGTGCTCGCCGCGCTCCTCGCCCGCCGGGGTGCCACGAAGGTCGTCGCCACCGACGTCAACCCGCGTGCCTGCGCGTGCGCCCGCGAGAACCTCGAACGCCTCGGCCACGACGTCGAAGTGCTGGAGTGCGATCTTTTCCCACCGGGACGAGCGGACCTGGTCGTGTGCAATCCACCGTGGGTGCCCGGCCGCGCGCATTCCGAGCTGGAGCTGGCGATCTTCGACACCGACATGCTCGACCGGTTCCTCGCCCGGCTCCCGGACCACCTGACCCCGGGCGGCGAGGGCTGGCTCGTCCTCTCCGACCTGGCCGAGCACCTCGGCCTGCGAACGCGCGAGGAACTACAGCAACGCATCGATCAGGCGGGCCTGCGCGTGGTGGACCGGCTGGACACCCGGCCCAGGCACAAAAGAGCCCGCGCGGACGAGATCACCTCGCTCTGGCGGCTTCAGATCGCGCGCTCGCGACCGGCCCAGTAGGGATCGCGCAGCTTTCGCTTGTACAGCTTGCCGTTCGGGTCGCGCGGCAACTCCGGCAGGTAATCCACGCTCTTCGGCAGCTTGAACTTCGCCAGCCGGGAAGCGGCGAACTCCAGCAGCTCGGTGGTCAGCGCCGAGTCGCCGGAGACGCCTTCGGCGGGCTGCACGACGGCTTTGATCTCCTCACCCCAGTCGTCGTGCGGCACGCCGAACACGGCCACGTCGGCCACCTTCGGGTGCATCACCAGCTCGCCCTCGATCTCGGCCGGGTAGATGTTCACCCCACCGGAGATGATCATGTCGTTGCGCCGGTCGTGCAGGTACAGGTACCCGTCCTCGTCGAGGTGCCCGACGTCGCCGAGGGTGAACAGGTCGCCGACCCGCGCGCGCTCGGTCTTCTCCTTGTCCTTGTGGTACTCGAACTTCGAGTCGCCCATGCGCATGTAGACGGTGCCGATCTCGCCGGCGGGCAGCTCCTTGCCGTCCTCGTCGAGCACCTTGATCGTCGAACCCGGCCACGGCCTGCCCACCGAACCCGGCTTGCGCAGCCATTCCTCGCCGTTGATCGCGGTGCCGCCGCCCTCGGTGGCCGCGTAGTACTCGGTGACCACCGGGCCCCACCAGTCCAGCATCTGCCGCTTGACCTCCGGCGGGCACGGGGCCGCGCCGTGGATCATGCACCGCAGCGACGAGACGTCGTAGCGCTCACGGTCCGGCAGGGCGAGCAGCCGCCGGAACTGGGTCGGCACCATGTGGCTGTGCGTCACCCGGTACCGCTCGATCAGGCGCAGCATCTCGGCCGGGTCCCAGCGGTCCATCAGCACCGCGGAATGGCCCAGCTGCAAGGAGATCGCCACGAAGTTGAGCACCGCGGTGTGGTACAGCGGCGAACCGCACAGGTGCACGTGCCCGTCACCGGGTTTCAGCCCGAAGATGCCGAAGAACCAGGTGGAGGCGGCGGGCACCTGGTCGGGGTCGGCGCCGGTCAGGGGACGGCGCACGCCCTTGGGCCGCCCGGTGGTGCCGGAGGTGTAGAGCATCGGCGAGCCGGAGGTGCGCGGCTCGGGCCGTTCGGTCGACCCGGCCAGCTCGTCGATCGCGCGGAAGCCCTTGACCGAACCGACCGCGAAACGCGCTTCGGCGGGAATGCCCGCTTCGTCGGCTGCCGCCACCGCGACGTCGGCGAACCGCTCGTGCGCGAGGAACGCCTTGGCGCCGCTGTCGTTGAGGATGTAGGCGACCTCGGGACCGACCAGGTGCCAGTTCACCACCACGATGTACAGGCCGGTCTGGATCGCGGCGAAGTGGGCGGCCACCAGCTCGGCCCCGTTGGGCTGCAGCACGACGATCACGTCGCCGGTGCCGAGCCCCAGTTCACGCAGGCCGTTCGCGTAGGCGTTGGCCTTGGCGGCCAGCTCGCCGTAGGTGACCTCGGTACCGTCCGGTTCGATCACCGCCGTGCGGTCGGCTTCGGCGGCGGCGATAGTCCACAGGCCCAGGCTCATACCCCCGAATCTAGAACGTGTTCCACTTCCGGGCAAGTGTTGGCGAGCGCCCGTTGCCGAGATTTCGAGAACGTGTTTCACTTCTGCTCGTGACTCAGCCGTCCCTGCGTGAAGCCCCGCTGTCGGCCCCGATGAACATCGGGTTCGACTACACCCGTTCGGTCGGCCCGGTACTGGGCAGGTTCGTCAACGGTCTCGCCGCACACCGGATCGAAGGTGTCCGGGGCAGCGACGGCCGCGTCCACGTGCCGCCGGTCGAGTACGACCCGCAGACCGCCGAAGCGCTGACCGAGTTCGTCGAGGTCGGCACCGAAGGCACGGTCAAGTCGTGGACCTGGATGGCCGAACCGCTGGACGGGCAGCCGTTGTCGCGCCCGTTCGCGTGGGCGCTGATCCAGCTCGACGGCGCCGACACCGCGATGCTGCACGCGGTGGACGTGCCCGGCCCGGAGCACATGAGCACCGGGATGCGGGTGGCGGTCCGCTGGGCCGGCAAAACCGTCGGGCACATCCGCGACATCGCCTACTTCCGCCCCGTCGAAACCGAGGAGCCCGACGCCGGGCCGACGGCCGATCCGCCGCCGGTGGCCGAGCGCGAGGAGGGCGATCCGGTCAGCGTGGTGATCACGCCGGTGCACCTGAAATACCGGCATTCCGCCTCCCCGGAGGAAAGCCGGTACCTGCGCGGACTGGCGCAGGGCAAGCTGCTCGGCCAGCGCTGCCCGGTGTGCCACAAGGTCTACCTGCCCCCGCGCGGTGCCTGCCCGACCGACGGCGTGCCGACCACCGACGAGGTGGAACTGCCCGACACCGGCATCATCACCACCTTCTGCGTGGTGAACGTGCCGTTCCTCGGCCAGCGCATCAAACCGCCGTACGTCACCGCCTACATCCTCATCGACGGCGCCGACATCGCCTTCCTGCACCTGATCCTCGGCTGCGACGCGGCCGACGTGCGGATGGGCATGCGCGTGCGCGCGTCGTGGCGGCCACGCGAGGAGTGGACCACCTCGCTGGAGAACATCGCGCACTTCGAGCCGACCGGGGAACCGGACGCGCCGTACGAATCCTTCGCCCACCACCTGTAGGGACGCACAAACATGCCAGATGTCGCCGTGATCGGCTTCGCCCAGGCACCGAACGTGCGGGAGACCCCGGGCACCACCAACGGGGTGGAGATGCTGGTGCCGCTGCTCGCCGACGCCTACCAGCAGACCGGTCTGTCCAAACAGGACATCGGGTTCTGGTGCTCGGGTTCCTCGGACTACCTGGCCGGCCGCGCGTTCTCGTTCATCGCCGCGGTGGACGCGATCGGCGCCTTCCCGCCGATCCACGAGTCACACGTGGAGATGGACGCGGCGTGGGCGCTCTACGAGGCCTGGCTGAAGATCCGGATGGGCGAGGTGGACACCGCGCTCGTCTACGGCTTCGGCAAGTCTTCGGCCGGGCAGCTGCGCCGGGTGCTCGCGCTCCAGCTCGACCCGTACTTCACCGCGCCGCTGTGGCCAGACTCGGTCAGCATCGCCGCGCTACAGGCCAGGGCCGGGCTCGACGCGGGCCTCTGGTCCGAAAAGGACCTGGCGGAGGTCGCCGTGCGCAGCCGCGCGGACGCGGCGGACAACCCGTTCGCCCAGTTCTCCGGTTCCGCCGGGGTGGCCGAGCTGCTGGACTCGCCGATGGTGGCCGATCCGTTGCGGCGTCACGACATCGCGCCGATCACCGACGGCGCCGCGGTGATCGTGCTGGCCGCCGAGGACCGCGCCCGCGAGCTGGTCGAACGACCGGCGGTGATCACCGGGATCGAGCACCGGGTGGACTCACCCGAACTCGGCGGCCGCGACCTGACCCGCTCCCCCAGCACCGCGGCCGCGGGCCGGGCGGCCGGGACCGACGGGGTGGAGGTGGCGGAACTGCACGCACCGTTCACCCACCAGGAACTCATCCTCCGCCGCGAGCTCGGCCTCGGCGACGACGTCCGGATCAACCCGTCCGGCGGGGTGCTCACCGGGAACCCGATGTTCGCCGCCGGGCTGGCCAGGATCGGCGAGGCGGCCAAGCGCATCCTCGCCGGCACCGCCCGCCGCACCCTCGCGCACGCCACCAGCGGGCCCGCGCTGCAACAGAACCTGGTCGCCGTGCTGGAAAGGCGGGACTGACATGACCACCCAGTCCAAGCAACTGGCCGCGGTGCTCGGCACCGGGCAGACGCACCACCGCGCCAAGCGCACCGACGTGTCCATGCCCGGCCTGCTGCGCGAGGCGATCGACCGCGCGATGACCGACGCCGAGGTCGGCTGGGACGACATCGACGCGGTGGTGCTGGGCAAGGCCCCGGACCTGTTCGAGGGCGTGATGATGCCCGAGCTGTTCCTGGCCGACTCGCTCGGCGCGAACGGCAAGCCACTGCTGCGCGTGCACACCGCCGGCTCGGTGGGTGGTTCGACCGCACTGGTGGCCGCCAGCCTGGTGCAGTCGGGCGTGCACCGGCGGGTGCTCACCGTGGCCTTCGAGAAGCAGTCCGAGTCCAACGCGATGTGGGGACTGTCCATCGTGCCGCCGTTCCAGATGCCGGTGGGCGCCGGGGCGGGCGGGTACTTCGCGCCGCACGTGCGCTCCTACATCCGGCGGTCCGGCGCGCCGGAGGTGGTCGGCGCGATGGTGGCGGCGAAGGACCGCCGCAACGGCGCGCTCAACCCGCACGCGCACCTGCGGCAGCCGGACATCACGGTGGAATCGGTGCGGGCGTCGAAGATGCTGTGGGACCCGATCCGCTACGACGAGACCTGCCCGTCCTCCGACGGTGCCTGCGCCATGGTGATCGGCGACGAGGCCGCCGGGGACGCGGTGCCCGGTGGCGCCGCCTGGATCCACGCGACCGCGATGCGCACCGAGCCGACCACCTTCGCCGGCCGCGACCAGGTCAGCCCGCAGGCGGGCCGGGACGCGGCGGCGGCGCTGTGGCGCGACGCGGGCATCACCGACCCACTGTCTGAAGTGGACGCCGCGGAGATCTACGTGCCGTTCTCCTGGTTCGAGCCGATGTGGCTGGAGAACCTGGGCTTCGCCGAAGCCGGGGCTGGCTGGAAGCTGACCGAGGCCGGGGAAACCGCGATCGGTGGCCGGTTGCCGGTGAACCCCTCCGGTGGGGTCCTTTCGTCCAACCCGATCGGCGCGTCGGGCATGCTGCGCTTCGCCGAAGCGGCCCGCCAGGTGATGGGCCGGGCCGGGGACCACCAGGTCGACGGCGCGCGGATCGCACTCGGCCACGCCTACGGCGGCGGCTCGCAATATTTCTCCATGTGGGTGGTGGGCTCGCGCAAACCGGGGTGACTAACCTGCCTACGTGACCGAGGAGCGCAATACGGGCAGGATCGGACGGGAGCCGCAGTACGAGGTGTTCGCGGACGAGTTCGCCGAGCACGCCGAAAGCGGTGCGTTCAACGCGCTCTACGACCGGCCGACCATGCTCGCCCTGCTCGGCGACGTGCGCGGGGCCAAGGTGCTCGACGCCGCCTGCGGCCCCGGCCTGTACGCCGGCGAGCTGGTCTCCCGCGGCGCCGAGGTGACCGGTATGGACCAGAGCCCGCGCATGGTGGAACTGGCGAAGGCACGCGTTCCGTCGGCGGAATTCCGGGTGCACGACCTGCACGACCCGTTCGACTGGCTGCCCGGCGGCACGTTCGACGCGGCACTGTTCGCGCTGGCCATCCACCACCTCGACGACCGCGTGCCCGCGCTGCGGGAGTTGCACCGCGTGCTCAAGCCGGAGGGCAGGCTGCTGGTCTCCACCGGGCACCCCACCTGGGACTGGCTGCGCACCGGCGGTGACTACTTCCAGACCGAGCTGATCACCGAGACGTGGACAAAGGGCTGGCGCGTGAGTTACTGGCGCCAGCCCCTGTCCGCGGTCTGCGCGGAGTTCTCCGCGGCCGGATTCGTCATCGACGAACTGGTGGAACCCAAGCCGGACGAGCAGATGGCGCAGCACTACCCGGAGAACTACGCGCAGCTGAGCGAGGCACCGGCGTTCCTCGCCTTCCGGCTGACGAAGCGCGGTCAGTCGTACGCGACCTCGTAGTGCTTGATGGCGTTCAGCCAGCCCGACCGCAACCGCACCGGCGGGGCCAGTTCGCGGATGCCCGGCATCTCGTCGGCGATCGCCTTGAAGATCAGGTCGATCTCCAGCCGCGCCAGGTTGGCCCCGATGCAGTAGTGGGCTCCGGTGCCGCCGAAGCCGACGTGCGGGTTGTCCTGGCGCAGGATGTCGAACTTCTCCGGCTCGTCGAAGGCGTCCGGATCGAAGTTCGCCGAACCGTAGAACAGGCCGACACGATCGCCCTTGCGGATCTGCCGGCCGCCGAGTTCGGTGTCCTCCATCGCGGTCCGCTGGAAGGCGGTCACCGGCGTCGCCCAGCGCACGATCTCGTCCGGCGCGGTGTTCGGCCGCTGCTCACGGAAGATCTCCCACTGCTCGGGGTGGTCGAGAAAGGCCTTCATGCCGTGCGTGATGGCGTTGCGCGTGGTTTCGTTGCCCGCCACCGCGAGCAGCAGCACAAAGAAGCCGAACTCGTCCGACGCCAGTGATTCACCGTCGACGTCGGCGTGGATGAGCTTGGTGACGATGTCGTCCATCGGGCACTTGCGCCGGTCCTCGGCCATGTTCCAGGCGTAACCGATCAGCTCGGCGGAGGCGGCGATCGGCTCGATCTCGTACTCGGGGTCGTCGTAGGCGACCATCTGGTTGGACCAGTCGAAGATCTTGAGCCGGTCCTGCTGCGGAATGCCGATCAGCTCGGCGATCGCCTGCAGCGGCAGCTCGCAGGCCACGTCGGTGACGAAGTCGCCGGAGCCCTTCTTCTTCGCTTCGGCGGCGATCCGCTGGGCACGCTCGCGCAGCGCGTCCTCCAGCTTCGCGATCGACCGCGGGGTGAAGCCCTTCTGCACGATCCGCCGCAGCTTGGTGTGCTGCGGGGCGTCCATGTTCAGCAGCACCAGGCGGTTCGCCTCGATGGTCTCCTGGGTGATCGACTCGTCGAAGCGGATGATCGCGGTCTTCTCCCGTGAGGAGAACACCTTGTCGTTGCGGGAAACCGTCTTGACGTCCTCGAGCTTGCTCACGACCCAGTAGCCGTCGTCGGAGAAGCCGGCCAGGTTGTGGGGCTGCGCGTTCCACCAGACCGGCGCGGTCCGCCGGAGTGCCGCGAACTCCTCCAGTGGCACTCTCTCGGCGTACAGATCCGGATCCGTGAAATCGAAACCAGCGGGGATCCCGGGAGCGGCCACGGTTGCCTCCAGCGCGAAATCGGCAGTGAAACGCGTTCTATTTCGCGATTGAAGCACAGCTCTCCCGTCAGGTGAAGAGCTTCTAGTGAAACCTGTTAACTCGCGGACCGGAGTCAGCGAACCACTGGTGGCCGACTTGGCCGCCAAATAGGACCCGATCGGCGGTTGACCAGCCGGACGCTTGCCTAAAATAAGAACGTGTTCTACTTTTGGCACAGGTGACGAGAGGAGCGGCCCATGCCGGAACCGGTGATCGTGGCGGCGGCGCGCACCCCGATCGGCAGGCGGCGCGGCCGGCTGTCCGGGCTGCACGCCGCCGAACTGCTGGGGGTGGCCCAGCAGGCGGTGCTCGAGCGCGCCGGGATCGAACCGGACCTGGTCGAGCAGGTGATCGGCGGCGCGGTGACCCAGGCGGGCGAGCAGGCCGGGAACGTCACGCGCACCGCGTGGCTGCACGCCGGGCTCCCGCAGGGCTGCGGTGCCACCACGATCGACGCGCAGTGCGGTTCGGCGCAGCAGGCCGCGCACCTGATCGCGGGACTGGTCGCGGCCGGGGCGATCGAGGCCGGGGTGGCCTGCGGCGTGGAGTCGATGTCCCGCGTGCCGCTCGGCGCGAACATCGGCACCGACGTCGGCAAGCCGAAACCCGACTCGTGGGCGATCGACATGCCGAACCAGTTCGGTGCGGCCGAACGGATCGCGGTGCGCCGGGGCATCACGCGCGAGGAGGTGGACGCGTTCGGCGCCGACTCACAGCGCAAGGCCGCTGCCGCGTGGGCGGACGGCCGGTTCGAGCGCGAAGTGGTGCCGGTCAAGACCTCCGACGAACTGGTGAACCGGGACGAGGGCCTGCGCGACACCTCCGTGGAGGCGCTCGCCGGGCTGAAACCAGTTCTCGAAGGCGGGGTGCACACCGCGGGCAACTCGTCGCAGATCTCCGACGGCGCGGCCGCCCTGCTGATCATGGACGCCGCCCGCGCGCGGGCGCTCGGGCTCCGCCCGCGGGCGCGCATCCGGGCGCAGGCACTGGTCGGCGCCGAACCGTACTACCACCTCGACGGCCCGATCCAGGCCACCGCGCGCGTGCTCGACCGCGCGGGCATGACCATCGGTGACCCGGACGTCTTCGAGGTGAACGAGGCGTTCGCGTCGGTGGTGCTGTCGTGGCAGCGGGTGCACCAGCCCGACCCGGACCGCGTCAACGTCAACGGTGGCGCGATCGCGCTGGGGCACCCGGTCGGCAGCACCGGGGCGCGCCTGCTGACCAGCGCCCTGCACGAACTCGAACGCCGGGACGGCTCCACCGCACTGGTCACCATGTGCGCCGGCGGAGCCATGTCCACCGCGACGATCCTGGAGCGCCTGTAGCGCCGGCTACAGCTCGTAGCGGATGGCGGGGCCGTTCTCCGGGCGTTCGAAGCGAACGCGGGGGCGGCCCGGCCACCACGTCTCCACCTTCAGCGCGTTGTCCTCCACCCAGGTGAGGACCACATCGGTCAGCGCGACCCGGAACAGGTGCGCGTCCTCGCCGCCGGGGAGTTCCTCGGCCACGCCCGACACCTTCACGTCGCCGCCGTTCTCCGGGTCGCCGGGATAGGCGTGGATCGCGCACCGGCCGTCGCGCCGCAGGTCGCGGGCCTTCATCGCGTCGAGCATCGAGCCGAGCACGAGTTCACCGTCGCGGAACTCGACCTCGCTGCCGCTCACGCGTGGTGAGCCGTCGCGCCGGAGCGTGGCCAGGACGTGCGACTTCTCCGCGGTGAACCGCGCGTGCACGCGCTTCGCCAGTTCGGGCGCCTCGGTTTCGAACTGCTTCCAGGAACCTGTCATGCCCCCAGGGTCTCCCCAAACCCCGACAGAACCTGTCATGGTTTCGGGCGCGGGTTTTTCACCCACCGCGGATCCTTCGGCGCCCGGGTACCCGTTGATGTGCTTGACTTCCGGGCATGATCTCGGAGCGGTGCCCGGTCGTCGACGGTGAGCTACAGGTCGAAGCCACCGGGGACGGCCCGCCACTGCTGATGATCGCGGGCGGGCTGGGCGCGGCGAACAGCTACCGCGCCCTCGGCAAGCGGCTGAGCAGCGACTACACCGTCATCACCTACGACAGGCGCGGGCACTTCCGCAGCACGGACAAAACCACCGGGCCGGTCCCGGTGAGCCTGCAGGCCGACGACGCGCGCGCGGTCATCGAGCACGCCGGGCTGGGCAAGGCCACCGTGTTCGGCACCAGCGCGGGCGCGCTGATCGGGCTGGACCTGGCCGCGCGGCACCCCGACGTGGTGACCGGGCTGATCGCCCACGAGCCGCCGCTGATCCACCTGCTGCCGGACGCCGAGGAGTGGCTGGCCTTCGCCGAGGCGCAGGTCGTCGCGTGCGAGCGGGGTGATCTGGTCGGGGCGTTCACCCAGTTCGTCAGCTCGCTGGCCGGGGCGGGGCTGCCGGAGCTGAAGATGGTGCGCCTGCCGAACGAGCAGGAGTGGATCCGGTTGTTCACCAGGGAGATCCGCGAGTTCTACGACTACGAACCGGACCTGGTGGCGCTGCGCCGGTCCCGGGTGGAGATCACCCCCACCGCGGGCCGGGACAGCCGCGGCTACTACCACTACCGGCCGGCGAAAACGCTTGCGCTGGAACTGGGCCAGCCCTTCGCCGAGGTGCCGGGCGCGCACCTGGCCCCCCAGCGCAATCCGAGGGGCTTCGAAGCGGCACTGCGGGAACTGCTGGCAGACCTGCCCTCCTGAGCGGCCACCGAGTCACAGCGGGCGAATCACCCGCGCCGGGTTGCCCGCGGCGAACACCCTGGACGGCAGGTCCCTGGTGACCACGCTTCCCGCGCCGACCACGGTGTCGTCGCCGACGGTCACGCCCGCGCACACGGTGACCCCGCCGCCGAACCAGACGTTGTTCCCGATGGTGATCGGCGCGGCGCTCTCCCACCGCTGTCGCCGCGCCTCGTGGTCCTCCATCGGGTGCAGCGCGGTCAGCAACTGCGCGCGCGGCCCGATGGACACGTCGTCACCGATCCGGATCGGGGCGCAGTCCAGCAGGATCGCGTCGTAGTTGAGGAACGAGTTGGCGCCGATCTCGATCAGGTAGCCGTAGTCGCACTGGAAGCGCGGCATGATCCACGAGCCGTCGCCGAACTTGCCGAGCAGGTCGCGCAGCAGCTCGTCCCGGCGGCCGGTCGCGTCCGGCTCGGTCGCGTTGAACTCGGCGCACAACCGCTGCGCGCGATGACGCTCGGCGACCAGCTCCGGGTCGTTGTCGCGGTACAGCTCACCGCGCAGCATGCGCTCCTTGTGTTCACCCATACCGCGAGGCTAGTCAGTGTTTTATAAGCGGCGGAGCCGCTTGCTGTGGGCCGTCAGCCCGCACCGCCGCGGGTTCTCAGTCGTCTTCTCGCGAGGACAGCTTCACCGTGGTGAATCGGTTATTCATGAGGTGGAGATCCCGGAGCGAGAAGACGCCTGAGGTTCCGCTACCCGCACCGCCAAGCAACCTTTCAAAACATTGGCTAGATCAGGGCGGGTAGGGACAGCCCCACCCCGGCCCCGGGTGCGCACCGGCTACCGGGGCGCGCTCGCGATCAACAGACTCGACGCGTGACCACACAGCCTCTCATCGCCGCGGAGACCGGAAGCGATTTCGCCCGGCTGTCACGGCGGATCAACCAGGCCGGCCTGCTGGACCGGCGTCCTGGCTACTACGCACTGCGCATCGGCGTGGTGACCACGCTGTTCGCCGGTGCGTGGGCCACCTTCGCCTGGCTCGGCGACTCGTGGGCCACGCTGTTCGCCGCGGTGGCGCTGGCCGTGCTGTTCGGCCAGATCGCGTTGCTCTCGCACGATCTCGCGCACCGGCAGGTGTTCCGCACTCGGCGGCCGAGCGAGGTGGCCGGGCGGCTGGCGGGCAATCTCGGCATCGGCATGAGCTACGGCTGGTGGATGGACAAGCACACCCGCCACCACGCGAACCCGAACCACGAGGAACTCGATCCCGACGTCGACCCGGACGTCCTGGTGTGGTCGAAGGACCAGGCCAGGGCCAGCCGCGGCGTTCCGCGGTTCATCGGCCGGTACCAGGCCTTCCTGTTCTTCCCGCTGCTCACCCTGGAGGGCCTGAACCTGCACTGGTCGGGCGTCCGCGCGGTGCTGAAGCCGGGCCTCAAGCGACGCGGCCTGGAGGCCGGGCTGCTGTTCACCCACTTCGCGCTGTACCTGGGCGCGGTGTTCCTGGTGCTGTCGCCGGTGAAGGCGCTACTGTTCATCGCCGTGCACCAAGGGCTCTGGGGTGTCTACATGGGATCGATCTTCGCGCCGAACCACAAGGGAATGCCGACTTTGACCGGCGACAACCGCCCTGACTTCCTGCGTCGCCAGGTGCTCACCTCGCGCAACGTGCGGGGCAACTGGTTCGTCGACACCGCGATGGGCGGGCTGAACTACCAGATCGAGCACCACCTGTTCCCGAGCATGCCGACCCCGCACCTGCGGCGCGCCCAGCCCATCGTCCGGGACTACTGCGCCGAAATCGGTGTCCCGTACCACGAAACCGGCCTCATCGACTCGTACGCGCAAGCCCTGCGCCACCTGCACGAAGCGGGTTCCCCGCTCCGCCGCTGATCCCCGGGCAGCGCAATGGATGTGGCTTCCTGGAAGCCACATCCATTGCGCTCACCTGGATTGGAGCGCTCCCAGGTTGGAGCACCGAATACCAGGTTGTCGAACAGGTTTGGGGATTACTTGGTTCCGGCTGCCTGACGCCGGACGGCACGGCCACGACGACGGAGCACCATCGCGACCAGGATCGCGGCGCCGGCCAGCGCCGTCACAGTCCACCCGCGGCGGCCGGAGACGCGTGACGCGGGCGGCATCGCGGGCTGGACGGGGTGGTCTTCCGCCAGCAGTCCGGCGGCTTGTTCGCGGGGTACCGCGGACATGATCCCCGGCAGGCCCGCCAGGGCGGTGACCTCGCTCGCGCAGCCCTCGCACCCGCTCAGGTGCAGCTCGTACTCCCTCCGCTCGGCCGGGGAGAGCGAACCCAGCATGTAGGCGACATCCCATTCACGGTACGGGTCCGCCACGGTTCTCAAGGTCCGGTCACTCCTCTCTTCTGCAGCGCGAGCCGGAGCGCGCGGAGGCCGTAGTGGAGCCGGGAGCGGACGGTGCCGGGTGGCACCTCCATCGAAGCGGCCAGTTCGGCGACCGAATGCCCGAGGTAGTAGGCCCGGACCAGCACCGCCCGGTGATCCCGCGTCAACTCGGAGAGCGCGTCGGCCACCAGCCACGAGTCCAGCGCCGAATCCGTCGGGTCGGAGCGGGTGCCCTCCGGTACGCATTCGGCGCCGATCTCGAGCCTGGCGCGAGCGCTGCGGCGGTGGTCGATGACAAGATTGCGTGCCACGGTATAAAGCCACGCCCGTGCCGCGGCCACTTCCTCCTCCAGGATGTGCCGGTTCTTCCACGCCCGCAGCAGGGTCTCCTGCACGACGTCCTGGGCCAGCTGCTCGTCGCCGGTGAGGTGTCGCACGTAACGCTGCAGGGGTATGGCGTTCTCGTCGTGCAGGGCGCACAGCAGCGCCATCTGACCGTCCTTGATGACGCACCCCCTACGCCCGCTGGAACTTCGGTTCGCGCTTGGCGAGGAACGCCGCCGTGCCTTCGCGCATGTCCGGCGTGGTGAACGCCGTCCGGAACGCCGCCAGCTCGCCGTCCAGTCCTTTGTGGATTTCCTGCCCGCGCGCGGTGTTGATCGCGGTCTTGCACAGCGCGACCGCGGAGGACGAGTTCGCCGCGATCCCGGCGAGGGTGACGTGTGCGGCGGCGAGCATCTCTTCCCGGCTGTCGAAGATCCGGTTGACCAGCCCGATCCGGTCCGCCTCGACCGCGTCCACCTGTCGTCCGGAGTAGATCAGCTCGCGGGCCCGCCCCGGGCCGACGAGCCGTTGCAGCCGGACGCAGCCGCCGAAGCCGGGGATCAGGCCGAGCAGCACCTCGGGCTGGCCGAATCTGGCCTTGCGGGTGGCGTAGACGAAATCGGCCGCCATGGCCAGTTCGCACCCACCGCCGAGGGCGTAACCGTCCACGCAGGCGACCACCGGTGCCGGAACTCGCTCCAGCAGGTCCATCACGGCTCCGCCGAGCCTGCCGAACTCCTCGCCCTCGTCCGGGGTCATGGTCGCCATCTCGCGGATGTCCGCGCCCGCGACAAAAGCGGGCCCCGGCGCGGCGGTCAGGATCATCGGCTTGGTCGCGTCGCCGAGGAAGTCCCGGAGTTCGCCGAGCACGCGCCGGGACAACGCGTTACGAGCCGATGGGCGGGTGATGGTCAGGGTGACGATGCCGCCGGTCTCCCGGATGTCGAGCGTCTCGTAGTCCACAGTGTCCACAATGTCCACAGTGCTCACCTCACGAATCCCATATCGCGCCGAAAGCGGGAATACCACGCGTTTCCAGCTCTTCGACGACCTGCCAGGTGGTCTTCTTGTTGGAGATGCAGATGACGGCCTCGGCACCGGAGGACTGGTAAGCCTGGAAGGCCAGTGCGACCAGGTCGGGCTTACCACTGCTTTCGGTGTCCCAGACGATCGCGTCGGGTTGCACACCGAGGATCTCGTCGACGAGTGCGTCGCCGTAGGTGTGCCGGGGGCGCCGCGCCGACCAGACCAGTAGCGCCGGTGTCTCGCCGGAGAGCAGGTGGGGCAGGCAGGGCCCGATCCCGCTCCCGGTCGCGACCCACACCACCTTGCGGAACAGTTTGTCGATGTTGCCGACGCCCGCGGTCGGGATTCCCTTGACCCAGAGGTGTTCCGGCAGGTCGTCGATGAGCGAGCCGGTCCAGTCGCCCGCCCGGGAGATGGTCAGCCGGAACCCGGTCCGGCCGGGAGTGGGGACGTTGGCGAACGAATGCCACTCCAGCAACGGATTCCGGCTCACCGAGGTGGACGACCCGGCGAACGGCGTGACCCCGTGGTCGAACCACACGAGCGCGACGTGCCGTGACGGCCGGACGATCCGGACCGGAACGCGCCGCAGCCGCAGCCATGGCAGGGCCACGCTGACCACGACGACCAGCAGGACCAGCAGGCTCGCCGGGCCGCCGACCAGCGCCGCGTGCACCGCGAACAGGGCGAGCACGGCCCAGCCACCGAACCGGTGCGAACGCTCGAACCAGTCGTGGTGACGGGCTCGCCACGAAGGCAGGGCCAGGACGATCATCGCGACGAGCAGCCCCACGATGACCCAGGTCAGTACCAGCGACGGGGCGGTGAACGGGAACCAGGCGGTGGCGCAGAGCGAGGCGCCGACGTGCGAGCCGCCGAAGTGGTAGACCTTGCCCATGGTCCAGCGGACGCGGAGCGGCCAGTGCTTCGGCACGCTCGTCGCCAGCCGGAACAGCAGGTTGATGACGTACTGCTGGCGGACGAGTACCGC
This sequence comes from Amycolatopsis sp. YIM 10, assembly GCF_009429145.1. Classification (GTDB taxonomy): domain Bacteria; phylum Actinomycetota; class Actinomycetes; order Mycobacteriales; family Pseudonocardiaceae; genus Amycolatopsis. Next base: position 2,936,493 of record NZ_CP045480.1, on the reverse strand, counting down.
GAGGGCGAAGTTGGCCAGCACCATCGTCGAGGCTTCGGCGAACGGGATGGCGACGAGGTTCAGGAGGATGACCGCGGCGGCGAGCCGGTTGTGATGGGTGTACGGGCGGCGTTTGAGCCTGGCGCGCCACGACCGCCCGGACGGCCGGAGCGCGAGCTGGGTGTCCGTCATGCCACGGTTTCCCAACGGGACACCAGGGCGCGCCGGTCGACCTTGCCGCGATCGGTCACCGGCAACCTGTCCATCGGCACGATCAGCGACGGCAGGCAGTAGTAGGGCAGCCGTTCGGCGACCTGCCGGCGCGCGAGCTCCGGCGACACCGTCGCGGGGGTGACGAAGCCGATCAGCCTGCCTTCGTGCACCACGGTGGAAGCCCGTGCGCAACCGGCGGTTCGCTCCAATACCGAGGTGACCGCGTCCAGTTCGACCCGGAACCCGCGCACCTTCACCTGGTCGTCGGTCCGGCCGTGGTGTTCCAGCTCCCCGTCCGGTGTCCACCTGCCCAGATCGCGGGTCCGGAACATCCGGGCGGCTCCGCCGAGAAACGGGTCGGGCCGGTACCGTTCCGCGGTCAGCGCGTCGTTTCCCAGGTAGCCGGCCGTCACGCACGCGCCGCCCGCCCACATTTCGCCGACCTCGCCGATCGGGCACGGCCGGCGGTTCTCGTCCAGGATGTACACCGTGGTGTTGGGGATCGGCCTGCCGATGGTCAGCGTCCCGGCGTACCGCTGCACGGTGTTGACGATCGTGACCTCCGTCGGGCCACACGAGTTGTGGAACCTCGCGTGCCGGGACCAGGTGTCCGCCAGCGACGAAGGGCAGCGCTCACCCGCCACCGCCACGGTGTGCACGTCCGGGCACCGCGACGGCGTCAACGTGGACAGGACGCTGGGCGTCGCGATGATGACGTTCAGCGTCTCGGCCGCCCGTGATATCTCCTCACCCCGGATGACCAGCGTTCCCCCGTTCGACAAGGTCCCCAGGATCTCCCAGGCGGCCATGTCGAAGGCGATGTTCAGCAGTTGCCCGACCCGGTCACCCGGCCCGATGCCCAGTGACCCGGGTGCGGTGAGCAGCACGTTGCACAGGTTGGCGTGGGTGACCTGGACGCCGTTCGGTGTTCCGGTGGTGCCGGAGGTGAAGATCACCATCGCCCCGTCACCGCCCGGCCGGGCCGTCCGGACCGGGGCCGTGCCGGGCACGGAGTCGATCGCGACGACCGTTCCCAGGTCCGGGGGCAGTTCGTGCGCGGTGGTGGTCAGCACGACTCGGATACCCGCCGTGCCGACAATGTGTTTCAGCATTTGTGACGGTGTTATTCGAACGTCCTGCGGCACATAGGCGGCACCGGCTTTGAGTACGGCCAGTATTCCGACAACCATGGAAAGGGAACGGGTGAGAAACAGGCCGACCCGGTCACCGGGCCGGACACCGAGGTCGATCAGCAGCGCGGCGAGGTGTTCGGCGCGCTGGTCCAGTTCCCGGTAGGTCAGGCCGGATCCGAGGTGCTCCGCGGCGATCGCGCCTGGTCGCCGGGCTGCCTGAGCTTCGATGGCGTGGTGGATACGGCTGAACGGAGGGGTGGCCGTGGCGCCGGAACAATAACGCTGAAATAAAATCCGGTCGACGGGAGTCAATCTTCTCAACGCGGCAAGTTGAAACGATGCTGTCACGATGGATGCGCCTTCCAGGCGGTCTGTCGAGTCAACTGTTCTGAACGAGACAGACGTGCCGTGCGTTCAACGCATCCGGGGGATCTTCCGTTTTCGGGCAGGACTGATCCACTTGCCCCGCTTAATGCCGGGCGTTTGGGTTAATCACTACTCCAGCCGGGACCCCCGGTCACAGCCAGTCGTCGGGGCGGGGCCAGCTGAACAACCGCTCGACCTCGGTGCGCGGGCGCGTGGCCGCGTACCGGCCCCGGTAGAACAGCAGCGGTGAGCCGTGGTCCGGGGATTCGGCGCCCAGTGCGCGCACCCGGCCGATCACCACGTAGTGATCACCCGCCTCGTGCACGGTTTCCACGTCGCAGTCCAGCCAGGTCAGGGCACCCCGCAGGACCGGCGAACCCGAGGGACCGGCGTACCAGTCCACAGTGGCGAACTTGTCCACGCCCCGCGCCCCGAACACCGCGCTGAGTTCCTGCTGTTCCTCCGAGAGCACGTTGACCGCGAACGAGCCGCTGCGTTCGATCACCGGCCACGAACCGGAGGTTTTCGCCGGGCAGAACAACACCAGCGGCGGGTCGAGCGAGAGGGCGGCGAAGGACTGGCAGGCGAACCCGACCGGCGAGGTGCCGTCGTGCCCGGTCACCACCGCGACACCGGTGCAGAAGTGCCCCAGTACCGCGCGGAAGCGCGCCGCGTCGATCGCCGCCGTCGCGGTCACTGCTGCTGCGCCCCGATCGAGAAGTCGTGACCCCACAAGGAAACCGCGGTGCTCTCGCGCGCCATCCAGTTTTCGTCGTCGACCTGCCTGCCCTCGCAGCCGAACTCGATGTCGAAGCCGCCGGGCGTCTTCATGTAGAACGACAGCATCAGGTCGTTGACGTGCCTGCCCAGCGTCGCCGACATCGGCACTTTCCGCCGCAGGGCGCGGTCCAGGCACAACCCCACGTCGTCGGTGTTCTCCACCTCGACCATCAGGTGCACGATCCCGCTCGGCACCGGCATCGGCAGGAACGCCAGGCTGTGGTGACGCGGGTTGCAGCCGAAGAACCGCAGCCAGGCCGGTTCCCCGTCGGCGGGCCTGCCGACGAACTGCGGCGGCAACCGCATCGAGTCGCGCAGCCGGAACCCCAGCACGTCGCGGTAGAAGGTCAGCGCCGCGGCGTCGTCGTGAGTGGACAGTACGACGTGCCCGAGCCCCTGCTCCTCGGTGACGAACCGGTGCCCGTACGGGCTCACCACGCGCCGGTGCTGCAACGCGATGCCGTGGAAGACCTCGAGCGTGTTGCCGGACGGGTCGTCGAAGGTGATCATCTCCACCACGTGCCGGTCGGCCAGCTGCTCGGCGGTGCCCTCCTTGAACGGCACCTCGTGCGCGGCCAGGCTCCGGCGGACCTCCTCCAGCTCCGCGGCGTTGGCCACCTCCCAGCCCGCCTGCGCGAGCCGGTCGGCCTCCCCCGGCACGATCACCAGCCGCGCCGGGAAATCGTCCATCCGCAGATAAAGCGCGTCGGGATCGGCGCCCTTGCCCTCGACCATGCCGAGCACCTTGAGCCCGTACTCACGCCAGGCCGCCAGATCGGTGGCCTCGATGCGCAGATATCCCAGCGACCGGATGCCCATTTACCCCACACCTCCACCGAGGAATTCGATGGCGAGCCGGTTGAACTCGTCGAACTTCTCCAGCTGCGCCCAGTGCCCGCAGCGGCCGAACACGTGCAGCTGCGCGCGCGGAATGTTCTTCAACGCCACCAACGCGCCGTCGAGCGGGTTCACCCGGTCCTCGCGGCCCCAGATCAACAGCACCCGCTGACGCAGGCGGTGCACGTCACGCCAGAGCATGCCCTGCTCGTAACTGTCCGGCCGCATGAACGAGGCACCCATCGCGCGCATCGCCGCCAGCGACTCGGGCGCGCTCGCCAGCGCGAACCGCTCGTCGATCAGCTCGTCGGTGATCAGCGACTGGTCGAACACCATCACCCGGAGAAAGGCTTCCATGTTCTCCCGGCTGGGCTTCGCGCCGAACGCGGCCAGCTTGCCGACGCCCTCGGTCGGATCCGGCGCGAACAGGTTCACGCTCAGCCCGCCCGGCCCCATCAGCACCAGCCGGCCCGCGCGTCCACCGTGGTCCAGCGCGAGCCGGACCGCCGCGCCACCACCGAGCGAGTTGCCGACCAGGTGCGCGCGCTCGATGCCGAGCTTGTCCATCAGCGCGACCACGGCATCGGCGCTGTGCTTGAAGTACTGCGGGTGCTCGGTCGGCTTGTCCGACCGGCCGAACCCCGGCTGGTCCACCGCGATGGCGCGGAAGGCCTTGCCGAACACCGGCAGGTTGCGGCCGAAGTTGCTCCACGCCGAGGCACCCGGCCCGCCGCCGTGCAGCAGGATCACCGTTTCCTCGTGCTCGGCACCGGTTTCGTGGTAGTGCAGCCGGAGTTCCGGCGTCACCTGGGCGTACTGGCCTTCGGTCACCGTCACACCATCCCGTTTTCCACCGGGAGCCCGAACTCGCCGGTGCCGAACATCGTGTACGCGCGTTCGGGATCGTTCGCCGCGTGCACCCGGCCCGCGTGCGCGTCCCGCCAGAACCGCTGGATCGGCGTGCCGGTCTGCAGTGCGCGGCCGCCGGAGTTCTCGAAGAGCCGGTCGATCGCGAAGATCGCGCGCTCGGTACCGCGCACCTGGTCGCGGCGGACCCGCAACCGGGTGGCGAACGGGAGCTTCTCCCCCGCGCACGCCAGCTGGTACAGCTCGTCGATGTTGTGCGTCAGCTGGAGCCAAGCCGCGTCGATCTCGCTGGCCGCTTCGGCGATCCGCACCTTGGCGAACGGGTCCTCTTTGGACTGCTCACCGGCGTAGGCGGCACGCACCCGCTTGCGCTGAAACTCCACGTGCGCGTCGTAGGCGCCCTGTGCCATGCCGATGATCGGCGCGGTGATGGTGGACGGGTGCACCGAGCCGTAGGGCAGCCGGTACAGCGGGCCGGGATTGACCGCCTGGCCGGGGGTCCGGCACTTCGAGGTGGCCATGAAGCTCAGTGCCCGGTGCGCCGGGACGAACACGTCGTCCACGATGATGTCGTTGCTGCCGGTGCCCCGCAGGCCGACGGTGTCCCAGACGTCTTCGATGGTGTAGTCGGCGATCGGCAACAGGTAGGTGCAGAAGTCCACCGGCTTGCCGTCGGCGTCGAAGGCGGGCGCGCCCAGCAGCACCCAGGTGGCGTGGTCGCACCCGGAGGAGAAGCTCCAGCGCCCGCTGAGCCGGTAGCCCCCGTCGACCACCTTCGCCTTGCCCATCGGGGCGTACGAGGAGGACAGCCGGACCTCGTGGTCGTCGGCCCACACGTCCTCCTGCGCCTTGGCGTCGAACAACGCCACGTGCCAGGGGTGCACGCCGAGGATGGAGGCCACCCAGCCGGTGGAGCCGCAGGCGCTCGCGATCAGCTTCACCGCGGTGTAGAAGGAAACCGGGTCGGCTTCGTAGCCGCCGTACGGCTTGGGCTGCAGCAGCTTGAAGAAGCCGGTCTCCTGCAGCGCCTTGATCGACTCTTCGGGAATGCGGCGGGCGTCCTCGGTCTCCTGTGCGCGTTCCCGCAACACGGGAAGCAGCTCGGAAACCCCGGCCAGCACACCGCCGACACTCGACTCTGTCATAGCGCCAAGACTAGAACACGTTCTCGTTTTTGTCGAGTTCCCGCAGCGTCCGCCCACTGTGGTTCCCAGCACGGCGGCCGGAGAAAACGCAGTCCGCCAGCGACAGCCCACTGACGTAGGAACGAGAACAGATTCCTACCGCCGTCCGGCCCGCGGCGTACAGGCCGGGAATGGGCCGCCGGTCGTCGCCGAGCACCCGGCCGCTGTCCTCGTCCACCACCAGCCCGCCAAGGGTGAGCATCGGGCAGGGGAACGCCAGGCTCGGCCGGATCGACACGTCGACCAGCGAGTACGGCGGTTCCCCGAGGCGGTGCGCGAAGTCGGCGGGCTTGCCCGTCGGATCGGGTATCGCCGCCGCGGCGGCCACCGTTTCGGCCAGCCCGTCCGGATCGATCCCGGCGCGGCGCGCGACCTCGGCGATCGAGCCGCCGGTCACCCGCCCGCGCTTGAGCAGGTACAACGTCTGCAACCGCTGGAACCACTGGAGGTCGCCCTGCGCCCTCGCCCGCCGGATCAGCTCCTCGTCCAGCAGCAGCCAGCCCCGGCCGCCGTGCCGGGTGATCAGCTCCTCCCCCACCGCCGCGCCGTATCGTGACTCGTCGATGACCCGCTGCCCGCGCTCGTTGACCAGCAGTCCGCCGAGGAACGCGCTCGGCGGGGTCAGGAAGCGCCACGCCGAGACGCGCCCCAGTTCGGCGGTCGCGCCGCCGGCCCGCCTGCCCAGCTCGATGCCCGAACCGTCGTCACCCGCGGTGCCGAGCTGCAGGCCGCCCCGGTAGGCGGGCGCGTGCTCGCGCACCCAGTCCCGGTTGGCGATGAAGCCACCGGCGGTGAGGATCACGCTGCGTGCGGAGATCTCGATCTCGCGCGCGAACCGCTCCTCGATCGCCGTTACCCGGCGGTTCAACAGCTTCCGCAGCGCGGGCACGTAGATGCCGGGCTTCGCGGACCACTGGCCGAGCACCCGGTGGAGCGTCTTCGCCCAGCCGGGCGCGTCACGCAGCGTCGTCGCGATCAGTCCGGTCACCGTGCCGTCGCCCGACTGGACCAGCCTCCGCACGCGGGTCTGCGGCAGCACCTTCGCGCGACGGCGGACCGCCGCCGCGAGCGGCTTGAACAGGGCTTTTCCGGAGGTTCCCCGCCCCTTGGCGCGATGCCCGCGCGGCGCGGGCGCGGCGACCTCACGGAACGCGCCGGAAGCCTCGCTGCCGGAGTAGTAGAGGTAGTGCCGGTTGCCGGGGTACGACGTCTTCTCCGGGCACAGGCTGCCTTCGAACGGCACGCCGTGCCCCTCCAGCCAGCGGATCATCTCCACGCTGCCCTCGCAGAAAGCACGCAGGGTCCGCTCGCTCACCACGTCCCCGGCCTCCAGGCGGAGGTAGGCATACATGGCGTCCACCGAGTCGCTGACACCCGCGTCCCGCTGCTGGGCGGTGCCACCACCCGCGTAGACCACGCCACCGCTGATGGCCGTCGCGCCACCGCCGGAGAACCGGTCGAGCACCAGCACGTCGGCCCCGGCTTCGGCGGCGGCCAGCGCGGCACACGCGCCCGCCGCCCCGAATCCGGCCACCACGACATCGGCTTGCACAGGTCCGCTCACCCCGTGCAGCCTAGAACTGAAACACGTTCTCGTCTATGGTGACCCATAGTGCAGCGACCAGCTGTTCGCATTTCTATAACGCGTTCCAGTAACACGGGAGGCTCGAATGCCCGACGAGTTCGACGTCGTGGTGGTCGGCAGCGGTGCCGCCGGCATGACCGCCGCACTCGCCGCGGCCCGGCACGGACTGAGCGTGGTGGTGCTGGAGAAGGCCGCCAAGTACGGCGGTTCCACCGCCCGGTCCGGTGGTGGGGTGTGGATCCCCGGCAACGAGGCGCTGCGCGCGGCCGGGATCGACGAACCGCCCGAGCGGGCCCGCGACTACCTCGAAGCCATCGTCGGTGACGTGGTGCCCGCCGAGCGGCGGAACACCTACCTGGACCGCGGCCCCGAGGTGATCGATTTCCTGCACCGCGAAACGCCGCTGCGGTTGTGCTGGGTCCCCGGTTACTCCGACTACCACCCGGAAGCGCCGGGCGGACGGCCCGGCGGGCGCTCGGCCGAGCCGAAACCGTTGGACGCCAGGGTGCTGGGCGACGAACTCAAGAACCTCGAACCGCCGTACAGCGCCCCGCCCGCCGGTGTCCCGCTGATGCAGGCCGACTACCGCTGGCTCAGCCTGCTCGCCCGGCACCCGCGCGGCGTGCTGCGTGTGTTCCGCCTCGGCGCGCGGTGGCTGGCCGGGCGGCTCACCGGCAAGCGCCAGCTCGCCATGGGCCAGGCACTGTCCGCCGGGCTGCGCGCCGGGTTGCTGCGCGCCGACGTGCCGGTCCGGCTCGACACCCCGCTGGTGGACCTGTGCACCGAAGGCGATCGTGTCACCGGCGTGGTGGTCGGCGGCGGCACCGAGATCAAGGCCAGGCTCGGTGTGGTGCTGGCCTGCGGCGGATTCGAGCGCAACGCCGAGATGCGGGCCAAGTACCAGCGGGCGCCGATCGGTACCGAATGGACAGTCGGCGCGGAGGCCAACACCGGCGACGGCATTCTCGCCGGGCTCAAGCTGGGCGCCGCCACCGACCTGATGGACGACGCGTGGTGGGGCCCGTCCATCCCGCTGACCGGCGGGCCGTGGTTCGCCCTCGCCGAGCGCTCCCGGCCGGGCTGCCTGCTGGTCAACGAACGCGGCGAGCGGTTCGTCAACGAATCGGCGCCGTACGTCGAAGCCGTGCACGCGATGTACGGCGGCGAGCACGGCCAGGGCGAAGGACCCGGCGAGAACGTGCCGGCCTGGCTGATCTTCGACCAGCGCAACCGCAACCGGTACATGTTCACCGGGCTCGGTCCGCGCCAGCCGCTGCCGGGCCGCTGGTACAAGTCGGGGGTCGCGGCCAAGGCCGCCACCCTGCGCGAGCTGGCCGATTCGACCGGACTGCCTGCCGACCGCCTCGAAGCCACCGTGGCCCGGTTCAACGGTTTCGCCCGCGAGGGCGTGGACCAGGACTTCGGCCGCGGCAAGAGCGCCTACGACCACTACTACGGAGACCCGCTCAACAAGCCCAACCCGAGCCTCGGCCCGGTGGACAAGGCGCCGTTCTACGCGGTGCGCGTGGTGCCGGGTGACCTGGGCACCAAGGGCGGTCTGCTGACCGACACCCGCGCCAGGGTGCTGCGCGCGGACGGCTCGGTGATCGACGGGCTGTACGCGGCGGGCAACACCAGCGCCGCGGTGATGGGCCACACCTACGCGGGGCCCGGCGCGACCATCGGGCCGGCGATGGTCTTCGGCTACCTTGCGGCCGAGGACCTCGCGGCCAAGAATCGAACCGGAGGTACGCGATGACCGAGAGCTTTCGCACGATCGACGCCGGTGCACCACCGACCCGGTTCGCCAGGGGCTGGCACTGCCTCGGCCTCGCCGAGAGCTTCCGCGACGGGAAACCCCACGCCATCAACGCCTTCGGCACCAAGCTGGTGGTGTTCCAGTCCGGCGACGGCAAGCTGAACGTGCTCGACGGGTACTGCAGGCACATGGGCGGCGACCTGACCCAGGGCACGGTCAAGGGTGACGAGATCGCCTGCCCGTTCCACGACTGGCGCTGGGGCGGCGACGGCAAGTGCAAGTCGATTCCCTACGCCAAAAGGGTTCCGCTGCGGGCACGCACGCGGTCGTGGACCACGTGCGAGGAGAACAAGCAGCTGTTCGTCTGGCACGATCCCGAGGGCAATCCGCCGCCGCCGGAGCTGGCGATCCCGCGCATCGACGGCATCTTCAGCGGTGAGTGGAGCAACTGGACCTGGGACTCGGTGCTGATCGAGAACTCCAACTGCCGCGAGATCATCGACAACATGGTCGACATGGCCCACTTCTTCTACATCCACTACGCGTTCCCGACCTACTTCAAGAACGTGTTCGAGGGCCACATCGCCACCCAGTACCTGAACACCAAGGGGCGCCCGGACATGGGCATGGCCTCGAACTACGGCGGCGAGGAGAACCTGCTCCGCTCCGAGGCCTCCTACTACGGCCCGTCCTACATGATCAACACGCTGCTCAACACCTACAAGGGCTTCGAGATCGAGAACGTGCTGATCAACTGCCACTACCCGGTCACGGAGAACTCCTTCGTGCTGCAGTGGGGCGTGAGCGTGAAGAAGCTGCCCGGGGTGGACGACGAGCAGGCGGACAAGATCGCCGGCAAGTTCGCCAAGAGCATCGGCGTCGGTTTCCTGCAGGACGTGGAGATCTGGCGCAACAAGTCACGCATCGACAATCCGCTGCTGTGCGAAGAGGACGGTCCGGTCTACCAGCTCCGCCGCTGGTACGAGCAGTTCTACGTGGACGTCGCCGACGTCACCCCGGAGATGACCCAGCGGTTCGAGTTCGAAGTGGACACCACGAGGGCCAACGAGGTGTGGGCGGTGGAAGTACAGGAGAACCTGGCCAGGCAGGCCGCCGAGGCGGAGGTCTGAGGTGGCCCCGCCCTACACCGCCTTCGGCTCTCCGGTGGCTTCGGCCGAGGAGACCAGGGAGTTCCTCAGCGGCGGGCTGGCGCCGGTCGGCTGCCGGACCTGCGCGGTGCGCGTGCTGGTGAAGAAGAACAGCCCCAAGCACACCAGCATCCAGTGGACGACCGACAGTTCGGCGTGCCCGGTGTACGCGGCGTCGGACCGGCCTGCCGCGCTGCAGGACACCTGCCCCGAACTGCAGCGCAGCATCGACGAGGACGTCCGGGCCGGGGCTCTGGGGGTAGCCGGTGAGTGAGGTCCGGCGCCTGCGGGTGGCGGACGTGATCGCCGAGACCGCCGAAGCGCATTCGCTGGTGTTCGAACCGGCCCCCGGCATGGACTACCGGCCGGGCCAGTTCCTCACCCTGCGGGTACCCAGCGACCGCTGCGGCTCGGTGGCGCGCTGCTACTCGCTGTCCAGTTCCCCGCACACCGGTGATCCGCTGACGGTCACGGTGAAGCGCACCGGCTACGCGTCCAACTGGATCTGCGACAACATCCGGCCGGGGGCGGAGATCGAGGTGCTGCCGCCCTCCGGCTTGTTCTGCCCGCCGGATCTCGACGCGGACCTGCTGCTGTTCGCCGCGGGCAGCGGCATCACCCCGGTGATGTCCATCGTGAAGTCCGTGCTGGCCAAGGGAACCGGCCGGCTGATGTTGGTGTACGCCAACCGCGACGAGCAGTCGGTGATCTTCGCGCGGGAGCTGCGCGAGCTGTCCGCGTCCATGCCGGACAGGCTCACCGTGGTGCACTGGCTCGAATCCGTGCAGGGCCTGCCGTCGGTCGAACAGCTGCAGGCGTTCGCCGCGCCCTTCCCCGGCCGCCCGGCATTCCTTTGTGGACCGAAGCCGTTCATGGCGGCCGCGCAGACCGGGTTGAAGTCGCTGGGCTGGGACCGCAAGCTGATCCACATCGAGAAGTTCCTTTCCCTGGACGGGAATCCGTTCGACGAGGTGGCCGAGGAGGTCACCGAACCGTCGGACGAGCCCGACGCCACGGTGCACGTCGATCTCGACGGCGAGCAGCGCTCCCTTTCGTGGCCACGGGAACGCAAGCTGCTCGACCTGTTGCTCGACGCGGGGCTCGACGCGCCCTACTCCTGCCGCGCCGGGCAGTGCAGTGCCTGCGCTTGCCGCCTGGTCTCGGGCAAGGTGAAGATGCTCAACAACGAAGTACTCGATTCCGACGACCTCGACGAGGGCATCGTGCTGGCGTGCCAGTCGGTTCCGCTCACCGATGAGGTTTCGGTCAGTTACCAATAGTAGTTCGGGGGTCCGGGGGTCGTCCCCCGAGCAGACAACAGAGAGTGGTGCGCATGCCCATCGACCCGGCTGTCGCGATCGGCGCGGAACTCGGCGAGGAGCAGTTCTCCTGGACCGCGTCCGAAGTCCAGCTCTACCACCTCGCACTCGGCGCGGGCGCCGATCCGGTCGATCCGCGTGAACTGCGGTACGTGCTGGAGGACGATCTGCGGGTGCTGCCCACCTTCGCCACGGTGGCCGCCTCGTTCCACTGGACCGAGCCGCCGGCCGTGGCCTTCCCCGGCGTGTCGATCGACCTGAGCAAGGTGGTGCACGGCACCCAGGAGGTCGTCGCGCACCGCCCGCTGCCGGTGGCTGGCAAGGCCACCTCGCGGACGAAGGTGGTCGACGTGCTGGACAAGGGCAAGGCCGCGGTGATCATCCGCGAGACGGTCACCCTGGACGAGCACGGCAGTCCGTTGTGGACGGCCCGGTCGAGCATCTTCGCCAAGGGCGAGGGCGGTTTCGGCGGGCACCGGGGCCGTTCGGCGAAGGTACCGGCACCGGGCCGCGAGCCGGATCTTGTTGTCGACACGGCGACTCTGCCGCAGCAGGCGCTGCTCTACCGGCTCTGCGGTGACCGCAACCCGCTGCACGCCGATCCCGCGTTCGCCGCCCGCGCCGGGTTCGACCGGCCGATCCTGCACGGCCTGTGCACCTACGGGATCGTGGCGAAGGCGGTCACCGACGCCGTGCTCGACGGCGACCCGGCGGCCGTCGGCTCGTGGTCGGCGAAGTTCGCCGGGGTGGTGTTCCCCGGCGAAACCCTGCGCACCTCGATCTGGCGTGAAGACAGCCGGTTCGTCGTGGTGGCCACGGTGCCCGAGCGCGACGACGCGGTGGTGCTCTCGGAAGGCGTGCTGAACGCTACGACGTGAGCACGAGGCCGCTGGTCGGCACCCCGGTGCCCGCCGTGACCAGCACGCGCTCGGCGCCGCCGACCTGGTTGGCCGCCGTGCCGCGCAGCTGGCGCACGCCCTCGGCGATGCCGTTCATCCCGTGGATGTAGGCCTCGCCGAGCTGCCCGCCGTGCGGGTTCAGCGGGAGCGAGCCGTCCAGTTCCAGGTGGCCGTCGGCGATGAAGTCCTTCGCCTCACCTCGGCCGCAGAAACCCAGCTGTTCCAACTGCATCAGCACGTACGGGGTGAAGTGGTCGTAGAGCACGCCGACGTCCATATCGGACGGTGACAGGCCGGACTGCGCCCACAGCTGCCGCGCCACCACGCCCATTTCCGGCAGTGCGGCGAGGTCGTCGCGGTAGTAGCTGGTCATCACGTACTGATCGGTCCCGCTGCCCTGGGCGGCCGCGGCGATCAACGCGGGCAGGTGCGGCAGGTCGCGGGCGCGCTCGGCGCTGGTGATCACCAGTGCCACCCCGCCGTCGCTTTCCTGGCAGCAGTCCAGCAACCGCAGCGGTTCGGCGATCCAGCGGGAGGACTGGTGCTGTTCCAGGGTGATCGGCTTGCCGTGGAACCAGGCGTGCGGATTGGTCGCCGCGTGCTTGCGGTCCACCACCGCGACCCGGCCGAAGTCCTCGCTGGTGGCGCCGTACTCGTGCTGGTAGCGCCTGGCCAGCATGGCCACCGTCGCGGCGGGCGTGGCGATGCCCACCGGGTAGTGGAAGCTGTTGTCCACCCCGGAGGAGTTCACCTGCTGCGCGGCCCCCGCGGACACCTGGCCGAAGCGGTGCCCCGAGCGCTCGTTGAACGCCCGGTAGGCCACCACGACCTCGGCCACGCCGGTGGCCACCGCCAGCGCCGCCTGCTGCACGGTCGCCGCCGCGGCACCGCCGCCGTAGTGGATCCGGCTGAAGAAGGTCAGCTCGCCGATGCCCAGTTCCCTGGCCACCGAGATCTCGCTGTTGCCGTCCATGGTGAAGCTGACCAGTCCGTCCACATCGGACAGGTTGAGCCCGGCGTCGGCGACCGCGGCGCGCACGCACTCGGCCGCCAGCCGCAGTTCGCTGCGGCCGGAGTCCTTGGAGAACTCGGTGGCGCCGATCCCGGCGATGGCGGTGGTTCGCGAGAACGTCACGCGCCACCTCCCGGCAGCACGACCCGCACGGTGCCGCTGAGGTGCTCACCCAGCGCCCCGCGTCCGGTCACCTCGACGACCACCTCGTCACCCTCCTGTTCGGACACCCGGCCGGAGAGCACGAGCGTGTCGTAGGCGTAACACGGCACACCGAGGCGGATGCCGATCGAGCGGATCAGCGCCTCCGGCCCGGCCCACTCCGAGACGAACCGCTGCACCAGCCCGTTGTCGGTGAGGATGTTGGCGAAGATGTCCTTCGAGCCGCGGGTGATCGCCGCGTCCCGGTCGTGGTGCACGTCCTGGAAGTCGCGGGTGGCGATGGCCGTGCTGATCACGAAGGTCGGCGTCATCTCGATCTTCAGCTCGGGCAGCTCGGTGCCCACCACCGCGCTCACCGGGCCACCCGCCAGGCGGGCAGCGTGAGTTCGTCGTCGATCCGGAGGAACGCCGTCTCGACCTTCAGTCCGATGTGGACTTCATCGGGTTTCGCGTCCAGCAGTTCACCGAGCACCCGCACGCCTTCCTCCAGTTCCACGAGGGCGACCACGAACGGCAACTCCTTGCCCGGCACGGGCGGGTGGTGGTGCACCACGTAGCTGTAGACCGTGCCGCGCCCGCAGGCGACCTGGTAGTCCGGCACGGCGCCGAGATCGCCGTCCGGTGGCATCGGCCCCGGCGGGTGGCGGAGCACGTCGCCCCAGCGCTGGATGCGCAGCTCACCCGCCTTCGTACCCTCCCAGAAGAACGCCGTGTCCGGGCTGATCACCGGCCGCAGCACGGCGGCACCCGGCGCGTCGACGACCTTCGGGCGCTGCTCGCGCGGGCGGAACTTGAGCACGCGGAACACCATGTCCGCCACCAGTTCCTCGCCCACGTACCAGTTCGTCCTGGTGGTGACGAACCAGCCCTCACCCAGCGCGGTCTGCTTCGGCCCCTTGACCTCTTCGAGTTGTGTGGTGGCCGCGACGTGCTCACCGGGACGCAGGTAGCGGTGGTAGGTCTGGTCGGAGTTGGTCGCCACCACCGAGGTGAAGCCAGCTTCGTCCAGAACGGACATCATCGCGCCCAGCGGGTCGTCGGCGGCGCGCTTGCCGTGCAGGCCGCCCATCGTCCACACCTGCGCCATCGCCGGTGGTGCCACCACCCCGCCGTGCACCGACTTCCCGGCGAACTCCTGGTCCACGTACACCGGGTTCGTGTCGCCGATGGCCTCGACCCAGTTGTTCACCATGGCCTGGTTCACCGGGTCGCGGGCCAACCGCCGGGCCGACTCCCCGCCCGCCGCGATGCGCTCGGCCGCCGCCTCGATGTCCACCTTCACCCCCGTCATCGCGGCACCCTCGGCAGGCCGAGCCCGGCCGTGGCGATCAGCTCGCGCTGGACCTCGTTGACGCCACCGCCGAAGGTCAGCACCAGGTTGCGCTTGGCCAGCCGGTCGAGCAGTTCGGCCAGTTCGGCGGTCTCCGGATCGGCGAGATCCCCGTGCCGCCCGACGATCTCCTCGCACAGCCTGCCGATCCGCTGCACGCGCTCCGAACCGAGCACCTTGGTCGCCGAGGCGTCCGCTATGTCCACACCGGACGGTTTGGCCACCGAGGCCACCTGCCAGTTGAGCAGTTCGTTCACCCTGGTCACCGCGCGGGTCTCGGCCAGCACGGCCCGCACGTCGGGCAGGTCCAGCAACGAGTTCGCCGCCGCCCACGCCCGCACGCGGTCGTACAGGCCGCCGATGCGCCCGGCCGGGCCGAGCATCACGCGCTCGTGGTTGAGCTGCGTGGTGATCAGCCGCCAGCCCGCGTTCTCCTGGCCCACCAACCGGTTCACCGGTACGCGCACGTCGGAGAAGTAGGTGGCGTTGGTGTGGTGGGCGCCGTCGCAGGTAATGATCGGCGTCCAGCTGTAGCCGGGGTCGCTGGTGTCGACGATCAGGATCGAGATGCCCTTGTGCTTGGGCGCGTCCGGATCGGTGCGCACGGCAAGCCAGATGTAGTCGGCGTCGTGGCCGCCGGTTGTGAAGATCTTCTGGCCGTTGACTACGTACTCGTCGCCTTCGCGGACCGCGGTGGTGCGCAACGAGGCCAGGTCGGTGCCCGCTTCCGGTTCGGTGTACCCGATCGCGAAGTGCAGCTCGCCGTCGAGGATCTTCGGCAGGAAGAACTCCTTCTGCTCCTCGGTGCCGAACGCCTGCAGGGTGGGGCCGACGGTCTGCAGCGTCACCGAGGGCAGCTGCACCTCGGCCCGCGCCGCCTCGTCGGCGAAGATGTGCTGCTCCAGCTCGCCGAACCCGCGTCCGCCGTACTCCTTCGGCCAGCCGACGCCGAGCCAGCGGTCCCGGCCCATGCGCCGCACGATCTCCCGGAACACCTTGCCGTGGCGCTCGCGCACCATCGCCCGGCGTTCCTCCGGAGAGACCAGGCCGGCGAAGTACGCCCGCAGTTCGTCGCGGAGCTGTTGCTGCTCCGCGGTGAGTTCGAGGTGCATCAGGCCCTCCCCGCCAGCTCGCCGAGCCGGTGTGCGTGACCGCCGAGGTACCGCACGAGATCCTTGGCGGCGGCCGAATAGCGGTGCATCGGATAACTCGTGTCCACGCCGAGCCCGCCGTGCAGGTGGTGGCAGCTGCCCATGGCGAGCGGCACCTGTTCGGCCGCCCAGTACGCCGCGACATCGAGTTCCTCGTCGGCGTCGCGTCCGGTGGCCAGCCGCCAGATCGCCGAGGTGGTGCTCAGGTGCACGGTCCGCGAGGCGATGTAGACGTCGGCGATCTGCTGTGCCACGGCCTGGAAAGCCGCCAGCGGCCTGCCGAACTGCACCCGCTCCCCCACGTGCTTGGTGGTCAGCTCCAGTGCCCCGGCGAGCAGGCCGTCGAGCGTGGCCAGCGTGCCGGCGAGCGCGAACCGGTGCACGCCGTCGAGCGTGCCGCCGAGCAGATTCCGTTCGTCCACCGGGGTTTCCGCGAACGTCAGCCGGTGCTCGGGGGCGCTGCCGGAGTAGTACGACTCCTCGACGGTGACCCCGGGGGCCTTCGGATCAACCAGGAACACGCCGGTGCCGACCGGCAGCGAGGCGGGCACGAGGATCCGCGTGGCTTCGGCGGCCCTGGGCACCGCGGTTTTGATGCCGTTGAGCAGCCAGCCACCGTTCGCCTGCGACGCCGTGGTGGACGGCCGCGCCGGGAACGGTGCCGACGGCTCGTGCAGGGCGGCGGTGAGCACCTCGGTGCCGTCGCCGACACCGGGCAGGAACGCGGCTCGCTGCTCTGGCGTGCCGAAGGCGTCGAGCGGCAGCGCGCCCAGCGCCAGTGTGGGCAGGGCCGGGACATCGGCGGCGGCGCGGCCGATCTCGGTGAGCAGGGCGCAGACTTCGGCGACGCCGAGCCCGTCCCCGCCGAGGTCGGCGGGCAACGAGAGGGCGAGCAGGCCCGCCTTGGCCAGCGCGGGCCAGGAATCGGCTTCACCACGCAGGATCTGCGCCGCCAGCTCGGTGACCGCGGCCTCGTGCGCACCGGGGGTGAAGTCCACTCGGGCCTCCTAGCTCCTTGCGCCGGGATCAAACTGAAACCTGTTCTAGTTTTAGCCCGGATCCGGCGCTACGGCAAGCCCCCGCGGAAGGTCGTCCGGTAACTGCTCGGCGAAACCCCCAGCGCGGCCTGCAGGTGCTGGCGCAGGGAGGAGGCGGTGCCGAAGCCCGCTTTCTCGGCGACGCGGTCCACCGGCAGGTCGGTTTCCTCCAGCAGTTGGCGGGCCCGCTCCACGCGTTGCTGGGTGAGCCACCGCGCCGGGGGCATGCCGACCTCGTCGGCGAAGCGCCGGGTGAAGGTGCGCACGCTCATCGCGGCCTGCTTCGCCAGGTCGTGGCGGGTGAGCGGCCGGTCGAGATGGGCCAGCGCCCAGGCTCGCGCGCCGCCGGTGGACGAGGCGCGCTCCGGCGGCACCGGGCGCGGGATGTACTGGGCCTGGCCACCCTCGCGGTGCGGCGGCACCACTGTGGTCCTCGCCACTTCGTTGGCCACCGCCACACCGTGATCGCAGCGGATCATGTGCAGGCAGAGATCGATCCCGGCGGCCTCGCCCGCCGAGGTCAGCACGTCGCCGTTGTCGGTGTAGAGCACGTCGGGATCGAGGTCGACGCGCGGGTACAGGCGGCGGAAGTCCTCGGCCGACTTCCAGTGCGTGGTCGCCCGCCTGCCGTCGAGCAGTCCCGCCGCGGCCAGCACGAAGGCACCGGTGCAGATCGAGGCGATGCGGGTGCCCGGCCGGATGCGGGCGAACGCACCGGCCAGCTCGGCGGACAGGCGGCCGTCGGTCTCCGTCTCGTCCGGCTCGTGGGAGGCCAGGACGAGGACGGTGTCGGCGCGGTCCAGCACCTCGGGCCCGGCGTCGACGTGGATCGGGAAGTCGGCGTCGGTGCGGACCTCGCCGGGGGTGAGTGCGCAGGTCACGACCTCGTAGAGCGGGTCGCCGTCCGGTGTGGCGGCCCGGCCGAACATCTGGTGCACGATGCCCAGCTCGAGCGGCATCACCCCGTGGCGAACCAGCGCGGCGACGAGTGACATGGCCCAATTCTGACACATGTTGTCCTTTGGGCCACTCGTGTGCGGTTCGTGCCGGGGACACGCTGGGGTCATGAACGTGCTTTGGGTTTTCGCGCATCCGGAACAGGCCTCACTCAGCGGTGTGCTGCGTGACGAGGGCGTGCGGGCGCTGGTCGAGGCCGGACACGAGGTCCGGATGTCCGATCTGTACGCGATGAAGTGGAAGGCCGTGGTCGACCGGGACGACTTCCCGGAAGAGACCGGCTCGCGGCTGGAGGTCGCCGCCGCCTCCCGCCGGGCTTACGACGACGGCACGCTCAGCGCGGACATCCGCGCCGAGCACGAGAAACTGCGCTGGGCGGACACCGTGGTGCTGCAGTTCCCGCTGTGGTGGTACGGCACGCCGGCGATCATGAAGGGCTGGATGGACCGGGTTTTCGTGAAGGGCTTCGGTTACGGCGTGACCGATCCCGACGACGGGCGGACCCTGCGCTACGGCGAGGGCGTGCTCGCCGGGAAGCGGGCGCTGGTGGTGCTGACCGCGGGCAGTCGGGAACCGGCCTTCGGTCCGCGGGGCATCAACGGTCAGCTGGACCTGGCGCTTTTCCCGTTGCTGCACGGGACCTTGTGGTACACGGGCATGAGCGTGCTACCCCCGGTGGCGATCTACGGCGCGGACCGGGTGAGCCCGGAGGCGTTGGAGGCGGCCACTTCACTGGTCCGGTCGAAGGTCCTCTCCGCGGGTACCGACACCCCGCTCCCGTACCGACACCAAAACGGCGGCGACTACGACTCCGACCTGGTCCTCCTGCCAGGTCACCACCCCGGGCAGACCGGCCTCGCCGTCCACTACCACCCGGCCTGACTTCGCCGGGCGCAGCCAAGTGGCGGCCCCGGGCGGCCAATGGTGTGCCGGGCCGGGCAGCCAGACCAGGGCAGGCCGGGCAGCTGGACCGGGGCGGGGCGGGCAGCCGGACCAGGGCGAGCCAGAAGCCGGGCCGGGGCGGGGCGGGGCGGGCAGCCGGACCGGGGCCGACCAGGCAACTGGACCGGGGCGGGCCAGAAAGCCGGACCAGGGCGGGCCAAGCAGCCAGGCCGGAGCGGGCCAGGCAAGCGGGACGGAGCGGACCAGGCAGCTGGACCAGGGCGAGCCAGAAAGCCGGGCCGGAGCGGGCCAGGCAGCCGGGCCAGGGCAGACCAGGCAGCCGGGCCAGGGCAGACCAGGTAGCCGGGCCAGGGCAGACCAGGTAGCCGGGCCAGGGCAGACCAGGTAGCCGGGCCAGGGCAGACCAGGTAGCCGGGGCGGGGCGGGCCAGCAGTTGGGCCAGGGCGGGCCAAGCAGCCAGGCCAGGGCGGGCCAGCAGCTGGGCCGGAGCGGGCCAAGCAGCCAGGCCGGAGCGGTCAGGGTAGTTGGACCAAGGCTGCCAGGTCGGCATCGCTGAGGGAGGTGATCCAGTCTTCGCCGTGGCCGATGACGGAGTCGGCCAGTGAGCGTTTGCGGGCGAGCATCGTGGCGACGCGTTCTTCGACGGTGCCTTCGGCGATCAGGCGGTGCACCTGCACCGGGCGCTCCTGGCCGATCCGGTGCGCACGGTCGGTCGCCTGGTCCTCCACGGCCGGATTCCACCACCGGTCGTAGTGGACCACCTGCGTCGCCCTGGTCAGGTTCAGGCCGACCCCGCCGGCCTTCAGCGAGATCAGGAACACCGGCACCTCCCCCGACTGGAACCGGTGCACCATCCGATCGCGCTCCCCGACCGGCACCGAACCCGACAGCAGCTGCACCGGCAGACCCCGCTCACGCAACCACCCCTCCAGCAACCGGCACATCGCCACGTACTGGCTGAACACCAGCACCTGCTCCCCCGCCTCCAGCATCACGTCCAGCAACTCCTCGAAGGCGGCCAGCTTGCCCGACCGGCCGTCGAGCGCCCCCGGCTCCTTCAGGTACTGCGCCGGGTGGTTGCAGATCTGCTTCAACTCGGTCAGCAGCTTGAGCACCTGCGCCCGCCGCGCGATGCCCGTGGTGTCCCTGATCGCGGCCAGGTTCTCCCGCACCACCGCCTCGTACAGGGTGACCTGCTCGCGGGTCAGCGGCACAAAAAGATCCGTCTCGGTCTTGGCGGGCAGCTCGGGCGCGATGTCCGGATCGGTTTTGCGCCGCCGCAACAGGAACGGCCGCACCACCGCGGCCAGCCGATCGGTGGCCGCCTGGTCGGCGTGGCGTTCGATCGGGCGGGCGAACCGCCGCCGGAACCGCTCGGCGGTGCCCAGCAGGCCCGGCGTCGTCCAGTCCAAAATGGACCAAAGCTCGGACAGCCGGTTCTCCATCGGCGTGCCGGTCAGCGCGAAGCGCACCGGCGAGGACAGCCGCCGCAGCTCGCGCGCGGTCTTCGACAGCGCGTTCTTCACCTGCTGCGCCTCGTCGGCGGCGATCAGCCCCCAGTCCACTGTGGCCAGTGCGGCGCGGTCCCGCAGCAGCACCCCGTAGGTGGCCAGCACCACCTCGTCCCCGGCGAGCTCGTCGAGGCTGCGCTTGCCACCGTGGAACCGGCGCACCGGCACCGAAGGCGCGAACCGCGCGAACTCCCGCTCCCAGTTGCCCAGCAGCGACGCCGGGCAGAGCACCAGCGTGGGCCCCGCCCGCCGCGCCCGCCGGTGCAGGTGCAGCGCGATCAGCTGGATCGTCTTGCCCAGCCCCATGTCGTCGGCGAGGCACCCGCCCACCCCCAGATCGGCCATCTTCACCAGCCACCCCAGCCCGCTCAGCTGGTACGGGCGGAGCGTGCCGTGCAACCCCGGCGGCGGCACCACCTCCACGTCCGGCGTGGAACGGATGCGCTCCAGCAAGGTGGTGATCACCGAGGGGGCGGCGAACTCCACCTCCTCACCGTCCACTTCGAGCGAACCGGTGAGCGCGGCGGCCAGCGCGTCCGCCTCGCTCACCGGCGCGGGCGTGGCCCGCAATCTCGCCAGCAGCAGGGAATCCGCCCGGACCCAGCGCCCCCGCAACCGCACCAGCGGGCGTTTCGCCTCGGCCAGCGCGGCCACCTCGGCGTCGGTCAGTTCCTCGTCACCGATGCTGACCCGCCACCGGAAGTCGAGCATCCGGCTCAGCGTCAGCTGCGGCGGCGAATCCGACGGCACCTTCACCGAAGCCCGGATCTTCGGCAGCCCCTCGAACAGTTCCTTCGGCCACAGCACTTCCACACCCGGCGGCCCACCACCGCGCAACAGCGCCACGACCTCGTGATCGGCCAGCTCGACCACCCCGCCCGCCGCCCGCGCCAGCGGTGGCCAGGCGGCCGCCGCGCGCCGCAACCCGAGCGCCACGCGCACCTGGACGTGCTCGCCGAACACCGAGCGCACCACCTCCGGCGCGTCGGCGAACTCGGCCACGTCCAGCACCAGCCCCGGATCGCTCGCGCCGCGCACCGCGACCACCCCGGTGGAACCGTCCTCCGCCGGCTCCACGCGCAGCACCAGGCGCACGGACCCGTTCTCGGCCAGCAGATCGGCGATCGCGTCCCACACCGCCCGCACCAGCGACTCCGGCGAATGCAGCCGGACCCGCTTCAGCCCCGACAACGGCAGCGCGAGCGCCTCCGGCGGCAGCGCGCCGGCCAGCTCGGTCAGGCGCAGCGCGTCGTCCACTTCGAGCGGACCGGCCCGCCAGCTCGCTCCGTCCGGCTCGACCCGGCCGCGGGCGACCAGGTTCAGCCCGGCCACCACCACCTCGGCCCACGCGGTGATGGTGGCGCTCTCGTGCTCACCGGCGGCGAGCAGCACGCGGACCGCCTCGGCCACGGGCAGC
Source organism: Amycolatopsis sp. YIM 10 (assembly GCF_009429145.1). Classification (GTDB taxonomy): domain Bacteria; phylum Actinomycetota; class Actinomycetes; order Mycobacteriales; family Pseudonocardiaceae; genus Amycolatopsis. Next base: position 2,914,944 of record NZ_CP045480.1, on the reverse strand, counting down.
ACCGAGGCCGCCACCTGGGTGCGGCGGTAAGCCTGTTCCTTCGGCAAGACCAGGTCGATCGGCGTGTCACCGCCGCCGTGCCCCCACAGGGCGAGCACACCGTCGCGAGGCGGGTCGGACGGCACGAAGAGGGCTTGGGTTCCGGGAGCGAGCTCCATGGCGGTCACCGTAGGACGCGCCCCCGACAATTACGCGCGAGGGAGGCCCAGCAGGCGTTCGGCGGCCACGTTCAGCAGGACCTGGGTGGTGCCGCCGGCGATGCTCAGGCAGCGCGAGACGAGGAACTCGTACTGCGCCGGCGCGGTCGCTTCGCTTTGCGGGCCGACGACTTCCATCGTGGTCTCGGCCACCGCCTGCCGGTGCCGCACGCCGATCAGCTTGCGCACACTGGATTCCGGGCCGGGATCCTGCCCGGCCAGCTGCCGCAGCGTGCCGCGCAACCCCAGCAGCGAACCGGCGGAGCCCTCGGCGATCAGCGCGCCGAGCCGGTCCAGCAGCAGCGGGTCCTCGGTGCCGCGCAGGTGCGTGACCAGCCGCTCCACGCCCTCGCCCACCAGCGTGCCCGAGCCCATCGCGACCCGTTCGTTGGCCAGCGTGGTGCGCGCGAGCCGCCAGCCGCCGTTCACCGCGCCGACGACCTGTTCGTCCGGCACGAAAACGTCGTCGAGGAACACCTCGTTGAACCGCTCTTCCCCGGTGATCTCCCGCAGCGGCCGGACTTCGATGCCCGCCGAGCGCATGTCCACCAGGAAGTAGGTGATGCCGCGGTGCTGCGGCGCGTCCGGATCGGTGCGCGCCAGGCAGATCGCCCAGTCGGCCTTGTCCGCGAGCGAGGTCCACACCTTCTGCCCCGTGATCCGCCAGCCGCCGTCGGCCCGGACCGCCTTGGTGCGCAGGGAAGCCAGGTCCGAGCCGGCTCCCGGCTCGCTGAACAACTGACACCAGGTGATCTCACCCCGCAGCGTCGGCCCGACGTACTTCTCGCGTTGCGCGTCGGTGCCGTGCTCCAGAATGGTCGGCGCGGCCCAGGCACCGATGATCAGCTCCGGCCGCGTCACGCCCGCGCGCTCCAGTTCGGCGTCGATGACCAACTGGCGGGCCGCGGTCGCGCCGAGCCCGTACGGCTCCGGCCAATGTGGAGCGAGCAGCCCGGTGTCGGCCAGCTTCCGGCGCTGCTCCGCCCGGGGCAACGCGGCGATTTCCTCGGCCAGCGCCCGGATTTCCGGATCGGACTCCGTCGTCGAGTCACCTTGGCGGCGGACTCCGCCGAGCGCGAGTTCGGCCGCCCGGCGGCGCCAGTACGCGCTGCCGCCGAGCACCTGGCGCTGGGTGATCGCGCGGCGCAGGTAGAGGTGGGCGTCGTGTTCCCAGGTGAACCCGATGCCGCCGAGCACCTGGATGCAGTCCTTCGCGTTCTCCACCGCGGCGTCGAGCGCGAACCCGGCGGCGGTCGCCGCGGTGAACTCCCGCTGGTCGCCGTCCGCCGCGCGCGCCGCGTCCCAGGCCAGGGCGGCGGTGGCTTCGGCACGGCACAGCATTTCCGCGCACAGGTGCTTGATCGCCTGGAAGGACCCGATGGGACGGCCGAACTGCTCGCGGACCTTGGCGTAGTCGACGGCCGTGCGCAGGCACCACCGGGCGATCCCGGCGGCCTCCGCGGTGGCCAGCGTGGCGGCGAGCGCCCGGACATCACCCGATACGGGGATCAGCGCGTCGGCGGGCACGGCGGCGCCGGTGAGCCGGACCGTGCCGAGCGCGCGCGAGAAGTCCATCGATTCGACGGGGGTGATCTCCACGCCGGGAAAACCGGGCGGCAGCACGAACCACCGGTCCCCGGCGGTCAGCAGCAGGTGCGCGGCCGGACCGGCGTCCAGCACCGGCCCGGTTTCGCCGGTGACCAGCAGCCCACCGTCCACTCCGGGCAGTGCGTCGAACGGCGACCACGACACCGCCGCGGTCGCCGAACCGTCGGCCAGCGCGGGCACGAGTTCCTTGGCCACCGGGGTGTCCGGGGCCTGGCCGAGCACCAGCGCGGCGAGCAGACCGCCGAAAACCGGCCCCGGCACCAGCGCTTCGGCGGTGACCTCGAGTCCGGCGACCGCGTCGGCCACCCCGGCGCCCGCCCCGCCCAGCGCTTCCGGCACGGCCACCGCGAACAGGCCGATGCGCCCGAGCGGCGCCAGGCAGGCCGGGGAAGCTTTGCCGGCACGGAGGCGTTCCACCGGGCGGTCATCGGCCGCCCACGCCCGGATCGAGTCCGCCAGCGCCCGCTGCTCCTCGGTGATGGCGATCGGCACGGTTACCTCCACGTTCTCGCCCGCAAGTAGAACGTGTTTCACTTTAGGCCGTCAGGGCCCCTGATTTGAACCCCCGGTAAGGTTAGGTATTCTTCACAGGCAAACTGGAACAAGTTTCGACCGAAGCGGGGGAGCCGCCCGATGGCCAAGCAGAAGGCCCCCATGGGCACGCTGAACGGGGACGAGCTGGGCTCGGCCGCGCAGCGCGACCGTCGCAAGCGGATCGTCGACGCGACGCTGGCGCTGGCCTCCAAGGGCGGGTACGACGCGGTGCAGATGCGGGCCGTCGCCGAACGCGCCGACGTGGCGCTGGGCACCCTGTACCGGTACTTCCCGTCGAAGATCCACCTGCTGGTCTCCGGGCTGGCCAGGGAGTTCGAGCGCGCGCAGGAGAAGCTGCAGCGCGGCGCCATCCCCGGGGACACGCCGACCGAGCGGCTGCTGTTCGTGCTGGGCCGCAACACCCGGCTGATGCAGCGCGACCCGCACCTGACCGAGGCGATGGTGCGCGCGTTCATGTTCGCCGACACCACCGCGGCCACCGAGGTCGAGCACGTCGGGCGGTTGATGGAGAACATGTTCGCCACCGCCATGGGCATCGACGACCCGACCGAGGCCGACCGGGACATCTTCCACGTGATCGCCGACGTGTGGATGGCGAACCTGGTCGCCTGGGTGACCCGCCGGGCGTCGGCCGCGGACGTGGCGAACCGGCTGGAACTCTCGGTACACCTGCTACTGGACAAGTGAGGCGCGGGCACGACCGGTCCCTCCGTGCGCACGCTGTGAATGTGGCTTTCGTAGCGCCTGGCGCGAGGAAAGCCACATTCACCGCACCTCTCAGGCGTGCAGCTTCGGCAGCACTTCCCGGCCGAAGACCTCGATCCACTCCTTCTGGTTCCGGCCAACGTTGTGCACGTAGATCCGGTTGAACCCGGCGTCGACGTACTTCTGCAGCGACGCGCGGTGCACATCCGGGTCGGACGAGATGACCATGCGGCCCTCGAAGTCCTCCGGGCGCACCAGCTTCGCCATCTGCTCGAAGTCGAACGGCGAGCGCACGTCGGCCTTCGGGAACTTCATGCCGCCGTTGGGCCACTGCTCCATCGCGTTGGCCAGCGCCTCCTCCTCGGTCGGCGCCCACGACAGGTGGACCTGCAGCAGCTTCGGCATCGAGTCCGGGTCCTTGCCCGCCTTCTTCGCGCCCTTGCCGAAGTTGTCCAGGATGCCGGCCAGCTTCTCCAGCGAGGCGCCCGGCGTGATCAGCCCGTCGGCCAGCTCGCCGGTCTTGCGCGAGGTGTACGGCCCGGCCGAGGCGATGTAGATCGGCGGCGGCGCGTCCGGCAGCGTCCACAGGCGGGTGGTGTGCAGCTTGAAGAACTCGCCGCTGTGCTTGACGTCCTGCCCGCTGAACAGCTTCCGGATGATCTCCAGCGCCTCGAACATCCGGCGCACCCGCTCCGGCGCCTCCGGCCAGTACCCGGCGATGACGTGCTCGTTGAGCGCCTCGCCCGAGCCGATGCCCAGCCAGGTCCGGCCGGGATAGGTGGCCTCCAGCGTGGCCGCGGCCTGCGCCACCACCGCCGGGTGCAGCCGGAACGACGGGCAGGTCACGCCCGGCCCCAGGTCGCCGGTGGTGTTCTCGGCCAGTGAGGCCAGCACGCTCCAGACGAACGAAGCCTCTCCCTGCGCGGGAACCCACGGCTGGAAATGGTCGGCCGCCATCTGGCCGGAGAAGCCGTGCTGCTCGGCCAGCGCGGCCAGCTCGATGGACTCCCGCGGCGAGAACTGCTCCAGTGCCGCCGCCATGCCGATCTGAACTTCAGTCACGAACGCATACCCCTTCTCACCTGTGGTTCTCGCTCCGCCAACGTACTCCGCTCACCGGAAGCTCACCGGAAATCGCCCGCGAAGGCAGCGAACTCGTCCAGCTTGCGCAGCGTCTCCGACTCCGGCAGCGTCGGCAGGAACAACGACAGCCGGTCGACCCCGGCATCGGCCAGTTCGGCCACCCCGTCCGGCTTGGCCGGCGCGCCGAAGATGGTGATCGGCACGTCTTCGCGGCCCTGCTCGGCCAGCCAGGACCTGACCCGGCGGATCTCCGCCGGAGAGGTGCCGGGACGCGGCAGCCAGGCATCGCCGTACTTCGCCAGCCGGTCCAGCGCACGCTCGCTCTCGCCCCCGATGTAGATCGGTGGGTGGGGTCGCCGCACCGGTTTCGGCCACGAGAACACCGGGTCGAAGTCGACGAACTCGCCGTGGAACTCGGCCTTTTCCTCGGTCCACAGCAGTTTCAGCGCCTGCAGTTGCTCGTCCAGCAGCGCACCGCGGGTGCGCGGATCGGTGCCGTGGTTGCGCATCTCCTCGCGGTTCCAGCCCGCGCCGACGCCGAACAGCACCCGGCCGCCGGAGATCAGGTCGAGGCTGGCGACCTCCTTCGCGGTGTGGAACAGGTCGCGCTGGATGAGCAGGGCGACGCCGGTGCCGAGCAGCAGGTTCGAGGTCGTGCCCGCGATGGCGGCGAGCGTGACGAACGGGTCGAGCGTGCGGTAGTAGATCCGGGGCAGCTCACCGCCACCGGGGTACGGCGACTCCCGGCTCGCCGGGATGTGCGAGTGCTCGGCGAGGAAGAGCGAGTCGAAGCCCCGCTCCTCCAGCGCCCGGCCGAGTACGCCGGGGCGGATGCCCTCGTCCGTCACGAAGGTGGAGATACCGAAGTCCATATTCGTGGCGAACCCGGGCCGCCCCGGCGGTTATTCCCGTCCGCGAAAGTCAGCGAGAGTCAGCGCCCCCTCAGCGGGTGCGCAGGTCCCACCGGCGGTGCTTCGGCGTGCTGATCGGCGCGGTCGCCGGTTCGTTGCGGGCGGTCCTGTCGGTCACCGGCTCGGACACCGCCGTGGTCTCGCCGGTGGTTTCGGCCGGGGCCTCCTCCACCGTGCGCACCACCTTGCGCGCGGGCAGCACGGCCATCAGCAGGCCGAGCAGGGCCAGCCCGCCGTGCAGCCAGTTGTCGGCGGCGTTGATGTGCAGCGGGTCGCCCATGCCGGAGATCGGGTTGGTGGCGATCACGCCGGTGATCATCAGGCCCCAGACGAACACCGCGCCGTAGCCGATGAGCAGGAGCCAGCCGTACATCCTGGCCAGCCCGGAGCCGGTGGCCATCAGCACGCCGAGCAGGCCGCTGAGGATGTGCAGCACGTTGTGGAACGGGTTGATGGCAAAACCGAGCAGGGTCCCGTGTGAATGACCGGCGAAGTCGCCGAACCCGGTCCGGACCAGACCGACGATGCCGAACACCAGGAACGCCAGGCCGGCCAGTCCGGCCAGCAACTGGACCGGCTGGAGACCGGCCCGGTGGGGACGCAGGGTTTTCGCGGTGGTCTCGCGAGCCATGGCTATCTCCCCTCACGGAGTGTCGATAGGCATGATTACCCCGGGCTTTCCGCTGGCAAACCGCCTACGGTGAGGGCATGCCCGCAGATCTGGAGCTGCTCCGGCGCCTCGCGCTGGACGAACACGGCCTGGCCACCATCTCGACCGTGCGCGCGGACGGCACGGTCCACTCGTCCGTGGTGAACGCGGGCCTGATCGACGATCCGGTGAGCGGCACGCCGTCGGTCGGCTTCGTCGCCCGCGGGGACGCGCTGAAGCTGCGGCTGCTGCGCACGGCCGGGCACGCCACCATCGTCTTCCGCCGCGGCTGGAACTGGGCGGGGGCGCAGGGGCCGGTGCGGATCATCGGCCCGGACCACCCGGATCCCGGCTTCGACCAGGACCGGCTGCCCGCGTTGCTGCGCGAGGTGTTCCGCGCGGCGACCGGCACGCACGACGACTGGGACGAGTACGACCGGGTGATGGCCGCCGAGCGACGAGCCGCGGTCTTCATCGCGGCCGAACGGCTCACAGGAAACGGCTGAACCGGGCCTGCACCTGGTCCGCGACCTGTTCGGCGTCGCGCGTGCCGTCCACTTCGATCACGTGGACACCGCGCTCGCGCGCCCGCCGCACCGCGTCCTCGGCCACCAGGCGATCACGGGCGAGCCGGTTCCGCTGGGCCAGTCCGGGATCGCTGACCGGCACGCCGAGCGCGGCCGCCCGCGGCAGTTCACGCACCTGGCGTTCCCGGAACTCCTCGGTGGGCACCATGACCACCATGCGCTCCACGTCGAACGCGGCGGTCACCAGTTCCGGCCGCAATCCCCAGCCCTCCACCAGGATCGGCCGCGGCGAGACCAGCGAGCGCAGGTCGTCGAGTGTCCATTCGAAACGGCCGGGGAAGCCGTCGAGCACCTCGGCGGCCATCTCCTCCGGTGTCGACCGCACCCAGCGCTGTTCGTCGTCCACCTCGGCGAGCCCGTTGCGCAGGCGGCGCAACAGCTCCCGCTCGTGGTGGGCGCGCAGGCCCTGGTAGTCGTAGTGGTAGACGGTGAGGACGTGCCGTTCCGCGAGCAGGCGCGCCACGGTCGACTTGCCCGCCCACTGCGCGCCACCGATCCACAGCGCCCGGCCCAGCGTGCCGAACGGGTCCGTCACACGTTCCGCCGGTACTGGCCACCCACCTCGAAGAAGGCCTCGGTGATCTGGCCGAGCGAGCACACCCGCGCCGCGTCCATCAGCACGCCGAACAGGTTCTCGTCACCGCGGGTCGCGGCCTCGCGCAGGGTGCGCAGGGCCAGCTCCGCCTCGGTGCTGTTGCGCTGCTGGAAGTCGGCGAGGCGGCGCAGCTGCGACTCCTTCTCGTCCTCGGTGGCACGCGCCAGCTCCACCTCGACCTCGTCCTCTTCGGGATGCGGGTTGCGGAAGGTGTTCACCCCGATGATCGGCAGCGAGCCGTCGTGCTTGAGCCGCTCGTACAGGATCGACTCGTCCTGGATGCGGCCGCGCTGGTAACCGGTCTCCATCGCGCCGAGCACGCCGCCGCGCTCGGAGATCCGGTCGAACTCGGCCAGCACGGCCTCCTCGACCAGGTCGGTCAGCTCGTCGATGATGAACGCGCCCTGCAGCGGGTTCTCGTTCTTCGACAGGCCCCATTCCTTGTTGATGATCATCTGGATGGCCATCGCGCGGCGCACCGAACTCTCCGACGGCGTGGTGATCGCCTCGTCGAAAGCGTTGGTGTGCAACGAGTTCGCGTTGTCGTAGAGGGCGCACAGCGCCTGCAGCGTGGTCCGGATGTCGTTGAAGCTCATCTCCTGCGCGTGCAGCGAGCGGCCCGAGGTCTGCACGTGGTACTTGAGCTTCTGCGAGCGCTCGTTCGCGCCGTAGCGGTCGCGCATGGCCACCGCCCAGATCCGCCGCGCCACCCGGCCGAGCACCGAGTACTCCGCGTCCATGCCGTTGGAGAAGAAGAACGACAGGTTCGGCGCGAAGTCGTCGATGTCCATGCCGCGCGCCAGGTACGACTCCACGTAGGTGAACCCGTTGGACAGGGTGAAGGCCAGCTGCGAGATCGGGTTCGCCCCGGCCTCGGCGATGTGGTAGCCGGAGATGGACACCGAGTAGAAGTTCCGCACCCCGTGCTCGATGAACCACTCCTGGATGTCGGCCATCATGCGCAGGCTGAACTCGGTGGAGAAGATGCAGGTGTTCTGGCCCTGGTCCTCCTTGAGGATGTCGGCCTGCACGGTGCCGCGGACGTTGCGCAGCGCCCACTCCCGCAGCTCGGCGGCCTCCGCTTCGGACGGCTTGCGGCCGTGCTCGGCTTCGAACGCCTCCATCCGCTGGTCGATCGCGGTGTTCAGGAAGAACGCGAGAATGGTCGGCGCCGGGCCGTTGATGGTCATCGACACCGAGGTGTTCGGCGCGGTCAGGTCGAACCCGTCGTAGAGCGCCCGCATGTCCTCCAGCGTCGCGATCGACACACCCGAGGTGCCGACCTTGCCGTAGATGTCGGGGCGGGTGTCGGGGTCGTGCCCGTACAGCGTCACCGAGTCGAAGGCGGTGGACAGGCGCTTGGCCTCGGAGTCCGAGGACAGGTACTTGAACCGGCGGTTGGTGCGGAAGGCGTCGCCCTCGCCGGCGAACATGCGGGCCGGGTCCTCGCCCTCCCGCTTGAACGGGAAAACGCCCGCGGTGTAAGGGAAGTAGCCGGGCAGGTGCTCGCGGCGCAGGAAGGAGAGCAGCTCGCCGGTCTCGGTGTAGCGCGGCAGCGCCACCCGCGGGATCTTGCTGCCGGACAGGGTTTCCCGCCAGAGCTGGGTGCGCAGCTCCTTGTCGCGGATCTTCACCACCAGCTCTTCGGCGCGGTACGACTCGGCCAGCTCGGTCCACTGCTCCAGCAGGCGGCGGACGTCGGGGTCCACCGCCGCGGCCGCGCGTTCGGCCAGCTTCTCGATCGCGGCGACGTCGTCACCGGCCTCGGCGAGCGCGGTGCGCGCGGCGTCCAGGTGCTCGTGCCGCCGGACCGCGGCGACCTGGTCGATGGTGCGCTGGTGGTAACCGCGCACGGTGTCGGCGATGTCGGAGAGGTAGCGCGCCCGCGAGGACGGGATGATCGTGCTGGCGTCGGTGGACACCTTGCCCTCGACCTTCGGCAGCACCCCGGCCGAGACCGACAACCCCTTCTCGGCCAGCGCGTCCCGCAGGTTCTGGTACAGCGCGGTGACGCCGTCGTCGTTGAACTTGGCCGCCGAGGTGCCGTAGACCGGCATGTCCTCGGGCGCGGACCCGAACGCCTCGCGGTTGCGCACCAGCTGGCGGGCCACGTCGCGGCGCGCGTCCTCGGCCCCGCGGCGCTCGAACTTGTTGATCGCGACCGCGTCGGCGAAGTCGAGCATGTCGATCTTCTCCAGCTGCGACGCGGCGCCGAACTCCGGCGTCATCACGTACAGCGCGTGGTCCACGTGGTCGACGATGCCCGCGTCGCCCTGGCCGATGCCCGGGGTCTCCACGATCACCAGGTCGTAGCCGGCCGCCTTGCAGGCCAGCACCGACTCGTCGAGCCCGGCCGGGATCTCCCCGCTGGTGGTGCGGGTGGCCAGCGAGCGGAAGAACACCGGCGAGCCGTCCAGGCAGTTCATCCGGATCCGGTCGCCGAGCAGGGCGCCACCGCCGCGCCGCCGCGACGGGTCCACCGCGAGCACCGCGATCCTCAGCTTGTCCTCCTGGTCGAGCCGGAACCGGCGGATCAGCTCGTCGGTCAGCGAGGACTTGCCGGAACCACCCGTTCCGGTGATGCCGAGGACCGGCACCTGACGGCTCGCGGCCGCCTCGGTGATCGCGGTGAGGTGGTCCTCGGGGAGCGTGCCCAGCTGCAGCCGGGTGATCGCGCGGGCCAGCGCGGGTACGTCACCGGAGAGCAGCTTCTCCACCGAGCCGGCGCCCGCCTCGGACAGGTCGGTGTCGCACTCGCGGATCATCAGGTTGATCATGCCGGGCAGGCCCAGTTGCTGGCCGTCCTCCGGTGAGAAGATCCTGGCCACCCCGCGCGAGTGCAGCAGGTCGATCTCCTCGCGCACGATGACGCCGCCACCACCGCCGTAGACCCGGATGTGCCCGGCGCCGCGCTCGTTGAGCAGCTCCACCAGGTAGCTGAAGTACTCGACGTGGCCGCCCTGGTAGGCGCTGATGGCCACACCCTGCACGTCCTCGGAGATGGCCGCGGTGACCACCTCGTCGACCGAGCGGTTGTGCCCGAGGTGCACCACCTCGGCCCCCTGCGACTGCAGGATCCGGCGCATGATGTTGATCGAGGCGTCGTGGCCGTCGAACAGGCTGGACGCGGTCACGAACCGGACGGGGTGCGCGGGCTGGTGCAGCTCGGTGGTCATCCCTCCAAAATACTTGGACTTCCTACTATTTTGAAGGCCGCCACCATCGTGTGAGCAGATTCACCAGAGTTCTACCGGACCCCGGCCGTCACCCCGCCGCGGCGGGCCAGCCACTGGCGCATGGCGTACTCGACCATGGTGATCAGGGTCTGCTTGGTGGATTCGCGATCACGGGCGTCGCACTTGACGATCGGCACGCTCGGATCGATCGAGAGCGCCTCGCGCACGTCCTCGACGTCGTGCTGCAGCTCACCGTCGAAGCAGTTCAGGCCGATGATGTAGGGCAGGCCGCGGTCCTCGAAGAAGTCCACCGGGGCGAACGAGTCGGCCAGGCGGCGCGTGTCGGCCAGCACCACCGCCCCGATCGCACCGCGCACGAGGTCGTCCCACATGAACCAGAAGCGCTGCTGCCCCGGCGTGCCGAACAGGTACAGGATCAGGTCCGAGTCCAGCGAGACGCGGCCGAAGTCCATCGCCACCGTGGTGGTGGCCTTGTTCGGCGTCGCCCGCAGGTCGTCGACGCCGGTACTGGCCTCGGTCATCATCGCCTCGGTGGTGAGCGGCACGATCTCCGACACCGACCCGACGAAGGTCGTCTTGCCGGCGGCGAAACCGCCGGCCACCACGATCTTCGCCGAGGTCATGGTGCCGGGCGCGCTCTCCCGCGGAGCCTTAAAGCCGACGGAGTCCACTCAAAACCCTTTCCATCAAGATCAGATGTGCCTCGTCGTTCTCGCTGCCGGAGGCGGTCTTGTGCACGATGACCAGGCCGGCGTCCGCGGCATCACTGATCAGGACCCTGGCCACCCCCAGCGGCACCCGCAACGTCGAGGCGAGCTCCGCGACGGAACGGGGAGTCCGGCATTCTTCCACGATCGAGGTCTGCTCGATCTGCTCGGGCACGAAGGAGGCGACCTCCTCCGTGTTCGTGGAGATCAGGGTCTCCAGTTCGAGCACGTAGTTGGCCTTCGTGCGCCCGCCGGTCAGTGCGTACGGGCGGACGATGGCGGTCTCTTCGGCCGCCGACGGCGGCTCCGGCACGGGCGGGGGCTGGTAGGCGGGGTGGCCGTGGGGCGGCACGCGCTGCTGCTGCCCGGTGTCGAAGAGCGGGTTGGGCGGGGCGAGGATCTCGGCGACCGGCGCCGGTGGGGGCGTCATCGCCGTCCCCCGCGTTTCAGGCGGTGGTGCGTCAGCTGACTGAACATGAGCATGACCGTCCTTGTCCTTCTTGCGCTTACGACGTCCACGACCGGAATCCAGGGTGAAGCCGTTGAGGACGTCGGCGAAGGTGCCGTCGTCCCGCTCACGCCCGTATCCCGGTCCCGTGCTCATCGGGACATCATCCCACCGGCTCGCCGATCAGCGAACCGCCCGCTCCCTGCAACTGGGCGCGGAGTTCCGGCGTGAGGATCTGCCCCACCCGGTCGACCAGCATGGTCATCTCGTAGGCGACCTGGCCGATGTCGCAGTTCGGGGCGGCGAGCACGGCCAGGCACGAACCGTCGCTGATGGACATCAGCACCATGATGCCGAGTTCCATCTCCACCACGGTTTCGTTGACCGCGCCGGCTTCGAAGCAGCGTGCCGCGCCCTGGGTCAGGCTGACCAGGCCGGAGGCCACGGCGGCGAGCTGGTCGGCCCGGTCCAGCGGCAGCCGGTTGGACGCGGTCAGCAGCAGTCCGTCGGCCGAGACCACCACGGCGTGCGCGACACCGGGGACCCGCTCGGCGAAGTCGTTGACCAGCCAGCCGAACTGGTTCTGGGGCTGGGCCGAACTAGGGGAAGTCATTCACCCTCCACTTTCTCTGTTTTCCCGTCCGCGGCGGCCTGAGCGTTGTGGTGCCGCCCGCGGCGGACGCCCTGCTGGAAACTGCTCAACCGGCCGCGCACATCATGCGGGTCACGACCCGGCCGCGGTGCGGCGGCCGGGGTAGCGGGTGCGGCGCTGCCCGGTACCAGGTGCTCACCACGCCGGCGGCGCGGCAGGCCCGCCGCCGTGAAACTGGACGGCGTCGCCTCGGCGACCGCCTGCGCCGCCTGCCAGCCCTCGTCGGTCCCGAACCCCTTGGAGGCAGGCTGCGCCCCGGCTTGGGCTTGGGCGGCGGCCGCGGTGGCGCCCGCCTTCGGCTCGGCCGCGGTGGCCGCGGTGGCCTGGGCGGCCTCGATGGCCTCGGTGGCTCCGGCGCCTGCCTTGGCCCCGGTCTCGGTACCCGGCGCGGTTCCGGCTTCGGCTCCCTGCTTGGCCCCGGCTCCGGTGCCTGCCTTGGTCCCGATTTCGTTGCCCCGCTTGGCTTCGGCGCCTTGCCCAGCCCTGGCCTCGCTGCCCGGCTTCGCACCGGCTTCGGCGCCCGGCTTGGTTCCGGTGCCCGGCTTGGTTCCGGCTTCGGCGCCCGTCTCCGTGGCGGCTTTCGTCTCGGCGTTGGGGCCTGTCTTGGCTCCGGCTTTGGTGCCTGGCTCGGCTTTCGCCGCGGTGGCTGCCGTAGCTCCGGCCGCGCCCGCGCTGGCCTTGGTGCCTGCCTCGCCTCCTGCGTTGGCGGCAGATCCGGCGTTGGTCCCCGCTTCGGCATCCGCTGCCGTGGCTTTCGCTCCGGCCTTGCTGCCTGCCCTCGTCCTGGCGTTGGCCCCCGACTTGGTGCCAGCCCTGGATCCGGCGGTGGTGCCCGTCTTGCCTTCGGCCTCAGCGCCTGCCTCGGTGGCAGCCCTGACCGCGGCATTGGCGCCCGCCTTGCCTCCGGTGGTGGTGCCTTCCCTGGTTCCGGCCCCAGTGCTTGCCTTCGTCCCGGCGGCGGCCTTGGTTCCAGCCGTGGGGCGTCGCCTGTGGGGTTCCGGGGTGGACTCGGCGTTCGGCTCGGGCTTGGTGCTCGCCTTCGAAGGCGAAGGGGATTCCGGGGCGGGCGCCGGGCCCAGCGGGACCTGGGCGATGGCGGGCACCTCGGCCGGCGCCTCCTCCGGCATCGCCCTGCCGGTTTCCTGGCGGCCCCGGTTGACGCCCTGCTGGAAGCTGCTCAGCCGCCCCCGCACGTTCGCCGGGTCCCGCACCGGGAGATCGGTGCCCTTGACGACCGGCACCGGGGTGGACGCCGCCGCGCTGCCGGGCAGCAGCTTCTCCCCTCGCCGCCGCCGGGGCAGCCCGGCCGCGGTGAAGCTCGACGGCTCCGATTTGGACACCGCCTCCACGGTCCGCCAGCTCTCGTCGGACGGGAAGTCCCACTCGGGCTTGGCCTCGGCCTTCACCGGTTCGGCCTGCTTCTCCGGAGTCGGCTCCTCTTCCGGGGCCGCGGCTTCGGAAGTGACCGGATTGCCGTTCGGCGCCGCGACTTCCTCGGCCGGTTCGCTCTTGCGGAACCAAGCCGACAGCATCGCGTCGAAGATCGGCGTGTTCTCCGGCAGGTCCGGCTCCGGCTCCGGCCTTGGCTCCGGGGTGACCGCGGCCGCCCACCAGTCGCTGAGCACCCCGCGGGTGGGCGCGATGTCCTGATTGGACACAAAAAGTGCCTTGCCGCTGGGCAGCGTGGCTTCACTGTCGCTCTCGGCGGGCTTCGGCTTCGACGTCAGCGGCGCGGCTTCGGCCTCCGGCGCGGGCTCCGGGGCTTCCGAAGGTCCCGGCACCACGGTCACCGGGATCTCTTCGGTCGGCGTGACCGGGCTGAACAACGCGGTACCGGAGATCTCCGCCGGCGACGGCGCCTCCTCCCCGCTCAGCCGTCGTTCCAGCGCACTGCCCTTGGCGGGCGCGGGCACCGAAGACGAGGCGGGCAGCACCCCGGACCGGTTGGCACCGTTGGCCTTCCGGCGCGGCAGCGCGCCCGCGGGCTGGCTGACCGCCGGCGCGGACCGCGGTTCCAGGCGCGGCCGGGTGCCGGTGCCGGGGATCGCGTCCATCACCAGTTCGGCGGGCACGGTCACGGTGGCGCGCACGCCGACGATGTCCCGGCCGCCGTGCAGCACCACGCCGATCCCGTGCCGCCCGGCCAGCCTGCCGACCACGAACAGGCCCATCCGGCGCGAAGTGGCCAGGTCGACCGAACCGGCTTCGGTCAACCGGGTGTTGGCCTCGGTGACCTCCGCCTCGTTCATCCCGATGCCCTTGTCCAGGATGTCGACCGAGAGCACCCGGTCCTCCGAGAGCCGGGTCGCCACGGTCACCTGGGTCTCCGGCGCGGAGAACGCGGTGGCGTTGTCGAGCAGTTCGGCGATCAGGCGCATCAGGTCGCTGGCCGCGTACCCGACCACCCTGGCCGGTGGCGGCGGCTGCACGACAACCCGCTGGTACTGCTCGATCTCCGAGACCGCGGCCCGCAACATGTCCGTTGTGGACACCGGCTGGCCGGACCGGCGGGCCGGTTCGGCGCCGGAGAGCACCATCAGGTTCTCGTTGTTGCGGCGCATCCGGGTGGCCAGGTGGTCCAGCTGGAACAGCGTGGCCAGCTGGTCGGCGTCCTCCTCGTCGCGCTCGAGCCGCTCGATCAGCTGCAGCTGGCGCTGCACCAGGCTCTGGCTGCGACGCGAGAGGTTGACGAACACGCTGCTGTACCCGGTGCGCATCGCGGCCTGCTCCACGGCGAGGCGCAGCGCCTGGCTGTGCACCGCGTCGAAGGCGCGGGCCACCTCGCCGACCTCGTCCTTGGCCGTCACCGGAACGGGTTGCACGTCGGTGCTCTGCGGGCGCCCCTCCTGGATGTTCTCCACCGCGCCGGGCAACTGCCGCTCGGCGATGTCCAGCGCACTGGCCCGCAGCACCCGCAGCGAGCGCAGCAGCTGACGGGTGATCAGGAAGACCACCGCGGCGGCGAGCACCAGCGCGGCGAACAACAACACGGTGAGCACCCCGGCACCGGTGCTGGCCTTGTCGGCCAGGTTCGCCGACACCGCGCCGAGCTGACCGCCGATCCGGCTGCTGACCTCGGAAAGGCGGGAGCCGACCGCGGTCGAGCTGTCCGTCCACTGCTGCGCCGAGGTCTCGCGCAGCGCCTCCTCCGGCGACCGGCCCTGCTCCCCCAGCGCGCTGCGGACCAGCGTGTCGCGGGTTTCGAAGCTGGGCCCGGCGACCGTGGTGTCGAAGTCCTGGCGCTGCTCCTGCGAGGCCGCCGCGCGGAAGTCGGCGAGCCGGTCGGCCAGGCGCACCTCGGTGGTGCGCAGCTGGTTCAGCTCGGACGGCGAGAGCGTGCCGCGGGCGATGCCGTAGCTCACCAGCGCCTGCCCCAGCGACACCTCTTCCTTGGCCACCAGCAGGTCGTGCAGCGCGGTCGGTGTGCCGCCGATGGCGTCGTCGCTGACGCCCGCGGTGAGCGCGGTGTCCAATTTGAGCAGTCCGGTGACCACCGCGGTGTACTCGGTGATCGCCTCGGCCGGTTCCAGCTGCCCGCCGTCCACCTGGGTGCGGATCTGCGTCAGCCGCGAGATCTGCGCGTCGGCTTCCTTGGCCGGGCCGACCACGCCGGAGTCCAGCGTGGTGGCCCGCTCGATCGCGGAGTCCAGTCCGGGCAGCGCGCCGTCGGTGCGCAGGCGGATCCCGGCCAGTTCCGGCGAATCCCGCACCGTCGTCTGCACCAGCAGCTCGGCCGTGCGCACGCGCTCGGCCTGCAGGTGTTCCAGCGTGGTCCGGATCTCGCCGCCGAGCGCGACCAGCCGGTCCATCCGCTGGTAGCTGCTCGAGCGCTCCACCTGGCCACCGATGGTCAGCACGCCGAGCACGATCGCGATGAGGATCGGCACCAGCGTCACCGCGGCCAGCTTGACCGGCAGGTTCCAGTCGCGCCAGCGGGTCAGCGAGCGCCATCTGGACGGCCTCCGGGGTGGCCGGCCGAGCAGCTTTCCAACAGGCACTTGGCCTTCTCCTGCACCAGTCACGAAAGTGACTCCCTGTTCGCCATCGTCGAGCACGTCGATCCACACCCGGCGTGCGGCCACCGGCTTCGCTCAGCTGCTGCGGCTCGTGCATCGCCCCGGGCGGATGCACGGCACAACGCAACATGCCATCTGCACGTGCACGGGGACAACAGCAGCACCCAATCGATCACAAAAGTCAGCGTGGTGCCGGAATCGTACACCAATAGTGTGATTGTTCGAACGGCTCAGCAAACAGCGACTGACCTGCAAAAATGGCGTTCGGGGCGACCCGGTGCCCGAGCTTTGCGCACCCGGACGGGCGGCGGCCCCAATTCCGGTTACAGACGTCACCCCTTTCCCCGAACGCCGTGTCACCCACATAGCCCAGCACGCGCTGTCACCACCGGCAAACTCATACCTACCGTGCCACTAGTACCGGACTTGAGCTGCAATTTATCCCCGATGTTGTGGTGTTGATCCGAGTTCAACGGGGGCTGGGATCTTCTTTCCATCCACTGTCGCAAATGGAGAATCATTCCCGGCGGAGCACGCGGGACGCGGCGGGGTGGCGCCGGCTCCGGAGTACACACAACCACGGTCACCTGTGGCGATCCAGCCGGGTGACACATATCCGGAACAGGGCCGCCGATGCCGTACAGGCCACCCCAAAAAAGAACAGTGCGTCACCACGACCTTCACTAATTCGTGTGACACGGCGCATTTTTTCGCGTTTTCCCGGCCCAGCGAAGATCATTTTTCGGGCTCCACCGATTCAGTTCCGGTCGCTTTCCGGGCCCGCGCCCGCCGTAGTTACGATGACCGCCGCCCACGCTCGTGTAGGAGGAACGATGCCGGAGCTCACCAACGAGCCCCACGCCCGGAATGCCATGGAGGACACCGGGCAGCTCCCGATCATGTTCGGCGGCCCCGGCCCGTCGCTGCTCCGTGACGAGCCCGCCGAGCGGACCGGGCCGGACTACGAGGCGATCCAGCGCAGCCCGGAGTTCACCGGCCTGCGCTCGCGGCTGCGCCGGTTCATCTTCCCGGTCAGCCTGCTGTTCTTCGCCTGGTACCTGGCGTTCGTGCTGCTGGCGGCCTACGCGCACGAGTTCATGAGCACCCGCGTGTTCGGCTCGGTGAACGTGGCGATGCTGCTCGGCCTCGCCCAGTTCGCCTCCACCGTGCTGATCACCGCCGCCTACCTGCGCTTCGCCAACCGGCGCCTCGACCCGCAGGTGGCCGCGATCCGCCGGAGCGTGGACCGGTGAGCGCGCTCGCCGCCGGGGTGCCGGAGAGCGATCCGGTGGTGAACATCGCGGTGTTCGCCCTGTTCGTCGCGATCACCCTGTACGTGGTCTACCGGGTCAGCAGCCGCAGCTCGTCCACTTCGGACTACTACGCCGCGGGCAGCGCCTTCACCGGACGGCAGAACGGCATCGCACTTTCGGGTGATTTCCTGTCCGCCGCGTCCTTCCTGGGTATCGCCGGGGCGATCGCGATCCACGGGTACGACGGATTCCTCTACTCCATCGGGTTCCTCGTCGCGTGGCTGGTCGACCTGCTGCTGATCGCCGAGCTGCTGCGCAACACCGGCCGGTTCACCATGGGCGACGTGCTCAGCTTCCGGATGCGCCCACGTCCGGTGCGGGCCGCCGCGGCCACCTCGACACTGGTGATCTCGCTGTTCTACATGCTCGCGCAGATGGCGGGCGCCGGCGGGCTGATCGCCCTGCTGCTGGACATCGAAAGCGGGTTCGGCCAGGCGCTGGTGATCGGTGTCGTCGGCCTGGTGATGGTGCTCTACGTGCTGGTCGGCGGGATGAAGGGCACTACCTGGGTGCAGATCATCAAGGCCGCCATGCTGATCCTGACCGTGGCGCTGATGACGGTGTTCCTGTTCGGCAAGTTCGGCTTCAGCTTCTCGAACCTGCTCTCGTCGGCCGCGGACAACAGCCCGATGGGCGACGCCCTGCTCGAACCGGGCGGGCTCTACGGTGCCACCGAGACCAGCAAGCTCGACTTCGTCTCGCTGTCCATCGCGCTGATCCTCGGCGCGGCCGCGCTCCCGCACGTGCTGATGCGCTTCTACACCGTGCCCAACTCGAAGGAGGCCCGCCGGTCGGTGGTCTGGGCGACCGCCTGCATGCTGGTCTTCTACCTCTGCACGCTGGTGCTCGGCTTCGGCGCGGCGGCACTGGTCGGCTCCGACGAGATCCTCGGCGCACCGGGCCGCGAGAACTCGGCGGCCCCGCTGCTGGCCCTGCACATCGGCGGCACGCTGCTGCTCGGCGTGGTGGCCGCGGTGGCCTTCGCCACCATCCTGGCCGTGGTCGCCGGGCTGACCATCACCGCGTCCGCCTCGTTCGCGCACGACGTCTACGCCAACATCTTCAAGGACGGCAAGGCCGAGCCACGGCAGGAGGTGCGGGTGGCGCGGATCACCGCGGTGGTGATCGGCGTGCTCGCCATCGCCGGCGGCATCCTGGCCAGCGGGCAGAACGTGGCCTTCCTGGTCGCGCTCGCCTTCGCGGTGGCGGCCTCGGCGAACCTGTCCACGCTGCTGTACTCCCTGTTCTGGAAGCGGTTCAACACCACCGGCACGCTGTGGGGCATCTACGGCGGGCTGGCCGCGTGCCTGGTGCTGGTGCTGTTCTCGCCGGTGGTCTCCGGCACGCCGGACTCGCTGTTCCCGCTGGTGGACTTCAACTGGTTCCCGCTGAAGAACCCCGGCCTGGTGTCCATCCCGTTCTCGTTCCTCTGCGGCATCGTCGGCACCCTGCTCGGTGAGCGGGCCGATCCGCGCAAGCAGGCCGAGATGGAGGTCCGCTCGATCACCGGCATCGGCAGCTGACCTACCCTCGATCGGGTGAGTGCTGATCGGATCCGGGACTTCCTGGAGCGGATGGACCCGCCGACGCCGTGCCTGGTGGTCGACGTCGACGTGGTGCGCGCCCGCTACCGCGAGCTGTCCGCGCTGTTCGACGGGGTATCGCTGTACTACGCGGTGAAGGCGAACCCCGAGCCCGCGGTGGTGCGCGCGCTGGTCGCGGCCGGGTCGCGGTTCGACGTGGCGAGCCCGGCGGAGATCGAGCTGTGCCTGTCGTGCGGTGCGTCACCGTCGGCACTGTCCTACGGCAACACGATCAAGAAGCCCGCCGACATCGCGGGCGCGTACGCGGCGGGCGTCCGCGACTTCGTCTTCGACGCCGAAGAGGACCTGGAAAACCTGGCCCGTCACGCGCCCGGTGCGTCGGTGTCGGTGCGCATACTGGTGGACGGCCCGGACTCGGTCACCCCGTTCGGCCGGAAGTTCGGTTGCGAACCGGAACTGGCGCTGGCCCTGCTGAAGCGGGCCGCCGAGCTGGGGCTCGACGCGGCCGGGGTGGCCTTCCACGTCGGTTCACAGCAGCTGGACCCGCTGGCCTGGGACACCGGGATCGCGGCGGCGGCGAAGATCGCCGCCGAGGTGCCGCTGCGCCGGCTCAACCTCGGTGGCGGCCTCGGCACCACCTATCGCGAGGGCGCCCCGGCACCGGCCGAGTACGCCGACGCCATCTTCGGCTCGCTCGGACGGCACTTCCCGGACGGACTGCCGGAACTGCTGATGGAGCCGGGCCGGGCGCTGGTGGCCACCGCCGGGCTGATCCGCACCGAAGTGGTGCTGGTCGCCCGTAAGTCCACTGTGGATGATCACCGCTGGGTCTATCTCGACGTGGGCCGGTACAACGGCCTGGCCGAGACGGAGAACGAGGCCATCGCCTACCGGCTCGTCCCGCTCGGCGCGCAGTCGGCCGAGACGGGCCCGGTGATCCTGGCCGGGCCGACCTGCGACGGTGACGACGTGCTCTACCAGCGCACCCCGTACCGGCTGCCGCTCTCGCTGCGCGGTGGTGACCGGCTGGACATTCTCGACGCCGGTGCGTACACCGCGAGCTACTCCTCGGTGGCCTTCAACGGGATCCCGCCGCTGCGCACGTATTGTCTTGGCACGGGGGTGGAAGATGACGGCTGAGGTGGGACTGTTCGCGGGCAGGCACGTGCTGGCCGAACTGCACGAGGTCGACCCGGCGCTGCTGGACGACGCCGCGTTCCTGCGGGCCACGCTGCGCGAGGTGATGGAGTCGGCCGGGGCGACCGTGCTGGGCACGCAGGCCCACCGGTTCGAGCCGCAGGGCGTGACCGTGCTGGCCATGCTCGCCGAGTCCCACGCCTCCGTGCACACCTATCCGGAGCTGGGCGCGATGTTCGTCGACGTGTTCACCTGCGGGGAACGCGCCGACCCGGAACTGGCCGTGCGCCTGCTCGCCGAAGCACTCGGCACGCGTTCGGTCATCTCGTCCACAGTCGACCGCGGGCACCGAGTGGTGTTGCCGCACAACAACATCGGGAGCTGAGTTGGCGAGCGTCGTCGAGCCGGTGGGTGCCGGGCTGACCAGGGTGTGGGAGCTGGACGAGGTGCTGCTCGACACCCGCACCTCCTACCAGCACCTGGTGATCGCGCGGACCGCGCAGGGCGTCTCGCTGTTCTGCGACGACGAGCGGCAGAGCACCGAAGCCAGCCAGCTCGTCTACCACGAGGCACTGATGGTGCCGCCGCTCCTGCTCGCCGACGGCCGGTCGCGCGTGCTGGTGGTCGGCTCCAGCGAGGGCGTCGCCACGCAGATCGCGGTGGCCGCCGGGGCGTTCGTGGACCACGTCGACATCGACACCGAGGCCGTGCGGGCCTGCGCCGAGCACCTGCCATACGGCTACTCCCCCGCCGAACTCGCCGACGCCGAAGCCGGCACGGACACCGCGCGCGTGTGGTACCGGGACGGCTGGTCCTTCCTCGCCGAGACCGAGCACCGCTACGACCTGGTGGTGATCGACCTTCCGGACGAGAACACCGATCCGGCGGCACAGCACAACCGCTTGTACAGCAAGGATTTCCTGCGCCGGTGCGCGAACGTGCTGGCGCCCGGCGGGGTGGTCTGCTGCCAGGCGGGCTGTCCGACGCTCTGGCGCAACGAGACCCTGCTCGCGCTGTACCACCGGTTCACCGAGGTCTTCGGCACCACAGTCTACTTCGGATCGGACGAGCACGAGTGGGCGTTCCTGTCCGGCCGCCCCGACGCGCTGCCGGACCCGGTGGCGACGATGACCGCGCGGCTGGCCACCCTGCCCTACCGTCCGTCCTCAGTGGACGCCGAAACCCTGCGCGGCGGCACCGTGCCGCCGTACTCGGTGCGGCACTCAGGCCGGGCGTAGGCCGCTGACCACGATCTCCAGCATCCGCTCGGCTTCCTCGGGCGTCGCGCGCTCGGTGGCGACGCACAGGCCGTGCCCCAGTCGCAGCAGGTCCACCGTGGTGACCTCGGGCCGGACGTGTCCCCGCGCGGCGGCGAGCACCTCGTCCGCGACCTCGTGCAGCACTCCGTGCGCCCAGGAGAACACCTCGTGCTCCTGGTCCAGCGACGCCCTGAGCGCGAAGGTCAGCCCCTTCTTGCGGGTGAAGAACCGGACCTGCTCCCGGAACCAGAGCAACATGACGTCCTCGGGCGCGGCGTCGGCCGCGAGCTTGCGGCCGTGGTCGGC
The DNA here is from genome assembly GCF_009429145.1 of Amycolatopsis sp. YIM 10. Classification (GTDB taxonomy): domain Bacteria; phylum Actinomycetota; class Actinomycetes; order Mycobacteriales; family Pseudonocardiaceae; genus Amycolatopsis. Next base: position 2,893,475 of record NZ_CP045480.1, on the reverse strand, counting down.
GACCGCCCCGATCTCCTCGCGGTAGACCGCCTCGACCAGCACGTCGCGATTCGGGAAGTGCCGGTACAGCGTGCCCGCGCCGACCCCGGCCCGTTTGACCACCTCGTCGAGCGGCACGTCGGTGCCCTTCGCCGCGAAGAGCTCCCGCGCGACGGCGACGATCCGCTCGTAGTTGCGGCGTGCGTCGGCCCGCATCGGCGACCTCCTCGTCAGCTAAGCGGATAGATTCTCCGGTTAGGCTTGCGGAAGCGGAGACTCTCTCCTTATGCTAACCCCAAGACCAAGCGGAGAATCTCTCCGCTTAGGTTCTCTGGGGTTCCCGCATCCGCTTGGAGACAACTTCGTGTCCACACCCACACTTCCGGCACCTCCGGCCACCCGGCCGGGCCTGGCGCTGGCCACCGTGCTCACCGCGCAGCTCATGCTCATCCTCGACGTCACCGTGATGAACGTGGCGCTGCCCGGCATCCAGGCCGAACTCGGCTTCAGCCCGACCGGCCTGTCCTGGGTGATCACCGCGTACAGCCTGGTCTTCGGCGGTCTGCTGCTGCTCGGCGGCCGCGCGGGTGACCTGTTCGGCAGGCGGCGGCTGTTCGTCTCCGGCGTCGCCGTGTTCACCGCCGCCTCCCTGCTCGGCGGCCTCGCCGACTCGGCGTTCTGGCTGGTCGCCGCGCGTGTGCTGCAGGGCGTCGGCGCCGCGGCCGCCGGGCCGAGCACGCTCGCGCTGATCACCACCACCTTCACCGAACCCGCCGCCCGCACCAGGGCGCTGGCCCTGTTCACCAGCGTCGCCAGCGGCGGGTTCGCGCTCGGGCTGCTGGTCGGCGGCCTGCTCACCGACTGGTTCTCGTGGCGCGCGGCGCTGTTCATCAACGTGCCGTTCGGCATCGCGGTCTGCCTGCTCGCCACGCGGTACGTGGCCGAACCACCCCGCACCCGCGCCCGGCTCGACCTGCCCGGCGCACTGCTGGCCACGCTCGGCATCGCGACGCTGGTCTACGGCTTCAACCACGCCGCCACCGACAGCTGGACCCACGGCGTGACCGTGCTGTGCCTGGCCGGCGGGCTCGTGCTGCTGGCGATTTTTGTGCTGGTCGAACTGCGCACGCGGCAACCGCTGATGCCGCTGGGCCTGTTCGCCGACCGGGATCGCGCGGCGGCCTACCTCAACTTCTTCTTCGGCCCGATGGCGATGATGTCGATGTTCTACTTCCTCACCCAGTTCATGCAGGAGCTGAGCGGGTTCGGGCCGCTGGCCACCGGGTTCGCCTTCCTGCCGATGGCCGGGGCGGTGTTCGGGCTGAGCCGGTTCGTGCCGCGGCTGCTGCCCCGGTTCGGGCCGAAGGCGCTCGCGGTCACCGGCTGCCTGCTGATGATCGCCGGGCTCGGCTGGCTGACCGGGTTGACCCCGGACACCGCCTACTTCCCCGGCCTGTTCGGCCCGATGCTGCTGATGGGGCTGGGCGCGGGCACCGCGTTCACCCCGCTCAACGTGATCATCATGGCGAGCGCGCGCCAGGAGGACGCCGGGGCGGCGGGCGGGGTGCTGCAGACCATGCAGCAGCTCGGGTCGGCCGTGGGACTGGCCGTGCTGGTGACCGTGTTCGGGGTGGCTTCGCGGAACTCGGACGGTGCGATCGGCTTGACCGAGGGCATGACCGCGGCGTTCACCGCGGCCGCCGTGATCGCCACCGGCACCCTGCTGGTGGCGCTGACCTTCCGGCGGAAGGGAGTTACAGCCGCTCGCCCGCCTGCGTCTTCGCGGTGACCTTGCGTTCGACCACAAAGGACACAAACGGAACGCAGCCGGCCAGCAGCACACCGGCCACCGCCTTCCACGACCAGCGGGCCTTGATCGCCAGGTCGATGGTGAGCGCGGCGTAGACCATGAAGACCACACCGTGGATCGGCGAGTACACCGCCGACGGGCCGGGGTTGTCGAACACGTAGCGCCAGATCATCACCACGACCAGGCCGAGCAGGCCGACGCCGGTGACGTAGGCCGCCACGCGGAACCGGGTCAGCGGCCCGCGCAGGTCGGCGGCGCGCTTCTCGGTGCTCACCATCTGCTACTTCCTGCTTTCTTCGTCGCGTGCCGCCAGTTCGGCGAGATACGCGTTGTACGCCGCCAGTTCGGCGTCCTCGGGGTCCAGCGGCTGCTCACGGGAAGCCCGCGGCTGCGGTAGGCGAACCGGCTTCGGCTCGGGCGCGGGCGCCTCGGCGGGCGGGTTCGCCTCCGCGCGGAGCCGGATCTGCCGGATGCGCCAGAACATGAACGCCGGGAACAAGCCGAACAGCGGCCACTGCAACACGTAACCCAGGTTCTGGAAGGTGCCGTTGGCGGAGGAGAACTTCTCCCACTGCCACCAGGCCAGCCCGCAGCAGAGCACCAGGCTCAGCAGGCAGACCCCGGCGATCGCCAGGCGCCGGGCGATGGGGGACGTGGCCATGGACACCCTTCGACGCTAGCACCCCCGTCCGGGTGAGCCACCGCACACCTGGTGCCGATATGCCCGATTGGCCCGGGTCAGTTCGAGGTGAGCGTCCGCGCGGACTTGGCGTAGCCGTCGGCCAGGCCGAAGACCTTCTGCGCGTATTCGATCGAGTTGTTGTACGACATGATCCCGGCCCACCAGCCCTGGGCGGCCGCCATGTCGCGCCCGCCCGCGCAGAGGTAGCGGGCGGCGGCCAGTGCGGCGTCGTCGATCTGCTGCGGATCGCCGACGCCGTCACCGTTGCCGTCGGAGTTGTACTTGGCCCAGGTGCTCGGGATGAACTGCATCGGGCCGACCGCGCGGTCGTGCGTGGAGTCCCCGTCGAAGCGGCCGCCGTCGGTGTCGCCGATCGCCTTGACGCCCGGCGAGCCGTCCAGCGGCACCCCGATGATCGGCTTCGACGGCAGGCCGTCGGCGCCGAGCGCGGCCCCGCCGTACTGCCCGTGGTTGGACTCGATCCGCCCGATCCCGGCCAGCGTGGCCCAGGAGAGCTTGCAGCCGGGCAGTTCCGCCCGCGCCGCCAGCTCGGCGTTGCCGTAGGCCCGCAACGCCCGCGCCGGCACGCCCATCACCGGCGCCGCCCGCTGCGACCAGTCGGTGAGCAGGTCGGCGGTGGACCGCTGCTGGGGCTGGCCCTGCTGCTGCGCCCCGCCGACCGAAGCGTCCACCGGGGCGAGCGTGCCCGGCTCCACCGGCGCGGCCTGCACCTGCAGTGCCGGGATCTCGGTGGTGATCGGGCCCGCCTCGGGCACGCTGGCCTTGGCGACCACCCACACGCCGGCTCCGGCCACCGCGAGCACCGCGGTCACGATTCCCGCTCGCCCGGCGACAGCAGCCGCTCCGGATCGGACCTTGGTGGTCAACTCGCGAACCCTCCAGCCACACCGACTTCGTCAGGACAACGACTCGGCGCAGGCTAGCGTTACGGGCGCGCTGCCGCGGACGCGGCTCGCCAGGTGGGAAGCCGCCAGGTGGACGGCCTCAGCCCGCGTCGCGGCGCTGGCGGGCCAGCCTGGCCACGCACCACGCGGGTGCGCTGCCACGGCGCAGGTGCTGGAGCACGGTCATCGGGCCGAGCCGCTTGCCGAGGTCGGCCGGGGTGAGCCCGGCCGCGCGGTAGTCCAGCGCGCGCTGGTCGAGCGGGCTGAGCCCGGCGTCCCACCACTTCTCGGCCTCGGCCACCGGGCCGATCATCTGCCACCAGCCGGCGGCGGCGCTGAGCAGTTCCACCGGAACCTCCGGCAGCCTGCCGCGCATGGCTTCCACGTAACCGGGGTCGGCGGCCTCGAGCGGCGCCCATCCGGTCGAGCCGGTGCGCGCCCGCTGCCCGGGAATACCCGGCGGGGCCTGCGGCATGTCGGCGAGCCAAGCCGAAGCGATCCGATCCGCCTCGCGCTCTTCGGCGCTCTGCTCACGCTCGGCGGCCCACTGCTGGATCAACGCGTCCACTCCGGGATCCCCGGTCATCCCTGCCTCCTTACTCATGCGCCGCGTTGGGTTCAGCCCGGGTCGAACAGCTGAGGGCTTTGTTCGAAACGAGGAACCGGACGCGGGTCCATGAGAACCAGACGATCACGCAATGTGAGCACCGTAGGGGGCACGGCCCCGCTTCCGCCAGTGTTTGCCGTAGATGAATCGGTCTACCAGTACATTAATCGTCGATATCCACCCGGATGGTCGAGCGATCCGCCCGAAATCTGGGAATGGTGACTCAGAGTGAATTCGCCCTATCCGGGCACAACTTCGGCCGGCCCCGCGTCGCACACGCGGGGCCGGCCGAAGTGGACGGTGTCGGCGGTGTCGCCCCCGCCTAGGCGAACAGGCTCTTCACGAAGGTGACGATGGCTTCGGCGCCGTCACGCAGCCAGCCGAGCGCGGTCTGCACCGCCTCCGCGGACTGCGTGGGCTGGGTGATCAGCAGGAACAACACGAGCGCGACGACGCCGACGAGCAGAATCTTCTTGATTTGCGGCGACATGGCTCCATCCTGAGGTCCCCGGGGGCCACGCGCTCAGCGTCGCCGTAGTCCAAACCCATCTTCGACCGTCATCCTGCCCCCGCGCACCCGATTCGAACAGGCTTTCACGCCAATGCGCACTACCGTTCACGCCGAGTAGGTGACGATCTCCTACGCAGTGTAGAAGTCCACGGCCCGATTACCCGGTCGGACACGCCCGGCACTCGATGGTGAACCGAGCTGACCGAGCGTGTTCCGACCACCCGCGGTTACCGCACGTTAACTAATGACTCCCGCATTCCGAAGCTCGTCCACTTCGGTCACGCCGAACTCCGCCAGCACCTCGTCGGTGTCGGCGCCCTTGTCGTGCGGTGCCTCCGGCGTCGCGGCCGGGGTCCGGTCGAACCTCGGCGCCGGCGCGGGCTGCACCACCCCGCCGATCTCGACGAAGGTGCCGCGCGCCCGGTTGTGCGGGTGCTCGGCCGCCTCCCACGGCGAGAGCACCGGGGTCAGGCAGGCGTCGGTGCCCTCGGCCTTGGCCACCAGCTCGTCCCTGGTGTGCTTGCCGATCGCCTCGGTGAGGATCTCGCGCAGCCTCGGCCACTCGTTCTTGTCGACGTGCACCGGCAGCTCGGCCGGGTCGAGCCCGAGCACCTTGACCAGGTCCGCCCAGAACCGCATCTCGATCGCGCCGACCGCCACGTACTTGCCGTCGGCGGTCTCGTAGGTGTCGTAGAAGGGCGCGCCGCCGTCGAGCATGTTGTCGCCGCGCTCGCCCGGCCACACCCCGGCCGCCCGCAGCCCGTGCAGGTGCGTGGTGAGCAGGGCCGCCCCCTCCACCATCGAGGCGTCGACCACCTGGCCCTGCCCGGACGAGGTGCGCTCGTACAGCGCCGCCAGCACACCCATCGCCAGCAGCAGCCCGCCACCGCCGAAGTCGCCGACCAGGTTCAGCGGCGGCACCGGCCGCTCCCCCGCCCGGCCGACCGGCTCCAGCGCACCGGCCAGGCCGATGTAGTTGATGTCGTGCCCGGCGGCGGGCGCCAGCGGGCCGTCCTGGCCCCAGCCGGTCATCCGGCCGTAGACCAGCCGCGGGTTGCGGGCGCGCACCTGCTCCGGGCCCAGTCCCATCCGCTCGGCCACGCCCGGCCGGAAGCCCTCGATCAGCACGTCGGCGCGGTCGGTCAGCCTGAGCACCAGCTCCACGCCCTCCGGCGTCTTGGTGTTCACGCCGATCGTCCGCCTGCCGCGCATCAGCGGGTCGTACGAGAAACCCAGCACGTCCTCCCCCGGCTTGGCGCGATCCACCCGGATCACGTCCGCGCCGAGGTCGGCCAGGATCGTGCAGGCGAACGGCGCGGGCGCGAGCCCGGCCAGTTCGATCACCTTGAGCCCGGCGAGCGGGCCGGTCTTGTCGGGCATGTCAGAGCGTCCTCGAGATGATTTCCTTCATGATCTCGCTGGTCCCGCCGAAGATCCGGGAGATCCGGATGTCCGCCCAGGCCCGCGCGATCGGGTACTCGGTCATGTAGCCGTAGCCGCCGAACAGCTGCAGGCAGTCGTCGACCACCTTGTTGATCCGCTCGGTGGTCCACAGCTTCACCATCGCCGCGCCCTGCACGTCCAGCTCGCCCCTGAGGTGGCGCTCGACGCACTGGTCGAGGAAGGCGCGGGCGACGGCAGCCTCGGTGGCCGCCTCGGCGAGCTTGAACTTGGTGTTCTGGAACTTGAAGATCGGCCTGCCGAAGGCGGTCCGGTCCTTGGTGTAGGCGATGGTCTGGTCGATCGCCGCCTCCATGCCGGCCACCGCGGTGACCGCGATGATCAGCCGCTCCTGCGGCAGTTGCTGCATCAGCTGGATGAAGCCCTGGCCCTCCTCACCGAGCAGGTTCGCCGCGGGCACGCGCACGTCGTCGAAGAACAGCTCGGCGGTGTCCTGGCCCTTGAGCCCGACCTTGTCCAGCACCCGGCCGCGCCGGAAGCCCGGCGTGTCGGTCTCGACCGCGATCAGCGAGACGCCCTGCGCCCCGGCATCCGGATCGGTCTTGCAGGCGACCACCACCAGATCGGCGTGGTAGCCGTTGGTGATGAAGGTCTTGGCGCCGTTGAGCACGTACTCGTCCCCGTCGCGGACCGCGCGGGTCTTGATGCTCTGGAGGTCGGAGCCGGTGCCCGGTTCGGTCATCGCGACCGCGCCGACGAACTCGCCCGAGGCGAACTTCGGCAGCCACTCGCGCTTGCGCTCCTCGGTCGCGTAGTGCAGCAGGTAGTGCGCGACGATGCCGTTGTGCACCGTGACTCCCCAGGCACCGTCCCCGCAGCGGGCCTGCTCCTCGTAGAGCACGGCCTCGTGGGCGAAGGTGCCGCCGCCACCGCCGTACTCCTCCGGGATGGAGAGCGCGAGCAGGCCGACCTCACCGGCCTTGGTCCACAGCTCGCGGTCGACCTTCTTCTCCGCCATCCAGCGTTCCTGGTTGGGCACCAGTTCCTTCTGGCAGAAGGTGCGCGCGAGGTCGCGGAAGTCCTCGAGATCGGGGTTGCTCCATGAGCTCTTCTGAATCTGCAGTGGCACGGCGGACCCTCCGGACTGGAAAACATGCCAATCGGAATGTAAGTTCTGCTCGGAATGTACATCTGGAGCCCAGGTCGGGTAAAGCCCACCGGAACGGGGTTTTCGCTGTGACCGGCACAACACATCGCACGCAGGCGGAGCGACGGGCGGCCACCCGGACCGCCCTGCTCGACGCGACCATCGACTGCCTGGTCGAACTCGGCTACGCACGCACCTCGGTGCAGGAGATCTGCGCCAGGGCCGGGGTGTCGAAGGGCGCCGTGCAGCACCACTTCTCGGCCAAGGCGGAGCTGATGGCCGCCGCCGTGGAGCACCTGACGAACCGGCTGAAGTCCGAGCTGGCCGCCTCGCTGGAACGCCTGCCTTCGGGCGCGGACGGCATCCCGGTGGCGATCGACCTGCTCTGGGAGGGCTACTCGGGCACGCTGGCCACCGCGGTCACCGAACTGTGGGTGGCCGCGCGCACCGACGACGAACTGCGCGCGGCGATCCGGCCGGTCGACCGGGCGCTGGGCCGCTCCACCCTGGAGCAGATCTCGGCGGTGGCCGGTGACCTGCCGCGGGAGCGGGCCGAGGTGCTGTTCTGGCTGACCGTCAACCTCACCAGGGGCCTGGCGCTGGACGCCGAACTGGGCGGGGACCCCAAGCGGCGCAAGCAGTTGCTCGACGAGTGGAAGCGGGTCGCGGTTTTCCTGTACGAGCACGGTTAGGTCTCGAAGGTCGCGGTCCGGCTACGGTCCGGGTGGTTTCCCGCGATGGTGAGGACGTCCCCAGGATTGACAGGAGTCCTCGATGACCGCAGGCGCGACCCCGCCGCCACCGGCGATGCCGCCGCAGTTCCAGCCGTACCACCAGCCACCACCCCCGCCGCCGCGGCGCCCCGGCGTGCACGGGTTCTCGGTGGCGGCCGGTGTGCTCGCACTGGTGGCCGCCGGACTGCTGATCTTCGGCAGTTTCCTGCCCTACACCGAATACCAGATCGTCACCGACGGCGAGGCGAGCTTCTCCCAGCAGACCACCGGCTGGGAGTGGATCATCCAGGAACTCTCCGACGACGGGCCGTCCTTCGACGAGACCGAGGGCGCGCACCCGCCGCGGTTCGGCATCGTGCTGACCGTCGCCGCCGCGGTGCTGCTGATCGGCGCGTTCGTCACGGTCGCCTCGGCGGGCCGCCGCGCGAGCGCCGGGGTGCGCGCGGGTTCGCGGCTGCTGCTCAGCACGGCGACCGCGGCCTCGGCGATCGCGGTGTGGATGGTCGCGCTGACCGCGTCGAGCCTGCAGAGCATGGCCACAGTGGACGAAGGTGGCCGCACCTCGTTCCGGACGGTGTACACGCTCGGCACCGGTTTGTGGGTGCTGGTCTGCGGTGGCGGGGTGGCGCTGCTCGCGCTGCTGGTCGCCTGGCTGCCCAATCCCGACCGGCGGGTCGCGGTGGCGGCGCCGGGCGTGCAGATGTACCTGGAGCCGAAGACTCCCCCGCACGGATTCGCGCCGCCGATGGCGCACCAGCCGCCGCACGCACCGCCGCCCGCACCTGCCGGACCGCCCGCGCCCGAGCCGTACATCTCGCCGTTCACCCAGGTGGCGACGACCGAATCACTGGCGGCGACCCCCGAAGCCGAACCGGCGAAGGAGCCGGTGGAAGCACCGGCCGAAGACGAGACTGAGGCCGAGGCAGAAGGCGCGGAAAAGAAGGGCCAGGGCGAGGAACCGCCCAAGTAGCACCCCTCGCTGCCATGAACGGTCCAACCGGTTGGACCGTTCATGGCACCCACCCCCAGGGTAACGTGAGGTTGATTCATGTTCTACGGATTCGTTCCGCCTACCGACGGTATGCTGTACTGACGAGTAACCTCGCCACGGAACGGAGCCGCTCATGACCAGCACCACGCCAGCGCCCACCGGTCAGCAGTCTTCCCGGCCGAGCACCGTGGGCGGCGTGGTCGGCGCGCCTTCGGCCGCGCGGGCGGCCCAGCTGGTCCGCCGCGCCACCGGCGGCGCGGACCGGGCGCCCGCCGAGATCACCTCGCCGTTCACCGGCCTGATCACCGCGGCGCTGCCCCAGGCGGACGACACCGAGGCCCGCGCCGCCTTCGCCGCGGCCCGGAGCGCGCAGGGCGCCTGGGCGGCGGTGCCGGTGACCGAGCGCCAGCGCATCCTCATCCGCCTGCACGACCTGCTGCTCGAACGCCAGGACGAGGTGCTCGACCTGGTCCAGGTCGAGGCGGGCAAGGCAAGGATGGACGCCTTCGACGAGGTCAGCGGCTCGGCGCTGGTCGCCGCCTACTACGGCAAGCACAGCGCGCGCATCCTCTCCCCGCGCCGCGCCGCCGGGGTGATCCCGGTGCTCACCAAGGCGGGCGAGATCCGCCACCCCAAGGGCGTGATCGGCGTGATCACCCCGTGGAACTACCCGCTCGCGCTGACCGCGATGGACGTGCTGCCCGCGCTGGCGGCGGGCAACACCGTGGTGCAGAAGCCGGACAACCAGACCGCGCTGTCCGCGCTCTGGCTGCACGAACTCGCCGAGGAGGCCGGACTGCCCGCCGGGGTGTGGCAGATCGTGCTCGGCCGGGGTTCGGCGATCGGCGACGCGCTGGTCGAGGAGTCCGACTACCTCTGCTTCACCGGGTCCACGCCGACCGGCAAGCGGCTGGCCGAGCAGGTCGCCGGGCGGCTGACCGGGTACTCGCTCGAACTCGGCGGCAAGAACCCGATGATCGTGCTGCCGGACGCGAACCCGGCCAAGGCCGCCGCCGGCGCGGTCACCGCCTGCTTCTCCTCGGCCGGGCAGCTGTGTGTCTCGGTCGAGCGGATCTACGTCCACGAAAGCATTCGCGAGGAGTTCACCAGGGCCTTCGTGGCGAAGACCGAGGCGTTGCGGCTCGGCGCGAAGCTCGACCACTCCGCCGACATGGGCTCGCTGACCTCGGAAAGCCAGCTGGCCACCGTCTCGGCGCACGTCGACGACGCGCGGGCCAACGGCGCGACCGTGCTCACCGGCGGGCATCCCCGGCCCGACGTCGGCCCGCTGTTCTACGCGCCGACCGTGCTCACCGACGTCACCCCGGCCGCGAAGCTGTTCGCCGAGGAGACCTTCGGCCCGGTGGTGTCGATCTACGGCTACACCGAGATCGACGACGCGGTGGACCGCGCGAACGACACCGTCTACGGCCTCAACGCGAGCGTGTGGTGCCGCGACACCCGCGCGGGCGCGGCCGTGGCGGCGCGGCTGAAGGCGGGCACGGTCAACGTGAACGAGAGCTACGCGGCCACCTTCGGCAGCGTCGGCGTGCCGATGGGCGGGATGAAGGAGTCCGGCTTCGGCCGTCGCAACGGGGCCGAAGGGCTGCTCAAGTACACCGAGGCGCAGTCGATCGCGGTGCAGCGCGGGCTGAAGCTGCGCCCGTTCCGCGGCCTGCCGCCGAAGCTCTGGGTGAAGAGCATGACTTCGAGCATGAAAGCCTTGCGGCGCCTGCCCCGCTGACGCCTGACCGGCGGCGTCCTGGGCCGGTTGCCCGCGCTCATAGGATGTCCGCCATGGTCGACATCCAGCTCTCCACGCCGGACACGCTTCCCCAGCCCAACGGGTACAGCCACGTGGCCGGCGTCGGCCCGGGCGGCCGGCTGGTCTGGACGTCCGGTCAGGTCCCCATCGCCGCGGACGGCACCGCCGCCCCCGCCGGGGACTGGGCGGCCCAGGCCCGCCAGGCGATGCACAACGTCGGCGCCGCCCTCGCCGCCGCGGGCGCGACCTGGAAGGACGTCTTCAAGCTCACCTTCTACGTGGTCGACACGTCGGCGCTGGCGACGGTGCGGGAGGTGCGGGACGAGTTCGTCGACACCGAGCGCCCGCCGACCAGTTCGCTGGTCCAGGTGGCGGGCTTGTTCCGGCCGGACCTGCTGATCGAGATCGAAGCCGTCGCGGCGATCGACTGATGCCCGAAGCCACCCTCTCGGCGCTGCAGATCGCGGCGAGCCGGGACACCCGGACCACGCTGGACCGGATTCTGGGCTACGAGGCGGAAATCCGCGCTTCGGGCACGGACCTGCTCGTGCTGCCCGAAGCCGCGCTCGGTGGTTATCCCGCCTCCGGGCTGACCGGCGAGCGCTTCACCCGGTACTTCGAGCAGGCCGTCGAGGTGCCGGGGCCGGAAATCGAGGCGCTGGCCGGGTTGTCGGCACGCACCGGGGCGACGCTGGTGGTCGGCGTGGTCGAGCGCGACGGGTCCACTTTGTACTGCACGGCGGTCTTCCTCGACCCGGTGACCGGGTACGCGGGCAAGCACCGCAAGCTGGTGCCGACCATGCGCGAACGCCTGGTGTGGGGCCGGGGTGACGGCTCGACGCTGCCGGTGGTGCCGACCGCGGCCGGACTCGCCGGGGCCGCGTTGTGCTGGGAGAACTACCTGCCGCTGTTGCGCGCGGCCATGTACGCCAAGGGTGTTCGCGTCTGGTGTGCGCCCACGGTGGACGATCGCGAGGTCTGGCGCTCGACCATGCGGCACATCGCCGCCGAGGGGCGCTGCTTCGTGGTCAGCGCCTGCCCGTACGAGTCCGAAGGGGACGATCCCTTCGCCGGGGGCAGCCTGATCGCGGGGCCGTCCGGTGACGTGCTGGCGGGCCCGCTGCTGGATGCCGAGGGCCTCGTCACCGCGAAGATCGACCCGGACGAGACGATCGCCTCACGCGCCGAACTCGACGTGTCCGGTCACTACGCCCGGCCGGACGTGTTTTCCCTGTCGGTGGACGAAACCCCGCGTCCCGGCGTCACCTTCCACCGGGATTAGGTAGTTTCCTGAGCGGCGGAGCCGCTTGCTGTGGGCCGCCAACCCGCCACCCGCACCGTCACGCAAACACGGCAGGACATTCTCTACGCGCTGAGCAAGCCTCGGTCCTTGGCGATGGCGACGGCTTCGGCTCGGCGGCTCGCGCCGAGCTTCGCCATCACGCGGGACAGGTGCACGCTCACCGTTTTCTCGCTGATGTACAGCTCTTCGCCGACCTGCCGGTTCGTCCGGCCCAGCGCGACCCGCTCCAGCACCGCGCGTTCACGCTCGGTCAGCGGGTCGACCACGTCGCGCCGCGGCGCCTGGCCTGGCAGTTCGATGCGGGCGCGGTGGGCGAGGTCGCGAATGCTGTCACCGAGCGGTTTCGCGCCGAGACGCTCGGAAACCTCGTACGCCTTCAGCAGTTCCGCCGCCGCGAGTTCGGCATCGGCGGCTTCGCCCGTGCTCAGCAACGCCGCCGCGTACCGCTGCCGCGCCATGGCCTGCTCGTAGACGGCGCCGTAACCGAACTCGGCCACCACTTCCGCCCAGGCCGCCGGGTCGAACCGCCCGTACAGTTCCGGGGTCTCGGCCGCCAGCCGAGCCTGCCAGGCCCGGCCTTCCGGGCCCATCGTGCCCGACCGTGGCTTGCCGTGTTCGAGGCAGGAACGGCCGTGCGTCAGCAGTTCCTCACCCTTGGCCACCGCCGCGGCCTCGGCCTCGGCGTCCCCGCGCACCCTCGCGGCCGCCGCCAGCGCCGAACAGGAGCGCATGCCCAGCACCACCATGCGCACCCCGCCGAGCAACCACGGCTCGAACTCCTCCAGCTCCCGGATCACCTCTTCGGTGCGGCGCACCGCCTCGTTGTGGTCGCCGCGCCAGTACGCGATGTCGATGCCCACCGCCCCGCCCGCGATGGCGATCAGGATGTCCGTGCGCCACTCGGAGCGCAGGCTCTCGACCATCTTCTCCGCTTCGGCGAGCCGCCCCCGCGCGGCCACGATGTACACCCAGGACGCGGTCATCCTGGCCGCCACCGCGCTGGACACCCCGCGGTGCGGGCGCCCGTCCTCGGTCGGCCAGTCACCGCTGACGTAACGCAGGTACAGGTGCCGGGCACGGGCCTCCAGGCCGAACGAGCTCCAGGTGAGCCCGTTTTCCTTGGCGTAGTCGGAACTCTCCCGGTAGGCGGCGAGCGCTTTGTCTATTTCGGACAGTTCTTCGTAACTGGAGGCGAGGAAGTAGCGGGCCCGCAGCTGGACGTTGAGCGCCCCGGCCTGCGCCGCCTTGCGCTGCGCCTGGCGCAACCGGTCGCGGGCCTCTTCGATGTGTCCCTCGGTCTCGGCGAGCGCGCCGAGCGTGACCAGCGCGTCAGCCTCGGCGCCGTCCGCGCCGACCGCGCGGGCGTCGGCCACCGCGCTCTGCGCGCTCCACAGCGCGTCGGCGATCTTGTCCTCACCGCGCTGGATGATCGCCCTGGTGGAGAGCACCCAGGCGCGGGTGCGCGAGGCAGGCAGGTGCTCGACCAGCTCCCACGCCCTGGCGATCGCCTCCACCGACTCGTCCCACGACCCGTCCAGCACGGCCAGCACCTGCGCCAGCCGCCGCCACAGCATGGCCGCGCGCTCGGCGGGCACCCCGTCGTGGATCGCCTCGACCGCGCTGCGGGCGTAGGCGATCGCGCGCTCGGGCTCACCCGAGGTCCCGGCGAAGTAGGACGCCTCGGTGAGCAGCTTGATCTCGTCGACCCCTTCGGGCCGTTCGCTTTCCGGCACCGCGTCCCAGATCGCCAGCGCCTGCTCGATGTGCTTGAGCGCGGACGCCGGCGCGCCGAGTCCGTCGGCCTCCGCGGCCGCGCGCTTGGACGCGGCCAGCGCGGTCGGCAGGTCGTTGCTCTCCAGGCTGTGGTAGGCCAGCAACGCGTCACCACCACGGGATTCCGGGTTGCGGCGCAGGCGGTCCGCGTACTGGGCGTGGGTCCGCGTGCGCTCGCCCGGCAGCAGGTCGCCGTAGACCGCCTCGCGCAGCAGTGCGTGCCGGAACAGGTAGAACTTCTTGTCCACCACCAGGACGTGGTGCTGCACGGCTTCGCGCAACGCCTCGTCCAGTGCCAGTTCGTCCAAACCGGACAGATCGTTGAGCACGGCGTGCGAGACCCCGCCGTTGGCCACCGAGATCAGCCGCAGCACCCGCCGCGTCTCCGCGGACAACCGCTCCACCCTGGACAGCAGCACCTCGGCCAGCCCGATCGGCAGATCCGCCTCGTCCGCGCAGGAGGCGATCAGCTCCTCCAGGAAGAACGGATTGCCCTGCGACCGCTCGATCACCCCGGAGATCACCTCGGGGGACAGCGTCGCCTCGGCCAGCGCGGTGACGAACTGGCGGGCATCGGCCTCCCCGAACGGCGGCAGCTCGATCCGCTCCACGCTGGCCAGCCGCACCAGCTCGGACAGCACCGGCCGCAGCGGGTGGCGCCGGTGCACGTCCTCTTCGCGGTAGCTGGCCACCACCAGCAGGCGCTGCGCGCGCAGCCGGGACAGCAGGAAGGAGAACAGGTTGCGGGTGGAGCCGTCGGCCCAGTGCAGGTCCTCCAGCAGCAGCACCACCGGGGTGCGCTCGGACAGCTCGGTGAGCAGGCCCAGCACCGCGTCGAACAGCTGCAACTGGCCGAGGTCCCGCTCGGGCCGGACCTGGCCCCTGGTCTCGTGGTCGCTCGCGGACACCGGCGTGTGCTCCGCGCTCGGCGGCAGCACGGTGCCCAGCTGCGGCAGCAGCCTGCCGAGCGCCTGGCGCACGCGGAGCGCGTCGGCCACCGCGCTGTCCCCCGAGGTGGCCAGCGGGGTCAGCGCCTCGGCGAAGGGCAGGTAGGGCAGGCCACCCTCACGGACGTCCAAGCAGCGGCCGGTGAGCACCAGCGCGCCCCGGCCGGCCGCGTGTTCCCCCAGCTCCGTCAGCACGCGGGTCTTGCCGACCCCCGCGTCCCCCGACAACAGGACGGCGCCGGCTTCGTTGCGCTCGGCACGGGCGAGCGCGGCACGAAGCCGGCGCATTTCACTGGTCCGCGCGACGAGCGGGATTCCGGATCCGAGACGGGGCACGATGTGCATTCTTACCTACCCGCGGTCCGGGAGTCCGGTGGTTTTCGCTCGTGGCTCAGCCGCTGTGACGCTCATTGCTACGCGGCGCGGTCGTGTTCCCCGTCGCGTTGCCTCGGTATGTGCACCTGCGGCTTGTTCCCCTTCATCCAGCGGAACGCCCGGCTGCCGCGAACCACCCTGGTCAGCCTGCCCGCGCGGTACAGCTCGTCGTTGCGGTAGGCGACCTCGGCCTGCACGGCGTCCCACATCCAGTCGGTCCTCATGGTCTGCTCCTCTGTCGATCCCGGTCTCTTCTGCCGAGTCTCAGAGTCGTGCTGAGGGGTCCGCCCGTGCATCGGACGATCACGCAGTCCGGACATGCGTCGGCCCCTTACTCCCGTCTTGCCCCTGCGCGACGGGTGTAAGGGGCCGAAGTGGCTGACTCAGCTGGGGTCGAGGCTGCCGGCGCGCGTGGCGTCCAGCAGCCCCTGCCAGCCCCGGGAGCTGAAGGAGAGCAGACCGCCCTCGACATCCTTCGAGTCGCGGACGGCCGCGCCGTCTCGGGTGAATGCGATTTCGACGCAGTCATTGCCGCCACCGCTGTGGCTGCTCTTGCGCCATCGGGTCAGGAATACAGGGTTCTCGGACATGGTCCCCACTCCTTACTTTGCTTGCTCCGCACCGAGCCGCTCGGCCGACTCGGCGATCAGTTCGACCGAGTCATCCGGTTTCAAGGCAGTGGCACGCAGGTGATCGAACATGAGGGTATAGCGGCGCACATCATCCGGCATCTCCAGGTAAAGGCCGCTGGAAGTGCTGTCGACGTAAACCACGTCCGGATCTGCCTGCTCCGGAAAACCGAGGATGAGAAACGGTCCCTCCATTCCCGGATGCGCACCCGCGCCGAACGGCACCACCTGGAGTGTCACGTGCGGCAGTCGCGCGACTTCGAGCAACCGGGAAACCTGTTCCGCCATCACTTCGCACCCGCCGACGCGCCGGTGCAGCACCGCCTCGTCGATCACCGCCCAGTACTCCGGCGGGGCCGGGTCGGTGAGCAGTTCCTGGCGGGCCATCCGCGCCGCCACACGGCGCTTGAGTTCGGTCTCGTCGGCGTCCGGGCGCAGTGCGCGAATCACCGTCCGCGCGTACCGCTCGGTCTGCAGCAGGCCGGGTACCAGCAGCGCCTGGTAGGCCCGCAGGGAGCTGGCGTCGGCTTCCAGCCCGACGAAGGTGCCGGTGAAGACCTCGTTGTAGGCGTGCCACCAGCCGCGCTTGCGCGCCTCCCTGGCGAGCTGGACCAGCGCCTCGCGCTCGTCACCCATCAGGCCGTACAGCTCCAGCATGTCCCGGACGTCGCGCGGGGTGACGCCGACGTGCCCGGTCTCGATGCGGCTGATCTTCGAGGCGGAGCACTCGAGCTTCTCGCCGACCTCGTCGATGGTCAGCTCGGCGGCCTCACGGAGCCGGCGCAGTTCTCCGGCCAGCCGCCGGCGGCGCACTGTCGGCCCCTGCCCTCGCGCCACTGCCCCACCTCCGCTGTGCTGCTCGCTTGCCGATGTCCCTGATGCCATATCTAACCAGCCGCCCAGACTCGCCGTGATGAATTGACTACTTCAATTTCGCCCGCGTCCCCAGATGGTGGACTGCAAATTGCACATTGCCGTTGTACGCTCGCAGTGTGCTCCATTTTCCGGCCGGGAGCCAGTACATCGGGCAAATTCGGAGAGGTCCACTTCCGGGGAGGAGCGGGTGTGCGCGTGGGTCACCCTGAGCTGAACATCGTGAACCCATTAGCCGCCATTGTGGAACGAAGGCTGGCCGACCTCACCCGTTCGGCGGCCACCCACGACACGCAAGTCGCCGCGTGGGTAGCACGCCACGAAATCCCGGTTCTGGCCGAAGCATTGCGCGCGGTGCTCGCGGAGCACCGGACGGACGCCAGGGGACGCTGTGTGGCGTGCCGCGGGCGGCGCTGGCGACAGTGGCGAAATCGTCACCCATCCGTGCCGTGCCGCGCTTACGTGGCAGCGCGGCTGGCGCTCGGCGACGGGCTCCCGGCGGAAATCACCCACCCGGCGCAACGCCGGAAGCACCGCAGGCGCCGGGCCGCGGGCGAGTAAGGGGCCGGCGGCGCTGTCCATCCTGGACCTGGTCCGGTCCGGGAAGGACACACCCGCTCACAGCACGCGCAGCAGGCCCTCCTGGACCACGGTGGCGATGAGCGTGCCGTCGGCGGCGAAGAAGCGGCCGGTGGCCAGCGCGCGGGCGTTCGAGGCGGACGGCGACTCGGTGTCGTAGAGGAACCACTCGTCGGCCCGGAACGGGCGGTGGAACCACATCGCGTGGTCGAGGCTGGCGCCGAGCACCTTGTCCAGCTCCCAGTAGGCGCCGTGGCGGGCCAGCGGGGAGTCCAGCAGCGTCATGTCCGACGCGTAGGCCAGCACGCAGACGTGCAGCAGCTGGTCGTCGGGCAGCGTGCCGTCGGCCCGCATCCACACCTGGTTGCGGGTGGCCGGGGTGCCGGTGCCGCGGGTCACCCACGGCGGGTCGTTGACGTAACGCAGGTCGATCGGCCGCGGACGGCTGTGCAGCCCTTCCAGCGCGGGGTAACCCTCGATCCGCTCCTGCACGGTCGGCAGCGTCTCGGGCGCGGGCACGTCGGGCATCTCGTCGGCGTGCTCGATGCCCGGCTCCTCCTTCTGGAAGGAGGCGGACAACGCGAAGATGGCCTTGCCGTGCTGTACCGCGACCACCCGGCGGGTGGTGAACGACCGGCCGTCGCGGATGCGGTCGACCTCGTAGACGATCGGCACCCGCGGGTCGCCACCGCGGATGAAGTAGGCGTGCAGCGAGTGCACCGTGCGCTCCGGCGGCACCGTGCGCCCGGCGGCGACCAGCGCCTGCCCGGCCACCTGCCCGCCGAACACCCGCACCGGCGAGTGCGGCGGGCTGACGCCGCGGAAGATGTTCTCCTCGATCCGCTCCAGGTCGAGCAGGGAAACCAGGCGGTCGAGCACCACCTGGCCGCCCTGGCCGGCAGCGGAGTCCAGCTCGGTGGCGGCGGCTCGGGCGACCTCAGTCATGCCGGAAACCCTATCCCGGCAAAGCGCACATCCGGGATGCGCTCAGGCGTGATCGTCTTCACCGAGGCGGTGCACCCGGATCAGGTTGGTCGAGCCGACCGTGCCCGGCGGGGAACCGGCCACGATCACCACCAGGTCGCCCTGCTGGTAGCGGTCCATCTCGACCATGGCGTGGTCGACCTGCTGGATCATCTGGTCGGTGGAGCCCACCTTCGGCACGATCCGGGTGGCGGTGCCCCAGGTCAGCGCGAGCTGGCTGCGCACGCTCTCCTCCGGGGTGAAGGCCAGCAGCGGCAGCCGGGTGTGCAGCCGGGCCAGCCGACGCACGGTGTCGCCGGACTGGGTGAAGGCGACCAGCGCCTTGGCGTTGAGCCGCTCGCCGATGTCACGGGCGGCGTAGGAGATCACGCCGCGCTTGGTCCGCGGCACGTGGCTCAGCGGCGGGACCTGCGGCGAGTCGGTCTCCACCGCCTGGATGATCCTGGCCATGGTCTCCACCGACTCGACCGGGTAGCGGCCGACGCTGGTCTCGCCGGAGAGCATCACCGCGTCGGTGCCGTCGAGCACCGCGTTGGCCACGTCGGAGGCCTCGGCGCGGGTCGGCCGGGAGTTGCTGATCATCGAGTCGAGCATCTGGGTGGCCACGATCACCGGCTTGGCGTTCTCGCGGGCGATCTGGATGGCGCGCTTCTGCACCAGCGGGACCTGCTCCAGCGGCAGTTCCACGCCCAGGTCACCGCGGGCCACCATGACCCCGTCGAAGGCCAGCACGATGGCTTCGAGGTTGTAGACCGCCTCGGGCTTCTCCAGCTTGGCGATCACCGGGACCCGGCCCTTGCCGACCCGGTCCATCACCTGGTGCACCAGGTCGATGTCGGCGGGCGAGCGGACGAACGACAGCGCGACGAAGTCCACGCCCAGTTCCATCGCGAACTCGAGGTCCTCGATGTCCTTCTCGGACATGGCGGGCACGGACACGTCCATGCCGGGCAGCGAGACGCCCTTGTTGTTGCTGACCGGGCCGCCCTCGGTGACCTCGCAGACCACGTCCTGGCCGTCGACCTCCTTGACCACCAGGCCGACCTTGCCGTCGTCGACCAGCAGGCGGTCGCCGGGCTTGGCGTCGTTCGCGAGGCCCTTGTAGGTGGTGGAGACGCGCTCGTGGGTGCCTGCCACGTCCTCCACGGTGATCCGCACGATGTCGCCGTTGCGCCACTCGACCGGACCGCTGGCGAAGGTGCCCAGCCGGATCTTCGGGCCCTGCAGGTCGGCGAGGATGCCGACGGCGCGCCCGGTCTCCGCCGCCGCCGCTCGGACGACGTCGTAGACCTCCTTGTGGTCGCCGTGGCTACCGTGGCTGAAGTTCATTCTCGCGACGTCCATTCCGGCGTCGACGAGGGCCCGCACCTTCTCCGGGCTGGCGGTAGCGGGGCCAAGGGTACAAACGATCTTCGCGCGTCGGCTCACGTTCAGACAGCGTAGACCCTCTGAGCGCTCACGTCTTTACCGATCCCGAGACCGATTCAACCTGTTTCTTTCCGTGTTCGCTCGGTAGTAACCCTTTGTATGCTCCGACGGTGCCCAAGGCCATCTCGGTCCTGCTCACCGGCGCACTGGTGGCCTGCGCACCGGCTCCCGCTCCACCGCCTCCCCCGCCTTCGCCGTGGTCGGAGCTCGCCCCGCCGTCACCCGGGGCACATGTGCTCGGTCTCACCGGATCGGGTGAAGAGATCCTGCTCACCGGCTCGGTCCCGGGCCCGGACGGCCGCGCCCCCGCGGCCTGGCTCGGCACCCCGGAGTCGGGCTGGCGCGCGCTGCCGCTGCACACCGGTGGCGGCTACGGCGCGCAGGCCGAGCTGGTCGAGCCGTCGGCGGGCGGCGGCAGGCTGCTCGCGCTCGGCCGCGCGTACGGCGGGGCGCACGGCAACGCGCGGCTGACCATCTGGTCCGGCGACGCGGCCGGGCTGACCGACCACCCGCAGCCGTTCGAGCTGCTCGGCGGTCCGCGCGCGATGGCGGTGAACGGCACCGCGACCACGTCATCGGCATCGGTGCTCTCCGGGCAGTGGGAACACCCGTCCGCCGGGGCCGGCGCGGCGATCTGGACCTCGCCCGGCGGTCAGGCGTGGTCCCGGCTCGACGAGGCGGAGGCGCTGCTCAGCTCGCCCGGCGCGCCGACCCGCGCGCTCGGCGTGGCCGCGGGCGGGCCGGGATTCACCGCGGTCGGCGACGTGCGCGCCGACCGGCGGTACTCCCCACTGGTCTGGACCTCAGGCAACGGACGCGACTGGCAGCGCACCGGTCTCCCCCGCCCCGCCGATTCGGGCGACGTCAGCGCCACCCGGATCGCCTGCACGGCGTCGGCCTGCGTCGCGGCCGGACTGTCCCGATCGAACTCCGGGCCGCAGCACCTCGCTTGCTGGCACTCGGCTTCCACCGGGACCTGGTCGCTGACCGGCGGTCCGGCCCTCGATCCCGCGCAGCTGCCCGAAATCACCGGACTCGCCTTCGACGGTGAGCACGTGCTCACCACCGGCGAACTCGGCGGGCACGCTCGCTTGTGGACCGGCTGCGGCACCGAACTGCCGCTGCCGGAACCGGCCACTCAGGCCGCCGCCGTCCCGCTCGGCACCCGGATCCTGCTGTCCACCGGCGAAAAGCTGTGGCTCAGCGGCGGGGCAGCTCACTGACGCCGACGTGGTCGCGGGCCCATTCGTTGAACGCGCGCACCTGCCGCCACGACTTGCGGACCCGGTCGAGGCAGCCGCGTTCGTGCAGGGTGTCGTCCGGCTCCCAGAGCTTCACCGCGTAGAGCGACTTGTGCCGCAGCAGGTCGATGCGCGGGTGGTCGGCGTCGTAGCCGCGTGGTTTGGTCTTCAGCGCGTCACCCTTGATCTCCCAGCCCTGCTTGCGCAGCTTGGCCAGGATGCGCTCCAGCTCGGGACCGTGCGGCTCGGTGTCCACCGCGCGGCGGTAGTTCGCCAGCTGGTCGGTGGCCAGGTGGAAGCAGCCGCCGCCGACGCGCAGCCCGGCCGAGCTGACCTCGACGTAGTACGCGCCCCCGCCGCGGCCCTGCTCGATCACCCCGCCGCAGTGCGTCTTGTAGGGGCGCTTGTCCTTGGCGAAGCGCACGTCGCGGTGCGGCCGGAAGACCTTGCCCTTGCCGAAACCGTCGGAGAACTCCGCGTCCAGCTCGGCCAGCAGCGCCTCCATCGGCGCGCGCACGTCCTCGCGGTAGGTGCGGACGTTGTCCTCCCAGTACGGCTTCGAGTTGTCGACCACCAGTCCGTCGTAGAAGTCGATCGCGTATTCGCCGAAGCCCGTGAACGTCACCAGCGCACCATAATCGGTAGCCACGACAGAAAGCGGGCGGGGAACTCGGTTTCCCCGCCCGCCTCTCGGCTACCGCCACTGCTAGCCGCTCTGGATGGCGCTGATCAGTTCGCCATTCGTGGTGTCACCCGAGAGTTCCCAGAAGAACGTGCCGCCGAGGCCCTGTGCGCGGGCGTAACCGACCTTGCCCTTGATCGTGGCCGGGGTGTCGTAGCTCCACCACTGGCTGCCGCACTTGGCGTAGGCGGTGCCCGCCACGGTGCCGGTCGCCGGGCACTTGGACTTGAGCACCTTGTAGTCCTCGATGCCCTGCTCGTAGGTGCCTGGTGCCGGTCCGGTCGCGGTGCCACCCGGGGCGTCCTGCGTCACGCCGGTCCAGCCGCGACCGTAGAAACCGAGACCCAGCAGCAGTTTGCTCGCCGGAACGCCCTTGCCCTTGAGCTTCTGGATGACCGCGTCGGAGTTGAACCCGGCGGCGGGGATGCCGTTGTAGGCGTTCAGCGGCGAATGCGGTGCCGTCGGCCCCTGCGCCGCCCACGCGCCGAAGTAGTCGTAGGTCATCACGTTGTACCAGTCGAAGAACTGCGCGGCGCCGCCGTAGTCGGCCGCGTCCACCTTGCCGCCCGCCGAACCGTCACCGGTGATGGCCGCGGTGACCAGCTTCGAGCCGAACTTCGAGCGCAACGCCGACGCCAGGTTCTTCAGCGCGGCGGGCCCGCTGGTGTCGCAGGTCAGGCCGCAGGCGTTGGGGTACTCCCAGTCGATGTCGATGCCGTCGAACACCCCGGCCCAGCGCGGGTCGTTCAGCAGGTTGTAGCAGGAGTTCGCGAACGCGGCGGGGTTCTGCGCGGCCTGCCCGAAGCCGCCGGACCAGGTCCAGCCGCCGAAGGAGAACAGCACCTTGAGGTTCGGGTACATCTTCTTCAGCCGCTTCAGCTGGCCGAAGTTGCCGCGGAGCGCGCCGTTGTCCCAGGTGTCGGCGATCCCGTCGACGCTCTCGGCGGCGCCGTAGAACCGGTCGTAGTCGGCGTAGGTGTCGCCGAGCACGCACTGGCCGTTGACCACGTTGCCGAAGGCGTAGTTGATGTGGGTCAGCTTGGCCGCCGACCCCGAGGTGTGGATGTTCTTGACGTGGTAGTTCCGGCCGTAGACGCCCCACTGGGCGAAGTAGCCGAGCGTCTTGCCGTGCGCGGCGATCCCGGCGTCGGCGGCAGGTGCCTGTGCCTGCGCCGGTGCCTTGGCCGAGGCCGGAGCCACGACCGCGATCGCCATCAGTGCGGCGGCGAGCACGCCGCCCGCACCCAGCCATCTCCGTCTGCGCGATGAGAACATCGGTGTCCTCCGTGAGCCCGGCGGTGCCACGGTGCACCGCTCGATCCGCTCACGCTAAATGGGTCTAGACCAATCCGTCAATGGTTCAGACCACGGTTCGCTGAGTTGCCGGGGCCGGCTACCGGCCGTCACCGGGCGGCCCGCCGCGTGCACTGGATCGGCCTAGCGGCACGCTGTGCGCCAGACGGCGGAAAGGAGATCGGGTTGGTCAAGGTGGACGGGCGGACGCTGCGCTGCGGTGACGTCGTGGCGGTGGCGAGTACCGAGGGCGTGCTGGACGTCGAGGTCGAGCCGGGCGCGCTGGCGGCGGCCGGGCGCGCGTGGGAACTGGCCGAGGAGCTGAGCACGCGGCGCGTGGTCTACGGCCGCACCACCGGCGTCGGCGCGAACAAGGACGACACGGTGGCCGGGGAGCACTCCACCGACCACGGCCTGCGCCTGCTGCGCAGCCACGCCGGCGGCAGCGGTGAGCTGATGCCGGACGGGCAGGTGCGCGCGATGATGCTGATCCGGCTGAACCAGTTGCTGGCCGCCCGGTCGGGCATCGGCACCGGCCTGATCGAGGCGCTGGCGAGCGCGCTGCGGGCGGGCGCGCTGCCGGTGGTGCACCGGCTCGGCGCGATCGGCACCGGCGACCTGGCGCCCTTGGCGGAAACCGGGCTCGCGCTGGCCGGGGAGCGCCCGTGGCGCCACGGCGGGGTGTCGCCGGTGGCCGTGCAGGCGGGTGACGCGCTGGCGTTCATGAGCAGCAACGCCGCCACCCTGGCCGAAGCGGTGCTGGCCACCCTCGAGCTGGACACGCTGACCAAGGCCAGCCACGCGGTCACCGCGCTGACCTACGTCGCGCTCGACGGCAATCCCGAGGCGTACGCGACGGCGGTGCACGAAGCGCGGCCGCACGCCGGTCAGATCGCGTGCGCCGCCGACCTGCGCCGCCTGCTCGGCATGGAGAGCACGCCCGCGCCGGGCCGCCGGATCCAGGACCCGTTCGGGCTGCGTGCCTTTCCCCAGGTGCAGGGGCCCGCGCTGGACGCGCTGCACCACCTGCGGAACGTGCTGGCGATCGAGATCAACGCCGGTACCGAGAACCCGATGATCTGCGTGCCGGAGGGCGACGCCTACCACCACGCGCACTTCCACACGGCGTACGTCTCGTCGGCGCTGGACCAGGCGCGGGCGACCGTGCACCAGGTGGCCGAGCTGTCGGCGGCGCGGCTGGGCGATCTGGTCGAACCGGACTTCACCGGCCTGCGGCCGTTCCTCGCCGACGGCCCGGCGGGCAGCTCCGGCGTGATGATCCTGGAGTACGTCGCGCACGACGCGCTGACCGAACTGCGGCAGGCGGCGCTGCCGGTGACGCTGGGCAGCGCGGTCGTCTCGCGGGGGCTGGAGGACCACGCGAGCTTCTCCACCCAGGCCGCGCGGGCGACCACCGCCGCCTGCCGGGCCTACCGGCAGCTGCTGGCGTGTGAACTCGTCGCGGCGGTGCGGGCACTGCGCATGCGCCGGGCGGACCTGGTGGACATCCCGGTGCGCGCGGCCTTCGACCAGGCGGGCGCGGTACTCGACCCGAGCACCGCGGACCGGCCGCTCACCGAAGACATCGCGGCCGCGGCGACGGTGCTGGACTCGCTGGCCCTCATCTGATCGGTGTCACGAATGTGGCTTCCGCGTCGTTCCGCGAAAGCCACATTCGTCACCGATGAGCCTCAGGCTCAGCCGAAGAAGACTTCGGCTTCCTCGTAGCGGGAGGCGGGCACGGTCTTCAGCTCGGCCGTCGCCTCGGCGAGCTTCACGCGCACGATGTCGGTGCCCTTGAGCGCCACCATCACGCCGAAGTCCCCGTCGGCCACCGCGTCCACGGCCCGCAGGCCGAACCGGGTGGCGAGCACGCGGTCGTAGGCGGTCGGGATGCCACCGCGCTGGGTGTGCCCGAGCACCACCGCGCGCGACTCCTTGCCGGTGCGCTGCGCGATCTCCTCGGCCAGCCAGGTGCCGACCCCGCCGAGCCGCACGTGCCCGAACGCGTCCTTCTCCCCCGAGTGCAGCACCTCGGCGCCGCCCTCGGGCATGGCGCCCTCGGCGACCACGATGATCGGCGCGAACTGGCGCTCGAAGCGCCGCTCCACCCACTCGACGACCTTCTCCACCGAGAACGGCCGCTCCGGCACCAGGATCACGTTCGCGCCGCCGGCCAGGCCGGAGTGCAGCGCGATCCAGCCCGCGTGCCGCCCCATCACCTCGACCACCAGCGCGCGGTGGTGCGATTCGGCGGTGGTGCGCAGCCGGTCGATCGACTCGGTGGCGATGTGCACCGCGGTGTCGAAGCCGAAGGTGTAGTCGGTGGCGCCGAGGTCGTTGTCGATGGTCTTGGGCACGCCGACCACGCCGATGCCGTCGTCGGTCAGCTTCTTCGCCACGCCGAGGGTGTCCTCGCCGCCGATCGCGATCAGCGCGTCCACGCCCTGCTCGGCGAGCACGCCGCGGATCTGCTCGACGCCGCCCTCGGTCTTGTACGGGTTGGTCCGCGAGGACCCGAGAATGGTGCCGCCCCTGGTCAGGATCTCCTCGACGTCGTCGAGGCCCAGCGGCCTGCTGTTGCCGGTCATCGGGCCCTGCCAGCCGCTCCGGAATCCGACGATCTCCCAGCCATGGACCTCGATGCCCTTGCGGACCACCGCCCGGATCACCGCGTTCAGCCCGGGGCAGTCGCCGCCACCGGTCAGCACACCGACTCGCATCAGACTCAGACCTCCGCTTGCCTGCTTTGTCTTGGGTCACACATCCGGCGCTAGCGTAGCGGTAGCGGACTTGATCGGTGCAGCAGATATGGTCTAGACCATGTCGCGTACTCGGGCCGGTTGGCCCGCCCTGCTCGCCGCGAGTGCCGCGGCCGGTGCCGTCGCGGGCCTGGCCGGGCCGTTCGTGGTGCTGATGGGACAGGTGCTCGCCGGGGAACTGGGCTGGGTCGACCGCGATTCCACGCTGACCGACGACGGCTTCGGCGTTCCGATCGGTTTCGGCATTGTTGGCCTGTTGTTCATCGTCACGGCGGTGGCCGCGGTGACCCCGCTCGTCCGGCGCGCACCACGGCGACTCCCGGCCGCGGTCGCCACCGGCGCGCTGGTCGCGGCGGTGGTGGCGTGGTTGTTCATCGGGCGCTGAACCGGTCTGTGCTACCTTCGCGGCGTGCAGCGCTCGTATTTTTGGTTTAGCAGGCCGGCCCCGGGTGGGCCGGTCGGCGACGCCGTGCGCTGACCTTCCACCCTCGAGCCGGTTTCCCAGCCGGCTCGGGCGGAGTGCGATCGGGCGGCTGGGCCGAAAGGACCCCCGTCATGACGATCACCTTCGACCCCACCCTCTCGCTGGACAACCAGCGCACCACCAGCATCAGCCCGCTGATCCCGCCCGCGTTGCTGCGCGAGGAACTGCCGGTCGGCGAAGCCGTTGCCCAAACCGTCCATAAAGGACGAACAGGCACGGTCGGCGTGCTGAACGGCACCGACGACCGCCTGCTCGTCGTGGTCGGCCCGTGCTCGGTGCACGACACCGAAGCCGCGATGGACTACGCGCGACGCCTCGCCGCGCACGCCGAAGGGCTCAGCGAGCAGCTCCACGTGGTGATGCGCGTGTACTTCGAGAAGCCGCGCACCACGCTCGGCTGGAAGGGCCTGATCAACGACCCCGGCCTGGACGGCAGCTTCGCGGTGAACCGCGGCCTGCGCATGGCGCGGCGGCTGCTGCTCGACGTGTCCGCGCTCGGCCTGCCGGTCGGGTGTGAGTTCCTCGACCCGATCACGCCGCAGTTCATCGCCGACATCGTCACCTGGGGCTCGATCGGCGCGCGGACCGCGGCCAGCCAGGTGCACCGGCAGCTGTGCAGCGCGTTGTCGATGCCGGTCGGTATCAAGAACTCCACCGAGGGTGACGTGCAGGTGGCGGTGGACGCCACGCGCGCCGCGGCGGCGAGCCACGTGTTCGCCGGGATCAACGCCGACGGGGTCGCCGCGCTGCTGACCACGTCGGGCAATCCCGACTGCCACGTGATCCTGCGCGGCAGCGCCGCCGGGCCGAACCACGACGCCGCCACCGTGGCCGACACGCTGGGCCGTCTCGGCAAGGCGGGGTTGCCCGAGCGCGTGCTGATCGACGCCAGCCACGGCAACAGCGGGAAGGACCACGTGCGCCAGGCCGAGGTGGTCGGGGAACTGGCCGACCGGATCGAGCGCGGGGAGCGGGGGCTCAGCGGTGTGATGCTGGAAAGCTTCCTGGCCGCCGGGCGGCAGGACCTCACCCTCGGCCGGGCCGACGAGCTGACCTACGGGCAGAGCATCACCGACGCCTGCATGGACTGGCCGACGACGGCGCGTTTGCTCGACCGCCTGGCCGAGGCCGTACGGGCCCGCTGACACCTCAGCCGAGTCAGCCGGGCAGGCCCCGGCGGTGCCACTCCTCCTCGATCGCCCGCCACCGCACCAGGTTGTGGCGGGCGTCGGCGAGGGCGTCGTGGGCGTTCGACGGGGCGGCGGGCAGCTTCGGCTTGCCCACGTCCTCCCAGCGCTGCCGCAGGTCGCGGGTGAACCGGGGCAGCTGCCGCGGCAGCGCGGGCATCGGGCCCCACAGCTGGGCCAGCGCCACGTGGTCGTAGGCGGCGAACCACGCCCACAGCTCGATGCCACCGGGCGGCTTGCCGAAGAACTCCAGCAGATCGGTGCGGATGCGCTCGCGCCCGCGCCAGGCCTGGTCGGCGGGCGAGGGCAGCTTGGGGAGCACGTTGTCGCGCACCCATGGCCCCGCCTTGCCCGGATCGAACTCGGTGGAAACCGCGTAGAACTCCCGGCCGTTCTCGTCCACGACACCGATCGACACCAGGTCGATCGTCACGCCGTCCTCGATGAACTCGGTGTCGTAGAAAAATCGCACCGGGCAACCTTAGTGGTCACGCTCGAGAGCGATCAGGAAGCCTTGGTCTCCGGCACCCGGTCGGCGTCCGCGCCCGACGGCTGCTTCGGCACGTTGGGGCGCACCCCGGCGGCCTCGGCGGCGGCCAGCTCCTTGGCCTTCGCCGCGTAGATGTCCACGTATTCCTGCCCGGACAGCTCCATCAGCGCGTACATGATCTCGTCGGTGATCGAGCGCTCGATGAACCGATCACCGGCCAGGCCCTCGTACCGGGAGAAGTCCAGCGGCTTGCCGAAGCGGACCTCGAGCCGACGCGGCCACCACATCTTCGAGCCGATCGGGTTGACCTTGTCGGTACCGATGGTGACCACCGGGATCACCGGCACCCCGGCCTGCAGCGCGATCCTGGCCACGCCGGTCTTGCCCTTGTACAGCCTGCCGTCCGGCGAGCGGGTGCCCTCGGGATAGATACCGAGCAGGTGCCCTTCGCGCAGCACCCGGATCGCGGTGTCCAGCGCGGCCTGCGCGGCCGAACCACCGGAGCGGTCGATCGGGATCTGGCCGAGCCCGCTGAAGAACCACTTCTTGAACCGGCCCTTGATGCCCTTTTCGGTGAAGTACTCCGACTTGGCCGGGAAGGTCACCTTGCGACGGACGTAGAGCGGCATGAAGAAGGAATCGGCGACGGCGAGGTGGTTGCCCGCGAGGATCGCGCCACCGGAGGCCGGGATGTTCTCGGCCCCGGAGACCTTGGTCGGCCACAGCAGCCGCAGCAGCGGGCCGAGCAGCACGTACTTCATCAACCGGTACAGCACCTTGCTCCAGGCCTCCTCGCAGGCAGAACGGTCTCCGACAGCCGAATCCGATCAGCAAGACTACGAACTCGTCCGTACCCGGCACAACGCTTGACCCCCGGTTGCGAGTGCCCAGCGATCGATCTCACATCCGGCCGCGTCCCCTCCAGTGTCCGGCATCGCCCCACGGCGGGCCGAACCCGTGCGAACATGGAGGTCTCACCTGGCCCCGAGACCCCTCCCAGGAAGGCGAGAGCATGCCCGTGCTCGCCGGCGCGGAACCCTTCGCGCACACCGGCTCCACCGAGGCCGGCGTGCTGTTGTGCCACGGGTTCACCGGAACTCCAGCCAGCATGCGGCCGTGGGGCGAGCACCTCGCCGAGGCCGGGTACACCGTGCGCGGGCCGCGCCTGCCCGGCCACGGCACCACCTGGCAGGAGATGAACCGGACCAACTGGACCGACTGGTACGGCTGCGTCCGCGCGGAGCTGCTGGAGCTGTTCGACACCTGCGCCTCGGTTTTTGTCTGCGGGCAGTCGATGGGCGGCACGCTGACGCTGAAGCTGGCCCAGGAGTTCGGTGACCGGATCGCCGGGCTGGTGCTGGTCAACCCCTCGGTGACCACGCTGCGCTGGGACGCCAAGCTGCTGCCGGTGCTCGGCCGGGTGCTGCCGTCGGTGCCGGGCGTGGCCGGGGACATCAAGAAACCGGGCGTGGTGGAGCAGGCCTATTCCCGCGTGCCGGTGCGCGCGGCCGCGAGCCTGAGCCGGTTGTGGAGCCTGGTGCGCCACGACCTCGGCAAGGTGACCCAGCCGCTACTTCTGCTGCACTCGGTCGTTGACCACGTGGTGGAGCCGGTGAACGCGCGCATCGTGGCCGAAGGCGTGCGCAGCTCCCAGCTGATCGACGTGGAACTGACCGACAGCTACCACGTGGCCACCCTGGACAACGACGCCCCGCTGATCTTCGAGCGCAGCGTCGACTTCTTCCGATCGATCGCACACACCGGGCAGGTGGACCCGAGATGAGCCGTTCGAACTCCGCTGACGGGCCGGAGGACATCGACGCCACGTTCGCCGAGATCGTGGCGGACCTGCGCGCCGAGGGCGTCGGCACCACGCTCGAGCAGCAGGACGACGAACCCGCTCCCCCGGGCCCGCCGCCGTCCGCGTCGTCGAACCCGCCGTCGAGCCCGCCGCCCGGCCCGCCCGAGCAGACCGTGGCGGCCAGCGGCTGGCGCGGCTCGGAACGCGAGTGGGAAGCCACCGTGTTCGGCGACGACCCGGCCGCGGACGACGAGCACTACGTTCCGCCGGAGCCACCGCCGCTGCCGCGCCCCCGCAAGGGCGCGCTGGTGGTGCTGCTGTTCTTCGTGCTCGGCCTGCTGCTGCTGATCGCGCCGGGCGTGATCGGGTTGTCCAGTTCGCTGGGCACCCCGATCGGCTTGCTGGTGCTCGCGGTGGGGATCGGCCTGCTGCTGCTCCGCGTCCGGCAGGGTCCGCCGGACGGTGCCGACCCGGACAGCGGCGCGCAGGTCTGAGGTCCCCGCCTTAGGGTTGGTCATGCGCATCGACTTCCACCCGTCGCGACGCTCCACCGTGGGCGCCGAATGGGAGCTGGCGCTGGTGGACCGCCGCAGCGGCGAGCTGACGTCGGTGGCGCAGCGGCTGCTGGACGCGGTCCGGCCGGCCGACGGCGGTGAGCACCCGAAGATCAAGCAGGAACTGCTGCTCAACACCATCGAGATCATCACCGGCGTGTGCGACACGGTGGCCGAGGCCGCCGAGGACCTGGCCGCTTCGCTCGACGAGCTGCGGGTGCACACCGATCCGCTCGGCGTGGAGCTGTTCTCCGCGGGCACGCACCCGTTCTCCACCTGGTACCAGCAGAAGGTCACCGACAAGGAGCGCTACGCCAAGCTGATCGACCGCACCCAGTGGTGGGGGCGGCAGATGCTGATCTACGGCGTCCACGTGCACATCGGGCTCGACCACCGCGACAAGGCGCTGCCGGTGCTGAACGCGCTGCTCAACTACGCGCCGCACCTGCAGGCGCTGTCGGCGTCGTCGCCGTACTGGGGCGGGGAGGACACCGGGTACGCGTCGAACCGGGCGCTGATGTTCCAGCAGCTGCCCACCGCCGGGCTGCCGTTCCAGTTCACCGAATGGGGTGAGCTGGAGAGCTATGTGGACGACATGTTCGTCACCGGGGTGATCGACCACTTCTCCGAGATCCGCTGGGACATCCGGCCGGCGCCGCATTTCGGCACCATCGAGATGCGTGTGTGCGACGGGGTGCCGACGCTGGAGGAGGTAGCCACCATCGCCGCGTTCACCCAGTGCCTGGTCGACGACTTCAGCACGCGCCTGGACCAGGGCGAGACGCTGCCGACCATGCCGCCGTGGCACGTGCAGGAGAACAAGTGGCGGGCCGCGCGGTACGGGATGGACGCCATCATCATTCTCGACGCGGCGGGCAGCGAGCGGCTGGTCACCGAGGACCTGGACGTGGTGCTCGAACGGCTGGAACCGGTGGCCAAGCAGCTGGACTGCGTCCGTGAGCTGCGGGGTGTGGAGACCATCCTGCGCAACGGGGCGAGCTACCAGCGCCAGCGCGCTGTCGCGCGGGAGCACAACGGCAGCCTGAAGGCCGTCGTCGCCTCCCTGATCGCGGAGATGCGGGACGGCATCGCCCCGCTCAGCTGAGCAGGTTCAGCAGCGGGCGCGGCCCCATGGTGTCGGCGCCTTCGGCTTCGACGCGGGAGCGCAGTTCCCGGTCCGCGGTGACCACCAGGACGTGATCCTCGGCGCGCGCCGAACCCACGACGGAGACGATTTCCGCGTCGCCGTCCCGGGGCGCCGAAACGACCTCCACCCCGGGGATCGACGGGATTCCGCGTGCCTGGCCTTCGACCACCAGCAGAACGCGCGGCCACCAGTACCACTCCGCGAGCATCGGCGGCGTCATCCCGGTCAGCGCCAGCGGAGCGAGTTGGTCCCGCAGCCGCGCCGCGGCGCCCGCGCGGTCGCGCCACCAGCCGTCCGGGCGTGAGCCCATCACGTTCGCGGCGTCGACCACCAGCACCAGTTCCCGCCCCACCTGCGTGCGCAGCTCCGGCCAGGCCAGCGCGAAATCCCGGTGCAGCCGGTACTCGTCCACCTCGTCGACCGGGACCCAGCGCAGTTCCGCGCTCTCCTTGTTCCGCACGCGCTCGTTCACCCGCTCCCTGGCCTCCGCCAGCACCGTGGTGTAGGCCCAGCCACCGTGGTCCACTGTGGACGAAGCGAGCGGGCGCACCGCCTCCGGTGGCACGGCGGCCTCCTCGTCGGCCTCCCTGGTGGCCGCCTCCGCCGGGGTCTCGCCCGGCCGCATCGCGCCGCCGGGCAGTGCCCAGGTCCGGCCGTGGTGCGTCCACCACGCGCGACGCTGCAGCAGCACCCCGCGCTCGGGATCGGTGAGCAGCAGACCGGCCGCGCCGTGCAGGCCCCAGTGCCGATGCCCCTGCTCACAGGTCACGAAGGTGTCTTCGACAAACACCCTTCCTAGCCTTGCACACCAACCCACGTGCCTGGAGTGGCCGCGGCTTCCCTGGCCAGGGTCGCCGCGCCGACGATCGCGGTGTCGTCGCCGAGGTGCGCGGTGCGGATGCGGGCCAGCGGCCGGTGCCCCGCGCCGGTGATCGCGGTCGCGTAGTGCTCGCGGGCCTCGTCCAGGAACAGCGGCGCCGACTCCGACACGCCGCCGCCGATCACCATGATCTCCGGGTCGAACACGTCGGCCACCAGCGCGAGCCCCTCACCGAGCCACTTCGCCAGCTCGGCCATCGCGCGCTGGGCGACCGGGTCGCCGTCACGCGCGGCACCGGCCACCCGCCGCCCGGTCACCGAGCCGGGATCACCGGCGGTCTCCCTGGCCAGCACGGTGGACCGGCCGGGATTGCGCGCCAGCAGCTCCACCGCGGTCGCCGCCAGCGCGGTCCCGCTGCAGTAACGCTCCCAGCAGCCGTACTTGCCGCACGGGCACGGCCGCCCGCCCGGCACCACGGTCAGGTGGCCCAGTTCGGGCCCGACCCCGTACGCGCCGCGGTAGATCTCGCCGTCGAGCAGCAGGCCCGCGCCGATCCCGGTGCCCAGCGCGATCAGCGCCGCCACCTTCGCCCCGCGTGCCGCGCCGAACCGGTGCTCGGCCAGCGTCGCCGAGTTCGCGTCGTGCTCCAGGGTGACCGGCAGCCCGACCCGCTTGGCGATCCGGTCCGCCACCGGAGCCGCCCGCCAGGCCAGGTGCGGGGCGAACATCACCGAACGGCGGTCGGTGGCGACAAACCCGGCCACCGCCAGCCCGACCGCGGTCACCTCGTGGCGGTTGCGCAGTTCCTCGATCACGCCCGAGATGGCGTCCTCGAGCGCGCCCTCCCCGCCCGGCGTGCCGACGCGGGTGGTGTCCAGCAGCGAACCCTGGTCGTCGACCACCCCGGCGCGCACGCTGGTGCCGCCGACGTCCACCCCGATCGCCAGCTCCGGACGGCGGAACGTTCGCTTGAGCGTCTTCTTCAACCCACGAGAACCCATCTATCGGCCGGTTTCCCAGTCTTCCCGGCGCCGCACCGGGACGTGCTGCACGCGCGTCGCGCCGGTCTCCGCACGGGGTTCCGGCCGGGGCGCGAACCCCGGCATGTGCACACCCTCCTCCGGCGCCCAGCGATCGGCCAGCACCGCCCGCAGCAGCGCGACCAGCTGCGCGGCCTGCTCCAGCACACGCGCGGCGATCTCCGGGCGCTCCCCGCGCGCCAGCGAAACGATCGCGCAGAACGGGCACCAGCCGCAGCCACCGGACCGCTCCGGCTCGGGGTGCCCGGCCTCGTCGTGCCCGGCCGCGATCACCCCGTCCAGCCACGGCGCGGCCCGCTCGACCACCAGCTCGACGAGCAGGCGAAGCTCCTCGGCGAGTGAATGCGCGGTATCGGTCTCCGTCTCGGGCATCAGGCACCTCCGGCCGGCTCGAGCTGGACGACCAGCCCGGCGGAGTCCGATTCCGCACCGGTGATCCGGCACGGGCGCAGCAGCTCGGGCAGGGCGATCAGCCGGCGGACGCCGTCCACCGTGATCGCCAGGTCGTCACCGACCCTGGCCAGGTCGACCTTGGCCGATCGGGTCAGCGGTACGCCGACCCGCAGTTCGTGCCCGCCTTCGGTCTCGGCGACCGAAAGCAGCGGGGCCACCGGCCGCGCCGAGCGCGCCAGCGGGTCTTCGGTGCCGTAGAGGTCACCGGCGATCTCCAGCAGCGCGGGCAGGCCGACCGGCTCGACCGCGCGATGCTCGACCCGGCGCAGCGACCGCTCCAGGCCCGCCTCGGTCAGCTCGGTGAGCACGGCGTCCTGCTGGGCGCGGCGAGTGCGCAGCCACGCCGCCGCCGAACCGGGCATGCGGCCGGGCGCGGGCATCAGGCGGTTGACGATCAGCCCGTCGACGGCGATGCCGCGCAGTGCGAGCGAGCTGAGCGTGCGGCGGGTTTCGGCGACGACCAGCCGTTCTGGTGTGAGCACCAGGCGGACGGTGGTGACCGACGGATCGGTGAGCAGCGTGCGCAGCCCGGCCAGGTGGGTGGCGAAGCGCCGCACCGAGCGGCCGAGTCCACCGCGCCCGCGCAGCCTGCCGAGATATCCGGAGACCGCCTCGGGCAGCGAGAGCAGGCGCAGCGTCTCCGCTGTCGGCCCGCAGTCGACCACCACGTTCTCCCACGGTCCCGCCTCGGCGAGCCGGCGCACCTCGGTCAGCGCGAGCAGTTCGTCCACGCCAGGCACCACGGTCAGTTCCTCGGCGTCCAGCGCGTCGATCCCGGCGCCGGCCAGCAGGCCGCGCAACTGCCCGCGCAGCTCGGCCCAGGCGTCGTCGACCAGCGCGCGCGAGTCGATCTGCGCGGCGTGCAGCGAAGCGTCCACTTCGGACGGTTCGGCACCCAGCTCGGTGGCGAAGGCGTCACCGAGTGAATGGGCGGGGTCGGTGGACACGACGAGGGTCTTCCTGCCCCGCGCGGCGAGCGAGGCAGCCGTGGCCGCCGCGAGCGTCGTTTTGCCGACGCCGCCCTTGCCGGTGAACAGCAGGATGCGCACGATCAGCCCTCAGCTCGGCGCTTGAGCTCCTTCAGCGCGGTATCCATGATCATTTTCTCCGCCTTGCGGCGCAGCAGCCCGATCATCGGCAGGGCCAGCTCGACCGACAGCGTGTAGGTGACCTTGGTGCGCCCCTCGCCCAGCGGCTCGAGCAGGTACCGGCCGTTCTGCGACTTCTGCATCTGGCCCTTGATCAGGTGCCAGCTGACCGAGAGCCCGTCGGGCGCCCAGTCGTACTCCAGGGTGTAGACGTCCTTGACCGGGCCCGCGTCGAGGGTCATCTTCACCTGCTTGGCCCGGCCGCCACCGGCCTCGGCCAGCACCTCGGTCTCGCGGACGGCCTTGGTCCACTCCGGGTAGGCCGGGAAGTCCGCGATCACCTCCATGATCCGCTCCGGCGACGCGTCGACCTCGATGGACTGCGTGGACTGCTCGGCCATGCGCCAAAGGCTACCGTCCCGTAAGGACTACCAGCGCAGCACGTACGGCTGGGCCGTCTCCTTGAAGTGACCGACGTTACGGCACTCGGTCCGGCCGAGGCGCGCACGCGCGGCCAGCGGCTGGTGCACATGGCCGAAAACGGACCAGCGCGGCTGCCCGGAACGGATGAGATCGAGCAGTGCGTCCGAGCCCGGTTCGGCGCGTCGCGCCACCACGTCGTAGGTCAGCTGCGGCACCGCGGGCGGGATGTGGCTGCACAGCACGTCGATGTCCTTGAGCTTGGCCACCGAGGCGTCGAACTCCTCGCGCTGGCGCAGGTACGGCCGCCAGACCGGGTTGGCCCTCGGCTTGACCCCGTCCGGCAGCAGCGCGCCGCCGACGAAGCCGAACCGCAGGCCGCCGATCTCGGCCACGTCGCCGTCCAGGATCTGGGCGCCCGGCCCGGCGAACTCGGGCCACAGCGCGGGCGTGTCGACGTTGCCGGGGGTCAGGTAGACCGGGGCGGTCAGCGCGGCGAACAGCGTCTCGTACTGGGCGCGGATCGCCTCGTCGACCGCGCCGCCGGGGTCCTCCAGGCTGCCCCAGAGCGACCGCGCGAAGGCGACCGTCTCGTCGCGGGTGCCCTCCCGGCGCAGCCGGGCGAACTCCGCCACCTTCTCCTCGCCGAACAGCGTGCCGAGAATGCCGTTGCCGTGCCGCCGGTAGTCGACGAAGTCGAGCAGGTCGCCGAGCACGATCAGCGCGTCGGCCCCGTCACCCGCGCGTGCCAGCGCCTCCGCGTTGCCGTGCACGTCCGACACCACATGTACCCGCATCTGCGTCCCTAGCCCCCCGGCGGCACACCCGGTGCCCGCCCGTCTTCCAAGATCTCCTTGAGCTCCAGCGCGATGGCCTTCGCCGCCCTGGCGCGCCGGTCGAACTCCCGCCGCAGCTCACGCTGGGTGACCTCACGGGTCGGCGTGGCACGCAGGAAGTAGTGCAGCAGCGTGCCGTCGAGCACCGGCTCCAGCCACACCTCCATGGTGCCGACCAGCGCCCCGCGCACGGTCCAGCGCTGCCCGCGGTCCCCGCGGTCGGTGTACACCTCGAGCACCAGATCCGGCCAGTACCTGGTCCAGGACCTGGGATCGGCGAAGGCGGCGGCGACGGTCGACGGCGGCACCGCGAGAAAGGTCTCGTCGACGATGTCGAGCGCGGGCGGCGCCTGGTTCGAAGCGGACACGACGTGCAGAATGTCATGTCACGCGTAACGGCCGTGCGCCCACCGTGGCCAATCCGGACTACGCAAGCTAGGTTAACCCGCGAGTAACACCAACGCAGGTGGTCGATTCGGAGGTCTACGTGCGCGAATTCAGCGCCCCCGCTGCCCGGAAGGTGTCCGAAGAGGAGAGCCTCGCCGACGTCGTCTGGTCCAACGCCGAGCGCTTCGGCGAGGTGATCAGCTTCCGGCGCCTGGTCGACGGGTCGTGGCTCGACGTGACCGCGCGGGAGTTCGCCGCCGAGGTGCTCGCCGCGGCGAAGGGCCTGGTCGCGGCCGGTATCGAGCCGGGTGACCGGGTCGGGCTGATGTCCAAGACCCGCTACGAGTGGACCCTGATCGACTTCGCCATCTGGGCGGCCGGCGCGGTCACCGTGCCGATCTACGACACCTCCGCCGCCGAGCAGGTGCACTGGATCCTGTCCGACGCGCAGGCCAAGGCCGTGTTCGTGGAGACCGCCGAGCACCGCGCCACACTGGAGGACGTGCGCTCGCGGCTCGGTTCGCTGGAGCACACCTGGCAGATCGAAGGCGCCACCCCGGCCCTGGACGAGCTGGGCAAACTGGGCGCCGACCTCAGCGACGACGAGCTGCACGAGCGCCGCCGGTCGGTCAAGTCCGGCGACACCGCCACCATCGTCTACACCTCGGGCACCACCGGCAGGCCGAAGGGCGTCGAACTGACGCACCACAACCTGCTCTCGGAGATCCAGGGCGCGATCCAGGCCTTCCCGCAGCTGATGGAGCAGGGCAACTCGCTGCTGGTGTTCCTGCCGCTGGCGCACGTGCTGGCCAGGGCGCTGGCGCTGACCGGGGTGACCGCGCGGGTGACGCTCGGCCACACCTCCGACGTGAAGAACCTGGTCGCCGATCTCGGCACGTTCCGGCCGACCTTCGTGGTCGCCGTGCCGCGTGTGTTCGAGAAGGTCTACAACGGCGCGAAGCAGAAGGCGCACGGCGACGGCAAGGGCAAGATCTTCGACGCCGCCGAGGCCACCGCGGTCGCCTACAGCCAGGCCAAGGACAACGGCGGGCTGGGCATCGGGCTCCGGGTCAAGCACGCGGTGTTCGACAAGCTGGTCTACTCGAAGCTGCGGGCCGCGCTGGGCAGCCGGTGCATCGCGGCGGTGTCCGGCGGTGCCCCGCTGGGCGCCCGGCTGGCGCACTTCTTCCGCGGCATCGGCGTGCCGGTGTTCGAAGGCTACGGACTGACCGAAAGCTCCGCGGCCTCCAACGTCAACACCGAGGCCGCCTTCCGCGTCGGCACCGTCGGCAGGCCGATCGCCGGCACCTCGGTGCGGATCGCCGACGACGGCGAGGTGCTGCTCTCCGGCGAGGTCGTTTTCGCCGGGTACTGGAACAATCCCGAGGCCACCGCCGAATCGCTCAAGGACGGCTGGTTCCACACCGGCGACCTCGGCGAGCTGGACGACGACGGCTTCCTCAAGATCACCGGCCGCAAGAAGGAGATCATCGTGACCGCGGGCGGCAAGAACGTCGCCCCGTCCGGGCTCGAGGACAGCCTCAAGGCGCACCCGGTGATCAGCCAGGCCATGGTGGTCGGCGACGCGCGGCCCTACATCAGCGCGCTGATCACCATCGACGAGGAGTACTTCCCGTCGTGGAAGTCCCAGCACGGCAAGCCGGAGTCCGCCACGGTGGCCGACCTCGCCGACGACGCCGACCTGCGCGCCGAGGTGCAGGCCGCGGTGGACGAGGCGAACCGGCTGGTCTCGCACGCGGAGGCGATCAAGAAGTTCGCCATCCTGCCGCAGGACTTCACCGAGGCCGGTGGTGAGGTCACGCCGAGCATGAAGCTCAAGCGCAACGTGGTGACCAAGAACTACGCCGGCGACATCGAGACGCTGTACACGAAGTAGCTCACTTCCCCGGCAGGTTCGCTTCGATTCCGTCCAGGATCAGTTTCAGTGCGGACTCGAAGCGTTCCTCCGGGTTGCGGAACCGGGCCTCGCGCACGGTCCGCTCGAAGTACGGGTACGCGCCGCTGCCCACCACCTGCTCCACGTAGGGCGCTATCGCCGCGTGCGCGGCGTCGCGGTCCACCCCGGAACGGCGACGTGCCTCGCGCTCGGCCAGTTCGGCGTCGGTGGAACCGGAGACCCAGGCCGCCAGCACCAGGAACGTCTCCAGCACCTGCCCGGTGCCCAGCCCCAGCCCGTCCAAAATGGACATGCCGAACTCCATGCGGCGCAACATGTTCGGCCCGGCACTGGAACGGCTCACGGTCATCCGGCTGAGCCACGGGTGCCGCAGCAGGGTGGCCCGGTGCCCGCGCATCAGCTCGCTGATGTCGGCCCGCCAGCTGCCGGTGCGCGGCGGCAGCTCCGCGCCGGCGAAGCACTGGTCGATCATCAGCTCGAGCAGTTCCTCCTTGTTCGGCACGTAGCGGTAGATGGTCATCGCGCCGGTGCCCAGTTCCGCGGCCACCTTGCGCATGGACAGCGCTTCGATGCCGTCGGCGTCGGCGAGCCGGACGGCGGTGTCCGCGATCTGCGCACGGCTGTAGGTCGGCTTCGGGCCGCGGCCGCTCCACTCGGGCCGCATCCAGATGTTCCACGGGGCACTGGGCTCGCTCATCAACCGCATCTTCCTCGGTAAAGACTGGGGGAATCATTGTTGCGTACGTCGTACCCAGTTGGCTAGCCTCTGCGTACGACGTACCCGGTCTGTTGTTCGGAGGTCAGCGGGATGGGCGCACCAGGGCACGAGCCGATCGTGGTCGCCGAAGGGCTGCGGAAGCGGTATGGCGAGACGCAGGCGCTGTCCGGGCTGGACCTTCGTGTTCCGGCGGGGACCGTGTACGGCCTGCTCGGCCCGAACGGGGCGGGCAAGAGCACCACCATCCGCGTGCTCACCACGCTGACCAAGCCGGACGCCGGGCGCGCCAGGATCGCCGGGTTCGACGTGGCCACCCAGCCGGGCGAGGTGCGCCGCCGGATCGGGCTGGCCGGGCAGCACGCCGCGGTGGACCAGGAGCTGACCGGCCGCGAGAACCTGTGGATGTTCGGCAGGCTGTTCCACCTCACCGGCAAGCAGGCCGCGCGCCGGGCCGACGAGCTGCTCGACCGGTTCGACCTGACCCATGCCGCCGACCGCCAGGTGCGGACCTACTCCGGTGGCATGCGGCGGCGGCTCGACGTGATCGCCAGCCTGATCATCCAGCCGGCCGTGCTCTTTCTCGACGAGCCGACCACCGGGCTCGATCCCCGCAGCCGCAACGAGATCTGGGACGCCGTGCGCATGCTGGTGGCCGGTGGCACCACGGTGCTGCTGACCACCCAGTACCTGGACGAGGCCGACCAGCTGGCGCACAAGATCGCGGTGATCGACACCGGCCGGGTGATCGCCGAGGGCACCCCGGCCCAGCTGAAGTCACGCATCGGCGGACGGCTCGACGTGGTGGTCGCGCCCACCGCCGACCTGATGCGCGCGGCCAGGGCGATGGCCGAGATCGCCCGCGCCGCCCCGGACGTCGACCCGGACGAGCGGCGGGTCAGCGTGGCCACCGGCTCGGCCACGCTGAGCCTGCCGGACGTGTTGCGCTGGCTGAACATGGCCGGGATCGAGGTGGCCGACATCGGCCGCCGCACCCCGACGCTCGACGAGGTCTTCCT
Organism: Amycolatopsis sp. YIM 10; assembly: GCF_009429145.1. Taxonomy (GTDB): domain Bacteria; phylum Actinomycetota; class Actinomycetes; order Mycobacteriales; family Pseudonocardiaceae; genus Amycolatopsis. Next base: position 2,853,715 of record NZ_CP045480.1, on the reverse strand, counting down.
CGAACTCACCCACCGCACCCAGCCCGTGGCGGAGGTCCGCGCATGAGCACGCACCCGCTCGCGCAGCCCCAGTGGTCGAAGCTGCGCTTCACCGTGCACGACGGCCTGACCGTGTTCTACCGGAACCTGCTCAAGCTCAAGCACAGCCCGGGGCAGGTGATCGCCGGACTGGCCTTCCCGCTGGTCGCGGTGGTGCTGTTCGGTTACGTCTTCGGCAGCGCGATCCCGATCGACAACGGGGCGAACTACCGCGAGTACCTGATGCCGGGGCTGTTCGTGATGAGCCTGACCATGTCGATCGCGGGCACGCTGACGGTGATCGCCAAGGACAACGGGCTCGGCGTGATGGACCGGTTCCGCTCGATGCCGATGTCGCGGGCCGCGGTGCCGTTCGGCCAGACCGCGGCGGACCTGCTCGTCGGCGCCACCGGCGTGGTGGTGATGTCGTTGTGCGGCCTGGCTTTCGGCTGGCGGGCGCACAACGGGTTCGGCATGACGCTGGCCGGGTTCGGCGTGCTGTTCCTGATGAACTTCGCGGTCTCGTGGGTCGGCGTGTTCCTCGGTTCGGTGATCAAGCGGGAGGAGACGGCGTCGCGGGTCGGCCCGCTGCTGATGCCGGTCACGATGATCTCGAACGTGTTCGTGCCGACCAGCGGCATGCCGGACTGGCTGGCGGTGATCGCCGAATGGAACCCGGTCAGCGCCACCGTCGGCGCGCTGCGGGTGCTGTTCGGCAATCCGGGCATCCCGACCGGGCCGGACGTGGCGTGGCCGCTGGCGAACCCCGTCCTGGCCTCGGTCGGCTGGTCGGTCCTGCTGCTGGTGGTGTTCGCGCCCCTGTCCGTCCGCAACTTCAACCGCGCGGGCCTGTAGAACCCGCCTCGGCGACCCAGGTGCGCACCACGTGTTCCAGCACCGGTAGTGGCACGATTCCCGCGCCCAGCACCACGTCGTGGAAGGCGCGGATGTCGAACCGCTCCCCCAGCGAGCGTTCCGCGTCGGCGCGCAGGCGCTGGATCTCCAGGCGCCCCACCATGTAGGCCAGCGCCTGCCCGGGGCAGCCCGCGTACCGGTCGATCTCCAGCTCGATCTCCAGCCGCGCCATCGGGGTGTGCTCCACCAGGAAGTCCACCGCCCGCTGACGGCTCCACCCCAGCGCGTGCATCCCGGTGTCGACCACCAGCCGCCCGGCGCGCATGGAGTCCTGGGTCAGCATGCCGAGGCGCGACACGTCGTCCGAGTACAGGCCCATCTCGTCGGCCAGCCGCTCGGTGTAGAGGCCCCAGCCCTCCAGGTACGAATCCACCGCCATGATCCGCCGCACCAGCGGCAGGTGGTCCAGCCCGAGCGCGGTGCACAACTGGAAGTGGTGCCCGGGAATGGCTTCGTGGAAGGCGATCGCCTCGCTGGTGTGCCGCGGCCGCTCCTCGGCGCGGTGCGTGTTCGCGTAGTAGACACCCGGCCGCGAACCGTCGAGCGGCGGTTGGATGTAGTAGGCGATGGTGCCGCCCGCCGCCTCGGACTCCGGGATCGAGGTGACCTCGCAGACCTGCTCCGGGATGCGGCCGAACCACTGCGGCGCGACTGCTTCCGCCCGCCGGATCGCCGCCCGCGCGGCGTCGAGCAGTTCCTCGCCGTCACGCCAGCGCAGCTTCGGGTCCTCGCGCAGCCGCCGGAAGATCTCCGGCAGGTCCTCGGTGCCGAACACGCGCGCGCCGAGTTCGCGGTACTCGTCGGCGAGCTTCGCGATCATCTCCAGCCCGGTGGCGTGAAGTTCCTCCGGCGTCCGGTCGGTGGTGGTGTACACCCGCGCCAGCGAGGCGTAGCGCTCCTTGCCACCCGGCTGCCAGCACAGGCCCGGCTGGTCGGGGCCGCGCGCCCCCGGCTTCAGCTCGCTCACCAGGAAGTCGTGGTACCGCTGGAAAGCCGGGCGCACCACCTCGGCGAGCAGCCGGTCCTGTTCTTCGGCGTACCCGGGCAGCTCGACCCCGGGGGACAGGCGGAGCGGGTCGTCCTCCGGCGCGTCCAGGTACCGCTCCATCCCGGCGATCCCGGCGTCGACCAGGAACTCCGGCGCGCGCAGCCCGTCGGACAGCCCGGCCCGGTGCCGGGTGATCGCCGCGTCCAGGTAGGCGGGCACCTCCCGCAGCCGGTCCAGGTGGGCGCGGGCGCCCGCCTCGTCGGCCACGGACGGCACCGGCAGGGTCAGCAGCAGGTGCTGGGCCGGCCCGACCTGCATGTCGCTGACCGAGAAGTCGGTCACCCGCGCGTCGATCTTGGCCACTTCGGACCGCGCGAAGTCGATCAGTGCGAGGCGGGTGACCTCCTCCTCGGCGGACTCGGCCTCCGCCGCCTCGACCCGGCGCCCCAGTTCGACGTACCTGGCCCGGTAACCGGCTTCGGCGCCGAAATCGGGCAGCTGCTTCTCCTGAATGCCGAGCCCGAGCAGCAACGGCGCCATCGGCTGGTGCTCGAAGTGCAGGTCGAGGAACTCCTGGGCCAGCTCGTTCACCGCGCTCATTTCGCCACCCACTCGGTCACCACGGCGTCCAGCACGGACAGCGGCAGCGCGCCACCGCCGAGCACCACGTCGTGGAAGGCGCGGATGTCGAACCGCTCCCCCAGCGCCGCTTCGGCCGCGGCCCGGATCCGCTGGATCTCCAGCCGTCCCACCATGTACGACAGCGCCTGGCCGGGGAAGGCGATGTAACGGTCCACTTCGGACTCGATCTCCACCGGTGGCATCGGCGTGTGCTCGGTCAGGTAGTCGACCGCCTGCTGACGGCTCCAGCCCAGCGCGTGCAACCCGGTGTCCACCACCAGGCGCCCGGCACGCATCGAGTCGCAGCTCAGCATGCCGAGCCGGGCCACGTCGTCGGAGTACAGCCCCATTTCGTCGGCGAGCCGCTCGGTGTAGAGGCCCCAGCCCTCGGCGTAGGCGTTGAAGTCGCCGACCCGGCGCAGCAGCGGCAGGTCGGTCAGGTTCAGCGCGGTGCTGAGCTGGAAGTGGTGCCCGGGAATGGCTTCGTGGAAGGCGACCGCCTCGGACATGTGCCGGAAGCGCTCGGTCGCCTCGTAGGTGTTGGCGAAGTAGGTGCCGGGGCGCGAGCCGTCGGCGGCGGGCCACAGGTAGTAGGCCGCCGGGGCACCGGGCGCCTCCGCCTCGGGCACCGGCTCGACCACGCACGGCTGCGGCGGGATGCGGCCGAACCACTTCGGCGCCTCCGCCTCGGCGCGGGTGATCGCGGCCCGCGCCGACTCCAGCAGTTCCTCGGCGCTGTCCCAGCGCAGCGCGGGATCGGTGCGCAGCCGCTGGAAGATCTCCGCCAGGTCCTTGGTGCCGAACACGCGGCCGCCGAGGTCGCGGTACTCCTCGGCCAGCTCGCCGATCAGGCGCAGGCCGGTGGCGTGCAGGTCCTCCGGGGTGCGGTCGGTGGTGGTGTGCTTGCGGGCGAGCGCGGTGTAGATCTCGTCGCCGCCGGGCAGCCACTTGATCCCGACCTGGTCCAGCGGACGGCCGTGCGGGGCGATCTCCTCGGCGAGCACCTCGCGGTAGGCGGCGAACGCCGGTCGCACCGACGACTCCAGCAACTCGTCCCGGCGGCGCTCGAACTCCTCGTCCGGCGCGGGCTGGCGGCGCAGCGGGTCCTGCCCGGGATCGGCGAGGTACCGGTCCAGGTGCTTGATCGCGGCCTCGACCAGGTGCGCGACCGGGGTGCGCCCGGCCGCGACCCCGGCGCGGTGCCGGTCGGCCACCCGCTCGAGGTACTCCGGGATGGCGGCGATCCGGCCGAGGTGCGCTTCGGCGGCGGCGCCCTCGGTCACGGTGATCATCGGCAGCGTGGTCAGCAGGCTCACCGCGGGTGCGATGAACATGTCGGTGATGGTGAACTCGGTCAGCCGGGCGTCGATCCCGTCGATGTGCGCCCGCGCCTGGGTGATCAGCACGTCCACGGTGACCCGGTCGGTCTCGCCGAGCGCGGACCGGTCCAGCGCGGCCGCCCGCTCGCTGATCTCCACCAGCCTGGCGCGGTGCGCCTGCTCGGCCTCGGCACTGGGATCCCCGAGACCGGTCCGCGTCTGGTCCAGCCCGAGCAGCACCGGCATCAGCGGTTCGGCTTCGAAGAGCAGGTCGGTGAACTCGTCGGCGAGTGCGACGGCCTCGGTCATCAGGCGTCCCCCATGGTCGAATCGGCGTAGGTCACCCGAGCCTAGGCGCTGTCCTGCGATTCTGGTCGATGGGCTTCGTGATCCAGGTGGTTCCTGGCGGTGCGGGCGGGGGCCGCCTGGGCGCGAAGACCGCGAGCGTGACTCGCAGGACAGTGCCTGGTCCGAAGCGAGGCAGGCGAGGCGGTAGCGTGACGGGCTGTGGCCGTGACCGATCCCGTGGATGCCCGCCTGCTCGCCGCACTGGCCGAGGTGGGCAAGACGGCCGTACACGAACTCGCCGCCAAAGTGGGCATGGATCCGCGCGAGGTGGCCTACCGGCTGGTGGCGCTCTCGGGCAGCGGACTGCCGCTGCTGGTCGGCGTGGAGAGCGACCCGAACGGCCTGCGGGCCGCGCTGGTCGGCGGCGCCGGGCCGCGCCCGCCGGTCTCCCAGCCGCAACCCCAGCAGCCGCAGCAACCCCCGCCTCAGCCGAACGTCGCGGGCACGCCGTCCGGCCGGTACAACGTGCACAACCAGCCGCCACCGCGGCCGGGGGTCCAGGGCGTGCCGAGCGGGGCGTACACCGTGCAGGGCACGCCGTCCGGTCGTTACCAGCCGCCGCCCGCCCGGCCGCCGCAGCAACCGCCACCACCGCAACAGCAGCAGATGCACCGGCCGCCGATGCCACCGCCGCCCGCCGACCCGGTGATGAGCACCTGGGGCCCGCCGCAGAGCGCGTCGTGGGCACGCGGTGACCAGCCGCCGTCCACCAACGGCGCACCCGCGGGCAAGAAGACCGGGAAGCCGGGCGAGGTGCTGGAAACCCAGGGCCTGGAGGGCGAACGCCTCGCGCTGCAACTGCTCGAGGTGCAGGACCCGGCGGACTTCCTGTTCAGCGCGGCCGGGTACAGCCTGGAACCGGGCGAGCGCGCGGTGGTGGTGCACACCGAGATCACCAACCGCGGCCAGATCCCGTTCGTCTCGCTCCCGGACAACTACCTGGAGCTGATCACCGCCGACGGCAAGGCGATCGGCAAGGCGCCGGTCTCGCTGTCGTCGCGGCCGCCGCACCGGATCGGCGTGCAGCCGGGCGAGACCGCGGGCGGGCACACCGTCTACGTGCTGCCAGAGGCCACACGCGTGGTGTCGGTGCGGTGGAACGCCCGCCCCGAAGTGGACGAGCGCTCCCTCACGTGGTCCATCGAGGACTAGACCGCACACTTTTCCGCGGTCATGCACTCCAAGTTGCGTGATCGACGAGAACGAGGATCTGCGCGAGCTGGTGTCGGCCGCCCGGCAGGGCGACGACGCGGCGTTCGGCCGCCTGGTCGACCGGTTCCGCCCGGAGCTGGTCCTGCACGGCTACCGGTTGCTCGGCAGGTACGACGAAGCCGAGGACGCGGTGCAGGACACCCTGGTCCAGGCCTGGCGCGGGACCTCGGGCTTCGAGGGACGGGCGAGCGTACGAAGCTGGCTGTACCGGATCGCGACCAACACCTGCCTGGCCCGGCGCGCCAAGGACGAGCGGCGGCGGCGACTGCTCGCGGGCACCACCGTCCGTGACGGCGTGGCCATTCCGGTGTCGGCCACCGTGCCGTGGTCGCAGGCCGTGCCGCAGGATGCGATCGAGGCGGTCGCGCAGCGGGACCCGCATCCGGACGAGCGCCTGATCGGGCGCGAATCGCTGGAGATCGCGTTCGTCGCGGCGTTGCAGCACCTGACCGACCGCCAGTGCGCGGTACTGGTCCTGCGTGACGTGGCGGGCTGGCCGGCCGAGGACGTCGCCGGGCAGTTGGACACCACCGCCTCGGCGGTCAACGCGTTGCTGCAGCGGGCTCGCCGGAGGATGCGGACGGTGCTCGGCCCCGACCGGGCCGAATGGCGCCGGAGTTCCCCGACCGGCGACGAGGCGGCCCTGGTGCGGCGCTACGCCGAGGCGGTCGAGTCCGGCGACGACCAGGCGATCGCGAGCCTGCTGGCCGAGGACGTCCTGGTCAGCCACCAGCCGCACGGCGGGAACGCCGTCCCGGAGGTCACCTGGTACCAGGGGCGGCAGACCACGGTGGACGCCTGGGCGCCCGCCCTGCACGGCAGCATGGCGCTCGATCTGCGACTGGTGGAGTTCCGGGTGAACAACCAGCCCGCGGTCGCGACCTACGGCCGGCTTCCCGGCACCCCGCACCGTGCGTTCAGTCTGACCGTGCTCCGCACGTCGGGCGACCGGATCACCGAAGTCGTCAACCTCAGCCCGGACCGGTTCCCCGCGCTCGGGCTGCCGATGGATCTGCCCGCGAAGGCCGTGGCAGGCAACGAACGAGAGAGGACGTCATGACCGAGCGACCCATCCGGACCGATGCCCACCGCCGCCTCGAAGTGTTCCTCGGCGACTGGCGCGCCACCGGCGTCTCACACATCGGCTCCGACACCGGGCAAGGCGGATCACCCTGGTCGAGCAAGCACACCGGCCGCTGGCACACCGGCGAGTTCGACAACGGCGGCTTCCACCGCCAGTACGAACTCACCACTGACGGCAACCGGTGGACGATCAGCGGGGCCACCGAACGGGCCGAGATCACCTTCAGCGAGGACAACCGCGGGCAGACCATCCGCTGGGAGTGGAAACCCGCCCGAACCTGGGAACCGCTCTGCGATCGCGTAGCCGAACGCCGCGACTGAGCGTCAGGCCTCCTCGCGGAGCTTTTCCAGCGCACCGGCCAGATCGGCCGGGTACTCCGCCTCGAACTCCACCCAGCGGCCGTCCGCGGGGTGCGCGAAGCCGAGCGTCCTGGCGTGCAGCCACTGCCGTGAAAGGCCCAGCCTGCGGGCCAGCACCGGGTCGGCGCCGTAGGTCAGATCGCCGACGCACGGGTGGCGCAGCGCCGCGAAGTGCACCCTGATCTGGTGCGTGCGCCCGGTTTCCAGCTTGATGTGGGCGAACGAAGCCGCCCGGAACGCCTCGACCACCTCGTAGTGCGTCACGCTCGGACGGCCACCGGCGACCACGGCGAACTTGTAGTCGTGCCGCGGGTGCCGGTCGATCGGCGCGTCGATGGTGCCCTTGGTCGGGTCGGGATGGCCCTGGACCAGCGCGTGGTAACCCTTGTCCACGGTGCGTTCCTTGAACGCCCGCTTCAGCGCGGTGTACGCGTGCTCGCTCTTGGCCACCACCATCACGCCGGTGGTGCCCGCGTCGAGCCGGTGCACCACGCCCTGGCGCTCGGCCGAGCCGGAGGTGGAGATGCGCAGCCCGGCGGCGGCGAGCCCGCCGACCACGGTCGGCCCGGTCCAGCCGGGGCTCGGGTGCACCGCCACGCCGACCGGCTTCGAGACCACCACGATGTCGTCGTCCTCGTGCACGATCCGCATGCCCTCGACCGGCTCGGCGACCACTTCGACGGTGCGCGGCTCGGGCAGGGTGACCTCCAGCAGGCCGCCCGCGGTGAGCCGGTCGGACTTGCCCGCCGGCCTGCCGTCGAGCAGCACGTCCCCGGCTTCGGCCAGCTCGGCGACCGCGGTGCGGGACAGCCCGAGCAGCTTGGCCAGCCCGGCGTCCACCCGCATCCCGTCCAGGCCGTCCGGGACCGGCAGCATCCGCCCGCTCACGACTTCCTGGCCTTCTTCTCGATCGTCTTGCCGTCGTAGTCCTTGCCCAGCAACGAGAGCAGGATGATCAGGCCGCAGCCGACGAACAGCGACGAGTCGGCCACGTTGAACACCGGCCACACGTCACCGTTGGGCGCGAACACCGAGACGAAGTCGACCACGTGGCCCTGGAGCACACCGGGCGCGCGGAAGAACCGGTCGGTCAGGTTGCCCAGCGCACCGGCCAGGATCAGCCCGAGGCCGACCGCCCAGCCGGGCGAGCGCAGCCGCTTGGCGAACCAGATCAGCGCGATCACCACCGCGCAGGCGATCAGCGCCAGCACCCAGGTCATTCCGGCGGCCATGCCGAAGGCGGCCCCGGAGTTGCGGATCAGCTGAAGGTAGACAGCCCCGCCGAGGATGCGCACCGGCTCGGCGAACTCCAGTTCGGCCACCGCGATCGCCTTGGTCACCTGGTCGACGGCGAGCACCAGCACCGCGATCACCGCGAGCAGCGCCACCCGCCGCTTCGGTTGCGGCGTCTCGGGCGCGTCGGGTACGGCGCCGCCCTCGCTCGGCTCGGCTTCAGGCGGTATCGGCTGGTCGCTCACCACGCCATTGTCCACGGCGCGTGACCAGCGCGGCGATCGCCCCGGCGACCAGCACCAGCCCCGGCACCAGGCCCGGCGGCGCGGGGATCATCTCCAGCGAGCCCACCACCAGCAGCAGGGCGACCACCACGAGCAGCAGGCTGCGCTCCAGCCAGGCGAGCACGAGCGCGCCGACCACGTAGACGAGCAGGTCGCCCAGGTCCGGCAGGGCCATCGCCAGCAGCATGCTCGCCACCAGCCCGACCAGCACGCCGCCGGTCCGGCCGGCCGCCTTCCGGCCGCGGCCGGTGCCGAAGTACGCCCAGGCCAGGCCGCAGAGGCCGAGCCCGCCCAGCGGCAGCACGAAGGTGGAGAGGAAGCCGGACTCGTCGATCGAGTTCCAGCTCGCCCCGCCGAAGGCCGACAGCACCAGAATCGCGGCGGCACCCCCGGCCACCAGCAGCGCGACCCGCCACGGCGAGGGTCGCGGCTTCACGCGGTAGACGTACCAGGCCACGGTCAGCGCGAAGACCCCGAGCGCGGCGACCGGCCACCGGCCGAACGCCGAAAACGGCTGCGGGCTCTGCAACGCGACCACACCGTCCGCCGCGGAGTAGGCGTACAACTGCGCGATCGCCACGTTCCCGCCCTGCGGGGCGTAGGCGAACCAGCCGAAGTCCTCTCTCGGCACGAACACCACCGCGGCCAGCAGGGCCACCGCCGTGAGCAGCAGCGGGACCCAGTAGTCCCGCCGGTTCGCCGAAATCGGTTCGCGCAAGTCCCTACTCCCTGGCCAGCCGGGCCCCGATCTCCCGCACCACCGAGACGAGCAGTGCGATGTCCGCCTCACCGGTACGCCAGTTGACGATCGCCGGTCGCAGCGCGACCCGTCCCCGGTACACGGTCGTGCCAGCGTAGACCCGGCCGTCTTCGAGCAGTTCGACCCCCAGCCGCCGGTTCAGCTCGTCCAGCCGGTCGTCGCCGAATCCCTCGTGGTGGTACCGGAAACACACCACGTTCAGCCCGGGTGGCGCGAGCGGTTCCAGGTCGGGCGCCTCGTCGACCAGCCTGCCGAGCAACTGGGCGAGTTCGTGGTGGCGCTCGATCATGGCGCGGTGACCGTCGCGGCCGTAAGCGCGCAGCGTCGCCCAGATCGGCAGTGATCGGGCGCGGCGGGAGGATTCCGGGCCGAGCGAGTTGTAGTTGATCCTGGCCTCGTCACCGACCGGCAGGTACGCCGCGTCGGGCATGGCGAACGACTGCGCCATGCGCCGGGGCTCGCGCAGGAAGGCGAACCCGCTCTCGTACGGCACGTTGAGCCACTTGTGCCCGTCGGCGGCGACGGAATCGGCGCGCTCGACACCCCGCACGAGATGCGCCGTCTTCGGTGAGACCGCGGCGAAGAGGCCGAACGCGCCGTCGACGTGCAGCCACGCGCCGTACTTCTCGGCCAGGTCCGCCAGTTCGGCGACGGGATCGAAGTCGCCCGCGTTGACCTCACCGGCGTTCGCGATGATCACCGCCGGGCCACCGGTCGCGGCGAGGTCGGCCTCCATCGCGGCCAGGTCCACCCGGCCGGCGTCGTCGCGGGCGAACACGCGCACGGTGTCGCGGCCGCAGCCGAGGATCTGCAACGCCTTGCGGCTGCTGGGATGCACGTAACCGCTGGAGAGCACCGGCAGGCGCGGCAGTCCCAGCAGCCCGTCGGCGCTGACGTCCACGCCGTGCTGCTCGGCCCACCAGTGCCGGGCCGCGGCGAGCCCGGTCAGGTTCGCCAGTGTCGCGCTCGGGGTGAGCACACCGCCGTAGGACGCGGGCAGGCCGAACAGGTCCTTCAACCAGCCCAGTACGACGGTTTCCACCCGCGCCGCGAACGGCGAGGTCGGCCAGAGCCCGGCGACCTGGTCGAGCAGCGACGTCACCCAGTCCGCGGCCTGCGCCGCCGGGGTCGAACCGCCGACGACGTAGTGGAAGAACCGCGGACCGGACGAATGCGTCGCCGCCTCGGTGCCGATCCGCAGCAACTCGCGAACGCTCGGCAGGGTGCCGTCACCGAGTTCCGGCAGCGGCCCGTCGAGTTCGTCCAGCAGCGGCGCGGTGGCCGGGTCGTGGACCAGCCGGTCCCCCAGCGAAGCCAGATACGGCCCGGCGGCGTCGGCCACCAGCCGAAGCGCACCGGCTGTCGAATCACGTTCCTCCAGCGGATCACCCATACCCGCAGAAGATCACGGGTATGGGCGCGCGTCTAGACCAAGAAGTCCGGCAGGGGACGCGGGTCCGGGGTGGGTGCCCAGCGGCCGTCGACCTTGCCGTACTCCCATCGCGCTCCCCTGGCGACGATCTGGCGCAAGGCGAGCAGCAGCCGGTCGACGTGCTCCTCGGTGCTGCCGAGGCCGAGGCTGACACGAACCGCCTGCTGTCCTTCGCCGCCCGCGTGCCGGATCAGGCGCCGCGTCGCGATGTGCGCGCAGAACGCGCCGTCCCGCACGCCGATCCCGTACTCGGCCGAAAGCACCGCGGCCAGCCAACCCGGTTCGAAGCCGTCGATGACAAAGCTGAGCGTGCCGACGCGGTCGACGTCGGCGTCGAACAGGCGCAGTTCCGCGAAGCCGGGAACGGACGAGAGCCCGCGGTGCAATCGCCGCAGCAATGCTTCCTCGTGCTCGCGGATGGCGTCCCAGTTCGCCGAAAGCGTTTCGCACGCCACGCCGAGCGCGTAGACCCCGACCGTGTTGGGCGAACCGGCTTCGTGACGCTCCGGACCGGAGTTCCACACCACGCCGATCTCGGCGCTTCCGTTGCGCTGCACCGCTTTTGTCGCCCCGCCACCGGCGAGGTACGGCTGCCCGGCACGCAGCCAGTCGGCCCGGCCGACCAGCGCGCCGGCGCCGAACGGCGCGTAGAGCTTGTGCCCCGACAGCGCCACGTAGTCCACGTCCAGCTCCCGCAGGGAGAACGGCCGATGCGGCGCCAGCTGGGCCGCGTCCAGCGCGATCCGCGCACCGTGCTTCCGCGCCACCGCGGCGATTTCGGCCACCGGCAGCAGTTCACCGGTCACGTTGGACGCGCCGGTGAGCACCACCAGTCGCGGTCCGGCCGCACACGCCGCCAGCGCACTGTCCACAGCGGACACCGCGGCGAGCCTGGTGCGCGGCGGTTCCACCCGGTGCACGCGCGGGCCGCGCCACGGCAGCAGCGCCGCGTGGTGCTCGGTGTCGAACACCACCACCGAGGTCTCGCGCGGCAGGCACCTGGCCAGCAGGTTGAACGAGTCGGTGGTGTTGCGGGTGAAGATCACCGCGTCCGAGGATCGGGCTCCGGTGAAGCGCCGCAACACTTCCCGGGTGCGCTCGTAGACCTTTGTGGACACCTGGGAGGCGAACCCGGCACCGCGGTGCACGCTGGCGTACCAGGGCAGGAACTCGTCGACGGCGGTGCGGACCCGCTGCAGGCACGGCGCGCTCGCGGCGTGGTCGAGGTTCGCGTAACCGATCTGGCCACCACTGACCAGCGGCACGGACAGCCCGGCACCGGCGACTTCCGGGACAACAACTTCCTGGGCAGCGCAGGTGGGTTCGAGTGCGAGCGTCATGGGGGCCTCCTCGAGGTCGGGACCCCCGCCTCGAGGATCCGCGCTTGCCCGCCACACCTCGTGACGAGCCAGGTCCTCACCCGGGGCACCCCACCGCGGTTGGAGGGTTGCCGGCCAGCTAGCCGGGGCTTGACGCTGGCACTCATGACCTAGCGGAAAAGGTAACCCACTGGACGGCGCCCGCGCCAGGGCCGCCCAGTGGGTGAGACGGCGATCACTCCGCTTCGTACCGGAACCGGCCGGGGAGCTGGACCGCCTCGCCATCGGCGACGTGCGTCGCGACGCCGCTGTACTGCTCGGCGCCCTCGGTGAACCGCCAGCCGCCGAATTCCTTGCCATCAACCGGTTCCCCGTGCACTTCGGCAATGCGGGAGTGGACCTGCCGGTAGCTGAGCCCGTCCCAGTTCCCCGCGTCGAGCGCGTCCGCCGCACGCGCGTTCCCGTCCGGCAGTGTCCACAGAGTGAAATGCACGTGGGCACCGGAACTGCTGCCGCCGCACGGCAGCGCGTTGCCGGTTTCGCCGAGCAGCGCGCCCGGTTCGACGGCCTGCCCGTCGGCGACCGCGATCCGCTCCAGGTGGTAGTAACCGGTGCGCCAGCCACCCGCGTGATCGATGGTCACCCAGTCGCCACCGTCGCAGTGCTGCAACCGGACCGTGCCGGCCAGTGGCGCGCGCACCAGGCCGTCGCGCGGGCTCAGGTCGAGCGCGTTCTTCACCCCGCTGTTGCCGTTGTCCGAGTGGATACCGGCCGAGCTGACCTGCTGCCCGGTCTCGAACGGAAGGGTGAACACAGGGAACGCTTCAGCCGCCGACGCCGAAGGTGCCAGCAGGAGGCCACCGGCCAGCACGGCGGTCGCGACCAGTCCACGAAGGCTCGACGAGTCAGCCACGCTCCGCGCTCCCTACGCTCACTATCCACCATTCGGGTTAGTCAATGCGAGCGAAACGTAAGCCATTCGGCGGCAGTTAGGAATACACGAGGTGAGACAAATCCGTGTTCAGTGACCCAGGTCACACTGAGCTAAGTATCGAACTAGCTACCGGACTCGCCACGCCAGCGGGCCAGCCTGCCCGCCCGGTCGATGGCGCGCAGCCGCCGCTCGGTCGCCGTCCGCGCCTGCTCGGTCGTGACCACGAGCAGCTGGTCCAGCTCCTGGAGGCGACTGGTGCCCTGCGGGGTGAACGACTTGCCGTCGCGGACCACCAGGCTCACCGACGCGCCAGCGGGCAACCGCAGCTCCGACAGATACACGCCGTGCATCCGCGAGCCGCGCTGGATGCGCACCTGGAGCAGTTCGGCGCCCAGCTCGTCCAGCGGCGCGGCGTCGACCTGGATCTCCTTGGCCTCGGTCGAGTCGGACAATCCGAGCCACCGGCCGAGCGGGGTCAGTGTCGCGCCCTGCAACAGGGTCAGCACGATGACCAGCACAAACACCGCGTCGACCAGTTCCTGCGCTCCCGGCACGCCCTCGGCGAGCGGGATCATCGCCAGCACGATCGGCACCGCCCCGCGCAGCCCCGCCCACGACAGGAACACCTGCTCGCGCCACGGCAGCTTGAACGGCAGCGCGGAGAGCACCACCGAGGCAGGCCGTGCCAGCAGCAGCACCACCGCCCCGGCCACCAGGCCCTGGACCAGGCTCTCCAGCAGCCTGCCCGGCGAGGCGAACAGGCCGAGCAGCACGAACAACCCGATCTGCGCCAGCCAGCCGAGCCCTTCGGCGAAGGACAGCGTGTCGGACCGGTGCGGCAGCCGGGAGTTCCCGAGCACCACCCCGGCGACGTAGGTGGCCAGCAGCCCGGACGCGTGCGCGAGCTGACCGCCGGAGTAGGCGACCACGCAGACCGCGACGGTGGCCACCGGGTACAGGCCGGTGGCGGGCAGCGCCGCCTTGCGCAGCGCCAGTGCGCCTGCCCAACCGAGCGCCAGCCCGATCACCAGGCCCGCGCCCAGCTCGTAGACCACCAGCAACGGCAGCGTCCAGTCCACTGTGGTCCCGCTGGCCAGCACGACGACGGCGATGTAGGCGGGCGCGTCGTTGATGCCGGACTCGATCTCCAGCGTGCCGACCAGCCGCTTGCCGATGCCCGCCGAACGGAGCACGGAGAACACCGCGGCGGCGTCGGTGGAGGCGAGCACCGCGCCCCACAGCAGCGCCATCCGCCAGTCCAGGCCGAGCAGCAGGTGCAGCGCCGTGCCGGTGATCGCGATGCTCACCCCAACGCCCACAGTGGACAGTGCGATTCCCGGCCACAGCGCCGGTTTGACGGTCTGCCAACGAGTGGTCAGGCCGCCTTCGGTGAGGATCATCACCAGCGCGGCCAAGCCGAGCGACTGGGTGAGCGTGGCGTTCTCGAACTCCAGGCCCAGCCCGGCTTCGCCGATCAGGACGCCGATCCCGAGGTAGAGCAGCAGTGAGGGCAGGCCGAGCCGGATCGAAATCCGCACCGCGAGCACGGAAACGAGCAGTACGACCGCGCCGGCCCCGAGAATCACCGGGAGCTGGTCCATCCGCCGCCTCCCCTCGTCACCTGATCGCGTACTCAGAATAGTGAACGTGCGTTCGCGCGGTGTCGTCGGTGCGGCGCAACGGAAAATGGCTGGGCCCCGATTCGGCCGAATGGTTGACTTCCGACATGCCCATGGTGCAATCGGTGAATATCGGCTCCGCGCAACCGAATCCGTGGAAATCCGTGCCCACCACGGGATTCCACAAGCGACCGGTACCGGGTCCGGTGCACGTCCGGGTGCCTGGACCGGCGGGCAGCGGGCTCGACGGTGATCACGTGGGTGACCACCGCAACCACGGCGGCGAGGAGCAGGCCGTGCTCGCCCACGCCGCCGAGGACCTGGCGCGCTGGTCACGGTTGCTCGGCCGCGACCTCCCGCCGGGCGCGTTCGGCGAGAATCTGACCACCGTCGGGCTGGATCTCACCGAGGCCCCGATCGGGCAGCGCTGGCTCGTCGGCGACGAGCTGGTGCTGGAGGTCAGCAGCCCGCGCGTGCCGTGCGCGACCTTCGCCGGGAAAATCGCCGAGGCGCGGTGGATCAAGCGTTTCGTCGAGCACGCCCGCCCCGGCGCCTACCTGCGGGTGATCACGCCGGGCCCGGTCCGAGCCGGTGACCCCGTGCGGATCGTCGCGCAGCCGGACGGTGGACCCACCATCGTCGACGAGTTCCGCGAGTTCTTCAGACCGCGCTGAGGAACCGGCCGCTCACCGCCAGCGCGGGCCCGGACGAGCCCGCGTTCTCCACCAGCACCGCGAACGCCACCTCGCCGCGGTAGCCGGTGAACCAGCCGTGCGCGCCACGCCCGTCGCCGAACTGCGCCGTGCCGGTCTTGCCGCGCACGTCGCCGTACCGGGCAAGTTCGCGCGCGGTGCCGCCGGTGACGACCTCCCGCATCATGTCGCGCAACGGGCCAAGCACCTCGGCCTCCGGCGCCTCGTACCCGGTGGTCACCACGGAGGCATCGTCGCGCCAGAGCGACGGCGTGATCGGCTGCCCGCTCGCGACCGTCGCCGTCATCAG
Source organism: Amycolatopsis sp. YIM 10 (assembly GCF_009429145.1). GTDB lineage: Bacteria > Actinomycetota > Actinomycetes > Mycobacteriales > Pseudonocardiaceae > Amycolatopsis. The sequence goes on along the minus strand of NZ_CP045480.1, from coordinate 2,838,268 downwards.
CGCCACGCCGAACGGGCTGGCCACCACGTCGCCCTGGCCGATCCCCGCCTCGACGCGCTTCGCCTCGTCCGCGTACGCCTCCACCTTTCCCGTCTCGGTGGCGAGACCGGGGATGTCGAAGTCCGCGTTCAACCCGAACCCGGTTGCCGCGCCGGCGAGCGCATCGGCGGGCAGGTCCCCGGCGAGCCGCGCGAACGTGGTGTTGCACGACCGCGCGAAGGTGGTGTGCAGCGGCGACGGCGGAATGGTGAACCGGTCGTCGTTCGGGATGGTGCGCGTGCCGATCCGCGCCTCGCCGGGGCAGTCGAGCACGGTGTCCGGCCCGGTGCCCGCCCGCATGGCCGCCGCGGCGGTCGCGATCTTGAACGTGGACCCCGGCGGGTACAGCCCGGACACCGCCTTCGGCTGGTCACCGGCGGCGGCGTTCTGCGCCATCGCCAGGATCCGGCCGGTCGCCGAATTGATCGCCACCAGCATCGCGGCGCCACCGGCCGAGTCCACCGCCTTCTGCGCCGCCTCCTGCGCTTCGCTGGAGAGGGTGGACACCAGCGGCTCGGCGACCAGGCCCGCCGCGCCGCCGAGATCCTCCAGCGTGGTGCCCGCCGCGTCGCGCAGTTCGACGGACCAGGCGACCGGGGCGTGCTCGGCGGCGTATCCGGCGATGCGCGCGATGAGCGCGTCCACCCGCAGGCCCGCCACCGGTTTGGTGCCGCCGCCCTCGCGGACGAACATCGCCTTGCCGTCGCGGTCCAGGAGCACCGGGGCGCCCTCGGCGCTCTTGACGGCCAGCCGCTTGTCCGCGGTGAGCTTGGGATGGATTTGCGCAGGCGTCCAGTGGACGAGCCAGGTGCCGTCGCGTTGCGCGAATTCGATCGTGCTGTCGTAGCGCCAGTCGCCGACGCCGAGCTTCCAGTCGAAGCTGATCTCCGCCGTGGTTTCGGCCAGCTCGACGAGCTTCGCGGTGAGCTTTTCGGCGTTGAGCCCGGTGCGCACGGCGTCGAGCACCGCGATCGCGGCGGCCGGATCGTCGGTCAGCCCGGCGGCGGCGCGGTGGTCCCCGCTGCTGAGCGCGGTGAGGTACCGGGTGACTGTTTCCCGAGGTCCGGGCGGTGGTTCGGCGGTGACCGAGGCGGGTTCGTCGTCACGGGACAGGAAGACCACCGCCGCCGCGACGATGCCGACCACGGCCACCGCCGCGACCCCCAGTACCCAGCGCTTCGCGACCGCCGTCATGGCTCAACCCCCAGTTGTCCCCGGCAAGCATAAGCAGCGGGCACGACCGCTCGGCTCGTTAGCCCGAATGGCCGCTTGTCCAGACCACTGGGAAAGAGGTGTCATGGTTCCAGCACGATTTGTTGTGATCAACAACATACGAGCTGTCACGCTCGGCCCGTGAGTGGCGGTGGTCCCCGGTCCCCGCCAATCCCCCGCCGCCACTCACGGGCCCCCTCCGCTCAGTTCTTGCGCACCTCCACGGCGACCTTGACACCCTCGCCGACCGTGCCCGCGGACCCGTCGGCCCCGGCGCCCAACACGTCGTAGGCCACCGAGGTCGCCAGCGTCTCGCCGGCGATGAACTCCTCGTGCGCCTTCGCCGCCTCGACCACCTCGGCCGGCGCGTCCACCACCAGCGCGATCCGGTCGGCCACCTCGAGTCCGGCGTCACGCCGCGCCTGCTGCACCACGCGCACCAGGTCACGCGCCACGCCCTCGGCGGCCAGCTCCGGGGTCACCTCGGTCTCCAGCAGCACCAGCCCGGACCCGCCCGGCAGCTCGACCGCCGCGCCCTCGTCCTTGGCCACCAGCTTGCGGTCGTACTCGGTCTCCAGCAGCTCGATCCCGGCCGCCACCAGCGCGCCACTGTCCGAAGTGGACCACTCGCCCGCCTTGACCGCCTTGATCACCCGCTGCACGTCCTTGCCCAGCCGCGGTCCCGCGGCCCGCGCGTTCACCGCCACCTCGACCCCGCCGTGCGCGGCCACGTCGTCGGTCAGCTCGACCGACTTGACGTTCACCTCGTCGCGGATGATGTCGGTGAACGGGCGCAGCGCGTCCACGTCCTCGGCGGCCACCAGCAGCTTCGCCAGCGGCAACCGCACGCGCAGCTTGTTCGCCTTGCGCAGCGACAGCGCCGACGAGCACACCTGGCGCACCCGGTCCATCGCGGTGACCAGCGCCGCGTCCGATGGCAGCTCGGTGGTGCCCGGCCAGTCGGCCAGGTGCACCGAGCGCTCCCCGGTCAGCCCGCGCCACACCGACTCGGTGGTCAGCGGCAGCAGCGGCGCCAGCACCCGGCAGGTCACCTCCAGCACGGTGTGCAGGGTGTCCACCGCGTCCTGCTCACCGGCCCAGAACCGGTCGCGCGAACGGCGCACGTACCAGTTCGTCAGCACCTCGAGGAACTCGCGGGCGGTGGCGCAGGCGCCGGCCACGTCGCTGACCTCCAGCGCTGCCTCGACGTCGGTCACCAGCTCGTGCGTCTTGGCCAGCGCATACCGGTCCAGCACGTGCTTCGAGTCGGTGCGCCACTTGCCCTCGGTGCCCTCGGCGTTGGCGTAGAGGGCCAGGAAGTAGTACGAGTTCCACAGCGGGAGCACCGCCTGGCGCACCGCGTCGCGGATGCCCCGGTCGGTCACCACGAGATTGCCGCCGCGCAGGATCGGGCTGGCCATCAGGTACCAGCGCATCGCGTCGGAGCCGTCCCGGTCGAACACCTCGTTGACGTCCGGGTAGTTCCGCAGCGACTTCGACATCTTCTGCCCGTCCGAGCCCAGCACGATGCCGTGCGAGACGCAGGTGCGGAAGGACGGCCGGTCGAACAACGCGGTGGCCAGCACGTGCAGCGTGTAGAACCAGCCGCGGGTCTGCCCGATGTACTCCACGATGAAGTCACCCGGGTAGTGGTGCTCGAACCACTCGGCGTTCTCGAACGGGTAGTGCACCTGGGCGTAGGGCATCGAGCCGGAGTCGAACCACACGTCGAGCACCTCGGGCACCCGGCGCATGGTGGACTTCCCGGTCGGGTCGTCCGGGTTGGGCCGGGTCAGCTCGTCGATGTGCGGCCGGTGCAGGTCCGCCGGGCGCACGCCGAAGTCGCGCTCCAGCTCGTCGAGCGAGCCGTAGACGTCGGTGCGCGGGTAGTTCGGGTCGTCCGACGTCCACACCGGGATCGGCGTGCCCCAGTACCGGTTGCGCGAGATCGACCAGTCGCGGGCGTTCTCCAGCCACTTGCCGAACTGCCCGTCCTTGACGTGCTCCGGGTACCAGGTGATCTGCTGGTTCAGCTCGACCATCCGGTCCTTGAACTCGGTCACCGCGACGAACCACGACGAAACCGCGCGGTAGATCAGCGGGTTCCGGCAGCGCCAGCAGTGCGGGTACGGGTGCTCGTAGGTCTCGTGGCGCAGCAGCACCGCGCCCTGGCGCCCGGCCGAACCGGTGCCGTTCTTCAGGTCCTTGATGATGTTCGGATTGGCGTCGAACACCAGCTGGCCCGCGTAGTCGGGCACCTCGTCGGTGAACCGGCCCTTCGAATCCACCGGGGTGACCGGGGTGATCCCGGCCGCGTCGGTGACCACCTTGTCCTCTTCACCGTAGGCGGGCGCGATGTGCACCACGCCGGTGCCGTCCTCGGTGGTCACGTAGTCCGCGGACAGCACGCGGTGCGCGTTCTCCTGGCCGAGGAAGTACGGGAACGGCGGCACGTAGCGGGTGCCGAGCAGCTCGGCGCCGGTGTACCGCGCGAGCACCTCGGGCTCCTCGCCGAGTTCCTTGGCGTAGGCGGCGACGCGCGCCTCGGCCAGCACGAAGCGCTGGTCGCCGGACGCGACGTGCACGTAGGTGACCTCGGGGTGCACCGCGGTGGCAAGGTTCGATGGCAGCGTCCACGGCGTGGTGGTCCAGATCAGCAGGTGCGCGCCGTCGAGGTCGTTGCCGTTGCCGTCGAGCCGGAACCCGACGGTGACCGCGGGGTCCTGGCGGCTGGCGTAGACGTCGTCGTCCATCCGAAGCTCGTGGTTGGACAGCGGGGTCTCGTCGCGCCAGCAGTACGGCAGCACGCGGTAGCCCTCGTAGACCAGGCCCTTGTCCCACAGCTGCTTGAACGCCCAGATCACCGACTCCATGTAGGTGACGTCGAGCGTTTTGTAGTCGTGGTCGAAGTCGACCCAGCGCGCCTGGCGGGTGACGTACTCGCGCCACTCGTTCGTGTAGCGCAGCACCGACTCGCGGCACGCCTCGTTGAACGCGGCGATGCCCATGTCGTCGATCTGCGACTTGTCGGTGATGCCCAGCTGCCGCTCGGCCTCCAGCTCGGCGGGCAGGCCGTGGGTGTCCCAGCCGAAGCGGCGCTCCACGCGCTTGCCGCGCATGGTCTGGAAGCGCGGCACGATGTCCTTGACGTACCCGGTGAGCAGGTGCCCGTAGTGCGGCAGGCCGTTGGCGAACGGCGGGCCGTCGTAGAACACGTACTCGTTGGCACCGTTCACGCCGGGGTCGCGGGCTTCCACGGTGGCCTGGAAGGTCCGGTCGGCCTCCCAGTAGGCCAGCACGTCCTTCTCCAGCGCCGGGAACGACGGCTGGGACGGCACCTGACCGGTCGGTTCACCAGCCTCGGCCTTGGGGTACATCGAGCGCTCCTCGCGGTGTCCAGTGGTCCCGGGATACGGGGACGAAGCCCGGCCGGTCCCGGCCGCGTTCCGCGGTACCACCCCGCTTGCCCGCGCGCGAAGCACGGGCCGCTCGTTCGACGGCTGTCACGGGCCGTACCCGTCCGGTTCTACTGGGGCTCGCGCCTGTTCTTCCGGAGGCTCCCCGGTGATGGCCGGATCAGCGCCTGTGTTCTACCAGGTTAACGCGCCGGTGCAAGTGGATTCCGGGGAGGTCGGCTTTGGCGCGCGGGTCCGGTCGATGGGCCGGTTCGGCGGACCGCGTTTATCGTCGGTGATCATGGAGGATCGGTGAAAGGGCTGGCACTGCCCGTGATCATCGTGGTGGTCGCGGGCGGCGTGGCCGGGCTTGGCGCGCTCATCGGCCTCGGCGGCGCGACCGTGCTCGCCGCGCTGACCGCGTTGTTCTGCCTGCTGGCCGCGTTCGGCGGGCCGCTGCGGGCGGACCTGCGCCTGCTCGCCGGTTTCGCGCCCGCGCTGGTGTTCGGCGCGGGGGTGCCGCGGCTGCTCGGCGAGGTGTCGGAGTGGGCGGCGATCGGGCTGCTCACGGTGGTGGTGTTCGCGGCCGGGCTGCTGCCCGTGCTGGGACGCCGGTACGTGACGGTCGGGCTCGGACTCGGCATGTCCTCGGTGTTCGGTTACGGGTTCCAGCTGACCGGTTCGGCGAGCGTCGCCCAGGTGCTCGGCGCGCCCGCGCTGGCCGTCGGCGTGGCCATCGTGTTGCGCGTGTTGGCCGGCCTTCGCGACCCGGGCAAGCCGGTCCGCGAGGCGCTCGCCGAGTTGCTGGCGGGTAACGGCTCGGTGGAGCAGGCCGCCCGGCAGTGGTTCGGCGACCGGCCGCGGCGGTGGACGGCCCAGGTGCTCGCCCACACCCTGCGCTACCGCGCGGCACGGGGCGTGCTCGAAGAACGCGGCGTGGCCGTGGACTCCGTCGAAGCGGATCGGGTCGCTTCCCTGGTCCGCACTCGCTCCACTTCGGACAGTCTGTTCTCCGCTCCGGCACCCCCGGACGACCTGCCCGGCGCGACCCGCGAATGGTTCACCTCGATGTGGGACGCCCTCGGCGCGGTGCACAAAGCCGCGACGACGCGCGATGAGTCCACTGTGGAGCTGCCGCGCGGATTGCACCGGCGCGTGCTCGACGCCGAGCTTCGTGGTGCCCTGTCGTGGAAATCGGCGCAGACGCGGCACGCCGTGCGGGTGGCGCTGGGCATGTTCGTCGCGCTGGCGGTGGCCAGGTTGCGGCCGGGTGACCCGCTGACCCTGTCGTTTCTGATGGCGACTTTCGCGATCATGCAGCCGGAATGGCGGGACAGCCTGAGCAAGGCGTGGCAGCGGATCGCCGGTTCGGCGGGTGGCGCGGTGGTGCTGGCGCTGGTGATCTGGCTGTTGCCGCCGTCGGCGTTGCTGCCGGTCGGCTTGGTCGCGATGCTCGCCGGTTTTCCGTTCATGACCAGCAAACCGTTGCTGTTCAACGGTTGTGTGGTACTGATGAGCGTCGGCGTGAACGCGGCGAACCGCCACCTGGACCCGGCGCCGGTGCTGGTGGAGTACCTGCTGCTGATCCTGCTGTCGGCGATGATCGGCCTGCTGTTCGGTTTTGCCGCCGTGCCAGGCGTTCGCAAGCCGAGCCCGGAGGAACGACTGGACACCGCCGTCGCGGACACGCGGGATTTGCTGGCACACCTAGCCGCCACCCTACGAGGCGACGCCGACCCTCGAGCCCTGGCACGCCTCTTCCGCCAGTCGGCGCGCTCCCAACAGGACCTGCTCGCCACCGAGCCCGGCAGCGCGGAACCCACCGCCCCGCAACAGGATTCGCTGGAAGACACCGCCGATGCCCTGCGCGCCCTGCACACCACCGCCGTCGCCCTCGCCCTCCCCGGCCGACGACACGCCTCCCTCGCCGACCCCATCACCACCCTCCTGGCCGGTCAGCCCACCCATCACACCCCAAAGGACGATGAGCAGCGTCTGCTCCTGACTTCCCTGAGCACCAACCTGGCCGCCCTCCCCACTCCGGGACGGTGAACTCGCAAATTAAGCAGCGCAGCCGTCAAGGGTCGGCCGTGGGCCGGCGGCGCGAGCGAAACAGTCGCAGCCCGGAGCGGTGAAGCGAACAGGCATCACCAGCGGGCTGCGCCGGGGAAGCTGCGGGCATCGAGGCGGGAGAGAACCGCCGCGGGGTTACTTGCTGGCTTTGTGGCTGTCCCGGTGGGCGGCGGCCAGGGTGGCGTCCGGGCCGCAGCGGTCGCAGGGGGTGAAGCCCAGGTCGCGAGCTTCGGAGACGGCGATCGGGATGGTGTCCCGCTCGATCAGCCAGGTGCAGTCGGCGAGGTGGTAGCGCGGGTACTCATCGACCACCAGTACCTCGACGTCCAGGCTCGAGACCACCAGCAGATCGGCGGCATCGGTGTCTTCCTCGCCCGGGTCGCCGGTGGCTGCGGCGGACTCCCCAGCCTCGGCCACAGCTTCGGGCTCGGGCTCGGCGGATTTCTCCGAATCACCCGCGGCGGGGAGGACGGCGGTAGCCGCGGCGGGCTCCTTCTCCGCCGGCTCCTCGTCGAGCGGAAGTTCTCCGGCGACCTCGCCCTCGACGGCATCAGCGTCGGAGTCGGAGTCAGCGTCCGGCTTGGCCTTTTCCTCGGCCGAAGCCGGGGCGGGCTCGGCCGCGGCAGCCGCCGCCCGTTTCCGGCGGCGCAGCCACTCGGCCAGCATCACGATCCCGGCCACCACCGAAACGCCCACCGAGACCCAGGCCCACAACGTGTTCGCGGTGATCAGACCCGCGACAACCAGACCCGCAGCAACCAGCACCAGCACCAGCACGACGTAGAGCACGGTGAATTACAACACGGACGACATGCCGAAACGGCTCCGACCCTCCCGGCGGGAGGGTCGGAGCCGTCGGTTCACTCGATCGAGTGGCTTCAGCCGGCTTCGGCGCGCGGGCCGAACGAGTAGCCCTGTCCGCTGCTGGAACCGCTCGCGGACTGGTTCGCACCCGGCGAGGCGGGCGCGGCCGAGCCGCGGTCGTCCAGCTCACGCAGCTGCGACTCGAGGAAACCACGCAGCCTCGTGCGGTACTCCCGCTCGATGGTCCGCAGCTCTTCGATCCGCTTGTTCAGCGTGTTCTTCTCGGAGTTCAGGCTGTTCATCGTCTCGGTGTACTTGCGCTGCGACTCGCGTTCCATCGTGGTCGCCTTGTCGCGCGCCTGCCGCTCCAGGGTTTCCGCCCTGGTGCGAGCGTCGTTCAGCATGGTCTCGGCACGCGTGCGCGCCTCGTTGACCATCGAGTCCGACTTGGCCCGAGCGTCGGAGAGCAACTGCTCCGACTTGGTCCTGGCCTCGGCCAGCATGCCGTCCGACTCGGTCTTCGCCTCGGCGGTCAGCCGGTCAGCCATCTCCTGGGCCAGGCCCAGGACCTTCGCCGCCTGCACATTGGGCTCGCCGTTGTCCGGCCCCATGCCGTGGGCCTGGGTCTGCTCCATCGCACTGGGCGGCGGAACGGGGGCCAGCCGCCGGGGTTCCTCGCGCACCGGCGCGGGCGGGGGCACGTTGCCCACCGGACCGGCGGACCGCGCGGTCTCCAGCTCGCCACGGGTCGATTCCAGCTCTGCATCGAGCTGCTCAACCTGCTGGCGGAGCTCGTTATTGTCCTCGATGAGCCGGGCGAGTTCGGTCTCCACCAGGTCGAGGAACGCGTCCACCTCGTCCTCGTTGTAGCCCCGTTTGCCTATGGGCGGCTTGCTGAACGCGACGTTGTGCACGTCAGCGGGGGTCAACGACATCAGATCACCTCACGCACTCCATGGCCTGCAGGTCACCAGGGTCCCCGATCACCCTGGATACGCCAGTTGCATCAGTATGAACACAACCAACAGCAGCACCATAATCGATAAGTCCAGTCCGACGCCGCCAATCCGCACCATCGGGATGATCCGCCGGACCAATCGGACCGGCGGGTCCGTAACTGTGTAGATGGTCTCCAGCGTCACCGCAACCCCTCCGGCGGGGCGCCACTCGCGCGCGAAGGCGCGCACGAGCTCGACCACGACCCGTGCTGTGAGCAGGAGCCAAAACGCGAACAGCACGTAGTAGAGGACGATCCAGACCGCTTGCACGTCTCCACTCTGCCACACCCGTGCCCCGGCGTGCGGGCAGTGGGCTGACCAGGGGCGAACCGGCGTGGCGGACAACACCGTACAACACCGGGGAACGCCGTTCAGGGGCACCGGCCCATCGGCCGATGCCCCTGGTCCGCGGCAGGTGTCAGTTGCGGAGGAAGAGCCCGCCTTCGGCGATGCGACGACGGTCCTCGGCGGTCACGTCCACGTCCGGCGGTGAGAGCAAGAACACCTTGTTGGTGACCTTGTCCATCGAGCCGCGCAGCGCGAACGCCAGCCCGGCGGAGAAGTCCACCAGCCGCTTGGCGTCGGCGTTGTCCATCTCGGTCAGGTTGATGATCACCGGGATGCCGTCGCGGTAGTGCTCGCCGATCGCCCTGGCCTCGGCGTAGCTGGTCGGGTGCAGGGTGGTGATCCGGCTGAGCGGGTCACGGCTGGGCACCCTGGACTGCTCCGGCACCGGGCGCAGCCTGGCCACCGGATCCGGCCGGTCGACCGCGAGCGCGCCCTGCACCGCCGGCGTGGCGGCGGGCACGCGGCCACGCGAGCGCGGCTCCTCGTCGTCGAACTCGTCCATCGCCCGGTAGCGGCCCCGGGAGCGGGTGCGCACGGGCGGTGCGGCAGGCTCCTCGTAGGCTTCGTACTCGTCCGCATCGTCGGCGTAGTCGTATTCGCGGTCACGGGAGTCACGCCGGTAGTCGCCGTCGTAGCTGTCGTATCCGTCGTAGCCGTCGCTGTCGGCCGGCACCATGCCGAAGTACGCCTTCAGCTTCTGCAGCGCGCTCATGCGGTGTGCCTCCCTGCCCTCTTCGACCCTCACGGCCACTCACGCCCGAAAGCCACGCCAGTGCCCCACCGTTACGCTACGTCACCGAAAGCGGCGCCGCTCGACGATTTCACTACGGTGAGGCTAAACCTCGCCGTCCGAGCAACGCGGTTCCGACACGCACACAGGTCGAGCCGCACGCGATGGCTTGTTCAAGATCACCACTCATCCCCGCAGAGAGTTCCATGGCCGACGGGTGGTCTTCAAGGAACTTTTCCCTGGCTGCCGCCAGCCGGGAGAAGGCCTCGCGGGGATCGGTACCCAGCGGAGCCACGGCCATCAGCCCCCGGAGCCGTAAATCACCCGACTGGGTGAGGTTCTCGGCCAGTGCGGGCAACTCCGGCAGCGGGCAACCACCGCGGGCGCGCGCCGTCTCCTCGTCGTCCAGGCTGACCTGGGCGAGCACATCGAGAGGATGATCACGTTCGCCGCGCTCCCGCGCCGTGCGGACGGCCTTCGCCAGCGCGTCGGCGAGCCGGATCGAATCCACCGACTGGACCTCGTCAGCCCAGCGGACCACCGATCGGGCCTTGTTCCGCTGGAGCCTGCCGACCATGTGCCAGCGCACGCGCGAACCCGGGCGCATGGCCGCCACTTCCGCGGCCTTCGCGCCCGCTTCCTGATCGCGGTTCTCGGCGAGGTCGGTCATGCCGAGATCGGTCAGCAGGGCGGCGTCGACCGCCGGGAACGTCTTGGTCACCGCGAGTAGCCGCACCTCTTCGGGGCGGCGCCCGGCGGCCGCGCAGGCGTCGCGGATCTGCGCGCGGACCAGCTCGAGCGACTCGGCCAGCTCTGACTGCCGGTCGGTGCTCATTCCGCCTCGACCCAGGTGATCGCGGCGAGCCTCCCGGTGGTGCCGTCGCGGCGGAAGCTGAACAACGTCCGGTCCTCGGCGGTGCACCGCGGGTCGAGACCGATCTTGGCGATCCCGGCGTCGGCGAGCTGGCGCCACAGCCCGGCACGCAGGTCGAGCCCCGGGGTGCCGTTGCGGCTCTTGCACGCGCTGCCGGGCAGGTGCGCCTCGACGTCGTCGGCCATCGCCTTGGGGACCTCGTAGCACTCACCGCAGATCGCCGGGCCGAGCAGCGCCTCGACCTTGTCGAGTTCGGCGCCCGCCGACTTCATCGCGTCCAGCGCGGCCGGGACCACGCCCACCCTGGCGCCGACGCGGCCCGCGTGCACCGCGGCCACCACCCCGTTCTCGGGGTCGCCGAGCAGCACCGGCACGCAGTCGGCGACCAGCGCCACCAGCGCCACGCCCTGGCGCGCGGTGACCAGCGCGTCGGTGGCCTCGGCCGGCGGACCGCCGGGCTGGTCGACCACGGTCGCCGTGCGCCCGTGCACCTGTTCCATCCAGGCCAGATCGGACTCGGCCAAACCGAGTTCCCCGGCGAGGCGGCGGCGGTTGGCCGCCACCGCCGATTCGTCGTCGCCGACGTGATCACCGAGGTTGAAGCTTTCGTACGGTGCCCGTGAGACACCGCCCGCCCTGGTCGTGACGACCCTCCGAATACGCACCAACGCAGCTTAGCGACGCATGAAGGGCGGAACGTCCACTTCGTCGTCGCTGGGGTCGTCGGTGACCGGCACCGGGCGGCCCGGGGGCAGGTTGCCCTGGGTGCTCTGCGAGGTGGTGCGCGGCGTCGGGTAGCCGGGACGGCTCCCGCCCGGCTGCGGCAGGCCGCCCGAGATCGAGCCGGTGCCACCGCCGAAACCGCCGCCGGTGATCCGCTCGCCGGTGGCCCCGCCGACCGGCGACTGCGCGCGCTGGCCCGGCGCGGGCGTGCCCGGCCGCTGCGAGGACGCGGACGGCAGCGCACCGGAACCGCCCGAGCCGCCGAGCTGGCCGGCTTCGGCGGACACGGTGGAGCTGCGCGAACCGACCGCGGACGGGTCGAGCTTCTTGTGCGTCGGCGCGCCGGCGTCGAAACCGGCCGCGATCACGGTGACCCTGACCTCGTCGCCGAGCGAGTCGTCGATGATCGTGCCGAAGATGATGTTGGCGTCCGGGTGCGCGGACTCCTGTACCAGCGAGGCGGCCTCGTTGATCTCGAACAGGCCGAGGTCGGAGCCACCGGCGATGGACAGCAGGGCGCCGTGCGCCCCGTCCATCGAGGCCTCCAGCAGCGGTGAGTTGATCGCCTTCTCGGCGGCCTGCACCGCCCTTCCCTCACCGCGCGCACTCCCTATTCCCATCAGCGCGCTGCCCGCACCCGACATCACGCTCTTGACGTCGGCGAAGTCCAGGTTGATCAGCCCGGGCGTGGTGATCAGGTCGGTGATGCCCTGCACACCGGAGAGCAGCACCTCGTCGGCCGAGCGGAAGGCGTCCATCAGCGAGACGCCGATGTCGCCGAGCTGCAGCAGCCGGTCGTTGGGAATGACGATCAGCGTGTCGCACTCGTTGCGCAGCGCCTGGATGCCGTCCTCGGCCTGCTTGCCGCGGCGCTTGCCCTCGAAGGAGAACGGGCGGGTGACCACGCCGATGGTCAGCGCGCCGAGCTTGCGCGCGATCTGCGCCACCACGGGGGCGCCGCCGGTACCGGTGCCGCCGCCCTCGCCCGCGGTCACGAACACCATGTCGGCGCCCTTGATGACCTCTTCGATCTCCTCGCGGTGGTCCTCGGCCGCGCGCTGGCCGACCTCCGGGGCGGCCCCGGCGCCGAGGCCGCGGGTGAGTTCGCGGCCGATGTCGAGCTTGACATCGGCATCGGACATGAGCAGCGCCTGCGCGTCGGTGTTCACCGCGATGAACTCGACACCCTTGAGGCCGACCTCGATCATCCGGTTCACGGCGTTGACGCCGCCGCCACCGATGCCGACGACCTTGATCACCGCGAGGTAGTTGTGCGGGGGCGTCATCGGGATCCGCCTTCCTGATCGTGACTGTGCGTGTTGCCCCGCCGGCGGTCGCCCCTCGGACACTTCCCCGCCCGAAACCCTCGACCTCTAGTCGAGGCTTAGAGTTATGTCAACTACCGACGTTGCTCCAGAAGGTAGGGACCGCCAGGCCCTTAATCCAGGAGCCACGCCGCGCGCGTCCCAATCTCTTTGACCACAACGCCTTCGTGTGTGGAAAGTGTCAAGCCGCCATTGAGATGGTCAGCAGGGGTGCGGAAGTCGGCGACGGCGAACCACCGCGCGGCTCCACCGTGACCCCGATCTTGGCCACCCCGCTCAGGCCCTGCGCGGTGAGCACCGACCCCGGTTCCGGACCACCCGGCACCAGCCCCATCGAGCGCACTCCGCCGTCGTCGTGCATCAGCCAGACCTGGTACTCGCGGTCCGGTGAGGGCGCGGGCAGGTTCGACGCCATGAACACCGCCTTGTCCAGGCTCGGCGACATGACCACCGTGCCGTGACCACCCGGATCGTGCGCGGTCACCACGTCCGGTGACGCCAGCAGCTCCCCCATCGGCGCGTACTTCTCCCGTGCCTGGGCGGCCTGCTGACGTGCGGCATCGAGCTCACCCTGCGTGTGCAGCGCGAGCCCGCCGAACACCCCGCCGATGGCGAGGCCGACCACGGCCGCGGCGGCCGCGACAAAAACCATCCAGCGCGGCGCTCCCGTGCCACGCCGGGACCGGCCGCCCCGGTCACCGCCGGCGGACGGCGGTTCCTGGCGGGTGGCCCGGACCGCGGCCAGCACCTCGCCCTTCATCCCCGGCGGCGGGTCCTCGGCCACCGCGGCGCCCAGCCGCGCGGCGGTCGCGCGCAGCTCGCGCACCTCCTGCGCGCACGACGGGCATTCGGCGAGGTGCCGCCCGAACCGTTCGCGTTCCAGGTCGTCCAGCGCGTCGAGCGCGTACGCCCCGGCCAGCGTGTGCATGTCCGGCGAAGTCATGCGGTCACCCCCAAGCAGTCCCGCAGCCGGATCAGTCCGTCGCGAAGCCTCGTCTTCACCGTGCCCTGCGGGGTGGACAGCACTTCGGCCACCTCGCGATAGGTGTAGCCCTGGTAGTACGCGAGGAGCACGGATTCCCGTTGCAGTTCGGTCAGATTGCCGAGGCAGCGGCGCACCTGCTGGCGTTCCCAGCTGGCGGTGACCGATTCGGCGACCTCGTCGAACGGGCGGTTCCTGCTCGCCTCGAAGGTGGCCTTGACCTCACGTTCCGTGCTCGCGCGGGCGGAGCGCACGCGGTCGACCGCACGGCGGTGCGCCAGGGTCAGCGCCCAGTTCAGCGCGCTGCCGCGGTCCGGCGAGTAACGCGGCGCGGTGCGCCACAGCTCGATCAGCACCTCCTGGGCCACTTCCTCGGACTGCGCGCCGTCGCGCACCACCCGGCGGACCAGGCCGAGGATCGGCCCGGCCAGCCTGTCGTAGACCTGCTCGAACGCGCGCTCGTCCCCCTTGGCCACCTGGACCAGCAGGTCTTCGGTGGTCGGCCCGTCCTCGCCGGTGACCGGCCGGAGGGGTTCACCTGGCCGGCGAGGTGCCGTCTCATCCATTGAGTCCTCCGAGTCGGCCGGCCGGCGTCACCTTCGGCATCGGCGCGCGGCGCAGCCACAGTGCGACGCCGTGCTTGCGGATCAGCGCGGTCACACGCTGCGGGACGAACGGCCGGGCCAGCAGCATACGGACCAGATCACCGGCACCCGCGGCACGACGCACCCCCCGGAGGGTGGCGGTGAGCGGAGTCGAGCCCGCCTGGCGCAGCGCCACCGAAACGGACAGCAGCGAATCCGGTTCGGGCACGCGCATGCGGTATTCGCCGTCGCCGGTCTGGAACGGCGAAACGTAGAACTCCTTCGCCGCGCTGGCACGGCCCCGCGCGTCCGGGTGCAGCAGGTAGGCGTGCCGCCCGCGGTAGGTGTTGTGCACTTCGGCGACCACGCAGGCCAGTTCCCCGTCCGGCCGGTGGCACCAGTACAGCGTGATCGGGTTGAACACGTACCCGAGCACGCGCGCGCCGGCCAGCATGACGACCCGGCCCCCGCGCAGGTCGACGCCCCGGTCGGCCAGCCACGCGTCGAGCTTCTCGCGAATGGTGCCCGGCTCGTCCTGGACGAAGTGGTCGCGCCCGTCGAACCGGGCGAACGGCCGCAGCCAGCGTGGCAGGCGCGGCGTCCGGTCGAGATCGACCAGCCACAGGTACACGCGGTGCGTGAAGGACAGCGGCGGGTCGATCCGGCGCACGTGCGCCACCGTGGCGTCGTACAGCGCGGCGGTCACCAGCGCACCCCCAGCGATTCGGCGGCGCGCGCACCCGAGGCGCAACCGTCCTCGTGGAAGCCCCACCCGTGGTAGGCACCGGCGTAGGCGACGACCCCGTCGTTCAGCTCGGGCAGGCGTCGCTGCGCGGCGACCGACTCCGGCGTGTAGATCGGGTGCTCGTAGGTCATCCGCGCGAGCACATCCGGCGCGGCGATGCCCGGCGGAGGGTTCAGCGTGACCACGTAACCGTTCGGTTCGTTCAGGCGCATCAGCCGGTTCATGTCGTAGCTGACCTGCACCGCGCCGTTGTCCGCGCCGCAGCTGGGCGCGGCGTAGTTCCAGGACGCGCGAGCGCCCGGTGTGCGCGGCAGCACGCCCGGATCGGTGTGCAGCCACGCCTCGTTGCTCGAGTAACCGAACGCGCCGAGCACCTCGCGCTCATGCTCTGTCGGCTGTTCGAGCAGGTCCAGCGCCTGGTCGGCGTGGGTGGCCACCACGACCTTGTCCACTCGGTGCACGCTGGCGGCGTCGTCGCGCAGCTCGATCCCGGCCGCGGCCCGGCGCAGCGACCGGATCGGCGTGGACAGGTGGACCGCGGTCAGCTGCTTCACCGCGAGTTCGACGTACTCGCGCGAGCCGCCGGTCACCGTGCGCCAGGTCGGCGAACCGGACACCGAGAGCATGCCGTGGTTGCGCAGGAAGGCGAACAGGTAGGGCGCCGGGTAGCGCAGGGTTTGGGTGCGCTCGGCGGACCAGACGGTCGACACCAGCGGCAGCACGAAGTGGTCCACGAAGTACCGCGAATACCCGCCGATGGCGAGGAAGGCGCCGATCGTGACGTCCCCGGCGTCGGATGAGCGCAGTACCCGCGCCGCGTGCCGGTGGAACCGCTTGACCTCGGCCAGCATCCGCAGGTACCGCGGATTGCGCAGGTTCCGCCGCTGCGCGAACAATCCCGGCAGGCCCTTCGCGCCGGCGTACTCGAGACCGCAGCCGTCGCACCGGATGCTCATCGACATCTCGGTCTCCTGGGTGCGCACGCCCAGCTCGCCGAACAGCTTCAGCAGCGTCGGATAGGTCCGCTCGTTGTGCACGATGAAGCCGGAATCGACCCCGATCGTGCCGTGCGCGCCCGCCACGTCGTGGGTGTGCGCGTGCCCGCCGAGCCGCTCGCCGGACTCGAACAGCAGCACGTCGTAGCGGCGTTGCAGCAGGTAGGCGGCGGTGAGCCCGGCCACGCCGCTGCCGATGACAGCGACTCGTTCTCCAGTGATCTGCACACCGGGCATTCGGCGCCCGCGCGCGGGCGGATTGGTACCAATCCCCCAGGGCCGCGTCCGCGAATCCCTGATATGCCGACAACCGCCGACCGCATCGCCGGATTCGCTCGGGACCTGCTGGGCGCACCGCTGCCGGTGGGCATCCGCGCCTGGGACGGCTCGCGTGCCGGGCCACCGGGCGTCACCGCGGTGCTGAATTCGCGGCGGGCGCTGCGGCGGCTGCTCTACGCACCGGGTGAACTCGGGCTCGCCCGCGCGTATGTCACCGGTGACCTGGACGTGGAGGGCGATCTCGCCGAGGGCTTCCGCCGGATCTGGGCGCTGACCAGGTCGGGCGCGGTGAAGCGAACGCGAATGGAACCCGCGGACCGGGCCAGGGCCGCCTGGCTGGCGCTGCGCCTCGGCGTGCTCGGGCCGCCGCCCAAGCCGCCCGCCGAGGAGGCACGGCTGACCGGCAGGCTGCACACCCCGCTGCGCGACCGGTCCGCCATCGCCCACCACTACGACCTGGGCAACGCCTTCTACCAGTTGCTGCTGGACGAGTCGATGGCCTACTCGAGCGCCTACTGGACCTCCGACCGGCCCGGTTACGACCTGGCGCGGGCGCAGCGGGACAAGCTCGACCTGATCTGCCACAAGCTCGGGCTGCGGCCGGGGATGCGCCTGCTGGACGTCGGCTGCGGCTGGGGTTCGCTGCTGATCCACGCGGCCAAGCACCACGGCGTGCACGCGGTCGGCGTGACCCTGTCCGCCGAGCAGGCCGAGCACGTGCGCACCCGGGTGAGCGCGCACGATCTGCACGATCGGGTCGAGGTCCGGCGGCAGGACTACCGCGAACTGGACGACCAGCCGTTCGACGCGGTGGCCTCGATCGAGATGGGCGAGCACGTCGGCGAGCAGCACTACCCGCGCTACACCGACACCCTGTTCCGCCTGCTCAGGCCGCGGGGACGGCTGGTGCTGCAGCAGATGTCGCGTGGCGCGGTGGCACCCGGCGGCGGCGCGTTCATCGAGCGCTACATCGCCCCCGACATGACCATGCGCCCGCTCTCGCGGACGCTGGGCCATCTGGAGGTTTCGGGCTTCGAGATTCGCGACGTGCACGCGTTGCGTGAACACTACGTGGAGACGGTGCGTGCCTGGACGGACACGCTCGAGTCAAGGTGGCACGACGTGGTCGCGCTGATCGGCGAGACGGGGGCGCGGGTGTGGCGCCTCTACCTGGTCGGCGGCGCGCTGGCCTTCGAGGAGAACCGAATGGGAGTGGACCAGATCCTGGCGGTACGACCGGGTGAGGCCGGGGAGAGCGGACTTCCGGCCACCCGCGAGCGATGAACCTGCTGATCAGCGCCGCCGTGGCGCTCGGGATCGCGCTGGTGGCCGTCTGCGCCACCTTCGCGATCGCGCTGGCCAGGCGGCGGTACGACACGATCGACACCTTCTGGGGACTGGGGTTCGCGCTGGTCGCGCTGGTGGCCTTCCCGTACGGCACCGGGGACCTGCCCCTGCGGCTGGTGGTCACCGGGCTGACCGTGGTCTGGGGCGTGCGGCTGGCGGTCCACCTGCACCTGCGCAACCACAAGCTGCCCGAGGACCCGCGTTACGTCCGCATGGTCGAGCGCGCGGGTGACCGGCCGGGCGCGCGCATCTTCGTGCGTGTCTACCTGGTGCAGGCGCTGGTGCTGTGGTTCGTCTCGCTGCCGGTGCTGGCCGCCCAGCACGGCACCGGGATCGGCGTGCTCGGCTGGCTTGGTCTCGCGGTCTGGCTGGTCGGGTTCGGCTTCGAGACCATCGGCGACGAGCAGCTGCGGCGGTTCAAGGCGGACCCGGCGAACCGCGGCCGGGTGCTGGACACCGGGCTGTGGCGCTACACCCGGCACCCCAACTACTTCGGCGACGCCTGCGTCTGGTGGGGCTTCTACCTGCTGGCGTGCTCGACCTGGCCGGGCGCGGCCACCGTGCTCTCACCGCTGGTGATGACCTTCACCCTGGCCAAGGGCACCGGGAAACCGTTGCTGGAGAAGGGACTCCACCGCACGAGGCCGGGCTACGCCTACTACGTCGAGCGCACCAGCGGGTTCTTCCCGTTGCCGCCGCGGCGCACTACTCCCCGGTCCGCCCGTCGGTGAGTTCGCGCAGCAGATCGAGATGCCCGGCGTGGCGGCCGGTTTCCTCGATCATGTGCATCAGTACCCAGCGCACACTCACTTCGCGACTGCGGCCGAAGGTGATCACCTGGTCCAGGTCGAGCTTCGCGACGATTTCGCGGCCGGTCTGGCATTCCGCTTCGTAGGCGGCTACCAGTTCGGCGATCGGCACCGAAGCCGCGGCGGTGAACTCGGCGTCGGGGTCCTCTTTGAACCGCTCGCGCCACGGGTCCTCCTGACCGCCGAGCACCACGGAAAACCAGTACGACTCGACGTAGGTCAGGTGGCCGACGAGACCGGCGATGGTGGTGTGCCCGCTGGTCGGGACGTGCACCGCCCGCGCCTGTTCGTCGGTGAGCCCGTCCGCCTTGAGCACGATCGCGCTGCGCAGGAAATCGAGGAAGCCGTTGAGCTGATCGCGCTCGGAACCGGTCATCGGCGGTTCGGGACGCGTTTCGGGGTTCACCATGTCCGGCATTCTGCACTGTGCAACTCCGGCGAGCTAAGGAATTGCCCAGTGCTCACCGGTGCGGCATCCACCAAGAGGTTGATGCGGCGGGCCCGCGGCCAGGGACATGCTCGAAGGAGAACGGCCGACCGAAGGGGGTTCGATGCTGGGACAACGCTCGCTCGCCGAGACTAGTCATCTCCACGGCGGCCAGTTGGTTCACTGGCCCGGCTCGCTCCACACACGACAGTGCGCGCCGGAAGGAGAGCCCATGGGTGCGGTGACCGCCATGCTGGTCTACTCCGAGGACGACGCCAAGGTGGTGCTGCCCGGCCACCCCGTGCCCGACCGCGAGGCGACGCGGGCGATGGCCCGGCGACTCCAGCCGCACGGCGTGCTCGAGGAAATCGGCGACGGGAACCTGCTGGAGAACGTGAATCCGCCCGACGGCCGCATGTACGTCGGCTGCTTTCCCGGACTGACCGTGATCTGCGCGCCGGAGGCCGCCGTCGACCAGCCTTCGCAACTCCCGCCGAACCTGCTGGAACCGGCCGGGAACGCCACCGTTTACCTGCACGCGATGCACAGCGCGGTCGACTGGTTCGCGTACGCGATGTGGGAACGGGGAACCTTGGTGCGCTCGCTCAGCCTGGCCCCGGAATACGGCATCCTCGAAGAAACCGGGGACGCGCTGATGTTCGAAAAGCCTTACTGGTCCGGCGATCGCGCGCCGCTGCGGCCGTGCCCGTTCCCGTTCCACCCGCTGGACCTCGGCGAAGAGGCACTGCGCGCGATGTTCGGCATCACCTACGAGGGCAAGCCTTTCGACGGTGACCCGGATCTGCGGGAAATCACCCTGCTCGGCTTCCGCTACGACGATTCCCCGGGAATTCAGGAAACCGTGGGAAGTTCCGGGCTGGAGACGTCGTAGATCCTGCCCGGCTGGGTGAGCAGGGCGGCGAGCACCTTGGTCTTGCGGTCCAGCTGGTCCGCGTCGCCCCAGCGGATCTGCCTGCCGTCGTTGAGGTCCAGCCGGACGCTGCCCGGTGAGTCGGCGCCGACGGCGGCGACCTGGCCGCGCAGTTGTCCCGGCAGCGAGATCAGCACCGCGGTGGCCGCGCGGGTGGCCAGGTCGTCCGGGCCGACGCGCGCCAGCTTCAGCTCCGGCAGTCCGGCGGGCGCCACCGGCACCTTCTTGAACACGAACCCCGAATCGTCGACCAGGTGGATTTCCTGGCCGGTGTTGAAGAACCCGATCGGCGTGCGTTCGGAGACGGCGATCTCGATGGTCGACGGCCACGAGCGCGAGACGTCCGCGGTGGCCACACCCGGCAGGGTGAGCACCCGGTCGCGGATCTCGTCGGTGTCCACCCGCAGCATCGCGCGCCTGTCCGGCACCGCGGCGACCGCGCGGATCTGGTCGGGCGAGAGGCTGGTCGCACCGACCACCTCCACCGTGCGAACGCCCAGCAGCGAGGTGAAAAAAACCAGGTACAGCCCGGCGATCACGCTCAGCGCACTGAGGATCGCCACCGACCGGCGCTGCATCGCCTTGCGGCGGCTCGGCCGGGTGCCGGTGCGCTGCCGCGCGCTGGCCGGGCGGCGACCCCGGCGACTGGCCGACGCCGACCGCGCCGGTCCGCGCTCCTCGCCCGGCCCGCGCCGCCGCCGCTGCCTGGCTTCCCTGGCCGTGGTCACGCGCTAGCCCTGCTCGCTCCGGCGGTCCAGCTCGGCGAGGATCTCCGGACCGAGCTGCGTGACGTCGCCGGCGCCCATGGTGACCACCAGGTCGCCCGGCTTCGCCAGGTCGGCCGCGAGCGTCACCACCTGGTCGAACGCGGGCTGGTAGTGCACGGAAGAAGTGACCTGCTCCGCGATGAGAGCACCGCTCACCCCCGGCTCGGGCTCCTCGCGCGCGCCGAACACGTCGAGCAGCACCACCTCGTCGGCCAGGCCCAGCGCCTCGGCGAACTCGGTGGCGAAGGCCTTCGTCCGCGAGTACAGGTGCGGCTGGAACAACACGATCACGCGCCCCTGGCCCGCCGCGTGCCGCACCGCGCGCAACTGCGCGGCGACCTCGGTCGGGTGATGGGCGTAGTCGTCGTAGACCCGGACGTCGCCGGAGCGGCCCTTGAACTCGAACCGCCGCCGGACCCCCCCGAACGCGGCCAGCCCCTCGGCCAGCTCCTCGACCGGCGCGCCCAGCTCGATCCCGGCGAGCAGCGCGGCAACCGCGTTGAGCGCCATGTGCTCACCCGGCACCGCGACCAGCACGTCCAGTTCCTTGCCGCCGACGGCGACCCGCACGACCCCGCCTTCGGGACCCGGCCGGTAGTCGAGGACCTTCGCGTCGTCCGCGCCGGTGACCGCGCGGCCGTAGCGCTGCACCCGCAGCCCCTCGGCCTCGGCCTTGCCCGCCAGTTCCGCGGCGGGCGCGTCGTCACCGCAGACGATCAACAGCCCGCCCGGCTCCAGCCGCCGGACGAACTTGGTGAACACCTCGACGTAGGCCTCGGCGGTGCCGTGGTGGTCGAGGTGGTCGGGCTCCACATTGGTCACCACCGCGACCGACGGCGAGTAGGCCAGGAAGGACCCGTCGCTCTCGTCGGCCTCGGCGACGAAGATGCCGCCGGTGCCGTGGTGCGCGTTCGAACCGGACTCGTTGAGGTCCCCGCCGATGGCGAAGGACGGGTCCAGCCGGCAGTGCTGCAACGCCACGGTCAGCATCGAGGTGGTCGAGGTCTTGCCGTGCGTACCGGCGATGCAGGCCACCCGGTGGCCCTCCATCAACCCGGCCAGCGCCTCGGCCCGGTGCAGCACCGGGATGCCGCGCTCACGCGCCGCGGCGAACTCCGGATTGCTGTCCTTGATCGCGGTGGACACCACCACCGCGCTCGGCCCGCCGTCGAAGGCGTCCAGGTTCTCCGCCGCCTGCCCGACCGCGATCTTCGCGCCCTGCGCGCGCAGGCCGGGAAAGGCGCGGGAGTCCTTCGCGTCCGAACCGGACACTTCGGCACCGCGCGCGAGCAGGATGCGGGCGATACCGCTCATCCCGGCGCCGCCGATGCCGATCAGGTGCGCGCGCCGCAGCACCTCGGGGAGTTCCGTCATTTCGCCGCCGCCTCCAGCACGATCCGGGCCAGCACCTCGTCGGCCTCGCGGTGGCCGAGGCCCACCGCGGCCGCGCTCATCTTCGCCACCCTGGCCGCGTCGGCCACCAGCGGCACCACCAGCTCGGCCACCTTGCCCGTGGTCAGGTCGGCGTCCTCGACCAGCAGCGCCGCGCCGGCGTCGACCGCGGGCTTGGCGTTGAGGGCCTGCTCGCCGTTGCCGTGCGGCAGCGGCACGAAGATCGCCGGCAGGCCCACCGCGGAGACCTCGGCCGCGGTCATCGCGCCGGAACGGCAGAGCACCGCGTCGGCGGCCGCGTAGGCCAGGTCCATCCGCTCCAGGTACGGCACCGGCACGTAGGCCGGCTTGTCCGGGAACTCCTGCACCACCAGCGTGTTCTTCGGGCCGTGCGCGTGCAGCACGCCGATGCCGGCGTCGGCGAAGTCCTTGGCCGCGCCGGAAACCGCGTTGTTGATCGAGCCCGCGCCCTGGGAACCGCCGAACACCAGCAGGGTCGGCGCGTCCGGGTCGAGCCCGAAGTGCTCGCGTGCCTCGGCGCGCAGGGCGGCGCGGTCCAGCGTGGTGATCGAGCGGCGCAGCGGGATGCCGACGACCTCGGCGTTGGGCAGCGGCGTGCCCGGCACGGCGACCGCGACCCGCTTGGCGAACCGCGCGCCGACCTTGTTCGCCAGTCCGGCCGTCTTGTTCGCCTCGTGCACCACGATCGGCACGCGCCCGCGCGCGGCCAGGTACGCGGGCAGCGCCACGTAACCGCCGAAGCCGACCACCACGTCGGCCCCCACGCGGTCCAGCACCTCGCGGGTCTTCTTCACCGAATCGCGCACCTTCAGCGGCAGCCGGAGCAGCTCCGGCGTCGGCTTGCGGGGCATCGGCACCGGCGGGATCAGCTCCAGCGGGTAACCCCGCTCCGGCACCAGCTTGGTCTCCAGGCCGCGCGCGGTACCGAGCGCGATCACCTTCGCGTCCGGCCGCAGGCGCTTGACCGCGTCCGCGAGCGCGAGGGCGGGTTCGATGTGGCCCGCGGTGCCGCCGCCGGCCACCACCACCGTCGGCGCCGCCTGATCGACGGCTCTGTCCGCTCCAACTGCCGGGTCTGTCACCGACGTCCTCTCCGTGTCGAACTTCCGCGTGCCGCACTTCCGCGTGCGGTACTGCTGCGTGCGGTACTGCTACGTGCGGTAGTGGCCCTCGTCGCGCCACCGCGCCGCTCCCCGGGGACGGGCCTGCCGCCACCGCGGGCCGCCGGGCGGCCGCGCTTGGTCCCGCTGCTCCGCGTACCGGTGGAGCCACGGCGCTTGGTCGGCGGCCGGTACGGCTCCGGCGCCGGCAGGCGCAGCAGTCGCCCGAATTTACCCGGCCCCTGGGTGCGCAGTGCGGCCACCGCCTCCGGTTCGTGCCGGGCGCAGTTGGCCAGGATGCCGAGCAGCAGCATGGTCACCACCAGTGAGGTGCCGCCGTAGGAGATCAGCGGCAGGGTCACCCCGGTGACCGGCAGCAGCCCGATCACGTAGCCGATGTTGATCGCCGCCTGCGCGACCACCCACACCGTCAGCGTGCCGGCCACGATCCGGATCCACGGGTCCAGGTTACGCGTGGCGATCCGCATGCCGACCACGGCGAGCAGGCCGAACAGGCCGATCACCACCACGCAGCCGACAAAGCCGAGTTCCTCGCCGATCAGCGCGAAGATGAAGTCGTGCTGCACGTTCGGCAGGTAGCGCCACTTCGACTGCCCCTGCACCAGTCCCTTGCCGAAGAACCCGCCCTCGGCGATGGCGTAGAGCGCCTGGTTGGCCTGCAGCCCCTTGCCCTGCGGATCGGCGCCGGGATTGAGAAAGGTCATCACCCGGTCCAGCCGGTACTGCGCGACCAGCGCCAGGATCACCGCGCCACCGACACCGCCGGCCAGGATCACCCCGAACAGCCGCTTCGGCGCGCCGGCGAACCACAGCAGCGCGACCAGCACCACGCCGAGGGTGACCGTGCCGCCGAGGTCGGGCTGCGCCATCACCAGCGCGAACATCAGCAGCGCCGCGGGCACCACCGGGACCAGCAGGTGCCGCCACTGGTGCAGCACGTTGTACTTGATCACCAGGATGTGCGCGCCCCACAGCGCCAGCGCCACCTTGGCCAGTTCGACCGGCTGCAGCGAGAACGGCCCGACCACGAACCAGCCCTGCGAGCCGTTGACGTTCTTGCCGAGCGGGGTGAGCACCAGCATCAGCAGGCCGAGGCAGACCACCATCGCGGTGGACGACAGCGCCCGGATCCGGCGCAGCGAGACCCGCAGCCCGATCAGGAAGGCCAGCGAGCCGATGCCGACGAACATCAGGTGCTTCTGGAACAGCGCGTAGACCGACGAGCCGGTCTCGGGATTGTAGGAGGACGGCGACGAGGCCGACAGCACCATCACGATCCCGATCACCGTCAGCGTGCCGGTGACGGCGAGCACCAGGTGGAACGAGGCCAGCGGCCGCGACAGCCACGCGGTCAGCGCGAACTGCTCGGCGGAAAAGCTCCTCGGCTGGCGCTCGCCCTTGGCGCGGCGCCGCGCGGCCCGGCCCGCGCCGGTCTTGCTCTCCTGGTCGGTCTGCTCAGCTGCTGTCACTGTTCGGCCCCCGGCCCGCCATGGCATGCACCGCGGCAGTGAAGGCATCGCCCCGCTGGGCGTAGTCGCGGAACATGTCCAATGAGGCGGCCGCGGGCGCGAGCACCACCACGTCCCCTGGACGTGCCATGGCACTGGCCGCACTCACCGCCGCAGTCATGGGCTCATCGTCACCCGGCGGGAGCGTCTTCACCGGGACATCCGGCGCGTGTCGCGCCAAAGCGGCGGCGATCACCGGCGCGTCCACGCCGAGCAGCACCACCCCGCGCAACCGGTCGGCCGCGGCCTCGACCAGCGCGTCCACCGCGGCACCCTTGAGCTGCCCACCGGCGATCCAGACCACGTCGGGGTAAGCGCCGAGCGAGCCGGCGGCGGCGTGCGGATTGGTGGCCTTGGAGTCGTTGACGTAACGGATCCCGGCCACCTCGCCGACCTCCACCGCCCGGTGCGCGCCCGGCTGGAACTCCCGCAGGCCCTTGGCCACGGCGTCGGCGGGCACGCCGTACGCACGCGCCAACGCCGCCGCGGTGAGCGCGTTCAGCACGTTGTGCGCACCGGCCGGGCGCACGTCGGACAGGGCGCCCAGTTCCTCGGCGCTGTGCACCGGATCGGCCACAAAAGCGCGGTCGACCAGCAGATCCTCCACCACGCCCAGCTCGCCGGGGCGCGGGGTGTCCACGCCGATGCCGACCGGGGTCGCGTGCTCGGGCGCGTACGCGGCGGCCAGCCGGACCGACCACTCGTCGAGCGAGTTGTGCACCACGGTGGCCGAGTTCTGGTGGATCTTGCCCTTGGCCGCGGCGTATTCCGCCATCGAGCCGTGCCAGTCGATGTGGTCCTCGGCCAGGTTGAGCACCACCGACGCGCGCGGCGCCAGCGAGTTCGACCAGTGCAGCTGGAAGCTCGACAGCTCCACGGCCAGCACCCGGTGCCCGGCGAGTACCGCGTCCAGCACGGCGTACCCGACGTTGCCGCAGGCCACCGCGTCGGCACCGGCCGCGCGCAGGATCGACTCCAGCATGCCGACCGTGGTGGTCTTGCCGTTGGTGCCGGTGACCGCCAGCCAGACCGGCGGTACCGGCAGGTCCTGGCCGATCCGCCAAGCCAGCTCGACGTCCCCGATCACCTCGACGCCCGCCACCCCGGCGGCCACCAGCAGCGGCGCGGTCGGCCGCCAGCCGGGGCTGGTCACCACCAGCGCGGTGCCCTCCGGCGGTTCGGTCAGGCCGGGGGCCAGCGCGGCCCCCAGCCCGTCGAGTTCGGCGAGGCGCTCGGCGTTGCCATCGGTGACGGTGACCTCGGCACCGAGGCCGAGCAGCGCGGTGACCACGGACTTGCCGGTCACCCCCGCCCCGGCCACGAGCACACGGCGTCCGGCCAGCTCCATCTGAAGTACCTCCTGCTTAACCGCCGCCGGCCAGCTGTTCGCTGTAGAACAGGCCGAGGCCGAACATGCAGCAGATCGCCGACAGCAGCCAGAACCGGATGATCACCGTGGTCTCGGCCCAGCCGGCCAGCTCGAAGTGGTGGTGGAACGGCGCCATCCGGAACAGCCGCCGCCGGGTGGTGCGGAAGACCGCGATCTGCAGCACCACCGAGATCATCTCGACCATGAACAGGCCGCCGATGACGATGGCGAGCAGTTCGGTGCGGGTGGTCATGGACAGCCCGGCGACCAGGCCGCCGAGCGCCAGCGAACCGGTGTCGCCCATGAAGATCTTCGCGGGCGCGGCGTTCCACCACAGGAAGCCGACGCAGGCGCCGGTGGCGGCCGCGGCGACCACCGCGAGGTCCAGCGGGTCGCGCACGTTGTAGCAGGCGGCGGTGGGGCTCTCCGCGCAGCTGAGCCTGGCCTGCCAGAACGAGATCACCACGTAGGTGGCCAGCACCATCGCCGCCGCGCCACCGGCGAGGCCGTCCAGGCCGTCGGTGAAGTTCACCGCGTTCGACCAGCCGGAGATGACCACCAGGGTGAACAGCACGAACAGCGGGATCGGCAGCACGATCAGCTCGATGTCGCGCACGTAGGACAGGTTCATCGACGCCGGGCTGAGCCCGTTCTCGTCGGCGAACTGCAGCGCCAGCACCGCGAAGGCGACGCCGACCACGACCTGGCCGACGATCTTCGCCGTTTTGTTCAGGCCGAGGTTGCGCTGCTTGCGGATCTTGATGAAGTCGTCCAGGAAACCGACCACACCGAGGCCGACGCCGAGGAAGAGCACCAGCAGGCCGGACGCCGACGGGCCGCTGCTGGAGTCGTCGCCCATCCAGTTGATCAGGTGGGCGACGAAGTAACCGACGACCATCGCGATGATGATCGCCACGCCACCCATGGTCGGCGTGCCGCGCTTGGACTTGTGCCCGGCCGGGCCCTCCTCGCGGATCTCCTGGCCGAAGCCCTGCCGGGAGAACACCCGGATCAGGTACGGCGTGAGCAGGATGGAGACCAGCAGGCCGACGGATGCCGCGATCAGGATGCTGATCACGCCTCACCGCCAGTACCCGCGAGCACCGCGTCGGCCACCCGCCAGAGCGCGGCGACCTTGGATGCCTTGACCAGCACCACGTCCTGCGGCCGCAGCTGTTCGCGCAGCAAGGCGATGGCGGCGTCGGTGTCGGGCACCAGGACGGACTCCTCTCCCCATGAACCTTCGTGGCTCGCGCCTTGATGCATCGCGGCGGCGTCCTCGCCGACCACCACGAGCCTGCCGATGTTCAGCCGGACGGCCAGGCGGCCGATCTCGTCGTGCGCGGTCACGCTATCGGCACCGAGTTCGCCCATCACACCGAGGACCGCCCAAGATCGGCGGCCCGCGCTCATCGAGGCGAGCGTCTTCAGCGCCGCACGGACCGATTCCGGGTTGGCGTTGTACGAATCGTTCAGCACGAGCAGGCCGTCTTCCCTGGTCGTGACCTCCATGCGCCGGGCGGAGCGCCGGGTCACCGCCGAGAGCCGGGCGGCGACATCGGCCACCGAAGCGCCGAGTTCCATCGCGACGGCGGCGGCCGAGAGCGCGTTGCCCACGTGGTGCTCGCCGTGCAGCGGCAGCTTCACCTCCGCGGAACCGGCCGGGGTGACCAGCCGGAAGGACGCGCGGGCCTGCTCGTCGAGCACCAGGTTCTCGGCGCGCACGGTCGCGTCGGGATGTTCACCGACGCCGACGATCCGCGCCTTCGTCCGCGAGGCCATGCCCGCGACCAGCGGATCGTCGAAGTTGAGCACCGCGACACCGTCTTCCGGCAGCGCCTCCGGCAGCTCGCCCTTGGCCTTGGCGATGCCTTCGCGCGAGCCGAACTCGCCGACGTGCGCGCTGCCGACGTTGAGCACCACGCCGAAGCGCGGCGGGGCGATCTCGGCCAGCTCGGCGATGTGCCCTGGGCCGCGGGCCGACATCTCCAGCACCAGGTACCGGGTGCTGGTGTCGGCACGCAGCGCGGTCCACGGGTGACCCAGCTCGTTGTTGAACGAACCGGGCGGCGCGACCGTCGGGCCGAGCGGTTCGAGCAGCTGCGCGATCAGGTCCTTGGTGGAGGTCTTGCCGGACGAACCGGTCACGCCCACCACGGTCAGCCCGGTTTTCGACAGCTCGCGGACCACGTGCCTGGCGAGCTTGCCGAGCGCGGCCAGCACGGCGGCACCGGAGCCGTCGGTGTCCCCGGTGAGCACCATCGCGCGCTCGTTCGCCACGCCCTCGTCCAGCGGCGGCACGATCACCGCGGGCGCGTCGACCTCGCGGGCGGCGAGCACCCCGGCCGCACCGGCGGCGACCGCCTTGGCGGCGAAGGTGTGCCCGTCGACCTTCTCCCCCGGCAACGCGAGGAAGAGCCCGCCTTCGGTCAGCTGCCGCGAATCGAACTCCACCGATCCGGTCACCCGTGGGCTGCCGTCGGTGCCGTGCAGCCGTCCGCCGACGATCTCGGCGATCTCGGCCAGGGTCAGCGCGATCACGCGTGCACCCCCAGCCGGGTACGGATCGCGGCTTCCAGCTCGTCGCGGTCGGAGAAGGGGTGCACCACGCCGTGTGCCTCCTGCCCGGTCTCGTGGCCTTTGCCCGCGACGAGCACGATGTCGCCGGGTCCGGCCAGTTCCACGGCGCGCGCGATGGCAGCGCGCCGGTCGCCGATCTCCTCGATCTCCCCGCCCGCGGCACCGGCCGAGCGCGCGCCGGCGAGCATCGCCGCGCGGATCGGCTCCGGTTCCTCGGAACGGGGGTTGTCGTCGGTCACGATCAGCACGTCGCTGCGCTTGGCCGCGGCCTCGCCCATCATCGGGCGCTTGGCCGTGTCGCGGTCGCCGCCGCAGCCGAGCACGGTGATCACGCGGCCGTCGGTGCGGGCGCGCAGCGCGTCGAGCGCCTGCGCCACCGCGGCCGGTTTGTGCGCGTAGTCGACCACCGCGGTGAACGGCTGTCCCAAGTGGACACGTTCCATCCGGCCGGGCACCTCGACCTCGCCGATCCCGCGCACGATGTCGGGCAGTTCCACCCCGGTGACGTCCAGGATCGCCGCCGCCAGCAACGCGTTGGCCACGTTGAACTCCCCCGGCAAGGGGATCTTCGCGGTGGCGGTGCGCCCGCCGGGCGCGTGCAGCACGAACGACTGCTCGCCGGTGGGCAACGCGGTCAACTCGGTCGCGGTCCAGGCCGCCTCGTTCTCCGGTTCGGTGGACACGGTCACCGTGTGCGGGGTGACCAGCGCCTGGCCCCACGCGCTGTCGACCACCACCACCTCGGTGGTGGACCGGCCGTCGAACAGCAGCGACTTGGCGGCGAAGTAGTCCTCCATGTCGCGGTGGAAGTCGAGGTGGTCCTGGGAGAGGTTGGTGAACGCGCCGACCGCGAACCGGGTGCCGGTGACCCGGCCCAGCGCCAGCGCGTGGCTGGACACCTCCATCGCGGTGTGCGTGACGCCCTGCTCCACCATCACCGCGAACAGCGCCTGCAGATCGGGCGCCTCGGGCGTGGTGAACGCACTGGCCAGCCGCTCGCCCGCGATCCGGGTCTCCACCGTGCCGATCAGCCCGGTGGTGCGGCCGGCCGCGCGCAGCCCGGAGTCGATCAGGTACGCGGTGGTGGTTTTGCCGGAGGTACCGGTCACGCCGAGCACCGAGAGCTTCAGCGACGGCTCGCCGTAGATCCAGGCGGCCATCAGGCCGAGCGCCTGGCGCGGCTCGGGGTGCACGAGCACCGGCACCCCGGCGTCGCGCACGGCCGGGCGCTCGGCGCCGGCCTCGTCGGTGAGCACCGCGGCGGCACCGGCGGCGATCGCGGCGTCGGCGAAGTCCGCACCGTGGGCGCGGGCACCGGGCAGGGCGGCGAACAGGTCGCCGGGCAGGACGTGCTGGGCGCGCAGGGTCGCGCCGGTCACCGCGTTCTCCACGCTTTCGGGTGGCGCGATCAGCCGGGCGTCCGCGCGGGCGACCAGCGTGTTCAGCGGGACCGGCTCGGTCAGCGCCGGCCGGGGCGGTGCGACGACGGCCTTCACCGGGCTGTCCGGCACCTGCCCGCCGGACCTGCCAGGCCCATCGTTGTTGACAGACACAGGCGGCAGGTTACCGGCGGCGCATCCGGGTGACCCAAGGCGGTACTGGGTGCGAGCGGCCGATCGCGCTTTGGTAGCGCGGACCGGGGGCAAGCACGGTTCGGCGCACCGTCCTAGAGCGCGGTGAGTTCGGCGATCTTCCAGGAACCGTCGATCTTCTTCGCGTGCACGTCGAGATGGGCAGCCGAGGAGGTCTGCCCGTTCTCGCCGGGGCGCAACGTCTGCTGGTCGAGGAAGATCAGCAACCGGGCGCTGTCGGCCCGCAGTTCCCGTACGCCCGCCGAGCGGATCGTGGTGGTGCGCACCAATTTCTCCGCCTCGGCCTGCCGCTTCGCCGCGGCGAAGCTGTCCCGGTACTGGTTGACCGCCTTGTCCACCAGCAACCCGCCCGCGGCCCGCTCGGTGCGGTCGAGATTCGCGTAGTCGTAGGAGAAAATCGCCTTCACCGCGGCCCCGACCTGGTCGGAGACCTCGGCCGTCGCGGCGGTGTCCACCAGGGCGAGGTTCGCCGACGGGTCCCCTTCGGACAGCCGTCCCGCTTCCACGCCGAACCAGACCGCGCACCCGGTGGCGAGCACCACCACCGCGGTCAGCAGGGCGATCGAGGTGGCCAGCCGGGAATCCGTTTTGCCCGTTTCCACCGGCTTTTCGGTTTCGGCGCCGGTTCCGGTGCCGGTTCCGGTTTCGGCCCCGGATTCGGTTTCGGCCTCGATTTCGGCACTGTCCAGTTCCAGCGTGCCCGAATGCGTTCCGGTCACTTCGTCTTCTTCGTGCTTGTCCTTAGCCATCAGCCCGCCTGGACGGCGCTCACCTTCCAGCCCTGGTCGGTCCGGGTCAGTTCGACGGACAACCGGCTGCGGTTGGGCACCGGCGGCTCGCTGTTGATCCCGATCCGCACGTCCAGCACGGCGACCAGCCGCGCGGTGTCCGGGAGCAGTTCCACCAGCGCCGCCTGCCGCACCGAGGCGGTGGCCATGGTCCTGGTCTCCGCCGTGCGCTTGAGGTGCACCTCGCGGTCGGCGGCCAGGTCCTTGCCGAACTGGCCGGTGCTGACCTGCAGCCAGCGGTCGTAGTCGAACTGCACGGTCCGGTAGTCGACCGTGTTCAACGCGGTCAGCGCGGATGACGCGGTGGAGAGCACGTCGTCGCGCTCCCGCGCACGGGTCAGCTCGTCGTCCTGCGCGGCGGCCCGCCAGGACCAGCCGAACCAGGCGGCCGCGGCCACGGCGAGCACCGCGGCCACGAGCAGGCCGCGCCGCAGCGGGCGGAGGTTCACGGATTTCACACGCGCACGATTCCAGATCAATCGGGCAAGCCCAAGAGTCCGCCGACATTTTCCGAGCCGGGCAGCCCGGCCAGGTCCAGCAGACCGGGCAGCTTCGCCTGCCCCTGCGGCGCCGGGGCCTGCGGTGACGGCTTCGGCACCTCCACCGGCTTGCCCGCGTACGGCGCGTTCTGCGCCCCGCGCACCCCGGTCGGACTGCCCGGCGGCTCGGCGCAGTACGCCTCGGTGTTCGCCGGAAGTTCACTGGTGTCGTTCGCGGGTCGTTGCTTGGTGCCCTCGTAACCCTTCGTGCACGAGTACGGGTCGAACAGGTTCAGCACAAAACCGAGGTGCCCCTCCCCGTTGGAGGTGACCGAGCGGCTGAACGCGGAGATCACCGGGTACGCCACCAGCAGCTGCTCCACCGAGTCCACCCGCACGGTGGTGATCTGCGCGGTGGTCAGCAGGTTGGCGAAGACCACGCCGAGATCGGTGCCCGAGGTGGCCAGCACCTCGCTGACCTGCCTGCTCAGCTTCGGCGCGTCGTCGATCACCTTGCGCAACTGCGGGTCGGACTCCTTGAGCCGCGCGCTGATGTCCTTGAGCCCGCTGGCCAGCGAGGTGAGGTTGTCGCCCTGGCGGCGCTGGGTGTCCAGCACCACCCGCGCGTCGGCGAGCAGCGCCTTGGTGTCGGGCAGGTGCTCGGTGGCGGTGGCGGTGAACGAGCCCGCGGTGTCCAGCAGCAGCCGCAGGTCCGGCCCGGCGTCGGCGAAGGCGAGATAGGCCTCGTCCACCACCGTGCGCAGCGACTGGGGGTCCACACTGGACACCAGCGAGTCCAGATTGGACAGCACGGTGTCCGGGGAGACCGGGATCTGCGTGCGGTCCTTGGTGATCACGCTGCCCTCCTCCAGGTAGGGCGCGTTCTCGTGCAGTGGCCGCAGGTCGACGTACTGCTCCCCGACCGCCGAGCGGTTGGCCACCACCGCGGCGGTGTCGGCGGGGATCTTCGGCCCGTCGCTCTCCAGGTCCAGCCGGACGTCCACGCCGTCGGGGCGCAGCACCAGCTCGGTCACCTTGCCCACGGTCACCCCGCGGTAGGTGACCTCGGCGTTGACGAAGATGCCGCCGGAGTCGGCCAGCCGCGCGGTGACCAGGTAACCGCGCGCGCCGAGCAGCCGGTCCAGCCCGGCGTAGTTGCCACCGGCGTAGACCACCGAGACCACCGCGATCACCACGAAGGCGAGCAGCTGGATGCGGTGCTTGCGACCGAGCGTCATCCCCCACCTCCCAGGATGCCGCCGAGCAGCCCGTCCAG
Source organism: Amycolatopsis sp. YIM 10 (assembly GCF_009429145.1). Lineage (GTDB taxonomy): Bacteria > Actinomycetota > Actinomycetes > Mycobacteriales > Pseudonocardiaceae > Amycolatopsis. The sequence goes on along the minus strand of NZ_CP045480.1, from coordinate 2,805,755 downwards.
TCCGCCCAGCACCCCGCCACCCGGCACGCTCAGCGGTGGTGGCGCGGTCGGCAGCGGCAGTGACGGCGGCGGCGGGATCGACGGGTTCTGCGGCAGCGCGATCGGCGGTTGCGAGGAGTTGAGGAAGTTCTGCACCAGTGAGTCCAGGTTGAGGTCGACGCGGGCACGCACGTTCGCGTAGTCGCCCTTGACCACCGCGCCCGCCGCGTCCGGGAACGGATAGGTGGGCAGGATCTTCAGCGCCGTCGGCAGGTTCTGCCCGGCCTCGGCGAGCTTCTCCAGGGTCGGCTCCAGCGCCCGCAGATCGGCGATCAGCTCGTCGCGGCTGGCGTTGACCGTGCTCACCGCGACCCCGGAGAGCTTGTCCAGCGACTGCAGCATGCCGACGAGCTGATCGCGCTGCGCGGTGACCACCTGCAGCCCGGGCGCGAGGTCGTTCAGTGCCACCTGGAGGTCGTCGGTCTGCGTGTCGAGCGTGGACGAGAGCCGGTTCAGCCCGTCGATGGCCCGCACGATCTCGCCCTTGTGCCCGTCCAGTTCGGTGGCCACTTCGTCCACTCTGGACAGCAGGGCGCGGATGTCGGCCTCGTTGCCGGACAGCGCGTTCGTCAGCTCCTGGCTGATCGTGCGCAACTGGTCGATGCCGCCGCCGTTGAGCAGCAGGGAAAGCGCGCCGAGCACCTCTTCGACCTCGGGATTGCGGTTGGTCTTCGCCAGCGGGATGACCGCGCCGTCACCGAGTCTGGCCTCCGCCGCCTCACCGGCCGCGGGCCCGCGCAGTTCGACGAACTTCTCCCCGAGCAGGCTGGACTGCCGCAGTTCGGCGCCCGAGTTCGCGGGCAGCACCACGTCACCGTTGACCGCGATGCTCACCACCGCGTAGTGCGTGTCCTCGGACAGATTGATCTCCTCGACCCGCCCGACGGGCACATCGGCCACCTTCACCGCCGCCTGCGGCACCAGGTCCAGCACGTCGGTGAACTGCACGGTCAGCCGGAACGGGTGGTCGCCGAGATCCGCCCCGCCCGGCAGCGGGGTGTCGTACATCCCGGCGAACCCGGTGCAGCCGCCGAGCAGCAAGGCACCGGCCAGCACCGCGGCGAGCTTCGCGCACTTGGTCATTTGATCCCCAGATTGCCCGAGAGCAGATCCACCAGCGGCAGCGGCAACGGCGGCAGTTCGCCGTTCTGGATGGAGTTGAGCAGCTGCGGCAGCGATGGCACCTTGAGCGTGCCGTCGATGATGGGCGCCAGCCCCTGGCACAACTCCCCCAGCGTGTCCGGCAACTGCGCGGGCGTGCCGGCGCTGACCAGCTTGCACAGGGTGACCATCAGCGGGTGCGCGAGTTCGTTGGCGTTGTACCGCACCGCGATGCTGCCCGAGGCCGCGTCGTAGGTGTTGATGAAGTTCGTCATGCCGGTCGGCCCGACGTCGAGCACCTCGGCCAGCGCGCCCCGCTGGTCCACCAGCACCTTGGTGATCCCGGCCAGCTTGTCCACATTGGACCCGAGCAGGTCGCGGTTCTCCTCGACGAAGGCGCGCACGTCGTCCAGTGAGGTGGCGAGCCCGGTCAGCGCCGCGCCGACGTCGTCGGACTCCGAGGACAGGTAACCGGCCACATCGGACAGTCGAGCGTAGAACTCGTTGAGCTGCTTGTCACTGCCCGCCAGCATTTCGGTGAACGACTTGAGGTTCTTCACCGTGGCGAACATGTCGCCCTTCGAACCTTCGAGCGTTCTGGACAGTTCGGAGAGCCGGGTGACCGTGTCGTTGAGGTTCTGCCCGTTGCCGTCGAGGTTCGCCGCCGCGGTGTCCAGCACCCGCGACAGCGCGCCGTCGGAGTTGGCCCCCTGCGGGCCCAGTGCGGTCGACAGCTCGTTCAGACTGCCGTAGAGGTCGTCCAATTCGGCCGGGGTGGCGGTCCGTTCGGTGCCGATCACCGCGCCGGAAGCCAGCTCCGGCCCCTCGTCGTAGGCGGGGGTCAGCTGCACGTACCGGTCGCTGACCAGGCTCGGCGCCACCACCACCGCACCGGCGCCCTCGGGGATCTGCACCCCGCCGTCCACCCGCAGCTCGACCCGCACCACACCGCCCTGCGGGGTCACCTCGGTGATCTCGCCGACCGGCACCCCGAGCACCCGCACCGCGGAACCCGCGTAGAGGCCGACGGTCTTCTCGAAGTACGCGGTGATCTTGGTGCCACCGGGGTCGCGCACGGCGAACCACAGTCCGGCGGCGAGCACCAGCAACGCCACGCACGCCAGGGAAAGCCACGACAGCAGGCTCCGCCCGGCCCTGGTCTCGACGGTCATCGCGGAGCCACCCCCTGGTTCGGCGCGGCGATCGGCGGTGAGCAGCCCTCCGGATTGATCTGTGCCCCGGCCACGGTGATCACCGGCGGCAGCAGACCGCAGATGTAGCCCTCGAACCAGCGCCCGTTGCCGGTCGCGTTCGCGCCGATGCGGGTGAACGGGGCGAGCAGTTCCAGGCTTCGGCTGAGGTTGTCCTGGTTGCGGTGCAGCACGTCGGTGACCTTGCCGAGCTTCTCCAGCGCCGGTTTCAGCTGCCCCCGGTTGTCCGCCACCAGCCCGGAAAGCTGGTCGGACAACTGCTTCGTACCGTCCAGCAGCCGGGTGATCGCGTCCTGGCGGTTCTGCAGTTCGGTGAGCAGGAGGTTGCCGTCCCCGATGATCCGCGACAGCTGGGCGTTGCGGTCCGACAGCGTTTTCGAGACCTGGCTGGTGTTCGAGAGCAGGTTCGCGAGTTCGGTGTCGCGCGAGGACACCGTCTTCGACAGCGAGGACAAGCCGTCCAGCGCCTCGCGCAGGTGCGGCGGGGTGTCCTTGAGCGCGTCCGAGAGCACGTTGAAGCTCTGCGCCAGCTGGTCGGTGTCGACGTCCTGCACGGTGTCGGACAGCTTCTCGAACGCGTCCTGTAGTTCGAACGGCGTGCGCGTGCGGTCCAGCGGAATGCTCTCGGCCGGGTCCTGCGGCGACTCCCCGGACGGGTGCAGCGCGAGGAACTTCTCGCCCAGCAGGGTCTTGATCTCGATCGAGGCGACCGTCGCGTCCGGCACGCTCACCCGCTCCACCTCGAACTCGACCAGCACCTTCTTCCGGTCCAGCTCCACCGAGGTCACCTCGCCGACGGTCACCCCGGCCACCCGCACCTCGTTGCCCGCGGCCAGCCCGGCCGACTCGGCGAACTCCGCGGAGTAGCCGATTCCCTTGTCCAGCAAGGGAAGGTTGTTCCAGGTGTAGGTGACCACGGCGACAAGGGCGACCAGCACCAGCGCCACGCCGCCGACCGCGGCCTGGTTCCGTTCGCGCAGCGGCGTCATGACGGCTGGCACCTCTCCGGCATCTCGTTGGTGGGGATCGGCAGGAACGGCACGGTGATGTTCAGCGAGGAGACGCCGATCGTGCCGGACAGCCCGCACAGGTAGTAGTTGAACCAGCTGCCGTAGCTCAGCGTGCGGGTGAACTTCTCCAGGTTGCCCGGCATCACCCCGAGCAGCTGGTCCAGCAGTTGCTCGGAATCGGCGAGATTGCCGGACAGCTGCCCGAGCGCGGCGATGTCCTCCTTCAGCGGCGGCCTGGCTTCGGCGAGCAGCCCGGCGGTGGTGTCGGTGAGCTCGCCGAGCGCGGACACCGCCTCCCCGATCGGCTGCCGCTGCTCGGCCAGTCCGGTGACCAGCTGCTGCGTCTGGTCGATCAACTCGCCGAGGCCGGGTCCCTGCTGGTTGACCGTGCCGAGCACGTTGTTCAGGTTGGTGATCACCTCGCCGATCACCTTGTCCCGGTCGGCGATCGCCGAGGTCAGCGACGCGGTGTGCGACAGCAGGCTGCGGATGGTCCCGCCCTCGCCCTGGAACACCTGGATGATCTCGTAGGACAGCTGGTTCACCTGTGCTGGTTCGAGCGCCTTGAACAACGGCTCGAACCCGTTGAACAACACGGTCAGGTTGAGCGCGGGCTGGGTGCGCTCCAACGGGATCCGGCCGCCGTCGGGCAGCTTGCCGTCACCGTCCACCGCGGTGCCGAGCGCGAGGTAGCGCTGGCCGATCAGGTTGCGGAACTTGACCGTCGCGGTGACCGCCTCCGGCAGCTCGCGCACCGAGTCCACGCCGAAGTTCACCTCCGCGCGGTGGGCCCCGTCGCTCTCGGAGACGGTGATCGACTCCACCTGCCCGACCTTGACCCCGGCGATGCGGACGTCGTCGCCTTCCTTGAGGCCGGAGGAATCGGTGAACAGCGCGCTGTAGCGGGCGCTGTCGCCGAAGTCGGTGTTCGCGATGGTGGCCCCGAGCACCGCGGTGAGCAGCACGGTGACCACCGCGAAGGCCAGGATCTTCAGCAGCGCCGGGATGAAGCTCCTCATTCGAGCGTCACCTCCGCTCCCCGGTACAGCGGCGCGACCAGCAGCCCGCCCCAGCCGGGCACCTCGGCGGGCGGCAGGCCCAGCGCCGGCGCGGTGAGCGCGGAGATCAGCTCCTGCTCCTCCGGGGAGTTCGCCAGCGAACTCGCCCCACCGCCACCACCGGGCAGATCCGGCCCCGGCGACTTCGGCGGCGCCGGCTTGCTGGACCCGTCCTCGATCGGGCCACCCGGCGGGTACTGCGGCCACCGGCCCGGAGGCGGCACGTCCGGATAGCACCGCGGGCCGCGTTTGTCATCGTAGCGCGGCTCGTCCACGCCCGGCAGGTACTTGCCGCGGCTGGCGGTGATCCGGATGGTCACGTGGTTCATCTCGTCGGTTCCCTTGCCGAACGCTTCTTCCGCGCGGGGTACCGATTCGGCGAGCTGGCGCAGCAGGCACGGGTATTCGGGCGCGTACTTCGCCAGCACGTCGAGCGTGGGCCGCACGGTTTTGGTCAGATTGATCAGGTTGTCCTTGTTGACCTCGAGAAAACTGGTCAGGTCCGTGGAGGCGTCGGTGACCGTGCCGAGCATCTCGGCCAGTCCGGTCTGCTTCTCCACCAGCGTCCGGGTGGTCGTGGTCAGATCCGCCAGCGCGTCGAGGAAGTCGGGCGCGGCGCGGTTGTAGACGTCGGCGGTGTCGGCGAGCCCGGTGATGTCGGCCTTGATGTCGGGCAGCGACGGGTTCAGCTCGCCGAGGTAGTCCGACAGCTGCACCAGGGTCTGCCCGAGCTGCTCACCCCGTCCGTCCAGCGCGGTGGCCACCGCGTTCAGCGTGCTGGACAGCTTCTGCGGCTGCACCGACTGCAGCAGCGGCAGCACGTTGCCGAGCACCTGCTCCAGCTCGATGGCGGTGCTGCTGCGGTCCTGCCCGATCACCGCGCCCGCGGCGATCGGTTCCGCCGGGCGCTCCGGCACCTGCAACGCCACGTACCGTTCCCCGAACAGGGTTTTCGGCAGCAGGCGCGCGTTGACGTTGCTCGGGATCACCTCGGTCTTCTCCGGGTCCAGCGCGAGTTCGAGCACCGCGGCGTCCCCGGCGGCCCTGATCGAGCGCACCTCGCCGACCACCATGCCGCGCACCTTCACGTCGGCGCCTTCGCGCATCTGGTTGCCGACGTGGTCGGTCTCCAGCGTGACCGCGGTGTAGGACACGAACTTCTTGTTGTAGACCGCGATCGTGACGGTGAAGAACAACGCCACCACCACGAGGAACAGCACGCCGAGCGCCTGGTGGCGCAGGCGGCCGAGGAGGATGCGGCGCCCGGGGTTCATCCGGAGATCCGCACGGTCGTGTTGGTGCCCCAGATGGCCAAGCTGAGGAAGAAGTCCAGGACCGAGATGAGCACGATCGAGGTACGCACCGCGCGCCCCACCGCGATGCCCACGCCTGCCGGTCCCCCGCGTGCTGTGTAGCCGTAATAACAATGGGAAAGGATCACCAGCACGCTGAACACGATCACCTTGAGGAACGACCAGAGCACGTCCTCCGGGGGCAGGAAGAGCGCGAAGTAGTGGTCGTAGGTGCCCGCCGACTGCCCGTAGAACCAGATGGTGATCTGCCGCGACGCCAGGTACGACGACAGCAGGCCGACCGCGTAGAGCGGGATGACCGCGGTGACCCCGGCCAGCACGCGGGTGGTGACCAGGTACGGCAGGCTCGGCACGCCCATCACTTCGAGCGCGTCGATCTCCTCGGAGATCCGCATGGCCCCGAGTTGCGCGGTGAACCCGCAACCCACCGTGGCCGACAACGCGAGCCCGGCCGAGAGCGGCGCGACCTCGCGGGTGTTGAAGTAGGCGGAAATGAAGCCGGTCAGCGCGGCCGTGCCGAGCTGGTTCAGCGCGGAATACCCCTGCAGGCCGACGATCAGCCCGGTGAACAGGGTCATCCCGATCATCACCCCGAGCGTGCCGCCGATCACCGCCAGCGCGCCGGTGCCGAAACTGACCTCGGTGAGCAGGCGCAGCGTCTCGCGCGAATAGCGGCGGAGCGTGCGCGGCATCCAGGCGATCGCGCGGGCGTAGAAGGAAAGCTGCGCGCCGAACCCCTCCAGGAACGCCCCTGGCCGCGCGATCATCTCGAGCGTCCGGTCCGGCACCCGCTCGGTACTGGTCTCGGTCATCACAACGCCTTCGGGGGAACGATGCGGAGGTAGATCGCGGTCAGCACCACGTTGATCGCGAACAGCAGCAGGAAGGTGATCACCACGGCCTGGTTGACCGCGTCCCCGACGCCCTTCGGCCCACCGGACGGGTTCAGCCCGCGGAAGGCGGCCACCACCCCGGCGACGAAGCCGTACAGGAACGCCTTGATCTCGCTGATCCACAGGTCCGGCAGCTGCGCCAGCGCGTTGAAGCTGGCCAGGTACGCCCCGGGCGTGCCGCCCTGCATGACCACGTTGAAGAAGTAGCCGCCGAGCACGCCGACCACGCTGACCAGGCCGTTGAGCAGCACCGACACCACGATCGCGGCGAGCACCCTCGGCACGATCAGCCGCTGGATCGGGTTGACGCCGAGCACCTCCATGGCGTCGATCTCTTCGCGGATCTTGCGTGCCCCGATGTCCGCGCAGACCGCGCTGCCGCCGGCTCCGGCCACCAGCAGCGCGGTGATCAGCGGGCTCGCCTGCTGCACGATGGCCAGCGCACTGGCCGCACCGGTGAACGACTGCGCGCCGATCTGCTGGGTCAGCGAGCCGAGTTGCAGCGCGATCACCGCGCCGAACGGGATCGCCACCAGCGCGGTGGGCAGAATGGTCACGCTCGCGAAGAACCAGCACTGCTGGATCCACTCGCGGAACTGGAACGGCCGCCGCGGAATGGCGCGCAGCACTTCCCAGGCCAGCGTGGCGAGCCTGCCCACCTGGGCCAGTGCCGCCGTGCCGGGCATCGTCGCCAGGCCAGCCATCGCGCCTCCGGACTCGTCAGACCTTCAAGGCGTGCGTGGCGGTCGCCCCGCCATCCGCCACGAACTCACTCCCCGTGCAGTACGAACTGTCGTCACTGGCCAGGAACGCCACCACCGCGGCGATCTCGTCCGCCTGGCCGACCCGGCCCAGTGCCACCTTCTTGCCGACGAACCCCATGTCCACCGGCGCGCCGCCGAGCGCGTCGGTGATCATCTGCGTGTCGATCGCGCCGGGGTGCACCGAGTTCACCCGGATGCCGCGTTCGCCGAGCTCCAGCGCGGCCACCTTGGTCATGCCCCGGATGGCGAACTTGCTCGCGGTGTAGGCGGTCAGGAACGGCATCCCGGCCAGACCCTCCACAGAGGACACGTTGACGATCGAGCCGCCGCCCGCCTCGGTCAGCGGGCCGACCGCCGCGCGCATGCCGAGAAAGGTGCCGATCTGGTTCACCCGGATCACCCGCTCGTAGTCGGCCAGCTTGGTCTGCTCCAGCGCGGAGAAGAACAGCACTCCCGCGTTGTTGACCAGCACGTCGAGCTTGCCGAACGCCTCGGCCGCGCGTCCGGTCGCCACCGGCCAGGCGTCCTCGTCGGTGACGTCGAGGTGCTGGTAGACGCACGCGTCACCGAGTTCGGCGGCGAGCTTTTCGCCGAGTTCGTCCGCCACGTCGGCGGCCACCACCCGCGCGCCATCGGCGACGAACCGCCGCGCCGCGGCCGCGCCCTGTCCCCTGGCCGCACCGGTGATCAGCGCTACCTTGCCGTCGAGCCTGCCCATCGCACCTCACCTCGTTCCGTCGGTCAACGCCTTGCTACGGCAGGGAAAGGACCTCCTGCGTGACGAACATGCGCTCGGGATCGCGGTCGGCGAAGTAGCCGCCGAGCCGGTCCTGGAGTTCGTCCTGGCTCCACAGCTGGTTCCCGGTGTCGAAGCGCTGCTCGATCGTCGGCGGCGCGAGCAACGCGACCATGCCGCCGTGCACCACGAAGACCTGGCCGTTGATCCGCGCCGCGGGAGGCGAGGCGAGGTAGGCGACCAGCGGCGCCACGTGCTCGACCGACAACGGGTCGACACCATCGGGTGCGTCACCGAAGACGTCCTTGGTCATGGCGGTGCGGGCGCGCGGGCAGATCGCGTTGGCGCGCACGCCGTACTTGCTCAGGCCACGCGCGGTGGACATGGTCAGTGCGACGATGCCCGCCTTCGCCGCCGAGTAGTTCGGCTGGCCGGGCGCACCGAGCAGGAAGGCCTCGGACGCGGTGTTCACCACCCTGCCGTACACCGGCTGCCCGTCTACTTTGGACTTGTTGCGCCAGTAGGCCGAGGCGTTGCGCGAGAGCAGGAAGTGCCCGCGCAGGTGCACGCGGAGCACGAGGTCCCACTCCTCGTCGGACATGCTGAACAGCATCCGGTCACGCAGCACGCCGGCGTTGTTGACCACCACGTGCAGTCCGCCGAACTGCCCGACGGCGGCTTCGACCAGCGCGTCCGCGGTGGCGCGCTCGCCGATGTCCCCGGTGACCGCGATGGCCTTGCCACCCGCGGCTTCGATCTCCTCGACCACCGACACGGGCTCGGCCACGTCGTTGACCACCACCGACGCACCGGCCTTCGCCAGCGCGAGTGCTTCGGCCCGGCCCAGCCCGCCGCCCGCCCCGGTGACGATCGCGGTCCGGCCGTCCATGTGGTCGGTCACGTGGTCAACACCGGTCACCAGAACTCCACCACCTCACGCTGCGGCACTGCTGCGGCCCCGAGGCCGTCATTGGCCGCCGGGTGCAGCCAGACTAGAATCTGTTCTTGTTGATGGCAAGGCCGCTTTGCAGCGTGTTTTGCAGATTTACGAGAACGCGTTCTAGTACAAGCCGGTGCCGATGGCTTCCTCCGGCCGATGATCTGCGGTACAACTAGAACCTGTTCTAGATTAGCGCGGGCAACGGGCATACACCAGAACGAGCCCGGCGGGCGGAGGTGACGGTATGCGGATCGGCTACACCGAGGCGCAGGAGAAACTGGCGGACGAACTGCGCTCCTACTTCGCCCGGCTGATGACCCCCGAACGCCGCGAGGCACTGGGTGCCGGCGGCGCCGAGTACGGCAAGGACGGCGCCTACCAGGAGATCGTGCGCGAGCTGGGCCGCGACGGCTGGCTCGCCATCGGCTGGCCGGAGGAGTACGGCGGGCAGGCGCGCTCGATGCTCGACCAGCTTGTCTTCACCGACGAGGCGGCGGCCGCGGGCGTGCCGGTGCCGTTCCTGACCATCAACACCGTCGGCCCGACGATCATGCGATACGGCACCGAGGAGCAGAAGGCGTTCTACCTGCCCCGGATCGCCGCGGGCGAACTGCACTTCTCGATCGGCTACTCCGAGCCCGGCGCCGGCACCGACCTGGCCTCGCTGAGCACCCGCGCGGTCCGCGACGGCGACGAGTACGTGATCAACGGCCAGAAGATGTGGACCAGCCTGATCGAGTACGCCGACTACGTCTGGCTCGCCGTGCGCACCGACCCGGAAGCGAAGAAGCACCGCGGCATCAGCATCCTGGTCGTGCCGACCACCGCCGAGGGCTTCTCCTGGACCAAGGTCCGCACGGTCGCGGGCCCCGGCACCAGCGCGACCTACTACTCCGACGTGCGCGTACCGATCAGCGCGCGGATCGCCGAGGAGAACAAGGGCTGGCCGCTGATCACCAACCAGCTCAACCACGAACGCGTCGCGCTGACCTCGGCCGCCCCGATCCGCACCGCGCTCGGCGAGGTGCGCGAGTGGGCGCAGAAGACACAGGGCCCGGATGGACGGCGGGTCATCGACGCCGAATGGGTCCGACTGCATCTGGCCCGCGTGCACGCGCAAGCCGACTACCTCAAGCTGCGCAACTGGAAGATCGCCTGGGCCGCCGCCGAACAGGAACTCGGCCCCGGTGAGGCTTCGGCGACCAAGGTGTTCGGCACCGAGTTCGCCCTGGAGGCGTACCGGTTGCTGATGGAGGTGCTCGGCGCGGGCGCCGTGGTGCGCGAGGGCTCACCGGGCGCGCTGCTGCACGGCCGGATCGAGCGGCTGCACCGGTCCGCGCTGATCCTCACCTTCGGCGGCGGCACCAACGAGGTGCAGCGCGACCTGATCGCCGCCACCACGCTCGGCCTGCCGGTCACGCGCTGAAAGGGGACACCGGATGGACTTCTCGCTGACCGAGGCGCAGCGCGACCTCGGCGGGCTCACCCGCCGCATCCTCGCCGGGAAACTGGACCCGAAATCGTGGGAACCACACGGTTCCGGCGGTTTCGACCGTGCACTGTGGACGGAGCTGGCCCGCGCCGGGATTCTCGACGCGGCCCTGCCGTCGACCGCCGGCGGTGGCGGGTTCGGCCTGCTGGAGCAGTGCTCGGTGCTGATCGAGCTGGGCCGCATGGTGGCGCCGGTGCCGTACCTGCCGAGCATCACCATGGCCGCGTCCGCACTGGCCGAGTTCGGTGCCGGGAAGCAGCTGGAAACCCTGGTACCGGTGTTGCGGGGTGAGCGCGTGCTGACCGCGGCGGTGCCGGACGCCGGTGCGCCCAGCGGCTTCACCGCCGAACCCGACGGCGACGGCTGGCGCCTGACCGGCGCGCAGACCGCGGTCCCCGCCGCAGCCTTCGCCGACGCCCTGCTGATCGCCGCCGGCGACGCGGTTTTTGTGATCGACCGGGACGCGGCGGAGATCTCCGCGCAGGAGGTCGTCGACCGCGGCGACGCGGGTCTGGTCGAACTCGACGGCGTCCACGTCGACGCCTCGGCACGGCTCGGCGGCACCGGCGTCGCTGAGTGGATCCGCCTGCGCGGCACTGTCGGCCTGTGCGCGTACCAGCTCGGCACGGTCGAGCGCGCGCTGGAGATGACCACCGAATACGCCAAGGAGCGCAAGCAGTTCGACAATGTGATCGCCTCGTTCCAGGCGGTCCGGCAACGGCTCGCCGACGCCTACACCGACGTGGAGGCGGTCCGCCTGACGCTGTGGCAGGCCGCGTGGCGCCTGTCCGAAGGCCTGCCCGCCGACGAGGAGGTGGCCATCGCGAAGTTCTGGGCGGCCGAAGCCGGGCACCGGGTCGCGCACACCGCGGTGCACCTGCACGGCGGAATCGGCATCGACGTCGACTACCCGCTGCACCGCTATTTCGTGGCCGCCAAACGCGCGGAGTTCACCCTCGGCGGCGCCACCGCCCAACTGCGGCGGCTCGGTGACCTGATCTCCGGCTGAGACCAGTATTTGGGAGCTGTGGCCGGATTCCCCGGCTTTGTGCTCCCCTGAGCCGGGTGAGCACTCTGCCGATCTTGGATCTGTCCCGTTTCCGGGTGCCGAGGCAGCGGGAACGATTCCTGGCCGAACTGCGCCACGCCGCGCACGAGGTCGGTTTCTTCTACCTCGTCGGGCACGGCGTCGCCCCGGAAACCACCCAGGCGATCATCGATTCGGCGCAACGGTTCTTCGCACTGCCGGAGGCGCAACGGCTGGAAATCGAGAATGTGCGTTCCCCGCAGTTCCGCGGTTACACGCGCACCGGCACGGAACACACCGACGGCGGCGCGGACTGGCGCGAGCAACTCGACATCGGCCCCGAGCGTCCCGCGCTCGACCTGACCGAGGACGATCCCCGGTACCTGCGCCTGATCGGCCCGAACCAGTGGCCGTCGGCGTTGCCCGAACTGCGGGACGTGGTACTGCTCTGGCAGTCCGAGGCGCTGCGGGTCGCCCGTGAGGTGCTGCGCGCGCTGGCCGTCGCGCTCGGCCAGGAACTGACGTATTTCGACCGCTGGTTCGACGCGGAAGCGGCGGTGCACCTGAAAGTGGTGCACTACCCGCCACGCGAACCCGGCGGGACCAGCCAGGGCGTCGGCTCGCACAAGGACTACGGTTTCCTCGCGCTGCTGCACCAGGACGAGATCGGCGGCCTCCAGGTCCAGAGCGCCGACGGTTCCTGGATCGACGCCACTCCGATCCCGGACAGTTTTGTGGTGAACATCGGCGAAATGCTGGAAATCGCCACCAACGGCTACCTGCGCGCGACGCAACACCGAGTACTGAGCCCACCCGCCGACGTCGACCGCTATTCGATCCCCTTTTTCCTCGCCCCGCGCCTGGACGCGGTGATCGAGCCGATCGACCTGCCACCCGAACTGGCCATCGCCGCCCGTGGCGTCACCCAGGACGAGAACAACCCGCTGCTGGCCGCCTACGGGGAAAACGCGTTGCTCGGCTGGCTGCGCTCGCACCCGCGAGTCGCCGAGCGCTGGTGGCTCACCACCGCCGAGCAACACTGAATCAGCCGATGTTCGGCACTTTGCCGTCCGCCCACGGGTACAAAATGAACGAAAAACCGATCGCGAGCAACTGCGTCATGACCGCACCCACCGCCGCCATGCCGGTCGTCGCCGGCCACAACGGCAACCGGCTGTTCGTGACCGCGATGGTGCTCAGTCGCGTGGCGCGTTGATCGGGCGCAGGCGACGCGGGCCGGTGTCCGGGCGGGACGGCGGCGGCCCAAGCACCACCCGGCCGTAGACCACGAAGGCACCGTCCGGGGAAGCCAGGATCGGATCCAGCACGAGCGACCGCACCTCCGGATTGTCCTCGGCGAGCGCGGCCACCCGCAGCACCAGATCCTGCAGGGCGGCCAGGTCGGCGGGTTCGTCGCCGCGGTAGCCGGTGAGCAGCGGCGCGGTCCGCGGCTCACGGATCAGCGTCGCCGCGTCCACGTCGGTCAGCGGCACCGCGCGGTAGGCCCGGTCCCCGAGCAGCGTGCTCACCAGCCCGGAGAGGCCGAACGAGACCAGCGTGCCGAAGGACGGGTCGTCCTGCAGCCCGATCACGCACGAAAGTCCCTTGGGCGCCATGGCCTGCACGTACATGTCGTCCTCACCGGAGACCTCGCGCAGGTCGCGATAGGCGGCGCGCACCGAGTCCTCGGCGGACAGGTCGAGCCGCACCCCGGCCAGGTCCGGTCGTCCGCGCAGCCGTTCGTCCACCGCTTTGAGCACCACCGGATACCCCAGCTCGGCCGCCGATTCGACCGCCTCGTCCGCGTTGGACACCACCCGGAACGGCACCACCTCGATGCCGTAGCAGCCGAGCAGCCGCACCACGTCCTCGTCGGCGAGCACGGTGGTCCGCCCGTCCTCCGTGCCGAGGATCTCGTTCACGATCACCTGCGCCTGCTCGGCGTGCAGCCCGGCCGGACGGGTCAGCGTGCCCTGCGGCCGCTGCTGCCACGCCGCGTACCGGATCACCCGCGCCAGCGCGTTCACCGCGCGCTCCGGACTCGGGTACGACGGCACCGAACCGCGGATCGGCGCCCCGTCGTCCGCGCGCACCGCCAGTTCGTCCGGCACGCCCTCTGCGGCGAGAAAGGTCGAGACGATCGGCTTCTCCTTGCGCAGTTCCTGCACCACCTCGCGCAGCGCACGAGCGTAGGTGGTGCCCGGAATCGCCAGCGGCGGCACAAAAACGACCACCAGCGCGTCGGTCTCGGCCGAGTTCAGCGCCTCGCGCACGGCACCGGCGAACTCCTCCGGCGAAGCCTGCGGGCCGACGTCCACCGGTTCGAACGCGAGCCGCAGCCCCTGCGCGCGGGCGGTGTCCGCGGCGAGCAGGCCGATGGCGCTGGAGTTGCCAACGATGCCGACCCGCGACCCCGACGGCAACGGCTGGTGCGCGAAGACCAGCGCGGTGTCGAAGAGCTGCGCGAGCGTGTCCACCCGCACCACCCCGGCCTGCTCGAACAACGCCTGCACACTCGCCTCGTCCACCTCGGCCGAGGTGGCGGCGAGCTGCGGCCGGACCGCGTGGCGGCCCGACTTCACCGCCACGATCGGCTTCGTCCGGCCCAGCCGCCGCGCCAGCCTGGCGAACTTGCGCGGATTGCCGAACGACTCCAGGTACAGCAGCACCAGATCGGTGCCCGGATCCGTTTCCCAGTACTGGAGCAGGTCGTTGCCGGAGACGTCGGCGCGGTTGCCCGCCGAAACGAAGGTCGACAGCCCCAGTCCGCGTGCCTCGGCGTCGGCGAGGATGGCGGTGCCCAGCGCACCCGACTGGCAGAAGAAGCCGGCCCGCCCGCGCGCGGGCAGTCGCGGCGCGAGCGTGGCGTTGAGCCGGACGGTCCGGTCGGTGTTGAGCACGCCGAGCGCGTTCGGGCCGACCACGCGCATGCCGTGGGCCCGGGCTTCACCGACCAGCCGCAGTTCGGCGTGCAATCCGTGCGGACCGGCCTCGGCGAACCCGCCGGAGACGATCAGCAGGGTTTTCACGCCCTTCTCCAGCGCCCCGTCCAGCACCGACTCGACCTGGTCTGCGGGCACCGCGACGACGGCCAGGTCCACCGGATCCGGAATGTCCACAACGGACGGATAGGCCCGCACCCCGCGCACCGACCGGTGTTCCGGGTTGACCGGGTAGACGGTGCCGGCGAAGTCCGCGGTGAGCAGGTTCGTCAGCGCCACGTACCCGATCTTGGTCGGGTCGGTGGACGCCCCGATGACCGCGACCGACCGCGGGTGCAGCAGGTTGTGCACGCTGCGCGCCTCGGCGGCCTGCTCGCGCGAGCGCGCCACCGCGAGCGATTCCTCGGTCGGGTCGATGTCGAACTCCAGGTGCAGCACGCCCTCCTCGATCTCCCGGCTGACCTGGTATCCGGCGTCGCGGAAGACCCGGACCATCTGCGGGTTCTCGGCGAGCACCTCGGCGACGAACCGGCGCAGCCCGCGCTCGGACGCCGCCGCGGCGAGGTGCTCCAGCAGGATCGAGCCGAGCCCGCGGCCCTGGTGCGCGTCGTCGACGACAAAGGCCACCTCGGCGGACGGGCCGTTGTCGAGCCGCTCGTACCGCCCGACCGCGACGATGTTGTCGCCCAGCATCGCCGCGAAGGCGACCCGGTCGTGGTGGTCCACCCGGGAGAACCGCTCGAGGTCGCGCTGCGGGATGCGCGGATAGGCGCCGAAGTAGCGCAGGTACCGGGTGCGCTCGGACAGCCTGCTGTGCAGCGCGACCAGCCCGTCCGCGTCGTCGGGCACCACCGGGCGCAGGTGCACGGTGCCGCCGTCGGAGAGCAGGACGTCGGCCTCCCACTGCCGCGGGTAGTCGTAGGACTCCCGCAGATCGGGTTCCGCCGCGTCGTTCTCGGTGCTCATCTTCAGTCCCTGGGATCGTCCGGATCGAGACCGTGCAAGGGAAAGACCGCGCGCCGGGTGTCGCGGATGGCGATGTCCACCGGGTCGTCCTGCCCGTCGCCCCACGGGCGATAGGTGGTGTCGGCCTCGTCGGTCATCTTGAGCGGCAGTTCGGCGTCGGGCGCGGCCCGGCCGACGGTGTCCCGCCAGCCCGGCGGCAGCGAGGTCTCCGGGCTGACGTCGCGGTCGAGCACGGTGGCCAGCAGGTGCGTCCACGAGCGCGGCACCACGCGGATGAGCTGGTAACCACCACCGCCGACGGCCAGCCACTTGCCCCCGGCGTACCGCTGCGCCAGCTCACGCAGCGTCCGGTAGATCTCGCGGTGGCCGTCGACCGAGAGCGACAGGTCGGCCAGCGGGTCCTCCTCGTGCGAATCCACCCCGCACTGGGTGACCAGCAGCTGCGGCTGGAACTGCTCCAGCAGCGACGGCACCACCGCGTGGAACGCCCGCAGCCATCCCGGGTCCCGCGTGTGTGGCGGCAGCGGGATGTTCACCGAAGTGCCCTCGGCCCCCTCCGCCCCGGTCTCCCCGGAGTAGCCGGTGCCGGGCCACAGCGTGAACGGGTGCTGGTGCAGCGAAACGGTCAGCACCCGCGGGTCGTTGTAGAAGGCCGCCTGCACCCCGTCGCCGTGGTGCACGTCGGTGTCCACGTAGGCGATGCGGTCGAACCCGTGGTCCAGCAGCCAGGAGATGGCGATCGAGCAGTCGTTGTAGACGCAGAAACCGGCCGCGCGTTCGGGCATCGCGTGGTGCAGCCCGCCCGCGATGCTGACCGCGCGATCGGCCTCGCCGTCGGCCAGCTTGCGCGCGCCGAGCAGGGTGGAGCCGACCACCAGCGCGGCCGAGTCGTGCATTCCGGAGAACACCGGGTTGTCGGTGGTCCCGAGCCCGTGACCGACGTCCCAGCCGACCATCGGCGCCTGCTTGACCGCCTCCAGGTACTCGGGCACGTGCACCCGGTACAGCTCCTTGTCTGTGGCCGCCTCCGGCACCAGCAGCTCGACGTCTTCGAGCACACCGAGCTCACGGGCGAGCCGGATGGTCAGCTCCAGGCGGACCGGGTTGAACGGGTGCTCACCACCCAGGTCGTAACCCAGCAGCGCGGAATCCCAGACGACGGCGGAGGGGTGCATGCCCGAAACCCTAATGCGTCCTGGTGCGCTCAGCCGGGCTCGTGACCGGTGGCCGCCGGTCGTTCCGGATCACGCGACCAGTGCGACCAGGACCCGGTGTAGAGCGAGGCGGGTGCCGGATGCCCGGCGACCTCCAGTGCGAGCACCACCGAACTCGCGGTCACCCCCGAGCCGCAGTACGCGCCGACCGGCGTGATCGGCCCGACCCCGAGATCAGCGAAGTGGCGGGCCAGCTCCTCGGGCTCGCGCCAGTGCCCGTCGGTATCGGAGTGCGCGCTGAACGGGGCGTTGCGCGCCCCCGGGATGTGCCCGGCTCGCGGGTCGACCGGCTCGGTCTCGCCCGCGTACCGCTCCGGAGCGCGAGCGTCGAGCAACACGCCGTCACGCGCCAGCTCGGCCGCCTCATCGGCGTTCAACACCGGCATGCCACCCGGCCGCACGACGATGTCGCCCGGCAACGGCACCTCTTCCTCGGTGGTCACCGGCCTGCCCTCGGCCTCCCACGCGGCGAACCCGCCGTCGAGCACGGCCACCTCGGCGTGCCCCGCCCAGCGCAGCAGCCACCAGGCCCGCGCCGCCACGGACGAGTCGGCGTCGTCGTAGGCGACCACCAGCCTGCCCTCGTCCACCCCGGCCAGGCGCAGCGCTTCCTGCAGCGCGGCGGGCTCGGGCAACGGGTGCCTGCCGCCTTCCCCCGGCGGCGCGGCCAGCGCGGTGTCGAGATCGGCGAACACGGCCGAGGGGATGTGCCCGGCACGGAACGACTCGACCCCGGGAGGCCCGGCGAGACGCCAGCGGACATCCAATACGGTGGGTCGCGAATCGAGCGGACCGTCCAGCAGGGCGGCCAGCTCCGCGGTCGTGATCAAGGGGGACATGCGGCCATCTTCCAGCAGGCAGGGCCGCCCGCGCAGCCCGGCCGCCCGACCGGGGATTTCCAGGTCACCTGCCGTAGTCGTCGGGGAAAGCGACTACCATGAGGGACGCGGACGAAGGGGACAGAAGTGAACGAGCTCATCGACACCACAGAGATGTACCTGCGCACGATCTACGAGCTCGAGGAAGAGGGCGTCGTTCCGCTGCGCGCCCGCATCGCCGAGCGTCTCCAGCAGAGTGGCCCCACGGTGAGCCAGACGGTCGCCAGGATGGAGCGCGACGGCCTGGTCATCGTCGCCGACGACCGGCACCTCAAGCTCACCGATCACGGCCGTGAGCTGGCGATCGCGGTCATGCGCAAGCACCGCCTCGCCGAGCGCCTGCTGCTCGACGTGATCGGCCTCGAGTGGGAGCACGTGCACAAGGAAGCGTGCCGGTGGGAGCACGTGATGAGCGAGGCTGTCGAGCGCAAGCTGGTCAAGCTGCTCAACAACCCGACCACCTCCCCGTACGGCAACCCGATCCCCGGCCTGGACAAGCTGGGCGCCGGTGACCCGGCCCCCGACGCCGAGGCCGACCTGGTCCGCCTGGACGAGTTCGCCCGCGCCGGCGGCGGCAAGGTGGAGATCCGCCGGATCGCCGAGCACGTGCAGCAGGACGAGACCCTGATGACCGAGCTGAACTCGGTCGGCCTGGTCCCCGGCCAGACCGTCAGCGTGAGCCGGGCCAACGGCGCGGGCTCCACCATCGAGATCACCGGCGAGAGCATCAGCGTCCAGGTCGCGCCCTCGGTCCTGCACGCGGTACTGGCGCAGGCGCGGTGAGCGCGGCCAGCGACGCCGCCGCCACGTTCCGCTCACTGCACGGGAAGGAGCCCGCCGGGGTCTTCTCCGCCCCCGGCCGGGTGAACCTGATCGGGGAGCACACCGACTACAACGACGGCTTCGTGCTCCCCTTCGCCCTGCCGCACCGGCTCGCCGCCGCCGTCGCGCCGCGTCAGGACGAGCAGCTCACCGTGGCCACTCTCGGCTCGGACGGTCGTGTGCAGCAGGCCGACCCGATGGACATCGCCGCGCTGGAGCCGGGTCAGTTCGAAGGCTGGGCCGCGTACCCGGCCGGTGTCGCCTGGGTGCTGCGTTCGCACGGCTACGAACGCGGCGCCGACATCGTGCTGGCCGGCGACGTGCCCACCGGTGCCGGACTGTCCTCTTCGGCCGCCCTGGAATGCGCTGTGGCCCTCGCCCTGCTCGGCGCGGCCGGTGAACCCGACCCCGACGAGCGCCGCCGCACCGAGATCGCCCGCCTCGCCCAGCGCGCCGAGAACGAGTTCGTCGGTGTGCCGACCGGGGTGCTCGACCAGACCGCCTCGATGCGCTGCGTCGACGGCTGCGCGCTGTTCCTGGACGTGCGCTCCGGCGAGATCGAGCAGGTCCCGTTCGACGCCGAAGCGGCCGGGCTGCGAGTGCTGGTCATCGACACCCGCGCCAAGCACACCCTCGCCGAGTCCGGCTACGGCGACCGCCGCCGCGGCACCGAACGCGCCGCCGACCTGCTCGGCCTCAAGGCCCTGCGCGACATCGAGCCGGACGGACTCGACGACGCACTGGCCCGGTTGCCCGAAGACCTGCGCCCGCTGGTCCGCCACGTGGTCACCGAGAACCAGCGCGTGCTCGACGTGGTCGCCCTGCTCAAGTCCGGCCGCCTGGCCGACATCGGCCCTTCGCTGGACGCCTCCCACGTCAGCATGCGCGACGACTACCGGATCTCCTGCCCGGAGCTCGACGTCGCCGTCGAGGCGGCCCGCGCGGCGGGTGCGCTGGGCGCTCGGATGACCGGTGGTGGTTTCGGCGGCTCGGCGATCGCGCTGGTGCCCGAGGCCGAACTGGCCAAGGTCGAGGCGAACGTGAAGGCCGAGTTCGAGCGCGCGGAGTTCAAGGCACCCCGCACGTTCGTCGCCGTCCCCTCCCCCGGCGCACGCCAGGACCCGCCCGGCGACTGGGCGGTATAGGCAACCCCGGCTGCGCCGGAACGTCGGTCAGGGTGGAGACTTTCCGCCACCTGAACCCGTAACCGCACGTACTGGAAGGGCCACCGAGCAGATGCCTACCGACACCCCGAACACGCCTCTGAAGCTGGTCGTCACCGGCGGCGCCGGTTATGTGGGCAGCGTCTGCACCCAGCGTCTGCTCGAGGCCGGCCACCAGGTCACCGTGGTGGACGACCTGTCCACCGGCCACGCCGACGCGGTGCCCGAAGGCGCCCGGTTCGTCGAGGGCGACGCCGCGGACACGCTGCGCACCCTGCTGGCCGAAGGCTTCGACGGCGTGCTGCACTTCGCCGCGAAGTCGCTGGTCGGCGAGTCCATGCAGGACCCGGCCCGGTACTGGCACGGAAACGTGGTCACCTCCCTGAAGCTGCTGGACGCCATGCGCGAGCACGGCACCCCCCGGCTGGTCTTCTCCTCCACCGCGGCCACCTACGGCGAGCCGGAGGTGTCGCCGATCGCGGAGACGGCCCCCACCCGGCCGACGAACACCTACGGCGCCACCAAGCTGGCCGTGGACAACGCCATCACCACCTACGCGCGTGCCCACGGCCTGGCCGCGATGAGCCTGCGTTACTTCAACGTGGCCGGTGCCTACGGCAGCATCGGCGAGCGGCACAGCACCGAGACCCACCTGATCCCGCTGGTGCTGCAGGTGGTCACCGGTGACCGCGAGCAGATCCAGATCTACGGCGAGGACTACCCCACCGAGGACGGCACCGCGATCCGCGACTACATCCACGTCGCCGATCTCGCCGACGCCCACCTGCTCGCCCTGCGCCACGCCACCGCCGGTGAGCACCGCATCTACAACCTCGGCAACGGCACCGGCTTCTCGGTGCGGCAGGTGATCGAGGCCTGCCGCGAGGTGACCGGCCACCCGGTGCCCGCCATGGTCGCCCCGCGCCGCGCCGGGGACCCGGCGGTCCTGGTCGCCGCGAGCGACCGGGCCCGGGCCGAACTGGGCTGGCAGCCGCAGCGCGCCGACCTGACCGGCATCGTCGCCGACGCCTGGCGCTTCACCCAGGAACGCCGCGGCGCCGCCAACGCCGTCTGACCGCCCGGCCGCTGCCACCGCGGTGGCACCGGCTCACTCCACCCGAACCGGTGCCGGTTTGTCCTTTGTGGACCATTCAGGTCGCATGGACGGCAGCAGCGCGGGCAATGTCGTGGTCACCAGGTAGACCGCGCCGCAGGCGAGCAGCGCCGGTGCCAGCCCGATGCCGGTGACGAGCAGGCCACCGGCCAGCCCGCCGAACGGGATACCGGACCAGGCGACAGCCACCACCAGCGTGCGCACCCGGCCGTACATGCCCTCGGGCACCCGCTCGAACTGGATCGCGCCGATGATCGGATTGATGAAGCCCGAGCCCAGCCCGCACACGGCGTAGACCAGGATCGTCACCTCGATCGGCATTCCCAGCGCCAGCGGCAGGAACCGGGGGAAACCACCGAGCAGGAACCCGATCAAGTACACCGGCCGCCGGGGCAGCCGGTGCGCGACCGCCGCGGCGACCAGACCGGACACCACGGCACAACCGCTGAGCACCCCGAGCAGCAGGCCGACCACGGCGGGCCCGTGCCCGGAATCGCGGGCCCATACCGGCAGCAGGACGGCGGTCCAGGCCGCGTCGAGCAGGTTGGTCACGGCGACCATTCCGGCGATGGAGCGCAGCAGCCGGTCGCGACGGAGAAACCTCACCCCGCCACGGAGCCTGCTCACGTAGCTGTCCTCCGCCTCGGTTTCATCCGGCTGGTGCGGAGCGCTCCGCCGCGAAGCGGTGACAGCGACGATCAGCGCGCCGGAACCGAACAACGCCGCTGTCACAACGAGCGCGTACGGTCCCCCGAGCGCGGCGACGACCACCCCGGCGAGCGCCGGCCCGACCGTCGACGCCAACCGCTCGATCGTCGACGCGATCCCGGTCCCGCGTTCCAGTGGTACCCGTGCCGCGCGGGTCGCGGCCGGGATGAACACCGTCTTCGACGCGTCCGCGGGCCCGCGGAAGACGCCGACCGCGGCGACCAGTGGCAGCAGCACCCAGAAGGTCAGCAGGTCGATCGCGTACAGCAGCGGGACCATGGCCACCGCCACCATGCTGACCAGGTCCCCGGTGATGCTGATCCGGGCCGGGCCGACGCGGTCGATCACCGGACCGGACAGCAACTGGGCGAGGACGTACGGACCCATCTCGGCGAAGACCACCACGCCGGTCCGCGTCGCACTCCCGGTGGTGGTCAGCACGAACCAGGGCAGGGCGATCGCCGACAGCCTGGTCCCGGTCCACGACACCGCCTGGGCCGAGAGCACACCGGCCAGTTCACGCCACGACCGCCCGGTCACGCCTTGCCCTCGCCGCCGACTTCCCACCCCGGCCGGACGAACGCCTGCAACTGGATGTGGAACGGTTCCGCATCCGGCGGAGCCCCCGCGCGGCCGGCGTCCGCGTGGCGGTAGCGGGACACCACTTCCTTCAGTTCACCCACGAGCCGCCCGGCCTCCTCGGCGGTGAGCAGCAGCGGGTAGTCACTGAAGCTGGTCGCCTCCTGCCACTCACGAGGCAGGAGCGGACGCTCGTCGGCCGCCTGCTGCATCCATTCGGCGAGCACGAGCGAGATCGCGCGGAGGTAGGCGACACTGGCTTCGGTGTCGTCCGGATCCAGCTCTCCTGGCTTGAAGAAGCTCGACCGGTGCGCGGCGCGCCACCACCGCTCGCGGCCGGTCCCCAGTTCAGGGTCCTCCTTGATCAAACCGCCGCTCGCGAGCTGGCGGAGGTGGTAGCTCGTCGCACCCGAGTTCAGGCCCAGCCGAGCCGCGAGAGCGGTCGCGGTGGACGGGCCGTCGATGCGCAACATGCCAAGGATCCGCACCCGCACCGGATGCGCGGACGCCCGCAGCGACGTCGAATCCAGGAGCACGTCGCGGTCGGCGTCGGGAACCAGCGGCCACTGCTTGTCCGAGGGTTCGGGCATCGCCCCACCCTACAAAGCAAACAACCGTTTGCAAAGACTCGTTTGTGGTTTTCAATGATCGTGGTCGGACGCGACGACGACAAGTACTCCGGCGACGGTGAAGTTCGGGTGCGAACTAGGCGCGGTCGACGAGTAGATCCAGGTCGAGGGCCGGGTCCGCTCGGCCGAGGTCAGCGAGGCGGTCCGGCGGCAGCATCGCGTCCATCGCCCTGGACAGCAGGCCTGCCAGCAAGTGCCCGGGATCGGCGGCCAGCGCGTTGTCGATGGCCATGCCCGCGAAGGTGCCATCGCCGCGCAGATAGCTGCTGAACGCGAGCAGGGTGGCGAACTGCGCGCGCTCCGGCGGCGGACATTCGCGGACCATGGCCAGCCACAACTGCTCGGCCGCATGCGTGACCGGCGTGCGCGGCCCCACCGACAGCGCGAGGCACGCATCGCGTACTTCGGTGTTCTGCATGGCGAAGACCAGGTCGAGAACATCCTTGTCGGTCAGCTCCAGCGTGCCGAGATGGGCACGGCGGATAGCCTCCCGCACTACGGAGAACCCCTTCTCCGGCTCCATCGTCCGCGAGTCCGGTTCGGCCTTGTCGGCCGCCGCGTCGAACTGGCGGGATCGGCGTGCGATCGCCTCCGGATCGGCCGCGTTCAGCCTGGCCAGGCTGGCCTCCCGGCTGCTGTAGGTGACCAGGCCCGCGCTCGCGGCCACGGCGGCTATCCGGCCACCCTCGAGATCGGGCAGCTCACCACCGCAGTCCGGATCCTGGTAACACCGCCACGGTTCGCCCGTGCGGATTGCCTCGATCCAGAGGCAGTGCACTTCTTCGACGCCGACCGCGGCGAACTGTTCCTGTGCCGCTTCGACGAATTCTTCGCAGGCGAATTCGGTTTTCCCGCCGATGACGAGCACGGTGGCACCGAAATAACCGCGGACCACCGGCACGAATCTCTCCACCGCGGCCAAAGCGAATTCGGGCGGCGGCAGATCGCTACGGGCGAGCTGCCCGATGCAGCCGGGTTTTCCGTGTTCACCGCGTTTTCGCGCGATGACCACGATGGAGTCCGCCGGCCGGAAGCCGAGTATCGGGGAAACGGCCGCGATCAGGTCGCCGGGATCGCTGCTGAGATTGATGCTCAGCTGGCTCTGAGCGGCGGGACGAGTGGACGTTGTCATGGGTCCACTGTGCGCCGGGAGGCGAGGGTTTGGGGCGCGGGGCGGCGATCTGTGGACAAGTGGGTGCGTTGTGGATAACTCGGGGAGCCACCCGCCGCCGTGCGGTAGGCTCGCATCGCAGGGAAATGGGGCACTGCCCGCTGACTAAGCGAGCAATGCCCCACTCAAGGCCTAGATGTCAGTCGCAGTGTTCGAAGGGGCTTTCGTAGGCGGCCGAGCCGACCGAGCCGCCCCATTTCACGCAGGTTTTCGCGGCGGCCTTCTTGACCGGGCCCGCGTAATAGGTGAAGTTGCCCGAGTCGGTCACCCTGGCCGAACCCTGTACCTCCAGGAACGCCGAGGTGGCCGAAGCCGTGCCCAGTGAGACCGATTTCAGCGTAGCCACGCAGTTGTTCGAGTTGTCCGCGTTGTAAAGGAGGTACGCGATGCCCGAGGTACCCAGATTGGCCGAGTCGACGACGTCGAAGCCCGTGCCGCAGACCTGCTCGGGGGTGTACGGGTTGTCCCCGCCGCCACCGCAGTTGTTCTTGCTGGTGAAGTTCGTGTGGCCGTAGTAGGGCACCGCGACGCCGTTCAGCTTCGCCTTCTGCGCCACGCCGTTCAGCCGCTGTTCGTAGTGCAGGTGGGGGCCGGTTACGCCACCGGTCGCGCCTGCCTTGCCGATCTGCTTGCCCAGCGCGACCTGCTGGCCGACCGACACCTCCTGGGAGGAAAGATGCGCGTAGCGAGTCCGCCAGCCGCTGCCGTGGTCGATCTCGATCCACCGGCCGTAGCTCGTGGAGCCCGTGTTGCCGACCACGGTCACCTTGCCCGCGGCCGAAGCGACCACCGGCATGCCGGTGATGCCCGACTTCTGGAAGTCGACCGAGTTCGCCGGGTTGTGCCCGCTGAACGTGGCCGCGGTGACGGTGACACCACACTTGAACGGCACCTGGAAGTTGGGTGCAGCCGAAGCGGTGCCCTGCGTCGCCACCAGGCCCAGCGCCGGCAGCGCGAGCGTGGCGGCCGCCGCCGCGAGCCGTCTCAACACAGACATCGATACCTCCGGGATACGGGGATTCGTCGGCGACCAGCCAAGCGATCGCGCGTACACGTTCCGTACAAAACGGGCCGCCCCGCCAGCGGAACGGCCCGTTTTGCAGTGAATCCCCTAGAAGGCGGCGCGCAGTGCCTCCTTGCCGCCGAGCACCGGCAGGGTGACCGAGGTCTTGGTCAGGTCGATCGCCACCCCGGCACCCGGCTTCGGGCGCAGCGTGAAGTCGTGGTCGCTGGACAGCAGCACGAACTCCAACCTGTGGCCGGTGGCCAGCAGGTAGTCGTCCGGCTGCAGCTCGAACGACACCTTGTACGACTTGCCCGGCTCGATCGGCTTGGTCTCGGCCGGATCGGTGCGGTTCTGCGGATCGGTCCAGCCACGGGTGATCACCGTGGACTTGCCATCGGGCGCGCGGTCGACGAGCACGCCGGTCACGTTGGCCGCGGGCCGGTCGAACGACACGCTCAGGTCCACCTTCGCCGTGCCGCTGAGGCGCACCGGCTGCCGCGCCTCGGTGGTCGAGTAGGCCAGGCGGTTGCCGGAGCTGGGCAGGTCGGTGAGCTGCTCGACGGTCTTGGTGGCGTCATCGGCGAGCCGCTCGACCTGGGCGCGCCCCGGCAGCTTGTGCCGCGGGTCGAGCTTGCCGCGGGCGCTGCCGCCCGGCCACGGGTAGATCGTCGCGTCGGCGGTGCCGGGCACCGGCCACTCGGCCTCGTCGGCCCAGGAGCCGTTCTCGCGCTGGACGGTCGACTTCGGCTCCTTCTCGATGCCGTTGTCGAGGTCGTAGAGGTAGTGCGAGACCCACTTGTTCAGCGTGGCCAGCCACTCCTCCTTGCGCAGGGAGTACGGGTCGGCGTGACCGGACTGGTGCCACCAGATCTTGTGCTCCACACCGTGGGCCTTGAGCGCCTCGTACCACTTGGTGACCTGGCTGGTGGTCACGTTCCAGTCGTTGAGGCCGTGGACCGCGAGCACCGAAGCGCGCACCTGGTCCACGTCGTTGAGGTAGTTCCGCTCGTCCCAGAAGGGGCTGTAGTCACCGGTGATCCGATCCTGCTCGGCGGCCAGTTCGTCGAGCACGGGGCGGCACACCGCGCGATCGGCGCGCGTGTGCACGTACTCGGCGAGCACGTCGGCGTCCTCACCCTGGTAGCCGCCGGGCGCCACCACGGCGCCGTCCTCGCGGTAGTAGTCGTACCAGCTGGAGATCGCGGCGATCGGAATGATCGTCTCGAGGCCCTCGACCCCGGTGCTGGCCACCGCGTTCGGCAGGGTGCCGTTGTAGGACACGCCCATCATCGCGGTCTTGCCAGTGGTCCAGTCCGCCTTCGCGGCGGCACCGGCCGAGTCGCGGGCGGAGGTCCGGTGGTTGAGCCAGTCGACCACGGACCTGGCACCGATGGTCTCGTTCTCACCACCGGTGGTCGGGCAGCCGGTGGACTGGCCGCTGCCGAGCGATTCGCCGTACACCACGGCGAAGCCGCGCGAGGTGAAATAGGACTCGTAGCGCCAGGTGATCGGCGCGGCGTACGGGCCGACGTCGGAGGTCCGGCCACGCGGGCCGGCGGCGGGCGCTGGCTGGCCCGGCACGTACAGCTCGACGTCGACGTTGTGGTTGGCCACGTCGTTGCCACCGGCGTAGTACGGGCTGGCCTGGTAGATGACCGGCACCTTGAGCCCGTGCTGGGTGGCCTTCGGGCGCACCACCTCGACGTGCACTTCGTCGTTCTTGCCGTCGCGGTCGCTGTCGACCGGCGCGGTCACCCAGACGTTGTCCCGGACGATGTCGGCCGGGTCGAACACCGGCTGCGCCTGACCGTTCTCGAAGACCGGGCCGGTGGGCGGGGCGGCCTGGGCGCTGACGGGCTGCACCAGCGCCATCGGCAGCAAGCCGACGAGCACAGCGGCAAGGCGTGCGGATCTCACACGGACCCCCTGTGAAGGTGTGGTGAAAGGACTGCGATGACACTTGCTCCGGCCGACAGGGGTGTCAAGCCCTTCCCAGCGTTAACCGACGAAAGACGGCACGGGCGCTCCGCGTTTGGGCTAGCGTCGGGTTTCATGCCGACCCCCGTGCGCGCCCCGATCGTCGCCGTCACCGTCTACCCGCAGCACGCCAGGATCGTTCGCCGGGCACGGACCGAACTGGGCGGTGACGGCCGGTTCGCGGTCGGCGGGCTGCCCCGTGGACTGCTGCCGGACTCGGTGCGTGCCTCGGGCACCGGTCCCGCCTCCATCGTCGGCGTGGACGTCCGGCCCCAGCACCTCGCCCGGCCGACCGAGCGAGAGCTGGAGGAACTGCTCGAACGCCAGCGGGTGGCCAGGCGGAAGCTCGACGAGGTGACCGACGCCGAAGCCGTGGAGACCGGGCGCGCGGACCTGTTGAGCGCGCTGGCGCAGCGATCCGGCCGCTCGTTCGCCGACGCGCTCGCTTCGGGGAACGCGCAACCGGCGCGAGTGGCCGAAATCGGTGACGCGCTCGCAGCCCAGCTGTCCGATGTGCTCGCCAGTCGCCGTGAACTGGCCGATCGGCGTGCCCGGTTGTCCGCCGAACTGGAGGCGGTGGAGCGCGAAGTCGCGATGCGGCAGGCGGCTCAGGCACCTGACCGCACCGAGGTGGTGATCGAACTGGAGCCCGCCGAGGACGCCGGAACCGCCGAGGTCGAGATTGAACTGTCCTATGTGGTCACCAACGCCCGATGGGAGTCGGGCTACGACATCCGGCTCGATGAGGACCGGGTGCGGCTCACTTGGTACGGCCTGGTCACCCAGCACACCGGCGAGGACTGGCCCGAATGCGAGCTGACCCTGTCGACCGCGCGTCCGGCGGCCACCGTGCACGTCCCCGAGCCGGAGCCCTGGTACCTCGACCGGGCCCGGCCGGCGGCGGTGCTCAGGGGCAGCGCGGCCGTCGGCGGGCACGGCGGCGGCTACGGCGCTTCCGCGCCTGAGATGGCCATGCCCGCCGGGGCGCCGATGGCGGACGTGACGGCGCAGGTCGAGCAGGGCGCGGCAGCGGCGTCGTACCGGCCAGCGCGGCCGGTCGCGGTGCCGTCGGACGGTGGCGCGCACCGCACCACGATCGCCACGATGGGCCTGGACGCGGAACTGAGCTACGTGACCGCGCCGGTGCTGGCCGAAGAGGCGTACCTGCGCGCGACGGTGACCAACGGCGGCGAGCACACGCTGCGGCCGGGGAAGGCGTCCGTCTTCCACGACAACGAGTTCGTCGGCACCACCCGGCTGGACAACTGGGCGCCGGGCGAGGAGGTCGAACTCGCGCTCGGGGTGGACGACAGGCTGCGCGTGAAGCGTGAACTGCGGCGCCGCAGCGCGACGAAGACCGCGCTGACCGGCACCCGGCGGCGTGAGCTGGAGTACCGGATCACGGTGACCAACCACGGCCCCCGCGTCGCCCCGATCACCGTGCTGGACCAGGCGCCCGTCTCGCGGGACGAGGCGATCGTGGTGCGCGACGTCCGCACTTCGCCCGACCCCGAAGAGCTGAGTTCGCTCGGTGAGGTCACCTGGCGGTTCGAACTTGCGCCGGGTGCTTCGGCCGAGGCCAACCTGTCGTTCCGAGTGGACGTGTCGAAGGGGGTGGAACTGCACGGCTGGCGCGAGTGAACGCGCTGACCTGCGGCTCTAACGACAGGCAACTGACAGCAACTGGTAACCGCGGAAAAACACTCGATCGGGTTATATCGGAGGTATGCGCTCCCGATCAGTGGTGTTTGGCCTGGTCGCCACCCTCGCGGTGACGGCCGGACTGGGTGCGCTGGCCGTGGTCGCGGGGCCCGCGACCGAGTCGAAGCACGACGTGACGATCGCGATGCCGTCGTCGGCGCAGCTGCCGGACAGCTTGGTCCCGCCGTCCTCCCCCGCGCCGGAGCCGGAGGCGCCACTCACCGAGGAAATGCGGGCCGAGCTGGCGTCGGCGGTGGTCGCGGCGGTGGAGTCGGCCGCGCCGGGCACCGATCTCGGGCTCGCCGTCTACGACCGGGTGACCCGCTCGGCGGTGGCCATCGAGAACGGCGACGCGCAGTTCTATTCCGCTTCGGTGGTCAAGCTGCTGATCGCGATCGACCTCCTGCACGACGCGGGCTGGACCGCGGACGACCGCACGAAGGAGAACCTGTCGCAACTGCTCGGCGCGAGCAACGACGGAGTGGCCGACGCGCTGTGGGCGGCCGGTGGCCGTCGCGACATCGTGCGGCAGGCCAGTGCGTTGATCGGGCTGGTGAACACCACTCCCCCGAACGTGTCGGACGAATGGGAGATGACGCGGCTCAGCGCGCAGGATGTGATCACCACCTACGAGTACATCCACCACCAGATCCCGGTTTCCGCGAGGGACGTGCTGCTGGCCGCGCTCACCGGGCCGGACGATCGCGCGGCCGACGGGTTCGACCAGTTCTTCGGCATTCCGGCGGCACTGCCCGGCACAACCTGGGGCGTCAAGCAAGGCTGGATGCGGGCGGCGGGGCACGTCGTGCTGCACACCACCGGCGTGGTGGGCGAGCGCTACTCCGTCGCGCTGCTGACCCACCAGCCGTCACGGCTGAGCTTCGAAACGGCCTCGGAGGCGATCACCGCGGGCATCGCCGCGCTGGCGCCGGTGCTTTCGGGCGCGGAGAAGGGGTAAGTAAGCTCGCTCTCCGTGGTCACGCCAGAGCCGCCCAAGATCCAGCGCCGGGTGATCTCGGCTGCCGACATCGCACTGAAGACGAAGAACCAGGTGGTACCGCTCGAGGTGCTCAACGCACTCGGCTGGCTGCCATCGGCGCGGGTCGACGAGTGGCGCCGCGGGCAGACCGAGCATCTCGGCAACAGTCTGGCCGTGGACGCGGCCAAGGTCCGGACCGCGCTGGACTACCTGAGTGACTGGGCGGCCGAGCGCGGGCTGCGCGCCACCGAGGCGAGCTATCTCGCCGCCACGCGCGATCGCCGTCCGCTGCGGTTCACCGCCGACGGCGACGAAACGCTCGAGCGGCTCTTCCACACGCACTGGGTCTCGGCGGATCTGTCGGAAAAGCGGCTGGAACGGTTGCGGGAACGGCAAAGCAAGGCACCGGATCTCGTGGTGGTGCGCGCGGCGAAGTCGTGGGTGTGCGGAGGCTGCGGATTCCGCGGTGACGTGAGTGAGCTTGTGTTCGAAGAGGACCAGACGTCGCTCTGCCTGGCCTGCGCCGACTTCGACCACCTCCACTTCCTGGCGTCGGGCAACGCGGCGCTTTCCCGCCGGGCCAAGACGGAGAGCAAGTTGTCCGCGGTGGTGGTCGAGTTCAACCTGCGGCGGAAGCGGTACCAGCGGGTGGGCACGCTCGTCGAGGAGGACGCGCTGGAACGCGCCGAGCAGCGTTGCCTCGCCGATGAGGACGTTCGCGCCCGGCGACGGGAACGGGACGCCGAGCGCCGGGTCAACGCTGACGCCGATTTCCAGGCGGAACTGGCTGCGGCCATCCGCCGCGCATTCCCCGGCTGCCCGGACGAACGCGCGCTGGCCATCGCGGGGCACGCGGGCGTGCGGGGCAGCGGCCGGGTTGGGCGGTCCGCCGCGGGCCGCGCGCTCGACGAGGACGCCGTGCGCGCTGCCGTGATCGCCTCGATCCGCCACCTCGACACCGACTACGACGACCTGCTCATGGCAGGCGTCCCACGCGCCGAGGCCCGCGAACGCATCCGGCCCACGATCGACCGCGTGGTGACCCGGTGGGGCGGCTGACCGGTTCGGGCCACGGCACCGCTCGACTCACGTGAGCACTGGAACCGCTCGCGCTGCGCAGGCCCCTCGCGCCGCGCAGGGCCCGCTCGCGTCGCGCGGGTCCACTGGCGCCGCGGAGAGCCCGCTCGCGTCGCGTGGGTCCGCTCGCGCTGCGCAGGGCCCCCGCGCCGCGCAAGGCCCACTCGCGTGGCGCGGGCCCGCTGGCGTCGCGCGGGGTCCGCTGGCGTCACGTGGGTCCGCTGGCGCCGCGGGTCCGCTCGCGTCACGTGGGTCCGCTGGCGTCGCGCGGGGTCCGCTCGCGTGGCGTGGGTCCGCTCGCGTCACGCAGGGCCCGCTCGCGTGGCGTGGGGCTGCTGGCGTCGCGAGGGTTCGCTGGTGTCGCGAGGGTTCGCTGGCGGGGGTTGTGGCTCGTCGGCTCAGGTTGGGATGGCCCGCGGCGGCGGGCTGCTGGTGATCGCCGCCGACATGTTGCATCGGTGGGCGCGGCGGCTGGGATGATCGGCGCAGGTTGGCATGGTCGGGCGACGCGCGGCCAGGGGTGGTCCGCTGGTGTGGGCGCGAAGGGTCGGCTGGGGTCGTTGTGGGGGTGAGATGGCCGCGCGAGGCCGTTCGTGGGCGTGAGCGTGTCAGCCTTGGGCGATGTAGGCCTGTAGCTGGTCGTGGCGTTCTTCCAGTTCGTTCAGCCTGGTTTTCACCACGTCCCCGATGCTGACGATGCCGGCCAGCCTGCCATCGACGACCACGGGCACGTGCCGGATGCGCCGTTCGGTCATCACGGCGCTCAGGTGGTCCACCGAGTCCTCCGGAGTGCAGGTGGCCACCAGCGTGGTCATGATCTCCGAGACCGGCCTGGACAGCAGTTCCGGGCCCCGGTCGTGCAGGCGCCGCACGACGTCCCGTTCGGACACGATGCCGACCACCTTCTCCTCGGCACCCAGCACCACCATCGCCCCGACGTTGTGTTCGGCCAGGCCGGCCAGCAGGTCGGTCACGCTGGACTCCGGCGCCACTGTGGCCACCAGGCTTCCCTTGCTCCGCAACACGTCGGCGATCCGCATGAAAGCTCCTCCCGCTGGTGACCCGGCTCACACCAGGTTAGGGCCAGTGAGCCTGGTTCGAAAGTCGCGAACCGGACACCACCGGGTCAGCCGAGCAACGCACGCAGCGCGGCGACCACCTCCTCCGGCCGTTCTTCGGGCAGGAAGTGCCCGCAGGACACGGCTTTTGTGGTCAGCGACGGTGCCCACGAGCGCCACAACGCGGCCGGGTCGAACGGCAGGGGCGCGTCACCCGGGTCCTGCCACATCGCCAGCACCGGCATCGGCAATCGGCGCCCGAGCGCTTTGTCCTCCTTGTCGTGTTCCAGATCGAAGAACACCCCCGCGCGGTAGTCCTGGCAGATCGCGTGGATCACCGAGGGTTCCTTCAGTGCCTGCAGGTACTCCGAACGGACGCCGTCGGGCAGCGCGCCGGGCACCTTGGTCCAGCTGTCCAGGAAGTGCCCGAAGAACGCCGCCGGATCCGCCCCGATCATCCGCTCCGGCAACGGTTCCGGATGCGCCAAAAAGTAGAGGTGGAAGGCGAATACCCCGCTCGCACCGGCCAGCGTGCCGAAGATGTCCACCGCGGGCAGCACGTCGAGCACGGCCGTGTGCGTCACCCGATCGGCGTGGTCGAGCGCCAGCCGGAAGGCGACCAGGCCACCGCGATCGTGCCCGGCCACGGCGAAGCGCTGGTGGCCCAGCGTGGTCATCAGCTCGGCGAACGTGGCAGCCATCGCCCGTTTCGAGTAGCGCTCGACGCCCGCGCCCGGCGGCCCGCTGTCGCCGTAGCCGGGCAGGTCGGGGCAGACGACGGTGTGCGACTCGGCGAGCGCGGGCGCGACCGCGCGCCAGGTCAGGTGCGTCTGCGGGAAACCGTGCAGCAACAGCAGCGGCGGGCCCTTGCCGCCGACCGCGAAGTGCAGGTCGGTGCCGTCGACGGTGAGCCTGCGGGTGGTGAACCCGGGGATGCGCGTGGTCATACGGCGAAGGTCGCACGCGGGTACGACATTCTCGGGCAGAGGACGTCAGCGCAGGACGTCGCGCAGCCGGTTCAGGCCCGCCTCGATCTTGCCGAACGGGATGCCGCCGTAGCCGAACACCAGCCCAGGGCGACGCCCCGGCAGCACCGCGTACTCGTCGAGCGTGTTGACCAGCACCCCGGCCCGCAGCGCGCGCCGCGCCACCGGCGTGGTCGGGCGCGCGCAGTACGCGCTCACGTGCAGGCCCGCCGCGGCCGGGATCGGTGTCAGCAACCGGCGGAAATCCCGCTCCAGCAACGAAACCACCAGGTCGTGGCGACGCCGGTACTCACGCCGCATGCGCCGGACGTGCGTGGCCAGCCCGCCGTCGTCGATGAACCGCGCGAGCGCCGCCTGCACCGGACCGGTGGAATGCCAGTCGGTGACGAACCGCGCCTTCGCCACCACGCGGCACAGCGAAGCGGGCGCCACCAGGAAACCCAGCCGCAGCCCCGGCGAGAGCACCTTCGAGAACGAGCCGACGTAGACCACGCGCCCGGTGGAATCGAGGCTGTGCAACGGTTCCAGCGGCCTGCCGTGGTACCGGAACTCGGTGTCGTAGTCGTCCTCGACCAGTACCGCCCCGGTTTTCCCGGCCCACGCCACCAGATCCAGCCGCCGGTCCAGCGACATCGGCAGCCCGAGCGGGAACTGGTGCGACGGCGTGACGTAGACGAGCTTGGTGCCGCTGGGGATGTCCGCGACACGAATGCCTTCGGCGTCCACCCCGACCGGGACCACCTCGGCGCCGAGCGCTTCGAACAGGAACCGCGCGGGCGGGTACCCGGGATCTTCGACGGCGACCCGGTCTCCCGGGCGCAGCACGACCCGCCCGACCAGGTCGATCGCCTGCTGCGCGCCACTGGTCACCACGACCTCGTCGACCGAGGCCCGGACGTCGCGCGAAACCGCGATGTGCCGGGCGATCGCCTCGCGCAAGCCGGTGTGCCCGGCCGGATCCCCGTACCCCAGCGAAGCCGCCGAAGACGCGCGAACCTCACCGCCGAGCAACCGCCGCCAGGTGTCGAACGGGAACCGGGCGACATCGGGGATCCCGGCCTGGAAGTCGTATTCGGCGTGGACGCCGGAAGGCATGCGTACGCGCTCCCACACCGCGACCGTCTCGATCGGGAATTCGGTGGCGTCACCGCGCGCCGCGCTCCCCCGCACCCGGTCCGTCCGGACGAAGGTGCCCGCGCCGACCCGGCCTTCGAGAAAGCCCTCACCGGCCAGCCGGTCGTACGCGGCGCTGACGGTGTTGCGCGAGACCGCGAGCCGTTCGGCCAGTTCACGGGTCGGCGGCAGCGCCTCCCCCGCGCGAAGCCTGCCGTCGAGGATCGCCTCGCGGATCTGCCGGTAGATCTCCTCTCGACGACCGCGGCCGGCCTCGGTGTCGATGTGGATCTCCATGCCGGCGGCCTAGCGGACCTCGCCCTCGGCGGCGGTGAACGTGTTGCACGCCGAGGTCGCCTTCTGGAAACCGGCTTTGGCCCATTTGACCTGGTTCGGCACGGTGCCGTGGCTGTCGCTGCCGATCGAGTTCTCGAACTCCTTGACCCCCTGCTGGGCGAGCGCCTTGCTGACCGAACCGCGGCCGCTGGTGCTGGCCAGGAAGAGTCCGGCGAAGCAGTTCGCCTGCAACTCCATCCGCCGGGTGACCTGCTGCTCCCCTGGGGTGTCCTCGCCGTGGGCCGTCATCTCGTCGAACGCGGCCTCCATGATGCCGCTGAGCTGCTGCACGTGGTGGCCGTACTCGTGCGCGAGCACCGCCAGGTGCGCCGCCTGCACCGTGCCCACGGTCTCCAGCAAGCGCTTGCGCGGCATGTGGATGGCCTTGTCGGCCGGGCAGTAGAACGCGGTGGCCTCCTCCTTGGGCGGCAGGCCACCGCACGAACTCTCGGTCTCGTCCTTGATCTGCAGCACGGGCGTGGAGAACGGCTCGCCGACGCTTTCCAGCGCCGGCTGCCACGCCGCGTCGAGGCAGCGCATCGCCGCCTCGTAGTAGGCCTGGAGCTGCTCCTCCGACCGGCGCAGCGAGGGCAGCTGGCAGTTGGTCTGCGGCAGCTCGACCCCCTCGGCGAGCAGCGGGTTCTCCGCGGTCTCCAGCACCGGCCCCGGCTTGCCGGGTTCGCGCTGCGAGTTGACCCCGGACCCGGTGGGACGGGCCTGGCCGGTGATCACCGTCTCGCCGAAGCTGATCACGCCGAGTCCCGGCAGCGCGACCGCGGCGACGATCGCCACCACCAGTGCGAGCACGCCCAGCACCCGGACGGGTGAGTTCCGTGGTGGCGGCGGCGCGGGTGGCGGCCAGGCGGACGTCGGCTCGATGTTCATTTCCCCCACCCTCGGCAGCTGTGACGAGGATACCGGTAGGCGAGACTGGGGGACATGACCGAGATCGACGACGACCCGTACCTCTGGCTGGAGGACGTCACCGGCGAGCAGGCGCTCGACTGGGTCCGCGCCCGCAACGCCGAAACGGTGGCCGAACTGACCGGCGGCGAGCGGTTCGGCGAACTGCGCGACCGCATCCGCGAGGTGCTCGACGCCGACGACCGGATCCCGTACACGCGGCGGCGTGGCGAGTTCCTCTACAACTTCTGGCGCGACGGCGAGCACCCCCGCGGGCTCTGGCGGCGCACCACGCTGGAGCAGTACCGCACCCCGCAGCCCGAGTGGGAACTGCTGCTCGACGTCGACGCGCTCGCCGAGGCCGAAGGCGAGAACTGGGTCTGGCACGGCGCGAACGTGCTGCGCCCGGAGTACCGCCGCTGCCTGGTCTCGCTCTCGCGCGGCGGGGCCGACGCCACCGTCGTGCGCGAGTTCGACCTCGAAACGCGCGAGTTCGTCGAGAACGGCTACGAGCTGCCCGAGGCCAAGACACGGATCAGCTGGATCGACCACGACCGCGTCTACGTCGGCACCGACACCGGTCCCGGCTCGCTGACCACCTCCGGTTACCCCCGGGTGATGCGCGAGTGGCGCCGGGGCACACCGATCGAGGAAGCACCGGTCGTCTACGAAGGCAAGCCCGAGGACGTGGCTGTTTTCGCCTACCACGACTTCACCGAGGGTTACGAACGCGACTTCGTCGGCCGCAGCATCGACTTCTACCGCTCGGAGCGCTACCTGCGCGCCGCCGACGGCACGCTCACCCGGATCGACGTGCCCGACGACGCCCAGCCCTCGGTCCACCGCGACTGGCTGCTCATCCGCACCCGCTCCCCGTGGACCGTCGGCGGCACCGAGTACCCGGCCGGCGCCCTGCTCGCCACCGGGTTCGACGCCTATCTCGCCGGCGAGCGCGAGCTGACCGTGCTCTTCCGCCCCGACGCGCACACCTCGCTCGAGTACTACACCTGGACGCGGGACCACCTGCTGCTCGGCACGCTCTCCGACGTCAAGGCCCGGCTCCGGGTGCTCACGCCGGGGCCGGACGGCTGGACCGACGAGCCGCTGCCGGGTGCGCCGGAGGTCGGCAGCGCGGACATCATCGACACCGATCCCGACCACAGCAACGAGTACTTCCTCGACGTCAGCGGTTACACCCAGCCGTCCACCCTGGTGCGCGGGGTGATCGGCGAGCAGGCCGAGCAGATCCGGTCCGCACCGTCCTTTTTCGACAGTACGGGGATCGAGGTGGCGCAGTACTTCGCCACCTCGGACGACGGCACCGCCGTGCCGTACTTCGTGGTGCGCCCGGAAGGCGCCGTCGACGGGCCGACCATGCTCTACGGCTACGGCGGTTTCGAGGTTTCGCTCACCCCCTCCTACAGCGGTTCGACCGGCCGCTCGTGGCTCGCGCGGGGCGGCACCTACGTGGTGGCCAACATCCGCGGTGGCGGCGAGTACGGCCCCGGCTGGCACACGCAGGCGGTGAAGGCCAACCGGCACCTGGTGTACGAGGACTTCGCCGCCGTGGCCAGGGATCTCGTCGCTCGCGGCATCACCACCGCGGACCGGCTGGGCATCCAGGGCGGCAGCAACGGCGGCCTGCTGATGGGCGTGATGCTCACCCGCTACCCCGAGCTGTTCGGCGCCATCGTCTGCCAGGTGCCGCTGCTGGACATGCGGCGCTACCACAAGCTGCTGGCCGGAGCCTCCTGGATGGCCGAGTACGGCGACCCGGACGAGCCGGACGAGTGGGCGTTCATCAGCGAGTACTCGCCGTACCAGAACGTCCACAGTGGACGCGACTACCCGCCGATCCTGTTCGTCACCTCGACCAGGGACGACCGGGTGCACCCGGCGCACGCCAGGAAGATGGTGGCGCGGATGCGCGAGCTGGGTTATCCGGTGCGCTACCACGAGAACATCGAAGGCGGGCACGGCGCCGCCGCCGACAACGAGCAGCTGGCCTTCAAGACCGCGCTGGTCTTCGAGTTCCTGTGGCAGCAGCTCAGCCGGACTCGGTGAGCCTGGCCAGCACGATGCCGCCGACGATCAGGCTCAGCGCGGCCAGCCTGCCCGCGCTGAGCGGATCCCGGTGCACCACCACACCGAGCGCGATGGCGCCGACCGCGCCGATGCCGGTGAACACCGCGTAGGCGGTGCCCACCGGCAGGCCGTTCATCGCGCGGGAGAGCAGGTAGACCGCGGCCACACCGAGCACGAAGCACAGCAGGGTGGGCAGTGGCCTGGTGAAGTTCTCCGTGGGCTTGATGCTCTGCGCCCAGACGATCTCCACCAGGCCCGCCGCCACCAGCAGCAGCCAGCTCACGACGCGAGCCGGTCGACCGCGGCGAGCGCGGCCGCGTGCGATGCCAGCCGCTTTCCGTCCAGTTCGGACAGTGTCGGGTCGACCACCGCGTTGGTCAGCTCGCTGTTGACGAAGGTCACGTCGGTGACGTCGTAGTGCCCCGCGAAGAAGTCGCGCAGGTACCGCTCCTGGTGGTCGAACGCCTCGCGCGGAGTGCCCGGCCCGTACGAGCCGCCGCGCGCGTTGGCCACCACGAACGCCCGCCCGGCCAGCGACATGCGTGGGAAGGTGACCTGGTCGATCCAGGCCTTCAAGGCGGCCGGGACGGAGAAGTTGTACATCGGCGCGCCGATCAGCACGAGGTCCGCGGCCAGCAGTTCGTCCAGCAGCGGTGAGACGACCGCCCAGGCCGCGCGCTGCGCGTCGGTGCGCACCGCCTCGGGGTACCGCGCGGGGTCGGTGAGGCCGTGGGCCAGCAGGTGGTCGCAGATCTCGGTCCACGCTTCGCCGATCAGCGGCACCGGGTCGGCCGCGAGATCGCGGTAGGTGTACTCGGCGCCGGGGTGGGCGGCGCGCCACGACTCGGCGAAGCGGGCGGTCAGCTGCCGCGAGAAGGAGTCGCGGCGAGCGCTGGAGTCGAGGTGGAGCAGGTGCGTCATGACGGTCCTCCCGGCCAACGAAGTGGACACCGTGTCCACTTCGTTAGACCGTACGCGCGAAGTGGACACGTTGTCCACTACAGTTCATGGGGTGAGCACGCGTGAACGGGCGGACGCCGCCAGGAACCGCGCCAAGGTGCTACAGGCCGCCGAGGCGCTGTTCGCCGACCGGGGCGCCGAGAACGTCACGATGGACGACATCGCGAAGGCGGCCGGGGTCGGCCGGGGCACGCTCTACCGGCGCTACCCCGACCGCGCGGCGATCGCCGTCGCCCTGCTGGACGAGCACGAGCGGAAACTCCAGGAGCAACTGCTGCGCGGTGATCCGCCGCTCGGTCCCGGCGCCCCACCCGCCGAGCGGCTGGCCGCCTTCTACGCCGCGATGCTCGACCTGCTCGCCGCGCACGGGCACCTGGTGCTGGGCAGCGAGATCGGGCACCAGCGCTTCGGCACCGGCGCCTACGGATTCTGGCGCGTGCACACACACGCCCTGCTGACCGAGGCCGGGCTCCCCGATCCCGACGGACTGGTCGACACGATGCTCGCGCCACTGGCTCCGGAGCTGTTCCGCTACCAGCGAGAACGCGGCGTCGGCCTGGACCGGCTCAAGCGGAACCTGCGCGAGCTGGCGCTACGAACGCTTACGGCCGATGCCGCCGATCACGCGTGAGGCCGACGGCCGGTCGGCGAAGAGCGTGTCGCCGTCCGGGTGCCACGCGGGCGCGTAGACCAGGCCCGGCGGCTCCAGCTCCCAGTCGCCGAAGAACCGGCGGAACTCGTCGATGGTGCGCAACTGCCCCGGGTTCGTGGTGGTCTCGTAGTACGCGACGATGTCGGCCAGCGCCTGCCGCTCGTCCTCGTTCCGCGGGTTCTCGTTCGTCATCTGCGAAAGCACCAGCAGCGAGCCCGGCGCGAGGCGGCGGCGGTAGTCCCGCAGCACGCGCTCCGGCTCCTGCTCGTCCTTGATGAAGTGCAGCACCGCGTTGACCACCAGCCCGACCGGCCGGTCGAGGTCGATCAGCCCGGTGCGCCGGACCTGGAGCCACAGGTCGTCCGGGTCCAGCAGGTCGGCGGCGATGGCCTGGTGCCGGTCGGGGTCGGCGGTGTCGGCCAGCAGCAACGTCGAATGGGCCAGCGCGATCGCCTCGTTGTCGACGTAGACCACCCGCACGTCGCCTTCGGGACGCGCCTCGTCGGCCACGTCGTGCACGTTGCCCGCGGTCGGCAGGCCGGACCCGATGTCGACGAACTGCCGGATGCCGCGCTCCACGCAGTACCGCACGGCCCGGCCGAGGAACAGCCTGCTGGTGCGGCAGTACTCGCCCATCAGCGGCATCCGCTCGCGCACCTTCTCGGCGAACTCACGGTCGATCGCGTAGTGGGTGTCGCCGCCGATGAAGTAGTCGTAGACGCGCGCGGCGGAGGGCCGGTCGAGGCTGCTCTCCACCGCGCGCAGCGCTTCCTGCCGGGCCTCCGTCATGGCCCGAGCGTATTACCCGCGGCAGCCGCATCCGGACACGGGCGGTTCCGGGAACTGCTGTTCGGCCGCGGCCTTCTCGATGTCCGCCAGCAGCCGCGTGCGCTCGTCCGGCCCGAGGTACCGGCCGCGGTGCACCACCGCGTGGATCCGGCTCGTGTTCGTGATGTCGGCGAGCGGATCTTCGTCCAGCACCACCAGATCGGCCACCTTGCCCGGTTCGACCGTGCCCGAAGTGCTTTGCCTGCCCAGGAAACGCGCGGCGTCGCGGGTCGCGGACTGGAGCGCGCGCATCGGCGGGAGCCCCGCCCGCACGAGCAGCGCGAGTTCGTCGTGCAGCGAGAAACCCGGGAAGCAGAAAGCGTTGTTCGAGTCGGTCCCGGCCAGCACCGGCACGCCCGCGCGGTGCAGCTCACCGGTCATCTCCAGCTCCGCCTCGAAGAACCGGCGGTGCTCCTCGATCTCCGCCGGGGTGGACGGCGCGGTGTGCTCGACCTGAAGCCACCAGTAGTCGGTGATCGTCTTCGGCAGGTAGCGCAGGCGCGGGTCGTTCCGGTCGAACGCGCTCGCGGGCAGGGAAAGCGCGCGCAGCACGCTCAGCGTCGGCGACGCGTAGGTGCCGTTGCGCCGCAACCGATCGAACAGCCGCCGCGCGCGGCGGCGGTCGTACGTCGCGGCCCCTTCCCGTTCCAGCGCACGGACCACGGTGTACCAGGCCTGCGGATTCGCCGGATCGATCGGCGTCGCGGCGAGGCGCTCGCGCAGTTCGGCTTCCGTCGTCGAAGTCGCCGTGAAGAAGCCGAAAAGGTGCTCCATGCTGTGCTGACCGGCGTCGGCGGCGTCCAGCGCGGACATCCGCTCCGGCACGTGCCCGGCGAACCGGAGGCCGACGCGCCGCGATTCCTCGGCGATCGCGTGCAGGGCCTCCTCCGACAGCATCGAGTACACCTTGATGAAGTCCGCCCCCTGCTCCTTCATCGTGCGCACGGCCGCGCGGGCCTCGTCCGGGGTGCTCACCGTCACCGCACCGGTCGGCCCGTGCACCGAATGCGGCCCGTCGATGAGGTTGCTCGCGATCACCATGCGCGGCCCGGTGACCACCCCGCGTTCGATGCGGTCGCGCAGCTCGGGCAGCTGCGGGTGGAAGTAGCCGTACATCTCGCGGATCCCGGTCACCCCGTTGACCACGTACAACGGCGGGTAGATCTCATCCAGCGGAACGGTGTGCACGTGCATGTCCCAGAGACCGGGGATGACGAACTTGCCGCGCAGGTCGATCACCCGCGCGCCGGTGCGGGTGACCGAGCCGACCGCCACGATCCGGTCGCCGACCAGCGCGATCGTGCTGTCACGACGGGGCCTGCCGCCGGTGCCGTCGATCAGGGTGGCGCCGGTGAGCACCAGCGGCGCGCCCGCGGCGGCCGTTCCGGTGTCGCTCGCGGCGGCCGTTCCGGTGCTGGCGAGCAGGCCGCCTGCCACGGCGGCACCGCCTTTCATGAAGTCGCGTCGAGTGGGCATGGCCGACACCGTGCACCTTGACGTAGCGGGAGGGTCAAGCTCGGCTAGCGTGGAGGGGGTGTTGGTCCTGCACGGCCTGGGCACCGCGGCCGGTGACGTCGCGTTGTGGGCCGAGGACTCGGCGCTCCCGGCCACGGTGAGCGGTCCGCTGCCCGGCGCCGCGGTGGCGCACCCGTTCGCCGTGGAGGACCTGTCGCGGCTGGTGCCGGAGGGTCGCGCGGAGGTCGTTCCGCTGCTGCTGCCGTCGACCGGCGACGGACCGGTCGCCTCGCCCGAGCTGGTCCGCGACCCGCTGGCCGAGCCCGCTCCGGCGACCGGCGACCGGCTGGAGCCGTGGCTCGTGCCCGCCGTCGTGCTCTCCCCCGGCGCCGCCGCCGGCGTGCTCGGCAGGCTCACCGAGGCCCAGGTCCGCCTCGGCACCTCCCCGCACTACCTGCGCCAGGTGACCGCCTTCGCCGCGGACCTGGCCGACCGCGGACGCGTGCTGCCGGGCCTGCGCACCGGGGTCGGCGGGCTGCGCGCGCGGTGGCGGCCCGCACTGTCCGGTGTGGACTCCGCGCGGTTCGCCAAGCTGGCCGCCGCGATGCCGCCGGTCTGCCGTGCCCAGCCCGTGCGGCCGGAGGACACCGACGGCCGGACGGCCACCGAGGTGCTCCGCTCGCTGCTCGACGCACTGGTCGACCACGAGGTCCGCACCCGGCTGGACGGGCTGGAACTGGCCACCGGCTCCGGCGCGGTCGCGGCCTGGCTGGGCGCGCTCACCGGTGACCCCGAGTTCGAGGCCGACCGGCGCGAAGCCCACGAACTGCGCGACCGGATCGACGCCTGGCACGCGAGCGCCGCGCACGACGCCGCTGTCCGGCTCGGCTTCCGCCTGCTGTCCCCGGAGCAGAACGAGAAGGAGGACTGGCGGCTGGAGTTCCTGCTCCAGGCGGTCGAGGACCCGTCCGTGCTGATCCCGGCGAGCCAGGTGTGGCGGTCCGGTCAGCACGACGTGCTCAGCCGGTGGATCCACCGCCCGCAGGAGCTGCTGCTGACCGAACTCGGCCGCGCCAGCCGCCTCTTCCGGCGCCTCGACGACGCACTCGCCGAAGCGCACCCGGCCGGGCTCGAACTCGACGCGGAAGGCGCCTACGACTTCCTCACCCAGGCCCCGGCGCTCGACGAAGCCGGCTACGGCGTGCTGCTGCCGAAGTCCTGGCGCCGTCCCGGCGACGTCGCGCTCCGGCTCGAAACGCAGAGCAAGCCGGCCACCGGCGTGGTCTCGCGGGACCGGCCGCTCGACCTCAAGCAGCTCGTCGACTACCGATGGGAGCTGTCGGTCGGCGGACAGCGGCTGTCCGAAGCCGAACTGGCCTCGCTCGCCGCCGCGAAGGTGCCGCTGGTCCGGCTGCGCGGTCAGTGGACCCGCATCGACCAGCGCGGACTCGCCGCCGGGCTGGCCTTCCTGAAAACCGAGCGCCGCGGTGAGATGACGGTGAGCCAGGCGATCCGGCACCTCGGCGCGAGCAAGGCCCCGCTGCCGGTTTCGGAGGTCACCGGCGACGGGCGGTTCGGCGACCTGCTCGGCGGCAAAGCGGACCGCTTCGTCGAACGTGCCGACACCCCACCCGGTTTCCACGGCAGGCTCCGGCCGTACCAGCGGCGCGGGCTCGCCTGGCTGGCGTTCCTGGACGAACTGGGTCTCGGTGCCTGCCTCGCCGACGACATGGGCCTCGGCAAGACCGTCCAGCTGCTC
Organism: Amycolatopsis sp. YIM 10; assembly: GCF_009429145.1. Classification (GTDB taxonomy): domain Bacteria; phylum Actinomycetota; class Actinomycetes; order Mycobacteriales; family Pseudonocardiaceae; genus Amycolatopsis. The sequence goes on along the minus strand of NZ_CP045480.1, from coordinate 2,763,110 downwards.
GCGCTGGAAGCCTTGTGCCGCAAGGACTCCCCACGACCGCCGACGCTGCTCGTCTGCCCGATGACGGTGGTCGGGAACTGGCAGCGGGAGGCCGCGCGGTTCACCCCGGACCTGCGTGTGCACCTCCACCACGGCGCCGACCGGCGGTCGGTGGTCACCGCCGCGGCCGAGCACGACCTGGTGATCACCACCTACGCGCTCGCGGCAAGGGACGCCGAATCGCTGAACGAGGTCGAGTGGGACCGCGTGGTGCTCGACGAGGCGCAGAACATCAAGAACAGCGCCTCGCAGCAGGCGAAAGCGGTTCGCGGCTTCAAGGCTCGCCACCGGGTGGCGCTGACCGGCACGCCGGTGGAGAACCGGCTCGCCGAACTCTGGTCCATAATGGACTTCCTGAACCCGGGTTTCCTGGACACCGCCAACACCTTCCGCGCGCGGTTCTCCGTGCCGATCGAACGCCACGACGACCACGAAGCCGCCGCCCGCCTGCGCCGCGCCACCGGCCCGTTTGTGCTGCGGCGCCTGAAAACCGATCCCACGGTGCTCGACGACCTGCCGGAACGCCTGGAGTTCAAGCAGCTCTGCACGCTCACCCCCGAGCAGGTGACGCTCTACCGCGCGGTGGTCGACGACATGCTGGACCAGATCGGCCAGGCGCGGGAGATCAAGCGCAAGGGGCTCGTGCTGGCGACCATGTCCAAGCTGAAGCAGGTGTGCAACCACCCCGCGCACTTCCTCGGCGACGGCTCGGACCTCGCCGGGCGGTCCGGGAAACTGGCCCGGCTGGAAGAAATCCTCGAAGAGGTGCTGGCCGAGGGTGACAAGGCGCTCTGCTTCACCCAGTTCGCCCAGTTCGGCGCGATGCTGGTGCCGTACCTGTCCGAGCGGTTCGACACCGAGGTGCTGTTCCTGCACGGCGGCACCAGCCAGCCCGAGCGCGACCGGCTGGTCGAGCGGTTCCAGTCCCCCGGCGGGCCGTCGCTGTTCCTGCTCTCGCTCAAGGCGGGCGGCACCGGGCTGAACCTGACCGCGGCCAACCACGTGGTGCACATCGACCGCTGGTGGAACCCCGCGGTCGAGGACCAGGCCACCGACCGCGCCTTCCGCATCGGGCAGCGGCGTGACGTGCAGGTCCGCAAGTTCGCCTGCGCGGGCACGCTGGAGGAGAAGATCGACCGGATACTGACCGAGAAGGCGTCGCTGGCGCGGCTGGTGGTCGGCGCCGGGGAGCACTGGCTCACCGAGCTGTCCACCGAAGGCCTGCGCGAACTGCTCGCACTGGAGGGGCCATGAGCTGGTGGTCCCGGCGGTTCCTGGAGACGCTCGACGGGCTCGGACTCGGCGCCTATCGCACCAGCGGGCAGCGGTCCGCGCGCGCCGGGCACGTGCTGAGCCTTTCGGTGTCGACCAGCGTGGTCACCGCGCAGGTTCGCGATTCCGGGCCCGATCCGCACCGCGCGCGGATCGCGGTCAAGGCCTTCGATTCGGCGGACTGGGCGCGGATCGAGCAGGAACTGGCCACCCAGGCGGTGTTCGCGGCCAAACTGCTCGCCGGTGAACTTCCCGCCGATCTCGAAGGCGTGTTCGCGAAACTGGGGCTGAGCCTGTTCCCGCGGAGCCTGCGGGAAGTGACAATGGACTGTTCCTGCCCCGGCTGGGAGGTGCCGTGCCGCCACCTCGCCGCGGCCTGCCAGGTGCTCGCGGACTCCTTCGACGCCGATCCGTTCACCTATCTCGCCTGGCGCGGGCGCACACGCGAGGAACTGCTGGACCGGCTGCGCGCGTTGCGCACCCACGCGGCCGGGCGGGAAGGCGGCCCGGCCACGCTGGCCGACGAGCTGGATTCCTTCTGGGGCAAGCGAACCGAGATCCCGGTGACCAGTGGCGCGACCACCTCGGTGCTCGACCAGCTGGACCCGCTCGCCCTGTCCGTCGACGGCAGGACGGTCACCGAACTGCTGCGACCGGCCTACCGCGCGATGACCTCACGGCCACGGGGCGAGTTCGGGAAGTGATTTGTCGACACGCCGGCCCGCCATCCACGCGGTCAGCTCGGTGAGCCTGCCACGTGCCTCGACCTCCGGCCCGCTCCCCCATGCCCATTCCCGCGGGTCGTCGGCCGGCTTCAGCACCAGCCGGACGCCTTCGGGAGCGCGTGGGGCGAGGAATTCGAGCGCGTGCGCGCAGAACTCGGGGCTCCAGTCGTCCGGCCGGTACCCGAGATCGGCGTCCGCGAAGTGGATCTCCAGCTCACGCCACCAGCAGAAAACCGTGTCCAGCAAAGAACTTTCGCGGTAGCGGACCGGGCGCTGCCAGCCGTCCTCGGGCACCCGGTCCCAGATCTCTTCCAGGCCCTGGATCGAGCCGAGCACACCCTCGCGCAGTTCGGCAGCCGCTCGTCCCGCCCCTGCCTCGATCCCGGCATCGCGACCGGCTCGCCCGCCGTCGTAGACCTCGATCGTCTTGCCCGCCAAGGCGTATTCGGCCTGACGACGGAACGCGCGCCCGAGGTTCTCCAGATGGGTGAGCACGTGACCGCGCGTCCAGCCCGGCAGCGCCGACGGGCCGCGCGCCTCGTCGTCGGTCAGCTCGGCGAGCCGCTTCGCCAGGCGTTCGTGCCCGGCGGTGATGTTCGCGCGCAGTTCGCTTACGGCCACAACAACTCCTTCGTCCAGGTCCCGGCCGTCCGACGGTAGTTCAGCCGGACGTGGCGACGCTGCTCATTTCCTTGCCAGAACTCGATTTCGTCGGGCACCACGGTGCCGACCGACCAGTCCGGCGCGACCAGGCCCGGCTCCTGCCGGACGCGTTCGCGCGCGGCCGCCAGCGCCGTCTCCAATTCGGCGGAGTCGGCCAGCGGGGTGCTCTGGCGGCCGAGCAGCGCCACCGCGCGGGAGGTCTCGCTCCTGGCGAGGAAATCACGCGCACCGAGGTCCCCGCCAGTGGATTCGGCCCGGCCGCGCACGCGCACCTGCCTGCCCAACGGCGCCCAGTAGAAGGTCAGCGCCGCCCACGGGGTGTTCGCCAGTTCCTTCCCCTTGCGCCCGGCCGAGCCGAACGCGAACTGGAAGCCCTCCGCGGTGAGGTCCTTGAGGATGAGCACCCGCGCCGACGGCCGCCCCTCGCCGTCCACAGTGGACAACGTCATCGCGTGGGGTTCGCGGACGCCCGCCTCGATCGCCGCGCGCAGCCAGTCGGTGAACAACGCGAACGGGTCATCGGGAGCACCCGCGGGGTCGAACCCCGGCAACGGCCCGGCCAGCGACGGCAGCTCGCGCAGGAGTTCGCGCATCCAGCCACCTTCCTAATGGTTGGAGGTTCATCGTCCGTTAGGAAGTTAGCCGAGCGCGCTAATGAGAGCAAGAGCCAGGTGCATTAGGATCGGTGCCATGCTCGCCCTGGAATTCGCCACCACCGTGCGCTACGGGTGCGACCTGCTGGACAGCGTCGACGGACTGGCGGACTGGCTGCGCGAGCACGACCTGCCCGAAGTGCCCGTCGACGAGCAGGTGCGGGAGTCCGTGCTCGGGTTGCGCAAGGCGCTCCGCTCTCTGTTCGCCGACGCGGTGCGCCCCGGCCCGGCGAGCAAGGCCGACGCCGGCCGGCTGCTGGACCCGGCGACGGCGGCGCGGCAGCTCAACGAAGCGGCCGCCGCGGTGCCGCGCGTGCCGGAGCTGGACTGGCCCGGCGGGCGGATGCGGTACCAGCCCGTTCCCGCCGATCCGGCCGCCCTGCTCCTCGCGGAACTGGCGAAGGCGGGCATCGAGTTCCTCAGCGGACCGGACCGCGAGCGCCTGCGGGCCTGCCCGGCACCGCGCTGCGTGCGCTACTTCGTGCAGGACCACCCCCGGCAGGCGTGGTGCAAACCGTCCTGCGGCAACCGCGCGCGGGTCAGCCGCCACTACCACCGGCATCAGTGAACCGGCTCGGCCGCCGGGTGGCGCGCTCGGCCAGGAACTCCTCGAAGGTGATCCGCCCGTCGAACCGGTCGCCGACCAGGTTCTCCCCGCGTCGGAACCCCGCCATGACCTGCCCGGGCATCCGGAGCGGAACGAGCAGCCGCCGACGGCCCGTGGCGGTGAAATAGGCCCGCGCCAGGCTCTTCGCGTCCCGGACCTCCGGACCGCCGAAGTCCGGAACGCGCCCGGCGGGCTCAGCGAGCGCGAGTTCCGCCAGCCGCACGGCCACGTCCCGCGTGTCGACAGGCTGGAAGCGGATCGACGGCACCGGAACGACCGGCGACCGTCCCAGAATCGCGAAGAAGAACTGGATCAGGTCGTGGAACTGGGTCGCGCGCAGCGTCGTGTAGCCGAGCCCGGACGCCTCCAGCTGCCGCTCCACCGCGAGCTTGGTCTTGTAGTACGGCAGCGGAATGCGGTCCACGCCGACGATCGAGACGTTGACCAGGTGCGCCACCCCGGCCCGCTTCGCCGCGCCGAACAGCTTCTCCGCCGCCTGCTCGTCCCCGCCGGTGAGCGTGGAGGCGCAGTGCACCACGGTGTCCACTCCGGACAGTGCTTCGCCAAGACCGGCACCGGTGCGCAGATCCACCGCCACGAACCGGCTGCCGTCGGCCACCGGCCGTTCCCGCCTGCTCAGCACCACCGCCTCACGCCCGGCGTCGAGCAGGGCCCGTACCACCTGCCTGCCCAGCTGGCCGGTGCCACCGGTCACCACGATCGGACTCATCGCCTTCCCTCCCTGTCGGTGTTTCCCGATGGACCTCGTAGCCCGTCCGGATGTGACAACTTCACTGACAGAAGGTGTCAGTGATCACCGGTGAGGATGAGCGCCGTACTCCGAAGCAGAAAGGTGCTCCATGTCCTTCGATTTTTTCACCGGCGAGTGGCTCGTGGCCAACCGGCGGCTGACCAGCCCGCTCACCGGCAGCACCACCTGGACCGAGTTCGACGGGCACACCCGGGCGTGGCAGCTGTTCGGCGGCGCGGCGAACCTGGACGAGATCACCATGCCGGACCAGGGCTGGACCGGCCTGTCGCTGCGGTTGCTCGACCCGGCCACCGGCGACTGGTCGATCTACTGGGTCAACAGCCGCGATGGCAAGCTGGCGCCGCCGGTGACCGGGCGATTCGTCAACGGGCGCGGCGAGTTCCACGGCGAGGACGAGCACGACGGCAAGCCGGTCCAGGTGCGGTTCATCTGGACCGGCGTCACCACCGGTACCCCGCGCTGGGAGCAGGCTTTCTCAGCCGACGGCGCGGTCTGGGAGACCAACTGGATCATGGATTTCCGCCGTCCGTGACCAGATCCTGAGCACGTCGGCCACGAACCCGCGCCGCGTCAGGCCGAACTGGCGCAGCGCGGGGCCGTGGTCGTAGGAGACGGTCACCACCGCGCCGAACAGCAGCACCCGCCACACCCCGTGCACCAGGAGACGCACCACCGGCGGCAAGGGCGCGAACGCCGCCGCGAGGCGACGCAGGTGGAACGGCACGTGACGCTCCTCGTCGGCGAGAATGCGCCCGGCGACCTCGGTGGTCAGCGGGTCCGACGTGCCGTCGCGGAGCGCGCGGTAGTACCGCAACGCGACCACCTCGGCGATCATCAGCACCATCAGCTCCAGGCGCAGCCCGAGCGCCCGCCTCAGTCGCACGAAGACCGCGTCGGTCCAGTGGCCGCCGATGGTCTTCGCGTTGGCCGCTCGCAGGAGGTTCTCCAGTAGCCGCGCGTGGTTGCGTTCCTCGTCGACGAACATGCGCACCGCCTTGGCGTACGCCTCGTCCCCGGCGGCTTCGGCCTTGGCGATCAGGTTCGCGCCGTCACCCGCCTCGCCCACCTGGAAGCGCTGCACACTGCGCACCACGGCCGCCGTCAGCTCGGCGCCGTCCGTCCACTGTGGATCCTGCCGTTGTCGCCGGCGCTCGGCTTCGGCCTCGAAGTGCTCGACCCACCCGGTGAATTCGCTCAACATGCCACTCCTTTCCTTACGCCTCTTGAGACGGTCGGCGCGGGAAGCACGTTGGCCGAATCCACCGGGAGGTTCGGTGGAAGGTGTGTGGAGATCCTGTGGAGGTCAGCTGCAGCCCGAGGTGGCCCCACATCCTTCGCACGCATAGCACGAGCCGGCCGGGCGCATCTTCGTGCCACACGTCATGCACAGCGGCGCGTCGGCGACCTTGCCGAGGTGCAGTTCCATCAGCTCCGCTGAGGTCTGCGCCTGGCGTTCCCCTTCGACCTCCGGTTCGGCGTCGGCCTCTGACGAATAGACGCTGCTGCGCAACTCGTCGAGATCGACCCGTGGCGGCTCCGCGGTGGACGCGCCGTAGTCGGCGTCGACCTGCGAGGCGCGTTCCTCGGCGGTGAAGATGCCGAGTTGCGAACGCTTCTCGTACGGCAGGTAGTCCAAGGCGAGCCGCCGGAAGAGGTAGTCGAGCACGCTGGTGGCGATCCGGACGTCCGGGTCGTCGGTCATGCCGGCCGGTTCGAAGCGCAGGTTGGAGAACTTCGAGATGTAGAACTCCAGCGGGATCCCGTACTGCAGGCCGACCGAGATCGACATGGAGAAGGCGTCCATCACTCCGGCCAGGGTGGAGCCCTGCTTGCCGAGCTTGATGAAGATCTCGCCGAGCCCGTCGTCCGGATACGACCCGGCGTGCAGGTAGCCCTCGGCGCCGCCGACGGTGAACGAAACGGTCTGGCTGGGGCGTTTCTTCGGCAGCCGCTTGCGGACCGGGCGGTACTCCACCTTGGCCACCTCGGCGGGCTCTTCCTTCTTCTTGGCGGTGGACAGCGGCTGGCCGACCTTGCAGTTGTCGCGGTAGATCGCCAGTGCCTTCAGGCCGAGTTTCCAGCCCTGGAAGTAGATCTCCTCGACGTCGGCGACGGTCGCCGACTCCGGCATGTTGACCGTCTTGGAAATGGCGCCGGACAGGAACGGCTGCACCGCGGCCATCATGCGCACGTGGCCCATCGCCGCGATGGACCGCTCGCCGACCGCGCAGTCGAACACGTCGTAGTGCTCGGGCCGCAGCCCCGGCGCGTCCACCACGTGCCCGTGCTGCGCGATGAACTCGACGATGGCCTCGGCCTGCTCGCCCTGGTACCCCAGCACGGAAAGCGCCCGCGGCACCGTCTGGTTCACGATCTGCATCGACCCGCCGCCGACCAGCTTCTTGAACTTCACCAGCGAAAAGTCCGGCTCGATGCCGGTCGTGTCGCAGTCCATCATGAAGCCGATGGTGTTGTGGCTGACAAAGCCGTTCGCGACGTAGGTGACGTTCTCCGGCACGGACAGGTCGTAGGTCGGCTGCACCCCGCCGTCCTCGTTGACCGCCACGGTCTCGAAGAGGTAGCCGGGCTGATCGCGCAAGTCGTCCTTCGCGGAGCGGGGTTCCAGCGCCACCAGCGCGCGCGACTTGCGCTCGCCGATGAAACCGATCACCTCGTCGAAGGTCAGCGCGTGGTCGACGTTGCGCAACCGAACCTGGTATCGGGCACCATCCCAGCCGCTGGTGGTCTCGCGGGTGGTCGTGGCCAGGCGCAGCGTCAGCAGCATCGAGCGGATGTCCTCGGCGAAGGTCTCCGAGGCGGTGCTCAAACCCGGCACGCCTTCGGTGACCGTACCGTCCGCTTCGAACACCCCCCGCAGGAACGCGGCGTACACGGTGACGTCGTTCGTCTCGCGAATCGCGGCGGGGATCCGTGGCGTCCAGCCCTTGCCCGTGTGATCGGCCCCGGGCAGGTCCTTGGCGAAACCGGCGGCCTTCCACCAGCGGGCGAGACGCACCGAGTCGATCGCCACCTCCTGGTAACCGGCCGCGGGACGGACCGCGGCTTCGATGTCGAACAATCCCTTGCACAGCACGCGAAGCCGCTCGACCACGTCGAGATCGGTGTCCGCCACGCGGAACCTCAATCCCTTCGCGTGCAGGCTGCCGTCGCCCATGAAGTAGCCGACCAGCTCGGCCAGGTCCTCATCGACGAAGCCGGGCACCACGGCGTTCCGGTCGCCCGCGTAGCAGGCCTGGTCCAGCACCGGCATCGGCACGCGGCGCGGTTCGCCGACCAGCCCACCCAACTGGAGCGGGAGCACGTCACCGGAACGCACGTCGGCGAGCCGCTTCCACACCCAGGTGCCGTTCTCGACCACCTTCACCCGGTGGGCCAGCGTGCCCTGGATCCGGTACCCACCCGCGGTGACCAGGCGCCGGGTCGGTTCCTCGCCGTTGACGAAGAACCTGGTCGCCCGCCGCGGTCCCTCGTCGGTCGCCACGGTGAAATCGACGTCCTGCCACCTGTCGCCGTACAGGTCGCCGAGTTCGGAGAGCCTGGCGAGCCCGCGATCGGTGGTCACCAGGGTTTCGGCGGTCAGGCACCCGGTCGGCGCCAGCACACTCGCCTGCGCGTTGCGCCAGCCGTGTTCGGTGCCGATTTTGATGCCGCGGTGCCATTCCTCGGAGGCGAGCTTGCGCACGGCGGCGTCGATGGCGTGGTAGGTGCGGATGAGTTCGTTCGCCGCGGCGTGCTTGCGCATCACGCGCTGGTGCGCTTCGGCGTTGCGCGCGTACCCCTCGTACGGGCCGACGACGCCGGCGAGTTCGGCGGAACGGCGGTACGAAACGCCCGTCATCAGCGAGGTGATCGACGCCGCGAGCGCGCGGCCGCCGTCGGAGTCGTAGGCGTGGCCCATCGCCATCAGCAGCGCGCCCAGATTGGCGTAACCGATGCCGAGCTGCCGGAACTTCCGCGTGGTGTCGCCGATCGCCTCGGTCGGGAAGTCGGCGAAGCAGATCGAGATGTCCATCGCGGTGATCACGAACTCGACCGCGCGGGCGAACCGGCGCGCGTCGAAGGTGCCGTCCTCGCCGAGGAACTTCAGCAGGTTCAGCGAGGCCAGGTTGCAGCTGGAGTTGTCCAGGTGCATGTACTCCGAGCACGGGTTGGACGCGGTGATCCGGCCGGATTCGGGGCAGGTGTGCCAGTCGTTGATGGTGTCGTCGTACTGGATCCCGGGGTCGGCGCACTCCCACGCCGCCTGCGCCATCGCGCGGAACAGCTTCTTGGCCTCGACCTCACTGATCACCTCGCCGGTCTGCCTGGCGCGCAGGCCGAACGCGCTGTCGGACTCGACCGCCTGCATGAACTCGTCGGAGACACGCACCGAGTTGTTGGCGTTCTGGTACTGCACCGAGGAGATGTCGGAGCCGGAAAGGTCCATGTCGAATCCGGCGTCGCGCAGGACGCGGATCTTCTGCTCTTCCCTGGCCTTGGTCTCGATGAACTCCTCGACGTCGGGATGGTCGACGTCGAGCACCACCATCTTGGCCGCCCGGCGCGTTGCCCCGCCGGACTTGATGGTGCCCGCCGACGCGTCGGCGCCCCGCATGAACGAGACCGGCCCGGAGGCCGTGCCACCGGAGGACAGCAGCTCCTTCGACGACCGAATGCGCGACAGATTCAACCCGGCGCCGGAACCGCCCTTGAAGATCAGCCCCTCTTCCCGGTACCAGTTCAGAATCGACTCCATCGAGTCATCCACGGCGAGGATGAAACAGTTGTGCACGCGGAGGTTCCCGGCGAGGAATTCCCCGCTGTCGGTCTGGATGTCGTAGACCTCCATCGGCCCGAGGTCCTCGATGCACTCGATCTCCAGCCGCTTGGTCGGCTTGGCGGGCCGGCCCGGCCGTTCCAGGCTCGCCTCGAGCTTCGCCGACTTGCGCTCGTCGACGAAGCCGATCTCCGCGGCGAAGATCTCCCGGTCACCCCGGTTCTGTATCCGCAGCGACCAGCAACCGTGCCGGTTCGGGCGGGGATCCGCCTTCTTCGCCACCCGCGAGAAGATGCCGAAGCGCAGCAGGAGGTTCTGCACGCCGCGGACCAGTTGCTCGCAGATCATGTCCATGCCGACCAAAGTGGACCGTTCACGATCCGAGACGTAACCCTCAGCCTGGAACAGGCTCCGCAGGTACGCGGCCACCACGGGCAGCGGTGCGGTGTACAGGTGCGCCGGGACCGTCATGGCCGCACCCCGGGTGAGCAGGCTCCAATGATCCACAAAGGACTGGAGATGGTTGCCGTACAGCCGGGTGCGGCGGCAGTCCAGCCCCTCGTCCTTGGTCACCACCGAACGTTCGTGGCGGTGCGCTCCCGGGAACACGCGGTCGAGCGCATCGGTCACCCAGGCGAGTTCCTCGTCGTTGACGGTCATCGCCTCGATGGTCAGCGACCTGTTCGTCCCCTCGTTGCGTCCGACGAACCCGTCCGACTGCAGCCACCCCGCCAGCGCCGCTTCGGCGATCTCGCGCTGATCGATCTCCCGTTCGCCGAACGAGCGGACCCGATGCCACTCGAGCTGGTCCCCCGGGCGCAGCGTGCCCGCTTCGACGAACTCGCCGCCGGTGGCGCTCGCCGCCTTCCAGACCAGGTGATCGGCGGTGACGTCCAGTGTGTACCCGGCCTTGGTGTGCACCCGGTGGACGTTCTTGCGGCCGTTGGCCTTGGTGGCCACCACGCCGGTGACACCGTGCCCGTCGTAGACCTTCGCCCCGACCGCGTCGGTGTCCACCAGTTCCCCGATGGGCACCAGCCCGGACGGTGTGCTGACCAGGGCGTGGTACGGCAGGCACGCCGAGACTTGCTGCTTCGAGGCGGTTCCGACGTTGAACCAGACCGGGGAGTTGAAGCTGAACACCTGGTGCAGCAGCATCCAGGTGAGTTCGTGCTCGAAGATCTCCGCATCGGCGGGGGTGGCGAAGTAGCCGTGTTCGACGCCGGCTCGGACGTAGGCGCCGACCACTCGGTCGATCAGCTGCTTCAGGCTCCGCTCGCGCTGCGGTGTGCCGACCGCGCCGCGGAAGTACTTGCTGGTCACGATGTTGGTGGCGTTCACCGACCAGAAGGCGGGGAACTCCACGCCGCGCTGCTCGAAGTTCACCGTGCCGTCGCGCCAGTTCGTCATCACGACGTCGCGCTGTTCCCACTCCACCTCGGCGTACGGGTGCACGCCCTCGGTGGTGAACACGCGGCGGATGCCGAGCCGGCCGGGCTGCCGTTGCTCAACGGCGTCCGCGCCGGTCCCCACGGTTTCGGTCATGGGCACTCCCTCGTTCCGGCACGGAACGGCGAGCCTTACTCGTCGTTCGCGCTCTCTTCGCTACCGGCTATTGCCTGGCGAAGGTCCGCGATCTCCTTCTCGAAGTCCTCGACCGAGGAGAACGAGCGGTAGACGCTGGCGAAGCGGAGGTAGGCGACCTCGTCGAGCTCGCGGAGCGGGCCGAGAATGGCGAGGCCGACCTCGTGACTCGGGATCTCCGCCAGCCCGGCCGACCGGATCGATTCCTCGACCCGCTGCGCCAGCTGCTGGAGATCGTCGTCGTCGACGGGGCGGCCCTGGCAGGCGCGGCGCACTCCCCGCACCACCTTGTCCCGGCTGAACTGCTCGGTCACCCCGGACCGCTTCACCACGGCGAGCACCATCGTCTCGGAGGTGGTGAACCGGCGACCGCACTCGGAGCACGACCGGCGGCGGCGGATCGCCTGCCCCTCGTCCACTTCACGCGAGTCGACCACGCGCGAGTCGGCGTGACGGCAGAACGGGCACCGCATCAGCAGACCACCCTTCCTTCCGCGGCAGGTGAGCACACCCGGGACAACTGACTCCGATTCTACCCCAAGCTGTGGACCAACTACAGGCGTGTTACCACTAGATATGGGGGTGGACTCTAGGAGCGCGCCGGGGCGACCGCAACCGCGCAACGCCGCTGAACCGGGTGAAAGCCGAACATCCGGCTCGCGCCCCTCGACGTGACGGCGCCGCTCGCCGTGCTGGTTCTCTTCCACATCCACTCCGGACTCGTCCCGGCCCAGGTCGGAGGCTCGCACCGACCCGGCAACCACCCGCCCCAGCGATCCGAGGCAGTTCACCGGCCGTCGTGCGACCGGAAAGATTTCGCCCCTCGCGAGGGGTAACCCGACGTCCTGTCGCTCAGGACATCTCCGGTTTGCCCTGCCCGCGGCACCGCCCGACTCAGGCCTGACTCGCGCGCGAAGCGCTCGCGGCCCGCGGCGGCGATCCAGCACGCGGTGAAGCCGCGCAACGCGATCCAGCACCGGCGAGCCAGCCGCAGCGATCCGAAAGTGGCGGGTCAGGGCCGGGCGAGCCAACACTCGCGGATCCGGCACGCAGAGCGCCCGCACCCGGCGACCCGGCGCGTAGCGGCCCGACGCGTAGCGGCCCAGCACACGGCAACCCGGCGCGTGGCGAGCCTTCAGTGCGCGAACCGACACGAGGCAGCCCAGCACACGGCGGCTGGCGCGTGGCGACCCGGCGCGTCGCGACCCGGCGCGTCGCGACCCGGCGCGTGGCGGTCTGGCGCGTCGCGGCCCAGCACACGGCGGCCTGGCGCGTGGCGGTCTGGCGTGCAGTGCGCCTGAGCCTGGCGGGGCAGCGGCCAGCGGGCCTGCGCGTGGTGCGCGGCTCGGGGTGGCGGCATTCCGCGCGGGCACGGAAGGGCTCAGTTCGCCGGAGCGGTTTCGGTGGGGACTTCCAGGGGCAGGCCCGGGACCAAACCGCGCTCGTCGAGGTGGTTCAGGGAGCGGATGCGCTCCACCACGGCCGCGGCATCGCTGCTCGGCGCCATGCGCTCGGCCACATCCCACAGGGTCTCCCCCGGCGCGACCGAGACCACCGCGGTGCGCGAGGGCACGGGCGCGGCCATCGCGTCGGCCAGGACGCCGAAGCCGGCGACCACCACGCCTGCCGCCACCGCCATCGCGGCCAGCCACGGCCAGCGCACCCCGCGCCGGACCGGGGCGCAGCGCACCTCCGGCACCGCGCGCAACCCGGCGACCACCCGCGGCCGCGTCGGGGGGCGGCGCGTCTCTCCCTTGACCCTCGGGCGGCGTGCGGGCCGCACCGGGGGCGCCTCACCGACCGTCACGTTCTCGTCGATCAGGACCCCGCGCCTGACCACCACTCCCCGCACGTCGTCCAGGTCGACCAGCACCGACATCACGGAACCTCCTCGCGGCCCTCGTCCAGGTCGCGGTACGCTGGCACCGGACCCTCGAACAGGCGTTCTATCGAACTCCCGTGCGAATGTGTACCACCCGGGACCGACAAAATCGAGCGGCGCCCGGCGTGTCGGTCGAACAAATGTTTGATCTCCACCCCGTGGCGGGCTAGCGTCGCAGGGAGGGCCACCGGCGTGGCGCGCTCCGGCGCGGCGGCCGGTCCCGCGGCAACCGAACCGGGCCGGTGGCAGACCCCGTCCACCGGCCTCCAGCACCTGGGAGGCGAACACAGTGAGTGTCAGGAAGGGCGCGCCGGGCAGCAAGATACCCGCCCTGCGCGAACCAGAGGACGCGGACGAGAGCTTGACCGTCCGGCAGTCACAGGTACTGGAAGTGATCCGGGCCTGGGTCGACCGCTTCGGCTACCCGCCGAGCGTGCGCGAGATCGGTGAGGCGGTCGGCCTCAACTCGACGTCCTCGGTCTCCCACCAGCTGCGCGCGCTGCAGCGCAAGGGTTACCTGCGCCGCGACGCGAACCGCCCGCGCGCGGTGGGCGTGCTGGCCGCGGACGCCGAGCCGGGCACGCCGATCGAGCAGATGCCCAAGCCGGCCTACGTACCGCTGGTCGGGCGGATCGCCGCCGGTGGCCCGGTGCTGGCCGAGCAGTCGGTCGAGGACGTCTACCCGCTGCCGAAGGACATCGTCGGCGAGGGCGACGTCTTCCTGCTCAGCGTCACCGGTGACTCGATGGTCGACGCGGCGATCACCGACGGCGACTGGGTGGTGGTGCGCCAGCAGCCGACCGCCAACAACGGCGAGATCGTGGCCGCGATGATCGACGGCGAAGCCACCGTGAAGACGTACAAGCTCAAGGACGGCCACATCTGGCTGATGCCGCACAACGAGGCGTACGACCCGATCCCCGGTGACGACGCGACCATTCTCGGCAAGGTGGTCGCGGTGCTGCGCAGGCTCTAGCTCACCCGCGCCGCGCGCGCCACACGCGGCTCACCACAAAAACCAGTCCGAGCGCGACGAGCACGGCGATGGCGGCCGCCGGCAACAGCGGCACGCCCGACTCGGATCCACCGGTCGCGGGGTCACCGGTGGGTCCGGGCGAGCCCTGCCGCTCGTCCGCCGAAGTGGTGGCCGCGGCCAGTGCGGCCGCACCGCGCACGGCGCGCACGGGCTGGCCGGTGCCTTCGCTCGCGGACAGCAGCGTGCCGTCCGGTTCGAAGGCGATGGCCTCACCCTGCGGTTCGTTCGGCAACGGCACCCGCACGGGATTCCGCTTGAGCGCGGCCGCCACGTCACCGTCCGGGGCGGCGTAGAGATAGGCGTCGGTGTAGGTGCGCAGGGCGACGGTTTTGCCGTCCTGGCTCACCGCACCGCCGGTGACCAGCATGGACCCGACACCACCGACCGGTCCTCCCGGCGTGTCGGTGGTGGCGATGTCCAGCGTGCCGACCTTCTCCAGCGCGTTGGGGCCGGGGCTCTTCAGCTCGGCGGCCGGCTTGTACACCTCGGCCTTGCCGAGCACGTTCTTGGTGACCACGAAGGGAGTGCCCGAACCGTCGAGCAGCAGCGCCTCGGCGTCGTGCTGCCCGTCCGGATAGGTGAGCCGGTAGAGCGTGGCCTTGCCCGCCGGGGTGAGCGCGTGCAGCGCGACCGTTTCGCGCTGCTTGCGGTTGTCACCGGTGTCGGCCAGCCAGAGCGTGCCGTCCTTCGCGCGGGCCAGGTCCTCCACGTCGTACGGATCGACCGCCGCGGAGATCACCTTCTGCACCCCGCAGTCCCGGCCGAGCACCACCACCTGCAGCTTGGTGCCCCCGTCGCCCATCGCGTACCAGCGATCCCCGTCGGCCGCGAGACCGGACAGTTCGGCCAGCCGCGAATCGCGCACGGTGCACAACGACTCGGGCGCGGGCACCTCCTCGGCTACGGCGACGGCGGTCGGCGCCAGCAACGACACCACCGCCGTCACGAGCACCACCGCGCACGCTCGACCGCGCACCCACCCACCTCCGTCAGCGAAAGAAAGATCCCTCGCCGTCGAAGGTACTGGGTTACGCGGGCGAGCCGTTGACCGCGAAGGTGTGCAGCGCGGCGGCCAGGTCCGGATGGACCCGTGCCCGCAGGTGCGTGCCGTCCTCGGTGTGCTCCTCGGTGAGCACCTCACCGTCGGCGTGCACCCTGGCCACCAGTTCGCCGCGGGTGTACGGCACCACCGCGTCGACCACCACGTCCGGGCGCGGCA
The DNA here is from genome assembly GCF_009429145.1 of Amycolatopsis sp. YIM 10. Taxonomy (GTDB): domain Bacteria; phylum Actinomycetota; class Actinomycetes; order Mycobacteriales; family Pseudonocardiaceae; genus Amycolatopsis. The sequence goes on along the minus strand of NZ_CP045480.1, from coordinate 2,747,881 downwards.
CGCGCGCGGCGATCGCGTCGATCAGCGCCCCGATGCCTTCACCCGTCTGGGCGGAGACCACCAGCGCGCCGGGCAGCAGGTTCCGCAGGCGGGCCAGGCTCACCTCGTCGGCCGCGTCGGCCTTGTTGATCACCAGCAGTTCCGGCGGCAGCGGTTCGCTGCGCTTGCGGGTGATCTCGCCGAGCACGTCGCGCACCGCGTTGACCTGCTCCTCCGGCGCCGGGTCGGAGCCGTCCACCACGTGCAGCAGCAGGTCGGCGTCGGCCGCCTCCTCCAGCGTGGAGCGGAACGCGTCGACCAGCTGGTGCGGCAGGTGCCGGACGAAACCGACGGTGTCGGTCAGCGTGTAGGTGCGCCCGTCGGGCGTGTCCGCGCGCCGGGTGGTCGGGTCGAGGGTGGCGAACAGCGCGTCCTCCACCAGCACCCCGGCCCCGGTGATCGCGTTGAGCAGGCTCGACTTGCCGGCGTTGGTGTACCCGACGATGGCCACGCTGGGCACCTCGTTGGCCACGCGGCGGCCGCGCTTGGTCTCGCGAATGGTGTCCATCGAGGCGATCTCGCGGCGCAGCTTGGCCACGCGCTTGTTGATCCGCCGCCGGTCGGTCTCCAGCTTGGTCTCACCGGGACCACGCAGGCCCACGCCGCCGTTCGCGCCACCGGCACGACCACCGGCCTGCCGGGACAGCGACTCACCCCAGCCCCGCAGCCGCGGGATCAGGTACTGCAGCTGGGCCAGCTCGACCTGGGCCTTGCCCTCCTTGGAGCTGGCGTGCTGGGCGAAGATGTCCAGGATCAACGCGGTCCGGTCGACCACCTTGACCTTGAGCTTCGCCTCCAGCTGCCGCAGCTGGCCGGGGGACAGCTCACCGTCGCAGATCACCGTGTCGGCGCCGGTGGCGCGCACGATGTCGAACAGTTCGCGCACCTTGCCAGAGCCGATGTAGGTGGCCGGGTCCGGCCGGGAACGGCGTTGCACGATGCCTTCGAGCACCTCCGAGCCCGCCGTTTCGGCGAGCCGGGCGAGTTCGGCCAGTGAGGCCTCCGACTGGGCGGCGGTGCCTTCGGTCCACACGCCGACCAGCACGACCCGCTCCAGGCGGAGTTGCCGGTATTCGACTTCGGTGACGTCTTCGAGCTCCGTGGAGAGCCCGGCGACGCGGCGCAGCGAGGCGCGATCTTCCAGTTCCAGCTCACCGATCGACAGCTCCTCGCCGTCGAAGTCGGCTGCCATATCAGTGTGTGTCAGTTCCGTCATCGTCCTTCCATGGTCCCACGAACCGCGGGATGTGCCGAATGGATTACGTGCTGGGGTACAGCGCCAGGTACACCGCGGTCCGCTCGGCACCCGGGTCGACCGGGCGCGCCGCGAACTCCTCGAGCAGCCCGTACAGGCGGCGCTTGAACTCCGCGTGCTCCTCCTCTGGCAGCTGCACCACCAGGCGCGTCTGCTCGACCTTGGCCGTCCCGGTTTCGGCGACCTCGGCGAGGTAGGCCTCCAGCGAGGCCTGGCCCAGTTCCTCGCTCTCGTCCAGCTGGAGGTTCCAAGACAGCCCGGTCGACAGGTACGGGATCTCCTTCGCGCCGCGGTTGCCGCGGCGGGCGGGCTGCGGCGCCAGGAAGCCGGTGTCCACCAGCTTGCGCACGTGGTGGAGCACGGTCGCGGGGTCCTTGCCCAGCCGCTGCGCCAGTTCCTTGTTGGTCAGCGCTTCCTTGAAGGTCAACCGGATGATGCGCAGGCGTATTCCCGAGGCCAGCGCGTTCGCCTCGGCCTCGGTCGCGGTCCGTCGTTCCGTGCCCACGGCGGTCAGCCTACGTCGGCAAAGTGATTGACACTTTCCAATCACTTCCGCTTGACTGCCACCCGTGCGTGAAGACTCCCTGTGGCGGCATGCCGATTTCCGCCGGCTGTGGGCCGGTGACACGGCCAGCCAGCTCGGCTCCTTCGTCGGGCACACCGTGCTCCCGCTGCTCGCCGCCACCGTGCTGGCCGCGAGCCCGTTCGAGATGGGCGTGCTGACCGCCGCGGAGACGCTGGCGTTCCTGCTCATCGGCCTGCCCGCCGGGGCGTGGGTGGACCGCATCCGGCGGCGGCCGCTGATGCTGCGGGCCGACTTCACCCGCGCCGCGCTGCTGATCTCGGTGCCGCTCGCCTGGTGGGCCGGCGTGCTCACGCTGACGCAGCTGGTCGTGGTCGCGCTGCTGACCGGGGTGTGCACGGTGTTCTTCGACGTGGCCTACCAGTCGTACCTGCCCTCGCTCGTCGGGCGCGACCAGCTGCTGGAGGGCAACGCGAAACTCCAGTCCAGCCAGTCGGTCTCGCAGGTGGTCGGCCCGGGGATCGGCGGTGGCCTCGCGCAGCTGCTGGGCCCGGCGAACGCGGTGCTGATGACCGGGCTGGGCTTTCTCACCTCGGCGCTGTGCCTGCTGCGGATCCGGCGCACCGAGCCAGAACCGGAACCGCACGAGAACCCGAAGTTGTCCGCCCAGATCGCCGAGGGCCTGCGGTTCGTCTTCGGCAACCGCACGCTGCGCGCGATCACCTCGTCCACCGCGACCGCCAACTTCGCGAACGGCATCTTCCTCGCGGTGGAAATGCTGTTCCTGACCCGCACGCTGGGCCTGTCGGCGGCCGCGGTCGGTGTGCTGCTCGCCGCGGGCGGCGCGGGCAGCGTGCTCGGCGCGCTGACCTCCGGCCTGGTCAACCGGAAGATCGGGCAGGCGAGGGCGATCTGGCTGATCCCGCTGCTGACCTGGCCCGCGCACCTGCTGGTCCCGCTCGCCGCTCCCGGCTGGCGGCTCGGCTTCGCCGTGGTCGGGCTTGTCGTGTTCGGCTACGGGGTGATCGTCTACAACGTCGCGCAGGTCAGCTTCACGGTGTGACATGTCGGCGGTGCTCGCTGCTGACATGTCTGTCACCAGGGAGTTCGCCGCATGTCTCCGCGTACGACCAACCCGTTCACGCCGTGGCGGATCGTCGCCCTCCTGCTGGCGGCCCCTTTCGGCATCGTAGCCACCGCCGTGCTGATCGCGCTTGGCGAGAACGCGTGGGTGCTCGACCTGCGCTGGGAGTCGGACGCCACGGGCGCGCCGGCGGCGATCTGGTCGCCGGCCGACACCGCCGAGGAGGGCGACCACTACTGCGCGGAACTCGCTGCCAGCTACCCGGCCGCACCGGAGCTTGACGCTCACGTGCGGTGGGTGCGCACCACCGACTGGTATCGAGCCCGATGCGGCGCCGCCGGATGATCGGCCGCGTCTGGCCCTGGTGGATCACCACCCCGCCGTACCTGATCTACATCACCGTCCGGCTGGCGATCGAGGATCTTACCGCCAAGTAACCATCTCGTGACTGAGCGCACCGCCCCTTTCCGAGTGAGCCACTCAACCGCGTAGCCTGGTAGGCGTACCTCTTCGCCGAGGGAAGTCCCCCGGCCGACGGGCCGGGGGCACGCGAAGGGGTCGCACTCGGCGAAAAGGTGACGGTCATGGCAGACCCAGACAGCATCGGCGCGCGCATGAAAGCGGCTCGCGGCAAGCTCATCACACAGAGGCAACTCGCCGAGATGGCGGACGTCAGCCTCTCCTTGATCAAGGCCCTCGAGGGCGGGCAGCGGCACACCGCGCAGGTCGGCAACCTGCAGAAGATCGCGAAGGCCCTCGACCTCGAACTCCCTGATCTTCTGGGCAAGCGCGCGGCACTGCCGACCGCAGACGGCGGTGTCGTCGACATCCGCCGAGCGCTCACCCCCGTGGACGACCTGCTCGACGGCGGCGACCTCGACGGCGAACCTGTCACCATCGACGAAGCGCGGCGCACGGTCAGCTACCTGTGGGGCGCCTACTGGGCCGGGCGGTACGAACTGCTCGGCGCGCTGCTGCCCGACGCGCTCGCGCAGCTGCGCGCCACCGCGCAGGCGGTCGACTCCGCGGACGCCCTGGAGGCGTCCAGCCTGCTCGCCCGCGGCTACCAAGCCGCCGGGGATACCCTCGTCCACCTCGGGCAGCCCGATGCCGCGTGGCTCGCTGTCCGGCAGGCAATCGACGCGGCGCGCAAGAGCGAGGACGTCCTGCTCTACGCCGCCATGCGGGTGTCCGTGTCGTGGCAGCTGCTCGTGCAGGGCCGCTACCTCGAGTCGGAACGGGTGGCGGTCGCAGCAGCACACGACATCGAGCCGCACGGGACTACGTCGGACACCGAGCTGGCCGCGTACGGGATGCTCACAGTCACGGCCGCCACCGCCGCGGCGCGTCTTCGTACCGACGGTGCCAACGGCCGGGCTGCCGACCTGCTCGGTGAGGCGAAGGAAACGGCTGACCGGCTCGGGTACGAACGCAGCGACCACCAGAGCAGCTTTGGGCCCGCGAAGGTCGCGATGCTGACCGTGGACTGCGCCGTGGTGCGAGACGACTGGACGGGTGCATTGACGGCCGCCAAAGCGCTGCCGCGCGAAGCGCCCTTACCGCTCGCGACTCGTGCGCGGCATCTCGCCGATGTGGCCCTAGCGCAGCTTCGACTCGGCCACGGCGAAAAGGCGCTAAGCACCGTCCTCGCAATGGAATCGATGGCGCCCGACTGGATTCAATACCAGACTCTGCCGCGACAAGTCGTTTCCGAGTTGGTCGAGCGGGAACGTCGAATGCACGACGAGTTGCGCGATCTCGCGCGACGGCTCGGCGCGATCGGGAAACGCCTGATTTGACGGCCGCTTACTCCGATCGGGTAGGTACACATGGTGTGTACCTTCCCGATCATTGGAGCTTTTAGCGTCATCTGAGTGACGCGCAGCAAAGAACCTTCCTGGAGTTGGAAACAGACGTGGCCAATCCAGGCCAGGTCACAGACCGGCCGCCCGGTTACGCTCGCCGTGGGAATCGTCACCAGCACATCAGACGGCGAACCCGTCGACATTTTCGGTATTCGTGTCGGACGACTCGGCGAGACGGTCGCACTTGAGAACCCCACCCAAATCGGCCTGCTGCTCGCGAACATCCGGGAAGCCGCCGAAAACCTCGACATCGACGAGCTGCGGTGAGCACTGCCGTGGCCGAGCGAGAGGCTGCGCCGTTCTTCCGGCAGGACGGCGAGGGGTACGCCGAGTTCGTGAAGCTGGTGTGGCGGACGTGCAGCTGGTGCGGGCTGGTGGCGCCGAGCGCGCGGGACAACCTGGAGCACCAGGCGCGGTGTGACGAGCGCGAGATACCGCAGCAGCCCGCGCCCGAGGTGCCGACGCAGCCGGAGCCGCGGCCGCGGCCCGAGCCGCCGTTCCCGCCCCCGCCCGCACCGGCGGCGCCCCCGGATTGGTTCGAGCAGCCACCGGCAGCTGGTGCCGCGCGACCGGGGGTGCCTCAGCGATGACCGACCCGACCGAGATCCAGCCGATGAACTTGGCGGGCACGCCGCTGGACCCGCGCGTGGTCAACGCCGCCGAGGAACAGCAGTACGCCGAGGAGCTGGGCGACGTGGTGAGGCGGGCGATGGAGGACCCCGATGCTTGACACCTACCGCCGGGAGATCGGCGCCAACGTACGCACGGCCCGGCTGCGGACCGGGCTGTCCCAGCAGCAGGCCGCGCAGCGGATGATGCCGCCGGTACTGCCGAAGACGCTCGAGGCCTGGGAGACCGGTCAGGAGACGATGACGGCACGGCAGCTGATCGACGTGTGCCGCGTGCTCGGCGTGCACCTGGCCCTCGTGCTGCCCGTCCTGGAGTTGGAAGAGCCGCCATTCGACACGCTACTGGTGCGCGCCGAGCTGCTGCGCAACAACGAGGCGCCCGACCTGGTCCCGCTGGCCACGTGGGCGGCAGGCTACGACGACGACGTCATCACGGTCACGCCCGAGGTGCTGCGCCACGCCGCGGAGCTGTGCAACCAGAGACCGTTGGCACTGCACAACATGCTGAAAATACTGGTGCGGGCCGGGCACCGCGGCCGGCCGGTGCGGTCGAGCGAAACCGCGCTGGCGCTCCAGAAGTGGAGATGAGAGGAGAACCGTGACGGTTCAGGATCAGAAGAAACCGCTGACGTTCCAGGAGGAGCTGGGGCAGGCTCTCCGGCTCGCCCGCGTGCACGCGAACCTCACGGTCCGGCAGGTTGCGCAGCGGATGTTGCCGCAGGTGACCCGGGCGTGCGTGTGGACTTGGGAGAGCGGCGCGATCATGATCCCGCTCCCGCGCCTGCGGGACTACGCCCGGGTGCTCGGCCTGCCGGTCGCGGCCATCATCCCGCCGGCGCCCTGGCAGGTGGTGCAGGCTACCCGCCTACGGCGGACCACGATCACGGAGCTTCGCCCCCTGGTCGAGTGGGCACGGGGCTACGGCGAGGACCTGATCCGGTTCTCCCCGGAGACCGTGGCCGAGGCCGCGCGCATGTGCAACGTCACCCCGGCGCGGCTGCAAACCACCCTGACCCGGATTCAACTGACCGCGTGACCAGAGCGATCCGATCTACATCGGGAACCCTCACCAGGAAAGGCGGTAGCTGATGGCGATCGACAGCAAGTACGGGCCGGTGTCCATACCGGGCAGCACCATCGCGGCGGACGAACCGGTGTTCGTGCTGCGCGGGCAAGACCGGCTGGCACCGGACGCGATGCGCGCGTACCTGGAGCTGTGTAAGAAGGCGGGCGTCCCGCAGCACCACCTCGACGCGCTGGAGCAGTCGATTGTGGACATGGTGCGTTGGCAGGCCAACAACTACACCCAGACCCCGCGCTCGGCAGGTGCTGGCCGGTGAGCGAACCCCACGCCCCCGAGGAGACCGCGGAGGAACGACTCGCGAGGCTCCGCCAGGAGCTGCTGGACGAGATCGCCGAGAAGACGGGGACGAAGGACCAGTGACCTCCCTGGCGGACCGGGCAGACCCCCGACTGTCCCCGGCCCGCCGGGGTTCCAACCCTGCCGGGTCAGCTCCTGTCCGGCAGCGGTCCCCCAGGCACGCGACCCCCAGAGCGGGCCGGGACCGGCCGGGGGCAGCCAGATGAGCGACTGGCTGCCCCTGGTGCGCAGCTCTGCCGGGGATGGCCCGGCAGTGATCCCCGTGTGGCGCAGGCACGCGGGTTGATCGCCCGGGGGCGGTCAGGCACCTGTCGCCTGGCCGCCCCCGGCGCCGCGAGCTGAGCGGGCCACCCCAGCACACACCGCGGGCGGAGTTCACCACGCCAATACTTGCGTGTGCTACCTAACCTGTTGGCGGCACACGGAGACCGGGGGGATGCCGGGCGGCCACCTGCTCCCGGCAGCCGCGCCCCCCGGCGCGCTGACGCGGGCGCGCCGGTCCGCCCCTCGGGGGCAGCGGTGGCCACCCGGCGCCACAGCGTCCCGGGTGGCCACCCTGCCGAATCTGGTCAGCCGTCTTTTCGATTCCAAATCTGGTCAGCAACCTGACCAAAGTGCGCCGATCTGGCTCCCAAGAAAAAGATCTTCAACTTTCTCCGTCTCAGGACTTGCGTTTGCCACCCTAGGGTAGCTATAGTTCTTATATCAGCAAGAGAGACCAAGGAGAAGCGAAATGCACTTCCACCTCCAGCTCGACCCCGGCGCCGAATTCCTCCTCCGCCAGAACGAAGACGGGACCTTTGAGATCCTGATCACCGAGCCGAGCAGCGAGAACTCCACGGTGATCGAACTCTCCGGGCCCCAGGTGATGGCCCTGCGGGACCTGAGATAGGGGCTCCGCCCCCGGCCGAGAGGCCGGGGGCACCCCCTCCGAGAATCTCAAATCCCCCCTTGCGTTTGCTACCCTAGGGTGCCTATACTTGGGTTATGACGGAGAGCGCGAGATTCCAGCCGGAGACCCGGGACGACATCCTCGGCTGGCTGGCCGGGATGGACTCCCTGACCCGGGCACGGGTCGCCGGACTCCTGGTGGACCGGCCCACGATCGAGGCGGTCGGCGCGGCCCGGCGGGAAGCGGTCTGGGAGCTGTCCCGGGAGCACGGCGGGAAGGGCACGGCTGCGCTGCTGGGGGTGGGCACGGCGGCGGTACACAAGGCGGTGGTGCTGCACAACAAGGCGGTGAACGCGCGGGTACAGGGTTGATCTTGCTGATGCGGGGCGTGGGTGCATGTCACCCGCGCCCCGCTTTTTCGTGTGCCCGCAACAGGTTAGGTAGCACATGCAAGTTTTGGCCTGGTGATCTCCACCCCGCATGCCCTACCCTGGCCCGGCGATCCCCGTGTTCCAGGTGACCGCGGCTCGCCGGGTTGCAGCCCCGAGCGGGCCAGGCCCCCGGCCGCACCGCGGCCGGGGGCTCTCCATGCCAGGCCTACAGCGCCGCTTCGAGGCCTCGCTGGTGGTCCGGCCACAACCGCCCCATCACCTCGGCGTCGAGTTCGTCCACGTCGACCCAGCGGGCACCGGTGGCCGGGTCGAGCACCGGCGCCACCGTCTCGGCCAACTGGTAGAACACGGTGAACGTCACGGTCCAGGCGTGCAGGGTGTGCGGCGAGGAGACCGGCCGGATCGCGCGCACGATCCGCGCGTACGTCCCGTTCGGGATGGCCAGCCCGGTCTCCTCGGTGGTCTTGCGGGCACCGGCCGCGATGATCCCGTCTCGGTCCACCGGCCGGTCACCGGCGCGCCACTGCGCCGCGGTGCGCCCGAAATCGGCCGGCGTGGAGTAGCCGCCGACCAGGCACGGGATCGGGCCGCGCGCGGTGGTGCGCTCGCCGATGAGGACCAGGCCCCGCGTGGTGGTGACCACCGTGTCCACCACCACCGTCTCCCCCGCCCACCAGCCGTAACCGAGCCCGGTGGGCAGGCCGATCCGGTCGTCGGCCAGCAGCTGCTCATGATGCGGGTGCAGCGCCCGGCCGTGCTGGTCAAGCACCCAGCCACGGCCGCGGCTGTAGCGCTGAAGCTCGGTGTCGACCTGGACCGGCTCGGCCGCCGTGCTGGTGGTGATGTCCGGATCCATCTCCTCGGGCGGGCAGCCGTCGCGGTTGGGGTGACCGACCGCGTCGTACCCGGCCGGGATCGTCGCGCGGCTGATCAGGGTGCCGTACACGAACCCGAGTTCGCCCGGGGTGTAGCCGGGGCTGGTGGCGTGCAGCCGGGCGCCGTAGCCGGGCTGCGTGGTCTCGGCCAGATACCCGGCGATCTCGTCCAGGGTCTCGGCCGGGTACGGGTGTTCGCCGTACCCGGGTCCCCACAGGTGGGTTTCGGGCAGCAGTCGCGCGTCATGGGTGGTTGGGGAGGTCATGATCGAAGCCAAGCAGCGATCACCCTGCGCGCGCACCTACCAGCAGTTGTTGACCTTGAGCTGACACGTTTCTGGCCAATATCAGGAAAACTACCGACAGGATCGGCGCTTTCCTTGTGAAACAACGAGAAACCCCGCACTCCGATGTGGAGTGCGGGGCTCTCGTCATTCGCGCGGTGCCCGCTGCGGGCGGGCTGTATGGGACGCCTCCGATCCTACCCGGGGGCCTTCGGCCCGTTGCGCACCACGGCGACGGTGCCGCCGCCGAGCAGCGCGCCGAGCACGCCGCACACCAGCACCGCGGTGTCGGTGTCGATGTGCACGCCGATGAGGGCCAGGAGGCCGACCACCGCGCTGGGGCTGAGCCCGGCGAGCACGCCGGCCACCGCCTTCGCGTACTGCTTCCACCACGGAGCGGCCGGGGCGGGCGCGGTCACCGGAACGCCGCCACGGCACCGTGCTGGTCGCCCTCCAAGGTGTAAAGGACCTCGGCGGTGACCGCGCCGTCGGGCACCTTGAGCACGAGCGGGCGGGCGGGGTCGATCCAGAGTTCGCCCTGCGGGGTGCCCACATCGGCGGTGCCCGTCTCCGGCGAGGGGCCGAACCACTTCACGTGGTGGAGCTGGAAACCCATGAAGCCGCGCGAGATCGTGAACTCCTTCGCCCACTTCGGCACAACCGCGGTGCGCGACTGGTACTCGCCTTCGGTCAGTTCCATGTTGGTGTCCTCCATCGGATCGGTGTCGGTCGGCGTGCTCTGGCCGCCGAGCAGTGCGGCGAACTCCTGGCGAGTGCCGCGGAAAGCGTTGAGGTCCAGCGGGGCGTATCCGGCCACCCGGCCGGAGCTGGAGAACTGGAGCAGCGCGACGCCGAGGCCGCCGAAGCCGTCCCAGTAGTGCGCGGGAACGTCGGCGTACTCCTCGGCGATGGTGCCCTGCGCGTTGTCGGGGTACCGCGAGGACCACAGCGGCGGCAGCCCGGCCAGCTTGGGCTTGCCGATCTGGAGCCAGTACCACCGCGGCAGGTACAACAGCGGCACCGGATACCCGGCGGCGCGCAACCGGTCCACGATCTCGCGGGTCAGCGCGACGTTGCCGCTGTTGCCCTCCACGTCGGGGATGACCGGCATCCCGGCGGGCACCGTGCGGCGCACGTTGTCCACCTGCGCCGCGGCGGAGATGCCGGCGCGCTGGTAGTGGTAGGCGCCCACGAGCAGCCCGGCCTTGTGGGCGCGGGCAATGTTCTCGTCAAACCGCGGGTCCACGAACCCGGATCCCTCGGTGGCCTTGCAGATGACGAACTCCACACCCTCGGCGCGCGCCTGGTGCAGGTTCGGGTTACCGCCCTGGTGGTGGGCGATGTCGAGTCCGAAAAGGACCATGTCAGGCTCCTAGTACGGCGTTGAGGGACTGGACGATCGCGCCGGAGCCAGCGGCCGCGATCCCGGCGGCGATCCAGATCTTGCGCTCCAGGGACCGGATGCGGGATTCGTGGTCCGCGATGGACTTCACGTCGGAGCGCATGTCGCGTACTTCGTCGTGCACGGCTTGCAGCTCGGCGTAGATCTCGTTCATCGTGACCACCACGCCGTGGGTGTCCGCCATTCTTCTCATCTCCTTCTCGTGTCCACAGTGGTCACGAAGACTCGGGTTGTGACGCGCTAGTCGGTGACCAGCGCGCCGTTGTGCCACTCGTCCGGCATCGGGTTGGTGTGGCACGGCACCAGCTCGTTGCCGGGCTCGGTCTGGCTGTCCGGGTTGCCCGGGGTGTACCAGCCGAGCAGCTGGCAGTCCTGCCGTTTCCCCGCGTGCCAGTTGGCGTCAGCGGTCGCCCAGTGCAGCCACTCGTCTTCCATGGTGTTTCCCTTCCTCAGCCCGGTGCCGGGACGATCAGCGCGTCGAAACCCGTTGCCGGGCTGTATGCCTGGCCGCCGTTGCCCGGGTCGCCGGAGTCCTTGATCGCAGTCAGGCCCAGCGTCCGGCCGCCGGTCAGCGACGCAGAAACCCCGGACACGGTGAAGTACTTCTGGACGTTGTTCGGCCAGGTCGCCGTCACCACACCGTTCACTTTGGACAGAACCTGCGCGATACCGGTGTCCTGAATGTAGAAGCTCCAGCCCGTTTCGAACTTGGAGAACCGGATACCTCCGGCCATCACGATGAAGTACGGCCATCCGGGGTCGCTGAAGCTGGCGGTGCAGGCGACGAAATGGCTGGTCTTGACCGCGGTGTCCACCGCGCCCGAGGTGATCCGGATCGCGCGGCGCCCGGCCGTGCCAAGCTTGGTGTCGAGCGCGGTGGCCAAGGCCTCGATGTCGGCGGGCACGTTCGGCGCGTCGCCGAGCGCCGGGTACGGAAGGCCGTTGATCGGAGTGTCAGGCACGGCAATTCTCCTTTCTCAGTAGGGAATGACGGTCAGATGACGGCGGTCGAACGTGATGAACCCGTCGCCTGAGTAGCGGGTGTACTTCGCGGTGAAGGTGTTCATGCCGCTGTTCAGGCCGGGCAGGATGGTCTTGTCGATCACGAAGGTGGAGGACACGCTCGCCCCGATGTTGTTGTCGTAGTCGGGGTCGAAGGTGAAGTGCGACAGGCGGATCGCGCGGTAGTAGTTCGCGGGGATCGTCGAAGCCCCGGTGATCTCGAAGCCCATCATTCCGGAGGTGTCGCCACCGACTTCCATGTATGCACTCAGGATCACCAGCGCGCGGCACGCCGAGCTGATGTAGACGTCCGATAGAACCGGGCCGCTGGTGTCGCCGGTGGACAGGTCGCGCCAGACGTTGATGCCCCCGGCGCTGAGCGTCCCGGTGTTGGCGGCGAAGGCCGTGCGCATCGCCAGCGCCGCACCGGCACCCGGCGCGGCGACCCGGCCGAGGATGAAGTACGTGGTCTTGATGCGCATCAGCACCACGGTGTCGTTCGAGGCGAACAGCACGCCCGGACCACTGGAGAGCACCCGCAGGTTCACGAACTGCTGGCCGTTGATGTCGACGGTGTTCGCACCCGAGATCGGGTCCCACGACACCACGACGCCGGTGTGGTAACCGATGTCGGCGGACTGCTGCGGTGCCTGCGCCTGCGCGGCCATGAGGTCGGCCAGGATGTCGGCCTTCATACGACGGGGACTCCGATCAGCTTCTGCCGGGTGGTCGCGGACATCGCGGTCCCGGCGACGAGCGGGTGGGTGACCTGTTCGAGCACGTGAATCTCGGTGTCCTCGAACTGGTCGTACTCGACGGCCACCACGTCCAGCGGCTCCAGCGCGGTGTTCACCACGGCCTGGAAGTCCACCCGGTACGGCAGCCCCTGGGCGCGCTGGAGCTGCGCGCGGGCCGCGTCCTCGCACTGCGCGGTGGAGGTCAGGAACGAGCTGCTGTAGAACTTCGGGACCTTGCCGTACGGGCCGTCCCAGCGGGTGGGGCTGTAGGGGTTGGTGTCCAGCGCGACACCGCGCACCGGCGGCAGCTCGCCGGCCGGTTCCCCGGTGGCCACCACGGCGTTGTACACGCCCTTGCGGGTCAAGCCGCGGGACATCTGGGTGAGCACGCCGCGCGCGCCCTGGTTCACGCGGAACACCGGCACATCCGGGTTCGGCGCCTTCCTGATCACGAGCACACCGCGGTGATCCCAGTACCAAACCCGCGCCCGGCTGTCGACGATGTCCTGGAGGAACTCGAAACGGGACTTCTCCACCACGTGGCTGATCCCGAACGGGGTGTTCGCGTCGAAGTCGAATTCGATCGTCGCGCTGGGATAGACCTCCTTGACCAGGAGGTCGAAGACCTGCGCGATGGTCGCGGTCGGGCCGAACTCGAACGGCTGGAGCACGTCGGCCTCGATGAGCCCGCCCATGCGGTCCTCGGCGACGAGCCGGATTTCCCCGAGGCGGCGCGCGTCGGCCTGGTCGACGTCGGTGAGCCGGAAATAGCCGAGCCCGACGAACTCCTTCGTTCCGTCGCCGTAGTCGATGCCGCGCTCGATGAACAGCTCGTTGCCGTAGGGGGTCAGCAGCGCCGAGGGGGTGCGGGGGAACTCGTCGACCACGGTCACGTTCGCCGTGCCGCGTACGGCGGCGGTGGCGTCGAGCTTCACGTCTCCCGAGCGCAGCGCCAGGACCGGGCCGACCGGGTTCACGCCGGTCTGGCCCGGCGCGCACACCCGCACCCGGGACACCATCTTGTGCGATCCCCGTACCGCGTCGAGGAACCGCGCGCTGACCGGCCTCATGGGACGATCACCTCGGACTCGGCCACGATGTCGAGCACATCGGAGTAGGTCGGCTCCGCGGCGATCAGATCGGCGTAGGTGGCGAACAGGCCGGGCAGGTCGCCGTAGGTGACCGTGGTGGAGAACACCCCGGCGTCGGGGGCGGCGACCTCGACCAACGGGAGCGTGAAGTGCCGCCGCTGGGCGCGCTGGGACTTGCGGCCGTAGGCGTAGTTGCCGATGACCGCATACATCGTCGGGATCGGGCAGTCCGGGCCGAGCGACTGGAACAGCATCACCTCACCGGCGGCGAACCGGGTATCGAGGTCGGCCGCCGCGCCCACGGTGTCGGTGGTGACGCGCAGTTCCATCGACCGCCCAGAGTGCAGGTCGGTGACCGCCACCGGCAGAGTCCGGTTGATCACGTCGAACACCCCGGTCCGCGCGGTGCGGCCGATGTCGCCGAACCCGGTCACGTTGACCTGGACGTTGTTGTTGGGGCGGCGCAAGTTCTTGATCCAGAACTGCGTGTTGACCGGCGTGATGCTGGTGGACTCCTGGCTGATCCACGGCGCCTTCCGCATGGACCAGATGACCGCGCGCGAGATCGCCGCGGCACCACCGGTGATGGTCAGCGTCTGCGCCGCCACGCTGCTGATGTTCGACGCGGCGCTCGCACGCTGCCAGATCGCCGCCTGGTCCAGCCCGACCGCGGTGGAGTTCACCGCGCTGTTGAGGAACAGGCTCAACACGCTCGTGGTGGTGACCTCGGCGAGCTTGTGCGCCACCAGCGCGATCGCCGAGTTGGGGTCGGGCACCGTCAGCGACGGCGTCGGGATGTTCTGCCCGGACGCGTTGGTCTGCGTGGCCAGCGCGGTGTAGCCGGGCTCGGCGTTGGAGAACCCCACGATGTAGGCGGTCACCGTGTCCCCGGCCGCCCCACCAGCCGGGGTGATCGTCGGGTTGACGGTGCCCGCGGTCCACCGCTTGTGGAACACCTTCACCGTCTGGTAGTCGATGATCTTGATCCACCCGGCCGGGGTGTCCACGGTCTGCGCGGTGCTGCGGCAGGCCACCACCAGGGTGAGCAGCATCCCATCGACCTGGAGCCCGGCCGCGATCGTCGGCGTGACCGCCGCGTTGTCGGCGTGCACCGGCCCGTCGCCGTTGGAGTACGAGATCTGTGCGTTGTCCACGTAGGACGCCCGGTAGTGGTTGACCACGCCCGGGATGTACTCGTAGTCGTCGACCACCCCGGCACCGCCGGACAGCCCGACCGTGAGCCCGGCGCGCACTGTGGTCCAGGTGATCGTGTCGGTGGAGCGCTCGACGATCGCGTGGTCGGCCACCGCCGGGGCGCCGGCCAGCTGCACCCGCACCCGGCCGAGGTCGCCGAGGTAGGTCGCGGCGATGCTCATCGGAAACTCCCCGCCCCGGCGCGGATGCTGCGCGCGGCCTCCAACGTGTTCTCCTCGATCCGGATGTCGACGATGTCGGTCAGCTCGGTGTCTCCGATGTAGACGTGGATGATCGGCGGCGCCGAGCTGGCGCCGATGGCCTCGGCAGTGGTGTCCGCGTTGGTCACCCGGCCGGTACTGCCCGGGGTGAACAACTCCGGGCCCTTCTCACCGACCAAATAGGACCGGCCACCGATGGCGGTACCGCCCTTGGCCAGCATCGGAATCTTCGGAATCGCGGGAATTCCAACCGCGCCAGTCACGGTGTTAATTGCGCCGATGGCTCCGTTGGCGAAACCAATCACACCGTTGATCGCGTTTTTGAATCCGCTTTTGATGCCGTCCCAGACGCCGCCGATGAACGAGCCGATCCCGGAGAACACGTTCTTGATCGTGGAGGAGAAGCCGTTCCACTTATCGACGATCCAATCGACGACGGTCCCCACGACATTCTTGATGCCGTTGACGACGTTGTCCCACGCCTGCTTGACGGCGGCCACGATGATCTGGAAGCCAAGTTTGAATTGCTCCCATTTCTGAACGATCCAGTCCACAATGGACGTGATCAGGTCGCTGCACCACTTCCACACCGCGTCCCAGATACCCCGGAAAAAGTCCAGGTTCGAGATCACCAGCGCGATAATCGCGATGATCGCGACAATCGCGGCGATCACCAGTCCAATCGGGTTCGCGCTCATCGCCGCGTTGAGCAGCCACTGCACCACGGTGTACGCGGCGACCGCCGCTTTCCACAGGTTCACCGCCAGCGTCACGGCCTGGATCGCCAGGGCGATACCGCCAATGGCGATCGCCAGCGGGCCGATCCACGCCATGTTCGCGGCGAAGAACGCGGCGAGCCCTTGCAGGATCGGGCCAAGGATCTGGATCGCCGGGACCAGCACCGCGGCCACCTGGCCGGCCAGCGTGCCGAACGCGGCGGCCAGCGGCGGGATCACCGGGGCCACGGCGGTCAACGCCGCGGCCAGCACACCGCCGACGGCTTCGCCGATCATGCGCACGGCCTCGAAGAACGCCAGCAGCGCGGTCTGTCCCTCGAAGCTGTTGAGGAAGTTCGCGACAACCCCGACCAGGGTGCCGATCGTGCCGCCGAACCCCAGGCCCGCGGCGTCGGCCGCGGCGAACACCGAGCTGATGATCGAGCCGAGCTGGCCGAGGAACGCGAACAGCCCGGAGAACGCGTCGATCGCGCGCTGGATCCACGCGGCCAGCGACCCATCGGCGGCCGCGGCCTGAACGAACGCGTTGAACTGCTCGCCCGCCGCACCGAGCCCGGTCGTGAGCTGCGCGAGCATCGGCGCCGCCACCGCGCCGATAGTGATGAACGCCTGACCCACCGGCGCCAGGAAGGCACCGAGGTTCTGGATCACCTTCGAGAACTGCACGAAGATCGTGTTGAGCTGGCTCGCCGCGGTGGTGTTCTTCAGCATCGCGGTGAACTTGGTGGCAGCGCCACCGATCGCGGTCGCGATCGACTGCAACCCCGTCTTCAGTTGGGGCAGAACGGTTTTGAGGTTGTTCACCGCCGGGGTCAAGGACTTCTCGAAGCTGGCCGAGACCGCGGACTTCAGTCCGTCGAGCGTGGGTGTCAGCCCGGCGAACGCGGCCTTGATTCCGTCTCCGCCGAGCTTGATCGCGGCCATGACACCGACGAGCCCGAACAGCGCGGGCACCGCCAGCCCGGCCGCGCCAGACACCGCAGTGAGCGCGCTGACCACGGCGAGCACCAGGCCCACACCACCACCGAACGCACCCACCGCACTCGCGGCCTTCAGCATCGACGCCGCAGCCGCACCGACCTTCGCCGGAACCGCGGCAAACCCCTGCTTCATCTTCTCGGTGCGCTGCTCGACGGCCTTGACCTGAGCAGCCACCACCGCGGCCGCCTTGACGAACCCAGTGGCCGAACCGTCGAACCGGATCTTGATCGTGCGCTGCCCGCTGGCCATCTCAGCCGCCCTCGCTGAAGTCACGGACCACGTTGTCCGCGGCCCGGTTCCACGCCGCGGAGATCGCCGCCTGCTCCTCCTCGACCACCGGGAAAAACCAGTAGGCGGCGGTGCCGCGGTGGCGACGGTGGTATTGCAGACCAGAGCTACCGGCGTAGTGCGGACCCGCGTACCAGCCGGACCGGCTGCTCATCCCGAAGATCGAACCGAACAACAGCGCCCAAGCCGGCGCTCGGTTGCGGCCGAGCTTCTTGTTTCCGCCGGCCGAAATCACCGGCACCCGGTCCCGCTCGGCGCGCACCGTCGAAGCCACGTGCGCGGACTGCGGCGCGCTGTCGGCCATGCCGGAGGCCTTGACCTTCACCGCCAGGTTCTTCGACAGCTCCAGCGACGCGTCCCGCAGTTCCTTCGACGCGTCCTTGGGCAGTGCCGAGAGTGCGCGCAGGGTCTCGCGCGCACCCTCGATATGCAGGTTGACGGTCAGCGCGGTCTTGGCCATCGGTGTTCACCTGCTCCCGGTTCAGTCGGTCATCCGCTGTACTGCGGGCCACCGGCCCCAGGCGCCCGTTGGCCGCGGGCGGCGGTCTTGTTCTGCTCCTTGCGCTGTTCCTCCATCAGCTCCAGGGCTGTGGTGATCAGCGCGTCGTCTTCCTCGTCGAGCCAGTCGTGCACCGGCGTCTGCGTGGAGATCGCCAGCGCGACGAGGCGGCGGGTCAGAGACCCGCGAGGGTAGGGTCCGCCTCCACGTCCATCTCGAATTCCAGATCGAACAGGTCGGTGAATTCCTTCTCGTTGGCGAAGTCATGCATCAGGACGATGTTCTGCCGCTTCACCGCGCAGTAGGCGATGCCGTAGAAGTCGATCAGCGACATATTGTCCTGAATGGACTTGAAGGTCTTGCCCCGGTGAGTCCGTTCCCACAGCACGATGTCGCGCGTGGTGGCGGTCAGCTCGGTGACTTCGCCTTCGTCGTCCTTGAGCTTGAGCGTGATCACAGCGAGAAAACCCCTCTCGTGACGGATGCGACCGCCGAGTAGTTGACGAATGCCTTGCCCGCGTTGGGGTCCCCGATCGGCTGGCCGAACAGGGACGGGCTGAACGGACCGAACAGCTTCCGATCGGCGGCGGGCACGGACACCTCCAGGTCCTCGACCGGAAGGCCCTCGACGTTCTGTGTGGACACCACCGTGACGACGACCGGCGCACCGGAATCGTTGACGACTTCCAGGAAAACCCTGCCGGTGTCGATGATGTCGCCGTCGACGTTCGGCGCGGTCAGCACCGGAGTCAGTCCACTCCGGACAATCGGCTGAGTAACCGGGGACAAGCGCGCCATATCAGGCCACCCTCTCGTACAGCGGCAGACCGACGCACTGGAAAGTCACTTCGGTCATTTCGGTTTCGCGGGCTTCTCCACCGGCCGGGCCGGGCTTGACGACCAGCTCGCCGGTCCAGCGCACGTGCTCGTTGGGAACGTTGGGGTGGTGGTCGAGCACGAACGCAGCGGTCTCGCCGTTGTGCGCCCACAGGTAATCCGAGATCCCGCCGGAACGCCAGTCCGCGTAGAACGTGACTTCGAGCGTCGGCTCCGGATCGGTCTCCTCGACAGCTTCCCCGTCCGGGCACTGGGAGTACAGGCGGTCGCCGTCCTCGATGCCGGGGTCCAAGTTCCAGGTTTGCACCTGGCACTCGAACGAAGTTCCGCCGATGGTGAACTGAATCACCTTCAAGCGCTTCTGGTGGATGGCCACGTCAGGCCCCCATTTCTTGTGTCAGCGGGAAATCCGCGTCGAAGGTGTAGGCGGGCAGCTCGGTGTTGGCACCGACGTAGGTGCCCGGGTTCGCGCCCGCGATCGTGGCGTCGGTGGTCTCGATCGCCTGTGCCACAACGGGAACCAGCTCGTACAGCTCGGGCAGCGTCCGCTCGGCGAAGCCGACGACCAGGAAAACCGGGAAGGTCGCCGAGGTGGGCATGCCGCCGGTGTTGTAGGCATCCCATGCCAGCCGCGGTGCGCCGACCACCAGGCCGGGCGGGGCGATCGAATCGCCCAGCCCGTACACCCGGCAGCCGTCCACGGTGGACAGTGCGGCCGTGAGCTGCTCGTGCGCGGCCTGGATCGGGTTCATGCGAACACCGGCCCTCGGAAGCGGCCGATTCCCAGCAGGCGCTCGATGTCCGGGTCGAACGCCGGAATCCGGGCGCTGCCGAGTTCGCCCATCGCGACGAGGGCGTCCGGCGACCGGCGGCGGGTGAACCACCGGCCGGCCAGCCGGAGCGTGCCCAGTTCGAGATCCGCCGTCGGCTCGGGCAGCTCGGTCAGCGGATCGGCCGCGTAGTTGAACTCCGGCCGCACACGCTGGATGAACGCGATCGCCGCGGCCAGCTGCTGCGCCAGTACCGCGTCGTCGCGCGTGTCCGACTCGGGGATCTTCAAGTCGGCCTTGAGATCATCCAGCGTGGGCGGCCAAGTCATCGTCAGGCCGCCGTGACCGTCTGGACTGACACGGAGTTCGGGTTGCGCACCAGAACGCCGACGTAGCCCCAGATGCCCATGCGGACGAACGCGGGGCCACCGACCTGCTCGTAGGTGAAGTCGAGCAGGTCCGACTCGCCGAGGATGACCGCATGGCGGCGCAGCACCGCGTACTTCTCGGGGTACGCGGTCGGGACACCGGCGGTGCCCACGACGTCGCTGCCCTCGATGTCGCCCATCAGCACGTTGCCCACCGCGCCCGCCGCGTTCTGCGGGTTGTACCGGGACACGGGCATGAGCGGCCGGCTGTTGCCGTCCTTGAGCTTGCGGAACGCGCCGAACCGGCGGAAGTTCGCGATGACCAGGTCGGCCGGCCCGCGCTGGTCACCGGAGACCGCCATCTGCCCGTCGATCACGCCGTCGATCGCGGCGGCGTCCGTGGCGAACGCGGCCTCGGTGGCGAACGTGGTCCCCGCGGCCGTGCCGCCCGCGAGGATCGCCGCGCACACGATGTTTTCGACCTTGGTGTCCCAGGCGGCACGCAGGTCGCCCATGATCAGCATGTCGACGGCCGGGGTGGACGAGCCGAGCAGCTGGCGCGCGACATCCTGGTAGGCGGCTTCGGTGTGCGGCGTGAGCGTGTCGTGGTTGGTGGTGAAGCGATCGACGCCCCACGCCGGGGTGTTCGCGCCCTCGGCGGCCTGCGGGACGATGTTCTGGTCGGTGCCGCCGGTCTGCTTGGGCAGCACGAGCGGACGCGGGTCGTCACCGAGCGGAATGTGGCGGACCATGTTCGCCACGACGCGGACCTGCCGGGCGATCGACTCGTATTCCTCGGTCAGCCACTTCGGCGGGATGATGCCCGTTCCGCCCGAGGCCTGCGTGACCGCCCGCATGTGCTCCTCAAGGCGCTTGGTCGCCTCGGCGTCGCCGAGCACCTTGGAGCGGTAGTGGTCACCGAAGAAAGAGTTTTGGCCGCCGTCCTTGACAGACCGGTAGTGGCCCGGGTCGCGGTCGCGTGTGGTGGTGCGCGAGCGGGAACGGTGGTGCTCACCGGCGAGGTTCTCGCCCTCGGTGTCGCCCTCGGCCAGCCGCGCGGCCATCTCGCCGGCATTCCGGGCGCGGTTCTGCTGCTGCTCGTCGCCGGTCTCGCGCGTCAGGGTCTCCAGGCGGTCGGCCTGCTCGGACGCTGACCGGCTGTGCTGCTCGGCGTTGGCGAGCTGCTCGATCTGCGCGGTCAGGGCCTGGAGCTTCGCGACGTCGTCGGTGATGGAACGAAGTTCGTCGCTGGTGAGGTCTCGGTTCTCGTCGAGCGCCTTCTTCTGGACGCTGTCGATGGAGGTGCGCAGCTCGTCGTGCTGATTGCGCAACCGGACCAGATAAGGGTTCGGCATGACGCCGGTCCTCCCGGTTCGAGTGGATTGGGTTCATCCGCCCGATTGGCCGGGGTGCTCGCTTCGGTGAGGGGCGAGGGTGTCGGCGTCCGCGTCTGTTCGGAGTATAACCCCCATAACCGCTTAGCAGGTTATGTTGGTCAGGCTGCGTCGGCGTCAGTGCGAGCCTGGTCGAGTGAGCAGATCCGCGTCGACGGACAGCGTCGGCAGGTTCGCGATGATCTGCGCGGCAGCCGCGCGACGTTCCATAGTGGACGCACTACGCACCGCCAGAACCGAGGCGTCACCGCCGTAGGCGCCAGCCATCACGACGGCCACTTCGGTCAGCGTCGCCGTCGCACGCTCGATCACCCCACCGGGAAGCGTGCGGTTCTGTCCTTCCCGGAACCCGATGCTGAGTTCGGACAGCGCGCCGTCCTTGATCAGTTCGAGCGTCTCGTCACCCTTCTCCGTTTTGGACACGCGCCACTCGCCGTAGAGCCCGGCGGCGTCGTCACGGAGCAGCGTGGTCGGACCGATCAGCGTGCCGCCGTGCGGTCCGTGGTCCCTGAAGAACCCGATACGGTGCGCGGCGCGCAGTTGTGCATTGAACGCGCCACGGCCGAACTGCTCGGTCAGGCGCGAGTCGATGCGCTGTGGCTTGCCGTACGGCACGGCGATACCGACCACAGTCCGGCCGTCGCCGCCCTGCGCCGCCGAACGCACCTCCAGCTCGGGCATGAAGCACCGCGTCAGAATCTCAGTCACCGTCGGGCTCCTTCACGAATCGCCACCCGGCATCGAAATGCTCACGGCACACGCCCAGACCGGCGACGGCTTCGGGCTCGTCGCACCAGCCGACGATGCAGACCATCGGCCCCGCCGGGGCGGTGTCCTCGGGAGGAGCTGGATCGGCCTGCTCGGTGGGAGCGGTTTCCTCAGCGGCGGCAGTGTCGACCGTGGCCGTTCCCTCGGCAGCGGCCGCGGCGGTGTCCTCAGCAGTAGCCGGGGCGGCCTTCTCGGCCGGGGTCTTGCGGGTCCTGGGTGGCATTACTCGGCTCCTTGCGGTTGTTCCTGATCGGCTGGCACGTCGGCGGGCGCAGGCGATGGGGTCTGCGGCTCGGCCTTCTTGTCGTCGATGCCGGGGACCGGCCGGCGGTTCTCGATCTGGCGGACCTCGCTGCGGAGCAGGAACCCGGACCGGATGCCGATCTCGTAGGCCTGGTACCGGGTCAGGGTGTCCGCGCGCAGCACGGCGTCGAGGTCGGCCTGCACCCACGTGCTCGTCGGGAACTGGAGCGTCAGCGTCTGCTCGAATCGGCCCAGGTGACCGCTGAGGGAGAACTTGAGCAGGTCGATCGACTCGCTCTCGCTGGTGCTGTAGGTCATCGAGTCCCCTGTGGACGCACCGAGGAACCGCGGCGGCAACCCCAGGATGTTCGCTATCTCCAGCAACGAGAACTTCCGCGCCTCGACCAGCTGCATCTCCTCCGGCTTCCACGCCAGCGGGGTGAACTCGGTGGTCGCGTTGAGCACCGCGACCGTCCGGTCACGCATGTTCCGCAACCACGACTGCTTGACCGCGATCAGGTCGCCTTCGGTGGCGTCCGGGTTGGTCGAGCGCAGCACCGCCGTGGGCACACCGTTCTGCGAGATGCTGCGGGCCTGGCGCCCCAGCTCGGCCGCCAGATCGAGGGTGCCAGAGCCGTTGAAATGCTTCTCCAGCACGCCGACACCGCGCAGCCGTCCCGGCTCGCACGGGCCCTTCACGTGGATTACCTCGTCGGCGGAGAAGCCCGGCAGGCCGCCGATTTGGTACTCGATCGCGCCTTTCGGCAGCTCCGAGTAGGTCTCGCCGTTCACCCGCCGCACGCCCACCCAGCTCGACGGGACCGGCACCACCGCGGTCGGGGTGCCCTGACGGTCCCACTCGACGATCACACCGACCGCGTTGCCGTTCTGCACGAGATCGGCCGTCCAGTTCGACACCGTGTTGATCCGCGTTTCCTCCGGGTTCGGCTGCTCCAGCAGGAGCGGCCGCGGCCGGATCTTCTCCGCGAAATCCTCATCGGTCTCGGTGTAGGCATCCCATGGCAGATTGCCCAGCAGGTCCGCGATCAGCATCACCCCGCGGTCGAAGCCGGGGATACCGAGCGCCTGCACGTAGGCGCTGCTGCCCCACGGGCGTTCACCGGCGCCGAGCACGGCCGATGGGCCGATACGCAAGCCATCCGAGACGATCATGCGCGACTGCTGGGGCGCCGGTGGCGTGGCCCGGAACAGCTTGCCCAGCCCCATCAGCGCCCCCGCCACTCGGCGGCGATGGCGACCGCGGCGACCGTGAGCCCGCCGATGAGCAGCACCCAGGCCAGCCCCGCGAGCAGGTACAGCCCGGCCGCCGCGGCGCCGCCGCCGCCGACCTGGAGCGCGGTCGGCGCGGCGGCGCGCGCACGCGCGAGCGCCCGCGTCACAGTGGCGTTCGCGCCGGTGAGGTCCATCATGTGTGCGATTCTCGCACACACGTTCGCTATCCGAACATGATCAGACGACCATCGGGCGCGGCGGCGGCTTCTCCTCCGGCGGCATCGTCCGCGCCATGTGCGTTGCACCGGCCGCCCCGTACACGCTGTCGACGTGACCGGCACCGCGCCGGGTGAACACCCAGCCCTCGCCACGCTGGAGCTTCTCCGCTCCGCCCACCTGGGCGTCCAGCAGCGGGTCACCGGAGTTCAGCACGTCCCCGTCCTTGACCAGGCTGGCGAACCCCATGCACACCGCGGGCAGGTCCTTGCGGATCTCCTCAACCTCGACCCCAGGCGGCGGCCACTGCTCCCCGTCGCGCTGCGCACCCACAGCCATCTCCGCCGCGACCGCCGCGGCCGGGCCCGACGGGAACCAGCCGAACCGACGCGGCTTGATCTGCCGCACCCATGGCCGCAGCTCGGCGCGCAACTGCTGCATGGCCAGCGGCCCGGACCACGCCTTGACCGGCTCGACCCGTACGCGGCGCCCGTCGGGCAGCACCGCGGCGGTCACGAGCGTGGCGTGCTGTTCGTCGATCGACACGTCGAGGACGAGCGCCAGGCGGTCGCGCAGGCCGTCCATGCTCGCCGGGTCCTTGCCCTTCTCCCAGCCCTCGCGGCTCAGCGCGGGGTTCAGGTTCGGCACGTCCATGCACAGGATCTCGGTCAGGAACTTCGCCAGCGCTTCCCCACCCTCGCGCTTGACGCGCCGGGCGTCGGCCAGCAGCGACCCCAGCCCGACCCGCCGCCCGAGGTTCGGGTTCGCCATCGCCAGCGCGTGCGGGTCGTCCGGCTCCGAGCCCTGCGGGGCGCTCCACTCGAACCACCCCATCTCCGGGTCCGAGTCGGGGCGCAGCGTCTCGCGGCCGGTGACCTCGTCGACTTCGATCGCTTCCCGGCGTAGCGCGTTGAGCACGATGGCGCGCGCGTCGCCCTTGTTCGAGATCCCGAAAGCCTGCGCGTCCGCGACCGCGTTCATGGCGTTGTAGCTGGCGTTCCACGGGTCCCACGAGTCGTGCTCGCGCAGCTCGTCGAGGATGAGCCGGTTCACGGTCAGCGACCGGCCGCCCTTGCGGTTCGAGGCGGCGATCTTGTACCGGCACCGGCGGCGCTTCCCGTCCGCATAGGACAGCACCGTCAGGGTCTGCTCGCCGTTCGCCCGTCGGACACCGCCCTTCGGCACGTCCTCGTCGAGTACCTCGATGGACTCGACCAGTTCGACGGCCTTCTCCCAGGACTCGCGGGCGTAGTCGAGGTTGGTCGAGGTGCCCAGCACAAGGCCGACCTGAAGCACGAACAGCCAGTACAGCGACAGCACGACGAGTACGTGCGTCTTGCCGTTCTGCCGGGCGACGATCACCAGCACCTTGCGGAACCGTGGGCGCCCGTCGGGCAGGAGCTCGCCGGCGTGGATGACCAGCCACCGCTCCCATGGATCGAGCGGCTGTTCGAGGATCTCGCGCGCGAAGTCGTCGGCGCCGAACCCGTACGAGGTCTCTGGGGTCAGCGCGCACCCGCACCCGCACGGGCCGGGCGCGCCGACGACGAGCGGCGGCGTGTAGAGCCGCGGCTCGGTCCGCCCGAGGATCCGCTCAGTCGGTCCCGGTTCGTACGGCGTGCTCGGCTCGGAGAGCGTGGAGCTTGGCCCGCTTGGGGTTCCCACCGTCACCGTCACCTGGCGTACCTCCCTTCGGCACGATCGCCTTGCGCGCGGCCGGGGTCGCGCCGAGGTCGCCGAGCACCGCCAGCAGCTTCCCGCCGAGCTCGGCGATCGTCCGCCCGCTGGTCTCGTCGTCGATCGCCCGCGCGAGCCTGCGCGCCAGCTCGCACGCCGCGGCGTCTTCGTCTTCGAGATCGAGCGTGTCCAGCGTCCGCTCGACCGCGCCCAGCAGGCCGTCGACGGGCTGATCATCGGTCATCGCGGGCCTCCGTGGGAGCGCGGGGAGAGAGAGGACACAAGGGACGTGGATGTCCGGGCGGGGTCGGAGCTCAAAAAACCGCAGGTCAGGGGCTTGTCCACTGTGGACGTGCGTTTGTGCAGGTCAGCGCGTTGCATGAGGCATTGCATGATGATCATCGTGCACGCCTACGTGCCAGGGTGGTAGCCCTGCCCAGTACCCACCCATGCAGCAGCGCCCTGTGCAGCCCCCACCACATGGCCAGCCTTCGGTGCCACGGTGTGAGGTGGTGCCCGCACTCGACGCACCGCATCCACCTGGTGGTGGTCCACATGTGCTGATGTGCTGGTGCCCTGCTCATCGTGGACACCTGCACTGGCAGCGGCAGGTACACGCCGGTGGAGGCGGGGGTGGTGGTGCTGGCTGGCGCGGGGTCTGCCCCTGCATGCGCTGGTGGGTCATGCGTCCACCACGATGTCGTCGGGGTGCACGGTCTCCCGGGTGGGTTCCGGGGCCTTGCCCACAGACCGGCAGTAGAGCGCGTGCAGCTGCCCCGTGGGAGCCGGGTACTCGACCACCGGGCAGCGGATCATCTCGAATCCGACGACCTTCGCGCGTCGGAGCACGCCGTCGCCCTGGTCCACGTCGACCAGCTCGCCGATCTCGGGGGTGTGCTCGGTCATGGGCGCCACACTTCGTTCCCGTCCGAGTCGGTGATGTTGATCGTCCGGTAGTCCTTGTGCTCGCGGCTGAAGTCACCAGCTCCCAGGATCAGTGCTTCGAACGAGTTCGAGATGACGCGCTCGGGCTGGCCGTTCAGCTCGTAGTGCAGTTCGTACGGCGGCTGGTCGGCCATCGTCACCACTCCGTCATGGGTCGGGGTTCGGGGTCAGGCTGATTGTTGGGGTCACCAACGTCCATATTGCACTTCCGGTGCGCCGCCTGGAGCCACGCCGGATCGTCGCCGTACTTCTTGCCGCGGATGTGGTGCACCGACGCGGACATCGGGTGCGGGTGCTCCAGCAGCGGGTCGATGGCGAAGCCGCACAGCCCGCAGATCCAGCGGTCCCGGTTGAGGACGAACAGGCGGGTCCGGCGCCACGCCCGCGTGGAGCCTCCGGCCCAGGCCTCGCTCATCGGTCGGTTCGCGCCGGGCGTCCGCGTCGTCCCTCGACCCACCGGCGCAGCCTGGTTACCTGTGCCTCGGTGTGGTGGCTGCATTTCGCGGCGCATGGCCAGCTCTGGCCGCAGACGGCGCACTCGATGACCACCGGGTGGTAGTGCAGGCAGCACAGTTCCGGCTCGGAGCAGTAGATGTAGCGGGGCCGGTGCGGCTGGTCTCCCTTGATGATGGGGCGCGCTCGCCACTGCGCCTCCACCGCAGCCTCCAGTTCGGCACGGCGTGCTCGCAGGTCGGCCCACCACTCGCCGAGGGTCGGTTCCGTCACGACCACCACTCTTCCCCGTCCTCGTCGTCGTCGAGGACGGTTCCACAGTGGATGCACAGGCCGGAGTTGTCCGGGTCGGCGTGGCCGTCGGCCGCGCACACCCAGTTGCGCAGGCCTGGGGGCGGTTCGCCGCGCGAGACGCCGCGCGGCGGCAGGGCCGGGTTCTGGCCGTGCTCCAGGATGATGTCCCAACGTTCGGCGCGGGTCAGCTCGTACCACTCCTTCCCGGCCACCGAGCGTTCGTTGTGGACTCGCCGGGTGACCCGTCTGCCCGCGGCGAAGCCGCGCCAGTAGGCGGGTGAGGTCTCGCTGCCGGGGCTGCTGGTGGCGTTCTGGTAGACGGACTCCCAGCCCGCCGCGACGCCCCGCGCCCACTGGGCGGCGTGGTCGTCCTCGATCAGGATCTCGATCACGGGCGCCACTCCTCGCGGTAGTCCGGGTGGCCGGCATACGGCAGGGCGAGCAGGCGGACGGTCGGGCAAGGCGCCTCGACGTCGCCGTCCGGCGAGTACTCCGACTCGCTGCACACCTTGCAGACCTCGACCTCGCACGCCTCCTGATCCGGCCACCAGATCGAGATGCGCGACGCGTGCAGCTCAATGATCCGCTGCTTCGCCTCCAGCTCGTCGAGTGCCCGTTTCGGGTCCCACCGGATGATGTGCTCACCCTCGGCCAGCCAGGTCTCGGCGCGGGGAATCAGCTGGCGCGAGGAAGTGCCGTTCTCGGACGAGATCGTCCGCGTGCCGCCCTGCCACCGCCAGCGCGGTAGCGGGGCGCCGCCCTTCGCGCGGGCCAGGGCGTTGACGCCCAGGGGCTTGCGAGCCGCTTCCGCGTCGTCGGCGACGCGGGCTCGCAGGAACTCGATCAAGTCGTTCACGCGCTCGTTGTCTCCTTGGGGTGGTCAGAACGGGGGCTCGTCGTGGAGCCGCGGCGGGCTGGCGGGTTCGGTCGGGATGGCCCACGGGTCGAAGGTCACCGGCGGCTGATCGCGGCGGATGCCGAGCAGTGCCCGGCCGTACCGGTCCTGCCATTTCGCGCGCCAGGCCTGGAACCGGGTGGGGTGGCATTCGCGGCAGCCGCCGTCGTTGCAGGCGTGGCAGTAGGGCTCTTCCTGGCACCTGCCGGTTGGTTCGTCGTCGTAGTCGTCGATGTCGGTCACGGCTGGTCCTTCGGGGTCGGCGCGTTCTTCGCACGGCGGGCGGCTTCGAGGGCCGGGTACACGTTGCGGCGGTCGATGTTGGCCGCGGCGCCGAGCTGCTCGCCGGTGGCGCCCGCTTCCTTCGCGACGAGTAGCGCCTGGTCGCGCTCGGCGCGCAGCCGCTCCACCTCGGCCTCGGCGTCGGCGAGGCGGCCGGCCACTTCGCGGACGGCGTCGAGTTCGGGCGGCGGCGGGGTTGGCTTGCGCGGCATGGGGTCGTATCCTCTCCGGTGGAGTTTCCTTCCGACCCCGGCTGGCGAAGCAGCGCCGCCGGGGTCTTTTCGTGGGTAGAGGCCGGGGGCGGCGCCTGGCTGGCACCGCCCCCGGTTTCAGTTATCCGATGATCGAGCCCAGCGTCCGGGCGTCAAGCCGTCCGCGAACGAAACGGACCTGGCATCCGAACTTGAACCGGGTGTCAGCGGCGTTGGTGATGCCCCGCCAGTTGTAGCGGTCCGCCACCTTGGTCACGCGGGCACGGATGCCCTGCGCGACGTAGTGCTCGAACTCGCGCTGGTCCTGGATGTGGGCCTGGACGGTGATCGTGTTGCCGTTCACCGCCACCACCAGGATCACCGTGGACGGGAGCAGACCTTCCTCCTGGTCGAGCTTGAGGTCTTCCAGGATGCGACCGGCGATCCGGTACAGGCCCTCCCCTGCGCTCTCGTGGTAGCGCACGCCGTAGAAACGGCCGTCCGGGTAGTCCTCCGTCATCGGAGTTTCCTTCCTCTATGGAGTTAGCCCCGTGTGGAACCGGGTGAAGCAGCACCCGGGCTCCGGGGCTTGTCCCTGCGGGACCCCTTAATTATGTGATGCCGCATCACACTTTGCAAGGGGGTTTCTGTGCTGTGCACATCACACTATGGTCACGCGGGCGAACCACCCAGCTCGCGGGCCTTCTCGGCCGCCAGCTCGGCCGCGCGCTCCGCGGTCGCGGCGAAGGCCTCCAGGTGCTGCCGGTTCTCGCCGTGCACCGCGCGGTTCAGCTCCGCAGCTTCCTCGTCGACGTGCACGCGTTCGGCCGGCATGTCGGCGGTGTCGATCACGATCCGGGACGCGCCCGCGAGCTTCTGCGGCTCGTCGAGGTCGAACCCTGCTCCCGGGGTGACCGTCGCCCGGCACCGCCACACGTGCGCCACGAACGCGGTGCCAGGCTTGACCTCCGTGACCGGCGCGAGCGCGTGCCCGGGTCCCAGTGCCTCGGCGAGCTTGGCCGCTTCGCCGGGATCGGACCAGGCGCCGACCAGTTCGGGCGCGGTGCCGCCGGTGCGCACGATCACCCAGAGTTCGTCCGTCATCAGCTCATCCTCCGTCGGCAGCCGGGTCGTCGCTCATCGTGCCCCAGGCGGAGCGTGATGTAGACCAGGTACGGCGGGGTGGTGATCCACCAGGACCGGACGGTCCACCAGGCCCAGCGCAGGCGGGTCACGATCTCGCCAGACGGGCGGGCGGGGTCCAGCCGAGCTTGAGCAGCGCGGCGTGGGTGGCGTCGTCGACGCCGATGTCGGCCAGGTCGCTGTCGAGGTAGATGACGCCGGGGATCATCCGGAGTGTGACCTCGGGGGGCCCGGTCGGGTGGAGGCTGACGTCCGCGTCCACCACGGTGTTGGCGATGTTGAGGTCGTCGACGAACAGCGCGGTGCGGTCGTTCTCCCGGTGGATGCGGACCGAGCGGCGGACGCTGGAGGGCGGCCGGGTGTCGGGCAGGGGCGGCATGGTCGGGTCGGGCACTTCGGGACTCCTTGGTTGTGGGGACTTCTCGTCTTGCGACGCGAGTTCAGGCCCGTAGACCGCGGCGGCCTGGTCGACGCCAGCGCATGACGCGCCGCGGTAGTGGCTGCGGTAGATCGTCCTGTGCTGACCTATCACCCCGCCGAGACGGAGGTGACGGAGTTCGCCGCACACGGGGCAGATCCCTCGCGGGACCGGCCCCGTGCGGCGGCCGCGGGTGGTCACGGCTCCCTGCCTTCCGGTGGGGTGTAGCACTGGCAGTGCGGGCGGATGCGGCGCTTCGGGCAGGTGTCCTCGTGGCGGGCGGCCTCGGCGTCGACGTCGTGCTCTGTCGGGACGGTCAGGTGGTAGGTGCCTGCGGGCAGGGTGGTCGGGTCGGTACCGGGTTCGGGCGGGTCGATGTCGAATCGAGCGCAGGGGCAGCCATCGCCGTCCCAGTACGGGCACAGCTCGGCGTTGCAGCGGGCGGTCACAGCTCGAACTCCGGCAGCAGCCCGGCGTCACGCAGGATGTGCGCGGCCACCTGGTGCTCGTCGGGCAGCGGCTCCAGGCCGTCGACCCATTCGTCCGAGGGCTTGACGTAGCCGAGTCGGCCGGCGAGGTGCAGGGCCAGGACCTCGACGCCCGGCCCCGTGACCTCGACGACGGTGTACCCGGCCTGCTCCACAGCCTGCTTGATCGCGTCGGTGTGGCTCATCGGTCACGCCCCCTCGGAGACCACAGGACCGGGAACGTCCGGGTCAGGCTCGACGCCCTGGCAGATCGCGCACCACAGCGGGCGCTTGTCGTGGCGGCACCGGTCGTGGACGCGGTTCGCCAGCTCCCCGATCACGCCGGCCAGATGGCCGCGCAGGGCTTCGCGGTCGGCGGTCGCCTCCTCCAGCTCGCGCCGCAGGCTGGCGACGTGATCCTGGAAGGCGGCGCGCGCGCAGGCCAGCTCCTCGGGCACCCGCGCCAACGCCACCAGGTCCCGGGCATACAGCGGCTGCTCGGTGGTGGGCACGGCGAACAGTCCGGAGATCCGTTCGACCGGGATGCGTCCGTCGCCCCACCACTCGACCACGGAGACCACTCGCTCAGCAGCGCGAGCCGGGTCTGGCAGCTCGCCGGGTATCTCGTCCTCGTCGATGCCGTCGGGCTGGCCGGGCAGTTCGTCGGTCACAGGGGAGTCCTTTCGGGACGGTCAGCCGAAGAGGCGGCGCAGCAGCTTGGCGAGCCAGCCGCGTTCGGTCGGGTCGGTGGTGTGCTCGGCGCTGGCGTCGACGGCGGGCTGTGCGAGCACCAGCTGGTGCTCGACGGTCAGCGGGCGCACGGTGCTCGGGGTCACCGGCGCGGGCTCCAGGCGCTCGCCGCCGAGGTCGGCGCGGCGGCACTCGTCGGAGCAGTGGTGGCGGTTGAGCCAGGTGAAGACGATCTCGGTGCAGCCGCGGCGGGCGCAGGTGGCGGGCATGGGCTCGGGTCCTGTTCGAGTCGGAGGGGGTGCGGCGGGCAGTCGACGCGTTTGCCGCGGCTGGGCTTGGTGCAGCTCTGGCCGATCGCGGCGCCGCAGTGCGGGCACTTGCGCAGCAGCGGGTTGGTCTCGATCCGG
Source organism: Amycolatopsis sp. YIM 10 (assembly GCF_009429145.1). Taxonomy (GTDB): domain Bacteria; phylum Actinomycetota; class Actinomycetes; order Mycobacteriales; family Pseudonocardiaceae; genus Amycolatopsis. The sequence continues at coordinate 2,716,819 of NZ_CP045480.1, read as the reverse complement.
CCGCGCTCGACGCCGGTGCGCGTCCAGCGCCACAGGCCGTGCGGACCGTGGACGGCTCGGCGGGTCACGGGGGCTCACCGGCGGGCTGGAGCCGCCGGGCCGGGGTGTGGTCGCAGCGTTCGCCGATGACGCCGTGCCGCTTGCCGTCGGGGTGCCAGCGCCAGCCGTCGCCGTCGCACCAGGTGCAGGCGCGGATGGCCAGCGCGGTGGTGCGGGCGTGGTCGCGCTGCCACTGCTCGGCGGCTTGGCGGGCTTCGGCGCAGGCCCGGCAGGGCGGCGGGTCGTCGTGGTTGGCGTGCCGGGCGCAGCGGGTTGGGGGCGGGGTGGTTGCGCGCGCGTTGGCTTCAGGGAGCTTCCCCCCCAAGGTGACCCCCTTCTTTTTCTCTGTCTCTGTCTCTGTCTCTGTCTCTGGCGACGTTTCGCGACCGGTTTGCGATCGCGGGTGCGAGTCGCCTCCGCGATCGCTGTCCGATCGCACCTGCGATCGGTTGCGCGAGGGCGGTGGACTGTCCACACAGAACTCACAGGTCTCGTCGTGGGTGCCGGTGTCGCGGTGCCACCGGTTGTGGTTACCCAGCTGACCGGCGCGGCGCTTGGCGTCGATCTTCTCGGCGATCAGCGCGGCCGAACGCTGGTGTTCGAGGTAGTCGTGCATGACGATGTGGTCGGCGTAGACCTCGGCCAGGCGCGCGTCGACGAGTTCGGCGCGCGCCTTGGAGGTGCCGCGTTTCAACCAGACCTTCAGCGGCACACGCCCGTCGGTCGTGTGCCGCGAGCACCAGGCCCACGTGGTGACGAGCAGGCGGAAAGCCTTGTCACTCAGGGGATCGATCTTCGGGTGGTCCTCGATCCCGTCGTGGACGCGGATGTAGGTGCGAGTGTCCGCCATGCGGCAGGGTGCTCCCCTCGTGCTCGGGCGCGCCGCGCTCCGGGGTTCTCCCGATGCACGGCCGGTTGTGTAGTGGGTGTGCGGGTGGAATCCGGGGCGCCCCGCAGCGCGCGGGCGAACGGGGCGCCCCGGTGGTCAGGTGGAGCCGGTCAGTTGTGCGGGCGGACCGGTTGCGGCGGGGTGCCGAGGTGCACGGGCATGTCGCCGCCGCGCGGGGTGTCCTTCAGCCCGTCGCGGATCACGGTGCACAGCTCGGCGAACGCATCCCGCTTGACCAGATCGGGCCGGTGCAACTTGAACCCGATCGACAGCTGGCCGTCGTCGAGGCTCCAGCGCAGCCGGGCAGCGACCTGGACGGGTGGCATGCCGAGGAACGGCGCGATGGCCACCACGAACTCGCGCGGGACGTCGATCTGCCCGGCCTTCGGGGTCTTCGCCTTGGTCTCCTCGCTGTAGGACAGCTGCACGTCGCCGGTGTCGAGGTTGATCGCCGAGGAGTACTCGGCCTTCTTGTGCGCCTTGAACTCCAGCGCGACCTCCAGCAGCGAGGCGCCGTCGGGCTGGATGAACACGGTGGCGTAGTCCTGGAGGAACTCGGCGAACTGCACCTGTGTCAGGTACTTGCCGTCGTGGCGGGCGAAGGCCAGCCAGTCCGGGTCGTCCTGGAGCTGGAGCACCGCGGTGTGGTCGCGCCACCCGGCGTTCTCGTTGTCGGCGTGGTCGTTGAGCACCGCGGTGAACCGGGCGTCCTTCTCCGTGCCCCACACGGTGGTGTAGCCGTCGCCGAGGCGGCGCACGTAGTCGACGAAGGACGACGGGTCGTGGAGCGTGGCATTGCCGCGCGGCCGGACCGGGTCCGGCAGCCACCCTTCGAAGTTGGTGGCGTGCAACTGCTCGTCGCTGCGCAGCACCCGAACCACGACGTTCGAGGTGGTGTCGAGGGGGTACGGCTCCGGCGGGGTGGCGGCCTCGACACGGCGGGCGAGGCTCTCGACGAGGGCGTGGCTGCCCTCGTCGACGAGTTCGGTGCTGGTCACTTCGTGATCTCCTTGCTGCCCGTCACGATCTGCTCGAACAGGGTGGGCTGAGTGGGGTTGTCGCGGTGGAGCGCGCCGGTCTCGTCGGCGAAGTAGATCGAGGCCTTGCGGTCGAACGCGGGGAGCTTGCGCTTGATCTCGTCGGCAATGATCACCGCGCCGTCCACGTTGGCCTGTGGCTTGACCGTGAGCGTGAGCTGGAGCGTCCCGGCCTTGCGGGTCTTGAGCACCTCGGCGACCAGCTCCTTGAGCTTCGCGCCGAGCTCGCGGTTCGGTCGGCCCTTGTTCAGCTCGTAGAGGAACAGGGCAAACGGGGTGTCTTCCTCCGCCTGCGTGTCCTGTGTGGACTCGATGGTCACGCGGTTTTCCTTTCACTGTGCGGTGTTGCGCCCGGAGCGGGCAGGGTGATCTCGGGCAGGGGCACGCTGTCGATGTCGCGGCGCCAGGCGAGCAGCGCGGCGAACAGCTGGAGTTCGGTCGTCATCGGAATCGCTTCCTGGTCAGGGCCGCCTCGGCGGCGGCGCGGGCATCGGTCATCTCGGTGAAGTCGGGTGTGGTGCCCTGGCGGCGCGTGGCGGTCGCGGTGCGGGCGAGGCTGCGCAGCGCCTCGTGCCAGATGTGCCGCCGACGCCGCCACGCCTCGCGGGTGCTCACTGCCCGCGCCGGTGCGGGCGCTGCGGCCACCGCTCGCGCACCTGGTCGCGGCCCGGACCGGCGCCGAGCGCCGCCTTGGCGCGGGAGGCCAGGAACGTGGCGTCCTCCTGCGCGTGGGCGTGCTCGTCCTCGCTCGGCGCCTCGGCGAGCAGGTAGCGCAGCAGCCGGTTGGTCGCGTTCGCCTCGCTGATGTTCATGCGGGCCACCCCTCCAGCTCGGCGCGGATCCGGTCGCGCAGCGCGGTGTCCCACGGCCCGGTCTCCGGCGGTTCCTCCGGGCCGACCAGCTCGGCCGCGGCGAGTTCGGCCCACGGGTGCGGCTTGCCGCACGAGCACGGCCCGGGAGCCTGCGCGGGGTCGGGCCACGGGTAGCTGTGCATGTGCTGGCGCTCGGCCACCAGGCGCTCGGCGTCGAGGAGGTCAGCCAGCTCGGCCGCGCCGGTGTTCGCGGCGTGCAGCTGGCCGCGCAGCATCTCCACCTCGGTCGTCAGCCGCGTGATCGTCGCCGCCTGCTCCTCGCTCCTCGCGGCCTCGTGCCGGGTGCGCTCCTGGCGGTACACCTCGGCACGAGCCTCGACATCGGCCAGCGCGGCCGTGTGCTCGGCAACCAGCGCGGCCTCGCGGCGGGTCGCCTCCTCGAGGAGACCGGCCAGCCGCGCCGCTTCGGCGGCCTCGGCGTCGCGCTGCTGGCTGAACTTGTCGGCGCGGGCTTCGAGCTCTTCGAGCGCGGGCAACTCGGCGGTCAACCGCTGGATCTCGGCGGTGGCGTCCTCCAGCTGGCGGTCGGCGTCGGCCAGGCGCTGCCGCAGCTGTTCCAGCTCGGCCAGGTCGGCCGCCGATGCCGGCGGGCGCCCGGCCAGCAGTGGCTCGACCGCGCGGGCGAAGGTGGCGATGTGGTCGGGCGGGAGCGGCTCGTCGCCGCAACGGTCGGCCAGGCGCGCATCCGCGCGGCGCAGCACGTCCTCGATCTCCGGCACGCGGGTGACGGTGGCGGTCATCGGGCACGCATCTCGGTCAGCGGCCCGTCCACGCACAACGGGGTCGGCGGCCAGCTGTTGCCGATGCGAGGCACGACGTCCTCGACGGTGCCCGCCCAGTACCAGCCGCCGCCGTCGCACCGCTTGAGGTAGCCGTCACCGGTGCGGGTCGGGGCGTGCAGCGCGGTCACCGACGGCTCGGGCTCCGGCCCGTCCGGCGCGAACACCCGGGGCGCCGGGCGCTGGGCGTCGAACCATGCCTTCGCCTCCAGCATCGCCTCGGCGTGCGCGGCGTCGTCGCGGCGGTAGCTGCTGGTAATCGCGGCCCGCAGCGGGACGGGCAGGCGACGCCACCCGGCCGCGCAGCAGTACCGGGTGAACGCGATCCGCGCGCCGCACCCGCACGGGCAGGCGTGGGTTGGATGCGCGCGGCGGGGCATCACGCACTCCCGAACAGGTAGGCCGCCAGGTCGACCAGCGCGGGCACGAGCAGCGACAGCGCGCAGAACAGGGCGACTAGCAGCAGCCCGGCGACCACGATGCACGGGGCCATCGGAGTGGGTTTGGTGCTCACGACAGAGCCTCCTCAATGGACTTGGCGCGGGCGGTGCCGGGCGGAACGAACTCGACGTCACCGTCGTCGCGCAGCAGCACCAGCCCGCGAGCCAGAAGGACTGGGATCTCGGAGGGCAAGCGGATGCCCTCGCGGACGAGCCAGCCCATGGTTTCGATGAACGCACGCTGCCCGCGGGTGTTGGTGACGAACTCGTGGCACGGCGAGCAGAGGTGCAGCAGGTTGGCGGGCAGGTTGATCCACCGCCGGACGGTGCCGCCCATCTTGCGGCCGCACCGGTGGTGGACCTCCGTGGCGGCAGCGCGCCCGCACTTCTCGCAGATGCCCGCGGACCGGGTCCAGATCGTGGCGCGCACGTCCTCGGACACCTGCTGCGCGGTCACGGCTGGCTCTCTTGCAGGTGCTTCTTGTACTCGGCCAGCACGGCCACCCCGGCGCGCAGGATGTTCCCGCCCTGCGACCAGGTGGTGAAGTCCTCGGCCACCGCCGCGGTGTCCCAGCCACAGGTCTTGCCGAGTCCCGCGATCTCGGCGCGCAGCACGGTGCGCTGGTCCTCCTCGCGCAGCTTCGGCTTCTCGGCCCGGCTGACTGGAGTGGCCTCGACCGGCGCGGCGGGCTCCTTCTTCCACAGGTCCAGCGCCGCCCCGAACCGCATCGCCGCGTTCTTGATCGCGTCGCCGATGGTGGCCTTCATGCTGTCGCCGCCGTGGTGGCCGCCGCCGCCCTCGTGCCCGTACCCGTAGCGGGTCATCCCGCCGACGGTCAGCCGGATCCACAGGCCGCCCTTGTCGTCGAGCGCGGGCAGGCCGTGCGGGCTAAACGCGACCGGCTCCCAGGACCACAACGGGTCGACGTTGAGCAGGCGTTCGGTGATGTGGGCGTGGCCGACGTAGTCGAGGTGGATGTGCGCGGTGGACACGAATGCCTTGCAGGTGCTGCACTTCTTGCGCTCGTGGGCGTCGCAGTCCTTCTTCGGGTCCGAGCACGCCCGGCAGGTGACCTTCGGGAGCTTCCCGATCTCCTTGCCGGTGAACGGTTCCCGCAGCGCGGTCAGGATCTCCTTGTTCATGCCGCACCGCCCGGCAGCTCGCGCGGCGCGAGCGTTTCGAGCGACAGCTCGCCGGTGCGGAACAGCTCGATCACCTCGGCCAGCGCGCCGGGGGCGGCCAGCGCGGACACGTGCGACGCCTTCTCGATCACCGCCACACCAGGGATGTCGGTCTCCGCGCCAGGGCCGACCGGCGCGCCGACCGCCGCCGAGCGGGTCCTGAGTTCGCGCAGGAACTCCTTGTCCACCGAAGTCGTCTCGCGCAGCAGGTGCGGAGCGTGGGTGAACAGCACGTCCACCACCTCGCGGACGCTGCCGCCGATCTCGTGCGTGGTCTTCAGCGCCTCCGGGTAGGCCTCGGCCACCCACGCCTGGAACGCGGGCTCGTCGACGACTTCGACGGTCGGAGCGGGGTCCTGCTTGGACACCGTGGCCAGCTTCATGTTGTTGCGCGGGGAACGAGCGACGAGGCGGTCGCCCCGGCCCAGCTGCTTGTCGGCGTCGACGCGGATCTGGTCGTAGCAGGCGTTGAAGAAGTCCCGGAGGATCTTCGCCAGCCCGACCTGGAAAGCGATGTTCATCGGTTGCGCGGTCCTTCTCGGTCAGTGCTCGTCGACGGCGGGCAGGTGGCGGGCGAAGACGCCCTGCACGTAGTGGGGCTCCAGCGTTTCCGCGGCGTGGCAGGCGTCGAGCAGCTCGCTCCCGATCGCGAACAGCTCCGGAGCCGCGGCCGACCTGCGGGTGACGTGCGGCGCCGGGCTCTCGCCGTAGGCGGCCAGCAGCTGGTGCATCTCGCCCGGCGAGGCCTCGGCCCCGATGCCGGCGAGCTGATCGAGCAGCGGGCCGACCACCGCGTACGCGGCGCGGGCCTGCCAGCTCTCGCGGGTCTCGGGGTGGCCGTCGTCGGCGTGCTGTCGCTCGCCGAAGGAACCGGGGTAGGCGATCGCGGCCCGCAGGGCGTCGATGATGTCCTGGGCGGGCGGGTGGTCGCTGGTGAAGTGGACGCTGGTCACGGGGTTGCTCCTCGATGGCAGGTAGTGGGGTGGGAAGCCTCGGCCGGGAGGAGGGGTGTCCCGGCCGAGGCGGGTCATCAGGTGCGCCGACGCCAAGCGGCGTCGTCCTCGCGCCGGATGCCGAGGATGTCCAGCACGGAGCAGCGCAGGCACTGCGCCAGGGCGGCCAGCTCGTCCGCCCGCACGAACCGGCCACCGCTCTCGATCTTGTGGACGGTCGACTGGTGGTAGCGGGTGTGCCCGCGCGCCTGCATCGCCTCCGCCAGCTGCACCTGGCTGAGGTTCGCGGCGGCGCGCAGCTTGGTGATCCGGTGACCGATGCTCATGCCGTGGACCGCCGGAGGTAGCCGATCGGGGGCAGGGGGCGGGTGTGCCCGCACGACCACCGCACGGCCAGGAGGTAGACGTCCATCCACGACTGCACGCCGCAGCGCGGGCAGGGGAACGTCGCGTCCGCGCGGTTCAGCTTCCGGCCGAGCATCTGCTTGGTGCTGTCGTCCGGAACCCACTCGATCGCGATACCCGGGGGCAAGGCCGCCTTGGGCCAGGTGGACGCCGTGCTCACTCGGTCGCCGCCGCACTGTCCGAAGAGGACGGCAGCGCCGCCGGGGTGGTGGCCTGCGCGAGCAGCGGCGTGCACCGCCACTCCACGATCTCGACCTCTTCGAGCACCTCGACCTCGGGCACCTGGGCAACCAGGATCGGGTCCGGCACCTTCTTGGTGATCACCTCGGTCCCGGTCACGACGCGCTCGCACACGTCACCGCGCGGGGCCAGCGCCGAAAAGCCAGACGCTCCGAAATGGATCTGGAGGTCGTACACATCGCTCGCGGCTTCCTTCTCGACCCGGGCGCCGAGACGCAGGGCCGCCCTGGCCAGCTCGCCAAGCTCGGCCGCCGACCGGAGGTGCCAGATGTTCGGGGTGAACGGAGCGCGCAAGTAGCACGCTTCGATCTCCGGCGTGGCCTCGATCAGGTCGGCCAACCGCCGCAGCGCCTCGGCCTGCTGGACGTGCAGCGGCTTGTCCTCGGTGGCCATCAGCCCGCCACCTCCACCCGGATGTCGCGGTTGGAGTTGCGGTCCTGCTCGGTGAGGGCCTGGTTCACCGCGCCCAAGGCGCACGCCCGGCACCCGCAGGTCTCCGCCACGTCCAGCGGGTTGCTGTACGGGGTGTCCGGGGCGGGCTCGCCGTAGATCCGGACCGAGGTGACCGCGCCGAACTGCTGGCACCACTCGCACTGCTGCCCGGCGAAGTGCGGATCGACGGTCACGACCACGCCGCGCATCGCGCGCAGCTCGTCGACCACCGTCAGCTCACCGAGCGCGGGCAGGATCTCGGTCGGCTCGCCGCAGTCGTGGCGCCGGTGCCGCCCGGCCGAGGCCTGCGGCACCACGCGCCCGACCAGCGCGGCCAGGTCGCCGGGGACCGGCACGGCGGCCGGGGCAGTCAGGTCAGTCATCGGGGTTCACGTCCTTCTCGACAGCGGCGGCGGTGGTGTCGTAGAGCGGGGTCGGCTCTCCGACCAGGTGCACGGGCAGCGGGGGCGCGTCCTCGAACAGGCCGCGCTGGTCGGCCCCGATGTCCGGGCCGCAGTCGGTGCAGGTGACAGCCTGGGTTGTCACGTAGTAGTGGGTGCCGCGCTGGTTCTGCGAGCCGCTACGGCAGAGCGGGAAGGGAACCGGGCTGGCCGGGTTCCCGGCGTGCACGACGGCGTTACGGCCCAGGGCCCGGACGTTGCGCGCGTTCACCGGCCACCGCCGATGCGCAGGCAGGTGTGGCAGGTGATCGGCGCGGTGGTCGGCTGCTTCGTGCGCTTGTGCCAGAAGCGGGAGTCCGACCCGCACCGCAGGCCGCCGGTCTCCTGGTTGAAGCCGTGCACCAGGCGGCCCTTGCCGACGGTGTAGTTCGTGAGCGTGCTCATCGGGCCACCACCGCGGCTGCCAGCGCGCCGACGGCCAGGCCCACGGCGGCCACGCCGAGCACCACGAACACCGGGTGCACCGCCCAGCCCGGCGGCGGCCCGGCCACGCTCCGCTGGTCACCGCCCCGGCGCGGGTCCGGCGCGTCGGTGATCCGGACGGTCATCGGCGCGAACACCACCGCCGCGTCGGCGGCGAGCGTGCGCAGCGGCCGGGTGAGCACCGCGCCGAGCAGTTCGAGCCACAGCATCAGCGGCGCCCGCCGGACGAAGTCGGTCTGCCGCAGGTGCCGGTACCGGTCCACCGGCTGGGCCGGGGGCTGGGCCTGCTTGGCGGCCGGTCTACTACGGTTGGACCTGGTCATGAGAGTTCTCCCATCTCTATCTCTCGTGGCTGGCGCGGTCCGGTGTTCCAGCACCGGCCGCGCGTTTTTCGTTGGGTCAGGCGATCGCCAGCGCGCCGGGCGCGTGCTCGCGGATCTGTTCAGCGGCAGGGGCGAGCAGGAAGCGCACCCGCTCGGCCTGCTCGTCGGTCAGCGGGGCGAAGCGGGCTAGCAACTGTTCGGCGTGCTCCCGCATCGCCGGGTCAAGATCGGCGATCCGCCTTGGCCTGCCTGGCGGGTCCGCCGGGGGCTGGCGCGGCGGGTTTGGCACGTCCGGCACGGTCGGAGGGTTCCGGGTCGGCGGGCGCGTGTCGCGCGGCCCTGTGGCGACGACCTTTCTCATGTCTTCGCCCTGGCAGGAGCGTCGGGCAGCCGCAGATGCTTGGCGGGTAAGCCGAGTTCGAGGGCCAAGCGCTGCAACACCTCGATCGACGCGGTGGCATGCCCGCTCTCGATGTTGGCCAGGTGCTGCGGCTTCACGTTGGCCCGCCCGGCGAGTTCGGCGAGCTTCCAGCCACGCTTCTGTCGTGTGGCTCGGATGAGCTGGCGGTTGGGGGTGGGCATACAGGAGAGATTAGGAAGGTTTCGGAAGTAAGTCAACCCACTTGGCGGAACTTTTAGGAAGGAGGGTTGCGGCAACCGCTCCAGACGTGGATGGTTGGGCGTCGACGACACGAGGAAGGAAAGGGAAGAAAGATGACAGAACACGAGGTTTCACGAAGGCCCAGGGTTGCCTCAAGTTGCCTTCCGCTTTCTTCCTCGCGGAAGATGCGGCACCCTGAGCGCATGGTGGACCGCAAAGCGCTACTCGGCAGTGCCGTCCGCAACGCGCGGAAGAAGGCTGGGTTCAACACGCTCCAGGAGTGGGCCGCACACCTCGACATCAGCGACCGCACCCTGGGCGACCTCGAACGCGGCCATGGCGCCGGCCCGAACACGCTCGCCGACGTCGAGAACGCCCTGGGCTGGAACCCCGGCAAGAGCCGGCGCTTTCTCGACGGAGAGGAAGACCTGGAGGACATGCCAGCGCCGCCCCAGCGGGCACAGGCCGAACCAGACGACGACGCGCGGGGGCGCGCCGCGGTCAAGGTGCTGCTACAGCCGACGCTGGCCGACCTGCTCGCGGAGGCCTCGGCCGCCTACCAGGTCGACCCAGCAGAGGCCGAGGACTGGCTGCTACGCGTGCTCACTATCCGGCGCAAGGCGCGCGAACGTGATGGCCAGGACCAGGCGGTCGCCGAGCGTGCCCGCCAGACGGCCGCCGCCCGTAGCCGCCAAAGGCAGGCACAAACCGGACAAACTCGGTCGTAACCTGATCGCAATATTGGATTAGGCCACCTGGGTATTCCTTGCTTCTGCGAACTAACTCATCTCAGCTCGGTGACGACAATCGGGGGGGTGTAACACCCCGAACGGGCTAAGCCCGATACCACCACAACGAGGGGATGTAGTTCGCATGCGCACCGAGGGGCCGAAGCCAGTCACCACCAAGGTCAAGCCGACCCACCTGTGGGTCGCCGCGCTGATCGCGACAGCGATCACCATGATCGGAGGTGTCGCAATGCTGGCCGTGCCACTGGCTGGCTGGCACCCCGTCATGCTCCCGCTGGCGCTCATCGTCATGCTGACTGGCTGGGGCACCGTCGGTATCGCCGCCATCGTCAGACACCTTGAACAGTTCATCCTGGCGTGCACCGACTACGCGATCGCCCGCGACCGCGAAGAAGCGGTCAGCGTGCGGTCGACGGTGCACGCCGCCGAGCGGTTCCTACGCGACGGCCACTAGCGCCGCTAGCCGATAGGCGTGATGTCGACGCGGTTCGGGTCAATCTTCCCCGCCTCCCTGGTGTAGCCCTTCGGGTTGTTCGGCATGATCGACACCACCGCAACCGCGGTGATCACGGCTCGCCGACGCTCCACCGTCGACGCCAGGAAGGCGCGGCCCGGATCGGGCGCGTCCGCGATGCCAGCGAGCGTCGACCCAGCGGACAGCTCAGCCACCTTCGCTTGTGCACGTTCGAGTGCACCAGTGAGGGAGGCACGTGCTTCCGACCACTCCTGCTCGTCGATTTCGTTCGCCCCGTAGAGGGCGGCCAACTGTTTCTTGCGGTTGCCGAGCGCAGTTAACTCAGCTTGCGCAGAACGCAGCTCATCCGGATCAGCAGATGGGAGCAGAGACACGTTCTCTCTGCGCAGCAGGTCGGCGATCACAGCATTGACCAGATCGTCGACAGGCTCAGCGATGATCGTATTATGGTTGACCGCGCGACAGCGGTACGCCGGTTGAAGAATCTTCCTCTTCGGACTCCAAACAGAATTACTGCGCATCGTGGCCTTACCGTCGCATTTCCCGCAGTAGTAGCCGTTCGATCCCTGCCACTTCAGAGACAGGTTTCCTTTTGGGCGGCGCTCCGGGTCGTCCAACATGCTCTTGAGCGCACGCCATTGGGCTTCCGACACGATCGGAGCCCAGGTGGCATTCCCCACGACTTGGCGTCGGTGCACCGACAGCCCCGCATTGCGAGGCCGCATGAGCACCGACCGCACGGACGCCGGAATCCATTCCTTTGCTCCCTGGGGCGGTTTGAGCCCAAGTTCGTTCCACGCTCGGGCGACGGAACCGATCGAGGCTCCCGCAAGCACGTCCTGTATCGCGCGCGCGATGGCCGCGATCTCAGCGGGGCGGGGCGTCAGCCCGTCCGAATCAAAGCCGAACGGACGGGGGCCGCCCAGGAACAGGCCATCCCGCGCGAGCTCGGTCATCTTCTCCACGAGTCGCTCGCTCGCGTGCTCCGACTCGTAGCGGGCGTCCACGGCCCGGTTCCGGGCATCCTTCCTCCCCCACGCGGTCGTGAGGTCGAGCGTGCCCGCCTGCTTGGCGTACGTCGGGATGTTCCGCGGCTGGCAGAGATCGATGTAGTTCTCCAACTCCATAGGGTCACCGTGTCGGTGCAGACGGTCGGTGTGCCAGCACAGAACAGCGTCCGCCTCACCGGCTTCGATGAGTGCAAGAAGTCGGCGGTATCCCGGGCGAGGCTTGCCGCTGTACGCCGACAGGTCGTTGTCCGCGAACACGGCTACCACCGTCCACCCGCGCTTGCGCGCCATCTCCCGGCACTCGAACTCCTGGCGGTCCACCCCCAGGTGGGCGCCGATCCGGTCCTTGGAGATGCGGCAGTAGATCACTACACGAACGATCGTCGAAGTCACGTCCGATAGTGTGAACCGTACATGTCACCCTTGACAAGTAGCCCAGGTCAGCTACCGGCAGGCGATCTGCCCGGACCGGCTGCTCGGGCGGATGAACGCGAGCGTGCGGTTCGTGGTCTGGGGCGTGCTGCCGCTGGGCTCGATGCTCGGCGGGGTACTGGGCGAGTTCGCCGGGATCCGGAACACGCTGTGGGTGGCCGGTGCGCTGGAGGCGCTGGCCGTGGTCTGGGTGCTCGCCTCACCGCTGCGGCGGATGCGCGACATCCCGGTGGCGGTCAGCGCCTGACCTCAGGCGTTGGCCGACCACCAGGCCTCGTCCAGCTCACCCCTGGCGACGATCTCGGCGGGCCCGGTGAGGGTGGATTCGCCGTGCGCCACCGTGACGACCACGCGACCACCGGGAATGTCGACCACGGACTCGGCGGTTTCGAGCCCGGCCAGGTGCTGCGCGGCGGCCACCACGGCCACCGTGCCGGTGCCGCAGGCCCGCGTCTCGCCGACGCCGCGCTCGTAGACCCGCATGCGCAGATGTCCCTCACCGAGCGCGTTGACGAACTCCAGGTTCACCCCATCGGGGAAGAAATCGCGGTCGTACGCCGGCTGATCGCGCAGGTCGAGCCCGGCCACGTCGTCCTCGGTGAACGACACCAGGTGCGGATTGCCCACGTCCACCGCGACCCCGGAGAACGACTGCTCGCCGACCATGGTCACCGACGAGCCGGTGATCGTGGCCGGTCCCATTTGGACGGTCACGGCGCCGTCGGGGCGCACCACCACCGGGCGGTCGCCCGCCCGGGTGCCGATGACGAACTCCGGCCCCTCGGCCAGGCCCGCGTCGACCAGGTAGCGGACGAAAACCCGCACGCCGTTGCCGCACATCTCGGCAATCGATCCGTCGGCGTTGCGATAGTCCATGAACCACTCGCCCGCCGACTCCACGCCCAGATCGGCCGCGCGCACCACCCGCAGCACGCCGTCCGCGCCGATGCCGCGCTGGCGATCGCAGAGGGCGGCGACCCGCGCCGGGGTCAGGTCCAGCCGTGCGGCCGGGTCGGGGAGCAGCACAAAATCGTTCTGCGTGCCGTGCCCCTTGAGGAATTCGATACCGCCCATAATCAAAGTTTATCCCGCCCGTCTCCCGCCACCGCCCTCAGTGGAGCGCTTCGCGCCGACCTGGTCTTTCTTGCCCACCAACCAGTTCCAGCACCCGCTCGGCCAGATCCGGTGCCGCGCCGGGAAACCAGTGGATCCGCTTGTCCCGGCGGAACCAGGACCGTTGCCGTCGTACGAACCGGCGGGTGGCCTGCGCCGTCGCGGCCGCGGCCGCCGCCAGGTCGTCACCGTGTTCGAGCACCTGCTGGTACCCCAGCGCCCGCGACGCCGTCTTGCCCTCGCGCAGGCCGTGCTTCTCCAGCTCACGCACCTCGTCGGCCAGTCCGGCGGCGAACATGCGCTCCACGCGCAGATCGACCCGCTCGTCGAGATCGGCGATCTCGCGGTCGACGCCGATCATCGTGGTGCCGTAGCGCGGCTCCCCCGGTCGCGGCAGGTTCGCCGAGAACGGTTCACCGGTGATCTCGATGACCTCCAGTGCACGGACGATCCGCCGGGTGTTGGTCGGCAGGATCGCCTCGGCGGCTTGGGGATCCACGCGCGCGAGACGGGCGTGGAGCGCGGCCGCGCCCACTTCGGCGGCCTCGGCGTCCAGTCGCGCGCGGACCGCCGGATCGGTGCCGGGGAACCGCAGTTCGTCGACGATCGCCTGCACGTAGAGGCCGGAACCACCGGCGAACACCGGCACCTTGCCCTCGGCGATGAGCCGTTCCGCGCGGGCGCGGGCGTCGCGCTGGTAGGCCGCGACGGACGCGGTTTCGGTCACGTCCAGTACGTCGAGCAGGTGGTGCGGCACGCCGCGGCGTTCCTCGGCGGTCACCTTCGCGGTGCCGATGTCCATGCCGCGGTAGAGCTGCATCGCGTCGGCGTTGATCACCTCGCCGCCCAGCGCGAGCGCCAGCGTGACGGCCAGTTCGGACTTGCCGGTGGCGGTCGGGCCGACCACCGCGATCGGCCGCGTCACGCGCGTGTCCAGACCGCGACGTGGTAGCCGACGCCGAACGGCGCCTCGGAGTACAGCAGTTCGGCGGTCCAGGTTGCGCCCTCGGCGAGCGAGGCGAGCACCTGCCACGGGAACCGCCCGCCCGCACCCAGTTCCGCGCAGAGATCGGCGTCGAGTGCCAGCAGCGCCTCGGCATCGGCGGTGGCGAGCGCCTTCGCGATGGCGGCGTCGAAGGCGGGCGCGCCGTCGTGCTCACCACCGGGTGACCGCGGGCCGTGCCGGTTCGCGCCGTCGCCGAGCACGAGCAGGCCGTGCCCGGAGTGGCGTTCGGCGATCAGCTCGGCGGCCTTGGCGCTCCGCTCGGCCGGGGTGTCCACCGGGAAGCTGTGCACGGTGGCCTCGGCGGCACCCACCCGCGCGCGCAACCAGCCGGTGATCAGCGCGGGCAGCGGCAACTCGGCCGGCGCGCCGGTGCGCTCGGAGAGACCGACACCGAGGTCGACGCCGTATCCGCGAAACGAACCGCACGCACTCGGCGGGGTGACCGAGACGGTGTCCTCACCCGCGCCGACGGCGACCCAGCGGTCCGCGGTTTCGGTCAGCCTGCCCGCCGCGGCCAGGCACGCGGCCCGCAGATCGGCGGTGGATTCGCGCGCCCCGGCGGCGATTTCGGGCACCAGCAGCGGCGGCTGCGGCACCACGACGGCACGTGTGATCACGCTGTCCGACGTTACCCCGCCACCCGAAAGCGGGTCCTGATGCGAGCACCATGTACCACGACGCGCCTTGACCTGTTTGAATGCCACGACGGACACGAGCGTGGTCCGGCAGCGGCACGACCCGGCCCCACCGGTGGTGGGGCGCCCGCGCGAGCGGGCGTACAGGCGATAAGGAGCCTGCCATGGCGGAGAACACAACCGAGGGCGCTCAGGAAAGCGCGGCCCCGGAAGCCCCGGCACCACACCCGGTGCCGCATGCGCACACCCCCGGCCAGCCGGTTCCCCCGGTGCCACCGGCCGAACCACACCCGGACCGCTGGGGCCGGGTGGACGAGGAGGGCACGGTCTACGTCCGGGGCGCGGACGGCGAGCGCGCCATCGGTGTCTGGCAGGCAGGTACCCCGGAAGAGGGCCTGCTGCACTTCGCGCGCCGGTTCGACGACCTGCGCACCGAGGTGGAACTGCTGGAGACGCGGCTGGCGTCCGGCGCCGGCGACCCGAAGCACGCGCTGTCGAGCGCGACACAGCTGCGCGACGGCCTGGCCGACGCGGCGGTGGTCGGCGACCTCGCGGCGCTGGGTGCTCGCATCGATCAGGTGATCGCGCACGCCGAGCGCTCGCTGGCCGACGCGAAGCAGGAACGCGAGCAGGCCCGCGAAGTCGCCGTCGGGCGCAAGCAGACGCTGGCCGAGGAGGCGGAGAAGATCGCCGCCGACTCCACCCAGTGGAAGGCCGCGGGTGACCGGCTGCGCGCCATCCTCGACGAGTGGAAGACGATCAAGGGCGTCGACCGCAAGACCGACGACGAGCTGTGGCGCCGGTTCTCCAAGGCACGGGAGGCGTTCAACCGCCGCCGTGGCTCGCACTTCGCCGAGCTGGACAAGCAGCGCGCGGCGGCGAAGGCCCGCAAGGAGGAGCTGATCGCCGAGGCCGAGTCGCTCGCCGACTCCGAGTCCTGGGGGCCGACCGCCGCCAGGTACAAGGAGCTGATGGGCGAGTGGAAGGCCGCCGGCCGCGCCCCCAAGGACAGCGACGACGCGCTGTGGCAGCGGTTCCGCGCCGCGCAGGACGCCTTCTTCGCCCGCCGCTCGGCCGCCTTCTCCGAACGCGACGCCGAGTTCTCCGGCAACGCGGCGAAGAAGGAGGAGCTGCTCGCCGAGGCCGAGAAGATCGACCCGGCCGCGAACCTGGAGGCGGCGAAGTCGCAGCTGCGCAAGGTCCAGGAGCGGTGGGACGAGATCGGGAAGGTGCCGCGGGAGCGCATCCGCGACCTCGACTCGAGGCTCAAGGCCGTGCAGGACCGCGTGCGCAGTGCCGAAGAGAGCAAGTGGCGCCGCACCGACCCGGAGGCCCAGGCCAGAGCCGCGCAGTTCCGGGAGCGGGTCGAGCAGTTCGAGTCACAGGCCGCCAAGGCCAGAGCCGCCGGGGACGAACGGCGCGCGAAGAAGGCCGACGAGCAGGCCGCGCAGTGGCGCGAGTGGCTGGACGCCGCGGAACGGGCCGTCGCGGACCGCTGACGCGGTGGTTTTCGGGGCGGGGCATCGGCTTGGCCGGTGCCCCGCCCCTTTGCCGTCCGTCAGGAGCGCGGGAGGCTCCGACGGCGT
Source organism: Amycolatopsis sp. YIM 10 (assembly GCF_009429145.1). GTDB lineage: Bacteria > Actinomycetota > Actinomycetes > Mycobacteriales > Pseudonocardiaceae > Amycolatopsis. The sequence continues at coordinate 2,700,737 of NZ_CP045480.1, read as the reverse complement.
CGCGCGGGCACCGGGGCCGGGCGCGTCCGGGGAGCCGCCGGGGCCGGGTGGTGGGTTTGCAGGTAGGCGTCCCTGGTGTGGTCCACGTGGTCACGCATGATGCGCGCGGCGGACTCCGGGTCCTTCCGCTCGATCGCGTCGACCAGCGCGTGGTGTTCCCGCCAGGCCTGCGCACCGCGCTGCCGGGTGATCGCCGGGTAGTGCGCGCTCACCCGCAGGTCGACCTGCCCGACGAAGTCCAGCAGCGCCGGGTTCCCGGCCAGTTCGGCGACACGTTCGTGCAGCGTGGTGCTCGCCGCGAGCATGGCGTCCTGGTCACCGGCGGCGATCGCGGCGTCCCCGTCGGCACACAGCCGCCGCAGCCCTCGCACCTCGTCCGCGCCGGCGTGCAGGGCAGCCAGCCTGGCCGCTTCGGCCGCCAGCACGGCCCTCACGGCCAGTAGCTGCTCCACCTCTTGACCGGTCGGGTGCATGCGGAACCCCCACACGTTCGGGTGCGTGAACGACACTTTGAGTGAACCCTACAAGCAGTGGCCGGGTTCAGCTGCGCGACCAGGCCGCCCGCATCCACTGGAAGGCGATCACCACGGTGGCGATCACCGCGAGGATCAGGCCGAATCCCGGCCCGCCGCCGACCGCGCCGCTGGCCTGCGAGGACTGCTGCGACCAGATCGCCAGCATGCCGTCGACCGAGGCGAACCAGCCGCCGATGGCGCAACCCCACGCGATCCACCACCGCCGGGTGATCAGCGCGAGCATCGAGCCGAGCACGCCGAACCCCGTCGAGGTGACGGCGAACAGCTGCGGGATCGGCCCGGCCTGGCCACCGAGCACCTGCCAGCCGACGTGCTCGCCGACCCACGGCAGCAGCAAACCGACGATCAGCACAAAAACCGCGAGCGAGACGACGAGGCCGCGGTGCCCGAGGTCGACCGTGCGGGACGCCTTGCGCACCACCTGGTCGACGTCGGCGCCGAGTTCGTCCACGGAATCGGACGAGGGTTCCGGCGTGCTCACAGCGCGCACCCCCCGGTGACCGCGGGCAGCGGGGCGGGCGCGCCGATGCTCGGCAGGCCGAGGCTCACCCCGTTGGTCTTCGGCCGCAGCCCGGCCTCGGAATTGTCACCGGCGCGCGTGCGGCGGTGCGAGAGCGGCTCACCGTCGGCCACCAGGTGGTGCGGGGCGCCGTAGGTGATCACGGTTTCCACCACGTCCCCCGGCCGGACGTTCAGCTCGCCGGGGGTGAAGTGCACCAGCCTGCCGTCGCGGGCGCGCCCGCTCATCCGCAGCGTCTCCGCGTCCTTGCGGCCCTCACCGGCCGCGACCAGCAGCTCGACCTTCCGGCCGACCAGCTTCTTGTTCTCCTCCCACGCCACCTCGTTCTGCAGCGCGACCAGCCGGTCGTAGCGCTCCTGCACGACCTCCTTGGCCAGCTGCCCCGGCATCTCGGCGGCGGGGGTGCCCGGCCGCTTCGAGTACTGGAAGGTGAACGCGCTGGAGAACCGCGCCTGCCGGACCACGTCCAGCGTGGCCTGGAAGTCCTCTTCGGTCTCGCCGGGGAAGCCGACGATGATGTCGGTGGTGATCGCCGCCTCCGGCATCACCGCGCGCACCTTGTCCAAAATGGACAGGAACCGGGCCGACCGGTACGAGCGGCGCATTTCCTTGAGCACCCGGTCGGAACCGGACTGCAGCGGCATGTGCAGCTGCGGGCAGACGTTCGGGGTCTCGGCCATCGCGTCGATCACGTCGTCGGTGAACGCGGCCGGGTGCGGCGAGGTGAACCGCACGCGCTCGAGCCCCTCGACCGAACCGCACGAGCGCAGCAGCTTCGAGAACGCGTCGCGCTCGCCGAACTCGACACCGTAGGAGTTCACGTTCTGCCCGAGCAGGGTCACTTCGAGCACGCCCTCGGCGACCAGCGCCTCGACCTCGGCCAGGATCTCCCCCGGCCGCCGGTCGCGCTCCTTGCCGCGCAGCGAGGGCACGATGCAGAAGGTGCAGGTGTTGTTGCAGCCCACCGAGATCGACACCCAGCCCGAGTAGGCCGAGTCGCGCCGGGCAGGCAGCGTGGAGGGAAAGGTCTCCAGCGACTCGAGGATCTCCACCTGCGCTTCGCTGTTGTGCCGCGCGCGTTCGAGCAGGGCGGGCAGCGAGCCGATGTTGTGCGTGCCGAACACCACGTCCACCCACGGCGCCCGCTTGACGATCTCGCCGCGGTCCTTCTGCGCGAGGCAGCCGCCGACGGCGATCTGCATGTCCGGCTTGGCGGTCTTGGCCGGGCGGAGGTGGCCGAGCGTGCCGTACAGCTTGTTGTCGGCGTTCTCCCGCACCGCGCAGGTGTTGAAGACCACCACGTCCGGCGCGTCGTCGGTGGCCGGCCGATAGCCTGCCGCCTCCAGCTGCCCGGCCAGGCGCTCGGAGTCGTGGACGTTCATCTGGCAGCCGAACGTGCGGATCTGGAAGGTGCGGGACACTGGAGCTCCTTAGGCGAATCTGCCTCCAGGGTAGGCCCCGCCGGTCACAGCCCGAGATGCAGGCGCAGCGCCGCCTCCACCCGCTCCATCAGCGCGGGCGTCAGCTTGCCCGCCCGGCGGCCGATCCGCTCCACCGAAACCGACCTGACCTGTTCGGCCTGCGCCTTCGAATCCACCGCCAGCCCGCACTCGGCGGCGGGCAGCAGCACCTGGAACGGGAACACCCGGCGCACGTTGGAGGTCACCGGCACCACGGTGACCACGCCCCGGCCCAGCCGCCCGGCCATCACGTTGGCGCCGTCGTTGCTCACGATCACCGCCGGCCTGGTCTTGTTCGACTCGCTGCCCCGCGCGGGCTCGAAGTTGACCAGCCGGATCTCGGCACGCCGCATCAGCGCGCCAGCACCCCGTCACCGGTGGCGGCGTCCCATTCGGCTTCGTCGCCGAGCGCGGCCCACTCGTCCCACGCCGCGCGGTAGTCGTCCTCCAGCTGGGAGGCCCGCAGCAGTTCCAGCGCGCGGTGCACCACCGCCGAGCGCGACGGCACGTCCGCCGCGGCGGCGTAGTGGTCGATGAAGGCCACGTCCTCGTCCGACAGGCTGACGCTCAATTTCATACCTCCTATGCTACTTCGGGTGCCACCTCGGCACTACCGGATCGTAACCGGGATGTACGACATTTCCGGTCGCGGAGCTGGCACCATCTGCGGTCGTGACAGCTCTGACACGGGTGACCGCCGCCGTGCTCCTGCTGCTCACCACGCTCACCGCCTGCGGCCCGGACTTCACCGGCACCAGGCTGCGGATCGCCGCGGGCAACGACCGGGGCGTCTACTACCAGCTCGCGCAGCCGCTGGCCGGGGCGTGGGCGGCCGGCCTGGCGATCGACCGTCCGGAGATCCAGCAGACCCGCGGCTCCCCCGACAACCTGGCCCGCCTGCGCGCGGGTACCGCCGACGTCGCGTTCAGCGCCGCCGACGTGGCCACCGACCCCAGCGGCGAGCCCAATCTCGCCGCGCTCGCCCGGATCTACGACGACTACCTGCACGTGGTGGTCAGGGCCGACTCGCCGGTGCACTCGCTGGCCGACCTGCGCGGGCGCCGGGTGGCGATCGGCTCACCCGAGTCCGGGGTGGCGGTGATCGCGCAGTTGCTGCTCAACGCCAGCGGACTGGGCGAGCCCGGCTCGATGACGGTGCGCTACCTCGGGCTCGACGAGTCGCTCGGCGCGCTGGAGCGCAGGGAGATCGACGCCTTCTTCTGGTCGGGCGGGCTGCCGACGAACTCGATCAGCACGCTGGCCAACCGCATCCCGCTGCGGCTGATCGACGTCGGCTCGGCGATGCCCGCGATGCGCCAGGCCAACCCGGTCTACCGCTCGGCGACCATTCCCGGCTCCACCTATCCCCAGTCCGGCGGGCCGGTGACCACGCTGGTGGTGCCCAACTTCCTGGTGGTGCCGACGACCATGTCCGACGACATGGCCGAGGCGCTCACGCGCGGGCTGTTCGACGCGCGGCCGGAGTTGGCCAAGGCGAACACCGCCGCGTTGTCGATCGATCTGCGGCCCGCCATCGAGACCGCGCCGATGGCCCTGCATCCCGGCGCGCTGCGTTACTACCGCACCCTCAAGAACTAGCGGCGGGCAGTTCGACCGCGATCCGGAGACCACCGCCGTCGGGCAGGTCCAGCTTCAGCGAACCGCCGGCCCTGGCCACGATCTCCGCCACAATGGACAGTCCGAGTCCGGACCCGGCCACGTTCTGGTGCGCGGTGCTCCGCCAGAACCGGTCGGTGGCCCGCTCCAGTTCGTCCGCGCGCAGTCCCGGCCCGTGGTCGCGCACGGTCAGCCGGACCGCCTCGTCCACTGTGGAGGTATGCACGCGGACCGACGTCCCGGCGCCGGTGAACTTCAGCGCGTTGTCCAGCAAGGCGTCCAGCACCGCTTCCAGTCCGCGCGGCGGTGCCAGCGCGCGCACGCCGTCGGTCGAACCCTCCACGTCGAGGCTGACCTCGCGGGCCACCGCGACCACGTTCCAGTCCGCGGCGCGCTCGGCGACCACGGTGTCCACGTCGACCGCGACCAGTTCGCCCGCCGAGGCTTCCGCGCGCGCCATCGACAGCAGGCCGTCGAGCACCTGGTTGAGCCGGTCCGCTTCGGCGACCGCGGCTTCGCGGTGTTCCTCCGCTTCGGTGTCCACGTGTCCTTCGAGATTCACCAACCGCAGCTTCAACGCGGTCAGCGGATTTCGCAACTGGTGCGAGGCGTCGGCCACGAAAGCCCGTTGCGCGGCTAGTGCTTCCCCCACACTTGCGGCCATCATGTCGAACGAGCGGCCGAGCTGCTGCAGTTCGACCGGGCCGCTCTCCTCCCCCACCCGAGCCACTTCACGCCCGCTCACCACGGCCTCGACCAGTGAGCCGGTGGCTTCGTCGAGGCGGCGCACCGGACGCAGGATCCAGCGCACCAGCGGCAGCGCCACCAGCAGCGCCAGGCAGAAGGCGATCATGCCGATGGTGGCGATCAGCACCCACCACAGCGTCACCTCCTGGCGCGCCTGCGCGGTCGGCGACTCGGTGACCACCACGCCGCGGACGTCACCGTCGATGAGCACCGGTTCGGCCAGCACGAGCGTGCCCTCGTCCCACGGCACCAGCATCGGCCCCGGTTCGGAATGGCGCCCGGCCAGCGCCGACTGCACCTGCCCGGCCACCCGCGTGTCGGCCAGGTCGAGCTTGATCGCGCCGGGCACCGAGCCGGAGGTGGCGGTCGGCCGCCCGTCCTGGTTGAGCACGGCCACCGCGATCCCGTACACCTCGGCGTACCGGCGCAGTTCGGCGTTGATCAGGTCCGGGTCGCTCTGGATCAGCGGCCGCTGCGCCAGCGAGGCGAACCGCGCGGTGTCGGTGAGGCGGTCGAGGAACAGCGTCTGCCCGGCACTGCCCGCGACGCTCACCGCCAGCGGCACGCCGAGCCCGAACACCAGCAGGGCGACCAGCGAAAGCACCGTGGCCTGCAGCCGCACCCGCACGTGTCACTCCCCGTCTGGCCGCGCACCCAGCCGGTAACCGACCCCGCGCACCGTCTCGATCAGCTCGGCCCGGCCGAGTTTGGTTCGCAGGGTAGCGACATGGACGTCCAGTGAGCGGCTTTCCGCCTGACCGCGTCTGCCCCACAGTTCGGTGAGCAGCCGGTCGCGCGAGCAGACCGCGCCGCCCTCGGCCGCGATCAGCTTCAGCACGCCGAATTCCTTGCGTGAAAGCGTGATCACCTCACCACCCGCGGTCACCTCGTGCCGGTCGAGATCGATCAGCACGTCGGCCACCCGGATCGCCCCGGTGGCCGCCCTCGCCGGTTCCCCGCGACGGCGGCGCACCGCGTGCACCCTGGCCACCAGCTCGTCCACGTCGTACGGCTTGACCAGGTAGTCGTCGGCTCCCGAGCGCAGGCCGAGAATGCGGTCGTCGACCTCACCGCGGGCGGAGACCACGATGATCGCGACATCGCTGATCTCGCGGATCCGCCAGCACAGCACCATGCCGTCCACGTCCGGCAGTCCCAGGTCGAGCAGCACCACGTCGGCGTCGGCGATCCGGTCCAGCACCTCCGCGCCCGAGGCGAGGCGGCGGACCGACAGCCCGCGGCGCAGCAGCGCGGGCACCAGTGCGTCGGCCACCCTGTCGTCGTCCTCGACGAGCAGAACGCGCACGCCGGCTCCTTTCCGGTGGGTCGAGATCGATTTGAAACCCTAAGTGTTAGTCAAGCGGGCTTTACACCCTGACGGAGCAGAGTAAGTTTCCGCCATCGCCGACTCGTCATGCGCGAAAGGGCCCACTCCAGACCTGCGACAAGGGCCGTGTACGGGGTGTGACTAGAGTTACGGCAACCAAGAAGGACACCGCAGCTCGCCGCCTGGAGGCCAGATGACCACAGCGACGCCGGCGCCGCCGATGATCAAGGCGGCCGCCGTGAACAAGTTCTTCGGCGACCTGCACGTTTTGCGGGACATCGACTTCGAGGTGCCGCGCGGCCAGGTGGTGGTGGTGCTCGGGCCGTCCGGCTCCGGCAAGTCCACGCTGTGCCGGGCGATCAACCGCCTCGAGCCGATCAACTCCGGCGAGATCCACGTGGACGGCAAGCCGCTGCCCGCCGAGGGCAAGGCGCTGGCCGCGCTGCGCGCCGACGTCGGCATGGTCTTCCAGTCGTTCAACCTGTTCGCGCACAAGACCATCGTCGAGAACGTGATGCTCGCGCCGCAGAAGGTCCGCAAGGTCTCCTCGGCCGAAGCGCGCAAGACCGCGATGGAACTGCTGGAGCGGGTCGGCATCGCCAACCAGGCCGACAAGTACCCGGCCCAGCTCTCCGGCGGCCAGCAGCAGCGCGTGGCCATCGCCAGGGCGCTGGCCATGCGCCCCAAGGTGATGCTGTTCGACGAGCCCACCTCGGCACTGGACCCGGAAATGGTCCAGGAGGTGCTCGACGTGATGACCAGCCTGGCCGCCGACGGCATGACCATGCTGGTGGTCACCCACGAAATGGGCTTCGCGCGCCGCGCCGCGCACCGGGTGGTGTTCATGTCCGACGGCGAGATCGTCGAGGACTCCACCCCCGACGAGTTCTTCACCAGCCCGAAGTCCGACCGCGCGAAGGACTTCCTCGGCAAGATCCTGACCCACTAGGAAGGAACCCAATCAGATGCGGTTGAGTCGAGTTCTGCGTATGAGCGCAGTCGTCGCGGTTGCGGGCCTCACGCTCGCCGCCTGTGGTGGCGGCGGCGACAGTGGCAGCAAGAACCTCGTCGCGCGGGCCAAGGACGACAAGAAGATCACCATCGGCATCAAGTTCGACCAGCCGGGGCTCGGGCTCCAGACGCAGTCGGGCAAGCCGGAGGGCTTCGACGTCGACGTGGCGAAGTACATCGCCAAGGAGCTCGGTGTCGAGGAGTCCGGGATCACCTGGAAGGAAGCCCAGTCCGCCGAGCGCGAGAACCTGATCGAGAAGGGTGACGTCGACTTCATCGTCGCCACCTACTCCATCACCGACAAGCGCAAGGAGAAGGTGGCCTTCGCCGGGCCGTACTTCGTCGCGGGCCAGGGCCTGCTGGTGCGGGCGGACAACACCGACATCACCGGCAACACCGCGCTCAACGGCAAGAAGCTGTGCTCGGTCAAGGGTTCCACCCCGGCCCAGAAGATCAAGGACGAGTTCTCCAAGGAAGCGCAGCTGCAGGAGTACGGCAAGTACTCCGACTGCATCACCGCGCTGGAGAACGGCAGCATCGACGCGGTCACCACCGACGACGTGATCCTGGCCGGTTTCGCGGCCAAGAGCCCCGGCAAGTTCAAGCTGGTCGGCGAAGCCTTCTCGAAGGAGAACTACGGGGTCGGCCTGAAGAAGGACGACGCCGAGAGCCGCACCGCGATCGCCAACGCGATCACCAAGATGCAGACCGACGGTTCCTGGAAGAAGTCGCTGGAGACCAACGTCGGCCCGTCCGGCTACAAGATCCCCGAGCCCTCGCCGGTGACCGAGAAGTAAGCGCGAGTTCCTCCGAAAACGAATGAAGCACGGCGGCGCGCCGCGACCTGATCGCGGCGCGCCGCCCCATATCCGACGAGGAGTTTTCCGTGTTCGACTTCCTCGGTGACTACGACATCCTCGGTGCCTTCTGGACGACCATCCAGCTGGCGGCGCTCTCCGCCGTCGGCTCGCTGGTCTGGGGCACGATCCTGGCCGGGATGCGGGTGAGCCCGGTCCCGATCATGCGAGGGTTCGGCACCGCCTACGTCAACGTCGTGCGGAACACTCCGCTGACGGTGATCATCTTCTTCTGCTCCATCGGCCTGTCCTCCACGCTCGCCCTCAACCTGGCGCCGGAGAACTCGCCGACCTTCATCATCGACAACGGTTTCCGGCTCGCCGTCCTCGGTTTTGTGGCCTATACCTCGACGTTCGTCTGCGAGTCGCTGCGCTCGGGCATCAACACGGTGCCGGTCGGCCAGGCCGAGGCGGCACGCGCGCTGGGGCTGGGCTTCACCCAGGTGCTGCGGATCATCGTGCTGCCGCAGGCGTTCCGCTCGGTGATCGCGCCGCTGGCGAGCGTGCTGATCGCGCTGATCAAGAACACCACGGTGGCCAGCGTCATCGGCGTCGCCGAGGCCTCGCTGCTGATGTCGGAGATGATCGAGAACGAGAGTGACGCGATCATCCTGGTGTTCTCGGTGTTCGCGCTCGGCTTTGTGCTCCTCACCCTGCCGATCGGGCTGCTGCTCGGCTGGGTGGCGAAGAAAGTGGCGGTGAAACGATGAGCGGCGCGCCTTCCGTTCTCTACGACGCCCCTGGCCCGAAGGCCAAGGCACGCAACATCATCTACTCGGTGATCTTCGCCGCGATCCTGGCGCTGATCGCCTACCTGGTGATCGCCCAGCTGGCCGCGAAGAACCAGCTGGCAGGCGACAAGTGGACGCCGTTCATCGAGAGCGGCACGTGGGTGACCTTCCTGCTGCCCGGTCTCGGCTACACCCTGCTGATCGCCGGACTGTCCATTGTGATCGCGCTGCCGGTCGGTGCCGTCTTCGGCATCGCGCGGCTGTCCGACCACAAGTGGATCCGCACGGTGGCCGGGGTCATCGTGGAGTTCTTCCGCGCCATCCCGGTGCTGATCCTGATGATCTTCGCGAACGAGTTCTACTCGGAATACACCAGTGTGGGCTCGGACAACCGCGTGCTCTTCGCCGCGGTGACCGGTCTGGTGCTGTACAACGCTTCCGTGCTCGCCGAGGTGGTGCGCGCCGGCATCCTGTCCCTCCCGAAGGGACAGACGGAGGCGGCCTCGGCGCTGGGCCTGCGCAAGACCCAGACGATGACCAACGTGCTGCTGCCGCAGGCGGTGGCCGCGATGCTGCCGGCCATCGTCAGCCAGCTGGTGGTCATCCTGAAGGACACCGCGCTCGCCGGTGGTGCGCTGTCGGTGCCGGACCTGCTGCGCCAGGCCAACGTGATTTCCGGCAACTTCAACAACACCATCCCGACCTACATCGTCATCGGTGTCATCTACGTGGTGCTGAACTTCATCCTGACGACCTTCGCGTCGTGGCTGCAGAAGAAGATGTCGCGGCGGAAGAAGACCCCGAAGGGCACCCAGCCGCTCAGCGAGGCACCGAACGCGGTGACCGACATGGCCACCGGCCGCGCTGTCTAGCCGCATCCGGAACGCGAAAAGTGGGGCCCGCCATTCCTGGCAGGCCCCACTTTTCGCGTTTCAGGGGCGGTCTGAGGTGCCCCGGCGGAACAGTTTGTTGCCCAGCCAGACGATCGGGTCGTACTTGCGGTCGGCCACGCGCTCCTTCATCGGGATCAGCGCGTTGTCGGTGATGTGGATGCCTTCCGGGCAGACCTCGGTGCAGCACTTGGTGATGTTGCAGTACCCGAGCCCGTGCTCGTCCTGCGCGGCGTCCCGGCGGTCGGCCACGTCCAGCGGGTGCATCTCCAGCTCCGCGATCCGCATCAGGTACCGCGGCCCGGCGAAGGCTTCCTTGTTCTCCTCGTGGTCACGCACCACGTGGCAGGTGTTCTGGCACAGGAAGCACTCGATGCACTTGCGGAACTCCTGCGAGCGTTCGACGTCCACCTGCTGCATGCGGTAGTCGCCGGGCTTGAGGTCCGCGGGCGGGGTGAACGACGGGATCTCACGCGCCTTGGTGTAGTTGAAGGACACGTCGGTGACCAGGTCCCGGATCACCGGGAAGGTCCGCATCGGGGTCACCGTGATGACCTCGTCCTCGGCGAACACCGACATCCGGGTCATGCACAGCAGGCGCGGGCGGCCGTTGATCTCCGCCGAGCACGAACCGCACTTGCCCGCCTTGCAGTTCCAGCGCACCGCCAGATCCGGTGCCTGGGTGGCCTGCAGCCGGTGGATGATGTCGAGCACCACCTCACCCTCGTTCACCTCGACGGTGTAGTCCTGCAGCCCGCCGTCGGTGTCGTCGCCGCGCCAGACCCGGAAGCTCGCCTTGTACCCCATCTCAGGCCTGCCTTCCCGGGTGCGTGGTCAGCTCTTCCTCGGTGTAGTACTTCTCCAGCTCGCTCAGCTCGAACAGTTCGAGCAGGTCCTGCCGCAGCGGCTCCTGCTGCTTCGGTGTCACCGTCACCGGCGGCACCACCTCGTCGCCGGGATCCACCTGGCACACCAGCAACCTGTTGCGCCACTGGGAATCCATCTGCGGGTGGTCGTCGCGGGTGTGGCCACCGCGGCTTTCCGTCCGGATCAGCGCCGCCTTGGCCACGCATTCGCTGACCACCAGCATGTTCCGCAGGTCCAGCGCGAGGTGCCAGCCGGGGTTGAACTGCCGGTGCCCCTCGACCACCACCTGGTGCACGCGCTGCCGGATCTCGGCCAGCTTGGCCAGCGCCTGCTCGATCTCCCCGGCCTTGCGAATGATGCCGACCAGGTCGTTCATCGACTGCTGCAGTTCGGTGTGCAGGGTGTACGGGTTCTCCTCGACCCCGTTCGCCGGCGGCTCGAACGGCGCCAGCGCCATCTTCGCCGCCGCGTCGACCCGTTCCTGGGACACCTCCGGCCTGCGCTCCAGACCCTCCACATAGGACGCGGCGCCGAGTCCGGCGCGCCTGCCGAAGACCAGCAGGTCCGACAGCGAGTTGCCGCCGAGCCGGTTCGAGCCGTGCATGCCGCCGGAGCACTCACCCGCGGCGAACAGGCCGGGCACCACCGAAGCCGCGGTGTCCGGGTCGACCTCGATCCCGCCCATCACGTAGTGGCAGGTCGGGCCGACCTCCATCGGCTCGGCGGTGATGTCCACATCGGCCAGTTCCTTGAACTGGTGGTACATCGATGGCAGCCGCCGCCGGATCTCCTCGGCGGGCAACCGGCTGGCGATGTCCAGGAACACGCCGCCGTGCGGGGAACCGCGGCCCGCCTTTACCTCCGAGTTGATCGCCCGCGCCACCTCGTCACGCGGCAGCAGGTCCGGCGTGCGCCGGTTCTCCTCCTGGTCGGTGTACCAGCGATCGGCCTCGTCCTCGTTGTCCGCGTACTGGCCCTTGAACACGTCGGGGATGTACTCGAACATGAAGCGCTTGTCGTCGGAGTTCTTCAGCACGCCACCGTCACCGCGCACGCCCTCGGTGACCAGGATGCCCTTCACACTCGGCGGCCAGACCATGCCGGTCGGGTGGAACTGGACGAACTCCATGTTGATCAGCGTCGCCCCGGCGCGCAGTGCCAGCGCGTGCCCGTCCCCGGTGTACTCCCAGGAGTTCGAGGTGACCTTGAACGACTTGCCGATGCCGCCGGTGGCCAGCACCACGGCCGGCGTCTCGAACAACACGAACCGGCCGCTTTCGCGGTAGTAGCCGAACGCGCCGGCGATGCGGTCGCCGTCCTTGATCAGCTCGGTGATCGTGCACTCGGCGAAGACCTTGATCTTCGCCTCGTAGTCGCCGTGCTCCTTGAAGTCTTCTTGTTGCAGCGAAACGATTTTCTGCTGCATGGTGCGGATCAGCTCGAGCCCGGTGCGGTCACCGACGTGCGCCAGCCGCGGATAGGTGTGGCCGCCGAAGTTCCGCTGGCTGATCCGGCCGTCGGCGGTTCGGTCGAACAACGCGCCGTAGGTCTCCAGCTCCCAGACCCGGTCCGGTGCTTCCCTCGCGTGCAGTTCGGCCATGCGCCAGTTGTTCAGGAACTTCCCGCCGCGCATGGTGTCGCGGAAGTGCGTTTCCCAGTTGTCGCGCTCGTTCGCGTTGCCCATCGATGCCGCGCAGCCGCCTTCGGCCATCACGGTGTGCGCCTTGCCGAACAGCGATTTGCACACCACAGCCACGCTGAAGCCGCGTTCGCGGGCCTCGATCACCGCGCGGAGACCGGCGCCACCGGCACCGATCACCACCACGTCGTAGCTGTGCCGTTCGACCTCGGTCATGAATCAATCCACCTCAGTGCGTTCTGACGCCGTTGTCGTTGAAGTCGTGAAAGGGGTTAGTTGACGAACCGGAGGTCGGCGATCGCACCGCTGGCCACCAGCATCACGTAGAAGTCGGTCAGCACCAGTGTGCCGAGCGTGATCCACGCCAGCGTCATATGCCGGTTGTTCAGCTTGGTCACCTGGGTCCACATCCAGTACCGCACCGGGTGCTTGGAGAAGTGCTTCAGCCTGCCGCCGGTGATGTGCCGGCACGAGTGGCAGGACAGCGTGTAGGCCCAGAGCATGATCACGTTGCCGGTCAGCACGATGTTGCCGAGGCCGAAGCCGAACCCGCCGCCGGAGCCGTGGAACGCGGTGATCGCGTCCCAGGTGTTGATCAGCGAGACCACCAGCGCCACGTAGAAGAAGTAGCGGTGGACGTTCTGGATGATCAGCGGGAGCCGGGTCTCGCCGGTGTACTTCGCGTGCGGTTCGGCGACCGCGCAGGCCGGGGGCGAGAACCACACCGACCGGTAGTAGGCCTTGCGGTAGTAGTAACAGGTGAGCCGGAAGCCGAGCAGGAACGGCAGCACCACGAAGCCGAGCGGGATGAACCCGGGCAGCTCACCGAAGGGCGTGCCGAAGTGGCTCGACCCCGCCACGCACGAATCGCTCAGGCACGGCGAGTAGAACGGCGTGAGGTAGTGGTACTCCTCCACCCAGTACGCGGTGCGCACGAACGACCTGATCGTCGCGTAGATGACGAACGTGGCCAGGCCGAGCGTGGTGAGCAGTGGCGAGAGCCACCACCGGTCCTTGCGCAGGGTCCGTTCGGCGATCTTCGCGCGCGTCGGCGCGAAGACCCCGGTACCCGCTCGGCTGGCCTCGTTGCTAGCCGGTGCGCTCACCGCTGGTCACGCTGGTAGCCACCGACGCCTTCGTCGTCAGCGCCTTGCCAGAGTGACGGGTCGTACGGGGTGTCGGGTACCACGACCACGTTGGAGCGGTCGGTCGCGCGGGCCTGCTGGGGCACCGGGGGTGTGTCGTCGAACTCGTTCACGTCGATCTCGAGCCGCTCCACGTCGTTGGCGATCCGGCGCACCGCCGGCGCCTCGCCGTACTTGGCCCGCAGCGCGCCTACGCACTGTCGCAACTGTCCTATGGTGCGGCGCAGTTCGGTGAATTCGGTGGTGGTCATACGTACCTCCGACGGTCGGTCAGTTCGTGCGGCGGAGCCGGAGCCGGGCCGCACCGTGGTGGGGCGCGCTGATGCCTGACTCTGCCTTGCCTTGTCCAGTGTGACAAGTAGCACACCCTGGTCGCCCTACGTGATCGGGGTCACGTTCCACGTTCTTCTGGATCGATTTTGATTCGAAGTTCGCTGTTCGGTACTGTGTGGACCGTCACCACGAAGACCGGACGCCAGCGACGCCGTCACCGGACCACTCCCGACCCGTGATCCGCACCGGAGCCGCTGAATGAGCAGAATGCATCCCGTCATCGCCGAAGTGACCGAGCGGATCGTCGCCCGCAGCGCCGAGACCCGCGCCGCCTACCTCGAACGCACCGCCGCCGCCCACGCCGAAGGCCCCGCCCGGCGCGGTCTCGCGTGCAGCAACCTCGCCCACGGTTTCGCCGGGATCACCGGCGGGGACAAGGAAGCGCTGCGCGCCGTGCGCAAGCCGGGCGTGGCGATCGTGTCCTCCTACAACGACATGCTCTCGGCGCACCAGCCGCTGCACGAGTACCCGGACTGGCTCAAGGTGTCCGTGCGCGAAGCGGGCGGCGTCGCCCAGTTCGCCGGTGGTGTGCCCGCCATGTGCGACGGCATCACGCAGGGCCGTGCCGGGATGGAGCTGTCGCTGTTCAGCCGCGAAGTCATCGCGATGTCCACCGGGATCGCGCTGTCGCACGAGATGTTCGACAGCGCGCTGCTGCTCGGCGTGTGCGACAAGATCGTGCCCGGCCTGCTCGTCGGCGCGCTGTCGTTCGGGCACCTGCCGTCGATCCTGGTGCCCGCCGGGCCGATGACCTCCGGCCTGCCCAACAAGGAGAAGGCCCGCGTGCGGCAGCTCTACGCGGAGGGCCTGGCCACCCGCGAGGACCTGCTCGAAGCGGAGGCCGCTTCGTACCACTCCCCCGGCACCTGCACCTTCTACGGCACCGCGAACTCGAACCAGATGGTCGTCGAGGTGATGGGCCTGCACCTGCCGGGCGCGACCTTCGTGCACCCCGGCACCCCGCTGCGCCGCGCGCTGACCGAGGAAGCCGGTCGCCGGGCGGTGGCGATCTCCCGTGGTGCCGAATACGCGCCGCTCGGCCGGATCGTCGACGAGAAGGCGGTGGTGAACGGCGTGGTGGCGCTGCTGGCCACCGGCGGTTCGACCAACCACACGCTGCACCTGCCCGCGATCGCCGCGGCCGCGGGCATCCAGCTCACCTGGGACGACTTCGCCGACCTGTCGGCGGTGGTCCCGCTGCTGGCGCGGGTGTACCCGAACGGCAGCGCGGACATCAACCACTTCCACGCCGCCGGCGGCATCCAGTTCCTGATCGGCACCCTGCTCGACGCCGGGCTGCTGCACGAGGACGTGCGAACGGTCGCCGGTCCGGGGCTGAGCCGGTACCGGCAGGAGCCGGTGCTGCTGGACGGCACGCTCACCTGGCGCGACACCACCGGCCGCAGCCTCGACGAAGAGGTGCTGCGCCCGGCTTCGCGCCCGTTCTCCGCCGACGGCGGGCTGCGCATGGTCGCCGGGAACCTGGGGCGCGCGGTGATCAAGGTGTCCGCGGTGGCGCCGGAACACCGGGTGGTCGAGGCACCGGCTCGGGTGTTCACCACGCAGGAGCAGTTCTCGGCCGCGTTCCGGGCCGGTGAGCTGGAGCGGGATGTTGTCGTGGTGATCCGCAACCAGGGCCCGATGGCGAACGGCATGCCCGAGCTGCACGGGCTGACCCCGGCACTGGGCGTGTTGATGGACCGGGGTTTCCAGGTCGCGCTGGTCACCGACGGCCGGATGTCCGGGGCCTCGGGCAAGATCCCGGCGGCGATCCAGCTGACCCCGGAGGCGGCAGCGGGCGGGCCGCTGTCCCGCATCGCCGACGGCGACCTGGTGCGGCTCGACGCCGACGCCGGGCAACTGGAGGTGCTGGTGGGCGCGGCGGAGCTGGCGGCCCGGCCGTTGGTGGACGGTCCGCCCGATGAGGCATCCTGGACCGGCACCGGGCGGGAGCTGTTCGGCGCGCTGCGCCGCGCGGTCGGCCCCGCTGACCAGGGCGCGAGCGTTTTCGGCGGGTACACCCCCGGGCACTTCGGTGCCGGGATGACGAAAGAGGTAGTGGCTTGACCACCGGCTTGGAACTGCTCGAGGCATCCCCCGTGATGCCGGTTGTCGTGGTGGACGACGTGGCCGACGCGGTGCCCGTCGCGTCCGCGCTGCTCGCCGGTGGCATCGGCGTCATCGAACTGACCCTGCGCACCCCGGTCGCGCTGGCGGCGATCGAACGGGTCGCCGCCGAGGTGCCGGACATCCTGATCGGCGCGGGCACGATCACCACCCCGGGTCAGGCGAAGCAGGCCGCGGACGCGGGTGCGCGATTCCTGGTCACGCCGGGCACCACGGACGGTGTGCTGGACGCGTGCTTCGACACGGGCCTGCCGTTCCTGCCCGGGGCGAGCACGGTCTCGGAGGCGATGCGCCTGGCCGAGCGCGGCGTGACCGCGATGAAGTTCTTCCCGGCCGAGGCAAGCGGTGGTGCCGACTACCTGAAGTCGATCGCCGGGCCGTTGCCGTCGCTTAAGTTCTGCCCGACCGGCGGGATCACGGTTTCGTCGGCGCCGAAGTACCTGGCGTTGCCCAACGTCGGCTGCATCGGTGGCACGTGGCTGACCCCGAAGGACGCGGTGTCGGCGAAGGACTTCGGCCGGATCGAGCAGCTGGCCGCGGAAGCCGCCCGGCTGCGCTGAACCGTTCGGGGTCTTTGGATCCCGCCGCGGGTGCGCCGGCGGGGGCAGGTTGGCTCCAGCACGCCGAGCCGACGAGGGAGTCCGCGATGGCGCTGAGGAACGGCTCGGAGGTGGCCGCCGTGGCTTCGGGTTCGGAGTCACGGCGGAACACCTACTTCGGCGGCGACCTGCTCCGGCCAGCGTTCGATGTGCTGGAATTCGGCCGGATGGCCGTCGGCGCGGATGTCGCCGGTGTGAGCGCTCCGCCCGAAGGTGCGGTCGCGAACCAGTGGCACGTCTACTTCTCCGTCGCAGACATAACCGCGGCGGTTGACCTCGCCCCCTCGCTGGGTGGTGCCGTGGTGATGGGCCCCTTCGACACACCGGTGGGCCGAATGGCCAAGCTCCGCGCACTGGGTGCCTGACTCGGGGCGGCCCGGAACGAGGTCGAAGGTGCGTGGTCCGCCGAGCTCGATCTGGACGCCCCGCTCATGAACGCCGACGCGCGTTCGACGACGGTCGGATTGAAGCCGCACCCAAGCATCGCAGAACCGCTCAGAGGCGCGTAGCGAACCCGGACCCGCAGAGCGGCTCACTGGCGGCTCGGAAATCGAGTCGCCGCGAGGCGGTTCGAGGTGGCTCGGAAGGCCGGGACGGGTGCGGAGCCCGGGCCCGGCGGGCACGCGGGTCAGTCTGGGACGTAGTCGGGCAGGGTGGTGGGTTCGGCGCCGAATTCGCGGAGTTCGTCGCGGATGACGGTGTAGGCCAGGCCCTGGGGATACCCCTTGCGGGCGAGGGTGCCGAGCAGGCGGCGGATGGCCGTCTGCTCGTCCACGTTTCCCAGTGAGCGCAGGCGTTTGCGCACCAACTCCCGCGCCTTCTGCTCCTCGGCTTCCCGGTCCACTTCCCCGGCGGCCTGCACCGCGATCTCCGCGTCCACGCCCTTGCGCTTCAGTTCGGCGACCAGCGCGTTGCGGGCCAGGCCCTGGTGGTTGTGCCGCGAACGCACCCACACCTCGGCGAAGGCCTCGTCGTCGACCAAGCCGGCGTTGTCCAGCTTGCCGAGAATGGTCTCGCGTGTGTCCTCGTCGAAACCCTTGCGGCGCAACGCCTGCCGCAGTTCGTCCTTGGTGCGGGGTCGTGCGGCGAGCAGGTCGAAGCAGACCTCCTTGGCCTTCTTCGCCCGCTCCTCCGGCGACAGCTCCTCGGGATTCAGCCTCGGCACTGCTCTCCTACTCGATTTCCCGGGCTCCGGCATCCCGTCCGGCGCCAGGACCATGGCCGACTGGGCCACCGCGCACGGCGCCCGGTTCCTCGACGGCGCGGTCAAGAACGTGCGGCGACACCGTGTTCCTCGGCGAGGACGTCACCTCTTGGCCGGAGCACCCGCGAAGGGCAGCCCACCCAAATCGTCGTGGTTTGGGCGGGTGTCGATCGGCTAGCGGCAAGGATCAGAAGTCGACCGGGGCGGGGGCGACGGCGTCTTCGGCGTCGACCTGGGCGCCGATACCGAGCTTCTCCTTGATCTTCTTCTCGATCTCGTTGGCGATGTCCGGGTTGTCCAGCAGGAACTTGCGGGCGTTCTCCTTGCCCTGCCCCAGCTGGTCGCCCTCGTAGGTGTACCAGGCACCCGACTTGCGGACCATGCCCTGGTCCACGCCCATGTCGATGAGCGAGCCCTCGCGGGAAACACCCTTGCCGTAGAGGATGTCGAACTCGGCCTGCTTGAACGGCGGCGCGACCTTGTTCTTGACCACCTTGACGCGGGTGCGGTTGCCGACCGGCTCGCCGCCGTCCTTCAGCGTCTCGATGCGGCGCACGTCGAGGCGGACCGAGGCGTAGAACTTCAGCGCCTTGCCACCGGTGGTGGTCTCCGGCGAGCCGAACATCACGCCGACCTTCTCACGCAGCTGGTTGATGAAGACCGCGGTGGTGCCGGAGTTGCTCAGCGCACCGGTGAGCTTCCGCAGCGCCTGGCTCATCAGGCGGGCCTGCAGACCCACGTGCGAGTCACCCATCTCGCCCTCGATCTCGGCGCGGGGCACCAGCGCGGCCACCGAGTCGATGACCAGGATGTCCAGCGCGCCGGAGCGGATCAGCATGTCCGCGATCTCCAGCGCCTGCTCACCGGTGTCCGGCTGGGACACCAGCAGCGCGTCGGTGTCCACGCCCAGCGCCTTGGCGTACTCCGGGTCCAGCGCGTGCTCGGCGTCGACGAACGCGGCGATGCCGCCGTTGCGCTGCGCGTTGGCCACCGCGTGCAGGGCGACCGTGGTCTTACCGGAGGATTCCGGGCCGTAGATCTCCACCACGCGGCCGCGCGGCAGGCCGCCGATGCCGAGCGCGATGTCCAGCGCGATGGCACCGGTGGGGATCACCGCGATCGGCGCGCGGCCCTCGTCACCGAGGCGCATCACCGAGCCCTTGCCGTACTGCTTGTCGATCTGCGCCAGGGCGAGTTCGAGCGCCTTGTCCTTGTCCGGTGCTGCTGGCATGGGGTTCCACCTCGTTGGTCGGAGCCGGTTTCCGGCTGGCTTGCCTGTGGCTGGTGCCGGGCGGTCAGGTTGTCGATGCCGACGCTACGGGCCGGGTCCGACAATTCCGGGCACTGGCCGCGATCTGTGGATCGACCATCGCGTTGTGGACAACACCATAGCCGAACACGTGTTCGAGGTTGACACCGACACGCCCCGGTGGTTGGTTCACCTGCGTTCGGCGGGGATCTCGAAGGCGGCGCAGACCTCCTGCCAGATCTGCTTGGCCGGCACCCCGGCGGCCAGCGCCTGCTCCACCGTCCGCCCGCCGAGCCCGCTGAACAGGTGGTCCTTGCTCAGGGTCGCCGCCCTGGCCGCGCCGAACTCGTCCGTCATCATCCGCCGGAACACCGTGATACGCATCGCGCCCAGCGTAGACAGCGGTACCGTGAACACATGAACCTGGCCCAGGAGATGCCCGCGTGGGGCGGTACCGCGCTGGCCATCGCTTCGGCCGCGGCGCTGGTCGCGGTCATCGTGGTCGGCCTGCGCGCCCTGCGCAACAACCGCAGGCGCTGAGCGGGTTCACTCGCCCGGCTGAACCTGCTGCTCGAAGTAGTCCGCCAGATCCGACGGCCCCGGCGGGTTCGGCTGGCTCTGGTCGTTGACCTGGTAGATGAAGCCGACCAGCGGCCGGTCGCTGACGGTGAAGACCAGCACCGAGGTGGCCGGGCTGCTCGCCGAGGTGTAGCGGCCCTGCAGGCCGTTGCCCTTCCAGTCCGCCTCGACCTTGTCGCTGTCGCCGCCGCCAGCGGTGTTCAGCAGCGCGTCGGTGTGCTGCTTGACCAGGTCGGTGTCCTTGGCGTGCACGTAGTTGATCTGCGTGCCCGCCCGGCCGGGCGCCGAGCAGGTGACCGCGACGCCGAGCGCGGCCACGTCCGGCGGAGCGGCCGCGCCGCGGATGCCGGGTGAGCACTGCCCGTTGTCGGCCACGTGCCCGGCCAGCTGCCGCATGCAGCCGGTCAGCCCGTCGGAGCCGTCGGCCTGCCCCGGCTGCGCGCACTCCTGGGCGGTGTAGGTCTTCGCCGAGCCCGAAGGCCAGAAGAAGAACGCCGCGGCCGCGACCAGCACCACGGCCACCGCCGCGGAGATGCCGATGACCAGCTTTTTCTTCTTCTTGGCCGCCGCGTCCCCGCTCTCGCCCGGCCCGGCCAGCGAGTAGGTCGGGAAGTTCGACGGGGCCTGCTGCTGACCGCCGAGCGCCTGCTGCGGGCCGCTGGGCGGGAAGTTCGACGGGAAGTTCGGCGCCGGCGCGCCCTGCTGCTGGTACGGCCCAGGCATCGCGGGCACCGGCTGCGGCGGCGGGGGCCCCGGCAGTCCGGGCGTCACCGTGTGGGCGCCGGTGCCGTTGGCCGCCAGATGACCTTCGACGTGCTGGGTGCGCATGCTGATGCCGTCGCGGGCGACGTGGTGCGCACCGAGCGCGACCGCGGTCTCCGGCTGGTCGAGGCTCGCCGGGACCACGCCCAGCTTCTCCGCGATCATGCTGCCGACCAGCGGGAGCCGGGAGGACCCGCCGACCAGGTAGATGCCGACCAGCCGGTCGGGTGACAGCCCGGCCGAGCGCACGGTGCGCGAGAGCAGCTCGACGCTGCGCAGCATCGCGGGCCGGACCAGCGCCTCCAATTCGGAGCGGGTGACCAGCACGTCGGCGAACGGCTCCGGCATCGGCACCTCGGTCTGCGGGTGCCGCGACAGCGCCTCCTTGGCCGCCTTCACGTCCTCCTGCAGCGCGCGCCGGGTGCGCCGGTCCGGTGTGGACTCCGGGCGGAGCAGCCGCTGCCAGCGCTGCGGGTCCTTGTGCGAGACCTCACGGCCGACGTGCACCAGCAGCGCCTGGTCCACGTCGAGGCCACCGAGGTCGGGCAGGCCGTCCTCAGCGAGCACGGTGAAGCCGTTCTGGGTGGCGCCGACCACGGCGACGTCGAAGGTGCCCGCGCCCAGGTCGTAGACGGCGAGCGCCTGGCCGGGGGCCAGCGTCTTGCCGGGGAAGGAGGCGAAGTGCGCGGCGGCGGCCACCGGCTCCGGCACCAGCGACAGGTTCGTCCCCATGCCGGCCAGCCGCGCGGCGGAGAGCAGGACGTTGCGGCGGACCGGGCCCCACTGCGCGGGGTGGGTCAGCCGGACCTCGTCTGGCTGTTCGCCGCCGAGCTGGCGGGAGGTCTCGTCGAGCACCCGGCGCAGGATCGCCGCCAGCGCCTCGCTGACCGGCACGATGTCGTTGCCCAGCAACAGGGTCTGCTCGTCCACGCGGCGCTTGGGGTTGGGCTCGAACCGGGTCGGGTCCAGGCGGGCGCGGCGTTCGGCGTCGCGGCCCACCATCAGCGTGCCGTCCTCGCCGGCGAAGACCGCCGACGGCATGTTCGCCGAACCGTCCACTTCGACCACGCGGGGTGCGCGTCCGTGTGCGGACAGCACGGCCACCGTGTTCGAGGTCCCGAGGTCCACCGACAGGATCCGCACGACTCTCCCCTCTCCAAGCCCCTCAGCGGGACGAACGCGGTGATGTTCCCACGTCAGCCACCGGCGCGTATGCCCACCCGTCAGATTCCCCGAGGCGAAATTGTCGGACCCCCGGCGCAAGATGGAGAACGTGACCGGAGTGCTGGACCTCTTCTCCCCCGCGACCAGGGACTGGTTCGCGGGGGCCTTCGCCGAACCCACCGGGGCTCAGGAGGGAGCGTGGCGAGCGGCACACGCCGGCGAGCACGCGCTGGTGGTCGCGCCGACCGGCTCGGGCAAGACGCTGTCCGCCTTCCTGTGGGCACTGGACCGGCTGACCGTGGAGCCGCCGCCGGAGAGCGCGCTGCACCGCTGCCGGGTCCTCTACGTCTCGCCGCTCAAAGCGCTCGCCGTCGACGTGCAGCGCAACCTGCGGGCCCCGCTGGCCGGCATCTCCCAGGCTTCGCGGCGGCTCGGGCTCCGGCCGCCGGAGATCGAGGTCGGCATGCGCACCGGCGACACCACCGCCGCCGAGCGCCGGTCGTTCCAGCGCACCCCGCCGGACATCCTGGTCACCACGCCGGAGTCGCTGTTCCTCATCCTCACCTCGTCGGCGCGGGAGTCGCTGCGCGGGGTGGAGACGGTGATCGTCGACGAGGTGCACGCGGTGGCGGGCGGCAAGCGCGGGGCGCATCTGGCGCTTTCGCTGGAGCGGCTGGACGCGCTGCTGCCGAAACCGGCGCAGCGGATCGGGTTGTCGGCCACGGTCCGCCCGCTCGACGAGGTCAGCGCCTTCCTCGGCGGCGGGCGGCCGGTGCGGGTGGTGCAGCCGAAGCTGGCCAAGACCATCGAGGTCCGGGTCGAGGTGCCGGTCGAGGACATGGCCGACCTGGACGCGCCACGGGAGTCGCGTGAACCGGAGGCCGCGCCGCCGTTCCCGATGGAGGGCGAGCTGGAGCCGCCGGAGGAGGTCCGGCGGCCGTCGATCTGGCCCGCGGTGGAGGAACGGGTGCTGGCGCTGATCCGGGCGCACCGCTCGACCATCGTGTTCGCGAACTCGCGGCGGCTGACCGAGCGGCTCACCTCGCGGTTGAACGAACTGGCCACCGAAATCGGCTCCGAGCTGCAGCCGGGGCAGCGGTACCCGGCCGAGGCGATCGGTGAGTCCGGGCTGTCCACCGGGGCCGAGCCGGTGGTCGCGCGGGCGCACCACGGCTCGATGTCGCGGGAGCAGCGCACCCACGTCGAAGAGGAGCTGAAGTCCGGCCGGTTGCCGTGCGTGGTGGCGACTTCCTCGCTGGAGCTGGGCATCGACATGGGCGCGGTGGACCTGGTGGTGCAGATCGAGGCGCCGCCGACGGTGGCTTCCGGGCTGCAGCGGGTCGGCCGCGCCGGGCACCAGGT
The DNA here is from genome assembly GCF_009429145.1 of Amycolatopsis sp. YIM 10. Taxonomy (GTDB): domain Bacteria; phylum Actinomycetota; class Actinomycetes; order Mycobacteriales; family Pseudonocardiaceae; genus Amycolatopsis. The sequence continues at coordinate 2,678,011 of NZ_CP045480.1, read as the reverse complement.
TGGCGCGGTCTCCAGCGGGGTGATGTTCCCGAAGTTCCGCGGTGACCTGGTCTCCTGCGCGGTGGTCGCGGAGCGGATGGCGGCCGGGGCGATCGAGGCGGTGCGGTATCCGCGCAACCCGCTGGACGTGCTGGCCCAGCAGGTGGTGGCGATGGTCGCGCTGGAGCCGTGGACGGTGGACGAGGTGGCCGGCCTGGTCCGCCGCGCGGCGCCGTTCGCCGGGCTGCCGGACGACGCGCTGCACGCCGTGCTGGACATGCTCGCCGGGCGCTACCCCAGCGAGGAGTTCGGCGAGCTGCGGCCGCGGATCACCTGGGACAGGGTCACCGGTGAACTGCGCGGGCGGCCGGGGGCGCAGCGGCTGGCGGTCACCTCCGGCGGCACGATCCCGGATCGCGGGCTGTTCACCGTGATGACCCCGGGCGCCGAGGGCAAGGCGGGCTCGCGGGTGGGCGAGCTGGACGAGGAAATGGTCTACGAGTCGCGGGTGGGCGACACGATCCTGCTGGGCACGTCCTCCTGGCGGATCACCGACATCACGCACGACAGGGTGATCGTGGTGCCCGCACCGGGGGAACCGGCCCGCATGCCGTTCTGGAAGGGGGATGCGCAGGGACGGCCGCTGGAACTGGGGCGGGCACTGGGCGCCTTCGTCCGCGAGGTGTCCACTTTGGATGATGAGGCGGCACGCGAGCGGGCCGGGAAGGCCGGGCTGGACGAGTTCGCCACCGGCAACCTGCTGGCCTATCTCGCCGAGCAGCGATCGGCCACCCGCCACGTGCCGAACGACCGCACGGTGCTGCTCGAGCGTTACCGCGACGAGCTGGGCGACTGGCGGGTCATCCTGCACTCCCCGTTCGGCGCCCAGGTGAACGCACCGTGGGCACTGGCGATCGCCGCGCGGCTGAGGGAGAACCGCGGGGTGGACGCGCAGGTGGCGCACTCCGACGACGGCATCGTGCTGCGGTTGCCGGACGCGCTCGACGCCGAGGGCGGCGACGTCCGGGTCGAGGTGGACGACGTGCTGCTCGACCCGGAGGAGGTCGAGCAGCTGATCATCGCCGAGGTGGGCGGTTCGGCGTTGTTCGCCGCCCGGTTCCGGGAGTGCGCGGCGCGGTCGCTGCTGCTCCCCCGGCGTGATCCGCGACGGCGGAGTCCGTTGTGGCAGCAGCGGCAGCGGGCGTCGCAACTGTTGTCGGTGGCGGCGAAGTACGAGCGCTTCCCGGTGGTGCTCGAAGCCATGCGCGAGTGCCTGCAGGACGTGTACGACGTCGGCGGGCTGCGCGAACTGATGTCGGACGTGCGGGCCCGCAAGGTGCGGGTGGTCGAGGTCGAGACACCGTCGCCCTCGCCGTTCGCGCGCAGCCTGCTCTTCGGTTACGTCGGCATGTTCCTGTACGAGACGGACGCGCCGCTGGCCGAGCGGCGGGCCGCGGCGCTGTCACTGGATTCCACCCTGCTGGCGGAACTACTGGGCACCGAAGCGATCCGCGAACTGCTCGACGCGGAGACCGTCGCCGAAGTCGAGCGCTCGTTGCAACGGCTCGACGAGGATCGGCACGCCCGGCACGCCGAGGACGCCGCCGATCTGCTGCGGTTCCTCGGTGACCTGTCCGTCGAGGAAGCCGGGCAGCGCGGCATCCGGCCGGAATGGCTGGCGGAACTGGAGTCGGCGCGGCGGGCGATCCGGGTGCGGATCGCCGGTGTGGAACGGTTCCTGGCCATCGAGGACGCGGGCCGGGTCCGGGACGCGCTCGGCGCGGCGTTGCCGGTCGGGGTGCCGGAGGCGTTCACCGAGCCGGTGCCGGATCCGCTGGGCGGGCTGCTCATCCGGTACGCCCGCACGCGCGGTCCGTTCACCGCGCGGCAGGCGGCCGAGCGGTTCGGGCTGGGGCCCGCCGTGGTGACCGGCGTGCTCGACCGGCTCACCGCCGAAGGCAAGCTGGTGCGCGGGGAGCTGAGCCCGGTCGGCCATTCCGGCGAGCGGGAGCCGCACGACCTCGGGCTGGAGTACTGCGATTCGGCGGTGCTTCGGCGGTTGCGGCGGGCCTCGCTGGCGAAGCTGCGCGCGGAGGTCGAGCCGGTGGAGCCCGCCGCGCTGGGCCGGTTCCTGCCCGCGTGGCACGGCGTCGGGGCGCGGATGCGGTCGGCGCCGACCGCGGACGACGTGCTGTCGGTGGTGGAACAGCTGGCCGGTGCGCCGTTGCCGGCCAGTGCGGTGGAATCGCTGATCCTGCCCAGCAGGCTGCCGGGCTACCACCCGGCCCTGCTCGACGAGCTGACCACCGCGGGCGAGGTGGTCTGGGCCGGGTGCGGCACGCTGCCGGGCAGTGACGGGTGGCTGGCACTCGCCCCGGCCGACGTGGCGGACCTGCTGCTGCCCGAGGTGGAGGAGAATCCGCCGGACGGCCCGCTGCACGCCGCCATTCTGTCCACTTTGGATGGTGGCGCGCTGTTCTTCCGTCAGCTGGTGGACCGGATCTCGGTACTGGTGGACGCGCCGCCCGCCGACGGCGACGTGGTGACAGCGCTGTGGGAACTGGTGTGGGCGGGCCTGGTCACCGGCGACACGCTCGCCCCGTTGCGGGCCCACGTCTCCGGCGCGGGAGCCGCGCACAAACCACGGCGGTCGGCCCCGCGCGGCCGGTACGCCCGGATGCGCGCGGCACGACCGGCGATGCCCTCGCGCACCGGCCCGCCGACGGTCGCCGGGCGCTGGGGACTCACGCCGAACCGGGAGGCCGAACCCACACGGCGCACGCACGCGCGGACCGAGGCCTTCCTCGAACGGCACGGCGTGCTCACCAGGGGCGCACTCGATACCGAACGGGTCACCGGCGGGTTTTCCGGGATCTACAAGGTGTTGCGCGGAATGGAGGACTCCGGGCAGGTCATCCGGGGGTACGTGGTGGAAGGGCTCGGCGCGGCCCAGTTCGCGGCGAAGGGCGCGGTGGACCGGTTGCGCGCGATGTCCGACAACGCGGGCGGGCGCGCGGCCACCGGCGCGGTGGTGCTGGCGGCCACCGATCCGGCCCAGCCGTACGGCGCCGCGCTCGACTGGCCCGCCGCGGTGGGTGACACCAAGCACCGCCCGGCCCGCAAGGCCGGGGCGCTCGCGGTGCTGGTCGACGGGGTGCCGGTGCTGTACGTGGAACGCGGCGGGCGCTCACTGCTGTCGTTCACCGAAGCGGAGCCGTCGTTGCGGGCCGCGGCGGAGGCGTTGTCCACGGCGGTGCGGTCGGGCTGGCTCGGGCAGTTGTCGGTGCAGCGGGCCGACGGCGAGCACGCGCTGACCTCCGCACTGGCCGAAATCCTGCGGGAAGCCGGATTCCGCGCGACACCGAAGGGTCTGCGGTTGCGGGCCTGAAGGTCTCCTAAACTGCGGGGAAAGCTGGGGCCTAGCGAAGGAATGGATTTTCATGGCGTTGCGGGAACTGCGGTACTTCGGTGATCCGGTGCTCAAGACGGTCAGCGATCCGGTCACCCGGTTCGACAAGTCCATCGAATCGCTGGTGACCGACCTGCTGGACACCGTGGACGCGCCCGGCCGGGCCGGGCTCGCCGCCCCGCAGATCGGGGTGAACCTGCGGGTGTTCAGCTACGACGTGGAGACGCTCAAGGGCTACGTGATCAATCCGGAGATCGTGGAACTCTCCGAGGAGACGCACGAGATCACCGAGGGCTGCCTCTCCGTGCCGGAGTTGTGGTTCCCGACCGTGCGGGCGAAGCACGCCGTGGTCAAGGGCGTCGACCTGCGCAACGAGCCGATCGTGGTGGAGGGCGACGGGGTGCTCGCGCAGTGCCTGCAGCACGAGACCGATCACCTGGACGGACTGCTCTACCTCGATCGGCTCACCAAGGAACGCAAAAAGAAGGCGCTGGGCGAGGCCAGGGGCAAGGACTGGTTCTGGTCGCGCCGCTGACCGCCCGGTCAGCGGCGACGGGGTTTGTGACAGCGAGACGACAGCAGGCGCCCCTAGGCTGAACTGCGGCCTCCGGCGCTTCCTCCCCCCTTGAGCGCCGGAGGCCTCTTCAGGGGATTTCGATGCGGAGCAAGCCTTCCGGCGCATCCGGGGCGGGCACCCGCAGCCCAGCGCGCTGCGCGGCCCGGCGGACGGCATCCTGCCCAGGGAGGCAGACGGCGACCAGCTCGCGGTATCCGGCGGCGGCACCCAGTTCGGCCAGCCGGCCGAGCAGCGCGGTGCCGAGGCCCTGTCGCTGCCAGCCGTCCTCCACCAGCAGGGACACCTCGGGAGCGCCGCCGGTGGCCGACGGGATCAGCTGGCCGAGCGCGACCACCTCGCGGCCGGCGACGGCGAGCAGGCTCAGCCCGCGCGGCGGCATCAGCAACCGGTGCAGCCAGCGACGCGGCACCGTGCGCATGCCGGTGTGGTAGCGGTGGAACATGGTGCCCATCGAGCACCGCGTGTGCAGCGCGAACACGGCGTCGGTGTCGGCGGGCAGGCCGGGGCGCAGCACCACCATGGCGCCGTCGCCGCAGGTCACCACGGCCGGCCCGGACAGATTCGCCCGCACCGCGGCGAGCAGGCCGAGCATGGCCTCCGCGCGGGTGATCTCCAGCTGCACGAACGGCGCCCAGCTGCGGCGGGCGACCAGTGCGCCGTCCGCACCGGCCGGGAAGACCCGGCGGTGGCCGCCCTCGGTGCGTGCCGGGTTGGCCTCGTTCGACGGCACCAGGGTGACCACGTCCGCGGCGAGCACCTCGCGCAGCACCTCGGCCAGCTTGGCCGGATCGTCGACGGCGCGGCCCGCGGCGGCCAGCGCGGTGGCGGCGGGATCCACCAGCTCGTGCACGTCGGCGTCGGTGACCCCGGCGCATTCACCCCCTTCGGCGGCGAGGGCTTCGATCAGTTCCGCGCGGGTGAGGCCGGGGGCCGGGCGGATCACCAGCTCGTCGACCACTCCGCCGGGGACCGGCATGACCTGCAGGCCCAGGATGTTGCAACCGAGATCGGCCAGCCGGATGGTGACCCTGGCCAGCGTGCCGGGGCTGTCGTCCATCCGGACCCGCAACCGCCAGGTGGTCGCGGTTTCCACGGTGGTGCCCGTAGCGGTGGTGGTGCGCGTTCGGCCCATGTCCATCACCCCACGGTCCGCCCCGGTTGTTGCCGGTCGGGGGCGCGGGTGTTTCGGCCTTGTCAGCTGATGCGCGCAGCCGGTCACCCGGGGGAAACAACCCGGAAGTCGTGGCCGTCGGGATCCTGGCGCCCGCCGGGCGCGGGACCGGTCACTTCGAGCCACACCCTGTCCTCGGCCTGCTTGGCGTCCCCGGCGCGCAGCACCTCCAGCCAGGGACCGACACCACTGGGCGCGCGCAGCCCGATCGCCACCGGGTGGCGACGGCCGATCGGCCAGCCCGAAGTGCCCGACCAGAACTCCGCCAGCCGTTCGAAGGCGGCGGGCTCGACCGGCCCCGCGTCGATCACCACGGCGGCCAGTACCCCGGTTTCGGCGTACTCCGGCCGGGGTTCGAGAACGCAGAATTCGTTGCCCGCCGGGTCGGCGAGCACCTCCCACGGCAGCTCACCCTGGCCGATGTCCACCCGGGCGGCGCCCAACGACAGCGCCTTGTCCACAATGGACTTCTGAGCCGCGGCGGAGGAACTGGCCAGGTCCAGATGGATCCGGTTCTTCACCGTCTTCGGCGCCGCCGTTTCCTCGAAGGCCAGGGAGAATCCGGCCGCGGCCGAGGCAAGCTCAACCCGCCCGGGACGATCCACCGTGATCGGCCAGTCCACAAAGGACGCCCAAAACCCGGCCACCGCCCGTGGGTGCGCCACTGCGAACACCACCGCTTTCAGCGTCATGACACCAACCTAGGCGCGCCCTCAAGCCCCCGTTCACCGGCCTCCTCCCCACGGCCACACGCCACCCGGCAAGCTTGCTCGACCGGCATCCCCGGCTGGGCTGGATTCCAGCGCGATGAGCGCGGCCGTGGCTGGGGCCTCGGCCCCAGCAGCACGCCACTCGGCATGCCGCCCGACCCGCACATTCCAGCCAAGGCAGGCCTCGGTGCGACTGCAGCTTGAGGGCGCCCCGAGGGGGGCATTCGGTGGCGCCTGCCTGAAGGGCTCGGCAAGCCGCGCGGTGCGACGCGGAGCGGATCGTCCGTGTACTGGTGGTACGTGGACGATCCGCCCGCACCGCATGGGTCCGTCCGAAAAACTGATCCACTTCCCCATGGATCGGTTATCGGGTGGCCAGGCGCAGTAGAGCCCATAGTTGGGCGATCGCGTCGAAGTCGCCCTGTTGGGTTACCGCGCGGTTCGGCAGGCGGCCCCACAGCCAGAGGTAGACCGTCACCGGCGGGCCGCTGACCTGGGCATCGGCTCGATCGGCCTCTTCCTCGGTGCAGCGCCACGCGTGCGTCTCCCCCGGCCCGGCTCTGGCGAACCAGCTGTGGTCCCCGGTACGCACCGCGACCGAGCCCTCTCTGGTGCCCGACAGGCCCAGCTGGAAGAGCCGGTGCCCGAACCACAACGTGAGTACCTCGTCCACGCCGTCGAGGGCGAGATCCTCACCGATGTGGCCGCGCTCCCGGCCCGCCGCCTCCTCCAGGTCGACCCGGTGCACCGTGGTCTCGTGCGCCATCCGGCGCCGCCAGAAGTGGTAGCTCTCGTCGGCGGGCCACCAAGTGGACGCCCATTCGGCGGGCGGATGGGCGACCAGCCGGGCGTGCAGCTCCCGCAGCCCGGTGCGCAGGTACTCCTCGGTCGACTGGCCTTCGGCCGGATCACGCTGCCAGTGCTCAGGCGGCTCACCATCCTCCAGCCGCCCGGTCACCACCCGGCAGACGCTGCCCACGTGGCGCAGCAGCCCGTCCGTGGTGAAGCCGGGACAGGAGGGCACCGGCGCTTCCGGCGCGGTCGCGCGCCCTAGCTCGCTCAGCGACTCGCCCTCGGTAGCGATCACGTCCAGCAACCGGCCGGGATCGACGAGGTCGTGCCGCCACATCAACTGCTCCCGTGCACAGCCTGGCGGGCCAGCTCGAGGAACTGCGCGCTCTGCTCGAACAGCTCGTCCGCGGTCTCCGCGCTCGGCCGCCGGCTGGTGCCCGAGAGCAGGGCGGCCTGCGTCGCGGAGTTGGCGGCGAAGAACAGCGCCCACTCCTTCAGCTCGGGCATGGCTGCCTCCAGCAGCACCCACACGCTGGCCGGTCTGGCGCGACCGCGGTGCGGGCGGCCACGCGCGGCGACCACCGCGGCGGCCGACTTGTGCGCGGAGAGGTAGGCGGCCATGAACCGCTCGGCGGGCTCGGTCTCGCGGCTCGCCTCGGTCAGCGCCCGCCGGGCCCTGGCGAGCAGCGAAACCGCCGCCGGCGGGGCCGGCGGTCGCAGGGACATCGGCAGCATCGTCTGCGCGGCGCACACTCGTGAAGTGATCGCTGGGGACATAACGACAGCCTTTCTTTCCCGGTGGGGCCGGGCCGGTGCGGTACCCGGCGACGAAACGCTTCCCCCGCCCCGCCGCCGGGCACCTGCTCGGCGGGCGCCCACCGAGCGTCGAACGTATGTTCGAACTCCACAGTAACCCCTCGGGGGCGATTCGCCAAGTGGGGCGGGGTATGGGCGCTGCGCGGGCACCGTTGCTCGTGATCTGATGGAGCCATGAGCACCGAACACCCCGCGACCGCCAAGGTGGCGGCCGCACTCGCCGAAGCCGGTCTCCCGCACGCCGCCGAGGGCATCCGGGTGCTGCCCGCCGAGGTCCGCACCGCGGCGCAGGCCGCCGAAGCGCTCGGGGTGGCGGTCGGCGCCATCGCCAACAGCCTGGTCTTCCGCGCCACCTTCGCCGACGGTGAAGGGCCGCTGCTCGCGCTGACCTCCGGTGCCCACCGCGCCGACGTGGCCACCCTCGCCGAACTGTCCGGCGCCACGGCCGTCGGCAAGGCCGATCCCGCCTTCGTCAAGCAGCACACCGGCCAGGTCATCGGCGGCGTCGCGCCGGTCGGCCACCCGGCGAAGCTGACCACGCTGGTGGACACCGCTTTGCTGGACCACGAGGTGGTCTGGGCCGCCGCCGGGCACGCGAAAGCGGTCTTCCCCACCACCTACGCGGAACTGCTCGCGCTCACCGGGGGTCGCGCGGGCGCGCTGGCCGGCGCGCGGGAGAATGCACACCCGTGACCGCGACCTCTTCCGGCTACACCCGGTTCGCCCGCCTTTCGCAGGCGGAGTTCCGGGCGCGGCTCCCCGAAGCGCTCGACATCTACGTCAGCGCCATGCGCTACCCCGACGGCACGGCCGAGCAGCGCGCGCCGATGTGGCTGACCCACGCCCTGCGCGAGGGCTGGCGCTGCATCGCCGCACTGGACGAGGAGGACAGGCTGCTCGGGCTCGCCTACGGCTACCGGGGCAGCGTCGGGCAGTGGTGGCACGAGCAGGTGCGGCGCGGCCTGCTGCAGCGCGACGGCCAGGACGCCGCGCGCCACTGGCTCGGTGACTACTTCGAGCTGACCGAGATCCACGTGCGACCGGACCAGCAGGGCGCGGGCATCGGCGAGGACCTGTTGCGCCGCCTGCTCGACGGGGTGGAGAACACCAGGGTGCTGTTGTCCACGCCGGAGGGCACCAGCCGGGCGTGGAAGCTCTACCGCCGGGTCGGTTTTGTCGACGTGCTGCGGGACTACTACTTCGCGGGTGATCCGCGTGCCTTCGCCATTCTCGGCCGGACGCTGCCGCTGGACCCGCCCCAACCCTGATTGAACATTGTTTCTGTTCGACAGAATTTCAAGGACGCCTCTCCCGGCATTCGGCGAGATATCCGCTTTCGCGCCGCGGTGTGTAACGTCGGGCGGCAGCGCGACGACTCGTTGGGCGAATCGAATTGCCGCGCTATACCCCCGAGGAGAGAGATGCCCGAGCAATTCACCAGGCCGATGCTCGTGCTCGGCACGGCGAACCGGCGCCGCCGCGAGCCGGAGACCTCCCGGCAGTCGCTCGACCGAGAGGACCGGCTGAGCCGAGCCCTGCACTCACTCGCCATCCAGGTTCGACAGCTCCGGCGCTGACCGGGGCCCGGACCGGCGGCCGGGCCCCGGCCCCACTCAACCCCGCTGCTGGCGGACCGAAGCCACGCCGAGCGCGCCGACCAGCAGCGCGGCCCCGCACCAGCCGGTCAGGCCCAGCCGCTCACCGAGCAGCAGGGCCGCCAGCAGGGCGGCGACCAGCGGTTCCAGCAATGCGGCCAGCGCCGCCACCACCGGGTGCGCGGTGCGCAGGCCGCGGAAGTAGGCCGCGTAGGCCACCGCGGTCGGGCACACCGCCAGGAACAACGCCACGGCCACCACCTCGGGCCGCCAGTCCGCCGACAGCACCGAACCGAGGCTCAGCGGCAGCAGCAGCACGCCCCCGGTCAGGCAGCCGAAAGCGATGGTGGGCAACGGTTCCAGCCCGGCCACCGGCCGGGAGTTGGCCAGGGTCAGCACGGCGAAACCGGCTCCGGCGGCCAGTGCGCAGGCGAGGCCGCCGAACAGCCTGCCGCCGCCGGCCGCGCCATCCGATGACGAGGTGAGCAGCACCAGCCCGGCCAGCGCGATGACCACCGCGGCCAGCGTGGCCGGGGCGGGCAGCCGCCGGTCCCGGATGGTGGTGGCCACCGCGACGAACACCGGCACGCTGCCGATCGTGGTCATCGTGGCCAGGCTGACCGAGGTCAGTGCCACCGACGCGAAATAGCTCACCTGGAACACCGCGAGCAGCACGCCGACGACCAGCAACCGCACCAGTACCGCGCGCCCGCGCGGCACTGCCCGCAATTGACCGGTCACCGCCAGGTACAAAATGGCGCACAGCCCGCCGAACAACAGCCGGCAGCCGGCCACCGCCAGTGGGTGCAGATTTCCCTGCGCCGTGAGAAAGGACCCGGCGAGACCGCCCGTGCCCCAGAGAACACCCGCGGTAATCAATGCGCCGACGGCTCGATCTTTCGCGGGCGCGACTACGGAAATGGACAAGAAGAACACGCTCCAACGTCGAAGAAGTGAAGGAATTCCGACGTGCGGGGCGTTTTGTTCGTCGACAGCACGAGAACGCCGGTCGGTGTCGATCACCGACCGGCCGGCAGCGCCCCGCTCAGGAGCGCGGGGGTGGGGTGACGAGGAAGACCCGGTGCATGCGGGTGAACCTACCCGATCGGCGCCGCGCGGCCCATCCGATTGAGTTCGGCCTCACCTGCGTTGCCCCCGCTGCAGATCACCGCGACCGACCGCCCGGCGAACCGGTCCCGGTGCGCCAGCAGTGCGGCCGGCGCGGCGGCGCCCGCGCCCTCGGCCACGGTGTGCGCGGCCCGCAGGCAGAGGCGTTGCGCCTCGCCGATCTGCTCGTCTTCGACCAGCAGGAAGTCGGCCAGCCGATCGCGCAGGAGCCGCTGGGTCAGCGCGAATCCGGAGCCGGTCGCCAGTCCTTCGGCCACGGTCCGGTTGGGCCGTTCCACCAGTTCGCCCGTGCGCCAGGAGTCGTGCGCGGCCGGTGCCGCCGCCGACTGCACGGCGATCACCTCGCAGTCCGGGGCCAGTGCCGCCGCGACCAGTGCGGCCGCGGCCGCCCCGGTGCCGCTGCCGACCGGGACGAGCACCACGTCGAGCCCGGGTTCGGCTTCGAAAAGCTCCAGGTAGGCAGTGGCGACCCCGGCGATGATCGCCGGCTCGTTGGCCGCGCTGACCAGCCGCGTGCCGCGCTCGGCGGCGACTCGTTCGGCGTGCGCGCGGGCCTCGTCGAACCGTTCGCCGTACTCGATCAGCTCGGCGCCGAGGTCCCGCACGGCTCGCGCCTTGGCCGGGTTCGACTTCTCCGGCATGACGATCGTGCAGGGCACACCGTGGTGGGCGGCGGCGTAGGCGAGCGACTGCGCGTGGTTGCCGGTCGAATAACCGAGCACGCCGCGAGCGCGTTCCGCCGGGTCGAGCGTGGCGAGCAGGTTGAGGCCGCCACGCACCTTGAACGCGCCGGTGGGCTGGACGTTCTCGTGCTTGACGTACACCTTCGCGCCGGTGGCCGCATCCAGCGCGGGATAGGTCGACAGCGGGGTCGGCGCGAGCAGGGGACGCAGGAGCCGTCGCGCCCGGAGCGCGTCGGTGATGGTCGGCAGCATGTCCACCACCGTCGCAGCGGGTGACACATAGGTCCAATGGAAATTTGTCAACAAATCATCGATGAGATCTATAGTTGGGTCCGTGCTCGATCTCGTCCGGCTGCGGGTGCTGGTGGCGGTCGCCAGGGAAGGCTCGGTGACCGCGGCCGCCGACGCGCTGCACTACGCCCAGCCCTCGGTGAGCCACCACCTCGCGCGGCTGGAGGCGGAGGCTGGACTGCCGCTGCTGCAACGAGCCGGGCGCGGTGTCCGGCTCACCGAAGCCGGAGAACTGCTGGTGCGGCGGGCCGAGGAAATCCTGGGACAGGTCGAGTCGGTGCGGGCGGAACTGGCCGCGCACGCCGGGTTGCACACGGGACGCGTGCGGCTGGCGGCCTTCCCGACCGCGCTGGCGACGCTGGTGCCCGCGGCGGCCGCGTGGCTGGCGGCCGAACACCCCGGCATCGACCTCGCGCTCACCGAGGCCGAGCCCCCGGAAGCGCTGACCGCGTTGCGCAACGGGGACGCCGACGTCGCGCTGGTCTTCGAGCACGGCCCGGCAGCCGAGGTCCCGGACCTGCGGAACGTGCGGCTGACCCCGCTGCTGGAGGAACCGCTGTACGCGGTGACCCCGGCGAGTCGCGAATGGACCGGACCGCGCGCGGAACTGGGCACCTACGCCGGGGAACGGTGGATCGCCGGCTGCCCGCGGTGCCGGGCGCACCTGGTGGACGCGTGCGGGGAAGCCGGTTTCCGGCCGGAGATCACCTTCGAAACGGACGACTACGTGGCCGTGCAGGCGCTGGTCGCCGCCGGGCTCGGGGTGAGCACGCTACCGGGGCTGGCGTTGCTGGCGAACCGGAACGCGGCGGTGCGGGCGGACCGGCTCGCGAACCACCAGCGACGCATTTTTGTTGCCACCTATGGAAAACCGCCGCTGCCGCGCCCGGTGCAGGCACTCACCGAAGCACTGGCGGCAACGACCGGGGAACCGGAGTGGCCGCCGTGAATGTGGCTTTCCCGGCGCTCGGAAACGCTGTGATAGCCACATTCACGGCACCAACGGCTCAGTCGAGCTGGGCCAGTTGCTCGCGGAGGGTGTCCAGGCCCATGCCGCCGAGTGCGAGCGCCTTGGTGTGGAACTCCTTGATGTCGAAGGAATCCCCCTTGCGCTCGCGCGCTTCCTCACGGGCGGCCAGCCACAGCCGCTCGCCGAGCTTGTACGACGGCGCCTGCCCCGGCCAGCCGAGGTACCGGTCGATCTCGTCGTACACGTGCGCCGCGTCGGTGATGGTCCGGTTCAGCATGAACTCCAGGCCCAGCTCCGGCGTCCAGCGCTCACCCCGGTGGAAGTCCAGCTCGTCCGGGATCTCCAACTCCAGGTGCATGCCGATGTCCACGATCACCCGTGCCGCGCGGAAAAGCTGCTCCGACAGCATGCCGAGCAGGTCCCCGTTGTCGTCCAGGTAACCGAGGTCCTGCATCAGCCGCTCGGTGTAGAGCGCCCAGCCCTCGGCGTGCCCCGAGGTGAAGGCGACCATGCGCTGGTACTTGTTCAGCGAGGCCGACTGGTACACCGCGGTGGCGATCTGCAGGTGGTGTCCCGGCGCGCCCTCGTGGTAGACGGTGCTCACCTCGCGCCAGGTGGTGAACTCGTTCTTGTCCGCGGGCAGCGACCACCACATGCGCCCGGGACGGCTGAAGTCCTCGCTCGGCGAGGTGTAGTACGCCCCGACCCCGCCACCGGGCGGCGCGATCTTGCACTCCAGCGCCATCAGCGCGTCGGGAATCTCGAAGTGCTTGCCCCGCAAGGACTTCAACGCCTCGTCGGACAGGTTCTGCATCCACCGCTCGAAGGCGTCGCGGCCGTGCACGCGGTAGCGCTCGTCGGCGTCGAGCGCGGCGGCCGCCTCGGCCAGCGTGCCACCCGGCTTGATCCGCTCGGCGACTTCGCGCATTTCGGCTTCCAGGCGCAGGAATTCCGCGCAGCCCCAGGCGTAGGACTCCTGAAGGTCCAGCCGCGCGCCGACGAAGTACCGCGACCACAGCTGGTAGACCTCTTCGCCGACGGCGTCCTTGGTCGGGGCCAGCGGCGCCAGTTCGGCGCGGAGGAAACCGGCGAGTTCCGCGTACGCCTCCTCGGCGAGCCGCGCCCCGCGCTCCAGCTCCGGCGTGCGTTCCGGCGCGCCCTCGATCAGGGTGCTGAAGTAGCCCTTCTTGCCGTGCAGCCCGGCCCAGGTTTCCGCCTGCTCGGCGACTTTGCTGACCTGCCGCAGCGCGGCCACCCGCCCGGCGTCGGCCGCGGTCAGCAACGAGGAGCGCAGCCCGTCGAGGCATTCGGGCACCGCGGCCATCCGGGTGGCGATGACCCGCCAGTCCTCGGCGGTCTCGGTGGGCATCAGGTCGAAGACCATGCGCAGGTCCTGCACCGGGCTCGCGATCACGTTCAGCGCGGACAGGTCCAGCCCGGCTTCGTGGATCTCCAACTCCAGCCCGATCCGCTCGCAGAAGACCGCCTTCGCCGCGCGCTCGCCGTCGTCGGCGGGTTCGGCGGCCTCGACCGCCTCCAGCGCGCGGCGGGCCAGCGTCGCGCGGGCGGCGTGCCCGGCGGGCGAGTAGTCGGTCAGCTTGTCGTCGTGCCCGGCGATTCCGTACACCGTCGCGGCGACCGGATCTGCGGCGGCGAGGTCGTCGACGTAGCGGTCGCAGATCGCGTGCACGCCCTGTTCAGTGGAAACCATGGCCGCACGCTACCTGGCCACATCGGCCACCGGCACCCGTTTACGCGCGTGCCGGGATCAGGCCGAGCCTGCTCACCACCTCGCGCGTGGCCTTGGACCGGTTGAAGGTGTAGAAGTGCAGGTCCGGCACGCCTTCGGCGATCAGCCGCTCGCACAGTTCGGTGACCACGTCGAGCCCCTCGGCGCGGAAGGCGGCGGCATCGTCCTCGAGCGGGGACAGCCGGTCCAGCAGGCGCTTCGGCGCGGCGGCTCCTGACAGCTCGATGGTCTTGCGGAGCGTTCGCGGGGTGGTCAGCGGCATGATGCCGGGGATCATCAGCGCGTCCGAACCGGCGGCGGCGACGCGGTCGCGCAGGCGCAGGAAGTCCTCCGCTTCGAAGAACAACTGGGCGATGGCGAAATCGGCGCCCGCGTTGAACTTGCGCACCAGGTGACGGGTGTCGGTCTCCAGATCGGCCGAGCGCGGGTGGCCGTACGGGAAGGCGGACACACCGACGCAGAAGTCACCGAGCGAGCGGACCAGCGAGACCAGTTCCTCGGCGTAGTTCAGCCCGTCGGGGTGCGCGATCCACTCGCCGTACGGGTCACCGGGCGGGTCGCCGCGCAGCGCGAGCACGTTGCGCACGCCGACCGCGGCGTACCAGCCGATCACGTTGCGTAGTTCGGCCACCGAGTGGTTGACCGCGGTCAGGTGCGCCATCGGCACCAGCGTGGTCTCGGTGGCCACCCTGGCGATGCTGCGGATGGTGCCGTCGCGGCTGGTGCCGCCGGCGCCGTAGGTGATCGACATGTACGCCGGGTCGAAGCCCTCCAGCTCGCGGATCGACCGCCACAGAATGGCCTCGTCGGCGTCGTCGCGTGGCGGGAAGAACTCCACCGAGAACACGGTTTCGTTGCCGCGCAGCCTTTCCACCACCGAGGTCATATCGGTCATGCTAGTGGGCCAGGTCCGTTCATTGGGACCGGCCTCTCGGGTGATGGGATCACACCAGGAAGCGCAACCCCGCGGTGACCACCACCGCCAGCGCGATCGATGGCAGCGCGGGCAGCCGGAAGGCGTAGGCCCCGGCCGCCACGCCCAGGCCCGCGCACAGCCGCCAGTCGAAGTCGCCCCAGGCGGGACCGGCCACGTCGGTGATCACCAGCCCGGCCAGCAACGCCGGGGCCAGCGCGGCGATCACCGCCGCGGCCCACGGTGGCAGCTCGCGATCGCCGAGCAGCGCCGGACCGGCTGCCTTGATGGCCACGCTGACCGCGGCCACCAGGAGGATGCTCACCCACAGCGTGCTCATGTCGCCACCCATCGTGTGCCCCGGCCGAGCGCGGCTGCGGTCATGCCGCCACCCGTCGCTCGCAGGCCAAGCGGCGCGGCAGCGGCCGCGCTCACGCCGCCACCAGCTCGCCTGCGCGAGTCGAACAGCGCCGCCACGATCGTGGTCATGTCGCCGCCCGTCGCGCGCGTAGGCCGAGCAGGGCGGCCGCGGCGGAGCCGACGATGGCCAGGCCGACCGGCAGTACCAGCACCAGCCCGGCGGCCAGCGCCGCCGCCAAGGCCGCCACCGCGCGGGCCGCGGGTTCCTTGCGCAGCTCGTCGATCAGCAACAACAGGAAGAAGCCGGGGAACACCACGTCCAGGCCGAACCGGTGCACCACGTCCGCGGGCGGCGCGACCAGCACGCCCGCCACCGTGCCGAGCACCCAGGCCGGGAACTGCACCAGCGTGCCGCCGATCATCTTCTCCCGGTCGAACCGGCCACCACCGAGGTGCGCGGCGGCCCACGACGCGTCCACCACGGCCTGCCCCTCCAGCGCCCGCCGCAGCCTGCCGCCCTTGAAGGCACCGGCCGCGGCCACGCCCATCGGCAGGAAACGCGCGTTGATCAACGCGGCCGCGCCGACCGCCACGCCGAGGCCGCCACCCCCGGCCAGCGCCGCGGCCAGCGCGAACTGCGCGGAACCGGAGAACACCAGCACGGAGGCGGCGATGGGCGCCAACACGCCCCACCCGAGCGTCTGGGTGAGCGCGCCGAAGGTCAGGCCGAGCACCGCGGTGGCCGGGGCGAAACCAGCACCGACCCGGATGCCGGCGGCGTAACCGCTCGTCGTCAAGGTCATATCTCCAACCTAACAGGCTAAAGCTAGTTAGGCCATGAGAGATTAGGCTGGCCGTCATGGCGGACAGCTGGCGCGGGTACGACCTCGCGGGCGGGCACATCGCGCTCGACCTGGTCAACACGGTGTCGTGGCGCGGCGACCCGCCACGACGGCTGGACCGGACGGAACTGCCCGGCTTCTTCGCGGACTGGCTGACGCGAACCGGCCTCGGTGTGCCCGAAGGCGACCTGAGCGCCGTCCTCCCCGAAGTGCGTGAGCTGCGAGAACTCGTCTACGACCTGCTCGCCGACGGGCAGCCCAAACAGACAGACCTCGATCGATTCGGCGACCTGCTCGCCTCCGCGCACACGCGCGCGAAGGCCGAACCATCCCTGCCGGTGCGCTGGTCGATACCGGTCGAGACGCCGGCGGACATCCTCCCGGCGCTGGTGCTGCTGACCGACGAACTGCTCCGCTCCCCCGACACCGCGCACATCCGCCAGTGCGCGGGCCGCGGGTGTGCGTGGCTGTTCATCGACAGCACCCGCAACCACTCCCGCCGGTGGTGCCGGGCGGAGGACTGCGGCAACCGGGAACGCGCGCGGCGGCACTACCGCCGAACGCGCGAACCCGTTTGATTCACCACATCTGGCCACCCCGGCTGGGCATCCATCCGGGTGAACACGGACGATGTAGGCATGAGCGAGCCGGGCTTCGACGCCGATTTCCCCGCACACGTCGAGCGCGCGCTCGCGAAGTTCCTGCACGAAGCGGGTGACCCGATCCGCGAGATCGAACCGAGCACCGGTCCCGGCGTGGACGCGCTGAGCGAGTTCGTGCTCGGCGGCGGCAAGCGGTTGCGGCCGACCTTCGCCTGGTGGGGCTGGCGCGGCGCGGGCGGCGACCCGGCCGGGCCGGACGCCGAGGGTGTGCTCCAGGCCGTCTCCAGCCTCGAACTGGTGCAGGCCTGCGCGCTGATCCACGACGACCTGATGGACTCCTCCGACTCGCGGCGCGGCTCGCCGACGGTGCACGTGGCCTTCGCGAAGCGCCACGCCGATCACGGCTGGCTCGGTTCGGCGGCGAGCTTCGGCCAGGCGGCGGCCGTGCTGCTCGGTGACCTGGCGCTGGCCTGGGCCGACGACATGTTCGCCGGCGCGCCCCTGCCCGCCACCACGCTGGCCGCCGCCCGTCCGGCGTGGCGCGCGATGCGTACCGAGGTGCTCGCCGGGCAATACCTGGACGTGCACACCCAGGCCACCGGCGACGCCTCCCCCGAGGCCGCGCTGCGCATCGACCGGCTGAAGACGGCCGCCTACACCGTGCAACGCCCGCTGCACCTCGGCGCCGCGCTGGCCGGCGCGGACGACCGGCTGATCGGCACCCTGCTCTCGTTCGGCCGCGATCTCGGTGTCGCCTTCCAGCTGCGCGACGACCTGCTCGGCGTGTTCGGCGACCCGTCGGTCACCGGCAAGCCCGCCGGGGACGACCTGCGGGAGGGCAAGCGGACGCTGCTGCTCGCGCTCGGCATGGAACTGGCCGACGCGCAGGGCCGCCGTGCCGACGCGGCCGTCATCGCGGAAGCGGTCGGCGACAAGGACCTCACCGAGGACGCGGTGACCGTGGTGCGCGAGGCGCTGACCGGCGTCGGCGCGGTCGCCGCGGTCGAACGCCGCATCGACGACCTCACCGCCGCGGCGCTCGATTCGCTCGACGCCGCCGAACTCGCCGAACCGGCCACCACCCGGCTGCGGGAGCTGGCGATCCAAGCCACGCAGAGGAAGTACTAGTGACGGACCACGTCGTGGTGGTCGGCGCCGGCCTCGCCGGGCTGTCGGCCGCGTTGCACCTGCTCGGTTCCGGCCGTGAGGTCACCCTCGTCGAACAGGGCGAGCGCCCCGGTGGGCGCGCCGGCCAGTCCGCGCTCGACGGCTACCGGTTCGACACCGGCGCCAGTGTGCTCACCATGCCGGAGCTGGTCGACGAGGCGCTCGCCGCGGTCGGTGAGTCCATTTCGGACCGATTGCGGCTGGTCCGGCTGGATCCGGCCTACCGCGCGCACTTCGCCGACGGCAGCACGCTCGCACTGCGCACCGGGGCCGAGGCGATGGAAGCCGAGATCCGCGACTTCGCCGGACCGCGTGAAGCCGCCGGTTACCGGCGCCTGCGCGGCTGGCTGACCGACCTGTACGCGGTGCAGAAGGACCACTTCATCGGCGCGAACTTCGATTCGCCGCTCGACCTGGTCCGCCCGGAGCTGGCGAAACTGGCCGCGCTCGGCGGGTTCGGCAGGCTCGGCCCGCGTGTCGCCAGGTACCTGTCCGACGAGCGCGTGCGACGGCTGTTCTCCTTCCAGGCGCTCTACGCCGGGCTGGACCCGATGCGCGCGATCGGCGCCTACGGGGTCATCTCCTACATGGACACCGTCGGCGGCGTGTACTACCCCGTCGGCGGCATCGGCAAGGTCGCCGAGGCGATGGCCGACGCGGCCGAAAAGGCCGGTGCCGAGCTGAAGTTCGCCACGCACGCGGCCTGGCTGGAGCGCCGGGGGTCCCATGTGGACGCCGTGCGGACCAGCACCGGCGAGCGGATCCCGTGTGACGCGGTGGTGGTGGCCACCGAGCTGACCGGGGCGTACCAGCTGCTCGGCGCCCACCCCGGACGCACGCTGCCGCTGCGGTACTCACCGTCGGCGGTGGTGCTGCACGGGCACACCGGCCGGTCGTGGCCGGAGCTGGACCACCACACCATCTTCTTCGGTGACGCCTGGGACCGGACCTTCACCGAGATCATTCGCGAAGGCGCGCTGATGAGCGATCCGTCGCTGCTGGTCACCCGCCCGACCGCGACCGACCCCTCGCTCGCCCCGGCCGGGCGCGAGGTGGTCTCGGTGCTGGCACCCGCGCCGAACCTGCGGGCCGGGCGGATCGACTGGGACCGCGTCGGCCCGGCCTATCGCGAGGAACTGGTGCGCACACTGGAAAACCGCGGCCTGACCGGCTTCGGCGACGAGTACCAGCTGGTCGACACGGTGACCCCGGCCGACTGGGCCGATCGCGGCTTCGGCGCCGGTACGCCGTTCTCGCTGGCGCACACGTTCGCCCAAACCGGACCGTTCCGGCCGCGGAACGTGTTGCGGGGCATCGAAAACGCCGCACTCGCCGGGTGCGGGACCACTCCGGGGGTCGGCATCCCGCCGGTGTTGATCTCCGGAAAGCTCGCGGCGGCAAGGATCCTGGCCGCATGAGCGCCGAACTGGACGCGGCGGGCATCCACGGCGACCAGCTGCGCGCCGCCTACACCGACGCCCGCCGGATCAACGCGCACTACGGCCGCACCTTCTTCCTGGCGACCAGGCTGCTCCCGGCCAGGGCACGCCCGTTCGCCCACGCTTTGTACGGGTTCGCCCGTGCGGTCGACGAAGTGGTCGACAATCCCGCGCCCGGCACCGACCCGGCCGCCGGACTGGACGCGGTGGCCGCGCAGCTGGACGACGTCTTCTCCGGTGAGAGCACCGAATTCCCCGCACTGGCGGACACCGTGCGCCGGTTCGACCTGGAGCGGTCTTTGTTCGACGCCTTCCTGCGGTCGATGCGCATGGACCTCACCGTCACCGAATACGAGACCTACGCCGATCTCGCCGTGTACACCTGGGGATCGGCCTCGGTGATCGGGCTGCAGATGCTGCCGGTGTTCGGCACGGTGAGCGGGCGCGCGGAGGCCGAGCCGAGCGCCGCCGCACTCGGGGAAGCCTTCCAGCTGACCAATTTCCTGCGCGACGTCGGCGAGGACCTCGACCGCGGCCGGGTGTACCTGCCGCGCGCCGAGCTGGCCGCGTTCGGAGTGGACCGAGCGCTGCTGGAGTCCTGCCGCCGTCGCCAGGTCACCGACGCCCGTGTCCGGCGCGCGCTGGCCGCGGCGGTGGCACGCAACCGCGCGGTCTACCGGCGCGCACGACGCGGCGTTCCCTTGCTGCGCAAGGAATCCCGGCCGTGCGTGGCCACCGCGCTGACGCTGTACGAAGGCATCCTGGACGAGATCGTCGCGGCTGATTACGACGTGCTCAACCGCCGAGTCGTGGTGCCGAAGCGGCGGCGGCTCGCGGTGGCCGGGCCGAGCCTGCTGCGCGTGCAGGGGCTGGAGTTGCTCCAGCGGGCGAAAACCCGCTCCGCAGCGCTAGTGTCGAAGACATGACGACACCCAACCGGCCGATCCGGGTCGGAGTCCAGATCCAGCCCCAGCACGCCGACTACGCCACCATCCGCCGGGCCGCCTCCGAGGCGGAGGACCTCGGCGTCGACATCGCCTTCAACTGGGACCACTTCTTCCCGCTCTACGGGGAACCCGAAGGCAAGCACTACGAGTGCTGGACCATGCTCGGCGCCTGGGCCGAATCCACCTCGCGGGTGGAGATCGGCGCGCTGGTCACCTGCAACAGCTACCGCAACCCCGAACTGCTCGCCGACATGGCGCGCACGGTGGACAACATCAGCGACGGCAGGCTGATCCTGGGAATCGGCTCCGGCTGGTTCGAGAAGGACTACAACGAGTACGGCTACGAGTTCGGCACCGCCGGTGGCAGGCTGAACGACCTCGGCGACGCGCTGCCGCGCATCGAGGCCCGGCTCGGCAAGCTGAACCCGCAGCCCGTCCGCAAGATCCCGGTGCTGATCGGCGGTGGCGGCGAGAAGAAGACGCTGCGCCTGGTCGCCAAGCACGCCGACATCTGGCACGGCTTCGGCGACCCGGAGGTGGTCGAGCGCAAGGTGCGCATCCTCGACCAGCACTGCGCCGACGTCGGCCGCGACCCCGGTGAGATCGAGCGCTCGGTCGCGGTCGAGTCCGAGCCGAGCGAACTGGGCCCGAAGCTGCTCGAGCGCGGCGTCTCCCTGTTCACCGTCGGCGTCAACGGCCCCGACTACGACTTCTCCCTGCTGCGGCAGTGGGTCGAGTGGCGGGACAAGACCAACGGCTGAGCTGTGACGGTGCCGTGAATGTGGCTTTCCCGGCGGTCGGGAAACCCGCGGTGAAAGCCACATTCACGGCACGAACTACTTCGCCGCGACCCTGGCCGGTTCGTCCGGTTCGCCGGGCTTGGCGGCCGGGGCGTCGGTGGACAGCGAATCGATCAGCTGGTCGCGGTCACCGGTGCGCTGCGAGAACACCAGCCCGATCACCAGGAACAGCACCAGCGAGGTGAGCAGCGGGTAGGCCACCAGTGCCTCCTTCGGGATCTTCACCCCGTTCTGCTGCGAGATGTACAGGCTCGCCCACACCACCAGACCGGACAGCGTCGAGGTGAGCGCGGCCACCGGGCCCATCCGCCGGAACCACGGCAGCAGGCCGAGCATCAACGGCACCGCGATCGGGCCCATCGTGGCGGCGACCAGGTCGACCACCACCTTGAGCACCCCGCCGTTGGTATCCAGTGACAACGCGATCGCCATGCTGAACCCGATGAACACGAACGTGGTGATCCGCGCCAGTTTCAGCTGCGCGTCCGCGCTCATCCGTTTCGCGCCCTTCCACAGCCTTGGCAACATGTCCCGGGTGATCACCGCCGAGATCACGTTGGCGTCCGAGGACACCATCGCCATGGTGTGCGAGAAGAACCCCGCGAGCACCAGCCCGATCATGCCGACCGGCAGCATCACCTTGCCCAGCTCGATGTAGGCGTCCCCGGCGTTGGTCAGGTCCGGCACGATCAGCGGCGCGGCCCACATCGGGAAGAACAGCACCAGCGGCCAGACCAGCCACAGGAAGCTGGACAGCATCGCCGACTTGCGCGCCGCCGCTCCGTCCGGCGCGGCCATGTAGCGCTGCGCCAGGTTCCACATGCCGCCGTTGTACTCCAGCGTCTTGATCACGAACAGCGCCAGGAAGAACGTCGAGGTGTACTCGCCGTTGAGCGGCTGGCTCCGGTCGGCGGGCAGCTGGTCCCAGATCTCCCAGAGGAACTGGATGCCGCCGAAGTGCGCGGCCACCGCCACGAACATCACGATGCCTGCCGCGGCCTGGATGATGAACTGGCCGAAGTCGGTGAGCGCGTCGGCCCACAGCCCGCCCATCACCGAGTAGATCATCGTCACCACGCCGACCAGCAGGATGCCGACCTCGATCGGCACCCCGGCGAACCCGCGCAGCAGGATCGCCACCGCGGACCACTTCGCCGCGATGTCGACCACCTTGAGCACCGCGCCGGACCACGCCATCACCTGCTGGGTCGGCACGTTGTAGCGCCGGGCCAGGTACTCCAGCGGTGAGGCCACGCCGTGCTTGGCGCGCAACCGGTTCCAGCGCGCGGCGAACAGCCAGCTGCCGATCCCGACCCCGACGCCGATGGTCAGCGCCCACCAGACGTACACGGTCAGCCCGAGCCGGTACGCCTCGCTGGCGAAGGCCACGAACATGACGGCGCTGTAGCCCGACATGTGGTGCGAGATCCCGGACAGCCACCACGGCATCCGGCCGCCGGCGGTGAAGAAGTCGACCACGTTCCGGATGCGGTTCTTCGACCACAGGCCGATCGCCACCATCACGAAGAAGTAAGCGCCGACCACTATCCAGTCCAGCGTCTCCATCGCACCTCCCTGAAGTTCACCCGCGCGAGTTGTGTGACGTACGTCTTACGAGCCGATTTCGGTCGTTGGAAGTCTCGGCTGCGAAGTGAATCACACTTGTGACTTACTTTCACGTACGTGAACACTTTCCAGGCGTGCGGAAGCGCAGGTGGGACGGGTGCGACTGGAAATCACCCGTTCGGCCGCGCGGCCGAACGGGGAGTGAACAGCGGGCTGGTGCCCAGCGCCGGCGCTAGAAGGCCATCGCCTGGGCGCGGCGCTTGACCTCGGTGCCGTGGCTGGTGCGCAGAGCGTTGATCGGCGTGGTGCCGGGCAGGGTCTCGTCCTCGGCGAACAGCCAGCGGAGCATCTCCGTGCGCCCGAAACCGGCGTCCGCGAGCACGGTGATGGTGCCGCCGAGTCCCTTCACGATCGAGCTCCCGACCAGGAAGACTTCCGGAACCATCAGCTCGCCGGAGCGCCGCACGGCGATCAGCTGACCGTCCCTGAGCAGCTGCCGGACCTTGTTGGCCGACTGACCGAGCGCGGTGGCCACTTCCCCGATCGGAAGCACGGCCACATCGGCGTCGAGCACGTCATCAGCGACAGGAATCGCACTCACACGGACACTGTGCCACAGCCCGCGCCCAGGCACCGATGGCGTAACGAAACCTCAACAAGGTCAACCATCACCCGGTAGGGCACGTCCCACGGTGCATGGTCACATCCGTACGATCGTCAACCGTGACACGCACGGAAGCCAGCCTGGTCGGCACGCTGCTCGACCGGCGGTACCGGGTCGACCGGCTGCTCGCCCGCGGTGGCATGTCCTCGGTCTACCGCGGGGTGGACACCCGGCTGGACCGGGCGGTCGCGATCAAGGTCATGGACCCGCGGTTCGCCGACGACCGCTCCTTCGTCGACCGCTTCGAGCGCGAGGCCCGCTCGGCGGCCAAGCTGCACCACCAGAACGTGGTCGCCGTGCACGACCAGGGCCTGGACACCTCGGCCGAGGTCGGCCGCGCCTTCCTGGTGATGGAGCTGGTCGACGGCGGCACGCTGCGCGAGGTGCTCACCGAGCAGGGCCCGCTGGACATCGCGCTGGCGCTGTCGGTGGCCGAGCCGGTGCTCTCCGCGCTCGCCGCCGCCCATCGCGCCGGGCTGGTGCACCGCGACGTCAAGCCGGAGAACGTGCTCATCGGCCGCGGTGGCCAGCTGGGCGCCGGCGTGGTGAAGGTGGGCGACTTCGGCCTGGTCCGCGCGGTCGCCAGCGCGGGAACCACCAGCTCCAGCGTCATTCTCGGCACGGTCGCCTACCTCTCCCCCGAGCAGGTCACGGTCGGGGCGGCGAGCGTGCGCGGCGACGTGTACTCCGCGGGCATCCTGATCTACGAGATGCTCACCGGGCAGACCCCGTACACCGGCGACACGGCGATTTCGGTGGCCTACCGCCACGTGAACGACGACGTGCCCGCGCCGAGCCGACTGCGGGCCGGGATCCCGCCCGCACTGGACCAGCTCGTGCTGCGCGCGACCCGCCGCGATCCCGAAGCCCGCCCGGCCGACGCGGGTGCCTTCCTCGACGAACTCCTGCGCGTGCGCGCCGAGCTGGGCATCCAGCCGGTGCCGGTACCGGTGCCGCCGCCACCGGACCTGGACTCCGAGTCCGATGTGGAGAAGACCACGCCGCACCTGGCGGCCATCGCCGCGGCGCCGACCGCCCCGGCCGTGCCCGCGGTGCAGCCCGACCCGCAGCCCACCGTGCAGCACGCCCCCGCGCGCCACGCCGCGCAGCCCGGCCAGCAGGCGCCGCCCGCCCGGCACGCGACGAAGATGTACGACCGGCCGATGGCCCCGCCACCGGGCGCGTCCCAGCCACCGCCCTCGCCCCCGGCCGGCAATCCGGCGGCCGGGTACGAGGAGCAGCCGCCGCCGCGCAACCGCAAGCGGATGTACCTCGTGCTGGGCCTGGTCGTGCTGCTGATCGGCGGCACGATCGGCGCGGCCACCTGGTGGTACTCCGGCGGCCGGTACGCGCAGGTGCCGAAGCTGGCGGGCATGTCGCAGGCCGAGGCGGGCGACCTGCTGCGCGCCGCGCAGCTGAACCCGGCCTACACCAAGGAACTGCACAACACCGTGCCCGCGGGCACGGTGATCAGGACCGATCCCGACGCGGGCGCCGAGGTGCTGCTCGACGAGCAGGTGTCGGTGGTCGTCTCCGAGGGCCAGCCGGTGGTGCCCGACATCAAGCCGGGCGCGGACCCGGCCACCGCGGAGCAGTCGATCCGGTTGGTCAAGCTCGAACCGCGGCTGGACTCGACACTGGACGACTACAGCCCGACCGTGCCGAAGGGCTCGGTGGTCAAGGTGCAGCCGAACCCGGGCAGCAAGGCCAACATCGGCGACCCGGTCCTGATCGGGCTGTCCAAGGGCCCGCCGCCGCTGCCGGTGCCGGACGTGACCGGCAAGAGCAAGGACGAGGCGTTCCGGGCGCTGACCGAAGCCGGGTTCCAGCCGTTCGAAGCCGGTGAGGAGTTCGTGCAGAACGTGCCGGCAGGCAAGGTCAGCAAGACCAGCCCGGCCGGTGGCACCACGGTGACCGGCGGCGACAAGCGCGTCGGGGTGTTCATCTCCAGCGCCGTGCAGGTGCCGAACGTGGTGGGCCGCTCGCCGAAGGAAGCCGCGAAGATCCTGCGCGAGGCCGGGCTCGACCCGGACTTCAAGCGCGGCAGGGACGACGAGAACAACGACTTCAACCTGGTGCTGGAGACCGATCCACCGGCGGGCACCCCGGTCGGCAAGGGGACCAAGATCAAGATCAGGACGTTCCTGTGATCGGCAGCCGCGGCCGGGTCACCGGCACCATCGGCCCCGGTCTGATCGGCGAGGTGCTGCTGAGCGTGCGCGGTGGCACGGAGGCGTTCTACGCCTATCCGGCCGACGGTGAAGAACGATTCGAAAACGGAACCCAAGTACTGGTGGTGGACTTCGAGGCACCGCGTACGGTCTACGTCCAGCGCTGGCAGCCACTCGTCTGACCAGCCACTTCTACTGGGGAGTAACTGACGTGGATCCGTTGATCCTCGCCGGCGTGGTCGTCGGTGCCATCATCGTGCTGTTTGTCCTGCTGCGCATGCTGTACAAGGTCGCCGAGCCCAACGAGGCGCTGATCATCTCCGGGTGGGGCGTGCGCGTGCAGCGCTCGGAAACCGCGGACAGCCTCGGGTTCAAGATCATCACCGGCAAGGGGGTGCTGGTGATCCCCGGCTTCCAGACCGCCCGGCGGCTGTCGCTGGACACCAGGGGCGCCAATCTCCAGGTCTCCTGCGTGACCAAGCAGGGCCTGCCGGTGACCGTGCGCGCGGTGGTGATCTACAAGGTCGGCGACGACTTCGCCTCGATCGCCAACGCCGCGCGCCGGTTCCTCGACCAGCAGGACGGCATGAACAACACCATTCACGAGCTGTTCGCCGGGCACCTGCGCTCGATCGTCGGCGGGCTGACCATCGAGGAGATGATCCACAACCGGGACGCGCTCACCGGCGAGATCCGCAGCTCGTCGGCGAACGAGATGATCAAGCTCGGGCTGGTCGTCGACTCGCTGCAGATCCAGGAGATCGACGACGAGTCGGGTTACATCCTGAACCTGGGCAAGCCGCACGCGGCCGCGGTCGCCGCCTCCGCCCGTATCGCCGAGGCGCAGCGCGACCAGGAAGCCACCGAGGCCGAGCAGATCGCCGCCGCGCAGAAGGCGGGCGCGATCCGCGAAAGCGAGATCAAGCAGGCCGGGTTCCAGGCCGAGGTGGACCAGGCGCGGGCGAAGGCCGGTCAGTCCGGTCCACTGGCCGAGGCGACCGCGCGCCAGGAGGTCGTGGTCCAGGAGACCAGGGCGGCGGAGCTGGAGGCCGATCTGGCCGAGCAGCGACTGCAGTCCGAGGTGCGCAAGCCCGCCGACGCGCGCGCGTACGACACCAGGACCTCCGCGGACGCCGAGCGCGACGCGGCGATCGCCAAGGCGCAGGCCGAGGCGAAGGAGACCGAGCTGCGCGCCGCGGCCGACGCGACCAAGGTGAAGACCGCCGCCGAGGCCGAGGCGCAGGCGACCAGGGCCCGTGGTGAGGCCAGTGCCGCCGCGACCAAGGCCACCGGTGACGCCCAGGCGCACGCGGCGAAGGCGCAGGGCCTGGCCGAGGCCGAAGCCGCCAGGGCGAAGGGCCTCGCCGACGCCGAGGCGGCCAAGGCGAAGGGCCTCGCCGAGGCGGACGCGATCAAGGCGCGGGCCGCGGCGCTGGCGGAGAACCAGGAAGCCGTGGTGGCGCAGCAACTGGCCGAGCGCTGGCCGGAGATCGTCGAAGCCGGGGCGAAGGCCTTCGGCAGCGTCGACCACATGGTGGTGCTCAACGGCGCCGACGGGGTGTCCGACATGTTCAGCAAGGCGCTCTCGCTCGGCGGCACCGGACTCGGCCTGGCCCGCCAGCTGATGGAGGCGATGGGCCAGACCAGCAAGCCGGCCGAGCCCGAGACGAACGGCTCGGTCGTGCCCACCACGACCGACCTCCGTTAGCCGACGCTGAACCACCCGCGGACGAGACGCGTATTTCCCGAAGACCGATGAGTTCGCCGCCCGGCCCCGGTCAGTACCGGTGACGGTGCCGTTCCGGCGCCGGGCGGCCTACAGTCGGCGAAGGCGGGAGGAAGGTCGTGGTCACGATGACGGAGACGGTGAGCCCCGGGGTGGAGGGCGACTTCCTCACCCAGGCCGATCCGTACCGGCGCGAGCTGATGGCGCACTGCTACCGGATGCTCGGCTCGGTGCACGACGCCGAGGACCTGGTGCAGGAGACCTATCTCCGCGCCTGGCGTGCCTACGACCGCTTCGAGGGCCGCTCCTCGCTGCGCACCTGGCTCTACCGCATCGCCACCAGCGCCTGCCTGACCGCGCTGGAGAGCCGCGGCAGGCGTCCGATGCCCACCGGCCTCGGCGCACCCGGTTGCGAGCCGGAGGACGACCTCCAGGAGCGGCACGAGGTGCCGTGGCTGGAGCCGGTGCCCGACGCGCTCACCGGGGCCGACGGCGCCGACCCCGCCGCGATCGTCACCTCGCGCGAGAGCATCCGGCTCGCGCTGGTCGCCGCGCTGCAGCACCTGCCCGCCCGCCAGCGCGCCGTGTTGATCCTGCGTGACGTGCTGAAGTGGCGCGCCGCCGAGGTCGCCGAGCTGATGGACATCTCCACCGCGGCGGTGAACAGCATCCTGCAGCGCGCCCGCGCCCAGCTGGAGAAGATCGCGCCGACCGAGAACGAGGTGACCGAGCCGTCGGCCGCCGGCCAGCGCGAGCTGCTCGACAAGTTCGTCACCGCCTTCGAGGCCAAGGACATCCCGGCGATCATCTCGCTGTTCACCGAGGACGCGGTCTGGGAGATGCCGCCGTTCGCCGGCTGGTACCTCGGTGCCGAGCGGATCGCCCGCCACCTGGCCACCCGCTGCCCCTGCCGTCCCGGCCACACCCGCCTGCTGCCCACCTGGGCCAACGGGCAGCCCGCGTTCGGCACCTACCTGCGCGACGGCGACGGCGAGCGCTTCCGCGCGTTCAACCTTCAGGTGCTCACCGTCGGCCCGGCGGGCATCACGCACGTGGCGAACTTCGTGGACGCGAACCTGTTCGCGGTGTTCGACCTGCCGGAGTCGCTGCCCGCGGACTACCCCGCCGCCACCGGCTGAGCGCGGGGGCCGGGCCGTGATGCCGATGCCGCCACCGCCCGGCGCGCTCGCCGGCGGGGCCGACCTGCTGGAGCGGGCGGTCAGCTACGCGCTGGGCTGCCTGCGGCTGGTCACCGCCGGGGCGATGGCGAACGCCACCCCGTGCCGGGACTGGGATCTGCGCGCCCTGCTGGCGCATCTGGACGACGCGCTCACCGCGCTGGCCGAAGCCGCCGAGTCCGGCCGCGTCGGTCTCGACCCGGTGCCGCCGGTACCGGGTGATCCGGCGACGGCCGTGCGGGCGCGGGCCGGCGAACTGCTCGGGGCGCTGGCCGGGGAACCGCACGCCGGGCTGGTGTCGGTGGCCGGGGCGCCGATGACCGCGGCCGTCATCGCCGGGGCGGGTGCGCTGGAGGTGGCGGTGCACGGCTGGGACGTCGCGCGCGCCTGTGGGCACGACCGTCCACTCCCGCCCGCACTCGCCGCGGAAATGCTCGAGCTTTCCGCACTGTTCGTCACCGCCGCCGACCGTCCGGAGCGATTCGCCGCACCGATCGAACTAACCCGCGAGGCTGCACCCGGTGACCGCCTGCTCGCATTTCTCGGCCGGAGAGCTTGATCACACTCGCCTGGGCTAGTCAGCCGAGATTAGTTACCTGGCAACGGTTTCACCCCGTTTAGGGCAAAAGGCGGCTGCATCCGGCCCGGGATCGGCGGGAAACTCGACACCGACGAATGCGCGGAAGATCAATTCTCCTCCTTCCGAGTGAACGAGAGGATGCGTTATCCCCGTGGAAACACCCCGACCATTCACCTGACACGTCGCCCTGGTGAACTGGTCGCTGATTCCCCCACTATTCGCGGAGGTCTGATCGATGCTCGACGGGCAGCTCAGCGGACTCGACGTGGCCTTCCTCTGCCTGGAGGGCGAACGCACCCCGATGCACATGGGCGCGGTGGTCACCTTCGACGGGCCGGTCGACACCGACCGGCTGGCCCTGCTGCTCGCCGCTCGCGCGGCGCGGATTCCCAAGCTGCGCAAGCACATTCGCCCGACGCTGCTGCCGCCGGGTGGCGCGGTCTGGGCCGAGGACCCCGGCTTCGACCCGGCCGGGCACATTCACGTGCACCACGTTTCTTCGTTGTACGAACCAGAACCGCTCGCCGCGTTCGCTTCACTGTGGATCGCCGAGCCGCTCGACATGGACCGCCCGCTGTGGGACCTGTCCCTGGTGACCGGACTGCCCGGCGGCCGGTTCGCGGTCCTGCTCAAGCTGCACCACGCGCTCACCGACGGCGCGGGCGCCTTCGCCATCGGCTCGGGGCTGCTGGACGAACTGCCCGGCGCCCGCGCGATCCGCGCGACCACCGCGAAAACCGTCCGGTCCAAGCCCGCGCGCAGCACGCTGAGCCTGCTGAAGGACGGTTTCTCCAGCGCGTTCGCCCAGGCCGCGGAAGGCGCGTCGATCGCGTCCTCGGTGCTCCGCGCCGCGCGGCCGTACCCGACCTCGCCGATCTCCGCGCCGAACGCGGACGAACGCAGCCTCGGCTTCGTCCGGCTGGACCTGGCCGACCTGCGGCGGGTGCGCAAGGCACACGGCGGCACCACCAACGACGTGGTGCTGGCGATCGTCGCCGGGGCGCTGCGCAGCTGGCTGGTCAACCGCGGTCAGCGCGCGGACGACCGCACCCTGCGCGCGCTGATCCCGGTGAGCGTGCGCGCGCGGCAGCAGGGCAACACCGACGGCAACCAGCTCTCCGGTTACCTGTGCGACCTGCCGGTCGGCCTGGACGACCCGGTGGCCAGGCTGCACGCGGTGCGCCGGTCGATGGAGCACGCCAAGGCCAAGGGCACCGCCACCGGTCCCGGCGCCTTCCCGATCCTGGCCAACCGGCTGCCCGCCCCGGTGCACCGCCTGGCCACCAGGGCGGCCGGGCGGGTCGCGCCTCTGCTGTTCGACACGGTGGTGACCAACGTGCCGATGCCGGGCCTGCCCCTGACCCTGGACGGCGCACGGCTGCGTGAGATCTACCCGCTGGTACCGCTGCCGCCGAACCAGGCGCTCGGCATCGCGGTCTCGATCTACCGCGATGCCGTGCACATCGGCCTGCAGGCCAACGGCGAGGCCGTGGCCGACCTTGGCTCCCTGCGAGACGCCTTCGACAAGTCAGCCGCGAAGCTGGTCGGCACCTGCCCCTGAGCCCGGGTGCGCCCCGACCAGGTCAGGAACGCAGCATCTCCGCGACCAGGAACGCCAGTTCCAGCGACTGCTGCGTGTTCAGCCGCGGGTCGCAGGCGGTCTCGTAACGGCCGGCCAGGTCGATGTCGGAGATGTCCTGCGCGCCGCCGAGGCATTCGGTGACGTCTTCGCCGGTCAGCTCGATGTGGATGCCGCCGGGGTAGCTGCCCAGCATGCGGTGCACCTCGAAGAAGCCCTGCACCTCGTCCACGATCCGGTCGAAGTGCCGGGTCTTGTAGCCGGTGGACGCCTCGTGGGTGTTGCCGTGCATCGGGTCGCACTGCCAGATGACCTTGTGCCCGGAGGCTTCGACCTTCTCCACGATCGCGGGCAGCACCTCGCGCACCTTGCCGTTGCCCATGCGCGCGATCAGCGTGAGCCGTCCCGGTTCGTTGCGCGGGTCGAGCCGCCGCACGTACTCCACCGCCTGCTCGGGCGTGGTGGTCGGGCCGATCTTCAGCCCGATCGGGTTGTGCAGCAGCTCGGCGAAGGCGATGTGCGCGCCGTCCAGCTGCCGCGTCCGCTCGCCGATCCAGAGGAAGTGCGACGACAGGTTGTACAGCTTGGGGTTGTCCGCGTCGGCGTTGTCCAGCCGCAGCAGCGAGCGCTCGTAGTCCAGCAGCAGCGCCTCGTGGCTGGCGAAGATCTCGGTGGTGTGCAGTGAGGTGTCGGTGACCCCGCAGGCCGACATGAACCGCAGGCCGCGGTCGATCTCGCTGGCCAGCGCCTCGTACCGCTCACCGGCCGGTGAGGTGCGCACGAAGTCGCGGTTCCAGTCGTGCAGCTGCGCCAGGTCGGCCATGCCCGCCGCGGTCAGCGCGCGCACCAGGTTCATCGCGGCACCGGCGTTGGCGTAGGCGCGGATCATCCGGCCAGGGTCGGGCACGCGCAGCTCCGGCTTGGCCACCAGCGAGTTGACGATGTCGCCGCGGTAGACCGGCAGGCCCAGCGAGTCGGTCGACGCCGAGCGCGGCTTGGCGTACTGCCCGGCGATCCGGCCGACCTTGACCACCGGCAGGCTGGCGCCGTAGGTCAGCACCACCGCCATCTGCAGCAGGGTGCGCAGGTTGGCCCGGATGTGCGGCTCGGTGTTGGACTCGAAGGTCTCCGCGCAGTCGCCGCCCTGGAGCAGGAACGCCTCGCCGTTGGCGACCATGGCCAGCCGCTGGTGCAGCCGGTCGATCTCGGCGGGCACGGTGATCGGCGGAACGCTTTCCAGCACCCCGCGCACCCGGCGGGTCAGGCCCTGGTCCGGCCAGTCGGGTTGCTGCGCCGCCGGGCGGGCCAGCGCCTCGTCGAGCCTGGCCCGCAGTTCGGGCGGCAGCGGCGGGAGTTCAGGGAGCGTGTCTACGGGAACGTCCACTGTCCAGTTCACGGGTCAAGAATATGCGGTGACCCTCGTCTCCCGGGCGGCGGGACGGCAGTCCCATGCACTGAACACCCACTGTCGGTTCATCCTTCACCCACGCGTCATGCGGCCTGCGCTTCGTTGTAGAGCGCCTGGGCCTCGGCACCGAAGTACGGGCCGAACATGAAGCCGGGCAGGAAGACGTAACCGAAGCTGTTCACCGAAGCCTGCACCCCGCGGCCGGTCTGCTCGTCGAACTGCAGGAACCACGGTCCGCCACTGGAACCACCGGTCATGCCGCAGCTCATCCCGTGGTCCTGGGTGAGCAGGAAGTCGGTGAACGTGCCGCCGCTGCAGTGGATCAGCGTGGTGCCGTCGTAGGGATCGGCGGCCGGGTAACCGAAGGTGTACATGTTCTGGTTGCGCGGCTGGTTGAACGCGATGCCCTGCGAGCCGACCACGTCGGTCAGCGACTGCCCGCCGACCTGGTCGACCACGGCCGCGCCGACGTCGTAGTTGATGTCCTCACTGGCTTCCCACTGGGGCGTGGTCAGCGTGCTGGTGGCGGGCCATTCGCCGTACGGCGCGTTGCCGTTGTCGTAGGCGGGCACGAAGACCCAGTTGGTGTGGAAGGCGCCCTGGTACTTCACGCAGTGGCCGGCGGTGATCACCGTGCTCTTGTTGGCACTGGTCACCGCGTCCCCGCTGCACGAGGCGTTCTGGCCGCCCATGGTGAAGAAGACCCGGCCCGCGGTCTTGACCACGTCGCCACCGCCGGTCCACGGCGCGCCGGTGGTCGGGAAGGCGGCCGGAACGACCTCCGGCAGGCCCGCGAGCACCTCACCGGCGCTCGCCCGCGGCGCGGTGAGCAGCCGCTCGATCGGCACCGCCGCGCGCATCTTCTCCGGGGTCCAGTAGTCGGCCGCGGTCTGCGCCTGGCCGACGGCGGGTGCGGTCAGCAGCGCGCCGAGCGCCAGTCCGATCGCGGTCAGTACCGATGCTCGCCTCATCGCGCCACCTCTTCGTCCGCAGGATGGTCGATCGCCGACCGAACCCATTGACCGTAATCAGGCGACTACGCAGCGGCAATAGACCATTTGCCCAGGTCAAAGCGAAAATCGTGGACCGAATGCCGGGCCGGATGGGCCGTTCGAACCAGTAATTCCGGGACGCGGAAAGCACCGCGGTTTCAGTCGTCGATGAAAGAAGCTCCGGGTTGCTCCGATCGCCGTAATCTCTGCCGCGCAGTCATTGATCAACAAGGGGAGGAACCCGATGAACACCATTCTCCGGCCCGCTCGACTGGCCGGTCTGGCCGCTGTTGGCGCCGTGCTGGCGACCGTGGTCACGGGCACGGTGGCCTCGGCCGCGGAGCCGGTGGCCGCCGCGCCCGCCACCGTGGAGTGCGGGCAGTACTGGGACGCGGACTTCAACACCAACGGGGTGAACATCCGCAGCGGCCCGGGCACCGGGTACGCCGTGGTGGGCGCGGGTTACGTCGGCGACAAGATCGACATCTGCACCTCGACCAGCGGCACGTTCGTCGACTGCGGTGGCGGGCGCCGGTCGGACTGGTGGGACGAGATCATCAACCGGCGCACCGGGGTGCGCGGTTTCATCTCCCAGTGCTTCGTCAACTACGAGCGCTGACGCCCGTCCGGACCCTCATGGCGAACTCGCCTTCGCCATGAGGGTTTTCGCTTCGGCGAGCAGTTCGGTGAAGGCGGCGGAAACCGGGTCCGGGACACCGCGCGTGTAGACGGTCAGTTCCCGGCGCACCGGCGGATCGAGCCGGAGCACGCGGCCGCCGAACCCGTCGGGCAGCACGTTCGACGGCACCAGCGCGGGACCGAGCCCGGCGGCGGCGAGCAGGGGCGCCACCGCGGTCTGGGCGGTGCTGATCGCCGCGCGCGGGGAGAATCCCGCCGCCGCGCACGCCTGGTCGAGCACTTCGGCGAGCCCGTTCTCCGGTGCGTAGTGCACCCAGCCGCGGTCGGCGAAATCCGCCAGCCGCACCGGTTTCCCCGGGTCGGCGGGGTCGGCGGGGTCTTCTTCGGGGAGCACGAGCACGAACTCCTCCTCCCCCAGCGTGCGCACCGGCCCGTCCCAGTCCACCGGACGCGGCCCCACGGCGAGATCGGCCTGCCCGGCCAGCATCGCTTCGCGGAGTTCCCCGGTGTGCCGGTGCTCGGCCAACGTGATCGCGACGCCGGGATGACGGCGGTTCCACTCCCGCAACACCGGCGGCAGCAC
The DNA here is from genome assembly GCF_009429145.1 of Amycolatopsis sp. YIM 10. Taxonomy (GTDB): domain Bacteria; phylum Actinomycetota; class Actinomycetes; order Mycobacteriales; family Pseudonocardiaceae; genus Amycolatopsis. The sequence continues at coordinate 2,643,984 of NZ_CP045480.1, read as the reverse complement.
CCCGAGACTCACCGAGAACACCGTGGCCACGCGCAGCTCCGCCACCTCCAGTCCGGCCGCCTGCTTGGCGGCGCAGACCGCCCGTTCGGCGTCGGCGAGCGCGGCCCTGGCGTGCGGCAGCATGGCGCGGCCCATCGCGGTCAACCGGATCGCGCGCGGCAGCCGTTCCAGCAGCACACCGCCCGCGTCCTGTTCCAGCGCGCGGATCTGGTGGGACAGCGCGGGCTGGGTGACGTGCAGCCGTTCGGCGGCCCTGGTGAAGGACCCCTCGTCCACCACAGCGACCAGGTATTCGAACCGGCGCAGTGTGCTCATGAGCAGATCTTATCGTTCTCATGCAGAACAAGAGTTGGACTAATGTTTCACGGGAGCCGAACATTGACTCCATGAGCAACGGTTCCATGAACAACAAGGTCGCGCTGGTCGTGGGCGCACACGGAGTCATCGGCAGCAATCTCGTGGACCACCTCGCCGCACTCGGCGACTGGACGGTCATCGGCCTGTCCCGGCGTGGCGGCGAGCCGTCCCCGAACGTCCGTCACCTGGCCGTGGACCTGCTCGACGCCGACGACTCCCGCGAGAAGCTCGGCGGACTCACCGACGTGACGCACGTTTTCTACGCGGCGTACCAGGATCGCCCGACCTGGGCCGAACTGGTGCCGCCGAACCTGGCGATGCTGGTGAACGTGGTCGACGCGATCGAGCCGGTCGCCACCGGGTTGCGCCACATCAGCCTGATGCAGGGCTACAAGGTCTACGGCGCGCACCTGGGCCCGTTCAAGACCCCGGCTCGTGAAGACGATGCCGGGCACCTGCCGCCGGAGTTCAATGTGGACCAGCAGGAGTTCCTGGAACGCCGTCAGGAGGGGAAATCCTGGACCTGGTCGGCGATCCGGCCCGCGGTGGTCGGCGGCACCGCGCTGGGCAACCCGATGAACCTGGCCGTGTCGATCGCGGTGTACGCCACCATCTCGAAGGAACTCGGCCTGCCGCTGCGGTTCCCGGGAAAGCCGGGCGCCTACGACAAGCTGTTGGAGATGACCGACGCCGGACTGCTCGCCCGCGCCACCGTCTGGGCGGCCACCGACGAGCGGGGCGCGAACCAGGCGTTCAACATCAACAACGGGGACCTGTTCCGGTGGAGCGATCTCTGGCCGAAGATCGCGCGGTACTTCGGCATGGAGACCGCTCCCCCGCTGCCCATGTCACTGGACGTGGTGATGGCGGACAAGGAGCCGCTGTGGGACCGGATCGTGACCGAGCACAACTTGGAAAGCACTCCGTACCAACGGGTTTCGGCGTGGCCGTTCATGGATTTTGTGCTGTCGTGGGACTACGACATGTTCGCCGACGGGACGAAGGCCCGCCGGTTCGGCTTCCACGAATTCGTCGACACGGAGGAGATGATGTGGCGCCTGTTCGACGAACTGCGCAAGCGCCACATCATCCCGTGACCGGTTACACCCCGAACGCCGCCGGGTAGCGGATCGTGCCCGCCGGGTCGGGCTCGCGGTGTCGAGCGACAGCGCCATCAGCGCCTCGTCCGGCACCTCGAACGAAGCACGAAGGTGTGGGGACTCCGCGCCTTCGAACCGAGCCGAACGGCGTCGGCCAGGCGGTCACGTCCTTCGAAAACGACTCAGGGGGCCGGACACCACGTCCGGCCCCCTGACGACACCAGCTCAGTCAGACCACGGCGAGCGGCAACGCGGTCGGGTGCACCGGGGCGGGCAGGTCCGAGGCCCCGGTGAGGTAGGCGTCCACCGCGTTCGCCACCGAGCGGCCTTCAGCGATCGCCCACACCACCAGCGAAGCGCCGCGATGCGCGTCACCGCAGACAAAAACGCCCGGCGCGGAGGTCTGCCAGTCGGCACCGCACGACAGGGTGCCGCGCTTGGTCAGCGACAGGCCCAGCCCGTCGAGCAGCGCCATGTGCTCGACGCCCTCGAAGCCGATCGCCAGCAGCACCAGGTCCGCGGGCAGCTCCTGGACCTCGTCGCTGGTCGGCACCACCTCGCGCCGCCCGGTCGCCGGGTCCTTGGTGACCTTCACCTGCTGCAGCTCGATCGCGCGCACGTTGCCGTCCTCGTCGCCGACGAAGCGCTTGACCGCCACCGCGAACTTGCGCTCGCCCGCCTCCTCGTGCGCCGGGTAGGTGCGCAGGATGTACGGCCAGGTCGGCCACGGCGACCTGTCATCGTCCCTTGTGGACGGTGGCTCGGGGTACTGGTCCAGCTGGGTCACCGAAAGCGCGCCCTGGCGGGTCGCGGTGCCGTAGCAGTCGGCCCCGGTGTCACCGCCGCCGATGATCACCACGTGCTTGCCGTGCGCGTCGATCTCTGGCGGGCCGTCACCCTCGACGTACCGGTTGGCCGGCACCAGGTGCTCCATCGCCAGGTGCACGCCGCCCAGTTCGCGGCCGGGGGTCTCCCGGTCGTCACGGCCGCGCAGCGCGCCGACCGCGAGCACCACCGCGTCGAACCGCTCGTTCAGCTCGTCCACGGTCAGGTCCACGCCGACCTCGCAGCCGGTGACGAACTTCGTGCCCTCCTTGCGGAGCTGCGCGAGGCGCCGGTCCAGGACCTTCTTCTCCATCTTGAACTCGGGAATGCCGTACCGCAGCAGCCCGCCGAGCCGGTCGTCCCGCTCGAACACGGTGACCTCGTGCCCGGCCCTGGTCAGCTGCTGCGCGGCGGCCAGCCCGGCCGGACCGGAGCCGACCACGGCCACCCGCTGCCCCGAGGACACCGCCGAGACCTGCGGCTGCACGTACCCGGCTTCCCAGGACTGGTCGGCGATGGTCTGCTCGACCCGCTTGATCGTCACCGGACCACCGGACATCGGCGAAATCGAGAGCACGCAACCGGCTTCGCACGGCGCCGGGCACAACTTCCCGGTGAACTCGGGGAAGTTGTTGGTGGCGTGCAGCCGATCGCTGGCCGCTTCCCAGTCGCCCCGGCGCACCAGGTCGTTCCACTCCGGGATCAGGTTGCCCAGCGGGCAGCCCGCGGTACCGGAGTGGCAGAACGGGATGCCGCAGTCCATGCAGCGCGTGGCCTGCGTGCGGACCTGCTCGTTGCGCTCGGCCGGGGTGATGGCCTCGTAGACCTCACGCCAGTCGCCGAGGCGCTCGTCCACCGGGCGCTTCTTCGCTTCGGCGCGCTGGTGCTTCATGAAACCGTTGGGGTCAGCCACGAGCCGCCTCCTTGTTCTGCGGGGCACCCGCACCCGGTCGGCACTCGTGGTGCGCTTCGCGATTGTCAGCCACGAGCCGCCTCCATGATCGCCTCGTCGACATCGCGGCCCGCGGCCTTCGCCGCCTTCGCCGCGTCCAGAACCCGCTTGTAGTCCCGCGGCATCACCTTGGTGAACGCGGCCGAGCGGCGGGTCCAGTCGCCCAGCAGGGACGCGGCCACCACCGACCGGGTCAGGTCGTGGTGCCGCCGCACGATTTCCTTGAGCCAGGCCAGATCCTCCCCGGCCGGGGTGCTCAGCTCCACCATCGCCTCGTTGACCTGACCGCGGTCGAGGTCGAGCACGTAGGCCACGCCGCCGGACATGCCGGCCGCCAGGTTCCGCCCGGTCGGGCCGAGCACCACCGCGCGGCCGCCGGTCATGTACTCGAAGGCGTGGTCACCGACGCCCTCGGACACCACCAGCGCACCGGAGTTGCGCACGCAGAACCGCTCACCGACCTGACCACGCAGGAAGATCTCCCCGCTGGTGGCGCCGTAGCCGATGGTGTTGCCCGCGATCACCTGGCGCTCGGCGGCGAAGGTCGCCGCCGGATCGGGGCGCACCACGATCCGGCCGCCGGACAGGCCCTTGCCAACGTAGTCGTTGGCGTCGCCGACCATTTCCAGCGTGATGCCCGAAGGCAGGAAGGCGCCCAGCGACTGCCCGGCCGAACCGGTCAGCCGCACGTGAATGGTGTCGTCCGGCAGGCCCTGACCGCCGTAGCGCCGGGTGATCTCCGAGCCGAGCAGCGTGCCGACGGTCCGGTTCACGTTGCGCACCGGCAGTTCCAGCCGCACCGGGTGCGCGTCCTCCAGCGCCGCCTCGGCCAGCTGGATCAGCGTGCGGTCGAGCGCGAACTCGAGCCCGTGGTCCTGCTCGCGCACCTTGCGCTTCGAACCGCCGTACGGGGTGTGCGACGGCATCTCGAACACCGGCCCGAGGTCGAGCCCCTGTGCCTTCCAGTGCTCGAGCGCCTCGTCGGTGTCCAGCACGTCGGACCGCCCGATCGCCTCGTCCAGCGTGCGGAAACCCAGCTGCGCCAAGGTTTCCCGCACTTCCTGGGCGACGAACCGGAAGTAGTTCACCACGTGCTCGGCCTGGCCGGTGTAGCGCTTGCGCAGGTCCGGGTTCTGCGTGGCCACGCCGACCGGGCAGGTGTCCAGATGGCACACCCGCATCATCACGCAACCGGCCACGATCAGCGGCGCGGTGGCGAAGCCGTACTCCTCGGCGCCGAGCAGCGCCGCGACCACCACGTCCCGCCCGGTCTTCAGCGCACCGTCCACCTGCACGGTGATCCGGTCGCGCAAACCGTTGAGCAGCAAGGTCTGCTGGGTCTCGGCGAGGCCGATCTCCCACGGCGTGCCCGCATGCTTGAGCGAGTTCATCGGCGAGGCACCGGTGCCGCCGTCGTGCCCCGAGATCAGCACCACGTCGGCGTGCGCCTTGGACACCCCGGCCGCGACCGTGCCGACGCCGAGCGAGCTGACCAGCTTCACGTGGATGCGGGCCCGCTCGTTGGCGTTCTTCAGGTCGTGGATCAGCTGGGCGAGGTCCTCGATGGAGTAGATGTCGTGGTGCGGCGGCGGCGAGATCAGCCCGACCCCCGGCGTGGAGTGCCGGGTCCGCGCGATCCACGGGTACACCTTGTTCGGCGGCAGCTGCCCGCCCTCACCCGGCTTCGCGCCCTGCGCCATCTTGATCTGGATGTCGTCCGCGTTGACCAGGTATTCGCTGGTGACGCCGAACCGTCCACTCGCGACCTGCTTGATCGCGCTGCGGCGCTCGGGGTCGTACAGCCGTTCCGGGTCCTCGCCGCCCTCACCGGTGTTCGACCGGCCGCCGATCCGGTTCATCGCGATGGCCAGCGTCTGGTGCGCCTCCATCGAGATCGAGCCGTAGGACATCGCCCCGGTGTTGAACCGGCGGCAGATCGACTCGATCGACTCGACCTCGTCGATCGGCACCGGCTGCCTGCCCTCGGTCTGGAAGGCGAACATGCCGCGCAGCGCACCGCCCTCGCGGTTGAGGCGCTCGACCTCGGCGGAGTAGGCGCGGTACACCTCCTCACGCCCGGTCTTGCTGGCGTGCTGCAGCAGGAACACCGTCTCCGGGGTGAACAGGTGCAGTTCGCCCTCGCGCCGGTAGGCGTACTCGCCACCGGTGTCCAGGCGGCGGTGCACCCGGTCGGTGGGGTTGTCCGGGTAGGCGCGGCGGTGGCGCATGGCCACCTCCTCGGCGAGCACGTCGAGGCCGACCCCGCCCAGCTTCGAGCTGGTGCCGGTGAAGTACTCGTCGAGCAGGTCCTGCGCCAGGCCGAAGGACTCGAAGACCTGGGCCGCGGTGTAGGCGCCCACGGTGGAGATGCCCATTTTGGACATGATCTTCAGCACGCCCTTGACCAGGGCCTGCACGTAGTTGCGAATGGCCACGGCCGGCTCGATGCCGGTGATCGCGCCCTGGCCGATCAGGTCCTCGATGGTCTCGAAGGCCAGGTACGGGTTGACCGCGGCGGCGCCGTAGCCGAGCAGCAGCGCGACGTGGTGCACCTCGCGCGCGTCCCCGCTCTCCACCACCAGCGCCACGCGCAGGCGTTCCTTGGTGCGCACCAGGTGGTGGTGCACCGCGGAGACCAGCAGCAGCGACGGGATCGGCGCCATCCGGTGGTCGGAGTCGCGGTCGGAGAGCACCAGCGTGCGCGCCCCGGCGGCGATCGCCTCGGAGGCCTCGCGGCGCACCCGCTCCACCGCCTCGGCCAGCGCCGTCGCTCCACCGTCCACTTCGTACAGTCCGGAGAGGACGGTGCAGGCGAAGCCGGGCAGGTCGCCGTCGTCGTTGATGTGGATGAGCTTGGCCAGCTCGTCGTTGTCGATCACCGGGTAGGGCAGCTGCACGTGACGACAGGAGGCGGGACCGGGCTCGAGCAGGTTCTGCTCCGGGCCCATGATCCGCGCCATCGAGGTGACCAGCTCCTCGCGAATGGCGTCCAGCGGCGGATTGGTCACCTGCGCGAAGTTCTGCTTGAAGTAGTCGTAGAGCAGCCGCGAACGCTGGGACAGCACGGCGGGCGGGGTGTCGGTGCCCATCGAGCCGATCGGCTCGGCCCCGTTGATGCCCATCGGGGTGAGCAGGATCTTCAGCTCCTCCTCGGTGTAACCGAAGGAGAGCTGGCGCCGCAGCACCGAGTCGTGGCTCTGCACGATGTGGTCGCGGTCGGGCAGGTCGGCGATCTGCAGCAGCCCGGCGTGCAGCCAGTCCTCGTACGGCAGTTCCTCGGCGAGCGCGGTCTTGACCTCGCGGTCGTCCACGATCCGGCCGGCCGCGGTGTCCACCAGGAACATCCGGCCCGGCTTCAGCCTGCCCTTGGCGACCACGTCCTCCGGCGCCACGTCCAGCACGCCCGCCTCGCTGGCCAGCACCACGCGGTCGTCGGCGGTGCGCCACCAGCGCGCCGGGCGCAGGCCGTTGCGGTCGAGCACCGCGCCGACCAGCGTGCCGTCGGTGAAGGTGACACAGGCCGGGCCGTCCCACGGCTCCATCAGGCTGGCGTGGAACTGGTAGAACGCGCGGCGCTTGGCGTCCATCGTGGCGTGGTTCTCCCACGCCTCCGGGATCATCATCAGCACCGCGTGCGGCAGGCTGCGCCCGCCGAGGTGCAGCAGTTCCAGCACCTCGTCGAAGGAGGCGGAGTCCGAGGCGTCGGCCGAGCAGACCGGGTACAGCCTGGACAGGTCACCGGGCAGCAGGTCCGACTCGAGCAGCGCCTCCCTGGCGCGCATGCGGTTGCGGTTGCCGCGGATGGTGTTGATCTCGCCGTTGTGCGCGACGAACCGGAACGGGTGCGCCAGCGGCCACGACGGGAAGGTGTTGGTGGAGAACCGGCTGTGCACCACCGCGATCGCACTGGCCAGCCGCTCGTCGGTGAGGTCGCTGAAGAAGGCGGGCAGCTGCTCGGTGGTGAGCATTCCCTTGTAGACCAGCGTGCGCGCGGACAGCGACGGGAAGTAGGTGCCGCAACCGGCCACTTCGGTCTCGTGCTCGGCGCGCTTGCGCAGGCAGAAGGCCAGCCGGTCGAGTTCGAGCCCGCTCGGGGTGTGCCCGTCGGTGGCCGGCTTGCCCGCCACCAGCAGCATGGCGAAGTGCGGCATCACCGAGCGCGCGGTCGGGCCGACCTCGGCGGTGTCCGGGGTGATCGGCACGTCGCGCCAGCCGAGCACCACCAGGCTCTCCTCGTCGGCGATGCGCTCGATCAGCTCGACCGCCTTGAGCCTGCGGTCCTCCTCGACCGGCAGGAAGGCGATGCCGGCGGCGTAGGAATGCCCGTGCTCACCCGGTTCCGGCAGCTCGAAGTCCACTTCGGCCCGGAGCAGCTCGTCCGGGAGCTGGAGCAGGATGCCCGCGCCGTCCCCGCTGGTCGGCTCGGCGCCCGCGGCGCCACGGTGTTCCAGGTTGGCCAGCGCGGTCAGGCCGTCGGTGACGATGCCGTGCGAGCGGCGCCCGCGGATGTCGGCCACCATGGCGACTCCGCAGGAATCCTGCTCGGTGGTGGGGTCGTACAGACCACTGGGACCGGGATTGGCGGAGAAGATCATCAAGGGACCTCCCTCGTCGTTCGTGCTCAGTTCGGGAAAAATCCCTGGTTATCGCTGCGCACGGGACGACGATGGCCCGTTCGTTGACGCGACCTTAACACCCCGGAAACCCTGGGGCACCCGTCGAAGGCGTGTTTCCGGTCATTCGACCGTAACGATCCGGGCGGCCAGAACGACATCGTTCCTGATGGGATCCGGTTAGTTGGGCCCGCAAACTACGGCTCGGCGCAGATGTGCCAGTTTAGCCCGCCTGGCCGCGTCCGGCAGCTCCAACCGCCCGCCTGATTTGTCCGCGATCGGTCACCGCCGCCCCGACCTGGGCGTACGCGGCGGCAGTGAACCCAGCCGGGTTATCAGTCCTTGGTGTCGCGCTTCTCCGACCGCTCGGCCGTTTCCTCGGCCTTACCGTCCTCGCCGGACTCGGTCGCGTCGTCGTTACCGTTCGTGGTCGGCACCACGGCGGTTTCCTCGTCGATCAGGTCCTCGTCCGGCTGGTCGCCGTCCTTGCCCTTGAGCGACTCCGGCACCTCGCGCTCACCACGGCTCTTCGCGGCGAAGTAGTACACCAGCGCGCCGGCGAACACCAGGATCGAGACCCAGACGTTGACCCGGACCCCGAAGACCAGGGTGGCCGCGTCGGTGCGCATCAGCTCGATCCAGGTCCGGCCGAGGGTGTAACCGGCGACGTAGAGCGCGAACGCGCGGCCGTGGCCGAGGCGCAGCTTCCGGTCGGCCCAGATGACCAGCAGCGCGACGCCGAGGTTCCAGAGCAGCTCGTAGAGGAACGTCGGGTGCACGGTGTCGATCGGGATGTTGTTCAGCGCGACGCCGTTGAGGGTGTCCTCGATCCGGGGGTCGTCGGGATTGACCCGCGCGTAGATCTCCAGCGCCCACGGCAGGTCGGTGTGCCCGCCGTAGAGTTCCTGGTTGAAGTAGTTGCCGAGGCGGCCGACGCCCTGGGCGATGACGATGCCCGGCGCGATGGCGTCCGCGACCGCGGGCAGCGGGATGCCCTTGCGGCGGCAGCCGATCCACGCGCCGACGCCGCCGAGCGCGATGGCGCCCCAGATGCCCAGCCCGCCGTTGACGATGTTCAGCGCCTGGATCGGGTCCTTGCCCTCGCCGAAGTACCGGTGCCAGTCCGTGGCCACGTGGTAGAGACGGCCACCGACCAGGCCGAACGGCACCGCGTACACCGCGATGTCGAGGATCGTGCCCTTGGTGCCGCCGCGGGCCACCCAGCGCCGTTCACCCAGCCAGATGGCCACCACGATGCCCGCGATGATGCACAGCGCGTAAGCGCGGATCGGGATGGGCCCGATGTGCCACACCCCGCGATCGGGGCTGGGGATGCTGGCCAGGAACGACGCCGCGGCGGTATTCACCGGGCCACCGTAGCCAACTCAGCTCCCGGCGTCGCCCCTGCCCCCGATGAGCACCTCGATCCCGTCCAGGATTCGCGCCAGGCCGAACTCGAAGGCGTGCTCGGGGCTGTAGGAGGCGTGGTGCGCTTCGCCGGCCGCCGCGCCCACCCGCGAGGCCACCGGGAAGCGGTTGTAGTCGATCACCTGGTCGAGCAGCGGCGCGTTCTGCGTCCACCACTGCTCCTCGGTGAGCCCCGAGCTTCGCTCCACCCTGGAGATCTCCGCGCGGCCGCGCGCGCTCACCTGTGCCTGGCCGATGAGCAGCGTGAGCACCGAGTCCATCTCGATCTCGGTGAGCCCGATCCCTTCCAGCGCACGGAGTTCCCACTCGTACTTCTCGATCACGTTCGGCCCGAGCACCGACCGGTGCGAGGCCTGGAGCAGCCACGGGTGCCGCTGGTAGAGCGCCAGGTTCTCGCGCGCGATGAGTTCGAGCTTGGCGCGCCAGTCGCCGTCGTCCTCGGCCGGGCGCGCGGTCTCGGCCTGCACCAGGTCGACCATCACGTCGACGAGTTCGGCCTTGCCGGGGACGTAGGTGTACAGCGACATGGTGCCGACGCCGAGCTTCTCGGCCACCTTGCGCATGGACAGCGATTCGAGGCCGTCCGCGTCGGCCAGCTCGATCGCGACCCGCGCGATGCGGTCCACGTTCAACTCGGGTTTGCCCTTCCGGCTGGCCACCTCGCGGGTGCGCCAGAGGATCGCGAGGCTGCGGGCCGGATCGGAGCCGTTGTCTGTCGCCATGGTCCGCCCATCCTAGACAAGGTTGTACCGTATGCTGTACGGTACAGCTTACCGTTGATGATGGAGGTCGGATTTGCCCACTGCCAAGGTCACTCCCCCGCGCTGGCTCAAGCCGATGAACCGGCTGTTCGTCGGACTGCAGCGGACCGGGCTGAAGCTCGGCGGGATGTACCTGCTGACCGTGCCCGGCCGGAAGTCGGGAAAGCCCCGCACCACGCCGATTTCGCTGATGGAGCACCAGGGCGGGCGTTATGTCGTCGGTGGTTTCCCCGGTGCGGACTGGGTGCGCAACGCGAGCGCGGCCGGCGCGGGCACGCTCAGCCACGGCCGTCGCCACGAATCCGTTCGGCTGGTCGAGTTGTCCGCCGAACAGGCGCGCCCGGTGCTGCGCGAGTTCCCGGCGAAGGTGCCGTCCGGGGTGTCGATGATGACCAGCGCGGGCATCGTGGAAAGCGACTCACCGGACGAGTTCGAGGCACTCGCCGGGCGCTGCGCGGTGTTCCGCATCGAGTCGATCTAGCTCGGAGGCGGGTGTACGGCGTGGGCCGGTAAGCGGGCGGCGAGGCCGCTGAGCCCGAAGACCGCCAGCACCGCGCACACCGCCACCACCACCCACGGCAGCCACACCGCCACCGAGAACAGGGCGACCACGGCCGGCGCGACGACCTGCGCGGTGGTGAAGGCGTACTGGAACGCGGCGAGGTACCGGCCGCGGGCGGCGCGCGGGGCGGCGGCCTCGGCGAGCGCGTTGGCCCGCGGCCCGAACACCAGGTTCGCGGTGGCGATGATCAGCGTGACGGCGAGCAGGTAGCCCGGCTGCGCCGCCCGCGGGACCAGCAGCGCGCCCAGGCAGCCCAGCCACCACAGCGCGTAGAGCAGGGAGCCGAAGCGCATCGCGTCGATCCTGGACAGCCGGTGGGTCAGCCGGAGCGCGAGCGTGCCGCCGACGCTGGTGCACAGGGTGAGCAGCGCGATGATCGCGCCCGGCAGCCACGACGGGCCGTGCAGTTGCTCCAGCACGAACACCGGCACGCCGATGAGGAACACGTCCAGCGAGAGGCCGAACAGCCCGCTGATCAGGATCAGCGTCAGGTACGGCCGGTCGCGCAGCGGTCCGGCGGCCAGCCGTCGCGGCGGCGACAGGAAGCGGGTGGCCGGGGCGCGCAGGCACAGCAGCAGCACCAGCGCGGCGACCAGGTAGGTGACCGCGTTCGCGCCGATCGCCAGCCGGAAGCCGACCGGGCCGAAGCCGGTCAGCAGCACCGCCGCGACCAGGCCCCCGGCCCCGAACGAGGCCGCGCGGACCATGCCGACCACGGCGAACGGATGGTCCTTCGGCACGTCACCGGCGACGTCGGCGACCAGTGCGTAGAGCGAGCAGTAGAACAGCTGCTGCCCCGCCGCGACCAGCACCGCGGCCACCATCACGGTGACCGCCGAGCCGGCCAGCAGATAGGCGAACACCCCGGCGGCCTGCACCAGCTGCGCGATGATCACCACCAGCCGCGCGCCGACGCGGTCGGTGAGGCGCCCGGCCAGCGGCGGCACCAGCAGCCCGGCCACCGTGCCCAGCGGCACGATGGTGCCGGCCAGCGCCAGCGGCAGGCCCACCACCCTGGTGAGGTAGACCAGGGTCAGCGGCAGGAAGAGGCCGGTGCCGAAGTTGTCGATCGCGAGCGCCACCAGCAACGCCGGCCGGGCGCGGTTCACCGATCCCGCCGGCTCATCCCGGCATCATGCCGTCCACGCGGCGAATTCTGCCCAGCTTCCACCGGGTTACCAAGACCGCTTCACCCTGGCAGCGCAGCGAGTCACTCCGCAGCGGTCCCCCGCGCGTTCACGGACCCACCCGCACCATTCCCCCGTTCCCCCACTCCCGTCCCCCACCCCACATTCGCACCGGTGGCCACGGCCGGTGCAACGAGCGAGATCATCCGCCAAGGGTGAGTTCGAGTCGACCGACCACGGCCCGACGTGCCTCGGCCACTGGCCTGCCACTTCCCACCTCGCCGGTGCCGCCACAGCCCTCCGTTTTCTCTTGGTCACGGAAGGAGTACGGCCTATGCCACCGACGGTTCCGGGCGGACGAAGAGGGCGGCGACCAGGGCGAGCAGGGTGATCGCGCCGAAGGCCACGGCGGTGCCCGGGTAGCCCGCCACGCCGAGGCCGATGCCACCGACGGCGGCGCCGGTGAAGGTGCCCAGGCTCATGCCCGCCGCGTTGACGCCCAGTGCCGAGCCCCGCAGGGGGCCGCAGCGGCGCACCAGCAGGGTCACCACGCAGGCGGCCACGGTGGCGTGCGCGGCCCCGAGCAGCGCGGTCAGCACCAGCGCCCACACCAAGTTCGTGGCGAAGTAGAAACCCGCCACCGAAGCCAGCGCGACCAGCAGGCTCACCGTCAGCATGCGTTCCGGCCGGATCCACGGCCGTTCCGCACTGGTGTACCGCCCGGCCAGCAGGTTGCCGACGAAGAACGACGCGCCGCTGAGCGTCCACACCAGTGCGAACAGCTCCGGGTCCAGCTCGAACCGCGAGTCGTAGAACGCGGCCAGGTAGGACAGGTAACCCATGAACGCCGCCGTCCGCAGCAGCGCCACCAGCAGCAGCGGCACCGCGCCCGGCACACCGGCCAGCGCGCGGAACGAGGCCAGGTAGCCCAGCCTCGGCGCCGCGTCCGATTCGGCCACCGGGGTCGGGCGACGGCGGAAGAACACCACGGCCAGCGCCAGCGAGATGACCGCCACCGCGACCAGGTTCCCGCGCCAGCCCCACAACAGCGCGGGCAGCGCCACCAGCGGCGCGGCCAGCATCGCGGTCAGCGACTGGGTGGCGGTGACCAGCGTGGCCGCCCGCCCGGCCGCCGCGCCGGAGCCGAACCGGTCGGCCGCGTCCGCGGCCAGCGCCGGGTTCAGCACCGAGGTCGCCGCGCCCACCAGCAGGCAGAACGCGGCCAGCGCGAGGAACTGCCCCGCCGCGCCCACCACCGCGGACAGGCCGAGCAGCACCAGCCCGCCCCCGGCGGTGTACTGCTTGGGCACCCGGTCCAGCAGCGGCGCCACCGCCGCCCCCACGCCCAGCGCCGCCAGCCCGCCGAGACCGCGCAGCCCGCCCATGGCGGCCACGCTGGTCCCGGCGTCCGCCGAGATCGGCACCAGGAAGGTGCTGAACACGGTGAACGGCAACAGGCTCACCGCCGAGGCCAGCAGCACCGGCCCCAGCACCCTGGCCATGCGCAGGTCGCTGGGCACCGGCAGCTCCCCCACCGGCTTCACGGTTTCCGCACTCACTGATCGCACTCTTTTCTCATGATCCGCCCCGAGGGGCACAATTTAACTGGCGCGGTCGCTGACCGCGCGATAGCGGTAGACCGTGCTTGGTTCCGCGCTGAATTGCGAAAACGGGAATGGTTCGGCCGAAACAGCGGTCACCCCGTGTCCGAGGAAGGCCCTGGCCACCGCGCTGCCCGTCTGGGCGTAGACCACCAGTGGCAGGCCGCGTTCCCGGCTGCGCGCGAGCAGCCGGTCGAAGCTGCCGTTGCTCAGCGTCATCCCGGTGGCGACCACCGCGTCGGCGACGTCGAGCACTTCGTCCATCTCGCGGCTGACCGGCTGCCCCCACTGGGTGGTGCGCAGGTTCAGGTCGCACGGCAGGCATTCGCCACCACGCTCGGTGATGGCCGCGACCAGCGGGTTCACCACGCCGATCAGGGCGACACGAGCGCCGGGCCGGATCTCCAGCAGGCCGGCGATCGCCTCGTCACGGGCCCGCGCCCGGACCTCCGGGGTGCCGATCGGCAGCACCACCTGCTCGGCCCCGGCGTCGCGGTGCGGCCGCGCGTCGGCGAGGTAGGCGTCCAGCGCGGCGATCCGCACCGGCATCCGGTCGTCCCCGATCAGCTTGTCCAGCGGTTCCCCCGACGCCGTGGCGCAGAAGTCCGCTTCCAGCTCGCCTTCCTCGAAGGAGCAGGCGCCGAATCCGCTGCCGACGCGCAACAACAGGTAATGGTTGCGGTAGGTGACCCCGCCCCCGGCCAATCGGGTGGTGTGGTGCAGCCAGAACGCGCTCGTCACGGTGCGTTCGGCCGGTGACGGGCCGAATTCCCCGGCGAGCACGGCTTCGGTCAGCGCTGCGACACTCTCCATTTTCGCTTTCCCTTTCATGGCAGGTCCGCCAGCATTTCCGGCCGGTAAGTCAGGTCGGCCAGCCGGGGGCGCCCCGCGGGCTGGAAGCAGAACAACAGGGTGCGCCGATCCCGATCGCTGCGGTTGGGCGCGGACCGGTGCACGAGCGTGCCGGGGAACATCAGCACCGAACCGGCCGACAGGTCCAGCACACGCTCCTGCGAGGAATCCACTTTGGACGCATCGACCAGCAGGCCGGTCGGCTCGGCAAGGTCCCGCGGCGCCGGTCCGTCGAGATGACTGCCGGGGATCACGCTCAGCGCGCCGTTGCCCGTGCCCGCGTCGTCCAGGTAGATCATCGCGGTGGCGATGTCCCGCGCGTGCGGACCGGCGCAGCAGTACCAGAACGGGAAGTCCTGGTGCCAGGCGAACTCCGAGCCGACCCCGGCCCGCTTGAAGTTCAGTTTGGACACGAACGGGCCCGGTTCCGCCACACCGAGCAGGTCCGCCATCGGCGCGGTGAGCCGGGGATCCGTCCACAGTGCCTCGAACTCCGGGTGCAGGTGCGCGACCGGCGCCAGGCTGCGGATGGTCCCCGGTGCCTCCGGCTCCCAGTGCAGGGTGGTGCCGTCGACGCTCTCCAGCCGGTGCCCGTCCGGCCAGACCTCGACGGAGGTCCGGCCGGACGCGGCCTTCGCCAGCACCTCGCGCTGCACCACTTCGGCGGCCTCGGCCAGCCGCGCGAGTTCGTCACCGCCGAACAGTCCGGGTAGGACCCGGTAACCGGGATCGTTCACGCCACGCCCAGCACGTCGTGATCGCGCGCGCAGGCCGGCCGCCGCGCCCAGTCCATCGCCGACCACGGACAGGCCAGCTCGCTGAGCACGCCGACCTCGCGTGGGCGCATCCGGTGCAGGTCGTGTGCCTCGCGATGCCTGCTGTAGGCCGATTCCGCGTACCGGTGCCCGGTGTCCGCGGCGAGGAACACGTGCAGCCGCTCCGGCTCTCGCTCGTGCTCCCAGTGCGCCGCCAGATAGGCCGCGCCCGCCGACAACCCGGCGAACACCCCGCTGGAACGCAGCAGGTCCACCGCGGCCGACATGGCGTAGTCGAAGGAGATCCAGTGGATCCGGTCGTACAGCTCGTGCCGCACGTTCTCGAACTCGATCGAGCTGCCGATGCCCGCGATGATCATCTCCGGATCGGCCACCCGCTCCGCGCCGAAGGTGACGCTGCCGAAGGGCTGCACGCCGATCAGCGTCACCTCCCGCCCCAGCTCGCCGAGGTAGGACGCGATCGCCCCGGTGGACGCGCCGGTGCCGACCCCGCCGGACAGGCTGAGCGGGCCGGGCGGCACCGCCCGGTCGATCTGCTCGGCCACCGCGCGGTATCCGAGGTAGTGGATTTCGTCGTGGTACTGCCGCATCCAGTGGTACGACGGGTTCTCGCGCAGGATCTCGGCGATCCGCCGCACGCGCAGGCTCTGGTCGAGCTTGAGGCTGCGCGACGGCTGCACCTGTTCGAGCGTGGCGCCGAGGATTTCCAGCTGCACCTTCAACGTGGCGTCGATCGTGGTCGACCCGACGATGTGGCAGTGCAGGCCGTACCGGTTGCACGCCAGCGCGAGCGCGTGCGCGTAGATGCCGCTGGAGCTGTCGATCAGGGTGTCGCCCGGCCGTACGGCGCCGGTTTCGAGCAGTTGCCGCACCGCGCCGAGCGCGGAGTAGATCTTCATCGTCTCGAAGCGCACGCAGAGCAGGTCTTCGCGGACCCGGATCAGGTCCGGCTCCTTGACCGCCTCGGCGAAGTGGTCGTGCATCAGGCCGTATCTCCCTTGGCGCGCAGGCGGAACAGGTACGTCTGCACGTCGTCGTCGGGCCAGGTCCGGCGTTCCCGGACCTCCGGGACGAACCCGCTTTCGATGGCGTGCGCGATGATGTCGCGCAGGTTCGCCGTGTTGGACACGATCAGGTGGATCTCCCCGCCCGGTGCCAGCAGATCGCGCGCGAGCACCTGGTCGAAGAACCGCGCGGTGATCCCGGCGCCGACGCAGACGTTGCGCACCACGTCCGGGTCCTCGCTGGTCTTCAGCGCGACGGCGGGCGGGTTGAAGGTGATCACGTCGGCCTGCGCCTTGTCCGGGAAGGCGGTGAACAGGTCGGACACGATCGCGTGCAGCGGCGGGGTGTCCCCGACGAACCGGCGGTAGTGCGCCTCGGTCGCGGCCACGCTGGCCGGGTGCACGTCGAGCGCGTAGATCCGGGCCGCACCGGCGATCCCGGCGGTCACCGCCTCCACACCGAGCCCGGATCCCATGGCCACGTAGGTCTTTCCCGCCACCGGGATCCGGCCGTCCAGCAGCCGGTCGTGGATCATCTTGCTGGTCTCCCCCGGCCGGAAGACGCCGGGCGGCAGCTCGAACTCCCAGTCCCGGTAGGTGTGGGAGCGCACCGTGTGCAGGTCGTTCCTCGGTGGGTTCACCTCGAGGATCTCGGCGGTGGACAGCGTGGGCGGCAGGCTCGCGTGCAGCGCCCAGGATTCTTCGCTCATACCGATTCCTTCCTGTCGAGGCTCGGACGGTCCTGTCCCAGCCCGGTGGCCATCCCCTCGTCGAGTACCAGCACCTCGCTGGTCACCGCGGCGATGAGCCCGAGGTCGTGGCTGATCCACAGCAGGGCGGTCCCCCGCTGCTCGTTCAGCCGCGCGAGCAGGGTGGTCACCTTCCGCGCGGTGCCCGGATCGAGCGCGGTGGTGATCTCGTCGCACACCAGCACCTCCGGTTCGGCGAGCAGGGCGCGCACGAGCGCGGCCCGTTGCAGCTCACCGCCGGAGAGGCCGTCCGGGTGCCGGGCGGCGGTCTCCTCGGTCACGCCCAGCTCGGCCAGCAGTTCGACGGCTTCGGCCCGCGCCGCCGCGGAATCCAGGCCCCGCAGGCGAATCCCGGTGCGGGCGACCTGGTCGAGCACCGGACGCCGGTCGTCGAACGAGCCGCGGACCTCCTGCCAGACGTACTGCACCCGGCGCCGGAGGTCGCGGCGGCGCTTGCGCAGCACCGGCAACGGCCGCCCGTCCAGCAGCAGTTCGCCGGTGTACCGCTCGTGCAGCCCGGCGACGCACCTGGCGAGCGTGGTCTTCCCGCTGCCAGACGGGCCGACCACGCCGATCCTCCCGCCCGGCGGCAGCGCCAGGTCGATGTCACGCAGGATCGGCTGCCGTCCGCGCGGGCGCACCGACGCGGACAGCCCGCGCAGTTCGAGCAGCGCCTCGGCCGCGCTGGGCGCCGCCCAATCGCCGGCCGGTGGCGCCACCTCGCCGAGCACCTCGTCCGGGGTGCCCGTGGCGGCGACCCGGCCGTGGTCGAGCAGCACCACGTGGTCGGCCAGTGCGCGTACGAGGTCGTGCTGGTGGCTGAGCAGCAGGATGGCCAGCCCGGTCGCGGCGAGTTCGGCCAGCTCACCGGCCAGCCGCAGCCGGGTGACCGTGTCGAGGCCCGTGCTCGGTTCGTCGAGCACCAGCACCCGCGGTCCGCAGACCAGCGCCTGCGCGAGCGCCACGCGTTGCCGCTGGCCGCCGGAGAACTGGTGCGGGAAGCGCCTGAGCAGCTTGCGGTCGCCCGGCAACTGCGCCGCCCGCAGCGCTTCGGCGACAACGTCCTCAGTGGACTCGTTGGCTCGGTGCAGCTTCGCCAGCTCCCGCAGGGTGGTGCCGATGCGCCGCGCCGGGTTGAGCGCGCTGCCGGGGTGCTGCGGCAGGTAGGAGACCACTCCCCCGCGCAGCCCGCGCGGGAGTTCGCCGTCGAGCACCGAGGAACCGGCGACGGTCACCGATCCGGACAACCGCACCCCGGGCGCGGACTCGCCGAGCAGGGACAGCGCCGCCGTGGTCTTCCCGCTTCCGGACGGTCCGACCAGCGCGGTCACCTTGCCCGGCCACAACCGGAAACCGATGTCCCGCAACAGGATCGCGTCGCCCGCCCGGGCGCTCAGACTGTCCACTTCGACCAGTGCGCTCATGCCGCGACCACCTCCCGGCGCCCGGCGAGCAAGCGGTCGGCGAGCAGGTTCAGCCCGAGCGTGAAGGCGACGATCATCGCGGCGGGTGCGAGCACCGCCCACGGTTGCAGCAGCAGGCCCTCCCGGTTGCGCGAGACGGTCACCGCCCAGTCCGGCGAGGTCGGGTTCAGTCCGAGGCCGAGGAAGTTCGCCGACGCCACGATGAACACCGCGAGCGTGATGCGAGTACCGATGTCGGCCAGCACCGGCGGCAACGCCGAACGTGCCACGAAACCGAATTGGATGCGGGCCCACGACTCGCCCTGCATGCGCAACGCCTCCACGGCCGGTCCGCTCGCCGCGTCCAGCGCGGCCGCGCGCACCAACCGCGCCACGGTCGGCACATTCACCGCGCCGACCACCAGCGCGATGGCCAGCGGATCCCCGCGCCAGCCGACCGCGACCACGCTGATCACCAGCAGCGACGGCAGCGGCAGCAGGATGTCCAGCGGCCGGATCAGCGCCTCGTCCAGTACCCGGCGACGGGTCGACGCGGCCACCAGCCCGATCAAACCACCTGCGAGATAAGCAAAAACCACCGCGAGCAACGCGACGCCGAGCGTGGTGCGACCGCCGAGGAGCAGCATGCCGAACACGTCCCGGCCGAGCCCGTCGGTGCCCAGCGGCCCGTCGCCGCTGTAGGGCAGGCCGGGCGGGCGTGCGAACGCGTCGGCCAGCAGCGGACCGGCCAGCGCGATCAGCACCGGCACCGCCAGCAGTGCCACCGAGATCCCGGTCATCAGGCGCTTCACCGCAGCACCTCCGTCCGCGGCACGAGCCGGTTGCAGACGAGATCGGCGGCGAGGTTGACCAGCAGCGCGGCGACCGCGAGCACCAGCGTCAGCCCCTGCACCACCGGCACGTCCCGCGCTTCGACCCCGTCGATCAACGCGGTGGCGAACCCGGGAATGGCGAAGATCGCCTCCACCACCAGCACCCCGCCGAGCAGGTTGTCGCCGACGCGGGCCAGCTCCTGCACCCCGGGCACCGCGGCATTCGGCAGCACGTGCCGCAGCAGCAAGGATTTCCGCGGCACACCGAGTCGTCGTGCCTGTACCACGTACCCCGCGTGCAGCGAGGTGATCGTGCCCGCGCGGACCTGCCGCGAAAGCGTGCAGACGGTGCGGAGGAACAACACCAGCACCGGCAGCACCAGCAGTTCGGGGCTGGTCAGCAGGTCCTCGCCGGTGGCGCCGACCCAGGTGGCCGGTAGCCAGCCGAGTTGCAGTGACAGCACCGAAATCAGCAGCAGCGCCAGCACGAAGTCCGGGATCGCGGTGAGCACCAGGGTGACCGAGGTGATCGTCCGGTCGAGCCTGCCGCCCTCGAACACCCCCGCCAGCGCCCCGAGCAGTGCGGCCAGCGGCACCACCACGGCCAGCGTGGCCGCCGCGAGCACCAGCGTGGCACCCACCGAGCCACCGATGATCTCGGCCACCGGCTGCCCGTTGACCAGCGACACGCCCAGATCGCCGGTGAGCACCCCGCCGGCCCAGTCGAAGAACCGCTCGACCGCGGGCCGGTCGAGCCCCAGTTCGGCGCGCAGGATGGCGACCTGCTCCGGGGACGCGCTCTCGTCGAAGCGCACGTCGGCGGCGTCGCCCGGCAGCAGCGCGGTCAACGCGAAGACCAGCACCGAGAGCACCATCAGCTGCACCACGGCCAGTCCCAGCCGCTGTGCGACGTATCCACGCACCGTCTCAGCCCAGCCACACCTTGTCGAAACGGGCCCAGTTCACCGTGTTCGGCGGCACCGGCTGGACCCCGTGCACGTTCGCGGCCACCGCGTTGATCCAGTCCGGGTGCCCCCAGGCGAGCAGGCCGCCGCGGTCGTGGAGGTCGCGCTGCAGGTCGTGGTAGAGCTTCGTCCGCTCCACCTCGTCCACAGTGGACTGAGCCTTGGCGAAGGCGGCGTCGAACTCGGGGCGCTTCCACGCGGTGGCATTGAACGGCGAGGTGGAGAGCAGGCGCGAGTTGATGTAGTCCGGGATCGGCGCGGCCCCGGCCCGGTGGCTGCCGAGCACCCCGGTGGTCAGCTGGTCCTTGAAGTAGGTCTCGGCGGCCCCGGTGACCACTTCGACACGCATCCCGGCTTCCCCGGCCTGCTCGGCGAAAAGCGTCGCGGCGTCGACAAAACCGGCGGAAACGGTGGAGGTGAAGAACTGCACGGGCTGGTTGAGCACGCCCGCCTTGGTCAGCAGCGAACGCGCTTCGGCGACGTCACGCGGGCGCTGCGGCAGAGTGTCGTTGTAGTAGCGGTAGCCCTTGCCGAACAGGTCGTTGCCGGGCACGCCCTTGCCGCCGAGCACCACCTCGACCAGTCGCGGCCGGTCGGCCAGCAGCTTGAACGCCAGTGCCACGTCGGGATTGTCGAACGGCGGCCGATCGGTTTTGAGCACGAACGCCTGCGTGGTGCACCCTGGCGCGGCCACGATCTTCACCGTGCGCCCGGCTTCGGCTGTTCGCGCGAAGGTCGGTGACATCTCGTGCGCGTACTCTGCCTGCCCGCCCTGCAACGCGTTCGCGCGCGCGTCCGCGTCGGCCGAAAGGATGTGCAGTTCGTCGAGGTGGGGCG
The DNA here is from genome assembly GCF_009429145.1 of Amycolatopsis sp. YIM 10. GTDB lineage: Bacteria > Actinomycetota > Actinomycetes > Mycobacteriales > Pseudonocardiaceae > Amycolatopsis. Next base: position 2,623,239 of record NZ_CP045480.1, on the reverse strand, counting down.
CGCCTTCCCAGTGCTCGTCGAAGCGGCGGGCCACCATCGACCGGCCAGGTTCGAACGAGACGAACCGGAACGGGCCGGTGCCCACGGGATTCGCCGGATCGGCGTAACCGGCGCGCACGATGGCCGCGCCGGTGGTGGCCAGCAGCGCGGGCAGTTCCGCGGCGGGGGTGCTGGTCACCAGTTCGACCGTGCGTGGATCGGCCACCCTGGACCGTCCGATGTCGATGGCCGAAAGGGACTGTCGCGCCAGCCGGTCACCAGCCGCCGGGTCGAGGATCCGGGCCAGGCTGAACAGCACGTCTTCCCCGGTCAGCGGCCGTCCATCGTGGAACATCGCCTGGCGGAGGGTGAACCGCCACACGGTGGCGTCCGCATTGGACTCCCAGCGCTCGGCGAGCCGCGGCACCGGGGCCAGGTCGTCGCCGAGTTCGGTCAGCTTGTCGAAGATCGCCTTGTGCCTGGCCTGGTCGATGAACAGGTTCTGCGCGTGCGGGTCGAGGGTTTCCCTGGTACCGCCGCCGGTGAACAACGCCCGCAACCGCCCGCCGCGCTTCGGCTCGCCCGCGCCGCTCGCGCCCTGCCCGCCACCGCACCCACCGAGCACCAGTGCCGCACCTGCCGAAATTCCGAGAAATCCGCGCCGCGTCAGGCCGATCGGCATGACGGCTCCTCCATTTCCCGCGGCGGGCGCCGCGCCTGCGAAGAATCGTCGACGAGAAAGCTGAGCGAAGAAAACCCGCCGAACGAATTAACGCATGCACCAAACAGGTGAGATCACCCCATCAGCGGCAATACTGACAGATAACGAAAATCATTGTCAAGTACGAAGAATCTAATATGTGCACACGAGCAGTCGGCAAAAAAGGGCCGTGCGCACTCGTGGTCGCCTGGGCAACCGAAAGCACGCACGACCCTTTTGGTCGTGGAATACCGAATTCAGGCGGGGGTCGGCGCCTTCCGCACCCCGTCGGCCAGTTCACCGGAGAGCGCCCGCACCGCGTCGACGCCCTCGGCGGCGGCGGTGACCAGTGCGGAGCCGACGATCACCGCGTCGGCGAACCCGGCCACCTCGGCGGCCTGCGCCCCGGAGCGCACCCCGAGGCCGACGCCGATCGGCAGGTCCGTGTGCGCCCTGGCGCGGTCGACCAGCTTCGACGCGGCCGCGTCCACGGTCTCCCGCGCGCCGGTGACGCCCATCAGCGCGGTGGCGTAGACAAAGCCGGTGCTCGCCTGGACCGTGCGGTGCACGCGCTCCTCGGTCGACGAGGGCGCGATCAGGAAGATGCGGTCCAGCCCGTGCGCCTCGGAGGCGGCGAACCAGTCCTCCGCCTCGTCCGGGATCAGGTCCGGGGTGATCATGCCGAGGCCACCGGCCGCGGCCAGGTCACGCGCGAACGCGTCCACGCCGTAGCGGTGCACCGGGTTCCAGTAGGTCATCACCACGGCCTTGCCACCGCGCGCGGACACCGACTCGACCACCTCGAACAGGTGCTTGAGCCGGAAGCCGCCGGCCAGCGCGGCGTCCGCGGCGGCCTGGATGGTCGGCCCGTCCATCACCGGGTCGGAGTAGGGCACGCCCACCTCGACCAGGTCGGCACCGCCGTCGATGATCGCCGAGAGCAGGTCCTTCGAACCGTCCACGGTCGGGTAACCGGCCGGGAGGTAGCCGACCAGCGCGGCCCGGTTCTCCGCCTTGGCCTGGCGGAAGACCTCGTCCAGCTCGCTCACGACAGCTCCTCCTCGGGCACCAGGCCGAAGAACTTCGCCGCGGTGTCCATGTCCTTGTCGCCGCGACCGGAGAGGTTCACCACGATCAGGCCGTCCTCGCCCAGCTCCTGGCCCAGCTTGATGGCGCCGGCGAGCGCGTGCGCGGACTCGACGGCCGGGATGATGCCCTCGGTCCGCGACAGCAGCTTCATCGCCTCCATCGCCTCGGCGTCGGTCACCGCGCGGTACTCGGCCCGCCCGGTGTCCTTGAGCCACGAGTGCTCGGGGCCGACACCGGGGTAGTCGAGCCCGGCGGAGATCGAGTAGGCCTCGATGGTCTGACCGTCCTCGTCCTGCAGCAGGTAGGACAGCGCGCCGTGCAGCATGCCCGGCGTGCCCTCGGTCAGCGTGGCGCCGTGCTCCCCGCTGTCCAGGCCCTTGCCGCCCGGCTCCAGCCCGACCAGCCGGACCTCCGGGTCGTCGATGAAGCCGTGGAAGATGCCGATGGCGTTCGACCCGCCGCCGACACACGCCGCGACCACGTCCGGCAGGCGACCGGCCTGCTCCAGGATCTGACGGCGGGCCTCCTCGCCGATGATCTTGTGGAAGTTGCGCACCATCACCGGGAACGGGTGCCCGCCTGCCGCGGTGCCCAGCAGGTAGTGCGTGGTGTCGACGTTGGTCACCCAGTCGCGCAGGGCCTCGTTGATCGCGTCCTTCAGCGTGCGCGAACCGGTCTTGACCGGGATCACCTCGGCGCCGAGCAGCTTCATCCTGGCCACGTTCAGCGCCTGGCGCTGGGTGTCCACCTCGCCCATGTAGACCACGCAGTCGAGGTCCAGCAGCGCGCAGGCGGTGGCGGTGGCCACCCCGTGCTGGCCGGCCCCGGTCTCCGCGATGACCCGCTTCTTGCCCATCCGGCGGGTGAGCAACGCCTGGCCCAGCACGTTGTTGATCTTGTGGGAACCGGTGTGGTTGAGGTCCTCGCGCTTGAGGAAGATCCGGGCACCACCGGCGTGCGCGGCGAACCGCGGCGCCTCGGTCAGCAGCGACGGGCGACCGGCGTAGTCCCGCAGCAGGCGGGCGAACTCACCGGTGAACTCCGGGTCGAGCCGGGCCTTGTCGTACTCCGCGGACAGCTCGTCCATCGCGGCGATCAGGGCCTCCGGCATGAACCGGCCGCCGTACGGGCCGAAGTGGCCCTTGGCGTCCGGATCGTGCTCGGTCCGCTCGTGCTGCTTCGTCGGTTCCTCCGGGTCATTGCTCGGGGGACGACCCCCGGACCCCCGAACTGCCGGACTCATCGGCTCGGCCTCGGGCAAGCAGGGTGCGAACCGGCGGTGACCAGCTTCACCAGCGCCGCCTTCGGGTCGTCGGAGGCGACCAGGCCCTCACCGACCAGCACCGCGTCCGCGCCCTGGCCCGCGTAGGACATCAGGTCACCCGGACCGCGGACACCCGACTCGGCGACCTTGTACACGTCCATCGGCAGCCCGGGGGCCAGCCTGCTGAACACGTCGCGGTCCACCTCGAGGGTGTGCAGGTTGCGCGCGTTCACGCCGATCACCGAGGCACCGGCTTCGAGCGCGCGGTCGGCCTCCTCGGCGTTGTGGATCTCCACCAGCGCGGTCATGCCGAGCGACTCGACCCGGTCCAGCAGGGCCACCAGCGCGTTCTGCTCCAGCGCCGCCACGATCAGCAGCACCATGTCCGCGCCGTGCAGGCGCGCCTCGTGCACCTGGTACGGGCTGACCACGAAGTCCTTGCGCAGGATCGGCACGTCCACCGCGGCGCGCACCGCGTCCAGATCGGCCAGCGAACCGCCGAAGCGGCGCTGCTCGGTCAGCACGCTGATCACCCGCGCGCCGGCGTCGGCGTAGTCCTTGGCCAGCGCCGCGGGGTCCGCGATCGAGGCCAGTTCGCCCTTGGACGGGCTGCGCCGCTTCACCTCGGCGATGACGCCGATGCCGGACTCCCGCAGGGCGGCCATCACGTCGCGCGGAGGCGCGACCTCGGTCGCCTTGCGCTTCAGCTCGTCGAACGGAAGCTCCGCCTCGCGGGTGGCGAGGTCGGCTCGGACGCCTTCGACGATGTCTTCGAGAACAGTCACCGGACGGCCCCGCCTACCGGTTTGTGCACCGTTTTCCTCGCAAGCTCGCTCACAAAAACCTTCCCCTTCCCGCCGGAAAGATGCTAACCCGCGCACTTTGCCCGGCCGGTCCCGGGTCCATCGTCGGTTTGTCAACCCTCATCGACCGGTCGTGGGATCTTCGCCGTCCGACAGTGCGTCCCAGAGGGCTGTATCGGCGTCGCGGGCGGGACGTTTCCCGCCCGGTGCGGAGTACTTGGCGCCCAGGCGCGGCAGCCGCCCCGCCTCGAGCACGCCCATCCCGCCACCGGCGAGCACCAGCAGCCCGCCGAGCACGGCCAGGCCCCAGCCGGTGAAGCGCATGTCACCGGCCAGGTTCAGCAGCACGACCAGGCACGCGGCCAGGCCGGTCAGCGCCAGCACCATGGCCACCACCCGGCGGGCCCAGCCGGAGGTGGCCACCAGGCCCGCGACCCCGGCGAAGACCAGCGCGGCCAGCGGCGACAGCGCGGGCAGGTGCTCGCCCCCGGTCACCATCCCCGGCGGCACGCCGGGCAGGTCGGAGCGGGAGCGTTCGAACCAGATCAGCCTGGACGAGGCCCACAGCGCCAGCGCACCCAGCGCGAGCAGCAGCGTGATGATCCACAAAGGACGTTTGGCGGCGGGGTCAGACACCAGCGGGGTCACTCGCTTCCTCGATCACCCCGGCCGGTGCCAGCGTTTGCGCGGCGGCCACCGCCGACAGCACGGTCCGGGCCTTGTTCAGCGACTCGTTGTCCTCGTAGTCGGGATCCGAGTCTGCCACCACGCCACCACCGGCCTGCACGTGCGCCACCCCGTCGCGCACCAGCGCGGTGCGGATGGCGATGGCGGTGTCCGCGTCACCGGCGAAGTCCAGGTAGCCGACCACACCGCCGTACAACGCCCGCCGGGTCGGCTCCAATTCCTCGATCAGCTCCATCGCGCGCACCTTCGGCGCCCCGGACAGCGTGCCGGCCGGGAAGCAGGCGGTCACCGCGTCGAAGGCGGTCTTGCCGTCCGCCAGCTCACCGGTGACGGTGGACACGATGTGCATCACGTGGCTGTAGCGCTCGATGGTGAAGAAGTCGACCACCCGCACGGTGCCCGCCTTGCACACCTTGCCGAGGTCGTTGCGGCCGAGGTCGACCAGCATCAGGTGCTCGGCGCGCTCCTTCTCGTCGGCGAGCAGGTCCTTGGCCAGCTGCGCGTCCTCCTCCGGATCGGCACCACGCCACCGGGTTCCCGCGATCGGGTGCGTGGTGGCCCGCCCGTCGCGCACGGTCACCAGCGACTCGGGGCTGGAGCCGACGATGTCGAAGCCCTCCATCCGCAGCAGGTACATGTACGGGCTCGGATTGGAGGTGCGCAGCACGCGGTAGATGTCGAGCGCGTCGGCGCCGGTCTCGATCTCGAACCGCTGCGACGGCACGATCTGGAACGCCTCGCCGGCGCGGATCGCCTCGACCGCCTTCGCCACGGCCTGGTGGAAGTCCGCCTTGCTGCGGCGGCGGGTGAACTCCGGGGCCGGCCGGTCGAACACCGCGTTGGTGGCCGGGGCGTGCACCGCGAGCTGCTCGGTCATCGCCTGCAGGCGGGCCAGCGCGTCGTCGTAGGCGGCGTCCACCCGCTCCCCCGAGTCGTCCCAGTTGACCGCGTTCGCGATCAGCGTGACCGTGCCCTCGTGGTGGTCCAGCGCGGCGAGATCGGTGGCCAGCAGCATGGTCAGCTCGGGAATGTCGATGTCCCGCTCGGCCAGCTCGGGCAGCTTCTCCAGCCAGCGGACCGCGTCGTAGCCGATGTAGCCGACCAGCCCGCCGGTCAGCGGGGGCAGGCCGGGCAGCGGTTCGGTGTGCAACGCCTCGAGCGTGGCGCGCAGCACGGTCAGCGGGTCACCATCGGAGGGCAGGCCGACCGGCGGGGTGCCGGTCCACACGGCTTCGCCGTCGCGCACGGTCAGCGCGGCCGGGCTGTTCACCCCGACGAACGACCAGCGCGACCAGGAGGCACCGTTCTCCGCCGATTCGAACAGGAAGGTGCCCGGCCGGTCGGCGGCCAGCTTGCGGTAGACACCGACCGGGGTCTCCCCGTCGGCGAGCAGGCGGCGGACCACCGGGATGACCCGGCGCGACTCGGCGAGCGCGCGGAACTCCTCCCTGGTGGGGCTGACCTCGCCGAGGCCGGTGGCGACGGAGGAGGAAGCGGTGTCGGTGCGCGAGCTGACCATGCGCCACATTGTGCCGCCGGGTGCCCGGCCGCGTGGGTACAGGTGTGGCTACACCCGCGTGTACAATTCATTGAACGTTGAACTATTGCTGAGTGGAAGGGCGGGATGCCGCCATGACCGAGGCGTCCGCTAGGTGGTTGCCACCGGAAGTCCTGTGGTGACCACCAAGCGCCGGGGCCGCCGTCCCGCCGGTGAGGACACCCGCGAAGCTATGCTGGTCGCCGCCCGCGAGCTGTTCGGCGAACTCGGCTACGAGGGCGCGACCGTGCGCGCGATCGCCCAGCGCGCCGGGGTCGACGCGGCCATGGTGAACCACTGGTTCGGCGGCAAGCAGGGGCTGTTCACCCAGGCCGTGCTGCAGTTGCCGTTCGACCCGGTGCAGTTGTTCGGCCAGGTCTTCGACCAGGGGCCGGTCGAGGAGCTGGGCGAGCGACTGGTGCGCACCTTCCTCACCCGCTGGGACGAGAGCGGCGGCGGTGCCTTCGCCGCGCTGATCCGGAGCGTGGCCAGCCACGAGCAGGTCGCCACGGCGCTGCGGACCCTGTTCCTGGAGAACATCTTCGTCCGGTTCGCCGACCGGGTCAGCTCCGATCGGCTGCAGTTCCGCGCCTCGCTGTGCGCGTCGCAGGTGGTCGGCATGGGCATGGTCCGGTACGTCGCGAAGTTCGAGCCACTGGCGTCGGCGGACCGCGAGGAGATCGTCGCCGCGGTGGCGCCGACCTTGCAGCGCTACCTGACCGGGGATCTCGACTAACCGGACCGGTGCAGGGCGAGGACCATCGTCCAGATCCGCGTCGCGACTTCCGCGTCGGTGCCAGGGACGTGGCCGTGCAGGCGGCCGCCGAGCACGCCGGTGAAGGTGGCCGCGACAGCGCTCGCGATGGCTTCGTCGCCGGGGGTTTCGGCGCGCCGGCGGCGTTCGGCCAAGGCGCGCTCCCGGAGTTGGCCGTGCAGCGCCTCACCGAGCGGGCCACCGCCACCCGGGCCGATCAGGCTCCGGTAGACGTTTTCCCGCGCGGACACCGACCCGAGCAGCTCGGTCAGCACCGATGGCGGGTCAGTCGAGGCGTGCAGGGCGTCGACGGCCTCCCGCAGCAGTTCCGCGCAGGCATCGACGGCGAGCGCCGGTAAATCCTCGTAGTGCAGGTAGAACGTGCCCCGCGAGACGCGCGCGAGCCGGGTCACCCGCGCCACGCTCACCTCGCCGAGCGGCCGGTCCTCGCAGGCCTCGAACAGAGCGGCGCGCAGGCGGGCGCGAGTACGGGCGGCGCGAGGATCATTCACCCGTTCAGGGTGCGACGAGCACCGCCGCCAGCGCCAGCACCCCCGGCACCACCTGAACGAACAGGATGCGGCGGCTGGCCGTGAGCGCTCCGTAGACGCCCGCGACGATCACGCAGATCAGCCCGTACACCTGGAACTGGAAGCCACCCCCGAGCAACCCCCACACCAGCGCGGCGGCCAGGAAACCGTTGTACAGCCCCTGGTTCGCCGCCAGCGTCGCGGTCTGCTCGGCGAACTCCGGGGTCAGCCCGAACGCCTTCTGCCCGCGCGGTCCCTTCCAGAGGAACATCTCCAGCACCAGGATGTAGACGTGGATCAGGGCCACCAGCCCGACCAGTACCTCCGCCACCACCCGCATGACCGCGCCGCCTTTCGCACAGGCTTTCTGAACACCTGTACATTAACACTGGTCAGAGCAGTCGGCGCGCCTCCGTGTCGAAGCAGCTGCGGGTACCGGTGTGGCACGCGGGCCCCTCCTGGATCACCCGCACGAGCAGGGTGTCGGCGTCGCAGTCGTGCCGGACCTCCTGGACGTGCTGCACGTGCCCCGAGGTCTCGCCCTTGACCCACAACTTCCCCCGGCTGCGGGAGAAGTACGTGCCGCGGCGGGTGGTCAGCGTCAGCTCCAGCGCCTCGGCGTTCATCCACGCGACCATCAGCACATCGTTGCTCTCGTGGTCGACGACCACCGCGCAGACGAGCCCGTCGTCGTTGAACTTGATGCGTTCGGCCAGGTTCACGCCTTCGCACTCCCCACGTGGCGCAGCACCGGGCGGCTGCTCAGCAGCACCCCGGCGTAGATGTAGCCCGCCGCGGCGAGCCCGAAGAAGATCCGCAGCCACCACAGCGTGCCCGCGAGCATGCCGAACGCGTGCTGCAGCGCCATGATCGCGATCACCGCGTAGCCGATGTACCGCGAGAACTGGGAAAACCGCGGGAACCGGCCGGGCACGGCGAGCCCGGCCGCCACGACCGCACCGAGCACCAGCGCGGTCACCGGCACGAACAACACCCGGATGGTGGAGCCGGGCGCGGACAGCAGCACCAGGGAAATCAGGATGTGCACCACCGCGATGCCCACCAGCAGCCCGGTGATCACCTTGACCTCCAGCGGCGCGGTCCAGCGGTTCATCGGACCACCACCCCGCCCGCCCGCAGCACGGTCTTGACCTCGCCGATGGTGAACTGTCCGAAGTGGAACACGCTGGCGGCGAGCACCGCGTCCGCCCCGGTTTCCACCGCGGGCAGGAAGTGCTCCAGCGCACCGGCCCCGCCGCTGGCGATCACCGGCACCCGGACCGCCTTGCGCACCAGCCCGATCAGCTCCAGGTCGAACCCGGCCTTGGTGCCGTCGGCGTCCATCGAGTTGAGCAGGATCTCTCCGACGCCCAGCTCCTCGCCCCTGGCCGCCCACTCCACCGCGTCGATGCCGGTGCCCTTGCGGCCGCCGTGCGTGGTCACCTCGAAGCCGGACTCGGTGTCCGGCGTGCGGCGCGCGTCCACCGAGAGCACCACGCACTGCGAGCCGAACCGGCGCGAGGCCTCGTGCAGGAACTCGGGTCGCGCGATGGCGGCGGTGTTGATGCTCACCTTGTCCGCGCCGGACCGCAGCAGCTTGTTCACGTCGTCGTTGGTCCGCACGCCGCCGCCGACGGTGAGCGGGATGAACACCTGCTCGGCCGTCCGGCGCACCACGTCGAAGGTGGTCTCGCGATCACCGGAGGAGGCGGTCACGTCGAGAAAGGTCAGCTCGTCGGCGCCCTCGGCGTCGTACCGGCGCGCGAGTTCGACCGGATCCCCGGCGTCGCGGAGATCCGCGAAGTTGACACCCTTGACCACCCGTCCCGCGTCCACGTCGAGACACGGGATCACCCTCACCGCTACGGACATGGCGCTCAGGGTACGTGTTCACCCATCGGTCACCCCGCGAGCCTAACGTCCATCCGTGCGCATCACACCGCTCCTCCTCATCGTCCCCCTCCTGCTGACCACGACCCCGGCCCAGGCGAGCCAGCTGCCCCGGCCGGTGCTCCAGACCAGGGCCTTCGTCGACGATCCCGCGGCCGCCCCGGCCAACGCGGACGCCGACGACCCGGCGATCTGGGTCGACCGCGCGAACCCGGCCCGCAGCCTCGTGCTCGGCACGCTCAAGGAAGGCGGGCTCGCCACCTTCGACCTGCGCGGGCGCGAGCTGGCGGTGCTGCCCGCACCGGCGCCGCCGACGCCGGGCGCCGCGCCCGGCCGGTTCAACAACGTCGACGTGGTCGACGACCTCGCGGTGGTCAGCGACCGCGGCCGCGACCGGATCCGGGTCTACCGGATCGACCAGGACCGGCGGCTGACCGACGTCACCGACCCGGCCGCACCACCGGTCTTCTCCGCCAGTGAGTCCGAAGTGGACGAACAGCGCACGGCATACGGGCTGAGCGTGGCGAAGGTCGGCGGCCAGCGGGTGGTCGCGGTGAGCAGGCGGCACGAGACCCGCATCGCGCTGCTCCGGCTGGTCGACCTGCCCGGTGGCCGGGTGGGCACCGCCCCACTGACCACAGTGGACCTACCGGAGCGGTTCCCGCTGCCGGACGGCACCACCTGGACACCCTGCGCCGAGCCGGGAGAACGCCCGCAGGTCGAGGGCATGGCGCTGGACGCCGCGCACCACGTGCTCTACGCGGCGCAGGAGGACGTCGGCATCTGGCGCATCCCGTTCGGCGGCGAGCCGGTACTGATGGACAAGGTCCGTTCCTTCGGCGCCCCGGCGCGCTACGACGAGGAAACCGAGGAGTGCGTGCCCGACGGCCCCGACCCCGGGTTCGGCGGCACCCGGCTGACCGCCGACGCCGAGGGGCTGACGATCGCCGAAGGTCCGCACGGCACCGGGCAGCTCTACGCCTCCAGCCAGGGCGACTCGCGTTTTGTCGTCTACGACCGCACCGCCGGCAACAAGCCGTTGTACGAGTTCACCGTGGGCAGCACCGCGAGGACCGACTCGGTCGAGCACTCCGACGGCGCGGCCGTCACCACCACGCCGCTCGGCCCGGACTTCCCGCGTGGCCTGCTCGTCCTGCACGACGGTGAGCGCCGCCCGGAGCAGGGCGGCCCGACCACGGGATTCGTCTACCTGCGGCGGTGACCGGGGTACGGTGACCACCATGGCATCCGAGCTGGAACGACTGGCCGCGGAGAAGTACGTGGTGGTCACCACCTTCCGCAAGAACGGCACCCCGGTGCCCACCCCGGTCTGGATCGCGCGCCGGGACGGTGAGCTCGTGCTGTGGAGCGAGCGCACGGCGGGCAAGGTCAAGCGGCTGCGCAACGACCCGAGGGTGGCCGTGCAGGCCAGCGACTTCGGCGGCAAGAAAACCCACGGGGACAAGGTTTCCGGACAGGCGCGACTGCTCGACGACAACGAGACCGAGCAGGTGCGCAGCGCGATCGCCCGCCAGTACGGCATCGTCGGCCGGGTGACCATGTTCTTCAGCAGGCTGCGCGGACGTCAGCGCACCGTCGGCATCGCCATCAAACTCGACGAGTGAGGCTCAGGAACGGACCGCGGCGAGGGCGTCAGGCAGGGTGAAGGCACCGGCGTAGAGCGCCTTGCCGACGATCGCGCCCTCGACCCCGTCGCGCTCCAGCTGGGCCAGCGCGCGCAGATCGTCCAAACTGGACACTCCGCCGGAGGCGATCACCGCGGCGTCGGTGCGGGCGGTGACCTCGCGCAGCAGCTCCACGTTCGGGCCGGACAGCATGCCGTCCTTGCTCACGTCGGTGACCACGTAGCGCTGGGCGCCGTCGCGGTCGAGGCGCTCGAGCACCTCCCAGAAGTCACCGCCGTCCTTGGTCCAGCCGCGCGCGGCGAGCCGGTGCCCGGCTTCGGTGATGCGCACGTCCAGCCCGATGGCCACCCGGTCGCCGTAGCCGGCGACGACCTTGGCCGTCCACTCCGGGTCCTCCAGCGCGGCGGTGCCGAGATTGACCCGGCGGCAGCCGGTGGCCAGCGCGGCCTCGAGCGAGGCGTCGTCGCGGATGCCGCCGGACAACTCGACCTGCACGTCCAGTTCGCCGACCACCCGGGCGAGCAGCTCGCGGTTGGAGCCCTTCCCGAAGGCGGCGTCCAGATCGACCAGGTGCACCCAGTCGGCGCCGTCCCGCTGCCAGGTCAGCGCGGCCTCGAGCGGGTCGCCGTAGGAGGTCTCGGTACCGGCCTCGCCCTGCACCAGGCGCACGGCCTGGCCATCGGCGACGTCAACAGCGGGAAGGAGCTGGAAAGTCACGCGGCAACTATAGAGGCCGGGGACCGCGCCGCCCGGGGCCGGGCCACGAGCCGGGTCAGAGGGTGCCGAGCCAGTTCTCCAGCAGGGTGGCGCCCGCGTCCCCCGACTTCTCCGGGTGGAACTGGGTGGCCGACAGCGCGCCGTTCTCCACCGCCGCGACGAAGTCCTCGCCGTGGTGGGCCCAGGTGACCAGGGGCTGCTGCCCGGCCAGGCCGGAGTCCAGCTCCCACGACCGCGCCGCGTACGAGTGCACGAAGTAGAACCGCGTCTGCGCGTCCAGCCCGGCGAACAACCGCGACTCCGCGGGCGCGCGCACCGTGTTCCAGCCCATGTGCGGCAGCACGGGCGCGGTGAGCTGGTCGACCGTGCCGGGCCACTCCCCCGCGCCCTCGGTCTCCTCGCCGTGCTCCACCCCGCGCTCGAACAGGATCTGCATGCCGACGCAGATGCCCAGCACGGGACGGCCGCCGGCGAGCCGCTTGCCGACGATCCGCTCGCCATGGACTTCACGCAGCCCGGCCATGCACGCGGAGAAAGCACCGACGCCGGGCACCACCAAGCCGTCGGCGGCCAGCGCCGCTTCGGCGTCGGCGGTCACTTCGACATCGGCCCCGACGCGCCGCACGGCGCGTTCGGCGGACCGGAGATTGCCCGAACCGTAGTCCAGGATCACGACACGAGGCACCCCACCAGGCTAGCGAGTGTTTGAAAGTGGTTTGCGTGGCGGTGCGGGTAGCGGAACCTCAGCCGGTGCGAGGTGACGCCGACGGCAAGCGGCTCCGCCGCTTACCAAACACTGGCTGGCTAGCCGGTGACGCGAGCCGCGCGTGCGACGGGCAAGAGCACCAGCGCGAACCCGGCCAGCACGCCGAACCCGCCGACCGGCCCGATCCCGGCGAGCAGCGACCCCACCAGCACCGCGCCCGCGCCCTGCCCGGCGTCGAAGGCGAGGTTCCAGACCACCCCGGCCGCACCCGGCGGCACCCGCGCGAACATCACCACCAGCGCGTCGTTCTGCACCACGCCGAACCCGGCACCGAACACCGCGCCACCGGCGATCGCCGCGGTCAGCGCCAACGGCCCGCCGATCGGCCCGGTCACCGCGAACAGCGCCATGCCCAGCCCCAGCACCACGGTCGCCGCCCCGAGCATGCCGCCGGACCCGCTCACCCGGTGCGCGAGCAGCCCGGCCGACCAGCGGCCGAGCAGGGCCGCGCCGGTGACCACGAACAACGTCGCCGATACCGCCGCGGGCGGCCCGTTCAGCACGAGCGGCACGAAGGTGGCCATCGCACCGAGTCCGACGGCACCGCTGAACAACACCAGCCCCGGCCGCCAGGTCCGGCCGGTGACCGCCCGCCGGCGCACCGCCGGGCCGCTGTTGTCGGGCAGCAGCTTCGGCAGCAGCAGCAACGGCAGCACCCCGGCCAGCGGCAGCGCCGCGGCCACCAGGAACACCCCGGTGAAGCCCCAGGTACCGGCCGCCCAGGTGCCCGCCGCCAGGCCGAGCAGCTGCGGCAGCCCGGTGGCCAGGCCGTACCAGCCGGAACCGCGGGCCGCCGAGGACGCGGGCAGCAGCTCGCCGATCAGCGCGCTGCCGCAGACCGAGACCAGCCCGAACCCCAGGCCGCGCACCAGTGAAACGCCGAGCACGCCCGGCCAGTCCGTGGTCAGGATCAGCAGTGGCGCGGGCAGGCCGAGCAGCAGTCCGCCCGCCGCGGTCACCAGCCGGTAGCCGACCCGGGCGGCCAGCGCGGGCACCACGCACTGGGCGGCGACCGTGGCGCCCATGAAAACCCCGGTCGCCGCGCCCGCGGCGAACTCGCCGGAACCCTGGCGCACCACCCACAGCGGGACCACCGAGAGCAGCAGGGCGTACCCGGTGAACAGCAGGGTGGTGCTCAGCAGCACCAGGCGGAAATCGCGGTGGCGAAGGGGACTCAGAGAGTTTCCTTCGACCGGGTGTCGGCCAGTTGCTCGGCCGCGTCGGCCTCGGCGAGGTCCGCCGCCGCCAGCTTCTCGGCGGCATCGGATCCGGTCTCCGGCTGACCGCCGTGCAGCAGCCTGGCCACCTCACCGCGCAGCGAGACGAACTCCGCCGACTCGCGCGTGGTGATCTGGTCGCGGTCGGCCGGCAGGCCCACCGGCAGGTCGGCGACGATCTTCGCGGGCGACTTCGACAGCACCAGCACCCGGTCGCTGAGATACACGCTCTCGTCGATGTCGTGGGTGACCAGCAGCACCGTGCTGCCGCGCTCACGCTGCACGGTCCGCAGCAGGTCCTCCAGCTCGAACCGGGTCTGCGCGTCCACCGAGGCGAACGGCTCGTCCATCAGCAGGAGCGCCGGCTCCGAGGCCAGCGCCCTGGCGATGGACACCCGCTGCTGCATGCCGCCGGAGAGCTGCGACGGGTACTTGCCGCCGATGTCGGGCAGGTTGACCGAGGCCAGCGCCTCGTCGGCCCGCCGGTGCCGCTCGGCCTTGCTCAGCCCGCGCCAGCGCAGCGGGAACTCCACGTTCGCGCGCACGCTCAGCCACGGGAACAGCGAGCGGCTGTAGTCCTGGAACACCACGGCCAGGTCGTCGGGCACACCGTCGATCAGGTCGCCGTGCAGCCGGACCTCCCCGGCCGACGGCTTGATCAGCCCGGCCACGCAGCGCAGCAGGGTCGACTTGCCGCAGCCGGACGGGCCGACGATGCAGGCCAGCTCCCCGGCCTCCACGGTGAAGCGCAGGTCGTCGACAACGGTGTGGGTCTGGTCGCCGTTCCCGTAGCGGTGGCTGAGGCCGGCGACGTCGAGCATGGTTGGCACAGGGCTCATCCTCCGAGATTGGCGTCTTGCTGGGCACGCGAGGGCTGCCAGCGCAGCACGCGGCGCTCCACGGCGAGCAGGGCGGTGTTGAACCCGTAACCGAGGATGCCGAGCAGCACGATCCACGCCCACATGCCGGGGAAGTCGAAGATCTGACGTGAGGAGTTCAGCGCGTAGCCGATGCCGTCGAAGGCACCGATCAGCTCCGAGACCACCATCAGGATCATCGAGATGGACAGGCTCAGCCGCAACCCGGCGAAGATCTTGGGCGACGCGGCCGGCAGCACCACCAGCGTCAGCCAGTACCGGCGCGGGCTGCGGAACGAGCGCGCGGTGTCCACCTTGACCGCGTCCACCGAGCGGACCCCGTCCACGGTGTTCAGCAGGATCGGGAACAACGCGCCGAAGATGATGGTGGCCAGCTGCATGCCCGGCCCGATGCCGAACAGCACCAGGAACACCGGCGCCAGGGTGGGCGGCGGGATGGACCGGCCGAAGGAGAACAGCGGCCCGGCGTAGTCCATCCCGGTGCGGGTGCGGCCGAGCGCGACCCCGAGGCCGACGCCGACCACCACGGCGATCAGCCAGCCGCCGAGCATCCGGCCGACGCTGGGCAGGATGTGGTCGGCGAAGTTCTCACTGAACCACAGCTCACCGGCGGCACGGATGATCTCGGTGGGCGGCGGGAAGAACTTGTCCTGCGCCAGCCGGGTGACCAGCTCCCAGAGCACCACCAGGCCGATGAACAGCAGCCAGTTGCGCAGGAAGCCGGACACCCCGGCCCTGGTCCGGCCGCGGAGTCCGCCGGCCTTGCGCTCGGGCAGGGTCGCGGTCACTTGGCCACCTCCGTGCGGACCTCGCTCCAGGCGAACAGCCGGCGCCCGGACCGCTCCAGGCCCTCGTTGATCAGGTAACCGATGATCCCGGCCACCACCGTGCCCGCCAGCACCAGGTCGCGGCGTCCGCCGCCCTCACTGGCCTCGAGCACGAAGTTGCCGATGCCCCGGCTGGCCCCGGCGACGAACTCGGTGCTGACGATCACGATCAGCGCGATCGCCGCGGACATCCGGATGCCGGTGAACACGAACGGCGCCGCGTGCGGCAGCGCCACCGAGGTGAGCATGCGCGACTTCGAGGTGCCGAAGGACCGCGCGGTCTCGGTGAGCACCGGGTCGATCTCGGCCATCGCGTAGACGGTGTTGAACAGGATCGGCCACACCGAGGCGTACACCGCGAGGGTGATCTTCGCCTCCGGGCCGCCGCCGACGATCAGGATCACCAGCGGGATCAGCGCCACCGGCGGGATCGGGCGGAGGAACTCCACGATCGCGCGGGTGGCCACCTGCAGCGGCGGGATGCTGCCGAGCAGCAGCCCGGCCGGGATCGCCACCACCACGGCGATGCCCAGCGCGATCAGCCAGGCGAGCATGGTCGCGATCACGTCGCGCAGGAAGGAGACGTCGCCGAGCAGGCCGGCGAGACTGGACAGGACGACCGATGGCGGCGGGATGAACTCACGCCGCACCAGGCCGGTCTGGACGGCCCCTTCCCAGAGCAGGAAGAAGCCGGCCAGACCGATCAGGTTTCGCAGCAGACGAGGCACGTGGACGGATCAGTCCTGCGGCTGCTTCGCGATCATGCCCGCGGCGTCGATCTTCTGCGTGATGATGCCGAACTCGAGCATCAGGTCGGGCACCCGCTGGAGCCGCGCCGGGTCCAGTTTGGACTCGAACTTGGTCAGCGAGGCCAGCGCCGCGGTGTCGGCGTCGATCTTGGCGAACTCGACCATCAGCGGCTCGACGATCTTGCGGTCGGCCTCGGCCTCCTTGGTGGCCTTGGCCATCGCCCGCTGGAAGGCCTCCACGGTCTTCGGGTTCTCGTTGACGAACTTCGCGGTGGCGCCGTAGGCCGAGATCGGGAAGTCCTGCGTCGGGCCGGACGAGGCGTCGACCACCGGCACGGTGCCCACGCTCTTGCTGGCCTGGGTGATGAACGGCTCGACCAGGAAGCCGGCGTCCACGTCACCGCGCGCGATCGCGCCCGAGATCTCCGGGAACGGCAGGGTCACCCAGGTGACCTTGCTGAAGTCGACGTTGTTGGCCTTCATCACGGACTTGGTCAGGGTGTCGGACACACCCTTCTCACCGTTGATCGCGATCTTCTTGCCCGCCAGGTCCTGCACGTTCTTCACCGGCGAGGTCGGCACGGTGAGGATCATCATCGTGTTCGGCTTGCCGGAGGAGGCCTCGGCGACGAACTTGATGTCCGCGCTGCCGGTGGCGTTGGCCATCACGAACGGGATGTCACCGCCGTAGCTGATGTCGACGTCGCCGGCGATCAGCTTGGTCAAACCGGCCTGGCCACTGGGCGAGTTGACCGTCTCGACCTCGAGGCCCGCCTCCTTGAAGTACCCCTTCTTGTTCGCGAGGTGGAAGGGCGTGACGTCGATCAGCGGCATCACCGACACCTTGATCTTCGCCTTCTCCACCTGCGCGTTGCCCTCGGCGGCGGTGCCGCCTTCGTCGCCACCCAGCAGCCCGCAGCCGCTGGTCGAGGCGAGCAGGACGAGGCTGCTGAGCAGCACGCCCACCCGGGTGCGGCGCGCGGGACGCCGGAAACTGTTGCCGGTACGTAGCAAGGCCAACTCCTGGTGTGAAGAGTAGGTGCGCCTGGGGTGCGACCAGGCGATAGCGCGCGACAACCGAAGCCCGCCCCGAGACCGCGGTGCGTCCGCACGGGACACTGTAAGAGATCACCCGAGGTCGTCACAATCGGTGCCGACATCGCCACCTGCCTGCGGGCTGGCTCACCTGACCAGGCGACAGGTTTCCCGCGAAGGGGACACTCAGACGAGTCGGTCGGACACGGCATGCCATAGTTGTCCGAGCCGAGGATGCCCCCGGAAGGGTTACATCTTCGCAGCGTATTCGCTACCTTCTGCATCGCGGTGCAGGCAGCTAGTGCAGGCAACTCAAGGTCAATACAGGTCACGCCGACCCGGACACATGTGAGGAGCGAGCGACCGGATGGCCGTGCGGACGGAAGTCCACCCGGAGCCTTTCCCCAGGGCGCCGCGAAACACGGGGCGGCGTGTGCTGCACAGAACTGCACCGGAAGTCATTCGTTACAAATCCGTAAATGTCCGTTCGAGCTGGACTCCGCAATGCGAGCTGCTGGCTCAAGTACAAGGGATGTGCTCGTAGTGCGGGTCCAAGACCCCGGGGCCACAGACGGCCAGGGAAACATTGGTGGCGGGTCGGCGCCGGACCAGCGGGCGCCGTTGCCCGATCCGGTCGAGCCGACCACGGCGGACGCCCTCGACACCACACCGGTCGAGCGGGGCAAGGTCTCCCGGTGGTCGCTGCGCAACTGGCGGCTGCGGAGCAAGCTGGCCGCGGTGATGATCGTGCCGACGGTCACCGCGCTCGCCCTCGGTGGCCTGCTGGCCGCGCAGGAACTGGAGCGTGCCAACGAGTTCCAGCAGACCGTGGACCAGCTCGACCTGGCCGCGAAGAGCGCCACCGTGCTCCACGAGGTGCAGAACGAGCGGACGCTGGCAGTGGCGAAGATCGCTTCGGACCGCGCGCCGGACGAGGGCGCGCTGGACGCGCAGATCATCAAGACCGACCGCGCCATCGCCGACATGAAGTCCTTCGCCGGCACGCTGGAGTCGGACGTGGTCGCCGAGGGCAGCCAGATGGCCCGCACGCTCGACCGGATCGACGCGCTCGGCCCGCTGCGGATCGCGGTGCGGAACACCTCGTACGCCGACCTGTCCGCGCTGTCGGCCTACACCTCCCTGCTCGACCAGCTGATCCAGGGCGGTCGTGAGGTCAACACCGGCATCACCGACCGCGACCTGCTCCGCCGCGGCACCACCGCGCAGGCGCTGAGCGAGGCCAAGGAATACGTCTCGCGCGAGAACGCCGCACTGCAGATCGCCGGCCGCCGCGACGGCTTCCCCGCCGAGCTGCTCAGCCAGACCCGAGCCTTCCAGGCCAGTGCGCGCGCGGCGCTGGACACCTTCCGCTCCACCGCCGACCCCGAGCAGGTGCAGCTCTACAACGACAGCGTCAGCGGCGCCGAGGTCGACGACCGCGAGCGGATCAAGGCCTCCGCCTTCGTTTTCGCCGACGCGCGGAGCAGGCCGGCCATCGACGTCAACGCGCTGACCAACGACGGCAACTTCGTGGTCGACCGGATGAACAAGGTGGAGAGCCAGCTGCTGGCCGACCTCCGCAGCGCGGCCGACGGACTGGCCTCGGACGCGCTGGTCGCCTTCTGGCAGTTCGCCGCGATCGTGCTGCTCGCCCTGCTCTTCGCCATCGCGCTGATGCTGATCATCGCCCGCTCGCTGCTGCACCCGCTGCGCACGCTGCGGACGAACGCGCTGGACGTGGCCTACGCGAAGCTGCCGACCACGGTCCAGGGCATCCTGGACAACCCGAACCCGCTGGAGGCGGCCAAGCGCGCGGTCGAGCCGGTGCCGGTGCTCACCCGCGAGGAGATCGGTGAAGTCGCCCGGTCCTTCGACGCGGTGCACGCGCAGGCGGTCAAGCTGGCGGCCGAGCAGGCGCTGCTGCGCGAGAACGTCAACGGCATGTTCGTCAACCTCTCGCGGCGGTCGCAGCGGCTGGTGGAACGCCAGCTGGGCGTGATCGACCGGCTCGAGGCCGACGAGCAGGACCCGGACCACCTCGCCAGCCTGTTCGAGCTGGACCACCTCGCCACCCGGCTCCGCCGCAACGGTGAAAGCCTGCTGGTGCTCTCCGGTGCCGGGCTGACCAAGTCGGTGTCGCGCCCGGTGCCCGCGGTCGAGGTGATCGGCGCCGCGGTCTCGGAGATCGAGCAGTACGCCCGCGTCGAGGTCGGCCAGGTGCCCGAGGTCTCCGTGCAGGGCCGTGCCATCCAGGACCTGGTGCACCTGCTGGCCGAGCTGCTGGACAACGCCACCTACTTCTCCGAGCCGGAGACCAAGGTGACCATGCGCGCCGCGGTGACCCGCAAGCGCTCGCTGGCCATCCAGATCACCGACAAGGGCGTCGGAATGTCCGAAGAGGACATCGAGGAGGCCAACAAGCGCCTCGCCGACCCGCCCGCCTTCGACGTCTCGGTGACCAGGCGAATGGGCCTGTACGTGGTCGCGCGGCTGGCCAAGCGCCACGGCATCGAGGTCCGCCTGCGGGACAACGAGGAGATCGACAACGGCATCATCGCGCGGATCGTGGTGCCCGCCGAGCTGCTGGTGGCCACCCCCGCCGCGCAGTCGCTGAGCGGACCGCCCTCACAGCGTTTTCCGGCCCAGCCAGCGATCCCGGCGCAGGCCCCGATGACGCCGCCGACGCAGTCTTCGCTGCCGCCGATCACCCCGGTCTACCAGCAGCAGAAGCCCGAACCACCGACCGAGACCTGGAAGCCGGCCCCGCCGCCGCCCGCCCCGGCCGAGACCTCGATGACGTCCAACGGGCTCACCCCGCTGGCGCAGCCGATCTCGCTGGACGACCTGGTCGCCGGTTCGCCGAACGCGGCGTTCACCAGCCGCCCCACGGACGCGCCGCTGACCAGCTCGTACCCGGTCAGCCAGCAGCTGCCGGTGCGGCAGGTGCCCGCCCCGCCACCACCACCGACGCCATCGGCCCCCGAGCCGGCGGCGCAGGAGGACTTCGGCTTCCCGACCGAGGAGCCGGACCAGCCGGGCACCGACTACAGCGACTACGAGGCACTGGCCAAGCAGCCCGCCGACGACGACCCGGACGCGCCGACCCGCCGCCTGCCGATCTACCAGTCGGTGATGTCGCGCTGGTTCAGCGAGGTCGAGGACGAGCTGGACGAGCGGCCGCAGTCCTCCGCCCCGGCGTCCTCCGAGCTGGCCGGACCGGCCCGTGAAGCGGACCGCTCGCGGGCGCCGGAGCCGTCCCGTGAGCCGGGGCGCGCGGCCGAGCCGCCGCGTGCCCCGGAGCCCGAGCCGCAGGCGGAGCCGGAGCCGGAGCCGGTCCAGGAAGCCCCGGCGGTGCCGGAGCAGTCGAAGACCACGTCAGAGCCCGAGTACACCGAGGGCCCGCCGCCCAAGCCGCGGCCGGTGGTGGCCTCGACCTGGCAGAGCGCTTCGGACCAGGGCTGGCAGGCGGCGCAGGCGCTGCTGGAGACGCGGAACGAAGAGGTCACCGAAGCCGGGCTGCCCAAGCGCGTGCCGAACGCGTACCTGGTGCCCGGTTCGGTGAACGCGCCGGAGCAGGACGCCTTCCGCGACACCTCCGTCGGCCAGCCGAGCCCGAGCGCGATCTCCCGCTCGGCGGCCGCGGCCCGCAGCCGGATGGCCAGTTTCCAGCGCGGTTTCACCACCGGCAGGCACGCGCTCTCGGAAAGCTCGGCCGAGCCGGGCTCCTACCCGGGAGCGGGCAACAGCAGAACAGAGCAAGGCACTAGGGAGTGGCAGTGACAGGGGCGCAGCCGGAAGGCACGAGCCAGCCGAGCACGCTGGCGAACGGTGGGTTCGCCTGGTTGATCACGGATTTTGTGAAGCGGGTGCCCGGTGCCGCGCACGCGGTGGTGGTCTCCGCGGACGGGCTGATGCTGGCGCACTCCCGCGGCCTGCCGAAGGACAAGGCCGATCAACTGGCGGCGGTCGCGTCGGGGCTGACCAGCCTCGCGCGCGGCGCGGCGAAGATCTTCGAGGGTGGCACGGTCGCGCAGACCGTGGTGGAGATGGCAGGAGGGTTCATGTTCCTGATGTCGGTCTCCGACGGCTCCTGCCTGGCCGTGCTGGGCGCGCCGGACAGCGACATCGGGCTGGTGGTCTACGAGATGACCCTGCTGGTGGACCGGGTCGGCAAGCAGCTGACCCCGGCCCAGCGCGCCCAGTTGCGTGGCGCGAACGGCCCCCAACCGGTCGTTTCCCTGTAGAACCCGGAACGAGGAGAAACCGCGGTGAACGCACCACGCCCGTCCACCGGGCCGACCTCATCGGCGAAGATCGTGGTCGCCGGTGGGTTCGGTTCGGGCAAGACCACCCTGGTGGGGGCGATCTCGGAGATCGACCCGCTGACCACCGAGGCGTCGATGACCGAGGCAGGCGCCGGGGTGGACGACATCTCGGCCACGCCGAACAAGACCACCACCACGGTGGCCATGGACTTCGGCCGGATCACCCTGGACTCGGACATCGTGCTGTACGTGTTCGGCACGCCGGGCCAGCACCGGTTCTGGTTCATGTGGGACGACCTGGCGCTCGGGGCGATCGGCGCGGTCGTGCTGATCGACACCCGCCGCCTCGCCGACGCCTTCCCGTCGATCGACTTCTTCGAGAACCGGAAGCTGCCGTACGTGGTCGCCATCAACTGCTTCGACCGCCTGCTGCACCACCAGATCGAGGACGTCCGGCACGCGCTGACCATCTCGCCGAACGTGCCGATCATGGCCTGCGACGCACGGGACCGGGAGTCGGCGAAGCAGGTGCTGATCTCGGTCGTGCAGCACGCCATCCAACACGATTCGGCCCGCCGCGCGGGTTAGCAGTACCCCCGGCCACGCGGGTTAGCATCACCCCATGAGCAACCCCGATCCCCACGACTTCCTCGATCTGGACGCCGAGCTGAGCGGTGAGGAGCGGGACATCCGCGACGCCGTGCGCGGGTTCGCGGCCGAGCAGCTCGCGCCCAACGTCGCGGACTGGTACGAGACGGGCGCGCTGCCCGCCGCCGAGCTGGCGAAGGGCTTCGGGCAGCTGGGCCTGCTCGGCATGCACCTGGAAGGCTACGGCTGCGCGGGCACCAGCGCGATGGCGTACGGCATCGCCTGCCGTGAGCTGGAGGCGGTGGATTCGGGGCTGCGCAGCTTCGTCTCGGTGCAGGGCTCGCTGGCGATGTACGCGATCCACCGCTGGGGCTCGCCCGAGCAGAAGGCCGAGTGGCTGCCGCGCATGGCCACCGGTGAGGCGCTCGGCTGCTTCGGGCTGACCGAGCCGGACGCGGGCAGCGACCCGGGCAGCATGCGCACGCGCGCGGTGCGCGACGGCTCGGACTGGGTGCTGAACGGCACCAAGATGTGGATCACCAACGGCACCGTGGCCGCGGTCGCGGTGGTGTGGGCGCAGACCGACGACGGCATCCGCGGTTTTGTGGTGCCGACCTCCACGCCCGGCTTCACCGCGAACGAGGTCAAGCACAAGCTCTCGCTGCGGGCCTCGCTCACCGCGGAACTGGCGCTCGACGGCGTCCGCCTTCCCGAGTCGGCCGCCTTCCCCGAGGTGCGCGGGCTTCGCGGGCCGCTGAGCTGCCTGAACGAAGCGCGCTACGGCATCCTGTTCGGGGTGGTCGGCGCGGCGCGCGCCTGCTACGAGTCGGCGCTGGAGTACACCCTCTCGCGCACCCAGTTCGGCAAGCCGCTGGCCGGTTTCCAGCTGACCCAGCGCAAGCTGGCCGACCTGCTGGTGGAGGTGAACCGGGCCGGGCTGATCGCGATGCGGATCGGCAGGCTCAAGGACGCCGGTTCGCTGCACCACCACCACGTCAGCTTCGGCAAGCTGTCGAACGTGCGGTCGGCGCTGGACGTGGCCCGCACCGCCCGCTCCATGCTCGGCGCGAACGGCATCTCGCTGGAGTACCCGGTGATGCGGCACATGGCGAACCTGGAAACCGTGCTCACCTACGAGGGCACCGAGGAGATGCACGCGCTGAGCCTCGGCCAGTCGGTCACCGGTTTGCCTGCCTTCCGCTGACGGACAAGGCGGACAAAGCGGGAGGGTTCACCCGCTGAGGAGCGACGAACCCCACTTCGCCGACCTGCGAAGTCCCCGAAACCGGGGGCAAAATGGAGGTATGCGCACAAGAAGCCTGGTCGCGGCGGCGATCGCCGCCGCGGGCGCCGCCGGACTCGGGTTGGCCGGGCTCGCCGCCCGCGGCCTCACCGAGGCCATCGGCGGGCAGCCCGATCCCGAACAGCTGCGGCGCTCCCCGCAGTTCCGCGACGGCCGGTTCCGCAACGAGGCACCCCGTCGTGTGGTCGAGCAGGGCACGTACCGGAAGATCCTGCACGACATGCTCTTCGGCAACGAGCCGCGCCACCCCGGCGGCCCGGTGCCGGTGGTCGCCACGCCCGCCGCCGCCGATTCCGACGGGCTGCATCTGACCTGGTACGGCCACGCCTCCACACTGGTCGAGATCGACGGCGCCCGGGTGCTGCTCGACCCCGTCTGGAGCGACCGCTGCTCGCCGTCCCCGCTGATCGGCCCGAAGCGCATGCACGCGCCGCCGATCGCGCTCGAGGACCTGCCGCGGCTCGACGCCGTGGTGATCTCGCACGACCACTACGACCACCTCGACCTGCCGACGATCCGCACGCTGGTCGAGCTGCAGGACGCGCCGTTCGTGGTGCCGCTCGGCGTCGGCGCGCACCTGCGCCGCTGGCGGGTGCCCGAGGAGCGGATCGTCGAGCTGGACTGGCACGCCGAGTTCATCACCGGTGACCTGCGCCTGGTCGCCACGCCGGCGCAGCACTTCTCCGGCCGGTGGCTGGCCAACGACGGCACGCTGTGGGCGTCGTGGTCGATCATCGGCCCGCGCCACCGGGTCTTCTACACCGGGGACACCGGCTACTTCCCCGGTTTCACGAAGATCGGCGAGCAGTACGGCCCGTTCGACGCGACCCTGGTGCAGATCGGCGCCTACGCCCCGAGCTGGCCGGACATCCACATGACCCCGGAGGAGGGCGTGGCCACCCATCTCGACGTGCGCGGCGGCCTGCTGGTGCCGGTGCACTGGGCCACGTTCAACCTGGCCATGCACGCCTGGACCGACCCCGCCGACCGGGTCTGGCGCGAGGCGAAGGCCAAGGACGTCGACCTGGCGGTACCGCGGCCGGGAGAACGCGTGGACGTCTCGGCACCACCACCGGTCGACGGCTGGTGGCAGACGCTCTAGGCACCGGACTGTCAAACACTGGCTGGTCACGCCCTGCGCGAAACCTGCTGCGCCGGGTTGACCGGCCGTGTTCTGCTTGGGCGCATGCGAGTCGTTCATGTGCACGGGGCCTGTACGGGTGCGGCCGACTGGTGGTGGCACCGCATGGTGGAACCGTTGCGCGAACTGGGGTTCGGCACCGAAGCGGTGAGCCTGCCCAGCTGCCGCACCAAAACCGCCACGCTGCACGACGATGCCGACGCGGTGCGCGCGGTGCTCGCCGCCAGCGCCGAGCCGACCATCCTCAGTGGACACTCGTACGGCGGCATGGTGATCACCGACGCGGCCACCGGCTTCGAGCCCACTGTCGAGCGCCTGGTCTACCTGGCCGCGGTGGTCCCGGAGGCGGGCCGCTCCCTGGCCGAGATGGTGCCGGAGCCGTCACCGTGGCTGGACGCCCGCGAAGACGGCACCGTCGCGGTCAAGCCAGGACTGGACCTGCGCGGCATCTTTCTCCAGGACTGCCCCGAAGACCTCGCCACCGAAGCCGCCACCAAGCTCACGCCGCAGTCCGCCGCGGCCTTCGCGCGGGCACCACGCGGGCTGGCGTGGCAGACCATTCCGTCGACCTACGTCGTGCTCACGCGCGACCGGGCCACCCCGCCCGCGCGTCAGCGCGCGTGGGCGAGGCACACCACCGAAATCGTCGAATTCGACAGCGGGCACCACCCTTTCCTGTCCCGCCCCGCCGAGCTCGCCCGGCTCATAACCCGGCGAGCAGATCCTTCTCCGTGATGCCAGGGCCCTGCCCCTCGCGGATGAACCACTCGGTGCCGAACTGGAACCGGAACGCCTCCTCCGACTGCGCGAGGAACCACGAGTCCTCGGCGATCTGGCTGGCGTGCGCCCGCATCGCCTGCCGCTTGTGCTCCAGGTACGCGGTGACGTCGACCTTCGCGGTCAGCTCCGCCTCCGGCTTGCCGATGGTGCCGAGGAACTCCAGATCCGCGCCGAACTCCGACATGTCGGCGCCCTCGGCCATCGCGGCTTCGACCCCGCGGCGGATCTCGTCGCGGTTCTGCGTGGCCTGGTAGACGCGCTCCGTGCCGGCCAGCTCGGCGGCACGCACGCCGACCCGGTGCACCTGGATGTGATCGGGGTGGCCGTAGCCGCCGTTGTCGTCGTAGATGGTGAGCACGTCGGCGTTCTCCTCGCGGAGGATCGCCGCCAGCTTTTCGGCCGCTTCCTCGACCGACGCGGTCCAGAACGAGCCTTCGGCGTCGTTCTCCGGCTCGCCCATCATCCCGGAATCGGTGTAGCCGAGGAACTCCACCCGTTGCGCACCGAGAATCCCGGCCGCGGCATGGGTTTCCGCGATGCGCCGCTCCCGCAGCGTCTCGCCCTCGGTGAGGAAACCCTCCTCCACCTCGCCGTGCTCGCCCTGGGTGGCGACCACGAGCACCACCCGGTGCCCCTCTTCGTAAGCCTTGCGCATCACGCCGCCGACGGTGATGCACTCGTCGTCGGGATGGGCGTGGAAGGTAACCAAAGTCGCCATGCGATCGAACTTACCCGAGCACACCGACAGAATCGGGGCGCGTTCAGCCGGGCTGCCGGGCCAGCGCCTGCGCGCGGCGCTCGACGAACCGCGTGGCCTGCTTGTCCAGGCCGGTCAGGAACTCGTGCAGTTCCTCGCGCGCCCGCTCCCCTTCCGCACCGAGTCCCTCCAGCTCGAAGACCCGCCAGTGCCGCAGCAGCGGCCAGATCACCTCGTCGTGGTGGATGCGCAGGTCGTAGATCCCGGCCTTGGCGATCTGCGCGGCCTTGCGCACGAAGCCGGGAATGATGCTGCCCGGCATCTGGAAACCGACCACCTCGTCGGTGATCGCGCGGACCATCGCGTCCGGCGAGACCTCCAGCGCGGCGGTGACCAGGTTCCGGTAGAAGATCATGTGCAGGTTCTCGTCCATCGCGACCCTGGCCAGCAGCTTGTCCGCGATCGGGTCCTGCGTGTACCGGCCGGTGTTGCGGTGCGAAAGGCGGGTCGCCAGCTCCTGGAACGACACGTAGGCGAACACCCGCAGCAGCGGCTTGTCCTCGCTGTCGTACCCGGCCTGCATGGTGGCCATCCGGGCGCGCTCCAGCTCGTCCGGGTCGACCGCCCTGGTCACCAGCAGGTAGTCGCGGAGGCAGATGCCGTGGCGGCCCTCCTCGGCGGTCCAGCGGTGCACCCAGGTGCCCCAGGCGCCCTCCCGGCCGAAGGCACGCTCGATCTCCCGGTGGTAGCTGGGCAGGTTGTCCTCGGTGAGCAGGTTGACCTCGAGCGCGGTGCGCGCGATCGCCGAGACCTGTGACTGGCCGGGCTCCCACGGTTCCCCGCCGAGTTCGGTGAAGTCGCGGCCCTGGCTCCACGGCACATACTCGTGCGGCATCCACTCCTTGGCCACTTCGAGATGCCGGTTCAGATTCGCTTCGGCGACGTGTTCGAGTTCGAGCAGCAGGCGGGTGCTCTCCGAAATGGGCATGGGGCAGGCCTTCCGGGGAAGAGGAAGTGAACCTACGCAACCGTAACCTACGGCACCGTAACCAGCAACCGGCGCGGTGACGCGGAACACCACGGGCCGACGCCTACACTGATCGGTACTGGCGCCGGGCATCGCGGCCCCATCCACGTTCGGAGAACACATGTCGGGCCGCCGCCCCCAGTCAGATTTCGCCGATTTCGGCCTGCCCGCACCCCTCATCGCCGCACTGGCCGAAGAGGGCGTGCTGACGCCGTTCCCGATCCAGTCGGCCACGCTGCCGCACTCGCTGGAGGGGCGTGACGTGCTCGGCCGCGGCCGCACCGGTTCCGGCAAGACCTACGCCTTCTGCCTGCCCGTGCTCGCGCGCCTCGCGGCCAAGCCGGTCCAACGGCGGCCGGGGCGCCCGCGCGCGCTGATCCTGGCGCCGACCCGCGAGCTGGTCACCCAGATCGAGGCGTCGCTGGCGCCGCTGGCCAAGGCGCTGTCGCTGCGCACGATGACGATCTTCGGCGGGGTCAGCCCGAATCCGCAGATCGCCGCGCTGAAGGCGGGCGTGGACATCGCGATCGCCTGTCCCGGCAGGCTCAACGACCACGTCGCCTCCGGGCACGCGCACCTCGACGCGATCGAGACCACCGTGCTCGACGAGGCCGACCACATGGCCGATCTCGGCTTCCTGCCCGCGGTCCGGCGCATTCTCGACGCCACCCCGAAGGACGGGCAGCGCCTGCTGTTCTCGGCCACGCTGGACGCCGGGGTCGACGTGATCGTCCGGCGCTACCTCAGCGATCCGGTCACGCACAGCGTGGATTCCGCGCAGTCGCCGGTGTCCACGATGACGCACCACGTGCTCCACGTGCACGAGGACGACCGGTTGCCGGTGCTGGTCGACCTGACCTCGGCGCCGGGGCGCACGCTGGTGTTCACCCGGACCAAGTACCGGGCCAAGGCGCTCACCCGCAAGCTGGTGGCCGCCGGGGTGCCCGCGGTCGAACTGCACGGCAACCTCGGGCAGAACGCGCGCACCCGCAACCTGGCCGCGTTCTCCGACGGCACGGCGAAGGCGCTGGTCGCCACCGACATCGCGGCGCGCGGCATCCACGTCGACGACGTGACGCTGGTGATCCACGCGGACCCGCCGGTGGAGCACAAGGCGTACCTGCACCGCTCCGGCCGGACCGCGCGGGCGGGCGCGTCGGGCACGGTGATCACGCTGATGACCGACGAGCAGGTGCCGGACGTCCGCGACCTCACCCGCAAGGCGGGGATCAAGCCGAAGACCACGCGCCTCGACGCCGGGCACCCGCTGCTCGCCGAACTCGCCCCGGGCGAACGTTCATACGTGAAACCGGCGGCGAAGGCCCCGAAGGCACCGCCCAAGGCACAAGCCAAAACCCGCCCGAACGCCCAGACCCGCTCGGGTGCGGGAGCCCGTTCGGGCACCGCGGCCCGCTCCGGCGCGGGATCGCAGGCACGCTCCGGCGGGACGGCACGAGCCGGCGCGGGATCGCAAGGGCGGTCCGGCGCAGCGGCACGAGCCGGCGCGGGATCGCAAGGGCGGTCCGGCGCGGGTGCGCGATCCGGTGCAGCGACCCAGGAACGGGCCGGAGCCGGGGCGCGATCCGGGGCGCAGGCACGATCCGGGGCTGAGTCGCGAGCCGGGGCCCAGTCGCGATCGGGCGCGCAGTCGCGGTCCGGGGCACCGGCGCGAAACGAGGCCGGTGGGCGGCCGCGAGCCGAAGCAGGTGGGCGGGCGCGAGCAGGCGGCAAGGCTCAGGCCCCATCGCAGGCCAAGGGGCAGCGTGAAGGCCAAGGGCAGGCCCAGCCGAAGAACGGGCACCAGCGGCCCCGCCAGTCCGGGGCGGCGAACTCGGGAGCGGCGAAGTTCTCCGCGGGCAGCCGGGCCGGGCGGCGCGGGCGCTGAGACCGTCGGTCCGGCGTGGAAGAATCCGGATATGCGAGACCGTGATCCGGAAGGACGGGCGCGCAACGCGAGGCCGCGGGACGGCCTCGGCCGCCCGCTGCCCTATGGCTCACCCGGCGTGGAGCGCCAGCCCGAGGGCGTGGAGCGCACACCCGCCGAGACGCTGACCGAGGCACAGCGGCTGCTCGACGCCGGCATGCCCTTCCACGCGCACGAAGTGTTCGAGGACGCCTGGAAAACCGGCGTCGAGGCGGACGAGGGGCTCTGGCGCGGCATGGCCCAGCTCGCCGTCGGGCTGACGCACGCCGCCCGTGGCAACGCCGTCGGTGGCGCCTCGCTGCTGCGCCGCGGTGCCGCGAACGTCGAGCCGTATCGCGCGGACGCGCCGTACGGCATCGATATCGCGGGGCTCCTTCAGTGGGCCGCCAGCCTGGCCGAGGAACTGGAGACGCGGCCGGCGAAGATCGAGCCGGACCGAGCGGCACCCCGGCTGGTGGCGCGGCCGGCCTGAGCCGCGAGTTCGGTACGCACCCTGGTCAGGTCGCGGTCCTCACCGGGACCGCTGCCGGTGTAGGACGGCCGGGCCTGGCGGCGGTGGTTGCGTTCGATGGCGTAGGCGGACAGGGCCAGCAGCAGGATCAGCACGACATAACTCATGGCTTGAATTGTTCGCTCGGTCAATTGCTGCCAACAGTGGCAGATCTGACCTTGTGCGGCAATATCCTGCCAATTACGCTGCCCGCATGCTGAAGACGGTGGCCGCGCTGGTGATCGACGGTGTCGCGCCGTTCGAGCTGGGTGTGCTGTGCGAGGTTTTTGGTGTCGACCGGACCGACGGCGGGGTACCGCCGATCGAGTTCCGGGTCTGCGGGGAACGCGCCGGGGAGCCGGTGCGGACCAGCATGGGCATGTCCCTCACGCCGGACCACGGGCTGGCCGGGCTCGACGGTGCCGACCTGGTGGCGCTGCCCGCATACGACATCCGCGACGAGTACCCGGAGGCGGCACTGGCCGCGGTGCGGGCGGCCAGCGCGCGCGGGGCGACCGTGCTGACGGTGTGCAGCGGCGTGTTCTTCCTCGGCGCGACGGGCCTGCTCGACGGACGGCGGTGCACCACGCACTGGCGGCACGCCCGCGCGTTCGCCGAGCGCTTCCCGCGGACGGAGCTGGACCCGGACGTGCTGTTCGTCGACGACGGGGACCTGATCACCAGCGCCGGGACCGCGTCCGGCATCGACGCCTGCCTGCACCTGGTGCGACGGGAGCTGGGCACGGAGATCGCCACCCGCATCGCACGGCGCATGGTGGTCGCGCCGCAGCGGGAGGGCGGGCAGCGGCAGTTCGTGGAAACACCGATCCCGGAGTGCACCGGCAACAGCCTGCAGCCGCTTCTGGCCTGGTTGCTGGAAAACCTGACCACCGAGCACACCGTCGCCAGCCTGGCGCGGCAGGCGAAGATGTCCGAGCGGACCTTCGCCCGCCGCTTCGCCGCCGAAACCGGCACCACGCCGAACCGGTGGCTCTCCACGCAACGCGTCCTGCACGCCCGGCGGCTGCTGGAGGAAACCACGCTCGGGGTGGACGAGATCGCCGCGGAAACCGGTTTCGGCACGGCCGCCCTGCTGCGCCACCACTTCCACCGCGTGGTGGGCGTCTCCCCCAAGGACTACCGGCGGAGCTTCGCCACGAGCTAGCGGTTACCGGGCCGGGTCAGGCCGTCTTTTGCGGCGTTCCGGCTGAGGACGACCTCGTCCGTGCGAGCCAGGGCTTCCTTCTGCCGTGGCGTGGAAGCCGCGGTGGCGTCCTGGAGGCGGATCGGCGGGCCCAGCTCGACCAGGGTCGGGACGTATTCGGCCTGGTCCACCTTCCAGCCCGAAGCGTCCTTGGTGAAGTGGAATCGCGCCGCCACGCCCTCTTCCGTGGTGCCCCGCGGTTCCGAGTGCTTCGCGATGTGGTTGCCCAGTCCGTAGGCCACCCACTTCGAGCCGATCTTCTCGAACGGCTGCACCACGTGCGCGTGGTGCCCGATGATCAGGTCGATCGAGTCGTCCTCGAGCAGCTTCTTCGCGAGCGAGGTCTGTTCCTTCGTCGGCTCCGAGCGGTATTCGGTGCCCCAGTGCAGGCTCGCGATCACCACTTCCGCCCCGGCTTCACGCGTTTTGCGGGCCGCCGCGACCACGTCGGCCGCGTCGAGCGTGTTCGACATCCACGGTTTGCCCTCGGGCAGTTCGATGCCGTTGAAGCCGAAGGTGAACGAGACGTGCCCGACCTTCGTGCCCGCCGCGTCCAGCACGAGCGGGGTGCCTGCCTCCTTCGACGAGCGGGCCGAGCCGGTGTGCTTCAACTCGGCCGCGTCCAGTCCGTCGAGCGTGCGCTTCACCCCGTCCTCGCCCTGGTCCAGCGTGTGGTTCGAGGCGGTCGAGCAGGCGTCGTACCCGGTGTCCTTGAGCGCGCCGGCGATCTCCGGCGGCGCGTTGAACGACGGATACCCGCTGTACGGCCCGCCGGGGTCGGCCAGCGGCACTTCCAGGTGGCACAACCCGAGGTCCGCACCGGAGACCACCGGCTTGACCCCGTCGAACTGCGGGCGGAAGTCGATCTTGCCGCCACCGTCGGCCTCGGCCTGCTCGGTCAGCGCCGGGTGCACCAGCACGTCACCGGTGGCCACCACGGAGAAGCCGGGCACCGAAGCAGCCGGTGCGGGCGCGGGCGGGGCGGGTGCCTCCGCGGCGGGCGGGCTCTCCGGCGGTGAACTGCAGCCGGTGACCAGCAGCGCACCGAGGAGGGCAGCGGAAATGAGCCGTCGCTCCATCGAGTGTGCTCCCCATCCAGACGACCACGGACGGGGTCACCCTCCCATACCGTGCAATTGGCCCACCATGCTGGCGTACATCCGCGCCGGGCTCACCGCCGGTGACAGGTAGCCGGGCAGCATCGGCGGGTCCGCGGTGAACGGCCGCAACCGCTCGAAGAACTCCGCCGCGTTCGCCGGCCGGTCCTCCGGCGACTTCGCCAGCACCTGGCCGAGCAGCGCGCCCAGCGCCCCCGGCAATCGCGGCGGCCGTTCCCTGACCTGCTTCTCGAACACCGCGAACGCGGTCGGCCCGGTGAACAACTGGTTCCCGGTCAGCATCTCGTGCAGCACGCACCCCAGCGCGTACAGATCGCTGCGTGGTTCGGCGACCCCGCGCTGGATCTGCTCCGGCGCCATGTACGCGGGCGTGCCGAGGATCTGCCCGGCCTTGGTGAACTGCGCGACGTCGGCCTCGCGCAACATGGCCAGCCCGAAGTCGAGCACCTTGACGCTGCCGTCGGGGCAGAGCATCAGGTTCGTCGGCTTCAGGTCGCGGTGGCAGATCGACAGTTCGTGCGCCGCCGCGAGCACCGCGCCCGCCTGCGCCGCGATCGCCGCCGCCCACGGCACCGGCAGCGGGCCGTGCTCGCCGACCAGGTCGGCCACCGTCACCCCGTCGATGAACTGCATGACCTGGAACAACCGCTGGTCGAACATGCCGAAGTCGTAGAGCACCGGCACGCCGGGATGCTCCAGCCGGGCGAGGATCCTGGCCTCGCGGACGAACCGGCGTTCCAGCTCGTCGTCCGGCCCACCGGGCAGGCGCAGGAACTTCACCGCCACCCGCCGCCCGAGGTGCTTGTCGTGCCCGGCGTGCACCGCGCCCATCCCGCCCTGGCCCAGCGGCAGGTCGTCCAGCTCATACCGATCGGCGATGAGCATGACCCTCCCTAGGAACCCGGCTGCAGGTGACCGTCCGCCAGCCCGTCGAAGCCTAGCCGCACCAGCCGTTCCCCCAGCGCGGCCGCCTCCGCCAGCTCCGCCTCGAACTCGGCGAGCCGCCGGAAGGCCAGTCCGCAGGCCCGCTGCTCGGCCAGCGGGAGCCGGGGCACGCGCACCCGGCGCAGGTCCAGCCTGGTCGAGTTCGAGGTCATCCGGTGCATCGCCGACCGCAGCAGCCCGGCGAGGAAGTCGGGGTCGATGCGCTCGGGATCGACCAGGTATTCGGTGCCCGCCGGGGATTTCACCGGCACGCCTTCGCCGGATTTGCGCACCAGCCCGGCTTTGATCAGTTCGCCGATGGTCGTCAACGGCCAGGACCGGTCGTGGTCGAGCACCTCGAGTTCCGGTGGCACCAGTGCCCGCGCGCGGAATCCGGCCAGCGCGGTCACGAAGCTCTCCCCGCCCTCGGAACCGCGATGCCGCGCCGGGCTGAGGTCCACGTCGTCGTCGAGCAGGTCGATCACCTTGGTCGACCAGGAATCCGGGTCCGCCCAAGCGGTTTCCACCGCCGAGAAGTCCTCTGTGGACTCCATCAGCAGGACGCGGTCGCCACCGGTCCCGGCTTCCGGGCGGCGCAGCAGCCACAGGTCGCGGGTACCGTCCGGCATGGTCACCACCGCGCGCAACGCCCCGGCGCGCAACAGGTTCCCGCGGATCCGGCGCCCCGACCGGCGACCGGCGACGGCTGGCGGCAGCAGGATGGCGACGGTGCCGCCGGGCCGCGCGTGCGACAGGCAGTGCTGCACCCAGGCGAGTTCCGGTTCACCGCGTGGCGGCACGCCGAACTCCCAGCGCGTGTCACCGGCCAGTTCCTCGTGCCCCCACGCCCGTTCGTTGAGCGGCGGGTCGCACAGCACCGCGTCGGCGAGTTCACCGGGGAAAGCGTCCTGCCGCAGCGAATCACCGGCGCTCACCCGCGCGTCGATCCCGGCGAGGCGCAGGCGCGTGCCCGCCATCGCGGCGGCCGTTTCGTCGAGGTCCTGGCCGATCGCGCGGGACGCGTCGGCCGCGAGCAGCAGCGCGCCGGTGCCGCAGGCGGGGTCGAGCACGGTGTCCACGGGACCGGCCAGCCGCGCCATCAGCTCGGCGATCGGGCCGGGGGTCACCGGCAGCCGCCGGACGTGCACCTCCTGGTAGCGCTCGTAGAGGAACTCGAACACCTCGCGGGCGCCGAGTTCGGCCACCGCGCCGCCGAGCTGCTCGTCCGCGCGGAAACCACCGTTCTCCAGCGCCGCCCCGGTGTCCGCGACCAGCTCGCCGAGGCCGAGGTCGTCGGCCGCCGCGCGCAGCCGTTGCCAGACCCGCTCCGCGCGCGAAACCTCGAACCGCTTACCGTTGCGGCGCAACCAGTCTTCGACCTCCGCCAGCGAGAACAGCGGGCTGGACGCGGTACCGCCGACCGGACGCGGGAAGTCGTCGTAACGGCGGCGCCAGTTGCTCACCGCCGCCCGGCCGACGTCGACCAGCCGCGCGATGTCGCCGGCGGTCACGGTCGCTTCCTGGGTCATAACGGACATGCTAATCCACGAGCCAATGACTTGTGTATTGAGTTCACAACATGCTCTACTGGTGGCATGACACACGAACTCCGTGCGGTGGTCGGCACGGATCCAGGGCTCAACCGCAAGGGCAACGAAGACGCCGCCTTCGCGGGTTCCCGGGTGCTCGTGCTCGCCGACGGCATGGGCGGGCACACCAGTGGCGAAGTGGCCAGCGCACTCGCCGTCGACGCACTGCGCGAGCTGGACGACGAACCGCACGAGGACCTGACCGGCGCACTGGCCAAGGCGGTCGCCGAGGCGGGCAGGCTGCTCAACGAGCACGCGCCGGCCGGAGCGGGCACCACGGTCACCGCGATGCTGTGGAACGGCCCGCGCTTCGGGCTGGCGCACATCGGCGACTCGCGGGGTTACCTGTTGCGGGAAAGCATCCTGTACCAGATGACCCGCGACCACACGCTCGTGCAGACCCTGGTCGACGAAGGGCGGATCACGCCGGAAGAGGCCGAGGTCCACCCGCGGCGGTCGATGCTGGTGCGCGCTCTGCAGAGCGGCACCACGCACGAACCCGATCTGTCCGAGCACGAGGCGGAACCGGGTGACCGGTACCTGCTCTGCTCCGACGGGCTGACCGACGTGGTCCGCGACGAAGCCATCCGCGAGGTCCTCGACGAGGTCGCCGACCCGGAAGCCGCGGTGCGGCAACTGATCGCGCTGGCCAACGCGGGCGGCGGGCCGGACAACATCACCTGCGTGCTCGCCGACTACCGCTAGGACTTCGTTCGTGGACGCCGGAACGACCTATCCGTGTCCGTGCTGCGGGCACCTGGTCTTCGGGAAACCACCGGGCTCCTACGAGATCTGCGACGTGTGCTTCTGGGAGGACGACGCGATCCAGGTGCGGTGGCCCGGCTGGAGCGGCGGCGCGAACAGCCCTTCGCTGATCGACGCGCAGCGCGCCTACGCCGAACTCGGCGCGATGGAGTTCCGCTTCACCGGTCTCGTGCGCGCGGCCACCGCGGCCGAACCGGTCGACGGCGGGTGGCGTCCCGTCGACCTCGCCTCCGACAATTTCGAGCCACGGGGCGTCAGTGAGGCGCCATGGCCGGCTGACCTCGCGACGCTCTACTGGTGGCGGCCGGACTACTGGCGCCGAAGCTGACGCCCGGTCACCGCCGGGTGTCGAGGAAGTCCCGCACGGAGGCGGCGATGGCCTGCTCGTCGAGCCCGTGCGCCACGTCGTGGTCGGCCATGCCGCCGTAGATCCGCACTTCGCGGTCGCGGCGCACACCCAGCGACCGCAGGCGGTGCGGCCGGTCGGCGAGCGCTTCGGCGACCTGGTGCGCCGAAGTACCGGCCAGGTACGGCTCGACGAGCACCACGTCCGCGGCCGACGCGTCCACCGCCGCGCGCAGTCCCGCCGCGTCGAACGGGCGGACCGTCGCGGTGTAGAGCACGGTCACGTCCAGCGCCGCGGTCGCCGCGAGCACCCGGTCCAGCATCGGCCCGACGGCCAGCACCACTCCGGCCGAACCCCGGCGCAGCACCTGGAAACCCGCGCCGATGAACGGTTCCGCGTTGGCCGCTTCGGACAGTCGCAAGTAGACACTGCTGTCACCGGGCAGCGACTCGCAGAGCAGCCTGCGTGCTTCTTCGGCGTGCCCGGGCACGTGCACGGTCCAGCCGGGCAGCGAATCCATCAGCGCCACGTCACCCGGCGAATGGTGCGTGCGCCCGGCGTAGGACATGTCGTACGACGCGCCGGAGGACACCAGGACCGCGCCGACGCCCTGGTGCCCGAGGTCCAGTTTCACCTGCTCGAACGCACGCTCCACCAGGAACGAGGCGAAGGTGTGCACCACCGGCCGCAGCCCGGACAGCGCCAGCCCGCCCGCGACACCGACCAGCAGCTGCTCGCGGATGCCGACGTTGATCACCCGGTCCGGGTGGCGGCGCATGGCCGGGCGCACCCGGTCCACCGAGATGTCGGCGAGCACCAGCGCCAGCCGGGGATCCACCGCCATCGCTTCGTCCATTGTGGACGTGAACGCGTCACGCATGCTCAACATCGGCTCAGCCCTTCGCTTCCACTTCGGCGACCACGACCAGCGGGCGCCCCGGATGCGGGGCGGTGAAGGCGTCGTAGAGCGCTTCGTGGTCACGGCCGTCGACCGTTCTGGCCGCCCAGCCCTCCACTTCGAAGCGCCGCCCGATGCCACCGGGCCAGCCGCGACTGGCGGACCGGTTGTCCACCACCACCGCGGTCAGCCGCTCCATGCCCTCCCGCCCGGCCAGCGCGATCGCCTCGTGGTTGGACCCCTCGTCCAGTTCCGCGTCGCCGAGCAGCACCACCACCCGCGAGTCGATCCGCTGGGCGCGCAGCCCGTAGACCTCACCGACGGCGAGGCCGAGGCCGTGCCCGAGCGAACCGCTGGAGATCTCCACCCCCGGCACGCGCATCCGGTCCGGGTGCATGCCCAGCCGCGACTCCACCCCCGCCCAGCCGGGCAGATCGGCCTCGCGCAGGAAGCCCTTGGCGGCCAGCACCGCGTAGTAGGCCATCGGACCGTGCCCCTTCGACAGCAGGAAGCGGTCGCGGTGCGGGTCGCCGGTGCGCCGCGGGGAAATGTCCAGAACCCGGTCGTATAGCACCCACAGAACGTCTACAGTGGACGTCGCCGCCGCGGAGTGCTTCTCGTCGCCGGTCATCAGGCCGATCAGCCGGGGCAGTTCGCGGTAGCCGGTGGCGGTAGTGGTCATGTTCACGAAGGTGCAACCTCGACCTAAGTCGAAGTCAAGGCTATGGTGACCAGGTGACCAAACTCGCCGACCACCTCAGCATCGGGCAGGTCTCCGAGCGCAGCGGGGTACCGCACACCGCCCTGCGCTTCTACGAGGACAAGGGCTTGATCCACTCCGAGCGTTCGGCCGGGAACCAGCGCCGGTACGCCCGCTCGGTGCTGCGCCGGATCGCCTTCATCCGGGCCGCGCAGCGGGTCGGGCTGAGCCTGGAGCAGATCAGCGAGGCACTGTCCACGCTGCCGAAGGACCACGCGCCGACCAAGGCGGACTGGACCCGGCTCTCGCGCAACTGGCAGGCCGAGATCGACGCGCGGATCGACGCGCTGCAGCGCCTGCGCGACAGGCTGACCGGCTGCGTCGGCTGCGGTTGCCTGTCCCTGCGGGTCTGCGGGCTCTACAACCACGACGACCAGATGGCCCGCTTCGGCCCCGGCGCCCGGCTGCTGAAACCCGCCGCCGAAGGCGGAGTCTGAATCCGTCGCCCGGGAAGTACCCTCGAAGGCGCGATCGCCGGAGAAGGAGCCTGATGCACCCTGGGACCGACGCCCCCGCCACGACCGGGCCGTGGCCCGGCCTGACCGAGCGCGTCACCAGCGAGCTGGCCGGCTCGCTGAACCTGCGCCGCACCGCGCTGCGCCTGCTCGACCTGCTCCGCCCCGCGTTCGCCGACTGGGTGGTGCTCGCGCTACCCGAACTCCGCACCGGCAGGCTGGTGCTGCACGGCGGCGCCGAGCTGACCGCCACCACCCCGGTCACCGCCCGCGTCGACCGCGAGCGCGGCCTCGGCCACGTGCTCAGCTCCGGTCGCACCGACGTGCTGCACGTGGACGAGGACGCCGAGACCGGGCTGGAGGCGATGATCCCGAACGCCGGGTTGCGTGCCGAGGCCGCCGCGCTGCGCCCGGCCGACGTCGCCGGGATCCCGCTGACCGCGCGCGGCACCACCATCGGCGTGCTCGTACTGGTCCGCGGCACGCGCCGCGGCTTTCCCGCCGAGGACATCGCCTTCGCCGAGAAGCTGGCCGGGCGCGCCGCGCTGGCGATCGATTCGGCGCAGCTCTACGAGGACCGCACGCACGTGGCCGCGGTGCTGCAGGCCGGGCTGCGCCCGCCGGTCCTGCCCGAACTGCCCGGCGCGCGGATCGCCGCGCGGATCCGGTCGGCGGCCGCGCACCTCGACCTGTCCGGCGACTTCTACGACGTGCTCGGCTCCGGTGACGACTGGCTGGTGGTGCTCGGCGACGTCTGCGGCAAGGGTGTGGAGGCCGCGGTGCTGACCGGCCGCACCCGGCAGAGCATCCGCACCGCCGCCTACTTCGACCGGCGGCCCAGCCAGGTGCTGACCGCGTTGAACACCGTGCTCTACGAAGCCGACGCCAGCCGGTTCGTGGCCGTGGTGTGCGTGCGGCTGCGCCCGATCGGCGACGGCAGCTCGGCGGTGGCCAGCGTGGCGGTGGCCGGGCACCCGCCGCCGGTGATCATCCGGGCGGGCGGCACGATCGAGCAGATCGAGGCCGTCGGCACGGTGGCCGGCGTGCTGCCGGACCTGGCCTTCCGGGAGGTCGACGTGCGCCTGCACCTCGGTGACACCATGTTGCTGTTCACCGACGGCATCTACGAGGCACGCGGAGCGGATGACTTCTACGGCATGGACCGGCTGGTGGAGCTGCTGCCCGGGTACGCGGGCGCCGGCCCGGAACCGCTGTGCGAGGCGGTCGAGCAGGACGTCTGCGACTATCTCGGCGGCCGCCCGCACGACGACATGGCCCTGTTCGCGGTGACCTGGGGACGATGAGCGCCTTCGACACGGCCGACGCGGTGGCCCGGTTCGGCCGGGCGCTGGTCTCGGTGGACACCACGGCCGCCACCGGCCTGGTCGGTGAGCTGCTCGAGCACGGCGCCGATCCGGTGGTGGTGCTGGTCGAGGTGATCGCCGCCGGGCAGCGCGCGGTCGGCATGCACTGGCAGCGCGGGGAATGGACGGTGGCCAGGGAGCACGCGGCCACCGGGGTCTCGGCCGCCGCGGTGGAGGTGGTCGCCGGGTACGCCCGCCGGGTGCCGGTCAGCCGTGGCCGGGTGGTGGTGGCCTGCGCCGAACGCGAGTGGCACGCGCTGCCCGCCTCGCTCGTCGGCCACGCGCTGCGCGCGCACGGCTGGGAAGTCACCCTGCTCGGCGCGTCCACCCCGGCCGCGCGGCTGAGCCAGTACCTGCACGACCTCGGCCCGGACGCGACCGCGGTCAGCTGCTCGGTGCTGGGCGCGCTGCCCGCCAGCCGCCGGTTCGTCGAGGCCACCACGGCCGCCGGGATTCCCGTGCTGGCAGGCGGTTCCGGCTTCGGCCAGGACGACCGGCGCGCGCTCGCCATCGGCGCGACGGCCTGGGCGCCGGGTGCCTACGCGGCGGTCGAGGCGATCGCGGCGCTGCCCCCGGTGGTCCCGGCGGCGCCACCGCTGCCCGCCGCGGCCGTCGCCGAGCAGGCCCAGCTGGAGCGGGCCCACCCCCGGTTGCTGGCCGGGCTGCGAGCCGGGTGGTC
The DNA here is from genome assembly GCF_009429145.1 of Amycolatopsis sp. YIM 10. GTDB lineage: Bacteria > Actinomycetota > Actinomycetes > Mycobacteriales > Pseudonocardiaceae > Amycolatopsis. Next base: position 2,583,854 of record NZ_CP045480.1, on the reverse strand, counting down.
GTTCGCGGCGAGCGTGCTGACCGGCAGTCCCGCGGTGGCCGACAGCCTGGAATCGGTGGTGAAGGACGTGCTCGACCAGTCGCTGCACGCGGTCTGGGCGGCCCTGCTCACCGGTGATCCGCGGCCCATCCCGGAAACCGCGGCGTGGGTGGCCGAGCTGCTGGCCGCCCGCGGCGCGGACCCGCGGCTGGTGGACGAACTCGGCGAACTGCTCACCAGCGTGCTGGTGGACTTCCCGTTGTCGCACGCACTGATGACCGAGGCGCGATGAACGAATTCAACTACGCCGTGGCGGTGGACGACGGGCAGGTGGTGGTCACCACCACCGGTGCGCTGGACGCGCACACCGGCGCCGAATTCCACGAAGCACTGCCGGAACTGGCGGAACGGCACCACGAGCTGGTGCTCGACCTCGCCGGACTGACCTATGTGGACTCCAGCGGGCTGAGCGCGTTCATCGCCGCGCACAAGCGCGCCACCGCGCACGGCGGGCGGGTGCGGCTGAGCCGGGTGCCGCCGTTCCTGGCCAGGCTGCTCGCGGTGACCGGGCTGAACACCATTCTGCCGGTGCTGCGGTGATGGACCAGCGGCAGCTGGTCCGGCTGTCCAAGCAGTTGTCGAAGCACCTGCGCCACGACCCGGCGGCAGCCGGGCTGGTGCTCGACGATGCGGGCTGGGCCGATGTGGACGCGGTGCTCGACGCGCTCGGCATGAACCGCGAGCAGCTCGCGGAAGTGGTCTCCCGCAACGACAAACGCCGGTTCTCGTTCGACGAGAGCGGTGCCCGCATCCGTGCGAACCAGGGGCACAGCGTGGCGGTGGAGCTGGGCCTGCCCGTCGCGGATCCGCCGGAATTCCTTTACCACGGCACGGTTGCCGCCGCGCTGGCGTCGATCCGGGCGGAAGGCCTGCGCCCGATGCGACGGCACGCCGTGCACCTGTCCCCGGACGAGGAAACCGCCCGCCGGGTGGGCGCGCGGCGTGGCGCTCCGGTGATCCTGCGAGTCGCCGCCGGACGCATGGCCTCAGCCGGACACGCGTTCCAGCTCAGCGCGAACGGCGTCTGGCTGACCGACGCGGTGCCGCCGGAGTACCTGAGCTAGCCGACGAGCCAGGCGATGGCGCCGCCGACGGCGAGCACCGCGCCGACGCCCAGCAGCATGGCCATCACCTTCGCGGTCTTCCACGTGCTGTACACACCGCCGATCAGGAAACCGGCCAGTGCCAGCAAACCGACGATGATGAATTCCTTCGGCACTACAGCACACCCTTGGTCGACGGGACACCCAGCGCACGCGGGTCGGCCTCGGTCGCCGCGCGCAGCGCCCGTGCCACCGCCTTGTACTGCGCTTCGGCGATGTGGTGCGGATCGCGGCCGTGCAGGACTCGCACGTGCAGCGCGATCTGCGCGTGGAACGACAGCGAGTCGAACACGTGGCGGGTCAGCACGAACGGGTAGTTCCCGCCGATGGTGAAGGTGTTGAACTGCTCCGGCTCACCGAGGTGCACGCAGTACGGGCGGCCCGACACGTCGATCGCGGCGTGCGCCAGCGTCTCGTCCATCGGGATCCACGCGTCGCCGAAGCGGCGGATGCCCTTCTTGTCCCCGAGCGCCTGGCGGATCGCCTGGCCCAGCACGATCGCCGTGTCCTCGACCGTGTGGTGCGCGTCGATGTGCACGTCACCGGTGGCGTCCACCTTCAGGTCCAGCGAGCCGTGCGCGCCGAACGCGGTCAGCATGTGGTCGAAGAACGGCACGCCGGTGCTGATCTCCACCTCACCGGTGCCGTCGAGGTCCAGCTGGACCGAGATCGAGGACTCCTTGGTGGTCCGTTCCACCTTGCCCACGCGGCTCACCTGGGCACCTCCTTCGCGAAAACGTCCTTGGCGACGCCGAGAAAGACGTCGTTCTCCTCCGGGGTGCCGATGGTCACCCGCAGGTGCCCGGCGATGCCGACGTCGCGGATCAGCACCCCCTGGTCCACAAAGGACTTCCAAGCGGCGGGCGCGTCGGCGAAGCGGCCGAACAGGATGAAGTTGGCGTCGCTGGGCACCGGCGTGGCGCCGAGGCCCAGCAGCGCGTCGGCCACCCTGTCCCGCTCGGCGGCGAGCTTGGCCACCGAAGCCAGCGTGGCCTCGGCGTGCCGCAGCGCGGCCCGCGCGGCCGCCTGGGTCAGCAGCGAGAGGTGGTACGGCAGCCGCACCAGCTGCAGTGCGTCCACAATGGCCGGTGTGGCGGCCAGATAACCCAGCCGTCCACCGGCGAACGCGAACGCCTTGCTCATCGTGCGCGAGACGATCAGCTTCGCCGGGTACTCCGCCAGCAGGGTCACCGCGCTCGGCTGGGCGGAGAACTCGGCGTAGGCCTCGTCCACCACCACGATGCCCGGCGCGACCCGCAGCACCGCCTCCAGCTCGGCGGTCGGGATCGAGCCGCCGGTCGGGTTGTTCGGGCTGGTCAGGAACACCACGTCGGGGGCGCGCTCGGCGACCACCCGCGCGGCGGCCTCGGTGTCCAGGGTGAAGTCGTCGCGACGCGGCGCGGGCAGCCACTCGGTGCGCGTGCCCGCCGAGATGATCGGGTGCATCGAGTAGGACGGCTCGAAGCCGAGCGCGCTGCGGCCCGGCCCGCCGAAGGCCTGCAGGATCTGCTGGAGCACCTCGTTGGACCCGTTCGCCGCCCACACCTGCCGCTCGGACAGCGCCACACCGGTGCTCGCGGAGAGGTACGCGGCCAGGTCGCGGCGCAGTTCGACGGCGTCGCGGTCCGGGTAGCGATGCAGACCGGCGGCCACCTCGCGGACGGCCTCGGTCACGTCGTCGACCAGCGCGTCCGGCGGCGGGTACGGGTTCTCGTTGGTGTTCAGCCGGACCGGCACGTCCAGCTGCGGCGCCCCGTACGGGCTGCGTCCGCGCAGGTCCTCCCGCAACGGCAGCTCGTCCAGCGTCACAGCGTCCAACTCGTCCACAGCGACCAGCCTAAGGCGTGGCGAGGGCCTCACCGCAGGCCGGTCACCACGGTGAGGAACTCGTCGAGCTGCGCCGGGGTGACGAAGTAGTGCGGTGACGCCCGGACCATCGAGCTGAGGCCGCGCCGTCCCATGTCGAACCTGGTCGAGCCCTCGGACGTCACGCTGAGCACGATGTCCTTGTCCCACAACAGGTCCTTCACGCGCGACGGCTCGAGCCCGTCGACGGTGAAGGTGACGATGCCGCTGGGCCGCTCCCCCAGGTCGTGCACGGTCACGCCGGGGATCGCGGACAGCCCGGTGCGCAGCCGCGACGCCCGCTCGCCCACCTCCGCGGCGATGTGCTCCATGCCGAGGTCGAGGGCGTACTCGGCGGCTTTGAGCAGGCCGAGGCGCTCGGCCACGCCGAACTCCCACAGCTCGTGCAGCCGCGCGTCCTGGCGGAACCGGTACTCCCACAGCCCGGACCAGTCGGCCCCGCTGTGGTCGAACAGCCGGGGCCGCAGCCGGTCGGCGATCTCGCGCCGGACCACCAGGAACCCGGTGCCGCGCGGCCCGCGCAGCCACTTGCGCCCGGTGCCGGTGATCAGGTCCACGCCCAGGTCGGCGGCGTGCACCGGCAGCTGGCCCGCCGACTGGCAGGCGTCCAGCAGCACCAGCGCCCCCGCCTCGTGCGCGGCCTCGGTCACCTCGCGGACCGGGTTCACCAGTCCGCCGTTGGTCGGCACGTGGACCAGCGAGACCAGCTTGACCCGCTCGTCGAGCAGGTTCCGCAGCGCGGCCACGTCCAGCTGGCCGGACTCGTCCGACGGCACCAGCTCGAGCCGCGCGCCGGACAGCTCGGTCAGCCGCAGCAGCGCGACCGCGTTCGCGCCGTACTCGGCCTCGCTGATCAGCACCCGGTCACCCGGCGCCAGCGGCACCGAGTCGACCAGGGTCAGCCAGGACCGGGTGGCGCTGTCGGTGAAGGCGACCTCGTCCGGTTCGCAGCCGAGCAGTTCGGCGAACACCGGATAGGCGCGCTCCAGGTCGTCCTCACGCTCGGCGGCCGCGCGGTAACCGCCGACCTCGGCTTCGCGGCGCAGGTGCCCGATCACCTCGTCGAGCACCTGGGGCGGCGGCAGGGACGAACCGGCGCTGTCCAGGAAGATCATTTCTCGAACCTCGCCGTGACGGCTTCCCCGTGCGCGGGCAGGTCTTCGGCGTTGGCCAGCGCGACCACCTTGCCCGCCACCTCGCGCAGCGCCTGCTCGCTGTAGTCGACCACGTGGATGCCACGCAGGAAGCTCTGCACCGACAGGCCGGACGAGTGCCGCGCGAAACCGCCGGTGGGCAGCACGTGGTTCGATCCGGCGCAGTAGTCGCCGAGCGAGACCGGGGCGTAGGCACCGACGAAGACCGCGCCCGCGTTGCGCACCCTGGCGGCCACCGCGCGCGCGTCGGCGGTCTGGATCTCCAGGTGCTCGGCGGCGTAGGCGTCCACCACCCGCAGACCGTCGTCCACAGTGGACACCAGGACGATGCCGGACTGCTTGCCGGTCAGCGCTTCGGTGACGCGCGCGGTGTGCTTGGTGGCCGGGACCCGGCGGGCCAGCTCGGCGTCCACCGCGTCGGCGAGCGACTCGGAGTCGGTCACCAGCACGCTGGCGGCCAGCGGGTCGTGCTCGGCCTGGCTGATCAGGTCGGCGGCCACGTGCGCCGGGTCGGCGGTGTGGTCGGCGAGCACCGCGATCTCGGTGGGGCCCGCCTCGGAGTCGATCCCGATCAGGCCGCGGAGCAGGCGCTTGGCCGCGGTCAGATAGATGTTGCCCGGCCCGGTGACCACGTCCACCGGGGCGAGTTCGGCGCCGTCGGTGTCGGTGCCGCCGTAGGCCAGCAGTGCCACCGCCTGCGCGCCGCCGACCGCCCACACCTCGTCCACGCCGAGCAGTTCGGCGGCGGCGAGCACGGTCGGGTGCGGCAGCCCGCCGAACTCGGCCTGCGGCGGTGAGCAGAGCACCAGCGAGCCGACCCCGGCCGTCTGCGCCGGGACCACGTTCATCACCACGGTCGACGGGTACACCGCCAGCCCGCCCGGCGCGTACAGCCCGACGCGCTCGACCGGCACCCAGCGCTCGGTGACCGTGCCGCCGTCGACCACGGTGGTGGTGACGTCGGGGCGGCGCTGGTCGGCGTGCACCTTGCGGGCCCGCGTGGTGGCCTCCTCCAGTGCCTCGCGCACCGCCGGGTCCAGCTCGGCCAGCGCGCGCGTGCGCTCGGCGGCGGGCACGCGGATCGCGGACGGCCGGACGCCGTCGAACTTCTCACCGAACTCCAGCGCGGCCTCGGCACCCCGGTCGCGGACCGCGTCCACGATCGGCCGGACCAGATGCAGTACGGCGTCCACGTCGGTTCCGGCGCGCGGCAGGGCGGCGCGCAGTTCGGCGGGGGACGGAGTACGACCTCGCAGGTCCGTGCGGTTGAGCATGGCCACGAGGGTAGCTTCGACGGCGGAGAGGAGACGCCCGTGCCCCGAATCGCGCTCTGCCAGCTGACCTCCGGTGCCGATCCGGCCGCCAACCTGGACCTGGTCCGGGAGTGGACCGCCCGCGCCGCCGCCGACGGCGCCCAGGTGGTGGTCTTCCCGGAGGCGACCATGGCCGGGTTCGGCGTGCCGCTCGGGCCGCTCGCCGAACCGCTCGACGGGCCGTGGGCCTCGGCGGTCGCTTCGGTGGCGGCGGAGCACGGCGTGCTGGTCGTCGCGGGCATGTTCACCCCGGACGGCGACCGCGTGCGCAACACGCTGCTGGTCACCGGGCTCGGCGAGCACCTCGGGTACGACAAGATCCATCTCTACGACGCCTTCGGCTTCAAGGAGTCGAAGACGGTGGCGCCGGGTGAGTCGATCGCCACGGTCACCGTGAACGACACCGTGCTCGGCCTGGCCACCTGCTACGACGTGCGGTTCCCCGAACTGTTCCAGAAGCTGGCCGGTGAAGGCGCCGCCGCGGTGCTGCTGCCCGCGTCGTGGGGTGCCGGTGAGGGCAAGCGCGAGCAGTGGGAACTGCTGGTGCGCGCGCGGGCGCTCGACTCGGGCAGCTGGGTGCTCGCCTGCGACCAGGCCGATCCGGCGGTCACCGGCGTCACCGTGAACCCGAAGGCGCCGACCGGCATCGGGTACTCGACGGTGGCCGACCCGTTCGGCCGGGTCCACGCGCAACTGGGCGCGGACGCGGACCTGCTGGTGGTCGACATCGACCCGGCCCTGTCCACCACCTCTCGCGAGGCGACGGCCGTGCTGCCGAACCGGCGCCTCTAGGACGGATGCGCGATGCCCTCTTCGATGGCCAGCCTGGTCAGTTCGGGGCGGCGGCGCCTGCCGGTCTTGTCGCGGATCCGGTCCAGGTAGGACCGCACGGTCCGGACGCTGATCGACATGGCCTCGGCGATGTCCTGGTCCCGCTCCCCCGCCGCGACCAGCGAGAGCACCTGCCGCTCGCGTTCGGACAGCACCAGCTTCGGCCCGGCGTTGCGGTCCCGCGTCGAGTTCAGCACGAACGAGGCCAGCGTCGGCGAGACGTAGGAGTTGCCCGACGCGATCTCCCTGATCGCACGCAGGATCTCCTCGCCGTCGGCGTCCTTCGACAGGTAACCCCGCGCGCCGGCGGAGATCGCGCCAAGCACCTCGGACTGCCCGGCGTGCGCGGAGACCACCAGCACCTTGTGCCCCATGCCGACCACCTCCATCACCGCGGCGGCGTCGGCGATCCCGCGCAGCTTCAGGTCCAGCACCACGACGCTGCCCGCGGGCTGGCGGCACACCGCGAAGCGCGCCACCGAGTCGGCGACCGCGCCCAGTTCGATGTCCTCGGCTTCTTCGAGCACTCTCGCCACGGCCGCGCGGTACAGGGGATGGTCCTCGATCACCCCGACCCTGATCGCCTGTGTGCTGACCACTGCTCGTTCACCCCAGTTCACCCGAATCCGGCGGCCGCCGCCGGGTCCAGCGCGGGCCCGCTCGGCACCAGCGCGAGCAGGCCGGCGGACACCGGTAGCTTAGGTACTGCACCATAACCCAGTGCGGCCAATGCTTCACCGCTCGCGACGGGGTACTTGGTGCCAAGATCGGTGAGCACGTACACCGTGCCGGAGGGCTGCTCGGCCACCACCGCCCCACCGGACGGCGGCACGTACACCTCGTCGGCGGTCCGCCCGTCCCCGGCGGCGACCGGCTGCGGGCGCGCGCCGGCGGGCAGGGGCGCGCTCGCCCCGATGGTCACCTTCGCCGAGCCGGAGCCGTCACCCTCGGCGCAGACCGCCACCGTTTCACCGTTGACCTCGACCGCCACCGGGATGCGGTCCGGGTAGCCTGCCGGGTCCGCGCCACCGGCGGTCCCGGCGTCGGTGGCCAGTCCCGCCGCGGCGACGTCGGCCGCGGACACCTCGATGGTCTGGCCGCCGCCACTGGACACCTGCGCCGCGGCGTTCGCCGGGGCCTGCATGATCAGCGCGGCCTCGGTCTGTGTGATCGGCACCAGCCCTTCGGCACGCACCAGGTAGTAGCCGGGCGTGCTGGTGCCCGCGACGCTGAGCACCTGGCCGATCTCGGTGTCGCGCACGCCGACCCGCGGCCCCTTGCGCCCGGCTCCGTCCACTTCGACGAAGTCCAGGTCCCGGCCCGCGGGCACGGTGTTCAGCCAGCGGCTCGAAACCACGATCGGCACGCGGCGGTCGTACCCGAGCGCGGCACCGGCTTCGGGGCTGAGCCGGAACCGGTGCCCGGAGCTGATCAGGTACCGCTCCCCGCCGGGCAACCGGACCAGCAGGCCCTCCCCCGCGGCGAGCGGGCGTCCGGTGGACGAGGCGCCGAGCAGTACCGAGGTGGCCGGTTCGGCGTCGGTCGGCTGGTCGCGACTGGTGCGGGAACAGGAGATCCACGGACCTGTTTGCAGTCTTTCCTTGCCCGGCAAGGAATCCGGGGCCCCGGGAATGCCGACCCGCGGCCCGCGCCCGGCCTTGGCCAGGTTCTTCGCCGGGACCTTCACCGTGGCCGAGCCGTCACCACCGGCCAGCAACCGCGCCGAGGCGTAGTTGAGCACCGGGTGCAGCGTGCCCTCCTCACCGAGGATGAACCGGGCGCCCGTCTCCTCCTCGACGATCACCTTGCCACCGGCCAGCCAGTCCTTGCCGCCCGACGGCTTCAGCAGGCCGATCACGCCGAACACCGCGGTGATCAGCAACGCCACCGCGATGCCGATGATGGTGCCGAGCACCAGCCTGCGCCCCGGTGACACCGGGTGATTGGCGTCGGCCGAAACGAGTGCCGAGACCAGTCTCCGGCGCAGGAACTGGTACGCCTGGATCTGGTCCCGCTGAGTCCACACCGGTTGTTACCCCCGAGGAAGAAGGCCGTGCGCCGGGGCTAATGCTAGGTATGAATGCACTCGCTGATGTGGGCAATTTTTCCGGCAGCGCCACGGTGTGTGCCCCGATACCGTTACGCAGGGGAGCGTGAGAGGGGCCATCCTGTGTCATTGTCTTCACCCGCCCCATGGGGGAACCGGACCGCCGCGGTGCCGCTTCCCGCCGGCGGCCGCGAGCCGGGCTCGATCGCCGATCCGGCCGCCGCGCCGTGGATCCTGCCGATCCGGGCCCGTCAGGTCGCCTTGTGGGAGGTCGCCGCGCTGGGCGCGCTGGCCGCCTACGGGCTCGGTGACGGCTTCACCGCTGTGTCGATCACCGCGATCGCGCTGGCCGTGCTGGTCGTGGTGACCACCTCGGTGCGTTTCACCGGCAGGCACCTGGCCGGGTGGGCGTGGACCTGGCTCACCTTCCGCCTTCGCCAGCACGACGACCGCCGCGCCGGGGCCGGGCCGATGCACTCGCTGGTCGGCGAGTTCCCCATCCGCCAGCACACCGACCGGGCGGGCAACCGGCTCGGCATCGTCGGTGTCGGTGACGGCTGGACCTCGGTGGTCCGGCTGACCGGCGGCGGGCTGCCCGCGGTCGGCACCCTGCTCGACGTGCTCGGCGCGACCTACCGCCGGGCCGACATCCCGTTGGACAGCGCGCAACTGGTGGTCTGGACCGCGCCGCGGCCGGGACAGAACCCGCTGCGGGTGTGCTGGCTGGCCGTGCGCTACCGGCCTGCCGACGCGCCGATCGCCGCGCTGGCCAGGGGCGGCGGTGAACTGGGTGCGCTGCGCACCACCGCGAGCGCGGCGCTGGGCCTGGCCGGCGCGCTGGCCGACGTGGGCTACGAGAGCACCGTGCTGGAGGCGGGCGAACTCGGCGAGGAACTCCGCGTCGCGCTCGGCGCGGAACCGGATTTCGGTGCTGTGCAAGAGGTTCCGGAGTTCACCGACGGCTGGCGCTGGTGGTCGGCGGGCACCGGCGATGGCCGCATCCGGCAGTCCTGCTTCCGCCCGCTGTCCGATCGGGACCTGCCGAAGCTGGTCACCGGGCACGTGCCGACCGCGGCCTTCACCACCGTCTCGTACACGCTGAGCCGGACCGCCGCCGGCCGCGAACGCGCCGACGTGACCGTGCGGGTGGGCACACGCGGCGAGGCCACCCCGCCCACCGGCTCACCGACGCTGTGCGGGGTCCCGCTGGTCGCGGTGAACGGACGGCACGCCGAACACGTGCGCCGCTCGCTTCCCTTGGCACTGCCGTGAAGAAGCTCTAGCCCCGCACTGCTTCGTAGACGCCGATGATCACGCCGGTGATGGGCACCAGCGAGAGCAGCGCGAGGAACTCGATGATGTCCATCAGGCGCGACCAGTACGGCGAACGGTGTCCCTTGGCCACGCGCGCCGCGTAGACCAGGCAGACCACCGCGGCCAGCGCGACGGCCAGCGCCGCGGCGAAAACCAGCGAGCGGTCGGCTTCGACGCCCAGCCAGAGCCCGGCGCACGAAAGTCCCGCGAGGCCGTAGCCGATCAGCACCAGCCGCTGCGGGCCACCGGCGTACGACCGCGACCGCAGCACCCAGGCCAGCCCGAGCAGCGCGGTCAGCCCGGCCTCCCACGCACCGCCCTGGGAAACCAGCACCACCGAGCAGCCGAGCACCACACTGCCCAGCGCCACCAGCAAGCCGGTGAGCAGGCGCTGCGCGTAGGCGGTCTGCCCGGCCATCGCGGCACCCAGCGACGGGCGTTCGTCGGCGCGGAAGGAGGCCATGTCGTCCGGGACGCGCGGCAGCGGGAGACGGCCGAGCCGCAGCGCCAGCATCGGTGCGAAGGCGGCCATCGCGGTGGCGAGCACGGCCAGCACCGAAGCCGCGCTGACCGGACGTACCCCGGTCAGCAGCACGATGCCCGCGGCGGGCGCGGCGAGCACCGCGGAAACGGTGACCGCGACGAACCACGGCAGCCGGTCGGCCACCGTCACCGCGGACAGCGCGCCGAACACCGCCACCGCGGCGAGCCCGATGCCCAGCGGCCCGGCGTCGAGCGAGAACAGCGGGTGCGGCGGGAAGGCCGACATCCCGGCGAGCAGAGCCGCGCCGATCCCGGCGAGCGCGGTGGCCGCACCGGCCTGCGCGTCCCCGGCGGCGCGGCTCAGCGCGCCACCGCCGAGCAGCAGCACCAGCGCGAGCAGGCCGCAGGCGATCGGCGCGAACAGCGTGCCCGCGAAACTGGCCTGCGACAACACGGCCGCGCCGAGCAGCAGCACCACCGCGGCGGTGATCCCGGCGCGGCGGGCCAGGTCCGCGCCCCATTCGCGGTCGGACTCGCTCGCGCTGGCGATCGAATCCACCACGTCGTCGAACAACAGTGGCGCGCGCGGGCGCTCGCGCGGGGTCAGGTAGAGCACCTCGCCGTCGCGCATCCCGGCGGCGGCCACGGTCAGCCCGGGCGCCAGCGGCGCGCCACCGAGCCGGGTCAGCGCCCAGCCGGGGTGCTCCGGGGTGGCCTGACCGTCGGCGCCGGCGAGCCGGACGAGTTGCGGCACCAGTTCGGCGAGCGTGCTCTGCGGTGGCAGGGCCACATCGACCCGCGCGAGCGGGGTCACCACGGTGACCCGGCGGGTGGCCGACCCTGCCGCTGCCGGGGTGACGGTGTCGGTCACTGCTGCGAAGCCCCCGCGGCGTCGATCACCGGCGCGAACTTCGCCCGGCTGGCCTCACCGAGCTTGGTCAGCCCGTTGTTGACCGCTTCGAGCACGATCTCGCCCAGTTCCCTGGCCGGGAAGCGGCGCGCGGCGTCGGGATCGATGGAGATCTCGGTGAACCGGCCGTCGCCGCGCAGGGTGGCGACCACCTCGTTGCCGCGCGAGTAGCCCTTCACCTCCATCTTCTCCACCGACCGCTGGATCCGCCGCACCTGCTCGGTCTGCGCACGGACCTCCTCCAGCAGCGCGTTCATGTCCGGGACCTGGTACGGATCGCTCATCTGCTTCCCCTTGGTGGTTGCGATCGGGAGTTCGTCGGGGGTATTCGGTGGATCCAGGTTTTCGCTGGGTGTGCGGCCGGGAGACCTGCGTACCGGTGTTGCACTCGGGTCTTCCGGCGGTGCGTCCAGCGGGAAGCTGGGCCGCCGAGACCCCCGGCGCACTCCCGATCGTGACCGCTCAACGGTCGACCGACACGGTGCCGTCGGCATCGATGTCGATGTGCTGCTCGTATTCCTTGCCGTCCACGGTGAACTCGAGGTCCAACTCGATGTCGCGGCCCATCGGCACCTCGATCGAGGTGGCCACGTCACCCTGCTCGGTGCGGATGACGATCTCCTCGCCGTTGCCGCCACCACCGCCGCTCTCGCCGCCGCCGGGGGCGGGCTGCGACGGCGCGGGGTCGGCGGGTGCGGGCAGGGTCTGCCCCGGCACCGCGTTCGCCGCCGGGTCGACCGGGATCCACGCGTTGCGCGGGTCGATCAGCCCGGGGGCGAGCGAGCCACCGGCGGTGCCCCCACCGCCGGCGGCCCATTCCCAGGGCGACTGGCCCTGGTTGCCGGTGAACCCGTTCAGCGCGGGCGGCAGGTAGTTGGTGAACCCGCCGGGCGCGGTGCCACCACCGAACCCGCCACCGGCGCCACCGGGATAACCGCCGGTTCCCGTGCCATGACCACCCGTGCCGTAACCACCGCCCGGCCCGCCGCCCACGGGCAGGCCGCCGTTGCCCGCGACCTGCTGGCCGGACGGGCTGGCCACCGAGGGCGGGCTCTGCGGCGGGGCCACCGGAGTGGCACCGATGCCGCCGGTGCCCGGCGCGGTGCCGGAGCCCGAGCCCTTGTCACCACCGCCGAACAGCTTCTCGATTTCACTGATGATGGTGACCAGCTGGGTGATCTGCCCGGCGAGGTCGACCACACCGAGCGTCTTGAGCAGCGCCGCGATGGCCTGGATGAAGCCCTTCAGCGAAGCGCTGGTCGCGGTGGACAGCGCCACCGCGGCGCCGTAGGTCCACGGGTTCGACATCAGCGAGGCGACCGTCGGATTGACCGCGGCGACCACCGAGCGGTAGGCCTGCTGCGCGGTCTGGACCAGCGTGCCGGAAATGCCGAGCAGGTCCGCGCCTCTGCGCACCACGTCGATGATCTTGTTCAGCGAAGCCAGTGAATCGGCGATCTTCTTCAGCGCGGATTCGCTGGCTTTGCCCTCCCACACCTTTTCCAGTTGCTTCGCCGCCCCGGCGAACTCGTTGAGCAGCGTGGCGAACTCGGTCGCCTTCTTCAGCAGCTCACCGACGTGCTTGGCGATCTGCTCCGGGGAACCGGAAACGATCTGCGGCAGAATGGTGATCGGCCCGCCGGAAGAAGCGGTCGCGTCCATCGCGCTGGAGTTCGGGAAATACACTGCACACCTCTTTTTCATCCACGAGCCGGAAACGTGATCAGGCGAACGCCGGTCGATAGACGCTCACTTTCGCCGGCCCGTGGATACCGGAGTCCACCAGGCCGTGGTTGTACAGCTGGCCGTTGTTGCCCGCGACCCCGATCACCGAGTCCGCCACGATGACCACGTCACCGCCGCGCACCCCGCCGGGTACGTCGCCGAGGTCGCGCGCGGTGCCCGAGTAGACCTCGATCACCCCGACGCTGGCCTGGTTGTCCGCGTTGCCCTCGAGCCAGGCGTTGAACTGGGCGGCGTCGGCGAAGTCCGCGCCCGGCCCGGCCAGGCCCGCCTGTTCCATATAGCGCAACACATTGCCGACCGAACCCGGTTCGCCGCCCGCGCCGGCGCTGTCGCGCACCGCGCAGGCCGCCAGTTCGGCCGCCACCGGGGTGCCCCAGATCGCCGGGAGCACCGAGCCGGCCGAGGACGGCTTGCCGCCGTAGCCGGTCGCGACCGCCTCGTCGGCGGCCTGGTACTCGTCGGCGCACTGGCGCACCAGGTCGTTCACCTCCTGCATGAGGGAGAGCAGGGTGCGGACCGCGGAAACCTGCTGTTGTCGCAGGGCCTCACCGGCCGCCGCGACGGCGTCGCCGATGCCGGCGAAGGATGCCGGGGGCACCTCGAGCCGTTCCAGGTCACCGACGGAGTTCACGCCGCGCATGATGATCCCGCCGACGTTGCCTGCTGCCGATCGCATCGCCTCGGGCTCCGCCCGGAACTCCTGGCTGCCGCCCATCACCCTCCCTTCCACCGGTCGCGACCAGCGTAAGGACGGCCGAGAAGGGCGACGGACGGCAAAAGTACCCACCGTGACCGCCTCACGAGTGGCCAAAATGAGCGGCAAAGTACCCACACGCACCAAGGGGAACGGCGTTAAATGACCCTGGCCCGAGACCGGTTGCCACTATCGGGTGAGCAGCCGAGCGAGATCGTCCTGCAGTCTCCGCCGATGCTGCCGAAGGGCGGCAGCGGTGGCGCGCTCCAACTGATGCTGTTCCTGCCCATGATGCTCGGCATGGGCGCCATGTCGTTCGTCTACATCGGACGCGACGGCGGCGCGATGACCTGGGTCTTCGGCGCCCTGTTCATCACCGCGATGGGCGGCATGATCGTGATGTCGCTGGCCAGGGGCGGGCAGCAGAAGAAGGCGCAGATCAACGAGGAGCGCCGGGACTACCAGCGGTACCTGGCCGGGCTGCGCGGGCAGGTGCGCGACATCGCGGACAACCAGCGCTCGGCGATGATCTCGCTGCAGCCCGAGCCCGCCGACCTGTGGGCCTACGTGACCAGCGGCAGGCTGTGGGACCGGCGGCGCGCGGACGGTCACTTCGGCCAGGTGCGCGTCGGCACCGGGCCGCAACGGCTGATGACCCCGCTCAAGGCCCCGCAGACGGTCCCGCTGGAGGACCTCGACCCGGTGTCCTCGACCAGCCTGCGGCACTTCATCCGCACTTACTCCACAGTGAACGGTCTGCCGGTGGCCATCTCGCTGCGGTCCTTCGCCACGGTTTCGCTGAGCGGGCGCCGCGGTGAGGTGCTCGACCTGACCAGGGCGCTGCTGGCCCAGCTGGCCACCTTCCACTCACCGAACGATCTGCGCATCGCGTTGTGCGCGGCCACCGAGCGTCAGCCCGAATGGGACTGGCTCAAGTGGCTGCCCCACGCCGGCTCCGGCAGCGGTACCGACGCCGCGGGTCCGGCCCGGCTGGTCGCCGGCGACCTGGCCGGGCTGGCCGAGGCGCTCGGCCAGGACCTCGGCGAGCGCGCCGCGTTCACCCGCGCGCCGGGGCACGGCCACGACCTGCCGCACATCGTGCTGGTGCTGGACGGCGGCCGCACCGAGGGCGACACCCGGCTGATGCCATACGGCGGCAAGCACGGCGTCACCGTGCTCGACGTGAGCACCGAGGAACCGAACGCCGTGCCCAGCGACCGGACGCTGTGCCTGCACACCGACCGCACCCAGCTGGGCATGCTGGTCGGCGAGGGCGGTGAGCAGCAGCTCGGCTTCCTCGGCGTGCCGGACGGCCTCGACGCCGGTGCGGCCGAAGCGCTGGCCAGGCGGCTCACCCCGCTGCACCAGGTCGGCACCGTGGTCACCGGCGACAACCCGATGTCGTCCACCTTCGGCCTGTCCGGGCTGCTCGGCATCGGCGACCCGCGTGACGTGGACACCGCGATCACCTGGGCGCCGCGTGCGGCCAGGGACCGGCTGCGCGTCCCGCTCGGCGTCGATCCCGACGGCCGCCCGGTGGAGCTGGACCTCAAGGAGTCGGCCGAAGGCGGGATGGGACCGCACGGCCTGGTCATCGGCGCCACCGGGTCCGGCAAGAGCGAGCTGCTGCGCACCCTGGTCACCGCGCTCGCGGTGACGCACTCCTCGGAACGGCTGAACCTGGCGCTGATCGACTTCAAGGGTGGCGCCACCTTCGCCGGCATGACCCACCTCCCGCACACCTGCGCGGTGATCACCAACCTGTCCGAGGAACTGATCCTGGTCGACCGCATGGCCGACGCGATCAACGGAGAGGTGATCCGGCGGCAGGAACTGCTGCGCGCGGCGGGCAACTACGCCTCGGCCCGCGACTACGAACGCGCGCGCGAGGCGGGTGCGAACCTGCGGCCGCTGCCCTCGCTGCTGGTGATCATCGACGAGTTCAGCGAGCTGCTCTCGGCCCGCCCGGAGTTCATCGACCTTTTTGTCTCGATCGGCCGGCTGGGCCGCAGCCTCGGCATCCACCTGCTGCTCGCTTCTCAGCGCCTCGAGGAAGGGCGGCTGCGCGGGCTCGACTCGCACCTGTCCTACCGGATCGGCCTGCGCACGTTCTCCGCCTCGGAAAGCCGGGCCGTGCTCGGGGTCGCCGACGCCTACCAGCTGCCGCCGGTGCCCGGTTCGGCCTACCTCAAGGCGGACACCGATTCGCTGATCCGGCTCAAGGCCGCCTACGTCTCCGGTGAGCTGCCGCCCCGGCAGGTGGTGCGAGAGAAGGGCGCGCCCGCCCAGCACATCGTGCCGTTCACGCTGGGGCCGGTGAGTGCCCCGGTGCCGGTCGAATCCGACGAGCCCGTCGAGACAGCCCACGAGGAACCCAGTACCGGTGAGACGGTCATCGACGCCATGCTCTCCCGGCTCGACGGCCCGGCCGCACACCAGATCTGGCTGCCGCCGCTGGCCGAACCGCCCACTTTGGACCAGTTGCTGCCGCCGCTCGGCGAGGACCCCGACCGCGGTCTGTGCCCGGTCGGCTGGGGCGGCAACGGGCGGCTGATCGTGCCGGTGGCGCTGGTGGACAAGCCAATCGAACAACGGCGTGACCTGCTCTGGGCGGACTTCTCCGGCGCGGGCGGGCACGCGCTGGTGGTCGGCGCCCCGCAGACCGGCAAGAGCACGCTGCTGCGCGCGATCGTCGGTGTGCTCGCGCTGACCCACACACCCGCCGAAGCCCAGTTCTTCCTGCTGGACATGGGTGGTGGCGCGCTGTCGCCGGTCGCCGGGCTGCCGCACGTGTCCGGGTACGCCACCCGGCGCGACGCGCAGCGCTGCCGCCGCGTGGTCGCCGAGGTGACCACGCTGCTCGAACAGCGCGAGGAGTTCTTCGCCGCCAACGGGATCGAGTCGGCCGCGGAGTTCCGCAACCGCCGCGCGGAGTTCACCGAGAGCACCGACGGCCGCGAGTTCGGCGACGTGTTCCTGGTGGTCGACGACTGGGCCACGGTCCGCAAGGACTACGAGCAGCTGGAGGAGCAGATCACCGCGCTCGCCGCGCGCGGGCTCGGGTTCGGCATCCACGTGGTGCTCTCGGCGAACACCTGGATGGGCGTGCGCGCGCAGCTGCGCGACGCCGTCGGCACGCGGTTCGAGCTGCGCCTCGGTGATCCCGGTGACTCGCTGATCGACCGCAAGGCGGCCCGCAACGTGCCCGCCGAAGCGCCCGGCCGCGGCATCACCGCGGACAAGCTCCACTTCCTCGGTGGACTCCCCCGCATCGACGGCGACCAGCGCGCGGGCACGATCGGCGTCGGCGCCACCGATCTGGTGCGCCGGATCAGCGAGTCGTGGCACGGCGGCCCGGCGCCGCGGGTTCGCTTGCTCCCGGCCAGGATCGAGCTGTCCAGCCTGCCACCGGCACCGCCGAAGAAGGTCACCCTCGGCGTCGCGGAGTCCACTTTGGAGCCCGTGCTGCTCGATTTCGGCGCGGATCCGCACTTTCTCGCATTCGGTGACGTGGAGTCGGGCAAGAGCGCGCTGCTGCGCGTGATCGGCCAGGGCATCATGTCGGCCTACCACGCCGACGACGCGGCGATCATCGTCGCCGACTACCGGCGCGGCCTGCTCGACGCGGTCACCGGGCGCCACCTGCTCGGTTACGCGGGCTCAGCGCCCGTGCTGGACGGTCTGATCAGCGAAGTGGTCCAGGCGATGCGCCTGCGGCTGCCGGGCCCGGAGGTGACCGCTGAGCAGCTCCGCAACCGGTCGTGGTGGACCGGGCCCGACCTGTTCGTGCTCGTCGACGACTACGAGCTGGTGGCCACCGCGGGCAACAACCCGCTGCTGCCGCTGCTGGAGTTCCTGCCGCAGGCGCGGGACATCGGGCTGCACCTGGTGATCGCGCGCGGCAGCGGGGGCGCCGGGCGGGCCCTGTTCGAGCCGGTGGTGCAGCGCGTCCGCGAGCTGGGTTCGCCGGGGCTGGTGATGTCCGGGTCCAAGGACGAGGGACCGCTGATCGGCGACGTCAAGGCGGGCCCGTTGCCGCCGGGACGAGGCACTTTGGTCAGCAGGCGGCTGGGCACCGGGCTGCTCCAGGTGGCCTGGACACCACCGGCGGACTGAGGTCGTGGGTACAAGTACCGCCACCGCGACCGGCAGTTGTGCCGTTTGAACGTACTGCGCGCTTTTCTAGCGTGTGATTCGCAACGAGCCGGAGAAAGTTCCAGCTCTGGCTCTTCCGGAGATCTTTTCCCGCGAGTTGAGAGGAGGTGGCCAGCCCGTGAGCAGTGCCGGCTACCAGAGTGATGCCGCGGCCATGACGCGTGCGGTCCAGGGGTTCGAGGAGACCGCTTCTGGCGCCAAGACCACCATGGCCAGCTTGGAAGCGGAGCTGACCGAAACGCTGCGCAACTACAAGGGCGACCAGGCGGTGGCGTTCTGGGACCTGCAGCGCAGGCTGCAGGAGAAGATGCAGCTCGCCGTCCGCGAGCTGGACACCATGTCCAGCCTGGTCAACCAGAGCTTCCACAACTACGGCAGCGGTGACGCCGAGGTGGCCTCGTCGCTGCACAGCGTCTCCAGCCTCGCCTCCGACGCCGGTGGCTCCGTGCTCGGCCGCCTGTCCGGCGCGAACTGACCCAGAGGGGAATCCGACATGGCCGACATGGTCGAAGTCAATTTCAACGCACTGCAGTTCAGCTCCGCCTCGCTGGCGGAGAAGGCCAAGCAGCTGACCGGTCAGCTGGAGACGCTGCAGCAGAACCTGCAGCCGATCAAGGCCACCTGGTACGCCTCGGGCAGCTCGGCCGGTCAGGCCGCGGAAGCCGCCGAGACCCGGCTCCGCCAGGCCACCGCGGACATCGTCGCGATCATCGCGCAGTTCGGCGGCAAGGTGGGCGAGGCGCACGACACGCAGTACGCGCTGGAGAACCGGAACACCAACTACTTCGCCGTGTGACCGGCGGAGTATCCCGGATGGCCGGTGCGAGCCAACCCCCCACTCGCACCGGCCTTCCGGCCTGCCGTCCCTGATTTGGAGAAGGAGAACGAGGGAGTCGGGATGCAAGACCGGTCGTACTACGTTCACCTGGAGTCCCTGAAGGACTTCGCCAGGGAGCTGGAGATCCAGCTCGAGTGCATGACCAAGCCGAACGACTTCCTGCTCACCCTCGGCGGCGAGCCGCTGCGGCTGGGGGAGTTCGGCGAAGCGAACTCGCTGGCCGAGGCGCACCACGCCGCGGTCGCCGAGATGCAGGGCCTGCTCGATCAGGTCAAGGGAGCGATCACCTTCGCGCAGGAGGTCACCCACACCGTGGCCGAGGGTTACCAGCAGGCCGACCAGAACGTGGCCACCGATCTGCACGTCACCGCGGGCAACGTGATCGGCGGCATCGTGTCGGGTCTGGGGAACCTGCTCGGCGGCGGGGACGGCAAGGGGGCCAAGGGATGACCGCGCACACCAACTTCGGCTCGTTCAGCCACCAGCAGCTCTACGCGATGCTGCACGCCGGTGACTCCGGCGGCGCCCGCGCGGCCGCGGAGAAGTGGCGGGCGGCCGGGTTCGGCCTGTTCGAGCAGGCCGACAACCTGATGTCGCAGCTCTCGGAGTTCGACGGCCACTGGACCGGCGGCGCCGCGGACAAGTACAAGATCATGATCGACGACCTGGTCGGCGGCATCCGCAAGGTGGGCCAGACCGCGGTCTCCATGCGGCACCTGCTCGAAGACGCCGCCGACGAACTGGACACCGCGAAGGCCGAGATGCCGCCGCCGGTGAACGTGCCGGAGGTTTCGCCGGCCGACCTCTCGCTGGCGGTGAACCCGCCGCTGCTGCCGGCGGACGCCTCCCCGGACCTGATGCAGGCCGCGGCACAGCGCCGGGCCGCCGCGATCAGCAACGTCGAAGCACAGCAGCAGGCCTCCAACGCGGCGAACGCCGCGCACAGCAAGGCGATCCAGGTGATGACGGACCTGGCCGGCGACTACACCGCCGCCGAGGAGTCCATCCCCGCGTCGCCGAACGCCGCCGTCCCGCCCGCGCTCGCGCCGGGCTCCCCCGGGGGCGGCGCTGGAAGCGGCGGTGCGCCCGCGACACCGCCGCCCGGTGGGGTTTCGGTGGTGCCGGGCGCACCGCCGACCCTGCCCGGTGACGGCACGCAGCCGATGCCGATGCCGACCGACCAGCCCAAGCCGTCGAGCCCGTTGTTCGGCAACATGTTCACCGCCGGGCTGGCCGCCGCGTCGGCCGCGGCCTTCGGGCGCTTCGGATCGATCATGCCGAAGGTGCCGCCGTGGGCCGGTGGCAAGAAGGAGGGCGAGGAGAAGCCTCCTGGTGACGGCACCGGCAAGCTCGGTGACGGGTTCGGCGGCGGTGCCGGTGGCGGCGGCGGTGTCCCGATCGGTGGCGGGAGCGTCGGCGGTCTCGGTGGTGGTGGCGTCGGCGGCGTCGGCGGGGTCGGTGACGGCGCGGCCGCGGCACCCGGCATGGCCGGTTCCGGTGGCGCGGCGCCGGGGTTGTCCGGGCTGGCCGGTGGGGCGGCCGGCGCGGCCGGTGCCGCCGCGGCCAAGGGCATGATGCCGATGATGCCGTTCATGCCGATGGGCATGGGCGCCGGGGACATGGGCTCCGGCAGGCGGATTCCGCCGTGGCTGGTGGAGACCGAGGACGTGTGGGGTGAATCTTCGGTGGTGGCGCCGTCGGTGATCGGCGAGGAGCCGGACGACCGGCGCTGAGCGGCGGTACGGTGGCCTGGTGCCAAGGCCATACGTACTGCTGTCGGTAGCCGCCTCGCTCGACGGGTGCATCGACGACACCAGCGCCACCCGGCTCGTGCTGTCCGATGAGGACGATTTCGACCGGGTGGACGCCGAGCGGGCGGCCGCCGACGCGATCCTGGTCGGCGCGGGCACGATCCGCGCCGACAACCCGCGCCTGCTGGTGCGTTCCCCTTCGCGGCAAGCAGCGCGGATCGCCGCCGGTAAGCCATATTCCCCGGCGAAGGTGACCTTCACCCGCACCGGTTCGCTGGATCCAGCTTCACAGTTCTTCACCACCGGCGATGTGCCGAAGCTGGTCTACGCGCCTTCCTCGGTGGCGTCTTCGCTCTCGCTGGGCCCCGCCGCGACGGTGGTCGGAGCCGCCTCTGTGCACGATGCCCTGGCGGACATGCATTCCCGCGGCATTTCCCGGTTGATGGTCGAAGGCGGCGGGCACATCCACACGCAGTTCCTGGCCGCCGATGTGGTGGACGAACTGCATTTGGTCCACGCGCCCTTTTTTGTCGGCTCGGCTTCCGCGCCGCGTTTTGTGTATCCCGCCTCTTTCCCACAATCGCCTTCGCGGCCGATGTCGTTGAGCGAGGTCCGGCAGATCGGCGATCTGGTCCTGCTGAAATACCTGGTGACCTCGCATGGATGACCGCGCTTACCTTTCCGACGCCATCGCCCTTGGTGACAAGTGCCCGCCGTCGGCCACTTTCCGCGTGGGCGCGGTGATCGTCGACGCCGGCGGTTCGGTGCTGGCCACCGGTTATTCCGGCGAAACCGACCCGCACGACCACGCCGAAGAGGCGGCACTGGCGAAACTGGACTTCGCCCGCCTGTCCGGTGCCACCATGTACACCTCGCTGGAACCGTGCAGCACGCGCTCCTCGCGCCCGAAGACGTGCACCACGCTCATCCTGGAATCCGGCATTCCGCGCGTGGTCTTCGCCTGGCGTGAACCCAGCGTCTTCGTCGACTGCGTCGGCGCCGAGACCCTCGCCGCGGCCGGGGTCACCGTCGTGGAGTTGCCGGAACTGGCGCCCGCGGTACGCGCCACCAACGCGCACCTGCTCTGACCGGTATCGCTAAGCGCGCCGACCGGGGCGCCAGCCCCGTTGTCGGCCCCGTCGGAAGGTGGCCACGACCAGGCCCACCAGCGCCGCCACCCCCACGCCCGCGATCGCGAGCACGCCCGCCGCCTCGTTCACCGGCGGCCGTGACGGAGCGGCGGCGGGCACGATGGCGCCCACGACCGGGGGCGGCACCGGACCGCCCGGGCCGACCGCGTCCGGCGGGATGTCGGCCGAGACCGCGGTGTAGGCGTCGACCAGGCCCCACCCCTGCCGCGGATCGTGCTTGCCGCCGGGTGGCCGGTTGGCCGTCAGCGTCAATCGGGTGATCACCTGGTCGGGAGTCAGTTCCGGGTGGTAGGCCCGCAGCAACGCGGCCGCGCCCGCCACGTAGGCGCCCGCCATCGACGGGTCGGTCACCGGCCACCGGTGCGCGAGCTTTCCCTGTCCCCCGGCCGAAACGCTGACCAGCTCCGCCCCGGGCGCGGCCAGTGACAGGTGCCTGCCCGACTCCCGCTGCACCGGCTGCATCTGCTGGTTGAGCGACCCGACCGCGAGCACACCCGGCGTCGCCGACGGATAGGTGACGGCGCCGTCCTCTTTGGCCGAAGCCGCCGAGATCACCACCGAACCCCGCCGCCGCGCGTCGTTCACCGCCGCGGTCAGCGCGGGGGAGTCCACCGGCGACGGCACGGCGACCAGGATGACGCCCGCCTTCGCCTCCACCGCGGTGACGATCGCGGCGGCCAGCGCGTCCGGATCGGCGCTGTCCGCGGAATTGCCGCCGGGACGCAGATAACGCACCGGCAGCACCTTCGCGCCCGGCGCGACGCCCGCGAACGTGGTCGACCGGTTCTGCTTGGCCGCGACGATGCCCGCGGCGACCGTGCCGCGCCCGTCGCAGTCCGGCGCCGGAGCGGTCGCGCCCGCGCCTATCCCGCGCACGGGCAGCACCTGGCCGGGCGCGAACTGCGCGTTGTCGGCGTCCACCCCGGTCCCGATCACCGCCACCAGCTGGCCGGTGCCGTCGGTCAGCGGCCACACCCGCGAGGCGTCGACGACCCGCTGTCCCCACGGCACCGCGCCCGGGTACACCCCGGACGGGTTCGCGCAGGTGCTCTGCGGGGGCGGTTCGGACGCGGGCTGGGCCGCCGCGCCGGGAACGAGCACGGTCGACGCCACCAGGACGGCCGACACCGCACTCCACCACCTCACGCGGCGACCCTAAGCCGCGCGACCCCCACGCCGCGCGGGTAATTTTCCCCGTTTCAGCCCAGATCCATGCCGAGGTCCAACGCCGGTGCGGAGTGCGTGAGCGCGCCGACCGCGAGGTAGTCCACGCCGGACGCCGCGTACTCCCGCGCGTTCTCCAGCCGCAGCCCGCCGGAGGACTCCAGCCGCGCCTTCGACCCCAGCTCGTCGCGCAGGCGCACGGCCTCGGCGCACTGGGCGGGCGTGAAGTTGTCGAGCAGCACCTCGTCCGCGCCCGCCCGCAACGCCTCCTCCAGTTGCACCAGGTCGTCCACCTCGACCTCGCACGCCAGTTCGGCGGCGTGCTCGCGCGCGGCCCGCAGCGCCGCGGTCACCGAACCCGCCGCCACCACGTGGTTGTCCTTGATCAGCACCGCGTCACCGAGGCCGAAGCGGTGGTTGACTCCGCCCCCGCAGCGCACCGCGTACTTCTCCAGCAACCGCAGCCCCGGCAGGGTTTTGCGGGAGTCGCGGATCGCGCACCCCGTACCCTCCACTTCGGACACCCAGGCCGCGGTGGTGGTGGCGATGCCGGACAGGTGGCACAGCAGGTTCAATGCGGTCCGCTCGGCGGTCAGCAAGCCCCGCACCGGCCCGCGCACCACCAGCGCCGGCTCCCCGGCGGCCAGCCAGCTCCCGTCGACGCGCCGGTCGATGACCTCGTAGGTGCCGAGCACCCGGTCCAGCACGGCCAGCGCCGGGCCGACACCCGCCAGCGTGCCCGCCACCCGCGGGGTGAACGCCGCGGTGGACACCGCGCCGTCGGGCACGGTCGCCTGCGTGGTCGCGTCGGCGCCGTAGCGCAGATCCTCGGACAACGCCGTGTCGGCCACGCGGAGCACGTCGGTCTCGTCGAGGCCGCCGTCGGCCAGTGTTTCGCGGGTCAGCTCGTTCATGCCACCACTTCCTGCAGGATCGGATCGGCGAGCACCGGCTGCCCCGACGGGCTCAGCCGGATCAGCTGGCTCCGCTGCCAACCCGGCTCGTCGCGCTCGGGGAAGTCCAGCCGCACATGGCAACCACGCGATTCGGCGCGGCGCGCGGCGGAGATCACCAGTGCCTGCGCGGCCAGCGTCAGCGCCGCGTCCTCCACCTCGGTTTGCGTCCTCAGTGGACTGTCGATTGTGGCCAGATCGAGCACCGAGCCGAGCACCGCGAGCCCGTCGGCGTCGCGGCCGATCGCGGCGTAGCGGCTCATCGCCCGCTGCAACGCGTCGCGATCGGCGGCCTCGACGTGACGGCATTCCGGCGCCAGCCCGTGCCGCGGCTCGGCCAGCACGCCCGAGGCCAGGTCGGCGGCCGCGGCTTCGGCGACCCGCTCCCCCATCACCAAGCCCTCCAGCAGGCTGTTCGACGCCAGCCGGTTCGCCCCGTGCAGACCGGTCCGCGCGACCTCACCAGCCGCGTACAACCCGGTCACCCCGGTGCGCCCGGTCGTGTCGGTCACCACGCCACCGCAGGCGAAATGCGCGGCGGGGGTGACCGGGATCGGCTCCCGCAGCGGGTCGATCCCGGCGGCGAGCGCCGCCCCGTACACGGTCGGGAAACGCTTGGCGAACCCGGTGATGCGGGTGGCGTCGAGGAAAACGTGGTCGTCGATGCCGCCCGGCGCCTCGGCCAGCCGCCGGGTGATCGCCCCCGACACCACGTCGCGCGGCGCCAGGTCACCGAGCGGGTGCACGCCGAGCATGACCAGCTCGCCCGCGCCATCGAGCAGGCGCGCGCCCTCGCCGCGCACCGCCTCGGTGACCAGCGGGCAGCGCCCGCGCGCGCCCGGGGTGTAGAGCACGGTCGGGTGGAACTGCACGAACTCCACGTCGGCCGCCTGCGCACCGGCGCGCAACGCCAGCGCCAGCCCGTCACCGGTGGCCGGTTCCGGATTGGAGGTGGCCTGGTAGAGCTGCCCCAGCCCACCGGTCGCGAGCAGCACGGCGGGCGCGCGGACCACCCCGAGCACCCCGTCCGGGTCGAGCACGGACACCCCGGCGACGGCGCCGGACGGCGTGCGCAGCGCGTCGACCGCCACATGCCGCTCCAGCACCGGCAACCGCCTGCCGGTGGTCTCCGCGACCAGCGCGCGTTCCACCTCGGCCCCGGTCGCGTCACCGCCGGCGTGGATGACCCGGAACGCGGAGTGCCCGCCCTCGCGAGCCCTGGCCAGGCCACCGCTCGCACCGGCGTCGAAGCTGGCACCCAACTCGCGAAGCCGCGCCACCGCGCCCGGCCCGCCGTCGAGGATCGACTGCACCACGGCCTCGTCGCAGAGCCCGGCCCCGGCGGTGAGCGTGTCCTCGACGTGCCGGGCGACCGAGTCGCCGTCGTCGTGTTCACCGGGCAGCACCACCGCGACGCCGCCCTGGGCCCAGCGCGTGTTGCCGTCCTCGATCGCGGCCTTGGTCACCACCAGCACGCGCAACCCGAGCGCCCGGCCGCGCAGCGCGGCGGTCAGCCCGGCGACCCCGCTGCCGATCACCACAAGATCGGCCGCGGCCTCCCAGCGAGGTGAGGTTTTCGCCTCATGAGCAGTAACCGGGTTGCTCATTCGCCGCCGCCAGGCTGGCCGATCTCGATCATCCGCCGCACCGAGGCGCGCGCCCGCGAAGCGGTCTCGGGGTCGACGTCGACCTCGTCCAGGCCCTCGCGCAGGCAGCGCAGCAGGGCGGCCGGGGTGATCATCTTCATGAACCGGCACGAGGCGCGGTCGTTCACCGCGCGGAAGTCGATGCCCGGCGCGGCCTTGCGCAACTGGTGCAGCATGCCGATCTCGGTGGCCACCAGCACCGAGCCCGCCTTGGTCGCCTTGGCCTCGTGCACCATGTCGCCGGTGGACAGGATCTTGACCCGGTCCGCGGCCACCGCGCCCTCACCCGCCAGGTAGAGCGCCGAGGTGGCGCAGCCGCATTCGGGGTGGATGAACAGGTCGGCGTCGGGGTTCGCGGCGGCCCGCTCGGCCAGTTCGGGACCGTTGATCCCGGCGTGCACGTGGCACTCGCCCGCCCAGATGTGCAGGTTCTCGCGGCCGGTCACACGCTTGACGTGGGCGCCGAGGAACTGGTCCGGCAGGAAGAGAACTTCCTGGTCAGCGGGTATGGAGGCGACCACGTCCACCGCGTTCGACGAGGTGCAGCAGATGTCGGTCTCGGCCTTCACCTCGGCCGTGGTGTTCACGTAGGACACCACCACCGCGCCGGGGTGCTCGGCCTTCCACGCGCGCAGCTGCTCGCCGGTGATGGAGTCCGCCAGCGAGCAGCCCGCCCGCGCGTCCGGGATCAGCACCGTCTTCTCCGGGGCCAGGATCTTGGCCGTTTCGGCCATGAAGTGGACACCGCAGAAGACGATGGTCGAGGCGTCGCTGCCGGCGGCGATCCGGCTCAGCGCGAGCGAGTCGCCGGTGTGGTGGGCGACGTCCTGGATCGCCGGAACCTGGTAGTTGTGCGCGAGGAGCACGGCGTCGCGCTCCTCGGCCAGCCGTCGCACCTCCTCCGCCCAGCTCGCGTCCGGTGCCACCCCGTCGTACGGGATGAGATCGGCTTCGGCGAGCTCGCTCGCCCGCAGGGTCGTCGTGCCGGCCATGGTGGCCCTCCTAGACTGACGCGGGTTTTCGCCTTACAATCGAAAACCGTGCGAAGCCATATTAACAGCAGCGCCCCACTGGCACACGAGGTTTTGGCGGCGGTACTTCAAGTGCGATCGGACACACTCCAGGTGCTGCTGTGGCGTCGCGCCCTCGATCCGCACATCGGCCGCTGGTCCCTGCCGGGCGGCAGGCTGCGGCCCGACGAGGACGTGGAGACCTCCATCCGGCGCCAGCTCGCCGAGAAGGTCGACGTCAAGCAGCTCAAGCACGTGGAGCAGCTCGCCGTGTTCAGCACGCCGGACCGCGTGCCCGGTCCGCGCGTGGTGGCCACCGCGTTCCTCGGCCTGGTGCCATCGGACGTGGACCCGGAGGTGCCGGAGGACACCTCGTGGCACCGGGTCGACGAACTCCCCCGCACCGCGTTCGACCACGCCGAGATCGTGTTGCGCGCCCGCGACCGGCTGCGGTCCAAGCTCAGCTACACCAATCTCGGCTTCGCGCTCGCACCGGACCTGTTCACCATCTCCGAGCTGCGCGGGCTGTACTCCGCGGCGCTGGGCTACCGGATCTCGGCCACCAACCTGCAGCGGGTGCTGGCCCGCCGCGGCCTGCTCGAACCGACCGGGGAGACCGCGCCGTCCGGACGCAGCGGCGGCCGTCCGGCGGCGGTGTTCTCCTTCGCGTGCAAGGGAATCCAGGTGACCGACCCGTTCGCCGTCCTGCGTCCGCCGCCCGCTGCGCGATAACTGGTCACCAAGCGCACGTTTTCCGTTGCCCGGCACGGCATTCGAGTGAAGCCCTGCGCGCCGGACGGCTTCGTCGTACCGTGTACCCGTGGCAGAGGGTGCAGCGGGAGACAGTACGGGTACGACGACTTTGCCGTTGTTCCCGCTGCAGTCCGTGCTGCTGCCCGGCGCACACCTGCCGCTGCACATCTTCGAGCCGCGCTACCGGCAGCTCACCGTCGACCTGGTCACCGGAACCGTGCCGGACCAGGAGTTCGGCGTGATCGCCATGCGCACCTCGCTGACCCGCGAGGTCACCGACCTCGACCAGGTACACGCGATCGGCTGCACCACCCGGCTGCGCGAGGCGAAACGGCTGCCCGACGGGCGGTTCGACGTGGTCACCACCGGGCAGCAGCGGTTCCGGCTGCTGGACATCGACGCCGAGGCCGCGCCGTACCTGGTCGGCACCGTCGAGTGGGTGACGGACGCGCCGCTGCCGCGTGGTTCGGCGGAGGCCGGGCAGCGGATGGCCGAGGTGGCGCGGGCCGCGCACCGGCGGTACTGCCGCTCGGCCTGGGAGCACGACGCCTGGACCGAGCCGCCGGCGGACACCCCGCTGGCGGACCTGGCCTACCAGCTCGCGGCCGACTGCCTGCTGCCGCTGGACGACCGGCAGGCGCTGCTGGAGCAGACCCAGCCACTGCGACGCCTGCGGGACGTCTGCCGCCTGCTCACGCGAGAGGCGGGTTTCCTGACGGCGTTGCGAGCGGTACCGGCACCACCCGCCGAACTGACCGCCCTGACCCGCCCGGCCAGCCTGAACTGACCCGGCCGGGCGGTGTGTCGAAGGCCTACGAAGGGTCCGCGTCGCCGTTGGTGCGGGCGCCGCCGCCGAATTTGTTCCAGACCTTGCCCGCCGCGCCCGAGAGCGCCTCGCCGACGTCGGTGAACACCTTCGCCAGCGGGTCGGTCGAGTTGCTGAACGAGTCCTTGTACGACTTCGCCGCCGACTTCACGTCGTCCGACCAGGTGCTCGACGGGCTGTCCGCGTCCCGCCTCGGGTACTCGCCGACCAGGATCGCGCGGTACTCCTCCGAGGCGGCCCACTTCTGCAGCTGGGCGGCCCGCACCACGGCCAGCGGGTGCGACATGTGCTCGACGTTGCGCAGCTTGAGCAGGCTGTCCCTGATGTCGTCGACCGACTCGTACTCCTCGGCCTGCTGCAGGAAGGACGGGATGTCGATGCGGCCGGGGTCGATGCCACCGGCCAGCAGCACGTGCACCCGCAGCGCGGCGGCCGGGTCCTGGCCGCAGAGCAGCCCGGCGCGGTCGCAGGACAGCTCCGACTTGCGGTACCACTCCTTCAGCGCGGCGATCACCGCGCGCAGGCCGAAGGCGCTGACCGGGGTCCACGACATCGACATCTGCATGTTGATCAGGCGGATCAGCATGGTCCGGTACACCGCGTGCCCGGAGAGCACGTGCCCCATCTCGTGCCCGATCACGAACCGCAGCCCGTTGGTGTCGAGCAGTTCGACCAGCCCGGTGCTGAGCACGATGAACGGCTCGTCCATGCCGATGGTGTACGCGGTGACCGCCGGGTCCTGCGCCACGAAGATGTTCGGCACCGGCGAGATGTCCAGCGCCTGCGCGCATTCCAGGCGCAGCTTGTTCAGTTCCGGGTACTGCTTCTCCCCCACGCGGATCGACGACGCCAGCGCCATCAGCCGCTCACCGCGCTCGCTGAAGAACCCGGCCACCGCCTTGAGCACCTCGGCGAAGCCGGGAATGGTGCGCAGCGTGGCCAGAGCGCCCCGGTCGACCGGGTGCTCGTAGGCGCGCGGGCTGATGCCCGGGAACCGGATGCGCCCGTTCGAGCCGGAAACTACGTCGTCGGTCATGTGATGCAGGCCTCCCTCGGTTGCGGCCAGCCTAGGCGAAACCTCCGGGCGCCCGCTGCCGATCAGCCGAATTCAGCCGAGCCGGCGCCCCAAGTCGTCCCGCCCGTTCCAACCGGCCAGCAGGCCGTAGGTGGCCGCCACGGCCAGCGGCTGCGCCAGCAGCACCCACGCCGATTCCAGCACCGGCGCGGTCTCCAGCACGTCACCCACCTGGGGGGCGGCGGAGATTTCGTAGATCATTCCGGCGAAGGTGCCCGGCCCGAGCATCGACGCCAGCCACCAGGCCAGCACCGAACCACCGACCGCGGCCAGCAGCACCACCGGGCCGCGGCGCTCACGCAGCAGCCAGATCACCACGCCGACCACGATGCCGATGCCGAAGGCCAGCAGCGCGAACACGGCCAGGTCGTCGAAGCGGTGCCAGCTCTCCAACTGCAGCGGCACCGGCGGCTCGGTGGCGGAGACCACGCGCATCCGCTGCGGCGGCGCCAGCAGCGCCCACAGCGCGGCCAGCGGGATGCCGGTGAGCATCACCATCGACAGCACGGTCACCGCGGGCAGGATGTCCGCGGCCACCACCACCTTCGGCCGCTCGCGCGGAATGGCGAAGAAGTGGTGCGCGGGTTCGGCGGGCGGGCGCACCCCGACCGAAGGCTCTGCCACCGGTGTACCTCCTGACTACGAGAAGGAAAGCTTAACCGGTGAGTTCTCCGTGGCGGCTACAGCGCGCCGTCCAGCCGACCGGGGTTATCTGCACGACCATCCGACGCGCGCAGGAGGCGCAGAACCGCGGTGGCTCCAGCGCCGTGCGCGGATTGTGGCACGCACCGTGGTCACCGGCCAGCGGCTGTCCACAGTGGACACAGAATTCCGCTTGGTTCACAAGGATTCGCTCAGCGCCTTCACCGGCATCTTCAGCTCGGTGAGCATCTGCAGGTCCCGGCCGGCCGGGCGGCCCAGATTGGTCAGGTAGTTGCCGACGATGATCGCGTTGATCCCGCCCAGCATGCCCTGCTCCGCGCCGAGGTCGCCAAGGGTCAGCTCACGACCGCCGGCGAAGCGCAGCATGGTGCGCGGCATGGCCAGCCGGAACGCGGCGACCGTGCGCAGCGCGTCCTTGCCCTCGACGATCTCGTAGTTCTCGTACGGCGTGCCGGGCTGCGGGATGAGGAAGTTCATCGGCACCTCGTGCGGGTTCAGCTCGGCCAGCTGCACGGCGAACTCCGCGCGCTGCTCGACCGTCTCCCCCATGCCGATGATGCCGCCGCAGCAGACCTCCATGCCCGCCTCGGCCACCATGCGCAGGGTGTCCCAGCGCTCCTCCCAGGTGTGCGTGGTGACCACCTGGGGAAAGTGCGAGCGCGCGGTCTCCAGGTTGTGGTTGTAGCGGTGCACGCCCATCTCGACCAGCTCGTCCACCTGCTCCTGCGTGAGCATGCCGAGCGAACAGGCGATCTGGATGTCGTTGCCGTCCTCGCGAATGGCCTTGACGCCCTCGCGGACCTGGGACAGCAGCCGCTCGTCCGGGCCGCGCACGGCGGCCACGATGCAGAACTCGGTGGCGCCGGTCTCCTTGGTCTGGCGGGCGGCCTTGACCAGGCCCGGGATGTCCAGCCAGGCCGAGCGCACCGGGGTCGGGAACCGGCCGGACTGCGAGCAGAAGTGGCAGTCCTCCGGGCAGCCGCCGGTCTTCAGGCTGATGATGCCCTCGACCTCGACCTCCGGGCCGCACCAGCGCATGCGCACCTCGTGCGCGAGCGCGAGCAGGTCGGACAGCCGCTCGTCGGGCAGGCGCAGCACCTCGAGCACCTGCGCCTGCGTCAGCCCCTCGCCACGCTCGAGCACCTGCTCCCGCGCCGTGGTGAGGACGTCGGTCGCGCGTTCGGGTGCTGAGGTCACGGGTTCTCCTTCTCGCTCGGGCACGTCCGGCACAGTGTGCCCGAACACTCCGTCCCGAAGAAGCGACCCAAGTCACTTCTGGGCGGATTCACCCTTCGCGAAGCACTCCGGGTCGAACTCGCCGCCGAACCACGGCGAAAGGCCGCGCCTGGCCTCGGCGAGGAACTCCACCGGGTCCGCCTGACCGGCCCCGGCGGGCAACGCCCCGAGCAGGGGCGCGCCCGCCGCGACCGGCAGGTCCTCGACGTTCGAGCGGGCCGCGAGATCCGGTTCGGCGGGCCAGGCACCGATCAGCACGCCGCCCACGTTGAGCCCGCGCCGGGTGGCCACCTCGGCGGTCAGCGCGGTGGCGTTGAGCGTGCCCAGCCCCGGTTCGGCGACCACCAGCACCAGCGAGCCGAGCGACCACGCGACGTCGGCCAGCGTGCCGCCGCCGGGGTCGAACCGCACCAGCAGCCCACCCGCGCCCTCGACGAGCACCAGGTCGTGGGACTGGTCGAGTTCGGCGGCGGCGCTCGCGGCCTCGCCGGGGGTCACCGGCGCGATCCCGCTGCGCCGCGCGGCGGCCTCGGGGGAAAGCGGGTCGGGATAGCGTCGCAACTCGCGAGTGGTGACGTCACCGGCCAGGCGCCGGACCTCGTCCAGATCACCCGGCTCGCCGTCGGTCACGCCGGTCTGCGCGGGTTTCAGCACGGCGACCCGCCTGCCATCGGCCTTGGCCAGTGCGGCGATCGCCGCCGTGACCACGGTCTTGCCGACACCGGTTCCGGTACCCGAGATCACCAGCACAGTCACGGGCTACGACCCTAGTCCCGGGAGCAAGCCGCGCGTTCCCCGGCGGGTTCGAAAGTGCCGGACTCCGGGTCGAACAGGTAGACCTGAGCGGCGCCCACGTCGAAGTACATGCCGGTCAGGTGCAGTTCGCCGCGGGCTTCGGCCTCCGCGACCACCGGGTAACGCCGCAGGTGGCGCAGCTGCTGGAGGATGTTGTGCAGCGCCAGCCGGTCACCCTCGGCAGCGGGCAGCTCACCGTTGAGCGAAACCGGCGAGTTCTTCTGGTAGCGCCGCAGGCTCGGCTCGGCGTGGCGGAGCCATTCGCGCACCGCGGGCAGTTCGGCGGTCGGATCCAGCATCAGCTTCATCGCGCCACAGCCGGAGTGGCCGCAGACGACCACCTCCGGGACCCGCAGCACACCGACGGCGTATTCGATCGAGGCGCCGACCGAGGTGTCCAGCGGCGGACCGGTGTCCCCGGTGACCCCGCTGTCCGCCGGGACCAGGTTGCCGATGTTGCGCACGGCGAACAGGTCACCGGGACCGCTGGTGGTGATCAGGTTCGGCACGATCCGCGAGTCGGCGCAGGTGATGAACAGGGTGTGCGGGTTCTGCCCGTCGGCCAGCCCGCTCAGCGTGCCCTGCACCAGCGGCGCGGTCCGGCGCTGGAACTCCGAGGTGCCCAGTGCCAGCTGCGCGGTGGACGGCGGGGCGCTGCGCTGGTCCGGCAGGTGCGGGCCCGACTTGGCCTGCCAGTCCGACCACGACGCCAGCCAGCGCGGCACCACCGGGGTGGCGGCGAGCCTGCTCACCGTCGGCGCGCCCGACTTGCCGCGCTGGTAGTACGGGTGCCCGATCTCGTCGACCACCACGGTGCCGCCGGTCCGCTCGTGGGCCAACTGCCAGCTGGACAGGTTCTCGAACGCGGCGTGGTCGAGGTAGTCCACCACCAGCTCGACGGTGACCTCCGCGCGCTCGGGAATGGCGGCGAGCACCTTGGACAGCTTGGGAATGGCGAGAAAGGTCAGCGCGCCGTCGACCACCACGCGCCAGCGGTCGCCGTCGACCTCGGCGTGGATCTTCGACCGGGTCCGCAGCAGCATCAGCACCAGCGAGGCGGCGATGCCGAGCAGCACCCCCGAAAGCATGTCCACAAAAACCACACCGAGCAGGGTGACCAGGTAGATCGGCAGATCGCCGTGGCGGTGCACCTGGCGGATGTTGCCGACGTCGAGCAGCTTCGCGCCGACGTGCACCAGCAGGCCGCCGAGCGCGGCCAGCGGAATGCTCTCCAGCAGCCCGGCCAGCAGCACGCTGAACAGCAGCACCCAGATCCCGTGCAGCACCGCGGAAGCGCGGGTGCGGGCACCGGCGGCCACGTTGGTGGAGCTGCGCACGATCACCCCGGTGACCGGCAGGCCGCCGAGCGCGCCGGAGGTCATGTTCGCCATGCCCTGGCCGACGAGTTCGCGGTTGAGGTTGGCGCGCGGGCCGGTGTGCAGCTTGTCCACCGCGATGGCCGAGAGCAGGCTCTCCACGCTGGCGATCAGCGCGATGGTGAGCACGGCGACGCCGATGTCGAACCAGCCGCCTTCGGGCAGCCGCGGGGCGAAGGAGATCTCCAGCAGGTTGCCGGGCAGTTCGATGCGGTCCAGCTGCATGCCCGCCACCAGCGCCAGCACGGTGGTGAAGGCGATCGCGGCCAGCGGGCCGGGCACCTTGCGCACGGCGTGGGGCAGGCGCGGCCACAGCAGCAGGATGCCGATGGTCAGCACGCCGATGAAGGCGGCCGTGTCGTGGCTGCCGACCAGCTGGCCGGGCAGGGCGAGCAGGTTGTCCAGCGCGGAACTCTGCGCGGAACCGCCCAGCACCACGTGGAGCTGGCCGAGCACGATGGTCAGCCCGATGCCGCCGAGCATGCCGTGCACGATGGCGGGCGAGATGGCCAGCGCGGCGCGCGCGATCCGGCTCAGCCCGAGCACGATCTGCAGCGCGCCGGCGGCGACCACCATGGCGCAGGTGGCCGCCCAGCCGAAGCGGGCGATGGTTTCGGCGACCACCACGGTCAGCCCGGCGGCCGGGCCGCTGACCTGCATGGCGGAACCACCGAACAGACCGGCGACGATCCCGCCGACCACGGCGGCGATCAAGCCCGCCACGATCGGGGCACCGGAGGCCAGTGCGATGCCGAGCGACAGGGGCACGGCAACGAGGAACACAACAAGCGAAGCGGGCACGTCACGCCGCAATAGGGTGGCGAAGCTCATGATCACCAGGGAACACGGAAAGGCGCGAAAAGTCCGCTTTGTGAAGACATCCTCATGTTCTGCCCACGGTCGCTTCGTCACGATTCCGGGCTCACGAACCGCTATCTCCCCCAACCACGTGGGCTGGGTCTCACCCGATCCAGACAACAACCTGAGGAAATTGTCGCGCTGCGTACGGATTTAACCCGAGCAACATTCAGTTAACCGGTGTTGTCACAGGATCGGGTGAACTTCACTCAGGCCACCGCCGCGGCCGCCACGATGGCACGTGAGATCGAGGCGACATCGTCGTCGGTGCTGACGTACGGCGGCATCGTGTAGATCAGGTCGCGGAACGGGCGGACCCACACCCCGTGCTCGGTCACCACCCTGGTCGCGGTGGCCATGTCCACCGGATGGTCCAGCTGCACCACGCCGATCGCGCCGAGCACGCGGACATCGCGCACCGACGGCAGATCCGCGGCCGCCGAAAGTCCACTGTGGAGTCCCGCCTCGATGCGCCGGACCTCGGCGAGCCAGTCCTGTCCGAGCAGCAGGCCCAGCGAGGCGTTCGCCACCGCGCTGGCGAGCGGGTTGGCCATAAAAGTGGGCCCGTGCGCGAGCACCGGCAGTTCGCCCCGCGAAATACCGTCGGCGACCTCCGGTGTGCACAATGCCGCGGCCATGCTCAGATAACCGCCGGTCAGCGCCTTTCCGACGCACAGCACATCGGGCGTGATCCCGGCGTGCCCGGCGGCGAACAGCGAACCGGACCGGCCGAATCCGGTGGCGATTTCGTCGAGGATGAGCAGCACGCCGTTTTCCGCGGTGATTTCCCGCAGGGCGCGCACGTAGCCGGGATTGTGGAAACGCATTCCCCCGGCGCCCTGCACCACCGGTTCCACGATCACCGCGGCCAGTTCGTGGGCGTGCGCCGCGATCGCGTCCGCCAGCATGTCCACATAGGACTGGTCGAGCGGGGCGTCGAACCCGGCAGGCGGTTCCGGCACGAAGACCTGCTCGGCGAGCGTGCCCTTCCACAGCGAGTGCATGCCGCCGTCGGGATCGCACACGCTCATCGGCTGGAAGGTGTCGCCGTGGTAGCCGCCGCGCCAGGTGAGCAGGCGGCGTTTCGCCGGTTGCCCGGTCGACTGCCAGTACTGCATGCACATCTTGACCGCGACCTCGATCGAAACCGACCCGGAGTCGCACAGGAACACGTGCTCCAGCCCGTCCGGGGTGATCTCCACCAGGGTGCGCGAGAGCGCGATCGCCGGTTCGTGGGTGAGGCCGCCGAACATCACGTGGCTCATCCGCCCGGCCTGCTCGGCCAGCGCGGCGTCGAGCACCGGGTGCCGGTACCCGTGCACGGCCGCCCACCAGGAGGACATGCCGTCCACCAGCTCGCGGCCGTCGGCCAGGCGCAGGCGCACCCCCGCCGCCTCGCGGACCAGCAGCGGGGGCACGGTGCCCGGCATCGGGCCGTACGGGTGCCACACGTGACGCGCGTCGAGCGCGAGCAGTTCCTCCTGGCTCGTCATGGCTGGCACCCTACGGGGCGCCCGCCGT
The DNA here is from genome assembly GCF_009429145.1 of Amycolatopsis sp. YIM 10. Taxonomy (GTDB): domain Bacteria; phylum Actinomycetota; class Actinomycetes; order Mycobacteriales; family Pseudonocardiaceae; genus Amycolatopsis. Next base: position 2,548,583 of record NZ_CP045480.1, on the reverse strand, counting down.
CAGCTCAGACGGACGGGAAGCACCTCCAGGCCGTGCATCAGGGTGCTTGCTCGCCACCGCAATTCCGATGGCTCCCCGGCCAGCGCCAGCCCGTCGAAACGCTCGAGCAGCCTGCCGATCGCGATCTCCGCCTCCAGCCTGGCCAGTGGCGCGCCGACGCAGTAGTGGATGCCGTGCCCGAAGGCCAGGTGCCCGCCGGTGGGCCGCTTGAGGTCGAGCTTCGCGGGCTCTTCGAACCGCTCGCCGTCCCGGTTGGCCGCGAGCAGCGAGATCAGCACGAACTCGCCCTCGCCGATCTCCACGTCGCCCACCCGCACCGGTTCGGTGGTGAATCGCAGCGTGGCCAGGTTCACCGGCCCGTCCAGGCGCAGGAACTCCTCGACCGCGCCCGGCAGCAGCGACGGATCGGCCCGCAGCGCGGCCAGCTGGTCCGGATTGCGCAGCAGCGCGAGCACGCCGTTGCCGATCAGGTTCACCGTGGTCTCGTGCCCGGCGATCAGCAGCAGGAAGACCATCGGCACCAGCTCGTGCTCGCCGAGGCGGTCGCCGTCCTCGGAGACCTGCACCAGGTCCGAGAGCAGGTCGGGGCCCGGCTCTGCCCGCTTGCGCTCGATCAGGTCGCGCAGGTAGACCACCAGCTCACCGGCCGCCTTCTCGATCGGCGCCGCCGGATCGGCCGAGACCAGCGTGTTCGACCAGTCGCGGAACTCGGCGCGCTCGGCCTCCGGCACGCCCAGCAACTCGCAGATCACCGTGATCGGCAGCGGGAAGGCGAAGGCTTCGAGCAGATCCGGCTCGCCTCCCTGGGCCTCCATCCGGTCGAGCAGCTCCTCGGTGATCTGCTCGATCCGCGGCCGGAGCCGGTCCACCGACTTCGGCGTGAACGCCTTGTTCACCAGCTTGCGCAGGCGGGTGTGCTCGGGCGGGTCGGAGTTGAGCATGTGCGCGGTCAGCGCCGAGGCGAACGGACGGGCGCCAACGTGCTCGGTGTCCGCCCGGTCCCCCTTGTCTTCGATCTGGGTCTGGAACAGCTCGGAGATGCGCGCCGAGTCCTTGCTCAGCCGCTGGTCGGCGAGCAGCGCCCTGGCCTCGTGGTACCCGGTGATCACCCAGCCGCGCAGGCCGCGGGGCATCACCACCTGCCGTGCCGGGCCTTCACGGCGGAAGATCTCCGCCATCGCGTGCGGATCCTGCATGAACGCGTTGTCGAGCCGGACCGGTTCCACGACTGCCGCCATCGTCGCCCCTTTGGTTCGATAACAGTGTTGTCAGTGTTGTCACCGGGTCAACGACGCGCGCCGCGCTTTGGTGCCCCGAGTCACCAATACGGCCGTACCGTGCACCGCGCCGAGCAGCACGGGCAGCAGCGCCAGCCCGGCCCACGAGGTTTCCGGCTCGATCCCGGCCGCCCGCAAACGCTTGCGCGCCCATGCCGCGAACGGGATCACCACCAGTGGCGAAGTCGCCACCCCCGGCGCGTAACCGCGCGTGGCCGCCGACGCGGCCAGGTGCACCCAGCCGTGCGCGCCGAATCCGGTCAGCGCGCTCTGATAGAACCGGCTCCGGCCACCGGTGACCGCGCCGGCCACCGACGCCGCCGCGACCACCCCGCCCATCAGGCCGATCGCCACCGCGGCGTGCTCGCGCGAGACCCCGGCCCAGATCGGCATGGTGGCCAGTTCCTCCAGGTCGTGCACCAGCCACGCGCCGAACAAGCCCAGCGTCGCCGCCTTCGGTACCCGTGCCACCTCGTGTGCCATTTCCCCGCCCTCCCAGTAAACGCAACGCACCGTTGCGTTGCTATGTTAACCACAACAGGCGGGAGGACGGCGATGCCGGAAGGGCGCGGGCCGCGGCGGGCGCAGGAGATCTTCGCCGCGACGCTGGAACTGCTCACGGAACTCGGTTACGACGGGCTGACCGTGGAGGGCGTCGCTGCGCGCTCGGGGGTGAACAAGACCACGCTGTACCGCTGGTGGCCGTCGAAGGACGCGCTGCTCGGCGCGGCCCTGCTCGACGCCCGCGTCTTCGAACTGTCCATTCCGGACACCGGATCGCTTCGTGGTGACCTGGAATCGTTGCTGCGCCAGGTGAACCGCCTGCTCACCGGCGCGAAGACCGGGGCGATCGCGGCGGCGGCGCTGAGCGCGGCCCTGCACCGGCCGGAGCTGGCCGACGTGCTTGGCGCCTTCTTCGGCGACCGGCTCAGCCAGGAGCTGCCCATCTTCGACCGCGCCCGCGAACGCGGAGAACTGGGTGAGGACACCGATCCCGCGCTGCTGATGGACCTGCTCGGCGGCGCGCTCTGGATGCGCGCGCTGATCCGGCAGGAAGCACCGCGGCCGGGGTTCGTGCGCGAGATCGTGGACGTGGTGCTGCGAGGTGCCTCCATTGCCTGAGCGCCGGTACCGCCCGATCTCCCCCGACGTGCTCGCCCGCGAGATCACCGAGCGGATCGTGGACGGCCCGATCACCAGGGTCGCCTTCGACGGCGCCGGTGAAGCACCCGGCGTGCTCGCCGACGCCGTGGCCGAACTGCTTCGCCCGCATGGCAAACAGGCGCTTCGCGTGTCCACAAAGGACTTCCTGCGGGCGGCGTCGTTGCGCTTCGAACGCGGCAAGCGCGATCCCGACGCCCGCTACGACGACTGGCTCGACGTCGGCGCCCTGCGTCGTGAGGTGCTCGACCCGGCCGGTCCCGGCGGCACCGGCCTCGCGCTGCCCGCGCTCTGGGACGCCGAACGCGACCGCGCCACCAGGCTCGACCGCGTCCCGCTGCTGCCCGGCGCCGTGGTGCTGGTGGACGGCGAACTGCTGCTCGGGCACGGCCTGCCGTTCGACTTCACCGCGCACCTCCTGCTCTCCCCCGGCGCGCTGACCCGCCGCCTGCCACCCGAAGAGCACTGGGCGCTGCCCGCCTTCGAGCGTTACGACACCGAGGTCGCCCCCGGCGAGTTCGCCGACGTGGTGGTCCGCATGGACGACCCGAAGCACCCGGCGCTGATCGAGCGGACCTGACCGTGTCACCTTCGCCGCCGCCGGATCGTCAGAACGAAGTGGACGACTTCGAAGCGCATCGCGCGCACCTGCGCGCGGTCGCCTACCGGATGCTGGGTTCCGTCGCCGAGGCCGAGGACGCGGTGCAGGAGGCCTGGCTGCGGCTGAACCGCCTCGAGGGTGCGATCGACAACCTCGGGGGTTGGCTGCACACCGTGGTTTCCCGCATCTGCCTGGACATGCTGCGGGCGCGCAAGGCCCGCCGCGAGGAACCGCTCGACGACCTGCCGGAGCCCGGCTGGGCGCGCGAGGACCCGGAAACCGAGGCGGTGCTGGCCGATTCGGTCGGCCGCGCGCTGCTCGTCGTGCTCGACACGCTCACCCCGGCCGAGCGGATCGCCTTTGTGCTGCACGATCTGTTCGCCGTGCCGTTCGACCGGATCGCGCCGATCGTGGACCGGAGCCCGGTGACGGCGAAGAAGCTCGCCAGCCGGGCCAGGCAACGGCTGCGCGGGAACCCGGCGGCACCCGCCGGTGAACTGGCCGCGCGGCGGAAGATCGTCGAGGCCTTCCTGAGCGCCTCGCGCGACGGCGATCTCGACGCGCTGCTCACCGTGCTCGCACCCGACGCCATCCGCCGCGCCGACCCCGGCGCCCTCCCGCCGGGCGTGCCGGCCGAGGTGCGCGGCGCCAAGGCCGTCGCCGAAGGCGTGCTGGTGTTCGGGCGACGCGCGCACCTGGCCGAAGTGGCTCTGGTGAACGGCGAGATCGGGGTGGTGGTGGCCCCGGCCGGACGGCTGGCGCTCGTGCTCACCTTCACCTTCGACGGTGACCGCATCGCCGGTTACGAGGTCATCGCCTCGCCACGCCGCCTGGCCGCGCTCGAACTCGCGGTCAGCGGATAGCGGCGATCGGGTCACCGGCGAGCATGGTCTCCAGCCGCTTCGCCAGCACGTCCCAGCGCCAGCTGCGGCTGACCCACTCCCGGCCGGCCTCACCCATGCGGCGGGCGCGGGCCGGGTCGTTCAGCAGCGCGGCGAGCGTTTCCACCAGCTGCATCAGGTCACGGCCGTCGACCACGTGCCCGGTCACCTCGTCGAGCACGGTTTCCGGCGCGCCACCCGAGCGCCCGGCGACCACGGGCAAGCCGGTCGCCGACGCCTCCAGGTAGACGATGCCGAGGCCCTCCACGTCGAGGCCCTTGCCGCGGGTTCGCGCGGGCATGGCGAACACGTCACCGGCGGTGTAGTGCGCGGGCAGTTCCTCCCACGGCACCGAACCGGTGAGCACCACGTCGTCGCCGAGGTCGAGCGAGTCCACCAGCCCGGCCAGCTTCGCGCGGTACGGGCCGCCGCCGACCAGCAGCAGGGCCACGTCCGGCACGCGCTTGCGCAGCTCCAGCATGGCGAGCACGAGCATGTCCTGTCCCTTGCGGGGCACCAGCCTCGACACGCACACCACGGTCGGCCGGTCACCGAGCCCGTAGCGCTTGCGGATCGACTCGCGGGCGACCGGATCCGGGCGGAACAGCTCGGGGTCCACACCGGACGGCAGGTGCTCCAGCCCGGCCATCGGCCCGAACGCGGCGGCGAACCGGTTGCGGGTGTACTCGCTGACGAAGGTGACCACGTCGGCGGTGTCCCCGATCCGCCGCAGCGCCTGCCGCGCGGCGGGCAGCATCGACCAGCCGACCTCGTGCCCGTGTGTGCTGGCCAGCACGCGCTGCGCCCCGGCCGCGCGCAGCGGGTGGCCGAGCAGCGCGAGCGGCGCCGCCGCGCCGAACCAGACCGCCTCGCACTCGCGCGCCCGCATGATCTGCTTCGCCCGGCGCAGCACCCCGGGGGTCGGCAGCATCAGCGACGTCGGGTGCCGCACCACCTCGAACGGGGCGGCCGCGTCGAACTCCGCGTCACCGCGCCACGCCGGTGCGTAGACCACCAGATCATCCGCGGGCACCAGCTTCGCCAGCGAGTGCAGGTAGGCCTGGATGCCGCCGTGGCGGGGCGGGAAGTCGTTGGTGAGCAAGAGCGTTCGGCGCACCAGGCGAGGCTAGCGGGAAGCACGAAGGCCGCCTTCCCCGGGAGGAAGGCGGCCTTCGGTGTGGCTGTCCGGTGCGCGTCAGGCGACGCGGCGGGCACCCACGTAGTTCTTCTGCAGCGGCGAAACCTTGACCACGTCACCCGTGGTCGGGGCGTGCACCATGTTGCCGCCGCCGATGTAGATGCCGACGTGCGAGACCGGCGAGTTGTAGAACACCAGGTCACCCGGCTGGAGCTGATCCCGCGGGATCGACTTGCCGAAGGTCGACTGGGCCTTCGAGGTGCGCGGGAGGCTGATCCCGGCCTGCTTGTAGGCCCAGCCGGTCAGGCCGGAGCAGTCGAAGGAGTTCGGGCCGGTGGCACCCCAGGAGTAGGGCTTGCCGCGCTTGCCCATGGCCGCGTCGACCGCGGTCTGGGCGGCGGCACCGGGGGCCTTGATCGGGCCGACGTCTTCGCCGGTGTCCTTCTGCGCGGCCTTGTCACCGTCGCTGAGGTTGCCGTAGGCGTCCTCGAGCTTGTCCTTCTGGTCCTCGAGCGACTTCTTGCGCTGCTCGATGTCCGACTTGAGCCGGGAGGCCTCGTCCTTGGCGGCCTGGGCCCGGCCCTGCGCGTCGGTGGCCAGCTGCCGGGCGTCGGCGGCCTGCTTGAGCGAGCCGGCGTAACCCTGCAGCACGTTGTTCTGGTCGGTGGCCAGCACGTCCAGCGCGGACGAGCGGTCCAGGAAGTCCTGGGCCGAGTTGCCGGTCAGCAGCGCGGACATCTTGTTCAGCTGGGCGCCGCTGGTGAACGACGCGCCGGCGAACTTGTCCACGTCGACCCGGTAGCGCTCGATGTCGGCGCTGGCCGTGCTCTCGGTCTGCTTGGCCGCTTCGAGGTCCTGGTTCGCCTTGTCGAGTTCGCCCTGCTTGGCCTTCTCGTCCTCGATGGCGTTGAGGTGGTCCTCGTTGAGCTTCTCGGCCTGCTCGGCGAGTTCGCGGTACTTCTTGAGCGCCTCGGACTCGCTGCTCGGGGGTTGCTGGGGGGCGAGGATGGGGGTGGCGGTGGCGGGAGCCTGGGCCAGCGTCACGGCCGCGATCACGGCGGTGGCTGCCAGAGCGCCTGAAACCACGCGCTTTACCGGATGCGACTGCACGTCGCGCGTGTCTCCTTTGCGTTCGGCCGCCTCACCGGGACACCTGCGCGACGAGGTCGGGGGCCCTCGTCACTGGCCGGTGGGCGGACACAGCACCCGTTCCGGCCGGTGTCTGGCAACCACGCACCCGTCAGCCACCGCACCAGGCAGGGCAGCAGAGCACGCAGTATTTCCGGTTCAGCTCCCCGACAAAGCTGCTACGGCGGCAATCTCGTGTCGCCATCCCTTGTGCGACGGCTACCGGCCACGAGATCTCGGCCAGGTTACGAAATAGGGGCCTGCGCGTCCACCATCGTCACGGCAAAAACTCTCAGTAGCGATAGGAATCACCAGATGGACCAGCAGGGACACGATCGGTGTGACCAGCGCAACAGTTCACTACTCTGCGATGAGAGAACCGCTCACCCGATGGGATCGACCGCTCGTCGAGGCGAACCGGCGTGACGCTGATCACCGGCTCCATCCGCCGAGCCCTGCCTACCGCGTGGCGATCGCTCACCCGCTCACAGCCCGGCCGGAAATCGCTGGGATGAGATGGCTCACTACGCTGCCTTTGTGGCTGGTGCGGAAGATGTGGAAACGGCTGTCGGACTTGCTTTGGCGACGCTCGGCGAGGCCGCGCCGGAGAAGTGGGAAAACCCCGCCGGGACCCTGACGTGGACCTGCTGGGAAACCGCCGAGCACCTGGCCGACGACCTGTTCGCCTATGCCGCCCAGCTCGGCCTGCGCCGTCCCCCGGTGGACCGCTACGTGCCGTACGAAATGATCCGCCGTCGTCCGGAAGCGCCGGACGGTGTGGTCTTCGCCGATCGCTCGGCCGGACCGGACGGCCTGCTGCAGGTACTCGAGACGTGCGGCGCGCTGCTGGCCGCGATGGTGCGCACGGCCCCGCCGACCGCGCGCTGCTTCCACTCCCTCGGCACCGCCGACGCCGCGGGCGCGGCGGCGATGGGCGTGGTGGAGGTGCTGGTGCACACGCACGACCTGGCCGCGGGCCTCGGCCTGCCGTGGACCCCGCCCGAGGACCTCTGCGACCGCACCCTGCGTCGCCTGTTCCCGGACGCCCCGACCGGCACCCCGCGCTGGGCGACCCTGTTGTGGGCCACCGGCCGCGGTGAGTTGGCGGGCCGCCCTCGGCTGGAGTCGTGGCGGTGGGACAGCTCCATCCGCGACTGACGACGGCTACCGGCCGACGAACTCCCAGTGCCACGGTTCTTCCCGGCCCCGCCCCGGCTGGGCCCAGCCGGGGTTGACCCAGCCGTACGAGCGCGCGTTCGCGGCCAGCCAGCCGTACTCCGGCGTGCCGAACGACTGCACGCCACCGCACATGTCCACCGCGAGCCCCCAGCCGTGGTTGCTGGTGCCGGGAACGGCGGCCAGTGAGGGTTTCCGGCGGTACAGGTCCACCTGACCGGCGAAGGTGCGGTACGAGTCCGTGACGCACAACGGCCGCCGGAACGTGCCCGCGAAGGCCTCCGAGAGCGCGGCGAAGGTCTGCGCGGCGTCACAACGGAGCACGTGCGAGCCGATGCCGATGGGGCACAGCGCGCCAGCCGGGATCAGGCCGTTCGGGAATCCGCCCCAGGCCCCGGCGGCCTGGTCGGTACCCGGCGCGGCGGGCGGCAGCTCGACGCCGCCACACCGCCAGGTCAGTTCCCCCGAAGCGCGCTGCGGCACCGGAGCGGGCTCACGCGTCCCCAGCGCGGGCCGGACCACGCCCAGCACGCTGTCCCCGGCGGGCATGTCGGCGACCACCACCCCGGCCAGCCTGGCGTCCGCGGCGAGCATGGTGCGGCTGTCCAGCACCACCCCGACCGACTGCACCCCGTACTTCGCGGGCCCGATGAACACCAGGTCGCCCGGCTGGGCGTCAGCGAGCGGCACCGGCTTCCCCGCCGCCAGCTGCTCCCCCGCCGAACCCGACAGCGGCAACCCGGCACCGGAGAACACCGAGCGCACCAGGCCGTCGCACGAGTACGCCACCGGCCCCTCACCGCCGTCCTTCGGCACGTACGGCTTGCCGAGCGCACCGATGCCCGCGGTCACCGCGTCGATGGTCTCCTCCGGCAGCACCAGAATCCGCTGACCGTCCACACTGGACTCCGCAACACCCGCCTGCGGCCCGCCGGAACCGGCCAGCGGCCGCAGCCCGGCAGGCAGCTTCGCCGGATCGGCCAGCGCCGCGGCCGACGGCGGCTTGATCCCGGCGGCCGCCAGCCGATCGGTGTAGGCCTTCCAGTTCGACGCGGTCTGCGAGTTCCGGTCCCGCTGCGCCCGCTGCTGCTCGACGACCGCGGCGTTGGCGTCCTCGATCGGGCCGCGCAGCTCCGAGCTGATCGCGTCCGCGCGGTTGGTGGCGTCCCCGTTGCGACTGTCCAATTCGGCCTTGCGCTCGGCGGCCGTCTTCTCCGCACCGGCCGCGGCGCCCTCCGCGTCGACCGCCCTGCGCTGGCGGTCCAGCGCGCTGTTGAGCCGGGCGTCCTAGTCCTCACGCAGGTGGTCCACCATGGACTTGCCGTTGAGCAGATCGCTGGCGTTGGTGGCGCTGAACAACAACCGGACGTTGTCGGGCCGCCCCAGCGAGGTGAACACCGACCTGGTGAACTCGTCGGCCTCCCCGCGCACGGCGTTCAACTGCGCCTCGGCCTCCAACCGCTCGGCGGTGGCGTGCTGCAGTTGCGCCGTGGCGGTGCCGAGTTCGGCTTCGGCGGTCTCGATCCGCCCGGCCAGCTCGCCGAGTTCCCGTTGCACGTCACCGGCGGTGCGCTGGAGATCGGCGACCTTGGGATCGGCGAACGCCTCACCCGGCCGCGGATCCCCCGGCCCGGTGCCCGGCGCCACCCCGGCCTCCACGCGCAGATCACCGGGATCCGCGGGCACGTCGTTCTGGGCAACCGCCGTCGGAGCCACGAGCAGCGCGCCCGCGAACACCAGCGGTAGCGCCAGGCCGGTTCTGGCCCGCATCCAACGACCTCCACCTGTTCAACAGCACCGGACAAACGCTTGTTGTCCTACCGTCATCAACGGGTGAGGGCCACTCGGGTCACTCCTCGGAACGGTTTCGGTTCGGCATCGGGGGATTTCCCGATGCCGAACCGCTCCCCTACTCCGCGCGCAGGCCGTCCAGCCTGGTCACCTGCCGCAGCAGCGGCCAGGTCAGCGCCGTGGTGACCAGCACGGCCAGCACCGCCGCGCCCGCCATAGTGGCGAGCAGCCCCACGTCGAGCGTGAACGGCAGGCCGACGTACCGCAGCGTCGGCACGGTCAGCCCGAGCCCGGCCACGATCGCCAGTCCCACCCCGACCAGCACCGGGATCGCGTTCTGCCACAGCGAACCACGGGCCAGCACGGACAGCGGCACGCCCGAGGCCGACAGCGCCGCCAGCGGCCGCCGCCGCTCGACGATCTGCTCGATGGACAGCATCAGCAGGCTCAGCGCCGCCACCGAGAGCACGAACGCCGACGCCGCCATCAACGCGGCGCGGAAGGTGCCAGTGCGCTGGTCGAGCTGGGCGCTCATGGTGGACGGCTGCTGCACCGCCCGCACGTTGACGTCCCAGGCCAGCGGGCTGAGCGCGGCCGCGGCCCGGTCGATCACCGCGTTGGTGTCACCCGGCCCCGACACGGAGAAGGTGATCGAGCCGCCCGGCGGCACCACCGAACCGAGCGCGCCCGGGGTGATCAGCAGGTTGCCCGAGGCCGTCCGGACGGCCTGATCGCCGGGCACCGTCCGGATCTGCGCCGGAACCGTCCACATCGGACCCGGTTGCGGATCGCCGTTCTGGTACTCGACGAACTGCAGCTCCCCGGTCGGCACCGCGCGCGACGGCTGCGACGAGCTCTCCGGAACACCGACGGCGAACACGTCGCCGTCCTCGCACGATGGCAGGTTCGCCATGGTCCGCAGCGCGGCGCAGTTCCCGATCTCCACGCTGGTCCCGTGCCTCTCCGAACCCGGCTGCCGCAGGCTCGTCTGAGTGACCTCGTGCACCCCGGTCAGTCCCGGCACCCCGGCCAGCCGCTGCCGCACCTCGTCCGCGTGCGCGCCGTCCGTCCAGATCTCGGCGGCCTGCGCCTGCGGTGGCTGCCAGCCGTAGTTCTCGTTGTCCCCGGCGGTGAGCGAGACCAGCAGGGTCTGGACCAGGATGGTGCCGGCCAGCACGACCACGAGCCCGGACACCACCCGGCTCGCCGTCCCCCCGTCCATCTGCAGCCGCCGCACCGCGAACTGCAGCGACGGCGTACCACCGCGCAGCCCGCGCACCACCTTCTCCACCGCCCACGGCAGCAGGGCGGCCACGCCGATCAGCAGCAGCCCGCTGCCCACGCTCAACGCCATGCCCACCGCGTCGCTGTTGTCCCGCTCCTCGGCGAACAGGGTGAGCACCATCAGCAGCGCACCCAGTCCGGTGATCGTCCAGCGCCACCACATCCGGCGCTTGATCGGCTTGCTCTGCCGCACCACGCCCAGCGGCTCGACGATGGTCCGGCGCAGGCCGAAGATCGCCGCGCCGACGGCGAGGCCGGGCACCAGCAGCGCGATCGCCACCGCCAGCGGCCACGACGGCACGAAGTCCTCCGGGAACAGCTTCATCCCGAACAGGTCGAGCTGCCCGATCAGCGGGCGCAGCGCGGCGAACAACGCGGTGCCGACCACGAGCCCGGCGATCGCGCCGAGCAGCGACTCGGCCGCGGCGATCCGGCGCACCTGCCGCGCGTCCACGCCGAGCAGCCGCAGCGCGGCGAGGCGGCGTTCGCGTTGCGCGGCGCCCATCCGGGACGCGGTGGTGACAAAGATCAGCAGCGGCAGCAGCAGCGCCACCACGATCGGCGCCAGCAGCAACGCGGTGGTCGCGTCGAGCATGAACCCGTCGGCGGGCACCCCGAACCCGGTGACCTGCTCGACGCCGTCGGTCTGGCTGAGCCGTTCCACCGTGGCGCCGAGGTAGAACTTGAGGTCACCCGCGTCGGAGAGGCCCGCCTTCCCGATCTCCCCGACGACCGTGCCGGGCACCCGCGCCCGCAGCGAATCGCCCTTCGGCCCGGCGAGCAGTTCGGCCGCCGCGGGCGAGACGAACAACTCCCCCGGCGCCGGGATCCGGTCGAGACCGGGCGGCACCGGCGAACTCGGCCCGCTCGCCGCGATCACGTGCGTGGCGAGGTAGTCGTCGTCCAGCTCGGTGTACCAGCCGTAGGAGTAGAGCGGATCCACGCCCGGCCGCGGGTCGGTGACCTCCTTGTTCGCCGACGTCCGCGCGTCGTACTCGGAGACCACGTTCCCGACCGAGGCGGCGGGCAGCAGGATCGCCACCACGAGTGCCACGCCGATGGTGGTCATCACCAGCCGCAGCAGCGCCTGCCCGGACATCCGGCCGCCCCCGACGGCCAGCCGGAGCCCGAGCATCAGGTCGCGGATCACGAGACCAGCTCCCGATCACTCGCCTTCCCGTCACGCACCACGACCTCACGATCGGAGTACGCGGCGACGCGCGGTTCGTGCGTCACCAGCACCACGGCCGCCTGCGTGGTGCGCGCGGCTTCGGTGAGCATGCGCATCACCATCTCGCCGTTGAGCGAGTCCAGCGCCCCGGTCGGCTCGTCGGCGAAGATCACCTTCGGCCCGGTGACCAGTGCCCTGGCCACCGCGACCCGCTGACCCTGCCCGCCGGAGACGTCACCGGGACGGCGTCCGCCCAGCTCGCCGACCTCGAGCCGGTCGAGCCACTGGCGGGCCTTGGCCTCGGCCGCGGTCCGCTTGGCCCCGGTCAGCCGCAGCGGCAGCGCCACGTTCTCCAGGCAGGTCAGCTCCGGCACGAGCTGGCCGAACTGGAAAACGAAGCCGAAGTCGGTGCGGCGCAGCGCGCTGCGCTCCTTGTCGCTCATCCCGATCAGGTCCCGGCCCTGGTACTCGATCGCACCCGAGTCCGGGGTGACGATGCCGGCGAGGCAGTGCAGCAGCGTCGACTTGCCGGAGCCGGACGGCCCCATCACGGCGAGCACCTCACCGGCACGCACCGAGACGTCCGCCCCGCGAAGCGCGCTGGTCTGGCCGAAGGACTTGTGCAGGTCGCGGGCCCGCAGCAGTGGCTGGTTCATCGGCGCACCGCCTCGGCGAGCGCGTCCAGCCTGGCCGCGGTCAGCTCCAGCCAGCGGAGGTCGGCTTCCAGGTGGAACAACGCGTGGTCGCAGATCAGCTGGTCGGCCAAGTCTCCCCCGGTCTTGCGCTTGGTCAGCTCCCGCATCACCTTCAGGTGCGCGGCGCGCTGGCTGTCCAGCACGTCGGTGGCGCTGCGCCCGGACAGCAGCGCGAGCACCACCTTCGTGTAGAGCGTGTTCTGCAGGTACGGCTCCGGGCTCTCCGGCGTGGCCAGCCACGACTTGACGTCGGTGACCCCGGCGTCGGTGATGGTGTAGCGCTTGCGGTCCGGTCCGTCCCCCTGCTCCACGCCCGCCTCGACGACCAGCCCGTTGCGCAGCAGCCGGGACAGCGTGGAGTACACCTGCCCGTAGGCGAGCGGGCGCCCCTGGGCGAACTGCTCGTCGTAGGACCGCTTCAGGTCGTAGCCGTGTCGCGGCCCCGTTTCCAGCAGGGCGAGCAATGTGCGCGATACCGACATGCGACCTCCTTCCCCTTTGGTGTTGCCTGCCTGTGTGCGGAGGACTATACACGGCAGGTATACACCCCGCGTATACCCCGAGTGCATACGACAACAGTGCAGGTCAGGCGGGGTTACGGCGAGAGAGGCTCAGACCCGGCCGAGGCGGGTGAGCAGCACGGCCGAGGGCACCGGGTGCGCGCCGCGGGCGCGGACCGAGTCGGCGACCGCGCGATCGGAGGTGGCCACCACCAGCGGACGGCCCGCCGGTTCGGCCGCGACGAGCGTGCGGATCACGTCGTCGGCGAGCACGCCCTTGTCGGAGAACAGCACCCGCACGCCACGGGCGGCCGCGGCAGGCACGGAGATCACGCCCGCGCCGTCGAAGACCACGGTGATCTCGGCGCTCGTCCGCGCGGACAGCGCGCCGAGCTGCTGGGCCAGCCTGTCGCGCTGGTCGGCCAGCGCCAGCTCGGGGTAGCCGGTCTTGGAGACGTTGTAACCGTCGACGATCAGGTGCACCCCGGGCAGCGCGAGCAGCCGGTCCAGCGCGGCCGGGTCCTGGACCTTGCCACCGCCGTCGGCGCGCGTGCTGGCGCCGCGGACCACGTCGGCGGGCAACGGCCCGGCGTGGCCGAGCGAAAGCTCCCGCCGCAGGCCCTTCGCGGCCCCCTCGATGGTGTCGATGAGCAGCGCCAGGCGGACCTCGTCGGCCTCACGCGCTTCCCTGGCGGACTGGCGGGCCACATCGGCGTCGGCGACCGCGTTGTCGGCACGGGCGCGCTCGGCGGCCGCGCGCTGACGCTCGCGTTCGAGCTGCGCGGTCAGCGCGGCCACCTCCTCCGCCCGGATCCCGCCCGCCTCGGCGGCGGCCGCCCTGGCTTCCTCGGCGGCGTCCTTGGCCTGGCGCAGCTTCACGCCCTGCTCGCGCAGACGGCCGCGCAACCGGTCCAGCTCGGCCTCCCGATCGGCCCGCGCGCTCTCCACCACGCGCTTGGCCTCGGCCAGCTCCGCCTGGACCCGCTCCAGCTCGCTTTCGAGCCGGTGGATCCTGGCCAGCGCGGCATCGCGCTCGGCCCGCAGGCTGGTCTCCTCGGCGTTCTTCGCCACCAGCCGGACACGGGAGTCCGCGCTCGCCTCACCCAGGAGCACCGCCGCGGTGGCCGCGGCGACCGAGTCGAGCGCGTTGGGGTCGAGCACGTCGGGGCGGTGCTCACGCAGCCACTCCAGCACCGCGGTGCGGAACCGGCTGGACTCGCCGAGCGTGCCGAGCAGCGCGGAGCCGCCCAGCTTGGCGCGCTTGGCCGGGGCGAACCGCGCCACCGGACGCAGCTGGCGCGGTACGTCGGCGAGCGGGAGCTTGCCCAGCGCGGCCGCGGCCAGCTCGGCGATCCGCTCGCGAATGGCATCGGGCAGCTCGACCCAGTTCACCGGCCTGGCCGGGTGCTCCGGCTGTTCGAGCTGGTCGCGCACCTCGGGGGCCGGTGGCACGCTGCCGGCGTGCTCCGGTTCGGGGTGCGCGGATGCGGTCATCAGCCCAGGGTAGACCCGGCACCATGGCACGGCAGGACGTGTCCACGCCGCTGTGGCGAGTTGTGACCAACCGAAGATTGTCGGTACCGGTGCTTAGGGTGCGAAGCCATGACCGCGTCCCCGGCTGGCCAGCTCGCCTTCGACGAACTCGGCACCCCGCTGCGGGACACCACCTTCGTGGTGTTCGACCTGGAGACCACCGGGACCAAGCCGGGGCCGGACGGCATCACCGAGATCGGCGCGGTGAAGGTGCGCGGCGGTGAGGTGCTCGGGGAGTTCGCCACGCTGGTCGATCCCGGCATGCCGATCCCGCCGCAGGTCGTCTCGATCACCGGGATCACCCAGGCGATGGTCTACGACGCGCCGCGCATCGACCGCGTGCTCCCGGCCTTCCTGGAGTTCATCTCGGGCGCGGTGCTGGTCGCGCACAACGCCGCCTTCGACGTCGGCTTCCTGCGCGCGGCCTGCCAGGGCCACGGCTACCCGGTGCCGAAACCGGCGGTGGTCTGCACGGTCCGGCTGGCGCGCCGGGTGATCTCCCGGCAGGAGACGCCCAGCCACCGGCTCTCCGCGCTGGCCGCGCTGTTCAACTCCGGCACGGTGCCGAACCACCGCGCGCTGCAGGACGCCCGCGCCACCGTCGACGTGCTGCACGGCCTGCTCGAACGGGTCGGCTCGGTCGGCGTGCAGTCGCTCGAGGAGCTGCTCGACTACCTGCCGGAGGTCACCCCGCAGCAGCGGCGCAAACGCGGCATGGCCGCGCACCTGCCCACCACGCCCGGCGTCTACCTGTTCCGCGGGCCCGGCGGCGAGGTGCTCTACGTGGGCACCGCGTCGAACCTGCGGCGCCGGGTGCGGCAGTACTTCACCGGTTCGGAGAGCCGTGGGCGCATCCGCGAGATGGTCGCGCTGGCCACCGGGGTGGAGGGCATCGAATGCGCGCACGCGCTGGAGGCGGAGATCCGGGAGCTGCGGTTGATCGCCGCGCACCGGCCCGCCTACAACCGGCGGTCGAAGAACCCGCACAACTCGTGGTGGATCACGCTGACCGACGAGGCGTTCCCCCGGCTGTCGGTGATCCGGCTGCCGAGGGACGGCGCGCTCGGCCCGTTCCGCAGCCAGGCTGACGCGAAACTGGCCGCCGACACGCTGTCCGGGGCCGCCGGTCTGCGCACCTGCACCCAGCGCATTTCGGCGGTGGCGCCGAGCGGCAAGCCGTGCGTGCTGGCGGAGCTGGGGCGGTGCGGGGCGCCGTGTGCCGGGCAGCAGAGCACCGGCGAGTACGAGCCCGCCGTGATCGCGGTCGCGGACCTGTTCGCCGGGCGCGACGCGGAGCCCCTGCGCTCGGCGGCGCGTCAGCTGGAGCTGCTGTCCGAGGCACAGCACTTCGAGCAGGCCGCGCGGCGGCGGGACGAGCTGGCGCTGCTGGTCCGCTCGGTGGACCGCGCGCACCGGCTGGCCTCGCTGGCCACCATTCCCGAACTGGTCGCCGCGAACCCCGACGGCGAAGGCGGCTGGGAGTTCGCGGTGATCCGGTACGGCCGCCTCGCCTCGGCCGGGGTCGCGCGCCGGGGGGTGCGGCCGATGCCGGTGGTCGAGATGCTGGTGGCGTCGGCGGAGACCGTGCTGCCGGGGCCGGGCCCGCTGCACGGGGCTTCGCGGGAGGAAGTCGGCATCCTGCTGCGGTGGCTGTGCCGTCCCGGGGTGCGGCTGGTGCGCACGAGCCGCCCGTGGGCCGAGCCCGCGCGCGGGGCCGGGTCCTGGCGGCCGTGGCTGGACCTGGTCGGCACGGCCGCGGCGCTGGAGCACCCGAACTGACGATTAGGATCGCGGCGAGACCACTCCCACAGAAGCCAGGAGGCATCCCGGTGATCACCGCGATCGTGCTGATTCACGCCGCAGCGGACAGCATCCCCGAAACCGCGCAGGCGATCGCGGACATCGACGGGGTCAAGGAGGTCTACTCGTGTGCCGGTGAGGTGGACCTGGTGGCGATCGTCCGGGTCAGCGCGCACGAGGACCTGGCCGACCTGATCCCGGCGAAGATCGGCAAGATCCCCGGCGTGCACAACACCGACACGCACATCGCCTTCCGCTCCTACTCGCGGGCGGACACCGAATCCGCCTTCTCCATCGGTGTCGACTGATCCGGCGCGTCCGGGACAGCGAAACGGGCCGCACCCCCGAGGGGATGCGGCCCGTTCGACGTAGCCGGACCTAGTGGCCGCTGGTGATCTCGGTGCTCTCCTTGGTGGCGCCTTCGCCCACCGCGGACTTGTCGACATCACCGGGACCGTGGCCGTTCGACCGGGCGCGGTCCAGTGCGGCGGTCTCCTCCGCCGGGTCCGCGATCACCCAGCCACCGGGCACCGCGCGACCGGCCGAGCCCAGCTTGTTCATCTTCTTCGGCACCGACGCGCCCTGGTACTCCAGCGGCACCGCGTGACCGTGGTCGTCCACCGGGCCGAGCGGCTGGTGGATCTCGATGAACTCACCGTGCGGCAGCCGCTTGATGATGCCCGTCTCGACCCCGTGCTCCAGCACCTCGCGGTCACCCCGCTGCAGGCCGATGCAGATCCGGTAGGTCAGGTAGTACGCCAGCGGCGGCGCCAGCAGGATGCCGATCCGGCCCGCCCAGGTGGTCACGTTCAGCGAGATGTCGAACGTGAACGCGATGATGTCGTTGAACCCGGACATCATCAGCACCATGAAGAAGGTCAGCGCCATCATGCCGATGCTGGTCCGGACCGGGTTGTCCCTCGGCCGTTGCAGCAGGTTGTGGTGCGCGGTGTCGCCGGAGAGCTTCCGTTCGATCCACGGGTACGCCAGCAGCAACCCGATCAGGATCGGCATGCCCAGCGCACCGACGAAGAACACCGGCGGGATCGTGTAGTTCCCGAGGTAGAGCTCCCAGGCGGGCCAGATCCGGAGCATGCCGTCCGCCCAGGCCATGTACCAGTCCGGCTGCGAACCGGCGGAGACCTGCGACGGGTTGTACGGGCCGATGTTCCAGATCGCGTTGATCTGGAAGATGCCCGACATCGCCGCGATGACCCCGGTGACCAGCGCGAAGAACGCACCGCCCTTGAGCGCGAACACCGGCATGATGCGCACGCCGACGACGTTGGTCTCCTTGCGCCGCGGCCCGGGGAACTGGGTGTGCTTCTGGTACCAGACCAGCGCCAGGTGCGCGCCGACCAGCGCCAGCATGATGCCCGGGATGAGCAGGATGTGCAGCGTGTACAGCCGCGGGATGATCTCTGTCCCGGGGAACTCGCCGCCGAAGAGCGCCCAGTGGATCCAGGTGCCCATCACCGGCACCGACAGCACGATGCCGGACAGGGTGGCGCGGATACCGGTACCGGAGAGCAGGTCGTCCGGCAGCGAGTAACCGAAGAAGCCCTCGAACATGCCCAGGACCAGCAGCAGCGCGCCGATCACCCAGTTCGCCTCACGCGGGCGCCGGAACGCACCGGTGAAGAAGATCCGCATCATGTGCACGAACATCGCCGCGACGAAGATCAGCGCGGCCCAGTGGTGCAGCTGGCGGACGAACAACCCGCCGCGGACCTCGAAGGTGATGTCCAGCGTGCTCGCGAACGCCTTGGACATCTCGACGCCCTGCAGGTTCTGGTAGGCGCCGTCGTAGATGACCTCCTGCATGGAGGGATCGAAGAACAGCGTCAGGTACACCCCGGAGATGATCAGGATGATGAAGCTGTACAGCGCGATCTCGCCGAGCAGGAACGACCAGTGGGTCGGGAACACCTTGTTCAGCTGGTGCCGCATGCCCTTGGCCAGGTGGTACCGGTCGTCGGCCCAGGTGGCCCCGGCCGCGGCGGCCTTTTCGGCCGGGTTCGACCCCTTCGTGGGGGTGGTCAGTGAACTCATGACTTGCGCTCCCAAAACCCAGGACCGACTGCCTCGATGAAGTCACCTCTCGCGACGAAGTAGCCCTCTTCGTTCACGGTAATGGGCAACTGGGCGAGTGCGCGAGTCGCCGGCCCGAAAACCGGCTTCGCGTAGTGCAGTGCGTCGAACTGCGACTGGTGACACGGGCAGAGGATCCGGTTGGTCCGCTGCTCGTACAGCGACGTGGGGCAACCCACGTGGCTGCAGATCTTCGTGTAGGCGTAGAAGTCGCCGAAGTTGAAGTCCTCCTGGCCCTCGCGCTTGACCACGCGCGCGGCGTCGGCCGGGCGCAGGCGGATCAGCATGACCGGGTTGTCGGACCGCTTCAGCGCCTTGGCCAGCAGCTCGTGGTTGCCGCGCTCGGACTCGCGGAACGGGAACACCGTCTCCATCGCGCCCGCTTCGAGGTCCTCCGGGCGCACCAGCGAGGGCTCCTCCGGCTCGTGGCCGAGGTGCGCGGTGTGCCGTCGCAGGTAGACGACCTCACCCGGGTAGTTCGGCTGCCAGCCGGTGTGCCACAGGGAGTCGCGGTTCTCGGTGTCCTTCCACGGGTCGCGGATGAACGACGCGAGCGGCAGCGCGACGGTGGCCAGGCCCAGCGCGCCGGCGCCGAGGCCGACGCTGCGCTTGATCGCCGAGCGGCGCGCGATGGTGCTGCGGTTGCCCGCGTCGGCCAGCTGGGCGACGATCGTCGCCTTGTCGACCTCCTTGGACCCGCCGTCACCGCGCTCCTGCACCGCGATCTCGTCCGGGATGAACTTCTTCGTGTAGAGCAGTACGCCGACGGCCAGCGCGAGCACCGCGAGGCCGAGGGTGATCCCCAGCATCGGGGTGTAGAGCGAGTACCAGAAGTGCCCGGTCTCGTCGGTCGGCGACTTGTACTGCCACGGCCACCAGATCAGTGACACCACGAAGCCGAGCCCGGACAACGCGGAGATCAGGAACCAGATGGCCACCGAGCGCTCGGCGCGCTTCTCCGCCTTGGTGCCCTTGACCGGCCACTTGTCCTCGTAGTGGACCAGCTCGACGCCGTCCAGGTTGGTACCCAGCTTCACCAGCTGGTCGCGGTCCATGTCCGCCAGTTCCGCCTCGGTCGGCGGCTTCGGCTCTTCGCCGCTACTCATGCGCTAAGCCCTCGATCCAATCCAGAGGGTCACACCGACCAGCGCGGCGATCCCCACGATCCACGCGATGACGCCCTCGGAGGCCGGCCCGAACCCGTTCAGGCCGTTGCCGCCCGGGTTGTTGTTGCCGTCCGACACCGACTTGACGTACGCGATGATGTCCTTCTTCTCTTCCGGCGTGAGCTGCCGGTCGGAGAACTTCGGCATGTTCTGCGGGCCGGTGAGCATCGCGGTGTACAGCTGCTCCTCGGTGGCCGGGGCCAGCGGCGGGGCGTACTTGCCCTCCGACAGCGCGCCTCCGGCACCGGTGAAGTTGTGACAGGACGCGCAGTTCAGCCGGAACAGCTCGCCACCGCGAGCCGGGCTCTCGCCGCGCAGCTCCTCACCCTTTTCGGCGGGCCGCTGCGGACCGCCGCCGTTCGCCTGGATGTAGGCGCCCAGTGCGTCGATCTCCTCCGGGGTGAGCTTCGGCGGCTTGCGCGCGGCCTGCGCCTCCTGGCGCACGGCTGGCATGCGGCCGGAGGAGGTCTGGAAGTACACCGCGGCTTCGCCGATGCCGACCAGGCTCGGGCCCTTGTCCTGCACGCCTTCGAGGTTCGCGCCGTGGCAGGTGCTGCAGGTGTTGTTGTAGATCTCCTCACCCTTGCGCAGCAGCGCGGGGTCGACCTGCGCCTGCGCGGTCTGGGGCTCGGGGGCGAACAGGGCGTAGAGCCCGCCCGCGCTCAGCAGCGCGACAAAAAGCGCCAGAAGGCCGGCTACCCGCCGCTGGAACTTCGTGCGGCGCCGCCGTGGCTTCGTCGCCGAGGCGGGTTTCTTGCTGGTGGTCATCTCTGCGGCAACCCTTGCTGTCAGTTCGGCCGGGACGGCTGGTCTCAGGGAACGATGTAGATCACCGCGAACAGCCCGATCCACACGATGTCGACGAAGTGCCAGTAATACGACACCACGATCGCCGAGGTGGCCTGGGCCGGGGTGAACTTGCTCAGCCGGGTGCGGATGAGCAGGTACACGAACGCGATGAGCCCGCCGATCACGTGCAGACCGTGGAAGCCGGTGGTCAGGTAGAAGACCGTGCCGAACGCACCGGACGGGATGGTCACGCCCTCGTTGATCAGCTGGAGGTACTCGTAACCCTGACCGCCGACGAAGATCGCCCCCATCAGCAGGGTGATCAGGTACCACCGGCGAAGCCCGTAGACGTCACCCTTCTCCGCCGCGAACACGCCGAGCTGGCAGGTGAACGAGGACGCCACCAGGATGATGGTGAAGGGCAGCGCGTACGGGAGGTTCAGGTGGATCGGTTCGCCGGTCGACTCCAGGATCGGCGGCCAGTGGCCGCTCGAGTTCTGTGCCTTGACCGTGAAGAACATCGCGAACAGCCCAGCGAAGAACATGAGCTCGCTGGACAGCCAGACGATGGTGCCGACGCTGACCATGTTGGGCCGGTTCAGCGAGTGCACCCGCTGGCTGATGGTGGGAGCCGTTGTCACGAGTCGCATTATGTCCTCTCGTTACCGTCGCCCGTCCCCCGGGTCTCCGGCGCGTCGCGGGCGAACTGGATCACACTCGCGGACGCCCTGGTGCTGGGCGCGGCGGCACCGGGCAGATAGCATCGGCGCATCCCGCTCCACAACCAGGCCGGAGGCAGTTTTCATGACCGAGTCGACCGCGAAGAAGATCCTGGTCTTCAGCCACCGCGCCGAGGTGCGCGAGTCGATCATCTCCGCGGTCGGCCGCCGTCCAGCCACCGACCTCGGACGGGTCGACTACCTCGAGGCCGGCACCGTGGCCGAGGTGCTGATGGCGATGGACGCGGGTGAGGCGGATCTCGCAATTCTCGACGGTGAGGCGCAGCCGACCGGCGGCATCGGGCTGACCAGGCAGCTCAAGAACGAGATCGCCGACTGCCCCCCGATCGTGGTCGCGGTCCGGCGCAAGGACGACCGCTGGCTGGCCACCTGGTCGCAGGCGGACGCCGTGCTGGTGCACCCGCTCGACCCGCTGACCGCCGCCGAGACCGTCGCCGAGGTCCTGCGCGCCACGCCGGTCCCGGCCGTCCGCGGCTGAGCCCGCCGTGCCCGAGCACAGCTGGCCGGTACTGCTCAACCAGCTCATCGACGGCGCCGACCTCTCCGCGCGGGACACCGCGTGGGCGATGGACCAGGTGATGTCCGGTTCGGCCACCGACGCGCAGGTCGCCGGGTTCGCGGTGGCGCTGCGGGCCAAGGGCGAGACCCCGGCCGAGATCTCCGGCTTCGCCGAGGCGATGCTGGCGCACGCCCGCCGGGTGCACGTGGACATGGCCGCGGTGGACATCGTCGGCACCGGCGGTGACCGCTCCGGTTCGGTGAACATCTCCACGATGACCTCGCTGGTGGTCGCCGCGGCCGGCGCGCCGGTGGTCAAGCACGGCAACCGCGCGGCCTCGTCGAAGTCCGGCGCGGCCGACGTGCTGGAGTCGCTCGGCGTGGCCATCGACCTGCCGCCCGCCGGGGTGGAGCGCTGCGTGGCCGAGCTGGGCATCGGCTTCTGCTTCGCGCCGATCTTCCACCCGGGTTTCCGGCACGCCGGCCCGACGCGCCAGCAGCTGGGCGTGCCCACCACGTTCAACCTGCTCGGACCGCTGACCAACCCGGCCCAGCCGTCGTCGGCGCTGATCGGCTGCGCCTACCGGGACAAGACCGCGGTGCTGGCCGAGGTGTTCGCCCGGCGCGGCAACTCGGTGCTGCTGGTCCGCGGGGACGACGGGCTGGATGAGATCACCACCACAACCACGACTTCGGCGTGGGTGGTCTCACGCGGCCAGGTCCGCGAGGAGTCGATCGACCCGGCCGCGTGGGAGATCGCCCGCTCGACCGCTGAGGACCTGCGAGGCGGGGACGCCGCCTTCAACGCCGAGGTGGTGCGGGAGCTCGTCTCCGGCAAGCCTGGGCCGGTGCGGGATGCCGTCCTGGTCAACGCGGCGGGCGCGCTGGCCGCGCACACCGGGTTCACCGGCTCGCTCACCGAGGACATCGGCTCGGGCCTGGCCAGGGCCGCCGAGGCGATCGACTCCGGCGCCGCCGCCGACCTGCTCACCCGGTGGGTCGCGCTCTCCACGTCACTGAAGTAACTGAACGCTCCAGGGCCCGCCTCCGATCTCGGGGGCGGGCCCTTTTGCGGTCGACGGCGGTCGCACGACAAAGCGGCCCGCCTCCCCGGTCAGGGTGGCGGGCCGCTCCGATGACTCGCGTCAGTCGTGGTTGGGGCCGGTGTGGTACTCGAACACCAGGCCGCCGATGGTGATCAGCAGCATCACGATCGCGGTGACCAGCAGCCAGATCTCGAAGAAGGCCATCGCCACGCCCGCGGTCGCCGCGGAGGCGGCCAGGCCGACCGGCCAGTAGCTGCCGGGGCTGAAGAAGCCCAGCTCACCGGCACCGTCGCTGACCTCGGCGTCCTCCCGGTCCTCCGGCCGCGGCTCGATGCGGCGGGCGACGAAGCGCAGGTAGCTGCCCGCCAGCAACGAGAGACCACCGGTGAGGATCAGCGCCACCAGGCCGACCGGCTCGACGCCGTACGGGCTCATCTTCCCGGTCATCACGCCGTAGACCACGGCGACCAGGAAGGCGAAGAGGGTGACGATGTCGAAGATCCTGGCTTCGACCTTCATGGGGCTTTCCTCACTCTGAGCTGCGGACTACGGACTGCGGGGTCGCGATCAGCCGGTCGCGGTCCGGGCGGTGCGGTCGGTGTTGAACGGCTGCGTGGTGGTCGCCTGCGGCGCGCACAGCTCACCACAGTTCAGCGCGGACAGCGCCTCGGCCGTGGTGTTCGGCTTGCCGGTAGCCGGGTTGACCTGGGTGCGCAGCCGGATGAACTGGTCGTACTTGTCCGGCGAGAGCGCCCGCACCTCGAAGTTCATCACCGAGTGGTAGGTACCGCACAGCTCGGCGCAGCGGCCGACGAAGGCACCTTCGCGATCGATGGTGTTCTCGAACGAGGAGTCCTGGTTGTTCTTGTCCGGGTGCGGCATCACGTCGCGCTTGAAGTGGAACTCCGGCACCCAGAACGAGTGGATCACGTCGGTGGAGAGCAGGTTGTACCTGATCGTGCGGTCCGTCGGCAGCACCAGGATCGGGATCTCGGCCGAGCTGCCGACCGTGCTGATCGTCTGGGCCTCGGCGTCGCGCGACTCGCTCGGGTAGCGGAACTCCCAGTTCCACTGGAAGGCGATCACGTCGACGGTGACGTCCGGGTCCTCGGTCTTGGCCAGCACCTTCGACTCGGTGGTCGCGGTGAAGAAGAACAGCACGCAGACCATGATCACCGGCACGACCACGCAGAAGAGCTCCAGCGGGACGTTGTACTGGAACTGCCTCGGCAGCTCCTCCGTCACCCCGTCCGCGGCCTTCTTCTTGCGGTGGAAGGCGACCGACCAGAAGATCAGCGCCCACACGATGACACCGACCACCAGTGCGGCGATCACCGACCAGGTCCACAGGTTGCGCATGCTCTCGGCCTGCGGGGTGACCCCCTCCGGCCAGCCGAAGCGCAGGACCTCATCCCCGGAGCACCCGGTCGCCGTGGCGGCGACGAGCGCGGCCAACCCGGTCACCTTGCCGACCTTCGACCGCCTCTTGGCCGGGGTGCGCTCTGCAACGCCCACTGCGGGATTCCTCCTAGCGCGATCCATTTGACGTCCCGGAGCCTAGCCGAGCAACCGGGCGGTCCCGACCAAGGGGTAATCGTTCGTGTCGGCCATACTTGGCCACTCGACTTACGGCTACGACCAGAGGTGTGTGAAGACACGTGTGCGGCCTGCTCGGACTGGTGTGCGCCACTGAAGAAGACGCGGCGAAGGCACGGGACGCGGTGGGCGCGGCCCTGCGCTGTCAGCGGCATCGCGGTCCCGACGAGACCGACACTTGGGCGGACGCCGAGGTGGTCTACGGGTTCAACCGGCTCGCCTTCATCGACCTCGAGCACTCCCACCAGCCCCTGACCTGGGGCCCGCCGGAGTCGCCGAACCGGTACACGATGAACTTCAACGGCGAGATCTACAACTACCTCGAACTGCGTGAGACGCTCGCCACGGAGCACGGCGCGAAGTTCAACACCGAGGGTGACGGCGAGGCCATCGTGGCCGCATACCACTTCCTCGGCCCGGACGCGGTCAAGAAGCTGCGCGGCATGTTCGCCTTCATGATCTGGGACTCGCAGGAGAAGCTGGTCTACGGCGCCCGCGACCCGTTCGGCATCAAGCCGCTGTTCTACTCCGAGGGCCCCGGCGGCGTCGCCTTCTCCAGCGAGAAGAAGAGCCTGCTGGAGCTGTCGGACACCCTGGGCGTCAAGCAGCAGCTCGACCAGATCGCGCTGCAGCACTACCTGACCCTGCAGTACGTGCCGGAGCCCGAGTCGCTGCACGCCGGCGTGCGCCGGATCGAGTCGGGCACCTCGTTCACCGTCTCCCCCGGCGGCCAGGTCAAGACCGAGCGCTACTTCTTCCCCGAGTTCACCGCGAAGCCGGTCTCCGGGCCGAAGGGCTCCGAGGAGCTGTACGAGCGCATCTCGCAGGTCATGCAGGACTCGGTGGCCAAGCACATGATCGCCGACCCGGACGTGACCGTCGGCGCGTTCCTCTCCGGCGGCATCGACTCCACCGCCACCGCGGCGCTGGCCAAGCGGCACAACCCGAACCTGATCGCGTTCACCACCGGCTTCGAGCGCGAGGGCTACTCCGAGGTGGACGTGGCGGCCGAGTCGGCCGAGGCGATCGGGGTCAAGCACGTCATCCGCACCGTCTCCAGCGACGAGATGATGGAGGCGCTGCCGCTGATCGTCTGGTACCTCGACGACCCGGTGGCCGACCCGGCGCTGGTGCCGCTGTGGTTCATCGCGCGCGAGGCCCGCAAGTACGTCAAGGCGGTGCTCTCCGGCGAGGGCTCCGACGAGCTGTTCGGCGGCTACACCATCTACCGCGAGCCGCTTTCGCTGGCGCGCTTCGAAAAGATGCCGGGAGCGGTGAAGAGCCTGCTGGGCAAGGTGTCCACCAAGATCCCGGAGGGCACCCGCGGCAAGGACCTGCTGCGCCGCGGCTCGCTGTCGCTGGAGGAGCGCTACTACGGCAACGCGCGCATCTTCCGCGAGGACCAGCTGCGCGGCGTGCTGCGCAACTTCACCGACGGCGTCGGGCACCAGGACGTCACCGAGCCGTGGTACCGGATCTCGCGGGACTGGGACCCGGTGGCGCGGATGCAGCACGTGGACCTGTTCACCTGGCTGCGCGGCGACATCCTGGTCAAGGCGGACAAGGTGACCATGGCGAACTCGCTGGAGCTGCGGGTGCCGTTCCTCGACGCCGAGGTGTTCAAGGTGGCCGCGAGCATCCCGCTCGAGGAGAAGATCACCCGCGAGACCACCAAGCACGCGCTGCGCCGCGCGCTGGACGGGATCGTGCCCGCGCACGTGCTCAACCGGCGCAAGCTGGGCTTCCCGGTGCCGATCCGGCACTGGCTGCGCACCGACATGTACGACTGGGCGCGTGGCATCGTCTCGGACTCGAAGACCGAGGACCTGTTCGACAAGGCGGCCGTGCTGCGGATGCTCGAGGAGCACAAGGCGGGCACGCTGGACCACAGCCGCCGGATCTGGGCGCTGGTGGTCTTCATGATCTGGCACGGCATCTTCGTGGAGAACCGGATCAAGCCGGAGATCCCGGAGCCGGTGTACCCGGTCAAGCTCTGAGCGCGGTGAAGGTGGCTTTCCCGGCAGGTTGTCGAGTGCCGGGAAAGCCACCTTCACGGCTTCACTGGGGCAGGTACTCGTTCGAATAGGTGCGGGAGAGGTCCATCGGGGCGCTCGCGATCTCGGTGTCGAACTGGGAGAGCACCCGGTGCACCGCCTGCGCGCCGTCCGCGGGCATGGTGCCGTCCCGCGAGAAGGACTCCTTGGCCCGCCCGATCGCCTGCACGTAGACGCCCCGGTCGCCCTGGGCGTACTCGGCGGGCATGCGCGCGGCGATCTCGTCCGGTGAGTGCTGTTCGATCCACCGCAGGGTCTTGACGATCGCGTTGGCCAGTTTCCGCGCGGTGTCACCGTTGCCGGCCAGCCACTCGGCCGAGGAGTACAGCACCGCGGCCGGATAGGCGGGCACCCCGAAGTCCTCCTGCACGCCCTGCGCGGTGCGCGTGTCGGTGAGGATCTTCACCTTGTCCACGCCGACCCTGGTCTGCAGCACCGAAACCGCCGGGTCGATCATCACCGCGGCGTCCACCCGGCCCTGCTCCATCGCGGCCACCGCACCCGCGTCCCCGCCGATGCCCTGCACGTTCGCCGCGCCGGGGTCGAGCCCGTGCTTGCTCAGCAGGTACTTGAGGAAGAAGTCGGTGGAGGAGCCGGGCGCGGTCACGCCGACGTTCGCCCCGGCGAGGTCGTCGATCGAGTCGATCGGCTTGCCTGCCTTCGGCGAGACGGCCAGCACGATCGACGGGTACCTCAGCATGGTGACGAACGACTTCACCTCCTTCTTCTTGGCCTGCATCTGGATGGTGTGGTCGTAGTAACCGCTGACCACGTCCACGCTGCCGCCCTGCATGGCCTGCAACGCCTTCGAGCCGCCCTGCAGGTCCTCCAGCTTGACCTTGAGGCCCTCCTCCTCGTAGTACCCGAGCTGCTGCGCGAGCGTGGTCGGCAGGTAAACCAGCAGCGGCTGGCCGCCGACCCCGATGGTCAGTTCACCCCCCTCGACGCGTTCCCCCGGTTTCTGCTGACAAGCGGTCATCGCCAGCGCCGCCGCGAGCAGCAGCGCGCCCACCCTCGCCCGCTTCATCGTTGTCCTCCCAACTCGATGCCGCGGCGGGGCTTCCACCGCAGCAGGTGGCGCTCGACGCGGTCGACTCCCGCATCGACGACGAGCACCACCACCGAAAGCACGACCATGCCGGTGAACACCCCGGTGGTGTCGAAGGTCCCCTCGGCCTGGGAAATCAGGTACCCCACCCCGGCCGAGGAGCCGAGGTACTCGCCAACCACCGCGCCGACGATGGCGAAGCCGACGCTGATGTGCAGGCTGGAGAAGATCCAGGTGAGCGCGCTCGGCAGCAGCACGTGCCGCACCAGCTGCCCCTCCCCGGCG
Source organism: Amycolatopsis sp. YIM 10 (assembly GCF_009429145.1). Lineage (GTDB taxonomy): Bacteria > Actinomycetota > Actinomycetes > Mycobacteriales > Pseudonocardiaceae > Amycolatopsis. The sequence goes on along the minus strand of NZ_CP045480.1, from coordinate 2,521,134 downwards.
CCGAGCATGCGCGCGTTGTCGATCAGCACCCGGTCGACCTCGCGCACGCCCTGGTAGGTGTTGAAGAACACGATGAAGAACACCAGCGTGATGCCGAAGGCCACTTTGGACCAGATGCCGAGGCCGAACCACAGCAGGAAGATCGGCGCCAGCACCACGCGCGGCAGCGAGTTGAGCACCTTGAGGTACGGATCGAAAACGCGCGCGACGAATTCCACGCGGGCCAACAGGAAACCGATCACCAGGCCGAGGAAACCGCCCAGCACCAAGGCGAGCGCGGCTTCGAGCAGGGTGATGCCCAGGTGGTCCCAGATGTAGCCGGTGCCGAACCACTCCACCGCCCGCGCCGCGATGTCCGACGGCTTGGAGAAGAAGAATTCGTCGACCACGCCGGTGCGCGAGCCGATCTCCCAGCCCGCCACCAGCAGCACGGCGAGTCCGACCTGCGCGGCGAGCACGGCCGGACTGCGCCGCCTGGTCCTACGCCTTGGTGCGGTTGACGTCGCGGTCATAGGTCGCCATCACCTCGTCCCGCAGATCGGCCCAGATCGCCCGGTAGATCTCGGTGAACTCGGGCTCGGTCCGGATGTCCAGCAGGTCGCGCGGGCGCGGCAGGTCCACCGGGTAGCGCCCGACGACCCGGCTCGACGGCCCGGCGGAGAGCAGCACCACCTCGTCCGCGAGGGAGATCGCCTCGTCGAGGTCGTGGGTGACGAAGAGCACGGTCTTGCCGCTGCCGGTCCACAGCCCGAGCAGCTCGTTCTCCATCACCTGCCGGGTCTGCACGTCGAGCGCGCCGAACGGCTCGTCCATCAGCAGCAGTTCCGGATCGCCGATCCAGGTCTGCGCCACCGCGGTCCGCTTGCGCATTCCGCCGGAGAGCTGGTGCGGATAGGAGTTCTCGAACCCGGCGAGGCCGACGCGGCGCACCCAGTCGCGGGCCCGCTCCAGCCGTTCGCGCTTGCCGATGCCCTTCAGCTCCAGCCCGAACGCGACGTTGTCCAGCACGGTTTTCCACGGCAGCAAGGCATCCTGCTGGAACAGGTAGCCCGCTCGCCGGTTCAGCCCGCGCAACGGCTCGCCGTCGACCAGCACCCGGCCCGCCGACGGCGCGCGCAGCCCGGCCACCGCGTTGAGCACGGTCGACTTGCCGCAGCCGGTCGGGCCGACGATGGCCACGAACCGGCCGCCGCCCACGGTCAGGTCCACTTCGGACACCGCGGTGTACGTCCCGGTCGCGGCCGGGTAGGCGATGGTCACCGCCTCCAGTGCCACCGCCGGTCCCCTGCTGCTGTGCGCGTTGTCGTCCGCCACCCCTGTCACCTCCGGCTAGCCCTCGGCAGTCAGCTCCGCATGCCCCATCGCCGCCGAGAGGCGTCTCGCCGCGGTGACCACCGCTTCGGTCCACATCGGCCGGTTCGCGTCGGTGAAGCGCTGTTCGGGCATGCCGATGCCGAGCACCGCGACGAGCGCACCGGTGTGGTCGTGCACCGGCGCGCTGATCGACGCGGTGCCGGGATCGCGTTCGGCCACGCTGTCGGCCCAGCCGCAGGCCTGGATGCCGCCCAGTTCGGCACGCAGGCGGTCGGCGTCGACGATGGTGGCCGGGGTGTACGCGGTGAGTTCGCCGAAGTCGAGCACGCGGTCGCGGACGTCGTCCTCGTAGGCCAGGAACACCTTGCCCGCCGAACCCGCGTGCAACGGCATGACCTGGCCGATGCCGACCAGCCGCACCACCTCGTGGCGGGTCTCGGCGAGGCCGACCAGCACGCGCTCGTCCCCGTGACGCACGAAGAGCACCGCGGTTTCGCCGGTGGTGTCGCGCAACGCGTCCAGTTCGGGTTGCGCGAGCATGGTCAGCCGCGACTCGACGCGGCGGCTGCGCGCCCAGCGCAGCACCCCGAGGCCGACGAGGTACCGGCCGGCGATGACGTCGAGAAAGCCTTCGGCCACCAGGTTCTGCAGCAGGCGCACGGTGGTGCTCACCGGCAGTCCGGTGGCGCGCTGCACCTGGCGCCAGGTCAGTCCGCCCGGCTCGGCCGCCACCACGTCGATCACCCGCCGGGACTTGGCCAGCACCAGGATCGGCTGACTCGGCTGACGGACTCCCCCGGCCCGAGCGTCCCCGACGACCATTGGCACCGCTCCCCGAGCCACCGCGCTCCACCACATCGTGGAAGGCGTTCCGTAATGTGGTCGAGAATAGCCCATCTGTGATCTGGACAACACCATCTTTCCCAGATCACGGGAGAACTTGTCCACTTTTCCGGGGAATCACCTCGAATTGACTGCGCCGCGTTGCTGCATTCGGGGCGCACTGTGCGTGATACGACTCACCGGTGATCCACCTTTCCGCAGTTCGGCGGAAACTCGGTGGATTAACGCTTGTTCAAGACCGAGTATCGTCACCGGCGGCTGATCAACGTCCGATTCGCCACCCCCACCGGGAAATCCGACCGGCGCGCCACCCGCGAGCCGGTCGTTCGCGCGCGTCCACAACACGCCAGGAGGCACGGTGAAGCACGTACTCGACCACCAGCGGAGTTCGCTTTCGCACGGATGCGGGGCCAACCGGCACTTCTGGCGCGGTGCGTGGCTCGACGAGGACGAAGTGGACAGACGCATCGGCGCACTCGGCCGCACCGCGCGGACGGTGCTGGACGGCGCGCGGCTCAACCCGCTCGTGGTGGTCGCGGCGTGCGGGCGGCTGCGTGCCCTGCTGAACGCGCCGCGCACCGATCTGCGCGGCAGGCTGACCGATCGGCTGCGGGCGCGCAACATCAGCGGCGCCAAGATCGACCGGGTGTTCACCGACCTGCTCACCGCGCTGCCGCGGCTCACGCACACCGGTTTCCACGGCCGCGCGGCCGAAGCGCGGCTGCACACGCACATCGTCGCGGGCAGCGAGCCCGCGGTCGGCGCGCTGAGCGCGCTGGAAGGGCTGCTCTCCGGTCACTTCAACGTGGTGAAGACCAGCCGGGACGACTCGCTGTTCACCGCCGAACTGCTGGCCGGCCTCGCCGGGCAGGACGTCACCGGGCAGATCGCCGCGCGCGTGGTGGTCCTGCGCTTCTCCGCGGTCGAGCGCCGTGACTGGATGAGCCAGATCTGCGACCCGGCCGACACCGTCGCCGTCTGCGGCCCCAGGTTCACCCACGCCCACCCGGCCGCACCGAACTAGCGAGTGTTTGACGGTGTTGCGTGGCGGTGCGGGTAGCGGTGCCGGTTGACGGCCCACAGCAAGCGGCTGCGCCGCCGATAAAGCCACTGCCTAGTCCACAAAGGACTCACTGCGGGGACTCACTGCGGAGAAGTGGGGCACCACCGGCCTTTCCGGCCCGGTGCTGCCCCACCGCGAGGATCAGGGCAGGATGCGCCGGATGTCGTCGGCCGCTTCGGGGCCGAAGGCCTCGGAAATGCGGGCCAGCGCGCTGGTCGCTTCGAACTGCCATTCCTGCGTGCCGACGGTCTCCAGCACCAGCACCGCGATCAGCGAACCCAGCTGAGCGGACCGCTCCAGGGTGAGCCCGCCGTGCAACCCGGCGAGGAAACCGGCCCGGAAACCGTCGCCGACGCCCGTCGGGTCGGCCTTCGCCAGCTCCGGCACGGCCGGCACCTGGAGGTTCGTCCCGTCGGCGCCGACGATCTCGACGCCCTTCTCGCCCAGCGTGGTGATCCGCAGGCCGACCCGGCTGAGCACGTCCGCCTCGGTCCAGCCGGTCTTCTGCAGCAGCAGTTCCCACTCGTAGTCGTTGCTGAACAGGTACTTCGCGCCGTCGATGAAGTCACGCGCCTGCGAGCCCTCCATCCGCGCCAGCTGCTGCGACGGGTCGACCGCGAACGCGTACCCGCGCTGACGGCACTCCTGCGCGTGACGCAGCATGCCGTCCGGGTCGTCCGGGCTGAGCATGGTCAGCGACAAGCCGCCGACGCGGTCGGCGATCGGGCCGATCTCGATGTTGCGGGACTCGGCCATCGCGCCGGCGTAGAAGGTGGCGATCTGGCACAGGTCGTCGTCGGTGGTGCAGACGAAGCGAGCCGTGTGGGCCACTTCGGACACGTGCACGCCGGCGGTGTCCACGCCGTGTCGTTCGAGCCAGGAGCGGTAGTCGTCGAAGTCCGCGCCGACCGAACCGACCAGCACCGGCCGCACCCCGAGCACACCGAGGCCGAAGGCGATGTTCGCGCCGATGCCGCCACGCCGGACGATCAGGTCGTCGGCGAGGAAGCTGAGGGAGACCCGGTGCAGCTGCTCGGCCACGAGCTGCTCGGCGAACCTCCCCGGGAAGTGCATCAAATGGTCCGTCGCGATGCTGCCGGATACCGCTATTCGCGCCGTGGCTGCCACCGGTTCTCCTTGTTCGGGTACGTCAGGCGGTCAGGGGCCCGAAGTTACCGCCCGGTCATGCCCCATCCGGGTGCTTCGGGCACACCCGGCCGACATTACCGCTTGGTACCGGTGTTCGAATCCGCCGAGCGCGCATACGTTCGGCGGAGTGAGCACAACTACCGAACCCGAAACCATCGGCGAACTCATCGCCGACTGCGCTGACCTGCCCGAACAGCTGCACGCCTGTGCGAGCACGCCCGCCGCGCCGAAAGCGGCGCCGCGCTGGACGGTCGACGAGCGCTGCCACGCCCAGGTCGCCGAGCTGGACGCCTACGTGTGAGCTGAAACACAGAAAAAAGCGGGGCCGGAAGTGATCCGGCCCCGCTTTTCCACGTTTTTCCAGCCGCGACTCAGTGGAACGAGTCACCACACGCGCAGGAACCGGTGGCCTGCGGGTTGTCGATGGTGAAGCCCTGCTTCTCGATGCTGTCGACGAAGTCGATCACGGCCTCGGAGACGTACGGCGCGCTCATCCGGTCCACCGCCACGCGGAGGCCGCCGAAGTCGCGGAAGAGGTCACCGTCGAGGGTGCGCTCGTCGAAGAACAGCTGGTAGCGCAGGCCGGCGCAGCCACCGGGCTGGACGGCGATGCGCAGGTGCATGTCGTCGCGGCCCTCCTGCTCGAGCAGGGCTTTGGCCTTGGCGGCCGCGGCGTCGGTCAGGGTCACGCCGTGGGTGGCCTCGGCGGCCTCCGTCTGGCCACCGGTCTGCTCAGCGGTCGTCATGACTCTCCCTCGTGGGTCTAGCGGTGGGCAGGAATACCCCGTTACCGGGGCAACAACCTCGCTGCCCGTTCTGTTCCACGCCCTCGGCGCACCTCCCATGGTGACACATGTCGCGACCGGCTGAACGGCGGCGGCCGGGCCTGCAATACCCTGACGAGGTGAGGTTCCTGCGCCGTAACAGCACCACCGCCGCCGATACGCCCGACGAGGACGCACCGGAGGTCGCCGACGCCGTCGACCAGGCCAGGGGGTTCACCCCGAGCAAGGGTCGAGCCACGCCCAAGCGGCGGGAGGCCGAGGCCAAGCGCCGGGGTCCGGTGGCGCCGCCGCCGAAGACCATGCGCGAGGCGATGAAGCGGAACAAGGAACTGCGCAAGCAGAACCCGGTGAGCAAGGAGGATCGCCGCGCCGCCGCCAAGGAGCGCCGCGACCGGATGAACGCCGGCGACGACAAGTACCTGCTGCCGCGCGACCGCGGCCCGGTCAAGGCCTACGTGCGGGACCTGGTCGACGCCAAGCGGAACCTGCTCGGCCTGTTCATGCCGCTGGCGCTGCTCGTCTTCGTCGCGCTGCTGGTGCCGAACGTGGACATCCAGCGCTACGCCACCCTGCTGTGCACGGTGATGCTGCTGGGCATGGTGGTCGAGGGTTACTTCAACGGCCGCCGGGTGGCCAAGGCGGTGCGGGAGAAGTTCCCCAAGGAGGAGATCAAGGGCCGCTCGGTCGGCTGGTACGCGTTCATCCGCGCCAGCCAGATCCGCAAGCTGCGCGTGCCCAAGCCCCGCGTCAGCCCCGGCGACACGGTCTGAATCTTCCCTCCCTCCGGGGAAACCGGCTAAACTGGCGACGCCTGAAGATCTTCACACTGCTCGTCATATGGGGGCAGTGAGAAGAGCCACCGCTTCCGTGAGGGAGCGGCACACCCGCGGGGCTTCGCGCCTCGCGGGCCAGCGGTTCGCCTGGCTGCGTCACTCAGCCACCCGGGGCCGAGCCGTTGCGCGCCGATTTCCGGTCGGCCATGGCCAGGCACCCACTGCCAGCCTCACCGGCCGGTGAGCACGCCTCGGGACTCGTCCGGCGGCAAGGGTTGGTCGTGCCCGCGGCTTCGTGGATCGTCGACGTACTGAAGCTCACCCCCATCGCGGCGTTCGCCGTGCTGTTGCTCCCGCACCTGACCGGCCTGGTGTTCTACGGCCTGTTCCTCTGGCGCGCCGTGCCCGAATGGGAGTTCTCCTACGAGGCGTTCGGCGTGAAGCTGCGCTGCGGTCCCCCGGCCGCCGAGGAAGAGGCTGGAGCGGCTCCAGGTCGTTAGCTGGGCGAACGAGTACCGGCTAGGCTCGGCACCATGGAGTTTCGTCGCCTCGGCCGCAGTGGCCTGAACATCAGTGAGATCTCGTACGGCAACTGGCTCACCCACGGCTCGCAGGTGGAAGAGGACCAGGCACAGGCCTGCATCAAGGCCGCGCTCGACGCGGGCATCACCACCTTCGACACCGCTGACGTGTATGCCAATACCGCTGCCGAGTCCGTGCTCGGCCGTGGCCTGGCCGGGCAGCGCCGCGAGAGCCTGGAGATCTTCACCAAGGTCTTCTGGCCGACCGGCCCGAAGGGGCCCAACGACAAGGGCCTGAGCCGCAAGCACATCATCGAGTCGGCCAACGCTTCGCTGAAGCGCCTCGGCACCGACTACATCGACCTCTACCAGGCGCACCGGTTCGACCGCACGGTGCCGCTGGAGGAGACCTTTCTCGCCTTCGCCGACCTGGTCCGCCAGGGCAAGGTGCTCTACGTCGGCGTCTCCGAGTGGACCGCCGAGGAGATCACCCGCGGGGCCGCGCTCGCGCGCGAACTGAAGGTGCCGTTCATCTCGAACCAGCCGCAGTACAACGCGCTCTGGCGGGTGATCGAGGCGCAGGTCATCCCGGCCTCCGAGCGCGAGGGCCTGAGCCAGATCGTCTGGTCGCCGATCGCCCAGGGCGTGCTTACCGGCAAGTACAAGCCGGGCCAGCCGCTGCCGGAGGGCTCGCGCGCCACCGACGAGAAGGGCGGCGCGAACTTCGTCCAGCGCTACCTGAACGACGACGTGCTGACCCGCGTGCAGAAGCTGGAGCCGCTGGCCGCCGAAGCCGGGCTCTCGCTGGCGCAGCTGGCCGTGGCCTGGGTGCTGCAGAACCCGAACGTGGCCTCGGCCATCATCGGCGCCTCCCGGCCGGAGCAGGTGCACGAGAACGTGAAGGCGGCGGGCGTGAAGCTCGACGCGGACCTGCTCACCAAGATCGACGACATCCTCGACGGTGTCATCGAGCGCGATCCGTCGCTGACCAAGTCGCCGTAGCCCGGCCACCGGTCTGCCGTGAAGGTGGCTTTCACGGCAGGCCGGCCTCCCGGAGCAGGTGCTCCACCACACGCAGGTCGTGCGGGTAGGTCACCTTCAGGTTCCGCTCCTCCCCCGGCACCCAGTGCACCGGCAGCGACGAGAAGCGCTCCATGCAGGACGCGGTGTCGGTGCCGATGAAGCCTTCGCGGTCGGCCTGCTCGTAGGCGGCCAGCAGCGGTCCGGCCAGAAACCCTTGCGGCGTCTGGACTCGCACCGCGCCGTCGAGCGTGCCGCCATAACCGGCGCCGTCGGTGCCGTTCTCGGTGGCGATCACCACGTCGTCGGCGGTCAGCCCGGGGACCGCGCCGCCGAACTCCCGCGCCGCCTTCAGCACCGCGGTGAGCAAGCCGTCGGAAGCCAGCGGGCGCGCGCCGTCGTGGATCAGCACGGTGTCCACCTCACCGGCGTCGATGCGGCTCGCGAGATGCCGCAGCGCGCACAGTTCCGAGCCCTGCCTGCTCGCGCCGCCGTGCACCAGTTCCACGTCGAGATCGCCGACGACCTCGCGCGCGAACTCCTCGTCCTCCGGGCGGATCACCAGCACCAGCACGCCGAACTCCGGGATCCGCGCGAAGGCGTCGAGCGACCAGCAGGCCAGCCGCCGCCCGGCGAGCGGGAGGTACACCTTGTTCAGCTCGGCGCCGACGCGGCTGCCAGAGCCGCTCGCCAGCACCACACCCGCCGCGGTCGTCACGGCCAGAAGTCTAAGGGCGGTAGCGTACGCGTGTGGACGCCGCCGACTTCCCCGAACTTCCCCTGCCGGACGAGATCGCCCGCGCGGAAGCCCAGCGCCTGACCGGAACCCTGATCACCCCGAACGGCTCGCTTGGCAGGCTCGAAGAGCTGGGCGCCTGGGTGGCCGCCTGCCAGGGCCAGTCACCGCCGCGCCCGTTCACCCGGCCGCGCGTGGTGGTCTTCGCCGGTGACCACGGCATCGCCGCGAACGGGGTCTCGGCCCATTCCGCCGAGGTGACCGGACAGCTCGTCGGGGCCACGCTCACCGGCGGCGCCCCGCTGAACGTGCTGGCGTCGGCCGCGGGAGCGACCGTGCGCGTGGTCGACCTGGCGGTGGACCGCGAGGGCTCCGCGACCCCGGAGGCGGCCGAGCTGAAGATCCGCCGCGGTTCGGGATCCATCGACCACGAGGACGCGCTGACCGACGAGGAGGTGCGCGCCGCGATCCAGGCCGGGCGCACCGTCGCGGACGCCGAAGTGGACAGTGGCGCCGACCTGCTCGTCGCCGGGGAGATCGGCGTCGCGAGCAGCACCCCGGCCTCGGTGCTGGTGGCCGCGCTGACCGGCGCCGAGCCGGTCGCCGTGGTGGGTCGCGGCTCCGGGATCGACGACAACGCGTGGATGCGCAAGGCGGTCGCCATCCGCGACGGACTGCGGCGGGCACGTGCCGTGCTGGCCGATCCGGTCGCGCTGCTGCGCACCACCGCGGGCGCCGACATCGCCGCGATCACCGGCTTTCTCGCCCAGGCCGCGGTTCGCCGCACGCCGGTCCTGCTGGACGGGCTGGTGGTCGGCGCGGCAGCCCTGGTCGCGGAGGAACTGGCGCCGGGCGCGCGGAACTGGTGGGTGGCCGCGCACAGGTCGAGCGAACCGGCGCACGCGATGGTGCTGGAACACCTGGACCTGGACCCGGTACTGGACCTGGACCTGCGCATCGGCGGCGGCAGCGGTGCGGCAACGGCGCTGCCGCTGGTCACCATGGCGGCACGGGTGCTGGCCGAGACGAGCAGCTACGAACAGGCCGGCGTGACGCCACCGAAGTAGGGGCGGCCGGTGGCCCGGCCGCCCCCGTGCTCACTTCAGCTTCTGCATCCAGCCGTGCGGGTCGGGGCGGGTGCCCTCCTGGATACCGGTCAGCTGCTCGCGCAGCTTCATGGTCAGCTCGCCCGGCTCGCCGTCGCCCATGACGAACTCGCCGCCGTCGTACTTGACCCGGCCGACCGGCGTGATCACCGCGGCGGTGCCGCAGGCGAACACCTCGGTCAGCTCACCGGAACCGGCCGCCTGCTCCCACTCCTCGGTGGAGATGCGGCGCTCCTCGACCGGGAGTCCGTTGTCGGCGGCCAACTGCAGCAGCGAAGCCCGCGTCACGCCCGGCAGCAGCGCGCCGGAGAGTTCCGGCGTCACCACGCGGGCGTCGGCCCCGGAGCCGAAGACGAAGAACAGGTTCATCCCGCCCATCTCCTCGACCCACTTGTGCTCCACCGCGTCCAGCCAGACCACCTGGTCGCAGCCCTGCTCCACGGCCTGCGCCTGCGCCACGAAGGACGCCGCGTAGTTGCCGGCGCACTTGGCGAACCCGGTGCCGCCCGGCGCCGCGCGCACGTACTCGGTGGAGAGCCACACGCTCACCGGCTTCACACCACCGGCGAAGTAGGAACCGGCTGGCGAAGCGATCACGCTGTACAGGTACTCCGTCGCCGGCGCGTTCACGCCGAGGCCGACCGAGGTCGAGATCATGAACGGGCGCAGGTACAGCGACTCGCCCGCCTTGGTCGGCACCCAGCGCTCGTCCACCGCGATCAGCTCGCGCAGGGATTCGAGGAAAAGTTCGTCGGGCAGCTCCGGCATCGCCATCCGCACCGCTGACCGGCGGAACCGGGCGGCATTGGCGTCCGGTCGGAACGATGCGATCGATCCGTCGGGCTGCCGGTAGGCCTTGAGCCCTTCGAAGATCGCCTGCGCGTAGTGCAGCACCGACGTCGCCGGGTCGAGGCTGAGCGGCCGGTACGGCCCAACCTCCCCGTCCTGCCAGCCGCCCTGCGCGGTGTGGCGCAGGGTGACCATGTGGTCGGTGAAATGCGTCCCGAAGCCCGGGTTGGCCAATACCTCGGCGACCCGCTGGGGACTGGCCGCGTCCGGGTTCGGGGTATGGGTGAAGGGCATCGTGGTCGTCATGCGAAGACGATAACTCTTAGTTGGACGTCAGAGTATTCCACGCCTGGTTGTCCACCCCGCTACGCTGGAACCGTGACCTACCAACCCGCGCGGCCCGCCCAGGGCAACAGCGTATCCGCCGGTGGCGCGTCGGACGTGAAGACCTTCGTCGCCGCCGCACTGCTCCCCTTCGCCGCCGGGCTGCTGGTGCTCGTCGGCGCGCTGCTGATCGGCGTGTTCGGCGGCATTCTCGGCGTGATCGCCGCGATCTTCGGCGCCGTCTGGTGGCGCAGCCTCAACGGCAAGAAGTTCTTCCCGCGCGACATCGGCAAGGGCGCGATGATCGGACTCTCCGTCACCACCGCGGTGCTCCTGCTGCTCGTCGTGCTGATGGTCTGAGCTACAGCTCCGGCCGGGGCCACGCCGGGTCCGGCCGGAACGCGGTCCAGGTCCCGTCGAACGGGTAGCTGCCCGCTTCGACCAGCCCGATCACCCGCTCGCCCTCGGCACGCAGCCGGTCCAGCTGCTCGGCGGTGAGCCGCCCGGCCGCCACCGCGGCCGCCGCCTCGTCCTCGTCCTTCCACGCCCAGGTGCGGTCCGGGGCCACCGCGAGGTCGAGCACGCCGTCGATCCGGTCCACGCCGTCGTCCGTGCGGCCCAGCGGGATCTCCAGGTTCACGTACCAGCCAGTGAAACGCAGGTCCTCGTCGAAGAACCACCACACCGCGGACCACTCGCCGTCCACCACGCGCCGCACGTTCGGGGTGTCCCGCCAGGTGGTCTCGTACCGCTCGCGCGGCAGCCGGAACCGGTCGGCCAGCGGCGCGTCCCGCATCCGCCTGCCGTCGCTGAGCCTGGTGCCGAGAATGGGCGTGCCTGCCGGCAGCCAGCCGACCAGTTCGACGCCGTCGTCGGCGAGCACGCGCATCGGGTGCACCTGCCCCTCGCTGCCGTCCGGCCGGTGGAAGCGGTACCGCACGGTCGATCCAGGCGCAAAACCCATCATGGCCACACCGTACCGAGCATGATCAGCAGAATTCCCGAGCTGATCACCACCACCGCCCCGCGCGCGGTGGAGACCGACCGGCCGAGCACCACCGCGGCGAACAGTTCGACCAGCGCCAGCACGGCGGCGATCCGCAGCGCCTGGAACGGGTCGAGCACGGTCGCCAGCAGCGCGGCCACCAGCCCGCCACCGAGCACCGGCCAGCGGCCCGCCTCCTCCTGCGCCGACGAGAGCGCGGTCAGCCCGGCGGACACCGTCGCCACCGCGGCCACCGCCGCGAGCATGGTGGCCAGCGCGGGCGCGTCGGCCGCGGCGAGCAGGTCGCGCAGCGAGGTCGCCGAGAGCCCCAGCCGGAACGGGCCGAGCTGGTACAGCGCGGCGGCCGCGAGCGCCAGCAGCGCGGCGACCGGGGCGGCCGGCCACCAGCGCGAAGGCTCCGCCGAGCCGGGACGCACCAGCAGCGGCACCACCACGACCGCGGCGAGCAGCACCCCGGCCGGTCCCTGGTGCTGACCGGGCTGGGCCTGCGCGACCGGCGGAACGGCAAGGCACAAGGCGATCAGCGCGAGCCCGACGACCAGCAGCAGGCCGGTGATCCAGCGGGCGGTGAACGCCGAGGGCCGCAGCCCGGCCGCCTGTGCGAGCACCAGCACCGCGACCACCACCCCGGCGATCCACGGCGGCGCGCCCGGCACCACGTAGGCGGCGAAGGCCGAGCCGAACAGCGGCAGCAGGCCGATCCGGGCGGCGGCGCGGGTGCCGACGGCCAGCCGTCCACCGGCGGGCGGGAGCCCGGCCGCCAGCCAGGCGAGCGCGCCGGCGAGCCCGATCCCGGCGAGCAGCCACCAGCCCGCCGCCGCGGCACCCGCGGCGAGCACGACCAGGGAACCGGCCCCGACGAGCACCTCGGCCACCTACCTCTCGCACCGACCCGAGTTGTCATTAGCATGGCTCACGATCAGTCCGGGCCACCCGCCCGGTACCGCCGACGCGAACGCATGAGGACAAAGATGACCGTGCCGAAGCTTGCCTTGTCCGAGAACACCGAGGCCGCGCTGGGCAAGACCCGCGCCGAGGTGATCGTCGTCGGGACCGTGCAGGGCGAGGACGGGCTCACGCTCGCCCCCGGCGCCGAGGCCGCCGACGCCGCCTTCGACGGCAAGCTGGCCGAGGTGCTGACCACGCTGGGTGCCGCGGGCAAGGCCGAAGAGGTCGTCAAGCTGCCGACGCTGGGCCGCACCGGCGCCGACGTGGTGCTGGCCGTCGGCCTCGGCAAGGCCGGCGCCGACGGCATCACCGCCGAGCAGGTCCGCCGCGCCTCCGGGGCGGCCGCGCGGGCGCTGGCAGGCACCGGGCGCGCGTTCACCACCCTGTCCGCTGTGGACCTCCAGGCCACCGTCGAGGGCACCGTGCTCGGCGCCTACACCTTCACCGAGTACAAGTCCGAGCCCGGCGACGCGCCGCTGTCCACTGTGGACATCGCGAGCCCGGCCGACGGCAACGCCCGCGAGCACCGCGCCACGCTGAAGGCGGCCACCGCGATCGCCGAAGCGGTGATCGTCGCGCGCGACCTGATCAACACCCCGCCGAACGACCTGTTCCCGGCCTCCTTCGCCGACCGCGCCAAGAAGCTGGCCGACGCGAACAAGCTGGACATCGAGGTGCTCGACGAGAAGGCGCTCAAGCGCAAGGGCTTCGGCGGCATTCTCGGCGTCGGCGGCGGTTCCTCGCGCCAGCCGCGCCTGCTGCGCATCGCCTACACGCCCGCCAAGGCGAAGAAGAAGATCGCGCTGGTCGGCAAGGGCATCACCTTCGACTCGGGCGGCATCTCGATCAAGCCCGCGGCGAACATGGACCACATGACCTCGGACATGTCCGGCGCGGCGGGCGTGCTCGCGTCGGTGGTGCTGGCCGCGAAGCTGAAGTACCCGCTCGAGGTGGTCGCGCACATCCCGCTGGCGGAGAACCTGCCGTCGGGCACCTCCTACCGCCCCGGCGACGTGCTGACCATGTACGGCGGCAAGACCGTCGAGGTGCTCAACACCGACGCCGAGGGCCGCCTGGTGCTGGCCGACGCGATCGTGCGCGCCGGTGAGGAGAACCCGGACTACCTGATCGAGACCTCCACGCTGACCGGCGCGCAGGTGGTGGCGCTCGGCAACCGGACCGCCGGGATCATGGGCTCGGACGAGTTCCGCGACCGCGTGGCCGAGATCGCCAGGGCCACCGGTGAGGGCGGCTGGGCCATGCCGCTGCCCGAGGAACTGCGCGGCGACCTCGACTCGCGGCTGGCCGACCTGGCCAACGTCACCGGCCACCGCTGGGGCGGCATGCTCGCGGCCGGGATCTTCCTGCGCGAGTTCGTCACCGAGGACCTGCCGTGGGCCCACATCGACATCGCCGGCCCGTCGTTCAACACCGGCGGCCCGTGGGGCTACACCGCCAAGGGCGGCACCGGCGTGCCGGTGCGCACCATCGCCGCGGTGCTGGCGGACATCGCCGAACGCGGCTGAGCCCTTTGCACGAACAGCTCGAACCGGCCGTGAGCGCGGTGCTCACGGCCGGTGAGCCGCAGGTGGACCGCACCGTCGGGGACACCGCGCTGCTGCTGGCAGGCAGCGGGTTCCCCGGCGAGGCCGATCGGCTGGTGCGCACCTGGCTGTCGGCCACCGAGCGCCCGGCGACCGCGCTGGTGGCCACTCCCGTGCACGCCCGCGCGTGGGCGATGCTGTTCGAAGCCCGTGGCGAACGGCCGTCCTGGGCCGACGCGCTGCTCCCCCTCGATCTCGACGCCGAAGAGGCCGCGCACCGCGCCTACCTCAGCCGGCCGATGTCGTCGCTGCCGACCGGCCTGCTGGGCGATCTCGGCGACTCCCTGCCCGGGCGCCTCGTCTCCGGCCTGGCCGAGCACCTGGAACAGGGCGACCCCGACCCGACCAGAACGACGCTGTTGCGTGCCGAGGACCTCGCCCGCGACGGCGACCACGACGCCGCGGGCGCGGCACTGGCGGACTGGGCCGCGCTGCGACCGTCGATGCCCGCCGCACTGGCCTGCCGCCATCTCGCGCCGCTGCTGGTGGCCGGAGCCGACCCGCTCGGCCTCGGCGAGGAGCACGCCACCGCGCTGGCCGCCGAACTGATCGCCGCCCTGCGCACGCGGTACCCGGCGGACACCGCTTCGCTGGACTGGCCCGCGCTGGTCGAGCGCATCCTCGAACTGCGCGAGGCGACCGGCCGCGCCCCGGCGTCCACAAGGGACATCACCGCCGCGGAAGCCCGCCTCGGCCGGGAATTACCGCCCGACTACCGGGATTTCCTGCGCACCACCGACGGACTGCCCGCCGACGTCGCCTTCCCGCGCCTGCTCGCCGCGGCCGAACTGACCGCGCACGGCGGCGTGGTCCCGATCAGCGAGCGGGGCGAGAGCATGATCCTTCTCTCACCCGTGTCCTCGGGCTGGGTGGTCGTGCAGACCGATCCGCTGCTCGGCACCAGCACCTACCGCACCTTCCGCGAGCTGATGGAAGAGCACCTGCGGCTGCTGGAGTCCTAACCGGCGTTCGGCCTGCGCTTCTGCCGCTCGGTGTACTCGCGCATGCGCTTGGGGTAGCCGACCTTCGACACCTCGTAGACCGGGATCGAGCGCTTCTTGCCGAACTGCTGCGCGGCTTCCAGGCTGCCGATGCGCCGCCGGGTCCACTCCCCGTCGTGCGCGATCAGCACCACGGTGGTCTCGGTGACCGTGGTCCGCGGTTCCACATAGGCCTCGACCCCGTTCCGCCGAGCCGCCCACTCGTCCAGGTGACGGGTGTCGTCCGGAGTGGATTTCCGCAGCGTGCCGGGCTTGCCACCACCTTTCGAGCCGCCCTTGCCCCGTCTGCGCAGCGAGTCGAACAGACCCACACCGACCACCCTCTCTCGAAGCCGCTGACACGTCCATTATCGCCCTGGTCCAGCAGGTGTGTCGGCACACACCCGGCTAGGTCGCAAGCGTGCCGGACGAGGTGACAAGATGAGGTGTGTTCCGCGCGCGCGAAGTACTCGCGCGCGGGCGGACGAGCATCATCGCCGAGCTCTTGCTAGGAGTATTCAACGTGACCGACACCTCCGCTGACCTGGTGAT
The DNA here is from genome assembly GCF_009429145.1 of Amycolatopsis sp. YIM 10. Classification (GTDB taxonomy): domain Bacteria; phylum Actinomycetota; class Actinomycetes; order Mycobacteriales; family Pseudonocardiaceae; genus Amycolatopsis. The sequence goes on along the minus strand of NZ_CP045480.1, from coordinate 2,505,621 downwards.
CCTCGGTGGCGGATCAGGCGGGTACGCCGCGGCCTTCCGCGCGGCCGAGCTCGGCCTTTCCGTCATCCTGATCGAGAAGGACAAGCTGGGTGGGACCTGCCTGCACCGCGGGTGCATCCCGACCAAGGCCCTGCTGCACGCGGCGGAGGTCGCCGACTCGGCCCGCGAGAGCGAGCAGTTCGGCGTGAAGGCCACCCTGGAGGGCGTCGACATCGCCGGGGTGAACAAGTACAAGGATTCGATCGTCTCCCGGCTGTACAAGGGCCTGCAGGGCCTGGCAAAGGCCCACAAGGTCACCCTGGTCGAGGGCAGCGGCACCTTCGTCGGCGGCACCAGCGTCGAGGTGGACGGCACCCGGTACACCGGCAAGAACGTCATCCTGGCCACCGGCTCGTACTCCAAGACGCTGCCGGGCCTGGAGCTGGGCGGGCGGATCATCGCCAGCGAGCAGGCGCTGTCGCTGGACTACATCCCGGAGAAGGCCGTGGTGCTCGGCGGCGGGGTGATCGGGGTGGAGTTCGCCAGCGTGTGGGCCTCCTTCGGCACCGAGGTGACCATCGTCGAGGCGCTGCCGCGACTGGTCCCGAACGAGGACGAGTTCGCCTCCAAGCAGCTCGAGCGCGCCTTCCGCCGTCGCAAGATCGCCTTCAAGACCGGGGTCAAGTTCACCGGCGCCAAGCAGGACGACAACGGCGTGAGCGTGTCGCTGGAGTCCGGCGAGACCATCGACGCCGACCTGCTGCTGGTCGCGGTCGGCCGCGGGCCCAACTCGGCCGGGCACGGCTACGAGGAGGCCGGGGTCGGCATGGAGCGCGGGTTCGTGCTCACCGACGAGCGCCTGCGCACCAACCTGCCGAACGTCTACGCGGTCGGCGACATCGTGCCGGGCCTGCAGCTCGCGCACCGCGGTTTCCAGCAGGGCATCTTCGTCGCCGAGGAGGTCGCCGGACTGGACCCGCGCCCGGTGGACGAGGCGGGTATCCCGCGGGTGACCTACTCGCACCCCGAGGTCGCCTCGGTCGGCCTCACCGAGGCACAGGCCAAGGAGCGCTACGGTGCCGACGTGGTCACCTTCACCTACGACCTCGGCGGCAACGGCAAGAGCCAGATCCTGAAGACCTCCGGCGCGGTGAAGCTGATCAAGGCGCCGGACGGCCCGGTGGTCGGCCTGCACCTGGTCGGCGACCGCGTCGGCGAGCTGATCGGCGAAGCGCAGCTGATCTACAACTGGGAGGCCTTCCCGGAGGACATCGCCCCGCTCATCCACGCCCACCCCACCCAGTCCGAGGCACTCGGCGAAGCGCACCTGGCCCTGGCAGGCAAGCCACTGCACGTGCACAGCTGACGACCGCGTACCAACCCAAAGACCGCACCAGAACCATTTCATCAAGGGAGTCAGCAGAAAATGGCCTACTCCGTCACATTGCCGGAGCTCGGGGAGAGCGTCACGGAGGGCACCGTCACCCGGTGGCTCAAGCAGGAGGGTGACCGGGTCGAGGTCGACGAGCCATTGCTCGAGATCTCCACCGACAAGGTGGACACCGAGGTGCCCTCCCCGGTGGCGGGCACCGTGCAGCGCATCGTGGCCGCCGAGGACGAGACCGTCGAGGTCGGCGGCGAGCTCGCGGTGATCGACGACGGCTCCGGCGGCGGCGAGTCCGCGCCCGCCGAGCAGTCGGCCCCCGCACAGGAACAGGCTCCGGCCCAGGAGTCGCAGCCCGAACCCGAGCCGGAGCCCGAGCCGCGGCGCGAGGAGGCCCCGGCGGCGCAGCCCGCCCCATCCGGTTCCGCGCAGGGCACCCCGGTGACCCTGCCCGAGCTGGGCGAGAGCGTCACCGAGGGCACCGTCACCCGCTGGCTCAAGCAGGTCGGCGACACCGTCGAGGTGGACGAGCCGCTGCTCGAGATCTCCACCGACAAGGTGGACACCGAGGTGCCGTCGCCGGTGGCGGGCACCGTGCTGGAGATCAGCGTCGGTGAGGACGAGACCGTCGAGGTCGGCGGTCAGCTGGCCGTGGTCGGCGACGCGGGTGCCGCTCCGCAGCAGCAGTCGGCCCCCAAGGCCGAGGCCGCGCCGCAGCCGAAGGAAGAGCCCAAGACCGAGCCGGTCCCGCAGCAGTCGGCGCCCCAGCAGTCGGCACCGCAGCAGCAGGCGCCCCAGCAGTCGGCGCCCCGGCACGAGGCGCCGAAGCAGGAAGCCCCGAAGCAGGCGGCTCCCCAGCAGCAGTCCGCTCCGAGCAAGCCCGCGGCCGACACCAACGGCGCTTCCTCGCCGTACGTCACGCCGCTGGTGCGCAAGCTGGCTTCGGAGAACGGCATCGACCTCGCGTCGCTGACCGGCAGCGGGGTCGGTGGCCGCATCCGCAAGCAGGACGTGCTGGCCGCGGTCGAGGAGAAGCAGAAGCAGGCCGCCTCGGCGCCCGCCGCTGCCGCGCCTTCGGCCCCGGCTCAGTCGCAGGCTCCGGCACCCGCCGCCCCGGCCCCGGCCGCCGGCGGTCAGGACAAGTCGGCGCTGCGCGGCACCGTGCAGAAGGCCAACCGGATCCGGCAGATCACCGCGCTCAAGACCAAGGAATCGCTCCAGGTCTCCGCGCAGCTGACCCAGGTCCACGAGGTCGACGTGACCAAGATCGCCCGGCTGCGCCAGCGGGCGAAGGCGGCGTTCAAGGAGCGCGAGGGCATCAACCTCACCTTCCTGCCGTTCTTCGCCAAGGCCACGGTCGAGGCGCTCAAGCAGCACCCGAACGTGAACGCGTCGTACAACGAGGAGACCAAGGAGATCACCTACCACGGTGCGGTCCACCTCGGGATCGCCGTGGACACCGAAAAGGGCCTGCTGTCGGTGGTCATCCACGACGCCGGTGAGCTGAACCTGGCCGGGCTCGCGCACAAGATCGCCGACCTGGCGGCCCGCGCGCGGACCAACAAGATCAAGCCGGACGAGCTGACCGGTGGCACCTTCACGGTGACCAACATCGGCAGCAACGGCGCGCTGTTCGACACGCCGATCATCGTGCAGCCGCAGTCGGGCATGCTCGGCACCGGCGCGGTGGTGAAGCGGCCGGTGGTGATCAGCGACAGCGACGGCAACGACACCATCGCCGTGCGGTCGATGGCGTTCCTGCCGCTGACCTACGACCACCGCCTGATCGACGGCGCGGACGCGGGCCGGTTCGTCACCACGATCAAGCAGCGCCTCGAGGAAGGCAACTTCGAGGACGAACTGGGGCTGTAAGCACCCGGCTCGAAACGGGGCACCACCTGCGCGGTGGTGCCCCGTTCTGCTGTCCGGGGCCGGTTGACAGAGTCGACTTCTCCAATATTCTAGAATTACGGAATTCTAGAGGGAGGGTCCGATGTTGAACCGCCGGAAGTTGCTCGCGTCGGTTGCCGTCGCCGGGTCCGTGGCGTTGCTGCCACCACCCCGGGCGCGCGCGGCCACCCCGGCCGGCGAATGGCTGGACTGGCTGGCCGCGCACCGCGGCAACGTCGGTGCCGCGGTGGACGACGGCACCGGGCGCCGGATCCGGCACCGCGCCGACGTGCCGATGGTGCTGGCCTCGACGGTGAAGGTGGTGCACGCGGCCGCGTACGGGCAGGCGGTGGCCGAAGGCAGGCTCGACCCGGCCGAGCGGATCCGGGTCGGCGACTGGGACATCCGGCACCCGTGGGTGTCCGACGGCGGCGCGCACCGGCAGTCGCTGCTCGCGCTCGGCGTCCCGTGTGACGAATTCGGCATCGCGCACGACCCCGAGCAACGGGTGGCGCTGGACGACCTGGTCCGCTCGATGATCCTGTACAGCGACAACGCCGCCCCTGACTACCTGCGCCACCGCCTCGGCGACGGCGCGTTGCACCGGGCGGGCGCGGCCGGCGGCTGGTGGCGGCCGGACATCCGGTCGCTGCAAGGAGAAACGCTCCAGCTGATCCTGCCGGAGCTGGCCGGGCGCACTCCCGCGCAGCGCCGCGCGATCGGCGACCGGCTCGCCGCGAAGTTCATCCACAGCGAGGCGTTCCGCACCGAAGTGGCGCACCGAATCCCGTCCACGCCCGCCACGAGCGACGCTCAGTGGCCGTGGACGCGGGGCACCGGACGCGGCACGGCGGAGCAGCTGGCGAGCATGCACCGCGCAGTCGCTCACACGGGTGGGATCGCCCGTGACCACCTGGAAGTGGCGTTCGCGAGCAAGGTGCCAGACGGAGCCGTGGCGGTCGGCTTCAAGGGCGGCAGCCTGCCGAAGACCCTGACCACGGGCATGAGCGTGCGCTGGCGCGACGGCCGCATCGGCTCGCTGGCTCTGCTGCTGACCGGGATCAGCGACGAACAGGCGGCCGCACCCGGCGGTTTCCTCGAAGCCGGGCTGGCCGCGTTGAGCACCCCGGCCGGGTTCGACGGGCTGGCACGAGCGCTCGGCGGCTGACCGGCATGCTGGTGTGATGAGCGCCGAGCTGAGCGAGCGGGTCGCCGAGCTGGAACGCCGGGTGGCCGCACTGGAGCACCGCGATGAGCCGGAACCCCCGCCCGAGGACGACGGCGGGCTGATCACCTACGCCGGTCGGCTGACCCGGCCGGGTGAGCTGCAGTGGCAGGTCGCCCTGCCGTCCTCGCGGGTGCTGGCGCTGGCGGACCAGCCGCGCATCGAGGTGCTGTCGGCGCTCGCGCACCCCGCTCGCTCGGCGATCGTCCGGCACCTCGCCGAGCACGGCTCGCAACCGGGCGCGGCACTGCAGGAAGCCGCCGAACTGGGCTCGGCCGGGCAGTTCTACCACCACCTCAAGGCACTGACCGGCGCCGGCATCGTCGAGCAGGACAAGCGGGGCAGCTACCGCCTCAACCCGCGCGCGGCGATCCCGGCACTGGTCCTGCTCGCGGCGGCGGCCGACATCGCGGGCCAGTTGCGCTGAGTGGTGGCAGGATCGACGGCATGCGAGTTCTCATCGCCGGGTCCAGCGGCCTGCTCGGCAACGCACTGACCGCCCGGCTGCGCGCCGACGGCCACGAGGTCGTCCGGCTCGTCCGCCGCGAGACCCGCAAGGGCGACGAGTACAGCTGGGACCCGCCGGCCGGCCGGGTCGGGGACGGCGCGTTCGACGGCACCGACGCGGTGGTCAACCTGTGCGGGGCACCGCTGCTGCCCGCCCGCTGGAGCGCCGCGCGCAAGCAGGTCATTCTCGACAGCCGCGTCGAGCCGACCGAGGTGCTCGCCGAAGCGGTCGCCGAGCACGGGATTCCCGTGCTGCTCAACGCTTCCGCCGTCGGTTACTACGGTGACGCCGGTGCCGCGCTGCTGGACGAATCCGCGCCGAACGGCGAGGGCTTCCTCGCGGACCTCTGCGCCGCTTGGGAAAACGCCGCGGAGGCGGCGGGCGGCGCCCGCGTGGTGCGGTTGCGCACCGGGCTGGTGCTCTCCGGCGAAGGCGGTCTGCTCGGTCCGCTCAAGCCGCTGTTCTCCTTGGCACTGGGCGGAAAACTCGGCGACGGCTCGCAGTACATGCCGTGGATCTCCGAAGCGGACCACATTTCCGCGGTGTTGTTCGCACTGGCCAACGAGAACCTCTCCGGCGCGGTGAACGTCTGCGGACCGCTGCCGGTGACCAACGCCGAATTCACCCGTGAGTTCGGCCGCGTGCTCAATCGCCCCGCCCCGTGGTGGGTCCCGGCGCCGGCGATGAAGCTGGCGATCGGCCAGGCCGCCGAAGAAATGGCGCTGGCGAGCCAGCGGGCCGTGCCGCGGGCACTGGAGGACGCCGGGTTCGAGTTCGAGCACAAGACCGTCGGCGAAGCGCTCGCCGCGGCCGTTTCCCGATGACCGCCGGATTGAGACGCGCGCTCAGCGTCCGGTGGGGCCTGTTCGGCGGGGTCCTGCTGCTCGCGTTCACCGTGCTGGGCCTGGCCGTCCGCGATCGGCCGTGGGGACTGGACCTGGCGCTGCTGTGGGCATTGCACGGCGAATGGCTGGACGCGCCGGGCGTGGTGGCCGGGGCGCTGAGCCACGTGTTCGGCCCGGTGCTGCCGGTGGCGCTCGGGCTCGGCCTGGTCTTCGCCGCCGTGCTGAACTACCGGCGCGGCGATCGCGCCACCGGCAGCGTGCTGGTGCGGGTGACCGCGGTGCTGGTGCTGTGCCGGCTGACCAGCTTCGTGTTCAAGCCGCTGTTCGAGCGCGACCGCCCGCGCGAGTACGCCGACCTGAGCTATCCGAGCGGGCACGTGGTGTCCGTGGCCAGCACCGGGTTCGCCGCGGTGCTGCTGTGCGCCTGGCTGGCGCCCCGGCTGGTGCGCCGGATGACGGTCTGGGCGCTGGCCGCGACCGTGGTGGCCGCGGCCTGCCGGGTGGTGCTCACCGTGCACTGGCTCACCGACACCCTCGGCGCGGTGCTCGCCGTCGGCGGTGTGGGCCTGGTCTCAGCGGTGGCACTGCGCCTGCTGCCCGTCTTATCGGATCGGGGTCCGGCGGCGTAGCGTGGCGGGCGTGACGACCTCCTCCTGCCGCGCCACCCGCGAAGCCGTCGACGTCCGCCTGCTCGGCACGATCGACTACCTCGAAGCGTGGGAACTGCAACGCACGACCGCGACGGCCCGCGCCGACGGCGAGGGGCCCGACACCATGTTCCTGCTGGAGCACCCGTCGGTGTACACCGCGGGCAAGCGCACCGAACCGGGTGATCGGCCGGTCGACGGCACCCCGGTGATCGACGTGGACCGCGGCGGGAAGATCACCTGGCACGGGCCGGGGCAGCTGGTCGGCTACCCGATCGTGAAGCTGGCCGACCCGATCGACGTGGTGCAGTACGTGCGGCGCCTGGAAGAGGGCCTGATCGCGGTGTGCGAGGGCTTCGGCGTGCACGCCGGCCGGGTCGAGGGCCGCAGCGGGGTGTGGATCCCGGCCGACGACCGCGGCCCCGAGCGCAAGATCGCCGCGATCGGCATCCGCGTGCAGCGCGGGGTGACCATGCACGGCTTCGAGCTGAACTGCAATCCCGACCTGAGCGCGTTCGACAAGATCGTGCCGTGCGGCATCCGCGACGCCGGGGTCACCTCGCTGTCGTTCGAGGTGGGCCACGAGGTGACCGTCACCGAGGCGCTGGCCTCCGCGCGCGACGCGGTGCTGGCGGCGCTGGAGGGCGGCCTCCCGGTCCGCGAGGACCGCTGGCTGCCGCGTCCGGCCACCCCCAGCGCCGACGGTGTCACCTTCGTGCTGCAGAACTCCTGATCAGCCGAGCTGGCGCGCCACCTCTGCGCTGATCAGCTCCAGGTGGTCCAGGTCGGACAGGTCGAGCACCTGCAGGTAGAGCCGGGTGACCCCGGTCTTCTCCGCCCAGGTGCCGATCTTGTCCACGGCTTCGGCGGTGGTACCGGCGATGCCGTTCTGCCGGACCTCGGCGGGCTCCCGCCCGATCGCTGCGGCCCGCTTGGTGAACTCGGCCTCGTCGCGGCCGATCGCCACCACCTGGGCCGCCGAGCGCACGATCTCCTTGGGGTCGCGGCCGATCTCCGCGGCGGCCGCCTCCACCCGCCGGAACTGCGCGAGCGCGGTGTCGGCGTCGGTGAAGGGCAGGTTGAACTCGTCGGCGTAGCGCGCGGCGAGCTGCGGGGTGCGCTTCTTGCCCCCGCCGCCGATGATCACCGGCGGGCGCGGGCGCTGGGCCGGCTTCGGCAGGCCGGGCGCCTCGCTGAGCTGGTAGTGCTCCCCGTCGAAGGTGAAGGTCTCCCCCTCCGGGGTTTCCCACAATCCGGTGAGCACGGCGAGCTGCTCGCTGTAGAGGTCGAAGCGTTCCTTGATGGCGGGCATCGGGATGCCGTACGCGGTGTGCTCGGCGTCGTACCAGCCGGAGCCGAGGCCGAACTCGACGCGACCGCCGGACATCTGGTCCACCTGCGCCACCGCGATCGCCAGCATCGACGGATGCCGGAAGGTGGCGGCGGTGACCAGCGTGCCGAGCCGGATGCGCCGGGTCTCGCGGGCGAGCGCGCCGAGGGTGACCCAGGCGTCGGTGGGCCCCGGCAGCCCGGTGGCCGAGCCCATCCTCAGGATGTGGTCGGAGCGGAAGAACGCGTCGTAGCCGAGGTCCTCGGCGGCCTTCGCGACACGCAGCTGGTCGTCGTAGCTGGCCCCCTGCTGGGGCTCGGTGAAGATCCTTAGTTCCACGGGTACCGAATCTACGCGTGCTCCGGGGTCACCCTGATCCGGCTCAGCAGGGTGATCACCACGGCCTCCACCTCGGCGCTGACCTGGGCCGGATCCGCCGATCCGGCGATCACCGTGGCCGCCGAGGACAACGCGCCGAACAGCAGCCTCGAGGTGGTGTCCACCGGCACCTGCTCCAGTTCACCGGCGGCGACCAGCTCCTCGATGCAGTCGCGGAGCAGGCCGAAGCTGAAGTGCTCCTCGGCCTGGCGCCAGCGCTCCCAGCCCATCACCACCGGCGCCTCGTGCACCACCACGCGCTGGTACGACGGTTCGAGGCAGCACTTGAGAAAGGTGCGCAGGCAGTCGATCGCCCGGTCCCACGGCGGCTCGGGGCCACTGCGGATCTGGCGCAGCCGGTCGATCACTTCGTTTTCCACCGCGTCGAAAGCGGCTTCGAACAATGCCTGCTTTCCGGTGAAATGGTGGTACAGCGCGCCTTTTGTGACCCGGGCGCGGCGGGCGATCTCGTCGAGCGAGGTGCCGGCGTAACCGCGTTCGGTGAACAGTTCCACCGCGCTGGTGACCAGTGCCGATCGGGTCGACTCCGAGTAGTCGAGCCGGCGGGACCTCATAGCGACCACTTTGTCAGCACGGCCACAACCTTACGACACATCCGACGGAACATACCCGTGGTACGGTACCGGCAGTCAGGACCGTACCGGGAGTATGCCGCAAACCTGCGGTATGGCCCCGCTCACGGCAAGGGGGCTCCAACCATGAGCTGGCACGACTACTACCGCCGACGCGACGCCATCGAAGCCGCACTGCGCCAGGCGAAACGCGATCCCGCCGGGCCGCTGCCCCGCACGGGGGTGTTCGCTTCCGACCGCGAGCTGGTGCTCGCCCTGCAGTACAAGTGGTCGCTGATCCTCGGCGGCCACCTGCGGGTCCAGCTGTGCGAAACCGACGGGGACGAGCTGGACGCGGTCACCCGCGCCTGGCGGGCCGCCGCCGAGGCGCAGCCGACCCTGCGCGCGGTGCTCGACGCCCACCTCGGCCGGTTCCCGGAAGCGGCCCCGGTGCGTGAGGCCGAGCTGCGGATGCTCGCCCACGCGGCTGGGCTGTCCGAGGCCGGTGACTCCGCCGAACAGGTGACGAAGGTCGGCCTCGCACTGGAAAGCCTGCTGCTCGGCGGCCCGGCGAAGGCACGCGCGGGCTGTGTGGTGCGGCGCCTGCTCACGCCGAGCGCATAGTCTCGGGCCATGCCTTCGACCAAGTGGACAGAGGCGGACATCCCGGCGCAGGACGGCCGCACGGTGGTGATCACCGGCGCCAACTCCGGGCTCGGCCTGCGCAGTGCGGTGGTGCTCGCGGAGAAGGGCGCGCGGGTGCTGCTCGCCTGCCGGTCGCCGGAACGCGGTCAGCGCGCGCTCGACGAGGTGGCCGAGGTCGCCACCGGCCCGGCGCCGGAGCTGGTCCGGCTGGACCTCGCCTCACTGGCCTCGGTGCGTGAAGCCGCCGCGGAGATCCGCAAGACCACCGGTGATTCGGTCGACGTCCTGCTGAACAACGCCGGCTTGATGGCCCCGCCCAAGGGCCACACCGTTGACGGACTTGAAACGCAATTCGGGACCAACCACGTCGGGCACGCCGCACTGACCTGGCTGCTGATGCCCGCGTTGCGCGCCGCCGAGGGTGTCTCGCGGGTGGTGACGGTGTCGAGCGTGGTCGCCGCAATCGGCCGGATCGATCTGGCCGATCCGAACTTCGAGACCCGGGGCTACCTGTCGTACCCGGCCTACGGGCAGTCGAAGCTGGCCAACCAGGTGTTCGCGCTGGAGCTGGACCGGCGGCTGCGCGCGGCGGGCGAACCGGTGCTCAGCGTCGCCGCGCATCCCGGGTACACGCGCTCGGGGCTCACGTCCGGCATGGCGAGTTCACAGCGCAACGCGGCGTTGCGGGCGGTCTTCAGCGCGGGTGGCGCGCTCAGCGACCGGCTGATGGCGCAGAGCACCCGCATGGGCACCCTCCCGCAGCTGTACGCGGCCACCGCGCCCGAGGTGGAAGGCGGCGCGTACTACGGCCCGGACGGCTTCGCCGGGGTGCGGGGTTTCCCCACTCGCGTGCGCCCGCTCGGCCCCGCGCGGGACGAGCCGCTCGGCGCCGGGCTCTGGCAGCTCACCGCGGAAATGACCGGGATCACGCCCGACCCGGCTTGATCGGCGGCGGCCTGGTCCGGGCGTACGCTGGTCTGCGTGAGTGCTGCCCCGGAGGGTCGGAAGCTGTTGCGGCTCGAGGTTCGTAACAGTCAGACGCCGATCGAGAAGAAGCCGTCGTGGATCAAGACGCGGGCGCGGATGGGTCCGGAGTTCACCGAGTTGAAGGGCTTGGTGCGCCGGGAGGGTCTGCACACCGTGTGTGAAGAGGCGGGTTGTCCCAACATTTACGAGTGCTGGGAGGATCGGGAGGCGACGTTCCTGATCGGCGGGGATCAGTGCACCCGTCGTTGTGATTTCTGTCAGATCGACACCGGCCGCCCGGCGGAGCTGGATCGGTCGGAGCCGCGCAAGGTGGCCGAGAGTGTGCAGGCGATGGGCCTGCGCTACTCCACCGTGACCGGTGTGGCCCGCGATGACCTCGATGATGGTGGTGCCTGGCTCTATGCCGAAACCGTGCGCCAGATCCACGCGCTGAACCCGGGTACCGGTGTCGAGTTGTTGATCCCGGACTTCAACGCCGACCCGGCTCAGCTGGCCGAGGTGTTCGGGTCCCGGCCGGAGGTGCTGGCGCACAACGTGGAGACGGTGCCGCGGATTTTCAAGCGGATCCGTCCCGGGTTCCGGTATGCCCGGTCGCTGGAGGTCATCACCGCCGCCCGTGAGGCCGGGTTGGTGACCAAGTCGAACTTGATCCTGGGCATGGGCGAGACCCCGGACGAGGTGGGCCCGGCGATGCGGGATCTGGTCGAGGCGGGCTGCGAGATCCTCACGATCACCCAGTATCTGCGGCCTTCTCCGCGGCACCATCCGGTGGACCGGTGGGTCAAGCCCGAAGAGTTCGTCGAGCATTCGCGGGCCGCCGAGGCGATGGGGTTCGCCGGTGTGATGGCCGGGCCGCTGGTGCGGTCGTCGTACCGGGCCGGGCGGTTGTACGCGCAGACCAAGGCCCACCGCGGTGAGGAGTTGCCGGAGAACCTGGCCCACCTGGCCGCTCAGGGTCCCGCCGCACAGGAGGCCACCAGCCTGCTGAACCGTTAGTAGTAGGGGCACGTACCACCAAAGTAGGTGAAATCCCCTGACCTGAGACTGACGACCGATGGTTAGGGTCGGCACTAGCCTGAACGGCGATTCGCCCGATTCACTGACCTGAGGGGACTTCACGTGGCACTGGTGACCGACATTCTCGACTGGCTGCGGGCGCTGCCGCCCGCCGGCGTGACCGCCGGAGCCGGCCTGCTGGTGTTCGGGGAGACCACCCTCGGCCTCGGCTTCATCGCGCCGGGTGAGTCCGGCCTGTTCATTCTCGGCACCACCGTGGACAACACGCCGAAGTTCCTGCTGATGTGGCTGGTCACCACGGTCTGCGCGATCGGCGGCGATTCGGTCGGTTACCTGATCGGCAAGAAGTTCGGCCCCCGGCTGCGGCAGACGAAACTGGTCAAGAAGTACGGCGCCGACGGTTGGGACAAGGCGTGTGACTTCTTGCGCCGCAAGGGTTCCTGGGCGGTGCTGATCGCGATCTTCCTGCCGGTGATGCGAACACTGGTCCCGGCCGCGGCTGGCGCCTCCGGCCTGCCGTTCCGGAAGTTCCTGCCGCCGGTGGTGGTCGGCGCGACGGCCTGGTGCGCCCTGCACATCGGCATCGGCGCCGCCGCCGGTGAAGCCGCCGAGCAGCTGGAGTCCGCGGTGGGCAAGGGCAGCTGGATCGTGCTGGCCCTGATCGCCGCCGCCTTTGTCGGCTTCGTGCTGTACAAGCGTAAGCGCGACAAGGCCAAGGAAGCCGCGGGCGCCCCGAAGACGGACCCCACTCCCGAAACCGAGCCCGCCCAGCCGTGACTCCGGGGAGTCCCGCACTCGGCGACTCGGGTGGCTGAGTGTGGGACTCGAACGGGTGGGCTGAGCTGGAGGGGGATGCGTTGCCGCGACGGCGGTAGTTGGGTGGTTCCCAGCAACCGAGGCCGTCTGGAGGCAGCATGCGCGGAACGAGGACAGGGCTGGCGATACTGGCGCTCGCCACCATCGCCACGGCGGGATTGCCCGCGGTCGCCCAGCAGGCGCCGGCCTGGGCGCCCTGTCCCGACGGGTTCGGCGGCAAGCTCGAATGCGCCGAGATCACCGTGCCCCAGGACTACGACGTGCCCGACGGGCCCCAGATCAAGATCGCCATCTCGCGGCTCAAGGCGACCAGCCCGAACAAGCGGGGCGTGCTGCTGCTCAATCCCGGCGGCCCCGGCTCGAGCGGGCGCGCCATGCCGCAGGCGGTCGGCGGGCTCGCGCCGCGCGGGGTGACCGACCAGTACGACCTGATCGGCTTCGACCCGCGCGGCACCGGCGCCAGCACCCCGGTCTCCTGCGAACTCACCCCCGAGCAGCAGGTCGGCACCAAGCTCATCCCCTACCCCGCGGCCGACGGCTCGATCACCGAGAACCTCGCGTACGCGGAGCAGGTGGCGAAGCAGTGCGCCACCAGCGTCGACATCCCGCACGTCACCACCGCCAACACCGCCCGCGACATGGACCGCATCCGCGCCGCGCTCGGTGAGGAGAAGATCTCCTACTTCGGCGGCAGCTACGGCTCCTATCTCGGCGCCGTCTACACCACGCTCTTCCCGGATCGCAGCGACCGCGTGGTGCTCGACGCGGTGGTCGATCCGACGGACGTGTGGCGCCGCGTCTGGCAGCTCTGGGGCCTGGCCAACGAGGAACGCTTCGAGGACTTCGCCGGCTGGGCCGCCGCCCGGCACGGCACCTACGAACTCGGCGAAACCCCGGAGGCGGTCCGCGAGACGTACTTCACCCTGGTCGCCAAGCTCGACGCCACCCCGCTGGCCACGAGTGGAAAACCCATGTCCGGCAACGATCTCCGCGCCGAAACCCGTGGCTCGCTGTACGGCGACGAGAGCTTTCCCTCACTGGCGAAGCTGTGGCAGGCGGCCAAGCTGAACGATCCCGCCCGGGCCGCCGAAGCCCGTCAGCTGCCCGACCAGTCGCAGTCCTTTCCCGCCACGCTCTGGTCGATCGCCTGCAACGAGTCGGACTGGCCGCATGAACCGAAGCTGTACCAGCGCGAGGTCGACCGCGACCGCAAGCTCTACCCGATCACCGGTGGCATGCCGTCCAACGTCTGGCCGTGTGCCTTCTGGGCGCACCAGCCGGAGCAACCGGTCGAGGTGGCCGACCGCGGCCAGCCGCCGATTCTGCTCCTGCAGAACCTGCGCGACCCGGCCACGCCGCTGCCCGGCGCGCTGGCCATGCGCAAGTCGCTCGGCGACCGCGCCCGCCTGGTCCTCGCCGACCAGGGCGGCCACGGCACCTACCTGACCACGCAGAACGCGTGCGGTTCCAACGCCGCCACGTCGTTCCTGGTGCACGGCACCCTGCCCGAAAAGGACGTCTTCTGCGGCCCGGAAACCGCGGTCCCGGACGCCAGGGTGGCCTCCGGCCCGCAACGCGACGAACTGGTCCGCGACCTGCGCGCCGGTCAGTTCCCATTCTGAGTTGTCTTTGGCAAGTAGCGGCGTGCCACGTTTTCCTTGGTGGACGCGCCTGCCTGCCAGTCGGTGATCCAGGGGCCGGTGCCCTCGCTCGGGTCGAGCACGCCTTGCTCGAGCCAGGTGTACCGGCCCTTCAGCGTGTGCCCGGCGATCCGGTGGTCGACGTCGTCGGTGTTGTCCCACAACGCGCCGAACAGCGCATCGACTCGCAACCGCGCCTGGCGGCAGAAGGCGTCGGCGAGTTCGTAGGCCGCTTCGCCCTCTTCGCGGTTGATCCCGCGCTGCATCTCCGCGCGCACGCAGGCCGCCGACATCGCGAACAACTCGGCACCGATGTCGACGATCCGCCCGAGGAAGCCCTGCCGCTTCTCCAGCCCGGCCTGCCAGCGCGCCATGCCGTAGAAGGTCGACCGCGCGAGCTTGCGCGCGGTCCGCTCGACGTAACGCAGGTGCCCGGCCAGCGCACCGAACTCGGGGTACGAGGTCGGCACCTGCCCCTTGCCCGCGACCAGTTTCGGCAGCCACTTCGCGTAAAACCCACTGGCCTTCGCGGCGGCCTTCGCCTTGGCCTTCACGTCGGCGTCCGGATCGGCGAGATCACCCGCCGCGGTGAGGTGCGAGTCGACCGCTTCCCGCGCGATCAGCAGTCGCATGATCTCCGAGGAGCCCTCGAAGATCCGGTTGATCCGCAGGTCGCGGACCAACTGCTCGACCGGCACCGCCCGCTCCCCGCGCGCGGCCAGCGATTCGGCCGTCTCGTAACCGCGGCCACCGCGGATCTGCATCAGTTCGTCGGCGATCAGGCAGGACACCTCGCTGGCCCACAGCTTCGCCAGCGCCGCCTCGATCCGGATGTCGTTGCGCCCCTCGTCGCTCATGTGCCCGGACAGGTCGAGCACGGCCTCCAACGCGTACGAGGTCGCCGCGATGTAGGAGATCTTGTTCGCCACCGCGCCGTGCTCACCGACCGGCTTGCCCCACTGGACCCGCTCGCCCGACCATTCGCGCGCGATCTTCAGGCACCACTTCGCCGCGCCCGCGCACATCGCCGGAATGGACAGGCGCCCGGTGTTCAGCGTGGTCAGCGCGATCTTGAGCCCGTCGCCCTCACGGCCGACCATGTTCTCCTTCGGCACGCGCACCTTGTGGAACCGGGTCACCCCGTTCTCGATACCGCGCAGGCCCATGAACGCGTTGCGGTGCTCGACGGTGATGCCGGGCGAGTCGGCCTCGACGATGAACGCGGTGACCCCGCCGCGATGTCCTTCGCTCTTGGGCACGCGGGCCATCACCACGACGAGTTCGGCGACCACCCCGTTGGTGGTCCACAGCTTCACCCCGTCGAGTTCGTACGCCTCGCCGCCGTCGACCGGCACCGCGGCGGTGGCCAGGCGCGCCGGGTCCGAGCCGACGTCGGGCTCGGTGAGCAGGAAGGCGGTGACCGCACCCTTCGCGCACCGGGGCAGGAAGCGCTTCTTCTGCTCGTCGGTCCCGGCCAGCTTGAGCGGTTCGGGCACGCCGATGGACTGGTGCGCGGACAGCAGCGCGCCGATCGTCGGGTGCACCGAGGCGGCCAGCATCAGCGCGCGGTTGTAGGCGAACTGGGTCAGCCCGAGGCCGCCGTAGGCCTCGGGGATCTTGATGCCGAAGCAGCCCAGCTCGGCGAAGCCCTTGACGAACTCGTCCGGGATGCGGGACTCGCGCTCGATGACGGTGCCGTCGAGGGTCTCGCAGTAGGCGCGGAGCTGGGTGAGGAACCGGTCCGCCTTCGCCTCGTCCTCGGCGGACGGCAGCGGGTGCGGGTGCACCAGGTCGAGGCGGAACCGGCCGAGGAACAGCTCCTTGGCGAAGGAGGGTTTCTGCCAGCCGCTCTCCCTCGCCTCCTCGGCCACCGCGCGGGCTTCCTTCTCCGTCACCTTCGGCTGGTCGGCCACGACAGCCTCCCCTTCCTCGAATCGACGAGTCCCGTCAAGTCCGTTCCGGAAACTGTGATCAGTGTTACCCATCAGTAGCGAAAGGGAAACCGGCAGGCGGGCTACGTTACTGAAGAGTTCGACCGGATCTGGAGGTGAAGCGGATGACCACGGCGGAACTCCCGCGCCCGCTCGCGTTTGTGCTCGGGGGCGGCGGCAGCCTTGGCGCGATGCAGGTCGGCATGCTGCGGGCGGTCACCGAAGCGGGCTACCGTCCCGACCTGGTGGTGGGCACCTCGGTCGGTTCGCTCAACAGCGCGGTGCTCGCCCTCAAGGGGGACGACCAGGCCGAACGGCTGGAGCACATCTGGACCAGGATGACCCGGCACGAGGCCTTTCCCGGCGGGGTGTTCAGCCAGGTCCGCACGCTGCGGACCAGCGGGACCAACCTCTTCCCGAACACCGGCCTGGCCGCGATCATCGACGAGTACCTCGGTGACGGCACCACCTTCGAAGACCTCGCGCTGCCGCTGGGCGTGGTGACCACGGACGTGGAGACGGCCGAGCCGCGGCTCATCCGCTCGGGCGAGCTGCGGCCCGCGTTGCTGGCCAGCTGCGCCATTCCGGGCATCTACCCGCCGGTCGAGCACGAGGGCAGGCTGCTCTACGACGGCGGCCTGGTGGCCAACGTGCCGATGCGCCAAGCGATCTCGATGGGCGCGAAGTCGCTCGTCGTGCTCGACTGCGCGTTCCCGGGCCAGCTGCCCGCGCGGCCGCAGACGCTGGCCGAAGTGGTGATGTTCACCGCGATGATCAGCATGCGGAACCAGGCGGTGCTGGAGGCGCCCCTGGCCGCGGCCGAGGTGCCGGTGGTCTACCTGCCCGGCCCGCCACCCGTGCGGGTGAGCCCGCTCGACTTCCGGCGCACCCGCGAATTCACCGCACTCGCGTACGAAACGGCCAAAAAGCACCTCGAAGGCCTTTCCGTGAACGGTCCCGGGCTTTACGGGGTGCCCGGCCTCGCCACGCCTTGACCGCGATCTCGGGTACTTTTGACGCAGAGGGAAATCCACCGCGTCAATTCTTAAAAAAGAGATCAAATGCCATCCAAGAAGTCTTTACTCTTGCTTCCGCTGGCCGCGTTGCTGCTGCTTTCCGCGTGCTCGGCGAGCGATTCCGGCGGCACCACCGCGGGCACCCCGGAACCGGCGCCGCCGGTCGTGCGCATCGAGCCGGCGGGCGGGCAGGACCTCAGCCCGGTCACCCCGGTCACCGTGCACACCGAGAACGCGGGGCTGACCGAGGTGGTGGTGGCGAACACCGAGCGGGGGACGCAGGTCAAGGGCACGCTGGCACCGGACCGCGCCAGCTGGACATCGGCCGAACCGCTCGGGTACGGCGCCAGCTACACGATCACCGCGAAAGCCGTTGACCGGCAAGGAAAACCGATCGAGCAGCAGGCGAAGATCAGCACCCTGACGCCGAAGCAGCAGGCCGAGCCGAACCTGATCCCGGCGCCCGGCGCGGTGGCGCAGGGCGGGATCGGCGTCGGGCAGCCGATCGTGTTCCAGTTCAGCCAGCCGGTGAAGGGCGACGCCGCGAAGGCCACCGTGGAGAAGTCGCTCTCGGTGGTCTCCGAACCGGCGCAGGAGGGCGGCTGGTACTGGATCGACGACAAGAACGTGCACTACCGGCCCAAGGAGTACTGGCAGCCGGGCACCACGCTGAAGGTGGCGGCCAAGGTGTACGGCGTCGATTTCGGCGGCGGGGTCTACGGCGCGCAGGACCGCGAGGAAACCTACAAGGTGCACGATTCCTGGGTGGCCAAGGCGGACGGCAACACCGAGCAGATGCAGATATTCCACAGTGGAGCGCTGGTGAAGACCATGCCGATCTCGATGGGCAAGGACGCCACCCCGACCCATCTCGGCGCGCACGTCATCTCGGAAAAGCACGACAGCTACACGATGGACTCGTGCACCTACGGCGTCTGCCAGGGCTCGCCCGGTTACTACCGGACGCAGGAGAAGTGGTCGCTGCGCATCTCGAACGACGGCGAGTTCGTGCACGAGAACCCGAACAGCGTCGGCCAGCAGGGCAGCTCGAACGTCTCACACGGCTGCATCAATCTCAACGCCGAGAACGCCAAGTGGTTCTTCGACAACCTCGGCCTCGGCGATGTGGTCGAAGTGACGAACTCCGGCGGCCCGCAGCTACCGGTGTGGGACCTCTACGGCGACTGGTCGGTGCCGTGGGACCAGTGGGTGGCGGGCAGCGCACTCCGCTGAATCAATGCTCCTCCACCGGATGTCCGCGCGTGGCCAGCACCACGGTCAGCACCAGCAGCGCGCAGACAGCGGCGGCGAAGTGGATCGGCGCCGGGCTGAAGGTGCAGGCCAGCACCAGCACGGCCGCCACCGGGAAGCCGATCGCGATCGGGCGGCACTCGTTCGACGGCCCCACGTGCAGCAACCACACGCTGAGCAGGAACAGCGCCACCGGGATCGTGGTGGCCAGCGCGGTCGGCACCCCGCCGATGTGCGCGGTGTGCGTGTCGTAGTCGACGGCCACCTCGATCCCGGCGCCCAGCGCGGCCAGCGAAGCGAAGATCACGTAGTGCCCGTAGCCCCAGGTGAGCGAGGCCCGAAGGGTGGTCAGCCGCAGATGGCCCGGCTGGTCGAAGTAGAGCCACCAAAGGGAGAACACGATCACCAGCGCGGCCACCGCCAGTGACACCAGGTCGGCCACGTGCCCTTCGGCGATGGCCTCGCGGAAAGCGTTGGTGGAACTGAGGATCGTCTCGCCGAGCACGATGATGGTGAACAGCCCGTACCGCTCGGCGATGTGGTGGCGGTGGTAGTTGGTGCCGTGCGCGCGTTCCGCCCAGACCGGCGTGGCCACCTCGACCAGCATCAGCACCACGAACGCGGGCAGTTGCAGTCCGTCGGGAACGAACAGCCAGAGCACCCAGCCGGCCTGCGCGACCACGATGCCCGCCGCGTAGCGCAACGACGTCGGACGGCAGTCCACATCGGACCGTGCCGCGCGCAGCCACTGGGCCACCATGGCCAGCCGCATCACCACGTAGCCGCCGACCACCACGTCGAACTCGCCCTCGAAGGCACGCGAGACCCCGGCAGCGACAACCAGGCTGCCGGCGATCTGCACCAGCGTGGTCAGCCGGTACGGCCCGTCGTCGGTGTCGAAGGCGGAGGCGAACCAGGTGAAGTTCATCCACGCCCACCAGATGGCGAAGAACACCATCAGGAAGCTCAGCACGCCTTCGCCGATGTGGTTCTCCGCGAGCCCGTGGTGCAACCCGACCGCGGCCTGCGCGACGGCCACCACGAAGCAGAGGTCGAAGAGCAGTTCCAGCGGGGTCGCGACGCGGTGGGGCTCGTGGGTGTCCCTGGCCCGCATCGGCCGGTGCCAGACCCTGACGCGGTTGTGCGGGCGCTGCCGTTCCTCCGTGCTCACGGCCGCAGATCGTACTGGAGTGAGCCCGGGTTCTCCCCATCCCGAGCTCACCCCAGCGAGTCCTCCGCGCGCGCTACCCGATGTGGTGGCGACGCTCCCAGTGACCACCGTGCGATCCCCCGCGGCCGTCGGCGACGTGCGCCTGGAAGCGGCTCCCGGATGCGCGTCCGGGAGCTGATCCGGCACAGGAGCCTGACCGGATTCACCACCGTGGGTAGCTGATATCCCCCTCACGAAGGTGGTCAGAGCCTTCCACAGTTGCTCTGCGTAGCGCCATTAGCTGACCGGCGTGTCACCCGGATGGACTATCAACGAATACGCTCGGCTTCTCCCCGACTGCGACGCGCCGCCGTCGCAGCTCGAACACCCCCAGTCCGAGCGCGACCGCGGTGAGCCCGGCCGCGCAGCCCATGGACACCGCCAGCGCCACCGGATAGTCCTTCCCCGAACCGGTGACCACGGCGTGGAAGATCGAGGCGAGCATGGCCGTGCCGATCGCCGTCCCGATGCGCTGACCGGTCTGCAGCGCGCCCCCGGCCACCCCGGCCATCCTGGTCGGCACGCACTCCAGGGTGAGCGTGGTGTTCGGCGAGATCACCATGCCGCCGCCGAGGCCGCCGACCAGCAACGGCAGCGCCACCGCGAGCCCGGCGTGCGCCGGGAACAACAGCACCGCCGCCCCCGAACCGAGCATGCCGAGCACCACCATGGACAGTCCGGTCACGGTCAGCCTGCGTCCCCAGCGCTCGACCAGCCTGCCCGCCACCACCGACGAAACCGCCGAGCCGACGGCGAACGGCGTCACCGCGAGCCCCGACTCCAGCGGCGTGTATCCCAGCCCCTGCTGGAAGAACATCGCGAACACCAGCCAGATCCCGGTGAACGCGCAGAAGTAGACCGAGCCGAGGGTGGCGCCGCTGGTGAACCCGCGCACCGTGGTGAACAGCCGGACGTCCAGCAGCGGCGCTCGTTCCAGCCGCACCAGCCGCCGCTCCCACCAGACAAAAAGGACTCCGAGCACCACCGCGACCGGGAACATCCACCACAGCGTGCCCAGCCCGCCCTGCTCGGCCTCCATCACCGGGAACAGCACCCCCGCCACCGCCAGCCCGAGCAGCAGCGCGCCGACGAAGTCCAGTTCGGACTTCAGGCCGCGCACCCGCCGCGGCGACTTCGGCAGCAGCTTGGCCGCGAGCACCAGCGCCAGCGCCCCGATCGGGATGTTCACGAAGAACACCCAGCGCCAGCCCTCCGGATCACCGAACGCCGCCAGGATCACCCCGCCCAGCACCGGGCCGATCGCGGTGGACAGCCCGACCGTGGCGCCGAACATGCCGAACGCGCGCCCACGTTCCGGACCGGCGAACAACTCCTGGATCAGGCCGGTGTTCTGCGGGGTGAGCAGCCCGCCCGCCACGCCCTGCAGCAGCCGGGCCAGGATCAAAAGCACCTCGGTCGGCGCGGCCCCGGCGAGCGCGCTGGTCAGCACGAACCCGGTGAGCGCGAAGAGGAACATCCGCCGCCTGCCCAGCGCGTCGCCGAGCCTGCCGCCGGCGACCAGCACCAGGCCGAAGGTCAGCGCGTAACCGGACACCACCCATTGCATGCCGCCCGCCGACGCACCGAGATCGCGCTGCATCGACGGCAGGGCCACGTTCACGATGCTGACGTCGAGCAACACCATGAAACCCGCGGTCAAGGTCACCGCGAGCGCCTTCCAGCGGCGGGGATCGGGTTCGGCGTGCTGACTGGCCTCGGCTGTGCTCACCAAACCATCGTCGCGCGGATCACCGAGCCCGGCTCGCCAGAGCCAGGGAGATCACGTGTTCGCCGTGATCCCCTGAATGCTCTTCAACTCACCCATCAGCATCGAGCTGACCCGCACCGGGTAGTCGTCCAGCGCGTACATCCGCGGCCCCTGCTTGCCCATCAGCTTCAGGTGCGCCGGGGTTTCGCCCTTGTGCGCCAGCAGCGTGGACTTCAGCTCGCTGACCACCGACTGGTCGAGCTTCTCCGCGGCGACCAGCAGCACCAGCGGCGGCTCCTCGTCACCGACCGCGGCGTCGGACAGGTCCAGCGGCACGAGCCCGCCACCGAACACCGACATCTTGTCCTCGCGCCAGTTCACCCTGCCCTTGACCAGCACCGCGTTGTCCTCGATCAGGTCCGCGGCGAAGATCGCGTAGGACTTCGGGAAGAACAGCACCTCCAGCGAGGCGTCCATGTCCTCCACCGTGCAGATCGCCCAGGGCTCGCCCTTCTTGTTGACCCGCCGCTCCAGCGACGTGATCAGCCCGGACACCACGATCTCGCCTTCCTTCGGCGGATCCGCCAGGATCGCCGCGATCGGCCGCTTCGCGTGCTTGCGCAGGATCCGCTCGGCCCCGTCCAGCGGGTGCGCCGAAACGTAGAGGCCCAGCATCTCGCGCTCGTAGGAGAGCAGCTGCTTGCGCGGGTACTCCTCATCGCTGAACTTCAGGTGCGCCAGCGGGGAGGACGCCGCCGCGGCCGCCGCGTCGTCCGGTTCGTCGCCCATCGGGCCGAACAGGTCGAACTGGCCCATCGCCTGCTGGCGCTTGAGCGGCACGACCGCTTCGACGGCTTCTTCGTGCGCCTGGACCATCGACAGCCGGGTGTTGCCCATGGAGTCGAAGGCCCCGGCCTTGATCAGCGACTCGATCACCCGCTTGTTGCAGGCCACCAGCTCCGACTTGTCCAGGAAGTCGGTGAACGAGGTGTACTTGCCCTTCTCCTCGCGGGTCTTGATGATCGACTCGACCACGTTCGCGCCCACGTTGCGGACCGCGCCCATGCCGAAGCGGATGTCGTCCCCGACGGCCGCGAACCGCTGGGCCGACTCGTTGACGTCCGGCGGCAGCACCTTGATCCCGAGGCGGCGGCACTCCGACAGGTAGATCGCGGACTTGTCCTTGTTGTCCCCGACCGAGGTCAGCAGCGCGGCCATGTACTCCGCGGTGTAGTTCGCCTTGAGGTACGCGGTCCAGTACGAGATCAGGCCGTACGCGGCCGCGTGGCTCTTGTTGAACGCGTACCCGGCGAACGGGAGGATCGTGTCCCACAGCGCCTTGATCGCCTCGTCGGAGAACCCGCCGGGCACCAGGTCGCTGGCCTTCATCCCGGCCTCGAAGCCCTCGAACTCCTTCTCGAGGACTTCCTGCTTCTTCTTGCCCATCGCGCGGCGGAGCACGTCCGCGCGGCCCATCGAGTAACCGGCCACCTTCTGGCCGATGTGCATGATCTGCTCCTGGTAGACGATCAGGCCGTAGGTGTCGGCCAGGATCTCCTTCAGGGGCTCGTCGAGCTGCGGGTGGATCGGCTTGACCTTCTGCCGCCCGTTCTTGCGGTCGGCGTAGTCGTTGTGCGCGTTCATGCCCATCGGGCCGGGGCGGTACAGCGCGCCGACCGCGACGATGTCGTCGAACAGGGTGGGCTGCATGCGGCGCAGCAGGTCGCGCATCGGCCCGCCGTCCAGCTGGAACACACCGAGCGTGTCACCGCGGGCGAGCAGCTTGTAGGTCTCCGGGTCGTCCACGCCGAGGGTGTCGAGATCGATGTCGACCCCGCGGTTGGTCTTGATGTTGTCGATCGCGTCGCCGATGACGGTCAGGTTGCGCAGGCCGAGGAAGTCCATCTTCAGCAGGCCGATGGCCTCGCAGGACGGGTAGTCCCAGCCGGTGATGATGGAGCCGTCGTCGCGCTGCCACAGCGGGATCGCGTTGGTCAGCGGCTCGCTCGACATGATCACCGCGCAGGCGTGCACGCCGGCGTTGCGGATCAGGCCTTCGAGACCGCGCGCGGTCTCGAAGATGGTGGACACCTCGGAGTCGGTCTCCACCAGCGCGCGGACCTCGGCGGCTTCGCCGTAGCGCTCGTGCTTGGGGTCGACGATGCCCGAGAGCGGGATGTCCTTGGCCATGATCGGCGGCGGCAGGGCCTTGGAGATCTTGTCCGCGATCGCGTAACCGGGCTGTCCGTAGTGGACGCGGGCGGCGTCCTTGATCGCCGCCTTGGTCTTAATGGTGCCGAAGGTGATCACCTGGGCGACCTTGTCCACGCCGTACTTGTCGGTGGCGTAGCGGATCATCTCGCCGCGGCGGCGGTCGTCGAAGTCGATGTCGATATCGGGCATCGAGACGCGCTCGGGGTTGAGGAACCGCTCGAACAGCAGCTTCTGCGGGATCGGGTCCAGGTTGGTGATACCGAGCACGTAGGCGACCAGCGAACCGGCGGCCGAACCACGGCCGGGGCCGACGCGGATGCCCACGCGCCGGGCGTAGTTGATCAGGTCGGCGACGATCAGGAAGTAGGCCGGGAAGCCCTTCCCGATGATCACGTCGAGTTCGACGTCGATGCGCTCCTGGTAGCCCTCGGGCGCGCCGTCCGGGAACCGCCATTTGAGGCCACGCTGGACTTCCTCGCGCAGCCAGGTGCCCTGGTCGTAACCCTCGGGGACCTCGAAGAACGGGAGGCGGTCCTTGTGCGCGTACACCTCTTCGTAGGACTGGACGCGCTCGGCGATCAGCAACGTCGAGTCCGCCGCACCCGGGACCTCGGTGTCCCAGTACTCCCGCATCTCCGCCGCGGACTTCAGGTAGTAACCATCACCATCGAACTTGAACCGGTTCGGATCATTGAGCGTCTTACCCGCCTGCACACACAACAACGCACTGTGCGTATCCGCCTGATCACGCGTCACATAATGCGAATCATTCGTCGCCAGCGGCCGCAACCCCAGCTGCTTGCCGATCTCCAGCAAACCCTCACGCACCGACCGCTCGATCGGCAACCCATGATCCATCAACTCCAGGAAGAAGTTGTCCGGACCGAAAATATCCTTGTAATCCGACGCCGCCTGGATCGCCTCGGCCTTCTGCCCCAGCCGCAACCGCGTCTGCACCTCACCCGACGGACACCCCGTCGTCGCGATGATCCCCTCATGCAACTCCGAGATCAACTCACGATCCATCCGCGGCTTGCGGTAATACCCCTCCAGCGACGCCTGTGACGACAACCGGAACAAGTTCCGCAACCCCGCCGCGTTCTCCGCCAGCATCGTCATGTGCGTGTAAGCGCCCCCACCGGAGACATCACCACCCTCACCGAACTCATCCGCCCCACGCTGGTTCGACTGCCCCCAGAACACCGGCTTCTTGTGGAACCGCGACTCCGGCGCCACATACGCCTCGATCCCGATGATCGGCGTGATCCCCGCCTTGCGCGCCTGCTGGTAGAACTCATCCGCCCCGTACATGTTGCCGTGGTCGGTCATCCCCACCGCCGGCATCTCCAACCGCGACGCCTCCGCGAACAACGGCGCGATCTTCGCCGCACCATCCAGCATCGAGTACTCGGTGTGCACATGCAGATGGACAAAAGAGTCCTTGGACACCAACAAAACCTCCCCTGAACACCAACCGGCCGCGACCGTCACCCGGGGGATCCACCCTATGTCTCCACCGAGGGTGAGGACTACTCGGGTCTTCTTCATTCTGGTCCCGGATCGGCCGGATCCGAAGCATCTCCGCCCCGCGTGCCGCTCACCCGGCCAGGTGGTCGATCAAGATCCACTTCGCGACCCGCCCAAGCCGCGCCATAGCACGCCGTGCCCGCCATCGGCCGCGGGTCGCGATCGCGGCACGCCACGAAGATCCCTAGTGACCCAGCTCACCCGTCCGTGCCACCAAGATCCACATCGCCCGGCCCCCACCGCAGCTCAACGCGGAATTCCAAGCCCGCCAAGCCATACCGGGCGGTCTGCCGCCGGTCACCCGTCCGCTTGACAACGCCGAGCGCGCGACCGCACCATCACCCCTCGTGAACCTGTCAGACAGCCAGACAGTCGGACATACCGCCCAGCGGATGACCGCGATGGAGGCGGTGCTCGCCGGGCTCCGCGCCGCCATCGAGGGCGGCGAGTACCCCGTCGGCGGCAAGCTGCCGTCGGAAGCCGCGCTGTCGGTGGAGTTCGAGGTCAGCCGCTCGGTGGTGCGCGAGGCGTTGCGCGCGCTCCAGGCGCTCGGGCTGACTGTCTCACGCCCCGGCAAGGGCACCTTCGTCGCGGCCGCCGGCCCGGTGGAGAACCCGATCTTCGGCGACTACTCGGCCCGCGACCTGTTCGAGGTCCGCAGGCACGTGGAGATCCCGGTGGCCGGGTACGCGGCCCTGCGCCGCGGCCAGGACGACCTCGACCTGCTCGAGCACCTGCTCGACAAGATGGCCGCCCAGACCGACAACACCGGCTGGGTGGCGCTGGACAGCCTGTTCCACATCACCATCGCCCAGGCCTCGGGCAATCCGGCCTTCGGCAAGGTCATCGAGGAGATCCGCGACGCGCTCTCCCGCCAGTCGAGCTTTCTCAACCAGCTCGGCGACCGGCAGGCCGAGTCCAACGCCGAGCACGCCGAAATCGTGCGGGCCATCGCCGGCGGGGCCGAAACGGCCGCGGTCGACGCGATGACCCGGCACCTCGACAACGTCGAGCGAACTCTCGAAACCATCGTGCGCAAAGACGCGCACCGACCCTCGGAGCACCCGTGACGGACCAGATCCTGCAGCCCGCCAAGGCGTCGGCCGAACCGGTCGACGCCGGGGACGCCGGCTACAGCAAGGCGCTCAAGCCGCGGCACATCAGCATGATCGCCATCGGCGGCGCCATCGGCACCGGCCTGTTCCTCGGCGCGGGCGGCAGACTCGCCCAGGCCGGTCCGGCGCTGGCCATCGCCTACGCGATCTGCGGCCTGTTCGCCTTCTTCGTGGTGCGCGCGCTCGGCGAGCTGATCCTGCACCGCCCCTCCTCCGGCGCGTTCGTCTCCTACGCCCGCGAGTTCATGGGCGAGAAGGGCGCCTTCGTCGCCGGGTGGATGTACTTCCTCAACTGGGCCACCACCGGCATCGCCGACATCACCGCGATCGCGCTGTACGCGCACTTCTGGAGCTTCTTCACGCCGATCCCGCAGTGGGTGCTGGCGCTGATCGCGCTGGCCGTGGTGCTGGTGCTGAACCTGGTCTCGGTGAAGCTGTTCGGCGAGATGGAGTTCTGGTTCGCCATCATCAAGGTGGCCGCGCTGGTCATCTTCATGGTGATCGGCATCGTCCTGCTGGTCACCGGCGACCCGATCAACGGCACCTCCCCCAGCATCGGCCTGCTCGGCAGCGAGGGCGGTTTCCTGCCCAACGGCCTGCTCCCGCTGGTGCTGGTGATCCAGGGCATCGTGTTCGCCTACGCCTCGGTCGAGCTGGTCGGCGTCACCGCCGGTGAGACCGCCGAGCCGGCGAAGATCATGCCGAAGGCGATCAACTCGATCATGTGGCGGATCGGCGTCTTCTACGTCGGCTCGGTGGTGCTGCTGGCGATGCTGATGCCGTGGAGTTCCTACTCCAAGGGGCAGAGCCCGTTCGTCACCGTGCTGTCGAACATCGGCATCCCGGCCGCGGGTGACGTGATGAACCTGGTGGTGCTGACCGCGGCGATGTCCAGCCTGAACTCCGGGCTGTACTCCACCGGCCGCATCCTGCGCTCGATGGCGGTGGCCGGTTCGGCGCCGAAGTTCACCGGCGTGATGAACCGCAACCACGTGCCCTACGGCGGCATCCTGCTCACCGCGGCGGTCTGCGTGCTCGGCGTCGGCCTCAACTACGTGGTGCCCGCGGACGCGTTCGAGATCGTGCTGAACTTCGCCGCCATCGGCATTCTCTCCACCTGGGGCATCATCATGCTGTCCCACCTGCTGTTCTGGCGGAAGACGAAGGCGGGCCACCTGCAGCGGCCGTCGTTCCGGCTGCCGGGCTCCCCGGTCACCGAGATCGTCACCCTGGCCTTCCTGGCCAGCGTGGTGGTGCTGATGTGGTTCGACGAGCTGGGCAGGCTGACCCTGCTTTCGCTCCCGGCGATCCTGATCGCGCTGGTGATCGGCTGGTTCGTGGTCCGCAAGCGGGTAGACACCAACAAGGCGCTGAACGAGGGCGGGCTGTGAGACACCACGTTCCCCTGCTCCACGTCCTGCGCGACGGCATGGTCGAGAGCGTCCACTTCGGCTCGGTGGTGGTGCTCGGCCCGGACGGCGAGGTGCGCTTCGCCACCGGTGACGTGGAGTCCCCCGGCTACCCGCGCTCGGCGGCGAAACCGCTGCAGGCGGTGGCGATGACCCGGCTCGGCCTCGACCTGCCGGATGATCTCCGCGCGCTGGTCGCGGCCAGCCACTCCGGCGAGGACTTCCACCTCGCCGGGGTCCGCCGCATCCTCGGCGATGCCGGGTGCACCGGGGCGGATCTGCGCAACCCGGTCGACCTGCCGTACGACCCGCTGGTCCGGGACGCCTGGCTGGCCGCCGGGCGCCCGGCCAGCAAGCTCTCGCACAACTGCTCCGGCAAGCACGCCGCGATGCTCGCGGTCAGCCGCGACCACGGCTGGTCCACAAAGGACTACCTGCGCCCCGACCACCCGCTGCAGCGTGAAATCGCGAAGGTGGTCACCGAACTGGCCGGTGAGCCGATCGCGAAGGTGGCCGCCGACGGCTGCGGCGCGCCGCTGTTCTCGATCTCGCTGCTCGGGCTGACCAGGGCGATCGGGCGCATCGCGGCCGCCGAGCCGGAGACCGCGGAGGGCGTGGTGGCGCACGCGATCCGGCGGCACCCGGAGATGGTGGCCGGGACCAGGCGGGACGTGACCAGGCTGATGCGCTCGGTGCCCGGCCTGATCGCGAAGGACGGTTTCGAGGGCGTGCAGGTGGCGGCTCTGCCGGACGGGTCGGCGCTGGGCGTCAAGATCGCCGACGGTGGTGACCGCGCCCGGCTGCCGGTCACCCTGGCCGCACTGGGCGTGCTCGGGGTGGAGACCGGCCTGGACGGTGACCCGGCACTGCGCGTCACCGGAGACCTGGCGCTGGCTCCCGTCGGCTGATCTCGGCACGGGCAATCAGCGCAACCTCGGCACCCGTACGGCGCAAGTGTGGAATCGTTGGTGGTCCCTGGTTTGGGTGAATCCCCAACCGGGTAACCCCGACGACTTGCGCGTTCGTTCGACAGCTGAGGAGCCCGGCGGTGAGTTCGGCGGACCACACGTTGCCGCGGTTCGACCTGCCCGCTTTCGCCGAGGAGCCGGTGAGCCCGGCCCTGGTGGGCGGGCGGTACCGCCTGTTGTCGAAGACCGGGGCGGGCAGCAGCGCGGTGGTGTACCGCGCGCTGGACCTGGTGACCGAGCAGGACGTGGCGGTGAAGCTGTTCCACGCGGGGATCGCGGGGCGTGACTTCCTGCGCCGGGAGCGGGAGTTCCGGGTGCTGGCCGATCTGCGGCACCCCGGGCTGGTCGAGTTCCGCGACTCGGGCTTCGACCTCGACCGGGCGTACCTGGTGATGCGCCTGGTCGAAGGCCCGACGGTGGCGGGGCGCATCCTGTGCGGTCCGCTGTCGGTGACGGAGACGGCGCGCCTCGGGGCCGGGGTGGCGGAAGCGCTGGCCTACGTGCATTCGCGCGGGATCACCCACCGCGACCTGAAGCCGGCGAACATCCTGCTCGCCGAAGACCGCCCCTTGCTTACCGACTTCGGTCTCGCGCACCGCCTGGGCAGCAGTGACCTCACGGCGAGCGGCGCCGTCGTCGGC
Organism: Amycolatopsis sp. YIM 10; assembly: GCF_009429145.1. Taxonomy (GTDB): domain Bacteria; phylum Actinomycetota; class Actinomycetes; order Mycobacteriales; family Pseudonocardiaceae; genus Amycolatopsis. The sequence continues at coordinate 2,476,768 of NZ_CP045480.1, read as the reverse complement.
ACCGCGGCGTACATGGCGCCGGAGCAGGTGCGGGGCAAGGAAGTGGGCCCGCCGGCGGACATCTACGCACTGGGCCTGATCCTGCTGGAATGCCTGACGGGTTATCGCGAGTACCCGGGCGCGATGGTGGAGTCCGCGCTGGCCAGGCTGAGCCGGACGCCGGAGATCCCGGAGTTCGTGCCGCCCGCGCTGGCCCTGCTGCTGACCCACATGACCGCGGAGCCGCCCGACACCCGGCCCACGGCCACGCAGATCGCCACCGAACTGGCCACCATCCTGGGGACGGCCGCGCTCACCGCCGCCGATGAGGCGACGATCTTCCTGCCCGCCCTCGGTGTGGCAGACACCCCGAACCCGATCAGCGTCGACGACCACTCCGCGGATGCGCTCGCGCAGGTCAGCGGCCCGATGCAGGTGGATGCCCCCACCACGGTGTTGAACCGGCCAGGGACATCGACCACCGCGTTCAACCAGGTGGAGACCTCCGCCGCGGCGGAGACCAAGCAGTTGCCGGTGCGTGAACCACGCAGGCGGCGGAGAAAGGTGCTGATGTCGGCGGTCGTGCCCGTCGCCGGTGTGGCGGTCGCGGGCATTTTCGCACTGAACTCCGGTACCCCAGGGCTCCCGGCCACGCACGCTCCGGCCAACACCCCGACCCCACCCACAGCCCCCGCGCCGGCCACCCCCGTCGCCACGGCCACCCTCGTGCCCATCGGCGACGACCAGCACCCCGCCGACCACCCCACCGGTGGCTCACAGCACCAGGGTCAGGACCAGGCCACGGACAAGGAATCCAAAGCCAAGCCGACCCAGGCCAAGCCGAACAACCAGCCCAACGCGAAGAAGGGCAAAGGCCGCAACTGACCCCGCCTGACTTCAGGCATGAACGAGCAAGCCCAGAACCACCGCCGGCCCCAGGCACGCCAAAGAGCATGCCCTGGCCGCCCGCCACCGGACCTCGGACAAGCAAGAAAAGCAAGCCCTGAACCAGCGCCCAGCCCAGGCCAGACCACAAAGGCGTAACCCGGGGCAGGCCACAAGGGCGCGGCCCTGGGCCATCACCCGTTTCTTGGGCATGAAAAAAGAGCGTGGCCCGAGCCATATCCCCGGCTCGGGCCACGCTCTATCACTAAGTTGAGTTCGGCGGCGTCCTACTCTCCCACACCCCTTCGAGTGCAGTACCATCGGCGCTGGCAGGCTTAGCTTCCGGGTTCGGAATGGGACCGGGCGTTTCCCCACCGCTATAACCACCGAAACACTACGAAACACCATGCTGGCATTACATCAGCTCTGGTGTGGTGTTTCAGAGCCGTAGAGTGGATGCGAAGCGTCTTTGTAGGCAAGTCCTCGGCCTATTAGTACCAGTCAACTCCACACATTACTGCGCTTCCATTTCTGGCCTATCAACCCAATCGTCTCTTGGGGGCCTTAACCCACAAAGGGGTGGGATACCTCATCTAGGAACAGGCTTCCCGCTTAGATGCCTTCAGCGGTTATCCCTTCCGAACGTAGCTAACCAGCCATGCCACTGGCGTGACAACTGGCATACCAGAGGTTCGTCCGTCCCGGTCCTCTCGTACTAGGGACAGCCTTCCGCAAGTATCCTACGCGCGCGGCGGATAGGGACCGAACTGTCTCACGACGTTCTAAACCCAGCTCGCGTGCCGCTTTAATGGGCGAACAGCCCAACCCTTGGGACCTACTCCGGCCCCAGGATGCGACGAGCCGACATCGAGGTGCCAAACCATGCCGTCGATATGGACTCTTGGGCAAGATCAGCCTGTTATCCCCGGGGTACCTTTTATCCGTTGAGCGACACCCCTTCCACCAGGTGGTGCCGGATCACTAGTCCCGACTTTCGTCCCTGCTCGACCTGTCAGTCTCACAGTCAAGCTCCCTTGTGCACTTACACTCAACACCTGATTGCCAACCAGGCTGAGGGAACCTTTGGGCGCCTCCGTTACTCTTTGGGAGGCAACCGCCCCAGTTAAACTACCCATCAGGCACTGTCCCTCACCCAGATCATGGGCGTAGGTTCAGATTCCCAATCCGGCCAGAGTGGTATTTCAACAACGACTCCACACCCACTAGCGTGAGCGCTTCACAGTCTCCCACCTATCCTACACAAACCGAACCGAAAACCAATACCAAACTATAGTAAAGGTCCCGGGGTCTTTCCGTCCTGCCGCGCGTAACGAGCATCTTTACTCGTAATGCAATTTCGCCGGGCCTGTGGTTGAGACAGCCGGAAAGTCGTTACGCCATTCGTGCAGGTCGGAACTTACCCGACAAGGAATTTCGCTACCTTAGGATGGTTATAGTTACCACCGCCGTTTACTGGCGCTTAAATTCTCAGCTTCACCCCCCGAAAGGAGTTAACCGGTCCTCTTAACGTTCCAGCACCGGGCAGGCGTCAGTCCGTATACATCGAATTACTTCTTCGCACGGACCTGTGTTTTTAGTAAACAGTCGCTTTCCGCTGGTCTCTGCGGCCACCCACCCCTAGCCCGCAAGGGACTTCAGGATGTTTGGCCCCCCTTCTCCCGAAGTTACGGGGGCATTTTGCCGAGTTCCTTAACCACAGTTCACCCGATCGCCTTAGTATTCTCTACCTGACCACCTGTGTTGGTTTGGGGTACGGGCCGTGCACGCACTCGCTAGAGGCTTTTCTCGGCAGCATAGGATCACTCTACTTCACCTCAATCGGCTACGCATCACGTCTCACCCTCATGAAGTGCGGATTTACCTACACTTCGGGCTACACGCTTACACCAGTACTACCATTCACTGGCGGAGCTACCTTCCTGCGTCACCCCATCACTTGACTACTACAGAATCAGGCCCCACGCTCCACAACAGACCTTTGTCCGAAGACTCCAGCCTGCGCTTTGGGTGGTTAGTATCAACTGCCTCATCAGGGACGCACGTGCTCGGGTACGGGAATATCAACCCGTTGTCCATCGACTACGCCTGTCGGCCTCGCCTTAGGTCCCGACTTACCCTGGGCGGATTAGCCTGGCCCAGGAACCCTTGGTCATCCGGCGGCAGAGTTTCTCACTCTGCATTCGCTACTCATGCCTGCATTCTCACTCCCACACCCTCCACCGCTGGTTCACACCGCGGCTTCCCTGGATGCAGGACGCTCCCCTACCCATCCATACCACTAGACAAGAACCCGAAGGCTCAAGCCGATGTATCGCATGAATGACACAGCTTCGGCGGTGTGCTTAAGCCCCGCTACATTGTCGGCGCAGGACCACTTGACCAGTGAGCTATTACGCACTCTTTCAAGGGTGGCTGCTTCTAAGCCAACCTCCTGGTTGTCTGGGCAATCCCACATCCTTTCCCACTGAGCACACACTTAGGGGCCTTAGCTGGTGTTCTGGGCTGTTTCCCTCTCGACGACGAAGCTTATCCCCCGCCGTCTCACTGCCGCACTCTCACCCACCCGTATTCGGAGTTTGGTTGACTTCGGTAACCCGGTAAGGCCCCTAGGCCATCCAGTAGCTCTACCCCGGATGGGAAACATACGACGCTGCACCTAAATGCATTTCGGGGAGAACCAGCTATCACGGAGTTTGATTGGCCTTTCACCCCTACCCACAGCTCATCCCCTCAGTTTTCAACCTAAGTGGGTTCGGGCCTCCACACCGTCTTACCGGCGCTTCACCCTGGCCATGGGTAGATCACTCCGCTTCGGGTCTAGACCACGCGACTCACACGCCCTATTCAGACTCGCTTTCGCTACGGCTACCCCACACGGGTTAACCTCGCCACGCAGCACTAACTCGCAGGCTCATTCTTCAAAAGGCACGCCATCACCCAACAAGTAGGCTCTGACGGCTTGTAAGCACACGGTTTCAGGTACTCTTTCACTCCCCTCCCGGGGTACTTTTCATCTTTCCCTCACGGTACTAGTCCGCTATCGGTCATCAGGAAGTATTTAGGCTTACCGGGTGGTCCCGGCAGATTCACAGCAAATTCCACGAGCTCGCTGCTACTCGGGAACACCAAACAAACACGCAACCACAGTTTTCGCGTACGGGACTCTCACCCACTCCGGTCCACCATCCCAGGTGATTCCACTAACCATAGCGCGCATCCGGGAGACTGTCAGATCTCCCACGCTGGGTCCCACAACACCGCACACACAACGCCTGACAGCTTGACATGCGCACGGTTTAGCCTCATCCGCTTTCGCTCGCCACTACTCACGGAATCACGGTTGTTTTCTCTTCCTACGGGTACTGAGATGTTTCACTTCCCCGCGTTCCCTCCACACACCCTATATATTCAGGTGCGGGTAACACCACATCACTGGTGCTGGGTTTCCCCATTCGGACACCCTCGGATCTCAGCTCGGTTGACAGCTCCCCGAGGCTTATCGCAGCCTCCCACGTCCTTCATCGGCTCCTGATGCCTAGACATCCACCATGTGCTCTTAACAACTTGACCACAAAGATGCTCGCATCCACTCTACAGTTCTCAAACACCACACCAGAAACAACACCAGCGTGCTGCCTCAGGACCCAACAGCGTGCCAATGAACACCGAAACCAACCACCCCAACCACACTTTCCACGCCGCAAGCAGCAGTACTCATGCAGCCAGCAAGAAGCCGGCACCGACATAAACCAGTAGTTCCACAATTCCTTGAGCAACCACAACAGACACACATTCGGCATCTAGGCTGTGGCCACTCCCAACCCGCAGGCTGGGATGTGTTGCTCCTTAGAAAGGAGGTGATCCAGCCGCACCTTCCGGTACGGCTACCTTGTTACGACTTCGTCCCAATCGCCAGTCCCACCTTCGACCACTCCCTCCCCGAAGGGTTGGGCCATGGGCTTCGGGTGTTACCGACTTTCATGACGTGACGGGCGGTGTGTACAAGGCCCGGGAACGTATTCACCGCAGCGTTGCTGATCTGCGATTACTAGCGACTCCGACTTCACGCAGTCGAGTTGCAGACTGCGATCCGAACTGAGACCGGCTTTAAGGGATTCGCTCCACCTCACGGTATCGCAGCCCTCTGTACCAGCCATTGTAGCATGTGTGAAGCCCTGGACATAAGGGGCATGATGACTTGACGTCATCCCCACCTTCCTCCGAGTTGACCCCGGCAGTCTCCCACGAGTCCCCGGCCGAACCGCTGGCAACATAGGATAAGGGTTGCGCTCGTTGCGGGACTTAACCCAACATCTCACGACACGAGCTGACGACAGCCATGCACCACCTGTACACCAACCACAAGGGAAGCCCTATCTCTAGGGATGTCTGGCGCATGTCAAGCCCAGGTAAGGTTCTTCGCGTTGCATCGAATTAATCCACATGCTCCGCCGCTTGTGCGGGCCCCCGTCAATTCCTTTGAGTTTTAGCCTTGCGGCCGTACTCCCCAGGCGGGGCGCTTAATGCGTTAGCTACGGCACGGACAACGTGGATGTCGCCCACACCTAGCGCCCAACGTTTACAGCGTGGACTACCAGGGTATCTAATCCTGTTCGCTCCCCACGCTTTCGCTCCTCAGCGTCAGTATCGGCCCAGAGACCCGCCTTCGCCACCGGTGTTCCTCCTGATATCTGCGCATTTCACCGCTACACCAGGAATTCCAGTCTCCCCTACCGAACTCAAGTCTGCCCGTATCGACCGCAAGCTGAAGGTTAAGCCTCCAGTTTTCACGGCCGACGCGACAAACCGCCTACGAGCTCTTTACGCCCAATAATTCCGGACAACGCTCGCACCCTACGTATTACCGCGGCTGCTGGCACGTAGTTAGCCGGTGCTTCTTCTACAGGTACCGTCAGTCACCCTTCGTCCCTGTCGAAAGAGGTTTACAACCCGAAGGCCGTCATCCCTCACGCGGCGTCGCTGCATCAGGCTTGCGCCCATTGTGCAATATTCCCCACTGCTGCCTCCCGTAGGAGTCTGGGCCGTGTCTCAGTCCCAGTGTGGCCGGTCGCCCTCTCAGGCCGGCTACCCGTCGTCGCCTTGGTAGGCCATCACCCCACCAACAAGCTGATAGGCCGCGGGCTCATCCTGTACCGCCGGAGCTTTCCACCACACACCATGCGATGCGCAGTCCTATCCGGTATTAGACCCCGTTTCCAGGGCTTATCCCAAAGTACAGGGCAGATTGCCCACGTGTTACTCACCCGTTCGCCACTAATCCACCCCGAAGGGCTTCATCGTTCGACTTGCATGTGTTAAGCACGCCGCCAGCGTTCGTCCTGAGCCAGGATCAAACTCTCCAACAATGAATTTGATCTAGACTATTTCTAGCATTCTCAAAGGAAACCCCGACGAGGGGGTTTCATATAAGCTCTACTGGCTTAGTTCACTAGCACACTGTTGAGTTCTCAAGCAACACACTGAAGGTTTTTGGCCCTGGAACAGCCTACCCGACGTCGAACCACTCGGATTCAGTGGGGGTAACTACCGCTCCAGATTTTGGGACCACCCACTCTACCACACAAGGTGGGAGCTTGGTTCGTGTTCCCGGCGGCCGCCCGGTCTCCCTGGCGACGAAGAGAACATTACATGCCGCCGAACAGGCCCTGAAAAGGGGGGTCCCTTAACTGGATCTTGCCTGGTAGAAGGCGGTGAGCGCACGGTTGAGCGGTTCGGCGGGCCAGAGCGGGAGCGAGTGGTGCGTGGCCTCGGGCAGGGTCAGCACTTCGAGCTGAGCCGGGCCCAGCGCGGCGCGCGCGTTCGCCTCGACCCGACGCACGTCGTGCGCGCGGCTCTTCCCGGCGAGCACCAGCAGCACCGGCATCCGCGGCGCGGGTGACCGCGGCCTCCCGCCGGCGACCACCTTCGACGACGGGAACTCCGCGCCCAGCGACACCAGCTCCAGCCACCCCTGGTCGACGGGCGCCCCACCCAGTTCCCACTCCAGGAAGGCGCGCTCGCGCTTGGCCGACGGGCGCAGCAGCAACGGCAGCGCGCGCAGCAGGTAGCCGGGCCGGAACCCGGCGAAGCACTGCGTCGGGTCGAGCAGGGCCAGCTTCTCCACGCGCGCGGGCGCCCGCAGCGCGTACGCGAGCGCGAGCCAGCCGCCGTACGAATGCCCGCACACCCCGGCGCCGCTGAGGCGGAAGTGCCTGAACAGCGAGTCCAGCCAGTCGAGCAGGTCCCGTGGACGGCGGAACGGCCGTCCACTGTGGACGCTTCGGCCCGGGGCGCCGATCTGGTCCACCGCGTAGACCCGGTGCTCCCGGCTCAGCTCGGCGATGTTGGCCAGCCACACCGCCGAGGTCGCGCCCCCGCCGTGCAGCAGCACCAGCGGCGCGCCGTCGGGAGGACCGCACAACTGCACGCGGGTGGTACCGAACTCCGACTCCACGTCCACCGGCTTGACCTCGACCGGCCACCTGCCCAGAACCGCGTCGTACGCGGCGAGGAATTCCTCCACCTCGCCATCATGCCCGCGATCTCGAGCCCTGGTCAGGGCCCACTCGACGGAGACCTGTTTCACATCCTGCAACTTTGCAGGGTCTGCAAAATTCTTGCTACCTTGGACCCATGACCCAGCCCACCGGCCTGCGCGAGCGCAAGAAGCACGCCACGCACCGAACGCTGGCCGTGGCCGCGGTCCGGCTCGCCGCCGCGCACGGGCTGGACCACGTCACCGTCGAGGACATCGCGGGCGAAGCCGGGGTCTCGCCGCGGACCTTCTTCAACTACTTCGCGTCCAAGGAGGACGCGGTGCTGATGCCCTACCCGGACACCGAGGAGCGCACCCGCCGCTCGGTGGAGCGGTTCCTCGCCATGCCCGCCCACCTCTCCGCGCTGGAGGCGCTGGTCGAGGCGATCCGGCCGGACATCGAGCTGGTCGAGGCCGACCGCGAGGAGTGGCTGGCGCGGATGTCGGTGATCGAGGCCAACCCGTCGCTGGTCTCGCGGGTGATGGCGGCCCAGGCCGGTTCCAACCGGGCCCTGGTCGCCGCGATCGCCGAGCGCACCGGGCTGGACGCGGAGAAGGACCTCTTCCCCGGCCTGCTGTTCGGCGCGGTGGGGAACGCCATGCAGGTCTCGATCCGCCGGTGGCACGCGTTCGGCGGCGAGGAGCCGCTCACCGAGTTCATCGACCAGGCCTGCGCGGCGGTCGCCGCCGGGCTGCCGGATCCCGGCAAGCACTGAATTTCCCGTCCTCGCCTGAGGGGACGGCCGAAAGCACCGAAACCATAGGGGGTTTTGTGTCGGTAACCGCTGAGCCGGTGGAGTCGGACTCCATGGGCAGAAAGCAGGTCATGGAGGCGTTCTCCGGCCTGCTGATGGGCATGTTCGTCGCCATCCTGGCGTCGACCGTGGTGGCCAACGCGCTGCCGAAGATCGTTTCCGAACTCGGCGGCTCCCAGTCGTCGTACACCTGGGTGGTCACCACCGAGCTGCTCGCGATGACCGCGACCGTTCCGCTGTGGGGCAAGCTCGCCGACCTGTACAACAAGAAGCTGCTCGTCCAGCTCTCGCTCGCGCTTTTTGTGCTGGGCTCGCTGGTGGCCGGGTTCTCGCAGAGCATCGAGGTGCTGATCGCGAGCCGGATCGCGCAGGGCATCGGGGCCGGTGGCCTGACCGCGCTGGCGCCGATCATTCTCGCGCTCATCGTTTCGCCGCGTGAGCTGGGCAAGTACTCGGGCATCTTCGGCGCGGTCTTCGCCGTGGGCACGGTGGCCGGTCCGCTGATCGGCGGTGTGCTGGTGGACACCTCGTGGCTGGGCTGGCGCTGGTGCTTCTTCCTCGGCGTGCCGCTGGCGATCGCGGCGATCCTGCTGCTGCAGCGCACGCTGAACCTGCCGACGGTGCGCAAGGAAGTCAAGATCGACTACCTGGGCGCGGCGCTGATCATGTCCGGCGTTTCCGTGCTGCTGGTGTGGACCTCGCTGGCGGGCAACCAGTTCGACTGGTGGTCGGGCTGGACGGTGGCGATGGTCGGCGGTGGCCTGCTGATCCTGGCGGCCGCGGTGTTTGTCGAGTCGAAGGTGCCCGAGCCGATCGTGCCGCTGAGCCTGTTCCGCAACCGCACGGTGGCGCTGACCACGCTGGCCAGCTTCCTGGTGGGTATGGCGATGTTCGCCGGCACGGTGTTCCTGTCCCAGTACTTCCAGCTGTCGCTGGGCAAAACGCCGACCCAGGCCGGGCTGATGAGCCTGCCGCTGATCTTCGGCCTGCTCATCTCGTCGACCGTGTCCGGCCAGCTGATCAGCCGGACCGGCGTGTGGAAGTCGTACGTGCTCGGCGGCGGCGTGCTGATGGTGGCGGGCCTGCTGCTGCTCGGCACGATCGGCGCGGGTACCTCGGTGTTCCTGCTCAGCGTGTACATGCTGGTGCTCGGCGCCGGGATCGGCATGCTGATGCAGAACCTGGTGCTGGTGGCGCAGAACGACGTGCCGGCGCACGAACTCGGCACGGCCACCTCCACGCTGTCGTTCTTCCGCAGCCTCGGCGGCTCGATCGGGGTCAGCGCGCTGGGCGCGGTGCTGGCGAACCGGGTGACCACGCTCACCGCGGAGGGCCTCGGCCCGATGGCGGCGGGCGCGGGCTCCGGTGACGGCGGGCACGGCTCGGTGCCGGACCTGTCCACCCTGCCCGAGCCGATCGCGAACGTGATCCGCGAGGCGTACGGCGCGGCCACCAGCGAGATCTTCCTGATCGGCGCGCCGATCGCGGTGCTCGCGGTGCTGGTCACCGTGTTCATCAAGCAGATCCCGCTGAAGACCGAAAGCGGCGTGCAACGCCTCGCGGCTGAGGACGCGGCCGCGCATTAAGGTGCGGCTGTGACCGAACAGCTCAGCATCGAGACCCCGGCCGGATCCTTCGACGCGATCGCGGCCGGGCCGCCCGATGGCCGTCCGGTCCTGTTGCTGCACGGTTTCCCCGAGGCGGCGCTCTCCTGGGAGCACCAGGTGGGCGCGCTCGGGGCGGCCGGGTTCCGCGCGGTGGCGCCGGACCAGCGGGGCTACTCCCCCGGCGTCCGGCCGGAGCAGGCGAGCGAGTACTCGATCGACGAGCTGGTCGGCGACGTGCTGGCGATGGCGGGAGCGCTCGGCTGGCACCGGTTCGACCTGGTCGGGCACGACTGGGGCGCCGCCGTCGCGTGGTGGACCGCCGACGCCCACCCCGACCGCCTGCGCACGCTGAGCGCGGTGTCCACCCCGCACCCCGCCGCGCTGGCGGCGGCCATGAAGACCGACGAGGACCAGCACCTGCGCTCGGCGTACATGACCGAATGGCGGCAGACCAGGGTCACCGAGCGCCGGATGCTGGACAACAACGCCGAAGCGCTGCGCCGGATGTTCGAGTGGAAAGTGCCGCCGAGCCGCGTCGAGGAATACGTCCAGCGACTGTCCGAACCGGGTGCGCTGACCGCCGCGCTGAACTGGTACCGCGCGGGCCGTCCCGGCGGGAAGATCGGCAAGATCAGCGTGCCCACGCTCTACGTGTGGAGCACCGAGGACGTGGCTTTCGGCTCGACGGCCGCGCTGGACACGGAGAACTGGGTGAGCGCGGCCTACCGGTTCGAAATGTTCGAGGACGTTTCGCACTGGGTGCCCGAAGAGGCGCCGGAAGCGCTCGCCGCCGTCCTGCTTGAACACCTTTCGGCGCATTAGGCTCGCGCGTATGCGACTGATCGTGATGCGCCACGCGAAATCTGCCTGGCCCGACGGGATCGCGGACTTCGAACGGCCGCTCGCCGAGCGCGGGCTGCGGGACGCGCCCGCCGCCGGTCGCTGGATCCGGGAGAACGGGCCGGCGCCCGAGATGGTGGTGTGCTCCCCGGCGGTCCGGGCCCGCACCACCGCCGACCTGGTCACCACCGAACTCGCCGCCCAGCCGGACACGCGGCACGACGAACGCCTCTACGGCGAACCGGCCGAGACCGTGGTCGAGGTGCTCCGCGAACTGCCCGCCGTCGAAACGGTGCTGGTCGTCGGCCACAACCCGGTGCTCGAAGACCTGGTCGAGCTGCTCACCGGGATCACCGTGGAGATGAAGACCTCGACCGTCGCGGTGCTCACCGGCGACCGGCCGTGGGCCGAGGCCGGTCCCGGCTGGGCGGAGCTGGACACGATCACCACCCCGCGCGGGGTCAGCCCAGCGTGATCAGCACGATCGCGGCGACGGCACCGAGCAGTCCCGCGGTCTGCGTCCGGTTGACCCGCTCGCCGAGGAAAACCATCGCCAGCACCACCGGGATCGCCGGGTACAGCGCGGCCAGCACGGTCGCCATGGCGACGAGTTGCTGCTGCGTGGCGTACCAGTAGAGCAGCAGCGCGACGCTGCCGAGCACGCCCGCGGCACTGGCGAGCACCGCCGGTCGTGGCGGCATCGGCAGCGCCTGGCGCGCGCCGAGCAGCAGAGCCGCGATCACCACGACCGAGCTGATCCGGCTGGCCGCGATCGGCCACAATCCGGCGTCGGCCGGGACCTTTGCCATCGCCAGGAACTGCACGGCGAAGCCGACTCCGGCGATGACCGCGTCCAGAAAGCCCGGTGGGATCCGGCGTTCCGCCGGGCCGGTGCGCGAAACCAGCCACACCGCGACGAGCGCGCAGACGACGCCCGCACCGGCCGTCACCGAGAATCGTTCGCCGAGCAGGATCACCCCGGCGAGCACCGGGATGGCGACCGCGCCGAGGTCGCTGATCGGCACCACCACGCTCATCGCCCCACGGCCGATCGCGCGGTACAGGAACGCGACGCCGACGCCGGTGCCGATTCCGGAGAGCACGCCGTAACCGAGTCCGCCACCGCTTCCGCCCGCGAAGAACGCGACGGGAACGGCCACCGCGGTGCCGCCGAGCTGGGCGTGGAGCGAGACGGTCATGCCCGGCCGGGCCCGCGAGAGCAGGCCGTTCGCAAAATGCGTGATGCCGAAGCAGAGCGCGGAAGTCAGCGCGAGCAGCTCACCCATAACCGCGGCACTCCTCCCCCACCGGGCACCGCGCGCACACCTGCCGATCGCACAGGCGGCACAGCACGTACTCGGACCGGCGGTTCTCGACCAGTCCGGCGAGCAGCGCCTCCAACGCGGGCGCGAGCGCGTGCACCTGGTCGTCGGTCAGCGGTTCGAGCAACTCCAGAAGCACCCGGCCGCGTGCTTCGAGCAGCTTTTCCGCGCTCGCGCGACCGGTTCCGGTCAACGTCAGCCGGACGCCCCTGCCGCCAGGATGATGGCGCTCCACCAGCCCGGCCGCGATCAGCGTGTCGAGCATGCGGGCGGCGGCGGGCTGGCTGAGCCCGATGCGCGCGCCGAGTTCGGTGACCCCGATCCCCGGCTCGACCAGGAGCGTGGACAACGCGGCCGCGCCGCTCGCGCTCACCCCGGCGGCGCGGGCCGCTTCAGCGCTGACGCGTTCGGCCACCGCCAGCGCGCCGGCTCCGAGCAGATTCGCCACGCGTGATCTATTCATAACTCATGCATAGATCATGGTGAGCCGGCTCGCAACCGCGTTGACTTGAACCTTCGTTCAACTTCTAGCGTGGCGGTAGTTCGTCACAACGGAAGGAAATCCCATGTCGGAGCGCAAAACCGTACTGGTCACCGGGGCCACCGGGAACGTCGGCGGCGCCCTCGTGCCCCTGCTGCTCGCCGAGGGCGTGCGGGTCCGGGCGCTGGTGCGCAAGCCGGTGACCTCGCTGCCGGACGACGTCGAGCAGGTGGTAAGTGACCTGACCGACCCGGCGAGCATCGACGCGACCGGGGTCGACGCCGTTTTCCTGGTCTGGCCGAACTTCGACACCACGCTCGCGCCGGATGTGGTGTCGCGGCTGGGCAGGCGGGTGGTCTACCTGTCGGCGGAGGGCGTGCCGTTCCACGCCGAGGTGGAGCGGGCGATCGAGCGGGCCGTGCCCGAGTGGACCTTCCTGCGCCCGGCCGGATTCGCCACGAACACCCTGACCTGGCTGGACCAGATCCAGGCCGGTGACGTGGTGCGCTGGCCGTTCGCCGAGGCGAGGCGCTCGTTGATCCACGAGCACGACATCGCCGCGGTGGCCGCCCGCGCCCTGCTCGACGACGGGCACGCCGGGCAGAAGTACTACTTCACCGGGCCGGAGTCGATCACGCAGGCGGAGCAGGTACGGCAGATCGGCGAGGCGATCGGCCGCCCGCTGCGCTTCGAAGAACTCTCCGTCGACGCGGCGCGCGAGAAACTGCTGGCGCGGGGCTGGGACCCGGCCTTCGCCACCGGTGCGCTGGAGGCTTGGGGCGCCATGGTCACCGACCCCGAGCCGGTGAACCAGGAAGTGGAACGAATCACCGGAAAAGCTCCCCGGACCTTCCGCCAATGGGCGATCGACCGGGCAGACGCCTTCAAATAAACACGAGGTGGGCGCAGCAGGATTCGAACCTGCGACCGCTCGGGTGTAAACCGAGTGCTCTCCCGCTGAGCTATGCGCCCTGACGACGGCGGCACCCCGCACCGGAGGTGCCGCCGCCGGAAGCCTGTGTCAGGCCAGCTCCGCCACGGCCTTCTTCCACGCGCCCTGGTCTCGCGCCTCGCCGGGCTGGTTGACCTCGGCGAACCGCACCACACCCGCGCTGTCGATCAGGAAGGTGCCGCGGTTGGCCAGGCCGGCCGCTTCGTTGAACACGCCGTAGGTCTTGGCGACCTCACCGTGCGGCCAGAAGTCCGACAGCAGCGGGAACTGGTAGCCCTGCTGCTCGGCCCAGGCCTTGAGCGAGAACGGGGTGTCCACCGACACACCGATCACCTGCACGCCCTTGCCGTCGTACTCGGCGAACTCGTCCCGGAGCTGGCACAGTTCACCCTGGCAGATACCGCTGAACGCGAACGGGTAGAAAACCAGCAGCACCGGCTTCTCACCTTGGAACGACGACAGCGTGACCGCCTGCTTGTTGTAGTCGTTGAGCGTGAAGTCCGGGGCCTTCGAACCGACCTCGACCGCCATACCAGCTTCCTCTCCCACTGCTCGACAAATACTGGCACCTGCCGTCGCAACCCTATCGTGCGAACGGCCGGGCCAGCGGGGGTACCGCCGGTGTGCTCACTTGGACCGGGGCACCAGGCGGGTGCCCGACCAGCCGGGGCCGACGCTGATGTTGGAGGTCTGCGACAGGCCGACCGCCGGCACCACCTCGGCGACCTCGCTGGGTTCGACGTGGCCGGGCTGACCGGTCTTCGGCGTCAGTACCCAGATCACCCCGTCGTCGCTCAACGGCTGCCTGACCTCGATCAACGTGTCGCCGAGGTCACCGTCGTCCTCGCGCCACCACAGCAGCACCACATCGATGACCTCCTGGGCGTCCTCGTCGAGGATCTCCCCGCCGATCTGCTCCTCGATCGCCGCACGAAGGTCGTCGTCGACGTCCTCGTCCCAGCCGATCTCCTGGACCACCATGTCCGGCTTGATCCCAAGCCTCTCGGCGACGCTGTTCTGCCCAGCGTCTCCCGCGGCGACCACGACTCAACTCCTCCAGCTAGCTTCTCGTCCGGCCGGTTCCGGCCGCACGTCCGACATGAATGGGGTTAGCGAACACTGGCGAGGCTGTCCGCGCAACCGTCCACACCGGATCATCGCTCAACTCGTGCCCCAGCGTACGGCCCTCAAGCCCCCGCGCGAGGCCACCGTAGGGCGCCGCGCCCGCACGCGCTCGACCGGGCTGCCCTAGGGTGGGTAACAGTCGCGCGCGCGATACACCCGCAGGCCGGAGGCGCCGGGAACGGGTCCGCGGACGTTACCGCCCAGTAGCGGTGACGCGAGCAGCGCGAGCGACGACGATGGCACCAGCGGCGGAACCGACACGCGCCGGCCATGGACTAGGCAACAGCGGAAACAAGTACGGCGAGGAGAACCCTTGGCCCCCCCAAGCAATGAGGCCGGGCGCGGCAACGCTTCCGGACTCCAGGCCCCGGCGCGGGTCCGCGTCATTCGTGACGGTCTGGCCGCGCACCTGCCCGACATCGACCCGGAGGAGACCGCCGAATGGCTGGACTCCTTCGACGCGGCACTGGCCAGGGGCGGCCAGCAGCGTGCCCGGTACCTGATGCTCCGGGTGCTCGAGCGCGCTCGTGAGCGCAACATCGGCGTACCCCCGCTGACGGCCACGGACTACGTCAACACCATTCCCACCGAGAACGAGCCGTGGTTCCCCGGCGACGAGGAGCTCGAGCGGCGGTACCGGGCCTACATCCGGTGGAACGCGGCGATCATGGTGCACCGCGCGCAGCGGCCGGGGGTGAGCGTCGGCGGGCACATCTCCACCTACGCCTCCTCCGCGGCGCTCTACGAAGTGGGCTTCAACCACTTCTTCCGCGGCAAGGACCACTCCGGTGGTGGCGACCAGATCTACATCCAGGGCCACGCCTCACCGGGCGTCTACGCGCGCGCCTTTCTCGAGGGCAGGCTGACCGAGCAGCAGCTCGACGGCTTCCGGCAGGAGTACTCGCACGCCGGGGAGGGCGGCGGGCTGCCGTCGTACCCGCACCCGCGGCTGATGCAGGACTTCTGGGAGTACCCGACGGTGTCCATGGGCCTCGGCCCGATGAACGCGATCTACCAGGCCCGGTTCAACCGGTACCTGCGCGACCGCGGCATCAAGGACACCGGCGACCAGCACGTCTGGGCGTTCCTCGGTGACGGCGAGATGGACGAGCCGGAGTCGCGCGGACTGATCCACGTGGCCGCGGGCGAGGGGCTGGACAACCTGACCTTCGTGATCAACTGCAACCTGCAGCGGCTCGACGGGCCGGTCCGCGGGAACGGCAAGATCATCCAGGAGCTGGAGTCGTACTTCCGCGGCGCCGGCTGGAACGTGATCAAGGTCATCTGGGGCCGCGAGTGGGACTCGCTGCTGCACGGCGACCGCGACGGCGCGCTGATCAACCTGATGAACACCACGCCCGACGGTGACTTCCAGACCTACAAGGCCAACGACGGCGCGTTCGTCCGCGAGCACTTCTTCGGCCGCGACCCGCGGACGAAGGAGCTGGTCAAGGACCTCTCCGACGCCGACATCTGGAACCTCAAGCGCGGTGGCCACGACTACCGCAAGGTCTACGCGGCGTACAAGGCGGCGCTGGAGCACCACGGCCAGCCGACGGTGATCCTGGCGCACACCATCAAGGGCTACGGCCTCGGCCCGGCGTTCGAGGGCCGCAACGCCACGCACCAGATGAAGAAGCTCACCCTCGACGACCTCAAGCTCTTCCGTGACTCGCAGCGCATCCCGATCAGCGACGAGGAACTCGAGCGCGACCCGAAGCTGCCGCCGTACTACCACCCCGGCGAGGACTCGCCGGAGATCGAGTACCTGCTCAGCAGGCGGCGCACGCTCGGCGGCTTCCTGCCCGAGCGCCGCGGCGGCAAGGCGAAGGCGCTGGTGCTGCCCGGCGACAAGGTCTACGAGGGCATCCGCAGGGGTTCGGGCAAGCAGGAGGTGGCCACCACGATGGCCATCGTCCGGCTGATCCGCGAGCTGGCCAAGGACGGCGAGATCGGCAAGCGGATCGTGCCGATCATCCCGGACGAGGCCCGCACCTTCGGCCTGGACTCGATGTTCCCGACGGCCAAGATCTACAACCCGCACGGGCAGACCTACACCTCGGTCGACGCCAAGCTGATGCTGGCGTACAAGGAGTCCGAGCAGGGCCAGCTGCTGCACGAGGGCATCAACGAGGCGGGCTCGACGGCCTCGTTCACCGCGGTGGGCACCTCGTACGCCACGCACGGCGAGCCGATGATCCCGATCTACATCTTCTACTCGATGTTCGGGTTCCAGCGGACCGGCGACGGGTTGTACGCGGCGGCCGACCAGATGACCCGCGGCTTCGTGCTCGGCGCCACCGCCGGTCGCACCACGCTGACCGGTGAGGGCCTGCAGCACGCCGACGGGCACTCGCTGCTGCTCGCCTCGACGAACCCCGCCGTGGTCGCCTACGACCCGGCGTATTCGTTCGAGATCGCGCACATCGTCAAGGACGGGCTCCGCCGGATGTACGGCGAGACCGGTCCGGACGGCAACGGCGAGAACATCTTCTACTACATCACCATCTACAACGAGCCGTACCAGCAGCCCGCCGAGCCGGAGAACCTCGACGTCGACGGGCTGCTCAAGGGCCTGTACAAGTACGCCGACGCCCCGGCGGGCGACGGTCCGGAGGCGCAGATCCTGGTCTCCGGCGTGACCATGCCGGACGCGCTCAAGGCGCAGGGCATGCTCGCCGAGGAGTGGGGTGTCCGGGCCGCGGTCTGGTCGGCCACCTCGTGGACCGAGCTGCGCCGCGAGGCGGTGGAGGCGGACCGGGACAACCTGCTCTACCCGGCCGACTCACCGCGTGTGCCGTACGTCACGCAGGCGCTGCAGGACGCGGCCGGCCCGGTGGTCGCGGTGTCCGACTGGATGCGGTCGGTGCCGGACCTGATCCGCCCGTGGGTCCCCGGCGACATGCTGACCCTCGGCACCGACGGGTTCGGTTTCTCCGACACCCGGCCGGCGGCCCGCCGCCACTTCCTGGTGGACGCCGAGTCGATCGTGGTCGGCACGCTGACCGCGCTGGCCCGGCAGGGCAAGGTGGACAAGGCCAAGGCGGGCGAGGCGGCGCGCAAGTACCGCCTCGACGACGTGACCGCGGCCGGTCCGCAGACCTCGGACGCTGGGAACGCCTGAGCGAAGGTGCTACAAAGGGCCCCGGCAGACATCTGATGTCTGCCGGGGCCCGTTTGCTCGAAAGGGAGATGATCGCGTGACTGAGTGGTTGCCATCGGAAGTCCTTCGCGGGTATCGGCGGATCCAGGTTTCCGCTGGGCGTGCCGCGCCGAGGGCCTCGTACCGGACGTACTCGGGCCTTGGCGCGGTGCGGCCGGCGGGAAGCTGGGCCGTCGAGACCCCGAAGGACTTCCGATGGTGACCACTAAGCGCCGGTTGCCCCGGCCGGCCGAGCTGGCCGAGATCCTGCGCCCCAAGCCGTTCGTGCTGAACCCGACCGAGCGCAGGCTGGCGAACGCGCACACCATCGCCGATCTGCGCACCATCGCGCGCAAGCGGAGCCCGCGCGCGGTGTTCGACTACACCGACGGCGCGGCCGAGCTGGAGGACAGCCTGCTCCGCGCGCGGCAGGCGTTCCGGCGGGTGGAGTTCCAGCCGCGCGTGCTGCGCGATGTGTCCGAAGTGGACACTTCGAAGGAGATCCTCGGCAAGCGGTCGGCGATGCCGTTCGCCTTCGCGCCCACCGGGTTCACGCGGATGATGAACCACGAGGGCGAGCCGGCGGTGGCGCGCGTGGCCGAGCGGGCCGGTATCCCGTACGCGCTGTCGACCATGGGAACCACATCGATCGAGGCAGTCGCCGAGGCGGCGCCGAACGCGCGGAAGTGGTTCCAGCTCTACGTCTGGCGCGATCGCGAAGCGGGCAAGGACCTGGTGCAGCGCGCCGGGGAGTGCGGCTACGACACGCTGTTGCTGACCGTGGACGTGCCGGTCGGCGGGGCACGCATGCGCGACGTGCGCAACGGACTGACCATTCCGCCGGCGCTCACCCTGAAGACCTTCGCCGACGGCGCGATGCACCCGGCGTGGTGGTTCAACCTGCTCACCACCGAGCCGCTCACCTTCGCCTCGCTGACCTCGTGGAACGGCACCGTCGCGGAACTGCTGAACACGCTGTTCGACCCGGCGCTGAACTTCGACGACCTGAGCTGGCTGCGTGAGCTGTGGCCGGGGAAGCTGGTGGTCAAGGGCATCCAGAACCCGGCCGACGCGCGCGAGGTGATCAAGCTCGGCGCGGACGCGGTGATCGTGTCGAACCACGGCGGCCGCCAGCTCGACCGCGCGCCGACGCCGCTCGAACTGCTGCCGCAGGTGCTCCAGGCGGTCGAGGGCGACGGCGAGGTGTGGCTGGACGGCGGCATCCTCTCCGGCGCGGACATCATCGCCGCGATCGCGAACGGCGCCGATGCCTGCCTGGTCGGGCGCGCCTACCTGTACGGGCTGATGGCCGGCGGGGAACGCGGGGTGCAGCGGGCCTACGAGATCCTGCAGACGGAGATCGTGCGGACCATGCGCCTGCTCGGCGTGCGCTCGCTGGGCGAACTGACGAGCAGCCACGCCCACATCCGCTGACGCGGCGCCCGCCCCCCGCTGATCGCCGGTCCGTCCGGTGGAACGCGGGGCTTGACGCGGACGCGAAAAGGTGACCAGGATCTCGGGCCAGTTGGTGAAAGCCTGCTTTCACGATGCGGAATCACGCTGAATCCGTGGAAAGAGGTCCGAGGTGTTCGTCCAGGAACTCGCCCCGCTCGGCTCACTCGGCCTGTCCGCCCTCGTCGCGGCGCTCCCGCTGGCGACCGTGCTCGTGCTGCTCGGCGCGGTCCGGCTCAAAGCACACGCGGCGGGCCTGATCGGGCTCGCGGTCGCCGCGCTCGTCGCGATCATCGTGTTCGGCATGCCGGTCGGCCAGACCATCTCCGGCGCCGTGCAGGGTGCCGCGTTCGGCCTCTTCCCGATCATGTGGATCGTGGTCAACGCGCTGTGGATCTACCGGCTCACCGTGCGCACCGGCCACTTCGACGTGCTGCGCCGCTCGTTCGGCCGGATCTCCGACGACCCCCGCATCCAGGCGCTGATCATCGCCTTCTGCTTCGGCGGGCTGATGGAGGCGCTCGCCGGGTTCGGCGCGCCGGTGGCGATCTCCACGGTGATGCTGGTGGCGCTCGGCTTCGCCCCGGTGAAGGCGGCCATCGTGGCGCTGGTGGCGAACACCGCCCCGGTCGCGTTCGGCGCGATGGGTACCCCGGTGGTCACCCTCGCGCAGGTCACCGGCCTGCCACTGGAGAGCGTGTCGTCCATCGTCGGGCGCCAGACCCCGCTGCTCGCGGTGGTGGTGCCGCTGCTGCTGGTGCTGATCGTGGACGGCAGGCGCGGCCTTCGTGAGACCTGGATCCCGGCGCTGACCTGCGGCGTGGCGTTCGGGTTGGTGCAGTTCCTCGCCTCCAACTACGTCTCGGCGCAGCTGGCCGACATCGGTGCCGCGCTCGCCGGGGTGGCCGCGGTGATGCTGGTGCCCTCGGCGCGCAAGCCCGCGCGGGCCGAGGTGAAGGCGTCCGTGCTCACCGGCTCGGCCACCGAATCCTTCGACGGCCGCGACGAACGCGCCGACGTGGTCAAGGCGTACGCGCCCTACCTGCTGATCATCCTGATCTTCTCGATCGGGCAGCTGCCGCCGGTGAAGAAGCTGCTCGACTCGGCCACCTGGAAGTTCGACTGGCCCTTCCTGGACGTGGCCGCGGCGAACGGCAAACCGGTCTCCGGCAACACCTTCAGCCTGCCGCTGCTGAACACCGGCGGCACGCTGGTGCTGCTCGCCGGGATCATCACCGCGGTGGTGCTCAAGATCAAGTGGCGCGACACCGCCCGCGAATGGGGCGCGACCGCGCACGAACTGCGGTTCGCCATCCTGACCGTGACCAGCGTGCTCGCGCTGGCGTACGTGATGAACCTGTCCGGGCAGACCACCACGATCGGCAGCCTGATCGCCGGGGCGGGCGGCGCGCTGGCCTTCCTCTCCCCCATTCTCGGCTGGTTCGGCGTGGCCGTCACCGGTTCGGACACCTCGGCGAACGCGTTGTTCGGCGCCCTGCAGGTGACCGCGGCGAACCAGGCGGGCTTCTCCCCCGACCTGCTGGCCGCGGCGAACAGCTCCGGTGGCGTGCTGGGCAAGATGATCTCGCCGCAGAACCTGACCATCGCCTGCGCGGCGGCGCAGATGAACGGTCAGGAGGGCAACCTGCTGCGGAAGGTGCTGCCGTGGAGCATCGGACTGTTGCTGGTGATGTGCCTGATCGTGGCCGGGCAGGCGAGCTTCCTCAGCTGGATGCTGCCGTGACCCGGTCGGCGAGCACCTGCTCGGCGGTCCGGTTCCAGTTCCACCAGCCGTGCACCACGAGCACCGCGAAGACCAGGTAGACCGCGGCCGAGAACCACAGCCCCGACGCGATCTGCAGCGGGACGCCGATCGCGTCGACGAGCAGCCAGACCAGCCAGAACTCGACCAGGCCGAGCCCCTGCGCGGCGAAGGCGACCAGGGTGCCGATGAAGATGGCGGCGTCCGGCCACGGCGCCCACGAGGCGTCGAGCAGGTCGAGCACCACCGCCATCACGGTGGTACCGGCGGCGAACGCGCCGAGCAGCGCGAACCGCTCGACCGTGCTTCCCCTGCGCACCACCACGCCGTAGACCGGGTCGCGGCGCCGGGTCCAGGCCCACCAGCCGTAGACGGAGATCGCCAGGATCGCCACCTGCCTGCCGGCCAGCCCGCCGAGGTGCGCGGACAGGTAGACGGTGAACAGCAGCACGGTCGCCCCCACCTGCACCGGCCAGGTCCAGAGCGTGCGGCGTTGCGCGAGGAACACCACCGCGAGCGCGCACAGCTGACCGACCAGTTCGGCGATGGAGACCCACTGGCCGAAAACGGTCAGCCCGTGGTTCAGCAAGAAGTCCACCCCGTGCTCCTTCCGTCACCGCCCCCAACATGCTCCTTCCGCCGGGCATTCCCCAGTGAACTGTGAGCGGTCAGACACACCCCGGTGAACACGGATGTGGCTCTCGAGAGACGCTGGATCTCTCGAGAGCCACATCCGTACCGCTTCGGCCGGGGTCAGCGCTCCGGGCGGGTGATGCCGGCCGGCGGGGTCGGGGCGTCCGTCGCGGTGGTCCGCGATCCGACGCGGCCGGTCCGGGAATGGATGCCGTTGCCGCCTTCCGCGGTACCGGCGTCCCCGCCGCTGCCGAGCTGGCCCTGCAGGCTGGTCAGCCAGCCTTCCCAGCGCTGCTGCGACGGCTTGATCAGGCCGCCGCCGATGCCCACCACGATCACGCCGCCGATGGTGGCCAGCACCGTCACCAGCACCGGCGTGGTCACCGTGGTGGCGATGTTGATCTGGTTCAGCGCCGCGATCACACCGAAGGCCAGGATCAGGTAGTAGGCGATGTTGCCGATCAGCCCACCGGCCGGGCGGCCGGACAGCGCACCGGCGATCAGGTCGCGCACCACCTTGCCGATCGCCGCGGCCACGATCAGCAGCACGATCGCCACCGCGATCCGCGGCAGGAACGCGATCACGTCGTTGAGCAACTGGCTCACCGGGTTGGACTCACCGAATACGCCGAACGCCAACTGCAGCGCGATGAGCAGAATGAAGTAGTACACCAGCTTCGCGATGATGCCGATCGCGTCGACATTGGATTGTTTGAGCATCCCGGAAAGTCCGGTTTTCTCCACCAGTTTGGCGAATCCCAGCTTGCTCAGCACCAGGCTGAGCCCTTTCGACACGGCTTTGGCGATCAGCCAGCCGATCAGCAGGATGATCAAGAACCCGATCAATTTCGGGACGAACGTGGCCACCAGGTTCCACGCCTGACCCAGCCCGTCTTTGAGCTGTTCACCCATAGTGTCCTCCTCGCTCGTACGCGAAACTCCGCTTCCGGCAAGCCTTGAACACCGGCCAGGCCCCGGCAACTCGACTGGCGCACGATCGGGTGAGACAGGTGGCGCGAGCAGAAAACTCAGGCCATAGTTGAACTACCGGTGGGGACCGGGGAGACGAGGCCGCTCGGCGCAGCGAAAAACGCAAGCGCCGGGCGGCCTCGAGTATTTTTCACCTTTTTCTTTCGCGGACGGTCAGACAGCCACCGAGCGTCATTCGACGTCGCTCAGCGCGGCGCCGCGGTCAGTGCCAGTTCGGTCACCACGCGCAACACCAGCCCCGGCCCGCCGGGCTCGGCGAGCACCAGTTTCGCCATCGTCACCGCGCAGAGGGCCAGCACGATCAGCACCAGCTCGCCCACCATGGCCCGCCGGGTCGTCGCCATGTCCTCACCCCTGCCAGTAGCTATTAAAGTGATATCACTATGCTAGGCTACGGCCGAGGGCACAAGCCCCAGCGGGCAGCAGGAGGACAACGATGACCAGCGAAGTACTGGAGCAGGTGGAGATGCCGGCCCCGCAGACGCGGGAGCGCGAGGTGCGCGCGGTGAACGGGTACACGATGTTCACCGTCTCCGCGGCCGGCGTACTGGGCGGGCTCGCGCTGATCGGGTTCGGCCTGCCGCAGGCGATCGAGGGCAGCACCGGCGCCGGGGTGACCATGCTGGTGCTCGGCGGGGTGCTGCTGCTGACCTGCGGGGTGCTCGGCCTCGGCCTGACCCCGGTCGCCCCCGGCGAGGCGCGGGTGATCCAGTTCCTCGGCCGCTACACCGGCACCCTGCGCACCGACGGCCTCCAGTGGGTCAACCCGTTCACCGAGCGGCACCGCGTGTCCACCAGGATCCGCAACCACGAGACCGCGGTGGCCAAGGTCAACGACGCCGACGGCAACCCGATCGAGATCGCCGCGGTGGTGGTCTGGCAGGTGGCCGACACCGCGCAGGCGATGTTCGAGGTGGACGACTTCGTCGAGTTCGTCGCGATCCAGACCGAGACCGCGATCCGGCACATCGCCAACAACTACCCGTACGACACGCACGGGGAGGACACCCTTTCCCTGCGCGACAACGCCGACGAGATCACCGAGAAGCTCTCGGCGGAGATCGGGGCCAGGGTGGCGTCGGCCGGGGTGAACGTGATCGAATCGCGGATCACGCACCTGGCCTACGCCCCGGAGATCGCCCAGGCCATGCTGCGGCGGCAGCAGGCCGGCGCGGTGGTGGCGGCCAGGCAGCGCATCGTCGAAGGCGCGGTGGGCATGGTCGAGATGGCGCTCGACCGGCTGGCCGCGCACGACGTGGTGGAACTGGACGAGGAGCGCAAGGCGGCGATGGTGAGCAATCTGCTGGTGGTGCTGGTCGGCGACCGCGACACCCAGCCGGTGGTCAACGCCGGGACCCTCTACCAGTAGGCCGTTGTGACCGAGCGCAAGAAGGTCCTGCTCCGGCTCGACCCCGCCGTGCACGACGCCATCGCCCGCTGGGCCGGGGACGAGTTGCGCAGCACCAACGCGCAGATCGAGTTCCTGCTCCGGCAGGCGCTGGCCGACGCCGGTCGCCTGCCGGGCAACGCGGGCCGGATGCGCAAGCGGGGCAGGCCGCCCAAGTCCGATTCGGACGATGAGGAAACCCACTGAACTACGATCTGGGCACGATGACCGCACCAAGTGCACCGCAGCAGCCCCGCCGTCAGGTCGAGAAGCGGCACGGCCTGTCCGCCAAGACGCTGCGCCGGCTCGAGCGCGCGTCCGGCAGGCTGGCCGCGGTCAGCGTCGCCGCGATGGAGGAGCGCCTGCCGTGGTTCGGCCGGATGTCGGCCGACCAGCGGGCCAGCGTGCTGCTGATCACGCAGTCCGGCGTGGCCGGTTTTGTCGGCTGGCTGCGGGATTCGCAGGAGGCGCTGAAGTTCACCACCGACGCCTTCCGCGGTGCCCCGGCCGAGCTGTCGCGCTGGCTGAGCCTGCGTCAGGCGGTCGGGTTGGTGCGACTGGCCATCGAGGTCTTCGAGGAGCAACTGCCCGAGTTCGCCGCCGATGACAGTGAGCGCGCGGCGCTGACCGAGGCGATCCTCCGCTACGGCAGGGAGATCGCTTTCGCCGCGGCCAACTCCTACGCCGCCGCGGCCGAGGCGCGCGGCGCGTGGGACGCCCGGCTGGAAGCGCTGGTGGTCGACGGCATCGTCCGTGGCGACGCCGAAGAGTCGGTCCTCTCGCGCGCTTCGGCGCTGGGCTGGGAGCAGACCGCCGAGGCGACCGTGCTGGTCGGCACCCCGGCCTCGGACGACCCGCCCGCGGTGGTGTTCGACGTGCGCAGCCGGGCCGCCAGGATCGGCCGCCCGGTACTGCTCAGCGTGCAGGGGTCCCGGCTGGTCGTGGTGGTGGCCGGGCCGACCGACGGTGGCCCGAAGGACCGCGAGGTGCTGACCAAGCTGGCCACCGCCTTCGCCGACGGTCCGGTGGTCGCCGGGCCGACCGTGCCGAGCCTGGCCGAGGCGCACACCAGCGCCTCCGAAGCGCTGTCCGGCCTGCGCGCGGTGGTCGGCTGGCCCGGCGCGCCCCGCCCGGCCAGGGCCTGGGAGTTGCTGCCCGAGCGCGCGCTGGCCGGTGATCCCGAGGCCGAGCGGCAGCTGATCGAGGAGATCGCGCGGCCACTGGAGGAAGCGGGCACCTCGCTGCTCCAGACGGTGGAGACCTATCTGGAAAGCGGTGGCGTGCTGGAGATCTGCGCGCGGACGCTGTTCGTGCACCCCAACACCGTCCGGTACCGGTTGCGGCGGGCCGCCGAGCTGACCGGGCGCCACGCCGCCGACCCGCGTGACGCGCTGGTACTGCGGATCGCGCTGACCGTCGGCAGGCTGGCCAGAGCCCGCGGGCTGTGGTGACAACCGCGCGAGCGAGTGACACGGCTCACCAAAATTCTGCTCAAACCCGACAAGACATTTGGGTACCAGAGGTTCATCACCCGGTCACATTTGTAGGGTCTCTACAAATCCGACGAGACGACTTGGTGAGCGGCGGCATGATAGGGAACGGGGCCTAGCGTGTTCCCTAGAGAGGTGATGACCGCCCTCCTCGCCCCCGGACAGGGTTCCCAGGCCCCCGGCATGTTCACGCCATGGCTCGAGTTCGACGGTGCGCGTGAGCGCCTCGCAGCCTGGTCCGACCGCACCGGGCTGGACCTGGTCCGGCTCGGCACCGAGGCGGACGCGGACGAGATCCAGGACACCGCCATCGCGCAGCCGCTGATCGTCGCGCTGGCCCTGCTGGCGCACGAGCAGCTCGAGGCGCGGGGCCTGGTGCCCGCCGGCGCCCCGGTGGCCGGGCACTCGGTCGGCGAGCTCGCCGCCGCCGCCATCGCCGGCGTCTTCACCGCGAGCGACGCGGTCGCGCTGGCCGCCGTGCGCGGCGCGGAGATGGCGAAGGCCTGCGAGGCCGAGCCCACCAGCATGGCCGCGGTCATGCTGGGCGAGCCCGAGGCCGTGGTGGCCTGGCTCACCGAGCACGGACTGACTCCCGCCAACCAGAACGGTGCCGGCCAGATCGTGGCTTCCGGCGCCGCCGACGCGATCCAGAAGATCGTCGCCGAACCGCTGGCTGGCACGAAGGTGCGCGCGCTCAAGGTCGCGGGCGCCTTCCACACCAAGTACATGGCCACGGCCGAGGCCGCGGTGCGCGAGCACGCCGGTGAGCTGACCCCCGCCGACCCGGTCCGCCCGCTGCTGTCCAATGCGGACGGCACCGTGGTGACCAGCGGCGCGGAGTACCTCGAGCGACTGATCACCCAGGTCACCAGCCCGGTGCGCTGGGACCTGACGATGGACGGCCTGGCCGCCCTCGGGGTCACCCGTACCGTGGAGCTGCCGCCGGCCGGCACGCTGACCGGTCTGGTCAAGCGCCAGCTCAAGGGCACCGTGACCAGCCCCATCGCGCTCAAGACGCCTGCTGACGTGGCGAAGTTGAGCGAGCAGGAGGACACCGAATGAGCCAGCGCCCCGCGCTGCGTCAATCGCACGGCCCCAGCGCCACCCGCATTCTCGGCGTCGGCAGCTTCCAGCCGGAGAAGATCGTCACCAACGACGACCTCTCCCAGCTGATGGACACCAGCGACCAGTGGATCCGCGACCGCGTCGGCATCGTCGAGCGCCGGTTCGCCGAGAAGGACGAGCTGCTGGTGGACATGGCGGTCAGCGCCGGGTCCCGCGCGGTCGCCGACGCCGGGCTCGAGCCGTCCCAAGTGGACACGCTGATCCTGCCGAACTGCACCATGCCGACGCTGATCCCGAACGCGGCGGCCCAGGTGGCCGAGCGGATCGGGGCCTCGCAGGCCGGTGCCTTCGACCTGAACGCGGCCTGCGCCGGGTTCTGCTACGGCCTCGGCGTCGCCTCCGACCTGGTCCGCTCCGGCTCGTCGAAGTACGCGCTGGTGATCGGCGCGGAGAAGCTGACCGACTCGGTCGACCCGACCGACCGCGCCAACGCGATCATCTTCGCCGACGGCGCCGGTGCCGCCGTGGTCGGCCCGGCCGACGAGCCGGGCATCGGGCCGGTGGCCTGGGGCAGCGCGGGCGACCTGGTCGACACGATCTACATGCGCGAGGGCAAGTACATCTACCAGGAGGGCCAGTCGGTCTTCCGCTGGGCGACCACCCAGATCGCGCCGATCGCGCTGCGCGCGCTGGAGCTGGCCGGGGTCGAACCGTCCGATGTGGACGTGCTGATCCCGCACCAGGCCAACCTGCGCATCGTCGAGGCGATCGCGAAGAAGCTGCGGGCCAAGGGCGCCCGCGAGGACATGGTGGTCGCCGACGACATCCGCTACAGCGGCAACACCTCGTCCGCCTCCATCCCGCTCGCGCTGGACCACATGCGCACCACGGGCACGGTGAAAAGCGGTGACGTGGTACTCATGGTCGGGTTCGGGGCCGGGCTCTCGTACGCCGGCCAGGTTGTCATCTGCCCGTAACCCCCAGCATTCCGGTCGTCATCCGGCCGGAAAGAAACCTCAGGTAAACAGGAAAGGGACAAGCAGTGGCTGACAAAGAAGAGATCCTGTCCGGGCTGGCCGAGATCGTCGAAGAGGTGGCCGGTGTGGCCCAGGACGACGTGAGCGCCGAGAAGTCCTTTGTGGACGACCTGGACATCGACTCGCTGTCCATGGTGGAGATCGCCGTGCAGGCCGAGGACAAGTTCGGCGTCAAGATCCCGGACGACGAGCTGGCGAACCTCAAGACCGTCGGCGACGCCGTGAACTACGTCGCCTCGAACTCGAAGTAACACCTTCCGGTGCCGACCTCGGGGAGTAACCGATGAGCAACAACGACGTCGTGATCACCGGGCTGGGCGCGACCACGCCCCTCGGCGGGGACGTCGCGTCCACCTGGGACGGTCTGCTGACCGGCCGCAGCGGGGTCTCCACCCTGCACGCCGAATGGGTCGAGAAGTTCGGCCTGCCGGTGAAGATCGCCGCCCGGCTCGCGGTCGATCCCACCGAGGTGCTGCCCAGGGTGCAGGCCCGCAGGCTGGATCGCAGCGAGCAGGTCGCGGTGATCGCGGCCCGCCAGGCGTGGGCGGATGCCGGGCACAACGAGGACACCGTCGAACCCGAACGGCTCGCCGTCGTGGTCGGCACCGGTATCGGTGGCGCGAACACCCTGCTCGACCAGGACGACCTGCTGGAGACCACCGGTCTGCGCAAGGTGTCCCCCCTGACCGTGCCGATGCTGATGCCGAACGGGCCCGCGGCCCACGTCGGCCTCGAGCTGAAGGCACGGGCCGGGGTGCACGCGCCGGTGTCGGCCTGCGCTTCCGGAGCCGAAGGGCTCGCCTGGGGCTGGCGCATGCTGAAGACCGGTGAGGCCGACGTGGTGGTGGCCGGTGGCGCCGAGGCGTGCATCGCGGCGATCACCATGGCCGGGTTCGCCCAGGCCCGCACGATGAGCACGCGCAACGACGACCCGGAACGGGCTTCGCGGCCATGGGACGTCAACCGCGACGGGTTCGTGCTCGGTGAGGGCGCGGGCATCATGGTGCTGGAACGCGAGGAGTTCGCGAAGGCGCGCGGGGCCAAGATCTACGGCAGGCTGTCGGGGATCGGTACCAGCGCCGACTCGTACCACATCACCGGGCCCGACCCGGAGGGCACGGGCCAGGCGCGGGCGATCACCGCCGCGCTGCGCTCGGCCGGACTCGACCCGAAGGACGTCGACCACGTCAACGCGCACGCGACCTCCACCCCGGCCGGTGACGTCGGGGAGACGGTGGCGGTGCGCAAGGCGATCGGCGAGCACCCGGTGCTGACCGCGCCGAAGGGCGCGCTGGGGCACCTGCTGGGTGCGGCGGGCGCGGTCGAGGCGATCGCCACCGTGCTGTCCATCCGGGACGGTGTCATCCCGCCCACGCTGAACCTGGAGAACCAGGATCCGGGCGTGGTGCAGGAGATCGCCGCGGGGGAACCGCGCAAAATGGACATTCGGGCCGCGGTCAGCGACTCGTTCGGCTTCGGCGGCCACAACGTCGCACTGGCCTTCACCCCCGCCTGACCCGCTTCAACGGAAACGGGGTCGTCACCGGAATCCGGTGGCGGCCCCGTTTTTCAGTTGCAGCGTTCGTGCATCGGGGTGGTGCCGAAGGGCACGGTGTCCAGTTTCCAGACGCCGTTCTCCAGCACCATGGGCAGCGTCAGGTGCCACCGGATGCACGGCTCCTGCAGATCCACCGGGCCGTCCTTCGGGTCCTGCGTGCTGGTGAAGCCGAGCAGCGAGTGCAGCAGGCCGTCCCCGGTGGCCTCGATGCGGTAGACCAGGATGCTGCCGTCCCGGGTGGAGCTGTAGTCGGCTTCCCACTCCACCTTGGACTTCGACTGGGCGCGTTCCTTGGTCACCGTGGTCTTCCACAGCTCGTAGTCGCGCTCGTTGATCGCGTCGAAGTAGTTCTGCAGCAGGGCCCGCACCCCCTCGGCGTGCGGGTGCGCGGCCGCGTCCGGGGTCATCTCGACGGCGGGCGGGCCCGGCTGCTGCTCCGGCGCCAGCGAGGTCGAGGTGGGCGTGGCGATCACCCCGGTGTCGGCCGCGGTGGCATCCGGTTTGCGGTAGACCTCCCTGGCGAGCAACCCGCCGCCGACGGTCAGTGAAACGACCACGATCAGCGCGGGCACCAGCCAGCGGCCACGGGCGGGAGCGAGGGTCGGTGCTGGCACACCGGAAGCGTAGTAAACCCGCTAACCCACCTGGTGCAGCCAGGTCACCGGAGCGCCGTCCCCGGCGTGCCGGAACGGCTCGAGTGCCTCGTCCCACGCGGCGCCGAGCAGCTCGTCGAGCTTGTGCGCCAGCTGCTCACCGGCCCGGCTTCGGGCCACCAGCGTGCGCAGCTGGTCCTCGCCGACGACGATGTCGCCGTTGGCGCTGGTGCGGCCGTGCCACAGGCCGATCACCGGCGCGTAGCAGAACCGCTCGCCGTCGACTCCCGGGCTGGGCTCTTCGACGACCTCGAAGCGCAGCATCGGCCACGCCTTCAGCGCGGACGCCAGCCTCGCGGCCGTGCCCGCCGGTGCGCGCCAGGAGACCTCGGTGCGCAACTGTCCGGCGGCGGCCGGCTGGGCCGTCCACCGCAGGTCTGCTCGGCCACCCAAGGTGCCCGAAATCGCCCACTCGACGTGCGGGCACACCGCAGACGGCGACGAGTGGACGTACACCACGCCACGGGTGTTTCCACGGGTGCTCACTGGTGACCTCCGCTGCTCGACGAGATGCGTCTTCCCCTACGACCTCTCGAACCACGGCGGCCCACTCGTGACGCGCTGCGCACATTGTGCACCTCATCCATGCCTTTTGGCCACATGAACCACAGAAGTCGCAGCGAGATCACCGCACAGGGGTGCCCGGCCGCCGCCGGAGACCCGCTACCGTGTGCTGCGGCAAGCAGCACCCGCGGACACTGGGGAGGGGACCGGCATGCGGCTCGTCCGCCTGGCACAGCAGCCCTCCCGGGTGGCCGACGACATCCGGGCCGCGCTGGCCTCGCTCGGCCGCGGCAACACCGTGGTCGGCGGGGTGGCGCTGATCGGGGTGTCCCCGCCGGGGTTCACCCAGCCGGTGGACGCCGTGGTCCTGCTCCCGCGTGGCGTGCTCATCGTAGTGGGTGTCGACCTGCCGGACCCGGCGATGCGGCTGGACGCCCCGCTCACCGGCCAGTGGAAGGCCGACGGCTGGCCACTGGTCGGCACGGACGACGCGGTCAACCCGGCCACCGACGCGCTCGCCACGTCCGAGAAGATCGCGCGCCACCTGCGCGAGACCGAGCCGTCGACCACCGCGATCGGCACCATCGTGGCCGTCGGGCCCTACGTCGAGCAGGTCGACCAGCCACCGGCGGATCTGGCGGGCTCGGTCCGGGTGCTGCACCCGACGCCGACCGCGATGCTGGCGGCCACTGTTTCGCTCGCCTCGGCTTCGCAGCCGAGCACGGTGGTGCAGGCGCGGGCGATGCTGGCCGCGCTGGCCGAGAACGCGCCGACGCTGAGCGACGAGGTGCTGGCCGCCGAGGGCTTCGCGGCGGCGACCGTGGCCGAGCCGGAGCGCACCGAGCCGGTGGAGAACCCGCTCAGCGCCATTCCGCCGACCGTGCCCGCCGACCACCCGCCCGCGAAGGCGAAGGTGGTGCGCTCGGCACCGCGGACGCCACCGATCGTGGTGACGAACGTGCGCCAGGTGGCTCCGCCGCCTTCGCAGCAACGGCCACCGCAGGCAGCGGCGCAGCAAGGCGCACAGCAGAGACCGCCACAGACAGGCACGCCGCAACGGCAGGCGAACGGGCCGCAGGCGGGCGCGCAACAGCCGGCAAGCGGATCGCAGGCGGGCGCGCAGCAGCAAGCAAGCGGACCGCACGCAGGCACGCAGCAGCAAACAGGTGGACCGCAGGCAGGCGCACAGCAGCAAACAGCAGGTGGACTGCGGGCAGGTGCGCAACAGCAGGTTGCCCCGCCGCAGCAGCAGGCTCAGGTGGGTGCACAGCAGGCACCGCCTCAGCAGTTGCAGCCGGCCGCCGCCTCACCGCAGGCTCAACAGCCGCAAGCAGGGGCAGCCCAGCAGCTCGGTGGACCGCGGCAAGCGGACTCGGGCCAGCAGGCCGGCGGGCGTGCGCAGGCGGGCGCGGCTCAGCGGGCGAAGGTCCGGCCGCAGTTCAAGCTGCCGAAGCTGGTCAAGGACGGCAAGCCGGTGCGCTGGCTGCCCTACGCCGCCGCTGGGTTGCTGCTGGTGTTGCTGGTCTCGGCCATCATGGTGGCCTCCAGCCAGGACGGCGGCCAGGCCGCCGCGCCGGAGCAGGGGCCGACGCAGACCACCGCGGCCGCGCCCACCGGGCAGAACGTCGACGGCATGGGCTTCAACGAGCTGGCCGCCGAGTCGGGCACCCAGTGCACGCCCCACGCGTTCGGCGACACAAAAACCGTGCTGGAGACCACACCGTGCTCGCGACTGCGCCGCGCCAGCTTCGAGGTGGCGGTGGACGGGCGCCGCGCCGCGGTGACGCTGGCCGCGCTCGACTTCCCGAGCCAGGAGCAGGCCGAGACCTTCAAGCAGTTCGTCGACTTCCCCGGCAACGGCGGCATCACCGATCTCGCCGTGGAGACCGCCAAGTGGCCAGGACCGCCGCCGACCTTCAGCGGGGCGGCCTACGCCAGCACCGGCCAGCAGACCTCGGTGCTGATCGCGCAGGCCTGCTGGCTGGAGGGCACGTCCACTTCGGACGATCCCGGCCTCGGCCGGGCGGCCAAGGCCGGGCTCACCATGCCGCTGCCCGGCTGATCCCGCTCAGAGCCCGTACTCCTCCAGCAGCCGGAGCCACACCTCGCTGATCGTCGGATAGGCCGGTACGGCGTGCCACAGCCGCCGCAACGGCACCTCGCCCACCACGGCGACGGTCCCCGCGTGCAGCAACTCGGCCACATCCGGCCCGGCGAAGGTCACGCCGACGATCACCTCGCGCTCGGTGTCCACGACCATCCGCACCTTGCCCTCGTAGCCGTCCGCGTGCAGCGACGAGCCCGCGACCGCGATGTCCAGGTCGATCACGCGGTGCGGCTTGCCGTCCTCGGCGTCGGTGAGGCCGACCGAGGCGACCTCGGGATCGGTGAAGACCACCTGCGGGACCGCGGTGTGGTCGGCCGTGCTGGCGTAGGCGCTCCACGGCACGGGGTCGATCCGCTCCCCCTTCGCCCTGGCCGCGATCACGTCACCGACCGCCCTGGCCTGGTATTTCCCTTGGTGGGTCAGCGGCGCGCGGCCGGTCACATCGCCTGCCGCGTACAGCCAGCCACCGTCCACACCGGACACGAGGCCGGAGTCGTCGACGGCCAGCGCGTCACCGTCGGTGAGCCCGGCGACGGCCAGGCCGAGCCCGTCGGTCGCGGGACGGCGGCCGGTCGCGACCAGGAACTCGTCCGCGAGCACCTCCCCGCCGCCGGTCAGCTGGATCCGGATCACACCATCCTTTTCGGACACCTGCTCGGCACCGGAGTTCGTGTGCACCCGGACGCCGTCCTCGCGCAGTCCGGCGGCCACCAGGTCACCGGCGAACTCCGGGTACCGCGGCAGCGGGCGCTCGCCGGTGATGATCAGGTCCACCTGCGAACCGAGCTTGGCGAAGGCCTGCGCCATCTCCACGCCGACCACGCCGCCACCGAGCACGGCCAGCCTGCCCGGCACCGCGCTCGCCGAGGTGGCCTCGCGGGAACCCCAGGTCCGGACGCCGTCCAGGCCGGAGATGTGCGGGGTGCGCGGCACACTGCCGGTGCACACCACCACCGCGTGCCGCGCGCGCAGCACCTGGTCGCCGACGGTGACCTCGCGTTCGCCGGTGATCCGACCGGCGCCGCGCACCGGCACGATGCCGGCGCCCTCGGCCCAGCCGACCTGACCGGCGTCGTCCCAATGCGACGTGAACGCGTCGCGACGGGCGAACACGGCGGCCGGGTCGACCCGGCCGCCGACCGGCACACCCGGCACCCTCGCCGCCGCGGCGAGCGCGATTCCCGGCCGCAGCAAGGCCTTGCTGGGCATGCACGCCCAGTACGAGCACTCCCCGCCGTACCGCTCGGACTCCACCAGCGCGGCGGTGAGCCCACCGCGGACCGCGCGGGCCGCGACGTTCTCACCGACCGGGCCGCCGCCGAGCACCACGACGTCATAACCGTTGTCTGCCATGGTGTGCAGCGCACACCAGGCGGGGCCGTGGCGCAAGTAGGACACTCCGTCGTTCCGGGTATCCTCGCTGGCGAGTTCGACAACGAGCACTGGGAGCACTTCGTGGCCAGGAACACCGCGGTCCAACTGCTGGACGACATCACGGGCGAGCCCGCCGAGGAAACGGTGCGGTTCGAGCTGGACGGGGTGACCTACGACATCGACCTGTCCGGGGAGAACGCCGACCGGCTCAGGGAAATCCTCGAGCCCTTCGTGAGCAACGGACGGCGCACCGGCGGCCGGAAGAAGATCGTGCGGCACCGGGCGGTCAGGGGCAGGGGGAAGGCCGCCGCGAAGGCTCCGGCCAAGAAGGCCGCTTCGGCGACGAAGACGACGGCGAAGGCCGAGCCGAAGAAGGCGGCGAAGGCCGCGACCGAAAAGCCCGCGGCAGCCGCGAAGGCTCCGGCTGCCAAGTCGGCGGCGGCGAAGGCTTCGGCCGCAAAGCCCGCTTCGGCGAAGAAGGCCCCTGCCGCAAGGTCCACGGCGACGGCGAAGAAGGCAACGGCCGAAAAGCCCGCCGCGGCGAAGAAGCCCGCTGCCAAGCGGGCACCGGCCAAGAAGACCACGCCCGCCGCGAAGACGGCGGCGAAGAGCACCCCGGCGGCCAAGACGGCATCGAAGTCGGCGCCGGTCGCCAAGTCAGCTCAGGCTGCCAACGAAACGCCGCCCGCCAAGGAGGCCAAGGCGCCGGTCAAGAAGGCTCCGCGCAAGGCCCCGCCCGTCACCTTCTCCGCGGCCGAATAAGGCCGTGGAGGTGGCTTTCACGGCACCACCAGCGTGCCGTGAAAGCCACCATCACAACGCTTTGAGCTCCTCCACGATCTCCCCGACCGAACTCTTCGCGTCCCCGAAGAGCATGCTCGTCCTGGTGTCGTAGAACAGGTCGTTGTCCACCCCGGCGAAGCCCGAACTCATCGAGCGCTTCAGCACGATCACCGAGCGGCTGGTGTTCACCTTCAGGATCGGCATGCCGTAGATCGGCGACGCCGGATCGGTTTCCGCCGCCGGGTTGACCACGTCGTTCGCGCCGATCACCAGTGCCACGTCGGTCTGCGGGAAGTCCGAGTTGATCTCGTCCATCTCCTTGAGCCGCTCGTAGGGCACGTCCGCCTCGGCGAGCAGCACGTTCATGTGCCCCGGCATCCGCCCGGCCACCGGGTGGATCGCGTAGGACACCTGGATCCCCTTGCCCTCCAACAGGTCCGCCATCTCACGCACGGCGTGCTGCGCCTGCGCCACGGCCATCCCGTACCCCGGCACGACAACCACCCGCCCGGCGTAAGCCATCTGGATCGCGGTGTCCGCAGCACTGGTCGCGCGCACCGGGCGGTCCGGCCCCGACCGGCCCGAGGCCACCGGCGCGCCACCGAAACCACCGGCCACGATCGCCGGGATGGACCGGTTCATCGCCTTGGCCATCAGGTTGGTCAGGATCGAACCCGAGGCGCCGACGATCATGCCCGCCACGATCAGCGCGGTGTTGTCCAGCGCCAGCCCCATCGCCGCGGCCGACAACCCGGTGAGCGCGTTCAGCAGCGAGATCACCACCGGCATGTCCGCGCCACCGATCGGCAGCACCACCATCACCCCGAGCAGCGCGGCCGCCACCAGCAGCCCGGCGATCAACCAGCCGGACCCGGCGCCCGCCGCGATCGCCACCCCGCAGCCGACGGCGATCAGCAACAGCGCCAGGTTCAGCGGCTGCTGCAGCTTGCCCACCGAAACCGGCCGCCCGGTGATCAGTTCCTGGAGCTTGCCGAAGGCGATGTTGGAGCCCCAGAACGAAATCGAGCCGACCAGCGCGGAGAACAGCGAGGCGATCGCGACGTACGCGGGTTCGTGCGCGTAACCGTCGGTGGCGTTGAACTCGACCCACGCGATCAGCGCCACCGCACCACCGCCGACGCCGTTGAACAGCGCCACCATCTGCGGCATCGCGGTCATCTTCACCTTGCGCGCGGCGGGCACGCCGACCAGCACGCCCAGCACCACACCGAGCACGATCAGGCCCCAGTTCCCCATACCGGGGGTGAGCAGGGTGGCGACCACCGCGAGCACCATGCCCGCGGCGGCGATCCAGTTGCCGCGCACCGCCGTCCGCGGCCCGGTCAGCCCCATCAGGCCGTAGACGAACAGGGCGAACGCGACGATGTAGAGAACCGCGATGAACTCGGTCACGCGTCCTCCTTCCGCGAAGCGTCCGGAGCGCGTTTGCCCTTGAACATCGAGAGCATGCGGTCGGTCACCAGGAAGCCGCCGACCACGTTGATCGTGCCGAAGGCGATCGCGATCACCAGCAGGATCTTGTTCAGCACCCCGTCCACGCCGAGCCCGAGCACGATCAGCCCGCCGAGCAGCACGATGCCGTGGATGGCGTTCGTGCCCGACATCAGCGGCGTGTGCAGCGTGTTCGGCACCTTGGAGATCACCGCGAAGCCGAGAAAGCCCGCGAGCACCAGGATCGCCAGGTTCTGCAGCATCAGTCCCGTCCCTCCCCCGTGACACACGCTCCGGCGACCACTTCGTCGGAGAAGTCCAGCGCCAGCACGCCTTCGTCGTTCACCAGCAGGCCGAGCAGTTCGGTGAGGTTGCGCGAGTACAGCTCGCTCGCGTGCGCGGGCATGCCGGCGGGCAGGTTCAGCGGTGAGCTGATCGTCACGCCGTGGCGGACCACGTCCTTCCCGGCTTCGGTCAGCTCGCAGTTGCCGCCGGATTCGCCTGCCAGGTCGACGATCACGCCGCCGGACGGCATGCCTTCGACCGCCTCGGCGGTGACCAGCACCGGTGCGCGCCGTCCCGGCACCAGCGCGGTGGTGACCACCACGTCGAACCGGGTGATCGCCTCGGTGAGCCTGCGTTGCTGCTCGGCGCGTTCCCCGGGGGTCAGTTCCCTGGCGTACCCGCCTTCGCCGACGGCCTCGATGCCGAGGTCGAGCCACTGCGCGCCGACCGATCGCACCTGCTCGGCGACCTCGGGCCGCACGTCGTAGCCGGTGGTCTGCGCGCCGAGCCGCCGCGCGGTGGCCAGCGCCTGCAGTCCGGCGACCCCGGCGCCGAGCACCAGCACCTTCGCCGGGGGCACGGTGCCGGCGGCGGTGGTGAGCATCGGGAAGAACCGGGTCAGCCGTTCGGCGGCGAGCAGCACCGCGCGGTACCCGGCGACGCTGCTCTGCGACGAGAGCGCGTCCATCGACTGCGCGCGGGTGATCCGTGGGATGGACTCCACCGCGAAGGCGGTCACCCCGCCCTCGGCCAGCTCCTTGATTCTTTCCACATTGGACAGTGGGGCGAGGAAGCCGATCAGCACGGTGCCCGGCGCCAGCCGGGTGGCCTCCACCGCGGTCGGCGGCGCGACCTTGAGCACCACCCCGGCCGCCCAGGCGTCGCCGATGGTGGCGCCGTTCGCTTCGTAGTCACTGTCGGTGAGCAGTGCCGCGTCGCCGGCGCCGCTCTCCACGACCACCTCCAGCCCGCGGGCGACCAGCCGCCCGACCGCCTTCGGCACCAGTGCGACCCGGCGTTCACCAGGTAGCGACTCCTTCACCACGCCGACCGTCACCGGCCCGGAATCGGTCACCACGCGACCTCCTCGACGTTGAGCACCAGCACGGGCGAGCACGCAACACACGAACACGCACTGTGTTCTGGATCACCACAAGGTGTATCACGATCCGTGGCCTTCGCGCTCCCGCCGTCAGGAGGTCCTTTGCCAATTCGGTACCCCGAGCACGATGAGCCGGAGCCGCTTCTCCGCCGTTCGCACCACCCTGGCCCGCGCTTCCGGCCCGTTCGCCTCGATCAGCTCCAGCACGGTCGCCTGCATCGCGGTGACGATCAGCTCCGCCATCATGTGCAGGTCCTCGGTGTCCCACTCGCGCAGGTACTCGAAGCGCGCCAGGTCGACGGCCAGCTCGCTGGAGAACAACCGCAGCTCCAGCCCGATCGCCGCGGGCACCGCGCCGGTGCCGGCGTAGCGCTCGCGCAGCAGGAACCGGAAGTGGTCCGGCTGCTCGCGGACGTGTTCGTCGAGCAACTGGACCGAAGCGCGGATGACGTCCTGGAAGGCCCGCTTGTCCCGCCGCGCCGAGCGCAGCATGCCGCGCAGCGTCTGCATCGACTCCTCGACCAGCACCACGCCGAGTTCCTCCATCGACGCGAAGTGCCGGTAGAAGGCTGTCGGCACGATGCCCGCCGACTTGGTGACCTCGCGCAGGCTGAGCGTGGCGAACACGCGGTCCGCCAGCAAGGCCAGCGCGCCGTCCAGCAGCGCGCGGCGCGTGCGCTGCTTGCGCTCGGATCGGCTGACGGGCTCGGCGGTCACGAGCCTGAGCCTATCCGCCACCGGTTCACTATCGCCCACGTCACATCGGGGCGCGTTCACGTTGACATCCTGGATGGCTGCTCCACACTGTTGAGTGTACAGATGTTCACTGAAGGGGAGTCCCGATGGGAAAGCTCGCTTCGGTCGCCGAGGCCCTGCTCACCCCCCACGGCGTGGACCGGTACCTCGAACTCATCGACCCGATGCTGGTGCGGCGGGGGATCCGGGGCCGGATCACCGCGGTGCGGCGGCAGACACCGGCCACGCTGACCATGACCATCCGGCCGAGCCGGGCCTGGCGCGGCTTCCGCGCCGGTCAGTACGTGCGCGTGACGGTCACCATCGACGGGGTGCGGCGCACCCGCTGCTACTCACCCGCCTGCTCGCAGCACCGGGCGGACGGGCAGCTCGAACTCACCGTCAAGGCACTCGAGGACGGCCTGGTCTCCGGGTACCTGCACCGTTATGCCGAGCCCGGCATGGTGCTCGGGTTGTCCGAGCCCGACGGCACTTTCGGCCTGCCCGACCCGCGCCCGGAACACGTGCTGCTGATCAGCGGCGGCAGCGGGATCACCCCGGTGCTGGCCATGCTGCGCACGCTGGCCGACGAGAACCACCCCGGCGAGGTCGCGCTGCTGCACTACGAGAACGAGCCGGCGGACCTGCCCTACCGCGCCGAACTGGCCGAACTGGTGGCGGACAGGCCCAACTTCCGGGTCCGCTTCGCCTGCACCATGACCGACCGCGGCGGTGACCTGCACGGCTTCTTCTCCCGCGCGCACCTGGACCAGGTGGCGCCGTGGTTCGGCGCCGCGGAGACCTTTCTCTGCGGTCCGGTGCCGCTGATGGATTCGGTGCGCAAGGAGTACGCGAACGAGGGCTTGAGTGAACGCCTGCACACCGAGGAGTTCACGCCACCCGCGTTCGCCGCCGAGCCGGGCGAGGTGACCGGGCAAGTGCGGTTCACCCGCAGCGGCAAGGAGTTCGCCAACTCCGGCAAGCCGCTGCTGGAGCAGGCCGAGGACGCCGGGCTGCGCCCGGAGCACGGCTGCCGGATGGGCATCTGCTTCTCGTGCACGCAGCTCAAGGCCAGCGGCCCGGTGCGCAACCTGCGCACCGGCGAGGTCTCGGCCGAGGACAACGAGGAAATCCAGCTGTGCATCTCCGCCCCCTGCGGGGACGTCGAGATCAACGCCTGAACGAAGGGATTCAACGATGACTGGGCTGCAGGACCGGCTCACCCCCGAGCAGGTCGAGGAGTTCGGCCGCGAACTGGACGACCTGCGCCAGCGGATCGTGGCGGATCTTGGCCAGGAAGACGTGGACTACATCCACAAGCTGATCAAGACCCAGCGTGGCCTCGAGGTGGCCGGGCGCGGGCTGATGTTCGCCGGCTTCTTCCCGCCCGCGTGGCTGGCCGGGGTCGGCGCGCTGTCGCTGGCGAAGATCCTGGACAACATGGAGATCGGGCACAACGTCATGCACGGCCAGTACGACTGGACCCGTGACCCGGCGCTCAGCTCGCAGAACTTCGAGTGGGACACGGTGGCGCCGTCGGACAACTGGCGCCACTCGCACAACTACATCCACCACACCTACACCAACATCCTCGACAAGGACCGCGACATCGGTTACGGGATCCTGCGCATGGACCCGGAGCAGAAGTGGCACCCCTACTACCTGGGCAACCCGGTCTACGCCACGCTGCTGGCGCTGTTCTTCCAGTGGGGCGTGATGCTGCACGACCTCGAGGTGGACCGCGTGCTCAAGGGCGAGCGCAAGTGGTCGGAGTTCAAGGAGGTCCGGGCGAAGATCGCGCGCAAGGCCGCGCGGCAGTTCGGCAAGGACTACGTGCTCTTCCCGTTGCTGACCGGGCCGATGGCACCGCTGACCCTGCTCGGCAACGCGAGCGCGAACCTGGTCCGCAACCTGTGGGCGTTCTCGATCATCTTCTGCGGGCACTTCCCGGCCGACGTGGAGAGCTTCACCGAGGCCGAGACCGAGCAGGAGAACCGCGGCCAGTGGTACCTGCGGCAGATCCTCGGCTCGGCGAACATCAGCGGCGGCAAGCTGTTCCACATCCTGTCGGGCAACCTGTCGCACCAGATCGAGCACCACCTGTTCCCGGACATCCCGGCGCGCCGCTACCCGCAGATCGCGCCGGAGGTCCGCGCCATCTGCGAGAAGTACGGCCTGCCGTACCACACCGGCCCGCTGCGCAAGCAGTTGTTCTCGGTGGCGCGCAAGATCGTGAAACTGGCGCTGCCCGGCAAGGAGCAGCCGGAGCCGGGGCCCCGTACCGTGGTCGGTGACCGGCAACCGGCTGCGGCTTGAGGCAGGACGACAACATGGTGGGTCAGTTCGAAAGCGGCAAGGACACCGTGCAGGAACTCACGGAGTCGGCCGCCACCCATATCGGCAACATCGCGACCATCATCACCGGCGCGGTGCGAGACATCGCCAGGGAGACCGGCGACTGGCTCACGGACGTGATCGAGATGCGGGAGGCGTCGCTGCGCGCCCGCGAGGACGAAGAGCGGCACGGGGTCGTCCCCCATGCCGACCCCGACCCCGACCTCGACACCGGCACCGCGCAGAAGTAGGGATAACCCGGTAGGCGGCCCAGCGCCGGAAGAGGCAGGCTGTTCCCGTGCAGAACGCGGGTATGGCCGTCTTCCGGCGCTGGGTCGTCGAGCCGGTGCGGGGTCCGTTCTGGGGCGAACTCGGCTGGATTCTGCTCGGCCTGCCGCTGGCCGTGCTCAGCCTCGTCGGCATCGTGCTGGTGCTGGTGCCGGGCATCGCGCTGAGCCCGCTGCTGATCGGCCTGCCGATGGTGGCCGGGGCACTGCTCGCCGCGCGCGCCGTCGCGTCGCTGCACCGGGGGCTGACCGCTTCACTGCTTGGCACCGCGGTCCCCGGGCCGACCGGCAAGCCCGCCTCGTTCAAGGCCTATCTCGCCGACGGGCCCGGCTGGCGCGCGGTCGCCTACCTGGTGCTGCGCGTGCCGCTGGCCACGGTCAACCTGCTGGTGGCCGCGTTCCTGGTGGTCTACGGGCTGGGCACGCTGACCTACCCGTTCTGGTGGCTGGTGCTCGACGGACAGGTGCTGCCGGTGTTCGACATCGGCTCGTCGGGACCGGTGCTGTCGATCCCGCTCGCGCTGATCGCGGCCGCGCTGCTGATGGTCACCCCGGCGCTGGTCCACCTCCTGCTTGGCCTCGACCGGGTGCTGGTGCGGGCACTGCTGGGGCCGACCACGCTCACCGAACGGGTGCGGGACCTGGAGGAGAGCCGGGCCGCCGCGGTCGAAACGGCCGACGTGAAGCTGCGGCGCATCGAGCGGGACCTGCACGACGGCGCGCAGGCGCAGCTGGTCGCGCTGGCGATGAAGCTCGGCGTGGCCAAGGACGAGCTGGAAGCCGCCGAGATCGACCTGGATCGGCTGCGCGCGCTGATCGCCGCCGCGCACACCGGCGCGAAGGACGCGCTCACCGAACTCCGCGACCTGGCCCGCGGCATCCACCCCGCCTCGCTGGACGCCGGACTGGAGGTGGCACTGTCCACATTGGCCGCGCGCAGCGAGGCCGAGGTGAAGGTGCTGGTCTCCCTGCCGGAGCGGCCACCGGCCGCGATCGAGTCCATCCTGTACTTCAGCGCGGCGGAGTTGCTGACCAACGCGATCAAGCACGGTGGGGTGAGCCGCGCCGAACTGCAGTTGTTCGAACTGGATTCGATGCTGCGGCTCTACGTCTCCGACCGCGGCCGGGGCGGGGCGCGGATGCACCCGGCCGGTGGACTGGCGGGGCTGGCCGACCGGTTGCGCGCGGTGGACGGTTACCTGTCCATCGACAGCCCGCCGGGCGGGCCTACCGTGGTCGCCGTCGAAATTCCGGTCTAGGGGGCGCTCGTGCGGGTAGTCATCGCGGAGGATTCGACCATTCTGCGCGCGGGGCTGGTCGAACTGCTCACCCTGCGCGGGCACGAGGTCGTCGCCGCGGTGAAGGACGGCGACGCGTTGCGGGCCGCGGTCGCCGCGCACCGGCCGGACGTGTCCATTGTGGACATCAGAATGCCGCCGACCTTCACCGACGAGGGCCTGCGCGCGGCGATCGCGTTGCGCGCGGCGAATCCCGGCGAGCCGATCCTGCTGTTCTCCCAGTACATCGAGACCCGGTACGCGGCCGAGCTGCTGGCCGATCGCGCGGGCGCGGTCGGTTACCTGCTCAAGGACCGGGTCGCCGAGGTGTCCGACTTCCTGGCCGCGCTGGCCAGGGTGGCCGACGGGGAAACCGTGCTCGATCCCGAAGTGGTGACCCAGTTGCTGGGCGCCACCGGGAAAACCGGCGCGCTGGCCGCGCTCACCCCGCGCGAACGCGAAGTGCTGGAGCTGATGGCGCAGGGCCGGTCGAACGCGGCCATCGCGAGCACGCTGTTCCTCTCGCCCGGTTCGGTGGAGAAGTACGTGACGAGCCTGTTCGGCAAGCTGGGGCTGGCGCCGTCGGACGGGGACAACCGCCGCGTGCTCGCCGTGCTGCGTTATCTGGAGTCATGAGGTTACCGTGGAATCCATGCATTCCACCGAGATCGAGGTCCGCACCGGCAAGACCGCCGTGGTGCACGACCTGACCAAGGAGGCCGAGTCGTTCCTCGGCGCGCACGGCGCGGAGGACGGCCTGCTGCACGTGTGGGTGCCGCACGCCACCGCCGGGCTGGCGGTGCTGGAGACCGGTGCCGGCAGCGACGACGACCTGCTCGCCGCGCTCGACGACCTGCTCCCCCGCGACAACCGCTGGCGGCACCAGCACGGCACCCGTGGTCACGGCCGTGACCACGTGCTGCCCGCGCTGCTGCCGCCCTACGCGACGGTGCCGGTGCTCGGCGGGGTGATGGCGCTGGGCACCTGGCAGTCGGTCTGCCTAGTGGACACCAACGTGGACAACCCGGTCCGGCGCGTCCGCTTCAGCTTCCTGGCCGGCTGACCGGACCGGCCACAGCAGCACCACCAGCCCGGCCGCCAGCAGCCCGCCGAGCACCCACACCCCGGTCGCCACGTCCGGCGCGCCCGGGGTGCCCTGCAGCAGGCTGCGCAGGCCCTCGGTGGCGAACCGGAACGGCGTCCACGACCAGAGCAGCCAGCGGTACCCCTCGTGCAGCAGTTCCGGGACCTGCCCGGCGACCGCGGGCGCGAGCAGGTACAGCGGGCCGAGAATCGCCATCGCCCGCACACCGAGCAGCCGCAGCAGCCCGGCCTGCAGCGCGGCGAAGCCCGCCGTGGTGAGCAGCAGGAAACCGAGCACGTCCCAGCCCATCGGCAGCG
Source organism: Amycolatopsis sp. YIM 10 (assembly GCF_009429145.1). Taxonomy (GTDB): domain Bacteria; phylum Actinomycetota; class Actinomycetes; order Mycobacteriales; family Pseudonocardiaceae; genus Amycolatopsis. The sequence goes on along the minus strand of NZ_CP045480.1, from coordinate 2,433,456 downwards.
ACGAGTCCCAGAGCTTCGCGAACCCGGCGAGCACCCCGGTGACCAGCACGCTGGTGACCGCGACCTGCGTCAGCCGCGCGCCCGTGCCCGGCTGGTGGTTCCGCCGCGCCGAGACCAGCACCAGCACCGCGCCGCCGACCAGGCAGCCGAGCCAGGCCAGCGCGCTGAGCGCCAGCGGCGTGGTCCGCCCGGCCACGCTCGCCGGGTGCACGGTCTGCACCTGCGCCGGTCCGATCGCTTGGGCGACGGTGGTGAGCACCTGCTGCGCCACCTGCGTCCCGCTCGGGTTGACCGCGCCCGAGACCACCACGACCGGCGGCTGCCCCAGTTCGAGCACACCGTAGACCGCCTTGTCGTCGAGCAGCCGCCGCGCCTCGTCCGGCGTGGTGACCTTCCAGTCCAGTTGCCCGCCACCCTGCGCGGCGATCCGCTCGGCAGCCGCGCGCGCCGGGCCGTCCGGCGCGGCCACCGCCACCGGCAGCCGGTCCGGCGCGACCGTCGCCTGCACGCCGAAGGTCAGGAACCCGAGCACCACGGCAACCACCGCGCCGGCCAGCGCCGCGGCCACCGGCCACATCCGGTTGGCCATCTCTCCTCCATATTTTCATCACTCGTTGAATTATGTGGCCAGAGTGCACCGCGGCGACCCGGAAGTCAACACGCGTTGAAAAGTCACCCGGGTACCGTCGGCGCGGTGAACTCCACTCCACCCCGGCTGGTGCTCTGGGACATCGATCTGACCCTGGTCGACCTGCGCGGACTCGGCGGCCGCTGGTACACCGACGCCCTGCTCGCAGTGACCGGGACCACACTGCGTGAGCTGCCCTCGTTCCCCGGGCGCACCGAGCGCGCGATCACCACGGACATCCTGACCAGGCACGACTTCGAACCGACCGACGAGCTGATCCAGCGCATGTGGCGGGAACTGGTGCGGCTGTCCGAACGCGGCCGGGCCACGCTCGCCCAGTTCGGCCACGCACTGCCCGGCGCCGCCCTCGCACTGTCCACTTTGGCCGGTCGGGGCGTGGTGCAGTCACTGGTCACCGGGAACCTGCCGGAGGTCGCGCTGCACAAGCTGGCCGCGTTCGACCTGCACGGCCATCTCGACCTGGAGATCGGCGGTTACGGCACGCTCTCGGCGCACCGGCCGGACCTGGTCGCGCACGCCATGGCGCTCGCCGCGGAGAAGCACGGGCGGCCGTTCGCACCGGAGGCGGTCGCGGTCGTCGGCGACACCCCGCACGACGTCACCGCGGCACTGGAGCACGGCACGATCGCGGTCGGCGTCGCGACCGGGAAGCACTCGGCGGACGAACTCGCCGACGCGGGCGCGCACCACGTGCTCACGGACCTGTCGGACACGGACGCCGTGATCCGCGCCCTCACCGGGTGAGGGTCAGGGCGCCGGGCTCGCGGGCACCGTCGTCCGCTGCGACTGCGGCACACCCCGGTAGCTGCGCAGGATCCGCTCGATCTCGTCCTTCGTGGTGAAGTCCGGCGCGGTCTGCTCGGCGTAGACGGCCAGCATCACACTGCCCGGCTTGGCCTCGTCGAGCGACCGGGTCGCGATCACCCCGACCATCGCCTTCTTCGGCAGGCAGGCGTGCCCGCCGGTGGTGGTCACCTCGACCAGCCGCAGCGTGGCCGGGCGCGTTCCGCCGTCCCCGAAGGACATCTCCGCGGCCCGCGGCTCGCCGACGGCCAGCTGCGGCGGCGGGCCGTCCCAGGTGTACGCGCGGTTCGCCACCTGGGTCGCGAACTGCTCGGTGGCCACCGCCGGATCGGCCTGCCGGTCCGACCGGACCCCGGCACCGGCCAGCCGCGCGTCCTGGTCCGCCGGGCAGAAGCCGTCCCCGTAGAAGGCGCTTGTCGACATGACGACCTTCGACTGGCCTTCACCTTCCCAGCCGTGCACCGTGTCCGGCTTCGGCGTCCAGCGCGCGGGCACGTCGTAGGCGAAGGTGCCCTCCCCACCGGCGACCGACTGCCAGCCGTCGACGACCGCGGGCACGACGACCTTCGGCGGTGGCGGCGCCGGTGTCCAGGTGCTCGGCGGCGGCGTGTACTCCGCCTCCTCCGCGCCCTGGCTCAGGTACACACCGGCACCGACCAGGATCACCGCGAAGAAGCCGTACATCGCCCCGCGCGAGCCACCGCTCACTTGGTGACGAGCTGCTTCAGGTGCTCGACCACGGCGTCCACGGCCACCTCGGCGCGCTCACCGGAAAGCCGGTCCTTCACCTCGACGACCCCGTTGGCCAGCCCGCGCCCGACCACCAGGATGGTCGGCACGCCGACCAGCTCGGCGTCGGCGAACTTCACGCCGGGCGTGGCCTTGCGGTCGTCGAGCAGCACCCGCAGCCCGGCCGCGTCCAGTTCGGCCGACAGCTTCTCGGCCCCGGCGGCGACCGCCTCGTCCTTGCCCGCGATGACCACGTGCACGTCGGCGGGCGCGACCGAGCGCGGCCACACCAGGCCCAGCTCGTCGTGGTGCTGCTCGGCGATCACCGCGACCAGCCGCGAGACGCCGACGCCGTAGGAACCCATGGTGATGCGCACCGGCTTCGAGTCCGCGCCCAGCGCGTCCAGCTCGAAGGTGTCCGCGTACTTGCGGCCCAGCTGGAAGATGTGGCCGATCTCGATGCCGCGCGCGGCGACCAGCGTGCCCTGGCCGTCTGGCGAGGCGTCGCCCTCGCGGACCTCGGCCGCCTCGATCGTGCCGTCGGGCGTGAAGTCGCGACCGGCCACCAGGTCCACCACGTGGTGGTCGGCCTGGTCCGCGCCGGTCACCCAGGCGGTGCCGGTGACCACGCGGGGGTCGACCAGGTAGCGGACCTTGTTGTCCTGCAACGCCTTCGGGCCGATGTAGCCCTTGACCAGGAACGGGTTCTTCGCGAAGTCGGCCTCTTCGAGCAGGGCCACCTCGGCGGGCTCGACCGACGCCTCCAGGCGCTTCATGTCGACCTCGCGGTCACCCGGGATGCCGATGCCCAGCAGCTGCCATTCCTTCGCGCCGGGCTCACGGGTCTTCACCAGCACGTTCTTCAGCGTGTCGGCGGCGGTGAACCGCCTGCCGAGATCGGCCTGGTTGAGGAAGTCGACCAGGGTCTCGATGGTCGGCGTGTTCGGCGTGTGGTGCACCTGCGCGGCGGGCTTGTCCTCGATCGGCTGCGCGGGGGGCGCGGGCGTGGTGACCGCCTCGACGTTGGCCGCGTAGCCGGATTCGGTGCTGCGGACGTAGGTGTCCTCACCGGTGGACGCGACGGCGAGGAACTCCTCCGACGCCGAGCCGCCCATCGCGCCGGAGGTCGCCGCGACGATGACGTACTCGAGGCCGAGCCGGTCGAAGATCTTCTGGTACGCCGCGCGGTGCGCCTGGTACGAGCGCTCCAGGCCCGCGTCGTCGAGGTCGAAGGAGTAGGAGTCCTTCATCACGAACTCGCGGCCGCGCAGGATGCCCGCGCGGGGGCGCGCTTCGTCGCGGTACTTGGTCTGGATCTGGTAGAGCGTGACCGGGTAGTCCTTGTACGAGCTGTACTCGCCCTTCACGGTGAGCGTGAACAGCTCCTCGTGGGTGGGGCCGAGCAGGTAGTCGGCACCGCGGCGGTCCTTGAGGCGGAACAGGCTGTCGCCGTACTCGGTCCAGCGGTTCGTCGCCTCGTAGGGTTCCTTGGGCAGCAGCGCGGGGAACTGGATCTCCTGGCCACCGATGGCGGCCATCTCCTCGCGGACGATCTCCTCGATGCGCCGCAGCACCCGGATGCCGAGCGGGAGCCAGGAGTAACCACCCGGGGCGACCCGGCGGACGTAGCCGGCGCGCAGCAGCAGGCGGTGGCTGGGCACTTCGGCGTCCGCCGGATCCTCGCGCAGGGTGCGGAGGAACAACGACGACATCCTGGTGATCACTTCGGCTCCTTGGAGGGCTCGGGGTGTCAGCGAAGGATAGTCAACCCACTCCGAACAGCTCCAACGGGTTAAATTGTCGGTGGTGGCGCTTAGCTTGTCCGCATGACCGTTCAGCTGGGCGCGGTGACCATCGACTGCGCAGATCCGAAGAAGCTCGCCGAGTTCTGGACCGCGGCGCTCGGCGTCGAGGTCGTGGTGGACCACGGCGATTTCTTGATGCTCGCCCCCGTTTCGCCGGACGGGGTGATGATCGGCCTGCAGCGCGCCGAGGAGCGGCAGCCCGGGAAGAACCGCCTGCACATGGACCTGCGCACCGAACACCGCGAAGAGGAGGTGAAGCGGCTGGTCGAACTGGGTGCGGAGAAGATCGAGGAGCACCGCGTGCCCGGCATCGTGTGGACGGTGCTGGCCGATCCGGAGGGGAACAGGTTCTGCGTGGGCACCGCTGAGCAGTAGGAGCGCCCGCCAAGTCAGAATCGGGGCATGACTTCACGTGTGCTGGTGCCCTGGTCCGATCTCGGTGAGCTGCCCGCCGGGCTGCGGGTGGAGGTCTACGACGGGGTGTCGGCGCCGCCCGCCGATCTGTCCGACGTGGAGTTCTACGTGCTGCCGTACGACCAGGGCGTCGAACCGGTCAAGCTGATGTCGCGCATGCCCGCGCTGCGTGCGGTGCAGACGCTGTCGGCCGGGGTGGACACCATCCTGCCGTTCCTGCCGGACGGGGTGCCGCTGGCCAACGGCGCGGGACTGCACGACCTGAGCGTGGCCGAGCACGCGCTGGCGCTGATCCTGGCCGCGCAACGGGATCTGCCGCGCTGGTTCCGGCAGCAGGGCGAGGGGTCCTGGGCGCGGGAGCACACGCGGTCGCTGGCGGACAGCCGGGTGCTGGTGCTGGGGTACGGCTCGATCGGCCGGGCGATCGGGCGGTTCCTGCACGCGGCGGAGGCGACCCTGGTGCCGGTGGCACGGCGGGCGCGGCCGGACGAAGGCGTGCACGGGGTGGACGAGCTGGCTTCGCTGCTGCCTTCGGTGGACATCCTGGTCTCCGTGCTGCCCGGGTCGGAGAGCACGCGTGGCCTGATCGGCGCACGCGAACTGGCCCTGCTGCCGGACGACGCGCTCGTGGTCAACGTCGGCCGTGGCGCCACCATGGACACCGACGCCCTGACCGCCGAAACCGGCACCGGCCGACTGCGCGCGGCGCTGGACGTGCTGGACCCGGAACCGCTGCCCGCCGACCATCCACTGTGGACCACTCCGGGCGTGGTCATCACTCCCCACGTGGCCGGGGGTTCGGCTTCGTTCTATCCGCGGGCCAAAGCGCTGATCGCCGCGCAACTACACCGCTACGCCAACGGACAGCCGCTGGCGCACCAAGTGGCTCCGTGACCCCGCGACGCGTCAGTCGACGGCGAGGACGTAGCCGTACCAGCGCTCCGAGGTTTTGAAGCCGCAGCGTTCGTAGATGCCCACGGCGGCGTTGACGTTGTCGACGTCGACACCCAGCGCCGCCCGTGCGTAGCCCGCTGACCTGGCCCGCACCAGCGTGTGCCCCAGCAGCGCCGAGGCCACGCCCTTCCCCCGCAGCTCCGGCAGCGTGGCGACGTGCGAGATGTACAGCTCCCGCACGCCCGTCGCCTTGGCGTCGCCTTCGTAGAAGTCGCTGAGCACCATGGAGACGACTTCGTCCCCGCGCAGCAGCAGGAACGAAAGCTCCGGCCGGAACGCCGCGCTCCCGGTGATCAGGTGCCGCCACGCCTCCGGGCTCTGCACCGAGCTGCCCCAGTGCTCGGCGAAGGTGATGTTCCGCGTCTTCAGCACCGCGTCGAAGTACTCGTCCGAGTACGTGACCAGGCGGAATTCCGACGGCAGCGCGAGCGCGGGCGGGAGCGCGCCAAGATCCGCCCGCATCTCCAGAAAGGTCCGCGCGCGGTGGTAGCCCGCCTTCTCCAGCTGCCCCAGGTACCACCGCTGGTTCTCGTGCCCGTTGCCGTGCAGCTCCAGCGGCGCCTCCGGGAACACCTTCAGGTGACGTTCCCGGCACGACCGCTCGGCCCAGGCCAGCACGTGCGCCCCCACGGCGTCGGTGCGGAACTCCGGGTGCACGGTCGCTTCGAAGCGCATCTGGTGCACCGGGTCGGCCCCGTCGCGCACCCGGTTCACCGCGTAGGCGACCAGCCGGTCCCCCACCCAGCCCGCCAGCGAGCCGTGCTCCAGGTCGACGTTCGGGCTGGTCAGGCTCTCGGTGACATCCTGGGTGGTCTCGAACTCACCCGTCGGCTCGGCCTGGTTCGCGGCGGCGAGCAGGTCGGCGACCGCGGCCATGTCGGACAGGGTCAGCGGCCGCCAGGCCGGCTCGGTGCGCTCCATGTGACGCAGCCTAAGTCGGCCCGCCTCACCCGGCCCACCGATTTTCCGCGGCGGTTACCCTGCTGGCGTGCTGGTGCTGCTCCCTCCCTCCGAGACCAAGGCGACCGGCGGGGACGGACCGCCGCTGGACCTGGACTCGCTGTCCTCGCCCGAGCTGAACCCGGTGCGCGCCAAGATCGCCGACGCGCTGGCCGAACTCGCCAAGGACGTCCCGGCCGGCCTCGCCGCGCTCGGCATCTCCGAGCGCCAGGCCGAGGAGGTCGAGCGCAACGCGGAGCTGTGGACCTCCCCCACGCTGCCCGCGCTGCGGCGCTACACCGGCGTGCTCTACGACGCGCTCGACATCACCAGCTTCAAGAAAGCCGAGCTGGCCAGGGCGAACGAGCGGCTGGCGGTGGCTTCGGCGCTGTTCGGCATCGCGCGCGCCACCGACCGCATTCCCGCCTACCGCCTGTCCGCCGGGAGCACGCTGCCCGCGCTGGGCGGCCTCCGCCCGCTGTGGCGCCCGGCGCTGGAGCCGGTGTTCGCCGGGATAGAGGGGTTGGTCGTCGACCTGCGCTCGGGCGGTTACGCGGCGCTGGCCCGGATCCCCGGCGCGGTGACCGTGCGCGTGGTGACCGAGGACGCGCGCGGGCAGCGCAAGACGGTCAGCCACTTCAACAAGGCCTACAAGGGAAAGCTGGCCGCCGTACTGGCCGCCACCGGCCGCGCTCCATCCACTGTGGACGGGCTGGTGAAGGTAGCCGCCAAGGCCGGGCTCGCCGTGGAACGCACCGGCGAGCACGAGCTGGAGATGCTCACCGGCGAATGAACCGGTCCGGGTGGTAGGCCGTCAGGTCTTCGTCGACCGGGGAACCGAGCAGCTGCGCGGCGGCCACGTGACCCGAGTACGGCGCCAGCGTCAGGCCCGCCGGGCCGAAGCCGGTGACGATCATCAGCTCGGGGTGCCCGTCCGGACTGCCGAGCACGGGCAGGCCATCGGGCGACGCGGGGCGGAAGCCGATCCGGGTTTCCAGCAGCGTCGCGTCGGCGAGTCCCGGCGCGACGGCCAGCGCGCTGTCCAGCACCTCCCGCTGTCCCGCCGCGGTGACCCGGTAGTCGAAACCGGAGCCGGTCTCCCTGGTCGCGCCGACCACCACGCGAGAACCCGGGAAGGCCAGCAGGTAGTGGCTCGAAATCGGCAGCACGACCGGCCACGCGTCGGTCGGTGTGCCGGGCAGTTCGAGGTGGCTGATCTGGCCGCGCTGCGGTTCGATGCCGAGCCGCAGGTGCACCGGCGCCAGCAGTTCGTCTGTCCACGCCCCGGCGGCCACCACCACGGCGTCGGCAGGCACCACCTCGTCGCCGATGCGCGCGCCGGTCACCTTGCCACCGTCGACGAGCAGCTCCGCGCTCCCGGAAATCGACCGCACACCCCGCGTCTCCGCCGCGCCGAGCAGTGCCGCGCGCAGGTGCCGCCCGTCGACGCGGCCGCCGCCGGAAATGTGCACCGCGCCGAGTTCCGGTGCCAGCGCGGGGAAGTACGCCCTGGCGTCGACCGGATCGAGGCGCTGCACCTGTCCCACGGCCGGTGCGGTGGCCGCGCGCTCGGTGACGCGCTTCTCCGCGGCGTCCAGCTCACCGGAGTCCTCGGAGACCACCATCGCGCCGACGATCTCGAACGACGAATCCTCGCGGCCGTCCTCGGCGAGCTGCTCGACGAGGTTCGGGTAGAACGCCGCCGCCCGCGCCGCCAGGTGGTACTCCTCGTCGCTGCGGCGCGAAGTCCACGGCGAAACGATGCCCGCTCCAGCCGAGGTCGCCACGCCGTCGTGGTCGTGCCCGGCCAGCACCACTTCGGCACCGCGGCGGGCGAGCTGATAGGCCGTCGAAGCCCCGGCGATGCCGGAGCCGATCACCAAGACGCGCATGATCCCCACCCTGGGGCAAGGGCTCGGCACGGGACAACCCTTACCGGCCGAGCACCGCCATCGCCGCGTTGTGGCCGGGTATGCCGCTCACGCCGCCACCGCGGACGGCACCGGCACCGCACAGCAGGATCCGCTCGTGCCGGGTCTCGACACCCCAGCGCCCGGTGCCCTCGGTCGCGTACGGCCACGACAGGTCGCGGTGGAAGATGTGCCCGCCCGGCAAGCCCAGCTCGGCTTCCAGGTCGAGCGGCGTTTTCGCCTCGATGCACGGATTGCCGTGCTCGTCCTTCCAGAGGCAGTCCTCGATCGGCTCGGCGAGCACGCTGTTCAGCGAGGCGAGCGTCGCCGTCAACGCCGCCGCCCTCGCCGAGTCGTTGTCCTCCCGGAACAGCCGCGCGGGCATGTGCAGGCCGAACAGGGTGAGCGTCTGCGCACCGGCCGCGCGTTCGGCCGGGCCGAGGATCGACGGATCGGTCAGCGAATGGCAGTAGATCTCGCACGGCGGCAGCGACGGGATCCGGCCCGCGTCGGCTTCCGCGTGCGCGGTCGCGAGCTGCCGGTAGTCCTCGTTGACGTGGAAGGTGCCGCCGAACGCCTCGTGCGCGGCGACCCCGCCGTCACGCAGGCGCGGCAGCCTGGTGAGCACCATGTTGACCTTGAGCTGCGCGCCTTCCGGTGACTCGCCCGGCGGCTCCCCGCCGAGCAGCCTGGCCAGCGTGGGCGCGGCGAGGTTCGCCAGCACGTGCCCGCCGTGCACGACGTGCTCGGTGTCGCCGTGGCGGTAGCGCACCTCGCCGTCGGGCTGGATGGCGAGCACCTCGGCGTCGGCCAGCAGCTCGGCCCCGGCAGCGCGGGCGGTGTCCGCGAGCGCGCCGGTGACCGCGCCCATGCCGCCGACCGGCACGTCCCAGTCGCCGGTGCCGTTGCCGATCACGTGGTAGAGCAGGCAGCGGTTCTGCCGCAGCAACGGATCCCCGGCGGCGGCGAAGGTGCCGATCAGCGCGTCGGTCAGCACCACCCCGCGCACGGTGTCGTCGGTGAACGCGGTCTCCAGCGTTTCGGCCAGCGGCCGCTCGAACAACGCTTGCCACGCCTCGTCATCGGCCACCCGCGCGCGTAGTTCGTCCTTTGTGGGCAGTGGTTCGGTGAGCGTGTCGAAGGTGCGCTCGGCGACGCGCCCGGTCATCGCGTAGAACCGCTGCCAGGCTTCGAAATCCGCCTCACCACCGGTGATCGCGGCGAACGAGGCGTCGGTGCGCGCGGGGTCACCGGTGTCCACCAGCAGCCCGCCGGAGCCGACCGGGGTGTAGGAGGACATCCGGCGGCGGCGCAGGTCCAGCGGCAGCCCGAGTTCGGTGACGATGCGCCGCGGCAGCAGGCTGACCAGGTAGGAGTACCGCGACAACCGCACGTCCACGCCGTCGAACGCGCGGAACGAGACCGCCGCTCCGCCCAGTTCCGCCCGGCGCTCCAGCAGCAGCACCGACCGGCCCGCCCTGGCCAGGTAGGCGGCCGCGACCAGCCCGTTGTGCCCGCCGCCGGCGATCACCACGTCGTACCTCGTCACCTGCGTTCCTCCCGTTCACTCGGACCGTGCGGCCACTGTGTCAGTTAATTCGGTTGCGCGGATCGGCCGGACTCGCGAAGATCATGCGCGTCGACTGACGAGCCGGTGTTCCGGCGGATAGCGAGGAGGTGCCCTGTGGCTAGGACTGTCCTGGGCTTGCCCTGCGCCCGATCCGCCGCCCTGACCGGCTGACGCACGCGCGTCCACCAGCGCCGGCGGGGCACCATCCCTCTTCAGGAGCCCACCAGTGCGCAAGCACGACCTCGATTTCGAACGCCTGGAAAACACGCCGGCACGCCGCAAGAGCCGGCGTGCCCGCTTCGACGACGAACCCGAACCGAGCCGCCGCGGGCGGCTCACCGAAGAAGAACGCGTCCGGCTCGCCCACCAGCGCGCCGACGCCTACACCGAAACCGCGATCCCCGGCGGCGGCGACCGCTGGTCCACCTGGGCCGACGGTGAGCAGGGCCCGCACCCGCGGCCCAGCTGGGTGATCACCCAACTGGCCGCGGTGGACACCGAGCTGGGGGTGCTCAAGACCGGTAAGGAGGCCGACGTCCACCTGCTGCGGCGCGGGCTGTCGGACGGCCCGCAGTCGCTGCTGGCCGCCAAGCGGTACCGCAGCAACGAACACCGGATGTTCCACCGCGACGCCGGCTACCTGGAAGGCCGCCGGATGCGGCGGTCGCGGGAGATGCGGGCGATCGAGACCCGCACCGCCTTCGGCCGCAACCTGATCGCCGAGCAGTGGGCGGTCGCCGAGTTCGCCGCGCTGTCCCGGCTCTGGGGCGCGGGCGTGCCGGTGCCGTACCCGGTCCAGCGCAGCGGTACCGAGCTGCTGCTGGAGTTCATCGGCGAGGAGGACGGCACGGCCGCACCACGGCTGGCGCAGGTGCGCACGGACGAGGACGGCCTGCGTGACCTCTGGTACCAGCTGGTGTCCGCGCTGGAGACGATGGCGGCGCACGGGCTGGCACACGGCGACCTGTCCGCGTACAACCTGATGGTCCACCGCGACCGGCTGGTGCTGATCGACCTGCCGCAGGTGGTGGACATCGTGGCCAATCCGCGCGGTCTGGAGTTCCTGGCCAGGGACGTGCACAACGTGGCGAGCTGGTTCGCCGCGCGGGGCCTGCCACCGGAGGTGCTCGACCCGGAAGCCCTGGTCGGCGAGCTGCGCCAGGCGGCGGGACTGCCCTGAACGAGGAGGGCGGAAAGGTGAGCGCGCTCACCTTTCCGCGTTACCCCGATGGGGCGTTGCCCACAGTTCCCGCCTCGGCTGCGCAGACGGAAAGGCTCTCCGGTATTCTGATACAAGACCGCAACCGGCGGCGTGGATGAGTGGTGTCCGTCGCCTCCAAGGGCCAAAACCGTAAGGCCCCGCGGTATCCATCAAGCGGCGCATGGTGTGCAGAACACGATGTGCCGGGTATGTCCCTGAGAAAGCCCACCGCAACACCACCTTGTCCTGCCTGCGTGCGGACAACCGGGCCTCCCTTGTGACGTGCCACGTCCGAGAGGCATTTGTGACAGTCACGCTCGATTCCGGCAACACCTCCGCGCGCCACGGCAACCGTAAGCCGCGGATTCGGAACACCGACGGTGCTCCCGCCGTCGTCGCCACCCAGGCACCCCTGAAGACCTTCGCCGAGCTGAACCTCCCCGAGCCGCTCCTGCGGTCGCTGCGGGAAGCCGGCATCAACTCCCCGTTCCCCATCCAGTCGGCCACCCTGCCCGACGCGCTCGCCGGGCGCGACGTGCTCGGTCGCGCGCAGACCGGTTCGGGCAAGACGCTCGCCTTCGGCCTGGCTCTGCTGAGCAGGCTCGACGGCGGCAAGGCCCGTGCCAAGCGCCCGCGCGCGCTGGTCCTGGTCCCGACCCGTGAGCTGGCCATGCAGGTGGCCGACTCGCTGACCCCGCTGGCCAAGTCGCTCGGCCTGTGGTGCCGCACGGCCGTCGGCGGCATGGCCTTCAACCGGCAGGCGGACGCGCTGCAGCGCGGCGTCGACCTGCTGATCGCCACCCCCGGCCGGCTGTCGGACCACGTCCGCCAGGGCACCTGCGTGCTCGGCGACGTGAACTTCGTCGCGCTGGACGAGGCCGACCAGATGGCCGACATGGGCTTCCTGCCGCAGGTGCGGGAGATCCTCGACCTCACCCCGGCGCGCGGGCAGCGGCTGCTGTTCTCGGCCACGCTCGACGGTGACGTCAAGAAGCTGGTCGACCGCTACCTGACCGACCCGGTCGAGCACTCGGTCGCGCCGGTCACCGCCAGCGTCACCACCATGGACCACCACGTGCTCCAGGTGTCCTACCCGGACAAGCAGGCCGTGGTCACCGAGATCGGGGCCCGCGAGGGCCGCACGATCATGTTCGTGCGGACCAAGCACCACGTGGACCGGCTCGCCGAGCGCCTGCGCGCTTCCGGTGTGCAGGCCGCGGCCCTGCACGGCGGCAAGACCCAGGGGCAGCGCAACCGCGTGCTGGCCGACTTCAAGGCCGGGCACACCCCGGTGCTGGTCGCCACCGACGTGGCCGCCCGCGGTATCCACGTCGACGACATCAGCCTGGTGCTGCACGTGGACCCGCCCGCCGACCACAAGGACTACCTGCACCGGGCCGGCCGCACCGCGCGCGCCGGGGCGTCGGGCACCGTGGTCACGCTGATCACGCACGACCAGCGCCGCACCATGAAGCGGCTGACCGATCGCGCCGGGGTGCGCGCCGAGACCGCCAGCGTGCGGCCCGGCGACGCCGAACTGGCCCGGATCACCGGGGCACGCCAGCCCAGCGGTGAGCCGGTGCCCGAGCGCGAGCAGCGCCGGGACACCCCGCGCCGCGGTGGCCCGCGGGCGTACGGCGAAAACCGTGGCGGCGGCCGTCCCGGCTTCGGCGGCCGTGGCCGTCAGCCGCGGGGCAACGGCTCCGGCCGCCCGCAGCGCTCGGGCCGTGGCCCGGCGCGCCGCGGCTGGTCGAACGACTGACGCGTTCCACCTGAAGGGCTCCATCACCGTTCGCGGTGGTGGAGCCCTTTTTTACGGTTACGGCTTCATGGCTACATCGGGAAGAGTTCGAAGTCCGTGGCCAGGCGGCCGCCGAAGCGCTTGCCGGTTTCTTCCGCGGCGGCACGCAGAAAGGTCTCCGGCTCACCCATTTCGCCGCCGAGTGCGGCCAGGTACGCCTTGTGCTCCTTGAGCGACGCGATCGCGCGGTCCAACGTCGTGGTGATGTCGACCGCGTGCGTCGAGCGCGGGGACGACGCACCGGCCACCCAGCGCACGCCCTGCCACGGTTCGAGGCCGAGATCGCGGAAGATCCAGCGGTTCGCGGCGTCGCGCACGGCGTCCAGAGTGGCTTCGCCGACCACCCGGTGGTCGGCCATGTTCAGGTACCCGCCCGGCCAGGTCTCCCGGTGGTTGCTCATGATCACCAGCTCCGGCCGGTGGCGCCGGATCGCCGCCGCGATGTCCCGCCGCAGCGGCAGGCCGTATTCGATGACCCCGTCCGCGTGGTCGAGGAACTCCACGTCGTGCACACCGACCACGGCCGCGCTGGCGATCTGCTCGGCGGTGCGCAACGGGCCCGCCTCCTCCGGTGCCAGCGTGTCGATCCCGGCCTCACCGCGGGTCACCAGCAGGTAGGCCACCGACTTCCCGGCGTCTGTCCACTTCGCCACCGCACCGCAGCCGCCGTACTCGAGGTCGTCCGGGTGCGCGACCACCGCCAGCGCGCGTTCCCAGTCTTCCGGCATCGGCTGCAGCTCGTCCCCGGTCACCGTGCGTCCTCCTCGAATCGATCGCATGCGAGACTGCCAGGCGTGAACGCACCCGGTCCAGTCCCCGCGCCCGACCACGTTTTCGACTGGCTCGACGCCGAAGCGGAAAAGCGCGCCGCCGCCGGGCTGGTCCGCAGGCTGCGACCCCGGCGCGCGGACACCGGCGAGGTCGACCTGGCCGGCAACGACTATCTCGGCCTGGCCCGCGACAAGCGCGTCGCCGGGGCCACCGCGGCCGCCGCGTTGCGCTGGGGCGCCGGGTCGACCGGTTCACGACTGGTCACCGGGTCGACCGAACTGCACGCCGAACTGGAGCACGAACTCGCGCGGTTCTGCGGCACGCAGGCGGCGCTGGTGTTCTCCTCCGGGTTCGCCGCGAACCTCGGCGCGGTAACCGCGTTGTCCGGTGCGGAATCCGCGATCGTCACCGACAAGTACATCCACGCCTCGCTGATCGAGGGCTGCCGCCTTTCGCGCGCGGACGTCGCCGCGATCGCGCACAGCGACATCGCCGGAATCACCCGCGCGCTCGCGACGCGCCGCAAACAGCGCGCGCTGGTGGTCACCGACTCGGTGTTCTCCGTCGACGGTGATCTGGCGAAGCTCGGCGAACTCGCCGAAGCCTGCCGCGCGCACGGCGCGGCGCTGCTGGTCGACGACGCGCACGGCTTCGGTGTGCTCGGCGAAGGCGGCCGCGGCGCGGTGCACCAAGCGGGTCTGGCGGGTGCGCCCGACGTGGTCACCACGATCACGCTGTCGAAGTCGCTCGGCGCGCAGGGCGGCGCGGTACTCGGCCCGCGCCGCGTGATCAAGCACCTGGTCGACACCGCGCGCAGCTTCATCTTCGACACCGCGCTCGCGCCGGGAAGCGCCGCCGCCGCGTTGTCCGCGCTGAACGTGCTGCGCGCCGAACCCGAGTTGCCCGGCAAGGTGCTCGCGGTGGCGAGCCGCCTGTCCGAGAAGCTCGCCGAAGCCGGGTTCACCGTGAGCACCCCGGACGCCGCGGTGGTCTCGGTGCAGGCGCCGAGCCCGGAAAAGGCCGTCGCCTGGGCGGAAAGCTGTGCGGAACAAGGTGTCCGCGTCGGCTGCTTCCGCCCGCCGTCGGTACCGGACGGCATCTCCCGGCTCCGGCTCACCGCCCGCGCCGACCTCACCGAGTCCGATGTGGACGCCGCGGTGAAGGTGATCGTGGACTGCGCGCCGCGTTAGGTCCTTCATAAGCGGCGGAGCCGCTTGTTGTGGGCCGTGAACCCGCACCGCCACGCAACCCACTGTCAAAACACTGCTGGCTACCGGCGCATCGTGACGTGCGGGATGCCGTCTTCGAGGAACTCTTCCCCGGTCGGTTCGAAGCCGAACTTCGCGTAGAAGCCCTTGGCGTAGGTCTGCGCGTCCAGCACCGCCGGAGCGTCCGAAATGGACTCGAGCGCGGCGTTCATCAGCTGCGCGGCCAGGCCGCGCCCGCGGGCCGAACCCGCGGTGACCACGCGTCCGATGCGGAACCCGCCGCCCGGCTCTTCGAGCACGCGCAGGTAGGAATCCACCCCGGACTCGCCGTTCAGCCAGAGGTGCCTGGTGCCCGGCAGCAGGTCTCTGCCGTCCAGCTCGGGGTAGGGACATTCCTGCTCGACGACAAAAACGTCCACGCGCAGCTTGAGAATCGAATAGAGATCGCCGGCGGACACCTGGTCCCCGGTCGCGGCCCGAACCATGCTTTCAACCACGGCGTATGCCTAGCACACGCCGTGGTCGGAAGGAGGAGCGGAGTCGTCAGTCCTGCGAGCGGACCTCCGTGGTGAACGCGGCCACCCGCGCGTACACACCGGGGCGATCCGGCCGGGCGCAGCCCTCGCCCCAGGAGACGATGCCGATCACCGTGTCGCCGACCAGCAGCGGGCCGCCGGAGTCGCCCTGGCAGGCATCCACCCCGCCGTCGGGATAACCGGCGCAGAGCATGGTCGACTTGTCGTAGCTGCTGAAGCTGTTCTTGCAGCTCTCGTCGGAAACCACCGGCACGAGCGCACCACGCAGGTAGTCCGAGCGCGGGCCGCCGTCGGCGGTGCGGCCCCAGCCGAGCACCTTGGCCTTGGTGCCCTCGCGGTAGAGGTCGGCGTCGCCGGTGTCCGGCAGTTTCGCCGCGCGGTAGGGCATTTCCTCGTCGAGGGTGAGCACGGCGACGTCGTTGCCGGTGGTCGGGTCCCGGAACTGCGGGTTGATCCACACCTTGTCCACCTCGCTGACCACCCCGGCGCTGGTGCGCTGGTCCTGCCGCCCGGCGACCACGCGCAACTCGGTGCGCTTCATCGCCTGCGCGCAGTGCGCCGCGGTCAGCACGCCCCTGCCCGAGATCAGCACCCCGCCGCAGAACTGGTTGCCGTCGCGATCGGTGAGGTAGACCGCGTACGGGTGGTCCGCGATGGAGGCTTCGGTCCCGCCGACGATGTAGGGCTGGGTGTTGGTGGCGGTCGCGTCGCCTGCGGCGGGCACCAGGGCGATGGCCCCGGCCAGCACCGCGGTGGCCGCCGTCAGCACCCCGCGGCGGCGGGACTTGTTCGGCATGGAGATGTTCCTCTCGAAGGTCGGGGAGGCGGTCCGATTACCCTAAATGGCCCAGCCCCGCAGCGGTGTCCCTGAACCGGGTGGACTGCCGGTCACGCTGCGGCTCTGTCACAGTGGGAGCGTGCGACCAACGGCCCCGGCAGCGGTTCTCGCCGTGCTGCTGCTCCTGCTCACCGCCTGCGGCGCGGAGCCCCCACCTGCGCCTTCGCCCGCGCCGAGCGCGACACCGGCACCGCAGCCGCCGGTTACCCGATCGAGTGAGGCCCCGGCACCCCAGCCGACGTGGCAGGTCGGCGCCCGGCCGCTGCCGCTGCGCGCGGACGGCTTCGGCGAGGTGCTGCCGACCCCGGCCGAACTGGCCGACCGGCACCTCCCGAGCGCGGATCGGCTGCCCCCGCCGGTCGGCGGCGAGTACGCCTCGACCGTCGAAGCGGTGCCCGGTGACGTGCTCGCGCGGAGCACCTGGCAGCCCGGCTGCCCGGTCGGCGCCGCGCAGCTGCGGTACCTGACCATGTCGTTCTGGGGGTTCGACGGCCGGGCGCACACCGGCGAGATGCTGGTGAACGCCTCCGTCGCGCAGCCGGTCACCGAGGCGTTCGGCGCGCTGTTCGCGGCGAAGTTCCCGATCGAGGAGATGCGGGTGACCAGGGCCGACGAACTGGACGCGCCGCCGACCGGTGACGGCAACAACACCACCGCCTTCGTCTGCCGCCCGGTGCGCGGGCAGAGCAGTTGGTCCGCGCACGCCTCGGGGCTGGCAGTGGACGTGAACCCGTTCTGCAACCCCTATCTCAAGGGTGACCTGGTGCTGCCGGAGCTGGCTTCGGCCTACACCGACCGCGCCAACCAGCGACCGGGCATGGTCCTGCCCGGCGGGGTGGCCGAGCGGGCCTTCCGGGCCATCGGCTGGACCTGGGGCGGCACCTGGGACTCGCCGAAGGACCTGATGCACTTCTCCGCCACCGGCGGCTGACCGGGAACAAACCGGTACCCGCGTTAGGTTTGACCGACGAGAAGAACCCACCCTTCTACCGACAGGATGGCAGCGTGCCCCACTACGACCTGGTGATCATCGGCACCGGCTCCGGCAACTCCGTGCTCGACCCGCGGTTCGCCGGCTGGAAGACCGCGATCGTGGAAAAGGGCACCTTCGGCGGCACCTGCCTGAACGTGGGCTGCATCCCGACCAAGATGTTCGTCTACCCGGCCGATCTGGCCGCGGCCGTGCCCGCCGGCGCGAAGCTGGGCGTGGACCTGGAGCTGACCGGGGTGCGCTGGCGCGAGATCCGCGACCGGATCTTCGGCCGGATCGACCCGATCGCCGCGGGCGGCAAGCAGTACCGCGTCGAGCACGAAGACAACGCCAACGTCGACGTCTACGAGGGCGAAGGCCGGTTCACCGGGATGAAGCAGCTCCAGGTGAGCCTCAACGACGGCGGCACGGAAACGCTGACCGCGGACCGGTTCGTGCTCGCCGCCGGTGGCCGTCCGGTGATCCCGGACATCCCCGGCCTCGCCGACAGCGGCTACTACACGTCGGACACGGTGATGCGGATCGACGAGCTGCCCGAGCGGCTGGTCATTCTCGGCAGCGGGTTCATCGCCGCCGAGTTCGCGCACGTCTTCTCCTCGTTCGGCGTCGAGGTCACCGTGGTCGCGCGCTCGGGTGCGCTGCTGCGTGCCGAGGACGAGGCGGTCAGCCAGCGGTTCACCGAACTGGCGGCGGAGAAGTACGACGTCCGGCTGAACCGGCGGACCACCAAGGTGCGCCGCACCGACACCGGCGTCTCGCTCGACCTCGAAGGCCCGGACGGCACCGAGACGATCGACGCGGGCCTGCTGCTGGTGGCCACCGGGCGCAGGCCGAACTCGGACCTGCTCGACGTCGCCGCCACCGGTGTGTCCACAAAGGACAGCGGGCACGTGGTGGTGGACGAGTACCAGCGCACCGGGGTCGACGGCATCTACGCGCTCGGCGACATTTCCTCGGTGTACGAGCTGAAGCACGTGGCGAACCACGAACAGCGCGTGGTGCAGCACAACCTGCTCCACCCGGACGCCCCGGTCGCGGCGGACCACCGGTTCGTGCCGCACGCGGTGTTCAGCGCGCCCCAGATCGCGGCGGTCGGCCTGACCGAGGCGCAGGCCAAGGCGCGGGGCGTCAACTACGTGACCTACACCCAGGACTACGCCGGGATCGCCTACGGCTGGGCGATGGAGGACACCACCGGCTTCGCGAAGCTGCTCGCCGACCCCGCCACCGGGCAGCTGCTCGGCGCGCACATCATCGGCCCGCAGGCGGGAAGCCTGATCCAGCCGGTGATCCAGGCGATGAGCTTCGGCCTGGACGCGCGGCAGATGGCACGCGGGCAGTACTGGATCCACCCGGCGATGCCGGAACTGATCGAGAACGCGCTGCTGAACCTGCCGCTGGACGACTGAGGGGGAACGGCTCAGACGAGCTTGTCGCGGCCGGCCAGGCCGCCGAAGATCGTCTGGGCCACCACCACGCCGAACACCACGGCCAGCGGCACCGTCCAGCCCGCGGTGACGTCGTGCAGGAAGCCGAACAGGAACGGACCGACCGCGGCGAGCAGGTAACCGAAGCCCTGCACCATGCCGGACAGCCGCGCGGTCTCGTCCCCGGCGCGCGCCCGCAGCGCGATCACCATCACCGCCATGGAGAACACGCTCATGCCGATGCCGGTGAGCACGGCCCACAGCAGCGGCGCCGCGGTGGGCGCCAGGATCAGCCCGCCGAGACCCGCCATGGAGAACACGCCGAGCCCGACGATCCACCAGGTCTGGTTGCGCTGGCGCGCGGCGAGCGCGGGCACGGTCAGGCTGATCGGTACCGCCAGCAGCGACATCAGCCCGACCACCAGTCCGGCGTCACCGCGGGTCAGCCCGGCGTCCATCAGCACCTGCGGGAACCAGCCCATCACCACGTAGGCCAGGAACGACTGCAGCCCGAAGAACAGGGTGACGATCCAGGCGAGCGGGCTGCGCAGCAGCGACCGCCGAGGTTCGCCGCGGGCGCCGGCGGGGTCGTCGGTGGCGCGGGCGCCGCCGCGGATCGCGATCCGCCAGACCACCAGTGCCAGGAAGGCCAGCAGCGCCCACGCACCCAGCGCGGGCCGCCATCCGTTGAGCAGCGCGTCCAGCTTCGGTGAAAGCGCGGATCCCGAAGCCCCGCCCAGGTTGAGCGCGGCGGTGTAGATGCCGGTCATCAGGCCGACCCTGGCCGGGAAGGAATCCTTGACCACCACCGGGACCAGCACGTTCGCCAGCGCGATACCGGCGCTGGAGACGAGCGTGCCGCCGAGCACCACCAGCGGGCCGTCGAGCACCCGCACGATCAGCCCGACACCGAGAATGCCCAGTGCCAGTGCGACCGCACTGCCCATGCCCACCCGGCGCGCCAGACGCGGTGCGGCGAGTCCGGCGACAGCGAAGCACAAGCCTGGCAAAGTGGTGAGCAATCCGGCCCAGGTGCCGGAGGCGCCGAGGGAGGTCCTTGCCTCGTCGAGCAGTGGGCCCACACTGGTGATCGCGGGGCGCAGGTTCAGCGCGGCGAGCACCACGGCCAGTGCGATCAGCGTGCCACCGGCGACGGCGAGATTCCGTGACCGGCGGATGGGTTCGATCGCGCCGGCCAGGGCACGTTGCTTGATCGAAACCTCGGATTCGACGGACACGGGGCTAGTATGGCAGACGTAGGATGATTGGTTGAACCCCGAAACTGGCCCCGACGCGCGAAAGGAATGTCACAGTGCCGTTGGCCACCACCCGCCGGACCGGGCTCGTCGACCAGGTGATCGGGCAGTTGCGCGAGGCCGTGACCGCGGGCGAATGGCCGGTCGGCGAGCGGATTCCGCCGGAGAGCGAGCTGGTGACAGCGCTGGGTGTCGGCCGGAACACCGTCCGTGAGGCCGTGCGTGCCTTGTCCCACAGCGGTTTGCTCGAAGTGCGCCAGGGCGACGGCACCTACGTCCGCGCCACCAGCGAAGTCTCCGGCGCGGTGCGGCGGCTGTGCGGTTCCGAACTGCGCGAAGTGCTCCAGGTGCGGCGGACGCTCGAGGTCGAGGGCGCGCGGATGGCCGCGACCGAACGCACCGAAGCCGAACTGGCCAACCTCACCGAGCTGCTCCGCATCCGCGACGCGGCACTGGCGGAGAAGCGTTTCGACGAGTTCGTCCAGGCGGACGCCAGCTTCCACCTCGCCGTTGTCCAATGTGGACACAACAACCTGCTGACCGAGCTGTACCGCGGGCTGAGCGAGGTGGTCGCCGCTTCGGTCGAGGCGACCAAGCACGCGGACAACGTCTCGCACACGGGGCTGCTCGAAGCCATCGCCGACGGGGACCCGGAACGCGCGGTCACCGAAGCGAGCGGCTTCCTCGACGAACTGCTCAAGGGGATTGACTAAGCCGGTGCAGCCGTAGCGCCAGCTGGAGTTCCAGCGCGCCGGCCGGGGAGGACCAGTCCGGCCCGAGCAGCGCGGCGATCCGTTCCAGCCGCTGCGCCACCGTGTTCACGTGCACGTGCAGCGAATCCTTTGCCCGCGCGAGGTTTCCGCCCGCGGCGAAGTAGCAGTTCAGCGTTTTGACCAGTTCCGTGCCGCGGCGTTCGTCGTAGTCCAGCACCGGCCCGAGCACCGACCGCACGAATCCGGCGGTGTTCGCCCGATCGCCCAGCAGCACGCCGACAAAACCGAGTTCGGCGGCCGTGGCGCCGTCACCTTCGCGGCCGAGCGCGAGCATCGCCCGCAGGCAGCGCGCGGCTTCGGCGTGCGCGGCGGCCAGCCCGGCGGGTCCGGTCGCCGGTCCGGCCGCGGCGACCGTCACCGGTCCACCGGCGGCACCGGCCAGCATCGACGCCAGCTTGCCGGGATCGGCGGCGGCCTCGTCCGGCGGTATCAGCGCGACCACCTGTTCCGCGTGCAGCCCGGCCAGTGCCGCGTACCCGGCGACCGCGGCCGCGAGCCTGCCGCGTGAACACGCCCCCGACTGGAGCACCAGCACCACGTGCCCGGCACCGAGATCGACGCCGACGCGGCGGGCCCGGTCGATCAGCGCCTCCGGGTCGCGCTGCGGTGCGGTGAGCAGGTCGGCGACCAGCTCACCCCGCACGCGGTCCTCGGCTTCCGCGGTGGATCGGCGCAGCAGCAGAAGAAGCGCGGTCACCACCCCGGCCCGTTCGAACAGCCGCCGGTCGGCGTCGGCCAGATCCGCGCGCCCGGTGAGCGTGATGCTGCCGAGCAGTTCGGGACCGGCGAGCACGGCACAGGTCCAGACCCCGCCCTCGGCCACCGCGCGCCCGCTCGACTGCGACGCGGCCACGGTTTCCGCCGATGGTTGAGGTGCCGCGACACCGGACCGGCCGAGTTCGGCGCCGGTCGCGTCGTGCACGGTGATCCCGCCGCCCAGCACCCCGGCCACGGCTTCGGCCACCTCACGCACCCCGCTGCCGCCGAGCACCAGCGCGGTCAGCCGGTCGTGTGCCTCCTGCGCCCGCGCGATCGTCGCGTGGTGCTCCTGGATGGTCTCGATCAGCCGCGCGTTGTCGATCGCGATGGCGGCGTGGTCGGCCAGCGAGGACAGCAGCGCCACCTCGGCCGGGGAGAACCGCCTGGTGCGGCGATCGGAGGCGTAGAGCACACCGATCACTTCGTCCCCGAGCGCCAGCGGGACCCCGATGATCGCGATCAGCCCTTCGTCGCGCACGGCCTCGTCGATCGGGCCGGTGTGGCGGAACCGCGGGTCGGTCGGGTAGTCGGCGGTGGCGTACGGGCGGGCCGTCTGCGCGACCAGCCCGCCGAGCCCCTCCCCCATGCCCAGCCGCAGCGCCTTGAACAACGCCGAGGTGCAGCCGTCGGTGACCCGCATGTACGTGCCGTCGGTACCGGGGCGGTTCATGCTCAGGTACGACACGTCCACCCGCAGCAGCATCCGCGCCCGGTGCACGATCGACTGAAGCACCGCGTCGGTGTCGCGCAGCCGGGCGAGGTCGCTGGCGGTGTCGAACAACGCCGCCAGCTCGGCCTCGCGGCGGGTGTGCCCGGCGAGCGTGGCGTGGATCCGCAGGGCCGCCTCGGTGGCCCGCGGATCCGCGCCCGCCGCCGCCAGTTCCCGCGCGCTCGCCCCGGCGGCGATCAGGTCCAGCAGCTCCGCGCTCATCCGGTCATGGTGTCACCGGCGTGCGGTCATCGCGCACTTCAGCCGGTTCCCCGTCGTCGGCCAGCGAGGTGCCCTTGGTCTCCTTGGCCAGGTAGACCGCGACGATGGTGAGCACGCAGGTCGCCGCGACGTAGATCGACACCGGCAGGCTGCCGCCGAAGTCGCGCAGCATCGCGGTGGCGATCAGCGGGGCCAGCCCACCGGCCAGGATCGAGGCCAGCTGGTAGCCGATCGACGCGCCCGAGTACCGCACCCGGGTGCCGAACAGTTCGGAGAAGAACGCCGCCTGCGGCCCGTACATCGCGCCGTGCAGGACCAGGCCGATCGTGGTGGCCAGCACCATCAGGCCGAACGACTTGGTGTCCAGCATGGCGAAGAAGACGAACGACCAGATCAGCATCGCGCCCGCGCCGAACAGGTACACCGCGCGACGGCCGAAGCGGTCGGACAGCGCGCCCCACACCGGGATGGTGACGAAGTGCACGGCCGAGCCGATCAGCACCGCGTTCAGCCCGACGCCCTTCGGCATTTCCAGCCCGACGGTGATGTAGACCAGGATGAACGCGGTCAGGATGTAGTAGGACACGTTCTCCGCGAAGCGCGCGCCCATCGCGATCAGCACCTCGCGCCAGCTGTGCTTGAGCACGGTGACGATCGGTGCCTTCTCCACCTTGCCGCCCGCCTTCTTGGCGGCCTCGACGAACACCGGTGACTCCTCGACCGAGAGCCGGATCCACAACCCGATCGCCACCAGCAGGCCGGAGAGCAGGAACGGGATGCGCCAGCCCCACGACTCGAACGCGGCGTCGGACTGGACACTGGCGAGAATGGCCAGCACCGCGGTGGCGAGCAGGTTCCCGCCGGGCGCGCCGGCCTGCGGCCACGACGCCCAGAACCCGCGCCTGGCCGGATCACCGTGCTCGGAGACGATCAGCACCGCGCCGCCCCACTCACCGCCGAGCGCGAAGCCCTGCACCAGCCGCAGCACGGTGAGCAGGATCGGCGCGGCCACGCCGATGGCGGCGTAGGTGGGCAGCAGGCCCATCGCGAAGGTGGCGCCGCCCATCAGCAGCAGGCTCAGCACCAGCAGCTTCTTGCGGCCGATCTTGTCGCCGTAGTGGCCGAACACCAGCCCGCCCAGCGGCCGCGCGACAAAGCCGATGGCGTAGCTGCCCAGCGCGAACAAGGTGCCGGTGAGCGGGTCGGAGCCGGGGAAGAACAGCTTGTTGAAGACCAGGGTCGCGGCCGAGGCGAAGAGGAAGAAGTCGTACCACTCGATGGTCGTCCCGACCAGGCTGGCGCCGACGATCTTGACGATCTTCCGGCGCGGCGGGGACACGGTTTCAGCCATGAACATCACCACTTCTTTGTGGGCAGAGGGCGGGTGGGAGGGCGTAGAGGGCGCAGCGGACGGTCAACCGGCGGTCCAGCCGCCGTCGAGCGGAACGGAGGCACCGGTGAGGTACCCGGCGGCGTCGCCGCACAGCCAGGTGACCACCGCGGCGACCTCCTCGGGTTCGATCAGCCGCTTGATCGCGGTACGGCGGAGGAAGACCTCGTCGAGCACCTCGTCCTCGCCGATGCCGTGCCGCTCGGCCTGCGCCCGAACCTGACCCTCGACGAGTGCGGTGCGCACGTAACCCGGGTTGACGCAGTTGCTGGTCACGCCGTGCTCGGCGCCTTCGAGCGCGGCGACCTTGCTGAGCCCTTCGAGCGCGTGCTTGGCCGCCACGTAGGCGGACTTGCCCGCGCTCGCGCGGAGGCCGTGCACGCTGGACACGGCGACCAGGCGCCCCCAGCCGCGGCGGTACATCGACGGCAGGGTGTGGCGCATCAGCCGGAACGGGACCTGCACCATCAGCTCGTGCATCGCGGCGAACCGCTCCGGCGGGAACTCGTGGATCGGGGCCACGTGCTGCACCCCGGCGTTGTTGACCAGGATGTCCACGTCGTCGGGCAGCGCCTCGACCGCCCCGGGGGCGGTGAGGTCGGTGACGTGCGGGATGGCGCCGGTCTCGGCGGCCACCTCGGCCGCCCGCTCGGCGTGGTGGTCGGCGAAGTGCACCTTGGCCCCGGCCGCGGTCAGCGCGGTTACGCAGGCGCGGCCGATGCCTGCCGCACCCCCGGTGACCAGCGCGGTGCGGCCGCGCAACGCAGGCTCGTTCATGGCGGGAACGCTACGAGCCGGACTCCCCGCTGACCATGTGCGCACCGGCCACAGCGGACCGGGTTTTCATGTCGGCGCCCCACATGGGCGCGGCTACGGCAGGGTCAGGATCTCCGCGCCGGTTTCGGTCACCACGATGGTGTGCTCGAACTGGGCGGTCCACTTCTTGTCCTTCGTGGTGACCGTCCAGTCGTCGGACCAGATGTCGTAGTCGATGGTGCCGAGGGTGATCATCGGCTCGATGGTGAAGGTCATGCCCTGCAGGATCTCGGTGGTCACCGAGGGCTCCTCGTAGTGCAGCACGGTCGGCGCGGTGTGGAACGCGGGGCCGACGCCGTGACCGGTGAAGTCCCGCACCACGCCGTAGCCGAACCGCTTCGCGTAGGCCTCGATCACCCGGCCGATCACGTTCAGCTGCCGCCCGGGGCGGACCGCCTTGATCGCCCGCATGGTCGCCTCGTGCGTGCGCTCGACCAGCAGGCGCGCCTCCTCCGAGACGTCACCGGCCAGGAAGGTCGCGTTGGTGTCGCCGTGCACGTCCCCGATGTACGCGGTCACGTCGATGTTGCAGATGTCGCCGTCCTCGATCACCGTCGAGTCGGGGATGCCGTGGCAGATGACCTCGTTCAGCGAGGTGCAGCACGACTTCGGGAAGTTCCGGTAACCCAGCGTCGACGGGTAGGCGTGGTGGTCGAGCAGGAACTCGTGCACCACCTTGTCCACGTCGTCGGTGGTGGCGCCCGGCTTCACCGCCTTGCCGCCCTCCTGCAGCGCCTGCGCGGCGATCCGGCTGGCCACCCGCATGGCCTCGATCACCTCGGGGGTGCGCACCCCGTTCCCGGTGTCGCGCTTCGGCGCCGGCCGGTCCACGTACTCGGGACGCTTGATGGACGCGGGAACGGCACGGCGCGGCGACTGCACACCGGGCTTCAGAGGGGCACGCTGGGACATGCCCCCAGCCTACGACTTCAGCCCAGCCCGGTGAGGAACCGGTGTGCCGCCTCGACCGCGAGCCCCGACGAACCGGCCCCGGTGAGCAACACGGCGAAGGCGAGATCACCGGAGTAACCGACGAACCAGCCGTGCGCGTTGCTGCCGTCGCCGTACTGCGCGGTGCCGGTTTTGCCGCGGACCTCCGGCAGGTCGCGCAACGCGGTGCCGGTGACCACCTCGCGCATCATGCCGCGCAGCGCGTCGAGCACCTCGGGACGCACCGGCGCGCCCAGGTTCTTCGCCTCGGTCGCCGCACCCCGCAGCAGCGACGGCACCGGGATCCGCCCACTCGCGACGGTCCCGGCCACCACCGCCATGCCGAACGGGCTGGCCAGCACGGTGCCCTGGCCGAAACCGTTCTCCGCCTGCTGCACGATGCTGCCCGCCGGCGGCACCGAACCGGTGATCGTGGTCAGCCCGGGGATCACGAAGTCGGCACCGAGCCCCAGGTCGCGGGCCGAGTCGGTGAGCGCCATCGCGGGCAGGTCGGTGGACAGCCTGGCGAAGGTGGTGTTGCACGACTGCGCGAACGCCTGGCTCAGCGGCACCGTGCCCAGCGCGAACCGGTCGTTGTTCGGGATCAGCCTGCCGTCGACCACGGTGGTGGCCGGGCAGTCGACCGGCGTGTCCGCCCTCACCTTGCCCGCACCCAGTCCGGCGGCCGCGGTGACGATCTTGAACGTGGAGCCCGGCGGGTAGCGGCCGGTCAGCGCGATCGCGCCCTGCTGGTCGGCAGGCGCGTTCTGGGCCACCGCGAGCAGCTCGCCGGTCGAGGGTTGCAGTGCCACGATCATCGCCGCGCCCGGCACCGGCTCGAGCGCCTTCTCCCCCGCCGCCTGCACCCGCCTGCTGAGCGTGGT
This sequence comes from Amycolatopsis sp. YIM 10, assembly GCF_009429145.1. Taxonomy (GTDB): domain Bacteria; phylum Actinomycetota; class Actinomycetes; order Mycobacteriales; family Pseudonocardiaceae; genus Amycolatopsis. Next base: position 2,407,170 of record NZ_CP045480.1, on the reverse strand, counting down.
GGTGACCGCGTCGGCCGGTTTCGCCTCCTGCGCGTGCAGTTCGGCGACCTCACCGCCGCCGGAGTCCGTGGTGACCACCCGCCAGCCCGCGTTCCCGGCCACCTGTTCCTCCACAGTGGACCGGATCGACGGCAGCACCTGCTCGGCCAGCGAGGCGTCCACCGGCAGCAGGCGGCGCTGCTCGCTGAACCGCAGGCCGGGCAGTTCGTAGATGGCCTGCTTCACCTTCAGGTAGTCGGCCTGGCGCAGGGTGACCACCGAATATGCCTTGGGCCGCACCGCATTCGCACCATCCACAATGGATTGCTCGGTGATGCTCGCGTCGATCGGGTTCAGCGCGGCGGCCAGCGGACCGGCCGTGGCCGCGGCCTGCGCCGGGTCGAGCAGCACCGCCACCACCGTCTCCGGTTCCAACAGCGCCTGCCCGTCCCGGTCGAGCACCGGCGCCTGCCGCGGCGTCTCCACGCGCAGCGCCAGCTGCTGCCGCACGGCGAGTCCGGGGTGGACCACCGATGGCAGCCACCGCACCTTCCAGACGTCGTCCACGGTGTACAGCTCGGCGTCGGCGGTGTAGGACCAGACACGCCCGCGGGGCAGCCGCCAGTCGAGCCGGTAGCGCGCGGCCGCCGGGCTCGCCTGGCCCACGTGCTCGACGGTGTGGTCGATCCGCTCCGGTTCCAGTGCCGCGCGAGCCTGGTCGAGGGTCGCCTTCGCGGACTCCGGGGCGTCGGTCAGCGCCGCCGCGGCGGCCGTGTCACCGGAGGCGAGCGCGGCGAGGAACTGGTCGGTGATCTCGCGCGGGCCGTCCGCGAACAACGAGCACCCGGCCAGCCCGGACGCGCAGAGCACGGCGACCACACCCACCACCAGCCCGCGCAGTACCCGCACGGGCAGCAGTATTACCGGTGGTCAGCCGCTCCGGCGGGCACGACACCCTGGTGTGCCTCCGCGTCGGAGAACCGGACCTGCTCCGGGGCGTGCGCGGCGACCATCTCCGCCAGCCGGTCACCCCGGTAGTGCTTGGCGTCCACCAGCACCGACAGCTCGCCGACCACGGCCTCGACCGCACCGGGCGGCCCCGGCCGCACGGTCACCGACTCCAGCCCTTCCCAGGAGGCGAAGTCCTTGCCCACCCGGATCCCGGCCGCGTTGACCAGCAGGGCGACCCGTGAACCGCGGTACCAGCCGACCACCACCGGCAGCAGCAGCACCGGCGGCACGGTCGCCCAGAAGCCCAGCGTCAGCGCGCACAGCACGGCGATCGCCGCGAACACCACCAGCAGCACGGCGGCCAGCAGCCGGACCTTGGGCTCGGGCGGTTTGAGCGCGGAGTAGCGCTTGCGGTCGTTGGCCATCATCCGGATGGTCGCCATCGTGGACATCAGGACACCGCCATCAGAAGAGCACCGTCGCGTAGCTCCCGACCTGCTGGAACCCGATCTTGCGATAGGCGGCCAGCGCCGGGTCGTTGTAGGCGTTGACGTACAGGCTGGCCGTGCGGCCCATGCCGCGTACCAGCCGCGAGACCACCGCCGCGGTGCCCCGCGTGCCAAGGCCGTGGCCGCGGCGGTCCGGCCGCACCCACACACCCTGGATCTGGCCGACGGTCGCCGACAGCGCGCCGATCTCGGCCTTGAACACCACTTCGCCGTTCTCGAACCGGGCGAAGGCGCGGCCACCGGCGATCAGCTCGGCCACCCTGGCGCGGTAGCTGGCGCCGCCGTCCCCGGCGCGGGGGTCGATGCCGACCTCTTCGATGAACATCGCGATCGCGGCGGGCAGGTAGCGCTCCAGCTCGTCGGGGCGGACCGGGCGGACCAGGTGGTCCGGGGTGCAGGCGGGCGAGGAGTCCAGCGCGAGCAGCGGCTGGTCGTGCCGCACCTCCCTGGCCGGACCCCATTCGGTGACCAGTTCCTCCCACAGCCCGAGCACCTGGTCGGCCGGACCGACCAGGGAGGAGCAGGTGCGCTGGCGGCGCAGCGCGCGATCGGCGAACGAGCGCAGTGCCGAGGCGTTGCCACGCAGCGGGATCAGGTTGGGCCCGGAGAAGCACAGGCCCTGGATGCGGCCGGAGCGCAGCGGCCGGGAGTCGGCGGCCCAGAGCTCGCCACCGAGGCGCCACGGGTCGAGGCCTGCCACCTCGATCCGGGCGCTGACCATGCAGCTGCCCACGGGATCGGCGGCCAGCGCGGCGCGGACCGCCGGAAAGTCCCGATCATCGAGGAGCCGCGCACCTGCTAGCCGCAACACCCCCACAGCCTGCCAGATAACAACCGATGACGGAAAGTGAACCGGCCGCGCGTCGCGGCCGGTTTCACCCTCTCGGCCCTGGTCTCAGGCCCCTGGATAGGTGCCGAAGGTCCAGACGTTGCCCTCCGGATCGGCGATCGTCACGTTGCGCGATCCGTAGTCGGTCTCGTACGGCTCGGTCAGCACCTTCGCGCCACCCGCGGTCGCGCGCTGGTGCACGGCGTCGGGATCCGCGGTCACCACGTACAGCCACTGGCTCCCCGCCGACGGCTTCGGCAGGCCGTTCTCGTCCAGCATCGAGCCGTACATCACGCCGCCGCCCTCGGACCACTTCAGCTCACCGTGCGCGATCGACACCCCGTCGTCACCACGCACGGTCATGGTTTCGGTGAAACCGAACACCTCGGTCAGGAAAACCCTGGCGGCTTCGGCGTCGTCGTACTTCAAACCGGGCCACACGCCCGGACCCTTCTGTTCGCTCATGGCATTCAGTCTGCGAGCGCATCCGACCCGTCGGCTTGGAGAAACGGGAGCTCCTCGGCGATCCACGTGCTCGGCGGGCAACCGGCCATCGCGCGCCATTCGTTCGCCATGTGCGCCTGGTCGTAATAGCCCGCCAGGGCCGCGACGTCGGCGAGGCTGTGCCAGCCGCCGCCGCGTAGTAGGTCGCCGCTGCGCTCGAACCGCATCAGCCGCGCGGCCTGCTTCGGCGAGACGCCGACCTCGCGCGCGAACCGCTCGCTGAAGTGCCGCCTGCTCCAGCCGATTTCCCCGGCCAGCTCGGTCACCCCGACCCCGCCGTGCCCGGCGATCATCGAGCGCCACGCCCACTGGATCTCCGAAACCAGCGTGACCGGCGCGAGCGCCGCCGCCAGCTCGCGGTCCATCAGGTCGAACCGGGCCGCCCAGTCCGGCAGCTCAAGCAGCCGCGCGGGCAGGTCGCGCGCCCACGGCACCGGCAGCTCACCGGCGTCGATGGTGGTCGACGCCAGTTCGGTGGCCGAAACGCCGAGCAGGGCCCGCACGCCGAGCGGGTTCAGCTCGATGTGCAGGCCCTGCTGGTAGGCGTCCTGTTCGATGAGCACCGGCCCCAGGTGCAGGCCGCCGACCACGCAGTGCCGGTGCAGCGGGCCGTGCTCGGTGCCCGGCCCGGCGACCAGCCGGATCGGCTCGGCGAGGCTGATGATCAAGGTGACCGACCGCGACGGCAGGCCGCGGTGCACGGCCAGTGTGACGTCGTGCTGGCGGTACCCGATGTACCGCCGCACCACCTGCCGCAACGCGGGGTGCGGCGGCCGGACCGCCCACTGATCAGTCACCTGACCAGCGTAAACCCTCTAGCCGACAGTGACGGTCGGCTCTCCCGCGCCTGAGGTCTCGCCCGCTTCTTCGGCGATGCGCATGGCCTCTTCGATCAGCGTCTCGACGATCGCGTGCTCCGGCACGGTCTTGATGACCTCGCCCTTGACGAAGATCTGGCCCTTGCCGTTGCCCGAAGCGACGCCGAGATCGGCCTCACGCGCCTCGCCGGGTCCGTTCACCACGCAGCCCATCACCGCGACGCGCAGCGGCACCTCCATGCCCTCGAGACCGGCGGTGACCTGCTCGGCGAGCGTGTAGACGTCCACCTGCGCCCGCCCGCAGGACGGGCAGGAGACGATCTCCAGCTTCCGCTCCTTGAGGTTCAGCGACTGCAGGATCTGGATGCCGACCTTGACCTCTTCGACCGGCGGCGCGGACAGCGACACGCGGATGGTGTCGCCGATGCCCTGGCGCAGCAGCGCACCGAAGGCCACCGCGGACTTGATGGTGCCCTGGAACGCCGGACCGGCCTCGGTCACGCCGAGGTGCAGCGGGTAGTCGCACTGCTCGGCCAGCAGCTCGTAGGCCCGCACCATGACCACCGGGTCGTTGTGCTTGACCGAGATCTTGATGTCGTGGAAGTCGTGCTCGGCGAACAGCGACGCCTCCCACAGCGCGGACTCGGCCAGCGCCTCCGGAGTCGCCTTGCCGTACTTGTCCATGATCCGCTTGTCCAGCGAACCCGCGTTCACGCCGATCCGGATCGGCGTGTTGTGGTCCTTCGCCGCCTGCGCGATCTCCTTGACCTGGTCGTCGAACTTGCGGATGTTGCCGGGGTTGACCCGGACCGCGGCGCAGCCGGCCTCGATCGCGGCGAAGACGTACTTCGGCTGGAAGTGGATGTCGGCGATCACCGGGATCTGCGACTTCCTGGCGATCGCGGGCAGCGCCTCGGCGTCGTCGGCGCTCGGGCAGGCCACGCGGACGATGTCACAGCCCGCCGCGGTCAGCTCGGCGATCTGCTGCAGGGTCGCGTTCACGTCGGCGGTCAGCGTGGTGGTCATCGACTGGACCGAGATCGGGTGCTCACTGCCGACGCCCACCGGACCCACCTGCAACTGTCGGGTCTTGCGGCGCTCGGAGAGCACGGGCGGGGGCAGGGCGGGCATTCCAAGCGCGACTGTCATCGATTCCTCTGCGAAAAGTCAGCGGCTATGACAACGCACACGATACCGGCGCGCCCACACCCGGTTTCGGCCGAGTGCGGGCGGCGGACGGCGTAGCGCAAGCCCCTGAACTGAGGTTTTCTAGTTGGACATGATCCGGATCGGGTTCACGATGTCGGCCGTCACGGTGAGCAGGACCACCGCGCCGCCGAGGAAAACCAACACCATCGTGACCGCGGACAACTTTGTGTAGTCCACCGGGCCGCCCGCGGCCTTGCCGCGCAGCTTGCGGAAGAAGTCGCGCACCCGCTCGTACCAGACGATGGCGATGTGCCCGCCGTCCATCGGCAGCAGCGGCAGCAGGTTGAACACGCCGACGAAGAAGTTCAGGCTGGCCAGCAGCAGCAGGAAGATCTCCCACAGGCCGTGCTCGACCGCCTCACCGCCGATCCGGCTCGCGCCGACCACGCTCATCGGCGTCTCCGGGTCGCGCTCGCCACCGAAGATCGCCTCGACCACCGCCGGGATGCGCTGCGGGAACTCGACGATCCGCTGCCAGGTCTGCACGAACATGTCGCCGGTGAAGGTGGCCGCGCCGCCGATCGCCGCGATCGGGCCGTAGTGCAGCACCGAGTCGTCCTGCTTCGCCGCGCCGATGGCACCCCGCATCTCGGTGCCCGCGGTGCCGTCCGCCTTGGGCCGCACCAGCTTCGGCACGTCCACGGTCAGCATCAGGGTCTGGTCGCCGCGCTTGATCTCGATCGGGGTCGGGCCACCGGCCGCGCCGATCGCCTTGAGCATGTCGTCCCAGGTCGGGGTGGCGGTGCCGTTGATCGAGAGGATCTGGTCACCGGGGCGCATGCCCGCTTCGAGCGCGGGTGCGCGGTCACCCGGCTGGCAGACCGGGTTGTTGTTCTCCTGCAGGGTGGCCGCGTCGCGCACGCACTGCGAGACCGCGCCGACCACCGGCGCCGGGTTCCGCTCCAGGTTGGGCAGGCCCATGGTGACCGCCATCAGGTAGAGCACCACAAAACCGAGGATGAAGTGCGTCACCGAGCCCGCGGCCATCACCACGGTGCGCTTCCAGGTCTTGAACCGCCACATCGCGCGCGGCGCCTCGTCCGGGGTGACCTCGTCGAGCGCGGTCATGCCGGCGATGTCGCAGAAACCACCGAGCGGAATCCACTTCAGGCCGTACTCGGTCTCCCCGCGGCGGAAGGAGAAGGCCGTCGGGCCGAAGCCGACGAAGTAGCGCCGCACCTTCATGCCGAAGGCCTTGGCGGTGAGCATGTGGCCCGCCTCGTGCAGGGCGACCGAAACGCAGATGCCCAGCGCGAACAGCGCCACTCCGAAAATGTAGGCGAGCACGCCCTACTTCCCTCCGGCCCGGTTGATCTCCGCGGCGCGGGCACGGGCCCACTGTTCCGCGGCTAGCACGTCTTCGACGTCGCGGGGTTCGCGCCGCCAGTCGTCGGCGGCGTCCACCACCTGGGCAACAGTGTCCACGATGGAGGTGAAGCGAGCGTTCTGCGCGCGGAAAGCCGCCACCATCTCCTCGTTCGCCGCGTTGTAGACGGCCGGGACGCAGCCACCGGCCATGCCCGCGCTCCTGGCCAGCTCGACCGCCGGGAAGGCGGTGTTGTCCAGCGGTTCGAAGGTCCACGCGGCGGCCTGGGTGAAGTCGCAGGCCGGCGCCGCGCCGGGCACCCGGTCCGGCCAGTTCAGCGCCAGCGCGATCGGCAGCCGCATGTCCGGCGGACTGGCCTGGGCCAGTGTGGAACCGTCGGTGAAGGTGACCATCGAGTGCACGATCGACTGCGGGTGCACCACCACGTCGATGTCGGCGTAGGGCACGCCGAACAGCAGCTGTGCCTCGATCAGCTCCAGCCCCTTGTTCACCAGGGTCGCCGAGTTGATCGTGACCACCGGGCCCATCGACCAGTTCGGGTGCGCCAGCGCCTGGTCCACGGTGACGTGCTCGAGTTCGGCGCGCGGGCGGCCGCGGAACGGACCGCCGGAAGCGGTCAGCACCAGCTTCGAGACCTCCTCGGCCCGGCCGCCGCGCAGGGCCTGCGCCAGTGCCGAGTGCTCGGAGTCGACCGGGACCAGCTGGCCGGGCTTGGCCGCGGCGAGCACCAGCGGGCCGCCCGCGATCAGCGACTCCTTGTTGGCCAGCGCCAGGGTGGCGCCGGTCTCCAGCGCGCACAGCGTCGGGGCGAGGCCCTGGGAGCCGGGCATGCCGTTGAGCACCACGTCGACCGGGACGCTCGCGATGAGTTCGGTCACAGAATCGGCGCCGGCGTAGATGCGCGGCAGGCGGTACTCACCGCGCGAGTAGCCGCGGCGCTGGGCTTCGGCGTACAGCGCGAGCTGCAGGTCCTCCACCGCGGTCGGCTTGATCACCGCGATGGCCTCGGCCTGGTGGGCGATGGCCTGCGCGGCGAGCAGTGCCGGGTCGGAACCGCCCGCGGCGAGGCCCGCCACCCGGAACATGCCGGGATTGCGCTCGGCGACGTCGAGGGCCTGGGTGCCGATCGAACCGGTGGAACCGAGCACGAGGAGGCTGCGCGAAGTAGTCATCGCGGACGATTATCGCGGACTCCGGGCGCGGGCCGGTCGGCGCGGTGTGGGATCATCTCGGTTGCCGGAATCAGCGTGGTGGAGGAGTGATCGTGGCGAGCAAGGCGGTCGAGAAGCGGGCGAACCAGGTCGACCCCCGCGACGAGCCGTCGGCCGAGTGGGGCTGGCACGGCACGTTCCCGAAGGCCACCCGGCTGGCCGGCTGGCTCAGCGCGGCCGCGCTGCTGGTGATGCTGATCGGCAACCACCGCAACGCGATGGAGGACATCTGGCTGGTCGCCATCGCGATCGGCATCGTCTTCGCGCTGCTGCTGGACCTGCGCAAGCGCCGCACGGCCTGGCGCCGCTAGGACTGCGGGCTCTGGCCGACCGGTAGCTCGAACCGGCCGAACACCCAGGTCCCCGGGGCCTCCGGATCGTTCCCGGCCCAGAACTCGGTCCACAGCTGGGCGAACTCCGCCTTGGAGATCCGCCCGTCACCGTCGGAGTCGAGCAGCGGGAAGACCTCGTCGGTGTCGACGCGCTCCCCGCTCCACGCCTCGATGAGCCGGCGGTACTCGTCGGCGGCGATCTCCCCGTCACCGTTCTCGTCGATGGCCTCGAACATGGCGCGCGCGGTGCCTGCCACCACGTCGGCCATCGACCCGAGCCGGTCCACCACGAGCAGCACCTCGTCCAGCGTGACCTTGTTGTCGCGGTTGAGGTCCGAGGTGTTCAGCAGGGTGGACCACCAGCCCATCATGATGGTCCTGAGCAGGGCGTCGCGCTCGGGATCGCGGTCGCGCACGGCCAGCCAGCGCGCGGTCAGCGCCTCGAAGTCGGTCTCTTCGAGCAGCCCGTCGGAGTTGGCGTCCATCGCGTTGAACACCCCGGCGATCTTGCGTCTCTGGAACTCGGTCGACACGGCAGCGTTCCTCTCACACGGCGGCGGGACGCCCCAGGGTGGCGAACCCGGCGACGGCCGACAACGAGCACCCGGGTCATCCATTTTCCCGACCCGGTGAACCGGGCTGTGACCGAGCGCGACCACGCCCGATGGTCCGTCGGCGTGCTTTCCCCCGGCATCGGTGTGAACAGCGATGACAACAGGCGTTATGCACATTTCTCGGCTCCCGCGAGCAACTCAGTCCTCCTCGGCTCGAGCGCGGTTGAGCACCTCCTCGATGCGCAGGGGGTTCGACGGGTGGTGGGTCAGGCACAGCGGCGTCGCGACCTGCCGGAAGCCGAAGGCCTCGCCCGAAACGTAGAACTGGGCGCGTTCCAGGCGCGAGATGTCCGCGACCGGGCTGCCCTTCGCGCGTGCGAGTTCGTTGGCCGCGGCGATCTGCGCCGGGCTGTTGAGCCTGCCGAAGAACTGGGTCATCGCGTTGCCCGTCACCTGGTTGTGCAGGCCCTTCGGCGCCTGCGTGGCGAACAGCAGGCCCAGTCCGTACTTCCTGGCCTGCGAAGCGAGCACGATCGTGCTGCGGGTGCTCGCGGTGAGGCTGCCGGAAGCGGCGAGCGTCTGGGCCTCGTCCATCACGAAGAGCGCACCGAGCGGCCGGTCCCCAGCCGGGTTCCGCTTGATCCACGCGAACAACTCCATCTGCAGCTGGTTGACGAAGTTCTGCCGCTGCTCCTCCGCCGGCAGGCCGACGAAGCTGATCACCGACACCCTGGCGCGCTTGCCCGGCCCCGGCGTGAGCAGGCTGCCCGGGTCGACAGCCGTGCCGGTGCCCGCCAGCAGCGGGTCGTTCACCATGGCGGCCTTGAGCACCTCGGCCAGATCCGCGGCGATGCGCGGCGCGCCGTTGAGATTGCTGACCCCCTCCGGCAATTCCTCGAGCAGCGCGATCAGCGCGGGCAAGCTGCGCGACCCGGTACGGGCGTGGTGCACGACCGCCTGCCGCAGCACGGCGAGACCGATTTTGACCTTCGCCGTGCCGCCGGTGAGCCGCGCCTGCGGTGCCAGCGTCGCCACGGCCACCTCCACCGCGGCACCGAATTCGTCCTCGTCGTTCAGCACGCCTTCGAAATCCGGCAGTGGCTGGAAGGCCAGCGGCCTGCCGGTGGCCCGGCCGGGTGTCCACACGACCACGTCCGTGTCCGCCAGGTACCGCTCGGCCAGCGACGCGTCGTCCGGTCCCCAGCCCGCGGGCGGGCTCGGCCACGCGTCGCCGAGGCGGGCGAGGTCGTTGTTCGGGTCGAGCACGATCGCGGACACCCCGCGCAGCGCGCACTCCTCCACGATCCGCCGCAGCAGCACGGTTTTCCCCGACCCCGACCCGGCGAACACCGCCGCGTGCTTACGCAGGGCCGAAAGTTCGAGCCGCACCGGTTCTCCGGTCCCGACGACCGTGCCCAGCGTGATCTCGTCCCCGGCGGGCGGCGGGTGCGAGCCGTTCCCGCGGTCCTCAGTGGACACTTCGGGCAACACGGCCGAAAGCAGTTCCGACCGCCCGGCAGGCCGCCGATCGACCAGCCACTCGTGCAGATCGGCGCCGCTCTCGGCGAACATCTTGTCCAGCGCCCAGAACGTCCGCATGTCCTCGTCGGAAAGCTTGAGGTGCTTGCCTCCCGCGGCTTTGAACGCCGCCAGCTCCGCCTGTGTCTTCGCCCCCTTCGACCACGCCGAGTTCCGGACCAGGATCAGGTGCCGGTTGCCCGCACCCGGCCGCAGTCCGATGGCCGAGCGCGCCTTCCGCAACCGGTGCAGCACGGAAATGGGATGCGGAGCGGCGATCGACCGGAAAGCCCAGTGCTCCTCCAGATCGGAGGCCTCGTCGAGGGTTCTGGTGAGCCGCGCGTGCAGCTGCCCCTGCTCGTCCTGCGGAGGACGATTCCATTCCACGTCGTCGTTGCCGACCTCGGTGATCCATCCCCGCAACGCCGCCGAGAACAGAACCGGCATGACTTCGTCTTCGGTGTCCGGGTCGAGCAACCTCGACGGATCGGCTTCAGCGTGCAACTTCTCGAACTTCTCATCCAGTTCGGCGAAGCGATCCGGTACCGGCACGGAACGCGGCGAAACCGGCGCCTGGCTGTCGAACGAGGCCAGCTCGGTGACCACCCCGGCACGCAGGCAACCGTCGATATGCGCACCGATCCGCTGCAGCAGCTCACGCGGGGTCCACTGGTCCCACTCCCCTTCGAACGCCGACGCCGCGATCGGCCAGGTCGGGTGCGGCGGGGTGAACCCGACCGCCTGGTACGCCACGCCGAGCCGCTTCTCCACCAGCGCGCGGCCGAGGTCGGCGGTCGGCACCCGGCCGAGCGTCAGTGATTCGCGGAACCGGTCCGGCACCGTGTCCGCTGCCTGGTCCTTGATGTGCATCCAGGTGTTGGGCAAGCACATGAGCACGGTCATCGTCCGGTGAGTCACCTCGCGCAACCGCATCAGACCGTCGGCGATCTGCGCCACCAGCACCTGCTCGCCGCCGGAGTCCGGCTCGCGCTGCGCGGAGTACGCGATCAGCGTGTCGAGCTGGTCGACCCCGATCACGATCGGCCCGGTCAGCGCCAGCAGCCGGGTGATGTCCCGCACCTGGTCCATCGGCGGTTTGGGTGAGCGGCGGATACCCCATTTCCGCCGCTCACCCGGCTTGTACTCGTCGGAGCCGTCCAGGTAGTAGTCGGCGACGTCGCTGGTGGCCGTGTCGTCGCTCGCGTAGAGCACCAGCGCTCGCGCCACGTCAGCGCATTCGACGGCCGCCGCCCGGTCCAGGCGGCGCAGGCCCACGAGGAACTCGTCGACGTCGTTCTTGGTCAGCCCGCGCCCGTTCAGGATCCGCCCGGTCACCTCACCGCTGATGCTCGCGCTCAGGCACACCCGCCGGAGGAAGCTCACCAACTGCGAAACACCCGATTCGTCCCGCTGCAGCAGACCGCGTCGCAGTGCCTGCGCGGTGTCGTCCCAGAAGGCGTCCCCGGTGGTGAGGTCGTTGAGGAAGAAATACCCGCGGGCGCCGTGCACGTGACGGCGGACCAGCCCCAGCAAGTGCGTCTTGCCGACACCCTTCTTCCCCTGGAGCACAAGCCCGATCGGGCTGGGACCGTTGCTGGCCGAGGCGTTGCGGATGCCGACGTCGACCGCCGCCAGCACGTCGGTGTGCAGGCCGTCGACGTGGTACGGCGAATCACGCCACACGTGGTCGGGGGTGTCGGCCCAGTCGAGGTGCAGTGCCGACAGCACGGCCAGCCGGTCCATCACGGCACCTCGATCTTGAGCAGATGGCTGTCATCACCGCCGATGCGGATCGCCGCCTCGTGGTCGGCGGCGGTGAGGGCCTTGCGGTCGGAGTCGGGTGCCAGGTGCCACCGCCCCTGACCGCTCAGTGCCTTCAGCACCGCGTCGACCTTCTTCCGCGGTGCCTCACCGAGCTTCTTCCGCACGTCGACTAGTCCCACCCACTCCCGCGAAGTACCGGCCAGCTGCCGGTAGGCCTCCCGGATCCGGCGTTCGATCTCCTCCTCGGTCAGCTCCACCTCGGGCGTGAACAGGTGCGCCAGTTGCAGCCCCTGCCGCCGCAGGTACTCGTCGAAACCGCCGAGCAGCACGTACAAACCGTTGATCAGGTTGCTGCGCGAGTTCGGCGGCGGCGTTTTCACCCCCATTTCCTGGCCACACCAGTTCCACCCGCTGTCGGTCAGCTCGTGGCTGTAGGAGCGCCCGACCTTCCTGCTGTTGACGTAGCCGAGATCGTTGAGCTGCCGGCGGACCTCACCGGTGAGCGTGAAGCCCACGACGGTCTCCAACTCCGGGTTGGACACCTCGCGCGCGAGCACCATCAGCGTGAACATCGCCGCGGTCTGCTTGTGTCCCAATCGGTCGGCCATCCTGCTCCCTTTCACCGGGTGAACGAAACTGACTAGTCACGACGCCCGTCGACCGCGCGTGCTTCGAGCACCCGCAGCGCGAAGGCGATCTCTCTCGTCGTGGCCGCGGACGCGGTGCGGAAACCGCCGTCGCGCGTGAAAGCACGTGGCCGGATGACCATCGTCAAGTCGGCGGCGAGCTCCTTCGCCCGCACCGCGTCGCCGTCACCGATCGCGACCACCAGGTCCTGGACCACTTCGTCGACCAGTTCCCACAGCACCGGGCGAAGTTGCGCTTGCGCCACCTGCCGCAACACGCTCGCGAGGTCGACCTCGCCGGTGTCGACGAGCGAGGTGTGGCCGTTGAGCTGACCTGCCAGGTCGCGCGCCACCTCGGCTGGGCCGCGGGACCGCCCCAGCCGCAGGTACCGCAGGTTGCCGAGGTAGCCCGGCAGCGCGTTGGGCTCCGCGTCCTCGGTGAGCACGGGGATGAGCCGCCGGTTCTGCCCCAGCGTCCGGTGCAGGAACAGTTCGACCTCGGCCTCCTGCCAGCGGCTCACCTTCCGGTCGACGATCAGGCACAGGTGCCGGGCGTCGTCGTCCCTCTTGGTCAGCAGCGACCGGTCACCCGACATGGACTTGCCGACGCTCAACCCCCGCAGTTCCAGCTCGCCGACCAGTTCCTTCGCAACGTCCAAAGTGGACCGCTGGGTACTGATCCTCAGGTCGTAGAGGAAGTCGCGCTGCACCGTGCGTGCGGATGCGACATAGGCGTCGCGGTTCTCCGCCAGCAGGTCGGTGCGGTCGAGCTGGTGCGCGATGACCGCCGCCAGCGTCTCCAACGCGAAGCCGATCTGGTCGGCGCCGGGACTCGACTCGAACAGGACCGGCAGTTGCTCGCCGAAACTCCAGTAGGAGACGTAGGGCAGGGTGAGATGCCGGGACATCACCTCGGGCGGAACGGCACGGTGGAGCCAATCGCTGAACAGGCCTTCGGTCAGCTGGACGGCGGTCTCGCGCCACTTCTCCGAGCGGTCGTATTCCTCGCGGGTGTCGAACCGGGACAGCACGGGCAACACCGGCAGCCGGGGCCGGTCGAACGGCAGGCGGTCGCGGGCCGCGTTGGCCCGCTGCGCGATGTCGAGCGCGCCGCGCAGGCTCTGCATGTTCGCGGTGTACAGCACCACCAGCTGGTCCGGAAGGTGCGCGGTGCAGATGCCGCCGATGTCGGAGATACCGGTGCGGCTGTCGAGCAGGACGTAGTCGTAGTCGGCGGTCCACCGCTCTCGGCACTGCTCGAGGTAGTCACCGAAGCCTTGCTCGTACAGGCTTTCCCAGTCGATGGCCTGGAGCCGGGGCGCGTAGTCGACGTCGTCGCGGCCGGCGGCGATGAAGTCGAGCGTTCCCTCCGCCGTCAACGGGGTGACATGGCTCCCGGGACGGATGGTGTCCGCGAGAAAGTCGTCGACCAGATCGATCACGCCGCCGGCGGGTTCTTCCCGCAGCAGCGGCCGGAAGTAGTCCGGCAGGCCGGGCGCTTCGAGGTCCCAGTCCACGCACAGCACCCGATGTCCCCAGCGGGCCAGCAGGACCGCGATGTTGGCCAGCGTGAAACTGCGGCCGACACCGCCCTTGAACGAGTAGAGGGTGACCACTGTGCCCGGCATCGGTCAGAACCTCGGCAGCCGGGACGCGGGCGGCTGGGCGGGGACCGGGGTGACCACCGGCCAATCGGCCTGCCACTCCGGTGCCAGCTCGATGAGTTCTTCCAGCTCCTCGGCGATCCGCGTCACTTCGGTGTGGAAGTCGAGGTAGTCCATGGACACCTGGAAGTGCTCGTAGGGCTTGGCCCAGGCCCTGAAGTCCTGCATGCGCCGTTCGTGGGCCCAGTCGGGAAAGTTCTTCGAGTCGCAGAAAATGACCGGGTAGATCAGGTTTCGCACGGTTCCCGCCAGTTCCTCGCGCTTCGCCATCGTGTACCACTCCGCCAGGCACCACTCGTCGTAGAAGTACTTGGGCGAGCACACCGGGACCAGGATCCGGGTGCGCAGCAACGCTTTTCGAACCTCGTCCGGCCAGCGCGCGCCGCCGCCGACGTTCACGTCGCAGAACACCCGCGCCTCGCGGCTCAGGTGCAGGTCCAGCAACTCCACCAACCGGGGGTGGAAGTGCGTGTGCACCCACGCCGGCACGGCGTGATCCGCGCGCCGATAGCTGATGAAAACGTCGTATTCGTACACCGGTGCGGACGCTCCTCGGGTACCCGATCATCGGATCGGCCGATCGTAAGTCGTCGTCGCCGACGAGAAACAGACGAGAAACTTGACAGAACCTGGACAGATCACGCCTGCCCGGTACCACCGCCGCGCCGATGGCAAAGAATGTTTCCCACGCAGGCGCCGATCACCTGGGAGTTCCGATGTCCGGCCAAGAAGCACCGCGACTGTTCGTCACCTACGCGCACGATTCACCGGAGCACAAGGAACGCGTGGAGCGCTTCGCGAGATTCCTGCGGGTCCGCGTCGGCTTGGACGTACACCTGGACCAGTGGTACGACAACCTGCGGCGCGACTGGTCGGCCTGGGCCGTCGAGCAGTTGAACGAAGCGGACTTCGTCGTGGTCATCGCTTCGCCGGACTACAAGCGCCGGGCCGACGGCGCGGCGGCACCGCATGACGGGCGGGGTTCGCAGTTCGAAACGGCGATGCTCCGCAACGAGCTGACCAAGGACCTGCGCGCCGCGACGGAACGCATCCTGCCGGTGGTGCTGCACGGCCGGTCGGCCGACGAAATCCCCACGTTCCTCAACGCATACTCCACCACGAGGTTCCACGTCGACAGCTTCACCGACGAAGGGGTGGCCGAGCTGCTGGCGGCGATCACCGGGCAGGGCCCGCACCCGATGCCCGAACGAGGCGAGTGGCGGGGTGGCGCCGCCGCGTTCGGGCACCGGGTGCTGCTGGCGAACGGTTTGCCCTGGTTGGCGGGCAGCGCGCACGTCCGCTCGGCCACGGCGCACATCAACGGTGTGGCGTACGCAGACAGCGTCGTGCTGCGACCGATCTCGGGTGAGGTGGAGCCGCTGGGCTTCGTCGAACTCGACCTGGGCGCCGAATACCGGCGGCTGACCGCGGTCGTCGGCGTGCTCGACGATGCCGACGAACCGTTCCAGGTCGGGCACTTCCGCATCTACCTCGACGGCAGTCAGCACCAGGAATACCGGGCGGCCTTCGGCCAGCCGGTGGCGGTTGACGTCGACGTGACGGGTGCGCTGAAGTTACGCCTGGAAATGTCGCGCCCGGGAGCCGGGGCGTCCCCGGCGCACTCGCCGAGGAACACCTTCCGGCCGGGCCGGCCTCCGGAGCTGGCGTGGGGGAATCCGAGCCTGTCCCCCTGAGCGCCGGAGGCCGGCCGGTCCTACTCACAGCCGATCACGAACAGGTCGTCCCAGAGCGCGGTGACCGTCCGTCGCGTGCTGTGCAGGACGTTGTCGAGCAATATCAGCGCGCACGCATCCCGGCTCCTGGCCGACTCGCCGTTCCCGAGTGCGGCCCGCGCCTTCTCGTACGAAGTGCGCAACAGATGGGGCTGGACGATGGTCACCTTCGTCCGGTCGGTGGCCACCCTGGCCCTGAGTTGGTGGACGAATTCCGCACTGGTGATCCGGTTGCCCGCGTACCAGGCGGCGGGGGCCTGGATGCGCGGCGTACTCAGGCGGTCCACCAGCAGGTCCGTGTCGAGCAGCCGGATGTTCTTCTCCGCCTGGCTGACCACCTGTTCGAACGGCGTCACCGCGATGCGCCTGCCGGGACCGGCGTGGTGGGCGGCCTTGACGTGGATGGCGGTCAGCGTGCCGTCGTCGGTCAGATGCAGGAAGTCGGCGATCTCACCGGCCCCGTCGTCGCACAGCAACCAGCCGGTGCTGAACCGTCGGACGACCCACGCGAACAGCGAGTCGTCCCCGTTGGTCGCGATCGCGTTGTGGATCGCCTGGTCACCCCGCGCGTTCGGCTTCTCCTTCATGATCGCGAACCCGGAGAAGTCCTCGAAGAGCAGATTGGGGAACGGACTGGACGCCAGGTTCTGCCGAACCACCTGGCCGTTGTCGAACAGATGTCCCGACTCGTAGTACACGGTGACCAGGTCTTCTTCCGCGATGGCCGCCTTGACCTCGCGGGCGAGGGCCTCCGCCGAAGGTTCCCCGCTGTATCGCACGTCGAGCTGGACGCGTTCGCCGTTCTTGACCGGCTTGAGCACCAAGGTGCCCGCTACCGCTCCCTGCCGACCGACATCGACGAACGCCTGGGCAGAAGCCGCGTCACCACGAACCGCGATGATGGCCGAGCGCACGAATTCGGCCTGCTCGTCCCGGTCGTCCGCGGCAACCGGATCACCGTGCACGTGCTCGGGATCTCGGACCATGACCTCGAAGGCTCCGCGCACCCTGTCAAGCTCGGTCTCGGGCACAGCGAGTTCCGAGAACTGGGGCGCGGGGTCCTCCCCCGCGCTCAATGCTTTCTCAACCGTGTCGAGCACCTCGCTCACCGCCGCGAGGAACATCGCGAAGTGCGAGGTCCGCTTCCACCAGACCCGGGAGTTGGCAGGCGAAACGGTGATCAGGTCACGTAACAGGGCGTTCTCGTCCTCCGGCAGGTAAGCGACCTTGGCGGCCGACAACGCGTAGGTACCGTCCTCGATGGAATTCAGCGTTTCCTGAACGCGCATCCCGCCCAGCGCCTTGCTGTCCGGCTTGGTGCGGCGCGGGCGGTGCACTCCACGCAGCCACAGCATCTTGCCGTCACCGCGGAAGGTGTCAGCCAGCCGGACCGCCGGGACGAGCCGGAACGGCGCCGCCTCCTGGCGGATCCAGTGGCTGATCCGGTTGTCCGTGGTGATCGTCGAATACACCGCGACCAGTCGGTTGCGCCGAACCGCGACGGACAGTTGGTTGAGCACGTCGGCGAAGCCCGCATCCCGCTCCGCCCAGCTCGGAACCCGCCTCACCTCACGTGCGATGCCGACTACGTGCTCGACACCCAGCCCTTCCACCGCGCCGATGTCTTCGTCGAGGTCGCCCGGCCGCAGAGCCACTTCGGCGAGGAGCCGGGCTTCGTCCGCCCGCCCAGGATCGAGCGCGGTCCTGCGCAGGAACCGGCGCAGGGCATCGAAGGCCACTTCCGGATCCTCGGCTGCGCATTCCAGCAGTATCACCGAAAGATAGGGTTTCAGGTCGGCCAGATTCAACTTCGGCAGCGGAACTTCCATGCTTTCATGGGTCATGCCCCCGGAACGTAGAGAGAAGCCCACGGCCGACGCCAGCACAAAATGGCAAAGCGCCATTATTGACCCATACTCGTCCCACCTGTCATGTTTCTGACCACAAGTCCTTGATGCGGTCGACGAGTCCATTCTTTCCGGATTTGGCAGCCAGTTCACACAATTCCGACACGTTCACCGCGAGATCCAGCTGACGCGCGGTACGGCCGACCCACGTTTCGACGTCGCTCGCGGTGATGCGCGACCGGGGCGTCAGATAGAAATCAGCGCGTCGCAGCAGAGTGCGTTCCCGAGCCGCCTTGTCATCGCAGCGGAGACGGACCACACAGGTGGTCAACGCTTGGAAGGAGCCGAGCAAGTTCAGCGGCAGCGGCCCCACCGGCTTGAATGCCTCCGACGGCAGGGTGAGCTGCCAACTACCATCGTCTTCCCTGGCCGGTCGGAACTTCTCCAGCCCCTTCCGCCGCAACCATGCGGCGATCTGCTCTTCCGGTGACTCCGATCCGTTGGCGATTTCTTCCCGGTTCAGGAGGCCGGAGATCTCCGCACTATCCTCGCAGAGTTCGGTCAGCTCGGGATCAGCCCCGTCAGCAGGCTGACTGTAGGCGAGATAGCGTGGCCGACCGTTCTTTTCGATCGCGCGCACAACGTACAGTGGCAAGTAGACCAGATCTTCACCGAGGCTTTGCGCCTGCGCTATCCGAACCGGCAGGTTGTAGCGTTCCCGGTCAGCGTGGTTGGCCAGTTCCGCCAACGCCTCCCGCCGGAACCCGCTCTGCACGCCGAGCATGAGAAACCGCCGGTAACCACCGGATGCCGCCGCCCGTACCTCGGGCAGCGAGAGCAAACGAGCGGAACTGGCATCGTAGTAGGCTTTTCCGAGCGGTCGCGAGCGGAACGCGTCGAAGTAGAGCTTCCGGCGATCTTCCCTGGTGAGCTTGTAGCACACCTGGTCGCGCTGGGAGTCGAGGCCGAGCCGAGTGAGCCGCAGTCTGCCGTCGTGCCAGGTGACGTGCCCGATCGCGGCCAGGAACCGCAGCGCGCGATCGACGATCGGGGGGTCCAACGCGAAGAACCGGGCCAATTCGTCCACATTGCCCAGGTCGCCTTCGACGATCCCGCGCTCGATGAACCGGTCGATCAGCTGGTAGGGCTCCTCCTCCACGACCACCGCCTTGATCTCGACCTGCCAGACGGGCAGCAGCAGAGCGAACAGCCGCATCGGCTGGAGGCCTCGGCCGAAAGCGTCCTCCAGTACGCGCCATTCCGGGTAGGGCAGCAACGCGGTCCCGCGGGTCAATCCCTCAGTCCTTCCAGCCGGGCGGCGAAATCGGCAGCTTGGTGCACGTCACCGGTGGCGCGAATGTGGTCGCGCAACGAGTGGGCCAGCTCCCGGAACCGGGCATCATCGGCACGCAGCAACATCTTCATGTCGCCGACCAGCACCAACTGCCGCTTGGCCCGGGTGAACGCGACGTTCGCCCGGCGCAGCTCGTCGAGGAACCCGATCCGGCCGTCCGAGTTGCTCCTGGTGAACCCGTAAAGGATCACGTCGCGTTCCCCGCCCTGGAACGAGTCGACGGTGCCGACGCTCATGGCGATCGCGTCGGCGTCGTGGATCCGCGCCAGCAACTGTTCCGAGATCAGCTTCTTCTGGGCCGCGTAGGGCACGATCAACGCCCATTCCGCACCGCGGCGGTGGTAGCGCTCCGCAAGCAGGACCAGTAGCTTCGCCTCCACGTGGTTGACCCAGCCACTCCGCCGATTCCCCGGCACTGCCGGCGATTCCGCGCGCTGCCGCTCCGGCAGTCGACAGGTGTCCACGAAGGCGAGCGGGCTGGCGAACAACGACGCGTCATGGGTCCGGACCACTTCCGTCCTCAGCATGCCGTCGTAGAACATGTCGGAGACGAAGTCCGCGATCACCTCCGGCATGCGCCGTTGCCGAGTCAGCTGAACGATGTGGCTGTCCGGTAGCCGGCCGACGAGCAACTCGAGCGCACTCGTGGAAAGCAGGGCTGCGACATCGCCATCGGCCGTCTCGGCAGCCCAATCGGCGACCTCGTGCTCCACCACCGGTGGGAGCTGCCGGTGATCACCGACCAGCACCGCGCGCTTCGCACGCACGAGCGGCACCAGCAGGTCGGCCGTGCCGATCTGCCCGGCCTCGTCGACGATCGCGAGATCGAATTCGACCCCGGCGATCTCCCGGCGCGACGCCGCCCCCACACAGGTCGCGCCGATCACGTCGGCGTAACGGATCAGTTCGGGATAGAGCTGTTCGACCGAGCCGGACACCTCGGCGTGCCAGCTCTCGAGCAGCGCTGCTCGCGCCTTCAGCCTCGCCAACCGCTGCCCCATCCCGGCGTGCAGGCTCCGCGCTGCCCCCAGAACCGCCACCGCGTCTCCTTGGAACGGGAACGGGAGGGTATCCACCGGCGCGAGCGCTGCGCCGATCAGCTGAACGGCGTCGACCACACCGGCCCGGTGCCGGACGATCTGCTGCTGAACCTCAGCTGCCGCGGCCGTCGCCGCGCGCACCTCGGGCGCGTCCCGGGTCACAGCGACCAACTCCGCTTCCGCATCAGCCACGGCAGCTCGAACCTGGTTCACCACCTCCGTCATCTCGGCTGCCCGCGCCCGCAACGTCCCGATTCGCCGGGCCCGACCGCGAGCCGCCGCCCGCGCCCAGGCACGGAACGGCGGCCACCATCGGCGTGCACGAGCGCGGCCGTCGCGTCGCAACGCCCGGTCGATCTTCGCGTTTTGCCGAACTACCCGCTCTCCCTGCCTCGCCGCGTCGGCGCTCAGCTCGGTCACTCTCGCCTGTGCTGGACCACCTGCCGCGCGGCGAAGCCGGTCCAGCTCGGAGTTCGCTGAGTCCCAGTTACGCAAGGCCTCGCCCAGTGCCTCGGTCCGGCGGTCGAGTTCCGGCACCCACTGGCCGGCGGTCTGCAAGCCCGCGTATCCGCGGAGCGCGCCGGCCACCGAGCCGATGACCTCGCCGCGCAGGTCGGCGGCCAACTGCTCGAGCAGGAACGGAACGGCCTCGCGATCGACCTTGCCCTCGTTGCCGACGCGCACCACTACGACGTCACTCGGGAGCTTGGCCAGTACGTTGTCCACCGCCCGGTTCGTGTGCGAGGCGACGAGCACCGGTCCGCGGGACCGGTCCAGCGCCTGCGCCAGCGCGATCTCACAGATCGTCCGCGTTTTGCCGGTACCGGGCGGTCCGAGCACCAGCATGAGGTCCTGCACTCCGAGCGACCTGCGGAACGCGGTGAGCTGGTCTTCATCCAGGCCTTCCCGCGGCACCACCTGGACTGTTCGAAGTGGCTGGACGCGGTTCTCCACCAGCACGGACAACAGGGTCGGGTGCCGAGACTCCCGAGTCCGCAGCATCTTCACCGCCTCACGTCGCTTGGCGTGTACGACGCCGTTGGTCGTCTCCTCCAGCTCGCCCTGCCGTGGCAAGCGGCCCCAATCGACCGGTTCGTCGAACCGGACGACCACCCGGTCGTCGTCAATCCGGATCACCTGGCCGCGGGGACCCAGATCGGTCCGCACCGCGACGAACTGCTCACGTTCGGGGAGTCGGTCGCCCACCACCGTGAAGGCATAGTGGGCCGCCCCGCTGAACCGCCGCTCCCCCACGGCCGCGATCTCCCGATACGGGTACGTCGGGGCAGCCACCACCTTCTCCCGACCGATCCGCTGCGTTGCGTCGATCACGCGGGTGAGCGTGTCAAGATAAGCGGTCTGCGCATCGCTGAGTGCCGGGCTCTCTCGTCGGTCGCCCAGTTGCTTCACCAGTTCCGCCCAGCGGGATTGGACGTGCTCCCACTGCGCGTGAAACCCCTCCCGCACCGCGCGCAGTTCGAATACCGCGTGCCAATCGGCGCGCAGCAGTAGACACCCCTGTGCCAATCGATCGTGGTCGGTCAACCGCAACGGATTGACCGCGGCCACCGTGTACGCGTCCCCAGACCGGCTTTCGAACAACCGCACCACGTAGTCGCGGCTGTACAGCAGCAGGCTCCGGTCGCCGCCGTTCCACGGTTCCTCCACTCGCGCGGCGACGCCCTGCGGGCGGGTGTTCAACTCGGCGACGACCTCCGAAACCCCACGCGGCATACCCGGGTACTCATCGACCAGCCGACGAAGCTTTCCTTCCAGCGGCCGCCCGGGCACCAACGCGATCGGCATCGGCAGATCCACTACGGAAAACAACCCCGCTCCCTCCTCGTCAACGGTGTCATCCCGCGCGTTCGAGCGCGACGGCGAGATCGGCGACGCTGGGCCGCCCAGCCGTGTCGGTGGCGAGCCCCGCATCGACCGCTGCCGCCGTCTCAGGTGGCAACGCGAGGGCGAAAGCACGCAGCGGCACGGGGTTCGACCGAGTCGGAGAATGCCCGGTCGCCAGGTGGTAGACCACAGCGGCGACCTGGTAGACGTCGGTCCACGGACCGACCTGTCCCGGGCGGCGCCGCCCCTGTTCCGGCGCCCGATACGCGCTCGGTCCTTCTCCCGGTTCGAACGGAGCCGCGGCCAAGCCCAGATCACGAAGTGCGAGCCGCCCGTCGTCGTGCCGGAAGATCCCAGCCGGCGACAGGTACCGATGCGGCGTGTTCCGGTCGTGCATGACTGCCAGGAGATGGCACAGCCCGGCGAGCGCACGCAGAAATCCCGTGATGCGCAGACCGTCGGGGATTTCGCCGGGGTCGGGGAGGAACAGGTCGAGCGTGTCGCACGGACCACCGCTCCTGGACGACGGCCAGGCAGTCGCCAAGGTGGTCGTCTCGGCGTCCTCGGCCAGCTCGAGCAGCCTGGGCATGCCACGCCGCTGACCGGTCGGCGCGGCGAGCAGGTCGCGTTCACGGGTCAGCGCGGCCAGGGCGGTCGCGACCGTCGGTGTTTCCTGCCGGACCTCGACCTGCCGAAGCCAGACATGCTGGTGCGGTGAGCCGAGCCGTAGTGCTCTGGCGTAGCGGTGTACCGCGGCTCCGTCCGGAGTGGTCCGCTCTTCGAACAGGTCACCGTGGACCAGGTAACGCCGGCCACCGATCGCGGCTTCGCAACCGGCGCGCAGTCGTGGCGCCGGGCTCGGCGGTTGCTGGTCCTTCACGACCAGGATCGGTTCCGCACCGGGAACAGGCGGCAAGAAGGTACCGAGTGGTGGCATCACGTGTTCAGGTGCGCCGTGCAACACCCGAAGCAGACCCCGGACTCCGTCGAGGGTGAATTCGTGGATCGGGTAGTAGGTGGCCGAGTAGGCGCAGAGCGCCGGCGGAATTTCCTCAGCGGACCGACCGGGCAGCAGCACCGGGAGGATCCGGCGGGTCGCATCGGCGAGATCCCGCCCGATCCTGTTGTTGATCAACGCGTTTTCGAGCCCGGCCAGCACTCCGTCCCCGAGCCGCCCGTACTCGGGCGAGGCGATC
Organism: Amycolatopsis sp. YIM 10; assembly: GCF_009429145.1. Taxonomy (GTDB): domain Bacteria; phylum Actinomycetota; class Actinomycetes; order Mycobacteriales; family Pseudonocardiaceae; genus Amycolatopsis. The sequence goes on along the minus strand of NZ_CP045480.1, from coordinate 2,384,360 downwards.
ACCAGGATGAAGTCGGACGACTCGAACTGTTCCACCGTCCACGCAACGCGATCCCGCCGGATGTCCCCCGCCCACACGTCGAGCCGCGCGTCGACCCCGGCCTCGCCGCGGAGGAACGTGATGAAGTCGATGACGAGAGCCTGGTGCTCCGGCGAGTCGCTGGCGTAGGAGACATGCACTCGGGGCGAGGATTCGCCCGCACCCGATTCCGAAACCATTGCCGCCCCTCCTCCGCCAGCCCTGATCAGTCGTACCGCAACCGCGGGCGGATCACCAAACAAGGCTCGGCATTGTTATCGTGCGCCATGCCCTTCCGCGAACACCCACCGGTATTCGTCTCGTACACTCATGACAGCGAGTACCATTGCCGGCGCGTCGAGGACTTCGCTTCCTTCCTGGCGGGCAAAGGCATCGAACCGATCATCGATGTCTGGGCGAATGTGCGGCGGAAAGACTGGTACGCGTGGATGCTGACCGGGCTGGAGGTGTCCAGCCACGTAATCGTCATCGCCTCGGAAGGTTACCGCCGGATGGGTGATGGAACTGGACCTGCCGACCGGAACCGCGGCGGGCAGTGGGAGGCCGCCCTGCTGCGCGATTTCCTCCAGGGAGACCGGCCGGGCTGGACGGCGAAGATACTACCGGTTATCTTGCCTGGTCAGCACATCGACGGGATTCCTCGGTTCCTCCAACCCTATGCGGCCGATCATTACGTAGTAACCGAGTTCACCGAGGCAGGAGCGGAGCAGCTGCTGCGTGCCATCACCGAGCAGCCTGGCCACGTCCCTCCACCGCTGGGACAGCGCCCTCATCTACCGCCTCGTTCCGGGCCAGGTGCCCAGCCGGAGCTGAGGTGATGGCGTCGGCCAGGTCCAGGGGGCACCAGCGAACTCCGTAGGCGAATCCGGGCTCCAAGTCGTGGAATTCGGTGTAAACCTCACCCGAGGCATCCGGGCTCAACACGTCACCGATTACCGAGGGGTTCTTGGCGTCCTCCTGGAAAGCCTTGTCCAGACGCCGGACCTCCCACGGCACCGGACGAGCGAACCGGACGTGCAGTTCGAACGAGTCGACCGGATGTCGCGGTACGCAAACGTAATGCGGGTAGCGCAGCACGGCCCGGAAACGCAGGGTGATGTCGTGCCGCTGCCCGCGGCGCAGCGGAGCGGGCAGCTTCAACGTCAAGCGGACCCGGTCGCTGGATTCCATCGCCCGGCCGACCAGCATGCCACCGTGGAAGACATCCACCTGGAGATCGTCATACCCCACCGAGCCGGTCTGCCCGGCCGAGGCGGTCAGCGTCAGTGCGAGGTCCAGTTCGGTGATGTCGTCGGCGTCGGCGATTATCCGGCGGAATTCGAACGCTTCCGGAACCGGCTGGTCCAGTGACAGCGTCACCCGCAGGCTTTCGGTGTGCCAGCTGCGGCTCGGGTGCCCTGGCCGCGCCGCCGGGTCCGGGGCGAAGGCCAGTTCCGCGACCTGCTCGATGCCTTCGTCGATGCGACGGCGGATCGTCCGGTCGTCGCGGTTCAGTTTTCTGGCGGCCCAGTGGACCCGCTCCTGGTAGAACGGGTTCCGCGCCTGCTCGTGCAGGCCCATGGCGGCCAGCACCACCGTGTTCAGGTCGGCGGGCAGCGGGGCGATGAGCGCGTGCAGCCGGTCGGTGACCTTGCGCCGGATCTCCGCGACGTCCTCACCGTCGGAAATCTGGCAGACCTGCCGCAATGCCGGGCCGACGCGTTGCCCGAGCCGGGTCGCGGAAATCCCCCGCCCCTTCCGCAACAGCTTCAGTTCCTGCACCAGCAGCGTCGCGCTCACGTTCACCCAAACCTCCCACGCGGCTCCTACGAAGCACTCATACTCGCCACCGCCACGCACCGTGTCCAGCCGGTCAACCAGCGCCATTCAGGATCGTTATGCCGTGCCTTACTCCCGGGAAGAAGGCGCGGGCAGGAAACAATTTCCGACGGCTTTGCCGAAGACGATCTGCACTAGTTCGTTTGCCGGAGCCGGGGCAGGATCCTGCTCGCCGACGGCGCCGCGTCGCGACGTGCCGTCCGGCACCACAAAACCGGCCGGGAACAACAGAAAGGCCGGACGCCCGCGATCGGATTCGAACGCGGACGCCCGGCTTCGCGGGAAATCTCAGTGGCAGGTCAGCAGGCTGAGAGTGCTGGCGTGGCAGCCCACGAGCAGGCTCACGTGCGAGCAATGAGCGACGTCCGGCGATGGGTTCGCATTGTCGGTGTCGACGGCTTGAAGTGCTTGCAGCTCGAGAACCGCCTCCATGGCAATCCCTTTCTTCTGGCCTTTGCTGAACCGGTCGACGACAAACTTTAGAACCTGAATTCACCACAGGCAATGACGTCGCGGATTCTCGCGCTTCCTTCACTCAATCGGGAGAGCTTGGCGACCATTCGGCGAAGTCACCGATGCGGGTCACCCGATTCACCCGGATGCCGCAACACGGGAACGAAGCCGACTTGTGACGTGGATCAACTGTACCGAAATGGGGAGCACTTCTGCTCTCGACCGGGTGGACGTTGCCGCGGCCGGGGGTGCGCCGAAGTCACCCTCACCGGCGCTGGTGCGCCCGGGTGCACCGACGACACCGCGAAGGCCCGCACTCGTGACCACCGGGCGGACGAACCGCCGCCACGGCAAAGGCTCACCGCAACCCCTAGTGAGTCCGGCCCGGACGGTCGGCCATCGGCCCGCCCGGAGATCGCGGGGCCCCCTAAGACCGCCCCCTAGGGCTCGATATTCGTTCGTGAAACCGGTGCGCCGCAATAGTGTCCGGAGGGAATTCGGGAAGGAGAACAAAATGACGACGTTGTTCGAGGACGAGCACGTTCGCCGTTACGAGGAGACCGACGGCGAAGTCGGCGAGGGCTGGGAAAACGCCCCCACCACGCTGATCCTCACCACCACCGGACGCCGGACCGGGGCCGCCCGCAAGCGCGCGCTGGTCTACCAGGACTACGACGGCGCCTACGTCGTGGTGGCTTCCCGCGGTGGCGCTGACCGGCACCCCGACTGGTACTTCAACCTGCTGGCCGACCCGGACGCGCTGGTCCAGGTGATGGCCGACAAGTTCCCCGTGCGGGCGCGCACCGCCGACGGCGCCGAGCGGGCCGCGCTCTGGGCCAAGATGACCGCGGCCTGGCCGGACTACGAGGAGTACCAGTCCAGGACCCAGCGCCAGATCCCCGTGGTCGTGCTCGAGCGGGTCTGACTCCGCTTCCCCGATTGTGAAATGGGTGCTGCAAGAATGAAAGGCATCGTGCTCGCCGGTGGCAGCGGAACTCGCCTCCACCCGACCTCGCTCGCGATCAGCAAGCAACTGATCCCGGTGTACGACAAACCGACGATCTACTACCCGCTCTCCACCCTGATGCTGGCCGGGATCACCGACATCCTGATCATCTCCAATCCGGACGACCTGCCGCAGTTCGAGCGGCTGCTCGGGGACGGCTCGCAGCTCGGCCTGCGGATCACCTACACCGCACAGGCGCACCCGAACGGCATCGCCGAATCGCTGGTGCTCGGCGCCGACCACATCGGCGACGACTCGGTCGCGCTGATCCTCGGGGACAACGTCTTCCACGGGCCCCGGTTCTCCCCCATGCTCCGGGAGATCTCGCGCTCGCTGGACGGCTGCGTGCTGTTCGGCTACCAGGTGCACGACCCGGAGCGCTACGGCGTCGGTGAGGTGGACGCCGATGGCAAGCTGATCTCCATCGAGGAGAAGCCGACGCGCCCGCGGTCCGACCGGGCCATCACCGGGTTGTACTTCTACGACAACAACGTCGTCGACATCGCCAAGAACATCCAGCCCTCCGCGCGCGGCGAGCTGGAGATCACCGACGTCAACCTGCGTTACCTCGCCGACGGCAAGGCCACCATGATCGACCTCGGCCGCGGCTTCACCTGGCTGGACACCGGCACCCCCGAGGCGCTGCTCTCCGCGAGCCAGTTCGTGCACGTGCTCGAAACCCGGCAGCAGGTCTACATCGCCTGCCTCGAGGAAATCGCACTGCGCATGGGTTTCATCGACGCCGACGCGTGCTACGAACTCGGCCTGAAACTGTCCAAATCGGACTATGGCCGGTATGTGATGAAGCTGGCCAAGAACTGGGGCGCGGGCAACTGAGGCCCTGATCGCTCCCGCACCGGAGCGATCAGGGCCGCTTTGCCGCCTGCCGCGTGGAACTCGGGCGGGCTTCCGCTCACGCCCGCGCGCGAACGGATTCCACCAGCGCCGCCTGCGTCAGGATCTCGGCGCCGGTGTCCGTGCCCGCCGCCACCGCGTCGGCGAAGGCGCGGAAGATCTTCCTGAACTGGTTGTCCGCGGGCAGCGCCCGCTCCTCGGTGGTGCCCTGCCGCTCCAGCAGCAGCGGCGGCGCCAGACCCGGCGGGGCGCTGTACACCCGCGAGAGGGTCAGCCTGCCCTCACTGCCCCACAGGGTGCAGGCACACCGGTACGCACGGCCGAAACCGAAGGAAAGCTGGGCGGGCACCCCGTCCGGCGAGGTCAGCAGCGCCGCCCCGCCGACGTCCACGCCGAGCGCGTGATCGGTGACCAGTGAGCCACCGGCCACCCGCAACTCCGGCCCGAGGAACAGGCTCGCCGCCCTGATCGGATAGACCCCGGCGTCGAGCAGCGCGCCGCCACCGAGTTCGCGCTGGTACCGGATGTCACCGGGGCTCAACGGCGGGAAGCCGAACTCCCCGGTGAACTGCCGCAGCTCACCGATCGCCCCGTCGGCCAGCAGCTCCCGCACCACCTCCAGCTGCCGGTGCCGCACGAACGCGAAGTTCTCCATCAGCACCAGGCTCCGCTCGCGCGCGTGGGCGACGAGCTTCTCCGCGTCGGCGAGACCGGTGGTCAGCGGCTTCTCCGCCAGGACGTGCTTTCCCGCGGCCAGCGCCCGGTGGATCCATTCCGCGCGCGGGCCCGGCGGCAACGGGACGTAGACCGCGTCGACGTCCGGCCGGTCCAGCAGCCGCTGGTAACCGGTGACCGGCGTGGTGCCGAACTCCGCGGCGAACTCGGCGGCCTTGTCCGCAGCGCGGCTGGCCACCGCCACCAGCTCCACGCCCGGCTCGGCGAGCAGGGCGGGGAGCGCGTGGCGGCGGGCGATGGCCGCGCAGCCGAGTACCCCGATGGTCAGTCGGCGCATGTCAGCCTCTTTCTTCGCGCGGCCGGTGGTTCACCACAGTGTGTGCATGCCGGCGATCAGCGTGCGTGCCTCGATGTTGACGTAACCGCTGTGCCGGATCAGCTCGGCGAGCTGGCCCATCGTGGCCCAGTGGTAGTTCGGCGGCGGAGTCTCGTCACGCACGTCGGCACCGACCTCGACCACCATGTACCGGTGCTGGGCGTGGTAGAACCGGCCGCCCTCCTCGGAAAGCACCGTGTCGTACCGGATCTGCTCCGGCTTGGCGGAGAGCACCAGGTCGAGGAAGCGCGGCCGGGCGGCCGACGGCAGGTCCCCGTAGCTCTCCGGAATGCCCTGCACGGTGGGGCTCAGCTCGGCGACGTCCCGCGTTCCCGCCTCGATCTTGGCCTGCACCAGCACTTCCAGCCTGCCGCGGGCCCGGCTGACCAGGAAAGCGACCACGCCCTGACCGTGCGGGGCGATCAGCGGCTGGTGCCAGCTCGCCACCTCGCGACCGGCCGAGCCCACCGAGATCCCGATCACGCTGAAGAACCGGCCGCTTCGGTGACTTACGTCCATTTCGGACCGTTTCCAGTCGGCGAGTTCCTTCAGCGGGACGGGATCGGCGGCAAAGACCGCGCTGCCCTTGATGTGGTTGAACCAGTTCTGCACTTCCAGCGTGTAGTCCTGGTCGGCCAGCGAGGCGAGCATGGCCGCGGAGAAGGTGTCGTCGCGGGCTTCCTTCTCGTTGGACAGCGCGTTCAGCGGAAGGTTGGACAGCACGCTGCGGGTGTTCATGTTGACCACGTTGTTCTCGTTCAGCAGCGTCCGCACCTGACCGAGGGTGAGCCAGCGGTAGGAGTCGTCGATCGGGATGTCCTCGGTCACCTCGACGATCATGTTCCGGTTGCGCTTCTTGTAGAAGATCGAGCACTGCTCGGACTGCAGCACGTCGACCAGCACCCGGCCGCCGGCGAGATCGGCGAAGTAGTCGAGGTGCCTGGTCGCCGAACCGCCGTGCACCCGGCGGTAGTTGCTGCGGGTGGCCTGCACGGTCGGCGAAAGCTGGACGGTGTTGACGTTGCCCGGCTCCATCTTCGCCTGCATCAGCAGGCAGAGCACCCCGTCGATCTGCTTGACCAGGATGCCGAGAATGCCGATCTCCGGCTGGTGGATGATCGGCTGGCCCCAGCTGGTCACCGGGGTGTCCGGGCTCTCCACCTTCAGCCCGCCGATGCGGAAGAAGGCACCGCTGTCGTGCCGGAGATCACCGGTGACCGGCGAGATGTTCCAGTCGTCCAGTTCCGCCAGCGGCAACCGGTGGATGGCAGGCGCGTCGTGCGCGGCCCGCTCGGCCAGCCACGCCCGCACGTCGTCGAGGCTGCCGGCCTGCGGACTGTGCATCGTCGCGGCCGATTCCAGGAACCTGCGGCCGATTCTGTCATCCGACCGTAGATAGGGCCTCAGTTCCGTGGCCGTACGGCGCATGGCATTCCTCCGATCATCGACGTCACGCCGCTCAGTGTGAACCGGCCCGCTCGCCGCCCGGTCGCAGCGAAATCCCGGCGGGAAACGGAAAATGCCTTCGACAGCGGGAAAAGTCGATCGCTCGTTCAGTGCGCGGCGAGCACACGGGAGCACAATCACCAGCGGAACCGCGCCAATTCCGAGGCTGGAGTGGAGAAAATGAAGGTACTGGTAACACCCCTGTTCATGAGTACCCACCTGACCGAGATGGTGCCGATCTGCTGGGCCCTGCGCAGCGCGGGCCACGAGGTCCTCGTCGCCGGTGATCCGGACATCCGGGTGGCCACGCTCAGCGCCGGCCTCAACTTCGCCGAGATCGGCAAGCCGGTGGACCTGTCCGGCGACAGCGACGTGGCACTCTCCCCCGACCTGTTCCCGGTCGAGGCCATGGCGAGCCGGACCACCGAGGAAGGCCGGATCTGGTGGGAGGAGTGCGCGAAGTCGTTCGTCCCGCACGCCGCCGGCCTGATCGGGAAGTACCTGGAACTGGCCGAAGACTGGCAGCCGGACCTGGTGCTGGTGGACAGCATGTCCTTGCTGGGCTGGCTTCTCGGTGCCGCGGTGAAGGCGCCCGCGGTGCACTACCACGCCTGCGTGGTGCCGCTCACCGGCCCGTTCGAGGAGAAGAGCCGCGAGCTGCTCGCGCCGGTCTGCGAGGAACTCGGCCTGCCCGGCCTCACCGAGCCGGACCTGGTACTCGACCCGGTCCCGGCGTCTCTGCAGGCCGTCGACGCCCGGCCGGGGGTGAAGATCCGGTATCTGCCCTACAACGGGACCGGCGTGCTCCCGGACTGGGTCCGCGAGCCGAAGACCAAGCCGAGGGTCTGCGTGACCTTCGGCAGCGTGACCGCGATGACCGGGCCGCGGCCGTTCCGCGCGGTGATGGACGCGCTGGAGGGAATTCCCGAGTCCGACGCGGAAATCGTGGTGACGCTCAGCCCGGCGAACCGGAAGCTGCTCGGCCCGTTCCCCGAGCACGTCAGGGTGGCCGAGTACCTGCCGCTCAACCTGTTCCTGGAAAGCTGCGACCTGGTGATCCACCACGGCGGCACGGCGACCGGGATGACCGCCGCCGCGCTGGGCGTGCCGGTGCTGGTGCTTCCCCAGTGGGGCAACAGTTTCGACTACGGCCAGGGCCTGGCCGACGCGGGCGCGGGGGTTTCGCTGGCCAGCCGCGCCGAGCAGGAGGACGTCGCCGGCATTCGCAAGACCATCACCACCATGCTGACCGACCCGAGCTTCAAGGCCGCGGCCGCGAAGATGCGCGCGGAGATGGAAGCGGCCGTCCCCCAGCATCGGGTCGCCCACGAACTGGGCGAGCTGGCCGCCGGACGACCGGCCTTCGCCGACGAGCGCTGAGCGCGGCCACCGGAAGTGACGCCGTGGTGGCGTCACTTCCGGTGGTACTTATCCACCGGCGGCGACCAGGCGTGGCGGCTCGACCGGCCCCGCGATCGATTTGGCCACTTCGGACAGCGGCGGGTGGAGCCGGTACCGGAGATCCGCGAAGTCGGTGGCGAAGCATTCGGGCTCGGCCAGCTGGAACTCCACCAGTTCCTCCAGCAGGGTCTCGGCGATTTCCTCGCTGGTGCCGAGCCTCCCGGCCACGTCCGGAATGGAGGCAGGGCCCTCGGCCGTCGCCAGCACCCCGAACACACGCCGGGCCGCGCCGGAAAGCAACTCGTGGCTGCGCCACACACTGTTGTGCAGGCTGGCCTGGCCGACCGATCGCCCGTGCAGCAGCCGCCTGCCGCTGTCGCGCAGCAACCACTCCACCGGCCAGTGCGGCCGGAGTTCCATCAGGCTCGCGGCCGTGCGCAGCAACAGGGGCACACCGTGGCAGTATGCGGCCAGTTCGTGCACGGCGAGCCGGTCGCCGGTACGCGCGCCGAGGCTGTCCTCGAGCACCCCGAGCGCTCCGGCTTCGGTCAGCGGGGGCAGCGTGACGGTCGCTGTCACGAACGGATCGGCCAGCCTGCGACGGCAGGCCATCACCACCGCGCTGCCCGGCGAGCTGGGCAGCAGGGCCCGCACCTGGTCCATCGCGACCACGTCGTCGAGCACCAGCAGCACCTGGAGATCGGCGGTCCACTCGCGGAACAGCGCACTTCGCTCCACTGTGGACTCGGGAATGCGCTGTGACGGCACGCCGAGGTCACCGAGGAGCCGCGCGAGCACGTCGTGCGGTGAGGCCACCGTGCCGTCGGCACCGTGCAACTGGACGTGGAACCGCCCGTCCGGATACGCCTCGCGCACCCGGTGCGCCAGGTGCACGGCGAAGGCCGACTTCCCGTTGCCCGGGCTCCCGACCACGGCCACCACCGCGGGTGCCTGATCGCCGTCCTGCCTGCTCAGCGCCCGTTGTGCCACGGCGAGTTGCGGTTCACGGTCCCGCAGTCCCGGCACGTCGAGGGAAAGCTGGTCCGGCACGCGTTCACGGACCGGCAGCCGGGCGACGGTCCGCCGCGGCACGGGTTCGGGTTCTTCGGCGGCGTTCAGCACGGCGTGGTGCAGGCGCTGCAGTTCGGCCGACGGTTCGAGCCCCAGTTCGTCGCCGAGCGACTGCCGGACGTGCTGGTAGACGCGGAGGGCTTCGGGACGCCGTCCGGAGCGGTGCAGGGCCAGCATCAGCTTGGCCTGGAACCCCTCGTGCGTCGGCTCCTCGGCCACCAGTCCGGTCAGTTCCTCGATCACCTCACCGTGCCTGCCCAGTTCGATTTCGAGGTCGAACCGCTGCTCCAGCACGCTTTTGCGCATTTCCTCCAGCCACACCGTGGCCGCGTGCGTGACCGGGCCGATCTCGATGTCGCTGAACAACGGACCGCGCCAGAGCCGCAGTGCCGTTCGCAGCGACTTGAGCGCGGCCTCCGGCTTGTCCGCCTTCAGCTCGCTCCGGCCCCGTTCGACCAGGGTGGTGAACCGGTTCGCGTCCAGCGCGCCGGGCGGGAGCAGCAGCCGGTAGCCGTTGCCCGAGGTGCACAGGGCCGCCTCCGACTCGTCGCCGGCGAACTCGCTGAGGCGGTAGTGCCGTCGCAGGCGGTAGATGTAGGTCTGCAGGCTGGTGCTGGCGCTGCGCGGGGGTTCACCGTCCCACAGTTCGTCCATCAGCTGCTGGTTCCGCACCACGGTGTTCGCCTGCACCGCGAGCAGCGCCAGCACCCGCCGCAGTTTGGGCGCCGAGGGAATGCCCGTGGTCCCGTCCCGGCTGACTTCGAACGGCCCGAGAATGTTCAGTCGCATCGGCAGTCCTTCCTCCACCGGCATTAAAGCCATCGGCGTCGCGGGGTTGCCATCGGCGTCGACCCCTAAAACGACGGTGAACTCCCCTAGGCACTGTGCTGGTGAGCCACCATTGGCGCGTTCGCGCGGGCGGCCAGCGCGGGCCGGTCGATCTTGCGGTTGGCGTTCAGCGGCAGCTCGGCCACCTGCTCGTAGCGCCGCGGCAGCATGCCCTGTGGCAGCACCTGCCGCAGCCGACGCGCGAACTCGGCCGGGGCGGTGAACTCGCCGGTGTAGAAGACGGCGAGCTCGGTGTTCCCGTCCACCTGCCTGGTCACCGCGACCGCCTCGTCCACCCCGGGGCAGCCCCGCAGCGCGTGCTCGACCTCGGCCAGTTCCACCCGCCAGCCCTGGATCTGGACCTGCGAATCCAGCCTGCCGAGATAGACCAGTTCGCCGTCGTCCAGTTGCCGGACCCGGTCGCCGGTGCGGTACCAGGTGCGGCCGTCGCGGTCGAGGAACCGGCCGGCGTTGTCCGCGGGATCGAGATAGCCCGCGGTCAGCTGCGGGCCGGTGATGCACAGCTCGCCCTCGACTTCGGACGTCCCGTCGTCCTCGGTGAGCAGCAGGTACTCGTGTCCCGCGTGGATCCGGCCGATCGGCGCGAACCCGTTGATGCCCCTGGCCGGTGACCGCTCCGGATCCCAGCGGTGCCCGGAGACGGTGACGGTCAGCTCCGTCGGGCCGTACAGGTTCTCCACCACCGACCGCGGCGCCGCGGCCTGCCACTGCTCGGCGTCCGAGCAGCGCAGCGCCTCACCGGCGAAGAAGCTCCAGCGCAGACCCGGCATCGCGCCGGGAACGAGTCCGCCCATCCGGCGGATGAGGGAGATGGCGCTCGGCGTGGAGAACCACACCGACACCGCGCGTTCGACCAGGAAGCCGGGCAGGTCCCGGTACGCCTGCGCGGGGACCTGGCAGATGGCGGCGCCCGCGCCCCAGGCGCAGAACAGGTCGAACATCGCGCAGTCGAAGTTAAGGTCGAAGGTCTGGGAGAAGACGTCGCGGGGGCCGAAGTCGTACCGCTCGTCCAGCAGCCCGAAGTAGTGCGCGGTGCTGCCGTGGGTGATCGGCACGCCCTTCGGCCTGCCGGTGGAGCCGGAGGTGAACAGCATGTACGCGTTGTCCGTGGCGGCCACTTCACGCGGGACGGCCAGCGCGTGCGCCGGATCGGCGATGATCGACCGCGGACCGGGCGTGGCGGACGGGGCCAGCACCGGGAGTCCCGGCTCGCCGTCGAAGATGTCCGGCAGCACCGCGCAACCGCGCTCGTCGGCGAGCAGCGCGGTCACCGCCGCCCGGTCGAGCATGTGCCGGGTGCGCGAGACGGGGAAATCCGGGTGCAACGGGACTACCGTGGCACCGGCGTACAGTCCGGCCAGGACGCCGACATAGGCCTCCACGCTCTTGCCCGCCAGCACGCCGAGCACCCGGGGCGGCCGGTCGGCGGCCAGCAGCGAGCCCGCCCAGCACAGGGCCAGTTCGTGTGCCTCGGCGTAGGTGACGGTCTTTTCCCCGAGCCGGATCGCCGGACGGTCCGGGGACAATTCGAGCCCGCGGAGAAATCGGGTGTGCAGGGCGTGCCGATTGCTGTCGTTCATTTCTGCTCCAGGCATCACGAATCCGGATCCGAGCGGGGTGCCCATGCCTGAAATAGGGGTGTACAACAGTTGTACCCTGGTTCAGCCGGGCCATACATTATTCCACAGTTGCCGAATCTCGAATTGAAAGAATGGAAGGGCTATGTGGGACGATAAGTTTGAGGACCTGCTGCGCGAATATCTCCCGTTTCTTTCCGCGGAGGAGCAGTTGACCGGCGCCACGAACCTGCGCGACCTCGGCCTCGACTCGCTCGGCACGGTCGAACTGCTGGCCCGGCTGGAGAACCTGTACGACGTGCGGTTCGTCGACGACGCGCTGACCATGGAGAACTTCGCCAATCCCGACGCGCTGTGGGGTGTGCTGGGCAAGCTGACCGCCACCGTCTGAACCACCCGGCGCGCCCTCGCCGTCCCGGCGAGGGCGCGCCGGTCAGGACCGTCGCTTCGGGCGCATCGCCAGCCGGGGATCGACGGCCACCACCTCGAAGTTCCCGGTGGTGGCGCGGACCCGGCCGAACAGCGCGTCCTGGCCGCACACCAGCACCTTTCCCACTCCCGCCCGCCGCATCGCGGCCACCGCGACCGGCCAGTCGACCTGGCGCACGCAACCGTCCAGCAGCATGGCCCGCACGCCGTCCGCGCTCTGGTGCACGGTCCCGTCGTGGTCGTCGATCACCGGGATCACCGGATCGGCGAACTCCAGCTTGCCCAGCACCTCGATGTCCACCTTGTCCGCCAGGCCCTCGAAGGCTTCGCAGTGCATGGGCGGGCGCATCGTGTACAGCGGCAGGCCGCCAGCCGCGCGCAACCGCTCACGCAGCCAGTCGATCCTGGTCTCGCTCAGGGTCAGCATGGCGAAGTCCTCGTCGACCCGGCAGGAAATCTCGTGCCACACGCCGAGTTCGGTGAGTTCACCGGTGATCCCGGCCAGCGCTTCCGGGGCGGTCCTGGCGAAGGACAGGGTCACCACGTCGGTGTGCTCGACCGCGAAGTACTCGGTCAGGCACCGCGCGAACTCGGCGGTCAGCCACACCGCGTCGGCGAAGGGCAGCGCGCCCGAATGGACCGCCGCCGCCTTTCCGCCGAAGCTCGGGCCGGCGCACACGTCCGGCCGGACGTCGAACGTGTGCTCCGCCCACCGCGCCAGCGCGACGCAGTTCACCATGAAGGCGACCTGCGCCGCTTCGCTGTAGTCACCCTCTTCTTCGCGGTACCGGTCGACGAGTGAGTACCCCAGCACGTCGTCGGCCTCGGCGACGAGTTCGCGGGCGAACGGGTTCACCACCATGAACTTCGCCACGTCCGAAAAGGAGGTCGGCCCCATTCCGGGGAATACGAAGGCGTTCCGCATTTCGGTGCTCATGGTGTCCACCCTCGGACCGCCACGACCTCCTCGGCCACCCCTAGCCTCCCCTATCGTCGCGACCGGCCCGGCTCTGGGGTCAGCGGGTGGCCAGCACTTCACGCAGCGCGCTGATCACCTTGTCCTGCACGTCGTGGCTCAGCGCCGGGTACATCGGCAGTGAGAAGATCTCCCCCGCCAGCCGCTCGGTGACCGGCAGCGCCCCTTCGCGGTAGCCGAGGTGGGCGAATCCGGTCATCGTGTGGATCGGCCACGGGTAGCTGATGTTGAGCGCGATGTCGTACCCCTTGAGCGCCTCGATGATCTCGTCCCGCTTCGGGTGGCGGACCACGTAGAGGTAGTACGAGTGGAGGTTGCCGGGCGCGACGGCAGGCAACACGAGTTCGGTGTCCCGCAGGGCTTCGTCGTACCGCAGCGCGAGCGCGCGCCGGGCCTCCAGGTAACCGTCCAGCCGCTTCAGCTTGCGCCGCAGGATCTCGGCGTGCAGTTCGTCGAGCCTGCTGTTGTGCCCGGGGTTGCGGACCACGTAGTAGCGGTCCTTCATCCCGTAGTAACGCAGGTGCCGCAGGTTGTCGGCGACCGTGTCGTCACTGGTGATAGCGCCGCCGGCGTCCCCGTAGGTGCCGAGGATCTTCGTGGGGTAGAAGGAAAAGGCCCCGACCCCGCCGAAGGTGCCCGCCATCCGGCCGTGCTGCCGGGCGCCGTGCGCCTGCGCGCAGTCCTCCAGGATCACCAGCCCGTGCCGCCGCGCCAGTTCGGTCAGCGGGGTCATGTCCACGCACTGCCCGTACAGGTGGACCGGGAGAATCGCCTTGGTACGGCTGGTGATCGCCGCGGCCACCTGGTCGGTGTCCATCAGGTAGGTGTCCGGGCGGATGTCGACAAAAACCGGGGTGGCGCCGGCGCCCTCGATCGCCGTCACGGTGGGCACCGCGGTGTTGGCCACCGTGATCACCTCGTCGCCGGGACCGACCTCGAGCGCCTGCAGGCCGAGCTTGACCGCGTTGGTCCCGTTGTCGAGCCCGACGCAGTGCGGAACTCCGTGGTACGCGGCGTATTCCTCCTCGAATCCCTTGACGCTCTTGCCGAGGATCAGCCGCCCGGACCGGAAGACGGTCTCCACGGCGTCGAGCACCTCTTCGCGCTCGTTCTCGTATTCCTGCAGGTATTCCCACACCAGCGCGGTCATGGGGTGGCTCCGATGCTCGACGTTGACAGTACTGACAGTGCTCGGTTCAGGTAGTCGGTCATGACCTCGCGGAACCTCTCCGGTTCCTCCAGGTGCGGCAGGTGCGACGAGTCCTCGAACAGTTCCCACCGGGCGTCCGGGATCCGCTCCGCGTAGGGCCGGACGGTCTCCGGGGTCGCTTCGTCGTGCCGTCCCGAGATGACCAGTGCGGGCACGTCGATGTCGCTGAGCCCGGCTTCGACTCCCCAGTCCTTCAGCGTGCCGTTCACGTGGAACTCGCTCGGCCCGTTCATCGTGAAGTAGACCGTGGGGTCATTGTAGATCTCGTAGAACGAAGCCTGGTAGTCCCGCGGCCACGGGTTGAGGCGGCAGACGTGCTTCTCGTAGAACGGCCGCATGGCCTCGTGGTACTCGTCGTCGTTCGTCGTGCCGGCGGCTTCGTGGCGCCGCAGGGTGTCGTCCACCCCTGGCGGCAGCTGCGCGCGCAGCACCTCCATTTCCCGCAGCCACAACGGATAGGACGCGGGCGCGTTCGCGATCACCAGCCCGCGCAACCCGGCCGGCTGCTTCGCGGCGTGCGCGGCGACCAGCAGCCCGCCCCAGGAATGCCCGAACAGCACGTAGTTCTGCTCGATGCCCAGCTGCCGCAACAGGTTGTCCAGTTCATCGAGGAACAGCTCGGGAGTCCAGAAGTCGGCGCCCCGGTCCGGCAGGTGGGTGGAGCCCCCGTTGCCGAGCTGGTCGTAGTGCACCACCGCCACGCCGGAATCGGCCAGCCCGGCCAGGTTCAGCAGGTAGTCGTGCGTGCTGCCGGGACCGCCGTGCACGACGACCAGCGCGGTACGGGCCGCTTCGAGGTCGCCGGTGACCCGGTACCAGGTTTTGTGCTCTCCGAAGGAAACCGTGCCCTTGGCGGTCGGTGCCGTCGGCATCGTCCTCACCCTCAATCCAGTTCCAGCGAACGGAGCCAGTGCTCCACCGTTCGCGCGGTCGGTTCGACGTCGTCTTCGACGATCGTGAAATGCGTGGCGGGTACCAGTTCGTGGGTGAACGCGGGATCCCACGGCAGGGCGCGCCAGTCCTGCGTCCCGTCCCCGTCCCCGTCCCCGTCGATGAACGAACGGTCCGCGCCGACAAAGAGCGTCGGCACCCCGGCCGGCTCCAGCGCGATCTGGGGCAGCAGGTCGAAGTAGTGGTTCATCGCGGACAGGCTCGCGCCGTCGAAGAGGCCGAACGCGGTGTCCTGCTCGACCAGTGCCGTGGACAGCTGCGCGAAAACGCGTTCGCTGGTGCCCCCGGCGGTGACGCGGTAGCTGTCCACCAGCGCGAGGCCGGACAACGCCGAGCTATCGGCCAGCCGAGCCGCCGTGGCGTGCGCCAGCAAACCACCGGAGGAGTAACCGAACAGCACGAACGGGTCCTCACCGGCGGCTCGCCGCACCCCGTCGGCCAGCGCGTCGACGAGCGCGGTCAGCGAACCCGGCAGGCTCTCGCCGGTGGCGAAGCCGGGGATCGGCAGGGAGGTCACCGGCCGCACACCGCGGAACCGCCCGGCGAGCCGGGCGTGCTGGTGCACCCCGCCGGTGGCCATCGGCGTGCTCAGGCAGATCAGCTTCGGGCGGCCGGGACCGTCCGCCAGCCGCACCGGCTCCAGCGGCCGTTCCGGTAGCGAGGTGAACTTCGGCCGCAGTTCGGCGACCGCGCGCAGCAGGCCGAACCCGTCCTGGGAGCGCCCGGCCAGCACGGCACCGCGGAACAACTCGCTGACCGTGTCACTCGCCACGGGACTCGTGCTGGTGCCGCCGAGCTCCGCGAGCAGCACTTCGGCGAGTCCGGCCGGGTTCTTGTTGTCGAAGACGACCATCGGTGGCAGCGACAGCCCGGTCACCGTGTTCAGCGCGTTGCGCAACTCCGTGGCACTCAGTGAATCGAAGCCCGCCTCCAGGAAGTCACGCTCCGGCTCGACCGCGTCGGGACCGTCGTGCCCCAGCACCAACGCGGCCTGCTCGCGGACCAGGGCCAGCAGCACCTGTTGCCGTCCGTCTTCGTCCAGTCCGTCCAGCCGCTGCCGGACGGACTTTTTGCCCGCGGCCGACGACGTTCGCGGAGACTTCGGGGCCAGCGCCCGGAACAGGGGCGGCGCGCTGCTGTCGAGCGAGCGGACCTTCAGGCGCATCGGCACCACCACGGGTGCGTCGACCCGGCTCGCGGCGTCGAACAACGCGAGCCCCTGTGCCGCGGACAGGGCTTGCACACCCGAGCGGTCCATCCGCCGCCGGTCGGTCTCGTCGAGCCCGTCCGCCATGCCGTCGTCCGCCCACAGGCCCCAGGCCAGTGCCTGCGCCGGGAAGCCGTTCGCCCGCCGGTGCGTGGCCAGTGCGTCGAGGTAGGCATTGGCCGCGGCGTAGCTGCCCTGCCCGGCGTTGCCGACCACACCGGCGGCCGAGGAGAACAGGACAAACGCGGACAGGTCGTGACCCGCCGTCGCCCGGTGCAGGTTCCAGGCGGCGTCCACTTTGGGCCGCAGCACCGCGGCCACGCGCTCAGGGGTCAGCGACGAGATCGTCCCGTCGTCGAGCACCCCGGCCACGTGCACGACCGCGGCCAGGTTCCGCCCGGAGACCAGTGCGTCCACCGCCCCCTGCTTCGCCATGTCACAGGCCACCAGCTCGACCTCGGCACCCAGCTCGGTCAGCTCGGCGACCAGGTCGTCCGCCTCGCCCCGCCTGCTGGTCAGCAGCAGCTGCCGCACGCCGTACTCGGTCACCAGGTGCCGGGCCACCTTCCGGCCGAGCGCGCCGGTCGCCCCGCTGACCAGCGTCTGTCCCGTCCACCGGGTACCGCCGCCGGACGCCGTCGCCCTGGTCAGCCGGGCCGCGTACAGCTCACCGTCACGCACCACGACCTGCGGTTCGCCGGTGGCCACGATCTCCGAGACCGGCACCGAATCGTCCACATCGGCCAGCACGAACCGGCCGGGGTGCTCCGCCTGCGCCGACCGCACCAGCCCCCACACCGCGGCACCGGCGAGATCGGTCACCCCCTCGCCCGGCAGCGCCACCGCGCCCTTGGTCCGGATCACCAGCTTCGAGTCGGTGAAGTGCTCGTCGTCGAGGGAGAGGCGCAGGACCTCCAGTGCGCGGTTCACCGCGGCTCGGACGGCGGCGGGGTCGGTGCCGGGAATGGTGTCCAGCACCGATGCCCCGGTCCCGGCGCCAGCACCGGCCGTGACCGGCACCCAGTCCACTTGGAACAGTGCGTCGTCCACCCTTGGCGCCTGGTCGGCTGGAAGTTCCCTCAGCACCAGGGATTCCACCGAGGCCACCGGTGTGCCGTCCTCGTCGGTGAGGTGCAGGGCCACGGCGTTGTCCCCGGTCGGCCGCAAGCGCATGCGGACCGAGGTGGCACCCGTCGCCCGGATCGACACGCCCGACCAGGCGAAGGGCAGGCGCGCGGTGTCCTCGTCCCGCAGGCCGAGCGCGTGCAGGCCCGCGTCGAGCAACGCCGGGTGCAGCCCGAACCGGTCCGCGGTCGTGCCCTCGGGCAGGGCCACCTCCGCGTAGAGGTCGTCACCGTGCCGCCAAGCGCTGCGCAGGCCCTGGAACACCGGCCCGTAACGCAGTCCTGCTTCGGCGAGGCCGTCGTAGAGACCGTCCAACGGCAGGGGTTCCGCACCCGGCGGCGGCCAGGTGAACGGTTCGAAGGCGGGCGCGCCGGAGTTGAGGATGCCGGTCGCGTGGCAGGTCCAGGAACCGTCATCGGCGCGCGTGTAGACCTGGGCGGGGCGATCGCCGGACTCACCGGGAGCCTCGACCACCACCTGCACCGCGACCGAACCGTCGTCCGGCAAGGACAGCGGCGCCTGGATGGTCAACTCGGCCAGGAGGTAGCAGCCGAGCCGCTCGCCGGCCGCGGCCACCAGCTCGACGAATCCCGTGCCGGGGAACAGAACGGTGTCTCGCACCCGGTGATCGGCGAGCCACGGCTGGAGGGCGGGGGAAAGCCGTCCGGTGAAAACGACGCGTTCGGAATCCGGCGCGGGAACCGCCGCGCCGAGCATCGGGTGACCGGTTTCGTCCAGCCCGGCGGAGACCACGTCACCGAGCCCGGCGGCCGAGCCCGCCCAGGCCTCGCGCCAGTAGTCCTGGGTGTTCAGCCAGTAGCGGCGGTGCTGGAAGGCGTAGGTCGGCAGGTCGGTGCGCCGGGGCTTGGCCGGTTCGAGCAGTTCGGGCCAGTCGAGGTGGATGCCGTGGACGTGGAGCTGCCCGACACCGGCGAACAGCGTCGAGGTCTCGGGCTTGTTGCGGCGTTGGAGCGGCACGAATTCGGGGTTGGTCGCGCTGAGCACCGCGGCCGGTCCCACCTCGACGAAGGTCGTCACGCCCCGGCTCTCCAACTCACGCACCGCGTCAGCGAACCGGACCGGCTCGCGCACGTGCCGCACCCAGTACCCCTGCTCCGAAACGAGAGCACTGCTCACAAACGGAAGCGCTGCTTCAGATAGTGACAACTGCTCTACAACTGCCGCGAACTCTGCCAGCATCGGCTCCATCAACGGCGAATGGAACGCATGAGAAACCTTGAGCCGCGTGGACTTACCGCCCAACTGGCTCGCTACCTCAAGCACGGCGGCTTCCTCGCCGGAAAGAACCACGGCCTCCGGGCCGTTGATCGCAGCGATCGAGACTTGGTCGGTGAGCAGAGGCAGCACCTGCTGTTCCGAAGCCTGCACCGCCACCATCGCGCCACCCGCAGGCAGCCGCTGCATCAACCGACCCCGGGCGGTGATCAACTTCGCCGCATCCGCCAACGACAGCACACCAGCAACATGAGCCGCGGCCACCTCACCAATCGAATGGCCCGCCACAAAATCTGGCTTCACACCCCACGACTCGACCAGGCGGAACAGCGCCACCTCAACAGCGAAGAGACCGGGCTGAACCCATTCCGTCTGGTTCACCAACTCGGGATCGTCACCCCAGATCACGTCGCGCAGCGAGGGATCGAGTTCGGCACACACCGCATCAAAAGCAGCGGCGAAAACCGGGAAAACCTCGTACAACTCACGGCCCATGCCCAAACGCTGCGCACCCTGACCAGAGAACAGGAAAGCGACCTTGCCGCTCGTCCGGGTGACGCCTTGGACCACTCCGGCGGTGGGCTCACCGTCGGCCAGTGCCGCGAGGCCGCGCAGCAGATCGTCTCGTGTCTCGCCGACGACCACCGCGCGATGGGTCAGCCGCGCCCGCGCCGCCGCCGAGAAGCACACGTCCGCCAGGCGCAGTCCGCCTTGCTCGACGAGGTGTTCCCGCAACCGGAGCGCCTGGCTGCGCAAGGCTTCCGGAGTCCTACCGGACAGCGGCAACGGCAGCGCGGGAAGTTCGCCACCTTCCTCCGCCGGAGTTTCGTCGGCCGGAGCCTGTTCCAGGATGACGTGGGCGTTGGTACCGCTGATCCCGAACGAGGACACCCCCGCCCGGCGCACCCGATCCGGCCAGGCCCGTGTCTCGGTCAGCAATCGCACCGAGCCCGAGGTCCAGTCCACCTGCTTCGTGGGTTCGTCCGCGTGCAGGGTTTTCGGCAGCACTCCGTGGCGCATCGCCTGCACCATCTTGATGATCCCCGCAACACCAGCAGCCGCCTGCGTATGCCCCATGTTCGACTTGATCGACCCCAGCCACAACGGCTCATCCCGCTCCTGGCCATACGCGGTCAGCAACGCCTGCGCCTCAATCGGATCACCCAGCGAAGTACCGGTGCCGTGCGCCTCCACAACGTCCACATCGGACGAAGACAAACCAGCCGAACCCAGCGCCTGCCGGATCACCCGCACCTGCGACGGACCATTCGGCGCCGTCAAACCATTCGACGCACCATCCTGATTCACCGCCGAACCAGCCACCACCGCCAACACCGGATGCCCCAGCCGCCGCGCATCAGACAACCGCTCCACCAACAACAAACCAACACCCTCACCCCAGCCGGTACCATCCGCACCCACACCGAACGAACGACAACGACCATCCCCCGACAAACCACGCTGACGACTGAACTCCACAAAAGTCTCCGGAGTCGCCATCACCGTCACCCCACCAGCCAACGCCAGCGAACACTCCCCCGACCGCAACGCCCGCACCGCCAAATGCAAACCCACCAACGACGAAGAACACGCCGTATCCAAGGTCACCGACGGACCTTCAAGTCCGTATACATAGGACAGTCGACCGGAGGCGATGGCGCCGGTGTTCGCGTTGGCGGCGTAGTCGTGGTACATCACGCCGGTGAACACCCCGGTCGCACTGCCCTTCAACGACCCGGGATCAATACCCGCCCGCTCGAACAACTCCCACGACGCCTCCAGCAACAACCGCTGCTGCGGATCCATGACCAGCGCCTCGCGCGGGCTGATCCCGAAAACGTCCGGGTCGAAATCGGCGGCGTCGTGGAGAAATCCGCCGTGCCGGACATAGCTGGTGTTCGGCCGCACCGAATCCGGATCGAAAAGGCGCTCGACATCCCAGCCACGATCCGCCGGGAACTCACCGATCGCGTCCCGGCCCTGAACGACCAGTTCCCACAGGTCCTCCGGCGACCGCACCCCACCCGGATACCGGCACGCCATCGACACGATCGCGATCGGCTCCCGCGCCGCGGCCACCAGTTCGCGGTTCTGCTTGCGCAGCCGCTCGGTCTCCTTGAGCGAGGCCCGCAGCGCCTCGACGAGCTTCCGGTCCTGGTCAGTCATTTCGTCAGATCCTGTCCGGTCGGAGGGCGGTTCAGCCGAGACCAAGTTCGTTGTCGATCAGCGCGAAGATGTCGTCGGCGGACGCGGTGTCCAGCTGGTCTTCGGCCTTCGCCACCCCGGCCCGCTCGTCCAGCCGCCCGATCAGCGCCTGGAGCCGTCCGGTCAGCCGGTGCTGCTCGATGTCCTCCGGCGGCAGCCCGGTCAGCAGGGCCTCCAGCCGGTCCAGTTCGGCGAGCGGATCCCGGCCGCCGTCCTGGCACAGCTCCGCGCGCAGGTACTCGGCGAGCGCCTTGGGATTCGCGTAGTCGAAGACAACGGTGGCGGGCAGCGTCTTCCCGGTCGCGTTGCCCAGCCTGGTGCGCAGGTCGACCGCGGCCACCGAGTCGAAACCCAGGTCCTGGAAGGGCTTTCCCGGTTCGACCGCGTTCGCGTCGTCGTAGCCGAGCAGCTCCGCCACCTGCGTGCGCACCAGGTCGAGCAGGGTCCGGTGCTGTTCCGCCTCGGTTTTCCCGGCCAGTTCCTCGATCAGCCCGGTCGTCGTCACCGAGTTGGCTGCCTGGCTGCCGTCGAGAACCTCCCGCACCTCCGCCAGCTCGTCCAGCAGCGGACGCGGCCTGGCCAGCGTGTAGGTCGGCACGAACCGCGGCCAGTCGAGATCCGCGACGACAAGATGGCTTTCGTCGTGGTCGAGTGCCCGGCCCAGCGCGGTGATCGCCAGCCGGGGTGCCATCGGCGGCGCCCCGATCCGGCGGGACTGGGCGCTGACCTCCGCGTCGACCATGCCGCCTTCCCAGGAACCCCAGGCGATCGAGGTCGCGGTCCGGCCGGCGGCGCGGCGGCGGTGGGCGAGCGCGTCCAGGTAGGCGTTCGCTCCGGCGTAGGCCGCCTGCCCCGCCCCGCCCCAGATCGCGGCACCTGAGGAGAACAGCACAAACGCGTCCAGTTGCCGGTCACCGAGCAGGTCGTCCAGATTCGCCGCGCCGGTCACCTTCGCCTCACCGATGGCCGCGACCTCGGCGAGGGTGAGGTCGCCCAGCGGGGCCGCGCGCTGCGAAATCCCCGCCGTGTGGACCACCGCGGTCAGCGGCTGGTCCTCCGGGACCGTGTCCAGCACCTTGCGCAACTCCGCGCGGTCGGCGACGTCGCACGCCTCGATGGACACCTTGGCACCGAGCGCGGCCAGCTCAGCAGCCAACTCGGCGGCACCGTCCGCGGCCACCCCGCGCCTGCTGACCAGCAGCAGGTGCTCGGCACCGTTTTCGGCGAGCCAGCGCGCCACCCGCGCGCCGAGCCCGCCGGTACCCCCGGTGACCAGCACGGATCCACTCGGCCGCCAGGTGCGCGCGGCGGGCGTCGCACCCAGCGGCGCGCGCACCATGCGGCGGGCGAAGAGTCCGCCCGCCCGCACCGCCAACTGGTCTTCGCCGACGCCGGACACCGCGGTGACGAGGTGGTCCAGCGCTGGTTCGTCGAGGGTGGTGGGGAGGTCGACGAGCCCGCCCCACGTGTCCGGCTGCTCCAGCGCCAGCCCGATGCCGAGGCCCCAGACCATCGCCTGCGCCGCACCGGTGACCTCCTCGGCCGGGTCCACCGCGACCGCGGATGACGTGCAGCACCACAGCGGAGCGGTCAGCCCGGCGTCACCAAGTGCCTGCACGAGGGTGACGGTGTCCGCGCCACCACGGGTCAACGGGGCGTGGCCGGGGTGGGCCCGATCGTCGAGGGCGAGCAGGGACAGCACCACGGACGGTTGCTCCGAGCGCAGCCGGTTCGCCAGTTCCGCCCGGTCCGCGTCGGCCACCTCGATGGAGCGCACGGTCGCACCGCGTGCTTCGAGGCCGTCGATGATCGCCTGGATCCGGTCGTCCGGGGCCGTTGGGGCGGCTGGGGTGGCGACCAGCCACGTCCCCGCGAGCGCCCCTCCGCCATCGGCCCCGACCGGCCGCCAGCTCACCCGGTAGCGCCAGGAATCCACTGTGGACTCGTCGGTGAACCGGGTCCGCCACGCCGACATCGCGGGCAGGACCTCACCGAGCGCGGCGGCGTCGACCTTGAGTTCGTCGGCCAAGCCGGTGAACTCCTCGCGGTCCACCGCCGCCCAGAACTCGGAATCCGGCGCGCTCACGCTCGTGGCGCCGAGTTCCCACCAGTACCAGCGCCGTTGGAACGGGTAGGTGGGCAGGTCGATCCGGCGAGCGCCGCGACCGTCGTAGTAGGCGTGCCAGTCGACGACGACACCGCGGGTGTGGATGTTCGCGACGGCGGTGACGAGTTCGAGTTCCTCGGACTTGTTCCTGCGCTGGAGCGGGGTGAAGCCGCCGAGGCTGCTGAGCACCGCATCCGGCCCCACCTCCACGAACGTGGTCACACCGCGCTCTTCCAGCAGGCGCACCGCATCAGCGAACCGAACCGGCTCGCGAACATGCCGCACCCAGTAGTCCGGGCTGGTCACGTCGGGTTCGAGAGCACTGCTCACAAACGGGAGCACTGCTTCACGAAGTGACAACTGCTCCACCACAACAGCGAACTCGGCCAGCATCGGCTCCATCAACGGCGAATGGAACGCATGAGAGACCTTCAGCCGCGTGGACTTGCCGCTCAGCTGGTTCGCCACCGCGAGAACAGCAGCTTCCTCGCCCGAAAGAACCACAGCCTCCGGACCGTTGATCGCCGCGATCGCCACCTGATCGGACAGCAGAGGCAGCACCTCTTGTTCCGAAGCCTGCACCGCCACCATCGCGCCGCCGGTCGGCAACGCCTGCATCAACCGGCCCCGGGCGGTGATCAACTTCGCCGCATCCGGCAACGACAGCACACCAGCAACATGAGCCGCGGCCACCTCACCAATCGAATGGCCTGCAACAAAGTCGGGACGGATGCCCCAGGACTCGACCAGGCGGAACAGCGCCACCTCGACAGCGAACAGGCCCGGCTGAACCCACTCCGTCTGGTTCACCAGATCCGAGTCGTCGCCCCAGATGACCTCACGCAATTTGGGGTCGAGTTCGGCACACACCGCATCGAAAGCCGCAGCGAAAGCCGGATAGGTCTCATACAACTCACGGCCCATGCCCAGCCGCTGCGCACCCTGACCCGAAAACAGGAAGGCCGTCTGCCCATCGGCGTTCGCCGTGCCCCGCACGAGGCCCGTCGTGGTCTCATCGGCCGCGAGCGCGGTCAACCCGCGCACCAGCCGGTCTCGGTCATCCGCCACGACGACGGCCCGGTGCTCGAACGCCGTCCTCGTGGTCGCGAGCGAGAAACCCAGATCCGGCAAGCCCATCTCGCCGTCCACTTCGGACAGCAGCTGTTGCGCCTGCGCCCGTACCGCCTCGGCTGTCTTGCCGGAGAGCACCACCGGCACCACCGAGGCCTTGGCCGCCGGCTCCGGCGTCGGCGGTTTCTCCACCGGCGGAGCCGCTTCGATGATCACGTGCGCGTTGGTGCCGCTGAGCCCGAACGAAGAGATCCCCGCCCTGCGCGCGCCACCGTTCTCCGGCCAGGGCCGCGGCTCGGTCAGCAGCCGGGCCGTGCCCGCCGTCCAGTCGACGTTCCCGCTCGGCTCGTCCACGTGCAGCGTCTTCGGCAGCACCTGGTGCCGCAGGGCGCCGACCATCTTGATGATGCCGGACACCCCGGCGGCCGCCTGCGCGTGGCCGATGTTGGACTTGATCGAACCGAGCCACAGCGGCCGGTCCTCGGCCCGCCCCTGGCCGTAGGTCGCCAGCAGTGCCTGCGCCTCGATGGGGTCGCCGAGCCGCGTCCCGGTCCCGTGCGCCTCCACCACGTCCACCTGGTCCGCCGTCAGTTCCGCGTCCCGCAGCGCCGCCTCGATCACGGCCTGCTGCGCGGGCCCGTTGGGCGCGGACAGCCCGTTGCTCTCGCCGTCCGAGTTGACCGCCGTGCCGCGGACCACGGCGAGCACCGGATGGCCGTGGCGCACCGCGTCGGCGAGCCGTTCCACCAGCAGCAGTCCGACGCCTTCACCCCAGCCGGTGCCGTTCGCGGCCGCGGCGAACGACTTGCAGCGGCCGTCCGGGGCCAGGCCCCGGTCCTGACTGAAGCCGACAAAAGCGTCCGGAGTGGACATCACCGTCACCCCACCGGCCAG
Source organism: Amycolatopsis sp. YIM 10 (assembly GCF_009429145.1). Classification (GTDB taxonomy): domain Bacteria; phylum Actinomycetota; class Actinomycetes; order Mycobacteriales; family Pseudonocardiaceae; genus Amycolatopsis. The sequence goes on along the minus strand of NZ_CP045480.1, from coordinate 2,359,383 downwards.
CGCCAGCGTGCATTCACCCGCGCGCAGCGCCCGCACCGCCCAGTGCAGGGCGACCAGCGAGGACGAGCAGGCGGTGTCCACCGTGACGGCGGGCCCTTGCAGCCCGAGGCTGTAGGCGACCCGGCCGGACACCACGCTGCCGAGCGTGCCGATCCCCCGTTCGCCGAGCCCGCTGCGTCCGGCGTAGTCGTGGTAGGCCACCCCGGCGAAAACACCGGTCCTGGTGCCCCGCAACGAGGTGGGATCGATACCGGCCCGCTCGATCGCCTCCCACGCGGCTTCGAGCAGCAGGCGCTGCTGGGGGTCGGTCTCCCGTGCCTCCTTCGGACTGATCTTGAAGAAGTCCGCGTCGAACGCGCCGGCGTCGTGCAGGAACCCGCCTTCGACCGAATAGGTCTTGCCGGGCGTCGCCGGTTCCGGGTGATAGAGCCCTTCGGCGTCCCAGCCGCGGTTCTTGGGGAAGGACGAGATCGCGTCCCGGCCGTCGGCCACCAGCTCCCACAGCTGTTCCGGTGTGGTGACACCACCGGGATACCGGCAGCTCATCGCCACGATCGCGATCGGCTCGTGCTGCCGGGACTCGGTCTCCCGCAACCGCCGCCGGGTCTCGTGCAGTTCGGCGGTGGCGCGTTTCAGGTAGTCCCGGAGCTTCTCGTCGTTGCTCATCCCGTCAGCCAATCTCGAGGTCGTCCAGGGCTTTGAAGAGTTCGTCGTCGGTCGCGGAGTCGAAGTCACCGGCGCCGGGGGCGTCTTGTGCGCCGTCCCGCCAGGCCCGCACCATCGCCTCCAGCCGCGCGGTGATCCGCCCGGCACCGTCCGCGCCCGGTTCGGCCGCGGCCAGCGCCGCTTCCAGCCGGTCCGCCTCGGCGAGGATCTCCGCCAGCGGATCGGCCTGTGGCGGTTCGAGTGCCGTGCGCAGGTACTCGGCCACCGCGCGGGCGGTCGGATGGTCGAAGGCGAGCGTGGCCGGCAGTTCGACGCCGGTCGCCGCGTTCAGGCGCCCGCGCAGCTCCACCGCGGCCAGCGAGTCGAAGCCGAGTTCCTGGAACGGGCTGTCGGACGGCACCAGCTCCGCGGACGGGTGCCCGAGCACCGCGGCCACGTCGGCACGCACGGCTTCGAGCAACACCCGGTTCCGCTCGTCCTCGCCCAAGCCGTCCAGCCGCGCCCGCAGTCCGGCCGGGGCGGCCGCGCCCGGCCGCTTCGCCGGAATCCGCACGACCGCGCGCAGCACGGCGGGCACCAGGTCCGGCGTGGCACGCAGCGCGGCGTGGTCCAGCCGAAGCGGGACGACCACCGGTTCGGCGGCGTGGCAGGCGCGGCCGAGCATGGTCAGCCCCTCGGCGGGTGACAGCGGTGTCAGGCCGAGCACGGCCATCCGGCGCAGGTAGGTCTCGTCGTTGTTGCCTTCCCACGGGCCGAACGCGATCGAGGCGCCGGGCAGTCCCGCGGCATGGCGGTGTCGGGCCAGTGCGTCGAAGAACCCGGCGGCCATCGCGAGGTCCCGCTGACCGGCACCGTGCAGCAAGCCGGTCGACGACGAGATCAGCAGGAGGGCGGCCGATTCCCCGATCAACTGGTGCAGGTTCCATGCCGCGGTCAGATCGGAGTTCGTGTGCAGCACGGCAGTCACCGGTTGGCCGGACGGCAACGCGGCGAGCGCGGCCGGATCCGCCGGGTCGCGGTCGTCGAACACCACGTCCGCGCCCAGCTCGGCGAGTTCGGCGTGCAGCTCCGGAGCGTCCGGGCCGAGCAGCAGCAGGTGCCGGACGTCGTGTTCGGTCACCAGCCACCGCGCCGCCGCGGCACCCGCTCCGGTGGTGCCATCGGTGATCAGAACCGTGCCGCCCCACGGAGATTCCTTGTCCACTGTGGAGGATCGAACCAGGCGAGGAACGTACGTCCTGCCTCCGCGCACGGCTATCGCGGGCTCGTCGGCCGGCAGGCCGGTGAATTCGTCACCGTCCACCAGCACGATGCGGCCGGGGTGTTCGGCCTGCGCCGCGCGGACGAGACTCCAGATCGGCGCGTGCGTAAGGTCGACGGCCTCGTCCCGCACGGCCACCGCGTTCCTGGTGTGCACCAACAGCTTCGCGTGCTCGAACCGGTCGTCGGCCAGCCAGGACTCCAGCACGTCGGACACCGCTGCCGTCGCCTCGCGGATCCCGTCCAGGAGGTTCTCTTCGTCCGGACGCGGGCAGGAATACCGCACCAGCGCGGGAATTTCGTCACCGATCTCGGACAGCTCGACCGTGCTGGCGGGCTGTGAGTTCGGCACCGGCTGCCAGTCGAGCCGGTAGAGCGAGCCGCCACCGCCCAGCTGCCCGGCGGAGATGGTGCGGAACTCGACCGAGGCCGCCGAGAACACCCGCTTGCCGTCGAGGTCGGTGGCGGTCACCGTCCCGTCCGCGATCCGCACCCGGAGTCCGGTCGCGCCGGTGGTGTGCAGGGTGACTTCCCGCCATCGGTATGGCCGGCCGTCATCGAGCTGGAATGCGGCGTCGAGCAGGGCCGGGTGGAGGCCAAACTGTCCCGCTTCGGCGCTGCCGTCGAGGTCGACCTCGGCGAACAGCTCGTCACCGCGACGCCAGGCGGCGCGCAGCCGGGCCGGGAGGTCGTCGATCGCCGTCGCGCCGGAGGGCGGCCATTCGAAGGTTGCCGCTTCTGGCACGGGAGCCGGGGTGAGCAGTCCGGTGGCGTGCCGGGTCCAGTCTTCGCCGTCGTGCTGGGCGTCGATGCGCACCGACCGCGCGCCGGATTCGTCGGCGGCACCGACCGTCACCCGGATCGCGACGTCGTGTTCGGCCAGGACGAGCGGTTCCTCCACGGTCAGCTCCGCGAGCGCGCCGCAGTCGAGCTGCGCGCCGGCGTGCAGGGCCAGCTCGACCAGTCCGGTGGCCGGGAAGACGGGCAGGCCGTGGAGTTCGTGCTCGGCCAGCCAGGGTTGGGCCGTGGTGGAAAGGCGTCCGGTGAGTACGAGGCCTTCGGAATCGGGCAACAGCACCATGGCGCTCAGCAGCGGATGCCGGGCGGGGGCCTGGCCGATTCCGATGAGGTCGGTGGCGGTGTCGGGTGGGGTGAGCCAGAACGGCTTGCGCTGGAAGGGATAGGTGGGCAGGTCGACTCGGCGGGCGCCGCGGCCGTTGTAGAAGGCGTGCCAGTCGACGGGGACGCCGCGGGTGTGGATGTTCGCGACGGCGGTGACGAGTTCGAGTTCCTCGGACTTGTTCCTGCGCTGGAGCGGGGTGAAGCCGCCGAGGCTGCTGAGCACCGCATCCGGCCCCACCTCCACGAACGTGGTCACGCCCCGTTCTTCCAGCAGGCGCACCGCATCAGCGAACCGAACCGGCTCGCGAACATGCCGCACCCAGTAATTCGGGCTGGTCACGTCGGGTTCGAGAGCACTGCTCACAAACGGGAGCACTGCTTCACGAAGTGACAACTGCTCCACCACAGCAGCGAACTCGGCCAGCATCGGCTCCATCAACGGCGAATGGAACGCATGAGAGACCTTGAGCCGGGTCTTCTTGCAGCCCAACGCATCCGCGACCTTGAGGACCGCGGCTTCCTCGCCGGAAAGGACCACAGCCTCCGGGCCGTTGATCGCGGCGATCGCCACCTGATCGGACAGCAGGGGCAGCACCTGCTGTTCGGAGGCTTGCACGGCCACCATGGCGCCGCCGGTCGGCAACGCCTGCATCAGGCGTCCCCGCGCGGTGACCAACGCGGCCGCATCCGACAGCGACAGCACACCGGCCACATGAGCCGCTGCGATCTCGCCGATCGAATGACCCGCAACAAAATCAGGACGGACGCCCCACGACTCGACCAGGCGAAACAGCGCCACCTCGACAGCGAACAGGCCCGGCTGAACCCACTCCGTCTGGTTCACCAGATCCGGGTCCTCGCCCCAGATCACATCGCGGAGCGAGGGGTCGAGTTCGGCACACACCGCATCGAAAGCCGCAGCGAAAGCCGGATAGGTCTCATACAACTCGCGACCCATGCCCAGACGCTGAGCACCCTGACCCGAAAAGACAAAGGCGGTCAGGCCGGCAGAGTTGGCCGTCACTCCGACCGGGGTGTTGCTGTCGGCGAGGTCGGCCAGGGCCTTCCGCAGTTCGGTACGGCTTGTACCGGTTACTGCGACTCGGTGCGGCAAGGCCGCGCGTGAAGTCGCCAGGGAGAAGCCGATGTCGGTTGCGGAGGCGTCGAGCGGGGCATCCGCCAAGGAGCGGAGTTTCGCGCGCAGTCCCTCCTCGTTCTTGGCCAAGAGCACCCAGGGCACCACCTGAGCCCGCACCGAGGGACCAACCCGCTCGATGAACTCGGCCGTCGCCTCGAACGTCCCCTCCGACACACACCGCGGCCCCAGCAACGACAACACCGCCGCCGGACCCAACTCCACATATCGAGCCACGCCCCGGCTCTCCAACTCCCGTACCGCATCAGCGAACCGCACCGGCTCACGCACGTGTCGCACCCAGTAATCCGGGCTGGTCACGTCAGCTTCGAGAGCACTGCTCACAAACGGGAGCACTGCTTCACGAAGTGACAACTGCTCCACCACAGCAGCGAACTCGGCCAGCATCGGCTCCATCAACGGCGAATGGAACGCATGAGAGACCTTCAGCCGGGTCTTCTTGCAGCCCAACGCATCCGCCGCCTTGAGGACTGCGGCTTCTTCGCCGGAAAGGACTACGGCTTCCGGGCCGTTGATGGCGGCGATCGAGACTTGATCGGACAGCAGGGGCAGTACCTCTTGTTCGGAAGCTTGCACAGCAACCATCGCGCCACCCGCAGGCAGCTGCTGCATCAATCGACCTCGGGCGGTGACCAAGGCGGCCGCGTCGGAAAGAGACAGCACACCGGCCACATGAGCCGCCGCGATCTCGCCGATTGAATGGCCTGCCACGAAGTCGGGACGGATGCCCCAGGACTCGACCAGGCGGAACAGCGCCACCTCGACAGCGAAGAGGGCAGGCTGCGCCCACTCCGTTTGATTCAACAAGTCGGGATCGTCGCCCCAGATGACCTCACGCAGCGAGGGGTCGAGTTCGGCGCACACCGCATCGAAAGCCGCAGCGAAAGCCGGATAGGTCTCGTAGAGATCGCGGCCCATGCCCAGGCGCTGCGCGCCCTGACCCGAGAAAAGGAAAGCCAGGCCATCCGCCGGAGCCTCTTCCACGATGACATGCGCGTTCGTACCACTGATACCGAACGAAGAAATACCAGCCCGACGCGCCCGCCCGGTCGTCGGCCACGGACGTGCGTCCGTCAGAAGCTCCACGGAGCCTGAGGACCAGTCCACCTGAGGAGTCGGCTCATCGGCATGCAAGGTTTTCGGCAGCACGCCGTGGCGCATCGCCTGCACCATCTTGATGATCCCGGCGACGCCGGCGGCCGCCTGTGTGTGACCCATGTTCGACTTGATCGAACCCAGCCAAAGTGGCTCTTCACGGCCCTGGCCGTAGGCGGTCAGGAGCGCTTGCGCCTCGATCGGGTCGCCCAGCGAAGTACCAGTACCGTGACCTTCCACGGCGTCCACATCGGACGGTGAAAGCCCGGCTGAACCCAGCGCCTGCCGGATCACCCGCACCTGCGACGGACCATTCGGCGCCGTCAAACCATTCGACGCACCATCCTGATTCACCGCCGAACCAGCCACCACCGCCAACACCGGATGCCCCAGCCGCCGCGCATCAGACAACCGCTCCACCAACAACAAACCAACACCCTCACCCCAGCCGGTACCATCCGCACCCACACCGAACGAACGACAACGACCATCCCCCGACAAACCACGCTGACGACTGAACTCCACAAAAGTCTCCGGAGTCGCCATCACCGTCACCCCACCAGCCAACGCCAGCGAACACTCCCCCGACCGCAACGCCCGCACCGCCAAATGCAAACCCACCAACGACGACGAACACGCGGTGTCCAGCGAAAGAGCAGGGCCTTCCAAGCCGTACACATAGGACAGTCGACCGGAGATGATGGAGCCGGTGGCGCTCGCCGCGGGATAGTCGTGGTACATCACGCCGGTGAACACCCCGGTCGCACTGCCCTTCAGCGAACCGGGATCAATACCCGCCCGCTCGAACAACTCCCACGACGCCTCCAACAGCAACCGCTGCTGCGGGTCCATTCCCAAGGCTTCGTTCGGGCTGATACCGAAGAACTCGGCATCGAACTCGTCCGCGTCGTAGAGGAAACCGCCGGACTTGGTGTAGGTCTTGCCCGGCACACCGGGTTCGGGATCATAACCGCCTTCGACGTCCCAGCCGCGGTTCCCGGGAAACTCGTCGATCGCGTCCCGGCCCTGAACGACCAGTTCCCACAGGTCCTCCGGCGACCGCACCCCACCCGGATACCGGCACGCCATCGACACGATCGCGATCGGCTCGTCATCGACCGGCGTGGTCACCACCGGCGCGGCGGACACCACCGGATCGGTGAACGCGGCCGCCAGGTGCTCGGCCACCGCGCGGGCGTTCGGGTAGTCGAAGACCAGCGTGGCGGACAGCCGCTGCCCGGTCGCGCCGAGCAGCAGGTTGCGGAGTTCGACCGCGGCCAGCGAATCGAACCCGAGTTCCTGGAACGCCCGATCCGGCTCGACGGCCGCCATCGACGGATGTCCGAGCACGGCGGCGGCGTGCGTGCGGACGAGGTCCAGCAGCACCCGCAGGCGTTCGGTCCCGGTCATGGTGGCCAGCCGGTCCGCCAGCGCCGAACCGTCGCCGCCCGGGCGCGCGGCCCGCTTCGACGGCACCCGAACCAGCTCGCGCAAGGTCGGCTGCACCAAGCCGGAGGCCGCCTGGGCGCGCAACGCCGGCAGGTCCAGGCGGAGCAGCAGCAACATCGGGTCATCCGTGCCGAGCGCGGCATCGAACAACGCCAGGCCTTCAGCCGCGGACAGCGCCGGGAACCCTTGCCGGTCCAGCCGACGCAGATCCGTTTCGGCCAGCTCACCGGCCATTCCCGCGCCGATCCCCCACAGGCCCCACGCCATCGACTGCGCGGGAAGCCCGAGATCGCGCCGGTGAGCGGCCAGCGCGTCGAGGAAAACGTTTGCGGTGGCGTAGTTGGCCTGCCCAGCCGCGCCGAGCGTGCCCGCTGCCGAGGAGAACAGCGCGAAGACCGCCAGCTCGTGGTCCGCGGTCAGCTCGTGCAAGTGCCACGCGGCGTCCGCCTTCGAGCCGAGCACGTGGTCGACCCGCTCGGGGGTCAGCGCGCCGAGTACACCGTCGTCCACCGCGCCGGCCACGTGCAGCACACCGGTCAGCGGGTGCTCAGCCGGGATTCCGGCCAGCAGCCCGGCCAGCGCGTCGCGGTCCGCCGCGTCGCACGCGGCCACGGTCACCGTCGCGCCGAGCGTGGTCAGCTCGTCCCGCAGTTCAGTGGCGCCCGGCGCGTGCGGTCCGCTCCGGCTGGTGAGCAGCAGGTGCCGCACGCCGTGCGTGGTGACCAGGTGCCGCGCCAGCAGCCTGCCCAGTCCGCCGGTGCCGCCGGTGATCAACACCGTGCCCTCGGCCGCGAAGTCGGTCGTTCGCTCGAGCCCGGTGGCCGGGGCCAGCCTCGGCGCTCGCGGCTCGCCATCCCGCAGGATCAGTTCGGGTTCCTCGGCGCCCAGTGCGGTCAGCAGCCCGTCGGATCCGCTGGTCCCGTCGACGTCCAGCAGCCGGAACCGGCCGGGGTTCTCGGCCTCGGCGGCACGCAGCAAGCCCCAGACAGAGGCGACGGCCGGGCCACCGGCGTCCGGCCCGATCGCGTTCTCCGTGACCACCACCAGCCGCGAACCGGCGAAACGCTCGTCCCGCAACCATTCCTGGGCCACGCCCAGCGCCTCGTGCGCCGCCGAGCGCAGTCCGGTGAGCACGTCACCGGCGCGCGCGTCGCACCGCCACAGCACCAATGCGGGCACCGCACCGTCGTCGAACGCGGCCAGGTCACGGTATCGCGGGACACTGTCGCCGAAACCGAAATCCGCCGTGCCCAGGATCGCGAGGTCGTCGAGGGCGGGCGCGTCACCGGCCGCGACGGGAACCCAGGTGAGCCGGTACGGCACCAGACCGCGATCGCCGAGCTGTCCCGCCGCCACCGGCCTGGTGACCAGCGAATCCACGGTCAGCACGGGACCCCCCGCCTCGTCGGCAGCCTCCAGCGAGGTGCCGTCCGCACCCGCCGGTGCGAGCCGCACCCGCAGCGCGGTGGCGCCACTCGTGTGCAGCCGCACGCCGGTCCAGGCGAACGGCAGCACGGGGGCGCCGCTGTCCTCGACGAGGTCGGCGTGCAGCGCGGCGTCCAACAGCGCCGGGTGCAAGCCGAACCGGCCGGCGTCGGCCTGCGCGTGCTCGGGCAACGCCACCTCGGCGAAGAGTTCTTCACCACGCCGCCACGCCGCGCGCAGCCCCTGGAACGCGGGCCCGTAGTCGTACCCGCGCTCACGCAGGTCCCGATAAGCGTCTTCCAGCCGCACGGGAACGGCGTCCTCCGGCGGCCAGGCGGTCGGCTCGAAGGCGTCCACCGGCGCGCCGATGCTCAGCGAACCGGTGGCATGCCTGGTCCACGGAGAGTCGGTGTCTTCCTCACGGGAGTGGATGTGGACGGTCCTGGTCCCGGTCTCCTCCGGCGCACCGACCGCGACCTGCAGCTGCACCCCGTTCCGCTCCGGCAGCAGCAGGGGTTCTTCGAGCACCAGCTCGTCCAGCACGGCACAACCGGCCAGGTCACCCGCGCGCAGGGCCAGTTCCACGAACGCGGTGCCCGGCAACAGCACGCTGCCCAGGGCGCGGTGCTCGCCCAGCCACGGGTGTGAAAGCAGGGAAAGCCTGCTGGTGAACAGGAATTCGTCGGTACCGGCCGGTTCCAGCCGGGCGTCGAGCAGCGGATGGTCCACCCGGTCGAGCCCGGCTCCCACCACGTCGGTGTGCGCGGTGTCCGGCTGCTGCCAGTACCGCCGACGCTGGAAGGCGTACGTGGGCAGGTCCACCGGCTTGGCGTCGGAGAACAGGTCCGGCCACCGCACCGGCACACCGCGAACCCAGGCCACGGCCAGCGCGGCGGCGACGTCGCCCGGCCTCAGGTCGGGGAGAACCTCGAAACCGTCACCGCGCAACGCCTTGATGGCCAGCTCGATCCGTCCTGGCTCGTCGAGTCCGGCGTTCCAGAAGTCGGCATCGAGTGCGGCCCCGTCGACCGGGGCGCCGGTCGACGCCGAGTAGAAGGCCACGGACGCGGCCCGCGGACGGATCCCGGCCAGCACGGACAACAGCCGGTCCCGCACCTCCCCGGTCAGGCCCTGGGCCAGGATCCGGCCGTGCACGGCGACGATCCGCGCACCGTCCGCTATGGACAGTGCGCCGATCGCGCAGGCCGCGGCCACCGCGCCCGGGCCGGTGCCCGAGACCGCGTGCGGGGTGACACCGAAGGACCGCCACACCGCGGCGAGCGACACCAGCACCGACCAGCCCACCGGGCCCAGCACGTCGGGCGCGACCGAGTTCTCCGTACCGCGCAACACCTCGCGGGGATCCCAGGACAGCAACGGTGCCAGCGCCTTGGCGCAGTCGGCCATCGACTCGGCGAACACCGGCGACGAGTCGAGCAGCGCGGCTCCGCCGACCAGCCAGTCCGCCTCCGGTTCCCCGAACGCAAAGGCCACCCGTGGGTCGGCCGAAGCCTCGCCGTGCACCACGTCGGGTGACGGTTCGCCGTCGGCCAGCGCACGCAGCCCGGACAGCAGCCCGGCCCGTCCGGTGCCGAGCACCACCGCGCGGTGCTCCAGTGCCGAGCGGGCGGTCAGCGACAACCCGACGTCCACCGGCCGCTCGTCCTGACCGTCCACACGGGAGTGAAGTCGATCCGCCTGCGCGCGCAGTGCCCGCGCGCTCCTGCCGGACAGCACCCACGGCACCAGCTCGTCCGCGTCCGCCCGTGTCCGTTCGCTGCTCACCAGAACGCCCCTCTGCTACTACGGTTGTGGTGCGGCGATCGGACGGCGCAGCGGACCGAGTTCCGGGAACTGCGCGATCGCCTCCTCCGCGGTGAGCGGCGACCGGACCGGGCCGCGCTCGACCAGCTCCTGCAGTTCCGGCGTCATCATCTCGGCGCCGGAGGTCCGCAGGGTGTAGGCACTGAACAGGGCGTTGGCCAGCAACGCCTCGGTCACCGCGGTTTCCGCCATCCGCTGCCCGAACCGCTGCTCCTCTTCGCTCGGCCCGCCGGTGACTTCCCGGTTGGTCTTGACCTCCGGGAAGGCGAGGTCCTGCTCGCACGCCATCGTCCACGGGCCGTCGGTGACCCCGGCCACCGCGGACTGCACCGCCGCGGCCAGTCCGGGCTTCAGGCCGCTGTTGTCCAGTTCGGTGTGCAGTGCGAGCGCGCCGAGCGCGGCCACGGACATCCCGTGCGCGTAGACCGGGTTCATCGCGGCGACCGCGTCCCCGAGCACCGCGAAGCCCTCCGGCATGGTGGACCGCTCGTAGTACCGCCGCCGGTTGATCGTGCCGCGGTAGGGCCGCACCGGGCCGATCGGCTGAGCGTCCGCGACGAGTTCGGCGATGATCGGGTGCCGCATGTTCCGGGCGTAGCGCAGGTAACCGTCCTCATCGGACGGTGGCTCGCCACCGCGCGTGCCGCACAGGGTGACGATCCAGCGCTCGTCCTCGAGCAGGTACAGGGTGGCGCCGTAGCCCGGCTCGCCGGTGCCCGCCAGCGGCTGGATCAGCACCGCGGGGAAGTCCCTGCTGATCCCGGCGGGTGCCGCGTACATCCGGGTGGCGTACGCGAGGCCGGAGTCCACCACCTCTTCCTCGACCTCGGGCAGGCCCAGCTCGGCCAGCCAGGCCGGAGCCGCGGACCGGCGGCCGGTCGCGTCCACCACGAAGTCGGCGTCGATGGTCTCGATCTGCGCCGGATTCACCTGCACCCGCACGCCGGTCACCTGGTCGGCGTCGCCCGCGAGGCCGACCACCTTGGCCGACTCCCGCACGATGATGTTGCCGCTCGCGTCCAGCGCCTGGCGCCGCACCACGTGATCGGTCAGCGCGCGACTGCAGATGACCACGTAGGCGTCACCGGGGTGCCGCCGGTACCAGCCCGCCGAAGACAGCGTCAGCATGCCCTCCGGCATCCCGCGCCGATGCGCGCCCGCCGCGTAGAGGCGGTCGGTGGTGCCGGGGAGCAGTTGGTCCAGCGCCTCCGCGCCACCCGCCATCAGCAGGTGGCTGTGGTGCCCCTGGGGCAGGCCACGCCGGGGAGCCGGCTCGGCGGGGAGCGCGTCGCCCTCCACGACGATGACCTCGTCCACGTGCCTGGCCAAACCGGCGGCGGCGAGCATGCCCGCCATGCCACCACCGAGCACTACCGCTCTTGTCATCGTCCGTTCTCCTTTTCTGCCAAGGCGATCGCGTACACCGGGCAGACGTCGACCGCCTGCCGCACGGCTTCCGCGAGATCGGGGCCGGGATATTCGGTGCGCAGCACCACGCGACCGTCCTCGTCGTTCTGGTCGAACACTTCCTCCGCCGCGAACACGCAGCCGCCGGTACCGACGCAGCGATCGCGATCCACGCTGACCCGCAGCGACGTGCCGGTCACCAGGTCACCGGCAGTTCGTGCACGCCGTACATCAGCGAGTCGTTCTTGAACCGCAGCTCCTCGAACGGAACCGCCAGGCGCAGGCCGGGAATCCGCCGGAACAGCGTGTTGAACACGATCTCCAGCTCCACCTTGACCAGGCTGCCGCCGGGGCACTGGTGGATCCCGCCGCCGAGCGCGACGTGCCCGCGGGTGTCGCGGTGGATGTCCAGCTCGTCCGGGTTCTCCCACACCGACTCGTCCCGGTTCGCCGAGCCGTAGAGCAGGATGACGCCTTCCCCGGCCCGGATCAGCTGCCCGCCGATCGTCACGTCCTCGGTGGCCACCCGGCGGCTGGCCGAGTCGTTGATGCTGAGGAAGCGGATCAGCTCGCCGATCGCCTTGGGCATCAGCGACGGGTCGCGCCGGAGTTCGTCGAGCTGCTCGGGGTGGCGCAGCAGGGTCACGGTGCCCAGCGAGATCATGTTGGCGACGGTGTCGAAGCCGCCGAACAGCAGCATCCTGGCCAGCGCCACGATGTTGGCGTGCTCCAGCCTGCCGTCCTCGTTGTTGCGCTGGATGATCCGGCTGAGCAGGTCGTCGGTCGAGTTGTTCTCCTTCTCGGTGACCAGCTTGTCCAGGTGCGCCTCCATCCGCATCTGGAGCGCGTCGAGCTTCTCCGCGCTGACGCCGTGGGTCATGGTCGCCTCGGCGTGCTCCTTGAACAGCGCGCCGTCCTCCCGCGAAGCACCCATCAGCTCGCCGAACAGCAGGCCCGGCACCGGTGCGGCGAGCGCGGGCACCAGGTCGATCGGTCCGCCGTGCTCGAGCATCGCGGTGATGTGCTCGTCCACGATCTCCTGGATGCGCGGGGCGAGCGCCTGCATGCGCTTCACCGTCAGCTCGGGGATGAGCAGGCGCCGTCGGACCGTGTGGTCCGGCGGATCCTGCGCGAGCAGCGGCAGTTCGAGGTTCTCCAGGATCTCCTCCGACAGCGCCACCTGCAGCGGATAACCGGGCTTCTTCCAGCTCGAACTCATCGCGGACGAGGTGAGCACCTGCTTGACGTGCTCGTGCTTGGCGATCACCCAGGCCGGCTTCCCGGTCACGTCCACGGTGACCTGGGAGACCGGGTTCTCCGCCCGCAGCACGGCGTACTCGGGTGCCGGGTGCAGCGGGCAGGTCCGCGCCATCGGGAACGGCGGCGGCTCGGTGGTCCGCGTGCCGGTCGTTTCGCTGTTCATCTCTGTTCGGCTTCCTCTCGATGCAGGGCGGAATCTCCTCACGCGGGATGGCTCGCGTCCGAATCGAGGCCTTCCAGTGCCAGGCCGATCAAGCTGTCCGCGTCCATTTCGTCGATCGCGTCATCCGTGTTGAGCACGGGGGCGCCGCCGCCCCCGCCGAGTTCGAGCAACCGCCCGAGCAGTCCGGTTTCCCGCAACAGGTCCAGCGGAATGGACCGCAGTACCCGCCGGATCTCCTCGTCCGGATCGGCATCGCCGCCGGAGTCCCCCAGCAGCGCGCCGAGGTGCGTGGCCAGCGCCTGCCCGTTCGGATGGTCGAAAACCAGGGTGGGCGGCAGGTTCAGGCCGGTGGCCCCGTTGAGCGCGTTGCGGAACTCCACCGAGGTGAGCGAGTCGAAGCCCAGTTCGGTGAACGCGCGCCCGGGGTCGATCGCGTCCGGGCCGGCGTGGCCGAGCAGCGCCGCCGCTTCGGCTCTGATCAGGTCCAGCAGCGCCGCGGCACGGTCGCTTTCGGACAGTTCGGCGAGCCGTGCGCGAGTGGCCACGGCCGCGCCGCTGTCCGCCGCGCGTCGACGACGAGTGGGGACCAGGGTCCGCAGCATGGCTGGGAAGTCGCCGTCCGCGAACGCCTTGACGTCCAACCGCATCGGCACCAGTACGGGCGTGTCCATCCGGGTCGCGGTGTCGAACAACGCCAAGCCTTCTTCGGCATCCAGACCGTCCACACCGGACCGGTTCATCCGCTGCCGGTCGGCGTCGCCCGACATGCCACCACTTCCCGACCACAGTCCCCAAGCCAGCGACTGCGCCGGCAGGCCCTCCGCCCGCCGGTGCTCGGCGAGCCCGTCGAGGAAGGCGTTCGCGGCCGCGTAGTTGGCCTGACCCGGTGCGCCCAGCACACCGGCGGCCGAGGAGAACAGCACAAACGCGGTCAACGGAAGATCCGCCGTCAGCTCGTGGAGGTTCAGCGCCGCATCCACCTTCGGCCGCAACACCCGTTCCAGCCGTTCCGGAGTAAGCGAAGACAACACTCCATCGTCGAGCACACCAGCCGCGTGCACCACACCACGCACCGGCGCATCCGCCAAAACCTCGCGCAGAGCGTCACGATCGGCCGCGTCGCAGGCCACCACCGACACCGCGGCACCCAACCCGGTCAGCTCCGCCACCAGCTCGTCCACCCCCGGTGCGGCCGAGCCACGGCGACCGGCCAGCAGCAGGCTCCGCACGCCGCGTGCTTCGACCAGGTGCCGCGCCACCAGTGCACCGAGCGCGCCCGTGCCACCGGTGATCAGCACCGTCCCTTCCGGACCGAAGTGCTCGGCGGGTTCGGTCGGCTCGTCCGGCACCCTGACCAGCCTTGCCAGGTGCGGCACACCGTCTCGCACCGCCACTTGGGGTTCGCCGGAACGCACCACCGCGGGCAGCACCGCGGAAAGCTCCGACTTCGCGTCGACGTCGACCAGGACGAACCTGCCGGGATGCTCGGACTGTGCCGAACGCACCAGGCCCCACACCGCGGCAGCGGCGAGATCGGACACGCCTTCGCCCGCCAGGCTGACCGCCTCACGCGTCGAGACCACCAGCGTCGACGACGCGAACCGATCGTCCTCCAGCCAGGTCTGCAACACCGTCAGCACCCGCCCGACCACGAGCGAAACCGGTTCACCGGTGCCACCACCGGGCAGCACCACCACCTCGGGCACCACGCCGTTCAGCGAATCCCAGGTTTGCACCGGAACGGGCGCGGCGTCAGCCGGAGGCAGCGGTGACCAGTCCACTTGGAACAGTGACTCGTGCAGGCCACGCCGTGCCTCGGCGAGCTGCTCGGCGGAAACCGCGCGCAGTGCCAGCGACTCCACTTCGGCGACCGGACGTCCTTGTTCGTCCTCAATGGAGAGTGCGACGCTGCTGGGACCGGTCCGGGTGACCCGCACTCGCACCGCGGCCGCACCCGTCGCGTACCACCGCACGCCGGTCCAGGCGAACGGCAGCACCGGTGTGTCGTGCTGGTCCAGCAAGCCGATCGTGTGCAGGCAGGCGTCGAGCAACGCCGGGTGCAGACCGAAACCGGTGTCCTCGGCGCCGGCGGGCAGGCGGACTTCGGCGAACACCTCGGTGTCCGTTCGCCAGGCCGACTGCAGGCCGCGGAACACCGGGCCGTAGTCGAGTCCAGCTTCGGCCAGGTTCGCGTACCAGCCGGTCAGGTCGATCGGCGTCCCGGTCGGCAGTGACCAAGTCGCCGGTGTAACCGGAGCCTCGTCCGCGAGAGTGCCGGTCGCGTGCCGGACCCACGGCAGGTCGGCGTCCCGCGAGTGGATGCTCACCGGGCGGGCGCCGGACGGGCCGGGTTCACCGACCACGACCTGCAGCGCGACGCCGTCGTCGGGCAGTACCAGTGGCGCTTCGAGGGTCAGCTCGCCGAGAACGGTGCAACCGACCTGGTCGGCGGCCCGCATCGCCAGCTCGACGAACCCGGTGCCGGGGAAGACGACCGAGCCGAGCACCACGTGGTCGGCCAGCCAGGAGTCGGTGGCCGGGGACACCTTTCCGGTCAACACCACGGTGTCCGACTCCGCGCCGGGCACGACCGCGCCCAGGAGGGGGTGTTCGGCCGCTTCGAGCCCGGCGGAGGTCACGTCGCCGAGACCGCTGGTGGAACCGGCCCAGGCGTCGCGCCAGTAGTCCTGGGTGTTGAGCCAGTAGCGCTGGTGCTGGAAGGAGTACGTGGGCAGGTCGACTCGGCGGGCGCGGCCGTCGTGGAAAGCGTGCCAGTCGACGGGGACGCCGCGGGTGTGGATGTTCGCGACGGCGGTGACGAGTTCGAGTTCCTCGGACTTGTTCCTGCGCTGGAGCGGGGTGAAGCCGCCGAGGCTGCTGAGCACCGCATCCGGCCCCACCTCCACGAACGTGGTCACACCGCGCTCTTCCAGCAGGCGCACCGCATCAGCGAACCGAACCGGCTCGCGAACATGCCGCACCCAGTAATTCGGGCTGGTCACGTCAGCTTCGAGAGCACTGCTCACAAACGGGAGCACTGCTTCACGAAGTGACAACTGCTCCACCACAGCAGCGAACTCAGCCAGCATCGGCTCCATCAACGGCGAATGGAACGCATGAGAGACCTTGAGCCGGGTCTTCTTGCAGCCCAACGCATCCGCGACCTTGAGGACCGCGGCTTCCTCGCCGGAAAGGACCACAGCCTCCGGGCCGTTGATCGCGGCGATCGCCACCTGATCGGACAGCAGGGGCAGCACCTGCTGTTCGGAGGCTTGCACGGCCACCATGGCGCCGCCGGTCGGCAACGCCTGCATCAGGCGTCCCCGCGCGGTGACCAACGCGGCCGCATCCGACAGCGACAGCACACCGGCCACATGAGCCGCCGCGATCTCGCCGATCGAATGACCCGCAACAAAATCAGGACGGACGCCCCACGACTCGACCAGGCGAAACAGCGCCACCTCGACAGCGAACAGGCCCGGCTGAACCCACTCCGTCTGGTTCACCAGATCCGAGTCGTCGCCCCAGATGACCTCACGCAATTTGGGGTCGAGTTCGGCACACACCGCATCGAAAGCCGCAGCGAAAGCCGGATAGGTCTCATACAACTCGCGACCCATGCCCAGACGCTGAGCACCCTGACCCGAAAAGACAAAGGCGGTTCCACCGTGCTCGCGCGCGACACCGCGGACCACTCCGGCGGACGAGCGTCCGGCGGCGAAGGCGGAAAGTCCCTGGATCAGTTCGTCACGGCTGGTGCCGACGACCGCCGCTCGGTGGTCGAGACTGGGGCGCGACGTGGCCAGCGAGTAGGCGACGTCGGCGTTGTTGTTTTCAGGCCAGGAAAGGAGGCTTGCCGCTTGGGCGCGCAGTCCCTCTTCGTTCTTGGCCGAGAGCACCCAGGGAACCGCGCGAGGACGTACCCGCTCGATGAACTCGGCCGTCGCCTCGAACGTCCCCTCCGACACACACCGCGGCCCCAGCAACGACAACACCGCCGCCGGACCCAACTCCACATATCGAGCCACGCCCCGGCTCTCCAACTCCCGTACCGCATCAGCGAACCGCACCGGCTCACGCACGTGTCGCACCCAGTAATCCGGGCTGGTCACGTCAGCCTCGAGAGCACTGCTCACAAACGGGAGCACTGCTTCACGAAGTGACAACTGCTCCACCACAGCAGCGAACTCGGCCAGCATCGGCTCCATCAACGGCGAATGGAACGCATGAGAGACCTTCAGCCGCGTGGACTTGCCGCTCAGCTGGTTCGCCACCGCAAGAACGGCGGCTTCCTCGCCGGAAAGGACCACGGCTTCCGGGCCGTTGATGGCGGCGATCGAGACTTGATCGGACAGCAGGGGCAGTACCTCTTGTTCGGAAGCTTGCACAGCAACCATCGCGCCACCGGTTGGCAGCGCTTGCATCAGCCGACCTCGGGCGGTGACCAAGGCGGCCGCGTCGGAAAGAGACAGCACACCGGCCACATGAGCCGCCGCGATCTCGCCGATCGAATGGCCTGCCACAAAATCGGGACGGATGCCCCAGGACTCGACCAGGCGGAACAACGCCACCTCGACAGCGAAGAGGCCCGGCTGAGCCCACTCCGTCTGATTCAACAGCTCTGGATCGTCGCCCCAGATGACCTCACGCAGCGAGGGGTCGAGTTCGGCACACACCGCATCGAAAGCCGCAGCGAAAGCCGGATAGGTCTCATACAACTCGCGGCCCATACCCAGACGCTGCGCGCCCTGACCCGAGAAAAGGAAAGCCAAACCATCCGCCGGAGCCTCTTCCACGATGACATGCGCGTTCGTACCACTGATACCGAACGAAGAAACCCCGGCCCGACGAGCACGGCCGCGCTCCGGCCACGCACGAGACTCGGTCAGCAACTCCACGGCGCCAGAAGACCAATCCACCCGCGGAGTCGGCTCGTCCACGTGCAAGGTCTTCGGCAGCACACCGTGCCGCATCGCCTGCACCATCTTGATGATCCCCGCGACACCGGCAGCCGCCTGCGTGTGACCCATGTTCGACTTGATCGAACCCAGCCACAACGGCTCATCCCGCTCCTGGCCGTAAGCAGTCAGCAACGCTTGCGCCTCGATCGGGTCGCCCAGCGAAGTACCAGTACCGTGCGCCTCCACAGCGTCCACATCGGACGAAGACAAACCAGCCGAACCCAGCGCCTGCCGGATCACCCGCACCTGCGACGGACCATTCGGCGCCGTC
Organism: Amycolatopsis sp. YIM 10; assembly: GCF_009429145.1. Classification (GTDB taxonomy): domain Bacteria; phylum Actinomycetota; class Actinomycetes; order Mycobacteriales; family Pseudonocardiaceae; genus Amycolatopsis. Next base: position 2,341,324 of record NZ_CP045480.1, on the reverse strand, counting down.
AAACCATTCGACGCACCATCCTGATTCACCGCCGAACCAGCCACCACCGCCAACACCGGATGCCCCAGCCGCCTGGCATCCGACAACCGCTCCACCAACAGCAAACCGACGCCTTCGCCCCAGCTCGTTCCGTCGGTGGCCGCGGCGAACGACTTCGCCCGGCCGTCCTTGGCCAGCCCGCGCTGCCTGCTGAACTCCACGAAGAGTTCCGGCGTGGCCATCACCGTGGCACCGCCGGCCAGCGCCAGCGAGCACTCCCCCGACCGCAGCGACTGCACCGCCAGGTGCAACCCCACCAGCGACGACGAACACGCCGTGTCCACCGTCACCGCCGGTCCTTCCAGCCCGTACACATAGGACACCCGGCCGGAGGCGATGGCGCCCGTGCTCGTGCTGCCCGCGTAGTCGTGGTACATCAGGCCGGTGAACACCCCGGTCGCACTGCCCTTCAACGACCCGGGATCAATACCCGCCCGCTCGAACAACTCCCACGACGCCTCCAGCAACAACCGCTGCTGCGGATCCATGATCAACGCTTCGTTCGGGCTGATGCCGAAGAACTCCGGGTCGAATTCCCCCGCGCCATAGAGAAAACCGCCGTGGCGGACGTAGCTGGTGTTCGGCCGCACCGAATCCGGATCGAAAAGGCGCTCGACATCCCAACCGCGATCCGCCGGGAACTCACCGATCGCGTCCCGGCCCTGAACGACCAGTTCCCACAGGTCCTCCGGCGACCGCACCCCACCCGGATACCGGCACGCCATCGACACGATCGCGATCGGCTCGTCGTCGGTGATCGGGGCGACGGTGGTGGCGGCCACCGCCGTCTGCGCCGAACCGCTCAGCTCGTCCAGCACAAAACGGGCCAGCGCCACCGGGTTCGGGTAGTCGAACACCAGCGTCATCGGCAGCCGCAGGCCGATCGCCTCGCCGAGCTGGTTGCGGAATTCGACCGAGGTCAGCGAATCGAAGCCCAGTTCGCGGAAAGCGCGTCCGGGTTCCACCGCACCGGAAGACGCGTAACCGAGCACGTTCGCCACGACGGTCAGCACCAGGTCCAGCACCGCGCCTTCGCGCTCGGCCGGCGGCAGCGCGAGGATCCGCGATGAACCAGAACCAGAAGCCGCGTTCCGCCGGGCCGGTGGCACCAGTCCGCGGAGGAGGCTCGGCAGCGCGTCACCCTGCGCTCGCAGCTCCGCGAGATCGAGCTTGGCCGTCACCAGCGCGGCCGGGGCGGCGCCCATGGCCGTGTCGAACAGTTCGAGGCCATCCTCAGTGGACAGTCCGAGGAAACCACCGCGCGAGATCCGCGCTTGGTCGGCACCGTCCAGCGTGCCGCCCATCCCGCCGCTTCCCGACCACAGTCCCCAAGCCAGCGACTGCGCCGGCAGGCCATTGACCCGCCGGTGCTCGGCCAGCCCGTCGAGGAAGGCGTTCGCGGCCGCGTAGTTGCCCTGCCCCGGCGCGCCGAAAACGCCGGAAGCCGAAGAGAACAGCACAAACGCGGTCAACGGAAGATCCGCCGTCAGCTCGTGGAGGTTCAGCGCCGCATCCACCTTCGGCCGCAACACCCGTTCCAGCCGTTCCGGAGTAAGCGAAGACAACACTCCATCGTCGAGCACACCAGCCGCGTGCACCACACCACGCACCGGCGCATCCGCCAAAACCTCGCGCAGAGCGTCACGATCGGCCGCGTCGCAGGCGACCACCTCGACGGCGGCACCCGCGCCGGCCAGTTCGGCGACCAGCTCACCCATTCCCGGCGCGGCGATCCCGCGCCGCCCCAGCAACAACAGGCTCCGCACCCCGTGCTCGGCGACCAGATGCCGGGCGACGACCCGGCCGAGCGCACCCGTCGCGCCGGTGATCAGCACCGTGCCGTCGAACGTGACGGCCGGTTCGTTCCGATCGGCCGGAACCCGGGTCAACCGGGCCGCGTGGACCACACCGTCACGGACGAGCACCTGCGGCTCGTCCGAAGCGAGCGTGGCGGGCAACACCGCGGAAAGTCCGGCGTCCGCGTCCAGCAGCACGAATCGGCCGGGGTGTTCCGACTGCGCCGAGCGCACCAGTCCCCAGACCGCGGCACCGGCCAGATCGGACACGTCCTCGCCGGGCAGGCCCGCCGCGCCCCGGGTCACCACCACCAGCTTCGAGTCGGCGAACCGTTCCTCGGCCACCCAGGACTGGAGCACCCCGAGCACGTGCGCGGTCGCCGCGCGCACCGAATCCGCGTCGACGCCACCACCGGCGGGCAGCGCCACCACGCCGGGTACCGCGCCATCCAGCTCGTCCCAGGTGCCGTACTCGACCGGGCCGGTACCGGCGGCAGCCAGCGGGACCCACTCGACGCCGAACACCGGCGCGCCAGGACGGCTTCCTTCGAGCTGTTCGGCGGACGCCCGGCGAAGCAGCAGCGAGGACACCGAGAGCACCGGGGCACCGGCCGGATCGGTGGCTTCGAGGGAGAACTCACCGTCGCGGACCGGCCGGATCCGCACCCGCAACGCGGTGGCGCCGGTCGCGAACAACCGCACCCCGGACCACGCGAACGGCAGCATCGCGCCGTCGTCGGCGGTGCTCATCAGGGAAACGGCGTGCAGCGCGGCGTCCAGCAGCGCGGGGTGCACGCCGTAGTCGCCGCCGCGCTCGCCCTCGGGCAGTGTCACCTCGGCGAACACGGCATCGTCCGCCTGCCAAGCCGCTTCGAGCCCGCGGAACGCCGGGCCGTAGTCGAGGCCGACCTCCGCCAGGCCCGCGTAGAACCCGGTCAGGTCGACCGGCGTCCCGTTCATCGGCGGCCACGGCTCGGCCACGGCCTCCAGCGAACCAGCCGAAACCGTTCCGGTGGCATGGCGGAGCCATGGCTCGTCCTCTGCCGCACCCTCGGCGCGGGAGAAAACACGCACCTCGCGGGCACCGGCGTCACCCGCACCGCCCACGACCACCTGGATCCGCACGGCGCCGGTTTCCGGCAGCACGAGCGGGGTCAGCAGGGTCAGTTCGTCCAGCACCGGGCAACCGGCCTGGTCGCCCGCCCGCACGGCCAGCTCCACAAAACCCGTGCCGGGAAAGATCACCGAACCCAGCACCCGGTGGTCGGCCAGCCACGGCCGCGTCGCCGCGGACAGCCGTCCGGTGAGCACGACCCCGCCGGACTCCGGTTCCGCGACCACGGCGGTGAGCAGGGGATGGTCCGCCGCGAGCTGACCGGCCGACACGGGGTCGACGGCCGCGGCCTCGGCCGGGGAATCCACCCAGTACCGCTCGCGCTGGAAGGGATAGGTGGGCAGGTCGACCGACCGGGCACCATCGGCCGCCCAGTCCACACGGACGCCGCGAAGGTAGGCACCGGCGAGCGAAGCGTGAAAGTCCGCCCCCGGCGCGGCGACCAGCGCGCTGTCCGTGACAGCGTCCGCCACCCGCGGCGTCGCGGCCGGGCTCAGCTCGATGAAAACCTCGAACCCGTCGGCACGAATCGCACTGACGGCCTGCTCCACGGAACCGTCCGGCGATGCGGGATACCAGGTGGGCCCGGACGCAGGCGGCCGTGCGTCCGGCGGGCCCGCCTCCGGCGCGGCGGCCAGTTCCGCACCCTCGGTCAGTGAAAGCGCGCCGGTGATGCAAGCGGCGGCGATCGCGCCGACGCCGATTCCGCCGACCGCGCTGGGCTCGACCCCGTACGAGGCCCACAGCTTCGCCAACGAAACCTGCACCGCCCACCAAACCGGGCGCGCCATTTCGTCGGCGATCGTGTCGGCGCGCACCAGTGCGGCCAGCTCGATACCGAGCGCTTCGGCACATTCCCCGACAGCGATGGCGAACGCGGGCTCCGCGTCCAGCAACCAGCCCAGCGATCGCGGAGTTTCCAGGTCCGGGCAGAAGAACGCGGGGGCGATCTCACCCTGCACGTGTCCCTGCAGGAGGTTCGACGCGGTTTCACCGTCGGCCAGTGCGTTGAGCCCGGTCAGCACGCTTTCCCGGTCCTCGGCGAAAACCACGGCACGGTGTTCGAGCGCAGCCCTGGTGGCCAGCGCGCTGGTGACCACGGCGGGTTCCGGCGCGCCGGGCGTCTCGAGCAGCGCGCGCAACCGATCGGCCTGGGCACGCAGGGCGACGGCGGTTCGCGCGGACACCGCGAAGATCGGTGGCACGGCCCGGTCTTCGGCGGGTTCCTCCGCCGGTGCCTGCTCGATGACCGCGTGCGCGTTGGTGCCGCTCACCCCGAACGACGAGATCCCCGCGCGACGCGGGTGCTCGTGCTCCGGCCATTCGACCGGCTCGGTCAGCAGTTCGACGTGACCGGCCGTCCAGTCCACATGCGACGAAGGCTCGGTCACGTGCAGGGTCTTCGGCAGCAGGCCGTGCCGCATCGCCTGCACCATCTTGATCACGCCACCCACCCCGGCGGCGGCTTGTGTGTGCCCGAGGTTCGACTTGAGCGAGCCGAGCCACAACGGCCGGTCCGCCGTCCTGCCCTGCCCGTAGGTGGCCAGCAGCGCCTGCGCCTCGATCGGATCACCGAGAGTGGTGCCGGTGCCGTGTGCCTCCACCGCGTCCACTTCGGACGCGGACAGGCCCGCGTTCGCCAGTGCCTGGCGGATCACTCGCTGCTGCGAAGGTCCGTTCGGCGCGGTCAGGCCGTTCGACGCGCCATCGGAGTTCACCGCGGTGCCGCGCACGACCGCGAGCACGCGGTGGCCGTTGCGCTGGGCGTCGGACAACCGCTCCAGCACGAGCAGTCCCGCACCCTCGCCCCAGGCGGTCCCGTCGGCGTTGTCGGAGAAGGACTTGCACCGGCCGTCGACCGCCAGCCCGCCCTGGCGGCTGAACCCGACGAACACGCCGGGCGTGGCCATCACCATGACCCCACCGGCCAGCGCGAGCCCGCATTCCCGTTGCCGCAGTGCCTGCGCGGCGAGGTGCAACGCCACCAGCGACGACGAGCACGCGGTGTCCACACTGACCGCGGGCCCCTCCAGGCCGAAGGTGTAGGACACCCGGCCGGCCAGCACCGCGGCCGAAGTCGCGGTGCCGCCGTAGGCTTCGGACAGGTCCGGGTGCGCGTTCAGCAGCTGCTCGTAGTCCTGGCTGCCGGTTCCGGCGAACACGCCCACCCGGTTCCCGCGCTGCGTGTGCGGATCGATCCCGGCCCGCTCGAACGCCTCCCAGGACAGTTCGAGCAGCAGCCGCTGCTGCGGGTCCATCGCCAGTGCTTCCTTCGGCGAGATCCCGAAGAACGCCGCGTCGAACTCATCGGCGCCGTCGACGAACCCGCCTTCGTGCGCGTAGCTGGAGCCGGAGCGGTCCGGCTCGGTGGAGAACAGGGCGCCGAGGTCCCAGCCGCGGTCCCCGGGGAACGGGCCGATCGCGTCCCGGCCGTCGGCGACGAGCCGCCACAGGTCCTCCGGCGACCGCACCCCGCCGGGGTAGCGGCAGCTCATCCCGATGATCGCGATCGGCTCCTGCGTCGCGGACTCCGCCTCCTGCAACCGGCGGCGAGTCTGGCGCAGGTCCGTGGTCACCTTCTTGAGGTAGTCCAGCAGCTTTCCGTCATCCGCCATAGCTCTCTACCAATCTCGAAGTTCCGCCCCGGCCCCTGCTCCGGTCAGCTCAGCTCAACCCGGCGGTGGCCAGCACCACGCGCATCCGGCGCTCGGCGAGTTCCGGGTCCGGGAACAGGCCGAGCGAGTCCGCCAGCCGGTACGCCTTGGCCAGGTGCGGCACCGATCGCGCCGACTGCTCACCCCAGACCATCCGGAAGTGGTCCTGGTACCCGCCGAGCCAGGCGAGGAACACAAAACCGGTCTTGAAGAAGCGCATGGTGATCGCATCGCCGTCGAACAGGTGCTGCGCCAGCTCCAAAGTGGACTCCATCTCGGTGCGGAATCCCTTGGCGTCACCGGCGTCCAGCTTGCGGAAGGCAGCACCGGCGATGGGTGCGATCGGGTCGAAGATCGCGGTCAGCGTGTCGCTGTACCCCAGCTCGTCCCCGGCGATCAGCTCGGGGAAGTCGGTGATGTCCCCGTTGTAGCAGTGCACGCCCTCGGGCAGCCTGCGGCGCAGGTCGAGTTCGTACTCACGGGAGGCGGGCCACACCTTGACCCCGTCGACCTTGGCCACGTTCTCCCTGACCACGGCCAGGAAGTCGTCGGTCGCGGCGGCGAGGTCCGCGTGCCCCCAGTACCCCACCAGGCGCGGGTCGGAGGCGGGCAGCACCCAGTGCAGGATCACCGGCTGCTTGGCCTGGCGCAACAGGTTCCGGTACACCTCGGCGTAGTCCTCCGGGCCGTGCGCCACCGGCACCAGCGCCGGGCTGGCCTGGATGATGGCCTGCGCACCGGCGTCCTCGACCACCTCCAGCTGCTCCTCGTAGGCGGCGACGACCTCGGCCTTGGTGTAGGAACCCATCGGGTCGAGCTGGTCGGTCCACACCCCGCCGGCGATCCGGCCGCCCACCGCCTTGGCCTCGGCGGCCGACCGGCGGATCAGCTCCGCGGAAGTGGGCCAGTCCAGTCCCATCGCCCGGTTCTGGGTGTCCAGCGCCTCGGCGAGGGACAGCCCGTGCGACCAGAGGTGACGGCGGTAGGCCATCGTCGCGTCCCAGTCCAGCGCGGGCGGGCGCATCGGTTCGAAGGCCAGCAGCGGACTGTTGGCGGCCATCGGGTGGGCCACCACGTGCGCGGTGGAGAACGCGACCCGGCTGACCGGCGTGGTGCCGGTCGGCGCGAAGTCCCGTGGCTGGGTCACCGGCCGGTACGCCCGCAGGGTGCCATCCGGTTCAGGAAGTTCGATCACAGCATCAGCTCCGCAGCTTCGGTGCGCGACCGCGATCGGCCGGCAACTGGATTGCGTCCTATTTCGCGAAAACCCATTGAAACCACTCGAACACCGGCCTCACCACAGCGGTTGCCCCCTAAACGCCCGGCCGGGGACCCCTGTCCGGCACCGCCGCGAGCGACCCGCTTTCTAGGGGCTGCGCCCGGCAAAAGCGGCTGGCTAACCTGACTGTGCACAGCTGGTGCGATTCCGGCTCCGGCCGCGGCTTGTCCCTCCCCCAGGCAGGTACCGCACCGAGTGGGCGGACGGCGCACCTGAGCCGGTCCGGGCGTCGGGTTCACCGATTCCCGGACCGGCTTCCCTTTTTTCCACGACCGAATTCCCGACCGACTTTCCACGAACCGACCGAATCCGGTGGAGGAGTGCTCATGGCCAAGCGACCGGCCAATCTGGTGGACACCGTGCATCCGCGACTGCTCGTCGACAACTTCGCCGAGTGCTTCCGGTTCTACGACCGGATCCTGCCGCAGCTGGCGGCCGCGAAGCCGGGCGAGGGCGGCGCCGACGGCCCCTACGCGCGCTGGGACAGCGACGGGAAGCCGATCCTCGCGGTGCTGGACCGCGCCGCGATGGCCGCCACGCTGGCGGAGATCTCACCGTCCTCGGCGGGCGAAGCCGTGCTGCTTGTTTTCCGGCTCGCCGATGTGGACGCCGCGCAGCGCCTGCTCGAAGAAAACGGCGCCACCGTGGTCCGGCCCGCCGCGGACTACCCGGAATGGGGCCCGGAAACCCGGATGGCCCACCTTCGTGACCCGGCCGGGAACCTGGTGGAACTCCAGTCCTCACCTGACTGAACAGAATCGTGCGCGCCCGGGACGCCCCGGGCGCGCACGGTCGTCACTGCCGTGGTGGTTCTTCGAGAATGACGTGGGCGTTGGTGCCGCTGATGCCGAACGAGGAGATCCCGGCGCGGCGCGGGTGGCCATTGGGCTGCCACGGCCGCGCTTCGGTCAGCAGCCGGACGTTCCCGGCCGACCAGTCGACCTGCGGTGTCGGCGTGTCGACGTGCAGCGTTCTCGGCAGCGTGTCGTGCCGCATGGCCATGATCATCTTGATGATCCCGGCCACGCCGGCCGCCGCCTGCGTGTGGCCGAGGTTCGACTTCACCGAACCCAGCCACAGCGGCCGGTCCGCCGGCCGGTCCCGGCCGTAGGTGGCCAGCAGCGCCTGCGCCTCGATCGGATCACCCAGCCGCGTGCCGGTGCCGTGTGCCTCCACGGCATCCACATCGGACGGTTCTAGACCGGCGCCCCGCAGCGCCTGCTGGATCAGCCGCTGCTGTGACGGCCCGTTCGGCGTGGTGATCCCGCTGGAGGCACCGTCCTGGTTGGTCGCGGACGACCGCACCACCGCGTGCACCCGCCGCCCGTTGCGCCGGGCGTCGGACAGCCGCTCCAGCACCAGCATGCCCGAGCCCTCACCCCAGCCGGTGCCGTCGGCGGCCGCGGCGAAGGACTTGCACCGGCCGTCCGGGGCCAGCCCGCGCTGCTTGCTGAAGTACAGGAAGGTCTCCGGCGTCGCCATCACGGTCACCCCGCCGACCAGCGCCAGCGGGCATTCACCGGACCGCAGCGACTGCATGGCCAGGTGCAGGCCCACCAGCGACGACGAGCACGCGGTGTCCACGCTGACCGCGGGACCCTCCAGGCCGAAGGTGAAGGCGACCCGGCCGCTGACCAGACCGCCGCCACCGTCGGCACCTTCGTAGTCGTGGTACATCACCCCGGCGAACACCCCGGTCCGGCCACCCCGCAGGGAGAACGGATCGATGCGGGCGTTCTCCAGCGCCTCCCACGAGGTTTCCAGCAGCACCCGCTGCTGCGGGTCCATCTCCCGCGCCTCACGGGGCGAGATGCCGAACAGTTCGGCGTCGAACTCCGCGGCGTCGTGCAGGAACGCGCCCTGGCGGGTGATGATCTTGCCCGGCTTGCCCGGTTCCGGGTCGTAGAGCCCGTCCACGTCCCAGCCCCGGTCCGCGGGGAACTCGGTGACCCCGTCCCGGCCTTCGTCGATCATTCGCCACAGGTCCTCGGGCGAGCCGACCCCGCCGGCGAACCGGCACGCCATGCCGACGATGGCGATCGGCTCGGCGGCGGCCTCGACCAGGCTGTTGTTGAGCTGCCGCAGCCGTTCGTTCTCCCGCACCGACTGCCGCAGCGCTTCGACGACCCGCTCGGAATCCATCGCCAGTCCTCCCGTCACCGCGACTCGGTGGCCTCGAGGGCCGCCCGCACCAGGTCGTCGATCGCCATGTTCGTCAGCTCCTCTTCCGGCGGTGCTTCGGGCCCGGCCAGTTCCAGCAGCGCGTCGAGCAGACCGGCCTCCCGGATCCTGGCCACCGGGATCGCCGCGAGCGCGCGCTGGATGCCGTCCTCGTCCCCGGCCGGTGCCGGGCTCTCCGGCAGGTCCAGCTCGTCGAGCAGGAAGTTCGCCAGCACGCCGGGGTTCGGGTAGTCGAACATCAGCGTGGCGGGCAGGCGGAGTTCGGTGGCGGCACCGAGCCGGTTGCGCAGTTCGATCGCGGCCAGCGAATCCAGTCCCAGTTCGGTGAAGCCCTTACCGGTGTCGATTTCGGCCGGTCGCGCGTGCCGCACCGCGGCGACCTCCGCACGCACCAGGTCCAGCACCACCCTGCCACGCTCCACTTCGGACAGCGGGGTCAACCGCTGGACCAGCGTCAACTCCGTGACCTCGACCGGCGCGATCCCGGCCACGGCACGCGTCCGGCGCCGCGCCCCGGCGAGGTCGCGCAGCACCGCGGGTACCTCGTCCGCGGCTTCGAGCGCCCCCGCGTCCAGCGGAAGCGGGACCAGCGCGGGTTCCCCGGTGCCCAGCGCGGCGTCGAACAGCTCCAGTCCGCGTTCGGGGGAAAGCGCCGGTGTGCCCAGTCGCCGTTGCCGCTCGAAGACCGCTTCGTCCAGTGCCGCGCCCATGCCGTCACCGGCCCACAGGTGCCAGGCCAGTGCCGTCGCCGGGAGCCCGGCCGCGGTCCGGTGCGCGGCCAGCGCGTCGAGGAAGACGTTGCCGGCGGCGTAGGCGGCCTGCCCGGCGTTGTCCAGGATCCCCGTGGTCGAGGAGAACAGGACAAACGCCGAAAGGTCCAGGTCACTGGTCAGTTCGTGCAGGTGCCAGGCCGCATCCACCTTGGGCCGCAACACGTTCCGCAGCCGTTCCGGGGTGAGCGAGTCGAGCAGGCCGTCGTCGACCACACCGGCGGCGTGCACCACCCCGGTCAGCGGGTGCGCCGACGGGATCTCCGTCAGCAGCGCCGCCACCGCCGACCGGTCGGCGACGTCACACGCCGCCACGGTGACCTCGGCGCCCAGCCCTGCCAGCTCGGCGCGCAGCTCCGCCGCGCCAGGGGCGTCGAGGCCGCGCCTGCTGGTCAGCACCAGGCGCCGCACCTCGTGCCGGGTCACCAGGTGCCGGGCCACCAGCGCGCCCAGCCCGCCGGTGCCGCCGGTGATCAACACCGTGCCCGTGGTGTCCCACACCGGATCGCCGGTAGCGGCTGTTGTCACCCTGGCCAGGCGCGGCACCAGGGCCTTGCCCTCGCGCAGGGTCAGTTCCGGCTCATCGCTCGCCGCCGCGGCGGGGAGCAGCTTCGCGTCGTCGTCCGATTCCACCAGCACGAATCGGCCTGGGTGCTCGGCCTGCGCGGCACGCACCAGCCCCCGCACCGGCGCCTGGGCCAGCTCACCCCGGTGCTGCACGACCAGTGTCGACGACGCGGCGCGGGGATCGGCCAGCCACGAGCGCAGGACCGCCAGCACCTCACTCGCCACCGAATGCGTGGCGGTGAGCAGGTCTGCGTCCCCGCCGTCAGGCACGGAGTAGAGCACGGCCCCTTCGGCAACGTCGTCCGCCAGCGCCGGGAGCGTTCCGTCCACTTCGGACAGAGACACTTCCCGCCAGCCGAGCCGGAGCAGTCCGTCTTCCGCTCCCCCGGCCAGCTGTGCGGGCGAAACCGGGCGGGAGACCAGGGACTCCACCGTGGCCACCGGCTTGCCCGACTCGTCGGCGACCCGCAGCGCGGACACCTCGTCACCACGCACCCGCCTCAGGTGCACCCGCAGCGCGGTCGCGCCCGTGGCGTGCAGGGTGACGCCGTTCCAGACAAACGGGAGCAGCGTCTCGCCACCACCGGTCTCGTCCAGCAGATCCGCGTGCAGAGCGGCGTCGAGCAGCGCCGGGTGCAGGCCGAAGCCGGTGTCCTCGGCTCCCTCGGGCAGCCGAACCTCGGCGAACACGTCCGTGCCACGCCGCCACGCCGCGGTGAGCCCCTGGAAAACCGGGCCGTAGCCGTACCCGCGCTCGATCAGCCGCTCGTAGGCGCCGTCGAGATCGACCGGGGTCACGCCCGGCGGCGGCCACTCGGTCAGATCGAACTCCGGCTCCGCCGCCTCGGCGGTGAGCATGCCGACCGCGTGCCGCGTCCACGGCCCGCCGGTGTCCTCGGCCCGCGAGTAGACGCGCACCTGCCGCACCCCGGAAGCGTCCGGCTCGTCCACCACGACCCGCACCGCGAGCGCGACCCGATCCGGCACGATCAGCGGTGCTTCCAGGGAGAGTTCCGCCAGCTTCGCGCAGCCGACCTCGTCACCGGCGCGGATCGCCAGCTCGACCAGCCCGGTCCCCGGCAGCAGCACGTTGCCCAGCACCTGGTGGTCGGCGACCCAGCCGTGCGTGTGCCGCGCCAGCCTGCCGGTCAGCACCACCCCGTCGGACTCCGGCACGGTCACCACCGCGCCGATCAGCGGATGCCCGGCCCGCTGTTGCCCGACCCCGGCCACGTCGTCCGCGACCACCGGCGCCGGCTCCAGCCAGTACGGCCGGGTGTCGAAGGCGTAGGTGGGCAGGTCGACCCGGCGAGCGCCGGAGCCGGCGAAGAAGTCCGTCCACACCGGACTCTTCCCGGCGGCGTGCAGTCCGGCCACCGCGGCCAGCAGGGTGCCGGTCTCCGTCCGGTCCCTCCGCATCGTGGCCAGCACAGCCGGCCCGGTCGCGTCCGGGAACGCACCGAGGCTTTCGGTGGTCATCGCGGACAGCACCGCGTCCGGGCCGAGTTCGACGAACCTGGTGACGCCTTCTCCGGCGAGCCAGCGGACGCCGTCGGCGAACCGGACCGCCGCACGCACGTGCCGCACCCAGTAGTCCGCGTTGGCCAGGTCCGCCGGTTCCCCGATGACGTTGGAAATCACCGGGATCCGCGGTTCCGCGTAGGAGATGGTGCGGGCGATCTCGCCGAACTCGGCCAGCATCGGCTCCATCAGCGGTGAGTGGAACGCGTGCGAGACCTTGAGCGCAGTGGTCTTGCGGCCCCGTTCGGCGAGTTCGCGCTGGATCTCCAGCACCTCGCTCTCGACACCGGAAACCACCAGTGAGCCCGGCGCGTTGACCGCGGCTATCCCGGTCCGCTCGGTCAGCAGCGGCACGACCTCGTCCTCGGTCGCCTGCACCGCGACCATCGCCCCGCCCGACGGCAACGCCTGCATCAAGCGACCACGCGCGGCCACCAGCTTCGCCGCGTCTTCGAGCGAAAGCACCCCGGCGACGTGCGCCGCGGCCAGCTCACCGATCGAATGCCCAGCCAGGAAATCCGGTCGAAGGCCCCACGACTCCAGCAACCGGAACAACGCCACCTCGACCGCGAACAACGCGGGCTGGGCGTATTCGGTCCGGTTCAGCGCGTCGGCGTCCTCGCCCCAGACCACGTCGGCCAACGGGGTGACCAGGTGGTGGTCCAGTTCGGCGCACACCGCGTCGAACGCCTCCGCGAACACCGGATCGGCTTCGTAGAGTTCGCGGCCCATGCCGAGCCGCTGCGAACCCTGGCCGGTGAACAGGAACGCGGTGAGCCCGCCGGTCCGGCCGGTACCGGTCACGACCTCGGCTGAACCGTTTCCGGTGGCGACCGCGTCGAGCGCCTCGGCCGCGGCCTGGTGGTCGGCGGCCAGCACCACGGCCCGGTGTTCCAGTGCCGCACGGGTGGTGGCGAGCGAGAAGCCGAGGTCCAGCAGGCTCTCCTCCGGCCGGTCCAGCAGCCGGTCACGCAGCCGCTTCGCTTGTCCGGCCAGTGCTTTCGGCGTTTTCGCCGACAGCACCAGCGGGACCGGACCGGCGTCGGCGGTTCGCACCGCCGCCGCCTCGTCGGGTTCCGGTGCCTGTTCGAGGATGACGTGCGCGTTGGTGCCGCTGAGGCCGAACGAGGACACCGCCGCGCGGCGCGGGCGCCCGTCCTCGGTCGTCCACTCGCGCGGCTCGGTGAGCAGGCGGACCGCCCCGGCACTCCAGTCGACCTGGCCCGAAGGTTCGTCCACGTGCAGGGTTTTCGGCATCAGCCCGTGCTGGATCGCCAGCACCGTCTTGATCACGCCGCTCACCCCGGACGCGGCCTGCGCGTGCCCGATGTTCGACTTGACCGAGCCGAGCCAGAGCGGGTCCTCCCCGGCCCGCTCCTGCCCGTAGGTGGCCAGCAGCGCCTGCGCTTCGATCGGATCGCCGAGGCGGGTGCCGGTGCCGTGCCCTTCGACCAGGTCCACCGCGGACGCGGGCAGTCCGGCACTGGCCAGCGCCCGCCGGATCACCCGTTCCTGCGACGGCCCGTTCGGCGCGGTCAGCCCGTTCGACGCGCCGTCCTGGTTGATCGCGCTGGACCGCACCACCGCCAGCACGGGATGGCCGTTGCGCCGGGCGTCGGACAGTCGTTCCAGCAGCAGCAGGCCGACGCCTTCGGACCAGCCGGTGCCGTCCGCGGCCCCGGCGAACGCCTTGCACCGGCCGTCCGCGGCCAGGCCGCGCTGCTGGCTGAAGTCGACGAAGATGTCCGGGGCCGGCATCACCGTCACCCCGCCGGCCAGCGCCATGGTGACCTCGCCCTGCCGCAGTGCCTGGCAGGCCACGTGCAACGCGACCAGCGACGACGAGCAGGCCGTGTCCACGGTGACCGCGGGCCCCTCCAGGCCGAGGCTGTACGCCACCCGGCCCGACGCGATGCTGCCCGCGCTGCCGTTGCCGAGGTAGGCGGCCAGGTCCTCGGGCACCTGGCCCGGCCTGCTGCCGTACTCGTGGTACATCACCCCGGTGTAGACGCCGGTCTGGCTGCCGCGCAGCGCGGCCGGGTCGATCCCGGCCCGTTCGAACGCCTCCCACGAAGCCTGGAGCAGCAACCGCTGCTGCGGGTCCATGGCGATCGCCTCGCGCGGCATGATGCCGAAGAACTCCGCGTCGAACTCGGCGGCGTCGTAGAGGAAACCGCCCTCCCGCACGTAGGTCTTGCCCGGCGTGCCCGGCTCCGGGTGGTACACGCCTTCGGTGTCCCAGCCACGGTCCTCCGGGAACTCGCCGACCGCGTCCACGCCCTGGGCGACCAGGCGCCACAGGTCCTCCGGGGACCGCACCCCGCCGGGGAACCGGCAGCTCATGCCGACGATGACGATCGGGTCCTCACCGGCGGCCGTCTCGGTCGTCACCACCGGTGCCCGCAGATCGTTGCCGACCGCCTTGGACCTGAGGTAGTCGGCGACCGCGCGCGAGTTCGGGTAGTCGAAGACCAGCGTCGCGGGCAGGCTGAGACCGGTCTCGGCGTTCAGCGCGTTGCGCAGTTCGACCGCGGCGAGCGAATCGAAGCCCAGCTCCTTGAAGGCGCGGTCCTCCTCGATCGCCTCGGTACCGGCGTGGCCGAGCACCGCGGCCACCTGGGCGCGGACGAGGTCCAGCAGCAGCCGGTCCCGTTCGGCCGACGACCGGCCGGCCAGCAGCGCGGCCAGCGCGTTCGTCCCGGTCCCCGCCCCGGCGGTGACCTGGCGCCGGGCGGGACCGCGGCCGAAACCACGCAGCAGTGCGGGAAGTTCGCCCGCCCTGGTCAGCAACGCCTGCCGGTCGATCCGGATCGGCGCCACCATCGGCTCGTCCACCCGCAACGCGGCGTCGAACAGCGCCAAGCCGTCCTCCGTGGACAGAGCGGGCAGGCCGAGCCTGCGCATCCGGTCCAGGTCGGACTGGCCCAGTTCCCCGCCGAGGCCGGTGTTCACCGCCCACATCGCGAAGGCCAGTGCCGTGGCGGGCAGGCCTTCGGCACGGCGGTGCGCGGCCAACGCGTCCAGGAAGACGTTCGCGGCGGCGTAGTTCGCCTGTCCCTCCGGCAGCACCAGTCCACCGGCCGAGGACAGCAGCACGAACGCCGAAAGGTCCAGCTCCCTGGTCAATTCGTGCAGGTGCCAGGCCGCGTCCACCTTCGGCCGCAACACCTCGTCCAGCTCGTCGGCGGTGAGCGCGCCGACGAGGCCGTTCCGCACCACTCCGGCGGCGTGCACCACCCCGGTCAGCGGATGGGTGCCGGGCACCCCGGCCAGCAGGTCCGCCAGCGCGTCCGGACCGGACACGTCGCAGGCCGCGATCGTCACTGCCGCGCCGAGTTCGCCCAGTTCGGCCCGCAGCTCCGCGGCACCGGGCGCGTCCTCACCCCGGCGGCTGGTCAGCAGCAGGTGCCGCACCCCGTGCTCGACGACCAGGTGCCGCGCGATCAGCGCGCCGAGGCCACCGGTGCCACCGGTGATCAGCACCGTGCCGTCCGGGTTCCACGCCGGTTTTCCGTTGCCCGCGACGGCTTTCGCCAGTCGCGGCACGTACGCCTTGCCCGAGCGCAGCGCCAGTTCCGGTTCCCCGGAAGCAGTCGCGGCGGCCAGCAGGTGCGCCGAGTCCGCGTCGGTGTCCACCAGGACGAAGCGCCCGGGGTTCTCGGCCTGCGCCGCCCGCAGCAGGCCCCACACCGGCGCCTGCGTCAGATCGACGGGCTCGTCGCCCGCCGCCACCGCGCGCCTGGTCACCACCATCAGCTTCGACGACGCGAACCGGTCCTCCGCCAGCCAGGAACGCACGGCGGCCAGCACTTCGTCCAGTACCGAGCGCGTACCGCCGAGCACGTCGGCACCACCCGGAGGCACGGTGTAGCGCACCACTTCCGGCACGTCCGCGCCGAGTTCGTCCAGTGCGACCGGGGCGGGGAGCACACCGGCGGGCACGGTCAGCGGTTCCCACGCGAGCCGCAGCAGGCCGTCGGTCACCGCGCTCTTCGCGGCGTCGAGCTGCCCGGCCGACGCCGGACGCGACACCAGCTGGTCCACCGTCGCCACCGGCCTGCCCCGCTCGTCCGCCACCCACAGCGCGGACACCTCGTCCCCGCGCACCCGCCGCAGGCGCACCCGCACCGCGGTCGCGCCGGTGGCGTGCAGTGTCACGCCGTTCCAGGAGAACGGCAGCAGGGTCGCGCCCTCGCTCCGGCCGTTCTCGTCGAGCAGGTCGGCGTGCATGGCCGCGTCGAGCAACGCCGGGTGCAGGCCGAACCGCGCGGCCTCGTCCCTCGCCTGCTCCGGCAGCTCCACCTCGGCGAACACGTCCGCCCCACGCCGCCAGGCCGCCTTCAAGCCCTGGAACACCGGGCCGTAGCCGTAACCGCGGTCGACCAGCCGCTCGTAGGCGCCGTCGACCGGGACGGGCACCGCGTCCGCCGGTGGCCATTCCGAAAGGTCGCCGTCCGGCTCCAAGCCGCCGGGCGTGAGCGTTCCGGACGCGTGCCGGGTCCAGGAACCACCCTCGTCCTCGGGCCGCGAGTACACCTGGACGGACCGGGCCGCCGACTGGTCCGGCGCGCCCACCACCACGCGCACCGACAGCCCGCCGCGGTCCGGCAGCACGATCGGGGCCTGGAGGGTCAGTTCCGCCACGGTGGCGCAGCCGACCTCGTCACCGGCACGCATGGCCAGCTCCACGAGTCCGGTGCCCGGCAGCAACACGTTCCCGAGCACGACGTGGTCGGCGATCCAGGGCTGCGAGTCCACGCCGAGCCTGCCGGTCAGCACCACCTCGTCGGTGTCCGGGACCACCACGGCCGCGGCCAGCATCGGATGCCTGAGCGAGGTCAGCCCGGCGGAGCCGAGGCTGCGCCCGCTGGTCGTCGCGGCCGGGTCCAGCCAGTACCGCCGTCGCTGGAAGGCGTAGGTGGGCAGGTCGATCCGCTGGTTCCCGGTGGCGGCGAAGAACTCGTTCCAGGCCACGGGCACACCCCGCGCGTGGGTACGGGTGAGCGCGGTGACGAGTTCTCGTACCTCGGGCTTGTTCCGGCGCTGCACCGGCACGAACCCGGATTCGGCCATGCCGCTGAGCGCCGCGTCCGGTCCCAGTTCGAGGAAGGTGACCACACCACGGGTTTCCAGTGTGCGCACGGCGTCGGCGAACCGCACCGGCTCGCGCACCTGGCGCACCCAGTAGGCCGGGTCGGTCAGTGCCGCGGCAACCTCACCGGACACAGTGGACACCACCGGGATCACCGGGTCGCTGAAGGTCAGGCTCTCCACCACTGCGGCGAACGCGGCCAGCATCGGCTCCATCAACGGCGAGTGGAACGCGTGCGACACCCGGAGCATGGTGGTCTTGCGCCCCTGTCCGACCAGCTGGTCGGTCACCCGTACCACCGCGTCCTCCGCGCCGGAGACCACCACGGCCTCCGCCCCGTTGACGGCCGCGATCGAAACCTCGCCGGTCAGCAGTGGCAGCACTTCTTCTTCGGACGCCTGCACCGCCGCCATCGCGCCGCCTGAAGGCAGCTGCTGCATCAACCGGCCCCGCGCGGTGACCAGTTTCGCCGCGTCCGCCAGGGACAGCACCCCGGCCACCTGGGCCGCCGCGATCTCGCCGATCGAATGCCCGGCCACAAAATCGGGCCGCACACCCCAGGACTCGACGAGGCGGAACAACGCCACTTCGACCGCGAACAGCCCGGCCTGCGCCCACACCGTCTGGTTCACCAGGTCGGCGTCGTCGCCCCAGATCACGTCTCGCAGCGATGAGTCCAGCTCGGCACACACCTCGTCGAAAGCCGAGGCGAAGGCCGGGAAGGCGTGGTACAGCTCCCAGCCCATGCCCAGCCGCTGTGCGCCCTGGCCCGAGAACACAAACGCGACCTTGCCGTCGATCGCCCGGTCCACCACCGGACCGGTGCCACCGGCCAGCGCGGTCAGGCCGCGGACCAGTTCGTCGAGGTCCGCGCCGACGACCGCCGCCCGGTGTTCGAACGCCGAGCGCTGGGTGGCCAGTGCCCTGGCCGCCGCGGTCAGTTCCGCCACCGGCTTTCCGTCCACAAAGGACAGCAAGGTGGCGGCCTGTGCCCGCAGCGCCTGCGGGCTCTTGCCGGAGACCAGCAACGGCAGCAGCGCGGGCACCTCGGCGGGCACCGCCGGTTCGGCTGGCGGCGCCTGCTCGATGATGACGTGCGCGTTGGTGCCGCTGATGCCGAACGAGGAGATCCCGGCCCGGCGCGCCCGCCCGCGCTCCGGCCACGGCCGGGACTCGGTCAGCAGCTCCACCGCACCCGAATCCCAGTCCACCTGGTCCGAGGGCTGGTCCACGTGCAGCGTCTTCGGCAGCACGCCGTGGCGCATCGCCTCCACCATCTTGATGATCCCGGCGACACCGGCAGCCGCCTGCGTGTGCCCCATGTTCGACTTGACCGAGCCCAGCCACAACGGCTCGTCCCGCTCCTGCCCGTACGCGGTCAGCAGCGCCTGCACCTCGATCGGATCACCGAGCGTCGTCCCGGTGCCGTGACCTTCCACCACGTCCACATCGGACGGTGACAGTCCGGCCGAACCCAGCGCCTGCTGGATCACCCGCACCTGCGACGGACCGTTCGGCGCGGTCAGCCCGTTCGACGCGCCGTCCTGGTTCACCGCACTGCCACGCACGACCGCCAGCACCGGATGTCCCAGCCGCCTCGCCTCGGACAACCGCTCCACCAGCAGGACACCGGCGCCCTCACCCCAGCCGGTGCCGTCCGCGGCGCCGGCGAACGACTTGCACCGGCCGTCGGCGGCCAGTCCGCGCTGCCTGCTCATGTCGACGAAGGTGTCCGGAGTGGACATCACGGTGACGCCACCGGCCAGTGCCATGGTGCACTCACCGCGGCGCAGCGCCTGGATCGCCCAGTGCAGTGCCACCAGCGACGAGGAGCAGGCGGTGTCCACGGTGACCGCGGGCCCCTCCAGGCCGAGGGTGTAGGCCACCCGGCCGGAGACCACGCTGGCCAGGCTGCCGTTGCCGAGATAACCGGCTACCTCCTCCGGCACCTCGTCGAGCAGGGTGCCCCAGTCGTGGTACATCACCCCGGCGAACACGCCGGTGCTGCTGCCCCGCAGGGAAAGCGGGTCGATGCCGGCCCGTTCCACGGCCTCCCACGCGGTTTCCAGCAGCAGCCGCTGCTGCGGATCCATCGCCGTCGCCTCGCGCGGCGAGACGTTGAAGAACTCCGCGTCGAACTCGGCCGCGTCGTGCAGGAACCCGCCTTCACGGGCGTAGCTCTTGCCCGGCTTGCCCAGTTCGGGGTCGTAGAGGCCGGGGTCCCAGCCGCGGTCGACCGGGAACGGCGTGATCACGTCGGCGCCCTCGGCGACCAAGCGCCACAGGTCCTCGGGGGATCCGACCTCGCCCGGGTAGCGGCAGGCCATTCCGACGATGGCGATCGGCTCGTCGACGGCAGCGGCGGCCACCAGTGCGGTGGCCCTCGCGGGCTCGCTGGTGGTGAACAACTTGCCGCCGATGTGCTCGGCCAGCGCGCGCGGGGTCGGGTAGTCGAAGACCAGCGTCGCGGTCAGCCGCAGCCCGGTGGCGGCGTTCAGCCGGTTCCGCAGTTCGACCGCGGACAGCGAGTCGAAGCCGATCTCGCTGAACACGCTGCCGGGCGCGATCGCCTGCGCGCCGTCGTGGCCGAGCACCCCGGCCACCTGCGTGCGAACCAGGTCGAGCAGTGCGTCCGCGCGTTCCGCTTCCGGAAGTGTGGACAGGGAACGTTCTGCAGGCGCCTGACCCGTCGACTCGGCGGCGGCGGGCCGCGACGAGGCGCGGATCAGGCCGCGCAGCACCGGCGGCAGGGTGCCGTCGTCACGTGTGCGCGGATCCACCCGCACCGGCACGACCACGGGGTCGGTACCGGCCACCGCCTGGTCGAACCGGACGAGGTGATCGGCCGCGGAGAGGTTTCGCAGGCCGAGGCGCCGGATCCGGGTGAGCGCGAGTTCGTCCACGCCCGCGCCCATTCCGCTGTCCGGCCACAGACCCCAGACGAGCGAGGTCGCGGGCAGTCCGGACCGCCTGCGGTGCACGGCCAGCGCGTCCAGGAAGACGTTCGCCGCCGCGTAGTTGCCCTGACCGGCCCCGTCGAGCAGGCCGGCGGTGGACGAGTACAGCGCGAAGACCTTCAGTCCGAGGTCCGCGGTCAGCTCGTGCAGGTACCAGGCGGCGTCCGCCTTGGGCGCCAGCACCCCGGCCAGCCGGTCCGGCGTGAGCGAGCCGAGCAGCCCGTCGTCGAGCACACCGGCCGCGTGCACCACCGCGGTCGGCTGGTGCGCGGCGAGCAGGGCGGCCACCGCCGCCCGGTCCGCGACATCGCAGGCCACCACGGCGACCTCGGCACCGTGCCCGGTCAGCTCGGCGGCCAGTTCCGCCGCCCCGGCCGCGTCCGGGCCGCGCCTGCTGGTGAGCACCAGGTGCCGCACGCCGTGCTCGGTGACCAGGTGCCGGGCCAGCACGGCACCCAGCCCGCCGGTCCCACCGGTGACCAGCACCGTGTCGTCCGCGTCCCATGACACGTTCGCCGGTTCCTCGGCGGGGAGCTTTTCCAGTCGTGGCACCAGGAACTCGGTGCCGCGCACGGCGATCTCCGGTTCCCCGGTGGCCACCGCGGCCAGCACCACCTCGTCCGAGGCGGTGTCGGTGTCGGTGTCGACCAGGACGAACCGCCCCGGGTGCTCGGCCTGCGCGGACCGCACCAGGCCCCACACCGGCGCCTGCGCCAGGTCGATCGGCCCGTCCCCGGCCGCCACCGCGTGCCGGGTCACCACGACCAGCCGCTCGGCACGGGGTTCGGCCAGCCACGACTTCAGTTCGTCCAGTACCGCGCCGGTGACCGCGCGCACCGCCTCGGGAACGTCCACTTCGGACACTGACGGGCAGCGGTACAGCACGGCGTCCGGCCGGTCCGTCCCGGCGGGCACCGGCGTCCAGCCGATCCTCAGTGACGGTTCGTGCACCCGGCTCGCCGCCGAAAGCTGTTCCTCGGTCACCTCGCGCAGCACGAAGGACTCCACGGTGGCCACGGGCGTCCCGGCGGTGTCCGCGACGGCCAGCGAAACCGCGTCCGTCCCGGTGGCCACGATCTTCACCCGTACCGCGGCGGCACCGGTCGAGTGCAGTGCCACGCCCTGCCATGCGAACGGCAGGCGCGTGCCGGAAACCGGTGTGGGGGAAGCGAAATCGGTGGCGTGCAGCACCGCGTCGAGCAGCGCGGGGTGCAGGCCGAAGCCGGCCGCGTCGGCCCGGTTCTCCTCCGGCAGCGCGACTTCGGCGTAGACGGCACCATCGTGCCGCCAGACCGCACGCAGCCCGCGGAAGGCCGGTCCGTAACCGTAGCCCTGCCCGGCCAGGTCGGCGTACAGGTTCGCGATGTCGACCACCTCGGCCCCGGGCGGCGGCCACTCGGCCGCCGGCGGTGCGGCGGGGGCTTCCGGGGCGAGAACACCGTCGGCGTGCCGCACCCACGGCAGGTCCGCCGAGTCGTCTTCGGTGCGGGAGAACAGTTCGACGGTTCGCCTGCCGGTGCCGTCGGCGGCACCGACCACCAGTTGCAGCGCCACGCCCGAGGTGCCCGGCAGCACCAGCGGCGCGTGCAGGGTCAGTTCCTCGACCAGTGCGCAGCCGACCTGGTCACCGGCCCGCACAAAAAGCTCCACGAACGCCGTGCCGGGCAGCAGCGGCACCCCGGAGATCAGGTGGTCGGCCAGCCACGGGTGGGTGCGCAGCCCGACCCGGCCGGTCAGCACCACCCCGTCCCCGTCCGCGAGCCCGACCACCGCGCCCAGCAGCGGGTGCTCGGCCGCGACCTGCCCGAAGCGGGTCGCGTCGGCGTCGGAATCGGGGGCGCTCAACCAGAACCGGCGCCGCTGGAAGGGATAGGTCGGCAACTCCACGCGGCGCGGTTCACGGCCGTCGAAGAAGCCCTGCCACGCCACGCGCACACCACGGGTGTGAACGGCCGCGACCGCGGAAAGCAGTTCACGCACCTCGGCGCGGTCCCGGCGCATGGTGGGCACCAGCGCGGCCGCGCCCGGCTCCAGGAATCCCTGTCCCATCGCGGAAAGGACGGCGTCCGGCCCCAGTTCGAGGAAGGTGCGCACGCCCTGGTCCGCCTGCCAGCGCAGGCCGTCGTGGAAGCGCACCGCCTCGCGCACGTGCCGCACCCAGTACTCCGGCGAGCACAGCTGCTCGGCGGTGGCCAGCTCACCGGTCACGTTCGACACCACCGGAATCCGCGGTGCCGAATAACTCAGCACGCCCGCGACCTTGCCGAACTCCGCGAGCATCGGCTCCATCAGCGGCGAGTGGAAGGCATGGCTCACCCGGAGGCGCTTGGTCTTGCGTCCCTGCCCGGCGAAGGTCTCGGCGATCTCCAGCACCGCGTCCTCGGCTCCGGAAATCACCACCGCGTCCGGGCCGTTGATCGCGGCGATGCCCACCTGGTCGGTGAGCTGGGCACGCACCTCGTCCTCGGTCGCCTGCACCGCGACCATCGCCCCACCCGGCGGCAACGCCTGCATCAAGCGACCACGCGCCGCCACCAGCGTGGCCGCGTCCTCGAGCGAAAGCACCCCGGCGACGTGCGCCGCGGCCAGCTCACCGATCGAATGCCCAGCCACGAAGTCCGGGCGAAGACCCCACGACTCCAGCAACCGGAACAACGCCACCTCGACCGCGAACAACGCGCCCTGCGCGTACTGGGTCTGGTCGAGCAACGCGGCTTCGGCCGTTCCTTCCTCGGCGAAAAGCACATCCCAGAGGGAAGTTTCGTACTGCAGATCGAGATGACCGATGGCCTCGTCCAGTGCCTCGGCGAACGTGCCGAACTCCTGGTAGAGCTGCTTGCCCATGCCGAGGCGCTGACTGCCCTGGCCGGTGAACAGGAACGCGAGCCTGCCGCCTGCCGGGCCGTCCGCGGCTTCCGTCCGCTCGGCCACCGCGCGCAGGCCGCGCCGCAGTTCATCGGTGTCCTCGGCGAGCACCACCGCGCGATGACTGAGCGAAGCCCGCGTGGTGACCAGCGAATGACCGAGGTCGGCCAGCGGCAGTCCCGGCTTGTCGTCCACAAAGGACAGGAGGCGGTCCGCGCTCGCGCGCAGCGCCTGCTCGCTCCGGGCGGAGAGCACCACCGGGACCAGTCCGGTCGCCGGGGTCCGCTCCGGTTCGGGCTCGATCGCGGGCGGCTCTTCGATGATCACGTGCGCGTTGGTGCCGCTGATGCCGAACGCCGAGATGCCCGCGCGGCGCGGCCGGTCGCCGCGCTCCCACGGCACCTGCTCGGTGAGCAACCGCACCGCACCGGCGGACCAGTCGATGTTCGACGAAGGCGCGTCCACGCCCAGCGTTCTCGGCAGTTCCCCGTGCCGCATCGCCATGATCATCTTGATCACGCTGGCCACGCCGCCCGCGGCCTGGGTGTGCCCGAGGTTCGACTTGACCGAGCCCAGCAGCAACGGCTGCTCACGGTCCTGGCCGTAGGTGGCGATGATCGCCTGCGCCTCGATCGGGTCACCGAGCTTGGTCCCCGTGCCGTGCGCGTCGACCACGTCGACGTCGGCCGCCTTCAGCCCGGCGGTGGCCAGCGCGGTGCGGATCAGCCGCCGCTGCGAACTGCCGCTCGGCGCGGTGAGCCCGTTGCTGGCCCCGTCGGAGTTGATCGCCGAGCCCCGGACCAGAGCCAGCACCGTGTGCCCGTTGCGGCGGGCGTCGGAGAGCCGCTCGACCACGAGCAGGCCGATGCCCTCGGCGAACGCGGTGCCGTCCGCGGCCTCGGCGAACGCCTTGACCCGGCCGTCTGGCGCGAGCCCGCGCTGCCTGCTGAAGGCGGTGAACATGCCGGGACTGCCCATCACCGCGACGCCGCCGACCAGCGCCAGCGACGCCTCGCCCCGGCTCAACGCCTGCGCGGCCAGGTGCAGCGACACGATCGAGCCGGAACACGCGGTGTCCACGGTCACCGCCGGGCCTTCCAGCCCGAGCACGTAGGCGACCCGGCCGGACGCCACGCTCGGCGCGTTCCCGGTCATCAGGTAGCCGTCCAGGCCCTCCGGCGCTTCGTGCACGCGCACGCCGTACTCGTGCACCTCCGCGCCGATGAACACGCCGGTCTGGCTGCCGCGCAGCGAAGTCGGGTCGATGCCGGAGCGCTCCAGTGCCTCCCACGCGGTTTCCAGCATCAGGCGCTGCTGCGGGTCCATCGCCAGCGCCTCACGGGGCGCGATGCCGAAGAACTCCGCGTCGAACTCCGTCGCGGTGTCGAGGAAACCGCCCTGGTTGACGTAGCTCTTGCCGACCGCGTTCGGGTCCGCGTCGAACATGTTGTCCAGGTCCCAGCCGCGGTCGGCCGGGAAGTCGCCGAGCACCGTGCCGCCCTCGGTCACCAGGCGCCAGAGGTCCTCGGCGGAGGAGATCCCGCCGGGGAACCGGCAGCCGACACCCACGATGGCGATCGGTTCGTCGTCCCCGGTGGCACCGGTGACCACCACGGACGGTTCGGCGTCGTCGAGGCCGAGCACCTCGGCCCGCAGGAACCCGGCCAGCGCGTCCGGGGTCGGGTGGTCGAAGGCCACCGTCACCGGCAGGTCGAGGCCGAGCCCGGCGTTGAGCCGGGCGTGCAGTTCCACCAGCCCGAGCGAATCCAGGCCGAGTTCGCGGAACGGCCGCTCGAGGTCCAGCCCGCCGGCCAGTTCCGGCCGCAACTGGCGCAGCACCGCGTCCGCCTGCGCGGCGACCAGTTCGAGCAGGAACCGGTGTTGCTCCGGCACCGGCAGGCCGACCAGCCGTCCGGCCAGCACCGCTCGCTCGCCCGGCAGCTGCCCGGCAGCGGGAACGCGATTCTCAGACTCACCCATCAGCACACCCCGCGCATGTTCGTGTTTTCTCCGGTATCAGCCAGGAGCAGGCAGGCAACCGAAACCTATGGAGCCGGGACCGGCGGTCCCCACCCCTAACGCCCCCTAACCGCCACGGGTCAGGGCATCCGGGGCCTCGTCGAACTTGCGCCGGACGTAGGAAAGATCGGTCAGCAGACCGGTCGAAGTGACCACTGTGGACCGTCGGGAGCGGACAACGCCGCCCAGTGGCAGTGCGCCGAGTTCGGCCCAGCGGAGCCAGCCGTCGTCGTCGATGTAACTGCGCGCGCGGCCCATGTTGTCCGGGTGCACGCAGTACGGGATGTCGAGCCGCCCGTGCCGGAACGCCAGTTGCAGTGCGCGCCCGACATCGGCGTCCAGGTCCAGCACCCCGGCGACGAGCGCGTGCGCCTCGCGATAGGTCTCGGTGTCGGCGGGCACCGGACCCGGCACGGTCCGCTCGGCGACGCGGCCGGCGTGCTCCAGCGCGTCGACGTTCTCCGCGATGGTGGGAATGCGCACGGACTCCGCGACCGTTTTCACGATCAGCCGCTCGGAACCGGTCAGCACGGCCAGTTCGGCGGCCTTGCCGAGCAACCTGAGCGCGCCCGTCCTGGAGGCCGGGTAGAGCCCCATGTAGGCGTAGATCACCACGTGCCAGTCCGGTGACGGGAGCAGTTCGGCGCACAGCCGACGCAGCGCGAACACCGCCTCCACGTCCTGGTCCATGTTGGTCTGCTGGGCGTAGCTGACCGAGACGCTGCGCACGCCGTGCTGCTGGAAGAACAACGCCTCCAGCACGCTCAGCGCGACCAGCTGGCTCGGCGGGCACAGCTGGCCCATCACGCAGCCGCCGAAGGTCTCCAGGTGCGGTTCGACCCCGTACTCGCGGAGTTCGGCGAACCGCCGGGCGCAGTCGGCCCAGTTCCGCACCGACTCCGCCAGCGGCGTGCGGCCGTATGGCAGGCAGTAGGAGACCGGGCCGCCCTCGGTCGCGGTGAGCCCGGTCGCGATGAGCGCCGAGAAGATGTCGCCCGGCACCGCCGAACCGTGCCGCACCTGGACCGGGAAGCTGTGGTCGGCGAGCCCGGACAGCATCGCGGCGGTGACGGCACCGTCGTAGCTGACGATGGGATATCCGTTGAGCCCGCTGCCTTCGCGCAGCGCGTACGCCACCGCCGGCAGGTCACCGACCCTGGTGTAGCTGTCCAGCGTGATGGTGCCGACCGTGCTGGCGTCCGCCGCCTTGGTCGCGGCGAGCCCGGCCCGCATCTCGGCCGGGTCGCCGAAGCCCATTCTCGGCTGGACCACCAGCGCACCGGAACCACCGCGGGCGCGGACGAACGCGCCGAAGTCGGCCGGGCGTACCCGTGCCCGGCCGAGATCGGCGTTCACCTCGGGGTTCCGGTTTCCGACAGTTCCGAGGCGGTCCTGGCGGGAATGGCGGCCATGAAGTTGCGCAGCCGCCCGACGCTGTCGTCACCGTCGTCGAACACCGCGTCGAACCCCGCCTCCAGCAAGGCGTCCAGCCGTTCGCCGTCGTGCTCTCCCCCGGTGCCCAGCTTGCCGCCGATCACCGTCGGCGTGCCGGCGAGCCCCGAGCAGGCGCGGAGCTTCTCGATCACCCGCTTGCCGTCCTGGAACCCGTGCCCGTTCACGCTGCCGATCACCACCATCACCGGGTCCACGCTCCGGCACTCCGCCACCAGCACCTCGTCCGGCACGCACGGGCCGAGATTGACCACGTGGTACCCGAGTTCCTCGATGAGCAGCTGCAGGAACACCAGGTTCCAGGTGTGCGCGTCGGAGGCCAGCCCGGTGACCACCACGGTGTCGCGCCGCTCGGGTTCGAAGCCCGTCGCGGAGATCTCGCCGTCCAAGTGGCTCATCGGACCAGCTCCGTCTCGTAGCTGCGGTGGTGCTCGATCCGGGAGACCGAGACGACCTCGTCACCGCGGACGACCACCTCCGTCGGCGCCGGCCTGCCGAGGAACATCAGCAGGCTCGCGGTGGGACCGTAGGCACCGGCGTTGGGAATGGTGACCAGATCGCCGGCGGCCAGTGCGGGCAGCTCGATCTGCCTGCCGAGAATGTCGCCGGGTGTACACAGTGGACCGACCAGGCTGGCCGACTCCACCGGTTCGCCGTCCACCGGCTGCACGGCGACCGGCAGCAGCCTGCCGAGGCCGGACATGCCGCCGAAGGTGTTGATCCCCGCGTCCAGGATGACGAACTTCCGGCCACGGCTGACCTTCACGTTGCTCACCCTGGCCAGCAGCGTGCCACCGGCGCCGACCAGGAACCGGCCGGATTCGCAGGCCAGGCGCGGGGTTCCGGTGCGCCAGTCCGGCAGGAGCAGGTCCAGCGTCGCGCTCAGCTCCGAGCGCAGTTTCGGGTAGTGCCCGCGTGCGCCCGGCACCGCGTACGGCACGGTGAACCCGCCGCCGATGTCCAGGTAGCGCAACGGCAGGCCGAGGTCGTCCTGCAGTTGCGCGGCCAGGCCGATGGTGTGGTTGAACTCGCCGATCAGGCTCTCTTCGTCGCGGGCGTTGCTGAGCGGGAAGAAGTGCATCCCGGCCAGCTCGATCCCGTCCACCGCGCGAAGTTCGGGCAGCACCTCGCCGAGGGTTTCGCTGTCGAAGCCGAACTGCGAAGGGGTACCGGTCATCCGGATGCTCGTGGTGGCGCTCGCCGCGGCGCTGTTCACCCGCAGCAGGCAGTCGACGACCACGCCGTGTTCCCGCGCCACCGCACCGACGCGCCGCACATCGGTCACCGAGTCGGTGGAGAACATCCGCACGCCCTGCCCGATGGCTTCCCGCAGTTCCTCATCGGTCTTGCCGGGCCCGGTGTAGAGGCAGTCCGCCCCGGTGAACCCGGCGGCCAGCGCCGCGGCCAGTTCGCCGGTCGAGCTGATCTCCGCCCGGCACCCCTTTCCCGCGCCCTCACGCAGCGCGCGCACCACCTCCGGGTGCGGGTTCGCCTTCAACGCGTAGAACAGCTCGAACTCCTCGGGCAGCGCGTCGGTCAGTTCGCGCCGCGCCGCGGTGATCTCGTCCAGGTCGTAGACGAACAACGGCGTGCCGAAGCGATCGGCCAGCTCTTCGTACCGGTTCACCGATCGCCTCCGTCGAGCAGTTCCACCAGCGCCTGCTTGGCGTTCTTGCCGTGCGCGGTGAGCGGCAGCTCGCCGATCACCTTGCACAGCGCGGGCACCTTCGCCGGTTCGAGGCGCTGGGCCAGTTCCTTGAGCACCACGTGCGGCGCCAGCTCGCTCTCCACGAACAGCACCAGGTCGCGGCCGTCGGCCGGGGGCAGCGCCGCCGCGGTGCGCACCCCTGACACGTCCATCGCGGCCGCCTCGATCTCGATCGTGCTCATCCGGATGCCCTTGCGCTTGAACATGTCGTCCCGGCGGCCCGCGAAGTAGAGGTACCCGTCCTCGTCGAGACTGCCGTAGTCGCCGGTGTGCAGGCGGCGTTCACCGGTGTGCTCATCCCGCCGGAACGTGCGCGCGGACAGTTCGGGAGCTCGCCAGTACCCCGGCATCACGTGCGGGCCGGTCGCCACGATCTCCCCCACTTCGCCCACCGGTACCGGATTCCCGGCGTCGTCCAGGATCAGCACCGAGGTGCCGGGCAGTGGCCTGCCCACCGAGGCCGGGCGCTCCCGGTCCTCGTCCACCGGCATGATCGAGATGCGCTTGCACTCGGTCTGGCCGAACTGGCGGACCACCCGGACACCGGGAAAGGCGGTGCGCAGTGCGTCGATCGTGGTGGCGGGCAGCGCCGCGCCGGTGTTGGTGAACATCCGCACCGGTGGCGGCGGCGCGGTGTCGCGTTCGGCGAGCCTGGCGATCATCGTGGCCAGCGAGGGAACGATGGGGACCACGGTCGCGCCGGTCTCCCGCATCAGCCGCAGCAGCACCAGGTCCGACTCCTCACCGGCGAGCACCAGCTCCGAGCGGCCGAGGCAGGACAACAGCACCTTGTAGAGGCCGTAGTCCCAGGAGAGCGGGAACCGGCAGAAGACCACGTCGTCCGGCCGGTAGCGCAGTTCGGCGTTGATCGACGCCGCCGCGAAGCTCACCTGCGCGTGTGGGCAGATCACCGCCTTCGGCGCCGCGGTGCTGCCGGAGGTATAGACCAGTACCGCGACGTCGTCCGGCGTGGCCGCCTCCGGTGGCGGCGGGGCGGGCAGACCACGCAGTGCCAGCGCTTCCGGCCAGATCTCGGCCAGGTCGTGCACCGGTGTGGTGGTCACCCCGCGGTACTCGGCCACGTTCGCGCCGTCGACGATGACCATCGACGGTTCGGCGTTGTCGAGCACCGAGACGAAGTGGAACATCTTCATCGCCGGGTTCAGCGGCACGAAGATCGCCCCGCACCGGACGGTGCCGTAGAACATGGCGA
Organism: Amycolatopsis sp. YIM 10; assembly: GCF_009429145.1. Classification (GTDB taxonomy): domain Bacteria; phylum Actinomycetota; class Actinomycetes; order Mycobacteriales; family Pseudonocardiaceae; genus Amycolatopsis. Next base: position 2,312,097 of record NZ_CP045480.1, on the reverse strand, counting down.
CCAGTTCCAGCCTGGTCGGCAACTGGACCACGACCCGGTCGCCGTGACCGATCCCCTTGTCCCGCAGCCAGTTCGCGAACGCCGTGCTCAGTTCGTCCAGCTGCCGGTAGGTCCACCGGCCGGCGGAACCGCGGACCGCCCACGCCTCCGGCGTCTCGGCGACCGCTTCGTCCAGCAGCTCGTGCACAAATCGATCCGGCTCCCGCGGGGGGCCGGCTTCACCAACGATCGAGGTCATTCGAGCTTCCAACGCAAACTCCCCAGCAGCTGAGTGGATCGGGCAACGAGGTCAGAGGCTGTCCCGGACCAGCCCACCGCCGTCGATGCGCACGTGCGCGCCGGTCACGTACCGGGACTCGTCCGCGATCAGGTAGACCACCGCGTGCGAGACGTCGATCGACTCCACGTACGGGATCGGCATCGCCGGCATGGTCGCGAAGGCCTCGTCGGCGTCCGCCCTGGTCGGCGCGTCCAGGTCCGGGCGGAAGGTCTTGTACATCGTGTCGTTGTGGATCATCACGGTGTCCACATTGGTCGGATGCACGCCGTTGACCCTGGTACCGGACGGGGCCAGCTGCACCGCGAGGTTGTTCACGTAGTCCACCAGCACGTGCTTGGAGAACTTGTAGCCGGCGAACCCGGGGCCCGCCGGGCCCGGGTCGCGACCCGGCATGAAGCCGGCCGCCGAGCCGATCACCACGATCGACGAACCGCCTTCGAGATGCGGCAGCGCGGCGTGCACGGTGTTGAAGACCCCGCTGACGTTGACGTCCACCGCGTCGGTGAACGCGCTGACCGACCGGTGGGCACCGATCGGCAGCAGCGCGGCGTTGGGCACCACCGCGTCCAGCCGTCCCAGTTCGGCGACGCCTTCGCTCAGCGCGGTTTCCAGCGCGGCGCGGTCGCGCACGTCGGCCTGCCTGGTCACCACGCGCTGACCGGTCTTCTCGACCATCAACGCGGTCGTCCGGAGATCCTCCTGCGTGCCCAGCGAGTACTCGGTGATCTCCAGATCGGTGCAGACGTCGATGGCGATGATGTCCGCGCCCTCCTCGGCGAGCCGGACGGCGTGGCTACGCCCCTGTCCACGCGCGGCACCGGTGATCGCGACGACTTTTCCCTCAACGCGGCCCATTTCGGCCCTCCTTGAACTGGTTCTGCTTGGCTTCTCATCTCTACCGGCCGGAAAACGGCTGGAGAAACCGGGAGAGCCCCCTAGAAGAGCGCTTGCGGGACTTTAGGGGCCGTCGCGACACCGAACACGGATAGTATTCAAGCCAACCGCCTGCGCTACCACGCGCCGATGCCGGCTTGTCCTTCATCCACACCAATTCCATTAGGGGAGAATCACTTGCGCGTTCGGCAGGCACCGGGGGTCAGCGTCATTCTGTTGCCGGACGGCAGGCTCGCGCTGACCTCGAGACTGGCGGACAGCACGTTCGAGTGCGCACCGCCGATCGCCGCCATGTGGATCGCGCTCCGTCAGCACGACGGCGACTGCGACGCCGCCGCGGCGATGCTGGCCGTCCTGTGGCAGGCCGACCCCGTCCACCTCCGCGCGGACATGGAGGTCTGGATCGACGAACTGGTCGACGCCGGACTGCTGATCGTCTCCCACTGAGGGCGCGGGCCGCCGTCTTGTGGTCGTACCACCGGCCTTTAGGGGTGCTTTTGCCAGGATTAAGGGTTTTCCACGGCGTTTTCAGGGGAACTCGGCGAAGGCGCCGCGAAAGCCCGCTCCCCGGCATCGGGGCACCGCCGATCCGGCCTGCTCAAAGCGGTACCGGTGACCGGCGGAAACCCCTTGGCGACAACGAATCCGGCGCCCATCGCCGTGGGTACTGTGCGATTCATGACGACCACAGAAGCTACAGCCGGGCGCAAGGAGTGGATCGGCCTCGCCGTGCTGATCCTCCCGGTGCTACTGGTCTCCATGGACATCACCGTGCTGTACTTCGCGCTGCCGTCGATCTCGGCCGGGCTGGAACCCAGCGGCACGCAGCAGTTGTGGATGATCGACATCTACGGCTTCGTGCTCGCCGGGCTGCTGATCACGATGGGCGGCCTCGGCGACCGGATCGGGCGGCGGCGCCTGCTGATGATCGGCACGGTGGTCTTCGGGGCCGCCTCCGCCGCCGCGGCGTTCTCGGTCAGCCCGGAAATGCTGATCATCGCCCGGGCCGCGCAGGGGGTCGGCGGTGCCACGCTGATGCCGTCCACCCTGGCGCTGATCCGCAACATGTTCCACGACAAGCACCAGCGCCGCACCGCGATCGCGGTGTGGAGCATCGGGATGTCCATGGGCTCGGCGATCGGCCCGATCCTGTCCGGCCTGCTGCTCACCGGTTTCTGGTGGGGGTCGATCTTCCTGATCAACGTGCCGGTCGCCGTGCTGCTGCTGGTGATCGCGCCCATCCTGGTGCCGGAGCACCGGGCCGCCCGCTCGGGCCGGTTCGACGTGTGGTCGGCGCTGTTGTCGGTGGCCGGTCTGGTCGCGCTGGTGTGGGCGCTCAAGGAGTTCGCCGTCCACGGCATGTCCACCCCGGCCACGATCGCCCTGCTCGCCGGGATCGCGCTCGGCGCGGCTTTCCTGCACCGGCAACGGGTGCACCACGACCCGATGATCGACCTGGCCCTGTTCCGCACCCGCGGCGTCGGTTCGGCGATGTCGGCCAACCTGGTCTGCTACTTCGGCATGGTCGGGTTCAGCATGTTCACCACCCAGTACCTGATGGAAGTGCTGCTGATGTCCCCGCTGGAGGCGGCGTTGTGGACGCTCGCGGCACCGGTGGCGATCATGCTCACCGCGCCGGTGGCCACCTCGCTGGCGCAGCGGATCCGGCCCGCCTACATTCTCGCCGCCGGATTCGGCGTCTCCGCCTGCGGTTTCCTGCTGATGACCCAGGTCGGACTCGAGCGGAACCTGCCACTGGTGGTCGGGGGCGCGGTGTGCATCTCGGCGGGCATCGTGATCGCCGGTTCCATCGGCACCGACCTCGTTGTCGGCTCCGCGCCACCGGAACGGTCCGGCGCGGTGTCGGCGCTGTTGCAGGCGTCGCAGGAACTCGGTGGCGCGCTGGGCATCGCCGTGCTCGGCAGCATCGGCGCCGCGGTGTTCGGCCGGTTCATGGAATCGTCGCCGACCGCCGGGCTTTCCGGTGAAGCGCTGGGGAATTCCGAGGAAACGCTCGGTGGTGCGGTCGAAGCGGCCAAGACGCTGCCCCAGCCGCAGCAGGCGGAATTGGTCCATACCGCGCAGGAGGCGTTTGTCACCTCACTGCACCCGGTCGCGCTCACCGGTGCCGCCGTGGTCGTCGCCGCCGCGGTGTTCGGCGCCATCGGACTGCGCCACATCAAGCACTCGCCGGAACCACCCGACGTCGACTGAACCAGTGCCTCAGCTGAGCTTGCGATAGGCACGGGCGACCTCGGTCAGGAACGCGGTGTCGCTTTCCAGGTCGCGCCCGCCGGGCACGGCTACCGGCACCGGTGCCGGTAGCGGCGCGGAACCCGTTGCGTGGGACCGGATCGCCGCGAGCAGGGTGGCGGCTTCCGCCATGGCGTCGAGCTTCCGCCCGCTCACCCCGCTCCGCCGCGCCATCGTCCTGACCGTGGAACCGATTCCCGGATCGAGGTGGGGTTGCAGCGAAAGTCTGCCGTCCCGGATTTCGATGACCCGGCGGTAGAGGCGCAGGCTCAGGTCGCGTGAGGGCAGCAGGTCGATCAGGATCGGCCGCGGCGGGAACAACGCGATCTCCGGATTGGTGCGGTACAGCGCCAGCCAGAGCGGCCGGAGCCGCTGGTAGGTGCGGTACCGGGTGAACCAGTCGCGGATCGCCGGGAAACCGGGGCGGGGCATCCACCACGGCAGCATCGCCCCGATCAGCACCAGCACCGCGGCGAGCGGCGGGAGGAACCGGTCGAGCTGATCGCTGATCGGCTCGGGGTAACGGAAATCGAACCGGTCCGCGGCGAACACCACGGCCTTGTGCACGTGGTAGAGCAACGCGCTGGCGGTCCCCACGGCGATGAAGCGCAGGCCGTAGCGCCAGGCGGGCACCTCGGACCGCGCGGCGTACCGCGAGCTGAGCCGGACGATGTTCCCGAAGGCGGGCACGATCGCGGCCACGAAGACCAGCCAGTACTCGAGCACCCACGGCTCAGCGCCGTAGCGGCCGGCGAACCGGACGTCGTCGACCGGGGTGTCCGCGAGCGCGAAGCACACGCACATCATGACCATCACGGCGAGGAACCACCGCTTGGACCGCAGCAGCCCCACGGCGGGCCCCAGGCCGAGCTGGTTGGCCCGCAACAGGTACTCCTGTGCCGCCCAGGCCACCGCGAGCATCGTGCCGTGCGCCACCAGCCGCCCCAGGTTCGGGATCCCGCTCACCTCGGCGAGCGCGTGGTAGACGCCCGGCGTCTGCGCGGTCATCGAACACGCCACTCCGCCGAGCAGGATCCAGATCGTCGAGCCCCGCGTGGACCGCCTTCGCAGCTGGCTGAGGATCTTGACCAGGACGAACAACCAGGCCAGCACGGCCGGACCGTAGAGCCGGGCCCAGTCAACCACGGCCGGGCCAGTCGAAGGTCTCCCTGATCCGGTCCGACACCGCGTCCGGCCGGCGCGCCGACCCGCGGGCCAGGAAGGCCCGTTCCCAGATCAGCGTGGCGAGCAGTTCCGCTTCCTGCTCCTCGGTTTCCTGGTACGTGGTGCGCCCGAGCACCCGGCGCACCACCTCCGGGTCGAGGCTGGGCATCAGCAGCCGCATCTGCTCGGTGACCGAAGGCGTTTCCGCGAAGTGGTCGAAGAGGAGGTGGCCCAGCTCGTGCAGGATGATGTGTTCCTGGTGCGGCGGCGTGGTGGCTTCCTCGTAGAAGATCAGGTCGGTGTGCTCGGTGGCCACCCACAGGCCAAGCACCTGGTGGTCCCCGCCGGTCGCCGGAACCACCGAGATCGGCCGGCGCCGCCGCTGCGCCACCAGCCGGCACAACTCCCGCGCGTCGAACGGATCCGGCAGCGGCAGCCGTCGCACCATCGCCAGGCAGCGGCGGCGCAGGCGCCGCAGTTCCGGGTTCAGCAAGCCCGCCCGGTCACGGGTGGCCGCGAGGCGGCAGCGCGTGGCGGTCATTCTCTGCCCATGGTGACGCTGGGGAGACCTTCGAGCTCCCTGACCCGCTCGACCATTTCGGTGATGGCGTCGAGGCTCTTGGCGGACAGGCCCCAGGCCCGCAACGCGATCTGCCGGACCGAGTTGTCCCGCAACGCGGTCAGCAGCGCCAGCTCGGCGTCGATCCGCCTGGCCGCCTCGTCGTCGAAGAAGTAGGCGGGCGGCACGCCGAAGAACGAGGCCAGCGCCTCCAGGTGCCGCTTGGTCGGGTTGTCCCGCAGGCCCTTGCGCAGCTGCCAGATGTAGGTGCCGGAAATGGTCGGACCACCGCGCGCCCGGATCCCCTCGGCCACCTCTTCGAAGCTGTACTCCCAGCCCTCACCGGGGCGGATCGTCTGGAACAGGTGATTCACCTTGCCCGCCAGCGAAGTCCCGGCGTCCGGCTCCGCCTCCGGCCGGCCCGTGACGCCCGCCGCGTTCGGCATCTTCGGCATCCGCCGCCTCCCGCGCGTCAACTACCTGTCCAGCCAACGTACCACCGCCATCAACTGAGATTGGCCAACCAGGTCCTGCACCTTGACCACAGTTGACGGCGACATTCCGGCTGGCTAGGGTGAACAACTAACAATATACGGAAATTCGGGGACTGACGCCTTGGGGGATTCAGTTGAATTTGCGAGCATCTTGCATTCCGCCGACCAGTAGGCCGATCGGCCTAATCGCCTAGAATCAAAAGTCACACGCAACCTTTTTCCACCGCATGTGACTCACATCACGTCAGCGTTTCCGGTCGGCGTGCAGCGCCGCCCGCGCGACCGTGAAGCACGTGAAGCACGCCCATTGTTCGGCGGGGTTCACTCTGCGTTCATTCAGTTATTCATCGCGACTAACCCAAAGAGTAAATCCATGGCGCTTGTCGAACGCGACTGGGCACTCGATGCTCTGCAGGAACTACTTTCCGGATGCGACCGGGGGCGCGGGACCCTGGTGCTGGTCAGTGGCGGCGTGGCCAGCGGGAAAACCGAACTACTCGACGCGTTCGCCGACCACGCCACGGCGGCCGGCGCGATGGTGCTGACCGCGACCGGCTCCCCGCCGGAGCAGAACCTCCAGGCCGGCGTGATAGACCAATTGGTTCGGAGCGCGCCGCTGTCCGACGAAACGGTCGAGCGAGTGCTGAGACCGGTCACCGTGGACTCCGCGGCACCCGGCCCGGATTCGGATCCGGTGACAATTGCACCCGCCTACATCGTCGCCGCGCAGGCCGTTTGCGACATGCTCCGGTCGCTGGCCAAAGCGCACTCGGTGGTAATCCAGATCGATGACCTGCAATTTGTGGACACCGCGTCGCTGCAGATCCTGCTCTACCTCCAGCGGCGCATCCGGTCGACCCGCATCATGATGGTTTTCGCCGAGCGGCAACCGCACCCGCGAGCCCCCGCGCGATTTCACGCCGAACTCACTCGCATCCGGCACCGGCAGCTGCACCTGCCGCTGCTCACCCTCGACGGCGTGACGCAGTTGGTGGCGCAGTACCTGGAAGCCGCCACGGCCGCCAGGCTCGGGCCGGAGCTGTACCGCCTCAGCGGCGGGAATCCCATGCTGGTCAAGGCGATGCTCACCGAACGCAGGCCGGGGCAGCCGGTCTCGGACAACGAGTTCAGCCAGGCCGTGCTGTCCTGCCTGCCGCAGTGGGAACCGCGGTGGCGCGAGATCGCCGCCGGGGTGGCCCTGCTCGGCGAGCGCACCTCCCCCGCCCTGCTCAAGACCCTGTTGGACACCACCGCCGAATCCGTGGCGCAGGTGCTGGAAACCCTGCGCGCGAACGGATTGCTCGGCAGCACCACCTTCCGCCACCCGATGGCCGTGACCGCGGTGCTGAACAGCGTGGCCCCGGACACCCGCGCCCGGTTGCACCTGAGCGCCGCCGAACTGCTGCACAAGCAGGGCGTTTCCGCCACCGAGGTGGCGCGACACCTGCTGGCGGCGGACACCGCCGAAGAGGTCTGGACCACCAACGTACTGCGGCAGGCGGCCACCGAAGCGCTCGCCGCCGACCAGGCGGAGCTGGCGGTGCGGTGCCTCAGGCTGGCGTTGCACGCCTGTCCGGACGACAAAACGCGCACCGAGATCCGCCAGGTGCTGGCGAAGGTGGAGTGGCGCGCGAACCCGTCCGTGGCCGCCATGCACCTGGCCCCGCTGCACACCGCCCTGCGGGAAGGCAAGGTCACCGGCCGGGACGCGGTGGCCATCGTGCGACAGCTGCTCTGGCAAGGAGATCCGGGCGCCGAGGCCGCCACCATCGAGGTGCTCAACGACATCGACGGCTCGGCGGACAGCGAGCTGGCCGCCGAACTGCGGCTCGCCTACGAATGGGTGTACGGCTCGTCGCGACGGCTGCCCATCGCCGGCGACCGCGGTCCCGGCCAGTGGGTCCGCGATCTCAACGCGGTCGCCGGTGATCTGTGGACGAGGGCACGGGTCACGCTGAACACCGCGCTGACCCACGACAGCGAGCACGTGGTGCCGAGCGCCGAGCAACTGCTCCAGAGCTGCCCGCTCAGCGACAGCACACTCGAGGTCGCGGCCTGCGCGCTGCTCGCGCTGGTCTACGCGGGCCGCCCCGACCGCGCCGCCGTGTGGTGCGGCCAGTTCGCGCGCGAGGCCGCGCAGCGGGACGCCAACACCTGGCAGGCCGTGCTTGGCAGCATCCGCGCGGAGATCACGCTGCGGCAGGGCGATCCGGCGGGCGCGGCGAAACAGGCAAGGAGCGCGCTGGGCAGGCTGCCGGTGCAGAGCTGGGGCGTGGTCATCGGCTTGCCGCTGTCCACCCTGATGCTGGCCGAGACCGTGATCGGGGAAAGCGGTGAGGCGGACAGCCCGGCCAAGGTGGTGGTGCCGGACAACATGTTCGACACCGTGTTCGGCCTGCGCTACCTGCACGCCCGCGGCAGGCACCACCTGGCGGGAGGCAGGCTGCTCGCCGCGGCGAACGACTTCCAGGCCTGCGGTTCGCTGACCAAGGAGTGGAACCTCGACCTGCCGGCGCTGATCCCGTGGCGCAGCGGGCTCGCCGAAGCCCACCTGCGCACCGGACGGCGCCGCACCGCGAAGGACCTGGTCACCTCACAGCTTCAACGGCCGGGTGCGGACACCGCGCGCATCCAGGGCGTGTCACTGCGGGTGCTGGCCGCGGGAAGCGAGCTGGCGCACCGGCCGAAGCTGCTGCACAAAGCGGTCGAGTCCCTGCAGGAATCCGGCGACCGGCTCGAACTCGCGCGGGCGCTGGTCGACCTCGGCAGCGCCTACGAGGAGTTCGGGGAACGGCGGCGTGCCAAGAGCTTCACCCGCCGGGCGCTGCGGGAGGCGCGAGCCAGCAACGCGGAGGAGTTCATCAAGCAGGAGTCGGCCGCTGTCGTCGACGACACCCTGCCCGAGCCACCGGCCAACGGCCACGCCCCCACCCTCAGCGACGCCGAACGCCGGGTGGCCGAACTCGCCGCGCGCGGGCACACGAACCGGGAGATCAGCAGCCAGCTCCACATCACGGTGAGCACCGTGGAGCAGCACCTGACCCGGATCTACCGGAAACTGGGCGTCAGCGGCCGGAACCACCTGCAGAACAGCCGAGGCGCCGACGTCCGCTGACTTCGGGCTCAGTTCCTGGTGAGCCAGGGGCTGAGCAACGTCTCCAGGTCCGCGTCCGACAGGGCACGCGGGCCGTTGTCGAACTCGTGCCAGTGGGCGGCTTCGGAAGCCGCGTGGAACTCGACGTCGAACGCACGCATCAGCACATAGGTGAACGTGCACGAGTCGAAGCGGGCGCCGAGCAGCTCACGAGCCGTCCGCGCGACATCGGTCGCGCTGCCATCGCCCGCGTAGTTCCGCATCAGTTCCTGGGCCGCCGGTTCCAGCAGCCTCGGGGCGAGCATCAAAACACCTTCTCCATCATCGAACTTCAGCCTTCGGCGGCGAGCTGACCGCAAGCCGCCGCGATCTCCTGGCCGCGAGTGTCCCGCACCGTGCACGCCACCCCGCCGGCATTGACCAGGCGCACGAACTCCCGCTCCACCGGCTTCGGCGAGGCATCCCACTTACTGCCCGGCGTCGGGTTCAGCGGAATCACGTTCACGTGCACCAACTGACCCAGGTGCTTCTTCAACCGCTTCGCCAGCAACTCGGCACGCCACGGCTGGTCATTGATGTCCCGGATCAACGCGTACTCGATCGACACCCGGCGACCCGAAGTGTCCGCGTAGTACCGCGCCGCCTCCAGCACCTCGTCCACCGACCACCGGTTGTTCACCGGCACCAGCGTGTCCCGCAGCTCATCGTCCGGCGTGTGCAGCGACACCGCCAACCGCACCTGCATCTTCTCGTCCGCCAGCTTCCGGATCGCCGGCGCCAGGCCCACCGTCGACACCGTCACCGAACGCTGACCGATCCCCAGCCCGGCCGGCGACGGATCGGTGATCCGCCGCACCGCCGCCACCACCCGCTTGTAGTTCGCCAGCGGCTCACCCATGCCCATGAAGACGATGTTCGACAGGCGCCCCGGACCGCCGGCCATCTCGCCGTCGCGCATGACGGCGGCGGCCGAGCGCACCTGGTCCACGATCTCCGCGGTCGACAGGTTGCGGTCGAGACCACCCTGCCCGGTCGCGCAGAACGGGCACGCCATGCCGCAGCCGGCCTGGCTCGAGATGCACAGCGTCGCCCGGTCGGGGTAACGCATCAGCACGCTCTCCACCAGCGTCCCGTCGTGCGCGCGCCACAGCGTCTTGCGCGTGCTGCCGTCGTCGCAGGCCAGCGCCCGGATCTCGGTGAGCAGCGGCGGCATCAGCTCGTCGACCAGCCGCTTCCGCGACGCGGCCGGGATGTCGGTCATCTGCTCGGGATCGACCGTGAGCCGCGAGAAGTAGTGGTTCGACAGCTGCTTCGCGCGGAAGGGCTTCTCGCCCAGCTCGGCGACGGCGGCGGCGCGCTCCTCGGCGGACAGGTCCGCGAGGTGCCGAGGCGGCAGCCCGCGCTTGGGCGCGTCGAAAACAAGGGGGAGGGCAGTCATAACGCACCCATTCTCCCACGTCCCCCCGATGTGACCGGGCTCGCGCCCATTCAGTTGCCAAACGAGCGGTTCCGATATATCGTGAGTACATCGCAAGCTAACGAGAGAGGATCAAACTCATGCGACCACCATTTGCACACGAGTTCGGCAGGCGCGGCGCCTTCGGCCCGCGCGGCCCCTTCGAGGACTTCGCCGGCGGCTGGGGTTTCGGCGGGCCGCGAGGCCGCGGCCGGGGACCCGGCGGGCCCCACCGGCACGGCGGGCGACGGGGACGGCGCGGTGACGTCCGCGCGGCCATCCTGTTGCTGCTGGCCGAGCAGCCGCGGCACGGTTACGAGATCATCACCGAGATCGGCGAGCGCAGCGACGGGCTGTGGAAGCCGAGCCCCGGCTCCATCTACCCGACCCTGCAACTGCTCGCGGACGAGGGCCTGGTCTCGGCCACCGAAGACGGCGGCAAGCGCCTCTTCCAGCTCACCGACGAGGGCCGCGCCGCCGCCGAGCGGCTGGACACCCCGCCGTGGGAGACCATCGCCCGCGACGTCGATCCGAACGAGGCCAACCTCCGTTCGGCGAGCATGACCCTGATGGCCGCGGTGTTCCAGGTCTCCCAGGCGGGCACCGCCGAGCAGCAGGCCAAGGCCGTGCAGGCGCTCAACGAGGCCCGGCGGACCATCTACGGAGTGCTCGGCGAAGTCGAATCCGACGACACCGACGAAGAAACCGAATGACCGGGGACGACCAGCCCGGCCGGCTTGCGGCGCCAGTGCACGCGATAGCCGACCGGGAAGGTCACCGCACCACCGAAAGCGTTGCGGCGTAACACTTCTTCCGTCGCTTTCGCGGCAACCGCCGGGCTGAACTCGATTTTCAGCACCTTCTCGGCGCCGGCCGCGTCGTCGAACGCCCAGCGCGTTTCGACCCGCCGGCAGTCGAAGCCCTCCTCGGCGAAGAACCGTTCCACGCCAGGCGGGTCGTAGTCGGGCAGGTCCGCCCGCATCCACCGGCCGTACGGCTCGTGCGTGACGTCCAGGTCGACGATCACCAGCACGCCACCGGGTCTGAGCACCCGGTCCGCCTCGCGCATCCCGGGTTCGCACCCGGGCCCGAAGAAGTAGGCGGTCCGCGCGTGCACCACGTCCACACTCGCGTCCGCGAGCGGAATCCGTTGTGCCGCACCATGAAGCACTCGGATGCCGGGCATTCCGGCGACCCGCTCGCGGGCGCGGTGGACCAGTGGCGGATGTGGTTCGACACCGACCACCGAACGCGCCGTGCCGGCGAAGCGCGGGAGGTGGAAGCCGTCACCGCAGCCGACGTCGAGCACGTCCTTCCCGGACCAGTCGCATTCCTCGGCGAGCACGCGCCAGATCTCGCCGTCGACGTCCTGCGCGGAGTTCTCCAATTCGTAGGCACCCGGGTAGTACCAGATGTTGGGGCTGGGCAGGATGTCCACCGCGGTCCGGTGGCGGAAAAATGGGCGCCGCACGACTACAGCTTAGGCACAGCGGGCAAATTGTGTCCGTTTTTACCGAAACATCCCAAGCTATCGGGGTTTGGTTCCCGCTCGATGACTTTGGGTTAAGCGCAACCCCCGATCGAGTCGTAGGATCAAGTCACCGAAGCCGAGGGAGATCACTCATGTCGGTCAGTTCGGCCGCAGCGCAACCCGTTCTGTCGCCCGGCATCCCCTGTTGGGTGGAACTCGCGAGTCCGGACATAGCCGAGGCGGAGGCCTTCTACAACGGCCTCTTCGGCTGGAGCTTCGAACTCAAGCGAGATCCGGCCACCTCGGACGGCCGCTACTCGCTGGCCTCGCTCGGCGGTTTCAGCGTCGGCGGGATGTACCGCGCCGCCACCTCACAGCCACCGGGCTGGACGGTGCACCTCTCGGTGCACAACACCGCCGGCGCCGCGGAGTGGGTCGAGCACCTCGGCGGGGTGGTCACGCTCGGGCCGGTCGCGATCCCCAACCGCGGCAACATCGTGCACGCGCTCGACCCGACCGGCACACCGATCGTCTTCTGGCAGCCCATGGCGAACTGGGAGTTCGCCGCCGGTGCGCCGAACACCTTCTCCGGCGCGGACCTCAACACCACCGACGGCGCGGTGGCCGACCAGTTCTACTCGCGGCTGTTCAACTACCAGGTGCACCACATCGGCGGCGAGAACATCGACTACGCGGAATGGCGGCTGGACCACCAGCCCGTGCTCTACCGCTATGTGATGGGCCCCGAGTACCGGCCGGGGACTCCGGCGCACTGGATGGTCTACTTCGAAGTCGATCCCGCCCGTGGCGCGGACGCCGCAGCCGGCCACGCCCTGATGCTCGGCGGCAGCGTGGTCGTCCAGCCGTACGACACCCCGTTCGGCCGGGTGGCCGTGCTCGCCGACCCACACGGCTCGGTGTTCTCGGTGATCGACCATTCACGCGTGATCGAGGCGCAGTACGGCGGCGCCGAAGTGGACGACCCCTACGACGACTGATGGCGGTACGAGTCGGTTCGGTGGTGCTGGCCGATCCCGACGGCAACCGCTTCCGCGTGATCGACAAGTCCTAGGCAGGCAAGAACGCGGACAGCAGCAGCCACGAGACCACCGCGGACGGCAGCAGTGAATCCAGCCGGTCCATCAGGCCGCCGTGCCCCGGCAGCAGGTTGCCCATGTCCTTGATGCCGAGATCGCGCTTGATCAGCGACTCCACCAGATCGCCCAGCGTGGCCACGCAGACGATGGCGGCCCCGAAGAGCACGCCCTGCCACGCCTGACCGTCCAGGATCAGGCTCAGCGTCAGCGCACCGGCGACCACCCCGGCCAACATCGAACCGGCGAAGCCCTCCCAGGTCTTCTTGGGGCTGATCGTCGGCGCCATCGGGTGCTTGCCCTTGAGCACACCGGCGATGTAACCACCGGTGTCGGAGGCGACCACCCCGATCATGAAGGCCAGCACGCGGCCGACGCCGTCCTCCGGCGGCACCAGCATCGCCGCGAAGGCACCGAACAGCGGCAGGTACGCCGCCGCGAACACGGAAGCGCCGACGTCGCGCAGGTAACCGTCGGCGCCACCGGGCAGTCGCCAGAGCAGGCAGGCGAGCACGGTCAGCACAAACGCGGTGAGCGCCCCTTCCCGGCCGAACGGCCAGGCCAGCCAGATCATCGCCTGCCCGCCGACGAGCACCGGGACCAGCGCGATCCGGATGTTCGCCGCGCGCCGCAGCGCACCGGCCAGTTCGAAGGTGCCCACCGCGATCGCCGCCGCGATGATCCCGATGAACAGGAAACGCACGGTGAACAGCGAAACCAGGATCACGGCTCCGAGCGCCACCCCGACCCCGATCGCGGCCGGCAGGTTCCGGCCGGCACGCGAGGCCTTCGCGGGCTTTTCGGCGGGCTCCGCCGAATCGGCCGCGTCCTCGCGTTCCTCGCTCACGCTCGTTTCCCCCACCGGATCAGACCTCGAGCAGCTCTGCTTCTTTGTGCTTGACGAGCTCCTCGACCTGGCCGACGTAGTTGTCGGTCAGGTTCTGCAGCTCCTTCTCCGCACGGGTGACGTCGTCCTCGCCCGCTTCGCCGTCCTTCTGGATGCGGTCGAGTTCTTCCTTGGCCTTGCGGCGCACGCTGCGGATGGACACCTTGGCGTCCTCGCCCTTGCCCTTGGCCACCTTCACCATCTCCTTGCGCCGCTCCTCGGTGAGCTGCGGGATGACGATGCGGATGATCTGACCGTCGTTGCTCGGGTTGACCCCGAGGTCCGACTCGCGGATCGCCTTCTCGATGGCGTTCAGCTGCGTCTGGTCGTACGGCTTCACGATGGCCATCCTGGCCTCGGGAATGTTCACGCTGGCCAGCTGGTTCAGCGGGGTCGGCGCGCCGTAGTACTCGACGACGATCCGGGAGAACATCGCGGGTGTGGCCCGGCCGGTGCGTACCGACGTCAGGTCCTCCTTCGCGACGGAAACGGCTTTTTCCATCTTCTCCTCGGCATCGAGGAGGGTCTCGTCGATCACGGCTACTCCTTGCTCGTATCGCGCCGCTGGTTGTGTTCTCCGGGGATGATCCCAGCAGGTCTAGGCCGGGACCCCGACGGCGGGGGTGCTGACCAGGGTGCCGATCCGCTCGCCGCCGACGGCGCGGGCGATGTTCCCCTCGGTGAGCAGGTTGAACACGATGATCGGCATGTTGTTGTCCATGCACAGGCTGAACGCGGTCGCGTCAGCCACCTTCAAGCCCTGCTCGAGTACTTCGCGGTGGGTGATCTCGCGGAACATCCGCGCGGCCGGGTCGGTCTTGGGGTCGGCGGTGTAGACCCCGTCGACGGCCTTGGCCATCAGCACCACGTCGCAGGCGATCTCCAGCGCGCGCTGGGCGGCCGCGGTGTCGGTGGAGAAGTACGGCATGCCGACACCGGCGGCGAAGATGACCACGCGGCCCTTCTCCAGGTGCCGCTCGGCGCGGCGCGGGATGTAGGCCTCGGCCACCTGGCCCATGGTGATCGCGCTCTGCACGCGGGTGGGCACGCCTTCCTTCTCCAGGAAGTCCTGCAGCGCCAGGCAGTTCATCACGGTGCCGAGCATGGCCATGTAGTCGGCGCGGTCGCGGTCCATCCCGCGCTGCGACAGCTCGGCACCGCGGAAGTAGTTGCCGCCGCCGATGACGATCGCCATCTGCACCCCGGTCCGGACGACCTCGGCGATCTGCACGGCCACCGAGTGCACCACGTCGGGATCGACGCCGACGGCACCGCCACCGAACATCTCGCCACCGAGCTTCAACAGCACCCGCCGATAGGCACCGTCGGACCGCTCCGCTGTCATGTCGTCCTCCGCGTGTTCGGATGTTTGTCGCGTGCCTCTTCGCAATCGTGCCCCGTCCCCGATGCGGCGGAGACGGGGCACGGTTGCCGGAACTCTGCTCAGGCCTGGCCGACCTCGAAGCGGGCGAACCGGGTGATGGTCACCCCGGCCTCGTCCAGCAGGGCCTTCACGGTCTTCTTGTTGTCGGTCACCGACGGCTGGTCGAGCAGCACGGTGTCCTTGTAGTACGCGTTGACCTTGCCTTCGATGATCTTCGGCAGGGCCTGCTCGGGCTTGCCCTCTTCGCGCGCGGTCTTCTCGGCGACGCGGCGCTCGGCCTCGACGGTCTCGGCGGGGACCTCGTCGCGGGTCAGGTACTTGGCCTTGAGCGCGGCGATCTGCAGCGCGGCGCCGCGGGCGGCTTCGGCGTTGTCACCGGTGTACTCGACCAGCACGCCGACGGCCGGCGGCAGGTCGGCGCCACGGCGGTGCAGGTAGGTGGCGACGGTGCCGTCGAAGGCGGCGACCCGGCGCAGCTCCAGCTTCTCGCCGATGCGGGCGGACAGCTCGTTGATCGCGTCGCCGACGGTCTTGCCGTCCAGCTCGGCGGAGCGCAGCTTCTCCACGTCGTCGGTGCGCACGGTCTTCGCGACCTCGACGATCTTGGCGGCGAGTTCCTGGAAGTCGGCGTTCTTCGCGACGAAGTCGGTCTCGGAGTTCAGCTCGACGAGGACGCCGCCCTCACCCGCGATCAGGCCTTCGGCGGTGGCGCGCTCGGCGCGCTTGCCCACGTCCTTCGCGCCCTTGATGCGCAGGAACTCGACGGCCTTGTCGAAGTCGCCGTCGTTCTCCTCCAGCGCCTTCTTGCAGTTCATCATGCCGGCGCCGGTCAGCTCGCGCAGGCGCTTCACATCTGCGGCGGTGTAGTTCGCCATCGTGCGTTTTCCGTCCTTCTTCGGTACGCGCAGGGAAAGAGTCAAGTCATGGGCCCGCGTGGCCGGAGATCTCCGGCCACGCGGGCGAGATGGATCAGGCGGAGGTGGTCTGCTCCGCGGGCGCCTCCGTGGCGGCGGGCGCGTTCTCGGAGCCGGCCAGCAGCTCCTTCTCCCACTCGGCCAGCGGCTCGTCGGAGGCGACGCCCGGCTCCGGCTTGTCCTGGCCCTCGGCGGCCGAGCCGTTGCGGCCCGAGCGGGCCAGCAGACCGGCGGCGGCGGCCTCGGCGACGACCTTGGTCAGCAGCGCGGCGGACCGGATCGCGTCGTCGTTGCCCGGGATCGGGTAGTCGACCTCGTCCGGGTCGCAGTTGGTGTCGAGGATCGCGACGACCGGGATGTTCAGCTTGCGCGCCTCGCCGACGGCGATGTGCTCCTTCTTGGTGTCCACGATCCACACGGCGCTGGGGACCTTCGCCATGTCGCGGATACCGCCGAGGGTCTTCTCCAGCTTGTCCTTCTCGCGGGTGAGCGTGAGGATCTCGCGCTTGGTCAGCCCCTGGAAGCCACCGGTCTGCTCCTGCGACTCGAGCTCCTTGAGGCGCTGAAGCCGCTTGTGCACGGTCTGGAAGTTGGTGAGCATGCCACCGAGCCAGCGCTGGTTGACGAACGGCATGCCGACGCGCTGGGCCTCGTTGGCGATGGCCTCCTGCGCCTGCTTCTTGGTGCCGACGAACAGGATGCTGCCACCGTGCGCCACGGTCTCCTTGATGAACTCGAAGGCGCGGTCGATGTAGGTCAGCGTCTGCTGCAGGTCGATGATGTAGATGCCGTTGCGCTCGGTGAAGATGTAGCGCTTCATCTTCGGGTTCCAGCGCCGGGTCTGGTGCCCGAAGTGCACGCCGCTGTCGAGCAGCTGCTTCATGGTGACGACGGCCATGGCCGGATTCGCACCTCTTCTGTGTCGTGCGCCCCGGGACCCGCCCGGTGGCGCTTGCTCGGTTTCCGCGGTCGCCCGGGTGGACGGCCGCCCTGGTGCGGTGCCGATGCCCGAACCCGTTCGGCGCTCGGCGTCGGATGGGACCGCCGGGCATCGTTCGTTCCGGAGCGGGAACCGGTGAGGGCCCGCCCGGAGCATGCACACGCACGCGAAGTCGATCTGCACTTCTCACAGACCGCGCGAACAGTCTACGCCTTCCCTGGAAAGGGCTGCTCACCGGCGGTGGTCAAACCGGCAACCTGTCCACAACGCACCCGGTTGTCCACAGATTCCGGCTCCACCCCCCACCCCGCCACCCAGCCCGGCAAAGTCGAAGTCATGGACGCCAAACCCATTCTCCCACGTCAGCACATCCGCCGACTGGCAGTGCCGCTGCTGGCATTCGGCTGCATCGGCCTGCTCGCACCCGCTGTCTCGTCAGCCGCCTCGTCCGTTGTCGCGGCGGAGGAGCCGCGGTTCACCTGGCCGCTGCACCCCCGGCCGCAGCTGATCCGCGGCTTCGACCCGCCGGAGACCGACTTCGGCCCCGGCCACCGCGGGGTCGACCTGGCCGCGGCCGCGGACCAGCAGGCGCTGTCCGCGGGCACCGGGTACGTCGTGTTCGCCGGCACGCTCGCCGGTCGCGGCGTGGTGTCCATCGACCACGACGGCGGCCTGCGCACCACCTACGAGCCGGTGGTCCCGCAGGTCGCCGCCGGGCACCAGGTGTACGCGGGCCAGGTGATCGGCACGGTCGCCGCCGGGCACCCGGAGTGCGCGGTCGCGGTCTGCCTGCACTGGGGTGTGCGCCGGGGGCTGGACTACCTGGATCCGCTGCCGCTGGTCCAGGAGAGCACCCGGCTGCGGTTGAAGCCGTGGGACTCCGGTTGACGTGTCAGTCAGACACCGGCCTGCTCGACGAGCTTGGCGCGCAGGCGGAGGACGGCCCTGGTGTGCAGCTGGCTCACCCGCGATTCGGTCACGCCGAGCACCTTGCCGATCTCGGCCAGGGTGAGGCTCTCGAAGTAGTAGAGGCTCACCACGATGCGGTCGCGCTCGGAGAGCTGGGCGATCGCGTCGGCGAGCTGGCGGCGGTTGTCCTGGTCAACGAGCACGGCCACCGGGTCGACCGCGTCGTCGTCGGGCAGCGTGTCGACCAGTGAGCCGCTGTCCTTGCCCACCGCGACCAGGTCCTCCAGCGCGACCACGCTGGTGAGCTGGAGCTGGCCGTACAGGTCACGCAGCTCGTCGACGGTGATCTCCAGCTCGGTCGCGAGTTCGGCGTCGGTCGGGGTCCGGTTGAGCCGGGCACCGAGCCGTTCCATCGCGCGCTCGGCCTCACGGGCCCGGCTGCGCACCACCCGGGGCACCCAGTCCTGAGAACGGAGGTCGTCCAGGATCGCGCCACGAATGCGCTGCATCGCGTAGGTCTCGAAGCGCAGCCCCCGCTCGGGCTCGAACTTCTCGATCGCGTCGACCAGGCCGAAGATGCCGGACTGGACCAGGTCGCCGACGTCGACGTGGGTGGGCAGGCCGGTGCCGACCCGGCCGGCGACGTACTTGACCAGCGGCGCGTAGTGGAGCACCAGCCGATCGCGGAGGCGCTGCTCCGGCGCTTGGGCGAACTGGCGCCACAGCGCGTTGATGCCCGCCTCCACGTCGCCGGTCTCGCTCAGGCGGCCGGACGAGGTCTCGGTGGCGGTCACGGGACTGCCCTCCGCTGCGGGTGTCTCAGAGCTTCGCTGAGAACGCGCTGCGTCACCAGGCAAGTTGCCGTTTTCAACTGCACTCTCAGGTCTGTCTCCGGGCTCGTGCGTGGTGGTTCGGTCGGGCGGTTCGCCGGGTGGCGGGAAGGCTGGCCCTCCGCCGCCCCCGCGGTCAGCGGGCACGGGGGTGGGTCCGGTCATGGATCGCCTTCAGCCGCTCGACGGTTACGTGAGTGTAAAGCTGAGTGGTGGCAAGCGTAGCGTGACCGAGTAGTTCCTGAACGCTGCGAAGGTCAGCACCACCCTCAAGCAGGTGCGTGGCAGCCGAATGGCGGAGGCCGTGGGGCCCCATGTCCACCGCACCGTGTACCGCGCCGACCCCGTCGTGGACCACTCGCCGTACCGAGCGAGGATCGAGCCGGCGACCGCGAACGCCGAGGAAGAGCGCCTTCGCCGCGTCCCCGGCCGCCCCCTCCGCCTGCACCGCCGCCCGCTCCGCCAGCACCGGCCGTCCTTCGTCCAGCCAGGCCCGGAGCGCCTTCTCGGCGGGCACCCCGAACGGCACGGTCCGCTCCTTGCCGCCCTTGCCCAGCACCCGGACCACGCGGCGGTCGAACTCCACGTCGCCAAGGTCAAGACCGCACAGCTCAGCCACCCGAACGCCGGTCGCATACAGCAGTTCGAGCACCGCGTGATCACGCAGCGCAACCGGATCACGCTCAGCCGCCCCCGCCCCGGACGCCTTCATCACCTGCTCCGCCTGGTCGGCCCGCAGCACCCCAGGCAACGTCCGATGCGGCCGCGGCGCCACCAGCCGACTCCCCGGATCCACCGCCAACCTGCCACCCCGATGCGCCCACGCGGTAAACGTCCGCACCGCCGCCGCCCGCCGCGCCAACGTCGTCCGACTCACGCCCGCCTGATGCTGCTCCGCCAGCCAGGCGCGCAACTCGCCCACGTCAAGCCCAGCCAGGGCCTCCACTCCCCCTCCAGCCGCTTCCCCGGCGACCGCGTCCCCACCCGCCGTGTCGCCGGATGCCGCGCCACCAGCCGCCGCTCCCCCACCTGCCACTTCCCCAGCCGCCGCTTCTCCAGCCAGCGCGTTCCCAGCCGCCGCGCCCTCAGCCGCCACTCCCCCGGCGACCGCTTCCCCAGCCATCACGGCCTCACCCGCTGTCTCGCCGGATGCCGCGCCACCAGCCGCCGCGTTGCCGGACGCCGCGCCTTTATCTGCCACGTCCGCACCCCCCGCGTCACCGGACCCCACGCCCTCAGCTGCTGCGGCACCGGCGGGCTCGTTATCAGCTGCCGCGTCACCAGCGGGCGCGTCATCGGCTCTCGCGTCACCGGCCACCGCGCCATCGGCGGGCGTGTTGTCACCTGCCGCGTTCTCGGCGGCCTCGACGCCGTGCAGGAAGCCGAGCAGTGAGACCACGTCACCCACATACGCCCGGACCGTGTGCGCCGAGAGCCCACGCTCCAACTGCAGGTGACGCTCGTATTCACCCACCAGCTCACGAGCGCTTTCCGGCAGCGCCGCCCGCAGGCGCACCAACACACCGCGCCCGCGCACCTTCACCCCCCGCTCAACTTCGGGGACGCTTCGTGACGACATGCCCGAAACGCTGGGGGATCACCGGCGCATGGTCAAGCATCGCCACACCCTGCCGGGGGAACGACCCGATATCGCGACTCACCGCGACCGCCCCAATACGCCGATCGCACCACTCAGCGCCGCCGACCACGGTTCTACCTGCACGCCAGACCTCAAGCCCCAACCACCCGATCGGGGTTCACGACCACTCAGCGTTACGAGCACGGCTCAGCCACCGGCACCCGTCCCAGGCAACAAGCCCCACAGCGAGGCACTCCGCTCCTCAAAGCACCAGCCGAACGCAGTTCTGCGCCAGACACTGGTCGAAGCTGGATCAGCCGATCGGGTTACGTCCTCTTCGAAGGATGCGGAGTCCGGCGTCGCGGCTACGCCGGACTCTGGTCATGGGCCTCCCGCGGGGGACACCGGGCGCGATTGGGCCGTGAGGTGCCAGCCATCGTCGGCTCGGGTGGCCAGGCCGTCCAGTTCCAGTTCCGGCAGGAGCGCCCGGACCCGGTTGATCGGCACACCGGAGTCGGTGGCGATCTGCTCCGTGTGCCTGCCTTCCCGCAACTCGAGCGCACCGTGGACGCGCATGGCCTCCTCCCCCAGCCCGTCGGTGCTCCGGCGCGGGCGAGGTGTTCGGCCGGTCAGCGACGTGCCCAGTTTGCCGACGGTCTCCAGCACGTCGTCCAGCGAACCGACCAGTGTCGCCGCCGAATCGCGGATGAGCTGGTGACAACCTGCTGACATCGCCGAGCCGATCGGGCCGGGCACCGCCATGACCACCTTGCCGAGCACGCCGGCGGTGGTTGCCGTGTTGCGGGCGCCGCTGCGAACGCCCGCTTCCACCACAACGGTGCCCTCGGTGAGTCCGGCGATCAGGCGGTTCCGCACGAGGAAGCGATGCCGCGCCGGTGGTGTGCCGAACGGGTACTCGCTGATCACGAGCCCGCGCTCGGACATCTTGCGCAGCAGTGCGACGTGCCCGGCTGGGTAACCGCCGTCCAATCCGCAGCCGAGCACGGCTGCCGTCACTCCCTTGGCGGCGAGCGCGCCCCGGTGAGCCGCGCCGTCGATTCCGTAGGCGGCCCCGGAGAACACCGGCATGCCGTTGGTGACCAGCCCGTAAGCGAGTTCGGTGGCGTGGTGCTCGCCGTAACCCGTCGCCGCTCGGGCGCCGACGATCGCCACGGCGGACATGACCACTTCGTCGAGCTTGCCCCCGCCCCAAACCCACAACGCGATGGGCGGCGCCAGCCCTTGCTTACCTCGCGCCGTCGCCTGGTCGAATGGGAGCAGTGGCCACGCGGGCCACTCGCCGTCTTCGGGCACGACCAGGCGGGCACCCCGCCGCTCGGCCTCGGCGAGGTCCGCCTCGGCGCGATCGAGCGTTCGGCGCGCGGATGTCTCGGACAGCACGGATTCCGGGCAGTCTCCCTCGCGCACCAGCTTCGCCGCGTCGAGCGGGCCGTGATTGCGGATGAAGGCGATCAGTGACGTGGCCGGCGGCTCGGCCACCCGCAGCAGGTACGCCCGCGCCAGCCGGATTTCGGGATCTGCCATTCGTTCGCTCATGCCGCCCGCCGATCACGGAACTCCATCGCGGTGGCAACAAGATCGGCATCGGGACGATCCACTTCGGCGAGATCACTCAGGGTCCAGGCGACGCGAAGACAGCGATCGACGCCGCGAGCGGTGATCAGGCCCCGGTCCAGCCCGCGGTCGAGCAGGGCGGTCGTTTCGCGGGGCAATGCGAACTCGCGCCGGAGCACGGGGCCGGGTACCTCGGCATTGGTGTGCCAGCCGTGCTCGGCCCAACGCTTTGCCGCTCTCTCCCGTGCGCGAATCACTCTGGCCCGTACCTGCGCGGTCGGCTCCGGTTTGTCGAATTCGTGCGCGTGGGTTTGCATGGCGGTGAGCGGACGCAGTTGGACGCGGAGATCGATGCGGTCCAGCAATGGGCCGGAGAGCCTGCCGAAATAGCGCCGCCTGGCGGACGGTGAGCAGCTGCAGTCGGCTTCTCGCGGCGGCGCGCAGGGACACGGATTCGTCGCGAGCACGAGTTGGAACCGTGCGGGATAACAGACAACGCCTCTTCGTCGGGCGATGCGAACTTCGCCGTCCTCCAGCACTGTGCGCAGTGATTCGAGGCGCTGACTGCCGAATTCGCATACCTCGTCAAGGAAAAGGACACCTCGGTGGGCGCGGCTGATCATGCCCGGCTTGGCGATGTCTGCGCCACCACCGATCAGTGCGGCGACCGAAATGCTGTGGTGCGGATCGGCGAAAGGCGGGATTCGGATGAGCGGTGACGAACGGGACAGCTTGCCCTCGATCGAATGCACCGCGGTGACTTCGAGTGATTCCTCGCGGGACAACTCCGGAAGCAGGCCCGGCAGTCTGCGGGCCAGCATCGTCTTTCCGACCCCGGGTGGGCCGACCAGCAGTAAATGGTGACCACCGGCGGCGGCGACCTCCAGTGCCCAGCGAGCTTCCGGCTGTCCGACGACATCGGCGAGATCGGCAACAGGCGGCGGTTCCTCCTCGGTGACCGGTTCGGGAGTGGGGAGGTTTTCGACGTCATCCATCCACGCGAGCAGGTCGCGCAGGCGGGCGGCGCCCAGCACTTCCATGTCGTGCACGAGAGCCGCCTCGAACAACGAATCGATGGGGACGACCGCGCGCCGGACGCCTTCCTTGCGGGCGGCGAGCAGCGCGGGCAGCACGCCGGGCACCGGGCGGATCCGGCCGTCGAGAGCGAGTTCGCCCAGTAGGACCGTGCCGAGCAGCTTGCCTCCGGCAACGGCTCCACTGGCCGCGAGCACCGCGGCGGCGATGCTGACGTCGTAGCCGGAGCCGAGCTTGGGCAGGTTCGCTGGAGAGAGGCCGAGGGTGACGTGCTGCTCGGGCCACTTCTGCCCCGAGTTGCGCACTGCGGCGCGAACCCTGTCCTTGGCTTCTTTCAGGCCGGAATCGGGCAGGCCGACCAGTTTCATGCCAGGCATTCCGGCGCCGATGTCGGCTTCGACCTCGACCACTCGACCGTCGATGCCGAGCAGCGCTACCGACCAGCTGCGAGCGAGCGCCATTTCAGCTCGCTCCTTCGGCGTGCGGGAACCGCGGTTGCCAACGCACGGCGATCACTTCGATGCGCCATGAGCACCAGCGCAGGCGGAGGCGCTCGAGCCAGGTTGCGGCAAGCATCGGCCTGCGGCGGCTCACTCGCACCACGATCGCTGTTGACCGAGGGAGCAGCTTCGCGGGCACGAAGATCTTGGTGAGGGAGGCGGGAGCCATCGCTGTGCTCACGGTCACCGGGGTGGTTTTGGGTGGAGAGGCTGGCATTGTGAGATCGACGGACACGCCAGCGGCTGCGCTTTCGGCGGTGAAGTCGGATTCGGCGACCTGCATGGGCCGAGCGAAGTGAGAAGGCTCAGCGGCGGCTAGCTCGACGGTGTGAGCGGGCCCGGCGAGGTACGAGGGAACGGTGACGTGGGACGGCCCGCTGGCGGGAGAGGGCCCAGCGGAATGGAAAGGGCCAGCGGCGCGGGAACGCCCGTCCGTGTGGGAGCGGTCGGCGACCTGGAAAGGCCTGGCGACGTGCGAGGGCCCGGCGGGGTAGGACGGAGTGGTGACGTGCGACGGACTGGCGGCGGGAGAAGTCCCGGCGACAAGCGAGGGCACGGCGGCGTGGGAAGGCCCGGTGACGTGCGAGAGCCCGGCGGAGTGGGAGGGCGCGGTGGGATGGAGGCGCTCGCGGATGGGCGAGAGCCCGGCGGAGCGAGAGGGCGCGGTGGGATGGAGGCGCTCGCGGATGGGCGAGAGCCCGGCGGAGCGAGAGGGCGCGGTGGGATGGAGGCGCTCGCGGATGGGCGAGAGCCCGGCGGAGCGAGAGGGCGCGGTGGGATGGAGGCGCTCGCGGATGGGCGAGAGCCCGGCGGAGCGAGAGGGCACGGTGGGATGGAGGCGCTCGCGGATGGGCGAGAGCCCGGCGGAGCGAGAGGGCACGGTGGGATGGAGGCGCTCGCGGATGGGCGAGAGCCCGGCGGAGCGAGAGGGCGCGGCGACGGGTGAGGGGCGGGTGGGTGGGGGCGCCATGTCAGAAGGCTCCCGGGAAGTGGGTGAGCTGGGGCTCACCGACGGGAGGCCAGTGGATGGCGATGACGTCGAAGCGTAGCGGGCACCAGCGCACGCGGTAGTGCTCAAGCCACCGGCTGGTCAGGCGTCTGATGCGCGCCGTCTTTTCGGGGGTGACGGCATCGGCTGGGTGGCCGTAGCCGGCACCGGAGCGGGTTTTTACCTCGCAGACGATCAGGGTGCGGCCGTCGGTGGCGACGAGGTCGAGTTCACCCTCGCGGCAGCGCCAGTTCTTGGACAGGACGACCATGCCCAGGCTGTTCAGGTGCGCTGCCGCGAGTTCCTCGCCTCGGCGGCCCAGTCGTTGTTTCTGTTCGTATGACGGCCGCGCCTGCGTACCCATCACGGCTGCTCCCCCTGGGTCGATGATCGGTGGACGATCTCGACCGTGCCAGGGCGGATAAGCGCAGGCCAGGGCGTTGGGGTGGGGCTGTGGACAACTGGGGTGCTGTGGACAACCTCAGCCGGAGAACGGACCGCCCTCGGGTAGCCGTAGGTCCGGTTTGTCCAGCTCCTCGACGTTGACGTCCTTGAAGGTGATCACCCGGACGTGCTTGACGAACCGGGCGGGGCGGTACATGTCCCAGACCCAGGCGTCGGACATCCGCACCTCGAAGTAGACCTCGCCCCCACCGTCTCGGACCTGCACGTCCACCGCGTTGGCCAGGTAGAACCGCCGTTCGGTCTCCACCACATACGCGAACTGGCTGACGATGTCGCGGTACTCGCGGTACAGCGACAGCTCCATCTCGGTCTCGTATTTCTCGAGATCCTCGGCACTCATGAAATCCGGGCCCCTCCTTGCGAGTTCACGTGCCAGTCGGCGGCGAAGAGTCCATTCTGACCCAGACCGTCATCCAGAGCACGCACCGGCGCGGCCGTGGCGTGCAGAGCCGCCGCGGTGAGCAGCACCCGATGGGGTGGCTCGCGCCGGTGAGCGGCGGCCGCGACGGCCACGTTCGTGTAGGACCACCGGTGCGCCGCGCTGGGTCCGTGCTCGGTCAGCGCCGCGCCGTGCTCGGTCGTGGTGTACCCCTTGTGCACGTCGAAGCCGTACACCGGGTACTCGTCGTGCAGATCCGCCATGATCCGGTCCCTGGTCACCTTGGCCAGCACCGACGCCGCCGCCACGCAGGCCACCACGCGGTCCCCCTTGATCACCGGCAGGCTCGGCGCCGGCATGCCGGGCACGCCGAAACCGTCGGTCAGCACGTACCCCGGCGCGGTCCGCAGATGGGACACCGCGCGCCGCATGCCCTCGACGTTGGTCACGTGGATGCCGCGCGCGTCGACCTCTTCGGTGGGAATGACCACCACCGCGTAGTCGACCGCCCTGGCCAGCACCCGCTCGTAGACCCGCTCACGGGCGGCCGCGGTGAGCAGCTTCGAATCGGTCAGCTCGGTCAGCCGGGCACCGTCCCCCGGCTTGAGCACGCAGGCGGCCACCACCAGCGGTCCGGCACAGGCTCCACGCCCGGCCTCGTCCACGCCCGCCACCGGGCCGAGACCACGCCGTTCCAGCGCGGCCTGCAGCCCCCACGAACTCTCCCCGCGAATGACCGCGCGCGGCGGCTTCAGCGCTGACACCGCGGCTAGCGCTTCCGCTGCGCCGCCCCGCGCAAGCCCGCTCCGAGCTTGCGACCGGCCCACACCGTCGGCCAGGCGGCCACCACGCCGATGCCCAGCGGGATGCCCTGCTGCCAGGCCGGTGCGCTCATGCCGAGTGCGGCGGGCTGGGCGGCCTCCTGCGGGTTGTGATCGGTCACGCCGCCCCAGCGGTCCGGCGGCAACACGATGATCCTGGCCTTGCCGATGATGTTCTCCAGCGGCACCGCACCGCGTTCGCCCCCGCCGCCCTGCATGCGGGAGTCCGAGGAGTTGTTGCGGTTGTCGCCCATCACCCAGACCGAGCCGAGCGGCACCTTCACCGGGTCGAACGGGGCCTGCACCCCGGTGCCGTCCTCGAAGTGCAGGTACGGCTCGTCGAGCGCCTTGCCGTCGACCACCACGCGGTTCTGCGCGTCGCAGCATTCGACCGTCTGCCCCGGCATCGCGATGATGCGCTTGACGAAGTCGCGCTCGTCGGGCGGGGCGAGGCCGAACACCGAACCGATGCTCTGGAAGAACCGGGCGACCGGGTTCGAGGACTCCGCCGGGAGCGCCTCGTTCTCCACCCACGGCTCCGGTCCCTTGAACACCACCACGTCACCAGGAGTGGGGTCGACGAAATCGAAGGTGATCTTGTCGACCAGGATGCGGTCACCGGTGCACCCCTCACAACCGTGCAGGGTGGTCTCCATCGATCCCGACGGGATCATGTAGACGCGGAAGAAGAACTGCTGGATCACGAACGTCAGCGCGAGCGCCACGACGATCAGGATCGGCAGCTCCACCCAGAACGGGCGCTTCTTCTTCGCTTTGCCCTTGCCACGCTTGCGGTGGGCACCGCCCTTGGTCTCCTCCGCTGCTCCGTCGTGGTGCTCGGAGCGTTCGGGATCGTCCTCGGCAGCGTTTGAAGACACAGGTTCGGCCACGACGCCAGGCTACGGGAATCCGCTACCGGATCAGGAAGCCGGCTCGCGGCGCTCCTTGATCTTCGCCGCCTTGCCGCGCAGCTCACGCAGGTAGTACAGCTTCGCACGGCGCACGTCGCCGCGCTTGTGCACCTCGATCTGCGCGATGTTCGGGCTGTGCACCGGGAAGGTGCGCTCCACGCCGACGCCGAAGGAGACCTTGCGGACGGTGAACGTCTCGCGGATGCCACCGCCCTGACGGCGGATGACCACGCCCTGGAAGACCTGAAGGCGCTCGCGGTTGCCCTCGATCACTCGGACGTGCACCTTCAGCGTGTCGCCCGGTCGGAATTCCGGGATGTCGGAACGCAGCGACTGAGCGTCCAGGGCGTCCAGGGTGTTCATCGGTGGTCCGTCCTCGTCTGTGATGTAACGTCTTCGTCTTGCCATACGTCCGGGCGCACGCCTGTCACAGCGGCCGGCCCAGGGGGTTGGCGGGCGCGCGAACCCAATGGGGTCCTCTCGCGCCAACCGGTCAAGTATTACAGACCCGCCGGACGCCGGATCACTCGCCCCGTTCCGACTCCTCGGCGAGGCTCGCGAGCAGGGCCCGGTCGTGCTTGTCGAGACTGCCCTCCGGCAACCGGGAGATCAGCTCGGGGCGGCGCTCGGCGGTCCGTTCGAGCGCCCGGTCGCGGCGCCAGCGGTCGATCAGCGCGTGGTTGCCCGAGCGCAGCACCTCCGGCACGGCCAGCTCCCGCCAGACCTCGGGGCGGGTGTAGCTGGGTCCTTCGAGCAGGCCGTCGGAGAACGAGTCCTCCTCAGCCGAACGCGCGTTGCCCAGCACCCCGGGCAGCAGGCGGACCACGGCCTCGACCATGACCAGCACCGCGGCCTCGCCGCCGACCAGCACGTAGTCCCCGATCGACACCTCGTCCACCGGCATCCGGCGGGCGGCGTCGTCGATCACCCGCTGGTCGATGCCCTCGTAACGGCCACAGGCGAACACCAGGTGCTGCTCGGTGGCGTACTCGTGGGCCAGTTCCTGGGTGAACGGGCGACCGGCCGGGGTCGGCACCACCAGCCGGGTGTGCTCCCCGCAGACCTGATCGAGCGCGTCGCCCCAGATCTGCGGCTTCATCACCATGCCGGGACCGCCGCCGTACGGCGCGTCGTCGACCGCGCGGTGCACGTCGTGCGTCCAGTCACGCAGGTCGTGCACGCCGATCTCGATCAGCCCGCGATCGATGGCGCGCCCGAGCAGCGCGGCCCGCAGCGGGTCGAGGTACTCGGGAAAGATCGTGACGACGTCGAGGCGCATCACTCGACGTCCAGCAGGCCCTCGGGCGGGTCGAGCACGACCCGGCCGCCTGCCACGTCGACCACCGGCACGATCGCCTTGACGAACGGCACCAGCACGGTCGCGCCGTCGCGGTCGAGCGAGAGCAGCTCGCCACCGGGCGAGTGCACCACCTCGAGCACGGTGCCGACCTCGGTGCCGTCGGTCAGCTCGGCCCGCAGGCCCTCGAGCTGGTGGTCGTAGAACTCGTCTGGATCTTCGGTGGGCGGCAGGTCCGCGGTGTCCCCGAGCAGCAGCGCGCCACGCAGTTCCTCGGCCGCGGTGCGGTCGGGGACCTGCTCGAAACGCACCAGCAGCCGCCCGCTGTGCGAGCGGGCGGCTGCCACGGTGAGTTCACGAGCGCGACCGCCGCGCGGCCGGGCGAGCACCACGGCACCGACGGCGAACCGCTGCTCCGGGGAGTCGGTCCGCACGTCGACGGCGAGTTCGCCGGTGATGCCGTGTGCCTTGGCCACCCGGCCGACGACAACCTCCATCAGCGCGGCGTCAGTGGTCGGTGTCGACCACGTCGACCCGCACACCCCGGCCACCGATTCCGCCCATCACGGTGCGGAGCGCGGTGGCGGTGCGCCCGCCCCGGCCGATCACCTTGCCCAGATCGTCGGGGTGGACGTGCACCTCGAGGGTGCGGCCGCGACGCGTGGTGATCAGTTCGACGCGGACCTCGTCCGGGTTGTCGACGATCCCGCGCACGAGGTGCTCAAGGGAGTCCGCGAGAAAGCTCACGCCTCGGTCTTCTCCTCGGCCTTGGCCTCGGCCTT
This sequence comes from Amycolatopsis sp. YIM 10, assembly GCF_009429145.1. GTDB lineage: Bacteria > Actinomycetota > Actinomycetes > Mycobacteriales > Pseudonocardiaceae > Amycolatopsis. The sequence goes on along the minus strand of NZ_CP045480.1, from coordinate 2,283,143 downwards.
CTCGGCGTCGGCCTTCTTGCCGCCCTTCTTCTTGGGCGTGGTGGCCTCGGCCGAGGGCTCCTCGCCCGCGGCCGCGAGGGCGGCGTTGAACAGGTCCTGCTTGGACGGCTTCGGCTCGGCCACCTTCAGGGTGCCCTCGGCGCCCGGCAGGCCCTTGAACTTCTGCCAGTCACCGGTGATCTCGAGCAGGCGCTGGACCGGCTCGGTCGGCTGGGCGCCGACGGCCAGCCAGTGCTGGGCGCGCTCGGAGTTCACCTCGATGAAGCTGGGCTCTTCCTTCGGGTGGTACTTGCCGATCGTCTCGATGGCCTTGCCGTCCCGGCGGGTGCGCGCGTCGGCGACGATGATGCGGTAGTACGGCGCACGGATCTTGCCGAGGCGCTGGAGCTTGATCTTGACGGCCACGGGTGTGGGTACTCCTCAGTTCTCTCTGGTAGCAAGGTCGGCCGCGCGATCCGAGTGGGGAACGAATGCGACGCCCGGAGGTCAGGTGTGTTCGACCCCGGCGCGGTGAGAGGGTCCGGCCGGGGCAAGCAATCGAACATTCTGCCAGACGGCCCGCGCGGACCCGCCTACAGGGTGGCGATGCCGAGCGTGGTGAGCAGGATGGCGACCGCGGGCAGGAAGTTGTTCATCTGGTGCGCCACGATGCTGCCGAGCAGCCTGCCGGTGAAGAGTCTGGCCAGCCCGATCGGCACCGAGATGACCAGCAGCAGCGTGGTCCGCAGCGGCTCCAGGTGGCTGACCGCGAACACCGCGGTGGACAGCAGGAAGGCGGCCACCCTGCCCCACTTCTCGTTGCCCCAGCTCAGCCGCTCCACCGCACCCCAGAGCAGGCCGCGGTAGATGATCTCCTCGCAGATCGGCCCGAGCAGCCACAGGTAGAGGAACATGATCACCGCGGCGGTCACCGACATCGGCTGGTCCTGGATCAGCGCGCTGATCGCCGACGAGGCGTTCTGCTCGCCGACGATCTCCGTCCAGACGAACGCGCCGACCGTGGTGCACACCAGCCCGACCAGGCCGAACTTCAGCCCGGTCTTGACGTCGGACCAGCGCCAGGACAGCCGCAGGTCGGCCAGCGGGCCGTTGCCGCGGATCCGGGTGATCAGCACGGCGGCGGTGGCGGCCACCACGGTCGGGGTGATGGTGCCGACGAGCACGTGACCGACCGGCATCGGCTGGCCGGCCGGTACCGGGCCGAGTGCGGCGAGCACGAGCGCGGCCGAGGTGAGCAAGATCGCTTCGACCAGGAGGAAGGCGCCGAAGCCCCAGCGCGGGTCCGGTGGCACGGCCACCTCCGGCAGCGGCTCGGGGCCCTGGACCGGCTCCCCCTCCATGGCGCTCAAGCCGTCCTCCGGTCGGTTCTTCGCAATTCGGGCAAATCAAGGTTAGTGGGCGAAGCCCTCCGTTGAGGGCGGTGGTGGGAGACGGGCGGGCTAAAGGTTACTGGGCGCCACCGGGTCATGACGCACCCAGGAGCAGGAGTGCGGGTGGCAGGTTGTTCGCGGCGTGCGCCACCACGCTCGAACCGGTCCGGCCGCTGAGCAGCCGGGCCGCCCCGATCGCCAGCCCCTGTACGAACAACGCCAGTGTCCGGCTCGGTTCTCCGTGCAACTGGGCGAACACCGCGGCGGTGAGCGCGAGCACCGCCCACTGCGGGATGCGGTGGGCGGTCAGCCCGGCCCACAACGCGCCGCGGATCAGCACCTCTTCGGTCACCGGCGCGACGAGCACCACGATCAGCGCGGCGAGCGCGAGCCACAGCGGGTTGTCGCCGACTCCCTGCGCGAGCCCGGCCAGCGGGTTGCCGGATTCGAGGTCGGTGCCGAAGACCGGGAGCAGCAGCAGGTTCGCCAGATACCCGGCCAGCAGGGCGAAACCGCCGCAGGCCAGGCCGATCTTGATGTCGCGCAGGTTCGGCAGCACGCCCAGCTCGCGGAAGGAGCCCCAGCGCCGGGCGGCCAGCACCGGCGCGAGGCCGAGCATCAGGTTGGGCACGAAGGCGAGCAGCAGCAGCGGACCGAGGTCCGGCATCTCCTCGGCGTCGTCGAACCCGGTGAACCGGCCGGTCAGCGCGGCGGTCAGGACCAGGTTCATCAGGTGGTACGCGCCGAAACCGGCGATGAACGCGAGCAGCCCCCAGTGGGCACCGCGGACCAGGCCGTCACCGACCGCCGGAGGGTTTTCGTCCGCCTGAGCCACCGCACCTCCGCCGCCGGAATGACCTTCGCACCCCAACGCTAAGGGGCGGATGGCTACCGGGTGAACCCGGCCCGTCTCAGGAAGTGACGGTACCGCGCAGGATGATGTGCGACGGGTGGCGCAGGGCGCCGAGGTCCTCGCGCGGGTCGGCGGTCAGCACCAGCAGATCGGCCGGGGCGCCGTCGGCGATGGACGGGTGACCGAGCCAGTCGCGGGCGGCCCAGGCCCCGGCGCCGAGCGCCTCGGTGCGCGACATGCCCGCCCGGTGCAGCAGCTCGATCTCGTCGACGATCCGGCCGTGGTCGATCATGCCGCCCGCGTCGCTGCCCGCGTAGACGGCCACGCCGGCGTCCAGCGCGTCCTGCACCAGTCCGTCGACGCGCCGGTGCAGCTCACGCATGTGCGCGGCGTAGACCGGGTACTTGCCCGCGGCGTCGGCGATGCCGGGGAAGTTCTCGGTGATGTTGACCAGGGTCGGCACGAGCGCGATACCGCGCCGCGCCATCTCGGACAGCTGCCCGCCGGACAGCTCGGTGCCGTGTTCGAGGCAGTCGACCCCGGCGGCCAGCAGACCCGGCAGCGCGGCGGCACCGAAGACGTGCGCGGTGACCTTGGCACCGGCGTCGTGCGCGACCTTGACCGCCTCGGCGAGCACGTCGTCCGGCCACAGCGGCGCCAGGTCGCCGGCGGACCGGTCGATCCAGTCGCCGACGAGCTTCACCCAGCCGTCACCGTCGGCGGCCTGCTCGGCCACCGCGTCGGGCAGCTGGTCCGGGCTGTCCAGGTCGATGCCGAGGCCCGGCACGTACCGCTTGGGCAGCGCGAGGTGACGGCCGCAGCGGATGATCCGCGGCAGGTCCTCGCGCTGCTGCAACGGCTTGGTGGCGAGCGGGTCACCGCAGTCGCGGATCAGCAGCGTGCCGGCCTTGCGATCGGCCAGCGCGTGCGCGGCCGCCCCGCCGAGGTCCTCCGCGCCGATGCCGGGGTGGCAGTGCGCGTCGACCAGGCCCGGCACCAGGAACACGTCCTCGGCCAGCGTTTCGGCGCCGTCGACCGGCTGGTAGCTGATCCGGCCGCCGTCGATCCACAGGTCGCGGTGCTCACCGGAGGGCAGCACCACGCCGCTGAGGCGGTACGCCATCTACTTTCCCTTGGGCAGCTTGAACTTCGACGGGTCGAAACCGGGGGGCAGATCGTTCAGGCTGCCACCGAGCTGCGACAGGTCGGGCATGCCACCGGCGGGACCGGCGCCGGGGAAGCCACCCGGCGGCAGCGCGGGCATGCCACCGGGGAAACCGCCCTTGATCTTGGGCTGCGTGGGGCCGCGCCCCTTGCCCTTCTTCCCCTTCTTGCCCTTGCGGTTGTTCTTCCGGTTGTTCGCGCCACCGCCACCGAAGCCGAACCGCCCGGCCATCTGCTGCATCATCTTCTTGGCGTCGTAGAACCGGTTGACCAGGTCGTTGACCTCGCGCACGGCCACACCGGAGCCCTTGGCGATGCGCTGGCGCCGGGAGGCGTTGATGATCTTCGGATCGGCCCGCTCGGCCGGGGTCATGCCGCGGATGATCGCCTGCAGCCGGTCCAGCGACTTGTCGTCGACCTGGGCCAGCTGGTCCTTCATCTGCCCGGCGCCGGGCAGCATGCCCAGCAGGTTGCCGATCGGGCCCATCTTGCGCACCGCGAGCATCTGCTCGAGGAAGTCCTCCAGGGTCAGCTCGCCGCTGCCCAGCTTCTGCGCGGCCTGCTCCGCCTTCTCCTGGTCGAAGGCCTGCTCGGCCTGCTCGATCAGGGTGAGCATGTCGCCCATGCCGAGGATCCGGCTGGCCATCCGGTCCGGGTGGAACAGGTCGAAGTCCTCGAGCTTCTCGCCGTTCGACGCGAACAGGATCGGCTGGCCGGTGACCTCGCGCACGCTCAGCGCGGCACCACCGCGCGCGTCGCCGTCGAGCTTGGTGAGCACCACGCCGGTGAAGCCGACGCCGTCGCGGAAGGCTTCGGCGGTGGTCACCGCGTCCTGGCCGATCATCGCGTCGACCACGAAGAGCGTCTCGTCCGGCTGGACCGCGTCGCGGATGTCGGCGGCCTGCCGCATCAGCTCCTCGTCCACACCGAGGCGGCCCGCGGTGTCGACGATCACGATGTCGTGCTGGTTGTGCTTGGCCTCGTCGATACCGCGGCGGGCGACGTCGACCGGGTCGCCGACGCCGTTGCCCGGCTCCGGCGCGAAGGTCGGCACGCCCGCGCGCTCACCGACCACCTGCAGCTGGGTGACCGCGTTGGGGCGCTGGAGGTCGCAGGCGACCAGCAGCGGCGCGTGGCCCTGCTTCTTCAGCCACATCGCCAGCTTGCCCGCCAGCGTGGTCTTACCGGCACCCTGCAGACCGGCGAGCATCAGCACGGTCGGCGGGTTCTTCGCCAGGTTCAGCCGCCGGGTCTCGCCGCCGAGGATGGCGACCAGTTCCTCGTTGACGATCTTGATGACCTGCTGGGCGGGGTTCAGCGCCTCGGAGACCTCGGCGCCCTTGGCCCGTTCCTTGACCTTGGCGATGAACGCGCGCACCACCGGGAGCGCGACGTCGGCCTCCAGCAGCGCGATGCGGATCTCCCGCGCGGTGGCGTCGATGTCGGCGTCGGAGAGCTTCCCCTTGCCACGCAGGTTCTGCAGGACCGAAGTGAGGCGATCGGAGAGGGTGTCGAACACGGGTGTGCGCTCCAGCAGTCGTCGTCAGGGTGCAGGCCTGCGGGCGGAACACCGCACCTGCGTCCTCCGAGGGTAGTCGACGATGACGCCCGGCCGGTCCGCTCCTCCTCAGGCCGGCCGGGCCTCGTGCCGCGCGGGCGGGCGAGCGGCCTTCGTCCGACCCCCAGTACCGGGCGATTTCCGCCGTGCTCGCGCTGCGCAGAAGCCTGCCGGTCCCGCGCGGGTCGTGGCAGGGGGAAGACCCCCATATCGGGCGCGTAGTTCTACTCAGCAGCCAGACTGGCGCGAAGCGCTCCAGTTGAGGGTGGTGGTGGGCGACGGGCGGGCGTCAATCGATGGGCTCGGTCTTCCGCTGGGCGGCTCGTTTCGCCGCCTCGGCCGCCTCGGCCGCTTTCTCCGCGGCGCCGCGGGCCCGGTCGACCGCGCTGCCGCCCTCGTGGATCTCGGCACCGGACTGCAGTGCCGCCAGCAACGCGGTGACCCCGGCGTTCTGCACGGCCGCCGCCGGGCGCGCCAGCTCGCCGCCCTCGACCTTCGCGGTGATCAGCTCGTTCAGCGCGGACTGGTAGTGGTCGACGTAGTTCTCCGGTTCGAAGTCGCCGGCCAGCCGGTCGATCAGGCGGGCCGCCAGCCGGACCTCGCCCACGTGCACGTCCACGTCCTCGTGCTGGAACGGGAAGTCGGGCGCGCGGACCTCGTCCGGCCAGAGCATGGTCTCCAGCAGCAGGAGCTGGTCGCGCACGCGGATCACCGCCAGCGTCTCGCGCTGGCGCAGCGCCACCTTGACCACCATCACCCGGCCCGCCTGCTGCATCGCCTCGCTGAGCAGCACATACGCCTTGGTACCGGCGACCTCCGGCTCCAGGTAGTAGGTCCGGGCGAAGTAGACCGGGTCGACCTGCTCCATCGGCACGAAGGACAGCACGTCGATGGAGTGCGCGGTGGCCAGCGGCAGCGAGGCGAGGTCCTCGTCGGTGAGCACCACCACGTCACCGCCCGGCAGCGGGAAGCCCTTGCCGATCTCGCCCGGCGGGACCTCGGTGCCGTCGGCCTCGCAGTAGCGCCGGTGCTGGATGCGGCCGCCGTCGGCCAGGTGGACCTGGGTCAGGCCGGAGGCGCGATCGGTGGTCGCGCTGTACGCCTTCACCGGAATGGCGTACGCGCCGAATCCGATCGTGCCTTTCCAGACAGCGCGCATGTGTTCGAGCGTAATCCGGCGAAAGCGACCCTCACCAGCTACAAACGGGTGTCCTCGTCGGCTGTTTGCAGCAGTGCGCCGAGCACCGGCTCACTCTCCGCGATGGCGTCGGCGGAGTACCCGGCCGCGCTGGCGGCGGCTTCGAGCACCTCGGTCAGCGCGCCGTCGACCTGGCTGCCGCGGACCACCCCGGCCAGCCTGGCCAGCGCGAGCGAGAGCTGGCGCTGCCCGGCGGCGAGGTGTTCGAGCACGTCGGCCAGCTCACCGGCGGTGCCGACCTCGGCCGATCCGGCCAGTTCGGCGGCGCAGGCCTCCAGGTGCGCGGCCACGATCGAGCCGGGAAGAACCGGTTCGCCCACCATGCCACCCGCCTTCTCGCGTTCCGCCAGGCCACACCGACGGCGACATCCTGCCACCGTCACCCCGCGCGATTCACGCGACACCCCGAACGGGCAGGTCAGCTCGCCGCGGCGAGCACCGCCTGCTCGATCCGGTCGCGCCACTCGCGGTCGAGCCTGCCGTGCCGCGGCGCGATGGCGAACGAGTCGACCACCGCCGCGCCGAGCGTGGCGACCTTGGCCCAGCGCACCTCGGCCTCGCACCGCCGCAGCGCGCCGGCGACGTGGTAGAGCAGGCCGATCCGGTCGGTGGCGCGCAGTTCGAGCACCACCGTGGTGGACCCGCTGGTCTCGTCGTCGAACCAGAGCACCTTGGGGCCGCTGGACTCCACCGGCGCCCTCGCGTAGTCCCGTTCCTTGGCGGCGAGCTTCTGCGTCAACGGCAACGCCCCGCCCAGCGCCCTGGCGAACTGCTCGCGCAGCAGCGTGACGTCGGGCAGCGAGCCGAACTTGGGTGAGGCGGTGAACACGCCGACGCGCCCGCCGTTGTGCCCGTGCAGCATCGCCGTGTGCACCTCCAGCGAGTGCAGTGCGAGCACGCCCGCGGCCGGGGCGAGCAGCTCCGACTGGGTGGGCGCGGCGAGCACCACGGTGGCCACCTTGCCCTCCGACGAGATGTGCACCTGCGGCTGACCGGTGACCGTCGCGGTCTCCACCAGTTCGCGCTGCTCGGCGTCCAGTGGCTCGGGTGAGCCGAGCACCTTGCCCTGCAGCGCTTCCCGGCAGCGACCGGCGAGCTGGGCGATCAGCGCCGCCTTCCACTCCGACCACACGCCGGGACCGGTGGCCAGCGAATCGGCCTTCGCCAGCGCCTGCAGCAGGTCCACCAGCAGCGGGTCGTGCTCGAGGGTCTTCACCACCCGCTGCACGGTGGCCGGCTCGCTGATGTCGCGGCGGGTGGCGGTGTCCGGCAGCAGCAGGTGGTGGCGCACCATCGCCGAGACCACCCTGGTGTCCACTTCGGACAGTCCGATCCTGGTGGCCACCTGCGCGGCGATCTTGGCGCCCAGCTCGGAGTGGTCCGCCGCGCGCCCCTTGCCGATGTCGTGCAGCAACGCGCCCAGCAGGAGCAGATCGGGCCGGGACACCGTGGTGGTCAGCTTCGAGGCCTCGATGCAGGCCTGCACCAGGTGCCGGTCGACGGTCCACGAGTGCACGGGTTCGCGTGGCGGCAGATCCCGCACCGCGCCCCATTCCGGGAACAACCGCGCCCACAACCCCGTGCGGTCCAGTGCTTCGACCGCGTCCAGCAGGCCTTCGCCCGCCCCGAGCAGTTCGGTGAGCGCGTCGCGGGCACCGGCCGGCCACGGGGCCCGTAGTTCAGGTGCGGAGTCGGCGAGCGTGCGCAAGGTGCCCTGCGCGATCGGCTGACCGGTGCGCGCGGACGCCGCCGCCACGCGCAGCAGCAAGGCCGGGTCCCGCGCCGGAACCGCGTCCCTGGCAAGGGAAACCTCGTTGCCGTGCAACACCACGCCGTCGTCCAGCGGGGTCCGCGACGGCCGTCTGCCGAACCGCGTGCGCGGGGTGACCTCGACCGCGCGCAACACCGTGTCCACCGCGTAGCTGACCGTTCGCCCGGCGCCGGAAAGCTTGCGCGCCAAGGTGAACCGGTCACCGAAGCCGAGTTCGACGGCGACCGCCTCCGCGTCCGGCGGGCTCAGCACGTCCCGGTCGCGGCGGAGTTCGCGCCGCAGCTCGGTGCGGACGTCCAGCAGGAGTTCCTTGGCCGCGACCAGTTCCTCACCGGGACGGTCGGCCAGCTGCGCGGCGGCGAAGGCGTCGAGCAGGCCGAGATCCCGCAGCCCACCGCGACCGTGCTTGAGATCGGGTGCGGCCGACTGGGCGATCTCGCCACTGCGCTTCCACCGCTGCCGCGCCGAGGAAGCCAGCTCCGCCAAGCGTTTGCGCGCGGTCCGCCGCCAGTTCTCCCTGGCCGCCTCGGCCAGCCGGCGTGCCAGTTCCTGATCACCGGCGAGGTACCGCGCGTCCAGCAGGCCGACCGCGGTGCGGAGATCCTCCGCGGCCACCTTCAGCGCTTCGCCAGGGGTGCGCACGGAATGGTCGAGACCGACCCGCGCGTCCCACAACGGGTACCAGAGCGCGTCGGCGATCTCGCCGACACCGGCGTTGCCGTTGTGCACCAGCACCAGGTCCAGATCCGAGAACGGCACCAGTTCCCGGCGGCCGAGCCCGCCGACGGCGACCAGCGCGACACCCGGAACCGCGGTGTCCACGCCGGCCGCCGCGGCGGCCTTGCTCAGCCAGAACTCGTAAAGATCCACCAATGCCGCTCGGAGGGCCGCCGCGCCCAACCGCCCGTGGCGGCCCTCCAGCAGCTTCTTCGCTGCGTCAACCAGCTCCCCGGCTTCCACGGTCTATAGCGCGTCCGTCCCGCGTTCCCCGGTCCGCACCCGGATCACCGTGTCGACCGCGGTCACCCAGACCTTGCCGTCACCGATCTTGCCGGTGTGCGCGGCGCTGACGATCGCCTCGATCACCTTCTCCACGTTGGCGTCGTCGGTGACCACCTCGACCCGGATCTTCGCCACGAAGTCGACCGCGTACTCGGCACCGCGGTAGACCTCGGTGTGGCCCTTCTGCCTGCCGTAGCCCTGCACCTCGCTCACCGTCATGCCGAGCACGCCGAGCTGTTCCAGTGCCGAGCGGATGTCGTCGAGCGTGAACGGCTTGACGATCGCGGTGATGAGCTTCATGACTTGCTCCCCTCGAGCTTCTTGGCCGTGCCGGCCACCCCGGAACTGTTGGTCGCGGCACGCCCGCCCCGGCCACCGCCGAACTCGTACGCCGTCTCCGCGTGCTCCGCCTCGTCGATGCCGACGACCTCCTCGTCCTTCGGGAGCCGGAAGCCGAGCGTCACCTTGATCAGCAGCGCGATGATCGCGGTGACCACGAACGAGTAGCCGAGCACGGAGAACGCGCCGATCGCCTGCGTGCCGAGCAGTTCGAGGCCGCCGCCGTAGAACAGGCCGTCCTTGCTGCCCTCGTTCACCCCGACCGTGCCGAAGAAGCCGATCAGCAGGGTGCCGACCAGGCCGCCGACCAGGTGCACGCCGACCACGTCGAGCGAGTCGTCGTAGCCGAAGCGGTACTTGAGGCTGACCGCCAGCGCGCAGAGGATGCCGGCGATGGCGCCGATGGCGAGCGCGCCCCAGGTGTCGACGAAGGCACACGCCGGGGTGATCGCGACCAGTCCGGCCACCACACCGGAGGCGGCGCCGAGGCTGGTGGCGTGCCCGTCGCGGATGCGCTCGATGAGCAGCCAGCCGAGCAGCGCGGCCGAGGTGGCGGTGAGCGTGTTGATGAACGCGACACCGGCGATGTTGTTCGCGGCCAGCGCGGAACCGGCGTTGAAGCCGAACCAGCCGAACCACAGCAGGCCGGCGCCGAGCATGACGAACGGCAGGTTGTGCGGCTTCATCGGCTCCTTGGGCCAGCCGACCCGCTTGCCGATCACCAGCACCAGCGCGAGCGCCGCGGCACCGGCGTTGATGTGCACCGCGGTGCCACCGGCGAAGTCGAGCGCGCCGAGGTCGTTGGCGATCCAGCCGCCGGACTTGGTGACCTCGCCGGTCACGTCGTCCTTCGCGTCGAACGCGAACACCCAGTGCGCCACCGGGAAGTAGACGATGGTGGCCCACAGGCCGGCGAAAAGCAGCCAGGTGCCGAAGCGCACCCGGTCGGCCACCGCACCGGAGATCAGCGCCACGGTGAGAATGGCGAACATCGCCTGGAACGCCGCGAAACCGGTGTTGGACAAGGTTTCCGCGCCCATCAGGCCGCTGAGGCCGAGCGCCTCGAACGGGTCACCGAGCAGACCGGCACCCACGTCGTTCCCGAAGGTGGTCGAATAACCGAAGATCACCCACAGCACACCGACGATGCCCAGTGAGCCGAAGCTCATCATGAGCATGTTCAGCACGCTCTTGGAACGGACCATCCCCCCGTAGAAGAACGCCAGCCCTGGGACCATGAACAGCACCAGGGCGGCGCTGGTGAGCAGCCAGGCCGTATTCCCTTCCACGCTTCCTCCTCGAGAAGATTGCCGATTCGCAATTGCGGCAAATCATGGGAAAGCCGTGTTGCACGGGATGACCAGGGACGTTTCAGGTCTGTGAACCCGGGTGCGCCCTTTGTTACGGGTAGGTTTCCCGATACCCACCCGATGGTGTCCGTTTCCGAAACGGAACCGTTATGACCCGAGGTCAGCGCGGCCGGAGACGCGGTACTCCGAAGGAGGTAACGCCGTTCCACCGCGTTCGACGATCGAATCGAGGATTTCGGCCGCGTGGGTCCACAGGATCGACCCGCGTCCGGGAACACCTGCCGGACGGCGCCCGGGATGCGGCGGGCCAGGGACTCCCCGAGGTCGGGTGAGTGCACCGGGCTCGTGTCGTGTGCACCGTAGAAGAGGGTGACCGGGACGCGGATGTCCTCCACCGCGAACGGCCACGGGCTCAGCGCCAGCACCAGGTCCCGCGCGTAACCGGCGGCGCCCTGGCGGAAGCCTTCGGCCAGTGCCGAGCGGTAGGCACGCGCGAAGGCGGGTTCGGTGTACACCGCCAGATCCACCGGCGAACTCATGCCCGCGATCAGGTCCCACATCGTCGCGGCGTCGGCGGTGGCGGCGAACTCGGCTTCGAAGGAGGCGGGATCTTCGTCCACGGACCGGATCAAGCGGGCGACGTCCGGGTCGAGGGCATCCCCGAACGAACGCAACTCGTCCTGACCCGACACGATCACCAGCTGCGAGCACAGTCCCGCCGCCGCGCACGCCAGCCCGAACGGGGCGCCCTGCGAGAACGCCACGATCGAGAACGACGGCAGGCCCAGCGCGCGCACGTCGTCGACCCACGAATCCAGCGTCCGACCCGGATCGGGATCCGAGTCCCCCAGCCCAGGCCGCTCGACCGAGATCAGCCGGATCCCCCGTGACCGGACCAGGTCCGTGCCGAAAGCGAGGTCGCGGCCCATCGCGGCGCCCGAGAAGAACAGCACCGGGTGACCGTCCGACGGCCCCCACTCCGCCCAGCTGAGCCGTCGTCCGCCACCGACCGTCGTGCTACGCATGGGGTGATCGTCGGGCCGGGGGTGGCGCGGGGCAACCGGATTTCGCCCGTGGTCGAATGGGGCCATGCAACTGCCCGAGCCGGTCGTCCGCGCCCTGCGGTGCTCGGTGTGCGGCGAACCGCTCACCGGTCACGAGCGCGCGCTGCGCTGCGTGCGCGGGCATTCCTTCGACCTGGCCAAGCAGGGTTACGTCAATCTCCTGCACGCCAAGATCCCGGCGGGCACCGCGGACACCGCCGAGATGGTGGCCGCCCGCGTCGAGTTCCTGGCTGCCGGGCACTACCAGCCGCTCGCGGACGCGGTGGCCGCGCAAGCCGCCCGCTTCGAACCCGAGTTGATCATCGACGCCGGCGCGGGGACGGGTTACTACCTGGCCGAAGCACTCACCGGGAAGTCGCACGGCCTCGCGCTCGACGTCTCCGCGGTCGCCCTGCGCCGCGCCGCCAAGGCGCATCCGGCGATCGGCGCCGCGGTGTGGAACCTGTGGGAGCCGTGGCCGGTCGCCGACCAGGCCGCCGACGTGGTGCTCAACGTCTTCGCCCCGCGCAACCCCGCGGAGTTCCGCCGCGTGCTCCGGCCGGGCGGGGCGCTGGTGGTGGTGTCACCCAATCCGGGACACCTCGGCGAACTGGGGTCGGCGGTGCTGGGCATCGGGGAGGACAAGGAGCAGCGGCTGGACAGCTCGCTCACGCGGTTCGCGCTCGACCACCGCGAGGAGATCGGTTACCGGCTGCGCCTCACCCCGGACGAGGTGCGGCACGTGGTCGGCATGGGACCGGCGGCGCACCACCTGCACCGCGACGGCCGCGCCGAGCGGCTGGCCGAGATCACCGAACCGGTCGACGTCACCGCCTCGTTCACCCTGTCGGTGTTCCGATGACGGCGGTGAAGGCGAGCGTGCTCGCCGATCCCGACTGGTTGCACGAGGACCTGAAGACCGCCGAGCGGATGTACGGCCGCACGGCCGGGCCGCGCGTGCTCGGCACGGTCCGCTGGTACTCGGCGTCCTCGGTGATCGTGGCGCCGTCGACTGAGTCGCTGTTCACCGGCAAGATCGCCGACCCCTCACTCGACGCCGTCACACTGAACATGCAGCCAGACGGCCGGTACATCGACGCGCGCTCGGACCGCGTGCTCGACGGCGGCATCCTCGAACTGGGCCAGGCGATGCACACCATGCTGGCCACCGTCATCCCGCCGATGAGCGAGGCGTGCGGCGCCGCCGAGAACGCGCTGTGGGCAATCGCCACCGACTCGATCGCGAACCGGCTGCTCTGGTCGGGTGCCGCGGAGCGGGCGGTGGAGCTGGCCGGGCAGCTCGCCGAGGCGATCGGGCCGCACCTGCCGCGGCCGAGGTTCACCCAGGTCGGCCGGAACACCATCGTGAAGCGGGCGTCCTGCTGCCTGATCTACGAGATCCCGCGGGCGGACAAGTGCGCGAGCTGCCCGCGCCAGACCCCGGAGGAACGCGCCGCGCGCCTCCGGGGCTTCGGCTGAACCTACGAAGTCAACGCGGACAGCGCGTCGAACTCGGCGTCGGTCAGTTCGATGTCCGCCGCCGCCACGTTCTCCTCCAGGTGCGCCACCGACCGCGTGCCGGGAATCGGCAGCACGACCGGCGACCGGCGCAGCAGCCAGGCCAGCGCCAGCTGGGCCGGGGTCGAGCCGTGGTCCTTCGCGGCCTGCTCCAGCACGCTGCCCGGCTTGGCCAGCTCACCGGTGGCGATCGGGAACCACGGGATGAAGGCGATGCCGTGGTCGGTGGCGTAGTCGAGCACGTCCTCGTGGTGCCGGGCGGCCAGGTTGTACAGGTTCTGCACGCTGGCGATCTCGGCGATCTGCGCGGCCTCGGCCAGCTGCGCCACCCCCACCTCGGACAGCCCGATGTGCCGGATCTTGCCCTCTTCCTGGAGCAGCTTCAGCTCCCCGACCTGATCGGCCAGCGGCACCTCGGGATCGACGCGGTGCAGCTGGAACAGGTCGACCCGCTCCACGCCCAGCTTGCGCAGGCTGAGTTCGAGCTGCTGGCGCAGGTAGGCGGGCCGCCCGACCGGGATCCACTGACCCGGCCCGGTGCGGGTGAGCCCGGCCTTGGTCGCGATGACCAGGTTCTCCGGGTACGGGTGCAGCGCCTCGCGGATCAGCTTCTCGCTGACATCGGGCCCGTACGAGTCGGCGGTGTCGATGAAGTTCACGCCCAGCTCGACGGCACGCCGCAGCACTGTCAGCGCACCGTCACGATCGGCGGGCTCGCCCCAGACGCCCGGACCGGTGATCTGCATCGCTCCATAGCCGAGCCGGTGCACCGGCAGGTCGCCTCCGAGCCGGAAAGTACCCCCTGGCGTCGCTTTGACCTGGGTGTTCGTCACGTGTATCGCTCCCTGATTCGGCAGGTGGGACACCTGGGGCAACCACTGGCCGTCCGCCGATGTTCCCGGGTAGCGTCGCCCGGGATGAACGAGCGCACCTGGGGCTTCCGCACCCGCGCCCTGCACGCCGGCGGCACGCCCGATCGCACCACCGGTGCCCGCGCGGTGCCGATCTACCAGACCACCAGCTTCGTCTTCGAAGACGCGGCGGACGCGGCTTCGCTGTTCGCGCTGCAGAAGTACGGCAACATCTACAGCCGGATCGGCAATCCGACGGTGGCCGCCTTCGAGGAACGGCTGGCCAGCCTGGAGGGCGCGATCGGCGGGGTGGCCACCGGCAGCGGGCAGGCCGCCGAGTTCCTCACCTTCGCCGCGCTGGCCGAAGCCGGCGACCACATCGTCGCGGCGAGCGATCTCTACGGCGGCACGGTCACCCAGCTCGACGGCACGCTGCGGCGGTTCGGTGTGGAGACCAGCTTCATCAGCGGAACCGCGCTGGACGACTACGCCGCGGCGATCACCGACCGGACCCGCCTGCTCTACGCCGAGGTGATCGGCAATCCGAGCGGCGCGATCGCCGATCTCGACGGGCTCGCCGAGCTGGCCCACGCGCACGACATCCCCCTGGTGGTGGACGCCACCCTGGCCACGCCGTACCTCTGCCGCCCGATCGAGCACGGCGCCGACATCGTGCTGCACTCGGCGACGAAGTTCCTCGGCGGCCACGGCACCACGCTCGGCGGGGTGGTGGTCGAGTCGGGCAAGTTCGACTGGGGCAACGGCAAGTTCCCCCGGATGACCGAGGCGGTGGAAAGCTACGGCGGCCTGAAGTACTGGGAGAACTTCGGCGAGTACGCCTTCTGCACCCGGCTGCGCGTCGAGCAGTTGCGCGACATCGGTGCCGTGCTCTCCCCGCATTCGGCGTTCCTCCTGCTCCAGGGCGTCGAGACGCTGCCGCAGCGGATGGCGGAGCACGTGGCGAACGCGCGCGAGGTGGCCGAGTACCTGGAAGCCGACGACAGGGTCGCGTGGGTGAGTTACGCGGGCCTGCCCTCGCACCCGCACCACGAGCGCGCGCGGAAGTACCTGCCGGAGGGTCCGGGTGCGGTGTTCTCGTTCGGCGTGCGTGGTGGCCGCGCCGCCGGGGAAAAGTTCGTCGAGTCGGTGGAGCTGCTGTCGCACCTGGCGAACGTCGGCGACGCGCGGACGCTGGTGATCCATCCCGCGTCGACCACGCACCAGCAGCTCTCGGACGACCAGCTGCGCGCGGGCGGCGTCGGCCCGGACCTGATCCGGCTGTCGATCGGCCTGGAGGACACCGCCGACATCCTGTGGGACATCGACCGTGCCCTGGACCAGGCGGTGCGCGCATGAGCTGGACCGAACCGACCGCACGCGACCGCCGTCGCCTGCTGACCCGCACCGAGTCGGTGACGATCATCGGCGCCTCGGCGAACCCGTCGCGGCCGAGCTTCTTCGTGGCTTCGTACCTGCTCTCGTCGAGCCGGTACCGCGTGCACTTCGTGAACCCGCGGCTCGATTCGCTGCTCGGGCGGCCGGTGTACCCGTCGCTGGCCGAGGTGCCCGACGTCGACCTGGTCAGCGTGTTCCGGAAGCACGATGACCTCCCCGGCGTGGCCGAGGAGGTCATCGAGGCGGGTGCTCGCACGCTGTGGCTGCAACTCGGGCTGTGGCACGAGCCGGTCGCCGACCGGGCCACCGAAGCGGGCCTGGACGTGGTGATGAACCGGTGCGTGAAGATCGAGCACGCCCGCTTCGCCGGTGGCCTGCACCTCGCCGGTTTCGACACCGGAGTGATCAGCTCGAAGCGCGCGGACTTCGCTTAGGAAGGCCGGGTGAGCAGCGCGCCGAACGGCTCCTCCCCGGTGATCTCCCGGCCACGCAGCCAGGTGCCGCGCACCACCCCGGCCAGCGGCCGGCCGTGGTAGGCGCTCACCGGATTGCGGTGCCGCAGCTTCGCCACGTCGACCACAAAAGCGTCGTCCGGGGCGAACACGCAGAAGTCGGCGTCCGCGCCGACCTCGATCCGGCCCTTGTGGCGCAGCCCGGTCAGCTCGGCGGGCCGCAGCGCCATCCAGCGGACCACGTCGGCCAGCGAATGGCCGCGTGCCCGCGCCTGGGTCCACACCGCGGGCAGGCCGATCTGCAGGCTGGAGATCCCGCCCCACGCCTCGCCGAAGTCACCGCTGTCGAACCGTTTCAGCTCCGGGGTGCACGGCGAGTGGTCGCTGACCACGCAGTCGATCACACCATCGGCCAGTCCCTGCCAGAGCAGTTCGCGGTTGGCCGCTTCGCGGATCGGCGGGCAGCACTTGAACTGCGTCGCCCCGTCCACGATCTCCTCGGCGATGAAGCTCAGGTAGTGCGGGCAGGTCTCCACGGTGACCCGCACCCCGTCGCGGCGCGCCTCGGCGAGCATCGGCAGTGCGTCCGAAGAGGACAGATGCAGGATGTGCACCCGCGCCCCGGTCCGGCGTGCTTCGTCGAGCACGTGCGCGATGGCCAGGTTCTCCGCGCCTCGCGGGCGGGACCGCAGGAAGTCCGCGTAGTGCCCGCCGGTGACCTCCGGCGCCCGTTCGATCTCGTCGGAGTCCTCGGCGTGCACGATCATCATCGCGTCGATGTCGTGGACCGTGCGCAGGCCCTCGGCCAGTCCGGCCGGATCCAGCGGCGGGAACTCGTCCACTCCCGAATGCAGCAGGAAGCACTTGAAGCCGAACACCCCGGCATCGTGCAACGCGGGCAGCTGGTCCAGTTTGCCGGGAATCGCACCGCCCCAGAACCCGACGTCCACGTGCACCCGGCCCTCGGCCGACTTCCGCTTGACCGCCAGCGCGGCCGGGTCGACCGTCGGCGGCAGGCTGTTCAGCGGCATGTCCACGATCGTGGTGACCCCGCCGGCCGCCGCGGCGGCGGTGGCCGTCTCGAAGCCCTCCCACTCGCTGCGGCCGGGATCGTTGACGTGCACGTGGCTGTCCACCAGTCCGGGCAGCAGCACCACGTCCTCACCCAGTTCGACCACCCGATCGGCGGACAGTTCCGCCGACAGCGGCTCGATCGCGGTGATGCGCCCGCCGGTCACGCCGACCGCCCGCGCGACCTCCCCGTCCGCCGTGATCACCCTCGGCGCTCGCAAGACCAGATCCACTGCTCGCCTCCCTTCCGCCCGGTACCTTCCGCACGAACCCCGCGGCCGGTCAAGGTAGGAACCTACAAAAATCCGAGCTTACGCACGCGCGCCGGAGGAGTTACCGTTCGCGACGTGGAACTGGAAGCCGAGTTCACCACGGAACC
This sequence comes from Amycolatopsis sp. YIM 10, assembly GCF_009429145.1. GTDB lineage: Bacteria > Actinomycetota > Actinomycetes > Mycobacteriales > Pseudonocardiaceae > Amycolatopsis. Next base: position 2,265,869 of record NZ_CP045480.1, on the reverse strand, counting down.
CTTTCTCGGCGAGGGTCCGGCACCGGAGCACGCCGAGCTGGCCCGGCAGGCGGCACTGGCCGCGGGCCTGGACACCGACTTCGGCCCGCTCGGCACCTCGGTCCGCGGGGACGCCGAAGCGGTGCTGGCCGCCCTGCCCAAGATCGCCCGCGCGGCGCTGACCGGCGGGGCCACCAAGCTGACCCTCCAGCTCAGGAACACCAGGGACGGCTAGTGGTCGCCACCGGAATTGCTTCGCGGCTGTCGGCGGACTCAGGTTTCCGCCGGGCGTGCCGCGGCCAGCGGGAAGCTGGGCCGTCGACAGCCCGAAAGAATTCCGGTGGTGACCACTAGTGGGCAAGCGTGCCGAGCACCCGCTGGTGACCGCGATCGCGCCGCTGCTGGACCGCATCGACGCCACCGTGGTGCCCCCGGCCGAGCAGCGACCGGAGGACGTGCCGTTGCGCTGGGAGGGTGAACTCGTCGGCGCGGTGCGACTGCCGGGTGCCGAGCTGACCGGCGCGCTGGAGCGGCTGGTGCACGAGGTGGAGACCGAACTCGGCGGCGAACTGCGCCTGCTGGACCGCGCCGGGAAGCAACGAGCCGTGCGACTGCTGGAAGAACGCGGTGCTTTCACCATGCGGAAGGCGGTGGCCACCATCGCCGAATCGCTCGGGGTCACCCGGTTCACCGTGTACAACTACCTGAACCGCGAGCAATCCGAGAGCGGGAATTCAACAAGTTGTTGACGGCCGCGCGACGCTCGACGTACCGTCTCCCAACCACATCGCCCCGACCCGGGAGCCGCCCGTGACTGTCGATCTGGCCGGGTTCAACGAAGCCACCACCGCCGAAGCACGCGCCGTGCTGCTGGCCTGCCTCGCGGTACCGCGCTGGGCCGACGCCGTGCTCGCCGCGCGACCGTTCGCCGATCGCGAGTCCCTGCTGGACACCGCGGCCGAGGCGGCCGACCCGCTCACCACCGAGGAGATCCACCTCGCCATCGCGGACCATCCGCGGATCGGCGAAAAGCCCGCCGGACAAGGGAATTCGGCGGACTGGTCGCGGTCCGAGCAGTCCGGAGTGGACGATCAGGCGGCAGCCGAGTTCCGGGCCGCGAACGCCGCGTACGAGGACCGCTTCGGCTGGGTGTACCTGGTCTGCGCGAGCGGGCGGAGCGGTGCCGAGCTGCTCGCCGACCTGAAGTCCAGAATGGACAACGACCCGGCCGACGAGATCGCGGTGGCCGGGCGCGAACTGAGCAAGATCGCCGTACTGCGCTTGGGAAAGGCCGTCGCATGAGCCTGGTGACCACCCACGTACTCGACACCGCCACCGGCCGCCCGGCGCCCGGTATCGACGTGGTGCTGGAGAGCGACGGCAAGATCGTCGCGAAAGGACGGACCGACGACGACGGCCGGATCCGCGACCTCGGCCCGGAAACCCTGCCCGCCGGGGTGTACCGGCTCACCTTCGACACCGGCGCCTACCTCGGGCCGGACGCGTTCTTTCCCGAGGTGTCACTGACCTTCCGGATCACCGATCCCGGCGCGCACCACCACGTGCCGCTGCTGCTCAGCCCGTTCGCCTATTCCACTTATCGCGGGAGCTGACCGTGGGAATCACGCTGGGACCCAACCAGTACGGGAAAGCCGAAGTCCGGATGGTCACCGTGCGGCGCTCGGGCCCGGTGCACGATCTCCGCGACCTCACCGTGTCCACCGCGCTCCGGGGACACCTCGAACGCACCCATCTCACCGGCGACAACGCCGACGTGGTCGCCACGGACACGCAGAAGAACACGGTTTACGCCTTCGCCAAGCAGGAACCGGTCGGTGAGATCGAGGACTTCGCCCTGCGCCTCGGACGGCACTTCACCGGCGAATTCAGCCACATCACCGGCGCGCGCATCCGGATCGAGGAACACGGCTGGCAGCGCATCACCGTCAATGGTGAAGGCCACGACCACTCCTTCCACCGCTCCGGGGACGAGCGCCGGACCACCGAGGTCACCTTCAAGGACGACGAGCCGGTCGTGATCTCCGGGCTGACCGGGCTGACGGTGCTCAAATCCACCGGCTCGGAGTTCCACGGCTTCCCCCGCGACCAGTACACAACACTGGCCGAAACCGACGACCGCATCCTGGCCACCGCGGTCACCGCCCGCTGGCGCCACCGCTCGGCTTCCGGTGACTGGGCCACTTCCTTCGGCGAGATCCGCCGCATCCTGCTCGAAACCTTCGCCACCAAGCACAGCCTCTCCCTGCAGCAGACGCTCTACGCGATGGGTGAGGCGGTCCTGCTGGCCCGCGACGAGATCGCCGAGATCCGGCTCTCGCTGCCGAACAAGCACCACTTCCCGGTCGACCTGAGCCCGTTCGGGCTGACCAACGAGAACGAAGTCTTCTTCGCCGCGGACCGCCCGTACGGGCTGATCGAGGGCACAGTGCTGCGGGACGGAGAGACTGCCGAGGTGGACATCCCGTGACCCATCCCGTTGACGCCATTCCGTCCAAAGGCCAACTGATCGCGGGCGGCATCCAGCACGTCGCCGCGATGTACGCCGGGGTCGTGGCACCCCCGCTGATCATCGGTGCCGCCGTCGGGCTGAGCCCCGGTGAGCTGAGCCTGCTGATCAGCGCCAGCCTGTTCACCGCCGGGCTGGCGACCCTGTTGCAGACACTGGGTTTCTGGCGGTTCGGCGCCCGGCTGCCGCTGGTGAACGGCGTGACCTTCGCGACCGTCGCGCCGGTGCTGGCGATCGTGAAGCAGCACGGCGGTGAGAACGCGCTCGGCGTGGTCTACGGCGCCACGCTCATCGGCGGGGTGCTGATGGTGCTCGCGGCACCGTTCTTCTCGCGGCTGACCCGGTTCTTCCCGCCGCTGGTCACCGGCACGGTGATCACCCTGATCGGGGTCTCGCTGCTGCCGGTGGCGGTGCGCTGGATCGCGAACCAGCAGGACTCGGCGTCCCCGTCGGGGTTGCTGCTGGCCGGGGTCACGCTGATCGCGGTGCTGGCGTTCACCCGGTTCCTCCCGGGTTTCTTCAGCCGGATCGCGCTGCTGCTCGGCCTGGTCGCCGGCACGCTGCTGGCCTGGCCGCTCGGCGAGGTGGACACCGCGACGCTGACGGAGGCGCCGGCGTTCGGCATCGCCAGCCCGTTCCACTTCGGCACGCCCGCCTTCGACATCGCCGCGGTGGTGTCGATGGCCATCGTGATGATCGTGATCATGGTGGAGAGCACCGCGGACATGCTGGCGCTCGGCGAGATCGTGGACCGGCCGTCCACCTCGCGCACCATCGCCGACGGCCTGCGCGCGGACGGCATCGCCACCGCGGCGAGCACCGTCTTCGGCGGGTTCGCCGCCACGGCGTTCGCGCAGAACGTCGGGCTGGTGGCGCTGACGCGGATGGTCAGCCGGTACGTGGTCGCGGCCGGTGGCGTGGTGCTGGTGCTGCTCGGGGTGTTCCCGGTCGCGGGCGGCATCGTGGCGCTGGTGCCGCAGCCGGTGCTCGGCGGGGCCGGGCTGGTGCTGTTCGGCAGCGTCGCGGTCAGCGGCATCCGGACGCTGGCGAAGGCGTCGTTCGAGCGGCCGGTGAACATCGCGGTGGTGGCCGCGGCGCTGGGCATCGGGCTGATCCCGATCGCCGCGCCCGGCTTCTACGAGCACTTCCCCTCGGCGGTGCGGACCGTGCTGGACTCGGGCATCAGCGCCGGGTGCGTGGCGGCGGTGCTGCTGAACCTGGTGTTCGGCGACCGCGCGCGGAAGCCCGCTCTGGATAGATCGCTCTAGCGGTATCCTGGCCGGGTGGGCAACACCAAGGAACGGATCATGACCGCCGGCGCCGAGCTGTTCCGCCGCAACGGCTACACCGGCACCGGGCTGAAGCAGATCGTGGCCGAGGCGAACGCGCCGTTCGGCTCGCTCTACCACTTCTTCCCCGGTGGCAAGGAACAGCTCGGCGAGGAGGTCATCCGCACCTCGGGCATGGCCTACATCGCGCTGCTCGACGAGCTGATCGCGCCGGCGCCCGACCTGGTCACCGGCCTGGAGACGTTCTTCACCGCGGCCGCCGAGATGCTGGTGGAGACCGGGTACGCGGACGCCTGCCCGATCGCCACCGTGGCGCTGGAGGTGGCCAGCACGAACGAGCAGCTGCGGATCGCCACCTCCGACGTGTTCACCGCCTGGATCGAAGCGGGCACACGCGGCATCGCCGCCTTCGGCCTGTCCGAAGCGGACGCGCGCAAACTCACCTTCGCCGTGATCAACGCACTGGAAGGCGCGTTCGTGCTGTGCCGCGCCATGCGTGACACCGAGCCGATGGAGGCCGCTTCCGCGTCCTGCGTCGCCTACGCGAAGACCCTCATGCCCGCCTAGGCCGACTTTCCGCGCCATGAAAGCAGGATGAAAGTCCTGCCCACATTCTTTGAACGCGGTTTCGAACCCGTTCCATTCAACCGGAATGATAATTCATGGTTAACGAAAGGGAAACAGCGATGTCGTTCGCCCGAAGATTTCTCGCGGTATCGACAGCGATCAGCGCTGTTGTTCTCGGCCTCGGCCTGGCCACCGCCGGTCCCGCCGCGGCCGCGACCGGCACCTGGAATGCCTACGGAAACAAGAATCCGATCACTTCCAGCTCCAGCTCCTGGACGTGCGGTACCACGGTGACCGTCTCGGTCTCGGTGCTCGCGCAGACCTGCATGGTGAAGTCGCCGAGCGGGGACTCCATGCAGGGGGCGGTGATCGTGCGCAACAACCGGTCCAGCATCTACCAGGCGAACGCGTCAGTGTCCCTGTTCCGGCCGACCGGCCACCAGGTGATGGACGACTGGGATTGCCCGAAGACCGGGATCGGCGCGAATTCGTGGTCGGTGTGCTTCGGAAAGACCATCACCTACCCCGGCTCGACCCGCGCCGAGGGGTCCGTGAACTACCGGGAGATCCCGGGTTCGCCGATGGCCTGACCGCCCGGCACCGGTGTCCCGGCCCGTGGGGCTGGGACACCGGTTCTCTACCGCTCCACGGTCAGGTGCTCCGGGCGCACCGGGACCCGTTCCAATGCCAGGCCGGTAGCCGCGCGAATCGCCGCGACGATGGCGGGCGTGGACGAGATGGTCGGCGGCTCCCCCACTCCGCGCAGGCCGTACGGCGCGTGCGGATCGGCGCGTTCCAGCACGTCGATCGACATCGGCGGCATGTCCAGCACGGTCGGGATCAGGTAGTCGGTGAACGACGGGTTCCGGATCTTGCCGCCCTCGGTCTGGATCTCCTCCATCACCGCGAGCCCGAGCCCTTGCGCCGAACCGCCCTGGATCTGGCCCAGCACGGCCTGCGGGTTCAGCGCCCGCCCGACGTCCTGCGCGCAGTCCAGCGCCACCACCTTCACCAGTCCCAGCTCGGTGTCCACGTCCACCACCGCCCGGTGCGCGGCGAACCCGTACTGCACGTGCGCGGTGCCGGCCCCGGTCTCCGGGTCGAGCGCGGTGGTCGGCCGGTGCCGCCATTCGACGGTCTCCTCGATCACCGTGTCCCCGAGCGCCTGCGCGAGGCTGACGTCGGCCACCAGCGGAGTCGCCACGCGCTCGTGCAGTGACGCCCGCACCGCCAGGCAGGCCGCGCGCACCGCGCCACCGGTCACGTAGGTCTGCCGCGACGCCGAGGTCGACCCGGCGTTGCCGATCGTGGTGTCCATCGGCAGCACGGTCACCCTGTCCACGCCCAGCTCGGTGCGCACGATCTGCTGCAACACGGTGACCAGGCCCTGCCCCACCTCGCAGGCCGCGGTCTGCACGGTCGCCGACGGCTCACCGCCGACCACTTCCAGCCGCACCCGCGCGGTCGAGTAGTCGTCGAAGCCCTCGGAGAAGCAGATGTTCTTGATGCCGACGCCGTACCCGATGCCACGCACCACGCCTTCGCCGTGCGTCGTGTTGGACACGCCGCCCGGCATCCGCCGCAGGTCGAAGGTGGTCTCCGGTGGCAGCGGCATCTCCCGCACGCGTTCGAGCAGTTCCGCCACCGGGGCTGCCGAGTCGACCACCTGCCCGGTCGGCATGACCGAGCCCTCGCTCATCGCGTTGCGCACGCGCACCTCGACCGGGTCCAGCCCGCACGCCTCGGCCAGTTTGTCCATTTGGGACTCGTAGGCGAACCCGGCCTGTACCGCGCCGAACCCGCGCATGGCCCCGCACGGCGGGTTGTTCGTGTAGGCGCCCCAGCAGTCGACGGTCACGTTGGGCACGTCGTACGGCCCGACACCGAGCGTGGCCGCGTTCGCCACCACCGCACCGGTCGAGGACGCGTACGCCCCACCGTCGAGGTACAGCTTCGCCCGGACGTAGACCAGCTTCCCGTCCGCGTCGGCACCGTGCTCGTAGTACATCCGCGCGGGATGGCGGTGCACGTGGCCGTAGAAGGATTCCTCGCGGTTGTAAACCATCTTCACCGGCTTGCCGGTGTGCAGCGCGAGCAGGCAGGCGTGCACCTGGATCGACAGGTCCTCACGACCGCCGAACGCCCCGCCGACACCACCGAGGGTCAGCCGCACCTTCTCCGGCGGCAGCCCGAGCGCCGCGACGATCTGCTGCTGATCCACGTGCAGCCATTGCGTGGCCACAAAAAGGTCGATGCCACCATCCTCGGCCGGCACCGCGAGCCCGCTCTCCGGCCCGAGAAAGGCCTGGTCCTGCATGCCGACCTCGTAGGTCCCGCTGACCACCACGGCGGCGTCGGCCGACTGGTCGCCGCGGCGGATCGGCACGTGGCGCACCACGTTCCCGCCGGGATGCAGCCGCGGGCCCGCGCCATCGACCGCGGTTTCCGCGTCGGTGACCGGGTCCAGCACCTCGTAGTCGATCCTGATCCGGTCCATCGCGCGGCGGGCCGTCTCGGGGTGGTCCGCCGCCACCACGGCGACCGGTTCCCCTTGGTAGCGCACCACATCCACGGCGAGCACCGGCTGGTCGGCGTGCTCCAGGCCATAGGCGTTGCTGCCCGGCACGTCTTCGTGCGTGAGCACCGCGTACACCCCGGGCACGGCCAGCGCCTCACCGATCTCGATGCCGCGGATGCGCGCGTACGAGTGTGGGCTGCGCAGGGTGGCGCCCCACAGCATGTCCTCGTGCCACAGGTCCGAGGAATAGGCGAACTCCCCGCGCACCTTGACCGTGCCGTCCGGGCGCTGCGCGTTGCTGCCGATGCCGCCCTCGGTGGTGGGAACGGCTTCCGTGGACGTGCTCATCTCGCCTCCCGCAGCCGCGCGCTCGCCTTGCGCAGGTCACCGGCGATCACCGCGGCGTCGGCGGTTTCCAGCGCCCCGCCGGAAACCACGGTCTTCCCGCCGACGAGCACCCGGTACGGCGTCGGCGTGGTGCCCAGCACCAGCGACGCGACCGGGTCGGTGATCCCGGCGTAGTCCAGCCCGCCGAGGTCCCAGATGACCAGGTCGGCGAGCTTGCCCGGCTCGATGGAGCCGATTTCCGACTCCCGCCCGAGGCAGCGCGCGCCACCCATCGTGCCCAGCCACAGCGCCTCGCGCACGGTCAGCGCCTTCGGCCCGCCGCGCTGGCGCGCCTGCAACAGCGCCGCGTGCAGCTCGATGCCGAGCCCACCGTCCTCATTGGACGCCGCGCCGTCCACGCCGAGTCCGACCGGTGCGCCCGCGTCGAGCAGGTCCCGCACCGGCGCGATCCCGGTGCCGAGGCGGCCGTTGGAGGTCGGGCAGTGCGCCGAGCCGGTCCGCGTTTTGCCCATCCGCGCGATGGCTTCCGGCGCCAGGTGCACGGTGTGCGCGAGCCAGACGTCGTCACCGAGCCAGCCCATGTCGTCCGCGTATTCGGCCGGGGTGCAGCCCTCTTCGGCCAGGCACTGCTCTTCCTCGTCGAGCGTTTCGGCGAGGTGGGTGTGCAGCCGGACGCCCTTGCGGCGCGCCAGTTCGGCGGCCCCGGTCATCAGCGCGCGGCTGACCGTGAACGGCGAGCACGGCCCGGCCGCGATCCGGACGTGCGCGTTCTTCGAGGTGTCGTGGTACCGGTCGATCGCCTGCTCGGTGCCGGTCAGCGCGGCGTCGGTGTCCTCGACCAGGTTGTCCGGAGGAAGGCCGCCGTCGGACTCGCCGCGGTCCATCGAGCCGCGCACGATGTGGCTGCGGACCCCGATCCGGCCGGTGGCCGCGACCAGCGCTTCGACCTGGTCACCGGCATCGGACGGGAAGACGTAGTGGTGGTCGGCGACGGTGGTGCAGCCGGACAGCGCGAGCTTGGCCAGCCCGGCGGTCGCGGCCGCGTGCGTGATGTCGGCGTCGAGCCTGCCCCAGATCGGGTACAGCTCCACCAGCCACTCGAACAGCGTCGAATCGGCGGCGAGCCCGCGCGTGGCCCACTGGTAGAGGTGGTGGTGGGTGTTCACCAAGCCCGGCGTGACCAGGCCGAGGCCACCTAGGTCGAGGCGCTCGTCGTAGTCGCCGGGCGGCGCCGAACCCGGCCCCACCGCGGTGATCAGCTCGTTCTCCACGACCACGTGACCGTCGAGGTGCTCGGTGCCGTCGGCATCCACAGTGGACACCGCGACACCCTGGATCGCGATCCGGCTCATGCGCTCGCCCCTCGCTTCGCGGCCAGCTTCACCGCGTCGAGGATCTTCTCGTACCCGGTGCAGCGGCAGAGGTTTCCGGCCAGTGCCTCACGGATCTCCTCGTCGGCGGGCTGAGGCACCCTGGCCAGCAGGTCGTGCGCGGCCACCACCAGCCCCGGGGTGCAGAACCCGCACTGCACCGCACCCGCGTCCACAAAGGACTGCTGGACCGGATCGAGGTGGTCGCCGTCGGCCAGGCCCTCCACCGTGCGCACCTCGCGGCCATCGGCCTGCCCGGCCGCGACCAGGCAGGCACACACCGGCACCGCGTCCAGGTACACCGTGCACGAACCGCATTCGCCCTGCTCACAAGCGTTCTTGGAGCCGGGGAGGCCCAGCCGCTCGCGCAGCACGTACAGCAGGCTCTCGCCCTCCCAGACGTCGTCGGCCTGGCGCTGCTCGCCGTTGACGGTCATGTTCACGCGCATGAACGCTCCCCTGTCCGGTATTCCTGCCACGCCCAGGTCAGCGTGCGCCGCGCGAGCACGGACAACGCGTGCCTGCGGTACGCCGCGCTGCCGCGGACGTCGTCGATCGGTTCGGTGCCCTCGGCCACCAGCTCGCCGAACCGGCGGCACACCGAATCCCGCAGCGGTCCCGGCGATTCCCACAACCCGGCGTCGGTCAGCTCGCCGGAGAGGAAGTCCTCGGCGGCCCGGCTGCGGCGCGGGGTCGGCGCCGCCGACCCGATCGCCGCGCCGACGCGCCCCTGCTCCGGGTGCAGCGCGAGACCGAACGAGCACACCGCGATCACCATCGCGTTGCGCGTGCCGATCTTCGAGAACTGCTGCGGGGCCTTGGCGTCGGGCAGGTTCACCGCAGTGATCAGCTCGTCGGCGTCCAGCGCGTTGCGCTTCACCCCGAGATAGAAGTCCTCGGCGGCGATCAGCCGGGTCCCGCGCACGGAAGCCACCTCGATGGTGGCGCCGGTGGCCAGCAGCACCGGGTGGGTGTCCCCCGCGGGGGAGGCCGCACCGAGATTGCCGCCGACCGTGCCGCGGTTGCGGATCTGCGGGGAGCCGACCGTGCGGGCGGCCATCGCCAGTCCCGGCAACCGCTTGCCCAGCTGCTCGATCAGCCGCGTGTACGGCACGCCGGCGCCGAGCCGGACGGTCCCGTCGGCGACGCTCCACTCACCCAGCTCGGTGATCCCGGTCAGATCCAGCAGCGCCTCGGGCCTGCGGTGGTCGAAGTTCAGCTCGACCATCACGTCGGTGCCCCCGGCGATCGGCACCGCGGCGGGCCGCTCGGCCTTCACCGCGAGCGCCTCCGCCAGCGTGGCCGGACGCAGGAATTCCACTAGTATCGTCCCCTTCTTGGTGGATACACCAGTAGACAGCGGGCGAAACGGCTCGGCAACGGTGGCCTGCCACGAATCTCCGTGAGCGAAACACCGGCATGTTGTGGTTTTCTACGAAGCCTATGACCGTGGTGAAAACTCTGCTGGAGCTGCCGGAGCTGCGCCTGCGCCTGCGCGGCGGCGCCGACCTGCTCGACCGGCGGGTCACCCGGGTCTACGGCACCGAGCTGCCGGACCCCAGCCGCTACCTCTCGGCGGGCGAACTGGTGCTCACCGGCCTGCTGTGGTGGCGCGCGCCCGGTGACGCCGAACCGTTCGTGGCGGCGCTGGCGCGTGCGGGCACGGCGGCGCTGGCCGCCTCGGGCGCGGACTCCGGCGGCATTCCCGACGACCTGGTCCAGGCCTGCGAACGCCACCGCATCCCGCTGCTCGAAGTGCCGCCCGACCTGTCCTTCGCGGTGATCGTCGAGCGGGTGGTGCTGGCACTGGCCGCCGACCGCGACGCCCCGCCCGGCAGACTGCCCGCGCACGCGGCCGAGCTGCCGTTGCCGGAGCTGCTGCGGCTGGGATCGGCCGAACTCGGCGTGCCGTGCTGGGTGCTGGCGGGCACCGGCCGGGTGGTCGCCGGCACCGGCCTGCTGCTGCCCGAGGCCGAACCGCTGGCGGCCGCGTTCAGCATGGGCGCGGCGGTGGAGAGCAGGCACACCGTGCTGCCCGCCGGTGAAGGCTTCACCGTGCCGTGGGCGCTGGTGACCGGTGGCTCCGGGCACTGGACCACCGAGCAGCACGAGATCGCCGCCGAGGTGGCCGCGCTGGTCGGCCGGTTGCGCACCCCGGCCAGGCAGTCCGAGGTGGAAAGATCACTCTTTCGTGGGCTGAACAGCGGCGGTGATCTCGGGGAGGCCTTCGCCGCGGCGGGCTGGCCGCCGGACACCGGGGTCCGCGTGGTGCTCACCCGGACCGTGGGTGAGGCGGTCGCCGGTGACCTGCTCGACGAGCTGCTCGCCGGTTATCCGCTGCGCGTGCTGCGCGGGCGGTTCGGTGAGGACTCCTGCGCCCTAGTCGCCACCGACGGCTGGCCGGACGACTGGGCGTCGGCCGCCGCCCGCGCTCTGTCCACAGTGGAGCCCGCACTGGCGGCGGACCGGGTGCTGGTCAGCGTCGGCGGCCCGGCGGCGCTGACCGGGGTGCGTGGCGCACTGGAGGAAGCCGCACACGCGCTGGAGGTCGGCGCGAACCGCGAGGACCGCGTGGCAGTGGTGCCCGGCGAGGAGATCGGCGTGCACCGGCTGGTGCTGGCTGGCGTCTCGGACGAACTACGCACCGCCCTCCGGCGACGGGTGCTCGGCCCGCTGCTGGACTACGACGCCGCCCAGCACAGCGACCTCGTGCACACGGTGCGCGTTTTCCTGGAGTCGTCGGGCTCGCCGGCGGTGGCCGCGAAAGCACTGCACATCCACGTGAACACCCTGCGGTACCGGATCGGCCGGGCCGGCGAACTGCTGGGCCTCGACCTGACCGACTTCACCAACCAGGTCGACGTCTACCTGGCGTTGCGCATCAGCAGCTGACCCATCTTCTCCCGGTCCAACTGCCCTTCCGACTTCGCCACCACAAAGGTCGCGACGCAGTTGCCGAGCAGGTTCACGAAGACCCGCATCGAGTCCATCAGGCGGTCCGCGCCCAGCAGCAGGGCGACCCCGGCCACCGGGAACGCGCCGATGGCGGCGGCCGTGGCCGAGAGTGCCAGGAACGACGAGCCCGGCACGCCCGCCATGCCCTTCGAAGTCAGCATCAGGATGCCCACGGCCACCAGCTGCTGCCCGAGCGACATGTCGACATCGAACGCCTGCGCCAGGAACACCGTGCAGATCGACAGGTAGATCGTCGCCCCGTCCAGGTTGAACGAGTAACCCGTCGGCACCACCAATCCGGTCGCCGCCCGTGAGCAGCCCGCGTCGGTCAGCTTGGTCATGATGCGCGGCATCACCGCTTCCGTCGACGCGGTACCCAGCGCCAGCAGGAACTCCTCGCGGGCGTAACGCACGAACCGCCAGATCGGCACGCCCGCGTAGAACCGCGCGATCGCCGCGAGGATCAGCGCGAACAGCACCGCCGCCGCGTAACAGGCCAGGATCAGCTTCGCGTAGGTGCCGAGCGTGCCGATGCCGTACTGGCCGATGATGAAGGCCATCGCGCCGAACGCACCCAGCGGCGCGGCCCGCATCACCCAGCCCATCACCTTGAAGATGACCAGCTGCACCTGCTCGACGAACCCCAGCACCAGCGGCGCCTTCTCCCGCCCGAGCACGGCCAGCGCCAGCCCGAAGAACACGGCGAAGAACAGCACCTGCAGCAGGGTGTTCTCGGCGAACGCACCGACCACGCTCTCCGGAATGGTCTCCAGCAGGAACTCCGAAGTGGACGGCAGGTGCCCGCCCTGGGTCTTCGCGTCCAGCGCCGACGCGTCCAAAGTGGATGGATCGATGTGCAGTCCGCCACCCGGCTGCCCGAGATTGGCCACCAGCAGGCCGAACAGCAGCGCGAAGGTGGTGACGATCTCGAAGTACAGGATCGCCTTGAAGCCGAGCCGTCCCACCGCCTTGACGTCGCCGACCGCGGCGATGCCGGTGACCACCACGCAGAAGATCAGCGGCGCGATGATCATCTTGATCAGCCGGATGAAGCCGTCGCCGACCGGTTTCAGTTCCGCGCCGATGGACGGCCAGAAGTGCCCGAGCAGCACCCCGGCCACCACCGCCACGATGATCTGGAAGAACAGCGACGTGTACCAGCGCTTCTTCTTCGCCGCCGGTTCCACTTTCTCGACGTCGGTCATGAACGCAACCTAGGGTTCGGAGGTTCCGGGCGTGTTCCCTCGCGGTTACGCCCGCCGGACGTACCGATCCAGCGTCGCTCTGTCCAAATCGGTCAGTTCCGGCTCGCCGATCGCCCCGCAGTCCAAGCCACGGCAGAGGTAGGCCGCCAGCGCCTGCGCGGTCGCCGGTTCGTCGAGGAAACCGCCCTCGGCCCGCGCCGCGTAGTTCCGCAGGCGGGCGGCGGCGGGCTCGAACCCCTCGCGGAAGAAGGCGTAGGTGGCCGCGTACCGGCTCGGCAACTGGTGCGGGTGCAGGTCCCAGCCCTGGTAGAAGCCGCGTTCCAGCGACCGCCGGATCAACCGCGCCTGCTCACGCCACGCCGCGCGCACGGTTCCGCGGTCGCCCACCGGCAGCTTGTTCGTCGAACCGTCCGAGAGCCGCACGCCCGTTCCGGCGGCGGCCACCTGCATGAAGCCCTTGGCGAAGTCGGCCGCCGGGTGCTCCATGCTCTGGTACTCGGCGCTGATGCCGAGGCCGGCGCTGTAGTCGTAGGTGCCGTAGTGCAGTCCGGTGATCCGGCCGCCGCCCGCCTGGATGATCCGGGCGACGGCGACCGTGCCGTCCTCACCGAGGATCGACTGCGCCGTCTCCACCTGCACCTCGAACCGCAGCGCCCCGGCCGCCAGGCCGTACGCGGGTTCGAGCTGCTCCAGCACCGCGGCGCACGCCTCCACCTGCTCGACCGCGGTGACCTTCGGCAAGGTCACCACGAACCCCTCGGGCAGGCCGCCGCCGTCGAGCAGCCCACCGAGGAACAGGTCCAGCGTGCGGATCCCGCGCCGCCGGGTCGGCTGCTCGAAGCTCTTGAACCGGATCCCGGTGAACGGGGGCGCCTGGCCGTCCTTCACCGACGCGGCCAGTTCGGCACCCGCCGCGCGCGCGTCGGCATCCTCGGTTTTGTCGTCAGGACGGCCGTAACCGTCCTCGAAGTCGATCCGCAGGTCCTCGATCGGCTCGGCGGCGAGCTTCGCGCGCACCCGCTCCACGACCGCGTCATCTGTCTCAAGTGGACCGTGCTCGGCCAGCACGGTCAGCGCCTGCTCACCCCACCGCGCGGCCAGGTCGGCGGTGAACCGCCCGGCCGGTACGTACACCGTGTGCACCGGCTGACGGCCGGGCGGCTCACCGGGGTACAACCCGGCGACACGAGCGTCCACCTCGGCGAGGCGGGCGTCGATGTTCGCGTAGACGTCCTCGGAGAGCCGCCCCTGTGCCATCGCGCTACTTGATCCGCTCGTAGGCGGGCAGGGTCAGGAAGTCGACGAACTCCTCGGCCAGCGCGACCTCTTCGAACAGCTCGACCGCTTCCTTGAGCAGGTCGTCCGGGATCACCGCGGTCAGCTCCTGCCGCACCTCGCCGAGCACCTCGCGCACCAGCTCGCGGGTCACGACCTGGCCGTTGTCCAGCTGGGTGCCGTTGCGCACCCACTGCCACAGCTGCGACCGCGAGATCTCCGCGGTGGCCGCGTCCTCCATCAGGTTGTGGATCGCGGCGGCACCGTTCCCGCCCAGCCAGGAGGCGATGTAGCGGACGCCGACGTCGACCGCGCCACGCAGCCCGGCCGCGGTCGCGCCGCACTCGGTGGAGGCCACGTCGAGCAGCTGCTCCGCGGTCACGCTCACCTCGTCACGGGTGCGGTCGAGCTGGTTCGGCTTGTCGCCGAGCACCTTGTCGAACTCCTCCTTGCACAGCCCGACCATGCCCGGGTGCGCCACCCACGAACCGTCGAACCCGTCGTTCGCCTCGCGCGCCTTGTCGGCGTGGACCTTCTTCGACGCGTTCTCGGCGACCTCGGGGTCCTTGCTCGGGATGAACGCGGCCATGCCGCCGATCGCGAACGCCCCACGCTTGTGGCAGGTGCGCACCAGCAGCTCGGTGTAGGCCCGCATGAACGGCGCGGTCATGGTGACGCTGTTGCGGTCCGGCAGCACGAACTTCTCGCCGGCGTCGCGGAAGTACTTGATCACGCTGAACAGGTAGTCCCAGCGGCCCGCGTTCAGCCCGGAGGCGTGCTCGCGCAGTTCGTAGAGGATCTCCTCCATCTCGAACGCGGCCGGGATGGTCTCGATCAGCACGGTGGCGCGGATGGTGCCGTGCTCGATGCCGAGTTCCTTCTGCGCGTGCGTGAACACGTCGTTCCACAGGCGCGCCTCGAGATGGCTCTCCATCTTCGGCAGGTAGTAGTACGGGCCCTTGTCGTCGGCCAGCAGGGCGCGGACGTTGTGGAAGAAGTGCAGGCCGAAGTCGACAAGCGCGCCCACCCCGGCGCGGCCGTCGAACTCCAGGTTGCGCTCGTCGAGGTGCCAGCCACGCGGGCGGACCACGATGGTGGCGTGCTCGACGTCGTCGCGCAGCTGGTAGCTCTTGCCCTCCGGCGTGCTCAGCGAGATGTCGCCGCGGATCGCGTCACGCAGGTTGACCTGCCCGCCGACCACGTTGCGCCAGTGCGGGGTGTTGGCGTCCTCGAGGTCGGCCAGCCAGACCTTGGCCCCGGAGTTGAGCGCGTTGATGGTCATCTTGCGATCGGTCGGCCCGGTGATCTCCACCCGGCGGTCGCGCAGCGCGGGCGGCGCGACGGCCACCTTCCAGTCGGACTCGCGCACGTGCGCGGTCTCCGGCAGGAAGTCGAGCTTGCCGGTGCGCGCGGCCTCCTCGCGGCGGACGCGGCGGGCCTGGAGCAGCTCGTCCCGGCGAGCGGCGAAGGCAGCGTGCAGACCGGCGAGGAATTCCAGCGCTTCGGGCGTCAGGATCTCCTCGCCGCCTTCGACGGAATCTCCGAGAACACGAACTTCAGACATGTGTGAACACCCCAACTTGGAGACGTTTTCTATTTTGCGGACTATAGTTTCTGCATGGCGGAAACTCAACGCAGGCCCGGCAGTGTGCAGTCGCTGCAGCGGGCCTTTGAGCTGCTGGAACGCCTGGCCGACGCCGGGGGTGAGGCAAGTCTCTCCGAGCTGGCCACCTCGTCCGGCCTCCCGATGCCCACGATCCACCGGCTCATCCGTACCCTGCTCGACCTCGGATATGTCCGGCAGCACACCAATCGCCGGTACGCACTGGGTGCCCGGCTCATCCGGTTGGGTGAACACGCGGGGGTGCAGTTCGGCACCGCGACCCGGCCGCTGCTCGCGGAACTGGTCGAGGAGACCGGTGAGACGGCGAACCTGGCGATCCTCGAACGCGACGAGGTGGTCTACGTCGCCCAGGTCCCGTCGAAGCACTCGATGCGCATGTTCACCGAGGTGGGCAGGCGGTTGCTGCCGCACGGCACCGGGGTCGGCAAGGCCATGCTCGCGCGACTGCCCGCCGACGACGTCCGCGCGCTGCTCGCGCGCACCGGCACGCCCGCGTACACCACGCACACCCTGACCGACCCGGACACGCTGCTCGACCACCTGCGTGAGGTGGCCGGGCAGGGCTACGCGCTGGACGAGAGCGAGCAGGAGATCGGCGTGCGGTGCGTGGCGGTCGCGCTGACCGGCACGCCGACCCCCGCCGCGGTGTCGGTGTCCGGCCCGGAGGGGCGGCTCACCAAGGAGGCTGTCTCGCGAATCGCGCCCGCGGTTCAGCGGGTGGCGAAGGAACTTTCGGCGCGGATCATGGCGTCGTGAGTTCGGGCGCGAGCAGGTCCATCAGCAGGCCGTCGCGCCAGGTGCCGTCCTGGCGCCGCTCGTACTGGCGCAGCACGCCGACCGGCCGGAAGCCCAGCCTGCGGTAGACCGCGATCGCCCGCTCGTTCTCGGCGGCCGGGTCGATGGTCAGCCGGTGATGGCCGCGTTCTTCGATGAGGTGCGTGGCCAGCCGGTGGATCGCGGCCGTGCCGATGCCGCGGCCGTGCCAGTCCGGGTGCACCGCGAGATCGATGCCCGCGTGCCGGTAACCGGGCGTCGGTTCCTCCGAACTCTGGATGACGCCGACCACGGCGCCCTCGAACTCGATGGCGTACGTGGTGGTGTCCGGATCCTCCGGCGAGATCAGCTCGGCGGTTTCCTCGTCCGGATCGCCCCACCAGGTGGAGACCTCGGGCGTGGCCAGGATCTCGCGGACGCGCGGGGCGTCGTCGCCGGTGAGGCGGCGTAGTTCGATGTTCATTCTGTGTCTCCTCGAAGCGGTTGCGGGATGCGGCGAACCGTCGAGGAGGTGGGGCACGGGAAGTGCGTCAACCAGGCATGGCGGACATTCTGCCCCGGCCACGCGGGCCGGGCATCCGGATTTCAGCCGAGCAGGGCGTCCACGAAGGCACCGGCCTCGAACGGGGCCAGATCGTCCGCGCCCTCACCGAGGCCGACCAGCTTGACCGGCACCCCAAGCTCGCGCTGCACCTGGAAGACGATGCCGCCCTTGGCGGTGCCGTCCAGCTTGGTCAGCACGATGCCGGTCACGTCCACCACCTCGGCGAACACGCGGGCCTGCATCAGCCCGTTCTGCCCGGTGGTGGCGTCGAGCACGAGCAGCACCTCGTCCACCTTGGCCTGCTTCTCCACCACCCGCTTGACCTTGCCCAGCTCGTCCATCAGGCCGGTTTTGGTGTGCAGGCGGCCGGCCGTGTCGATCAGCACGGTGTCCACCCCGGCGTCGGTACCGCGCTTGACCGCGTCGAAGGCGACCGCGGCCGGGTCGGCGCCCTCCTTGCCGCGGACCACCTCGGCGCCGACGCGGTCGGCCCAGGTCTGCAGCTGGTCGGCGGCGGCGGCGCGGAAGGTGTCCGCCGCACCGAGCAGCACGTCGCGGCCCTGCGCCACCAGCACCCGTGCGAGCTTGCCGGTGGTGGTGGTCTTCCCGGTGCCGTTCACCCCGGCGACCAGGACCACCGCGGGCTTCTTGTTTTCGCCCGTGCCGTGCGGCAGCGCGCGCACCGCACGATCACCCTTGGTCGCCAGCGCCTCGATCAGCACCTCGCGGAGCACGGCCCGGGCGTCCTCGGAGGTGCGGACCGCGCGCACGGACAGCTCCGAACGCAGCTTCTCGACGATCTCGGTGGTGGTCGCCGCGCCGAGGTCGGCGACCAGCAGCGTGTCCTCGACGTCCTGCCAGGAGTCCTCGTCCAGGTCACCGGCGCCGAGCAGGCCGAGCAACCCCTGCCCGAAGGCCGAGCGCGACTTGGACAACCGGCCACGCAGCCGCTCGATCCGCCCGGTGGCAGGCGCGATCTCCTCAACCGGCTCAGGCGCGGGTTCCGGCTCGACCTTCGCCTCAGGCTTGACCTGCGCCTTGGCTTCGGTCTCGGGCTTGGTTTCAGTCTTGGCCTGCGCCTTGGCCTCGGGCTTCGCCCCTGCCTCGGTCCCCGGCTTGGTCCGCGGCTCGGCCTCGGGCGCGGCCTTGGCCTCGGTCCCGGGCTTGGTGTCGGTGTCGCCCTCTGCTTCGGCTTCGGTTTCGTCGGGCAGGCCGACGTCGACGATCCCGCGGCGCGGCGCGTCCCGCGGCACCGAGGCGTCGTCACCGACGCCCGGCTGCCCGTCGACCTCGGTGCGCTCCCCCGCCGGGTGCGGCGGTTCCTCTTCGGTCTTCTCGCCGCCGGGTGCCAGCGCGATGCCGCCGCCCGCCTGGTACCCGCCGCCCTTCGGCTTGCCCTTGTCGACCTGCGCAGCCTTGTCGGCCTCGGTCAGGCTGATCTTGCGCTTGCGCGCGATGACCAGCCCGGCGACCAGCGCGACCGCCAGCACCACGACGACTACGACGATGATCCAGAACCAGAGGTTGCTCGACACGCGGCCATCCTCGCATCCAGCGACGTCGGGCCCCATCCGCCCCCGCGCCCAGGCCAAGCCTCCACCGAGGTGAACTCGGTTTGGACAAGAAGTAACGATTCCGCTTGCGCGCCGGCCGCGACAAGGACTAGACCACTGCTCCGTGACTGCTCGTTCTGGCGAGCCCCTCACCGTCGTGGGGCTCATCTCGGGCACGTCGATCGATGGCATCGACGTGGCCGCCGCCCGGTTGTGCGCCGAGGACGGCGAGGACGGCGCTGTGGCGCTGACCCCGATCGCCGAGGCGGAAATCCCGTACCCCGAAGAACTCCGCGAGCGACTGCTCGGCGCACTGCCGCCGAACCCGTGCAGCGCGGAGGAACTCACCCGGCTGGACACGCTGGTCGGCCAGTCGTTCGCCGAAGCGGCCGCGACCGGCGTCGACCTCGCGGGCGGCGCCGACCTGATCGCCTCGCTCGGGCAGACGGTGTTCCACTGGGTCGAGAACGGACGGGCGCGCGGCACGCTGCAACTCGGCCAGCCCGCGTGGATCGCCGAACGCACCGGCCTGCCCGTGGTGGCCGACCTGCGTGCCCGCGACGTCGCGGCGGGCGGGCACGGTGCGCCGCTGGCCAGCACGCTCGACCAGCTCTGGCTACGCGGCCTCGCCGAAGACAGCGGGAAGGCAGCGGTGGGGCTCAACATCGGTGGCATCGCCAACATCACCGTGGTGCGCGCGGACACCGGCGCGCTCGCCTACGACACCGGACCGGGCAACGCGCTGCTCGACCTGGCCGCCACCGAGGTGGCCGGGCAGCGCAGTGACTTCGGCGGGCGCCTCGCCGCCGCCGGGCGTGTCCACTCCGGACTGCTGGACCGGCTGCTGACTGATCCCTACTACGCCGCTCCCCCGCCGAAAAGCACCGGCAAGGAACATTTCCACACCGATTACCTGCGCACTCACATTGGTGATCTCACCCTTTCCGGAGAGGATCTGCTCGCCACCCTCACCGAACTGACCGCGGCCACCATCGCCGCCGAATGCGCCCGCCACGAAGCAGGCACGGTGGTGGCTTCCGGCGGTGGCGTGGAGAACCCGGCGCTGATGCGCGCACTCGCCGCGAGGCTCACCGCCGAACTCCGCACGAGCGACGAACTCGGCCTGCCAAGGGCGGCCAAAGAGGCTTACCTGACCGCGTTGCTCGGCTGGCTGACCTGGCACGGGCAACCCGCGAACCTGCCGAGCGCCACCGGCGCCGCGGGCCCGCGACTGCTCGGCAGCATCACGCCCGGTGCGCACCCGGCGGCACTTCCGCCCCCTTTGCCCGCGGTCATTACCCGTTTGCGTATAGCGCCGCGGGGTAAAACACGGTAGGAGATGTCAATGCGCGCAGTCGACCTCGCGATAATCGCGATCTTTCTGGTGGGGATGCCGGTACTCGGCATCGTGATCGGCGGCCGGCAGAAGTCCGGTAACGACTATTTCGTCGGCGAGGGCAAGATCTCGTGGTGGGTGGCCTGTCTCTCGGTGGTGTCGGCGGAAACGTCGACGCTGACCGTGTTGTCGGTGCCCACGGTCGCCTACATAGCAACGCCCGGCGCGGGCGGAATGACCTATCTGTCACTCGCGATCGGGTACATCCTCGGTCGCATCGTGGTTTCTTTCGTGCTGCTGCCCAGGTATGTGGCGGGCAACCTGGTGACCGCGTACGCCTTCCTCGGCAAGCGGTTCGGCAGCGGGCTGCAGGGCACCGCGTCGGTGACCTTCCTGCTCACCCGCACCGCGGCCGACGGCATCCGGCTGTTCGCCACCGCGATCCCGGTCAAGGTGGTGCTCGGCGCGTACGGCCTGAACGTGTCGTACTGGGCGATCGTGATCGCGCTCGGCATCGCGATGGTGATCTACAGCTTCTTCGGCGGAGTGCGCGCCGTGGTGTGGGTCGACGCCATCCAGATGCTCTGGTACGTGCTCGGCGGCATCGTGGTGATCTGGGTGCTGGCGGCCAACCTGCCCGACGGCTGGTTCTCGAAGGCCGTCGACGCGAACAAGTTCCAGCTGCTCGATTTCTCGTCCAATCCGCTGACCGGGCAGTACGCCATCATCACCGCGGTGATCGGTGGTGCGGTGCTGTCGATGGCCTCGCACGGTTCGGACCAGCTGATCGTGCAGCGCCTCCAGGCCACGAACGATCTGCGCGCGGCGCAGAAGGCGCTGATCGCCTCGGGTGTGGTGGTGTTCCTGCAGTTCGCGCTGTTCCTGTTCATCGGCGTGATGCTGTGGGCGTTCTACAACGGACTCGACCCGGTCAAGCAGCTCGGGTTGAACACGAACGACGAACTGTTCGCGAACTACATCGTGACCGAGCTGCCCAGCGGCTTGTCGGGCTTCGTGATCGCCGGGATCCTCGCCGCCGCACTGAGTTCCTCGCTCGGCGCGCTGGCTTCCTCGACGGTCACCGACGTGTACGAACGGGTCATCGGCAGGCAACTGTCCGATGAGGAACGGCTCAGGCAGGGTCGCCTCTGGACGATCATCTGGGCCGGGATCCTGATCGTGTTCGCCGGGTTCTTCGCCTCGTTCACCTCGACCAGCGACCCGATCGTGGTGCAGGCACTGGGCATCACCGGGTACACCTACGGCGCGCTGCTCGGCGCGTTCCTGCTCGGCCTGCTGTTCAAGAAGGCGCGGCAGCCGGACGCGATCGCCGCCTTCGTGGTCACCGTGCTGGTGATGGCGTTCGTGATCCTCGGGGTGAAGTTCGACAAGGCGAGCGGTGCGCTGCTCGGCGTGGACTTCAGCAAGGCGGGCGGGAACAACGTGGCACTGGCGTTCCCGTGGTACACCCTCGCCGGGGTGATCATCACCCTGGTCGTCGGCGGTCTGCTGTCACTGCGGCATTCCACACCGGACCCGAAGGCCACGGAGGCCACTTCGGCTCCTGTGGACGAGGCCGCCTAGCACGCGAAGGTGGCTTTCGGACTCCGCTCCGGAAGCCACCTTCGGGTCAGGGCATCGCGGGGTGGACGCGGTCCGAGAGCGAGCCGACGAACCGGGCGCGGCCGGTCTCCTGCCATTCGACCGGCACCCCGATCCGGCTGGCCGGGCGGCGCAGGGCTTCTGGCAGCTCGGTGTCCGGGATGACCAGCAGCTTGCTCATCCGGCGGCGCAGTTCGGTGAGTTGTTCGGCGCCGGTGAGCAGCTGGGTCCACTCGGCCTCGGGAATCATCCGGTCGGCGTTCTGCAGCACCGTCGCGTCGGCGGTCGCCCAGGAGATCGGTGAGGCCTCGAAGTTCCACCAGGTGTCGCGGCGGCCGGGGCCGACGAACCCGTGCATCACGCACGGAACCCATTGACCAGGCACGAACTGCGTGCCCTCGCGGGCGCGGAAGGAAATCAGCCGGTACGCGAAGCGCGGCGGCGAGACCGGGTCGCGCGAGATGTCGCCGAGTACCAGGATCTCGACCTTGCCGTCGGCCTGCTCCACCACCACGCCGGGCACCAACTGCCCGCCGCGGAAGGGCTTGACCGCGTGCTCGGCGCGGAATCCGCGCACCACCGCGTACAGCCCGGCGAGCACCACGAGCACGCCCAGCACCACCGACCACCACCGCCCGTCGGCGATGGCCCACCAGCCCAGCGCGATCAGCACCACTCCGGCCACCAGGCCCACGACCATCGCGATCGCCCTGGCGTGGATGTTGGGACTGCTCGCGCGCAACTGGTCGGCATCGATCGGAGCGTCGAAGAACCGCCGCGGGTCACCCGCCGGCCACGCTGACTCACTCACCCGGGGCATCCTGCCAGAACGACACCGCGAAACGGGTCACGATTTTCGAACCGCCACGGGTGGACCGAACGGCCGTAGACTACGCGACCTCGGTGAATGTAGCTGACAGCACTCGTCCGGTGTCGTAGCGTCATAACGACGGCGACTCTGGGAGGGGGCGCGACTGTCATGGCCGGATACAGCGCGGTGCTCGAGGCCTTGCGGCAGGCGGGGGTGGCCGCCCGTGCCGCTTCGGAAACCATCGGCGGGGTGGACGCCGCGAGTTGTCTGCCCACCGGGGACGCCGGGATGCCGGGCGCCCGGCTGGTCGGCAAGGTCGAGGCGGTCCGGGCTGCCTGGCGCTCTCGGATCAATGGCCTGACCAGCGGCTTCTCTGACGTGTCCGTAGCGTTCGCCCAAGCGGCGCAGCGCTACGACGCGAACGAGGAGGCCGCCGGAGCGGACCTGCGCGAAGCCACCGGCGGCCGGAGACCGGTCTGATGGTCAGCTGGGCAGACGTCCTGCGCTGGGACCCGGCGCCGGCGCAGAACGCCGTCGGCACCATCAACGGCGAATACCTCAAGCTCGTCGCGGCGTCCGACGAACTGCGCACCGTCTCCAGCGTCGACGGGTGGTCCGGTCCGGCAGCCGACGCGGCACTGGGCCGCGTCACCGAACTGGTCGACGGCGCCGAAGAACTGGCGGCCGAACTCGGCGCCACGCGCCGCGCGTTCGGTGACATCGGTGACGCGATTACGGGCGTAGTCAACGGCCGGGAAGAACTACTGGGACTTGCGAAGAAACGGAACTTCGCCATCGCCCCGGACGGCTCGGTCGTCGACCTCGGCCCGCCCGAGGGCACAGCGCCGGAACAGGCCGAAGCCGTCGCCGCCGACCGGCGGCAGCTGGCCGTCGAACTCGCCGACCGGGTCGCCCAGGTCGTCCGGCAGGCGGAGGACATCGACGCCGACGGCTGCGCCGTCCTGGATCGGGTGCTGGCCGGGACCACCATCGACGCGACCGGCAACGACAACGCGCAAACCGGCCTGGCCGCTTTCGGCGATGCTGGTTTCACCGTCGGCGGGTTGTCCATCCTTTCCCCGCCACCGGACGGTGCGACCGTGACGCAGAACGCGGCCTGGTGGGCAGCGTTGTCCCCCAGCCAGCAACGCCGCCTGATCCACGATCTGCCCGAACTCGTCGGCAATCGTGACGGCGTCGAGGGGTGGGCTCGCAGCGAAGCCAACCTGGCCATGGTCGGCAAGCAGCGGACCAGTCTGCAGAACGCCCGCACCGATCTGGAGCGGCAACTGGCCGAACTCACCAACGGACCGGGTCACCAGAACTCGCGCAACGTCCTGCGGACGGAGATCACCAAGATCAACGACAAGCTCGCGGGCCTGGACTCGGTCGACCGCATGATGCTCGATCCGCGAACCGGGCAGCCCCGGCCCGACCGGCAGTTGCTCTCACTCGACATGGGTGGTGATCGGCCCAAGGCCGCCGTCGCCAGCGGTGACATCGACAAGGCCCAGCACGTCGGCATCTTCACCCCGGGAATGAACTCCAACGTCCAGGACAACCTGCCCGGGTACGTCAACGACATGAACGAAGTCCGCGCCTATGCCAACACCCTGGCCGGCGACCTCCCGGAGGGAAACTCCGTGGCGATGGTGACCTGGCTGGGTTACGAGCCGCCGACCACCCGCTTGGAAGATCTGGACGGACTGGTCACCGGCGCGCCCGCCGAGGAAGGTGGGAGCAAGCTCGCCAGGTTCGGAGAAGGCATCAACGCCGCCCGTCCCGACGATCCCCACCTCACCGCGCTCGGGCACTCGTACGGCTCCACCACCACCGGCATCGCGCTGGGGCAGAGCCATGGCGTCGACGACGCCGTGTTCTTCGGCTCGCCCGGCATCTCGCCGGGCCACAACCCCGTTTTCCACCCATCGGAGCTGAATGTTCCCGAAGGCCACACGTACAACCTGTCGGCCGAAGGTGATGCCGTAGCCGATGCCGTGCCGCACAGCGGCAGGTACGGGCCGCACGTCAGCGAGATGCCCGGGGTGAACCAGCTTTCCACCAGTCCGGTGGGTCCCATGATCGGCTCGCAGGGACACAGCGAGTACGCCGTCGGCGACGGGCGATTGGCCACCAGCGAACACAACCTGGCCGCCATCGTGTCCGGCCATCCCGAGGTGGCAGTTTCCCGGTGAAGCGAAAGAAGCTCGGCGTGCTCTTGAGCGCACTGATCTGCGTCTTCGCCCTCTGCTCGTGCGAAGGCGACAACCCCAGCGACGACAGTTCGCGAGGAGACATGACCCTCGAACAACAGTGGGCGGAATTGATGCGGCGACCGAGCCTCGACGAAGCCGTGACGCGGTACGTAAAGATGGAACGTGAAATCACCGACGCCCTCAGCACGGAATTCGGACTTCCACCATGGGAAGGCGGCGGGACGAACAGCGATAATCCGGGCTGCGCCGAATTCGCCGAGGTGGACGCCTGGGACGCGATGGCCCAGATCCTCGCGGGCAGCCTGACGCCGGCGGTGATCCCGTCGGAACAGTGGCCGCGGGCGGTGGACACCATCAAGCGGGTTGCCGCGGCCTACGGCTTCACCTCACCAGGGCTCGCCGTCGACAGAGGTGCCTTCCACATCGTGAACCTCCACGACGGCTACGCGGCGAAGCTTTCCGTGACCACCGGCACCGAAAAGGCGAACACGATCATCAGTGTGGTCACGGGCTGCCATCTGCTTCCCGAGGCCAAGCAGCGCGGTGTCCCGCGCGCTCCTTAATCGGCTTGGGCTGCTCGTTCGGCGGCGCTGCGGAGCACGCAGAACTCGTTGCCCTCCGGGTCGGCGAGTACGACCCAGCCCGCCCCGTCCGGTTCGCGGCGGTCGGCGACCAGGGTGGCGCCGAGGGCCAGCAGGCGCTCGGTTTCCTCTTCGCGCGAGGTCTCCGGGCGCAGGCAGAGGTGCAGCCGGTTCTTCTGCGCCGGTTTCGCCTCGGGGACCTGGTTGAAGTGCAGGAGCGGCCCCTCGGGCAGCATCACCTGCGTCTCCTCCGCACCCGGTTTGTCCTCCGGATGCAGGGGGAAGCCGGTCACCTCACTCCAGAAGCGGGCCAGTTCGTAGGCGTTGACCGCATCGATCGCGACATTCTGCAGCTGCGAAACCATGCGCCGACCGTGCCCCAAACCAGCCCGGCTCCGCCACCGGTTTTCAGGCCGGTGACTCTTCGACCGCAGCCTCGGCTTCGGGCTCAGGCGCGGGTTCGGACACGGCCTCGGTTTCGGCCTCAGTTTCGGCGGCGGCCTCGGGCTCGGGCTTGGGTTCGGGGGCAGCTTCGGCTTCAAGCTCGGGTTCCGGCTCCGCGTCGGCCACCGGCGCGGGCGCGGCTTCGGGCTCGGCGACCGGCGCCGCGGCCACCGGCACCGGTTCGGCTTCAGGCTCAGCCTCCGGCGCAGCATCAGCCACCGATTCAGGCGCCGCTTCGGGTTCAGGCTCAGCCTCCGGCGCGGCATCAGCCACCGGTTCGGGGGCCGCTTCAGGCTCGGCCGCCAAATCGGCCACCGGCGCGGGCGCGGCTTCGGGCTCCGCCTCCGGCGCGACATCAGCCACCAGCGCGGGGGCCGCTTCGGGCTCCGCTGTCGCGTCGGCTTCCGGTTCGGCTTCGCGGTCGGTCACCGGCGGCTCGGCTACTGCCGCATCGGCTACCGGCGCGGGCTCGGCGTCGGGAGTGGCGGCAGGTGCCGCGGCAGCCTCCACCACCGGCGCGGCCACCCTCGCGGGCGGTGGCTTCCGGTCGTTGCGCAGCCGCTGCGAGATCACCTTTGTGATGCCGTCGCCCTGCATGCTCACGCCGTACAGCGCGTCGGCGATTTCCATGGTCGGCTTCTGGTGGGTGATGATGATCAGCTGCGAACTCTCCCGCAGCTGCTCCAGCAGCCCGATCAGCCGGCGCATGTTCGTGTCGTCCAGCGCCGCCTCGACCTCATCCATGACGTAGAAGGGCGAAGGCCGGGCGCGGAAGATGGCCACCAGCATGGCCACCGCGACCAGCGACTTCTCCCCACCCGAAAGCAACGACAGCCGCTTGACCTTCTTGCCAGGGGGGCGCGCCTCCACGTCGACGCCGGTCGCGAGCAGGTCGTTCGGCTCGGTGAGCACCATCCGCCCGTCCCCGCCGGGGAACAGCACCGAGAACACGATCTCGAACTCACGCGCCACGTCCTCGTAGGCGGTGCTGAACACCTCGAGGATCTTGTCGTCGACCTCCTTGATCACCGTCAGCAGGTCCTTGCGCGTCGCCTTGAGGTCCTCCAGCTGGGTGGACAGGAACTTGTAGCGCTCCTCCAGCGCGGCGAACTCCTCCAGCGCCAGCGGGTTGACCTTGCCGAGCAGCGTCAGGTCGCGTTCGGCGCGCTTGGCGCGGCGCTGCTGCGTCGGCCGGTCGAACGGGATCGGCTGCGGCGCGCTGACCTGCTCGCCACGCTCCTTCGCCGCCTCGTACTCGGCGATCTCCCCGGCGCTCGGCGGCACCGGCACCTCCGGCCCGTACTCGGCGACCAGGTCCTCGAGCCCGATGCCGAAGTCCTCGGCGATCTTGGTCTCCAGCTGCTCGAGCCGCAGCCGCTGTTCGGCCCGCAGCACCTCGTCACGGTGCACCGCGTCGGTCAGCTTCTCCAGCTCACCGGCGAACTCGCGGACCTTGCCACGCACCTGCGCGAGCATGGTCTCCCGGCGCTGCCGCTCGCCCTGGATCTCGTCGCGTTCGGCGGCGGCCCGCTGCACCGACACCTCGATCCGGTCCAGCGCGTACTCACCGGCCTCGACCACGGCCGCCGCGATCTCGGCACCGCGTTCGCGCGCCTCACGCGCCTTCGCCGCGCGCTCACGGGCCTGCCGCTCGTTGAACGCGGCGCGGCGCAGGGACTCGGCCTTACCGGCCAGCCCGCGCGAACGCTCTTCCGCGGTCCGCAACGCCAGCCGCGCTTCGACCTCTTCCTGACGCAACGCCGCCAGGTCGTCCTTGGCCTGGTCTCGCTCGGAGGTGTCGGGATCCTCGTCGACCGGCTGCTCGGCGACGGCGTCGAGCCGTTCCTCCAGCTCGGCCAGTTGCGCAAGCGCTTGCTCCCGGGTGCGCTCCACCTTCGCGCGCTGCTCGCGCAGGCGAGTCACCTCGGCCTCGGCGGACCGCGCCGCCTGCTGCACGCGGTTGAGCCGCTCGGACGACCGTGCGCGGCGGACCTTCGCCTCGCCCAGCGCGTCCTTCGCCTGCCCGACCTCTTCGCGCCGCGCCTGCTGCTCGGCCCGCGCGCCTTCGAGTTCGGCGGCGGTGCGCTCCAGGCTGCGTTCCGCGGCGGCCAGGCGGTTCTGCGCCTCGTCGACGGCCGCCTGCACCTCGATCACGCTCTCCTGGCGGGCGGAACCGCCCATCGCCCAGTGCGCGCCGAACACGTCACCGTCGGCGGTGACCGTGCTGACCGACGGCTCCACCGCGACCAGCCGCCGGGCCGTCTCCAGATCGTCCACAATGGCCACCCGGGCCAGCGCGCGCTCGACCGCGGGACGCAACGCGACCGGCGCGGTGACCACCTCGCGCGCCCAGCGCGCTCCCGGCGGCAGGCTCGGCCAGCCGGTTGTGTCCACTGTGTACTCGTCGCTGCCGAGCAGAATGCCGGCACGGCCGGATTCGTTGCTCTTCAACAACTTCAGCGCGGCCAGCGCGTCCTCGCCACCGGTCACCGCGATCGCGTCGGCGACCGGGCCGAGCGCGGCGGCCAGCGCGACCTCGTGCCCCGGCTCGACGGTGAGCAGCGCGGCCACCGAGCCGAGCAGACCGGGCAGCTGGTCGGCGGCGCCGAGCAGCACGCCGGCGCCGTCCTTGCGGCGCAGGCCCATCGACAGCGCGTCGACGCGCGCCTTCTCCGAAGCGATCTCGCGTTCGGCCGCGCGCTCGGCCTTGACCAGTTCCTCGACCCTGGCCTTCGCCGCGTTGTTCGCCTCGACGGCACGATCGTGGCGGCCCTGCAGATCGGCGTCGTCGGACTCCTCGACACCGCCTTCGGCCTTGGCCAGTTCCAGTTCCTCGGCGGCGATCTCGGCGCGCTCGCCCGCTTCGTCGATCGAGACGGTGAGCCGGTCGATCTCGTCGGAGGTGGCGCCGTTCTTGCTGCGCAACGCCTCCACCTGACCGGTCAGCTTGGCCAGGCCCTCGCGCCGGTCGGCGATCGCGCGGACCGCGGCCATGTGGGCGCGCTCAGCCGCCTGGACCTGGTGTTCGAGCTGTTCACGCCGCTGGATGGTCTCCGAGAGCAGCATCCGGGCTTCCTCGACGGCCTCGGCCAGCTCCTGCTCACGCTCGGCGACCTGCTCCGCCTCGGCGAGCAGCTCTTCCGGGTCACGCCCGCCGGAGTGGGCTTCGGGCGCGGCGGACAGGTGCCGCTGCCGCTCGACCGCCAGCCGGACCGTGCCGCGGAGCCGCTCGGCCAGCGCGGACAGCTTGTACCAGGTCTCCTGGGCCGCGGTCAGCCGCGGCGCGTCCTCGGCCAGCGAGCTCTCCAGCTCGTTCTCCTGCGCGGTGACGATCTCCAGCGCCTGCTCGACCTCGTGGCGGCGGGCGCGGGCGGCGTGCTCGTCGGCCTCTTCCTTGGCCAGCGTGGCGCGCTGGGTGACCAGGTCGTCGGCGAACAGGCGCAGCCGCGAATCCCGCAGCTCGGACTGCACGGCCTGGGCCTTGCGCGCGATCTCGGCCTGCTTGCCCAGCGGCTTGAGCTGGCGGCGCAGCTCGGTGGTGAGGTCGCCGAGGCGGTCGAGGTTGGTCTGCATCGCGTTCAGCTTCCGCAGCGCCTTTTCCTTGCGCTTGCGGTGCTTGAGCACCCCGGCCGCCTCTTCGATGAAGGCGCGGCGCTCCTCCGGCTTGGCCTCCAGGATCTGGGCGAGCTGGCCCTGCCCGACGATGACGTGCATCTCGCGGCCGATACCGGAGTCCGACAGCAGTTCCTGCACGTCCATCAGGCGGCAGGTGCTGCCGTTGATCTCGTACTCGCTGGCGCCGTCGCGGAACATGCGGCGGGTGATCGAGACCTCGGTGTAGTCGATCGGCAGCGCGCCGTCGGAGTTGTCGATGGTGAGGCTGACCTCGGCGCGCCCGAGCGGGGCGCGGCCGGAGGTGCCGGCGAAGATGACGTCCTCCATCTTGCCGCCGCGCAGGTCCTTGGCGCCCTGCGTGCCCATCACCCAGCGCAGCGCGTCGAGCACGTTGGACTTGCCGGAGCCGTTGGGGCCGACCACGCAGGTGATCCCGGGCTCGAACCGCAGCGTGGTCGCCGAGGCGAAGGACTTGAAGCCCTTGAGCGTCAGGCTCTTGAGGTGCACGCGGCCAATCCCTCTCGGTCCGGGCTCGACGGCCGGGGACTCGGTTCAATCGCCCGATGCTACCTGGGTGGCCTCCGCGGGCCGGGGAGGCGGGCCGCCAGCGGGCCGTCAGCGTTCGACGAAGGTGGTCAGGCCACCACGCGGAGTGCTCCAGCGCTCCACCACCGTGTCCACTCGACCGGGTGACCCACCGGACCGAAGGGCGGCCAGGAGCCGCTCACAGTGGTCCCGCCTACCCTCCGCTACCACCTCGACACGACCGTCGGCCAGGTTCCCAGCGCTGCCGACCAGGCCGAGTTCCAGCGCGCGGCTGCGCGTCCACCAGCGGAAACCGACCCCCTGGACCTGCCCGTGCACCCATGCGGTGAGGCGCACGGCCTCCTGTTCCTCGCTCACGAACCCATCGTGCCCTACGTCGGCAAATCCCATGCGACTACCCTGCGTCAACATCTGGGGACGGTTCGCTCGCACAGGGTCATCCGACGGTGATACGGTCCCCTGCGAATCCGGCGACCGGAGTGCTCGTCCGGGTTCAAGTCACCCGCATCGCAAGGAGAACCAATGCCCCAGTCGCCGGGGTCTCCCCCGAGCCAACCGGCCGTGGTCGCGCCGCCCCGTGAGCCGGGCGGGCGCCTGCACCGGACCGGGTACGTCATTCTCGCCGCCAGCGGCCTCGCGCTCGCCACCGCGTTCGGCGCGGTCGCGCAGTTCTCCAGCCCCAGCACCGCCGACGTGACGCCCGTGCAGCACGCGGGCCCCGGCGGCGGGCCCGGCGCACTGGTGCCCGGCAACCCGCAGCCCGGCCAGGATCCGGTCATGGTCAGCGGCGTGCCGGTGCCCGGCACCTCGCCCAGCAGCGCGGCGCCGACCACCATCGTGACCACCGGCCCGGACGGGGTGCCGACCACCACGGTGGTCACCCCGCCGCCCGCACCGCCCGCGCCCGGCAACCCGCCCGGACCCGGCGACCCACCGCAGCCGCCGAGCACCCCCACCGGCAAGCCGACGACCATTCCGCCGACCACGTCGAAGCCGTCGGACCCGCCGAGCAGCGACCCGCCCAGCAGCGACCCGAGCGAGCCGCCGGGCTCGAGCGACCCGGGCGGCAGTTCCACGCCTTCCTAGCTCACCCTGGCGGCACGCCGTAGCAGGAATACGAATGTGGCTCTCGGGGCCGAAGTCGCTCCGAGGGCCACATTCGTGCCAGGGCTCAGGCTTCGAAGCGGTAGCCCATTCCGGGTTCGGTCAGCAGGTGCCGCGGGCGCGAAGGCTCCGGCTCCAGTTTCCGCCGCAGCTGCGCCAGGTAGACCCGCAGGTAGTGCGACTCCGTGTCATACGACGGACCCCATACCTCGTGCAGCAGCTGCTTCTGCGCCACCAGCCGACCCCGGTTGCGCACCAGCAGTTCCAGCACGCCCCATTCGGTTTTGGTCAGGTGCACCTCGGCACCGTCCCGCAGGACCTTCTTGGCCGCCAGGTCGATGGTGAAAGCATCCGTCTCCACCACCGCGCTGCCGTCCTCGGCCCCGGTCACCGCCGAGCGGCGCACCGCAGCGCGCAGCCGCGCCAGCAGTTCGTCCATGCCGAACGGCTTGGTCACGTAGTCGTCCGCGCCCGCGTCCAGCGCCTCCACCTTGTCCGCCGAGTCGCCCCGCGCGGACAGCACGATGATCGGCACCGTGGTCCACCCGCGCAGCCCGGCGATCACCTCGTTGCCGTCCATGTCCGGCAACCCCAGGTCGAGCACCACCACGTCCGGCTTGGTCTCGGCGACCGCGCGCAGCGCCGCCGAGCCGTCGTGCGCGGTGATCACCTTGTACCCGCGCGCGGACAGGTTGATCCGCAGCGCCCGCACGATCTGCGGCTCGTCGTCCACCACCAGCACGGTGCTCATGCTTCTCCATTCCACTTCGGCAGTGAGACGACCACGGTCAGCCCGCCACCGGGAGTGTCCTCCGCCCTGATCGTGCCGCCCATCGCCTCGGTGAAGCCCTTCGCCACGGACAGGCCGAGCCCGACCCCCGGTGTGGCGTTGCGGTCACCGAGCCGCTGGAACGGCGCGAACGCCGACTCCGCGGCACCCTTCTTCAGCCCCCGCCCGTGATCCACGATGCGAAGCTCCACATAGGACGCGTGCGCACTGGCCCGCACCGAGACCGGCGCCGAGCCGTGCCGCAGCGCGTTGTCCACCACGTTGGCCACCACCCGCTCCAGCAGTCCCGGATCGGCCGCCACCCACGGCACGTCGTCGGCCACCTCGGCGCGCACCGCCGCCGATCCATCCACATTGGACAACGACAGCGCGACCACCTCGTCGTAGCCAACCGCGCGCAGGTGCGGGCGCACCGCACCGGTGGCCAGCCGCGACGAGTCGAGCAGGTTGTCCACCAGCCCGGCCAGCCGGTCGGCGGACAGCTCGATCGCCTCCAGCAGCTCCCCGGTGTCCTCTTCGGACAGCTGGATGTCGGAGGCGCGCAGGCTGCCCACCGCGGCCTTGATCGAGGTCAGCGGGGTGCGCAGGTCGTGCCCGACCGCGGACAGCAGCGCGGTCCGCAGCTCGGTGGCCTCGGCCTTGCGCTGCGCCTCGTCCGCGGTGGCCGCCATGCGCTGCTGGCGCAGGGCGAGCAGCGCCTGCCCGGCCGCCGCCTCCAGCACCCCGCGATCGGCCGCCGGCAGCGCCCGCCCGCGCAGCACCAGGTGCACGTCGCCGGTCACCGGGATGTCCACGTCCGCGTCGTCCGGCTTGCCGCACGGGTCGATCCCGGTCTGCGCCACCCGCCGCCAGGCCCCGGACTTCTTCTCCACCAGCGCCACCGAGGTGAGCCCGAAGTTCTCCCGCACCTTCTCCAGCAACCGGTCGACCGGCTGCGCGTGGGTCAGAACCGTGCGCGCGTAGGACGCCAGCAGCGAGGCCTCGGTGCGCGCCCGCGCCGCCTGCGCGGCCCGCCTCGCCGCCGCGTCGACCACCGCCGCCACCAGAATCGCCACCACGATCATCGCCACCAGCGTGATCACGTTCCGCGGCTCCTGCACGGTCAGCTGGTACCGCGGTTCGGTGAAGAACCAGTTCAGCAGGCCACCGGAGAACGCCGCCGCGACCAGAGCCGGCCCGAGCCCTCCGACCAGCGCCACCACCACGGTGGCCAGCACGTACCCGACCACGTCGGTGGAGAAGTCGACCTGGTCCCGCAGCACCAGCCCCAGCAGGGTGGCCAGACCGGGCGCCGCCAGCGAGAGCGCCCAGCCGAGCAGCCGCCGCGACGGCGCCAGCGGGCTGCGGCTCAACCGGGCCCGCAGCCGCCCGCCCGCCTCGTCGTGGGTGACCATGTGCACGTCGATCGGCCCGGAGCGCTGCACCACGGTGGCGCCGATGCCCTCGTCGAACAGCCTCGCCACCCGCGACCGCCGCGAGGTGCCGACCACCAGCTGCGTCGCGTTCACCCCGCGCGCGAAGTCGAGCAGCGCGCTGGGCACGTCGTCGCCGACGACGGTGTGGAAGGTGGCGCCCAGTTCGTCGGCGAGCTTGCGGTACCGCCCGACGGCGGTCGGCCCCATCCCGGTCAGCCCGTCTCCGCGCAGGATGTGCAGCACCAGCAGTTCGGCACCGGCCCGGTTGGCGATCCGCCTGCCGCGCCGGATCAGCGTCTCGCTCTCCGGCCCGCCGGTGATCGAGACGACCACGCGTTCCCTGGTCTCCCAGGTGTCGGTGATCTTCTGCTCGGCGCGGTAGCGCTGCAGCGCGACGTCGACCTGGTCGGCCACCCACAGCAGGGCCAGCTCCCGCAACGCGGTGAGATTGCCCGGCCGGAAGTAGTTGCCCAGCGCGGCGTCGATGCGGTCGGCCGGGTAGACGTTGCCGTGCGCCAGGCGCCGTCGCAGCGCCTCCGGCGTGATGTCCACCAGCTCCAGCTGCTCGGCGCGGCGCACCACCTCGTCCGGCACGGTCTCGTACTGGGTGGCGCCGGTGATGCGCTGCACCACGTCGTTGAGGCTCTGGAGGTGCTGGACGTTGACCGTGGACAGGACGTCGATCCCGGCGTCGAGCAGCTCGTCGACGTCCTGCCACCGCTTCTCGTTGCGCGAGCCGGGCACGTTGGTGTGCGCCAGCTCGTCGACCACGGCCACCTCGGGCTTGCGCGCCAGCAGGCCGTCGACGTCCATCTCGGTGAACTCCCGGCCCCGGTACGCGCCGACCCGCCGCGGCACCACCTCCAGGCCGTCGAGCAGGTCCGCGGTCTTCCGGCGGCCGTGCGTCTCGACCAGCCCGATCACCACGTCGGTGCCCCGATCCAGCCGCCGCCGCGCCTCACCGAGCATGGCGAAGGTCTTGCCGACGCCCGGCGCCGCGCCGAGGTAGATGCGCAGTTCACCGCGCCGCGGCGGGGTTTCGGTTTCCGGCTCCACGCGACCAGTCTGCGCCCGGGCCCGCCTCACCGGCCCGTGACTTGCTGCACGGCGAGGTTGAGTTGCAGCACATTCACCCCCGGGATCACCCCGCCCGTGTGCTCGCGGACCAGTTCGGCCACCCGATCGGGTGCCACGCCGGTGTTACGGGCCACGCGCGGGATCTGCAGTTCGGCGTAGGCCACGCTGATCGACGGGTCCAGGCCGGACGCCGAGGCGGTGACCGCGTCGGGCGGCACCCTCGACGGGTCAACGCCCTCCCGCCCGGCGATCGCCGCCTTGCGCTCGGCGACCTGGGCGAGCAGGTCCTCGTTGAACCCGGACTTGTTGGACCCGCCCGAGGTCGACGCGTCGGCGGCGGCCGACGGCCGCGTGTGGAACCACGGGTCGGCAGCCGGGTCGGCGGCCACCGGATCCACCCCGATCAGCGCCGACCCGACCGCCTGGCCGTCCCGCGTGAGCACCGAGCCCTCGGCGTTGGCCTGCAGTCCGGGGATCCTGGACACCGCCCACACCCCGAGCGGATAGGCGACGCCGAGCAGGACGGTCATCACCAGCAGCACGCGCAGTCCCGCGGCCGCCTGGTTGAACAGGTTCTTCACGATCCTCACCCGATTCCGGGAATCAGTCGGACAAGCTGGTCGATCAGCCAGATCCCGGCGAACGGGGTGAGCACCCCGCCGACGCCGTAGACCAGCAGGTTGCGCCGCAGCAGCGCGGCCGCGCTGGACGGCCGGTACCGCACCCCGCGCAGGGCCAGCGGGATCAGCGCCACGATGACCAGCGCGTTGAAGATCACCGCGGACAGGATCGCCGAGGCCGGGGTGGCCAGCCCCATGATGTTCAGCCCGCCGAGCTGCGGGTAGATCGCCAGGAACATGGCCGGCAGGATGGCGAAGTACTTCGCCAGGTCGTTCGCCACGCTGAAGGTGGTCAGCGCGCCCCTGGTGATCAGCAGCTGCTTGCCGATGCCGACGATCTCGATCAGCTTGGTCGGGTCGGAGTCGAGGTCGACCATGTTGCCGGCCTCCTTGGCGGCCGACGTGCCGGTGTTCATCGCCACCCCGACGTCGGAGGCGGCCAGCGCGGGCGCGTCGTTGGTGCCGTCGCCGGTCATCGCGACCAGCCGCCCGCCCTCCTGCTCGCGGTGGATCAGCGCCATCTTGTCCTCGGGCTTGGCCTCGGCGAGATAGTCGTCGACGCCGGCGTCCTCGGCGATGGCCTTGGCGGTGAGCGGATTGTCCCCGGTGATCATCACCGTCTTTATGCCCATAGAGCGCAGTTCGGCGAACCGCTCCCTCATCCCCGGTTTGACCACATCGGACAGTCGGATCACCCCGCGTACCAAGGCTTTCCCACCCGTGACGCATTCGGCGACGACCAGCGGCGTGCCACCCTGCTGGCTGACCTCCTCGACGATCCGCTCGGTCTTGTCCGGCATCTCGCCACCGCGCTCGCGCACCCACGCCCGCACCGCACCGGCCGCGCCCTTGCGGATCTCGCGGTCGCCGAGGTTCAGCCCGCTCATCCGGGTCTGCGCGGTGAACGGCACGAACTCGGCGAGCCGCTCCTCCTCGGTGGGTTCGGTGTCCCCGGTCAGCTCCACGATGCTGCGGCCTTCCGGGGTGCCGTCGGCGAGGCTGGACAGCCTGGCCACCGCGGCCAGTTCGTCCACAGTGGATTCGCCGACCGGGATCAACTCGGTGGCCTTGCGGTTGCCGAAGGTGATCGTGCCGGTCTTGTCCAGCAGCAGGGTGGACACGTCACCGGCCGCTTCGACCGCGCGCCCCGACGTCGCCAGCACGTTGCGCTGGACGAGCCGGTCCATCCCGGCGATGCCGATGGCGGACAGCAGCGCGCCGATGGTGGTCGGAATGAGGCAGACCAGCAGCGCGGTCAGCACCACCACCGACTGCTCGCTGCCCGAGTACGCCGCCATCGGCTGCAGCGCGACCACCGCGAGCAGGAAGATGACGGTCAGCGTGGACAGCAGGATGGTCAACGCGATCTCGTTCGGCGTCTTCTGCCGCGAAGCGCCCTCCACCAAGGCGATCATGCGATCCACAAAGGACTCACCGGGCTTGGTGGTGATCTTCACGATGATCCGGTCCGACAGCACGGTGGTGCCGCCGGTGACCGCCGAGCGGTCGCCGCCCGACTCCCGGATCACCGGGGCCGACTCACCGGTGATGGCCGATTCGTCGACCGTGGCGATGCCCTCGACCACGTCGCCGTCGCCGGGGATCGTCTCCCCGGCCTCGACCACCACCAGGTCACCGATCCGCAGTTCGGCGCCCGGGCACTCCTCCTCGGAGCCGTCCGCGGTCAGCCGCCGCGCCACGGTCTCCTTCTTGGTGCGCCGCAACGACTCCGCCTGCGCCTTGCCGCGGCCCTCGGCCACCGCCTCGGCCAGGTTCGCGAACAACACGGTGAACCACAGCCACACCGCGATCAGCACGGTGAACACGCTCGGCTCGGCCACGGCGAACGCGGTGACCAGCACCGAACCCGCCCAGACCACGAACATCACCGGGTTCCGCAGCTGGTGGCGCGGGTGCAGCTTGCGCAGCGCGTCGGGCAGCGAAGCCAGCAGCTGCCGCGGGGCGAACACGTTCTCGCTCATGCCAGTGCCTCCGCGATCGGGCCGAGTGCCAGTGCCGGGACGAAGGTCAGCGCCGCGACCAGCACGACCGTGCCGGTCAGCAGCGAACCGAACAGCAGGCCGGTGGTGGGCAGCGTGCCCGCGGTCACCGGGACCTTCTGCTGCGCGGCGAGCGAACCCGCCAGGCACAGCACCGCCAGGATCGGGATGAACCGGCCGAGCAGCATCGCCACACCGAGCGAAGACTGGAACCAGTCGCTGGTCACGGTCAGCCCGCCGAACGCGCTGCCGTTGTTGTTGCCGGTGGAGGCGTAGGCGTAGAGGACCTCCGACAGCCCGTGCGGGCCGCTGTTGGTCATCGCCGCGGTGGTGTCCGGCAGCATCAGCGCCGCGCCGGTGCCGAGCAGCACCACCGCGGGCATGGCCAGCATCGCCACCGCCGCGCAGGTGACCTCGCGGCGGCCCAGCTTCTTGCCGAGGAACTCCGGCGTGCGCCCGACCATCAGCCCGGCCAGGAACATCGCGATGATCGCCATCACCAGGATGCCGTAGAGCCCGGTGCCCACCCCGCCCGGCGACACCTCGCCGAAGAGCATGTGCAGCAGCGGAACTCCGCCGCCGAGACCGGTGTAGCTGTCGTGCAGCGAGTTGACCGCGCCGGTGGAGGTGCCGGTGGTGCTGGTGGCGAACAGCGCGGACAGGCTCAGCCCGAACCGCTGTTCCTTGCCCTCCATCGCGGCCCCGGCCAGCAGCGCCGCCGGGCCGTTCGGGTGGTTCTCCCCCAGCCACGACACGGCCAGCATCGCCGCCCACAGCGCGCCCATCACCGACAGCAGCACGTAACCCTGCTTGTGGCTGCCGACCAGCTTGCCGAACGCGCGCGGCATGGACACCGGGATGACCAGCAGCAGGAAGATCTCGACCAGGTTGGACCAGGAGTTCGGGTTCT
This sequence comes from Amycolatopsis sp. YIM 10, assembly GCF_009429145.1. Lineage (GTDB taxonomy): Bacteria > Actinomycetota > Actinomycetes > Mycobacteriales > Pseudonocardiaceae > Amycolatopsis. Next base: position 2,228,274 of record NZ_CP045480.1, on the reverse strand, counting down.
CGAACGGGTGCGCGGAGTTGGCGTTGAAGATGCCGCCGCCGTTGGTACCCAGTTCCTTGATCGCCTCCTGGCTGGCGGCCGGCGCCAGCGACAGCGTGGACGAGGTGCCGTCCGGCCCGGTCACCGCGACGCCCGCGGACAGGCTCTGCACCACGCCGAGCGCGACCAGCACGATGGCGAAGACAAAGGCGATCGGCAGCAGGATCCGCACGGTGCCGCGGGTCAGGTCCACCCAGAAGTTGCCGAGCCGGTCGGTCTTCGACCGCACGAACCCGCGGGTCAGCGCGATCGCGACGGCGAGGCCGACCGCGCCGGACAGGAAGTTCTGCACGGTCAGCCCGAACATCTGGACCCCGTGTCCCAGCACCGTCTCCGGCACGTAGGACTGCCAGTTGGTGTTGGTGACGAAGCTGACCGCGGTGTTGAAGGCGGTGCCGGGGTCGACCGAGCCGCGCCCGAGGTCCCACGGCAGCAGCGGCTGCAACCGCTGGAGCAGGTACAGGAACAGCACCGAAACCAGCGAGAACGCCAGTACGCCCAGTGCGTAGGTGCTCCACCGCTGCGGCGAACCGGGGTTCACCCGGAACAGGCGGTAGAGCAAGAGTTCGCCTTTGAGGTGCTTCTCGGTGGAATACACCTTGGCGATGTAGTCGCCGAGCGGTTTGTAGGCCACCGCCAGCGCGACCAGTAGCAGGCCGGTCTGCAGCAGACCGGCCGTGGTGTCGGACATCAGAATTTCTCCGGCCTGATCAAGGCGGCGAACAGGTAGACGAGCAGTCCCAGCGCCAGCACCCCGCCGACGATGTTGGCCACCGCACCCGTGCCGCTCACAGCTTTTCCAGCCCGCGCAGGGTGAGCGCCAGCGCCACGAAAACGCCGATCAGCAGCACGGCGTAGAGCAAGTCGGCCAATTCGCACCTCTCCATCTCGGATCACCCGTTTCGGTGACCGATGCGACGATGCGCCGATCACCGGCTGCGACCGATGCCGCCTAACGGGTCCTTGACGCCGTTTTCCTGGCCATTTACGCCTTTTTGACGCGCGGTGAGTCCGGCCACAACCGCGGTGACGCTTCGGGCGGAGCAGGCATACCGGGCAGACATTTCCGCGAACCCGCGTTACAACGGTGTTACGGATATTTCGCATAGCTAAGTAATCCTGCGGAGGTGAGTCTCATGTGCGGTATTACCGGCTGGATCTCCTACGAATCGGACCTGCGCACCAGGAGCGAAGTGGTGGACGCGATGACCGCCACCATGTCCTGCCGCGGCCCCGACGACTCCGGCACCTGGCTCGATGAGCACGCGGCGCTCGGGCACCGCAGGCTCGCCATCATCGATCTGCCCGGCGGGCGCCAGCCGATGACCGAACGCACCCCGTCCGGCGACGTCGTGCTGGTCTACAGCGGTGAGGCGTACAACTACGCCGAACTGCGCGAAGAACTGTCGGCCAAGGGCCACCGGTTCACCACCAGCAGCGACACCGAGGTCGTGCTGCACGCGTACCTCGAATGGGGCGAGGGCGTGCCCGAGCACCTGAACGGGATGTACGCCTTCGCCGTCTGGGACGGGCGCACCCGGAAACTGCTGCTGGTGCGCGACCGGATGGGCATCAAGCCGCTGTACTACTACCCCACGCGCGACGGCGTGCTGTTCGGCTCGGAGCCGAAGGCGATCCTGGCCAATCCGGCGGCCAAGCGCGAAGTCGACCTCGACGGCCTGCGCGGCCTGCTGGCGTTCACGAAAACGCCCGGCTGGTCGCTGTGGAAGAACATGTACGAGGTCGAGCCGGGCTCCACGGTCACCGTCGACGACGCCGGCCTCCGCGAGCGCACCTACTGGAAGCTGACCGCCACCGAGCACACGGATTCCCAGGAAGCCACCGTGGCGAAGGTCCGCGAGCTGATGACCGACATCGTGCACCGGCAGCTGGTGGCCGACGTGCCGCGCTGCGTGCTGCTTTCCGGTGGACTCGACTCCAGCGCGGTCACCGGGCTCGCCGCACCGTACGTGGCGAACGAAGGCGAGCAGTTGCGCACCTTCTCGGTGGATTTCACCGGACAGGAGGAGAACTTCCAGCCCGACCGGATCCGCGCGACGCCCGATTCCCCGTACATCCGCGACGTGGCGAACCTGGTCGGCTCGGCGCACCGGAACGTGGTGCTCGACTCGGCCGCGCTGAGCGATCCCGAAGTGCGGCGGGCCGTGGTCCGGGCGCGCGACATGCCCGGCGGCATGGGCGACATGGACACCTCGCTGTACCTGTTGTTCAAGGCGATCCGCGAGCAGTCGACGGTGGCGCTGTCCGGTGAGTCGGCGGACGAGGTGTTCGGCGGTTACCTGTGGTTCCACGACCAGGCCGCCCGCGACGCCGACACGTTCCCCTGGATGGCCTACAACGAGCTGACCGGCAGCCGGACCGCCATGTTGCGCGGGGAAATCACCGGCGCGCTCGACCTGGACAACTACATCGACGACCAGTACCGCACCGCCGTCGCGCAGGTGGACCACCTCGACGGGGAAAGCGAACTGGAACACAAGATGCGCACGATCTGCCATCTGCACCTGACCCGGTTCGTGCGATCGCTGCTCGACCGGAAGGACCGCGCCTCGATGGCGGTCGGTCTGGAGGTGCGCGTACCGTTCTGCGATCACCGGCTGGTCGAATACGTCTACAACACCCCGTGGTCGCTGAAGACCTTCGACGGCCGGGAGAAAAGCCTGCTGCGGCACGCGACCAAGCACGTGCTGCCGGAGTCGGTGGCGTCGCGGGTGAAGAGCCCGTACCCGTCGACGCAGGATCCGCACTACGCGGAAGCGCTGCAGAAGCAGGCGCGGGAACTGGTGGCCGATCGCGACGCGGCGGTGTTCCAGCTGGCGGACCGGGAATGGGTGACCAAGGCGGCGGAGTTGGACTCGGCGGAGGTGAGCGGCGAGGTGCGCCACGGCCTCGACCGGGTGCTCGAACTGCAGACGTGGTTCGAGGAATACACCCCAACCCTTACGCTCGGCTAACCTTTCGCCGGTTAACCCCGTGTCAAATGTCTTTCCCATGCAGAAGTGTGACGGTCATGCGTATATGATGAAAGGAGTCACGCAGAAGGGGATCCCCATGGGAGAGCCGCCCGGAGGCGAAACGCCGAACTCCGAGCTGGTCGCGAGTTACGGCAAGCTGTTGCGGCTGGTCCGCAGCGGGCAGGCACAGACCAGACCGGCCCTGTCCGAATGGACCGGGCTGGGCCGGACCGCGGTCACCCAGCGGATCACCACGCTGCTGAACGCCGGGCTGCTGGAGGAGGGGGAACTCAACCCCTCCACCGGCGGCCGCCAGGCGCGGACGCTGCGGTTCCGCAAGGACGCCGGGCGCATCCTGACCGCGGAGCTGGGCGCCACCAGCTTCATCGCGGGCATCACCGACCTGGCCGGGACCGTGCTCGCCGTCGCGCACTGCGACTGCGACATCGCGGCGGGCCCGGAGAACGTGCTCGACGAGGTGGAAGCCACGCTCGACAAGCTGTGGTCCGAACACGGTGAGGAGGACCTCGGCATCTGGGGCGTCGGCCTCGGCTTGCCGGGCCCGGTCGAGTTCGCCACCGGGCGGCCGTCCGAACCACCGATCATGCCCGGCTGGAACAACTACCCGGTGCGTGACCGCCTCGGCGCGAAGTACCGCGCGCCGGTGTGGGTGGACAACGAGGTGAACCTGCTCTGCCTCGGCGAGCTGCGGGATCCGGCCGCGCGCGGGCACGAGCACGGCGGCGACCTGCTCTACGTCAAGATCGGCACCGGGATCGGCGCGGGCATCAGCAACGGCGGATCGCTGCACCGCGGCGCGCAGGGCTGCGCGGGTGACATCGGCCACGCCGCGGTCGCGGACGAGGGCCCGGCGGGCGAAGTCGTCTGCCGCTGCGGGAAAACCGGGTGCCTGGAAGCGCTCGCGGGCGGTTCGGCGCTGGCCCGCGACGGCGAGGAACTGGCGCGCACCGGGCAGAGCGAGGCACTGGCGCGGGTGCTGGCCGAAACGGGTCGCATCACCGCCGCCGACGTCACCGCGGCCGCGCGCTCCGGCGACCACCAGGCGGTGCGGCTGCTGGTCGCGGCGGGCAAGCGGATCGGCTCGATGCTCGCCACCATGGTCAACTTCTACAACCCGTCGACCATTCTCCTCGGCGGCAAGATCGCCGGCGCCGGTGACCTCTTCCTGGCCACCATTCGCGAGACCATCTACCGCCGCTCGCTCCCACTGTCCACAAGGGAGCTTCGCATCGACAAGGCGCGGCTCGGCGAGGAAGGCGGCCTGATCGGGGCCGCGCACATGGTCCTGGACGAACTGTTCGACCCGGAGTTCTTCGCCCGCTGGCTGCCGGACGGCTCCCCGGCGGGCCGCCCGGAACTGCTCGCCGCCGTCTGACCCCGGCCGCCCTCCATGGCGACGCGGGTCACAGTCTGAGAAGTGGCTGTGAACTGGCGTTTTCGGGCATGCGGCGAGGGGTAGGCACGTTGTGAGAAGCAGAGAGGTGAGAACAATGACCACAGCTTTCTCGCAGACCACGTTCACCAGGAACCAGGCCACCCCGCAGCTGCCGACCATGCCCAGCGGCTGGCCGATCGGGTCCTACGACTCGTACGAGGGCGCGCAGCGCGCCGTCGACCACCTCGCCGACAGCAAGTTCCCGGTCGAGGACGTGACCATCGTCGGTGTCGAGCCGATGCTGGTCGAACGCGTCGCCGGGCGGCTTAGCTGGGGGAAGGTGCTGACCAGCGGGGCGCTGTCCGGCGCCTGGTTCGGTCTCTTCGTCGGGCTGCTGCTGAGCATGTTCACCGCGGGCGCCGGCTTCGCGCCGATCCTGATCGGCCTGGTGGCCGGTGTCGGGTTCGGCATGGTGTTCTCGGCGATCGGCTACGGCGCCACCCGCGGCAAGCGCGACTTCGTCTCGAGCAGCCAGCTGGTGGCCCGCCGCTACGACGTGCTTTCCCAGCCGCGCAACGCGGAGAAGGGTCGTGAGCTGCTCTCGCAGCTGGAGCTGACCCGGACGTCGTTCTGACAGGACAGTCCACATCGGACATAACTGAAGCCGGAAGATGAAGCGAGGAGCGGGCCCCGACGCCCGCTCCTCGCTTCGCGCGCGCACCCTCAGCCGGTCGGCGTGGGTGCGGTGGCCGGTGCCGACGGGGTCGGCGGTGGCGTCGGCGTCGGCTGCGGGGCCGACGGGGTCGGTGAAGGCACGCCAGGAGGCGGTACCGGCACCTTCGGGATCGCCGCGGTGAACGGCACGCCCGGCACCAACCGGCAGCCCGGCCGGTAGGCGTTGTACCCGTTGTAGCCGCCCTGGTCGTCGTACCCGTACTGGTCGACTTCCGGGCGCGGGTACTGGTTGTCCGCCCCTTCGCGCTGCCGCGTGCCGGTCCCCGGCTCACAGCCGTACCGCGGCAGCGTCAGCGGCTTGCCGTCCTGGTCGAACAGGTAGACCTCGGTGAGCGGCTTGCCCTGGGCGTCGAACGCGTAGATGTTCTCCACCTGCGAGTTGCCGTAGCTCAGCACCGGCAGCCCGCCGGACGTGATCGAGGCCTGCTGGTACGAGCCGCCGTAACCGCCGTATCCCCTGGTCGCCGCCCTGAACAGACCCTCGGTGGCCAGCCCGAGCACCACGCCGACCACCAGCGCCGACACCGGCAGGCTGAGCCACAGCCACTTGCGGTCGGTCACCGACTTCGGCCCGAACCACACGGTCACCACGGCGATCACGACCAGCCCTGCCAGTGCCAGCATGCCTTCGCGGCCCTCGTCCAAGAACAACAGCAGGCCGAACACCACGAGCACGGCCGCGCACAGCAGCCACCACGCCGGACGCAGCGACTTCAGGTACGCCAATGCCTTCGACTCGCGCCCCATCGCCGTGCGCAGCGGCTTCAGCTCGGGCAGCCTGCTCAGCGCGCCATCCCCCTGCCGCGCCAGGTACCAGCCGCCCGCGGCGAGCACCGCGGCCGCCGGGACCAGCAGGGCCATCGCCTCGGCGGACAGGCTCCCCGCCGTCACCACGCCGTACGGCACCAGGATGACGATCATCGCGGCCAGGCTCCACAACGCCAGCCGCGAGCCGAGGTCGGAGCTGATCTTGCTGCCACCGGCCTGTTCCGGCGCCGGGTAGTCACCCGCCGCCCGCAGCTCCGCGGCGTAGCTCTCCGGCGAGCCGAGCCGCTCGGTCATCGCCGCGATCGTGCCCTCCTCGCCCAGCTCGGCGCCGATCTCGAGCAGGTGCGGACGGACGTCCTCGAGTATTTCGTCCACTTCGGCCGGCGGCAGGTCGGCCAACGCGGTCCGAACCCTCGCCAGGTAGTCCCGCACGACGGCGGGAGTCTGGGTGCTCATGCTGCCTCTCCCAACAGGCTGTCCATCGTCTTGGCGAAAGTGGTCCAGGTTTTCCCCGACTCCGCCAGCCGCTGACGCCCCGACTCGTTCAAGCTGTAGTACTTGCGGTGCGGTCCCTCTTCGCTGGGCACGACGTACGACGTCAGCAACCCCGCCTTGTACAACCGCCGCAGCGTGCCGTACACCGACGCGTCGCCGACCTCCTCCAGCCCGGCCTGTCTCAACCGGCGAAGGACGTCGTAGCCGTAACCGTCGTGCCCGCGGAGCACCGCGAGCACCGCGAGATCGAGCACCCCTTTGAGTAACTGACTGATCTCCACCGGTTCCCTCCAGTCCTGCGCCGCGAACACTAGCACGCATTGCACAGTAGCGTGCACAAGAGACGGCCGTTCGGGGGTAGATTTTTGCTCAGGCCCTGGTCAGCCGGGGTTTCGGCTGGCAACGCGGGCAGGAGAACGACGAGCGGTTCATGAACGGGTCGCGCCGGATCGGCGTGCCGCAGCGACGGCAGGGCCGCCCCTCCCGCCCGTAGGCGTCCAGGGAGCGTTCGAAGTAACCCGACTGACCGTTGACGTTGACGTACAACGCGTCGAACGAGGTGCCACCGACCAGCAGCGCCTCGCTCATCACGTCGGTGGCAGCCTGGAGCAGGGCCGCGCCCTGCTTGGTGGTGAGCTTCTCGGCAGGCCGCGCCCAGTGCAGGCGCGAGCGCCACAGCGCCTCGTCGGCGTAGATGTTGCCGACCCCGGAAACCAGGGTCTGGTCCAGCAGCGCGCGCTTGACCTCGGTGCGACGGGAACGCAGCGCTTTGACCGCGAGAACCGGATCGAAGGCCGGGTCCATCGGGTCGCGCGCGATGTGCGCGATGGTGCTCGGCAGCAGCGTGCCGTCGGCGTCGACCAGTTCGGCCAGCGCCAGTCCGCCGAACGTGCGCTGGTCGACGAACCGCAGTTCGGGACCGTCGTCGTCGAAGCGGACGCGGAGGCGCAGGTGCTTCTCGTCCGGCGCGTCCGAGGGCTGCATCAGCATCTGGCCGCTCATGCCCAGGTGGGCGAGCACGGCCTCCTGGCCGGACAGTTCCAGCCACAGGTACTTGCCGCGGCGGCGGGCGGCGAGCACCCGCTCCCCCGCGAGCCTGCCGGAGAAGTCCGCCGCGCCTTCCACGTGCCGCCGGATCGCCCGCGGGTGCAGCACGGCGACCTCGGCGATCGTCCGCCCGGAAACATGCCTTTCGAGACCGGCGCGAACGACCTCGACCTCAGGCAGTTCCGGCATCGCCCTGCTGGTTGAGTTCCTCGTTGAGGGTGCGCCAAGCGGCCTCGGCGGCCTTCTGCTCGGCTTCCTTCTTCGTGGTGCCGACCCCGTGGCCCAGCGTCCGCCCGGCGATGATCACCTTGGCGCTGAACTCCTTGCGGTGGTCGGGACCGGTGTCCTCGACCTGGTACTCGGGCACGCCGAGACCGGCCGAAGCGGTCTGCTCCTGGAGGCTGGTCTTCCAGTCCAGGCCGGCCCCGCGCAGCGGGACCTCGGCCAGCAGGCTGTCGAAGAGGTGGTGCACCAGCTTGCGCGCGGTCTCGATGCCGTGCGCGAGATAGGTGGCTCCTATGACGGCTTCGAGGCCGTCGGCGAGAATGCTCGCCTTGTCGCGGCCGCCGGTCAGCTCCTCGCCCTTGCCGAGCAGCAGGTGCGCGCCGAGACCGCCGTCACCGAGTCCGCGGGCGACCCCGGCCAGCGCGTGCATGTTCACCACGCTGGCCCGCAGCTTCGCCAGCTGGCCCTCCGGCAGATCCGGGTGCTCGTTGTAGAGGTGGTCGGTGACGACCAGGCCGAGCACCGCGTCGCCGAGGAACTCGAGCCGCTCGTTCGGCAGCAGCCCGCCGTTCTCGTAGGCGTAGGACCGGTGGGTCAGGGAAAGCCGAAGGAGCTCGGCGTCCAAGGTGACGCCGAGCGCCTCGAGCAAGGGCGTCGGATCGCTTGCCGGACCGGTGGGCGATTTTCCCCCCATGTCTCAGCTACCTCAGGCGGGCTCGACGACCTGACGACCGTCGTACTGGCCGCAGGTCGGGCAGGCGATGTGCTGCGGCTTGGGCGCCTTGCAGGCACGGTTGGAGCAGGGCACCAGCTGCACCGGGGCGGCCTTCCACTGGGCGCGGCGCGAGCGGGTGTTGGAACGCGACATCTTCCGCTTGGGGACGGCCACGACTGGTTCTCCTCAATCACGATCTGCCCGCGTGCGCGGGCATGCTTGCGGTCTACGAGCTGGCGCTCGTCAGGCTTGCTTGTCCGGGCCGGACGCCGGATCCTCGTCGAAACGCTCGACCAGCGCGGCCCACCGAGGGTCTATGGTCTCATGCCCGTGTCCGGGCTCGAGATCGGCCCACTTCACCCCGCACTCGCTGCACAGACCGGCGCAGTCGTCGGTGCACAGCGGGGCCAGCGGCAGGGCGAGCACCACCGCGTCCCGCACCGCGGGCTCGAGATCGATCCGGTCGTCGACCAGGCGCATGATCTCGTCTTCGTCGGTGGTCTCCTCGGTGGTGGAGTCCGGGTAGGCGTACAGCTCGGTCAGGTCGACCTCGACCTCGTCGGAGATCGGGTCGAGGCAGCGCGAGCAGTGCCCGGTCACCGGGGCCGCCGCGGTGCCGGTGACCAGCACGCCCTCGACCACGGACTCGAGCAGCAGGTCCAGCTCCACCTTCGCGCCTTCGGGCACCACGATCACGTCGAGCACGCCGAGGGGCTTGGTGACCTCGACATCGCGCTGCACGGCGCGGCTGAGGCCGGCCCGGCGGCCGAGTTCGCGGGTGTCGAGCACCCAGGGACTGCGCGCGTCGAGATGCGACGCGCTCTTGTCTTCAGACATGACTCTCTCTGCTACGAGGTTCTCGGGCAGCACTCGGAACCGGAGTGCGCAACCTCACCACTGTACGCGACCACGCGGGCCGGCATCACGCCTGGTAGTCGTAGACGGTGTTGCGCCCGAGGCCGGTCGGGGCCCGCAGGTGGTTGCGGCCGGAGTCGACCGTGCGCAGCGTGGTCGAGAGCAGTTCGGAGAACTCGGCGAGCTTGCCGTCGACGTAGGCGTCGCAGTCGGCGCGCTGGCGGTCGGCCTCGCCGTGCGCCTCGTCGACGATGCGGGCGGCCTCGGCGTGCGCGGCCTGGACCACCTCGGTCTGCGCGACCAGCCGCGCCTGCTCGGCCCGGCCCTCGTCGATCGCGCGGTCGTAGGCGTCGCGACCGGCCTGGATCATCCGCTCGGACTCGGCGCGGGAGCGCTCGGTGAGGTTCTGGTACTCGGCCTGGCCCGCGGCCACCGTGCGGTCGGCGTCGGCGTGCGCGTCGGCGACCATCTGCTCGGCGCGGGCGCGGGCGTCGGCGAGCAGCCGTTCGGCCTCGGCGGTGGCCTCGGCGATGGTGCGCTCGGCGTCGGCGTTCGCGCCGGTCACCGTGGTCTCCGCCTCGTGGCGGGCCTTGTTGATCAGCTCGTCGCGCTTGTCCAGCACGTCCTGGGCGTCGTCGACCTCGCTCGGCAGCGCGTCGCGGACGTCGTCGAGCAGTTCGAGGACATCACCGCGCGGGACCACGCAACTGGCGGTCATCGGCACGCCGCGTGCCTCTTCCACGATGGTGACCAGTTCGTCTAGGGCCTCGAACACCCGGTACACGGCAACTCCCTCACGGCAGAACTTCCCACTTCGCCAGGTCCCAGTCTGCCCGTCCCCCCGGTGGAACGCCGTGAAGAAGGGTCACCCGGCGTGTCCGCCACGACCGGGTGACCCCACCGGCGATCAGACCGTGACCAGCACGAAGCTCTCGTAGTGGTCCGCGGTGTAGAAGTACTCGTCGCCCTCGCCCTTGACGATGCGGCGCGCACCGCGGTCGGAACTGCCCGGGGTTTCCACGGTGTACTCGCGGTAGTAGCCGGAGTCGCACAGCGGCAGCAACTTCTCGCGGTTCTGGAAGACGGTGTCGTCCTGCGGGTACGGGTAGGGGCCGCCCTGCTGGATCAGGTCGTAGGTCTCGCTCGCCTCGGCGGGCAGAGAGTCCAATGGGGACTTCTCGAAGCCGGAGGTGTCGCCGCACTCGGCCTGCACCGAGACAGGAGCCGGGACGGGCGCGGGAGCCGCCGAGACGGCGGTGGCCCCGCCGAAGAAGGCGACCAGGATTGCCAGCAGAACGCCTGCTACACGCGACTTTTGGTTAATCATTTTCGAACCGTAGCCCGATCACGTGATCATCGGGAGACGCCGGCGTGAACTCGGTCCGAGCGAACGGGACCAATCGGGTGGCTCGTACGGCCGAACGGCCTAACGTTCGAGTCGTCAGCGCTGCTCGGCGAGGCGTTCCAGGAGCTTGGTGTGGACCACCTCGGGCAGCAGGTGCGAGACGTCGCCGCCGTAGGTGGCCACCTCCTTGACCAGCGAGCTGGACAGGAAGCTGTACTCCGGGTTCGTCGGCATGAACAGCGTCTCCACCCCGCTCAGCCGGTGGTTCATCTGCGCCATCTGCAGCTCGTAGTCGAAGTCGCTGACCGCGCGCAGGCCCTTGGTGATGGCCACGATGTCGTTCTCGCGGCAGTAGTCGACCAGCAGGCCCTGCCACGAGTCCACCCGCACGTTGGGAATGGCGGTCACCGCGGAGGTGATCAGGTCCATCCGCTCCTCGATCGAGAACAGGCCGTGCTTCTTGGGGTTCACCATGACCGTGACCACGACCTCGTCGAACAGCTTGGCCGCCCGTTCGAAGACGTCGATGTGCCCAAGGGTGACCGGATCGTAGGAACCGGGACAGACCGCGCGCCGCATGACGCGGACGCTATCAACTCCCGGTGAATTCGGCCCAGTGCAGCGCCGTGTCGCCGTACCGCTTGGTGCGCAACGGCTCCAGACCGTCCGGCCAGGACGGTTCCCCGTCGCGCAGCGCCCGCTCGACGATCACCAGCCCGCCGGGCACCAGCCAGCCGCCGGTGACCAGCGCGGCGAGCACCGCCGCCAGTTGCGCCGCGCCGAGGTCGTACGGCGGATCGGCGAGCACCAGGTCGAAGGGCCCGTCGGCACCGGCGGCGAGCACCGTCTCGGCCTTGCCGTGGCGCACCCCGCCGCCGAGTGCGAGTGCGGTCACATTTCCGCGCAGCACGTCGGCCGCGCGCTTGTCCGCCTCGACGAAAACCGCCTCGCGCGCACCCCGCGAAAGAGCCTCCAGTCCCAGCGCGCCGGTGCCGGCGTAGAGGTCGAGCACGCGGGCCCCGTCCAGCTCACCAGCCACTTCCAGGGCGTTGAACAAGGCTTCGCGGACCCGCTCGGAGGTCGGCCGGGTGCCCTTCGGCGGCACCTTCAGCTTCCGGCCACCGGCGCTGCCCGCCACGATCCTGGTCACGGTGGAATGGTCGCACCTGTGTTTTTGGGCAGGACTGGCTGTACCCCGGCACGGGGACGCGTATTGTCGTTCTTCCCCTTCCCGGCGAGTGAGCTGTAGGAGCGCTGCGTGTCGGAACCTCGGGTCAGACGGGCCGAGATCGCCATCGAACAGACCCATGTCGATCGGGTCTACACCCGTCTCGCGGAACTGCGGACCCAAGCCGAGGCGATGCGCGCCAAGGGCTACGAACTCGGTCACGGCGCCCAGACCGAGGCCGTGTTCGAGCAGGCGTCCATGCTCTTCGAGCGGGACATGATGGTCTACCACGCCAACCAGACCCTGCAGACGCTCGACGCCGAGTACGAGGGCCTGGTCTTCGGCAGGCTCGACCACGCCTCCGACGACGAGCCGATCTACGTCGGCCGCCTCGGCATCCGCGACGCCGAGTTCGACAACCTGGTCACCGACTGGCGCGCGCCGGCCGCGGCCGCGTTCTACCAGGCCACCGCCGAAGAACCGATGGACGTGGTGCGCCGCCGGGTGATCCGCTGCTCCGGGCAGACCGTGCTCGACGTGGACGACGACGTGCTGATGGCCGACGCCGTGCCGGAGAACATGCAGATCGTCGGCGAGGGCGCGCTGATGGCCGCGCTCGGCCGGTCCCGCGGCGAGAAGATGCGCGACATCGTCGCCACCATCCAGCGCGAGCAGGACGAGGTGATCCGCGCGCCGTGGCGCGGGGTCACCGAGATCACCGGCGGTCCCGGCACCGGCAAGACCGCGGTCGCCCTGCACCGCGCCGCCTACCTGCTCTACCGCCACCGCCGCCAGCTCGGCGGCGCCGGGGTGCTGGTGGTCGGCCCGTCCGGGGTGTTCACCAACTACATCTCGCGTGTGCTCCCCGCCATGGGTGAGACGAACGTGGAGCTGCGCGCGCTCGGTGAACTGCTCGACGGCGCCAACGGCACGCACCAGGACCCGGCCCGCCTCGCCGCGATCAAGGGTTCCTCGCGGATGCGCAAGCTGCTCGCGCGCGCCATGCGGGACACCCCGCCGGACGCGCCGACCGAGATGCGCATCGTCTACAAGGGCGAGGTGCTCAAGCTCGACGCGAAGGAGCTGGAGAAGGTCCGCCGCAAGGTGCACACCCAGGGCGGGCCGCCGAACCGGTCCCGCGTGCGCGCCGCGGAGACCCTGCTCGAAGCGCTGGCCGACAAGGCCGACGCGCACGCGAAGGCCGACGGCCGCACGTCCGACCGGGCCGAGCTGATCACCGATCTGGGTGAGCGCATCGACTTCCACCGGTTCCTGGTGGTGTGGTGGCCGGTGCTGCACCCGGCCGAGGTGCTGCGCTGGCTCGGCGACGAGCGGCGGCTGGCCCGCTCCGGCAAGCAGCTGCTCAACCGCGAGGAGATCACCCTGCTCGCGCGTTCACTGGCCGACGAGAGCACCGGCTGGTCGGTGGCCGACATCGCGCTGCTCGACGAGCTGCGCGTGCTGATCGGCCCGCCGCCGAAGCGCCGTCGCCGCGCCCAGTCGATCGAGCTGGACGCCGCCCCGGTCGCGCGTGGTTCCACCGGCACCGGCCCGCAGCGGCCGGAGCACTACGACGAGTACTCGCACATCGTGGTCGACGAGTCGCAGGACCTCTCGCCGATGCAGTGGCGGATGGTCGGGCGGCGCGGGAAGTACGCCAGCTGGACCGTGGTCGGCGACCCGGTGCAGAGTTCGTGGCCGGATCCGCCCGAGGCCGCGCAGGCCAGGGAGCAGGCGTTCGGCCGCGGCACCGCGCACCGGCGGTACACGCTGCGCACCAACTACCGGAACTCGGCGGAGATCTTCGACCTGGCGGCCAAGGTGGTCGCGGGCCAGGCCGAGGCCGACGAGCTGCCGAAGGCGGTGCGCACCACCGGGCTGGAGCCCGAGGTCCGCCCGGTCGACCCGGCCGCGTGGGAAAGCTCGGTGCAGGCGGCGGCCAAGGAGCTGATGGGCGCGGTCGAGGGCACGGTCGGCGTGATCTGTGCCATGGACCGGGTGCCCGAGGTCGAGCGCTGGCTGGCCGGGCAGGCCGACGAACGGCTCAAGGTGGTCGGCAGCCTGGACTCGAAGGGCCTGGAGTACGACGCGGTGGTGCTGGTGGAACCGGCCGAGCTGATCACCGAGTCGTCGACCGGACGCCGCGTGCTCTACGTCGCGCTGACCCGCGCGACGCAGCAGCTGACCGTGCTGGCTTCCGATCCCTCCTGGCTTCCGTAGGGAAGTTTTCGCGGCCCGCGCGCGTTCACTCCAGGCGTGAGTTCACTGTCTGAAGTGCCCCTGTCCGTGCTCGACCTGGCGCCGATCGTCAGCGGGTCGGACGCGCGGGCCGCGCTGGAGAGCAGCGTCGAGCTGGCCAAGTTCACCGAGCGCCTCGGTTACCACCGCTACTGGGTGGCCGAGCACCACAACATGCCGGGCATCGCCAGCTCCGCCACCTCGGTGCTGATGAGCCACATCGCCACCGCCACCGAGCGCATCCGCGTCGGCTCCGGCGGCATCATGCTGCCCAACCACGCGCCGCTGGTGATCGCGGAGCAGTTCGGCATGCTCGAGGCCTTCCACCCGGGCCGCATCGACCTGGGCATCGGCCGCGCGCCGGGCACCGACCAGCGCACCGCGCTCGCCCTGCGCGGCGCCGCCGGACTGTCCGCCGACGACTTCCCGCAGAAGCTCCAGGAACTGCGCAGTTACTTCGAGCCGGGCGAGGGGCGGGCGGTCCGCGCGTTCCCCGCCGAGGGATACCAGGTGCCGGTGTGGCTGCTCGGGTCGAGCGGGTTCAGCGCCCAGCTCGCCGGCGCGCTCGGCCTGCCGTTCAGCTTCGCGCACCACTTCAGCGCGCAGAACACCATCCCGGCGGTGCGCCTCTACCGCGAGTCGTTCCAGCCGTCCGAGGTGCTCGACGAGCCGTACGTGATGCTCGGCGTGTCCGTGCTCGCCGCGGACACCGACGAGCACGCGCGCTACCTGGCCGGTCCGAGCGCGCTGACCTTCCTCAGCCTGCGCCGCGGCAAGCCGATCCCGCTGCCGACGCCGGAGGAAGCCGCCGCGTACCCGTACAGCGACGTCGACACCATGTTCGTCGACGAGCGGCTCTCCACCACCGTGCTCGGCTCGCCGGAAACCGTGCGCAAGGGCCTCGAAGCGCTGCTCGAGGACACCGACGCCGACGAGCTGATGATCACCACCATGGTCCACGGCGACGAGGATCGGAAGCGCTCCTACGAGCTGGTCACTTCAGTGCGAGGCTGAACCGGTCGGCGGCGGCGATCGCGAACACGCCCGATCCCGCCGTCGCGGGCACCGCGGTCGCGCTGCTGTTGCTCCAGCCCCAGGCGATCACCTTGCCGGTGGACAGCAGCGCGACGCTGTGCGTCCAGCCCGCCGCGATCGCCTTCACCCCGACCGCGGTGGCGGGCACGTCGGTCTGCTTGTACTCGTTGTTGCCCCAGGCGATCACCGTGCCGTCGGACTTGAGCGCGAGGCTGTGCTCCCAGCCGGCGGAGATCGCGGTGACCCCGGACTTCGCCGCGGCGGGCACGTCGAGCTGTCCCCATTCGTTGCCGCCCCAGGCGATGACACCGCCGTTCTTCAGCACGAGGTTGTGGTCGCCGCCGACGGCGATCGCGCTCACCCCGGACTGCGCCTCGGGTGGCACGTCGTCGCGCAGGCCCCAGCTGACCACCTGCCCGCCCTGCTTCAGCGCGAGGCTGTGGAAACCGAAGGCGGAGATGGCGGTGACCCCGGCCTTGGCCGCGTCGGGGATCTTCAGCTGTCCGAACCAGTCGTTGCCCCAGGCGACGACACCGCCGTTCTTGAGCGCGAGGCTGTGCCCCCAGCCGGCGGCGAGCGCGGTGGCGCCCTGCGCCGCGGCCGGTACGACGGTCTGCCCGTAGGTGTTGTTGCCCCAGGCGACGACAGTGCCGTCCGCCTTGCGCGCGAGCGCGTGCACCCCGCCGACGCGTACCTCGGCCACTCCGGCGGTCAGCCCGGCGGGCACCGGCCGCTGCTGCCAGATCCCGTTGCCCCACGCGATGACGCCGCCCGTTCCGTCCGCGGCCGCGGCGGTCTCCACCGGCGGTGCGGCCGCGGCTTCGGCAGCGGAGGAAGGGGCGGCGGGCGGCGGCACGACGGGCCCCGGCTCCACCGACACCGCGGTCAGCGCACCGGCCAGCAGCAGTCCCGCTCCCAGCGCGCCCACCACGAGCGAAGCCGATTTCCGCATTGTTCCTCCGGAGCATCACCTACGGCCATTCGGCCGAACGCGGCATGGGTAGAAGACACCTGGACTTTACGGCAGGACGAAGCCGAACACGGACAGTCGCGGTCGCGGAGGCCATTTTTCATACGCTGGTGACAAAGCCGGGATTGCCGATCGGGCCGGGGTGACAAATTCACCGATACAGGAGCCGAGTTTGCCCTGGATTCCTTGCCGCCTCTTGATTCGCCAGGACACGCGCTCGTAATCTACTAGCGGGTAACCCGAGAACGGACGGTGTAAAAAGGGGGACTCTGCCGTCCGGTATCAGCTCTACCCCGGGATCGATCTCCACTTTACTCGGCCGCCGAAGATTCGGCGAGCAGCCGCCGTGCCCGTTTTATGCGGACCAGCAGAACGATTGAGGAGATTATCGCTAATGTCACGACGATTCGGCAGACTCTTCGCCGGGATGGCGACCACGAGCATGGTACTCGGCCTGACCATGGCCGGTGCCGGCACCGCGCTGGCCGCGGACCAGGCGTACAGCACCACCACCACGCTGACCTACACCTGCAACTACCCGCTGATCGGTGAGAACCTCCTCGACGTCACGGCCACCTTCCAGGGTCCGGACGCGGTCAGCGGCGGCGGCACCTTCCAGGCCCACACCGTGACGGCCGTGGCCACCGTGCCCGCCGACGTGGTCAGCGCCCTGTACTTCCTCGGTGGCATCGACGGCGTCCGCGGCACCGCCGACGCCAGCGTCGCCGTCTCGGGTGGGAGCCCGGCCACGGTGAACGTGACCGACCTCGGGGTGGCGGAGCAGTTCGTCGCCGACCCGAACGCGCCCTTCCCGGTCAACGCGGCCCAGACCTCGAGCACGGTCGTGCCCGCCATCACCGCGGGTGCGACGGGCCAGACGCTCACCGCGTCGCTCGGCGAAACCTTCTCGGCGTCGCTGGACTTCCACTACACCAACGCCACCCCCGAATGGCAGGGTCCGGAAGCCTTCGACTGCACGCTCAACGACGGCCAGACGCCGGCCTTCTCGCCGTCGCTGACCATCGGCTGACCGGCGGTAGTAGATTTCCCCGGCGCTCCGGCCACGCCCCCGACGCGTGGCCGGAGTTTCCGGCATTTCTGGCTCTGGCGGAGGAACGCGGATGGCACAGAAACAACTCCGGGACAAGCTCGGCACCACGGCGGCCGTCGCGCTGCTCGCCGCCGGACTGACCAGTGGGCTGACCGGAGCGGGTTCCGCCGCCCCGGAAGCACCCGAAGCACCGGCCGAGAGCACCCCGGTGTCGCTGGCGCTGACCTACGACTGCACGTTCGGCACCAGCGAACCGCAGGCGGTCGGCCTCACCATCGACACCACCCTGCCCAGCTCGGTGCTCGTCGGGGAACCGGTCGCCGCGGGCCCGCTCGACGCGGAACTGGTCCTGCCGGAAACGCTGTGGCCCGCGCTCGGCGCGCCCGCCTCGATCGAAGGCACGGTCACCACGAATCTGCTCGGCGTGCAGGACTCGAAGCCGGAGACGGTTTCCGCGGAGTTGCCGGTGCCGTCGACGCCGGTGCCCCCGACCGGCGCTTTGACGGTGAAGTCCGCGGGCACGATCCCGGTGTGGCAGACCAGCGCGGCGGGGTCGCTGACCGTTTCCGTCGGCCCGCCGTCGATCGTGCTGACCACCCAGCCGGCCGAGGGCACCATGGGCACCGAGGTCCTCGTCGAATCGGTCTGCGAGCCGGCGCCGGAACAGGACCCGCTGCTGGGTTCGGTGGCGATCCTGCTGCCCGGTGAACCCGTGCCGCCGCCGGGAACCGCTCCCCTGCCCGGCATGCCCGGACCGGACGGCGTCGTGCCGGGTCTCCCCGTCGCCCCCGGTGCGCAGGCGGCCGAAGCCGGTCCCGGCGCTCTGGCCGCCGCGCCGCCGATCTTCCCGCTCACCGCGCAGTACATCAACGGCGAGTCCACGGTGAAGAAAACCGGGGCGAAGGTGGTGCTCGGCCCGGGCCTGCTGGCCAACGGCGGGTCGTACATCAATCCGGCGGGCATCCGCGGTGACGTGGCGCTGCCGAAGGCGAAGACCCCGTTCTACGCCTTCGACTTCCTGCCGGTGACCGGGCTGGCGGAGTTCCTGCCCGCGAACGACCCGAACGGGAAGCTCACCTTCACCGAGGGCACCTATCCGAAGCCGGACAGCATGCTGTTCGCGCACACCGAGGTGTACCTGCGGATCAGCGACGTGGAGATCAACGGGGTGCCGTACGACGTGGGCCCGGACTGCCGCAGCGGCAAGATCTCGCTGGACCTGTGGGGGCAGTACCTGGTGACCAGCGGTGGCACCATCGGCACCCATCCGGACGCGCCGCTGGAGTCGCAGCGGTCGTTCACCATCCCGCCGTTCAGCGGCTGCGGGGTGGAGGAGGACATATCGCCGATCCTCACCGGCCTCGTCTCGGGGCCGGGCAACCAGGTCACCCTGGTGCTCAAGACGGTCGGCAAGTAGCGCGGAACGCGGAAAGGCCCGCCCTCCCTCACGGGACGGCGGGCCTTTTGCGTGGTTGGTTACGGCAGTGACGAGGCCTTGCCGAGGAGCAGCTTGATCGTGTTGTCCGGCCCGGAGACCAGCGAGCTGAGCAACGGGGCGAAAATGGTGCAGTTCTTGAATTCGGGAATGGTGTAGCTGCCGGAGACGGTGCCGCCGTTGAAAATGGTGAAGTCACCCTCGGACTTGAGGTCCATGCCGACCGGGTTCTGCGTCTTGCACTCGTTTCCGACCGGGGTGTAGAAAATGCCGGCCACCCAGATGTCGCTGAGCTGGATGTAGGCGTCGGCGTGAGTGGTGATCACGCCCTGCTTGATCTCGCCGGTGACCGGGCCGGTCGGGATGACGGTGACGGTGGCCTTGACCGGGATGAAGCCGAAGACCTGGAAGGAGGCCTTGGCCGGGGGGATGCTGAGCACGCCGGAGATGTCGCCGCCGCCGGGCTTGGTGGTGACGGTGGTGTCCAGGGTGCCGGGGCCGAGCGCGAGCGGGCTGCCGGTCTTCTTCACCACCGACTCGCCGGTGACCGGGTACCGGACCTTGAGCGTGGCCGCCGACGCGGGGGCCGCGGCCAGCACCCCGGCACTGAAAACAGCGGCCGCCATCGCCATGACCGCGGCGGGTCTGCGCAACCTGGAGAACATTCTGGACATCGCAATTCCTCTGTTCGGGGGTCGGCGGAAGTGCAACTTACTGACGAGTATGCTAGTTCTGCCGAGGCGCGTGATACAACCCACCAAAATTGCGAAGCCCATTCTTTGCTCATATTCAGACAAATGCGTCCCCCGAAATTGTCACGGCGGTTCAACCCGCCGCCACGCGCGTGCCGATCGTGCGCCATCCACCGACGTCGCCAGGGCACCGCGGGCACCTCGCCGATGACGCCGGAGCCACACCGCCGCCCGCCGGCGGGGCTGACCGTGTCGGGCACCCAGCCTCCGGGTAGCCAGGAAGAGCGACCTCAGATCAGCACCAGACCAGGCGGCCCAAAGAAGCGTGCCCGAACCGCCCTCTGCCCCCCCCGGGCATACGGACGAAGGTGGCCCGGGGCAGGCCACAAGGGCGCGGCCCGGGGCCATCACCCGTTTCTTGGGCATGAAAAAAGAGCGTGGCTCCGGACCCTCATCAGGTCCAGAGCCACGCTCTGTCTATCACTAAGTTAAGTTCGGCGGCGTCCTACTCTCCCACACCCCTTCGAGTGCAGTACCATCGGCGCTGGCAGGCTTAGCTTCCGGGTTCGGAATGGGACCGGGCGTTTCCCCACCGCTATAACCACCGAAACACTACGAAACACCATGCTGGCATTACATCAGCTCTGGTGTG
The DNA here is from genome assembly GCF_009429145.1 of Amycolatopsis sp. YIM 10. Classification (GTDB taxonomy): domain Bacteria; phylum Actinomycetota; class Actinomycetes; order Mycobacteriales; family Pseudonocardiaceae; genus Amycolatopsis. The sequence continues at coordinate 2,208,438 of NZ_CP045480.1, read as the reverse complement.
GTGTTTCAGAGCCGTAGAGTGGATGCGAAGCGTCTTTGTAGGCAAGTCCTCGGCCTATTAGTACCAGTCAACTCCACACATTACTGCGCTTCCATTTCTGGCCTATCAACCCAATCGTCTCTTGGGGGCCTTAACCCACAAAGGGGTGGGATACCTCATCTAGGAACAGGCTTCCCGCTTAGATGCCTTCAGCGGTTATCCCTTCCGAACGTAGCTAACCAGCCATGCCACTGGCGTGACAACTGGCATACCAGAGGTTCGTCCGTCCCGGTCCTCTCGTACTAGGGACAGCCTTCCGCAAGTATCCTACGCGCGCGGCGGATAGGGACCGAACTGTCTCACGACGTTCTAAACCCAGCTCGCGTGCCGCTTTAATGGGCGAACAGCCCAACCCTTGGGACCTACTCCGGCCCCAGGATGCGACGAGCCGACATCGAGGTGCCAAACCATGCCGTCGATATGGACTCTTGGGCAAGATCAGCCTGTTATCCCCGGGGTACCTTTTATCCGTTGAGCGACACCCCTTCCACCAGGTGGTGCCGGATCACTAGTCCCGACTTTCGTCCCTGCTCGACCTGTCAGTCTCACAGTCAAGCTCCCTTGTGCACTTACACTCAACACCTGATTGCCAACCAGGCTGAGGGAACCTTTGGGCGCCTCCGTTACTCTTTGGGAGGCAACCGCCCCAGTTAAACTACCCATCAGGCACTGTCCCTCACCCAGATCATGGGCGTAGGTTCAGATTCCCAATCCGGCCAGAGTGGTATTTCAACAACGACTCCACACCCACTAGCGTGAGCGCTTCACAGTCTCCCACCTATCCTACACAAACCGAACCGAAAACCAATACCAAACTATAGTAAAGGTCCCGGGGTCTTTCCGTCCTGCCGCGCGTAACGAGCATCTTTACTCGTAATGCAATTTCGCCGGGCCTGTGGTTGAGACAGCCGGAAAGTCGTTACGCCATTCGTGCAGGTCGGAACTTACCCGACAAGGAATTTCGCTACCTTAGGATGGTTATAGTTACCACCGCCGTTTACTGGCGCTTAAATTCTCAGCTTCACCCCCCGAAAGGAGTTAACCGGTCCTCTTAACGTTCCAGCACCGGGCAGGCGTCAGTCCGTATACATCGAATTACTTCTTCGCACGGACCTGTGTTTTTAGTAAACAGTCGCTTTCCGCTGGTCTCTGCGGCCACCCACCCCTAGCCCGCAAGGGACTTCAGGATGTTTGGCCCCCCTTCTCCCGAAGTTACGGGGGCATTTTGCCGAGTTCCTTAACCACAGTTCACCCGATCGCCTTAGTATTCTCTACCTGACCACCTGTGTTGGTTTGGGGTACGGGCCGTGCACGCACTCGCTAGAGGCTTTTCTCGGCAGCATAGGATCACTCTACTTCACCTCAATCGGCTACGCATCACGTCTCACCCTCATGAAGTGCGGATTTACCTACACTTCGGGCTACACGCTTACACCAGTACTACCATTCACTGGCGGAGCTACCTTCCTGCGTCACCCCATCACTTGACTACTACAGAATCAGGCCCCACGCTCCACAACAGACCTTTGTCCGAAGACTCCAGCCTGCGCTTTGGGTGGTTAGTATCAACTGCCTCATCAGGGACGCACGTGCTCGGGTACGGGAATATCAACCCGTTGTCCATCGACTACGCCTGTCGGCCTCGCCTTAGGTCCCGACTTACCCTGGGCGGATTAGCCTGGCCCAGGAACCCTTGGTCATCCGGCGGCAGAGTTTCTCACTCTGCATTCGCTACTCATGCCTGCATTCTCACTCCCACACCCTCCACCGCTGGTTCACACCGCGGCTTCCCTGGATGCAGGACGCTCCCCTACCCATCCATACCACTAGACAAGAACCCGAAGGCTCAAGCCGATGTATCGCATGAATGACACAGCTTCGGCGGTGTGCTTAAGCCCCGCTACATTGTCGGCGCAGGACCACTTGACCAGTGAGCTATTACGCACTCTTTCAAGGGTGGCTGCTTCTAAGCCAACCTCCTGGTTGTCTGGGCAATCCCACATCCTTTCCCACTGAGCACACACTTAGGGGCCTTAGCTGGTGTTCTGGGCTGTTTCCCTCTCGACGACGAAGCTTATCCCCCGCCGTCTCACTGCCGCACTCTCACCCACCCGTATTCGGAGTTTGGTTGACTTCGGTAACCCGGTAAGGCCCCTAGGCCATCCAGTAGCTCTACCCCGGATGGGAAACATACGACGCTGCACCTAAATGCATTTCGGGGAGAACCAGCTATCACGGAGTTTGATTGGCCTTTCACCCCTACCCACAGCTCATCCCCTCAGTTTTCAACCTAAGTGGGTTCGGGCCTCCACACCGTCTTACCGGCGCTTCACCCTGGCCATGGGTAGATCACTCCGCTTCGGGTCTAGACCACGCGACTCACACGCCCTATTCAGACTCGCTTTCGCTACGGCTACCCCACACGGGTTAACCTCGCCACGCAGCACTAACTCGCAGGCTCATTCTTCAAAAGGCACGCCATCACCCAACAAGTAGGCTCTGACGGCTTGTAAGCACACGGTTTCAGGTACTCTTTCACTCCCCTCCCGGGGTACTTTTCATCTTTCCCTCACGGTACTAGTCCGCTATCGGTCATCAGGAAGTATTTAGGCTTACCGGGTGGTCCCGGCAGATTCACAGCAAATTCCACGAGCTCGCTGCTACTCGGGAACACCAAACAAACACGCAACCACAGTTTTCGCGTACGGGACTCTCACCCACTCCGGTCCACCATCCCAGGTGATTCCACTAACCATAGCGCGCATCCGGGAGACTGTCAGATCTCCCACGCTGGGTCCCACAACACCGCACACACAACGCCTGACAGCTTGACATGCGCACGGTTTAGCCTCATCCGCTTTCGCTCGCCACTACTCACGGAATCACGGTTGTTTTCTCTTCCTACGGGTACTGAGATGTTTCACTTCCCCGCGTTCCCTCCACACACCCTATATATTCAGGTGCGGGTAACACCACATCACTGGTGCTGGGTTTCCCCATTCGGACACCCTCGGATCTCAGCTCGGTTGACAGCTCCCCGAGGCTTATCGCAGCCTCCCACGTCCTTCATCGGCTCCTGATGCCTAGACATCCACCATGTGCTCTTAACAACTTGACCACAAAGATGCTCGCATCCACTCTACAGTTCTCAAACACCACACCAGAAACAACACCAGCGTGCTGCCTCAGGACCCAACAGCGTGCCAATGAACACCGAAACCAACCACCCCAACCACACTTTCCACGCCGCAAGCAGCAGTACTCATGCAGCCAGCAAGAAGCCGGCACCGACATAAACCAGTAGTTCCACAATTCCTTGAGCAACCACAACAGACACACATTCGGCATCTAGGCTGTGGCCACTCCCAACCCGCAGGCTGGGATGTGTTGCTCCTTAGAAAGGAGGTGATCCAGCCGCACCTTCCGGTACGGCTACCTTGTTACGACTTCGTCCCAATCGCCAGTCCCACCTTCGACCACTCCCTCCCCGAAGGGTTGGGCCATGGGCTTCGGGTGTTACCGACTTTCATGACGTGACGGGCGGTGTGTACAAGGCCCGGGAACGTATTCACCGCAGCGTTGCTGATCTGCGATTACTAGCGACTCCGACTTCACGCAGTCGAGTTGCAGACTGCGATCCGAACTGAGACCGGCTTTAAGGGATTCGCTCCACCTCACGGTATCGCAGCCCTCTGTACCAGCCATTGTAGCATGTGTGAAGCCCTGGACATAAGGGGCATGATGACTTGACGTCATCCCCACCTTCCTCCGAGTTGACCCCGGCAGTCTCCCACGAGTCCCCGGCCGAACCGCTGGCAACATAGGATAAGGGTTGCGCTCGTTGCGGGACTTAACCCAACATCTCACGACACGAGCTGACGACAGCCATGCACCACCTGTACACCAACCACAAGGGAAGCCCTATCTCTAGGGATGTCTGGCGCATGTCAAGCCCAGGTAAGGTTCTTCGCGTTGCATCGAATTAATCCACATGCTCCGCCGCTTGTGCGGGCCCCCGTCAATTCCTTTGAGTTTTAGCCTTGCGGCCGTACTCCCCAGGCGGGGCGCTTAATGCGTTAGCTACGGCACGGACAACGTGGATGTCGCCCACACCTAGCGCCCAACGTTTACAGCGTGGACTACCAGGGTATCTAATCCTGTTCGCTCCCCACGCTTTCGCTCCTCAGCGTCAGTATCGGCCCAGAGACCCGCCTTCGCCACCGGTGTTCCTCCTGATATCTGCGCATTTCACCGCTACACCAGGAATTCCAGTCTCCCCTACCGAACTCAAGTCTGCCCGTATCGACCGCAAGCTGAAGGTTAAGCCTCCAGTTTTCACGGCCGACGCGACAAACCGCCTACGAGCTCTTTACGCCCAATAATTCCGGACAACGCTCGCACCCTACGTATTACCGCGGCTGCTGGCACGTAGTTAGCCGGTGCTTCTTCTACAGGTACCGTCAGTCACCCTTCGTCCCTGTCGAAAGAGGTTTACAACCCGAAGGCCGTCATCCCTCACGCGGCGTCGCTGCATCAGGCTTGCGCCCATTGTGCAATATTCCCCACTGCTGCCTCCCGTAGGAGTCTGGGCCGTGTCTCAGTCCCAGTGTGGCCGGTCGCCCTCTCAGGCCGGCTACCCGTCGTCGCCTTGGTAGGCCATCACCCCACCAACAAGCTGATAGGCCGCGGGCTCATCCTGTACCGCCGGAGCTTTCCACCACACACCATGCGATGCGCAGTCCTATCCGGTATTAGACCCCGTTTCCAGGGCTTATCCCAAAGTACAGGGCAGATTGCCCACGTGTTACTCACCCGTTCGCCACTAATCCACCCCGAAGGGCTTCATCGTTCGACTTGCATGTGTTAAGCACGCCGCCAGCGTTCGTCCTGAGCCAGGATCAAACTCTCCAACAATGAATTTGATCTAGACTATTTCTAGCATTCTCAAAGGAAACCCCGACGAGGGGGTTTCATATAAGCTCTACTGGCTTAGTTCACTAGCACACTGTTGAGTTCTCAAGCAACACACGAAGTTTTGTTTCTCGCTGTCCGCCCGGTCTCCCTGGCGACGAAGAGAACATTACATGCCGCCGAACAGGCCCCGAAAAGGGGGGTCCCTTAAGGCGATCTTCCCAGTTGGGAGGCGGTGCGGGCAGGGCACACCGGCCGCCGAGACCCCCGGGAGACACCCGGAGCCCCACCCGAGAACGCCCGGGAACACCCGAGCGCGCCCTTGGGCGGCCCCTCCAGGATGCCCCCGCACTGCTCCGTTTGCCACCCCGAGCCGGGACTTGCTCACTTTCGGACAACTCCGCCGACACGGATTTATCACTGGGGCACAAGGAAAAACGCCTTGTCAGGACCGTAATGAGCCGATCTTGCGGATCGCTTGTCGACCGCCGGGCCCGTAGTTAGCGTACTGGTCAGTAACCCTGGTCACAGCAGCCGAAAGGTGCCGGAATGAGCACGAAGACCCGCTCGTTTCCCGGCGCGGGCGCGGTGCGCGAGACCGGCAGGCTGTACGCACTCGGCCTGGACGTGGCCCGCAGCATCTTCCGGCGGCCGTTCCAGTTCCGCGAGCTGGTGCAGCAGTTCTGGTTCATCGCCAGCGTCTCCATCCTGCCCACCGCGCTGGTCTCCATCCCGTTCGGCGCGGTCATCGCCCTGCACCTCGGCTCGCTGACCACGCAGATCGGCGCGTCGTCGTTCACCGGCGCGGCCAGCGTGCTGGCGATCATCCAGCAGGCCAGCCCGGTGGTCACCGCACTGCTGATCGCCGGCGCCGGTGGTTCGGCCATGTGCGCCGACCTGGGCTCGCGCACCATCCGCGAGGAGATCGACGCGATGGAGGTGCTCGGCGTCTCCCCGGTGCAGCGGCTGATCGTGCCCCGCGTGCTCGCCGCGATGGCGGTGGCGGTGTTCCTCAACGGCCTGGTCAGCGTGGTCGGCGTGCTCGGCGGTTACGTGTTCAACGTGCTCATGCAGGACGGCACGCCCGGTGCCTACCTGGCCAGCTTCTCCGCCCTCGCCCAGCTCCCCGACCTGTGGATCAGCGAGATCAAGGCACTGCTGTTCGGGTTCGTGGCCGGCATCGTGGCCGCCTACCGCGGGCTCAACCCCAAGGCCGGGCCGAAGGGCGTCGGCGACGCGGTGAACCAGTCGGTGGTCATCACCTTCCTGCTGCTGTTCCTGATGAACCTGGTGCTCAGCTCGCTGTACCTGCAGCTGGTGCCGCCGAAGGGGATGTGACCTGGTGACCGAGACGACGTTCCCGCCGGACAACCGGGTCCGGCGCGCCGGGCGCGCGATCGACCGCCGCTTCGGCTTCCTGGACACCCTGGGCGACCAGGTGCTCTTCTACCTCAAGGCGCTGGCCTGGACCCCGCGGGCGATCTTCCGCTACGGCAAGGAGATCATCCGCCTGCTCGCCGAGGTCAGCTTCGGCAGCGGGGCGCTGGCGGTGATCGGGGGCACCATCGGCGTGATGGTGGGGATGACCGTGTTCACCGGCGCGGTGGTCGGCATCCAGGGCTACTCCGCGCTCAACCAGGTGGGCACCTCCGCCTTCGCCGGGTTCATCTCCGCCTACTTCAACACCCGCGAGATCGCGCCGCTGGTGGCGGGCATCGCGCTCTCGGCGACGGTCGGCTGCGGGTTCACCGCGCAGCTCGGCGCGATGCGGATCTCCGAGGAGATCGACGCGCTCGAGGTGATGGGCGTGCCGAGCATCCCGTACCTGGTGGCCACCCGGATCGTCGCCGGTTTCCTGGCGATCATCCCGCTCTACGCGATCGGCCTGCTCACCTCGTACGTGGCCTCGCGGCAGGTGACGATCTGGTTCTTCGGGCAGTCGGCGGGCACCTACGACCACTACTTCCAGCTCTTCCTACCCCCGATCGACGTGCTCTGGTCGTTCCTCAAGGTGCTGGTGTTCAGCGTCATCGTGGTGCTCTCGCACTGCTACTACGGCTACCGCGCCAGCGGCGGCCCGGCCGGGGTCGGCGTGGCCGTCGGCCGCGGGGTGCGCACCGCGATCGTCGCGGTGAGCCTGCTCGACTTCTTCCTCAGCCTCGCCATCTGGGGCGCCACCACGACGGTGAAGGTGGCCGGATGAGGAAGGAACGCAGGCAGAAGTACGTCCGGCGCACGGCCGGGGTCTTTTTCCTGGCCGCCATGCTCGCGTTCGTCTCGCTGTCGATCGCCATCTACCGCAAGGAGTTCGTGTCCTCGGTGTCGGTCACCCTGAAGACCGACCGGGTGGGCAACCAGCTCCACGTCGCCTCGGAGGTCAAGGCGCGCGGGGTGGTCGTCGGCGAGGTGCGTGAGATCCGGTCCAGTGCGAGCGGAGCGGAGATAACGCTCGCACTGGACCCGGACAAGTCGGCGAAGCTGCCGAAGAACGTCTCCGCGCTGCTCATCCCGAAGACCCTGTTCGGCGAGCGGTACGTGCAGCTGTCCATTCCCGAACCGCGCGGGCCGCAGCTCACCGACGGCGACGTGATCAGCCAGGACCGCTCGGCGAACGCGATCGAACTGGAGAAGGTCTACGACGACCTGCTGCCGGTGCTCAAGGCGGTGCAGCCGCAGAAGCTGTCCACCACGCTGACCGCGGTGTCCACCGCGCTGCGCGACCGCGGTGAGCAGCTCGGCGACACGCTGGTCACCGCGGCCGACTACCTGGAGCGGTTCAACCCGAGCCTGCCGGAGCTGAACGAGAACATCCGCGACCTGGCCGGGGTCAGCCAGCTCTACGGCGACATCGCGCCCGACCTGCTCGACTCGCTCACCGACAGCGCGGTGACCCTGCAGACGGTCGCGGAGAAGAAGCAGGACCTCGGCTCGCTCTACGGCCAGGTCACCGACTCCTCGCAGGACGTGACCACGTTCCTGCGGAACAACAAGGAAAACATCATCCGGCTCGCCGTCGACAGCCGCGAGTCGCTCGAACTCGCCGCGAAGTACTCCCCCAGCTTCCCGTGCACGCTCAAGGCGATGACCGACCTCAAGCCGGCCATGGACAAGGCGCTCGGTGCCGGGACGGACCAGCCCGGCCTGCACGTGAACGCGACGGTCACCGGCCACCGCGGCCCGTACCTGCCGGGCGCCGACGATCCCGCCTACACCGCCGGCGGCGGCCCGAAGTGCTACCCGAGCGGGGTGGCGCCGACGGCCGGGACCACCGCGGCGCCGACCGGCAGCCAGGCGCACCCGCTGCTGCCCGGTGGCAGCGGCGAGCTCGGCCTGCCGAACTCGCCGCAGGAACGGGAACTGATCTCGACGCTGGTGGCACCGGAGATCGGCGTCGCGCCCGGTGAGGTGGCGCCGTGGAGCAGCGTGCTGGTCGGCCCGCTCTACCGGGGCACGGAGGTGAGCATCCGATGAGGAACTTCGGCGCGCCGCTGGTCAAGGGCCTGCTGTTCATCCTGGTGACCACGCTGGCCACCACCCTGCTCGCGTTGTCCATCGCCAACACCGGCGTTGGTGATGGCGACCACTACAGCGCGCGGTTCACCGACGTGACCGCGCTCAACACCGGCGACGACGTCCGGATCTCCGGCGTGCGGGTGGGCCAGGTCGAGGAACTGAAGGTGGTCGACCAGCACATCGCGCAGGTGAAGTTCTCCGTGGACCGCGGTCGCAGGTTGCCGTCGGACCTGCGCGCCACCATCAAGTACCGCAACATGGTCGGCCAGCGCTACATCGCGCTCGAACGCGGGAAGCTGCCCGGTGCCGAGCCGATGGTGCCCGGTGACGAGATCCCGCTGGAGCGCACCACCCCGGCGCTGGACCTGACCGACCTGTTCAACGGGTTCAAGCCGCTGTTCCAGGCGCTGTCGCCGACCGACGTGAACCAGCTTTCCGGTGAGATCGTGCAGGTGCTCCAGGGCGAGGGCAGCACGGTGGAGAGCCTGCTCATGCACACCGGCGCGCTGACCACCACGCTGGCGGGCCGCGACCAGGTGATCGGGCAGGTGATCACCAACCTGAACTCGGTGCTCAAGACGATCAACAGCAAGGGCGACCGGCTCTCCGAGGTGGTCGGCACGCTGCAGCAGCTGGTTTCCGGGCTGGCCGAGGACCGGACCGCGATCGGGGAGGCGGTGCAGGGCGTCGCGGACCTGTCCGACGCCACCGCCGGGCTGTTCGAGGTGGCCAGGCCGCCGCTGAAGGAGACCATCGCCGAACTCGGCAACGTCTCCGGAAACCTCGCCGCGCAGGAGGACGACCTGGACCAGTTCTTCGAGCTGCTGCCGAAGAAGCTCGACGCGGTCGGCCGCATCGGCACCTACGGCTCGTGGCTCAACTTCTACCTCTGCGAGGCGGTGCTGACCACGGAACAGCCGATCGTCGTCCAGCCGGGCGGAGCGAGGTGCCAGTCATGACCTCCTTCCGCGAGCGCAACCCGTTCACCATCGGCATCGCCGGTTCGCTGGCGATCGCCGCGATCACCGCGGCCACCTTCTACTACGAGGAACTGCCGATCGTCGGCGGCGGCACCACCTACCAGGCCGAGTTCGGCGAGGCCGCCGGGCTGCAGGAGAACGACGAGGTGCGGGTGGCTGGCATCAAGGTCGGTGAGGTCACCGACGTGGGCCTGGCCGAGGACCACGTGGTGGTCAGCTTCCGGGTGGAGGACACCTGGATCGGCAACCAGACCTCGGCCGGGATCAAGATCAAGACCCTGCTCGGCCGGAAGTTCCTCTCGCTCTACCCGATCGGCGACGGCGAGCAGGACCCGGAGACGCCGATCGGCCGCGACCGCACGGTGACGCCGTACGACGTGACCGACGCGTTCAACGGGCTGGCGAACACCGTCGACGCGATCGACACGAACCAGCTGGCGACCAGCTTCCGCACCCTGTCGGACACCTTCAAGGACTCCCCCGCCCACGTCCGGACCGCGCTCGACGGGCTCACGTCGCTGTCGAAGACGGTGTCGTCGCGGGACGAGGAACTGGCCGAGCTGCTGCGCAACGCGCGTTCGGTGGCGAACTCGCTGGCCGAGTCCGGTGAGGAGTTCCAGACCCTGATCGACGACGGCAACCTGCTGCTCGCCGAACTCGACAACCGCCGCGAGTCGATCCACCAGCTGCTGGTGGGCGCGCGGGAACTCGGGAAGCAGCTCTCCGGGCTGGTCAAGGACAACCAGCAGCAGCTGTCGGGCGTGCTGGAGAAGCTGGACAAGGTGACCGGGGTGCTGCAGCGGCACACCGAGAACATCGACGCCAGCCTGAAGCTCGCCGGTCCCTACTTCCGGATGGTGAACAACACCATGGGCAACGGCCGCTGGGTGGACAACTACGTCTGCGGGCTGGTCCCGGACAACCGCGACCCGTGCATTCCGCCGCTGCCGGTGGACGGGGGCGGGAAATGACCAGCACGAGAGCCGGCCTGCGGGCCACCAGGATCGCCACCGTGCTGATCGTGGCCGCACTGGTGGTGGCCGGCGGGTTGTGGTGGATCTTCTCCGGGGACGGCAGCAAGCGGATCACCGCGCTCTTCCCGCGCGCGGTCGGCGTCTACACCGGCTCCGACGTGCGCCTGCTGGGTGTCCGGATCGGCCAGGTGGAGACGGTGACCCCGGTCGGCGAGCACGTCGAGGTCACGCTCAGCGTGGACGGGCAGGCGCCGGTGGCGGCGGCGACCAAGGCGCTGGTGGTGGCGCCGAGCGTGGTCTCCGACCGGTACGTGCAGTTCTCCGCGGTGGCGCGCAGGGGCGAGCCGCGGCTGACCGACGGCACGGTGATCGGGGTCGAGCGGACCGGCACCCCGGTGGAGCTGGACGAGCTGTACGCCAGCCTGAACGACCTGGCCACCTCGCTCGGGCCGAAGGGCGCGAACTCCGACGGCGCGTTGTCGCAGCTGCTCGAAACGGGAGCGGCGAACCTGGACGGCAACGGCAAGGCGATCAACGAGAACATCCGCAACTTCGCCGATCTGGCGCGCACGCTGTCCGACTCGAAGGACGACCTGTTCGGCACGCTGGACGAGCTGGGCAAGTTCACCGACATGCTGGCGGCCAACGACAACGACGTGGAGACGGTGAACAACCAGCTCGCCAAGGTGTGGCAGACGCTATCGGCCGATCGCGAGGAACTCTCCGGCGCGCTCACCTCGCTGGGCTCGGCGCTCGGTGAGGTGCAGGCCTTCATCCGCGACAACCGCGCCGCCATCAAGTCCAATGTGGACAAGCTGAGCCAGACCACGCAGGTGCTGGTGGACCAGCGGGCGTCGCTGGCCGAAACGCTGGACACGCTGCCGCTGGCGGCGAGCAACGTGCTCGGCGCCTTCGACCCGGAGACGGGCACGCTGCAGGGCCGGGCGAACCTGCTCGAGTTCCTGCCCACGTTCCAGGTACCGGTGCCGCCGGGCATGGAGGCGCTGCCCGACGGGGCGCCGATGCCGGACGCGGCGCCGAGCCTGCCGCTGCCCCCGTCCGGTCCGGTCTACGTGCCAGGAGGTGCGGGATGAGGCGGCGATGGCTGGGTGCCGTCCTGGCGACCTGCCTGCTCACCACGGCGTGCTCGGGTGACGGTTTCAAGGGTGTCTACGACCTGCCGCTGCCCGGTGGCGCCGATCTGGGTGACCACCCGTACCGGGTCACCGTGCAGTTCGCCGACGTGCTGGATCTGGTGCCGCAGGCCGCGGTGAAGGTGAACGACGTGCCGGTCGGGCGGGTGGAAACGATCCGGCTCGGTGAGGACGGCTGGACCGCCGAGGCGGTGGTCGCGGTGAACGGTGACGTGACCCTGCCCGGCAACAGCCTGGCCCGGCTGCGCCAGTCGAGCCTGCTCGGGGAGAAGTTCGTCGAGCTGGCGGTGCCGGAGCAGTCCGAGGGCCAACTGGCCGACGGCGCGGTGATCGGGGTCGACCGGACCAACCGGAACCCCGAGTTCGAAGAGGTCTTCGGCGCGCTGTCCCTGCTGCTCAACGGTGGCGGGATCAGCCAGCTCCAGACCATCAACCAGGAACTGACCAAGGTGCTCGACGGCAACGAGCCGGAGATCAGGAACTTCCTGTCCACAGTGGACGAGCTGGTGACCAATCTGGACGCGCACTCCGGGGACATCACCGCCGCGCTGGACGGGCTGAACCAGCTCTCGGCCACGCTGGCCGACCGCGACGAGCAGATCGACGGCGCGCTGTCGAACCTGACGCCGGGCCTGGCCACCCTCGCCGAGCAGCGGAAGTCGCTGGTCACCATGCTGCGCTCGCTCGACGAGCTGTCCACCGTGGCGATCGACACGATCAACCGCAGCAAGGAGGACATGGTCGCCGACCTGCGCGCGCTGGCGCCGATCCTGGAGCAGCTCGCCGACGCCGGCCAGGACCTGCCGAACTCGCTGGAGATCCTGCCGACCTTCCCGTTCACCGATCCGGTGCTCGAAGCGGTCAAGGGCGACTACATGAACATCTTCGTCACGATGGCGCCCGGCGAAGGCGTGGAACTGCCGCCGGACCGCCCGGTGCTGCCGCTGCCCCCGAGCGGGGACGTCAAGTCGCTCGGAGGCAACTGATGCTGACCACCAGGGTCCGGGTGCAGGTGCTGGCGTTCGTGGTGGTGGCGCTGTCCGCGGTCGCCTTCATCGGCGGCAAGTACGCCGGGCTGGGCCAGCTCTTCGGCGGCAGCGGGTACGTGGTGTCGCTGCGGCTCGCCGACGGCGGCGGGGTGTTCACCAACGGCGAGGTGACCTATCGCGGGGTGGCCGTCGGCCGGGTCGGCGAACTGCGGCTGACCGACGAGGGCATGGAGGTCGACCTGCGCATCGACGGGTCCGCGCCACCGATCCCGGTGAACTCGGCGGCCGTGGTGAGCAACCGGTCGGCGGTCGGCGAGCAGTACGTCGACCTGCAACCGCGCACCGGGGACGGGCCGTACCTCGAGGAGGGGTCGTCGATCCCGATGGAGTCGACGAAGGTGCCGCTGCCGGTGCAGGACCTGCTGGGCAACCTCAGTTCGCTCAACGCCTCGGTGCCAACGGACGCGCTGCGCACGGTGGTCGACGAGTTCTACGACGCCTTCCACGGCGCCGGGCCGGACCTGCAGGTGCTGCTGGATTCCTCGACGGAGTTCACCAACACCGCCGCCGCGCACCTGCCGCAGACGCAGGCGCTGATCACCGACGGCACCACCGTGCTCCAGACGCAGCTCGACTCGACGGACGCGTGGAAGTCGTTCTCCGGCAACGCCAAGCTGTTCGCCGCCGAGCTGGCCAGCGCCGACGGTGACCTGCGCGGGCTGATCAGCACCGCGCCGCAGGCGGCCACGCAGATCAGCGGGCTGCTGGAGGACACCGATCCGTCGCTGTCCATCCTGCTGGCGAACCTGCTGACCACCACGGACCTGTTCGCCACCAGGACCGCGGGCATGGAGGACCTGTTCGCCACCATTCCCAAGGCGGTGGCGGCGACCTCGACCTCGATCGATCTGCAGGGCGCCGACCTGTCGATCGTGACGAGGTTCATCGACCCGCCGCCGTGCACACAGGGCTACGAGAGCACGCAGCGGCGGACACCGCTGGAACTCGCCCCGCTGCCGACGAACACCGAAGCCGCCTGCACGCTGCCGAAGGGGTCGGAGAGTTCGGTGCGCGGTTCGCAGAACGCGCCGAAGGGCGGGGTGCCGCCGATCGCGATCCCGGGGTCGGGCGTGCTGGGCCTGCCCTCGTTGCCGCAGGTTTCCACCGACATGAAGGGACTGCTGTGGCTGCCAAACTGAAGCTCGCGATCGGCGGGCTGGTGGCCGCGGGCGTGTTCGCCGGGGCGTCTGGCTATCTGTGGGTGAGCGCCGCGGTGGACGACGACCTGTCCTACGCCCAGTCCCGCGACGACGCGCTCGCCGCGGGCCGCGAGCAGATCGCCGAGTTGAACAGCCTGGACCACCACCGCGTCGACGAGGGCATCGCCCGCTGGCTGGAGGTGTCCACCGGCAAGCTGCACGACGAACTGGCGCGCACCGACGACGCCACGAAGAAGTCGCTGCGCGAGGGCGGGACCGTGGCCACCGGCAAGGTGCTGGACGCGGCGGTGAACTCGCTCGACGACCACACGGGCACGGCGCGGCTGCTGGCGTCGGTGGAGATCACCGTGGCGAAGGAGGGCGCGGCGACCTCGACCAAGCGGAACCGGTTCTCCGCGCAGCTGACCAGGACCGAGAGCGGCTGGAAGGTCAGCGCCATGGACCAGGTGCCCATCGGTGCCGGCTGAGGAGGAACGCGAGATGACCACCACCGAAGCCGAGCCGGACGCGGACGCGGACGCCGACAACGCTGGCGACGGGACCACCGGCGAGGCCAAGGCGGCCACGAGGACCGCTGACGAGACCGCCGAGGCCGACGCTGAGGCGGCAGAGGCGACCAGCGAGGAGACCGCGGCGGGGGCGACCGGTGAGTCTGCCGAAGCCACGGAGGTGGCGCCATCGCGGCTGCCGGTCTACCTGACCGTGGTGGCGATCGTGCTGGCGTTGCTCGGTGGCTGGTTCACCTGGCAGGCGGTGTCGTTGCGCACGGCGGATTCGGCGTCGAACGCCGCACTGGTCGACACCGGCGCGACGGCCGAGGTGAACTCGGCGGTCACCACCTCGCTCAACCGGATCTTCTCCTACTCCTACGACAAGACCGAGGTGACCGAGAAGGCCGCCGCCACCGCGTTGCGCGGGAAGGCCCTGGAGACCTACAACCAGCTCTTCGGCCAGGTGCGCGCGCTGGCGCCGCAGCAGAAGCTGGTGCTCACCACGCGGGTGGTCAGCTCGGCGGTGCAGTCGCTCTCCGGCGACCGCGCGCGGCTGCTGGTGTTCCTCGACCAGTCCGCCACCAGGGCCGACAACAACTCCACCAGCGCCGCCGCGTCCCAGCTGTCGATCACCGCCGAGAAGCAGGACGGCAACTGGGTGATCGTGGAACTGGAGCCTCGCTGACCACCAGGTGGTACGGTCGCGCCGCGTGATGGATGAGCGGAGGCGGCATGGACGGTGACGAAGGCGGAGTGCGCAGTGTGCTGCGTGCGATCGACCTGATCGGCCTGTTCACCGAGCACCGCCGGATGTGGAGCATTCGCGAGCTGACCGAGGCGAGCGGGCTGGCCAAAACAACGGTCATCCGCCTGGTCACCACCTGTGAGCAGCGTGGCCTGTTGTGGACGCGCGAGGACGGCCAGGTCACCATCGGCCCGGGACTGCTGCGGTGGGCCAAGCTCGGGCACGCCGCCTGGCAGCTGTCCGAGCCGGTCCGCCAGGTGATGCGCGAGCTGGCCACGCAGTGCGGCGAGACGGTCAACATCTACGTCCGCAGCAGCACCGCCCGCGTCTGCGTCGCGCAGCACGAAGGGCCGCAGCACATCCGCCACGTGGTCCGCGTCGGCGACGAACTGCCGCTGTGGGCGGGGGCGGCGGCCAAGGTGCTGCTGATCGGCGCTGAGTCCACTGTGGTCGATCGCGTGGCCGCGCTTTCCCCGCACGGCAAGGAGTTCGCCGACGAACTGCGCAAGCAGGCGGGCCTGGCGGCGGTGGACGGGCATGCGGTCAGCCACGGCGAGCGCGAACTGGGCGCCTCCGGCATCGCCGCGCCGGTGGTCGACCGCGAGGGCCGCATCATCGCCGCGCTGGCGCTCGGCGGGCCGACCACGCGCTTCACCGACGAGCGGGTCGCCGACTTCGTCACCGCGGTGGTCACTTCGGCGCAGTGGATCTCGCGGCTCGGCCTGGACCCGGCGCTGTGACCACCCCAGCGTGACCGGGCGTTGGGACTACCAGGTGACCACCATCGCGACGCTGGGTGATTCGGCTTTCCGAGCTTGGTGCGTGCCGCCGTTCGCCGATTAGTGTCTAACGCATGACTGAGCAGGTGGTTCTCCTCGACGAGCAGGGACACGCGATCGGCGTCGCCGACAAGGCCGGCGTGCACCACGCCGAAACCCCGTTGCACCTGGCTTTTTCCGCCTACGCCTTCAACGAGCGCGGCCAGTTCCTGCTGACCAGGCGGGCGCTGGGCAAGCGGACCTTTCCCGGGGTGTGGACGAACAGCTGCTGCGGCCATCCCGCGCCGGGTGAGGACATGAGCGACGGCATCGTGCGGCGGCTGGCCCAGGAACTCGGTCTGACCAGCACCGGTATCGAGCTGGTGCTGCCGGAGTTCCAGTACCGCGCGGAGATGGACGGCGTGGTGGAGAACGAGAAGTGCCCGGTCTGGCGGGTCGAGGTGACCGGCGAGCCCGAGCCGGACCCGGCCGAGGTCGACGCCTACCGCTGGGTCGAGTGGGACCAGGTGGTCGGGGAGATCGAGGACGGCAGCCAGCCGATTTCACCGTGGTGCCGCAAGCAGCTGGCCGCGCTGCGTGAGCTGGGCCCGAATCCGCGCGATTGGCCGTCCGCCGAGCACGACCGCCTGCCGCCCGCCGCATTCGTGAGTGCGCAGGGCCGTTGACCGACCCTGCGCACTCACAACCCCGGGGGTGGGGTTCAGTGGGAAATGGCCTTCTCCGAGCCCGCTCCGGTGAGGGAACGGACCTCCATCTCCGCGTACTTTTCTTCGTTGTGGTCCTTCGACAGGACCGTGCCGAGCCAGCCGAGGAAGAACGACACCGGAATCGACACCAGACCGGGGTTCTGCAACGGGAACCAGTGGAAGTCCACACCCTTGATCATCGAGGTGGACAGGCCCGACACCGCGGGCGAGAAGATGATCAGCACCACGGTGACGCCGAGGCCGCCGTAGATCGACCACAACGCGCCGGAGGTGTTGAACCGCTTCCAGAACAGCGAATACAAGATCGTCGGCAGGTTCGCCGATGCCGCCACCGCGAAGGCCAGCGCGACGAGAAACGCGACGTTCTGGTCCTTCGCCAAGATCCCGCCGACAATCGCGACCGCGCCGATCACCAGTGCGGTGATCCGGGCGACCCGGACCTCGGCGTTGCTGTCGGAGACCTTGCCCTTCTTGATCACGTTGGCGTACACGTCGTGCGCGAACGACGCCGACGCGGTGATCGTCAACCCGGCAACCACCGCCAGGATCGTCGCGAACGCCACCGCCGCGATGAAGCCCAGCAGGATCGGACCGCCGAGAGCCTGCGCGAGTAGCGGTGCGGCCGAGTTTTCCTTACCTGGAGCCTTGTTGATCGCGTCCTTGCCCACGATCGCACCGGCGCCGTAACCGAGCACCAGGGTGAACAGGTAGAACAGCCCGATCAGGCCGATCGCCCACACCACCGACTTCCGCGCGTCCTTCGCCGTGGGCACGGTGTAGAAGCGCATCAGCACGTGCGGCAGACCGGCGGTGCCGAGCACCAGCGCGATGCCCAGCGACAGGAAGTCGATCTTGGAGGTCTCGGAGACGCCGTACTTGGCGCCCGGGTTCAGCACGGCCTCACCGGCCGAACCGACGCGGTCGACCGCGCTGCCGAGCAGTTCCGACAGGTTGAAGCCGTAGCGCGCGAGCACCCAGACGGTCATCGCGAACGCACCGGTGATCAGCAACGCGGCCTTGATGATCTGCACCCAGGTGGTGCCCTTCATGCCGCCGACCAGCACGTAGATGATCATCACGACACCGACCACGGAGATCACCACGGCCTGGCCGACCCCGGACGAGATGCCCAGCAGCAGCGAGACCAGGATGCCCGCGCCCGCCATCTGCGCCAGCAGGTAGAAAAAGCTCACCGCCAGCGTCGAAGTCGCGGCGGCCGCACGCACCGGACGCTGCTTCATCCGGAACGCCAGCACGTCGCCCATGGTGAACTTGCCGGTGTTGCGCAGCAGTTCCGCCACCAGCAGCAAAGCCACCAACCAGGCGACGAGGAATCCAATGGAGTAAAGGAATCCGTCGTATCCGTAGACCGCGATCGCACCCGCGATCCCGAGGAACGACGCCGCCGACAGATAGTCACCGGCGATCGCGATGCCGTTCTGCGGACCGGAGAACGCGCGACCCGCGGCGTAGTAGTCCGACGCGGTCTTCGTGTTCCGCGACGCCCGGAACACGATCACCAGCGTCACCAGGACGAACGCGCCGAAGATGCTGATGTTCAGGATCGGGTTCGAACCCTGGACAGCCTGTGCGAGGTTCATTTGCCGTCCCCCTCGATGTCTTCGCGGATCTTGTCGGAGATGGGGTCGAGATGGCGATTCGCGTGGCGCACATACAACCCCGTGATCACGAAGGTCGAGACGAACTGGAGCAGGCCGAGTACCAGGCCGACGTTGATGTTGCCGACCAGCTTGGTGGACATGAACCCGTGCGCGTAGTCCGCCAGCACCACGTAGAGCAGGTACCAGCCGAGGAACAACACGGTCATCGGGAAGACGAAGGTTCGCAACCGCCGGCGCAGTTGCTGGAACTCCGGGCCGGACTGGATCGTTTTCCAGTCCACGTCCTCGCCTGGTGGCCCTACGGCGGGTTCAGAGATGCTCACGTCGACCTCCACGTCGAGGGGGGTGTGTGCGGCGACACACTAGGGAGGCGGGCGCGCGGCGCGTAAGGATCAGCGGACGAATCGACGGGCCATGCGACGAACGGTTGACGAACGACCGTTGGTCCGCGATGAGTGGCCTGGATCACGGCCTTGCAACAGCCGCTGGTTCAGGTACGGGCTGCGTCCCTCACCGAGGTGGAGGCGCAGCATCGCGTCACGTGACCAGGCCGGCGGACGGCCGCGCAACGACACCAGGACCATGGTGGCGAAGGCGAGCGGCACCGACCACGGTGCGGGCTGCGCCACCAGAATAGCCTGCCAGCCCGTCAAAGCTGGGCCGAAAAGCGTAGTGGCGATCGCGCCTGCCGAAGCGGTCAGGCCGACCACCACCCCGCTGATCGCGCCGGCGGTGGTCAACCGGGGCCACCAGATTCCCAGTACCAGCAAGGGACAGAAGGTGGACGCGGCCACGGTGAAGCCCCAGGTGACCAGGACGCCCGCGTCCAGGCGGACCGCGGGCAGCGCCAGCAGCACCACCGCGGCGGCCGCGCCGAGCACGGTGAACCGCATCTGCCGCAGGCCGCCTTCGAGCAGGTCGTGCGAGATCGCCCCGGCCACCGCGAGCAGCAAACCCAGTGAGGTGGCGAGGAAAGCGGCGAACGCACCGGCGGTCAGCAGCACGGTGAACACCGATCCGGCCGGGCCGGGGTCGACCACCGACGGCAGTGCGACCACCGCGGTGTCGGTGGCGTCGGACAGGTAGAGGTGCGGTACCAGCACCGTGCCGAGCGCGCCGTAGATGCCGGGGAACAGGTAGAAGGCGCTGAGCAGCAACACCGTCAGCGCGGCGGTTTTCCTGGCCGCGCGGCCGTCGATGCTGGTGTGGAAGCGCATCAGCACGTGTGGCAGGCCCATCGTGCCGAGCATGGTGGCGATCAGCACCGCCCAGGTGCTCAGCACCGGATAGCCCGCGTTCTGGAGGTCCAATGTGGGCAAATCCCAACCCGGACCACCTGGTGCGTGGTTGTCCACCGATGGCGCCGGTGCGCCGGCCGGGAACACGATCGTCCGGCCCGCCTGGATCTCCTGCCTGCCAACGGGGATCAGCTCGGTGGTGCCGTCCGGCGCGCGCACCTCGGTCGGCTCCCGGAAGTCCAAAGTGGCCCCGACGCGGAATTCGATGGTGGTGTCATGGGTGAAGTGGGTGAACTCCTGCGGGTTCACCGCCTGCGCCCGCACGTCCGGGCCGACCTGGAAGACCAGCCAGGCGGCGGGGATCAGGAAGAGCGCCAGTTTCAGGAAGAACTGGAACGCCTGCACGTAGGTCGCCGCGCGCATGCCGCCCAGCGACAACGTGGTCGCCGCGGCGACGCCGGCGATCACCACGCCCACCCAGTAGGGCGTGCCGCCGACCGCGCCGAGCACCAGGCCCGCGGTCCGGAACTGCGGCACCAGGTAGAGCCCGCCGATCACCAGCACCACCACCGCCGCGATCCGGCGCAGCACCGGGGAAGCGAGCCGCGCCTCGGCGAAGTCCGGCACGGTCAGCGCGCCGGACCGGCGCATCGGGGCGGCGACCAGCACCAGCATCGCCACGTACCCGGCGGCGAAGCCGACGGGGTACCAGAGCGAGCCGATGCCGTCCTTGACCACCAGCCCGGCCACCCCGAGGAACGACGCGGCGGACAGGTACTCCCCGGACACCGCGGCTGAATTGAGCAAGGGCGAAACCCGGCGGGAGGCGACCAGGAAGTCGGAGGTGGTCCGCATCGCGGCCACCGCCCGCAACCCGACGAGAATGGTCACCAGCACCACCGGCGCCACCGCCAGCGCCGCGATCATTCGCGGCTCTTCAATTGCCCGGCCCACCGCGGCCGCCAGCAGGCAAGCGGGTACAAGCACCCCACCTCGAGCACAGCGGTCATTCGCGGTCCTCCGCGTGCTCGGCCCGGCGCAGTTGCCAGCGGGCGAGCACCACCAGCACCGGGTACGGCAGCACCGCGACCGCCAGCCACGGCAGCGGAATGGTGAACAACCGCACCTCACCCAGTTGCGGCAGCAGGGAAAGCACCAGCGGCAAACCGAGCAGGAAGGCGAACAGCAGCACCAGCGCGGTCACCGCCATCCGCCGCTGCGCGCGGTAGATCCGCATAGCGCGACCGGCGTCCGCGGCCTCCAGTTTCGCCACCGGCGAGCGCGTGCGAGCGCGACGGCGTGAATGCGCCAGTCGCGTCTGCGGGCTGGTGACCGCCACCCGCTTGGTGCGCACTACGCTCCCCGCTCCGGCCGGTCCAGTTCACCGCGATGGGCCGCGCTCAGCAGTTGCTCGCGCAGTTCACGCGCGTGCCGACGGCTCACCGGCACATCGCCGAGATCGGTGTGCGCCAGCAACCCGCCCGCGGAGTCGCTGCGCAACTCCCGGACCGCCGACAGCGCCACCAGGAAGCTCCGGTGCGCACGCACAAAACCCGCGCCACCCCAGTACTCCTCCATGCGCGAGATGGGAATGCGCACCAGGTGCACCCCGGACGGCGTGTGCAGGCGGACGTAGTCACCGTGAGCCTCGACGAACTGGACCTCGCTGCGGCGCACATACCTGGTGCGCCCGCCGACCTCGACCGGCAGCGCTGCCATCGCGTCGGTCTGGCGTGCGGCCGGTTCGGCACCGCCACCGCCGCCCGCCATCTTCACCACGCGCGCCAGCGTCGCCGAAAGCCGTTCCGCGCGAACAGGTTTGAGCAGGTAGTCGACCGCGCCGATGCCGTACGCGGCGACCGCGTGACCCTCGTGCGCGGTGACAAAAACGATCACCGGCGGCTCGCTCAGCTTGGCCAGCAGACCGGCCATCTCCAGCCCGTCCAGCCCCGGCATGGAGATGTCCAGGAACACCGCGTCGAACGGCTCGCTCTGGATCATCCGCAGCGCGGTCACCGCGTCCGGCGCGCCGCTGACCGCGGCGACCTCCGGCGCCTCCTCCAGCAGACGGCACAGCTCGGCCAGCGCCGGCGGCACGTCGTCCACGGCGAGCACGCGCAGCCCCTCGGACTTCACGGCATCACCCCCGGCTGGAACCGCGGCACCCGCAGCACCACGCGCGTCCCGGCGTCCTTCGCGGTCTCCACCACCAGGCCGTACCAGGGGCCGTAGACGCTGCGCAGGCGTTTGTCCACATTGGCGAGTCCGAGGCTGTCCGGCTCGCCCTGCCCGGCGAGAATGGCCTCGGCCTTTTCCGGGTCCATGCCGACCCCGTCGTCCTCCACGCTGATCACACAGTCCGTCCCCTCGGCCACGCCGGAAACGTGCACCACTCCCTTGCCCGGCGACGGCTCGATCCCGTGCCGGACGGCGTTCTCCACCACCGGCTGCAGCACCAGGTACGGCACCGCCACCGCGAGCACCTCCGGCGAGACCCGCACCTGCACGGTCAGCCGCTCCCCCAGCACCGCGCGCTGCAGCGCCAGATAGGTCTCGATGGCGTGGAACTCGTCGGCGAGCGTCGTGTACTCGCCGTGCCTGGCCAGGCTGTACCGGATGTAGTCGGCGAAGTCGAGCATCAGTTCACGCGAGCGGTCCGGTTCCGACCGGACGAGTGAAGCGATCACGGTGAGTGCGTTGTAGACAAAGTGCGGGGAGATCTCGGCCCGCAGCGCCCGCAGCTCGGCGCGGGCGGCGTTCTCGGCGGAGGCCTCCAGCCTGCCGCGTTCCAGCGCGTCGGCCACCCAGCCGGTCACCTCGCGCACCGCGGCCCGGTCCGGCCTGCCGCAGACGACCAGCACCCCGGCCAGGTCGTCGCGGGCGTAGAGCGGCTGGGCCTGCGCCGGCGGGCGGCCGCTGGCCGTCTCGGTGTGCAGCACGTTGTGCACCAGCGCGCCGGCGTCCACCCCGGCCGGTGGGTGCCCGGCCCAGACCACGGTGCCGGACAGGTCGGCCAGCCCGATGGCGTCGGCGTCGAGCAGCCTGCGGATGCCGCGGGCGGCGTTGCGCACCCCGCGCCCGCCGAGCCCGCCCTTCAGCTCCGCGGCGATCTGCCGGGCGGCGTGCAACACCTCCGCCGGCTCCGCCCTGGGCAGCGCGCGCAGCCCCGGCATGCGTGCTCCCCTCTCCGTCGAAGTGGCTAGATGGTAGCCGTAAGCCCGCAGTGAGCGCGTGACAGCGCGCTGCCAGAGGACGCCCGTACAACTCTGCTGGAACGTTCGAAATTCACGCACAGGGGTGGGGGCACCCGATGTTGAAGATCCATTTCAGTCCGGACGACCTGACCAGGGTCAAGCTGCTCGACAGCCCGGACCCGCTCTGGGAGACCGTGCTCAGCCTGCACCAGCTCCAGGAGCGCAACCCCGACCTGCTGTTCACCGGCTGGCGTCGTCGCACGCGCGAGCGGATCGGCCGCTCGCACCGGTACCTGGCCACGCTCGCTCCCCCGGTCGGTTACACCGCCGACTTCCTCACCCCGGGAGCGGGTTTCGGCGAGCTGGAGGCCGGGATCGAGGAGTTGCTGCACACGCCGGTGAAGCTGCTGGCCGAGGACACCGAGCTGCTCGCCGCCTCCCGGCCGATGCCGTCGTGGAGCGCCGACCTGGCCGCGGGCAGGCCCGCCGCGCGTCGTCAGCTCGGCGAGGCCGTGCGGGAGTACTTCGCGGAGACGCTGGCGCCGCACTGGTCCTCGATCACCTCCAGCGTGCGCGGTGACGCCGCCGAGCGCGGCCGCACCCTGCTGCGGGGCGGGGTGGAACGGCTGCTGTCCACACTGCACCCGGCCGCCCGGTGGCGGGCGCCGGTGCTGGAGGTGGACTACCCGGTCGACCAGGAACTGCACCTCGGCGGGCGCGGACTGGTGCTGGCGCCGTCCTTCTTCTGCTGGCGGGCGCCGGTCACGCTGCGCAACCCGGACCTGCCGCCGACGCTGGTCTACCCGGTGGCGCGGCAGCTGGGCTGGGACTCGCCGCCGAGCAGCCGGTCGCTGGACAACCTGCTCGGCCGCACGCGGGCCTCCGTGCTCGCGGCGATCCGCACCGCGCCCGGGGTGAGCACCACGGAACTGGCGAAAAAACTGGCCATCTCGGCGGCGGGCGCCAGCCAGCACGCCACCGTCCTGCGTCAGGCGGCCCTGGTGGAAACCCGCCGCGAAGGCGGCACCGCCCGGCACTCGGTCACCACCCTGGGCAGCGCCCTGCTGGAGTCGTCCCTCTCGGTCTCCGACCTGACTCCTTGCCGGGTTTAGGCCTCGAGGAACACTATGCGTTCCGGGTCGATGGTGAGGCGCAGTTGCTGGCGCTTCACCTCGACCAGGGTGGCCAGTTCGGTGGCCTGGCCTTCCGGTGTGGTGAACAGGCGGTCGTTCCGGGTGTCCAGGTAGCGCCCGAACTCCGCCAGCGAGACCCCGCCGGTTTCGTCCAGTGCGAGGTAGTCGACCAAGCGCCGGAACAGTTTGGGCAGCAGGACCACCTGTTCCTGCAACTGCTTCCGCGAGGTCAACCGGAAACCGGCGGTGGAGACGTCGTGCTCCCAGATCCCGGCGCTCTCCTTGCGCGCGGCGGTGGCGGCGTCCGCGAGCGCCTGCCGCAGGTCGAGGTAGAGCAGTGAGTAGAACGTCGGGAACGCGTGCCCGGCCGTGAGCAGTTCGAAATTCGCCGAATTCGCCACTCCCTTCGCGTCCAGGTGCACCTGGCTGCCGTCCTTCGCCCGGCCGCGGAGACCGCGGAATGCGAATGAGACCGGGCGCCCGTACTTGTCGGCGAACCGGGTCAGGATGTGTCCCGGCACGCTTTCCGGACTCGCCGAGGTGACCGTTCCGTCCTCTTCCCTTTCCACCGATCTGAACCCCAATTGGCGCAACAGGGCGTCGGCCGCCTCTCTGGCCAGTCCCGGGTGCTGGTGCCACATCCCTCCTCCCGGCGCCTGGCTCTGGTAATGCGTTTCCAGCGCGTCGATGCCTTCGAGCCGCAACTGCGCCCCACCGCGCGAGTTCAACCGCACCCGAAGTCCCGCCTTGACGAAGGCGTCCACATCGGTTGGGTAAAACCGCACCGAATCACCGTCGGGCGATGCTCCGACGATCTGAAAGGTTCCTTTGATCAAAGTCAGCGTCATGTGGCCATGCTAAGTAGCCAAGGTCGCATTTTCGCCGTCATCAGCCGAACGGCCCAATGAATGGAAGGTTTCAGAAAGTGCGGCGCCCGTCGAGCACGGTCGCGGTGACCGGAACCGAACGCAGGTCCGCGGTCCGCAAATCCGCCGCGACCACCACCAGATCGGCGACATCCCCGACCGCGACGGTTCCCCGCCCACCGGAAGCGGCACGCAACGCGGCTTCCAATGGCAACGCCTGTTCCGGGTGCCACGCGGGCCTTTCGTCGTCGGTGCGCGCGACCGCCGAAGCGATCGCGTCCCACGGATCCAGTGGCGCGACCGGTGCGTCGGAACCGAATTCCAGGGTGGCTCCGGCGGAAAGCAGTGCGCCATAGGGAAATGCGTCGGCCGTGCGCGAAGCCCAGTGGCGGTCGGCCACATCGCGGTCGTCCGGCTGGTGCGCCGGCTGCACGCTCGCCACCACCCCGAGCTTCGCGAACCGCGGCAGGTCCTCGGCGCGCACCAGCTGGGCGTGCTCGATCCGGCCACCGATGCCGACCGCCTCGAAGGCGTCCAGCGCCAGCGTGTTCGCGTGATCACCGATCGCGTGCACCGCCAGCGAGATGCCGTGCTCGGCGGCCCGGCGCATCAGCGCCACCAGTTCGTCGTACGGCAGTTCCAGCAGACCGTGATCACCGCCCTCGTAGGCGTGATGGCAGTAGGCCGTCCGGGTGTTGAGCGAACCGTCCACAAAAACCTTGACCGGGCCGACGCTGAGCAGGCCGTCGGTGTCCCCGGTCCGCCTGCCCAGCGCGATGGCGGTGTCCAGCAGGTACCGCGCGATCACGCAGGACACCCGCGTCGGCAGCGGCCCGAGTTCCCGGCGCCGCTGCCACGCGCCGACCGTGTCGGTGTACTCGTAGTCGGCGATCCGGGTGACACCCAGCGCCGCCGCGGCCTCGGCCGCCTCCAGCACCCAGCGGTCGACCACCTCCGGCGACGCCGACGGCAGTTCGGCGGTCGCGCTCATGCAGTCGTTCTCCAGCAGCACGCCGGTCGGGTGCTCGCGCCCGATCAGCGCCAGCGCCGCCGGGCTCAGCCACAGCGTGTGCAGATCGGCGCTGAACAACGCGACCGCCTGTCCCGGCAGCGCGCGTTCGA
This sequence comes from Amycolatopsis sp. YIM 10, assembly GCF_009429145.1. Lineage (GTDB taxonomy): Bacteria > Actinomycetota > Actinomycetes > Mycobacteriales > Pseudonocardiaceae > Amycolatopsis. The sequence goes on along the minus strand of NZ_CP045480.1, from coordinate 2,182,761 downwards.
GCAGGTCCTTGTGCGGGGTGTCGGGCCACAGGCCGTCGCGGAAACCGTGGCCGAGCACCAGCTCACCGGGGCGGTGCTCGTGCCGGAGCAGCAGGCCGACCACCTCGGCCGCCGAGTTCGCCGACTCCAGCGGGATGCGACGGCGCGAGGCCGCCCACTGTTCACAGTGGACGTGCGAGTCGACCAGTCCGGGCAGCAGCGTGCCGCCGTCACCATCGACGACCTCGGCACCGCCCGGCCCGTCGTCGCCGATCGCGGTCACCCGCCCGCCGTCGATCCGCACGCCGACCAGCGGTCCGTCCAGCCCCAGCCGCACATCGCGCAGGAACAGCTCACTCACCCGATCACGCTCCAGCTCCTCGGTTTCCCGGCCCGATCATGCCCGGCTCATCGGTCCCGACCAACCGGCGGCCGAGGACTCGGTGACGAGCACCAAGCCATCATCGGCCCCGCACCCGCACCATGGACCCGTGAAGGTGACCTGTCTGACCGAACTCGCCGAATTCGAAGGCGTCTGCTCGCTGTTCGACCGGGTGTGGCAACCGGGACGCGGCCAGATCCCGATCAATCCCGAACTGCTGCGCGCGATGAGCTTCGCGGGCAACTACATCGGCGGCGCGTACGAGGACGGCGAGCTGATCGGCGCGTCCGTCGGCTTCTTCCACCCGCCGGCCGAGGCCGCGCTGCACAGCCACTTCACCGGGGTCACCCGGCCCGGCCGACAGGTGGGCCTGGCGCTGAAGCTGCACCAGCGGTCGTGGGCGCTCGAACGCGGGGTCGGCCGGATCACCTGGACCTTCGACCCGCTCGTGCGCCGCAACGCGCATTTCAACGTGAACCGCCTCGGCGCCAGGGTCAGCGGCTACCTGCGCGACTTCTACGGGCAGCTCGAAGACGCGGTGAACCAGGGCGACGAGTCCGACCGGCTGCACATGGACTGGGACCTGCGCGCGGAACCGGGTCCGCCGGCGGACGCCGCCCGCGAACGGGCGGCCGGAGCCGTGGTCGCCCTGTCGGCGGTCGACGGCCTGCCGGTCGAGGGCAGCACGGACGGTGAACGGCTGCTCGTCGCCGTCCCGGAGTCCATCGAGGACCTCCGGCGCGCGGATCCGGTGGCCGGCCGGGCGTGGCGGCGGGCCCTGCGCACCGTGCTCGGCGGATTGCTCGACGAAGGCGCGCGGGTCACCGGCTTCGACCGCGCCGGGTGGTACGTCGTGGACCGCTCGTTCACCGGCCTTGGAGGTAGGCGTTGAGGGTGTCGCGGACGGCGTCGCGAGTGCGGTCGCGGGTGGCTCCGTGGTTCGCGAGGACCTGGGCGACGGTGTCGCGCTGGGTGTGGGTGAGTCCGAGGAGCAGGTGTTCGGTGCCGACGTAGTTGTGGCTGAGTTTCAGTGCCTGGGTGGTGGCTGTTTCGAGCACGCGGCGGGCTGCGGCGCCGAGGGGTAGCGGTCCGGCCGCACCTGAGGTGCTGGGAGCAGCGGCGGCGGTGAGGGCGGCGCGGAGGGCGTCGCGGTCGACGTCGAGCCGGTCGAGGGCCTGGATGGCGAGAGTGTCGGTGTCGTCGAGGATGGCCAGTAGCAGGTGCTGCGGGTCGACCGTGGCGTTGTCGAGTCGGGCGGCGTGCCCCTCGGCGCGGGCCAGCGCGTCGCGGGTGCGGCCGGTGAGGCGGACGAGCGCACCCGCGTTGACGAGGTCGGACACGGTGAGCTGAAACCGGGGCGGGGCGTACCGCTGCTGCGCTGCCTGCCTGCTGATTCCCAGATGGGTGCCGATCTCCGACCACGAGACACCCTCGGCGCGGGCCTGCTCGACGAAGTAGCCGATCAGCCGCGTGCCCAAGCCGTTGAGCTCGTCCGCGACGCGCTCGGCGGCCGCGATGCGGTCCAGCGCCCCACCGCCGACAGCGCGGCTGTCGACCTCGGCGATCAGCGTGGGCAGATCGGGCAGTCCCGGCATGAGCATCATCATGGCAGTCAATGAATTGGTTGACAACCAATGCCGTGTCAACCATTTGCTTGACATTGCTCGCCGTCGTCAACTACAAGTTGACGGCATGGACGTATCGCGACTGACCGAGGCGCTAGACGCCCTCGTCCCCGAGATCCTGGAACTGTGCAAGGCGCCTGGCATGTCGATCGCGCTGGGCGCCGACGACCGCGTGGTGTGGGCGAACGGCTACGGCTACGACGCCAAGCCCTACACCGCCGTCGCGGCCATGCAACTGGTCGAACGCGGCCTGATCGATTTGGATGACCCGGTCAACAAGCACCTCGGCGACCTGCACATCACCAACCCGCACGGCCGGCGGGAGATCACGCAACGGGACCTCCTGACCCATCGCAGCGGACTCGGTACCGACCTCGGCTTCTGCGACCGGGTGCCGCCGGCACCCCTCGGCGACCTGCTCCGCCAGGTGTTCGCCGCCGGTCGTACCGATGCGTACGGGGGCGGGGTACTGCCGCTGTGGGCAACCCCGGTCGGCACCCACTACCAGTACAGCAACCTGGGCATCGCGCTGGTGGGCTACCTCGTCGAGCGGCTCAACCCGGATCGGGTGCCGTTCTGTGACTGGGTCCGACGCCACCTGTTCGCGCCGCTTCGCATGACCTCGACGTGCTTCCCACCGGCCCAGCATCCCGACCACGTGCCCGCCGACCTGCTTGCCCGCCGCTCGACCGGATACGCCACGCTCGGCGGTTACCAGTTCCGGCTACCGCAGATCTACGCCGGCGCGTACCCGGCGGGCACCGCACTGACCACACCATCCGACCACGCCCGTTTCCTGCTGGCCATGGCGGGCGGCGGCCGGCTCGGCGACGCCTCGATCCTCGAGCCGGACACCGCCACGCTGATGGTGCGCCCCCAGGCACCGAACGGCCCGGACCCCAGCAGCGCGACGGGGCTGGTCTGGAATGTGTTCCACCACGGCGCCCCACCGGCTACGTCGGCCACGGTGGCGAGTACATGTGGGGCTGGAACCAGGTCTCCCGCTTCTGGCCCACGCCGCGCATCGCCGTCACCGCCTCGGTCAACCAGTGGGACCTCGGCGATCAGGGCACCTCCGAACGCCCCAGCCACCTCGCCGGCCGGCTCATGCTGGGCATCGTGACCGCCTGGGTCAACGGCCACGACCCCCGGCCCCGCCGCGACTCGGCCGCCATCACCGACTCCACCCTCGTCACTCCCGGCACCCACTGGGACCCGACCGCCTTCCGGGCCGCCGTACACGACCTGGCCGGCACCGACGGCACCCTGCCCGCACTGGCGGAGTTGGCCGGCCGGCAGCTCCCACACCACCACGCGGCACTGCTACAACGCCAACTCGGCGTCCCCCACCTCGACAAGCTGCTATCAGCCTCTCCACACGCGGCCGGCTAGGTGAGCGTCAAACCGGGTGGCGGGAGTCCGCGCAACCCGAAAAGTCCCGGGTCGTACAAGGTCAAGATGTCACGCGGTTTGAGACCCTACGGGGATGCGGACCAGCCTCGCGCGTGTTCTCGACAGCCTCGGCGGCACGCTGCTCGAACTGCTCGCCGGAGATCCGGCCGGACCGGTCGGTGACGTGATCCTGCACGATCCGCTCGCCGACCGGGTGCCCGATCGCGCGCTGGTGCTCGGCATCGGCGCCGACGACCTGCCCGCACTGGTGCGACGGCTCGCGACGCGGCGGGCCGCCGGGCTGGTGGTCCGCCTGCCGGTCGAGGTGGACAGCGACCTGCGGGCGGCGCTCGACGAAACCGGCCTCGTGCTGCTCGGACTGCGTCCGGGCGCCAGCTGGGACCAGGTGTTCCAGCTGCTGCTCAGCGGGGACGCGCCACCCGACGGTGACGACCTGTTCGCGCTGGCCGACGCCATCTGCGCGCTGGTCGACGCGCCGATCACCATCGAGGCGCCGGACACCCGCGTGCTCGCCTTCTCCGGTCGTCAGGAGGAGAGCGACCGCATCCGGATCGAGGTCATCCTCGGCCGCCGAACGCCGGAGCCGTACCTGGGCCAGGACGACGTGCACGCGCGGCTGGCCCGCGACGACCGGCCGTTCATGGTCCCCGCGATCACCGAGGACACGCTGCCGCGCACGGTTGTCGCCGTGCGCGCGGGCGGCGAGCTGCTGGGGTCGATCTGGGCAGCCGCGCGCGAACCGCTGTCCCCGGACCAGGAGCAGGCGTTCACCGATGCCGCGAAGCTGGTCGCACTGCACCTGCTTCGGTTGCGCGCGAGCGCCGACACCGGGCGGCGGCTCACCGCGGAACTGGTCGCCGGAGCGCTCGAAGGCCGTCCCGGCGCCGCCGCACGGCTCGGCCTCGAAGGCACGAACTCGGTGCTGGCCATGGGCTTCACCGAAGACGGCGGCCCGGACACCGCGAGCCTGACCGCCTATCGGCAGCAGGCCGCCGACACACTCGCGCTGCACCTGTCGACGGTGCTCCCCGGCTCGGCGGTGACCCTCCTAGAACGCGTGGTGTACGCGATCGTGCCGACCACCGGCGACCGTGCCTTGCAGCTGGCGACGGAGTTCCTGCAGCGCACGAGGTCCAGAGTGGACGGTCTGATCGGCATCGGGGACGCCGAGGGCCTGCCCCGCTCACGCGCCGACGCCGACCGGGCCCTGCGGGTGCTGCGCTCGGCACACACGCAGCGAACGGTCGCCCGCGCGGCCGACGTCGAGGTCGAAGCGCTGCTGCTCGACCTGCGGGACCTCTCGGCAGCGCAGGGACGCGGCCCGGCCGGTCCGCTGGCCCGGCTTTTCGCCTACGACCAGGCGAAGGGCGGTTCGCTGGTGGAATCGCTGCGGGCCTGGCTGGACGCGCACGGCGACGTGGCGGCGGCCAGCGCCGCGGTGCACGTCCACGAGAACACCTTCCGCTACCGGCTGCGCCGCATCGCCGAGGTCGGCGAGTTCGACCTCGGCGATCCGGACGCGCGGTTCGCGGCGAATCTGCAACTTCGGGTGTTCACAGCCGGATGACGTCGGTGGTTACCTCGGCGAGAATGTCCGGATCGGGCAGCACGCCGATGCCGGGCCCGTCCGGCACCCGGACCTGACCGTTCTCCAGCACGAACGGTTCGGTGATATCCCTTGCGTAGTAACGGTCCGAGGCCGAGGTGTCGCCGGGAAGGGTGAAGTTCGGCAACGCGGCCAGCGCCACGTTCGCCGCGCGCCCGATCCCGCTTTCGAGCATGCCGCCGCACCACACCGGCACGCCGTGCGCCGCGCAGACGTCGTGCACCCGCCGCGCCTCGAGGTACCCACCGACGCGGCCGGGCTTGACGTTGACCACCGAGGTCGCACCCATCGCGATGGCGTCAGCAGCCGACTTCGCGGAGGTGATGGACTCGTCGAGGCAGATCGGCGTGCGCACGCGGCGGGCCAGCTCGGCATGGCCGCGGAGGTCGTCCTCGGGCAACGGCTGTTCGAGGAGCAGCAGGTCGAACGCGTCGAGGCGGGCGAGGTGGCGCGCGTCGGCGAGGGTGTACGCGGTGTTGGCGTCGACCTGGAGCAGGATGTCGCCGAAGCGCTCGCGCACCGCACGCACCGGCTCGACGTCCCAGCCGGGCTCGATCTTGAGCTTGATCCGCTGATACCCCTGGTCGAGGAAGGCGCTGACGGCGTCGAGCAACTCGCCGACCGAGTCCATGATGCCGACCGAGACGCCCGCGGGCACCGCCTCCCGCACCCCACCGAGATACCCGGCGAACGAGGTGCCCGCAGTACGGAGTTCGGCGTCGAGCAGCGCGGTTTGCACGGCCGCCTTGGCCATCGGATGCCCCTTGACCTTGGCGAACACCGGCTCGACCGCATGCGCCGTCTGCTGCGGGAGGCTCTGCACCGCGGGAAGGAGGAACCGGCGGATCACCTCGACAGCTCCATCGAGGTACTCGCTGGAATACACAGGCTGAGGCAGCGCGACGCACTCTCCCCACCCCTCGGCCTCCGCGGTCTCGACGCGGACGAGCAGGATGTCGCGATCGCGCTCCACCCCGAAGGACGTGCGAAACGGCGCCACCAACGGCAACGCGATCCGGCGCAGTTCAACCCGTTCGAGCTTCATAGGGCAAGACGTTAGGCGCGGCCCCAGTCCTCTGCTTCGTCGCCAAGCCCGAACCGCCCCCTCCCCCTTTGGTCGATCCACACCAACCAACGCGACCCGGCAACAACACGCCACCCACCACCCAACCCGCCCATTCCTCCCCCGTCCCCGATCCACAGCCAAAAACACAGAAAAGAACCCGACGTCAAGGCATCTTTCCCGCCTTGACATCGGGTTCTTTTCTGTAGTCACACCAAAAAAAGAGGGGCGGCCACCCCGCAAACCACTACATGTTGATCATATGCCCAGCCAGCCCGTGCACAGCTTCCTTGACCGCCTCCGAAAGCGTCGGATGCGCATGCACGTTCCGCGCCACCTCGTGCACCGTCAGATCCCACTGCTGCGCCAACGTCAACTCGGGCAACAACTCCGTCACATCGGGCCCGATCATGTGCGCACCCAAGAACTCACCATGCGCGTTATCACTGATGATCTTCACGAACCCGACCGGGTCCGCCAGCCCATGAGCCTTGCCGTTCGCCGTGAACGGGAACTTCGCCACATTCACGTCGAAGCCCTTTTCCCGCGCCTGCTCCTCGGTCCAGCCGAACGACGCGATCTGCGGCTGGCAGAACGTCGCCCGCGGGATCATCGTGTAGTCCAGTTCCATGGTTTCCGCGCCACCGATGGTTTCCGCGGCGATGATGCCCATGGACTCCGCCGCGTGCGCCAGCATCAGTTTCGCGGTCACGTCACCGATGGCGAAGATGTTCGGCACGTTCGTCCGGCAGAAACCGTCGATCGCGATGGCGCCGCGCTCGGTCAGCTCGACACCGGTGTTCTCCAGGCCGTAGCCCTCCACCCGCGGCTGGAACCCGATCGCCTGCAGCACCTTGTCGGCTTCGAGCGTCTGCTCCTTGCCGTCCTTGGTCACCGTCACGCGCACCTTCGACCCCGACTCGTCGATCGACTCGACGCGGGTGGAGGTGAGCACCTCGATCCCCAGCTTCCGGTACCGGCGCGCCAGCTCCTTGGACACCTCGGCGTCCTCCAACGGCACCATCCGGTCCAGGAACTCCACGATGGTGACCTGCACCCCGTAGTTGTGCAGCACGTACGCGAACTCGACGCCGATCGCGCCGGCCCCGGCGATGATGATGCTCTCCGGCAGCTCACGCGTGAGGATCTGCTCCTCGTAGGTGACCACCCGATCGCTGACCGCGGTCCCCGGCAGCAACCGCGTGGTCGCACCGGCGGCGATGATGGCGTTGCCGAAGGTGATCGTCTCGGTACCGCCGTCGGTGAGCGCCACCTCGAGGGTGTTCGCGTCGGTGAAGCTACCGCGACCGGAGAACTCGGTGATCTTGTTCTTCTTCATCAGGAAGTGCACGCCCTTGACGCGCCCCTCCGCGACCTGGCGGCTGCGGTCGTGCGCCACCCCGAAGTCGAAGCTGACCGACCCCTCGACCTGGATGCCGAAGGTCTTGGCCTCGTTGTGGAACAGGTGCGCCAGCTCGGCGTTGCGCAACAGCGCCTTGGACGGGATGCAGCCCACGTTCAGGCATACCCCGCCCCAGTACTTCTCCTCGACGATCGCCGTCTTCAGTCCGAGCTGAGCAGCGCGCACGGCCGCGACGTATCCGCCGGGCCCCGCCCCCAGCACCACCACATCGAAATGAGCACTCATACCCGCAGCCTATGCCCCTAACGGGTGACGGGTGGGGTCTGCCCGCGGACTTCACCGAGGAGGGTGGTGACCGCCACCATGATCCGGTCGGTGGCCTCCCGCAGCACCGCGGCCGTCGGGTCGGCGCCGACCAGGTCGGACAGCTCGACCGGCGGCCCGGCCACCAGCTGGACCCGGGGCCGGCGGAGGAACCGCGGCAGCGGGCTGCCCTGCGGCAGCAGTTCGTGGGTGCCCCAGTTGGCCACCGGCACCACCGGCACCCCGGTCTCCAGCGCGATCCTGGCGATCCCGGTCTTGCCGCGCACCGGCCAGTGCTCGGGGTCCTTGGAGAACCCGCCCTCGGGAAAGATCGCCACGCACTCGCCGCGGCGGACCGCACCCACGGCGTCGCGGTAGGCACCGGACGCGGTCGGCTTGCCGCGGTGGACCGGGATGTGCCCGCCGCCGGACATGATCGAGCCGACCAGCGGTAACCGCCACAGGTCGGCCTTGGCCAGGTACCTCGGCACCCGGCCGGCCGACAGGCAGAACGCGGTCAGCGTGGTCGGATCGGCGTAGGACAGGTGGTTCGACGCCACCAGGAACCCGCCGGACGCGGGCAGGTGCTCGGTCCCGCGAAAGCTCAGCCGGGTACCGAACACCAGCATCGGCCAGATCACGTCGATCGCGAGTCCGTAGAAGAACCCGCGTCGGCGACGGGGAAAACGCCTGGTCAGCGTGATCGACTGACGGAGCGTGAAGGGACCCCGCCCGGAATCGAGCGGGGTCCACCGAAGATTCTTCCTGCGCAGCACGCCTGGCCTAACGGTCCGAGTCGGCTTCCACCGGCCAGTCCGCCAGCTCGCGCACGATGCGCTGGGCGCGGGCCAGCCCTGGGATCTCCGCCGGGTTGAGCTCACCCCGCTCGGCCTGACGTTCGGCTTCGGCGAGCTTGGCCAGCAATCCGGCGACCTCGACGGTCGAATCCTGCGACATGGCGTTCTGCGCTCCCTGCACGATGGGTCAGCTCTGGCGTTCCAGCACGACCACGGGGATCGGCCGGTCCGTCTTCTTCTGGTACTCATCGTAGTCGGGCCACACCGCCGCCATCTTCGGCCACAGCACCGCCTTCTCCCGCTCACTGGCGGTCCGCGCCTTCGCGGTGAACTTGTCCGCCTTGACCTGCACCTTGACCTCGGGGTTCTCCTGCAGGTTCAGGTACCAGCCGGGGTGCGCGTCGGCGCCGCCCTTGGACGCCACCACCACGTAGTCGCCCTCGTGCTCCTGGTAGATGAGCGCGAACTTGCGGTCCTGCCCGGTCTTGCGGCCCTTGGTGGTGAGGATGAGCACGGGCGCGCCCTTCTGCCAGTCGTGCCCTTCTTCCCCGTCGGTTTCCTCGTACCGGCGGACGTGCTCGTCACCGAACAGCATGGAAAAGCTCCTCTCCGTACAGGTTCTCTCTGATCAGCACAGACGCCCCGGCCCGCCCCGCTATTCCGGCGGCGGGAAATCGGCCCAGTCGATCCTGGCCATTATTGGACCTTCTGACCGGCCAATGCGGCTCCTAGCGTGGCTGTCATGAGCGTTCTCCCCCAGCCTGGACCACCTCGCGTGCTCGCGCTCGCCCAGCTGATCAACTCCTGCGGTGACGGCGCCTTCTACGCCACCTCGGCGCTGTACTTCACCCGGGTGGTGGGCCTGTCGGTGACCGAGGTCGGCTTCGGCCTGACCGTGGGCTGGGCGGCCGGCTTCCTGGCGAGCGTGCCGCTGGGCGCGCTGGCCGACCGCCGCGGTCCGAAAGCGACAGCCGTGGCGCTCGCGCTGGCCACCGCGGCCGCGGTGGGCGCGTTTGTGTTCATCGGCTCGTTCGTCGCTTTTGTCCTGTCCGCCTGCGTCTACGCCTCCATGCAATGTGGACTGTCGGCGGCACGGCAGGCGTTGCTCGCGGCGCTGGTCGACCAGGCCGACCGCACGGCGACGCGCGCCTACCTGCAGTCGAGCACCAACGCCGGGCTCGCGATCGGCGCCGCGCTCGGCGGTCTCGCGCTCTACGCCGACACCCGCGGCGCGTACCTCGGGGTGTTCGCCATGGACGTCGTCGGGTTCGTCGCCGCCGCACTGCTCCTGCTCCGGCTGCCGTCGACCCCGCCCACCCCGGCCAGGGCGAAGGGCGAGCCGCGGCTGGCCGTGCTGCGGGACCGGCCGTACGCACTGGTGTCGCTGTTGAACCTGGTCATGCAGCTGCACATCCCGATGATCGGGCTGGCGATTCCACTGTGGATAGTCGACCGCACGCAGGCGCCCGGCTGGACGGTTTCGGGACTGCTGGTGCTCAACACGGTGAGCGTGGTGCTGTTCCAGGTCCGCGTCGCCCGTCGTGTGACGAGCCTGACCTCGGCGAGCCGCGCGGTCCGGTACGCGGGTGTGCTGCTGCTCGCCTCATGCGGGGTCTTCGCGCTCTCGGCCGCCGGGACCGGCCAGTGGACGGCGGCGCTCATCCTGCTCGGTGCCGCCGTGCTCCAGGTGCTCGGTGAGATGGTGCAGGCCTCGGGCGCCTGGGAGATCAGCTTCGCGCTGGCTCCGGACGGCAAGCACGGCCAGTACCAGGGCTTCTTCGGCTCCGGCTTCGCCGTGGCCAGGATGATCGGGCCACTGGTGCTCACCACGCTGGTGCTCTCCGGCGGCACGCTCGGCTGGCTGGTGCTCGGTGGTGCCTTCCTCACCGCCGGGCTCGCCATGGGCCCGGCGGTGAGGTGGGCCGCCGCGAACCGGCCGCTAGAAGCGGACGGTCCGCAGGTACTCGTAGCTACGCGCGGCTGATTCCAGCGGCACCTTCGGCTGGTCGTGCTCGACCACGTACTCCCGGATCCCGGACTGCTCGTACTGGCGGAAGATCTTCGGCCAGTCGAGGGTGCCGTACCCGACGTCCTCGAACGACCCGTTCGCCGCCATGTCCTTCACGTGGTAGACCGGGAACCGGCCCGGGTACCGCGCGAAGTACTCCAGCGGGTCGTACCCGCCGTTGTAGATCCAGTAGATGTCGAGTTCGAAGTTCACGAACCGCGGATCGGTCTCCTCGACCAGGATGTCGTAGAGCACCCTGCCGTCGACGGTCTTGAAGTCGACGCCGTGGTTGTGGAACAGGAACTTCAGCCCGGCGCTGCGGGCGAGCACGCCCCACTTGCCGAACTCCGACGCCGCCAGGCTGTACCCGGCGACCGTCTGCAGCGAACCCGGCAGCGAGGGCACCACGATGTAGCGCACCCCCAGCACCCGCGCGGTCTCGATCTCCTTGACCGCGTTGGCGCGCATGGCGTCCCAGCTGGTGTGCGTGAGCACCGCCCGCAGGCCCGCCTTGTCCAGCATGGCGCGGAACGCCTGCGGGGTGTGCCCGTAGAGCCCGCTGACCCCGACCGTGGCGTACCCGATCGCACCGAGCGCGTCGAGCGTGCCCTGCGCATCGGTCGTCATCAGCGAACGCACGGTGTAGAGCTGGATGCCGATGTGGTCCAGCGGCACCGAATGCAGCGGCTCAGCGGCAGCGATCCCGCTGGTCAGCCCCAGTGCCACGGTGGTACCGGCGGCCAGCTTCAGGAAAGTACGACGTGATTCCACAACTACTCCCTTCAGACGACCGTGACTCAGCTGACCGTGACGACGACGTGGCCGTTGCTGACGACCCCGGTGTCGTCCACCACGGTCAGCCGGGCGGTGTAGCTGCCCTTGCGCGGGTACGCGTGGCTCGCGGTCTGGCCGTCCGCCTTGGTGTTGTCACCGAAGTCCCAGTGGTACTCGGCGATCGTGCGACCGGCGGGCGGGGTGACCTTCGCGCTCAACGCCACCGTCAGCGGTGCCGCGCCGGAGGCGGGCGTGGCGCTCACGGCAACCTCGGCGTTGATGCCCGGCAGGGTCGCGCCCTGCCCGTTGAACTGCACCCAGTCCAGGGAGAGCAGGTCCGCCTTGGCCGGTGTCCAGTCCGGGTTCACGAAGACCGCGTGCAGCTTCACCGGACGACCCGGATCGGTCAGCGGCACCGTCGGTGAGACCAGGTTGCCCCAGCCGCCGGTGTTCGGAATGGCCACCGAGCCCAGCAGCTGCCCGGTCGGCGAGTCCGCGCGGAACTCGATCGTGCCGCCGAGACCGCCGGAACCGGCACCGACCGTCACCGAGCCGATGCCCTTGAGATTGATCGGGTCGTAGGCGACCCAGTCACCGTGCTCGATCTCGCCGAGCCGATTGCCGGCCGACGCACCGCTGTTGCCGATCGTCTGCGCGCCACCGTTGTCACCGCCGGTGCCCTCGTGGTGCTCGGCCTCCTTGCGCTTGGGCTCCAGCGTCAGGTGCGCCGACCCGACCAGGCTCGGCGCGCCGCGGCCACCGGCGTCGGTGTAGGTGGCGCTGAGCGCGGCGTACAGGTTCTGGCCGGGCCCGTGGCTCCCGCCCGCGTCCGTCTGGACGGTGCCGGTGCAGCCGGTCACGTTGTCCATCGGGTGCAGGTGCGAGTCGTGCCCGAGCTGGGACTGGACCACCACCTTCGAGCAGTCGATCCGGCCGTCCTCGCGGTCGGTGACCTCGACGGTGAACGGGATCTTGTCGCCGAAGTCGAACATGCCGCCGTGCACCGGCGTGCTCACCTTGACCTCGGGCCTGGTGTTGCCCGGCGTGATCTCGGCGACCGCGACCCCGGTGAGGTCGTTCGTCGTGCTGGTCACCGTGAGCCGGGCGTCGAACCGGCCAGGTTCGGTGTAGACGTGCGTCGGGTTGGGCTCGGTCGAGTCGACCGTGCCGTTGCCGTCGAAGTCCCAGGCGTAGGTGATCGGCTCGCCGTCCCCGCCGCCGGTGCCCTCGCTGGAGAAGTTCACCGTCAGCGGCACGCGGCCGTTGTCCACCGAAGGCGTCACCTTGGCCGACGGCGCGCGTCCGTTCGCCACGTAGTCGATCCGGTAGATGCCCGCGCCCTCGTTGCTGCCACCGCGGCCGGTGCCGCTGCCCGCGCCGAAGTCGATCACGTACAGCGAGCCGTCCGGGCCGAACTCCGCCTCGAAGGGCTGGATCCAGCTCATTCCGCCGAGCATGCTGTTGATCGAGTTCAGGTCACCGGCCTTGACCGGTGGGAACTTCGGGTCGGTGAAGGTCTGGTCGGCCTGCTGGACCGACATCGCCTTGAACCACTTGCGGGTCAGTTCGTAGTTGAGCCACTTGCCGTCGAAGTACTCCGGGAACTTGGTGACCAGCGGGTTGTCCGGGTTGTAGTCGTAGACCGGGCCGCCCATCGGGCCACCGCCACCGGTGCCCAGCTCCGGGAACTCCTTCGAAGCCGAGTAGGCGTACCACATCCACGCGGGCGTGGTCGGCGGCAACTCGGTCAGGCCGGTGTTGTTCGGCGAGTCGTTGACCAGCTTGCCGCAGTCGAACTTGCCCTTGTTGGTGTTCGTCGCGAAGTCCCAGTCGTTGAACGGGATGTTGTTGCCGACGCAGTACGGCCAGCCCTGGTTGCCCGCCTTGGTGATCCGGTCGAACTCGACCGTGCCCTCCGGGCCGCGCTCGGGGTTGGCGGCCTTCGAGTCCGGGCCGTAGTCGCCGACCAGCAGCGCGTTCGTCTGCGGGTCCACGGTGATCCGGAACGGGTTGCGCATGCCCATCACGTAGATCTCGGGCCGCGTCTTCTCGGTGCCCGGCGGGAACAGGTTGCCCTCGGGCACGGTGTAGGTGCCGTCCGGCTGCGGGGTGATCCGCAGGACCTTGCCGCGCAGGTCGTTGGTGTTGCCGGCGGTGCCCTGGGCGTCCCACGCCCGGCGGCCCTCGCGCTCGTCGATCGGCGCGAAACCGTCGGAGGCGAACGGGTCGGTGTTGTCGCCGGTGGCGATGTAGAGGTTGCCGTCCTTGCCCATCGCGAGCGAACCGGCCATGTGCGAGTTGGCGCGGCCCTCGCCGCGGAAGGTCGGCACCTCCAGCAGCCGCTTCTCGCTGGCCAGGTCGACGGTGTTGCCGGTGACGGTGAACCGCGAGACGTTGAGCCGCTTCTCCACCTTGTCCGAATAGAGCAGGTACAGGTGGTTGTTCTGGGCGAAGTCCGGATCCAGCGTGAGCCCGAGCAGGCCGTCCGACTGGCTGGTCATGTCCGAGCTGTACTGGAAGTCCAGTGCGGTGCTGATCTTCAGCGTCTGCTGGTCGATGATCTTCAGCGCGCCGGTGCGCTGGATGTAGAACACCCGGCGGTCCGGGGCCACGGCCAGCTCGAACGGGTCGGCCAGGCCCTGGGTCTGCAGCGGCACCCGCTGGAAGTTCTTGTCCTGGGTGGCCCCGCACTCACCCGGCTTGGCGCCCGAGGCCCACTCGATGCCGCCGAGCAGGTGCTTCAGGAACAGCGGATCGCTGAACTTCTCCTTGGCGTGCCCGCCCGCGGTGAACCAGGAGCGGCCGCCGTCGTAGTTCTGGCACCACGACCACGGGTGCTCCAGGCCCTGGTCCAGACCAGGGAGGCCGTCGCCCATCTTGATCTGGGCCAGCGTGTGCACCTTGCCGGTCGGGTTGACCTTCCAGTTGTACCACTCCTCGGTCTGCTCCCAGACCTCCGGAAGGTCCTTTGTGGAGGGGTGCACCCGGTCCAGCACCTTGACCCGGCCGACCTGCGGCGTCGGGTGGTGGCTGAAGATCGCGCCGACCAGGCCCTCGTACCAGGCCCAGTCGCGCTCGCTGGCCGAAGCCGCGTGGATGCCGGTGTACCCGCCGCCGGCGCGGATGAACTTCTGGAAGGCCGCGCGCTGCCCGGCGTCGAGCAGGTCGCCCTTCTCCGGCGTGGAGTTGGTGTTGTTGAAGATGATCGCGTCGAACCGGGCGAGGTTCTCGTCGGTGAACGCGGCGGCGTCGTCGGTGGCTTCGACGTCGAAGTCCTGCTCGGCCCCGAGCTTCTCGATCGCCGCGATCCCGGCCGGGATCGAGTCGTGGTAGAAGTTCGTGACCTTGGAGAACACCAGCACCGAGAATCTGGCCTGTGCCGCGGCGGGCGCCGCGGTCAACGCCGCCGCCATGGCCGTGGCCAGCAACAAGCCGGCCAGTGCCGACCACCTTGTTTTCGCACGGGACTTCAACCGCATCACGGGGTCCAACCTCTCTGTTGGCGTCGCAGCGAAGCCGTGGCACGGCACCTGGCGGGTGCCGCGCCACGGTTTGGAGCTACTTCCCCCGCCCGTTCAGCGCGGTGTCACGAGATTCAGAGCTGAGCGGGACCGGCGACGGCGGCCGCGTTCTCGGCGGCCGAACGGCGCTGGTCGACCTTGGCCTGGGCCTCGGCCTCGGGGCTGACCGCGGCCGACCGGGCGGCGAACCCGGAAGCGGCGGCGGACATGTTCTCGAACTGCCCGGAGACGGTGCCGCGCACGCGGTTGTCCGCTCCGGTCGGAGCCGGGGAGTTGCCCGTGCCGGCGAGGTTGCCCCGGATGATGTTGTTGCTCACGCGCACGTCGGCGGTGTTGTCGGAGATCGTGACGTCCCCGCCCCAGTAGCTGGCCTGCGTGCAGCCGATGACCGGGCCGTCGGCGCCGATCTGCAGGGTGTGCGAGTTGCCGGTGTAGGTGGCGTTGCCGTAGACCTCACCACCGCAGAACACCGAGCCCAGCGTGGCGCCCGAGACGTTCAGGTTGGCGCCGACCACCACGTTGGTCAGGTCCAGGTAGGACACCCCGGTGCCGGTGACCGACTTGGCGAACTCCGAGTTCTCCGCGTACACCTCGCCGACGGTGGAGGTGACGTCGCCGGTCACCTCGGCACCGCTGAGGAAGGCGTAGGTGGAGCGCTCGGGGTGGGCCGCGGCGGAGACCTTGACGTTGCCGCCGACCGGACCACCGGAGAGGAAGGTGCCGTAGGCGTCGGTGAGCACCACGTCACCGGCGATCTTGGTGGCCTGCGCGTCGAAGAAGCCGTCGTCCTGGACCGCGACACCACCGTCGAAGGTGCCCCCGGTGACGACCAGGTTCGCACCCGGCTCCACGGTCACCGAGCCGGTGACTCTGGTGCCGTCCAGCACGCACGACTTGCCCGATGCCACGCGCAACTCGCCGGGCACGGTCACCGCGCCGCCGCTGCCCTCGCAGAAGGTGACAAAACCGGCACTCGCCGGGGTCGCCAGCGCGACCAGCCCGAGGCTGGAGCTGGCGGCGGCCAGGGTGAGCGCGGCCAGGGACCGCTTGCGTGCAATACCGGCGCGCAGCGCTCCGTTGAGGGCGGTGGTGGGCGACGGGAGGGCACGACTGAGACCGAACATGTGGACCTCTTCCGTTTCAGCGTCGTTTTAGTTCCGGTTGAGTTCTATTCAAGAAAACTGAAAGAAAGCGCTATCAGTTACCCCTGTAAGACATTAGATTCGGATGCCTTGAAGTCAATCGAGCATTCGGGGCAACAGACTTCACGCAATACCTACAGCTTCAAATCCGGAACGTCAAGACGCCTGCCCTCGCGCCAGGCCTGTAATCCCAGTTCAGCGAGCTGGACCCCGCGCGCACCGGCGAGGAAATCCCACGGGAATTCTTCACCCGAAACCACGTGCTTCAGGAAAAGCTCCCACTGAACCTTGAATCCGTTGTCGAACTGTTCATTGTCCGGGACCTCCTGCCACTGGGCGCGGAAGTCCTGCCCGGCCGGGAGATCCGGGTTCCACACCGGCTTCGGCGTCATCGAGCGGTGCTGCACGCGGCAGCGCCGGAGGCCGGCCACCGCGCTGCCCTCGGTACCGTCCACCTGGAACTCGACCAGCTCGTCGCGGAACACCCTGGTCGCCCAGGACGAGTTGACCTGGGCGATGATGCCGCCGTCCAGCTCGAAGATGCCGTAGGCCGCGTCGTCGGCCGTGGCGGCATAGGCCTGGCCCGCCTCGTCGACCCGCTGCGGGATGTGCGTGGCGCCCTGGCACTGGACCGTTCGGACGCCGGCGAAGATCTCCTCCAGCACATACCGCCAATGACAAAACATGTCCACAATGATTCCGCCGCCGTCTTCGGCGCGGTAGTTCCACGAAGGCCGCTGCGCCTCCTGCCAGTCCCCTTCGAACACCCAGTAACCGAACTCGCCACGCACCGAGAGGATCTGCCCGAAGAAACCGCCGTCGACGAGCCGCTTCAGTTTGCGCAAACCGGGCAGGAAGAGCTTGTCCTGTACCACCCCGGCCTTGACCCCGGCGTCGCGGGCCAGCCTGGCCAGCTCCAGCGCGCCCTCGGTGTGCTCGGCGGTCGGCTTCTCGGTGTAGATGTGCTTGCCGGCCGCGATCGCCTTCTTGATCGCGTCCGCCCGCGCGCTGGTCACCTGGGCGTCGAAGTAGATCTCGGCGTCCGGCATGGCCAGCGCCTCGTCCAGCTCGGTGGTCCACCGGTCGATGCCGTGGTCCTTGGCGATCGAGGCCAGCTTCGCCTCGCTGCGCCCGACCAGGATCGGCTCGGGCAGCAGCACGGCGCCGTCGGCGAGGCGGAGCCCGCCCTGCTCGCGAATGGCCAGGATGGACCGCAGCAGGTGCTGCCGGTAGCCCATCCGGCCGGTCACGCCGTTCATCACGATCCCGATCGACCGCTGTTCAATCCCGGCCATCAGCCAGCCCTTTCCGAAGGTTCGACAGGAGGAGTAGGTCAGTCGGCCGCGACGGCGGAGCCGAGGTGGTCGCGGATCACCCTGGTGGCCCGCGCGAACTCCGGATCGGCCATGGTCGGCGCGTAGTCGCGCTCGACCGGCAGGTCCACGTCCACCACGCCGGCGACGGTCCCGGGGCGCGCGGTCATCATCACCACGCGATCGGCCAGGTAGACCGCCTCCGCGATGGAGTGCGTGACCAGCAGGATCGTGGTGCCGGTCTCCTGCCAGATGCGCCGCAGCTCGACGTTCATCTGCTCCCTGGTCAGCGCGTCCAGCGCGCCGAAGGGCTCGTCCATCAGCAGCACCGGCGGCCGGTGCAGCAGCGCGCGGCACAACGCCACGCGCTGCTGCATTCCCCCGGACAGCTCGTGCGGATAGGCGTCCTCGAAGCCGGCGAGGCCGGTCATCTCGATCAGCTCGTCCGCACGGCGCCGCGCCGCGCCCGGCTCCATCTTGCGCATCTCCGCCTGCAGCAGGATGTTCTTGCGGGCCGACCGCCACTCCAGCAGCGCCGCCCGCTGGAACACGTAGCCGATGTCGCGGCGCGGCCCGGTGACGTCGGCACCGAGCACGCGCACCCCGCCGGTGGACGGCTTGAGCAGACCCGAGGCCAGCTTCAGCAGGGTCGACTTGCCGCAGCCGGACGGGCCGACGATGGCGACGAACTCGCCCGGCTCGACCTTCAGCGTCACCTCGTGCAGCGCGGTCACGTCCCGCTTCTTGGTGCGGAAGCGGACCGCGACGTCGGTCAGTTCGACCGCGTGCCCGGTGCCGGTCGGCGTTATCGGCGTGATCGGCGTGGATGCAGCCGTGCTCATGTCGTCCGTCATCCCTTCGGGGCGAGCGCGCCGTCCCAGTACGCGCTCGGCTCTTCGGCCTTCTGGATCACCCCGGCGCCGGCGAAGATCTCGATGGTCTTGCGCCAGTCGGCCTCGTCGTTGACGCCCGGTGCCTTGCCCTGCGTCGCCGGGGTGCTGAGCAGTTCCAGCGTCTTGGCGAACTGCTCGGTCAGCACGGCCTTCGACGGCAGCTGCTCCGAGGAGCCCTGCATCGCGTCCACCGCGGCGGCCTGGTCGCCCTTGGCCGCGGTCCACGCCTCGCTGGAGGCGGTGACCATGCGCTGCACCAGATCCTTGCGCTCGGTGAGCGTCTTCTGCGAAGTGAGCAGGCCGTTGGAGAAGAAGCTCAGCCCGTGCTCGGCGAAGCGGAGGTAGGAAACCTGCTTGCCCGCCTTCTCCTGCATGGTCGGGCCCTGGTCGGTGGCGTACCCGAGCAGCGCGTCGGTCTGCCCCGACATGACCGCGGCCATCTTGCCCGCCGCGTCGGTGTTCTGCAGGGTCACGTCACCTTCGGCGAGGCCGTTCGCCTTGAGGAAGGCGGGAAAGGTCTTGCTCAGCGCGTCACCGGCGGTGCTGGCGATCTTCTTGCCCTTGAGATCGGCTGGCGTGGCTATTCCCTTGTCCGAGAAGAACTGCACCGAGGACGGCGTCGTCTGCAGGAAAACACCGACGCTCTTGACCTTCATGCCCTGCCCGACCCCGGCCAGCAAAGCGGGGGTGTCGGCCCAGCCGAAATCGGTCTGATCGGCCGAAGTGGCCTGCACGGTTTTCTGCGAACCCTGCCCGGCGCGGATTTCCAGGTCGATCCCGTGCTTTTCGAAGATCTTCTTGTTCTTGCCGTAGTAGAACGGGGCGTGTTCGCCGTACGGGTACCAGTTCAGCGTGAGCGTGACCTTGTCCAGGGTCTTGCCGTCGGCGCTGGTCGACTGCGGCGTTTCCGAGCCACCGCAACCGGTGGCCAGCAGCAGCACCGCGGCGGCTCCTGCGGCGATTGCGCGGAGTTTCATTCTGCACGCCTCTTCTCTACAGCGTTGTAGTGACGTTGTCGGAACGGCGGCTCGCGTGCCACGGCAGCACGAGTGCCTCCAGCCATTCCACGATCAGGAAGAGCAGCACACCCATCAGCGAAATGATCACCAGTCCGGCGAACAGCGTCGGGGTGTCGAAGTTGCCGTTGGCCTGCTGGATGATGAAGCCGAGTCCTTCTTCGGAACCGACGAACTCACCCACCACGGCACCGGTCACCGCCATCGTGGCGGCCACCTTCAGCCCGGAGAACAGGTGCGGCAGCGAAGCCGGGAAACGGATCTTCCAGAAGGTCTGCCACGGCTTGGCGCCCATGGTGGCGGACAGTTCCAGCATTTCCGGGTCGATCGACTTCAGCCCGGTCACCATCGAGATGACCACCGGGAAGAAGGCCATCAGCACCGCCACGATCACCTTCGGACCGAGCCCGAAACCCAGCCACACCACAAAAAGCGGGGCGACGGCGATCTTCGGGATCACCTGGGCGAACAGCAGCAGCGGGTAGAGGCTCTTCTCGATCGTGGTGGAGTACACCATGATCACCGCGGCGAACACGCCGATCACCGTGGCGATGACAAAGCCGAGCAGGGTTTCGTAGGTGGTGGTCCACGCGTGGTCGAGGAAGTAGTCGGGCTTGGCGAGGATCGTCTCGAGCGTGACGCCAGGTGAGGCGACCTCGTACGGCTCCACCAGTTCCGCCGCGGTGATCGCCCACCAGCCGGCGAACAGCAGTGCCAGCAGGACGAACGGACGCCAAGACCGTTCCAGGAAACGGAGCAGTCGATCGCCGGCTCCCGGCCGCGCCCGTTCGGCGACGCCGCCAGGTGAATCTCCCACCGACTGCCCGAGTCCCTCGGTCGGGGTTCGCGTGACCATGACCCTCCGTCCTGCGACCACACCCGAAGGTGCGCTTCCCGGCCCTGAATGCGCTTTCTGAATGCGCTTTCAGGTAGAGTATGCACACCAGACAGACCGGTCAAGGAGTTCGCCAGAGGGGAGCCGTGATGAACGGTCGTCCGCACGTCACGCTCGAGGACGTGGCCCGCGCCGCCGAGGTTTCCCTGGCGACGGCGTCGAGAGCGCTGAACGGCACCACCAAGGTGCGCGCCGACCTGCGGGACCGGGTGGTCGCGGCGGCCGAGGAACTGGCCTACACACCCAACGCGCACGCGCAGGCACTCGCCGGGGCCTCGCACCGCACGGTCGGCGTCATCTGCCACGACGTGAGCGACCCGTACTTCGCCGCCATCGCGCGCGGGGTGATGCGGGTGGCCGGGGACAACGGGCTGCTGGTGATGCTGGCCAGCACGTTCCGCGACCCGCAGAAGGAGATCGCCTACGTGTCCATGCTGCGCGCGCAGCGGGCCTCGGCGATCCTGCTGATCGGTTCCGGCTTCGAGGACAAGGCCTGGGAGAAGGCGCTCGCCGCGGAAATCGACCCGTACCGCCGCGGCGGCGGGCAGGTCGCGGTGGTCAGCAGGCACCGCACGCTACGGGTGGACACCGTGCAACCGGAAAACCGCGAGGGTGCCGCCGCGCTGGCGAAAGCCCTTCTGGCGCAAGGACATCGCCGGTTCGCCGTGTTGAGTGGACCGCGCGCACTGACCACAGTGGTCGATCGGCTCGGCGGATTCCGCGAGGGGCTGGCCGAAGCCGGGATCGAACTGGCCGACGAGAACATCGTCGAAGCGCCCTTCACCCGCGACGGCGGCTACGACGCGATGAACGAACTGATCGCGCGCGGCCTGGACACCGGCTGCGTGTTCGCGGTGACCGACGTGATGGCCATCGGCGCGCTCACCGCGCTGCGCGAGGCCGGTATCTCGGTGCCCGGTCAGGTCTCGCTCGCCGGGTTCGACGACATCCCGGTGGTGCGCGACCTCGATCCCCCGCTCACCACCGTGGCGCTGCCGCTTGAGGAACTCGGCGAGAAGGCGATGGAGTTGGCGATCAAGGGCAACAAGGGCAGCCGGAGCCGGATCCTGCGGCTGGCCGGCGAGGTGGTGCTGCGCTCGAGCACGGCGGCGCGGCGATGAAGGACCTGGTGGTCGAGCGGGTCGAGACCTTCGCGGTGGCCCTGCCGACGCTGCGCTCCTTCGGCGTGGCGGGCGGCGCGGTCGCGGTGGCCGGGCGGCCCAGCGTGCGGGTGCTGGTGAAGGTCAGCGCGGACGGCGTGTGCGGCTGGGGCGAGGCCACGCCCATCCCGGCGTGGACCTACGAAACCGCCGAGTCGATCGTCTCCACCATCGACCGCTACCTGGCTCCGGCGATCCTGGGCAGGCCGTGCTGGGATCTCGACGGGGTGACCGCGGTGTTCGACCGGGCGATCAACCGGGGCTTCTCGATCGGCGCGCCACTGGCGAAATCGGCGGTCGACCTGGCGTTGCACGATCTGCTGGGACGCGCGCTCGGGGTGCCGGTCGGGGTGTTGTGGGGGCAGCGCCGGACCGAGGAGATCGAGCTGGGCTGGATGGTCTCCGGGCAGACGCCCGGTGAGGTGGCCGCGCGGGTCGCCGAGGGACGCGAGGCCGGTTATCGCGCGTTCAAGGTGAAGATCGGCCTGCACGCCGATGACCTCGACGTGGTCCGAGCCGTGCGGGAGGCGGCCGGGCCCGAGGCGCCGCTGTGGGTGGACGCGAACCAGGCCTACTCGGTGGACGAGGCCGTGCGGATCTCCCGCGTTCTGTCCGAATTGGACGTTCATGCCTTCGAGCAGCCGTTGCCCGCCAACGACGTGGTCGGTCTCGGCAGGCTGCGCGCGGAGTCCGCGGTACCGGTGGCGCTGGACGAGAGCCTGCGTCATCCGAGCGATCTGGCCACCTTCGTGAAACTGGGCGCGGTCGACGTGGCCATCGCGAAGGTGCAGCGCAGTGGCGGATTGACGTTGTCGCGCCGATTGTGCTCGCTGGCGGAGGACAGCGGGGTGCGGTTGATGGGCTCGGGGCTGACCGACTCGGATCTCGGACTGGCCGCTTCACTGCACCTGTTCGCCGCGTTCGGCATCGGCACGCCGGTGGATCTGAACGGCAGGCAGTTCGTCGATTCCGCTTACGCCACCGGGGAAACCGTGCGCCTGGACGGCGGTACCGCCCACGTGCCGACCGGCCCGGGCCTCGGCGTGGAGGTCGACGAAGCGGTGGTGCGGGAACTGTCCTTGGACGTACTGGGCGCAGGAGTGCCCTGACGGCCTCTTGTCGTTCCGCGGAGTTTTGCCTACCTTGATGAGAAAGCGCTTTCAATACCCGGGAGCCCGCTGATGAGCCCATTGCTGTTGCCGACGCGCGAGCGGACGCTCGAGCCCTTCTCCCCCACCGGGCGGACCGCGCCGCTGCCCGCACCGGCGCCGGTCACCTCGCGGGTGACCTACGCGGCCGCGCACGTGGTCGCCGATCCACTGGCCGCCGCGGATCCGGCGGCGGAAGTGAACGTCGACTGGGACACCACGCTGCGCTTCCGGCACCACCTGTGGAACAGCGGGCTGGGCGTGGCCGAGGCGATGGACACCGCGCAGCGCGGCATGGGGCTGGACTGGCCGACCACTCAGGAACTCATCCGCCGCACCGGCGCCGAGGCACGCGCGACGGGCGGGCGCTGGTGCGCCGGGGTCGGCACCGACCAGCTGCCGCCGGGGCCCGCGTCGATGGACGCCATCGTCGACGCGTGGCGGGAACAACTCGCGCTGGTCAGCGAGGCCGGCGCGGTGCCGGTGGTGATGGCGAGCCGGGCACTGGCCGCGGTCGCGAAGGGGCCGGAGGACTACCACGCGGCGTACGGGCGCCTGCTGGCCGACGCCGACGGTCCGGTGCTGCTGCACTGGCTCGGCGAGCAGTTCGACCCGGCGCTGGCCGGGTACTGGGGTCACGCGGACGTCCGCGACGCCGCCGCCGAACTGGCGAAGCTGTGCACCGAGCACGCTTCGGCCATCGCGGGCGTGAAGGTTTCCGTGCTGGACGCGGAAATCGAGGTCGGCTTCCGCCGCGCGCTGCCCGCCGGGGTGTCCTGCTACACCGGTGACGACTTCAACTACCCGGAGCTGATCGCGGGTGACGAGCAGGGGCACAGCGAGGCGCTGCTCGGCATTTTCGACCCGATCGCGCGGGTCGCGGGCGCGGCGCTGAACCGGCTGGATTCCGGTGACGTTCTTGGCTTCCGGGAGCTGATCGACCCGACCGTGGCGCTGTCACGGGAAATCTTCCGCGCTCCGACGAAGCACTACAAGGTGGGCGTGGTGTTCCTGGCGCACCTGATGGGGCACCAGGAACACTTCCGGATGATCGGCGGACTGGAGTCGGCGCGCTCGATCGTGCACCTGGCCGACGTGCTGCGGCTGGCCGACGCGGCGGGCGTGCTGGAGGATCCGGATCTCGCGGTGGCGCGGATGCGCTCGCTGCTGAGCGTGGCGGGGGTCGTGTGATGGACAAGCTGAGCCTGAACCAGATCACCACGAACTCGTGGTCGCTGCCGGAGGCCGTGCGCGGTTGCGCCGAGTCCGGGGTGGAGTGGATCGCCTTCTGGCGGAACAAGGTGGCCGAGGTCGGTGTGGACGAGGCCGCGCGCTTGGTCAAGGAGCACGGGCTGCGGGTTTCTTCGTTGTGCCGTGGTGGTTTCTTCACCGGCGTGCAACCCGATGGGTCCCCTGTGGACGGTGTCGCGGACACCCGGGTGGCCATCGACGAGGCCGCGCGGCTCGGCGCCGAGGTGCTGGTGCTGGTGGTCGGCGGCATCGCGGGCGGTGATCTGGTGCGGTCGCGGCAGATGGTCGCGGACGCGGTCGAGGAGCTGGTGCCGCTGGCGCTGGACCGCGGCGTCCGGCTCGGATTGGAGCCGCTGCACCCGATGCAGTGCGCCGAGCGGTCGGTGCTGTCCACTTTGGATCAGGCACTGGCGATCGCCGAGCCGTACCCGGCGGAGGCGGTGGGCGTGGTGGTGGACGAGTTCCACGTGTGGTGGGACCCGCGGATCGAGGAACTGATCGCGAAGGCGGCGGGGCGGATCGCCGGGTTCCACGTGTGCGACCAGCTGGTCCCGCTGACCGACACGCTGATGGGCCGCGCCCTGCCCGGCAACGGCCCGATCGACCACCGGCGGCTGCGTGCCTGCGTCGAAGCCGCCGGTTACCACGGCCCGATCGAGGTCGAGGTCTTCAACGCGGACCTGTGGGCCCGGCCGGGGCACGAAGTACTAGCGGAAACCATCGAGGCATACCGGGACCACGTGGCCTAGGTCTTCGAGGTCACGCCCGCGCCTAGCTCACGGAAGTCACCGCGATCGCCCGTTCCTCCAGGCTGCCCAGGTACAACAGGCCATCCCGCTCCCGCACGCCTGTCGCCATGTGGAAGTCCGGGATCTCCCCGCGGAACTCGTGCACCACGGTGCCGTCCGCCGACAGGCCCAGCACACCTGTCGTGCGCGCAGGCGACGGTTGCAGGCGGGTCGGCAGTCGCCGCACGCCGAGCCGCAGCGGACCCGGCAGTCGTCGCACCAGGTCGAGTGCGGCGACGCGCGGGCTGGCCTGGGTCACCCAGATCAGCCCGTCGCCACCGGTCGAGATGTTGTCCGGGTAGCCCCACAGGTCCGAGGCCAGCAGGTCCTGGCGCCCCGATCCGTCCAGCCAGTACCGCCGGACGGCGAACACGCCCGTCTCCGCCACCGCCACGAACGACTCGTCCGGCGCCAGCGCGACCCCGTTCGCGAACTGCAACCCATCCCCCACCAGGGAAATCTCGCCATCGGGCGCACGACGGAGCAGGCGTCCGCCCGCGTGCTGCTCGATCAGGTCCTCGCGCCAGGCCGGCAACGGGAAGCGGTCCGACGAATCCGAGAAGTAGATGGTGCCGTCGGCGGCGACCGCGGCGTTGTTGCACACCAGGATCGGCTTGCCCAGCGCAGAAGTGGCCAGCGCCTTCACCGCACCGGACGCCGGCGAGACCACCAGCAGTCCGCGCGAGGCGTCGCAGACCAACAGGTCCTCGCCGTACAACTCCAGGCCGAGCGGGCGTCCTCCGGTGTCGGCGACCAGGTCGATCCGGCGGCCGTCCCCGGCGATCCGGATGATCCGGCCGTCGTCGAGACCGGTGTACATCGCCCCGTCGGCGGCCACCACCACGTCTTCCGGGCCGTTCCCGTTCACCGGGAGCAAGCGGACCTGGCCGAACGGTTTCATCGGGAACTCCTCGGTGTCATCGGTAGGTGAGCAGGGCTTCGGCTTCCCCCGAGAAATGCGCGTGCTCGTTGAACGACAGCAGACTCACCCCACCACGTCCGGAGACGAGCTTGGTAATCCCACCGTTGACCGTCACCCGGTTGAACTTCACCAGCCCGGCCTCCGGGGTCCCGGTCAGCGCCCCGCAGACCACCGCGATCACCCCGCCCGAGGTGAACACCGCCGCGTCCTGCCCCTTGCCCAGCGCGCCCGCCAGATCGGCCAGCGCGCCCGAGACCCGGTGCAGGAACGCGGGCCAGGTCTCCGCGCACGGGCTCTCGTCACCGGCCAGCACCCAGTCGACCAGCGCCTGGTCCAGCGCGGCCTGGAAGGCACGCGGGTCGGCGCTGTCCTGCGAGATGCCGCCGCCGTGGTGCTTGGCGATGTCCACGTGGTCGTACTCGTTCCACCGGGCGTCCTCACCGACCTCGGCCGGACCGCCCAGCACCTTCAGCGCGCCGGCCGCGGTCGCCCGCTGCCGCGACAGCGAACCGCAGCGCGCCAGCGCGAACTCCACCCCACGCCGTGCGAGTTCGGCACCGACCACTTCGGACTGCCGGATGCCGCGGTCGGAGAGCCGGTCGTAGTCCTCGGCGCCGAACGAGGCCTGCCCGTGCCGGATCAGGTAGATCGCGCCCATCAGGCGAACCTCCGCAGCATCGAGGTCGGGGCCAGCCGGACGACCACGCTCAGCGGCAGCCACGGGAAGGTCGGCACGAACGCCTTGGCCGGTTCGCGCTCGATCGCCTTGACCATCGCCCGCGCCCCGGCTTCGGCGCCGATCTGCAGCGGGTTGCGGCGGGCCGCGCGCGCGGTCATCTCGGAGTCGATGTACCCGGGGAGCAGCGTGGTCACCTTGATCGGAGAGCCGGACATCTCGGCCCGGATGCCTTCGGCCAGCGCGGCCAGCCCGGACTTGGACGCGGCGTAGGCGGTCAGGTTCTTCGGCATCCCGCGCAGGGCGGTGAACGAGGAAACAAAAACCAGGTGCCCGGCGCGCTGGTCGCGGAAGATCTCCATGCTCGCCTCGGCCTGCGCGAGCGCGGCGACGAGGTTCGTCTCGAGCGTCTGCTTGTTGGCGTCGAACCGGCCGCTGCCCACCGGCTGGCCCTTGCCGAGACCGGCGTTGACCACGACCCGGTCGATCGTGCCGAACTCCTCGCGGAACTCCTTGAACACCGCGAACACCCGGTCGTGGTCGGTCACGTCCAGCGCCCTGGTCAGCACGGTCACCCCGTGCGCCGCCCGCAGCTCGGCGGCCAGTGCGTCCAGGCGGTCGGTCCGGCGCGCGCACAACGCCAGGTCACGCCCGCGAGCGGCGAACTGGCGGGCCATGCCCTCACCGAGACCGGAGCTGGCCCCGGTGATCACGATCCTCTTCCGCACGGTCATGCCCACACCGTACTAGCAAGTAACAAGCGGGGCCCGGCGCGAACGCCGGGCCCCGCTCGATGGTCAGCTCAAGCTCACTTACCGGTGTAGAGCAGCTTGTTCGGGGTGCCCGAACCCGGGTTGGTGATCTTGTCCGGGGTGGCCGCGCCGGTCAGCGCCTCGGCCACGTCGGCCGGGGTGGCCGACTCGTTGGCCGCCAGGTACAGCGCCGCGGCACCCACCACGTGCGGGGTGGCCATCGAGGTGCCGCTGATGGTCTTCTCGGCACCGTCGTTCCAGGACGAGGTGATGTCCGTGCCCGGGGCGTAGATGTCGACGATCTCACCGAAGTTGGAGAACGTCGACTGGGCGTCCTGGTCGTCGCTGGAGGCCACGGTGATGGCTTCCTTGACGCGAGCCGGCGAGTAGTCGCTCGCATCGGCCGAGTCGTTGCCCGCCGCCACCGCGAAGGTCACGCCCTTGCCGATGGCACCCTGGACCGCGGCGTCGAGCGCCTCGTCGGCGCCGCCACCGAGGCTCATGTTCGCCACGGACGGGCCGCTGGCGTTCTCGGCAACCCAGTCGATCCCGCCGACGACCTGCTCGGTGGTGCCGCTGCCGTTGTCGTCCAGCACCCGGACCGGGACGATCTTGACGCCCTTGGCCAGGCCGTACTCCTTGCCGCCGATGGTGCCGGCCACGTGCGTGCCGTGCCCGTTGCCGTCGGAGGCGTCGTCGTCGTTGTCGATCAGGTCCTTGCCACCGGACACGCGGCCCTCGAAGGTCGGGTGGTCGGCCAGCACACCGGTGTCGACCACGTACGCGGTGACGTTCTCCGCGGTGGTGTCGTAGTTGTAGGCCTTGTCCAGCGGGAGGTCCTTCTGGTCGACCCGGTCCAGGCCCCACGACGGCGGGTTCTGCTGGGTCTCGGTGGCGTGCACCGTCTTGTTCTGCGAGACGAAGGCGACCTTGGAGTCGGCCGCGAGCTTCTTGGCCTCGGCCGCGGTGGCCTTGATCGAGAAGCCTTCGAGCGCGGAGCTGTAGGTCCGGCTGACCTCGGCCCCATACTGCAAAGCCAGCGTCTGCGCCTGGGTGCTCACCGCCGTCTTGACGTCGCCCTGCGCGGCCGCCGTCCCCTTCAGCACCACGATGTAGCTGTCCGCGACGGCGTTCGCGTCGTTCGCGCCGAGGATCTGACCTTCCGCCGCTTGCACGGGGCCCGCGGTGAAGGCGGCCACCGCTGCCGTGATGCCCGCGGCGGCGACACCTGCCGTGGTACCGCGCCGAAGCTTCCGAGAGTTCGCCATGAGCTGCCTTTCTCGTTCCCGACCTGGGTTGCGTGGCAGCCATGCAATCCCGGCGGCGGACACCCCGGCAATGATTCACAGTTACCAGTACTGGGCCGTTCACCCGTACGTGGTTACTCCGTTTGGCCTACAAGTTAGCACTGAGCTACCAACCGAAGTCGTTACAGATCACTGCTAATGTTGTCCCTATCGTTACCGACGAGTAGCCGGTCCCGGGGGTGGGAAATCGCATGAGCGAGGAGCCGACGGCGTTCGCCACCGCGCTTCGCGGCGCCATTTCCGGGAGCGGCCTGAGCCTGGACCGGATTCAGGCCCGATTGCAGTCCCGCGGGGTTTCGGTCAGCGTGACCGCGCTCAGTTACTGGCAGTCCGGAAAACGGCAGCCGGAACGGGCCAGCTCCATTTCCGCGGTGCGGGTGCTGGAGGAGGTGCTGGAGCTGACCAGCGGAGCACTTCTGGGCCTGCTCCCGCCACCCCGGCCGCGAGGCGCGTCGTCCCGCCGCGGGCGCTCCGTACCCACCCCGGCACAGACCGTGCTGAAGCCGATGCTGGCCCGCATCGGCGCACCCCACGCACTCGACCAGCAGCAGTCGCTCAAGCTCGTCGGACTGCACGATCACTGTGCGGTGTCGGAGAACGACGGCCCGCGAGTGGTCACCGCGCGGGCCGTTTTCCAGGCCACCGCGGACGGGCAGGACCGGTGGCTGCTGGTGTACGACCAGGGCCAGCCCGCCGCCCCCGAACTGACCGCGTTGCGCAACTGCCACCTCGGCCAGGTGGAGGTGGACAGCGAGCACGGGCTGACCGTGGCGGAGCTGCTGTTCGACCGGCCCATCGACCGGGGCGAGACGCAGCTGATCGAGTACTCGCTGACCAATGAGGGACCACCCAACCCGGAATGGCGCCGGGCCCAGTTCCGCGAATTCCACCGGCCGGTGCGTGAATACCTCTTGGAAGTAAGTTTCAACCAGCAAAAGATTCCGGAGAAATGTTGGCAATACACCCGCCGGAACACCAGTGAACCGGAAACCCGCCGGGAGCTCAAAATCGACGACGCGAACGCGGTCCACGCGGTCGCGCTCGACTTCGGCCCCGGCGTGTTCGGGATCGAGTGGAGCTGACCTACTTTCGTAGGTGATCTTGGCGTTCGCGCGTCTCCTATTTCAGCTGGGACCGAAGGACTTTGCCGGTCGCGTTGCGCGGCAGCTCGTCGAGGAACTCGACGTCGCGAGGCACCTTGTAGCGCGCCAGGTTCGCCTTCACGTACGACCTGATCTCCTCTTCGCCCAGGTCAGCGCCCTCGGCCGGGACCACGAACGCCTTCAGGCGCTGGCCGAACTCCTCGTCGTCCACCCCGATCACCGCGGCCTCGACCACGTCCTCGCGTTCGACCAGCAGGTTCTCCACCTCGATCGGGAAGACGTTCTCACCACCTGAGACGATCATCTCGTCGTCCCGGCCGTCGATGAACAGCAGCCCGTTCTCGTCGAAGTGCCCGACGTCGCCGCTGGAGAGCAGGCCGTCGATGATCTCCTTGTTCCGGCCGTCGGTGTAGCCGGTGAAGCTGAGCCCGCTGCCGACGAAAACCCGGCCGGTCACGCCCGGTTCGGTGATCCGCGCGCCCCGCTCGTCGTAGAGCACCACCTTGCAGCCGACCGGGGCCTTGCCGACCGTGCCCGGCGCCTTCCGCCAGTCCTCCGGCGTGGCCACCGTGGCCACCGCGACCTCGGTCGAGCCGTAGAGGTTGTGCACCACGTCGCCGAACAGCTTGGTGGCCCGGTTGCCGAGGTCCGGGGAGAGCGCCGAGCCGGCGACGAAGATGATCCGCAGCGACGAGGTGTCGTACTTGGCGATCACCTCCGGATCGAGGTCGACGATCCGCTGGAGCATGGTCGGCACCACCACCAGCGCGGTGCAGCGGTGCTCGGCGATCCCGCGCAGCGTGGCCTCCGGATCGAACTTGCGGCGCAGCACCACCTTCGAGCCGAGCGCGAAGGACAGAATGGACTGCGACAACCCGGTGGCGTGGAACATCGGCGCGGCCAGGAAGGTGCTCTCCCCCACCCGGAGCGGGACGCGGTCGAGCAGCTGCGCCGAGTCGAGCGCGGAGACGCTCGGCCGCGGCGCGCCCTTCGGCGTGCCGGTGGTGCCGCTGGTCAGCAGCACAAAACCGCCGGGCTTCGGCGGGGTCGGCAGCGGGCGGTCGTCGGTGCTGGCGATCAGCTCGTCGAGCACCGGCACGTCGTGCTCGCCGCCGCCCGGCTCGGTCCACGCGAGGTAGCGGTCGCCTTCGACGCCGGCGAGCAGCTCGGTGAACTCCTCGTCGTAGACCAGCGCCTTGACCCGCTCGCGCCGGGCCACGTCGATCAGCTGCGGTTTCGCGAAGCCGGTGTTCATCAGGAGCAGGCGGGCGCCGAGCTTGCCGGTGGCCAGCGTGGCGATCACCAGGCCGCGGTGGTCGCGGCAGAGCGCGGCGACCACGGTGTCCACCCCGATCCCGCGCTCGGACCAGGCCCTGGCCAGCGCGTTGGACCGGTCGTCGAGCTGCTTGAAGGTCAGCGGGCCCAGCTCGTCGACCAGGCCGACCGCCTGCGCGTCGCGGCGGGCCGCGATGTGGTTGGCCCCGGCGAACGGGCCGAACCGGCGCACGGCGACCAGCGAGCGCAGCCCTTCGTCGAGTCTCGGGAAGGGGACCAGCCCGGCCTGCCACAGCACCCCGACGCTCCGCGCGGTATCCGTCACCTTGGTGACCAGCTCGGAAACAGTGGTCGGGTATCTCATCCGGGCACCTCCGTTGCTGCAGCGGCCGAGATTTGCCATACCGTCGGTATGCGCAGTTCGACAGTATTCGGCGCGCGCCGCCCTTGTCGAGGGTCCCGGTTTCTGTCGGTGGTGAGGCGCACAATCTGCGGTGTGCACTTGTTCGTGGTGGATGAAGGGGAGGAGCGGTACTCGCTGCATGAACGCGGATCGGCCCAGGTGGCCGGGTTGGACACGGTGGACGCGGCCGAGCTGGCCAAGCGCGTGGCCGAGCTGGAGCGGGAGCACCGACCGCGCTGGGTCTTCCCGGCGGCGCACCAGGTGTACCCGGTGCTGCTGCGGGCCGGGGTGCGGGTGGCGCGCGGGCACGACCTGTCACTGGTCGAGGGCCTGCTGCTGGCGGCGGAGGGCAAGTCCGGCGAGCCGAAGGGGCTGGCCGGGGCGTGGGCGCGGCTGAACGGGCTGGAGCCGCCACCCGATCCCCCGCCCCCGCACGAGACGGCGCAGCCGGCGCTGTTCGACGCCCGCGGCTCCGGGCTGCCGCCGGGCACCCGGGCGATCGACGCGGCGGAGGCGGTGCTGACCGCGCAGGAGCGGCGGATCGCGGCGACCCCGCACCCGGAGCGGTTCCGGCTGCTCACCGCGGCCGAGTCGGCGAGCGGGCTGGCCGCCGCCGAGATGGCCTTCGACGGGCTGCCCTGGCGCGCGGACGTGCACGACCAGCTGCTCACCGAGCTGCTCGGCCCGCGGGTCCCGGCCGGGCAGCGGCCGCGGCGGCTGGCGGAGCTGGCCGAGGAGATCAGCGCGGCCTTCGGCGGGCGGCCGGTGAACCCGGACCACCCTCCCGGCGTGGTGAAGGCGTTCGCGCACGCGGGCATCGAGGTGCCGTCGGCGCGGGCGCACGTGCTGCGTGGCATCGAGCATCCGGCGGTGGCGCCGCTGCTGGAGTACAAGGAGTTGTCGCGGCTGCACTCGGCGACAGGCTGGGCGTGGCTGGACGCGTGGGTGCGCGGGGACCGGTTCCGGCCGATCTGGGTGGTCGGCGGGGTGGTGTCGGGGCGCTGGGCCAGTGGTGGCGGGGCGGCGCTGCAGATCCCGCGCACGCTGCGGGTGTGCGTGCGAGCCGATCCGGGGTGGAAGCTGGTGGTCGCCGACGCGGCGCAGCTCGAGCCGCGGGTGCTCACCGCGTTGTCCGGGGACAGGCGGCTCGCCGAGGTTTCGGGCGCGACGGACCTGTACAGCAGCCTGGCCGAGGCGATGTTCGCCGGTGGCCGCACGGTGCCCGGCCCGCGCAGTGAGGACCTCGACGACCGGGGCCGGGCGAAGATCGCCATGCTCTCGGCGATGTACGGCGGCACTTCAGGAGAGGCGGGGCCGCTGCTGGCGTTGCTGCGCCAGCGGTTCCCGGCCGCGGTGTCCTATGTGGAGCACGCCGCGCTGGCCGGGGAACGCGGCGAGCGCGTGGTGTCGCGACTCGGCCGCACCTCACCGGCGCCGTCGGCGGCGTGGCGCGCCCTCACCGGCGACGCCTCCGGTTCGTCCGATGCCCGGGCCCTGCGCGCCGCCCGCGACTGGGGCCGGTTCACCCGGAACTTCGTGGTGCAGGCCAGCGCCGCGGACTGGACCGCGGTCCTGATCGCCACCCTGCGCCTACGCCTACCGGCCCCGGCTCACCTGGTCTTCTTCCAGCACGACGAGGTCATCGTGCACGCGCCGGAGGAGTTGGCCGCCGAGGTGCAGACCTGCATCACGGACGCGGTGGAGGAAACCTCGGCGCTCGTTTTCGGCCCTTCCTGCCCGGTCCGCTTCCCACTGCACATCTCCACCGTCGACACCTACGCGGACGCGAAGTGACTGCCCCCATCACGTGGTCAGCAGGGTGTGGAGCTGCTCCCGCGACGTGACGTGGGTTTTGCGGAACAACGACTTCAGGTGGTCATGCACCGTGTGGGGTGAGAGGCCCAGCCGCCGGGCGATGTGCTTCGGGGCGGCGCCGTCCAGGAGTTCGGTGGTGACCTGCTGTTCCCGCGCGGTGATGCCGTACCACGAGCAGAACCACGGCAGCAGTCGCGCGCCGGTGATCGTCTCGATGACGATGGCGACCTCGCCGTCGGAGAGGGGTTCGGCGTGGCAGGCGACCCAGCGCCCGTAGCTCGCGGCGGGGCCGACGACCAAAGCCGCCGGTGAGCCGGGGGCGCGCGCCTGCATCGAGAGGCCGAGGCAGTACGAAGCACTGGTGAAGTCCGGCGCGTGCTGCCGCGTCCGCAGCAGGTCGCGCCAGCGCCGGGCCTCCGGGGTCATCGCCTTGACCACGTGGTCCCGGCCGACGACGAGCACGCCGGCCGAAAGCGCCGGTACCGCCGGAGCGAGCGGGCCCGCGGTCACGTGCCCGCGCAGCACGGCGATCAACACCGGGACCAGCCGCCTCGCGCGGGTCATGTCGTGCTCGTCGAACGACCGTCCGCCCTCCGACCGCAGCAGTTCCAGCACGCCCCACACCCCGCGACCGTCCCGCAGCAGCAACCGCAGTTCGCTGCCGACCCCGAAGGCACCCACCAACCGGACACCGACCGGGGACGGCCGTCGCGCGAGGTCCGCCATGAGCATCCGGTCCTGCCCCGCGTAGGCATTCCGCAGCACCGCGAGGCCGAAGTCGGGGTCGTACCCGTGCCAGAAGCTGAACGATCCCGGCCCGCACCCCGTCACCGGGCCGGTGCCCACCAACCGGAGGCCGTCGTGCGGCACCACGGCGGCGACGGCACGCGAAATCGCCGAACTCAGCTCGTGGTATCCCCCGCCGACGGCCGCCTCCAGCTCTCGCAGCAACCGCGTCACCCAGCCAGCGTGCTACCCCCTCACGGCCTTGTCCAGGATGGCCGCGAGCGAGGAAACATGTGGGTGAAAGCCGAATCCGGCATGTTGTCCGGGGTGCGCGCGTCGGCCTGGGCGATCATCAGGTCCGGCATGGCGGGCGGCAGCGCCTGGTCGCCGGTGAGCCGGACGTAGGTGTGCGGCACCCGCCCCCAGGTCGCGGGATCCACCACCGTGGTGCCGAAGTCGAGGATCTCGTCCGGCTCGAAGCAGTCGAGCACCGCGAGCTTGCTGCCCGCGAACTCGGGCGCCTCCAGGTACTCCGGCACCGTCCGGTCCACGCAGCACCACACCGAGAGGTAGACCACCCGGTCGAGCAGTTCCGGCACGGTGTTGCTGCAGCCATCGCCGACGGCGCCGCGGCGAACGCGTCGAGGTCCTGCGGCGCCTGGAGGCGCGCGTGTAACCCGAGCCCTCACCGTGCCCGGCAGGTTGACCGCCAGCGAGCGGTGCCCCAGCAGTGCCAGCTCACGCTGCACGCCGGATTCGGGGATGGCGTCAGAAGGAGACCTTCTCGGTGCTGTCCGCGCGCAGCACGGATTCCTGCTCGTAGAGCCGTTTGTAGTCCTCGCGGATTTCCTGGATCTCGCCGTTGGCGGCCCGGTCGCCGACCGGGTAGAGCAGGATCAGCACGTACGAGCGTTCCTTGATGATCTCGCCGGTGGAGTTGCGCCACTGGCCGTTGCCCTCGAGGCGGGTGAGGCCGTCCGGGAACGACGGCGTCACCTCCTTGTCCACGAAGATCTCGAACTCCGCGGGCGTGACCTCCGAGCCGTCCGGCTTGACCGAGCCGAAGTACAGCTCGGTGCGCTTGAAGGCATCGCCCGGCGTGTCTTCCGGCGAGGACGGCCCCGCCGCGGCCACTCCCCCGCCGACCCCGACCGCCAGCGCGACCGCCGCCACCCCGATGAGCTTCTTCATGCCGTTCCCCTGTCTAACCGGCGGGGACCACCGCGTCGTCCATCGCGCGCAGCACCCGCTTCACCGATACCGGATAGGCGGTGCGCAGCGTCTGGGCGAAGAAGCTGACCCGCAGCTCCTCGATCATCCAGCGCACGTCCCGCAGTGCGCCCGAGGATGTACCGCGCGGTTGCGCGTCCACAAGGGATTTGTACTCGTCTCTCAACCAGTGGACCTCGCGCAGGCGTTCCACGTCGCGTGCCGGATCGCTGGGCAGCTTGTCCAGCCGCCGCTCGATCGCGCGCAGGTACCGCACCAGGTCCGGCAGCCGCGCCGACCCGGTGGCCGTGACAAAACCGGGGAAGACCAGCTCACCGAGCTGCTGGCGGATGTCGGCGAGCGACTCGGCCAGCGCCGGGCCGCGCACCTCGGTCAGCCGCGTCTCCACGTCGATCGACGCCCGCAGCACCTGCTCGACGTCGGCGAGCACCCGCACCACGGTCGCGTTCAGCCCGGCCCGCACGCGCTGCAGCAGCACGGCGAACCCGGCCTCGTCCCAGGTCGGCCCGCCGCCCGCGGCCATCAGCTCGTCGATCGCGCAGTTGAGGCAGTCCTCCAGCAGGGCCGCGACGCTGCCGTGCGGGTTGCGGTTGAGCACCAGCTTCGCCTGGTTGCCCAGGTTGCGGTTGATGAACTTCATCGGCGAAGGCACGTTGAGCCGCAACAGCTTCCGCGTGCCCAGCCACATCGAGTGCTCCTGCTCGGCGGGCGTCTCGAGCATCCGGACGGCGACCGTCTCGCCCTCGTCCACCAGCGCCGGGTACGCCTTGACCTCCAGCCCGCGCTGCTTGCGCTCGAACACCTTCGGCACCTCGCCGAACGCGGGCGAGCTGAGCCCGGCCCGTTCGACGTTGTCGGCGGCCTTCGAGATCGACGCCCGCAGCTCACCGGTCAGCCGCTGCCGCAGCGCTTCGAGGTCCTTGCCCTCGGCGAGCTTCTTCTTGCCGTCGACCACGCGGAAGGTGACCTTCAGGTGGTCCGGCACCGCGTCCGGCTGCCACGACTCCGGCGGCACCGGCACCCCGCGCAACGCCTCCAGCTCGTCGCCGAGCACGTCCAGCAGCGGGCCGTCGGCCGGGGACACCCGCGAGAGCACCAGCTTCGCGTGGTCCGGCGCGGGCACGAAGTTGCGGCGGATCGGCTTCGGCAGCGACTTGATCAACGCGGTGACCAGTTCCTCGCGCAGGCCGGGCACCTGCCAGTCGAAACCGTCGGCGGTGACCTGGTTCAGCACCGGCAGCGGCACGTGCGCGGTCACGCCGTCGGCGTCGGAACCCGGCTCGAACTGGTAGGTCAGCTTGAGCGCGATGCCCTCGGGCGTGGTCCAGGTGTCCGGGTAGTCGGCCTCGCTGACGTCGCCGGCGGTGGCGTTGATCAGCATCGACTTCTCGAAGCTGAGCAGGTCCGGCTGCTCGCGCCGGGTCTTCTTCCACCAGGTGTCGAAGTGCCGGGCGGAGACCACCTCGGCACCGAGGCGCTGGTCGTAGAACTCGAACAGGGTCTCGTCGTCGACCAGGATGTCGCGGCGGCGGGCCCGGTGCTCCAGGTCCTCGACCTCGGCGAGCAGCGCGCGGTTCTCGTGGAAGAACTTGTGGCTGGTCTGCCAGTCGCCTTCGACGAGCGCGTTGCGGATGAACAGGTCACGCGAGAGCTCGGGATCGACGCGCCCGTAGTTCACCCGGCGGTCGGCCACCAGCGGCACGCCGTAGAGGGTGACCTTCTCCAGCGCCATCACCGCGCCCTGCTTGCGCTCCCAGTGCGGCTCGGAGTAGCTGCGCTTGACCACGTGCGCGGCCAGCGGCTCCACCCACTCCGGCTCGATGCGCGCGTTGACCCGGCCCCACAGGCGCGAGGTCTCCACCAGCTCGGCGGACATCACCAGGCGCGGCTGCTTCTTGAACAACGCCGAACCGGGGAAGATCGAGAACCGAGCGCCGCGGGCGCCGAGGTAGTCGCCCTTGGCCGGGTCCTTGAGCCCGATGTGCGAGAGCAGCCCGGAGATCAGCGCGGTGTGCACCTGCTGCGGGTCCGCGTCGGTGGTGTTCGGGGTGACGCCAAGCTGCTTGGTCAGCCGCCGCAGCTGGCTGTGCACGTCCTGCCACTCCCGCACCCGCAGGTAGTTCAGGAACTCCGCCTTGCACAGCTTGCGGAACTGGTTGCCGGACAGCTCGCGCTGCTGCTCGTGCAGGTACTGCCACAGGTTCAGGTACGCGAGGAAGTCCGAGCTCTTGTCGGCGAAGCGCGCGTGCTTCTCGCCCGCCGCCTGCTGCTTGTCCGCCGGCCGCTCGCGCGGGTCCTGAATGGACAGTGCGGAGGCGATCACCAGCACCTCGCGCACGCAGCCGGCCTTCGCCGCCTCCAGCACCATCCGCCCGAGCCTCGGGTCCACCGGCAGCTGGGCGAGCTTGCGGCCGACGTCGGTGAGCCGGTCCTTGACCTCGGTGGCCGAGGCGTCGAACGCGCCCAGTTCCTGGAGCAGGTTCACGCCGTCGGCGATCTGGCGGCGGTCCGGCGGTTCGACGAACGGGAAGGCGGCGATGTCACCGAGGCCGAGCGAGGTCATCTGCAGGATGACCGAGGCGAGATTGGTGCGCAGGATCTCCGGATCGGTGAACTCCGGCCGGGCCAGGAAGTCGTCCTCGGAGTACAGCCGGACGCAGATGCCGTCCGAGGTACGGCCGCAGCGGCCCTTGCGCTGGTTGGCCGACGCCTGCGAGACCGCCTCGATCGGCAGCCGCTGCACCTTCGTGCGATGGCTGTAGCGGGAGATGCGCGCGGTGCCCGGGTCCACCACGTACTTGATGCCGGGCACGGTCAGCGAGGTCTCGGCGACGTTGGTGGCCAGCACCACCCGGCGCCCGGTGTGCCGCTGGAACACCCGGTGCTGCTCGGCCGAGGACAACCGCGCGTACAGCGGCAGGATCTCGGTGTTGCGCAGGTCCTGTTTGGACAGGGCGTCGGCGGTGTCGCGGATTTCCCGTTCGCCGGACAGGAAGACCAGGATGTCGCCGGGGCCTTCGGCGGACAGCTCGGCCACCGCGTCCGAGATCGCCGAGATCTGGTCGCGATCGGGGTCGGCGTCGGGATCCTCCGGGTCGATGATCGGCCGGTACCGCACCTCGACCGGGTACGTGCGGCCGGAGACCTCCACGATCGGCGCGTCGTCGAAGTGGCGCGAGAACCGCTCGGGATCGATCGTCGCCGAGGTGATGATCACCTTGAGATCGGGGCGGCGCGGCAGCAGCTGCTTGAGGTAACCGAGGATGAAGTCGATGTTGAGGCTGCGCTCGTGCGCCTCGTCGATGATCAGCGTGTCGTACTGCCGGAGCATCCGGTCGCCCTGGATCTCGGCCAGCAGGATGCCGTCGGTCATCAGCTTCACCAGGGTGTTCTCGTCACCCTGGTCGGTGAACCGCACCTTGTAGCCGACGGTTTCGCCGACCTGGGTCGACAGCTCGTCGGCGATGCGCTCGGCCACCGTGCGCGCGGCCAGGCGCCGCGGCTGCGTGTGGCCGATCTGGCCGAGCACCCCGCGGCCGAGTTCGAGGCAGATCTTCGGCAGCTGCGTCGTCTTGCCGGAACCGGTCTCCCCCGCCACGATCACCACCTGGTGGTCGCGGATGGCGGCGGCGATGTCGTCCTTGCGCTGGCTGACCGGCAGTTCCGCCGGATAGCTGAGCTTCGGCACCGCGGCGCGCCGGTTCGCCACGCGCTGCTCGGCGGCGGCGATGTCGGCCTCGATCCGCGCGGCGACCGCCTCGACGTCACGCGCCTTGCGGGCACCTTCCAGCCGCCGTCGCAGCCGGGACCGGTCGCGCGGCATCAATTCCGGCAGGCGGGACCGGAGGCCATCGAGGGGGGATTTCGCAGACATACGGCGTCGAGAATACCGCCGGTCGATCGTCCGGTCCGCCGAATTACCGCGTCGCGTGACGGAGCGCACGCGGCAGGCAATACTCTTGTACGCCGTGACCGGTGAAAGAACTCCCCGCTGGCTGCCCGGCCTGATCGCCGTGGTGGCCGGACTGGTGCTGGCGGCGACCGTCTCGGCGGGTCCGTGGGTGACCGCGGAACTGACCAGGCAGAACGCGCCGGGGATCACCTCGAAGATCGAGGGCGCGATCGAACTCAGCTGGGGGCTGGAGGGCCTGCCCGAGGTCACCGAGCTGGCCGGGCCCAGCGCGGCGAACGCGGACGCGGCTTCGCTGGCCTCGGTCTACCAGAGCGCGATCGAGCGCCAGCCCGCCCCGGAACTGGATCCGGGGCCCGGCTTCATCCTCGACTCGCTGCTCACCATGCTCGGCTTCACCGCGGCCGGGATCGGCGCCTTCCGGATGTTCGGCGCGGGCAGCCGCTCGCTCTACCGCGGGGTGGCGCTGGCCGGTGCGGCCGGCGTGGTGACCAGCGTGGTGCTCGGCGACATGGCCGTCTCCTCGCTCTACTGGTACCTGGTCGCGCTGCCGACCGGGGTCTGGCCCGCGACCACCTACCACACCGACGTCGCCTGCGTGGTGGCGATCACCGCGGGCGTGGTGCTGTTCGCGACCGGCTGGTTCGGCGCCCGGCCGCCGCGGTCACGCCCTGGCCAGGACGTCCGCGTCCAGCCCGGCGACATCGGCGTTGCCTGAGAGCCCCATCGTCATGTCGAAGTCGGCGAGCAGCCCGCGCAGCACGTGCCGGACGCCGTCCTCGCCGGCGTGCGCGAGGCCGTAGACGTACGGACGGCCGAGCAGCACCGCCTTCGCGCCCAGCGCCAGCGCCTTGACCACGTCGGCACCGGTGCGCACGCCCGAGTCGAACAGCACCTCGATCCGGTCGCCGACCGCGGCGGCGATGCCCGGCAGCGCGTCCAGCGAGGCGATCGCGCCGTCGACCTGGCGGCCGCCGTGGTTGGACACCACGATGCCGTCCATGCCCGCGTCCACCGCCTTGCGCGCGTCGTCGGGGTGCTGGATTCCCTTGAGCACGATCGGGCCGTCCCAGTGCTCACGCAGGAAGGTCAACTGGTCCCAGGTGCGGTCGGTGCCGGTGACCAGCGAGATCCAGCGCAGGATCGCCGACGGCGGGTCCTCCTCCGGCGTCTTCTCCAGCAGCGCGCGGAAGGCCGGGTCGGTGAACGGCACCGCCATGCCCTCGCCGTTGAGGAAGGGCAGGTACGCCTGGTCGAGGTCGGCCGGGCGCCAGGCCAGCGTCCAGGTGTCCAGGGTGACCACCAGCACCGAGTAACCCGCTTTCTTCGCCCGCGCCAGGATGCTCGCGCAGACGTCGGGATCACCCGGCCAGTAGAGCTGGAACCAGCGCGGTCCGGCCCCGTTCGCCGCGGCCACCTCCTCGATGGAGGTGGACGAGGCGGTGGACAGGATCATCGGCAGGCCCAGCGAGGCGGCGGCCCGCGCGGTGGCCGACTCGGCGTCGGGGTGCACGATCGACTGCACGCCGATCGGCGCCAGCACCACCGGGGCGGGCAGCTCGGTGCCGAGCACCGAGACCGACAGGTTCCGCTCGGTGGCGCCGGTCAGCATGCGGGGCACGATGCGCCAGCGGTCGAAGGCCTCGCGATTGGCGCGCACGGTGGCCGCCGAGCCCGCGCCACCGGCGACGTAGGCGAACGGCGCCGGGTCGAGCAGGTTCGACGCCGACTCCTCCAGCTTCGTCGGGTCGGTCGAGAACAGCGGCTTCGCGCCGCCGAGTCCCTGCAGGTAGATCTCGTTCTGGTAGCCGCCGAACCGGGTCACCGTCGCCTCCTCACGCTCACTTGCAGCAGCCTACGGGTGAGCCACTCGGAGCGGATCACCGCGAGCGGGCCGATGATCGCCAGCAGCAGTACGTACCCGGCGACGAACGGGGCCACCCTGGCGTCCAGCCCGGCCGCGGTGGCCATGGTGGCCAGCACCAGCGAGAACTCGCCCCTGGTGAGCACGGTCAGCCCGATGTCGACGCCCTGCTGCCGGTCGTAGGAGTGCAGTTTCGCGGCGAAGGCACCGGCGGCCAGGTTCAGCACCAGGGTGAGCGCGACCGCGATCAGCACCGGCACCACCACCGTGCCGACCGCACGCGGGTCGATGCTCAGGCCGAAGATGAAGAAGAACAGGGCGCCGAAGGCGTCACGCAGCGGCAGCACCAGCTTGTGGATGCGCGGGGCGACCTTCGACCCGCCCAGCATCATGCCGACCATGAACGCGCCGATCGCGTCGGACACGCCGACCTCCTCGGCCAGCGCGGCGCCCAGCACGGCGACCCCGACGAAGCAGACGGTGAGCAGCTCGTCGTCGGCCGAGCCGAACAGCTTCGACACCAGCTTGCCGCCCCAGCGCGCGAGCGCGGCGAGCACCAGCAGGAAGGCGAAGGCCTTGCCGAAGTCGGCGAGCGCGGCGGCGAAGTCGTCGGCACCGCTGAGCACCGGCTGCAACAGGGCGAGGTAGAGCGCGAGGAAGATGTCCTCGATCACGATGATGCCCATGATCAGGCGGGATTCGGGATTGTTCATCCGCCGGGTTTCCAGCAGCAGCTTGGTCACGATCGCCGAGGACGAGATGCCGATGGCGCCGGCGATCACCAGCGCCTCCCTGGTGCCCCACCCGAGCGCGAAGCCGAAGGCGAGCCCGCCGCCGATGTTGAGCACCAGGTAACCGATCCCGGCGCCGACCAGCTTCTTCCCGCCCGACACCAGGTCGTCGAGGGAGAACTCCAGGCCGAGGTAGAACAGCAGGAAGACCAGGCCGAGCCCGGCCAGCACGCTCATCTCCCCCGGATCGTCCACAAGGGACAGTCCGGGGGTGTTGGGGCCGAACAGGAAGCCGGCCAGCATGAACAGCGGAATGGTGGGCAGCCCGATCCGGGCGCCGAGGCGGGCGAGCACACCGGCGGCGAGAAAGGCACCGCCGACGGCGAGCAGGGCATGACCGGTGGCCATGGGGAACTCCTTGAGCGCAGCAGGGAACACCGCGCCACCGATGGATTCCGGTGACGGGTGCGGGGAACGGTTCTGCTGGACGCTGTCCGGCGGGTCGCGCTCTTCACGCCCGGGCGGTCACTGGCGTTTCCGCTCGGAGGTGAGCGGCGTTGCGGGGCAGCGCCTAACGCGCGGGAGGTGCGCGGGCGTCGGCCGGATCGCCGGGGTGGCCGGGATCGGCGTGCGGCGGCGCGACGTGCGCCGTGCGGTGTTCGACCGGGGCCGGCGGCTCGGCGGCGTCCGGCGGCAGCACGGCTATCTGGGTGATTACCGGGACGGGCGCGTGCCGCGTGGTGAGCGGTTCCGGCAGCGGTTCGGCGGCGAGCGAGCCGACGTGGTGGGGCTCGTGGACCACCGGCGTGCCGGTCGGTGCGGCGGCGATCCACAACTGCAGGACCAGCAGCAACGGGATGAGGATGGACCGGTGGCGCGTCAGGAACGCGTCGCTTCGGCCCATGCTTCCCTTCGGTCGGAGTCACTACAAGTGTACTGGTCTCCCAGGTCGGTGCGGTGGCTCACAGCCGGGAATATTTAGTGGCGCTATGCAAGTTAGCGCGGGAAGGTGTGTCCGACGGGCGGGAGCGTGATGAGTACTACCGAACAGGTCCAAGCGGTCGAGGGCGTACGCCCGAGCAAGCAGCGGGGCCTCGCGCGGTACGTGCTCATTCTCGGCGGGCTGTCCGCGTTCGGGCCGCTGTCGATCGACATGTACCTGCCCGCGCTGCCGGTGATGACCAGCGAGCTGTCCACCTCGGACGCCACCCTGCAGCTGACGCTCAGCGCGTTCATCGTCGGGCTGGCGATCGGGCAGATCGTGATCGGCCCGCTCTCGGACGCGATCGGGCGCCGCAAGCCGCTGGTCGCCGGGCTGGCGATCTACGTGGTGGCCTCGGTGCTCTGCGCGCTCAGCCCCACCGCGGAACTGCTGATCGCCTCGCGCACGCTGCAGGCGGTCGGCGCGGCGGCCGGCATCGTGATCGCCAGGGCCACCGTGCGCGATCTGTTCTCCGGCATCGCGATGACGCGGTTCTTCTCGATGCTGATGCTGGTCAACGGACTGGCCCCGATCCTGGCGCCGATCGTCGGCGGCCAGGTGCTCAACTTCACCTCGTGGCGCGGGGTTTTTGTGGTGCTGACCGTGTTCGGCGCCCTGCTGCTGATCATCTCCGCGCTGTTCCTGCCCGAACCGCTGCCGGTGGAGAACCGGCGCCCGGCGAAGTTCAAGCCGATCATGCGGACCTACGGCGGTCTGCTGCGCGACCGGAACTTCGTCGGGTACGCGCTCGCCTCCGGCCTGCTGTTCGGCGCGGTTTTCGCCTACATCGCCGGTTCGTCGTTCGCGCTGCAGGACGTCTACGGGCTGAGCCCGCAGCAGTACAGCCTGGTGTTCGGCCTGAACGGGGTCGGCATCGTGGCGCTCGGGCAGGTCAACGGCCGGATCGTCGGCCGGTTCAGCGAGCGCGCCCTGCTGCGCTTCGGTCTCGGCCTGGCCAGCCTCGGCGCGCTCGGCATCCTGCTGGCGACCTCGCTGCACCTTCCGCTGGCCGTGTTGCTGCCGCCGCTGTTCCTGCTGATCTCCAGCATCGGGCTGATCATGCCGAACGCCACCTCGCTGGCGATGGCCGAACACCCGCGCACCGCCGGTTCGGCGTCGGCGCTGCTCGGGGTGCTGCAGTTCGTCGTCGGCGGACTGGCCACCCCGCTGGTCGGCCTCGGCGGTCAGGGCTCCGCGGTGCCGATGGCGGTGGTGATCACCGGATTCACCCTGGCCGCGCTGATCGCCTTCCTCACGCTGCCGAACCGACGGTGAACCGCCGCTGGAGGTGGCGGGGCAGCTCGATCTCGTCGAGCACCGCCACCGCCAGGTCCTCGGCGGAGATGTCGGCGGTCACGTCGAGCAACTGGTCGCCGCCGAGCCGGTAGCGCCCGGTGCGCTCCCCCGGCTGGATCAGCGAGGACGACGGGCTCAGATAGGTCCACTGGCGGTCGGACTGCCGGTACAGGCTGAGCGCCTCCCGCTGCGCCAGCACCACCTTCACGTATTCGGCCGGCACGCCGAGCAGTCCGGGCAGGCTCTCGGCGAAGCCGTCGGAGTCGACGAGGTGCCTGCCGGGGCTGATTTCCAGGCTGCCCGCCCCGCCGATCACGATGAGCCGGGTGGCCGGGCGTCGTTCGAGCGCCTTGAGCAGCGCGGTCGCCGAGGCCGGGAAGATCTCCGCGTTCTCGATGGCCGTCTCGGGGTCACGGCCCGAGTTGATCGCGTTGACCACCACGTCCAGCCCTTCGATGGCGTCGCCGGGATCGAGGACGTCCGCCTGCTGGTGGTTCTTTGCGAGGTTCCGGCTGAACGCCGTGACCCGGTGGCCGCGGTGTTCGGCCTCGGCGAGGATCCGCTGCCCGATCACGCCGGTGGCGCCGAAGATGCCAATTCTCATGTCGCTGTTCACTTTCTGAACGCCGTGTAGTTTCTACACGAGCAACAGTAGAGCAACGCTGTAGAGTGTCAAGGGTGGAAACCGCGACCCCCAGCAGGCGGGAACGTTTGCGGGCGGAGACCGCCCAGGAGATCAAGAGCATCGCGCTGCGGCTGATGGCCGAAGGCGGGCCGGACGCGATCTCGCTGCGGGCGATCGCGCGCGAGATGGGCATGACCGCCGGCGCGATCTACGGCTACTACCGGACCAGGGACGACCTGATCACCACGCTGATCCGGGAGCTGTACACCGAACTGGTCGACGCGCTGTTCACCGCACGCGACGCGGCCGATGGCGCGGGGGCGCGGATTCTGGCGTGGGCGGA
The DNA here is from genome assembly GCF_009429145.1 of Amycolatopsis sp. YIM 10. Lineage (GTDB taxonomy): Bacteria > Actinomycetota > Actinomycetes > Mycobacteriales > Pseudonocardiaceae > Amycolatopsis. The sequence continues at coordinate 2,138,361 of NZ_CP045480.1, read as the reverse complement.
GGCTTTCCGCGTGTGGGCAGTGGCGAATCCGCAGGGGTTTCGCTTGATCTACGGTGATCCGGTTCCTGGCTATCAGCCGCCTCCCGGTGGGCCCGCTGCTGAAGCTGAGCATCGCGCTTGTGCCGGCCTTACTTCGCTTGTCGGGGACGCTTGGCCGTTGATTTCGGGGGGTTCGCTGGCCGGGGACCATTCGTGGGGCGATTTCGACGAGGGTTTGGTTGCCGAGTTCCAGGCCAGTTATCCGGGGTTGCCTCCGGTCGCGGTTGCTCTTTCGTTGCGCATGTGGGGGCGGATGCATGGACTCGTCGCGTTGGAGATGTATGGGCATTTGGGGTCGCAGACATCGGAGCCGGCGAAGTTGTATCGGGCGGAGATGCTGGATTTGATTGCTTCTTTGGGGTTGAGGCAGGGGTGACCGCCCCTCTTTTTTAGAGTGACTACAGAAAAGAACCCGATGTCAAGGCGGGAAAGATGCCTTGACATCGGGTTCTTTTCTGTGTTTTTGGCTTTGGATCGGGGACGGGGGAGATTTGGGCGGAGTGTTGCATCTCCGACTACGGCCGTTACGTGAGGCTGCCTAGGTCCCCGCTCACTAGCTGCTCATCACTCGTCACGCTCACACGGTCGTTCACGAGGTGCTGTAGGGCGTCGCTGCTGTCCCAGACGTTCACGTTCATGGCCGCTGTGATCGTGCCCTGAGGGCTCAACCAGAAAGCGATGAACTCACGTTCCCGCAGGCTGCCCCGCACCACCAGCCTGTCCGTCTCAAGGTTCGCGAGTCCTCGGTACTCGCACCCGATCCCAGGACCCGTGTTGGTGTCATACTGGTCACTGAAGAAATACGGCGCGCGCTGGTATGGCTCGTGTTCACCCAGCATGTTCTTCGCGACGTGTTCGCCCTGGTTCTTCGCGTTCGCCCAGTGTTCGACCCGCAGGCGCCGCTCGTACTTCGGGTGGAACTGCGAAGCGACGTCCCCGGCGGCGTAGATGTCCGGCGAGGCCGTGCGCAGGTAGGCGTCGACGCAAACACCGCCGTCCTCGGACAGGTCCAGGCCGGCCGCGTGGGCAAGGCCCGTTTCCGGGGCGGCGCCGACAGCGAGCAGCACCACGTCGGCCTCCAGCACCGAACCGTCGGTCAGCCGCACGCCGGTGACCGCGCCCTCATCACCGACGAAGTCCGCCACCGAGCTGCGCAGCCGCCACCGCACACCCTGCTCGGTGTGCAGGTCGTGGAAGACCCCGCCGATCTCGGTGCCGAGCACGCTTTCCAACGGCGTCGACTCCATGCCGACCACGGTCACCTCGGCACCGTGCTTGCGCGCGGCCGCGGCCGCCTCCGAACCGATCCAGCCCGAGCCGATGATCACCACCCGGTCCGACTTGGCGAACGCGGCCCGCAGCGCGAGCGCGTCGTCGAGGGTGCGCAGGGTGTGGATGCCGGTCAGGTCCGCACCACGCACCGGCAGCGAGCGCGGCTTCGAACCGGTGGCCAGCAGCAGCCGGTCGTACCGGTGCTCCCCACCGGCCGCGTCGAGCACCAGCCGCGCGCCCATCTCGATCCGGGTGACCCTGGTCCCGAGGTGCAGCGTGACGTCGTGCTCGGCGTAGAAGTTCTGGTCACGGACCCAGTCGGGCTCCTCGGCGTCCCCGATCAGCAGCCCCTTCGACAGCGCGGGCAGCTCGTACGGCCGGTGCGCGTCCGCGCCGAACAGCAGCACCTCCCCCGGATAGCCGCCTTCGCGCAGGGCCGCCGCGGCACCGGCTCCGGCCAGGCCGCCGCCGACGATCACGATTCGCTGGGGTGCAGCCATGGTCCGCTCCTTTGCTCAACGGGGTGCTCGTTACCTGACGGTAGTTCTTTCGGGTAACCCGCGTCACGGCCCCGATCGGCTCCAGTCCCAGCACCAGGAGGCGAGTGCGATGCGAAATCGGGGAAAGGGAGTGCCGGCCGTGGCCGTACGCGACGAGTGGTCGGTGAGCTGCCGCGATCTGGCCGGCCGCAAGCGGGATCTGACCGTGTTCGTGAGCAGCGACAAGGTGGTGCTGGTGGCACCACCGGGCGAGGCGGCGGTGCTCGCACCGCTGGACGTCGGCCGGTTGCGCGCGGCGCTGCGCGATGCCGTGGTGACGGTCGCACAGACAAGCGCCGACCAGGACTAGCTGTACCTACTGGCTAGTAGGTAGCATCCGGGGATGACCAGCTACTTCGTCACCGGTGCCACCGGATTCCTGGGTAAGCGCCTGGTCGGGCGCCTGCTGGCGCGGCGCGGCACGGAAACCGTGTACGCGCTGGTCCGCGAGACCTCGCGGGGCAGACTCACCGCGCTGGCGCGGAACTGGCCGAACGCCGATCGGCTGGTGCCGGTCACCGGCGACCTGACCGAACCACGCCTCGGCGTGGATCCGGAGGCGCTGGGCCGCATCGACCACCTGGTGCACCTGGGCGCGGTCTACGACTTCACCGCCACCGAGCAGGCGAACCGCGACGCCAACGTCGACGGCACCCGGCACGCGCTGGAACTCGCCGCCGCGACCGGCGCCCGGATGCACCACGTTTCGTCGATCGCCGTGGCCGGAAACCACGCGGGCCGGTTCACCGAGGCCGACTTCGACCTCGGCCAGAGCTTCGAATCCCCGTACCACGCCACCAAGTTCGAAGCGGAGAAGCTGGTCCGCGAAAGCGGCCTCTCGCACACCGTCTACCGGCCGTCCGCGGTGGTCGGCGACTCGCGCACCGGTGAAATGGACAAGATCGACGGGCCGTACTACTTCCTCCCGGCGATCTCGCGGCTGGCCGCGCTCCCCCGCCGCCTGCCGCTGGCCGGTCCCGATCTCGGCGCCACCAACCTGGTGCCGGTCGACTACGTGATCGCCGCGATGGACCACCTGATGCACCTCGAACTGCCCTCCGGCAGCACCTTCCACCTGGCCTCACCGCGCCCGCAGTCGCTGACCGAGGTGTACAACGCGTTCGCGCGCGCGGCCGGTGGGCCGCGCATCGCGCTGCACGTGCCCGGCGCGGGCCTGCTGCGTTCGGCCGGGCACCTCGCCGCCACCGGGGTCGACCGGCTGCCGGGCGGCCGGTCCGCCCGCCGCGCGGTGCTCGAAGAACTGGGCATCCCGATGCAGGTCCTGCCACACCTGAGCATGGCGGTGCGGTTCGACACCGAGGCCACCACCGCCGCGCTCGCGGGCAGCGGCCTCGAACTGCCCGCGCTGCGCGACTACGCGAAACCGCTCTACGACTACTGGCTGGCGAACCTGGACCCGGACCGCGCCCGGCGCGGCGAGCGCCTGCGCGGGCGGACCGTGCTGATCACCGGCGCGTCCTCGGGCATCGGGAAGGCGTCCGCGCTGGCCATCGCCGAACGCGGGGCCAAGGTGCTGCTGGTCGCCCGTCGCGCCGACGAACTGACCCGGGTACGGGACCAGATCCGCACCGCGGGCGGCGAGGCCGACTCCTACCCGTGCGACCTGACCGACGGCGATTCGGTGGACGCGCTGGTCAAGGACGTGCTCGCCGACCACGGCGCGGTGGACATGCTGGTGAACAACGCCGGCCGGTCGATCCGGCGGTCGGTGCGGCTGTCCACCGAGCGCTTCCACGACTTCGAACGCACCATGGCGATCAACTACTTCGGCCCGGTGCGGTTGATCCTCGGGCTGCTGCCGTCGATGGCGGACCGCGGTTTCGGGCACGTGGTGAACGTGACCACCCAGGGCCTGCAGACCGACACCCCGCGCTTCGCCGCGTACCTGGCGTCCAAGGCGGCGCTGGAGGAATTCGGCCTGGCGGCCGGTCGCGAAACGCTGTCCGACGGGATCACCTTCACCTCGGTGCGCATGCCGCTGGTCCGCACCGACATGATCGCGCCGACCGGGCTGTACCGGACGCTGCCCGCGGCCAGCACGGAGACCGCGGCGAAGCTGGTGGTCAAGGCGCTGGAGCGACGGCCGGAAATCCTGAACCGGGTCGAGGGCACGGCGGCGGAACTGGCCACGCGAGCCGCGCCTCGGCTGGCCCGGCTCGCCGCGCACCTGGTCTACCGCGTGGTGCCGGAGTCTGCCCCGGAAGCCAGGACCAAGCCACGGGCGCCGCTGGCTTCGGTGGCGGGCGCGCTCACGAGGCTCGCGTGGCGCCGTCGCGCGTGAGGTATCGCGCTGAAGGCGTGACCCTCAAGACCAAATCGATAGGCTAGCCTAACCTAGTGACCTCGACGATCGCTGACTCGAACCGGCTGCGCTCCGACGCGCTCACCCTGGCCTACGACGGCCGGACCGTCGCCGAGGACCTGGCGGTCGAGATCCCGGACAACTCGTTCACCGTGATCGTCGGGCCGAACGCCTGCGGCAAGACCACGCTGCTGCGTGCGCTGTCCCGGATGATGAAGCCCCGCAAGGGTTCGGTCTACCTGGACGGGCAGGCGATCACCTCACTGCCCGCCAAGGCCGTCGCGCGCACGCTCGGGCTGCTGCCGCAGAGTTCGATCGCGCCGGACGGCATCACGGTGGCCGACCTGGTCGCCCGCGGCCGCTACCCGCACCAGAAGCTGCTGCGGCAGTGGTCGGCCGAGGACGCCACGGTGGTCGCCGAGTCGATGGCCGCCACCGGTGTCGACGGGCTGGCCGAGCGCCTGGTGGACGAGCTGTCCGGCGGGCAGCGGCAGCGGGTGTGGCTGGCCATGGCGCTGGCGCAGCAGACCGATCTGCTGCTGCTCGACGAGCCGACCACGTTCCTGGACATCGCGCACCAGATGGACATCCTCGACCTGTGCGCCGACCTGCACGCCAAGCAGGGCCGCACGCTGGTCGCCGTGCTGCACGACCTGAACCACGCCGCGCGCTACGCCACGCACATGATCGCCATGCGCGAGGGGCGGGTACTGGCCTCGGGCACCCCGGACGAGGTGGTCACCGCGGCGAACGTCGAGGAGATCTTCGCGCTGCCGTGCTCGGTGATGCCGTGCCCGGAGACCGGCACCCCACTGGTGATCCCGAAGGCCACCCGCAAGGGCTGAGTAGGTTGGACGGCATGGATCAGCAGACTTGGACCGCCGTCGACCAGTACCTCACCAGCACGCTGCTCCCGCCGGACCCGGCGCTGACCGCGACGCTGGAAAGCAGCCGCCGCGCGGGATTGCCGTCGATCGCGGTGTCGCCCACGCAGGGCAAGCTACTGCACCTGCTGGCGAAGATGACCCGCGCGAAGTCCATCCTGGAGATCGGCACGCTCGGCGGCTACAGCACGATCTGGCTGGCCAGAGCACTGCCCGCGGACGGCAGGCTGGTCACCCTGGAGTACGAGCCGAAGCACGCCGAACTGGCGAAGGCGAACATCGAGGCCGCCGGGCTCGCCGACCGGGTGGAGGTCAAGGTGGGCGCCGCGCTCGACAGCCTCCCCGGGCTCGAAGGGCCGTTCGACCTGTCGTTCATCGACGCGGACAAGGCGAACAACCCGGCGTACTTCAAGTGGGCGCTCGAATACTCGCGCCCGGGCAGCGTGATCGTGGTGGACAACGTGGTGCGCGGCGGCGCGGTGGTCCAGGCGGACAGCACGGACCCGTCGATCCAGGGCGTGCGAGAACTGCACGACCTGATCGCCGCCGAGCCGCGGGTGGACGCCACCGCGCTGCAGACCGTCGGGGACAAGGGTTACGACGGCCTGACCATCGCGCTGGTCACTTCCTGAACGCGCGCCAGATGTTCGCGGGCAGGGTGTCGCCGGTGACGCGGTTGTTGGCGGCATCCCGCAGCCTGCGCTCCTCATCGGCGCCGACCCAGACCACAGTGGACAGTCGGTCGGTGTAGCCGGCCAGCCAGGCACCCGCGTTGTCGCCGGTGTCGCCGAACCGGTGCGAACCCGCCTTCGCGGTGCCGTCCTCGCGGCGCAGCGCTTCGGTGACCCCGGCGGCCACCTGCGGCTCGACGGCCGGGGTTGGCGCGGCCGTGTGCTCCCACAGCACCGTGCCCTCGGCGTCCAGCACACGCTGCACGAAGTACGGCTCGGTCCGCATCCCGCCCGCGGCGAAGGTCCCGTACGCCGAGGCGAGATCGACCGCGCGCACCGGGTACCCGCCGACCGCGATGCCCGGCCCGATGGTCACGCCGTCCGGTTCGCGCAGCGTCGGCGTGCCGTCCACCTCGGCGGGAATGCCCGCGTCCCTGGCGGCCTGGCTTACCGCGACCGCGCCGAAGCGCTTGGTCATCTCGACGAACGGTGTGTCCACCGAGCGTCGGATCGCGTCCCGCACCGAGCATTCCGGCGCGTCGCAGCCCGCCTCGTTCTTCACCGTGCGGCCGCCGTAGTCGAGCTTGTCCGGCGCGGGGTACTTGCGGTCCAGGTTCTCGCCCTGGCGCAACCCGGCCGCGACGACAAACGGGTGGAACGCCGAGCCCGGCGGCTGCGGCACCCCGGCGTAGTCGCGCACGCCCCACTTCCCGCCCTGGTAGGCGCGGATCGCGCCACTGCCCGGTTCGACCGCGACCAGTGCGGCACGCAGGTAGTCGGGATGCCCGGCCAACTGCTCCGCGACGGCTTTCTCTCCGTTGGCCTGTGCCTGGCGGTCCAGCGTGGTCTCGATCTTCAGACCGCCCTGGCGCAACCGGTCGAGGCCGAAGCCGTGGCCTTCCAACTCGGCCAGCACGCGGCGCTTCACGTGGTACTCGTTGTAGGTCAGGCGCCCGGCGCGCGTTTCGGCCGGCGGGACCACGGCGTCACCGGGGTACCGCATCTCCGCCCGCTCGGCCTCGGTCACGTAACCGCGCGTGACCAGCTTCTCGGCGACGTAGTTCCAGCGCTTCTCGGCGTGCGCGTGGCTGGAGGCCGCCGGATCGTGCACCGAGGGCGACTGGATCATTCCGGCGAGGAACGCGGCTTCGCTCCGGGTGAGGTCGGCCAGCGGCTTGCCGAAGTAGGCGTTCGCCGCGGACGCCGGGCCGAAGGTGCCGCGCCCGAACGAGATGATGTTGACGTAGCTCTCGAAGATCTCCTCCTTGCTGCGCTGCTGGGTGATCTTCGTGGACAGCACCAGCTCGGAGAACTTGCGGAAGTAGGTGGCCTGGTCGTTGCCGGTGGCGTTCTTGATGTACTGCTGGGTGATGCCGGAGCCGCCGCCGACGCCGGTGACCGCGGCCCGCAGGATGCCGAGCGGGTCGAAGCCCTCGTTCTGCCAGAAGGTCGGGTCCTCGACCGCGATGATCGCGTCGCGCAGCTCGGGCGGCACGTCGTCGTAGCGGACGTAGAGGCGGTCGCCCTGCTCGGGCACCACCTTCATCATTTCCGAGCCGTCGGTGTAGGTGAGGCTCGCGGTCTTGTCCAGCTCGGCGAGCACCTCCTGCGGGCTGCGCACGTCCAGCACCAGGTAGGCGACCACGAAGGCGGTCAGCGGCAGCAGGATCACCAGCGACAGCACCACGTAGCAGGTCCGCCGGATCCGCCGCCAGGTCGACGGTTTCTCGTCGGGCTCGGGCCGCGCCTCGTCTTCTTCCACGATTCTTAAGACGTGCGGACGGACCGCGGAGTTGCGATCTTCAGTTCAGGAATCCGCGCAGCAGCGAGGCGGTGCCCTCGATGTGCTCGGCCATCACGCGGCGCGCCATCGCCGGATCACCGGCGAGAATGGCCTCGACCACGGCTTCGTGCTGGGCGTTGGAGTGCTCGAGATTGGGTTCGAGCAGCGGGATCTCGTCGAGCAGCTGGTTCACCCGCATCCGCACGTCGGCGACCGCGGTGGTCAGCGACTTCGACGCGGTGACCTCGGCGATCGCCAGGTGCAGCCGCGAATCGCGGCGACGGTAGTCGTGGAGGTCGCTCGCGGAGGTCTCGGCCAGCGTGCCGGTCAGGTGCTGGCGCTCGCCGGGGGTGAGTGACCGCGCGGCAGCCATCTCGGCGGCGCCGGTCTCCAGCACGTGGCGCAGGCAGAGGGTGTCGTCGATGCGCTCGGGATCGATCTTGCGGCCCTTGCCGCGTGGAATGGGGAGGCTGGCGTTGACGAACGTGCCGCCGTACCGCCCCCGCCGTGACTCCACGTAACCGGCATCGGCCAGCGCCCGGATCGCCTCCCGCAACGTCACCCGGCTCACGCCGAGGCGCTCGGCCAGCTCGCGCTCGGCGGGCAGGCGCTCACCCGCCCCGACCACGCCGAGGCGGACCGCTTGGAGCAGGCGCTCCACGGTCTCCTCGAACGCGTTACCCGCACGCACCGGCCGGAACAGCGCGTCACCGGCGCTCGCCACCACCGGACGATCGGGCTGCGCACTCACGGAACCTCCTTTGGCCGGGCGAGGCGTCTCCGCGAGTGTAAGCGGAGTGCCGTGCCGTGAATGTGGCTTTCAGAAAACGACTCCGCGCGTAGCTCCGTTGAGGGTGGTGGCGGGCGACGGGAGGGCGGAATCGGCCGTGAAAGCCACATTCACGGCACTCAGCACTCGATGACGTTGACGGCCAGGCCGCCCCTGGCGGTTTCCTTGTACTTGATTTTCATGTCGGCGCCGGTTTCGCGCATGGTTTTGATGGCCTTGTCCAGGGTCACCACGTGGCTGCCGTCGCCGCGCATGGCCATTCGGGCGGCGTGGATGGCTTTCGAGGCACCCACGGCGTTCCGTTCGATGCACGGGATCTGCACCAGACCACCCACCGGGTCGCAGGTCAGGCCCAGGTGGTGTTCCACGCCGATCTCCGCCGCGTTCTCCACCTGTGCCGGGGTGCCGCCGAGTACTTCGGTGAGGCCCGCCGCGGCCATCGCGCAGGCTGAGCCGACCTCGCCCTGGCAGCCGACTTCGGCGCCCGAAATCGAACCCGTCTGCTTCAGGATCGAACCCATCGCGCCCGCGGTGAGCAGGAACGTGACGATGCCGTCGTCGTCGGCACCGCGGATGAACCGCTGGTAGTAGTGCAGCACCGCGGGAATGATCCCGGCCGCCCCGTTTGTCGGCGCGGTCACCACCCGGCCGCCCGAAGCGTTCTCCTCGTTGACCGCCAGCGCGTACAGGCTCACCCAGTCCATCGCGTACAGCGCGTCCCCGACGCCGTCCTCCGCGCTCAGCTTCTGGTGCAGCGAACGCGCCCGCCGCGGCACCCGCAGCCCGCCGGGCAGCACCCCGTCGTGCTCACACCCCGCCCGCACGCACTCGACCATCACCTGCCAGATCTCCAGCAGCCCGGCCCTGACCTCGTCGCGGCTCCGCCACACCAGTTCGTTGCGCAGCATGATCTCGCTGATCGGCAGACCGGTCGACGCGCAGTGCGCGAGCAGGTCCGCCCCGGTGCGGAACGGGTACGGCAGTTCGGTGCTGTCCTCGACGACGACGTGGTCGCTCTCGTACGACTCGTCGCGCACAAAACCGCCGCCGACCGAATAGAACGTCCGCGACCGCAGCACCGCGCCGTCGCTCCCGAAGGCCTGGAAGGTCATGCCGTTCGGGTGCGCGGGCAGCGACTTGCGCCGGTGCATGGTCAGGTCGGTGTCCGGGTCGAAACCGATCTCGTGCTCACCGCGCAGGCTGATCCGCCCGCGCTCGCGCATGCCCGCGATCATCTCCGGCACCCGGTCGGTGTCCACCGCTTCCGGGCGCTCACCGGCCAGGCCGAGCAGCACCGCCTTGTCGCTGCCGTGCCCGTGCCCGGTCGCACCGAGCGAGCCGAACAGTTCGGCCTTGATGCGTGTGGTGGCACGGAGATCGCCGTCCGCCGCCAGACCGTCCACAAAGGTCAGTGCGGCCCGCATCGGCCCGACCGTGTGTGAACTGGACGGGCCGATGCCGATGGAAAACAGATCGAAAACGCTGATCGCCATTGATCGCTCTCTTTACCGGCCCAGGAGGCTGGTGGCCTCCTGTGCGGCGGGACCCTGAGCGGCCAGGTGGGCCAGGTTCTCCGGCAACTCCTCACCGCGGTGGGCCTTGGTCTGCGCGTACAACCGCCCGGCCCGGTACGACGACCGCACCAGCGGCCCGGCCATCACACCGGCGAACCCCATCGCCTCGGCGGCCCGCGAATGCTCGACGAACTCCTCCGGCTTGACCCACCGGTCCACCGGGTGGTGGCGCGGGGAGGGCCGCAGGTACTGGGTGATCGTGAGGATCTCGCAGCCCGCCTCGACCAGATCCCGCATCGCCGGGCCCACCTCGTCCGGGGTCTCGCCCATGCCCAGGATCAAGTTCGACTTGGTCACCAACCCGGCCTCACGGGCGGCGGTGATGACCTCCAGCGACCGGGCATACCGGAACCCGGGACGGATCCGCTTGAAAATCCGCGGCACCGTCTCCACGTTGTGCGCCAGCACCTCCGGCCGGGACCCGAACACCTCGGCCAGCTGAGCCGGGTCGGCGTTGAAGTCCGGGATCAACAACTCGACACCGGTACCCGGGTTCAGCGCGTGGATCTGGCGCACGGTTTCGGCATAGAGCCAGGCACCACCATCATCGAGGTCATCGCGGGCCACACCGGTCACGGTGGAGTAGCGCAGGCCCATCGCCTGCACACTCTCGGCCACCTTGCGCGGCTCCGACCGATCCAGCTCCGCCGGGCGGCCGGTGTCGATCTGACAGAAATCACAACGACGGGTGCACTGATCCCCACCGATCAGGAACGTCGCCTCCCGATCCTCCCAGCACTCGTAAATGTTGGGACAACCCGCCTCTTCACACACGGTGTGCAGACCCTCCCGGCGCACCAAGCCCTTCAACTCGGTGAACTCCGGACCCATCCGCGCCCGCGTCTTGATCCACGACGGCTTCTTCTCGATCGGCGTCTGACTGTTACGAACCTCGAGCCGCAACAGCTTCCGACCCTCCGGCGCGGCGGTCATCCCAGGTCCGCGTACAGCGGGTGCTTCTTGGCCAGCAGCTCGACCCTGGCGCGCAGCGACTGCTCCACCGCGGAGTCGAAGTCCGGCCGCAGCGCGATCGCGATCACGTCGGCGACCTCGGCGAAGTCGTCGGCGGTGAAACCGCGGGTGGCCAGCGCCGGGGTGCCGATGCGCAGCCCGGAGGTGACCATCGGCGGACGCGGGTCGAACGGCACCGCGTTGCGGTTGACCGTGATGCCGACCGAGTGCAGCCGGTCCTCCGCCTCCTGACCGTTCAAAGTGGACTTGACCAGGTCGACCAGCACCAGGTGCACCTCGGTGCCGCCGGTGAGCACACGAACCCCGGCCTCGGCGCAGTCCGACTGGGACAGTCGCTCCGCCAGGATCTTCGCGCCCTCGAGCACGCGCCGCTGCCGCTCGGCGAACTCCTCGCTCGCGGCGATCTTCAGCGCCACTGCCTTCGCCGCGATCACGTGCTCCAGCGGCCCGCCCTGCTGACCGGGGAACACCGCGGAGTTGAGCTTCTTCGCCAACTCCTGCTTGGCGAAGATCAGCCCGCCGCGCGGCCCGCCGAGGGTCTTGTGCGTGGTGGTGGTGACGATGTCGGCGTGCGGCACCGGGTTCGGGTGCAGCCCGGCCGCGACCAGCCCGGCGAAGTGCGCCATGTCCACCATCAGCTTGGCGCCCACCTTGTCCGCGATGCGGCGGAACTCGGCGAAGTCCAGCTGACGCGGGTAGGCCGACCAGCCCGCGATGATCAGTTTCGGCTCGCTCTCCACGGCGAGGCGCTCGACCTCGGCCATGTCGACGATGCCGGTCTCCTGGTCGACGTGGTAGGCGACCACGTTGTACAGCTTGCCGGAGAAGTTGAGCTTCATGCCGTGCGTCAGGTGCCCGCCGTGGGCCAGGTCCAGCCCGAGAATGGTGTCACCGGGGCTGAGCACGGCGGCCATCGCGGCGGCGTTGGCCTGCGCGCCCGAATGCGGCTGCACGTTCGCGAAGTCCGCGCCGAACAACGACTTCGCGCGGTCGATCGCCAGCTGCTCGATCACGTCGACGTGCTCGCAGCCGCCGTAGTAACGACGGCCGGGGTAACCCTCGGCGTACTTGTTGGTCAGCACCGAGCCCTGCGCCTCGAGCACGCCCTGCGGCGCGAAGTTCTCGGAGGCGATCATCTCCAGCGTGGACTGCTGGCGGTGCAGCTCGGCGGCCACCGCGGCGGCCACCTCCGGGTCCACAGTGGACAGGTCAGCGTCGAAGGAGTTCATGCTCACGCCTCCTCGTTGGTCAGCTCGCGGTAGCGGTCGGCGTCGAGCAGCTCGGGCAGCTCGGCGGCGCGCACGCGGAAGAGCCAGCCCTTGCCGTACGGATCGGAGTTGATCAGCTCGGGCTCGTCGGCCACCGCGCCGTTGATCTCCACCACCTCGCCGGTGGCCGGCGCGAACAGCTCGCTGACCGACTTGGTGGACTCGATCTCGCCACACGGCGAACCGGCGGTCAGCGTGGACCCGACCTCGGGCAGCTGCACGTAGACGACGTCACCGAGGGATTCCGCGGCGAAGGCCGTGATGCCCACAGTGGACACACCGTCCTCTTCGCGCAGCCATTCGTGCTCGGCGGTGTAACGCAGTTCCTGGGGGATGCTCATCAGAGAAAGTCCTTCAGCGCTTGTAGAACGGCAGGGCGACGACCTCGACGGGTTCGACGCGGCCACGGATGTCGACGGAGAGTTTGGCACCCGGGTCCGACAACGCGGGCGGCACGTACGCCATCGCGATCGGATACCCCAGAGTGGGTGACAGCGCGCCACTGGTGATCTCGCCGACCACCGTTTCGCCGTCCAGCACGGGATAGCCGTGCCGGGGCGCGCGCCGTCCGCTGCCGGTCAGCCCGACCAGCACGCGCTCGGCCCCGGCGTCCCGGCGCTCGGCCAGCGCCGCCTTGCCGACGAAGTCCTCTTCCTTGTCGAACTTGACCACGCGGCCCAGCCCGGCCTCGAACGGGGTCACTTCGGTGCTGAGTTCGTTGCCGTACAACGGCATTCCGGCTTCGAGGCGGAGCGTGTCGCGGCAGGCGAGCCCGGCGGGCACCAGCCCGTGCGGCTGCCCGGCCTCGGTCAGCACCCGCCAGATCTCCGGCGCGACCGCGGCGTCGACGTACAGCTCGAACCCGTCCTCACCGGTGTAGCCGGTGCGGGCGAGCAGCACTTCGTGGCCACCGACCGAGGTCGGCACCGAGGCGTAGTACTTCAGCGCGGTCAGGTCGGCGTCGCAGACCGCGCCGACGATGGCGGGCGAGTTCGGCCCCTGGACCGCGATCAGCGCGACCTCGGCCGAGCGGTCGTCGACCCGCGTGTCGAAGCCGGAAGCGCGCTCGCGCAGGGCCTCGGCGACCACCGCGGCGTTGCCCGCGTTCGCCACCACCAGGTACTTCTCGTCGGCCAGCCGGTAGACGACCAGATCGTCCAGCACCCCACCGGATTCCGCGCACAGCATGGAGTACCGGGCCCGGCCGACCGACACCGCGGACAGCTTGCCGACCAGCGCGTGGTCGAGCGCACGGGCGGCCTCCGGCCCGGTCAGCTCGATCTCGGCCATGTGCGAGAGGTCGAACAGACCGGCGGCCTCGCGCACGGCCTTGTGCTCGGCCAGTTCACTGGCGTACCGCACCGGCATCGACCAGCCGGCGAAGTCGGTGAACAGCGCGCCGAGTCCGGAGTGGACTTCGTGCAGGGGGGATTTTGCAGTCACGGGGGTTCAGCCTTCGTAGGACGAGATGGGCGGGCAGGAGCAGACGAGGTTGCGGTCACCGCGGGCGCCGTCGATGCGCCGCACCGGTGGCCAGTACTTGCCCTTCGCCTTCACCCCGGCCGGGTACACCGCCAGCTTGCGGTCGTACGGCAGGTCCCAGTCGCCGGTCAGCACCTCGGCGGTGTGCGGAGCGTTGCGCAACGGGCTCCGCTCCACCGTCCAGCGGCCGTCGGCGACCGCGGTGATCTCCGCGCGGATGGCGATCATCGCGTCGCAGAAGCGGTCCAGCTCGGCCAGGTCCTCGCTCTCGGTCGGCTCGACCATCAGCGTGCCCGCCACCGGGAAGGACATCGTCGGCGCGTGGAAGCCGTAGTCGACCAGCCGCTTGGCCACGTCGTCCACGGTCACGCCGGTTTCCTTGGTGATGCCGCGGAGATCCAGGATGCACTCGTGCGCGACCAGCCCGGACTGACCGGCGTAGAGCACCGGGTAGTGAGCGCGCAGGCGGGCGGCGACGTAGTTGGCGGCCAGCACGGCCACCTTGGTCGCCTTGGTCAGCCCCTCGGCGCCCATCATCCGCACGTAGGCCCAGGAGATCGGCAGGATCGAGGCCGAGCCGTACGGCGCCTCGGAGATCGGGCCGACCCCGGTCTCCGGCCCGGCACCACTGTCGAGCGGGTGGTTCGGCAGGTACGGGGCCAGGTGCGCGCGAACCGCCACCGGGCCGACACCGGGACCCCCACCGCCGTGCGGGATGCAGAAGGTCTTGTGCAGGTTCAGGTGCGAGACGTCACCGCCGAACTTGCCCGGCTTCGCCAGCCCGAGCAGCGCGTTGAGGTTCGCGCCGTCGACGTAGACCTGGCCGCCGTGCTCGTGCACGATCGCGGCCAGTTCCTCGATGCCGTGCTCGTACACCCCGTGCGTGGACGGGTAGGTGATCATGATCGCGGCGAGCGTGTCCTTGTGCTGCTCGGCCTTGGCGCGCAGGTCGTCGAGGTCGACGTCACCCTCGGCGGTGCAGGCGACCACGACCACGCGCATCCCGGCCATCACCGCCGAAGCCGCGTTCGTGCCGTGCGCCGAGGACGGGATCAGGCAGACGGTCCGCTCCGGCTGCCCGTTCGCGCGGTGGTACGCGCTGATCGCCAGCAGCCCGGCGAACTCGCCCTGGCTGCCCGCGTTCGGCTGCAGCGAAACCGTGTCGTAGCCGGTGACCTCGGCCAGCCAGCCGGACAGCTGCTCCACCAGTTCCCGGTAGCCCTCGCTGTCCTCGGCCGGGGCGAACGGGTGCAGCCCGGCGAACTCCGGCCAGCTGATCGGCTCCATCTCGGTGGTGGCGTTGAGCTTCATCGTGCACGAGCCGAGCGGGATCATGCCGCGGTCGAGCGCGTAGTCCTGATCGGACAGATGACGCAGGTACCGCAGCATGGCCGTCTCGGAGCGGTGCGTGTGGAACACGTCGTGGGTGAGGAAGTCGGTCGCGCGGACCACGTCGCCCGGCAACGCGCTCTCCTCGCCGGGCGCCGCGTTGGCCTCCAGCTCGAAGGCGAGCAGCACGCGGTTCAGCGTGTCGGTGGTGGTGGTCTCGTCGCAGGCGATGCGGACGTGGTCGCCGTCGACGCGGCCCAGGTTCACGCCGAACCGGCGAGCGTCGCTGAGCACCTGCTCGGCCTTGCCCGGTACGCGGACCAGCAGCGTGTCGAAGTAGTGCTCGTGCACGATCTCGGCACCGCCCGCGCGCAGTGCCGCGGCCAGCCCGGTGGTCAGCGCGTGGACACGCTCGGCGATCCGCTTCAACCCGTCCGGACCGTGGTAGACCGCGTACATCGCGGCCAGCACGGCGGGCAGCACCTGCGCCGTGCAGATGTTCGAGGTGGCCTTCTCGCGGCGGATGTGCTGCTCGCGGGTCTGCAGCGCGAGGCGGTAGGCGGGCGCGCCGTCGGCGTCCACCGAGACCCCGACCAGACGGCCCGGCAGCGAGCGCTCCAGTCCGGCACGCACGGCCAGGTAACCGGCGTGCGGACCCCCGCCGCCGAGCGGCACGCCGAAGCGCTGCGTGGTGCCCGCGGCGATGTCGGCGCCGAACTCGCCCGGCGCCTCGACCAAGGTCAGCGCGAGCAGGTCCGCGGCGACCGTGTACAGCGCGCCCGCGGCCTTCGCCGCCTCGGAAACGCGCTGGTAGAAGCCCTTGTCCCGGAGCACGCCCGAAGCGCCCGGGTACTGCACGACCACGCCGAAGAACTCTTCCGGCAACCCATCCGAAAGGTCCCGCACGTCGACCTCGACACCGACCGCTTCGGCGCGGGTCCGCACCACCGCAATCGTTTGCGGCAGGGTCTCCGCGTCGAGCACCACCACCGGCGACTTGGCCTTCGACTGGCGGCGCATCAGCATGACCGCCTCGGCCACCGCGGTCGACTCGTCCAGCATCGAGGCGTTCGCGGTGGTCAGGCCGGTCAGGTCGGCGACCATGGTCTGGAAGTTGAGCAGGGCTTCGAGCCTGCCCTGCGAGATCTCCGGCTGGTACGGGGTGTAGGCGGTGTACCAGGCCGGGTTCTCCAGCACGTTGCGCCGGATCACCGCCGGGGTGACGGTGTCGTGGAAGCCAAGGCCGATCATCGGCGTCATCGGCCGGTTGCGGGCGGCGAGGCGGCGCAGCTCCGCGGTGGCCTCGGTCTCCGAGGCGGGTTCCGGCAGGTTGAGTGCGCTGGTCAGCCGGATCGCCCCGGGCACCGCGGCCTCGACCAGCGCTTCCAGACTGCCGTAGCCGCATTCGGCCAGCATCTTGGCCTGCTCGGGATCACCTGGACCGATGTGTCGCGCGGCGAACGGGCTGCTGCTCACTGGAGCTCCTCGCGTCGGGCATGGGCATGGGGGCCCACAGCTGGGAACTCCCCCTCTGTCATGGCACCTGAGAGTTTCACCGCGCACTCGAGCGCGGCTTTCACCTTGGGTGAGGCGCGGGTGCGCCTGCTTTCCAGAGTGGCCTGGCCTGAAGCGGTGTGCTACCTGAGAGATTGGTGGGGAGTTTGCTCCTTCGGTGCCTCGTTCCACGCGTGAACGCGCGGCGAGAACTCTCCCGCTCCGGCTCGTGTCAGCCCGATGTGAAGTTGTGTGCTCGGCTGATCGTAACTCACAACGGGGTCACGTAGGCCCCCGAGATGCCGCCGTCGACCAGGAACTGCGACGCTGTGATGAACGACGCATCGTCGCTGGCCAGGAACGCGACCGCGGCGGCCAGCTCCTCGGGCTCGGCGAACCGGCCGAGCGGGACGTGCACCAATCGGCGGGCCGCGCGCTCCGGGTCCTTGGCAAAAAGCTCCTTGAGCAGCGGCGTGTTCACCGGCCCCGGGCACAGCGCGTTGATCCGGATGCCCTCGCGGGCGAACTGCACGCCCAGCTCACGGGTCATCGACAGCACACCGCCCTTGGACGCGCTGTAGGAGATCTGCGAGGTCGCCGCGCCCATCACCGCCACGAACGACGCGGTGTTCACGATCGACCCCTTGCCCTGGGCCCGCATGTGGGGAATGGCGTACTTGCAGCACAGGTACACCGAGGTCAGGTTGACCCGCTGCACCTTCTCCCACGCGTCGAGGCCGGTGGTCAGGATCGAGTCGTCCTCGGGCGGGGAGATGCCGGCGTTGTTGAACGCGACGTCCAGCGAGCCGTACTCGTCGACCGCGGTCTGGAACAGCGCCTTGACCTGCTCCTCGTCGGTCACGTCGGTCCGCACGAACAGCCCGCCGACCTCGTCCGCGGCGGCCTTGCCCGCCTCCTCGGCGACATCGGCGATGACCACCTTGGCGCCCTCTTCGGCGAGCCGCCGGGCGGTGGCCAGGCCGATCCCGCTGCCACCGCCGGTGATGGTCACCACGCGGCCGTCAAAGCGCTGCATCTAGTTCTCCTCGGTAGAAATGAACACGTTCTTGGTCTCGGTGAAGGCGGTGACCGCGTCGGGGCCCAGTTCCCGGCCGAGGCCGGACTGCTTGAAGCCACCGAACGGCGTCCAGTACCGCACCGAGGAATGCGAGTTGACCGAGAGGTTCCCGGCCTCCACCCCGCGTGACACCCGCAGCGCGCGGCCCACGTCGGAGGTCCAGATCGAGCCGGAGAGCCCGTACTCGGTGTGGTTGGCCATGCGCACCGCGTCCGCCTCGTCGGCGAACGGCACCACGGCCACCACCGGTCCGAAAATCTCCTCGCTGGCCAGCGGGTGCGTCAGGTCCGGCGGGGTGACCACGGTCGGCGGGAACCAGAACCCGGCACCGTCCGGCGCGCTGCCGCGGAACGCCACCGGCGCGTCGGCGTCCACATAGGACGAAACCTTGGCCAGGTGACCGGCCGAGATCAGCGGGCCCATCTCGGTCGACTCGGCACCGGGATCACCGACCACCACCCCGCGCACCGCCGGTTCGAGCAGTTCCATGAACCGGTCGTACACGCCGGCCTGCACCAGGATCAGCGAGCGGGCGCAGCAGTCCTGCCCGGCGTTGTCGAACACGCCGTATGGCGCGGTCGCCGCGGCCTTCTCCAGGTCGGCGTCGGCGAAGACCAGGTTCGCGTTCTTGCCGCCGAGTTCCAGCGTCACCCGCTTCACCTGAGCAGCGCAGCCCGCCATGATCTGCTTGCCGACCTCGGTCGAGCCGGTGAAGACCACCTTGCGCACCAGCGGGTGCTCGACGAACCGCTGTCCGACCACCGAGCCCTTGCCCGGCAGCACCTGGAACACGTCCTCGGGAATGCCCGCCTCGCGCGCCAGCTCGGCGAGCCGCAACGCGGTCAGCGGGGTCAGCTCGGCGGGCTTGAGCACCACCGTGTTGCCCGCCGCCAGCGCCGGGGCGAATCCCCAGCCCGCGATCGGCATCGGGAAGTTCCACGGCACGATCACGCCGACCACACCGAGCGGCTCGTGGAAGGTCACGTTCAACCCGCCCGGCACCGGGATCTGCTGCCCGATCAGGCGTTCCGGGGCGGCCGCGTAGTAGTGCAGCACGTCGCGGACGTTGCCGGCCTCCCACCGCGCGTTGCCGATGGTGTGACCGGAGTTGACCACCTCCAGCTGCGCCAGGTACTCGATGTCGGCGTCCACCGCGTCGGCGAACCGGCGCAGCAGCCGGGCGCGATCGCCCGGCGCCACCGCCCGCCACGACGGCAGCGCGGCGTGCGCCCGCCGGATCGCCGCGTCGGTGTCCTCGGCCGATGTCAGCTCGACCGAGCGCACGGTCTGCTCGGTCGCCGGGTTGATGACCTCGAATGTGGTGCTCATGCCTTACCTTTCCCCGCTTCCGCCACCAGCGCGGCGAACAACCGGAAGTCGTCGAGGTCCTGTTCGGGATGCCACTGCACGCCCAGCACGAACCTCCCCGGTGTCTCGACTGCCTCGATGGTTCCGTCGGCAGCCCAGCCAACGGCCTGAAGTCCCTCACCGAGCCGGTCCACCGCCTGGTGGTGGTAACAGCGGCACTTCGTCTGGCCGCCAAGGATCTCCGCCGCGCGACTGCCCTCGGCGAGGCGCACGTCGGTCATGCCGAAGGTGGCCACGGCAGGCTGGTGGTCGCTGGTGCCGAGCCGCTCGGGCAGGTGCTGGGTGAGCGTGCCGCCGAAGGCCACGTTGAGCACCTCCATGCCGCGGCACACGCCCAGCACCGGCAGGCCGTCGGCGAGCGCCCGGTCCAGCAGCCCGAACTCGAACGCGTCGCGCGCGGGCCGGGTCACCGTGGTCGGATGCGCCTCCTGCCCGTACCGCGACGGTTCGATGTCGGCGCCGCCGACCAGCACCAGGCCGTCCAGCGCCGCCGCCAGCTCGGCGTGCCCGAAACCGATCGGCGGCAGCAGCACCGGCACACCACCGGCGCGCGTCACCGCCTCGACGTACTGGCCGTGCAGCACCGCGGCCTCAGTCTCCCACACCCCGAACGAGGTCCGTTCGAGATAGGTGGTGAGGCCGATGAGTGGCCTAGAGACGTTCGAAACCACGTACTCGCTCCCAGTCGGTGACCGCGGCGTCGAAGGCGGTCAGCTCGACCTTCGCCGCGTTCAGGTAGTGCTCCACCACGTCCGCGCCGAATGCCTCCTGCGCGACCTTGCTGTCCTTGAGCAGTTCGGCCGCCTCGCGCAGGGTGGTCGGCACGGTCGGCTTTCCCGAGGTGTAGGCGTTTCCTTCGAGTTCGGGCTCCAGCGGCAGCTCGTTCTCGATGCCGTGCAGCCCGGCCGCGATCAGCGCGGCGACGGCCAGGTACGGGTTGACGTCGCCGCCCGGCACGCGGTTCTCCACCCTCAGCGACTGGCCGTGGCCGACCACGCGCAGCGCGCAGGTGCGGTTGTCGGTACCCCAGGCGACCGAGGTCGGCGCGAAGCTGCCGGGCACAAAACGCTTGTAGGAGTTGATGTTCGGCGCGAAGAAGTAGGTCAGCTCCCGCAGGCAGGCGAGCTGCCCGGCGAGGAAGTGCTCCATCAGCTTGGAGAACCCACCCGGCCCGTCCCCGGCCAGCACCGGTTCACCGTCGAGCGAGCGCAGGCTGATGTGGATGTGGCACGAGTTGCCCTCGCGCTCGTTGTACTTCGCCATGAAGGTCAGGCTCTTGCCCTCCTGCGCGGCGATCTCCTTGGCACCGTTCTTGTAGATGCCGTGGTTGTCGCAAGTGGACAACGCGTCGGTGTAGCGGAAGGCGATCTCCTGCTGGCCGGGGTTGCACTCCCCCTTGGCCGACTCCACGTACAGCCCGGCGCCGGTCATCGCGTTGCGGATCCGGCGCAGCAGCGGTTCCAGCCGCGCGGTGCCGAGCATGGAGTAGTCCACATTGTACTGATTCGACGGGGTCAGCTCGCGGTAACCGGTTTTCCAGGCCTGCTCGTAACTGTCCTCGAAGACGATGAACTCCAGCTCCGTGCCGACGAAGGCGCCGAGGCCCCGCTCGGCGAGCCGGTCCAGCTGCCTCTTGAGCACCTGGCGCGGGGAGACGGTGACGTCACCGCCCTGCACCCATTCCACGTCGGCGAGCACCATCGCGGTGCCCTCCTGCCACGGCACCAGCCGCAGCGTGTCGAAGTCGGGCCGCAACACGCAGTCGCCGTAGCCACGCTCCCAGGACGAGATGGCGTAACCGTCCACTGTGTTCATGTCGACGTCGACCGCGAGCAGGTAGTTGCAGGCCTCGGTGGCGTGCGGCACGACCTCGTTGAGGAAGTACTCCGCCGCGCACCGCTTGCCCTGCAACCGGCCCTGCATGTCGGTCATCGCCACCAGGACGGTGTCCACGGTCCCGTCCTCGACGAGCCCCCGCAGCTCCTCGAGCGTCAGCATGCCCTTGCGTTTGCCCATCGACGACACCTCTCCGTCCCGCACAGTTAATGGAACTGTACAGACCCATTGAATGACCTTGGTACCGGTGCAACGGGCCGAAGTCAACCGGCTCGCGGGCGCCTTGACAAACCCGAGGGGATGGCCGAACCTCGGACAACTTCAAAGGACTGTCCTGGCATCCATTGGGAGGCCGGACGTGACCCGCAGGGAGTCCAGATGGCCGAGCAGCGGCACCACGGCAAGGTCGAGTACAACCAGGTCGGCGCCGACTACCTCAAGCAGAGACAGCTCAAACGCGGGGCGGCCGGCTGGCTGCTGCTGGCCGGACTGGGGGTTTCCTACGTCATCTCCGGCGACTTCGCCGGGTGGAACTTCGGGCTGGAGAAGGGCGGCTGGGGCGGCCTGCTGATCGCCACCGTGCTGATGGCGGTGATGTACGGCTGCATGGTCTTCGGCCTGGCCGAGATGTCCTCGGCGCTGCCGGTGGCCGGAGCGGGCTACGGCTTCGCGCGGCGCGCGCTCGGCCCGCTCGGCGGGTTCGCCACCGGGGTGGCCATCCTGATCGAGTACTCCATCGCGCCCGCCGCGATCTCGATCTTCATCGGCGGGTACGTGGAAACACTGGGCCTGTTCGGGCTGACCAACAGCTGGCCGGTCTACCTGGTCTGCTACCTGATCTTCATCGGGATCCACCTGCGCGGGGTCGGCGAGGCGCTGCGCGCGATGTTCGTGATCACCGCGGTGGCCGTGGTCGCGCTGGTGCTGTTCGTGGTCGGCATGGTGCCGAAGTTCGACGGCGGCAAGCTGTTCGACATCCCGGCCACCGACGCGTTCGGGGCCAGCTCGTTCCTGCCGTTCGGCATCACCGGTGTGCTGGCGGCGCTGGTCTACGGCATCTGGTTCTTCCTGGCGGTGGAGGGCGTGCCGCTGGCCGCGGAGGAGGCGCGCGACCCGAAGCGCGACATGCCGCGCGGCATCATCGCCGCGATGGGCGCGCTGGTGGTGTTCGCCGCGTTGATCCTGGTGCTGGCGCCGGGCGGGTCCGGGTCGGCGGCGCTGTCCACGTCGAACAACCCGCTGGTGGACGCGGCGAAGCTGGCTTACGGCGGGAACAACTGGCTGAGCCAGGTGGTCAACTACGTCGGGCTGGCCGGGCTGGTCGCGAGCTTCTTCTCCATCATCTACGCCTACTCGCGGCAGCTCTTCGCGCTTTCGCGGGCCGGGTACCTGCCGCGGTGGATGTCGAAGACCGGGAAGCGGAAGACGCCGTACCTGGCGCTGATCGTGCCGGGCACCATCGGTTTCGTCCTGGCGACGGCCACCGGCGACGGGGCGCTGCTGATCAACATCGCGGTGTTCGGGGCGACGGTTTCCTACGTGCTGCTGAACCTCTCGCACATCGTGTTGCGGAAGCGGGAGCCGGACCTGGAGCGCCCGTACCGCACGCCGGGCGGCGCGTGGACCACCGGTGTCGCGCTCGTGCTGGCCGCCGCGGCGGTGGTGGCGACCTTCCTGGTGGACGTGCTCGCGGCCGCGATCACCGGTGGCATTCTCGTGCTGGCTCTGGCGTACTTCTGGTTCTACAGCAGGCACCACCTGGTGGCCTCCGCGCCGGAAGAGGAGTTCGCCGCGATCTCCGAGGCGGAGTCGGATCTGGCCTAACATGGGGTGATGGAGCTGGGCACGGTCGGCCTGCCGGAGATCATCGACGCCTGGATGCAGCAGCCGAACGCCCGGTTCATGGCCGAGCCGTGGCTGGATTCCTTGCTCCGCTGGACCGGCGGTGCCCGGATGGCGCCGCCGTTGCAGGCGACGCTGTCCGAGATGGACAACGCCGGCGTGCGTGCCGGGCTGCTGTCGGCCTGGTACTCGCCTCGCGGGCCGCTGATCACCAACGACGAGGTCGCCGAGGTGGTCGAGCGGCATCCGGCCCGGTTCGCCGGCATCGCCTCGGTGGATCTCACCGACCCCATGGGCGCGGTCCGCGAGATCCGCCGCTGCGTGCGCGACCTCGGCTTCGTCGGCGTGCGTGTGGTGCCGTGGTTGTGGAACCTGCCGCCCAACGACCGCCGCTACTACCCCGTCTACGTCGCCTGCGTGGAGCTGGGTGTGCCGTTCTGCACGCAGATCGGGCACACCGGGCCACTGTGCCCGTCCGAACCCGGCCGCCCGATCCCCTATCTGGACGAGGTGCTGCTGGACTTCCCGGAGCTTGTTGTGGTCGGCGGACACGTCGGCTTCCCGTGGCTGAACGAGGTGCTGTCGCTCGCGATGAAGTACCCGAACTTCCACATCGACACCTCGGCGTACGCCCTGCACCGCCTGCCCGCCGAACTGGCCGACTACGCCAGGGGGCGGGGGCGCACACGTGTGCTGTTCGGCTCCAACTACCCGATGATCACGCCGCGCGACTGCCTCAAGCAGTTCGACAAGCTCGAACTGGGCCCCGAGGCGAAGGAACTCTTCCTCGGCGGCAACGCACGGCGGATCTTCAATCTGCAGCTCTGAGCGCCACCAACCCGAACACCACGGCCATGGCCACCCCGAGCAACCGCATCCAGCTGCCCGCGAAAATCCCGAACTCCGTCACGTCGCCCAGCCGCGCGTACGAACCGCTGGCGAAGAAACCGACGCCCTCCGCGAGCGCCGCCAGTACCGCGACGATCGGCGTCCACCGCCAGCGCACCACCACGAACAACGCGGCCACCAGCATGATCACCAGCGCGGGCGGTACCGCGGGCATGACCACCCCGCCGAGCTTCGCCACCACCAGACCCGCCGACGCCAGCACCAGACCGGCGATCGTCGACCGCCTCGCCGCGCTCACCGCGCGACCCGATCCGTGGTGACGAACCGCGCCCCCGGCGCGAGCGCTCTCCGCTCCCCAATACCAGTGCTCATTTCCGCATCCCATCGTCGAAGGAGTGACTCGACGAGGTTCGCGGAACGGGGCTGGTCGCGGCGTCCGTCCGGGGGCGGCTTCGCGGGCTACGGCGTGAGGCGTACCGGGCGGTTCTCCCGGCGCGAGAGGTCGCAGGCTTCGGCGATGTGGAAAGCGGCCAGCGCGTCGCCGACTGTGCAGGGGCTGGGGATCCGGCCGGCCACCACCTCGGTGAACGCCTCCAGCTCGCGGACGTAGGACGCCCGGAAGCGCTCCATGAACCCGGGATACGCCGGACCGGACGGCCAGGCGACGCCCTCTTCGACCGAGGTCAGCGGCAACCGCTCGTCCATGCCGACGGCGATGCTCCCCGACGAGCCGAGCACTTCCAGCCGCACGTCGTAACCGGCGGCGTTGTACCTGGTCAGCGAGACGGTGGCGAGGGTGCCGTCGTCCATGGTGAGCACCACGGCGGCGGTGTCCACGTCACCGGCCGCGGCGAAGAACTCGGCGCCGCGGTTGCCGCCGGTCGCGAAGACCTCGGTCACCTCGTGCCCGGTCACCCAGCGGATGATGTCGAAGTCGTGCACCCCGCAGTCGCGGAACAAACCGCCCGAGCCCGGCACGTACTCCGCGGGCGGCGGCGCCGGGTCCAGTGTGGTCGCGCGCAGCGTGTGCAGCCAGCCCAGCTCCCCCGCGGTGACCGCCTGGCGCGCGGCGGCATAGCCCGGGTCGAACCGGCGCTGGAAGCCGATCTGCACCGGGACCTCGGTTTCGGCCACGCGGTCCACCACGGCCTGCGTACCGGCCACGTCCCCGGCGACCGGCTTCTCGCAGAACACCGGCAGTCCCGCGCTCACGCCACGGATGATCAGCTCCGGGTGCGCGTCGGTGGCGGCGGCGATGACCACCCCGTCCAGCCCGGCGGTGAACAGCTCGTCGATGCTGCCCGCCGCTTCGACCTCCAGCTTGGCGGCGGTCGCCCGCGCGCGCTCGGTGTCCGCGTCGGCCACCACCACCGAGGTGACGCCCGGCAGCTGCTTGAGGATGTCGGCGTGCGCCGAACCGATCCGGCCCGTGCCGGCGAGTCCAAGCCTCATCTTAGGAAGATCCCTTGCTCAAGGTCGGGAAAGTACTAGGAACGGGGTGCGGCGGTGGTGCCGCGCACCACCAGCGAAGGGTGGAGCAGGTGCCGCATCGGCTCGTCCCGTTCCCCGCGCACCCGTTCGAGCAGCGCTTCCACGGCGAGCCTGCCCAGCTCCAAGCGCGGCTGGTCCACCGTGGTCAGCCAGACGTGCCGCAGCGCGGCCAGCGAGGTGTTGTCGTAGCCGACCACGGAAACGTCCTCCGGCACCCGGAAACCGGCCTCCTCGAAGGCCGAGATGACGCCGACGGCGTTGAAGTCGTTGCCCGCGACGACCGCGGTGGGCAGTTCGCCGGAGTCCACCGAGCTGAGCAGCTCCCGCACCGCCTTCTCGCCCGCGGTGTCGGTGTGCTCGCTGCGGATGATGCGCGGTTCGAGGCCGTGGCGCGCCATCGCGGCGCGATAACCCCGGCGCCGGGCGGCGGCGCTGGCCGCGGACCCGCCGTCGAAGTGCACGATCCGCCGGTGCCCGCGCTCGACCAGATGGTCTACCGCCAGCGCAACGCCCGCCGTGCCGTCGTCGTTCACGGTATCCACAGTGGACAGACGCGAAGTGCGCGAAACCAGTACCAGCGGGCACTGTTCGGCGGCCTTTTCCACAGCCGCGGCGGAAAGCACCGGGGAAAGCAGGATGACTCCCGCTGGCCGGAAGGACAGCAAACTGCGCAGTGCCGCTTGTTCCCGCGCGGGACTGCGCGATCCGGTGTTCAGGATGAGGTTGAAACCGGCGGCCTGCGCGGCCGAATCCAGCCCTTCCACCACGTCGGCGAAAAAGGCGTTCCGCAGGTCGGAAACCATCACGCCGAGCACCGTGGAGGTGCGGCTGGCCAGCGACCTGGCCATCACGTGCGGCTGGTAGCCCAGTTCGTCGGCCGCTTTGAGCACCGCCGTGCGGCGCTGTTCGCTGACCTTCGGCGAATTGCGCATGACCAGCGAGACCAGCGCGCGCGAAACACCGGCCCGCGCGGCCACGTCCTCCATCGTCGGTCGCACCACCAAGTCCTCCCCGACCTCCCGCCCCCTTGACACCAATGACAGCGAGGCTACACGATTAGAGCGCTCTAACCAATAGCGCACCGCGCCAAACCGTCCCCCGTCAGATTGGTCAATGATGACAATCGATCCGGATTTCAAGATCGCCGCGGCACCGATCTCCTGGGGGGTGTGCGAAGTTCCTGGCTGGGGCCGGGTGCTCGACGCCCCGGTGGTGCTCGGGCAGATGGCGGAGCTCGGCGTGAAGGCCACCGAACTCGGCCCACCCGGTTATCTGCCAAGGGATCCGGCGCGGTTGCGCGCACTGCTCGGCGACCATGATCTTCGCCTGATCGGCGGTTTCCTCGCGGTCGCGCTGCACTCGGACCCGGACGCCGCGGTGGCCGCCGCCGAGGAGTCCGCCGCCCTGTTCGCCGCCTGCGGGGCCGAGGTGCTCGTGCTCGCCGCGGCCACCGGGCTCGACGGCTACGACGACCGTCCCGAGTTGACCGCCGCCGAATGGCGCACGCTGGTCGACACGGCGGCCAGGATCCGGGACACTGCCGCGGCGCACGGTTTGCGCACCGTTCTGCACCCGCACGTGGGGACGCATGTGGAGACCGAGGCCGAGGTGGAGAGGTTCATCGCCGACTCCGACCTGCCGCTGTGCCTGGACACCGGGCACCTGCTCATCGGCGGCACCGATCCGGTCGCGCTGGCCAGGCGCTTCCCGGACCGGATCGGCCACCTGCACCTCAAGGACGTCAGGGCGGACCTCGCCGACCGCGTGCGCACCGGCGAACTGGCCTACACCGACGCCGTCGGCCAGGGGATCTACGTCCCGCTCGGCGAGGGCGACGTGGACATCGAAGCCATGGTGCGGTTCGTCCACGAAGCGGGCTACACCGGCTGGTACGTCCTCGAACAGGACACCGCGCTCGGTCCGGACAGCGCGGACGGCGTCCCGAAGCGGGACACCGCGCGCAGCCTGGCCCATCTCGACAAGATCGTCAGCCGGTTGGCGGCTGCGTAGAGCAAACAGCGAGGATTCGACAATGACGTCCAATCGCTCAGGCAGGCTCAGCCTGGTGGCCGCGGCGGCAGCGTTGCTGCTAGCCGCGTGCACCGGCCCTGCCGCGGAGGATCCGTCCTCCGGCAGCGGCCAGGAGGTGCCCGCCGAAACCGGACCGTTCCGGATCGCGGTCATCTCCCACGGCACCGCCGGGGACGCGTTCTGGAACGTGGTCAAGAACGGCGCCGAGGACGCGGGCCGCGCGCTCGGCGTGCCGGTGGAGTACAACTCCGACGGGGATCCCGGCAACCAGGCCAAGCTGATCGACAACGCGGTCGCGCAGCGCGTCGGCGGGCTGGTGGTCTCCATGCAGAACCCCGAGGCGGTGCGGCCGTCGATCGAGGGCGCCGTCCGCGCGGGCATCCCGGTGGTCACCATCAACTCCGGCGAGGAGCAGAGCGCGGCCTACGGCGCGCTGACGCACATCGGCCAGAGCGAGGGCATCGCCGGTGAGCAGGCCGGCCGCAAGTTCAAGGAGGCGGGCAAGACCAAGCTGCTCTGCGTGATCCACGAAGCGGGCAACATCGGGCAGAACCAGCGCTGCGACGGTGCCGCCCGCGGTTTCGGCTCGGCCGAACGGCTGCAGGTGGACATCAGCAACCCGACCGACGTGCAGGCCCGCATCCGCGGCGCGGTGCAGACCGATCCGTCGATCGACGCGGTGCTGACGCTGAACTCCCAGGTGGCCGCGAACGCGGTGAACGCGGTGAAGCAGGTGCAGTCCCAGGCGCAGGTGGCCACCTTCGACCTGAACGCCGACGTGGTCTCGGCGATCAAGACCGGCGACGTGCTCTTCGCCGTGGACCAGCAGCAGTACGAGCAGGGCTACCTGCCGATCGTCTTCCTCAAGCTGTACCGGGACAACCGGAACGTGGTCGGCGGCGGCCGGCCGGTGCTGACCGGGCCGGACCTCGTCGACAAGTCCACTGTGGACCAGATCGGCGCCTACGTGGAACGGGGTACCCGATGACCACGACGACCCTCGACGAACGGGTGGGCAGCACCCGCCTGGCGGACCGGCTGGTGGTGCGCCCCGAAATCGGCGCGCTGCTCGGTGCCGTGGTGGTTTTTGCCTTCTTCAGCATCACCGCCGACCAGTTCCTCAGCGGTGACGGCGTGGCCACCTGGCTGGACGACGCCTCCACGCTCGGCATCATGGCGGTCGCGGTCTCGCTGCTGATGATCGGCGGCGAGTTCGACCTGTCGGCGGGCGTGATGACCGCGTCCACCGCGCTGGTCACCGCGATACTGGCCACCCAGGCGGGCTGGAACGTGTGGCTGGCGCTGCTGGCCTCGCTGGTGTTCGCGCTCGGTGTCGGCGCCTTCAACGGCTGGCTGGTGATGCGCACCGGGCTGCCCAGCTTCATCGTCACCCTGGGCACCTTCCTCGCCTTGCAGGGTCTGAACCTCGGCGTGACGCGGCTGGTCACCGGCACCGTGCAGGTCTCGGGAATGCGCGCCGCCGACGGGTACGCCTCGTCCGGCTTCGTGTTCGCGTCCACCGTGGAGATCGGCGGCACCAAGTTCCAGATCTCCATCCTGTGGTGGATCGGCTTCGCCGCGGTGGCGGCCTGGTTGCTGGTGCGCACCCGGTTCGGCAACTGGATCTTCGCCGTCGGCGGCTCGCCGGTCAGCTCGCGCGCGGTCGGCGTGCCGGTCAAGCGCACGAAGATCCTGCTGTTCATGACCACCGCGCTGGCGGGCTGGCTGGTCGGCTCGATCAACATCCTGCGCTTCGCCAGCGTGCAGGCCAACCAGGGGATCGGGCTGGAACTGCAGTTCATCATCGCCGCGGTGGTCGGCGGCTGCCTGCTCACCGGCGGCTTCGGCTCGGCGATCGGGGCCGCGATCGGCGCGCTGATCTTCGGCATGGCCCGCCAGGGCATCGTGTTCGCGCGCTGGGACAGCGACTGGTTCATGCTGTTCCTCGGCGTGATGCTGCTGGCCGCGGTACTGGTGAACAACACCTTCCGGCGGCGAGCGGAAAGGGTACGGCGATGAGCCATTTGATCGAGGTCGAGAACATCGGCAAGAGCTACGGCAGCGTGATCGCCCTGCGCGATGTGTCCACTGTGGTCAACGCGGGCGAAGTCACCTGCGTGCTCGGCGACAACGGCGCCGGGAAGTCCACCCTGATCAAGATCCTGGCCGGCGCGCACCGGCACGACACCGGTGAGTTCAAAGTGGATGGTGAGCCGGTGCGGTTCGCCTCCCCGCGTGAGGCGCTCGACCGCGGCATCGCCACGGTCTACCAGGACCTGGCCGTGGTGCCGCTGATGAGCGTGTGGCGGAACTTCTTCCTCGGTTCCGAGCCGACCAGGGGCTTCGGCCCGATCCGCTGGCTGGATCGCAAGCAGGGCAAGGAGACCACCAAGAAGGCGCTCGCCGAGATGGGCATCGACCTGCGGGACGTGGAGCAGCCGGTGGGCACGCTCTCCGGTGGGGAACGGCAGTGCGTGGCGATCGCGCGCGCGGTCCACTTCGGCGCGAAGGTGCTGATCCTGGACGAGCCGACCGCCGCGCTCGGCGTGAAGCAGGCCGGGGTGGTGCTCAAGTACGTGGCGCAGGCCCGTGACCGCGGGCTCGGCGTTGTGCTGATCACGCACAACCCGCACCACGCCTACCCGGTGGCCGACCGGTTCCTGCTGCTCAAACGCGGTGCCCCGCTCGGCGCGTACGAGAAGTCCGAGATCGACATCGGCGAGCTGACCCGGCAGATGGCCGGTGGCGCGGAACTCGAGGCGCTGGAGCACGAACTGCGGTCGGTGGAGGCGCCTTGAACCTGGAGGCACTCACCGTCGGCCGGGTCGGTGTCGACCTGTACCCCGAGCAGAGCGGGGTGCCGCTGGCCGGGGTGCGCAGCTTCGCCAAGTCGCTCGGCGGCACCGCGACCAACGTCGCGGTGGCCGCCGCGCGGCTCGGCAGGCGGACCGGGGTGCTGACCAAGGTCGGTCCGGACGGCTTCGGCGACTACGTGCGCGAGGCGCTGACCGGGTTCGGGGTGTCGCCGGAGCACGTCGGCACCGCCGAGGGCCTCCAGACCCCGGTGGTGTTCTGCGCGCTCGACCCGCCGGAGGATCCGCCGCTGCTGTTCTACCGCTCCCCCATCGCGCCCGACCTGACCATCGGTGAGGCGGACGTGCCGTGGGACGTGGTCGACGAGGTGCCGCTGCTGTGGGTCACCGGCACCGGGGTGTGCACCGAACCGGCCCGCGGCACGCAACGCGAGATCCTGCGTCGGCGGGCGCGGCGCGGGCACACCGTGCTGGACCTGGACCACCGGCCGATGTTCTGGCCGGACGTGGAGACCGCGCGGGCGGAGATCGGCTGGATGCTCGACCACGTGACCGTCGCGGTCGGCAACCGGGCCGAGGTGGAGGTCGCCGTCGGCACCGCCGATCCGGACGAGGCCGCGCGGCGCCTGCTCGACCGCGGGGTGCGGTTGGCGATGATCAAGAAGGGCGCCGACGGCGTGCTGGTGGCCACGCCGGACGGGTCGTGGACCGTGCGGCCGCGGCGGGTCGAGGTGGTCTGCGGCCTCGGTGCGGGCGACGGGTTCGGCGGCGCGCTGGTCCACGGCCTGCTCTCCGGCTGGGAGCCGGTGCGCATCGCCACCTACGCCAACGCGGCGGGCGCGCTGGTCGCCTCCCGGCTGGCCTGCGCCGACGCCATGCCCACCGCGGCGGAGATCGAGGAGGTGCTGTGAGGCTTTCCGACGAGCGCTGGCGCGAACTGCTGCGCCTGCGGGCGGCCGATCCCGGTGCGATCAACCGCGCCTACGCCGCGCGAAGGCGCCGGGAGCAGCTGCTTTCCCCGGGCGGCACGCTGTTCCTGATCGCCGCGGACCACCCGGCCCGTGGCGCGCTCGGTGTCGGCGGGGACCCGACCGCGATGGCGGATCGCCGGTCGCTGCTGGACCGGCTCCTCATCGCACTGGAGAACCCGGCCGTGGACGGGATTCTCGGCACGCCGGACGTGGTCGAGGAACTGCTCCTGCTGGACGCGCTGCACGACAAGGTGGTGCTCGGCTCGATGAACCGGGGCGGACTGGCCGGGGCGGACTGGGAGATCGACGACCGGTTCACCGCCTACACCGCCCGCTCGATCGCGGACTTCCGGCTCGACGGCGGCAAGATGCTGCTGCGGCTGGTCGACTCCGATCCGGGCACCGTGCCGACCCTGCGGGCCAGCGCGGACGCGGTCACCGAGCTGGCGAGCTACGGCCTGGTGGCGATGGTCGAACCGCTCCCCTACCACCGGGACGGTGCCGGAAAGCTGGTGCTGCAACGGGATTCGGCTTCACTGGCCCGCGCGGTGACGGTGGCTTCCGGGCTGGGTGTCACCTCGGCGCACACCTGGCTGAAGCTGCCCGCGCCCGAGGATTCACTGGCGCTCGACGCGACCACGCTGCCGGTCGTGGTGCTCGGCGGCATGCCGTCGGGAGATCCGGCGGCCGACCTGGCGTCCTGGGGCGCGGCCCTGCGCCACGACGTGGTGCGCGGGCTGGTGGTCGGCCGTTCCCTGCTCTACCCACCGGATGGCGACGTCGCCGCGGCAGTCGGTGCGGCCGCCGAGATCCTGGAGAAAACCCGATGAGTGAACTGCACCGCCCGCACGGCACGCTCGCCGACGGAGACGACCCGATCCGGCTCGGCCCGGAGGACGCGGGCTGGACCTACACCGGGCTGCGGGTGCTGCGGCTCGCCGCGGGTGCCACGCGGACGATCGAGACCGGCGAGTTCGAGGCCTTCGTGCTGCCGTTGTCCGGCGGGTGTCAGGTCGAAGTGGACGGTGAACGGTTCTCCTTGCAGGGTCGCGAATCGGTGTTCACCAGGGTCACCGACTTCGCGTACGTGCCACGGGACGCTTCGGTAACCCTGTCCACTGTGGAGGGATGCGAGCTGGCGCTGCCGATGGCGAAGTGCACGCGGCGGCTCACCCCGAAGTACGGTCCGGCCTCGGAAGTACCGGTCGAAGTCCGCGGTGCCGGTCAGGCCACCCGGCAGGTGACCAACTTCGGCGTGCCGGGCGTCTGGGACCACGCCGACAAGCTGAACGCGTGCGAGCTGATCACGCCCGACGGCAACTGGTCGTCGTACCCGCCGCACAAGCACGACGAGGCCACCGAATGCGAGGTGGTCAACGAGGAGATCTACTACTTCCGGATCAGCGGCGACGGCGGCTTCGGCCTGCACCGCACCTACACCGCCGACGGCTCGCTCGACGAGGACGTGGCAGTGCGCGACGGCGACGTTTTCCTTATCCCACGCGGATATCACGGCCCCTGCGTCGCGGCGCCGGGGTACCCGATGTACTACCTCAACGTGCTGGCCGGGCCCGCGGACGAACGGTCGATGGCCTTCTGCGACGACCCGGCGCACACCTGGATCCGGGACACCTGGGCCGGGCAGGCGCTCGACCCGCGCTGCCCGGTCACCTCGGCGGAAGGACCGGTGCGATGAAGCTGAACACCTCCGAGGCGCTCGTCCGCTGGCTGCTCGCCCAGCGGTCGGAAACGCTCTCCGGTGACGAGGTCCCGTTGTTCCCCGGGGTCTTCGCCATCTTCGGGCACGGCAACGTGCTCGGCATCGGGACCGCGCTGAGCCGGTTCCGCGACGAGCTGCCGGTCTGGCGCGGGCACACCGAGCAGGGCATGGCGCTGGCGGCCACCGGGTTCGCGAAGGCCACCGACCGCCGGCAGGTCGGCGTGGTGACCTCGTCGATCGGGCCGGGGGCGCTGAACATGGTGACCGCGGCCGGGGTCGCGCACGCGAACCGGCTGCCGCTGCTCCTGCTGCCCGGCGACACCTTCGTCAGCCGCGCGCCGGATCCGGTGCTCCAGCAGATCGAGCCCTTCGGTGACGCGACGGCCACGGTGAACGACGCGTTCCGGGCGGTCAGCCGGTACTTCGATCGGATCACCCGGCCCGAGCAACTGGTCTCGACGCTGCCGCAGGTGGCGCGTGTGCTCACCGATCCGGCCGACGCCGGGCCGGTCACCCTGGCGCTGCCGCAGGACGTGCAGGCGGAGACCTTCGACTTCCCGGATTCGCTGTTCGAGACCGTGGTGCACCGGGTGCCGCGGCCACGACCCGACGCACGGGAGCTCGCCGACGCGGCGGTTGCCTTGCGTGGCGCCGAGCGTCCGCTGATGGTGCTCGGTGGCGGCGTCCGGTATTCGGGTGCCGCGTCGCGGGCGCTGGATTTCGCTTCGCGGCACGGCATTCCGCTCGTGGAGACCACCGCGGGCCGGACGCTGGTGCCGCACGACCACCCGCTGTACGGCGGCCCGCTCGGCGTCACGGGCTCGTCGTCGGCGAACGCGCTGGCCGCCGAGGCCGACCTCGTTCTTGCCGTCGGCACGCGGTTGCAGGACTTCACCACGGCCTCGTGGACGGTCTTCGGGCCAGGCGTGAAGCTGGTGACCTTGAACGCCGCGCGGTTCGACGCGGTGAAGCACGGCGCGCTGGCCGTGGTCGGGGACGCCGACGTCGCGCTGGCGGAACTGGACCTCGGGGACTGGCGAGTCGCTCCATCGTGGACAGCGCGAGCGGCTTCGGAACGCGCTCGGTGGGATTCGCACATCACGTCGTTGCGCTCGGCTTCCGGTGAACCGACGTACGCGCAGGTCGTGGGCGTGGTGAACGACCTTTCCGCGCCCGGCGACTACGTGATGACCGCCTCCGGTGGCCTGCCGGGCGAACTCATCGGCGGCTGGCGTGGCAGCGGCTCGGTGAGCATGGACGTCGAGTACGGCTTCTCCTGCATGGGCTACGAACTGGCCGGGGCGTGGGGCGCCGCGATGGCCCTGCCGGACCGGGTGGTGACCACCCTGCTCGGTGACGGTTCGTACCTGATGCTGAACTCGGAGCTGTACTCGGCGGCGTTCGCCGGCCACCCGTTCGTGGCGGTGGTCTGCGACAACGACGGCTACGCGGTGATCGCGCGCCTGCAGGAGGGCCAGGGCGGGGAGCCGTTCAACAACCAGTACGCGGACTGCCGGACTTCGCACGCGGACCCGCCGCGCGTCGACTTCGCGGCACACGCGGAAGCGCTGGGGTGCTTGGTCTTCCGGGCTTCTTCGGTGGCGGAACTGCGCCCGGCGTACGCCAAGGCGCGGGAGGCTTCCGCGTCCTCGCGACGCCCGGCCGTGGTGGTCATCCGAACGCGTCCGGACGCCTGGACCGAGTCGGGAGCCTGGTGGGAGGTCGGCGTCCCGGAATCACTGAGCGGCCGCCCTGACTACGAATCGGGCAAAGCGCGCCAATTACGCCATACGGCGATGGAAGTCGCAAAAATAGTCAACAAGCCGACGGCGACATAACTGTTCCCCAGCCAATGGTGTGAAGTGCTCCATTCCAGCCCCGGCCGGTCGAAGGCCGGGTAGTACCGGAAGGGCGCGAAGACAAAGAGCGCCACCAGCGCGCCCGCCGCGCCGAACCAGGCGAGCCCCGGCCACGGCCAGGAACGCAGGCCGTACGCGAGCACCAGCACCAGGCCCGGCGCGATCCACACCCAGTGGTGCGACCACGAGGTCGGCGAGATCAGCAGGGCGAAGGTCGCGTTCAGCACCAGCGCCGGCGCCACCTCCACCCGGCGCATCACCAGCACGACCAGCGCCAGCAGCAACGCCGAGCACAGCAACCACACCACCGTCGCCGGGCCGGGGTCCAGGCCGAACCGCGCCAGTACCGCCTGCACCGTCTGGTTCGTGTGGAACGAGGTCCCGCCCATGCCGGACGCGCCGCCGAGCCCGTTGAACCAGTAGTGCGCGGACGCCTCGGGCGCCAGCAGGAAGCCCAGTCCGCTGGCGACCCCGAACGCGCCGAACGCGGTCAGCGTGGCCCGGAAGTCGCGGCGCACCAGGAAGAACAGCACGAAGGCCATCGGGGTCAGCTTCACCGCCGCCGCGACGCCGACCCCGATGCCGCGGAACCGGCCGCGGAACAGCAGGCAGTCGGCGGCCACCAGGCCCATCAGCGGCAGGTTGACCTGGCCGTAGCCGAAGGTCGCGCGCACCGGCTCCAGCAACAGCGCCGCGGGCGTGGCCAGCCCGGTCACCACGAGCGCGCCCCGCCACGACGGCCACAGCGACCGCACCACGGCGAACAGGGTCACGCCGAGGCTGAGCAGGTTCACCGCGAACAGCAGCACCACCGCCCAGCCCAGCGGCAGCGCGGCCAGCGGGGTCAGCACGATCGCCGCGAACGGTGGATAGATGAACGGCAGCGGGATGTTCGCGTCGGCCAGCGGCAGCGCGCCGTAGAGGTCGCGGCCGCTCCACAGCGCGTCCACGCCGAACCGGTAGATCTCCAGGTCGCTGTGCGAATCCCCGATGATCAGCCGGATCAGCGCCACCGCCGCGACCGCGCCGCCGAGCAGGACCGCCCACCAGTACCGGAGCGGACCGGACTTCGCGAGCATCGTGCGGCTGGTCCCCCGGTGTACTGGCTCCCGGGGCGCGCCCGGCTGCGCCCGACAGTACCGGCGGCCGCCCCGGGCTTCGGGTTACCCCTCGACGATCGGCCTGATCTCGATCAGCCCCAGCTTCGCCACGGGGTGGTCGGCGGCGATCTCCACCGCCTCGTCCAGGTCGGCGCACTCGATCACGCCGAACCCGCCGATCTGCTCCTTGGTCTCGGCGAACGGGCCGTCGGAGCGCAGCACCTCGTCCCCGCGCACCCGCACGGTGACGGCCTCCTCCTTGGGGCGCAGGCCGACCGCCGAGCGGAGCACGCCGCGGCGTTCCATCCGCTCGGTCCAGCCACCGCAGCCCTCGAGCTGGTCCGCCTCGGAACCCTCTTCGCCGCCGATCATCAGCAGGTACCGCATCGATCCTCCTCAGCCAAGAAGCCGCCGCACCTCCGTGACGGCACTGCGGCCGGCCCGGTTCGCCCCGACAGTACTGGCCGACGGCCCGTAACCCACCAGGTGCAGCCGCGGTTCGGCGACCACGCGCGTGCCGTCCATCCGGATTCCGCCGCCGGGACCGCGCAGGTGCAGCGGGGCGAGGTGGTCCAGCGAAGCGCGGAACCCGGTGCCCCAGAGGATCACGTCGGCGGCGCGCTCGGTGCCGTCGGCCCAGGCGACCCCGTGCGGGGTGATGCGGTCGAACATCGGGTGGCGGTCGAGGATCCCGGCTTCGCGGGCGGCCTGGATCTCCGGGGTCAGCGCCAGGCCGGTCACGCTGACCACGCTCTCCGGTGGAAGCCCTTCACGCACGCGGCGTTCGACCCTGGCGACGGCCTCGCGGCCCCAGTTCTCGCTGAACGGGCCTTCGCGGAACACCGGCTCGCGGCGGGTGACCCAGATGGTCTCCCTGGCGAACGGCGCGATCTCCAGCAGCTGCTGGATCGCCGAGGTGCCGCCGCCGACCACCACCACGCGCTGCCCGCGGAACGCTTCGGGGCCGGTGTAGTCGGCGGAGTGCAGCTGGCGCCCGGCGAAGGTCTCCTGGCCGGGGTAGTGCGGCCAGAACGGCTTGTCCCAGGTGCCGGTCGCGTTGATCACCGCGCGGGCGGCCCAGGTCTCGGCGGCGCTGACCACCAGGAGGCGGTTGTCCTCACCCTCGCGGACCTCGAGCACGTCGACCGGGCGGCGCACCGGCAGGTCGAAGGTGCGCTCGAACCGCTCGAAGTACTCGGGCACGACCTCACTGGCCGGGCGGCTGCCGTCGGGCGTGCCGAAGCGCAGGCCGGGCAGGTCGTAGAGGCCGTGCACCTTGTTCAGCACCAGCGACGGCCAGCGGTACTGCCACGCGCCGCCCGCGCGTTTGGCGTGGTCGAGCACCACGAACCCGGAGTTGTTGGCGAAGCCGGTTCGGCGCAGGTGATAGGCGGCGGACAGGCCGGCCTGCCCCGCGCCGATGACCACCACGTCGGTGGTGTGATCCGCCTCGTTCATGCCAGGTACAACCCTGGTGGGCGCCGGGTATTTCCGCGCGTGGGAAAGCCCACTAACGCTTGAGCGCCTTGATGAGGATGATCAGCCCGGCGATCACGGCGGCGCCGATGGCCAC
Source organism: Amycolatopsis sp. YIM 10 (assembly GCF_009429145.1). Lineage (GTDB taxonomy): Bacteria > Actinomycetota > Actinomycetes > Mycobacteriales > Pseudonocardiaceae > Amycolatopsis. Next base: position 2,101,410 of record NZ_CP045480.1, on the reverse strand, counting down.
CGGGACCAGCCGCTTCGCCACCGAGCCACCGGCGAACTCGACCAGGTCGATGGGCTCGGTTTCCGACACGGGATCCACGGCCCGCAACCTGGGCCGCTCGGCCGCTGCCGGTTTCTCCGCCTCGGCGGGTTTTGCCACCTTCTCGCCCTTTTCTTCGGTTGGTGCCGGTTGCGGTTCCGCGACGGCCTGCGGTTTGCCCGCCGGTGCCGGCACCGCCTTCGGTTCTTCGGCCGGAGCGGCCTGCTTTCCGGCGGCTGGTTCCGCCGCCCGCCCGCCGAGCTTGGTGGCCAGGCAACCGGCGAACGAGTCCAGGATCTTGCCCCCGACCTCGGCGATCATGCCGCGGCCGAACTGCGCGGGCCGTCCGGTCACCTTCAGGTCGGTGGCCACCTCACCCACCGTGGCGCCGTCCTCCTCGTGCAGGGTGACCGTGACGGTGGCCGCCGCGGTGCCGGCGCCGCGGGCGTCCTTGCCGGAGGCCTTGATGACCACCTTCCTGCTCTCGGCGTCCTTCTCCAGGAACTCGCCCTTGCCCTTGTAGGTCAGGGAGATCGGCCCCAGCTTGACCTTGACCGTGCCGCTGAACGCGTCCCCGTCGACCTCGGTCAGCGAGGCGCCGGGCATGCACGGCGCCACCCGTTCGGGATCGAGCACCGCCTGCCACACCTCGTCGACCGGAGCAGGAACGGTGAACCGGTGGTCTAGTCGCACAGGAACCGATCTCCCTTCAGGGACTTCAGGAACTCAGCGCCGCCGTCAGCGCGCGCCCGGTCAGCACCTTCGCCAGGTGTCGACGGTATTCGACATCGGCGTTCCCGTCCGCCGCCGGATCGGTGCCTTCCGCGGCGTGTTCGGCGGCCGCGCGCACGGCCTCGGCCGTGGCGGGCTGCCCGACCAGCGCCGACTCGACCGCCCGCGCCCGTACCGGCACCGAGGCCATGTTCGTCAGCCCGACCCTGGCCTCGGCGATGGTGCCGCCGTCGGTGCGGACCGCGGCGGCCACCGCCACCATCGACCACGCCTGCGCCACCCGGTTGAACTTCTCGTAGTGCGCCTGCCAGCCGGTGTGCTTGGGCACCCGCACCTCGACCAGGATCTCGCCGGGCCGCAGCGCGGTGGTGAACAGGTCGACGAAGAACTCCGCCGCGGGCACCGTCCGCCGTCCGTCCATTCCGGACACCACCAGCTCGGCGTCCATGGCCAGCACCGGGGCCAGCAGGTCACCGGCCGGATCGGCGTGCGCCAGCGAACCGCCGAAGGTGCCGCGGTGGCGCACCTGCGGATCGGCCACCGTGGCGGTCGCCTTGCCCAGCACGGCCGCGTGCGCGTCGATCAGCGGATCCCGCTGCAGGTCGTAGTGCGTGGTCATGGACCCGATGACCAGCGAATCGCCGTCCTCGCGAATGCCCCGCAGCTCGGGGATCCGGCCGAGGTCGATCAGCTTGTTGGGCGTGGCCAGCCGCATCCGGAGCACCGGCAGCAGGCTCTGCCCGCCGCCGAGCACCTTCGCGTCCTCACCGGCGTCCGCCAGCGCGCGCACCGCGTCGTCCACTGTGGTCGGTGCGACGTAGTCGAATGCCGCCGGGATCACTGGGCACCTCCAGAAGCGTCGATCGAGCCGAGCCCGCCACCGGACTCCGCGCCGACGCCGCCGGCGTCGGTCTGCCCCGTGCGGATCGCCTGCCACACCCGCATCGGGGTCATCGGCATCTCCACGTCGTTCACGCCGTACGGCCGCAGCGCGTCGACCACCGCGTTGACCACCGCCGGGGTGGAGGCGATCGTGCCCGCCTCACCGACTCCCTTGACCCCCAACGGGTTCGAGGTGGACGGGGTTTCGGTGCGGTCGGTGGTGAACGAGGGCAGGTCCGCCGCGGACGGCAGCAGGTAGTCGGCGAAGGTGCCGGTGGTCAGCGTGCCGCCTTCGTCGTGCACCGCCTCCTCGAACAACGCCTGCGCGATGCCCTGCGCGAGGCCGCCGTGCACCTGGCCCTCGACGATCATCGGGTTGATCACCTTGCCGATGTCGTCCACGCAGACGTAGGACCGCAGCGTCACGCGCCCGGTCTCGGTGTCCACTTCGGTCGCGCACAGGTGCGTGCCGTGCGGGAAGGAGAAGTTCTCCGGATCGAAGGTGGCCTCCGAATCCAGCGACGGCTCCACCCCGTCGGGCAGGTCGTGCGCGGCGAACACGGCCAGCGCCACGTCCTGGATGGTGGTCGAGGACTCGGTGCCGCGCACGGTGAACCTGCCCTGCGCGAACTCGAGGTCGTCTTCCGCGCACTCGAGCATGTGCGCGGCGATCGGCCTGGCCTTGGCCACCACCTTCTCCGCCGCCTTGACCGCGGCGATCGCGCCGACGGTCAGCGAGCGCGAGCCGTAGGTGTCCATGCCCTTGTGCGAGGACTGGGTGTCACCGTGCAGCACCTCGATGTCCTCGAACGGCACCCCGAGCTGGTCGGCGATGATCTGGCTCCACGCCGTCTCGTGGCCCTGACCGTGCGGCGAGGACCCGGTGACCACCTCGACCTTGCCGGTCGGCAGCATGCGCACCGCGGCGTGCTCCCAGCCGCCCGCGCCGTAGGACAGCGAGCCGAGCACCCGCGACGGCGCCAGCCCGCACATCTCGGTGAAGGTCGAGATGCCGATGCCCAGTTGCACCGGATCCTGGCGCTCACGGCGTTCGGCCTGCTCGCGGCGGAGACCGTCGTAGTCGAACAGCTCCTTCGCCTTCGCCGTCGCGGCCTCGTAGTCACCGGAGTCGTAGGTCAGCCCGGCGACCGTGGTGTACGGGAACTCGTCGTGCTTGATCCAGTTCTTCTCCCGCAGCTCCAATGGGTCCACGCCCAGTTCGGCGGCGAGCTCGTCCATCATCCGCTCGATCGCGAAGGTCGCTTCGGGACGGCCCGCGCCGCGGTAGGCGTCGGTCGGCACCTTGTTGGTGAACACGTTCTTGCAGACGAACCGGTAGGCCGGGATCTTGTAGATGGCGTTGAACATGAACGCGCCGAGGATCGGCACGCCAGGACTGACCAGCCGCAGGTAGGCGCCCATGTCGGCGAGCAGCTCCACCTTGAGCCCGGTGATCGTGCCGTCCCGCTTCGCCGACAGCGTCAGGTGCTGGATCTGGTCGCGGCCGTGGTGCGCGCTCAGCAGCGACTCCGACCGCGACTCGGTGAACTTCACCGGGCGCCCGAGCCGCCGCGCGGCCAGGAAGGTGATCACCTCCTCCGGGGTGACCTGCAGTTTCCCGCCGAATCCGCCGCCGACGTCCGGCGCGATCACCCGCACCTTGTGCTCCGGCACACCGAGCGTCATGGCCAGCATCAATCGCAGGATGTGCGGGATCTGGGTGGCCGACCACATGGTGAACTGCCCGGAGGTCGGGTCGACCACCACCGACCGCGGCTCCATGAACGCCGGGATCAGCCGCTGCTGGCGGAACTTGCGGGTGATCACCACCTCGCTGCCGGAGATGGCCTGCTCGACCTCACCGCCGGTGCCTGCCTCCGCGGAATCGAAGATCCAGGTGGCGCTGGTGTTCGTGGACAGTGCGGAGTGGACGAGTTCGGCGTCGTCCTTGACCGCCTCCTCCATGTCCAGCACCACCGGCAGGTCCTCGTAGTCGACCTCGATGGCCTCCAGCGCGTCGTGCGCCTCGTAGTCGCTGCGGGCGATCACCACGGCGACCGCCTCACCGGCGAAGTTGACCGTGTCCACGGCCAGCGCGGGCGCGTCCGGCGCCTTCTGGTCCTCGGTGACCGGCCACGCGCACGGCAGGCTGCCCTGTTCCTCGGCGAAGTCGGCGCCGGTGAACACGTCGACCACGCCCGGTTTGCCCTTGGCCTCGCTGACGTCGATCGAGGTGATCCTGGCGTGCGCGAACGGGCTGCGCAGCACGGCGGCGTGCAGCATGCCGGGCAGGGTCAGGTTGTCCGTCCAGCGGGTGCGCCCGGTGATCAGGCGCTCGTCCTCCTTGCGCAGCCTGGACTTCCCCACCTCCGGTTCGATGGTGGAGGTCATCACTCACCCCCGCCGATGCTGCTCGGCGCCCGGAGTCCGCTGCCGTCCTCGACGCGTTCGGCGTCCGGCCCGGCGCCCGGTCGCATGTGGTGGGCGGCGTCGCGCACGGCGCGAACGATGTTCTGGTAACCGGTGCAGCGGCAGAGGTTTCCCTCGATGCCCTCGCGCACCGCCTGCTCGTCGGGATCGGGATTGTCGGCCAGCAGGTCGATCGACTGCATGATCATGCCGGGGGTGCAGAAGCCGCACTGGAGTGCGTGGTTGTCGTGGAAGGCCTGCTGCACCGGGTGCAGCTTGCCGTCGCGGGCGATGCCCTCGATCGTGGTGACTTCGCAGCCGTCCGCCTGCACGGCCAGCACGGAGCAGGACTTCACGCTGTGACCGTCGAGGTGGACGGTGCACGCTCCGCAGTTGCTGGTGTCACAACCGACTACGGTGCCGACCTTGCCCAGCCGTTCCCGGAGGTAGTGGACGAGCAACTGCCGCGGCTCGACCTCGTCGGTGTAGCTGGTTCCGTCGACGTTGACGGTGATTCGCATCGGGCCTCCAGTGGTGGGTCTGGAAGTGATCGGGCTCACTCGCGAGCGTGCTACTCCGATCTCGATCGGACAACCCCAGGCCGGGTGACCTTGAAAGCCCGATCCGCAGATGCGTGCCACACCCCGCCGATTCCACCTCGTCTGCGGGGTTCGGCGAGGATTTTCCACTCGGCGGGCGCCGAGGACCAAAACCGCCTCGCGCGGCCAGAGCCGAGCGGGCGCGGCTGGCGGTCAGCCGTGGATCCGGCCGTCGAGTTCGGCGAGGCGCTGGCCCTTGCCGCCCCAGCGCAGGGCGATGATCTCGGCGGCGATCGACACCGAGGTCTCCTCCGGGGTGCGGGCGCCGAGGTCAAGGCCGATCGGCGAGGACAGCCGCGCGAGTTCCTCGTCGGCGATCCCGGCTTCCTTCAACCGCGCGATGCGGTCGTCGTGCGTGCGCCGCGAGCCCATCGCCCCGACGTAGCCGATGTCCAGCCGCAGCGCGACTTCCAGCAGCGGCACGTCGAACTTCGGGTCGTGGGTCAGCACGGTGACCACGGTGCGCCGGTCCACCCGGCCCGCGTCGGCTTCCGCCTTCAGGTAGCGGTGCGGCCAGTCGACCACCACCTCGTGCGCGTCCGGGAAACGGCTGGCGGTGGCGAAAACGGGCCGTGCGTCGCACACCGTGACCTGGTAACCCAGATAAGCACCCAGGCGCGCCATCGCGGCGGCGAAGTCGATCGCGCCGAACACCAGCAGTCGCGGCGGCGGCTCGAAGGAGTTCACAAAAACCGAGGCGCCCTCACCGCGCCGCTGCCCGTCCGGGCCGTAGTGCAGCATCCCGGTGCGGCCGGTGGCCAGCATGCCGCGGGCGTCGTCGGCCACCGCGTCGTCCATCCTGGACGAACCGAGCGTGCCCGCGGTGCGGTGCGGCCACACCACCACGCGCTTGCCGAGCCGATCGGGATCCGGGTGCTCCACGATCGTGGCCACCGCCACCGGCTGTCCCTTGTGGACGGACTCGGCCAGCTCGGCCAGCTCCGGCATGGCGTCGCGGTCCACCGGCTCGACGTAGATGTCGATGATGCCGCCGCAGGTCAGGCCGACGGAGAAGGCGTCGTCGTCGCTGACGCCGTAGCGCTGGAGCACCGGCGTGCGGTCGGCCACCACCTGCTGCGCCAGCTCGTAGACCGCGCCTTCGACGCAGCCGCCGGACACGCTGCCGGTCACCGTGCCGTCCTCGGCCACCAGCATCGCCGCCCCCGGCGCCCGCGGCGCCGACGAGAAGGTGGCCACCACCGTGCCCAGTCCCACCGTCTCCCCTGCCGACCAGCGTCGGTGGAGTTCCTCCAGCACATCACGCATAGCGTTGTTCTCGCATTTCCCCGAGGAGTCGGTCCAAGGTGTCCAGGCTGTGCCCGGCGAGCAGTCCGTCCAGGTGCGGCAACGCCGCGGCGATCCCCGCCTGGACCGGAGCGTAACCCGCCCGGCCCGCGTGGGGATTCGTCCAAAGCACCAAATGCGCGAGCCGGCGCAGGGCCGCCAGTTGTGTGCTCAGCAGGGTGGTGTCGCCGCGTTCCCAGCCGTCGGAGAACACCACGACAACCGCGCGCCTGGCCATGCCGCGGCGGCCCCACCTGGTCAGGAACACACGCAGCGCCTCACCGAGCCTGGTGCCACCGGCGAAGTCCGGCACCGCGTGCCCGGCGGCGAGCATGGCGCGCTCGGGGTCGCGCTGGCGCAGCTGCCTGGACACCCTGGTCAGCCGGGTGCCCATGGTGAACACCTCGACCGATCGGGGTGCGCGGCGGACGAGCACGTGCGCGAACCGCAGCAGCGCGTCCGCGTACGGGCTCATCGAGCCGGAGACGTCGATCAGCAGCACCACCCGGCGCGGCTGCTCGGCGCGGCGCCGCCGGGCGAGGTGAACGGGTTCGCCACTGGCCATCATCGCGCGCAGGGTCCTGGCCGGGTCCAGCTCACCGCGCCTCGCCGGGCGCCGGCGGGCGGAGGTCCGAGTCGGGAAGACCGGGCTCAGCGTGGCGAACAGTTCGCGCAGGTGCTCGCGCTCGGCGGCGGTCAGTTCGCTGAAGTCCCGATGGCGGAGCACCTCTTCGGCGCTGGCCGACACGCGCAGCGGGTCGTTCTCGCTCTCGCCCTGCCCCTCGGGCGGCGACTCGGCGATCAGCGCCACCTTGCTCCGGGGCGGCACCGGCGTGCCCCCGCGCGGGCCCGGCGGCGGCTCCTCGCCGAACCACGACGCGAAGGCGCGGTCGTAGCGCGGCAGGTCGTCGGGATCGGCGCACAGGGTCAGCCGCCCCGCCCAGTACAGTTGCTCGCGCCCGGCCAGGTCGACGTGCTCGACCGCGCCGAGGAAGGCGTGCAGGCGCTGCGGGGCGGCGGGCAGGCCGGCCGCGCGCAACGCGGTGGCGAACCCGGCTAATCCGGGGAGCGGGCTGTCCATCAGAACGTCCAGGATACGCTCGGTCAGGTGGTTCGCGCCGCGCGCTGAATGACACTACTTGCCGGTAGTATGACCGGCGGTTACCCGGAGTTCGGGAAATATCCCCGCTTCCTGGTGCGTTTACCAGCCACGTGAAGTGCACTTGCCACAAATTCGCGCAAAGACTGGGCGAAACCGCTTCCGGCGGTGAAGATGGACAGCGATGACTGAGTCAGCCGAGCCCCAGGCACTGTTCGCCCCGAGCGAAAAGATGGTGCCCCATGTCTTCGTGATCTTCGGCGCCACCGGGGATCTCGCCCGCCGGAAACTCTTCCCCGGTCTCTTCCGGCTGATGCGCTCCGGGCTGCTGCCCGAGCAGTTCCGCATCATCGGTTCCGGGCGCAACTCGCCGGGTACCGACGAGGAGTTCCGCTACAAACTCGCCAAGGCCGTCTTCAAGTTCTCCGGTTCCGCGCGCTTCGACGACCACGTGTGGGAGGAGTTCGCCCAGCGGATCACCTTCCAGACCTCGTCGAAGGACGACGGCGAGGCGCTGGCCGCCGCGGTCGACGCGGCGATGGCCGAACTCGGCCCGGACACCCGCAAGCTGCTCTACCTGTCGGTGCCGCCGGACTCGATGGAGCCGATGGTCAAGATGCTCGGTGCCACCGGGCTCGCCGAGGACGCGCGCGTGGTGCTGGAGAAGCCGTTCGGCCGCGACCTGGAGTCCTCACGCAGCCTGAACACCGCGCTGCACCAGGTCTTCGCCGAGAACCAGCTCTTCCGGATCGACCACTTCCTCGGCAAGGAGGCGGTGCAGAACATCCTCGCGCTGCGGTTCGCGAACGGCTTTTTCGAGCCCGTGTGGAACCGTCACCACATCAGCTACGTACAGATCGACGTACCCGAGTCGATCGGCATCGAGGGCCGCGCCGGCTTCATGGAGTCGACCGGCACCTTCCGCGACATGATCTCCACGCACCTGTTCCAGCTGCTCGGCTTCCTGGCGCTGGAACCGCCGGTGCACGTGGACGCCGAATCGCTGCGCGTGGAGAAGCGCAAGCTGTTCCAGGCGGTCCGCGCGCTCGACCCGGATCGGGTGGTCTTCGGGCAGTACGAGGGCTACCGCGACGAGCCGGGCGTCGCCGACGAGTCCGAAGTGGAGACCTTCGTCGCGGCCGAGGTGTGGGTGGACAACTGGCGCTGGAAGGGCGTGCCGTTCCTGCTGCGCACCGGCAAGGCGATGGAGCAGAGCAGGCGCACCATCACGCTCGGTTTTGTCGAGCCGCCGTTGAAGATGTTCGACTCGGCCAACGGGTTCGACAGCCAGCCCAACGAGCTGGTCTTCGAGCTGACCGAGGATTCGACGGTGACCCTGGAGCTGCGCGCGAAGCGGCCCGGCCCGGCGTTGAAGCTGGACCACGCCAAGCTGCACATGCGCTTCTCCGAGGCCTTCGCCGACGCCGAGCCGCTGGAGGCGTACGAGCGCCTGCTGCTCGACGTGCTGCGCGACGACCAAACGCTGTTCACCAGTGCCGAAGAGGTGGAACGGCTCTGGGAGCTGTGCGACCCGGTGCTGCGGCAGCCGCCGAAGGTGCACTCGTACGAGCAGGGCTCGTGGGGTCCGGCGCAGGCGACGGAACTCGCGGGCGAACGCGGCTGGCGGGTGCCGGAGAAGTCCTAGCCCTCCCGTCGCCCGCCGCCACCCTCAACGGAGCGCTCCGCGCCAGTCCTAGCCCTCCCGTCGCCCGCCGCCACCCTCAACGGAGCGCTCCGCGCCAGTCCTAGCCAAGTAGTGAGTCCAGTTTGGCGCGGACGCGGTCGATGTCCTCGCTGTACTTGAGCACGGCGCCGAGGGTGAGCGCGGCGGCCTCGGCGTCGAGCACGTCGCGGTCGAGCGCGGTGAGCGCGCGGGCCCAGTCCAGCGATTCCGCGACCCCGGGCGGCTTGAGCAGCTCCAGCTGACGGATGCGGTGCACGGCGCCCGCCACCTGCGCGGCGAGCCGTTCGTCGAGACCGGGCAGGCGGTGCCGGAGGATGTCGATCTCCCTGGCCAGGCCGGGGTGCTCGAGCCAGTGGTAGAGGCAGCGGCGCTTGAGCGCGTCGTGCACCTCGCGGGTGCGGTTCGAGGTGAGCACCACCAGCGGTGGTTTCTCGGCGCGGACCTCGCCGAACTCGGGAATGCTGACCGAGTTGCCGTCGAGCAGTTCGAGCAGGAAGGCCTCGAACTCGTCGTCGGCGCGGTCGATCTCGTCGACCAGCAGCACGCAGGGTGCCTCGCGGAGCGCCTGGAGCAGGGGCCGGGCGAGCAGGAAGCGCTCGGTGTAGAGCGAGGCCTCGTCGACGGTCCGGTGGGCGGCTTCGAGTGCGCGCAGGTGCAGGAGCTGGCGTGGGAAGTCCCATTCGTACAGCGCCTGGGCGGCGTCGATGCCCTCGTGGCACTGCAACCGGATGAGCTTGAGGTCCAACGCCCGGCTCAACGCGACGGCGAGCGAGGTCTTGCCGGTGCCGGGCTCGCCCTCGCAGAAGAGCGGCCGGCCCATGCGCAGGGCGAGGTAGGCCGCGGTCGCGACGCCGGTGTCGGCCAAGTAACCGGTCCGCTGCAAGGCGGTGGCCAGTTCGCCGGGGTCCGTCGGTACCGTCACCGGGCCAGGATACGAGACGAGTCGCCGTTTCTCAGCGCTTGTGCACGCGGGAGCTGCCGGGTGCCGGGGAGCTAGCTGGCGGCGGAGCGGGCAGCGGAAGCGTCCGGGGCAGCCAGTGCCGCAGCTCCCAGTGCTGCGCAGTCGTCGAAGGTGTGGCGTCGGAGGGAGGCTCGGACAGCGGGAACGCCCGGGGCCGACATGGACAGGCTCGTCACGCCCAAGCCCGCGAAAACGGGCGCCAGCAAGGGATCCCCGGCGGCCTCGCCGCAGATGCCGACCGGCTTGGCCGTCTTCCGCCCGGCCTCGGCGACCATGGACACCAGGTCCAGCAGGGCGGGCTGCCACGGGTCCAGCAGGTCGTTCAGCTCACCCAGCAACCTGTCCGCGGCGAAGGTGTACTGCGCCAGGTCGTTCGTGCCGATGCTGACGAAGTCCACTTCGGCCAGTATCGCCTCCGCGCGCAGCGCCGCCGCCGGGATCTCGATCATGACGCCCGCCTGTGCGATGCCGAAGTGCCGCACCCGCGCGGCGAACTCCCGCGCCTCGGCCGCGGTGGCGATCATCGGCGCCATCACCCGCACATCCGTGTCGTGCTCCCGCGCGGCCTGGCTGATCGCCTCCAGCTGCACGTCCAGCAGGCCCGGATTCCGCCGGCCGACACGATAACCGCGTACACCGAGAGCCGGGTTCGGCTCCACGTCGTTGTTGGCGAACGGCACCGGCTTGTCCGCGCCCGCGTCCAGCGTCCGGATCACCACCGGGCGACCGGAGAACGCGGCGAACACCTTGCCGTACGCCGCGCGCTGCTCGTCCAGCGACGGCGCCTCGGCGCGGTCCAGGAACAGGAACTCCGTGCGGAACAGGCCGATTCCCTCGGCGTCCGCCGCGGCGGCCTCCTCCAGTCCGCCCGCGCCGCCGATGTTCAGCAGCAGTTTGACCGGGTGGCCGTCCTTCGTCGCCCCGGGACCGCGGTGACGCGCCAGCTCCTGCCGCTGCGCCTCCGCCTCCCGCTCGATCGAGTCCAGCAGGCGCGTCTCCGGATCGACCACCACCTTGCCCGCGCCGCCGTCGACCACCACCAGCTGACCGTCCGACAGCGACTCCGCCGCCGCGCAGCCGACCACCGCGGGAATGCCCAGCGACCGCGCCAGGATCGCGGTGTGGCTGGTGGCGCCGCCCTTCTCGGTGATGATGGCGAGCACGTTCGACGGATCGAGGGTGACCGTGTCGGCCGGCGCGAGGTCCACCGCGACCAGCACGAACGGCCCGTCCAAAGCCGGGATGCCCGGTGGTTGCTCACCGAGCGCGACCGCGATCGCCCGATCGCGGAGGTCGGCCAGGTCGGTCACCCGCTCGGCGAGATAGCCGCCGAGGCCGCGCAGCACCTCGATGTGCGCGGCGAAGGCCTCCTGGATCGCCCACGCGGCGGGTAGTCCCGAGTCGGTGGCCTTCGCGATCCCCTGCTCAAGACTGGGATCGCGGACCATCATCACCTGGGTGTCCAGGATTTCCGCGGCCTCACCGGAGAGCGCCTTGCCGCGCCGCTCCAGTTCGGCCGCGACCCCGGCGAGCGCGGCCTTCGCCGTGGCGAACTCCTGCTCCGCACCCGCCGATTCCGGCCGCCGCGCCGGCAGTTCCGGCACCGGGCGCATGCGGGCGACCGTGCCGGAAGCGGTGCCCGGACTCGCCGGATTCCCGTGCAGTTCGGTGGTCACCCGTCACACATCCCTTCTCGAGTCGGTCAGACCGCGGCCGGTTCGATGGTCACCTTGATCGCCTCACCCGAGGCCACCGTGTCGATCGCGTCGAGCACGCCGTCCAGCTTCAGCCGGTGCGTGATCAGGTCGTCGACCGGCACCGCGCCGGTGGCGATCAGCTCCAGCGCCCGCTTGTTGTGCTCCGGGCTGGAACCGTTGGCGCCGTAGATGGTCAGCTCGCGGTAGTGCACCAGGTTGGAGTCGCAGGCGATGATCGGGTTGTCCTTCGGCAGCCCGCCGAAGAAGCTGATCCGGCCGCGCCGCGCGGCCATCCGCAGCCCGTCCTCCTGCGCCTTGCCCGCCGCCGCGGCGGTGATGATCACGTCGGCACCGCGGCCGTCGGTCAGGTCGAGCACGGCCTGCACCGGATCGGTCTCCGCACCGCAGATCGCCGCGTCCGGCTTGACGATCTCCGCCGCCATGTCGAGGCGGCCCCGGTTCAGCTCCACCAGGTACACCGCGGCCGCGCCACGGGCCCTGGCCAGCCGCACGTGCAGGCAGCCGATCGGCCCGGCCCCGGTGACCACCACGACGTCACCTTCGCCGACCTGTGCGAACTCCTGTCCATTGAGGACACACGCGAGCGGCTCGGCGACCGAGGCCTCGGCGTAGGACAGACCGTCCGGAATGCGGTTGAGCCCGTCCACCCGCAAAACGTTCTGCGGCACGATCATGTACTCCGCGAAACCGCCGTCGAAGTGGTAACCCATGGACAGCTGGTTGGGGCAGATGGTGCGCCAGCCGCGACGGCAGTCGGCGCACTCTCCACACGGGATCGCCGCGATCACCTGCACCCGGTCCCCCGGCGCCCAGCCGGAGATCGCCGACCCGGTCTCCACGACCTCACCGGCGATCTCGTGCCCGATCACCCGTGGCGGATCGATGTGGTGGTGGCCGTGCCGGAAGATCTTCAGATCGGTGCCGCAGGTCGAGCACGCGTGCACCCGGATCTTCAGCTCGTCCGGGCCGGGCACCGGCTCCGGTGCCTCCTCGATCCGGATGTCTCCCGGCGCGTAGAAACGGGCCACCTTCACTGCACTGCCTCCTCTTCGGTCGCGGTCAGAATGCGCAGGATCGTGTCCGGATCGGACGCTTCCCGCAGCTCGGCCGCCTTGTCGGCGTCGAGCAGGGTGTGGGCCAGCGAGGACAGGATCTGCACCTGCTCGCTGCCCTGGGCCGCGATGCCGACGCACAGCTGCACCCGTTGCCCGTCCCAGTCCACGCCACCGGGGAACTGGACCACGGCCAGCGCGGTCCGCTTGACGTGCTCGCGGGCGGCGTTGGTGCCGTGCGGGATGGCCACGGCCTCACCGACGAAGGTGGAGACCGACTCCTCCCGCTCCAGCATGCCGTCGACGTATTCCGGTGCCACCGCACCGATTTCCACCAGCAGCGCACCGACCTGGCGGATGGCGTCGTCGCGGTTCTCCGCGCTCGCGCCCAACCGGATCCCGGATGCGTCCAGCAGCTCAGCCATCCAGCGTGCCCCCGTCCCTGATCGCCTGCTCGACCCGGTCGAACACCGGGTCGCCGAGGAAGTTCTGGAAGCCGATGATCACCGCGTCCGAGTTCTTCTTCGCCCGCGCCACCAGGGTTTCCTGGCACAGCACCAACTGCGCGTCGCCGGGGATCTCGTTGACCGGGATGTGCTCGACCTTGACCTTGTACGGCTTGAGCCGCTTGCCCAGTTGCGCGGCCACCATCACGCTGCTGCCCATTCCGGCGTCGCAGGCGATGATCACCTTGGTGATTTCCTTGCCCTCGATGCTGCTCACGCGCGTTCCCCTTTCCTACCGGCTCAGACCTGGCCGCCGTTGGCGAGCTGCTGCTCGCGTTCCTCACGCCGGGCGTCCCGGCCGAACTTCAGCAGTACCGCCGAGATCAGGAAGCTCACCACCGCGGCGATCACCACCCCGGCGATCACCCCCAGGTAACCACCCTTCGGCGTCACCGCGAGCACGGCGATGATGCTGCCCGGCGCCGGCGTGGCGGTCAGGCCGGCGTCGAAGACGCTGAAGACGAAGATGCCCGCCGCACCACCGGCGATCGCGGCCAGGATCAGCCGGGGAGCCGCCAGGATGTACGGGAAGTAGATCTCGTGGATGCCGCCGAGGAACTGGATCACGATGGCGCCGGGCGCGGTGGCCCGCGCGCTCTTCGCGCCGAAGAAGGTCAGCGCCAGCAGGATGCCGAGGCCGGGACCGGGGTTCGGCTCGATCAGGAACTCGATCGCCTTGCCGGTCTGCGCCGCGTCCGCGATGCCGAGCGGGGACAGCACCCCGTGGTTGATCGCGTTGTTCAGGAACAGCACCTTGGCCGGTTCCACGATGAGCGAGACCAGTGGCAGCAGCCCGGTGTCGAACAGGGCCTGCACCCCGTTGCCGAGCGCCTTGGTCGCGCCCTGCACCACCGGGCCGATGGCGAGCATGCCCAGCACCGCCATGATGCCGCCGATGATGCCGGCGCTGAAGTTGTCCACCAGCATCTTGAAGCCCGGCGCGGTCCTGCTGCCGATGTGCTCGTCGAACAGCTTCATCAGCAAGCCGGCCAGCGGGCCGATCGCCATCGCGCCGAGGAACATCGGGATCTCGGCGCCGACCGCGAGGCCGACCGTGGCCACCGCGCCGACCACCGCACCGCGCTGGCCGTGCACCAGCCGGCCACCGGTGTACCCGATCAGCACCGGCAGCAGGAAATTGATCATCGGGTCGACCAGCGTCTCGATCTTCGCGTTCGGCGTCCAGCCGGACGGGATGAACAACGCGGTGATCAGACCCCAGGCGATGAAGGCGCCGATGTTGGGCATGACCATGCCCGCCATGTGACCGCCGAAACGCTGGACCGTGACCCGGACCCGGTGTCCCCGGGATGGCGCTTCTTCCGTCTTCGTCATCGTTGACTCTTCCTGCTGCTCGGACTGGTTTTCCCTGACAGCCCCCCGGTTGTGCCTACTTCAAGCCCCCGCGCCGACCTCGCGCTCCAGCTCCAGCTCGGGGTGCAGCCGCACCTCGGCCGCGCCCACCTCGACCGGTCCGGGCATGGTGCTGCCCGGCAGTGAAACCGCCGCCGCGCCCCAGGCGACCCCGCTCGCCAGCGCCTGCGGCCCCCTGCCACCACCGGCCAGGAACCCGGCCAGCAGGGAGTCGCCCGCGCCGACGGAACTGCGTGCCACCGCATCGGCTTCGGCGTGCCACGCGCCGTCGGCGTCGACCAGCACCGCGCCCTCGCTGCCGAGGCTCGCCAGTACCGCGCGGGCGCCGAGCCCGCGCAGTTCCCGTGCGGCTTCGACGACTTCGCGCATGGTCGGCAGTGGACGGCAGACGGCCTCTTCCAGTTCCTCGAGGTTCGGCTTGACCAGCGCCGGTCCCGCCTTGACCGCGGCGAGCAGCGCGGGCCCGCTGGTGTCCACCGCGACCTCGGCGTGGCCGTCCAGCGAGCGGATCAGCTCGGCGTAGAACCCCGCGTCGACCCCGGGTGGCAGGCTTCCCGCCAGTACCACCCAGGAGACGTCGGAGACGTTGCCGAGCACCGCCGCGGACAGCGCCGCGATCTCGCTCGCGGACAGCCGCGCGCCCGCCTCGTTGAGCTTGGTGACCGTGGCGTCCGGCTCGATGACGCTGATGTTGGTGCGCACCGGACCGGACGCGGGCACGCGCACCACGTCGATCTCGTACCGGTTCAGCAGGGAGATGAGGTGGTCGCCCTCCGGACCGCCGGCCGGCAGCACGGCGCGCGCGTCGAGTCCGTTGCGGACCAGCGCGCGGGCCACGTTGATGCCCTTGCCACCGGGGTGGACGTGCACCGCGGAAGCCCGGTGCAGCTCACCGCGCACCAGGCGCGGCACCTCGACGGTGCGGTCCACGCTCGGGTTCGCCGTCACGGTGAGGAACACCCGCACACCACCTCGGTCTGGGATCCGGACTTGGTTTTGAGTGATTTTGCATGGGTTCGCGTGGGTTTGCAACCCCTTCATCGGTTCGCAACAAAACAAGGACGCAAGCCCCAACACGAACTCACATCGTGTGGTTATCTGGACGGGAAAATCACTACTACTGGACGGTGGGGGATGTACGCGGAGGAGCGGCAGCAGATCATCCTCGAGCGGGCGCGCGGTCTCGGCCGCGTCGACGTGGCGACGCTCGCCGAGGAATTCACCGTCACCACGGAGACGGTCCGCCGCGATCTCACCGTGCTGGAACGGCACGGGGTGTTGCGACGGGTGCACGGTGGCGCGATCCCGGTGGAGCGACTGGGTTTCGAGCCCGCGGTGGCCACCCGCGAAGTCGTGATGACGGCCGAGAAGGAGCGCATCGCCAAGGCGGCGCTGGCCGAACTGCCCGAGGAGGGCACGATCCTGCTCGACGCGGGCACCACCACCGCGAGGGTGGCCGAGCAACTGCCGCTGGACCGTGAACTGACCGTGGTCACGCATTCGGTGAACATCGCGCTCGCGCTGGCCACCCGGCCGAACCTGACGGTGATGCTGGTCGGTGGCCGGTTGCGCAGCCGGACACTGGCCTCGGTCGACGCGTGGGCACTGCGCGCACTGGACGAGACCTTCGTCGAGGTGGCTTTCATGGCCACCAACGGGATCTCCGTGGAACGCGGACTGACCACACCGGATCCGGCCGAGTCGATGGTGAAGCGCGCAGCGGTGAACTGCGCGCGACGCACGGTGTTGCTGGCCGATCACACCAAGGTGGGCAACGACCACTTCTCGCGGTTCGCCGAACTGAGCGACATCGACACCTTCATCACCGACGACGGCATCGACGGCGCGGTCGCCGAGGAGATCGCCGCCACCGGCCCCCGAGTCCTGCGAGTCTGACCCCGCAGTGTCACGACCAAAGCAGTGTCACGACCAAACCGGCAGCCAGGAGCACAACAGAAGAACCTCTGCCGTAGTCACAATGAACGACCGGGGCGGGGCAGGTCCCCAGGACGATCAACATCCCGCCCACTCCCCAAGTCCCCGCACTCCACCAACCGCAGATCATCCCGAGCAGCCAGCCAATGGCGGGCACCAGCGTCACCGGAGACAGCATCGGCGATCTCCGCCCAGTACTCCCGCCCCAGCAGAACCGGATGCCCGGGCACCCCGTCATAAGCCGCCCGCGCCACCACATCCGGTGCGGCGAGCGCAGCCAGCCTGCACACCACGTCCCCAGTCACCCCGGGCAGATCCACCAGGTGCACAACAACGGCCGAAGCGTCCACAGTAGACAAAGAAAGCAACCCGGCCCGCAGCGAAGCGCCCATCCCCGACGCCCAATCCGAGGCGTGCACCACAGAAACCGACGAAGGAAGCAGCCCGGCGACCTCGTCCGCCGCCGCCCCGGTCACCACGTACACCGGCGAACAAGTCGACAAAGAGCGCAAGGCCCGCCGCACCAACGGCTCACCGTCCACTTCGACCAGTGCCTTGGGACCACCGAACCGGCGCCCGGCGCCGGCCGCCAGCAACAACCCGGCGCACTCAGCCACGGGTTGCCCTCGACGGCGGTGCCACCGCGAGATCGGCTTCGATGCGTTCGGCGGCGTCGAGCAGGCGCGGCACCATCTCGTCGCGCACGGCTTCCAGCGTGGTCCGCGAGGCGTGCGTGGACACGTTCACCGCGGCGACCACCTTGCCCTCGCGCGAGCGGATCGGGGCCGCCACCGAGCGCAGCCCCTCCTCCAGCTCCTGGTCGACCAGCGCCCAGCCGCGCCCGCGCACCTCGGCCAGCTCGGCGCGCAACGCGGCTTCGGAGGTCAGCGTGTGCGCGGTCAGCCTGTCCAGCCGGGCCTGCGCCAGGTACTCGTCCAGCCGGTCGGCGGGCAGCCCGGCGAGCAGCACGTGCCCCATCGAGGTCGCGTACGCCGGGAAGCGCGTGCCCACGTTGATCGAAACGGTCATGATCCGCGAAACCGCCACCCGCGCCACGTAGACGATGTCGCCGCCTTCCAGCACGGACACCGAACTCGACTCGTGCACCTCGGCGGAGAGCCGTTCCAGGTGCGGGGTGGCCACCTCGGGCAGCGACATGCTGGACAGGTAGGCGTACCCCAGCTCCAGCACGCGCGCGGTCAGCGAGAAGTACTTGCCGTCGGTACGCACATAACCCAGGTCGGCCAGGGTGAGCAGGAACCGGCGAGCGGCCGCCCTGGTCAGCCCGGTGATCCTGGCGACGTCGCTCAGGGTCAGCTCGGGGGCGTCCGCGCCGAACGCCCGGATCACCGCCAGCCCGCGGTCCAGCGACTGCACGTGGTGCGCGCCCCGAGTCTCATCCATGGGAACAACACTAGTCGGCGGGATCCGGAACAGCGGACTCCTCACCCAGCTCGGCGAGTACCCGCTGCGCCACCGCGAAGGCCGCGTTCCCGGCCGGCGCGCCGGCGTAGACCGCGGTGTGCAGCAGGACCTCGGAGATCTCGGCCGGGGTCAGTCCATTGTGGATGGCCACGCGGACGTGCATGGCGAGTTCGTCGTGGCAGTGCAGCGCGGCCAGCGCAGCGAGGGTGACGCAGCTGCGCGTGCGCCGGTCCAGCCCCGGCCGGGTCCACACCGAGCCCCACGCCGAGCGGGTGATCCAGTCCTGGAACGGCTGTGAGAACTCGGTGGTGTTCGCCACCGCGCGGTCCACGTGCGCGTCCCCGAGCACCTCGCGGCGCACGCGGATGCCGTCCTGGTACAGCTCGTCGTCGCTCATTGCGCGGCCAGCCTCGCCAGGATCAGTTCGCTGAACTCGTCCGGTCGTTCCACGTTGCCCAGGTGCGCGGCGTCGCCCACCTCGGCGTACCGCGCGCCGGGAATGGCTTCGGCGATGGCCTTGCCGTGCGGCGGCGGGGTGGACGGGTCGTCGGACGCGCTGATCACCAGCGTGGGCACGGTGATCCCGGCCAGCTCCCCGGTCAGGTCCATCACCTCGATCGCCGCGCAGCAGCCCGCATAGCCTTCGTCCGAAGTGGACGCGACCATCCGCTCCAGCTCCGCCCGCCGTTCGGGCTGGAACGCCGAGGTGACCCAGCGGTCCACCACGGCCGAGGCCAGCGACTCGGTGCCGCCCTCGCGGACCGCGCGGATCCGGTCGGCCCACATCTGCGGCGGCCCCAGCTTCGCCGACGTGCAGCACAGCACCAGCGAGGCGAGCCGGTCCGGCGCGTGCGCGCCCAGCCACATCCCGGTCATGCCGCCCAGCGACAGCCCGACGAAGTGCGCCTTCTCGATGCCACGCTCGTCCAGCAGCGCCAGCACGTCACCGCCGAGATCAGCCAGGGCGTACGGACCTTCGGGCACTGGCGAACCGCCGTGGCCGCGGTGGTCGTACCGGATCACCTGGTAGCCCGCTTCGGTGAGCGGCCGGACCTGCGGCTCCCACATCGCCAGCGTGCTGCCGAGCGAACCGCCGAGCACCACCGGCACCCCGTCCGACGGCCCGTCGACCACGTGGTGGACCTGAACAGCCACACCGACCCCCTAAACCTCGAAGAACACGGTCTCGCCGTCGCCCTGGAGCCGCACGTCGAACCGGTAGCCGTCACCTTCGCGCACCGCGATCAGCGTGCCACGGCGTTCCTCGGGGACCGCGTCGAGCACCTCGTCGGCCGCGTTGGCCTCGGCGTGCTCGGGGAAGTAGATCCGGGTGACCACCCGGTGCAGCAGCCCGCGGCCCAGCACGGACACGTCGATGTGCGGCGCCTGCGTCCGCCCGTCCCGTCCCGGCACCGGACCGGGTACCACCGTGCGGATGGACCACCGGCCCCGCTCGTCGGTCGGGCAGCGGCCGAAACCGCGGAACCCGGCCACCCGCCCGCGCGGGTCGTCGGGGTGGTCGAACCGGCCCTCCGCGTCGGCCTGCCAGGTCTCGACCATCGCGTCCGGCACCGGGTCGCCGTTGCCGTCGTAGATCACCCCGCGCAGCACGATCGCGCCCGGCGTGCCCTCGGGCACCACTTCTGGTCCGTCGTCCCACGGCAGCCCGATCGACAGGTACGGGCCGACGGTCTGCGAAGGAGTGCTCATTCGTCGTCCTCCTCGTCCTCGAACACCGAGGCGTCACGGCCGCGCAGCACGATGTCGAACTCGTAGGCCAGCGCCCATTCCGGCTGCGTGCGCTCCAGGTCGAAGCGGGAGACCATGCGCATCCGCGCCTTCTCGTCCGGGATCGAGTTGAAGATCGGGTCCTGGGCGAAGAGCGGGTCCTCCGGGAAGTACATCTGGGTGACCAGGCGCTGGGTGAACGAGGTGCCGAACACCGAGAAGTGGATGTGCGCCGGCCGCCAGGCGTTGTCGTGGTTCTTCCACGGGTAGGCGCCGGGCTTGATGGTGGTGAACTCGTAGTGCCCGTTGTCGTCGGTGAGCGTGCGCCCGACACCGTCGAAGTTCGGGTCGATCGGCGACGGCCAGCGGTCGCCGGTGTGCCGGTACCGGCCGCCCGCGTTGGCCTGCCAGACCTCGACCAGCGAGTTCCGCACCGGGCGGCCGTCGCCGTCGAGCAGGCGCCCGTGCACGACGATCCGCTGGCCCTGCGGCTCACCGGCGTGCTGCCGGGTCAGGTCGTTGTCGTGCTCGCCGAGCCTGCCCGGTCCGAGCAGCGGGCCGGTCACCTCGGTGAGCATCTGCGGCAGCAGCACCAGCGGCAGCTTCGGGTGCCGCAGCGCGGTCGAGCGGTACCCGGGGAAGCCGAGCGGCGGGTGCGTGCCTTCGGGATCCGGCCGGTAGGTGGGCAGGCTCATCGTCGAGTGCTCCCTTCTCAGGCTTCCAGCACCACGGCCAGACCCTGGCCGACGCCGATGCAGATGGCGGCGAGTCCCCAGCCACCACCGCGGCGGCGGAGGTCGTGCGCGAGCGTGCCGAGGATGCGGCCACCCGACGCGCCGAGCGGGTGCCCGATGGCGATCGCGCCGCCGTGCGGGTTGACCTTCGCCGGGTCCAGCTTCGGCCAGTCACGCAGGCAGGCCAGCGACTGCGCGGCGAAGGCCTCGTTCAACTCCACCACGGCGAGGTCGTCCCAGCCGATGCCCGCGCGCTCCAGCGCGATCTCCGCGGCCCGCACCGGGCCGATGCCGAACACGTCCGGGTCCACCCCGGCCGCACCGCGCCCGGCGACGCGCGCCAGCGGCGTGGCACCGACGCGGTCGGCGGCGGCCTGGTCACCGAGCAGCACCGCGGAGGCACCGTCGTTGAGCGGCGAGGCGTTGCCCGCGGTCACCGTGCCCTGCTTGCGGAACACCGGCTTGAGCTTGGCCAGCTTCTCCGGCGAGGAGTCCGGCCGGATGCCTTCGTCCCTGGTCAGCTCGGTGCCGGGCACCGGAACCACCAGGTCGTCGTAGAAGCCGTCGTCCCACGCCTTCGCGGCGTTGACATGGCTGCGCGCGGCGAACTCGTCCTGCTCGTCGCGCCCGATGCCGTACCGCTCGGCGAGCAGTTCGGTGGACTCCCCCAGCGAGACCGTCCACTGCTCCGGCATCGCCGGGTTCACCATGCGCCAGCCCAGCGCGGTGGAGTACATGGTCTGGTTGCCGTTCGGGAAGGCCTTCTCCGGCTTCTGCACCACCCACGGCGACCGGCTCATCGACTCGACACCACCGGCCACCACCAGCGACGCGTCCCCGGTGGCGATCAGCCTGCTGGCCTGGGAAACCGCGTCCAGCCCGGACCCGCACAGCCGGTTCACCGTGCCGCCGGGGATCGAGGTCGGCCAGCCGGCCAGCAGGGTGGCCATCCTGGCCACGTTCCGGTTGTCCTCACCGGCGCCGTTGGCGTTGCCGAGCACCACCTCGTCCACAGTGGACGGATCGAGCCCGGTGCGCTCGCCGAGCGCGCGCAGCACGTGCGCGGCGAGGTCGTCGGGCCGGGTGCCCGCCAGCGCGCCGCCGTACCTGCCGAACGGGGTGCGCACCGCGTCCAGTACGAATACCTCGGTCATTCGCCCGCCTTCTTCAGCTCTCGCAGTCCGGCCAGTTCCGCGTCGGTCGGCTCCGGGGTCCGCCGCAGGTCGTCGGCGACCTTCAGCGCCCAGCCGGTGGCCTCCCGCACCTGCGCCACCTCGACGCCGGGATGCAGATCGGTCAGGGTCAGCTCGGCGGTCTCCGGATCCGGCCGCAGCAGGCCGAGATCGGTGACCACCAGGGTAGGCCCGGCACCGGGCAGGCCGAGCCGCTCGCGGTCGCCCCGGCCCGAACCGTGCCCGAAGGAGGTGACGAAGTCCACCTTCTCCACGAAGGCGCGCTTGCTCTGGCGCAGCACCACGAAGACCTCGCGGCAGGACGCGGCGATCTCCGGCGCGCCACCGGCACCCGGCAGCCGGACCTTGGGGTCGGCGTAGTCGTCACCGATCACGGTGGTGTTGATGTTGCCGAACTTGTCCAGCTGGGCCGCGCCGAGAAAGCCGACATCGATCCGGCCGGGCTGCAGCCAGTAGTTGAACACCTCGGGCACGCTGACCACCGCGTCCGCGGTCTCGGCCAGCTCACCATCGCCGATGGACAGCGGCAGCCTGCCCGGCTTCGCGCCGAGGCAGCCCGATTCGTAGACCAGCACCAGGTTCGGCGCGTGCGAACGGCGGGCGAGATTGGCCGCGGTGCTCGGCAGGCCGATGCCCACGAAGCAGGACATGCCGTCGCCGAGCGCGCGGGCCGCCGCGATGCTCATCATCTCGTCGGTGGTGTAGGTGCTCATGCCGCCACCTCCGCCAGCCACTTGCCGAACTCCTCGCGGTCGCGGCTCACCGCGTCCCAGGCCTGGTAGCCGTCGTTGTCCCGGTCGTAGTAACCGGCGGCGTAGGAGGGCTTGGCCCCGCCGGGCGCCTCGGCGACCGCGGTCACCGCCCACGAGGGCAGCACCAGCGCGCCCGGCCGCGGCTCCAGCTCGTCGACGATCTCCTCGACGGTGACGAGCGAGCGCTTGGCCGCCAGCACCGCCTCCTTCTGCACACCGGCGATGCCCCACAGCTGCACGTTGCCGTTCCGGTCGGCGCGCTGGGCGTGCACGATGGTCACGTCCGGGTTGAGCGCGGGCACCGCGGCCAGCTGCTCCCCGGTGAACGGGCAGGTGATCGGCTTGATGGTGGCCGTGTGCTTCGGCAGATCGGTGCCGGAGTAGCCCCGCAGCACGGCGAACGGCAGCCCGGAGGCACCGGCCACGTAGCGGTTGGCCATGCCGGCGTGGCTGTGCTCCTCGATCTCCAGCGGCACCGGCCAGCCGTGCTGGACCGCGTCGCGGAACCGGTGCAGCGAACCGACCCCGGGATTGCCGCCCCAGGAGAAGATCAGCTTGCTCGCGCAGCCGGCGCCGATCAGCTGGTCGTAGACGATGTCCGGGGTCATCCGGACCAGGGTCAGCCCGCGGCGGCCCTGCCGGATGATCTCGTGCCCGGCGGCGACCGGGATCAGATGGGTGAACCCCTCCAGGGCCACCGTGTCCCCGTCACGGACGAGGTCGGCCACACCGTCCGCGAGCGAGACGAGTTCCGCCATCGCCGGCTCCCTTGCATGTTCGCATTCCGCACACTAGTTCTATATATGAACATAGCACGGAAGCTGCGTGCACGGAACGCGCTAACGGGTGTGTTCGGCCCTCTCGCGCTTCGCCTCCCCCGCGTCGACCACCCGGCTGAGGATGCGCACCAGTTCTTCGCGGTCCTCCGGCGGCAGGCACTCGATCATGCCCTCGGTCATCCTGGCCGCGCGCACCGAAAGCTCGCCGAACAGGGCGTGCCCGGCGTCGGTCAGGCTGAGCAGGTTCCGCCGCCGGTCGCCGGGATCGCGGTCGCGCCGCAGGTGACCGCGGTCGATCAGCCGGTTCACCACCGCGCCCACCGTCGAGGTGTCCAGCGAGACCTCGCGCGAGAGCGCGTTCTGGTCGGTCTCCGGATTGAGCGCCACCGCGCTCAGCACCGCGTACTGGGTCGAGGTGACCTCTTTGGACACCTCGGCGGACCACAGGTACGTGTGGATCTGCTGGGCCCGCCGGATCAGGTGCCCGGTGTGCCGGTGTGCGTCCACGCCAACTCCCGGTGTCGAGATCGTCATCAGCAACCCCTCCCGTCGCGAAACTGTGTGCCGTCACCAACAGACACGTGCGGTAGCCGCAGCCGGTTCACGACGGAACGCCGCCCGGCTATGTTGGGCTGGTCGCCGAGTACGGGAGGTGGGCCGAACGTGCCGAAGATCGTGGTCACCGGACAACTGCCGGAACCGGCGCTGAAGGTGCTCGGCGAAGCGGGCGAGGTGTGGGTGGCCGACGGCCCGTTGCGGCCCGATGAGCTGCGTGAACGGGTCGCCGGGGCGGACGCGCTGGTGACCATGGTCGGCGATCGGGTGGACGGTACGGTCGCCGACGCGGCCGGTCCGGGCCTGACGGTGGTGGCCAACGTCGCGGTCGGGTACGACAACCTCGATGTGAAAGCGCTCTCCGAGCGCGGGGTGACGGTGACCAACACACCCGGCGTGCTCACCGACGCCACCGCCGACCTCGCCTTCGGCCTGCTGCTGATGAGCACGCGGCGGCTCAGCGAGGGCGAGCGGCTGCTGCGCGCGCGGACCCCGTGGAAGTTCAGCCTCGGCTTCATGCTCGGCGCCGGGCTGCAGGGCCGCACCCTCGGCATCGTCGGGCTCGGCCAGATCGGCCGGGCGATGGCCCGCCGGGCCAGGGCGTTCGGCCTCGAGATTGTCTACAGTGGACGGAACAGGGCGCCGGCCGAGGTCGAGGCCGAACTGGGTGCGCGGCGCCTGCCGCTGGAGGAACTGCTGCGGTCGGCCGACTTCGTCTCGCTGCACTGCCCGCTCACCCCGGAGACCCGGCACCTGATCAACGCTTCCTCGCTGCGCACCATGAAGCCGGGCGCCTATCTGATCAACACCACGCGCGGCCCGGTGGTCGACGAGGCCGCGCTGGCCGAAGCGCTGGCCGAAGGCGTGCTCGCCGGCGCCGCGCTGGACGTGTTCGAGAAGGAGCCCGAAGTGGAACCGCGCCTGCTCGACCTGGAGAACGTGGTGATCACGCCGCATCTCGGCTCGGCGACCGTGGAGACCCGCACCGAAATGGCCCTGCTCGCGGCGCGCAACGTGGCCGCGGTGCTGGCCGGTGAACCTCCCCTTACGGCGGTGACGGCGTGAAGGTCCTGATCGCGCCGGACAAGTTCAAGGGCAGCCTGACCGCGATGGAGGCCGCCGAGGCGATCCGCGACGGCGTGCGCGACGTCTTCGGGGACGCGGAGACCATGCTGTGCCCGGTGGCCGACGGCGGCGAGGGCACGCTGGACGTGCTGTACGCGGCGGGCGCGGAGCGGGTGGAGCTGTCGGTGCGCGGGCCGCTGGACGCCCCGGTCGAGGCGCGGTACGCGGTGCTGGGTGAGACCGCGTACATCGAATCGGCGCGGGCGTGCGGCATCGAGTTCGTCGAGCCGTCACCGGAAACGGCGCTGGCGGCGCACACCTGGGGCGTCGGTGAGCTGATCGCGCACGCGCTGGACCGCGGGGCGCGGCAGGTGGTGCTGACCGTCGGCGGAACGGCGAGCACGGACGGCGGCTCGGGCATGCTGCGGGCACTCGGCGCTTCGGTGACGCCCTCGCTGGAGTTGGGCGGCGGTCCACTGAGGACGGTTGAGTCGGTGGATTTGTCTTTGCTGCGTTCGAAGTTCGCCGGAGTCGACGTGCGCGTGGCCACCGACGTGAGCAACCCGCTGCTCGGCGAGAAGGGCGCGGCGGCGATCTTCGGCCCGCAGAAGGGCGCGCGTCCCGCCGAAGTCGCACTCCTGGGCGAGGCACTCGGCCGATGGGCGCGAGCGCTGCACGCGGCGGGCGGCCGCGACGTCTCGGACGCGCCGGGCGCCGGTGCGGGCGGCGGGGTGGCCGGTGGCGCGATGGCCGCACTGGACGCCGTCTTCGAATCGGGCTTCGACCTGGTCTGCGAACTCACCGGAGTGCCGGCCGCACTGGCCGAGGCGGACCTGGTGATCACCGGCGAAGGCTCACTGGACCCGCAGAGCCTCGACGGCAAGGCACCCGCGGGCATCGCCGCGCGCGCCCGCGCGCGGAACCTCCCGGTACTGGCCGTCGCCGGCCGCGTAACCCTGGACGAGGCGCAACTGGCCCAGTTGGGTGTCGCCGGATATCGCGCGCTGATCGATCACGCGCCCTCACTGGCGTACGCGCGGGAACACGCGCGCGAACTCCTGCGCACGCAAACGGCTGACTTGGTGCGTGCCTGGGGCGCTTGACGGTTTGCTGCCTTGGTGGACGGGTAACCCTCGGGTAGAGCCGTGTCACCGAGAGGAGCTACTTGTGGAAACCAATGCCTACATAACGTTCCTGGTGCTGGCGACGCTGCTCGTTGTGATCGACGGCCAGATCATCTATCGCAGCGGGCGGCGCTATCTGGAGAACTCGTACGGCGACGCGGCCGCGGGTGCTTCGATGACGCGCCTGATCACCGTGCTGTTCCACCTGTCGGTGCTGGGAGTCTTGGCGCTGCTGTCGACCATCGACTCCGGCGGGGACAACGCCACCGAGGCGGTGGTGTGGAAGCTGGGGATCACCCTGATCGTGCTGGCGATCGCGCACGGCGTGACGCTGACCGTGCTGTCGAGGATCCGGGACAACCAGGTCGCCGAGCGGGCGCTGAAGCACCCCTCGCCGCCCGCGGCCGCCGAAACCACGGTGGCACCGGTGCCGGGGCAGCAGGGTGGAAACCCGCGCGTGAGTCCGGCGCTGGACCAGCGCGATCCCTACTCCGCATGAACGCCTGACCCGGCGTGAACAGGGGCCCCGCGCGGACTGCGCGGGGCCCCTGTTGCCGGGAAGTCAGGCGCTGGGCTGCTCGTCCGGCTGCTGCAGCACGGCGAAGCTCATCTGACCCTCGTCGTCCTGCTGGATGTCGAGCACCTTGTCGTCGAGGAACTCGGCGGCCTTCGGTTCCAGGAAGACCTTGGCCCCGCCTTCGGTGGCGAGTACCTGATCACCGTCCTCCGGTGAAGGCGCCACCGACAACCCGAGCTGGGCGCCGGTCTCCTCCACCTCCTGCACCGCGAACCTCAGGCCGGCTTCGGCCTGACCGTCCTGTCCGGTCAGCGCGGTGATGGCCTCGGCCGCGGCGTCTGTCATGGCGAGCATCGACAGGCTCCCTTTCGTCGGTTACATGGCTCTGGCCCCTCCACCGTAGGGGTGGGGGGCCGGTGGCGCTGGGTGCCGCCCGGTCACTCCGGGGTGCGGATGGCCTCCGCCACCGAGCCCCCGGCCTGGTCAGCGGCCTGTGGCAGCTCGTCACTGGAGGTGTGACGACCGACACCCCCCTCTTCGGGCGCCACCTGCTCGACGTCACCGGGCTGGTCGTCGATCGACTCGTCCAGTTCGTCGGCGGGGGTCGCCGCGATCGGTTTCTCGGGCACCTCGTCGGCGGTCACGTCCGGCTGCTCCTCGCTCAGCCGCGCGGCCATGCTCTCGCCTTCGCGCTGCTCCGCCGGGGTGGTGCCGAAGCGGTCGGCCGCGCTCCAGTGCTCCGGCGGCTCGATGCCCGCCTCGAGCGGGTCCACCCGGAGGCGGTCCTCGTCGAGGTCCTCGGCGCTGTTCAGCGCGGCCGGATCGGATTCCACCGGCTCCTGCGGTGCGGACATCGGAACTCCTCCTCTGGTCTTGCCTGTCCGCTTCGCCTACCCGCGCGAGCCACCGCCGAAACCGGCTTGGGTAGCGTCGTGGCCATGGCCATTCCGGCGCCGGCAGCGGCCGCCCCACCCGCGAAACAGGACGGCCTCGCCGTGCACGCGGGCTGGTACCTGGCGGCGGGCGTGGTCACCACCGCCGTCCAGTTCGCGCTCTACTTCCTGCTGCGCGCCGCGCTGGGCGCCCACGTCGCGAACCTGCTGGCGATCATCGTCACCACGATCGGGAACACCGAGTTCCACCGGCGGGTGACCTTCGCCGGGCGCCCCAGCCCACCGCGGCGGCGGCACCTCCAGGTGGCGGGCACCATCGCCTTCTACGCCGGGTACGGCTCGGTGGTGCTGCTCGCGCTGCACGCCGTGGTCCCGGTGCCCACCCCGCTCACCGAGACCCTGGTGCTGGCCACCGCCGGTCTGCTCGGCGGCGTCTGCCGGTTCGCGCTGCTCCGCTGGTGGGTGTTCGCGCACCGCCACCCGGATTCGCGCGGCTGAGCCGTCCGGGACAGGCTGTCCGCATGACCGAGTCCCCGCCCGAACCCACCGAGCACGAACCCGACTACCGCTTCAGCCTGGCCAACGAGCGCACCTTCCTGGCCTGGCTGCGCACCGCCCTCGGCCTGCTGGCCGGTGCGGTCGCGGTGCGGCAGCTGGTGCCGGAGTTCGGCGTGCCGGGGGCGAGGACGGTGCTCGCCCTGCTGTGCGCGGCGCTCGCCGTGCTGCTGACCGCGGCGAGCTACCCGCGCTGGAAGCGGGTCCAGCGCGCGATGCGCCGCGGTGAGCCGCTGCCGCCCAACCGCATGCTGCTGGTGCTGACCGCCGGCATCCTGGTGATCACCGCCTTCGCCGTGGTCCTCGCGGTGACCGGATGAGCCGCGATCCGGGCCTGCAACCCGAGCGCACCTGGCTCGCCTGGCGCCGCACCACCGCCTCCGCGGCGGCGGTGACCCTGCTCCTGCTGCACTCGTCGGTGCACTCGGACGGCGATCCGGGCAGTGACCTGACCGTTATCCCGGCCGCCACCGGGATCTTGGTCACGATTTCGCTCGCGCTGTGCACCAGGCACCGCGAACGACGCCTCCTCCGGGCCCAGCGGACTCCGCCGGATGCCGTACTTCCCCAGGTCATCGGCCTGTCGGCGAGTCTGGTGACGATCATGGCGGTGGCCACGCTCGCCTTTCTCGCTTAACTGGCAAACGCGATTTTCAGGGACCTAAGACCCTACCGCCGTACGGAGCAATCCGGACGTCCAGCACTTTTGCGCACCGCGACCGAAAGATGATTGAGACCTAGATTCGTGCTAATGGGGCATCTCTGCGAGATCCCTGGAGCCAACGCCTTCTGCGGTCTAGCATTACGCTCAGTCGTCAGATTGCTGAACGAGCGAGCGCCATTCGGGTAACTCCGCTACGGACAGTCGCCTTATTAGCAAGCTGACAATGACTCTCAGCAGGGGCGGTTGATTCGACGATTAATCGAGTTTGTCGGGCCAACCGGTTGAGCCGGACAACAGCAGATCGGTCGAAGAATGGGCGGGCGAATGACCACGAGCTTGGACTCGACGACGCGGGACATCGAGGGACCCGCGGCGCCGAAGAAGGTCCAGCGGAGCACCAGCCACTATCCACGGCTGACCAAGGAGGACCTCGATCCGCTGGTCCGCCGGGCCGCGAAGGGTGACCAGGACGCCATGTCGGGCCTGCTCGCGGCACTGAAACCGGTGGTCACGCGGTACTGCCGGGCCCGGCTCGGTGGCCGGGACCTGTCGTACTTCTCCGCCGACGACATCTCACAGGAGGTGTGTGTCGCGGTGCTGAAGGCGCTGCCGCAGTACCAGGACCGGGGCGGCTCGTTCCTCTACCTGGTGCACGCGATCGCCGCGAACAAGGTCGCCGACGCCTTCCGCGCGGTCTCCCGCGACCGCTGCGAGCCGGTCTCCGACCTGCCCGAGCGCTCCGCCTCCGACAACGAACCGGAGAAGTACGCGCTCGACATCGACCTCGGCGAACGGCTGAACCGCCTGATCCGGACCCTGCCCCGAGTGCAGCAGGAGATCGTCATCCTGCGCGTGGCCGTCGGGCTCTCCGCCGCCGAGACCGCGGAGGCGGTCGGCCTCAAGGCGGGCAACGTGCGCACCACCCAGCACCGCGCGCTGCAGAAGCTGCGCGAGCTGATCACGCTCGAAGGCGACTTCTGACGAACCTCAGCCGCGTGCCCGGCCTCGCCTGCGCGGCCCAGCCCAGATCCTCCTCGACCACCACCGCCACCACCGGATAGCCGCCGGTCACCGGGTGATCGGCGAGGAAGAGGATCGGCTGGCCCGACGGCGGCACCTGCACCGCGCCGGGCGCGGCCGGTTCGGGCGGCAATTCTCCGGTCCTGGCGCGGGACAGCGCCGGGCCGTCGAGCCGCAACCCCACCCGGTTGCTCTGCGCCGAGACCAGGTACCGCCCCGACAGCAACGAGTCGAACGCGTCCGCGGTGAAGAAGTCCAGTCGTGGCCCCGGAACCAGCCGCAGCACCGGCTCGTCCGGCAGTGCCGCGCACGGCGCCTGGTCGACCACGGGCCAGGCCGCCACGCGGTGCCCGACCGGGAGCGTGGTGCCCGCCGCGAGCGGTGCCGGACCCAGTCCGGAAAGCGTGTCCGTGCCGCGGCCGCCGAGCACCGGCGGCACGTCGATCCCGCCGCGTACCGCCAAATACGTGCGCAGGCCGCGCTCCGGCGTGCCGAGCCGCAGTTCGTCACCGGCGTGCGCCTGGACCGGGGCGTTCGGGCCGATCGCCCGGCCGCCGAGCCGGGCCGGGCACGCGGCGCCGGTCAACGCGATCAGCGCCGGGCCGTCGAAGCGCACCACCAGGCCGCCGAAGGTCGCCTCGATCGCCGCGTTCGCCTCGGGATTGCCGACGAGCCGGTTCGCCAGGCGCAGCGCGTCGCGGTCGGCGGCCCCGGAACGGCCGACGCCCAGCGCGGTGTGCCCCGGCCTGCCGAGGTCCTGCACGGTGGCGAACAGGCCGGGTGTGAGCACTTCGAGCTTCGGTGTCATACCGCGCTGAACCGTACGGCGGTGCCCGGCGCGAGCAGGTTCGGCGGCTCGCGCTCGGCGTCCCAGACGGCCAGTTCGGTGTGCCCGAGCAGGTGCCAGCCGCCGGGTGACGGATGCGGGTAGACGGCGGTGTACTCCCCGGCCACCGCCACCGCACCGGCGGGCACGCGCACCCGCGGACTGCTCCGCCTCGGCAGGTGCAGTTCCGGCGGAAGCCCGGTGAGGTAACCGAATCCCGGCGCGAAGCCGCAGAACGCGACCCGGTATTCGGCGCCGGTGTGCCGCCGGACGACTTCGGCCTCGCTCAGCCCGGCCCGCGACGCCACCTCCGCGAGGTCCTCGCCGTCGTAGTGGACCGGCACCACCAGTTCCTCACCGCGCCGGCGCGCCGGTGGCTCCAGCGAACGCCCGGCGATTTCGTCGACCAGCCGCTCGAAGGTGGTGCGGCCGGGGTCGAACCGCACCAGCACGGTCCGCGCGGCGGGCACCACCTCCTCCACCCCGCCGGGCGGATCGGCGGCCAGCGCGGCGTTGAGCCCGAGCACCTCGCCGGCCCCGGCGAGATCGACCAGCGCCGCGCGGCTGCCGTAGCGGTGCACCCTGATCACCGGCCCACCCGGTACTCGTCGTCGCGCCGGTCGGTGATCAGCATGTGGCCCGGCGCGTGCGTGATGGCGAACGGCGGCTTCGACGCCATCAGCGCCGCCTGCGGAGTCACCCCGCAGGCCCAGAACACCGGCACGTCACCGGGTTCCGCCCGGACCGGGTCGCCGAAGTCGGGCTTGCCGAGATCGGTGATGCCGAGCGCGCCGGGGTCGCCGACGTGCACCGGCGCGCCGTGCACCGCGGGCATCGCCGCGGTGATCCGGATGGCGTCGTCCACGCGCTCCTCCGGGATCTGGCGCATGGACACCACCATCGGGCCGTGCAACCGCCCGGCCGGGCGGCACTTCCGGTTGGTCACGTACATCGCCACGTTGCGGCCCTGCTCGACGTGGCGCAGCGGAATGCCCTCGGCGACGAGCGCGGTCTCGAAGGTGAAGCTGCAGCCGATCGAGAAGGCGACCAGATCGCTGCGCCAGTACCGCGTGGCGTCGGTGACTTCGGCGCGCAGCCTGCCGTTCTCCCAGATCCGGTAGCGCGGCAGGTCGCGGCGGAGGTCGGCGCCGGGCGCCAGCACGGTCGACGGATCGCCGGGATCGCTGACGTCGAGCACCGGGCACGGCTGTTCGTTGCGCTGGCAGAACAACAGCACGTCGTAGGCCCAGTTCCTGCGCACCGCGATCAGGTTCGTCTGGGTGTAGCCCGCCGACCAGCCGCTGGTCGGCGCCGAAACGCCGGCGCGTAACCGCGCGCGGGCCTGTGCCGGTGGCAGCAGTTCGGATTCCATCGTGCCTGGTTCGTCCACAATGGTCATACCAGCTCCCTCCCCCTGGTTTCCGGCAGGCCCAGCAGGGCCAGTACCGCGATGCCGTAGCCCGCCGCGCCGAACACCATCGCCCCGCCGGCGCCCAGAAGTCCCACCACACCGGGAAAAACGGCGCCGACCGCGCGGCCGAAGTTGTAGGTGAAGCCCTGCCCGGTGCCGCGCTGCGCGGTCGGGTACAGCTCGGCGAGGAAGGCGCCGAACCCGCTGAAGATGGCCGACATCGAGAAGCCGAGCGGGAAGCCGAGCACCATCACCAGTGCGTTGGCCCCGTGCGGGATCTGCGTGTACGCCACGATCAGCACCGCCGAGAGCGCGGCGAACAACACGAAGGTCCGCTTGCGGCCCAGCAGGTCGGTCAGGTAACCGCCGCAGACGTAACCGATGAACGCGCCGGAGATCAGGAAGGCGTAGTAACCACCGGTGTTGATCACGGTCAGCTCGCGGGTGGTGCGCAGGTACGAGGGCAGCCAGGTGGCGAGCGTGTAGTAACCGCCCTGGACGCCGGTGGCGAACAGCGAGGCGATCAGCGTGGTGCGCAGGAGGTCGCCCTGGAAGATCTGGCCGAACGAACCGCGTTTCGCCGAGCTTTCGCGGCGCTCGGTGGCGGCGTCGGCGTCGGTGACGTTCTTGCGCACCCACATGATCAGCAGTGCCGGGAGCACGCCGGTCCAGAACATGATGCGCCAGGCCATGTCGTCGCCGGAGAGGCTGAACACCACGGTGTAGACGATCACCGCGAGCCCCCAGCCGGCCGCCCACGCGCTCTGCACGAAGGCGACCGTGCGGCCGCGGTAGCGCGAGCGGGCGTACTCGGCGACCAGGATCGCGCCAGCGGCCCACTCGCCGCCGAAACCGAGGCCCTGCAGGGCGCGGAACACCAGCAGCGTCTCGAAGTTCGGCGCGAAACCGCAGAGCACGGTGAACACGGTGTAGGTGGCCACGGTCAGCTGGAGCGTGCGGACGCGGCCGATGCGGTCGGCGAGAATGCCCGCGCCGGCGCCGCCGATCGCCGAGACGACCAGCGTGGTGGTGCTGAGCAGGCCCGCCGTGCCGGGGGTCAGGTTGAAGTAGGCGATGATCGCGCTGAGGCTGAGCGGCAGGACCCAGTAGTCGTACGAGTCGAGGCCGTAGCCGCCGAACGCGCCGGCGAAGGCGCGGCGCCCGCGCGAGCCGAGTGTTCGATACCAGGCGAATGGTCGGGTGTCCTCAGCCGTTGCTGCGGTCGTGTCCATCACGCACCTCGCGGGTTCTGGTGGTCGGTCCAGGGAAACACAGGTGAGCTGCGACACAAGGTAGGCTATTGTTGAACAATCCCACAAGAGGTCGAGAGGATTATCCTCAAGGAGTTTCCGCGTATCGTTCACTGGTACTGCGGTAGGCTGATCCCCGTGGTCATCGCGGACAACAGCGGCACCCCGACGGGCCTGGCCGCTGATCGGGGCCTGCTCGGCCGGACCAGCACGGCCGAGCGAGTGGCGGGCGTGCTGCGCACCCGGATCTCGGAGGGCTTCTTCCTGCCCGGCGCCCGGCTCTCCGAACACGACATCGGCGCGGCGCTCGGCGTCTCGCGGAACACGCTGCGCGAGGCGTTTCGCCTGCTCACGCACGAGCGGCTGCTCTCGCACGAGCTGAACCGCGGTGTTTTCGTCCGGATGCTGAGCCGGGACGACGTGGTCGACCTGTACCGGGTGCGGAAGCTGATCGAATGCGCGGCGGTGCGGAACGCGGTGAAGCCGGACCTGTCCGGCCTGGAACGCGCGGTCGCCGACGGCCTGCTCGCCGAGCGGCGCGAGGGCTGGCGCGATCTCGGTACCGCGAACATCCACTTCCACCAGGCGCTCGCCGCGCTCACCGCGAGCCCGCGCATCGACGAGCTGATGCAGGGCATCTTCGCCGAGCTGCGGCTGGTGTTCCACGTGATGACCAACCCGCGCGAGTTCCACCAGCCGTACCTGCTGCGCAACGACGAGATCCTGGACCTGCTCCGCGCCGGCGACAACCGGCGCGCCGAAGCCGCTCTGGCCAGCTACCTCGACGACGCGGAACGACAGCTGGTCAGCGCCTTCGACGCCGGCTCCTGACCCCGGCCGAGGTGCCCTCGCCACTCCACGGTTCGGCGCGCGAGGCCCGAGCGCTCAGGCACGCCCGGAAGCCGAAGCCTCGCCCCGGCCTGATGCTTCGGCGCGCGGATCCCGAGGCTCAGGCAGGCCCCAAGCCGAAGCGTCGCCCTAGCCTGATGCTTCGGCGCCCTGAATGACGCGGGCCCCGCGTGCCGAATCGTGCGCGAAGCACAGCCGCTAGGGCCCGTCCTCAAAGCTGGTTGCTCTGACGTGCTTTGATCTTGTGTCGTGGTGCGCAGGCATGAGCTGACTGATGAGCAGTGGCAGGCGTTGCAGCCGTTGTTGCCGGTCTCGGGGGCGAAGGGGCGTCCGCGGGTGGATGACCGGCGGGTGATCAACGGGATGTTGTTCAAAGCGAAGACCGGTGTCTCGTGGCGTGATCTGCCGGAGCGGTACGGGCCGTGGAAGACGGTCTACAACCGGTTCTGGCGCTGGTCACGCAACGGCACCCTGACCATGCTGGTGTCCAAGGCGCGGGTGATCGCGGAGGCGATCGACGAGCTGGACCGGGAGGTTTCGGTGGACTCCAGCATCGTGCGCGCCCATCAGCACGCGGCCGGTGCCCGCCGCCGCACCGCAGCGCACACAGGGGGCGAGCGGGTCGTGTGGCGGGCAGACCGAACCAGATGATCATGCTATCGGCCGGTCCCGCGGCGGCCCCTCGACCAAGATTCATCTGGCCTGTGACGGGCACGGCCGCCCGCTCACGACCGTCCTGACCGGCGGGAACACGAACGACTGCACCACGTTCGACACCGTGCTGGCGGGCGTGTGGTTCCCGCCGGCACGACACGGCCGGCTCGCGACGCGGCCGACACGGGTGCTCGCGGACAAGGGCTACTCCAGCAAGTCCATTCGCGCTCACCTGCGCCGCCGCGGCATCCGGGCCACCATCCCCGAACGCCGCGACCAGCGCGCCAACCGAGCCCGCCGCGGTCGAGCCGGAGGCCGCCCACCCGCCTTCGATCCGGTGATCTACAAGCGCCGCAACGTCGTCGAACGCTGCTTCAACCGGCTCAAACAGTTCCGCGCGATCGCCACCCGCTACGACAAACCGCTGTGTCTTACCAAGCCATGATCGACCTGGCCACCCTCACCCTCTGGCTTTGAGGACGGGCCCTAGCTCGCTTTCGGCGCGCAAGTCTCAAACCGCCCGAGGGCGGGCTCAGCCTGCTTCGGCGTCGAAGTGGCGCCGGCGGCGCCGGCGGGGGTGTTGTTCGTCGAGGAGGGAGTAGCGCACGGCCAGCGAGGCCGCTTCCAGGCGCGAGTGCACGCCCAGTTTGCTCAGCAGCGCCTGGATGTGCGTGCGCACCGTCGTCGTGGCGACGCCCAGCCTGGCCACCATCTCACCCGTGCTGAGCCCTTCGACCAGCATTGCCAGGCATTCGCGTTCGCGGGCGGTCAGGTGTGC
Source organism: Amycolatopsis sp. YIM 10 (assembly GCF_009429145.1). Classification (GTDB taxonomy): domain Bacteria; phylum Actinomycetota; class Actinomycetes; order Mycobacteriales; family Pseudonocardiaceae; genus Amycolatopsis. Next base: position 2,066,385 of record NZ_CP045480.1, on the reverse strand, counting down.
GGCCAGCCGCATCGCCTCCGCCGAGCCGCGTGAGCGCAGGGCCGAGCGCTCCGACGCCACGTGCACCACCACCTCACCGGCCACCACGCTGCGCAGTGCCGCGGTCAGCGTCGCCACGCCGCAGGTCTTCTGCACGTAACCAGCCGCGCCACCGGCCAGGGCGCGGTGCAGTCCGTCGTCGTCCTGGTCGGCGGTGAGCACCACCACCTTGGTCGCCGGCCTGGCCGCCCGGATCTCGGTGAGCCGGTCCAGCGCGTCTCCGTCGACGAACCGGCGGTCCAGCAGGCACACGTCCGGACGGTGCTTCCGGATCGCGGCCGGGATGTCGGCCATCTTGTCGATCACGCCGAGCACGTCGAACTCGTTCCCGAGCACGCTCGCCAGCGCGTCGGAGAAAAGCACGTGGTCGTCGCAGAGCACGAGGCTGATGTTCATTCCGATCCGCCCTTCGCGTGAACGCCGAACGCCAGCCGCACCCGGGTACCCCCGGAACCAGCGGTCATCACTTGGAACCCGCAGCCACAAGCCTCGGCGAGCCGTTCGACGATGCCCAGTCCGAGCGACGCCCAGCCGGCGGGCCCCGCCCCGAAGCCCGGGCCGTCGTCGGCGACTTCGACGGTGATCACGCCCCGCTCCTCGCCGGCGGACACCTCCACCCGGCCGCCGGGCCCGGCCGCGCGCACGGCGTTGTCGATCAGGTTGGTGACCATCCGCCACAGCAGGGACTCGTCCACCAGCAGCGAAACCGGCTTCCCCGGCAGCAACACCACGGTGGTCTCCCCGGCCAGCGAAACCAGCGAGACGATCTGTTCGAGCACTTCGCGGACGTCCACCACCGCGGTGCGCGGCCGATCACCGGGGCTCATCGCGTGGCGGACCGCGCCGAGCAGCCGGTGCGTCTCCTGCTCTATCGCGTCCACCCGGCGCCGGGTGTCCTCGCGCAGGGACCCGTCCGCGCGGACCGCCTCCACCAGGTACGACAACGTGGCCAGGCTGTGCCCGAGGTCGTGCAGGAACTCCTGCGCCACTGTGGTGGCGCCCCCCGCCGAGCGATCCATGCTTCGCCTCCACCAGTCCCGCTTCTCATACACTCCGATCACTCAGTCGGGTTACTCCGATTGAACGTTGCACAACCCAGGCCGAACACCGGACAGTGGCCGAATATTTATCTACCCAACGTTATAGCGTGCCGTCGCGCACGGTAACCGCCCGGTGGCAGCAATTTTCAGCCGACTGGGGTGAACTGGGGAAATTCAGAACCGGCAGACGCTCTGACGCGGAAAATAGGCCAGCGCGTCGAACGCGGAGGCGATGTCGGCCTGCACGGTCAGGTGCGCGTGCCGAATACCGTGCGGCCGCTCAGGATCGGTCCGCAGCGGTTTGAGGTCGAGCAGTCCCGGCTCGCGCCCGGCGAGCATTTCCTCGATACTGCCCGGCTCCGGCTCGCCGAGTTCCTGCTCGTACAGCTCGAAACCCAGCCGTGCCCCCGATTCGGGCCGCAGTCCGGTGGTGTGCCCGGTGCCGCCGGTCAGCGCGAGCGCGAAGTACTCGTCGCCGAACTCGGCGGCCAGGTGCGCACCGGCCGGCGCGCTGGTCACGCCGGGAATCAGGCTGCTCGGCGTGCGCTGCAGGTGACCGTTGTGCAGCATCAGCACGATTTTGCGGTCCGGCCACACTTCGCGCGCCAGGCGCACGGATTGCGCCATGTAGGCGTCCCGCGACGCGCCCTGCACCGGGGTCGCCACCCCGTTCATCGCGTCGAGGACCTCGCGCAGGTAGGTGTCCAGTCGCAACGCGCCGCGGGCGTGGTGCAGCGCCACCGCGTGCGCCCGGCTGTCCCCGCCGCGGCGCACCACCGGACCGGTGGATTCCAGGTGCGCGACCAGCACCGCCAGCGCGGCGGTCGCCCGGTCACGCTGCTCGTACCGCTGGTAGAGCGCCGGGGCCAGCGCGCTGCTGACCGCCGCGTACGGCTCCGTCGCGGTGATCGCTGTGTCCACAAGGGACAGTGCACCGGGGTCGGCGTCGAGCAGGTACTGGCGCACCGCCCGCAGCGCGGGCATCGGGGATCCGGCGCTGCTCGGCACGTCGAGCCCGGCGTAGCGCAGGTCTCCCCCGGCGGCGTTGTGCTCGCGCATCCAGGTGAGCATCGTGTGCATTTCCGCCGAATCCCCGAGCGAGAAGGTGAATCCATCACGCGCGATTTCGGCGACTTCGCCCGGCGCCCCGTGAATCCACGCGTCGACCAGCCTGCCCTCGGCGAATCCCGATTCGAAGGCGAGCGCGCGGAAGCCGAGTTCGGTGACGAGCAGGCGCAGCACCTGGTCGCGATAAGCGCCGAACTCACGGATGTGGTGGTTGTTCTCGCCGATCGCGACGATGGTCGCGTCACCGATCAGTTCGGCGAGGTCGGACAGTCGGTCGAGAGAGCTCAGTCGTGGCACACTGGGCACACTAACGCAACAGGAGTGGCACTTGTCGACGGAATTGCCCGGCACCCGGCCCGGTGGGCGCACCGAACGCAACCGCGTCGCGGTGCTGCGAGCGACCCTGGACGTACTCGCCGAGACGGGCTATCCCGGGCTCACCGTGGACGCCGTCGCCGAGCGCTCCGGCGTGCACAAGACCACGCTGTACCGGCGCTGGGGCTCAGCCGAAGGACTGGTCGCCGCGGCGCTGCTGTTCGGCATCGAGCACGCGTGGGTGGTGCCGGACACCGGCTCGCTCGAAGGCGACCTCAGCGCGATGAACCGCGAGCTGACCACCTACTTCACCGACCCGGCACTGTCGGCGCTGCCGATGGCCTCGGTGGCGTCGGCCTTCCAGTCCGCCAAGGCCGCCGACGCGCTGCGCGAGTACTACGCCGACCGCCACCGCAACGGCGCGGCGATGGCCGAACGCGCCATCGCCCGCGGCGAGATCCCGGCGGACACCGATCCGGTCGAGGTCATGCGGCAGGCCGCCGCGCCGGTGTTCTACCGGCTGTTCGTCAGCCGGGAACCGGTCGACTTCGCCGTCGCCGACCGGGCCGCCCGCGCCGCCGTGCTGGCCGCGCGGGCCGGAGCGTTCCCCAAGGGCTGAGACTTTCCGGGTATCAGGACTTCTCCAGGTATTCGGCACGGTCGGCGTCGACCACCGAGGCGACCATTCCGGCCAGGCCGGGGTGGCGTTCCAGCGCCGGGTCCTCGGCGACGATCTGCTGCGCGCGCACCCGCGCCTCGGCGATGATCTCCTCGTCGCGCAGCAGGGACAGCAGCTTCAGCCCGGACCGCTTGCCGGACTGCGCCGAGCCGAGGATGTCGCCCTCGCGCCGGATTTCCAGGTCCAGCTGGGAAAGCTCGAAACCGTCCGTTGTGGACTCGACCGCGTCCAGGCGTTCGCGGGTGGTGGTGCCTTCGAGCGCCTCGGTGACCAGCAGGCACAACCCCGGCTTCGAACCACGCCCGACCCGGCCGCGCAGCTGGTGCAGCTGGCTCACGCCGAACCGGTCGGCGTCCATGATCACCATCACCGTGGAGTTCGGCACGTTCACGCCGACCTCGATCACCGTGGTGGCCACCAGCACGTCCACCTTCGCCGCGGCGAAGGCCCGCATCACCGCGTCCTTCTCGTCCGGCGGCATCCGCCCGTGCAGCACCCCGAGCTTCAGTCCCCGCAACGGTCCCGCGGCCAGTTCCTCGGCCACGTCGAGCACCGCGAGCGGCGGCCGCTTGTCGCTCTTGTCCGACGCGGGTTCGTCACCGATGCGCGGGCAGACCACGTAGGCCTGGTTTCCCTTGCGCACGTCCTCGGCGATCCGGCCCCACACCCGGTCGAGCCACTGCGGTTTCTCCGCGACCGGCACCACGGTGGTCGAGATCGGCGAGCGCCCGGCGGGCATGTCGCGCAGCGAAGCCACTTCCAGGTCGCCGTAGACCGTCATCGCGACGGTGCGCGGGATCGGCGTCGCGGTCATCACCAGCACGTGCGGGCTGGTCCCGTCGGACCCGCGCGAGCGCAACGCGTCCCGCTGCTCCACGCCGAACCGGTGCTGCTCGTCGACCACCACAAAACCCAGGTCGGCGAAGGACACCGTGTCCTGGATGAGCGCGTGCGTGCCGACCACGATGCCCGCCGCGCCGCTCGCCGCGTCCAGCAGTGCCTGCTTGCGTTCCTTGGCGGGCAGGGAACCGGTGAGCAGGGTGATCTTGGTGGCGTTCTCCGCCGCACCCAGTTCCCCGGCCTGACCGAGGTCGCCGAGCATCTCGCGCAACGAGCGCGCGTGCTGCGCGGCCAGCACCTCGGTCGGCGCGAGCATCGCGGCCTGCCGCCCGGCGTCGACCGCCTGCAGCATCGCCCGCAGCGCGACGATCGTCTTGCCGCTGCCGACCTCACCCTGCAGCAACAGGTTCATCGGGTGCTCGACCGAGAGCGCCTCGGCGATCTTCGCGCCGACCTCGTGCTGCCCCGGCGTCAGCTCGAACGGCAGCCGCTGGTCGAAGGCTTCGAGCAGGCCACCCGCCTTCGCCGCGCAGACCGGCGCGGGCCGCGAAACCGTGGAATACCGCCGCTGCGCGAAGATCAGCTGGACGGACATCGCCTCGTCCCACTTGAGCCGCCGCTTCGCCGACTCCAGCCGCGGCCAGCTCTCCGGGCGGTGGATCTGGCGCAGCGCGTCGTGCAGGGACTCCAGCTTCTTCTCGGCGAGCAGCTCGCGCGGCATGGGATCCGCGTCGCCGTCGTCGTCCAGGGTGTCCAGCACCTGGCGCACCGCCCGCGCGATCGCCCACGACTGGATGCCCTGCGCCGCCGGGTAGACCGGCATGATGCCGAGGAACTCGTCCATCACGGACTCGTTCAGGTCGTCACCTTCGAGCAGCTCGTACTCGGGATTGGCCAGCTGCAGGTTGTTGCGGAAGGCGGTCACCTTGCCGGCGAACAGGCCGGTCTTGTTGAGCTTCAGCTCGCGCTCGCGGAAGGCCTGGTTGAAGAAGGCCAGCTGCAGCTTCCGGCGGCCGTCGGTGATGGTGACCTCGAGAATGTTGCCGGCGCGGGACTTCATCGAGCGCCGCTGCACCTTCTCGATCCTGGCCATCACGGTGACGTGCTCACCGATCTCCAGCCCGCCGATGTCGGTCAGCGAACCGCGCTCGTCGTACCGGCGCGGGTAGTGCCGCAGCAGGTCGGCGACGGTTTCGATGCCCAGCGAACCGGCCAGCGCCTTGGCCGTCTTCGCGCCGAGCAACGGCGTCAGCTTGTCGTCAAGGACGGTCATCTTCCCTACTCCACCCCGATCAGCAGCACGGCGTCGGTCTGCCGTCCGGAATAGCACACCAGTTCGACCTCCGGGTGCTCGCCCCGCAGCCAGTCGGTGAGCACCTCCTCGATGCCGGACGGCGCGCCCACCCCGGTGACCACGGTGACCAGCTCACCGCCCGGCCCGAGCAGCCTGGCCAGCACGGTGATCGCCGCCTCCAGCAGGTTCGCCTCGCCGGCCGGTGCCGGTTCGATCCGCACCACCTCGCCGTCGACCAGGCCCAGCACGTCACCCGCCTGCGCGCGGCCGACCACCGACAGCGCCTCACCACCGGCGACGAGCACCTCACCGCGGCGGGTCGCGGCGGCGGCCTCGGCCATCGCCACCACGTCGTCGTTGGTGCGGCGGGCCGGATCGTGCACGGCCAGCGCGGCCAGCACCTGCACCGGCGACGCACACGGGATGACCACCACGTCGCGATCACCGGCCATGGCGTGCCCGGCGGCGGTGTCCGCGGCCGTGGTCAGCTCCGGACCGCCGGGCAGCACGGTGACGTGGTTGCCGGTGGTCTCGGTGATCAGCCCGAGCATCTCCTCCACGCTCGGAACGGCACCAGCGGGCACCGACAGGACTTCGATGTTCTCCGCGCGGATGACCTCGGCCAGCCCGTCGCCGTGCACCACCGCGACCACCGTGCGATCGAGCCCGCCGCCCGGTTCCAGCGGCGCGGGCGTGACCAGCGGCTCGACCCGGATCCGGCGCGGGCGGCCCGCGTCCAGCGCGGCTTCGATGGCGGCCCCGATGTCGGCGCAGTGCACGTGGACCGCGTGCGACCCGGCGCCGTCGGCGGCCACGGTGACGCTGTCGCCGAGCCCGCTGAGCGCCTTGCGCAGCACCGGCAGCGCGGCCTCGTCGGCGCCTTCGAGCAGGAACATCACCTCCCACGCGTAGAGCGAGGGCTCACCGTGGGAATGTGCGACGAGCGGGTGGTGGTGGGCGTGCTCGTCACCGGTGATCACGTCGAGCAGGGCGTCCAGCACGGCCACCACCCCGCGCCCGCCCGCGTCCACCACACCCGCGCGCGCGAGCACGGGCAGCTGCTGCGGGGTCTGCTCCAGCGCCGCGGCGGCGGCTTCGGCGGCGGTGCGCGCGACCTCCGCCAGGTCGGCGGTCGAGCCGGAGACCGCGGCGGCGACCGCGTGCAGCACGCTCAGCATGGTGCCCGCGACCGGGCGGGCGACCGCGCCGGTGGCCACCTCGTCGGCGTGCCCCAGCGCCTCGGCCAGCGCCGGGCCGTCGACCGGGCGGTCCGCCAGCGCCTCCGCGAGGCCGCGCAGCACCTGCGACAGGATCACCCCGGAATTGCCCTTCGCGGCCGCGACGGCGCCCTTGGCCAGCGTCGCCAGCGCCGCGCCCGCGCTCGCCGGGGCGGGCTCGCCGTGCAGCGCGTGCCAGGCGCCGGAGACGGTGTGGTGCAGGTTCGACCCGGTGTCGGAGTCCGCCACCGGGTACACGTTGATGCCGTTGATCTCCGGTCGCAGCGCGTCCAGGCTGTGCACGCAGGCCGAGGCCCAGCGCCCCACCGCGGCGGCGTCCAACTCGCGCACCCGTTCCTCCTCCTGACCTGGTCCGGGCGAGGGTAGCGACCCCATTCGGCCCGCCTCGGAACATACTGGTTACTATGGTCGAGTTGCCCGGCCGCCGTGCCGGGCGTGATTCGTCTTCGAAGATCCAAAGGAGTTCGACGTGGCTGCCGTGTGCGACGTCTGTGGCAAGGGACCCGGCTTCGGTAAGTCGGTCTCACACTCCCACCGGCGGACCAGTCGCCGGTGGAACCCGAACATCCAGACCGTGCACGCCAAGATCGGTCTGTCCCAGCGCAAGCGCCTGAACGTGTGCACCTCGTGCATCAAGGCGGGCAAGGTCGTACGCGGCTGAGCTGAGACTCAAGGGTGGCGAGTGCTCGCGTAGAGCGCTCGCCATTTTTGCGTCCCAGGTGTTTTCTGGGGGCCGAGCCCCCAGACCCCGGCCAGGGGGCAAGCCCCCTGGACCCCCAGCCGGGTGCCGGGTGCCGGTGTTACGGGAGCTTCCAGTCGACCGGTTGCGCGCCCTGCTGGACGAGGAGTTCGTTCACCCGGCTGAACGGGCGTGAGCCGAAGAAGCCGTTGTGCGCGGAGAGCGGGCTCGGGTGCACCGACTCCACGCACGGCACCCCGCCCAGCAGCGGCTTGAGCTTGCGGGCGTTGCTGCCCCAGAGAATCGCCACCAGCGGGCCACCGCGTTCGGCCAGTGCCTTGATCGCCTGCTCGGTGACCTCCTCCCAGCCCTTGCCCTGGTGGGAGTTCGGCTTGCCGGGCCGCACCGTGAGGGCGCGGTTGAGCAGCAGCACGCCCTGCTCGGTCCACGGCGTCAGGTCCCCGTTGGACGGCAGCGGGTGGCCGAGGTCCTCGGCGTACTCCTTGTAGATGTTCACCAGGCTCTTCGGCAGCGGCCGGACCTCCGGCGCGACGGCGAAGGACAGCCCGATGGCGTGCCCCGGCGTCGGGTACGGGTCCTGGCCGACAACGAGCACGCGTACCCCGTCGAACGGTTGCTTGAACGCCCGCAGGACGTTCTCCCCCGCCGGGAGGTAGGTGCGGCCGGCGGCGATCTCCGCGCGGAGGAACTCGCCCATCCTGGCGATGTTGCCCTCCACCGGAGCGAGGGCCTTCGCCCAGCCTGCTTCGACGATCTCGTGCAGCGGTCGTGCGGTCACGGCGGGCGACTCTATCGCCTGCGTCACACCATCGGGTCGGCGACCTCAGCTAAGCAAACGGAGTTCCGTGCGGAACCGCTCCGCGCGGCCGACATAGCCGGCGACCACGGCTTCGATCATCTCCGGCCCGAACGACTTGTTCTCCCGCATCTTGGCAGGCACGCCCAGCGCGATCTCGCCGGAAGCCACCTTCGAGCCGTACGACAGCACGGCTCCCGCGCCGACCATGCCGCCGTCCTCGATCTCGCTGCCGTTCAGCACCACGCTGCCCGAGGCGATCAGGCAGCCGGTGCCGATCACCGCGCCTTCCACGTGCACCGAATGCCCCATCGCGGACGACGGCCCGAGCACCGTCGGGTGCTGCCCGGTGCAGTGGATCACGCAGCCGTCCTGCACGTTGGACCGCTCGCCGATCTCGATGTAGCCGTTGTCCCCGCGCAGCACCGACTGCGGCCACACCGAGGCGAACGCGCGGATCCGGACGTCCCCGATCAGGGTCGCGTCCGGGTGCACGTAGGCGTCGGGATGGATGTCGGGCACCAGGTCGCCGAGTGCGTAGATCGCCACGCCGTCCTCCTTCAGGCGGTGAGCAACTTGCCGAAGTACCGGCTCCGCGGATCCTCGGCGTAATGGCCGAAACCGTCCATTTCCAGGTAGCCGCTCGACCGGTACAGCTCGATCGCCTCCGGCTGCTCGGTGCCGGTCTCCAGCACCATCCGCCGCCGCCCGGCGGCCAGCGCGGTGCGCTCCAGCTCGGCGAGCATGACCCGCGCCAGCCCACGACCCCGCGCGGCGGCGACCACGAACATGCGCTTGATCTCCGCGTCACCGTCGCGCAGCGGACCGCCATCGGCCGAACGCGCACGCCAGGCCCCGGTCGCCACCGGGTTCCCGTCGAGATAGCCGACCATGAACAGACCGGCGGGCGGGGCGAACTCCTCCGGACGCGCCGGGCCCTCGTCCGGGGTCCCGTACCGCTCCAGGTACTCCTGCTGCACCTCCGCGATCAGCTTCTGCGCGTCGGGATCGTCGTAGGCAGTCACACGGATCTCCACCATCCGCACCTTAACTGGTCTTCCAGTGCTCCCAACCGGTTTCTTCGGTCACATGCGGCTTGCCGTCCACGGTCACGCCGGACTCCGGCATGGTCACCGCGCCGATCCGGCGCCATCCGGCCGGCAGGTCGGCGTGCGGTGGGAAGGTGGCCACGAGCGCGTGGTCCTCGCCGCCGGTGAGCACCCACTGCCGCGCGTCGGCGCCGAGCGCGGCCGCCACCTCCTGCAGCCGCTGGTCCGGCTGGAGCGCTTCGGTGCGCACGTCGATGCCGACCCCGGACGCCTTCGCGATGTGCCCGAGGTCGGACAGCAGGCCGTCGGAGACGTCGATCATCGAGGTGGCCCCCGCCGACGCCGCGGCGGGCCCGGCCGCGTACGGCGGCTCGGGGTAGCGGTGGGCGTTGACCACACCGACCGGCGACCGGAAACCGCGGCCGAGCACCATCAGCCCGGACGCCGCCCAGCCCAGCCGCCCGCACACGGCGACCACGTCACCGGGCCGGGCGCCCGACCTGGTCACCGGCGGCAGCCCGTTGAGATCACCCAGCGCGGTGATGCTCACCACAAGGGTGTCCGACCGGACCACGTCCCCGCCGACCACGCCGATCCCGGCGCGCTCGGCCTCGGTCCACATTCCCTCGGTGATCCCGGTGATCACCGAGGCCGGGGTGTCGCCAGGGCAGGCGAACCCCACCAGCACGGCACTGGGCAGCGCGCCCATCGCGGCGATGTCGGCCAGGTTCACCGCCACCGCCTTGCGGCCGACCTGTTCCGGCGTGGACCAGTCCAGCCGGAAGTGCACCCCCTGCACCAGCACGTCGGTGCTGGCCACCACCCGTCCGTCGGGCGCGGCCACCAGCGCGGCGTCGTCCCCCGGCCCGAGCAGCGTGAACGGCGGCTGCTCCCGGCTCTCGGTGAGCGCGCGGATCAGGCCGAACTCACCCGTCTGCGCCACGGTCTGCTCTTCGGATGTGTCCCGCGGCACGCCGTTACCTCCTGACCTCAAATAGTCGGATCCCCTATCGTTCCCTTACTGGGGTACGTTCCTCAGACGTTCCTACCTTGCGCAGCCAGATCCAGACGAAGGGGCACGCCGTGGTCCACGCATACATCCTCATCCAGACCGAGGTCGGCAAGGCCGCGTCCGTCGCGGCGGAGATCTCGGGCATTCCCGGGGTCACCACCTCCGAGGACGTGACCGGGCCCTACGACGTGATCGTCAGGGCCGCCGCGGACAACGTCGACCAGCTCGGGCAGCTGGTGGTCGCCAAGGTGCAGAACGTGGAGGGCATCACCCGCACGCTGACCTGCCCCGTGGTGCACCTCTGACCCGTGCTGTAGTTAGGCCGTGCCCCAGTTCGACACCGACGAGACCGGTGCCCCGCCCCGGCTGCTGCTCGTGATCGCCGCGACCCTGGCGGTCGCGCTCGCCGCCGGGGTGGCGGTTTTCGGCCTGACCACCGGTTCGTCCGACGAGCCCGAACAGGCCGGTGGCACCGGCCCGCTCCCGCTGGTGCCGGTGCCCGCGCCGCAGGCCGCCGCGCCCGACTGCGCCACCCTGCTCGGCGCGCTGCCCGCCGAGCTGACCTCCAACGGCGAGAAGCTGGCCAAGCGCGAGCTGGCCCAGCCCGCTCCCCCGTCGACCGCGGCCTGGGGCGCCGACCCGATCGTGCTGCGTTGTGGTCTGGACCAGCCGGCCGAGCTGACCAGGACGGCGCAGCTGCGGGTGATCAACTCCGTGCAGTGGCTGCCGGTGGCGGTGGAGGGCACCACCACCTGGTTCCTCGCCGATCGCGCCGTCTACGTGGCGCTGACCGTGCCCGACAGCGCCGGAACCGGTCCACTGCAGGAGATCTCCGACGCGATCGCGGGCGCGCTGCCGCCCGTCCCGCTGCGCTTCTCCGACGGTTGACCGGAATAGGAACGCTCATTAGCGTGAGTGTTTCCGCCGCCACGCAGGAGACTCGGAGGGTTCGATGCGTGCAGGCGTCACCGCTGTCGTAGTTGCTTCCGCCGCGTTCGCGGCACTCACCCTGCCCGGCACCGCCTCGGCCGCGGTCATCACCGTGCAGACCGGCGCGGAGCTGAGCAGTGCGCTGTCCGCGGTGAAACCGGGCGACACCATTCAACTGGCCGCGGGCAAGACCTTCACCGGCAACTTCAAGGCGCCGGTCAGCGGCACGGCGAGCGCCAGGATCACCCTGAAGGGCCCGCGTGACGCGGTGCTCAAGGCGTCCGGCGGCCGCGGCCTCGAACTGACCGGCAGCTACTGGAACCTCGAGGGCTTCACCATCACCGGCGGCCAGAAGGGCCTGATGGCGCTGGGCGTGCGGCACACCGTCGTGTCCGGACTGCGGGTGCACCACATCGGCCACGAGGCCATCCACTTCCAGCACGGCAGCACCGACAACGTGGTGCGCGACACGGAAATCAGCGACACCGGCACGCAGACGCCCGACTACGGCGAGGGCATCTACTTCGGCTCCGCGAAGAGCAACTGGCCGGGCGGCACCCCGGATCGCAGTGACCGCAACAAGGCGCTGAACAACAAGATCGGGCCGAACGTGGCCGCCGAGGCGATCGACGTCAAGGAGGGCACCAGCGACGGCGAGCTGTCCGGCAACACCTTCGACGGCACCGGGCAGCAGGGCGCGAACTCGGGTGACAGCTGGGTGGACGTGAAGGGCAACGGCTACCGCGTGACGAACAACAAGGGCAGCAAGGTGTTTGTCACCACCAAGAGCTACGGCGGTTTCGAGGTGCACACGCAGCTGACCGGCTGGGGTGAGAACAACACCTTCGCGAACAACGCCGCGGACGTGCAGTCAGCCGGTGCGTACGGCTTCTACGTCCACAAGAAGGACCTGGGCAACAAGGTCTGCGCCAGCAACACGGTGACCAACGCGGGCAAGGGCTTCAGCAACGTACCCGCCACCGAAGGCTGCTAGCGGAGACCGGTGCCGCGGGCGATCGCGGTGTCGACCAAAGTGGACAGCAGGGTCGGGTAGTCCATCCCGGTCACCGCCCACATCTTCGGATAGGCCGAAGTCGTGGTGAAGCCCGGCATGGTGTTCACCTCGTTGATGGTGAGCGTGCCGTCGGCGCCGACGAAGAAGTCCACCCTGGCCAGTCCCTGGCAGTCCAGCGCGTGGAAGGCGTCGACGGCCATCTCCCGCAGGCGTTCGGTCACCTGGTCGTCCAGCTTCGCCGGGATGTCCAGCTCCGCGGCCTCACCGAGGTACTTGGTTTCGAAGTCGTACCAGGCGCTTTCGTCGGTGGCGAGCACGCGGATCTCGGCCGGCAGCGAGGCTTCGACGCGGCCGTCCGGGAACTCCAGCACCCCGCACTCGATCTCGCGCCCGACCACCGCGGCCTCCACCAGCACCTTGGGATCGGTCTCGCGGGCCAGCGCGATCGCGGCGTCCAGCTGGGACCAGTCGGTCACCTTGCTGATGCCGATCGAGGACCCGGCCCTGGCCGGCTTCACGAACACCGGCAGGCCAAGGCGTTCGCGCTCGGCTTCGGGCAAAGTGGACTGTCCACGCCGGAGCACCGCGTAGTCGCCGCCGGGCAGGCCCTCGGCGGCGAGCAGCTTCTTGGCGAACTCCTTGTCCATCGCGGTGGCGCTGGCGAGCACGCCGGCCCCGACGTAGGGCACGTCCGCCAGTTCCAGCAGGCCCTGGATGGTGCCGTCCTCACCGAAGGCGCCGTGCAGCACCGGGAAGATCACGTCCACCGCGCCGATCGCGTCCACCCCGCCGTCCAAGGACACCAGTTCGCGGTTGGTCCGGTCGCCGGTGAGCACCAGGCTCTGCCCGGCCGAGACCACGGGCAGGCGGTCGCCATCGATCCGCAGCCGCTCCGGGTCGCTCGGGCCGAGCACCCAGCCGCCGTCCCGGGTGATGCCGATGGGCACGATCTCGAACCGCTCGCGGTCCAGGTTCGCCAGCACACTGCCCGCCGAAACGCAGGAGATGGTGTGCTCGGTGCTACGGCCGCCGAACACCACGGCGACCCGCGTCTTGGCTGAGCTCATGAGGCGTCACCCTACCGGGCGCTTGTGGATCACCCCGGGCCGCAGTAGGCCGACCAGCGTCTCCAGCGCGTCGGCCAGCGCTTCGCGGGAACAACCCGAATAGGCGAGCGGGATCCCGTACGCCGTCGGTGTCCCGGCGAAGTGCCGTCCGAGGTGGTCGAGCCGGATGCCCACCGCCTCCGCGGCACGCACCTTGTCGCGTTCCTCGGCCGCCGAGTCCAGCGGGACCATCAGGTGCGCGCCCGCGTCGTCGCCGAGCACCGGGATGCCACCGGCGTACAGCGCGCCGGTCAGCATGGACCGCCGCTCGGACAGTTCGCGCCGCAGTTTCCGCAGGTGACGGCCCAGATCGCCGTGGCGAGCCAGCTCGATCAGCACCCGCTGACCGGCCGGGGACGGCCGCGTGCCGACGCGGTCGCGGTACTCCAGCACCGCGGCGGCCACCTCCGGCGGCGCGACCATCCACCCGGCACCCAGCGTGGGCGTGAGGATCTTGCTGGTGGTGCCCAGGTGGACGACCACGTCCGGGGCGAGCGCGGCGAGCAGCGGCAACGGCGCCACGTCGAAGCGCAGCTCACCGTCGTAGTCGTCCTCGATGAGCAGGAAGTCCTCCGCGCGCGCCCGCTCGACCAGCTGGACCCGCCTGGCCGCGCTCATCCGGCTGCCCATCGGGTACTGGTGCGCGGGCGAGCAGTAGACCGCCCGCAGCCCGCGCGGCACGGCGTCCGGGCGCAGGCCCTCGCCGTCCACCGGCACCGGAACGGTCTTCAGCCCGGCGCTGGTCAGCGCCTGCACGGCCCGCTGGTACCCGGGTTCTTCGACGCCGATCACGTCGCCGGGGCGGAAGATCGCCCCGGCGATCTCGATCACCGCGGCCGTGGTGCCCGCGGTGGCCAGCACGGAGTCCGTTCCGGCGGAGAGCCCGCGGTGGCGGAGCAGGTGCTCGGCGATCACCGCGCGGTAGTCGAACAGCCCGGCGCGGTGTGCCCTGGACAACGGCGGCGCGTCGGCGGCGGCCCGCCAGGCCCGGCGCCAGGCCGCGCGGTCGAGGCCGTCGGCCCACGGCACACCGGGGCTGAGGTCGAGCAGGTCGGGGCGGCCCGGTGCCTCGCCGATGACCAGCCCGCGGGCGGGCCGGTCGCGCGGTGGCGAGGTGGTGACGTAGGTGCCGGAACCGTGGCGGCCGGCGATCCAGCCTTCGGCGTGCAGTTGCTCGTATGCTGCCGAGGTCACCGTCCGGCTCACGCCGAGGCGGTTGGCCAGCGCGCGGGTCGACGGGAGCCGGTCGCCGCCGCGCAGGTGCCCGGTGGCGGCCGACTCGCGCAGTGCGTCGGCGAGCTGGACGGCGAGCGGCGTTCCGCTCCGGCGGTCAAGGCGCACCGGCAGCGCGGTATCGGAATGCGGCAAAGTGGCCTCTTCGAACTCGCTGGCAATTGGCCATTCATGATGCCACTTGCCTGGGTCACGCTGGGGCTATGACCCCATTGTCACCCACTCCACGCAGCACGATCACCCGCAAGAAGGAACGCGGCCGCAGCGACCGCGCCGAGCTGTACGCGGTGCTCGACGAGGGCCTGGTCTGCCACCTCGGCCTGGTGCTCGACGGCTCGCCGGTGGTGCTGCCGACCGGCTACGGCCGCGACGGGGACACGCTCTACCTGCACGGATCCACCGGTTCGCCGAGCATGCGCGCGGCCGCGACCGAGGTGGACATCTGCGTGACGGTCACCCTGCTCGACTCCGTGGTCTACGCGCGTTCGATCAACGACCACTCGATGAACTACCGCAGCGCCGTGGTGCACGGGCGGGCACGCGCGCTCTCCGGGGACGAAAAAATGCACGGGCTGCGCGCGCTCACCGACCACCTCGCGCCCGGCTCGTGGGAACACGCGCGCGACGTGAACGCCAAGGAGTTCGCCGCGGTCTCGGTGCTCGCGCTCGACCTGGCGGAGGCGTCGGTGAAGGTGCGCGACGTGGGCGTGGTCGACGAACCGTCCGATGTGGAGGCAGATATCGCCTGGGCGGGCGTGCTGCCGATCCGGACGTCGTTCGGGCCACCCGAGACCGACCCGAAGTGCTCGGTCCCGGTGCCCGCTCACGTGTCGGAGCGGGTGGGTCCGTCGACGAAGCTGCCGCGGTAGCTGCGCATCGCCCGGCCGCCGGAGCGGTAGACGTGCACGCTGATCGCCGGGTCGCCGCCGGGGTTGTGCACGTGGTGGACGTAGCCGGGGGCGAACACGCGGGACTGCCCGGCGACCAGCGGGTGCACCTCGGTGACCACCCGGCCGTCGGCGGACTTCCGGCTGACGGTCTCGGTCAGCGTGCCGGTGACCACGGTGAACGCCCCGGTCGACTCGACGTGGTCGTGCAGATCGGTCTGCTGGCCGGGCAGCCAGCTCATCAGCCAGATCTCCTGCTCTTCGTCACGGGCGATGAGCGCGGAGAAGCGCTGGTCGGGGTCGTAGCGGAGCAGGTGGCGCCAGCGGTCGCGGTCGTGGGCGTATTCGAGCGCGACACGCACCGGGTGGCGCTGAACAGCGTTCTCGACCAGGGCGACGGTGTTGTCCGGAACGGCGAACATGGGTGTTTTGTCCTTTGTGGGTGTTGGAGCGGCTGGAATGGGGCGACTTCAGCGGCAACAACACGAACACAGCGCGAAGACACGGGGCTGGCCTTGACGGCTGGCTCGCACGTTCGTCTCACGCATCAACACACCACGAAGCGAAGCAGCCCGCCTGGCTCCGGTCAATCGGCTCCCACCCAGTGGGCGGCGGTCAGGACCACTCGTGCTTGCGGGTCCGGCCCAGCAGTTCGGCGCCCAGCCGGCGGGGATCTTCGCCGCCGTGGCACACCCGGTGCATGGCGTCCGTGATCGGCATGTCGACCCCGAGGCCGGACGCGAGTTCCCGGATCGACGTGCAGGACTTCACGCCCTCGGCCACCTGACCGCCGACGGCTTCCTGCGCCTGTGCGACCGACTCACCCCGGCCGAGCCGTTCCCCGAAGGTCCGGTTCCGTGAAAGCGGCGAGGAGCAGGTGGCAACCAGGTCCCCCACTCCGGCCAGCCCGGCGAAGGTCAGCGGGTCGGCGCCCATCTTCGTGCCGAGCCGAGCCATCTCGGCCAGGCCGCGGGTGATCAGCGTCGCCGAGGTGTTGGCGCCGAGGCCGAGCCCGGAGGCCATGCCGCAGCTCAGCGCGATCACGTTCTTGCACGCGCCGCCCAGCTCGCAGCCCACCACGTCGGTGTTCGTGTACGGCCGGAAGTACCCCGTCGAACAGGCGCGCTGCACGGCGATCGCGCGCTCGTGGTCGGCGCACGCGACCACCGCGCCGGCCGGCTGCTCCTGCGCGATCTCCTTGGCCAGGTTCGGCCCGGAGACCACCACCACCTGACCGTCCGGCACCTCGGCGATCTCGGTGATCACCTCGCTCATCCGCTTCAGCGTGCCCAGCTCGACGCCCTTGGCCAGGCTGACCAGGATCGCGTCGGCGGGCAGCAGGCCGCGCCAGGCGGTCAGGTTCGCGCGCAGGCTCTGGCTCGGCACGGCCAGCACCACCGCCTCGGCCCCGTCGAGCGCCTCGGCCGGGTCGGCGGTGGCGGTGATCCGCGACGGCAGCGCCACCCCCGGCAGGTAACGGCCGTTGGTCCCGGAGTCGGTGATCTCGGCCGCGACCTCCGGACGGCGCGCCCACACCGTCACGTCGCGCCCGGCGTCGCCGAGCACCTTGGCGAAGGTGGTGCCCCACGAACCGGCACCGAGCACGGTGACCCGCTGGATGTCCATACCGGCCTCAGTCCTCGTCGGGACGCGTGGCGGGCGGCTGCTCGCCGCGCACCTCGGCCAGCAGCTTGGTCACCTCGTCCATCATCACGTCGGTGACCTCGCGCAGCACCTTCGCACCCAGCGGGCGGTCGCGGTAGGCCGACAGGTCGATCGGCTCCCCCACCGAGTGGATCACCCGCTTGCGCGGGAACGGCCGGAACTTCCTGGTGTAGCCGTTGAGGATCTCGTGCGTGCCCCAGCGCGCGATCGGGATCACCGGCACGTCGTTCTCCATGGCCAGCCGCGCCGCCCCGGTGTAGGACCGCTTCGGCCAGACCGCCGGGTCCCTGGTGATCGTGCCCTCGGGATAGATCACCACCACCTTGCCCTCGCGCAGCGCCTGGTGCGCCGCGCGCAGGCTGTCGCCGGCACTGGACGAACCGCGGTAGACCGGGATGCCGCCGGAGCCGATCAGGATCTTGCCGAGCAGCGGGGTGCGGGTCAGGCTCTCCTTCGCCATGAACCGCGGCACGCGCTTGCTGCGGTGCACCAGCACGGCGTCGACCACCGGATCGAGGTGGGAGATGTGGTTGAGCACCAGCAGCGCGCCCCCGGTGCGGGGGATGCGCTCGGTGTGCCGGTAGTCCCGCCTGCCGAGCAGGGTCAGCGGGTAGAACAGCGCCGCGGCGGTCCCCACCCAGAAACCGCCCTTTTCCCGATCGGCCAAAACTCCTCCTCGCTCCGGTACTCCCCGCTGATCCTCCCTCCCGCCACGTCACAGAGGTAGGGCGGGTCGGGGCAGTCAGGGGTAGAAAGGAGGGCGTGGCTCGCGAGGTGGACCTGATCGTCCCGATGAAACCGCCCAGCCTGGGCAAGTCCCGGCTCCGCGGTGCGCTTGACGACATCCACGACCAGGACACGCACACCGAGCTGGTGCTCTCGCTCGCCGCCGACACGCTGGCGGCGGCGACCGCGGCGAACGGCGTCCGCCGGGTGCTGGTGGTGGCCGCCGAACCGGCCGCGCTGACCGCGCTGCACCGCCTCGGCGTCGAGATCGTCGGTGACGCGGGCGCGCGGGGGCTCAACAACGCGCTGCGCCGGGGCGAGGCGATCCTGCGCCGGGCCGATCCCGGCGGAGTGGTCGCCGCGCTGCAGGCCGATCTCCCCGCGCTCCGGCCGGACGAGCTGGCGATGGCGCTGGGTGCCGCGGCCGACCGGCGCGCCTTCGTCGCCGACCGCCAGGGCACCGGCACGACCCTGCTGGTGGCGGCGCCCGGCGAGCCGCTGGACCCGCGCTTCGGCACCGGTTCCGCGCTGGCGCACACCGCGTCGGGCGCGGTGCCGCTGGACGTGGCCGCACCCTCGCTGCGCAGCGACGTGGACACCGCCGCCGACCTCGCCCACACCAGGAGACTCGGGCTCGGTGAGCGCACCTCGACCCTGCTCGGCGAGGCGTGCTGCCTGAGCTGACCCGAGCTGAGTGGAATTCACCGTGTCGTAGATCGCGGTATGCGCAGCAAGCCGCCGAGTACGGAAGAATGCAGGTTGTGAGCGAGCCGCTGAACCCCCCACCTGCCCCACCGGACCTCCGCCGGGCCCGTCCCGGCACCGACCCGGCGCCCGCGGCCCAGGAAAAACACGGGGTGCCATCGGCGCCCCCGGCGGTGACCGCGGTCCCCCCGCTGTCCGACTCGCTCCCGGACGACCGCTACTTCAACCGCGAGCTGTCGTGGCAGGACTTCAACGCGCGCGTGCTCGCGCTGGCCGAGGACGACTCGCAGCCGCTGCTCGAGCGCACCAAGTTCCTCGCCATCTTCGCGTCCAATTTGGACGAGTTCTACATGGTGCGGGTGGCCGGGCTGAAGCGCCGCGACGAGACCGGCCTGTCGGTGCGCAGCGCGGACGGGCTCACCCCGCGCGAGCAGCTGGCCTACATCGCCAAGCGCAACCAGGACCTGGTGGAGCGGCACACCGGGGCGTTCGAGGACGAGCTGCGCCCGGAGCTGGCCGCCGAGGGCATCCGGATCGTCAGCTGGTCCGATTTGGACGGACCGGACCAGCTTCGGCTGTCGAACTACTTCACCGACCAGATCTTCCCGGTGCTCACCCCGCTCGCGGTGGACCCGGCGCACCCGTTTCCGTACATTTCGGGCCTTTCGCTCAATCTCGCGGTGACCGTGCGCGATCCGGAGGGCGGCACCGAGCGCTTCGCCAGGGTCAAGGTGCCGAGCAACGTGCCCCGGCTGATCCGGGTGGAGGCCCAGCGCGAGCAGCGCGAGGCGACCTTCCTGCCGCTGGAGGAACTGATCTCGGCGCACCTCGGTGAGCTGTTCACCGGGATGGAGGTGACCGAGCACCACGTGTTCCGGATCACCCGCAACGCCGACTTCGAGGTCGAGGAGGACCGCGACGAGGACCTCCTGCAGGCGCTCGAACGCGAACTGGCGCAGCGCCGGTTCGGCCCGCCGGTGCGGCTCGAGGTGGCGCAGGACATGAGCGAGCACATGCTCGAACTGCTGCTGCGCGAGCTGGAGGTGGACCCGCGCGACGTGGTCGAGGTGCCCGGCCTGCTCGACCTGACCTGCCTGCACCAGCTGTCCGGCGTGGACCGCAAGGAACTCAAGTACCCGACCTTCGTGCCCGCCACGCACCCGGCCTTCGGCGAGCGCGAGACGCCGAAGAGCGTGTTCGCCACCCTGCGCGAGGGCGACGTGCTGGTGCACCACCCGTACGACTCCTTCTCCACCAGCGTGCAGCGCTTCGTCGAGCAGGCCGCCGCCGATCCCAAGGTGCTGGCGATCAAGCAGACGCTGTACCGCACCTCCGGTGACTCGCCGATCGTGGACGCGCTGGTGGACGCGGCCGAGGCGGGCAAGCAGGTGGTCGCGCTGGTGGAGATCAAGGCGCGCTTCGACGAGCAGGCCAACATCACCTGGGCCCGCACGCTGGAACGCGCCGGCGTGCACGTGGTCTACGGGCTGATGGGGCTCAAGACGCACTGCAAGACCGCGCTGGTGGTGCGGCAGGAGGGCTCGACCATCCGCCGCTACTGCCACATCGGCACCGGCAACTACAACCCGAAGACCGCGCGGCTGTACGAGGACCTCGGGCTGCTCACCGCCGACCCGAGCATCGGCGCGGACCTGACCGACCTGTTCAACGTGCTCACCGGGTACTCGCGCCAGGACACCTTCCGCAACATCCTGACCGCGCCCAACGGCATCCGGCGCGGCCTCCTGCACTACATCGCCGAGGAGATCGAGCACGCGCGCGCCGGGCGGCCCGCCGGGGTGCGGATCAAGTGCAACTCGCTGGTCGACGAGCAGGTGATCGACGCGCTGTACCAGGCATCGCAGGCCGGGGTCGAGGTCGACGTGGTGGTGCGCGGGATCTGCTCGCTGAAGCCGGGCGTGGAGGGGCTGAGCGAGAACATCCGGGTCCGCTCCATCCTCGGCCGGTTCCTGGAGCACTCGCGGGTACTGCACTTCCGCGGCGGCGAGAGCTACTGGATCGGCAGCGCGGACATGATGCACCGCAACCTCGACCGGCGGATCGAGGCGCTGGTCCGGGTCAAGGAGCCCAAGCTGACCCGGCAGCTGGACGAGATCTTCGAGTCCGCGCTCGATCCGGCCACGCGCTGCTGGGTGCTCACCGCCACCGGTGAGTGGGCCCCGTCCCCGGCGGACAACACCGAGGTGCGGGACCATCAGGTGGAGCTGATCTCGAAGCACAGGGCGAACGGTTGAACGACGAAGAGACGAAGGTCCGCGCCGCCGGCGCGGTGTTGTGGCGGCACGGCGCGGACGGGCCGGAGGTCGCGGTCGTGCACCGGCCGCGCTACGACGACTGGTCGCTGCCCAAGGGCAAGCTCGACCCCGGCGAGACCACGGTCGCCGCGGCGGTGCGCGAACTCCACGAGGAGACCGGCTTCCACGTCGTGCTCGGCCGCTTCCTGAAGCAGGTCGCCTACCGCGTGCCCGCTCCCGGCGGGCGCGGCGGAACCGTCGGGAAGACGGTCGACTACTTCAGCGCGCGGGTGGCGAGCGGTGCCTTCGAACCGAACGACGAGGTGGACGAACTGCGCTGGCTGCGCCCGGCCGAGGCCGAGTCGGTGCTGAGCCGCCACGGTGATGTCGAGACGCTGCGCGAGTTCTGCGCGCTGCCCGCCGAGCTGAGCACCGTGCTGCTGGTCCGCCACGCCAAGGCGGGCAAACGGGACGAGTGGACCGGTGACGACGATCTCCGCCCGCTGTCCAACGCCGGGCTGCGGCAGGCCGAAGGCGTGCGCGCGGTGTCGGCGATGTTCGGCCCGGACCGCGTGCTTTCCGCGCCGCGCCTGCGCTGCGTGCAGACGGTGGCGAAGGTGGCCGAGGACCTCGGCGTCGAGGTGGAGCAGGAGCACCTGTTCTCCGAAGAGGGTTACTGGGCGGATCCGGTGCTCGGCCTGGCACGCTTCCTGGCCGTCGCCGGGGATGGCGGCACCCCGCTGATCTGCAGTCAGGGCGGGGTGATCCCGGATCTGGTGACCCAGTTGGCCGAACGCGACGGGGTGCAGCTGGAACTGCGCAGCCACGTCACCGAAGCGGAACAGCAGCGGCGGCCCGCCCCGGCGAAGAAGGGTTCGTTGTGGTTGCTCAGCTTCCACCCGGCCGCCGGGAACGACGGCCCGCGGCTGGCCGCGGCCACCTACTTCGCCAGCCAGCTGCCCTCCCCGTCGCCGTTGAACAGCGCGAAAGGCGAGTGACAGCGACCTGACAGCCCATCCTGCTGTACTGCGTTCGCGCCCGTTGCCGGGCGGGATGCGACGGTCTAGGGGTGCGGCGCATCCCGCTCCGGTGTGGTGTCGAGGCTTTCGAGCAACGCTCGCACTTCATCGGCTCGCGGGTCGTTGAGTCGCACGCAGGTGCCGAGCGCTTCCCGCCAGTACCCGTCGGCGCCTTCGCGCTCGTCCATCGCGTGCTGGATCTGCCCGAGTGTGATGAGCACGTCGATGGTGCCGTAGTCGGCGCCCATCTCCCGCAGCGAGCCCAGTGCGCGCAACGCGTTCTCCATCGCGTCGTCGTACCGCCCCGCGCGCCCCAGCGCTTCGGCGAAGTTCCCCTTCGCCAGCGCCGAGTGGTATTGGTCACCGACGGCGTGGAAGGCGTCCTGCGCGTTCTTGGCGTGTTCGGCGGCGTCGTCGAACTTGCCCAGCCCGATGCAGCTGGCGCTCAGGTTCAGCTCCGCGTGCGCGACGTAGGTCTGGTCACCGGACCGGCGCGCGGCCTCGACTCCGGCCGAGCTGTAGCGGTAGGACTCCTCGTACTCCTCGCGGAGGTAGTAGGCGCCGGCGAGATTGCTCAGG
Source organism: Amycolatopsis sp. YIM 10 (assembly GCF_009429145.1). Lineage (GTDB taxonomy): Bacteria > Actinomycetota > Actinomycetes > Mycobacteriales > Pseudonocardiaceae > Amycolatopsis. The sequence continues at coordinate 2,044,195 of NZ_CP045480.1, read as the reverse complement.
ATCGCGACGCTCAGCGCGTTCCCGCCTTCCGGTGCCGCGGCCAGTCCCTGCTCCAACACGACAAGTGCTTCGTCGGTGCGGGAAGCACGCAGCAACGCCGTACCCAGGTTGTTTGCCGCGTACTGAAGGCCGAGCCGGTCCCGCTTGGCTTCGGCGACCTCCACCGCGTGGCGCGCCATCTCGATCCAGTCATCGATGTCATGCCGTTCGGCGTTGAACCCGCGCAACAGCCAGCTGAGCTGCCAGGCGCGGGTCGGCCAGCCGCGCCGGGCCGCGGCGGCCACGAGTGCGACCAAGGTGGACCGTTCGCCGAGATACCAGGCGGTCGCGGCGGCGCGGTCGGGAAAGCTCACCGCCGGCCCGTCGACTTCGGGAAGCACCACGTCTTCGGTGAGCAGATCCGGCCGCACCTGGCTGTTGGCCTCGGCCGCGGTGCACAGGTACCAGTCGAGCAGCCGGCGGAAACAGCGTTCCTGTTCCGCCGGGCTTTCCGTCTCCTCCAGCCGTTCGGTGGCGTAGACGCGGAGCAGGTCGTGGAACTGGTAGCGATCCGCGCGCGGCTGGTTGAGCAGGTGCGCGGACGCCAGCTGGTCGAGCAGGTCCCGGGTTTCGCGCACCGGCCTGCCGCACAACACCGCGGCGGCCGACAGGCTGATGTCCACGCCCGGGTGCAGGCCGAGCAACCGGAACAGCTTCGCCGCGGCCGGGCGCAGCGCCTTGTAGGACCAGGAGAACGCGGCACGCAGATCGGTGCCGGCGTCGTGCGGGTCGCGCAGGGTGTCCAGGCGTGAGCGCTGGTCCCGCAGTTCCTCGACGATCCCGGCGATGGACATGCCGCCGAACCGCGAAGCCCGTTCGCCCGCCAGCGCCAGCGCGAGCGGCAGCCCGCCGCACAGATCCGCGAGTTCGGCCACCGCGTCGGGTTCGGCGGCCAGCCGGGAATGGCCCACACTGCCCGCCAGGAGCGCCGTGGCGCCCCGGTGGTCCAAGGACCCCAGTGCCAGCCGGTACGCGCCCTCACGGGCGACCAGGCCCCGCAACTGGCTGCGGCTGGTGACCACCACGAGGTTCCCCGAACCGGGAAGCAGCGGCCGGACCTGGTCCGCGTCGTGCGCGTTGTCCAGCAGCAACAGCATCCGGGCCCCGGCCAGCCTGCTGCGCAGCATCGCCGAGCGTTCCTCCACTGTGGAAGGAATGGCCTCGGCCGCCACGCCGACCGCCCGCAGGAACCGGCCCAGCGCCGCGTCCGGGGTGACCGGGGTGTCCGCCGAATGCCCGCGCAGGTCGAGGAACAGCTGCCCGTCGGGGAAGCGGTCGCGGACGCGGTGGGCCCAGTGCACCGCGAGCGAGGTCTTGCCAACCCCCGCGGCGCCTTCGATCACCGCGATCGCGGTGGACCGTTCGTGCTGCCGGTCGAGGAACTCGCCCAGTTCGGCCAGTTCGCTGTCGCGGCCGGTGAACCGGGTGACGTCGAACGGCAGCTGCCGCGGCACCACCTCCCTGGTGTCCGGCGCGGGCGGGGCTTCGGCGGAAAGCAGTTCCAGGTGCAGGCGGCGCAGGCTCGCGCCCGGTTCCACACCGAGTTCTTCGGCCAGCAGTTCCCGCAGTTTCGCGTACCTGGCCAGCGCCTCGGCGCGACGGCCGGTGCGCGCCAGTTCCGCCACCAGCCGCTCCCACAACGACTCCCGCAGCGGGAAGCGCGCGATCAGCTCGGTGAGTTCGGCGGCGAGATCGGTGCCTTCGCCCGCCTCGGCGTCCAGATCGATGCGCCGCTCCACCGCCAGCAGATAGCGCTCGGTCAGCAGCGGCGCCCAATCCTCGGCCAGCGCCGGAGAACCGACGCCCTCCAGCGGGGTGCCGCGCCACAACGCCAGTGCGGCGGTCAGCGATTGCCGTTCGGCAACCGGATCCGGTTGCTCCATCGCGTCGTCGAGCAAGCGGAGAAAGCGCAGCGCGTCCACCCGATCGGGCTCGATGGCGAGCCGGTAACCATCGGGGGCGGTGGCCACGGTTTCCTCGCCGATCAGGCGGCGCAGGCGCATCACGTAGGTGTGCAGGCTGCCGCGCACCCTGGCGGGCAGGCTTTCCCCCCAGACGAACCGGGCCAGCGAGTCGATCGAGACCGGGCGCCCCGCGGACAACGCGAGCCCGGCGAGCAACGCGCGCTGGCGTGCGCTGGTCAGAACTACCGGCGCACCCCCGATCGCGGCTTCGAACGAGCCCAGCAGCCGGATGTCGATGACGGCTACCTCCTCAGACCGCGGTCGCGCGCCGCGGGTTCCGACTCTAGCGAGGGGGAGGGAGCGGGCGCACTCTCGTAACGGACCTCGGATCGCGGACGGGTGTGCGGGGTGGGCACTGTCACGGACGCGGCAGGGCCCCGTGCCGGGAATCCAGCACGGGGCCCTGCCGTGGGTACCGCTCCGACCGCGAACTACTTCTTCTTCGCGGCGGTGGTGCGCTTGGCCGCGGTGGTCTTCTTCGCGGCGGTCGCCTTGGGAGCGGCCTTGGTGGTGGCCTTGGCGGTGGTGGTCTTCGCCGCCGCCTTCGGAGCGGCCTTGGCGGTGGTCTTCTTCGCCGTGGTCGCCTTGGCCGTGGTGGCCTTCGCGGCCGTCTTCGGCGCCGCCTTGGCAGCGGTACGGCTCGCGGCGGTGCTGCGCGTGGTGGTGGCGCGCGTGCGAGTCGTGGTGCTGCGGGTGGTGCTCGGACGGCTGGCCGTCGCCCGGGTGGTGGTGGCGCGAGTGGTGGTGCTCGCGGCACGGGTACCCGCGGTGGCGCGCTTGGCGGCGGTGACCTTCGGCAGCTTCTTCGCGCCGCTCACCACGTCCTTGAAGGTCGTGCCGGCGCGGAAGGCGGGCACGTTGGTCTTCTTGACGCGGACCGTCTCACCGGTACGCGGGTTCCGCGCGGTCCGGGCGGCGCGGGCGCGCTTCTCGAACACCCCGAAGCCGGTGATGTTCACCTTCTCGCCCTTGTTGACCGTCCGGATGATGATGTCGACGAGACCGTCGACCGCTTCCGATGCAACCTTTTTGTCGCCCAGACGCTCCGACAGCGCCTCGATCAGCTGGGCCTTGTTGGCCATTCCGGTCCTCCAAGAAGAACTATCCGTACACGGCCTCCTTCGGCCGACTTGCGCACACGGTATTACCAATGCAGCACAAATTCCAAACGGCACGCGGAATTTTTCCCTTGTATCGGCGGTGGTTCCGCCTCTAGAGGGACCCTCAGCGGGGCTTCAGCGGGCCGTCTGGCACGGGTGTACCGCCCTTCGGCGAGGCCTGGATTCCCTTGTTGAGCAGGGAATCCCCGCAGCTCAGCCGCCCAGTGGGGTGGTCACCGGCTTCCAGGAGGGGCGGCCGGATTCGAACGAATCGATCTCTTCGGCGTGTCGCAGGGTGAGAGCGATGTCATCCAGCCCTTCGAGCAGCCGCCAGCGGGTGTAGTCGTCGATCGTGAAGGGCGCGGTGAAGTCCTTGGCCCGTACGGTCTTCGCCTGGAGGTCCACGGTGACCTCCGTGCCGGGGTCGTTCTCGAGCAGCTTCCAGAGCAACTCGACGTCCGACTGCTCGCACTGGGCGGCCAGCAGCCCCTGCTTGCCGGAGTTCCCCCGGAAGATGTCGGCGAACCGGGACGAGATGACCACGCGGAAGCCGTAGTTCATCAGCGCCCAGACCGCGTGCTCACGGGAGGAGCCGGTGCCGAAGTCCGGCCCGGCGACCAGCACGCTGCCCGCCCGGAAGGGCTCCTGGTTGAGCACGAACTCGCTGTCCGAGCGCCAGGCGGCGAACAGCCCGTCCTCGAACCCGGTGCGGGTCACGCGCTTGAGGTAGACGGCCGGGATGATCTGGTCAGTGTCCACGTTGGACCGGCGCAGCGGCACGCCGACGCCGGTGTGGGTGGTGAAGGGGTCCATGGGTACTCCTGGGACGAGAGAAAGGCTACTGGGCGGTACCGGCCGTGGCGGGCACCAGGTCTTCCGGCGAGGAGAGCGTGCCGCGGACCGCGGTCGCGGCGGCCACCAGCGGCGAGACCAGGTGCGTCCGGCCCCCCTTGCCCTGCCTGCCCTCGAAGTTCCGGTTGGAGGTCGACGCGCTGCGCTCGCCCGGCTTGAGCTGGTCCGGGTTCATGCCAAGGCACATCGAGCAACCGGCCTGCCGCCATTCGGCCCCGGCGTCGGTGAAGATCTTGTGCAGCCCCTCGGCTTCGGCGGCCTGGCGCACCCGCATCGAGCCCGGCACCACCAGCATCCGCACGCCATCGGCCACCCGGTGCCCGGCCAGCACCGCCGCGGCCGCCCGCAGGTCCTCGATCCGGCCGTTCGTGCACGAGCCGAGGAAGACGGTGTCCACCTGGACCTCACGCAGCGGGGTGCCCGGCTTGAGGTCCATATAGGACAGGGCCTTCTCGGCGGCGAAGCGCTCGTTCTCGTCGGCGATCTGCTCGGGATCGGGCACCGACTCGCCCAGCGGCAGGCCCTGCCCGGGGTTGGTGCCCCAGGTCACGAACGGGGTGAGGGTGTCGGCGTCGAGACGCACTTCGGCGTCGAACTCGGCGTCGTCGTCGGTCTTCAGCTCGCGCCAGTCGGCCAGCGCGGCGTCCCAGTCGGCACCCTTCGGCGCGTGCGGACGGCCTTCGAGGTAGTCGAAGGTGACCTGGTCCGGTGCGATCATCCCGGCGCGGGCGCCGGCTTCGATCGACATGTTGCAGACGGTCATCCGGGCTTCCATGGACAGCGCCTCGATCGCGCTGCCGCGGTACTCGAGCACGTAGCCCTGCCCGCCGCCGGTGCCGATCTTGGCGATCACCGCGAGAATGATGTCCTTGGCGGTCACCCCGGGGCGCAACCGGCCGTCGACGTTGATCGCCATCGTCTTGAATGGACGCAGCGGCAGCGTCTGGGTGGCCAGCACGTGCTCCACCTCGGAGGTGCCGATGCCGAAGGCCATCGCGCCGAACGCGCCGTGGGTGGAGGTGTGGCTGTCACCGCAGACCACCGTCATGCCCGGCTGGGTCAGGCCGAGCTGCGGGCCGATCACGTGCACGATGCCCTGCTCCGCATCGCCCATCGGGTGCAGCCGGACGCCGAACTCCTTGCAGTTCCGGCGAAGCGTGTCGACCTGGGTCCGCGAAACGGGATCGGCGATCGGCAGTTCGATGTCGACCGTCGGCACGTTGTGGTCCTCGGTGGCGATGGTCAGGTCCGGCCTGCGCACCGGGCGACCGGCCAGCCGGAGACCGTCGAAGGCCTGCGGGCTGGTGACTTCGTGCACCAGGTGCAGGTCGATGTAGAGCAGGTCGGGCTCGGCTCCCTCGCCCCGGCGCACCACGTGTGCGTCCCAAACCTTTTCCGCCAGCGTGCGGCCCCGCGTTTTGGACATCAGGGCACCTCCCATAAGACGTTACCGGGATTTTCCCAGGATCTGGACTTCCCAAACTTCGGGAAGATAGTATCGCGCTGTGGGACAGCATAGCGGTATCGGAGTCCTGGACAAGGCGGTGGCCGTGCTGCAGGCGGTCGCCGAAGATCCCTGCGGGCTCGCCGAACTCTGCAGCCGGACCGGCCTTCCGCGCGCCACCGCGCACCGGCTGGCGGTCGGGCTCGAGGTGCACAGACTGCTCCGGCGCGGGCCGGACGGGCGCTGGCGGCCGGGCACGGCGCTGGCCGAACTCGCCGGTGGCACAACGGATCCGCTGCTCGACGCGGCGGGCTCGGTGCTGCCGAAGCTGCGGGACATCACCGGCGAGAGCGTGCAGCTCTACCGCCGCGACGGGGTGCAGCGGGTGTGCGTGTCGACCGCGGAACCGCCGAGTGGCCTGCGCGACACCGTGCCGATCGGTTCGCGGTTGCCGATGACGGCCGGTTCCGGGGCGAAGGTTCTCGCCGCGTGGTCGGATCCGCACACGCAGCGCGCGATCCTCACCGACGCGGTCTACGGGGAGCGCACGCTGCTGGAGGTGCGGCGGCGTGGCTGGGCGCAAAGCGTGGCCGAACGGGAGCCCGGTGTGGCGAGCGTCTCGGCGCCGGTGCGGGATTCCTCGGGCACCGTGGTCGCCGCGGTTTCGGTGTCCGGGCCGATCGAGCGCATCGGGCGCAAACCGGGCGCGCGCTGGGCGGCGGATCTGCTCGCCGCGGCCGAGGCGCTCCAGGAACGCCTGTGAAGCAGCGCCATGAGCGGGTCACCGGCACGGCGCTGACCCGTTCATGGCGGTGACCGGCCGGTCAGCCGCAGCTCCCGCAGCAGCCGCAGTTGGCGCCGGTGCAGGAGCTGCAGCAGTTGCATCCACCCATCACGGAACCACCTTTCTCGTCGCCGAACGAGCCCTTCCAGGGTAGGAAGGCGACGCGGGGTGGCACACCGCCCACTGAGTGGTATGCGTTTTCCGCTATGTGAGCGACCACCCGGCGAGGCGCGCATCGATGCCGTCGATCGTCCACGGGTCATCGGTTTCCGTGGTTTCGGCGACCGTCCAACCCCGCAGCAACTGGATGGAACCGCCCTGCACAGCGAAGACCTGGCCGGTGTGCGGGCACTTCTCGGTCGCCAGATAGGCCACCAGCGGTGCGATGTTGGCCGGCGCGAAGGCGTCGAACTCGCCCTCTTCGACCTCCTGCGCGAAAATCGCGCCCATGCCCGGAGTAGCCAGGGTGAGCCGCGTACGCGCGATCGGGGCGATCGCGTTCACCCGCACGCCGTAGCGTTCCAGTTCCGCCGCGGCCACCAGGGTGAGCGCGGCGATCCCCGCCTTGGCCGCGCCGTAGTTCGCCTGACCCGCGTTCGGCAGCGTGGTTCCCGACGCCGAGGCCGTGTTGATCACTGCCGCGGCAACGGGTTCGCCGGCCTTCGAGCGCGCCTTCCAGTACGCCGCCGCGTGGCGCAGCACCGCCGCGTGCCCCTTGAGGTGCACCGCGATCACCGCGTCCCACCGCGCTTCGTCCATCCCGGCCAGGAAGGCGTCGCGCAGGATGCCCGCGTTGTTCACCACCACGTCGAGCTTCCCGAACTCGGCGACCGCCTGCTCCACCAGCTCCGCGGCACCGTCCCAGGTGGCCACGTCGGCCGTGCTGGCGACGGCTTTCCCGCCCGCGGCGGTGATCTCGGCCACCACCTCCCGCGCCGGTCCGGTGTCCGAACCGCTGCCGTCGTTGGCCCCGCCCAGATCGTTGACCACCACCGCCGCGCCCTCCGCGGCGAACAGCAGCGCGTGCTCGCGCCCGATGCCACGACCGGCGCCGGTGATCACCGCGACCCGTCCGTCCAGTGCTCCCATGCCGCTGTTCTCCTTCAGTCGGTGATCTCGGCGAGGCCGTCGGTGAGCACCACCTGCGCCCCCGCGGTGGTTTCGTAGGCGTAGGCGCCGGAACCCGTGCGCCAGAAGCGCGTGTGCAGGTCCTGCCCGGGAAAAACCGGTTTGGCGAAGCGGACCGCCAGTCGCCGCAACCGGGTCACGTCGGAACCGGCCAGCTCGCTCAGCGCGCCCCACGAAGTGAAGGCCATGCTGCACAGGCCGTGCGCGATGATGCCGGGCAGCCCGGCCTCCTTCGCGATCTCGTCGTCGAGATGGATCGGCATCGGATCACCGGCGGCCGGGCCGTACCGGAACGTCTGGTCCTCGTCGATGTGCTGGGTGATTTCGGCCACCGGCGGCTGTTCGCGCAGCGCCTCGTCGAACCGGTGCCCCGGCGCCAGTTCACCCACTTGCGTACCGGCGTCGAACCCACGCACCACAAAGGTCACGTACTGGTCGTTGACCGGTTCGCCGCCGGTGGTGCGGGTTTCCAGGTGCACGTTCGCCGCGGTGCCCTTCGGCCTGCCGCGGTAACCGAGCATCCTGGCCCTGGCCACCAGCCGGTCGCCGGGCCGGATCGGCCGGTGGAACCGGAAATCCTGCTCGCCGTGCAGCACCCGGCCGATCAGCGGCAGCGGCACCACCTCGAGTGCGGGCTCCAGCAGCGACTGGAACACCGGCACGATGGCGAACACCGGGCTCGCCACCACACCGTCCCGATGCGCCGGGATCGGGTCGTTGGTTGCGGCCGCGTACTCCGCGATCCGCTCGGCGGTGACGTCGAACCGGATCTCGTCCGTCCACTTGCCGAGCTTTCCCGGATCGAACTCCATCCCGTCGTCCATCACGCGACCAGTTCGGCGAAGTTCTCCAGCGACTTCTCCAGGTTCTTCCTGGCGTCCTTCTCCACCGCCTTGCCCAGCGCGCCGACGATCATCTGCCCGCTGAACTCGGCGTCGATGGTGGCCGTCGACCGCTCCCCCGCCGCCTCGACCCGGAGCTCGAAGGTGACCTTCACCCCGGCCATCCCGGTGCCGGAGATGACCAGCCGGTGCGGTGCGTCGAACTCCTCGACGGTCCACTCGATCGCGTTCGCCATGCCCAGCATGGTGACCACCTCGGTGGCCCGCGCGCCCGCGCTGAACTCGGCGGGCACCTCGCCCTTCCACTTGGTGTGGATGGTCAGCCACTTCTCGAAGTTGTTCGGGTTGGAGAACTCGGCCCACACCTTCTCCTGGGGTGCGGGCAGTTCCACCGACGCGTCGACCTTGCCCATGGTGCTTCCTCCGGTTTCCTCAGCGCTCGGCGCGCTGGTAGGCGGTGACCACGGCGGCGCCGCCGAGGCCGATGTTGTGCTGCAGCGCGGCGGTGACGCCGTCGACCTGCCGCTTGTCCGCGGTTCCGCGTAGCTGCCAGGTCAGTTCGGCGCACTGCGCCAGCCCGGTGGCGCCGAGCGGGTGTCCTTTCGAGATCAACCCGCCCGACGGGTTCACCACCCACTTGCCGCCGTAGGTGGTCTGGCCGTCGTCGACCAGCTGCCCGGCTTCCCCGTCGGCGCAGAGGCCGAGCGCTTCGTAGAGCAGCAGCTCGTTGGCGGAGAAGCAGTCGTGCAGCTCGATCACCTGGAAGTCGGCCGGGCCGAGGCCGGACTGCTCGTAGACCTTCCGCGCGGCCCGCACGTTCATGTCGTGGCCGACGATGTTCTTCGCGCTGCCGTCGAAAGTGGACACGAAGTCGGTGGTCATCGCCTGGCCGACGATCTCCACCGCCCGCCCGGCCAGCCCGCGCTCTTCCACAAAGGACTCGCTGACCAGCACCGCGGCGCCCGAACCGTCCGAAGTGGGCGAGCACTGCAGCTTGGTCAGCGGGTCGTAGACCATCCGCGAGCCGAGGATCTCGTCCAGTGTGTACTCGTCCTGGAACTGCGCGTATGGGTTGTTCACCGAGTGCCGGTGGTTCTTGTGACCGATCTTCGCGAACTGCTCGGCCGTGGTGCCGTACTGCTTCATGTGCTCGCGCCCGGCGGCGCCGAACATCCACGGCGCGGGCGGGAAGAGCACCTCGGAGATCTCGGCCAGCGCCTGGATGTGCTTGCCCAGCGGCTGCTCGCGATCGTCGAAAGTGGACCCGAGCGAACCGGGCCGCATCTTTTCGAAGCCCAGCGCCAGCACGCAGTCGGCCTGCCCGCTCCTGACCGCCTGCGCGGCCAGGTACAGCGCGGTCGAGCCGGTGGAGCAGTTGTTGTTGACGTTGACGATCGGGATACCGGTCAGCCCCAGTTCGTAGACCGCGCGCTGCCCCGAGGTCGACTCGCCGTAGACGTAGCCGACGTAGGCCTGCTCGATCCGCTGGTAGTCGATCCCGGCGTCCTCCAGCGCCCTGGTCCCGGCTTCCTTCGCCATCAGCGGGTAGTCCCAGTCCGGCCGGCGACCCGGCTTCTCGAACTTGGTCATGCCCACCCCGGCGACGTACACCCTGTCCGCCACGGCGGCCTCCTTCCGTTGCCGCCGCAATTACATACCAACAGGAATGTATCTTTCAAGACCTCGGGCAGGACAAAACCCCCGCGAGCACGCTCACGGGGGTTCTTGCCCGGATCTCAGCGGCCCTGGAGGGCCTTGACGTTGTTCCCGAAGGTCCAGTTCTTCGAACCGTCCCAGTTGATCGACCAGGTCATCAGGCCCTTCAGCCCGCCGGAGTAGCTGTTCCACGCCTGCGCCACGAGTCCGGTCGACATGTACCCGCCACCGGCGCCCGGCTGCGCGGGCAGGCCCGGCACCTGCTTGTCGAACGGCACCCGGATCGTGGTGCCCTGCACCACCAGGCCCTGGTTCAGGCAGTTGGTCTGCGCGGTGAAGCCCTGCACGGTGCCCGCCTGGTAGGAGTCACCGGAGCAGCCGTACATGCTGCCGTTGTAGTACTGCATGTTCAGCCACCACAGCCTGCCGTTGTCCGCGTACTTCTTGATGATCGGCAGGTACGCGCCCCAGATCGAGCCGTAGACCACACTGCCACCGGTGACGTAGGCGGTCTCCGGCGCCATGGTCAGCCCGAAGTTCGACGGCATCTGCGCCAGCACCCCGTCGATGATCCGGATCAGGTTGGCCTGCGACGCCGACGGCGTGCCGATGTTGCCGCTGCCCACCAGGCCGGTCTCGATGTCGATGTCGATGCCGTCGAAGTTGTACTTCTTCAGTATCGGCACGATCGTGGCGACGAACCGGTCGGCCACCGCCGCGGAGTTCAGGTCGATCCCGGCGGTCGCGCCGCCGATCGACATCAGGATGGTGGCGCCGGCCGCCTTCGCCGCGCACATCTCGGCGGGCGTGGCCACCTTCACCGTGGAGTCCATGCCGTCCTCCCACAACACGGTGCCGTCGGAGAGGATCACCGGGAAAGCGGCGTTGAGCACGTTGTACCCGTGGGCCGCGATGCGGGAGTCGGTGATCGGAATCCAGCCGAGCGGTGGGTGCACCCCGTTCGAGGCACCGTCCCAGTTCTCCCAGTACCCCTGCAGCACCTTGCCCGCCGGTTTCGACTTCACCGGACAGGTCTCGGCGCTTTCGGTGGCCGCCGCCGGGGTCAGCAGCGCCAGCGGGGCCGCCAGCAGAGCCGCCAAGGCGACCATGAGCATGCGTGAGCCACGACCGAACATACCCAGCTCCCTATCTCGAAGCGTCGTTGCCACAGCAGAGAACACGGCCGTCGGCCCACGATAACCGCCGGTCCGGCGGGCGCAGTACCTCCTTTCGGATGGTCTAGACCACCGTCCCGCAGCCGGGCGCCGGTCGGGCGTCACCGGAACCGGGTGGGTCTTTGGACCCTAGTCCCGGGTGGCGCGGGGACTTAGCGTCGTCGGTGATGGTTTCCCGATCAGCGCGATGGGCCGCCGCCGTGCTCGCGCTCGCTGCTTGTTACTACCTCGGCGCGCGGCTCGGCCTGGAGTTCGCGCTGGTGCGCGGCCAGGTCGCCCCGCTGTGGCCGTCGACCGGGCTGGCGGTGGCCGCGATGCTGCGCTTCGGCGTCCGCCTGTGGCCGGGGGCGCTGCTCGGTTCGCTGGCCGCCAACGCACCGCTCGGGCCCTCCCCGCTCGCCGTGCTCGGCATCGCCGCGGGCGCGGCCGCGGCACCGGCGGTGGCCGTGCTGCTGTTGCGCCGCGCCGGGTTCCGGACCGAGCTGGCCCGGCTGCGCGACGTGATGTCGCTGGTGTTGTTCGGCGCGGTGGCCGGAATGGCGATCAGCGCCACCGTCGGCGTCGGCACCCTGGTGGCCACCGGTGCGATCCCGCGCGAGCAGGGGCTCACCGCCTGGTCGGTGTGGTGGGCGGGCGACGCCACCGGGCTGCTGGTCTTCGCGCCCGCACTGCTCGCGCTCTCCACCGCGCACCTCGTGCGCTGGCACCGGATCACCGCCGCGCAATGGATACAGGCCGTCCTGCTGACCACCGGCACGTTCGCACTGGCGGCCGCGGTGGCCGCCGGTCAGGTGCCGTGGCTGTTCATCATCTTCCCGATGGTGATCTGGAGCGCCTGGCGCCTCGGCCTCGCCGTGGTCTCCCTCTGCCTGGTCATCGCCACCAGCGGCACCACCATCGCCGCCGCGCTCGGCGCCGGGCCGTTCGCCGGGCAGGACCTGCTCAACCGGATGGTGCTGCTGCAGTCGTTCAACGGCGCGCTCGTGCTGACCGGGCTGCTGCTCGCCGCCGCGGCCGCCGAGCAGCGGGTGGCCACCGCGACCAGCGAACGGGCGGGCGCCGAACTGGAGGCAAGGGTCACCGAGCGGACGGCGATGTTCACCGAGGCCGAGCGCGTCGGCCGGGTGGGCAGCTGGGAACGCGACCTGACCACCGACGCGGTGACCTGGAGCGACCAGATGTTCCGGCTCTACGGCCTGGTCCCCCGCTCGCGCGAACTGGACTACCGCACGTTTCTCGCGCACGTGCACCCCGACGACCGCGAAACCGTCATCGCCACCAACGAACAGGCGTTGCGCGACCACCTCGACACCGAACTCGCGCACCGGGTGGTGTGGCCGGACGGCACCGTCCGCTGGCTCAACCGCCGGGCCAGCCTGGTGGTCGACGAGTCCGGCGTCGCGCGGAAGATGGTCGGCACCGCGCAGGACATCACCGCGGCCAGGGCGGCCGCGGCGGAAACCCGGCTCCTGCTCGAATCCGGCACCGATGCCATCGTCGGCTTCGACACCGCCGGGGTGGTGACACTGGCCAACGAGCGCGCGGCGGACCTGTTCGGCGAACTCACCGGCCGGCGCATCGAACGGGCCTTGCCGGAACTGGAAACCGACCGGGCCGTCCAGGGCGCCGAGGTGACCGGCAAGCGCCACGACGGCACGGAGTTCCCGGCGGAGGTCACGCTGCGCCCGCTGTCCACGGCCGAAGGCGCGTTCGGCGGCACGGTCGCCGTGGTCGTGGTCCGCGACATCACCCGCCGCAAGGAAGCCGAAAAAGCCCGGCGCCAGCTGCAGGACGAGCACCGGCGCCGCCAGCAGGCACTGGAGATCAACGACAACGTCATCCAGGGATTGTCGGCCGCGCTCTACGCACTGGATTCCGGCGAGTCCGAGCGGGCGGTGCGCACGTTGCGGCGGACTCTCGACACCGCGCGGGAAACCATGCGGAACCTGCTGCACGAAAGCACCGGCATCGCGCCGGGTGATCTGGTGCGACAGCAACCCGCCGCGCTCGCCCCACCGGCCAATCCCGCGACCGATCCGCGCCCCGCCGCTTCCGCGCCGGTCACCGCGGTCATCGCCGACGACAGCCGCGAGGTCCGGTTCGCCCTGCGCGCGCTGCTGGAATCGTTGCAGGGCATCAGCGTCGTCGGTGAGGTGGCCGACGGCATCGAGGCGGTGCGCATCGCCACCGACCGGCAACCCGACGCGATGCTGCTCGACCTCGCCATGCCGCGCATGGACGGGCTCGAGGCGCTGCCGCTGATCCTCGCGGCCTCACCGGGCACCAAGGTCATCGTGGTCTCCGGGTACGGCCGCGACCAGGTCGCCGAGCAGGCGCTGCGCCTCGGCGCCACCGCGTACGTGGAGAAGGGCGGCTCGACCCGGCTGCTGGCGAACCTGCTGGCCGACCTGTTCTCCGAAATCAGCCGTGAACGGACGGAACTGCCACCGGCCCCGTCCGCCGACGACCACCCCGGCCTGGACCAGCAGACCGAGCTGGCGGTGACCTGCGCGCACGAACTGCGCAATCCCATCACCGGGCTCACCAGCATCACCCAGCTGCTGCTGGAGCAGACCGACCGGATGCCGTCCGCGACCGTCCACAAGCTACTCGGCACGATGGCGCGCAGCCTGCGTCAGCTGGACCGGCTGGTGCAGGACCTCGCCGACGCCGGGCGCATGCTCTCCGGCGACCTGGAACTGCTGCTGGAAACCACCGATCTCGGCGAGCTGGCGCGGACAGTGGTCGGCGAACTGCCCGACCTCACCGAGGACCACCCGGTGGAGCTGCTGGCGGAGACGGGCGTGGTGGCCGGGGTCGACCCGTTCCGCATCCGGCAGGTGCTGGTGAACCTGCTGGGCAACGCGGCGAAGTTCAGCCCGCCGGGCAGCCCGATCCGGCTCGCGCTCACCGTCGACGGCGACCACGTCGAGATCGCCGTCACCGATCGCGGTCCCGGGGTGCCCGCCGAGCACCGCGACCGGCTCTTCGGCAAGTTCGAACGGCTCGGCAGCACCCAGAAGGGCACCGGTCTCGGCCTGTACATCTCGAAGGAGATCGCCCGGTCGCACCACGGCGATCTGGTGCTGGCCGACAGCAGTCCCGACGGCAGTACGTTCGTGCTTTCACTGCCGATCGTGCTCAGCGGGCAGTGGCCGGAGAATGCACTAGAAACCTAAGCCCTCGTCACCATGCCGCCCCTGCGCGCCAGGCGCATAATTGGGCGACCAGGGGGCAGTGCCCCCCGTCGGGCAGACGCGAGGAGCACACCTTGCCAACGGCCGGAGACGTCTACATCACCCTCCGCGTCCACCGGAGCGGAGTGGTCATCGGCAGCGTGACCGGTGATGTCGACTGGCTCGGCGCACCCACGCTCGGCCGGTTCCTGGCCAAGCGCATCGCCGCCCGCGAAGACTTTGTGCTCGATCTGCGCGGGCTCGGCTTTCTCGGTGCGGCGGGCCTGGCGACGCTGCTGGAAGCGGCGGGCGCGGCCGCCGAGGAGAACGTTTCCTGGGCGATGGTGACCTGGGGACCGGTGGTGAACCGGGTGATCGTGGCGATCGGGGTGAGCACCGTGCTGCCGACCCACCCCACCCTGTGCGAAGCGCTCGCCGACGTCCAGGCCGGCCGGAAGCGGCTCGACCGCGCACCCGCCAGAACGGCACGGCGCGCGTTGTTCGCCAGTTCGGGCTGGCGCCCGCCACCCGCCTAAGCGTCGAACCAGCGGAGCACCCGCTTGGCCACCTCGTCCGGCTGCTCCAGGTGCAGGAAATGCCCGGCGTTGCGGAGAACCGCCACGTCGGAGCCGGGAGCCAGACCGCGGTTCGCCTGCTCGAAGTGCTCGACGGCGATGCAGCCGTCGTCCGCGCCCGCCATCACCAGCAACGGCTTGCCCGCGGCGCCTTCGCTGCGGCCACCGAAGTCCACCAGCGCCGGATCGTGCCTGCTGGGGTCGAAGTTCGCCCGGTAGATCTCCAGCGAGTTCGCGATGAAGCGCTCGTCGCCGTACATGCGGTGGATGCGCTCGCGGTGCTCCGGCGACATGGTCAGTCCCGGCGACCAGGTGGCCCACAGGTAGTCGATCAGCCGTCGGTCGAGCTGGAGCACCGTCTCGGCGATTCCCTCGACGGTGAACATCCACAGGTAGAACAGCCGTTTCTGCTGCGCGGGGTCGTGCAGCGCGGCGGTCAGCGTCGCGGGCGGCGGCACCGCCATCGTCACCCCGCGGCGCAGGGTTTCCGGCCACGCCGCGGCCACCCGCCCCACCGCGCCCGCGCCGATGTCGTGCCCGATCATGTCCACGCCGTCCGGGTCGAGCGCGCGGGCGACGGCCGCGGCGTCGGCGGCGAAGGTGAGGCTGCCGCCGTAGGGCAGTTCGTCCGCGGTGTCCGGGTGGAAGCCGCGCAGGTACGGCGCGACCACCCGCCTGCCCGCAGCGACCAGCCGCTCGGCCAGCGGTTCCCAGGTGGCCGGGTGATCGGGGAACCCGTGCCAGCACACCACCACCGGCCCGTCGCCGGCAGCCAGCGCGGGGAAGTCGAGTCGCTCGGTCCTGACCACGATCTCCTCGAAGTCCATGCGATCAGCCTAGCGTTGTCCGATTGTGACCTGGGTCACAAATGGCCAACTGGTGGCTTTCTCGCACATCTACCAAGTGTCAGGGGAATCAATCACCACAACAGTCTCCAATGGACAGTCCTAAGAAGACTTACCAGGTATAGGGGGAAAAATGCGTACCCACATCAGGATCCGCGGTACCGCCGCCGCACTGCTGGCGCTGGCCGCGGTGCCCGCGCTGGCCGGAACCGCTTCGGCGGCCGACTCGGGAGTCACCGCCGACTTCAACGGGGACGGCAAGGCGGACACCGCGGCGCTGGCAAGCACCGGCGATCCCGCTGTGCAGCAGCTGGTGTTCAACGTCGACGGCACCACCAGCACCATCACACTGCCCGCCGATCCGGCGGCCGGCCCGCAGGAGCCGCGGGTCACCGACATCAACGGCGACGGCCGCGCCGAGGTGCTGGTCACCTTCTCGCGCGGGGCGAACACCGACTTCAGCACCTTCGTCGAGCTGGGCCCGGACGGCCCGCGCACGCTCACCGGACCCGACGGCACGCGGTTCGACGTCACCGAAGGCGGCGGGATCGCCGCGCGCCTCGGCTACGAATGCGCGTCCAACGCCGAAGGTGGCCGCGACCTGATCACCTTGGGTGCTACCAGGATCGACACCGGCAACGGCGGCGAACTCGTCTACGAAGGCCAGCGCACCCGTTACGCCGTCGAGAACGGCACCTCACCGAGGTCGACACCTACAACTTCGCCGGCGCGGGCCAGGACGACCCGGTACTGAGGACGGACCCGGCCGGCTGCGCCTGACTCAGCGGCTGAGCACCGGCACGGTGGTTCGCGCGCGGGAGACGTCGGCGTAGCTGTTGTCGGCGCGCAGGCGCTGGTAGCCGATTTCCAGCAACGCGGCACCGGGCCGGTGCATGGTCACTTCGACCCGGCCTCCGGTGACCGCCACCGTGCCCGCGTTCGCCGGGATCAGCTTGGCGCGCAGGCGGTTCAGCGGATTGGCCAGGTCGAAGGCCGCGCCCGGCGCGCTGCGCACGGTCACCTCGGTACCGCCCGCCACCCCAGGGCGCAGGCGCAGCAGGCGTTCGCCGGTGCGGACGCCGAGCGGGCCGACCCCGGCGGGCATCGGCTGGTCGGCGGTGGTCAGGTCGATGGCGAGCGGACCGGCCACCCGCATCCGCGAGCTGTACAGGCGCCGGTTGTCCGTTGTGGACGGACGGCCGTGGTGCACGTAGAACTGCTCGGAACCGTCCGGGGAAGCGGTGATGCTGCCGTGGCCGGTGGAGTACACGCCCTGCGCCGGGTCCTGCGCCAGCACCGGGTTCGCCGGGCTCTTGCGCCACGGCCCGAGCGGGCTGTCCGCCGTCGCGTACCCGACGCCGTAGTGCTCGTTCTCGTAGTTGTTCGCCGAATAGGTCAGGCGGTAGACCGGTTTGCCGTGCTCGTCGGTGGTGCGCACGGTGGTCGATCCCTCGGCCCAGCGCCGGTCCTTCTTCGCACCACCGGTTTTCGCGTAGTCGTCGACGTGCGCGTTCTCCCAGGACTGCTTGTCCGAGCCGTAGTCCAGGATCGGGGCGAAGCCGTCCTTGCGGGTGCCCGGCGGATCGGCCGGATCGAGATTGGCGTCGCGGTAGGACGGGGCGATCGCCGGTTTGGTCCTGCCCTCGGGGTCGTGCCACCAGTCATCGGTCAGCTCGACCGCGTAGATGTTGGACTCTTCGACGTACTTGCCCAGATCGGTGTCCCACACCCAGTTCCGGTAGGCGTTGCGGGAGAAGTAGAGGTAGATCCGGCCGTCCGCGTCGAAGAAGACGTTGGGGTCGATGAACGGGAGGTAGGTGCCCAGCGGCGCGCTCTGGCCCTCTTCCAGCGTGGCGGGCGGCTTCTTCTGCGCGGCGTCCATGATCAGGTTGACGTCGTGGTAGTCCGGGTCGAACGGGTGGTAGTCCAGCGGCCCCGGCGCGACGTCGCGGAACGGACCGGCCGGTGAGTTCGCCACCGCGACGCCCACCTTCGACGGCTCCTCGAAGTCCGCGTACTTGAAGTGCTCGGCCACGTTCCGGTTCATCCGGCCCGAGTAGAAGAAGTAGTACAGCCCGGTTTTCTCGTTGTGGTACAGCTCCGGCGCCCAGAACCAGTCGTGCGCCCACGTCCCCGCCTTGCCCGCTTCGAGCGCGCCGCCGGGCAGGTGCTCCCAGGTGGCCAGGTCCGGCGAGCGGTAGATGCCGAAGTGGTAGCCGGGATCGGCGCCTTCGGTCGAATAGGCGTAGTAGTACCCGCTGGCGCGATCGAAGTGGACGAACGGATCGGCGCCAGGAGTGGCCGCGTTGTTGAAGTACGTGGGTGGCTTCGAGGACGACACCGTCGCCGCGGCGGGCGACGCCCCCGCCAGCAACAGCAGGCCGACCAGGAAAAGGACGCTCTTCCGCACGGCCGACCTCTGTTTCCTGTTGTTGGTTCTTGTCGATTGTCGGGTATTTTCAGCCGCCCTTCTCGGGCTTGTCAAGGTGGTCGCCGGGCAGCCGGACCGTGGTGAGGCGCAGGAACTGCTGCACCAGTGGTCCCATCGCCAGCGCGATCACCAGGGTGCCGAAGCCCGCGGTACCGCCGAGGGCCCAGCCGATGGCCAGCACCACCACCTCGATCGCGGTGCGCACCAGCCAGATCGGCTTGCCGCTGACCCGCACGGCCCCGGTCATCAACCCGTCGCGCGGGCCGGAACCGAAGCGCGCGCCGAGATAGACCGCGTCGAAGAAGGTGAGCATGACCAGTCCGAGCAGGAAGTAGGCCAGGCGCGGGCCGAGCGAGTCCGGCACCGGCAGGAACCAGACCGCGAAATCCGCCGACAGGCCGACCAGCAGCACGTTCAGCAGGGTGCCCAGGCCGGGCAGCTCCCGGAGCGGGATCCAGAAGAGCAACACGGCCACCGCGATCAGGTTGGTGGCCCAGCCGAAGCTCAGCCCGGTGCGCTCGGAGACGCCTTCCGCGAGCACGCTCCAGCTGGACGCGCCGAGGCCGGACTCGACCAGGAAGGTGACGGAAATGCCGTACCCGACCAGGCCGGCGACAAGTTGCGGAAGGCGGCGGAGTTTCTTCCCGGCGCGGAGTTGCTCCCCCGCGGTCATCCGCCGGGCCACGGACTGCGTGCTCATACCGGCGATCTTGGTCGACATCTGGCCTTGTCAGAAAGGGCCAGATCGAGAACGCTGGCCCGGTGCACACCAGCAGCCACAACCTCGCCCGCCTGCTCGGTGACTTCTCGGCCGGGCCGGGACCGGCGCACCGGCGGCTCAGCGACCTGGTCCGCCTGCTCATTCTCGACGGCAGGCTGCCGCTGGACACCGCGCTGCCCGGTGAGCGCGACCTCGCCGCCGCGCTCGGGATCAGCCGCACCACGGTTTCCACCGCCTACGCCACGCTGCGCGAACAGGGCTACCTCAGCACCCGCGACCGGGCACGCGGGCGGACGCGGGTGCCGCCGGGCAAGCAGGAGGATCCGGGTGTCGCCGGGCCGGACCTGATCGACTTCTCGCACGCGGCCTCCCCCGCACCGGGCGAGGCGTTGCACCGCGCGTACACGCGGGCGCTGGACCGGCTCCCCCGCTACCTGCCGCGCCACGGCTACAACCCGGCCGGGCTGCCCGAACTGCGCGAAGCCGTCGCCCGGCGGTACACCGACCGCGGTCTGCCCACCGATCCGGCGCAGATCCTGGTCACCAACGGCGCCCAGCACGCGTTCAGCCTGCTGGTCCGGACCACCGTGCGCCCGCGCGACCGGGTGGTGACCGAGCACCCGAGCTATCCGCACGCGCTGGGTGTGCTCCGGACGGCGGGCTGCCGGATCACGCCGGTCGCGCTCACCGAAGACGGCTGGAACGTCGACGGTCTGGTCGAGGCCGCCCGCGGCGCGGCAATGACGTTCCTGATCCCGGACTTCCACAATCCGACGGGGCAGGTCATGTCCGAAGTGGACCGTTCGCGGCTGCGGCTCGACGGACGGCTGGTGGTCGACGAGACGATGAGCGAGCTGGCGCTGGACACCCCACCGCCGACGCCGATTTCGGGTGCCGTCTCGATCGGCTCGGCGGCCAAGACCTTCTGGGGTGGCTTGCGAATCGGCTGGCTGCGCGGGGACCGCGCACTGGTGCGGCAGCTGGCGCAGGCGCGCGCGGGCACCGATCTCGGGACGCCGGTGGTGGAACAGCTCGCCTGCGCGGAACTGCTCGGGGAGATCGACCAGGTGCTGCCGGGCAGGCTGGCCGAGCTGCGGGAGCGCCGGGCCCTGTTGCTGGGGCTGGTCGCCGAGCACCTGCCGGACTGGACGGTGGGCCGGCCGCTCGGCGGGTTGTCCGTGTGGGCGCGGCTGCCCGAGCCGGTCAGCTCGGCACTGGCGGCGGTGGCCCCGCAGTTCGGCGTGCACCTGGCGGCGGGCCCGCGCTTCGGCGTCGGCGGCGCCTTCGAACGATTCGTGCGGCTGCCGTACACATTGGCCGCGGAGCCGATGACCGCCGGGATCAGGGGCATCGCGGCCGCCCTTTCCGCCGTCCGATCAGGCCGCCGAGCCGACACCGCACCCGCCGCTCCCCTGGCCTGAACGCCGTGAAGGTGGCTCTCACAGCAATTTCGCTGTGAAAGCCACCTTCACGGCATCCGCGGGAGCTAGGCGTTGACGGTTTCGCGTTCCCTGGGCTTCGGGCGCTCCTCGGTGAGGGCGGTGCCTTCGACGTCGAGCACCGGCAGCCACCGCAGCCACGACGGCAGCCACCACGCGCGTTCCCCGAGCAGCGCCAGCGCGGCGGGCACCAGCACCATCCGCACCACGAAGGCATCCGCGAGAATGCCGATCGCCAGCGCGAACGCGATGGACTTGATCGCCGGTTCCCCGGCGGGCACGAAGCCCGCGAACACGAAGAACATGATCAGCGCCGCGGCGACCACCACCGGCGCCGCCTGCTTGAAGCCGGTGACGATCGCGTCCTTCGGCGACGCCCCGCGGTGGTGCGCCTCGTGCATCCGCGACACCAGGAAGATCTGGTAGTCCATGGCCAGGCCGAACAGGATGCCGATCACCAGGATCGGCGTCAGGCTGATCAGCGGCCCCGGCGCGTCCAGGTTGACCGCGTCGCCGAGCCAGCCCCACTGGAACACCGCGACCGTCGCGCCGAGCGACGCGCCGACGGTGAGCAGGAAGCCGAGCACACCGACCAGCGGCACCAGCAGCGAGCGGAACACCAGGATCAGCAGGAGCAGGGCCAGGCCGACCACGATCACCAGGTAGATCGGCAGCGCCTCGTCGAGCGAGACCGCGACATCCACGCTCACCGCGGTGGCGCCGGTGACCGAGGCGTCGACCCCGTCCAGACCGGCCAGGTAGTCGCGCAGATCGGAGACCAGGTGCTCGGTGTCCTCACTGGTGGGCCCGGATTCCGGGATCACCGTGAGCATGGCGGGCATGCCCGGGGGCCCCGGCTTCGGCGGCACCACCATCGCGGTGTCACCGATCGCGTCGATCGGGCCGACCGCCCGCATGGCCTGCTGACTCGCCTGGGGGCCTTCGAACAACACGATCAGCGGCCCGTTGACCCCGGCCCCGAACGCGTCGGTGAGCAGCGCCTCGGCCCGCTCCTGCGTGCTCTCGGCAGGCGGGATCTGCACCAGCGTGGTGCGCATCTGGGTGACCGGCAGCGCGATCGCGCCGAGGCCGATGATCGCCAGCAGCAGCACCGAAACCCGGCGCTTGGTGACGGTGCCGATCCAGCCGCCGTAGAACTTGCTCTCGGCCTCCGCCTCGGCGGGGGCTTCGCGCTGCTTGCGCGGCAGCGCGCGCTTGCCGAGGAAACCGAGCACCGCGGGCACCAGGGTCAGCGCGACCAGCACCGCGACCACGATGGTGGCGGCCGCGGCCACACCCATCTGGGTCAGGAACGGGATGCCGACCACGATCAGCCCGAGCAGCGCGATGATCACCGTGATGCCCGCGGTCAGCACCGCCGAACCGGCCGTGCCGACCGCGGTACCGATCGCGGTGGGCACGTCCTTGCCCTCGCGCAGTTCATGTCGATAGCGGTTGATGATGAACAAGGCGTAGTCGATGCCGACGGCCAGGCCGAGCATGCCGGCCAGCGCCGAGGTGGTCGACTGCAGATCCATGAACCCGGTGGCGATGGTGATGCCCAGCACGCCGATGCCCACGCCGACCGCCGCGGTCAGCAGGTTCATCCCGGCCGCCACCAGCGAGCCGTAGGTCAGCGCGAGGATCACCAGCGCCAGCACCACGCCGATGGCCTCGGTGGCGCCGCCGATGTGCGGCGCGGCCATGGTGGCCTCACCCTTCACCTCGGCGGTGAAGCCACCGGCCCGTGCCTGGTCGACCGCGGCGAACAGGGCGTCCTGGTCGGCGGTGCTCACCCCGCCCGGCGGCGCGGAGTAGCTCACCGTGCTGTAGGCGGTGTCCTGGTCCGGGTTGACCGCGGGAGCCGCCGGGTCCAGCGGGTTGCTGGCGCCGACCGCGCCCGGCAGCGTGTTCAGCTTCGCCACCAGGCCGCCGACCACCTGCGCGTTCTCCGGCGTGGTCAGCTTCTGCCCCTCGGGGGCCTTGATCACCACCTGCGCGGAGGCGCCACCGCCCCCGGCGCTCTTGATCTTTTCCAGCGCCGTGGTGGATTCCTGGCCGGGAATGGAGAAGTTGTTGGTGGTGGTGCCGGACAGGGTCAGTGCCCCGACCCCGGCGCCGACCAGTACGACGAGCCAGATCAGGACCACGGCCAGCCGGCGCCGCTGGGCGGCCAAGCCGAGCCGGTACAACAGACGTGCCATCGGGAATCAGGCCTCCACCTGGTCGTGACGGGAAGTGGCGGGCGACGGGCTTCGGTGGCCGAGCGCGTCCGCACAGGTCGCGATGATCAGTGGCCGCCACGCGGTTTTCTCACCGTGCTCGTTGGCGGCCAGGGTGAGCACAGCCAGCGCGCTGAGCGCGCCGATGACCCGCACGACCCGCTCCGGCGGGTCGGCGGCCACCGTGTCGACGGCGGTGTCGACGGCGAAGATCTGCGAGACGAACATGTCTTCCGCGTCGAGCGCGGACTCCGCGTCCGGCGAGGTCACCGTGCGGAAGGCCAGGGCCACCAGCCCCGGCCGGTCCAGCGCGATGTCGGTGAGCAGTTCGAGTGCGCGCAGGTCGCGCTCCCGGCCCGGCGGC
Organism: Amycolatopsis sp. YIM 10; assembly: GCF_009429145.1. Taxonomy (GTDB): domain Bacteria; phylum Actinomycetota; class Actinomycetes; order Mycobacteriales; family Pseudonocardiaceae; genus Amycolatopsis. Next base: position 2,021,438 of record NZ_CP045480.1, on the reverse strand, counting down.
AGCGCCGCCAGCCGGTCGACCACGCGCCTGCCCTGCTCGCGGGCGACATCGTGCGCCGCGGTGTAGAGCGCTTCCTTGTTCGGGAAGTGGTGCAGCAGTCCGGCTTTGGACAGGCCGACCGCGTCCGCCACGGCCTTCAGCGAGGTCTGGGCGAACCCGTGCTGGGCGAACAGGGCGGAGGCGCGATCGAGGATCTCCGCGTCCGCCTGCTGCCGGAAGGGTCGGGCCATGGTGATCACCGTACCGAGTTACCGACCGAACTGGTCGGTAAACCGACCGACGTCACATCTCAAGCAAGCGACTGACTTAATGGTTAGGATGTGACCGGTACGGAGAGGAGCCGGGTGATGGCCACCAGAAACGTTTCGGAAGTGCGGTCCTACCCCTTCAGCGAGCCCGAACGGCTCGAGACCGAACCGCTGTTCCGCACGCTGCGCCAGGAAGAACCGTTGAGCCGGGTCCGGCTCCCCTACGGCGAACCGGCGTGGCTGGCGACGCGGTACGAGGACGTCAAGGTGGTGCTCGGCGACCCGCGGTTCAGCCGCGCGGCGAGCGTCGGCCGCGACGAACCGCGCATGCGCGCCCACCTTCCCCCGCCCGGCAACATCCTCAGCATGGACCCGCCGGACCACAGCAGGCTGCGGCGGCTGGTCACCAAGGCGTTCACCGTGCGCAGCGTGGAACGCCTGCGCCCGCGCGCGCAGGAGATCGCCGGCGGACTGGTCGACGCGATGCTGGCCAAGGGCTCACCCGGCGATCTGGTCGCCGATTTCGCGCTGCCGCTGCCGATCACGGTCATCTGCGAACTGCTCGGCGTGCCGTACGAGGACCGGGCCGACTTCCGCCTGTGGTCCGACGCCTTCCTGTCCACCACGAAGTTCCCGCCGGAGCAGGTGGCCGAGTACGTGGAGCGGATGCGGGAGTACATGGCCGGGCTGATCGCGCAGCGCCGGGAGCGGCCGACCGACGACCTGCTCGGCGCGATGACCCTGGCGCGGGACAACGACGATCGACTGTCCGAAGAGGAACTGCTGTCGCTGGCGCAGGCGCTGCTGGTGGCCGGGCACGAGACCACGGCGTCGCAGATCCCCAACTTCGTCTACGTGCTGCTGACCCATCCCGACGAGCTGGCGCGGCTGCGCGCCGATCTCGGGCGGGTGCCGCAGGCGGTCGAGGAGCTGATGCGGTACGTGCCGCTCGGCATCGGCGCCGGCATCGCCCGGTACGCACTGGAGGACATCGAACTCGGCGGGGTGCTGGTGCGCGCCGGGGAGCCGGTGCTGCCCGCGCTGGCCTCGGCCAACCGCGACGAGTCGAAGTTCACCGAGCCGGACCGGCTCGACCTGTCCCGCGACGAGACCTCGCACGTCGGGTTCGGGCACGGCGCCCACCACTGCCTCGGCGCGCCGCTGGCCCGCATGGAACTCCAGGTGGCGCTGGAAACCCTGCTGCGGCGGCTGCCGGGACTGCGGTTCGCCGATGCGGACGTGGAGTGGAAGGACGGGCTGGCCACCCGCGGTCCGACCGTGCTGCCGGTCGACTGGGACTGACCGGCTCGGGGCTTGTGCGGATTGACCGCAAGCTGCCGTTTTCGCCGTCGCGGGCGCCGGATTTCCTACCCTCGGTGGCATGCGAAGGTGGTGGCCGCTGGGCCTGTTGCTCGTCGCCGGTTGTGGTGCGGACCCGGCTCCCGTCTCGGAGGCTCCTGTTTCCGCGCCGGAGTCCGCCGAGGTGACGGCCGCCGACGGCCGCGACTACGCGGCCTGCGCCGACGGCACCTGCGAGGTGCTGGTGTCCGGACCCGCCGAGATCGCGCTGGGCGGCACGGCCGGGATCAGCAAGCTCGTGGTGCGGGCCGTGGAAGACAACGGCATCCGCTTCGAAACCCAGGGCGAGGGCACGAGTTCCGGGAGCCTGTCGACGAACTGCGTTTCGACCTTCTACGAAAACGGCGGCGGTTCCTCGTGCAGCACGGCTCCGCGCGAAGCCCCGTCGCCGACGGACGGTGTGGTCGCACTGCAACTCGCTTCGGTGCGCGACGGCACCGCCGTCCTGCGCGTGGTCTCCGGCAAACCGGGCCCGCCACCGGCTTCACTCGTCCCGCGCATCCCCACCTTCGAAATCCCCAAGCCCCCGTTCGGTTACTGAATGCGGTACAACCCGCACGATCCGTGGTGGTACCCGGAAGACCCCGGCGGCCGCTGAGCCGGGTCAGCGGTTCAGGAGCAGGGCGGCGGCTCGCTTCAGTACTTCGGCGCGGGTGCGGCCCTGATGGTCGGCGACCAGGAAGTGCTCCCCGATCGCCACGCAGAAGGCCAGCGTGCTCCGCGCTTCCACCTCGTCCGGATCGTCGCAGAAGGTGCCGATCATTTCCCGCAGCAGGTCCATGCGCCGGTTGTCCACGCGCCGCAGCCGGTCCGCGACCGCCGGGGCGCGGCGTGCCCAGTTCCGCACGGCGAGATCGATGGGCAGCAGCCGATCGCTGGAGAAGGTGAGCACCCCGGCCCGGTGGGCCTTCACCTTCGGGTCCCCGCCCTCGCGCTCGATCCGTTCGAGCACCTCGTCCGTGCTCTCCCGTTCCCAGGTGTCCAGCATCGCCTCGAGCAGGGCGTCGCGGTCGGTGAAGTAACCGTAGAAACCGCCCTTGGTGACACCGAGCCGTTTCGCCAGCACCTCGACCCGAACGGCGTCCACACCGTCGGCCGCGAGCACCCGCAAGCCCTCTTCGATCCACCGGTCCCGCGGCGTGCGCGCAGCGCCCACGACGTGTCCCACCTCACTTCCCGACAGATATACGCACCCGTATAAAACGGGCTAGCCTGCATCTTGTACGCCATCGTATAGAACGGAGCAGGTATGGAAACCGTGCTACCCGGCGCCCACTACACCGACACGTTCAGCCGTCCCATCAACGAGACCGCCACGCCCGAGCAGTGGGCCAGAGCCCTCTTCGGCGACGTCCCCGGTCCGGGCGCCCGCCTGATCTGGCGCGGGTTGCTCGGACTGCGCCTCAGCCGCGGGCCGTCCGCGGAAACCGTGGCGGGCTGGCGGATCGCCGAGCGCGGCGACGACTGGATCCGGCTGGAGACCACGTCGTGGTTCCTGACGGCGAACCTGCTGGTCACAGCCGCCGACGACCGGCTCACCCTGAGCACCTACCTGCGCTACGACCGCCGGATCGGATACCTGGTCTGGCCACCGCTGTCCGCTGTGCACCGCCGCCTGGCACCCGGCCTGCTCCGCGACGCGAAACTCCGACCGTGAAGTTCCCCTTGACCTCGACCAAAGTGAAGGTTCTACCGTCAGGGGCGTGATCGTCACCATCGCCAGGGCCAGCGACCCCGATCGATTCCTGGAGATCTTCAGGACAATCGGCGCGGAGAAGCGGCGGCAGCACGGCTGCCGGAGTGCCCGGGTCTACTTCGATCCCGAGGACCCGCACCGGGCGTGGTCCGTCTTCGACTGGGACGCCGAGGACTACGAGGGATTTCTCGCGGACCCCGAGATCCCGGAAATCGCCCGGCAGCTCGGGCTCGAAGCACCGCCCGTGCACGCCACCGCCGCGCTCGAACTCGACGCCTGACCACCACGCCGGAAGAGGTCCGCCATGGCAGGCACGCCCTCGCGACCACGCCGATTCAGCTCGACGATCGGCGACGACGCCCTCCGGTTCGGCGACCGGATCCTCATCGCTCCCGCCCTCGGCAAGGAAGCCGGAGAGTCGATGAGTGCCTACACCTCCTTTCTCCACGCCGGAGCACGCGCCGAGTTGCCCGCTCCCTACGCGGAGATCTGGGTGGTGCTCAGCGGAGCGCTGCGAGTGGGCGCCGGGAACGACGCCGTGACGGTGCGCGCGGGCGACTTCGTGCACGTTCCCGAGCAGGCGCCCGGAATTGTCGAGGCCATTGAGGACACCACCATGGTCTGCGTGTCGGTGCCCGCTCATTGACGGCCGCTACGGTTGGCGACCCAGGTAGGCGGCCAGCCGGGTGTACACGTCGGCGTTTTCGGACACCTGCACGATCGGCCCGAACGGACCCTGCTCACTGCGTTCCTCGGGCGGCGCGAACTTCGTGAACGCTTCGAGCGCCTGGACGGCGAGGTCGGGTTCGAGATCGTCGAGCCGCCCGGTGGCGTGCGCGAGATCCCAGGAATGAGCGGTGAATTCGTGGGTGTAGGCGTCCAGTGCCGCCCGGCCGGGCATGGTGGCCCACGGCAGGGTGACCAGGCGATCGAGCATCGCGGGATCGGCCCACGCCCGCTCCACCTCGCCGCGTGCCTCGCTGAACGCGCTCCCCCAGCCGTCGTCGGCGATGCCGTCGACCACGTCGGGGAGGTCGCGCGCGTCTCCACGGCACTGACGCGGACCAGCTTGTGCAGCACCGCGATCAGGTGCCCGAGCAGTGCGCGGACGTCGTAGTCGGCACAGGGCGTGCGGTTGCCCAGCTCACCGGGGCGTACGGCGGCGATCTGCCGGGCGGTCTGCTCCAGAGCTTGGGCGAAGAGCGGGCGTGGGTCGTGCACCGTATGCGCTGTCATGGCGGCGACACTAGGACGGCACCCCGACAGTTTCGCCGCCATGACAACGCCTCACCGCGGTGCGAACAGCTTCCGCATCTTCGTCGCGATCCACTCCCCCGCCACGACCGAATCGACCACCGCGTCGTGGTTGGGCTGGTAGAAGAACGGGACGGACAGGCGGGAGGAGGTGTCACCGGGAGCCGGGTTGACCACCCGGTGCAGGGTCGACACCCAGCGCCCGCCGGTCCACCGCGCCAGCAGATCGCCGATGTTGACCACAAAACTGCCCGGAATGGCGCGGACGTCCCGCCACTCGTTCTCGCCGTGCCGTACCTGGAGGCCGCTCAGGTCGTCCTCCTGGTACAGCACGGTCAGCCCGCCGAAGTCGGTGTGCGCGCCACGGCGCAACTGCCCCGGCAAGGGCGCACCGTGTTGCGGGTAGTAGAAGTTGGCCACGAGCGAGGACGTGTGACGGTCGAACTTGTCGTCGTAGAAGTCCTCCGCCGACCCGAGCGCACGCGCGGACAGGCGCAGGAGGTCGTGGGCCAGCGATTCGACCGCGGTCAGGTATTCGAGCCAGGTTTCCCGGAACGCCGCCGGTGCGTCCGGCCAGCCGTCGGCGAGTGCGGTGACGTGGGCGCCGAACGACTCGCACAGATCCGGCGGGGACTGCTGGTCCAGGCTCTGCGCGGTGGTGCCGCCGGAGCGCCGGAACCCGCCCGCCCGGTCCTTCTCCTCGACCGGCAGGGTGAAGAACTCCGTGGTCACCGCGTACATCCGCGCGACCAGCTCGCGCGGTATTCCGTGCCCCACGATGACGTAGAAGCCCGAAGTGGCGCACGCGCCGCCGATGGCGGAAGCCAGTTCCTCGCGGGTGCCCGACGACAGATCGATGACCGGGACGTAACCGTCGACCATGGTGGTCATGCTTTTCCTTCCGTGGTCGACCGTCGCGTGTGGACGGTGATCAGTGGTCCGGCGGCGCAGGCGGCCGCCAGCAGGATGCCCAGCGCGACGGTCAGCGCGGTGGTGTAGCCGTGCACCAGCGCGTCCGGTGTCCGGGAGGTGGTGGCGGCGCCGGCGATGGTGTTGAGCAGGCCCACACCGAGCGCGGCACCGAGCTGCTGCGCCGCGTTGTAGGCGGCCGACGCGGCGCCGATGTCGTGGCCGCGCATGCCCGCGGTGGCCAGGCTCGCCGTCGGCGGCAGCACGCAGCCGAGGCCGAGTCCGGTGAGCAGCAGCGCGGGCACCAGGCCCGTGCTGGGATCGTCCAGCCAGGTCAGCACGAACATCCCGGCGGCGGCCGCGAGCAGTCCCGGCACGATGAGCGCGGCGGGCGCGACCCGGCCGTGCAACCGCCCGGCGATGAGCGTCGCCCCGGCCAGTGCCGCCACCGCGTTGATGATCAACGCCAGTCCGGCCCGCACCGGCGAATAGTGGAGCACGGTCTGCGTGTAGTAGCTCATGAACAGGTAGAAGCCGAACATCGCGACGAACATCAGGGTGATCGCGAGAAAGGCGCCGGCGCGGGCGTGGTGCGCCAGCACGCGCAACGGCAGAAGTGGTTGTGGTGCACGGCATTCGACCACCACGAAGGCAGCCAGCAGCAGCACTCCGACGGCCAGCAGTGCCACCACCACCGGCGAGCCCCAGCCGCGCGGTTCGGCCTCGGTGAACGCGTACACCAGCGCGGCGAACCCCGCGACGCTGAGCACCGCACCCGGCACGTCCAGCCGTCCCCGCGCGCCGACCGGCCGGTCCCGCGGCACGAACCGCACGGCGAGCGCGGCGGCCAGCGCGACCGGAACGTTGATGTAGAGGCACCACCGCCAGCTCGCGTACTCGGTCAGCACCCCACCGGCGATCAGCCCGACCGCCGAACCGGCCGCGCCCACCGCCGCGAACACCCCGAACGCGCGGCCGCGTTCCCGCGCTTCGGTGAAAGTGGTGGCCAGCAAGGACAAACCGGCGGGTGCGAGCAACGCGGCGAACACGCCCTGCGACGCCCGCGCGGCGAACAACATCAGCGACTCCGTCGCCGCCCCGCCCAGCGCCGACGCGGCGGCGAACCCGAGCAGGCCGATCAGGAAGGCGCGGCGGTGCCCGAGCGCGCCGCTGATCCGGCCGCCGATCAGCAGCAGTCCGCCGAAGGCCAGTGCGTAGGCGGTGATCGCCCAGTGCCGGTTGGCGTCGGTGAGGCCGAGCGCCTGCTGGGCCGATGGCAGCGCGATGTTCACGATCGTGCCGTCGAGCACGACCAGCAGCTGCGCCGCGCTGACCACGAGCAGCGTCCACCACCGGCTCGTTCCGTGGTTTCCGAATTCCATGGTTCAAGTGTTTCGTTGAACCAGACCCGGAAACTTTGCCGCGACAACGCGGGGAAATCGACCGGTGAACCCTCAACCCGCGCTGGAAGCCCCCAGCGGGTCGTCGAAGTACTCGTCGTCGTCCGCGCGGGTCGCCCACGCGTCGGCCTCGTCGAGCCCGCCTCGTTCGATCGCGTTCTTGAGCTGGCCCATCGAGCGCCGGACCGCGTTGGTCATCCATTCCTCACCGCGGCCGAGCAGCACGTCGTCCCAGCCGAGCCTGCCGCGGTCCACCAGTTCCTGGATGCGCTGCATGTCGCGACCTGCCCGACCGGACCGGGCCCGCTCGGCGAATCGATCGTCTGCCTTGGCCTCCGCCTTCTCCCGCTCGAGTTCGGCTTTGGCCGTTTCGAGGTCTCGCCTGGTTTCCACCAGCGTGGCGGTCAGCCTCGCACTCGCCTCCCGGACGCGTTGCGCCGCCAGTTCCACCTCCCGCCGGGTCATTTCCCGGCTCCGAATCCGTCACCGGGAGCGGCCGGGGTCGCCACGTAGCCGCTCGGCGCGGACTGGTTGTCGTTGGCCTCCTTGATGCCGTTCGCGATCGCCTCGACGTAGGCGATCACGGTCTCGATCATCGACAGGAGTTCCTTGACCACCTTCATCGCCTGCTTGGCCTTCAGCAGCGCCTCGCCCGCCTTCTTCAGCGCCTTGGCCAGGTTCGCGATCTTCAGCGCGAACAGCACGATGTCGATGCACAGGTTGATCGTGGAGAGGATGATGTCGAACGAGGCTTCCGCGTTGTCCGCGAGATCCCCGATGTAGGAGGACATCCGGTCGCACATGTCCTTCTCGTTCGCCAGCGAACCGTTCCACTGTCCCATGTAGGCGGTGAAGGAGTCCGCCGCTTCCCCACGCCAGCTCTGGTTCAGCTCGGCGGTGACCCCGGAGAGGTTCGTCGAGACGCCTTCCGCCGCGTCCCCGAGCGCCGTCCACCCTTCGGAATACGACCTGAGCTGCCCCCAGTTCCCGCTCAACGGCACAAAGAGGGATTCGAGCAGGCTCCAGCCGAAGAACCACTGCCACACGTCGTCGATCGGACCGAGCAGGCCGCCGATCTGGTCGACCTTCGCGGTCATCTCCTCGCCGTGGTCCGCCGGTGCCACCAGCAGCGCGGGCACGTCGACGGTGTCCTGGAAGCCGGTCATCGCACGACCTCCGTCCCGACCGGGCTGTTGATCTCCCCGAGGAAGTCGCCGATGCTGGTGCCGAACGTGCTGTCGGTGGTCTCGTAGGCCGCTTTGGTGGTCTCGAGCGCGTCCCGGGTGAGACCGAGCTTCTCCTGCATGTCCTTCAGCACGGTGACCTGGGTTTCGGCGGCGGCGTCGTACCCCTCGCGGAACTTCGCGAGCAGTTCCCCGAATTCGGCTCCGTCCGCCGAGGAACTCAGCGACGCGCAGTACTCGGCCATCGAGCCGAGGTGCTCGGAGCCGCGCCCGATCGCGTCGGCCGCCCCCTGCAGCTTTTCCGGATCTACCTGGTATCCATCCATTCCGCGATGGTGCCCACGCGCACTTGCACCGCACTTTCATCTTGCCTTGACGACAAAAAACCAGGCCGGGCGCTGGGCCCCCGGCCTGGTTTTTCGCGGCTGGATCAGACCAGGTCGTACCGGTCCGCGTCCATCACCTTGGTCCACGCGGCGGCGAAGTCGCGGGCGAACTTCTCCTTCGCGTCGTCGCTGGCGTAGACCTCGGCGAGGGCCCGCAGCTCGGAGTTCGAGCCGAAGAGCAGGTCGACGCGGCTACCGGTCCACTTGACCTCACCGGTGGCGCGGTCGCGGCCTTCGAAGGCCTCGCCGTCCTCCGAAGTGGACTTCCACTCCGTGCCCAGGTCGAGCAGGTTCACGAAGAAGTCGTTGGTCAGCGTGCCCGGAGCCGAGGTGAACACGCCCTGCTCGGACTGCTGGTAGTTGGCGCCCAGCACGCGCAGGCCACCGACCAGCACGGTCATCTCCGGCGCGCTCAGGTTCAGCAGGTTCGCGCGGTCGACCAGCAGGTACTCCGACGGCAGGCGGTTGCCCTTGCCGCGGTAGTTGCGGAACCCGTCGGCCGTCGGCTCCATCGCGGCGAACGAGTCGGCGTCGGTCTGCTCCGCCGAAGCGTCGGTGCGGCCCGGCGTGAACGGCACCTTCAGCTCGATGCCCGCGTCCTTGGCGGCCTTCTCGACGGCGGCGACCCCGCCCAGCACGATCAGGTCGGCCAGGGACACCTTCTTGGCACCGCTGTTGAAGGAAGTCTGGATGGCCTCCAGCCCCTTCAGCACCTGTGCCAGGCTGTCCGGCTCGTTGACCTCCCAGCCGCGCTGCGGCTCGAGGCGGATGCGGGCGCCGTTCGCGCCACCGCGCTTGTCACTGGCGCGGAACGTCGAAGCCGACGCCCACGCGGTCGTGACGAGCTGGGCGACCGAAAGCCCCGAGTCGAGGATCTTCGCCTTGAGGTCCGCGATGTCCGCGTCGTCGACCAGCTCGTGGTCCACGGCGGGCACGCGGTCCTGCCAGATCAGCTCCTCCCGCGGCACCAGCGGGCCGAGGTAGCGCTGGATCGGGCCCATGTCGCGGTGGGTGAGCTTGAACCAGGCGCGGGCGAAGGCGTCCGCGAACTCCTGCGGGTTCTCGTAGAACCGCCGCGAGATCTGCTCGTACACCGGGTCGAACCGCAGCGCGAGGTCGGTGGTGAGCATGCTCGGCGCGCGGTCGAGCGCACCGGTCTCCGGGTCCGGCACGGTGCCGGCGGCGGCGTTGTTCTTCGGCTTCCACTGGTTCGCCCCGGCGGGGCTCTTGGTCAGCTCCCACTCGTAGGTGAACAGGTTGTGGAAGAACCAGTTGCTCCACTTGGTCGGGGTGGGGGTCCAGGTGACCTCCAGGCCGCTGGTGATCGCGTCCCGGCCCTTGCCGCTGCCGAAGGTGTTCTTCCAGCCGAGGCCCTGCTCCTCGAGCGGGGCGCCCTCGGGCTCCGGGCCGACGTACTGGTCGGGGTCGGCCGCACCGTGGGTCTTGCCGAAGGTGTGGCCACCGGCGATCAGCGCGACGGTCTCCTCGTCGTTCATCGCCATCCGGCCGAAGGTCTCGCGGATGTCGCGGGCCGCGGCCAGCGGGTCCGGGTTGCCGTTCGGGCCCTCGGGATTGACGTAGATCAGGCCCATCTGGACCGCGGCGAGCGGGTTCTCCAGCTGGCGGTCACCGCTGTAGCGCTCGTCGCCGAGCCAGGTGCGCTCCGGGCCCCAGTACACGTCCTCGTCCGGCTCCCACACGTCGGCGCGGCCACCGGCGAAGCCGAAGGTCTTGAAGCCCATGGTCTCCAGCGCGCGGTTGCCGGTGAAGATCATCAGGTCGGCCCACGAGATGGCCTTGCCGTACTTCTTCTTCACCGGCCACAGCAGCCGGCGCGCCTTGTCCAGGTTGCCGTTGTCCGGCCAGCTGTTCAGCGGCGCGAAGCGCTGCATGCCCGCGCCGGCGCCGCCGCGGCCGTCGCTGATGCGGTAGGTGCCCGCGCTGTGCCACGCCATGCGGATCATCAGCGGGCCGTAGTGGCCGAAGTCGGCGGGCCACCACTCCTGCGAGGTGGTCAGCACCTCGTCCACGTCCTTGGCCAGCGCGTCGAGGTCGACCGTGGCGAAGGCCTTCGCGTAGTCGAACTCCTCGTCCATCGGGTTGGCCACGGCGGAGTGCTTGCGCAGGATCTTCAGGTTGAGCTGGTTCGGCCACCATTCCTGGTTGGTGCCACCCTCGGTGGGGTGCTTGAAGCGCCCGGCCGAGACCGGGCAACCGCCCGCGCTCTCCACGTTCATCTCGCCAACAACGGCGTCGGGGGTGTCAGACACAAATGTCCTTTCGGGATCGGAGGAGGGTGCTCACGGCTTGAGCGAGGTGGAGCAGGCGGGGCAGGTGCCCCAGTAGATGACCTCGGCCTCGTCGATGGTGAAACCGTGGTCGTCGGACGCCGTCAGGCAGGGTGCGTGGCCGACCGCGCAGTCGACGTCGGCGATGGCCCCGCACGACCGGCACACGGCGTGGTGGTGGTTGTCCCCGACCCTGGCCTCGTAACGCGCCACCGAGCCGGGTGGCTCGATGCGCCGCAGCAGGCGCGCCGTGGTGAGCGCGCGCAGCACGTCGTAGACGGCCTGGTGGGAGACCCCGCCAAGGTCCGCGCGCACGGCACCGATGATCGTGTCGGTGTCGGCGTGCGGGTGCCCGTGCACCGCGGCCAGCACCGCCAGCCGGGGACGCGTCACCCGCAGTTCGACTTCGCGCAGCATGCGCTCGAAGTCCATGATCGTGGGCACGGGCGCAGTCTTGCGCATTTTCTGGAATGAATCAAGATGAGCTGGCGGCGGGTCGCTCGATCGTGAGCACGTCGGTGACCGCTTCCGAGACGTGCCCGGCCCACGCACTGTGACCGGTGGCACCGATTTCCACCATGCGCACGGAGAACAACCGCGTCCGCTCGGCTTCGGGCAGCTCCTCGTAGACCCCGGCGCCCTGTTCGAAGAGGAAGCGCTCGCCGTGCAGCCGGGTCTGGATCTCGCGGGCGAGCGGCCACTGCGCGTAGGACCGGGTGGCCGCCATCAGCCCGGCGGCCAGCGCCGCCCCCGCGCTCGCCACGACGATCCACCACCGCGGCACCTCGGGCACCCCGGCCAGTGCGGTGGTGCCGATGGGCAGGATCACGCAGCTGTACATCAGCAGCTTCGACATGCGCCGGTTGCGCCTGGCGCGGCGGTTCCAGTTCGTCATCAGGCTCTGCCAGTGGGTGAGGGCGCGGGCCCGCGCCTCGTCCTGCTCACTGTCCATCGGCCTATGATGTCAAGCACTACCCTGGTCCGATGGCGGATTCGGGCGCTCGCCGGTTCTACGACCAGCTCGCCGACGACTACGACCTGCAGCACATCCAGATGGCACGCGCCGGAGCGGAGTGGGTTCTTTCAGCCCGTGCTCACCTGCCGTCGACAGGTGGGGCCCAGGTAGTACTGAACGCCGCCCACACCAACGGCGAGTAGATCGCCTCGCCCGTTGTCTCCCACAGGGTTGCCGCGTCGCGTTGCCAGTCGTTCAGTGCGCGCACCGGATCCGGGGAGCGGTGCGCGGCGTCGACGGCCAGTACCGCCGGGCCGAGCACGGGCTCGGACGGGAAGTCCGGCACCAGCCGCCGCAGGCCTTCGTCGGTGGGCAGCATCCACCGCGTGGCGGTCACGTGCTCGGCCCCGCCGCGGACCATCGCCGCCACCAGGCCGGACGGCTCGGCGAACCGGACCTCCCCACCGCTTTCGCACGCCACCAGCGCCACGCGCGCGGGAATCCGCCACGGCCGCGCGGGACCGGGCCGGTGCCCCAGCGCGATGTCCGCGGCGGTCAGCGGCCGGTGCGCGCCGATCGGCTCCGCCCGCCCGGCCGCCGCCGCGGTGCACGACAGGTGCAGCCGCGCGTCCAGGCCGTGCTCCCCCGTGGTCACGTGACCGACGTACAGGAACCGCGACGCGGTGGCCAGCGCTTCCTCCAGGTACTCCCGATCGGCGTCGTCCCGGCGCACGCCGCCGGTGGCCAGCGCCGCCAGTTCCGGGGGCACCTCGCCGAGCACCGAGCCGAGCGCGGAGGAGTCCGCGAACCCCGGCACCCTCGGGTCCAGCACGCCGACGACCGTCCCTTGTGGATCGAACGCGGGCACCCGGCGACCGGTGGCGTTGCCCACCGTCGCGGGTGCCAGCACGGACACGTCGGTGCAGTGCACCGTGCGCTCACCTTCGTCGACGCGCAGCGCCTCCCACGGCACCAGCGCCGTCGACGGTGACGGCTGGACCCGCAGGTGCGGCCGGATTCCCTGCTCCAGCAACGCGTTCAGCTCGGCGGCCAGTCGCTGCGGGAACAGCGCCCCGGCCATCCGGGTGGACAGCGCGATCTCCCGATCGCGGTCGGCCAGCGGGCCGTGGGTGAGCGACCGCCGCAGCGCCTGCCCGGCGTTCTCGCCAGGCAGCGGCGACGGCACGGCCGCCGCCCACTCGTCCAGCGCGTCCTGCACGAGTTCCCGCGGCACCACGATCACGCGCGGCTCGTCCGGCTGGTGCTCCCACCGCCACGAGTAGTACAGGTCGCCCGCGTCGACCAGTTTCAGCTGGACCCTCACCAGGACCGCACCACCGAAGCCGAGCGCACGCCGAAACCGTACCGCTGCTCGGCGACGTCGATCCAGCCGTCCAAAGTAGACGGTACCGCCGGATCGGCGCGCACCCGCGGTGGCAGTTCGAAGTCACCGGCGGGCGGCAGCGGGAACGAAGTCAGCTCGTCACGGGCCACCGCGGCCGGGCTGTCCAGGGAAACCGCGCCCGCGAGGTGGTCGATGTACTCCACTGCCAGCGCCGAGTCCTCGACCGCGCGAATCGCCAGCAACGCCGAACGCGTGGCGGGAGCTGAAGCCAGCGCGACCCACCGTTCCCGCAGCGGCCCGTGCGGGAAGCGCTGCCGCACGGCCTCCGCCGCCAGCGCGGCGGGCAGGCCGAGATCCAGCGCCCGCAGGCTGATCGCCCGCCGCTCGTCGCCGGTCACCGCCGCGGCCCGGCGCACGAGCGCGTCCGTGCGCCACCACGCCATGCCCAGCGACACGTGCCACAACCCGGCCGCGTCGCAACCGTCGGCGGCCTCGGCGTAGCACGCTTCGGCGGCGGCGAAATCACCCAGCGCCTCGAACGCCGAGCCACGAACCTGGTGCACCGCGATGAGTTCCAGCGGAGTCGCCGGGCCGAGCAACGCGAGCGCCCGATCGGTCAGTCCCAGTGCCTCGTGCGCCTGGCCGGTGAGCACGGCCAGTGCCGCCCGGCCGTGCAGGCACACCGCGAGCCGCCGCGGGTCGTCGGTGACAAGCGCTTCGGCCTCGTCGTACAACGCCGTCGCCCGTTCGACGTCCGAAGCCAGGTACGCCAGCCGAGCCGAGCTGAGCAGCGCGATCGCCTCGCTTCCGGCATCACCGATCGCGGCGGACAACTCCCTCGACAGCGCCAGCTGTTCGGTGGCCTCCGCCAGATCCCCGGTGCCGCTGCTGACCTCCGCCAGCGTCGCGTGCACCGACGCGACCATCGACGGTTCCAGCGTGTGCGCCAACGCCTCCCGCGCGGCCACGGCCGCTTCCGCGTACTGCCCGCCGGTGGCGAGCACCCGCGCGCGCATGGCGGCGATGGTGCCGGTCAGCGGTTCCATGCCGAGTGCGGCCGTCCGGTCGAGATCCGCCAGCGCCTCGGGCAACCGCGTTTCCGCGTGGTGCAGCCACGCCCGGCCCAGCAGCGTCTGGGCCAGGCAGGCGTGCAGGTGCTCGAGGTAGGCCGGCTCGTGCTGGGCGGCCAGGTCGATCGCGATCGCGGCCTCGTCCACCGCCTCGTCGAGCTGTCCGACCATCATCAGCAAGCCCAGCCTGCTGTTGTGCAACGCCACGTGGTCCGGGGCTTCGGTCAGCGCCGCCTCGACGTCCCGCCACGCCTCGTCCCACCGGTCCAGCGACGGCAGCAGATCCGCCCGGGAAGCGATCACCAGCGCCCGCAACGGCCCGTCCGCCGGCGGCAGCGCCTCGGTCATCAACTCCACCGCGCGTTCCCGCTCCCCGGCCAGGTCGACCACGTGCGCGAGGTTCAGCAGCGCCTGCGCCCGCTCGGCGCCCGACGCGGCCGCGACCACCTCTTCCCGCACCGCCCGCGCCCCGGCGAAGTCGCCATCGGCCGCCAGGCGCACACCTTCTTCGTGCCGGTCCCTCACCCCGCGGTCCGCTCGGTGAGCGTCGCGGCGGCGGAACCGACGCGGGACAACGCGTAGGCGATGATCTCCGCCTGCCGCGCCGCGGCCCCGGGATCGAGCGCCGCGGGCGCGGCGAAGCCCGGCGCGTGCACGGACACCACCCGCCGGTCCGGCGGCAGCATCAGCACGGTGGGCGGCACCGGCGCCGAACCGGTCAGCCTGCCCAGGTCGTCGACCTCGTCCAGGATCACCTCGGTGTCGCCGAACCGGGCGATCAGCCGTGCCACCGGGCGCGGCCCCGGCGGGACCGAGACCTCCAGCGCGGTCATCCCCTGCCGCCGCACCACGGCCCACTCCGCGGGCGCGCCCGCGTCCACCGCACCGTGCGGCACCATCGTCCAGTCCACAATGGAGGTTCCGGTGAACACGGTGGTGCCACCGGCACCCACGGCCCCGCCCGCCGCGAGCGCGTAGCCGTCCCGGCTCGGCGCCACCCCGGCGGGCAGCACCACGCCGTAGTTCTCGGCGAGCACGGCGAGCCGCTCGGCCAGTTCCGGGTGCACCCCCGGCGGCAGTGACGCCAGCGCACCGGTCACCGCGTCCAGGTCGTCCAGCAGATGCTCCACAATGGACAGATTGATCACCCGCTCGGCCCGCAGCGTGCCGGGGTCCAGCGCGGGCACCCCGGCCACCGCCGACGCGGGCCACCACGCCTCCGCCCAGTTCAGCTGCGCGACCACCCGGCACGCCGCGCGCACCCGCCAGTCGCCGTCGGCGGGCACGCTCACCTCGTCGGCCCCGCCGAGAATGCCGTCGGTGGCCCGGCCGTAGATCTCCCACAGCCATTCCGAGGCCAGGTCGGGGTCGTGCACCCGCGCGGCGGGCAGCTCGCCGTCGGCCAGCACGTTCCACGCCAGCATCGCGCCCGACGCCTCCAGCAGTGCCACCGCCTCCGCCCGCTCCGGCCACTCACCGACAACGAGGTCGCCCGCACGCGACACCCTCATGCCCCGGCCTCCCGCTCCAACACCGCCCGCAACCGATCGCGCTGGTCAAGGATGACCGATCGCAGCACGCCGTCAAGCACGTCCCAGACCTCATCGGCGCGCACCACGTCTTCCCGCAGCTCACGGCCGTGCACCCGAACCCAGAGCCGCCGCAGGTAGGCGGCCCGGATGCCGCGCACGTCCGCGTGGAGTTCCGGTGGCGCGGCCGAGGGCAGGCGCAGCACCCGGTGCACGTACGCCTCGCGCTCCCACCGCGACCGCAACCGCGCGGCCGCGCTGCCCGCCACCACGGGCGACGGATCCGCGAGCGCCGCGGACGCCTCCCGGCCGAGCACCAGAACGACCCGGCTCACCTCGTCCGCCAGCTGCCACGGCCCGGCCGACCGCGCGATCTCCTGCCGCACCAGCGCCGGGACGTCGGCGAGCCCAGCCCGCAGGAAGGCGTTGGTCAGCGGCGCGAACAACCGCTCCAGTATCGACCGGTCGAACGGCTTGGGCAGGTTCGTCTTCGACGCGCTCATCCCGAGCACGGGGCGCGCCGGCCGGTCGCGGTCGGTCAGCCCGTGTGCCTGCGCGACCCCCGGGCGGTCGAGTTCGGCCGCCGGCGCGCTGCCCGCCGCACCCGCGACCAGCGCCTCGAACAACGTCTCGTCCGGAGCGGTGGCGCAGGTGGCCAGGAACTCCGCGACGGTGACCGGCACCTGCCCCGGTGGTGGCGCGCTCATCGCGGCCCAGGTGGTCTCGATCAGCCGGGTCAGCTCCCCGGCGTTGGCCGCGTCGGTCAGGAATCGCCGCAGCGCACCGACGGTCGGCCCGTCCTGGCCGTGCACCTCCGCGAGCACCCCGGCCGCCACCCGCGCGGCGTCCGCGCCCGGCTGCCCGTGCTCGGTCGCCAGCTCGAAGCAGCGCTGGAAGTAGAGGTCCTGCGGATTGCCGTCGGTGATCCGCGAACGGCGGCGCTCCTTCTTCAGCACCACGAACCAGCTCGCCGTCGCGGCCAGCACCGGCCCGGCGTCGGTGATCCGGGCGCGCAGGGCGTCGACGTGCGCGATGGCGACCGGGCCCGCGGCGAACTCGGGATTCAGCACCGGGCGCAGCACCAGCGGTTCGAGGATCAGCTTCACCGTGCGGGTCAGCGGGCGGCCCGCGCCGTTGCCCAGCGGCGCGACGGCCTCCCCCAGTTCGGCCCACGCCTGCGCGACCACCAGGCCGCGGGGAAGCGTCGCCGTAGCGGTGGTCACCCGGCGAGCCTACGCGGCGAACCGATTCCTGGGACCGGTAGGCGCGCATCGGCGCCGAAGCTTCTCCCATCACGACCGAACAGGGGAAGCCGATGTACCAGAACCCACCGCAGTACGCACCGGCGCCGTCGCTCTTCGCGACACCGCGGCGCCGCCGGAAGCTGTTCCCGGCCCCGCTGGTGATCTTCATGAGCCTCTTCGCCCTGCTGTTCTTCGGCGGTTCCTACCTCATCTCCCCCGAGCCGGACATCGAGGCGCAGCCGGGGCTCGCCTTCGCCGAGGTGGACGGGCGGGACGTGGTGCTGTTGCCGTACGAGCGGAGCGGCGGCCGGGGCATGTTCCAGCTGATGGCGCGGGACATGTTCCAGGTGCGGCTGGCCGCCGCCGATCCGGCGAGCGGTGAGGTGCTGTGGGACACGCAGCTTTCCGACGAGCTGGTGTGGGAGGCCTCGGTCCTCGCCGCCGGGCAGCGCTACGCCTACGTGGCCACCGATGCCGGGCTGATGATCGTCGATCTGGCGGACGGATCGGTTGAGGCGCAAGGCGAAGAGGTGCAGGGACTCGGCACCGCGTTCGTCGCCGCACGAGCCGCCTACGCCCACGATCCGGAAAACAACCGCATCCTCGCGTTGACCACGGCGGGCACGGTGAAGGCGATCGAACTCGACCAGACCTCGGCGGCCGCGGTCGACGAGGAAACCGCCTCGGCGTGGGGCGAACGCCTTTCCGCGAAGTCCTCGCCCGGCATCCCGCCGAAAGCGACCGGCTCCGAAGCCGGACTGCTGCCCAGCTCGGCGGAGCAGGTCGTGCTCGAAGACGTCGGCATCGGCGACCTCGGCAGCGTGCTGTTCCGCGGTCCGGAAGACGGCCGCAAGCTCCAGGTCAGCCAGACCGCCTTTCCCGGCGCCCGGCTGGTCATCGCCGACGGGACCGCCGCGGGCGCCGCCACCGGGCACGTGCTGGTGCAGCACCAGCGCTCGGTGAACGACACCGCCGGCTACACGCTCAGCCTGGTCTCGCTCGCCACCGGGCAGGTCACCGGCTCGCTGCCGGTCGATTCACCGGTCGAGCACGCCGTGGTCGGCCCGGACGGGACCACCGCGGTCGCCACCCGCAACGAGTTCGTGCTGGCCAACGGCGACGGCTCGCTCACCCCGCTCGACATCGGCGAGACCGACTTCTTCGGCTCCGCCTGAGAAATCCTGTTGATCCGAAAGGGAAAACCATGAGAATCCTGCTGCTGCTCCCGCTGCTCGCCGGCCTGGTCTGCACCGCCATCTGGGTGGTGGGCGGGCTGACCGGCGACGACGAGTTCGCCTGGCTCAACGCCTGGATGGCCGGTCCGTTCCTGCTGCTGACCTCTCTGCCGTTCGCCTTCATGCGCGGCCTGGGCGGGGTGTTCGGCGGTATGCCGCGCGAGTTCCGCGACGCGCCGATCGGCATCGGCACGGTCACCGGCGTCGCGCGGACCGGGCTGAGCGTGAACGACCAGCCCCAGCTGGAGATCCAGCTCCAGGTGGACACCGCGGACGGCCGGTCCTTCCCCGCCACCGCGCGCCAGATCGTCGACCTGACCGATCTCGCCGCCGTGCAGCCGAACGCCACGCTGCCGGTGCGCTACCTGCCCGACGGACGGGTCGCGCTGGCCACCGACGCCGCCTTGCCGGAACTCCAGTCGGCGCTCAACCGGGTCCAGCTGGCCAAGGGCTGGCTCACGCCGAACCAGCTGCGCATCGCCGAGCAGGGCGTGGACGCCCGCGCGGTGGTGCTCGCGATGACCCCGGCCGGGCACACCCCGGACGGGCGCTCGGAGGTGCGTCTCGGCCTGCGCGTGACCCGGGCCGACGGCACCACCTTCGACCTGGAGCAGGACAAGAAGCTGCCGCCGAGCGCGGTCGGCCAGGTCCAGCCCGGCATGGTGGTGCGGGTGAAGTACCTGCCGCACGACGAGTCCGAGGTCGCGGTGGTCACCAGCCTGGCGGGCTGAGCCGCGCCACCCCGACGATGTTGTCCGCCCGCACCCAGTGTGGTTCCCGGTCCGCGGCCTGCTCCCTGGCGCGGACCGGGATCCACGTCGTCTCGGTGTAGCTGTCCACTACGGCTTTCCCCGCGATTTGCCCTTGCCGCCTTGGTTGCTCGGATGATCCGCCTGCGAGGTAGGTGACTTCGTCCCCGACTTCGAATGAGCCTTCTTCTGCTTCGCTCCCCACGCGTTGCCTCCGCTCTTGGCCGCCGAACCCGCCTCTGCATTACCGCACTTCTCCGCGGCACACGCCGCCGAGCCGCGGGCAGACCCCTCGGCAGGGTGAAGATCGACAACCGGACGGACCTCATCGTCGAGCGGTACCCGCGGCCCGGCGACCGCGCGCGTCGCCCCGGGGCGCGTGGTCCCGGCCGGCGGTAGTTCGGCCACCGCCGACGGCGGCAGCGCCACGATCTCCGGCCGCGGCCCGGGAACCAGTGGCACAAAATGCGGCACCGGCGCCCCGGTGACGGCCACCACCGCGGCGGCCACCACGGCGGCGACCTTGCCGCCACCGGTCATCCCGGCGGAGATCGGCATCACCAGCGCGCTCGCGTTCCGCCTGGCCAGCGAGGGCCGCAGTTCCAGATTGGCTTCGAACAGCCCGGCCGCGACGGCCCGGCATCCCCGGCAGCGGTCGACGTGCGCGGCGACCTTGGCCGCCCGGCGCACCGAAAGCCCGTCCCGCACCCACGCCGCCATCTCCGGGCGGATCGTGCCGCAGTCGGGCCTGGTGCTGTCGGGGACCTGGACCTGGAGATAGGCCCGGCGCAGGCCTTCCCGCGCGCGCATCGCCAGCCCGGCGACCCCGTTCGCGGAAACCCCGAGCACCGGCGCCAACTCGGCGGCGGAGGCGCCTTCGACCTCGGTGTGCCACAACACCGTCCGCCACCGGCCGGGCAGCGTGCAGAACGCGGTCCAGGCGATCCCGGCCTGCCACCGGCGAACGGTCAGCTCGTCCACGGCGGCGTCCATCGCGGCCCGCTCCGGCATCTCGCCGGGCAGGTCGACCCGAGCCTGCCGCCGCTGCCAGCTGACCGCCAGGTTCCGCATGGTCACCAGCAGGTACGGCCACATGTCCTGCTGCGGGCCCGAACCGGAGCGGACCGCGATCAGCACCCGGACGAACGACTCGGCCACCAGGTCGTCACGCTCGGCGGAATCGCTGGCCCAGCGCCCGGCGGCCCGGCGCGCAGCCGCGGCGTGCCGCCGGAACAGCACGTCGCACGCGCTGAAGTCCCCCTCGCGGACAGCGTCGAGCAGCACCTCGTCACGTGCGCCGTGCTCTCGCTCCCACATCGGCTTACTCCCGGGTAGGCAGTCCCTTCACAGGTGCCGACTCGCCACCCCGGGCCCCATGACGCGAAACCGCGACAGAGATCCAAGTCACCCCTCGGCGCACTGTCCGCGACAGCCTATGCCTCAGCAGATCTTCTGGAGATCCGCCTTGACCGCCGTTGCCGTGTAGTAACCAAAAGCGAAGCTGTCGGAGTCCCCGGTGTCCTTGGATTTCACCAGGTCGTCCCCGCTCCGCGAAAAGGTGAACTTGGCCCGGACCAGGCACCCGTCGGTTTTCAGGTCGGTGACCGTGCCGGTGACCTTCCGCTTGTCGCCGTCGTAGCAGATCGAGTAGGTCACCTTCCCCCACCCGGCCGGCGGCTGGATCCGGTGCCCGCCACTGCACGACACGCCGCCCGCCTCCGCGGCGACGGCGGGCACGGCGGACAACGCCAGCGCCATCGCGGCCCCGCCGGTGACCGCGGCGATACGTCGCGTGAACTTCATCTGCACTCCCCCTTGTTTCCGTTGTGATCAACAGGATCGGGAGGGTGCTTTCACCGGCCTTTCCCCACCACGAAACCAAGCGGGAACCGTCCCGCGGTCAGATGACCTCGAAGTTCGCCATCATGCCCATGTCCTCGTGCTCGGAGTTGTGGCAG
Source organism: Amycolatopsis sp. YIM 10 (assembly GCF_009429145.1). Lineage (GTDB taxonomy): Bacteria > Actinomycetota > Actinomycetes > Mycobacteriales > Pseudonocardiaceae > Amycolatopsis. Next base: position 2,000,629 of record NZ_CP045480.1, on the reverse strand, counting down.
TGGAACATGTACCGCCCGCGGTAGCCATCGAACTTCGCGATCACTTCGACCGCTTCGCCCGGCCGCAGGTCGACGGTGTCCTTGCGGCCCGCGTCGTACGGGCCCGGGTCGCGGCCACCCCGGGAGAGGACGCGGAAGTCCACCAGGTGCAGGTGGATCGGGTGGTGCACGTCCGCGACGAACCGCCAGATCTCCACCTCCCCCAGCCTCGGGCGGGCGTCGATGCGGGACGGCGAGTACGGCTCACCGCCGATCGTCCAGCCGTGCCTGCCACCGACCATGCCGCCGCGGAAGGAGAAGTCGCGCGTAACGGTGGCCCGCGCGCGTTCGAGCGGCTCGATTTCGGCGAGCCGGTCCGGGATGTGGCTGTCCTCGGTCGCGCGCCGGGCCACGCGGAACCGCATCACCCGCGCGGTGGTGCCGGTGCCGAGCCGGTTCACCAGGGTGACCTCGGTGCCGACCGGGTACGCGCCGAAGTCGACCACCAGGTCGTACCGCTCGGCGGGCGCGATCGGCACGTGCTCGTGCGCCAGCGGCGCGGCGAGCAGGCCCTGGTCCGCGCCGATCTGCGTGAACGCCGGACCGGCCGGCGGTGGCGGATCGAGCGCGAGGTCGTAGCGCCGGGCGTTGGAGCCGTTGAGCACCCGCAGCCGGTGCCTGGTCGCGGACACCTCGGCCACCGGCCACGGCGCGCCGTTCACCAGGACCACGTCGCCGAAAACGCCTTCGACATAAGGTTCTTCGACACCGGGCACCGAGGTGAGCGACGGGTCTATGGACGGGTAACGCAGGGAACCGTCGGCGGCGAACGCGCGATCGGTGATCACCAGCGGCAGTTCCCGTTCCCCGCGCGGCAACGGCAGCGCGTCCTCCTTGTCGTCGCGCACCAGGTGCAGTCCCGCCAGGCCGCGGTAGACGGCCGGGCCGGTGAAGTCCATCCGGTGGTCGTGGTACCAGAGCATGGCCGCCCGCTGCTGCATCGGGTACACGTACTCACGCGTGCCGTGCGAGATGATCGCCGCCGGGTCGTGCATCAGCGCGTGCCCGCCGTGCGCGTGCGGCGCGGCCCCGGCGGGCAGCACCAGGTCGGTGGCGTAGCCGTCGGACTCCGGTGGTGTGTGGCCACCGTGCAGGTGCACCACGGTCGGCACCGGGAGTTCGTTGCGGTGCTTGACGATCGTCGTGCGGTCGCGCCGGGATTCGATGGTCGGCCCGGGGAAAGTGCCTTCATAGCCCCAGATCGGCGTGCGCACCCCGGGCAGGATCTCCGCGATCGCCTGCCGTTGCACGATTTCGTACCGGTCGGCGTCCGCGTCCCGCGAAACCGGCGACAGCACGGCCGGGATCGGCAGCGGGACCTCGAAGGGCGCGGGCAGCGGCAGTTCGCTGGTGAGCAGTTCACCGGTGGCCGCGGCGGTCCGGAACACCCGCGGGCCGACGAGCCCGGCCGCGACCAGCACCCCGGCCCCACCGGCCAGGCCGAGGAACCGGCGCCGGGACAGCCCGCTCATCGCCGCGCCCCGGTCCGCCAGATCGCGAGCACCATGATCGACGCGAGGGTGACCAGCGCGACGCCCAGCGGGACGTGCAGGTCCAGCGCCCCGGCGATCCCGGCGAAGTACTGCCCGCTCTCGCCGACGGCCAGCAGCAGGCTCGTCCAGAACGGCCACCGCACGCCGGTGCGCCGCCAGAGCACCGCGGTGGGCACCAGCTGAGCCACTCCGATGTAGAACACGATGTCCGCGCCGAGCGCGTGCAGCGCCAGCATGTCGTAGTCGCCGATCAGGTAACTACCCGCGAAAACCGGCTGCGCGAAGATCGCGACGGCGTGCGCGGTGACGAACCAGCGAACCACCCCCAGCGCCGTTCTCCCGGTCTCGATCGCCACGGCCATCGCCGCCCCTTCCCCAGTCCCCAGTTCATCCGGGACCGACGTTAGGGGCGGCGTTCCATGCCGTCCAAGACCGGAATCGCCATCAACTCATGACGCTCCGGCTATGAAAACGGCTCAGCCGGCCTGCGCGGTCGGCATGATCGTCACCTGCTGGAGGTTCGCCCGCGCGGGCAGACCGGCGAGGAATCCGACGGTCTCGGCGATGTCCCGCGGGGTGAGCCAGTCGATGGTCTCCTTCGAGCCTTCCAGCCAGTCGCGCGCGCCTTCGTCGGTCACGTGGTCCTGCAGTTCGGTCCCGACGATGCCCGGCTCGATGGCCGACACGCGCACGTTCTTCGCGCCCAGCTCGACCCGCAGGTGCGTGGACAGGTGCGTGACGAAGGCCTTCGTCCCGGAGTACACGGCGAAGTTCGGGAAGATGTTCCGCGCCGCGATCGACGAGGTGTTGACCAGGTCGGCCACCCCGCGCTCAGCGGCCGCCGCGACCAGCTGCGGGGTGAACGCGCCGATGACGTTCATCAGGCCGGTGATGTTGAGGTCGATCTGCCGCTGCCACTGGTCGGCGCGCTGCTCCTCGATCGGCGCGGGGAGCATCACCCCGGCGTTGTTGAACAGCAGGTCGGCGTCGCCCAGTTCGGCCGCCACCCGCTCGGCCGCCGCCCGCACCGCGTCGGCGTCGGTCACGTCGACGGCGATCGCCAGCGCCTGGCCGCCGTTCTTCTCGATGCGGGTGGCCAGTTCCGCCAGCCGCTCCGCGCGCCTGGCCAGGACGGCCACCTTGGCGCCCTGCCCGGCCAACTGCTCGGCGGTCGCCTCGCCGATACCGCTCGACGCACCGGTGATGACCGCGACGCGTCCTTCAAGAGTGCGCATTTGTTCCTGCCTCCAGAAAATTCGGGGGAAGCCGGTTCTTCCCGCCGATTCAGCACACCAGCCCGGCGAGCCGTCCGGGGCGCCCGAGTTGGCCCTGTCCAGGCAGGTACTGGCAGGGCCACCCAGCGCGAGCCGTTCGCGCCGCCGATCGGTCACACTGGAGCGCATGGAGGACCGTGGCCGCGAACTCGCCGGGTTCCTGCGCTCACGCCGGGCCAGGATCACCCCGGAACAGGCCGGGCTGCCGCCGGACGGGCGCGTGCGCCGCGTGCCGGGCCTGCGCCGCGACGAAACCGCGCGCCTGGCCGGGGTCAGCACCGAGTACTACACGCGACTCGAACAGGGGCGTGCCGGGAACCCGTCCCCGGAGGTGCTCGAAGCGCTGGCCGTCGCACTGCGGCTGGACCCGTCCGAACGCGAGCACCTCACGGATCTGCTGGGGCGCCCCAAAACCACCCGCCGCGCGGCGGGCAGCGTGCAGCGGGTGCGGCCGGGATTGCGCCTGATGCTGCACACCCTCGACCACGTGCCCGCGTTCGTTCTCGGCCGCCGGACCGACGTCCTGGCCAGCAACCGGCTCGCCCGCGAGGTGCTGACCGACTTCGAGGCCCTGCCCGGTCCGCAGCGCAACCTCGCCCGCTACTACCTGCTGGACCCCGAAGCGCGTGAACGCGTCATCGACTGGGCGCAGATCGCCGCCGAGACCGTCGCCATGCTCCGGCTCGAAGCCGGGCGCTTCCCGAACGACCGCAAGCTCGCCGACCTCATCGGGGAACTCACCGTGCGGTCGCCGGAGTTCTCCACCTGGTGGAACGACCACCGCGTGCTGCGCCGAACCCACGGCAGCAAGAGCTACCACCACCCGCTCGTCGGCGAACTCCACTTCTCCTACGAGTCCTTCGCCGCGCCCGGCGACGCCGACCAGACCCTGTGCGTCTACAACGTCGAACCGGAGTCCGCCACCGCCCAGGCGCTGCAGCTGCTCAACAACTGGACGGCCGACGTTACCTAGACCGCGCCGGGCCCGTCACCACGGTGACGGAACCGGGTGGAGGAAGGTAACGACATGAGAGAACCGCTGGCGGAGGCCTTCGAAGAGCAGCGCGGACGCCTGGTCGCGGTGGCCCACCGGATGCTCGGCTCGCGGGCGGACGCCGAGGACGCGGTGCAGGAGGCCTGGCTGCGGCTGGCGCGTCAGGACGCCGGCGCGATCGACAATCTCGGCGCCTGGCTGACCACCGTGGTCGGCCGCGTCTGCATCGACGTGCTGCGCTCGCGCAAGGTCCGCCCCGAGTCGTCCTACGACGAACTCGTGGTGGTGCTCGAAGACGACGACCCGGCACCGGAAGACGACGTGGTGCTCGCCGAATCCGTCGGGCTGGCGCTGCTGGTGGTGCTCGACGCGTTGCGCCCGGCCGAGCGGCTGGCGTTCGTGCTGCACGACATGTTCGGGGTGTCGTTCGCGGAGATCGGCGAGATCCTCGGCAAGTCCGCCGACGCCGCCAAGATGCTCGCCAGCCGGGCACGCCGGAAGGTGCGGGACCGCCGCCGCCCGGCCGAGGAACCGGGTCAGCGCGCGGTGGTCGACGCCTTTCTCGCGGCGGCGCGACAGGGCGATTTCGACGAGCTGCTGCGCCTGCTCGATCCCGAGGTCACCTGGCACTCGGGCACTTCGCGGGGCATGGTGGTCAAGCGGGGCGCCGCCGAAATCGCCGCCCGCGCCCAGCGCGGCGCCCGCGCGGCGGTGATCACCGTGGCGGCGCTGATCGACGGCGAACCCGGGATCGTGGCCTGGGGCCCGACCGGCAAGCTGCTGGGCGTGGTCTCGTACACCATCACCGACGGCCGGATCGCGGAAATCCGCTCGGTGAGCGACCCGCGGCGCCTCGCGGCCATGGGTCTTCCGGCGCACATCGATTAGCTGTTACCTCTCGCGTGGCGTTCTCGTCGACCGGGTGAAAGCACCGGAAGGCGAAGGAGAACGCCATGGAACCCAGGATCGACTACCTCGGCACCGACCTCGGCCCGAAGTTCGCGAAGTACCTCGTCTCGGCGGGCAGGGTGGTGGCGGACTCGCCGCTGCCCGCCACCACGCGGGAACTGGTGAACATCCGCGCCAGCCAGCTCAACGGCTGCGGGGGCTGCCTCGACATGCACACCAAGGAAGCCGCGCGGGCGGGTGAGTCGCAGGTGCGGCTGAACCTGGTCGCGGCGTGGCGGGAGACCACGGTGTTCACCGAGGCGGAGCGGGCCGCGCTGGAGATCACCGAGCAGGGCTGCCGACTCGCCGACTCGAGCGGCGTGAGCGACGAGGTGTGGGCGAACGCGGCCAAGCACTTCGACGACGAGCAGTTGCTGGCACTGGTGGCCCAGATCGCCCTGATCAACGCATTCAACCGGCTGAACGTGCTCGTCCGCCAGCCCGGCGGCGACTACCGGCCCGGCCAGTTCGCCTAGGGGGAAGACATGGATCTCGCACTCTGGCTGGTCGCCGGCCTGCTCGCCGCGGTGTACCTGGGCTCCGGGACCGGCAAGTTGCTCGTATCACGGGAAAGGATGGCCGGGCTGACCCCGGCCGCGGCCTGGGTGCTGGACTTCGGCCCCGGCGCCTTCCGGGCCATCGGCGCGGTCGAGGTGCTGGGCGCGGCCGGGCTGGTCCTGCCCGCGGTCACCGGGGTGGCGCCGGTGCTGGTGCCGCTGGCCGCGCTCGGCCTGGCACTGGTGATGACCGGCGCCACGGTCGTGCGCCTGCGCCGCGGCGAACCGAAGTACGCGCTGGTGGACCTGGTCTATCTCGCGCTGGCCCTGTTCGTCGCCGTCGGCCGGTTCGCCGTGCCGTGACGCTCAGTGGTTGCGATCGGAAGTTCGTCGGGAAGCTGGGCCGCCGAGACCCCCGGCAGACTTCCGATCGTGACCACTTAGCCCTCGTGCACGCGGCCACCGAGGTGCTCGGCCAGGAACCGTTCCGCGGCACGGAACATGGTGACCAGGTTCTCCGGGTTGACGAAGAAGTGGCCTTCGTCGTCGAAGACCAGGTAGTCGACGTCGACCCCGCGAGCGCGCAGCGCGTCGACGATCTGGTCCGACTCGGCCTTCACCACGCGGGTGTCGTTGGCGCCCTGCACCACCATCAGCGGCGTGCGGATCTCGTCGACGCGGCTGAGCGGCGAGCGGGCCAGCAGGTCCGCTCGCTGCTCCGGGTCGTGCGGGTCGCCCGCGTACCGGAACCAGTTCATCCCGAGCGACGACTTGGCGAACTCGGGCACGGTGTCCAGGAAGGTGACCAGGTTCGAGATGCCGACGTACTCGACAGCGGCGGCGAAGCGGTCCGGGGTGAAGGTGACGCCGACCAGGGCGGCGTATCCGCCGTAGGAGCCGCCGAAGATCCCGACCCGGTCAGGATCGGCGTAGCCCCGCTCGATCGCCCAGTCGACGGCGTCGATCAGGTCGTCGTGCATCTTCCCGGCCAGTTCGCCGATCGCGGCCCGCATGTGCGCCTTGCCGAATCCGGCCGAACCGCGGAAGTTGACCTGCAGCACGGCGTACCCGCGGTTGGCCAGCAGCTGCGCGGTCCGGTCGCCGCCCCAGGTGTCGCGGGCCCACGGTCCACCGTGGACCAGCAGCACCATCGGCAGCCCGGCCGGTTCCACCCCGACCGGCAGCGTCAGGTATGAGGGCAGCGCGAGCCCGTCGCGGGCGGTGATGGTCACCGGGGTGGTCGGCGCCAGCAGGTCCGGGTCGAGGTGCGGCCGCGGCCGGAACAACATCCGCCGCTCCCCTGTCGTGTGGTCGTAGTACCAGGTGACGCCGGGATCGCGGTCGTGGGAGAAGGACACCACCCAGCGGCGCCCGTCCCGGTCGCTGGAGATCGCCGCCAGGTCACCGTCGGAGAGGGCCTCCAGGTTCGGCAGGACCTCGGCGAAGTGCGGGTCGAGCGCGTGGATCACCTGCCGCTCACCGAGGTAGCGGGCGCCGAGCAGGTCGCCGGTGCGGCGGTGCCGGATCAGCGGTGGCGGCAGCTTGGTGAACACCAGCGCGCGGGTGTCCAGGTCGAACCTGGGATGACTGTCCACTTCGGATTCTTCGCCGGTGGCGAGGTCGAGGCGGACCAGCCGGGTCCGGTCGGTGCCGCGGTTGGACCCGAGCCATACCCCGGTGCCGTCGGGGGTGACCACGAACGGGAAGACCCCCAGCGGGTAGTCGGCGCCGGAGAACGTGGTGACGTGGCGCAGTTCATCGGTACCCGGAACGGTCTGCCGCAGCTCGATGTCGCCGTTTTCGGTCAGGCGCTCCACGAGCAGTGAGCCGTCACCCGTGCAACGCCAGCTCGTGACCGCGTCCAGCGCACCGGCGATCAGCGTCAGCTCACCGGTCGCGAGGTCCAGCTCGAGCAGCTCGATCGAGGCGCCCTCGCGGCCGGTGAGCTGGACGATCGCCGTGCCCGGCCGCCGCGGCGGCAGCTCGAGGCCGAGCACGCGCGAGCCGGGGAACGGGGTGAGGTCCACCGCGTCCGCGTCCGGGTCACCGAGATCCACCCGGAAGATGTGCCAGTTCTCGTCACCGCCGTTGTCCTGCAGGTAGAGCATCCAGCGCGGGTCGTCGGTCCAGCGGTAGTCCTGGACGGTGCGGGTCTCGTCGGCGGTCACGCACCGCGCGTCCGCGCCGGGGGTGAGGCCCTGCACCCAGACGTTGAGCCGGTTCTTCCACGGCGCGAGGAACGCGATGCGGGTGCCGTCCGGTGAGATCGAGGCGCCGGTGCGCTCCGGTGGCGCGAGGAAGTCCTCGACGGAGATGGTCGCGGGTCGCGGCATGGGTGTTCCTCTCTCTCGGTGTCGCTCTGCCCGCAGCTCACGGTGTGCCGTCGCGGCATACGCAAGCCGAAGCAGCCGATTGGTGACCCAGCTCACATCGACCTTGAGTGTGCCGTTACGGCACGCCTTTTCCTGGTTCCCGAACCGGACACCACCAGGGAGGACAGGATGACCATGACGGAACAGCACCAGGAGCGGACCGAAGCGCCCAAGGCCGCGAAGAATCCGCTCGACCAGCTGGGCGGCCCGATGGGGTTTGTCTATTCGACCGTTCCGGTGGTCGTTTTTGTGGCGGCCAACGCGTTCCTGCCGCTGCCGGTGACGATCGGCGTGTCCATCGCCGTCGGATTGGCGCTGACCGTGTTCCGGATGGTGCGCGGCGAGCGGTTCAGCACCGCGGCCGGCGGGCTGCTCGGGCTCGCCGTCGCCGTGGCGATCGTCGCCTGGACCGGGTCGGCGAAGGACTTCTTCGTGGTCGGGATCTGGGCCGCGCTGGCCGGTTTTGTGGTCGCGTTCGGCTCGGTGCTCGTCCGCCGTCCGATCACCGGCGTGCTGTGGAACCTGATGCACGGCGGCAAGCACGACTGGCGCGCCAACCGCGTCGTCCGGCGCTCGCACGACATCGCGACGCTGTTCGCCGCGGCGGTCTTCGGTGCCCGGTTCGTCGTCAAGGAGTGGCTCTACCTGGCTGACTCGACCAACTGGCTGGCCGTGGCGAAGGTCGCCATGGGCACCCCGCTGACCGTGCTCGCCGCGCTGGTGGTGGTGTGGGCGTTCCGCCGGACCACCAAGCAGCTCGGCTGAGGCGCTACCGTCGGGGCTCAGGAAGGGGGCGGGCCGGTGGCGTGGAGCACGAACCAGCTGGCGGAACTCGCCGGAACGACGTTGAAGGCGGTCCGGCACTACCACAAGATCGGCCTGCTGGAGGAACCCGAGCGAGCGGCGAACGGCTACAAGCGCTACCGGATCGGCCACCTGCTCCGCTTGCTGCGGATCCGCAGGCTGGTCGATCTCGGTGTGCCGCTGGCCGACATCGCCGCGATGCAGGAGTCGGACGAAACCGCGGAGCGGACGCTCCGGGCGCTGGACGCCGAACTCGCCGCGAGCATCGAGCGACAGCAGCGCATGCGGGAGGATCTCGCCGCCATCCTGGAAAACCGCGTGCTGGCCGAACTTCCGCCCGGTTTCGCCGACCTCGCCGGCGACCTGCCGGATGCCGACCGCGCCATTCTGCTGGCGTACTCCAGCTTCCTCACCCCGTCGGCGATGGCCACGCTGCGGGAACTGCACTCCGTCCCGCGCACCGCGACCATGACCGAGTTCGACACCCTCGCCGAGGACACCCCGGAGGAGGTGCGACAGCGGCTGGCCGAGCGCTTCGCTCCGGAAGTGCGCCGGCAGCAGGAGGAATACCCGTTCCTGTCCGATCTCGAAGTCATGTCCCGCCGGGGCAAGGCGGTCGCCGAGTCGGTGGTGGTCCAGAGCCTGCTCGAGTTCTACAACCCGGCCCAGCTGGATGTCCTGCGACGGGTCAACGCCCTCATCGCGGAAACCCCTCAGTGTTTATAAGCGGCGGAGCCGCTTGCTGTGGGGCCGTCAACCGGCACCGGCGCGGGTTCTCAGGTGTCTTCTCGCGAGGACAAACACTTTCAAACACTCGCCTAGCCCGGAACGGCCCGCTGAGCTGGCCGGCGGGCCGCTGCGGGGTCTACGAGCAGACGAGGTCCTCCGCCGGGCGCTCGCCCGTGGTCAGATAGGTCGTGACCGCGTCGTCCAGGCACTGGTTCGCGCCGAACAGGTAGGCACCGTGGCCACCCTGCTCGGCGGTGACCATCCGGGACCGGTCACCGAGGGCCCGGTGCATCTTCTCGGCACCGGCCAGCGGGGTGCCCGGGTCATTGGTGTTCTGCGACAGCAACACGTTCGACGGCCCGCGGTCACCGACACGAACGGGCGGCTCGGCCGGTTCGGCCGACCAGAACGCGCACGGGCGGATGTTGGCCCCGGCCCCACCGAACAGCGGGTAGCGCTCCCGGTCCACGGCGGTGTCGCGCACGTAGGTGCCGATCGACCGCGGCCAGCGGTTGTCGTTGCAGAGCACGTAGAGGTGGCTGGACACGAGGTTGTCCACATCCTGCGCCGCCGCTTCGGTCGCGGTGGGCGGCAGCGGCTGGTTCGTGTCGAGCGCCCGCCACGTCTCGGCCAAGCGGGGCATCCGGTTGTCGCGGTAGAGCCCGCCGAAGGTCAGCAACCGGAACGTCGAGCCGTCGATGCCGTCCACCGGCTTCCGGTCCAGGCGGTCGGACAGCTCGTGGAACTTCGCGGTCACCGCCTCCGGGGTGGCGCCGAGGCCGTACTCGGGATGCGCGGCGGCGAACGCGGCGAAGTCCGGGAACCGCTCTTCCATGCCAGGGCCGAACAGGCGGCTGGCCTCGCGGTCCAGTCCGGCCGGGACCAGGTTGCTGTCGAGCACGATCCGGTCGCTGCGCTCGGGGAACAACGTGGTGTAGACCGCGCCGAGATGCGTGCCGTACGAGTAACCGAGGAACGAAAGCTTGTCCTCGCCCAGCTTCCCGCGGATCAGGTCCATGTCCCGCGCGGTGGCCGCGGTCGAGATGAACGGGAGCAGGTGCGCGGTCTCGGACTCGGCGCACTGCTCGGCGACGGCCTTCGCGTTCTTCGCCTGCTCCAGCACGTCGGCCGCGTTGTGCGCGTAGGGCGGAATGTTGCCGCGGGCCTGCTGCTCCGGCGTCAGGTCGCAGGTCACCGGCGTGCTGCGGCCGACGCCACGCGGGTCGAACCCGATGATGTCGTAGGTGTCGAGCACGTTCCGCGGCAGTCCGGTGCCGACGAGACCGCCGGGGAAGTCCAGCCCGGATCCGCCCGGCCCGCCGGGATTGGTCAGCAGCACACCCCGGCGCTGCTCGGGATTTTTGCTCGCCAGCTTGGAAAGCGCGATCTCGATCTGCGGCCCGTCCGGGTTCCGGTGGTCGAGCGGAACGGTCACGGTGGTGCACTGCAGGCCGGGAACGTCCAGCCCTTCGCAGTCACCCCACCGCAACGACGGTTCCGCGAGCACCGGTGGTGCGAGTGCCGTCGCGGCCGTGACCGCGGCGACGACGGTGGTCAACGCTCTGCGCATGGTTTCCCTCTCCGCGGACGGGCCGTGCGCCCGCCCACCACCCGAGTAGAAACCGTGCCCCTGAGGCATGGTCAAGAAAACCGACTTCTGTACCGACCGAAATAGAAGTCGGCGGACACACCGTCGCCGCCCACGATCAGGGCAGGGTGAACTCCGGTTTCCCGATGGGCAGCTTCGACGTGTAGATGCCCAGGTAGGTGTCCAGGTAGGGCGCACGGGCGCCTTCGGTGGCGACGTCGTCGGCCGGGTCGTCCGTGGCCAGCTCCAGCCGCGCGCCGGTGACCTCGATCTTCTTGCGCGACGGCGTGTCGATCCAGTCGTTGAGCGCGTTGGCCTGGATGGTGCCGATCTCCACCGCCAGCGAGCGCCCGGCGGGCAGGGTCCAGTCGGTCGACTTCAGGTCGAAGGCCAGCTCGCCACCGTCCACTGTGGAGACCTGCTCGTCGAACATCACGGCGGTGCCGTCCGCGGCGACGTCGTACAGCTTGATCATCACGTTGCCGTGGCCCTCCGCGGTCAGCGACAGCCGCGGCGTGCCGGTCAGCCGGACGTCCTTCGCCAGCGGCTCGGACCAGGTGAAGAAGCTGTTCTCCGGCGCGGGACCCGCCTCGCCACCGTTGTCCACATAGGAACCATCACCCAGCTCCACGGTGGTGGAACCATCCGAGACCGGCCAGCTGTCCTGGGCGCGCCAGGTGCCGGTGCTGTCCTGGATGGCGTAGTCCGGATACCGGACCGAGGGCTCGACACCCTTGAGGTACTGGTCGTAGAAGGACATCGTCTCGGCGAACCAGCCCTCGCGGCCCATCTCCAGTCGCCCGTCCGGCGTGCGGTCGTTGCCGCGCTTGTGGTCCCACGGCCCGAGCCAGCCGCGCTGCGGGCCCTGGTGGTTGCCCAGGTACTCCTGGATCGCCTCCGGCTCGGTGTTCCACTCCAGGAAGCCCTGCGTCACGAACAGCGGGGTGTCACTGCCCTTGGCGCCCGCGGCCAGGTCGCGGGCTTTCCAGTACTCGGACTCCGGATCAGCGGTCTGGTAGCCGGCCGTGTTGGCCAGCAGGCATTCGGGGTGCGCCTCCTCGTACTCGGCGTTGGCCAGGTAGCGGGGATCGTCGTCCGGCAGCTGCGGCAGCGTGGCGATCTTGTTGTAGGTGTTGGAGACGTTGACGATGGTCGAGCGCGGCACGCCGTTCGAGCGGATGTTGCGGTACAGATCCCAGATCGGCTCCTGCGCGACGACCGCCTTGAGCGCGTCCTGGTTCAGGTTGTTGCCAACCAGTCCGGTGATCGCGTCGTAGGACTTGCCGTACATGCCCACCGCGCCGGTCGACCACGGCTGACTCGCCGCCCAGTCGATCGCCGCCTTCACGTCGGCCTGCTCGCCGGGACCGGCGAAGTCGAGACAACCCGTCGACCCGCCGAAACCACGCACGTCGACCATCACGAAGGCGTAGCCCCGGTCGAACAGATCGGTGCCCTCGATGAAGTCGTTGAACCGGGCCGAGGGGCCCGCCTGCTTCCAGTCCTCCACGTCGAGCTGCCCCGAGTGCCCGAAGTACGAGCCCGCCGACAGGATCACCGGCACCTTCTCACCCTCGGGCAGATCCTCCGGCAGCAGCACGTCGGCGTGCAGCTCCACATCGGACCCGTCCGAGGACGGGAAGTAGTGCTGCGTCCACTCGGCACCTTCCGGCACACGGTCGTTTTCCTCGTGCGTAACCGGTCCCCCGGCCGCGGCCGCCGGGGTGGCGACCCCTCCGGTCAACGCCAGTACCAGCGCGGATACGGCCCACACGGCCGCACGTGACCTCTTCACGGTATCCCTCCGGGTCAGCGGTGATCTCGGTCGACCACCTTCGAAACCCAGGAAACACCGTGCCGCAACGGCACACTCAAGTCCGGAATCAGCGAATCACGGTTTCCGGTACGGGCGCGTCGCGCCGGTTTCCGCGTTGTGCTCGGTGACCTTGATGCCGTTCTGCTCCAACTTCGGGTACTCGATCTTGTCGAAGATGTTGTCCGGCCTGCGGTAGGGATAGATGTCGCCGTTCGGGTTGTCGATCCCGGTACTGGTCTTGTCACCCGGCTTGTCGGGGAACACCACGTGGGTGTCCTCTTTGGAGTTCTTCGCGAACGTCTCCGAGGCGTGGTCCCACTTCTCCGAGACCAGCTTCTTCTGGTCGAGGTTGGAGCTGCCGTGGTCGCCGTGCGACCAGAAACCCTGGTTCGGGTCGTTCATCTTCGACGGCGGCACCCAGTCGGGCATCTTCAGCTTGTTGTCGGCGATGAGGCCTTCGAGCGTGTTGCCGCCGTGTTCCTTGGCGACCTGGTTCGCCTTGAACTCGATCGAGCCGAGATAGGGATCCTCGCCGTCGGGGTTGTGCTTCTTGTAGCCCCCGGACCAGAAGAAGTGCTTGTCGGCGTTCATCATCTCGTCCAGCCGCGGCTTGAACTTCTCGAACTCCTCCGGCGTCATGCGCAGCACGTCGATACCGAGGTCGGTCCGTTTCGCCGGTGGCGGCTTGAGATCGGGATGCTGGTCGAAGTCGTCCGGCCGGGGGCGTTTCGGGGTTTCCGGTCCGCCGGTCTTGCCGCAGGAACCCACCAGTCCGAGCGGGTCGCCGATGAGCAGTGGTTCGCCGACGTAACCGACCGGGTCGGGTGCGGCGGCCAGGCCGAGCGGGTCCTGGCTGAGGTACCGCGCGGTTTCCGGGTCGTAGTAACGGAAGACGTTGTAGTGCAGCCCGGTTTCCTCGTCGCGGTGCTGACCGGGGAAGGCCAGCGGGATCGCCGCGGGCCCGGCACCCGGCACCGCCGCGCCCCAGAAGCTGCCCTGGTCCTGCCAGACCACCGCGCCCCGCTCGTCGAGCAGTTCGCTGGGCGCGCCGGCCGGCGTGGTGATCACGGCGCGGAAGTTGCCCTGGTCGTCGGAGCCGGAGCGCTCGATCTGCACGATCGGGCGGCTGTCACCGGGATGACGTTCCCAGGTCAGGATCCGGGTCGCCCCGGCCGCGTCGGTCTCCACCCGTTCCACCAGGTCGAAACCGCTCCACAGGAACCGCGTGTCCCCGGCGAGTTCGGGCTCGCCGTTCGCGCCGGTGATCCAGCGCCGTTTGGCGAACCGCCTGCCCAGCGGGTCGTAGTGGTAGGTCCAGCGTGCGCCGTCGGGCGTGCGCGCGCTGCGCAGGCGATCGAGCTGGTCCCAGGTGTAGGTCCAGGACCGCTCGCCGTCCGGATCGGTGCGGTACCGCCCGGTGACCCGTCCCTGCGCGTCGCCGGTGTAGCGGGTGGTGCCCGCCGAGACCAGCGCGTTGCCGCGGTGGGTGCGCTGCCCCGGCAGGACCGGCGTGGCGGCCGAGGTGATGCGACCGGCCGCGTCGTGGGTGAACCGTTCGACCCCGGCCGGACCGTGCGCCTCGCTGACGCGACCGGCCTGGTCGAAGGCGAGCCGCCACGGCCGCGCGGCGTCGTCGACCGCGGCGAGCCTGCCGTCGGGACGGTAGCCGTAGACGCGCCGCCCGACCCCGGTGATCTCCTCCTCGGCCAGCCGGTCTTCGGCGTCGAACCGCCGCCGCAGCACCACCACGCCGTCCACGCTGCGAACGATCTCGCGATCGACCTCGTCGTAGGCGAACCCGACCTCGTGGCCGCCGATCCGCAGCGACCGGGGCAGACCGGTGTCGCCGAAGGCCCACTCACTGTCCACACCGGACGAGGTCAGGCGGCGCACGCTCGTGTCGTCGTAGTCCCAGCAGACACCGAGCCCGTTGATCGTCTCGGTGACGATCCGGCCGCGCCCGTCCCGGACGATCTCCAGGCGTGACTCGGGGTTCTCGGCGAAGACCAGGTGGCCCAGCTCGTCGTAGCCGTAGCGGGTGATCTCTTCGGTGGTGCGCCGGGCCACGACGTTGCCGAGCGCGTCGTAGTCGAACTCGGTCGGCTGGCCGAGTCCGTTGGTCATGCGCCGCAGCTGCCCGGCCGCGTCGTAGGTGTAGGTGAGGCGACGGCCGTCGTAGTCGATCTCCTCGACCAGCCTGCCCGCGGCGTCGTAGGTGTAGCGCCAGGTCAGGCCCTGCGGGTTCGTCACCGAGGTCGGGCGCAGCTCACCGTCGTAGGTGTAGGTCGTGCGCGCGCCCGCGGTGTCGATGTCCTCCAGCACCAGGCCGAACGGCCCGTAACCACGGCGTCGGACCCCGCCCGCCGCGTCGCGGTACTCGACCACCCGGCCTTCGGCGTCGTGCAGCCAGGCCTGCCGGTCGCCGTGCGGGCCGATGCGCCAGGCGCGCCTGCCCTGTGCCGTCCAGCCCAGCCGGGTCTCGCCACCGGAGGCGGTGTGCACAACCTGGGGCCTGCCGAACAGGTCCCGGTTCCCCGGGCGCGCCGAGGCGTCCGTCGCCTGCTCGTCGGCCATCGGATCGGGGGCGGCGGCGGGCCCGGTCGACGGCGTGGCTCCGGGCAGCGGCAGGGAGCGGGCCACCGGGGCGTCCGCGGCCAGCACCGAACCGTCCGGCCGGATGACCGCGACCAGTTCCCCGTTCTCGTACTCGTACCGGATTTCGCGGCCGATCTCGTCCACTTGGGACAGGAGCTGGTCGTACCGGCTCCAGGTGTACCGGCGGGTGCCGCCCAGCGGGTCGACCCGCTCGACCAGCTGACCGGCCTCGTTGAGCCGGTAGATCCAGGTGTTCCCGGTGGCGTCGGTGTGCCGGGTGGTGCCGGGCTCGTAGGTGAAGGTCGCGTTGTAGTAGCCGTTCGCCCCGGCGGTGCGCACGCACCGGCCTGCCGCGTCGTAGACGTAGCGGTACCAGGTGCCGTTGCGGTCCTGCCAGCCGACGAGCCGGTGCTCGAAGTCGTAGTCCAGCGTCATCGGGCGGCCTTCGAAGTCGGCCACCGCGCTGAGCTGCCTCAGCCGGTTGTAGCCGAACCGCACCAGCGGCGCGGCCCCCGGTGCGCCGAGCGCGACCACCCGGCCGTCGGCGGCGCTGAACTGGATCTCGGTGCCGTCGTCGCGGCGGAGCCCGGCGGGCGCGCCGTCCTGGCCGTACCGGAACTCGGTCCGGCTGCCCCGCTGCTCGATCGCGGTGAGCGGGACGACGTTCCCGGTACCGGCGAAGTACAGCTCGCGCTCACCCGCCGACAGCCGGTACCCCTCCGGCGTGGCGTGCAGCGGATAACGCGGGCCCTCCAGTGGCAGCACCGGCGCACCGGCCGGGACCGGGTAGACCAGCACCATGCCGTCCTCGGCGTAGAACCGGATCCCCTCGCGGCCCAGCTCCAGCCGCTGGTCCACTGTGGACGCCCACGACGGCCCGAACCACCGGCCGGCGCGGTACCCCGACAGGTGGGTGCGCGACAACTCCAGATCCACCACCGCCCCGGGCAGGACGAGGTCGATCTGGGTCATCAGGACCTCGCCGGTCGCCACGTCCACCGGGTCCGTCACGCACGTTTTGTTCTCGTCCGGCATCGCGCGGTCGCGCGGGCCCGATCCGGAGTTGTTCGCGGGCGGGGTGTTGCCGCCGCCACCTCGCGGCTGCGGTGCCGGGGGCGGCGGTGTCGGCGTCGGTGTAGGTGTGGGCGTCGGGTTGGGGGTCGGAGTGGGGTCGGGCCTGGGCGACGGCGGCGGCGGGTTGCCCGACGAGCCGTCCGGCTTGGCACTGCTGCTGGTGGTGGAGTCCCCACCACCGCCGTTGCTCTGCCCGGGCGGCGGTTTGGGCGTGGGTCCGGCGCCGCTGGGCGTGGTGTCGCCGCCGCCCCCGCGCGTGGTCTCCGGCTTCGGCGGGTTGCCGCCCTTGATGTTCTTGAGCGCCTTGGCGGCGTCGCCGAAGGAGTCCCCGAGCTTCTTGAGCAGCGGCGAGAGCTTGCTCAGCGCCTGGACCAGCTTCTTGGTGATGTCGGCGATCTTCATCGCGGTCTTGGCCACCGCGGAGACCACCTGCGGCACCACCCAGGCCAGGCCGATGCCCAGGGTGAACAGCACCTGCAACGCCCAGCTGATCATGTGCCCGACCAGCTCGGCGATGATGTCGCGCACCAGCGACCGGACCGCGCCGACCACCTCACCCGCGGTCGCGATCCCGCTGGACGCGCCCTCGGCCGCGGTCTGCGCCCCGGCGATCAAGGTCGCGGTGTCGGCACCCCGGGTGCGGTAGGCGTCCCCGGCCGGACCGAGCCAGGAGGCGGTGTCCTCTTCGATCATCTTGGCCAGGTCCGCGCTGATCGACGACAGCTCGGTGCCGACGTTCTTCCACGTCTCCGAGTGCGCCTTGATCTCGTCCGGATTGCCCGTGAGCGCGTCCAGCGCGTCCGAGAGCGGTCCACAGTGCTCGATCAGCCAGCCGACCCCGGCGGCCAGGATCGACCCGAACGGGTCCATCGCCATGCCGAGCGCGTCCAGCGCGGTCCCGGCGGCGCCGAGCACACCGGCAGCCCAGTCACCGCTTTCGATCGCCTTGCTGGTTTCACTGATCGACTCCAGGATCGGTACCCCGGATATCGCCGTGGTCGAGTCCTGGACCTCGGCAATCAACGGATTGGCCATGGTGCTCAGTCAAGGCAAAGCGGACAACCAGAACAACGGTTCCGGGCAGGAGCCTGCCCGACCGGCCGCCGGAAGCTGCCCGATCCACCCAGGACCGGCGACGCCGCACTCCGGGCCAGTGACGTGGTGTCACATCTTCACCTGAGAGATGTCATGTGAGCTGATGACGCCGGTGCACTGGCCGTCCCCGGCCGCCGGAGCTGAGATGGTGGCATGACTTCCACAGCAGTGATCGACGTCGAGCGGCTGAACCTGAAGTACGGGGACTTCCACGCGGTGAAGGACCTGTCGTTCCAGGTTCACCGCGGTGAGTTCTACGCGTTGCTCGGCACCAACGGCGCGGGCAAGACCTCGACACTGGAGACCATCGAGGGCCATCGCACGCCGACCTCGGGCACCGTGCGCGTGCTGGGGCAGAGCCCGCGTGACCGGGCCGCGGTCCGGCCGAAGATGGGCATCATGCTGCAGGAGAGCGGGTTCACCCCCGACCTCACGGTGAAGGAGTCGATCCGGCTGATCGGCGCGCTGACCCGGCGGCAGGACCGGGTCGACCGCGTTCTGGCCATTGTGGACCTCACCCGCAAGGCGGGCACCAAGGTCTCGCAGCTGTCCGGCGGCGAGAAGCGGCGCCTGGACTTCGCCACGGCGATCTGGGGCACGCCGGAGCTGGTGTTCCTGGACGAGCCGACCACCGGATTGGACATCCAGTCCCGCGACGCGCTGTGGGACGTGGTGGACAAGCTGCGCGAGGACGGCTCCACCATCGTGCTCACCACCCACTACCTGGAAGAGGCCCAGCAGCGCGCGGACCGCGTCGGCCTGATGCACCAGGGCACCTTCCACCAGGAAGGCACCGTCGCCGAACTGACCAGGACCCTGCCCGCGGTCATCCAGTTCGCGCTGCCGCACACCACGCCGTCGCTGCCGCTGGCGCACCGCCGCGACAACGGCACCGTCCTGGTCGAAACCCACCAGCTGCAGAAGGACCTGTTCGTCCTGCTGCGGTGGGCACACGACAACGCGGTCGAACTCCAGGACCTGCAGGCCGGTCCGACCCGGCTCGACGACGTCTTCCGCGCCATCAACCACCGCTGAACCCACCGGTCGTCCCAGAAAGAGGCCTCGCAGCCATGCTTCCCATCGCCCGCGGCGAACTGATCCAGATCTTCCGCAACCGCTCGGTGCTGATCACCAGCTTCGTGATCCCGATCGCGGTCTGCGCCTTCTTCATCTACCAGCACGACGTGTTCGCCCAGCTCGCCTCGCTCGGTTACATCGCGGGCGTCGTGATGTTCACCGTCTGCGCGTTCGGCCTCTACTCCACAGTGGTCACCACGCTCGCCTCACGGCGGCAGAACCTGTTCCTCAAGCGACTGCGCTCCACCGCTGCCCCGGACGGCCGGATCCTGGCCGGGCTCGTGCTGCCCGCCACGGTGATCGCGCTGGTCCAGCTCACCGCCATCATGATCGTGTTCGGGGTGGTCGCCGGCGCCCCCGACAACATCGGCCTGCTGGTGCTGGCCGTGCTCACCACCGTCGCCATGATGATCGGCCTCGGCCTGGCCACCGCCGGGCTGACGAACTCCCCCGAGCACGCCCAGATCACCACCCTGCCGGTCACCCTCGGTGTCATCGCCGTGGCCAGCTGGGTCGGCATCTCCGGCACCGAGGAACTCGCCCTGCTCAAGCGCCTGCTCCCCGGCGGCTCCGCCACCGAACTCGTGATGAACGCCTGGAACGGTGGTGTCGCGCTCGGCGACTCCCTGTTCCTGCTCGGCCCCACGCTGGCCTGGGTCGTTGTCGCGGTCACCCTGGCCAACCGCCTCTTCCGCTGGGAACCCCGGCGCTGACTCCCCCGCCCGCATTCGACGAAAACCGCTCCGCAGAACAGGGAATCCCGCCGGGAACCACCATTCCGCCGACCTGACCCGCCGATAATCGGCGCGAGGGTGAAACCGGCGGAAAGGAACACGGTGCGATGCGCCAGGTACGACGGGCAACGGCCGTTCTCGCCGTGTTCGCGGCTTTGTCCGCCTCGTGCCTCGTTCCCGCGCAGGCGGCGCAGCCATCCCGGATCGGCAGTGCCGAAGTCTCCTTCACCAGCGCGAGCAAGACCATGCACGGCTCGGTGGTCGCCCCGGCTCCGGAAGGGGTGCGCCGGCCGGGGATGGTGCTCGTGCACGGTTCCGGTGAGGGCAACCGCGAAGAGTTGCGCAAGCAGGCGGAGGCCTTCGCCGCCCAGGGCGTCGTGTCCCTGATCTACGACAAGGACACGACCAACTATTCCTTGCTGGAACGCGATTTCTCCGCATTGGCCGACGACGCCGTCGCCGCGCTCGACTACCTGCGCACCCGGCCCGAAGTGGACCCGGAGCGCGTCGGGCTGTGGGGGTTCAGCGAAGGCGGCTGGGTGAGCCCGCTCGCCGCCACCCGGACCGAGCACGCCGCGTTCCTGGTGGTGGTGGGCGCGAACGGGGTCAGCCCGGCGGAGGCGCAGTCGTGGAGCTACCGGCAGTGGCTGCGCAAGCAGGGGGTGTCGAACGAATCGGTGCTCGACCTCGCTTCCGGCACCGCCACCCGGGTCGCGGCGGAGGCCGGGCTGTTCCCGGAGGCGACCTTCGATCCCGTGCCCGCACTGGAAAAGCTGCGCGTGCCGGTGCTCGCGATCTGGGGCGCGCAGGACCGGCAGAGCCCGCCACGGGACGCGGCCGCCCTGTTCGCCGACACCCAGGCGGACAATCCCGCGTTCACCATGCGCACGTTTCCCGAAGCACACCACGGACTCGGGCACACGACCGACGGCTTCGACCGGCTCGAAGGCTTTGTGCCCGGTTTCCCCGAACTCGTCGGTTCCTGGGTCAACGGCGTCACCGGCGGAGCGGCGGCGACCGCGTCGGATCCCCTGCCCGCACAGGACGAGCCCGCCGCGGAACTCACCCCGCTCGCCTGGTACGAGTCGCTCTGGGTGCAGGGATTCGCCCTGCTGGCGCTGCTGGTGGCCTTCGCCGCCTACCCGCTCGCCGCCATCGCCGGGTCCCTGCGCGGACGGCGGGAGAACCCGGTGGCCGCGGCCCCGGCGCACTGGGCCTCGATCACCGGCCTGCTGGCCGTGGTCGGCGCCCTGTCGTTCGTGATGCTGATCCTGACCGGTGGTGGTGAGGTGGTCGGCCCGGTGCTCTGGGGACGGCCGGTCATCTGGCTGGCGGCCCAGTTGCTGGCGGTCGGCACCCTGGTCCTCGCGGGCACCGCGGCCGTCAAGTGGCGGCGGGCGGGCTCCACCGGGGGTGGCCGGAAATCGCTGGGCCTGCTGCTGGGCGGCGCGGTGCTGCTGATCCCGTGGGGGCTGTACTGGGGGCTTTTCCTGCCGTGAAGCAGACCTCCCCGGAAAGGACACGCATGACGGCAACAGCCGAGGCGGGTGGCCGCCCGCGACTGATCCCGGCGCTTGCTTTCCTGTTGATGAACCTGCCCATCGGGATCATCGGGCTGACGGTACTGATCGCCCTGACTTCGCTGGGTTTCTCGACGATCGTGCTTTTTGTCGGGTTGCCGTTGCTGGCCATGACCGTGTTGCTGGCCAGAGCGGCCGCGCGACTGGAACGCGCACGGATCCACACGATGCTGGGCACCGTCATCCCGGCGCCCTGCACCACGCCGGTCGGCGGCAGTGCGCTCCAGCAGTGGGTGGCACCGTTCAAGGACAGCGCGACCTGGCGCGACCTGCTCTACTTCGTCGTGCTCTTCCCCATCGGCATCCTGGAGTTTTCGCTGGTGGTCGCGTTCTGGTCGCTGAGCCTGGCGATGCTGAGCCTGCCGGTCTCCTACCGCTACTTCGACGACGGCGCCTACCACTTCCCCACCACCGACCTGCGCTGGATCACCGTCGACTCCACTTTGGACGCCCTGCCGTGGTCGGTGGCCGGGCTGGTGCTCGTGGTGCTCTCGGTCGTGCTGACCAGGGCCATGGCCGCCGCGCACGCGCGCTTCGCCAAGGCGCTGCTGGCGTAGGGGGCATCGGCCCGGCACAACGCTCGTTTTCGCTGGTCACCGCGACCGGCCAGATATGGCCGCCCCGCGACCTTCCCCGTGCGCCCCGGTACCAGCACGGTGATCGACATGACTACGACAAGCAATCGACGACGGCCCACCGGCCTCGCGACCTTCTTCCGCGCGCTGCTCGACGGCGAGGTCGTGTCGGTCGTCACGAACACCATGAGCACGGCTGATGCGCCATGAACCAGTACGAGGCCGCGGACGCCACGAACTCCATTCGCGTCGTGGTGACCCCACGCGCTCGTGTGCTCGACATCGGCATCAGTGAAAGCTGGCGCAAGAAGCTGGCTCCCGACCAGTTCGCCAAGGCGTTGCTCGGCGCGTACCACTCGGCGGTGCGAACGGCTTTCACGGCGGAGTACGAGAACGGCGGTCCGGTCGTCGCGGAGCGACCGGTCGACGACGACGCGAACGCCGAAACGCAGGTGGACTGGTACACCGGGATCCGGACGCGACTGCGGAAAATCGACCAGCGCCTGCGGGACCTCCAGGACCACGAACCCCGTGGAAGAGACGCAGAACTGCGCAGCCCGAACGGCTATTTCACGTTGCGAATGCAGGGTGGCGGACTGGTCGACATCACCGCCCCCGCGTCCGCCTTGCGATCGGCAGGCACCGAACTGCTTCGCACGGACGCGCTGACGGTGTTCCGCTCGGCCGGATTGACCGCCGAAGCCTGAGCGCGCCGTCCCGGAAGACAATCCGAAAGGAACACCATGCCCGGATATCAGGTCATCACCTCGGCGCTGCGTGCCGAGGCACCAAAATGGGACCAGTTCGAAGAAGTGGCGAAAAAGGCCAAGCAGTTCGCCGAAGGGGCCACCCTGGAGACGACCGCGTTCTTCGTGGCGAGCTTCACCGCGCCCATCGAACCGGCCCCGGACATCCACCAGCAGACCTACGAGCGGTTCCGCGCGTTCATGGAATCGGTACTCCACGGTGCGGCGAGCGACTTCCCGCAACTGGCGGACGCGCTGATCAAGGCGGCCACCAAGTACGAGGAGGCGGAAGCGGAGGTCGAACTCGATCTCAACGAGATCTACACCGTCGGAAGCCACAAATCGGCGAAACGCATGCCGAAATGACCACCCGTCAGCTGAGCGAGGAGTTGCACCATGGCGCCGACCGGCACCGTTGACCAGATCCAGGGATCACTGAACGACGCTTTCGACAGCGCCAGGGAAGCCGTGGACAAGATCGTCGCGAAGTTCCAGGAGATCGAGGACGACACGGGCTGGGAGCGGGTGATCATCCTGGGGCCGGTCGCCGCGAAGACCATCAGGGACAAGGTCGACGACCTGAAGGCGGCGAAGGAGAAGTTCGTCGAGATGTTCGACGACGCCCTGCCGCACAAGCTCCCGGTGCTCTCGCTCATGGTCCAGAGCTTCGCCTGGATCGACAACGTGAAAACGCCGATCTCCAACCTTTCCCCGCAGGTGAGCACCTGGCGTGACGAGAACCTGGCCTACTGGTCGGGCGGGGCCGGGCTGAGCTACCGGACCAACAAGGTGGTCGCGCAGAAGAACGCGATCGACGACGTGGCCGCCAAGGCCGAGAGCATCAGCGACTGGCTGTTCACCATCGCGCAGCGCAACGTCGAGTACATGGTCGAGTTCGCCGACTGGGCCGCCAAGGTGGCAGGCAACTACGTGCAGTGCGCGATCGAGGCGGGCTCGCTCATCGGCGTACTGGAAGCGGTCAGCACCGCCGCGGACGTGGTGGGCGACGCGGTGACGCAGATGATCGAGCAGCTGACCAACACCGTGGAGCGGTTCGTCGAGGCGGTGGGCGACGACCGTCAGATCCACAGCGTGATGGGCGACCACACCAACCTTCCGGGCGGCCGGTGGCCCCAGGCGGTCACCGACTGACCAGGCCCGAGGGTTGACATGAAACCAAATGGTTTCCTATGCTCGGTGCCGTGGAACGGGTCTTCAAGGCGCTGGCAGATCCGACCCGCCGGGATTTGCTCGACGAGCTGTTCCGGCGGGACGGGCAGTCGCTGAACGCGCTGGCCGGCCGGTTCTCGATGACGAGGGTCGCGGTGGCCAAGCACCTCCGCCTGCTGGAGGAGGCGGGCTTGGTGCTGTCGGACCGGCGGGGCCGGGAGAAGCTGCACTTCCTGAACCCGGTGCCGATCCGCCTCGTCCACGACCGCTGGGTCAGCAAGTACACCGAGACGTGGGCCGCCGGCCTCGTCGACCTGAAACGGGAACTGGAGGAACGCGTGGAGAAGGTGTTCGAGATCTTCATCCGCACCACGCCGCAACGGCTGTGGGAAGCGATCACCGATCCACGGACGCGGGCGAGGTTCCAGTTCGGCGCGCAGGTGGAGTCGGACTGGACCACGGGCTCCGCCTACCGGGTCACGCACGAGGGGGCCGGCGGCCTGATCGAAGGCGAGAACATCGAGGTGGACCCGCCCCGGCGGCTCGTGCAGACCTATCACGCCATCTGGGACGACGACATCGCCGCCCAGGGCACCAGCCGGGTCACCTGGGAGATCGAGCCGGTCGGGGACAGCTGCCGGCTCGTCGTCCGGCACGACCAGCTCGCCGCCGACGCCGACGAGCACCTCTACGGCGGCTGGCCGATGATCCTGTCCGGGCTCAAGACCTGGCTGGAGACCGGCACCGAACTCACCACCCCCGGCTCACTCATGTACGGAGGCGAACCATCATGACCGCGACACCCGTGAAACTGGACAAGACGTTCACCACAACGCTGCTCAAGAGCCCGAACAAGGGCGGCTGGACCTACGTGGTGATGCCCGGCTCGGCCGAGTTCTTCGGCACCCGCGGCCTGGTGAAGGTCCGGGGCCGCGTCGACGGCGAGCCGTTCCACGGCTCGTTCATGGCCCTCGGCGACGGCACCCACAAGCTCGCGTTCAACGCCGACGTCCGCGCCCGCATCGGCAAGCAGGCCGGCGACACCGTCACCGTCACCCTCGACGAAAGGATCGCGAGATGAGCGCGCCCGCGAAGGTCATCACCGGCATCAGAACGGTCAGCGTGCCGGTCGACGACCAGGAGAAGGCACTGCGGTTCTACGTCGACACGCTCGGCTTCACCGTGCTGCGGGACGCGCCGATCCCGACCGGGCGCTGGATCGAACTCGCGCCCGGCAGCGACGACGTGGTCATCACCCTGGACCAGGCCGCCCCGGGCGTCACCCGCGGCGCGATCGCCATCCGGTTCACCACCCCCGACGCGACGGCGGCGCACACCGCGCTCACCACCGCCGGCGTCGACACCGACGAGGTCCTCACCTGGCCCGGTGTCCCCCCGATGTTCGCCTTCCGCGACCCCGACGGCAACGCCTTCTCCATCACCGAAACCTGATCAGACCGGCCCACGAGGCGAGCAGGGCGTCACCGATGCGAGCGGCTGCTGAGTAGCATCCCGCGGCATGGTCGTGGCACTGCTCGTGGTGGGGGCGCTGGGGATGCCGGTGACCGGACTGCTCATCCGCCCGGACGTGCGCTGGGCGCGACACGGCACCCGGATGTTCGTCGACATCGGCTGGTTCTGCTGGCTGGCTTATCTCGCCGTTTCCGTTACCTTGCTGGCCGCCGGACTGGTCTGGCTCCGCCGCGGTACCGCACCGGGGCAGCAGCTGGTGAAGGGCGCGGTGACCGTACTGCTGACCCTCACCGCGCTTTTCGGAACCATCCACGTTTTCTTTGTCGCCACCGGTTTCGGCGATTCGGCGAGCGACGACCAGCCTTTGCCCGCACTGGTTTCCGCAGTGGCCGGAGTGGCGGCGGTGCTCGCGCTCGCCTTCGCGCGGAGACGCGGAAAACGTTCATCGTAATTTCATTACCAACCACTAGCGTTTTCCGGGAATTGATCACGCGATGGCTCGGCCATCGCCCGGGAAACCTGGAGAACCAGTGCGCAAACTCGCCCCCATGCTCACCGCGGCGGGCCTGTCCGTCGCCTTGCTCGCCGGCGGCTTCGCCTCCGCGCAGGCGCAGGAAAACCAAGGCACCGCGGGCATCCCCGGACGGTTCGTCGCCGACGCCGACATCATGGCGGCGCCCGACGGCGCGGTCGTCGGCAAGGGCTGGAACGGCCAGGCGGTGACGATCAACTGCCAGACGCCGGACCACAACTGGTGGCACCTGAACGCGCCCGAAGCCGCCGGCTGGGTGTGGCAGGCGGGCCAGGTGCTGCGCGAATGGGGCACCCCCGAACCCCCGATCTGCTGATCGGGCGGTCGTTCGCTAACGGCCGATCGCGGCGCCGACCAGTGCGATGAGTTCGGTGGCGATGTGATCGAGGGGGCGCGTGCTGCGCTGGGCACGGCACATCGCGACCGCGCCCTCGGCCGAAGCGACCACGAGGGTGGCGAGGTGCTCGGCACGCGCCTGCTCGACACCGTGCTCGCGCATCGATTCGGCGAGCTGGGCCGACCAGGCGGTGAACGCCTCACCGGCCGCGACCACCGCATCCGGGCGTTCTTCCCCGGTTTCCTCGATGGACACCGCGAGCACCGGGCAACCGGCCTGGTAGTCCGTGCTGGTGATGATGTGGCGCCACAGGCCGAGAAAGGCTTCCAGCCCTTCGACCGGACCGGCGCGCAGCTTCGCGGCGAGGATGCCCGCCACGGTGTCCGCCGCGTAGCGAACGGCTTCGGCGGCCAACTGCTGCTTCCCGCCGGGGAAGTAGTGGTAGGTCGAGCCCTGCGGGGTCCGGGAGTGCTTGGCGACCTCGCGGACGCTGGTGGCGTTGAGCCCGCGACGGCGGATCATGTCGGCCGCTCCGGCGACGAGTTGCTGCCGGGACGGCGAGGTCTGCTGGCCCATCGATTCCCCTCTGGCTTATAGCGGTCGTCATAGAGTACCGTCGGCCGGGTTATAGCGAACGCTATAACCCGAGCCCGAGGAGTCCGCCATGCCGATGATCGAACTGACCGCGCCCGCCGGAGCCTTGACGCCCACGGGGCGCGAGCGCGTCCAGCGCGAACTGGCCGCCGTGCTGCTGCGCTGGGAAGGCGCCCCGGACACCGAGTTCTTCCGCGCGCAGTCGTGGAGCTACCTGCGCGAGCTGCCCGCGGGCGCGCAGCTCACCGGCGAGGATGACGCGCCGCGGTTCCGGGTGGACGTCACGGTTCCGCAGGGCGCGGTGTCGGACCGGCGCAAGGCGGGACTGATCACCGAAGCCACCTCGGTCGTGCTCGCGGCGGCCGGCCTGACCGACGCCGACGCGCTTCGGGTGTGGGTGCTCATCCACGAACAGCCCGAAGGCACCTGGGGCGCCGGTGGCAGCGTCGTCCGGTACGCGGATCTGGTCGAGCTGGCCAAGGGCGCCAAGGCCGATGCGTGAGCTGACCTACGTCGCCAAGCGCACCGTCGAATGGCGCGAAGTGCCGGACCCGGTACTGCGATCGGACCGCGACGCCATCGTCGAGCCGCTCGCGGCCACCCCGTGCGACGTCGACTCGGCGATCCTCGCCGGGCACGGTCCGATCGCGCCGCCGTTCGCCATCGGGCACGAATGCGTCGCGCGGGTGGTCGAGACCGGCGACGCGATCACGCACGTGGCACCCGGTGACCTGGTCGTCGTGCCGTGGGCGATCAGCTGCGGCGACTGCGAACGCTGCCACGCCGGACTTCAGGCGCACTGCACTTCGGTGCCGCACATGGCGATGTTCGGCGCCCCGATCGGCGGTGACTGGGGCGGCCTGTTCTCCGATCTGGTCCGCGTGCCGTGGGCGGACGCGATGCTGGTGCCGCTGCCCGCCGGGCTGGATGCGGTCGCGATGGCCTCGGCCAGCGACAACTGATCGCTGGCCTGGCGACTGGTCGCCCCACACCTCGAAGCGCGGCCGGGGGCGCGGGTGCTGGTCATCGCGCGCGGCAGCATCGGCCTCTACGCCTGCGACATCGCCCGCGCGCTCGGTGCCGGTGACGTGCTCTACGTCGACCCGGATCCGGCTCACCGCGCGCTCGCCGAAAGCTACGGTGCCCGCACCGCCGAGGCGATCGAGCCGGTCCACCACGGCTTCGACCTCGCCGTGGAGTCCACCGGCCGGGTCGACCAGCTCGCCGTCGCGGTGAAATCCCTGGTGCCGGAAGGATTCTGCGAAAGCGCGGGCAACCACTTCCGCCCAGGCGAACTGCCACTGCTGGAGATGTACCTGACCGGGGTAACCCCGCGCATCGCGCGGGACAACGTGCGCGCCCACCTCCCCGACGCACTCGAACCGGCCGGATCCGGGCGGGTCGCACCGGAGCGGGTGGTCTCCGACGTGTTCGACTGGGAGCAACTGCCCGAAGCACTACCGGAACGGCACCTCAAACCGGTGTTCGTCCGGAACCGGTGCTGACCCCGGCCGCCGCGGGTGCGTCGCGCACGTGGGCGACCAGCGCTTCGACGACGTACTCGGCGTCGCGGTGCACGCCGCGCAAAGTGTTGGAGGAGAACGAACGCTGGAACTCCAACCCGACGTAACCCAGGCCGGGGTGGGTCATCGAGAGGCCGCCACCGTGCAGCGGCATACCGTCGTGCAACGCACCAAGGGGATCGAGATAACCGAGGTGCGGACGGTATCCGGTGGCGAACAGCACGGTGTCGACGCGTTCACGCTCGCCGTCGGGCCAGACGACCTGGTCACCGTCGAAGGCGGTGAACATCTCCCGGCGGCGCAACCGGCCGTCCTCCACCGCGGCCCGGTAGTCACCGGTGTCCATCACCAGCGGCCCGCCGAGGTAGTGGATCAGCCATTGCGGTGGGAGCTGGTCGAATCCGGACTCGGCCAGCCAGTGGTGGACGTCCCGGCCGTCGCGTCGTTGCGGCAGGAAGGTGATCGGCGCGCGGGTGGCCAGGGTGACGTCGGCGACCTCGGCCAGTTCGTAGGCGACCTGCACCCCGGAGTTGCCGCCCCCGACCACGATCAGCCGTTCGCCGTGGTGCGCCTTGGGATTGCGGTAGTCGGCCACATGCGACAACCGGCCGGTGAACCCGGGCATCGCGGGCAGGTGCGGGTTGCCGAAGGACCCGGTCGCGGCGAT
Source organism: Amycolatopsis sp. YIM 10 (assembly GCF_009429145.1). Taxonomy (GTDB): domain Bacteria; phylum Actinomycetota; class Actinomycetes; order Mycobacteriales; family Pseudonocardiaceae; genus Amycolatopsis. Next base: position 1,972,303 of record NZ_CP045480.1, on the reverse strand, counting down.
CAACCCGGCGGCGGGAATCTCGTCGCCGGTGCCGGTTCGGACGAGGAACTCGCCTCGTGAGCCGGCTTCGACCGCGGTCACGGTCGTGTCGGCGCGGATGTCGGCGTCGATGGTGCCGGCGTAGCGACGCAGGTAGTCCACGACCTCGTCGCGGTGCGGGTAGTTCTCGGCCGCGCCGGGGAAATCCTGGCCGGGCATGCCGCTGTACCGCGCGGGCGAGAACAGGGTCAAGCTGTCGTAGTAGCCGGCCCACGAGCCGGTCGGTTCCGGACCCGCTTCGAGCAGCAGCGGCCTGATGCCGTGGTGGTTCAGCGCCCGCGCCGCCGACAGTCCGGACTGGCCGCCTCCGATGATGACGACTTCGTTCATGCGATTCTCCTGTTTGGTGGTGTGCCGGCGAGGCTGATCACGGCGGCGAACGCGGTGATCACGCCGAGCACGAGGAACAGAGACGAGTAGCCGCCCAGTGCGCCCGCGAGCGCGGCTCCGGCCCACGGCGCGAAGGCCATGGTGATCGTCAGCGGCGCCGAGAGCAGGCCGGTCAGCCTGCCGTAGTGCGCCGCGCCCCAGCGGTCGGTGATCGCGGTGGCTTGCAGCAGGGTGAACACCCCGCGTGCCATGCCCGCCACGATCGCCACGCCGATCAACGCCACGATCGAGGTGACCACCCCCAGTGCCGCGGTGGTCGTCGCGGCGAGCAGCAGGACCAGCACCGTCCGGGTGCGCACCCCGGTCCGCTTGACCAGCGCGGAAAACCCGAGCCGCCCCAGTACCTGCCCCGCACCGCCGAGTCCGAGCGCGACCGCGGCGACGCCGGTGCCGACTCCGCGTTCGGTCAGCAGCGGCACCAGGTTGACCACGGCGGCGAACGCGCCGAACGCGGTCAGCCCGAGTGCGGCGGTCAGGGCGAGGAAGGCCCGGCTGCGCGCGATGCGGCCCGGATCGCTCAGAACGGTCTCGGCGTGGCCGGGCTCGACGTCGGGCCAGTGCCCCCGCAAGCCGAACAGGTGCCCGGGAATCGTGACCACCGCGAGGATCGCGGCGAGCACGAGATATGTCTCCCGCCAGTCCAGGTGCGCGACCAGCGCCGCGGTCAGCGGAGCGAACACCGTGCTCGCCAGCCCGCCGGCCAGCGTCAGCACGGTCAGCGCCTTCACCCGATCCGGTCCGTACCAGCGGGTCAGCGCGGCGAACGCCGGCGGGTACAGCGTCGCGCCCATCGCCACTCCGGCCACCACCCACGCCGCGATGAACCAGCCCAGGTCCGGCGCGACCGCGATCAGCACGACCGCGGGCACCCCGAGCACCGAACCCGCGCTCATCACCCCGCGCGGGCCGTGCCGATCCAGCCACCGCCCGACCGGGATCCCGGCCAGGGCGGCGGTCAGCTGCCCGGCCGAGAAACCCGCGGTGGTCCACGGCAACGACCAGCCGGTCGAGCGCGCGATGTCGGTGGCCAGCACCGGAAACGCGTAGTAGAGCACGCCCCAGCTGGTGACCTCGGTCAGGCACAAGGTCGCCAGGACCCGGCGCAGCCCACCCCGGCTCAGCGCGGGCCGCGCCGTCGTGCCGTCACTCACCCGCGCGGAGCGGGCGCCGCCAAGGTGAGCACTTCCGGCTCGGCCGGTGCACCGCAGCAGCCGCCGCCGGCGGGTTCGGCGTCGAACACACCCGATCCACCGCACACGCCGGTTTCCGGCAGCACCAGCTCGACGCGCTCGGCCGATTCCCGGTCACCGGCCAGTGCGGCGGCGATGCTGCGCACCTGTTCGTACCCGGTCATCGCGAGGAACGTCGGCGCCCGGCCATAACTCTTCATCCCGGCCAGGAACACCCCCGGCTCCGGCTGCGCCAGCTCCTTGACCCCGTGCGGATACACCGTGCCGCACGAATGGACGTTCGGATCGATCAGCGGCGCCAGCCGCACCGGCGCCTGCAACGTGGCGTCCAGTTCCAGCCGCAGCTCGGAAAGCCACGACAGATCCGGCCGGAACCCGGTCAGCACCAGCACTTCATCGACCCGTTCGACACGGTCTCCTTGATCCGACACCAAAGTGAGCCCGTCTTCACCACGTTCGACGGCCTCGGTGCGGAATCCGGTCACCGCCCGCACACGACCGTCGCGGGCCGCCTGCTTCGCCCGCAGCCCCAGCGCTCCCCGGGCGGGCAGCTGGTCGGCCTCACCGCCACCGAAGACGTTGCCGACCTCACCACGGCGCAGGATCCAGCTGATCCGCGTGCCCTCCTCCTGAACCAGGGCGACCAGCGCGGTCAACGCCGAATGCCCGCTCCCGGCGATGGCCACGTGCTTGCCCGCATACCGCGCCCGCACCGAAGGATCGGCCAGATTCGGTACCTGGTAAGCGATCCGGTCCGCGGCCGCACGTTCACCGAGCGCGGGCAGCCCGTCCCCGCCCAGCGGATTCGGACCGGTCCAGGTTCCCGACGCGTCGATCAGCGCACGGGCGGTGACGCGGCGTTCGGTGCCGTCGGCGTCGAGCAGGTGCACGGTCAGCGGTTCGCTGTCGCGCCCGGCATCCACCACCCGATCCCGGCCACGGCGAGCCACCCCGACCACCTCGGTGCCGAACCGGACCCGCTCCCCCAGCGCCGCCGCCAGTGGCCGCAGGTACTCGTCCGCCCACTCGCGCCCCGTCGGATAGGCCGCCGGGTCCGGTCGAGTCCAGCCCGTCGGCGCCAGCAGCCGGTCCGCGGCCGGGGCCACCAGCTCCGACCACCGCGAGAACAACCGCACGTGGTGCCACTGCGCCACCGCCGCGCCCGCCCGCTCCCCGCGTTCGAACACCAGCGGCTCCAGACCGCGTTCGAGCAGCTCAGCCGCTGCCGCCAGCCCCACCGGCCCGGCCCCGACCACCACAACCGGCCATTCGCTCATGCCGCCCACTCCCTACATCGATGGCTGTCGATCCAACTGAGCCGGGACTGTATCGACCGGGATCGATTGACGCAACCATCGATGTCCGTCGATACTGAGTACATGACGCTCGCCCCGGTCGACCTCCCGCTCACCGAAGCCACCACCTACGCGGAGTGGTTCGCCTGCCTGGCCGAACCCACCCGCGTGCGCCTGCTGCACGCGGTCGCCACCGCGCCGGCCGGGGTGACCGTCGGCGAGCTGACCGAGGCGCTCGGCATCAGCCAGTCCACCTGCTCGCACCACGTCCGCAAGCTCGCCGACATCGGCTTCGTGCAGCTGCGTCGCGAGCGCACCGCCACCATCGTCACCATCAACGCCGCCTGCTGCACCGGCTTTCCCCAGGCCGCCGACGCCGTCATGGGCCTGCTCGCGCCACGCCCGTGCTGCCCCAGCGACCTGCCCGCCGACATCACCGTCCGCGCCATGACCGACAACGACTGGGACTCCGTCCGGCGCATCTACGGCGAGGGCATCGACACCGGCATCGCCACCTTCGAAACCATCGTGCCCAGTCGCGAAGCCCTCGACGTGCACTGGCTGCCGAACCACCGCTGGGTCGCGCTGCTCGACGGCGAAGTGGTCGGCTGGGCCGCCGCCGCGCCAGTGTCCACAAGGGACTGCTACCGCGGCGTCGCCGAAACCTCGGTCTACGTCGACGCCCGGTACCGCGGCCGCGGCGTCGGGAAAGCGTTGCTGCACAAGCAGGTCACCGCCGCCGACCGCGACGGCATCTGGACCCTGCAAACGGCCGTCTTCACCGAAAACCGCACCAGCATCGCCCTGCACCAGTCCGCCGGTTATCGCACCGTCGGCGTCCGCGAGCGCATCGCCGAACGCGACGGCACCTGGCACGACACCGTACTGCTCGAACGCCGCACCGACTCGGTGTCGAGGTAGCGGGGACGCCACCCGGCAACGCCCAGCGCTTCAACTCCTCCTTGACCGCCTCACCCGGGCGTGCCATTCTTAACCCGCGCGGTTGATAAACCAAACGGTTGATAAAGATGGCAGTTGACCTCAGCGTCAACAGTGAAGGAGACAGTCAGATGGGCAAGGTCACCACCGGTGCCACGATGTCGCTCGACGGCTACCTGGCCGGACCCGAGGAAAGTGGCTTCGACCTGCTGTTCCAGTGGTACGGCAACGGCGATGTCGAGATCCCGTCGGCCAGCCCGGACGTGCCGCCGCTCCGGATCTCCGCGGCGAGCGCCGCGCTGGTCAAGCCGGAGTGGGACAACACCGGTGCGCTGCTCGTCGGACGGCACCTCTACGACATGACCAAGGCCTGGGGCGGGCGCCACCCGATGAACGTGACCACGGTCGTGCTCACCCACCGTCGTCCCGACGACCGCCCGGACGACGAGAACTTCGTCTTTGTCACCGACGGCATCGAGGCGGCGGTGGCCAAGGCGAAGGAACTGGCCGGGGACAAGAACGTCGCGGTCAACGGCGGGGAGATGGCCCGGCAGTGCCTGGAAGCCGGCCTGCTCGACGAGGTCGGCGTCGAGCTCGTGCCGGTCGTGCTGGGTAGCGGGAAAACGCTCTTCGGCAACCTCGCCGCCGCACCTGTGCAGTTCGATGGCCCCACGGTGGTGGTCGAAGGCACCGGCGTCACCCACCTGCGCTACCGCGTCAAGAAGTAACCACTGGCGGTCGCTGTGGGCGCGAGTTCCGGCTACTGTCGTTGCCACGGTTCAGACCACGTGCCGTCCCTGGTGACTCGAGTGGTGAGGAAATCTCCGTGAACCCTCCGCTGTCGATTGACGTGGCCGTGTACAGCGCCGGACTGGACGACACGCTGAAAGTGCTCACCGTGTCCGGCGAGATCGACGAACTCGCCGCGGCGACCCTGCAGCACGCCGTGGACGCCGCGTGGCGGGATCCCGTGCCACGCCTGGTGTTACTGGATCTTGCCGGGGTGCGCTCGCTCGGTGCCCGAGGAGCCAGGGCTCTGCTCTCCGGTGAAATCCGGGCCAGGGACCATTGCGGAACGCAGGTCGTCTGCCGTCCTTCCGAGCACGTCCGGCAGGCGCTGGCCGCCACTTCGGTGGCGGACCTGCTGTGGTGCTGTGATTCGGTGGAAACCGCGCTGGCCGGCGACCCGGCGAGCATGGCCGTGCCGGGAACGCGGATCTGAAACTCCCGGCGTTCGCCGTTTGAACGGGCATCGAATGGCCATATTCCATATATGTCGCCAACGTCCCCTCCCGCGGCGGTCGCCGCCCCCGGTTTGCCCGAGCACCAGCGTGCCTGGCTGGAGACCCGCACCAGCCGGGCCGCCGACTGGCCGGTGCGCGAACTGCTCCACGCCAAGGGCACCACCACGGTGAGCGTGGTGCTGCCCGCCCGCAACGAAGCCGCCACGGTCGGCGCCGTCGTGCGGATGGCGCGTCGGCACCCGCTGGTGGACGAGCTGGTGGTGGTCGACTCCGGCTCCACCGACTCGACCGGCGAGGTGGCCGAGGCGGCCGGTGCCCGGGTGGTGCGGCAGGAGGACGTCCTCGACCACCTGCCCACCATGACCGGCAAGGGCGAAGCGTTGTGGAAAGGGCTGTATGCCACCGAAGGCGATGTGGTGGCGTTCCTCGACGCCGATCTGGTCGGCTGCCCACCGGAATTCGTCACCGGGTTGATCGGCCCGCTGCTGACCACCCCGGAGGTCCAGTTCGTCAAAGGCTTCTACCACCGCCCGTTGGTGCGGCCCGGGCGGCGCACCGAGAACGACGGCGGCGGGCGGGTGACCGAACTGGTCGCCCGCCCGCTGCTCAACCTCTACTGGCCGGAGCTGGCCGGTTTTGTGCAACCGCTGGCCGGGGAGTACGCCGGGCGCCGGGACGCGCTGGAGTCGGTGCCGTTCGTCTGCCACTACGGGGTCGAGATCGCGTTGCTGATCGATCTGGCCGAACGGCACGGGCTGTCCGCGATGGCACAGGTCGACCTCGGCCGTCGGCGGCACCGGCACCAGGACACCGCGGCGCTGGGCCGGATGGCCACGCAGATCATGCTCACCGCGTTCGGCAAGCTGGAACGGGAAGGCCGTGCCCCGACTCCGACGGCGTTGCCCGCCCGGCTGGCGCAGTTCCGTGCCGGGCACGGAACCCGGGAAGTGGTGGTCACCGAAGTCGACGTGCCGGAGCGGCCGAGCCTGGCCGAGGTCAGGGCCGAACTGGCCACCGCCGTCCCCGCCAGGAGGCCGTGATGCGGGTGCTGATGAACGCGGGCCCCTGGCTGCCGGTGCCGCCGGACGGGTACGGCGGGATCGAGAACGTGGTCGCCACCCTGGTGCCGGAACTGCGGCGGCGCGGGGTCGAGGTCGTGCTCGCCACCGTGGGCACGAGCACGCTCGACGTGGACGGCCGGATCTCGGTGTACCAGGAGCCGCAGTTCGAGCAACTGCTGCGGCCGTACAACCGCGCGATGGGCGTGGCGATGGCGCACATGCGGCGAGTCGTCGACGAGGTGCGCCGCGACCCGTCCTTCGACCTGGTGCACGACCACCTGGAAGTAGTGGGCCCGGCCATGCTCGGTTCGCTGGGTGACGCCTGCCCGCCGGTGCTGCACACGCTGCACTGGGACCTGACCAAGCATCCGCAGTTCTACGGCGAGTTCGGCGGGCACGAGCACATCCACGTGAACGGGGTCTCGGCGGCGCAAGTGGCCACCGCCCCGCCCGCACTGCGTGCCCGCGGCGTCGGGCACGTGCACCTGGCGACGCCGCTGGCCGAGCGGGCCGATCGCCGCCCGCGCCCGGAAAAGCAGGATTTCGCGGTGATACTGGGCCGGATCACCCTGTCGAAAGGACAACACCTGGCCGCCCGGCTCGCGCGGCGGTCCGGGATCGACGTGGTGCTGGCAGGCCCGGTCGGGCCGTTCCGGTCTCCGGCCGCGCTGGACCGGGCGGTGGCCGCCGATCCGGAAGTGGGCCGCAACCCGGACGTCCGCTACTTCTGCGACGAGGTGCGCCCGCTGCTCGACGGGACCCGCGTGCGCTGGGTGGGATCACTGCCGCCGCACGAGCGTGACGAATTGGTGGCGCGGGCGCGGGCATGCCTTTTCCCGTTGCAGTGGGAGGAACCCGGTGGCACGGCGGTGGTGGAGTCGCTCTCACTGGGGACACCGGTGGTGGGGTACGCGCGCGGCTGCCTGCCCGAACTGGTCGAGCAGGGCCGGACCGGTTTTGTGGTGCCGCGAGACGACGAAGACGCGCTCGTCGAAGCGTTGCGCGCGGCCAAGGCCCTGGACCCGGCGGCGTGCTGCCGGGAAGCGTCGATTCGCTTTGTGCCCAGTGTGATGGCGGAGAACTACCTCGCGCTGTACCGCACCTTGCTCGACTCCGACCGGCGACCGCTGGTCACGGTGTCGTCGGGAAGGTGAACACCGCCTGCAGCACGTGACGACGGCGTTCGGCGATCGCGGTGATCAGCTCGGGGGCCTGCTCGATCGGTACCAGGTCGGTGATGAGGTGCTGCCGGATCGCGTCGCCTTCGGTGCGCAGGAGGCCGATCGTCTCGGCCGAGAGGCGCTCGCGGTCCCAGGTGTGCGCCAGCCCGCGCGGCATCCGGCCGATCTGGGCGCAGCGCAGCGAAAGCCCGTTGTGGTGGAACTCCTCGCCGAGTCGCAGGGCGTCCGCGCCCGCCTGGTAGAAGGCCAGGTCGATGACCGTGCCCTGCGGCCGCAGCAGCCGCAACGCGAGGCCGAGGGAGGCGGCCAGCCCCCGGCACTGGAACACCACGTCGGCGCCCCGGTCGCCGGGCCGGTGCCGCCAGCGGGTCTTGAGCACGGTGGCCACGTCCTCGGTTTCCGGGTCCAGCGTGGCGAACCCGAGCTTTCCGGCCACCTCGCGCCGCTGCGGGGTCGGGTCGACCACCACCACCTCGCGCGCGCCGTGCGTCCGCGCGAACAACGCGGTCAGCAACCCGACCACCCCGGCACCGGTCACGGCCACCCGCAGCCCCGCCACCCCGTCTCCGAGCGACCGGGCGCCGGCGCCGTGCAGCTCCGCCGCCGCGTGCAGCAGCCCGTTGGCGCAGATGGGTCCCATGTGCGCGACGTAGATGCCGAGCACCGGATCGAGGTCGTCCGGCAGCACCACCACGCGGTCGGCCAGTGGGTCGGCCCGGTAGTGCTCACGATGGCCGTAGGTCATCGCCACCAGCTCACCGGTGCCGAACGCGGGCGTCCGGCTCGCCACGATGCGGCCGACCTGGAGGTAACCCCACCGCAGCACCGGATAACCGGCCGGCGCGTCGTCCTCGCCGAACAGGCCCAGTTCCGCGTCCCATCCGCGAGTGAGCTGCGGATGGGTTCCCTTGACGAAGGCCAGTTCCGTCCCCGCGGAAAGTCCACTGTAGACAGCCTCGACGTCGAAGGTGCCGTCCTCGGGCCGGGCTTCCGGTGGCGTGGGCCGGAATCCGACCAGGCCGGGTTCCTCCACGACGAGCATCCGGCTATCCGCTGGCATGGGCGTGCTCCTCCAGTTTCACGGCGGTTCCGCGGACCGCGGAGTCCGCGACCGCGCAGGCGAGCCGCTGGGTGCGGACCGCGTCCGCGTACGGCGTGCGGATGTCGTCGCCCCGGCCCAGCACGGCGTCCACGAACGCCCGGTCCGCCGCCTGCTTGGCTTGTGCCGGATCGAGCCGCCGCACGTCGGAATCGCCGGAGCGCCCGGCCACCCGCACGGCGTCCTCGGTGATCGACACCGCCAGGTCGGCGGCGTAGACCTCCAGGCCGGCCCGGTGCTTCCAGCCGAGCAGGCACGTCGCGGCCAGCGTGCCGACCGCACCACTGGCGAAGCGCAGATTCACCACCGTCGCGCCGTCGACGTCGGCTTCGGGCGCGGCAGGGGGTTGTCCATCCCCCATCGCGTGTACCTGGGTCACCTCTCCGACCATCAGCCGGGCCAGGTCGAGCACGTGGACGGCTTGCTCGATGACCTGCCCGCCGGACTGTGCCCGCCGGGCCCACCAGCGCACCGGGGGAAGCTTGTCCAGCCAGGCGCCGACGGCCAGCCGCACCGGTGTGTCGCGCACAGCTTCGCGGGCGCGCGTGACCCCGTCGGAATACCGCCAGTGATATCCGACCGAAGTCACCACACCGGACTCGTCCAGTAACCGCGCGGTCCGCTCGGTTTCGTCGCAGTCCAGTCCGATCGGCTTCTCCACGAACACCGCGAGACCGGCCGCCGCAACGGCTTTCTCGGCGGGCCCGTGCGAGAACGGCGGTACGCAGACGTAAACCGCGTGCACCCCGGTGTCGATCAGTTGGTCCAGGTCGCCAACCGCGCGCATGCCCCGTTGTTCAGCGAAGGTCCTCGCCCGGCCGTCATCGACGTCGGTAACCGCCACCAACTCGACGTCGTCGAAGGAGGCCAGCGTGTCCGCATGCCGGGCAGCAACCCCACCCGCCCCGACAAACCCGATCCGGCATCCGGGCATGGGCACCCCCTTTTGTGGCCACCACCGCATACCCGGCAGCAACCCGCCCAAACGAACTCCGGCGTGACATCGGGTGCGCCGCGGTCATCGGCGGCCGGGCGTCGCCCTTGTTCCTCCGGACGGGTCAAGCGACTCCACGCAATGCAGTGCGACCTCGGCCGCGTGTCGCATCGCGGCCCGCGTCTGTTCCGGCGATTCCTCGCGTTGGAGGCTGGTCACGGCGGCGGCACTGACGGCGCCGGTCACCGCGCCGACGACGCTCGCCGCGGTGACTTCGTCGAGCACGTCCGGATATGCCTTGCGCAGGGCCGTGGCGATCCTGGTCTGGGCGGTGAACATGGCGTGCAGCACGCGAGCCTGCACAGCGGGGGTGGTGACCACCAGCCGTGCGCGCAGTGCCGCCAGCCCGTTCGGCAGGTCACCGGCGGCGGTGTTGGCGATCATGCGCATCGTCGCCTCGGCCAGCACTTCGCGCATCGGCGCGCCGGGGCGCCGCCCCTCGATCACCTGGACAGCCAGGTCGACCCGGTCACCGCCGTCCGCCAGCAGCACGTCTTCCTTGCTGGGGAAGTGCAGGAAGAACGTGCGCTTGCTGACATCGGCCGCCTCGGCGATGTCAGCCACGCCCGTCTGGTCGTAGCCCCGCTCGGTGAACAGGCGCACGGCCGCGTTCACCAGCGCCTGCCGGGTGAGCTGCTTCTTGCGTTCGCGACGCCCGCCTTCGCCTGACACCAGCCGAGCATAGTGCACTGCGTAACTCAATACACCAGGTGCACGAGTATACTGAGTGCACTAATTGATCGATGAGCCGGAACATGGGGTGTCGTGATGGGTGAATTGGCGGGCCGGACCGTGCTGGTGACCGGTGCTGGGCGCGGGATCGGGCGAGCGGAGGCGCTGTACCTCGCGGCCGCCGGGGCGAACGTGGTCGTGAACGATCCCGGCGTCGACATCGACGGGCACGGGGGCGACCACGGCGTCGCCCAAGCGGTGGTCGACGAGATTCGCGGACGAGGTGGGCAAGCGGTCGCCGACACCGGCAGCGTCGCGGACTGGGCCGAAGCCCGGCGCATGGTCGACCTGGCGGTCGCGGAGTTCGGTGATCTGCACGCGGTGGTCAACAACGCCACCATCGAGGTGAACAAGGGCCTCGAGCGGTTGACCGAAGCGGAGTTCGACGATGTGGTCGCCGTCAAGCTGAAGGGCAGCTTCGCCGTCAGCCATTGGGCCACCGCGTACTGGCGCCGCCGGGTGGACGAAGGCGTGCACACCGACCGGGCCATCGTCAACACCGCATCGGGCTCCGGGCTGCTCAACCCCCTGCCCACGCAGACGAACTACGCGGCGGCCAACGCCGCCGTCGCGGCCATGACCACGGTGCACGCACTGGAACTGCGGCGCCTGGGAGTTCGGGTGAACTGCGTCAGCCCGTCGATGGTGCGCACCCGGCTGACCACCCCGGTACCCGGCATGGATCAGGCCCCAGGCAACGGGGAACTGGACCCGAAGGACCCGGCTGTGGTGGCCCCGCTCGTCGCCTTCCTGGTCAGCGAGGGGTGCGCGTTGACCGGTCAGGTGCTGTCCGTGCGCGGTGGCTCGATCGCGGTCAACCACGGCTGGTCCCGCGGAGCGCAGATCAACAAGGACGGCGCACTCTGGACGATCTCCGAACTCGCGGAGAACCTCGCCGCGCTCCCACTGGAAGACCCCTTCGACCGGCTGGCGACCGCTCTCGGCGGCGCCCTCGGCGTCCATGGCCGCGACGAATTCGAGGCGATGGTCAACGCCGAACTCGACCGGACCTGAACGGTCCCGGTCCGGCGCCCTCGCCGACAGGGAGGTGCGCCGGAATGACCGGACGATGGGCCGGCTGTGCCGAGGTAGCCACCGTTTGCCCGTCTGCGCTCGACCTTCGCACCCGGACGGGACCGGTCCCGTGCCCTTAGGGTAGTTAAAATGTTGCAATGGAACTCGGGAGCTGACCGGGCGGTCCGGTGAGCATGCCGTGGTCGACTGTTCCCGCTGATCGGCAAGTGCTTGCGGTAGCACGCACCTGGACCTCGCTCGACCGAATTCCTGATGTGCTGCCGGTCTTCGCCGACGACCCCCGCGTCCAGGTCGTCTTCACCGTCGATCAGGGGTCCGTGTTCAGCGAGGGCGTCCTGGAACACCTGCGAGGCGCGGGCGCGAAGGTGATCAGCTGGGCACAAGCCGTCGAGCGCAGGTTCGCCGCGGTGCTGGCGGCGAGTGATCACAGTGACCTTCACCAGCTTCAGGGGCCGCTGGTGTTGCTCCCACACGGCGCCGGCTACCAGAAGTACGCTACTCACGGTGCAGGGCGTATCCCGGATCGGGCCGTGGACTGCTGGTGCCACGGTCGCCGATGTCACCAACGACTTCAGCCTGTATCCCTTCGCCGATCTCGCCGTGCGCACCTGGGCGGGCACGCTCGCCCCCGCGGTGTCCTGGCCCGAGGCCGAACGCGAGTTCGGCCGCATCTGGCAGGCGATGGCCGGCGCGCAGCTGTCCGAGTGGACGCTGCTCACTCTTGCTTGGGGAGTCCGACATGCCACAGGAGTTGCCCTCTGACCTGATCACCGGCGCCGACCCGGCCCGGGAGCTCGACGCCCTGTTCGTCAACGCGCCGCTGCGCGACTACGACGAACGCCCGCGGGTGAACGACTTCACGCTCCCGGTGCTGGGCATGGCTTACATCGCCACCTACGCCGCCACCTGCGGGTTCAACGTCGGCGTGCTAGACGCCGAAGCTCACGGCCTCGGCATCCATCACACCGCCCGGCTCGTCAATGCGGTTGCGCCGCGATGGGCGGGGTTCAACCTGCTGGCTCCGACCTACGAGATCAGCGCCCGCATCGCCGTGCAACTCGACCCCGGCATCAAGGTCATGCTCGGCGGGCACCAGGCCAAGGCCATGCCCGCCGAGATCCTGCTCGACCCCCGCATGCGCTCGTGTGAGGCGCTGGTGATCGGTGAGGGTGAAACCCGCGTCGCCGCCCTGCTCGACGACCACCGCCGTTACCTCGCCCAGGACCCGCACCACGACGCCGGACGGCTCGAAGCGAACATGGTCGGCGCCCGCGGCTGCCCGTATGACTGCTCGTTCTGCGGCGCCGCGGTCTCGGCCAACCCCGACATCACCATCCGCACCCGCCAGCCGGACAACATCCTCGCCGAAATGCACGAACTCCACGGAGTTGGTGTGAGCGCGTTCCGGTTCGTCGACGACCTGTTCCTCGGCGCCCGACGCGTCATCACCACCATGATGCAAGTGTTCACCGCCAACCGAGTCGGGGAGTGGGCACGCTGGGACGCCACCGGCCGCATCAACGTCCTTCACCGCGCCAGCAACGACACGCTCGACGCCCTCGCCGCGAACGGCCTGCGGGAAGTCGCACTCGGCAGCGAGTCCGGCAGCCAGCGCATGCTCACCCGCATCGACAAACGCATCACCCCCGCCATGACCCGCACCGTCGTGCGCCGTCTCGCTGAACGCGGCATCAACGTCAAGGGCTACTTCATCCTCGGTTTCCCCGGCGAGACCTGCTCCGAGATCGACGAGACCGTTTATCTCGTGCACGAGTTGTGGGAGACCACCGAGACCCTGCCGGGCCGGTTCAACTGCCCCAGGTCACCGAGACAGCAGAGAGGGTCATCGACACCATGACCACCAAAACCAACCAGCCCGCCACCTCGGAAGGTGACGGGCTGGGGTGGATGTTGAACGTACCCCCGATGGGATTCGAACCCACGCTACCGGCGTGAGAGGCCGGCGTCCTAGGCCGCTAGACGACGGGGGCTAGGAACTTCTTCCTTTGTTGCGAGAGAGAACTTACCAGACCGGTTTTTCCCTCTTGCAGCTGGGGTACCAGGACTCGAACCTAGACTAACTGAACCAGAATCAGTCGTGCTGCCAATTACACCATACCCCAATGGGGTGCGTTTCCGATCTTGACCGGCTTCGCACCGCCGGGAAGAAATATAGACCACCCCCTCCGGGGCCCCGCAGGCGGGGGCACCGAGAGTCACCTCGGGGCCGGCACCCCGACCCTGGCGAACTCACAAACCAGCAGTTCAGGCAACCCGGCGAGCCCCTCCAGCACGTGGACGCCGCGCGGGACCTCCGCGCCGGTGGCCGCGCGGTCCAGCCAGACCGCGCCGAGGCCGGCGTCACGGGCGCCGATGGCGTCGGTGTCGAGCTTGTCCCCCACGTGCACGGCTTCGCCGGGATCGCAGCCCATGGCCAGGCACACTGTGTGAAACATCACCGGATCGGGTTTGGCGGCGCCCATCTCGCCCGCGATGGCGATGTGGTCGAAGAACCGGGCCAGCCCCAAGTCGGCCAGTTTGGTGCGCTGGTGCGCACCGGAAGCGTTGGTCACCGCCGCGAGGTGGACGCCGGCCGCCCGCAGCCACTCCAGGCACGGCAGCACGTCGTCGAACAGGCGCCACGAGCGCCGCAGGAGGTCCAGCCGCCGTCGTTCGAACGACGCGGCCTCCTCCACGCACACGGGCCGCCCGATCTCGCTGAGGAAGCTCTGGGTACGCGTGCGGTGCATCGCCGCGTAGTCGAGGTCGCCGGCCACCACCATGGCGACGTGCCGGTCGGTCACCGTCTCCCACAGCGGCCAGAGGTCGTCGCGGCCGAGCACGGCGGCCAGCGCGCCACTGCTGGACGCGGTGAAGTCGATCAGGGTGTCGTCGATGTCGAGGCAGACCAGGCGCAGGGCCGGGGCAGCCCACGGGTCAGCCGGTGAAGCCGGGGTTGTCCCCCGCTGTCTCGGGGGTGCGAGCGCAAATTCCACTCAGAGAGGCTAGGGGTAGCCACGGCTTCACCGATTCGACCAACGAGGTGAACTAAGAAAAAACTGACACGGTCAAGCGGTTACAGCCCGACACCGTCGAGTGCACGCCGCAACCGTCCGAGAGAGACCTCTCGCCCGAGCAGTTCCATCGATTCGTAAAGCGGCGGTGAAACCGTACGTCCGGTGATACCCACGCGTACCGGCGCAAAAGCCTTGCGGGGCTTCAGACCCAGCTTCTCCACAAGTGCGTTCTTCAGCGCTTCCTCGATACCGGGAGTATCCCAGGAGGACAGTTCCTCGAGCGCCTCGACAGCGGCACGCAGTACCGGCTCGGCGTCCGGGCCGAGCACCTTGGCCGCCGCGGCCTCCTCCGGCGCGAATTCCTCTTCGGACACAAAAAGGAAACGAACCATGTCCACTGTGTCCGACAGCACGGTCACCCGCTCCTGCACCAGCGGGGCGATGGCGCGCAGCCTGGTCAGCTCGCTTTCGGACGGTTCGGCCGGAAGTACGCCCGCGGTCTGCAGATAGGGCACCACGCGCGCGGTGAAATCGTCCACGTCGAGCGCCCGCACGTGCGTTCCGTTGATCGCTTCGGCTTTCTTCAAGTCGAACCTGGCCGGGTTCGCGCTCACCTTGCCGATTTCGAACGCGTCGACCAGTTCGGCCGCGGTGAAGATGTCCCGATCGTCCGCGATGGACCAGCCGAGCAGGGCCAGATAGTTGACCAGGCCCTCCTTGATGAAACCGCGGTCGCGAAGGTTGAACAGATTCGAAGAAGGATCACGCTTGGACAGTTTTTTGTTGCCCTCACCCATCACATAGGGAAGGTGGCCGAACTGCGGCGTGCCCTCGGCGACACCGATGCGCTCCAGCGCCGCGTACAGCGCGATCTGCCGCGGCGTGGACGGCAGCAGGTCCTCCCCGCGCAGCACGTGCGTGATCTTCATCAGCGCGTCGTCGACCGGGTTGGTCAGCGTGTACAGCGGCTCGCCGTTGTTCCGCACCAGCACCGGGTCGGGAATGGTGCCCGCCGGGAAGCTGATCTCGCCGCGCACCAGGTCGGTCCAGCCGAGGTCGTGCTCGGGCATGCGCAGCCGGAGCACCGGCTTGCGGCCCTCGGCGCGGAACGCGGCACGCTGCTCGTCGGTCAGCTCGCGGTCGAAGTTGTCGTACCCGAGCTTCGGGTCCTGCCCGGCCGCCTTGCGCCGCTCCTCGACCTCCTCGTTGGTCGAGAACGCCTCGTACAGCTCCCCCGCCGCGAGCAGCTTGGCCGCCACGTCGGCGTAGATCTCCCGCCGCAGGCTCTGCCGGTACGGCCCGTGCTCACCGCCGACCTCGGGGCCCTCGTCCCAGTCCAGCCCCACCCAGCGCAGCGCCTCGAGCAGTGACTCGTAGGACTCCTCGGAGTCGCGGGCGGCGTCGGTGTCCTCGATCCGGAACACCAGGCTGCCGCCGTGGTGCCGGGCGAAGGCCCAGTTGAACAAGGCCGTCCGGATCATCCCGACGTGCGGGGCGCCGGTCGGCGATGGGCAGAAGCGGGCGCGCACAGGCGTGGTCTCAGTCATAGCCCGACCAGCGTATCCAGTGCCGGAGCGCTTGACACACGGGTGGTCCCGGGTGCACTCTCGATTTATTCAACAAGCGATGAAAAAAATCGAGAGGGGTGGTTACCGTGGCCGAGCGCACCGACTGCGTGGTCATCGGCGGCGGACCGGCGGGCATGGTGCTGGGGCTGCTGCTGGCCAGGGCCGGCGTCGAGGTGACCGTGCTGGAGAAGCACGCCGACTTCCTGCGTGACTTCCGCGGGGACACGGTGCACCCGTCCACCCTGCAGCTGCTCGACGAGCTGGGGCTGGGCGAGCGGTTCCACGCCCTGCCGCACAGCGAGATCCAGCAGATCGGCTTCCCGGTCGGCCGCGACAAGATGCTCACCTTCGCCGACCTGTCGCGGCTCAAGGCCAAGTACCCGTACGTCGCGATGGTGCCGCAGTGGGACTTCCTCGACCTGCTCGCCGACGCCGGTCGTGAGGAACCGTCGTTCACCCTGCGGATGAGCACCGAGGTCACCGGACTGGTCGCCGAGGGCGACCGCATCGCGGGAGTGCGCTACCGCACCGCCGACGGCACCGAGGGTGAACTCCACGCGAACCTGACCGTGGCCGCCGACGGCCGCTGGTCACTGGCGCGGCGGCAGGCCGGGCTGCGGCCGCGGGAGTTCGACGTGCCGTTCGACGCCTGGTGGTTCCGGCTGCCACGGCACGACGGCGAGCGCGGCGACACCATCAGCCCGCAGATGCGGAACCGGAAGTTCGCCGTGGCGCTGCCGCGCGAGGGCTACTTCCAGGTCGCCTACCTGGCGCCGAAGGGGTCGGACGAGGACCTGCGCCACGCCGGGATCGAGCGGTTCCGGGCCAGCGTCGCCGACGCCTACCCGGGTTACGCCGACCGGCTGGACACGCTGGAGTCGATGGACGACGTGAAGTTCCTGGACGTGCGGCTGAACCGGCTGCACCGCTGGCACACCGAGGGGCTGCTGTGCATCGGGGACGCCGCGCACGCCATGTCACCGGTCGGCGGCGTCGGCATCAACCTGGCCGTGCAGGACGCGGTGGCCACCGCGCACCTGCTCGCCGTGCCGCTGCGCCGCGGCAGGCCGCGCACGAAGGACCTGGCCAGGGTGCGGGCCAGGCGCTGGCTGCCGACCGTGGCCGTGCAGCTGCTCCAGCGGCTGCTGCACCGCGCGGTGATGCGGCCGGTGATGGCAGGCAGGCGGGACGGGCCGCCGAAGCCGATGCTGGCCGTGCTCACCCGGTTCCCGGCGCTGTCGGTGGTACCCGCTTACCTGATCGGGATCGGCCTGCGGCCGGAGCACGCGCCCGAGTTCGCCAGGCGGAAACCAGCGGCCCGCAGCGCCGGGCCGGCGGGAGGGCCGGTCAGCCCTGCACCACGGGATTCGTGAGCGTGCCGATGCCCTCGATGGTGATCGACACCTGCTGCCCGTCGGTGATCGGGCCGACGCCCTCCGGGGTGCCGGTCAGGATCACGTCACCGGGCAGCAGCGTCATCACCGACGACACGAACTCCACCAGCTGCGGGATCTTGTGGATCAGGTCCGCGGTGGTGCCGTCCTGCTTGAGCTGACCGTCCACCTCGGACTTCAGCGACAGGTTGCCCGGATCCGGCAGCTTGGTCTCGATCCACGGGCCGAGCGGGCAGAAGGTGTCGTAGCCCTTGGCGCGGCCCCACTGCCCGTCGGACTTCTGCAGGTCGCGCGCGCTGACGTCGTTGGCCACGGTGTAACCGAGCACCACGCCGGCCGCGCGGGCCGCGGGCACGTTCTTCACCGGCTGGCCGATCACCACGGCCAGCTCGCCCTCGAAGTCCACCCGGCCGGCGCCGGGCGGCAGCTTGATCGCCGCGTTCGGGCCGATCACGCTGGTCGACGGCTTGAGGAAGAGCATCGGTGCCTGCGGCACCTCGTTGCCGAACTCGGCGGCGTGCTTGGCGTAGTTGCGGCCGACGGCGATCACCTTCGACGGCAGGATCGGCGCGAGCAGGCGGACGTCGGCCAGCGGCCAGCGCTTGCCGGTGAAGTTCGGATCACCGAACGGGTGCTCGGCGATCTCCAGTACCTGGGCGTCGTCACCATCCCCTTCGATCGAAGCGAAGGCGACACCACCGGGATGAGCGATTCGAGCTAGGCGCACGGCTCTACCTTACGTTGTCGAGCGCAGGCTCCGGTGGACGAGGGCGTCGCACAGGGCGAGCCAGCTGGCTTCGACGATGTTGCCGTGCACGCCGACCGTGGTCCACTCCCGCTTGCCGTCGCTGGATTCGAGCAGAACCCTGGTGACCGCGTCGGTTCCCGGGTGCTCGGCCAGGATGCGCACCTTGTAGTCGGCCAGCTCCACACTGTCCAACCAGGACAGGTGCGGGGCGAGCGCCTCGCGCAGCGCGGCGTCCAGCGCGTGCACCGGGCCGTTGCCCTCGGCGGTGGCGATCACCCGCTGCCCGCCGACGTGCACCTTGACCGTGGCCTCGGACACGATCTCGCCGTCCGCGCGGTGGTCCAGCACCACGCGGTAGGACTCCAGCACGAACGGCGGATCGTCGAGGACCTCCCCCGCTTCCCGGCGCAGCAGCAGTTCCAGTGACGCGTCGGCGGCTTCGAAGGACCAGCCCTCGGCCTCCAGCCGCTTCACCTTGCGCACCGCGCTGGTCAGCGCTTCGGGCCGGCCGGCAAGGTCGACCCCGAGCTCACGTCCCTTGAGCTCGAGGCTGGCCCTGCCGGCCATCTCGGTGACCAGTACCCGCATGTCGTTGCCGACCGAAGGTGGATCGATGTGGTTGTACAGCAACGGATCCACCTTGATCGCGCTCGCGTGCAACCCCGCCTTGTGAGCGAAGGCCGAAGCTCCCACATAAGCCTGGTGGGCGTAGGGGGCGATGTTCGCGATTTCGGCAACAGCATGGGAGACACGGGTGAGCTCGGCGGCGTTCCCGGTGGGGAGCACCTCCATGCCGAGCTTGGCCACCAGGTTTCCCGTCACGGCGAACAGATCGGCGTTGCCCGCCCGTTCCCCGTAACCGTTGGCGGTGCACTGGACGTGCGTCGCGCCGGCCTGCACGGCGGCGATGCTGTTCGCCACCGCGCAGGAAGTGTCGTCCTGACAATGGATTCCGAGCCGGAATCCGGTGCGCTCCTTGACCTCCCGCACCGTCTCGGCCAGGCCGAGCGGGAGCTGGCCGCCGTTGGTGTCGCACAGCACCACCACGTCCGCGCCGGCACCGGCGGCCGCGTCGGCCACCCGCAGCGCGGTGTCCGGGCTGAACGCGTAACCGTCGAAAAAGTGTTCCAGGTCAACGAAAACCCGACGGCCCTCGCGGACGAGGAACTCGACGGTGTCGCGCACCATCTCGCACGCCTCGCCCACCTCGGCCTTGAGGGCGCGCTCGATGTGCCGCAGGTCCGACTTCGCGACCAGGGTGATCGCGGGCGCCTGCGAGTCGAGCAGCGCGCGCACCTGCGGGTCTTTCTCCGCGGTGGTACCGGCTTTGCGCGTGGCCCCGAAGGCGACGAGCACCGCGTGCTTGAGGCTCAGCTCCCCCGCCGCCGCCTTCGCGAAGAACTCGGTGTCCTTCGGCAACGCGCCGGGCCAGCCGCCTTCGATGAAACCGACACCGAGTTCGTCGAGCAGCCGCGCGACCGCAAGCTTGTCGGCCACCGAGTAGGAAATGCCCTCCCGCTGGGCCCCGTCCCGCAACGTCGTGTCGTAGAGATGGAACTCGTCGCCCAGCGCGGTGCCGGCCGGTTCGGTGCGAGTCACGGGAATCTCCTCGGGTGTGGTGGGCTCTCGGACTTGGCTCGTCTTCGGGAAAAAGGCCCCAGAACAGCAAAAAACCTCCCGCAGGATGATGCGAGAGGTCGCGCGCCGGGTGTTCGTGAGAACAGCTACCCGGCGCGCCTGCCGATAATGGCGAAGGAAGTCACGAGGGCGATAGTGCCACACCCCTGCCCGGGGTTCCAAGCCCTGGTCGAAATCTCCCAGATGCTGGAACCCCGGGGTACTGCTCAGGCAGTGCGGGTGTTCGAGGAGACCAGCGCGGCCAGCCGGTCGCCGATGGCGTGCGTGGAACCGGGGTTGGCCTGGTCGCGGGTGGCCAGGTCGAAGGCAACCGAGGCCTCGATCCGGCGCGCGGCCTCCTTCTGGCCGAGGTGGTCCAGCAGCAGCGCCACCGAGAGCACCGCGGCGGTCGGGTCGGCCAGCGCCTGCCCGGCGATGTCCGGCGCGCTGCCGTGCACCGGCTCGAACATGCTCGGGTTGCGGCGGGTGATGTCCAGGTTCCCGCTGGCGGCCAGGCCGATGCCACCGGTCACCGCGGCGGCCAGGTCGGTGATGATGTCGCCGAACAGGTTGTCGGTGACGATCACGTCGAAGCGGCCCGGGTCGGTGACCAGGTGGATGGTCGCGGCGTCCACGTGCGAGTAGGCCACGGTGACGTCGGGGTGCTCCAGCGAGACCTCCTCGACCACGCGCGACCACAACGAGCCGGCGTGCTCGAGCACGTTGGTCTTGTGCAGCAGGGTCAGGTGCTTGCGCGGGCGCTGCTCGGCCCGGTCGAAGGCGTCGGAGACGACCCGCCGGATGCCGAACGCGGTGTTCACGCTCACCTCGGTGGCGATCTCGTGCTCGGTGTCCTTGCGCAGCAGGCCGCCGTTGCCCGCGTACGGGCCTTCGGTGCCTTCGCGGACCACGACCATGTCGATCTCGCTGGTGTCGGCCAGCGGGCCGCGCACCCCCGGGTAGAGCCGGGCCGGGCGCAGGTTCACGTGGTGGTCCAGCTCGAACCGCAGGCGCAGCAGCAGGCCGCGCTCGAGAATGCCGCTGGGCACCGACGGGTCACCGACCGCGCCGAGCAGGATCGCGTCGTGCTGGCGCAACTCGCCGAGCACCGACTCGGGGAGCAGCTCACCGGTGGAGTGCCACCGCGCGGCGCCGAGGTCGTAGTTGGTGGTCTCCGCGTTGGGCGCTACCTCACCAAGCACCTTCAGCGCCTCGGTGACCACCTCGGGCCCGATCCCGTCACCTGGGATCACAGCGAGCCGCATCCACACACCTCCGTCGATCTGGGTCCGGCGTCCCGGATGGCCCATCCGCACAAAACTCCAGCGACGGCAGGTTACCGGCTGCCGACATTCGGCCGAAGCCGCACCACCCTTATGTCTGATCTTCCCGCGTCGTGAGACACCCGGAAGTGTCACCCGCTACTCCGTTAGGAACAAGTCTCACTTTTTCACACGGTCGGCTTACGACCGTGTGAAAACGGGACGGCGCCCGGGAGCAACTGGCTCCCGGGCGCCGTTTTCCGGTGCTGTGCTCAGTCCGCCGGGGCCGGCGGAGCCACGTTCAGCTGCACCACGTTCGCCCGGTTGCCGGACGCGTTGTGGTGGTTGAGCGCGAGCAGGCCGAGCACGGTGTCCTGACCGGCCGAGGCCGCGTTCCGGTTGACCACCAGCGCGGTGCCGGGGCGCGCCAGGTAGGACAGCGCGGCGTCGCCGCCACCCTGCACCCAGTACCCCGGCGAGACCGCGTCGAACGACAGCGGGGTGTCGACGCTGTCGATCACGCCGCTGCCCGGCGCGGTGTAGTAACCGGCGACCCCGACCGTGTAGCTGATCCGGTGCGAGTCCGCGTTCGGGTCGATGCCCAGTGCGGCCAGCCGCACCGGCAGGACCGCCACGTCGGTGTCGAAGACGTTGGTGTCCACGTCACCGAGGTGCCCGTTGAACGGCTGGAGGTCGACCGACGGGAAGCCCGGCTTGTTCAGGTCCACCGTGTTGACCAGCAGCACGTCGCTCGAAGTCGCCTTGGTCACATACGACTCGAAGTCCGGCTGCCCGTCCCCGTTGGTGTCGATGTCCACGAACGGGATGGTGTTGCTGCCGAGGTTGGCCCAGTTGCTCCAGGTGGCCAGGCCGAAGGCGAGCAGCGACTCCTCCGGAGCGCCCTGCTGCTTGGCCAGCGGGGCCGTGGACGCCGCGCCGACGTACTTCAGGTCGCCGCCCTTCGCGGTGCCGTTGATCGTGCACTGCGTCGGCTGGTCGTCGCACTCGGGCAGCTGCGGCGACTGGGCCTGGAGCTCGAACATGCTCACCAGCGAGCGGTAGGCCTGCGAACCCGAGCCCTGGCTGACGCCGCGGCCACCGAGGTTGACCACGGCCTGCTCCTGGCCGGCGGTGAAGCCGACCTGGGCGGGCGTGGTGATCGCGGCGATCGGCTTCGGCGCCGCGTAGACCGGCACGCGCAGGCCAACGGTGGCGCCGTTGCGCGGGGTGAAGGCGATCCGGCCGGAGGCGTCGGCGAGGAACTGGCGCGCCAAGCCCGCCTGCGTGGCCTGCATGGTCGGGTCGATGGTCTTGCGCAGCGCCTTCGGGTCGTCGATCTTCAGCGTCACGGTGACCGTCGCGATGCCGCGCGGGCTCAGCTTCACCGAGTTCTTGTTCAGCTCGTACCGAACTCCGGGCATCTGGGTGACACCCTGGTAGGCCACGCCGTACTCGACCGGCTTGACGCCCTTGTTGACCACCTTGATGGTCTTGGTCAGGCTGACCGGGCCCGCCGCCTCGACGGTGCCGAACGAGGCGCTCACCGCGCCCGGGTTGTCCTGCACGTAGGCCAGGACCTGGTTGTCCAGCGCGGACTTCGCGTTGATCCGGCCGGAGCCGACGCGCTGCGGGCCGAAGGTCTTGCCGCCTTCGACGACGTCGGTGCCCGCGGTGTTGACCACCGCGGCCTTGACCTCCTCGACCGACCAGTCCGGGTGGGCCTGGCGGATCAGCGCGGTGATGCCCGCGGTGTGCGGGGCGGCCATCGAGGTGCCCGACAGCACGGTGCGGCCGTTGCCGCTGCCGCTGTACGCCGAGGAGATGCTGTCACCGGGAGCGGCCACGTCCGGCTTGACCGACGGACCGCGCACACCACGCGAGGTGAACGAGCTCGGGGTGTCCACGATGGACTGGTCGAAGGTCTGCAGCGCGGACCGGCCGAGGCCGGACATCCGCACCTGCAGCGTGCCCGCGTCCAGCGCCGGGCGCACCGAGGCGGTGGCCGAACCGGTCAGCTGGAACATCGGCACCGCCGCGTTGCCCGCGATGCCGGCGGCGAAGTTCTCCAAAGTGGACGAAAGCAGCACCCCGGTGGCACCGGCGGCCTGCGCGTTGTTCGCCCTGGCACCGGAACCACACGGACGGGTGGCGTCGTTGTCGTCCCACTCCAGCCAGGCGATCCTGCCCTGCACGGCGGCCTTGTCCGCGGCCGAGAAGGGCGCGCAGCCCGCCGCGTTCGCCGCGGAGATCTTGGCCACCGGGGCGGTCAGGTCGAGCGCGTCGTAGTTCGCGTAGTTCTGGCTGAACTGGCCGCCCTTCTGCCCGGTCGAACCGGCGGGCGCCACCACGTCGACGGCGTCGCGCAGGACCGAGGCATCCCGCGTGCTCGCCACGGTCAGCGCCTCGGGCGTGTTGCCCGGCGAACCGCCGACGTCGTTGAGGTCACCGCCGTTGCCACCGGAGAACACCGGCAGCACGTTGTTCGCGGCCAGCTTGCGCACGAACAGCGAGTCGGGGTCGTCCGGCGCGCCGAAGTCGCTGCCCAGCGAGAGGTTCACCAGGTCGAGCTTGTCGGTCGGGTCGCCGTCGCGGTCCGGGTCGAGCGCCCAGTCCAGCGCCTGCGTGGTGACGTTGGTGGACCCGTCGCAGCCGAACACCTTGATCGCGTAGAGCAGGGCCTTCGGCGCGGTGCCCGGGCCGATGCGCATCTGCGCGACGGTCTCCGGGGTCAGCTTCGAGTAGTCACCGGTGAAGGTGGTGCCGTCGGCGTTGACGCCGAAGCCGCCCGCGGTGCCCGCGACGTGCGTGCCGTGGTGGCCGCACGAGATCGGGTTGGGGTCGGGCTTGGGCACGGTGACTTCGCCTTCGCCGCCCGAGTCGTACTCGTCGCCGACCAGGTCGACGCCGCCGACCACCTTGGCGGTCGGGAAGAACGATGGCGAGACCTGCGTCGGATCGATCGCGTCGTAGGCCTCCTTGGTGCCGGGGCCGCCGAAGTCCGCGTGGGTGTAGTCGATGCCGTCGTCGATGATGCCGACGCGGATGCCGTCGCCGAAGCGGCCGGTCTGCTGCCACACGTTGAGCGTCTGGGTGAGCTGGACCGCGCTGGTGTTGGTGCGCTTCTTCGGCACCACCGTGCGAACCGAGACCACGTCGTCGCGGTGCGCCAGCTCGCGGATCTTCGCCGCGTCGGCCGTCACCACCGCGCCGGGAACCGCGGTCGAGGTCTCGGCGAGCAGCTCGGTGCCCGCGTCGGCGCTGGTCAGCTGGCCGACCACGGAGTCGACCGCGGATTCGGTCTCGGCCTGGGCCGCTTTCGCCGCCTGCTTGGCCTTCTCCTTGCCCGCACCCTTGCTCTGCTCGGCGTTGAAGGCGTCGACCGCGGGGCGCTTGGCCAGCTCCACGAACGCGGTGACCTTGCCCTGCGCGGCACCGAGGCGCGGCTCGACCTTGCCGGCGAATCCGGCGGCGCCGGATTGCGGCAGCGCGTCGGCGAGCGGGACGTCCTGCGCCGATGCGGCCGGAGCCCCGATGAATCCGGCCGTCAGCACGACCACGGACAACCGCGCGGCCCATCTGGGAACGCGAGTTCTTTTCATGAGAAAGTGCCCTCACCCGAGGCCTACCTGAGAACCTGCCTGGCTCGAACACACCCCCGACGGTGAGCTCCCGGCGCGCGTGCCGTGCCCTCGACGGCGCGCGGTTCAGCCTCGCGGAGGGAAATTTAGTCGCAGAATGCACCTACTTTGGTAGGCCATTCGAGTGAGCACCACCCGGGCGGATGAGGCCCGCGCGATCCACCTGGGAATACCGCCCGTTCCTGATCCGCTCCGTTACGCATTCGCAATTGGTGACGGCCGCGCGGGATGAGCCCCCGCGCGGCCGCTCACACTCAGTCGAACGCTCAGTCGAACGAGATGGCGCGAATGGTGCTCGCCTGCACCACGGTGCCGATCGGCTCCAGCACGTGCTGGTCGACCGCGCGGTCCACGCGCAGCAGCATCACCGCGTCGGCGCGGTCGGTGGTCTGGCTGATCTGCGCGGCCTCGATGTTGATGCCCGCTTCACCGAGCAGGGTCCCGACGCGGCCCATGATGCCCGGGCGGTCCGGGTACTCCAGCAGCAGCAGGTTGCCCTCGGCACGCAGGTCGAACGAGCGGCCGTTGACCTCGACCAGCTTCTCCACCTCGTCCTTGCCGGTGAGCGCGCCCGAAACGGACAGCGTGCTGCCGTCGGCGTGCACCGCGCGCACGGTGACCAGGCTGCGGTGGTTGGGGCTCTCCGACTCCTTGGTCAGCTCGACGCGCACACCCAGCTCCTCGGCCAGCCGCGGCGCGTTGACGAAGGTGACCGGGTCGCGCACCACACCGGCGAACACCCCGCGCTCGGCGGCCAGCGGCAGGATGCTCACGTCCTCGTCGGCCAGCTCACCGCGAACGTGCACGGTCAGCGTGGTGGGCGCCTTCGGGTTCAGCGAAGCCAGCACGGTGCCGAGCTTCTGGGTCAGGCTCAGGTACGGGCGGACCTCCTCACCGACCGGGCCACCCGCCGAGACGTTCACCGCGTCCGGCACGAAGTCGCCGCGCAGCGCGAGCAGCACCGAACGGGCCACGTCGGTGCCCGCGCGGTCCTGCGCCTCCGCGGTCGACGCGCCCAGGTGCGGGGTGACCACCACGTTGGGCAGCTCGAACAGCGGGCTGGCGGTGGTCGGCTCGGTGACAAACACGTCCACCCCGGCACCGCCGACGTGGCCGTCGCGGATGGCGGCGGCGAGCGCGTCCTCGTCGACCAGGCCACCGCGGGCGGCGTTCACCACGATCACGCCCGGCTTGGTCTTCTTCAGCGCCTCGGCGTCGATCAGGCCCTTGGTCTCCGGGGTCTTCGGGAGGTGGATGGAGAAGGCGTCGGCACGCGAGAGCAGCTCGTCCAGGCTGACCAGCTCGATGCCCAGCTGCGCGGCACGCGCGGCCGAGACGTACGGGTCGTAGGCGATCAGCGTGGTGCCGAAGGCGGCCAAGCGCTGGGCGAACAGCTGGCCGATCTTGCCGAGGCCGACCACGCCGACGGTCTTGCCGTTCAGCTCGACCCCCGAGTAGGAGCTGCGCTTCCACTCGCCGCCGCGCAGGCTCTGGTCGGCGGCGGGCACCCGGCGGGCCACCGCCAGCAGCAGCGCGACCGCGTGCTCGGCGGCCGAAACGATGTTCGACGTCGGCGCGTTCACCACCAGCACGCCGCGCTCGGTGGCGGCGGGCACCTCGACGTTGTCCAGGCCGACCCCGGCCCTGGCGACCACCTTGAGCCGCGACGTGGCACCGAGCACCTCGGCGTCGACCTTGGTCGCGGACCGCACCAGCAGCGCGTCCGCCCCCTTCACCGCTTCGAGCAGCGCGGGCCGGTCGGTGCCGTCCACATGCTGGACATCGACCTCGTCGCCGAACACGCTCAGCACGGACGGCGCGAGCTTCTCCGCGATGAGTACGACGGGCTTGCTGGGCG
This sequence comes from Amycolatopsis sp. YIM 10, assembly GCF_009429145.1. Taxonomy (GTDB): domain Bacteria; phylum Actinomycetota; class Actinomycetes; order Mycobacteriales; family Pseudonocardiaceae; genus Amycolatopsis. The sequence continues at coordinate 1,946,002 of NZ_CP045480.1, read as the reverse complement.
TGGTCACGATGCGGCTCCCATTATTCGGATTCGGCAGAAAGTGCTTGAGTGGCAACGCTTTTTCCTGCGGCCAGCCGATCCGTGCCAGGGTTGCCGCTCGCGCCCCACCTCCGCTGACCGGCCACCACGGTGTGCCCGGACCCAGCGCAGTTTAGCCCGCTGGAAACCCATCTCGTTAACTGGGACGCAACCCGGAGAAAACAAGTTCGAGCAGGACGGGCACGCTCTGGTCCCCGACCGGATCGTGCTGTGAAGCCCACGCTACCCCGTTGACCAGCAGCAACATGTCCTCGGTTGCGACGTCTTCACGGAGTTCGCCGGCCGCCCGCGCCCGATCGGCCAGCCGTCCCCCGATTCCGCGCATGGCGTGGCACGACTCGTACAACTCGGACGTTTCGTCCCGGAGTGCGATCGCGACCGTCTCGATCAGACCGCGGAAGCTGGTCGACAACACGGCGAGTTCGTGCAGCCAGCGGAAGAGGGCTTCCCCGGGGTGGTCGTGTTCGAGCAGTTCCCTGCCCAGTTCCGCCTGGCCGTCGAACTGCTCCCGCAGCAGCGCCTCCAGCAACGCGGAACGCGTGGGGAAATGCCGGTACAGGGTGCCGATGCCGACCCCGGCGGCCTTGGCGACGTCCTCCAGCGAGGCGTCGACGCCGTCCCGCGCGAAGGCGGCACCGGCCTCGGCGAGCAGCCGGTCGTAGTTGCGCCTGGCGTCGGCACGCAGCGGTTTCACGGAGGTCATCGCTGCCCCAGCATACCCACTGGCGTTTCGGAGGCAGCCTCCGTATAGTCGGCCGAGTTAACCGGAGGCTGCCTCATGTTAGGGATTTCATGGAACTGATCGAACGGACCCGCGCGTCGCTCGGCGCGGTCGGGGTCTGGCTGGCGAACGCGCCGCTCAAGCCGCCGCTGGACGTGGAGCGACGCGAAACCCGCAGGCTGGACGGGCTCGGGTACGGCTCGCTGTGGAGCGGCGAAGGCGTCGGCGCGCGGGAAGCACTCGCGATCCACGGAATTCTGCTCGGCGATACGCGGAATCTGGTCCTGGGCACCGGAATCGCCAACGCCTGGTACCGGCCGGCCGCGACGCTGCAGACCGGCGCGGCCACCCTGGCGGCCGCCCACCCCGGACGGTTCGTGCTCGGCGTCGGCATCGGGCACGCCTTCCAGGCGGCCAAAACCGGCGATGACTACCGGCCGCTCACCCAGATGCGTGACTACCTGTCCGCAATGGACGCCGAAGCCGAAGCGAACCCGCCCGCGGTGGAGTTCCCGCGTGTGCTCGCCGCGGTCGGCCCACGCATGCTCGAACTGGCGCGGGAGCGCACGGAAGGCGCGCACCCGTTCTTCACCCCCGTCGAGCACACGGCTTTCGCCCGCGAAATCCTCGGTCCGGACAAGCTGCTCATCCCGCAGGTTCACGTGTTGCTGGAGACCGATCCGGTACGGGCAAGGGAAAGCCAGCACGACTGGCTCCGCTACGCACTCGACGTGAAGCCGTACGCCAACGCCTGGCGCCGGTTCGGCTACGAGACCGAACTGACCGACCGGTTCATCGACGCGGCGGTGGCCTGGGGCGACGAGGAGGCAGTCGCGCGCCGGGTGCGTGAACACCTCGACGCCGGGGCGGACCACGTGCTGGTCACGCCGTCCACCAGCGATCTGCCCGCGCAGGTCGACATGCTGGCGAAGCTCGCGCCCGTGCTGCTGGAGGTCGCCAAGTGAGCGTGGGGATCTGGACCTTCGCCTTCGACGAGCGGCCCGTCGGCGAGGTAGCCGAGGCGGCACAGGAGATCGAGGAACTGGGGTTCGACTCGATCTGGTTCGGCGAGTACCGCGGCCGGGAAGCCTTCACCCAGGCCGGTTTGCTGCTCGCGGCCACGAAGCGGCTCACGGTCGCGACCGGCATCGCCCGGTTCAGCGAGCGCACGCCACTGGCCGCGGCCGCCGCCGGGCGGACGCTCGCCGAGGCGCACCCGGACCGGTTCGTGCTCGGCCTCGGCGGGCACCTGCCCGGCGACCGTCCACTGAGGAGGATCACCGAGTACCTCGACGGCATGGACGCCGCCGACCTCTCCGTGCCGAGGGCGCCACACCGCCGGGTGCTGGCCGCTCTCGGGCCGCGGATGCTGGAACTGGCCGCCGAGCGCACCGACGGCGCGCACCCGTACTTAGTGCCGCCGGAGCACACCGCGATCGCACGGGAAGCGTTGGGACCCAAGGGATTTCTGGCGGTTGAGCAGACCGTGGTGCTCGATCCGGACCCGGCCGCGGCACGCCAGGCCGCCCGCGAGTTCGTCGCCGGTTACGTCGGGCTGGCCGCGCACCACCGGGCGAACCTGCGGCGGCTCGGGTTCACCGACGACGACCTCACCGAGGTCAGCGACCGGCTGGTGACGGCGATCGTGGCGTTCGGCGGTGAGCAGGCGGTGCACGACCGGATCCGGGCCCAGCTCGACGCCGGTGCCGACCACGTGTGCGTGCAGGTGCTCGGCGAAGGCCTGCCGCGCGCGAAGTGGCGGGTGCTCGCGGAGCTGGTGTAGCGTCGGCCGGGCGCGGCCGGGGCCGCGTCCCGTCCGCGGGCAGGGCCGAGCCCACCCCGGTTCCACCCCATGCCAGCAGTGCTTTCTTCCTGCCCGGCCGGCGGACGACGGGCGTGGGGAAGGAAGTGCCGTGCTCAACGCCGAACAACTGCGCAAACGCGCGAAGGACCTGCTGCGGGCCTACCGCGCGGGCGATCCCGCCGCCGTCGAGCGGCTCCGCTCCGCTCGCCGGCCGGTGAAGCTGGCCGACGCCCAGCACGTGATCGCCCGCGAACAGGGCTTTCCCAGCTGGCCCAAGTTGAAGTCCTATGTGGACAGGCTGCACCGGTTCGGCCCGGAACTGCGGCACGCCTACCACCCGGATCCGCACTACTACGCCGAGCGCGCGCTCGGCCTGCTCGCGTCGGCGAAGGACGGCACCCCGGCCGCGGTCGCCTCCTTCGCCACCGTCGAGGCCCCGCTGACCAGGGCGGGCGCGCGCTCGGTGGTCGCGCGGGAACACGGGTTCGACGGCTGGGCGTCGCTGGTGCGGCACGTCCGGGAACTCGGGGAAGAACCGTTCACCCGCGCCTACCGTGCTCTGGAAGCGCAGGACGTGGCCGGGCTCGCGGCCACGTTGGAACGCTTTCCGCACCTGGTCGGCGCCCAGGGCACCAACGGCAACGACCTGCTCGGCATGGCCGCCGCCACCTGCGACGAACGCCTGGTGCGGCTGCTGTTGGACGCGGGGGCCAACGTCGACCACGCGAACGCGCACGGCTGGACGGCGTTGCACCAGGCCGGGTACACCGGGCTGCCGCACCTGGCGCGCCTGCTGCTCGACGCCGGTGCGCGGACGGACCTTTCCGCACGCGGCGACGGCGGCACAGCCCTGGTGGTCGCGTTGTTCTGGGGGCACACCACGACGGCGGAGGTGCTGGCCGCGCGGGCGGTGTGGCCGCCGAACCTGCGGGTGGCCGCCGGGCTCGGACGGCTGGGCCTGGCCGGGCCGGACGCCGGTGCGCATCGGGAGTTCTACCGGCCGCACAGCGGTTTCCCGTCCTGGCGGCCCTCAGCCGATCCGGCCGAGGTGCTCGACGAAGCCCTCTCGTGGGCAGCGCGCAACGACCAGGCCGAGGCGCTCTCGACCTTGGTGGCGCGGGGCGCGCGGATCGACGCCGACGTCTATCGGGGCACCGCACTGACCTGGGCGGCCGCGGGTGGGAAGCAACGCGCGGTGCGTCGCCTGCTCGACCTGGGCGCGGACCCGAACCGGCGCGGCACCTTCGGCGGGCCGGGCCACGGGGAGGGCGTCACCGCACTGCACCTGGCCGCCCAGCACGGCCACACCGACACCATCTCGCTGCTGCTGGCCGCCGGCGCCGACCGCACCCTGCGCGACCACAACCACGAGGGCGATGCCCTCAGCTGGGCGGAGTTCGGCGGCCACGAAACCGCGGCCGCCCTCCTGCGCACGCCGTGAGTATGGCTTTCACGGCGCGCGTCCCTGCGTGGTGCGTGAGGCGGCCAAGGCGTGCTCGATCAGGCGCTGGAGTTCGGCGGGTGGTTGGACGCCCGAAACCACGGTTCTGCCATCGATCACCACTGACGGGACGCTGGTGACCCCCAACTCGGCGGCGCGGCGCTCATCGGCCCGGACGCTGTCGGCGTGGGCGTTGCCAGCCAACAGGGCGCGCACCTCGGTGGCGTCCAGCCCTGCCTCGGCACCCAACCGTGCCAGGATTTGCGGGTCGGCGATGTTGAGTCCCTCGGTGTGGTAGCCGTGCAGCAGGCGCTCCATCATCTCGTCGGCCAGGCCGTGCCCGGCGGCCAGGTGGATCAGCCGGTGAGCGTTGAAGGTGTTCACCGGCCGAGCGATGTGGAGATTCAGTTCCAGTCCGTCCGCGGAGCCCACCGCCTGGATGTGGGCGATCCTGGCCGGTGCCTGCTCGCCCCACCACTGCCCCATCGCTTCGGCCGCCGTCTGGCCGGGAACCCGTCCCTCATCCGGCGCCAGTTCGTAGCTGCGCCACACCACCTCCACCTTGTTCCGGTCGGTGATCTGTGCCAGTGCGGTGGCGAGGCGTCGCTTGCCGATGAAGCACCATGGACACAGCACGTCTGCGAAGACTTCGACCTTCATGACTGCCCCTTCTCGATTGACCGGGGGTCAGGAATCGGTCGCCCGCGGCCCTGGACCGATCTCGCGGGCGACCGTGTGGGTCGGGGTTGCGCTCACCCGGGCCTCGGCCTTGCCGGCGTGCTCGATGATCGAGTAAAACCCGGTGTCCGCGCTCAACTTCGCTCCTCTTGTGCGGCAGCCCATGGTGCGGCTGGTCGTCGGACACCAGCGTCCAACCTCGACCAAACCTGAGGTCTATGGGCTGTGACCGGCCTCTCAGGCGCGCTGGCTTGCGGGTTGGCAGTCCCGGGTGTCAGAGGTCGGCTGGGCGGTCGAACTCGGCGTCGTGCACGCCCGCGCGGAAGGCGGTCCACTCCGACGGGGTGAACACCAGCACGGTGTCCGCGCCCGCCCGGCGCAGGGCGATGTAGGTGACCCCGTCGGTGTGCGGCACGAAGGCCACCTCGCCCTCCGGCCCCGCCTGCCGCCACTGCGCGGCGGAGAGATCGAGTTCGTGCCGGATGTGTGCCTTGTCGTCCATGCGCACACGGTAGCGGCCCCGGCCCGGAAAGATCGTTCCGAACCGGGGCCGCGCACCGGGAAGATCAGGCGGTCTCGGTGATCGGCCGGTCCACCCACGACATCAGGTCGCGCAGCTTCTTGCCGGTCTCCTCGATCGGGTGCTGGGCGCCCTGCTCCTCCAGCTTGGTGAAGTTCGGCCGCCCGGCCTCGTCCTCGGCCACCCATTCGCGGGCGAAGGTGCCGTCCTGGATCTCGCCGAGGATCTTCTTCATCTCCTCCTTCACCGCCGGCGTGATCACCCGCGGGCCGCGGGTGAGGTCGCCGTACTCCGCGGTGTCGGACACCGAGTAGCGCTGGCGGGCGATGCCGCCCTCGTACATCAGGTCGACGATCAGCTTCAGCTCGTGCAGCACCTCGAAGTAGGCGATCTCCGGCGCGTAACCGGCCTCGGTCAGTACCTCGAAGCCGGTCTGCACCAGCGCGGACGCGCCACCGCAGAGCACCGCCTGCTCACCGAAGAGGTCGGTCTCGGTCTCCTCGGTGAAGGTGGTCTTGATGACCCCGGCCCGGGCGCCGCCGATGGCCGCCGCGTAGGAGAGCGCGAGCGCCTCGGCGCCACCGGTGGCGTCCTGCTCCACCGCGATCAGCGCGGGCACGCCCTTGCCGTCGACGAACTGGCGGCGCACCAGGTGGCCAGGGCCCTTCGGCGCGACCATGGCCACGTCGATCCCGGTCGGCGGCTTGATCAGCTCGTACCGGATGTTGAAGCCGTGCCCGAAGAAGATCGCGTCGCCGTCCTTCAGGTTCGGCTCGATGTCCTCGGCGTAGATGAAGCGCTGCTTGGTGTCCGGCGCCAGGATCATGATCAGGTCGGCTTCCTTCGAAGCCTCCGCCGGGGTGAGCACCTTGAGGCCCTGCTCCTCGGCCTTCGCCCGGGACTTGGATCCCTCGGGCAGGCCGATACGGACGTCGACGCCGGAGTCGCGCAGGCTCAGCGCGTGCGCGTGCCCCTGGCTGCCGTAGCCGATCACGGCGACCTTGCGACCCTGGATGATGCTGAGGTCGGCGTCGTCGTCGTAGAAGATTTCCACTGCCATGAGGGTTACTGCTTCCTTCCGAAAATATTTCAGCGAGTACTGGTTGCGGTGATGGAACGCGGACCGCGGCCGACGGCGACCATGCCCGACTGCACGAGTTCCCGCACACCGTACGGCTCGAGCATGCGCAGCAGCGCACCGATCTTGTCGCTGGTACCGGTGGCTTCCACGGTCAGCGACTCCGGCGAGACGTCCACCACCTTGGCCCGGAACAACTGCACGGTCTCGAGCACCTGGCTGCGCACGGTGGCGTCGGCCCTGACCTTGACCAGCAGCAGTTCGCGGCGGACCGCGGTGGACGGTTCGAGCTCCACGATCTTGATGACGTTGACCAGCTTGTTGAGCTGCTTGGTGACCTGTTCGAGGGGTAACTCTTCGACGGCCACCACGATCGTCATCCTGGACACCTCCGGGTTCTCCGTGGGTCCGACGGCGAGGGACTCGATGTTGAAGCCCCGGCGGGAGAACAACCCGGACACCCGGGCGAGCACACCGGGCACGTTCTCCACGAGAACGCTCAGCGTGTGGTTGGTCATTGCGACACCTCGTCGTCGTCGAAGAGCGGGCGGATGCCGCGCGCGGCCATGATCTCGTCGTTGCCGGTGCCCGCGGCCACCATCGGCCACACCTGGGCGTCCTTGCCGACCACGAAGTCGATCACCACCGGGCGGTCGTTGATCTCCATCGCGCGCTGGATCACCTGGTCGACCTCCTCCTTGGTCTCACAGCGGAGACCGGCGCAGCCGAGCGCCTCGGCGAGCAGGGTGAAGTCGGGGATGCGGTGCTTGTGCGTACCGAGATCGGTGTTCGAGTACCGCTCCGAGTAGAAGAGGTTCTGCCACTGGCGGACCATGCCGAGATTGCCGTTGTTGATCACCGCGACCTTGATCGGCGCGCCCTCGATGGCACAGGTGGCCAGTTCCTGGTTGGTCATCTGGAAGCAGCCGTCGCCGTCGATCGCCCAGACCTGCTTGTCCGGCATGCCGAACTGCGCGCCCATCGCGGCCGGCACGGCGAAGCCCATCGTGCCGAGCCCGCCGGAGTTGATCCAGGTGGCCGGCTTCTCGTACTTGATGAACTGCGCGGCCCACATCTGGTGCTGGCCGACGCCCGCGGTGTAGATCGCGTCCGGCCCGACCAGCCGGCCGATCCGCTCGATCACGTACTGCGGCGAGAGCGTGCCGTCGACCGGCCACTCGTACCCGGCCGGGAAGGTGTCGCGCCACGAGTCGATCTGCGTCCACCACGCGCCGAGGTCGGGCTTCTCGTTCTCCGCGCGCACGGCGGCGATGAGCTCGTTGATGATCTCCGCGCAGTCGCCCACTATCGGCACGTCCGCCTTGCGGTTCTTGGAGATCTCCGCCGGGTCGATGTCGGCGTGCACCACGGTGGCGTCCGGCGCGAACGAGGACAGCTGACCGGTGACCCGGTCGTCGAACCGGGCACCCAGCGCGATCATCAGGTCGGCCCGCTGCATCGCGGCCACCGCGGCGACCGAGCCGTGCATGCCCGGCATGCCGAGGTGCTGGCGGTGCGAGTCGGGGAAGGCACCGCGCGCCATCAGCGTGGTGACCACCGGGATGCCGGTGGTCTCGGCCAGTTCGAGCAGCTGCCTGGACGCCTTGGCCTTGATCACCCCGCCACCGACGTAGAGCACCGGGCGGCGCGAGCGCGAGATCAGCTTGGCCGCCTCGCGGACCTGCTTGCCGTGCGGGCGCAGGGTCGGCCGGTAGCCGGGCAGTCGCATCTCCGGCGGCCAGCTGAACGAGGTGGTCTCCTGCAGCACGTCCTTGGGAATGTCCACCAGCACCGGGCCGGGCCTGCCGGTGGAGGCGAGGTGGAAGGCCTCGGCGATCACACGCGGGATGTCGACCGGGTTGGTGACCAGGAAGTTGTGCTTGGTGATCGGCATGGTGATGCCGCAGATGTCGGCTTCCTGGAAGGCGTCGGTGCCGATCAGCGCGCGGCTCTGCTGCCCGGTGATGGCGACCACCGGCACCGAGTCCATGTTCGCGTCGGCCAGCGGGGTGACCAGGTTCGTCGCACCCGGGCCCGAGGTGGCCATGCACACCCCGACCTTGCCGGTGGCCTGCGCGTAACCGGTGGCCGCGTGGCCGGCGCCCTGCTCGTGCCGGACGAGCACGTGCCGCACCTTCGTCGAGTCGAGCAGCGGGTCGTAGGCCGGGAGAATGGTGCCGCCGGGAATGCCGAAAACCACCTCCGCGCCGACGGCCTCGAGCGAGCGCACGAGGGACTGGGCCCCGGTCACCCGGACCGGGGTGCCGGCCGGCGGGGTGGGCTTCGGACGGTGCCCGGACTGGCCCGCCGCTGCGGCGGGCGGCCCGGCGTTCGTTTCCGATCGCGAGGTGGCGCTAGTCATCGGTTCTGCCTCGTGGGTGTCGGTGTCACTCATTCGGGTGGCAAACGGGGCTGGGGCAACAAAAAACCCCCGCCGACCGATAAAGGTCGCACGAGGGTCGCGCGTCGACGCAGCGGGCTCTCCCTAAGCGTCGACGCGCTGAGGAAGTACGAGGCCGGTCTGCGGTGTCACGGCACGGACGTTAATCCTTCGACGGTGAGGGTGTCAACTCTGCGGGACGGTGTGTCCGGATGCTGGGAGCCCGGACCCCGCTCGAAGGCCGCCCCGCGCGCGGTGCACCATCTTGGGGTGGCCGAAGAAACACCGCAGGACAACGCCCCCACCGCCCCGAAGGCGATCTTCCGGGTACCCGGTACGGCGCTGCTGGCCGTGCTCTTCCTCGCCGTCTGTGTGACTCCGGTCGCATTCGCCCTGCCCGGCCTCCAGGCGCTCTACCTGATCCCGCTGGGCATCGGCGCGTGGGTGATCCGCACGCGCACCACCGCCGACGCCGACGGAATCACCGTGCGGACGCTGCTCGGCCGGCGCGTGCTGCCGTGGGAGTCGCTGAAAGGCTTCACGCTCACCGAAAAGTCGAAGGTGATCGCCGTGCTCGGCGACGACACCAAGGTGGCGCTGCCCGCCGTGCGCACCCGTCACCTCCCGGTGCTCAGCCTGGTCAGCGGCGGCCGGCTCGACGACCCCAGCGGGCAGCTCGCCGACGAGGAGTAATCTCGGGCGTACCGCTCCCGGCAAGGCCCTGTGGCGCTCACCCGCGCCTGGGCCGAACTCCTGAGTTTTTTCGAGCACAAGTTACGGAGGAGCCGTGCCTCAGCTGCGCTCCCGCACCACCACCCACGGCCGCAACGCCGCGGGCGCCCGTTCCCTGTGGCGTGCCACCGGGATGACCGACAGCGACTTCGGCAAGCCCATCGTGGCCATCGCCAACTCCTACACCCAGTTCGTGCCGGGGCACGTGCACCTCAAGGACCTCGGCGACATCGTGGCCGAGGCCGTCGCCGAAGCCGGTGGCGTCGCGCGCGAGTTCCACACCATCGCGGTGGACGACGGCATCGCCATGGGTCACAGCGGCATGCTCTACTCGCTGCCCTCGCGCGAGATCATCGCCGACTCGGTGGAGTACATGGTCAACGCGCACCAGGCCGACGCGCTGGTGTGCATCTCCAACTGCGACAAGATCACCCCGGGCATGCTCAACGCCGCGATGCGGCTGAACATCCCGGTGGTTTTTGTCTCCGGCGGTCCGATGGAGGCGGGCAAGGCCGTGGTGGTCGGCGACGTGGCGCACCCCTCGTCCGACCTGATCACCACCATCTCCGCCTCGGCCAACGCCGCGGTGGACGAGCAGTCGCTGGCCGAGGTCGAGCGCTCGGCCTGCCCGACCTGTGGTTCGTGCTCGGGCATGTTCACCGCGAACTCGATGAACTGCCTGACCGAGGCGCTCGGGCTTTCCCTGCCGGGCAACGGTTCCACGCTGGCCACGCACGCCGCGCGCCGCGAACTGTTCGCCGAGGCCGGCCGCACCGTGGTCGAGCTGTGCAAGCGCTGGTACGGCGAGGATGACGAGACGGCGCTGCCGCGCACGATCGCGAACAAGCAGGCGTTCGAGAACGCGATGGCGCTGGACATGGCGATGGGCGGTTCGACGAACACCGTGCTGCACGTTCTCGCCGCCGCGCAGGAAGGCGAGATCGACTTCACCATCGACGACATCGACGCGATCGGGCGGCGTGTGCCGTGCCTGTCGAAGGTGGCGCCGAACTCCGACTACCACATGGAGGACGTGCACCGAGCCGGTGGCATTCCGGCGATCCTCGGTGAACTGTGGCGCGGCGGCCTGCTCAACGAAGAGGTCACCTCGGTGCACACGCCGACGCTGGCCGAGTGGCTGTCCACTTGGGACATTCGCGCCGAGTCCCCGTCGGAGAAGGCGCTGGAGCTGTACCACGCGGCGCCGGGCGGGGTGCGCACCACGAAGGCGTTCTCCACCTCGAACCGCTGGTCCTCTTTGGACACCGACGCGGCCGGTGGCTGCATCCGCGACGTCGAGCACGCCTACACCGCCGACGGCGGGCTGGCCATCCTGCGCGGCAATCTCGCCGAGAACGGCGCGGTGATCAAGTCCGCGGGCATCGACGAGTCGCTGTGGCGGTTCCAGGGCCCGGCCAGGGTGGTGGAAAGCCAGGAAGAGGCCGTTTCGGTCATCCTCGGCAAGCAGATCCAGGCCGGTGAGGTGCTGGTGGTGCGCTACGAGGGTCCGGCGGGTGGGCCCGGGATGCAGGAGATGCTGCACCCGACGGCGTTCCTCAAGGGCTCCGGCCTCGGCAAGAAGTGCGCGCTGATCACCGACGGCCGGTTCTCGGGTGGTTCGTCGGGCATCTCGGTGGGGCACATCTCCCCCGAGGCCGCGGCGGGCGGCACGATCGGCCTGGTCCAGAACGGCGACGAGATCCTGCTGGACGTGCGTGAGCGGCGGCTCGAACTGCTCGTCGACGCCGACGTGCTGGCGGAGCGGCGGGCGAAGATGGAGGCCAGCGAGCGGCCGTGGCAGCCGGCGGAGCGGCAGCGCCCGGTGACCAGCGCGCTGCGCGCCTACGCCCGGATGGCCACCTCCGCCGACACCGGCGCCGTCCGGGACCCGAACAAGTAACCCCGGCCCTCTCGGCAGTCCGACTGCCGTGAATGTGGCTTTCCCGGCGCTGGGAAACCTGCCGTCAAAGCCACATTCACGGCGTCAGCGGAACAAGGTGAGGACGAGCACCGCGCCCGCGGCGGCGATCAGCAGGCCGAAGATGGCAAAAGGCATCGGCTTGCGGCGCCACGGGGTGTTCACGTCGAGCGCGATCCGGCCCGAGCCGGTGAACAGCAGCGCCAGCGCGGCCGTGGCCAGCAGCAGCTCGAACTCGAAGCCCTTGCCCGCCGCGCTGAAGAACCCACCGCTGAACTTGACGTAGACGATGCTCGCGGTCACCCCGAGCAGGGCCGACGCGCCGATCGGGGTGAACAGCCCCAGCACCAGCAGCACGCCGCCGATCACCTCGCTCAGCGCGGTGATCCACGACAGCAGGGTGAACTGACCGGTGAAGCCGAGCTGCTGCAGGTAACCGGCGAAACCGTCGATACCCGGCCCGCCGAACGAGCCGAACAGCTTCTGCAGGCCGTGCGCGCCCATCGTGCCGCCGAGCACCAGGCGCAGGAGCAGCAACCCGAAGTCCAGGCCGCCGTGCCACCGGGTGCCGGTGTCCTTGGCCGGCTTGTCCTCGACCTCGTCGATCAGGCTGGTCTGCGCGGTGGAGTAGGCGCTGTCGTCGAACAGGCTGCCGCCGCCGGTGCCGCTCGTCCGATAGTCGTCATCGTGAGTGCTCACGCGCGCAGGGTAAGGGATGCGGCTGTCCGGCGCATGCCCTATGCCGGAATTCCCGGTGCCCGGTTGCTCAGTACTCCCCGTGCACCAGGTTGTCCGGCAGCTCACCGCCGGCGTACCGGCCGATCTCGGTGGCCGCGACCGCGTACGAGCGCCGCCGCGAGCCACGCGCGGCCCCGGCCACGTGCGGGGTCAGCAGCACCCCCGGCATGGTCCACAGTGGATGGTCGGGCGGCAGCGGTTCCGGGTCCACCACGTCGAGCGCGGCCCGCAGCCTGCCCTTGCCCAGCTCCGCGACCAGCGCGTCGGTGTCGGCCACCTGCCCGCGCGCGGCGTTGACCAGCACCGCGCCGTCGCGCATCGAGGCGAGGAACTCGGCGTCGACCATGCCGCGGGTGCGGGAGGTCAGCGGCACCATCAGCACCACCACGTCGTGCTCCGGCAGCAGCGAGGGCAGCTCGTCCACGCCGGAAACGCCTTCGCGGGCGGTCAGCCCGACCATGGTCACGTGCGTGTCGAACGGCTCCAGCCGACGGCGGAGCTGACTGCCGAGGTCACCGGCACCGATGATCAGCACGCGCTGCTCCTGCAGGGTGTCGGTGCTGTGCCGGTTCCACACGCGCGCGGCCTGATCGGCACCGAACCGGCCCAGTTCCCGGTAGATGGACAGCAGCGCGGCAACCACCCATTCGGCCGTAGCCCCGCCGTGCGCGCCGCGGCAGGTGGAGAGCAGCACGTCCGGCGGTACCACCGGGATCCAGTCCTCGGCGCCCGCCGACAGCAACTGGATGAGTTTCAGCTTCGGCAGCTGGGGCAGCAGCTCCGGGGCCGAGCGCACCGGCCCCGGGACCAGGACCTCCGCTTCGGCGGCCTCCGGCGGCAGGGCCGAACCTGGCGTGTACCGCACCGGTTTCACCCCGGGGACGCGGGAGAGCGCGGTCACGCCGTCTTCGTCGGGCACGAGCACGATGAGCGGCATGATCACCACGTTAGCCGGTCGGGGCGCTCACCCGAGGTTCACGGGCGAGCGCCTACCCTCTGGAGATCATGCGCACCAGGTCACGGCGGATCGCCCACTGGCCGCTGGCCCCGCTGGCCTGCGGCATCCTGCTGCTGTCCGGCTGCGCCGATTTCGACGGCACGCCCACCGCGCAGGACTGGAAGCCGGCCCCGGAGCTGACCCCGCAGGCCGGGCCGCAACCGGAGCTGCCCGGCGCGGAGGGCACCGCCCCCGGCAAGAAGCCGGGCCCGTCGGCCCCGCCGACCTCGGTCCCGCCGCCCCAGGGCTGCAAGGACTTCGACGAAGCGGTGATCGGCACCTGCCTGGACACCGTCGCCGCGGTGGCCGCGCTGCCCGGCGGGCAGACCCCGGCGGCGCTGGCCGGTGAGCGCAAGAGCGGGCGCGTGTTCCAGGTGACCTCGGGCGCGGAGAAGGAGCAGTACGCCGAGCTGGCGGTGGATTCCACCGGTGGCGGCGGGCTGACCGGGCTGGCGCTGTCGCCCAGCTTCGCCGAGGACCAGCTGGTCTTCGCCTACGTCACCACGCCGACGGACAACCGGGTGGTGCGCTTCGCCAAGGGGCAGCAGCCGAAGCCGGTGCTCACCGGCATCCCGCGCGGCGGCAGCGGCAACGCGGGCTCGCTGACCTCCGACGGCAACGGCGCGCTGCTGGTGGCCACCGGCAACGCGGGCAATCCGGCCGCGTCGGCCGATCCGAACTCGCTGGCGGGCAAGGTGCTGCGCATCGACACCTCCGGCCAGCCCGCGCAGGGCAATCCGAACCCGTCGTCGGCCGTGCTGGCCAGCGGGCTGACGTCGCCGGGCGGGCTGTGCAAGTCACCGGACGGCTCGCGGCTGTGGGTCACCGACCGGGCCGCCGACAAGGACGTGCTCTACCGCGTCACGCCGGGGCAGGCGCTGACCTCGCCGGCGTGGACCTGGCCGGACCGGCCGGGCGTGGCCGGGTGCGTCGACGGCACCAGCCTGATCATGGTCGCCACCTCGACCGCCGGGAACATGCAGAACCTGCCGATCGCCACGGACGGCTCGATCAGCGGCAAGCCGTCGGTCTCGCTCGACGGGCAGAACAACAGCCGCACCTACGGGCGGCTGGCCGGGATGGAGCAGATCAGCGCGGAACTGGCGGTGGCGGGCACGGTCAACAAGGACGGCGGCGAGCCCGTCTCCAGCGACGACCGCGTGGTGCTCATCGTCATCCAGCCGAGCGCCGCCATCCCGGGCAAGGACTGACCCTCGCTAGGGCTTCGCGGCTCGGATGGCGTCGGGCACGGTGATGCCGGGCAGTTCGTACTCGTCCCGCCGGCCGCACATGCCGTAACCGCCGTGGCGTGACGGGGTGGCCGTCACCACCCGCGCCTGGGCCAGGTGGCTCGCGTCACCGTCGAGCAGGGCTTTCAGCTGGGCGCCGGTGCGTTCGGCCGCGGCCAGCGCGCCTTCCTGCCAGATCGGCAGCCAGCGCTCCACCTTCGGCGCCACGATCGCCGCGGCCGCCCGGTGGAACTCGCGCATCGGGCCGTCGTCACCGTCCTGGGCGGCTTCCCGCAGCACCAGGTAGCCCTTGACCGCCAGATCCCGCCGTCGCTTGGCCGCCGCGTCCGCTTCCGGGCCTTCCTTCGCGGGCAAGGTCGCCGCCTCCGCATACGCCGCCGGATCGGCCAGCACGTCAGACGGGAAGGTGAACACCGCGTCGCCCGCTTCGGGCAGGCCGCTGTTCTGCATCAGCACGGTGATCCGCAGGTTGTCCCGCTGGATCATCCGGTGCACCGTGCCCGGGGTGAACCACACGATCGACCCCGCCGACAGGTCGTTCTCCTGGTAACCATCGACGGTCAGCGTCTGCACCGCGCCGATCCCGCCGGTGACCACGTACGCCTCGGTGCAGGTCAGGTGCATGTGCGGGCTACCGCCGCGCACCCCGTCCTCGGCCAGCCATTCGTAGCAGCTCAGATGCGAAACCCCGACCGCGCCGGGAAGCGGGACATGCGACATCGCGCGTTCTCCTGCCAGCAGTTGCTACCGCCGCTTGGCCCGGTACTGAGCACGCGCGGCTCGGACGTCGAACACCGAGCCTGCCACGGAAGCCGCCGCGGCGGCCAGCCCCAGGAACCGGCCGATCGCCGGCTCGATCGACACCCCGCCCGCCGCCAGCACCCCGCGCTGGTCCTCGGCGAACTGCCAGTCGATCAGCCACCAGCCGAGCACCAGCAGCAGCAGCGACAGCACCGCCACGATCAGCCACAGGTGCGGCAGCCCGTTCACCCTGGCCGCCCGCGACTGGCCGAACACCACCGCCGCGATCCCGGCGAGCAACAGCAGGACCGGCGCGGCCCAGGCGAAGAAGCCCGAGTTCCACGCCGACCGCACCACGTCACCGGCGGGCAGCTCGCGCAACGCCTCGGCGACCTCCGGATCGGCCGCGGTCAGCTCGGTCCAGGGCAGGAACATGGCGCCGAACGCCACGATCCCCGCCCCGAACCCGAGCCACTGCCACCAGGGGACTTGTCGGAAATCCGGCAAGTCAGGCGCCTACGCGTTCCAGGACCAGTTCGCGCACGCGCTTGGCGTCGGCCTGCCCCTTGGTCGCCTTCATCACGTCACCGACGATCTTGCCTGCCGCCTGCACCTTGCCGCCGCGGATCTTCTCCGCGATGTCCGGGTTCGCCGCGAGCGCCTCGTCGACCGCCTTGTACAGCGCCGAATCGTCCGAGACGACCTTCAGGCCGCGCTTCTCCACGACCTCGTCGGGCTCGCCCTCACCGGCGAGCACCCCGTCGACCACCTCGCGGGCCAGCTTGTTGGTCAGCGCGCCTTCGCCGACCAGCGCGATCACCCGCGCCACCTGCGCCGGGGTGATCGCCAGCTCGCCCAGCTCCACACCGAGCTTGTTGGCCTGCTGGGTCAGGTACGAGACCCACCAGCCGCGCGCGTCGGCCGGGCTCGCGCCCTTGTCGACGGTGGCCGCGATCAGGTCGACCGCGCCCGCGTTGATCAGGTCGCGAAGTTCGGCGTCGGTCAGGTCCCACTCGGCCTGGACCCGCTTGCGCCGCTCCCACGGCAGCTCGGGCATGGTGCCGCGCAGTTCCTCGACCCATTCGCGGGACGGCGCGATCGGCACCAGGTCGGGCTCCGGGAAGTACCGGTAGTCCTCGGCGGTCTCCTTGGTACGACCGGCCGAGGTGGTGCCGTCGGCCTCCTGGAAGTGCCGCGTCTCCTGGGTGATCGAGCCGCCGCCGACCAGGATCGCCGCCTGGCGCGTCATCTCGTAGCGCACCGCGCGCTCGACGCTGCGCAGCGAGTTGACGTTCTTGGTCTCGGTGCGCGTGCCGAATTCGGCCGCGTCCTTGGCCATCAGCGAGACGTTGGCATCGCAGCGGAGCGAGCCCTGGTCCATCCGGACGTCGGAAACGTCCAGCGCGCGCAGCAGGTCCCGCAGGGCGGTGACGTAGGCGCGGGCGACCTCGGGGGCGCGCTCGCCGGTGCCGGTGATCGGCTTGGTGACGATCTCGATCAGCGGCACGCCGGCGCGGTTGTAGTCGAGCAGCGAGTGCTCGGCGCCGTGGATTCGTCCGGTGGCGCCACCGACGTGCAGCGACTTGCCGGTGTCCTCCTCCATGTGCGCGCGCTCGATCTCGATGCGCACGACCTCACCGTCGTCGAGCGTGACGTCGAGGTGGCCGTTGAAGGCGATCGGCTCGTCGTACTGCGAGGTCTGGAAGTTCTTCGGCATGTCCGGGTAGAAGTAGTTCTTCCTGGCGAACCGGCACCACTGCGCGATCTCGCAGTTGAGCGCCAGGCCGATCCGGATCGCCCCCTCCACCGCGAGCCCGTTGACCACCGGCAGCGCACCGGGCAGGCCGAGGCAGGTCGGGCAGACGTGCGTGTTGGGCTCGCCGCCGAACCGGTTCTCGCAGCCGCAGAACATCTTGGTCTTCGTGGACAGCTCCACGTGCACCTCGAGGCCGAGCACCGGGTCGAAGCGCTCGATCACCTCGGCGTAGTCCATGGTTTCCGCCACGGCCGTCACTTCTTCCCGTCCTTCCGCAGCGTGCGCACCGCCAGCAGGGCACCGGTGATGGCCACCACGGCGCTCGCCACGGCGTTGACCATCGTCAGCTTGTCCTTGTCCTCCCGGGCCTTGCGGACGCCGGAGAAGGCGCTGGTCGCGCTGGCCGCCGAGGTGCCGAGCGCGATCAGCCCGCGGATCTGGTTCTTCTTGCTCACTTCGCTGCCTCCAGTTCCGGAACGCGGTGCACCAGCGGGCCACCGGCCGCCGCGTCACGCGCGACCTCGTAGGCGGCGCCGACCCGGTAGAGCCGGTCGTCGGCCAGCGAGGGCGCCATGATCTGCAGCCCGACCGGCAGTCCATCCTCTTCGGACAGTCCACTCGGGACGCTCATGGCGGCGTTGCCGGCCAGGTTCGACGGGATCGAGCAGATGTCGGACAGGTACATCGCCATCGGGTCGTCGACCCGCTCGCCGATCTTGAACGCCGTGGTCGGCGTTGTCGGGCTGACCAGCACGTCCACCTGGTTGAACGCCGCTTCGAAGTCGCGGGTGATCAGCGTGCGGACCTTCTGCGCCGAGCCGTAGTAGGCGTCGTAGTAACCGGCCGACAGCGCGTAGGTGCCGAGCATGATCCGCCGCTTGACCTCGGGGCCGAAACCGGCCTCGCGGGTCATCGACATGACTTCCTCGGCACTGTGCGTGCCGTCGTCACCGACACGCAGGCCGTAGCGCATGGCGTCGAAGCGGGCGAGGTTCGACGAGGCCTCGCTCGGCGCGATCAGGTAGTAGGCGGGCAGCGCCAGGGTGAAGTTCGGGCAGGAGACCTCGATCACCTCGGCGCCGAGGTCACGCAGCTGCTCGACGGCCGCCTCGAAGGAGCGCAGCACGCCCGACTGGTAGCCCTCGCCGGAGAACTCCTTGACCACGCCGACGCGCACGCCCTTGAGGTCGCCCTTGAGGCCCTCGCGGGCGGCGGCCACCACCGGCGGCACCGGCGCGTCGATGGAGGTCGAGTCGAGCGGGTCGTGCCCGGCGATGACCTCGTGCAGCAGCGCCGCGTCCAGCACGTTGCGCGCACAGGGACCGGCCTGGTCCAGCGACGAGGAGAAGGCGACCAGCCCGTAGCGGGACACGCCGCCGTAGGTGGGCTTCACGCCGACCGTGCCGGTGACCGCGCCGGGCTGGCGGATCGAGCCGCCGGTGTCGGTACCGATGGCCAGCGCCGCCTCGAACCCGGCGATCGCGGCGGAGGAACCACCGCCGGAGCCGCCGGGGATGCGGTCGTGCGCCCACGGGTTGCGGGTCGGCCCGAAGGCGGAGTTCTCGGTGGAGGAACCCATCGCGAACTCGTCCATGTTCGTCTTGCCGAGGATCACCACGCCCGCTTCGCGGAGCTTGCGGGTGACGGTGGCGTCGTACGGCGGCAGCCAGCCTTCGAGGGTGCGCGAACCGCAGGTGGTCGGCAGGCCCTTGGTGGTCAGCACGTCCTTCAGCGCGAGCGGCACGCCGGCCAGCGGCGAGGCCTGGCGGCCCTCGGCGGCGTCGGCGTCGACCGCGCGGGCGGCCTCGAGCGCGCCATCGGTGTCGACGTGCAGGAACGCGTTCAGCGATCCGTCGACCTCGGCGATCCGGTCCAGGTGGGCCTGGGTGACCTCGACCGCGGAGACCTCACGGGACTTGATCTTGTCCGCCAGCTCGGTGGCGGTGAGCCTGGTCAGCTCGGACATGCTTACTCCTCCCCCAGGATGCGCGGCACGCGGAAGCGGCCGTCTTCGGCGGCCGGCGCGCCGGAAAGCGCCTGCTCCTGCGCGAGGCTGGGCCGGACCACGTCCTCACGGAAGACGTTGGTCAGCGGCACGGCGTGCGAGGTGGGCGGAACGTCCTGGTCGGCGACGACGCCCACCTTGGCCACGGCGTCCAGGATCTGGTCGAGCTGGCCGGCGAAGGTCGCCAGCTCCTCGTCGGTGACGGCCAGCCTGGCGAGCTTCGCCAGGTGTGCGACCTCGTCGCGGGAAATGTTGGGCACGCGAGTGACTCTCCGTGGCTGTGTCGGGCGGGTTCTTCCGAGGTCGCCAGTCTATGGTCACCGCACCGGCGGACTCGACTGGGTTATCGGCACCCGCGCCGTCCCGCGACCCGGACGGCGAATCCCCATCGTCATCTCCGTCTGCCACAATCGGCGCCCGGCACCTGCGTGGACGGCGAGGCTCCGCGCCCGGCGTGAGAGGGGTTCGCTGTGTCGTTCCTGATCCGGGTCCAGCTCCCGGACAGCCCAGGGACCCTCGGCGCGGTGGCCACCGCACTGGGCACGGTCGGGGCCGACATCCTCAGCGTGGACGTGGTGGAGCGCACCAGCGGCGTGGCCATCGACGACCTGGTCGTCGAGCTGCCCACCGGCAGCCTGCCCGACGCGCTGATCACCGCGGCCGAGAGCGTGGAAGGCGTGGAGGTCGACGCCGTGCGACCGTACGCGGGCGTGCTCGACACGCACCGCGAACTGGAACTGGTCGAGGAGATCGCGGCGACCCCGAAGACCGGGCTCGACCTGCTGGCCGAGGGTGTGCCGCGGATCATCCGGTCCGGCTGGGCGATCGTGGTCACCCCCGCGGGCGACTCGCTGCAACGGCTCGCCTCGTCGGCGGCGGCGCCCGAGGCGCCGATCACCGACCTGCCGTGGCTGCCGCTGGAACGCGCCACCGTGCTCGACAGCGAGGCGGCGTGGATCCCGGACACGTGGAAGGAACTGGGCACCGAGCTGGCCGCCACGCCACTGGGCAAGCCGGACCGGGCGCTGCTGGTGGGCCGTCCGGGCGGCCCGATGTTCCGGGCGGCCGAGGTGGCGCGCCTGGCGCACCTGGCGGGGATCGTCGCCGTCGTCCTGGACGGGTGAGTCAGAACGCCGTGAAGGTGGCTTTCACGGCACGGCGCCCTCCCTCGTCCGAGTGATTCGCTGCGAAATGTCAGCGCAGGGCGGCGGCGACGGGTGCGAAAGCGTGCATGTCCCGGTCCGAGATGACGTGGTAGGTCAGGCCGTACCGGTCCCGGCGGCGGTGGAGTTCGTCGGCGATGCGGGTGACTGAACCGATCACGCGCGAAGGCATGTCCAGCACGAAGTCCGCCGCTGAGGCGCCCCAGCCTCGGCTGCGCGCGGTGCGTTCCGCGGCCGCGCGGTGGTCGTCGGTCAGTTCGAACGAGAGGATCTGGCTCAGTTCCACGTCCCGGCCGCTCTCCCGCACCCAGCCGACCTTGCGCGCCATGGTCTCCGCCGACCGCTCCGACATCGCGTCCGAGATGCTCCCGCCGGGCAGCGCGATCGGCAGGATGCCGACCACCTCCGCGACCCGACCGGCCAGCCGGAGCATGCGTTTGCCCCCGGCCCCGACCAGCAGCGGCGGCCGCGGCGCCGGCGGGAAGACCGACAGGTCCCGCACGCGGTAGTGCGTGCCCGAGTAGGTCACCTTCTCCCCGCTCAGCAGCCCGTCCAGCACGCTGAGCGACTCCGACAGCCGCGAGACCCGGGTGCCGGCCGGGTCGAAGGGCAGCCCGGCGCGCTCGTACTCGTCCAGCAGCCAGCCCGCCCCGATGCCCAGCTCGAACCGCCCGCCGGACAGGTGCTGCAGCGTGGCGGCCTCCTTCGCCAGCAGCACGGGATGCCGGTAGTCGTTCGACAGCACCAGCGTGCCCACCCGCAACCGCGTGGTCGCCGCGGCGACGGCGGTCAGCGCGAGCATCGGCGACAGCTGGTCGCCGAACGGCTCGGTGACGAAGTGGTCCCGGATCAGCAAGGTCGAATACCCGAGCCGCTCGGCCTCCTTCGCCGTCTCGATCAGCCGCGCGCCATCGCGAACGGACTCCGCCACCACTCCGAACCGGAACTCACGCATGAGCCGATCCTGCGTCCCCGAAAACGCGGAGGCTGGCGGTTTTCGGACGTCACTCTTCGGCGGCGGCGGGCTCCTCGGGCACCAGCGCGACCTCCGCGGCCGCCTCCGGCCCGCGGTCCAGCAGCACCCGGAAGCCGTTCTCGTCGAGCACCGGCACCTTCAGCTGGACCGCCTTGTCGTACTTGGTCCCCGGCGAATCCCCGACCACCACAAAGGCCGTCTTCTTCGACACCGAGCCCGCCGCCTTGCCGCCGCGGGCCATGATGACCTCCTTGGCCTCGTCGCGCGAGAAGGTATCCAGTGAGCCGGTGACCACAATGGACAGACCTTCGAGGTTGCGCGGAATGGAGGTGTCGCGCTCCTCCTCCATCCGCACCCCGGCCCGGCGCCACTTCTCGACCACCTCGCGGTGCCAGTCGACCTCGAACCACTCCTGCACCGCGTGCGCGATCGTCGGCCCCACGCCGTCGACGTCGGCCAGCTGTTCCTCGGTGGCCTGCTCGATCAGCTCCAGCGAGCCGAACTCCCGCGCCAGCGCCTGCGCCGCGGTCGGCCCGACGTGCCGGATCGACAAACCGACAATGACTTTCCACAGTGGACGATCCTTGGCCGAGTCCAGGTTCGCCAGCAGCCGCCGCGCGTTGGCCGAAAGCTCGCCCGCCTTGGTGCGGAACAACTCCACTTCGGACAGTCGCGCCTCGTCGAGGTCGAACACGTCGCCCTCGTCGGCCACCGCGCCCGACTCCAGCAGCGCCGACGCGGCCTCGTAGCCGAGGACCTCGATGTCGAAGGCACCGCGCCCGGCCAGGTGGAACAGCCGCTCGCGCAGCTGCGCCGGGCAGGTCCGCGCGTTCGGGCAGCGGATGTCGACGTCGCCTTCCTTCTGGTAGGCGAGCTTCGTGCCGCATTCGGGGCAGCGCGTGGGCATCAGGAACTCGCGTTCCTCGCCGGTGCGCGCGTCCACCACCGGCCCGAGCACCTCGGGAATCACGTCACCGGCCTTGCGGATCACCACCCGGTCGCCGATCAGCACGCCCTTGCGCTTGACCTCCTCGGCGTTGTGCAGGGTGGCCATCGCCACGGTGGACCCGGCCACCTTCACCGGCTCCATCACCGCGAACGGGGTGACCCGGCCGGTGCGCCCGACGTTGACCTGGATGTCGAGCAGCTTGGTGGTGGCCTCCTCCGGCGGGTACTTGTAGGCGATCGCCCAGCGCGGCGCGCGCGAGGTGGTGCCGAGGCGGCGCTGCAGCGACACCTGGTCGACCTTGATCACCACGCCGTCGATCTCGTGCTCGGCGTCGTGCCGGTGCTCGCCCCAGTACTCGACGTGCTCGCTCAGCTCGGCGGCCGAGGTGAGCACCTTGGTGTGCGCGGAAACCGGCAGTCCCCAGGCCGCCAGCGCGTCGTAGGCCTCGGACTGCCGCGTGGGTTCGAAGCCATCGCGCTTGCCGAGACCGTGGCAGATCAGCCGCAGCTTGCGGCTCTTGGTCACCTTCGGATCCTTCTGCCGCAGCGAACCGGCGGCGGTGTTGCGCGGGTTCGCGAACGGCGGCTTGCCCGCCTCGACCAGCCGCGCGTTCAGCTCGGTGAAGTCCTCCACCCGGAAGAACACCTCACCGCGCACCTCGACCAGATCCGGCACCGGGAACCGGTCGGTGGCGGTCAGCCTGTCCGGCACCTGGTCCAGGGTGCGGACGTTG
The DNA here is from genome assembly GCF_009429145.1 of Amycolatopsis sp. YIM 10. Taxonomy (GTDB): domain Bacteria; phylum Actinomycetota; class Actinomycetes; order Mycobacteriales; family Pseudonocardiaceae; genus Amycolatopsis. The sequence continues at coordinate 1,923,383 of NZ_CP045480.1, read as the reverse complement.
AGCGTGACGTCCTCACCGGTGCGGCCGTCGCCGCGGGTCAGCGCCCTGGTCAGCTTGCCCTTCTCGTAGAGCAGGTTGATCGCCAGCCCGTCGATCTTCAGCTCGCACAGGTACTGCGTGGAGCCGATCTCCTTCTCCGTGCGCTCCACCCACGCGGCCAGCTCCTCGGCGTCGAACGCGTTGTCCAGGCTGTACATGCGCTCGAGGTGGTCGTACGCGGTGAACTCGGTGGAGAAGGTGCCGCCGACCCGCTGCGTCGGCGAGTCCGGAGTGGCCAGTCCGGGATACTCCTGCTCCAGCTCTTCCAGCTCACGCAGCAGGACGTCGAACTGTCCGTCCGAAATGGTCGGCGAGTCCAGCACGTAGTACCGGAACTGGTGCCCGCGGATCTCCTCGGCGAGCGCGCCGTGGCGCTCGCGGACGTCGGCGGGGACGTCCGCGATGTCCTGCGCGGCCTCGGGAGCGACCTGGTCTGACGGAAGTTCTTCGCTGCTCACAAGGGGTAAGACTAGTCCGTGCCACCGACATTTCCGGTCGACAGCCCGTGGACGAGCGCTCGAAGCTCCAACAGGGTGATGGTCTCCGCCGGTTCGGTTTCGGCGGTTTCCACGCGGCGCAGGCGTTCCGCGGCGAGCCGCTCGCCGAGCGTCGCGTCCAGCGGCAGGAAGGTCATCGCCGTGCGCGAATCGGCGGACAGCTCGGCGAGCAGCGGGTGGAACACCGCCACGTCGACCACCTGCTCGGCTTCGTCCACCTGCGCCACCACGCGCACCTCGCCGAGCGGGACGCGGTGCTCGCCGAGGTTGACCGTCACCTCGGTCGGGTCCGGCACCGGCGGCACCGAGTCGTGGTACTCCCAGATCGCGTCCTCGGCGGGCGCGGCGGCCTTCCACGCGTCGGTGTAGCGGCGCAGTTCCGGGTCCTCCTGCGAAGTCAGCACGAGCGAGTAGATCGCGCGCTGACCGCGGTCCAGCGAGAACTGGAGGTCCGGGTGCACCAGCGCGACCGCCTGGCACAACTCGTGCTCCACGCGCTGCGGTTCGCGGTCGCCCAGCGCCGCGCTGATCTCCGGCAGCAGCTCGAACCAGCGCTCCCAGAACGCCACCGCGGCGGCATCCGGGTCCTCGGGCACGGTTTGCTCCGGCCACTCCGTCCGCGGATCGGGGGTGGCTTGCTTACGGCGGCAGAAGTCCCGGATACCCACGAAGGCGACTCTAGGTGCTGTCCGGTGAGTCAGGCCGATGGGCTTCGTGATCCAGGTGGTTCCCGGCGGTGCGGGCGGCTCGGCCTGGCTCACCGGACAGCACCTTGGTCACCAGGTCTCCGGAGGTTCGGCAAACGCCTTACCCAGGTCCGTGGTCAGCGAAAGCGCGCGCCGCATCCAGTCCGCCGGGGAACCCGCGAGGCCGCATACCGGCGTCGGCACGGCGCGTTCGGTCAGGATCGAGCGGTTGAAGCCCAGCCGGTCGGCCAGGTCCAGTGCGGGACGGGCGATCGCGCGCAGGTCCTTCCCGGACGGCTTCACCGGCGTGAGGCCCAGGAACAACTCCACTCCGGAGTCCCAGGTCTCGCCGATCTCGTCGAGCAGGGCGGACGACAAGTCGACAACGGTCAGATCGAAGGCGATCGCCCCGGCCCCCGCCGACCGCAGCAGCGCGAACGGCGGGCGCTCGGCGCAGCAGTGCACGATCACCGGCTGCCCGGTGATCGACCGCACGCCGTCGACCGCGCGGGTGAGCAGTTCACGCGCCTCCGGCTCGGGCACGGCGGGCACGGTGCCGTAACCGGACGGGGTGGACAGTGAACCGGCGAGGATCGCGGGCAGCGACGGTTCGTCCAGCTGCACCACCACCTTCGCGCCGGTCCGCGCGCTCAGCTCGGCGACGTGCGCGCGCAGGCCTTCGAGCAGCGACTCGGTGAACTCGCGCAACGCGCCGCGATCGGTGAGCACGCGGTGCCCGCGCGCCAGCTCGATCCCGGCGCCCAGCGTCCACGGTCCCGCGACCTGCGTCTTGATCAGCGGTGGCCGCCCGGCCGCCTCCTGCACGGCGTCGAGGTCCCAGCGGCGGAGGTCGGTCGCGCGCCGGTGGTCGTGCCCCGGCCGCGCGGCGACGCGGTAGCCCGACGGCACCACCTCGACCGCCAGGTCCACCAGGAGCGCGGCGGTCCGGCCGAGCAGGTCGGCCCCCACCCCGCGAGCGGGCAGTTCGGGTTCGTGCGGGAAATCCGCGAGCTCACCGAAGATCACCGCCGCCGCCTCGGCGACGTCGGTGCCCGGCATCGATCCGATTCCGGTGGCCGCGCCGGCCCGCCATGCTCGTTCGTTCACCCGGCCGATTGTGCTCGGTGTTGCACGCGGGTAAACGCTCGCCCCGTCGCCTGTCGCTCCCGGCGTGCGGAAGTCACACTGTGGTCAGTCAGCTACGGATGATCAACGAGGAGGTGAAACCGCGATGCGCGTGGCACTGGCCCAGACCGACTGCCGCCTCGGCGACGTCGACGGAAACTTGACCAGCACCGAGCAGCTCATCAAGGAGTCCGCGGCCCAGGACGCGGATCTGGTGGTGTTCCCCGAGCTGAGCCTGACCGGCTACGCGCTCGGGCAGCTCGCCGAGGACATCTCGCTCTGGCCGGACGACCCGCGCCTCGCCGAACTGGCCAAGCACGGCCCCGACGTGGTGATCGGCCTGCTCGAGGACGGCCGGATCCGCAGGCACAACTCCGCGCTGTACCTGTCCGACGGCGAGATGGTGCACAACCACCGGAAGCTGTACCTGCCGAACTACCTGATCTGGGAGGAGCGCAAGCACGCCAGCCCCGGTCAGACCATGCGCGCCTTCGACACCAGGCACGGCCGGTTCGCCACGCTGATCTGCAACGACGCGTGGCAGCCGATGCTGCCGTGGCTGGCCGCGCAGGACGGCGCCGAGGTGCTGGTGGTGCCGACCAACAGCGCGGCCAAGCTGACCGCAGGCTCGTTCGACCCCGCCGAGTACTGGCACGACCTGCTCGTGTTCACCGCGCGCATGCAGCAGTGCTGGGTGATCTTCGTGAACCGGGTCGGCGACGAGGCGGGTGTGCGCTTCTGGGGTGGTTCGCGGGTGATCGACCCGTGGGGCTCGGTGGTGGCCACCGCGCCGACGTGGGAGGAATCGCTGACCCTGGTGGACATCGACCTGACCGCGGTGCGCCGCCGCCGCCGCGAGATCCCGCTGCTCGCCGACGCCCGGCTCGGCCTGTTGCGCCGGGAACTGGAGCGGCTGATCAACGAGAGCGGACCGGACTAGGCCCGGTCCGGGGAATGCCACTCGTCGAACACGGACATTCCCGGTAAATCCCCTGATCACCGCCACTTTGGCGGTACTCGCATTACGCTCGACCGCCATGACGAGCTCTTCGCAGCCGGGCTGGTACGCCGACCGCGCCGATCCCACCACGCAGCGCTGGTGGGACGGTGGCGGGTGGACCGAGCACACCCGCCCGGCCCCGCGTCCGCACGACGCCGAAAGGATCGAGCTGGACATCGAGGGCACGCCCGACCCGAACCGGATCCGCGCGCAGGCGGCCAGGGCGACGAAGGGCCAGGCGGTGCGCGGTGGCGGTGGAACGCTGTTCACCGAACCGGTGCTGGTGGTCAACCAGCGGGCGAAGCTGATCGAGCTGGCCAACGAGTTCGGCGTGTTCGACGCCGACGGCAACCGGCTCGGCGGGGTGGTCCAGGTCGGGCAGAGCACGCTGCGCAAGGTGATGCGCCTGCTCACCGCCTACGACCAGTACCTCACGCACCGGTTCGAGGTGCGTGACGCCAACCACAGCACGGTGCTCAAGGTGACCCGGCCGCGCAAGATCTTCAAGTCGCGGTTCCTGGTGACCAGGGCCGACGACTCGCCGATCGGCGAGATCGTGCAGGAGAACATGATCGGCAAGATCAGGTTCGCTTTCCTGGTCGGTGATCGTAAGGTGGGAGGCATCCACGCGGAGAACTGGCGCGCGTGGAACTTCTCCATCCGCGACGAGTCCGGCGAGGAGGTGGCCAGGGTGACCAAGACCTTCGGCGGGTTCGTCAAGGCCGCCTTCACCACCGCGGACAACTACGTGGTGCAGATCCACCGGCAGCTGCCGGACCCGCTGGCCAGCATGGTGGTGGCCGCCGCGCTGACCATCGACACGGCGCTCAAGCAGGACTCCGACTGAGGACGGCATGGAACTCTCCCCCGACGACGGCTCCCGGCACTGGGCGGAGCCGGGCGTGTACACGGTTTCGCCCGGCGTCCACCGGATTCCGCTGCCGCTGCCGAACGACGCGCTGAAGGCGATCAACGTCTACGCGGTCACCGACGGCTCGCGGCTGGTGCTGATCGACTCGGGCTGGGCGCTGGTGGAGGCCCGTGAACTGCTCGGCGCCGGGCTCAAGGCGATCGGCGCGGAACTCGCGGACGTGGCGGAGTTCCTGGTCACCCACGTGCACCGCGACCACTACACCCAGGCCGTGGCGCTGCGCCGCGAGTTCGGCGGGCGGGTGGCGCTCGGCGAGGGCGAGCGGGAGTCGCTGAAGATCAGCGGTGATCCGTCGACCATGCCGTTGAACACGCAGATCCGGCTGCTGACCCGGGCCGGTGCGACGCCGGTGATCGAGGCGCTGGCCGCGATGTTCGGCGGCTACCGGCGCCCGCGCACGGACACCGACCTGTGGGAGGAGCCGGACGAGTGGCTCACCCCCGGCCGCCGCACCGTGCTGCCGGATCGTGAGCTGGACGTGGTCCACACCCCCGGGCACACCGCCGGGCACCTGGTTTTTGTCGACGACGCGGCGGACCTGATGTTCACCGGCGACCACGTGCTGCCGCACATCACCCCGTCCATCGGCTTCCAGCCCGCCGGCTCGGATCTGCCGTTGAAGGAGTTCCTGGACTCACTCCGCCTGGTGCGGGGCATGCCGGACCGGCGCATGCTGCCCGCGCACGGCCCGGTTTCGCCCAGCGTGCACACGCGCGTCGACGAACTGCTGGTGCACCACGACAACCGGCTCGACGAGATCGGCACGCGGGTGGCCGGCGGCGCCACCACCGCGTACGAGGTCGCGCTGCGGCTCGGCTGGACCCGGCGGCAGCGCGAACTCGGTGAGCTGGACGCGTTCAACCAGTGCCTCGCGGTCAACGAAACCGGTGCGCACCTTGACCTGCTGGCCTTCCGCGGTCAGCTCAGGGTGTCCGATGTGGACGGTATCCGGCACTACCTGCTCCCGTGACGTTGAGCATCAGCGAGTAGAGCGACGAGCTGGCGCAGATGAACAGGCGGTTCCGCTTGGGGCCGCCGAAGACGAAGTTCGCCACCACCTCGGGGACCTTGAGCTTGCCGATGCGCGTGCCGTCGGGGTCGAAGCAGTGCAGGCCGTCCCCGGCGGCGGCCCAGACGCGGCCGGTGTTGTCCAGGCGCAGCCCGTCGAACCGGCCCGCGTCGCAGGTGGCGAACTCCTCGCCGCCGCCGAGCGTGCCGTTCTCGCGGACGTCGAACACGCGGATGTGGTTCACCCCGGTGTCGGCGATGTAGAGCCGCGAACCGTCCAGCGAGAAGGCCAATCCGTTGGGGCGGCGGAAATCGTCGGCCACGATGGCGGCTTCGCCGGTGCCGGCGTCGACCCGGTACACGTGGCACGCGCCGATTTCGCTCTCCGCCCGGTGGCCCTCGTAGTCGCTGTCGATGCCGTAGCTGGGATCGGTGAACCAGTGCGCGCCGTCGGCCGCGACGACCACGTCGTTGGGGCTGTTGAACCTTTTCCCGCGGTACTTGTCGGCGATGACGGTGATCGAGCCGTCGGGCTCGGTGCGGGTGACACGCCGGTTGCCCTGCTCGCAGCTGACCAGCCTGCCTTGCGGGTCGACGGTGGCGCCGTTGGTGTAGCCGGCCGGGCCGCGGAACACGCTGACCACGCCGTTGGTCTCGTCCCAGCGGAGCATGCGGTCGTTCGGGATGTCGCTCCAGACCAGGTAACGACCGGCGGCGAAGTACGCCGGGCCCTCGGCCCAGCGGGTGCCCTCGTACAGCCGCTCGAGCCGGTCGTCCCCGCCGACGCGGGCGAACCGTTCGTCCAGAACTTCCAGCTCGGTTGGAACCGTGTCCATAATTTTCTCGTTTCTACTGAATGACATCCTGTATACATCCAACATTGCCGAACGAGGTATGGTCAAGCCATGGATGATGTGGATCGGCGGTTGCTGGAAGAACTGCAACGCGACGCCACCCAGTCGTACGCGGCGCTCGGCCGGGCGGTCGGCCTCTCCAGCGGGGCGGCGCACGAGCGGGTGCGCAAGCTGCGGGATTCGGCGGTGATCCGGCGGACCACCGTGGAGGTCGATCCGGTGGCGCTGGACTACGGGGTGCTGGCCTACGTGCAGGTCCACGCGAACGCGTGGATGGGCGACACCCACGACGCGCTCGCCGTGATCCCGGAGATCGAGGAGGCGCACATCGTCGCGGGCGCGGCGACGCTGATGCTGAAGGTGCGGACGCGCGGCACCGAGGAGTTGCAGGGAGTACTGCGGCGGTTGTACGAGATCGACGGCGTGAGCGGCACGGAGGCGACGGTGGTGCTGGAAACGTTCTTCGAACGGCCGGTGCACGTGGAATACTCCGGCACGTGAGCAACATCCGGCGGGCACAACGAAAAGACGTCGAACGCATCGCCCAGCTACTGGCCGACGACGACATCGGCGCGGGGCGGGAAGATCCCGGCGAGCTGGCCCCGTACTACGCCGCCTTCGAGGCGATCGACGCCGACCCGAACCAACTGCTGATGGTGGCCGACGTGGCTGGGGAGGCGGTCGGGACGCTGCAACTGTCGATCATCCACGGCATGGCGCGGACGGGCGCTTCGCGGGGACAGATCGAAGGCGTGCGAGTGCACTCCAGCCAGCGGGGCACCGGCCTGGGGACCACCATGATCCAGTGGGCCATCGACGAGGCGAAAGCACGGGGGTGCGCCATCGTCCAGCTGACCTCGGATGCCCGACGCACCGATGCCCACCGCTTCTACGAACGCCTCGGCTTCGCCCCCACCCACACCGGCTTCAAACTAGCGCTCTAGCCGGCGGCCGGCGCCGCGAAAGCCACACTCCCGGCAGCCGGGCGCCGGGCGAACCCAACGCAAGCCACAAACCGGGACACCCCAACGCAAGCCGGGCACTCGAGGCGACCACAACCCCACCCAGCCCTTCCCCATCCCCGGTCCACAGACCCCAACACACCTACCCCGTCGCCGAAATCTTCGCGCTCCCCAACACCAAATCCCCATCACCATCCGGCCGATAAAGCACCACGACCTGCCCAGGAGCCACCCCCGTCAACGGCTCCCGCAACTGGACGATCACCTCGCCACCGTCCACTTCGGCCACCGCGGAAGCAATCCCCCCGTGCGCCCGCACCTGCACCACGCACTCCGTCGGCCCGCCCAACGGTCCAGCGGGCCACACCGCACGATCCGCGACGATGCGATCCACACCCAGATCCCGCTGCGACCCGACCTTCACCGTGCCCGAGACCGGCTCCAGCGAAAGCACGTACCGCGGCCGGCCGTCCGGCGCCGGTGCCTCGATGCCCAGGCCCTTCCGCTGGCCGACGGTGAACCCGTGCACACCCGTGTGCCGCCCGAGTACCGCACCGGTCTCGGCGTCGACGAGGTCGCCCGGCCGCGCACCGAGGCGCTTTTCCAGGAAGCCCTTGGTGTCACCGTCCGGGATGAAGCAGATGTCGTGGCTGTCCGGCTTGTTGGCCACCGCCAGGTCGCGGCGATCCGCCTCGGCCCGCACCTCGGTCTTCCACGAGTCACCCAGCGGGAACATCGAGTGGCGCAACTGCTCCGGCGTCAGCGAAGCGAGCACGTACGACTGGTCCTTGCCCGAGTCCACCGCACGGCGCAGCTCCGGCACACCATCCACAATGGACAACCGCGCGTAGTGCCCGGTGGCCACCGCGTCGAAGCCGAGCGCCATCGCCTTGTCCAGCAGCGCCTCGAACTTGATCTTCTCGTTGCAGGTGACACACGGGTTCGGGGTACGACCGGCGGCGTACTCGCCGACGAAGGTCTCCACCACTTCCTCGGTGAAGCGCTCGGCGAAATCCCAGACGTAGAAGGGAATGCCGAGGATGTCCGCGGCCCGCCGGGCGTCGCGCGAGTCCTCGATCGTGCAGCACCCGCGCGAACCGGTGCGCAGCGTGCCCGGCTTCGCCGAGAGCGCCAGGTGCACGCCGACCACCTCGTGCCCGGCTTCCACCGCGCGGGCGGCCGCGACCGCCGAATCCACGCCACCGCTCATCGCAGCCAATACGCGCATGCGCCTCACACCTCCGCCTTCGCCTTGCGCATCCCGGAAAGTCCTGCCTGCCGCGCCCGCGCGACCACCCCGCCGATCACCGCGGCCAACGCCTCCACATCCGCACGGCTCGAGCTGTGCCCCAGCGAGAACCGCAGCGAACCGCGGGCCGCGGCCGGCTCGGCTCCCATCGCCAGCAGCACGTGGCTCGCCTGCGCCACCCCGGCCGTGCAGGCCGAACCGGTGGAGCATTCGATGCCCTTGGCGTCGAGCAGCATCAGCAGGCTGTCCCCGGCGCACCCCGGGAAGGTGAAGTGCGCGTTGCCGGGGATCCGGTGCTCGGGATGCCCGTTGAGCCGGGCGTCCGGGACCTCGCGCAGCACCGCGGTGACCAGTTCCTCGCGCAGTTCGCCCACCAGCTTCGCGTGCTCGGGCTGCGCGTCGACGGCCGCTCGCACGGCGACCGCGAAGGCGTGGATGGCGGGCACGTCGAGCGTGCCGGACCGCACGTCGCGCTCCTGCCCGCCACCGTGCAGCACCGGGGTGCACGCGGTGTCGCGGCCCAGGAGCAGCGCGCCGACGCCGTACGGGCCGCCCAGCTTGTGCCCGGTCAGCGTCAGCGCGGCGGCACCGCTCTCGGCGAAGGAGACCGGCACACCGCCGACCGCCTGCACCGCGTCGGTGTGCAGCGGGATGTCGTGCTCGGCGCAGATCGCGGCGAGTTCGGCGATCGGGTTGACCGTGCCGACCTCGTTGTTCGCCCACATCACCGTGACCAGCGCGACGTCGGCGGGGTCGCGCTCGACGGCCGCGCGCAGCGTCGCCGGATCGACCCGGCCGGTCTCGTCCACGGGCAGCCAGTCGACCTCGGCGCCGGAGTGCGCGGCCAGCCACTCCACGGTGTCCGTCACGGCGTGGTGCTCGACCGAACTGACCAGGATGCGGCGGCGCCGCTCGTCGGCGGACCGGCGCGCCCAGAAGATGCCCTTGACCGCGAGATTGTCGCTCTCCGTGCCACCGCCGGTGAAGATCACCTCGGACGGCCGGGCGCCCAGCGCGGTCGCCACGGTCTCCCTGGCCTCTTCGACCAGCCGCCGCGCCCGCCGTCCCGAGGAATGCAGCGAGGAGGCGTTGCCCACGGTGGACAATGCCTCGGTCATCGCCTTGACGGCGGCGGGCACCATGGGAGTGGTCGCCGCGTGGTCGAGATAGGTCATCGCACCCTCCAGGGTAGCCCCGGAGGGCTTGTGACGATGCTCACCTACCCTCGTTCCGGCCACCGCCGCGTGGCGAGGTAGCCGATCAGCGCGACCCCCGCCATCGACGCCCCGACCACGGCCATCGCCGCCGACGGCCGGTCCGCCGAGCCCAGCGCGGTGAGCAGCACGCCGCCGAAGCCCACGGTCAGCGCCGAGCCCACCCAGTCCCCCAGCTGGCTGGCCGACATGGTGAACCCGCGCTCGGCGACCGGCGAGAACCGCAGCAGGAGCAGGGACACCGAGGGCATCGCCAGTCCCATGCCCGCACCGCCGATCGCGGTGCACGCGTAGGCGAGCCACCCCGGCGCCCACGGCTGCGCGACGAACGCGAACACCCCGACACCGACCGCGACCAGCGCGAACCCGGTGCGCAGCAGCAGTTCCCGCGACCAGTCCGGGTAGCGGCCCTGCAACATCGACGCCGCCGACCAGCCGAGCGCGGTGACCGTGAGCGGCAGACCGGCGGCGGCCGGGCTGTAACCGTGCACGGTGCTCAGGGTCAGCGGCAGGAACGCCTCCATACCGAAGAAAGCGCCCGACAGCAGCGCCCGCGCGCCGACCACGGTGGGCAGACCGGCGCGCAGGGTCAGCGTGCCGGGCGGCAGCAGCCGTCGCAGCGAGAGCACCAGCGCCACCGCACCGATCGCGCCGTAGACCAGCGCCAGCGGGGACGGGTGCTGCGCGGCCCAGGTCAGCGCCGCCACGCCGATCGCCACGACCACCGCCGACGGCACCCCCGCGCGCCGCTCGGTCTCCCCCGGCACGTGCGGCTCCATCCGCCGCACCACCGAAAGCAGCAGCGCCACGGCGATGCCGACCAGCGGAATCAACCCCAGGAACACCCAGCGCCAGCCGAACCGCTCGGTGACCAGCCCGGCGATCGACGGCCCGATCACCCCCGGCAGCACCCACGCCGCCGCGTTCGCGGCGTAGATCACCGGGCGCTCGCGGTCGGTGTAAACGAGCCCGATCAGCAGGGACACCGCCACCAGCACGAGCCCGGACCCGAAGCCCTGCAACACGCGGCCGAGCAGCAGTAGCGGCATGGTCACCGCGGTTCCGGCGACCACCAGCCCGGCCAGGAACAGCAGCGGCCCGGTCAGCAGGCCGAGCTTCGGGCCGCGCGCGTCGCCGAGCCTGCCGGACAACACGGTCGCCACCACGCTGGCGACCAGGAACGAGGTGAACGGCCATGAGTACAGCGCGGTGCCGTCGAGATCGTCGACCATCGTCGGCATGGCGGTGGCCACGCCCATGTTCTCGAACGCGACGAGCGTGATCACCAGCAGGATGCCGGTGGTGGTGACGCGGTGCTCCCTGGTCCAGAGCACGCCGCGACCCGGAGCCAGGGTGTCGGTCATGACCCCAGCCTGCAAGCTCCACCGCGGTGGAGGTCAACTCACTTTCGCGGGCGGAACGGCAACCTTGCGGACCTTGCGACGGCGCTGAGCCGGGATCGAGACGGTGCCGAGCGCGGCCGACACCGCGGCCTCGGCGAGCCCGGCCAGTTCACGGCGGTCCGCCGCGCGACCGGGCGCGATTTCCGGGCAGACGAAGACTTCCAGCACCAGCCCGCGCAACCGGGCGACCCGGCGCAGCGAGTCGATCAGCGATTCCGGGCCGATGAACGCGGGCCAGGTGGTCTCCCGGCCGTCGGCGAGGCGGTAGCGCAGCGCGATCGGGCGCACCGGCACCCCGCCGTCGATCGCGGCCTGGAAGGTGGCCGTGGTGAACCGGCCGGAAGCGCGGCCGCACCAGGTGGTCGCCTCCGGGGTGACGTTGACCAGCGAGCCACCGCGCAGCGCCGCCGCCAGCTCGTCCATTGTGGACTTCAGCGTGGTCAGCTTCTCGCGGTCGAGGAAGATGGTGCCCGCCTTGGCCACCAGCAGGCCGAGCACCGGCCAGCCGGCGATCTCCCGCTTGGCCAGCGCGCGCATCGGGCGCACCGCGTTGATCGCGACGATGTCCAGCCAGGAGATGTGGTTGTTCACCACCAGCGCGCCACGGGCCGGGTCGGCGGCGAGATCGGCCCCGCCGTGCACCACCAGCCGGATGCCGAAGGACCGGAGCACGCCACCGAAGACCAGGCGCACCAAGCGATCCAGCGCCCGGCCGCGCAGCACCAGCAGCGCGGGCACGGCGGCCAGCGCGGTCAGCACCATCAGGATCGCCGCGGTGAAGCGCAGCACCCGGCGGACGAAGTGGACGGTCGGCTCGCCGCTGGTGAGGCAGTGGTCACCGCACGGCGACGGCGGCATCCACGCGTGCCGGGTGGTCATCCCCCGACCCCACCGGCGCCGAGGAAGAACTTCAGGTAGCGCTCGTCGACGTTCTGCAGGTCCAGCAGGACCAGGAAGTCGGCGACGCCGAAGTCGGCGTCCAGCGCGGGCGGTCCGCACACCTTGGCGCCGAGCCGGACGTACCCCTTGATCAGCGGCGGCAGCACCGAACGCGACGGGCGGGATACGTCCTCGCTGTGCCACGGGTTCAGCGGCCGCACGCGCAGCTCGTCGGGCGCGTAGTGCTTGGTGCGCAACAGATCCCAGACGCCCGCGGCGTAGCTCCCGCGGTCGTTCAACGGAACGGAGGCGCAGCCGGCGAGGTACCGGTGGCCGGACAACAGCATGTAGCGCGCGATACCGGCCCAGACCAGGCTCACCACGGCACCGCTGCGGTGGTCGGGGTGCACGCAGGAGCGGCCGGTTTCGACCAGCGAGCGGCGGAGGTCGGCGAGCGCGGTCAGGTCGAACTCGGTGTCCGAGTAGAGGCGGCCGGCTTCGGCGGCGCGCTCGGGCGGCAGCATGCGGTAGGTGCCGACGATCTCGCCGCTGTTGTCGTCGCGGACCACCAGGTGGTCGCAGAACCGGTCGAACTCGTCGATGTCGAGCCCCGGCCGCGGCGAGTGGAGGGTGGCGCCCATCTCCTCGGCGAAAACGCGGTGGCGCAGGCGCTGCGCGGCGACCACTTCGTCGTTGTCGTTGGCGACGAGAAGGGAGTAGCGGGGAGCGCCCGCGGGCAGCTCGACACCGGCCTGATCAGTGCTGACGAGCAGCTGTGATCGAGTCATGCCACTAGGTCTACGCCCGGGAAGAACCACCGGGAGAGCCGCGCGGTGGCGTCTCGGTGCACGTTCAGTTAATAGCGGGTTCTCAGCCTTCTCTCAGGTATGAGAAGGCCGAGAACCCGCGAGGAACAGCCTCAGCCCTTGCGCTCGGCGACGGCCTCGGTCAGCTGCGGGGCGACGTTGAACAGGTCGCCCACCACACCGAAGTCGGCGATCTCGAAGATCGGGGCCTCGGGGTCCTTGTTGACCGCGATGATCGTCTTCGAGGTCTGCATGCCGGCCCGGTGCTGGATCGCGCCGGAGATGCCCAGCGCGATGTACAGCTGCGGCGAGACCGTCTTACCGGTCTGGCCGACCTGGAACTGCGCCGGGTAGTAGCCGGAGTCGACCGCGGCACGCGAGGCGCCGACGGCCGCGCCGAGCGAGTCGGCCAGCTTCTCCACCACGTCGAACTTCTCGGCCGAACCGACACCGCGGCCACCGGAGACCACGATCGAGGCCTCGGTCAGCTCGGGGCGGTCGCCGCCGACGATCGGCTCCACACCGGTGATCCTGGCCGACTTGGCCGGGTCCACCGCGGGCAGCTCGACGGCCTCCTCCGCGGCGGCACCGTCGGCCCGCTCGGCCTCGACCGCACCGGGACGCACCGAGATGACCGGCGTGCCCTTGGCGGACTTGGCCTTCACCGAGTACGCGCCACCGAAGACCGACTGGTCGACCGTGCCGTCGGAGTTGACCCCGACCACGTCGATCAGCAGCCCGGCGTCCAGGCGCGCGGCGAGGCGGCCGGACACCTCCTTGCCCTCCGCGGTCGCGGAGACCAGCACCGCGGCCGGGGACGCCTTCTCGGCCAGCAGCGCGAGCGCGTCCACCTTCGGCGTGGCCAGGTAACCGGCGGCGTCGGCGGACTCCGCGACGTACACCTTCGCGGCACCGTAGGCGGCCAGGCTGTCCTTGACCTTGCCCGCCGTGCCCGGCTCGCCGACCACCACGGCCGACGGCTCACCGAGCGCGCGGGCCGCGGTCAGCAGCTCAAGCGTGGACTTCTTGACCTCACCGTCGACGTGGTCGACGAGGACCAGAACTTCAGACATGTTTCCCGTCTCCTAGCAAGTCTCAGTCTCAGATGATCTTCTGGCCGACCAGGTACTCGGCGACCTTCTTGCCGCCGTCGCCGTCGTCCTCGACGCGCTCACCCGCGGTGCGCGGGGGCTTCGGCGCGGCTTCCACCACGGCGGACCAGGCGTTGCCGAGGCCGACCTCGCCGGCGTCGATCCCGAGGTCGGCGACGGTGAGGGTCTCCACCGGCTTCTTCTTCGCGGCCATGATGCCCTTGAAGGACGGGTACCGCGGCTCGTTGATCTTCTCGGTGACGCTGACCAGCGCCGGCAGGCTCGCCTCGAGATGGGTCAGGCCCTCGTCCGCGGTCTCCCGGTCGACCTTCACCGAGGTGCCCTCGACGGTCAGCTGCCGGGCGTGGGTGAGCTGCGGCAGGCCGAGCAGCTCGGCCACGACCGCGGGTACCGCACCGCCGCGGCCGTCGGAGGCCTCGTTGCCGGCGATCACCAGATCGACGTTCTCCACCTTGCGCACCGCGGCGGCGATCACCTTCGCGGTGGCGAGCAGGTCGGAGCCGTGCAGCGCCGGGTCGGAGACGTGGATGGCCTTGTCGGCACCCATCGAGAGCGCCTTGCGGATCGCGTCGGTGGCGCGGTCCGGGCCGACCGCGAGCACGGTCACCTCGCCCTCGCCGGCTTCCTTGATCTTCAGCGCTTCCTCGACCGCACGCTCGTTGATCTCGTCGAGCACCGCATCGGCGGACTCGCGGTCAAGGGTGTGGTCGGACTCGCTGAGCTTGCGCTCGGAGTAGGTGTCGGGCACCTGCTTGACCAGGACAACGATGTTCGTCATGGGTCCTTCACGACCTCCCGTTACGTCGGGCGCCTCAGCGCGCCCGCAGGGCTGTACTCGCCGGTAGTTAAGCGCAGACCCGGGTCCGCCCGCGCGCCGAGGTGACCGCATTCACCTGGATGAGCCAAATATCGGGACCATCGTCCCGTTAGTTTCCGGCCGACTGCGTACAGTGTGTGTTCCATCCCATCCAGTGGCATCGGGACTACACCATTTGGACGCCGCGGGGTTAGCCTGCCTGACTGTGGTGAACCACGTAGCCGTGATGACCGACTCGACCGCCTGCCTTCCGGAGCAGCTGGCCGAGCAGTGGGACATCGGCATCGCACAGGTCCAGCTGCACGTCGGCGATCGGCTCGACGACGAACAGCGCTTCGCGCGCGCCGACCTGCTGGCCGCGATGCGGGCGGGACAGGCGGTGTCCACGTCCCCGCCCGATCCAGGGGCCTTCTTCTGGGCCTACCAGGACGCGATGAGCCGCGGGGCCACCGCGATCGTCAGCATCCACATCTCCGGGCGCATGTCCGCCACGGTGGAGGCGGCCAGGGAAGCCGCGCAGCAGGTGCAGATCCCGGTGCACGTGCTCGACAGCGGCACCACCGGGATGAGCCTCGGCTTCGCCGCGCTCTCGGCGGCGCGGGCCGCCGCGGCCGGCGCGCACCCGCGCCGGGTGATCGAGGCCGCCGAGTACCGCTTCCGCACCAGCAAGGAACTGCTGTACGTGGACACCCTCGAGTACCTCAAGCGCAGCGGGCGGATCGGTTCCGCGCAGGCGATGGTGGGCAGCGCGCTGTCGCTCAAGCCGCTGCTGACCGTGCGCGAGGGAGAGGTAGCGCCGCTGTCCAGGGTGCCCGGCCGCCGCCGCGCGCTGAACAAGCTGGTCGACCTCGCCACCAAGGAGGCCCGCGGCAAGCCGGTCGACGTGGCGCTGGTCCGCTTCGGCGACGACGAGCGCGTGCTGGAGCTGGCCGAGCAACTGCGTCACCGGATGCCGCAGGTGCGCGAGACCATGACGCTGGAGGCCAGCACGATCATCGGCGCGCACGTCGGCCCCGGCGCGCTGGGCATCACCGTTTCCCCGGCCGGGTGACCGGGTAGTACCGGGGAACCGTGTGGACCCGTGGTTCGTTGTCCTGGCGAACCGGACAAACCGCCACGCGCAGGAGGGCACTGAGATGGCATCGCTGTTCCAGAAGATCGCGCGGTTCGCCAAGAGCCCGCAGGGCCGCCAGACGATCAACCAGGTCAAGCGGTACGCCAACGATCCCCGCAAGCGCCAGCAGGCCAAGGACGCGCTGGGCAAGCTGCGCGGCAAGGGCAAACCCCGCGGCTACTGAGCTTTCGGCCCCGCCTCCGGCGGGGCGGCGAGGTCGCTTTTGAGCGGCCTCGCGTGTGCCACCAGGTTCTACTCCGCTGAAGCCGGTGCCGGGGCGCGCCGCCGTCCTGGGACCAGCAGCACGGCCAGGGCGGCGAGCGTGCCCGCGACCAGGCCGACCGCGTTGAGCACCTGGTCCACCGGCTCGAGCACGTGCAGGTGGATCAGGTGGTACGTGGTGTGCGGCACACCGAGCACGAGCCACGCCGCCCCCGCCAGGCGCGCGGCGGCGGTGGTCTTCATCCCGAGCGCGGCGGCGGCGATCGTGCCCAGCACCAGGAACATCGCGCCCACGTCACGGATCAGGTGCTCGTTGTAGGGCCCGTCGGCCGAGACCCAGCCGCTGCGGAAGCCGGGGAAGTCCAGGTAGAAGGAGTCCGGCAGGAAGCACGCCCAGGCTCCGGTGGCAAATCCGACCAGTGCGAACAGCGCCAGCGCGGCGCGGGTGAATGTCGACTGCATGACCTTTGGACTGGGTAGCCCCGGCGAATGTGACAGGGTGATCCGGTGACCACCCCCGCCGAGGCCCTGCACCTCACCGGAGAACGCACCGTGCCGGACGTTCCCGAGGAGAACTACTGGTTCAGGCGCCACGAAGCCGCCTACGCCGCCCTGCTCCCCTACTGCGCGGGCGCGACCGTGCTGGAGGCGGGCTGTGGCGAAGGTTACGGTGCCGGCCTGATCGCCACCTCCGCGCCGCGGGTGCTCGCACTGGACTACGACGAGCCGACCACCGCGCACGCGGCCCGGCGCTACCCGGCGCTCGACGTGATCCGCGGCAATCTCGCCTGCCTGCCGCTCCGATCGTCCACTGTGGACGTCGTGGCGAACTTCCAGGTGATCGAGCACCTCTGGGACCAGGCCGGCTTCCTCGACGAATGCCTGCGGGTGCTGCGACCGGGCGGGCGGCTGCTGGTCACCACGCCGAACCGGCTCACCTTCACCCCGGACAGCGACGTGCCGCTGAATCCGTACCACACCAGGGAACTCGCGCCGGCCGAGCTGGACGAGCTGCTGCGCGAGGCCGGGTTCGAAGTGGAGCTGCTGCACGGGCTGCACCACGGTCCGGCCGTGCGCGCGCTCGACGAGCGGTACGGCGGTTCGATCATCCAGGCGCAGCTGGACGTGGTGATGGGCTCGCTGCCCGGCCAGGCGGTGTGGCCGCCCGAACTGCTCGCCGACGTCGACTCCATCCGCACCGGGGACTTCGTGGTGCACGGCGAAGACCTCGACGCGAGCCTGGACCTGGTGGCCGTGGCGGTGCGGCAGTGAGCGAGCACGAAGGCACGTTCTGCCTGGTGTTGCACAGCCACCTGCCGTGGCTGGCGCACCACGGTTCCTGGCCGGTCGGCGAGGAATGGCTGTACCAGGCCTGGGCGCACTCGTACTTCCCGGTGGTCGACCTGCTGCGCCGCTTCGCCGACGAGGGCAAGCGCGACGTGCTCACCCTTGGCGTCACCCCGGTGCTGGCCGCGCAGCTCGACGATCCGTACTGCCTGCGTGCCTTCCACCACTGGCTCGGGCACTGGCAGCTGCGCGCGCGGCACGCGTCCACGCTCTGGGCGGGCGACCCGCTGCTCCGCTCGCTGGCCGCGGCCGAGCACCTGGCCGCCGATCGCGCCTGCGAGGAGCTGGAAACCCGGTGGCGGCACGGTTTCTCGCCGGTGCTCCGGTCCCTTGTGGACGCCGGAACGATCGAACTGCTCGGCGGCCCCGCCACGCACCCGTTCCAGCCGCTGCTCGACCCGCGGGTGCGCGCCTTCGCGTTGCGCACCGGACTCGCCGACACGCGACTGCGCGTCGGTCACCGTCCGGCCGGGATCTGGGCGCCGGAATGCGGTTACGCGCCGGGCATGGAGAACGACTACGCGGCGGCCGGGGTGCAGCGATTCCTGGTGGACGGGCCTTCGCTGCGTGGTGACACGTCGGCGGCTCGCACCGTCGGCTCGTCTGACGTGGTGGCCTTCGGGCGTGATCTCGAGGTGACGTACCGGGTTTGGTCACCGAAGGCCGGTTATCCCGGGCACGGTTCGTACCGGGATTTCCACACCTGGGACCACAACGTGGGACTCAAGCCGTCGCGGGTCACCGGCAAGCAGGTCGAGCCCGTGGACAAGGCGCCCTACGACCCGGCACTCGCCGCGGACACGCTTCGCTTGCACGTCAAGGACTTCGTGGACACCGTGGTGACGCGGCTGCGGTCGTTGCGCGAACAGCACGGGCGCGAATCACTGGTGGTCGCGGCGTACGACACCGAGCTTTTCGGACACTGGTGGCACGAAGGCCCGGCGTGGCTGGAGGCCGTGCTGCGGGCGCTGCCGGAAGCGGGCGTGCGGGTGACCACGTTGCAGGGCGCGCTGGACGCCGGTCACCTCGGCGCGCCGGTCGAACTGCCCGCGTCCTCGTGGGGCTCGGGCAAGGACTGGCGGGTGTGGGACGGCGAGCAGGTCGCCGACATGGTCACCGCGAACACCGAGTTGCAGCGGCGGTTGCTCGCGCTGCCGCCGGGCGCGCGGGGACACCGCGATCCGGTGCGGGACCAGCTGGTCACCGAGGCGCTGCTGGCCCTGTCCAGCGACTGGGCGTTCATGGTCACCAAGGACTCCGCCGCCGACTACGCTCGGCGCCGGGCGCGCGTGCACACCGAGCGGTTCGACGCGCTGGCGGCCGGGCGCGCGCCGACGTCGTTGCCGGACAAGCCATTCGGGCATCTTGATGCCCGCGACCTGTGAGGTGCTGATGGGAATCAAGGACATCAAGGACATCACCGTGGAGACCCTCGACGGCGAGCCGACCACGCTCGGCGCGCTGGGCGAGAAGGTGCTGCTGGTGGTGAACGTGGCGTCGAAGTGCGGGCTGACGCCGCAGTACACCGGGCTGGAGAAGCTGCAGGAGCGGTTCGGCTCGCGGGGTTTCGCGGTGGCGGGGTTCCCGTGCAACCAGTTCGCCGGGCAGGAACCGGGCAGCGCCGAGGAGATCCGGACGTTCTGCTCCACCACGTACGGCGTGACGTTCCCGATGTTCTCGAAGATCGAGGTGAACGGCGCCGGGCGGCACCCGCTGTACGAGTCGCTGACCTCGGTCGCCGACGCCGACGGTGAAGCCGGTGACGTGCAGTGGAACTTCGAGAAGTTCCTGGTCGGGGTGGACGGCACGGTGCTGGGCCGGTTCCGCCCGCGCACCGAGCCGGAGGACGAGGCCGTGGTCAAGGCCATCGAAGCCGCGCTGCCCTGACCATGCCGATCCTGGCCATGGCCGGACTGGCCACGCCGATGGCCATCCGGGTGGCGGCGACGCTCGGGCTGGCGGAACACGAAGGAACCGCCGAGGAACTCGCCGCGGCGACGGGGACTTCGGCCCCGGCGTTGCGCTGTCTGCTCGACCACCTGGTCGCGGTCGGAGTGTTCGAAGTGGACTCCGGCCGCTACCGCCCCACGGCGCTCGGCGCGGAACTGCGCGAGGAGGGGCCGAAGCTCCTACTGGACATCAACTGCGCCGGTGGCCGTGCCGAACTCGCCTTCGCCGATCTGCTGGGCACGATCACCACCGGCGAGCCCGCGTACCCGCGCCGGTACGGCCGCGACTTCTGGGCCGACCTCGACGCGCATCCGGCGTTGCGGCGCTCGTTCGACGCCCAGATGAACTGGCGCTTCCGCACGCAGGCCGGGCAGATCGCCGAGCGCTTCGACTGGGGCCGGTTCTCGTCGATCGTGGACGTCGGCGGCGGTGACGGAACCGTGCTGACGGCGATCCTGCGAGCCCATCCCGAGGTGCGGGGCGTCGTGCTGGACCTCAGCCCCAGCTTCCCGGCAACCGGATTCGGCGACCGGGCGAGCACTGTCACCGGCAGCTTCTTCGACCCGCTTCCCGCGGGCGCCGACGCCTACCTGCTCTCCGACATCCTTCACGACTGGGATGACGACCACGCCCGCGAGATCCTCTCGCGCTGCCGTGAAGCGGGTGGCGTGGTGGTCGTGATCGAGCCGGTGCGGGGCGAGGGCGCGGACACGGGCATCGACCTGTTCATGCTGATGTGCTTCGCGGGCCGGGAACGCACCGTCGCCGAGCTGTCCGCCTTGGCCGCCGACGGCGGCCTGGCTCTCCGCCGCTCAGCCCCGATCGCGGACGGGCGCACGGTACTGGAGTTCCACGCCTGAGCGAACTGGCCGACCGGGGGCACCGTGCGGCGAGCACTCCGCGCGGGGCCCCCGGCCACGCCCACTCGGGTTGGCCGTGGTGGGCCGCGAGGGGTCGGCGGCTGTGCACGCCGGGCCGGCCGCTCGCGGCCCTTGGTCACACGGCGACCGCGGCGAAGTTCTGCACCACCTCGTCCAGCGGCCGCCGTGTGGTGGCGGGGAGCGGTTCGGCGTTCAGCCGGGCCCAGCCCAGCCGGCACACCACCTGCGGATGCGCCCCGTCCAGCAACTCCTTCGCCAGGATCGGGCGCACGTCGATCACCCCGAGCGGATCGGTCAGCGCGCAGCTCGCCAGGCCGAGCCCGGTGGCCGAGAGCAGGACCTCGCTCAGCGCCTCGCCCGCGCGCAGGCGCGCCAGGCGGTCGTCGGCGTGGGTGCCGAGCACCAGCAGCACCGACTCGTGGTCGTACTCCGGCACGCTCGGCGGCCAGTGCCCGCGCCAGGCGGCGAGTTCGAGCAGCACGGCCGGCCCCAGCAGCTGGTAGTGGGCGCATTCGGCGAGCGCCCGCACCAGCTGTGGCCGCGCCCCGCGGTCCGTGGCGGCGCGCACCAGCACGCCGGTGGTTTCGGCGCGGTCGATCATCAGGGACAGGTGCGACTCCGGTGGCCTCCGCTGGTCGTAGCGGCGCCGGTCGGACCGCCGCCGCGGAATGGCCGCGGCCAGCGCGACCTCGTCGGCGCCCGGCTCACCGCGGTACAGCTCGATCGCGGCCAGGTGCTCCGGTTCGGCCGGGTCGGGCAGCCGGTACACCCGCGTGCGCCAGCCCTGCACGGCGAGCCCGATCCGGAGGTGGTGCAGCGCGGCCCCGCAAGCGAGCAGCAGGTCCGTGCCACGCGGATCGGTGTGGGGCACCTGGCGGTCGCGTCCGGCGTAGAGGTTCACCGTCCGCCCGCCGAGCCGCCACCGCCACGGCTGCGAGTTGCGCACCGAGGGCGCGCGCACGGCCAGCTCGATCGCGGTGCGCATGGTCCGCTCGTCGGGATAGCCGTGGTCCATCGCGGGTCTCCTTCGCCGGGAAGGGTTCACCATCGACCATCGCACGGGGACGGGCGGGGACCGCAGGGCCGAAAGTCCCCTGAAGACAGGGACTTCCGGGGGTATCGCTCACGGCAGCGGCACCGACCAGAGCAGCCGGGTGCCCCCTTCGGGCGAAGCCTGCACGTGCAGCGTGCCACCGGCATCCGCGGCACGCGCCGCCAGCGCCGCGAGTCCGCTGTGGACCGAATCCGGCGAGATGCCGGAGCCGTCGTCGGTGACGCCGATGCTCAGCTCGTTCTCCACCGCCACCGCCACGGTGACCGACCGCGCCATCGCGTGCCGCACGGTGTTGCCGACCGCCTCGCGCACCACCGCCTCGGCGTGCACCGCCAGCTCGGGCGGGATCACGCTGAGCGGACCGGACATCCGCACGATCGCCCGCACCCCGGTGTGCTCGGTCAGCTCGTCGATCACCTGCTGGAGCCGTCGCCGCAACCAGGTCGCGCCGGCCGGATCGCCGTGCAGGTCGAAGATCGTGTTGCGGATCTCGCGGACCACCTCCTGCAGGTCCTCGACGCTTTCGGTCAGCCGCCGCCGGAGTTCCGGGGATTCCGCGGCCCGCCCGAGGCCCTGCAGCGAAAGGCCCACCGCGAACAACCGCTGGATCACGTGGTCGTGCAGTTCGCGGGCGATCCGGTCGCGTTCGTTGAGCAGGTCCAGCTCGTGCCGGTGCAGGTGCTCCCGCGCGGTCCGCACGGCCAGCGCGGCCTGCTCGGCGAACCCGGTCGCCAACGTCACCCGATCCGCGGTGAACACCGGCTTTCCCTTGTCCCGCAAGGCGATCAGCACACCGAGCGACTCGTCCACGCCGGCCAGCGGGACCGCCATCGCCGCGCCGGAGCGATCGTCGAGGCCGGGGCCGGGGGTCACCGCGCGACGGGCCTTGCCGGTGCGGAAGACCGCGCCGCCGATCGTGCCGTCGCAGGGCAGGCGCAGGCCGTCGAAGGCCGCCTCGTCCGCTCCCGCGCAGACGACCACCACCAGTTCGGCGCCGCCGTCGGCGGGCAACGCCAGCAGCACGTGGTCGGCGCCGATCAGCTCCAGCGCGCGGACCACCACCAGTCGCAGGACCTCACCCTCGGTCACACGAACCAGATTCGCACCCGGTGCCGCCGAAAAACAGCGCCGGTCAGGGGGATCAGCGCCGCTGCCCGCGCAACCGGGTGGCCAGCACCGCCGCCTGCGTGCGGCGCTGCATGCCGAGTTTCGTGAGCAGCCGCGAAACATAGTTCTTCACGGTTTTCTCGGCCAGGTTCATCCGCGTGGCGATCTGGCGGTTGGTCAGCCCGTCGCTGATGAAGCCGAGCAGTTCCCGCTCGCGATCGGACAAGCCGGCCAGCGGGCCGTCGACGGACACCTCCGCGCGCAGCTTCGCCATCAGCGCGGCGGCGGCGCGGTTGTCCAGCAGGGACAGCCCGGAACCGACGTCGTGCACCGCGGCGACCAGCCGCATGCCGTCGATGTCCTTGATCACGTACCCGCCCGCCCCGGCGAGGATCGCGTCGAGCATGGCCTGCTCGTCGGTGAACGAGGTGAGCATCAGGCAGTTGAGCCCCGGCAGGCGCGAGCGCAGGTCGCGGCACAGCTCCACCCCGTTGCCGTCGGGCAGGCGCACGTCGAGCACCGCGACGTCCGGGCGCAGCGCGGGAATCCGGGCCATCGCCTGCGCCGCCGTGCCCGCTTCACCGATCACCTCGAGGTCCGGGTCCGACTCGAGGAGGTGGGCCACCCCGCGCCGGACCACCTCGTGGTCGTCGACCAGGAAGACGCTGATCATCGCCCGTTGCCGATCCGGGTGCCGGACGCGAGCTTCACGGTGATCTTGAGGAACCGGTCGCCCGCCGATGCCGGCCACGGCGTCGGCGCGGCACCGGACAGCTTTTCCACTTCCTCGTGGTCGGAGATCTCGGTGGCGTGCCCGACCACGCTCACCGACCAGCCGGCGGTCAGGTCGGCGGAGAGCCGGTCGGCCTGGAAGGCGACCACCGCGTTGCGCACCGCCGAGGGCAGTTCGCTGTCCCCCGGGCTGCGGATGATCACCGCGCCGTCGCGCATCGTGTACCCGACCAGGTCGATCGCCGGCATCGCGTGCTTGGTGTACACCACCCGCCCCACCCCGGCCCTTCCCAGCAGGCGCAGGCATTCGCCGTGACTCAGCGACTCCGCGCGCGAACCGCCCATGTTGTCCTCCGGTGTGCTTCCCCGACGCACCGGCTCAACCTGGCAAACCCGGCCCGCTGCGGGAAAGGGCCGAAAGTCACCGATCTTGGGGCTGGCTGCCCGCCTCGATCGCCTTTCGATTGTGTTCCGCGGCCACCGCGATGTCGAGCTTCGCCGCCCTGCGGTCGTAGGTGAAAAACCCGTTCACCTCGTTCTCGACGTCGGTGGTCTGGGTGTAGACGGCACCCGAAAGGCCCACCGCGGGCACGAGTTCCGCGAGTTCGAGGCTCACCTCGGCGTAGCGCCGGGTCAGTTCCTCGCGGCTGCCGGTCATTTCGTACGCCATCGGCGGTCCCGGCCAGGTGTGCTCCTGCACCACCAGTCCCAGTCCGCCGTATTCGCCGTCGACGGTCACGCGCGCGTCGACGATTTCGGGACGGCCGGGGCCGACGTAGGTGTGGTCGTCGTAGATGTCGCCCGCGCCGGTGTCGTGGTGCGAATGGCAGCAGTTCACGCCGCTGCTCGCGTTCACCATGCGGGTGGGGTCGGCTTCGCGGACCAACGCGGAGATCCGCACGGTGTCGTATTCGCCCCAGCCCTCGTTGAACGGCACCCAGCCGACGAGCGAGGTGACCCCGCGCAGCTGGTCGATCAGCTCCAGCAGTTCGGCCTCGAACCGCCGCTGTGCCTCGGGAACGGGCGGTGCCTGCGGTCCCGGCGGGTTGTCCAGCAGCACCGGCAGCGACGGCATGTCCTGCCAGACCAGCAGCCCGAGCTTGTCGGCCCAGTGGTACCAGCGGGCGGGCTCGACCTTCGCGTGCTTGCGGACGAAGTTGAAGCCCAGTTCCTTGGTCTTCTCCAGGTCGAACCGCAGCGCTTCGTCGGTGGGCGCGGTGTAGACGCCGTCGGGCCAGTAGCCCTGGTCGAGCGGGCCGTGCAGGAAGGTGACGCGGCCGTTCAGCGCGATCCGCGGCCTGCCCCGTTCGTCGCGGGCGACGCCGATGGTGCGCAACCCGGCGTACCCGCGGACGAGGTCTTCGCCCAGCCGGACGGTCAGGTCGTACAGGTACGGGTCCTCGGGGGACCACCACCGCGGCGACGGCACCTCGACGCGGATGGCGCGGCCGGCGGGACCGTCGGCGCGGGCGACCTCGTCCCCGTCCGGGGTGCTGACCACCACCTCCACCCGGTCACCGCCGGACACGCGCGGGGTGACGGTGAGCCCGGTCAGGTCGCTGTCGATGTCGAGGCGCCGGATGTGGTCGTGCGGCACGGGTTCCAGCCAGACGGTC
The DNA here is from genome assembly GCF_009429145.1 of Amycolatopsis sp. YIM 10. Taxonomy (GTDB): domain Bacteria; phylum Actinomycetota; class Actinomycetes; order Mycobacteriales; family Pseudonocardiaceae; genus Amycolatopsis. The sequence goes on along the minus strand of NZ_CP045480.1, from coordinate 1,898,778 downwards.
TGCCAGATGCCGGAGGCGCCGGTGTAGAGGATGCCGCCGGGCGCCCGGCGCTGCTTGCCCAGCGGGTAGGTGCCGATGTCCACCCGGTCCTCGGCGCGGACCAGCACCTCCTGCGGCCCGTCCGCCCGCAGCGCGCCGGTGATGTCCGCGCTGAACTCGGTGTAGCCGCCTTCGTGCTCGGCGACCAGCTGGTGGTTCACCCAGACGGTGGCGCGCTGGTCGACCGCGCCGAAGTGCAGCAGCACCCGCTCCCCCGCCCAGTCGCCGGGGATCTCGAAGGTGCGGCGGTACCACATCAGGTCGTCGTGCCTGCCGATGCCGGACAGCGCGGACTCCGGCGGGTACGGCACCAGGATCCGCTCCCCGCGGCTGTTCTCGGTGCTGTACTCCCACAGGCCGTTGAGGTTCAGCCAGCGCTCGCGCACCAGCCTCGGGCGCGGGTACTCGGGCAGGGCGTTCCCCGGGCCGACCTCGCCGGTCCACGGGGTGGTCAGTGCGGTCTCCGCGGGCTTCCAGTCCGTGCTCATCACCCCCGATGCTGGCAAAGATCCGCCACGGCCGCACGGAGCCGTCTTGACTCACGAGTAACCTGCCCCTCATGCGCGTGTTGATGCTCTCCTGGGAGTACCCGCCGGTTGTCGTCGGCGGACTGGCCCGGCACGTCCACGCGCTGGCCAGGCACCTGGTCCGCGACGGGCACGAGGTGGTGGTGCTGTGCCGTCACGTGGCCGGCACCGACGCCTCGACGCATCCGCAGACCGATCGGGTGGTCGAGGGCGTGCGGATCATCCGGGTCGCCGAGGACCCGATGCACGTGACCTTCGAACGCGATCTGGTGGCCTGGACGCTGGCCATGGGCCACGCGATGGTCCGCGCCGGGAACGAACTGCTCCGCGGCTGGCAGCCCGAGGTGGTGCACGCGCACGACTGGCTGGTCACCCATCCGGCGATCGCGCTGGCCGAGGCCGCGCGGGTGCCGCTGGTCGGCACCATTCACGCCACCGAGGCCGGGCGGCACTCCGGCTGGCTCTCGCACCCGCTCAACCAGCAGGTGCACTCGGTCGAGTGGTGGCTGGCCAACCGCTCCGACGCGCTGATCACCTGCTCACAGGCGATGCGCGCGGAGGTCGGGCACCTGTTCGAGGTGTCGCCGGAAGAGATCACCGTGATCCACAACGGCATCGAGGAACGCGGCTGGCAGGTGCCCGCCGCCGAGATCGAGCACGCCCGGCGGACCTACAGCCCGGAAGGCGCTCCGCTGCTGCTCTACTTCGGCCGCCTGGAGTGGGAGAAGGGCGTGCAGGACCTGCTCGCCGCGCTGCCGCGCATCCGGCGCGACCACCCCGGCACGCGGCTGGTGGTGGCGGGCAAGGGCAGGCACCTGGACGAACTGGTCGAGCAGGCGAAGAAGCTGCGCATCCGGCGGGCGGTGGAGTTCGTCGGCCACCTGTCCGACCGGGACCTGCGCGCGGTGCTGTCCGCGGCGGACGCGGTGGTGCTGCCGAGCCGGTACGAGCCGTTCGGGATCGTCGCGCTGGAGGCCGCGGCGGCGAAGGCGCCGCTGGTGGCGTCGACCGCGGGCGGGCTCGGCGAGGTGGTCATCGACGGGGTGACCGGGTTGGCGTTCGCGCCGGGTGACGTGCCCGCGCTCGGGGCCGCGGTGGACACCGTGCTGGCGGATGACCGGGCCGCGCGGCGCCGCGCCGCCGCCGCGCAGGCCCGGCTGGCCGCGGACTTCGACTGGTGCCGGATAGCCGAGGACACCGCGGCCGTCTACCGCCGGGCGCGGATCTCCGAGCCCGAGGTACTGGGCCGCCCGAAGATCGCCACCGGCAACGCTTTCCCCGGCTGAGCCGGATCGAGCCGGGGTTGAACGCCCCCGTGGCCGCGGCTCCGGTCACGCGACCACGAGGGCTGGTCCACTAGATGGGGCAGCGCACGCAGTCGAGCGCGGCCATGGCGGGCGCACCGCTGAGCGTCCACAGCGTGTGCGCGATGACGTCGGTGTGCCGGTCCAGCGAGGTGGCGCTGATGTTGCTCGTGGTGTCGCACGAGCGGTGGTAGCAGCGGTCGAACGCCTGGCCCGCGGTACCGCCCCACTTCTGCGCCTGCGCCGAGGACTTGATGCCCTCCGCGCCGCTGAACGTGCCGCCGATCGGGATGTTGGCCCTGGCGAAGGCGGCGTGGTCGGAGCGCCCGCCGACGCTGGTCGGCTCGGTCGGCACGCCCTTGGCCTGGAACCCGGCCTTCAGCGTGTTCTCGATGGTGGTCGACCCGGCTGGCTGACCCGAGCTGGAGTAGACGAAGTACGCCGGGTTCGGCGAACCGGTCATGTCGAAGTTCACGTAACCCTTGATCACCGCGCGCTGCGCCGAGGTCAGGCTGTTCACGTACCGCGTCGACCCGATCAGGCCCAGTTCCTCGGCGCCCCACCAGCCGAAGCGCAGGTGCTTCTGCGGTTGCAGGTTCTGCTTGGCCACGGTCAGCGCGACCTCGAGCAGACCGGCCGAGCCGCTGCCGTTGTCGTTGATGCCGGGTCCGACGGTGACGCTGTCGAGATGCCCACCGGCCATGATCACGTTGTTCGGGTCACCGCCCGGCCAGTCGGCGATCAGGTTGTACCCGGTGGCGCCGTTGTAGCTGAACGTGTGGAGCTGCGTCTGGTAACCGGCGGCGTCGAGCTTGCCCTTCACGTAGTCGATCGAGGCCTTGTAGCCGGCTCGGCCGTGGGCGCGGTTGCCGCCGCTCGCGGTGGCGATGTTCTGCAGTGCGGTGAGGTGGGCCTGCACGTTCGCCACCGGGATGTCCGGGGCGGCCAGTACGGGTGCCGCGGTGGCGGGCGCGCTCAGCACCGCGATCGGCAGTGCGGACGCGGCCACCAGGACCAGCGCGTGACGCAGTCTCATCACGAAAACTCCTCGACGAGGGGGAGATGTCCGACTCGCCGGAGCCTGCCTGGTGGCCGAACGTGAAAACAATCCGGAACCCGCTAAGTAGGCGTACCTAAAGTTGCGGGTTCCGGATGTTTTCGACAGGCGCGGAAAGCTCAGGCGGTCAGGTACCGCGCGTAGGCCGAGGTGGTGAAGAACGCGGGCAGCTTCTCCCCGAGCGCGGTCTCGACGAAGATGTCGCGCGCGTCGTCGAGCCGGTTGCCCGCGCCGAGGTCGGCGTGGATGCGGCCGAGTTCCTCGCGCAGCATCTCGAAGGCCAGCTCGGTGGTGATCGCGGTGCCGTCGGCCAGCTTCGTGCCGTTGCGGATCCACTGCCACACCTGGCAGCGCGCGATCTCCGCGGTGGCCGCGTCCTCCATCAGGTTCGAGATGCCCGCCGCGCCGGTGCCGCGCAGCCACGAGTCGAGGTAACGCAGGCCGACGTTGATGTTCGCGCGCAGGCCTTCCTCGGTGACCTCACCACCCGCACTGGCCACGTCGAGCAGGTCCTCGGCGGTGACCACCACGTCCTCGCGCAGCTTGCCGAGCTGGTTCGGCCAGCCGCCGAGCACCTCGTCGAACACCTCGCGGCAGACCGGGACCAGGCCGGGGTGCGCCACCCATGAACCGTCGAACCCGTCGCCGGCCTCGCGCTCCTTGTCCTGGCGGACCTTCTCCAGCGCGTTCGCGTTGATCTCCGGGTCGCGGCTGGGAATGAACGCGGCCATGCCGCCGATGGCGTGCGCGCCGCGCTTGTGGCAGGTCCGCACCAGCAGCTCGGTGTAGGCCCGCATGAACGGCACGGTCATGGTGACCTGCGCGCGGTCCGGCAGCACGAAGTCGGCACCGCGGTCACCGAAGTTCTTGATCACGCTGAAGATGTAGTCCCAGCGCCCGGCGTTCAGCCCGGCCGCGTGCTCGCGCAGTTCGTAGAGGATCTCGTCCATCTCGAACGCGGCGGTGATCGTCTCGATCAGCACGGTGGCCCGGATCGCGCCCTGCGGCAGGCCGAGTTCCCGCTGGGCGAAGCGGAAGACGTCGTTCCACAGCCGTGCCTCGCGGTGGTTCTCCAGCTTCGGCAGGTAGAAGTACGGGCCGCGGCCGCGGGCGAGCAGCTGGCGCGCGTTGTGGAAGAAGAACAGGCCGAAGTCGACCAAGCTCGCCGAGACCGGGCGGCCGTCGATGCGGATGTGCTTCTCCACCAGGTGCCAGCCGCGCGGGCGGGCGACGATGGTGGCCGGGTCGTCACCGATGGTGTAGCGCTTGCCGTTCTCGCCGGTGAAGTCGATGTCGCGGCGGATCGCGTCGTAGAGGTTGAGCTGCCCGTCGATCATGTTGTGCCAGGTCGGCGCGTTGGCGTCCTCGAAGTCGGCCAGCCACACCTTGGCCCCGGAGTTGAGCGCGTTGACCGTCATCTTGCGGTCGGTCGGCCCGGTGATCTCCACCCGGCGGTCCTCCAGACCGGGCGCGGCCGGGGCGATCTGCCACGACTCGTCGGCGCGGATGTGCGCGGTCTCCGGCAGGAAACCGAGCTTCTCCTCCCCGGTGGCCAGCTTCTCCCGGCGCAGGCGCCGCTCGTCGAGCAGCTCACGGCGGCGACCGGCGAACTCGTTGTCCAGCTTGGCCACGAACTCCACCGCGGCCGGGGTGAGGATCTCGTCGAACCGGTCGGCGCTCGGGCCGGTCAGGTCGATGCGGTAGGCGAGCTTGTCGGACATCTGGTTCCTCCGGGAACTGGCTTTCTCGCGGGAGAAAAGAAAGAAGAGGGAAGGGAAGCCGCCGGGCCGCCCCAGTCGTGCGGGCGACTACCAAGGGGGCCGGGCCCGGCGGCTTCCGGGGACTACCGGGCTCAGTGGAACTGGGCCTCTTCGGTGGAGCCGGTCAGCGCGGTGGTCGAGCTGTCCGGGTTCAGCGCGGTGGCCACCTGGTCGAACCAGCCGGTGCCGACCTCGCGCTGGTGCTTCGTGGCGGTGTAACCCCGCTCCTCCGAAGCGAACTCGCGCTCCTGCAGGTCCACGTAGGCGGTCATGCCCTCGTTCGCGTAGCCCTTGGCCAGGTCGAACATCGAGTAGTTCAGCGCGTGGAAGCCGGCCAGCGTGATGAACTGGAACTTGTAGCCCATGTGGCCAAGCTCGCGCTGGAACTTCGCGATGGTCGCGTCGTCCAGGTGCTTCTTCCAGTTGAACGACGGCGAGCAGTTGTAGGCCAGCAGCTGGTTCGGGTACTTCGCCTTGATCGCCTCGGCGAACTTCCGGGCCACCTCCAGGTCGGGCTCGGAGGTCTCCATCCACAGCAGGTCGGCGTACCGGGCGTAGGCCAGCCCGCGCTCGATGCACGGCTCGATGCCGTTGCGCACCTTGTAGAAGCCCTCGGCGGTGCGCTCACCGGTGATGAACTTCTGGTCGCGCTCGTCCACGTCGCTGGTGATCAGCGTGGCGGCCTGCGCGTCGGTGCGGGCGATGATCAGCGACGGCACGCCGGCCACGTCCGCGGCCAGGCGGGCGGCGTTCAGCGTGCGCTCGTGCTGCTTGGTCGGGATCAGCACCTTGCCGCCGAGGTGGCCGCACTTCTTCTCCGAGGCCAGCTGGTCCTCCCAGTGCACGCCCGCGGCACCGGCCGCGATCATGCCCTTCATCAGCTCGAACGCGTTGAGCGGGCCACCGAAGCCCGCCTCGGCGTCGGCGACGATCGGGGCGTACCAGTCGATGTCGGTGTTGCCCTCGGCCCAGGTGATCTGGTCGGCGCGGCCCAGCGCGTTGTTGATCCGGCGGACCACCGCGGGCACCGAGTTGGCCGGGTACAGGCTCTGGTCCGGGTAGGTCTGCCCGGACAGGTTCGCGTCGGCGGCCACCTGCCAGCCCGACAGGTAGATCGCCTTGAGCCCGGCACGCACCTGCTGGACGGCCTGGTTACCGGTGAGCGCGCCCAGCGAGTGGACGTAGTCCTCGGTGTGCAGCAGGTTCCACAGCTTCTCGGCGCCACGACGGGCGAGCGTGTTCTCCTCGACCACGCTGCCGCGCAGCTTGATCACGTCGGCCGCGCTGTAGGTACGGTCCACACCCTGCCAGCGGGGGTCGGTCTCCCACTGCTTCGCAAGCTCTGCCGCCGCCTGCTCCCTGTTGACCGTGTCAGCCATCTTTCCCACCTTTGCGAACTTTGCGATTACTCGCTTCCTGTTCCGACCATGACATGTGCAGGGGAAACGCGCCTAGCGCTCCAATTTGCCAAATTTTGCAAACTTTTCGTAGCATGCAGGCGAAGGTTGCGAACACGGAGTTCGCAGACCTGCGGAATTCCCTCAGCTTGATCGTTTACTTGATCGTTCAGGCCGGGAAACCTTCCGGAAAGGACCGGTTCAGTGGACAAGACCTTCGCCGGCGCGAAGCTGCGCCACCTGCGTGAGACCCGCTCGATGAGCCAGGCGGACCTCGCCCGGCTGCTGGAAATCTCGCCGAGCTACCTCAACCAGATCGAGCACAACGCCCGTCCGCTGACCGTTCCGGTGCTCTTCCGGATCACCCAGGCCTTCGGCGTGGACGCCGAGTTCTTCGCGAACAACGACACCGCGCGCCTGGTCGCCGACGTGCGCGAAGCCCTGCTCGACGAGTCGCTCGGCGTGCAGGCGACCACCGGCGAGATCAACGAGCTGGCGACGAACCTGCCGTCCATCGCCCAGGCGCTGGTCCGGTTGCACCGGCGGTACCGGGACGCGGTGGAGAACACCGCCGCGCTGGTGACCGAGGACGGCAGCGGGGTGCACGGCAGCGCGGCCGGGCCGTTGCCGCACGAGGAGGTGCGCGACTTCTTCTACGAACGCGAGAACTACGTCGCCGAGCTGGACGAACGCGCCGAGCGGATGGCCGCCGAACTGCCGCTGCGCCGGGGTGAGGTGCTGTCCTCGCTGCGGGACCGGTTGACCGAGCGCTACGGGGTGCACGTCACCAGCGAGGGCATCGACGAGACGGTCGGCGAGCAGCACCGGTACGAGCCGCACGCGCGGGTGCTGCGAATGGCGCCGAGCCTGCGGGTCGGGCAGCAGGCCTTCCGGATGGCTTCGCAGATCGCGCTGCTGGAGTACGACGACCTGATCGCCGAGCTGGCCGATTCGTGGGCGTTCTCCGGTCCGGCCGCGCGTTCGCTGGCGCGGGTCGGGCTGGCCAACTACTTCGCCGGGGCGCTGATCCTGCCGTACGAGCAGTTCTACCGGCGAGCCGAGGAGTACCGGTACGACATCGAGCGGCTGTGCGACCACTTCGGGGTGGGCTTCGAGACGGCGTGCCACCGGCTGTCCACCCTGCAACGGCCGAAGATGCGCGGGGTGCCGTTCTCGTTCGTGCGGGTGGACCGCGCGGGCAACATGTCGAAGCGGCAGTCGGCGGCGGGCTTCCACTTCTCGCGGGTGGGCGGGGCGTGCCCGCTGTGGAACATCTACGAGGCGTTCACGTCGCCGGGCAAGATCCTGACGCAGATCGCGTCGCTGCCGGACGGCAAGAGCTACTTCTGGATCGCACGGACGATCTCGCGGAACATCGGCGGCTACGGCTCGCCCGGAAAGATGTTCACCGTCGGCCTCGGCTGTGAACTCCGCCACGCGCGGCGGCTGGTCTACTCGACCGGCCTCGACCTGGACGACCGGGCCGCCGCCACCCCGATCGGCATGGGCTGCAAGGTCTGCGAACGCCCGGCCTGCCCGCAACGCGCCTTCCCGACCATCGGCAAGCAGCTGACCGTCGACGAGAACACGAGCACCTTCGTGCCGTATCCGGCCGTGCCGAAGCCGTGACCGCGGCCGCCCTCCCCCGATCGGGCCGCGGCCACCCGGAGTAGGTTCCCGGGCATGCAGGGCGTACGCACGGCGGAGGTAAGCGCGGAACTGGTCGACCAGGCCGCGGAACGACTGGCCGGGGTGGTCACCAGGACCCCGCTCGAACCCAGTTCCCGGCTCTCCGCGCAGATGAACGCCCGGGTCTGGCTCAAGCGCGAGGACCTCCAGACGGTCCGCTCCTACAAGGTCCGCGGTGCCTACAACTTCATCGTGCAGCTCGACGAGGCGGTCCGCACCCGCGGCGTGGTCTGCGCCAGCGCGGGCAACCACGCGCAGGGCGTCGCCTACGCGTGCCGCCGGCTCGGCGCCAACGGCCGCGTTTTTGTGCCCCGCACCACGCCGCGCCAGAAGCGCGAGCGGATCGCCACGCTCGGCGGCGCGCACGTCGAGGTCATCGTCACCGGCGACAGCTACGAGGACGCCTCCGCCGAGGCCAAGCGCGAGGCCGAGCGCACCGGCGCGACCCTGGTGCCCGCCTTCGACGACCCGCGCACGGTCGCCGGGCAGGGCACGGTCGCCCGCGAGATCGTCGCGCAGCTGGGCTTCGCGCCGGACGTGCTGGTGGTGCCGGTCGGCGGCGGCGGGCTGCTCGCCGGGATCGTCAGCTGGATGCGCGAACGCCATCCCTCGACCCGGATCGTCGGCGTCGAACCGGCCGGGGCCGCCTGCCTGGCCGCCGCGCTCGAAGCCGGTGGGCCGGTGCGGATCGACACGGTGGACTCGTTCGTCGACGGCGCCGCGGTGGCCATCGCCGGTTCGGTCACCTACCCGCTGATCCGCGACAGCGGTGCCGAGCTGACCACCGTCGAAGAGGGCGGGGTGTGCACCGAGATGCTGGAGCTGTACCAGTCCGACGGCATCATCGCCGAGCCCGCCGGCGCGCTGGCCAGCGCGGCGCTCGGGGCGACCGTCGAGATCGGTGCCCAGGAGACCGTGGTCTGCGTGGTCTCCGGCGGCAACAACGACGTCAGCCGGTACAGCGAGATCCTCGAGCGGTCACTGGTCCACAAGGGGCTCAAGCACTACTTCCTGGTCGGCTTCCCGCAGGAACCCGGCGCGCTGCGCCGCTTCCTCGACGAGGTGCTCGGCCCGGAGGACGACATCACCCTGTTCGAGTACGTCAAGCGCAACAGCCGGGAGACCGGCCCGGCGCTGATCGGGATCGAGATCGAGCGCCCAGCCGACCTGCCCGGCCTGCTGGACCGCCTCGAAGCCAGCCCGCTCCAGGTGGAACGGGTGGAACCGGGCAGCCCGTTGTTCCACTTCCTGCTTTAGACGCTGCTTGTTTTGAACGCTGCTTGCTTCAGTCGTCCAGGCGAGCGTCGGCTTCGGCCGCCGCGGTGCCGATGTTCGGCCCGCGCGGCGGGATCCGGTCGTACTCGGCCGGGTCCAGGTTGCGCACGTGCCCGCTGGCGATCGAGGACAGCATCCCGTCCAGTCCGATGTAGACGGACTTGGTGAGCACCGCGCGGTGCTGCTGTCCCAGCGTCTGGGTCTGCCCGCGCACCTCGAACAGCACGGTGCCGCTGCCGTTCAGCGCGAACGAGCCCAGCCCGGTGCCGGGCAGGTTGGTGTCCTGCGGGTACAGGGTCACGTTCCCGAAGACCGGCCGGTTGTTCGCCGCGCCCTGCAGCGCGTTGTTCACCGCCACGTTCAGCTGCTTCGAGTACTTGAGGTCGTACTTCGGCGCATACTTCTCGTAGCCGGGCGTGGTGGCCGGGTCGTCGACGAACTTGCCCGAGATGGACAGCGTGACGAACTCGTCGGGATCGTCCGGCATCACGTAGCAGGCGCCCTGGTGGTGCAGGTCGACGTAGGTGTCCACCTTGCCGAACTCGGCGGTCAGGCCGCGGTAGACGTCGCGCACGATGGAGGTCTCCGGCGAGAGGTACCAGCCGGTCTGCGCCGAGGTGCCGGGGAAGTCCTCCTTGCGCGGCACGTAGTTCAGGTCGGGGTTGTAGTCGCGGTTGATGTCGAACCCCGGCCGCTGCGAGTAGTCGTCGCCCTGCAGCGAGCCGGTGTAGTAGTTCCACGCGGGCTGGACGCCCCGCAGCTGCGGGTGGCGCGCGGTGACCTCCTGCCAGGACATGTCGTTGCCGCGGCGGTCGAGTTCGGCGCCGTCCGGGTTCATCTTCGGAATGGCGACGATGGTCAGCTCGCTGCGCCAGCGCTTCGCCTTGGCCGAATCGCTGGTGCCGACGAAGTCCAGCAGGTTGAGGATGGCGTCCGTGCCGGTCTTCTCGTTGCCGTGGATCTCGCTGGTCAGCAGCACGGCCTTGGGCCCGGTGCCGACGCGCGCCGAGTAGATCTCGCGGCCGCGGTTGCTCCGGCCGAGCTGGTCGACCTCCACCTTGCCGCCGCTGGCGCGCTCGATCCGGTCGAGCTCGATGCCGAGCTCGCGGTGGTCGGTGAACTGGTTGATCGGCAGCTCGCGCGGCGTTTCGCTGCACTGGGCAGCCGCGGTGTAGATGCCGTCGTCGGGCGCGGCGACCGCCGGGGCGGCGGTGCCGAGCAGGGCGATGCTGGACAGGGTGACTAACGCGAAGGCCGAACGTCTGCGTACGCGCACGAGCTGCTCCTCCACTTCGGGGTGAGGCTCGATGCTAGTTAGTTACAGCAACGAACGGAATCCTCCGTTCGTCCGGTTTGCCGCCCGGCTCGAAGTGCCTAGTTCGAGGTCAGGTCGCGCAGCGTCTTCTCCAGGGCCTTGTCCGCCTTTCGGGCCATGTCTCGCACGGCTTCGCGGCGTTCGGCGTCGGCCTCGTAGTCGGCGCGGCGGTCGCGCACCACGCGGGCCGGTGAGCCGACCGCGATCGCGTAGTCCGGGATGTCACCGCGGACCACGGCGTGCGCGCCGAGCACGCAGCCCCGGCCGACGCGGGTGCCCTTGAGCACCGAGACCTTGGTGCCGATCCAGGTGTCCGGTCCGATCCGCACCGGGGACTTCACGATGCCCTGGTCCTTGATCGGCAGCGTGATGTCGGTGGTCACGTGGTCGAAGTCGCAGATGTAGACCCAGTCGGCGACCAGGGTGGCCGCGCCGAGCTCGATGTCGAGATAACCGTTGACCACGTTCTGCCTGCCGAACACGGCCTTGTCGCCGATGCGCAGCGAACCCTCGTGGCAGCGGATCGCGTTGCCGTCGCCGATGTGCACCCAGCGGCCGATCTCCAGCCGCCCGTAACCGGGACGGCAGTGGATCTCCACGTCCTTGCCGAGGAACACCATGCCGCGCAGGATGATGTGCGGGTTGAGCAGGCGGAACTTGAGCAGCCGCCAGTACCGGACCAGGTACCAGGGGGTGTAGGCGCGGTTGCGCAGCACCCAGCGCAGCGAGTCGGCGGTGAGGAACCGGGCCTGCCGCGGGTCGCGCCGCGCGCGCCGCCACGCCTTCGCCCTGGCCACCACCGGGGAACCCCACATGGATGTCATGGGGCTGACCGTAACCTGTAGCCATCGGCGGGTGACAGACCAGGGAGCGGCAGTTGGGCACGAAACTGATCATCGACACCGATCCCGGGGTCGACGACGCCTTCGCGCTGGCGCTGGCCGCGCGCAGCCGCGAGATCGAGCTGATCGGCGTGACCACGGTGTTCGGCAACGTGCCGCTGGATTCGACCACGGAGAACGCCCGCCGCCTGCTGAACCTGTTCGGCCGCGCCGACGTGCCGGTCGCCGCCGGTGCCGAACGCCCGCTGGTGCACGCGCAGAGCCGGACCTCGGCGGTGCACGGGGCGGACGGGCTGTCCGGCCGGTCGGCCTCGCTGGCCGCCGCCGAGCGTGACCTGGAGAGCGCCGACGCGGTGAGCATGCTGGTCACGCTGCTGGAACGCGCCGACGAGCCGGTGACCATCGCACCGATCGGCCCGCTCACCAACATCGCCCTGCTGCTGGCCGCGCACCCGCGCGTCCGCGACCGGATCGAGCGGCTGGTGGTGATGGGCGGCGCGATCGGGCGCGGCAACGTGACCGCGGCCGCCGAGTTCAACGTCTGGGCCGATCCCGAGGCCGCCCGCCGGGTGCTGGTGGAGGAGCGCGTGCCGGTCACGCTGGTGCCGATGGACCTGACCCGCCGCTGCGCGGTGTCCACCGACTGGCTGGCCGAGCTGGCCGACGGTGATCCCGTCGGCGAGGTGCTGGTTTCGCTCACCGGTGATTACCTCGACCACTACCGCAAGGAACTCGGGTACGACGGCATCGTGCTGCACGACGCGGTCGCGGTGGCCGAGGCGATCCGGCCGGGGCTGCTGGAGACCGAGCGGTTCCCGGTGGACGTGGACTGCTCGTTCGGTCCGCACCGGGGCGCGACCCTGCTGGACCAGCGTCGTTGGACACATCGGGAAGCCAACGGCGAGCCGGAGGGCCCGTCGATCGAGGTCGCCGTGGACACTGACCTCGACGGCCTGCGCCAGTTCGTGCTCGACGGGATCAGGGGGTAGTGGTGGCGGAGGAAACCAGGCAGCGGCCGGTCCGGCGCGCGCTGGTCATCGCGCTGGTCGCGGTGGCCGTGGCGACCGGGCTCTTTGTGCTGGCCAACGGCCAGGACAACGGCTCGCCGCAGGCGGACAGCGCGGCGAACACCGCTCCCCCGGCATCCCCCGAGCCACCGGCGCCCGCACCGAGCACCCCGCAACCGCAGCCGGGCGCGGCGCTGCCCGCGTCGCCGGGCAAGCAGCTCGACGACTGGGCCGCGCAGTACTCGACCTGGCTGGAGATCCCGCAGCGGTCGATGCTCGCCTACGCCAAGGCGACCATCACCATGGGCCAGGAGCAGCCCGGCTGCCACGTGTCGTGGGTGACGCTCGCCGGGATCGGCAAGAACGCCAGCGACCACGGCCGCGTCGGCGGGGTGATCGGTGAGGACGGCCGCCCGGCACAGCCGATCGGCACCGTCGAACTGCTCGACTTCAACGGCACCGTGGTCTCCGAGCGGGACGCGAACGGCCCGATGCAGCTGACCCCGGCGATCTGGGACAAGTGGGCCCGCAGCGCGAGTGGTGCGGGCGCGCCCGATCCGCAGAACCTCGACGACGCCGCGCTGACCGCCGCCCGCGCCCTGTGCGGCGACGGCGGCCGCGACCTGTCCGACGGCCCGACCTGGTGGAACGCGGTCAGCTCGCTCCAGGACGCGCCGCTGTTCCTGCACCGCGTGCTGGCCACCGCGAACGTCTACGGCACGGTCGCGAAAACCGACTCGCCGCCGAAGGCCTCGGTGCTCAAGGCGGTCTACTTCGCCATCGAGAAGATCGGCCTGCCGTACGTGTGGGGCGGCAACGGCATCGAGGGCGGGCACGAAGGCTTCGACTGCTCCGGGCTGACCACCGCGGCCTACGGCAACGCGGGCATCACGCTCAAGCGCACCGCGCACTGGCAGTACGGCAGCGTGCCGCTGGTGCCGGTCGAGGAGGAGCCGCAACTCGGCGACCTGGTGTTCTTCGGCAATCCGTCGACGAAGATCCACCACGTCGGCATCTACGTGGGCAACAAGCAGATGGTGGACGCGCCGACCTTCGGCCAGGCGGTGCAGGTGCACGCCTACCGCCGCCCCGGCGACGACTACGCCGGCGCGGGACGGCCGGCGAACTGACCATGCCGGCCGCACAGTCCGCACGACCCACGGCGATCATCACCGGCGGGACCGGCGGCATGGGGCTGGCAACGGCGAGGCTCATGGGGCACGACCACCGGATCGTGCTGGCGGACCTGGACCGGACGCGCCTCGATGACGCGGTGCGCGAGCTGACCACGGCCGGAGTCGAAGCGATCGGCGTGGTCTGCGACATCACCGACAAGGCATCCGTCGAGCAATTGTTCCAGCGCGCGGAGGCTGAAGAAAGTCACGTTCGCGCGGTAGTCCATGCCGCTGGAATCAGTCCGCACATGGGTACGGCTGAACGCATCACTCGCATCAACGCGACCGGCACCGTCCACATCGCGCGGACATTTCTCGCGCGGGCCGCGGAGGGTGACGTACTCGTCAATGTGGCATCAACCGCCGGACACAGCATTCCCAAGCTCCTCGTCCCGCTCCGTGCTTTCCGCCTTGCCGAGCAACGGCCCGGCGACTTCGAGAAGGCGATCGTCAGTCGCGCGAGGTTTGTCGGCCGAAAGCTGAAACCCGGACTGGCCTACGCGATCAGCAAGAACTTCGTCCACTGGTACAGCCGTTTCCTGGCGGCCGGGTTCGGTGAGCGGGGAGCGCGGGTTGTTTCTGTCTCCCCAGGGAGCTTCGATACCGCGATGGGGCGCCTGGAGGAGAACCACGGCGCCGGCGACCTGGTGAAATCGGCGGCGATCAAGCGATTCGGCAAGCCCGAGGAGGTCGCGGCTGTGCTCGCGTTCTGCGCAAGCGAAGCACCCGGCTATCTGACCGGGGTCGACATCCTGGTCGATGGGGGCACCAAGGCCGGGAAAGAGTTCGCGAAGGCTCGGAAGAGAGCGCTCTAAGATAGCGCCCCCTGCTCACCGCGACTTTGCCGCCCGCCTGCCGGCGTCGATGCTCATCGGGGCAGCACCACCTGACTGGTCATGGCGCCCGCCATGGTGGCGAGTGCGCGGAGCACGGTGCCGATGCCGGCTTGGGTCTGCGGGGTGCGGCCGGCGGCGATGCGGTGGAACTGGGCGTTGTGCGTGGCGAGCTGGAGGTAGCCGTCCAGTGGCCGGTAGCCGGTCGGGCGGAGGCCGGTGGGCAGGAGCGGCTCGGGTTCGCCTGCCAGGAGGCGGGCTGGGTAGTCGGGCACGAACGCCATCGGACGGGCAATGCCGATCACGTCGGTCGTTCCGTCACCCAGTAGGCGTTGCATGGTTTCGCGGGTGCGCAGGCCGCCGGTGAGCATGAGCGGCACGCCGACGCGTTCGCGGACTTTCGTTGCGTAGTCGGCGAAGTAGGCTTCCCCGGTCGCGGCGCGGCCGGTGTGGTGGACGCCTTCCATGGCGGGTTCGGCGTAGTTGCCGCCGGTGATCTCCAGCAGGTCGACACCACTGTCGCCGAGGGCGGCGGCGACATCGAGGGATTCGGCCTCAGTGAAGCCGCCGTGCTGGAAGTCCTTCGAGTTCAGCTTCACGGAGACAGGCACGTGCGGGCCGACGGCCTCGCGCACAGCGGCCACGGTCTCCAGCAGGGCACGGCGACGGCCGGCGGCGTCGCGGCCGTAGTGGTCGCCGCGGGTGTTGGCCAGCGGGGACAGGAACTGCGACAGCAGGTAACCGTGCGCCGCGTGGATCTGGACGCCGTCGAAACCGGCGGCGACGGCGAGTTCCGCGGTGTGAGCGTAGGAACGGATCAGCTCCTGGATCCGTGTCGCCGTCAGTTCGCGAGCCTTGCGCAGGTTGTAGCCGGGCACGGGTTCGCGGCCGGCCGAGGGGGCGACCGGGCGGCGGGTGAAGGGAACGGTGGCGACCCGGCCGGGGTGGTTGATCTGCATCCACACCGCGGCACCACCGGCGTGGACGGTGTCGGCCCAGGTCTTGAATTCGCCCAGGTGCCGGTCGTCGTCGAGAATGATGTTGCGGGGTTCGACCAGCCCGTCGCGGTTGATCATGACGTTGCCGGTGATGAGCAGCCCGGCCCCGGAGCGGGCCCAGGTGGCGTAGAGGCGGCACAGTTCGGCGGTGGGGGCGCCGTCGCGGGCGGCGAGCTGTTCGCTCATGCCCGCCTTGGCGATGCGGTTGCCCAGCACGGCGCCGCAGGGCAGGGTCAGCTGGTCGGACAGGTTCGTGGTCATGTCAGAGCACCCTCGGTCGGAGTCGGGTCACGGTGAACAGCGGCGACAGTGGCCGCAGCGGAAGTGGTGGCAGGCCCGCGGAGAGGTCGACGCGGTGCACCCGGGCCTGGATGACCCGGCCGAGGCCCAGCTGGTCGAGCGGGTTGCGTTCGGAGCCGCCCACTCGCAGGTCGAAGCCGGTGACCTCCCGGACTTCGAGGCCCCGCTCGCGCGGGGTGAACGCCACGACCCGCGGCAACGCGAAACCCGCCAGGCCCATGACGTTGCGGTGCGGGCGAGCGAGAATCGGTGGTGCGTCGGCGCGGGCGGGCTCGGCGAGCCGGATTCCGGGCGGCAGCCACGGTTTCATCGCCCGCGGGTCGACTTCGACGGTGGCGGTGAAGTAGTGCGCGTCGCGGTAGAGGGAGTGGCGCGGATCGGCCAGGGTGAGCAGGCGCCGCATATCGGTCCGGAGGCCGCGGCTGTCGGTGCGGGTACGGGGTTCCCAGTCGCTCACTTCACCCTCCGGTACACCGCGCGCAGCACGGAAGCGCTGATCCAGCGCGGGCCGTAGAGCCCGCTCAGTGTCTGGGCTTTGGCGAACGGGCCGGGCACGACCCGGCGCTTGCCCTTGGCCATACCCGTGATCGCTTGCCTGGCGGCAGCGTCGGCGGACACCCACAGCGGTCCGGGCACCAGCCGGTCGAGCCCGGGCGCCTCGGCGGCATGGGTGAACTCCGTCTTCACCGGACCGGGCGCAAGCAGCGTGCACCCCACCCCGGTTCCGGCGAGTTCGGCGTGCAACGACTCGGCGAACGTGTTCGCGAACGCTTTCGACGCGGCGTAGGTGGTGTTGTTCGGGCCGGGCTGGTTGCCCGCCGTCGAGCCGGTGATCAGGATCGCGCCCGCCTTGCGCTCCAGCATCCCCGGCAGGACCGCCAGGGTCAGTTCGTGCACGGCGACGACGTCCAGCTCGACCTGAAGACCCTCACGCTGCGCGTCCAATGTGGACAGCGGACCGTAGGTGGCGAATCCGGCGTTGTTGCACAGCACCGCGATGTCGCGGGCGGCCAGATCGGCGACCAGCTTGGCGCGCGCGTCGCGGTCGCCGAGGTCGCACGCGTACACCTCGGCCTCGACCCGGTGCCGTTGTGCGAGCCGGTCGGCGAGTTCGCGCAGCCGGTCTTCCCGGCGGGCGATGAGGATCAGTGAGTGGCCGCGGGCGGCCAGGTGCTCGGCGAGCGCGGTGCCGATGCCGGAGGAGGCACCGGTGACCACGGCCCGGTTGCGCGAGGTCGGTGGGGGCAGGCTCATGCGGTCAGCTCCTTGATCTTCTCTCGCGTCGAGATGTCCGTTGGGTGAAGGTGCGGGTGGTGGTGGGAGGTCGCGACGGGCGGCCCAGGTCGCGAGCCCGCCGCCGAGCAGCCGTGCCCGGCGGGCGAGCAGGTCCGACAGCGGGATCGGGAACAACCGTTGCGTCACCGCGGCTTCGGCGAGGAAGGCGCGCCGTGCGAGATGATCTTCCCGGCACCGGACCGCGGCGCGACCAGGCCGAAACGTAGAGGTTGGCGTACCGCGGCACCAGCGTGTGCTCGATCAGCAGCGGCTGTCCGTTCTCCCAGGTGAACATCGATTCGTCCAGGAACGGGAATCGGGTGCGGTACCCGGTGGTGTCGTACTCACCGCGGGTTGACCGTGACGTCCTTGGTGACCAGCGCATGGTCCGGCTTCTCGAGTCCATAGCGTTCGTAGCGGCCGCAGGACAGTCGTAGCAGGATCTTGAACCCCAGCCGCTGCACCGGCATCGGCAGCCACACCCGGTCCAACTCCGAGGCCGGGATCCCGAAGATGGTCTTGGGGATGAACCAGTACCCGGATCGCATCGACAGGTCCGCGCTGCCGAATGTGGCCGCCGCCTCGACCGCGAGATCGCTGGCCGAGTTGCCGCCACCGACCACCAGCACCCGGCTGCCGGACCCGAAGTCCGCGGGCCGCTTGTAGTCCTTGGAATGCAGCTGCCTGCCGGTGAACTTCGGTGTCGAACTCGAAGTGCGCGGGCATCGGGTACTCGACGTACTGGGTGGAGCGCTTCGAGCTGATCAGGTGCGTCGAGTCGTACACCCCGCGCGGCCAGTTCCCGCCGATCGCGCCAGTCGCCTCGAACTGGTCATACGGGATACCGGCCTGCTTCCACGCGCGTGCCAGCCCGTTGCCGACGTATCCGGCGCCGATGACGCAGAACCGCCTCGTCGTGCCATCGCTCATCACCACCTCCAATTGCTACAGCACCGTAGCTACAGTGATGTAGCTTTGCAAGGTAGGATGCTGCCCATGACGTCTTCCGCGGCAACCGGCAAACGCCCCTACGCCCCGCGCATGGCCCCGGCCGAGCGGCGCGAGCAGCTGCTCGACGCCGCACTGGAGATCATCAACACCGACGGCGTGGCCGCCGTGTCGGTCGACGGCGTCGCCAAGGCGTGCGGGGTGACCCGCCCCGTCGTCTACGGGCAGTTCACCGACGCCGACCACATCCTGCGCGACCTGCTCCACCGCGAAGGCGAACGCGCACTCGCCCAGATCACCGAGGTACTACCCGCCGACCTCGCCGACGCGGACCCCATCGACACCTTCACCCAGGTCGCCCAAGGGTTTTTCGCCGCGGTCACCGCCAGCCCGCAGCGCTGGCGCTCCATCCTGCTGCCGGTCGACGGAGTGCCGCCCGCGGTGCGCAAGTACAAGCGGCGCACCGAAGCCGCCGTCCGCGCCCGCATCGCCGAGATCACCCGATGGTTCCTCCGCGACCAGCCCGACGCCGAAACCGTCGACGTCGACCTGCTTGCCCACCTGCTGCTCACCGCCATGCAAGAAGGCGGCAGGCTCGTCCTCGACGACCCCGGCACCTATCCCCCGGAGCGCCTCACCGCCATGGCCCGCTTCATGGTCGAAACCTTCTTCAGCCACGAGCATTGAGCCACCACTGCGGAACTCGTCAGGCGTTGCGATTAGGGCGTCGCCGCTGCCGTGGTCGACGAGATCCGCGCACGGTCGAACCGGCCGTCGCGCGGCGCGCAGATCAACAAGGACAGCGAACTCTTCGGGCGCGACGGCAGCTCGGTGGCGTGACCACCTCAGGGAAACGCGACCACGACCTCGTAGAGGGCCGGGTTGGGGGTGGCGACCTGCGCGGCCTCGGCGACCGACGACTGGAACCGGCCGTGGTTCTGTGTCGCGGCCAGCCAGTCCTGCTCGCTGTCCCAGTGCGCTACGTTGACGAGCTGAAACCGTGAGTCCGGCAGCAATGCCCGGTGCAGGCGGACGTCTCTGAAGCCGGGCGCGTCCTGGAGCAGCTCGGCCCGTTCCCGCCAGTGGTCGACGAACTCGTCCACGCGGTCCGCGGAGATCTCGAAAACGTTGATGAAGGTGACGCCGTCAGTCATGCTGATCATTCCTCGAGTGCGCGTAGTGCGTTTGTGGTGAATTCGTCCAGGGGATAGAACAGCTCGATCGCCAGCTCGGACAGCGTCACATCGGCCGGAGCGCCGAAAGTGGCCATGGTGCTGAACATCGACAGCTCACCGTGTGGAGTCCGGACTCTTAATGGAACTTGTATCGGGCTTGGTGGGTGCTCGGCATCGGCCTGTTCCGTGTCCGCGGGGCTGGGGTACTGGCGGACTTCCTCGTACAGCGCCCGCAGTTGCGGGTCGCCGGTGGCGTTGACCTGGCGGAGCAGTCGTTCGAGGAACAGCGCCCGGACCTCGCGGAGGTTGACCAGTCGCGCGGCCAGCCCGTCGGGGTGCAGGGCCAAGCGGTACACATTGGCTTGTGGCCGCAGCAAGTGCCGCGGTATGCCGTCCATGAGCACGGCCATGGCCTGGTTACCGGTCACCACGTTCCACTGGCGGTCGACCACCACTGCCGGGTACGGCTCGTGCGCGGTCAGCATGGTGTCGAGCGCTGAACGGATCGATGCCATGGTTTTGTCGTCGAGGCTGCTCTCCAGGTAGGCCGGTGCGTAGTCGGCAGCCAGCAGCAGGGTGTTGCGCTCGCGCAGGGGGATGTCCAGGGCGCGGGAAAGGCGCAGCACCATCGTCCGGCTCGGCCGGGCGCGGCCGGTTTCCACACAGGACAGATGCCGGGCGGAAGTGTCTGCCAGGAGGGCGAGATCAAGCTGGCTGAGCCTGCGGCGCTGCCGCCACTCCCGCAGGAGCACTCCCACCCTGACCGGCTGCTGTGTGGCCATACTCCGAAGCGTAATCGGCGTGGATCACCGACTCCATGACCTCGGAGGTCATTGAGCCCATGCCCCGCACCGTGTCACCGTCGGGCCAGACCGGGCCTGAACGAGACCCGGTCCAGTGACCGAGGAGACAGGCATGAGCATCCCCAGCACCGCTGCCCCGCGTGACGCGATGTCACCCGGCGGCACGTCAGACCTGCTGCGCGGCAGTTTGCGAATCGACGGCTGGGGCACCGCCGTCTTCGGCGTGGTCATGCTGGTGGGCGGGCAATGGCTCACCGGTCCGCTCGGCCTGCCAGCCGCCTGGTTCGTTCCGATCGGGATCGCCATGGTGGGCGGTGCCGCCGCCCTCGGCCTGATCGCCGGCTATCCGCGAACCCCACCGCGACTGGCCGGGTACGCCATCGCGGGCAACGCCTTGTCCGGCTTGGCGATCCTTACTCTCGTGTTCACCGGGCTGTTGCCGCTCACCGGCCTGGGCATCGCCTTCATGCTCGCTGGGGCGGCCTGGGTCACCACGTTCGCCACCCTCGCGTTCATCGGCCTTGGGCGCTCGCAGAGCCTGTCGTAAGAAGGCAGGCCCGGGCCATGGGCACCGGCCTACGGCCTGGCCGGCGACGCCGCGGCACCGGAGTCCGGCACCCCGGCGTAGTCGGGCAGTTCGACGCCGTTGATCGCGCGCTCGACCAGCGCGGTGAGCACCGCCATGTCGGGCTCCTGGCCGGGCTCGGCATCCGGGGCGGGGGCGGTGCGGATCTGCACGTGTACCCGGCCGATCTCCTGGTTGGCCTCGACGAACGAGCGCATCCGCGCCTCGTAGCCGGCGAACCCGGCCTCGGGCTCCCACTTGGCCGCGGCCAGCTCTCCGGCCAGCAGGTAGGCACCGACCAAGGCCAGCCCGGTGCCCGCCCCGGACAGCGGCGACGCGCAGAACGCCGCGTCGCCGAGCAGCCCCACCCGTCCGTTGGACCAGCGGTCCAGCACCACTTGGGCGACCTGGTCGAGGTAGAAGTCGGGGGTGTCGTCCAGGTGCGCGAGGATGCGCGGGGTCAACCAGCCGAGGTCGGCCACCTGCTCGCGCAACAGGCTCTTCTGCGCTTCGATGTCGCGGTAGTCGACGTCGAAGTCGGCCGCGGGAAAGGAGAACATGGCCATCGCCCGGGTGGCGTCCTGGATGGGCCGCAGGCCGGCCGAGCGCCCGGACTCCTCCTGGTACTCGATCAGCCAGCGATCCAGCCCGAACTCGTTGGGCACGCTGTAGAAGGCCAGCACGAGTCCGAGGTGGCGGACGAACCGCTCGCGCGGTCCGAAGACCATCGCGCGCAACGACGAGTGCAGTCCGTCGGCCCCGACCACCAGGTCGAAGCGCCGCCGCTCGCCGCTCGCGAAGGTCACGTCGACCCCGTCCGCGTCCTGGGCGAGCTCGGCGATCCGGTCGCCGAAGCGGTATTCGACACCGTCGCGGGTGTCGTCGTAGAGCACCCGGGACAGGTCTCCGCGCAAGATCTCGATCTCCGCGATGAACCCGTCGCCGCCGTGGTCGTCGGCGCTGTAGGTCTCCAGTACGTTCCCGTCGACGTCCACGGTGTGCGCGCCGGCGGTGTCCGTGCAGGCCGCGCGCACCGCCGCGTCCAGCCCCATCCGCCGGATGACCTCCTTGGCCACTCCGCGCGCGTCCACCGCCTGACCACCGGGACGCAAAGCGGGAGCCCGCTCCACCACGGTCACCTCGGCTCCCCGCCGGCACAACCAGTGGGCCAGCGCGGGCCCCGCGATGCTCGCCCCGGCCACCAACACCCTGTTACCGCTCACCACGACCCCCAGTCGTCGATCCGGTTGAAGGCCTGGAGTGTACGGCGATCACCTCCCCCGCCGGCAGCTGAGAGAGAAAAGGATTGGACGCCGTGACGCGCGGGCCAGTAGCTTGCAGCCGACCGTGACGCCGCCCGAGGAGGTGAGACCCATGAACGCTGTATCGACGTGGGTGCTCCCCCTTCCCGTCACGGCCGGCGACTGACCTGGGTGTCGCCGGGAGCGCCTCAAGGCACTCCCGAAAGGCAACACCATGAACTCTTCGCAGCCGTCGTCGAACGAATTGTTCGACGTGATCATCGCCGGGTGCGGGCCGACCGGCGCGATGCTGGCCGCCGAACTGCGACTGCACGAGGTGCGGGTTCTCCTGCTGGAGAAGGAAACCGAGCCCGTGTCGTTCGTCCGCATCGTCGGTCTGCACATTCGCAGTCTCGAACTGATGGCGATGCGCGGACTGCTGGAACGCCTCCTGCCACACGGGAGGCAGCGCCCGGCCGCCGGATTCTTCGCCGCCATCGACAAACCCGCGCCACCGGACCTGGATACCGCGCACGCCTATCTGCTGGGCATTCCGCAACCGGTCATCGTCCGGCTCCTCGAAGAACACGCGATCCAACTGGGCGCGCAAATCCGGCGCGGTAACGCGCTGGCCGCTTTCGAGCAGGACGACGACGGGGTGACCGTCGAGCTGGCCAACGGCGAAAAGGTGCGTTCGCGTTATCTCGTCGGTTGTGACGGCGCGCGCAGCACGGTGCGCAAACTGCTCGGCGTCGGTTTCCCCGGCGAACCCTCGCGGGCCGACATGCTGATGGGCGAGCTGGAAGTCGGTGTGCCGCAAGAGGAAATCGCCGCCAAGGTGGCCGAGATCAGCCAGACCCACATCCGGTTCTGGCTCCGGCCCTTCGGCAACGGAATCTACAGCGTCCTGGTCCCCGCCGCCGGAGTCGGTGATCGCGCGGAACCGCCCACCCTCGACGATTTCCGGCAACAGCTGCACGCCATCGCCGGAACCGATTTCGGCGTGCACTCCCCGCGCTGGCTGTCCCGCTTCGGCGACGCCACCCGGCTGGCCGAGCATTATCGGGTCGGACGGGTACTGCTGGCCGGCGACGCGGCGCACATCCATCCGCCGATCGGCGGGCAGGGCCTCAACCTCGGTGTGCAGGACGCGGTCAACCTCGGCTGGAAACTGGCCGCGCGGATCCGGGGCTGGGCAACGGAAACACTGCTGGACACCTACCAGGCCGAACGTCATCCGGTCGCCGAGAGCGTGCTGGACAACACGCGCGCCCAGACGGAACTGCTGTCCACCGAGCCGGGTCCGCGGGCGGTGCGCAGGCTGCTCACCGAGCTGATGGACTTCGACGAGGTGAACCGCCGACTCATCGAGAAGATCACCGCCATCGACATCCGCTACGACTTCGGTGACGGCCCTGACCTGCTCGGCCGCCGCCTCCGCGACATCGATGTGAAGCAGGGCCGCCTCTACGACCGGCTGCATCGCGGCCGCGGCCTGCTGCTGGACCGCACCGAACGGCTGACCACCGGCGGCTGGTCGGATCGGGTCGACCACCTCGCGGATCCCACCGCGGACCTGGACGTGCCGTGCGTTCTGCTCCGCCCCGACGGCCACGTCGCCTGGATCGGCGACGACCAGCAGGACCTGGACGACCACCTCGCCCGCTGGTTCGGCGAGCCGGGGTGACAGGTAGCGGACAGATCCGGGAGTGCCCCCGCCGCTGACGGCTAGCGTGCTCGCCAGTCGTCGCGGAGGAGTGGCTCGGTGGACAGCAGGCAATTCAGGATCGCGCGGGCGGTCATGTTCGCGCAGGCGGTGGCCTCGTTCGGGATCTGGGTGGTGCAGGTGCTGACCATCAGCTCGCGCCTCGACCACAACCAGGAGGTCGCGGGCTCGGTGTGGTTCGTGATCGTGCTCAACCCGGTGATCGCGACGCTCGTCGCGCTGGCCGCCGCCTTCCTGACCCGGCGTCCGTGGGCCCGCGGCCTCGCGGTGGTCATGGAGGTGGTGGGCGCGGTGGGTGCGCTGATCAGCGTGATCACCGGGTTCTACCAGGCCTTGCTGGCGATCCTGCTGGCCGTCGGTGTGCTGGTCCTGCTGGCTTCCGGCTCCTCGCGTTCGGCGCAGCCCGCATGAAGGCGCGACTCGCCGCCCTCACCGGCGCCGTCGTCCTGCTTGTCACCGGCTGCGCCGCTCCGGCGCCGACGGTCTGCAGCGGGGGTTTCTGCTCGGGGCCCGCCTACTCGCCGAGCACCGCCACCCAGATCGAGAACGGCATCGTGGCCGTGCTGAGCGCCATCGGTGTCGTTCCGATCGTTCCCCGCAGCGCCAACGGCCCCGCCCGCCGGACGATCCGGGACAAGTAGGTTCGCTCCACCGGCGAGCGCCGCACCCGGATGGGGCAGGCCGTGCCGCGATTCGTGCGGTGGCAGCACCCGCAACCCGGCCGCCCCACCGATCCGCAGCGACGGACTTCCTCGGCGAACAGGCGTTCCTGCTCGCGGCGATCCCGGTAGCCGGAGGTGAGCCCGATCAACTCGCCGTTCCGCCACAGCGGTGAACCGGCGGTCGCCCACCTGCACTCCGACGCCCGGGTCCGCGAGGAGGTTCTTGAACCACGCCGGATCCTCGTCGGCACCCCTGGAGGCGACGACCACGAAGTCCTCGCCCGGCACGGCGTTCTCGACACCGCGCGAATGCGGCCGCCGTCACATGTCAGCGACCGCAGCGGTCCACGCGCTCCCAGGGCCAGTCCGTGGCGAGCCAGCGCGCGACGGCGTCGGCGAGCGGCGCGTCGAGGTGTGACCGGTCGGCCCGCACCCAGGACTGGACCGTGACGTCCCATTCCGCGGAGTCCGGCGGATACAGGTAGACGCAGCCGATGACGTCGTTGTCGCCCGGGTCGAGCGCGGTGAAGGTGAAACCGGCGCGCCGCGCGAAGTCGTCGGCGTGGCGGCGGAGGTCGGCGAGGTTCTCGTCGAGCGTCATGCCGTCGAGCGGTGGCCAGTTTCCGTCGGGATAACCGGGCGTGGCGCGGATGTGCTCGATGCTCGACATCCACGCGGCGTGATCCGCCGGATTGTGCTGTGGCCCCAACGGTTCGAGGCGGAACCGCTCGGTGACGAACGAGGTCGGCGCCTCGAAACCGGCCGGCACGAACTCATTCGCGGTCATGGCCGGCGAGCGTAATGGCCCGGCCGCAACGCCCGCACCCGAGTTTCCCGGCACCGCACTCAGCCCAGGTGGTCGTTGGCCCCGCTCACCCAGGCGATGTAGCGCTGCGCGGACCGCCGTACCGCGCCCTTGGCGTCACCGAGCACCTTGCGGCCGATGAGCCCGTAGACCCGGTCGAATTCGTACGGTTCGAGCCGGTCCACGATGCGCTGCACCAGTCCCGCGGAGAGCGGGACCATGTTCGGGTAACTGCGCATGAACGTCACCCAGCCCGCGTCGGCCACCGGCACGATGGTGTCGCCGGTGAGCAGGGCACCGCTGTCGACGTGCGCCACGGCCGCGCCGGGGAAGTGCCCGCCCGCCTCGATCAGCGTCACGCCCGGCAGGACCCGCTCGGTGCCGGACCACTCCCGGATCACCGGGTCCTCCCGCCGAACCCAGTGCCGGTCGGCGGAGTGCACCAGCACCGGAACACCCCCGAGCCGGTGGCTCCAGCTGACCTGCGAGCCGTACATGTGCGGGTGACTGGCCACGATCACCGCGGCGCCGCCGAGTTCCTCGACCTTGGCGGCCAGCGGCTCGTCGAGGTGGTTCGGCGGGTCCCACATCAGGTTGCCCCGCGAAGTCCGCACCAGGTGCGTCCACTGCCCGATGCCGAACGCCGGTTCCCGGTTGAGGCGGTGGATGCCCGGCTCCGGTTCTTCGTGCACCAGCTCGTGCGGCTCGGCGGCCAGCTCGTCCAGCGTGGTCCACGCCTGCCCCGAAGCGGGCACCCACTGCCGGTCGTCGGCGCAGATCGCGCACACCCCGGCCGGTGCTTCGCTGCTGTCGGGATGCTCGACGCCGCAGGTCCGGCAGATCCAGATGGTCATGGCTCCAGCCTTGAACCTCCACCACGGTGGAGGTCAAGCAGTCGCCGGGACCGGCAGCGCCGCCGAAAATCGCTCGACCGGACCGCCGCGTGCGGTGATCATGTGGTGTTGCCGGAACACCGAACCGAGGGGTGCGGATGAGCGTTCTCGAGACCGGTGACGGCCGGCTGGCCTACGACGTGCGGGGCGACGGCCCGCCGCTGGTGCTGCTCCACCCCGGCGGGATCAACCGGGCCGGCGAACTGCACGCACGCACCATGGTGCTGACCGGCGCGCTCGACACGAGCGACATCCACGAGGTGGCGGACCTGCTGGAACGCTCCGGCCGGGACGTGCGCCGGGTGTCGTTCGACGACGCCGGGCACCAGGCCGCACTGGAACGCCCACGGGAGTTCGAGGAACTCCTCACCGCGTTCCTGCGAGCTCACTGAGCGCGCGCGTCGTACACCGCCCTGGCGGCGTCCACCTCGGGCATGTGCGCTTCGGCCCACTCCTTGAGGTGCCGGATCGGGTCCAAAAGGGACAGTCCGAGCGGGGTAAGCCCGTAGTCGACACGAACCGGCACCGACGGGGTGACCGTCCGCGTCAGCAGCCCGTCCCGCTCCAGCCCGCGCAGCGTCTGGGTGAGCATCTTCTGGCTCACGCCGTCGATCCGCGCGGCGAGTTCCGAGTACCGCTTCGGGCCTTCCAGTCCGAGCGCCACGATCACCAGGCTCGCCCACTTGTCGCCGATCGTGTCGAGCAGCCGGCGGCTGGGGCAGAACGCGGAGAACGCGTCGAAGGTCTGCGCTTCCATGACTTACTCCTGGGTGCCTACACCACTTTGAAGTGCCTTCTTCCCGAAAGAGAGTAGGGCACCGATGGTGGTGTGGTCCGCCTTTCGAAGAAGGAGCGCCACCATGACGTTCGCCCTCGTGTCCAAGTCCGACAACGCCGCGCCCTCGCTCGAGGAGGTGGTGCTGCCCGCGCTCGGTCCCGGTGACCTGCGGGTCCGGGTCACCGCCGCCTCGGTCGACCCGGTCGACCCGCTCTACGCCGGCGGACCGGCCCGCGCGATCTTCGGACTCACCGGCACGGTCGGCATCGGCTTCTCGCTCACCGGCGTGGTCGTCGCGACCGGCGCCGAGGTCACCGGCTTCTCCGTCGGCGACCGGGTCGCCGCGGTGCACGGCGATCTCGGTGCCCCGGCCCGCGCGCACGCGGAGGAAACCGTCGTCCCGGCGAAGGCCGCCGCGCCGCTGCCCGGCGATCTCGATCCGGTCGACGCCGCCGCCCTCCCGCTCAACGCGCTGACCGCGACCCAGTTGGTCGACCACCTCGGCCCGGCCGAGGGACGCACCCTGCTGGTCACCGGCGCGGCCGGGGCTGTCGGCGGGTACGCCGTCGCGCTGGCCGCCCGCGCGGGCTGGACCGTGACCGGCCTGGCCCGCGAATCCGACCGCACCTTCGTGCTGAGCGCCGGGGCTCGCGGCCTCATCACCGAACTGCCGGGACCGTCGTTCGACGCCGTGGTCGACGGCGCTGTGCTGCAGTCGGCGGCCGTCGGCGCGATCCGCGACGGCGGCGCGTTCGCCGGTGTCCCCTCGGCCGCCCCGGCAACCGCCGAGCGGGGCATCGACGTCGGCATCCTCAGCGTCGAGCCCGACGGTGAGCAGCTCGCCGAACTGCTCGATCTCGCCGTTCGCGGGGTGCTGGCCCTGCGCGTGGCAGGCCGGGTACCGCTGGCCGACGCCGCGACGGCGTACGACAAGGTCGCGGGCGGCGGCCAGCGGGGCCGCTGGCTGCTGGTGCCGGATCAGCGCGCGTAACGGATCCGCGCCGGGGTCACTGCTGCTCGGTGGCGGCGTCGATGACCCCGTCGAGCACCTCGCGCGAGCGCGCCAGGTCGGCCATCATCCGGTCGATGCGCTCGCGTTCGGCGGTGAGGTCGGCGACCAGCTTCGCGTCGGCCAGCTCGGACGGGCCGCCGTCGGCGTCGCGCATGCAGGGCAGCAGGCGCGCGATCTTCTTGCTGTGCAGGCCCGCGGCGAAGAGTTCCTGGATGCGGATGACCCGGTCGACGGCGGCCTCGGGATAGTCCCGGTGGCCGCCCCGGGTGCGGTCGGCGACGAGCAGACCCTGCTGCTCGTAGTACCGCAGCGAGCGCTCGCTCACGCCGGTGCGGTGAGCCAGTTCACCGATCCGCATGGCGCCTCCGGGCGGGTTGAACCTGACACTGGTGTCAACTTCTACCCTAGCGCGCATGACCGACGCTGGAAGCGACCCCGGCCTGATCGGCGAAACCGCGGGACCCGAGCACCACCGCCAGCACCGGAATGAGCAGAACCAGTGCAGCCCAAGGGAAAGCACCGGCGCCGAAATGGTCGAGCAGCAGTCCGCCGACCACTCCGCCACCGGCCATCGCCGCGTTCCACAGGGTGACCAGCATGGCCTGCGCGGTGTCGGCGGCGTCGCCGTCCGCCTGCCCGGCCGCGGTCTGGAGCAGCGTCGGCACCCCGCCCCAGCCGAGGCCCCACAACGCCACGGCGAGGTACACCAGCGCGGGATTCCCGGTGAACACGCCGAGCATCGCGGCGGCCACCCCGACGAGCACCGTGCCGGCGATCGTCAGCGTGCGCAGCCTGCGGTCGATCAGCGCACCGACCACCCAGATGCTCACCATCGAGGCCACACCGAAGATCAACAGCACCAGGTCGACGGAACCGCCGAGCCCGGCGCGCTCCAGGAAGGTGGCGATGTAGGTGTAGAGAATCGTGTGCGCCAGCACAAAAACCAGGGTGACGAACAGGATCGGCGCCACTCCCGGCACGGCGAGCGTGCGCCGGAGCGGGATCCGGCCGCCACCGGACCGCCCGGGGAAATCCGGGACCGCCACGGCGATCCAGCCGAGCAGCACCACGGCCAGCACGGACATCACGGTGAAGGTGACCCGCCAGCCGAGCGCCCCGCCGAGAAAGGTGCCGGCCGGCACGCCCAGCGAGAGCGCGAGCGGGATGCCCGCCATCACGATCGCGATCGCCTTGCCCTGCAACTGTTCTGGCGCCAACCGGCGGGCGTACCCGGCCAGCAGCGCCCAGACCACCCCGGCGGCCACCCCGGCGACGAATCTCGCGACCATGGTCAGCGCGTAGTCCGCGGACACCGCGGTGACCGTGTTGGCCACCGCGAAACCGGCGATCCCGGCCAGGAGCAAGCGTTTGCGCCGCCAGCCGGCGGTGGCCGCCGACAGCGGGATGGCGGCGAGCGCGGTCCCGATCGCGTAGATGGTCACGGTCTGCCCCGCGGCGGATTCGCCGACGCCGAGATCGGAGCTCAGCGCGGGCAGCACCCCGGCGGGCAGCGCCTCGGTCAACACGGTGATGAAAGCGGCGGTGGTCAACGCCAGCAGAGCGGGCAACGGAAGTCTCATGCCGCCCATGCTCGAACCGTCACACCGATGTGAAGGTCAACCACGAATCCGGTGAGGTGGCACACATGCGCATCGGCGCACTCTCCGAGCGGACCGGCACGCCCCGCCGCCTGCTGCGGTACTACGAGGAACAGGGGCTGATCGCCGCCGAGCGCCTGCCGAACGGCTACCGCGACTACCACGAGTCCACTGTGGACCGCGTGCACCAGATCCGCGGCCTGCTCGACGCCGGGCTGCCGACGCGGATGATCAAGCAGATCCTGCCCTGCCTGAACCGGCCGCGCGCCATCCACTTCCCCGACGCCACCCCGGAGATGCTCGCCGCGCTGGAGGCCGAACGCGATCGGCTGTCCGGCCGCATCGACTGCCTGCGGCACAACCACGAGGCCATCTCCGAATATCTGGGCGCGGTCCGCGCCTACCGGTGACCGAGCTGCCGAGTTGACATGCAGCCAGACGGCTGCCTAACCTAAAGGCAGCCGCTTGGCTGCATGTTCGAGGTGGGGCGATGGACGAGGTGTTCAAGGCGCTGGCCGATCCCAGCCGGCGGCGGCTGCTCGACAGCCTGAACGAGCGCAACGGGCAGACCCTGCGCGAACTGTGCTCGGGGCTGGCGATGGCCCGGCAGTCGGTCAGCAAGCACCTGGCCGTGCTCGAGGCGGCGAACCTGGTCGGCACCGTCCGGCGCGGCCGGGAGAAGTTGCACTACGTCAACGCCGAGCCGATCAACGCCATCGCCGAGCGCTGGATCAGCCAGTACCACCGCGAGCGCGTGCGCGCGCTCGCCGACCTGAAGACCGCATTGGAGAGCGAGCCGATGAGCAAGCCCGAATTCCTCTACACCACCTACATCAACACCTCTCCGGAGCGGCTCTGGCAGGCGCTGACCGATCCGGCCTTCACCATCCGCTACTGGGGCGCGGTGCTCGAGTCGGAGTGGACCACCGGCGCCACCGTGAGCTGGGAGCAGAACGGCTGGAAGTCGGCCGATCCCGAGCAGGTGGTGCTGGAGGCCGACCCGTACCGGCGGCTGTCCTACACCTGGCACACCTTCACCCCGGACTTCGCCGAGATCATGGGCATCGAGGCCGAGTTCGTCGAGCGCGCCGCCGCCGAACCGCGCTCGAAGGTGACCTTCGACCTGGAACCGGCGGGCGAGCTGGTGAAGCTGACCGTGTGCCACAACGGCTTCGAAGCGGACAGCGCCGTGCTCGAAGCGGTCAGCGAGGGCTGGCCGCACATCCTGTCGAGCCTGAAGACCCTGGTGGAAACCGGCGAACCCCTGCCGGACGGCGAGTAACCACTCCAGCGCGAACAACCCGGGTTCGGCGCGCCACAACCATCGGTTGGGCACTCATAGGCTGCACCGGTGGACACGGAAGCACTGCGGTCGTTCGTGCTGGCGGCCGAACTCGGGCAGCTCCAGCACGCCGCCGACGAACTGGGCATCACGCAGCAGGCGGTCTCCAAGCGGGTCGCCGCGCTGGAGCGCGAGCTGGAGGTCCGGCTGTTCACCCGCACCGCGCGCGGAGTCGAACTGACGCTCGACGGCCAGGCGTTCCTCCCGCACGCCCGCGGCATCGTCACCGGCGTCGAACGCGCGATCACCGCGGTCAAGCCGGGGTCCCGAGCGCTCCGGATCGACGTCCTCGGCCTGCGCAGCGCCCAAGCCGTGGTCCTGCACGACTACTGGCGCGCACACCCCGGAACCGACCTGGACGTGGTGACCCTCCGGGCCAACGACCCGCGCGTCGCGCTCGCCGCGGTCGAAGGCGGCGAGATCGACGCGTCGTTCCGCACGGTCATCGGCACGCTGCCGCGCGAGGTGCGGATGATCCACGCCTTCGACTCGCCGACGGAACTCCTCGTCGGGCCGAGGCACCCGCTCGCGTCCGCGCGGACGCTGACCCCGGCGCACCTGCGCAAGCACCGGATCTGGGTGCCGGGCATCGCGCCGCGCAGTGAGTGGGCGGAGTTCTACGACCAGCTCACCACCGCCTTCGACCTCCGGATCGACGCGGCGGGCCCCAACTTCGGCAACGAAGTTCTCCTGGACACCCTCGCCGAGTCCGCGAACGTGGCGACCCTGGTCGGCGCGCGCGACCGGTACCTCTGGCCCGCGAGCCACGACCTGCGTCGCATCCCGATCGTCGAGCCGCGGATCGTCTACCCGATCTCGCTCCTCTTCCCCCGCGCGAATCCGCACCCCGGCCTCCACGCGATCATCGACCACCTCGGCACCCTGCCGCGGGCGGACGAACCCGCCTGGCGCCCGTCCTGGGCTTGCTGAAAGGACAAATCCTTGCCCCACGAGCACGTCATGCGCATCCACAGCCCCGAGTTCGGGGCCATGTCCGAACGGGTCATGGAAGTCACCGCACTCACCTCCCGCCTCAACGTCCTGCCCTTCGACGACGAAGCGGGCAAGGCGGAGCTGTTCGAACGGATCCTCGGCAAGCCGCTGCCGTCGAGGGTCACCATCTATCCGCCGTTCTACACCGACCACGGCCTCAACCTGGACCTCGCGGAACGTGTGTTCATCAACCAGAACTGCACGTTCCTGGACTACGCGGGCATCCGGCTGGGCGAGCGCGTGATGATCGGGCCGAAGGCCACGTTCATCACGATGAGCCATCCGGTCGATCCGGCACAGCGGCGGGAGTGGCTCAGCGGCGGACCCATCGACGTGGCGGAGAACGTCTGGATCGGCGCCGGTGCCACGATCCTGCCCGGCGTCACCATCGGGCGCGACGCCGTGGTCGCGGCGGGTGCCGTCGTGGCCGACGACGTGCCGCCGTCGACACTGGTGACCGGCACCAAGGCCGCCGTCCACCGTCAGTGGTGACTCGCGAACCGGTCGAGCGCGGCCACCCGCGCCGCGTCCAGGCCCGGACTGTTGTTGTGGCCGGTGTCGTCCACCAGCACCAGTTCGGCACCGGGCCAGGCGGCGGCCAGCTCCCACGGCGTACCGACCAAATTGGACAGATCGAGCACGCCCTGCACGATCACGCCGGGAATCCCGGCCAGTTTCCCGGCGTCCCGCAACACCTCGCCTTCTTCGAGCCAGCTGCCCTTGGCGAAGTAGTGCGTGACGATCCGCGCGAAGGCCATCCGGAACTCCGGGCTTTCATACCGGGAACTCGGTTTCGCCGCCGTCGGGATGATCGCGGTTTCCCAGTCGCACCAAGCACGAGCGGCGCGTTCCCGGACGGCGGGATCCGCGTCGAAGAGCAGCCGGTGATAACCCGCGGCGATCTCACCCTCCGGCACGAGTTCGCGGAATCGCGCGTACGCGGCCGGGAACATCGATCCCAGGTTCCGGGTGAGCAGCTCGGTTTCCCGGCGCCGCCCGGTGGCCACACCGGAGTGCAGCATCTCCGAAACGCGGTCCGGATGGCGTTCCGCGTAGGCCAGCCCCAGCACCGAACCCCACGACGCACCCGAAACCAGCCACCGCTCGATGCCCAGCGAGGTGCGCAGAAGTTCGAGGTCCGCGATCAGGTGGTGGGTGGTGTTCGTGGAAAGGTCCACATCGGACTCACTCGCGTGCGGTGTGCTGCGGCCGCAGTTGCGCTGGTCGAACAGCA
Organism: Amycolatopsis sp. YIM 10; assembly: GCF_009429145.1. Taxonomy (GTDB): domain Bacteria; phylum Actinomycetota; class Actinomycetes; order Mycobacteriales; family Pseudonocardiaceae; genus Amycolatopsis. The sequence continues at coordinate 1,866,210 of NZ_CP045480.1, read as the reverse complement.
CCACCCGGTACCGCTCCGGGTCGAACAGCTGACGGGAAGCGGGGGTGCAGCCCGAGCCGGGACCGCCGTGCAGCACCACCGCCGGCTTGCCGTCCGGGTTCCCGCATTCCTCCCAGTACAGGGAATTTCCGTCACCGACGTCGAGCATTCCGTGGCGGTACGGCTCGATCGCGGGATAGGTCACCGTTTCCTCCGATATTCCGTGGGTGTGCAGCCGGTCAGCGCGCGGAAGTCCCGGTTCAGATGAGCTTGGTCGGCATAACCGGCGACCGCGGCGATCTCGGCGAGCGAACGAGGACCGGTCATCAGCACGGCGGCCCGGTTCAGCCTCGCGACGCGTCCCGCGGTTTTCGGGCTGAGCCCGATCTGCTCGCGGAACCGGCGGTTCAGGTGCTGGCGCGTCCAGCCGATTTCGTCGGCGAGCCGGTCGACCCGCACCCGGCCGCCGGTGCTCTGCAATCGTTGCCACGCCCCGAGAATCGGAGCTTCGAGCCCGGGGCCCAGCCACTCGGTGAACCGTTCGTCGAGCAACCGGAACCGGGCCGCCCAGCCGCGCGTTTCAGCGAGTTCCTCGGCCAGCAGCCCGCCACGCGCGCCGAGCAGATCCCCGGCTCCCACAACGGTGTTCGCGATTTCCCGCAGCGGCAGGCCGAACAGCGCGTACGCGCCGAGCGGGGTCAGGCCGATGGAGATCCCGTGTGACCGGCCGGGCAGTTCCTCGGCCACCAGCGGCCGGTCGCGCAGCCCGATCACCGCGGAGACGGGCAGCTCCACCCCGGATTCCAGGCGGCGGACCGGCGACTCGAAGTCGATCGAGAGGGTGAGCACGCCGAGCGGGGTCATCCGCCACAGCCGGCGCTCGTGCTGGCGGTAGTCCTGCGCGGCGTAGCTGAGCACGTGCGCGGCGAGCCGGGGATGCGGCGACGCGAAGACGTGGCCGCCGTCGAGCCGGTCGACCTCCTCGGTCGGCACGACCAGCGCCCAGCTCCCCATGCCCCGAGCCTACGGCCTTCCATTCGTCCAAGACGACGCGATAACCGCTCTTCTACCGTTCCGGGCATGGGGAAAACAGGGGCGTTCATCAGCGACGGCAAACGGACCAGCTACTTCGCGACCTACCGGGCGGCGATGGCCGAGGGGCCGCCACCGGCCGCCGTGTACGACATCGAAACCTCGTTCGGCACCACCCGCGTCTACCGGCACGGCAGCGGCGGCGCGCCGATCGTGCTGCTGCACGGCCTGCTGGCCGGCGGACCGATGTGGGCTTCGTTCTGGGAAAGGCTTTCCGCCGGGCACACCGTCTACACGGTCGACATCCTCGGCGAGGGCGGGCACAGCGTGCAGACCGAGCCGATGACCGACCACGCCGACCGCGCCCGCTGCCTCGACGAGGTGCTCGCCGCACTGCGGCTGACCGGCGTGCACCTGGTCGGCGCGTCCTCGGGCGGCTGGCAGGCGGTCAACCACGCGACGCGGTACCGCGATCGCCTGGCCACGGTGACCCTGGTCGATCCGACCACGGTCACCGCGAACTTCTCCTTCGGTGCCCTGCGGTACGGCGTGCTGCTCAAGCTGTTCCCGTTCGGCTGGATGTGGCGGCGGTTCTTCCGCTGGGCCGCCGGCGCGGACATATCCGATGATCCGGCCGTCCGCCTCGCCCGCGCCACGATCGGCGCCTACCGGCCGGCGGTGCCGTTCCAGACCTGCCCGCCCGAAGCCGACCTGCGCGCGATGGACGTGCCGACACTGGCCATCTTCTCGGGCCGCAGCGTCGCACACGATTCCGCGCTGGCCGCCGAACGGATGCGGGCCTGGCTGCCGGAGTCCGAAGTGGAGGTATGGCCCGAACTCGGCCACTACCTCACCGCGGCCGACCGCCACCGGGTGGCCGACCGCCTGCTCCGCTTCGTCGCCGCTCGGCTCCCGGACCATCAGGCGTAGACGCCGGCGAGCCACGATTGCCAGTTCTTCGTCTCCCGCGTGACGTCGACGGCACCGAAGTGGTGCGCGGAAACGGCCACCGGGTCGCCCCAGGTGTTGCGGCCGAAGAACCGGTAGATGGTGTTGTCCGTGCGAATGCCGAGGAAGTACGGCGAGCGGTAGTCGATTTCGCCCTCGATGTGCCTGACCCCGGGCACATCGAACGAGACACGGTCGCCGAGTGCGGCGTCGGACAGTCCCAGTTCACGCACGAGCCGGTCGAAGGCATCGGGATCGGTGGCGCTCGACGCGGGCGCGTCCACGGTCAGGTACTCGGCGGGCTTCCCGGCGAAGTGCTCGACGTAGGTCGCCATCGTGGCCTGGTACATCCGCGTGTGGTGCAGGCAGCCGTCGTAGAGGTTCTGCCAGTCCTCCTCGGGGAACGAGCCGCGGTGCGCGTACCGCACGTAGGACTTCCCGCCCGGCCGCGGCTCGATCACGTTGTCCAGTTCGTTGAACCAGTCGCCACTTTCGACGCGGTTGGCGAAGTGCCTGCCGGGCTCCCACGCGGTGATCTTGGCGCCGGGCGCGATGTCGATCGCGCCACCGAGCCGCGGCTCACAGGCGATCGGCCACAGCCAGCCCGCCGTGCCCGTGGTGATCGCGGCGAAGACCTGCTCGGGGGTGCCGTTGATCTCGCGCTCGTCGCGGACCTCGAACTCGCGGTTCATCGGGGCTCCTTCGTTCGTTTTCGCTGGTGGAACCAGAGTCTCACCGACAACTTTTGTTGTCAAGACAGATATAGTCGTCGGTATCATGACTGTTGCTTCTGGTTTTCATCAGAACCAGCCGTTGGACTTCTAAACGACGCACGCCCAGGGTGGAAGGTGAGCGAGAGGAGCGAAATGAACTACCTGCACCCCGGCGAGCCCGGCTTCGAGGACGAGGCAGCCGGATTCCAGACCGCCTTCCGGCACGACGCGAAGGTGATCGCCGCCGTGGAGAACGCGGATGACGTGCGTGCCGCGATGACCTACGCCCGCGAGCGCGGCCTGCCCGTTTCGGTACAGGCGACCGGGCACGGCCTCACCAAGCCGGCCACCGGACTGCTGATCAGCACCCGCCGGATGCGCGGGATCCGGGTCGATCCGGTCAGCAGGACGGCGTGGGTCGAAGCGGGTGCGCGATGGAAGGACGTGCTCGCCGAGACCGGCGCGCACGGACTCGCGCCGTTGTCCGGCAGCGGTCCCGGCGTGGGCGCGGTGTCCTACTCACTCGGCGGCGGCGTCGGCCTGCTGGCGCGGCGGTTCGGGTACGCGGCCGACCACGTGCGGCGGATCGAGCTGGTCACCGAGCGCGGCGACCTCGTCGAGGTGACCGCCGAGAGCGACCCCGACCTGTTCTGGGCGCTCCGGGGCGGCCGCGCCGGTTTCGGCGTGGTCACCGGCCTGGAGATGGCGTTGTTCCCGGTTGCCACCCTTTTCGGCGGCGGCATGTACTTCGGCCCGGAGTCGCTGACCGAGGTGCTGCGCGGGTTCCGCGAATGGACGGCCACCGTGCCGGAGGAACTGACCTCGTCGATCGGCATGGTGCCGATGCCGGACGTGCCCGGTGTGCCGGAACCGTTGCGCGGCAGGCACGTCGCGCATCTGCGCGTGGCCTACAGCGGTGACCCGGCCGAAGGCGAACGCCTGATCGCGCCGTTGCGCGAACTAGGCCCGCGACTGATGGAGCGCTTCGCGGAAATTCCGTTCGCCGACGCGGCGCGCACGATCTTCAGCGAGCCGGACACCCCGCACGCCTACTACGGCGACACCGCGCTGCTGAGCGATTTCCCCGCCACCAAGGCGGAAAGCCTCATCGAACTCACCGGGCCGGACGCGCCGATCGGCGTGGTGACCGAGATCCGGCACCTCGGCGGCGCGCTGTCGCGGCCGCCCGCGGTACCGAACGCCGTCAGCCACCGCGAGGCGCAGTACCAGCTGATGGTGCTGTCCGGCCCGGGAGACGCCGAGCACGCGGCCCAGGAGAAAGTGTTCGCCGAAGTCGAACCGTGGACACTGGGCCGCGCGCTGAACTTCGCCTACGGGGACCGGCCCGCCGTGCGCGCGTTCCACTCCCCCGACGTCGAGCGGCGCCTGACCGAGATCAGGACTCGTTGACCGGGAACAATTCCAGCAGCCACCGCTGCCAGGCGGCGGTGGTCGCGTCCCGGTCCGGCGCGGTGCCGTAGTAGTAGTGGATGGTGTTGACCATGCCGCCGCTCTCGGCGCCGAGCCCCTGGAACCGGTGCAGTCCCTCGGGCGCGCGCACGCCGAACACACCGCGCACGAGGTAGTCGACCTCGCCCTCGATCGGGGGCAGGCCGTCCGGGGTCAGCCGGACCCGGTCGCCCAGCGCGACGGCCGGGTCCACACCGAGCGCGGCGCGGAACTTCGCCCACACCTCGTCCGGTTCCAGTGCGGTGGTCGAGCCGGTGACCAACGTGGTCGCCGGCCGGCCGCTGTAGTACCGGAAGTACTGCGCGAGATTGTGGAAGAACAGGTTCCAGCCGCGGTCGAAGCTGTCGTATTCGGCGGACCAGTCGTCACCGTCGAAAAAACCGCTCTGCGTGAACCGGAGCACGGTCCCGCCGTTTTCCCGGCCTTCGACGAGGAATTCGAGCGCACCGGGTGAATCCGCCGTGCCGTAGACGATGCGCTTGCCCTCTTCACGGGCGAGCACCTGACCCGCCTGGGTGTTGCCGCCGCCGAAATCGGCCTCGCCCTCACCGTCGGGTCCCAGTTCGTGCGGCACGAACCAGATCGACATCCCGGGGCCGCTGGAGATCGCCGCCCACACCTGTTCCGGCGTGGCGTCGAAGGAGATTTCCTTCTCCAGCCGCCGCTCCTCGCTCATGCGGGCTCGGTGACCTGCATCAGCATGAGCAGGTTGCCACAGGTGTCGTCGAAGATCGCGCTGATGCCGCCCATGGTCTCGGCCGGTTCCCCGCGGAACTCCACCCCGGCTTCGACCAGCTGCGCGTACTCCTTGTGGATGTCCTCGGAGAACAGCATGGTGAACGGCATGTTCGTCTTGTACAACTCCGACTGGTAGGTCCGCGCGAACTCGTACCCGGCCGGCTCCAGCAGGATCTCGATCCCGTCGGGCTCGTCCGGGTGCACCACGGTCAGCCAGCGCGCGCCACCCACGTCGATGTTGTGCTTGACCTGGAAGCCCAGCTTCTCCGTGTAGAACCGTTCCGCCCGATCCTGGTCGTTGACCATGATGCTCAACAGCTGGGCCTTCATCACCGCTCCGTTCCGCGTCCGTTCCCTGACGCGGCCCACGGTTCCACCGACAACTTCAATTGTCAAGACACGACATCCTGTCGGCTGACGAGCACCTGCAGCTCGGTCACCCCACGCTCCGGCGCCGCGCCGTCGTAGTCGAGATAGACCTCGCGCGCGTGCCCGATCGAGGTGTACCCGTGCTCCTCGATCCAGAAGGCCAGCGTCTGGAAGGTGCGGTCGACCTCGTCCATCGTGCCGTGGTGCACCACGGTCGCGGCGGTGTCGAGCGCGGGCAGGTCCACCACGTCGAAGTCGTACTCGCGGCCGCTTTCCAGCGCCACCGGCGCCGCGGCGTGCACCATCACCTGCTCCTCGCCCACCGGTTCGTAGTAGGCGATCGTGGGCGCGGCGATCCGGAGGCCGGCGTCGTCGATGCGACGGCACAGCTCCACGAACAGCGGCTGTACCACCGGGCCGATGTCCTGGGAGGCGTAACTGGCGGCCACCGCGGAAAGCTCGGCGACGCGCACGCGCGGAACCGGCTTGAGGATCACGTCCTCGGTGTTCATGTGGCCTTCGCGCTCGATGGTGCGCAGCCGCGCCTCGACGCGGTCGAGCCGGTCGGTGTCGGCGGAGATCTGCGCGGCCAGCTGAGCGCGTCGCAGGCGGAGCATGCCGCGGAGTTCCTCGGAAGTGAGCTTCTCCTCGATGATCTCGCGGACCTGTTCGAGCGTGAAACCCAGTTCCTTCAACGCGACCACGCGGTTGAGGTCGCGCAGCTGAGCCGCATCGTAGTGGCGGTACCCGCTGGCCTCGTCCACGCGGACGGGCCGCAGCAGGCCGATGTTGTCGTAGTGCCGGAGCATGCGGACCGAAACCCGGCCGAGCCTGGCGAACTCCCCGATGGTGAACACGCCAGGAGCTTCACACGGCGCTCCCCCAGGCGCCACCTCCCGCTGCCCGCCCCCGACAAACGGACACCGGGAGGTGGCCGGATCCTGGCTCCGCTAGCGGACGATGCGGGCGATCAGGCCCGTCACCACGAGCCAGAAGACCGCCGCGAGGCCGTAGTTGATCAGCACGCCGACCTGGTAGTTCTCCAACTGGAACAAGCCGGGGAAGAACAACGCCAATGGCTCGGCGATGGCCCGCATGAACTCGACGAACCCGTTGGCCGCGTTGGCGCCCAGCAGGATCATCAGAATGTAGATGACCTCGATGAGCGCGATCACTGCCCCGACGCCGGTGATAACTCGCGCGGCCGTCGAACGGCCGCCGGATACTCGCAATCTGGACATGCTGTCGGGTTCCCCCGAACCGCCCGGTGAAACGCGGATCACCGTCGATTGGGCCATCCGAACACGGCTTTCCCGCCGAATGGCCGTATCTTGCGGTCATGGCAGGCCACAGCGCGACTACGCAACGATATCTTTCGAACACCGCGCTGTACGCGGATCCCGCGCTGACCGAAAACCTCGACTACGCCAGGTGGTTCCGGCACTCCGGGGGCACGCCGGTGGTGCTGGCCCCGCACGGCGGGCAGATCGAGCCGGGCACCTCCCAGCTCTGCCGCACCATCGCCCGTCTGTCCACATGCGACTACTGGTTGTTCGAAGGACTTCGCGGCGAACGGCGACTGCACGTGACCTCCAGCCGGTGCGACGATCCGGTGGCACTGGCCCTGTGCGCGGGCACCGACCGGGCGCTGAGCCTGCACGGGTGCGTCACGCTGCCCCGCGAGGGCGTGCTGATCGGCGGCCTGGACGCCGAATTCGGTGGAATCGTGCATGAGGAACTCGCCGCACGCGGCGTCGAAACCCTCGACGCGGCCGAATATCCGACGCTCGCCGGGCGGTCGCCGCACAACATCGTCAACCGGACCCGCTCCGGCATGGGCGTGCAGTTGGAACTGCCACTTGCCCTGCGCGACGCGATGCGCGGCGCCTCACCAATCGGAAAGTCCTTTGTGGACGCCGTGGTGGCCGCGCTGCACCGGGTCTGGCCGGATCGGCCACCCACCGGGTAACCAGGCCGCCCGGCTCCCGGCCCAGGCTTGACAGGCACTACTCGGCTTCGGGTACTCTGAGTCGAGTATTTGACCCCGAGCATCGAAGCAGGTAGGGCAATGGCGGCATCGGCCACGCGAGGCAGGGCGAATCCGCTGGCACTGGCGGTGCTGACGCTGCTCAGCGAGCGCCCGATGCACCCCTACGAAATCTCCGGCACGCTGCGCGAACGCCACAAGGAAGACAGCATCAAGCTCAACTACGGCTCGCTGTACTCGGTGGTGGACTCGCTGCACAAGCGCGAGCTGATCGCGTCGCGGGAGACCGTGCGCGAGGGAAAGCGGCCCGAGCGCACCGTCTACGAGATCACCCCGGCCGGGCTCGCCGAGATGCACGACTGGCTGAGCGACCTGCTGGCCAATCCGGTCAAGGAGTTCGCCCAGTTCGAGGCGGCCCTGTCGCTGATGCCCACGCTGCCGCCCGAGGAGGTCGCGCACCTGCTCGAGGCCCGCCTGCGCAGCCAGCTGCAGCGGAAGCGGGAACACGAAGCCGCGGCCGAGATCGCGCGCAAGCACCTCCCCCGGTTGTTCATGGTCGAGGACGAGTTCCGGCAGGCACTGCTGGACACCGAGATCGCCTTCACCAGGAACCTGCTGCGGGAGTTGAAGTCCGGCGAGTTCGACGGCCTGCGCATCTGGACGCGCATGCACGAGTTGCGTGAGTCGGGAGCCACGCCGGAGGAGTTCGAAGCACAACTCACCACCGAGTTCGCCGAGGCGGTGAACTGGCTCAACCAACCGGAAGAGAACTGAGGTGATGGCCCCGGCCCGGGTGCGGCAACACCTGGGCCGGGAGCCATCCGACACACCCGAGTCACCGTCCGCGGACCGCAACTCGAAGCGCGCCTGCGAACGCCAGGGTAGTGCACCGCGGCCGGTGACTCCTCATCGAAGGAGCACCACCATGTCCACCCACGCCATCGAGGCGTCCGGCCTGGTCAAGACCTACGGCAAGGGCGCGAGGGCGGTGCACGCGCTGGCCGGGCTCGGGTTCACCGTGCCCGCCGGGATCGTGTTCGGCCTGCTCGGCCCGAACGGCGCCGGCAAGTCGACCACGGTCAAGATCCTCACCACGCTGTCCGCGCCCGACGCCGGTCAGGCCACCGTCGCGGGCATCGACGTCCGCCGCCACCCCGGCCGGGTGCGCCGGGTGATCGGCAGCGTCTCGCAGAAACCGGCGTTCGACCCGGTCAGCACCGGGCGCGAAAACCTGGTGCTGCAAGGCCATCTGCACGGCCTGTCCGCCGCGTCCGCGCGCGGCCGGGCGAAGGAGCTGCTCGACCGCTTCGGCCTCACCGACGCCGCCGACCGCCCGGCGGGCAAGTGGTCCGGCGGCATGCAGCGCAAGCTGGACGTGGCGCTCGGCCTGGTCGCCCGGCCCAGCGTGCTGTTCCTGGACGAGCCGACCACCGGCCTCGATCCCGAAGCCAGGGCCGAGATGTGGGCCGAGATCGCCCGGCTGTCCGGTGAGGACGGCCTGACCGTGCTGCTGACCACGCACTACCTGGAGGAGGCCGACAAGCTGGCCGCGCGGCTGGTGATCGTGGACCGCGGCCAGGTCGTCGCCACCGGCAGCCCGGAGGAGCTGAAGACCGAGCTGAACGGCGACAGCGTGCACGCCGAACTGTCCACTGTGGAGGACCTGGGCGCGGCGCGCCGGGCGCTGGAACCGGTGGCGGGCGAGATCAGCGTGGAGGGGCTGACCCTGCGTGCCAGGGTCAGCGCCGGGGCCACCGCACTGCCGGGCGTGCTCGCCGCGCTCGGCCGCGCGGGCGTCGAACCGGTGTCGATCGGCACCGCGCGCCCGTCGCTGGACGACGTGTACCTGCGGCACGCGGGCCGCGACTTCCGCACCGCCGACACCGTGGCGGGAGGCGTCCGATGACCACCTTCGCCTCGCACACCGGCAGGCTCACCGCGCACGCGCTGCGGCGGCTCTCCCGGCAACCGGCCTACCTGCTGTTCAACCTCATCCAGCCGATGGTGTGGCTGCTGCTGTTCGGCGAGCTGTTCCGCCGCGTGGCCGAACTGCCCGGCTTCGGCACCGGCGACTACCTGAGCTACCTGACCCCCGGCGTGATCGTGATGACCGCGATGATGTCGGCCGGCTGGGCGGGCACCTCGTTCATCGACGACATGAACCGCGGCGTGATGGACCGCAACCTCACCTCACCGGTCAGCCGGGGCGCGCTGATCGCCGGTTCGCTGGCGCACCAGTCGGTGGTCACCGTGATCCAGTCGCTGGTCGTGTTCGGCGTCGGTGTGCTCGCCGGGGCCCGCTACGACGGCGGGATCCTCGGCGTGCTGGTGGTGCTGGCCGTCGCGGTGCTGCTGTCGATCATCTTCGGCGCGCTGTCCGACGCGATCGCGCTGCTGGTGCGCCAGCAGGAGGCGCTGATCGGCATCTCGCAGTTCCTGGCGCTGCCGCTGGCCTTCCTGTCCTCGGTGATGATGGCGCCGTCGCTGCTGCCGGGCTGGGTCGGCACGGTCGCCGAGTACAACCCGGTGGACTGGGCCGCCGTGGCCGGGCGCGAAGCGCTCACCGCGGACCCGGACTGGGCTCAGGTCCTCGGCCACGGCGGACTGCTGCTGGCGCTCGCCGCGGTGATGAGCTGGCTGGCCACGCGGGCGTTCCGGGCGTACCAGCGGGCTAACTGATCAGCTGCGCTTGCGCACGATCGCGAACGCCACGCCGACACCGACGACCACCAGCACGGCGGCCCCGAGGAACCACACCCACCACTGCGGAGCGCCGACGACCTGTACGGCCTCCGCGGGCTGGCCCTGGCCGGTGTCACCCGGGGCCGCCGGTGCCTGGCTCGGGGTGTTCGGCACGGCGGGCGCGGACGAGGGGGCCGCGCCCGCCGGCGTGGCCTCCTTGGTCAGGGTGAAGCGCGTGGTGCCGTTGACGGTGTGCCCGTCGACGCTGGTGACCTCGTAGTTCACCGCGTACTCCCCCGCCGGGCCCGCCGGGGTGACCGGCACGGTCAGCACCGGGCCCTTGGCCGCGAGCGGGCCGACCTGCCACTCCGACGCGTTCGGCCCGGTCACCGTGACCTTGCTGGTCTCGACCTTCACCAGTTCGCTGAACCGCAGCGTGAGCTGGCTGGGCGCGGCCTCCAGCGTCGCGCCCTCCGCCGGATCGCTGGACTCCAGCTTGGTGTGCGCACTCGCCGTCCCGGCGGTGGCCAGCAGGACGAAGGCGGTCAGGAACAGCGACACGGCGGTGCGCTTCATCGCGGGATCTCCTCGAGGTCGTCGACGTCGGAAGTATGCCTCAGCCCCTGGTATGACAGCCGAGGCTCCGAGGTAGACGGCACCACACGCGGATTAGGTTCAACCCGTGCCGAGAATTCACCTCATGCTCGCCGACGCCGCGGTGGCCGTGGCGGCCACCGCGGCCTACTTCGGGTTCCAGGACGAAGGCGAGCCGCTCTGGGTGGTCGCGCTTGTTGTCGTGGCCATCGGGCCGCCCCTCGCGGTGCGGCGGCTGTGGCCGTTGCCGGTGCTGGGTGTGGTGGTGCTGGGCTCGTTCGCCGCGATCCTGCTCGACCTCACCAGGGAACCGCTGCTGCCGGTCGCGTTTGTGCTCTACGTGGTCGGCTTGCTGGTGCCGGCCACCCGCGCGATCCCCGCATTGGTGACGACGTTGATCGGGACCGCGACGGTGCTTTTTGTCGCGCCGCCGAACTCGCTGGCCGACTCGCCGGGCGGCATCCTGCCCGCTTCGCTCGTGCTCTGGCTGTTCATGTCGACGGCCTGGGGCGCCGGACGGACGATGCGCGTGCTGCGCGCCCGCGAGGCACGGCGGGAGGCCCAGCGCGCGGAGGAAGCGCTCACCGGCGAACGCCTGCGCATCGCCCGCGAACTGCACGACGTGGTGGCGCACAGCATGAGCTTGATCGCGGTGAAGGCGTCCGTGGCCAACCACGTCGCCGAGCAGGATCCCGGCGAAGCCCGCGACGCACTGCGGATCATCGAGGAAACCAGCCGCGGCACGCTCACCGAACTGCGTCGCCTGCTCGGCGTCCTGCGCAGCCCGGACGGCGCGGAACTGGCCCCCACGCCCGGCATCGACGATCTCGGCAAGCTCGCCGACCACGCCCGCGAAGCCGGGATCGAGGTCACCCTCCGCGTGAGCGACCGGCCGGACCTGCCGGAGAGCCTGAGCCTGTCCGTGCACCGGATCGTCCAGGAATCCCTGACCAACGTGGTCAAGCACGCCGCCGCGAAGCACTGCGAGGTGGTCGTTTCGGTGGACGAGCGCGACATCCGGATCGAGGTGACCGACGACGGCCACGGCCCGGGGACCGGTTCGGGCGGGCACGGTCTGGCCGGGATGCGTGAACGCGTGATGATGTACGGCGGTGCCTTCGAAGCGGGCGCGGCACCGGGCGGCGGCTTTCGCGTCAGTGCCCGTCTTCCCCGCGATCCGGACGAGGTGGAACGGTGATCCGAGTACTGGTGGCCGACGACCAGGCCCTGCTGCGCGGCAGTTTCCGCGTGCTGGTGAACAGCGCGCCGGACTGCGAGGTGGTCGCCGAAGCAGGCAACGGCGCGGAGGCGGTCGAACTGGTCCGGCGCGAGCAGCCGGACGTGGTGCTGATGGACGTGCGCATGCCGGAGGTCGACGGGATCGAGGCCACGCGCCGGATCTGCCAGGAGACCACCGGGGTGCGCGTGCTCATGCTCACCACCTTCGACCTCGACGAGTACGTGTTCGCCGCGTTGCGCGCGGGTGCCAGCGGCTTCCTGCTCAAGGACACCCCACCGGCCGACCTGCTCTCCGCGATCGCCGTGGTCGCGGCGGGCGACAGCCTGCTCGCCCCCGGCATCACCCGCAGGCTGATCGAGGAGTTCACCAGGCAGGGCAGCCCGGCTCGCCGCCCGTCCCGCGAACTCGACCTGCTCACCGCCCGCGAACGCGAGGTGCTCGAACTGATCGCCCGCGGCCTGTCCAACACCGAACTCGGCGAGCACCTGCGGGTCAGCCAGGCCACCGTGAAAACCCACATCGGGCACCTGCTGAGCAAGCTGCACGCCCGCGACCGGGCCCAGCTGGTGATCGCCGCCTACGAAAGCGGTCTGGTCAGCCCGGCGCGGTGACCTCGGCGCGGCAGAGGAAGGCGAACGGCGACCGCCCGATCCGGGTGAGCACCACGCTCGCCTCCTCGGTACCGCCGAGTTTCATCCGGCGCCGCAACGCGTCCGGGTCCACGTCGAGCCCGCGCACCAGGATCTCCAGCCTGCCGATCTCGTGCCGCCGCAGCATCGCGCGCAGACTCTTCTCCTGGTACGGCCCGTGTTCGACGACGCGGAACGCCCGCACGCCCGGCGGTGGCCGGTCGCCGGTGAGATAGGCGATCCGCTCGTCCAGCTGCCAGAGCCCGTGCCGGGCGCCGTAGTGGCGCACCAGCCCGGCCCGCACCACCGCCCCGTCCGGGTCGACGATCCACTCCCCCACCGCGGCCACCGGCACCTCGTCCGGCTCCTCGTCGGTGATCGTCCACTGTGTACCGTCCGAGCGCAGCACGCTGGCCCGTCGCTTCACGGTCGCCGTTTCGCCCGCCCACAGGCAGGCTTCGCGAACCTGGCCGTCCAGCGAGACCAGCTCGATCTCGTCCGCCCACGGCACCACCTCGGGCGGCAACCCCGGCGCGCACTTCACCACCAGGTCGCGGCCCGAGTAGGCATCGGCCAGTCCGTCCAGCGGCGGCGCGAAGTCCTCGGGTTTCCAGGTACGGCGACCCGACGAATCGCGGCGCGCCGGATCCGCGACCACCACGGCGTTCCCCGGCCGCGGCCGCAACGCGTCCGCCCGGATCAGTTGGGCGGTGGCTCCGGCTTCGGCGCAGTTGTGGCGCGCCATCTCCAGCCGCACCTCGTCGAGGTCCGACCCGGTGCACGCGCTCGCCGACTTCGCCAGCTCGACGAGATCCGCGCCGATCGAGCAGGTGACGTCGTGGACCTCCCGGCCCCGCAACCGCTGCGCCCGATGCCGCGCCACCAGCGACGCGCTCGCCTGCTGGAGCGAATCCGAGGTGAACAGCCAGTTCCCGGAACCGTCCACTTTGGTCACGGCTTTTCGCCGCAGCAGCACGGTTTCCAGCACCGCCGCGTAGTGCTCGCCGACCACGCGCTTGGCGGTGGCCACGTCGGCGATGCGGGTGCGGTCGGTCAGCGGCAGCTCCGCACAGCTCACCAACGCCGCCTCCCCGGCGCCGGAGCGCAGGAAGGCGACGTCGTCGAGGCTGAACGAATAGGCCAACTACAGCCCGGTCGCGGCCGGCGGCTTGGTGCCGGTGATCATCACGTTGTAGAACAGCTGGCGCGGCAGCACCTTCGCCAGCAGCTTCTTGTCCACAGCGGACAGTCGCAGCCACAGGTGGTAGGCGAACAGCCGCCAGCGCACGGTCAGCTTCTCCTGCGGCACCGCCGCCTCGAAGGTCCGGATCGGCCAGCCGGCCAGCGCCGCGGCGAACTCCTCGGTCACCGCGCGCACGTCCACCGCGCCCGCGCCCAGCGCCATGCCCTCCAGCTCGGACGGGTCGAAGGTGTGCAGGTCGACCACCGCTTCCAGGGCCGCCGCCCGCGAGGACTCGTCCAGTTCCTCCTGCGGCCGCCGCCAGCCGGACAGCGCGGGCAGCTTGGTCACGTTGGTGGTCAGCCACCAGGTGAGCTGGCCGAGCCGTCGCGCGTAGAAGTTGCCGATCTTGGTCGGCTCCCCGGCGAAGACGAACCGCCCGCCCGGCTTGAGCACCCGCAGCACCTCGCGGAAGGCGGCCGGCACGTCGGGGATGTGGTGCAGCACCGCGTGCCCGACCACCAGGTCGAAGGTGTTGTCCGGGTACGGGATGCGCTCGGCGTCGGCCACCCGGCCGTCCACGTCCAGGCCCAGGTTCTCCGCGTTGCGCAGCGCCACCTGCACCATGCCGGGTGAGAGGTCGGTGACCGAGCCCTTCTTGATCACCCCGCCCTGCATCAGGTTCAGCAGGAAGAAGCCGGTCCCGCTGCCCAGTTCCATCGCGGTCGGGTACGGCGAGTCCTCCTCACCGGCCACCGCGCGGAACACGTCGGTGGCGTAGGTGATGCAGCGCTCGTCGTAGGAGATGGACCACTTCTCGTCGTAGGTCCCGGCTTCCCAGTCGTGGTAGAGCACGTTGGCCAGCTTCGGGTCCGCGAACGCGGCCTTGACCTCTTCCTCGGTCGCGTGCGGGTGCGGCGCCGGGTCGTTCACCTCGGTCATCTGGCTACTTCCCCTCGAAGGTGGCCTTGCCGGGGCCGTTCTCGATGAACGACTTCATGCCGGCCGCCTGGTCCTCGGTCGCCCACAGCGCGGCGAACAGCTGGGTCTCCAGCTTCAGCGCGTTGGCCAGGTCGAGGTCGAGCCCGCCGTCGATGGCGGCCTTGGCCGCCCGCAGCGCCACCGCCGGGCCGTTCACGAACTGCGCGGCCCACTTGTGCGCCGCCGCGTACACGTCGTCGGGCGCGACGACCTCGTCCACGATGCCCAGCGCGAGCGCCTCCTCGGCCTTGACGAACCGGCCGGTGTAAACGAGGTCCTTGGCCTTGCTCGGGCCGATCAGCCGCGCGAGCCGCTGCGTGCCACCGGCGCCGGGGATCACGCCGAGCTGGATCTCCGGCTGCCCCACCTTGACGTTGTCACCGGCCACGCGCCGGTCGGCGGTCAGGGCCAGTTCGAGCCCGCCACCGAGGGCGTACCCGGTGATCGCCGCGACGGTCGGCTTCGGAATGCCGGCGAGCAGGCTCAGCGAGTTGGACAGCGCTGTGCCGAAGGTCACCATTTCCGGGTAGGAGCGGGCGGCCATCTCCTTGATGTCCGCGCCACCGGCGAAGGTCTTCTGCCCGCCGTAGAGAATCACCGAGCGGATGTCGGCGCGCTCGGTCACCTCCCTGGCGGCTTCCGCCAGCTCGGCCTGCACCTGGTTGTTCAGCGCGTTGACCGGCGGGCGGTCCAGCCGGATCGTGCCCACCCCGGCGTCGACCTCGACAGTTACGAACTCTCCCACGCCCATCCTCCTCGGCAAGCTTGACTGGTTCCAGCAGGCTACCGGGCAGTACGGCGAACTAGCGGCGACGGGCGAAGTAGCGGTCGCCCCAGCGCTCCAGCGCCAGGTCCTGCGCGAAGGTGGCGGACAGGTTCTCGCTGGTCAGCACGTCGTCGATCAGGCCGGAGGCGACCGCCCGGCCGTCGCGCAGCAGCAGCGCGTGGGTGAAGCCCGGCGGGACCTCCTCGACGTGGTGCGTGACCAGCACCATCGCCGGGGCGTCCGGGTCCATCGCCAGCTCGGACAGCCGGGCCACCAGGTCCTCGCGGCCGCCCAGGTCCAGCCCGGCCGCGGGCTCGTCGAGCAACAGCATCTCGGGATCGGTCATCAGCGATCGCGAGATCAGCACGCGCTTGCGCTCCCCCTCCGACAGCGTGCCGAAGGTGCGGTCGGCGAGGTGCTTGATGCCCATCGCGCCGAGCAGCTCCTCGGCGCGTTCGGTGTCGAGCGTGTCGTACACCTCGCGCCAGCGGCCGAGCACCGCGTACCCGGCGCTGACCACCACGTCCCGCACGTTCTCCTCGGCGGGCACACGCGACGCGAGCGCGGCCGAGGTGAACCCGATGCGCGGGCGCAGCTCGAACACCGAGACCTTGCCGATCCGCTCGCCCAGCAGGTCCACCGTGCCGGTGGTCGGGTGCAGTTCGGCGGCGGCCAGGCGGAGCAGGGTGGTCTTGCCGGCCCCGTTCGCGCCCAGCACCACCCAGCGTTCGTCGAGTTCCACCGCCCAGTCGAGGTCGGCGAGCAGGTCGTTCTGGCCGCGCCGCACCCCCACGCCGCTCATCCGCACCACGAGGTCGTCAAGTTCGTTCGGCTGCGTCAGCTCGGTCACGGCGCCATTGTCACCGACGCGACCTCGCCCGCGCGCAACGGCCTCCCCCACCGTGTCCACCGGGTGGAACACCTCACCGGGAGTGGTCGATCTGTGGCAATATCACCGTTGTGATCAGGCCGACAACCGCATGGCGCCGCACCGGGTGGCGCAACATGTGGTCCGACCTGACCGTGGACCTCGTGCTGGTCGCCTCGTGCGGATGTACAACCGCGCGGCACGGCGGCTGACGCCTTCTTCTCTCTACTTCTTCCGGACCACGTCTTCGTCCGGTCCAGCCCGTGCCGCGCGCAGTGCCGTTCATCCCAGCTGTCTTCACGCACGCGCCGGAGGTATCGCCATGACCCAGTCACTCATCCGCCCCGACTTCGAGATCCACCCCCGCATCACCGACCCGCTGCTCCCCGACCTGCTGCACCCGGAACGGCAGCTCTGGACCCCGCGTGAACTGGCCGACCTGACCAGGACGGTGGCCGGTGAGCTGACCGGGAGCCTGCGCTCGATCCTCCGGTTCGACGAGGAACAGCGCTGGTGGGCGCGCCTCGCGCTGACCGACGGGGTCGAGCTGTGGCTGCTGTCGTGGTTGCCGGGCCAGCACACCGCCCCGCACGACCACGGTGGCGCCGCCGGTTCGTTCACCGTGTTGCAGGGCGAACTGACCGAGGACTACCGCTACCCGGGCGGCCCGACCCGCCGGCGGGCGCACTTCGCGGGCGACGGCATCGGCTTCGGTGCCGGGCGGGCGCACCAGGTGACCGGCGCCGGCGCGACCCCAGCGGCCAGCGTGCACGCGTACTCGCCACCGCTGGTGCCGACCCGCTCGTACGCCAGCCTGGACGACGTGCCCGCCCAGATGCCCGCACTTCCTGTCACGCTGACCCGATGAGCATCGAAGACGCGCTCGCCGCCGCCCGCGCCACCCTGACCAGGGTGGACCCGGCGGCGGCCAGCCGCCTGCAGGCCGAGGGCGCTCTCGTGGTGGACATCCGCCCGCACGTGAACCGCGCCGAAGAGGGCGAGATTCCTGGTTCGGTGCCGGTGGAGCGGATCCACCTCGAATGGCGCCTCGACCCGGCCAGCGAGCACCGGCTGCCCGAGGTGCACGCGGAGTTGCCGGTCGTGGTGGTGTGCAACGAGGGTTATGCCTCCAGCCTCGCCGCCGCCGACCTGAAGCGGCTCGGATTGCGCCGGGCCACGGACCTGATCGGCGGCTACCGCGCCTGGCGGGCGGCAGGCCTTCCGGTGGAACCGGGCGGCCGCCCCGCGGTGCCTTAGCTCGCCAGGGCGTCGATGAGCGGCCGAACCGCGTCGGCCGCTCCCTCACCGGGTCGCCAACTGCACACCAGCGTCAGTGCCTGCACGCGCCCGGTGTCCAGCACCCGCGACGCCGCTTCGCGCACCGCCTGCTGGGTAGGCCCTTGCCCAGCCGGATAACGCAACCCTGGCACTTGGGTCGCGTCGATCACGTCGAGGTCGATGTGGAGATAAATCGGCCCTTCCGGCACGCCGATGTCCTCGACGCGACTCGTGGTTACCGGACTGGTGGCCAGGTACTCGGCTTCCGGCGGATCAAGATCCCGAGCCCCGACTAGCACGACGCGGTCGGCAGGCACCGGCCGTAACCCGATCTTGTCGGCGACCGTCGAATCGCCGTCCCCAAGCAACATCCGCAGCGGCATGCCTCCGGCGTATCCGGACGTGCTGCTCTCGGGGGTATGCAGATCACCGTGCGCGTCGACCCAGAGAACGGTCGGCTGCACCCCCATCCTCTGCAGCCCGGCAACCACGCCGAGCGCCACCGTGCAGTCGCCCGCAAGAACGACGGGCTTCTCGGTACCCGCCACCACCTCCGCGACAGCCTGATGAAGCGGGGCCACGCGCTGCCAGAACTCCCCGGGCTGCCACCGCGCCTCCACCACCCGACCGGCTTCGCGCTCGGGCAACTCGGGCATGGCCTCGTCAAGGTGATACGGCACCAGGAGTGTGCTCACAGCTACACCCTACGAACCATGCCGCTTGACCGCCTGGGGCCGGAACCCGCTGTCCCGCAAGCCTCGCCCGCGCGACCAGCCGGGCACGGCAGAGGTCGAACACTCGGCAACCTCACCAGCCCACGCCCCGCCCGGAAGCACCCGCCCCGACTCGAACGGGATGCCCACCCCAAAGTCGGGCGCGATGCCCCCTCCAGCCGGGGCTGGATGCCCGCCCCAGCCAACGGGCTATCCCAAGCAGCCAAGTCGGGATGCCGGGCCCCAGCCCGGGGCGAGGGCAGGCAGCTGGTCAAGCACGACCCCAGCCGGAGCAGGAAGCGCTGACCCGGCTGGAATCGGGAAGACCCAACCCCAGCCGGTGCGGAAGTCCGCGCCTGAGTTGATCGGCAAGCACCAGCCCAACCAAAGTGGAAGCCCGAGCCCCGCCGGATCGGGAAGTGCCGGCCCACCCCCGATCGAGAAGCCCGGACCCAACCCAATCGGCAGGCATCAGCCCTCCTCCCCCCATCGGGAAGCGCCAGCCCAGTCCGAGCGGAAAGCACCAGCCCAGCCCGAGCGCGAAGCACCAGCCCAGCCCGAGCGAAAAGCACCAATCCAACCCAAGCGGGAAATGCGCGTCCGAACTTGCCGCGGGAGGTGAGGGCGAAAGGCCTCCACCGGGGTGGCGGTGCCCGATAAGGGCATCGCCACCCGAAGGCGTTGGGAATTACAGGTGCTTCACCTCAACAGCGGCGGCCATGGCGTGGTAACCGGCATCGTTCGGGTGCAGGCGGTCACCGCTGTCGTAGGCGGCCAGCATGGCGTCCGGGTCCGCCGGGTCCGCCAGTGCCCGGTCGAAGTCGACCACGGCGTCGTATTCGCCCGACGTCCGGATCCACTGGTTCACCTCGTCCCGCACGACCTCGCGTTCATCGCTGAAGTAGAACGAGCCCTTGAACGGCGTCAGCGTGCCACCGATCACCCGGATGCCCGCCGCCTTCGCCTGCTTGATCAGCGCGCGATGCCCGGCGATCAGCTCGTCCGCGCTCACCCACGGCGTCGGCCCGAGGCAGTCGTCCGGCGGGAAGGCGCTCATGCCGATGTCGTTGATGCCCTCCAGGATGATCACCGACCGCACGCCCGGCTGCTCCACCACATCCCGCTCGAACCGCGCCGTCGCCTTTTCGCCGAGGCACTTGGAGTCGGTGAGCACCCGGTTGCCGCCGATCCCGGCGTTCAGCACCGGTCGCTTGCCGCCGAAGCGCTCGGCCAGCTCGTCCGGATACCGGTTGTCGGCATCCACAGTGGACAGTGCACCCTCGGTGATCGAATCGCCGAAGGCCACCACCGCGCTCTTGCCCGGCGCCAGCACCTCCACCCCGGAGAGCAGGTACCAGGAAGTGCTGGTTTCGGTGAACGCCGCCGCCGAAGTGTCCGCGCGGTGGTCACCGCTCGCGCGGTAGCTGGTCGCGATGGCGTTCACATGCGAGGTGACCGGACCGGTCGGCTCGCGGAAGTACAGCGTGACCGCCAGCTCCTCCAGCGGCGCCACCAGCAACGGCAACGGGTCACTGCGCAGCTCGCCCCCGGCCGGGATCTCCGCCGACCGCGCGCCGCGGAACCGCAGCTCCCGCACCGATCCCGGCTTCACCGCGGCGCCCTCGCCCGCGCGCGCCACCGTCGCCCCGGTCAACCGCAAGGCCTTGTCGCCGAATTCGTTCGACAACCGCACCCGCGCGGACACCCCGCCCGAAGTCACCCGGACGACCTGGCGCACCGAGTGGTCGGTGAACCCGGCCTCGGACCAGTTCGGCCCCAGCCCGGACGACGGTTGCTGGACCGCGGTGGCCCAGCTTCCCGCCCACAGCCCCGATTCCGGGGTGGCGGCGGCCGTCGGCGCGGTGCCGATCGCGGCCGTGGTGACCAAGCCCAGCAGCAAGCCGAGCAGTCTTCGTTTCATCGGACCCGTCCTCCCAGTCAGCGAGTGGGGCGAACGCTAGCGAAGGGGTCCGACAAAACGAGGCTCAGGCGTGGATCACGCGGCCCAGCTCGGCGGAGGTGGCGAGCAGGCCGTGCCGCGGCAGCACCCGGACGGTGTAACCGAGCGAGCCCGCGTACGGCAGCCGGAGCTTCGCCGCGAACAGGCCGACGCCGGCCGGTTCCATCGACACGGTCACCGATTCGGCCAGGTCATCGGTGTCGCCAACCTTGCCGACCACCGCCTGTACGTCCACTTCGGACGGATCGAGCCCGGCGAGGTCGATCCGCGCGGTGACCCGCACCTCGGTGCCCACCATCAGCGCGTCCGGGCTCTCCACCTGCAGTTCGGTGTCGAAGATGGTCAACCGCGGCCAGGCGATCTCCACCTTCGACCGGTAGTCGGCCAGCGAGCGCGCGCCGCGGTAACCGTCCGCGATCGCGCCGTGCACCATCTCCACCGCCGGGCGATAACCGGTCTCCACGTACTCGCGCACCATGCGCGAGGCCTGCAGGCGCGGCCCCAGCGTCTGCAGCGTGTGCCACACGCGCGAAAGCCAGCCCTCCGGCGTGCCATCGGGACCGCGGTCGTAGAACAACGGCACGATCTGCAGCTCCAGCAGGTCGTACAGCGCGGCGGCCTCCAGGTCGTCGCGGCGCAGCGGGTCGAGCACGCCGTCCGCGGTGGGGATCGCCCAGCCGTTGCTGCCGTCGTAGCACTCGTCCCACCAGCCGTCCCTGATCGACAGGTTCAGCCCGCCGTTCAGCGCGGACTTCATTCCGGAAGTCCCACAGGCCTCGAGTGGACGTGTCGGATTGTTCAACCAGACGTCACAACCCCGGTAGAGGTAGCGCGCCATCGCCATGTCGTAGTCGGGCAGGAAGACGATCCGGTGCCGCACACGCGCGTCGTCGACGAACCGCACGATCTGCTGGATCAGCGCCTTGCCACCCTCGTCGGCCGGGTGCGACTTCCCGGCGACCACCACCTGCACCGGCCGGTCCTCGTCGAGCAGCAGCGCGCGCAACCGCTCCGGGTTGCGCAGCATCAGGGTCAGCCGCTTGTAGGTCGGCACGCGCCTGGCGAAGCCGACGGTCAGCACGTCCGGATCGAAGACCTGGTCGGTCCAGCCGAGTTCGAGCGCGGAGGCACCGCGCTGCAACCACGCCGCGCGCACCCGGCGGCGCACCTCCATCACCAGCTTCTGGCGCAGATCCCGGCGCAGCGCCCAGAGCTGCTCGTCGCTGACCCGGTCACGGATGCCCGACCAGTTGTCCGAATCGCCGTCGTAGCCCCATTCCTCATGGCTGCCACCGAGCAGCGCGCTCAGCTCGCGCGCCACCCAGGTCGGACCGTGCACCCCGTTGGTCACCGACGAGATGGGCACCTCGCGCTCGTCGAACCCGGGCCACAACCGCGCGAACATGCGGCGCGAAACCCGGCCGTGCAGCGCGGACACCCCGTTCGACCGCTGCGCCAGCCGCAACCCCATGTGCGCCATGTTGAACATGCCGGGGTTCTCCTCGGCACCGAGCGCGAGCACGTTGCGCAGGTCCACGTCCGGCACCAGCCTGCCGTCGCCGAAGTAGCGCTGCACCAGGTCGACCGGAAAGCGGTCGATCCCGGCCGAAACCGGGGTGTGCGAGGTGAACACCGTCCCGGCGCGCACCGCGGACAGCGCCTGGCCGAACTCGAGGTCACCGTCGCGCATCACCTCACCGGCGCGTTCGAGGCCGAGGAAGCCGGCGTGCCCCTCGTTGGTGTGGAAGACCTCCGGCTGCGGGTGCCCGGTCAGCGCGCAGTACTGGCGCACCGCCCGCATCCCGCCGATCCCGGCGAGGATCTGCTGACGGATGCGATGGTCGGCGTCGCCGCCGTAGAGGCGGTCGGTCACCCCGCGCAGGTCGTCGTCGTTGACATCGGTGTCGGTGTCCAGCAGCAGCAACGGGATCCGCCCGACACGCGCCTTCCACACCTGCGCCAGCAGCTCACGGCCGCCGGGCATGGCCACGGCCACGTGCATCGGCGAACCGTCGGCCTCGGTGACCAGCTCCAGCGGCAGGCCGATCGGGTCGATCACCGGGTAGTGCTCGACCTGCCAGCCGTCGAGCGAGAGCGCCTGGCGGAAGTACCCGGCGCGGTAGAGCAGGCCGACGCCGACCATCGGCACGCCGAGGTCCGACGCGGCCTTGAGGTGGTCGGCGGCGAGCACGCCGAGCCCGCCCGAGTAGTTCGGCAGCGCCTCGGTGACCCCGAACTCCATCGAGAAGTAGGCGACCGCGGCGGGCAGCGTGCCCTCCCCCTCGCGCGACCGGCGCTGGTACCACCGCGGTTCGGTCAGGTAGTGCTCGAGGTTTTCGGTCGCGGCACGCGCGGCGGCGAGGAACTCGTCGTCGAGCGCCAGTTCCTCCAGCC
Source organism: Amycolatopsis sp. YIM 10 (assembly GCF_009429145.1). Classification (GTDB taxonomy): domain Bacteria; phylum Actinomycetota; class Actinomycetes; order Mycobacteriales; family Pseudonocardiaceae; genus Amycolatopsis. Next base: position 1,843,689 of record NZ_CP045480.1, on the reverse strand, counting down.
GGGCCGGCGGCAGCGCGGTGAGCAGCCGCAGCGGATCCCGGATCTCGTTGAAGAGCTTGGCGTCGATCGAGGCGAACAGGTCCCGCGTCGGCGGGTGCCAGGTCCAGCGCAGGTTGGTGGCCAGCGCGCGGAGCCCGGCCAGCGGCTCCGGCAGGCTCGGTCGGACGGTGAACCGGCGAACTGCTCTCATGCCGAGACCCTAGCGTTCCGTGCACTGTTCGGCCGGTGGCCCACTACAGCCGGTCACCTGCCGCACAATGGGGGCATGCGCACGCCCGCGACCCTGATCGCGCTCGCCCTCGCCGTGGTGTCGATCGCCGCCTGCGGTACGGCGGTGCGCGGTACCGCGGTCCGCAGTCCGGCGGTGATCGCCGAGGACCTGGCCCGCAACACGAACAGCGTGGTCGAACCGGACTTCGTCAACGGCACGGACGGCGGCGACGTGGACCGCCTGGCCGCCACCTCGATCACCGACATCCAGTCGTACTGGAAGGCAACCTTTCCCGCGGTGTTCGGCGGCCCGTGGGAGGACCTGCGCGGCGGCTTCTACTCGGTCGACACCGCCGACACCGACGCCGAACCGCCGCCGTGCACCGAGTCGGCGGCCACCATCAGCGGCAACGCCTACTACTGCTCGAACGGCGACGTGATCGTCTGGGACCGCGCGGCCCTGCTGCCGGTGCTCACCGAACGCTTCGGCGGTGGCGGCGTGGTGCTGGTGCTGGCGCACGAGATGGGGCACGCCGTGCAGCAGCGCACCGGGCTCGGCCGCGGTGGCGACCGGGACAGTGCGGCGCTCTACCCCGGCATCGTGATCGAGGCGATGGCCGACTGCTACGCCGGTTCGTTCGTCCGCTGGGTGGTCGACGGCAACGCCGAGCACCTCCGGATCGATCCCGGCGAGCTGGACTCGCTGATGCGCGCGCTGATCACCTTCCGCGACCCGCTCGGCACCTCCCACCGCGAGGAGTCCGCCCACGGCGACGCCTTCGACCGCGTGTCCGCCTTCCAGGACGGCTATGACTCCGGCCCCAAGCTGTGTGCCGACATCAACGCGTCCAACAGGGCTTTCACCCAGCGCGCGTTCCTCAGCGCCGAGGACGAGGCCCGCGGCGGGAACCTGCCGCTGCCGGACCTGCTGCCCGCGATCTCCGGTGATCTCGGCACCTACTTCTCGCGCGAACTGTCCGCGTCGGGGCACGAGTGGGCGCCGCCCAAGATCGAGCAGGTGACCACCGAGCCGCGGTGCACCGGCGGTGAGCAGGGCGCGGTGGCGTTCTGCCCGCAGCAGAACTCGGTGCAGGTGCGTGAGGAGGGCACGCTCGGCGACATCCACACCAACATCGGCGATTTCGGCACCGGGACCGTGCTGGCCAGCCGGTACGCCCTGAGCGCGCTCAACGCGGCCGGGAAGCCGACCACCGGCGAACCGGCGCAGCGCGGCACGCTGTGCCTGGCCGGCGCCTACACCGGTTCGCTGCTCAACCCGCAGGGCGACTTCACCGTGTCACCCGGTGACCTCGACGAGGCCGTGCAGGTCCTGCTCGGGTACGACTACCCGGCGCGTGACGTCGACGGCGGCTCGATCAAATCCGGCTTCGACCGCGTGTCCGCCTTCCGCGGCGGGGTGGTCGGCGGCACCAAGGCGTGCGATCTGGGGTGATACCCGCGCGGCGGCCGTACCCGCTTAGTAGGGTGCGCTGTGCCGGACTTGGTTCAGCCCTGGTGAGGGCCGGAAACGAAACGAGCGACGATGGGTAAGAACTGGGGGCGGGGGGCCCTGATCGCGCTGGCCGCCGTACTCACGCTGAGCGCGTGCAGCGGCAAGGGCGATGGCCCCGGTGCCGACGAGAACAAGACCAGCGAAGGCAACGTCGCCGGGCTGCCGGTCACGCACTTCGAGAGCGGCCTGAAGCCCGAGGCCCCGGCACCGAACCTCAACGTCAAGAACGCCACGGACAGCGTCGAGGACAAGATCGCCATCGCCTCGATCGCCGACGTCAGCGACTACTGGGCCCAGGAGATGCCGGTCCACTTCGGGCAGCAGTTCGAGCCGGTCAAGCAGCTCCAGTCCTACGACCCGACCACCGACCGCGAAGAGGTCTGCGGGGCGTCGCTGAAGGAAGCCGCGATGAACGCGTTCTTCTGCCCGCCGGAGGACCTGGTCGCCTGGGACCGCAAGCAGCTGCTGCCGCTGCTGAACGAGGAGTTCGGCCCGATGGCCATCGTGACCGTGCTCGGCCACGAGTTCGGCCACGCGGTGCAGTACCGCCTCGCCGACAAGGCCGGGATGACCAAGAACACCTCGACGCTGGTCAAGGAGCAGCAGGCCGACTGCTTCACCGGCGGATACTTCCGCTGGATGGCCGAGGAGAAGAGCAAGTACTTCCGGGTGTCCACCTCGGAGGGCATCAACCAGGTGCTCGCCTCGCTGTACATGATCCGCGACCAGGCCGGTCAGTCCGCCAAGGACAAGTCCGCGCACGGCACCGCCTTCGACCGGACCTTCGCCTTCCAGATGGGCTTCGAGAAGGGCGCCAAGGAGTGCGCCGGGATCAACCAGCAGAACGTCGACGAGCGCATCACCGAGCGCCCCTTCGACAAGCAGGACAAGGGCGAGGGCGACGCGAAGATCGACATGACGGCGATCGGTCACCTGCAGGAGAGCCTGGACAAGGCCTTCGGCAAGGCGGGCGCGCAGCCGCCGAAGATCGTCGACGACGGCGGTTCCTGCCCCGGCGGCCCGGCGACCCCGCCCGCGTCCTACTGCCCGGACTCGAACACGGTGAGCATCGATCTGCAGGCCCTGAACGCGATCGGCCGCACCGGCGACCGCAAGGCGGAGTTCGAGGGCGAGGACCCGGGCGGCCTGGGTGACTTCGCGGCGTTCGCGGAGGTCGCGTCGCGGTACACGCAGGGCATCCAGAAGGGTGTCGGCGCCTCGATCGACAACGCGAACGCCGGTCTGCGGACCTCCTGCCTAGTCGGCTCGTGGGCTGCGGATTCGAACAAGCCGGGCGCCAAGCTGCGGTTGTCCTCGGGCGACCTCGACGAGGCGATCGCCGAGCTGCTGCAGCCGAAGAGCGTGATCGCCGCCGACGTCAACGGCAAGCAGGTGGAGAACGGGTTCGAGCGGGTCGAGTCGCTGCGGCGCGGCTATCTCGAGGGCTCGGGCGTCTGCACCCAGAACTACGGCTGATCCTTCTCACGCGAAAGGGGAGCTTCGCCCGCGGGCGAAGCTCCCCTTTTTCGGGTCTCGTGGAACTCAGAACAGGGCGGAGGCCAGGTTCCGGCGGGCCTTGAGCACCCGCTCGTCACTGGCGTCGAACAGCTCGAACAGCCCGACCAGGTGCTCGCGCACGCGGTTGCGGTCGTCACCGGAGGTGCGCCGGACCAGGTCGATCAACCGGTTGAACGACTCGTCCACCTGCATCTGCGACAGCTCGTAGTCGGCCGCGGCGAGCTGGGCGTCGATGTCCTTCGGGTCCGCGTCCGCCCTGGCCACCGACGACGGGTCCACCTGGGCGGACCGCTCGGCGAAGGTGACCTGCACCAGCGCCGCCTTGGCCTGCTCGTTGGCCGGCTCGGCGTCGAGAATGCGCTGGTAGGCGGCCTTGGCGGCGGCGAAGTCGCCCCGCTCGAAGGCGTCCTCGGCCTCGGTGAACCGGGGGTCCTCCTGCTCCTCGACCGGCTCGCCGCCCGCGTCCGGAATGCCGGGCAGCTTGTCCTTGAGCGCGTCGAGCAGGGACTTGATCCATTCCCGGATCTGCGGTTCCGGCAGTGCGCCGGAGAAGGCGTCGACCGGCTGCCCGCCGGCGATCGCCACGATCGTCGGAATGGACTGCACGCCGAACAGCTGGGCGATCCGGGGGTTGGCGTCCACGTCGACCTTGGCCAGCACCCAGGCGCCACCGGACTCGGCGGCCAGGCGCTCCAGCACCGGGCTCAGCTGCTTGCACGGGCCGCACCACTCGGCCCACAGGTCGACCACCACGAGTTGCTTCAGCGACCGCTCCACGACGTCGGCCTGGAAGGTCGCCTCGCTGACCTCGAGCACCGCCCCGGCGGACGGGGCGGGCGGGCCGTCACCATCGGCGGGCGGGGGCGAACTCGGCGCCGGGCGCTGCTGTCGCGCCGCGTCGGCGCGGGCCTTGAGCGCGGAGAGGTCCACCGCGCCGGACAGCGCGGCGGAAAGGGCTGCTGACTTGGCTGCGGATCCGCGTGGATGTGTCACGGTTCCATCCTGGCACGCCCTGGCCCCTGCTTCACCGCAGGTGCTGCTCGAGCCGGTCGACCTTTCCGGTGAGCTCACCGGTGTGGCCGGGCCGGATGTCCGCCTTGAGCACCAGCGAAACCCGTGGTGCCTCGGCCTGCACCACTTCGGTCGCCCGCTTGACCACCGCCATCACGTCATCCCACTCGCCTTCGATCAGGGTGAACATGGCGTTGGTCTCATTCGGCAGGCCCGACTCGCGGACCACCTGGACCGCCTTCGCCACCGCCTCGGCCACCCCGTCCGACTCCCCGAGCGGGGACACGCTGAACGCGACGATCATGGAACTACCTCCGTAGACAGGTGGGGAACCGGCTGAATAAGCACCACCCTGCCCCACCATCGCGGTACCCGCTGGTAACTTCGGCAGCCATGAACAGCCCGCTGCCCTTCGATCCGATCGCCCGCGCCGCGCAGCTGTGGGAAGAGCGCATCGGCGACTCCGGCACGATGGCGGCGGTGACCGGGATCATGCGGGTCCAGCAGATCATCCAGTCCGCTGTGGACGGAGCGCTGAAACCGCACGGCCTGACCTTCGCCCGGTACGAGGCGCTGGTACTGCTGACCTTCGCGAAGCGCTCCAGCCTGCCGATGCGGGTGATGGGCGAGCGCCTGCAACTGCATCCGACGAGCGTGACGAACATCGTGGACCGGCTGGAGAAGGACGGACTGGTCAAGCGGGTACCGCATCCGACCGACCGCCGGACCACGCTGGTCGAAATCACCGACCGGGGCCGCGAGCGCCGGGAGCAGGCCACCGAGGCGGTCACCGCGATCGGGTTCGGCCTGAACGGGCTCACCGATCGGCAGACCCAGCAGCTGATCGAACTGCTCACCAAGGTGCGCAAGGCCACCGGGGACTTCACCGAATAGCAGAACGGGGGCCGCCGGTGGCGACCCCCGTTGTTGCCGTGTTCTTCGGTCTTGCCGTGTTCTTGGGTCCTGCGGTGTTCGGTGTTGCCGTGTCTCCGGTCAGGCGGCGACGGGCTCGGCCTTGTCGGCGAACAGGCCGGTACCACCGTGCGCGACCAGCTCGGGGCCGTCCAGCTTGCCGGTGCGCAGCGCCCACTTCTCGAAGGCCCAGGTGGCCAGCGGCGGGATGCTGGAGACCAGCGCCAGCAGCAGCGTGCCCGCCTTCCAGCCCAGCGGCTTGGTGACCAGGAGTGCGGTGAGCAGGTAGACCACAAACACCACGCCGTGCACCATGCCCAGCACCGGCACGCCGCCGTCGCCGGACTCGACGACGTACTTGAAGAACATCCCGATCAGCAAACCAGCCCAGGACAGCGCCTCGGCCACGGCGGCCACGCGGAACAGTACAGCGGCCTTGCTGGACACGACTTCCTCCTATAAGTCGAAAAAACGTCCGTACAACGGGTACGGGCAGATAGCTTCCTGCCCACGTCAACCGCGTTGTCGGACGATGTGATCCCAGTGTGAGCCGTGATCGCCATCACCGGAACACCGGGGGTGCGTGATCACGCTCACGACCAGGCGGTCCGACAACCTTGTCAGTCGCGGGGCGGATTCGGGTATTGACAGTGCGCGGTGAGCTGGTGTGCAATTCCGGCCACTATGACAACGTTGTCGTCTCCCGGTCGGGGCAGTGCCCGCCGAGCCACGATGAGCGACGTGGCGCGGCTCGCCGGCGTGAGCATCAAGACCGTGTCGCGAGTGGTGAACGACGAGCCGGCGGTTCACCCCGACACCGCCGAGCGGGTCATGGCCGCCATCGAGCAACTCGGCTTCCGGCGCAATCTCGGCGCGCGCAACCTCCGCCGCGGCTCGACCACGGGCACCATCGGCCTGATCGTCGAGGACGTCGGAAACCCCTTCTACTCCGAACTCAACCGCGCCGTGGAGCGGATCGCCGGCTCCTACGAACGGCAGGTGCTGACCGGTTCGTCCGAGGAGAACCGCGAACGGGAACGCGAGCTGGCGCTCGAATTCTGCTCGCGACGGGTGGACGGGCTGCTGATCGTGCCCGCCGGCATGCAGCACGGGTATCTCGTGCCCGAAATGCGGGCAGGCACGCCGGTGGTGTTCATCGACCGCCCGGCCGGCGACATCGTGGCCGACACGGTGCTGGTGGACAACATCGGCGGCACCGTCGAAGCGGTCACGCACCTCGCCGCGCACGGTCACCGTCGCATCGCCTTCCTCGCCGACAGCGCCGGCATCTATACCGCCAGCGAGCGCCTGCGCGGCTTCCGTGAAGGCTGCGCCCGCGCGGGCATCCGCTACGACGAGCGCCTGGTGATCATGCGCAAGCCGACCGAGGAGAGCGTCGGCGAGGCGATCCGCGCCCTGCTCGCCGGTCCCGAACCGGCCACCGCGGTGGTCGCCGGCAACAACCGCGTCACCGTGCACCTGCTGCGCGCACTGGCGCACAGCCCGAACCGGCCCGCGCTGGTCGGCTTCGACGACTTCGAGCTCGCCGACCTGCTCGACCCGCCGGTCAGCGTGATCGCCCACGACGTCAGCGCGCTCGGCGAGGCCGCGGCCAACCTGCTGTTCGCCCGGGTGCAGGGCGACCAGTCCACCCCAAGAAAGGTAGTTCTCCCCGTGCGTCTTGTAGCCCGCGGTTCCGGCGAGGTGGCACCTCGATGAGCGCCTACGCTCCGCTCCGGCTCCCCGCGAACCAGCCGCCGCAGTTCTACCGTGGTGGCGACGCCATCGCGGAGCTGCGCGGGCTCTCCGCCTCCGCGAGCGATTTCGGCCCGGAGGACTGGGTCGGCTCCACCACCACGATGTACGGCCAGGACACCAACGGCCTGACCAAGCTCGACGACGGTCGCTGGCTGCGCGACGCCGTCCGCGCCGACCCCACCGGCTGGCTCGGCGCGAAGCACGTCGAGGCGTTCTCCGATTCGACCGGCCTGCTGGTGAAGCTGCTCGACGCCGGTCAGCGTCTCCCGGTGCACTTCCACCCGACCGACGCGTTCGCCCAGAAGCACTTCGACTCGCACTTCGGCAAAACCGAGGCGTGGATCGTGGTCGGCACCTACGGCGACGACCCGCGCGTGTACCCCGGCTTCCGCGAGACGCTGAGCAGGCAGACCATCGACGAATGGGTGCGCGAGCAGGACACCCCGTCCATGCTCGGCGCGCTGAACAGCGTGCCGGTCACCGCCGGGGACACGGTCTACATCCCCGCTGGGCTGCCACACGCGATCGGTGAGGGCGTTTTTGTGGTCGAGCTCCAGCAGCCGACCGACTTCTCGCTGACCATCGAATGGCGCGACTTCCTCGCCAGCCCGGAAAAGGGCCACCTCGGCATCGGTTTCGACACCGCGCTGGAAACCCTGGACACCTCCGGCTGGGACCCCGACCGCCTCGAGACCATCATCCGCCGCACCGCCGGCGCCGAAGGGTCCACTGTGGACCTGCTCGCCGACGGCTCCGGCGAGTTCTTCCGCGCCGACCAGCTCCGCCCCAGCACCCCGCTGGCACTGGACCCGTCGTTCGCGGTGCTGGTGGTGATGGACGGTGCGGGGACGTTGCGCACCGAGCGGGGCGACGAACTGGCGCTGCGCAAGGGCGAAACCCTGGTGGTGCCCCACGGCGCCGGCGCCACCGAGTTGTCGGGGGATGTGACTCTCATCCGCTGCCGACCGCCGGCCCCGGAAAGGAGGGCCTGAACATGAGCGAACTCCTGCTCGACGCCCAGGACCTGGTCAAGCGCTACGGCTCGGTCGAAGCCCTGCGCGGTGCCTCGTTCCAGGCCCGCGCCGGTGAGGTCACCGCCCTGATCGGCGACAACGGCGCGGGCAAGTCCACCCTGGTGAAATGCCTGTCCGGGGCTGAACAGCCCACCTCGGGCAAGATCGTGCTGGGCGGCGAGGAAGTCACCCTGGACTCCCCCACCACCGCCCGGCGGCTCGGCATCGAGACCGTGTACCAGGACCTCGCGGTCGCCCCCGAACTCGACCCGGCGGCGAATCTGTTCCTGGGCCGGGAAATCCACCGCAAGGGCCTGCTCGGCAAACTCGGCATGATCGACAAGGCTGAGATGCGACGCCAAGCGGTCGAACACTTCCAGCGGCTCGGCGTGAACCTGCAGAGCACCGAGGTGCCGATCGCCGCCCTGTCCGGCGGGCAGCGCCAGAGCGTGGCGGTGGTGCGTTCGGTGGTGTGGGCCAGCAAGGTCGTGTTCATGGACGAGCCGACCGCCGCACTCGGCGTGGTGCAGCGCGAACGCGTGCTCGACGTGATCAAGAAGGTGCGCGACCAGGGCATCGCCGTGGTGTTGATCAGCCACAACATGCCCGAGGTGCTGTCGGTGGCCGACCGCGTCGAGGTGCTGCGACTGGGCAAGCGGGTCGCCCGGTTCCAGGGCGCGGACACCAAGCTCGAAGACCTCGTCGCCGCGATGACCGGTGCCCTGACGCAAGAGGAGGCGGCGTGAGCATGACGACAGACCCCGCCAAGTCCACCGTTCAGTCCGATGTGGACGGAACTGGCGGCTTCGCCAAGCGCTCGGTGGGCGCCCGCCTGGTTTCGGCGAACACCTTCTGGATCGCGCTGGTGCTGCTAGCCCTGTGCGTGGTGTTCACCATCGCCGCGCCCGGCGAGTTCGCCACGGTGTTCACCTTCCAGACCCTGCTCATCGAAACCGCGGTGCTGCTGGTGCTGTCGGTCGGCATGACCTTCGTGATCATCACCTCGGGCATCGACCTGTCGGTGGGCTCGGTGCTGATCTTCGCCGGCATGGTGTCCGCGAAGACCATGGAGGCGCTCAGCCCCGGTGGCACGGCGACCAACGCCGGCTGGGGGGTGATCTCGGCGGGCCTGCTCACCGGCGTGGTGGCGGGCACGGTGTGGGGCCTGATCAACGGTCTGCTGATCGCGGTGGCCAAGATCCCGCCGCTGATCGTCACGCTCGGCACCATGGGCGCCGCCCTCGGCGCGGCGTACCTGCTCAACAACGGTTCGGACGTGCGCAGCGTGCCGACCGCGCTCAACAACACCCTCGGCTACGGCACCTGGTTCGGCATCCCGAACCTGGTGCTGGTGGCGGCGGTGATCACGCTGATCGGCGCGTGGCTGCTGCACACCACCAAGTTCGGCCGCTACACCTACGCGGTCGGCTCCAACGCCGAGGCGGCGCGGCGCTCCGGCATCGGGGTGACAGCGCACCTGCTGAAGGTGTACACGCTCACCGGTTTCCTGGCGGGCGTCGCGGGCTTCATGTCGCTGGCGTACTACGCCTCGACCACGATCTCCGCGCACACCACCGACAACCTCAACGCCATCGCCGCCACGGTGATGGGCGGGACCAGCCTCTTCGGCGGCATCGGCTCGGTGCTCGGCACGGTGATCGGGGTGTTCATCCCGGCGGTGCTGAAGAAGGGCTTCAACATCACCCAGGTTCCCGACTTCTGGCAGATGATCGCGGTCGGCGCGGTGCTGATCGCGGCGGTCTGGTTCGACCAGCGACGCCGTCGGCTGCGCAACAGCCGCTGATCCCGGTTCCCCGCAACAGCACAAAGAGGTGCACCCATGAAGTTCAACCGCAAGACGTTCGTCGCCGCCGGTTCGGCGCTCGCCATCGCCGCACTGGTGACCGCCTGCGGCGGCTCGGGACAGGTCGGCCAGAGCAATGACGCCGGTGGCCAGCCCGCGCAGAACAACAAGAAGCTGACCCTGATCCCCGGCGTGCAGGCCGAGCCGTTCTACATCTCGATGCAGTGCGGCGCCGAGGCGGAAGCGAAGAAGCTCGGCTACGAGCTGAACACCTCCGCCCCGCAGAAGTTCGACGCCGCGATGCAGACCGAGAAGGTCAACGCTCTCGGCTCCGCCCCGCCGGCCGGGTTGCTGATCGCGCCCACCGACGACACCGCGATGCTCGCCCCGATCCAGCAGGTGAAGAACCGCGGCACCAAGATCGTCGAGGTGGACACCGCGCTCAAGGACACCGGCGTAGCCGTCTCGTCGATCTCCTCGAACAACGCCGAGGGCGGCAAGCTCGCCGCTCAGACCCTGGCCAAGCTGGTCGGCGACAAGCCGGGCTCGGTGCTGGTGCTCGACACCATCGCGGGCACCTCCACCACCAACGCCAGGGCCAAGGGCTTCGAGGACGAGCTGAAAAACTTCCCGAACCTCAAGTCCGCCGGCGTGCAGTTCACCCAGAACGAGCCGGACCAAGCCGCCTCGAAGGTGACCGCGGCGCTCGCTTCCACTCCGGACCTGGTCGGCATCTTCGCGACCAACCTGAACACCGGTGAGGGCGCCGCCACCGGCCTGCGCAACGCCGGCAAGATCGGCCAAGTCAACCTGGTCGGCTTCGACGCCAGCCCGTCCGAGGTCGAAGGCCTGCGCAAGGGTGAGTACCAGGGCCTGATCGCACAGGACCCGGCCTCGATCGGCCAGCAGGGCGTGCAGCAGGCCGTCGCCGCGCTGGAGGGCAAGCCGGTGCAGCGCAACATCACCGCCGCCCTGCACTCCATCACCAAGGACAACATGGACGCCAACCAGCAGTACTTCTACAAGCAGCAGTGCTGACCTGACCCTGCGGCGGACCGTCCACAGTAGACGGTTGCGGACGGTCCCGCCGCCGAGTCAGCCGAGGTCGGCGAGCCGTTCCGCCAGCCAGACGCGGGCAGCCCGCCAAAGCCCGGCTCCCAGCGAGATCCGCGCCACCCCCAGTTCCGCCAGCTCCGCACGCCGCGGTCCGCCCGGCCACAACGTGGCATTCACCGCCGCCGGGCTCACCGCGGCCACGAACTCCCGCAACACCTCGGGTGACCGCACGAGAATCGGGTACACGCAGTCCGCCCCCGCGTCGAGGTACGCCCTCGCCCGCTCGACGGCCTCGTCGAGCACGGCCTTCTCGTTCTCCGCCCCGAGGAACACATCCACCCGGGCGTTGATCACCAGTCCATCACCGGCGGCCGCACGAAGCGATCCGAGCAATTCGGCCTGCTCCCCGATCGGCCGGACACCATGCCCAGGCACAGTGTCTTCGAGATTGCAGCCCACCACCCCGATCTCCAGCAACCGCCCGGCCAACTCGGCGGCGCCGAGTCCATACCCGGACTCGGCGTCCACGGTGACCGGCACGTCGACCACTCGCGTGATCCTGGCCGCCGCCGCGAACATCTCCGCGATCGGAGCCCCTTGGCCATCCGCGTGACCAAGCGACTCCGCGATCGCCGCGGAACTGGTCGCCACCACCGGGAATCCCGCCTCCACGACCAGGCGGGCACTGTCGGCATCCCACGCGTTCGGCAGCACCAGCGGACTCCCCGGGACGTGCAGTTCCCGGAGCTTCACCGCCGTCATCGGGGCAGGGCCTTGTGGCTGGTGACGCCGAGCCGATTCCAGGCGTTGATCATTACCACTGCCCAGCACACCGCGCGGTACTGGTCCTCGGTCAGCACCTTGGTCGCCTGTTCGTACACGTCGTCGGGCACGTCCTGGCGCTCGGACAGCTTGGTCATCGCGTCGGTCAGCGCGAGCGCCGCCCGCTCCTGCTCGGTGTAAAGCTCGGTCTCCCACCAGGCGCCCAGCAGGTAGATGCGTCGTTCGTCCTCACCCAGTTCGCGGGCATCGCGGCTGTGCTTGTCCAAGCAGTAAGCACAGCCGTTCAGCTGCGAACCACGGATCTTGACCAGCTCGATCAGCTTCTGGTCCAGTCCCGCGTTCGCGGCCGCTTTTTCCACTTCGGTGTGCAGCGCCAGCAGCGATTTGTAGAGGGTGGGGTCGGCGGACAGTTGGATTCGCTTCGTCACGATCGCCACGCTACCGGCGACTGGTTCACGGCTATGGTCCAGTTTCATGGCAGTTTTGTGGTCCAGTTCCCGGGACGTTCACCTCGACTGGCAGCCGGGCTCCGGCCAGCGCGGACTGGCCGAAGCGATCCGGCGGGCGATCCGGTCCGGCAGGCTCGAGACCGGCACCGCCCTGCCTTCGACTCGCGCACTGGCCGAAGACCTCGGTGTCGCCAGGGGCACCGTCACGAAGGCCTACAACCAGCTCGCGGCCGAGGGCTACCTGCGCACCACCCAGGGAGCGCCGACCAGGGTGGCCGCGATCGCCGCCCCGCAGGCAGCACCGGCGCGGCCGCGACCGGGCAGCGAGGAACCAGCTGACGCCCGCTGGAGCCTGCTGCCCGGCCGGCCGGACCTGGCCGCCTTCCCACGCGCGGAATGGCTGGCGGCCACGCGGAAGGTGCTGCAGCAGGCACCTCCCGACGTGTTCGGATACACCGACGACCTTGGTGCGCCCGCGCTGCGCACCGCACTCGCCAGATACCTCGCCCGCAGCCGGGGCGTGGTGACCGACCCGGACCGGATCCTCGTGTGCGGGGGCTTCGCACAGGCCATCTCCGTACTCGCCGCGGCCCTGCACCACCAGGGCGTGCACGAGATGGCCTTCGAGGATCCGTCCCTGCACCGCTTCCGCAACCTGGCCGCGGCCGCGGGGCAGCGCATCGCCGGCGTACCGGTGGACGGGGCCGGCCTCCGGGTGTCCGAATTGGACAGTCCGGTTGCCGTGGTGACGCCCGCCCACCAGTTCCCGTTGGGGGTGACTCTCGCCCCCGAGCGCCGGGCCGAACTCGCCAGGTGGGTGACGAATTCGGGAGCATTCGCCGTCGAGGACGACTACGACGGCGAGTTCCGGTTCGACCGGGAACCGGTGGGCGCCCTGCAGTCGCTCGCTCCCGAGCGCTTCATCTACGCGGGCACGGCGAGCAAGACCCTGGCGCCCGCGCTGCGCCTGGGCTGGCTCGTGCTCCCCCGCGCCCTGGTGGAACCCGTCCGGGCCGCAATGGCCGACCGCGGTTCACGTCCGCCGGCGCTCGGCCAGCACGTTCTCGCCGAGATGCTCGAATCCGGCAAGTACGACCAGCACGTGCGCCGTCGCCGCACGGTCTACCGCAACCGCCGGGACCGGCTGCTGTCCCTGCTGCCACGGCCGCTGCGACCATCGGGGATCTCCGCGGGACTGCACCTGCTCGTCCCGCTGCCCGCTGCCGGGCCGGATGAAGCGGCAGTGCTCGACCACGCACGACGGCATTCGCTCGCACTCGAGACACTCCGCAACACCTGGATCTCCCCTGGCCCTCATCCGCAGGGCATAGTCGTCGGCTATGCCGCGCCGGCCGACCATGCCTTCACTCCGGCCATCGACGCCCTGATGGCCACTCTCCGAGACGCCGGCGTCAGGTGGTCATCGTCATCGGGAAGCTGACCTTTCACCTGTTCACAACGCCCTCGCTTTCCGCCAGCCGTCGATCTTCTGCTCTACGGCCGCCACCATGCCGTCGAAGATCGCCTCACCCACCAGCAGCCGCAGCGGCGGTTCCTCAGTGCCGACCACCTTCAGCACCGCCGCCGCGACCTCGGCCGGATCGCCTTCCACGAAGTCGCCGTGATCGGCCGCCAACTCCTCGCGCACGACGTCATACGCGGGATTGGCGACGGCGATCTTCATGCTGGAGCCGCCCCAGTCGGTGGCGTAGCCGCCCGGTTCGACCAAAGTGACCTTGATGCCGAACCGGCCGACCTCGTGGGCCAGCGCCTCGCTCATTCCCTCCAGCGCGAACTTGCTCGCCGCGTACAGACCCGCGGTGCCGAAGGTGGCCACCCCACCGACACTGGAGATCTGCACGATGTGCCCCGAGCCCTGGGCACGCAGTTGCGGAAGCACGGCCTGAGTCACCCAGAGCGCACCGAAGAAGTTGGTGTCCAGCTGCGCGCGGGCCTCCTCTTCGGTGATCTCCTCGACCGCGCCGAGCAGGCCGTAGCCCGCGTTGTTGACCACGACGTCGAGCCTGCCGAACGCCGCGATCGCCTTGCCCACCACGTCGAAGACCGCCGTCCGGTCGTCGACGTCGAGCGGCAGTACGACGAGCCGTTCCCGGTGCTCTTCGACCAGGTCGTCCAGCGCGGACGGCCGACGCGCCGTGCCGACGACCTTGTCCCCGGCCGCGAGGGCGGCCAGCACGAACTCACGGCCGAAGCCCCGGCCAGCACCCGTGATGAACCAGACGCGTGGTGAATCCGCTCGAGTCATGTTCTTCTCCTCTTCTTCACGAGACGAGACGTCTCGTTGCCCGATCAGCATGACGGAGGAATTCGGAGCTGTCAAGACGAGACGTATCGGTTCGTCGCGTGCTAGAGTGATGTCATGAGCGAGGCACGGGGCCCGGATCCCACGCGCCGCAGTGAACGTTCGCGGAAGGCGATCCTGTCCGCCGCGATGGAACTGGTGACCGAGAGCGGATACGCGAAGACCTCGATCGAAGGGATCGCCGCGCGGGCCGGCGTCGGCAAGCAGACGATCTACCGCTGGTGGCCGTCGAAGGCGGCGGTGATCTTCGATGCGCTGCTCGACCTGACGGAAGGGCAGCAGGGGTTCAGTGTGCTCGACACCGGCGACCTGCGAGAAGATCTGAAACAGGTTCTGCGGGCCACCGCGGAAGAACTGGCCAGTCCGAGGTTCGATATTTCGTTCCGGGCACTGGCGATCGAAATCCAGTACGACGAGAACCTGGCGGGCCACTGGCGGGAGAAGATGCTCGGTCCCGCACTGGACGCCACCAAGGAAAGGCTGCGCAGTGCGCAGCGCAACGGTGAAATCGACGCCGATCTTGACCTGGACGTGGCGGTGGAGCTGCTATACGGGCCGCTCTACCATCGCTGGCTGCTGCAGACCGCCCCGGTGACCACCCAGCACGCGGACGCGGTGGTCGACCTGGCCGTCCGGGCGATGAGCCGATAGCTGCGCTGTCGGCGAACTCGCCCGCCGGCGCCGGGAACGCTGCCTAGGGTCGGCGGCATGGAGATGATCGAGGTCGTCCCGGACCTGCACCTGCTCCGGTTCGCGGTCGGCCAGGCGTACCTGTGGCGGGATGCCGACGAACTGACGCTGGTGGACACCGGCTGGGCCGGTGACGGAACGAAGATCGCCGAGGCGATCAGGGGACTCGGGCTCGACCGGGAGAACCTGGCTCGCATCGTGCTCACCCACTTTCACGAAGACCACGCCGGAGCGGCCGCCGAGCTCCGGGAATGGGCAGACGCTCCGGTGATCGCGCACCGGCTGGACGCACCGGTGATCCGCGGCGAGATACCGCCGCCCGAGCCGCGACTCGCCGACTGGGAACGACCGCTGTACGAACAGGTGGCGAGCGGGCAGCTCGTCGGTCCGCCGTCGCCGGTGGACCAGGAGGTCGAGCACAACGACGTGCTCGAATTCGGTGGTGGCACGCGGGTGCTTTCCATTCCCGGGCACACGGACGGCAGCATCGCCCTCTACCTGCCCCGGCGGGGCGTGCTCTTCACCGGGGACACGATCGCCGAGCGCGAAGGGAAAGTGATTCCCGGTGTGTTCAACCTGGATGCGGAACGGGTGCACCGCTCGTTCCGGGAGCTGGCCGCCTTGGACGTCGAGGTGGCGTGCTTCGGTCATGGCGCTCCGTTGACCGCGGACGCCGGCCGAATCCTGCGAAGCTCGGCCGACGCGCTCGGCTGAACCAGAACGGAGGTAATTGAGGAAACCAGTGTTCCGCGATAAGTCCTAGCTTCGGCTTATGACGACGATGAGCCGAGCCCCGCTGGAAAGAACGCCGATGGGACGTGAAGAGCTGAGCCTGGCCGCGCTGAACCGGGCGACGCTGGCTCGTCAGCACCTGCTCGCCAGGAGCTCGATGTCGGTCGCGGCGACGCTCCGGCATCTGGTCGGCATGCAGGCGCAGCGACCGAAATCGCCGTACTTCGGGCTGTGGACGAGACTGGCCGGGTTCCGGCCGGAGGAGCTGTCGCAGCTGCTGGTCGACCGGCAGGCGGTGCGAGTGCTCCTGATGCGCGGAACGATCCATCTGGTCACCGCCGACGACTGCCTGGCGCTGCGGCCCGTGGTCCAGCCGATCATGGACCGCGACCTGGCCACGAGTTCGCCGTTCAGCGGCTGGCTGCGTGGCTTGGACCTCGCCGAGGTGGCGCGGGCGGCACGTGAACTGATGGCGGAAAGCCCGCGAACGCCCGCGGATCTCGGCAGGCTGCTCGCCGCGAAGTGGCCCGGCCGGGAGCCGGAGGCACTGGCCTTCGCCGTCCGTGGCTCGCTGCCGCTGGTGCAGGTGCCGCCGCGTGGGCTGTGGGGCCGGAGTGGGCGGACGACCTGCGTGCCCGCCGACCTGTGGCTGGGACGGGAACTGGGTACCGCGACGGCGGCGGATGACCTGCTCCGGCGCTACCTGGCGGCATTCGGGCCGGCGAGTGTCGCGGACATGCAGGCATGGTCGGGATTGACCCGGCTGCGTGAAGTGGTGGATCGGTTGCGGCCAGGGCTGGTCACTTTTGTCGACGAGGGCGGTACCGAGCTGTTCGACCTACCGGAGGCGCCTCGCCCCGGTGCCGGAGTTCCGGCACCGCCGAGGTTTCTACCGGAGTTCGACAACCTGTTGCTCGCCCACGCCGACCGGCGTCGGGTGCTGCCGGATGAGCACCGTGAACTGGTGGTGGCGGGCAAGTGCGCGTTCCTGATCGACGGCCGGGTCGCCGGGACGTGGCGGATCGCCAAGGAGAAGAACGTGGCGGTATTGGTGATCGAACCGTTCGCGGATATGTCCACAAAGGATCGTCACGAACTCGCCGACGAGGGGCGGCGGTTGCTTGCCTTCGCCGAGCCGGAGGCGGAAAGGACGGAGATCAGGTTCTGAGGTGTCAGGTGCGGAGATCGTCGATCAGGCGCTCGGCCGCGGCGTAGGGGTCCAGTTCGCGGCCGGCGACGGCGTCGGCCAGCTCGGCGAGCCGGTCGCCGCCGCGCAGGTCGGCCAGCTCGGACCGTAGGCGCTGCAGTGCGATCGCTTCGATCTCGCCGGCGGCGCGGGCGGAGCGGCGGCGGTCGAGTTCGCCCTCGGCTGTCAGCCAGTCGTGATGCTCGTCGAGTGCCTTGAGTACGTCCTCGGCGCCTTCGTCGCGGGAGGCGACGGTGCGCACGATGGGCTGCCGCCAGCTGGGGCCGCGCATCTCGCGGCGGCCCATCGCGATCATCTGCTTGAGCTCGCGCACGGTCGCGTCGGCGCCTTCGCGGTCCGCTTTGTTCACCACAAAAACGTCCGCGATCTCGAGCACGCCGGCCTTCGCCGCCTGGATGCCGTCCCCCATGCCGGGGGCCAGCAGCACCACGGTGGTGTCGGCCAGCCGGACGACGTCCACTTCGGACTGTCCAACGCCGACGGTCTCGATCAGCACGACGTCGAAGCCCGCGGCGTCGAGCACGCGGACCGCCTGCGGGGTGGCCCAGGCGAGGCCACCGAGATGGCCCCGGGTGGCCATGGAGCGGATGAACACACCGGAGTCGGTGGCGTGGTCGCTCATCCGCACCCGGTCACCGAGCAGGGCACCACCGGAAAACGGAGAGGAGGGATCGATCGCCAGCACACCGACACGCTTGCCCGCCGCGCGCAGGGCGGTGATCAGCATCGAGGTGGAAGTCGACTTGCCGACCCCCGGCGGGCCGGTGAGGCCGACCAGCCGGGCCCGGCCGGTGTGCGGGGTCAGCGCGGCCGCGACCTCGCGCAGCTGCGGATGGGCGTCCTCCACCAGCGAGATCAGTCTCGCGATGGCGCGGGGGACCCCATCCGCGGCGCGTGCGACCAGTTCGCCGACGTCGACCTGGACGGGCAACTCAGGCCTTGGGCACCGAGAGCAGCAGCGCGTCACCCTGGCCGCCGCCACCGCACAGGGCGGCGGCACCGAGCCCGCCACCACGGCGGCGCAGCTCGTGCACCAGGTGCACGACCAGCCGGGCGCCGGAGGCGCCGATCGGGTGGCCGAGCGCGATGGCGCCGCCGTCGACGTTGACCTTGTCGTGGTCGAGGCCGAGCTTCCTCGCCGAGACCAGGCCCACGGCGGCGAAGGCTTCGTTGATCTCGACGAGGTCGAGGGCGCCGACGTCGAGCTTGGCCTTGGCCAGCGCGGCCTTGATCGCGTTGGACGGCTGCTCGTGCAGGCTCGCGTCCGGACCGGCGACCACACCGTGCGCGCCGATCTCGGCGAGCGGCGTGAGACCGAGTTCCTCCGCCTTGGCGCGGCTGGCCACCACCACGGCCGCGGCACCGTCGGAGATCTGGGAGGCGGAGCCGGCGGTGATGGTGCCGTCGGCGGCGAAGGCCGGGCGGAGCTTGGCGAGGCCGTCGGTGGTGGTGTCGGCGCGCACGCCCTCGTCGGTGTCGAAGACGATGGGGTCCTTCTTGCGCTGCGGGATCTCGATCGGCGCGATCTCCTCGGCGAAGCGGCCGGCTTCGATCGCGGCGGCGGCCCGCTGGTGCGAGCGCGCGGAGAACTCGTCCTGCTCCTCGCGGGTCAGGCCGTAGCGCTCGTTGTACTTCTCCGTCGACGAACCCATGGCGACCTGGTCGAAGGCGCAGAAAAGACCGTCGTGCGCCATGTGGTCGACCAGGTTGGTGTCGCCGTACTTGAAGCCGGAGCGTGACTTGGGCAGCAGGTGCGGCGACTGGGTCATGGACTCCTGGCCACCGGCCACCACCAGGTCGAATTCGCCGGCCCGGATGAGCTGGTCGGCCAGCGCGATGGCGTCGAGGCCGGAGAGGCACACCTTGTTGATCGTCAGCGCGGGCACGTCCATCGGAATGCCGGCGGCCACGGCGGCCTGCCGCGCCGGGATCTGGCCGGCGCCGGCGGTGAGCACCTGGCCCATGATCGTGTACTGCACCGCATCGGGTGAAACGCCGGCGCGCTCGAGGGCCGCCTTGATCGCGATTCCGCCGAGTTGCGCACCGGAGTAGTCCTTCAGCGAACCGAGCAGCCTGCCGATCGGGGTCCTTGCCGCGCCCAGGATGACCGAGCTGGACTGTGTTCCGGACATGTGCAGCCTCCAACGGCGAACGACGGCGGTCCGTTCGACCATACCGGGCGGTGTGGCTTCTTGAATGAGTCAGTGTGAGCTGACGCACGACGCAGTTTCCGCGAACAGGACCTATTGTCGCTTCTCATGAATGAAGCGCTGAAGCCGTTCGTCACGACGATCGATCACGTCGGCATCGCGGTCGCCGACCTCGACGCGGCGATCGCCTTCTACGCGGAAACCTTCGGCCTCGAGGCGACCCACACCGAGACCAACCACGACCAGGGTGTCCGTGAGGCGATGCTGCACGCGCCCGGCGACCACGACGGACCCGCCATCCAGCTGCTCGCGCCGCTGTACCCCGATTCGACCATCGCCAAGTTCATCGACAACCGCGGTCCCGGGCTCCAGCAGCTCGCCTGCCGGGTGTCCAATGTGGAAGAAGCGATGGCCGCGCTCAAGGCGAAGGGGCTCCGGGTCATCTACGACACGCCGCGTCCGGGCACGGCCGGCTCCCGGGTGAACTTCGTGCACCCGAAGGACGCGGGCGGCGTGCTGATCGAACTCGTCGAGCCCGCCAAGACCGAGGACTGACGGCGCCGATCACGTCGCCGGCGCCGCCCGGATGGTCAGCGCCCTGGCGATGAAGTTGAGTTCCCGTTCCAGCTCCGGCTGTGCGTTCTCGGCGTGCCGTGCGACCGAATGCCGGTAGCTCAACGCCAGTGCGAGCAGGCCGGCCGCGCTCTCCACGTCGGTCATCGCGAGGCCACCGACGCCGACCGCCAGGATGACCGCCTCGACCTGGCGGACCAGCACCTTGAATCGATCCTGGAGCGCGTCGCGCACGGCGTGGTGCGTGTCCGCTTCACGCCACAGCAGGTGGGAGAGCACCTGCGAGGCGCCGAGTCGCTGGTCCAGCTCCGAGACCAGGCGGCGCAGGCTCTCCGCGAGATCACCGGGGACCACCACCCTTGACGGCTCCACGTGCTCGTCGGGCAGGCGCTCGACCAGCGCGCTCAGCAGATCCGTCTTGCGCTTGAAGTAGTAGTGCACCAGGCCTTTCGGCACACCCGCCCGTTCGGCGATCCGGGAAGTCGGGGTGGCTTCGAAGCCGGACTCCGCAAAAAGTTCCTCGGCAGCGGTGAGGATGCGCTCCTTCGCCGAAGGATCCTCACCGGTACTACCCCGTGCCACCGAACCCACCCCTTCCGCGTGCGCCGGGCCTCACCGTAACGCGGCAAGGCCCGGCACAGGCGAATTGTCAGTGCTGCCCGGCCGTGCGGTCGTGGGCGGCGTTGGCCACCGGCAGCGCGGTCGCGCCGGCGATCATGGTCAGGCCACCGATGATCCACGAGGACCAGGCGGCGCCCATCATGTCCGAGTAACCGATCACCCATGGCGAAATGAACAGCAGCGCACCCAGCACGATCTGGATGCCCTCGCCATAGACCAGGCCGGGCATGGCCAGCGAGACCAGGCCGTCGATGGCCACCAGTGCACCCAGCACGATGAGCGTCCACATGGCCGCGGTTTCGGTCTCCATCCACAGCGGCGTCAGCACCGCCACCACCCCGAGCACGACCTCCGCCCAGTCGTGCGGACGGGTCCACGGGCTCGTCGACATCTCGCGCACCGAGATCACCTCCGTTTGCCAGGAGAACCGTGTGTTTCGCGGTTCACCCTCGATGGTGCGCCTTGGTTGGCCAGCCGGTCAAACATCTGCGGGTCACGAACGCGTGTAGGAGCTACGCCCGTCGGGGGACTTCGGCGTGGTCGACGTCTCTTCCGGGTTGAGCCCGGCGTTACTCGCCAGTAGTTTCTAGCGAACCGCGCCGACCCACGGAGGTTCGATGAGCGAGATCCAGCAGATCACCCAGGCTGTGCTGTCCGGTGAGCCCGGCGAGGTGGCGTCGATCGCGGTGCCCGAGAGCTACCGGGGCA
This sequence comes from Amycolatopsis sp. YIM 10, assembly GCF_009429145.1. Classification (GTDB taxonomy): domain Bacteria; phylum Actinomycetota; class Actinomycetes; order Mycobacteriales; family Pseudonocardiaceae; genus Amycolatopsis. The sequence goes on along the minus strand of NZ_CP045480.1, from coordinate 1,822,658 downwards.
TGACGGTGCACGCCGACGAGGTCGACATGTTCGAGGGCCTCGCCAGCCGCGACAAGGACCCGCGCAAGTCGCTGCACCTCGACGAGGTCGCCACGCCCGAGCTGGGGCCGGGCGAGGCGCTGGTCGCGGTGATGGCCAGCGCGATCAACTACAACACCGTCTGGACCTCGATCTTCGAGCCGATCCCGACGTTCAAGTTCCTGCGGCGCTACGGCAAGCTCTCGCCGCTGGCCAAGCGCCACGACCTGCCCTACCACGTGGTCGGCTCCGACCTGTCCGGCGTGGTGCTGCGCACCGGGCCAGGTGTGCACACCTGGAAGCCCGGCGACGAGGTGGTGGCGCACTGCCTGAACGTCGAGCTGGAGAGCCCGGACGGGCACAACGACACGATGCTCGACTCGGAGCAGCGCATCTGGGGCTTCGAGACGAACTTCGGCGGGCTCGCCGAGATCGCGCTGGTGAAGGCGAACCAGCTGATGCCGAAGCCGGGCCACCTGACCTGGGAAGAGGCCGCTTCGCCGGGGCTGGTCAACTCGACCGCCTACCGCCAGCTGGTCTCGCGCAACGGCGCCGACATGAAGCAGGGCGACGTGGTGCTGATCTGGGGCGCTTCCGGCGGGCTCGGCTCGTACGCCACCCAGTTCGCGCTCAACGGCGGCGCCATCCCGGTCTGCGTGGTCTCCAGCCCGGAAAAGGCGGAGATCTGCCGGAAGATGGGCGCCGAGCTGGTCATCGACCGGAACGCCGAGGGCTACAAGTTCTGGAAGAACGAGCACGAGCAGGACCCCAAGGAATGGCAGCGGTTCGGCGCGAAGATCCGTGAGCTGACCGGTGGCGAGGACCCGGACATCGTCTTCGAGCACCCCGGCCGCGAGACCTTCGGCGCCTCGGTCTACGCCGCGCGCAAGGGCGGCACGATCGTCACCTGCGCCTCCACCTCCGGTTACCTGCACCAGTTCGACAACCGCTACCTCTGGATGAACCTCAAGCGGATCATCGGTTCCCACTTCGCGAACTACCGCGAGTCGTACGAGGCGAACCGGTTGATCGCGAAGGGACTGATCCACCCGACGCTGTCCAAGACCTATCCGCTCGCCGAGACCGGGCAGGCCGCACTCGATGTGCACCGCAACGCTCACCAGGGCAAGGTGGGCGTCCTGTGCCTGGCCCCGGAAGAGGGACTGGGCGTTCGTGATCATGAACTGCGGGCGAAGCACCTAACTGCGATAAACACCTTCAGAGGTGTGTGACGCCGCGGGCTAGGGTGGACCAATGAGTCTTGGCGACGACAGGGAACTCGTCCCACTGGGAGCCGGTTTCGACCTGGAGAAGCGGGGCTACCACCGCGCCCAGGTCGACGACCACCTCGAACGGCTCGACGGCGAGCTCAAAATGCTCACCTCAGACCGCGACGCGGCGATTTCGCAGGCCGGTGATCTGGCCCGCCAGCTGGAGCTCGCGCGCAGCGAGATCGCCGAACTGCGTGGTCAGGTCGAACGGCTGTCGCTGCCGCCCACCACCCTCGAAGGCCTTTCCGAGCGGCTGCAGCGCATGCTGCGCCTGGCGCAGGACGAAGCGTCGGACACGCAGGCCCGCGCCGAAGCCGAGGCCGCGCACATCAGGGCCAAGGGTGAGTCGGACGCGGCCGCGCTGCGTGCCGAGCACGAGGTGCGCCTGAAGCAGCTCGACGAGCGCCGCGAGGAGATGGAAGCCGAGCACCGCAACGTGCTCGAGACGGCGCGGGCCGAGGCGGAGAAGATCACGCAGGCGGCGAAGGAAGAGCGCGACCGCCTCGACAGCGAAGCCGAGCAGCGGCGTACTCAGGTCGAGGAAGACTTCGAGATCGCCATGGCGGCGCGCCGGACCGAGGCCATGCGGACCCTCGCCGAGCAGGAGGCGACCAGCAAGGCGGAGGCCGAGCGGCGGCTGCGCGAGGCGACCGAAGAAGCGGCGAAGATCCGCGCGAAGGTGGCCGAGGAGGAAGCCGCGGCGAAGGCGGACATCGAACGCCGCCAGCGCGAATCCATCCAGGACGCCAACAAGCGCAAGCAGGATTCGACGAACGAGGCGAACGCGCGGCTCACCGAGGCCGCCGACGAGGCTCGCCGCCGGGTCCGGGAAGCCACCGAAGAAGCCAACCGCCGGATCAACCACGGCCTCGAGCGCGTGGAGGCTCTGCGCAAGCTCCGCGAGAACATCGCCAGCCAGGTGCAGGCCGCACGCAAGGTGCTTTCGGAGGCCGAAGCCGTGCTGCACCAGGACACCGGGGGTGCCACCGCGGTGCCACCGAAGCCGAAGCAGCCGACCGCGCCGGAGAAGCCGCAGCCCGCCGGGGACTCCGGAGCGGAGGCGACGGTGAAGCTGCCGAAGCCCACTCCCCAACCGGCCCCCCGCAAGCCGGCGCCGGGTCAGCGACCTGCGCAGGCCCGTCAGAAGCCCTAGTCTCAGCACCCACCGATCGCAGGAGGAAGACGAATGAGCGCCTACCAGACCGTGGTCGTCGGCACGGACGGTTCCGACTCTTCGTTCGCCGCGGTGGACCGGGCGGCCGCGGTCGCCGGGGACGCCGGGGCCACCTTGGTGATCGCCTGCGCCTACTACCCCGCGAGCAAGCACGACGTAGAAAAGGCCCAGGACGTGCTGCGTGACGAGGCATACCAGGTGGTCGGCTCCGCCCCCGCCGAGGACACGCTGATCTCCGCCCGCGACCGCGCGGCCAAGGCGGGCGCGGAGAAGATCGAGACCGTCGCACTGGTCGGCGAGCCGGTCGAGTCGCTGCGCAAGGTGGTTTCCGAGCGCTCGGCGGACCTGCTGGTGGTCGGCAACCGCGGGCTGAACACGCTGGCCGGTCGGATTCTCGGCTCCGTGCCGTCGGAAGTGGCACGCAAGTCGGGCGTGGACGTGCTCATCGTGCACACCACCTGAGGTGCCGACGGACGCGGGTGATCCCGGCGAGCTGCAGCAGCGCCTGGAGAAGGTGCTGCTCGGCGGCAGGCGCAAGTACACCCGCCTGCAGGTGGTCGAGAAAGCGGGCGTGCCGGAGGATCGGGCACGGCGGCTCTGGCGCGCACTCGGCTTCGCCACCGTCGAGGACGACGAGGTCGTCTTCACCGACGCCGACGTCGAAGCGATGCGCACGGCGGACAACCTGATCAAGGCCGGACTGGTCGACGCGCGCGTGGAGACCGCGGTGACCAGGGCGCTCGGCCAGCACCTGTCACGGCTGGCCGAGTGGCAGGTCCACATGCTGTGGGAGCTGATCACCGAAAACCCGGAACTGGGCCGGAACGAACGCCAGATCGCGCGGCTGGTGGACCGGCTGCTGCCCGAACTGGAGCGCGTGCAGAGCTTCGTCTGGCGGCGCCACCTCGCCGCCTACGCCGGACGGGCGCTGGCCTCGCCCGACGAGGACCTGGAAGCACGCAGCCAGGTCGTCGGTTTTGTGGACATGGTCGGCTTCACGCGGTTGACCAGGCGGATCGACGAAGCCGAGCTCGACAGCATCCTGGACGCCTTCGAAACGGTCGCCTCCGAGGTGATCGCCGAGCACCACGGCCGGATCGTGAAGATGATCGGCGACGAAGTGCTCTTCGTGACCGACACCGCGGCCGACGCCGCCGAGATCGCGCTGACGCTGAACGAGCGGGTCGAAGCCGACGCCGCACTGCCGTCGGTCCGCGCCGGGATGGCCTCGGGACGCATCCTGAGCCGGTTCGGCGACGTCTACGGTTCGGTGGTCAACCTCGCCGCACGGCTCACTTCCGTGGCCAAGCCGGGCACCATCGTGGTCGACCGCGAACTGGCCGCCGACCTGTCCGGAGAGCCAGCATACGAACTGCGGTCGCGGCGCGCGGTTTCTGTCCGCGGGTACAGCAGGCTCAAACCGTGCTCGTTACGCCGGGCGCGTGAACGGCCCGGAAATCGCTTCGAGAGCAGCCAGCAACTCGCCGCCGAGATGCTTGGCCTGCGACAAGCCCGCGCCGAGGGCGTCGAAAACGGCCTGGACGAGGACTTTCCCGGCTACCGCAGGTAGTCGGATCGGGTGCGCTAAGTATCCCCCAAATTTCTTATTTCGCCCACGTCGGAGCACGCGTAGAGTGACTCCGCGCACTCAAACGGACACTCTCAGCTCTCATCCAGTTGAGCTAGCCCTTTGCCAGGGAGGAGGTGAAACCTGTGCGCGCCGACCCCGGCCGAGACGGGAAACGGACGCGAAGCCCGCTCCAGGAGATCTTCTGGACGCGGACCAGCCTGCTCCTGCTCGTCCTGGTCGTGGTTTCGATCACCTGCCTGTTCCTGGCCAGCGGTATGGATCCGGGGAACGGCAAGAACTTCGTCAATTCGGTCGGCACCGGCACGATGATCTCCGCGGTGGTCGGTTTCGGGCAGACGCTGATCACGGCGGCCGCCTCGCAACGGGCCCTCGTGGCACCGGTGATCGACGAGAGCAGGCGGGCACTGGAGAAGCTCGCCGCCGAGTACCGGTCGCTGAACCGGGAGTTCTTCCCCACCGACGTGTTCGAGGCGACCCCGGAACCGGATCCCCGGTTCAACGAGCTGATGATGCGGGACCTCGCGGGCAGCAGGCAGTACTTCTTCCGCGGGTTCTCGGGCCGGTTCGCCGCCGCCAGACTGCTGCTCTCCCACGCCGAGTGGGAGATGCGAGCGGTGCTGGCCGATCCCAGCGACGCCACCACGGTCAGCGGCCGGGCCCGCTACCTGCTGCGGCAGGAAGGGCCCGAGGCGGACTACGACGCGATCCAGCAGCGGCTGCAGGACGAGATGGGCATGGGGCTGGTCGGGTTGTTCCTGGCCAGGAGCCGGTGCACGCGGATCGATCTGACCGTGGTCACCGATCCCCCGCTCGACCGGCTGGAGATCTTCGACGACTGCGTGTGGGTGACGCTCTACAGCGACGTGGGACCGGAGAGCGCGCTGTACCCGCGAACCCTGCGCTTCTCCGAGGGTTCGTTCGTCTACAACATGGAACGTGCCGAGTTCCTCCGGCTCGGCGGTGGCCGGAACGGCAGGCACTTCCAGATCACCCCGGAGACCACGCGTGCGGATTTCATCGCACTGTTCGGCAGGGCCACCGGCAGACCGTTGTCCGAGGAGCAGTTCAGTGAGCTGGAGGGCCGGTTCCGGTCCTTTTCCCAGGAATTCTCCACCGCCGCTGGGCTGAGGAGCTGATAGATGGTGTTGACCCGCACTTGCCCACTCGCCGAGCTGGCCACCGACGTGGCCGCTCGCCGGGTCGGTTCCGACGACGACTGGCGGGCGCTCGCGGAGCCGTTCCAGCACTGGGCCGCCCGGCCCGGCCTGCGAGCCGAGCTGCGCGCGCACATCCAGTCCCTGCCGCCGGAGCCGGCCAGCGCGATGATCCGGCGATCCAGGGAGACGACCACGCACTTCGCCTGGTGCCTGCGCGACGAACCGGACGAACCGTTCTCGTTCTGGCTGCACGAGTACAAACCGCAACGGGACTGGCGTCACGGTTACGCCGATTCGGTGCACAACCACCGGTACCACTTCTGGACCACGATCCTGCGCGGCAGCTACCTGCACGAGCGCTACACCGCGACCTTGGACGCGGCCAGCGGCCTGATCACCTCGGCCGAGTTGATCCACGGTGACGACTATCCGGCGGGCACCACCGGGGTACTGCTGGCCGACGAGTTCCACCGCATCCCGAAAGCGGCTGACAACACGATGACCTTTCTGGTGAAATCACGACCAGTGAACGAATGGAGCGTTTCCTTTGATCCATTGACCCGAACGAGTCATCGGCACGTGCCGGTGGAGACCCGTTTGGGGGAGCTTCTGGAACGAATCTGAAGTCACCCGTAGCGCACTAGCGATTACCATCACTCCACCCGGCTGCCTTCCCCAGCCGGTTCGGAGGGGATCGATAATGCGCACCCACCAAACCGTTGTCCACGCCACCTTCAACTCCGTGCCCGCCACGGCGATCAACGCCGTCGAGCAGGCCGTGCGGCAGCTCTGCCTGCGTTACGCCGAGCGGCTGCCCTTCCACGGCTGGCACCACGTCAGCTTCGTCCGGTCGAAGGCCGTCGGTTTCGCCGAGCACAACGGCGCCGACGTGAGCATCGTCGAAACGGCCGCACTGGTGCACGACGTCAACTACCTGGTCCGCCGTAACTCACCGGCCGCCGAAGGCAGCGGGCTGCGCATGCAGCTGCTCGCCGACGCCAAGGTGCCGCTCGGTGCCGCGGAACGGATCGACGCGATCATCGACGAGGCCGAAATGGCCAATCGCGGACCGGACATCTCCCTCGAAGCCCAAGCGCTCAGCGATGCCGACACCCTGTTCAAGGCGCTGCCGGTGACCCCGGTGGTGCTGGCGCACAAGTACCTGCGCGAGAACGGGCTCAGCCTGCGCGAGCTGGCGAACAAGATCGTCGGCGAGCAGCGGGACGTGCACGACGAGGGTTATTACTTCTACAACGCCGAAGCGGCCGCCGAGTACTCGCGCTGGGCGCTGGCGAACCTCGAACTGTGGCAGTGCATCAAGGAAGCCGTGGACGATCCGGCGGTCGAGGAACTGCTCGACGCGGTCGACCAGGTCGACGCCGCGGCTTCGTAACCATTCGCCTACCGCTCGACAGGGGCCAGAACGGGTGTGGATGCGTGAATTCATTCACACACGATGATGAACTGACCACACCCTGGTCCCGCCATTCGGACGGTTTTTCTCCCCGCCCGGCTGAATTCGCGCCACGAATAACCGGGCGCCACTATTGTGGCCGTGCGGGGGCCACCGAATGGGATAGGAGTCATGGTGCCGGACAAGGTCGTGGCAGGACGGAGAGAACCGCAGCCCCAGGGCCTGAGCTCACTGGGCAAGGACCTGCGGACCCGGGTCTCCAGCGACACCTACGAAGCCACCGAAAAGATAGCCAGGAAACGTGGTGTGAGCATGGCGCACATCGTGCGTCAGGCGGTGGAGAATTACCTGGAGAAGGCCCGCTGAAACAGTGATGCGTTCGATGTCACAGTCGCCATCGAACGCATCAGGCCGTCGAGCGCGGCAGATTAATTGAATATTGAATCAGCGATCCGCGGGCAGTACGGCGTACTGGCGGACGTAGAGATCGGTGTAGGTGACCGGACCGCGCGGGCCGGGCACCTTGTCCAGGTTGATCCCGGTTTCCGGGACCCCGCGCAGTTTGAAGCCGTCGAGCAGGCGGGTGGGAGCGTTCCAGAAGACCCCGGTGCCGGTGTAGGCGTCGAAGAAGGCCTCGGCGGCGGCCGCGTTCTCGGTGGCGATGCCGGCGGCGAGCCCGGAGGTCTGCTCGTTGGCGATCCGCGTGGCCTCCTCGACGCCTGCCACGGTGGCGACGGTGACGGTGGCCTCGCGATCGGAGTCCAGTGCCCATTCGTAGCCGATGGCGTGCTCGTGCGGCGGCAGCGACGCGGTGACCCCGCGACCGGAGAGCGCCTCGCTCACCACCGGCCACGCCTTGTCGTGAATGGTCTCGTCGATCAGCAGCAGGTTCAGCCGGTTGCACACGCCGAGCCGGTCCAGGCTGCCCGAAACGAGTTCACGCACCTTGTCCAGGTCCGCGGCCTCGTCGATGAAGAGCACCCCGCCGCCATCGGCGTGCGCGAGGGTGCGCACCCCGTGCTGGGCGGCTTCGGTGGCGAGCGCGCGGGTGCTGTCGCCACTGCCCCGCAGGATGACCAGCGGGATCAGGCCCGGCTGCGCGACCAGCGCGGCCGCGGCGTGCCGCTCGGCACGCGGGACCAGCTGCACCGCGTCCTGGTCGATTCCGGCTTCGGCCAGCGCGGGCGCGATGACGATCTCGAGCAGGCGCCGCGCGGAGCCGAGCGCGGCCGAACCGGTGCGCAGCACCCCGGCGTTGCGCGACTTCACCAGCTGGGAAGCCACGTCCACGGTCACGTTCGGCCGGGCTTCGTAGTTCGCGCCGATCACGCCGACCGGGCGCCGCCGCTCCACCAGCCGCAGTCCACCATCCAAAGTGGATAGCGGAAGGGTGCGCTCGGGTTGCGGGGCGGCGGCGAGCAGGCGCAGCTGCTCGGCCATGCCGGTGAGCCGCTCCTCGGTGATCGTCAGCCTGTCGAGCAGGCCGGCGCTCATCCCGTCCTCACGGGCCTTGGCCACGTCGGCGGCGTTCGCCTCGAGCACGGCGTCGCGGTTCGACAGCAGGCGCTCGGCCATGCCGATGAGCGCCGCGTCGATCGCCTCGTCCGGCGCGGCGGCCAGCGATGGCGCGGCGCGCTTCGCCGCACGTGCGCACTCTTCGACTGCCTTGGCCACGTCGTCGCTCATGCGACCAGTTTGCCGCACGCGCGAACTCAGCTGAGCACGGGTTCGAGCAGCCAGCTCCCACCGAGGAACAGGCTGCCGAACGCGAGCACACCGAGCACGAGCAGCCACAACGCCACCGGCACGCCGGTGAGCCTGGCCAGCTGATCGACGTCGGAGTCACGCGCGGCGCCGCGACGGCGCTTGGACTGCAGCTCGAAGACCGGCCGCACGCCACCCAGCAGGAGGAACCAGGTGATCGCGTACACGCAGACCGCCTGCACCCCCGGCGGCGCCAGCAGCGCCACGCAGCCGAGCCCGATCGCGGCGACGACCACCGAGAACCCGCCGTAGACGTTGCGAATCATCACCAGCACGCCCAGCAGCAGCACGGCCGCCACCCCGAGCAGCACCGAGATGCGGTCGGCGTTGATCAGCGCGGCGAAACCGAGGCCGAGCAACGCGGGCGCGGGGTAACCGGCGAGCGCGGTCAGCACCATGCCCGGCCCGGTCGGCTTGCCCCGGGAGACGGTGACGCCCGAGGTATCCGAGTGCAGCCGGATGCCCTGCAGGCGGCGGCCGACCAGCACCGCGGCGAAGGCGTGCCCGGCCTCGTGCACGATCGTCACCAGGTTGCGGGCGAGCCGCCACGGGGTGCCGGACACCACCAGGAGCAGCGCGGCCACGCCGGTGATGAGCGCCACCAGACCCGGCGGATCCGGCTGTGCGTCGAACAGTCCCCAGATTCCGTCGGTGCCTTCCACGCGGACACCTCAGCACATGTGGAGTTGGATCAGTGTGACGCCCCCTTTCACCGCGGCCGTCCCGCGGCGGCGCGGAACAGGAAGCCGACCCAGCTGCGGTAGGGGCGCCAGTTCTCGGCGATGCGTTCCAGCTGGTCGACGTCCTCCGCGTCGACGCGGTAGGCGCGGGCCATCTCCTCGTGCAGGCGAGGCTCGTGACGTGGGAAAACGTCCGGGTGGCCGACGCCCCGGATCAGGATCAGTTCGGCGGAGAACGGGCCGATGCCGGGAAGCTTGCGCAGCCTGGCGAGCGCCACCTCGGCGGGCAGGGCCCGCAACCGGGCGGCGTCGAGCTGGCCCTGTTCCGCCGCGCCGGTGAGCACGCGCAGCTGCTTGATCTTCGTCTCCGGCAGGCCCAGCGGCCGTTCGAGCAGCCGCAGCGCCCCCGGCGCCGGGAACGAGCTGAGCGCGTGCCCGTCGACGGTCAGCCGGGCCCCGTGGCGATCGGCTATCCGGCGCTTGATCCCGGCCGCCTGGACCATGCGGATCCGCTGGCCGATGATCGCCCAGCAGGCCGCTTCGTAGGGCGAGTGGAACAACACCGGCCGCACCCCGGCGGAGGCGGCGACCAGGCGCGCGGCCACCGCGTCCCGCCGGACCGCCTCGGCGAACGCGGTGGCGTCGAAGTCGAGCGAGAGGATCCGCTCGGCCTGGCGGCAGGCTTCGGCGGCCGACTCGCCTTCGGCCTCCAGCTCGACCACCCCGTCGGCGTGCTGGCGCGCCACCACGCCGGCGGGCCGCCAGCAGCCGTCCACCGGGAAGGCCAGCCGCAGCGTGCCCGGCTCCCCGGCCGCGTCGGGCCGCCCGGCGGGCACGAAGTCCTCCAGGAACCGCATCGACGCCCGCAGGTCGAACGGACCGCGCGGGGTGATCGACACGGTCGCGCCCGGCCGCCAGCGGGTGATCATCGCCTACCTCCTGCTTGCCGACTGCCGACGATCGCGACGCTAGCGCGCACCCCCGACAGTTCCGGTGCGGAAAACCGATTGCGCGCGGTGTTACTTTCGGCGCATGGGAGCTACTTACATCTGCTGCGCAGCGATCGCCCGGCCTTGGCCGTGGCGCGCCTGACGCGGCGGCCGTCCCCTTTCTGCTGAGCAGACTGAAAACCAGGTGCTGATCATCCGCACCTGACCCGTCCGCGCGACCTGGCTCCCCGGTCGCCGCGTCTCGACGTCCACGCGTGCCTTCGCACGCCTTCCTTCGTCCTGACGTGGAGCGACCATGCCCGCCAACGGGTCCTGTCACCCTGCCCGGAAAACCCCGAACCCCTCCGGCGTCCACTTCCTCGCCGCACCCCGGATCGCCGACGAGCTGGTGCGCTCGGCCGCGATCACCGAAGCCGATCTGGTGGTCGACTTCGGCGCCGGCCTCGGCGCGATCACCGCGCCGCTGGCCAGGACCGGCGCCGAAATCCTCGCCGTGGAGCGGGATCCCGAGTTCGTGCGCAAGCTGCGCAGCCGGCTCGCCGACTCGGCCAACGTCCGGGTGATCCCGGCCGACGCCCGCACCTTCGCCTTGCCCCGCAAGAAGTTCGCCGTGGTGGCGAGCATTCCGTACGCGGTCTCGACCGCGCTCATGCGGCGGCTGCTCAGCCCGACCGCCTCGGCGCTGGACCGGGCGGCCCTGATCGTCGAATGGGGGTTCGCGAAACGACTCAGCGCGGCCAGCCCGCGCGACCTCGAAGTCGCCTGGTGGGCGGCGAGGTTCGACCTGCGGCTGGTGCGGCGCGTCCCGGCCAGGCACTTCAGCCCGGCTCCGAAGGTGGACTCGGCCCACCTGACCGTGCACCGGCGCGGCCAGCCGGACAAGCTCGTCGACCGAGCACTGTGGACACTGCTGCAGGCGGCCTACCGCACTCCGCGCGCACCGGCACGGACCGCCGTGGCCTTCCTCGGGCGCAAGCCCCACCGCCTGCTCAAGGCGAACGGCATCGATCCGGACCGTCCGGCCGCGACCGTGCCACCGGCCGCGTGGACCGCGCTGGCCAGGCAGCTCGCCGCCGATCGTGGCCTGCACTGGCCGCCGTTGCCGAAGGCTTTGCGCGAAGACCGGCGCTGACATACTGTCGGTATCCCAACCGCCCTGGAGCCGCGTGATGCCGACCGAAACCAGCCAGCGCCGCCTGCTCGACCTGCTCGACGCCCCGCCCGTGCGGACCACCGGCGGGTATCCCGACCTGCTCGGGGACCGCAGGCAGGCTGGTCCGCCGACCGGGCCGGCGCAGGTGCTGATGAGCGTGGACCTGGTGTCCTCGATCTACGAGCGGTACTGGCGGCCGGCGCTGGGCCGGATCGCCAAGGGGCTGCACGGCCCGAGCATGTCCGGTGAGATCGATCTGGCCACCGACCTGCTGCGGTTGCGGCGCGGGCAGGTGGTGCTCGACGTGGCGTGCGGGACCGGCCGCTTCACCCGTGCCTTCGGGGAAGCGGTCGGCCCGGCCGGGCTCGCCGTCGGCCTCGACGGCTCGCGCACCATGCTCGCGCGGGCGGTCGAGGCCGGTGGCGGCGAGGCGGTCGCCTACCTGCGCGCCGACGCCGTGCACCCTCCACTGAGGCCGTCCACTGTGGATGCCGTGTGCTGCTTCGCCGCGCTGCACATGTTCGGCGATCCCGAGGCCGCGCTGGATTCCTTCGCGTCGCTGCTGAAACCGGGTGGACGGCTGGCCCTGCTCACCAGTGCGCGGCGCGAGTGCCGCCCGATCCGCGAACTGGACACGCTGACCGGCCTGGCCAGCGGGCAGCGCATGTTCGACCGCGGCGAAATCGGCGCCCTGCTGCGTGATCGCGGGTTCACCGAGATCAGCGAGCGCTATTCCGGCGTCACCCAGATCGTCGGAGCGACGCGGATTAGCATGCCGGAATGACGGCTCCCCACCACGCCAGCCCCAGCCAGCCCGACGATGCCTACCTCCGCGCCATCGTCGCCGACACCGCGGACGCGGTCGAAGCCGCCGAACCGCTCGGCTCGCCCCACCAGGGCGCGCCCGAGGAAATCCGCGCCGAAGTCGGCAGCCTGATCGACGCCCGCGCGCAGGACCTCGTGGCGTTGAGCCAGGACCTGCACGCCCATCCGGAAGAGGGCTTCGCCGAGACGCGTTCGGTGCGCGCGCTGGCCGAACTCCTGCAGAACCACGGCCACCAGGCGACCGTCGGCGTCGGCGGGCTGGAGACCGCGTTGAGCGCGACGGTCGGTGACGGCGGTCCGCACGTCGCGCTGCTCGCCGAGTACGACGCGCTGCCGGGGATCGGGCACGGCTGCGGGCACAACATCATCTGCGCCACGGCAGCCGGTGGCTTCCTCGGCGCGGCCGCGGTCGCCGAACGCCTCGGCGGCCGGGTCTCACTGTTCGGCACCCCGGCCGAAGAAGGCGGTGGCGGCAAGGAAACCATGGCCAGGGCCGGGGTTTTCGACGACGTGGACGCGGTGCTCATGCTGCACCCGTTCAGCCACGACATCGCGATGCACCCGTTCCTCGGCAGGCGCCAGCTGGAGATGGTCTTCCACGGCGTCGCCGCGCACGCCTCGGCGCAGCCGTTCATGGGCCGCAACGCGCTCGACGCCGCCGTGGCCGCGTACCAGGGTGTGGCGGCGCTGCGGCAGCACCTGCCCGGCACCGACCGCGTGCACGGGGTGTTCACCGACGGCGGGGCCCGGCCGAACGTGGTGCCGGATCGCGCGGCGCTGCTGTTCTACCTGCGTTCCGGGCAACCGGAAACGCTGCGCGACCTGGCCGAGCGGATCACCAGGATCGCGCACGGCGCGGCCGAGATGACCGGCTGCGGGGTGGAGCTGCGCTGGGACGAGCAGCCGCCGTACCTGCCGATCCGGTTCAACGGCGCGCTGGCCGGTCGGTGGGCGGTCAACCAGGAGGGCTGCGAGCGGAAGCCGCTGCCGCCCGGCATCGTGCCGGAGTTCCTCACCGGCTCGACGGATCTGGGAAACCTGAGCTTCCGGATGCCCGCGATCCACCCGATGCTTGCCGTCTCCGAACCGACGGTCGCCTTGCACACCAAGGAGTTCGCCATGGCAGCCGGGTCGCCTGCCGGGGACCGCGCGGTGGTCGACGGAGCGCTCGGGCTGGCGCTGACCGCGGCCGACTACCTGGCCGACCCGGACCTGCGGACAGCGGTGCGCGAGGAGTTCGAGGCAGCCGGTGGCGCGTTGGACGTTCCCGCGTTCTTCGCGTAACCACAGGCTCTTCTCAGCTGATTCTTCTCAGAAAAGTACGCGGGTAATCCACAGCTTGCTCACAAGCGGGCGCGCGAACCTGAGTGCATGGACGAGAACCGGCAGAACCCGTTGTTCACCCCGCAGCAGCACGAGCAGCACGCCGCGCCGCCGTTCCATCCGGCGCCGCCGGCGCCCGCCGCCCGCAAGCCGAAGCGCCTCGCCGTGCTGGTGAGCGCGGCCGCCGTCGCCGCCGCACTGGTCGGCGGTGTCGGCGGGGCAACGCTCGTCGGCCTGACCGACCAGGCCCCGGCGAGCAGCGGCACCAGCGCGCTCGGCACGGCCACCGGCCAGACCGTCTCGAACTCCGGCTCGGACGTCAGTTCCGTGGCGCAGCAGGTGCTGCCGAGCGTGGTGCAGGTCAACACGACCACCCGCGAGGGCGAGGCGATCGGGTCCGGGGTGATCCTCTCGTCCGACGGCAAGATCCTGACCAACGCGCACGTGGTCGAAGGCGCCACCGGGGACGTCACGATCACGCTGTCCGACGGCACGAAGTACCAGGCGAGCGTGCTCGGCTCGGACACCAAGGCCGACATCGCGGTGCTGCAGGCGAAGAACGCCAGCGGCCTGACCGCGGCCAAGCTCGGTGACTCCAGCCAGGTGCGGGTCGGCGCCGAGGTGGTTGCCATCGGCTCGCCCGCCGGGCTGCAGAACACGGTCACTTCGGGCATCGTCAGCGCGGTCGGCCGGGAACTGTCCGACGTCGGGCGGCAGGAGCAGCCGCAGTCGCCGTTCGGGCGGACCAGCTCGCAGCAACAGCAGGGGCCGAGCTACACCGCCATCCAGACCGACGCGTCGATCAACCAGGGCAACTCGGGTGGCCCGCTGGTCAACGCGAACGGTCAGGTGATCGGGATCAACTCGTCGATCTACTCACCGTCGTCGGGCGGGAGCGTGGGCATCGGCTTCGCGATCCCGATCAACGACGCGATCAAGATCGTGGAGCAGATCGAGCAGAGTTGAGCGAGGGGGAAAGCGGGTGGACCGAGGTCGGGGCGGTCCACCCGCTTTTTCACGCCTGCGGTTGCTTCAGTTCGGGGTGGACGGCGACCACGAGGTGGTGCGTGCGGCCGCCGGTGGCCGTGTCGTCGTGGTACTTGGCGACCAGTGAGGTGACCGCGTCGGCGAGTTCCTCGGCGAAGGCGGCGCGATCGGCGGCGGAGGCGAAGCGCACGTCGCCGTCGATGGTGAAGGTGGCCAGCTTCTTGCCCGCCCGCTGCGCGCCGGTGAGCAGCTCACCGACGTCGCGCACCAAGCGCGAAGCCACCGCGAGCAGCCAGCGCGCGGAGAGCCGGTCCGGTGACTGCCGCGGGTCGGGCTCGACCGCGCCCAGCACACTCGGCGAGATCACGTACGAGGACGCCGTGGCCCGCAGCACGCGCTCGGTGACGTTGCCCTTGCGGCGTTCCTCGACCAGCGAGATCAGCCCGTGCTGCTCCAGCGCCCGCAGGTGGTAGTTGATCTTCTGCCGGGCCAGGCCGAGCTTCTTGGCCAGGGTGGTGGCCGAACCCGGCTCGGCCAGCTCGGCGAGCAGGCGGGCACGCATCGGGTCCAGCGACGCGCCGGCGGCCTCGGCGTCGTCGATCACCGCGATCTCGTTCATCCGCCAACGGTCCCACCGACAAGTTTTCTTGTCAACCGAGCGCGTAGTCCAGCTCCAGGGTGTGGCTGCCGTCCTCGTGCTTGGTCACCATCGCGGAGCCGGTGATGCCCGCCAGCTCGCCGACACCGGACCCGGGCAGGATCTTCAGCTCGTAGCTGTCCGCGAAGGCGGCGTGCTGGAGCACAAAACCGCCCTTGCGCCCGTCGACCGACACGCTGAACCGCTCGAAGGCGACGTACGCCTGCGAGGCTTCGGTGATCGCGCTGAGCATGGTGACCGTGCTGGTGCCCTCGACGGCTCCGGTGAAGGTTTTGCTCAGCCGCACCTGGCCCAGTTCGGCGCCCTCGGCCTCGTCGAGGGTGGATGGTTCCCAGTTGTCCACGGTGAAAGCAGCGGTGATCTTCGGCATGCGCCCAGCTTGGCAGCTCTACCTGACAGGGTGTGTCAGGTTTTAGCGCCGCCGGTTGCCGAACAGGCCGCGGGTGACCTCGCGCCCCAGCGCGCTCGCGGCCGAGCGCAGGAACGAGCGGACGGCCGGGTTGTCCATCGTCTTCTGGATGAACCCGGGACCTTCCGGCTCAGGCTGTTTTTCGGGTTCGCTCGCCGACACCTTCGCGGCGAGCTTCTCGTAGGCCGACTCGCGATCGATCGTCTCGGCGTACTTCCCGTGCAGCTGCGACGACTGGGCCGAAGCCCGCACGGCCTCCTCCCCGATCGACCCCATCTTCGACCGCGGCGCCCGCAACTTCGTCCACGCGACCGGCGTCGGCGCACCGCGTTCGGACAGCACGGTGACCACCGCCTCACCGATGCCCAGCGAGGTCAGCGCCTCCTCCAGGTCGTAGTGCGCGGACTTCGGATACGTCTTGACCGTCTTCGCCAGCGCCTTCTGGTCCTCGGGCGTGAACGCGCGGATCGCGTGCTGCACCCGCGCCCCCAGCTGCGACAGCACGGCGTTCGGCACATCGGTGGGCAGCTGCGTGCAGAAGAACACACCAACGCCCTTCGACCGGATCAGCTTGACCGTCTGCTCGATGCTGTCGAGAAAGGCCTTCGACGCGTTGTCGAACAGCAGGTGCGCCTCGTCGAAGAAGAAGACCAGCTTCGGCTTGTCCAGATCGCCGGCTTCCGGCAGTTCCTCGAACAACTCGGCCAGCAGCCACATCAGGAAGGTGGAGAACAACGCCGGCTTGCTCTGCAGGTTGTCCAGCTCCAGCAGGCTGATCACGCCCTCGTGCATCAGGTCGGCGACCTCGAGTTCCGGTTCCCCGAAGAACTCCTCACCGCCCTGAGCCGCGAGATTGACCAGCGCGCGCAGGATCACCCCGGCGGTCGCCGGCGACACGCCGCCGATGCCCTTGAGATCGGCCTTGCCCTCGTCGCTGGTCAGGTGGGTGATCACCGCGCGCAGGTCCTTGAGGTCCAGCAGCGGCAGGCCGCGCTCGTCGGCCCAGTGGAAGATCAGCCCGAGCGTGGACTCCTGTGTCTCGTTGAGGCCCAGCACCTTCGACAGCAGGATGGGGCCGAACCCGGTGATCGTCGCGCGCACCGGCACCCCGCGGCCTCCGGTACCCAGCGAGAGGAACTGCACCGGGAAGCCCTTCGGCTGCCAGTCGTCCCCGAGTTCCTCGGCGCGCTTCGCCAGCTTGTCCGACGGCTCCCCCGCCTCGGCCAAACCGGACAGATCACCCTTGACGTCCGCCAGCACCACCGGCACACCGGCCGCCGACAACTCCTCCGCGATCAACTGCAGCGTCTTCGTCTTGCCGGTACCGGTCGCGCCCGCCACCAGGCCGTGCCGGTTCAGCATGGCCAGCGGGAGCCGCACCCCGGCACCCGCCCGCACCTGCCCGTCGAGCACCACCGAGCCCAGCTCGAGCGCCGCCCCCTCGGTCCGGTAACCGTCGGTGATCGCGGCTACGTCCTGGTCCATGTCTGCCCTCCCGTTACGCCGACCGGCCGAGCGTAACCGCGGGAACCGCAGGTCGCGCCCGCGAAAGTGCCCCGGAAGAGTTAGGGTGCCCGGGTGAACGATCGTCTTGTCTGGATCGACTGCGAGATGACGGGACTCGACCTGGCCAAGGACGCCTTGATCGAAATCGCCGCTCTGGTCACCGACGCGGAACTGAACGTCCTCGGCGAAGGCCTCGACCTCGTCATCCACTGCGACGAGGAAGCACTCGCCAACATGCCCGACGTGGTCCGCGAGATGCACGCCCGGTCCGGACTCACCGAGGAGGTGCGGCAGTCCACCGTCACCCTCGAGGAAGCCGAGCAGCGTGTGCTCGACTACGTCCGCGAGCACGTGCCCGAGCCCAACACCGCGCCACTGGCCGGGAACTCCATCGCCACCGACCGCGGCTTCATCGTCCGCGACATGCCCGCGCTCGACTCGCACCTGCACTACCGCATGGTCGACGTGTCCTCGGTCAAGGAACTCGTCCGGCGCTGGTACCCGCGGATCTACTACGCCAAGCCGGAAAAGGGGCTCGCCCACCGCGCGCTCGCCGACATCAGGGAATCCATCGGCGAACTCGACTACTACCGGCGCGTCGCCTTCGTCCCGCAACCCGGGCCCACCACCGAACAAGCCCGCGCGGCCGCCGCCGAAGTGCTCAAGCAGCCCCGCGGCTGACCCCCGGAACGGGCACGCTACGATAGTCCAGCCGAGGTGATCGTCAGACCGCCTCGCACGGTGGGTGTAGCTCAGTTGGTAGAGCACCTGGTTGTGGTCCAGGAAGTCGCGGGTTCAAGTCCCGTCACTCACCCCAGTGGCCCGGGTGTGGTCGGAGACTTCGTCTCCTTCCCCGCACCCGGGTTTCGTCTTTTCTCCGGGGGTCGGACCCCCGGACCCCCGGCAAGGGGCACGCCCCCTGCACCCCCATCCTCTGGCTGGGCACGTTGGTTTGTGACACCAGAAGGCCCCCGCACCGGGAGGGGTGCGGGGGCCTTCGTGGTTGTGATCAGTTCTTCTTGCCGCCGGATTTCCAGTCGTCCCAGGACATTTGCCAGACGGACCAGCCGTCGGTGGCGGCCAGGGTCTGCTCGCCGCCGTTCTGGACGGTGATGATGTCGCCCTTCTTCGAGGTCTCCATCATCCACTTCGCGTTCTCGGTGGAGAGGTTGATGCAGCCGTGGCTCACGTTGCGCTTGCCCTGCGAGCCCACCGACCACGGCGCCGAGTGGTAGAAGATCCCGCTGTTCGACATGCGGACCGCGTACTGCACGAAGGTGCGGTAGCCGGCGGCGCTGTCCGTCGGCACGCCGTAGGTGCTCGAGTCCATCGTGTACCCGGTGTGCTCGCTCATCACCGTGTAGGTGCCGTTCGGCGTGCTGGAGGACTTCTTGCCCATCGAGATGGGCATCACCTTGGCCTCCTGGTCGTTGATCGACACCTTCATCTGGAAGGTCTGCCCGTCGGCCACCGCCACCAGCTTGTCGCCGATGGTGAAGTTCGCCGCCCGGTCCTCCTTGCCGTAGGTGCCGTTGCCCAGGTTCTTGCCGTACACCGCGGCCTTCACCGAAACCTTGGTGCCCGACGGCCAGTAGTCCTTCGGCCGCCAGATCACCGAGGTGTCGCTGAACCAGTGGAACGCGCCTTCGACCTGCGGCTCCGACTTGATCTCCAGCGCCTTCTCGGCGGCCGCCTTGTCCGCCACCTTCATGCCGAAGGTGAAGATCAGCGGCATGCCGACGCCGACCGTCTCGCCCTCCTGCGCGTTGATCGACACAGTGGTCTGCCTGGCCGGCTTCGCCGTGTTGAAGGCCGAGGTCGAGGTGGTGGGCTGGCCGTTGGTGCCGGTGCCGGTCGCGGTCAGCGTGTAGCTCTTGCCGTAACCGAGCGGCTCGGTGGACACCCAGCCGGCGCCGTCCGGGGCGAGCTGGCCCGCCACCGCCTTGCCCTCGGCGTTGGTCAGCTTGACCTCGTTGAGCTTGCCGTCGGTGGCGTTGACCCGCACCGGCTCACCGGGGGCCACGTCCGCCGCGCCCTGAGCCGGGGTCAGCGCCAGCGACACCGGTTTCGGCGGTGCCGTCGAGGTCTCTTTCGGGGCGTCTCCACCGCCCGGACCGGGTTCCGCGCCCGGCGCCGACGTGCAACCCGAGATGATGAGCCCGGCCGCGACAGCCAGCAGCGACAACCGCACCCCGGAACGCCCCGTTATCGGGCGACGCCCCACTCCGCCCCGACCACTCATGGAAGACCGTCCATTTCGCTTAGAAGAATGCCCCAAGTGTCCGGCTACAGTGTGCCCGACCGGGTTCCGGCGTGTGTGCGGGACTGGTCAACTGGGCCGAACCCGCTTCGGGGGACCCCCGTGAACGGCCTCCGAACCGCGTGCTAAAGTTTCTCTCGTTGGTGCGGGAGAGCAAGAAACCCGCCCGGCGCCATTAGCTCAATTGGCAGAGCAGCTGGCTCTTAACCAGCGGGTTCGGGGTTCGAGTCCCTGATGGCGCACTCCCAGACTCCAGGTCAGTATCGATGCTGACCTGGAGTTTTGTGGTTTCCGGGCTGGTTGCCCAGCCGTCCTTTGTGGTCGCTTCCGCGCCCGAGTCGAGCCCGAGCTCTCGCGCTGCCGCCCGAGGAATGATCTTGGCTGTCGCCTCCGCTGCCGCGTGGGCGATTTCCGGCAGCACGGTGGTGTAGGTATCCATGGTCACGGTGATCGAAGAGTGCCGGAGCATGCTCTGCACGACCTTCATGTCGGCGCCTGCCGCCAGAGCGAGGGTGGCGGCACCGTGGCGCAAGTCGTGCAGCCGGATCGGCGGCAACCCGGCACGCCTGACCAGTTCGGCAAACCGGGCCGTGACGTCGGCCGGGTGCAGCGGACTGCCGTCGGGCTCGGTGAACAGCAGATCGCTGTCAATCCAGTCACTGCCAAGACGAGCCTTATCGGCGTCCTGACACACGAGGTGATCACGCAGGACGAGCACTGTGTCGGCATCCAACGCGACCAGACCTTCGGACGCCGTGGTCTTCGGTTTCGCCTGACCGGTCTCCCACCCGTACTGCACGATCTGGTTCGCCACCTCAAGAGTGGCCGCGTCCAGGTACGTATCGGACCGGCGCTGCCCGCACGCCTCACCGCGGCGCAGCCCGACGTGGGCAATCAGGTGGAACAGCGGGTACAGGCGATCGGTCAGCGCGTAATCAAGGAATCTCCCGGTCTGCTCAGCGGTCCACACCATCACCGGCGACGGAACCTCACCAGTCAGCCGCCACCTCGCAACGCGCTCCGCCGTCCACAGCTTCGGCTTCGGCCGATTCGCCGGCGGCAACTCCACCAGCGACGCCACGTTCACCGTCAGCAACCCCTCCTTCACCGCCGGGCTCAACACCGCCCGCAGCGTCTCCCGAATCCGGCGAATCGAAGTCGGACCGACCGGCCGCTGCCACTTCACCGCCGCGACCTTCCGCGGATCACCGCTCTCCCGGTACTCCTTGATCAAATCGTTGTGCTCAACGATCGCGTCGAACATCCCCTCCAGATGCCCAACCCGAAGCCTGTCCCGCCGGAGGTGCCCGAGATGCGGACACAGGTAGAGACGCACATGGGACTCGTAGGAGCGGTAGGTGTTGCGGCTTCTCGTCTTCCTTTTCGTCGCGAGGAAGGCGGTGAACACCTCGTCCATCAACGGGTGCTCCAGCACCTCAGCACCGGCCCGCACCAGCCGACGGACCTGGTCTACCTCAGGCAGCTTCTGCTTCGCGGTGATCGCGGCAGCAACCACGTCCCCGATCTTGCACAACGTGTCGGCATCATCGTCTTCGGCGATCGCCAGCAGGTCCCGGACGAGGTCGAGTTCCTCCTGCGCCTTGGTCGCGGTGTCGAACCCGCTACGTCGCCGCGGGCGCCGATTCCCGGCACGATCCGGCGGCAACTCGACGCGGTAGCACCACTGGCCATGACGGCTTTGCTCCAGCTTCGGGCACTTGTTGCCCAGACTGCGGCCACTGCTGTCCTTGCAGGAACACCGCTTAAACACCGACCCCAGAGCCATGTCGTCGGGTCACCCCCTCGCTCGCGTTGAATCAGCGGTTTCACCGATGCTCGCGCTGACCACGGCTCTCGGGGAAGCCCGAGCCACCACGAGTTCACCCAATGAGGGGTTCGATCTCCAACAACCGCAGAAGTCCTGCCGTCGGGACGCGGTACTCCCCGCCCACTCGCAATACCGGGCAGGGGAAGCCACCCTCCCGTGCCAACGCGTACGCGGTAGTCCGACCGATCCCCAGCGCCCGCGCCGCCGTCATCAGATCCACAACTGCGGGCAGCGTCGCCACTTCCTCCAGTGTCAGCCACTTCACGACGCGTCCCTGAATGCGCTCAGGCGGCGATAAGCCATGGCCTCGCAGTCCGGGTTCAGGTCAATGCCGATGAACGAACATCCATGCTCCAACGCGGCAAGGCCAGTCGTGCCGCTACCGGAGAACGGGTCGAGCACGACACCACCGGTCCAGCAGCCAAGACGGACGCAGCGGCGCGCGATCTCCAGCGTTCCCGCCGCCGGATGGCCCGTACGCGCACGGTCGGCAGAAACTCTCCACAGATCGTCGCCGAGCGCGGACTTCCAGCGCGATGCCGCAGGCGTCAACAGGAACACCATCTCGTAGCGCTGAGCCAACCGATCCCGCACGCTCTCCGGACGAGCATTCGGCTTCTCCCACACCACCGCGTTCCGCAACAACCACCCCCGGTCCTGTAGAGCGAACACCACCCGCCACGGCACACCCACCAGATCCTTGCGCCGAAGTGCCGCTTGCGGCGGCCGATGCACCCCGTATCCCGTTGCGACTCGCGCCGACGCCGTACGCGCGCTGGAACCTTCGGCGACGTAGTTGCCCCACGAGCCACCAAAGCAGTCACCAAGATTCAGCCACACAGTGCCAACCGGCGACAGAGTCCTTCCGATTCCTTCAAAAACGTCCACCAGCCGCGCAACGTACTGCTCCACCGTGGACTCATCCCCGTACTGGCCCTCGACGCGGTAGTCACGCAACCCCCAATAAGGCGGCGACGTCACCACGCAATCCACCGACCCCGGCGACATCGCGGCGACCAGTTCCGCCGCATCCCCTACCCAAAGCTCGAAACGTGTCATCAGTACCTGCCTCCCGACGGTGTACCTACATCTCAAGAGGCGGGTTTCAGGCACGATTTTCGACACCAAGGTTCAAATGTCCCCACGCGGCCGTCTAATCACGTGCCTATCGGCATCCAAGTCGGGGGGCACAGAGGAAGAGGACCATCGACCCTGCCCTGCGACAAGGCACCGTGCCGCGCCTTCCCCTCTAGAAGGAACCCAGAAAAGAAGCAGAAGAGGAAGGCGGAAAGGAAGATGCATAGGCGCGTAGGAACCAACGAAAGGCGAGCACTCGGCCGAGCGGCATCCGTGCTAGCCCAGCAGCAGCCCCTGACTCTCGCACCGAGACCGAGAGTTGACCTCAGTCCGATGCTGGTTCGCCGGACACCGGCCGGAAATCGACTCGCTTCAGATCGGCAATGGTCTCGGCCAGCACCAAATCGCACGTAACGTCGTCGGGATCCATCAGCACCGCACGGCCGTGCACATCGTAGAACAGCACCGGCCGCTCGCGCCCATCGTCGAACACCGCGACCAAGCCCGCCGGCGCCGGGGTGAACGGCCCTGCCAACGGCGGGCCGAACTGCACGTCGATTCCGACGTAGGGCAGCAAGACCCCCACCATCTCCGGCCGATCCGCCCGCACCAGCAGCCTCCCGCCAGAGCTGAGCACCAGCGGGCGCCCCTCGTCGCTGAAGGCATAGATCGGGGTCGTCACTCCTGGTTTGCAGAGGTCGTCCGCGTACTTGGCACACAGGCCCGGCGGGGCAGCTACCGCAGGCCGCTCACCCCACGGCATCTCACCGTTGTCGTCGCTCATCACGCCAGCCTTCCACGATACGCAGTTGCCCACCTGCGGACACGAGTGCTCATACGGGGCGACTTAACGATCAAGAGAGGAGCTTCGAGACGAAGCCCGCGTCGACCAGACGATCGTAGGCCGCCATTACCGGGCTCGGTACCTCGAACTCAATGGTGAAGCCGACCGCTGCGTGGCGCCAGATCCGCTGCAGGTCGCCGACGAGTTCGTCGATGGTCTTGTGCGGGTCGCCGATGCCCGCGATGTAGTCGGCGAGGGTGACCGGTTCCGAGGCGCAGACCACGTCCACGTCTGGCCACTGCTTCCGGCAGGTGGCAAAGGCCCGCCGCTGCATGTACGGCATGCTGATCAGCATCACGCTGGAAAGATCGACGCCTCGTTCCTCCAGCATCGCCCTGGAGAACTCGATGTTCTGCCCCGTGTTCACGGCGCGCGGCTCGACCAGAATCGCCTCGTCCGGCACACCGAGGGCCAGGGCGTGCTCGCGGAACTCCACTGCCTCACCTCGCGGGAAGCGGTCGATCGTGGTGGCGCTCGTCGCGCCGGTGAACACGAGTACCGGGAAGTAACCGTCCTTGAACAGGCTCGCCGCGTGAGTAGCCACGCCCAGGTCGAAGCTTCCCAGCGCGATCGCCGCAGACACCGGCCGGAGCTGGTGACCGAGCTGGTGGTAATCCCAGATCACCTGGACGTCGGCCCAGTTCTGCTCGGTGATCACCCTGTCGGCCACGCGCGTTCCTCCCCATCATCGTCCGCGGGGAGGTTACCCGGCCAGCGCGGCCTCGATCTTGCGGATGCTGCTGAGCTGGTGACCAAGTTGGTGCCGAGCCGCCAGGTCGGCCGCTTCACCCAACAAGGCCATGCCGTGACCCCGGTTGGCTGGGTCGCTACCCACGATGTGGCCGCGGGCGGTCATGAGCCGGACGCGGTGCAGCGGCGCCGGTGACCGGTTGCTGTTCGCAGCAGTATCGATTGCCCGAGCGGCTTGGTCCAGCTCGCCCAACCCGCGCTGGGCGAGGGCCAGCTTCTCGTGGGTAACTGCCCAATCCTCCTGCTCACCGAGCAGCTCGAACGTCCGGACGCCCTGTTCGAAGATCGACGTCGCCTGCCGGTGGTCACCGGCCTTGCTGATCGCGGTCCCCACCCAGATGCCCGCCCGCGCGCGGTCTCGCTGGCTGAGCCTGGTGTCCGTGGCCAGTTGCCGGTACTGGTCCGCCGCGTCCTCGAGTTCACCGGCCATCTCGGTAACAACGGCCAGCTCCAGGTCGACACGAGCAGCACGCCGCGGCATCCCCAGGACAGCGAAGACGCTGCGTGCCTTCCGATAGGGCTGACGCGCCTGGCTCAGCGCCCCCTGCTGCCCACGCAGGTCGCCGAGCAGGAACAGCGAACGTCCGTAAAGCGACATCGCCCGGCTACCGGCCTCGTCGGGTTCGAACCCAGCGAGCCACCTCAGCAGCAACGACTCGGCGAAGGCGAACTCCTGGCAGGCAAGGTAGGCCGCCGTGCGTTCCAGGTCTTCTTCCCAGCCATCGCAGTCCACGTCACGCCGCAGGACCTTCGCCTCGTCTCCGCCCGCTTCCGACCACAAGCCCAGCAGGGCGCCTTCACACCCGAGTTCGCGGTCCAAAGCGACGACCAATTCCTTGGCGGGCAGCTTGTCCTTCGCCGTTTCGACCATCGATACGTATTGACGGGAGTAACCGATGCGCAGCGCAAGCGCCTGCTGCGTCAGCCTTCGCAGCTTGCGATAGTCCTTGACTGCGTTGGCCAGCTCCCGCACGACGCGCCGCTCACGCTCGACTTGATCCTCGAAGTTGCTCACCATGGGCTCTCCACACGTCACCGCTTTACGTGAAAGTACTTGTTCGGGGTCGCACCGACCAGATCACCGCGCCATCCACCGCAATTGACATTTGCCAGCACGATTGTCGTCCCGCATCAGGTTCAACCGTGGTCATATGGGATCAGGAACTGCGGCCATTCTGCTGAACCAGAACAGGACGAACACGGAGCCATGAACGCATCTGCACCGACGAACGGCATGCCCGCCGCAATCGACAACGAGCTGCTTCACGGACTCGACCCTGCTCTGCGTGGTGTTGCGATTCGGCTCATCCGCGAAATCGACGAACCCGGACTCGACGCCGCCCAACTCCAGAGCCTCCGCAGCTTCCTCAACCACCTCGACGTCGAAATCTCGGCCCGGCTCAACATGCTCGGAGGACAGGACTGACCATGGTTTCTTCCGCGACCAAATCTCACCTGCGGACGCTTCACCACGAAGCTGCCCCAGCCGTCAGCTCGCCCAGCAAGCAGCTCAGCGACGAACTGCGGCAGTACCGAGACCACGTCGGCATGACCCCGGAGACTGCCGCCGAGCACCTGTCCTGGCCCCAAGACCGGCTCACCCAAACCGAACTCGGCACCCGCCGCGTCCCCAAAGCCGACCTCGACGCGCTGATCAGGCTCTACGAGATCGACCACCGCGAAGCCAAGCGACTCCACACCCTCCGCACCCGCGCCAGCAAGGAGCCCGTCACCGTCGCCGCGCCAGAGCACGCACCGAGTCTGCTGCCCCCGATCTGCCAAGTCGAGGCCTACGCCGCCGAACTGGCGGAACCCGGCGTTCCTCAAACTCCGCAGACCGTGGACGACCTGGCGAAGTATCACGTGCAGCAAAGCCAGAGCTTGCTCAACCGCCGCGACCCCTTCGAACTGCATGTCGTGCTGGGCGAGGCCACCCTCTACAACCTCGCCGGCACCCGACGGACCATGCTCAAGCAGCTCGACCACCTGATCCAGTTGGCACGAGTCCCGCACATCAAGCTGCAGATCCTGCCGTTCGCCGAAACCGGACACGCCGTCGTCGACACCGGCTACACCCTTCTCACGGGAGCCAACGCGGACACCTGGCTCTGTACGGACAGCCTGATCACCACCACCTGCACCAACGACTCCGCCGCGGTCGCTGCGCATCAAGCAGCGTTCAGCACGCTCACCGCCCGGGCACTCGACCGCCAGGAGAGCATCGACAGGCTGGTCGCAGTTCGGCGGAGCCACTTCACCGCCTCGCAACGGCGCAAGGACATCGACAACGAGGTATGCCGACGACTCCGGACCAAGTTCAAGCTCACCCTGGCGGAACTGGCCGTGGTGTTCGACTGCTCCACCGAGACCATCTCCCTGCACCTGGGCAGGTACCAACCAAACGACGCCCTAGCCGAGCCTGTCCCCAGCGACACACCATGAGCACCGGAGTTCCTGGCCTCCACAGCAGTTGACCGCTGCACCATGGTTCCGCGCTCGAACGCCGCATGCAACGGATACTGCCCGGCGTGTTGGAGAAACGCCGCCGTCTGCTCGTCTATACAGACCGCCGCCGGCGGGGCACTCTCCGGTCTCGGGATCGACACATCCGCACCGCTTCCAAACGCCAGACTTCGCCATCCGAAAACACCTGGCCTTCAAGCGCACTATTCACATCAGAGTGCACTCACCTTGAACCAGCGTCGAAATCCCGGTACTACGGTCACATGGCCGCACTCGACAAAGGTCCTGACCTCGCAGAGCGACTACTTGCTCAGCTTGAGTAGGTGGAACTCCATCTCAGCAGCCACGCTAACCTCGTGGGCGCCGACCAAACAGACCCCGGCTCCATGGAGTGGTGGGCCAGCGCCACGGTGCGGGTACTCCCGGACGACGAACCTGACACCGTCCAACCATGGCACGAGGCTCAAGGAACAGCCCTATCGATCAAGCCACTCGACGAGGAAGCCATCGGCGTCACGGTCTTCGAAGCCAACGGCTTGACCATCGACCTCCAGCACATCGACGATGTCCGCGACGCACTCGACGCCCGCAGCGCGGACTACGCGGAGTTCATCCCACTCTTCGGAGACCGCGACCGCTTCGGTTTCGTTACCCTCAAGGAAGACCTGGAAGAGGGGTTGAATCCCTCGGCTGTCACGTCGTCATCATCGATCGAGTACAGCTCGCACCAGCTTGGCGCGGACTCGGCGGCGTTGGACGCCTCCTCACTGCTCGCCTGCTCCGCTGGGTCTGCGCCGACCCACGACTCGTCGCCGTCCTCCCCTTTCCCATCGACCTCGACCGTGCCCTGATCAAGAACGACTCAATCTTCGAACCTGCACTGGAAAAAGTACGTCGTACCTGGGCCTCACTCGGTTTCCGACCCACAACAGGCAAAGTATGGGTCCTTGACCCAGCTGACGGCGCGCACGAGAACGCTGTCACGCACCTTGAGGAAGCTCTCAAGCTCACGTGAGAGCAAACGGTCGGGTCGCCGTTTCCCTGGTCCATCGGTCGAAAGCAGTCCGCAAGGTAGTTCCCGTCGGAGTCCATTTCTCAGCCGACGACGACGCCGAGACCCTCGCACACTCGCGTAGACCGCAGCTGAGCGATGCAGAACAATGATGACTCCTGATCATCGAGCGCTGTCCGGAGCCATCGGCCTTCCGCCAACATTCGCGCGGCCTCGGCACGCCAGTCCAGGCCGCAAGTCTGGCGGTCTCGCGCCGCGGTCACCGCACGTCGTCAGCCCAGTCGGTGAACAGCGGGAACGGACGGACGGTCTCATGGCGGTCCTGCTCGGCACCGGCAGCCACCCGGAGCTCGGCTCCAGGGGCCTCCGCGACGCAGGCGTCGATGAACTGCCGCACGCTGACGACGGTGAACCCGACTCGGAGTCGAGCCATGCGGGACACGAGCAACGGGTGGGTCCCCCAGGTGCCGTCGCGGTGACGCTCGATCCACCCGTTTGATCGGTGGTCGGTCGTCACGAAGATGATGTCCCGGTGCCTTCGTCGCGCATCGTCCAGGAGTTCCAGCCAGATCAGGCAGTCACCGAGCTGCTGGGGCCGCGGCGGGGCGTTGCCCTTCACCGCGCCACCGGGCGCAATCTTGTACTTGATCATCAGGCCGGCGACCCGTTCCCGCCGGGCTGCCTCGGCTTCGCCGAGTGGTTCCCCGACCCGCAATGCCGACCCCGGAATGCGACCGAGGAACTCCTCGGCCGCGAGCGCCGACTCACCGTACTCAACTTTCCGCTTGGCAAAAAGTTGACATAAAATGGACTTCGCCTCGGCCACTTTCAACAGAAAGTCACGAAAACCGACCGGTTCTAGTCCGAAGTGGTCGCGACGCGTACGCGCATGGAACACCACCTGCTCGAATCTGTCCAATAGCTTCGCGCCGTCGCGGTCCAGATCACGGATCGTGTCATGGCGGATATCGGGCGCGAGCCGCCGCACCTCGCATAACGCCTGGTAAGGAAGGAAAGCCTGTGCGCCAAGTCCGACGACAGAACGCAGGAGATCCGCACACTCCTGCTCGTCCGCCTTCCACAAACGCAGGAGCACGCACGCGTCCAGCACAACATCGGCGCCCCGGGTTATCATCGCCGAAATGTGTGGCCACAGTCGATCTTCGTTTTCCGGGAAGCGACGATCCGCAGCCAACTCGGACCCCCTTCGAACGACCCGGAAAACGATCTTCACGCACACCACGCATAATGATGGGCAGAAACAATACGATATGCCGGAACGGCCACGGCGGTGGGGACTGCCGGAGGGGACGCGCGGTGGAAGGTGTACACGACGAGCTCGCGCTCGGCAACGTCGAACTCGACGAGTCGGTACCCGTCACCTCGCCCCCTGCGGCCGACACAGGACTCCCCGGGCGCATGCCGGAGGTGAGCTACCTCCTCAGCACATACGCGCCGTTCTACCGGCTGGTCCTCGACATCCTCCAGGAGGAGGAGCGGAGGCTGGGTTTGCACCTGCCGACAGCTCTGGTCGCCGAAAGGTTCACCGCCAGGCTGACCGAACGCGACGCGACCGCGAGCGCGCCGCCTGACGTGGCAGCGATGCTGGCCCAACTCTACGTCTGGGGCAATGTCGACCGGAGCCACAACACCCAGCGGAAGGGCACCTACCAGGAGTACCTCCGGAAGGACTACCTCTATCAGCTAACCCCAGCCGGGGCGCAGATCCACGAGCACCTGAGCCGGATCGACGCCGAGCTCGGGACGGCTGGCGCCCTGCAGACGTCGCTGCTGCCGGAAGTGCTGGCCGCGCTCCACGATCTCCGCACCAGCCTCAGCTCACCGGCCGAGCGCGGCAGCCGCCCCCGCACCGGCGTCCGCGACGTCTACCGGGCACTGCAGCGGGTCTACCACGCCTTCGAGCCGATGTCGGGCAACGCCAAGCAGTTCATCCAGGGCCTGAACCGCGCGCTCGACGTCGGCACGACGCTGAACGAAGAGATCTTCCTGAACTACAAGCAGGTCGTCGTCGAATACCTGCAGACCTTCGTGCTCGCCCTCATGCGGTACACGGAGCCGATCACCACGGCGATCATCGAGATCGAAACCGCCGGGCTGACCGAGCGCTTCACCGACATCGCCCGTGTGGAGGCCGCTCCGCAGTTCGGCGTCGACTTCGAGCAGGTCGTCGAGTCCGACGGCAAGCAACTCAAGGAACAGTGGCACGGAATTCGGCGCTGGTTCTTCGGCGATCACGACCGCCCCGCGGTAGCCGAGACGCTCCAGGACCGAGCCGTGGACGCGGTCAACCGGATCGTGAACATCGTGCGCCGGCTCAACGAGCAGCGCTTCCACCGGATCGACCGCAAGGCGGACCTCCTTACGCTCGCCCGGTGGTTCTCGGGCATGGACGATGCCGGACAACGCACGCGGCTGTGGCGTGAGGCGTTCGGGCTCTACTCCGCCCGGCACCTCGGTGTCCCGCACGACCCGACGCTGGGTTTCGACGTCCGCCCCCGGCAGAGCTGGTGGGAGGGTGCGCCGGCTCCGGTCGACGTCCGGGTCCGCGCGCAGGGGCCCCGGGCGACCCGCGGGCGGCCTCAGTCCGTCCCCGATCCTCGAGCCACGAAGGCCCGCCTCGCCGCCCGGCAGCGGGAGCAGGACCGAGCGGTCGAGTCCGCAGTCCGCCTACTC
This sequence comes from Amycolatopsis sp. YIM 10, assembly GCF_009429145.1. Taxonomy (GTDB): domain Bacteria; phylum Actinomycetota; class Actinomycetes; order Mycobacteriales; family Pseudonocardiaceae; genus Amycolatopsis. The sequence continues at coordinate 1,792,850 of NZ_CP045480.1, read as the reverse complement.
GCCGACCGCGGTCCGATGCGGCTGTCCGCACTCCCCGCGCTTTCACGCGTCCAGTTCCAGTTCGTCCTGCGCTGCCTCCACATGGCGCTCGCGAGCGCGACACACACCGCACGCAGCAGCGACGGCCGGTTCGAAGTGCGCCTGGCGGGCGCCGAGACGCCGACCGTGGTGGTGCTGCACACCGAAGACGGGCAGCTGTCATCGGTCGATTACGAGCTCACTGTCCACGATCTGCGATCGGAGCGGACATGACGGCGCCGGGGACCGATGAAGACGAGTTCCGACGGGGGGTCCGGACCCTGCTGATGCGGCCCCTTCTGGTCGGCACGGCAGGTGACGGCCCGGCGATCACCCTGGTGCACCGGCACGAGTCCGCGCTGCGAGAGTGGTTCGACCGAAATCTCGGCTGGCGCTTGATCGTCAACCGCGACATCGTCCGGCTGTTCAAGGTCCCCGAGCATTGGCCGGTGAGCCCGGCGGACGTACCGAGCCAGGCCCGTTGCGTGCTGTACTGCCTGGTCCTCGCCGTCCTCGAGGATTGCGGAGAGCAGACCGTCATCTCCGAGCTCGCGGAAAAGGTGGCGCTGCTCGCCGCCACCCGCGAAGGCACGCTCCGGTACGACGCGGACCGATTCCGATCACGCCAGGACCTGGTCGCGGTCCTGCGGATGCTCATCGAGCAGGGGGTCCTCTCCCCGACCCGGGAAAGCTCCGCGACCGAGCGGGACGAAGACAGCTTCGTGCACGGAGACGGAAACGCGCTCTACGACGTCAACCACCGCGCGGCGGCCCTTGTGCTCAGCAGTCCAGTCGCACCGAGCCGGGCCGGCACCCCCGACCGCCTCACCATCCAGCCGGTGCCCGACACGCCCGAGGCACGCAACCGCAGGCGGCGGCACATGATCGAACGCTATCTCGTGGACACCCCGGCGATGTACTTTGCCGAACTTCCCGACGACGTCGTCGACTACTTCCAGGCCCAGCGCTTCCAACTCCGGAAGCAGCTCGAGCTCGCGACCGGCGGAGTGGTCGAGGTCCGGGAGGAAGGTGCCGCGCTGATCGACGATGAGCTCACCGACCTCGGGTTCCCCCGGGAGCGGACGGCCCCGTTCGCCGCACTCGCCTTTGCCGACGCACTCGCCCGCGAACCCGGCGTGCCTGCCTCCTCGCACGTGCCCGGGCACCGACTCGACACCATCGCCGAGGACGTCACCGAACGGGTCCTGGCGGTGTCGAAATCGATCGGGGGTCGGCCGGTCAGCACGGCCACAGTGCGCACGACGGCGTTGGAAATCCTGACCATGCTCCGACTCGTCGAGCCCGACGGTGACGGCGTCACCGTGTTACCGCTGCTCGGCCGGTACCGCAACCCGGCGGTCTCCACGGTCAGGCCGGAGGCCGCGATGCGGGAGGAGACCGATGACGACCGCTGAGAGTCACCACACCGGACGGCACCTGGATGACCTGCTGGCCGGCCGGCCGCCAGTGCCCAACCGGGACCGTTTTCAGCCACTGCGGCTCGGACTGATCGGCATCTGGGAGTATGCGGAACAGGAGTTCCACTTCCACGACGGGCGCCTGATCCTGAAGGGGCGCAACGGCAGCGGCAAGACGAAGGTGCTGGAGGTGACCAGCCCCTTCCTCTTCGACGCCGACCTTACGGCCCGGCGCCTTGACCCGTTCGGCACGACGGCGCGCTCGATGCGGGACAACTTGCTGTTCGGCGACCAGACCCACCGGATCGGCTACGTGTGGTGCGAGTACGGCAGGCTGACCGAGTCCGGCACTCCCGAATATTGCACGATCGGCGCGGGTCTGCGTTCTCAGCGATCTCGCCCGGGTGCCCCGGAATCCTGGTACTTCACGACGTCTCTGCGGCCAGGAGCGGACTTCTCGCTACTGGACGCCGAGCGGAGTCCGCACAACCAGGCGCGGCTGGTCGAACTGCTCGGCGTCGCAGCCGTCTTCCCGACTGCGGCCTCGTACCGGGCGATCGTCGCGGATCGGCTGCTCGGCACGACTCCGGAGCGCTTCCAATCGCTGGTCGAGTTGCTGATCGCGCTCAGACGGCCGAAACTCAGCGAGAACTTCGGCATCGACAAGCTGACGAGCATGCTGACCCACGCTCTGCCGCCGGTCGACGAAGGCATGGTGGACGAGCTGGCTCGTGGCTTCGACGAGCTGGCGATCGACCAGGAGGACCTCGCGCGCATCGAGGTGGGCAGCCGGGCGATCGACCTCTTCCTCGGCGTATACCGCGAGTACGCACGGCACGTGGTGCAGCGGTCGGCCGCGCGGGTGCGGAGCTCCGTGACCACCTATGACGACGTGACCAGGCAGAAGACCGCGGCCGACCGGGAATTGGCCAGCGCAACTGCGCTTCAGGAAGAACTCCACCGGCAACGCGACGAACTCGACCTCCAGGCGGTCGCAGCCAGTGCCCGGATCCGAACACTGGAGCAGCGTCCCGAGATCGAACAGCGCGCCGTCCTGCTTCAGCTTGAACGACAAGCGGAATCCGCCGAACGTGCTGCTGCAGCAGCACAGGACAACCTGAGCGAAGTGGCCGCGGAACACGGCGAGGTGACGCGTGAGCTGCATGCCGCAGAAAGTCGGCTTTCGGACGAGGAAGTGACCGCGGCGGAGGCCCAGGAAGACGCCCTCGCGCAGGCCGAGCGTTCGGGGTTGCGGCTGGAGCATGAGATGCAGGCGGAACGCGTGTGGACCGACACGAGCGCGGTAGACCGCGCCCTCAGTGCCGTCGTGACCGCGCGGCGCAGTGCTGCCGCGCGGGTGCGCGTGCTCCGGGCCGCTGTGACGGATGCCGACCTCGCGGTCGACAAGGCCGAGTCGGCCCGCGACGACGCTGTCGCCCGCCGCGCACGCACAGTCGCTGAAGTGCTGGGCCGACGTTCCGAGCTGGACGCCCAGGTCGAGGCAGTGACCCACGCCGTGCTCTCGTGGATCGACGACTGCCGGGAGATCACCGTCGATCCCCGCACGGCCGCTGAGCTCATCGACCTCATACAGACCGCGGGAGAACCCGGAACCAGTTCCATCCAGGCCGCCGTCTTCGCGGTCGCCACCGCACCGGAACGAGCACTGCTCACGGCGAAGTCCGACACCGAAGGCGCGATCGGCACCCAGCGCACCGAGCTGGCGGCGATCGCGGCCGAGCGCGATCTCGTCGAAAGCCAGCACGACGAACCGCCACCGGCACCGGCCGTGGCGCGACGCGACCGCCTCCCGGAGCTGCCCGGCGCCCCGTTCTGGAAGCTGCTCGACTTCACTGAGGGCCTGTCGGAAGAGGACCGTGCGGGGACCGAGGCGGCATTCCAGGGCGCAGGACTGCTGGACGCCTGGGTGTTGCCGGACGGAACAGCGCTCGCGCACGACACACTCGAGGTAGTGGTGCGTCCAGGCGTCGCCCTAACCGGCGGGAGTGTCGCGACAGTGCTGACGGCGGTGCCGAGCGGCGGGGTTCCCGAAGACGCTGTACGCAAGTTGCTCGGCTGCATCGGCCTCCGCGAGGCCGGGGAGCCGGAACCGCCGGGTACCTGGGTGTCACGGTCCGGCAGTTGGTCGATCGGCCCGCTGCACGGCCGGACCACCTCGACTACCGCCTCCTACATCGGTGCCGCAGCACGCGAAGCGGCCCGGCGACAACGGTTGGCCGACCTGGCCCAGCGGCACGCCGCGACCGAGGCCGTGCTTGACGAGCTGCTCGAGAAGCGCCAGGAGATCGACCGCCGGCTCACCCGGCTCGACGAGGAACGGAGCGCCCTGCCAGACGATCGAGCCGTTCGTGAAGCCCGAGGCAGGCTCGACAACGCGCTCGAGCAGGCGTCGGCCGCCGAGGCCGAAGCGCAGGAAGCAGAACGGCGGTGGAACGCACGTCGGGACGAAGCACGCGCTGTTCAGCGCGAGCTGGACGCCTTCGCAGAACAACACCAGATCGATCCCGCTGAGAACGCGCTCGCAGCGCTCGAAGCCGCGCTTACGGGCTACCGCGAAGCGGTGATCACTGTGGTTGCGAAGGTGCAGCGAGTCCTCGATCTGCGCTCGGTCGCCGTCGCCGTACGCGAGCGGCACGAACGACAGCGAGCTGCGCTTCGACGCCACGAAGAAACGGCACAGGAAGCCCGTGAGTTCGCCGCCGAAGCACGAGAAGAGTTCCAGGCTCGGAACGACCTGGTCGGCGCCGATGTCGACGAGGTCCTCCGAGAGCTCGAAATCGCGCGGAGGTCGCTGACCGAGATTCAAGAGAAGGCCAAGGCGCTGCGCGACACCGTCACCGAAACCGCTCACCGCGTCGGCGCAGCCGAGAACGACCTCAGCCGGCTCGAGGAGGACCGCGTCAGGCAGGAGACGGAACGGGCCGCCGCGGTGGCTGGCTTCGACCGGCTGCGTACGCACGGATTCCTCACCTTGGTCGAGATGTTCGGGGAAGGCGCGGAGAAACCGACGTTGACCCGCACCGTCGACGAGGCCAGGCGAGCCGCACACCTGCTGCGGGAGGTCGACGACTCGGAGAAGGCGCAGAATGCCGCTCGCAACGCCGTGGACCAGAAGTTCCGCGAACTCCAGCAGAGCGTCGGCTCGGCAGACTGGCGACCGTGGGGCGAGAACGAGGGCACGCTGTTCCTCGCACGCATCACCTACAACGGAATCGACCACGACATGGTGCGGATGCGGGAGATCCTGAGCGACGAAATCGAAACCCGGCGCACCCTTCTGGACGACCGGGAACGTGAGCTCTTCGGCAAGGTCCTCGTCGGCAAGGTCGGTGAGCACCTGCGCAACTGCCGCAGGGAGGCGCTGGAGCTCGTCGAACGGATGAATCTCCTGCTCCGCCAGCGCCCAACCGCCTCCGGCCTGCTGATGGAACTGAAGTGGGACGCTGATCCAGAGGCTGGCGAGGACACGGCGCACGCGCTTCGCCTGCTCGACAGCCAGGCACCGCGCTACCTCGCGCCCGAGAGTCGAACCGAGTTGATCGACTTTCTCGTGAAGCGGGTGGAGACCGTTCGTGATCGGGACTCGCCAGACGACTGGAAGACACGGTTGCGCGAGGCGCTCGACTACCGTGGCTGGTGCCGGTTCCGGATCCGGGTGCGCAAATCCGGCGAGCAGTGGCGTGCCCTCACCGATGGAATGCACCAGCAGGGGTCCGGTGGCGAGAAGGCCGTGATGTTGCAGCTCCCGCTCTTCGTCGCCGCCGCGGCGCACTACCAGGCGCTCGGGCCGACCGCACCGCACCCGGTCTACCTCGACGAGGCCTTCGCAGGCATCGACGCCGAGATGCGCGGTCACTGCATGGGTCTGCTCACGGACCTCGACCTGGACTTCGTCATGGCCAGCCACGACGAATGGGGCTTCCACGAAGAAGTGCCAGGAGTGGCCACCTACGAGCTGTTCCGGGATCCCAGCCAGGAAGGCGTTCTGGCGACACCGTTCATCTGGGATGGAAAACGTGACCACCGCCTGTCCGACCCGCTCGCTGTACCCGCCGATGAGGACGTCGTTGCCTGAACACATGTCGGCGGCGAGGGCACCCCTTCCGCCGGGAGTCGCCACCGAAGTTGCCCGATGGGCCGCGTCAGCGGGTGGCAAGCGGTTCTGTGCCGCCGCGCGCGAACGGCTTCGCAACAACGGGAAACTCGCGTCACCGCTTCGGCTCCACGGGCTCACCGACGAAGAGTGGAACGACATCCACGACCTCTTCGGGCGGGAAGCCTGCGGTCGCCGAGGCGAGGTCAAGCTGGCCGTGGCCGACCGGGTCCTCCGCACAGGAGCGCTGAGTATCGGCCTGCGCCGGCTGCTCATCGAAACCGGCGGCAGCATCATCACACGCTCCGGGCACGCCAGATACCAGCGAATCGCCAAACGACGCGAAGTGTCCCAGGCCCGGCACTCCCTGGCGGAAGCGATAGCCGGCATTCCGGAGCTCACCGACGAACTGCTGCTGCTGAATTCCCTGGGCAAGGAAGACAAGTTCGTAGTACCTCCAGGAACCAGGACCGGTTCGGTGCACTGGAAGCCGTACAACTCGGCCCTGCGCGTCGCGGCCGTGTATTACCAACGCGTCGACATGGGGAAGCCGATCCCCGAGCAGAGCCTCCCGACGACCGCGCTCGACAGCTCGAAACGGTGGTCTGCGGGGTCCAAGGCGGCGTTCCAGAACCTCATCGGGAAGTCGCTCGAGGAGGCGGTCGAACTCAGGGACAAGCCGATCCAGATGCGCGGCCCGCTCACCTGGGTGGTGGACGGAGTCACCGTCGCCTTGGCGGAGCTTGCCATGCCGTGGATCTGCCTTCCACTGCGGGCGCTCCTGAAGGCGGACATCATCGGCGCGCGGCCGCGCGGCCTGCTCCTAGTGGAGAACCACGAGAACTTTGAACAGGTCTGCAAGAACACCGACGTCCCGCAGCGGTGGCTTGTCATCTGGGCCGAGGGGTACACCGGGAACCTCGTGCACCGCTTCATCGGGAAGTTCCCGGGTATCCCGCTGGCCGCCTGGTGCGACCTGGACCCGGACGGGATCGGGATCATCGGCCGGGCCGAGCAGGCCACCGGCCGCACGATCACACCGATCGGCATGGGCGTGGATCTGTGGAACACGGTCGTCGCGGACAAGTCGCCTTCTGCCGAAGACATGGAACAATGCCGCCAGGCAGTACGGATCGTCGAAGCGGTTACCCCACCCGCGTTGCGCGATCTACTCGAGTGCTTTCGACACACGGGCGCGCGAGCCGAGCAGCAGCACTGCGTCGTGTACGACGATGTGCTACCCACATTGCCAACGATCCTCGCCGCACTCGAGCCAGGGGAGCAGGCCACGCGACATTTCAACTGAATCCCTCTGCACAACAGCTTGGTGGCTGCCGTCTTACGTCACTTGAGGCTTGTGGTTGCAGGGCACTGAGGCTCGACTGGGAGCGCACGGCTACAGCGACTCGCTCGCATCGATCCTCCGCCAGCACGGGGCAACTGACGGCCGGCTAACTCTTCGCCACGAGCGTCACAAGTTCCGCAACCCGTTTCTGGTTCTTGAACACGTTGCCCGGATATGCGTTCGACGGAAACACATCAGCTAAGACGTCCACGTACTTGCGAGCTTGACTGCGGACGTTTTTCAGCACTCCGGAGAAGTCGGTGTCGGGATTGTTGAGGACCTTGTCACCGAGGTTGCGCATGATGAGGTGGGCAATCACGCGGCGACCATGTACAGCAATTCCTGCTCGCACACCATCGAAATGTTGGGAGGCGTAGTCGAGGATCTCGTCGACGTTACGGACGATCATGACGGCGTGGCTAAGCCGGACGGGGTCGGTTCGCGGGTTGAACAGGGCACGGTAGACGGACTGATCAGTGAACAGCCGCGAAACCTCACGCTTGGCCAGCACCGCGTGACCGATACCTGATGCGCACGCGAGAGCGACGGCCGCCTGCCGGAGGTCGATGACCCGCTGTGTCGCTTTCGATCTGGGGATTTCTGCAGAGCGCAGAATGTACTCGTAGCCAAGAACGTGCAACTCACGAACCAGTCGATGTTGTTCCTTGTCGAGGAACGCGAAGTCCTGACTCGAGACCTCGTTTTGCGTATTGGCGAAGCGGGTGATCTGCTGAGCAAGACCATCTTGGCCTTTCGGAACCTCGATGCACCGCACGAGCACAAAAGCCTGGCCGAGATTCTGCTCGAAGTCGGTCCCCTTGGCCGCGCCGAGGGTGGACACTGTTTGCGCCCCGTTGACGACGCTCGCACCGGTCAGCGTGAAGTACCCGACATCGCGGTTGAGGGTGCCACCGAGGCCGACAGTGATCGTCTCAGCGAGCATGGTGATTCCGTTGTTGTAGTACGCGAACAACTGTGGGGCGTCTTTGACGGTCTGCAGGATGCCGTCGTTGATGTCCGATCGAGGGATCACAACTCGGATGTTGTCAGCAAACAGGTCGCTGCCGTGGTCGGCGAACCAAGTCGCGATATCAACGGCGCTGACCCGGCCGTAGAAGATCCGGTGCGGTTCCGCGCCCTTACCCCAGTCGAGCATCTGCACGTCGAGGCTGATCGAGGTCCGCGGCCGCTCAGCGATCGACCTGAAGAATTCGGCCTGCGCGAGGTGGACGTGGGCGGCCAAGGGCTCAGTGTCCTCAAGATCGTCGAGTTGTCCCAGAAGCTCCTCGATGGGCGCCTTGACCGGGGCAGCCAGCGGTTCACTTGCCGTCGTGGCCGTGACAATGCGGATCTTGGCCCCCGGCGTGGTCAGCAGCGCGCTGACGGCGGCGCGGGTCTCGTCTGACGCGTGGGCAGGTTTGTCGCCACCCCTCATCCCCAGCATAGACTTGACGCCCTGGAGGAATTTGAGGACGTCGCCCTGCTTCATCGAGCCGGTGCCATCCTGACGCCACTTCGACTGCACGAGGACAACAACCTTCGCGGCCGGGTCGACGCCGACAGCGTCGATCCCTTCGTCAAGTTCGCCGTCGGTAATGTCGACCAGGCGTTCGGCATCATCGGCCGTTCCCAGGACCAACTGGACGGCGTGATAAGCAAGCAGGCGGGAAAGGTTCGCGACATCACCGATCCCCGGCGCCCACAGTTCCGCCTCGTACAGCGACCTAATGTGGGTCTCGATCTGCTTGACGTGAAAAGTACTCAACCGGCCCTCCTTGGTCGCTGCGAAGCGTAGCGCGGAAGGCAGCCTCCGCTGGCGGCCTTCCGCCGTAGTAGTTCTCCGTCGTCGACGTCAAAGTACCGTCCCGACGACGTGGTACTCCCACATTCGCTGCTCGGCCGTTCGCTCGGGCTCCATGGCCGGTGGCGGGACCGTCGCCAGATCAGCCGTCTCGGCGGTCTCCTCGCTCGGCTCCCTTCAGGAGACCGTCGCAGACTCGCTACCGGCGCTCCTGGGTCTCGGAGCCAGTCTCGCGAGATTGGCTCCAACACATCATTCAGCGACTCAACCACCAGCAGCAAAGCAACTGCGGGCACACGCCACCACTGTCACCTGCAACAGACTCAATGCGAGCGCTGAGCTGATGTTCGCCATCAACGACAGGCAGATGCCGAACACAAACGCCAGCCACGCCTCCCACCGGCCGATCGGCGACCGCCGCGGTGAGTCTTCTACACCTCGACCGTTGCGATCGTCGGCAAGCCGTCGACCAGCAGCGGGCCAGATCGATGCTGTCACCGCGTCCGCGCCGAACCGGAATGCGAACTCACGTCCATAACGGTACGAGGCGTACGCCGCACCGAACGCGGCCAGACCGGTGCAGCCGCACTGGTTAGCCAGGAGCAAGGTCCTGAACAAGCCACTGCCGGAGCCGCTTCACGGCCACACCGCCACGTCAATCTCTTCGGAATAGCCGCAATCGGCGAACCAGTCGTCGTAGGCGGGTCGGGATCAGGCGACACGGCCCGGCAGTTGCGAGCCCGAGGAGAGCCCGAGAGGGCACGGACGCGACGACAAACCGCAGCATAGTCTGACAGTGTGACGCCTCGACAGTCAACGAAACAACCATGCACGGCATCACTCGACACCATCCGAAACGGGTGTGTTCGGACTCTTAACCAGCGGGTTCGGGGTTCGAGTCCCTGATGGCGCACTCCCAGACTCCAGGTCAGTAAGTATGCTGACCTGGAGTTTTGTGTTTTCCAGGGTTGTTGCCTGGCTGTCCTTTGTGGTCGGCAAGGTGAAATTCGCGCGCACCACCGGGTTCGCCGTCGGCATGGTGGCGCTTGCTGATCGCCGGGCCGTCTTAGGCGGGGTGGTTCCGGCGGTGGCCGAGTGCGCGAAGGATCAGGGCCGCATCCGCGTCGATGTCGGTTGACGTCATCTCGCCAGTCTCGCCACCGGCCGCTGATCCGCCGAACGCGGCTCGGGCGAGTGCGAGCCCTTCGAGCAGGCGGGTCGCGGCGTCGGCGGTGACGTCCGCGTCGATCTCTCCCCGTGCGACCGCACGATCGAGCATCGCGGACAGGTACTCCCGCGTTGGGGCGACGACCCCTGAGCGGATCATCTCCGCCAGTTCCGCGTCGTGCGCGGCCTCGCCGAGGAGCGCGACGAGCACGGCTCCAGCCTTACCTGACACCAACAACTGTTTTCTGGTCAGCAGTTCGCGGATGTCACCGTGCAGAGAGCCGGTGTCGATGCCATCGGTCTCAGACGAGGCCATCTGCTCCGCGGCCGCCAGGATGAGGTCGCGCTTGGTGGGCCAGCGTCGGTACAGGGTGGCCGTCGAGACCCCGGCTCGGCGGGCGACCCCCGCGGTCGTCAGACGCGCGTATCCGGACTCCGCGAGTTCGTCGAGCACGGCCTCGATCATGGCCGGCGTCAGGCTGGTGTCCATGGGCCTGCCCGGCGGACGCGGGGTCCCACCGGTCGATCTTCTGCTCATCACGTCCTCGCGTATCCAGCACTGTCCGCGTCGCGCGCAGCTTACCCGAAACAATACGAAGACGCTTAGTTTCGTATTGTGTTAGCGTGGTGGCAGGCTCCGATCGGGAGGTACCCCATGAAGGTCATCGTCATCACCGGCGCGAGCGATGGCATCGGCGCTGCCGCGAGCAAGCTCCTCTCCGGCGAAGGAACGCGGCTGATCCTGGTCGGGCGCAGCCCCGTCAAGACGAAGGCGGTCGCGGAGCGAGTCGGCGCCGAGTACCACGTCGCCGATTTCCAGCGTCTCGACGAGGTGCGCGATCTCGCCGCCGCCCTCCTCGACTCCTGCGAGAAGATCGACGTACTGGCCAACAACGCGGGCGGCCTGTTCTCCGGCCCGACCCGCACGGTGGACGGCTTCGAGAAAACCTTCCAGGTCAATCATCTGGCCCCGTACCTGCTCACCCACCTGCTGATCGAACGGCTGCTGCACAGCCGGGCGACGGTGGTCAACACCTCCAGCGCCGGGGCGCGGCTCTACGGACGCATCGATCCCGACGACCTGAACAGCTGGAAGAACTTCAACGCGAACAGGGCGTACGGCAACGCGAAGCTCGCGAACATCCTGTTCACCAAGGGCCTCCACGAGAGGTTCCACGCGCACGGGCTGTCCTCGGTCGCGTTCCACCCGGGACCGGTGGCAACGAACTTCGCTTCCGACACCACCAGTTACCTGCGCTGGTTCTACCGCGGCGCGCTGAAGCGACTCCTCATCAGTCCCGAGCGGGGCGGCGCGAACCTCGCGCACTTCGCGACAGCGGCCCCCGGCGCGCCATGGGTTTCCGGCGAGTACTACAACCACCGACGCAAGATAACGCGCACCAACAGGCAGGCGTACGACGCCGAAATGATCTCGCGCCACTGGGAACTCAGCGCGCGGATGCTCGGCATCCGATGGCACCGAGAAGCGTCACACTGAATGGATGTCCTCAGTGGACGTTGTGCCGAACCTTCCGGAGGATTCGCCGCAGGGCGGTGATTTCTTCCTCGTCCATGTCGAGTGCCTCGCCCAGGCGGCAGGTCATCTCGTTGCCGAGCCACCTCAGGTCCCGGCCGGCGTCGGTGAGTTGGACCAGTACCGATCGATCGTCGTCGGGGTGGGTGACGCGGGTGAGCAGTCCGGCCTTCTCCAGTCGTTTCACCAACGGCGACAGGGTGTTGTACTCGAGCCCCAGCTCCCCCACGAGTTCCCGGATCGGTCGCGAGTCCCGTTCCCAGAGCAGCAGCAGGACCAGGAACTGCGGGTAGGTGATCCCCGCCTGGTCGAGAATGGGCCGGTAAAACCCGGTGATCGCCCGCGACGTCGCGTACAGGTCGAAGCAGAGCAAGTCGGAGACCGCGGGGGTTTCCGCCTGAGGTGCGCTGTCCATCCCGGTGTGGCTCCTTGCCTTGGTGCTCCCGTGACGGTACCCGGGTGCGCCCGGTACGAGCGGGCACACCCGGGTCCCATGCCTTACTCGGCGGCGCGGACGATCAGGTCGGCCACGGCGTCCGGCCGCGACACCGTCACGGCGTGCGAGGCGTTCGGCAGCTCGACGACCTCACGCGCCTGCGCCCGCTCGGCCATGAACCGCTGGGCCGCCACCGGGATGTTCTTGTCCTTCCCGGTGTTCAGGAACCACGACGGGATCGTGTGCCACGCCGGGACGGGCGCGCCTTCGGCCAGCGCGGCGTCCCGTACCGGCCGTTGCGTGGCCGCGGCCAGCGCCGCCTGCGGGGCGGGCACGTCCGCGGCGAACTGAGCGCGGTACTTGTCCTGCTGGATCACCAAGTCCTGCGTGCCGTCACCGAGGTCGATGCTCTGCAACGTCTCCCCGAGCGTGCTGCCGGGGAACTTGTTCGACAGCTCCAGCGCGCTCTCCCCCGCCTCCGGCGCGAACGCCGCGACGTAGACGAGCGCCTTCACATTCGGATTCCCGGTGGCGGCCGCGGACTGGACCATGCCGCCGTAGGAGTGTCCGGCGAGCACGATCGGCCCGTCGATGGTGGCCAGCACCTTCTTCAGATAGTCGGCGTCGCCGCTGAGCGACCGCAACGGGTTCGCCACCGCGACCACCGGATAACCATGCCGTTGCAGGCGCTGCACCACACCGTCCCAGCTGGCCGACTCGGCGAACGCCCCGTGCACCAGCACGACGGTCGGCTTCGGCTTGACCTGATCGAACTCCTGGTGAACCTGCATCACTCTCTCACTTCCCCTGAGGGCCTGCGCCCTGATTTACATCGCGTGCGATTAAGTCGTGCACGATGTAATCTAGCCGAAGAAAACCTCGCGCGCGATGTAAGTCGGGTCACAGGCTCCCGCTACCGGAAGTGCCCCTTGTGCCGGGGTCGGCACAAGGGGCACTGGAGACGCTGGAGGTACTGCCGGGTCAGGCGGTCCAGACGACCGGGCCGTCGGAATAGGCGTCGCCCTCGTCGAACTCCGCGGCGGTGACCGGCTTGTCCTTCGAGGCGCTGAGCGAGCAGGTCTCGTACGACGCGCCCTTGGTGGTGAACTTGGCGGGCGCGGTCTCGTTGTCGCACTTGCCGGGGATGTCGCCGATCAGCACGACGCCCGTGCCACTGCCGCCTTCCAGCACACCGCTGAGCTTCAGCGACGCGTGCGCCAGGTCGGTGCCGCCGACGTTCTCCACCTTCATCTTGATGAAGTAGGGCGTCATCCCCTTGGCCTTCTCGCCGAAGGCGGCCATGTCGGACTCGCTGCCCTTCTCGATCGCCGTGACGGTCACGGCGATGGTGCCCTTCTTGTCCTTCGTGTACTCGAACGGCAGGACGGCCCGCTCCCCGAGCTTGAGTTTTGTGCCCGGCGCGGTGACGTCACCCTCGACCGGAGCGGGGCTCGCGTCGTCCGCGCTCCCGCTGCTCGGCGCGGACGCGGCCGGGGTGGTCGCCGGGGGCGGTTCCGGCGCCTGCGGCCGCTTCTCGTCGCCGCCGCAGGCCGAGAGCCCGAGCCCGATGGTGGCCAGGGCGGCCGCGAACACGATGCGTCCCTTGTGCACTACTACCTCGCTGATAACCAGAGCTGCCGGAGGCGGCAGCTTCGAACGTCCGATGCGCCGCGCACAGTGGCACAGCCCGGAATACGCCGGGCACACGTCGGGAATAGGCGGTTCAGCGGACCTTGGCGCCGACCGCGGCCGCCTCGTCCGCCAGGCGCGCCGAGGCGGCGGCGTCCCCCGCCGCGGCCCGCAGCCGGGCGAGCTTCTCCAGCACGCCCGCGAGCAGGTACGGGTACTCGATACCGCGGGCCACCTCGACCGCGTGCTCTCCCTCGCCGATCGCGGCCGGGAGTTCGTGGCGGTCGTACAGGCGGGGATCGAGCAGGTCGACAAAAACCCGGGTCTCGAACATGGGGTCGTGGAGCGCCCGCGCGATCTCGACGCCTACGCGCAGGCTGCGGCGCGCCTCGGCATATTCGCCCCGGGCCAGATGGAAGCAGCCCCAGGCATGGGCCGTGTAGAACCCACCCGACGGCCCGATGTCCCCGGCGAACTCGGTCAGCTCGATGAACGCCGCCTCCGCCTCCCCGTGCCTGCCGAGTGCGAGTTGTGCCTGGCCGAGCCAGTAGGTGTCCCGCGCGACCAGGGTCCGGATCCCCTGCTTCCGCGCCCCTTCGACGATCTCCGCGAGGACCTCCACCGCCTCGTCCGGCCGCCCCGCCTGGAGGTGGGCGAGGCCGACCTGGGAGTACGCGTGCAGTGCCGCCGCGGCCTGCCCGCCGGCTTCGAGCTGTTCGAATGCCTCGCGGCCGGCCGCGATCGCCTCGGTCAGCCGTCCGTTGGGCACCAGGAAGAACGGCGCGTTGCTCAGCGCTTCCAGGTAACCGCGCCGGTCCCCGATCCGCTCGAACAGGCACATGGCCTCGGTGTTGGCCGCCTCGGCCGGGCCGTACCGGCGCCGGGTGTAGCGCAGGCCTGCCATCGAGATGAGCAACCTGGCCTGGCCACGCACGTTCCCCGCGTCCTCGGCCAGCGCCATCGCCGTCTCGTAGCACTCCTGCCAGTCGTCGAAGTACCGTTCGGTCTCGAACAGCGCGTGCCCGCCGACGGCCAGCTCCCAGCACAGCTCGTCCCGACCCAGTTCCGCGGCCTGCCGCACGCCTGCGACCAACGGGATGCGCTCGGAATCCAGCAGCACCATCGGCGGCGAGGACGTCGGCAGGCTCGCCGCCACCCGCTCCGGCCGCCACCGGGAAGCGTCCTGCTGGAACATGTTCTGTCCCATGTGGTCACGATCGGCGATGTCGGTGAGGGCGAGAAGCGCGCTGAGGACACGGACGACCGCCGCGTGCCGGGCTTCGGTGGACTCCTCCAGGTCCGCGCGTTCCCTCGCGTATGCGCGGCTCAGGTCGTGGAAGCCGTAACGCGCCTGGCCGTTGGGCGTTCCGATGACGTCGAGCAGATGGACGTCGACCAGTTCGTCGAGCAGTTCCTGGGCCGGGCGCAGTTCGGTGTCGAGCGCGGCGGCCGCCGCCCAGAGCGGGAAGTCGGGGGCCTCCAGGAGCCCGAGCAACCGGAACAATCGCCGCGCTTCCGGCCGGAGACCCCGGTAACTCAGCCCGAAACTGGCCCGTACTTCGAGATCCCGGTAGCGGAGCGCGTCCAGCCGGTGCTGTTCGTCGGCCAACCGCGACACGAGGTCCGTGACCCGCCAGTGCGGACGGGACACCAGGAGCGACCCGGCGATCCGCAGCGCGAGCGGCAGTCGTGCGCACAACCGCACCAGGTCGGCCAGTTCCGCCGAGGTGGCCGAGGACAACCGGTCGCCGGTGCTGTTGCGCAACATCGCCAGACTGTCCACTTCGGACATCTCGCGAAGCTCGACCCGGCGCGCACCACCAAGACCGCCCAGCCGCACGCGGCTGCTGACGATCACCCCGCACGTCCCGCTGGCCGGCATCAGCGGAGCCAGCTGCTCCTCGTCGAGCGCGTCGTCGAGCACCACCAGGATCCGGCGTTCGGCCAGCAGACCCCGGTAGCGGGCCGCGCGTTCCTCCGGGTCATCGGGCACCGCGGTGGCGGGCACACCGAGCGCACGCAGGAAGCGGCCGAGCACGGCGGCCGGATCGACCGGCTGGGCGCGGGTACCGGCCAGCGCCGCGAACAGCTGCCCGTCGGGGTACGCGGCCCGGAGGCGGTGCGCGGCCTGCACCACGAGCGCGGTCTTGCCGATGCCGCCCTGACCCGAGATCGTCACCACCGCGGCCGGTTCGTCGGCGGCGCGGTCCGCGCGGAGCACCGCTTCGATCTCCGCCAGCTCCACCCGCTGGCCGGTGAAGTCGCCGAGCGCCGGGGGCAGCATCCGGGCGCTCTCGACGTTCCGCTGTTGTGAGCCGGTCGGCGGCTCGGCGTCGTCGCCGAGGATGGTCTGGTGCAGGTCCCGCAACCGCTGTCCCGGCTCCAGCCCGGTTTCCTCGGCCAGTACGGCACGGACCTGGCGGTAGGCCAGCAACGCGTCCGCCCGCCGTCCGCAGCGGTGCAGGGCGAGCATGAGCTGGGCCCACATCCGCTCGCGGAACGGGTGTTCCATCGTCAGCGCGGTCAGCTCGCCGAGCAGTTCGCCGTGCCGCCCGAGCCGGAGGTCGACGTCGATCCGCTCTTCCAGCACGCCGAGCCGCGACTCGTCGAGGCGGGCGGCCTCCGAAGTCAGCGCGAGGACATCGGCGATCCCGGCGAACGCCGGTCCCCGCCAGAGCCCCAGGGCCTCGTCGAAGTGGTGGCTTGCCCGTTCGAGATCACCGGCCGCCAGCGCCGCCCTGGCCGCGTCCGTCAGGTCCTCGAACCGCGTCGCGTCCAGCTCGTCGCGGTCCACACGGATCAGGTAACCGGTGCCCTGCCTGGTGATGCGCGCCGGATCCCCCAGGCGCTGCCGGAGCCGGTGGACGTAGGTCTGCACGTTCTTCGCGGCGCTCTTCGGCTGGTCCCCGCCCCAGATCGCCTCGGCCAGCGCGTCGTCGGCGACCGGCCGACCGGGACGGCTCAGCAGGACGGCCAGCAGCAGCCGCCCCTTCGGCGTGCCGAGGTCCAGCGGCACACCGGCCCGCCAGACGGTCAGCGGGCCCAGCACTCCGAAGTCCACACCGCCCTCCTGCCGTCGGCGGTCACTGTAACGACCGCGGTTTCGCCGGTGGGTGACCACGTCCTGTGGAAGAATCCGGCGGGTGCGCGCCAGCGCGGCAACGTCCACTGTGGAGGTGCCAGGTGATCCCGACGCATACCTCGGGGGAGGCCGCCGGGGCTGAGGTTGCGGTGCTGCCGGTGGGCAGCCACGAACAGCACGGCGCCCACCTGCCGCTGGCCACCGACACGGTGATCGCCTGCACCATCGCCGAGGCGGTCGCTGGGGCGCATTCGGTGCTGCGACTGCCGCCCATCACCATTTCCTGCTCGCATGAGCACGCCGCCTGGCCGGGCACGGTCAGCATCTCGGCCACCACGCTCGCCGCCATCGTCACCGACGTCGCGGCATCGCTGCGCGCGAGCGGGATCGAGAAGCTTGTGCTGGTCAACGCGCACGGCGGCAACTACGTGCTGAGCAACGTCGTGCAGCAGTCGAGTGGGATGGCGCTGTTCCCGAGCATGGAGTGCTGGGACGACGTGCGGGCCGAGGTCGGACTGGAGACCACCGCGTACAGCGACATGCACGCGGGAGAGCTGGAGACCTCGATCCTGCTGCACGCCCATCCGGAACTGGTACGCCCCGGCTACGAAACCGCCGACGAACTCGCTGAGGATCGCAGGCACATGCTCACCACCGGGCTGTCCGCCTACACCAAGAGCGGAGTGGTCGGCAGGCCCTCACTGGCCACTGCGGCAAAGGGCCGGGACGTGCTCGACCGGCTCGTCGCGGCGTTCGGTGACTGCCTCGCCGCGCTCGGCTGACCGGCGCGGCCCGAACACCAGCACCCCGGCGCCCGGCAGGCTCGCCACCGCGCTCAGCAGGCCGTACACCACCGCCACGGTCAGCCCCTGCGCCGCGCCGAGTCCGGCGGCGCCGAACGAAAGCGCGGTGACGCCTTCACGCGGACCCCAGCCGCCGACGTTGATCGGCAGGCCCATCGCCAGCAGCGCCAGCAGGAAGATCGGCAGCAGCTGGGCGATCGACGCGTCGGTGCCCGCGACCCGTGCGGCCACCAGGAACAACGCCAGGTGGCCTGCCAGCGCCGCCGCCGAGAGGACGAACACGCCCGGCCATGCCTTCGCCGAGAGCAGGCCGGTCCGCACGTCGGCGACGGTGACCGCGACCCCGCGACGCCACTTCGACCCGCTGTCCGCCCAGCGACGGGCCACCGCCGGGGCGACGGCCAGCAGGCCGATGGCGACCGGCACGAGAGCCAGCCCGATGGTGGTGATCACCTCGCGCGCCTGTTCCGGGACGAGCGTCGGCTGCGCGGAGAGCACGGCGATCCCGGCGGCGATGAGCACCACCTGCCCACCGGTGCGTTCGAGCACCACCGCACGCACCCCGCGCCCGAGATCACCTTCGTCCTTGCCGTGGCGGACCGCGCGGTGCACGTCACCGAGCACCCCGCCGGGCAGCGCCACGTTGAGGAACAACGCGCGGTAATACGCCGCGACGGCCTCACCGAGCGGCAGGCGCAACCCGAGCCTGCGGGCGATCAGCACCCACCGCGCCGCGCTGAACACCGTGGTCAGCAGGCCGACGCCGAGCGCGGCGGCCACCGCGGGCAGGTTCACCGCGCGCAGTCCGTCCAGCAGCGCGCCGGTGCCCAGCTGCCAGCACAGGAAACCGATGATGCCGACACCGGCGAGCAGGCGGAGCCACGACCAGAGCAGGCGCTTGCCCGCTTCGGACAGTCCCGGGGTGAGCACGGCCGCGGTCATCGAGATCCCTCCTCCCGCCGTGGTGGTCACCCCGGCAACCAGGATCACGTACCACGTCGGCGGACGGTTCAATCGAGATCGAGTTCGGCCTGTCGCAGCAGTTCGAGCAGTTCCGCGTGCAGCGCGGGGCCGACGGCGATGGTGGCGGCCGAGTCGACGGTGTGGTCACTGCCGTCGCGGTCGAACACCAGGCCACCGGCTTCGCGCACCAGCAGCACCCCGGCGGCGGTGTCCCACGGGAAGTTCGCCAGTATCACCGTGCCCGCCAGCTTGCCGTCGACCACCCAGGCCAGGTCGATCGCCGCGCTGCCGAGCATCCGGATCCGATGCGCCCGCGCGCCGAGCCGGGCCAGCAGCCCCAGGCGCACCCGGTTCTTCGGCTCGGCATCCTCACCCGTCGCGAAGTCACCGACCGAGAGCACCGCGTCGGACATCCGGTCCACGTCGGCGATCCGGATCGGCTGGTCGCCGGCGAACGCGCCACCGCCCTTCACCGCGGTGTACCGGGCACCGAGGAAGGGCAGCTCGATCGCGGCCAGCACCCCGCGATCCCCGTCGACCAGGCCGAGCGACACCCCGCACAACGGGATGCCGTGCGCCAGGTTCGAGGTGCCGTCCACCGGGTCCAGCACCCACCAGCGGTCCTTCGGCCCGGTGTGGCCGTGTTCCTCACCGAGGAAGCCGATCTCCGGGGTTTCCGCGGTGAGGAACTCCCGCAGCTCGTCCTCCACCGCGAGATCGACGTCGGTGACCAGATCGCGGTCGCTCTTGAGCGTCACCGCGCCCGGGATGCGGGACCCGATGATGCGCGTGGCCCGGTTCAGCGCCTCCGCGGCGACCGGCTGCAGAGCGGAGTGGTCCATCAACTGCCCAGTCCGTTGACCACGGAATCGAGGTGCGGCAGGTGGTGGCCCAGCCGATCCCGTTTCGCGGTGAGATAGCGGATATTGTGGTCGGTCGGCTGGATCAGCAACGGTACGCGCGCGGAAACTCCGATTCCGTACGATTCCAGCGCGTCGATCTTGTCCCCGTTGTTCGACATCAGTTCGACCGTGCGCACACCGAGGTATCTGAGCACCCGCGCGGCCGGCCCGAAATCGCGGACGTCCACCGGAAGACCGAGCGAGGTGGCCGAATCCACCGTGTCCAGGCCCTGTTCGTCCTGGAGCACGTGGGTGCGCACCTTGGCCACCAGGCCGATCCCCCGGCCCTCGTGTCCGCGCAGGTAGACCAGCACCCCGCGGCCCCGCTGCACGATCCGGTCCAGTGCCGCGCCCAGCTGGTCACCGCATTCGCAGCGGCTCGCCGAGAAAATGTCGCCGGTGACGCATTCGGAATGCACTCGCACCAGCACGTCCTGTTGTCGCCAGACATCACCGAGCACCAGCGCGATATGTTCGTTGCCGTCCGCCGAGTCACGGAATGCGACCGTGCGGAATTTTCCCCGGCTGGTCATGAGGTCGGCTTCGGCGATTTCCTCGAACTCGACGGTTTGATCGCGCATCAAACAACTCCCTATCTTCGCTCGACCCCGGGCCCACGCTAACCAAGATCGGGGACTCAGTCCACGCGCGGCAGGGCGAGCAGGTCGCGGTGGCGCACCGCCACCGTCAGCTCACCCGCGGCGCACGCCGCCAGCCGCTCGCGCAGGTAACGCTCCGCCGCCGCGCCGAGCGCGGGTTCCTGTTCCACGGCCGCGGCCACCCAGCCGTTCAACCATTCCGCCGTCAACGCGGACCGCGTGCCGTCCAGCCGCCAGTCGCTGGCCGCCAGCCGGACCGTGGCGCCGTGGTAGCCGAACGCCTCGGCGGCGACCGCCACCCCGTCCGGTCCGAGCAGCCGCCGCCCCAGGACCACCCGCCGCTGGTGCGCGTTGAACGCGGCGGCCAGCTCGGCGTCCAGCGGATCCGCCGGGGTCAGCTCCACCTCCCCCACCACCGACAGCGTCATCAGGACCGGGACGCCCGCGCAGGCCGTGGCCAGCGCGGAAACCTCGTCGGCGGTGAGCAGGTCGAGCAAGGCCGAGGCGGTGATCAGCGAGGTCCCGGCGAGATCCGCGGCGCACAGGTTCGTCACGTCACCACGCGACGTGGTCACCGTGACGGAGGCGGGCTTGCGCTCGGCGGCCACGGCCAGCAGCGCGGGATCGCGGTCGTGCAGCGTCCAGTGCTGCGGACCGGGCAGCCGATCGGCCAGCCAGCGGACCATCGATCCCGTGCCACAGCCCAGATCCCGGATGCGCAGTGGCGTGACCAGGCGCTCGCGCAACGGTTCCAGCAACTCTTCGGCTCGCGCGTCGGCGTCCGCCGGTTCACGCAACGCCAGCCACTCGGACGAAAACTCGCTCATACGCGCTCCAACAGGTGCGCGAGCTTCCGCGCGGTGTGGTCCCAACCGGTCAACGTCGCCCGGCGGGCGTACGCCGCTTCGCGCAGCCGATCGCGCAATTCGCCGTCGGTGAGCCAAGCACGCAACGCCTTCGCGATTTCGCCCGGTTCGGGCGGTGCGAGCAGGCCCGCCCCGGCAAGGGTTTCCGGTACGGCGTCGACCTCGCTCGCGAGCACGGGAATCCCGCGTGCGAGCGCCTCGGTGATCACCATGCCGAAGGTCTCCGCGCGGGAGGTGAGCACGACCAGGTCCGCCTTCTCGAACTCGGCCGCCAGTTCCGCTCCCGATCGCGGGCCGACCAGTTCGATCCGCTCGCCGAGACCGCGTTCGGCGACCATGCCCGCCACCTCGTCGGCGTACCCGGAATCGCGGGCGACGGTACCGACGCAGCGGCAGTGCCAGTCCAGGCCGCTGACCTCCGACAACGCCTCGACCAGCAGATCCTGCCCCTTGCGCGGGGTGACCGCGGCCGGGCAGAGCAGCTGCCGCACGCCGTCGGTACCGGACGCGATCGGCGCGGAATCCGTACCGGGTGGCACCGCGTGGACGTGTTCGAGGCCGTGGTGCTCGACCAGCTGCCCGGCCGCCCAGTCGCTGGTCGCGATCACCGCGCTCGCCTCGTGCAGCGTGGTGCGTTCGAGCCGGTCCAGGCCGGGGTGCTCGACCCGCAGCGGCAGGTGCACCAGCACGACCAGGCGCAACCGGCTCGCGTGCGCGGTGATGATCTCCGGCACGCCGGCCGCGACCAGGCCGTCGAGCAGGACCAGCGCGCCCGCGGGCAGACCGGTGAGCAGCGCGGCCAGCCGGTCGCACGCGTTGTCGTCCGGTTCGGGCCAGCTCCCGTCGATCGCGGATTCGCGCACCTGCCAGCCCAGCGCGCGCAGCCCGTCGCACACGCGGCGGTCGTAGGTGTTGCCGCCGCTCGGCACCCGCGGATCGTCCACGTCCCCGGGCAGCACGACGTGCAGCTCGGTCACAGCGAACGCTCGTAACTCGCCCAGGCCACATGGGATTCGTGCAGGGTGACGGTGATCCCGGCGAGTCCGCGCGCGCCCTCGCCCAGCGCGCCCGCGTGCACCTTGCCGGCCAGCCGGTCGGCGATCACCTTGGCCAGGAACTCGGTGGAGGTGTTGATCCCGGCGAACTCCGGCACGTCGTCGAGATTGCGGTAGTTCAGGTCACCGAGCACGGCGGCCAGCTCCTCGGTGGCCAGTCCGATGTCGACGACGATGTTGTCCTCGTCCAGTTCGGACCGCCGGAAGGTCGCGTCCACCACGAAGGTCGCGCCGTGCAGCTGCTGCGCCGGGCCGAAGACCTCACCGCGGAAGCTGTGGGCGACCATGATGTGCCCTCGGACGTTCACACTGAACAAGGTTCACTCTCCTGGGTAGACGATGCGGTGGCACAGCGACGGCAACTCGCCGCCGGCCAGCAGGGGCAGCACCTCCGGCAGCTCGCCGAACGGGTTTTCCCCGGTGATCAAGGCATCAAACCGAGTATCGGCGAGCAGTTCCATCGCCAGTGCCATGCGGTCCGCGTAGGAGTTGCGGGTGCGCCGGGCCGGGGACACCACGCCGACCTGGCTGCCGCGGATGGTCAACCGTCGCGAATGGAAGAACTCGCCCAGCGGCAGCGAGACCCGCTTTTCGCCGTACCAGCTCAGCTCGACCACCACCCCGTCCGTGGTGAGCAGTTCGAGCGAGCGCACCAGGCCTGCTTCGGTGGTGCTGGCGTGGATCACCAGGTCACAGTCACCTTCGGCGGCTTCGGGTGTGGCGAAGCCGACACCCAGCGCCTCGGCCACGCTCGCCCGCGCGGGATCGGCGTCGACGAGCTGCACCCGCGCGCCGGGAAAGCCCGCCAGGATCGCGGCCACCGAGCAGCCGACCATGCCACCGCCGACCACGGCGATCCGGTCGCCGATCTTCGGTTCGGCGTCCCAGACCGCGTTGACCGCCGTTTCCACGGTGCCCGCCAGGATCGCGCGGCCGGGCGGGACCGCGTCCGGCACCGGCGTCACCGCGTCCGCCGGGACCACGTAGGCCGTCTGGTGCGGGTAGAGGCAGAACACCGTCCGCCCGCGCAGGTGGGCCGGGCCCTGCTCGACCACGCCGACGTTGAGGTAGCCGTACTTCACCGGGCCGGGGAACTCGCCCTCCTGGAACGGCGCGCGCATCACCTGGTGCTGGCTTTCCGGCACCTCCCCGCGGAAGACGAGTGCCTCGGTGCCGCGGCTGACCCCGGAGTACAGCGTGCGGACCAGCACCTCGTCCTCACCGGGTGCGGGCACCTCGACCGGCCGGAGTTCACCCTGACCTGGGGCGCGGAGCCAGAAGGCGCGGTGCATACCCCTCCTCGTCTGCCGGTGGTGGCCGAAGATCGTCCCGTCAGGATAGGCGGGTTCGGCCCGGCTTGAACCGTTCACGGACTTGGTACGTGCTTGGGGGTAAGGCTAGGAGGACCGATGCGCACACTGGGACTTGAAGCGACCGGCTGGCTGACCGGGCAACTGGCGGTGCTCACCGCGCTGGGCGGGTACCTCGGCCTCGGGCCGGCGGGCTGGCTGGCCGGGGCCGCGTACACCGCGCTGCTGTGGGGCGTGCTCACCGTCGCGGTCGAGCGGCCGTGGGCGCTCGGTCCGGCGAACCGGGTCACCGCCGGGCGGGCCGTGCTCGTCGGCGGGGTGACCATGCTGGTCGCCGACGCCGCGGTGACCGGATCGAGCCCGCACACGGTGCTGCTGGTGGCGGTCGCGTCGGTGGCGCTCGCGCTGGACGCCGTCGATGGGCAGGTCGCGCGACGCACCGGCACCGCTTCGGCCCTCGGCGCCCGGTTCGACATGGAGGTCGACGCGTTCCTGATCCTGGTGCTCAGCGTGTCGGCGGCTTCGGTGGCCGGGCCGTGGGTGCTGGTGATCGGCGCGATGCGGTACCTGTTCGTGGCGGCCGCGTGGGTCGCGCCGTGGCTGCGGGCGGAGCTGCCGCCGAGCATGGGGCGCAAGGTCGTGTGCGCGGTGCAGGGCGTGGCGCTGGTGGTGGTGACCTCGGAACTGCTGCCGGAGTCGCTGTCGGTGACGGTCGCCGCGGGTGCGCTGGGCAGCCTGCTGTGGTCGTTCGGCCGGGACACCGCCTGGCTGTGGCGGGCTAACTTGGGAGCATGGAGTTCCGCCGAGTGCGCGTCCCGGACCGCGACGACCTCGCCAGTGCGTGGCGCACGATCTCCGCACGACTCGCTCCGACCCCGCTCCACGCAGGTGACGACGGGCTGTTCCTGAAGCTCGAATCGTTCCAGCCGACCGGTGCCTTCAAGATCCGCGGCGCGCTCAACGCACTGAGCGCACTGCCCGCGGACGTCGTGCCGGTCACCGCGTCGGCGGGCAACCACGGTCTCGGCGTCGCGCACGCGGCCAGGACGCTCGGCCGCCGCGCCACCGTGGTGGTGCCCGGCAACGCCTCCCCCGCCAAGGTCGCCGCGCTCCGCGCCACCGGCATCGACCTGGTCGAGGTCGGCAGTTCCTACGACGACGCCGAGCAGCACGCGCTGGACCTCGCGGCCGGTGGCGCGTACTACCTCTCGCCGTACAACGATCCCGCGGTCATCGCGGGCCAGGGCACGATCGGGCCCGAACTCCGCGAGCAGGTTTCCGGGCCGCTGACCGTGGTTTGCGCCATCGGCGGTGGTGGGCTGGCCTCCGGGCTCGGACTGTGGGCCGCCGGGTATGAGGACGTCCGGATCATCGGGGTCGAAGCCGCGGCATCGACGGCGGTTTCCACGGCCGTGCGTGCCGGGCACGTGCTCGACGTGCCGATCGGCGAAACGATCGCCGACGGGGTGGCCGGTGGGGTGGAACGCGGTTCCGTCACCATCGAGTTGATCGCCGCGCACGTGTCCGAATTGCTCACCGTGACCGAAACCGAAATCCGCGCGGCGATGCGGTACCTGATCACCGAACGCGGTGTCGTCGCCGAAGGGGCCGGCGCGCTCTCGGTGGCCGCTTTGCTTGCGGGCAAAGGGAAAACGCGGGGCACGACGGTCGCCGTGGTGTCCGGCCGCAATATCACCATCCCGGCGCTGACGGCCGCCGTGCACTAATACAAACCGGCTGACCTTAACGCCTGCTGAACCCCTGCCGTCCAGCGGTAAGGGGGGAAACCGGTGCGCAATTAGGGGGTTGGGGCGGCGCGGACCGGCTGGCACAGTAATTCACGGGCCGCATTACCCCCAGCACGCATTTCGACCTCCCTGGAAGGAAAAGAGAGGCGATGCACAGAACCCCCGAGGCGACGAAGATTCCGGCCGCCGCCGCACCCATTTCACTGAGCACCACCACGGTGGACATCGTGGTGCCGGTGTACAACGAGGAGCGCGCGCTCACCGGCACGGTCGAAGTGCTCCGCGCCTACCTGCGCGAGAACTTCCCGTACGACTGGACCATCACGGTGATGGACAACGGCAGCGAGGACGGCACGCTCGAAGTGGCCAACGCGCTGGCGCGCAACGACGAGCGGGTACGCGTGATGCACCTCGACGTGGCGGGCCGCGGTCGCGCGCTGCGCGAGGCGTGGGGCCAAAGCGGTGCCGACGTGGTGGTCTACATGGACGCCGACCTGTCCACCGGACTGGACGCGCTGCTGCCGCTGGTCGCCCCGCTGGCGAACGGGCACTCCGACATCGCCATCGGCTCCCGCCACGCGCCCGGCGCGCGCACCATCCGCGGCCTGCAGCGCGAGTTCATCTCCCGCTCCTACAACGCGTTGATCCGGCTGACGCACGGCGCCCGGTTCCGCGACGCGCAGTGCGGTTTCAAGGCCGCGCGCGCGGAGGTCATCCGCCCGCTGCTGCACCACGTGCACGACGACGGCTGGTTCTTCGACACCGAACTGCTGCTGCTCGCCGAGCACAACGGGCTGCGGGTGCACGAGGTGCCGGTGGACTGGATCGAGGACGTGGACACCAGGGTGGAGGTGACCAGCACGGCCTGGCACGACATCCGGGGGCTGATCAGGGTGGCCAGGGCGAAGGCACGCGGCACCGCCCGTGTCGATGAGCTGCCGCAGCGGCCCGACCCGAAGCCGATCCACCCCGATCCGGTGCTCGGCGGGAACGCCGGCGCGCTTTCCTGGCAATTGCTCTCGTTCGCCATTGTCGGTGCCATTTCCACGGTGGCGACGCTGACCTTGTACGCGATTTTCCGGGAATGGATGCCGCTGCTGCTCGCCAATTTGGCGGCACTGACGCTGACCACCCTGTTCAACACCGAAGCGAATCGCCGGTACACCTTCGCCGGGCGACGGCATTCCACCGGCCGGGTGCATTTCCAGGGCATCATCGTCTTCGCGCTGTACTACGGGTTCACCTCGGGCGCGCTGCTGCTGTTGCACTGGCTGGCCCCGGACGCCTCCCGCGCGCTGGAACTGGCCGTGCTGCTGGTGTCGTCGATCCTCGGCACCACCGGGCGATTCCTGTTGCTGCGCAACTGGGTCTTCCGCCGGAAGGAGCCGTCGGCATGACCACCACCGCCGACCGGAGCGCGCCGGCGACCACCCGCACGGCGGTCTGGGCGCTGGCCGGGATCTGCCTGCTGGCCGGGTTGCTCTACGCCTGGGGCTTCGCCTCGGGCAGCTGGGGCAACACGTACTACAGCGCCGGGGTCAAGGCGATGTCCTCCGGATTCACCAACTTCCTGTTCGGCGCCTACGATCCGGCGGGCGCGGTCTCGGTGGACAAGCCGCCGATGTCGCTGTGGCCGCAGGTGGTCTCGGTGTGGATCTTCGGTTACCACGGCTGGGCGATCCTGCTGCCGCAGGTGCTCGCCGGGGTCGGCGCGGTGTTCCTGCTGCACCGGACCGTGCGCCGCTGGGCCGGTGAACCCACCGCGCTGCTCGCCGCGCTGCTGCTCGCGCTCACCCCGATCACCGTCGCGGTGAACCAGGTGAACCTGCCGGACACGCTGCTCGTGCTGCTGCTGGTCGCCGCCGCGTACGCGCTCACCCGCGCCGTCGAGAACGGGCGGCACCCCGGGTGGCTGCTGTGGTCGGCGTTCTTCGTCGGCTGCGCGTTCACCACGAAGATGCTGCAGGCGTGGATCGTGGTGCCCGGCCTCGCCGCGGCGTTCCTGGTCGGCGCTTCCGGCTCGGTCCGGCGCAAGCTGCTCGACCTGCTCGCCGCCGGGCTCGTGTTGTTCGTGTCCTCGTTCTGGTGGCCCGCGCTGCGCGACTGGTGGCCGGGCGAGAAGCCGTACATGGCCAGCACCGCCGACGGCACCGCGATGGACCTGATCTTCGGGTACAACGGGTTCGGCCGGTTGTTCGGCGCCGAGGGCGGGGCCGCGGTCGCCACGCAGGCCGGTGGCGGCAACGTCGGGGTGGCCGGTGGCGCGTCCGGCATCACGCGGATGTTCGGCGCGGCCGGTGGCGGGCAGATCTCCTGGTTGCTCCCGCTGGCGCTGGTCGCACTGGTGCTCGGGGTGATCGGTTTCCGCCGGGCCGGGCGTGAGGGACGAGCGGGCTGGGTGCTGTGGGGCAGCTGGCTGGTGCTGGCCGGGCTGTTGTTCAGCTTCGCGCAGGGGGTGATGCACCCGTACACCTCGGCCATGCTCGCGCCGGCGGTGGCCGCGCTGGGCGCCGCCGGGATCGCCCTGATGTGGCGGTTCTATCGCGAAGACACCGCGGCGTGGATGCTGCTGCCGTTGGTCGTGGCCGGTACCGCGGGCTGGGCGTGGGTGGTGATCTCCCGCAACCTCGCGTGGCACGGGTGGCTCCGGTGGGCCGTGGTGATCGTCGCGGTGGCGGCCGTGCTGGCGCTGGTCGTGGCCAAGCAACGGGAGGAACTGCGCAAGCCCGCGCTGGGCCTCACCCTGGCCGCGATCGCGCTCGCGCCGGCGGTGTGGTCCGTCGGCACCGCACTGGACGGCAACCGGATCGGCGTGCTGCCGTCGGCGGGTCCGCTCAGCGAGTTGTTCGCCAAGCTGAAGGGCAGCCCCGGTGGGTTCGGCGGCCTGCTGACCGCGGACCTCAGCCAGGAGAACCGGCGAATCCTGGCCTACGCCAAGGAAAACGGCGGTGGCGCGGAGATCGTGCTCGCGGTCGAACGCGGGTCGACGGCCACCTCGCCGTTCCTCATCCACACCGACGAGACGGTGGTCGGTCTCGGCGGCTACGCCGGTGCCGACCCGGCACCCTCGCCCGCGCAGCTGTCGGACTGGGTGGCACAGGGCCGGTTGCGGTTCGTGCTGAGCAGTCTCGGGCAGGGACCGAGCGCGCCCGCCCAGCAGGAACGGGCGGCGTGGCTGGACCGCGAGTGCGTGCTGGTCGATCCCGCCGCGTATGGGGGTCAGCCCGCCCAGAAATTGTTCAGCTGTTCCTAGGAAGCGGCGGAGCCGCTTGCTGTGGGCCGTCACCTCGCACCGCCGCGGGTTCTCAGGCGTCTTCTCGCGAGGACAGCTTCACCCGCGGTGAATTGGTGTTCATGAGGTGGAGCTCCCGGAGCGAGAAGACGCCTGAGGTTCCGCCACCCGCACCGCCACGCAAAACATCTTCAAACGTTGGCTAGGGGAGGATCAATGAGCAAGGTCGCGCTGGCGGTGTTCGCCCATCCCGATGATGCCGAACTGGCTTGTTTCGGCACCTTCGCCGTGCTGCGCGCGCG
Source organism: Amycolatopsis sp. YIM 10 (assembly GCF_009429145.1). Classification (GTDB taxonomy): domain Bacteria; phylum Actinomycetota; class Actinomycetes; order Mycobacteriales; family Pseudonocardiaceae; genus Amycolatopsis. The sequence goes on along the minus strand of NZ_CP045480.1, from coordinate 1,764,526 downwards.
GGGTTACGCGTTGTCGGTGCTTTCGCTCACCGACGGCGCCAACAGCGACGTGGAGCAGTCCTACCTCCGCCCGAAGGAGGCCAGGCTCGCCGCCGCGATGCTGGGCTCCGAGCTGGTGGTGGAGGACTTCGAGGACGGCTCGCTGACCGCGGGGCGGGCCGTGTTCGACCGGATCGAGCAGCACATCCGCCGCGTGCGGCCGTCCATCGTGCTGACCCACTACCCCGGTCCGCGCGAGCACCAGGACCACCAGGTGGTCGGCACGGTGGCGACCACGGTCGCCCACCGGGCCGGGCACGTCGGCCTGGTCCTGCAGGGCGAACCGCCCGGCCAGGCCGACTCGTTCTCCCCGCAGCTGTTCACCGACATCACCGCGCACATCGACCTGAAGCTGAAGGCACTGGCCTGCTACAAGTCCGAAGCGGACAAGGCCTTCATGCACCGCGAAACCGTGCTGGACCGCGCCCGCTGGTGGGCGCGGCAAGCCGGCGCGGTGGAGAGCGGCGTCCCGCGCTACTACGAGGCGTTCGTGGTGTCGAAGGCGTTGCTGCCCGCGCTCGGCGTGTAGCTCAGGATGAGCAGTCCGGTCTCGTGCACCTCGACGTCGTTGAACTCGAACTTGTACTGCTGGCCGTCGCGGTAGAGCAGTTCGCCGGGCGCCGCCTTGCCGGACAGCACCGGGTGCAGCCAGACACGCAGCTCGTCGAGCAGGCCGTGGTCGAGCATCAGCCGGGTGACCGCGCCGAAACCGTACTGCAGCAGGTTCGTGCCGGAGTCCTTGATCTCGCGGATGCGCTCGGCCACGTTCTCGCTGATCACCTCGGTGTTCTGCCACTTCGGCTCGGTCAGCGTGGTCGAGACCACGTACTTCTTCATCAGGTTCATGCGGGCGGGCGAACCGTCCTCTTCGGTCACCGACGGCCAGACCTCGGCGAAGCTCTCGTAGGTCTCGCGGCCCATGATCACCGCGTCGGCGGCGCGCTGCTGCGCGTCGGCGGCGCGGTTGGCCTCCTCACCGAAGTAGTCCATGTGCCAGTCCTGCATGTTGCTGATGTCACCATCGAGGGTCAGGTACGTGGCGTTGACGATCTTGCCCATTTTCGCGCTCCTCGTGTCGATGCGTTTGACCATGCGTCGAGCGGGCGGCACGCGGATCGACAGCCGTCGAAAAGATCTTGGAAGTAACCCCGGTCACACCCCGTTCAGGCAGACGGGTGACGGTGAAACGCCTCGCACTCCTCCTTTGGGATGAAGCGAAGTGGTTTCATGTTCCACAGTGCGTGCTCGCGCGTTCTCTATAGGGAGAGAGCCGGCGAACGGACGGAAGGAACCACGGCGATGCCCGACTACCAGGACACAACCCGCGCGAAGATCGTCTTCGGACTGCGCACCTTCGCGGCGGGCCCGGCGCCGCTGCCCGCGGAGCTGTCGTACGACACCAGCGACCCGTACGCGGTCGCGGTCAACTTCCACACCGGCCGCGGCACCGTGCAGTGGATGTGCGCCCGCGACCTGCTCGCCGACGGGCTGCTCGCCCCGGCCGGTCTCGGTGACCTCCGGATCAGCCCGGCCACCGACCCGGAGTTCGTGGTCTTCGAGCTGATCACGCCGGACGGCGAGGCGGTGATGGAGGCACCGTCAGCCGAGATCGCCGCCTTCCTCGACCGCACCTACGAGAAGATCCCGGCCGGCTCCGAGCACCAGTGGTTCGACTTCGAGCACGAGCTGGGCAAGCTGACCTCGCACAGCTGACTCATCGCCGCCGGGTCAGGTACCACCCCGCGACGTAGGCGGCGAGCGCGACGCCCGCACCCTGCGTCATGCCGACGAGCAGCTGCCTGACCCAGTCGTAGCCGCTCACGCGGCTCACCGGATCCGCCAGGCCGTACGCCGCCCCCAGCACGACGGTCACCCCGAAGCCCGCACCGAGCCAGGTCCTCGTTCGCCGAGGAAGCCCGGTGGCGGGGTTCCCGGCCGGTGCCAGCCGGTACCACCGCACCGCGGCCAGTGCGAGCACCAGCAGCCCGCCTGCCGAGGACACGTAGCCGATCACGTTGTAGAGCCGGTGCGGTCCGACCACGGACGTCCGCAGCCAGGCCCAGTGCCGCACCGCGGGCCCGTGCACGTGCGTGAAGGCGTCCCAGACCACGTGCGTCAGTGCTCCGACCACAATGGACACAGCGAGTCGCCAGGCCGCCACCCTCAGTCCACTTCGGACCTCGACCCGGGCGCGCACGCCGTCCGGCGCCAGTGCGAGCAGCGGCGCGAGCACCGCCCAGCCGATCAGCAGCAGCACGATGCCGAGTGCGAGATCCGCCCAGAAAACCCCGCCGAGCGAATGCGTGATCTCGGATCCGCCCGGAATCGGCAGGTAGTAGGCGACGTCCGGGGCCAGTGCGCCGGCCACCAGTCCCGGCAACCACAGCACCCGCCGCAGCGGCAGCACCGCGGCCGGGTGCGCGAAGGTGAACGGCACTTATGACTGCCCACGGGTATAGCGGTGCTTCACGCCGACCGGGAAGTACTCCGGGTCGCCCGCCGGCCTCAAGTCCACTTCGGGCAGTTGCCGGTCCTCGGGAACGTAGTGCGCGAACTCGCTGTTCAACCGCACCAGTTGCGCGCGGATCGACTCGGCCACCGCGGCCGGGTCACCACCCTTGCCCGGCGCGAGTTCGACGGTCACCCGCAGCCGCCGGTCCCGCTGCTCGTCCTCGACCGCTTCGAGCACGAACTTGCCGGTGACCCAGTCGCTGATCCCCGGCTGCTCCAGTCCGACGGTCACGTTCTCCGGGTAGACGTTGGCCCCGAAGAACGACACGGTGAACAGCGAGCGGCCGAAGACGTAGACGAACGGCAGGTTCTCCCCCGCCGGTGGCGAAAACCCGTGCCGCGCACAGAAATCGAGCAGGTCGTCGTGTGCGAGCACTCCGCCTTCGTCGGCGATGTGGTAGCGGACCAGCGGAATCCCGTTGTCGCCGGTGAACAGCAGCGTGCCGTCGGCCGTCTCGAAGTACCGGCTCGCCGGGTCGTACTGCACCAGCGTGGGCAGGCGGTCGGCACCGAACAGCTCCCTCGCCAGTTCCGGGCGACCGGCCAGGAAGCGGCGGACGGACACCGACAGCGCGGTCTCGTTGCCAAGGATCCCGGCGTCGGCGGTGCCGTACAGCGCCACCGAATCGCGCACCGGGTCGGCCATTCCGGCGCGCTCGGCCATCAGGTCACGCCATTCCTCGCTGAACACCTCACCCGCGAGCACCAGCTTCACCGCGTACCGTGCCCAGCCCTCGCCGCTGTCCACCACGTCCTTGACGAACGGCGGATATCCCAGCAGCACCACCTGCTCGAAGTGCGGCGCCAGCTCGGGCAGCACACGCAGGACCTCCGCCTTGTTGTTGCCCGGCGCCACCACGGTGATCGGGAAGCCCTTCGCCGCCAGGTGCCGCACGCAGGCCGTGGTGAACAGGCCGCCGACCCAGGTGCCCAGCGGGAAGCAGACCACCGCCAGCGTTCGCCGGGCGTCCGCGCCGAACCCGCGGAACACCTGCTCGAACCGGCGGGTGATCTCCAGTTCGTCGGCCAGCGAGCGCGGCCAGATGGTCGGTGTGCCGCTCGATCCGGACGAGACCGCGATCATGTCCAGGTCCTCGAGCCTGCCGTCGCGGCACAGCTCGGGCAGCGGGTAGCGCTGGTGGTAGGAGGCCTTGTCCAGCAGCGGCAACCGTTCGAAGTCCTGCCGCGAGGTGATAGTGACCGGGTCGATGCCGTGCTCACCGAGGAACTTCCGGTACGCCGGCACCGAGTCGGCCACCTCGTGGAACAGGGCCACCGGGTCCATCGCCGCCGGTTCACCGGAGAAGAATCGCTCGAAAGCCCGCGTCACGCGGTGGGGTCGCTCCAGATCCATGCCCGCATCGTGTCAGACCCTCGCCAGGTCGAGCCGGGTCCGCACCTCGTCCGCTTCCGGCACGCCCATTTCCGCGAACAACGCCAGCGCGCGCTCCCAGTGTTCGCGCTCGCCGGTGGCGTCGCCCAGCCCGCGGTGCGCGCACGCCTGGTCGCCGGTGCAGCCGGTTTCGACCGCGATCTCCAGTGCGCCGCGGAAGAACCGGGCCGCTTCGGCGGATTCACCACGCGCGAGGGCCAGCGCGCCCAGCGAGTTGAGCACCCGCGACTCGACCCCGCGATCGGCGCACTCGCGCGCGATCGCCAGCGCTTCGCCGAGGCAGCGTGCTGCTTCGTCGTGGCTGCCCAGCTCCTGGTGGACGTCACCGCGGTGCTTCAGCGCCACCCCCTCGTTGACCCGCCCGCCGGTTTCGCGGGACACCGCCAGCGCCTGGTCCAGCCGCTCCAGCGCGTCTTCGTACCGGCCGAGGCACCGGAGCGCGCCGCCGAGAATGCCCAGCGCGTACCCCTCGCTGGTGCGTGTGCCGGTCTCCGCGAACAACGTCAGCCCTTGCTCCAAAGAGGACACTGCTTTTTCGTGCTTTCCCTGAGCGGACAGCACATCGCCGAGGTTCACCCACACATAGCCTTCGCTGGTGCGGTCACCGGTCTCGCGGGCGGCCGCCAGCGCGAGTTCCAGGTACCGTGCGGCGTCGCGATAGCGGCCCATCCCCCGGCAGGCCGCGCCCAGCACCACCAGTACCAGGCCTTCGCTGGTCCGGTCGCCGGTTTCCCTGGCCAGTTCCAGCGCCTGCTCCAGATAGGCCAGTGCGTCGGCGAACCGGCCGAGTGCCCGGCAGACCAGGCCGAGTGTGTTCAGCACATAGCTCTCGGTGTTGCGATTGCCGCTTTCCCTGGCCGCGGCGAGCGCTTCTTCCAGGTAGCTCAACGCTTCCTTCGACCGCCCGACCCGCCAGTACCCGAGCCCGATCAGGGTCAGCGGGTCCGTGCGCTCCCCCGCTTCGGCGAAGGCCGACGCGTGGGTGTGCAGCATCAGCGCGTCCTCGTGGTAACCGCCGAGGTCCAGGTACTTCCAGAGGATCCCGGACAGCAACCGGACGTGCTCCGGCCAGCCGTTGCGCGTGGCGTGCGAGGCGACCGCGAGCAGGTTGCCGCGTTCGGTCTCCAGCCACTGCTGGGCGTTCGGCGGGCGCCAGTCCGGGAACCGCAGCGGCGGCGGCTCCGGCCGCAAGTGCTTCTCCTGCGGGGAATCGAGGTCCATCGCGAGCGCGGCCGCGGCGACGTAGTGGTCGAACAACCGGGTCAGCGCGTCGCGATCGTCCTCGGCCAGCTCGGCGGCGTAGACCCGGAGCAGGTCGTGCAGCTGGTAGCGGCCGGGCCGCAGTTCCTCGGCGAGGTGCGCGCGGACCAGCACGTCGATCAGCCGCTGCGCCTCGACCAGGCCGGTTCCGGCGAGCGCGGCGGCGGCGTCGGCGGTCAGCGCGCGACCGGGATGCAGCCCCCACAACCGGAACATCCGCGCGGCATCGCCCGGCAGGTGCCCGTAGGACCAGGAGAACACCGCGCGAACCGCGGTGCGCGGATCACCACCGCCGTCGAGCAGGTCCAGCCGCCGCCGCTCGTCGGCCAGTTCCGTGGCCAGCTCGGCCAGCGAGACCTCCGGCCTGGCCAGCGCCAGCTCGGCGACCAGCCGCAACGCCAGCGGCAACCGCACGCAGTACTCGGCGAGCGCCTCCGCCGGCACGGGCTCCGCGGTCACCCGCTCGCCGAGCAGCGTGCGCAGCAGGTCCAGTGCGTCCTCGGGGGTCAGCAGGTCGAGCTGCACGCGGTGCGCGCCATGCCGGGCGATCAGCGCGGGCAGCGTCTCGCGGCTGGTCACCAGCACCGAGCAGGACGCCGCGCCCGGCAGCAGCGGCCTGATCTGCTCGACCGAACCGGCGTTGTCGAGGATCAGCAGCAGCCTGCGGTCGTCCAGTTCGGTGCGGAACCTCGCCGCGCGCTGGTCCTCCTCGGCCGGGATCTCGGTACCGGCGACCCCGAGCGCACGCAGGAAGCCGGACAGCGCGTCACCCGGTTCGACCGGTCGTTCCGGCCCGTAGCCGCGCAGGTCGAGGTAGAGCTGGCCGTCCGGGAAGCGCTCGCGTGACCGGTGGGCCCAGCGCACGGCGACCGCGGTCTTGCCCACCCCGGCGGTGCCCGAGACCACGGCGATCCGCACGTCGGTGCCGTCGTCGGGCAGGAGGTGGTTCAGCGAAGCCAGTTCCCGTGCGCGACCGGTGAACGCGCCGACGTCGGCGGGCAGCTGGGCCGGGCGGGGACGGTCGCCGTCCGGTACTTCCGGCCGCAGCACGCGGGCGTGCGCGCGCCGCAGTTCGGGACCGGGCTCGATGCCAAGATCCCCGGCGAGCCTGCGGCGGATCTCGTCGAACAGCTCCAGCGCGGCCGCCTGCTGACCGGCACCGGCGAGCGAGAGCATCAACTGCGCGTGCGCGGTTTCGTGCAACGGCTCGGCGGCGGTCAGCGCGCGCAGGTGCGGGACCGCGTCCCCGTGATTCCCCCGCGCTCCGGCGACTTCGGCATACGCGAGCACCGCTGCCGACCGGCGCGCGAGCAGCGCGTGGCGGACCGGGTGGTGCCGGAACCCGTCCATCCCGGCCAGCGCGGGACCACGCCACACACCGAGCGCCTCGAGCCAATACCGTTCCGCCGTTTCGAGGTCCTCGGCTTCCTCGGCCCGCTTCGCGGCGGCTTCGAACTGCAGGAGGTCCAGCTGCTTTTCCTCGACGGACAGCAGATACCCGCCGGTGACCGTGGTGATCACGCGAGCGGGCTCCTGGCGCACCCGGCGCGGCTCCAGCACCTTGCGCAACCGCGCGACGTAGGTGTGCACCAGCTCCAGGCACGACGACGGCGGCTCGTTCCCCCATAGCACGTCGACGATCTCCTCGCGGCGCACCACCCGGTTCGGCTGGATCGCGAGCAGCGCCAGCAGCCGCCGCTGCTTCTCGGCACCCAGGTCGACCGGCTCACCGGACTGGTGCACCGACAACGGGCCGAGCACCCGGATGCTCAGGTCGGGAACCTCGTCGGCGAGCACGGCCAGCAGGCGCCGCGTGGTTTCGGCGCGGGAACTCCGCACGTGCCCGAGTTCGGCGTTGCGCACCGCACGCAGGCTGACCCCGGCTCGTTCGGCCAGTTGCGCCTGGGTCAGCCCGGCCAGCAGTCGCCGAGCGCGCAGCCTGTTGTCCACCTGCACCTCCAACCTGCCCGTCCAGCTTGGCGAAGATGCCGCCCGGCGACCACCGCCAAACGCACCAGAGCATTGTTTGCGCTGGTCAGAACGGCCTCATCGAGTACAGTGCGGAGTACAGGTCGCCGTCCAGTCCTGCCCACTACGGTGAGACAGGTCACTGGGGCACCCGCCGCGTGGGGTACGGCGGGTGCCTTGGTGGTAACACTCAGCGCAGCACTTCCGCCAGCTCACCACGTGACGTGATGCCGAGCTTCGGATAGGCCTTGTACAGGTGGTAGGCCACCGTCCGCGGGCTGAGGTACAGCTGCGCGGCGATCTCCCGGTTGGCCAGTCCCCGCGCCGCGAGCTGGGTGATCTGCTGTTCCTGCGGGGTCAGTTCAGTGAACCGGCCGGTGGCCGCCGTCCGGCTCGCCCCGGCACCGGTCGCGCCCAGCTCGGCCCGCGCGCGAGCGGCCCACGGCGCCGAGCCCAGCTCCTCGAACATCCGCGACGCGGTGCCGAGGTGGTCGCGTGCCTTGCTCTTGCGCCGCGCCCGGCGCAGCCACTCGCCGTAGAGCAGTTCCGTGCGCGCCCGGTCGAACGGCCGTGAGTCGTGCGGGTGCAACTCCAGCGCCCGCACGAAGAACGGTTCGGCGTCCGCGGTGGTCAGCGCCCGGCACCGGGCCAGCAGCGCGTGGATCCACGGCCGGTCCATGGTCTCCGCCCAGGTCGCGAACCTCTCCAGCGAGGCGGCGGCGTCCTGCGGCCTGCCCAGCCGGACCGCGGCCTCCACCTGGTCGGGCACGCAGCGGACCACCCCGGACAGGTGCCGCGACGGTCCGCCGATGACCTCCCGCAGCCGGTCGAAGGCGTCCTGGATGCGGCCGTGGCCCAGGTCCAGCAGGGCCAGCGCGACCTGCACCCAGGTGTCACCGGAGGCCGCGGCTTCGTCGGCGGCGGTCAGTTCGGCGTACTGGCGGCAGCTTTTCTCGTCGCCTTCGACCGCGGCCAGGTACGCGAGCGCGCCCGCGGTGTACCCGGCCCAGAGCGGCTGACCGGTGTCGGCGGCGATGCGCAGGCATTCGGCGCCGGTCACCTTGGCTTCGCGATGTCTGCCGAGCACCGTCTGCACCAGCGTGAGGTGCCCGAGCGCGGCGGGCAGCGCGATGACCACGCCCTTCGCGCGGGCGTCGGCGATCAGCTCGGTGGCGATCTCGGCGGACTCCTCGTCGCGGGCGGCGACCAGGGCGCGGCTGGCCACCTCGGTCATCCCGCGCGGGCCCATCTCGGCCGCCGCCGACCGTGCTTTCGCCAGGACCTCGTCGAGCGGCGGGAACTCGGTGGTGTCGCGGCCGAGCACCATCGCCGTACCCCAGCGGGCGAGCCAGGCCATCGACAGCAGCGGGTCGTCCGGGGCGAGGCCGACCTCGTCGAACCGGTCGAGCGGCTCGGCGAGCATCCGCACGTCCGTCGGCGCGGCCCAGGCGGCGTGCAGAGCACGCACCAGCATCCAGAACGCCTGCGCGGGATCGTCGGCCAGCGCGGCGCCTTCGACGAGAAGCTTGTGCGCGTGGCGCAGGTCGCCCTTGGCGAAGTCGGCGCTGGCCCGCACCTGGATCAGGCGCACGCGCATGGCCGGATCGACTTCCGGCGGGAAGGACTCGGCGAGCGTGTTCGCCCAGTCCAGGCGTCCCGCGCGAGTGGCCGCTTCGCAGGCGAGCAGCAGGCGCCGGGTCGATTCCCCGGACTGCTCGCTCAGCCGCGAAGCACGTTCGTAGGTGGTGGCCGCGGCGGCGTGCCCGCCACGCGCGCTCGCCCGGCCAGCCGCCTGTTCGAGTTCGGTGGCGACGCGCTCGTCCGGTCCGGTGGCGGCCGCGGCGAGGTGCCAGGCGCGCAGATCGGGACCGGCGTGCTCGTCGGCGAGTGCACTGTGGACAGAGATCCGGCTGCTCGCCGCGGCGCCGTGGTAGACGGCCGCGCGGATCAGTGGATGCCGGAAGGCCAGCGCGCCATCGGTCAGGGCGATGAGGCCGCGTTCCTCGGCCGGTTCGAGATCGGTGAGCCCGGCCCCGAGGCGGCCGGCGGCGCGCAGCAGGGTCTTCAGCTCGCCGGTCTGATCGGCCGCGGCGAGCAGCAGCAGGGTCCGGCAGGGGCCGGGCAGCGAACGGACCTGGTGCCAGAAGGCGTCGAGCACGCGGTTGGTCAGCGGCATCGGCCCGGCGTCGTGTGCGGAGACCACGGCCGGAAGTTCGCGTAGTGCCAACGGGTTCCCGCGGGTCTCGGCGACGAGTCTCTCGCGCAGTTCCGCGGGGAGCTCGATGCCGGTGTCGTCCAGCAACGCCGTCGCGCTCTGCTGGTCCAGTCCTTCGAGCCTCAGTTCGGGCAGGCCGGTCGCGGCGAAGGCGTCGGCATAGTCCCTGGCGGCGAACAGCAGGACGACGCCCTCGCGGTCGAGCCGGCGGGCGGCGAAGAGCAACGCGTCAGCCGAGGCCTGGTCGAGCCACTGCGCGTCGTCGATCAGGCAGAGCAGCGGCCCTTGTTCGGCGAGCAGGGTGAGCACGCCCGCGCCGATCAGGAACCGGTCGCCGTCGCCGCTGTCCCCCAGTCCGAACGCGCCTTCCAGGGCCCGGCGCTGGAGTTCGGGCAGCGCGTCCCGCTGGTCCAGCACCGGCCGCAGCAGCAGATGCAGTCCGGCAAAGGGCAACTCGGCCTCGGACTCTATCCCGACCCCACGCAGGACCCGCAGGTCACCGGCGTTCTCGGCGGCGTGGTCGAGCAGGCTGGTCTTGCCGATGCCGGGCTCGCCGCGCAGCACGAGGGCGCCACTGATCCCGTCGCGCGCTCCGGTGAGCAGCGCGGCGATCGCCTCCTGCTCCGCCTGGCGGCCCCGCAACATGCGGTGACCCTACCTATGCCGGGGGCGCGAATTACTGATGCCGCGACGGATTCGGCGGGGCCGCCGTCGGCGTGGAATGGGTTCATCGCAAGCGAACGAACGGAGCAACCGATGTCCCACTCCCGCAAGGTCATCGCCCAGGTCAACGTCTCGATCGACGGCTACAGCGCCGGTACTCCCGATGACGGCATGGGCGGGATGGCCTTCCTGCAGGAACACGCCTCGCACGAGCAGATGTCCACCTACTTCGAGGGTGTCTGGCGCGGTGCCGACACCGCGGTCATGGGGCGCACCAACTACGAGGGCTTCCACGGGTTCTGGCCTTCGGTGGTGACCAGCCCGGACGCCTCCCCGCGCGATCGCGACCTGGCGACGTGGCTGGACACCGTGGAGAAGGTGGTCTTCTCGACGACGCTGGAGAAGGCGGAGTGGCGCAACGCCCGGGTGGCGAAGCAGGACCTGGAGACGGAGATCCGCGAGCTGAAGAACGCGCCGGGGCGGGACATCCTGGTGCTCAACAGCGCCAGCGTCATCCGGGCTCTGATCGCCGCCGATCTGCTCGACGAACTGCGCATCGCCGTCCTACCCGCCATCCTCGGCGGCGGCCTGCGGTTGTTCGAAGGGAATCCGCCGTACTCGACGTGGCGTCTGGATGGCGCTTGCACGCTGACCACGGGCGCCCTCGTCCTGCATTACGTGCGCCCCTGATCGGTGGCCTGGCATCGGGCCCCTTACTTCTCGCGGAGGCGGGAGTGGCGGCGACCGTAGGCGAAGTAGATCAGCAGGCCCAGTGCCAGCCAGGCGGCGAACCGGATCCAGGTCAGCACGTCCAGGTTCAGCATCAGGTACAGGCACGCCAGCGCCGCCACGATCGGCAGGACCGGGGAGAACGGCACGGTGAACGGCCGCTGCAGGTCCGGCCGCTTGCGCCGCAGCACCGGGACCGCGATCGCCACGATGATCATCGCGGACAGGGCGCCGATGCTGACCATGTCGGACAGTTCGGTGATCGGCACGAACGCGGCGAGCAGCGCGATCAGCACCGCGCCGATGATGGTCACCCGGTGCGGCGTGCCCCAGCGCGGGTGCACCGTGCCCAGCTTTTTCGGCAGCAGCCCGTCGCGGCCCATCGCGAAGCCGATCCGGCCGATGGTCACCAGCTCCACCATCATCACCGAGGTCAGCCCGGTCACCGCGCCGAGCGAGATCAGCGCGCTGATCCAGTGCATGCCCACCGAGTCGAAGGCGTCGGCCAGCGGCGCGCCCTCGTCGATGTCGGTGAACGGCACCATGCCGGTCAGCACCAGCGAAACCCCGATGTAGAGCAGCGCGCAGATGCCGAGCGCGCCGAGAATGCCGACCCGCAGGTCCTTGCGCGGGTTCCTGGTCTCCTCGCCGAGGTTCGCCAGCGCCTCGAAACCGGTGTAGGCGAAGAACACGATCGCCGCGGCGGTGAGCACGCCGGCGAGGCCGAAGGCCGACTGCTCCAGCCCGAGCCCGGCCTCCACCACCGGCTGGTGCAGCACGTCGGCGTCCTCGCCCGCCGGTCGCGACGGCGGGATGAACGGGGTCAGGTTCGACCCCTTCACGAAGAAGATCCCGATTCCCAGGATCAGCAGGCAGACCGCGACCTTGACCACCACGAGCACGTTGGTGAACAACGAGGACTGCTTGATCCCGGCCACCGCGACCACCGTCAGCACGGCGATGATCAGCACCGCGCCGATGTTGACCGTGGCGTCCTCGCCGAACCACTGCGGCGGCAGGCCCAGCAGGTTCGCCAGGTAACCGGACCAACCGCGCGAAACCACCGCCGCGCCGAGCGCGAACTCCAGCAGCAGGTCCCAGCCGATGATCCAGGCGAACACCTCACCGAGCGTGGCGAAGGCGTAGGTGTAGGCGCTGCCCGCGGTCGGCACGCTCGACGCCAGCTCGGCGTAACAGAGCGCGGCCAGCCCGGCGACCACCGCGCCGATCACGAAGGACAGCGTCACCGCGGGCCCGGCGTGTGTTTTCGCCTCGACCCCGGCCAGGGTGAAGATCCCGGTGCCGATGATGATGCCGACCCCGAATCCGACCAGGTCACGGCCACGCAGGCGGCGCTTCAGGTCACCGGTTTCCTGTCGCGCGAGCACCGTGTCGACGTCCAAGGTGCGCATGATTCCCATTCGGGCACCGTAGAAGTTCCGGCCTCCCTCCGCAGCGCAACGGACTAGGCGAACAGCCGATCGGCGCAGTCGGCGACCAGGTCCTCCGCGTATCCGGGGATCTCGTTCCCGGCCCGCAGGTGCCGCCGGACGGTCGAATAGGGAATGTCCACTGTGGCCAGAACCAGCCGGTCGGCGCCCTCGGCACCGGAGTGGCCGACGCGGTCGGCCAGTGCCCGCAGGGCCCGGTCCACCTGGGCGTTCCGCTTGGCCAGCCGGTCGCGGGCGTCCTCCGGCCACGACGGCTCACCGAAGTCCACCGGCCCGTACAGCAGCACCGCGGCCTGGTCGGGATTCGCCCGGCACCAGGCGACCACGTGCCGTGCGGCCGCGGCGGGCGAGTCGCCGTCGAGCGCGTCGAGAAAGCCCTCCTGGAACCGTTCCACGGTACGCAGCCACAGTTCGGCGAGCAGCGCGGACCGGCTCGGGAAGCGGTGGTAGATCGACCCGCTGGGCGCACCGGCGGCACGGGCCACCGCGGTGACGGTGACCGAAGCGGGCCCACCGGAGGCGGCCAGTCCGGCGGCGGCGTCGAGCAGGCGGTCCGTGTCGTGGCGCGGCGGCCGTCCCATGGCGGGCAGGGTACCGCCAACCGATACGGTGTGCGCAGGCGAACGCGAGGAGTACTCATGTCCGACCACGATCCCGATTTTGTCCCCGACGGAATCGACCTGGACCACCCGAATCCGGCCCGGATCTACGACTGGTTCCTCGGCGGCACCGCGAACTGGGCGATCGACCGGGAGTTCGGCGCGAAGGCGGTGGCCGCGTTCCCGATGGTGCGCTCGATGGCCAAGGTCGGCCGCGAGTTCCTCGGCCGCGGTGTGCACTACCTCGCCCGCCAGGGCATCACGCAGTTCCTCGACCTCGGTTCCGGCGTGCCCACCGTGGGCAACGTGCACGAGATCGCCGACTCGGTGAACCCGAACAGCCGCTGTGTCTACGTGGACAACGAGCCGGTGGCGGTGGCGCATTCGCAGATCCTGCTCGAACGCGAGGGCGACCTGCGACGGCACGCGGTGATCCAGGCCGACCTGCGCGACCCGGAGAACATCTGGGAGCGCGCGATGGACACCGGCGTGCTGAACCCGAAGGAGCCGATCGGGCTGATCATGGTGAACGTGCTGTACTTCGTCAGCCCGGAAGACGGCCCGAACGAGATCATCGCCCAGTACCGCGACCTGCTGCCGTCCGGCTCGTACTTCCTGTCCTCGCACATGACCGTGGACGGGGTCCCGGCCGAGGGTGAGGAGGAGCGGGCCGAGGTCCGCCGCCAGTACCGCAATTCGGCCACGCCGCTGCACCTTCGCTCGCGTGAGGAGTTCACCCGGTTCTTCGACGGGTTCGAACTGGTGGAGCCGGGCATCACGTGGATCCCGGAATGGCGCACGGACGAACGCGTCTCCGAGGCCACGCGGGACTTCCTCGCCGCACCGGCGACCAGCAGCGCCTTCGCCGGACTGGGGTACAAGCCCTGACTAGGATCGGGGTGTGGCGAGTGACGGGCTGAGCGTCGACCAGGGCATCCGGACCCTGTTGCTGCTCATGCCGCGGATGGCGGGCCGGATCAAACGGCTCCCGGTGCCCGAGCAGCTCCGCTCGTTCTCCCTCGCCCCGCGTCACCTGTCGCTGCTCGCCTACCTGCTCTTCGACGGGCCGATGACGGTGAACGAACTGGCGCGCCTGCTGGAGGTCGCGCCGGCCACGGTGAGCCTGATGGTCGGTGACCTGAGCAGGCAGGGCGTGCTCGAACGCCGTGAGGACAGCCAGGACCGGCGGCGCACCATCGTGAGCATCGCCGAGCAGCACCGCGACGCCGTGGACGCCTGGCTTTCGGCGGGCGCGAAGGCCTGGCGCAAGGCGCTGGAACCGCTCACCCCGGAACAGCGGCGGTTGTTCGTGGAAACGCTGGAGACCTACGAGCGGGAAGCGGCCGCTCAGTCCTGATCGCCCTGGCGGCGGGTCAGGTTCATCACGGCCCACACCGTGCGGGTGGTGCCGTCGCCGCGCACGCCCCAGTCGATCGGCAACTGCTCCAGCAGCAGCCTGCCGTCGGCGGTTTGCTCCGGTGACACCGGCTCCGGGAGGTCGCCGGTGGCCTCGGCGTCCAGTTCGAGGTGCAGGCGCGCGGCCTGCCGGTTCAGCCCGAGCCGGATCTCGGTGACCTGCTCGCGGTAGCGCTCGGCGTCGGAAATCAGCTCGTCGACCACGAGCAGGGTCTGGTGCACCGATTCCGGCGTGGCCCCGTCGAGCATCAGGCGCACCTGGCTGCGGGCCCAGGACGCGCTCTCCGGACCGTCGGTCAGCGACATCCTGGCGTTCAGGATCTGGTCAGGCCTCGGCACAGTCAACGTCGACTCCTCCCAGCTGCTCGGCTGGTTCTCTGTACCCGGAACCCGTCCGGGGGAAACCCCGGAGAGTGAACACAATGAACGAAAACGTGACCACGGTCACCACCACCGTGATCCTTGACCGGCATTCGGCCCGTTGATCAAGGAGGATCACGTGCTCCGACGACCCCGTTCCGCCCGGCTGCTGCTGGCGGCCGCCGCGGTGCTCCCCGCGCTGCTGGCCGCCGCCCCGGCCACCGCGAGCCCCGGGATCCCCGACCGCCCGGTGCCGACCACCGGCTGCGGACGCACCCCGCCGGTCACCCCCGGCACCACCGGCGCGCAGACCCTCGTCTCCGGCGGGTCGACCAGGGAGTACACCGTCCACCTCCCGGCGAACTACCAGCCACACCGGCCCACCTCGCTGGTGCTGTCCTTCCACGGGCACAAGCGCACCTCGCGGTGGCAGGAAGAACTGTCGGAGTTCTCCGGGGTGAACACCATCGCGGTCTACCCGCAGGGCCTGATCGGCACCGACGGCGGTTCGGCCTGGACCGGCGCGCCCTACTCGGCCGACGCCGACGACGTGCTGTTCACCAGCGACCTGCTCACCAAGCTGCAATCGCAGTTGTGCGTGGACGCGAAGCGGATCTACGCCACCGGCAAGTCCAACGGCGGCGGGTTCGTCGGGGTGCTGGCCTGCCGCCTGCCCGGCCGCATCGCCGCGTTCGCGCCGGTGGCCGGGGCCTACTACCCGCAGGGCGGCGAGTGCTCGCCGAGCCGGCCCGCCCCGATCCTCGCCTTCCACGGTACCGCGGATGCCACCATCCCGTACGACGGAAACCCGGAGAAGGGTTTGCCCGCAATTCCGGACTGGCTCGGAAAATGGGCGGAACGTGACGGTTGTTTCGTGAACCCGGTGACCTATTCACCACAGGAAAAAGTGACCGTGCAAAAGTGGCTCGATTGCGACGAACGGAGCAATCTGCAGCACTACCGCATCGACGGAGCCGGGCATGTTTGGCCCAGCACCAAGCCGAACAACGACTCCGCGACGCCGACGGTGCTGGACGCGACACCGGTCATCTGGCGCTTTTTCCAAGGTCAGCGCCTCCGTTAAGCGAGAATACGGCTGACCATATTTCGAATTGGCAACGTCGCCGTCATGGGGTAACCCTTACCGGGTTTCTCTCGCATGGAGACAGCGGAGAAGCTCTGCGTCCACCCGTCCCAGACCTGCGGCGCGGCGGTGGCCGAGGCCGCGACCGGCGACCAGGCCGCGCTCGAACGGCTGATCGCGGCCGTCCGGCCGCCGGTGGTCCGGTACTGCCGCGCGCGCATCGGCAAGCACGGGGACAGCTTCGACCCGGCGGACGAAGTGGCGCAGGAGGTCTGCATCTCGGTGCTGACCGCCCTGCCCACCCGCCGGGACGACGGCTCGCTCCGCGCGTTCGTCTACGAGATCGCGTACAAGCGCGTCGGTGAGGCCCGCACGGGCACCGGGGACGTCGACCGGTTCGGCACGTTCGTCCGTGAGCTGCCGGAGATCGAACGGGAGGTCGTGGTGCTCCGCGTGGCGGTCGGCCTCAGCGCCGAGGACACCGCCGAGGCACTGGGCAGCACGCCGAGTTCGGTGAAGCAGATCCAGCACCGGGCGATGAACCGCCTGCGCGACACGGCTTCCTGAGCCAGTGCCCAAGTGGTCACGATCGGAACCACTAAGCCAGGCCGGTGCGGTCGATCTCCAGCACGCAAGCCGCCGCGCTGCTTCGGTTGCCCACCCTGGTGAACCGGGACGAGGCCGCCTTGAACAGGCGCGCGGCGTCCTGGCACTCGCCGAGCACGCGGTACGCGCGGCCGATGTCGAGCCGCACCTGCGCGGCGCACTGGTCGTCACGCAGGGACTCCAGCCGTTCGAGCGCCTGGTACAGGCTGGCCAGCGCGCGCTCGGGATCACCGCGGCGCAGGTGGAGCTGACCGAAGCGCCGGAGCACGAGCGCCATCCGGTGGTCGTCGCCGAGTTCGGCGCACAACCGGCGGGCCTGGTCGAGCGCCGATTCGGCCTCGGCGAGCCGGCCGAGGTCGAGACAGATCGCGGCGATCGAGGTGTGGCTGTGGGCCGCACCGAGCCGGTCACCGCATTCGACGAACATCTCCAGCGCGCGGACCGTGCGCGCGTGCGCCTGCTCGGGTCGCCAGGTCACCCGCGAGACCACGCCGAGCCCGGTCAGCGCGCGGGCCATGCCGAGCCGGTCGCCGAGCACGGCGCTGATCCGGTACGACGCGCCCAGCGCGTCCACCGCCTTGCCGAACTCGTCCCAGTAGATGTGCAGTTGCCCGAGCCCGCGCAGCAGCGCGGCTTCCCCGCGCCGATCGCCCGCGGCCCGCACGGCGGCGAGCGCGCGGCTGTGGCACCGGGCCCATTCCTGGTAGAGCCCGCGGTAGTCGAAGTAGGAGGCCACCGTCGCGGCGAGTTCCCAGGCCAGTCCGGCGAACCCGGCCTCGGCCGCGTGGCCGATCGCGTTCTCGATGGCCTGCTGCTCGGTTTCGAACCAGGCCAGCGGATCGGCGGGCGGTTCGATGGCCACCGGCCACCGCCTGGCGTCACCCGGTTCCGGCCGCAGCACGCTGCCGGGCAGCCGGGCGGCAGCCCGCTCGGTCAGCCACAGCAGTCCGCCGAGTACCCGCTCCAACGCCGAATCCCGTTCCGCGGCAACGGTTTCCGGCAGGGCGGCGCGGACGACGTCGTGCAGCCGGTAGTGGCGCCCGCTCTCCAGGAGCAGCTGCCGTCCGTGCAGGTCCCGCACCACTCGCTCGGCTTCGGCCAGGTCCCCGTCGACCACCGCCGCGGCCATCCAGGGGGAGAACTCGGGCATCGGCAGCGCGGCCAGCCGGGTGAGCAGCTCCCGCGACTCCTGGTCGACCGGCCGTCGCGGTTCCCCGCCCTCCGCACGCAGGATGCCGACCTGGATCGCGCGCAGCGACGCCGACGGCTCCACCCCCAGTTCCTCGACCAGCCTGGCACGCCACCGGCGGTAGACCTCGAGCGCTTCGGCGGTGCGGCCCCGGTTCGCCAGCGCGGTCATCAACAACTCGCAGAACCGTTCCCGGAACGGGTGCGCGGTGATCAGTTCACGCAGCTCGGTGCTCAGGTCGTCGTCGGCACCGATCCACAACTGCGCGTCGATGCATTCCTCGAGCGCCGCGAGCCGCCGTTCTTCCCAGCTGGTGACGAATTCGGCGAGCGCGTCGAGGCGGATGTCCTCGAACACCGGGCCGCGCCACCACGCCAAGGCCTCGCGCAGGGCGCACACGCCGTCCTCCCGGCGGCCTTCGGCGAGCAGCTCACGACCGCGCCGGACCGCGTCCGCGTAAATGTCCACATCGGACTGACCGGGCATGACGGTCAGCCGGTATCCCGGCCCCACCGTGGCAATCGGGTCGTCCGCGCCCGGTTCGCGCAGCGCCCGGCGCAGCTGCGAGACCAGGCCCTGGATCTGCACCCGGTAGCTGGCGGGCGGCAACGCGCCCCACAACGCCTCGGCGAGGCGGTCCACCGAGACCACCTGGTTCGCCTCGGCGAGCAGGAGCGCGAACAACCGCCGCGCCTGCGGCCGCCCGAGCCGCACCTCGACCCCGTTCCGCGTCACCAGCAGCGAACCGAGTGCCCGGTACAAAACCGTCATGCGCAACCCCCCAGGTCGACTGACACATGTGACAGTATCAGCTCTGGGTGTCACATCGGTGAGGAATTCACCTACGGATTTCGGCAACCCCGCTCCCGTGGTTAGGTCGTTCCATGCGAGAGGACGTCCGCGCGCCGAAACAACCACTGGACCGGACGGCCAGGGTGACCGTGCTGCTGCTGTTCGCGGCGTGGACCGTGGACTACGTCGACCGCCTGCTGGTCAACCTGGCACTGCCGCAGATCGGCGCCGACTTCGGCCTCGACCACACCGAGCAGGGCCTGGTGCTGTCCGCCTTCTTCCTGGCCTACGCGTTGTTCCAGATCCCCGGCGGGCTGCTCGCCGACCGGTTCGGCGCGGTGCGGGTGATGCTGGTGGCGGTGCTCGCGTGGTCGGCGTTCACCGCGCTGACCGGACTGGCCGGGCTGGTCGGCTCGTTCGCGTTGCTGCTCGTGGTGCGCTTCCTGTTCGGCGCGGCGCAGGGCGTGTTCCCCGGTGCGTCGATCAAGGCGTTGTCCGAGCGCACCGAACCGGGCCAGCGGATGACGGCCAACGGCTGGATGCAGAGTTCCAACGCGTTCGGCGTGCTGCTCGCACCGGCCATCGCCGCGCCGCTGATCGCCTGGTGGGGCTGGCGGGGCGCGTTCGCCGCGATCGCGGTGCTGGGCGTTTTTGTCTTCATGGCACTGCGGAAGTGGCTGCCCGCCCCACGCACGACGGCCGACCGGCAGCCGGGCGGCGGGCGGGCCGTGCTGCTCTCGCCGGTGATGTGGCGGTTCGCGCTGATGTTCTTCGGCTACGACGTGATCGTCTGGGGTCTGGCCTCGTGGGTGCCGTCCTATCTACAGAGCGAGCGGGGGCTCACGCTCACCGAGGCGGGCGCGATCACCGCGCTGCCTGCCATCTTCGGCGGGGTGGCGGTGGTGCTCGGCGGGCGGTGGAGCGACCGGCTGGGCGGCAGGCACCGGGTGGTCGTACTGCCCGCGATGGCCGCGACCGCGGCCTGCCTGGTGGTGATGTCCCACTCGGAGCCGACCGCGTTGTTCGCCGTGTTCCTCACGCTCACCGGCTTTTTCGCCGCGCTCTGCTACATGCCGGTCTTCGCCGTGCCGCTGCGGAGCCTGCCCGCCGAACTGGCCGGGGCGGGCGCCGGGCTGATCGTGTTCGGCGGGCAGTCGGCGGGCATGGTCGTCCCGGTGGTGATGGGCGCGCTGGTGGACGGTTTCTCCTACCGGGTGGCGTTCCTGGCGCTGCTGTCCGGCGTGGTCCTCACCGTGCTGGCGGCGCTGGCGACACCGCAGACCACCGAGCAGTTCAAGCTTCGCTGAGCTTGCCCGCGCCCGGGTGGGCTATATAGAGTTCTGCCTATGCCGAGAATGACCCTGCAGACCCAGGCCGTGCTCGCGGTGTTCCTCGAGCGCGACGCCGGTGAGGTGTGGGGGTTCGAGCTGAGCAAGGCGAGCGGGCTCCCGGCGGGCACCATCTACCCGATCCTCCAGCGCCTGACCGCGGCCGGCTGGGTGTCCAGCCGCTGGGAGCAGGCGGAGCACGCGCAGGAAGCCGGCCGGCCGCCACGCCGGTACTACACGCTCACCACCGAAGGCCGCGCGCGAGCGGTGCACGCGCTCGCCGAGGGCGCGAAGAAGCGCGCGAGCCTGTCGCGCCTGCTCGGGCCGGCCGAGGAGGGTGCATGACCGCGCTCGTCCACAGTCCGCGGTGGTGGCTGGCGCCGTTCGCGCTGGCGACCGCGTCGCTGCTGCTGGCCCGCACCGAATGGCTCATCGCCGCCGTCAGTCTGGTGTGGACGGTCACGGCGACGATGCTGGCGGCCGCCGTGCTCGTCGGTCTCACGCGCCGCTGCCTGCCGAGCGGGCTCACCGTGCTCGACCGGCTGGCGATCGTTCTTCCCCGCGCGGAACGGGCGAACTGGCGCGCCGAACTCGTTTCCGTGCTGCACGCCTGCGAGGGGCGCGAGCGGACGCGCCAGGCTCTCGGTTTTCTCACCGCGCTGCCGGTCACCGCGGTCACCAGCCGGGTCCACCGGTGATCCGGCTCGAATCCGTCGGGCAGCGTTATCGGCGCGGGCCGCTGGTCTTCGAAGGCGTCGATCTGGAGATCAAGCCCGGTGAGCCGATCGTGGTGCTCGGTGAGAACGGCACCGGCAAGTCGACCCTGCTGCGGGTGATCGCGGGGTGCGGCACGCCGTCGGAAGGCCGCGTCACCGGACGGCCGCCGACGGTGGGGTACGTGCCCGATCGGTTTCCCGCGCACCTGCGCATGTCGGCGTCGAGTTACCTCCGGCACCTGCGGCGCATTCGGGGGCGCTCGGCCGGAAACCCGGAGGAACTGTTGCGGCGCTTGGGTTTCTCCGGTGGGTTGTCGACGCCGATGAGCCAGCTGTCCAAGGGCAACGCGCAGAAGGTCGGCTTGGTGCAGGCGCTGACCAGCGGGGCCGAGCTGCTGGTGCTCGACGAGCCGTGGTCCGGTCTGGATGTGGGCGTGCGACCAGTGCTCACCGACGAGATCACCGCTCTCGTACCGACCACCGCGCTGGTACTGACCGACCACACCGGCACCGCCGACGCCCTGCCAGGACGACAAAACCTCCACCTACGCAACCGACAACTCACCCCCGCCCCCGACGGCTCAGCCACCAAGAGCAACCGCAGCCGCGAAAGCAGAGGCGCGGGCACCGTGGTGATCACCTTGTCCTGCCCCGAAACGCTTACCGGGTCCGTGGTCGCCGAGGCCACCAGGCTCGGCGCCACCGTCGAAGGGGTGCACCGACCGTGAGTTGGGCCCTGGTCCGGTACTACAGCGCGGATCTCCTGCGCTCCCAGCGCTTCCTCCTGCCGTTCCTGCTCTACGGCATGCTGCTGGCGCCGTTGTTCGGCGGCGACCCCGGTCCCCCACCGGGCACCTGGGCGGCCTCGGTCCTCGCGCTGTACCCGGTGTCGGTCTGGCTCACGGTCACCGTGGCCAACACCGAAGACCCGGTGCAACGCCAGGTGACCATCGCCGCCGCGGGTGGGCGGGGGCGGGTCACCGTCGGCATCCTGCTCACCTGCCTGCTCGCCGACCTCGTCCTGGCGGCGTTCGCCCTGCTCTGGCCGGTGCTGGCCACCGCATACGACTATCCCCCGCACCTACTCGCCGCCGGTGCGCTCGCGCACTTCGCGGCCGGTGCCACCGGCACCGCGGTCGGCCTGCTGTGTGCCCGCCCGGTGGTGCGGGGCATCGGCTGGACCGCGGTGCTCGGCGCCACGGTGGTCGCGGCGACCGGTTTCCAGCGCTGGCTCCCACCGGTCGGCGAGGCCGCGCGAACCCTGGTGGACACCCCCGTTTCGCTGCCCACCCTGGCGTTCGACGCGGCGCTCGCCCTGGCGCTGGCCGCGGTGGCCGGCGTACTGGTCAGCCGAGTCCGAGCAACGTAGCGAAGCGGCCGACCATCATGTCGGCACCCTTGATCTCCGACGTGGTCGCGGCGTCCAGCAAGCCCGACTCGGGCGTGTACGACGCACCGCGCTTCGGCCCCAGCGGCAGCGCCATGGCGGGCGGCGCGGCCTCGTAGGTGCTCAGTGCACCGTCGCCGCCGATGAGCGCGCGGATGTTCGCCGCGACCACCTCGGCGTGCTCCGCCGCCGCCCTGGCCATCTTCGCCTCCGGCACGTCGGTGATGTCACCGATCGCGAAAACCCGCTCCTGACCGGACAACCGCAGCTCCGGGGTGACCTCGACGCGCCCGTCCGGCAGCCGGGCCGCGGCCAGTTCGCCGGTCAGGTAACCGGTGGTGGGCACGATGCCGAAGCAACGGAACCACAGGTCCGCGGTGATCTTGGTGCCGTCGGCCGTCTCCACGGTGAAGCCGCCCTCGGCCGGTGGTGTCTCGACCGACGTACCCAACAGGAGTTCCACGCCGAGTTCGTCGAGCTGGCTCCGCACCGAGGCCCGGAACTCCTCGGGGAACCGGCCGAGCAGCTCCGGCTCCGGGTCGACGATGGTGACCGCCTTGTCCGGCCACTTCGCCTTGATCTCCCCCGCCAGTTCGAGTCCGACCGGACCGGCGCCGAGCAGCAGCACGCTCCCGGCCGCGGCGAGTTCGTCGTGCGCGGCCCGCAGCCTGGCCTTGGCCGCGGCGGTGTCGCGCTCGGTGAACTTGGCCGGGAACGGGTACTCGGCCCCGGTCGCGAGCACGACGTAGTCCGCCTCGATCCGCTCGCCGGAGCCCAGCGTGACGGCGCCCGCGTCGGCCGCCACCGCGTGGTCGCGCACCACCCGGCCGCGCTTGAGCAGCTGGTCGTACGGCAGGAAGATCCGCTCGGCGAACTCCGGCTCCACCAGGCCGCGCAACGCGGCGACGTGGTGCACGAACTGCTCCTTCGGCTCGACGAGCACCACTTCGGCCACGTCGTCGAGCGCCTTCGCGGCGGACGCCCCGCCGTACCCGCCCCCGACAACCACCACGGTCGCTGTCATCTTCGCCCCTTGTTCGTAGTACGTACTGTTGGTTATGCGAACTACTGTAGTTCGTGGTGCGAACGAACGTCAACTACACTCGGGAACATGAGCGACGGGACCGAGCTGGCGACCGCACTGGTGCGGTTGTCGCACCTGGTGCAACGCGTGTTCACCGACGCCAGCCGGGACCACGACCTGACCCAGCCGCAGGCGCAGCTGCTGTGCGCGCTGATCGCCGGGCCGGTGGGCATGACCGAGCTGAGCCGGATACTGCACCTGGAGAAGTCGAGCCTGACCGGGCTGGTGGACCGGGTCGAGCGCCGCGGGCTGGTCGCCAGGGTGCGCGACGACCACGACCGGCGCGCCTGCCAGATCCAGCTGACCGAGAAGGGCGCCGAACTCGGCGATCGCGCGCACAACGACGTGGTCGACCGGCTCGACGAGCTGACCGCGGGCCTGCCCGCCGAGACGCGCGAGCTCCTGGCCACCGCGTTGTTCGGACTGACCACGCAGTCCGAAACCGGACGGCAGGTATTCGAACCCGCCGCGGGGAGCTGACGACTCGCCCCCGATCGGGCTAACGTGCGCGCATGAAAATTACGCACCGGTGGACCATCGCCGTGGTTTCCGCGCTGGCACTGACCGGGCTGGCCACCCCCGCCCAGGCCGCGCCCACCGCCCCGACCGTGCAGTGCGAGTTCACCCCGACCCCGGAGAACCCGGCCGCGCGGCCGGTCCAGCCGCCGTCGCCGACCGCGTCGGCCAAGGGCACGGCGAAAGCGGTGCTGCAGACCAACTACGGGCTGGTCGCCATCGAGCTGGACAAGGCGAACGCGCCGTGCGCGGTGCACAACTTCCGGCACCTGATCCGCAGCTGGTTCTACCAGCACACGCAGTGCTTCCGGCTGACCGCTTCGCAGCGGCTGGGCGTGCTGCAGTGCGGGGACATCCACGAGGTGGAGAAGGGCGGGCCCGGTTACCGGTTCCCCGATGAGGTGACCGGCAAGGAGACCTACCCGCGTGGCACGGTCGCGATGGGCAACCAGGGGCCGGGCACCAACGGCAGCCAGTTCTTCGTGGTGCACTCGCACGCGAACATCGATCCGAAGTACAGCGTGCTCGGGCGCGTGGTGTGGGGCATGGACACGCTCGACCGGATCGTCGCCGCGGGCATCGCGGACGGTGCCGACGACGGTGCGCCGGCGCACCCGGTCCGCATCCACTTCGCACTGACGACGTAGGCGTCACCTAGGGGTCGGGCGGCGGGAGATTCCCGGATGTTCCCGGGGATCTCCGCTGCCATCGTTCATCCCACAATCGTGGATGGACGGAGAAAATCATGAAGCCTGCCGTGGTCAAGGGAGCTTTCGCCGCCGGGCCGGTGCTGTTGCTCGCCGGGGTGATCGCGATGAAGTTCGGCTGGAAGGGCAACACCGGGCTCGACTGGGGCATCGCGCTCCCGCTGTGGACCGGGGCGCACCTCGCCTACATCCTCGGTTATCTCGCGTTCGGCGTCGTGCTCGTCGCGATGTGGGGCAGAGCCAGGAAAAACGCGCGCGGCGGCGGCGAACGGGCGGTCGCCGACGTGCTCGGGGTGGCCGGGCTGATCGGGCTGATCGCCATCCAGGGGCAGATGGTGATCGACCTGATCGTCGGCTTCCGGGCCGAGAACCGCGCCGGGATGAGCGCGATCTCCCGGTCCATCCACGACCTGCCCGCCTTCGACGCCTTCTTCTACGGTGCCGTGCCGTCGATGCAACTGGGCGCGGTCGCGCTGCTGGTGGTGCTGCTGGCCTTCCGCCGGGACGTCCCGCTGTGGGCCGCCGGCACCTTCGTCATCGGCGCGGCGTGCGTCGGGACCCAGGTCACCGCGCTGATGGTGCTCGGCGGCGCGGCACTGTGCGTGGCGCTGCCCGCGATGCGCGAGACCACCGCGCCACGGGTCCCGGCCATGGCCGCCTGACGAAGATCGGTTCGGCCACGAACCGGCTTCGGGCCTGGCTTCGGCGCGCGGCGGCTGCGAGACTGGGCCGCCCTGGTCCGGTTCCTCCGGATTGTCCCCCGCGGAGGTTTCGCTGTGGAATCCTCGGTCGCCACCACCGTGCTGCTGCCCATCGCGCTCGGCGTGATCATGTTCGGGCTCGGGCTTTCACTGACCACCAAGGACTTCGCCAGGGTGCTCAGCTATCCGAAGGCCGTGGTGGTGGCACTGGTCTGCCAGGTGCTGGTCCTGCCGGCGGTCTGCTTCGGCCTGGTCTACGCGCTTTCCCTGCCGCCGGAGCTGGCGGTCGGCATGATGCTGCTGGCCGCCTCGCCCGGCGGCACCACGGCGAACCTGTTCAGCCACCTCGCCCACGGGGACGTGGCGCTGAACATCACGCTCACCGCGGTCAACTCGCTGCTGGCCGTGCTCACCCTGCCGCTGGTGGTCAACTTCGCGCTCGGCCACTTCATGGCCGGGGACGCCGGGATCGGCCTCCAGTTCGGCAAGACCGTGCAGATCTTCGCGATCGTGCTGGTCCCGGTGGCGCTGGGCATGCTCGCGCGCCACCGGATCCCCGCCTTGGCCGACCGGGCGCAGAAGCCGGTGAAACTGCTGTCGGTGCTGTTCCTGGTCGGCACCATCCTGGTGGCCGTCTACCAGGAGCGGGAGAACATCGGCGGTTATCTCGCCGACGTCGGGCTGGCGACGTTGCTGTTCAGCGTGCTCTCCATCAGCGTCGGTTATCTCGCGCCGCGGTTGTTCAAGGTGGACCGCAGGCAGTCGATCGCCGCCGCGATGGAGATCGGCATCCACAACAGCGTGCTGGCCATCACCATCGCGCTCACCCTGCTGAACAGCACGCGGATCGCCATTCCCGGCGCGGTCTACGGCATCGTCATGCTCTTCACCGCCGGCGCGTTCGGCTTCCTGATCAGCCGCCGGGTGGCCGCGCCGCCGGTAAGCTCACCGCGATGAGCGTCTTCACCACGGTCCAGCGCTGGGCCGACGAGGAGCCCGGCCGGATCGCTCTGCGGTTCGGCGAGCAGACGTGGACCTGGGCCGAGCTGGTGAGCCGGGCCCGCCGCAACGCCGGTGCCCAGCTCGCGGCCGGGTTGCGCCCCGGTGATCGTGTCGCCTTCCTGGACAAGAACCATCCCGCCTGCCTGGAGACCACGCTGGCCTGCGCGCTGGCGGGCACGGCCAACGCGGTGGTCAACTTCCGGCTGGCTCCCGACGAACTGGTCTACGTGATCAACGACTCGACCGCGCGCGTGCTGTTCGTCGGCGCGGAGCTGCGCGGGGTGGTCGACGGGATCCGGGACCGGCTGGAGACCGTCGAGCGGGTGGTGCCCGTCGAGGACTATGAGGATTTCCTCGCCACCGCAACGGAATTCATCGAGGAGCACGAGCCGTCGCCGGACGACTGCTTCCTCCAGCTCTACACCTCCGGCACCACCGGCCATCCCAAGGGCGTTCAGCTCACCCACCGCTCGATGCTGGCCCACGCCGACGCGGCGACCGATGCCTTCCACTTCGAGCGCGACTCGGTGAACCTGGTGGCCATGCCGCTGTTCCACGTCGGCGGCACCAGCTGGGCGCTCGCCGGACTGGGCGTAGGCTGCGAAACGATCGTCGTGCGCGAGGTGGTACCGGACCGGATCCTCGCGCAGCTCGGCCGGGACAACGTGACGCACGCGTTCTTCGTGCCCGCGGTGTTCGGCTTCTTCCTCCAGGTGCCCGGGGTCGAGAGTTACGACTACTCGAGCCTGCGGTGCCTCGGCTACGGCGGCTCGCCGATGCCGGAACCGTTGCTGCGACGGTCGATGGCCGCGTTCGGCGTGGACTTCTACCAGGTGTACGGCATGACCGAGGCGTCCGGCGTGTTCTGCGTGCTCGACCCGGAGGACCACCGCGCGGGCGAGCGGCTCACCGCGGCGGGCAAGCCGGTGCGCGGGGTGGAGGTGCGGGTGGTCGATCCGACGACCGGCGAGCCGGTGCCGGACGGTGTGGTCGGCGAGTTCCGGATCCGTGGTGAGCAGGTGATGGCCGGGTACTGGCGCCGACCGGAGGAAACGGCCGCGACGCTGGAGGACGGCTGGCTGCGCACCGGTGACGCCGGGCGCCGTGACGAAGCCGGTTACCTCTTCGTCGAGGACCGCGTGAAGGACATGATCATCTCCGGCGGCGAGAACGTGTACCCGGCCGAGGTGGAGCGCGTGCTCAGCGAGCACCCGGCGGTCGCCGAGGTCGCGGTGATCGGTGTGCCGGACGAGAAGTGGGGCGAGACGGTGAAGGCGGTCGTGGTGCCGTCCGGCGATCTCGACGAGGCGGCACTGCTCGACTACTGCGCCGGCAAGCTGGCCGGGTACAAGCGACCGACCACTGTGGACCTGGTGGAGGCGCTGCCGCGCAACGCCACCGGCAAGGTCCTCAAGCGCGACCTGCGTGCCCCCTACTGGGCGGACCGGGACCGCGCTATCTAGGGATTGACCGCCAGGAACAGGAAGGCCGCCAGCAGCACCAGGTGCACGCCGCCCTGCAGGCGGGTGGCGCGGCCAGGGACCACGGTGAGCACGCTGACCACCATGGTCAGTCCGAACAGGACCATCTGCGTGGCGCCGAGGCCGAGCATGAGCGGGCCGTCCAGCCAGATGGTGGCCACCGCGATCGCCGGAATGGTCAGGCCGATGCTGGCCATCGCCGAACCGTAGGCCAGGTTGAGGCTGATCTGGACGCGTTCGCGCAACGCGGCCCGCAGCGCGGCGAGCGTTTCCGGCGCCAGCACCAACAGCGCGATCACCACGCCGACGAAGCTCGGCGGGAAGCCGACCGCCTTGACCCCGGCCTCGATCGCCGGTGACTCCACTTTGGCCAGTCCGACCACCGCGACCAGCGCGACCAGCAGCAGGCCGAGGCTGAGCAGCGCGGCCTTGCCGCTGGGCGGGTCGGCGTGCCCGTCGCCGTCGGCGTCGGTGGACCCGCTCTCGGTCTCCACCGGCAGGAAGAAGTCGCGGTGCCGGACGGTCTGGGTGAACACGAACATGCCGTACAGCGCCAGCGAGGCCAGCGCCGCGAAAACCAGCTGCGCGCTGGAGAACTCCGGTCCGGCCTGGCTGGTGGTGAACGTCGGCAGCACCAGGCTCAGCGTGGCCAGGGTGGCCACAGTGGCCAGTGCGGCGCCGGTGCCCTCGGCGTTGAAGTGGGTGAAGCTGTGCCGGATCGCGCCCGCCATCAGC
This sequence comes from Amycolatopsis sp. YIM 10, assembly GCF_009429145.1. Taxonomy (GTDB): domain Bacteria; phylum Actinomycetota; class Actinomycetes; order Mycobacteriales; family Pseudonocardiaceae; genus Amycolatopsis. The sequence goes on along the minus strand of NZ_CP045480.1, from coordinate 1,736,594 downwards.
GCGATGCCGACGATGCCGTTGCAGGTGATCATCACCGCGGCGAACACGGTGTCCCTGGCCAGCGACGCGGACTCCGGTCCACCTGAGACCATCAGCGTGACGATCAGCGCCACCTCGATGACGGTCACCGCCACCGCGAGCACCAGCGAACCGAAGGGTTCACCGACGCGGTGCGCCACCACCTCGGCGTGGTGCACCGCGGCCAGCACGGTGGCCGCCAGCACGATCGCGACCAGGATGACAAAGAGCGTGTTGAGGTCCCGGCCCCAGGTCACGGCCAGCACGAGGGCCGCGAGCACCGGGACCACGGTCGTCCAGGACAACACCGGGGATCGAGTGGCCATGCCGCCAGCCAACCAGACCCCCGGCCACCTCGCCCGTCGGCCTCACCCCGCCGGGACCGCACGGACCGAGGACAGTCCGGTCAACTGGAACGCGGTCAGTCCGAGCACGGCCACCGCCTGGACCAGCACAAACGCCGTGCCGAGACCGGTGAGACCGCCGAGGAAGGCGTACGCCGCGCTGCCCAGCACGTAGAGCACGTTGATCGAAATCACTTCGCGGACCATGCCCGGCTTCAGCCCCGAGGACACCCAGCCGACAAACGCCGCCCAGCCCACGAGCCCCACCCCGGCGATCAGCGACACCGGCACCGGAATGCCGAGCGGCTCCGCCAGCACCGCGCACAGCGCCGCCAGCACCAGCCCGAGCGCACCCGAAGCGAGCGCGTCCATCCGCAGCACGTTACGAAGTTCGAACATCGTTCCTCCTGTTTTCGTTCCGATGCCCCAACTTTCGTGGTTCACGCGGGCCGAGTCGATTACCCGGGAGGTAATGCGCGAACGGCCACCACGGCGGGCGAGCACCTGGCTAGGATCCCGCCATGACCGTGAATCGCAGGCACATGCTCGGCTTGGGCGGCGCGGCCGCCGCCGGTGTGGTGCTCGGCTCCGCCTCCCCCGCTTCCGCCGAAGAAGAGATCGTCGCCACCGACGCCGCTTCGGCCAATCGCAAGATCGCGCGGGTCTACGCCCGCGAAACGTACCGCGCACAGGGCACCTGGTCGTCCTACATCGGCGTGGCCGGTGCGTCGGCCCCCGCCGTCGAGGACCGCGCCGACGAGGTCGTCGAGGCCTACAGCGTGAACAAGATCGCGGTGGCCACCGCGGTGCTGGACAAGGTCGACCGCGGCCTGCTCACGCTGGACCAGCGCGTTGACGTCACCGCCGGCATCGTCATCAAGGACACCGACGGCATCTTCGGCCTCGACGGCGCCTACCCCAGTTCGGTGACGCTCGGGCACGCGATGGCCGCGCTGCTCACCCTGTCGGACAACACCGCGGTCCGCCTGTGCGGACTGGTCTGCCCGGCCGCCGAACTCAACGAGATCCTGCGCGCCAAGGGTTTTGTGCACACCCAGGTGGTGCCGGTGGCCAACCCGAACCGGTTCTTCCTCGGCACCACGACCCCGCGTGAAACCTACGACCTGCTGCAGAAGCTGGTCGGCGGCACGCTGCTGTCCCCGGCTTCGACCGAGTACCTGCTCAACGTGCTGCGCTCGCTCAGCTCGTTCACCGACGGCATCCGGCTGAACCTCAGCTCCGACGAGCGGCTGCGCGTGGCGACCAAGGCGGGCTGGTTCAACGACGGCCGCAACGAGGCCGGGATCGTCTTCGACACCGAAGGCAAGCCGATGATCACCTACTCGCTGTTCGCCTCGGGCCCGTTCACCGGCGACGCGGCGGCCAACGACACCAACTTCGGTGCCACCCACCCGGCGCTGCGCGCGCGGCAGGCGATCGGGCGGACGCTGGTCGATTCGGTGGGAAGGTTCTCGGCGCCGGCCGCGTTGACGTTCAAGGCCAGGGCTTACCGGCCGTCGAACGGCGGCTGACCCGCCAGGAACGGAGTACGCCATGCCGGACAGGAAGGTGCTGGTCCCCGGACCGGACCACCCGATCACCATCGAGCCCAACCCGAACCGGATCGTCGTCACGGCGGGTGGGCGCACCATCGCCGACACCACCAAGGCGCTCACGCTGCGGGAGGCGAACTATCCGGCGGTGGCCTACATCCCGCGCGAGGACGTCGACGTCTCGGCGTTGGAGCGGACCGACCACCAGACGTACTGTCCGTACAAGGGCGAGTCGGCGTACTACAGCATCACCGGCGGTGGGGAGAACGCCATCTGGACCTACGACGAACCGTACGACGCGGTCGCCGAGATCAAGGGGCACATGGCGTTCTACCCCGACCGCGTGGACAGGATCGAGGAAACCCCGAAGTGATCCGAGCGGCGGGCGGCAGCGAGGTCGGCACCAGGTACCGGGAGAACTACGACGTCTGGCACCTGGCCGAGGACCCGCTGCTGGCCGTCGTGGCGGACGGGATGGGTGACGGGCCGGGCAGCGCGATGGCCGGCCGCACCGCGGTGGACGTTTTTGTCGCCGGTGCCGCACCCGATCCCGCCCGCCTGCGCGAAGCCGTCGCGCTGGCGCAGCGCCGGGTCGGCGACTTCGGCAGGCGGCTGGGCGGGCTGGCGGGCTGCACGCTGACCGGGCTGGTCGCCGACGGCACGACGTTCTGGCTCACCCAGATCGGCGATTCGCGGGTGTACCGGCTTCGTGGCAGGCAGCTGGAGCTGCTCACCACCGACCACACCATGGCGTGGCTCGGTGCCGTCCACGGGTGGTACGCCTTCGATTCGCCCGAGGCCGCCGCCGCGCGCTACCAGCTCACGCGCTACATCGGCCACGGTGACGAGCCGGCGCCGGACGTGCTGAACGTGGCCGCACTACCGGGCGACGTGTACCTGCTGTGCACCGACGGCATCGCCGAGCAGGTCCCGTTCGCCGCGCTCGCGGAGATCCTCGGCCGGGGCGCCGCCCCAGCCGACCAGGTGCGGCGGCTGCTCGCCGCCGCGAATGCCGCCGGCGGCAAGGACAACGCGACCGCGATCGTGATCGCCGTCGACTGATCGCGCAGCCGCCGTGCCGTGACACCCACCAACAACCCGGCGGCCGGCAACGCCAGCCAGCAACGTCAACAAACCACCGCTCAGCAAACCGTCACCCGGCAACAAAAACGGGACCACCCACCAACCCACCCCCGGGCCTTCGCCGTAGTCACACTGAAAAACCGGGGTGCGGAACTACGAACCCCTCACACACCAGCCAAATACGCAGCAGCCTTCTCCGGATCCAAGAACCAGTGCTGAAAATCGGACGGATCCTGGAACCCGTTGGCGAACCGCCGCGCCACCTCCGGCTTCACCCCCGCCGTCCCGATGATCTCCAGCACGTGCGGAGGCGGCGGCTGCAGCATCGCGTTCGTCCAGATCGTGACGTGCTGCGCGTACTCCCAGTACGTGTCGAAGGCGCTCTTCATCCACTGCCGGTCGAACGGCTTGTCCCCGTTCTCCAGAATCGAGTCCAAATAGGACGCGGCGCACTTGCTGGCGTTGTTCGAGCCCTGGCCGGTGATCGGGTCGTTGGCCACCACCACGTCCGCCATGCCGAGCACCGCGTGGCCCGACGGCAGCTCGCCCACGGCGTTGCGCACCACCGGCGTGTACCCACCGGCGAGCGTGGCCCGCGCGTCGGTGAGTTCCACCTCGGTCGCGCGGTCGTACTCCCACGGCAGGTACTGCTTCATCAGCGCCAGTATCCGGTCGAGGTGCTCCTGCGGGTGCGGGTTGTCGGTGAACACGTCCAGCGGCCCACCCGGAATGCCTTCGAAGAACAGGATTTCGCAGTTCCCGCTGAGCGTGTACGCGGGAATGATGAACAGCTCCCCGATCCCGGGAATGATGTTGAACCGGACGGCCGAGAAGTCCGGGTGCTCCGGGCGCGGCTTGAGGCCGTGCACGTAGGCCAGCGAAAGCGCGCGCTGCGGCTGGGTGTACGGCGACAGCTCCGGGATCCGGTCGAACAGCTGCACCAGCTCGCCCTTGCCGGCCGCGACCACCACCAGGTCGTACATGCCCGCCAGCGAGTTCAGGTCCGAGGTGGTCACCCCGTGGATGATCAGCTTCCCGCCGCGCTCCTCGAACTTCTCCAGCCAGCCCGCCATCTTCACCCGCTGGTCCACCGACTGCGCGTAGTTGTCCAGCTTGCCGACCCAGTCCAGCGCGCGGCTGCTGTCCGGCGCGGCGATCGACACGCCGAGTCCCTCGACCTTGACCGTCTCGGCTTCCCAGAAGTTCAGCCCGTGGTCCCGTTCGTGCTGCAGGGCCAGGTGGAACATGCACTGGGTGGACATCACCCGGCCGGCGCGGATCTCGTCCGGCGTCCGCGCCGACATCACGGTGACCTCGTAGCCGTCGTGCTCGAGCAGGCTCAGCCCGAGCTGGAGGCCGGACTGACCGGCGCCGACGATCAGGATCTTGGGCATGTGGGGACGTCCCTCCAGGAAAGGCGGTTCTTCGAGAGGAATCAGGCGGGGCTGAACTCGGCGCGCGGCACCCCGCCGGGCACCGACAGCCTCGCCATCGACATCGTGTGCCGGACCACGTCCTGCAGCACACGCTGCACGGAACCGCGATCACGCGCGTCACAGGTGACCAGCGGGACGTCGTCGCTGAGCGCGAGTGCGTCGCGCACCTCGTCCACCGAGTGCGTCAACTCCCCGTCGAACAGGTTGATCGCGACGATGAACGGCAGGTCGGAGTCGTTCTCGAAGTAGTTGATCGCGGCGAAGGACTCGTCCAGGCGGCGGGTGTCCACCAGGACCACCGCCCCGAGCGCGCCGCGGCACAGGTCGTCCCACAGGAACCAGAACCGGGGCTGCCCCGGCGTGCCGAACAGGTACAGCAGCAGGTCGGAGTGCAGGGTGATCCGGCCGAAGTCCATCGCCACCGTGGTGGTCGACTTCTTTCCCCCGTCCGGGGGATCGTCCACGCCCTGGCCCGCCTCGGTCATCCAGGCGTCGGTGTTCAGCGGCGGCACCTCGGAAACGGCGCTCACCAGCGTGGTCTTCCCCACCCCGAAACCACCCGCCACGACGATCTTGGCCGAAATCGCCGCCAAGGGATCTCCGGCGTCCGGGTGCGCGAGGCTCGACTTGCTCATCATGTCCTTTCCGCGGTGCTCAAGGCCTCGTCTAGACGGGGAGCCGCTTGAGCCCGTCGAGGACTCGTTCCAGCAGCGACAGGTCGTGGGAGTAGGTGTGCGCCGTGGAGTGGATGTGCACCGCGCCCTGCGACGCCAGATCGCTGATCAGCACGCGGACCACGCCGAGCGGCATGGTCAGCCCGGCGGACAGCTCCGCGATCGAGGCGCGGGTGCGGGCGCGTTCGTAGATCGCGCGTGACTCCGGCATCAGCGCGTCGGCCAGCGCCGGGTCGTAGTTCGGCACCGAGATCAGCGTTTCCACCAGCAGGTGGTGCCTGCTGCGGGTCCGGCCACCGGTGAGCGTGTACGGGCGGACGCGCCGGCTGCGCATCTTGCGGACCGGCTGCTCGGTCACTTCGTCAGTGGACACGTAGTTCACCTTCTCCCGGCCGGTCAGGCCTGCGGCCTGCGGGCGGTGAGCACGCGCCGCAGGTCGGCCCGTATCTCAGGGGTCAGCACGTGGCCGGCGTTGCGGACGAACTGCGTCATCTCGTACGCGACGACCTTCATGTCGCAGTCGGGGCCGGTCAGCACGGCCAGTCCCGCGCCGACCCCGATGCCCATGAACAGGAAGTAGCCGTGGGTGAGCCGGATGATGATCTGCTCACAACTGCCCTTGTGGAACAACGCGGCGCTGTTGCCGGCGAGGCTGAGCAGGCCGCTGGCGATGGCCGCGAGCTGTTCGGCGTCGTCGTTGTTCATGCTGTCCGACGAGGTCAGCGGGAAACCGTCGGCTGACATGATCAACGCGTGGCTGACCCCGTGCACCTTGTGCACGAAGTCGTTGATCAGCCAGGTGAAATCCTGCTTGCCGGAACTGTGCTGGGCGGCGGTCACGCTTGGGGTCCCTCGGGTGGTTTCGCTGGGTCGTTCTCGTCTCTGGCGCCACCGGGGTCGCGCTGCTGCTCCTCCAGCGCGGCGCGTTCCCCGTCGGAGAAGGCACCGAGGTCGGCGAGCAGCCGGTCGTGGCCGTCGACCGGGTCCTCCGGGGCGGGCGGCGGCTCGTCCTCGCCGGTGCCCTTGATGCTGCGGGGTACGCGGCGGGGCAGGCCGCCGGCGGTGATCCCGCCGCCTTCGTCGTCGCCACGGGGTGCCGGCGACGGTTTGCGCTTGGTCAGCGGCTCGGCGGTGGCGGTGGCCCCGGAAGCGCCGGCGGTGCGCTTGGGGAGCGGGCTCGACGAGCCGCGGCGGGCCAGCGGCACGGCCTCGGCCTGCGGTGCCATGGTGGGGGTGAACCCGTTCGACGGCACGACCACCGTGGCGGTGCCCGACCAACTGGCCTCGGGCAGCTCGCCGACCAGTTCGGCGGGCAGCAGCACGGTGGCGGTGGTGCCGTGCGGGACGCGGCGCTCCAGCCGCACCCGCATGCCGTGCCGCACGGCGAGCCGTCGCACCACGGCCAGGCCCATGTGCCGCACGGAGGCGTGGTCGAGCACCGGTTCGGCGTCGAGCCGGTCGTTCAGTTCGGCGAGCCGTTCGGCCGGCATGCCGATGCCCTCGTCCTCGATGCGGATCAGCACGCTGCCCTGTTCGGTGAGGTGGGCGCTGACCCGGACCGGGGTGTTCGGCGAGGACTGGCCGGTGGCGTTGTCGAGCAGTTCGGACAGCAGCCTGCTCAGGTCCTCGGCGGCGAAGCCGACCACGCCCAGCGAAACCACTCGGCCGATGGAAACCCTGGCGTAGTGCGTGATCGAGGACATGCCGGCGCGGATCACGTCGACCACCGAGGCGGTCTCCCCAGCGTTGTCCCCGGCCTCGCGACCGGCGAGCACCCGCAGGTTCTCCGCGTTGCGGCGCAGGCGGGCGGCGAGGTGGTCGAGCCGGTAGAGCTCGGCGAGCCGCTCGTCGTCCTCCTCGCGCGCTTCCATCTCCTCCAGCTGGGAGAGCAGGGAGTCGACCAGGTTGAGGTCGCGCAGCGCGACGCTGGCGCAGATCCCGGCCAGCGCCTCCTGCTCGGTGTTGTCCACCGGGGGCGCGGGCGCAGGGGCCTCGATCACCCTGGTGCTCCGCACCGGTTGCTGATCGGGAGTGCTGAGGAACTGGACCGCTGCCGCGCGCGCCCGATCTCGCAGCACCCGCGAGCGATCCAGTAGTTCCCGAGCCCGCGTCGCCATCTGCCTGTCTACCCTTTTCGTCGCGTACGGCTCCGTTTGCCCACCGGCCCTACGCCGACGGTCGTAGTGCAACATGCAAGCAGACACCGTAGCCGATGTCCACAAAAAGCTCTCGCTCGCCTACAGTCGGTCATACCGTTACCGCGCCACGTATTCGATCGTGATCTTTACTGTCCACTGTGGACGATCCTTTTCCTCGGTGGAAGACCCGCTTCACCGCGGCCATGTCCTGCCCGGCATCCTTGGCCGCGCCCCCGGCGGGGAACGCGGGCGGGTACTCGCCGTCGATCATCGCCGAGCCCTTGAGCTGCGCATACGGGCTGTCCAGGCCGAGATCCTCGGCCAGCCGCACGCTCTGCGCGGTGGCGGCGGTGATGGACAGCACCCAGGCGTTGGCGGCCAGCTTGAGCCGGTGCCCGTCGCCGGGCCGTTCGCTCACCCGGACCGCGCGCGAGCCGATCGCCTCGAACACCGGTGCGACCGGCTCGCGCAGGACCCCGGCACCCGCGGCGAGCACCACCAGCGTCCTCGGCGGGCTTGCGGGTCCCGAGCACCGGCGCGTCGACACAACGGCCACCGAGCCCGGCGAAGCTCTCGGCGGCCTCGACGCCGACCGTGCCCGACTGCACCCAGATCCCGGACAACGCGGGCAGCGCCTCGGCCATCACCTGCCGGACGGCGTCCGCGTCGAACAACGTCGAACAACATGGTGAGCACCACGTCCGCATCCCGCACCGCGGCCGCCGGATCCGCACCCGCTTCGGCGAGCGCCCGCGCCCATGATCCCCGTGCCGAGTACGGTCACTTCGCTCGTCATCGAAAGCTCCTCGAAATTCCGCGCACGGCGGGAAAAACGGACAAGTACCCGATCCGGCTACCCTGGCCGGGGTAACTCCGCCTCACCCGGAATTCACCCGGTGGATGCCTTGCCATATCAGGGTTTCCGAATTTCTCCTTGGCGCGCAAGGGAAAGCCGCGAGACCGCGCGATCGGCGGCAGACCGCGGCCGAATTCGTTGGTATGTTGGAGTTCTCCGAGGTTCTGGAGGTGACGTGGCGGAGAACCCCGACTTCGGCGTGGTGTGGCGCGGTTATCACCGCGGTCAGGTCGAGCAGTGTCTGGAAGAACTGAGAGCCGAGCTGGCCGAGGCGGTGGCGAGCCACGAAGCCGCGGTGTCCCAAGTGGAAGACCTCGAAAAGCAGGTGGCGGTGCTGCTCGAGGACAACCAGGAACTCCAGGAGGCACTCGACCGGGTGTGCCAGACGCCGATCGAGCCCGACGGGCTGACCGAGCGGCTCCGGCACATGATGGAACTCGCCCGGCTGGAAGCCACCGAGATCAGAGCCACCGCGCACGCCCAGCGCGAGCGGGACGAGCAGCGCCGGAAGCAGACCGAACTGGATTTCGAACTCGCGATGTCCGCGCGGCGACGGGAGGCACTGCACAGCATCGAGGTGCGGAAGGCCGAGGCCGCGGCGGAGGTGGAGCGCATCCTCGCGGAGGCGCGGGCCAGGTCGGAAGAGGCCGAGGACCTGCGCGCCCAGATCGTCAGCCAACTGGAGGCAGCCAACAAGATCCTCGAAGAGGATCGGGTCACCGCGGAAGTCGCCGGGGAGGCCTGAGCCGCGTCAGCGGAACGGCACGGTCATGCAGGCCACCCGGCCGCCGGCCTGGCCCGCTTTGCCGTGCTCGGTCGCGGTGTGCTCCTCGGCGTGCACCACCACCGATGCCGGTATCCGGTCGCTGAAGCCGAACGGCACCTCGGTGCGGGATTCGCCGTCGCCCTCGGCGTTCGTGCGCAGGTCGAGCCAGAACTCGTTCTGCGGATTCGCGTACGCCGGGTCCTTCGACGGTTGCTCCGGGGTGGCCGCCGGATCGACCCGGTTCTGGAAGTGCGGACCCGCCGCGTCACCCGTCGGCCCGCACGGCTTGGCGTGCAGGTGGACGGCGTACCCGCGGTTGGGCGCCAGCCCGTCGGCATCGAATTCGACCAGCGTGCCCGCCCCGGTCGACCTCGCCGAGACGCCCAGCCCCGCGCCCACCGGCGCCGCCGCCTGGTCGTAGGTGAAGGCGTCGGTCGCCTGCTCGGGCGCGGCGAGCTTCCGCTCCTGCTCGATGTCGACCGCCGCCGCGCCGTTCACCTGAGGGTTTTCATCCGCACTGTCCGGTTCGTCCCCGCACCCGGCGGCGAGCAGACCCACCGCCGCGCACCCGATCACCAGTTCCTTGCTCCTGCGCATGCTCCTGGACTTCCCGGATCGTCCGTTCACTAATCACGCCGGGCGACGACCGCCAGCAGCAGGCAGGCCAGCGCGGTGGTGCCGGTGATCAGCCAGCCCGCCGACTGCGGCCCGCCCCGGTCCATCAGCACCCCGATGACCAGTGCGAACAGCAGGAAGACCGTCCACGAGAGCGCGCCGACGCCGGACGCCACGCCCGAGCGCACGGCCGACGGGATGGCATCGTGGAGTAACCGGGTGACGTGGATGGTCACCACCACGACCAGCAACGACAGCACCACCTGGGCCGCGGTGACCAGAACGATGCCGACGGGCAGCGCGAGCACCAGGCTCGCGGCCAGCATGCCCGCGCACACCGCGGCGAGCACGCGCGGCCTGCCGAGCGCGAGCCGTCCGCCGAGCAGTCCGCCGAGGCCGAGGGTGGACACCAGCACCGCCCAGTACGGCCCGTGGAGCACCGCGGGCAGGGCGAGCGCGACCAGCCAGAGCGGCCCGAACTCGAACACCACCTGGGTGAGCAGCGCGGCGAGCACGGCCAGCGCCACGATCGGCAGCAGCCGCCCTCGCCGGACGAGCGTGCGGAAGGTCAGCGCCAACTGCTCGCGCAGTCCGGTCCGTTCACCGGTCTGGTGCAGCCTGGGCTCGGTGAACCCCAGGTAGGCGACGATGGACAGCAGCGCGAACGGCACGGTGAGGAAGTAGGTCAGCCGGGTCGAGAACGCGCCGGCCAGCCAGCCACCGGCCAGCGAACTGGCCACCAGCGCGACCGCCTCGATCAACCGCACCCGGCCGATCCGCTGCTCGAACCGCCCGCTGTCGCCGGTTTCCGCGAGCACGGTGTCGTAGACGATCGCGTCCATCGTGCCGGAGTACATCGCGAAGTAGATGCCGAGCGAGAGCGTGGCGAAGATGTAGGACGGCACGTCGTGGCTGAGCCCGCCGAGCAGCGCGCACACCGCCAGCGCGAGGCTGGCGAGCACCAGCACCCCGCGCCTGCTCCAGCGGTCGGCGAGGATTCCGGAGAACACCTCGACCAGCGGGACGACCCCGGCGTACGCGGCAGCCATCAACCCGACCGCGGCGGCGTCGAAGCCGATCTCGGTGAGGAAGAGCTTTTCGACCGGCACCCAGAGCGAAACGCCCTGGAGCGCGGTCGCCACGTGCAGCGGCCACAGCCTGGTGGCCAGCGGATCCTTGGACGGCGCTCGCTTCAGCATGCCGGTGCAGTGTCACCGGCATGCTGAAGCGTTACACGTCGGTTCGCCGGAACGCGGCGAGCAGGGATTCCCGCGCTTCGGGCGGCAGATTCTCCGGTGGGAGGTCGCCGAGGGTGCGCACGGTCGCGCGGACCTGGTCGAGGTAGCGGCCGCAGCCGTCGCACTCGGCGAGGTGGTCGACGAACCGGCGTTCCGAAGCCGGGTCCATCACCCCGTCGAGAAAGGCCGTGACCTGCTCGACGAACTGCTCGCAGTTCAAGGTGCCACCTCCCCGCCGGTGAAGTACGCGTCCAGTCTGCCTCGCACGAACGCCCGTGCGCGGTGCAGCAGCACCCGCTGGTTGGCCGCGGAGATCTCCAGTATCGCGCACACCTCGGCCGAGTCGTAGCCCTCGACGTCGCGCAGGGTGAGCACCACGCGCTGGCGTTCGGGCAGGTCCGCCAGCGCGGCGGCCACTTCGGCGCGCACCTCACCGTCGAGCGCGGCGTGCTCCGGGCCCGGCCACGGCGCCGGGTACTCCAGCCAGTGCCCGGGGAAGGGATCGCCGGGGCCGCCGAACTTCGCCGGGTCGACCGTGGGGCCGAGATCGCTCGCCGGAATGGTCCGGTACTCGCGCTTGCCCCGCCGTTTCGCGGTGTTGACGAGGATGCGGAACACCCAGGTCTTCAGCGAGGACCGGCCTTCGAAGCCGTCGATGCCCTTGATCACCGCGAGCCAGGTGTCCTGCACGACCTCGGCCGCGGACTCGCCGGTGGAGACGAACGAGCGCGCGAGCCGGAGCAGTCCGCCGGACCAGCTGTCGAGCACGAGCGCGAACGCCGCCTCGTCACGGGCGCGCAGGCGCGCCACCAGTTCCTCGTCCCCAGGCAGCTCCACGGCGTGAGGCTAGCCGCTGTCCGGCAAGTCACGCCCGCGGTCTTCGCACCCAGGCACTCCTCGGCGATGCCTCAAGCGCTGTCCGGGTGCATGGCGACGGTCCGCGCCGGGTCCCAGTCGGTGGAGCGCAGCAGGCGGTCCCGCATCCCGGCCCAGCCGCCGGGTCTGGCGATCACCAGCCAGGCGTCCGGCTCGCCATCGACGAATCGCCTGGCCTGGCGCAACCACGAGGCCGCCTGCTCCGGCCAGTCCACAATGGACAAAACGGTGCCGCCACGTCCGGTCCAGGTCGCCGCGGCGGCCTCGGCCAGCACCCGGCACACGTCGTCCCGCGAACACCCGATCGTCAGCGAGCCGCGTCCGGTCATGCGGCTTCCAGGCTGAGCAGGTGGTGCTTCGCCTCGGCGCCACCGGCGTACCCGCCGAACGAGCCGTCCGAGCGGACCACCCGGTGGCACGGCACCACCAGCGGCAACGGGTTCGTCGCGCACGCCGTCCCGACCGCCCGCACCGCGCGCGGGCTGCCCGCGGCCGTGGCGACCTCGGCGTAGCTCTCCGTGCGGCCGTAGCCGATCTCCGCGAGATGGGTCAGCACGGCCAGCCGGAAGCCCTTGGACAACCGGAAGTCCAGCGGCAGGTCGAACGAGCGCCGCCGGCCCTCGAAGTACTCGTCGAGCTGCTGGACCGCGGCGTCCAGACGGCCCGGCGCGCGCAGGACACGCGGGCTCACCACCTCGGCGAGGTTCTTCAGCACGGCGTCGTGGTCCTGGCGGGCGAAGGCGACCCTGACCAGGCCCGCGTCGGTGGCGGCCAGCAGCAACTCCCCCACCGGCGAGGCGACGGTGCGGTAGGCGACGTCCAGCACCCCGTCGCGCTCGGCGGACGCGACCAGCCTCGCGCGCAGCCGCGCGGTGGTCGCCGGATCGATCTCGGGCAGGTCAGCGAACAGCTCGGACATGGTCACTCCCCGGATAGACGGACCTGAGTTTTTTGATCCCGTCGGCGGCGGCGCGCCTCGCGGCGTCGGCCGAGCCACCGGTGATCGCGGCGATCTCCTGGTAGGGCAGGCCACCGAGGTAGTGGTAGGCGACCGCGGTCCGCTGGCGGTCCGGCAGCGAGCCGAGCGCGGACCACAGGTCGCCGTCCCAGTCCTCCGGGCGCCCTCGCGTGGAGGGGTGTTCCGGCACCTCGGCGGTGCTGATCGCCCGCCGCGCCTCGGCCCGGCGCACGTCGATGGCCTTGCGGTGCGCGATGGTGACCAGCCAGGCCTCCACGTTGGCGTCCGCGGGCAGTCGCGGATACGCCTTCAGCGCGGCGAGAAAGGTCTCGGACCAGGCGTCCTCGGCATCCGCCACCCCCAGCACGGCACGGCAGACACGCAGCACCATCGCGCCGTACTCGGTCACGACCTCGTCGAACGGACGCTTCACGTCAGCACAGCCGGGTTCCGGCAGGCTCCTCGAGTTCGAGGAGAAAGCGTTTGCGGTCCAGTCCACCGGCGTACCCGGTCAGCGCCCCGTCGGCCCCGATCACCCGGTGGCACGGCACCACGACCGCCAGCGGATTCCGCCCGTTCGCCGCGCCGACCGCCTGCGCCAGCGAGACATCGCCGAGTTCGTGGGCGAGATCGCCGTAGGAGCGAGTTTCGCCGTACGGGATTTCGGTCAGCAGCTGCCAGACCCGCCGCTGGAACGGCTCGCCCTTCGGCGACGGTGGCAGGTCTGACAGCTCGAACCGCGTCCGTTCCCCGGCGAAGTACTCACCGAGCTGCCGCTTCACCTCGTCGAACGCGGCGTCGTCGCGCGTGCCGAGCGCGGCTTCCGGCGGGCGCCGCCGGTGCTGCTCGAAGTACACGCCGGTCAGGGCACCGTCCTCGGCGACGACCGTCAGCTCGCCCACCGGCGAGTCGACGACCGCGTGCTGCACACCCATGTCCGTCCCTTCATCGAAAACCCTTTGTACCGGGTAGACGCGGGGACGGCCGGGAACGTGAGATCAGCGCGCGAACGGCACGCTTTCCGCCAGTTCGCTGCCCGCCAGCAGGTGCTGGAGCAGCACGATCAGCACCTGCTTGGTGGACTCGCGATCACGCGCGTCGCACAGCAGGAGCGGGACGGACGGGTCCACGTCCAGTGCGGCGCGGACCTCCTCGGTCCCGTAGCGGTAGGCGCCGTCGAAGCAGTTGACGCCGACGATGAACGGCAGCCCGCGGCGCTCGAAGAAGTCGACCGCCGCGAAGCAGCTTTCCAGCCGGCGGGTGTCGGCCAGCACCACCGCGCCGAGCGCGCCGGTGGCCAGCTCGTCCCACATGAACCAGAACCGGTCCTGCCCCGGCGTGCCGAACAGGTACAGGATCAGGTCCTGGTTGATGGTGATCCGACCGAAGTCCAGCGCCACCGTGGTGGTGGTCTTCGCCTCCACCCCGGACAGGTCGTCCACGCCGGCCGAGGCCTCGGTGATCAGCTCCTCGGTGCGCAGCGGGGGTACCTCGCTGACCGAGCCGACCATCGTGGTCTTGCCGACCCCGAAGCCACCGGCGATGAGGATCTTGACCGCGGTTGCGGTCAGTCCGCGCCGGGCCTCAGAGTTTCCGGATGCCATCAAGAACCGCCTGCAGTACGTGTTTGTTGGGGGTTTCGGTCAACGGGGCCGCGGTGCGGAAGAGCACCAGGTTCTGCTCGATCAGATCACACAGCAGCACCTTGACCACCGGCAGTGGCAGATCGACCCTGGCGGCCACCTCGGCGACCGAGATCGGCCGCTGGCAGAGGCGCACGATCTGGCCGTACTCCGGGTCCATGCCCGCCGCCTCGGCGATCGACGGCATGGCGACCACCAAGGTGATCAGGTCCAGCGAGACGTTCTCCGACCGCGTGCGCCCGCCGGTGACCGCGTACGGCCGGACCAGCGGGTCGTCGAACCAGGCCTCGTGGCGCGGGGTCATGGCGACATGCGCTGCGGGGCCGCGCTTCTCGGAGCGGCGGTGAGAACGGCCCCGACCCGTTTCACCATCAGGTTCATTTCATAGGCGACCATGCCCATGTCCGCGTCCTCGGCGGCGAGCAGCGCGAGGCACGCCCCGCGCCCCGCCGCGGTGACAAAGAGGAAGGCGTGATCCATCTCCACCATGGTCTGGCGCACGTTACCGCCACCGAAGTGACGGCCGGTACCCCTGGCCAGGCTCTGGAAGGCCGAGGCCACCGCGGACAGGTGCTCGGCGTCCTCCTCCGACAGATTGCCCGAGCGGCCGATCAGCAGCCCGTCCGCCGAGAGCACCACGGCACGGTCGGCGCCCGCCACCCGCTTGACCAGGTCGTCGAGCAACCAGTCGAGTTCACTGACTCCGGCGTTGACCATTAGGTTCGTTCTCCATACCTGTCGTGCCTGCCCAAGTCCTGCTCCCTGGCGCGGCGGGTGCCCTGCTGGAAGGCCGCCAGCCGGTTACGGGCCTGTTCGGCACCGTCGGCCGGCTCCTCCCACTCCTGCTCATCGATTTCCGCAGGTCCGTCGTTTCTCAGCTGCGGTACCAGGTTCTGCTGCCGCCGCCGCTGGGGCAGCGGCGGGCGCCCCGGGGCGGCCGCCGCCGGCGGCGGTCCGGCCGCACCGGGACGGCGCGGCTGCTGCGGGCGCACGTCCCCGGGAGGCCTGGACTCCGCCGGACGCGACTCCGGGGGCCGGGACTCCGCCGGGCGGCGGACCTCCGGCGGCCGGTTGCCGTTCTCCGGCGGCGGATCCTGCGGAAGCAACTGGTGCCGCGGGCGGAACAGGTCTTCGCGCTCGCGCGGCGGCGGTTCGGGCAGTCTGCCGTTGGCCTGGGACTCCGTCGGCCACGGCGGGGTCGCCTCGGGCGCCGGGCGCTCGGGCGGCTGGGGCAGTTTGGGCATGGGCGGCAGCGAGGCCGACGACGGCGGGGTGCTCAGCAGCGGCTGCTCCGGCCGGCGCAGCGGCCGCCGCTCCTGCTGCCGGGGCACGTCGACGTCGTCTTCCTCGGGTTCCGGCTCGTCGAGCTTGCCGAGCAGCTCCGACCGGACCAGCACGATCGCCCTGGTGCCCCCGTAGGCGGACTCACGCAGGGTGACCGCGATGCCGTGGCGCACGGCCAGCCGCGCCACCACGAACAGGCCGAGCCGCGGTTCGTCGGACAGCGCCATGATGCCGAAGTCCGGCGGATCGGTGAGCATCTCGTTCAGCTCGGCCAGGTGGTCGGGCTCGATGCCGAGGCCCTGGTCCTCGACCTCGATGACCACACCGCGGCCGACCACGTTGCCGCGGATCTCCACCCGGGACTCGGGCGGGGAGAAGGAGGTGGCGTTGTCGATCAGCTCGGCGAGCAGGTGCACCAGGTCGCCGACCACCGGGCCGTTGATCGCCACCTGGGGCAGCTTCGCCACGCCGACGCGGGTGAAGTCCTCGGTCTCGGCGGAGGCACCGCGGACCACCGCGGCCAGGCTGACCGGCTTGCGCCACTGCCGACCCGGCTGACCGCCACCGAGAATGATCAGGTTCTCCGCGTTGCGGCGGGCGCGGGTGGACAGGTGGTCGAGCTGGAACAGGGTGTCCAGCTGGTCCGGGTCCTCCTGCTTGCGCTCGGCCTGGTCCAGCACCTTGAGCTGGCGGTGCACGATGACCTGGCTGCGGTGGGCGATGTTGAGGAAGACGGTTTTGGTGCCCTCACGGGTTTTCGCCTCGTCGATGGCGGCCGCGATGGCGGTCTGCTGGGCGCGGTTGAACGCCGCGGCGACCTGGCCGATCTCGTCCGAGCCGTGGTCGAGGAAGCGCACGTCGTTGTCGAGGTCGACGTCCTCGCCCGCGCGCACCCGGTCGACCAGTTCGGGCAGCCGGGTGTCGGCCATGTCGAGGGTTTCCTCGCGCAGCAGGGCCAGCCTGCCGATGAGCCGGTTGGACAGGCGCAGCGCGAAGAAGAACACCGCGATGGCGACCAGCAGCGCGACGGCGGCCGCGATGATCGAGGTGAGAAGTGTGTCGTCGGCGTCGTCGATGGCCAGCGTGGTGGCCTGCCCGCTCTGCTGGATGAACAGGCCCATCATCGCGCTGCCGACGTCGCGGGCGGCGGTGCGCCACTCCTGCTCCGCCACCGGCAGCACGGTCTGGTTGCCGCGCAGGAAGGCGTTCTCCACCGTGGTCACGGTGTTCCACGCGGGGCTGGCCAGCAGCTGGTCGTATTTCGCCTTGACGTCGGCTGGCATTCGCGGCACGGCACCGGTCAGCTCGGCGCGGTAGGCCCCGATCTCACCGATGTAG
Organism: Amycolatopsis sp. YIM 10; assembly: GCF_009429145.1. Lineage (GTDB taxonomy): Bacteria > Actinomycetota > Actinomycetes > Mycobacteriales > Pseudonocardiaceae > Amycolatopsis. The sequence continues at coordinate 1,719,774 of NZ_CP045480.1, read as the reverse complement.
GTGCGGAAGTCGGCTTCGGTGAGGCCGCCGCCCGCCACCCCGGCCGCGGCGAGCGCGTCGCCGCGCTGCATCCGGTCGGCGCTGGAGAACAGCGGGACGGCGATGACCCGGAGGAAGGCGATCTGGGCGTTGGGCGCGTCCTGGGCGAGGCCGTTGAGGCCGTCGGTGAACAGGTCGATGATGCCGTTGAAGTAGCCGTAGGCCTCGCTCAGCTGCGGCTGGCCGTTGTCGATCTGCTGGCGGAACTGCGGCAGCTGGCCGAGCTGGGTGGCCGCGCCGACGATGTTCTTCTGCACGTCCGGGGCCGCGTCACCGGACATGGCCTGCAGCCGGGAGAGGACCTCCTGCGCGGCCGCGTCGACCTTGGTGCGCTGCGGGCCGAGCGCGGCGCGCTCGGAACCGGGGCTGGCCAGTTCCTTCAGGCTGAGCCTGCGCTCCTCCTGGAAGTTCGCGAAGAACAGCACCGCCGGGCGCTCGATGTCGCGGACCTGGTTCGCCTTGTCACGGACCTGGACGGCGTCGTAGACCAGGTAGCCGGAGAGCGCGATGCCCACGGCGAGCAGGGCGATGCTCGGGACGAGGGCGATGGCGAGTACGCGTGAGCGGATCGACGAGGTGCGCCGAGTGGGGTGCTTCTTCACCGCGGTCCGTATTCCTTCCGGCTGTTCCTTGATATGAGTCGATCCCAGGTCCCCACACCCGGGGTCAGCTAGCCGGATCAGCTCTTCCGAACTGTCCCCGGTCCGCTTGGCGGCAAAGACATTAGGCAGCGGGGCCAGCGGGAGTCAAATCCGCTACTCCGTACAGACCAACCGGTCGGTTGATCTTTGACCGCCGAAAGATCGAACCGGAAATAGGCCAACCTGAGTCAACGGACAGCCCCTTTCGGCCGGTCCTCCCTGGTGCCGCGCACGTTGCCGACTACCGGGCGCGACGCCCTGGTCACGGCATATTACCCTCGGGTAGCATACCGCACGCCGACGGGTCGGCGCACGGGCCGGTGACCGCTGCGCGGGAGGCGCGAATTCGCGCACCCGCTATTTTGTTCGCACCGGGCAAGATCGTCAATGAAGTTGCGGTGAGAATCGTCACCAGAACCTTTCGCGGGCGTATCCGTAACGCGCGCGTGGAGTAATTGGAGACCAGTCCCGAATAGCCGCGGGCGAACTACGCGGCGTTTCCGGTCGGACGGCGGAGCCGGTTGCGCCGTTCCGCCCAGCGCGCCGGCGGGTGCCGAGCGGCGGTTCACGACCATCGTCGCGAAAACGCCTGACGCGGCCGGGCCGCTGGAGCGGGGTGAGCCAGCCCCGGTGAACGCCCCCGGGCGCCGCCCGCCACCCCGGCGCGCACCCGCGCCGACGGAGGTCGGCACCGGCGCAGTCCACCCGCGGGCGCGGCCTCGCCCGCCACCACGGTACGCACTGGCGGGCACCGGCACAGTCCACTCGCGGCGGCAGCGACGGTGCCCGCGATCATCTGCGCCCTGGGGCGAAGGCCGCCCGCCGGCCTCGGGCGCCACCATGGCGCCGTCCGGGCGCGCCGGGGTCACCGCCCGGACGTCCCCGGCGAGCGCCGCAACCCACCGCGGGCTCAGCACCACCATGTCCCCCGCCGAGCCGCACACCGCGGCGGGCTCAGCACCACCATTTCCCAGCCGGGCGCCGCACACCGTGGCGGGCTCGGCACCGCGGCACCTCGGCGAGCGCCGCGGCGGGCTCGCCGAGGTGCCGCAGGGCCCGGCGAGCGCCGCGGCGGGTTCGGCGCAGCAAGGCCCGGCGAGCGCCGCGCCGGGGTCGGCGCTACGAGATCCCCGGCGAGCGCGCGCCCCGCAGCAGCGCCGGTGCGGAGTGCGGCGGCGATCCCGGTCTGCAGGCGAGCGGTCCATCATCCGGGAGTCCTTGCCCGGCGTCGTGGCGGGCCGCAGACTCGGGCCACCTTCAGGAAGCAATCCCATCCCTGCCAACGATCCCGCATCCGAACGGGAGATTTTGCCGTGTCCACAAGCCATTCCGGGCTGCTGCGCTGGATCAGCCCGCTGGTCCTGCTCGTGCTGTGGCAGCTCGCCAGCGGCTCGGGCCTGCTGCCACCGGAAAAACTGAGTTCACCGCTGACCGTGCTGGAAGCGGGTGTCGAGGTCGCCGGAACCGGTGAACTCGGCGAGGCCTTCGCCGTTTCGGTCACCAGAGTGCTGATCGGCTTCACCATCGGCGCCTCGGCCGGGCTGGTGCTCGGCATCATCGCCGGGCTGTCGCGGTGGGGGAACCTGCTCGTCGACCCGCCCGTGCAGATGCTGCGCACGCTGCCGTTCCTCGGCCTGATCCCGTTGTTCATCCTGTGGTTCGGCATCGGCGAGGCACCGAAGATCGTGCTGGTCGCGCTCGGCGTCGCGTTCCCGCTCTACCTGAACGTCCACTCCGGCATCCGCACCGTCGACGACCAACTCGTCGAGGCGACCACCGCGCTCGGTTACACCAGGGCGGAACGGCTGTGGCACGTGGTGCTGCCATCCGCGGTCCCGCAGACACTGGTCGGACTGCGGCAGTCACTCGGCATCGCCTGGCTCTCGCTGATCGTCGGCGAGCAGGTCAACGCGGACGCCGGGCTCGGATACCTGATCAACAACGCGCGCGAGTTCCTGCGCACCGACGTGATCGTGGTCGGGCTGATCGTCTACGCCGCACTCGGGCTGGCCACCGACGCGCTGGTCCGGCTGCTGGAAGGAAGGGCACTGCGATGGCGCGGGATCTGATCGTCGAAGCACGCGGGCTGAGCCGGGAGTTCGGCACCCGCACCGTCCTCAATGGACTGGAACTGGAGATCGCGCGGGGCGAGTTCGTCGCACTGCTCGGCCGCAGCGGTTCCGGCAAGTCCACCCTGCTGCGCGTACTGGCCGGTTTGGACACCGAGATCGGCGGATCGGCGACCGTCCGTGGCGCGGTTTCGGTGGCGTTCCAGCAACCGCGGCTGCTGCCGTGGCGACGGGTGTGGCGCAACGTCGTGCTCGGCCTGCCCGGCCACGGCACCGACCGTGAACTCGCTTTGCGCGCCCTGCGCGAGGTCCGGCTGGAGGAACACGCGGACGACTGGCCCCGCACGCTGTCCGGCGGTGAGGCGCAACGACTTTCGCTCACCCGCGCGCTGGTCCGCGAGCCGGACCTCCTGCTGCTGGACGAACCGTTCGGCGCGCTCGACGCGCTGACCAGGCTGGCCATGCACCGGCTGGTCGAAGACCTCTGGCAGCGCCACCACCCGGCGGTGCTGCTGGTGACCCACGACGTGGACGAGGCGCTGCTGCTGGCCGACCGCGTGCTCGTACTCGATGACGGCCGCATCGGCGCGGAACACGTGCTGACGCACCCGAGACCACGGCAACTCGCCGACCACCTCGATACCCGCGCGCGAGTGCTCGCCGACCTAGGAGTTACCGAACATGCGCAAGCCATATAGGACACTGACACTGACTGCCATCGCCGCGGTGGCGGTGGCGGTGCTGGCGGGCTGCGGCGCTCCGGCCGAGTCCACCACCGCGGCGGTACCGGCCCCGGTCGGCCCGGCCGAACTGGCGAACGTCACGCTCAAGGTCGGCGATCAGAAGGGCGGGGTGAAATCCCTGCTCACCGCGGCCGGACTGCTCGACGACCTGCCGTACAAGATCGAGTTCTCCACCTTCACCTCGGGACCACCACTGCTCGAAGCGGCGTCGGCGGGCGCGATCGACATCGGCCGCGTCGGCAACACCCCGCCGATCTTCGCCGCCGCGGCCGACGCGAAGATCTCCGTGGTCGCCGCCGCGCAGGCCCCGGTGGCCGACGACGCGCTGCTCGTGCCCCCGGATTCCCCGCTGCGCGACGTCTCCGAGCTGAAGGGCAAGACCATCGGGGTGGCCAAGGGCAGCTCCGCGCACGGCCAGGTGCTCTACACCCTGCGTGCCGCCGGTTTGTCCACAAAGGACGTCAAGCTGTCGTACCTGCAACCGGCCGACGCCTTCGCCGCGTTCGGCCAGAAGGCCATCGACGCCTGGGCCGTCTGGGATCCCTACACCTCGCAGGCGCAGCAGGAGTCCGGCGCGCGGGTGCTGGCCGACGGTGTCGGCAAGACCAACGGTTACGTGTTCCAGGTGGCCGGTCGTGACGCGCTCGCGGACCCCGGCAAGAACTCCGCGCTGCGCGAGTACGTCGCCAGGGTGGCCAAGGCGCAGAAGTGGGCCGACACGCACCGTCCGGAGTGGGCGGCCGCGTGGGCCGCGGAAACGGGTCTCAAACCGGAAGTCACCAACGCCGCCACGGCACGGGGCGTGGAACTGCCGGTGGCACTGGACGACCAGGTGCTCAAGTCCGAACAGGACCTGGCGAACGCCTTCTCCGACGAGAAGCTCCTGCCCGGCACGATCGACTTCGCCGCCTTCGCCGACCAGCGCTACTCCGAAGACCTGCGAACCGTTAGGGAGAAGTAGAGATGAGCGTGCGCCTGCACTGGTTCCTGCCGACCACCGGCGACGGCCGGACGATCGTGGAACGCTTCCACGCCAACCGATCGCTCGGCCCGAGCGCGCAACGGCAGCCGAGCATCGACTACCTGGCGCAGGTCGCGCGGGCGGCCGAGCACCTCGGCTTCGAAGGCGTGCTGACGCCGACCGGCACCTGGTGCGAGGACGCCTGGCTGAGCACCGCCGCGTTGATCCGCGAGACCCGGCGCCTGAAGTTCCTGGTCGCCTTCCGGCCCGGCGTCATCTCCCCCACCCTCGCCGCGCAGATGGCCTCGACCTACCAGCGACTGTCCGGCGGGCGGCTGCTGCTCAACGTGGTCACCGGCGGCGACGCGGTGGAGCAGCGCCGGTTCGGCGACTGGCACGACCACGACGCGCGGTACGCCAGGACCGACGAGTTCCTGTCCATCGTGCGCGGGGTGTGGAGCGGGCAGCCGTTCGACTTCGACGGCGAGCACCTGAAGGTCGAGGGCGCGACCCTGCTCGCCCCACCGGATCCGGTGCCCTCGGTGTACTTCGGCGGCTCCTCGCCCGCCGCGCTGCCCGTGGCCGCCAGGCACGCCGATGTCTACCTCACCTGGGGCGAACCGCCGGCGCAGGTCGCCGAGAAGATCGCCAAGGTCCGCGAACTCGCCGCGCGGCTGGGTCGTGAACCGCGCTTCGGCATCCGGCTGCACACCATCTCCCGCGACACCTCGGCCGAAGCGTGGGGCGAGGCGCAGAAACTGCTGGACGCGCTCGACCCGCGGCAGGTGGCCAAGGCGCAGGAACAACTCGCCGCCAGTGAATCGGTCGGTCAGCGCCGAATGGTGGCGCTGCACGGCGGAAAGCTCGACGCCGGAGTCCGCGGGTTGGAAATTCACCCCAACCTGTGGGCGGGTGTCGGTCTGGTCCGCGGTGGCGCGGGAACCGCTTTGGTGGGCAGCCACACCGAAGTCGCCGACCTGATCGAGGAGTACCACTCGCTCGGCGTGGACGAGTTCGTGCTGTCCGGTTATCCGCATCTGGAGGAGGCGTACTGGTTCGGCGAGGGCGTGCGCCCCGAACTCCGGCGACGCGGCCTGCTCGGCGGCCAGCCCGAAACCGCGCTGCCCGACCGGTTCGTGGCCGCCTTGTGACCATGCGAGCGGTGTCCGTTTTCACGCTGCGCTATTAGCCTGCACCAATCGCAGGTGACGAGTGGAGGTCAGTGATGACGGACGTGGCCGGTGTCGAGTGCCCGCACGCGGCGGGCGGCACGGTGCGCACCCTCGGCGAGGCTTTCCAGCGGACGGCGCGCATGCGCCCCGGCGCGGTGGCACTGCGGGTCCCCGGCGGGAAGCAGGAAATCACCTGGCGCGAGTACGAGAAGCGGGTGCGCGCGCTGGCCGCCGGGCTGGCCGCGCACGGCGTCACCCGTGGCGCCACGGTCGGCATGATGCTGAGCAACCGGCCGGAGGCGCACCTGGTCGACACCGCCGCCCTGCACCTCGGGGCGACGCCGTTCTCCATCTACAACACCAGTTCCCCCGAGCAGATCGCCTACCTGTTCGGCAACGCGGAGAACCAGGTGGTGATCACCGAGCGGCAGTTCCTCGACCGGATCACCGCGTCCGGCGCGAAACTGGACCACGTGGTGCTGGTCGACGGTGAAGCCGAGGGCACGATCACCCTGGCCCAGCTGGAATCCGCGGGCGCGGAGGACTTCGACCTCGACGCCGCGTGGAAGGCCGTGGAACCGGGTGACGTCGCCACGCTCATCTACACCTCGGGCACCACCGGGCCGCCGAAGGGCGTGGAGATCACCCACGCCAACGTGATGGCCGAAGCCCGCGCGCTGCTGCCGCACCTCGAACCCGGCCTGGACGACCGGATCACCTCGTACCTGCCCAGCGCGCACGTGGCCGACCGGATGTCGGCGCACTACCTCAACCTGGTGCGCGGTGTGCAGATCACCTGCGTCGACGACCCGCGGGCGATCGCCGCCGCGCTGCCCGACGCGCTCCCGACGATCTGGGTCGCGGTCCCGCGTGTGTGGCAGAAGATCCGCGGTGGCATCGAGACCAAACTGGCCGCGGAACCCAAGGCGGTGAAGCGGAACCTGGCGAACTGGGCGATCGGCGTCGGCCGCCGGGTCGCCGTCGCGAAGGCTTCCGGCGGCGAGCTCTCGCCCGCCGACAAGATCCAGCACGCGATCGCGGACAAGATCGTGCTGAGCAAGCTGCGGCACGCGCTCGGCCTGAACGAGCTGCGCTGGGCGGTCTCCGGCGCGGCCGCGATCCCGCCGGAGACGCTGGAGTACTTCCTCGGCCTCGGGCTGCCGGTGTACGAGGTGTGGGGCATGTCCGAGACCACCGCCGCGGCCACCACGAACGCGCCGGGCGCGTTCAAGATCGGCTCGGTCGGCAAGGCGATGGAGGGCGTCGAGCTGAAGCTCGCCGAGGACGGCGAACTGCTCTGCCGCGGCGCGCTGATCACGCCCGGGTACCACGGGCAGCCGGACAAGACCGCCGAGGCGATCGACGCCGACGGCTGGCTGCACACCGGCGACATCGCCACCATCGACGCGGACGGCTTTGTCACCATCGTCGACCGCAAGAAGGAACTGATCATCAACGAGGCCGGCAAGAACATGTCGCCGACCAACATCGAGAACGCGCTCAAGGCGGCGTCACCGCTGATCGCGCAGGTGGTGGCGATCGGTGACGCGAAGGCCTACGTGACCGCGCTGGTGGTGCTCGACCCGGAGATGGTGGCCGCCCGCGCGAGCGAGTTCGGGCTGTCGGACCCGTCGGTCGGTGTGGCCGCGCAGAACGAGGGTGTGCGCGCGGCGATCGCCGAGGCGGTGCGCGCGGGCAACCAGAAGCTCAACCGGGCCGAGCAGGTCAAGCGGTTCCTGATCGTGCCGTCCGCCTGGGACCCGGGCGGCGACGAGCTGACCCCGAAGATGTCCTTGCGCCGCAAGCCGATCGCGGACAAGTACCGGACCGAGATCGACGGGCTTTACGAAGCCTCGCCCGGACCGCAGGTGGTCGATCTGGGGTGAATCGGGCGGCCGGGCGCGTAGGCTGCCCTCGATGGCAGCTCCGACCTCATCCCCGGCCGACCGCGCCCGGCGGCCGAAGAACCGGAAGGCGCAGATCGCGCTGGCCGCCGCCGAACTGTTCTGCCGCCGCGGTTACCACAGCGTCGGGGTGGACGAGATCGCCGACGCGGTCGGCATCACCGGTCCCGCGATCTACCGGCACTTCCGCACCAAGCAGGCGATACTGGCGCACGCGGTGGGCGAGCTGTCCGACGGGCTGGCCGCCGCGGCGGTCCCGGCCGAGGACGCCCGGACGCCCGCCGGACGACTGGACTCCGCGCTGCGGAACCTGGCGGCCTTCGCGGTCGACCGCCGCACCGTCACCAGGCTGTACCAATGGGAGGACAGGCACCTCCCCGACGACGAGCGCCGGGCGGCCACCGCGCGCACGCGGGTGGCCGTGCGCTCGGTGCGCGCGCTGCTGCTCGACGTCCGCCCGGAACTCGACACCACGTCGGCCACGCTGCTGACGCTGGCCACGTTCAGCGTGCTCGGCAGCCTGAGCACGCATCGCATCGGCCTGCCGAAGGGGCGCACGGAGGCGGTCGTCCGTGAACTGGCCGCGACCGTGCTGGCACTGCCCGGACCGCCCGCCCCGGAACCGCGGGCCGAACGCCCTCGCGAGGAGATGCTGAGGCTGGTCTCCCGCCGCGAACGGCTGCTGGCCGAGGCCGTGCACCTGTTCCACCAGCGTGGTTTCCAGGCGGTGAGCATGGAGGAGATCGGCACCAGGGCCGGGATCAACGCCTCCAGCCTGTACCGCCACTTCGCCGGCAAGGGCGATCTGCTCGCGGCGATCTACCACCGGGCCACCGAACGGCTGTCCGACGCGGCCACCACCGCGCTGACCGGGGCGCGCGATCCCGGTGAGGCGCTGGAGCGGCTGATCCCGACCTACGTGCGCATCGCCTTCGACCAGGCGGGACTGGTCTCCGTATATCTGTCCGAGAACGACAACCTGCCGCCGGGCGACCGCGAAACGCTGCGGGCGGCGCAGCGGCGCCACGTCGACGAGTGGGTGCGGCTGGTCGGCTCGTCCCGTGGTGACGAACCGGCCGCGGAGACCCGGCTGCGGGTGTACGCGGCGCTCAACGTGGTCACCGATCTCGCCCGCGCCCAGCCACCGCTGACCGGTCCGGCCTTCGGTGGCGAACTGGTCACCGCACTGCTGACAAGTTAACCGTCATTCGCGCCGTGACCGTCGTCCCAGCCGATGGACCGACCAAACGGTATGTCTGGCCGGTTGGTGGAATCCTGACCGGCTGCAACGACCGGACCAGCCGGTCTTCCGGTTTTGTTAACAAGCATTTACAGTGGCCCGAAAGCCGACCAGGGAGGCCAGCGTTGACCACGTCCTCGTCCGTTGCGCACCAAGCCGAAGGCCAGACCATTCCGAAGTTGCTCGCCCGCAACGCCGCCGAGTACGGCGATCACCCGGCACTGACCTCGCTCGACGACGCGGACCTGCCGACCCTGACCTGGGCCGCGCTGCGCGACGAGATCGCCGCGGTGGCGCGGGGTCTCGGTGAACTCGGGCTCACCGCCGGCGACCGGATGCTGATCATGGCGGCGAACCGGCCGGAGCACCTGGTCGCCGACCTCGCCGCCACCCACCTGGCCGCGATCCCCTGCACCGCCTACTCGACGCTGAGCCCCGAGCAGATCCGGTTCGTGGCCACGCACAGCGCCGCCGGTGTGGTGGTGCTCGGCGGCGCGACCGAACTCGAGCGCTGGCGCACCGTTTTCGACGACCTGCCCGCGCTGCGGCACGTGGTGGTGATGGACGCCGACGCCGTTCCCTCGGACGACAAGCGGTTCGTCAGCCTCGCCGAGGTGCGCGCGCGGGGTGCGGAACTGCACGCCGCCGACCCGTCGGTGTTCGAGGAGACCTGGCAGCGCATCGCGCCGGACGACCCGCTCTCGATGATCTACACCTCGGGCACCACCGGTGAGCCGAAGGGCGTGGTGCTCTCGCACCGCAACGCCATCCACGAGGCGTACGCGGTGCACCACCTGCACGACACCCCCATGCACGTGGACACCGTCGGCTACCTGCCGCTGGCGCACATCGCCGAGCGCGAGCTGTCCCTCTACATGCCGATCACCTACGCCGGGCACGTGCACACGCTGGCGGATCCGAGCGGCATCGTGGCCGCGCTCGGGCGCGTGCGCCCGCAGGGCTTCTTCGGCGTGCCGCGGGTCTGGGAGAAGATGGTCGCCGGGCTGCGGAACATGCTCGCCGCCGCGCCGGAGGAGAACCGCAAGGCGCTCACCGCGGCCAACGAACTGCTGCAGGAGGGCTACAAGCTCCGCAGCGCGGGCAAGCCGGTGCCCGCCGAACTCGCCGAGCGGATCGCGCAGACCGACGAGGCGGTGCTCGCCCCGGTGCGCAAGATGCTCGGGCTGGACCGGCTGCTGCTGGCCTCCAGCGGTGCCGCCGCGCTGCCGGTCGAGGTCCTCTACTTCATCGCCGGGCTCGGCGTGGAGATCGAAGAGGTGTGGGGCCTGTCGGAGACCACCGGCGCGGCCACCTCGAACACCGCGAGCGGGTTCCGCGCCGGCAGCGTCGGCCGCCCGGTCGCCGACGTGGAGGTCAAGGTCGGCGAGGACGGCGAACTACTGGTCCGCGGGCCGATCGTGTTCCTCGGTTACCTGCAGCCGGACGGCTCGATCAAGTCCGCTGTGGACGAAGAGGGCTGGCTGGCCACCGGGGACATCGGCACCGTCGACGAGGACGGCTACGTGTTCATCACCGACCGCAAGAAGGAACTGATCATCACCTCCGGCGGCAAGAACATCGCGCCCACCCGGATCGAGGGCCTGCTCAAGGAGCACCCGCTGATCGGGCAGGCGGTGGCCATCGGCGACTCGAAGCCGTTCATCTCCGCGCTGATCGTGCTCGACGACGAGATCGCCCCGGCGTGGGCGGCGGCGAACGGCATCGAGGTGAAGGATCCCGCTGATCCCGCCGAACTGGCCGCTCATCCCGGCATCCGCGCCGAGATCGACCGGGCGGTCGAGTCGGCGAACAACCGCCTGGCGCGCGTCGAGCAGATCAAGAAGTACCACCTGCTGCCGAAGGCGTGGACCCCGGAAACCGGCGAGCTGACCCCGACGCTGAAGCTCAAGCGCCGGGTGATCAACGAGCGCTACGGCCCGGCCATCGCCGACCTGTACGCCGGTGCGCCCGCCCCCACCGCCTGACCTCAGTGGTCACGATCACCACTTAGCCGAGGGCCGGGATCGCCCGGCCCCCGGCTCAGGCGGTCCTCAGCGGGTTCTCCGTCCACTTCCGCAGCTTCGGCGGGACGCGCTTCTCCAGGCCGTAGGGCTCCAGGTGCGCGCTGAACACCTCGTCGAAGGCGCGTTCCACGCTCTCGGTGTCCCACACCGGGCGCTCCAGGATGGGCGCCTTCAGGTGCGGCTGGCCGACGATGTGCAGCTGCGGGCCGTTGCAGCGGATCATCTGCCCGGTGATGCCCGCCGAGTTGTCGCCCAGCAGGAACAGCACCAGCGGGGCGATCCGCGACGGCGTGCGGTCCGGTGGGCAGTTGCGCAGGGAGCGCTCCGACTTCCAGACCATCCGGGTGTGCGCGAGCGGGCAGACGGCGTTCACCCGGATGCCGACCTCCTCCAGGTCGAGCGCCCAGGAGTAGGTCAGCGAGGCGACCGCGCCCTTGCTGGCGGCGTACACGCCGAGCTTCCGCTGGCCGAGCGAGGCACCGGAGGAGATGTTCACGATGGAGCCGCCACCACCCTGCGCCACCATCGCCTCGGCCGCGGCCATGCCGGTGTACATCACGCCGAGCACGTTGACCTCGACCAGTTCCCGCACCTGCGCCGGGTCCTCCTCCCACGGCAGCGCTTCGTAGTTGAGCCCGGCGTTGCTGACCAGCCCGTCGATCCGGCCGAACTCGGTCACGCAGCGGTCGATGATGGCTCTCGCCTGCACCGGATCGGCCACGCTGTGCCCGCTGGCCACCGCCCGGCCGCCGTGCGCCCGGATGCCCGCCGCGGTCCGCTCGGCGAGGTCGGCGTCCACGTCGTTGACCACCACCGCGGCCCCGGCCTGCGCGGCGTGCACCGCGAAGGCCTCGCCCAGCCCCCGCCCGCCCCCGGTGACCACGACCGCCTTGTGTTCGAGCAATCCGTTCATCGCCCTGGACCTCCTGTGCGTCCCCTGGCCGGGCGCGCGCGGATTTGGTCACCCGCTGCGACCGGCCCTCACGTCCAGTGTTGGCCACGAAGGGTCATCGGCGCGCGGCTTCGGAGACGAACGGCAGCCTGCCTGCGCCGAACGAGTGAGCCTGATCGGCGCAGTGATATCGCCGCACGGGTCACTCGGTCACTCCGAACGGCGCCACCCTCGGTAACGGGGCGAACACGTTCGCAGGCTTACTACTGAGGTGGGGTTCTCGCTACGCAGTGGTGAACGTCATACTGAACGTCGCCGGACGTGTCGTCCGGGTGAAGGCACTGTCAGAGCCTTCAGACCCGCAGGACACAATGCACTGCCCGAGCAAGTTCACCCGATCGGGGGGAAGAAGACTGACGGTGAAGACGAACGCTCCTCCTCGGATGCGGGCGGTACTCCGGAACGGCGAGTTCCGTACGCTCTGGCTGGCCGAGGCCCAGTCCGTGGCGGGCGATCAGCTGACCACCGTCGCCTTGGCGATCACCGTCTACGCACGCACCGGCTCACCGCTGTGGGCGGCGCTCGCCTACGCGATGACCTACCTGCCCGCGCTCGCGGGCGGGCTGGGCCTGGCTCAGCTGGCCGACCGCTATCCGCGCCGCACCGTGCTGTGGAGCTGCGCCGCCGCGCAGGCGGTGGTGGTCGGGGTGATGGCCATCCCGGGCACCCCGCTGGTCGCGCTGGTCGCGCTGGTCGTGCTCGCGCGCCTGTTCGGCGCGCCGGCCAACGCCGCGCAGAACGCGCTGACCAGGGAGGTGTTCACCTCCGACGAGTTGTACCTGCGCAGCCAGGACATCCGCGGCATCACCACGAACCTGGCCATGCTGCTGGGGCTGATCGGGGCCGGCGCGCTGGTCACCACCATCGGGGTGAGCTGGACGCTGGCCATCGACGCGGCCACCTTCGCGATCAGCGCGCTGGTGATCCGGCTGCGGGTGGCCCGCCGGGACGCGGCGGGCAACGGCGACGATCCGTGGTTCGGCGCGATCCGCTGGGTCTCCGGGCAGCGGCGGCTGCGGGTGCTGCTGGGCCTGTCCTGGCTGGTCGGCTTCGCGATGATCCCGGAAGGGCTCGCGGCACCGCTGGCCGAGGAGATCGGGGCACCACCGGAGGCCGTCGGCTGGCTGCTCGCCGCGGACCCGCTCGGCTTCATCCTCGGGGTCTTCCTGCTGTCGAACTACGTGCGCGCGGAGGTCCGCCGCCGGGTGATCGGCGTGCTGGCCATCGTGCCGAACGCCATCCTGCTCGTCTTCGCCGTCGATCCTGGCCTGGTGCTGGCGCTGACCGCGCTCGCGCTGGCCGGGGTCGCCGGGGCCTACATAGTCACCGTCGGGGCCACGTTCATCACGTGGGTGCCCAACGAACTCAGGGGTGGTGCCGGTGGGCTCTACCGCACCGGTCTGCGGGTGACCCAGGGCGTCGGTGCCGCGCTCGGCGGTGCGCTCGCGCAGCTGGCCGGTTCGGCCACCGCGGCGATCGCGATCGGCGGCGCGCTGGGGGTGGTGCTGGGGATACCGCTGGCCGTGTCATGGGCACGCGCCCGCCGTGGCGGCGACCCGGCCGACCCGGCCGACCCGGACGTCCCGGGCTGACATGGATCGCGGTAACGACGGCGCCGCCGGCGCCGACAAGATAAGCACGGCATCGCCGGATGGCGAGGCAACTCTCGGGAACTCAGTAGTCACGTCCAGCCACCTGAAACACCTCCTCGGCACAACAAACCTCGGGGAATCGCCAACAGAATCCACGTCAGTAGTCACGACCGGTCACGTCGAACACCTCCCAGCACAAGCGCCAGCGCAAAACCATTACATTCAGAGATCAGTAGTCACGACCCGCCACTGGGAACACCTCCTCGCGGAAGAAAACCACACATACCCGCATCGTTCCATTGTCGGTCACGAAGACGCTGGCAGCATCTTCGCTCATGCACGCCCCGCTGCGACAGTCACAACACCTGGGCTCGCATCCCGTCCTGCCTTGCGCTTCCGGTGCCGTGAGATGGTACCGGTCGTGAAGGTCGATCCGGTGCCCGCTCGCGTACCGGAAAGGTTACCCAGGTGCTCGGGCCCGGGTGGACGGGAGGTGCGCCGATGGCACTGAAGCCCGGGGACCCCCCGCCACGGGCGGCCGGTGAATCCGCTCCGGCGCCGGGAGCGGCCGGCTCCGCACCGCCGCCGAACCCGGCGGGCGCGAGCCCGGCGGAGCCTGCCGAGAGCGCAAGCGGGAAGAATTCACCGAGTGCACGAAAGCACCCCTTCGATCCACGCGCATGGGGTATCTGGCAACGCCCGAAAAGGGTAATCGCCTATCTGCTGACAATGGAGACGATCGCCGCGACCGGCCTGGTCTACGCATTTTCCGTCTCCGATTCACCGAACGGTCTCGACTGGATCAGGTTCGCCATTCTCGTGGCGGGCGCGACCATTCACATCCAATTGACCCAGCGGCAGGAAGAACGTCGCCGCAGTCGTACGAAAACAGTTCTGATCGACCTCACCGCGGTGTGGATCTTCCCGGCCGTACTGGTCATTCCGGTACCGCTGATCGTCGCATTGGTGGTCATCATCCGGGGGCAACGCTGGTTCACCGCCCGCCGCCCGGCGCACAACTTCGTCTTCTCCACCATCTCGCACAGCCTGGCCGCGGCGGTGGCGCACCTGGCCTTCGCCGACCTCGGCCCGCAGGACTGGACCTCGCTGACCATCGGCGGCTCGCTGCGCGAGTTCGCGCTGGTGGTGCTCACCGCGGTGATCTACGAGGCGATCCAGATCATCTACGTCGGCGGCGTGATCGCGGTCAGCTCCACCTCCCGGCCGAACGCGACCACGATCCTCGGCAGCAAGGCGGACAACCTGCTGGAGGCGGTGACCACCGGACTCGGCGCGATGACCGCGATCCTGCTGGTCACCATGCCGCCGACGGTGGCGATCATGGCGGTGGTCACCGTGGTCTTCAACCGGCTGGCCGAGCTGGACCAGCTCCAGGACGACGTGCGCACCGATCCGAAGACCGGCCTGCTGAACATGCGTGGCTGGTCGGAATCCGCCGAGCGAGCGCTGTCCAGGACCAGAGGCGCCGAGGACAGCCTCGCCCTGCTGATGATCGACCTGGACCACTTCAAGTGGATCAACGACACGTTCGGCCACCCGGCCGGGGACGACGTGCTCCGCGCGGTGGCCGAGGCACTCGGTCAGGTGACACGACCGTCCGATGTGGTCGGCCGGTTCGGCGGCGAGGAGTTCCTCGTGCTGCTGCCCGAAATCGACCACACCGCGGCGAAGCTGGCGGCCGAGCGCGTGCTGCACACGATCGCCGCGCTGAGCATCGACAGCACCGACAAGCGCGGTGACCCGACCACCATCTCCGGGCGCACCACCTCGATCGGGGTGGCGCTCCACCCCCGGCACGGGGACACCCTGGAGGCGCTGTTGCAGGCCGCCGACTCGGCGGTCTACGACGCGAAGGAGGGCGGCCGGAACCAGGTCCGCTTCGCCGACGGCAGCACCTCGCGGCCCCGAGAGAGCTAGTCCAGGTCCGGCCCTCCAGGTCATAGGTCCGAACCAATTACACCGTTACCGACAATCGCCGTCGTCGAATACGCGGTGGTCAGGGGATTTTTCCGGCGGCGGTTCCACACAGTGGCATGAATCTCCTTTACCCGGCCTGATGCCAATGCACTATTGCGGGGTTCTGCGCAGCCTGGACAATGCCTCGGCCAGCTCCCGCTCCCCTTCTTCGGCCATCGCGCGCTCGGTCGCGTACTCACGAAGGAGGTCGTGGAACTGGAACCGGCCCGGCGCCGGTTCCGCGACCAAATTCGCGGTTACCAACCGCGACAGCACCCGACCCCCTCCAGCGTCACCCAGCAGGGTCTCGGCGACCTCCGGCGGGAAATCGGTTCCCGGCACCAGGCTCAGCAGGCGGAACAAACGCCGGGCACGCGGATCGAGCCTGGCGTAGCAGAGTTCGCACGCCGTCCGCACCGGGTCGGTGGCCGTCCGCAGCCTGGCGTGGGCGCGGACGGCCGCGTTGTAGGCGCCCACCCCGGACCCGGGCGCGGCGCCGAGATTGGCCGCGGCGAGGCGGAGGGCCAGCGGCAGCCGACCACACAGCGTCACCAATTCGCCCACCGCCGCCGGTTCAGATGTCACCCGTTCGCCACCAAGAATTCCGGCCAGCAGGAGGCGCGCGTCGGCCTCGTCGAGCGGTTCGAGGGTGAACCGGCGGGCCCCCTCGACCGCGGCGAGCGGTTCGCGGCTGGTGATCAGCGTCGGGCACGCCGGGTTGCCGGGCAGCAGCGGGCGCACCTGCTCGAGGTTCACCGCGTCGTCCAGCACCACGAGCACGGCACGGGTGGCCAGGCGGGCGCGGTACCGGCTCGCCGCCGCCTCCACGTCGCTCGGCACACCGTCCGCCGGCACGCCGAGCGCGCGCAGGAACCGGGCGAGCACCTCCAGCGGCCGGACCGGCTCACGACCGCAGCCACGCAGGTTCACGTACAACTGCCCGTCGGGGAACCGGGCGCGGACGCGATGGGCCCAGCGCACCGCCAGCGCGGTCTTGCCGACGCCCGCGCCGCCCTCGACCACGGTGATCGGCGCCGGCTGGTCGAGCAACGCGAGTTCGGCGGTCCGGCCGACAAAACCCGGCACGTCGGCGGGCAACTGCGCGGGCACCGGGCCGCTCGCCCCGAGTTCGCCCCGCACCACCCGCAGGTGCGCCGCCCGCAACTCGGCACCGGGGCCGACGCCCAGCTCGTCGGCCAGCCGCTGCCGGACCTCGGCGAACAACGCGAGCGCCGCGGCCTGCTGCCCGGACGCGGCCAGCGCCAGCATCAACCGCGCGGAAAGCCCTTCGTGCCAGGGTTCCGCCTCGGCCAGCAACTGGAGGTGCTCGACCGCGTCGGCGGCTTCGCCGGCGGCGAGCGCGGTGTCGGCGTAGTCGAGCGCGGTCACCAGCCGCCGCCGCGCCGCGGCCACCGCCACCGGGTGCGACCGCAGGTTCGCCGGCAACCCGGCCAGCACCGGACCACGCCACTCCCGCAACGCCTGCGCGAACAAGTCCAGTGCGGGCAACGGTTCCGAGAACCGGATCGCCCGCGCCCGGCGGGCCAGCCCGTCGAAGCGGTCCAGGTCGAGATCCGCGACGTCGAGCCGGTAACCGCCGTAACTGGAATGCAGCGCCGGGGCGAACGGCCCGCCGCGCTCGGGTTCGAGCACCTTCCGCAGCCCGGAAACGTAGGTGTGCACCAGGTTCAGGCAGCTGGACGGCGGCCGGTCGCCCCAGAGCGCGTCGATGATCTCCGCGCGGTCGACCACTTCGCCCGCCCGAAGTGCCAGCAGGGCGAACAGGCACCGCTGCTTGGCCGGTCCCAGTTCCAGCGAGGTGCCTTCCCTGGCCACGGTGAGCGGGCCGAGCACACCGACCGACAGCTGATCGGGCGGCAGCCGGAACTCACCGCCCGCCCAGGCCGCGGCCACCGCGCCGGGCAGGTCCAGCGCATCGGCCAGCCGGCGCAGCGAATCCCGGCGCGGCCGTTCGACGCGGTTCTGCTCGAGGTACCGGATCGCACGCAGGCTGATGCCCGACCGCTCCGCCAGATCCCGCTGGGTCAGCCGCGCCCGGCTCCGGTGCGCGCGCAGCACCGCCCCGAATCCGCCCTCATCCCGCTCCACGGTGGCTCCCCCGCCCCGTTCGGTGACCAATGCCAGACACTGAGTGGTCGCGATCACTCAGGCGCCATCTTGGCGCAGCCCGTCCCCGCGCCAACCGGCGTCGCGGTCCAGACCACCCGAACGGACGTGCGGCTGTCCCTAACCTGCGCGTTCCTGCAGTTTTGCAACGGGTAAAGGAAAATCGGCCGCGGCACCCACCCGCGCGGCGGCCTGCGCCCTGGTGCGGCAGTCGAGCTTCCGCAGGATGCCGGAGACGTGGTACTTGACCGTGCGCAGGGTCAGCGCGGTTTCGCGGGCGATCTCCGCGTTCGACATGCCCTTCGCCAGGTACCGCACCACCTCCCGTTCGCGACGGGTCAGCCGCGGGAACACCTCCGCGAGTTCGCGGCCCGGCGCGGTGAGCCGGTCGAGCACCCGCCGGGTCAGCGGCGCGCCGAGATAGGCGCCGGTACCGGCCACCGCGCACACCGCGTCGCCGATCTCCCGCGTCGGGCTGGACCGCGGGACCGCACCACGCGCGCCCGCGCGGATGGCGGCCACCACCACGTCGTCCTGCCCGTCCCCGGCGAGCAGCAGCGGACGCGGGCGGTGGTCGGCGGCCGGATCGGTGAGCAGCCTGCTCACCTCGGCGACCTCCAGTTCGGCGATGGTGAGATCGAGCACCACCACGTCGGCCCGCCAGCCGCGGGCACGGTGGACCAGGTGGTGCACGTCGTCGGCGGGTGCGGCCAGCACCAGCCCCGGCCGCGCGGACAGCTCGACCACGATGTCGGCCCGCAGATCACCGTCGCGGACGCAGAGCAGCACCCGCGACGTGGCGGGCGATGGCAGTTGAACAGGGCAGTTCACGGATATCCCCCTCGATTCGGACGTCCGAGGCTAGTCGCGGCGAGGTCGAGTCCGGCTGGAGCCGCCGTTCGCGTCCTGACCCGGTTCACAGCACGCTGACCTGCGGAAACGGTCGCCCGAACGAGTGCAAAACGGACAGTGCCTGCCCAAAGGGGCAACTAAGGGTTCCCTTGGCGGTACCGGCGAGGCCGCCCGCACCCCCGGTAGCCTGCACAGAAACGTCCGGGGGTTATCCGGATGTGCCCGCCGAGACCGGACTGAGACCCTGGAGTCCATGACCGCAGCCGCCGACATCCGGCCGGGCGCGCCACGGCGCGTCCGGCTTTCACTGTCGACCTCGGCCTGGCTCCTGCTCGTGACGCTGATCGTCGTCGGGTTCGGTTTTGTCGCGTCGAGGTCCGCCCCGGTGCCCGACCAGGGTCCGCCGCGGGGTGGTGTCGCCGACGCGCAGCGCGCGGTGGAGGCGCTGGTCTCCCCCGGCCCGGAGGCCACCGCGCTCGGCCTGCTCCCGGCCGACCTCAACCAGGTGCTCGGGGTGACCGCGGCGGCCGAACCGGCCCGCGACGGCACGATGCGCGCGGTCCACGTCGGCGGCGGCTGCTCGGCGCCGTGGGGTGAGGACAGCACCCGCTGGGACTTCCGCGTCGCCTGCATGTCCCACGACCTCGGTTACGACCTGCTGCGGTACGCCGAGAACCAGGGCCATCCGCTGGACCCGAAGTGGCGCGAAGCACTCGACGCCCGGCTGTCCGCCGACATGCAGGCCACCTGCGACCTCAACCCGATGGGCTCGGCGGGCACCTGCAAGGCGGTCGCCTCGTTGTACACGGCCGGGCTGGTGGTCAACTCCTGGCACCAGCGCTGGGGTCCGCCCACCGGCGAGCCGATCGGGCCGATGCTCGCCGGGGTGGTGGTGATCGGCTGCCTGCTGGTGTTCCGGCTGCGCGGCTGGCTGCGTGCGCGGCGCGAGGTGCCGAAGGCCACCGGCGCCACGATGGCCCCGGCCGCGATCCCGCCGGTGCTGCCCTGCGGCCGGTGGATGGTGCTCGCGGTGGCCGCGATCGCCGGGCTGGTGCTCGGTGAGTCCGCGGTCGCGCTCGGGCACTGGGCCGGGGTGCCGGACGGCTGGCTGTGGCCGCTGACCTGGCTGACCCAGCTGGCCCCGGTGTTCTTCTTCGCCGGCGGGCACGCCAACGCGGCGGGCTGGCGGGCCTGCGTGGACAACGGCGGCGGATACCGCCAGTACCTCGCGCACCGGGCCAGCTGGCTGCTGCGCCCGGCACTGATCTTCGTGCTGGTCGCCTTCGCCGTGCCGACCGCGCTCGAACTGCTGCACATCCCGGCGGGCACCAACGCGGTGGTCACCCGGATCGCGCTGCACCCGCTGTGGCTGCTCGGTTTCTACCTGCTCACCGTGGTGCTGACCCCGGCCATGTCGGCACTGCAGCGCCGCCTGCGCTCGGGCTGGCCGGTGGTCACCGCACTGGCCGCGGCGGTGGTCACCGCGGAGCTGATCGGCTCGCCGATCGCCCGGTACGCGGGCGGTTTCGCGCTGGCGCTGCTGGCCCAGCAGGTCGCCTTCGTGCACGCCGGGTCCGGCTCGCCCAAGCGCCTGCCACTGCTCGCCGGCGCGGTCGGCGGCCTCGGCACGCTGGTGCTGACCACCACGACCGGCGGGGTGGCCCCGATGTTGCTCAACGACTCGACGGCGCCGCCGGCGCTGGCCGCTCCGACGCTGCCGGTGCTGCTGCTCGGCGTCACGCAGCTGTGCCTGCTCGGCCTGCTCGCCGCGCCGCTGGCCCGGCTCGCCGCGCGCGAGGACGTAGCCAGGGCGGCCGCGCAGGCGCTGCGCGCGCCGATGAGCCTCTACCTCGGCTTCCTCGCCACGATGCTGCTGCTGGTCACCGTGGTCTACCTGCCGGTGAACGTGATCGACGCGTGGGCCTGGCTGACCCACCCCCGCACGGTCGCCGCGCTCGGCCTGCTCGCCGGGCCCGCGGTGCTGGTGTTCTGGTGGTTCGAGCGCCGGGCACACAGTCATTCCCCGCACCCGCCGACCGCGCCGGTGCCCGACGGCGGGCTGGGCAGGCTGCTCGGCCGGTCCGCCGTGGTGCTCGGCCTCGGCTTCGCGGTGATGGGGTTGTTCGGCTTCGCGCTGACCCAGTTCGGCGGTCAGCTCGGGCTCGTACCCGATCCGATCCAGAACCTGGTCCACCTGCTGCTGGGCGTGTTCCTGCTGCACACGCAGCGCATCGGCACCAGCGACGCCCCGGCCACCTGGGTGCTCACCGCGATCGCCTGCGTGCCGCCGCTGCTGTCCGCGACGGCCGGTCCGGTGATCGACCGGCTGGGTGTCGCCCTGCACGGGGTGGTCGCCGTACTCGCTGTGATCGCGGTCATCGGCACGCTGCTGACCAGGCTTTTCGCTCCCCCGGAGGTGGCAAGAGCCACGTCGTGAGGGAGCTGTGGCGCGCTTTACGAACCGGTGTGCCAGGCTGAGATCTCCTGCGCACAACCGTGCGCGGGTTCTGTACGTCCTACTGAGTAAGGCAAGCGAACCGAGGAGCTGTCCGAGTTGGACCACCCGCCACGAGATGACCGAGGGGCGCGTCGCCCCGCGCGGCCATGGCAGGACGAGTCCCCGGCACGGCCCAGACCCGCTTCCACCCCGCCGCGTGACCGCGGCCTGCCGCCCCGGCGCCCGCCCGCCGGTGGCGCGCGCCCACCCGTCCGCCGCCCGGAGGCCCGTCGCCCGGCTCCCCCGCCACCGCCGCCGCCGAAGCGGTCCCGGCGCGGGGTGAAGATCGCGCTGGCCCTGGTCTCGCTGCTGGTGATGAGCCTGACCGGGTACGCGTGGGCGGCGATGCAGGGCCTGGTCAGCGGCCTCACCACCACCGACGTGATCGCCTCGGACGCGGGCGGCGACAAACCGGCCGACGGCGCGCGCGACATCCTGCTGGTCGGCATGGACAGCCGGACCGACGCGCAGGGCAACCCGCTGCCGAAGGAGGTGCTGGCGCAGCTGCGCGCCGGGGCCGCCGACGGCGAGCTGAACACCGACACGCTGATCTTCGTGCACATCCCGAACGACGGCAGCAAGGCGGTGGCGATCTCCCTGCCCCGCGACTCCTACGTGGACATTCCCGGCGGCTACGGCAAGCACAAGATCAACTCGGCCTACGCCCGCGCCAAGACCGACTCGCGCCGCAAGCTGGAGAGCGAGGGCGTCACCAATCCGCAGGACCTCGAACTGCGCAGCAACCAGGAGGGCGCGAAGACCCTGGTCGCCACCGTGGAGAAGCTCACCGGCTCGAAGATCGACAACTACGCCTCGATCAACCTGCTCGGCTTCCACGACGTCACCACCGCCATCGGCGGCGTCGACGTCTGCCTGAACGACGCGGTCAAGGACGAGTTCTCCGGCGCGAACTTCAAGAAGGGGCCGCAGTCGATCTCCGGCGCGGACGCGCTGGCCTTCGTCCGCCAGCGGCACGGCCTGCCGCGCGGCGACCTCGACCGGGTGGTCCGCCAGCAGGTGTTCATGGCCGGACTGGCCCGCAAGGTGCTCTCCGCGGGCACGCTGGCCGATCCGGTGAAGCTGAACGACCTGGCCGGCGCGCTGCAGAAGTCGGTGGTGCTGAACCAGGGCTGGGACATCGTCGGCTTCGCCCAGCAGATGCGCGGGCTGACCGGCGGGCAGCTGGAGTTCCGCACCATCCCGGTGGTCAACATGGACTACACCACCCCGAACGACGGCTCGGCCATCCAGGTCGATCCCGGCGAGGTGAAGAAGTTCGTCCAGGGCCTGGCCGGTCCGCCGGCGCCGGAGGCACCGGGACCGAACGCGGACAACGCCAAGACCACGGTCGACGTGCGCAACGCCTCCGGCGTGACCGGGCTGGCGGCGAAGGTGTCCGAGGCGCTCACCGGGAAGGGCTTCACCGCGGGCGAGACCTCGAACTCCTCGTCGCGAAAGACCAGTGTGGTCCGCTACGGCACCGGTGGCCAGGCCGCCGGGCAGGCGGTGGCCGACGCACTGGGCGGGCAGCTCAGCGTCGAGGAGGACCCGACGGTGACGGCCGGTCACGTGACCGTCTACGTGGGCAGTGACTACTCGGGCGCCGGAACCGCGTCCCAGGCCTCGGGCTCGACCCCGGCCCGTCAGTTCACCGCACCGCAGCCGCAGCAACCTCCTGCGCAACCGGATGGCTCCGCAGAGCAGCCGATTACCGCGGATGGCGTCACTTGCGTCAACTGACGCTACCCCATTTGGCCTAGCCATCTCCGCCGTTCAGGGGCAGATGCGTATCGGGTCGAAAACACCCGCCCGAAATCACGTAAGAGTTGCCTTCCTGCCGACTTACATAACCGTGAACACAGCTCGCATTCCAACGGGGGCGTCGGCGCCGGAGTGCGGACAGACGCGCGGTCGAGGCAGGGGACGCGGAGTGAGGATCGACGGAGACATCTATCAGCGAGTCCTCGGGGAGGAGCTTCGCAAGCTCCGTCGACGACGCGGCTGGACGCGGAAGGAGCTGAACCAGCACCTGCAGAGCGACATCTCGCTGCAGACGCTGGCCACCTACGAACTCGGCACCCGGCAGTGCTCGGTGGTCCGGCTCGTCGAACTCTGCCTGGCGATGGACGAACTACCGCAGGACCTGCTCGCGCGCGTGCACAGACGGGTGTTCACCGACGAGCCCGGCCGGGTGCGGCTGGACCTGCGTCAGGTGGTCGCCGACTCGCAGCCGGAGCTGCTGCCGCTGCGCCGGTGGGCCGAGGGCAGGTTGAACCACGGCAACTCGACCAGGGAGATCCAGCTGGACGAGGGGGCGATCAAGCAACTGGCAGCCCTGTGCGGCCTGGGTCCGGCCGATCTGGTCGGCCGGCTGCGCACCCTGTCCGCGCCGCCACCCACCTGACCCCTCGCACCCGCGTGCCCGCTTTGCGGCACTGCGCCCCCGATCGTGCGCGCCTTCGGCACCGCCCCCGCCGGAGGCCGCGCGCCGCGCGTCCCGGGCCGCCCTCCCTCGGCCCGGGACGCCACCCCGACGTCTGCCGCGCCTCGCCAACGCCGGAGCGAACCCTGACGCCTGCCGCGCCACCCGACACCCCGGAAGCCCGGAAGCCCGGAAGCCCGGAAGCCCGGAAGCCAACTCTGACGCCCGCCGCGCCTCCTCGACGCCCGCCGCACCACCTCGACACCCCGGAGCGCCACCCCGACACCCCGGAGCGAACCCTGACGCCTGCCGCGCCACCCGACGCCCTGGAGCCCTGGAGCCCTGGAGCCCTGGAGCCCTGGAGCCCTGGAGCCCTGGAGCGCACCCTGACGTCCGCCGCGTCATCTACCCCCGTGACCGGCCGACCAGCTGGAACTCCGCCGGGTCCACGCGCCGCGTCCGCAGCCAGTAGCGCCAGGTGAACCCGGGCCAGATGGTCCGGTTCACCCCCTGCGCGTCCAGGTACCAGCTCTGGCAACCACCCTGGGTCCAGATGCCGCGTTCCAGCTGCCCCTGGATCTCGGTGTTGAACCGCTCCTGCACCACCTGCCGCGGCTCGATCGCCCCCGAGCCGGTGCGCTCGACCAGCCGGATCGCGTCGCTGATGTACTCGGTCTGCGACTCGATCATGAACACCACCGAGTTGTGCCCCAGCCCGGTGTTCGGCCCGAGCAGGAAGAACAGGTTCGGGTAACCGGCCACGGTGATCCCGAGATGGGTCCGCATGCCGTCGGCGGCCCACTCCTTGTTCAGCTGCCTGCCGTCGACCCCGGTGATCTCCAGGTCGTCGAAGGCGTCGGTGACGTGGAAGCCGGTGCCGTAGATGATCGCGTCGACCTCGCGCTCCACCCCCGCCCTGTCCACCACGCTGCGCGCCTTGACCTCGGCGATGCCGTCGGTGACCACCTCGACGTCGTCGCGGGCCAGCGCCGGGTAGTAGTCGTTGGAGATGAGCACGCGCTTGCAGCCGAGCGTGTAGTCCGGGGTGACCTTCCGCCGCAGCTCCGGGTCCTTGATGGCCTTGTTGATCTGCGCCTTCGCCAGCCGCTGCGCGAGCTTCATCAGCCACGGGCGGCCGTTGAAGCCGACCGCGCGCACCTCGAGCATCCAGTACAGCAGCGTGCGGTACAGCCGCTGGGCACCGGGAACCCGCGCGAACAGCCGCTTCGCCCAGCCCGGCATCTCGTGGTCGGGCTTGGGCATGATCCACGGCGGCGTGCGCTGGAACAGGTGGATCGCCTCGGTCTGCTCGGCGATCTTCGGCACGAACTGCACGGCGCTGGCTCCGGTGCCGACCACCGCGACCCGCTTGCCGCGCAGGTCGTAGTCGTGGTCCCACTCGGCGGAGTGGAAGGCGCGCCCCTCGAACCTGTCGATGCCGGGCAGGTCCGGGATCTGCGGGAGGTGCAGCGCCCCGACCCCGGCGACCAGGAAGCGCGCGACGAACTCGTCGCCGGCCTTGGTGGTGACGTGCCACCGCTGCTCGTCGGCGTCCCAGCGCGCGCCGGTCATCTCCTGGCCGAAGCGGACATAGGAGTAGAGGTCGTACTTGCGGGCGAACCCGCGCAGGTAGTCCCAGATCTCCGGCTGCGGCGAGAAGGCCCGCGACCACGACGGGTTCTGCTCGAAGGAGAACGAGTACATGTGCGACTGGATGTCGCAGGCGCAGCCGGGATAGGTGTTGTCGCGCCAGGTGCCGCCGACCTCCTGCGCCTTCTCCAGGATGACGAAGTCGGTCCTGCCCTGTTTGCGGAGCTTCGCGGCCATCCCGAGGCCCGAGAAGCCGGTCCCGATGATCAGCACACCGGTTTCGTCGCGCTGGTTCATGCCCTGTCCTCCACGCCGTTTTACTGTTACCCGGAGTCCATCTTACTCGGAGTAGGTTACCGGCGGTAGATGGTCGGTAGAGTGGGCGCATGACAACCGAGCAGGTCCCGCGGCGCAAGCGCATGCCCCGCGCCGAGCGCGAGCGCCAGATGGTGGAGGTGGCCGAGGCGGTCTTCGCCGAACGCGGGTACGTGGCCGCGTCGATGGACGACATCGCCGAGCGGGTCGGCGTTTCGAAGCCGATGCTCTACGAGTACTTCAACTCGAAGGAAGGCCTGCTGCTGGCGTGCATCGAGCAGGCGCGGGCCGAACTGCGGGTGGCCACCGAAGAGGCGGTCGCGCTGGCCACCGACGCCGAGGACGCGCTGCGCCGCGGCCTGCTCGCCTTTTTTGTGTTCATCCGCGAGCGGCGGCAGTCGTGGTCGCTGCTGCGGCACGAGATGACGCTGATCGGCACGCCGGCCGCCGACGGCATCGAAGCCACCCGGCGGCAGCAGACCGACCTGATCGCGACGCTGATGGCCGGTTACTTCAACGCCGCCTCACCCCTGCAGGTGGAAGCTTCAGCCGAATTCGTCGTGGGTGCCTGCGAACGGCTGGCGATCTGGTGCGAACGCCACGACGAAATCACCCCAGAGATGGCCACCGGCTACGCGATGGACCTTCTGTGGGGCGGATTGCACGATCGTGCTATCACCTGAGCCATCAACCAACTACCCAAAGTAGCATTTTACCGGTTAGCTGTGACACAGCGTCGCTCGTGCGGTATCGATAGAACCGTCGACGGATCTACAATGCCTCGGCACCAGCATTCCCCGACCGGGGTGTCAGCTGCACGAGAGGGGTGGGGCGGATGGCGGCGACCATCACGGCGACGTACACGCCGGAGAACGACGACTGGACGGTGACCGTCACCGGTCCGGGTGAGACGCTGACCGGCAAGGCGCCGGGCATCATCGCCGCGCGTGACCGGGCGGACCAGCTGGTGGAGAAGCTCGCGGGCGGGGCGAAGGCCACCGTGGTGCACCTGCTCAACGGCAGCGCGCTGGAGTTCACGCACGCCTACATGAGCGCTCGCCTGACCCGGCCGGAGGAAGCCGCGGAAGAAGCTCCCGCGGAGGCCGAACCCGCCGACGAGGAGCAGGAAGGCGATTCCGCGAAGACCGAGCTGCAGGAAGCGATCGACGACGCCGACGGTGGCGTGTTCACCGACCTCGGCGAGGCCATCGGCACGCCGCGGCAGGAGACCGGCGACCCCGTCGAAGCGGAGCCGCCGGTCGCCCGCCGAGCTTGAGGTTCGGGTGCGCGGCCGCTAGCGGATCAGCTTCCGCAGCAGCAGGGCGCCGATCAGCACACCGGCGCCGATCAGCGGGTACTTGATCTTGGGCTCGCTCAGCTTGGCGAGCACGCTCGTCTTCGCGGAGTCCGCGAGCCGCTTGGGGTTCGCCTTGACGCTGAGTTCGTCCAGCGTGGACGCGAGCGCGTCCCTGGCCTTCTCGATCTCACGCTCAATGGTGTCCGGGTCGCGCGCCACGGGTCCTCCTCGCCAGGCAGCCTGTCGCAGGCCCCAACGTTAGATCACCGGGCATCCGCCCGCCGATCCGCCCCACCACCGGCGGCGCTAGGCTGCATCCGCGAGCGGGGCCCGTAGCCCAATTGGCAGAGGCACACGGTTTAGGTCCGTGCCAGTGTGAGTTCGAGTCTCACCGGGCCCACTCGATTCCCTCGCGAACTTGGCTGGAGCCCCGAAGCTGGGCGCCATGCGCGCGATCAGAGTTTCCCGGTTCGGCTCCCCCGAAGTGCTGGAGCCGGTCGAGCTGCCCACTCCCGAGCCCGCCGCCGGGGAGGTGCGGGTGGCGGGCACGGTCACCGCGATCGGCGCCGGGGTCGGCGGTGACCGGCTGGGCAGGCAGGTGGTCACCCACGCGAAAGGCGGCTACGGCGGCGGTTACGCCGACACGGTGATCTCCTCACCCGACTACACCTTCCCCCTGCCATCGTGCCTCGATCCGCAGGCCGCGCTGGCCGTGCTCGACGATGGCAGCACGGCGCTCGCGCTGGAGAAAACCCCGGTGCTGGTACAACTCGCCGTTGCCGAGGGCGCCGAGGTGGTCGCGGCCGTCCGCGGCGCGGAAAAGGCGGCTGTCGCGAGAAGACCGGGCGCCGAGACAATCGACTGCCCGACGGCGGCTGACCGTGGTGGACACGGCACAGCTGCCGGAGCTCTGGCCGGACACCGCCCGCCGGGTCACCGAAGTGCTGCGGCGGACCGCCGGAGGCGGGCTGACCCCGCTCGTCGGCCGTACCTATCCCCTCACCGAGGCGGCCACCGCACA
Organism: Amycolatopsis sp. YIM 10; assembly: GCF_009429145.1. GTDB lineage: Bacteria > Actinomycetota > Actinomycetes > Mycobacteriales > Pseudonocardiaceae > Amycolatopsis. The sequence goes on along the minus strand of NZ_CP045480.1, from coordinate 1,692,339 downwards.
CGCCGGCATCGAAGCGCGGCGCGTCACCGGGAAGCGACACCGTCCACTTCGGACACCGCCCCGGAGCCGCTAAGCGGTCCGGGGCGGTGTGTGCCGGTCAGCGAGCGGCGCGGTGGAACTCGGTCAGCTTCTCCAGCTCCGGGATGATGCCGGCCGGGGTGGGACGGGCCAGCCACGCGTCGTGCATGGCCTTGGCCGCCTCGGCGTAGGACGGGTCGTTCAGCACCGCGAGCAGTGCGGCGCGGATCTCCGCGGCGGACTGGGTGATGCGGTTGATCTGCACGCCCGCGCCGGTCTCCTTGACCAGCCGCGCGGTGAGCCACGCGTCGACGCTGCGCTCGGTGACGGTGACCGAGATCGACTCGCCCTCACCGCTGAAGACCATTCGCTGCGGCTCTTCGGTGTCGGCGATGACGTGCGGGATGCCGGCGGCGAGGGTGGCCACGAACGAGCCGCTGCCGCCGTGGTGGATGGCCGCGACGCAGGTCGGCAGCAGGCTGGTCAACGGCACGTAGTCGACGACGCGCAGGTTCTCCGGCACCGGCGGCGCGCCGACCAGCTGGTTGTCGTTGAACGTGCCGACGACCTCGATGTCCAGTCCCTCGATCGCCTCGAAGATCTTGGGGATGAGGTCGACGCCCTCGTGGTAGGCCCGGGTCGAGACGCCGACGGTCAGCGCGACGCGCGGCCGCTGGGGACGCTCGTGCAGCCACTCCGGCAGCACCGCGCCGCCGTTGAAGGGGACCCAGCGGACGGGCACGGTGGAGATGTTCCGCGACAGTCGCATCGACGGGGCCGGGATCGCGTCGATGGTGAAGTGCCCGAGCAGCACGGTGTCGTCGACCTCGACCCCGTGCCGGTCGGCCAGCGCGCGCAGCGAGATCGCCAGTGGGTTCTCCGGCGTCTCGTGCCCCTCGGCCCGCCGCTCGGCGAACTTCTCGATCGCCCAGCCGCCGTAGTCCGGGCCGTTGAGCACGCGGCCCGACGCCGCGCCCGCGGCCTTGGCGACGACCCCGCCGCACGGGAACCAGGACTCCCACAGCACCAGGTCCGGCTGCCACTGCTTGGCGAAGGCGATCAGGTTGTCGATGTCCTCGCGCGGCTCCGGCGGCAGGTAGTACCGGGCGGAGAACAGGAAGAACTGGTAGTAGGCGTCCCAGTTGTCCCGCTCGTCGCCGCTCAGGTCGAGCTTGGCCGCCAGCTCCTCCATCTCCTCCGGGCTGGGCAGCAGGCCGTACTTCGCCCAGTTCTGCAGCGAATGCGGCTCCGGCTCACCGGTCTTGATCGCGGGCAGGCCCGCGGCGACGATCTGCTCCTCGGCTCCGGGCGGGCAGGCCACGACGACCTCGTGCCCCTCGGCCTGCAGCGCCTGGGCGTGCGGGATGAGGTGGTTCAGGTGGGTGACATGCGGGAAACCTGTCACGAGGACTCGCATCGAACATCTCCTCAAACGTTGTCGGGCGTCGGTGTCTGGTGACGTTGCGGGCGTCCTCGTCCGAGGCCGCTGATGACCGGCCGGGCGGCGGGGCCGGGGCCGCCCCCGGCGGGTGTCACTGCTGATTCTCCGGCCCCGGCGGGTTCCGGTTCTTCCTCAACGCTGCGGAGTCCGCACAGCTCAGCGGCCTACTGGCGGACGCCGACGAAGATGCCGGGGCTGGTGGCCCGTCCGTCGCCCAGCTGCAGGGCCGGAACGAACTCGACGGTGCAGCCCGCCCGCTCGAAGGCCGACTCGTACTCCTCGCGGGTGAACAGGCCGACCGACAGGACGGAGGAGAACTTCCGGATTCCGTCGGAGTCGGCCACGATCGCCTCGAAGGCGATGCGGCTGCGGCCCTCGTGCACGGTGGAGTGGCTGACGCGGGCCACCACGCGGCCGTCGTCCTCGGCCAGGTGGCTGCCGATGTAGCCGTCGATGAACAGCTCGGGGAACCACCACGGCTCGACGATCACCACGCCGCCCGGCACGGTGTGCGCGGCCATCCTGGCCACCGTGGCCGCCACCTCCTCGGCGGAGCCGACCTCGCCGATCGCGTTGCCGAGGCAGGTGACCGCGTCGAAAGTGCGGCCGAGGTCGAAGTTCACCATGTTGCCGAGGTGGACGGCGGACCGCGGGAGCCGGGTGGTCGCGACGTCGCGCATGGCCGGCGTGAGTTCGACGCCCTCGACGTGGTCGAACCTCTTCGCGAACGCGGCCAGGTGGGCGCCGGTGCCGCAGGCGACGTCCAGCAGGCTCTTCGCCTCGGGGAACCGGGACAGGATCAACTGAGCGTGCTTGTCGGCCTCGGCGTCGAAGTCCTTGCCGCGACTGTTGAAGACCAGTTCGTACAGTTCGGCGTGCTCCGGGTCGTAGTCCATCCGTGCTCCTCCTCCAGGCCGGGGCCGCACCCCGGCTTGCCGTCAGGTCGGCTGTGCCAGCGTCACGCCGCCGGGCGGGCCGCCGCATCTCCTGGCTTGCGCCCGTCGCGCCGGCACGTGGTCAGCCGCCGAAAAGCGCGCAGGACAAAGGAAGGCCGCCGGCGCCCGTTGTGCCAGCATCGATCGGTGGACAGGGGTGACCCACGTGAAGGGGCGCACGAATGATCAACATGTTTCAGCCACAGGTCGGAGCCGAGGAACTGGCCGCCGTCGCGGAGGTGTTCGAGAACCAGTGGCTGGGGTACGGCCCGCAGACCAAGGCCTTCGAGCAGGAGTTCGCCGACCACCTCGGCGTGCCGGCGGAGACGGTGCTGTTCATCAACTCCGCCACCTCCGGCCTGCACCTGGCGATGGAGCTGCTGAACATCGGCCCCGGTGACGAGGTCGTGTTCCCGTCGGTGAGCTTCCCGGCCAACGGCCACTGCGTTGCCGCCGCCGGCGCCACCCCGGTCTTCTGCGACGTCCGCCCGCGCACCCTCAACCCCACCGTCGACGACGTGCGGGCCGTGCTGACCCCGCGGACGAAGGCGGTCATGCTGCTGCACTACGGCGGCCAGCCCGGTGACATCGTCGAGATCGCCGAGCTGTGCCAGGAGCGCGGCATCCCGTTCATCGAGGACGCCGCCTGCGCCATCGGGTCGAGCATCGACGGCCGGGCCTGCGGGACCTTCGGCGACATCGCCATCTGGAGCTTCGACTCGCGCAAGATCATCACCACCGGCGACGGCGGCATGATCTACGTCCGCGACCCGCGGCTGGCCCGCCGCGCGCACCGCCTGGCCTACCAGGGCCTTGACGACCGGGGCGCGTTCGCCGCGATGCAGAACGACGGCACGCGCCGCTGGTGGGACCAGACCATCCACGAGGTCGGCAGGCGCCTGATCGGCAACGACCTGACCGCCGCCATCGGCCGCGTCCAGCTCGGCAAGCTGCCCGGCTTCATCCAGCGGCGCGGCGAGATCATCGCCCGGTACGACCGGCTGCTCGATGGCGTTCCCGGCGTGCGGCGCCCGCCGAAGCTGCCCGAGGGCCACGTCTCGACGAACTACTTCTACTGGGTGCAGTTCGACGACGTGACCGTGCGCAACACGGTCGCCGAGGACCTGCTGGAGCTGGGCATCTACACCACCTACCGCTATCCGCCGCTGCACAAGGTCCCGCTGTTCGCCACCGGGGTGGAACTGCCCGGCACCGACGAGGCCGAGGCGATCACCCTGCTGCTGCCGCTGCACCAGTCACTGACCGACGCCGAGGTCGAGCGGGTGGCGGACAGCCTGATCTCGGTCCTCGGCCGCCGCACGCTCCGCGAGGCCGGGTGAGCGGACATGAAGGTCCGCGAACTCGCCGTGGCGGGCGCCCTTGAGCTGACGCCGGACGCGATCCACGACGACGACCGCGGGCTGTTCGTCTCGCCGTTCCAGGAAACGCACTTCCGGCGGGCGACCGGCCAGCGGCTGTTCACCGTGGCGCAGACCAACCACAGCCGGTCCCGCCGGAACGTCGTCCGGGGCATCCACTTCACCGTTACCCCGCCCGGCTGCGCCAAGTACGTCTACTGCGCGGCGGGATCGGCGCTCGACATCGTCGTGGACATCCGCGTCGGGTCGCCGACGTTCGGTCGCTGGGACGTCGTGGAGGTCGACCCGCTGCACTTCCGCTCGGTGTACTTCCCGGTCGGCGTCGGGCACATGTTCGTCGCGCTCGAGGACAACACGGTGATGAGCTACATGATCTCCGGCGAGTACGTCCCGGAGCACGAGCTGGGGTTGTCGCCGCTCGACCCCGACCTCGGCCTGCCGATGCCGGCCGAGCCGATCCTGTCCGCGCGGGACCAGGTCGCGCCGACCCTCGCCGAGGCCGAGCAGCAGGGCTGGCTGCCGGACTACTACGAGTGCGTGGACGTGGAGGAAGAGATCCACGAGCGCAGTTGAAGAGACGTTGCCGAGCACGCCGCGGGCACACACTGTTCACCAAGAGAGTCGCGCCGGGAGCCGCGTGCGATCCATCCCGCCGGTCGGGTGCCGAACTCGATCGGCCGTCACCTGGAAGGCGCCATGAACATCGCCGAGAACATGGCCATCGTCGAGTGCTCCGCGTGCCGCATCTGCGGCAACACCGAGCTGCTGACCGTGCTTGACCTGGGGAACCAGGCGCTGACCGGCATCTTCCCCCGGCCGGGCCAGGTGGTGCCCACAGCGCCGCTGGAGTTGATCCGGTGCGGCCCCGGCGGCTGCGGGCTGCTGCAGCTGCGGCACACCTCCGACCTGACGCTGATGTACGGCGAGCACTACGGCTACCGCTCGAGCGTCCGCCCGTTCATGGTCAACCACCTGCACCGCAAGGTCGAGGTCCTCACCGGCATGGTCGACCTGGACCGGGGCGACCTGGTCCTCGACATCGGCAGCAACGACTCGACGCTGCTGCAGGGCTACCACGCTCCTGGGCTGACCAGGGTGGGCGTGGACCCGACCGGCGAGAAGTGGCGCGAGTACTACCCCGCCGACATCGACCTGATCCCGGACTTCTTCACCAAGGCCTCCTACGCCGGGCAGTTCGGCACCCGCCAGGCCAAGATCGTCACGTCCATCGCGATGTTCTACGACCTGCCCGACCCGCTCGGGTTCATGTCCGACGTGCACGACATCCTCACCGACGACGGCGTGTGGATGATCGAGATGAGCTACGCGGTCCCGCTGCTGGAGACGCCGGTCTACGACGCGATCTGCCACGAGCACCTGGAGTACTACTTCCTGCGCCAGATCGAGTGGATGGCCGACCGGGTCGGGCTGACCCTGGCCACCGCCGAGGTCACCGACGTCAACGGCGGCAGCCTGTGCGTGACGCTGGTTAAGGACCCGTCCAAGCACAAGATCGACACTCCCCAGATCGACCGGATCCGGCAGTACGAGGCATCACTGGAGCTGGACACCGACGCGCCGTACGACGCCTTCACCCGCCGCGTCGAGCAGCACCGCGTCGACGTGCGCTCCTTCCTGGACGACTCGAAGGCCGCGGGCAAGCTGACCCTGGGCTACGGCGCGTCGACCAAGGGCAACGTGATCCTGCAGCACTGCGGGGTCACCGCCGAGGACCTGCCGTGCATCGGCGAGGTCAGCACCGAGAAGCACGGCCGCCTCACGCCCGGCACCGGCATCCCGATCGTCTCCGAGGAGGACGCCAAGGCGCAGCGGCCGGACCAATTGCTGGTGCTGCCATGGGGTTTCCGCGACGGGTTCGTCGAGCGGGAGCGGGATTACCTGGCGGGCGGCGGCACGCTGGTCTTCCCGCTGCCGTCGGTCTCGGCACTGGGGAGGAAGGGAGAGAACCGCGATGGCGACTTCGGCCGGCCGAGCTGAGGACTTCCTGGCTTCGGCGCTGACCACGATCAGCGCGCAGACGGAGGACCCGGACCTCTTCCTCAAGCAGCGGTTCACCGCCTCCAGCTACCAGGTCGACGAGATCCCGCTGGACACGCTGGCGGCGTGGCGGCTCGGCGACCGGCTCGAGCACAACACCGGCCGGTTCTTCACCATCGAGGGGCTGTCGGTGCGGACCAGCTTCGGGCCGAACCCGCGGTGGTGCCAGCCGATCATCGTGCAGCCCGACATCGGCATCCTCGGCATCCTGGTGAAGAAGATCGACGGCGTCCACCACTTCCTGATGCAGGTGAAGATGGAGCCGGGCAACACCACGCTGGTGCAGTACGCGGCGACGGTGCAGGCCACGCAGAGCAACTACCAGCGGGTGCACGGCGGCAGGCCGACGCCGTACCTGGAGTACTTCCTCAAGGGCAGCCGTGGGCACATCCTGGTGGACCGGCTGCTGTCCGAGCACGCGTCCTGGTACCTGTACAAGCGCAACCGCAACATGATCGTGGAGATCCCGCCGGACGAGGACGTCGAGGAGCGCGACGACTTCACCTGGCTCACGCTCGGCCAGCTGCGCCGGCAGCTCGCGCTCGGCAACGTCAACATGAACGCTCGGACCGTGTTGGCCTGCATCTCCTACGACGGCGCCCGCGACCTGCAGTCGGCCGAAGGCTTCCACGCGCAGACCGTCGCCTCGCACAACGCGCAGCGGTCCGACGCGGACCTGTCCGAGGCGATGACGTGGCTGATCGACCAGAAGGAGACCTACACCCTCGACGTCAAGCGGATCGCCCTGTCCGAGATGACCGGCTGGGCCGCCGACGGCGGCAGCATCCGGCACCGCGACGGCCTGTACTTCCGGATCATCGGGCTGTCGGTGGCGGCGACCAGCCGGGAGGTCGGCACCTGGTCGCAGCCGATGCTCGAACCGGTGCCGGGCAACCTGGTCGCCTTCCTCTGCCAGCGGCAGAACGGCGTGCTGCGGTTCCTGACCCAGGCGATGATCCAGCCGGGATCGACCGACCGGCTCGAACTCGGCGCGTCCATCCAGCTGGCCCCGGGGTACTGCCGCGACGCGCGCGACCTGCCGCCGCTGATGGAGTACCTGGACTCGGCGGTCGGGCAGGTGCGGCTGAAGTCGGTGCAGTCCGAGGACGGCGGCCGGTTCCACCGGGCCGACACCGAGCACCTGGTGATCGAGATCCCCGAGGACCACCACGTCGAGGCGCCGGAGAACTACCGGTGGATGACGCTCGGCCTGCTCGGGCGGCTGATGCAGTCGGGCTACTACCTCAACGTCGAAGCCCGCAGCCTGATGGCGTGCCTGCTGTGAGGCTCCTGCTCATCGGCCTCTCGCGGTTCGCCCGGCGGCGGGTGCTGCCCGCGACGCCCGCGCTCGACGGCATCGAGGCCGTCGACGTCGCCAGCGCGCACGGCGGCGCCGTCGGCGAACTGCCCAAACTGGGGCGGCGGCACACCGACTGGCGCGCGGCGCTGGACGGCACGGAGCCCGCGCTGGTCTACGTCTCGACGGTCAACAGCACGCACGCCGAGGTGGTCCGGCACGCGTTGCGGCGGGGCCATCACGTCGTGGTGGACAAGCCCGCCTTCCTGACCCTGGACACGGCCGAGGAATTGGTCGCGCTGGCTCGGACCCAGGCTCGAGTGCTGGCCGAAGCCACGAACTACGCGTTCCACCCGATGTTCTCGCCGGACCTGACCAAGGACATCACCAAGGCCGTCGCGGTGTTCACCCCGCCCGTGCCACCGGAGGACTTCCGGCACGACCGGTCCTCCGGCGGCGGCGCCTTTCTCGACACCGGCCCGTACTTCGCGTCGCTGGGCCGGGTCCTGTGGGGTGTCGAACCGGACGACGTGCACGTCATCGTGGGCGACCGCACCCCGGACGGCCTGGAGCTGGCCTACAGCGTGCTGGCCGGCTACCCCGGCGGCCGGACCATCGTCGGGCAGTTCGGCTTCACCACGCACTACCGCAACGCACTGCAGTTGCTCGGGCCCGGCGTCGCCGTCGACGTCCCGAGGCCGTTCTCCGCGCCGCCGGACCTGACCGTCGACCTGCACATCGAGGTCGACGGCAAGCACCAGACGCGGAGCGTGCCGCCCGCGGACAGCATGGAGCTGTTCCTCGCCGCCGTACTGGACGCGGTGCGTGAGGGTTCGCGGGAGTTCGACGCCGCCCTGCTCAGCGACGCCAGGACGCGCGACCGCGTCGTCCGGGCCGCTGGAAAATGAGGAGCGCCCGAGCCTTTCGATTGCTTATGCTGGTCTCCTCGACGAGCACCGTCCATTTTGGAGTGTGCCATGTCCGCTCGCGTGCTGACCAGCGAACTTTCCCGCCACACCGGCCGTTCCGTGCGGATCGCCGGCTGGGTGCACCGCGCGCGGCGGCTGAAGTCGAGGTCCGTGGCCTGGCCACAGCCAACCCGCAGGCTCCGGGCGGCGTGGAGATCACCAGCCCGGAAGTCATCTCGCTGGGCGAACCCGCTGTGGCGCCTCCGTTCGACCTCTACCGGCCGCGGCTGACCGCGAGCCTGCCCACGATCCTGGACCACGCCCCGATCGCGTTGCGCCATCCGCGGTTGCGGGCCCGGTTCGAAATCGCCGCGGCGAGCGTGGCCGGTTTCCGCGCCGTGCTCGACCGATCCGGCTTCACCGAGATCCACACGCCCAAGATCGTCGAATCCGCCACGGAATCCGGCGCGAACGTCTTCGCCATCGACTATTTCGGCCGTCCCGCCTATCTGGCCCAGTCACCGCAGTTGTTCAAGCAGGCCATGGTCGGGGTCTTCGAACGCGTCTACGAAGTCGGGCCGGTGTTCCGCGCCGAACCCCACGACACCGCGCGCCACCTCGCCCAGTACACCAGCCTGGACGCCGAATTCGGCTTCATCGGCGACCACTTCGACGTGTTGGCCGTCCTGCGCGACGTGCTGGCGGGCATGGTCGGGGCGCTTTCGGGCACGGACGTCGAAGTTCCTGTTGTGCCAGACGAGATTCCCGTCATCCACTTCGCCGAAGCCCAGGAAATGCTCGGGCACGCACCGGGTTCACCGGACCTCGCACCCGCCGACGAACGCCGTCTGTCGAAATGGGCGCTGCGCACCCACGGTTCGGAATTCCTTTGCGTCACCGGCTATCCGATGCGGAAACGCCCGTTCTACACCCACCCGGACCCGGCGCGACCGGACTTCTCGAACAGTTTCGACCTGCTCTTCCGCGGCCTGGAACTGGTCACCGGCGGCCAGCGCCTGCACCGGCACTCCGACTACCTCACCGCACTCGCCGCCCACGGCCTCGACCCGGCGCCGTACCAGGGTTACCTGGCCGCTTTCGCCCACGGCATGCCACCGCACGGAGGGTTCGCCATCGGCCTCGAACGCTGGACGGCTCGGCTGCTGGGCCTGTCCAACGTCCGCGAAGCCACGCTCTTCCCGCGCGACCTCCACCGCCTCACCCCCTGACGGCGGTCAGGACGGCCCGGCCCCTCGCCTCGGTGAGGGTGGCGGCGAAGCCCGGGTGGGCCAGCAGGGCGATCGGGGCGATGTGGTCCTCGGTTCGCGGACGCCACCGCGGTAGTGCCGCGACCGCGGCCGTCCACAGGGCGTCGTCGGCGTGGGTGTCGATGGCCTGCCGGATCAGGGTGTCGAATTCGGGATTGCCGAAGGTCGGCGAAGTCGGCCGCAGGTCGAGCAGGTTCCGCATCTCCGGGCGGTCACCGATCATCGCGGCCTCCAGGATCGACGCGCGCCCGGGACGCACGGTCTGGTCGTGCTGGAGGAACAGCCACGGCAGGAACTCCTCGGTGAACAGCGGATCATCGAGGATGCCGTCCGGCATGAAGGCCGGGTGCAGCAAGCGCCCGACCAGCATTCCCGCCTCGTAGTGCCGGTTGAGCAACAACAGCAGCTGGGAACGCAGCACGGTCGCGCGGATCCGGCCGAACTCCTCCGCCTTCTCCAGCACGGCACCGGCGGCATCGACGTGCCCGGCGAGCGCGTCGATCCTGGCGCGTTCGACCTCGGCGTCCCAGTGGTCGCGGGTGTCGCCTTCCGGTTGGCGCATCCGGTGGAATTCGGCGTAGAGATCCTCCATCAGCGCGGCGAACGACTCGAAGCGCCGCGGTGGTTCGGCGCGCCAGGAGAAGAGGCTGTAGGCGGCCCACTCCCCCGATTCGCCGACGTCACCCGGGTCCAGGAACAGGATTCCCGCGTCGGCCTCCAGTGAGATCATCAGGCCACGGGTGAACCGGTTGTCGTCGGCCGCTCCCGGGTCATCGGTGACGTCCTCCCACTCGGCCCAGAACGGCTCGATGTCGCGCAGCCAGCCGAGATCGCCCGTGTCGCGGAGCTTCCAGACGAACTGGCCAGCGTGGCGCCAGCCATCGGTGATCAGCAGGAAATCCCGGTACGACGGCGGGAACACGCACCCGAGCCGCGCTTCAGCCGCGGCCACCGCCTCCTCGCTCGCGGGCGCGAACCCGAGCCACCGCTCGCGAGCCACGTCCGGCTCCAGTTCATCAGGTGCCGCGCTGCGGACCCATTCCTCGCTCCACCGGGACAACCACGGCCGCCATTCCATGCGCCCCACTATGTCAGCGGCAGTTCCCCCGGCGGGACGGAACGGGGACGATCGCTGACCTGCCCGTCCCCGATTTCGACCAGCCGCCACACGCCGTCCTCCCGCAAGGCGAAATCCGCAGTGACGAAGGGAAGCCCGAGCCCGCGCACCAACGGTTCGGCGGCGGCGAGATCGGCGTCGGGCAGGTCGTCCGGCGTGTCCGGGTGCGGCCCGACGAGACGGCAGACGCCGTCGACCCACCAGGTGCGGACCTCCCGCGAAACGAAGTTCTCGAACTCGCGCACCACAAAGCCACCGGCGAAGTCGGAGTCGCGCAACTCCAGGAACCGGCTCGCCACCGACCAGGCCGCGGTCGCGTCAGCCACGTCGGGGATGAACGCCGCTTCGTGCCAGTAGTGCTTCATGGACTTGGTGTAGTCGCGCAGCACGGCCGGTCCGGAACCGAGTTCACCGCACGCGGTCACGAACGCCGACCGGTCCGCTCCCTCGGTCCAAGCCGTTCGCGGGGTGATCTCGGCGAGATCCGCGTACCAGCCCGGCAGTTCGTGGGCACGCCGGTACTGCTCGGCCGTCGTCCGCAGGACCACCCCGCGTCGCCGCAACGCCTCGTCGAAATCCGCGTATCGCTCGCTGCTCAGCATCCAGCCGCGGTAGACGGCCTGCGCATCCGCCGGAACCCGCCGCACGGCCTCATCCGCACCACCCGATGCCAGTGCATCGTGATCGACTAGCACCACGTCCATCCCGGCCTCACGAGCGGCGTCGGCTTCGGCGGCGAAATGGGCATCGGGGCGACGGGGGCGCAGCACGTCCGCGGGAACCAGCAGCATCACGCGATGCATGGTGCCCGATCTTCCGTCCACGTTCCTGGGAGTTTCCTGGGAATCGGACGCCGTTCGCCGACGACGGCCCAGGTGTTCCCAGGGAGTTGTCACCTGGCGGCGAAAGCCTCGTCCCATGAGCGACACCATCGAGGCCAGGGGCCTCACCAAGCGCTACGGCGACAAGCTCGCCGTGGACCACCTCGACTTCACCATCGAACCCGGCCGCGTGACCGGCTTCCTCGGCCCCAACGGCGCCGGGAAGTCCACCACCATGCGGCTCGTGCTCGGCCTGGACGCGCCCACCTCGGGCACGGTCACCGTGCACGGCCACCGCTACGCCGACCTCCCGCGCCCGATGCACACGGTCGGCGCCCTGCTCGACGCGCGTGCGGTGCACCCGGGCCGGACCGCCGCCCAGCACCTGCTCTCGCTGGCCCAGACCGCGGGCATCGGCCGCGCCCGCGTCGACGAGGTGCTCGCGCTCGTCGGCCTGTCGAACGTGGCGGGCAAACGGGCGGGCACCTTCTCCCTCGGCATGAGCCAGCGCCTCGGCATCGCGGGCGCGCTGCTCGGCGACCCGCCGGTGCTGATGTTCGACGAACCGGTCAACGGCCTCGATCCCGAAGGCATTCGCTGGATCCGCGGGCTCATGCGCGATTTCGCCGCCGAGGGGCGCACGGTGCTGGTCTCCAGCCATCTGATGAGCGAGATGGCGCTGACCGCGCAACACCTGCTCGTGCTCGGCCGCGGGCAGCTCATCGCCGACACCGGCATGGACGACTTCCTCCGCCTGCACAGCGAGGAAACCGTGCTCGTCCGCACCGACGAGACCGACCGGCTGGCGCGGCTGCTCCGCCGCACCGGCGCCACCTTCGAAATGCGGGACGACTCCCTGCTGGTGGTCGACCGGACCGCGGGCGAGATCGGGAAGCTCGCCGCCGCGGAAGGCATCGCGTTGTCGGAACTGACCCCGAGCCGCGGCTCGCTGGAGGACGTGTTCATGGCTCTCACCCACGACTCCGTCGAATACGGGGTGCGCGCATGAACCTGCTCCGTTCCGAATGGACCAAGTTCCGCAGCCTCCGCTCGACCTGGCTGACCATGGCGGTGACGGCGCTGCTCGGCGTCGGCGTCGCCGCGCTCGCTTCGTCCGCGAAGGCGCACGCCTACGACCCCGTCGACTGGGACCCGACGGCCACCAGCTTGACCAGCATCATCATCGCGCAACTGGCGTCCGGGGTGCTCGGCGTGCTGGTGGTCACCTCGGAGTACGCCACCGGTTCCATCCAGCCGAGCGTGGTCGCGGTGCCGGTGCGCGGCCGGCTCCTGGCCGCGAAAGCCGTGGTGCTCGGCGGAAGCACGCTCCTGCTGAGCCTGGTGATCGGCTTCGCGTCGTTCTTCGCGGGCCAGGCGATGATCGCCGCCGCCGGGGTGCCGCACGCCACGCTCGGCCAGCCCGGCGTGCTGCGGGCGGTGATCGGCAGCGGGCTCTACCTCACCGCGATCGGCCTGCTCGGGGTCGCGCTGGGCGCCGTGCTGCGATCGACCGCGGGCGCGATCGGCGTGCTCGTCTCGGCCACCCTGCTGATCCGGCTCGTGGCGCAGATGCTTCCCGAAACCTGGAGCGACTGGATGGGCCGGTACTGGCCGACGGCCGCCGGGGAAAACATCATGAACGTGTTGCAGGCGTCCGGAGCGCTGCCGCCGTGGATCGGTTTTGCCGTCCTGTGCGGCTTCGTGGCGGTGATCGGCGCCGCCGGCTACACCGTGCTGCGCACGAGGGACGTATGAGGCGCGACCTGGGGACCGGGGCCGCGGCCGGGCTGGCGGCGTGGGCGGGCATGGCCGGGTGGGCGCTGCTCGGCGTGACGCTGCTCGGCCTCGGCGGTGCCACCACCCCGGCCGCGCTCGCCCTCGCCGTGAGCGGCTCCGCCGACCTCGGACCCGGCACGATTTCCTTGCTGCCACTGGGAATCTCACTGATCGGCGCGGTACTGCTCGCGATCGCGCTGACCACCTGGGAACGCGTGGCGAGCGCGGCGGCGGTGTTCGTCGCGGGCCTGATCGTGCTGGCCGTCCTTCCCGGCGTCCGGCTGGTGCCGACGCTGCTCGGCGGCCTGACCTGGCTGGCCGTCGTGCTCGGCGTGCGGGTCGCGTGCTGGCGATGGTCGTGGGTGCGCAACGTCGCGGTGGTGCTCCTGAGCACGGCCGGCGTCGCGATGCTCGTCGGTGCGGTGCTGTCCTTCGCCGGTGGCGCGCGGATGCTCGGCACGATGCTGCTCGCCGCGCCCAATCTGCTCTGCGTGGCGCTGACGCGCGGCCTCGGCGTGCCGTGGGAGATGTCCGGGCCGCCCCTGCCGATGGCGATCGTGGAGACCGGCGGCTTCGGGCCGCTGGACCAGCCGCTGTGGCCGCTCGCCGTGCTGGCCGTTGCGGTCGCCGTGCTGGTGGCGGTGTTCGCGCGCTGGCACGCGTCCTGGGTGATGGCGTTGTGCTGCGCGGCTATGGCGTGGCTCGGCGGAGCGCGGGTCGAGCTGCGCCGCCCGTTCCGCATCGAACTGGGTGTCACCGGTGACGTGCTCGTCGCCACCGGAACCGGGCTCGCCGCGGGACTGGTGGCGTGCCTGCTCGTCGAAGGCGCCCGGCACTGGCATCGTCAGCGGACATGACGGCCAACCTGCTCGTGGTGGAGGACGATCCGACGCTGCGCGAACTGCTCGCGGCCAGCCTCCGGTTCGCCGGGTTCGCGGTGTCCACCACCGCGAGCGGGGTCGAGGCGCTGCGGATCGCCGGTCAGCGGACGCCCGACCTGGTGGTGCTGGACGTGCTGCTGCCCGACGTGGACGGGTTCGAGGTGCTGCGCCGCCTGCGTGACGGCGCGGCACCCGCCCGGGACGTGCCGGTGCTGTTCCTGACCGCGCGCGACGCCGGTGAGGACAAGGTCGCCGGGCTGACCGCCGGTGGCGACGACTACGTGACCAAGCCGTTCCGCCTGGAGGAGCTGATCGCCCGCATCCGCGCGATCCTGCGGCGCACCAGCGGTTCCCCGCGCGAAGTGCTCGCCGCCGGTGATCTCGAACTGGACCCGGTGGCGCGGCTGGTCACCCGGGGCGGAGTGCCGGTTTCCCTGTCCCCCACCGAGTTCACCCTGCTGCGGTTCCTGCTGGAGAACACCGACCGGGTGCTGGCGCGGGAGCAGATCCTGCACCACGTGTGGCGGTACGACTTCGGCGGTGACGCCAGCATCGTCGAGTCCTACATCAGTTACCTGCGGCGCAAGGTGGACAACCGGGAACCGAAGCTCATCCACACCGTGCGCGGGGTCGGCTACGTGCTGCGAGCGCCGCGGTGAAGCGGCTGTCGCTACGGGCGCGCGTGCTGCTGATCGCGATGACGCTGCTGGTGGCCGGCATGGTCACCAGCAGCGCCGTGGTGCTCGTCGCACTGCGGAAACCGCTGGTGGACCAGGTCGATCTCCAGGTGACGGTGGCCGCCGGGATATTGAGCGCGCTACCGCAACAGACCGTGGCGAACCTCGCGGCCAACACCACCGCGTCCCGCGAGGGGCCCGACGACCTCTACCTGGCCTACCTGACCGCGGACGGGCAGCCGTCGCTGGCGTTGCACGGCACCGACGCCCCCGAACTGCCGGAGCTGGACCACGCGGCGGTGCTCGCGCGGGGTGGCACGCCGTTCGAGGTGCCGGGCTGGCGGGTGCTGGCCCTGCCCACCCGCACCGGTGGCAGCGTGGTGGTGGCCGGCGCACTGTCCCAAGTGGACGAAATAGTGGCGCGGGTGCGCCTGGTCTGCGGGCTGGTGGGCGGCGGATTGCTGGTGGTGCTGGCGACCGCGGGCTGGTTCTGGGTGCGGGCCGGGCTGCACCCGTTGCGCCGGATCGAGGAGACCGCGGCCGCGATCGCGGGAGGCGACCTGTCACGCCGGGTTCCGTTCACCGCCGCCGAATCCACCGAGGTCGGCAGGCTGACCACCGCACTGAACGGCATGCTCGCGCAGATCGAGGCGGCCGTCGCCGCGCGCACGCGGTCGGAGGAGCGCCTGCGCGCGTTCGTCGCGGACGCCAGCCACGAACTGCGCACCCCGCTGGCGGGCATCAGCGGTTTCGCGCAGCTCTACCGCATGGGCGGCAGCGAGATCGACGCGACGATGGACCGCATCGAACGCGAGTCGACCCGGCTGACCGCGCTGGTGGACGACCTGCTGCTGCTCGCGCAACTCGACGAAGGCGGCCTGCACCTGCGACGCGCGCCGATGGACCTGCGCTCGCTGGCCGCGGACGCGCTGCACGACCTCCGCGCGCTGGACCCGGCCCGCGAGGTCGCGCTGACCGGACTCGGCGACGCCATGGACCCCGCGCCCGCGCCGGTGCTCGGGGACGAGGCCAGACTGCGCCAGGTGGTGAGCAACCTGGTGGGCAACGCGATCGCTCACACACCACCGGGTTCCGCCGTGCGCATCGGCGTCGGCACGCGGGGCGGTGAGTCCATTTTGGAGCTGGCGGACTCCGGTCCCGGTCTCTCCCCGGACCAGGTGGCGCTGGTCTTCGATCGGTTCTACCGCGCGGATCCCTCGCGCGCCCGCGACCACGGCGGTGGCGCCGGGCTCGGCCTGGCCATCGTCTGGTCGCTGGTGACCGCCCACGGCGGCACGGTGACCGTGTCCACCGCTCCCGGCGACGGCGCCACTTTCCGGCTCGCACTACCGAAATCCGGCTAAACTGGCCGTTGATGATCATTCGTCCCGCCACCGCCGCCGACGTCGACGCCGCGGTCACCACGCTGTCCATGGCCTTCGCCGACTACCCGTTCACCAGGCACACCATCGCCGCCGACGACCACGCCGGGCGGCTGGCCCGCTCCCAACGACCTGTTCCTCACCCGGATCGGCCTGCCCCACGGCCGGGTGTGGGTGAGCGAGCACGCCGAGGCCGTCGCCGCGTGGACCACTCCGGACGCCACCGATCTCGGCCGGGTGTTCGCCGACGTGGGCCCGGAACTCGCCGAAATCGCCGGTGACCGGGCGGAGATCGCCGCCGAGTCGGAGGCCGCGCTGGCCCCGCACCGGCCGCGGGAACCGGCGTGGTTCCTCGGCACGGTCGGCGTCCGGCCGGGCAACCAGGGCCGCGGCCTCGGCCGGTCGGTGATCCGCCCCGGCCTGGAGGCGGCGGAGGCCGCCGGGGTGCCCGCATACCTGGAGACCTCGACCGAGCGCAACGTCGAGCTGTACCGCTCGCTCGGATTCGAGGTGGTCGCCGAAGTCGAGCTGCCGCGCGGCGGGCCGAGGACCTGGGCCATGCGGCGCTGATCCAGGACAATGAGCCGGGTGAAAGCCATCGGCGCGGGCCTGCTGACCGGGTTGCTCGTGCTCACCGCGTGCTCCACCCCCGATCCGGACGCGGGGAAGACCCCGCCCGCGGTCGGCGCGGCGGAGATCGCCCAGCGCCTGGACGAGTACCTGACCGGCATGGCCGGGCAGACGCTGGAATCCGACGCGCAGGCCGGGCCGATCACCCGCGGCCAGACCACCGGCTGCACCGAAAACGACGTCAGCTGGGGCGTCGTCCCGCACGCCGAGCGCATGGTGACGGCGGGCGCCAAAGCCGGGAAGTACTACGAAGACCTGGACTCCTGGCTGTCCGGCTCCGGGCTCTCCGAATACGCGGACCTCCAGGTCGACAACGCGAAAACAGCCCGCGGTGTGAGCCGCGAAGGCGTCCGGCTGACCGTGCGCTGGGTCCTGGACTCCCCGCAGCTCACCATCAGCGCGACCGGCCCGTGCTCGTGGCCGGCCGACCGCCCTGGCGGGCCCGCCCCCGGGCACCTGCCGTCACCGGCCGCCCCGAAATGGCCGAGGTCGGAGGGTTATCCCACGGATCGCGCCGTCTGCACTTCACCAAGGCGCATGGTGTTCAGCTCCGACGCGCCCCCGTTCGCCGGGCCCGCCCCTCACCTGACCGCCGTGATCCCCCACGCCGATGGCACCGATTTCCTCTACTCCGACCCCATTCTCGACGAGGATTGGGCGCCGAGCTACTCCCCCGTCGAGGACACCCCCGAGGAATCGAACACGCAGCTGGTGGCGTGCGTGCGGGTGGAAGCCACCGCGGACTCCGGCCGCGACCTCACCTGCCACTACTCGGACTCGCCGGTCGCGACCGGCGGCGCCCCGCACGAGTTCGACCTGTTCGAAGCGAACTACCACGTCACCGTCCGGCAGGCCCGAGACGGCGCGGTGGTCGAGCAGTTCACCCTGCCCGGCACCGTGGGTGACGGCCGGACCTGCCCCGACAAACTCTACAACTCCTACCCGAAGCTGGCGCTCGGCCTCGACAGCAAGGCGCTGGCGGGGAAACTGCGCCCGCTGGCCGAATCACCCCGCTGACCGAGTCGATCCGCCCGCCCGGTCTCTCACTTCGGCGCCGTCCGCGACCGGTCTGGTTAGCGTGGGTGGCCGGAAGTTCACCGCGAACCACGGAGGATCCATGCGGCGAGGCGGAGCACTGGCGGAACGAGCGGTACGGGGGTTCAACGCGCGCATCCTGGCGCTGCGCTCGTCCCGGCGGTGGGGAGCAGCCGTGCGCAGGCACCTCACGCTGGTCACCTACACCGGACGACGGTCGGGCCGGAGCTTCACCATTCCGGTCGGCTACCGGCGCACGGGCGACACCATTGTGATCGGTGTGCGCCTCCCGGATTCGAAGAACTGGTGGCGCAACTTCACCGGCGAAGGCTGCCCGATCTCCGTCGAACTCGACGGCACGGACCGCCCCGGCCACGCGATCGCCCGGCGGGACAAGAAAGGCCGTGTCGCGGTCACCGTCCAGCTGACAGCTTGAGCACCTCGGACAGCGAGTCCAGGAAATCCGGGGCGTCGAACATCTTCCCGGCCGACGCGACCCCGGTCGCCCTCGTCTGTCCAATGAGGATTCGGCGGACGGCCTCCACCGCGAGCGGCGCGCTGACCGCGTAGATGTCCTGGCCGCTCACCGAAGCACGCCGCTCCTCGTCGCCCAAGCGCACGAGGACGTCGACCACGAAGGTCTGGTCGGAGCGGCCCTGCTCGTCGACGGCCTCCGGCGCGACTCCGCCCGACAGGTCTTGGGCGGCGGTCGTGGTCATGTAGGTGCGCACCTCGCGGACCGGGAGGTGGCTGGGCACGGTGACGATGTCGGCCATGCTGAACTCGCCGAGCACGGCCCGGGTGCCCATGGGTTCGGGAAAGGTCCAGTCGAGGGTGGGCAGGGCGTCGTCGCGGTACTCCAGTTTTCCATTGGCGTAACGGATTCGCTTGCCACCGCGGCGTTCACGGGAGACAGCGCCGGCTTCACGGGTACCGGCGGTCGGGTGCCAGCTGCTCAGTCCGTACGCGATGTGCACCTCGTCGGCCGCCGTCCAGTCGCCCAGTGCCGTGGTGACCAGCAGGTCGCCGAGGCCGCCGTAGAAGGCCATCGCCGGGACGACCGGTTCCCGGGCGCGGTCGGCGAACTGCGCGAACGTGTCGAGATTGGCCTCGATCTCGGCTGCCACGTCGACGTACGGGATCCCGGCGCGCAACGCCGCTTCGATCACCGGCGCGGCGGTCACCGCGAACGGCCCGGCGGCGTTGATCACCGCCGCGGCCCCGGCCAGCGCCCGGTCGAGCGAGGCCGGGTCGGCCACCGAGGCGACCCGGGTGTCCAGCTCCGGGAAAGCCGCCGCCAGCTTCTCCCCATCACGGCCGAACGGCAGCGGAACGAACCCGCGCGCCTGGAGTTCCGCCACCACGAACCGTCCGGTGTGCCCGTAGGCCCCGAACACCGCCACTGCCTTCGTTTCATCCACAGTGGACATTCTGGCCGCGCCGGGCGCGCGGCAACAGTGTCCGGAACGACACGACCCGTACAATTCCGGACATGAGCACTGTCGCGCTGGCCGCCACCGACGGCATGCTGCACTTCGAACTGGGCGTGGCCTGCGAGATCTTCGGCTCCGGCACCCCGCACTACGACCTGCTCGTCTGCGGTTCCGGGCCGCTGCGGGCCGGTCGCTTCCGGCTGGAGCCGGACCACGGGCTCGACCGGCTGGTGGGGGCCGACACCGTGCTCGTCCCGGCACTGGCCGACGTCGACGAGCCGCCACCGGCCGAACTGCTGGACGCGGTGCGCGCGGCCCACGAGGCGGGCGCGCGGGTGGCCTCGCTCTGCACGGGTGCGTTCGCGCTGGCCGCCGCCGGGCTGCTCGACGGGTTGCGCGCCACCACGCACTGGGCCCACACCGACGCGCTGGCCGCCCGGTTCCCGCTGGTCGAGGTCGATCCGGACGTGCTCTACGTGGACAACGGGAGCGTGCTCACCTCCGCGGGCAAGGCCGCCGCGGTCGACCTGTGCCTGCACCTGGTCCGCCTCGACCACGGTTCCGCCGTGGCGAACGCAGCCGCCCGGCGGCTGGTGGTGCCGCCGCACCGGGCCGGCGGCCAGGCGCAGTTCGTCGCCACGCCGGTCCCGGCCGGCGACGACCACCCGCTGACCGCGCTGCTGCCCTGGGTGACCGAACGGCTGGACCAGCCGCTGACCGTGGAAGACCTGGCGCGCCAGGCGAACCTGAGTTCGCGGCACCTCGGCCGCCAGTTCCGGTCGGCCACCGGCACCACGCCGCTGCGGTGGCTGCTCACCCAGCGGATCCGCCGCGCGCAGGAACTACTGGAAACCACCGGCGACAGCATCGACGCCATCGCTTCGGCCGTCGGCATGGGCACCGCCACCACCCTGCGGCGCCACTTCAACCGGACGGTCGGCGTGCCGCCGGACACCTACCGCCGCACGTTCCGGAGCTAGTGCACGCCGAGGCCGCCGGAGACGGAGAGGTTGTCGCCGGTGATGTAGCTGGCGGCATCCGAGGCTAGAAAGGCGACGGCTTCGGCGATGTCGGCCGGGACTCCGACGCGGCCGAGCGGGACATCCTTCGCCCAGGAGTCGAGCATTTCCCGGGAGATGCCCAGCTTGCCGTAGGCCGGGGTGTCGATCATGCCGGGACTCACGGCGTTGACGCGGATGCGACGAGGCGCGAGTTCGAGCGCCAGTGACCGCATGAGTGGCAACAAGGCGCCCTTGGCGGCTGCCATGGCGGCCCCGAGCCCTTCGCCCGCGCCCACGGTGAACACGACCGACGCGCCCTCGTTGAGCAGCGGGAGCGCCTTTTGCAGGGTGAAGAAGTTGCCCTTGACGTTTATGTCGAAAAGGGCGTCGAAGGCGTCTTCGCCGGTCGACTCGATCGGGCCGGGGCGGGAGACTCCCGCGTTGAGGAAGAGCAGGTCGAGGGAGCCGAACTCACGGCGTGCCCGGTCGATCGCGTGGTCGAGGTCGAGCAGGGATCGCGCGTCGGCCCGGACGGCCACGACGCCTCCGGGAAGTCCCGTGTTGGCGAGATCGGTGCCGGTGACCATGACGCGATAGCCGCGGGCATGGAGCAGTTCGGCGGTTGCCTTGCCGATGCCGCTGGTTCCGCCGGTGATCAAAGCCGCAGGTGCGGACATGGGGTACTCCTTTGCGTGCCAGTGCCTACCTGACAGCATATGCGAAGTTGACAGTCGCTGCCAAACCTCCGGCCGCTGCCAACTCTCGGGTCGATGCCGACCTGGCAGTGGTGGACTAACCTGATCGGCATGGAGCAGGAAGCCAAAACGGCGGGCACGCTGTGGGACCGGACGCGGCAGCTGGCGTCCCGGGAGATCCAGGAGACGGCGCTGCGCCTGTTCACCGAGCAGGGCTACGACGAGACGACCATCGCCCAGATCGCCAAGGAGGCGGGCGTCTCCCAGCGCACGCTCTTCCGCTACTTCGGCACCAAGGAAGACCTGCTCGGCGGCGACCAGAACCGGTTGTGGCAGGTACTCGCGGACACGATCAGCGAGCAGCCACCCGAATTCGAAGTCTGGGAGGTCCTGCGCGCGGGGATCGCGGCCGTGCAGGCGCTGCACGACAACCGCGAACAGGCGCTGAAGCGGTTCCGCCTCCTGCACGGCACCGCGTCGCTGCGGGCAGGCTGGCTGGAAAAGCGACTGCGGTTCCAGGAAGACCTGCTACCGCTGGTCAAGACCCGCATCTACGCCACCGACGCGAGCGTCCGGGCGATAATCGCGACGGTGTTCGCGTGCCTGGACGCCGCCTCGATCACGTGGGTGGCCAACGGCGGCGAAGGCGACCTCATGGACCTCTACGACGAATGCCTCGCCGCGGTGCGCGGACGTTAGGCATCAGGCAATAGGCATCAAGCAATAGGAGGGGCGGACGGCTGGTCAGCCGCCCGCCCCCACCCCCAGTGGGTCGCGGTCACCCGCGCTTGAACTCCTCCCAGGTCACCTTCTTGACCTGCGGACCGTCGTCCTTGTTGTGGTTGGCCAGGCCGTTCAGGCCCTTGTAGTAGTCGCCTGCCTGAGCCTGGGCCTGCGGCGACATGTCGGTGTCGCTGATCGCGATGCCGTGGATGTGCTCGACCCAGTCACCCTGGCTCGGCGTGCGGTGCCACGCGGCGAACCCGACCTCGCGCAGCGCCTTCACCGCGGCCTTTTTGTCCGAGATGTTCTTGACCGAGATGTCGACCGCGCCACCACCGTCGTGCGTGCCACCCGAGGCGCCGACGCCACCCGCGTTGTACGAGCCCTGGGTGATGGTGAAGTCGACCCCGGCGCGCTTCTCCGCCGCCTTGATCATGTCGGCGGTGCGCTTGTTCAGCGTCTGGCCGTCGACCGTGGTCTTCGAGCCGACGTCGATGGTGGCGGTCAGGGTGTAGCGGCCTTTGCCCAGCTCGGCGAGCGACCCCTTGCCCGGCAGGCCGCTGGCAGCCAGCCCGCTGTGCCCCAGCGACTTCTGATACTTCTGGTACGCGGTCACCGTCGAAGTGCCGAAGTGCCCGTCGACCTGCTTCTTGTCGAGCAGGTTCTTCGCCGCCAGCGCCTCCTCGACCACCTTGACGCTGTCGCCGGAACCCGGCGTGATCGACTGGTCCGGCTTGTACGGGTCCCACATCGCCGCCTTGACCACGGCCTCCATGTTCACCGCCGGGGCGGCTACCGCGGTCTGCCCGATCGTGCCGGTGAGCGCGGCCGCGGAAAGGGCGGTGAACATCGCGGCGGTTGCCACCTTGCGCATGTCTGCTCCTTCACTCGATGCTGCTCCCTGCGAACAACGTGTGTTCGACACTGGCCCGGACGAGTGCGTGTCCGGAAGCACCTGGA
Organism: Amycolatopsis sp. YIM 10; assembly: GCF_009429145.1. Taxonomy (GTDB): domain Bacteria; phylum Actinomycetota; class Actinomycetes; order Mycobacteriales; family Pseudonocardiaceae; genus Amycolatopsis. The sequence continues at coordinate 1,669,904 of NZ_CP045480.1, read as the reverse complement.
CCGAACCTCTGACGTCAGAAGCCGCAGGTTGACAGCGTCTGACAGTGGTCATTGGGCCCGATTTCCCTGGTCAGCACGGCATCGGCGGGGGTGTTCGCGGTATAGTTGCGCGGTCGCGGAGAGTGACAGGAAGTCGTGTCCATCTGACACGACCGCGAGGGGAGCGTGCCGAGACTGCAAGCGGGAGAACGGGCGCCCGAGCTGGAATCGTTCATGGCCGGGCTGCGGGAACTGCGGGCGCGAGCCGGGGAACCGTCGTTCCGGAAGATGGCGGCCAAGTCCGGCGCGGTCTCGCACGCGACACTGCACCTGACCGTCACCGGCCGTCGGCTGCAGCCTTGGGAGACCGTGCGCGAGTTCGTCCGCGCCTGCGACGGCGATGAGGAGGAGTGGCGCGCCCGATGGCTGGGGGTGCACCTCGCGCTCTCGTCCCCGACCTCTGAGTCCGCCGCCGTGGAGTCGCTTCCTGTGCCAGAGGCGGAGTCGGCCTCGGTGTCGGCGTTGGGTTCCGATACCGGAACGGGCGTGACGTGGTGGCGGTCGAAGCGGGTGGTCGTGCCGTTGGCCGCGGTGCTGGTCGCCGCGGTGGTGGTGGTCGTGGTGCTGCTGGTGCCGCGGCACGAGGAGGCCGCCGCGCCGCCGGGTCCGCCCTATCCGGGTGACTCGAGCAGCTTCGTCGCCGACGTGACCATTCCGGACGACACCGTGGTCAAGCCCGGCGAGCAGTTCGTCAAGGTGTGGGAGATCAAGAACACCGGCACCGTCGAGTGGCGCAACCGGTTCCTCCGGCGCACCGACGTGCCCGTGGCCGCCAACGCCTGCCGCACCCCGGAACGCATTCCGATCAACGACACCGCCCCGCAGCAGCACGTCCAGGTGACGGTCACCGTCAGCGCCCCGCCCACCGCCCCGGTCGACTGCCGCGTCTACTGGAAGATGGTCGACGAGCAGGACCGTGAGCTCCTCCCGGGCCGCCGCCCCATCTACTTCTCCGTCCTAGTCCGGCCCTGACAGCGCACCGACGACGGCCGCGTAGGTCGCTTCCGCGTCGAGGCCATCGGTGGGGACGACAACGCAGTCCGGGCGTTCGGCCAGGTAAGCCGTCAGGTGGTCGTGGATTCGCCCCAGCAGGACCGGCCCGCCGTCGCGCGTGACGATGGCGTCCATGTGCCTGGCCCAGTCGCTGCTCGAAGCCCGGCCCTGGAATCGCGCCGCCTGCTCCTGCTTCCCCACGGTCAGCGCGACTTCGACGTACTCCGCACCGGCGCGGGCAGCCGCCGCCTCGAAGCGCTGGGCTTGTTCCACCTTGGTGACCAGCTGCGGCATCACCACGTCGTGCCCCGCGCGCAGGTGGGTTTCCGCCATGGTGATGGCCAGCGCGCGCCCGGCGGGCAGCGCGGCCCGGAAATCGTCCCGCCACCCGCCGATCAGGCTCACCACCCGGTCGATGTCCAGGTTGAGCACGCCAGGGTGCGCGTCCACGTACCGCTGAGCCGTTGTCGACTTGCCGACGCCGGAAGGTCCGTTGAGGTGGATGAACCGCGCCATCACGTCAGTCCACAGAGGACGGAACGATGCCCGGCCAGCGACCGTCGGAGGCGAGTTTCCTGGTCACTTCGACGATTCCCTGACGAACCGCGGCAACCGAGTCGCGTGGTTCGTACAGCTCCGTGGACGCGCGCACCGCGACGTGCCGCCGCAGGGCGGGGTCGGTGATCCGCCGCACCCCCAGGTCCGGGCCGTGCCCGGCGACCACCGACCGCGGCAGGATCGTGCATGCTTCCCCACTTTCCGCTATCCGCACCATCGTGCCGAGCGACTCCACGTCGGCGACCACGGTCGGCACCAGCCCGTGCGCGGCGAAAGCGCGGTCGATCAGCGTGCGCAGGTTGCTGCGGCCACCGGGCGTCACCAGCGGCACCGACCGCAGCTCCGCCAGCGACACTTCCTCGTCCGACCGTGGCCGCGGCGACGGCTGGCCGATCAGGTACAGCTCCTCCGAGTACAGCGGCGTCTCCCCCGGCCGCGGCGCGTCGGTCTCCGGGTAGACCGCCGCGAGGTCCAGCCTGCCGACCAGCAGCAGTTCGTGGATGTACCCGCTCATCGACTCGAACAACTGCAGGTGGATCCCGGGGTGGTGCGCCTTCGTCCAGGAGAACAACGCCGCCGCCAACGGCGTCGCGACCGTGGTCGGCAGGCCGACCGCGACCGGGCCGTGGATGTGGTGCCGCCCGTGGACGGCGGTCTCGGACAGCCGGTCGAACTGCCGGACCAGCTGCTGCGCGTCGCGGTACAGCGCCCGCCCCGCCGAAGTGGGCACCACGCCCCGCGGCCCCCGGTCCAGCAACCGCACACCGAGGTGCGCCTCGAGCTGCGCCATCCGCTGGCTGATCGCGGGTTGAGACACGTGCAACCGCCCGGCCGCGCGCGACAGGCTGCCCGATTCGACAACGGCGATGAGGTCGCGCAGATGGGCGATGTCCACGCTGCCGCCCTCCCTCACGCGCGTTCGGCCTCCCGGACGATCCGCCGGGCCCGCTCGACGACCGGACGATCGATCATCTCACCGTCCAGGCTCGCCGCGCCCCCGAGGTCGGCCGCCAGTACCCGCCGGGCCCAGTCCACTTCGGCCGCCGAGGGCGCGAAAGCCGCGTGGACCAGCGGAACCTGCACCGGGTGGATGCACAGCTTGCCGCCGAACCCCCAGCCCTTCGCCCGCTTGGCGTCCCTGGTGACGGCGTCGGTGTCGCGGATGGCCGTGCTCACCCCGTCGACCGGGGCGGGCAGCGAACTCACCACCGACCAGCGGACGAGGTCGCTGCGTGACGGATCGAGCGCCGCGTCCTCGGTCACGGCCAGGTCGAGCGCCAGATCGATGCTGCCGAAGAGCAACCGGACCACCGGCTCGGCGGCGGCGATTTCGGCCAGGTTCACCAGGCCCCGCGCCGACTCGATCAGCGGGAGCACCGGCCCGCCGACCGCCTGCACGTCGCGAGCCGTCTCCGCCTTGGGCAGCACCACGGCAGCGGGTGACAGTTCGCGGCACAACGCCAGGTCCGCAGCGGAGTCCGGGGTGCCGACGGCGTTGACCCGCACCACCACAGGCACTGGCGAGTCCGCGGGCCAGTGCTCCCGCAACGCCGCGCGGGCGGTCTCCTTGTCGGCCGGGGCCACGGCGTCCTCAAGATCGATGATCACCACGTCGGCACCGCCGGCGGTGGCCTTGGCGAAGCGTTCCGGCCTGGTCGCGGGCACGAACAGCCAGCTGACCGCGGTGGTGAGGGTCATACCGCGCCTTCCTCGATCAGCCCGTCGATGTCCGCCTCGCTCAGCCCCAGCTCGGCGAGGATCGAACGGGTGTGGCTGCCGAGTTCCGGCACGGGATCCATCCGGGGCTCGCCGGTGACCAGGCCGGGCAGGGACAGCGACGGGACCGGGCCCGCCGGCGTGCCGACCTCGTGCCAGCGTCCGCGGGCGGCGAGCTGCGGGTGGTTCCAGACCTCGGCCATCGAGTTGACCCTGGCGTGTGCGACCGGGATCGCGGCGAGCAGGTCCATCGCCTCGGCGGCGGTCAGCTCGGCGAACCGCGCGGAGACGATCGCGCCCAGCGCCTCGCGATTGGTGTTGCGGTCGGCGTTGGTCGCGTAGTCGGGGTCGACGGCGATTTCGGGGCGTCCCAAGAACTTCTCGCAGAAGGAACGCCATTCGCGCTCGTTCTGGATGCTCATCATCACCACCCCGCCGTCCCCGGCTTCGAAGGGGCCGTAGGGGTAGATGGTCGCGTGCGCCGCGCCCGCGCGCACGGGCGGCGGTGCGCCGTCGTAGGCGTAGTAGAGCGGAAAGCCCATCCATTCCACTGTGGACTCCAGCATGGAAACGTCGAGGTGTGCGCCCTTTCCGGTCCGGCCGCGTTCCAGCAGGGCGGCGAGGATCGAACTGTAGGCGTACATGCCCGCGGCGATGTCGGACACCGAGATGCCCGCCTTGGCCATGTCCTCGCCGTTCCCGGTGACCGACAGCAGCCCGGCTTCGCTCTGCACCAGCAGGTCGTAGGCCTTCATCGTCTCGTACGGTCCCGGGGTGCCGTAGCCGGAGATGTCGCAGACGATCAGCCTCGGGTGGGCCGTCCGCAACTCCTCGGCGCCGAGTCCCGCACGGGCCGCGGCACCGGGCGCCAGGTTCTGGATGAACACGTCGGCGTCGGCCAGCAATTGCCGCAGGATTTCTTTTCCGCGTGGTTTCTTGATGTCCAGGGTGAGCGATTCCTTGTTTCGGTTCACCCAGACGAAATGGGAACTCAGGCCGTTCACGCGCGTGTCGTAGGCGCGTGCGAAATCGCCGACGCCGGGCCGTTCCACCTTGATCACCCTGGCACCGAGATCAGCCAGGTGGCGGCTGGCATAGGGAGCGGCGATGGCCTGCTCCAGCGAAACAACGGTCACTCCACGGAGGGGTTGCATATCCTTCTTCCTGCCGGTGGTCACACCACAAAACCGAGGGCCGAAACGAGCACGAGCGAAACCACCGACGCCAGTGCGGTGACGAAGGTGAGCGCTTTCAACGCGCCCCTGGTGGTCACGCCGAGCATGGTCTGGAACATCCAGAAGAAATTGCTGTTCACGTGCAGGGCGAACAACGCGCCGGAGCCGATCGCCAGGCCGAGCACGGCGGGCGGCACGTCGAGCCCGCCCATGATCGGCGCCAGTATCCCGGCGGCGGTGATCGCGGCCACCGAGATCGAGCCGATGGCCAGGTGCAGCACGGCCGCGACCAGCCAGGCGAGCAGGATGGTCACCACCACCGGCACCCCGGCCTCGGCGGAGAAGAAGCCGCCGAGCACGTCCTCCAGCCCGGTTTTGCCGATGACCGCGCCCAGCGAGCCGCCGACGCCGGTGATCAGCAGGATCTGGCCGGTGGAGTTGAACCCCTTGGCCATCGACTCGCCGACCCGGTCGCGGCCGAGGGCCCGGCGCGCCAGCAGGTAGGCGCCGAGCAGCCCGGTGAACAGGGCGAACACCGGGTCGCCGAGGAAGGCGAGCAGGCTGGACTCGACCCCGGCCGCCTCGGTGATCGCTCCGGTCGCGATGAGCAGCAACGGCACCACGATCGGCAGCAACGCCACAGGAAGCGATGGCGTGCGCCGCACCGGCGCCGCACCTCCAGCGACTGCGGCGACGGCATCGACATCGGTGGCGTCGGTGGCGGTGGTGGCAGTGGTGGCGGCATCGACGGCGGCGGCGGTGGCGCCGTCAGCGGCGGCGGTGTTGTCGGTGGCGTAAGCGGCGACCGGGTCGGCTACCTCGTCCTTGGCCGCGTTCCAGAAACCGCGTTTGAGCAGCCAGCCGTAGACCAGCATGGTGAGGATCACGGTGAGCGGGCCGAGCACGAAGCCGTAGACCAGCATCGAGCCCAGCGGCACGTGGAGCAGGCCGGCGATGGCCACGGTGCCCAGTCCCGGCACCACGAAGACGTAGCCGACCAGGATGCCCGCGGTCAGCGAACCGCCCATCATGGCGAGCCCGTTTCGGCCCATGCGCGGGGCGGCGGCGCGGGCCAGCGGGGCGGCGAGCACCAATTGCACGTCCACATAGATCGACGGGAAAATGGTGCTGAGCACCACGCCGAGCACGTGCGGGATCTTCCGCGGTCCCAGTCCGCGCATCAGCATTTCGACCAGCTTCTGCAGCGCACCCATGGAATGCAGCAATGAGCCCAGCAATACGCCGAAACCGATGAGCAAGCCGACTTCGGCCATGATCTCGCCGAATCCCCCGGCAATGGCCTTGATGGTGCCGTCGAAACCCAGTCCGCCGGTGAGCCCGAGATAGATCGAGCCGACGACGAGTGCGATGACCGGGTCCACCCTGGTCACCAGGATGAGCAGCACCACAACGACAATCGCGATTGTCGTGTGCAACACAATCAACGTGTCTGTCCTCTCCCGCAGAAGGCCGGGCCGCTTCGTCGCGACCGCGCCCGTGCTGCGAGATCAGAACACACGATCACCACCCCCGGTAGGCGGCAATCACCAAGACCACCATAAGGAGCGCTGATAGCTCGACCTTGGCCACGGTGTCCGGGTCCAGCTTCGCGACCATGACGGAGAAGAAGGGCACCGCACCGGACGCCGTCCGCACCCAACTCGGCGCGGCTTGGCCAGATCGATCCGATAACGCAGCCTGGCACGTTTGGTGCGAACGGCCTGCGCTGCTTACATTCGTGCCACCCGGTCCAACTTCCAGTGGTGCCGAAGACCGGTGACGAGGAGTGGTCGTCCATGCCGGACCGGGGCACACGTCACCACACCATCGTGGTGGCCGACGTCGAGGGCTTCGGAGATCCACAGCGCATCAAGCCACATCAACGAGCAGTGCGCGAAGGGCTCTACCGCGTGATGCAAGCCGCGTTCACGGCTGCCGGTGTGCCGTGGGAGAACTGCTACCACGAAGATCGCGGCGACGCGGTGTTCGTTCTCGCCCCCGCAGACGCGGACAAAGCCGTGTTCGCCGAAGCTTTGCCACCCGCACTGGTCACGGGCTTGCGAACGCACAACGCCACGCATCCGGACGAGCAGCGGATCCGGCTGCGGCTGGCCTTGCACGCGGGGGAGGTCCACTACGACGACCACGGCGTCAGCTCCTCGTCCCTGACGCTGACGTTCCGGCTCTGCGATGCCACTCCGTTGAAGGAGGCGCTCACCAGTTCCCCCGGAGTGCTGGCGGTCATCGCCTCGTCCTGGTTCTTCGACGACGTGGTGCGCCACACCCCAGGGGCCGCGCCGTCAACGTGGCATTCGATCCCGGTCGAGGTGAAGGAAGTCGTCACGACGGGGTGGATCACCCTGCCCGACCACCCGTACCCGCCCGGCACCACTTCGACCCTCACGGACCCGAAGCGGGTCGTGCCGCGGCAACTGCCGCCGGCGGTACACGACTTCACCGGCCGCGCCGAACTCCTCGAAACCCTCAATGCACTTCTCCCCCGAACCGCCGACTCACCGGACGGACAGGCGCAGTCGGTGGTGATCACCGCGGTCGACGGCAGCGGCGGTATCGGCAAAACCGCTCTCGCGGTCCACTGGGCTCACCGCGTCCAGGACAATTTCCCCGACGGGACGCTGCACATGAACCTGCGCGGTTACGGTCCCGGCAGTCCCGCCGCCCCGGGAGAAGTCCTCGTCAGCTTTCTACGCGCACTGGACACCCCACCACGGAAGATCCCCGCCGACGTCGAGGCTCGCGCAGCGCTGTTCCGCTCGCTCCTGGCAGGCAAGCGAATGCTGATCGTGCTGGACAACGCCCACCACTCGGACCAGATCCGGCCTCTTCTACCCGGTGCGGCCGGCTGCATGGTCCTGGTCACCAGCCGCGACAGCCTCACCGGGCTCGTCGTCACCGACGCCGCTCACCGCTTGACCCTCGACCTGCTCACACCGCAGGAAGCGCTCCGACTGGTCACCGGCATCATCGGCCCCGAGCGCGCCGCCGCTGAAAGCGACTCCGTCGCCGAGCTGATCAAACTGTGCGCTCGGTTGCCGCTGGCGTTGAGGATCGCCGCAAGCCGCGTAGCCGCCCACCCTCACCTCACCGTGGCGGACCTCGTCGCCGAACTCGCCGACGACCGCTCCCGCCTCGACGTGCTGAGCCAGGGCGGCGACGAACGAGCCGCGATCCGCACCGTGTTCGACTGGTCGTACCAGCAACTGCCGCCGGAGCAGGCACGACTGTTCCGGCGCTTGGGCTTGCACCCGGGCCCCGACTTCTCGCTGCCGGCGGCGGCAGCCATCGCCGAGCACTCCCCCGCGGCCACCAAGCCCCTGCTCACCGCCCTCACCGACGCACACCTGGTGGAGCCCACCGCCGGGGGCCGATATCGATTCCACGACCTGCTCCGCACCTACGCCGCCGAGCGGGCTCGACAACTCGACTCCGCCGGTCATCGGCACCAAGCCGTCGAATCGGTGCTGACCTGGTACACGCACACCGTCAGGTGCGCTGACCAACTCCTCTTCCCGATGCATCAGCGGCTCCGGATCGTCGTGGCGGAGCCGCCGCACCCACATGCGCTCGGCGACGTCGAGTACGCCCTGCACTGGCTCACCAGCGAACGGGAGAACGTGCTCGCCGCACTGCACTATTCAGCCGAACACAAGTTGGACCACCACACCATTCCGCTCGCCGACGCGTCCGGTTTCATCGCCACCACGGTCAGCTGGCAGGCGTGGCTGGACACCGCGGACGTCGGACTGATAGCCGCGCGGCGCACTGTCAACCGAACCTACGAAGCGCATTTCCAGATATTGCGCGGGGAGGCGGCATTGAACCTGCGCCTCTGGGAGCGGGCGCGTGATGACTTCGACCGCGCCGCGGCGCTGGTACTCGAACTGGACAACGACGAGTTGTCGGTGTGGGTGCTCAACGACCGAGGACTGCTGTTCCACGGGCAGGAGCGGTTCGATGACGCCCTGCGGTGTCTCAACGAGGCGTTGCCACTCAGCCGGGGCATCGACAACGGACGATGGGAAGCGGTCGTGGAAGGCAATATCGGCGCCGCCCACACCGGTCTCGGCGAGTATCACGAGGCGCTCGACCACGGATTGCGGGGACTGCACCTGCGTCGGAAAACCGGCGATCGCAGCGGTGAATCGATGGCTCTGACGCATCTTGCCGAGGCTTGGCAGGGTTTGGGGGAACACAAAAAGGCGATCGCTCTGTGCCGAGATGCCATCGCCATCGGCAGGGGCATCGACCTCAACCGGCACGAAACCATCGCCGCGCCTTCAGATGTGCTCGCGGCCTCCCTGTACAGCCTCGGTCACGTCGGCGAGGCCATCCGCTGCTGGACCGAAGCAGCCGCCATCTACGACGGCTACGGCCTCACCCACAAGGCTTCCGAGGTCCGCCGCCACCTCGATGCGGCGTCAGACAAGGAGTAGTGCCCGCGCGGTCAGCCGTCCTGGGGAAGGACGGTTCTGAGTATCGCCTCGAATTCGGCGGCGGTGGGTGGGTGGTCGGTCAGCAGGGCCTGCAACATGACACCGTCGACCAGGCCGACGAAGGCCTGGACCCGCACCGGGTCGTCGGTGAAGCGGGTGGCGAAGTCCGCCACCGCGGCCATCCAGCGTTCGGTGGGCAGCCGCAGCGTGGCGTCCTTGGCCGCCAGCAGGTACAGCTCGTACTCGGCGAGCAGGCTGCTCGGCCCGCGGACCACCTCGGCCATCAGCACGGCCAGGCCCCGCAGGCTGTCCGCGCCCCCGTCCGCGGCAGCGGCCAGGCGGTGCATGCGCTCGGCGTCCTCGTCCATGCACCGCGTCAACGCCGCGGTGAGCAGGTCCCGGATGCTGCTGAAGTAGTACGCGGCCGAGGTGGCAGGCTGCCCGGCCTCCTTCGAAACCGTCCGGTGGCTCACCCCGGCCACCCCGTCACGCGCCACGACGCGCAGCGTGGCCTCGACGAGTTCCCGCTTGCGCCGCTCGCCCTTGATGCGGCGACCGTCCGACACTGACACCTCCCGGCTGGTCCGGTTCAGCGTAACCGGACCGCGATCGAGCGGTGACCGAGCAGGACGACCAGCAGCGCGACCCCGCCCGCGACCACCGCCACGGTGAACCCGCCCGCCACGCCGAAATCGTCCACTACCTGGCCCGACACCGCGGCCCCCAGTGCGACACCGGCGTTCAGCCCGGTGACCGCCCAGGTCATGCCCTCGGTGAGCGCCGAGGCGGGCACGATGCGCTCCACCAGCGTCATGATCACGATCATGCTGGGCGCGAAGAAGACCCCGGCGAAGAACACCGTCGTCGCCAGTCCGGCGATGCTGGTGACCAGCAGCATCGGCACCGTGGTGAGCGCCGTGCCCAGCGTGCCGTAGAGCAGCAGGCGCGGCAGCGGCACGGTCGGCCTGTGCCCGCCGAACACCAGGCCCGCCACCGCGGATCCGATGGCGTACACCGAAACCACCACCCCGGCGGCCATCGTGTTCCCCTGCGCTTCGGCGAAGGCGATGCTCACCACGTCCACCGTGCCGACGATCGTGCCGCCCGCGGTCAGCACGAGGACCAGCACCACCACGGCGGGATTGCGGATGACCGACCTGGCGGGACCGGAAGCCGAGGCGTGCGCGGGTGGTTCGGTGGCGCGCTGGGCGGTGAACAGCACCGTGCCCACGGTGAGCAGCACGGCGGCCACGAGCGGCCCCGCCTGCGGGAACAGCGTGGTGCACAACGCCACCGACAACGCCGGACCGAAGACGTAGGTGATCTCGTCCACAACGGACTCGAACGAAAACGCGGTGTGCAGCCGCGCGGACTCCCGGTAGAGGTGCGACCAGCGCGCGCGGACCGTCGCGGCCATGTTGGGCAGGCAGCCCGCCGGTACCGCGAACACAAAGAGCAACCAGGCCGGTGCGCCGTAACTGGTGCACAGCAACAGAATGCCGAGTGAAACCACGCTGACCCCGCAAGCGGGCAGCAGCACCCGGCTCTGCCCCCGGCGATCGACGAGCCGGGAGATCTGCGGGCCGAGCAGTGCCATCGACAGCGTGAAGCAGGCGGACACCGCGCCCGCCAGCCCGTAGTCGCCACGGAGCTGCGAAAGCATGGTGATGAGGCCGATACCGGTCATCGGCGCCGCGGTCCTGGCGATCAGCGCGGCAGCGGTGAACGCCAGCGAGCCGCGGGCGGCGAAGAGCTCGCGGTAGGGATTGGCCATGTCGGGCGGACCCCCAGATAGAAACTTGAACGATCGTTAGATTTGTTTCCGACGGTATCAGCTACTGGCAACCAAGGAAAGCGCCATGAAACCGGGGCAGGACACGATGCCGCCCGAACGACCAACACAGAGGGGAGAGCACGTGTCGACCATCAGGAAGCTCATCACCGGCTCGGCCGCCGTACTGGCGCTCGGGCTCGCGGGCGGGCTCGCCGCACCCGCCGTGGCCGCGGCGACTCCGGCCGGGCAGGCCGCGGTGCTGTCGAGCGCGGGCGTGTGCGACAAGTACCTGAAGAAGGCCAAGGACTACGAGGCGGAAGCTCAGAAGCAACTGGCCTTGGCGAAGAAGGCCGCCGCCGCGGGTGACAAGAAGCGGGCCGAATACCACAAGAAGCAGGCCGAACAGGCCCAGTACTCCGCGAAGCTCGCCTACGACCAGTACAACAAGTGCCGGACCTGACCGCCCGCCGGCCGCCGGCGGCGCGAATCCGGCAATACAGCCCCTTGTCCACCAAGGAAAGCAGCATGAAACCGGGCCGGGACACGATGCCGCCCGAACGACCAACACAGAGGGGAGAGCACGTGTCGACCATCAGGAAGCTCATCACCGGCTCGGCCGCCGTACTGGCGCTCGGACTCGCGGGTGGCCTGGGGGCGCCCGCGGCATCAGCGTCGGTCGGCCAGCCCGCGTCGATGGCCGCCGTGGACCAGTGCGCCAGGCTCTTGCAGGAGGCCAAGATGCACCAGGCGACTGCCCAGGACCACCAGGCCCTCGCGAAGAAGGCAGCACAGGCGGGCGACACGAAGAAGGCCGAGTACCACAAGCAACAGGCCGCGTACCACCAGCAACTCGCGAATGCCGCCTACTCCAGGTACAAGTTCACGTGCCTCGCCTGACCCCGAGCCGGGGCTAGCATCGCGATCATGACCGACCAGACGCGGATCGCCTACGACACCGTCGCGGAGTCGTACGACGAACTGCTACGTGACGAACTCGACGCCAATCCGTGGGACCGCGCGATGCTGGACGCCTTCGCCGGACTCGTCGGCACCGCGGGCCCGGTCGGCGACCTCGGCTGCGGCCCCGGTCGCCTGACCGGGCACCTGGCGGCACTGGGGCTGGACGTGTTCGGCGTCGACCTGTCCCCCGGCATGATCGCCGTGGCCCGGCGGACCCATCCCGACCTGCGGTTCGAGGTGGGTTCGCTGGGCGCGCTGGACCTCGGCGACGGCTCGCTGGCGGGCGCGCTGGCCTGGTACTCGCTCATCCACACCCCACCGGAGCAACTGCCGGACGTGGCCGCGGAACTGGCCAGGGTGCTGGCACCGGGCGGGCGCCTGCTGACGGCCTTCCAGGTCGGCGACGAGCATCGGCACATCACGCACGCGTACGGCCACGACGTCTCGGTCGATGCCTACCGCCTGCGACCGGACAGCGTGACGAAGCTGCTCACCGACGCGGGCCTGGTGCTCGAAGCGCAGTTGGTGCGGCAACCGCGGCCACCGCTCGAACGGGTCCCGCAGGCCTACCTGCTGGCCAGGAAACCGGACTGACCGGCGCTGATTGTCGGTGGTCGCGGCTAGTTTTCCCGCCATGACGACGATCGAGCTGGCCCACTTCAGGATCCACGAGGGCGCCGAAGCCCGGTTGGTGGCCGAGCGCCCGGCGATGGTGGCGGCCCTGCGGCGGAGCTTTCCCGGCTGCCTGGCGGCCTACCTGACCAAGCAGGACGACGGCGGCTGGCTGGACGTGGTGTTCTGGCGCAGCCGGGCCGAAGCGGAGGAAGCCGCGCGAACCGTGGATTCGGTGCCCGAGTGCGCGTCCTGGTTCCGCCACATCGCGGAGTCGGGCGGGTTGCGGCACGTCGAGGTGGTGGCCGGGTGGACGGCCGAGGTCAGCCCAGCCAGCGACCGTCACGCATGAGGGTCCGGCCGGCCAGTTCGTTCTCCTCACGCCAGGCTTGGATTCGCCGCGGCCGGACCAGGAAATACTGGTAGGGCGTTTCGAGGCCACGCGGGTCGAAACCGGTTCTGGCGGCGAATTCGTCACCGGTTTCCGAGTCGATGCCGACCGGTTCGGCGATGCCGTCGACGATGACGACATCGCGCGTCGGCCCGAGGCTGAGGCGGACCCGGCCGTCCGCCAGCAGGTTGCGGCTGGTCACCGAGGCACGCGGCGTCGAGACGAGGAACGCCGCGCCGTCCCAGCGGTACGAGAGGGGGACGAGGTGGGGCCCGCCGTCCGGGCTCGAGGTCGCGACCCACAGGTCGACGTCGTGCTCCAGCTTCGCGCGGGTGTCCCGCAGCCGTTGCGCCAGGTCTCGGGCGGTCAACGGGTGTTCTCCCAGGTGAAGCCGTCCGGGTCGGTGAAGGGGCCGGCGTCGCCGCTGATGGTGATCCGGTGTGAACCGGTGCCTTCCGGCGAGACGCCGGCGGCCTTGGCGAGCGCGCGACGCCGGTAGAGCCCCAACTTCACGGCCTTCCCGCTCTCGAACTCGACGTACATGCGGCCGAAGCTCTTCGACACCGCCACGCCGTGGTCGGCGTAGAACCGCTTGCTCGCGGTGACATCCTCGGCACCCAGCAGGAGCACCAGGTCGTCGACCTGCCGCGTGGCCGGGCCGGTGTCCTTCTTCGCCGACGTCGCGACCTTCCAGATCGCCCCGTCCGGCGCCTGGACCACACCGCCGTAACCCCAGAGCGACTTCTCGGCGGGCTTCAGGGTGGTGGCACCCGCGTCCAGTGCGGACTGGACAAAACTGTCGACAGTGGACGGTTGGGAAACCGTGAGGGACAAGGTGTAGCCGCGGAATCCGGTGCTGGGCTCGTCCCCGGCGCGCAGCCGCAAGCGGCTTTCGTCCAGGTCGAAGGCGGTGGCGTAGAACTGCTTGGCGGCCGCGGTGTCGGGCACGTCCAAGGTGAGGTGGTCGATGATTGCCATGGCGCTCACGCTAGATCCGGCCCGGCGGACGCGCTTCTCGATTCCTGACCGGCTCAGGCGACCTCCTGGATGCGGATCAGGTTCCCGGCGGGATCGCGGAACGCGCAGTCGCGGACACCGTAGGGCTGCTGGGCCGGCTCCTGGACCACCTCGGCGTTCCCGGCGCTCACCTTCTCGAAGACCCCGTCGAGATCCCGGCTGGCCAGCAGGATCCAGCCGTAGGTGCCCTTGGCCATCATCCGGGCGATGGTGGCGCGCTCCTCCTCGCTGATGCCGGGATCGGCGGCGGGCGGCGCCAGCAGGATGGAGGTGCCCGGCTGGTCGGCCGGACCGACGGTGATCCAGCGCATCTTGCCCTGCCCGACGTCACTGCGAACCTCGAAACCGAGGGTGTCGCGGTAGAAGGCCAGTGACGCGTCCGGGTCCTCGTGCGGCAGCACGGTGGTGTGGATGGTGAGGTCCATGGCAAGCATGCTAGGCGCGCTCACCGCCCCCAGTCCGGGCTCCGGCCGGTGACAGCCACGATCCGGTCGAGCAGCGCGGCGCCGGCGGGCACCTCGACGGGCGGTCCCCACAACTCCGGCAACGGTGCCCGGGGCACGAACTCGGCCACGTGGTCGTAGCAGGCGCGCAAGATCCCGGCGGCCGGGTCGAACGGCTGCCCGGTGGCCACGGCCAGGTCCCAGCCGTGCACGACCAGCTCGGTCAGCACGATCCGGCCCCACGTCCGGTTCGGCAGGTCCAGCCGGCCCGTTCCCACCCACGCCGCCGGATCTCTCCACGTCCGCCGGAGCGCGGTGAGCTGCCTGGCCAGACGGACGCGCCAGCCGCTTTCCATCCCGGCGCTCCCGCCCGTCACGCCGTCGAGGTGCTCGATGAGGTCGGCCACGGTGTAGTCGGCACACGGGGTCGGCAGCGCGAGCTGGTCGTCGGCGGTGCCCATGATCAGTTCGGCCATCGCCAGGCAGGCGGGGGCCAGGTCGAGTTCGGCGGCGCAGTCGAGCGCCCGCACGTCGACCGTGCCGCCGAGGCGCACCGCGATCTCCGTGGCCCGTTCGAGTCCGGCGCACTCGACCAGCCAGTACCCGGCCAGCACCTCCTGGGTCTCGGCGAACGGCCCGTCCGTCACCACCGGCACCCCGTTCGCGCGCTCGATCCGCCGGGCCCGCGCGGGCTGGTCGAGCCCCTGCGCCTCGACGAACTCCCCGGACTCGCGCAACTCGCGGTTGAACTCGTCCAGGAAGGCCGTCGCGTCGGGCTTCTCGTCGAGGTCCCGCTGCGTGCCGTACACCAAGAGCAAATATTTCATCCGGTTCCTTCCACCTTCGCGACGCCAGGGTGCGCCGCCGCACCCGAGACGTCGGAGCCGACCCCGCCGACCGGACACCGCTTGCCATCCGAGGTAAGAGTCTTATAGACTCAAACTATGCTCACCAGGGACGACGCCATCGCGATGATCGAGAAGGCGGACAACGCCACCGCGTTGTTCGACGCCGATCCCGCGGTCGCGCGACGCCGTTACCGCGAGCTGGCGACCGCGCTCCACCCCGACCGGAACCCCGGCGACGAACGCGCCCACCGGGCCGCCGCCACGCTCAACCGCCTCTACGACGACTGGAAACGACCCCGGCGCCAAACGGTCACCACGGCGACCTCGAGCTACACCCTGACCGGGCCGCACGCGATCGGCAGCATCGCCACCACCTACCGCACCACCGGCCCGCACCTGGTCAAGCTCGTCCGCGACCCGGCGCTCAACCCGCTGCTCCACGCCGAGTGGACCGCGTTGCGCGCGCTCGACGACCTGACCGAGCGGCACCGCTGGCTGCGGCCGTACTACCCGCGCCTGATCGACACCTCGGGCCCGGTGGCCCGCGGCGATCGCGCGTTCACCGTGCTCGACCCGCTCATCGACGGGTTCACCACGCTCGCCGACATCCGGAAGGCCTTTCCCGGCGGCCTCGACGGGCGTGACTACGCCTGGATGCACCGCCGCCTGCTGCGTGCCGTGGCGGGCGCGCACCGCGCGGGTGTCGTCCACGGGCACATCACCCCGGACAACGTGCTGGTCCACCCGGAACAACACGGGATCGTGCTCGTCGGCTGGTCGTTCGCCGTCGGCGACGGCGAACTCCCCGTGGCGGTGGACAACTCCGCCGACTACCCGCCGGAAGTCCACAAAGGACAACCGGTGACCGCCGCCACCGACGTGCACATGCTCCACACGATGATGGCGGACCTGCTGGCACCGGGCGAAAACCGGCAGCGCACGTTCGCCACCTGGTGCACCCAGGACGCCCCGGCACAGCGGCCCGACGCCGCCGACCTGCTCGACGAGTACGACGAACTGCTCGGCGAGCTGTACGGCCCGCGCACCTTCAGACCCTTCACCATTCCCGAGACAGGAGCCTGACCATGGGATACGGACACTGGGACGACAACGCCTACGCCGCCGCGAAAACCTTCCGCGCGGCCAAGGGCCAGGACGATTTCGGCTACACCGCCGACCTTCGCGGACGGCCGGCGCGCGAATGGAAGGTCGCACCCGCGCTCGACCCGAAGAACGTCATCCGGGAGTGCCGCGATTCGGCCGACCACGACGACTCGACGCCGATCGCCGTGTTGTTCGACGTCACCGGCTCGATGCGCCGCGTGCCGCGGATCATGCAGGGCAAGCTCGGCAAGCTGCACGGGCTGGTCAAGCGGCGCGGTTACCTGGCCGATCCGCAGGTGCTCTTCGGCGCCATCGGGGACGCTGACAGCGACCGGGTTCCGTTGCAGGTCGGGCAGTTCGAGTCGGACAACCGGATGGACGAGCAGCTGCGCACCATCTTTCTCGAAGGCGGTGGCGGCGGGCAGAAGAGCGAGTCGTACGAGCTGGCCGCCTACTTCATGGCGCGGCACGTGGTCACCGACGCGTGGCAGAAGCGCGGCCGCAAGGGCTACCTGTTCATCATCGGCGACGAGCTGAACAAGCCCTCGCTGCGGGCGAAGCACGTGCGCCGGATCATCGGCGACGACGTGCACCAGGACATCGATCCCGCGTCGGTGTACCGGGAACTGGCGCGCAAGTGGCACGTCTACTACGTGCTGCCCAACCAGTCGTCGTACTTCAACGACCCGGAGATCGGTGAGCACTGGAGCGGACTGCTCGGCCAGAACTTCCTCAAGCTCGACGATCCGGGCGCGGTGTGCGAGCTGATCGCGGCCACCATCGGGCTGGAGGAACAGGTGGTCGACGTCGACCAGGCGCTGGCCGATCTCGCCGACGTCGGCTCGGCCGCCGAGGGCGAGGCGGTCGGCAAGGCGCTGACCAGGCTGGGCGCGCGCTCGGTGGTCACCTCGGCGGTGCCGGACGCCGGTGGCCCCGACGACGTGGTGCTGCGGTGAATCTCGACGGGCACGTGGTGGTGGTCGGGCTCGGGTTCGGCGACGAGGGCAAGGGGGCCGTGGTCGACGCACTGTGCGCCGCCCGGCCCACCACCGCGGTCATCCGGTTCAACGGCGGCGCGCAGGCCGCGCACAACGTGGTCGCCGAGGGGCGGCACCACACGTTCAGCCAGTTCGGGGCGGGCACCTTCGCCGGGGTGCCCACCCACCTCTCGCGGTTCGTCCTGGTCGAGCCGTTCGCGCTGGCCACCGAAGCGAGGCAGCTCGAAGCCGCCGGGGTGCGCGACCCGTTCACGCTGCTGAGCGTTGACGGCCGGGCGCTGCTCACCACGCCGTTCCACATCTATGCCAACCGGGCCCGCGAGGACGCACGCGGGGATCAGCGGCACGGCTCGTGCGGGAAGGGCATCGGCGAGACCGTCTGGTACTCGCTGCGAGAACCGGTTGACGCGCCCACTGTCGCCGACTGCGCGCGGCCGTCCGTGCTGCGGCGCAAGCTCGACGCGCTCGCCCGGTTCTACGCGCCACTCGCCACGCCACCGCACAGCGTGGACGAACTGGTGTCGCTGTACCGCGATTTCGCCGACGCCGTGCGCACCACGGACAGCGGCGAGACCGCGCGGCTGGCCGACCGCGGCCGGGTGGTTTTCGAGGGAGCGCAGGGGGTTCTCCTCGACGAGCACCACGGGTTCCACCCGCACACGACCTGGTCGACCACCACCCCGCACAACGCACGTGAACTGCTGGCCGGTCGCCCGCACACCGTGCTGGGCGTCGTGCGGACCTACCACACGCGGCACGGCGCGGGGCCGTTCCCGACCGAGGATCCGGCCGTGCTCGCCCGATTCCCCGAACGCCACAACGGCACCGGGAAGTACCAGGGCGCTTGGCGCGCGGGGCATCTCGACGCGACGCTGCTGGACTACGCGATCGCGGCCTGCGACGGCGTCGACGCGCTCGCGGTGACCCATCTCGACGCCGACCGGCCGCGTGTGGTGCTCGAACACGGCACACCCGCCGTCGAACTGGACGACCCGCTGGCCTGGTTCGGCACCCGGCTGCCGGTCGCGGTCACCGGGTACGGGCCGGACCGCGCGGACTACCGGACGCCGGTCACAATCGGTGTGTGATCGAGTCGACGCCGGTGTCCGTGGATGTGCTGGTCGTGCGGTTCGACCCCGGCGAGCGGACCGTGCTGCTGGGGGTCGCGCCGCGGGCAGCCGAACCGTTCCAGGGCGAACTCGCGCTGCCCGGGGTGCTGCTCGGGCTCGGGGAACGGTTGCGGGAGGCGGGGACGAGGGCGGTGGTCACCAAGCTGGGCCTGCCGTCGGAGGCGCTGTCCGGCACGGGCCAGCTGACCACCTTCGACGAACCGTCCCGCGACCCGCGCGGCCCGACCCTGTCCATCGCGTTGTGGGCGACCGCCACGTCTCCTGGCGATGGCGTCCGGTGGTGCCCGCTGGATTCGGTGCCCCCGCTGGCCTTCGACCACAACCGGATCGTGGCGGACTGCCGTCCGCTGCTCGCGGACCGGTTGTGGCGCAACGTCGAGTTCACCGCGGGGCTGATGGGGAACGGGTTCACCACGGCGCAGGCGCTGGACGCGACCGAGGCGCTGACCGGGGAACGCCCGTACCCGGCCAATCTCGGCCGGACCATGGAACGCGTCCCCGGCCTGCGGCGGACGGCCGAGCACGCGGCCGCCCTGCCCAAGGGCGGGCGGCCCCCTTCACTGTGGCGGTGGGACCAGCTGTCCGCCGGTTGATGTCAGGGCTCCTGGCGCTGGAACGACGCCAGGAGCAGGCGGCGGAGGGTGTCGAAGGCGCGGTCGAGGTCGACCCGGTCCGGGGCCAGCCGCCACTGCTGGTGGATGCCCATCGTGGCGCCGAGCACCACCAGTCCGATGTCTTCGGGGGTGACGCCGTCGGGCAGCCGGTAGCCCTCGTACGGCTGCTCCGCCCAGGCCGCGATGTGGGCCCGCATCGCGCGGTGCAGCTCCACGTAGCGGTCGTGCACCGGCGACTCCTGGTCCATCGCATCGCCGAGCAGGCTGATCATCAGCTTGGTGATCGGCTGCCGCACGAACGCCGCGCTCTGGTCGGTCAGGTCGCGCAGCCCGTCCGGGCCGGGTCGCCGCGGTTCGGCGGTGTTGCGGGCGACCAGGTCGAACGCGTGCTCCACCACCGCGAGCAGCAGCCCCTCCTTGTTGCCGAAGTGCCACGGGATGGAGCCGCGGCTGATGCCGGCGAGATCGGCGATGTCGGCCACCGTGGTCTGCCGGTAGCCCCGGTTCGCGAAGGCGGTCGCGGCCGCCTCGATCAGCAGCCTCCGGCTCTCCTGGCTGGTCTCCGCGCGGCGGCTGGGCATCGTGCTCCTCGTGACCTGGCTGACCATTCGCGCCACAGGCTAGCGCCTGTGCCCGCCATCTGATTCTATGTCGGCTGACATAGAATCAGGGTCCGAGGGGGGCCGGTTCGTACTGGGGGTACGAACCACGGCCAAGCGAGCGCGGCGCGGGACCGCACCGGGTCCCGCGCCGCGCTCCTTGCTCATTCGTCCACAACGGACTTCAGCCGACCACCACGACCTCGGCCTCGCGGTCGGCGGGCTTGAGCCCACCGGCGTAGTTCTCCTCGGCCGCGGCGATCTCCTCGGCGTTGGGCACCGCGTTGTCGCAGTCCACCCCGCCGGTGCTGCCGGACATCAGGCTCGAGCACGGGCCCGGCTTCACGTCGGGCAGGCCGAGGCTGTGCCCGAACTCGTGGGAGGCGATCCGGGTCAGGTTGTACCCGTCGTCGACGGCTTCCTTGCCGAACCAGATGGTGAGGTCGTCCCCCGGCATGGCCGGGCCCAGCTCGGCCCGCGGCCAGCCCGGGTCGGCGACGAACGTGACGTCCGCCTTCCCGCCCGCCTCCACCTTGTCGATCTGCACGTTCTCCAGGTGTTCGTTCCAGACCGCGATACCGGCGGTGATGGCCTCGGTGTACTCGCTGGCCTGGCTGTCGTCGTAGGTGATGGTGACCGCGGCCGGCCGGACGTCCTCGGCCAGCGCGGCCGGGGCGGCGATCAGCGGTACCGAAAGTGCCACCGCGGCGGTGAAGACTTGCACGGAACGGCGGAGCAGCATGGTCTCTCCTTGCTGGATCGAGAACCTGTCCCTCCGAGAACTATCATCGTGGGTGAATGCCTTACCACGGCCGATAGTCGGTAAATCGTCGTCAGAAGGTCAGCGATCGTCCGCAGTGTCCACTGTGTCCACTGTGGAGGCAGCGACCACCGGCCGCCGGGCCAGGCGTCCGTGCACCGCGGCGAGCACGGCACCGGACAGCAGCACCAGCGCGCCGACAGCCTGCACGGCACCCAGGGATTCGCCGAGGAAAACGAAGCCGCACACGGCATTGACCACCGGAACGGCGAACATCATCAGCGAAGCGGAAGCTGGCCCCACGGCGCCGACACCCCGGTAGTACAGGAGGTTCGCCACGGCCGAGCCGCCGACCGCCAGGTAGAGCACGTGCAGCCAGAGGCTCGGCGGCAGCTCCGACCACACCACTCCGGGCAAATCGGGCACGGCGAGCAGGCCGAGCAGCACAGCTCCCGCGCAGGTGGCGTAGGTGGTGGCGCGCAACGGGTCGACGTCGGCCAGCACGCGGGGCCCGATCAGCGTGTACGCCGCCCAGCAGGCCGCGCTGAGCAGGAACAACGCGTCCCCGGCGAGCCGCGAAGGGTGCCCGCCCACGTCGCCACCGGCGCCGAAGAAGAACACCACGGCACCGGCCAGCCCCAGCGCGAGTCCCGCCAATCGCAGCGTCGACGCCCGTTCGCGGCGGGTGACCAGCAGGAACAGACTGGTGAGCACCGGGCTCATCACGGGGATGAGAATGCCCGCGTCCAGGGAAGGCGCGAGCGAAAGACCCCAGAAAAAGAACCCGTTGTAGGCGAAAACGCCCAAAATTCCGGCCGCCGGGGCCCGCCAGCCGGTCCGGGACTTCGCTGGGCGGCCGCCGAACAGCTTCAGCGCCACCAGCAGCGCCAGCGCGGCCCCGCCGAAGCGGAGCAGGGCGGCCACGGAGTGCGGCACCTGCCCGACCACGGACTTGGAACTGGAGAAGGCGGTGCCCCACAGCACCATGGTGATCGACAGCAGGAGATAAGGGCTGCTCCTCGGCATGGACCGACCATCGCAGCCGCCGCACCCCCGGGTCTTGAACGCTCGTGCGCGGCCGATAATGCGATCATGGCGGCCGGTGGATGGGTGCGGTACTGGCGGGACGGTGACCGCCCGGTGGAGGCGATGCACGCCCACTTCTTCGACCACGTCTACCCGCCGCACAGCCACGACACCTACTCGTTCGGCATCACCGACGTCGGCGCCCAGCGGTTCAGCTGCCGGGGCGGCGCGCACACCAGCGGGGCGGGCATGGTGATGGCGTTCAACCCGGACGAGGTGCACGACGGCCGGGCCGCCGCCGAGTCGGGCTACCAGTACCGCATCGTGCACCTCGGCCCGTCCGTGGTCCGCGAGGTGATCACCGACGCCACCGGGCGGCCAGGTGCCCTGCCACTGTTCCCGCGCCCGGTGCTGGACGACGCGGCGCTGGCCGGCGCGCTCGCCCGGCTGCACGCCGCGCTGGCGGGCAACGCGGACCCGCTGGTGCGCGACGAGCGCCTGACCGCCGCGGTCACCGCCATGGCCCGCCGCGGCGCCGCCACTCCCCCGGCGCGGCCACGGACCCCGACCGACCGCGCCCACCACCAGGCGGCCCACCGCGCCAGGGCGCTGCTGGACGAGCGGTACCCGGCCCCGATCCCGGCGACGGAACTGGCCGAAGCCGCGGGCTGCAGCCGATTCGCGCTGTACCGCGCGTTCCACGCGGAATTCGGCTTCGCACCCAGCGCCTACCAACGGCAACTTCGCTTGCGGCACGCGCGTTCCCTGCTCCGCTCCGGTGCCACGCCCGCCGATGCCGCGTCGGCCACCGGCTTCGCCGACCAGGCGCACCTGAGCCGCTGGTTCCAGCGCGTGTACGGCGTGACCCCTGGCGCCTTCCGCCGCGCCGGGTCACCGATCGGCTGACGACTTCCGCAAAGCCGCGTCGAGGCTTCGCGCCAGTTCGCCCGCTCGGCCGCGACCGCTGGGCGCGGCTGGATACCGCGACAGCACGCCGACCAAGGTCGGAGTGGCCATTTTCCTTGCGGTGTCAAGGTATTCGTCGCCGACGCGGGGATCGTCGGCGGCCAGTTCGAGGGCTCGGGCGGTGTGCGCGGCGGAGCCGAGGATGTGCAGTACCTGCGTGGCTTTTGCCAGCGGGTGCAGGAAAGCCGCGCTGGCCGTGGCGACGGCGGCGCGGGCGGCATCGCTCGCCGCGAGCTGTCCGGCATCACGCGTCTCCTGGTACGCGCGGTGTGCCGCCCACGCGCAGTCGCGGATCGCCTTCGTCCGCTCGGCTCCTTCCGCGAACGCCCGCGCGGAATCGACCGCCTCGCGCGGGCGCCGGTCGTCGGGACGCACGCTTTCGAAGACGGGCAACGCGGGCTCCGCGCAGGCCACCGCGAAGCGCGTGACCTCACGCAGCTCGGCCTTGCTGAGTTCGATCTCCATGCCCTTGAACTGTATCGCTGAAACCTCGGTGGAGACTTTTCCAGCGAAGGTCCCGGTACTGCGCGGGAAAGCCTCAAACCGTGAAGCTGGAGACCACGGCGAGGTGGTCCGACGGCCAGCCGTCACCACCGCCGAAGGTCCGGGTGCCGGTGGGCGTGATCGAACCGCCGCGGTAGAAGACGTAGTCGATCCGGTCCTGCGGTTCCGGCCTGCCTTCGTTGTCCTTGACCACCGGCGACCAGGTGTTGCCCGGCTCGGCCACCGGGTCCGGCCGCAACCGGCGGAACGAGTCGGTGAAGCCGCGGTCGGTGAACGCCCTGGTGGTCGGCCAGTCCACTGTGTACCCGCAGTGCGACGCCGCGGCGGCCGCGGTCCAATCCTGGTGGGACGGGCTGTTGAGGTCACCGGCGACGATGCCGGGGCTGCTGCCGGTCCACTCGGCGATCTGCTCGGCCTGACGACGGCGGTTCGACTCGTCGGCGAGGATCGTGCTGACGCTGTCCCTGTCGAAGCACGCGTTGTACGGGCCGTACTTGGTGTAGTCGAGGTGGATCGAGTAGACCCACACCCCGGCGATCTTGGCGGCGATCGCCCGCGCACCGGTGTCGCTCCAGGACTTCCAGTCGGTGTCCTCGATGGGCAGCGCGCTGATCACGTCGATGTCCCAGCCCGGCTCGGTGTGCTGCCAGCCCAGCGCGTCCGCGATCGCTTCGGTGGCCCCGCCGCCGGTCTCGGACAACGCCACCACGTTCGCGCCCGACGCGCGGATCCGGTCCACCACCACGCCGATCCCGCCGTGCGATCCCTGGTGCCAGATGTTGAAGCTCATCACGGTGAGATTGGCCGCGCCGGACGCGGGCCCCGCGGTGCCCAGCACCGCGAGCAACAGGAAGGCGAGCAGGCTGCCGGACACGCGCCGCGCATATGTGGTCACGAGTTCTTGTGGTACCGGTGGATCCGGTGAATGTCCACCCTCGTTCGTCGGTCAGGCCAGCATCTCTTCGACGAGGTCGGCGGCCCGCGCGGTCCCACCCTCGGCGAGGGCCTCGGCACGCAGCCGGGCCGAGCGGCGCGCCACCGCCTCGTCGGTGACCAGGTCCTCGAGGGCTGTCCGCAGGACCGAGGCGGTGGCTTCCGCGGTGTCGATGCGGCGGGCCACGCCCAGTGCCACCAGCCGGTCGGCGTTCATGAACTGTTCGGCACCCTGTGGCACGGCGATCATCGGCACGCCGGCCAGCAGTCCCTCACCGCAGCCGCCCATGCCCGCGTGCGTGACGAAGGCGTCGGCCTCCGCCAGGATCGCCCGCTGCGGGACCCACGAGTGCACCTCGACGTTGGCCGGGACGTCCCCGAGTTCGGCCGGATCGACGTACTTGCCGATCTGGAGCACGACGTGCCAGTCCGGCAGGTCACCGAAGGCGGCCAAGCACTGGCGGTAGAACTCCGGCTGACGGGTGTACGCCGAGCCCAGCGAGATCAGCAGGATCTTGTCCGCCCCCGCCGGACGCGTCCACTTCTCCACCTCCGCGCGTGCGTCGAAGCAGGGGCCGACGAAGGTCACGACGTCGGTGTCGACCCGGTCCGCGTTCGGCTGCATCGCCCGGGTGATCAACGCCAGCGCCCGCCCGGGAGGCCCGGAGAACGCGTCGACGTCGGTGGTGGACGCCCCGCAGTCCGCGAGCCAGCGGGCGAACTTCGCGTAGTGCTCGTCGGCGCCGGGCAGTTGCTTCAGCTGAGCCGCGACATCCTGCTCGTAGCCTTCCCAGGCGACAAAGGTCGGAGACAGCTGCAACACCGTCCTCCCCTGGATTTCGGCGAGTGCGCGCCCGGCGTAGGCGCCGATGTCGTACAGGTACAGGTCCGCCGGGTCGTCGTCGTAGGCCGCACGCAACCGCGGCAACGCCTGCACGGCGTTGTCGAGGAACAGGCCCATCGCGGCGATGGGGTCGTCGGGCCAGTTGTTGTCGGCCACCGGCAGCACGGAGGTGCAGTGCACCAGTTCCGCGCCGGTCGGCTCGATCAGCCCGGCGACCGCCGGGTCGTTCGCGTAGGTCACCCGGTGGCCGCGCGCCACCAGCTCGCGGATGATCTCGAGGCCGGGCAGGACGTGGCTGACGGCGGGAATGCCCACCATCGCGATGTGGGACACGGGCGGATCACTCACTCCAGGTCGCTGACAACAGGCACACCCCGTGGTCATGGCAGGATCGGCGGCGTGCAGATCGCGATGCTGGGACCGTTCGAGGTGCGGACGGGCGACAACAGCTTCGCCGACGTCCCCGGCGCCCGGTTGCGGGGGTTGTTGATCGCCCTCGCGCTGGAACCCGGACAGGTGGTGCCCAAGGCACGGCTGATCGACTGGATCTGGGGCGAGCGCCCGCCGTCCGACGCGGCGAACGCCTTGCAGCGCCTGGTTTCCCGGCTGCGGAAGGTGCTGCCGGAAGGCACGGTCGACGGGCAGCCCCACGGCTACCGGCTGGTGGTGGCACCGGACGCCGTCGACGCCGTGCGGTTCGAGCGCCTCCTCGGCCAGGCCCGCGACAGCGGGGACCCACGGCTGCTGCGCGAGGCGCTCGACCTGTGGCGCGGCGCGGCCATGCAGGACGTCGGCTTGCAGGACAGCGAAGCCTTCGAGGCGGCGGTCACCCGGCTCGACGGGCTGCGCCTGAGCGCACTGGAGGACCGGTTCGACGCGGAGGTCGGCCGCGGCCGCGGTGCCGAGCTGGTCACCGAGCTGACCGATCTGGTGGCCGCGCATCCGGTGCGCGAGCGGCTCGTCGCCGCGTTGATGCGCGCGCTGGTCGCCACCGGGCGCGACACCGAGGCGCTGCTCGTGTACCAGCGCACGCGGGAAGCGCTGGCCGACACCCTCGGCGTCGACCCGTCACCGGAGCTGGCCGCGGTCCACGTCGCGCTGCTGCGGGGAGAGCTGGGCCGCCGGGAGGAAACCCGGAAGACCAACCTGCGTGCCGAGCTGACCTCCTTCGTCGGCAAGGAATCCGACGTCGCCACGGTTCGCGAACTCGTCGCCGAACACCGGCTCACCACGCTGATCGGTCCCGGCGGATCGGGAAAGACCAGGCTGGCCACGGAAGCCGCGCGCACGCTGCTCGACGACCTGCCGGACGGTGCCTGGCTGGTGGAGCTGGCGGCCATCGGCGCGGACGGTGACGTGGCGCAGGCGACGCTCGCCGGGTTCGGTCTCCGCGATCCCCTGCACGGCGACGCACCGGCCATGGAGCCGGTGGACCGGCTCATCGCCGCCATCCGCGACCGCGAGGCGCTGCTGGTGCTGGACAACTGCGAGCACGTGATCGAGGCCGCGGCGGCGCTCGCCCACCGGCTGCTCGGGGAGTGCCGCCGGCTGCGGATACTGGCCACGAGCCGGGAACCGCTCGGCATCACCGGTGAGGCGCTGTGGCAGGTGGTGCCGCTGGCCCTGCCGGACCGGCACGCCGGTCCGGCCGAGATCGAGGCCTCCCCCGCCGTCCGGTTGCTGCGGGACCGGGCGAGCGCGGTGCGCAAGGACCTCGCCGCCGACGCGAGCACGCTGGCCACGATGGAGCGCGTCTGCCGGGCACTGGACGGGATGCCGCTGGCGATCGAGCTGGCCGCGGCCCGGTTGCGCACCATGTCCATCGACCAGCTCGCCAACCGGCTCGACGACCGGTTCCGCCTGCTGACCGGCGGTAGCCGCACCGCGTTGCCGCGGCACCGGACGCTGCGCGCGATGGTCGACTGGAGCTGGGAGCTGCTGAGCGAGGCCGAGCGTGTGGTCCTGTGCCGGCTCTCGGTGTTCTCGGGCGGGGCGAGCCTGGAAGCCGCCGAACGGGTCTGTTCCAGCGATGTCGTCGCCCCGGAAGACGTGCTCGACCTGCTCACCGCGCTGACCGAGAAGTCGCTGCTGGTGGCCGAAGGCGACAGCGCACCGCGCTACCGGATGCTCGGCACGATCAAGGAGTACGCCGCCGACCGCCTCGCCGAAGCGGGGCAGACCGAACTGGCGCGCCTCGCGCACCTCGCCTACTTCACCGAACTCGCCGAGACCGCGGACCCCCTGCTTCGGCGCGCCGAGCAGCTGACCTGGCTCGCCACGCTCGACGCCGAGCACGACAACATCAGCTCCGCGATGCGCGGTGCGCTCGCCGCGGGCGACGCGCAGGCGGCGATGCGGCTCGCGGCCGCTGCCGGCTGGTACTGGTGGCTCAGCGGGCACAAGACGGAAATGACCGAGCTGGTCACCGCGGCCGCGGAAACGACCGGCGAAGTGGACGACGAGTTCCGTGCCACCGTGTACGCGTTCATCGCGGGCTTCGCGAGCGCCGGGCGCGGGGCGGGCGAGCGCCAGGCGGAGGAATGGGCCCACCAGGTCTACGAACTCAGTCAACGGGTTCAGCGCCGTCACCCGGCGGTGGGGCTGGTCGTGCCGATGGAACACCTGTTGCGGGAACCGGCCTCGCCACTGGCCGCGTGGGAACCGCTGCTGGACGACGAGGACCCCTGGGTACGCGCGCTCGGCAGGCTGCACCTCGGCCGGACCCGGATCATGCTCGGCCACGCCGGGCGGGAGGCGGACGCCTACCTCGAAACGGCGCTCGCCGAGTTCCGGGCACTCGGCGAACGGTGGGGAATGTCGTTCGCACTGACCGAGTTGGCGGATCGTGCCGCCACGCGCGGGGAGTTCGCCGATGCGTGCGCTTACCTCGAGGAGGCGATCGCGGTCGTGACCGAGGCCGGTGCCATCGAGGACACCATCCGGATCCGGTCGCGGCTGGCGCAGATGTACTGGCTGCTGGGCGACAAGGAGGCCAGCGCGACCGCCATCGCCGAGGCGGAACGACGCGCGGAACGGGTCACCTGGCCGGAGGCGCTGGTGGAGCTGGCCATGTCGAAGGCCGAACTCGCCCGGTGGCGGGGTGAAGCCGAAGAGGCACACCGGCAGCTCGAGGCCGCGACGACCTTGCTCGGCGACAAGGCGGAGAACGTCCGTGCGGGGACGCACGACCTGCTGGGCTACCTCGCCGAGGGGCTGGACGAGGCCAGGGAACACCGTGCGGTGGCCTGGCAGGTGGCGACCGCGGGGACGTACCCGCCGATGATCGCGCAGGTGCTCATCGGCATCGCGGAGCTGGCACTGCGCCGCGAGCAGTACGAGCAGGCGGCACGGCTGCTCGGGGCGAGCGCCGCCGTGCGCGGACTGCGGGACCGGTCCCACCCGGACCTGCCCCGGATCGAGGACGCCGCGCGGAACCAACTCGGCGAAGCGCGGTTCGAGCAGGTGGCCGGTGAAGGCGCGAAGATGGACTTGGAGCAGCTGGTCGCGGTCACGCTGGCTTCCTGAGTTCAGGCGTCAGTGCGAGAAAAACCTCCTCGAGGTCAGGAGTGTGCACGGAAAGCTCCTCGGCGCTGACCGCGTACTCGTCGAGCCGGTCGAGCACGTTCCGCACCGCGTGCGGGCCGCCGTCGCCGGGCACCCGCAGGGCCAGCGCTTCACTGTCCTTTGTGGACTCGGGAAAGATCCGCGCGCCCGCGCCGAATTGGGCGGCAGTGGCGAACCGGAGCCGGATGTGCGGTCCGGGAAGGCCGCGCTTGAGTTCACCGGGAGTGCCCTCGGCGACCAGTCGGCCGTGGTCGAGCACGGCGATCCGATCGGCGAGTTGCTCGGCTTCGTCGAGGTGCTGGGTGGTGAGGAAAACGGTCATCCCGTCGGCCACCAGTTCGCGGACGAGCGCCCACGTGGTGTGGCGGCCGCGCGGGTCCAGTCCCGCCGTCGGCTCGTCCATGAAGAGAATGCGCGGCTTGCCGGCCAGCGCCATCGCCAGGTCCAGCTTCCGGCGCATGCCCCCGGAGTAGGTCGACACCGGCTTCTTCGCCACTCCTGCCAGGTCCAACCGCTCCAGCAGGTCCGGCCCGCCCTTGAGGTCCGCCGTCAGCTGGAGGTTCTCCTGGCCGGTCCGCCGCTCGTCCACGGCTGTGAACCGGCCGGTGACGCCGATCGCCGCGCGCACCGCGCCCGCCTCGGTCACGAGGTCGTGCCCGGCCACCCTGGCCGTGCCGCCGTCCGGCCGCACCACTGTGGTCAGCACGTCCACCGTGGTCGTCCGGCCCGATCCGGTCGGGCCGAGCAGGGCGAAGACCGTGCCGGCCGGAACGTCCAGGTCGATGCCGCCGAGCACGACCTCGTCCCGGTAGACCTTCCGCAGTCCGGAAACCGCGATCGCCGAAGTTGTCATGGGAGCACCCTCGGCGCCAGCCCTGACACCCACCCGCCACCGGCGCTGACCTGGCCGGACGCCGTGTCAGCGCGGTGTCAGCCCGGTGTCCGCGCGCTCGGTGATCGTGGCTCCAGCAACCCACCACGAGAGGAAATCCGATGACCGACACGGCTTCCATCCCGCACGGTGTCCCGACGGAGCGCGATGCGGGGCCCTTCGCACCGGCGAGCGAAATCACCCGGCGGCGCGAGGCCCGCCCGGTCAGCCCGATGATCTTTCCCGACGGGCACGAAGGCTGGCTGGTCACCGGTTACGACGCGGCCCGGCAGCTGCTGGCGGACACCCGGTTCAGCTCACGGCAGGACATCGGCCCGCTCCACGAGCCGTTCGAGATCCCCGGCATGCCCGCGACCACCGAGCCGTCACCCCAGGCGCCCGGCATCTTCATCGCGATGGACCCGCCGGACCACACGCGGCTGCGCCGCAAGCTCACCGGCGCGTTCACCGTCAAGCGGATGAAGGAACTGGAGGAGCGCATCGCCGAGATCACCGAGCGGCAACTGGACGAGCTGGCCCGGCTGACCCCGCCGGTCGACCTGGTCAAGGAGTTCGCGCTGCCGGTGCCCTCGCTGGTGATCTGCGAACTGCTCGGCGTGCCCTACTCCGACCGCGACAACTTCCAGGTCAACTCGAGCCGCTTCCTGGACACCAGCCTGCCGTTCGAAGAGAAGATGGACGCCATCGGGCAGCTGAACGGCTTCCTGGCCGAACTGGTCATGCGGAAGCGCGCCGCACCGGACGAGGACATCCTGTCCGACCTGGCCCGCCAGGAGGACCTGAGCATCGAGGAACTGGTCGGCATCGCGTTCCTGCTGCTGCTCGCCGGGCACGAGACCACCGCGAACATGCTCGGGCTGGGCACTTTCGCACTGCTGGAGCACCCCGACCAGCTCGCCGAACTGCGGGCGAACCCGGACCTGATGCCCGGCGCCGTCGAGGAACTCATGCGCTATCTGTCCGTTGTGGACATCGGCGCGATCTACCGATACGCCACCGAGGACCTCGAACTGGGCGGGGAGACCATTCCCGAGGGCTCGACCGTGGTCGTGTCCACTCTGGCCGCCAACCGCGACCCGAACCGCTTCGAGAACCCCGACGCGCTCGACGTCCACCGCTCGGCCCGCGGCCACCTGTCCTTCGGCCACGGCATCCACCAGTGCCTCGGCCAGCAACTGGCCCGCATCGAGATGCGCGCCGGGTTCGCCGGGCTGCTGCGCCGCTTCCCCGACCTGGAACTGGCCATTCCCGCCAAGGACGTGAAGCTGCGGACCAACATGCGGATCTACGGTGTCCACGAGTTGCCGGTCACCTGGACGCGCTCCGCTTGACCCTGCCCCAGGGGCACGGGGTGGGGTTCGGAGATGGACATGAACCGAAAACGTCGCGCGGGCCGGAATCTGGCCTTGGTGGCCGTGGTCGGGCTCAGCGCTTCGCTGGCCGCGCCCGCCATGGCCACCGAGTCCGCGAAGCCGGCGGAATGGGGCCCGTGCCCGGAGGACGTCGTGGCCGCGGCCGCGCCGTACCCGCTGGAGTGCGCCACCATCCAGGTGCCGCTGGACTACGCCGATCCCGAAGGCACCCAGATCGACCTGATGCTTTCCAAGCACGCCAGTACGAATCCGGAGAAACGGCGTGGCGTGCTGCTGCTCAACCCGGGCGGTCCCGGGGGGTCCGGGCTGACGCTGTCCACGCTGCTGCTGTCCAGGGGCCTGCCCTCCGGCGTCACCGACAGCTACGACCTGATCGGCATGGACACCCGCGGCGTCGGGCACTCGTCGCGGGTGAGCTGCGGTTTCACCGCCGCGGGCCCCTACCAGGGCAACCTCCCGCCGTACCCGGTCGACGACGCGGCCGTGCTCAGGCAGGCGGAGGTGGCCAAGGGGGTGGCCGAGCAGTGCGCGAAGAACGACAAGGACGGCAGGCTGCGCCACCTGACCACCGCGAACACCGCCCGCGACCTGGACCGCACCCGGGCCGCACTCGGTGAAGAGAAGGCCAGCTACCTCGGCTACTCCTACGGTTCGGGGCTGGGGGCCGCCTACGCCTCGATGTTCCCGGACCGCGCGGACCGGGTGGTGCTCGACAGCAACATCGGCGCCCCCTTCCTCGACCGCGATGGCCTGCGCCGGTACGGGCTGGGCACGGAGGAGACCTTTCCGGACTTCGCGAAGTGGGTGGCGGAGCGGCACGAGGCGTACGGTCTGGGCCGCACCCCGGAAGAAGTGCGCGAGACCTACTTCGAAATCGCCGGGAAGCTCGACAAGCAACCGGTGAACGGGCTCGACGGCTCCCTGTTCCGGCTGACCACCTTCGGCGGCCTCTTCAATGAGGCGTCGTACGGGAAGACGGCGAGCACCTGGCAGTCGGTGCGCCATGCCGTCCCGGCGCCCACGCCCCCGCCGCCCGCCGACCAGCCGCACCCGGCCGACAACTTCCAGTCGGTGTTCCTTTCGGTGACCTGCAACGACGTCGACTGGCCCGAGGACGTCGAGACCTACCGGCGCGGCGTGGCGGAGGACCGTGAAAGGTACCCGCTCTACGGGGCGGCCATGGCCAACATCACGCCCTGCGCCTTCTGGCCGCACGAACCGGCCGAGCCGCCGGTGGCGGTCAACGACGACGGGCCGCTGAACGTGCTGATCGTGCAGAACGAGCGCGACGCGTCCACCCCGCTCCTCGGCGGGCAGATCATGCGGGAGAAGTTCGAGAACCGGTCGCGGTTGCTGAGCATCGACGGCAGCGGGCACGGCGGTTACGTGCTCGGCACGAACGCCTGCGCGCTGAACGTGACCACGAGCTTCCTTGTCGACGGGAAGATGCCGGAAGACCAGCGTTGCGCCGCTGACCAGTGAAAACATCGAATTCGCCATAACGACGCAACACCGGTGACGCAGAGTGCGGCCGCACAGGCAAATGATCAAGTCGGGGAGATGATTCCATGTCGAAAACGTCGAAAACGACCAAGGCCGCACTGTTCGCCGGTGTCGCACTGGGACTGACCGCGGTGGCCGGTGCGCCCGCGTCCGCCGCGGCTCCGTCCGGTGAGGTGGGCGTGCTCGGTGGCTGCAGCGTCTTCAGCCCCAACACGCCGTCGGTCGTGGGCAACCAGATCGCGGGCTCGGCCCTGTGGGACTGCGCGCTCGGCCCGCAGGAGGCAGCCGAGAGCAATGTGCGGCTGTACCAGGACGGAAACGTCGTGTCGGAGCACAAGTTCTGGCAGCAGGGCGCGTTCCGGACCACCTACACGATCGGTTTTGTCTGCACGGGCAGTGGTACGCACACCTACTACACCGACACGTTCGGCTGGGACACCAACGCCGTCAGCTACAACGGCGGCAAGAGCGCCGAGATCACGCTGACCTGCTGAGTCGCGGCCGAGAGCTGCCCCGGGACGCCGAACGGCGGGCGCCCGGGGCAGCCGGTAGGTTCGGCCGATGCAGCCAGGGGGACAACCGCGGTACGCGCCGCCGAAGAAGACCAGCACGGGCCTGATCATCGCGATCGTGGCGGCCTCGGTACTGGTGTTCGCCGGAATCGGCGTCGGCGCTTTTTTTGTGTTCGGCAGGAGCGAAACCAACGCCGCACCGGAGAAATACGCGGCGGACAAGGTGCCCGCGTGTGCTTCGGTCGCGCAGCGCGTGCCCGGTCTGCCGGCGGGCAGGCCGATGGAACTGCCCGCCGGGGTGACCCCGAAATACGGCTGGTCGTGCAGTCTCACCGACATCGAGGACCCACGCGCCGTCTATCTGGATTTCATCGTTTTCGCCGGGAGCAGCCGCGCCTCGGGTGCCGATGGCGCGCGCAAGGAATTCGCCACTTTCGCCGAGAGCGGTGGCGAGCATTCGACGATCGGAATCGGCGAAGAAGCCAGGTGGAGCGCGGTGACGCCGATCGGGGCCGTCCGGCCCGGCGTGCAATGCGAACTCCACATCCGCGACGGCAACGCGGTGCTCGGCATCGGCGCGTTCGACGCCATGGGGCCGGGCTCGTCGATGGAGGAGTGCCGGGCGACGGTGGAAGCGGCGGCGAAACCGTTCTTCGACGCCGTCCAGCCCGCCTAGGCATCGTCCCGCGAGTCCGCCCGATGGCCGCCTGAGCGCGAAGAGCGCACCCGAGACCCCTCCCGCCGCGGGGGTCTCGGGTGTCAAGGCCGGTGTGGATCAGCCGAAGTTGACGCTGCTGCACCACATGTAGGCCTGGTCGAGGTGCGAGGCCTGCCAGATGGTGAACACGATGTGGTTCCCGGTGTAACCGGAGGTCTGGACGTTGAACTTGATGTCCTTGGCCGGCGGGTACTTCCCGGTCTGCGTGATGAGGTCGAGGTTGCCCCAGCCCAGGGTCTGGGTGGCCGGGTTGAACCCCTGCTTGCTGACGTAGACCCGGATGAAGTCGGCCCCGTGGCTGGCCTGGTCGTACAGGTGCATCTGGAAGCTGCTGCCGACGTTGGTGGCCTTCCACGGCCCGGGGGTGTTCAGGGAGTTGTTGCGCGTGAGGGCGTTGCTGCAGAGCTGCCCGTCGGGCGTCTTGGCCTGGAACTGGCCGCCGAGCCCGTCCCGCAGCGCGCTCATCCAGTTCCACATGGTGTCGGCGTTGGCCTGGTAGGCCTGGTAGCACATGGGATCCTGCTGCTGCATGGCCGGGTTCGTGTGCTGGCTGCCCCAGTCCTGCCAGCACTGGTAGGCGCGGGTGGCGGGACCGACGATGGTGCCGTGCGCCGAGGCCGTCGGGACCCAGACGAACAGTCCGACCAGCGTGGCGATGATCAGCGTGAGAAAGCTCCGCCGTCTGTTAGTGGACCCGGAGGTGCTGCGCATACGCATGGTTGGGCCTCCATTCTCGGGGATAAGCGGGGTGGTGATCCAAATGGGAGCGCTCCCAGAGCACGCATCAGCTTATACGCGACCCCGTGAAACTTCAACGAAACATTGGCAAGCGGCGGGCGCCCATTTTCCGGAGTCAGCCGAGGAGGGCGCGGACGCGGCCCGGGGTGTGGCCCAGTTCGCGCCGCATGGTCCGGGTGAAATGGGCCTGGTCGCTGAAGCCGAGTGCGAACGCGAGTCCGGCGAGGTCGGTCTCGCCGGACTCGATCCGTTGCAGGGCGCAGCTGATCCGCACCCGGTTGCGGTACCGGCTGACGGTCATGCCCACGTGGTGCCGGAACGTCCTGCTCAGATGGGACGGCGAGGTCTCCAGCCGGTGGGCCAGCGCGACCAGGCCGCCGCCGTCCTCGTCCGCGAGCACCGCCTCCCTGGCGCGGTCCGCGAGTTCGTGACGTCCCGGTGCCGGAGTCTCGTCGGGTTCACGGCGAAGCGCGAGGCGCAGCAGGTCCACAACGGCCTCGGCACCGGCGAAGGCCGGGTCCGCGCCGGTGCGCAGGAGCACCCGATGGGCCAGTTCGAGCCGGGCGTCCACGCGGACCGCCAGCGACCGATCCCCGGCCGTCAGCACCTCACCGGGCAGCGCGATCGACGTGCACACGTCACCACCGGCGGGGTGGGCGAAGCGGATCTCGCGCCCCGGCGGGTGCAGGTACCCGGTGGTCGGGTCCACCGTCACGCGCCCACCGTGCGCGTCCACGCGGAACCGCCCGCGCCGGACCAGGACCACCTCGGCGTCGGACGTCCACTCCGGTGCGGACCAGCGAGCATGATCATCGGAGCACTCGACCACGCGGACCGCGAAATGCGGATCCTCCACCACCCGCCTCGTCACGCGCACACCGCGGAACCTACCGTCGCCTGCCGACAGTTCCGCATATTCGTGCAAGACCGCCGGGTCGCCCGTGCCCGATGCTCGGCGGCGTGCGAGGTCCGATGCTGGCGGTACTGCTCACCGGGCAGGTCATGGTGTCCATGGACGGGTCGATCGTGTCCGTGGCGGCGCAGACGATCCGCGACGGGTTGTCCGCCAGCGGCGCCGAGGTCCAGCTGCTGGTGTCGAGCTACCTGCTGACCACCGGCGTCCTGTTTGTCACCTGCGCGCGGATCGGTGACGTCATCGGCTTCCGGCGCGCGTTCCTGCTCGGCCTCGGCTGGTTCACCGCGGCCTCGCTGCTGTGCGGGCTGGCCGTCGACCCGACCATGCTGGTGCTCGCCCGCGTCGCCCAGGCCGCCGGCGCCGCGTTGCTGATGCCGCAGGTGTTCTCGCTGATCCACCGCCACTGGGAAGGTGGCGAGCGCCGCCGGGCGATCGGCGTCTACAGCATGGTGCTCGCCCTCGGCGTCGCGCTCGGCCAGCTGATCGGCGGGCTGGTCGCCGGGATCGACCTGTTCGGCCTCTCCTGGCGGCCGGTCTTCCTGATCAACGTCCCGATCGGCGTGCTCGCGCTGGTGCTCGGTGCGCGGGTGCTGCCGAAGTCGCGTCCCCATCGGCGGACGCGCCTCGATCTTGTCGGCGTGGCGCTGTTGACCGGGGCCATGACCGCGCTGACCCTGCCGCTCATCTTCGGTCAGGAGCACGGGTGGCCGGTCTGGACGTGGATCGTGCTCGCCTGTGGCACTGGGCTGCTGGCCGTCTTCGTCCGGTACGAATCCACGGCACGGCACCCGGTTTTCGACCTCGCGGCGTTGAAACCGGCCGGGGTGAAGCTGGGTTTGGCCGCGTGCTGCGTCGTCATGGGTTGCTACACCGTTTTTGTGCTCACGCTGACCCTGCACCTGCAGGGCGAACTCGGTTTCACGCCACTCCAGGCGGGGCTCACGTTCGTTCCGTACGCCCTCGGTTTCGGCGCGCTCAGCCTGACCTGGCACCGCTGCCCGCCACGACTGCAGCGCGCCATGCCGATCGCCGGTCCACTGGTCTTCGCGGCCGGGGTGCTCCTGGTGGTGCTGCTCGTCGGGCACCCGTTCAGCTTTCTCCCGTTGTTGTTCGCCGGTGCCGGGCACGCGGCCGCGTACAGTCCGCTGATCGCCCAGGTCACCGCGCTGGTGGAACCCCGGTTCGCTTCGGCGATCTCGGCCATGAACGCCACCGGTCCCGTGCTCGCCGAGGTGATCGGGGTCGCGGGCCTCGGCAGTGCCTACTTCGCGGCGCCTTCTTCCGCCGACGGCCTGCTCCTGGTTGTCCTGGCGATCACCGCGCTCCTGGCCGTGGCCACGACGTGCGCGGCGATCCGATTGACCCCGGCCTCGATCAGGCCATAGGATCACGGCGTCCGCTCCTTCACCGGAGCCACTGATCTCGACTGCGGTGTCCACCTTCTGCCCGCGTCGGAATTCCACCTCGTTCCAGTTCCTGGACGCAGCCCACCTCGCCCTGCCCGAAAACCCTGTCCAAAAAGGAGTGAAAGACCATGAGCACCCACGGAATCACCAACGGCGCCGAACGAGCGGTCATCGAGGACCTGCTCGACCGCAACCGCGACGCCCTGATCGAGACCGCGCGCGGCCTCTCCGAAGCCGACGCCCGCCGCCGGCTCGTCGCTTCGCTGACCACACCGATCTCGTTGCTCAAGCACGCCGCGGCCGCGGAACGCATTTGGTTCCAACGGTTCTGGGCCGGTCTCGAAGAGTCCGAATGCGACGGTTACGCGAAACGCGACGAGGGCACCTTCACCGTCACCGACGACGAGACCCTGGCCGACGTGATCGACGAGTTCGAGCGCGCCAGCCAACGATCACGGGAGATCGCCGCCCGGTTCGACCTCGATGACACCAAGGACAACCCCCGCGAGGGAAAGGTCAGCATGCGGTGGACCCTGCTCGCGATGATCCAGGAGTTCGCGCGGCACGCGGGCCACGGCGACATCCTCCGCGAACAGATCGACAAGCCGGTCGTCAGTCGTTGAGCAGCACCAGTTTTCCGCGCACGCGTCCCGCTTCACCGACACGATGTGCTTCCGCCACTTCGGTCAGCGGGAACGTCTGCCCGACGGGAAGGGAAAACCGACCGGACTCGATCAGCTCGCCGATCTCGGCGACCACGTAAAGCGCGCGACCCGCGTCGCCGCGGCTGAACCGCACGCCGTGCCGCTGGGCACCGGCGAAGTCGGCGATGGTGAGCACGTGCTCCGGACCGCCGGCGAGCGCGATGAGTTCCGGCAGGACACCGCTCCCGGCCACGTCGAGCGCTAGGTCCACCGCGCCGACCCGGTCAGTGGTTGCAATCGGAAGTCCCTCGGGGGTATTCGGTGGATCCAGGTTTCCGCTGGGCGTGCGGCCGGGAGACTCGCGTACCGGTGTTGTACTCGGGTCTTCCGGCCGTGCGGCCAGCGGAAACCTGGGCCGCCGAGATCCTCGGCAGACTTCCGATCGTGACCACTCAGCCAGTCCGGCACCGTAGGCGACAGGGTCGGCGCCCAGCGAGCGCAGGAAGTCGTGCCTGGCCGGGCTTCCGGTCCCGATCACGCGCGCGCCCCTGGCCACGGCGAGTTGCACGG
Organism: Amycolatopsis sp. YIM 10; assembly: GCF_009429145.1. Classification (GTDB taxonomy): domain Bacteria; phylum Actinomycetota; class Actinomycetes; order Mycobacteriales; family Pseudonocardiaceae; genus Amycolatopsis. The sequence goes on along the minus strand of NZ_CP045480.1, from coordinate 1,632,610 downwards.
CGGCGCTGCCGACAGTGCCGGAGGCGCCGTTGATGAGCACGGTGGCACCGCTCTCGACACCCAACTGGTCGAGGGCGCGTGCCGCCGTCTCGATCGCGGCCGGGAGCGCGGCGGCCTCGGCGAAGCCAAGAGACGGCGGAATCGGGGCGTAGCAGGACAACACGGCCAATTCGGCTTGAGCTCCGCTGGCCGCGGTGAACCCGAACACGCGGTCACCGACGGCCACCCCGGTGACCCCTTCGCCGACCTCGTCGACGATGCCCGCCGCTTCGTAGCCCATGGTCTGCGGAAGTTCCTGGTCCAGCAGGCCCTGCCGCTTCTTCCAGTCGCTCGCGTTGAGCCCGGCGGCACGCACCGCGATCCGCACCTCACCGGGCCCCGGGTGCGGCTCCGGAAGGTCCACGATCTCCAGGACCTCAGGCCCTCCGAACCGGCTGAACCCGACCGCCTTCATGCGCGATGCCCTCCGAGGATGTAGCCCGATGTCGGACCCAACCCTACGGCCGGTGGTGTCAGTGCTGCGGTTGCCACCAGCGGGCTTTGTAGATCCAGGCCCCGCGCAGCGTCAGCTCGCCGCCGGGCAGGGCGAGGTCCACGGTATCGGTGCACCAGGTGCAGATGTGGTCCGCCTGCGGGGTGGCGGTGAGGACCTGACCGGTGCGCGCGTTGGTCGTGACGCTCTTGACGTTGTGCCCGTTGATCCCGGGAGCGCCCGGGTAGCGCGTCGAGAACGTTCCGCGGGCCTTGCTGAAGCGCAGCACTCCGGTCTCGGTCGTAACCCACAGCTGGTCGCGCGAACCGGGGACGGGCTGCAGGTCGTGGCCGCCTTCGCTGGGCAGGTGCACCACCTGCTCGGGGGTGAGCACCGGCGCGGCGGGGGTGCCGCCGACGCGCAGTGCGACCAGTTCGTGCGTGCCCAGTGCCCACAGCACCTGGCGCTCGTTGTCCCAGACCACGCCGTGCCCGCCGACCAGCGGGTACTCGGCATACGTGGTCGAGCGGGCGCCTTGTGAGGCGGTGTAGACGCGCAGCCAGCCGCCGGTGCTGGCGGCGACCGCCACGTTCCCGTCGGGCAGCAGTTCGATGCTGTGCGGGTTGCTGGGACCGCCGACGTCGGCCGCCCAGTAGGCGCCGGTGCCCTGCGGATACGGGATCACCCCGGCAAACCCGCCCGACGCCGTGGTCATCAGGTACTGCTGTCCACCGCGTTCGGTCAACTTCGCCTCGTCCGGCGAGACGAACTTGGCGGCGAGGTCCCCCAGCCCGTTGGCCGCGGTGGGCGCCCACGTCCAGGTGAAAGCCCTGGTACGCCAGGCTTCCCGATCAGCGGGCAACACAATGATCTTCCGGGACGCCTGCTCCGCGAGCGCGACGAGACCACCGGCCCCTGGCGCCGCCTGAACCGGCGAAGCCACCACCACGGCGGCCAGCGCCGCCAACAACAGAAGTGCGGTTTTGCGCATGACCGCACCCAATCGCGCCCAGGTGACCAGAAGATGTCCTCCGCCCGACGCACTGCTGATCTTTGCGCGCGGTCAGGTCAGGTAGTCCGAGTGAGGTGGTTTTCCCAGGCCCAAACGGCTATTTCGGTCCGGTTGCGCAGGCCGAGCTTGCGCTGGATGCCGGACAGGTGGCTTTTGACCGTGCTCAGGGAGATGAACAGCTCCGCGGCTATCTCCTGGTTGGTGCGGCCTCGTGCGATGGCGAGGACCACTTCGGTTTCCCGTTCGGACAGTGGTTTTGTCGCGTGCGTGGCCGGCATGGGCGCGGTGATGTGGCGCAGCAGCCGCAGCGTGATCGAAGGAGAGACCAGGGCATCACCGGCGTTGGCGGCGCGGACGGCTTCGATGAGCAGGCTGGGCCCGGCGTCCTTGAGGACAAAGCCGACAGCGCCACCCCGCAGTGCGCCGTAGACGTACTCATCGAGGTCGAATGTGGTGACCATGACGACCCGCAGCGGGTTGGCGACGCCCGGGCCGGCCAGTGCGCGGGCGACCTCGATGCCGTCGAGGCGGGGCATCCGGACGTCCACCAGGCACACGTCCGGGCACAGGCGGCGGGCCAGTTCGACGGCTTCGAGTCCGTCGGCGGCTTCTCCCACCACGGTGATGTCGGGCTGGTCCTCCAGGATGAATCGCAGGCCGCGGCGGACCAGCGCCTGGTCGTCCGCCAGCAGCACGGTGATGGTCATCAGCGCTTGCCGACCAGGACGGGCAGGGTGGCCCGCACGGACCAGCCACCGCCGGTGCGTGGCCCTGCCGAGAACGTGCCGCTGAGCGCTTCGACGCGTTCGCGCAGACCGATCAGTCCGTAGCCGCCCCTGCGCAGTGCCGACCCCGGTGGCGCGTCGTCGACGACTTCCACGAACACGCTTTCCGGGTCTTGCCTGACGCTGACCGTGACCGCACGGGCGTGCGGGGCGTGCCGGCAGACGTTGGTCAGCGACTCCTGGACGACTCGATAGATGGTGCTCCGGATTTCCGGTGGCCAGACCAGCTCGCTCTCCGGCAGTCGCAGCGTCGCTCGCGGACCGAGCCTGCTGAAGCGATCCACGAGTTCGGCGAGCTGTTCGGGTTCGGGCAGTCCGGGCGCGGAATCCTCGGTGTCGCGCAGCAAACCGACGACCTGGCGCATCGCGGCCAGTGCGTCGGAGCTGGCGTTCTCGATGTCGGTCAGCGAGTCGTCGAGTTGCTCCGGGTGCTTGCGGTGGACGATCTTGGCGGCCTGGGTTTGCAGTACGACACCGCTGATGTGGTGGGCGACGACGTCGTGCAGTTCCCTGGCCAGCTCCAGGCGTTCGTCCTGGCGCACTTTCTCGATGACGGCCTGGCGGCGGGCGTGGCGCAGGCGCCGGAACAGTCCGATCGAAACAGCCGCCGACCAGCCCACCCCGTTCAGGACCACCACCGCCGACGGCGAGACCGGAGTGTGCGCGGTGAACAGGCTGCCCGCGGCCACGGCCAGACCGGCGGCCGCGACCGCGCTCGCCGGTAGCGGTCGCGACGTCCTGACCGCGGCGGCCACCAGCACGAACAGCGCCAGCACCATCGCGAGTCCTGGCTGACTCGGCAGCTGGGCGAACCCGGAGACCAGAACGGCCACCGCCGCGACCGCCAGGCCCGCGGCGGCCGCGCGAACGGTGTCCTGCCGTCGCAGCAACGCGATACCGCACACCACCGTCCCGGCGGCAATACCGAACTGCCAGTAGTTCCCGCCCCAGCTGACGGCGATCCGCACGGCCTCGAAGACCAGCGCTGCCACAAAAACGGCGCCCAGCCCGGCATCGGCCGCGATCCTGGCCGCTCTCCCCCACGCAGTCACCCGGCCAGCCTACGAACCGGCTGCTCCGCGCAGTATCGGTCAAAAGTACGGCCGCGCCCCGGCCAACCGTGCTTTCACCCGATGCCGCCACCGGGCCGGGTGCACAGGATGAGGCCCATGTCCACTCAAGACCCCGCCCGACGCCGGATCGTGGCACTCGACATCATCCGCGGCTTCGCGCTGTGCGGAATCCTGCTCGCCAACATCAAACCGATCGCCAACGCCGGCGCCGTTGTCATTTCCGAGACCTCGCCGAAGCCGGGCGGCGACGACGGTTCGGTCTGGTTGGGATTGTTGGTGGAGCAGCGGTTCCTCCCGATCTTCTCCTTGCTGTTCGGCATCGGATTCGCGTTGCTGCTGCGCGCGTCGGAGGGTCGCACCGCCAGCCCGCGACTGCTTCTGCTGCGCCGATTGCTGGCCCTGCTCGCGATCGGTGTGGCGCACTTCGTGCTGCTGTGGCAGGGCGACATTCTCTCCACCTATGCCGTCATGGGCATTCTGGTGCTGCTTCCGTCGACCTGGCTGCCGCGCGTGGTCGTAGCCGGGCTGAGCGGCGCGTTCCTGCTGACCTCACTGCTCACCGGCGACAGCAGGTTCACCATTGTCGCCGGGCTTTTCCTGCTGGGCGCGGCACTGGTCCGGTACGGCGTGATCGATCGGATCGACCAGTACACCCTGCGCCCGGCCTTGATCGGCCTCGGATTCGCCGCGGTGGCCGCACCCGTCCTGTGGTGGCAGGCCGGGATGCAAGCCGATGACCGGTTGTTCCCACTCGTTTTCGCCCTGGGCGGGCTGCTGCTCGCGGGCGTCTACGTGTGCGCGGTTCTGCTCCTGCTCCGAACCCCGCTCCGACCGTTCCTCCGGGCGATGTTCGCCCCACTGGGCCAGATGGCACTGACCAACTACCTGACCGCGACCGTTCTGGTCCTGGCCGTCGGGCGCGCACTCGGCAGTGCGCCGGACACCTGGTCCACCACCACCGTGCTGGTGATCGCCGCCGCGATCCTCGCACTCCAGTGGATCTGGTCCACGCTCTGGCTGCGCCGGTACCGCCATGGCCCCGTCGAATGGCTCTGGCGCTGGGCGACCTGGACCCGCCGCCCGCCGTTGCGAAGGTCCAAGCCGAACCAGCCCACCAACCTGCCGACTCGATGAATGGCGGCCGGTCTCAGCGGAACGCGGCGATATTGCGGGTTGCCCAGTCGGCGAAGGTCCGCGGGGCGCGGCCGAGGACGCGCTGCACGTCCGGGCTGATGGCCAGCTCGGCCGGGTTCGGGGAGCTGATGATGTCCAGCGTGTCATCGGCGAGTTCCGCCGGCATGCTCTGGATCATGCCCGCCTTGGCTTCCTCGCGGGTGAGTTCGTGGAATCGCACCGGCGATCCCAGCGCGGCGGCGATGGCTTCGGTTTGCTGCCGCGGGGTGATCACCTCCGGTCCGGTCAGCTCGTACACGCCGCCGGTGTGCCGGTCGTCCAGCAGGCAGGCCGCAGCGACCTCGGCGATGTCGGCCGGGTCGATGATCGGCGTCCCGACGTCACCGAAGGGCGCGGCGACGACCTGCCGCGTGCGGACGGATTCGGCCCACCACAGGGCATTGGAGGCGAACCCGCCCGGCCGCAGGATGGCCCAGTCCAACCCGGACTCCCGCAGCGTGTCCTCCAGCGCGCGCATCGCGATCCGCGTCGTGCCGAAGGGTCTGGTCGACACGCCCTGCGAGGAAAGCAGGACGGCCCGGCGGACCCCGCTGTCCGCGGCCATGCCGATGATGTCGGCCGGATTGGCTTCGGCGGCGTGCAGGTCGCCGGACAGCAGCAGGAACAACGCTTTCGCCCCGGTCAGCACGGATTCGAGGCCGGCGGGCTCGGCGAGGTCGGCCACCACATGGCGGACCCCGTCGGGCACCGCCGCGGCGCGCCTCGACACCGCCGTCACCTGCTGTCCTTTTTCGGCCAGTGCTTGTGTCAGGGGTCGGCCGATATTTCCGGTAGCCCCGGTCACCACGATCATGAACAACTCCTCTGTCCGAAATGTTTGTGGTGGTGAAGCTAGAAGCCGGAACTAACTCCTGGTAAGTACATACCTCTGGGTAAGCTCGTCACGTGACCGAAAGCGCGCAGCTCACCCAGACCGAGGACGAGGCACCCTATGAGGTGTTTCACACCGACTGCCCGGCGCGAGCCGTGGTCGACCATGTGACCAGCCGCTGGGGCATCTGGGTGCTGATCTCCTTGCAGAGCAGGAATCTTCGGTTCTACGAACTGCGCGAAAGCATCCAGGGCATCAGCGAGAAGATGCTCGCCCAGTCGCTACGCGCCCTGGTCGAGGACGGCCTCGTCTGGCGGCACGTCGAGCCGACGACCCCACCGAAGGTCACCTACGGCCTGACCGACTTCGGCCGAGACCTCGGCGAGCCCCTGGGAGAGTTGTTCAACCGAATCACCCAGCGACTGCCACCGCGCGCCGCGAATTAGAGGGGGCTTCCATGGAAAACGAAGGCCAACCACCCCGAGAGCCCAGGGCCACGGACTCTGCCGCGGAGGGACCCAAAAACATCGCGGCGGGTGCGGCCTGGGTAGCGGCCGCCGCGGGGTCGGGTGTGCTGGGCAACCTCGCCTACGACGCGGCGAAAGCCGCCTTGGTCAAGCTCGCCCGGCGGCCGAAGAACCCGGCGGATCACTACAGCCACGATCGTGTGCTGATAGCCAAACTCGCTGTCCAGGCCCGATGTCGAGAACTTCAGTGGCCCGTGCCCGAGCGCGCTTCCATGCGCGTACGCAGAATCGACGACGAAGGAGTCATTTGCCTCACGGCCGGCAAGTTGACGGCGCACGTCGCGATCGCGAGCGACAAAGACGAGATCCTCGTGCAACTGCACTCGTCAAAGCCGACGCGATGACCCATCCGGCGATGGCGAGTCTGCATTAGCCATCGGTGGACAACCCGCCGCTGCCGTCGGGCGTCTTGATGTATGACGTCGGTGATCCGACCGGAGGGGGGCGAGTTCCAGATGATCGACGAACGAGCAACGCGGCGGGTCGATGTGACGTCCCTGCCCGAGGACGTCGTGGAACTCATCGACGCCATCGGGCCCGGTGAGCAGCTGGTCATCACGCGGGACGGCGAGCCGGTCGCGACGATCTCCGGCACCCGCGGCCGAACCATCACCGAGCCCGGCTCGCCGGACGAGCAACCCGGCGTGACAGTCGTCGCCACCGCGATGAAGCTGTCGGCCTCGGCCCGGAGGTCGCTGTCGGCCGAACTCGGCGCGGACTACATCGTGCTGGACCTGCACGCGGCGCCGACGACAGCCGAAGTGCTGCTGGTGCCACCAGCCAGCCCGCAGCTGATCGGCAGCCTCCGATCGATGTTCCCGCGGGCTCGCGTCATCATCGCCGAGGTCGAGGACGACGTTCTCGGGGTCAGCTATCCCGGCCCGGTGCGCCGGTTGCTCGACGCCGGCGCCGAGACCTACCTCAGCTCGAACACCATCCCCCGCCTGGCCCGGCAACTCGACCACACCATCACCGACGCCCCCTCACGACCTGGGATCGAGGCGTCCCGAGGACGCCAACTCCCCCGGTGAAGACGCGCCGCCACCGGCTTCAGCAATAGGGCGCTTGGTTGGTGAGCGACGCCGCCACCCGCATCCAGACCCCGAAGAGGCGGTACAGGGCAGGCAGTTCGCCGGTGGCCCGGGTGGTTCTGCTGTCCGTTGTGGTGACCCCAGGGATTCCTGGCAGGATGGCCGCCACGGACGCCGACTGCCATCGCACGGCCAGGGTGTGCTCTCCCCCGGTGGCCGCTGCGGTGGGAGGTCGTGTCGAAAGCGCTGTGGCGACAGCCGTTTCGATGTGGTGGTGCGCTTGCGTCACGGGAAGTAGATCCGCCGCGAAGCGACCGTGTGCCCGCTTCACTGTCACGGTGGTGATCGAGTCGTCCCAGGCCGCCGCTTCCGCGCAGGCGGTGTCGTCACCGGTGAGCGCGACCAGCGGGACGCCGAGTGCCGCCGCGGTGGCTTGGGCGAGCCCGATTTCTCCCACGGGCCGGTCGTCGAGCCAGATGTCCTCGATCTCGTGGCCCATGAAGCTGTGGCTCAGCACGCCGGCGGTCCCGGCCCGGGAGTGGTAGCCGACGCAGATCATGGCGTCGTGCCCGGGTTCGAGGCCCGCCAGCATGCCCATGGTCTTGGGACTGCCCCTGACCAGGCGTGCTTCCGGATGGAGATCCTCCGGGCGGAGATTGCGCATCGGACCGTGTGCGTCGTTGACGAGGATGTCGGTCGCCCCCGCGGCGAGCGCGCCGCGCACCGCGGCGTTGACGTCCTCGGCCATGAGCAGGCGACCGCGTTCGTAGTCCCGTCCGCCGGGTTGGACGTCGGCGGCGTCTACCAGGCCGGTCACGCCTTCCATGTCGGCGCTGAGGTAAACCCGCATGCTCAGTTGTCCGGGAAGCGCAGCGCTCGTACGGCCCAGTCCAGTACCGGCGCCAGGCTGTCCGGCGCAGACCAGCCGTTGACCACCGCGAGGAGGCAGAGGTACCGGTCCCGGCGGGGGTCGTTCATGGTTTCCAGCTGAGACGCCAGTTGCCGGCGCAGCCCGTGATCATCGGGGCGGTTGACGATGTGCGCGTAGTGCGCCGTCAGCGCTGTGACGATCGGCTCGGCGGCCGGGGCGGTCGGATCGATCTCCTCGGCCAGTGCTGGTTCGACCAGGGATCGCACGGCTTCGGCGAGGCTGCGGGGCAAGCCGGTGGCGTCGGCCGAGCGTTCGGCCGCCAGGTTCTGGGCCATTTCCTGCATGCGGGCGCGGAAACCGTTGTCCTGGCACAGTTCGGCCAGCTCGACCCACGCCTGGATCTGTTCCTCCGTGGGGTCGTCGGGCAGTTCGGGGGTCATGGACCGGATGACCCCGGTGAAGGCGGGATGGGTGTCCAGCCCGTCGAAGACGGTGCCGAGGAACTCGTCGGTGAGCAGGCGGCGTTCGGTTTCGGAGAGCGTGGCCAGTCGATGCATGAGTTCCAACTCCTCAGGGGTGGTGCCGCGCCTGGCCGCCGCGGTGAGCAGCGAGCGCCGCAGGCGCAGCGTCTGGATCTGCACGTCCAGTGCGGCGGCGTGGGCCGCGGCGACGCGGGGCAGGGAAAGCTCCTGGTCGACGACCTTGCGGACGGTCGGCAGGTCGAGTCCGAGTGCGCGCAGGGTGCGCACGAGTTGCAGCCGGGCGACGGCTTCGTTGTCGTAGAGCCGGTATCCGGCCGGGCTGCGCTCGGCAGGCGTCACGATCCCGGAATTGGAGTAGAACCGGATCGCCTTCACCGTGAGACCGGTCAGCCGGGCCAGCTCACCGATGGGAACGAGGGCGTCGCCGTGCATGGAACTCACCTTGCCGTCTCCCCATACGGGAGACTCAAGTGCTCGACATCGCTCCGGGCGACCCGCATACCGGCGGCTTCAGCCGCCAGGACGTTGTCCTGACGGTCGTCGGTGAAGAGCACGCGATCCGGCGGCACACGCAGCGCGCGTAAGCACCACCGGTAGGACAGGAGGCGTACCTCGAATCGAGTGGACCATGCGTGCTCGACCGGCTCTTCGGGGATGGTGGACAGGAGCGCAACCCGTCTGCCCTGTGCGACGAGTTCGGCGATGAGCCCGACCATGGTCTCGTCGACTCCGCTCCAACCGGCGATGTCGGCCGCGACGAGACGCTCGAACCGGCGGTCGTCGAAGCGGGTGCCCTGCAGCTTGGCCACCATGCGCCAGTAGCCCGAACCGCGGTCGCCGGGCGGGCGCAGCGTCCAGTAGGCGTCCCAGAGATCAGGCGAAGGGGCACCGCTCCTGCCTTCTGCGGACTGCGGGCCGGTGAGGTCGAAGAGCAGCACGGTGCCGACCATGGGTCACACCGTCCGCACGATCGCTCCCGCCGCACCCAACCGGTCGAGCTGGTCGCCGGGAGCGGACTCGTCGGTGACAACGGCGTGCAGAGCCGACGCGGCGGCGACAAAGGCGAGTGCGGTCCGTGAGAACTTGGCGGCGTCCGCGACCGCGATGACCCGGCGGGAGGAGGCGATCGCCGCCCGCTTGATGGCGGCGTCGTCCAGGTCGTAGGCGGTCAGGCCGTTGTCCGCGTCGAGTCCGCAGCAGCCGATGATCGCGGTGTCGAACCGCAGTGCGGCCAGCGACGCCACGGTCAGCGGGCCGGTCAGCGCCAGCTCACCGGGCCGCGGGCGGCCACCGGGGACCAGCAGGGTCAACTGTGGCCCCCCGCTCAGCGCGTTCACCGCGTGCAGGGACAGCGGCATCACGGTCAGCCGCCGGTGTTCCAGGGCGCGGGCCACTTCCAAGCACGTGGTGCCGCTGTCGAGAACGACGGACTCGCCGTCGGCGATCAGCCGGGCCGCTTCGGCGGCGATGCGCCGCTTGACCTCCAGCCCGTCCTGCGCACGCAGCGCGAAGGGCGGTTCCTCACCACGCAGCAGCAGGCTCCTGGCTCCCCCGCGATAGCGCTCGAGCACGCCCTGCGCGGCCAGCACTTCGAGGTCGCGCCGGACGGTCATCTCGGACGCGCCAGTGAGCGCGGCCAGCTCCGCGACGCCGACGCTGCCGGCCTCCCGCACCGCGTCGGTGATCTGCCTGAGTCGATCGGTCACCACGCAAGTGAACATCATCTTTGTTCGTAAGGCAATCTTTCGAACAACATCGATGTTCTATATGTTCGATGCATGACACAGGACCTGCGGGCGGCCCGGCTGGCCACCTTCGCCTACTTCTCGCTGAACGGCTTCCTCCTGGGGATGTGGGTGGTCCACATCCCCGTCATCGAGGACCGTGCCGGGATCAGCCACGCCGCGCTCGGCTGGCTCCTCCTGCTGCTGGGCGCGGGAGCCTTCGCCGGCATGCAGGCCGTCGGCCCGCTCACCGACCGCTTCGGGGCCCGCACCGTCGTCCCGCTCAGCGCGGCGCTGTGCAGCGCGGCCGTGATCCTGCCCGGCCTGGCGACGAACGCCTGGACGCTGGGAGCCGCGCTCGTGGCGCTCGGCATCGGCAACGGCTGCCTGGACGTCAGCATGAACGCCCACGCCGTCCAGGTCGAGCGCGGTTACCGGCGGCCCGTCATGTCCGCCTTCCACGCCACCTTCTCCATCGGTGGCGTTCTCGCCGCACTGGCCGGATCCGGCGCCCTCAGCCTGGACTGGAACCCGGCGGTGACACTCGGCCTGGTGGCCCTCGCCGGCCTGGTCGTCGCCACGCTCGCCGCCCCCGCACTACTGCGCCACGAAGCCATCCGCCCCATGGACGACGCCTCCCCTGCCCCGAAAACCCGGACACCCCGGCGCATCTGGCTGCTGGCCACGCTGGCCTTGATGATCATGCTGTGCGAAGGCGTGGCGAACGACTGGAGCACCCTGCACCTGAGCCAGGTCCTCGACGCGACCGCGGCCACCGCCGCACTCGCCTACGGATCGTTCGCCACCGCCATGACCGTCGGCCGCCTGCTCGCCGACCGGGTCACCGCACGCGTCGGGCCCGTGGCCGTCCTCCGCTACGGTGCGTCCGCCGCCGCGCTCGGCCTGGCCACGGCCGCCCTTTCCCCCTGGATCCCCCTCGCGCTGGTCGGCTGGGCCGTGTTCGGGGCGGGGTTGTCCGGCTGCGTCCCGCAGCTCCTCAGCGCAGCCGGCCATACCGACCAGGATGCCGCGGGCGTCAACGTCTCCCGCGTCGCCGGACTCGGTTACCTCGGCATGCTCGCCGGGCCGGCCGTCATCGGCCCGCTGACCCATTTCCTGCCGCTCAACCTCACGTTCTTTCTCCCCGTGGCCTGCTGCGTCGCCGCCGCGGGCTTTGCCGGAATCCTGCGCACTCCGGCTCATCACGATAAAAGCCGAAATTGGGAATACCAGGTGTAACATTCGATGCACGACAAGCGTCCGCTGTCAGGATCGGGACCTCAGGCTCCCGCAGGCAAACAAGGGACGACGATGATGACCACTACCGATCCGATGCGAAGAAACGACCGACTGGCCGTCTGGAAAGAGCTGGTCGAGGCGCTCGAAAAGGTCGATTCGGCGTGGGAAGCCACGCGAATGGCAGGGAACGCGGCTTCCTCGCCGCTTCCCGGCGACGTGGCGGTGGCCATGGTCAAAGCGTGCCGCGGGGCGACCGAGGCGATCGCCGGGGTGACCGACACCCTCGTCGAGCAATACGACGGTGGCAGCACCTTCCAGGAAGTCGCCTCGGTGCTGCGGCAAGCAGTCGCCAAATGGCCGGCGAGGTGACCAGTCGCCCAGCGTCAAACTCCGGCGACGGCGGGGTATTCCTGAATCGCCGTTTCCAGTGAATCGTAAATGGCCAGGAAATCGTCCAGCCCGGTGAGGTGAATCAAGCGCAGGGCCGCTCTTTTCCTGGCCACCAGCCTCAGTTGTGTGTGTTCGCCCCGCTGCTGCCATCCGGTCATGATGGCGGCGACGGCGGGCACGCCGAGGAAATCGACCTCGGTCAGGTCGAGGACCAGCAGCGACGGGTGCTTCCGCAGTTCCCGCGTCATGATCACGACCAGGCGGGGGGCGGTGCTCAGGTCGAGGTCGCCGGTCACCGCGAGCACCGAGGCCCGGCGGCGTGACTTCACCGCCACCGCGAAGGGTTTCATCTTGCAAGCACCGGGATCTGACAGCTCAGCGGTATCGCGGCAACGGTGGCTCTGGCTTTCGATGGTCATGTCGTCTCCCGGAGGCCGATCCGCGTGGCGCCGGGGGCCGGGGCGATTGCTGACAGTCTACTCCTGTCCGGTCTCTTCGGCTGGCCGAATAGTTCCCGTCCGGCCAGGTCGTCACCGGGCTCAGGTGACGCGGTCATGGGCGGGTGTGTCTTCTTCCTCGTCGGGCATGTGGACGTCCGTGACGCTGATGTTCACCTCGACGACCTGTAGGCCGGTCATCTGCTCGATGGCGGCGATCACGTTGCCGCGCACCGCGTTCGCCAGGTCGGCGATGGCGTATCCATAGTGGACGAGCAACTGCAGGTCCACGGCGGCCTGGGTGTCACCGACCTCGACCGAGACCCCCTGACCGGCGCTGGCCGCGGCACCGGGAATGCGTTCGCGGATGGCACCGAAGGCGCGGGCGGCACCACCACCGAGGGAGAACACGCCGGGAACTTCGTGCGCGGCGATCCCGGCGATCTTCCGTACCACGGTGTCGGCGATGGTGGTGGCGCCCTTGGCGGAGGTGAGCGCGCTGAACCGGCCCCCTTCGACCTCGCCGGATGGGGTGTGGACCGTGGGAGGCACCGTTGAGGCGTTTGTCATTTCTTCTCCTTGGCTGGCGGGTGGTTCCGGATCCGGTCGATGAGCTGGCCGGCTTCAGCCGGGGTGATCAGGCCGCGCTGGACGGCGTCCAGGATCGCGGTGAGGGTGTTGAAATGGGTTTCGGCGACATCGGAGAAATCGGCGTCGAGCCGAAGATCCCGGTAGATCATCAGGACTGCCCTCCGCTCTGCGGAACTCGGGCCGGGGGCCGGGCGCTACCGCGGCCGATCCAGCACGGGGACGCGGTGATCGGTACCGGAGTTCCTGGCGAGCCGCGCGTAACAGCCGGGGCAGATCAGCGCGTCGACACCGGTGGCGACCATCGCGGATTCCGCGTCCTCAAGGCATGAATCGCAGGTATAGCTGGAAATCTCGGTGAGACTGTGCAACTGCAGCCCGCCCGAAGGCGGATACGAGGAGAGCACGGTCAGCGCCGGAAGCAGCTGTCGCACGCGATCTACCGCGAGCCCTTGACGAGCGCCTTGCGCTTGACGAAGCCGATGGCGGCGGTTCCGGCGAACAACGCGACGCCGATGACGAGGAGCCAGATGAGGCCCTCGACGAAGGCACCGACGACGATCAGCACGACACCGAGCACCAGGACGAGCAGAATGGTTCCCAACATGTGGCACCTCACGAACCCGGTTGCGGTAAGCACACCAGCCGGATTCGGCATGCGCGAGGCGGGTTCGGACTTCCCGGCTACCGGTGGATCGCGGTCGGTGTCGCCGGGGGCCGGGGCGATACCCTCAGCATACGCCGAATGCCCTCGGTTCGCGGCACGAGCACGCGGGATTCAGCCCTCGCGCCACGGCGGAGACTAGCCACGCGGTGGTGGCACGTGCCCGCCATCGACTTCCCAGCGCGCCATGGCCGCTTCCAGTGCGGCGGCAATCTCCGCGGAGTCGTACCGGGGAGTACGCCGGCCGGTGAGCAGCGTGGTGGGGCTGTCGGTGTTGTCCCGGTGCGCCGCGGCCATCTGCACGTCGTGCGCGGCTTCGGGATCGGTTTCCGGTGGTACGACCAGCAGGGTCACGCGGCCGCCCTGGCCGATGACGGTGACCGTGCCGGCGGCCTGTGAGCGGAATCCTTCGAGCCGGAACGTCTTGCCGCCCACGGTGATCCGCCGCGGTGTCGGCGGCCAGTCCTCGAGGTGGTAGGTGAACCTTTCGGCGACGTTCAGCCGCACGGCCAGCACCGTGAGCAGTGCGGGCAGTTCACGGGTGAGGTCACGGGTTCGCGGCCACCACGCGCCGTCGACGTACCCGGTGGCCGGGGCTTTCGGCTTCAGGCGAAGGCGGGTGGCCGACCGGAGGGGTTCCGTGCCGTTCCTGGCCGGAGTGATCGTGTGCGGGCCCGACTGCATGCCGGTACTCCCGTCCCCGGCGGTGAAGAGCCGGATGAGGGACCGAGGACGGCGCGGGCTTGACCGCCTGCGCACGGGTTGCTCTCGGACACCTTCGATCCTACACCGATGAGCCCGCCGCGGCCGGATCCTCATCCGGGCGAGACCGGGCGAAACCGGTCGGCGCGCAGCCGTCTCAGTCCGCTTCGCCGCCGGACGTGGGCGGCGAATCGGTGAGGCGGGCGTGCAGCCGTTCCCGGATTTCGTCCGGCGTGTAGGCCCGTCGCCGTCGCTCCTGGCGCGCGATCAACACCCCGGTCGCGGTCACCCCGACGAGCCCGGCCAGTCCGACTGTCTTCCACCAGCGCATCGGCCTAGGCTACTGCTGTGGCGGGAACCGGGCTCGATCTCGACGAAGCCGTGGCCGTGACGCGCACGGGCGACCTGTGGTTGTTCCGGGGGCGCTCCGCGGCCGACCGCACCATCCGCGTCGTGACCAACAGCCCGGTCAACCACGTCGGCATGGCGGTGGTGATCGAGGACCTGCCGCCGCTGATGTGGCACGCGGAGCTGGGCCGGGCACTGCCGGATGTCTGGTCGGGCACCCACCAGCGGGGCGCCCAGTTGCACGACCTGCGCCGGGCCGTGCTCGTCTGGGCCGAGAAGTACCACCAGCAGGTCTGGCTGCGCCAGCTCGACCACCCGGTCGACGGCGAGATGGAGGACGCCGTCCTGCGGACGATCGCGCGGCTCGACGGCACACCGTTCCCGTCGACCGCGCGCCTCGCGTCCCGCTGGCTCGGCGGCCGGTTGCCGTCCCGGAAACGAGGCTCCCGCGACACCACCCTCGAGACGGGCTACTGCGCCGAGATCGTCGCGGTGACCTACGAAGCCATGGGCCTGCTGCCCCCGGGGCGCCGCCCGAACTGGTACGACGCCGGCCGGTTCTGGAGTGGTGACAACCTCGAACTGGCGGGCGGCGCCGCACTGGGCGACGAACTCGCGGTGCGCCTTCCCGGCTGACTTATTGGTCCACTGTGGACATTATCGGGGAACCTCGGTCGGCAGGCGGGGTTCGCGGTGCAGCAGTGCGAGCGCCTCGGTATCGGTGACCGCCGGGAACTCCCGGTAGCTGTTGCGGACCGTGTACAGCCACGGCACCGAACGCAGGCAGACGAACTGGTCGACCTCGCGGGCGAGCCGGTCGAGAACGGGTGCCTTGGCGACCGGAACGGCCAGCACGATCCGGCGGGCCTGACGGTCGCGCAGGACGCGGATCGCCGTGTGCGCGGTCGTGCCCGTGGCAGCGCCGTCGTCGGCGAGGACGACCGTGCCGCCGGCGATCGGCACCGGCGTGGCGTCACGCCGGTAGACGGCGACCTGCCGGGCCAGACCGGCCCGCGCCCGCTCGGCGAGCCGGGTGAGCTCGGCCGCCGAGATGTCGAACCGGCGGATGGCGTCGTGGTCCCAGACGACCAGGCCGCCCTCGCCGACGGCGCCGAGCATCGTCGGCGGCGGTCCGGCGGCCTCGATCCGCTGGGTGAGCAGGATGTCCAACGGTGCGCCGAGGACGTCGGCGATCCGGCCGGCGACCACCAGCCCGCCCTCGGACAGGCCGAGGACCACGGCCCGGTCGCCGCGGAGCTGGCGCAACCGGAGAGCCAGCCGTTCGCCGGCTTCCCGGCGATCACGAAACCGCATGGGCGCTCCGGGGAGTCGGCGGCCGATCGTCCACACCGGACCTCACGCCGGTTTCATCGAGGCTGGTCCGCCGTCGACGGGGCCAGCACGACCGTGGGGGCGAGGTGGCGATCGGCCAGGGCGCGGGCCACGTCGCTGAGCCGGAGGTTGTTCCGCCGGGCGTAACCACGCAACGCGGTGAACGCCGCGTCCATGCTCAACCGCCCGCTGACCGCGAGCACGCCCTTGGCCTGCTCGATGATCACCCGGCTGTTCAACGCGGTCTGCAGCTGCTCGGACAGGACCTCCCCCTGGCGGACGGCTCGTTCGTGGAGGATGCCGATGGTGGCGGTGTCGGCCAGCCCCTGGGCCAGCGCGACGTCGTCCGCCGACAGTTCCCCCGGCCGGTGCCCGAACAGGTTGAGCGCTCCGATCGTCTGCTTGCGCAGTCGCAGGGGCACCGCGTGCACGGACGCGAATCCGTCCTTGGCCGCTTCGGTCGCGAACCGCGGCCAGCGCGCCGCCTGGGCGGCGATGTCGGCCACCAGCACCGGCGTGCTGGTGGTGAAGCACTCGACGCACGGGCCCTCGTCGATGTCGAGCTGGAACAGCTCGAGCAGGCGTGCTTGCTCAGTGGAGGAGGCGAGCACCTGCAGGCCGCCTCGCTCGTCGACCAGCGTCAGCCCGGCCGCCGCGACGTCGAGCAGCTCCACACATCGCTGCACCAGCGTGTGCAGCAGGTCGGCGACGTCGTAGTCGTCGATCAGCGTGTCCGCCAGCGCGACGAACGCCCGGACAACCTGTCGTTCACGGTCGGCCATGCCCACCATCTCCTGGTTCGTCAGCTGCTTTCATGGTGATCCTCACCGGAACTCCTCGTCCAGTCGCAGCCGTCCGGCCACGATGTCGGCCGCGACCTCGAGCAGGGAACGTCCGTGCCCGAACGAGTAGGCCCGCAGCCGGGCCAAGGCGGCGGAAACGGGCAGGTCCAGGTGCGCGATCAGCATCCCGGTGGCCTGGTGCACCTCCCGGTACCGCATCCCCGCGCCTTCCATCCACCCCCCGTCGCCGTCGAGCCAGCGATCGCCCCCACCGCTGAGCCCCGACAGGGCGAGCGCCGCGATGTCGGCCACCTGCAACGCCGTCGACAGCTCGGCGGCGCCGAGGGAGCCCGGCGTCGAGCGGTAGGTGTCGAGGGTCGCCACCCGCACCGCCCCGATCTGCACCGGAAAGGTGAACAACGCGGCCACCGGGTACGCGGCGGCTTCGGCGGCGAACACCGGCCACGCCGCGGGTGAACCGGCGGCCAGGTTCGGCACGAGAACCGGCCCGCCGACGACGGACGCCTCGAAGCACGGCCCCTCACCCAGGGAAAACTGCAGCTCCGCCAACGCGGTGCTCACCGGATCACTGGCGTAGACGATCTCGCGGCTCCCGGCGTCGGCCATCACCGACACCGCCGCGCCGTCCACCGGCAGCAAGCGCACACACGCCCGGCACACCCGGCCGACGACGTCGACCCCGCTGCCGGCGCCACCCTCGTCCAGCGCGGCAAGCACACTCGTACGGAGGACCTCGACCTCAGCCACCGCGAACCCACCACCGGCGAGCTTCCCGTTTCCGCATCCGGTCCCTCCGGGTCGGTGTTCGTGATCGCCACACCAACTCGGACGTGACCACGTCCGGATCAGCACCGCTGCCGCGGTTGCGTGCACCGAGCGTACCCGCCCGGCCAGGGCGCAAACCGCACCCGGAAGCGTGGGCCGGTCGCCCGCGGCCCACGCTTCCTCTCAGCCGGTAGCCGATCCGCTCGGGCTCTTCCGGTCGGGCGCCTCACCGACCAAGCCGCGCTCCAGCTTGCCGAACCCGCGGAGCGCGGGCGCGTAACCGGGGTTGAGCTTGCGGGCCAGGCGGTCGGGCTTGGGCCAGCGGACTTCGGTGGCCCAGCCGAGCTTTTCGAAGAGCCAGATCAGGCGCGCGGACATGTCGAGCTGGCCGCGCCGGACGCCGTGGCGGGCGCCGGTGGGGTCGGCGTGGTGGGAGTTGTGCCAGGACTCGCCCATGGAGGCGATGGCCAGCGGCCAGAAGTTCGCGGACTTGTCGCGGGCGGCGTAGGGCCGGTCACCGATCATGTGGCACAACGAGTTCACCGACCAGGTGACGTGGTGCAGCACCGCCACCCGCACCAGGCTCGCCCAGAAGAACGCGGTCAGCGCGCCCCACCAGGACATCGTCACCAGGCCGCCGATCAGCGCGGGGGCGAGCAGGGTGGCCACGGTCAGTGCCGGGAACCAGCGGTCGACCCGGACGATGTCGCGGTCGGCGAGCAGGTCGGGGGCGAAGCGCCGCGCGTTGGTCTTCTCCCGGTCGAACAGCCACCCCATGTGGGCGTGCCAGAAGCCCTTGGCGAGCGCGGCGGCGGAAGTGCCGTAGCGCCACGGGGAGTGCGGGTCGCCTTCGCGGTCGGCGTAGGCGTGGTGGCGGCGGTGGTCGGCGACCCAGCCGATCACCGGGCCCTGCATGGCCATGCTGCCGGTGACGGCGAGCGCGATCCGCAGGCCGCGGTTGGCCTTGAAGGCGCCGTGGGTGAAGTAGCGGTGGAAGCCGATCGTCACCCCGAGCCCGGTCAGGAAGTAGAACCCGACCGCCAGCGCGACGTCGAGCCAGCCGAGGCCCCACCCCCACGCGAACGGCACCGCCGCGGCCAGGGCCAGCAGCGGCACCACCGCGAACAGCTTGACCAGGAAGGTTTCGGTGCGGGATTTCTCACCGGCGAGTATCGGCGCCGCGGCCCTGGTGGGCCGGTCCAGCGTTTGTGTCATCTCAATCGCTTCTTTCCGTGACGTACCTGTCCGCCAGGGTCTGGGGCGATCAAGTTCCGGGGAGCCCGCTGACGGGGCCTGAACCGGGGAACTGTGGGGGCTGCCGAGACGTCCCCACCGCGGGGGCGAGGAGGAAGAGGCCCGCGAACCGTGCGGCGCGAGCAGAGCAACCACTGGTTACAACGAACGGACCACGGGAATAATTCCCGTGCGGGACGACTGTTCGGACGCCCGCCGGGCACGCTGATCGGAGGCCATCTAGCGTGGCGGGTGTGGAGCACCCCGAACCCGACACCCGGACCCTCGAACGCGCCCTCCACCAGTACGTGCGTGCGGTCGCGGCCGCGGTCGGCGTCCCGGACGAGAGCACCACGGTGGAGATCAGCGACACGGCCACCGCCTACCTCGGGCTGCCTCGCCGGTGGCCCGACCGGCCCGGCCACGACGTCATGCTGGTGTGGAACGAACGGCGGGGGTGGTCACTCGCGGTGGAGACCGATCCCGCCACGGACCCGATCGTCCTCGCGCACCAAGGCGACGACGTCGTGCCCGAGCCGAACGCGGTGGCGCGGTTCGTCGCCGACACCGCCGCCGGGCGCTCGACGGGCCAGGCGCCTCCCGGCCGGGAGATCACCACGACCCGCGGGTCCCTGGCGGAGCGACTGAAGCCCTATCTCCGCGACGCGCCGGGGTGACCATTCATCGCCAGGACGATCTCCGGGCACCCGCCGCGTGCTGATGCACCAGCGCATTCGACGTCGGGGGTTCCTGGTGGGTGCCGGTCGGCTCTACGCCCCGGCGATGTCGTTGGCGGCGACGTAACCGAAGGTCATCGCGGGACCGATGGTGGAGCCGGCACCGGCGTAGCCGCGGCCCATGACCGCGGCGCTGGCGTTGCCCGCGGCGTACAGGCCCGGGATGACCGTGCCGTCGGGGCGAAGTACCCGCGCCCGCGCGTCCGTGCGCATCCCGCCCTTCGTACCGAGATCGCCGGGAACAACCTTGAACGCGTAGTACGGCGGCAGCCAGAGAGGCGTCAGGCACGAGTTCGGGTGCACGGCGGGATCGGTGTAGTAGTGGTCGTAGGCACTCTGGCCACGGGCGAAGTCGGCGTCGGTCCCGGTGTGCGCGAACCCGTTGAACCGGGAGACGGTCTTCCGCAGCGCCTGCGCCGGCACGCCGATGGCGGCGGCGAGGCCATCGACGGTGGCCGAGCGGTAGACGGCTCCGGACGTGTACCACGAGCCGGGCAGGGCGAAGGTCGGCAGGACGTCCTTGAACAGGTACTTGTTGCGGTAGTACTGGTCCACGATCAGCCATGCGGGAATGCACGGATCGGTCGGGTTGCGGTCGTACATGACGTGCACGACATCGCCGTAGGGTGCCGCCTCGTTGACGAACCGCTCCCCCGCCGCGTCGACGATCAGGCCACCGGGCAGGGTGCGTTCGGCGAGGCAGAAGTAGGGCGCGTCGGGCAGCGGAATGGCCGGGCCCCACCAGGCGTCGTCCATCAGGTCCAGCGCCGCGCCGGCCCGCGCGCCCGCCCGGATGCCGTCACCGGTGTTCTCCAGGGCCCCGACTGTCCACTGTGTACCGGTCGGCTGCTGGTGGTACTGGTCGCGCATGGCGGCGTTGTGTTCGAACCCACCGGAACCGACGATCACCCCGCGCCGCGCCCTGATCATGCCGGTGGTACCGCCCCGCGACACCAGCACACCGGTGACCCTGCCGCCCTCCAGCACCAGGTCGACCAACGGGGTGGTCAACCACACCGGCACGTTCGCCGCCAGCAACCCGGCCCGCAGGCCACCGGCGAGCGACTGCCCCATGGTCAGCGGCTTCTCCCCACGCAAAGCCGCGGCGGTCCCCCTGGCCAGACACTCGGCGGCGACCGCCGCGCCCTTGGCGTTGACCGCGGACAGGGCGAGCCACTTGTAGTCGGCGCTGAACACGACCAGGCCGGGCGGGGTGGCCAGGTATGGCGGGTTCAGCCGGGCGAGCTCCGCACCGAGAACGTTGCCGTCCAACTGATCCGGCTCGATGGAGCGGCCGTTCGGCATGCCGCCGGGCAACTCGGGGTAGTAGTCGCTGTACCCCTCCATCCAGCGGAACCGCAGCGGGCTGTTGGCCATGACAAAGGAGAGCATCGCCGGCCCGTTGTCGAGAAAGGCCTGCCGCCGGGCGGCGGGCACACTGGGCCCGACCACGGCGGCGAGATAACCGGCGGCCTTCTGTGGCGTGTCAGGAACACCGGCGGCGAGCAGAACCTCGTTGCAGGGTATCCAGATCCCCGCCCCGGACCGGGCGGCCGAACCACCGAACGTGGCCGCCTTCTCGACCACCACACAGGAAAGTCCCCGATGGGCAGCGGTCAGCGCGGCCGTCATACCCGCGGCGCCGGCACCGACCACGACGACGTCGTACTCACCGATGATCGGCTCAGCCGCGGCGGCGAGAGGATCGACCAGGCCTGAAGCCAGAGCGATCGTGGCACCGGCAGCGGTGCCGTGCAGAACCTGCCGGCGGGACAGCTGCCCACCGGGTCTGTTGGTGTCGGCCATGCCCCTCAACTTAGAACGTGTTATAGCTCACACGCAATCAATTCATCCATACACCACAAGACTTTGGTGCGAACAGACTGAAATGTGTTCCATCCAGATGAGTCACTGCCGCGGTGCACGACGGGATGGAGCGGCTGATGACCGGCCGGACGATGGTGATGGTGGCGCACCGGCTACGGACCGTCCAGCGAGCCGACCGTGTCGTTTCCCCGACCGTGGCCGGGCCGTGACGGAAAGCGAGCACGGCGAACCGCTCCGCCGCGACGACCGCTACGCCGGGATCCGGGAGCACGCCTTGGCCCCCGCCGTTCACCGAGCGGTGGCAAGATAGTCGATTCGCCCGCAATTGATCTTGATACCCGCTACGCTCCCATTCATGCCTGGGGGTAGCCGCACCGGTGAGACCCTGATCCCGCGGGGTCGGGGTCCGCGGCATGCCACCGTCCTACCCGGATTCGGGCGATGCGAAAATCATTCAGGATTTCTTCTCACCAAGGCGGCCAGATGGACTCGAATTCACCCCCCAAAGGGGTCGCAGCCGGTTTCCACGTCAGCACGGCCAGCCTGGACGCGGTCCAGCAGAAGCTGGCCGAGGTGCGGGACCACTTCCAGGGCAAGGTCGATACCCTGAAATCGCTGGAGAGCCAGCTCGGCGACGCGTTCTTCGGCGGTAACGCAGGTGAGACGGGCGCCTTCCAGCGAAGCTATCAGGCATTCGGCCACGAATGGGTCAGGCAGATCAATCGCATTCTGACCCTCGATCAGCGTTTCGTGAACCTCATCAACGAGCACAGCGAGGCAGTTCGGAACGCGGCCACCATGTACGCCAAAGCCGACGAGGACGCGCGGTTGAAGATGCAGTCCATTCTTGACGACACGATGCAAATCGGCGTGCGGAGGGAATCGTGACCAACGAATGGCCGCTGGCCCCGGGCGCGAAACCACCGCACCGGTTGCTGGTCGACGTGGACACCAACGAAATGCCGCACGCCGAGCAGTTCGCCGCCAGCCTGGAGGCACTCGCGAAACGAACCACGGAAGTTTATTCGCCGATCCCCTGCATCGTGACCATCGAAGGGGAGCAGCATGAACTGCACATCCACGGTGAACTCGGTGCCGAGCCGACTGGGTCTTCCTCGATCAGCGTGGCGAACCACGCTCATCTCGAAATGGCGCTTGACGTCGAGTACGCCAGCTCGGTGATCGAGCACCTCGGTACGACTCCCGAACACTTCATGGCATTCGCCCAGGTGCTGTCGGGGCAGCACGTCGCCATGAGTGAGACGGGGTACCTGGGGCCGGAGTCCGAAGGTTACGCTCCCCCGATCGATTTCGCCTACTACCACCTCGCGTTCTTCAAGGTCTCGGACGGGGGCACGCCCTCCGGGGACGTGAAAGAGGCCCTCGCCGACCATGCCGCACTCAACAGTGCGCAGCAGGCGATCGTCATGTCGGAATGGGACAGCACGGCAAAAGAAGCGGCGATGGAGAAGTTCGTCGGACTGATGAACTTCCTCATCTACCTTCGAGGTCCGATGTACGCGGAACTCGGCGCGACGCTCGTCACGTACGCGACTCTGGTCAAAGCGGCCAGAAAGCAACTGGACGAACTCATGGCCCAGGCCGACGCGGCGATGCGGCGGCTGGATGCGCATGCCCCCGAACCGGGCAAAGTGCTGGGGACGCTGCTGACCTTGGCGGGCTTCATCCCCGGGCTGCCCTATGCGATCGCCTTCGGTATCGGCTTGGCCTCGGCCGTCGTTTCCGCGATCGAAGCCAAAGCCAAAGTGGAAAGCTCGGAAAAGATCCCCATTCCCGCTGATCGGTGCAACTCGTGCGTGGACATCCTGAGCTGGTTCCTCGAGAAGGCTCGTGACACCTGCGAAGAGCTGGCTGTCGGCATCCAGAACCTGACGAAGCGACTTCCCGAACTGCTCAACGAAGTGGCGGCGCAGATCCCGAAGGAGGCGTACATCCAGGAAGAGCTGAGGACATTGCCCGCCTGAGGTTCACCACCGGTGCGGGTTCCGGGCCGCGTGGGCGCGCAGGAAGTCGGCGCCGCCCTGACACGCCGGTCGCCGGTTAGCCGGAGTCCATCTCCACCACGGCGCAGAGTACCCACCACAACGCCAAGTCGGCCACCTATAACACTGTTTCACGCGGTATCGTCGCAGGTCACAAGGTGTGGTCCCGGCGCGAGCGGGGTGGTCCGGCCCAGCTCGGTGCCCACGCGTTCACCGGCAGCACGGGCAGCGGTACTGGCCCTCGGCTCGGACGACGTAGTCGACCAACCCGTCGCGATGGCAAGCCCGTACCCCAGTCGGGCATGCCCCGCTGTTCACCGGCTACCGCTTGGCAATAGGCTGGTCTTGATCGTTGCCTCCTGATCGAGCGGATCGTGCCATGGCAGAAGTCGACCGGTTCACGATTGACACCTCCAAACCCAGCATCGCGCGGGTTTACGACGCCTTCGTCGGCGGTAAGGACAACTACGAGGTGGACCGGGAGGTCCTCCGGTACATCCAGGAAGTCGCTCCGGAAGCCATCCTGGTTGGACGGCAGTGCCGCGCGTGGTTGATCCGGGTGGTCCGGTTCCTGGCCGGTCAAGCCGGCATCGACCAGTTCCTCGACCTGGGCTCCGGGTTGCCCACCGCCGAGAACACCCACGAGGAAGCCCAGCGGCTCAACGCCGAGGCGAGAGTGGTCTACGTCGACAACGACCCGACCGTCGCCGCGCACGGCCGCGCACTGCTGGAGGAGAACGAGCACACCCGCTTCCTGATGGCCGATCTGCGCAACCCCGCGGAGATCTTGGCCAGCGATGTGGTCACCCGGCACTTCGACCTGAGCCGGCCGGTGGGCTTGATCCAGTCCAATTCGCTGCACCACGTCGCCGACGACGAGGATCCGGTCGGCATCATGCAGACCTACGTCGACGCCTTGGCGCCTGGCTCCTACGTCGCGATCTCGCATCTGCACAACCCGGACGACGGCAGCTCTCGTGCGAAGCTCGCGGTCGAGTCCCAGGCACGGTTCAACGAGATGATGGGCAGCTGCTACTACCGCACGCGCGGGGAGATCGCCGAGCTGTTCAGGGGCCTGGAAATGGTCGAACCCGGCCTGACGCACCTCTTCGAATGGTGGCCCAACGGCCCGCGCCTGACCGAACCCAGCGATGGCGAGTACAACCTGCTCGGCGGCGTCGCCCGCAAGCCGTAACCCTTCTCCGGGACCTCGTGCCGCACGTGGTCCCGGCGCCGCCCTCCCGGCCGCTATCTCGTCGGCACCGCCACGACCATGTCGCGCAACTCGTAACCGCCGATGGCGTCGTTGAACGACACCCGCGGCGCTGTGTCCATCCGCACCCCCGGCAGGGCGAACAGCTTGCTGAGGAAGATGTCGGTCTCCACGATCGCGATGTTCGCACCGGGGCACTTGTGCGCGCCATCCCCGAAGGACAGGCCGTAGGCGGACGCGTTGTCGAGTGGGCGCAGGGGGCATACCTCAAGCGGCCGATCGCCTACGGCCGCCGGATCGGTGTTGGTCGCGCTGAGCTGAATGTCGATGATCTCGCCGGCGGCGACAGTGACCGACTCCTCGTTTTCGGCAGGCAACTCGATGGGTGCGGTGGCGCGCCGCCTGAGGTGCCCGACGATCGGTTCCAACCGCAGCAGTTCGTGCAGGATCGCGAGCCGCTCGGTCTCCTCCGCGGCGCGGTAGCGCCCGAGCAGCGCGCTGTCGGTGAACAGGTGCCATGCGGCCAGGTTGACGAACTCACGCGTGGTGACCATCCCCGCGGCGGCGAAGGTGATGCATTCGCCAAGGATCTCCGCGGATGAGCAGCCCTCGTCCAGCAGGTGCGAGATCAGGTCGTCACGCCGCCCGGCGCGGCGCGCGCGGACGGCGGGCCGGACATCGTTGAGGTAGATGCCGGCCCAGTTAGTTGCCTGCCGCCAGATCCAGTAGAGCCCGTTCAAGCTGGTGAAACCCGGCGTGCCGAATTCCTCGGGGAAGAAGCGCTCCAGCCGGCGCTGGAGACCCGGACGGCTCTCGGTCAGGCCGATCACCGCGCAGGCCACCTCGATGGCCAGGTTGAAGCTCAGCTCAGACAGGTGCGCCTGCCCGGAGCCGCGAAGCTTGTCCAGTTGCTTGTCGGCGACGCTCTCCATAATCCCCCGGTAGCTCTCGTCGACCCGGCGCGCGGTGAAGTACCTCGCGGTCTGCCGACGATGCTCGCGGTGCTCTGGCCCGTCCCGGTACAGAACCGGACGCCGGATCTTGGCAGGCATCTTCTCGACGGTCTCCACCCCGAGTCCGGCTTGGACGGTGTCGGTGCTGCGCAGCACGGCACGCGCGGCGGCGTAGCCGCGCACCGTCCAGACTCCGTCGGAGCTCCGGCTGATCGGGCACCCGCCCTCAGCTTCGCCGCGATCGACCTTGCGCGCGTTCGTCCCGTCGGCCGGCATGTCGCGATCGATCCCCTCTACTGCTGGGAGAAAAGCATGGCTCGTCTCTTCTAGCAGGTTTCCGCGGCCCCGCACAGCGGCCCCCCACAGGGTAGTAGTGTTCTTGAACCCTCCCTGCAATGAAGCCTGCCGTGAAACGAGACAGGACATTGAAAGGCCGGGCTCAGTCTCCGTGTCCTGGCCCGGGTGGCGTGGCTTGCGGTTTCTTGTCCGGGTGCTGTCGCTTGTCGAGGGCGTAGATGACCGCGGGTTTCCCGTCACCGGGGCTGCGGCGGTCCAGCTCGAACAGGGTCGTCGCGGCGATCAGGTCACTGAGCTTGGCGTAGCCGTAGTTGCGTGAGTCGAAGTCCGGGCGCTGCTTGGTGATGATGTGCCCGACCGCGGCGAGGACGGCCCAGCCATCCTCGTCGGAGGCCGCCTCGACCGCGTTGCGCAACTGCCTGACCAACGCGGTGTCCTGCTTCAGCTGTGCGGCCGAGGCGCGCGGAGGCGGCTTGAGCGGGACATCGGCCGGCGCCGCGGCGCTCGCGCTGTAGATGAGGTTCTCGGTATAGATGAACTTGTCGCAGGCCACGACGAACGGCTTCGGCGTCTTGCGTTCGCCGAACCCGTACACGGTGACCCCGGACTCGCGCACCCGCGCGGCCAGTCTGGTGAAGTCGCTATCGCTGGACACGATGCAGAAGCCGTCGAAGCGTCCGGTGTAGAGCAGGTCCATCGCGTCGATCACCATCGCCGCGTCGGTGGCGTTCTTCCCGCTCGTGTAGGCGAATTGCTGGACGGGCTGGATCGACTGCGCGAGCAACTGGTCCTTCCACCCCCGAAGGCTGGTACCGGTCCAGTCGCCGTAAGCGCGTTTGACGTACGCAGTGCCGTATTTGGCGACCTCGGCCAGCAGCCCATCGACGATCGCCGGCTGGGCGTTGTCCGCGTCGATCAGCACCGCCAACTTCGCCAGGTTCTCACTCACGAGGTGCACGCTCCCTGCGCATCGGATGCCACCGTTCGGTGGAAGGTTGCAGGCTACCGGCGGCATGGCGCTAGCGGGGTTCGGTCCGATAGCTCGGGTGCGTCGGCTCAGAAGGCACTGCCCTCACGCCAAGTGGCGAGTGACCAGGGGCTGCACGGCGGTGCCGCTTGATCCCGGTCACGCAGCGGGTGTACCAGTCCATCGCCACGTGAACTCGCAGTTGATCCGCCACCACGTCACCGGGTCCAGCGCGAACACCTCCAGCCGCGTCGAAGCCGTCAGCACGTACTCACCCCGCCGCGTGAGCCCGAAGGTGGGCTCGGGGGCTGGCAAAGCCTTCCCCCGAGCCCACCAGGGGTCACTCGGTCTGGGTCATTGTCCTGTTGCTAGACGCCGAACGGAGCCGCGTACCGGATGGTGCCTGACGGGATGGCGCCCGCGGAGTCCAGTACGAGGGCCATCATGTTCTCGTCGGGCACGTCGAACGAGGCACGGATACCGAACTCGGATGCCCGAGTGAACCCGAACCTTGGGTAGTACGTGGCGTGGCCGAGCACGACCACGAGGTTCTCGCCGATCTCCCGAGCTTTGCCGAGCGCGGCGCGGATCGCGGCGGACCCGGCACCTGTGCGCTGATACTCGGGACGAACGGCACACGGTCCCAGCGCGAGGGCCGGAGCACCATCCACGTGGCACCGAGTGAGCAGTGCGAAGCCGGCAACGGTGCCGTCAGCCGATTCGGAGATCCAGGACAGGGCAGGCAGCCAAGCTTCCGGATCCATACGCAGTGCGTCGACGAGGTCGGCTTCCAACTGGGTGGGGAAGGCCGCGAGGTTGATCTCGCGGATCGCTTCCCGATCGTCCGCGCCGGCTTCCTGACGAGTGGTCCACGAAGTGGTGGTGGGCATAGCGGAGCGCGTTTCCTTTTCCGTGACAAGGGATTCGGTGGCCAGCCGGAGGATGTAGCCGGTGTAGCGGTACTCGGCCCCGTGTTCGCGGCGCAGCGTTATCTCTTCCAGGGTCGCCTCGACGGCCGCGGTCATCGCCGGGTCGGCCGCGGCAACCGCGGCACGTTCGGCCAGCGGCGTGTAATAGTCGTCGAACCAGTCGGCGTCCGGCAGCGGATGGACATCGTCGACGGTGTACCCGAGGGCCTCGGCCGAGGCGATGTTGCTCGCGGTGTCGCGCAACCGGTAATGCCGATCCCAGTACGAACGCGCCTTGGCCGACGGGGTCTCGGTGGCCCATTCACACTCGGTGACGACCAGTACCCCATCGGGAGCAAGTAACCGCCTCCACGACGCCAAGGCACGGTCGAAACCGACGTTGTAGACCGAGCCTTCGGCCCAGATCAGATCGAAGCTCCGATCGGGGAACGGCAGATCGATCATCGACAGGCACGCCGTCCGGATCGAGGTGATCCCGCGTGCGGCGGCCTCGGCCGCCAGTTCGTCCAGGAACGGCCGATGCAGATCGACAGCGGTGACCGCCGCCCCGATCTCGGCGGCCAGCAGCAACGCGGCGGGACCGGGACCGCAACCGAGGTCCAGGACCCGGGGCCGCGCCGGCAGGGGGCCGGCCAGCCCGAGCAGATGCCGGGTGGTGGCGTCCGAGCCGGGACCTTGGCGCCGCAAACCTTTGTGCAGGGCGAAGAACGCCTCATGGCTGGGGTCCGGTCGGTTTTCCGTGGCTTCCGGAGGGAACTCGCGCGGGGTCATGGCCGACCGTCCCGGAAGCGGTAGGTCGCGCGCAGATGACGGGTGATGGCCTTACGGTTGTTCTCCCGTTCCGCACGCAGCCGTGCATCGCTGCGGGAAGCCGCCCAGTCGTTCTCGCGCAGCAGTTTGCGGTAACTGGCCAGTCGACGTTCCGGCAACGTGCCCTCGGCGATCGCGGCCGAGACCGCGCAACCCGGCTCGCTCGTATGACCGCAGTCGGAGAATCGGCAGTCCTCGGCGAGTTCCTCGATCTCGGGGAAGACCTGCTGGAGCCCGGCTTCGCTGTCGTGCAGACCGACAGCGCGCAGACCTGGTGTGTCGATGAGGACACCGCCCCCTGGCAACGGCACCAGCTCACGGTGGACCGTGGTGTGCCTGCCTTTTCCGTCCTGCGCCCGAACTTCGCCGGTGGCCAGCTGTTCGGTGCCGAGCAGGGCGTTGCCCAGCGTGGACTTGCCCACGCCGGACGGGCCGAGCAGCACGACTGTCCCGGTGAGCACCGCGGGAAGCGTGTCCAGGCCCGCGCCGGTGACCGAGCTGGTCACCAGTACGTCGACACCGGGGGCCAGGGCGGCCACCGTGTCCCGCAACTCGTCGGCCTGCCCCGCCGCCTGGTCGGCCTTGGTCAGCACGATCACCGGAAGCGCGCCGCTCTCCCAAGCCAGAGCGAGCATCCGCTCGACCCGCGCGGCGATCACCGGAGCGGCGAGCGACACGGTGACGACCACAGTGTCGATGTTGGCGGCCAGCACCTGACCATGCGACGAGCGCGACGCCGAGGACCGCACGATGGCGGTTCGCCGTGGAAGCAACTCCACCAACTCCGGCTCGGCGCCGGGACGCAGGGCGGCCCAGTCACCGGTGCAGGCGGAGAAGCCCGGATCAGCGGAGACGGCCGCCGCCACGGTGGCGCGCACCGGACCGTCCGCGGTGACGGCGGTGACCTGACCACGGTCGACCCGGGCTATCCGGGCCGGCACCAGGCCGGCGGAACGAAGGTGGATGAAAGCGTTCTCGTAGGACTCGTCCCAGCCGTACGCGCTGAGCGCGCCGTAGGACGACGAGGATGTGCGAGGTCGTGATGACAACGGAAGTGATCCTTAAAGGAAGGGACCCCGCCGAACACAAGAGGAACTCACCGAGGGGCCGAGAGCCGCCTCAGCGGAATTTCAGAGTCCGACCGGGATCCGGGACGTGAGGTTGGCCCGGACGCTGCGCACCGCAGCGGTCGCCGCGACGGTCATCAACCTCACCCCCCTCTCACTCGGTCCGATGTCAAGTCAGTCATCCACTGACTGCAATTTCCCAGTATACCCACATACCCGAGCCGCGTTCTGGGAGGCCGCCTCTCCTCATCAGTGCCAGGACTGAGGTTTCGGCCTGACCAGACCTCTGGTACGCGATGACCACCAGTTGGGTGCGGTCGCGCGTGCAGCTTCGTCATGGCCCGCTGGACGTGTGTGCGGACGGTCAGGGGGCTGATCACGAGTTGGTGGGCGATCTCGGTGCTGGACCTGCCCTCGGCGGCCAGGACCATGACCTCACGTTCTCGCGCGGTGAGGGCTGCCGGCGGCTCGGCGTGGCCGGACGGGGTGGCCGGTTCGGCGGTGGCGAGGAACCGGGTGATCAGCGCGCGCGTCGCGATGGGCGGCAGGAGCGCCTCGCCGGCCGCGACGGTGCGGATGCCGTCGAGGAGGGCGTCGGCCGAGACGTCCTTGCCGAGGAAACCGCTGGCGCCCGCCCGCAGCGCCGTGGCGACGTATTCGTCGGTCTCGAAGGTCGTGAGGATCAGGACGCGGGTGGCGGACAGAGCCGGGTCGGCGCAGATGGTTGTGGTGGCGGTGAGCCCGTTGACGCGGGGCATGCGGATGTCCATCAGGACAACCGTGGGGTGGGGCGTCCGGGTCAGCTTCACCGCCTCGTCGCCGTCCGCGGCCTCCCCGACGACCGTCATGTCGGGGTTGGCTTCGATCAGCATCCGGAAGGTCGCGCGCAACAGCGCCTGGTCGTCGGCGATGAGGACGCGGATGCGGTTTGCGCCTCGATGCCGGGCGTCGACCCGGTCTCGTCGGAGAGGCCGGACGTCGTCGCCGACGCGAACCGACGGCGACGAGCACGGCCGCCCACACCAGCACGACGTACCAGCGCCGCCGGAACGCGAGCCGGCCCAGTCGGTAGAGAAACGTAGCCACGGGAACCGAGGCCTCCACATCTGTTTGCCGGTGTGCCTCCTGTGCACCGCGGCTTCCGTCAACTCGGTCAACCATCACCAAACCCGCTGCGGCGATCGCGTTCACTGCTCGGCGAGCACAACGGCGCCTTCCCGCTGGAGCAGGACCAGGAGCTCGTCGATGTGCGCGGCGCGGGTCAGCACGCTGTTGATGTTGATGCGGAGAACGCGCCGTCCGCGCAGCACAGTGGTGGACAGCCAGGCCCGGCCACCTCGCTCGATCCGCTGCTGCAGCCGTTGTTGCACCTCGTCCTGCACCGGACCGGGAGCGTCGCGCAGCTCGCCGGGTAGAAACCGCGCGCAGCACACCGCGGTTCGCACCTCACCCCGCACTTCGAACTCCTCCATTGTGGACAGCTGGTCGGCGAGTCGACGGGTCAGCGCGAGCTGCCGGTCGATGACCTCCGCATAACCACGCC
Organism: Amycolatopsis sp. YIM 10; assembly: GCF_009429145.1. Taxonomy (GTDB): domain Bacteria; phylum Actinomycetota; class Actinomycetes; order Mycobacteriales; family Pseudonocardiaceae; genus Amycolatopsis. The sequence continues at coordinate 1,601,781 of NZ_CP045480.1, read as the reverse complement.
GGCCGAGCCGGCACAACGCGGCCCACAGTTTCAACGCGTTGCCCCTGCGTGTACCCAGTTGGCCGTAGCGGAAGAAGTCGAGGCCGCCGTCGTCGTCACCGCGGGACTCGTCCAGGTACTCGGGGGTGCAGTCGAATGCGGCACGGAGGCCGGACCTGCCGTGCCGGGTGAGCAGGGCGCCGCAGGAAAACGGCACGAACATCCACTTGTGCGGATCCAGGGTGACCGAGTCGGCGCGTTCGATCCCGCGCAGGAGCGCGCCGTGCGTCGCGGAGAACGCGAGCGCTCCCCCGTAGGCCGCGTCCACGTGGTACCACAGGCCGTACTCGGCGGCGAGGTCCGCAAGGGCGTCGAGCGGGTCGATCGCGCCGGTCGAGGTGGATCCGGCGATGCCGACGATCGCGGCCGGTCGGCAACCGCGCGCCAGGTCGGCCTCGATGGCCGCGCGCAGATCGTCGAGGCGGATACGGAAGCACGTGTCGGTGTCGATGGTGCGCAGGTTGTCTCGGCCGATGCCGAGGATGTCCACGCTGCGCCGCAGCGAGTAGTGCCCCTGTTCGGAGGCATATACCCGGATCGGCGCACCGGTCCCGGCCAGGCCGGCGTGCGCGACCTGGCGCGCCGCCCGGTCCCTGGCGCACTTCAGCGCGATCAGGTTCGCCTCCGAGCCGCCGCTGGTCAACGTGCCGAAACCGTCCCCGGACCGGCCGACCAGCTCGCCGAGCCAACCGATCACAACCGACTCCAGTGCGCTGACCGAGGGCGACTGCCGCCAGGCCGCGCCGTTCTGGTTCAGCGCCGAGCACAACGCGTCCACCCACACCGCGACCGGTAGCGGCGCCGGATTGAACAACCCGAAATAGCGCGGACTGGAAATGGTGGTGGCGTCCGGCACGATCTTCCGCCGCAGGACGTCCAGCACCTCCAGCGCACTGGTGCCCTCGACCGGCATCGCGCCTTCCAGCAACGTGGTCAACCGCGTCGGGGTCGCACCCGAACACACCGGTGCCTCATCGAGGCCACGCACGTAGTCGGTGATCATCTCGGTCATCGCCGCACCAAGGTCGGCGTGCTCCTCAGCCATCGCCGACGCGCTGAACTCCGTCATGACGCCAGCCTCGCCACGATTACTCTCATCGGGTAGAGGGCAGATTTCAATGGGGAGCCATAGGATTTCCCGATGAGTTTGTCCCTGGAGGACTTGCGGGTGTTCCGCTCGGTGGCGGCGGCCGGCAGCTTCGGCCGGGGCGCGGCCCGGCTGCACCTGAGCCAACCCACGGTCAGTGATCGGATGGCTCGGCTGGAGCGCGACCTCGGCGTCCGGTTGTTCCTGCGCGGCGGCCGGGGCGTGCGGCTGACTCCGGCAGGCGAGCGGTTGCTGCCCTACGCCCAGCGCTGCCTCGCTCTCGTCGAAGAAGCGGTCACCGCGGTCCGCGCCGAGGATGCGCCACCCGCGGTGCGGGTGGCCATGCACGCCAGTTTCGCGCCCAGCCTGCTCCCTGTGGTGTTGGACGTGCTGGCCCCGCTCGGCCGCGCGGTCAGCACCACCGACGCGCACAGTGAGGAGATACTCGACCGGCTCGCGGACGGAACCGTCGACATCGGACTCGTCGTGCCCGTCCCACACCCGAGCACGATCGCCGTCGTGCCGTTCCGCACCGACCCGATGATTTGCGTCGCACACCCCGACCACCCGCTCGCCCGGCACACCGAACTGAGCGTCGCCGAACTCGCCGAGGCCGCGATCGCGTGCACGGCCTGGAGTCCTGGCGCCGAGCGGTTCCTCACGCTGCTGCGTACCGTGCCCATCCCAGCGCATCGGCTGCACACCATCTCAACGGCGGAAACGGCGGCTGCCCTCGCTCGCCGCCGCTCGCACGTCGGTGTGCTGCCCCGCGTCGCGGTCGCCCCCGACCTGGCCGACGGCACCCTGGTCGAACTCCCGGTGAGCGACCTACCGGACTGGTCGCTCACCCTGGCACTGGCTTACCGCGCGGCCGAGGCGTCGAGTCCAGCGATCCACACGCTGCGCGGCCATTTGCTGACCTGACAGTCGGCCCCTGCAGAACGGCTCAGCCGTGGCGCCCCGAGTAGCGTAGTTGTCTCATATCGGTACAACGTGTACCGTTTTAAGCGTGACTGTGACAACAAGTGAATGGCCGGCCGAGCTCGACGTCGCGCAGGTGCGCATGGCCCGGCCGACCGACAAGCTCGCCGAGGTCGAGGAGTTCTACGCGACGGTAATCGGACTCCCGGTGATCTATCGGTTCGACAACCACGCCGGCTACGACGGGGTGATGCTCGGGTTGCCCGGCACCGGATACCACCTGGAGTTCACCACCCACGTCGACGGCAGTCCCTGCCCGGCTCCGAGTGCGGAAAACCTGCTGGTCCTGTACTTCCATGGCGATGCACGGATGTACGAGGTGGCGGAGCGTTTGGGCGTGGCCGGGCACGAACCGGTCGCTGCGGAGAATCCGTACTGGGACGGGGTCGGCGCGCTGACCTTCGAGGACCCAGACGGCTGGCGAGTCGTCCTGGTGCCGAAGCCGGTCTTCTAGAGTTGCGCGTGTGGTGCGCCCCCGAGATACCCGGATAGACGACGCGATACTGGCCGCGACGATCGACTTGCTGAGCAAGGTCGGCTACCAGCAGCTCACCATGGGTGCGGTCGCGGCCGAGGCCGGCGTTCATCGCCCTGCGGTGTACCGGCGCTGGCCGTCGAAACGCCATCTGGTGGTTGACGCCGTGGCCCGGACGATGGGTGTCACCCCGACTCCCGACACCGGAGACCTGCGCCGGGATCTGGTCGACGGGATGACGACCTTGGTGCGCTCACTGTCCGGCACCGCTCTCGGCCGCGCACTGCCCGCCCTGATCGGCGATCTCGCATCCGATCCCGAACTGGCCGCCGAGTTCCGCCGTCGGATCTTCGACGCTCGCCGCGCGACAACCGCCGCCACCCTGCGTTCCGCGATGGAACACGGCGAGGTCCGTTCCGATATCGACCTGGACTTCGTCCTGGATGCCCTGGCTTCACCGCTGTACTACCGGGTGTTCTTCGGCCACCTGCCGCTCACCGAGCGGGTGGCCGAACAGGCCGTCGACGGTGTCCTGACCGGCATCCGGCGTGAACCTGGCCGGCCCCGGACCGCACTGGAGAAGTGACGCACGACCACTTTGCAGCGCTGGCAACAGATCCATGACTTCCTCGATGCCGGAGCGGGTATGACTTCGGATATGGGCATCGAGGACTCACCGGCTCCCCAATGCGCTCGCGGAGCGGCCCTGGCTTCGTTTAGGGTGACGATCATGGCCTACCTGTTCGTCCGTCTCCGGACTGCCTGAGACAGCTGCTCCACCGGCCCTTTGCCGGCCGGTTCAGCTCGTCATATCCGCACGGTCTCCGGTTGGTGCCCTCGATTGGGACCCGCCGTCGTCAGGTCTCGATTCCTGTCACCCCTTTTCCTGCGTCGGCGACGTCTGGCGCACTTGATCCGATTGGACGACTTCTCATGTCTTGGAACACCTCGTCACGCCCACGCTCGGCGCCGACCTTCGTACTGGTGCACGGCTCGGGCTCCAGTTCGTTCATGTGGGCCCCGATCCAGCGTGAACTCGCACTGCTCGGTCACCGCAGCTTCGCCGTCGACCTCCCCGGGCACGGCTTGGACGCGCAGTACCCGGTCGCCTACCAGGCACCACAGGACCTCGACGCGTGGGCGGCAGAGCCCTCGACGCTGGCCACGGTCACCTTGCGGGACAACGCCGACCTGGTCGTCGACACCGTCCGTCGCCTCGCCGAGCACGGGCCGGTGGTGCTGGTGGGTGCCAGTCTCGGCGGCACGGCCATCAGCGTGGCCGGGAACCTGGTACCGGACCTGGTGGACCGGCTCGTGTACATCTCCGCCTGGTCCTGCGTGGAACGAGCCAACCCCATCGAGTACTTCGGAGAGCCCGAATTCGCCGCCAACCTGATGGGACCGCTCGCCGCGCTCAACGTCGGCGACCCGGCCGAACTCGGGGTCGGCCGGGCCAACTACCGCACCGCTGACCAGGACCTGCTCACCGCCATGAAGGCGGCGATAGCGGCCGACATCACCGATGAACAGTTCCGGGCCTTCCTCAACATCCTGCAACCCGACGAGTCCATAGCGGTGATGACCGGTGACGCCCGGGTCGAGGCGGACACGTGGGGCACGATCGCCCGCAGCTACATCCGGCTCACCGAGGACCGTTCGATCCCGATCGCCATGCAGGACAGGCTGATCGCGGAAGCGGACGCGTTGACTCCGGACAACCCGTACGACGTCCACACCCTGGACACCTCCCACGTCGGGTTCGTGTTCCGGGCACCGGAGGTGGCCGCCATTCTCGACAAACTCTCCGTGTAGAGAACAGGTGCTGTCCGGAGCCACGTTGGTGTCGGATCAGGTGTTCGACGTGGTGTCGCCACGCAGCAACTGGGCTCGGCGGCTTCACGAACTCTTGAGCGCCCCAGAACTGAAGCCCAGTAGTCGAAACCACCGGCCCGGCCCACCCGAATCGAACCAAGATTTTCACCGCAACGAAAAAACGCCTGACCTGCACACGAACAGGTCAGGCGATCTAGAAGACTGTGGACCTCAGGGTTTCTTACTCGAACAAGGCGACCCAACGCGGGGGTCCGGGGGCTTGCCCCGGGCGGGGTGTGGGGCTGCGCCCCCACAGAACACGCGGAACAGAAAAGGCTCGCGCTCTCCACGAGCACGAGCCTGCCATCTGTGGAGCTAAGGGGACTCGAACCCCTGACCCCCTCACTGCCAGTGAGGATCTTGCGAGCTTCCTACCAGCACAAACAGAGAATGCCCCGGTGGTTCGCTTCCGTTCAGCTCACCTCGGCGCCGTTGGACGCGGCTGGACACGCACCCGCGCTCCAGGTTTGCTCCAAGAAAATTGGTGTGAAGCAGGAGAGTGCGCCGTTCAGGCTCCCCGTCCCCGTGCTGGTCCCGGTGTCGGTCACCAGCGGCAGGACGCGGGACTCGACTCTGGGAGTGTGGCATCACGCCCATCACGGTGGTGGAGCTCTCGGCGGGCGAGGCCGGGATCGTCCGCTATGGCGCTGGCGACCCCGGACCGCTTCGAATGAGCTAGCGGAGCACCCAGGCCGCTGGCCGGCCGCTGGTGCATGGGGCCATGTCGACGTTTTCTGCGGCCCTGGTCAGGCAGAGCTCAGGTGCCGCGGCCGACCTGATCACCAGGCTGCCCGGCCTGCCTTGCACCAACCAGGCCTGCGTCGAGCGCCCGTTGACGCACGGCTCCAGGCTCACTGCGGTATTTTCGATGTCCTGCTGGATGCAGTGGCTGGTGACCGCGGAGCTGCGCAGCTGGGTCCTGCTGTTGAAAACGCCTCCCCAGCCCCACCGCTGGAAGGACCCGGTGTTGCAGCCAGTGGTGTACAGCTCGGTCGGCCGGTGCTCGTTGTAGCCGTCCAGACAGCCGGTGCCTGAAGGAACCGCGAATTTGTTGGTGGCGGCCGACGCCGGCGCGGCGGTGGCTAATGTCACCCCGGCCGCGACCGTCAGAGTCAGCACCGCGGACCCGATCCTGCGAACCATCGTTTCTCCCTTTCTCCTCACCCCTCGGTGACGACGACTCTGCCCCACCGGCCGTGTGAATTCCTTGCAGTGGCCTGCACGTCGCAGCTCAGCCCGGGCATGGTGGTGGGTTGGGAGGTGGGTCGTCATGCTGCGTCTGCTGGGTGAGGTAGTGGTAGGAGAGGGCGGGCCACGAGAGCTGGGTTCGCCGAGGCAGCGGTGCGTGCTGGCGGCGCTCGCGGTCGATGCGGGGCGGGTCGTCACGGTGGAACGGCTCATGCAACGTGTCTGGGGCGATGACGCGCCGGTACGGGCTCGGGAGACGCTGTACAGCTACGTCTCCCGTCTCAGGCGCACGTGCGGCGTCACCATCGACCGCCGCTCCGGCGGCTACACGCTCACCGCGCAAGCTGTTGACCTGCACGTGTTCCGGGACTTGTGCGCCGAAGCACGGCAGCACCAGGACAAAGCCGCGGAGTTACTGACCGAGGCGCTGCAACTGTGGCGGGGTGAGGCGCTGACCGGGCTGGACGGCGAGTGGGCCGGTGCCGAACGCGGCAGGCTGGCGCGCGAGCACCTGACAGCGCGGCTGGACCTGGTCGAGGCACGGCTGCGCTGGGAGGAGGGCGGCGAGCTTCTGGAGGAGGTGGCGGCGCTGGCCGAGGAGCACCCGCTGGACGAACGCGTGGCGGGCCAGCTGCTGCGGGCGTTGGCCCAGTCCGGGCGCAGAGCGGACGCGCTGGAGCACTACCGCCTGTTCCGCGCCCGGCTGATCGACGAGCTCGGGGTCGAGCCTGGCGCCGCGCTGCGGGAGGAACACCAGCGGCTGCTCGCGGACTCTCCTGTGACCACGAGACCTGCCGTTGTGCTGAAGCAGTTGCCTGCGGCGCCAGCGTTGTTCGTCGGCCGCGAGGACGAGCTCAGCAGGCTAGGTGACGCGGAGTTTTCCGGCACTCTGGTGATCTCCGCGATCGCAGGTGCCGGCGGTATTGGCAAGACGTGGCTCGCGCTGCACTGGGCGCACCGGCACGCCGCGCAGTTCCCGGACGGGCAGCTCTTCGTCGACCTGCGCGGGTTCGCGCCCGAGGGCAGGCCGATGGATCCCGCCACGGCGGTCCGCGGCTTCCTCGACGCGCTCGGCGTCGAGAAGATGCCGTCCGATCCGCACGCGCAGGCTGCGTTGTTCCGCAGTCTCGTGGCGGACCGCAGGATGCTGCTGGTGCTGGACAACGCGGCGGGTTCCGCCCAAGTCGCTCCCTTGCTGCCCGGCGGCGGGTCATGCACCGTCGTGGTGACCAGCCGTGACCGCCTGCCTGGGCTGATCACCGGGCACAACGCGCGGCACGTGCCGCTGGACGTGTTGCCAGGCGTCGAAGCCCGCGCGCTGCTGACGCACCGTATCGGAGCAGAACGCTGTGGCGCGGAACCAGAGGCTGTCGACCGGCTCACCGCGTTGTGCGGAGGGTTTCCGCTGGCGCTGGCCATCATCGCGGCGCACGCGCACACCCGGCCGAACACCCGGCTGGCCGACCTCGCCGACGATCTCCACGACCTCGGCCTGAGCGCGTTCGACGACGGCGACCCGGCCACGAGCCTTCCGGCGGTGCTGTCCTGGTCGGTGCACGCGCTGACCCCACGCCAGGCCGAGGCGTTCCGGTTGCTCGCCTTAGCACCGGGCGAGGACATCGGACTGGAGGCGGCCGTTAGCCTCACCGGCTGGGCAAGAGCGGACACACGCCTGGCATTGCGAGGCCTTGAACAGGCATCGTTGCTGAGCCAGTACGCGCACGGGCGGTATCGGATGCACGACCTGGTGCGCAACCACGCCGCGAGCACCTCTGACCGTTCTCCAGAGACAGATGAGGCCCTACGCCGAGTCGTGGACTTCTATCTCTACTCCTCCGTGTCGGCGGACAAGGTGCTCAACCCGCCTCGTGAACCCGTTGTCCCAGCGCCGGTCGACGTGCACATACCGAAGGACACCGCCGAGGCCATGGCGTGGTTCGACGCCGAACACGGCTGTGTGCTCGCGGCGCTGCATATGGCGGCGGAGACCGGCTGGCACCGCACCGCGTGGAACCTGGTGTGGGCGCTGGAGACCTACCACCGTCGACGCGGTCTATTGCGCCTGCGGCTGGAAGTCTGGCAGATCGCGCTCGCCGCTGTCGAGCACGTGCCGGACCACGCCGTGCTCACGCACCGCCTGCTCGGCCGCGCGTACGCTGATCTCGGCTGGCACGAGAAGGCCGACGACCACCTGCGCCAGGCATTCGATCTCGCCGTGCGCGACGACGACCGCACCAACCAGATCCACATCCATCGCACCCGTGCCGCGGCACGTGCTGCACGGGGTGACATGCACGCGGCCTACGCACACGCGGCCGAAGCACTGCGTCTGTGTGAAGGGCTCGGCAAACCGGTGTGGCAAGCCCGTGCGCTCAACGCCGTTGGCTGGTACGCAGCCCATCTCGGCCACCACGCGGAGGCCTACGAACGTTGCGCGGCGGCCTTGGAGTTGTTCGAGCGGAATGAGGATCCGGAGGGTGTCGCGACGACGCTCGACAGCCTCGGCTTCATCACATACGGCCGCGGCGACCACGACCAAGCCGTCGCGCACTACGAGGCGGCGCTGGCACGCTACGACGAACTCGGTTTCGTCTCGGATATGGCCGACACCTACGACCGCCTCGGCCACGCGCACCTCGCACTCGGCCGACCGAATCGGACGCGGGCGGCGTGGCAGCTGGCGGTAGAGCTGTACACGGCGCAGCAGCGCGACGAGGACGCCGAACGGGTACGGTGGCAACTCATCGAACTCGGATGAGCTGCCACCGCGACAACAGAGAGCACAACGATACGACCAGCGCCGCAGCCAACCCCAAGATCGTCAGCTCAAAAGCGTCTCCAGAGGCGGGGTGACGTAGTAGTACGCACGGGCAGCACGCCCGGCTACAGCGTGCAGTGGTCAAACGGTTGGATCGATGGCCGAAAACGACTAGATGGCGTGCTCGACAGACTGGCGAGCGGCGTTCACGATCGGATCCTGTTCACATCGAGGGGACATGCGGTGGGAGGCCGACCAGGTCCAAGGTCCACAGCAAGACACGGGCGCCAGCAAGTCGGCTTCGCATTGCACTCAGGCGATTGCGTCGCGCAGACCACCTCACCACATTGTTCACCCGAACGAAGTACCCACAGCCGCAGCGCTACACCAGCGGCAAGGTGGGGAAGTACGTCCGACCGGCGCAGGTCTAGTCTGCAAACACAGCAGAAGTCTGGCTGCTTGAAGATTTGCTGGCGCAGTGGCGCGGCCGTGCCAGAACTGCTGCGCTTCGACTTCAGGCTGTCTCAAGTAACGGCCGTGTGGTGGGCGGCCAACATCGAACACGTGCCGTATAAGCGAAACCAGCGCACCACTGCGGGCCCTTTCTGCCAAGCTGGCGCTATGAGGTTCCGAGCACTCATCGTCGCGATAGTTGTGGCCTTGGTGGCGTGGGGTGTGTGGATCGGGTGGCGGCGACACACCCTCGCGTTCCTGCCCAGCGAGAACGTGTTCGGCAATGTGGGTTACGTGTACGACCCGGTAACCGACCGCCGCATAAGCTTGGTGGCAGCGGGCGCGATCATGATTGTCGGCTACCCCGTGCTGATCTTGATTCTCGCCGGGCTGGTGACGCTCCTGTTCAAGGGCCATGCCGCAGACATCAAGGTCGGCTGGCGAGCGCTGCGAGTTCGTCCTGTGGTTCTGGGAGGTGGCACTGCCGTAGTCGCAGTGTTGCCGTCGACCTGCCTGCTGGTCGGCTATGCGGTCCACGCGCCAGAGGGCATGACGTTCGGCACGTACCTGCGTACCGCGCTTTTCACCGACATCCCGGCCACGGCGACCATTTTCGGCGCGGTTCTCGTCGTGACGGTGTACTTAATGGCGGTTGGGCCTTGGATGCTCGACTATCTTCCGCGCGTACTCCGGTGGTCCCGGATGCACCGGATGATCAGCGGCAAAGCGGCGCACGACGACGACGTCGCGGCCGCGGTGGCCCACCTGGAACAGGACTTCGCCGTCCGCCCGTACCGCGCCCAGCTGATCGTCTCCGTGCTCGCCCAGATGCAGGTCGCCAAGCTGGACGGCGGTGAGCCACTCGACGAGGCGATCCTGCGCACGATGGCGCTCATCCCGTCACTTGAGGAGCCCGCCTGGACGCATAGGATTTCACCGCTCTTGTATGACCTCGACGCGCGTTACCAGTTCGCTGAGACCCTGGTGAAGACCTACGCCCGGTCGGATTCGCGCGCACACCTCGACGTGGCGATCCGGCTCCTCGAAGGAATGCACCGACGCCCGCCGATTACCACCGCCCGACGCCGGCGAGCCTTGATCGCGTTGACCCTCGCCAAGGCGCTGCACCTACGTGACTGGGCCGATGACAGGACCCGCGCACACGCTCTCGTACAGCGCGCGGCACGCGTCGCACCCGACGAAGCCCGAGAAGCACGCGCTGTCTTGCTGCTCGCACCCGGCAGCGAGCGTCACGAACTGGACGAGGCACTCACCATCCTTCGTGACCGCTGCGAAGGCGAGCGGAAGAAGCTGATCGACGGTTTGATCCGCCGCTACGAAGACAGTAACGATCCAGCGGACCTGCACGAGGCCCTGGGGCTCACCCGTGAACGGCTCGCCGAACCCGGCGAAGACGACACGGAGGTTCTCGCGGCCCACTTGGCAGCGCTCGGCCACCTGAACGATCTCGAATCGCCGGAGCTAGTCGACGCGCTGGACCGCGTGGACGCGCTGGCCGATCCGCCCTGGCGACTCGCGCACCAGGCGACGACGTTGAAGGGCTTCCGGGCGATGGAACGCGGCGACATCGACGGCGCGTTGACGCACTTCGACCAGGTATTGAGGCTGGTGAACGAGGCCGCGTCGCTCGGGCTCAGCCGGGCCGACCGACAGTCCGTCCTACGGCAGTCTCGGCTCGCCCCGACTACGGCGGCCGCGCTGGCGCTGATGGCGGGACGGGTGGAACGGGCTGTTGAACTACTGGAAGTCAGCCGGACCGTCATCTGGTGGCAGGTCCGGGAGCTCCGCGGCGCCGACACCGGCGACCATGCGCCGCGGCTCGCCGAGGTCCGGGCGGCGCTGCGGCAGCCGAACTACCCGGAAGCCGGGTCCGGGCAGGATGTCCTCGCCGCGCACCGGCACGCCATGACCCGGGCGGAGCTGGCCCGCGAATGGGACGAAATGGTGCAGCGACGAGCCTTCGGGCACCGGATCCGGTTCGCTGAGCTACGGGAGGCCGCACGAGGCGGACCGGTCGTCATGATCAACACCAGTACCCGGCGCTGTGACGCGATCATTGTGCTGGCCGACCAGGACCCAATCCACGTGCCGTTGCCCGGCCTCACCGAGTCCGACGCGACGGTGTGGGCCGAGGGCCTGCTCCACGCCGAGACGCGACGGATGAACGTGCGGGCCATCGCGCCCCGGCTGTGGGACATCGTCGCGGCGCCAGTGCTGGCCGCCGTCGAACCACACCTCGGCCCGTCCCGGCGAATTTGGTGGTGCCCTACCGGCGCGCTGACGTCGGTGCCGGTGCACATGGCGGGACGAGACGAGGATGCCGTGCTGGACAAGGTCGTCTCCTCCTATACGCCCAGTCTGTGGTCCTTGCTCGACGCTCGGCGCGGTGACCGGACGAGTACCGTCGAACCGACGATGTTGATCACCTCACTGCGCGACACCCCGCCACGACCCGACGGCACGACATGGGCCGCGTTGCCACACGCGGAAGAGGAAGCCGATCTGATCTGCGCGCGCATACCCGCAGCGACGAAACTCGCCGAGCGCGAAGCCACGGTCGCTGCGATCAGAGCCGCCTTGCCGGGCAGCACCTGGGCACATTTCGCCTGCCACGGTGACCTGCGAGGCCTGGTGCTGCAAGACGGGAGCCTGGGCATCGACGAACTCACCGATATGGACCTCGAGGGCAACGAGGTCGCGTTCCTGTCGGCTTGTGTCACGGCCGTTCCCGACTCGCAGAACCTCGACGAGGCCCTGCACCCAGCCGCAGCACTGCACCTGCAGGGCTTCTCCCACGTGATCGGAACGCTGTGGCACATCCGCAGCGAGGACGGCCCGACGGTGGCCGACGACTTCTACACCCACCTGCTCGATGACACCTCACCGGCGCTCGCATTGCACAGGGCGCAGCGGCGGCTGAGGATCGTGGCGCCGGACGACCCGGCGCGCTGGGCCCCGTTCGTGCACATCGGGCCTTGATACCGTCTGCCCGTACAAAGGAGTGGAGAACCCATGCCGTCGTTGTTCCGCCGTGGCGGACGGCCTGAACCACCGCCGGCCCCCGATGAGAGCGCGCTCGCACTTGCTTGGTTCTGCGACCGGCTGCCGGGCCTGCGCGCGCAGGCTGACCGGCTCGGGTGGCGCCACGAACTGGAGGCCGAGGTCCAGGCCATCAAAGCCGGGCAGCCCGCCGCGAAGGCGTTGCACAATCTCCTGCTGGACGACCCCGCCACCGACCGCGGCGATGGCGCGGCAGGGCTGCAAGAGTTGTGGGACCCCGCACCGATCGGGCAGCGATTCTCCTGCCCCCGGTTCATCTGCCCCGAACGCGGCCGCGGCGAAGACGCGGCCGAGCCGTGGTGCAATCTCGACGACCGGCCGATGAACCCGTCCGCCCACCGGCTCGGGCCCTAGTGGACAAGCTGCTGCCCGGGCTGGGCACCAAACTGGCCGAACGGTGGATCAACCTGCTCGCCCTACCCGGCGTCCTGTTCACGGTCGTACTGGCGTTCTCGTGGTGGGTGCACCCCGTCGGCGCCGTCGACCTCGACGCGCTCGGCCGCAGGCTGACCGAGATCGCGGTACCGAAGCAAGGCACGCAGTTGACGATGGTCGCCAGTATCGGTGCGGTGATCGCCACCGCATGTGCCGCAATCGCCGCCGAGCTCAGCCGGCCCATCGCCCGGATCTGGACGGGACGTGACCGGGGCGCAATACTGTTGCTGCAGCCGTTTCTCCGCCGCCGAATCCGGAAGGTGCGCGCTGCCGCACCCGCCGGATACGGCGTGCCTGAGCGCTACCTCCCGGCTCGTGCCACCCGGATCGGCGATCACATCCGGCTGGCCGAGGAACGGATCGCAGCCCAGTACGGTGTCGCACTGGTCCGGGTCTGGCCTCGGCTGTGGCACATGTCCAACGCGGACGAGCGGGCAATGACCCAGCACGCCTGGGATCGATACACCGCGGCCGCCATGCGTGCAGCCTGGGCGGTCGGCTACCTACTGACCGGATTACTCTGGTGGCCTGCGGCGGTGGCCGGGTTGTTGCTCTACTTGAGCGCGTGGTCTGCGGCCCGCCGCGCAGCCGCAGACCTGCAAACCGCGATCGAGGCCCTCACCGACGTCAAGCTACTCGATCTCGCCGCCGCGATCGGAATATCCCCGGCGCATGGCAAATTCACCCCGAACGATGGGGCCGCACTTGAGACCGTCCTCGACAAGGGGTCGTTCCTCACACGCTGATCACCTCCTCGGCTCACCCGAACGAAGCGACAGCCAGCGCACCGTCTCCACGATCCTCGACACGTCGCTCATGGCGTTGCTGGCCGACGCTGGACCGGTCGGTGACCTCGGTCAGCGCGGGCGGGGCGTAGTAGGTGCTGGCGGCGCGCCGCTGGGGGCGGGCAGCCCAGCAGTTCGTAGGCGGCGCCGGTCACGTCCAGCCCGGCGAGCTGATCGCGGGCGTCGGCGAGCGCGGCCGTGGGCACCGGGCTGGGCTGCGCGGGCCAGTCCGGCGGGGTGAGGCCGCGGTGCTCGGCGACCCGGTCGATCAGCAGCCGCATCGTGGCGAGTACCGCGGACTAGGTGCCCCGGCGAGCAGGTCGACGGCCGCGCGCACCCGCAGCCGCGGCGACAACGTGGCGGTCATCGCCGTCCCCCGAGCCGGTCCAGCCAGCCGGTGCGCCGTTCCGGTGCCGGGCGCGAGCTCACCGAAGCTCCACAGCAGATCGGTGGGCTTGGTGTAGCCGCGGATCACCGTGGCCACAAAGCGAATTGCCCGGTAACTGTCCAGAGAGGACAGACTGAAGTCGTGGGCGGGGCGGACGGCGAGCGGGGCGACGGCGGCGGCGCGCACGTCCTGCCCATGGGGCCCGGCCCAGCGGGTGCACACCGGGCAACGCCAGAATTAGCCCGCCTCGGTGCTGCCGAGTTCGACGTTCTGGCTGTCCCCGCCACAACTGGCCGGTCATCTCCCGGTGCCGGGCCGTCCTGCAGAAGGCGCGGCGCTTCGATGAAGCCATCACTGCGCACGAGCGGGCCACCGCGATCTACCGGGAGACCGCCACGGTGACGGCACCGCGCTGAGCAACCTCGGAGTCGCGTTCTATGAGGCGAATCGGCTGGTGGATGCGAAGGATGCCTGGGCGACGGCGGTGTCCGCATTCGAGGAGACGGCCGCCCCAGACGCAATGGCAACCTTGACCGAGTGGCTCCGCGCATTGCAGTAGAGCCCGGAGTTTCACAGCGTTGGTCGGCGGCTGACGCGGTAACCGGTCTGGCCATCGGCTCTCGCGTTGGTGTTGGCCAGCTTGTTGCCAGGTGCTACCGCCGTAGCCCGGATCTCCCCAGGGACACCGGCCGCTGGGAAGCGATCGTCGATGGCATGCTCGCCAAGGTCTACGCCGGTTCGGGCGACCACGGCATGGCTATCAAGCACGGCGAAAGCAGCGCGTGCCGGCGTCACCGGATCGGCGATTTCGACGGCGAAGCGTACGCGCTGACCCCACTCGCCCAGGCTTGACAGGGCCTGGGCGAGCACGACCGGGCAATCACCCACTGCTGGCAGGCGATCGCCCTCGGCCGGGCCTCGCTCGGCAGCCAGCACGAGACCCTGGCACCTCCTTGCCGTCCTGGCCGGCTCCCTGCACCATCTCGACAAGGTCGACGAGGCCTGGCCGGCTGGCGGGAAGCCGCCGCGATCTGCGCCGAGCGATGCCTGGACGCCGACGCTGCGGCGATCCACCAACGCCTCCGGGCCGCCTTGCCCCCTGCTCTCGCCAAATCAGCGGGTGATGGGGGTGCGCCCCGAGGCCAGCAACGCGCCGGTGTGACTGCTGTACTTGTCCGACCAGGCACGGAAGGTGTACCGGCCGCTGACCCCGCCGACCTTCGGGGTCCAGCACCGCGTCTGGCCCGGCTCCACGTGGTCGTTGCCACCCGGGCTGTCGCACGTGACCTCAGAGGTCTGGGATCCGTCCCGGTAGATCTGCAAGTAGACCTGCGCGTACTGGCTGGCCGTCATCTTTTCGTTGTAGATCACGAAGCCCCAGTAGTTGTACGCGCTGTCGCGGCACAGTTCGACGGTGCCGACCTGGGCACCACCGGTCGTCGCCGACACGGGCGCGGTTTTCACGATGGTGCCGTAGCTGCTGCCGTACTGGCAGTGCGGAGCCGCATCCGGTTGCGCCGAAGCGGGCACCACCGCACCCAGCAAAGCTGCGCTCGCCACTCCGAGCGTCGCGAAGATTCTCCTGAACATGGCCTACTCCCCTTTTCGATGCGGCGATCGCCGCGCCAAGCCAGGATGAACAGTCCGCCTTGCGGTTTCCTTGCGGTAACCCGTAGGCCCCAGCAAGAGACAGTGTTCACCGGTAGCTCGCCCCGCAGGCGACGGCATAGCCAGCCGGGGTATCGCGTGCCAGTTTCAGCACAGCAGGAAGAACGGAGACATATCGGAGCCCACACTGGCCACCAGCAACTGCAAACATGATCTTTAAGTCGGCAAATCCGCAGGTAGAAGCCAGGCAACTGCGACTTGTTTCAAGATCATCACGGCCTGACCCGCGAACTTTTAATCCCCGGGTTTGCCGTGTCAACGAGTGTCGCTGTATGTCACCCAGGGCTAACCTATGCAGGTCAGGCGACATTTTGCGCGGACGTTGATGCCGTGCAGTGTCGCGGCGTATCGGGTGCTCTGGGAGCAACGGGGCCCAAACGGAGACCGTGATGTACCCATCGGCGACGCCGCGCGTAGCGGAGTAGGTCCGCGTCACGACGGCGGGGTCGGCCGGCGAGAAGACGGGCCCACCGACCGTTCACGAACACCTTCAGCAGTGGCGTGTCGTTGACGTGGGGTTCGGTCTCGCATACGTCGGTGACTACGAACCGCGTCGCTGACGGCCGGGAGCGGGGCAGCGACCAGCCGGCCCCGCTCCGCTGCCCCGCCTCGTTCTCGCCGAGGTGTGCAGGAGGTAGTCGCGGACCAGACGGATGCGCTGGGAGGGTGTAGCGCCACAACTGGCGAACACGATCAGTAGGACAGGGATCAGCAGTCGAGCCAGCAGGTAGCCGATCACCAAGTACGACGCGACTGGTGACAGCCCGGCCAATTGCTCGATGATGGTGTTGACGAGGTTGGCCGACGACGCAGCGAGGGAAATCATGAAGGGCTCCGCGACGGGGTTGGTGGCCCGCTCTCCGGACCGCTTGACCACCAGTCCGCCACCGGTCCTGCTCGTCCCACACCCTGCCGCGGACGGCCGAGGCACTGACCTGCGCCGTCCTGGCCAGGTTCCGGACCGGCACAGACGGGCCGTCTGGTGAGCCCGCGTCTGGGACCTGCCGCCGGGATTCCCGAACCTGCCCGGGCGGCGCTGGTGGCCGCGCTGCGGAAGCTGATCGGCGAATCCCGGTTCGACACCCTCGGCGAGCTCAGCGACCACATCCCCGGACGGCCGGGGAAGCGGCGGCTCTCGGAGCTGGCACGCGGGACGGGCAAGTTTCCCGAGCTGCACGAAGTGACCGCCCTGGTCGAGACCTGTGACCCCGGCCAACAGGCGCTCGCTAAGCAGGGCGACCTACCCACCCTCACCGCCCGCGCCAACAACGACGACACAACCGCCACGCGGGCACTGGCCCAGCTACTCACCAAACGAGGCGACGTCAAGACCCTCACCGCCCGCGCCAACAACGGCGACGAGGCCGCCGCGCAGGAATTGGCCCAGCTGCTCACCAAACGTGGCGCGGCTCGCACGGATGACGAACTCGCTGACGGCTCGTCCCACAGCAGGAGTGACCCGCGAGGCCTTGGAGAATGACCGTTTCTTGAACGCAGGCCCCGTCCTCACGCACACCGTCACGTTCGTCCGGAAACGGGGCCACTGTGCAGGCAGACGGCTCGGCATTGCTGCTCGACGTCCGGCCACCCCAACGGATCAACCAACGAGACCGCGCGGCGTTCGAGGCCACGGCCTGAGCGGAGGTTCGCGATCTTGATCACCGGCTGTGGGCGGCCGAAATACGGAGAAGGGGGCGCTGGGCATCGTTACTGTGGATGGCGTGGAGCGCCGTATCGACCTCAGCAACCTTGATCTGGACCGGGCAGCCGAGATGGTGGCCGCCCGGTGCGCCGGCTGGCGTGAGCGCGGTCTTATGGTTGCCGAGCTCACCTGGATGGACAATGACGTCTCGTGGCCGGCACCGCTTCTGCGGGATCGCGGCCTGGTGAGTCGGCCGAAGTCGTTGGGTGCGCGGGTGCACGGGGAAGCGGGGGAGGCGGAGTTCGTGCTGTACGCCGGCGGCTGGGCGGACGTAATGGTCATTCATCCACACATCGACGAGCCGGCCAGCGAGTATGTCGAACTGGACGACGTTGAGGAGTTCGGGTCCGTGCTCGACCGCGTCGTCGGGTTCCTTGCTTCAACCGGTCGAGCGCGAGGTCGGTCGTCGTGAACGGTCACGAGATCACCGCAGCGTTCGACGACATCTTCGACCAGGCGCTGATCTACCACGGTTTCACCGACTACATGCGCGACTACGAGATCGTCGCCTACTGCACCGCCGATCCACGCACCGGAATTCCGCCGGCGCACCTGCGTTACCGCTTCATCCACTGCGTCCGCGCATCGGTGACCTCGTCGGTCACCCCGGAAATCTGGAGCCGATCGCTGGACGACCGGCTACTCGACTTCGACCAAGGCCGTGAACTCGACGGCTATGGCTGGGGCGCTCGATGGCAGGTGCTCTACCCAGGCGCGAAATTGCTGTCCGGCACCGCGGAGACCGCCATGTGGGCCGACCGGCTGGGATGCCCGTTTCACGAAGCCGTGATCGAAGCCAATGGCCACACCATCACCCTCGTCTTCTCCGACCTCTCGGTCGACCACATCGAGCCCGGCTACGCGCCCTTCACCGTCACCGATCTCTGACCCGCCCGACTCCCAGCACGAGTAGACGTTGGCCGCCACCGTGTCCTAGCCCGTACCGGTACGCAGGAGGGCGTACTCCTCTCTCCACTCCGATGTGGATTGTGGCGGCGCGAGTTCCACTCCAGCTATCCCGCCGGTTGCGCCGAACTCCGTCATGAGCGCGGCCATCAGAGTGGAGGCCTCGTCTGTCGTTTCGGGCGCGTTCAATGGATCGTCGAGACTGAGGCCGAGTACGAGGGCGCCTTCTTCGGTAATGGTGATGATGGCGCCATAATGCGCGATTGCTCGTAGGTACAGGGAGAAGACACGTTCGGTTTCGCCATCCCGGCTCAGCTCCGCCAGCGCCTCAGCATCACCACGAGCGGGTTCGCGCAAGACAAAAGTCCGAACGAACGCAGGGAATCGTGGATCGCCCGGCTGCTCGACGTCAACGTAGCGATCAATGAAGCGCGACAGCGAGCCGTCCACGTCGCCGGGCTCGACCCACACGTAGACATCAATTGCTGGGGGCACACCGGATGGTACCGCACTGCCCGGCCGGGTCACGCTCATCGGCAGAAGAGCGCATTCGCGGCAGTAGAAGACTGACGCGCAGGTACCGCTACCCAGAACGCGTTCTTACAACGACACCGAGCTGCAAGGTTGGTCCTATCGCTGGCACCACGCAGCAGGCCCGTGGACGCAGGTGCGCCTGCCCGCCAGGACCAGCGTGGAGGCGAACCTGGCGTGGCACACAGGCGACAGGCAGGCGAAGTCCTGCACGGGCTGCTCGGATACGCCTTGGCGCGCACGTCGGCACGTTCGACCCGATCGCCCAGTACCTCCTCGCGGCCGACGACGCCGCCTACCTCGGCCCGGCCCGGACGCCCGCGGCCGCGGCGGCGGACCGTCGGCGTACCGCTATCGCGCGGATGCCCGGCCAGCTCGCGTCCGAACCGCCGCAGCCGGGTCGCCGAGACCTTAGTGCGTTACTCGGCGGCGATACGGGTAAGCACTGTGCCGACATGCTCGATGGTCCAGCCGCTCGAGCACATGTCGTCGCGCTGCCACCGCCGCCCAGCACGAGCTCGTTCAAGACCCCGACAACGTGACGACATCGCTAAATGACGCTGACACGCCCTCCGGGCCCTGAGACCGAGCCGCGTTCGGCTCCCTCCCACCGGGGTGTTCCTGCGTGATTGCCTTCCGCTTCAGGTTGACGAGTTCTCCGTGATGCCGCTACCACATCGACGCACTTGTGCACTTCTACCTGCTCAGGACGACAGCGGGCGACCATCGTCAGCGTCAACGCGAGCGCAGGTCAGGGTTTGTAGCCGACGGCGCAGCCGATGAGTTCCTGCTCCGTCGTGAGGGGGCGGGGCGGGGGGCCGTCCGGCCACCACAGGTCGCACGGGACGACGGTGGCGTCCATGCCGGGTTGCGGGGCGATGATCTCCAGCCCCGGCATCATGGACAGGATCTCCGCGCGAGTGCGGAACCAGCCCGACCCCATCGCGCTGTGCGAGAAGATGTCCTCCATGCGGCGAGCGACCTCGCTGAGTTCGGCCCGCTCGGGGTCGTAGAAATGACTGAGTGCGACCCACGAGCCGCTCGGCAGCGGGTCGATGTACTGTCGCATCAGGTCGGCGTAGTCGTCGCCTGGGTAGTGGTGGATCGTGCTGCTGTGAACCAGACCGATCGGCCGGCTGAAGTCGATGTGATTCTGCACGATCGGGTCGTCGTAGACCTGGCTCGGCTCGTAGATGTCGGCCGAGGCGATGTAGGTCTTGCTCTCGTCGGCGAGGAGCGCCTTAGCGTGCGCGAGTACCACCGGGTCGTTGTCGGTGTAGACGACGACCGCATCCGGGTTGGCTCGCTGCACCACCTGATGAACGTTCTCCGCGGTCGGCAGCCCTGAACCGCAGTCGATGTACTGATCGATCCGCTGACCGACCATGCATCGCACGGCCCTGGTCAACCAGTTGCGGTTGGCCCATGCCATGTCCCGGATCTCCGGCGCGACCGCCTTCACCTGCCTGATGACTTCGCGGTCGATTTCGTAGTTGTCTTTGCCACCCAAGGCGGCGTCGTACACACGCGCGATACTCGCGCGGTTCGGATCCACCCCGACGGGCACGGAGCTGGGCGCCTTCGCATCGGTCGGTGACATGGGCTACCTCGCTGGCCTGGATGTCGTAACGGACTCTGTCTCAACGTAGCGTAGCCAGCCCAGCACCGGCGAGGGTCACAGCGGACGACGCTAGGAGGTTGAGCCGACAGGCTGTCTCCCTCCCGAGGTCGGGCGCGACTCCACCAGTGGCTCGGCGCACGCGCTGCGCTTCGGACGGAAGGGCCACTCGGGGACCGACGCAGTGCAGGACAGGATCCTGTGCTACTTCGCCGCGACCTTCTTACGGGCGGCGCGCTTGCGCGGGGCCTTGCCAGCGACCGGCTTGCGCTGCGCCTCTTCGAAGGCCTCGGTGATCTCGGCCGAGATCCGGCCGCGCTCGGAGACCTGGTAGCCGTTCTCCCTGGCCCACTCGCGGACCTGACGGGCCCGCTCGCGGTCGGCCCCGCTGGAGGAGGAAGCCGGCTCGCCGGTGGCCAGGCGCACCTTGCGGCCGCCGGTGCGCCGTCCGGCCGCGACGTAACGCGCGAGCTCGTCGCGGAGGTTGGCGGCGTTGTCGTCGGACAGGTCGATCTCGTAGGACACACCGTCCAAACCGAACGGCACGGTCTGGGTGGCGATCTCGCCGTCGATGTCGTCGATCATCTCGACCAGAACCTTCTGCGCCATGTCGTTCACTTTCTATACGTGGGTATCGCGTGTGGATCCCACTATAATCACGATCCGCGATCCACAGTACGCGGACCCATAGTCTTGATGTCCTCGGGCGACACTTCACGTGCTCAGCAAATCGGAAGCATCCAGCTCGACAACGGATGCTTATTGTTATTCTCGAGATCCAGCTAGCTCCTGATCGCGAGGTTACTTCTGCCCCTACGCGGCCGCCGAGCGCCAGTGGGCATGTTCAGGTTCTGTGCTGCTGGCGGCCATGGCCTTCTCCCAGCGAGTCTGGAGGGCGTCGAGCAGCCTTTGTTCCACTGCGACGGCCACATGTGAGTAGGTCTCCTGGACCTTGTCTTCTAGGACGTGGCCGAGTCGCAACGCTTGGGCGATTTCGGGGACGCCGTCGTCGATCATCCATGTCTTGTGGCTGTGGCGCAGGCCGTGGAAGGTGAGTCCGGGTTTGATCGCGACGAGTCGGATTTTCGGTGTTTTGACTTGGGCGTTGCCGTCGGCTGCGGGTCGCAGTGCGCGGCGGGCGAAGTTGCTACGCCGGTGCAGCTGGTTACTGGTTGTCACGAACACGTGGTCATGTTTCAGGGTGGCCAGGTGTTGCCGGAGCAAGATGACAAGGAAGGGGGGCAGGGTGATGGTGCGGGCGGATTCCTCAGTTTTGGGCGGGCCGAGATGAAGAGGTCCCTTGTTCGGCTCGTGCAGTGCGCCGTTGTCGGGGTCGATGACGATGAAGCCGGTGTTGTCGTCGAAGAGGTGCACGTTGTGGCGCTGCAGCCCTACGAGTTCTCCCCAGCGCGCTCCGGTCCAGGCCGCGACGAGGATGAGTAACGCGCCGGCTGGGCTGTAGTAGCGGGCGACCTGGTCTGCGATGGCCAGGACTTCGTGGGGCTCTGCCCAGATTTTGCGGGGTGTCCGTTTACTTCGGCGTCGACGACCTCGCCTCTTTGCCTGCAGGGGGTTCGCGGCGATGATCTTTTCGAGCGCGGCGTCGGTCAGCATGAGCGACAGGCATTTGATAATGCTGTCCACGGTCGTCTTGGCCAGCTTACCAGCTCGGAGTTTCTTTTCCCATTTACGTATCCCGAGATTGCTCATGCCGCTGAAAGGCTCGCTCCCCCACTGCGGGAGGATGTGGCACTTGAGGAAGCTTTGGTAGTTCTCTTCGGTTCGCTGGTCGACGTCGAGCGAGTCGATCCATTCGGGAGCAAACTCGGCGATGGTGACCTGCCCGGCGACCGGGTCGATCCAGCTCCCTCTGCGCTGATCGGTTCCCATGTCTGCGATGTAGGTTTTCGCCGCTTTCTCATCGGGGAAGCCTGGAATGGAGCCGATGCTGTCGTCCTCTCGGCGGTACCTCACGCGCCAGGACAGGTCACCAGTTTGTTCAGCCCAGGGCATCGCTACCTCATTTGTCGTGGTGTGGGGGTACGTCGGCTACTGGACAGCCATTGATGCTCAGTTGCTATGCGGAGGGCCAGCTTTTGTTGGAGGTTTTTGGATTGCCTCGGATCGTCATGGCCGTCTGCGGCGAGTTGCGGTCCGGTGGGCGGTGTGCCGCGTCGGTGGCGGCCGTCGTGTGACCGGTCGCATATTGGAGGAGACGATCGCGCGCAGGTCGTCCTCGGAGAATCGGAGGTGTTTCCCGAGGAGTGTGCACGGGATGGAGCGTGTGCCAGCTTTGCGTCGCAGCCACGCTTCCTTGACCGTCAGCCGCTGTGCGGCTTGCGCAGGTGTGAAGAGCAGCTGGTCGCCGCAGGATTCAGGGGCAAAGCGCGCTTGGGCCCGGGCATTGTCTGTGGTTGGATCGGCCGGCGTCGAGGGTGGATGGCATGGCTGGGCCTGGTCGTCAGTCATCGGAGATTCCTTGCCGGTCAGGGACGCTGTTTTCCTGGAGTGGATGGCTCGCCGGAGCGGCAGGAGAACGGGGAACATCCGTCGGGGTCGTCTTCGTCCGCGCCGGGCCGACCGCGGGTGGCCTCAAGGTCGACCTGGTCCAGCGGGAGTAGTGAGCGGTGGATGAAGAAGCGGCCGCGCAACGGCTTGCCACCGGCGTTCGCGCGTGGGCTGCCGTGGCGGATCGCCTTATCGAACTCGATCAAGTCGGCCCACGCCTGCGGATCGGTGTCGCGGATGTAGCGCAGTCGAGAGTTTCCGGAGTAGGGACAGCCGATACACGAACTTTTCACCACGTCGCCCAGTCCTCGCTCGCGCAGGTAGGTTAGGCAGTCCGAGCGCGACATCCCGAGATCCAGCAATGGGAAGATGTTGCGGGTGTAGTTGACGTCGGAGTCTTTGGCGCGGTGGAATTCGTCGGTGGAGATGCCGATGGCCTGGTCGACGAACACCCCACGTGGCACTCGCACCGGGTGCGGGTAGCCGAGGATCTCGCGGACCGCTTTCTTTAGTGGCCGGATTTTATAGTCGCCAGTGCATTGGCGGCGTGCCATTCCCCTTGAGCCGTCGGGGTTTTTGACGAAAAACGGCATGGTCACGAAGCGCGCGTTGGGGTTCAGGGTGTCGTGGCGGATGTTGCCGCCTGACACCGTCAGCACCGGGATCCCTGCTTGTGCGCCGAGCCGGCGGGCGGTGTCGAGTTGCGCGTAGACCTGCTTGGGTTCCCAGCCTGTGTCGGCGAACAAGGCCGCGTCGAAACGCGGGATCCGTCCTTCGCAGGCGAGCAGGAGCACGGCCAGGCTTTGCACTCCGGCGCCCAGGCTCAGGTAGCGCCCGCGCGGCTGGCCCGGGTAGCGCTCGGGACGTGGTCGGCTGGCGCGTCGGCCAGCGGAGCGGGGTGGGCGAGTCGAGGGGTGGAGCCGGGAGGCGCTGCGCGTGAGGGCCGACGCACGGGGCGTCCGTGTCTGGCCGGGGCGTGCCGGGCCGGGTCGGGTGGTGGTCATGATGTGCTCCCAGGAGTGGTCAAGCGGGGAGGTCGTGTGGCTGGGCGAGCAGGCGGTGCCGCAGGGCGCGGCGGGTGTCGGTGGTGGGGTTCTGTGCGGCCCAGAACAGGGCGGTGGTGATCAGGGCGCGGTGGGCTGGCTGGTCGGAGAGCACCCACTGCTCGGCCGGGCGGAGGCGGTTGTTCTCGTCGCGGGTGCGCAGTGCCTGGTAGCCGGTGTATTTGAGGTTCGTCAGGATTCTGGTGACGGCCGAGACGTGCCAGGTGCCGCTGGTGCCCGGTGGCGGGTAGCGGTCGGGATGGTTGTTGAGCCGCTGGGTGATCTGGTCGATGTCGAGCCCGGTGACCGCGCGCCAATAGAAGATGTGCTGCACGACCGGGGCGCTCAGTGGGTCGGGGGTGAGCCGGGTCCGGGGCCTGCCGCTGCCCGAGGGGGTCCCGGCGACGTCCATGGTGCGGTAGCCGTAGGGCGGGCGGTGCACGTTCCAGCCTTGGCGGACCAGCGCGGCGGTGGCCTCGCTTGCGGTGCCTAGGACGGGTTGCTCCGCGGTGACGTCCACCTCGGCCGGAGTTCCTCGCAGAGGGCGCTCGGCCGGTGCGGGTATGTCGCGTGGAGCGCCGCGGCTGTGCCACGTGCGCAGCCAGCGTCGAAGCTGGTGCAGGACTCGGTTCGGCCGGGTTGTGGGCATGGCGGTACCTGCTTTCGGTGCGAGTGCGGTGGAAGGGGCGAGGCACCCTGGCTTCGGGGACGGCTGGCTGCGGAGGTGTCTCGCCGAGTCGGCTCAGGGGGTCGTTGGGATTGCGGGTGCTGAGCGGGCGGGGCGTGTCCGGGTCGAGGACCGGGCGGCGGGCCGGACCTTCGTTGCCGGACGCCGGGGCCGCCCCGTGCTGGTCGTGTGTTCGCGCCGAGCCTGGGTGGCGGTGCGACGCTGCCGGTGGTTCGGCGGGTCGGTCTGGCGGCAACCGAGCGGGGTGTGGACGAGTGCGGCCAGGTCGTCGAGCAGCAGCGTCACGGCGTGGCAGGCTTGCGCCGGCATGACTCCGTTGCCCAGGGCCCGGAGTTGCGCGGTGCGGGGCAGGTCGAGGTGTTCGGCGGTGACCCAGCCTGGGGGCAGGCCCATGAGCCATTCGACGAAGGGCGGCGCGAGCACGGGGCGTCCGTGCCGTCCGGGCTGGGTGGGGTACGGCGCGGGTCGGCCGGTGATGAGTTCCCAGCGGTGCACGGCGGCGGCGTACTCGCCCCAGTCCACCGGACCGGGTTCAGCGCGTGCGGCGTGGCGGGCGCGCGGGGCGCGGGCGGTTGCCACGGTCACTCACCTCCTTCCGAACGCGGGCCTTCGGCTTCGTTGTGGGCGTGGTGACGGCGATGACGACCGAGGGCAGCATCAGATCGCCCTTCGAGCCGCGCTGCGCCGGGCACCCCTTGGTGCCGTCGGTCGCCCGCGGGGTCGGCAGAAGTCGTTGAGCGTCCATTGGAGACGTGCCTCCTTGTCGTGTGGCAGCGGAGATTCCGGTGGAAGAACCGTCGTGCGCGGTCGGTGTCGGCAGCAGCGCCCCACGCACCTGGGGAGAGGCAGCTACGTATCCCCGATTCCGGGATGTGCGTTGCCGCGCACCACGTTTCCGCCATCGGTGACGGTGGCGTGCTCAGCGCGCGGGCGCGGTCGGCAAGAGACGGCCCGCCGTCGTGCGTGTCGTGGGTGCAGTTCTTCGCGTCCGAGGCCGTCGGTGTCGGCAGCAGCCGCACCGAGTCGGTCAGCGTCACGCAGCCAGACGGGATCGGGCGGCCCGGCTTGGTCACGGTCTGGATCGCCGCCGAGCGTGAGTCCGCCGCCGTCGGGGTCGGCAGTAGCTGCGGCGGCCTGATGACGGACTCGACCGCGTCGTTGAGGTTGACCTGGTGTCCGCCCGCGCGCCGCCGTGCTGGATCGACGGGGCCGCGGGGTTCGCCGTCACGGGCCTGCGGGGTGGGCATCATCCGCATCCCATCCCGGGGTGGGGATGGCACACAGGAACACGCGTTCGCGGCGGTGGGCGGCGCCGATGTCGGCGGCACGTACGCAACGCCAGACCGCGTCATACCCCGCTTCGGCCAACCCGCCGAGTACGCGGTCGAGGCCGCCGCCCCGCCATCGGAGGGCGGCGACGTTCTCCACGACGACGATGCGCGGTCGTAGTACGCGAATGGCGTCCAGGATGTTGGTCCACAGTCCACTGCGAGCGCCTTTCTCGATACCCGCGCGCCGACCGGCCGCGGAAATGTCCTGACAGGGAAAGCCCGCGGTGAGCACCTCGACCGGTGCGACCGTGGCGAAGTCGACCGCGCGCAGATCGCCCAGGTTCGGCACGCCGGGCAAGCGCGCGGCGAGAACGCGCGCGGCGTGCGGGTCGACTTCGCTGTACCAGGCGATCCGGCCGCCGAGCACGGCGGCGACGCCGAGGTCGAGGCCGCCCGCCCCGGTGCACAGCGACCCGATCACCGGGCCCTCGGTCGCGACGAACCGCAGATCGTCGTGCGTCCCCGCGCCGGGTGCGGGGATGGCGGGATCGGCTGCGTTCATCGCCGCACCGCCTTGCGCTGCGCAGGACGGTTCCGGTGCGCGCGTACGCGCGTGTCCGTGCAATGCGGCGAGGGTCGCGCCCCGCCCGGCTGGGACCGGCCCGGGCCGGGTGCGCAGCGTCGCGGCGTGTCTGGCCGGGTGTGGTCGTGGCGTGGCGGGCTGTTCAGGGTTCGCTGGAGTCGGTGGTGCCAGGCCAGGGCGTAGGGCAGGCAGTTGGCCTCACTTTGGTGGGTCGGCGTGCAGCCCGGTTGGTACCGGCCGCTGAAACTCCACGCCGCCGAGTCGCTGGACTGGATCACCTCGCCGTAGCGGGCCAGCCCGATGGTCTTGACGCCGAAGCAGTGCAGCCGCAGGCCCCGTGCGTGCAGGGACCGCACGATGCGCTCGACCTGTCCGCTGTGCTGGCGTCGGCACACCGAGCCGACACCGACCAGCGGGAGCGCGGCCAGGTCGACTCCGTGGCGTTCGTAGGAGTCCGCGCAGCGCAGATAGTCCGCCACCTGGTCGCCTTGGACGATCGGGATGATCGGCAGGTCCGGTGCCAGTTCGCGCAGCTGGAGGTAGTTGCGCACGGTGCGCTGCAGGTGGGTGCGCAGGCTCAGCCCGGTGCGGGCCCGCACGTGGGCCTCGACCATCCAGTCCTGCGGCGCGGCCCAGGCCAGCTGGCCGATCTCGGCGGCGTAGCGGCCTACCGCGGTGGCGTAGGTGCGGGCATCGGTGCGCCAGCGGCCGTGCAGGGACAGCTCGGTGAAGCCTCCGGAGTCCAAGGCCCATTCCCCCGACGCGCGCGGCAGGGTGCGGCGGCCGGCCAGGCGGCGGTGCGAAACCAGCAGCGGCACACCGAGGTCACGGGCGAGCCACGCGGGCTGGTGGGTGCCCAGGTAGAACTTCACGACGGCACCTCCCGCCGCTTCGACCACACCGCCACCACCGCGAGTACCAGCGCGGTGGTCAGGGCTTTGCCCGTGAGCTGTCCCGGCAGCAGCGCCAGGGACCCGAAGGCCCACGGCACGAACACCAGGGTGTCCGCGACCGCTCCGGCGAGGTTCGATCCCGCGAGCGCGGCCAGCGTCCCGTGCGGGCGCCACCGGCGATACAGCCACGAGTCGGCGGCCTCGGAGAGGGCGAACGCGACCGCGCTGGCCACCGCGATACGCGGTGCGGCCACCGCCGCCGAGAGCACGGTCCCGGCGGCGATCGCCGCGGGCACACCGCGCACGCTGAACGTCTCGTGCAGGACATCGCGGAGGGTGAAGGCCAGCCCGGCCAGGCAGGCGCCCGCGGGGATGGCCAGTCCGCCGAGCGTGAGCACGTGGTGCGTGCTGGCCCAGTTCGTCCCGGCCACCACCGCCAGGTAGCCCCCGGCCGCGCCCCATCCTGTCGCGAGAGCGGCCCCGCTGGCGCACGACCGGCCTCGCAGGCGCCCCGCCTGGGCAGGCACCGGGCTCGCTGTTTGGGATGACGCGGTCACGGTCGCTCACCGCCCGGCCGCTCCGGCGCTGGCGGCTCCGGAGCCGCCGGCTCGGGTGTTGGGCAGCGGTGCAGCGCAGCAGCGCGGCGGGCTGCTGCGGGCCACCGGAAGCGGGCTGTCCAGCCGCAGTCGCGGCACCGTGTGCGGGCGCTCATGACCGGCCGCCGGTCGCGGGCGTGGCAGGGGTGAGCGGGCGGCGCAGCACGATGACGTCTTCGTGCGCGATCAGATGCAGCGGCAGGCCCTGCTCGCGTTGTTTGCGGATGAAGTCGCGCTGGAAGAACGAGCCGCGGGCGACGAGGTCGGTGTCGGCGACGCGGGCCAGCAAAGCGACGCACCGCTCCACCGGCACCAGGCCGGCCGCCTGGCCGCAGGCGATGATCTGCGAGGGCAGATCAATGAGCTCGGAGTGCTCGCGCCAGGGCCGGACGGTGATCGCGATGTGCCCGCCGGGGCGCAGCACGGCCGCGCAGCCGGTCAGGATGCGGGTGAAGCCGGACAGCAGCCGGTGGTGGCCGACGTTGGCGAGGTTGCCGCGGTCCAGAGTGGAGCCGTAGCGGTGGTGGTACTTGTGGACCTTGCCGTCGTCGGAGTCGGTGGTGGCGGTGACGACCTGCCCGTGGGTGGAGGGCCCATACGGCGGGGAGGTGACGATCAGTGCGGCTTGTCCCCGGTACTTCTCGGGCAGCAGGAACGGCAGCTGCCGGGCGTCGCCGTGGACGATCTCGCCGTCGTGGTCGTGGCCGCGTCGCCGCGCCAGGTCGAGGTTGGCTTGGGTGACCGCGATCCAGTGCCATTCGTACTCGACGCCGACCGCGCGGCGCCCGGCGTCGATCGCCTCGACCAGGGTGGTGCCCGATCCGGCCATCGGGTCGAAGACGAGGTCGCCGGGGCGGGTGTAGTGGCGGATGGCGTGCGCGGCCACGGCCGGGAGCATCTTGGCCGGGTGCGCGGTCGAGGCAGGCACGTAGCGGCCTTTGCGCTGGGCGGCCGGGGAGGTCTGCGCGGTCGCCCACACCGACAACGGCAACTCGCCGGCATCGGTCACACCGGGTGCGGTGGCGGGCCCGGCCGGGTCGTGTCCGTCCCGGGTGCTCGGCGGCGCGGTGCCGGTGTCGAGGGCGTCGATGAGCGTCCGCGAGATCGGCACTGTCGGGTCCTCGGGCCTGTGTGCGGCCGGGCGGGACGCGCTCATGTCGGTCGAGGCTGGGAGGTGCTGTTCGGACATGGGCGTGCTGCCTTTCGCAGGTGCGGAAACGGCCGGGGAAGGCCCGCTCGGGCGGAGCGGGGGCGCCGTCACTGGGCACCTCCAGTGCTGGGCGCGTCGCGGTGCCCGGCGGTCACCGGACCGGCCCCGGGCAGCGGCGCGCTGGGGTCGGACGGTTGCGCGAACGCGAGGACATCGCCGTGTGCGCGCAGGTGCGGCGCGGGCAGTCCGCGCGTCGTCGCGCGGTGCTGGGCGCGGTCGTACTCAGCGGCCACCGCTGTGTTCGGCGCGGCCCGCAGGCGCCCTTTCTCCACGGGGGTGTGCAGGGTGACGATGTGCTGCAGGTAGAGCAGGTCGGCGTGCTGGGCGGCGGCCACGATCGCACCGGTCGGGTCGGCCAGCCGCCCTCGGGTCGCGTCGCTGTGTGTGTACACGGCGAGGATTCCGCCGTGGCGCAGGCGGGCCGCTGCCAGGAGCGCGAGCCGATCCAGCGGCGCCGCCGTGGCGGCGTGGGCGGGCAGGGACACGAGCACCAGATCCGCCCGCGCGCCGCGCTCGGACTCCGGCGCTTTCGCGCGGCCGAGGACACCGGTGTGCGCCGGTGCCGAGGGCGCTGCGGCGAGGACCGCGGATGGGTCGCTCGTGTCGGTGACGAGGTCGGCCCAGAACGGCCGTGACGATGTGGCGGCGCCGTCGGCGCGGGTGTCGACGGTGAGCGTGTCGGCGGTGCGATCGAGCGCGCGCACCGCCGCCCGCGCGGCAGCCACCGGCGCCTCGCCGGTCGTCGTGGCCCCGTCGGCGCCCCGGGTAGGGACGGTGGTCGGCGCGGGGTCGATGTCGATCAGAACGACGTGAGCGCCGGGGTCGGTGAACGCCGCCGTGATGGACTCCACGATCGGCACCGGCCACGCCGCGTGGGCGTCGATCGGCTCGGGCCCGCACGTCCACACAGTCGCCGGAGTCGGCGCGCTCGGTGAGGTCGTCGAGCGCCGGCGCGACGGTGCTGTCGTGCTGTCGGGGCGCGAGGTCGCTGCGGTGCCGCGGGCACCCGCCGCGGCGGTGCGAGTGCGGGCTCCCGGGTAGGGAGCGCGGTCGCCGCCGCGGCGGGCGCGCGGCGGGCGAGTCGAGTCCGCCCGGCGGCCGGGACGGCCAGCCGGGGATTGCGGGCGTTGGGACATCGGGACCTCCGAGCACGAGTTGCCGGCACGTGTCCGGCGTGTGGCGCTGTCACCCCCTAACTCCGCAAAAAACGTCACTTTTGGACATGTGGTATCGAAAATTTTCAAACTAGTTTCAGGGACGTGCTCCGATAGTCGCCAGATAAACCAGACGCGCCGGTTCTTTTGATTTCGCCTCGATTTACCGCCGCGCCCCCTGGCGGACCGAGCGAGCGTCGAGAGCTTGAGGCGCCTTCGCGCACGCAGTGCGGCAGCCGCGTTCGCCGTGCAGCTCACAGCCATATTCTCCGACCACGGGCCGGGCGATCAACCGTCGGCTCTCGCACCGGAGCCACGTCGAGCATCTCGCACTTCTCCGTACGCGCGAGGCGCTTGTGAGGCGGTTTTGAGGCGTCCATGAAGCGGTTTTGATGCGGTTTTGAGGCGCCGGTCATGGCTTTCTGCAGACTGCTCTGATTCCGCCTTTTCGGGAGTGGTCGATATGGATTCATCGTTACCGAAGGTCGAGCCCGAACCGGGTTCGTTCTCTGTCGGTCGCGGCCGTGGTCGGGCCGGGTATGGCGGGGTGTTCGATGCCGCCGCCGTCAGCTTCGAGTGGCTGGTGACCGGCCCGCGTCCGGTCTGTGTGGACGGTGCTGAGATCGCGGGCCTGCCCGCCCGGCCGGTGCCGCTGGACGAGCTGGGTGGGTTGCTGCTGGCCGAGGACTGCACGCAAGCCGTGCGGGACGCGGTGTGGGCCTATCTGATCACCCGGGCGCGGGCCGAGCGCGGCACCTGGACGGTGGCGTGTGTCGGGCTGGCGCTGCCGGTGCTGCTGTCGGTCGCGGCGGCGTTGACACACCGGTTCCGTGGCGACAAGCACGACATCCACGCCGAAGTCCTGACCGGGTTCCTGCAGTGGCTGGGCGAGGTCGATCTGGGCCAGCCGGCGATCCTGGCGCGGCTTCGGTGGGCAGCTTTCCGCTGTGGCTATCTCGCGTTGCGAGAAGCTCTCGACGGCCCGCTGCTGACCGAGGAGCTGGACGAGATTGCGGCGAAAACCGCGCGTTTCCGGTCGGCACCGCCGCAGCGGCTGGGCGGGCATCCCGAGGTCCTGCTGATGGCCGCCGCCCGTGACGGGGTTATCACCACCGAGGAAGCCGCGCTGATCGTGGACACCCGTTTCGGCGAGGTGCCGATCGACGCCGCCGCGGCGCCCCTCGGCCGCGGGGAGTGGGCGATCCGCAAGGTCCGCAGCCGCGCCGAACACCGCCTCATCGACGACCTGACCGCACGCCAGGACACCCCCGCGGTGACGTTGTTCCGCGCCCGCCAGGCACGGCGACTCGCCGTCACCGGGCTCCGTGGTGTCCCGGGCATCCTTGAGGTGCCCGCGACGCGCTCGCGTGCGCGCTCGGGCACCGCCACGCGCGCACCCCGCCCGCCTGCGGCCCCTCGTTCCCGCGCCTTCCGCATCGGTTCCGGCGCGCTCGCAGGGACCAGCCGGGAGGCCGGCTCATGCGACTGACACCACGCCAACCCGTCCGCCATCGGCCACGCCGCGCCGCCTCCCGCCGCCCGGCAACCCCGGCCACCACCGCGCGCCCCGGCGGGGCGCCTCCACCGGCGGTGCCCGCCCCGCGCACGGCAACCCGCTGCGCCGGTGGTGCCGCCACGCGGGTCCGGCCCCGGCACCGTGTGCACTGCCGCCGGCTCGTGCTGCTGGTCGGGTGGCTGCTCGCCGCCGGTGTGGTGCTGACGTCCTCGGCCGCGCGCGCGGACACCATCCAGATCGTCGCGCTCGCCCAGACCATCGACGAGGTCCTGTCCAACATCCGCAACTGGATCATGGGCATCCTCGCCGGGGTCGCCGTCGTGTTCCTCACCATCGGCGGGCTGCGCTACCTCATGGCCTCCGGTGACCCCGGCGAGATCGAGAAAGCCAAGGGCGCGTTCAAGGCCGCCGGCATCGGCTTCGGGCTCGCCGCGCTCGCCCCGCTCGTGGTCGAGATCCTCAAGGGCATCGTGGGCGGGGTGTGAGCCATGACCGCACAGCGCTACACACCCGCACCCCGGCCACGACACCCAGTCCGGCGCCGACCGGCGACGCCGACCGTGCGCCCCGCCCGAGCCGGCGGGTCCGGCCTCGCCGCCGACGCAAAGACTGGCTCCGGATGCGGAGAGCGGGCCGTGACCGGTCCGCCGACCGGCCCCGCTCAGCCCCGTCGCGCACGCGGCGGCCAGGGACGCTGGCTGGCTCCGCGGCGGTGGGCACGAGCGCTCGCGGTGCTGGTACCGATGCTGGCGGTCCTCGCCGGAATCACACTGACCGCCTCGGCCACGGGCGACCCGGCGCCCGTGGCAGCGGCGGCGCCGCTGGCGCAACCGCCGGTGCTGCCAGTACCGCCGGTCGACGATCCCTCGTGCCCGCCCGGCTCGGTCGTGCCCGGCTGCCTGCCACCCGTCTCAGCGTCGCCCTCACCCCCGCCGTCGCCGTTGCCACCGATCACCGAGGTTCCGGCGCCGGACCCGTCGCAGTGCTTCCCCGGCTCGGTGCTGCCCGGCTGCCCGCCACCCGGCGGACCGCCGCCGCCACCGGCATGCGAGGGGCCGAACTGCATCCCGCAACCCGTGCCTCCTGGCGGGCCGCTGCCGGGTACTGCGCCAGTGCCGGGCAGCGGCGGAGGCGACGAGTCCGAGTGCGGGATTCTCGATCCGATCGCCTGTGTCACCGACGGGATCGAGGCGTTCTTCCGTGGTCTGGTGTCCGAGGCGCTCAACCCGCTGCTGGAGTTGCTCGGCACCACGCTGCTGACCACCCCGGAACCGCAGTCGCTGCCCGCGGTCGGGCAGTTGTGGACCGAGTCGTGGCAGCTGATGGTGGCCGTCTACGCGATCCTGATCGCGATCGCCGGGATCGTGCTCATGGGCTACGAGACCCTGCAGAGCCGCTACAGCGTCAAGGAACTCGCGCCCCGGATCGTGGTCGGATTCCTGGCCGGGACGCTGTCGCAGTTCGTCGCGGTCACCGGGATCCGCCTCGCCAACGCCCTCGCCGCCGCGGTGATGGGCGACGGGCTTGATCCGGCGACCGCGGGCAAAGCCATGACCGAGATGTTCACCGGCTCGATCGGCGGCGGCGAGGGCTGGCTGTTCCTCATCGCCATGGCGCTCGTGGTGATGATCCTGGTCCTGCTCGTCACCTACGTGGTGCGGATCTTCCTGACCATCGCGCTGATCGCCGCCGCGCCGCTCGCGCTGATGTGGCACGCACTCCCGCACACCGAGGGCGTCGCCACCGCGTGGTGGAAAGGGTTCGGCGGGCTCCTGCTGATTCAGGTCGGGCAGTCGCTGACCCTGGTCGTCGCGCTGCGCGTGTTCTTCACCCCCGGCGGGATCTCGCTGTTCGGGCCGACCCCGTCGGGGCTGGTCTACCTGCTGCTGTGCCTGGCCCTGCTCTGGATCTTGATCAAGATCCCGGCCTGGTGCCTGTCCCCGCTGCGCAGCGGCGGGCGCCGGTCGCTGCTGGGCTCGGTGGTACGCGGCATCCTCGCCTACAAGACCATGGGCCTGCTCGGCAGCGCCGGTGCCCTGGCCGGCGGCAAACGCGGCGGCACCCGCCGCAGTCCCCGCTCGAGTAGCCAGGACCCCTCGGCGGATCCGCCGTCGACTCGCACGGGCCAGTTCATGATGCCGATGCGGGTTCGTCGCACACGCCCTGGGCCGCGCCGTTCTCCGCGCCTGGGCGAGCTGCCAGGCAGCGGCACCGGGGCAGGACACAAGCCCGGGCCGGGGCAGCTGTCGCTGTTCACCGCCAGCGGATCCGGCGACGAGCAGACAGTCTCGCCGAACCCGCGCGCGCTCCCTCTCGACCCGCTACCGGGTGCGCTGCCGCGTGATCAGCTCGGGTTGCCGATCACCACCCGCCGGGATCCGAACCGGGTCGGGCGCCGCTCGCTGGCCGACGACCTCGCCGCACGCGGCGCCGGGATGCCACCGCCCGTGCCACAGTCCGGGCTGCTCACCTCGGACGGGCGGATCAACCGCAACGCCCGGCCGCCCGCGCACCTGCCCCGCGCGCTGATCGCCCCAGGCGCGGGCATGCTGCCGATCCACCTGCGCCCCGCACCACCGCGCACGCCTCGGCGGACGCTGGCCGACGACCTCACCGGCCCCGCACCGGCCAGCCCCCGGCAGACCGGGCCAGGGCTGCTCACCCCATCCGGCCAGATCAACCGCGCGGCCCGCGCCGCCCGCCGCCGGGCGCGGGATGCCTACACCGGCAACCGGGCGCTGGCCTCCGGGCAGTACCCGCTGCCGCTCGGAGTCCGCCGCCAGCCCAAGCCCCCACCTGCCAGTGGCGCAAGCGCGTCACCGCCGCCGAAGCGCCGCGCCGGAACGCAACTCGCCCTGCCCCTGGACCTGCCCGCCCGCCGGGCCCCGAAGACGAAGTGAGGACCGACCCGCCATGACTTCTCCCGTGCGCGTGCCCGCCGATGTCGACCGCCCGGACCGGGTCCTCGGGCCCCTGACCGCCCGGCAACTGGCGATCCTCGGCATCGCCGGGCTCCTGCTCTACGGCCTGTACTCGGCAACCCGCGCGTTCGTGCCACTGCCGGTGTTCCTCCTCGTCGCCATGCCGGTCGGGATCACCGTCACCGTGCTGGCCCTCGGGCAGCGAGACGGGCTGCCCCTGGACCGGCTCGCGCTCGCCGCCGTGCGCCAGCACCTCTCGCCGCGGCACCGGGTCGCCGCGCCCGAAGGCGTGCGCGCCGCCCCGGCCTGGCTGACCGCCCAGCACGCCGACCACCAGACGCGACATCGCCGCGGACGGCACCCGGCAGCGGGGGCCGAGCCGGTGTCGCCGTCACCGTTGGAACTGCCCGCCACCGGTGTGGCCGATACCGGCGCGCAGGCCGGGGTGATCGATCTCGGCGCCGACGGGCTCGCAGTGATCGCGGTGTGTAGCACGGTGAACTTCAGCCTGCGCACGCCCGGGGAGCAGGAGGCGCTCGTCGCGTCCTTCGCGCGCTACCTGCATTCCCTGACCGCGCCGGTGCAGATCCTGGTGCGGGCCGAACGCCTCGACCTCGCACCGCAGATCGCCGAGCTGCGGGCGCGGGCTGGCGGGCTGCCCCACCCCGCGCTGGAGGCCGCCGCGCGGGACCACGCGGACTACCTCGCCGAGCTCACCGCGCACGCGGATCTGCTGCGCCGGCAGGTGCTGTTGGTCCTGCGCGAGCCGTTGCGCACCGGGCCAGCTCCCACTGCTGTGGCGGGCGTGCTGCCGTGGCGACGCCGCCGCGACGGCGAGCCGGTGGTGGATGACCGGGTGCGTCAGGCGGCCGAACAGCGGCTGGTGCGCCGTCTCGGTGAAGCCATCGAACTGCTCACCCCCGCCGGGATCGTGGCCTCCCCGCTCGACGCCGCCGCCGCAACCGGCGTATTGGCGGCGGCGTGCAACCCCGACACCTTCTTGCCGCCCTCGGCGGCGCTGGCCGGGGCGGACGAGGTCGTCACCTCCACCGCCACCTTCACCGACCTCTACGGCACCGACGACCCCACCGAGGCCGACGTCGCGACGGCATCGCGTCCGGTCCGCACATCGGCTCGCAGGCCCGCGCCGCCACGCCCTGGACCGTCGCGCTCCGACCGCTCGCAGGCCGCCGGGCCGTGGCTGCCCGAGGACGAGGACTGGGACTACGACGACGAGATCGAAAGCAGGTAGAACCCCGATGACACACACCAGAAACCGCCGTGCGGCCACCCGGTCCGGGTCGGCGGGCGCGTTCACCCCGGACGCTCTGTCGGTGACCGCGCGGCACCTGGAGGTCGGCAACGAGTTCGTCGCCTCGTTCGGCGTGACCGGCTATCCGCAGGAGGTCTACCCCGGCTGGCTCGCACCGCTGCTGACCTACCCCGCCCGCTTGGACGTCTCGGTCCATGTCCAGCCCGTCGACCCGGCCACCGCCGCCAGTGGCCTGCGCAAGCAACGCGCCAAACTCGAATCGTCCCGCAGGCACAACGCCCGCCACGACCGGCTCGACGACCCCGAGGTCGATGCCGCCGCCGAGGACGCCGCCGACCTCTCGCGGCGCATCGCCCGCGGCGACGGGAAACTCTTCAAATTCGGCCTGTACCTGACAGTGCACGCCCCCGACGAGACGTCCCTCGCCGAGGAAGTCTCGGCACTGCGGTCGCTGTGCGCGTCGCTGCTGCTCGATGCCAAACCGGCGACATACCGGGCGTTGCAGGGCTGGGTGAGCACCCTGCCGCTCGGACTGGACCAACTGGGGTTGACCAGGACGTTCGACACCGCGGCAGTGTCGGCGGCGTATCCGTTCACCTCGCCGGATCTGCCCCCGACCGACCCAACCACCTCGGCCCCCGCCGGCGTGCTCTACGGCTACAACATCGGCTCGTCCGGGCTGGTGCACTGGGACCGGTTCGCCTGCGACAACTACAACTCCGTTGTCCTCGGCCGTAGCGGCTCGGGCAAGTCCTACTTCGTCAAACTCGAGACCCTGCGCAGCCTCTACCGCAGTCTCGGCGACGACCGCGACAGCGACGGCGGGTGGGCCGGCGACGGGGTGCAGGCGTTCGTCGTCGACCCCGAAAACGAGTACGCCCGCCTGGCCTCCCAAGTCGGCGGCACCTACGTCCACCTCGGCGCGAACGGCGTGCGGCTCAACCCGTTCGACCTGCCCGTGTACACCGACCCGCGCGGCCGCCGCACCGCACCACAGGACGCCCTGCGGCGGCGCAGCCTGTTCCTGCACACCGTCCTGGCCGTGCTCGTCGGCGGCGAAATCACCGCCGCCGAACGCGCGGTGCTCGACACCGCGATCACCGCCACCTACCACCGCGCCGGGATCACCGACGACACCCGCACCTGGACGCGTCCCGCGCCGCTGCTGCGCGACCTGCGCGACGTGCTCGCCGCCACCGGCGACGGCGGTGACGCGGTGGCCGCGGACCTGGCCGCGAGGTTGCATCCGTTCGTCGACGGGTCGTTCGCCGACCTGTTCGACGGGCCCACCACCGCCACCCCGGACGGGCACCTCGTGGTGTTCTCCCTGCGCGATCTGCCCGACGAGCTGCGCGCGATCGGCACCCTGCTGGTGCTCGACGCGGTCTGGCGCCGCGTCTCCAACCCCGCCTACCGCCGTCCCCGGCTGGTCGTGGTCGACGAAGCCTGGCTGCTGATGCAGCAACCCGAAGGCGCGAAATTCCTCTTCCGCATGGCCAAAGCCGCCCGCAAACACTGGTGCGGGCTCACCGTGGCCACCCAGGACACTGCCGACGTGCTCAGCACCGACCTGGGCAAAGCCATCGTGTCCAACGCCGCCACCCAAGTGTTGCTACGCCAGGCCCCGCAAGCCATCGACGAGATCGCCGAGACCTTCGACCTCTCCGCCGGCGAGCGGCAATTCCTCCTCTCGGCCGACCGTGGCCAGGGACTTCTCAGCTCCGGGACTCAGCGGGTGGCGTTCCAGTCACTGGCCTCCGTCACGGAGAACTTCCTGGTCACCACGGACCCCGCCGAACTGGCCCGGTTCGCCGACGAGGAGCCCGACGCCACCGACAGCGGCCTCGCCGACGCCTACCTCGACCTCGGGCCCGCCGACACCGCCGCGCTGGGCGCCGACGCGGAACTCGACGGTGACGGGTTCGACGACGCCGGGCAGGTCGACCTCGATCCCGCGTGACCGGACCCCGGCTCCACTCTCGAATTTTCCTTACTTCGCAACAAGTCTTCCCGGAAGGGAGTGCCTCTATGTCGCCGCGCGCCGCAGCGTCACCGGTGTTGCAGAACTGGGTGGGTGACTACCTACGCGACCCCGGGGGCACCACCGCCACCCTGCTCGCCGCCGTGGCCGACCGGGCCCTCGCATGGGGACCGGTCCTCGTCCCGGCCCTGGCCATGACGATGGCGGGCGGCATCGCCGCGCGTCGCTGGTGGCGGGCTCGTCGCCACGCCGCGCTGCAGGTCGATGCTCGCCGGATCACCGTGCTCGCCCCGCCCACCGTGGATCCCACTGGTGGAGCCGCGGTCTGGTCCAACCTCGTCGGACTCCTGCGCCCCGCCTGGCGACGTCTCTGGACCGGGCAACCTCACCTGGCGATGGAGTACGTGTTCGGCGAGCACGGCGTCACCGTCCAGTTGTGGGTCCCCGGCGTCATCCCGCCCTCGCTGGTGGAACGCGCGGTCGAAGCCGCCTGGCCCGGCTCCCACACCCGCACCACCCCGGCCACATCCCCGTTCCCAGACCTGGGAGCCGGGCGCCGGCGGATCACCGTCGGCGGGCAACTGCGCCTCGCCCGCTCCGAAGCCTTGCCCATCCGCACCAGCTTCGACGCCGACCCGATCCGCGGGCTACTCGGCGCACCGGTCGGTCTCGGCCGGGACGAACGCGCCTGCGTGCAGATCCTCGCCCGCCCCGTCACCGGCCGCCGCGTCGCCCAAGCCCGCCGCGCCGCCCGCCGCGTGCACCACGGCGCCTCCAGGCGCCTGGGCGGCCGGCTCCTCGACGCGATCACCCCCGGGGCGAACGCCACCCGCCCGGGACGGACCCCCGACTCGCGGCGGATCAGCCAGGACCCGCAGCTGTCGCTGGAATACTCCGCCCAGAACAAGGCCATCGTGGGCAAACAACGCGGTAGCCAGTACGAGACCATCGTGCGCTACGCCGTCGCCAGCGATCTCCCCGCTGAGGCCGACGACGAACTGGCGCGTCAGGCCCGCGACACCGCGCGCGGGCGGGCACACGCCTTGGCCGCCGCGTTCGCCGCATATACCGACCACAACCATTACACCCGCACCCGCCTGCGCCAGCCCGCCCACGCGCTCGCCGAGCGGCGCCTCGACCGCGGAGACCTGCTCTCGGTCCCGGAGCTGGCGGCGATCGCGCACCTGCCCACCGACGCCGAGATCCCCGGCGTCGAACGCGCCGGCGCCAAAGCAGTCGCCCCGCCGCCCGGAATCGCCACCCCAGGGCCGGAAGTCAAACCGCTGGGCCAGTCCGATACCGGGCACGCCCGCCCCGTCGGGCTGCGCGTCGCGGACGCGCGCCACCACCTGCACGTGCTGGGCGCCACCGGCTCGGGCAAATCCACGTTGCTGGGCAACATGATCCTCGACGACGCCGAGCACCATCGCGGGCTTGTCCTGATCGACCCGAAAGGCGATCTGGTCACCGACGTCCTCAACCGGCTCCCCCGCAGCGCCGCGGAGCGGGTGGTGCTCTTCGACGCCGACTCCCTGCACCGCCCACCCGTCCTCAACCCCCTGGAGGGCGGGGAAACCGACCGCGAGGTCGACAACCTCGTCTCGGTGTTCCGGCGGGTGTATTCGGCGTTCTGGGGGCCGCGCACCGACGACCTCATGCGCGCCGCCTGCCTGACCCTGCGCGCGCAGGAAAGCGTGCCCACGCTGGCCGACCTGCCGAAGTTGTTGTCCAGCGAGGCGTTCCGGTCCCGCATCACCGCCGGGCTGACCGACCCGGTGCTGACCGGGTTCTGGGAGTGGTACGACGAACTCACCGACAGCTCCCGCTCCCAGGTGATCTCACCACTGATGAACAAACTGCGCGCGTTCCTGTTGCGGCCCTTCGTGAAAGAAGCCATCGCCAGAGGACGCTCCACTGTGGACATGTCCCAGGTGCTCGACGAAGGCGGGATCTGCCTGGTTCGCATCCCCAAGGGCTCCCTCGGAGAGGAGACAACGCGTCTGGTCGGGTCCTTAGTCGTGGCCCGCACGTGGCAGGCCACCACCGCCCGCGCCCGCGTTCCGCAACGCCTGCGCCCCGACGCCAGCCTCATCGTCGACGAGTGCCACAACTTCCTGAATTTGCCCTACCCGCTGGAGGACATGCTCGCCGAAGCCCGCGGATTCCGCGTCTCGATGACACTGGCGCACCAGCACCTCGGACAGCTCACGCGCGAACTGAAGGAAGGCATCTCCACCAACGCGCGTTCGAAGATCTTCTTCTCCGCCAGCCCGGAAGACGCCCGCGAACTCGCCCGCCACACCGCGCCCCGGCTCTCCGACCACGACCTGTCCCACCTCGGCGTCTACCACACCGCCACCCGGCTGGTCGTGCGCGGCGAGGAAACCGAGCCGTTCACCATGACCACCACCCCGCTGCCCGACCCGATCCCCGGACGGGCACGCGAAATCCGCTCGATGCTGCGGGCCCGGCACCGCGCGCACAGCTCAGCCACTGGCGACGGCGGCACGGTAACTCCCTCCGGTCCCCCTGCCACCACCACGGCCACGGCACGCCCCGGCCCGGCCGGGCGCCGGGTTCCGCCGACCCGGCCGCCCAAGACCGACCCACGCCGCACCCGCCCCTGAGCGCCACGCTGCGCCGCACCACAACGAAGCCGCCGAAAACCACTGGTGCCGAACGCGCCGAGTTCGGCCCGCTCACAGCACGTATCCACACCCTGCTGACAACCCAGGAGCGCGCTCGTGATCACCACGACCACCCGCCAGCACAACCTGCGCAGCCATCTGCCCGGCCGTCACACTGCCCGGGCCGCCAGTTCGGTCGAACACCAGGCCATGCTCGCCGCCCGGCTCACCACCCGCGACAAGTGGCTGCTGGCCCTGCTGTACGAACACCGAGTCCTGACCACACCCCAGATCCAGGACGCCGCCTTCCCCTCGGGCCGCTCGGCCCGCCAGCGCGTGCTCGATCTCTACCTCTGGCGTGCTGTCTCGAGGTTCCAGCCGTTTCGGCAGCTCGGTTCCGCGCCGATGCACTACGTTCTCGGCCCCGCCGGAGCTGCCGTGCTCGCCGCCGAACACGGCCTGGAGGTCAAAGAACTCGGCTACCGCCACGACCGCGCCATGGCCATCGCCCACAACCAGCGCCTCGCCCACACCGTCGGCGTCAACGACGTCTTCACCTCGCTAATCGCCCGCGCCCGCCACAGTACCGGCGAGGCAGTGGTGGCCTGGTGGTCGGAATCGCGCTGCGCGCGGCATTTCGGTGACCTCGTCATTCCCGACGGCTACGGCCGCTGGCGCACCCGCCACCGCGGGGGCACGCGGGAGGTGGAGTGGTTCCTCGAATTCGACACCGGCACCGAGTCCCTGACCAAAGTCAGCCGCAAGCTGGCCAGCTACGCGCGGCTGGCCGAGTCCACCGGGATCGCCACGCCGGTACTGGTATGGCTGCCCACCACCCGCCGCGAAGCCGGCGCCCGCACCGCCCTGGCCCGCGTGCACGCCGACCTCGACAACCCTCGCGCGGTGCCGGTGGCCACCGCCGCGGCCGACCTGCTCGACCCCGCCACCGCGCATCCGAGCCCGGCCGAGGCGGTGTGGCTGCCACTGACCTCGGCACGCGCCGACCGCGCCGGCCCGCGGTACAGCCTCGCCGACCTCGCCGACGCCTGGCCCAGCCTCGCACCACCAGCCAGCGCCGACGGCGAGGACGGTGACGGCGAGGCCGGAGATGTCGGCGAGGCCGCAGTGGCCTCGCCGTATCGGCTGCCACCACCGAGTCCGATCCCGCCGCGGGCCACCCCGAACCGGGATGTTCGCGGCGAGCACTGACCACGGTTCTTCCCGGTCCATGTCCCGGAGGTTTCCGCGCTTGTGCACTCGGACCGTCGTCACCGCGAAAGAGGGAGCGATCTCACCATGGGCACCAAACTCGGGGCCGGTGCCGCCGCCCTGGTCCTCGCCGTCCCGCTACTCATCGCCGCCGGGCTCGCCGGCATCGTCACCTCGCTGTTCGGCAGCAGCGGCGCGGCGAGTTCGCTGATCTGTACGCCCGAGGGCACACCGACCGGCACGGTACCGGGCCTGACCGACGAGCAGCTGGGCAACGCCGCCACCATCGTCGCGGTCGGCAAGCAGATGGCCGTGCCCGAACCGGGTTGGGTAGTCGCGATCGCCGCCGCGCTACAGGAATCCGGTCTGCGCAACCTGCACCACGGCGACCGCGACTCGCTCGGCCTGTTCCAGCAGCGGCCCTCCATGGGCTGGGGCACCCCCCAACAGATCACCACACCGACCTACGCGGCAACAAAGTTCTTCGAACACCTCACCGCAACACCGAACTGGCAGACGATGAGCCTCAACGACGCCGCCCAAGCCGTGCAGGGCTCGGGATTCCCGAACGCCTACGCCCAGCACGAGGACACCGCACGCCTCATCGTCTCCGCCGTGTCCGGCGTGCACTGCCAGCCCAGCCCTGTGATGGCCGGAACCGGGGATTGCACCACCATCCACGCACCCACCGCCGCCGCGATGACCGCGATCAACTACGCCTGCGGGCAACGGGGACTGCCCTACGTCTGGGGCGGGAACGGACCCGACGGCGGTCACGCCGGTTTCGACTGCTCAGGCCTGACCAAAGCCGCCTACGGCGCGGCGGGAATCACCCTGCCCCGCACCGCCCACACCCAGTTCCACGCCGGTCCACGAGTGCCCGACAACCAGCCGCTGTTCCCCGGCGACCTCGTCTACTACGGCCCCACATCCAAAATCCGGCACGTCGGCCTCTACCTCGGCAACGGCAAAATGATCAACGCCCCCACCTTCGGCCAGCCCGTGCAAATCGATAACTACCGCCATCCCGGCGACGGCTACGCAGGCGCCACCCGTCCGAGTAGTTAACGACTGTGTAGTTCCGGAGGAACATGACACGTTCGGCACCGACATGAGCGGCACGCACGAGATCGACCTGCCGGACGGGCGCGGCGGCCGTGCGGTCGCCGGTGCGCTCGATCATCGCGCGGTAGTCCGTCGCGACGCGCTCTGCCCACAACCGCAGTGCGAGCAGGTCCAGCGGTTGCCGCTCGTCACCGTCTCGTG
Source organism: Amycolatopsis sp. YIM 10 (assembly GCF_009429145.1). Taxonomy (GTDB): domain Bacteria; phylum Actinomycetota; class Actinomycetes; order Mycobacteriales; family Pseudonocardiaceae; genus Amycolatopsis. The sequence goes on along the minus strand of NZ_CP045480.1, from coordinate 1,559,075 downwards.
TGGATAGTCGAGGCGGTCCACGGGAATCACCACGCAGATTGAGGCAAAACCTATGTCAGGCTTGACATTTCGGCACAGAAGGAGCGTCCCTGGACGTGTCACAGTGCGGGTCGCGCACCACGTTGCCGAAAGGATTTGTCTCGTATGGACGGAACAGGAGCTGCCACATCCGGATTGACCGCGGCACTTCCGGCACTGCCGGAGGGCGAGGTGTGGGTGGCGATGCCGTACGAACCGGCATTCCCCGGCATCATCCCCGTCGACGAGACACCACCGGGTGTCATCACGGACCAGGCCCACTTCCCATCCCTGCGCGACCCGAGCAGTGACGTCGAGATCGGGCTGCGGTGCCGACCCGCCGTCGCGCGCTGGATCGGGATCCATCTGGAGGCGTTCTACGGCATCGCCCGCTACCGCTTCACCTGGCGTGGGAACTCTCTGGAGATCTACGAGGATCTGGAGGGCGAGTCACGGGATGCCCAGCCGCGCGTGGTCCGCTCTGGGGACGACGGGCGCTACGAGATTCGTGACCTGTGGTACCCCGTGGCCTCGTCAGCGGTCGCCGAGCTGGGTCAACGGCATCTTGACGCGCTTGCCGTGCTGACGCGCGACGACGCACCGGCACCGGTGTCGCACATGCTGGCGTACCTGGCCGATCATCCCGGCGCCCCATCGACGATGGGCGGGAACATCGAGGCTGCGCTGGCGAGGCTCGCCGCCGAACTGGGTCGGTGACCTTCGATGGTGGCCGTCACGGCGCGCGACGTGCCCGAGATCCGGGCCCGGATGGCCGAATGGGCCCGGGATCCCGGAGTGGACGGGGCGGGCAACTGGTTCCGGTTCTTCGTCGGTCCCCGGCCCGAGGACTCGGCGGGAGAGCCCGCGTTCCCGCCCCTGGACGATGTCGGTGCGACGATCGCGGACACGCTCGCCACCCAGCTGCCCGCCGCCGAGCTGTTCTACGTCTCCGCCGACCTGACCGACCTCGCCAGCCACGCCGCCACCACTTTGGTCGACTACCGCTTTCATCCCGAAGACCTGCCCGCACCTGTGGGGCTCATGGTCTACGAGCATCCGCCCGTCGAGGGGACCGCTTCAGCGCGGCACGACGCGGTGTCGCTGGTCTCGTGGGGTCCTGGACGTGGCGGCCTCTGGGTGCAGAGCTGGGGGACCGTGCCCGACCCGGAGCCCGCAGCGGTTGAGGTGGGGCGCAGGCTCGCCCGCCTCCCTCGCGACTATGCCCTGTCGCGATTGCGGAAGGCCGCCGCGCTGAACCTGCCGCTGCCCGCCCCGGACAACAAACCCACCAGCCACGAGGCGGCGGCCGACCCCGGCGCCCGGCACATCCTGGCCACGTTCCTGCGCAACGCCGAACGCGCACCGATTCCGCCGTCGTTCGCGCCGCCACACGGCTACGAATGGTGCGGCCTCACGCCCATGCTATTCACAGATATCACGGGCTGGCCCAGCGCGCTGGCCGAGGGAACCTCCGCCGCCGATATCGACGCCCAGATCGCCCTGCAGCGCACCATTCTTGCCACGTGGCTGCTGATGGGCCAGACTCTCGTGCGCTCTGAACGCACCAGCGCGCCCCGCCCCGCCCGCCGACGCATCGAGCGCTACGACCCCGCCCTCAACACAGACGTCCGCATGGTCGACCTCCGGCGCGCCCGCACCGCACCCGCCGACCGCCCCAGCGGCGCCTTCGGCAAAGGCACCCGCGAATACCGTCACAGCTGGATCGTTCGCGGCCTTAACCGAACATCACGCTTAGTAGGCACTCTTACACGCCATGGGATCTCACTTACGCTGCGTGAGTCAGAAAGATCCTGAACACCGGGTTACTCGGGCGTGTCGCTGTGGCAGAGGGGGGACGGTGCTAGCAATCACGACAAAGGGTGTCGTGATTCGGTGCGAGCCTGGATTAGCGACCATCGGACAGCCCGATCAGTCACTCAATGAAGGAGCGTCAAATGGGGTCTCAGTCAAATCCGTGCATCACGTTCAACGGCAACGCGCGGGAGGCGATGGAGTTCTACCGGGAGGTCTTCGGCGGCGAGCTGGAGCTGGGAACGGTCGCGGACTTCGGCTCGCCGGACTCGCCCAACGCCGACAAGGTCATGCACTCTCGTCTGGACACTCCCGCTGGCTACACGTTGATGGGATGGGACTTCCCGGATGACAGGCCGGGCCACCCGCCGTACCAGGCAGGCAACAACGTTGCGGTCTTCCTCGGTGGCGACAACGGCGAACTCCGCGACTACTTCGAGAAGCTTTCCGCCGGTGGCACCGTCACACTGCCCCTAGAACAGCAGGTATGGGGCGATGAGGCGGGCTCACTCGTGGACCAATTCGGGATCAGCTGGATGTTCAACATCACCGCCCAGCGCCACTGATCACCATCGAGTAGCCGCGTTGAACGACGACGAGCTGACCGCCAACACTCCTTCTCCACGCGGGCAGCCAGCAAGACGATGAGCCTGCAGTTCGGCGTCACTCGGCGTTGACAGAAATAGGAGCATCATTGGTCACGAGACTCCGGGTTCGGTTGCCGCTGTGGCGCGGCCAACTGCTGCGCGAAAGTCAGGCATGCCAAGGTGTGTCGTGGGATGCCGGTCGGCGAGTTGGCGCATGGTGTCGAGTTTCTGCTCGGCGGCGGTGAGGCTGGCTTGCAGGCCGGCGGTTTCGCCGAGCCAGCCGTAGTGTTCGGCTTCGGCGATGCGGGCTTTCAGGTTATCGCGGATCTCGAGTAGCCGGGGCTTCTGGTCGGGGTCGGGTCGTAGGAGTGGGCATCGGACGCAGGAATGCTCGTGGACGCATGGGGTTCCGAAATCGCGGGTGCACGCGCCGAGCGCAACCTTGCGGAGTTCGAAGTGGTGCAGGAACTTGTCCCATTCCTCAGTGGTGAGTGTGCGGTATTCCTCGGCTGGTCGTAGTGCCCGGCGGCGGGCGATGAAGTCTCGATGGTGGGCGATGACGTCCTCGGGGTAGATCGCGGCGTATCCGAGTGTGGTTCCGACGTCGATGTGACCGAGGATTTTGGCGGCGATGTGCGGCGGCAGTCCGGAGCGCAGGGCATCGGTGGCGAAGAGCCTGCGAAAGTCGTGGGGGGTGTAGGTCAGCGGCGCCCCGGTCACGTCGGTCAGGCCGGACACGGTCAGTGTGTGGTGGATGAACCGGCGGATCGTTTCCGGTGCCAACTGCTGAGGCGTCGGGCCGCGGCGGCGTTGGAACAGCACCGGCGCGGGTGGGTTCGAGATGCGTTCGTGGTAGTCGTAGACCGCCACCAACGGGACGGTGGCGCGGCCGTTGCGAACCCGGTTGATGACAGCTGCCAGGACGTCGCCGAGTTCGGGGTCTACGAGTAGCAGCCGTTCGGTGTCGGTCTTGGAGGGGGCGATCTGCAACATCGGCACGACTTCGCCGGTGGTGGGGAGTTTGTATGCTACGAAGCTGTGGTGGTTCAGCTCGCTCAGCTCTTCAATGCGGATTCCGGTGTGCCGCAACACTTCGATGCTCGCCCACGACCAGAAAGCACGTTCTTCCTCGAAGGTCAGGTCGCGCCGTTTGCCCGTGGCCAGGTCGGTGACGAAGACGCGAGCTGAGCGATTGTCCAGGCGACGAAGTGCTTGTCCGTCCACGGCAAATGTCGCACCGCCCGGCATGCTGGTGGCCGTGGCCAGTAACTCCCGTGTGAGCCGCAGTTGTTCTTCAGCAGTGCGCACCAAGGCAGGCAGCACGGGAAGGCGGGCGCGGGTGCGTTGGTCCATGCGGGCCTTGCGTTGCTTGTTCTCCTTCTGCAGCGAGCATTCCGACGCCTTGATAGGGCATGGCGCAGCCCAGCGGCTCCAGCGTGTGGGATCTTCGGCGGCCCACCGGGCGATGTCCAGGTAGAACGCGCGCACTTGGATGAGCACGGCGCGGGTGGAGCGTCGCTCGCCGGTGCGGCGTCCTTTGGTGGCGGGCAGGTGCCGCAGCCGCTGTTTCCACGCGCTGGCCGCGGTTGGCTCCAACGCGATGGAGTCGATGCCGGGGTGGTGCTGTTCCAGATCACGCCAGAACAGGCCGCACAGACTGTGGGCCAGGTGCAGCAGCGAGCCGTGATCGAGTTCGGGGGCACGTTCGGACAGGTAGGCCACGAGAAGCCCGCGGATCTCGGCCGACTGCAACCGGAATCGGTCAACGATCTCGGGAACCGAGCGTTGTCCAGCCGAGCGCGCCGCGCGCAACGACGGTGGCGCTCCGACCGGGAAGACCCCGGTTTCGGCGAGCAGGCTGTAGAACAGCGGGCGGTTATAGGGTCCGCTGCGCTGGTAGACACGCTGGGCGTCATCGAGCTCGAGGCAATCCCCGACGGTGACGTCGGCGATGGTGCCGCCTTTGCACAACACGATGAACGTGATCCGGTTCAGGGCGTTGCGCAGATCATCAGGGTTGTCCGGCCGGGTCGCCTGGCCGTGCTTGGCCAGCCGGGCGAACCCGGTCGGGTCGATCAGTGCGCGGGCGTCTTGCAAGAGGATCTTGGCCCGGTACTCCAACAACCACCGGTAGCCCGGCCGCAGCACCTGGCCCACGAGCAGCAGCCGCATCCCCGACACCAGCAAGGCCCGCCGCCGTGGCGCGGTCCAGTCGTTCGGCAGCAACTCGCCGGCGACCTTATCGGTCCACCGGCGTCCCGCCGTCTCGACGCCGGAGGCGACCCACCGTTCCTGCCAGCTCGCCCCCTGCTGGGTGGCCAGCCAGTCCAGCAGCAGGCTGGCACCGGCACGCATCGTGCGCCGAGCGGACTCACCGGAGTTCACCCGCATCGTCACGTCCGCGAGGTGCTGATCCACTTCGGCGCGGTCGGCGAGGGTCTGCGGCCAAGTTGTCGGGTCCGGCCGCGGCGGGTGCTTGCCGACCGAGGGTGGTCGAGTCGAGCTGGGAACCTCGCCGGGTGCCTCGATAGTGCTGGTGCCCGTCACGGCAGGCCCCGTTCGACGCGACCCGTGCCGAACAGGGTCTCCAGCACCTCCGGCCGATATCCCGGTGCCGGCGGCGCGGGCTTGGCGTCCAGGGTGCGGCGCCGGTCCTGATGCGCCAGCAGACGCTCGACCAACTGGTCAGGGCTGGGCGTGAGATAGATTTCCGACGTGCTCAAGTGTGCGTGGCCGAGCACCCACTGAATGTCGACCAGCGAGACCTGCGGGTCGGACGCCATCCGGTAGGCCGCCGTATGGCGAAGGTCGTGCAGCGTCCAGTTGCTGCCCAGCACCCGCTGGGCGCGGGTGAACATCATCCGTGCCGCGTCGTAGGCCAGTGGCCGCAGCGGGCGCCGCAACGTCCACCACACCGGATCTCCCGCTCCAGTCGCCACCTGGTCGCCGAGCTGCTGCTGGTACAAGCGCAGCCACACAAACGCGTCGACCGACGCGGGCAGCATCTGCTCGGCTCCGGTTCCCTTACGCACCACCGTGATCACCTGATCGATCGGATCGACTCCGCGGCGGGGAACGGTCAATAGTTCGGTCGCCCGTGCGGCCGTGGACACCCAAAACGCCAACAGCGCCCGATCCCGATGCGAGGTCAGCGCAGAGAAGACCTCGTTGAACCGCTCGTCGGGAATCGACCTCGGGATTCTCTTGGCGGTCTTGGGTTGGTACGGCGCCCTGCGCATCGGCCGGCGTGGTTCCTGCATTGGATTGCGGTGCGCGTTGACGCTGCCCAGGACGGCCGATCGGGCACCGGGGAATGGATTGAGCAACGGTCGGCCGTGCTCGTCGCGGTGGTACTCGTAGAAGGCGTGCAGCACCGCGCGGGCGTGCCGCCGGGTCTCGGCCGCGTACCCCTGGCCGGGATAGGGTTTGCCGGTCACGCTGTTCACGGCGCCCGGCGTCGGCCCGCCGGGATCGCGACGTCGATGGTGCTTCGGCGTGTGCCCTAGCCACAGGGCATAGTCGCGGGCTTCGCGCCGGTTCGCCCGATCCCAGGCGACCTCGACCGTCCACAGGAACCGCATCCAGCTCAACAACTCGTAGCAGTACGACCGCAGCGTTGTCGCCGGTGATCCGTCGGCCATCATCGCCCGCAGGAACTCGCCGACCGCCGCGACCTCCCGGCCGTTCGCGTCCACCAACCTGTACGGGTTCAGGTCATCCGTCGTGGCCACGACCCGCCCGACCCGCGGCACCACCAGGCTGGCCACGTCCCGGCTCGGTTCCATATCCATGCTCGCTCCCGAGATCACCGACTTCGATAACTCGAAATGAGATCACAACGACCACGCCTCGGCGGGGAACCCATCGGCCGCCCCACACCCGATCCGCTACGAACAGTGACACGCCCATCGAATGACGACGCGGCCGTGACCTGCATTAGTTCGGTCAACAGATCACTGGCGCAACCAGTACTACCGCAGCCGAGGTGACCACCGCCCCATCTGGATCGCCGACCACCTCGCCGGCCCGGAAGACAAACCCCTCATCGGCGGCGAACGCGTCAACGTCCTGCGCCGCTGACCCCGGACACAGCCACCACCCGCTGCCCAGCCCCATGGGCGGCGTGCTGGCTGCGAACTGTCCACACCAGACGTCCTGCATCCGCAGGCGGCCCGCAAGAACAAATGGAAAGGAACAACAGCATGACCACAACGACAAACGTCGATACCTCAGTCATGGACATAGAGCCCGCTCCGGTGGCAGTCGTGGGCGACTTCTACGATGGCACCGCCGACTGGTCACTTCGCGACATCGCTGCCCGCGTCCGCGAGGACATCCTCACCGTCCAGAACGACGACCTGATCCACGCCGACGCGGACTTCACGGTCACGACCGACGAAACCGGCCCGCAAGGTCAGATTCACATCACCATCTCCGGCCTGCCGCACAGTGATCACGGCTCGGCCGACACACCGAGCAGGGACATCACTCGGGCTATCTTCAGGTCGGTGTTCGTGCTCGCCAGCCACTACAACCGCTTCACCAGCAGCCCCTACCAGCTGCGCTACCTCGTGGTCATCCGAGCCATCCACGACAGCGGCGCCGTCTACGCCGAAGGTGTCGGCGCCATCGGACTCTGGGGCGAGCTGTCTCAGCCCGAGCCCGCGGAAGCGGCTCTCCACGACGGGTAACGAGCATTCGAGGGGAGAACACTGCGGTTACGGGGTGCGGCAGTCACAGGCCGCACCCCGTAACCGCTTTCGGCAACAACATCGTCGCACACGCCCCACGCCGCCCAAGTCCACATGAGACACGCGTCTTGTTTGACGGATCGCTTGACAATGGCGCGGTGACGAAGCGTCCATAGACGTGTAGCCCGAACAACCGGATGCGCACCGGCGGGCAACGGCCCCGGCCGGGGCATGACCTTCCCTCTCCATACCAACACATTGGAGTTCGTCATGTCCCGCAAGAACCACAAGAACCGCACAGCCGCCACCGGTACCGACGACAACCGCCACCTGCGCGCAGTGGCCGCGAATCCCGGCCAGCTGGGCACACAGACCACGGAGGACAAGGTCCGCGCCGCTCTGGCCACCACGCCCGACTCCACCACCGCCGCGCTGGCGATGGCCGCCGGAGTCGGCCGATCGACCGCCGCGAAGATCCTGGCCCGATGGGGGCGCGACGGCACCGCCGTCCGCACCGCAGGAGACGGTCCGCGCAATCCCGACACCTGGACGCTCGCGCCTTCGAACCGTGAAGCATCCGCGCCCGACACCGAGGACGCGCAACTGGACGCGACCGCGATGTCCAGCACCGATAACCCGGCCGAACGCACCTGCGACACCGACGACGACACGACCCAAGACCCTGCGGATGCCGAGGATACCGTCACCGGCCGCGACAACGCGACCGCTGAAGACACCCCCGCCGTGCACGAAGTGACGGCCGGATCGGACGCCACCGCCGACGCGGCCGCCTCGTCTGCGGATATCGACTCCGACACCGACAGCCCCGCCCCGCTGCCCGAAACCGCACGGGTGGATCCGGCCGGCAGCACGACCGAGAACGAAACCGAACCGTCTCGGGAAGAGCCGCCTGCGGTCACCGACCCCGATACCAGCCGTGCGGACAAAGACCGACTGCCCAAGGGCGGGCTACGCGCACTGGTGGAGGAATACCTGACCGAGCACCCGGGAGAGAGCTTCGGGCCAGCCAAGATCGGCAACGACCTCAGCCGCTCGGGCGGCGCGGTCAACAACGCCCTGGAGAAACTCGTCACCGACGGGTACGCGATCAAAACCTGCGAGGCGCCGAAACGCTTCGCGATCAACCCGGACAAGACCGATGTCCCGGAGACAGCCGAAGAGCCCGTGCTGGACGCCTGACGCCTGCCCAACCCATCCACGCGCAGGACCGCCGCCGTCTATCTGAGGGCACGGTCCCGCGCGCGGATTTCTCGCGACACGGTCCCCACCGTCGAGTCGAAGTCCCTTCATGTCCCCCCTCAGCCCCATAGGTTCCCACGATGGCAAGCGGCACCGCACGGCATCGTCGGCGGCGACGAACTCGCCCCTGCCGTCGTGATGCCCAACACCCACCACCATCCCCGGGACTCCTGGTTGGGTTTGTCTGGCCCCGTGTTCGCGTCGGGTCACCAGGCCGACCACGACCAGGGCACCCGTGCACTACTCAGGAACACCCGCGCTGCACAAAGGTAGGACGCCCGCGCCGTCAGTGGTGCTAGCGATGACCTGCGTAACCGGCAGCCAGGCTCGCTTGCGCGTTCAGTTCAGCCGAGCAAGGAATGCTCCGGCGACGCCAACGGCTTCAGCAGGTACGTTCACCGCTGATCCCTCAGCGGTAAGGGCGAGCTGACTCCCCACACCGGTATTGCGGCCACGCGTGCGGCTGATTGGCAAACATGCCGCCTCGCCGCCGCACGAGTTCACGCCTCTTTGCGCTAGCGGGCGAGCTACGGAGGCGCCAACACGAACGCGCCCTGCCGGCATTATTCACCTCGACGAGCCAGACGCGAACACCCCTCCTCACGCCGAAGCCGAGGACCAGAATGGTTACTCGCCCGGAAAATCACAGGTTACCCACATGATCATCTTTGCCAAGATATCACGCCCACACTCCACTTTCTGGACACAAAAAGGACAGAAATAGGTCAATTTCGAACTATCACCTCCTCATTCTTCACGACCTGATCGCAACTGGCTTCAAATCGACAACCCGGATGCCGCCAATCAGATCTCCTACGTATGCTCACCGGTCAGAGGGTCGCTTCTGACGACTGGGAAGGTGTCAATGACCGAAGAGGATTTGGCTCGTACAACGACGACGGCGCTGTCTCACTACCTCCGACGCAAATCAACCGAGGGACCCGCTGCTTACAACGCACCCCTGGAAGACCTGCTGGGCCGGGTACAGGCACGGCTTTCCGAACCGTTCCTCGCCGAGGTGTTCGCGCGGTTCGTCGAACATCCCTTCGGTGCTGTCGAAAGCGAGACCATGCGGCTCCACCTCAGCCAGGCAATGGCGCAGGATCCGGATTTCGCCCGCGAGCTGACAGCTGTCCTCGCCGGCGGAGAGGTGAGCAAGGCGAGCAAACCGGGACGGTGGCCCCGTAGGCTCCTCGTAGCGGCGACCGTTCTGGTACTCGTCGCCCTCGTCTTCGTCGTCGCGCGCGTGACAGCTCCGGGGCCAGCACCGTCGCCCCAGACGACGATCCCCATCGCCGGGCCGACCAGTGATCCGCCACCTACTACCAGTAGCGCCCGCACGACAACCACAACGATGGCGCCCTCGAGCAGTCCAGCCAGCCCGGCGATAGCAGGTGACGGCAGCAGCGTACCCAAAGGCTCGCCCGTTCCCCTGGTCGATCTGCCGCGGCCGAACAACGACTGGATTTTCGAACACGGTGATCACGATGTGCAGCTGACTCAGTACCCGGACTCGATGTGGAACATGCTGGCGACCTGCAACAGCAACGCCTATCGCGGTGAGCAGCAGTTCCGCCTGAAGAACTTCAGCAGACTGGAAGTCAAAGCAGTGGGCACGGACTCGACCGCATCCCCCGAACTTGCGGTCAAGTTCGAGATCTTCGTAAACAACGACACAGTCAACGCGAAGCAGACCGTCATGGTCAACCCGGGTGAAGCCAAGCCGTTGACGGTTGAGCTCCCACAGGACGTCTACGCGGTGACGCTCAGGACGTCGTTCGCTGTTCCCCCTGGAAAGCCATGCAGGAGCGGCAATGCGGTCTGGGGATCACCCTTCGTCGTTGCGACGGGGAGTTGACGACGGATGTTCGGAGGCGAAACCATCTTCATCAACTTCCGGAACGGCAACGGTCAAGACACCGCCGTGCTGATCGATGAAAGACTCTCGCGAATCTTTGGTTCGGATAACGTCTTCCGATCGAGCCGGGCGATCCGCAAGGGAGTCGCGTTCGACCCTGCCCTGATCCAGGCCGCGTCGAACTGCTCGGTGTTCCTGGCCGTGATCGGCCCACACTGGCTCGACTCGGAAGAAGGCGGCCGGCGAATCGACGCACCCGCTGACTGGGTGCGCACAGAGATCGAACTGGCCATCGCCAGTGGCAAGCCTGTCATCCCGATTCTGATCGGTGACCGCAAGATGCCGACGGCCGAGGAACTTCCCGCCACGATCGCCGACCTCGCCCGTCGCCAGTACCTCCGGTTCCATCACCGCTCGGCCGAGTACGACCTGAAACACCTCGTCGACTCGGTCCGGGAACACCTGAAGCCGCCGGGTGGCGTTCCGCTGCCTGAGGTCCCAGAATCAGTCCTGCTCGCCGGTCTTACTCCCACTAGCTCGTCCGACGTGCGCATCGGTGCGATCACCATCGACAACCGCCTGTTCAGCGACAGCATCATCCACCGCTGCCGTGACTTCGCAAAGAGCCCACGGGGTTCGATCAGCTTCAACCTGGGCCGTAGTTACCGGCGGTTCGTGTCGACCGTCGGCGTCCTCGACGATGCGGCCAACGCTGACCAGACCGGCGTCTTCCGGGTCCTGCTGGACGGGATGCCAAGGGAAGAGGTGGCCGTCAAGCAAGGACAATCGAGGGTGATCCGAGTGGACGTCACCGACGTGCTGCGTTTGGAGCTGGAGTCCTACCGACCCGGCATGACCGTACACCCCATACTGGCGGGCGCCCGGATGGCCAGTGGTCTGTCCAACAACCTGCCGGAGCTGGGCTGGGGAAATCCTATCGTTCATTCCTGACCGCAGCACGCCCAGGCCCATTCGACCGCGCTTACCAGTCGGCCGATGGCGGCTCGGCCAGCACCATCCAGCCATGGCCCGGCGTGAGGCGTTCGGTGGCCGCGCTGGAGCGGGCCGCCGAGTGCAGGTCCCGGACGACTCGGACGCGCTGTGTGTCAGGCCCATGGTGGTGGATACGTTCGAGCATGTGGTGCTCGCCGTTGGTGGCGACCCGCTCGTCGACCAAGCGCGGTGCGATCACGCTGGACTCCCCGACCAGGCTCGGCGCCCGTCCCCCGGCCGCATCGTTGGGTTCACCTCGCCCTCGGATTTCTCCGAGACAACGTGGAAAGTCCACTCGTCCCCGTCGATCCGGTAGTTCCCGTCCGGGTCGGGGTTGATGCGCCAGGGCAGGTAGCCGTCGCGGGACCGCAGGTGCTGATGGACATGGATCAGCGTGTCGCCGTCGAAGTACACCAGCGGGTGGTCGTCGGGGGCGGTGTCGTGGCTCGTGGTGCACCACACGGCTACGGCTTCGGCGATCTCGGGCCGGAACACCGGGACCGGCGGCTGCCCGGGCGAGGTGTCGATCCGGGCGGGAAACCCGCTCACGGGCAGGTTGGCGGGGTCGCAGGTGACCACGGTTTCGCCGGGGCGCGGGTAGTGCCGTTCGGGGTCTCGCAGCACGGCGAGCTGGCGAGAGAACCGGTCGCGGGTGCGGGTCGGTGCGGAGAGGTACCAGCGGCCGAGCTCGCCGAGCGGGTAGCGGCCGTCCTCGCCGAGGGCGATCTCGTGGCGCTGGTGGGGGGCGTCCCCGGTGAACACCACGAGGAGGTCGTCTTCGAAGCGGGCCAGCGGGTACCAGTCCGGGTCGACCGGGTAGACCAGGTTGAGCCACTTGCACACTGCTTCGGCGACCTCGCGGCGCAGCCGGGGCCGCACCCACAGGCCGTGGTGGCGGCGGGGTTCGACGACGGCGGGGAAGCTGATCTGGTGCGGCTCGGCGTGGGTGGCGGGCACGAGTTCGATCCAGTACTCGCCGGCGGCGAGGTCGAGCGCCGCGGGCGAAGCGGCGTTGAGGATTGTGGTGGTCATGGTGAGTCTCCTTCCGGTGCTAGAGCAGTGGGTGAGGTGGTCTCGGTGCGGGTCCAGCGGTGCGCGCCGGGGTCCCAGGTGGCATGGGTGTAGAGGCGGTTGAGGTCGGGCAGGCCGGGCCCGTACAGCCAGCCGAACTCCGCGCATTCGGCTTCGCCGGGCCAGTGCCCCGTCCAGATGTCCTGCGGGCATCGGCACGAGTCGCCGTGGCCGCTGCGCTGCAGGCCGGTCGCCAGACACCGGGCGACATCACAAACTCCGGTGTGCGTCTCGCCGACGCGGGCCTCGCAGGTGGGACAACACGGTTGCGGTAGGCAGCTCATGGCCTGGTCCCGGTGGTGTTGTGGTGGTCGCGGAGGAACTCCGTCCATCCGCTGGCCTCGGAGCCGACGTGGGTGGTGTGCAGGCGCACGTCGCTGGCGAGCAGTTGGCGGTGGGCCAGCACCATCTCGGTTCCGGCGGTGATGGCCTCGGCCAGGCGCAGGTGCAGGCTCGCCCAGTCGAGGCAGCGCCGGTACTCGTCCTGATTGACCGGGCGGATGTTCAGCGTTGGGTGAATCGCGCGAGCGCGGGCGAATAGGGCCTCGGCGGCGGCGCAGTGCTCGGCGGCGCTGCGTGGCTCGTTCGCCGTCGCCGTGTCCGGGGCGGCGGGTGCGGTGTTCGGGAACATGAGTCGGTCTCCTTCAGGGGTGCGGTAGTCAGCGGCTGGTGAGCACCGTGCGGGTGCGGGGATCGGCCAGCACCGGGTGCGTGGTGTGGCGCTGCTCGTCGGCGATGAGCACACGCACGCCGAAGCGCGGTGGCCCGCCTGCGGGATCAGTCCAGCCGTAGAGGGCGGGCAGCAGGGACAGGGCGTGCACGGTCTCCTCAGCGGCGAGGTCGCCGTCGCGGTAGCCGAAGACCTCGATCTCCAGCTCGGCGGCCGCGTCGTCCGTGGTGACGGCGTAGCGCAGCCGTGGTGGCAGCAGACCCCGGAGCGCGTCGACGGCGCTGGGAGTACCGGGTCCCGCTGGCGCGGTCAGGTCGGCCAGGATCCGCAGGGCGAGCTGGTACAGGTCATGGCGGTGGGTCGCGCCGAGCAGCGGGCCGTAGCGGCGGGCGGTGGTGTCGGCGGCTGCGATCCCGGTATAGCCGCACGTCGCGCGCCCGTGCGGGAACACCAGCGGCTGGTCACCCGGTCCGGGCGGCACGTAGACGCCCGCGCGCGCCGACCAGCGCTCTCCCCGCTGGGCGGTCCACACCGCGCCCTCGTCGAAGGCGTGGACGTAGTCGGTGCCGTGGCTAGTGGGCCACCGCCACGGCCACTGGCCACTGTCTCCCCGGGCGACCTCGCCGGCCTGCTCCGCCTGAGTCACCTGGAGGAAGACGGTGACGAGGCAGGCGAACGCGCCCGCGGACCAGGCTCGCGTGATCTCGTCGAGCCAGCGGCTGTCCGGGGTGCCGAGCCGGACCGAGCCGAGCCACTCGGCGCCCGGGCCGCGCCCGAGGTAGAAGTCGTGCGTCGTACCGCTCATCGGGCATCACCACCGATGGTGGGCAGGTCGGTGGGTTTGTCCCGCATCAGGGGCATCGGCACCGACGGTGGCGCGGCCGGATCACGCAGCCACGCGACCAGGTCGGGCGGTCCGAGCGGGTCGTTCTCGCCGCCGGGAAACCAGGGGGTGCGCGGGTCGATGCGGTGCCAGCGGACACCACCTCCCACGGTGGCGAACACCGCCGCGTCCTCGGGGTCGAAGGTGATGATCCAGCTGCTGGTGTGACTGGAGTACCAGGGCCACGGCCAGCCGAGTTCGGGCCGGTACCCGTGGCCCAGGCATTCGTCCTCCCACACGGGGAGGGCGTCGGCGACCGCCGCGCGGAAGGTGCCCTCCTCGGTCGCGGTCACCGCGAGCCGTACGGGCGGGACGGCGAGAAAGTTCTCGGGGTAGCACTCCCCGCGCAGGGAGCCGATCCACTCGGCGTGTTCACCACGTCCGAGGTAGAAGTCGGTGTAGCTCGACATGATCCGGTGCCTCCTTACCGTGGTGGCCCGTAGAGGTTTCGGCGGGTTGTTGGCGACACACAGGCGTAGGGATCGGGCGGCGGACACGGCGGATACGGCGGCGTCTGGCCGTAGTGGTTGACGGCAAGGTCGCGTTCGCTGGCGCGGCCAAGGAGATAGGCCAGCACGATCACCGGGGTCCACGGTCCCGGCAGCAGCACGGCCAGCACCGTCCACACGAGACGCTTCTTCCTGTCCTGCATCGCGGTCAGCTCCTTTCCAAGCGAATGCGGCAGCGAGATGGGTGGCAGGCCGAAGTGGCGGGGTCACGGCTCTCCCCACAGCAGGCGCGCGTAGTCGGTGGGCTGTGTACTGGGCGGGCGGTACACCGGGAGCGCAACCGCTGGCGGAGCACCAGGATCGCGAAGCCACGCCGCGAAATTGGGCGGGCCGCACTCCAGCGGCGGTCTGGGGTCGTCGGGGTCGAGGCGGTGCCAGTAGTCGCCGCCTCCCGCTGTCATGTGCACACCACCGCCGGGGCCGCCGAGGAAGGTGATGATCCAGTCGTTGCAGTGGCTGGTGTCCCATGCCCAGGGCCATCCGTGGCGTGGTTCGTGGGCCGCGCCGAGTCCCCGGACAGCCCACATCATCAGCAACTCGTCCACTGCCGCGCGGTAACGCGAGGGGGCGATCGCGGTCAGCGTTTCGCGACCGTGGAAGTCTTTGAGGAGGTTGTCCGGGTGACAGGCGAACTGCAGCGAGCCGATCCACTGTGCCCTGACGCCTTCGCCAGCGTAGAAGTCCGTGCGTGTGCTCACCGCTGGCCTCCCGCCACACTCGAGGTGTGGGCGGTCCGGGCGAAGTAGCCTCGCAGCGCCTCGGATAGTTCTCGTGCGCAGGCCACGGCGTCGCGGCTGGGCACGGAGAACGACAGTGGAATCCACGCGTCGTCGACCGCGCCCCGGGCGTCACGGATCCGCGTGGCGGCCTCGCGTTGGAGGGCGCGGGCGGCCTCGCGTCGCTCGGCGATCAGCTCGGCGTGCCGCCTGCGTTCGAGCGCGCGATCGATCTCGGCGAGGTAATCGGGGACAAAGGTGTCGAGGATGTAGGTGGCGACCTCGTCGGGCGGCGTGTGTAGCGCGAACCCGGGATGGGGGCGGGCGGTCTCGTCCGGCCAGCGGCAATACCCCACTGCTGGGCCCCGTGGCCGGAGCGGGTCGAGCCGGTACCCCCACTTGCGTCCCGGCCATATCCGCAGGCCGAACTCGATCCCCCGTTCCGGGCAGCGCAGGACGACCAGCCAGTACACCGACCAGTAGGTGGCCTCCCAGGTGTCGGGCAGCGCGGCGACGATCTCGCGAGCCACGGCGTCGAAACGCCGGTACTTCGGAGAATTCCGCAGTGTGCGCGGCATCTGCTCGCTCGGGTCGCTGCTGCCCCGTGTCTCGGCGAGTGTGGTGGTGGTGCTGTTGGTGGCCATGGTGGATTCAGCTCCTCGCTGTCAGTGGTGGCGGTGAAGACAGGTGGGGTGGTGGCCGGGGTCGTGCTGGCACGGTGGAGGTGGTGCGTCCGGGTCGCCGTGGTCGGCGTGGCGTGCAGGGGCTCACCACCACCCCGAGGGCTCGGGCGGCGCTGTCGGGCAGGCGGCGGTGTTGGCGAGTTCGGTGCGCAGGTCGGCCAGGAGGCGGTGGTCGCTGCTGCGGCGCCAGAGGTGCCAGCCGTTGACCGGGGTCCGGGTCAGCCGGGTCGCGAGCGCGGACACGGTGAACACGCCCTCCCCTACAGCGGCGGTGGTGTCGGGCAGCAGGGTGCCGCCCGCGACCACCATGGCGGTGTGCCCGCCGAACTCGACCTGTTCGCCGATGCCGATGAGTCCGGCGGTGATCAGCGCCCGCAGCGCGTCCGGGCTCATGCGATCGTGTCCGTGATGACGGCAGCGGGACTCATGTAGCGCCCTGTCGGCTTGGCTGCGCAGGTACAGGCTCACGCCGAAGGCCAGTTCCCGGGGCCAGTGCGCGGGAATCGGGGTCACCTGGTGGGCGGGCCGCCATTCGCCGTGGGAGGCGAGCAGGAGTTCGGTGTGGCTGCGATCGCCATGATTGGGCGGGTGCAACCGCAACACGACGTCGCCCCGGTGCACCTCGGGTGCTGGCTCGTGGTTGAGCCACACCCCCGCGAGCAGGTCGGTCGGTGCGGCGTGAGCGGCGGCGGTATCGCCGTGGCTGGCCAAAGCGGCGGACGCCTCGCGGGTACGCCCGGCGATCATGAGCAGCCCCCACGCCCCGGGCGGCATGGTCGTGGACGCGCTCTCGGCCGAACTGGGGAGCAACCGCACCGCGTTCGGAGGTAAGGGCGGGTCGGCGGTGCCTGCGGCGCTGGCGGTATCGGTGTTGCTCATGGCTAGCGTCTCCTTCCTGGGCTGCCACTGGGGCTTGGTTCGTCGTTGGACTGTCCTGTCAGGACTTACTCGTCGTCGAAGTTGCTGGCTTGCCCCCAGCAGGCGGGCGTGGTCGGCGGGGTCAGGAGTCCTCAGAGCCCGGGCAGCCGGGCTTGTGCCCGATGTCGGATCCGAGTTCGAACGGCATGGGCACGTGCTGACCGCCGCTGCGGGCGTCGAGGAAACGGCCGAGCGTGGCGAGGTCGGTAGATTCGGCCCGCGGCACCTCGCCGGCGCAATCCGGGCACGGGGCGAGCACGCGCAGGTCGTCCACCGTGCCGCCGAAGGAGGTGAACCGGTACTCGGCGCCGTCGTCGGTGATGGTCACGCGATACCAGCGCCACCCGCCGTGTTCGCGGTCGGGATCGTCGGTGACCGTTACCGCTGCGGGTGCGACACCGAACACCTCGGTCACGTCTCGGACCAGTCGACGGCGGGTGATGGCGCGCTGGACGTCGCACGGGCGCCGATCGAACGCGGGATCCTGACGGCGGGCCCGGTCGTAACTGTCGGCCGCGCGCGCGGCGAGGGTGCCGCTGCCGGGGTTGGTGGTGGCGTTCATCGGGGGCACTCCGTCGCGTGGTTGTCGTCGACTGGTGCGGTGAGGGCACGGGCGAGAGCGGGTGTGCAGGCGATCGCGTCGTCGAGTGGCATGACCACGTCGATGCGCACGAGGTCGTCGGCCGCCTGGTAGTAAACAGCCACGGGCTGCTGGCAGCGCGCGCGTTCGCTGGCGCTCGCGGAGAACTCGCGGTGCAGCCGTTCGGCGACCTGGGTGCGGGCGAGCAGCCTCCGGGCCTCGGCTTCGTCGCACTCCCGTTTGGCGGTTTCCGCGCGCGCGAGGGCGTGGTGGTAGCGAGGGAGGAAATCCTCGTGGATGTAGGTGGCGACCTCGGCGGCCGGGGTCCCGACGGCGAAGCCGGGATGGGCGTTTTCGTCGTCTTCGCGTGGCCACACGAAGTGGTTCACGAGCTCGCGTGGCACGGCGCACGGTACGAGGCGAAAGCCCCACGTGCGGTGTCCCCACGGGCACAAAGCGATGCGGGCTCCGGTACTCAGGCACTCGATATCGGCGGCGTCGTCCGGCCCGCAACCACGGCCGATCGTCCACTGGCCCGGTAGGGCGGTGGCGATGTGGACTGCGGCGAGAGCCACTCGGTCGAACTTGGTGATGCGCGGCGGCGGTGCGCTCGATGTGGCGGTGTGTCCGGGCGGCATGGTCGTGGTTCGGCTCTCGGCGGGGTCGGGGAGGAACCGCACCGCGTTCGGGGGCAGCGGCGGGTCGGCGGTGACTGTGGTGGTGTCGGTGTCGTTCATGGCGGCGCCTCTTTTCGTTGTCGTAGCTGGGTGTGGTTGTCGTCTAGGCGAGCCACGGCTCGTCGGTGCGGTTGCGGAATTGAGCGGGTGGGATGCCGTTGGTGAGGTGGCCGGACGCGCACCGCACCTTGAAATGCACCCCGCTGGATACGAGTTCGCCCGTCTCGACGGTGTTGTCGGGGGTCGGGCACCGAGACAGTGAGCACGCCCAGGTGATGTCCTTGAAGAACTCCTGGTATTTCCTGGCGGAGTCGGGAGCGTTGTCGCGGAAGAAGAACTGCATCGGTTTGCCTTTCCTGGCCGTTGGGCTGCGGTCAACCGCCCCAGCGGGGACGGTCACCCAGGCCCGGTCGCGGTGGTCGCCTTGTGGTACCGGGAACAGCGACCACCGCGATGGGGGCGGTTAGGCCTCGTCGTCGCGTGCGGCCGCGTCCACGAGGTCGGTCAGTGTGGTGACGAGTGCCGTGAGGTCGCGCGCGGCCTTGTCCAGCGCGGTGACGGCGTCACGGCCAGCGCTCACGCCTTGGCCGTTGGCGAACAGGTTGAGGTTCTGCTCGGCGTCGTCGAGGACCTCATGGAGTTCCTCCAGGGTGCCTAGTTGTTCGTCGAGGTCGGTGTCGTCGGCAGATGTGGTCGGTTGGGCGGGCGTGGTGGTCATTGGTTTGTCCTTTCCGTTGTGGTGTCGGTTCTTTTTGGTCACCCGGGGGCGGGGTGGGCCCGCCCCCGGATGGGGTTCAGCGGGTGGCTCGCAGGGCGGCGGTGGCGGCTTTCCCGATGGCGCGGGCGGTGGCGGCCGGGTCGGTGAGGGTGTGCACGGTGGCGCCGTTCATCGGTTCGGTGCCTCTCTTGTCGGGTTCCAGCCACAGCACCGCGCACCCGCTCTCGCGCAACCGGTCGAGCATTTTCTGGCCCGGTATCCGGGTGGTGTCCTCGAATTGGCCGTCGGAGATGATCACCAGCAGTCGCGCGGCGGTCGGGCGGGACAGGTCGAGGGCACCGTCGAGGGCGTTGATCGCGGTGTCGATGACGTGCCCGCACATGGCGGTGCCGAATTCGGTCACCTTCGGAGGTGTGACACCGGGGCGGGTGATCGCGGTGACGATGCCCGCGCCGAAGGTCACGGTCGCGGTGGTGGTGGGCACGGTGGTGTAGCGGGCGGCGTGAGCGAGGATCCAGGCCGCCGAGGCCACGGGAGCGGTGAAGGCCTTCATGGAATCGGTGACGTCACAGATGATGCCGAGCCGTAGCGGCGGGGCTGGCACGACGTTGCGGCTGGTGCGGGTGAAGGGTTCGGCGGTGGGGATCGCGCCCGCCGCGCGCTGGGCGTCGACGGTCATCGCGCCGCGCATCCGCAACCGCCCCGGGGGCACTGCCGAGCGGGTTTTGGTGGCGATGCGGTCGCGATGTCCGGCGGTGGTCAGCGCGCGGGCGAGGTGCCGCGCGGCGCTGTATTCGGTCGCGTTCGGCGCGCGGGTGCCGAGGATGTGACGGGCGGTCGGGTTGTACCCGGTGCCCGTACCGCTGAAGACCTCCTTCGCGGAGTCCTGTGCCCGTTGGCGTGCCTTGTCGTCGGCGGCACGCGCGTCCATGGCTTGGGTGATGGGGTCGGTGGGCGCGGGTTCGGTGATGACCGCGCTACCGATCGCTGCGACGGCGTTGGTGATCGCGTTCGCCAGCGGCGACCGCGACGGCATCTTGTTCCCCGCCCCGTTCTGGTTCGTGGTGTTGGGGTCGGGGGTGTCGGGTGGTTCGTCCGGGTCGGTGCCGATCGCTTCGCACCATTGGCGCCCGAGGTCGATCATGCGCTGGGCGTCGTCGTCGGCGGTGCGGTGCGCGGCGCGCCAGATTCGGCGGAGTGTCGCGAGTGTGTCGGTGCCGAGAATGTCGCGCACCACGCGCTCGACGCGGGCGACTTCGCTGCGGTTGAGGATGCCGCCGTCCACTCGTGCCAGCACCAGCGCGGCACTGCGGGCGGCGTCCTGGGGGGTCATCCGCGGTGCTGCGGTGGGGTCGTTGGCGCGGGTATCGGCGAGGATGAGGTTGGTAGTGCTGGCGCGCAGCCAGTATCGGTCACCCGGGCGGCGGCGCACCTGTGCCGCTTCCATGCGGGACTCTTCCAGCAGGTCCGCCGCCGCGACCGCGCCCAGGGGCGCGCCTTGGGGCGCGTGCCACACGGAGTGTTTGGCGTGGCCGCATTCGTGGGTCAGCAGTCCCCATGCGGTGCGGTAGCGCTTGCGGTCCCCGACCCGGTGCGGGGCGACCGTGGCGGGGTCGACCCCGGTGTCGAGGTGGACGCCGTCGACCTCGATGGTGGACTTGTCGGGGAAGTAGCATGCCGGGGACCCGTGGCCAGCGCCCGGGGCGACCGTGACGACCAGGTTGTCACAGTCGGCGATGGCGGGTGTCTCGTCGCCGAACGCGGCGGACAGGGCAAGCCATCCGGGAGTGGTCGGGAAAATCGCGGTGGGAGCGGCGGTGGCTGCGGCTACGTGAATGCTCATGGCATGTGTCCTTTCCGGACGGTCGCGCGGGCGGTACGGTGGTCGTGGGCTAGGCGAACTGTGACCCCAGCGACAACGGGGCGACATTCGCGCCGAACACGTTGCACACGGCTTCGGCGACCACGGCCCGGTCCTCTTCGGGTGCGATGCCGACCAGGTTCCCGGCGGCCGCGAGGGTGCCCAGCACGTCGGCTATCCGGTTGAACGCGATCAGTTCCCGCAGCTGCGGCGCCCAACCGATCTCACCCTTGCCCTGCCGTTGGGCCAGATTCCGCGCCACGCGCACCGCTTTCGGGTCGATGTTGAGCTGGGTGGCGAGGTCGTAGTCGGTGGACACGTGGATCTGCGCGGAAAACCGTGACGAGAGCGCGTCGGTGAGCACCGCGCCGTGCACCCCGGGGTTGTGTCCGGCCACGACGTAGAACCCGGGGGCGGCGTCGACCACCTCGTTTTTGTGGGTTTTGATCAAGATTTGGCGGCGTCCGTCCATCGCGGGGTAGACCACCGCGAGCACGGTCGGCGGTATGAGCGTGGCGTCGTCGATGAACAGGGCGCACCCCTCACGCATCGCGGTCACCAGCGGCCCGTAGGTGAATTCGTAACGCCCGTCCGGGGTCTGGGTGTAGGAGCCGACGAAATCGTCGGTGACCGTGTCGGAATCCCCTTGCAGGGTCACGATGTCCGGGAACGCGGCTTCCACCACCGACGTTTTCCCGGTGCCGGGCGGGCCGTACATGAGCGCGGACACCCCCGCGTCCCGCAACCGCCGTAGCGCGGTCACATCCGACAGTCCGGACAGTTTGCGCGGGTGGTACATCTGCCCGTTCGGGCGGCGTACGGGACCGGTCACCAACGCGGGCGGGGCGGGCGGGGCGGCGGGTTTCGACGGCGCGGCGGGCGTGGTGCCGCGCGGGGCGACCGTGGTGACTTTGGCGGCGTCGGCGGTTGTGTCGGTCGCACGGTAGGTAACCGGGTTGACGCCGACTTTTTTGGCTTCCCCGCGCGCTTCCAGTGTCGCCAGCGCGTTGCCGACCGCGCCGGACGACTTCCCGCCGAGTTTGGCCGCGATGGCACCGGGGGTGAGTGCGGCGGTGGGGTCGTGGGCGAGTTGTTCGGCCACCATGCGGCGAAGTTCGCCGTTGCGCAGTCGGTGTGCCGCGCCCGGGGCGGCGGGCGTGCTGCCCGTGGCCGGAATCGTGACTGGCGTGGTCATGGTGTCGGGTCCTTTCGCGTGGTTCGGTCGGCGGGGCGGGGACCGGGGTGCGGTCGGGTTTCCTTGCGGTGGCGTGGTTTAGCTACGGCCGAAACCGTTGATCAATGCGTGGACCGCGTGGTATTCGTCGTGGGCGTCGTAGTGCTTCCCGTCGGGGGTTACCACCCGCCAGCGGTCACCGCGCACGGGGTCGGCGGGGTAGTAGCTTCCGGCGAACGTGCCGTCGGCGCGGGTGACCGTGCCGTACATCATGTGTTGACGGTCGGCGGGGTCGATCACCAAACCCGTGACGGTGCAACCGTTTTCCACGGATTGCCGCACCACGATGTCGGGCAGTTGCGCGGGGTCGGCGGTGGGGTCGACCACGCACACGGCGCGGGTGTCGTTGGCGTTGTGGTTCATGGCGTGCCCTTTCGGTGGCTGGGTTGTGCGGGTCAGTGGGTGGCGGCGGGTTCGGTTTCGGCGGCGTCGGCGTTGCGCTGGTGGGTTTCGGCGGCGTTGTCGGCGGCGTCGGGGGTGGCGTGTTCTTCGACCCACCCGCAGTAGCAAAACGCGGTGGCGGTGCCGTCGGTGTTGGTGGTGGTGTCGGCGTAGCACATAGCGGTCCCCGTTCGTGAATGGTGTTTCCGGCTTCCCGGTGGAACTGATTCGCACCCGGGGCGGTAGCTGGTTTCGGTTTCGTTTCCGGTTTTCCCGGTGACACAACAAACGTAACCCGACCCCCGGGCGCCGCGCAATAGTTTTCCGGGGTGAATTTCGGGAAATTTTGGCCGCATTTTCGGTGCAGCTGCCACAATTCCGCACGAACGTTTGCGCAGGTCAGACAATTGCAGGCCGCCCAGAAATGAGAACGCCGGCCACATATCGAGCCGCGGATAAGCATAATTATTTTTATTAACTTGAATGGAAGGTCGCCATAGGGGGAGGTGAGTTGAGATGCCGTGGTGAGCAGTGGTGAAACGATGACGGGGCCGCGTGACATCGGCGCCGGGCCTGATGTGTTCACCTGCTTGGTGTCAAGCGAGTCTGGGATACCGGTGGATCCCCTTGCAGGGGGTGTGACCTGCGGAGATGGCTGACACGGGGGGATCCACCTTAGGTGGATACCGGAGGACGAGGCTGATAGGCCGGGTCGGTGGCCCCGCGGTTGGCAGTCACCGTCCGCGTCGCCGAGGTGCGCGAACGCGGCAGCGGGTAGCGACGCGGAGGCGCGAGGTGGACCGCCCGGAATACCGTTCTCGATTCGGCCGTGGCGGTCACGACGGTCGCCGAAGACTGTCTTCGCGGCGCGTGGATGTCGCGCCCAGCACTCGGCGCGAAATGTCTTCGGCATTGTCTCGGAATACGAGAACACGTCCACAGATGTCTTTTTCTTCGGCCTCGACAGTTGCACTACCACGGTCGACGCTAGCATCGGCGCACACGAGTTCGCGGCGCGAAATCGAGGTATTTCGCTGTTCCGCACAATTGCCTCGACGGCACGAGAATCGCACCTCGATCGCCGTGCCTGGCATGCGCGTCCGGGAACCCTCGGTGCGTCCATTCATGGAGCCGTGGTTCGGGAGAATTCGTCGACCGGGATCCCGGTGTCGCGGGCGCGCAGCCGCTGGGCGAGGTCGATGGTGTCCGCGGTGGGTGTGGTGTCGACTTCGGTCAGGCGGGTGCGCAGGAGGGTCAGGGTGCGGGAGATGGCGTCGTGCCGGCCGAGTGTGTGTTGCAGGCGCATGATGTCGCGGTAGAGAAGCTCGTTGTGCGGGTCGAACGCGCGCGCGGTTTCCAGCAGATCCAGGGTGTAGTCCGGGTCGGCCTCGACGCGGGCGCGGGCGAGCGCGGCCACGGCGTCGAGGGCGTCGCGGCGGGTCGCTTCCCGGGCGGCGACGAGCCACTCGGCGTCCAGGCCCTCGGCCAAGGGGCCGCCGTAGTGCGCCACGATGGCCTCGTAGGCGTCAGTGCGCTGCTCGGGCGCGGTTGTGGTGCGGCGGCGGGTGACCGCGTCGGCGAAGGCCCAGTAGTCCACCTCCACCACGGCCGGGTCGAGCCGGTACTGGCCGTGCTCGGCCAGCACGAGCTCGCCGACGGCACCGCCGGTCGCGTGATCGAGGGCGCGGCGGATCCGGGACAGGACGGTGCGCAGCACGCTGGCGGGATTGCGAGGCGGTTCGTCGGGCCACAGGGCGTCCACAATCCCGTTCCGCGACACTCCACTGGGGTGCACGGCGAGAAACACCAGCAGTTCGACCGGGCGGCTGCTCAGTGCGCCGGACAGATCGCGCGGTTCGATCTCGGGTCGTGCCGGGGTGGGGCGCCAGTGCAGGGCCGGGGCGCCGAAGACCGTCAGCGCCAGCGGCGCCGGTGTCCCCGGGGCGGTGTTCGCCCGCACTGGGCGCGGCGGGCCGCCAGGGTCACTGTGCCCGGCTGGTTCCGGTGCCGGGGCTTCCGCGGTGATCTCCAGGCGGTCCGGGCCGCCTCCGGTGTTCTCGTGTGAGGGCGGGGTGGCTGCGTGCAGTGGCGTCGCTGCCTGCGGTGCGGGGGTGATGCTGTGAGGGCCGGCGTCCTCGCTCTCGCCGTCGTCGTGGTGCGGATGCGCGGTGCGCAGGAGGTCGAGCAGGGCGCGGGTCGCGGTCTCGGGCAGGGTGAAGGCGCGGGTGCCGCGCAGCGGTTCGCCGAGCCCGGGGTCGGTCGCGGAGATGACCCCGGAGGCGGTGACGTAGGCGGTCACTCCGGGGCGCCATTGCCCCAGCAGCAGCGCGGCGAGCCCGTGCTGGGCGTGGTTGTCGAGCATCTGCTGCAGCTGCGCCTGCCGGTCCGGTTCGCGGGGCGGGGCCGTGATCAGAACGGCGGGCCGGTGCGCTGGGGTGTCGAGGTCGGCCAGGGCGGTACCCAGATCGGCCACGACGGTGATCGCCTCCGGCGTGGCGGTGGCCGGGCAGGGCACGCCGAGCAGGCGCCCCAGGTCCGCGGCGGGAATGAGCACTCTCGGCGCCGGCGGGTCCGCAGGGGTGGTGAGGAGGGTGAGCAGCAGGGCGCGGGCCGCGGCGTAGCCACCGGGCCCGACCAGGCCGAGGCCGTGCGCGCGGGCCAGGTCGAGGGCGACCTGGCTCCCGTGGCCTGCCACAGACGCGGCGGTCTCACCGCCGGTGGTGGGAGTAGTCGCGTCGAGCGCGATGTCGACTACGGACGGGGGCGTCTCCGGCCCGGCGGGGCGGCCGGTGGACGCGGCTGTGCCGATCACCCGGCGGGTGCGGGGTGTGAGAACCCGCAGCCGGGTGTCGCTCGCGGTGTCCGCGCGCTCCGGCGTGCCGGTGCGTGATCGTGGTGGCGAGGCGGAACCGGCGGGTTCGTGATGATGCGCCTCGCAGGTGGCCGCGTCGTCGGGCTCGGTGTCCAGTTCGAGGTCGTCGTCGTGGCGCTGAGTGCGCAGGTGGGCCAGGCGCAGCTGGTAGACCACCGGCGCGACGGGCAGGTCATCGCCGCGCCGGCCGCTGCCGGGCCGGTAGCGCGCGTGGCGGCGCCGTCGCGCGAGCACGAGCAGGGCACTAACCGCCGCGGCCAGACCGAGGCTGACGAACACCTCGCCGCCGCCCCAGGTCACCGCGCCCGCGGGCAGTTCGCCTGCCGCGTGGTGAGCGGGTCGCGCGGTTGGTGCGGTGGCCGAGGCCGGCGCCGAGGGCGGCGACATGGACGTGCTCGGCGGCGCTGGGGATAGTGGTTGAGCGGCGGGAGGCGACGGCGACGGCGTGGATTCCTCGGGTGCTGGCGCGGGCGGGTCGGATAGCTGATCGGCCGGGATGCGGAGGGTGTCGCCGGGGTGGATTCGGTGTGGGTTGATCAGGGTCCGTCCGCCGGGCTGGGTGCTGCCCTGGTTGAGGGCCCAGATCTCGGGCCAGCGATCCCCGTCGCCGAGGCAGCGCTGCGCGATCCGCCACAGGGAGTCGTGCACCCCGTTCTCCGGTGGCCGGACTCGCTCGGTCCCGGGTTCGGCCGGGCGCGGGGACGGCGAGGTGCGCTCGCTGGTGACCGGAGTGGCCGCGGCGGGTGCGGTCGCGACGACCTGGGTGTGGCCGACAGGACGGGCCGCGTCAGCGGGGGTGATGGGTGCGGCGGTGGCGGTGCGGCCCAGCACGGCGATCAGCAGGGCGCCGACGAGCCCGGCCGCCACGCGCCGCACCGGGCCCGTGTGCCGTCGCAGTTCCGGCCACCGGGCGCCCCGGGCC
Source organism: Amycolatopsis sp. YIM 10 (assembly GCF_009429145.1). GTDB lineage: Bacteria > Actinomycetota > Actinomycetes > Mycobacteriales > Pseudonocardiaceae > Amycolatopsis. The sequence goes on along the minus strand of NZ_CP045480.1, from coordinate 1,533,161 downwards.
ACCTCGGCCGCGCAGGCGGCGACGTCGATCACGAAGACCAGCCACAACCCCCATGCCAGGCACGCGAGCGTGTCGAGCAGGAACCGGCTCGACATCGGCGCCATCAGCACCGAACCGACCTCGTCCAGGCTCGGCAGCCGGTCCGGCAACGGCCAGCCCACACCAAGCATCAACGCCGCAGGAATCCCTGCCACGAGCGCGGTGAGCAGGATGCCCGCGAGCAGTCCACGCCCCGCCCGGCCCAGCAACCGCGTGGTACGCGCGATCGCCGTACGGCCGCGCATCAGGGGCTCGCCGCGCCGACCGCGACCCCGCCCGCGCGCACGGGCTCAGGTTCGGGCGGCACCGGTGCCACAGGACGCGCGGCACGCGGCTCGGAGCCCGACCGGGTGCCGGAGCCGAGGCTGCCGTTCTTCTTCGCGCTCGGGCGTGTGCGCCTGCCGCGGGAGGGTTTGGCGGCCTGGTCGCGCCAGCGGGTGAGGTCGGCGGCGGGGACGTCGGTGATCTGGGCCAGCTCAGGCACGTCGATCACGTCGCCGGCCGCGGTCAGAACCTCGCCGAGCTCGCGTTCGAGGTCGGCGAGCTGGACGGCGAGCTCGGTGTGCCGGCGGGCCAGCTCGCCCACGGTGGTGGCCGCCTGCGCGCGGCGCGCGCTGCGGGCGGCGTCTCGTTCCTTCAGGCGGCGGGTGATCTCGTCTTGCGTGGTGACCATGCCGGTCTTCTCCTTCCGCGAATCGGTGCAGCGCGCGTGGTCAGGGCTCGATGCCGGTGACCCCGCGCTGCGGGTGGGCGGCGCCCCGCCCGTGGGTCTGGATCGCCTCGATCCCGACTAGCGACAGCAGCTGGGTCCGGTACGTGGCGGTGACCTCAACCGTCACGGTGTCCCCGGCGACCTGCACCGTGCCGGTGGCGCCGACGCTGGCCAGGTACTGCTGCGCCAGCTCGCGTGCCCGCCCCGGATCGAGCCGAACAGCACCGTTGGCGCGATAGGTGGCGAGGTCGAGGGCCTGGGCGCCGGCGCGGGCGGCGGACTCGGCCTGCCCGCCGGCGCGGACCTTGCTCGCCAGCGCGAGGCCGCCGTCCAGGCTCAGCCCGGTCAGGGCGAGCAGCCCGATCAGCAGGGCGAGCACGAAGGCGGTCACCCGGCCTTCCTCAGCCCGCCACCACCACCGCAGCTGGCGCCTCGCCGCCGCGCTGGCGACGCCGGTGCGCGAGGAGCTGACGCGGTGAGCAGAATGAGCGCCGTGACCGCGCCGCAGACGCAGGAATCGCCCCTGTTGGGTGAGGAGTGCCTGACCGCCTGGCACGAGGCCGGGCACGCGGTCGTCTACCTGCTGCAGGGCCGGTCGCTGCGCTACGTCACGCTGCGGCCCCGCACCGCCGGGCGGGTCGGGTTCACCGCGGTCCGGCCCCGCCGGGTCGAGCTGTCCGCGCTGGCGGTCGTCGCGCACGCCGACCCGCTCGCCCAAGCCCGCTATGTTCTCGACACGACCAGCGCGACCGAACGACTCCGCGAGGGCATCACGACCGGCGACGTCCGCGTCGGCGCCTACCTGCACGGCGGCCACGACGACCTGGCCGTGATCACGCAGGCCCGCCGCGCCTACGGCCTCGCCGCGGGCCAGCCCGACCTGTGGGTGGGCATCGCGCAAGACTTGATCGACCGGCACTGGACCGAGATCGGCCGTGTCGCCGCGGAGTTGCTCGAGCATCGGACGCTGACCGGTGCGCAGCTCCGTGCCTGCGTCCCGGAGCACCGATTCGCGCGCTGAGCCGGCCATCACGCACCCGTGCCCTGAGGCGAGGACCGGTAGGTGTCGACGACTTCGCTGGCGGTCGACTCCAGGGCTTTCCCGCCGGGGACACCGAGCAGCAGCGCCTGGCCGAAGTCGACGGTGCAGCGCACCCGCACGGTGACGGTCCCGGAGGGAACGAGCGAGCCGGACATCGTGGTGGCCACACCCTGGCAGACCAGTCCGGCACGGGCGAGTGCGGCGCCGGCGGTGTCGCGGGCGGCGGTGGTGGCGGCCGGGGTGCTGCGGTGCAGGGTGGCGGCGCGGGCGGCCTGGTGCGCGGCGTCGTCGAGCCGCAGCCGGGCATCGACGCCCCGGTGCACCACGACCGCGAGGAACACCAGCAGCAGGACCAGGACCGGTGTCACGAGAACGACCTCGGCGGTCACCGAGCCGCGCTCGGCGGCCCACCACCGCCGCCACCACGCCGCGCTCGCCCTCGGCCCGCGCCCGGTCACGACAGCCCCTCCCCTGACCGGGTGCGCCGCGCCAGCGCTCTCCCGGAGGATGCGCCGCGGCTGAGCCCGCGGAGCAGGATGCGGCGAAGCCGTGACCACGACGAGGGCGGCTGTTCCCACGGGAACGCTCCCGCGCCGGTGATGTCACGGGCGGCGGTGATGTAGGCGAACACGCTCTGAGGCAACGCTTCCGCGGCCTCGGACAGCCACCGGACCTCGCTGGGGCTGGGCAGGTCGGCGAGGGTGCGCTCGGTGCGGGTGGCGAGTTCGCCGTGGCGCAGTTTCGCCTCCCAGGCCCGGGTCAGCACGAGGCAGCCGTGCACGTGCCGCACGACCTCGTCCAGGGCGTCGTCGATCACCTCCACCGCCTCGCGTGCCGCAGCGGCCAGCTCGCCGACCTCACTGTCGGGGTCGGCGGCGAGGTCGCCGGCCAAGCTCCGGGCGGCACGGGTGCGGTCCAGGCAGCACAACACCTGCCACACCACCTGATGCACCTCACGCGGCACACCCGGATCGATCCACGCCCGGGCCGGGCTGCGGTGCAGTTCGTCCACGCCGGCGATCAGGGCCCGGACCGCGTGGCCGGCGGTACCGAGGTCGGTGAAATCACGGCTGCGGAAGAAGAACGCACCCGGCGCGCGATCGAGGCGGCAGGGGCGGTCAGGTGGATGACGGTGATCGGTGAGCACGCGAGCGGCGTGGTAGCAGCCGGCGAACACACTCGCGCTCGCCGCGAGGATTCCCACGCCGAGCGCGACGACCGCGGCGCCGGCCACCACCGCGAGTACGACCAGGGCAGAACCGGCGAGTCCGGTGAGGACAATCCGCGGTCGGAGGCCGGCGCGGACTCGCTCACCACGCCACTGCGACTCGGTGATGTCTGGGTTGAGCAGCATCGAATCCGGCCCGTCCGGAAACGTCGCAGCCCGCACTGGCATCACGACATCCGCCGAGTTGTGTTGTGTCATCAGGGTTTCCTTTCGGCTGGTCGCCGTGATCGCCGCTGTGGCAAGGAACTAAGACGCTGTGTCCGGCACGAAACGTTCGACCTCTCCGGAGGCTTCGGCGTGCACGTGCAGGTGCACGCCGGGCAGGACCGCGGTGGCCTCGCCGCGGATACTCACCGACACCGCGGTCGCGCCGCGGGACACGGTGAGGTGGGGATCGCGCAGGGGCCCGGCGGCGAGGTCGTCGAGCAGGCGCAGTCCGGCGGTGTGCCCGGCGCTGGCGGTGCCGTCTTGGGTGCGGGCGGCGGCCAGGGCCTGGGACGCGGCGGCCTGGGCGACGTGGGTGGCGTGCGACCACACGGCGAACTGGATGATCGCTAGCAACGCCAGCAGCAACAACGGGGTCGCGATCACCAGCTCCACGGTGACCTCGCCGCGGTCTCCCCGAAGCGCGCGCCGGACACGCTCGGCCAACGCGCCGGCACGATCGCGGGCTGCTCGGGTGGGCATCGTCAGCCGCCCAGGCCGAGGTCGATCGAGTTGGCCTTGGCGGTCAGTTTCGCCACGATGATCGCGATGATGGCGATCGCGGCGATGGCCATCAGGGCGGTGACGATGACGGTGGTGGTGATCTCGCCGCGCTCCGGCTCGAGACGCAGCAAGGTGACGCGAGCGCGGATGAGTTCCCAGAGCGTGCGGATGTACGGGGCCGCAGCGGAACTTTCTGTTTCCTGGCCTGCGAACCATTCTTTATTGCGGGCGGAGCATGGTGCCGAACGGGCTTGCCGCTGGTGCCGTGGCTGGGAAAACTGAAGTTTGCGCATCGCAGCGATGCCTCCTCTTGGATCGACGAACACAGATGCTGAAATCGTGAACTCGTAAACCTCCTAGAGTCCGTTGAGGACTTGGATTACCGCGGGGTAGGCGATGAATCCGAGGAAGCCGAGGAATAGCAACGTGACCGGCAGTGCCATGCGTTCGGTGGCGGCCTGGGCGTCGGCTTCGGCGTCGGTGACCTGGTGGGTCCGCAGGGCTTGAGCTTTCGCGGCCAGCGATGCACGCACCCGGGCGCCTTCGGTGCCTGCCAGCGAGATCGAGGCGGCGAGTTCGGACAGTTCGGCGATGTCGAGTTCCTCGCCGAGTTGGCGCAGCGTGTTCCACGGGGTGGTGCGGGTCAGTTGTGCGGCGTGCAGGGCGCAGCGGATCTTGGCGAAGGCCGGACCGTTTCCGACGGCTGCGGCGTCGCCGAGGGCGGCCTCGACCCCGGCACCCCCGGCCAGGGTGATCCACACCAGGTCGAGGAACGCGGAGAGAACGTCGCGGAACTCGCGCCGCAGTCGGGTGGCCTTGGCCCGGACGTCGAGATCCGGGGTCAGGAAGCCGACGGCGGCGATCATGAGCCCGGTCAGCAGAGGCACTTCGACCCCGAGCGAGAACCCGCCCACGGCGAGCAGGGCGTGCAGCAGCCACGGCGCCAGCAACCCGGCCACGGCGAGCAGGGCTTTCGACGCCAGGTGGGTATCGACGCCGCGGCCGGTGACCCGCAGATCGGCCTCGATCGTCGCGCCGGGCAGCCCGAGCATGCGGAGACCGGGGACGAATATCCGGCCCCAACTGCGGACCCAGGCGGCGTCCGCCGCGCGGAGGATCGGTGTGGCCGGTGGCTGCGAGCTGAGCTGGGCGAGCCGGTCGCTGAGTGCTGGTGCCGGTGGCAGGGCCCAGGTCAGCAGCAGCCACAGACCGGCTCCGGCCCCGGCGCCGAACAGCAGGGCGGGGATCATGAGCGTTCACCTCCGCCAGCCCTCGCGGCGTCGCCGTCAGGCGTCCTTGTCAGGTCCGGGGCGTCGAGCGCGAGTACCCGCGGCTGTCCGCCGCTGGTGGCGATCTGGGCGAGCCAGGCGAACCCTCCGGCGAACAGGCCGCCGATGCCCAGCAGGACGAGCTGGCCGGTGGCGGTGTTGTAGACGTCGAGGTAGGCGCGGTTGAACAGCACGACCCCGGCGGCGAAGGCGAGGGTGGTGGCGACGATGACCCGCACCGAGGTCCGGGTCCGGGCGCGGCCGGTTTCCACGCGCATGCGCATCGCGGCCTGCTCGCGGGCGGTGGTGGCCAGAGAGCCGAGCAGGTCGCCGAGCTGGCGAGCCTGGTGCTCGGCGGCGAGGACGAGGGCGGCGAGGACGAGGTCCGCGGTGGGGTCGTCCAGCTCGCGGGCCAGCGCCCGCAGCGCCGGCGCCAGGCGCTGCCCGCTTTCCAGCCTCGCGGCCAGTGTGGCGACCTCGCTGCGGATCGCCGCGGGCGCGAGCGGGGCGGTGGTGAGGATGGCTTGCTCGAGCCCCGCCGCGGCGGACAGGACGTCGCGCAGCATCTCCGTCCACGACGCGATCGCCTCGATCCGTGCGACCCGCCGCCGGTGGGCGCGGTCCGGGCCGACCAGCCGGGGAAGGAACCACACCGCCGCTGCGGCCAGCACCGTGCCGACGATCCACCCGGTCACGGCCCCGGTCGGCACGCCCGCGCCGACCGCCACGACCAGGCGCAGCAGCACACGCCGGTCGCCGGCCTGGCCGCGCGCGGCGCGAGCCCACGTGCGAGGACGCGAGGGCGGCAACACCGCCGCGGGCTGGCGCCAGGCGGCCACGACCAGCAGCGCGCCGACGGCGGCCCCCAACCCGAGCGCGGCAGCGAGAATCGTGGTGGTGTCGAGGCTCATGGCGTCCACCAGCCCTCCGGGCGGGCCAGCAGGTCCGGGTCGAATCCGGCGGCGACGAGATCGTCGAGGGTGTCCGCGCGCAACGCCCCGGCCACCGGCACGGCGCGGCGGTCCGGACCTCGGCGGTAAACCTCGTTGGAGACCACCGACCCGGCCTCGGCATCGACCACCTCGCGAATAGAGGCGATCACGCGCGTCGTGCGATCGGCGGCACGGTCGAGGTGCACCACGAAATGCACCGCGCTCGCGACCAGCAAGGCGGTGGCTTCCAGCGGCAACCGTTCCGGGCCCTGCGCGGCGTAGGAGGCGAGCCGGGTGAACGCGATCTTCGAACTGCTCGCGTGCAAGGTGGCCATGGAGCCGTCGTTGCCCTGGGACATGGCGTTGCACATCGGGATGACTTCGGCGCCGCGGATCTCGCCGACGATCACGCGGTCCGGGGACATGCGCAGCCCCCAGCGCACGAGTTCGGCTTGGTCGATCGCGCCCTCGCCCTCGACGTTGGGTTCGCGGGCCTGCAGGGCGGTGACATCGGCGTGCAGCTGCGGGTCCAGCCCGAGGCCGAGTTCGAAGGCGTCCTCGACGGTGACGACGCGTTCCAGGGGATCCATCTCCGCGGCCAGGCCCCGCAGGAGCGTGGTTTTCCCGGCGCCGGTGCCGCCGGTGATGAGCAGGTTCTTGCGGGCCCGGACCAGCGCGCGCAGGAAGCGCTCCAGGCCGACGTCGAGGGTGCCGCGGCGGCGCAACTGGGCGAGGGTGGCGGTGAGGTAGCCGTGCCGGCGGATCGTGCACGCGGTCACCCCGCCCGCGGTCAGGCCGAGCACCGCGAAGAGCCGCTCGCCGCCGGGCAGTTGCAGGTTGAGCGCGGGGCTGCCGCGGTCGAACCGGCGCTCCTCGGAGCCGGCGCGGGCCGCGAGAGTGCGGATCAGGTCGGTGAGTTCCTCGTTGGACGAGGCCGCGGGGGCGACCTGGGCGCGGCGGCCGTTGCTGTACTGGACGAAGACCCGGTCGTAGCGGTTGACCGCGATCGTCTCCACTGACGGATCGGCCAGCAACGGCTGCAGCCCGCCGAGGCCGAACGCCTCATCGAGGATCTGCTCCACAACCCGCTGCTCGGCAGCGGAATCGACCAGGGCGCGTCCGGCGAGGAGTTCGGCCTCGCTGTGGGTGGCGACCGCGGTATCGAGGACCTCGCGGCCGATCTCGCGGCGACGAGCCAGGCTCAACGGCCCGCCGCCGGTGCGGGTGGCGGCTTCGACCCGGCCGGGCAAGTCCGTGCTCAGCGCCTGCCGAAGCCGGGCGCGCAACCGCTGCTCGGATTCGCCCGGGCCGCCAGTCGCGATGGAGGCTGCCGGGTGGTCGGTGCGTGTCATTCGGATGGCTCCTTCCCCGCGACACTGGGCTGATGGCCGTTGCTCAGCGGATCGCTGACCTGCGGTGACGGCTGTGCCGGGAGCAGCAGGTGCGGCCCGGGCCTGGGTGGGGTGATGGCCGCGCCGCCCGGCTGATGGCGCACCTGCTGGGCAGGCACGCCCGGCACCGAGCCCGGCGCGTTCGCCGACGGCGACGCGACCGGGGAGGCGGGCCCGGCCAGCGTCCGGGCGAGGACAGCGGCCTGGTGGGCGAGTCCGCCGCTACCGCGGCGGCCCGGTGGAGGCCGGTGTCCGCTCAAGGTGGCGGCAGCGGCCGGGTCGTGCGGGAAGCGGCCGATCGCGGGTATGCCCAGCTCCCGCTCGACATCGGCGGTCGGGTAACCGTCTCCAGTGAGCAGGAGGCCCGGCCTCGGGGTCCAGCGGGCCAGCTCGCCCAGGCGCGCCGCGGTGTGGGCGAGGTCGTCGCCCAGTGTGCCGGTCACCAGGACCAGAGCATCGGCGCGGCGTGCGATCACCTCGGCCGGGGAGCCGGGGTCAACGCGCCCGCAATCGGCCAGCACCACCACGGCCGGGTCGCGGGCCACGGCGGGCAGCAGCGGCCCGCCCGGCGCGGTGGCCAGGGTCGACAGCGCGGCGCGGGCGTGCGTACCACCAGGTGGGGCGAGCAGGACGCGGACATCGCTGAGCAACGGCTGGGTGTGTCCCCAGGCCACGGCGGGATCATGGGTGCGGCGCGCGGCGGCGGCGAGGCTGACCAGCCCTGGTGTGACCGGCAGGCCAAACCGCATCGCCAGATCACCCCCGGCCGGATCGACCTCGGCGACCAGACGACGGGTGCTCTCGGCCTGCGGCCATTTCACGGCCAGGGCCACGGCCACCGTGGTCACTCCCGGCGAGCCTTTCACCGAGCACAAGGCGATCAGCATCAGCGGCCACCGCCCGCCGGTTGCATCACCAGCGCGAGCTGCCCGGCCGGGACCTGCGCCAGTTGCGACGCGCTCCCGGCGTCAAGGTCCAGCGACACCACGGTCGTCTGGTCCGTTCCCGCCGGGGACACACCGACGACTGTGGCGCGCCACGCGGTTCCTGGCCCTTGGCCTTGCGTGGTGGTCGACGTGGTGCCCGTCGTGGTGGGGGCAGTGACCACGACGGTCACCGGGGACCCGGCGGCGAGTTCGGGCGGGAACTGCCCCGGTTTGACTCCCACCGCGACCACGGCCCGGCCCGCCGCCGGGATCACGGCCACACCCACCGAATCCGGGGTCAGGAGCGCGCCGGCGCCGAGGGTGGTCGCCATCGGCCGCCCCACCACGCCGGCAGCCTGATCGGCCGGAATCACGGCCACACCTGGCGCGGCCGAGACGTCGAGGCCGCGCAGATCGGCCTGCGTCAGCATGTGCCCGACCGTCACCGGCTTCGCCAGCGCCAGCACCGGAACCCGGTCCCGCGTGCTGGTGGTCCACCACACCGTGCCCCCGACGCACAGCACGACCAGCAGCACGCCCGCCACCAGGTGCGGCAACCGGCGCGGTCGGCCGCGGCGCGGAGCCGACGTCGAGGGGGAGCCGGAACGATCCAGCCACGCCCCCGGCTGTGGGGCGCCGGTCGCGTTGTGGCCGCGTGCGGGGGTGTCGGTGCCGGTCACGAGAAGACCTCCAGGCATAGCTCGCCCGCACCACGTACTCGTTCGGAGCAAGCGCCGCCGCGAATACGCGGTCAGGAAAGGAAAGGGGTACGACTGATTTTGTCGGGGAAGTTGTTCAGGGCTATCCGGTGCCGAGGGCTTGGGCTTCGGCGACCCGGAAGGAAGCCGCCGTGCTGGTGGTCATGTCCGGGAAAGCGCCCGAGGCTCCGGCACCCGACCAGGTGATCCGCCACGACACCGTGGCCGTGGCAGGAAACCGCTCGCCTGGCGCACCGGCAGAGGACCGTGGGTAGGTGTGGCCGCAATCCGGGGACGCCGCCTGCGGGGCCCCGTTACCCGGAAACGGTGTGCCCGGTCCGGCGCAGGTCACGGTGGTGCCATCACCCATCGCCCAGGACACCGAGGCCGGGGTCGCCGTGGCGGTGACCGACACCCCGGGAACCGACGCCGTCGCCGACCGCGGCTGCCACATCGCGCGGTCCAGCCACAGCCACGTCGGCAACCGCACCAGTTGCGTCCCAGCCGGGCTCGATGCGATCACCGGACTCGGCAACCGCAACTGCGCCCGAGCTTGCTCGGCCAACTCCTCCGGCGAGGGAAGCGGCGCGGCATCAGGTGCCTGGGCATCGGGAATCCACACCGGCGCTCGGTAGAGCCCGTCACGCATTCCTTGGCCCGTGCACTGGTAGACGTACCACGCACCGCCCTCGCCAGAGGCTTGCGCCAGCACCACGTTGTGAGACCGCGGGCCGGCCAGCGCCACGAACTGCACCCCGCCCGCGCCCGAGCGGCGTGGGTGGAAACCGATCGTCTGTACACCACTCGACGGCGGCTGGTAATCACTGCGCACATACGAGCAGTTAGCGCTGCTGCCGCCGCTGCCGACAATCCGGTCGCCGGGCAGTGGCGCGGCCGTACCCGGCTCCCCCGGTTGCGCTTTCGGCGCACCAGGTTTTGGTGCTGGGCCTGGTCGGGGCGCGGGGGTTCCGCCGCGCCCCGCGCCGAGGTCGCAGTAAGGTGCGGCATCGCTGCTGCAGTCGACGCTGCCCCAGCCGTTGGCTAGTGCCGGTGTCGTAGCACCGAGGAGCAGAGCGAAGGCGAAGCCGGTGCTTGTGCTCGTTCTTTTTAGCATGTTCCTACGTCCTGAATCGCGAAGTCGGTAACCTTCCAGGAGCCGTCAACGGCCTTTTTCACCATGGCGTTGATGTGCCGTCGTCCTCCCAGGCCGTCGTTGGCCGGCTGGCCGTTGTCGGCGCGGTACTTGATCCACCGGCTGTCGTCACCGCAGTCCACAATGTTCACTGTGGTCGGATTCTCGGCAGGCTCTATGGATTCGACCGTGGGGGCGTTCTCCGGCTTCCCTTTGGTGACAAGTCCGTTGTAGTGGTCGGCATACAAGCCGCGTGAGATTTTCGAGAGCGCTTCAGCTGTCGCGTTCTGGACCAATTTCGGTGATTGCCAGTCCGAGGTCGTTGCCGCGGCCGCCATGTCGCTCCACATGCCCAGGTAGGCGGCGATGGCTTTCTCCTTGGCGATGTCAGCGGGCTGGGCGGCTGTGGTGCTGGGTGCGGGCAGTGGTGCCGACGTCGAGGAGACCGGGAGCGCGCTGTTGTCTGAACTGCAGGCGCTCAGGCCGAGTCCGGTCACGGTGGTGAGGGCGGTCAGGGCGAGGCGGATGTTGCGGTGGTGGGTCATCACGGTCCCCCGGTTCGTCGACATTCGCTGGTCAGCGTGAGCGAGCCACACCGCGGTCTGGCCCGGCGGCGAGTTCGCCTCGAATCTGACCTTCGCGGAGCCGGTGAGCAGGCCGGCGGTCTTGGCGGGAAGTTCACTCGTTGGGTTGAGCACCAGCCAGATCTGTCCGCTTGCGGGCACGATGGCGGCAAGAACGACGTACAGGCCGGAGGAGGCGTGCAGTTCACAGCGAGTGGCTGGTGGTGTGCCGGTGCCGTGGTGACGGGGGCGGTGTTCGGCGCTGGGGCGAGCGCGCTGACGCGCCGGTTCCTGCGGCACGACCGTGCGCTGGCCGGTTCGTGGTGGCTCGGCGCGGTGATGACCGCTGCTGTGCTGGGTGCGCTGGCCTGGCGCGTCGGGCCGCGGGGCGAGTTGGCTGTGTACGGTGTCGTCGCTGTGCTGGCTGTTCCGCTGTCGGTGATCGATTGGTGTGAGCACCGGCTGCCCCGCGCGCTGGTGTTGCCTCAGCTGGCTGGCGTGCTGGCAGGTTTCGCGGTTCTGTGTGTGGTTCGCGGTGACTTCTCGCCCGGGCTGCGGGTTTTGGGTGCGGCGGTCGCCGCCGCCGGTCTGTTCCTGGTGCTGGCCGTGGTCTCGTCGGGCGGGGTTGGTGCCGGGGACGTGAACGCGGCGGCTGTGGTCGGCGCGGTCACCGCGTGGGCGGGCTGGCCACAGGTCGCCTGGGCCTTGGTGGTCGCTCTGGCTCTGGCGTTGCTGCTGGTGCTCGCCCTGCGCCGCGAGCTCCGGTTCGGGAGCCAGGCCGACAAGGTGGTGGTGCCTTTCGGGCCGTGCTTGTTCGCTGGGGCGCTGCTGGTGCTCGTGACCAGTGGGTGACAGGGCAGCGGTGGCCGGTCCCAGATCGATGCGCAGGCTCATGGTCTTTTCTCCGTTCGCGCCGGACGAACACCCGGTGGTGGCCGGGGTGACGGGCCGGGATGCAGGGTGGGTGGCGGGCGCCGTTGGGGGGCGCGAGCGCCCGCCACCCTCGTGAGACGCCAGGTCAGGGAGGCGGCCCTGGCGCCGTAGTTCCGGTAATGAGGTATGCCCAGCCGTACGGGCAGGGCTAGTGGCGGCCCGGGATGCAGCCGACGCCGCCGTTCCACCACGCGCCGGCGACCCGGTAGGTGAGGTAGGGCTGCAGGTCGGTGATGCCGGGGCGGACGCAGACGTGCGTGATGCCACCCCAGAGGTCTTCGACGTCGAGCATGACGTTGGTGCGGGAGCCTCCGTCGCAGTGGTGGTAGCGGCCTCCGCCGAGGTACCCGCAGCGTTCGTCGACGCTGAGCGGCGTTTGCGGCGCCGCGGTGACGGGGGTCGCCGCGCTGGCTGCGTGGGACAGCAGCAACCCTGCGCCGAGCAGGAGCGCGCTCGTCGTGGTTCTGCCGACCCAGCGAGTGAATGCCATGGGATTCTCCTGTCCATAAAGGGAGACTTGGCGGATCGCGACACTTTCTTGTCGGCGCGATCGCTGAACTAACTCAATTCTGAGCCTGCACACCGGCCGAGTGCGATCGTTTAATCAACACAAAGTTGTGCTATTTTCCGGAAAACCTGTGTCAAACCTGTCAAGATGACAATGATGTTCAGTACATTTCCGTCCATCAACAACCCACCTGCACGGCGACGCCAAGGACTCCAACAAGAGCTGAATCGAAGACAGGTAACCGCCGAGACCCCACCGACTGGCATTGTCCCGGATGAAATGCACATAGCGAGGGGACATTCGGGCATCGCCGATGGTGTTGACGCGACTTCTTGACTCAGATTCCGGACACCTCTACCGGACTGCTCCGTATTTGATCGACACTTGTCAGGCGATAAGGGTTTTAAATGTGATCGCTTGAGCGCGGACACGCATTTCACTGGGGTCGCTTGTTGCTGCCAGGAGGTCGGCTGCCTGCTGGTAGGCGTCTCCGGCCGCGCGATTTTCGTGCATGGCCGCGAGCGTGTCGCCGCGTGCGGTCAGCATTTCCACCGCAGGCCAAGTCGTGGCGCTGACCGGCGCCTGCGGCAGTGGCGCGGCGTCAATCACGGCAAGGGCGGCATGGTGACGGCCTTGGGCGGTAAGGATTCGTCCGAGGCGGTGTCGCGCCAGCATGGACAGGGGCTGGCTCTCGAGTTCGCTCGCGGCCCGGACTGCCTGCTGCGCGATGGCGTGAGCACGAGCGCCATCACCGCGGTCTTGATGTGCGCCGGCGAGCAGGATCTGCGCGACGACGACACCGACAGCGGCGCCGTTGTGAGCGAATACTGCTTCCGCGCACTGGTAGGCCCGCCGTGGATCATCGAGAGGGCGCGCGGAGTGGTGGTGTGCGGTGAGGGCGATGCTGGCCCAGGCGCTGCCGAGATTGTCGCCGGCGCGGGCGTAGTGCTGGGCCGCGGTCGTCAGGTGGCGCAGTCCGTCGTCGAGGTGGCCGAGGTCGCTCAGGGCGAGCCCGAGGCTGAGCGCCGACACGGCGATACCCGGTGTGCTGTTCAGGGTCTGCGCGGCACGGAGACCTTCGGTGGCCAGCGCGAGCCAGGCGGAGTGGTGTTTGGTGAGGTAGGCGTAGGGCAGCATCGCCGCGGGCACGTGCCAGCCGGCATCTCCGGTGAGGCCGCGTTGAGCCTGCCGGGCGAGGTCGAGTGCGGCGGGGACCTCGGCCTCGAGCCAGGCCAGGGCGCTGCCGGGGTTGAAGCCAGCGTCGATCTCGGTGCGAGCGCCGCTGGTGACTGCGCTTCGCCGGCCTGCCCAGCCCGGGGCGAGGGCGTCGCTGGCAGCCCAGGCGGTATCGGCGTACCAGGCGAGCAAGCGCTCGCGAGCCAGATCGAGCTGGGCCGGTGGTTCCTCGAGCGCGCCTCGGTAGGCGGCGTAGGCACGAACCACAGCGTTTATCCGTAAGCGGCCGGAGGGGGCGTCCTCGAGCAGATGCGCCTCGCGCAGCGTGCGCAGGGCGTTGCCGGCGGCCGGGAGGTCGATGTCGGCGTAGGCGGCGGTGGCTTCAGGGCTGGTGTGGTGGACGGGGCTGCTGCCCAGCAGCCGCAGAATTCTCCGGGCGGGGCCGGGCAAGGCCAGGTAGGACACCGCCAGGGCGTGGTGGGCGTTCAGCGCCGGGTCGCTCGAGCTGAGCGTGTCCAGGGCGTCGGTCTCCAGGGCGTTGGCGAGGCCGGTCAGGGTGGTGAACTGGTTGCGGGTGAGGCGTTCGGCTGCGATCAGCAGGGCGGCGGGCAGATTCGCGCAGCCGCGGATGATCCGGTCGGTGGCCGCGGGATCGGCGGCGATCCTGGCGTGGCCCAGGCGCTGAGCCAGCAGGAGTTGGGCGTCGTCGTGGGCAAGAGGAGGAACCTGCAGCACCGTGGCTCCGGTGTGCAGCACGAGGCTGGCCTGGTGCTCGCGGCTGGTCAGGACGGTCACGCTGCCGCCACCGGGCAGCAGATCGCGCACCTGGTCGTAGTCGGCCACGTTGTCGAGGACGATCAAGGCGGGCTGGGCGGCGAGCAGGGATCGGTAGTGGCTGATCTTGTCCGCCACGGGCTGCGCACAGTCGCGGTGCGTCGCGCCCAGCGCGCGCAGGAAGACGTCCAGGATGTCCTCGGGCGCGACGGGTTGGCCGGCGGCCAACCCGCGCAGGTCCGCGAACAGGCATCCTCCCGGGAAGCGGCGCTGCACGCGCGCGGTCCAATGCAGGACCAGTGCGGTTTTACCGGTCCACGGCCCGCCCTCGACCACGATGGTGGTCGGCGAGCCGGTGCTCGTGTCGTGCGGGATCAGCGCGGTGTCGAGGGCGTGGAGCTCCTCGCTGCGCCCAATCCAGGACGCCGGGCCGGGTGGGAGTTGCATGGGCCGGGGTGGCGTGCTGGTCTCGCGCTGCTCGTTCGCGATGCGGACGAGTTCGCCCCCGGCGTGCAGCGTGTCGTCGATCCGCTGTACTACGTCGGGCACGAGCCGGCGGTGCCCGTGCAGCAGCTTGGACAGGTAGCTCGCGCTGACATCGCTGGCCTGAGCCACCTCGGCCAGGCTGAGCTTCCGTGGCTCTCGCAGCCGCAGTCGCTCGACCGCCGCGGCGAAGGCGTTGATGGTGCGCATGAGGCCCCCGGACTGCGCTGCGTGGGTTGGTGGGGATCCGGCCGGCCCGGGTGGTCTCGCCTCCAGCACCGGGCCGGCCGGGATCTCGTTCACTTCTTCTGTTCCTGGCCGACGAACGTCCAGGTATGGCTTTTGTAGCTGGTCACGGCCGACTTACCGCAAGGAAAGTCGCGGCTTACGCCGGGGTCAGTCGGGTGATCATCACTCGATCGGTCTACGACTCGTCGCACGCTGGGCGGCAGGTGGCTGTGGCGTGCTACTCAGGTTTGGTGGCCGAGGACGACTGGGATGTTCCGTACCGGAAGACGCTGCACGAGGCGCTCGCGGTGCTCCACGGGCACTGGACTGTCGCGGTCCTGGCCACGCTGGCGCTGGGCGATCGCCGGTATTCCGATCTTCGCGACGAGATCAACCAGGCCGAGGAGCGCATGGGCTGGGCCTCGCACCCGAAACCGGTCGCGGACAAGGTCTTGCTGAGCACCTTGCAGCGCGCGCGGGAGAACGGGTTGGTGCACCGCTTCGCCGAGGACGCCAACCAGGTCGGGTCCAGCGTCTGGTACGGGCTCACCGTCAGCGGGCAGACCCTCATCGCTTCTCTGCGGCCGCTGGTGAGCTGGGCGCAGCAGCATCGCGAGCGGCTCACGGCGGCCCGGGCCGCTGAGCGCGCGGACTAAGACGTCTTCACGCACACGCGGTTGCGACCGGCGTCTTTGGCGGCGAACAGCGCGAGGTCGGCAGCAAGCAAGACCTCGTCCAGGGTCTGGCCCGCGGTGGGATAGATCGCGCCGCCGATCGAGGCGCTGAGCGTGCCGGTCCAGCCGTCCAGGGCGTCGATATCGCCCACGTTGACGGTGTTGATCGCCGTGCGGATGGCGTCGGCGATCCGCTCGACCTCGGCGGTGGATGCTCCGGGCAGGGTGACGACGAATTCCTCGCCGCCGAAGCGACCGCAGAGCCGGTCCCCGCCGCCGCGCACTGCGGTACGGATGGCGAGAGCGACGGCCGCCAGCGCGGCGTCGCCGGCCTGGTGCCCGCAGCTGTTGTTGACCCGCCGGAAGTGGTCGAGATCGATCATGAGGATGCCGACCGGTTGCTGGTGGCGCTGCGCGCGGTCGAGCGCTGCTTGCGCGAGGGTGGTCCATGCAGTGGCGTTGAGCAGGCCGGTCTTGGCGTCGATGGTGGCGGCGTGCTCGAACTGGCGGAGCAGGACGGTGCGGTGCAGGGCGTAGACCGGCACGAACAGCAACGTCACCAGCGCCGGGTGCCAGGCCAGCAGCAGCGCGGCGAGCATGCCCATGCACAGCGTCGCGACCTCGAGGATGTTCTCGTTGAACGAGCCCAGCAGCTGGCGCGCGCTGCGGTCGGTGCGCACGAGCGCGATCGTCGCCGCGGCGACGGCCGAGTTGACCATGAAGTACACGGCGATGAGCAGCCCGATCGCTACGACTTCGCGCAGTGTGAGAATGGTGTCGAGTGGTAGCGCACCGAGTTCCCGGGCGACCCAGGCGGTGACGCTGCAGGAGACGATGACGTTGGAGACGTTGAACGCGAATCGCGAGACGTAGCCGCCGCTTGGGTCGCTGCGCCACCACAAGTGCGCGTAGAGCACAACGGCGACGGCCGCGGCCAGAACCGGCGGTAGCACGAGAGCCGCGCCGAGGGTCCAGACCGACGAGAAGTTCACGTGGGGCGTGTCCGCGAAGTATCGGCGCCGACGCTCGACCTGGCGGGACACCTCACCGGCCAGCAGGCCACAAGCCGCGAGAACAGCACATAAGACCAGGTCAGACGATGTGACCCGGAAGAGGAAGACGCTACCCACCACGAAGGCGGCCGCGACCACTTCGACTGCTACCACAAGTAGCTTGCTCGCGACGGAGTGCGACCATACAGGCCAACCTGGGCGGCCGTTCGGTGATCGCCCGTGCCCAGGTGGGCTTATGCCCTTCATACTGGCCCTCACTTCTGTTCCTGACGGAGGTCGCCCGGCCGGGATCTCGCCGCTTCCGGGCCACCGGCACCTCCAGCCGACGGACGTTCGGGGAGGAGGCCGTTGCTATGCGTAACAAGGAGGTCTGACCGCCGGTCACCATGGCCAGTGGCCGGGGCGTTCTCGCCGGTTCTCGCCCGGCGAGAACGCTCCGGCCTCCACCACGCCACGGCACCGACGGCCACCACGAGCGCGAGACTGCCCGCCGCCGCGACGGCGCCCGGCGGCCCCGTCCGTTCGGCGAGCACGCCGCCGAGCAGGATCGCCACACCCTGCCCCGCGTACACGCACGTGCTGAACCGGCCGAGTACCGCGCCGCGGCGGGCGTCGGGCACTACCGCGACGATCATCGGCTGCAGCCGGATCAAGTACAGCGTGGAGAACACTCCCGAGATCGCCCACAGCAGCACCACCGCAGCAAGGTTGGACACGACCGCGCAGGCCAGCAGCGGCACCGCCGCGAGTACGACAGGCCACAAGATCCGCTCGCGGCGTACCGGGGCTTCGGTTCTTGTCCGCGCGGCCCACCAGGCGCCGATCACACTGCCGACCGGGTCGGCGGCCATCAGCAGCCCGACCGCGGCGGCCCCTGCTCCGATCGTCTCCGAGTAAGGCGCCGCCAGACCCTCGGGGACTACGAACAAGCCGACCAAGCCACCCAGCACGAACGGCATGATCAGGCGCGGATCCAGGCCCCGTGTCCGGCCAGGTTGTCCTCCTGCGTCCTGCGAGCGCGCCGCGGGGCGGCTGCGAACGCCGATGACGATCAGCAGGGCGCTCAGTGTGAAGGTCACCGCGTTGACGGCCAGCACGCCGCTCGGTCCCAGCAGGGCGACCAGCACACCGCCCGCGCCGAATCCGGCGACCTGCACCACCTGCACGCTCATCTGGCGGGCGGCCAGCCCTGCCTGATACAGATCGGCGCTCAACATCGTCGGGATCAGGGCCAGCTGAGCAGCCTTGAACGGCGCGGCACTAGCCGTCAGGACAGCGATAAGCCCCCACAGCACCGGCAACGGCACCCCAGGGATCGCCATCGCCGCCGCGAGCAGGGCCCGCAGAACATCCGAGACGATCATCACCGCTCGTCGCGGAAAACGATCCGCAAAACCGGACAGCAGCACGCCGCCCAGGACAGTAGGCACGAAGGTCAACGCGTAGGTCAGAGCGGTCAGCACCGCCGAGGCAGTGCGCTCGTACACCAAGACCGACAAAGCGACCCGCGCGAGCTGATCGCCCAGCACCGAAATCGCCTCAGCCGCCCACAACGCGCGAAACTCGCCCACACGCAACGAGTCGAAAACCCCTGCCTTTCCCATCACCGCCACCGGCCCTCCCCTGCCACAGGCGAACCATCGGCAAATCACCTGGATGGCCTCATACGCTCGGACCAATCACCGTATGCCCGCACAGTCGCCACTTGGATACGTAGCGCTATAGTTCACCCATACGTATCAGGTTGACTACACAGCGAATACGGTCGCATGTGCGTGCAGGTCGAACACCTGTAGAACTACTCAAACCGGCGGACACACTGGGACCAATCCCATTCACCTGCGCTGACCAGCGAGACACGATTCCATTCAGCGGCAGAGACCAGGTCGTTCCTGACCGGTAGGAAATTCTGTGGCGCCAGTTCGTCGGACAAGATTAAGCGGCCCTGAGGCGAGGTCTCGGTAATCAACGTCGCGGCGACTGGCGACTACCGCTGAACGAAATATGGCCTCAACGGTAGTCGTGGTATTCGACAGCCAGGGCATAACGTCCACTTGAGGCGGACGCCATGACGCTGGACTGATCGACGAGCCCGCTATTCCTGTCCGCGGGCGACGGCGGCGCCCAGTGCGACGGTGCGATGTCGCCAGAACGCATCCGGGCCCTAGGACGCTTGCGCGGTGGACGTGCGCCGGTGCGGGGTCGGAAGCGGGTACAGCAGCGCCACGGTCTCCACGGCGCATTCCGGGCAAATCCGCAGGTTCGCTGGACGGCGCGGCCCCAGGGATTCGAGCACGAGCTGGCCCTCGTGCAGGTGCCGGGTGCACACGGAGACGTCGGTGCCGGACAGCGCGGTGTGCGCGCGCCCGGGGTGGAACGGGCTGACACCCCATTGCAAGTTGGTCATCGTGAACCTCCTCGGGTCGCGGCTGTGATCTCGGCGAAGCTGGAGTACGCGGCCTCGATTGCGGAGTCGGGCAGCGGGTCGAGCCCGATGTCCGCGCGCGCGAGGTTGACCTCGGCCGGACGGTGCAGCGGGTAGAGACGGCCGGCTGCCTCGGTGCCGAGCCGCAGCCACTGGGTGCCGTAGTGCTGCGGGCGCTGTTGGTCGGTCGCGACCCGATCGGCGAGGTAGGCCAGGTCGCGCGGTGCGGCGTCGCGATTGGCGACCGCGGCGCGCAGCTTCGGCAGCCAGCAGGCCCGGTACGGCGCGGGCGCGTGCTGGGCCAGCACCCAGGCGGCGTGCGCGCCGTCGACACCGACGGTGCGGCGGCCGGGCCAGCCGTGTACCGCCACGATGGGCGCGAACCAGCGCACGTTGTCCTCGTCGACGCCGTGAACGGTCGCCCACTGCTCCGGTGTGGGCGCCACCGGGTCAAGCTCGGCGCGGGCGCGCTGATCGGCGGCGGCACGCTCGATCAGCTCGCCGCGCAGCGCGGCCAGCTCCGGGTCGACACCGGCCCTGTTCATGGTTGTCCTCCTGCCAGCGCGGCGGATCCGGATGCAGTCAACGTGAGCGGCCGATCGGCATCGTCGGCGAGATGGCCGGACGCGAGCAGTCCGGCACATGCCTGTGCGATCCACTCAGGCACCGCCCGGCCCCCGTCGGTGAACAGCTCGCCGTCATGGCGACGCAGCGCTCCGCGCGCGGCCCGGCGCAGCGCCCACCAGCCCGCGACGTCGACCCCGGCGCCATCCACGCGGCAGCTCATCTCGGTTGTCGGTTCGGCGGCCTCGAGCGAGGTTGCGGGCGTCATGGCGTCTCCGATCGAACGGTCGGCACCGACATTGCCAGCGCGCGGGTGGTGGCCAGCAGTGCGGCTTGCGCAGGCAGATTGGCTCGGGTGGGCCAATCGACCCAGTGCCATAGGTCCAGCGCTTCGGTCTCCGGAGACGGCAGTACGACCAGGGCGTTGTCACCGACCACGCTGACGCCCAGCGGCACCAGCGCGGCGACATGCTCCAGCGTCGCGCTGCCCGGCCCGCTCAGGAACGTCCACCGTTCGCCACCCGGATGCGCCAGTGCCGGGGCGGGCATGGCCCGCACCCGCATGCTGGGCGCGACCTTCCGGCCCAGCTCGGCGGGCATCGTGACCGCGCCGAGCAGCCCGCCCAGGCGCAAGGCGATCCGGTTGCTGTCGACCAGCTGAGCGGGCAGCCCGCAGGTGGCCCAGTAGTACTCGCATCGCCGCGCCGCTGTGTCCCCGGCCGACGCCGGGGGCGCCACGCAGGAAACGGACATGCCCATCAGTCCCTTCGTGTCTGGCCGTTCAGCGCGGCCAGCGCGCTGGTGTAGTCGGGTACGGACCATGCGGTCTCCTGCGGCGTGATCCGCCAGCGCGAGATCTGTCTCGGCACCTGGCTCGGCGGCAGCAGCACGCATCCCTCCCGTACCGAGCGCGGCGGATCACCCACTCGAACTCCGACATCGGCGGCGTGGTCGCCGATCAAGTACCAGCGCGAGCCCGGCCCGACCACGATCGGGCCGAGACATCCGGCGCTCCGGAGCGCCGCTTCGGCCCCGCTGCCACCAGGCCCGAGGTCGAGCACCCCGATCGCGCCGGGACGCAGGAGAATGGGCCACGGCCGGTTAGTCCACGCCTCGAACGCCTCGTCCTCGGACACGGGCCCACCCCGGCATACCAGATCGGCGACCGCGTGCACTGGCTGGTCCTCGAGGGTGCCCGTCCGGGCGGGCAGTGCCGGAACACCACGGCAGATCGGCCAGCCGTGCGCGGCGTACTCGGTCGCGGTGCAGCGCATCTCCGTCAACGCACCCGCCGGATACGGATGCGTGCTCAACACCGAGCATCACCCTTCTGCGGTCCAGGTGCCTCGTCCGCGGGCGCTGGCTCGCCGACGGGCATCGTGGGGGTGAACCAGTCATGGAAGTCCGTCGGCGTGCGACGCGGTGCCTCGGTGTCCCACTGATGGAGCCCTTCGAGCACCTGCTCGTACAACACAGCGCGCTCACAACCGACATCTCCTGGTTGTCCGGCAATCGGCTCGGACGATGTGAGCGAAACGGGTAGCGGCTCAGGCGCACGAGTTTCGTCGAGGGCGTGCCGGCTCACGATGACGTCCTTGCCTGCACAACGCGCTCCAGCAACGCGACAACCATGCTGCAGGGCGGCAGAAGCTGGTCCGGACCAGGAGGCACGACCCAGTCGTCTCGCGTCCGCACGCCTCGGCCAGGACTCGGACTCGGCGTGCTCTGCGCGCCATTCGGCAGCAACCGGACCTTGGCGCGGACCAGGGACTCCGGCAGCGCGAATTCGGCACGCCGATGCGGCGCGGTCAGCACCGCCCACCGCCCGGGACCATGCCGCAAGACAGGCCCCCGAAGGCAACCCGACGCCAGCTCCGCTACCACAGGCCGCGCCAGTTTCTCGGGTATGTCGAGCACGTCGACGGACGCGTCCTCGGTCGTGGCACGGCCCCCTGCACCATGCCACGGCCCTTGGAGGGGTTGTCGGACCGCTGCTTCACAAGGTCCGGCCATCACGCTGCCTCCGACATAGCCATCGGCGTCGACCGGAGGGCGTGACGGCCGCTGGGCTCGCCTTCGTCGTCGAGAAGAACGACCGCCACCCGCCCAGCGGCTTGTGCAACGTGCCGCCCTCCGGGCACCTCGCGATGTGGCGTGGGGGCCGCTCCCGGATGGCTCCGAGGCGCAGGAATTCCCTCGCGCGCGGATTGATCGAGGCGCACGTACAACTCGATGGCATCCCGCAACGCAGCACGTAGCTGACCCACAGCCAGCGGATCGAACACCGCCACGCCACCATCCGCATCGACCGTGATTTGGGGTCCATGCTCGGCGATGGAAACCTCCGCGTACGACCAACGGCCATCGCGGTCACAGCACGGCACCGTCCATCCCCGCCTCCGGGGTTTCCATCCGGCTTTCACCAGCAGCGCGAAGATGGTTGAGCGCTTACGGCGTTTCATGTGCCCCTCCGGCAGCTGGCATGGAGTGAGGCCGTGCGCGCTTCTCACCGTTGTCAGCCTCTGAGCAGGTCGTCGATTGAAGGGCGGGCGTTGGAGCCGCCGCGCGGAGCGAGGCGGCAAGACCGTTGCTGTGGCAACGACGGAGCCTGCGCCGTTCGGCGACGTGCCACCAGCTCGAGGCAAGGCCGACCACGCACCCCACAAGAAGGAGACAGAAAGCCAGCAAAAGCAGTGGGCTTGCGGGATGGGGCTCGAGAACCAAGGAGGCGACGCCGACCCGGGGCCGCCTGCTAATGTAGATATCGAACACTGGCACACCTCGCTAGACTGTCCGAACTACCGGGTCACCTACCGACCATAATTTAGATATCTACATTAGATAGTCCGCCGTTCGGGTGAATGATCGGCGGTGTCGACCGTGAGAGAACAGGAAGACGTGGTGACGGAGCGAATGGAGCAGCCCCAGCACCTCCCGGCTGCCGTCATGAAAATCGTTCTCGGCAGCCTCCTGGAGCGTCGGCGCAACGAGGCCGGGAAAACGCAAGGAGAGGCAGCTCAGAGTCTCGCCTGCGGGCAGTCGAAGATCGCCTACATCGAGGGCGGCGGCGGAATCAAATTGGCGGAGCTGAACGTACTCCTCGAGCTCTACCAAGCAAGCGAGGCAGACCTCGCCTACGCCCGCTCGCTGCAGGCGGAGAGCAACAAACGCGCCAAGCGCGGGGCGTTCAGCACGCGGTTCAAGCAGCAGCTACGGCTCCTGATCGACGTGGAGCCCACCTGCAACAGGCTGTTTTGTCACCGTTCGACCGTCATTCCGGGCCTGCTGCAGACCGAGGCGTACTCCCGTGCCCAGGGACGATGCTGGCGGCCTTCGCTCAGCACCGAGGAGATCGATCGTGACACGGCCAACCGGCTCGCACGGCAGTACGTACTGGACAACGAGGACCAGCACTTCTGGTTCATCATGGATGAAGCGGTCCTACACCGCACGCCGCTGCCGCCGGGGGAGATGAAGGCGCAAGTCCTGCATCTGGTCGACGTGCTGGACCGCCCCAACGTCGAAATTCAGCTCGTCCCGTTCGACGTCGGCTACTACATGGGCCAAGGTCACGACTACACCGTGTTCCAGTATGAGACGGAGCCCTCAGTGAGCGTGGTCTACCTGGAGCGCTACAACAAGGGCGAGTACGCCGAGGCCAAAGAGACCAAGGGCTACCTGGAACTCTTCGATCAGCAGAAGGCAGCCGCAGCCGGGCAAGAACGCACGAGGCACCGGCTGCTTGAGTTCGCCGCTAGCCTGTAGATCGACACCACTCTCACGAAGGGTGACACCTGAGATGCATGTCCAGAACAGCCACAAGCCCCACCTCAACTGCGACTTCACCAACTGGGCGAAGTCACCCATCAGCCACCCCAACGGCCAAGAGTGCGTCGAGATCGCCGTCACTGACAACGCCATTGGCATCCGCGACAGCCGCAAACCAGACGGAGCGGTGCTCGTCTTCGACCACGCCGAATGGAACGCCTTCGTCGCAGCGGTCGAGTCTGGTTTCTTCCGACGCCAGTAACGTCCGTCCGCAGCTTCAGTCTATGCCCCAGCCAGCCAAGAAGACACTGCCATGGGACTGCCGCGACACCGCCATCACACTGCCAGCTCTTCAGCAGGCACCTTGGTGCGGCCTACTGTCCGAACTCAACGAAACACGTCCTTGGAGGCAGGGACAGGAGGGTCGGTAACCGATGAGCGGCACTCGGCGCTATCCGCCCAACACCAGACTGGCCTGGGAACGCCTTCAACGTGGTTGGAGTCGCCAAGAACTGGTCAGCCAGATCAAACGGAGCATGGACCTCGCGGGCGACGGCGGCTGCGGGCTCACCGCGGACACTGCTCGGCGTTGGGAAGCCGGCGAGCGGTGGCCAGAACCTCAGTTTCGCAAGCACTTAGTACTTGTCCTCGGCAAGTCAGCTGCCGAGCTGGGGCTCCTCACCGATGACGAGTTGGCTATCGCGCCAACCAGAACCCTGAGTGAGGGAATGTCGGCCAGTGACCGTCAGTTGGACGACCTGGCGTATCAGGTGATGAAAAGGATGTGGAACATGGGGCAGGGCAATGGCCCTGAGATCAACCGGCAGACCTTCCTCCGAATGCTGCTTGCCGTCGCGAGCACCACACCGTTGTTGTCACCGGATCTCGCCGAGGCTGCCGACACGGTGACGAACCCCAACGCGACGGCCCGCGATCCCAAGGTCGTCACCAGCTATTCGGACATCACCGCTCGGCACCGCCAGCTCTACTGGACGTCGCCGCCAGATCCCTTACTTGACGCAACCGTCGCGCACACTCAGCTCGGCGCCGCGCTCCTGCGAACGCAACCGTCCTCGTCCTCGTCACGCGAGCTGGCGTGCTCCGTTGCCGAGTCAGCCTTGCAAGCCGCGCGACTGGCCTTCTTCGACCTCGGCCGCCCGGAACTCGCTGCCTGGCCGTTCCAGATGGCTCAACAGGCAGTCGACGTAGCCCGAGATTCTGCTCTGGCTGCCACAGTGGCGGCCCATCGGTCATTCGTCCCAGGCTTTCGAGCGGCAGACGGGGACGCGGCTGCCGCGCGCACATTACTTGATGTAGCTTTCGCGCACGCACGGTACGCTGGCGGTCCGCACTTGCGCTCGTGGCTACATTGCGTCGCAGCGGAAGTTCAGTCACGCATTGGCGACACCAAAGGCAGCCGAGACCGAATCCGGCAGGCTCAAGATGCCCTCGGTACCCAAGGGACCGATCCGGAGTGGCTCGACTTCTTCGACGAGAGCCGCCTCCCGGGATTTGCAGGCAACGCTGAGCTTCTCGCCGGCCGCCACCGATCAGCTAGTCGATGGTTGCAGCAAGCGATCACAGCGTTGCCTCAGGACGCGAACAAGCAGCGCGCGGTTCTGCTGCTCGATCTCGCGCTAGCGGAGACTCCCCACAATCCGGACAGGAGCGCGAGCCTCGTTCACGCCGCTTGCGAAGAACTCGAACAGAACCCTTACGCAGCAGCGATGCTTCGCATCCCGGCTGCGAGAACGGCACTGACCGGTACCCCTTACGAGCGCGACATCGCAGAGCGGACGCAAGCGTTCCTGCCGCCCGTTCCTACTCTCAGTTAAGGGGCTACCTCGCCGATCGCGTTGTGCTGTTCGACGAGGTTCGCCAGATCGCGCAGATCTGGAAGGTCGAAAAGGAGGGCCTGCTCGGCGTCCGCGTCCTTGAGGATCCGCCCCCAGGGACCTCGGCGTATTAGGGCGGTCTTCAAGCCGAGAGCTTGCGCGGGACGTACGTCCCAGTCAAGCCGGTCGCCGACGTACAGGACGTTTTCCGATAGCGCATCAGCTTCCGCTAGAAGCCGGGAAAAGAATCCTTCTGACGGCTTTTCGACTCCCCAACTGCTCGATGTCCCCAGTACATCCAATGGCAGATCCAGGTCCCGCAAAATGCCTTCTGCCCGAGCGGTCTGATTTCCTGAAACTCCTACAAGAATGCGCTGCCGTCGCAGTGCACTAAGGCAATCTCGAACATCCGGGTAGAGATCCCGCTCATCGAAGGTTTCGGGCTTCCCAGCTTCGGCGCGACGCTGACGTTCCGCGGTGAGATTGAAGCCAGGACGAAAGACCTGGAACACGTCCCGGTAGTCGCGGCCTGCCGCGATGACCGAACCGAACACAGCCGAGAACTCATGCCTGGAGACGCCCAACCAGTCCGCCCAAGTGCCGTACTCTCGTGTCTCGTTGACAAGGACCTCGCCCACGTCGAAGAACACAGCCTTGATTACCATGCGCGCCTAGCACCCCTTCTCCTTGGTCGAGGCCACATTCTGCCCGATGGCCTCCATCCATTGCGCGACCGGTCGCGCAATGGATGTCTGCTGGCAGTGACATGGCAGCTACTACCCGCACACAACAGCATGTTGACTGCTGTGAACCGAAATCATGGGGAAGTGAGCAGCACTCAAAGCACGTCTCACAGGCGGGAAGGGCACGCGGTGATAGTTTCGTGATACTTCGGGATCGCAATGCCGTCTAGCCTCGCTCGTCACGGCCAGGATTGCACGGGGTGGGGAATGACTGTCCGCTTACTGAAGTTTGAACCAAATAGCCTTCAGGTGCACAGAACGCCGACAATAAAAGTGTGCTGCGTCTTAAGTTCCGATTATTCAACCTTCGACTCGGTCGCAACATTCAGGCGATTCTTCCGCGCGATTCCACAAAATTCCTTCGCTTCCAAAATCCTTCGAACGAGGCATCCCATCCAGAATCCTGAAGGCCCGTGACCGGTTCGATGAACGTACGCATGGTGTCCTCACCCGCAGCTCGTCCGGCCCGTCCCCCGGGGTCGGCTAGCGAGGTGGGGCGCGGGGCGGCACGACCATCCGGCGACACGACGATTCCCCCTCCCGCCGATGGTCGCGCCGTCCCATCTTTCACGCGAAACGAGGAACCGTCACCGCTGGTGGTCGTGCTCCCCGCGTGCATGCATGGCGACACGGTGGCGCTTGTGGCCGAGCACATCGAGCAGGCTGTGTTGGCGACGGGGTCTTCCCGACCGGTCTGCACCGTGCTGGTGGACACCAGTGCCGGGACGGACCGGCGGACGCGCGGGGCGTTCCAGAGCGCCCGGTTGTGGGGTTCGCGTGTTGAATTGATGCTGCCGGGTGCTGGGTGGGGTGCGGCGGTGGCGCGGGGCTTGCGCCACGCAGTTCAGGTCGGTGCCGAGGAGGTGGTGCTGGCCGATCCGATCGTGCCTGCGGATCTTGAGGCACCGGCCGCGGAGTCGCGGCTCGCGTCGGCGTTGCGCCGGCTGCGCGAGCAAGAGCGGCCGGGGGCGGTGTGCAGTCCCTTGGCGGCGCCGTGGTGGCAGCGTCTGCTGGCCATCCACGTGTTGCGGCCTCTGTGCGCGCCAGCGCTCGGTTTCACGCTGGTGGATCCGCAGGCGCGCACGCTGGTGCTATCCGGCGGCGCTGTGCCCGATGTGCTGTCGCCGTCGTGGGGTTTGATGCGCATGGGTTGGGAGCACGGGCACGGCTTGGGGCTGTTGGCAGCCGTTCGCGAGGCCGGGCTGGATGTCGGGCAGACCTTGCCCCGCATTCCGCATCCGGAGGCGTTCGCGCGGTTGATGAACCGCGATCCGGTGGATCGTGGCGAGGCGTCCGCTCAGCTGCCGACCGCGCTTCGCTTGGCGTCGGTCGCCGCCTCGGTCCGCGATCCGGTCCCGGTGGTGCCGTGGGTGGCCGATCTCGGGTTGGTCAAGGGGCAGCTTCCGCCGCCGGAGGTGTTCACCGCGATGTTGACGCAGTGCTCGCGAGCGGCACAGGTGGTGGCGGCGCGACCAGGTGAGGCGGCGAGCTGGCCGGAGCCGCTGCTGAACTCCTGGCATGCCGCTCGTGCGTTGCAGGCCGATATTCCCGCGATCTCTGAGCGGTTGTGGCTGGCGTATCTGGCGCGGCTCGGGCCGTGGCTGCGATTCGGTGCCAGAGCCGGCGGCTACACCATGCCTGCCCGTCATTCGGTGGTCGCGGCGGCGCGCCAGTTCTTGCTGGCCACCGGAACACCGGTCATGGCCGAGCAGTCCGCTGACAGCGTCAGCGGTAACTCCGTCGCCTCCTCGCTCCCCGGTGCCGGTTGAGCAGAACTGACGCTCACCGGTCGCGTTTCATCCGAAGGCATCTCGAAAGAAGGAAGGTTCGGTTCGTATGTCACACCGACAGCCAGCACGCGTTGCCGTGGACTGCACGACGTTCAGGGGCCGCGACTGCGCGGAGGTGTTCGCCGGTGCAGCCAGGTGGCTGTCCGATCCGGTGCAGGCAGGGATTCAGGTGTGGGGCGTTGATCTCGACCAGCCCCGCCGCGTCGATCGTGACTCCGACGCCGCGGACGCGGACGTGTATCTCGAGCTGTTCTACCAGCGCTCCGATGACGAAGCGGCCGGTGCGCAGGGGCACATCGGATGACCACGGCGACTTTCTCCGGCCGTGTCGTGGAGCGGGTCGCGCTTTTCGGTGCGCTGACCAGTACGTTCCACGGCTTGCATCTCTGGGCAGATCGTTGGCTTCAACGGCCGAAAGATGCCGTCCTCAAAGGGTTACAGGGCGACGAGCTGGTGTACCCGAGCGATGGCACGCCCTCGGGCGAGATCGTGCGTGAGGACGAGGTTGCGGTGCCAGCCTCTGTTGTCGGGCGTCGGGCGGCCACGGGGCATGTGCTCACCTACGCGGCGGGGCAGCTGGTCGTCACCGAGGTCGTGGTGCGTCTTCTCGGTCTGCGCCTGCCGTGGCGTGCCCGGTTGGCCGGTGCGGTGATCAATTTCGGGACGCACTGGGTCATCGATCGTCGTCGTGTCCTGTTGTGGCTGGCGGAACGGGTCAACCACAAGGACTCCTTCATCGCGTACGCCACCGTGCTGCGCAAACCGGATGCCGAACCGGATACCTCGGGGCCGGGCACTGCGCTTTCCGACCTCGATCAAGGGCTCCACAAACTTCTGGGTGTCCTCGCGGCGGCGGTGATGGCTCGCCTGGCCGTGCCCGCGCGCCGCCGAGTGCGAGGTGCCGCGTGCTGATCGTCACCGACGTGGGCGACACCCTCGGCTCGTTCGACCGGCCCGGTACGGCGGACGTGCTGCGGGAGATAGCCCTGGCCCCGGACAACGCCGCCGAGATCGACCGCAACATCCTCCACGTCGTTCCCGAGCTCACCGAGGAGGTCGCCGAGCTGGTGCGGGAGCGGCTGCTGATCAGCGCCGCCGAGTGGCCGTTGATCTGGCCGACCGGCGGTTTCACCGCCTACCCCGGCACCAAGACCGCTCTCGAGCGGCTGGCGGCCCTGGCGCCGGTGGTGGCGTTGTCGAACGTCTCCTGCGTCGCGGGCCCCGCCAGGATGGGTGACCTGCACGATCAGTGCGGGCAGTATCTCGCCGGGATCTACACCAGCTACCAGCTGCAGGCACGCAAACCCCAGCCGCGTTGCTGGACTGCTATCGCCGCCGAGTACCAGGTTCCGGTCGGTGACATCGTGCACCTCGGTGACCGGGTTCCCGAAGACGTCCGGGGACCGCTCGCCGCCGGGTGCCGCGCGGCCGTGCTGGTCAACACCCGCGACGTCGAGTTGCCCGAGGATGTTCGCCGCGATCCGCGGGTCGCCGTCGTGCGCGACCTCGCCGACGCCGCCGACCGCCTGGCCGAGCTGGCGGGAGCGCCGGCATGAGCGTTCGTCAGCGCCCACGGCCTCGTAGCCAGGCCGACTTCACCTGGCAGTTCACCGACCTCGTTCTGCCGAACCCGGGCATCACCACGCCGGGGCACTGGCCCGCACCGGACGACGCCCGCCGCCCTCGGGCGGCGTACACGCTGGCCGCTGTCGGCCGCGCTCGTGCCCCCGCCGACCGGGCGGGCGCCTCATGACCCACCACACCAGCGGACCTGGCGATGAACCCGGCTCTCCTGGTCAGCCTCGCGGCCGTTCTGGTGCTGGCCGGTGCCGTGCTCGGTCTACGAGGACTTGCTCGCCGGCGGCGGCACCGCTGGAACAGGCGCCCGGACTCGGTAGCGGCCATCACCGCCCGCGTCGCGGCCGAGCACGAACAACCTGCTCCGGCCTGGCCCGTGTACGACCGCGACCGGCGCCAACCAGGCCAGGAGCGCGACCTGCCGACGCTGCGGCTACCCCGCATTTCCGTACCGCCGGCGAAACCACGAGCAAGCCCGCGGACACGACCGTACTTATCGCGTAGCTCCCGACCTCGGGCAGCGGGCGACACCGACACCACCGACCCGAAGCAAGGCCCGCGCGCCACGAGCTAGTCGAACACGACAGCCCGGCCACCAGTACGCCGATCGCGTCCACTCGACGGGCTCGCAAGCCACAGAGCCTGTGTCGCCGCGGCGACTAAGCGCAGACGTCAACGACCGACATCTCGCCCTCCCAGGAGGCCATCATCGCCATGACTCAACTCCTCGACGCTGCGCTCATCCGCGTCCGGAACGTCTTCGACCTGCTTATCGGAGCCGGTCGCCAGGAGCAGCCGCTACCGGACGACGGCACGGTAGATCCGCTGATCTCCTTTTTCCGTTGCCGTGGCTGGACAATCCTCGACCGCGACTCCGACATTTGCGCCAGCGTCTACTACCCCGGGAGTTTCCACGGCGCGCTCGACGACGAACCCCGGCGCCAGGCCACACCGGACCTGGGCCTGAGCGAACTCGAATGCGTCCTCGCGCTCCGCGGTGAGCACTGGATCGCTCACTTCACCTCCTGCGGAACCCTGACCGGTTGCGTCCGGCACCGCAGCACGCCGGTCCTGATCGGTGTCCACAGCGCGGTGTTCCCCGCCGTGCTCTGGGAACTGGAGCGCCACGCGCGCACTCTCGATCGTGACCTCGCCCGGTGCCTGGTCTTCGGTCCCTGCGGCAGCTGCGACACCCCCGATGAGCCGTGCCGCCTCGCACCGCCTGCGCCGCAGGCACCCGTGTCGCCGCACGCCGCCGCCGAACGCGACGACGGCGTCGAATAGCGCGGCCTCCGACGATGCCCGTCGCTCACCCAGGACGCGGACCTCCCAGAGCCCCGCACCCGATCACTTCAGTGGACCTACAACCTTTTCAGATGGGAAAGACCTCTCCGTGAACAGAAAGATCCTGTCCTTCGCCGCCGCCGTGACGATGAGCATCACCACCGCGCTGACCGCTCCCGTGACGGCGGCCGTGGCCGACACGCCACCGCCGCCGGTCGAGCCGATGATCGTGGGCGGCCACCCGGCCGCGAGCGCCCCGCCGGGGATCACCTCGCTGCAGTACGACGCACCCAAGCACGGTGAGCAGTTCATCGACTACCACACCTGCGGCGGGGCCCTGGTGTTCCGGGGCTGGGTGGTCACCGCCGCGCACTGCGTCACCGACCCGCCCGCGGGCGCGGCGGCCAAGTCGACGGCGATTCAGCGGTTCACCGCCGACGCGGCATCGATCCCGACCGCGGACAAGCGGTTCCACGTCCGGGTCGGCAGCCTCGACCGGCTCTCCGGCGGCGAGACCGCGACGGTGACCAAGGTCGTGGTCCACCCCGGCTGGGAGTGGGCTCAAGGCGCACCGAAGGAGCCGGTCTCCGACATCGCCATGCTCAAGCTCGACCGCCTGCTCCAGCAGCCGACCGTGCAGCTCGCGCGCGACACCGCCCGCCGTGGCAGCGCGGTCAGCCTCTACGGCTGGGGCGTGACCGAACCCGACAGCACTCACGCCGGTCTGCCGAGGCACCTGCAGCAGCTCGACACCCGCGTCACCGCGCCCTCGCGCTGCGCCGACGCGGCACTGTCCGCCGCCGAAATCTGCACCGACAACCCCTCCGGCACTGACGCCGCCTGCAACGGGGACTCCGGCGGGCCCGCCCTGGCCACGATCAACGGCGTAACCCAGCTCGTCGGCGGTTCCAGCCGCTCCGCGACCGAGTTCTGCGGCACGGCGCCGGATGTCTACACCAGCTCGCCGGACTTCCGCGACTGGATCTACCACGTCGCCCGCACCGGCAACGCCACCTGACCCACGCCCCGGGGTCACCGCGCGTCGTCCAACGCGGCGCGCGGTGCCCCGAGCCTGCCGACCTCACTTTCGGGACACCGAACCGACGAACTACCCCGTCAGCAGCTCACCGACCGCCGACCCGCGATGGCCGATACCAGACAGACGACAAGATTTCTTGGTGGTTCTGACAGCGGTACACGCAATGTACGTCGCCTGAGCTGCGCCTGAAACAGCATGGACTGCCGGGGCCATCCAGCGGATGGTGGCGAAACCCTCGTGGGGCGGTCAAGTCCGGGTTCGTCACCTACTGGCCCGGTCACCGCTTCGCTACCTGACCACGGTGCCCGCCGTCCCGGTGGGCCGCACATCCGCCCCGGCCAGCAGCCATGCGCCAGCAGTGAAAGCCCTCACGACGCAGACCATGGCCAAGGTCCAGACACATCTGGCCACACGTTCATCTTTCAGGAGGGAGATCATGTCGGACTTCCGATGCGGGCGAGAACTGATCAGCGCAGACGATTTCCACCGTCTCGTGCGCTATCTCGCCGAGCGAGAGCACATGGAACGCCCCTACGCCGCCAGGGCACTAGATCAGCTCCTGGC
The DNA here is from genome assembly GCF_009429145.1 of Amycolatopsis sp. YIM 10. Classification (GTDB taxonomy): domain Bacteria; phylum Actinomycetota; class Actinomycetes; order Mycobacteriales; family Pseudonocardiaceae; genus Amycolatopsis. The sequence continues at coordinate 1,501,143 of NZ_CP045480.1, read as the reverse complement.
CTTTCTCGTCGCTCTGGGAAATTCCGGGATACTGCTGATCCCCGACGAGGATGTCGACACGGCATGGCGCGCACTCATTGTCCATACCGAGCTGTATCGGGAGTTCTGCGACAAGTACAACGGCGGATACATCGACTACCACCCGGTCCCCGGCAGCCAGAACACAGCAACGTTGCGGAAGTGGTCCACGCGCTGGGATTCCACGACGAAGAAGTATGTGAAGCTCGACGAATCCTACGACCACAGCTTCATCGCCGTCCATGAGATCCAGCAGTCCGGCTTCTACGCCGACCTCGACCTGTGGCTACCGGGACGCAAGCCAGAACACTACGAGGAAGCCGCGCACCAGGGCTTCGAGATCATCGAGCAAGACAGGAGCGAGAATTGCTAGAGCAGCAGTTGCTGGACATCTCCGACGTGCACATTGAGAACCCCGAGCACGGCAAGCGGGTCGCCGTGGCGCTGCGCTCGATCGCGAGCCGCACAGACATCGCAGTGGCCTACGATTGGTCTCTCATTTATGGCGGGGCCGACATGACCGACCCGTATCGCATCGCCCTGCGCGTGGGCATCGACCCGCGCAATCAGATCGGGGCAATGCAGTTCGGCGCAGCCGACCACCTCTCCATCCCCGCCGCCGGAGGCGGCGACGGCACCAAGGCGTACAAGATGGCGGGCAAACGGGACATGTACTTCCAGCCCGGCTGCCAAGTCAGCCTCGGGACAGTGCTGGACGCCGTGGATCAATTCGTCCTGACACGAACACGGCCGACCCTGGTGAACTGGCGTACGGCGTAGCGAGCAGATCATGACCACTACCGCGCCCCTGATACCACGAGACGTCTTTGAACGGCTGTACCTCGACCTCAGCACACCGGTACGCGACGTCGCCACCCACGTGGGTGGCATCCGCCGCGTCTACTACCTGGCACGCAAATACGACATCCCACTCCGCAAGCACCTGAGCGACGCACGACGCGAATACCTCCGCAAGAAGCTCGTCGGCGGTCTGGCACACGAGATCCCTTACCACCGCCTTGCCTCTCATCTCGACATGTCCGACAAGGCGCTGGACAAGCTCATCTCCTACCACTGCCTGGAAAACGAACGCAACGAAAGTTTCACTCGAGATGACCCAACCTCCTAAGCCTCGATTCGATCGAGATCAGTTCGACAAGCTTTATCGGGATCACACCGTAAAAATCGGGACGATCGCCGACCGGCTCGGCATCCACCGGAACACTGTGCACATATACGCCGACGTTCTCGGCATACCACGCCGCACCAGCCGGGCCAGGCAGAGAAACTCGGACGAGCCCGCCCTGGCATCAGCATGGTTCAACCGAAGCAACCTCAAATGCACTACGGAGGAACTGAGCATCAAACTGGGCTTCACCTCGAACAGGATCTTCTACTACGCCAACAACCACGGTTTTCCACGCCGAGGACTGCTCGCCACCAGCAACCGCGACCGCATCGAGGCCCTCTGGCTCGACCCCGAGTTAGGGCTGACAGAGATGGCAGACCGTTTAGAGACCACTCCCAAGGGCGTCCTATGCCTGGTGGGCTGGCACGGTCTACGACCGTAAGCGGTGACCCAGCCCGAACCCCGTGAGCAGACAAGCACGCCCGGGCCCCGCACGGCCGCCCGGACACCTACCCTGACCAGACGCCAGCGACCACCGACCCGCCACATACCGCCGCCGGAACCACAGCCAACCATGAACAACCACACCGACACACCTCCTCCCACGCGTCGCCGACCGACACCACCAGGCATGGTCAGCCGCTACCAAGCCGGCACATCCCAGCGCGCCTTAGCCCGCCACTACCGCATGGCGACACGAACCGTCCGCGCCCACCTGGTCGCCGCCGGAGTCACCATCCGCTCCAACAAGGGCCAACCAGCCACGACCGCACCGCCATTGCCCGCCCACGACACGACGCACTCCCCGCACACCCCGCCGACACCGAACCTGGCCACCGTGCACCAGCTCCACCCCCGCGTGTACCCGTTCCTCCCCCGCGTGTATCAGCCACCGCACCCCGACGTGCTCGACGCCGATCTCGAGCCCGACCTGGGGCCGGAACCGGTCTTCTGGCCGTGTGCCCCAGCGCCCGCGACCGCACCGCCCTCTGAGCCTGCGACCGCGCCGCTACCTGAACCCGCAGCCGCCCTTCCCGGGCAGCCCTGCCTGGGCTTGACCACAGCGAATCAGGTCCACAGGATCAACGACCGACCGGCCGCGGGCAGGCACGACGGGGTCACCTTCGCCCTGACCCGGTGCGCACGCGTTGGCATCGTCACGGACTCGATCCCCGACAACGCTCAACGCTGCCCCGAGTGCCACACCACCGGCGACCACACCCACCCACCGGATAGTGCCCCAGGAGCGACGTCGAGATCACGCCAGCAGCGGTAGCGAGGATCAGTTCGCCGCCCACCCGAGTGAAGCTCGGCGCCAGCAACCGCACCCCGCGACCGTGAGAGGACTCGACAACTCATGCCGCAGCACCTGCCCTACGCAGCCGATGACGACGACGGTGCCATCCAGTACGTCCGGGAGGCGTTGCGCCGATCGCGCCGCAGGGACTGGGTGGCGCTACTCGCCGACGACCGCGCTATCCAGACCTACCGCGTGCTGCGCCGCATCGAGGCCCGCGCCACCCACGCCCGGATCGACCAGCGCGACACCTTCCGCCAGGCCGAGTTCGACCGCGACGCCGGCCGGATCAGCGACGACGAGTTCACCGAGAAACGGGACGCTTTCGTGGCCTGGCGTCAGCGGGCCGCCGGGTTCGACGAAATCCTGCGCCCTTTCCTGGACAGAGCCGACGATCGGGTACGGGCCGTGCGCAGAGACAGCATCGTCGATTGCCTGCGCAGCTCACTGCTCACCCTGGCCCTGGCCGTCCACGAGCACCGCAACATCCACAACGGGGAAGAATCACTGGCCGACACCGCTCTGTGGGCCAGACTGAACACGCTGCCCTGGCCGCTCACCACCGACCCCGAACTGCGCTCTCTCGCCGACGCCGTGGCCACCGAACTCGCCCGCCGCGGGCCGGCGCGAGCCACCAGCGACGGGCACATCCTGTTCGAGGGACATCGGATTCCCGGGCCACCGTGGACGTCGCCGACCTAGTCCTGGAAGTCACCGACCACACCGAACCCACGGTCACCCGGCTGAAGCTGGTCGAGTTGTGGAAACAACGAGCTCCGGACCTGCTGGAGACCGAGCCAGGCAAAGTCACCACGGACCGTCAGATCGGGCACTACGCCTCACAAGTACTACGAAAAACCCTACGGCACCTGGAGAACCTCGCTCTGATCGAACGGGTCGCCGACAAGCACGGTGAGCGCGTCACCGTCACCGATCGACACCGGCTCGCCGAGCTACGCCGCCGCTGGGACGACAAACACTTCGAGAGGTACGACCTCGGGATCTGACAACGGGCCTCACGTTGCCAGGTCCAGATAGCGGTGTCGGCCATGCCTGGTCACCCACAGTCGCAATACTTCGCACGTACGGGATGAGAATCAGCAATAATGAACACCCCATGACCTTGGAAGGAGCGCCGATGACCAGCCCGGCCCGCTCCGGCCGCCCGCTGATCGCGATCGATGTCGATGGCGTCCTCGCACCAGAGTTGGATGGACGCTCGGTCCCTGCCGGCTATCAGCGCCACACCTACCGCGGCCCGAACTCCCTCGGAGAACCGATGGAGACATCGGTCTACCTCAATCCCGCGCACGGACGATGGTTTCAGGCTCTGGCCGCACGCGGTGCGGACCTGGTGTGGGCTACCACGTGGCGCAGGCAGGCTGCCGAGTTCATCGCCCCGCGAATCGAGCTTCCGGTCAACATGCCCGTGATTGAGGTTGGTCCCTACACCGGCACACGATTCGGTCATTCGCTGAAGCATCCCGCCGTCGCCGAGTTCGCGGCCGACCGTCCACTCGCCTGGCTGGACGATCATTTCGGGGGAAAGGATCACGGCTGGGCTGAGGAGCGCACCGCGTCTGGGTTGCCGACCCTGCTCCTGCCGATTCCGAGCGCCCAGGGCCTGTCCTGGGCGCACGTGGAGATCCTGTATCTGTGGCTGTCCGCTCAGCACCCCGGCAACCCGATCAACGCAGCGGGCCCGTGGGAGCAGGTGCGACTCCCCAGCGGGGACGGCGTCGAGATGAACCTGGCACTCAGCTCTGAACCCGCTGACGAAGTCTTGCACGGCCTGCTCACCCAGCGACTTGGGGCGCGCGCCAGCGCTTTCGAGTTGATCGTCCAGTACCTCCTCGCCGCCGACGACGCTGCCGCACATCTTGAGCACCGTCTAGATACTGCCACCGCGGCGACGTACCGGAGGGCCGCAGTCGCGCGGATGCCCGACCGGCTCGCGGCCATGCTCGAGGCGAAACCGCCCCGGTCTTCACGCCGAGGCATTGGTGCCGCGCTCCTCAGAGGCGAGCACGGCGCCGCCACTATCGAGGACCTGGCCGCCCGCGACCACGTCATCGGGCTCGCGAGCGCCGCACAGCGCGAACTCGCCAGCGGCATCACCAGCACAACAACACCGGCCGTCAGCGAGGACGGACGCTCGGCCCTGTGAGGTCGGTCGCGGCTACCCACGATGTGGCCTTCGAGACGTGCTTCAGCCTCGCTCCGAGGTGCGACAGTGGCCTCCACGGCCCGGATCGGCCCTCCAGTCACCTCGTGAAGCAACGAACGGGCAATACACGATCGCTTCCGACTTCGACGACCGCCGGATCACCGACTACCTCGCCGTCCGGCCTTTGCGGGCTGGTTCTGAAACGATCACGTCGGTGTGCGGGCAGGGCAGCGGGTGACCACCGCGCCCCGGCTTCCGTTCGATAGCGACTGGCTGCCGGATCAGCGGAGGTGATCTCCACGCACTTACCCCCTGACGGTCTTGATCGACGCCACGATGGGACACTGCTCGGCAGAACACTGCGCGCGAGCCCGCCGACCGCGCTCGTACTTGGGAGTCATAAGCGTGGACAGCCAGCAGATGGGCCCTCCTGCTCCGAGACCGTGCGCGTCCTGTCCGTACCGGCGCGATGTCCCCTCGGGCATCTGGCATGCGAACGAGTACGCGAAGCTGCCCCGCTACGACACCGAGACAGGGGAACAGCCGGTCGGCTTGTTCCAGTGCCATCAGAACGACGATGATAAGCATCGGCGCATTTGTGCAGGCTGGGCAGGTTGCCACGACGGCGACGAACTGCTGGCTCTGCGCCTGGCCGTCCACGCCGGTCGGATTAGCCCTGAAACCGCTCGAGCAGTGGTGAACTACCAGTCGCCGATACCATTGTTTGATAGTGGCGCTGCGGCAGCCGAGCACGGAGTCCGTGACATAAATGCCCCAGATTCGGAGGCGCTCCGCACGATGGAGAAGATCCGACGAGTTCGCGACGATATCATCGAAACCGAGCCGGCCTGACCTGCCTCAAGGGCTCGCCCCTTTGACTGGGCTGCGGCCAGTTGAATTTGGCGACAAGCCATGGCTAAACGGGAGAAGGCGGCGACCGGGAGCCGGAGAGGCACACCGAGTTGCTGCTCCGGCTCGCGGATCGCGGTCCACTATCGTGCGACTCGTCGGCGCGCCACGGGATCGAGACCGTGTGCGCTAGCGTAGTTCTTCGCTTAGTGGTCGCGGCCGAGGAGGATGTGGGGGTATCCGCGGTTGATGGTGTCGCCCAGTTCGACGTCGAGCGACTCGATGAAGGTGACGAGTTGGGTGGTGGCGTCGTCGACGTCGTCGGCGTCGCCTTTGAATTCGAATTCGACGAAGTCGCCGGCGCCGTCGACGTGGTCGAACACGACCTCGACGTGGGGCAGTTTCCACTCTTCGCGGGTCTTGTCCACGGTGACCAGGGGCGTGAAGCCGAGCGCGTGGAGCATGCGACGGATGGCTTCGGGGTCGTCGATGGCGGTTTCGTATTCGTCTGCGTGGGTTTTAGCGATGGCGTCGATGGGGTGCCAGACTTTGAAGTTGATGGATGAGCCGCGGTCTTCAGTGCGGATGCGCAGCCATTCCGAGATGGCCTCTGGGGCGAGGAAGTCACGGTGGGGCGCGTTGTAGTAGGCGTCGACCTGACGGGTCTGCGCGCTGGGCTTGGCGCCGAGTTCCTCCAGTTTGGCCTTCAGCGCGGCAGCGTCGGGCGCGGCGTACTTCTTTTCGACCTCGATGTACTTCATGTGGCGGGTTCCTTCCTGATGTTGGGGTGGAGCAGGTTGCGGATGTCGGTGAGTTCGTTGTCGGTGAGGGGGTCACCGAGGCTGGTGATGGTGGCGTGGATCTGGTCAGCATTGCGGAACCCGACCAGCACCGGTGCCTCGGGGGCTGTCTGGAGTACGTAGCGCAGCGCGGCGCGCGCCAAGCTGGCCGGGCAGCCTCCGAAACGGTCGCGCAGTGGGGCGAGTCGTTGCCTGATCGCGTGGAGGGCGGTGCCGGTGAACTCGGGGTCGCGGGAGCGGTGATCGCCTGGGCCGAACGTGGGCGCCCACTGATGGGGTTTGAGGAACAGTCCTTGTCCGAGTGCTTGTTTGACGATCACCCCAGCATTGCGGGCGCGGGCGAAGGCGAAGATGTCGGTCTCGTCGACGCTGTAGAGGGGGCTGAGGAGGTTGTAGCGGGCGGCTACCACGTCGGGGCGGATGGCGTCGAACAGGTGCAGGAAGCGGGCCGTGCGCTCGGCGCGCGGGCCCTGACCGGTGGCCCAGTGCTCGGCGAAGGTATGCGGTGCGCGCATGCCTACTGCCTTGATCAACCCGCGTGTGCGCAGGTCGCGTACGACCTCGATCGCGCCGGGCAGGTACTGGTCGCCGGGGCCGAAGTCGGCGCTGTGGAGGTGGTAGATGTCGAGGTAGTCGGTGCCGAGGTTGTCGAGGGTGGTGGCGAACTGGTGGCGCATGTGCGCCGGTTGGTAGGGGTGGCTGGCGGTTCCGGCGAAGTAGCCCACCTTGCTCGACACGACCACGGCCTGCCGGTCGAGGGTGGCCAGCAGGCGGCCGAGGAGCCGTTCGGAGCGTCCGAGGCCGTAGACGTCGGCGGTGTCGAACAGCGAAATCCCGAGGTCGTGAGCGCGCACGAGTCCGGCGTAGGCGGCCTCGGGGGTGACGCCGTCCCAGCCGATCGGGACACCGGCGTTGGTGGCGGGGCCGCCGATGGTCCAGCAGCCGGCGCCCAGCGCCGAGACCTCGGCGTTGAGTCCGCGCAGGGTCCGGCGGGGCAGCTCGTGCATGGTCACCTCTGTCCGGTCGGGGTCAAGTGCCGCACGGGTCGGCGGCGTTGATCAGTCGCCACGCCGTCGCGGTGCTCCACTGCTGGTACTGGGCGTGCAGGCGGTGCTGGTGCCGCGGCGGCAGGGCGTCCAGGACCCCGGTGATGGCGTGGCCGAGGTCGGCACGGAGCTGGTGGATGCGCGTCTGTGCCAGCTCGGCGCAGCGGGCGTCCAGTGCGCCAGGGTCGTCGCCAGCGACAGCGGTGCTGGTGAGCTGGTCGAGCATGGCGTGGAGGAAGCCGAAGGCTCCGGTTTTGAGCAGACGCCGCAGGCGGCGCAACACCGCGTATGGCTGGCCGTCGACGACCTTTTCGAGTGATTTCAGGGTGTAGTCGAGGGCGAAGTTGCGGTCGATCCAGAGCTGGCCCCACCGCGCGAGCACGCCGATGCGCCAGTCCGCGTAGCGGGCGTCCATGCGGCCCATGGCCGGGTCGGGGTCACCGGTCAGCCCCGCGGCGCCGGCCTTGCGGGTGTAGGCGGCGCCGATCAGGCATTCCATCCCGACCAGCATGTAGCTGATCGCGGAGTAGAACGGTTCACCGGTCGCGTGTGCGCGCACCCACTGCTCGTCGCGCACTCCATCGACGATCTCGCCCACACTGAGCCCTGGTTGTGGTGCGATGAGCAGGTCGGTGCGTGCCTGAAACGCCACGGTGTCGCGCAGTTCGGTCTCGGTCATGAGCTGGTCGAAGGTGATGTAGGTGAAGCGAGGTGGCACGCCCAGCGCGGTCAGTGTGCGGATGGCGAGTGCGTTCTGCTCTGCGGTGGTCTCCTTGTTGAATCGGTACAGGATGGAGGTGACGCCGGATTCCACACCGAACAGGCAGCGGCGCAGGCCGCGTTCGAGCAGGCCCCGCCACAGGTGCGCTCGTTCCAGGTGCCAGTCCCGGTCGCGGTCCGTTCTCACTACTTGGTCGATCCGGCAGGAGGTTTCCCAGGCGAATCCGGCATCGTGCAGCGTGTCGGCCACCGACAGCGCGCGGGCGACAGCGTCGGGGCCGCGGCCGATGAATTCCTCGTCCACCAGGTACAGGGTGCGGCTGGTCTGCGGGAACAGGTCGAAGACTGTGCGCATCTGTGAGAGCATCCAGGGCAGTGCCTCGGGCGCGGCACCAGCCCATTGTCCTTTGTGGCCCCGTGGGCAGAAGGAACAGAAGTTGGTGCAGCCGCGTGAGGTTTCCAGTTGCGCGACGCCACCGCAGGCGAAGGTCGGGCGCAGCAGGTCCAGTTCCGGCCACATGTCGGTCTGCAGGCGGTTGGCCACGGTCGCGGTGCGGCGCGCGGGCATGAGGGTGCCTTTCCCGCGCGCCGCGCCCGCGTACCCGATGCCACGCACCTGTGCGCGTGGCAGGTCGCCGTGCCAGTGGCCGAGCAGGTCCGCGATCGTCGGCTCGCCGCCGCCGCGGCCGATCAGCAGCTGTGGATATCGCTCGAGCAGGACGTGTTCGTTGCGTGCGGTCAAGGACCCGCCGGCGATTACCAGCGGCGGCGGGTCGCAGCCATACACCGCGTCCAGCAGCTCGGTCGCCAGGTCGTGTTGCCCGAACGTGATTGACACACCCAGCACGTCTACCGCTCCGGAGGTGGCGCGAGCGATGATCTCCTCCAGTCCCACGCCGAGTTGCATGTCCATCAGCTCAACGTGGCCCAGCAGTGTGGATCTGGCGGCGCGCGCGAGGTCGGAGATGGCCAGCGGGAACCGGGGCAGCGGGAAGTGTTCCGGGTGATACAGCGACGCCAGCAGCAGGCGGGGCCTCGTCAGACGGTACCGGCCTTCCGGGGTGAGCGATGCTGTGGACAGCCACTGATCCGGCTCTGCCAGGGAAACGTGATTCTGTGTCCATTGTGGCCACTTACGGGAGTTATGTGGCTGGCCTGACAGGTCTGCCGCAGTCCAGGTCTGGCCGTCGTCGTGTTCGATCAGCACCAGCCGGCGATCCAGTGTTCCCGTCACTACTACGAGTTGATCGGGCCCCACGCACGTCTGCACGGCGGCGCGGATCGCGTCAGGTTCAGCCAGCAGCACCGACTGCACTGTCGCGCCCGTGTCCGGAGCACGCCCCACGGCATGAGCAACCGTCCCGATAAGACGGTCGCGGGCCGACACGGCTAACGCAGGCATGACAAGGCCTCCACGTGATTTCAGGCAGCGCTCACTGCCAGGCGCCTTCAGAGGCGTCTGCTCGCGAACTCGGCAGTCTGGGAATGGGCCGGCACGTTGCCCGAGACACGGCACCGCGCCGAAGTTAGGGCGTCCCCGCGTGGGTGCTATTCGAGGCGATACAAGCCATCGAGGACACGGCGCAGCGTGTCGTGATCGGGAACCAGCGACGAAGCAGGGGCTCGCGGGGGTGGAATGGCGTGCGCAACACGGCGCGGGAGCGGACTCTGCTGCGCGCGAGGTGATGGGGAGGGCCAGTGGATTTCAGCCCAGACCACTTTCCCGCCCTCCTGGGGCCGGGACACCCCCGTTCGAGTACTCACCTGCTCGACAGCAGCCAGCCGGCCCGGTGGCGTGGGGTCGATGTCCCAGACCTCGATGATCAGGCCGCAGCGTGCGCGGCACAGTTGGACGTGAATGACGTGCAGGTCGTGGAGGTCGGCCCAGCTCGGCCGCGCACCGGGCACGCCGGTGGTGTTGACGGCGCGGCGCACGAGTTCCACGGTGACCAGGTCCGCGACCGTCGCCAGCGGCTGCAGCCGCCACGCGTCGACGGTGTAGGCGGTGTGCAGGCGCGCGACCGTGACCGCGGTATCGAGCGCGGCCAAGGTCATGCCGCTGGAGACCGGGTGCGCGTGCGGCGACACCTGATCAGGGGCAGAGCTATCGGTGAGGCGGGACACGGCAGCGGTCACAACGGGCGCTCCGAACCGCCGGCCGCCCCGCCCGCGGTGGACACGACCTTGCCTGGTGGGAGGCCTCCGACGGTCAGGGCGGTGCGCATTGCGCACCTCGACCGGCGCCGCCAGGATCGCCACCAGGTGCGCGGTCGCACCCGGCTCACGGTGCACCGGTCTTCCTGTCCGATGTGGCGCAGTCGCAGCACCCGCGCCAGTGCCGCCACCGTGGCGACCAGTCGCCGCTCGGCCGCCGGGTGCTTACCGGTGGCGTACGTCCCGGCGAGCAGGTAGGCCAGCAGTGCGCCCAGGTCGCGCTGATGCCACGTGTGGCTGTCCCTGGTCGTGGCAACGATCATCGCCGCTCACCCGCCCGCCGGTAGTGCCCGCGGGCACGTACGGCGACAGCCCCTGCAGCGGCCGTGACACAGCGCAGACCGACTCCGCGCGAGGTGGGAAGGGGCGCCTCCGGCAGCGGGCGGGATGGTCGCGCCAGAGGCGCCCAGTGCACACGGCAGCTCATGACAGCGCCGCCAGGGTGTGCTCGGCCAGCCGTCCCCGCTCACACGGCCAGACCACGCCGCGGCAGCGGTACAGGCTCCTGGTGTTCGAATGAGCGTTGATGGTGACCACCGCGGTCGCTTCGGAGGTGTCCAAGCCCGCCGGTGTGCCGAGGTCCGGAACCGGTGCAGGCAGGGCGTGGCTGATCATGGCGTGCCTTCTTCCGGTGAGCGATCGGTGGGGTGGCTGACGCTACGACTGACCGGCTCGCAGACTCCAGAAGTTTGCTACAGTTTGCTCGAATCAGGGCATGATCGACGGTGACTGTTGACGGGTATGTGCAGGTGAAGGCACGATCGATGCGGTTCGAGCAAACTCACGCACATCGATAGCGGAGGGTTCGTCATGCGGTTAACGTTCCTGGGCAAAGCCACACAGGGCGGTGGTTCACCCACGCTGTACGCCACCGACCGGGACACCTACGTCGTCCAAGGGTGGAAGGTTCCCGGTCGCGACGATGACGTCGAAGTCCCGCACCGGCTGCTGGTGCACGTGCAGCCCGGCACGTATCTCGGTGCCCGGATGCACGACACCGGACGCGGCAGCTTCACACTGACCGGGCAGCCGGTCGACGACGCGCAGGCGCTGGCGCAGATGGACATCCCGGGACACGAAACCTGCGTCGAGGTCCCGAAGAAGGCAGAGGAGTACTTCGGTGGAGCTGCTACAGGCTGAGGCCTTCGACGCGTTGTTCGCCGAGTTCGCACGGGACGCGTTCCATCTGGAGATCCAAGACACCTACCACACCCCGGACGAAACGGGCCCGTTCCAGCTGTTCCTGACCGGGCAGGACGACGACTACGCGTGGCACCGGCCGTGGCTCGACCTCGTCCGCGCCACCACCGCCGCCGGGCGGACCATCCGGAGGGCCCGGGTGGTATCGGTGCCTCACGTGGACTACACCCGCTGGGGCCTGGTCGTCGCCGAGCACAACATCGCCGCGGGCGAGGACATCCGCTACCTGCCGCGGCACCTCATCGACGCCAGTACCTTGACCACGGACGATTTCTGGTTGTTCGACGATAACCGCGTGGTGTTCACGGTGTTCGAGCCTGGCGGCCGGTTCGCCGGCGGCGCCGCCACCACCGACCCGACGATCGTTGCCCACTGCCGCACGGTGCGCGACACGGTCTGGAAAGCCGCGATCCCGCACCGGGACTACCTGGACAGCGAGTACGTCAACGCCTAGATCCCCACGTCATCGTGACCAGTTCCGTGCAGCAAGCCCAGCAAGCGCTGGGCCTTCGACTGCGTGATCTCCGCAAAGACGCCAACCTCACTGGCCTGCAGCTGGCCGACCTCGCCGGGTGGCGGCACAGCTCCAAAGTCACGAAAATCGAGCTGGGCAAACAGAAACCCACCGATGACGACATCCGAGCATGGTGCCGCCACACCGGTGCAGAGGCCCATGTCGCCGACCTCATCGCCACCGCGCGGCACATCGACGCGATGTATACCGAATGGCGCCGCAACCTCGGCACCGGCACCAGACGCCGACAGAACGCCTCCCGCACGCTGGAGGCGAAAACCAAGCTCATGCGCTGGTACGAACCCGTGCTCATCCCCGGCCTGCTGCACACCGCCGAATACGCCACAGCGGTCATGCGCCGCGTCATCGACTTCTACGGCATCCCCGACGACCTCGACGCCGGCGTCGAAGCCCGCATGCAACGCCAGAAAATCCTCTACCGCGGCGACCACCGCTTTCACTTCCTCATCGCCCAGCAAGCACTCGCGACCACCGTCGGCAACGACGAGGTGATGATCGGACAACTCGACCGGCTCCTCGCCGTCATGTCCCTACCCCGCGTACACCTCGGCATCATCCCAGCCGACGCCGAATACCGCGTGCCCACACACAACTTCATCATGTACGACCGCCGCATCGTCCACATCGAAAACATCTCCGCCGAGGTAACGATCAACCAACCCCGCGAAATCGCCCTCCACGACCGGGTTTTCACCGAACTCGCCTCCCAGGCCGTCATCGGCACCACCGCCCGCAACCTCATCAACACCGCACTTGATCAACGACGACACAAACAGCAGACCGCGGGCGGAACCTGACTACTCAGGGCGGTCAACCGGCGGTCGTTCCAGTTCCGCGTCCCCCTTCACCTCGTGAGCCGCGCAGTTAGTGGTTCGCCTCACCGGACGGGCTGGTAAGGATCGGCAACTGGGGTTCCTGCCGTGGTCTGGCTCCTGGCTGTGGTACGGCCGAGCGCGGCGACGGTGAGATCGTGCTCAGGGCTGTCGAGGGGCGTGCGGTCGGGTCGCCAGCGGTGGGCGGTGACGATGCCGGGCGGCACGAGGTCGAGTTCGTGTAGCCAGGCCGCCAGGGTTGCCCGGTCGCGGGGAACGAGCGGGCTGATGTCGTGGTGAGCCGACGTGCAGGCGCGGACCTGTTCGCGCAGGCGCGGTGGTGTTGTTTCGTCGGTGAGGTGCGAGATCGCGATGTAGCTGCCTGCGGGTAGCGCTGCTCGATAGCGGGCGATCAGGCGGGCGGGGTCGTCACTGTCGGGGACGAAATGCAGCACCGCGATCATGAGCAACCCGGTGGGTTCGGTGAGGTCGATAAACTGCTGCAGCTCAGGTGCACCGATTACCCGGTCTGCCTGTCTGAGGTCGGCGTCGATGATGATCGCGCGCGGATCATTGTCGAGCAGTCGTCTGCTGTGCGCGATGGTGACGGGGTCGTTGTCGACGTAGACGACTTTGGCGTCTGGCGAGAGCGATCGGGTGACTTCGTGAACGTTGCCAAGGGTGGGCATGCCAGAGCCGATGTCGATGAACTGGCGGATGCCATGGGCAACGAGGTAGGTGAGGCAGCGTCGCAGGAAGTCGCGGTGATCCACTGCCATGGTTCTGGCCGCGGGCAGCACGTGCAGTACACGCTCGGCGAAGTCGCGGTCGACGGGAGTGTTGAAGGAACCTCCGAGGTACCAGTCGTTGACGCGGGAGAGGCTGGCCCTTTCGATGTCGGCGATGTGGAGATCAGGCTGGTCGGTGTCCGCGGAGTCGTTCGGCACTGGCCCTCCTCACGGGGATTGCCAGGTTAGCAACGAAGCGTCGTTCAGGGCGTCGGCCAGTTGAGCGGAGGCAGGGCGACCGGGCGTTGTTCGGCCTTCGGTGCGATTTGCGTTCTTTCGCGTGACGCAACACCCACCTGACACTGCACCTGGTGCAGCGGAAATGAACATAATGACTTTGTCGTCCTTCTTTCGGGTGATCGAACATCGTATTCGGCCGATTTTGCCGAGTAGAGAGGGAAGGCGTTGCATCCCCCGGCCGCGCCAACCCGTTCCCCGAAAAGACTGAGGAAGGACTACCCCGATATGTCCTACAACTGGCCATCGCTGCTCGCGGTGGTGACTGTTGTGCTGCTGTGGCAGCGATACGGGCGGCGAACCCCCCGCCGTAGCGGATCGATGATCCTACCGCGCTGGTGTGGCGCGGTCATGGGCGCCGTGGCATTGACTCGGTGCGCGCAGTTCTTGCCGGGCGGGCCGGACGCGCGACAGGTCTCGGCGCGAATCCGGATCACCGTGCCGGGCATGGCGATAGTCCTGGTCCTCGGTCCGCCCGCGGGCGCGCAGGGCGCCGAGTGACTGACGAGGCTCCACGTCCAGGACGTCACCGCTGGACGAAGCAAGACCACGAGGAACTCGCTGAAATCGTCAACGAACGTCGCGCTGACCTGACCAAGTACGTCCGGAAGATCGCGCCGGGAGCCGACCACGACAACGTCATCGGGGAGGCGCTGGTGACCCTCTATGTGAACTGGGACAGCATCTCCGGGCACAAGCTGAACTGGCTGTATCGGACGGCGCGCAATAAGGCGATCGACGCCATACGGGACAAGAACAACCGGAATGTCTCGCTCGAGCACGCGGCTGAGACGCAGCATGTCGGCCAGCCCGCGTCCTGGATGCCACCGGCGCCGGGGGAATTGCTCATGATCATCGAGGCCTCGGGCAGGTTGCCGCACTACCTGGGCTTGGTGCTGACCATGAAGGGGAAAGGCTGGACGCTCGATGAGATCGCGGAATACACCGGCAACAGCGTGGACACCGTCCGCACCTACCTCGCCCGCGCGTACAAGCAGCTGAGCTACGAGGTGAGGTCGTCTGGGGATCCGGAGCTACATCGGCCAGGAAGGAAGAAACGATGATCCCGCGCGAGCCCGCCCCCCACAGCAGCAGCACCGAGGAGACCTCCTTAGCCGCGGCCGAATCCCGCGTCGCCGAACTGGTGGAGTGGCTGGCCACCGCCGACGAGCGCAGCCTGCCGCCCTGGGATGACTCCGACCTCACCGGCGAGGCCGAGACCGCGGCGGCCCGTGCCCGCGGTCCGGTACTCCCCGGCCTGGAATTGACTGCCGACGACGCGCGGGAGTTCGGGCGGCGCTGGCACCGCTCCCTCGCCATACGCGCCTTCATACGGCTCGCCCCGGCCAGCGCCGAGCCGTTGTTCGCCTACTCGGCCGCGGCGCTGCTGGCCCACCTCGGCGCACCCGTCACCGACCCCGCCAACAGCCTGAATCTGGTCCCGCCCGTGCCGGTACCGGCCGCCATCGGTCACACCCTGGCCTACGAACACAAACTCGCCGCGGAATCTCTCGGCGAGTGCGTCGCCCTGGTCCTCAGTCTGGCCGCCGAATACACCCCGCTCGCCCCCCAGGCTCTCAAAGTAAAGCTGGTCGGGGAATTCGCCAGTGGATTCGCGACCGGCTTGCAGGAGCGCGTACGCGACGAGCAAACCGCCCTGACCACAACCATGCTGCGCCTCTGCCACCACGAATCCGCCGGAGCACCGCAGCGTTACCGCGCTGCGGACGCGCAGGCTCCCCAAGCCGTCCTCCTGATGAACGAACGCGGCCACATCATGGAAGCCAACCCCCTGGCCCAAGACCTCCTGAATCGCACACTGGCCCAGTTACGCACGCTCACCCTGGTGCAGCTGTCCTCGTCTGCCGAGGACAGAGCCCAGATCGAGCGCGCGCTGGGCACGCTGCGCGAGAACACCCGGGCCCGGCGTGAGCGCGCCTGCGCCGAGATCGAGTTCCGGATCCATCAGCACCGTCAGCCGCCACGATGGATCCGCGCCACCGTCGGCTACGCCAGCACCGGTCAGCGCAGCATCAACGTCCTGCTCGACGACATCACCTTGCAGCACGGCCTCGAAAACGGCAGCGACGTCAACGCCGCCACGGGATTGCTCACCGAAACCGCCTTCACCAGCAGAGCCGAGCGCGTCCTGGCCGGCGCCCCTGGCAACGCCACCCTGCTCACCATCCGCCTGGCCGGCTGGGCCCAGCTCGGCCACGCACTACCTGAGCACCTGCTCACCCAGCTCCTCTGGCGGATCTCCACTCGCATTCACGCCGCTCACGAACTCACCCAGTACCACCACCTCATCGGCCACAACGGCGACGACGTCCTTGTCCTGCTGCACCAGCTCACCGATTGGTCCACCGTGATCCGCCTGGTCAAACAACTCTCCGACTGGCTACGTGACCCCGTCCGCATCGACGGCCACCAGATCCGGCTTCAGCCCCGCATCGGCATCACCGAAGCCCGCCCCGGCCACACCCTCGACGACCTCTTGCGCTGCACCCGCCGAGCGCTCCACGACACCGCCGACACCCGCGAATTGTGGACCCACGCCGATACCGGCACCGACGAAGACGCCCGGCGCACCCTCGACCTGCACGCCGAACTGACCACCGCCCTCGACACCGCCGCGCTCCACGTCGACTATCAGCTCATCCGCACCGCCCAGGGCTCCCCCGTCGGCGTGCACCCGACGCCCTACTGGACCAGCCCGGACGGCACCCGCCACGACATCACCGAAATCGCCGACCTGGCCGGCCACACCGGCCTGCTCACCACAGCACTACCGCTCGTTCTCGAGCGCGTCACACACCACACCCAAGCCTGGCACCACGCCGGATGGGACCCCTTCATCCTGCTCGACATGCCCGGACACACCATCCACGACGAACCCCTGCTCGACACCCTCACCGCCACCGCGGCCCACCTCCAGTCAGGACAGCTTCACCTCGCCATCCCAGCCCGCAGCCTCACCGGAGCACCCGCAATCCTGAGCCGGCTCACCCAACTCCCCACCGCCACCACCCCCATCCAACTCGCCATGACCAACTTCCTCGACGACCACGCCCCCATCCGCGCCCTCAACACCATCCCGTGGGCCACCATCACCCTCGCCGACCACACCGTCGCCGCACTCACCCACGCCAAGACCTGGCCCACCTCCCTCACAGCCATCATCGACACCGCCCACGCCGTCGGTGCCCGCACACTGGCCACCACCGCCACCCCAGCCCACATCGAATTCGACCTCTACCTCACAACCGCCGCCACCAACCCAGACGACACAATGCCCCCCGCACTCAGCCGCCAACATCGACCGAACGACTAGGGCGTGTCCTGCGGATCTTCTTCATGATCGTGTGCAGATGATGGGGTGTGGTGGGTCGTGGTGAGCTGACGGATAGGGCGTGGGCGAGGGTCGCGCCGTTGCTGCCTGCGGAGTCTGGGCGGCGGGGTGGGCGGTGGCGTAGTCACCGGCAGGTGATCAACGCGATTCTGTGGCATGAGCGGACCGGTGCGCCGTGGCGTGATCTGCCCGAACGGTATGGGCCGTGGAAGACCGCGCATGAGCGGTTGCGCAAGTGGACCGCGGACGGAACCTGGGACCGGATCCTGGAACACGTGATCGTCAAGGACGACTCGCTGGGGCACGTTGGAGGACAACGTCGAGTTCGTGATCAGTGTCGATTCCACGAGTGTGCGGGCGCATCAGCACGCGGCGGGTGCCCGGAAAACGGGGCTGCGCGGACTGGATCGAAGCCCTCGCGATCGACGGGGAATGCCTCGGGCGTTCGCGGGGCGGGCTGACGACCAAGCTCCACCTGGCCGTCGACGGCGCGGGCTTGCCGCTGGCGGTGATCCTCACCCCAGGTCGGGCCGGGGACAACCCGCAACTACTGCCGCTGCTGGACGACATCCGTGACCTCGAGGTAGGCGGGCAGAGGGTGCGGGTCGGGCGGGTGCTGGCCGATAAGGCCTACACCCACCCGAGCACCCGAAAGGCGTTACGGGAACGCCGGATCAAGGCCACCATTCCCGAACGCGCTGACCAGATCGCCCGACGCAAGGCCCGGGGCTCGGCCGGTGGCAGGCCACCGGACTTCGACCCTGGCCTCTACACGCTGCGCAACGTGGTCGAGCGATGCTTCAACCGGCTCAAACAATTCCGGGGCCTGGCAACACGCTACGCCAAACGAGCCGCCTACCACCGCGCCGAGATCGTCCTCGCCTGCATCGTCCTGCACCTCCGATAAAGATCCTCAGGACACGTCCTAGTGGTTCGCCTCGCTGGACGGGCTGGTGAGGATCGGCCGGTTGGGGCAGGCTCCCGCGAGTTCGGTCAGGCGGGTCTTCTCGGTCGTGTCGACGGTCAGGCCCCACCGGGTTTTCACCGTGACCCAGTCAGCGACGTACTGGCAGCGGGCCGGCTCGTAGGGCGGCAACCACTGCCCGGGGTCCTGGTCCGCTTTCGAGCGGTTGGTGGTCGCGCTGACCGCGACCAGAGCAACCGGCTCGGTCAGATCGTTGGCGTAGAGTTCGCGGCGCTTCGCCGTCCACTGCGACGCTCCGCTGTCCCATGCCTCGGCCAGGGGCACCATGTGATCGATGTCGAGCTTCTTCGCGTCATCGAAGTACTTGTCGTCGTAGAACGAGTACCACGTCCCGCTGGTCACGGCGCACGACGGACTTACGTCCGGCGGGCTGGCTGCTTCCTGGATCAGGACTTCCTGCCGCGTGTTGCAGCGATCGTGATCCTCGTCGACCCAATGCTTGAACTTGGTCCGCTCGTAGCCCTCTCGGAACTCGTCCGCGACCGACAGCGCGGCGACCAGTTCCCGTAACGGCACCGCCGCAGCCCCAGACGCAGGACTCGCAACAGTTGCCCTGGCTACGTGAGGTGCTACAGCCAGCAACAAGATCCCTACCCCCGTGACCCCGACCGCTCGCGTACCCCGCATCGCCAACTCCCCTTCACATCGATCCTGTCAGCTATCAATCGATACCTTTCGGCGATCGGCATGGACAGAGCAGCGGACCATGACCACCTGATGGTGTGCTCACCCTGGCGACTCACTGGTCGCCGCTATGCTGCAGCATCTGATGAGGGCTCACGACATGCGTCGCTTGGGGTCAGAACCGGCTCGCCATGTGTTGCTGTTTACCGCTTCGCCACCGCGTGGGTCCAGCGGTCGTTACGGCGTCGACGACGTAGTGCCTCCGCCTCAGCGACTATGCGCAGAACGATTGCCGAACGGGGCAGACCAAGCACGGGTCATGCGTGGCCTGCCCCATTGACGTGGGTTTTAGACCCCGAACAAGCGAATCACGGGCCTACACCTCCCAGTCCCGCTCCCTCATCAGGACATATCTAGTCGACACAAGCAGCCGCCACCGGGAGCAACTCGCCGTCACCGCTGCACTCGAGAGTGAGGGCTGCCCTCAGCAAGTCGTACAGGACCTCGTCAGCTGGTGAAACTAACGCCAATACACCTGCGATTAGCAACACGACCAGGGCGAAAAAACGTCGCCACACCCTCCTTTTTTCCAAGATCCTCAGCAGGAGCTCATAACGGTTCACCCATCACCGTCCCGCGAGACCGGACACGTTCGGGGGCTGCACTCAGCCCGTTCACGACCTACCGTGGGCAAGTCATCACCACTTCCTTCATGTGCTCTAACAGTGCGTACAGGTTGCGGTGGGGCAACAGGGCGCCTCCTGTTCAGCCAGGAGGCGCCCGCTTCCGCTCCCGTGCCCCGCCCGGGTCGTGCGGCTGCGGTCACGAGCGACCGTTGTCGTGGTGCAACCGCGGCGTGGCAAGCGCGAGTGGCGCGGCGCCATCGAGTCTCACGAGGGATGGTGCCCCTCGCAGATCAGTCACTCCCTTGGCGCAACTGCTGTCAACAGAACGCCACGGGGTCACACTCACCCCAGACCGGGGAACCTCGATGCAGACACATCGATACGCCGGACCCGCGGATGACGAGTTCGGGGCTTTAGCCTCGATCCCCTCTCAACAACACAATGTAACCAAACCTGCATCCACCTGATTACCTTAGGTGATCTCACTGCCATAACACAACCGAGGAACGCATTAGTAAACTCATTCTGTAATCTACGGCCCACTAAGTAGCCACGGGCGAGGATCCACATTGTTCGCCGGACTACGGCCACACACCCGAACGGGCGCAGCAGCCACGATTTCTTTGCACCAGACGCAAAACATGATCCCCGTTCATCGGAGAGCCCGCCCGATACCCTGAACCACCGCCGCCACGATTAGTTGTTCAAGACGCATCAGAAGGGTGCATCATGTTCACTGCGCTGGCTGCCAGTGCCATTGCCCTGTCGGCGATAACCACCCCCGGTTCCGTGGCACCGGCGGAGGCCCCACCGGACCACGTGACGATCAGCATCGTCACGGTGAACGGCTCGGGTTGTCCGGCCGGGACGTCCGCGGTCGCGGTGTCACCCGACAACACGAACTTCACCGTCACCTACAGCGATTACCTCGCGCAGACCGGAGCCGGCTCCTCCCCGATCGAATTCCGCAAGAACTGCCAGCTCAACCTCCGGGTGAACTACCCGCAGGGCTTCACCTTCGGCATCGCGCAGGCGGATTACCGCGGCTTCGCGCACCTGGCCAAGGGCGCCTACGGTTCCCAGCGCGCCAACTACTACTTCCAGGGTCAATCGGCCAATGCCACCGAAGTACACCCCTACAACGGACCGTACAGCGACAACTGGCAGGCCACCGACAAGACCGACTTCGCCTCCATTGTGTACGCGCCGTGCGGCGAGGTGCGCCACCTCAACGTGAACACCGAGCTGCGGGTCAACGTCGGGACCTCGGATCCCAAGACGACCACCAGCTTCATGTCCATGGACTCCACCGACGGCAACGTCGACACCAAGTACCATTTCTCGTGGAAGAAATGTTGAGAATCCACCACTCACCACCATTGCCCAACCCTGCCCTTTTCCGCTGACAAAAAACCACAATAAAAAAGGCACCCGTTTAGCGGAATTGCGGTAGCGGCCATCGCGCTAGCATTCAGGAACCGCCGCCACCTGGAGTTTGAATCCCCGGAAAGGTGTGCACATGTTCAGCGCGCTGGCCGCTACCGCATTGGCAATGTCCATCGTGATTCCGCCGGGTGGGGCCCCCGGCACCACACCGCCGCCCGACCATTTCACGATCGACGTGGTCACCGTCAACGGTTCCGGCTGCCCGGCGGGCACAGCCGCCGTCGCCGTGTCCCCGGACAACAAAGCATTCACCGTGACCTACAGCGATTTCCTGGCCCAAGTGGGCGTCGGCGCGACCCCCACCGACTTCCGCGAGAACGACAACTGTCAGGCAGTGGACGAAACCGAAATCATTACATCGTCTACTACTCGCCGTGCGGCGAGAAGCGGCACTTCAACATCAACACCGAACTGCGGGTCAACGTGGCACCTCGGTCCCCAAGACGGCCACCAGTTCCCAGAGCCTGGAGGCATGCTGTGAGGGGTGCTGGGCCGCCGTGGTCGCTGACGGTGGGCGGATCAGCGAGCCACGACACCGAGCAATGCCCGTCGCCGGCCAGGCACCGTGGCCGACGGGCGGCAGCTTCTGCTCGAAGTAGAGACGATCAGCAACCTCGTTATTGGGGTAGCGCGCCGCTGTGCGCGACCGGGCGGGCCGCAGGCCGGTGTCAGCCCTTGGGGCGACCCCGGGCGCGGCTTCAGCTACTCACGCTCGGCGCCATCCGGCCAGACGACGGTGACCGGCAGACCACGTCCGCGAGCAGCATCGACCACGTCAGCGGTGCCGCCGTGGCCGCCGGATGGCCCGCCGTCCCACACCGCGACCATCGCGTCTACGTGGTCGAGAACGTGTTCGGAGGCGGCCATGTAGGCCTCGCGGTTCGATTCGGCGAACGGCATTGTGTGCACGGTCGCCCTGCCGATCAGCTCGTCGAACTCGGCGGCGTTGCCCGGCTTGACCTTGCGCTCGCGGTAGTCGGCCGCGGGCAAGACCACCTCGACCGTGCCGCCGAGGTCGAGCACGACGCGGGCGAACACCTGGTCCGCGCCGCGGGCCAGGCAGCTCACCCCGACCAGCTCGCTACCCGGGTGCCCGGCCAGGGCGGCGCGGATGCCGTCGGCGACCAGCGGCACGGTGGCGGCGGTCAGGTTCGAGTGGCCGGTGATTCCGATGCGGGGCAACAGGTTCCTCTCCTACGCGGCGATCAAGTCAGCGATGCTCTCACGGGCCTCGCGCACGACGGCGACGCTGGTGAACGGGGTGGCTTCGCGGTGGAAGTCACGCAGCTTCACCCCAACCCGGCCGGAGGCGTTAAGTTGACACTCCCCAGCCGGCCCAAGCAGCGGCTCCCATGTCCAGTCGCCGGGCCGACGAGGTTGGTGATGGTCAAGGGTTGGGGCGCTTCACCAGGTGATCGGTTGGCTGGTGAGTAGGGGTCGGACCTTGGTGAGCATCAGGTCGAGGAATTGGTCGGGGTGGCGGAAGGAGGCGAAATGGCTCGCGTCCTGGATGAGGGCGAAGTCCTTGACCGGGGCGGTGATGTCGTTGAAGAACCGCCGGACCGGCTCGGGCGGGGTGATCACGTCGCGCTCGCCCTGGAAGATGAAGAACGGGATGGCGAACGTGGTGCCTTCGGCCCATTCGTCGATGGTCGCGGACTCGGGCGCGACGCGCGCGGAGAAGCTCATGGCCTTGGTGTAGGCAGGCAGCTCGCGCAGGGAGTGCAGGGGCGAGGACAGCAGGGAGCCGATCACGACGGTCTTGATGGTGTCGAAGGTGAGCGGGTCGGAGCCGACGGTGTGCTTGTTGTACTGCGACCAGTCCTCGACACCCCAGGCGGACTTGCCCGGGCCCATAGTGGTGACGGCGGCCAGTTCTTTGCGTTTGCCGGCCGCGCCGAGCCGGTCCAGCAGCGCGCGGTAGGCGGTGTGGTCGCGGCCGCCGGCGTTGATGTTCTGGTCGGTGCCGACGTAGGCGCAGTACAGCTCCGGGTGGTTGCGGGCCAGGCGCAGCCCGACGATGGAGCCGAAGGAGCAGCCGAGTAGCACGACTTTGTCGACGCCGAGCCGGGCACGGATGTGCTGGGTGACCTCCAGGGCGTCGCGCTCAAGGCGCTGCAGGTTCATGTCGCCCTGCCCGTCGGGTCCGCCGTGAGCGAAGGTTTTGCCGGCGCCGCGCATGTCCCACCGCACGATCGTGAAGTGCCGCTCCCAGGAGCGGGTGCGCGAGGCGAAGATCAGGTTGGTGGCGCCGGGGCCACCGTGGAGTTCCAGGATCACCGGGTTGCGGTGGTCTTCGCCGCGGATGGTGACCCACTGGTCGATGCCGCCGATGCGGACGAACCCGGATTCCTCGATGCCGTGCGGGCTGGTGATGCGTAGTCGTTTGGCGTGGGCGGTGCGCCTGAGCTGGCGGTAGCCGAGTAGGCCTGCGGCGGGGACGGTGATGACCGCGATGACGGTTGCGGCGATGGCGATGCCAAGCATCTGCTACTTCCTTAAACTGTTTATAGTAGTAACAAGTGAGTTTAGGCTATATACAGTTGCGGGAGGGTGTCAACCGACGTCCGCGAACGACCTCACCAAGGGGAGCGACCATGGCCAGGGCAGCCAAGCCGCGCGAGAACAAGGACAAGAAGGCGCGCGACCTGCCGACGGGCATCGCGCTGCTGTGGGGCGAACAGGACCAGCCCGCCCGCGGCCCCAAGCCCACCCTCACCCCCCAGCGCATCGCCGAAGCCGCCGTGACCCTCGCCGACACCGAAGGGCTGGAGACCGTCTCGATGAACAAGGTCGCCGCCGAATTCGGCGTCTCCGCCATGGCCCTGTACCGCTACGTGCCCGGCAAGACCGAACTCGTCGAATTGATGGTGGAAGCTGTCCTCGCCGAACCTCCCGACCTGTCGGCCGCCGGCTCCGGCTGGCGACCTCGGCTTTCCGCGTGGGCCCACCGCCAGTGGGGGGTCTACCAGGCCCACCCCTGGCTGCTGGCCGCCACCGCCATGCGCCGGCAGATCATGGGCCCCCACCAGCTCGCCTGGATGGACGCCGCACTTGCCGCCCTGGAACCGACCGGTCTGACCGCCGGCCAACGCCACCAGGTCTTCCTTCTGATTGCCGGGCAGGTACGCAACCTCGCCCAGCAACGGGCCGACTTCGACGAGGACCACAACCGCGAATGGGGCCGCCTGACCAGCGAACTACTCAACCGCCACAGCAATCGCTTCCCTGCCCTGACCAAGGCGATCGCCGACGGCGCATTCACCTCCACGGAGCTCGATCCACTCGACTTCGGCCTTGATCGCATCCTCGACGGCGTCCAAGTGCTCATCGGCCGTGGCTAGCGAGCATCACTCCCCTACGATCGCTGACCTGCTGACGCAGCTGCGGCAGGGTCAGGTAGCGTCGGCGCACGTAGCGCAGATCCTCCTCGCTGTGGGCGTGCGCGTCGGAGATCATCTGCCGGATGCCGCAGTTGGTGCCGTAGGCGTAGATGACCAGCATGAGCCGCTCAGCCAGCACCTCAGGGCTCGTGTGGCCGGTGCCGGTGGCCGCGGTCACCTTGGCCAGGCAGCCGGTGCGCAGGATCGCCTCCTTGAGGATGTCGATCAGCGGGACGGCGCTCCAGCGGCGGGCGACCTCGTTCTTGATCCGTCGCAGGTTGCGCGGCTCGGGGCGGCCTCGATCGGCGTCAGCATGATCGCTCCCGCCTTGCGGTCGCTGATCTGGACCCAGTCCAGGGAGGACAGGCCGTCGTTCAGCTTCGCCAGGGCGCTGGTCATCTCCTCGCGCAGGCTGTCGCGGGACTCGGTCGGGTCCAGGGGCTTGCGCAGCTCGCGGTAGTGCTCGGCGCGGCGTGACTCGAAGTCGGCGGGCAGATCCTCGTACGCGTTGCGCCACCGGTCGGCGCCGACCATCCAGATCTCCTTGCAGTGCAACTGCTCCCGCAGAGTCTGGAAGGTGGCCACCTCATACACCATGCGCGCCACCCGGCGCCGACCGCTAGTGTCGGTGCAATAGACCAGATCGGCCCAGTCCTTGAGTGTGCCCTTGTGGTCGGGCGTGGTCTCGCCGAGCGGGTAGTAGGTGGTGCTGCCCGCCCTGGCGTAGCGCTGGACCAGCTTGAGCGCGTCGATGACGGGCTGGTGCGCGGCGTTGTTGGAGCGGAACTCCAGCACCTCCAGCAGCTCGATCAAGCCGCGCCGGTAGTGGTTGGTGTAGGAGGCCTTCAGTGTGGTTTGCACGGTGCGCCGATTCGCCGGGCCCTTGGTCTCTTGCGTTTAAGGTCGCTGTCCTGTGACACCGAACCCTAAGCGTGTGCCATCTGATGAGTTCGAACAGCGCTGAGGGCCGACCAGCGCCGATCGGCGCGGGATGTGGGTCAGAGACGACAGCGCCTGCGAGCGCTCAGAAGATCACAGCTTGGTTAATCAGCGGCGGTGGAGTACGGCCAGCTGGGGGCCATCTGGTGTTTGGTCTTCTCGCTGAACGTCAACGACAAGCTTGGTCGCGCATGCCGTCGAAGAGGATGGTCAGCGCGCGATGGCGAACCTGCGCGCTCCACCCATCGGTCATCGCTCCTTGGCAGATGGCCGCGAGCAGGGGGATCAACTCATCGGGTCGCACGTCGTCGCGGATGGCACCTGCCTTCTGGGCGCGTTCGAGCAGCATGTCGGCGGCGGGCCGGAGGCGTGTCAGGGCGTCGCCGACGTGGACCCGGGTTCCGGTTTCGGCGAGTCGCTCGAACAGGGCTCTGTTCTGGGCGCTGATCGCCATGACGCGGGTGCAGAGCTCGAAGAGGGCGGTTGCGGCTTCGGAGTCGTTGAGCATCACATCGACTTCGCTGATGAGTCGATCCAGCAAATTCATCACCACGGCCGCGAGGAGTTCGGGTTTGGTCGGGAAGTGGCGAAACACCGTGCCGATCGCGACGCCGGCGCGTGCGGCCACTGCCTCGGTCGAGGCCGACGCGCCTTGCTCGGCGAACACGGCTTCTGCTGCCTCCAGGATGCGGATTCGATTGCGGCGAGCGTCGGCGCGAACTGGTCGTTCACCAGCACGGCTGCCGGCAGGCGGCGCGCCTTCTCGATCCATCGGTCCTCCACCGGTTGCCAAAATGAGTGGAACTCATTATCTTATCTCGAAGTCCCACTCACTTTAACGCAGGAGGTTCGGCCATGGCCCGAACGGCGACCGAGACAGCAGGCCCACTCGCGATCTACGCCCGCATGCAGGAATCACTCCTGAACGGGGACGGCGCTGACGCAACGATCCTTCCAGCCGAGCTGCTGGCCGAAGATGTCGTGGTAGAGACGCCGTACGGCCCCCCGGGCAATCAGCGCTACGAGGGCCGCGAAGCCTGGCTGTCGTATTACCGCACCGGCGGCGCCGGCCTGCTGATTCGTTTCGATCAGTTCCGCGAACTGGCCACCCACCAGAGCGACGACCCCGAGGTCATCGTCGTCGAATACGAGCTGACCGGAACGGTCATCGCCACCGGCGTGCAGTCCTCGGTGACCTGCATTGCCGTGCTGCGGATCCGCGACGGCCTGATCAAGCATTGGCGCGAGTACCAGGACATCCCGGCGATCACCGAGGCACTGACTCGGCCACCGCAGCAGGACCCCGCCGGCGCAGACGCGCCAGCCCAGTAGCACTCGGACCTGACACAACCCATCCTCACCGACATCACTAAACCCCGAGAAGGTCGGCTCGGACAGATCCACACTCCTGAGAATCCTCGCCGAACAGGACCACGTGGCGGGCTCGGCTCTTCCTCGTTGCCTGGATGGTGGTCGCCCGTCGTCGCTGGTCAAGCTCGCTAAGGCTGTAGCAGCGCAGGCGAACGGAGTGGACATGGACGGGGAAATCTGGGGCGAGGCAAGCGTCATCTACCCCGACTGGAAGGGCACGGCGCAGCTTGACGAACGCAGGACGATGCCATGGGAAGGGCTTGCGCAGGCTGTCGATCTCAGCCACGAGCAATGGCAGGTGGTCGGGTTTAGCATCGGCGGAGGCGAGCACGGCTACAGCTTGCGAATCTATGCCGCACCCCGTGACGTGTGGGAGAAAGTTGACTCCGACGACAGGGCCGAGCTTGAAGTGACCGAGTTTCTCGTCCACGACGTTGATCCGATTGCGATCTTGCAACGGATGACGCACATGTTCCAGTTAAACATGCGGATTCGTGGTCTCGAAAACCGCCGAGTACGTGTCAGGGCTCTGTCGGATCTTCCCTCGGAGTTATTCGTGGAAGAGAACTTCGGTCCACAGGAAGACTAGTTGGGCCGGTCGACGGGGTAATCGTTGAGGCCACGTTCCCCCTGCGGATCTGACGCTCTGATCCTTGGCATTGGCTTTGGGGAAGGATGTGTTTGTGTCTGGTTCGTCGAAGTATCCGGAGAAGTTCCGTCAGGACGCGGTGGCATTGGCGCGGTCGGTGCCTCGCCCGATGGCGCAGGTGGCTCGTGAGTTGGGGGCAACCACGAGACCTTGCGTACCTGGGTGAAGGCTGCGGACCGTGCCAAGCGGGCGGCCGAGACCGGTAGTGACCTGGATCAGGAGCGGGAGTTGCGGCAGTTGCGCAAGCGGGTGGCCGAGCTGGAGAAGGAGATTCTGCGGAAGGCAGCCGCCTATTTCGCACAGAAGATGGGTCGTTGACCTGCAGCTATCAGTTCATCTCCGAACATCGCGACGCCTTCGGTGTCGCCCGGCTGTGTCGTGTCCTGGGTGTGCGCCGCCCGGGCTTCTATGAATGGCTGGCCGCCGCGCCGGCCCGGGCTGAGCGGGCCGCCGGTGAGGCTCGGCTGGCGGCTGAGATCACCGAGATCCACACCGCCCACCGCGGTGCCTATGGCAGCCCGCGGGTCACCGCGGAGCTGCGGCGCCGTGGTGCGGTGGTCAACCACAAGCTGGTCGAGCGGATCATGCGGGAGCGCGCTATCGCTGGGCTCACCCGGCGCCGACGCCACTGCCTGACCAGGCCGCGGCCCCGACACCGGATCTCATCAGCCGGGATTTCACCGCCGACGCACCCGGCCAGCGCCTGGTCGGTGACCTTGTGTTCGGTGACAATGCGCGCGGGATCGGTGACGAGGTCGAGGTTCACCCAGTCCTTCACAACTCGACCGGGTGAACATCCGAAATCTCTGAAACCCCAGTATGCCCCCGGGGGCCGACGGCAAGGAGAATCCTGCATGCGCGGGTTTGTGCGCCCACGCCCCCTTCTAGTGCGACAGGGACGATTCCAACGTTGTTATGTAATTGCCAGATATTGTCGACCGGCGTCGGTGAGGGCGTAGGACCATGCTGTGGAGTCTTCGATGTAACCGTATTCTTTGGGGCCGAGGCGTCTGGCAGCGACACGGCTGATGTCGACCTTCGGGAGCCCCGGTGGTTGGGCGCTGCCGACGCGAGCGAGGGCTTCGTATAGCCAGAGAGGCAACGGGTCGGGTTCGGTGTCTCTCGGGGACTGGTTGATGCGGGCGGCTTGTCGCCCGGCCCGGGTCAGCCGGAGCTGGGTTTGGCGGGCGGGGCCACCAACGCCGTCAATGGTGATGTCCCGGATCTCGAGCAGGCCACGACGGGTGAGGGCGGCCAGGGTTGAGCCGCTGCCCGCACTGTGAAGGCCACAGGCTTTGAGCGCTTGCTGGGCGGGGGTGAGCGAGGCGTGAGCATGGCGCGTGGCGTAGGGAATCCAGCGCCACTGATCGGCGGGTTGACGGGGAAGTCCTTGGTGCCAGCGGCGTCGTTGGTCGCGTTCGGCTTGCTGATCGAGTTCGAACACAATGTCGAGGTACTGCTGCTGTCGGGCGTTGAGCCGTCCGAGCGTCGTCCGGAGCCGCCGCGCAGCGCCGCCTTCGGCGGATGGCTGGCGCTGCGGCGGCGGATCAGAGGATTGGTCACTCATCGGTATCCTGGCAGCGCGCGACTTGGTCCGGCGGCAGGATGTAGCCGTCGACTTTGGAGGCGAGGTGCAGCACGATGGGCAAGATCAATGGCTCGGCGTAGTGGCGGGCCGCGTAGCGTTGCTGGTGCGCGAGTGCAGCCCATGAGCGCGCGTTGTCGTCGGCTTGCTGGACAGCGACGAGAATTTCCAGCAGCCGCGGGTTCCACACCTTCTTCCTGATCTCATTCGCCCATCCCCATTCTGTCTCGCCAACACGGTGATAGTGCGGCGAGATTCGACCCCCTTGCGGGGCCCCGGGGCCGGCACCGTTCGGCTTGGCCGGGGTGCTGAGGAACCTCCGGGAGTTGCAGGGGTCATCCCAGAGGCTTGAGCCGTGGCCAACGTGGTCGGGGTCGGTGTCGAGGCAGGCGTAGTGCTGGCTGGTTTCGCTGCGCAGATTTGTCCGCAAGCGGAGGTGGCGGATGCCTTTGCGGTCGTGGGGCAGGATGGGGTTGTCGGGGTCGAACGCGAGGGTGTCTTCTTGGATGTGCCCGTCGGCGATGCCTGGGCAGGCCGGGCGGATGTTCTGGGCCAGGGTGAGCAGTGCGGTGTCGGTGCCGTCGCCGGCTTCGGCGACGACGGTGGTGAAGAACTCGCGGACCCGTTCATGGGTGAACACACGGTCGGTGTCCCAGTCGCCCAGGGTGAGTAGTCCGTCGCGGTAGGGCACCCATCGGTCGCTGTTGGGGAGTCGGAGCCGGGCGAAGGGCTCGTCGGGGAGCCAGCCGACGGCCAGGGGCAGCACGGCGCGGTCCTGGCCGTTGCGGCGCACCACCCACAGCCCGACGGTCGCGACGTCGTTCAACGGGTTGTCCGTGGTGCCGGCGGTGCCCATGGGCTCGAGGAGCCCGGTCTGGCGAATGAACAGGTCCGCGACGGTCTTGCGGGCGCGTTCGGTACGGCCGGATTCGGTTTCGTGGCCGTCTCCCCTGCCAAGTGGTTTGGGCGGGGTGATGTTCTTGGTCAGCACCCCGCAGGCCGCCGCGGCGGCTTTCACGGGTTTCTTGGGGTCGTGCTCGGGCGTGGGGAACGCATCGGGGCCGCGCATCTCGATGATCGCGAATCGTGCACGGCCGTCCTCGGTCGGCGGGAACTGGGCGCGGGCGAGGTCGCGCCGTGGCGCTGTGGCTTGGGTGATGCGGTCTTTGGTGTTGCGGATGGAGGGGTCGATGGGCAGATCGGCTGCGAGTTCGCCGACCGGTGCGAGCCGGATGGCCACGTCCAGTTCAGGGCGCGGGCTGTGGAACTCGTGTTCCAGGTTGGAGTCCTGAGAGTTGAGGACCGACGTCGGGAAGGTCAGGTCGAGCGCTTCTTCCAGCGCGAGGAGCACCGCTTTTCGCATGGTGGCGGTGTCGTAGCGCAGGTCGAGGTGGATGGCGGGCGCGGTTGCGGCGGCCAGCGCCTGGCGGTCGATGGCGCGGAACTCGCTGACGTCGGGGCGATGACGGGTCTTGACGTTGATGCGGTGGTAGGGCTCGACGGGGGTGGCGAAGTCGGCGAGCGCGGGGTGCAGGTGGCGGAAGATCTGCCAACGGTCGCGGGCGGAGACACCGTCGCCGACGGAGTGTTTGCATTTGTCGCCGAGCCCGTACCGGAAGACCACTCCGGCGACTGGAGGAATGGGCTTGTTGTGCCGGTCTACGCCGAGTTCGAGGTATGCGCGGGGGTTCTTGGCGAGTTCGGTCACCGCGGGCAGGTCCGTGGCGGAGGTGAGGCGCGCCAAGGTCGGGGCGAGGTCGTCGTTCCAGACCATGCGCCCTGTTTTCGTGCCCCGCGGGCCGGGTTGCCACTTCATGGAGGCGATCCCGATCGGGCTGGTCACGTCGCCCCAGGGCGAGCCGGCGAACAGGTGCACGCCGATGGCGCGAGCCGGGTCGAACACGTTGGTGCGGGCCCAGCGCCGGATGCCGAGGTGCACGTGCACGTAGGGGTGAGGGTCGAGGGGGTTGGTGCGCAGCGAGAGGCGCGTGGTGTAGGACCAGTAGTAGCTGGTGCCCCGTCCGGTGATGTAGGGCGTGGGAAGCGAGATCAGTTCGGCACCATCCCGGTTGGCGGTCCGCCGCCAGCGGGAGACGCCGTCGAGAATGGTCTCGCCGTCGTGGTTGGTGTGGTCGTGTTCGACGACCCACCCGCTGTCCAGCAGGTGCGTGGCCAGCATGTGCGGCACCATCGTGTAGGCGCCGTCGGGCATGGGTTTGCCGGGGCCGATGTCCAGGGTGTAGTCGTGGAAGCTGATGTCCTCGGCCTGGAATCCGGCAGTGACCGCGGCGAGCGCCTCGAGGTCGACGACTGGTTTGCGGCCGCGCTGGATGGCTTTGGTGTTGCGATGGTGCGCGGCGGCGAGCAGGCCGCCGCGCACGAACTCGACCAGCAGTGCCGTGTCGGGCTGGGTCGGCTGTTCCTGGTGTGCGTAGGCGAGCCAGACGCGGTCGCGGTGTCCCCGGCCGTCGTGGGTCAGGACGCGTGGCATGAGGGCGGCGATGGCGTTGTTGACCGCCCAGAGCGGGATCGCCCGGGGTTCGCCGTCGCCGGTGTACCGGTCGTCCTCGTCTGGAGTCTGGAACACCTCGCGTCGCAGTTCCGCAGCCCACCGGGCGGGGAAAGAGCAGGCCCGGTACCGGGCGAGTGGGTGGCCGGCGAGGTCGGCGAGCTTGAGTGAGAGTGGTTGCAGACGGTTATAGGTCACCACGGTATTTCTCCAGCAGGGTGTGTAGTGCGTGATGCAAGGGCTCGTAGAGTGCTTGGGCGACTGCGGCGTCGGGCCCGTTGAAGGCGTCGTCGAGCGCGCGGTACATGCCCAGCAGCGGGCTGTCTTTCTCGCGCGGGGCGAACGCGCCGTCGCAGAAGTAGACGCGTGCGGTGGCGCCGCCGCGGAGCATGCGTCCGATGATCTGGTTGAGCGGGGCGATGTTGGTCCAGTCCATTGCTCGGCGTTCGACCGAGTCCTGGGTGGTCAGTGAGTAGCGCAGTGTGTCGTACAGTTCATCCATCCACGCTCGCCGGGCCAGGCGCAGGAACAAGTCCGCGCGCTCGCCCAACGACGCGGTGGCGGGACCGGCGGTGGGCAGTTGGTGCTGGATCTCGTCGACCGCACGGTGATGCATGCGTTCGACGTGGTAGCTCATGTCCTCCGGGTGCAGGTGCGGGCGGACTAGGTAGAGTGTGGCGCCGAGCGCGGCGACGTGGGCGTCGTTGAGGATGTTGTGGCCGCGTTCGATCGCCAGCTGCGGGGCGATGAGGATCCACACTTTCTGGTGCTGGGCGAGGCTGTGGATGTTGTTGCGGGCGATGGTGCCCGAGGTCCAGAAGTGCGTGCCGGAGTCGTCGTCGGGGACCATCTGCAGGATCTGTTCGTCCCATTCCGGTCGGAGGGTGACCAGTTCGCGCAGGACATCCTCGGCTTCCCGGTAGCTGCCGACCAGCAGCAGCAGACGCTGCCGATTCGCCGGCAAGGTGTCGCGGATGGTTTCCAA
Source organism: Amycolatopsis sp. YIM 10 (assembly GCF_009429145.1). Classification (GTDB taxonomy): domain Bacteria; phylum Actinomycetota; class Actinomycetes; order Mycobacteriales; family Pseudonocardiaceae; genus Amycolatopsis. The sequence goes on along the minus strand of NZ_CP045480.1, from coordinate 1,468,877 downwards.
TGTGCTCGGCTGGGGGCCGCGCAACCCGTCCCGGGCTCGGGCGAGTTCCTTGAGGATCATGGCCAGGGCCTGGGCGCGGCGGTCGCCGAATGTGCCTGAGACCCGCACGTGCCGACTCTGGTTGTGCTCGCCCGCGACGGAGGTGGGCAGGTAGTCCAGCACGATCCGTTCGTCGAGGGGAACGCGGTCGCCTTTGGAGGAGCGCAGCACCGCAGCGACGGGGGCTTGGACGTGGTAGCGCGGGGACGTACCGGCCCAGCTGGTCGCCGACAGCAGCAGGGTCGCAGGGCCGGTGTCAGCCGGGCCGTAGAGGCCGGGAAGGTTCAGCAGGAGCCAGCGGCCCACGCCGGAGCAGCGAAAGAACGACAGAGTGCCGAGATTGTCCGGTGCGGAATCTTCTCGTTCCCGGTATTGGAATCCCAGCAGGTTCCCCATCGGGGAGTCCGGCACGACGGCCTGGTACTCCACTGGTGGCCGGTGCACGAGGTGGGAGGACATGGATTCCATCCCGGTCTGGGTCTCCACCTCCCAGCAGGCGCGGGTCAGCAGGTTGAGCTTCTGCGCCAGCAGCGCGACGACGATCGTGACGTGGAACTGGACGGCGAGCCGCTGCAGGGCCTCCTCGCCGCCTACGCGGACGTCGGGCAAGGTCTCGAGCCAGTCCGTGATTTCGCCGGTGATGACGTCCTGGGTGGCGTAGCCACGCGCGGAGATGTCGCGCAGGAACCCGACGCGCGGGTCGGTGCCGAGGTAGCGGTCGGCGGGTTTGGTGATCCACTCGCTGAACGTGCCGAGCCATTCCTTGTACACCACCTCGTCGGTCACCGTTCGTGCCGCAGGCCCCGGAGACGACCGTGTGGCGGGTGTCTGACCGGGCGTGGTCGAGGGCGGGCGGGCCGGACGCTCCGCGATCCGGCTGGCGAGTTTGACACCGAGGAGCCACTCGTTGAAGTAGCCCCCGTTGAGCCATTCGCGGACGTAGGGATGCGCACCCATCAAGCCCCAGAGCCGGGCGACGAGTTGGCCGGCGGAGTCGAGGTGGATCTGCCAGTCCCGGACTGCGGCGCTGGTGAAATGCCGTCCGTGGGTGTTGCGCATGTGCTGCTCGAACAGCGGCCGGATCTCGCTGAGCCACGCTTCGCGGCTCGGGCCGGCGAGCGTCTGGGAGGGGCTGAAAGCCTGGTCCCACTGGATTTGCACCCGGTCGGCCTCGTCGATGAGGAACGCGTCGCTGCGCATCCACGCCAGGTCCAGATCTCGTAGCGAGACCTCAGAGACCTGGCTGGGGACGCGGCTGTGGAGCAGGCCCTGCGAGGTCGTTACCCAGATCGGTGCCGTCACCAGGGCCCGTGATGCCTCGTGCCAGCCACAGCTGCCGAACATCGGGCACGCCACCGTCTTCCGGCTGGGCTCCTCCTCGTCCCCGGCATCGTCGTTCCAGACCCGCAGCTTTCGCTCGCAGGGGATATCCCGCAACGGCAGCGGTGCTGGGAGGTCCAGTAGGCCCTGGGTCGTACAGCCGGTCGACAGCCACCGCGTCCGGTCGTCGTCGAGGAGGCCGAAGCCGCGCACGGTGGGGTCGGCCGGGCGATGCAGCTGCTGCAGGTGCCGGCCTCGGTTCGCCGCGCCCAGGATGGGCGCGGCGTCCACGCTGTAGCGGGCCAGGTCCTCCACCATCGTCAACACGGCCATCACGTCGCCCAGGACGATGGTGAGGCGGTGACTGGGGCGGCAGCGGGCCGCCCACACCGCGGCGACGGTGATGAGGGTGGTTTTGCCGACCGCGGGCATCCCCACGACGTGGACCAGCCCCCGCAGCGGCAGCGCCCGGCCGGGCTTGAGCCGGCCAGACTTGTCGAGCAACAGCCGGATGTCGTTGATCCGGTCCTCCCACTGGCGGGACTCGCCGCGCAGGCTGTCCGCGGCGTCCATGTCGCGAGCCGTGGCCAGCAGCGTCGCCCACCGCAAGGTCAGCTTGTGCCGTTTCCGGGTGAGGCGATGCTGCGCAGGCGGCGGCGGAAGCAGTTCCCCGGGAAACCGGACAGCATGGCGTCCCCGTGGCAGGGCGTAGTCGGTGTCCGGCTCGGCCAGGTGATGGTCTCCGGGCTTGTGTGGCGGCAGGTCGGCCAGCGCCCGCGCGTACGCGTCACCTCGGGTCGCGCCCGCGGCCAGTTGCCGGGGTACTGGCGCCTTTGCTATGTCGCCGATGTCGAACATCCGCAAATCGGCGGGCGCCTTGGCGTACTCGGCAAGGGCCATACGCCAGTCGTGCTTGGCTTTGAACGCGCTGAGCAGCCAGCGCAGCGCGGCCGGAAGCGGGCGTCGCCGCAAATGGGGTGGCCGAAAATCGTAGCCGGTCAACAGCGCCCACGCGTCCTTGGCGGCTTCCCCCGGCGCCCACTGATGCAGGGCGTACAGCGCCAGCTCGGCACCGATGAGCCGGTTCACCTCTTTGTTGGTCATTCCCGCCGTCTTCGCGGGTTTAACCAGGTCTCGGCGGACGTCTTCGCGCCAAGCCAGCCGATCACGGGCCACAGGTCACCTCACCAGGAATACCGGTATCGGGCGTCTGCTTGATCAGTTCTTCGTCGGTGAGCACGTCGATGTGCCGCTGGGCCTGCAGTGCCGGGCTGTGTTCCGCGACGATCTCGCAGTAGCGCGACCGAGGCCGGACTCGGTCCGCTGGCACGACGACGCATGCCCTGTCGTAGTGGTACAGATGTCCTGGCGGCCAGGCGGGGAATCGTTTGATGTTGCGCGCCAGCAGATACGGCTTGCGCCAGTCCTTGACGTCGATCGCGACCGCGAACCCGTTCGGCCACCGAGCGATCAGATCGAGTGCGTCGAGTTCCGGGTACAGCACTACCCGGGCACCACGGGCAGCTAAAGCCTCGGCCAGAGCGAGTTCCGGGCGCGCGGGCAACGCGATCGGTTTAACCAGTTCAGGACGGAGCCTGCGCGCGCCGTGCGCGGCCACCATCATCGGCGCGGGCACGCTGTGGGCGCGCGTGCACCGCCAGGTCAGGCACGCCCACCTCCGCTTGTCGTCCGGCACCATCCACTGCCGACACGCCGCGCAAACCCCCACGTCGCCCAGCCTCGTGGCCTCTGGCGGAATCGGCTCGTAGGAGTCATCAATCCACGCGGCCCACTGCGGCACCGCCGGGAACCGGTTCTTCAACGCCAACATCTCCGCCGGCGCTACCACGGCGTGCCGGGCGAGCGCGACCCGCCATTCCGCGTACAGCTCATGCCGCCCGAGAGCGTCCGCGGCCTCCTTGACCTGCCGCACCAGGATGCTTTCGTGCAGTTCCGCAGCGACGTCTTGCGCGGCCACCGCCCATTCCTGGCAGAACTCACTGGCCCGGCCGTCGATCACGAGCAGTTCGCCGTCGACCTGAGCGTCTGCGGTGAACGTCAGCGGCCACGTCCCGAGCTGACGTGTCGAGCACCAGTTCAGGACCAGTTCGCGCACTCCCCGCGGTCGGTCCTTGCTGCCCGCGCGCAAGCACGCGACCGTGAGGCGATCAAGGCCGCGCTGCAGATTCCCGTCGTACGGCAGCTGCCGGTCATGAACCCCGCCCCAGTCCTGCATGCGCACCAAACCCGTACTGATCAAACTCAGGACGATCTCGGATTCACGTTCGATGCTGTCCCGCCTGGATGACGTCAGCATGCCCGCCGTATAGCTCACGCGAGGCACCGTAGAGGTGACCACCGACAGTTCCGATGGTCAGCGACTGCCTCGCGAGACCATTTCACTCGATCGGGTACGGATCAAGGAGCCCTGGCGCGTTGAGTTGCGCTTTCGCTGTCCAAGGCTTCCTGCGTGACGATACCTTCAGGTCACCTCCAACGCGCTGGGACTGCGCACGTGACGGCGAGGACCTCGGTGCGCATAGCCACGGTGGCCACTATGCTGGCAACACCGGACCCGCCTCATGACAACAACATCGTGACTGCGGTGGCTCGTCGTGCCGTGTTGCAGAACATGCCCGGCGCAATGATTTGGCGGCTGTCCGCTCTGAATATCGACGACATTCCGAGATTGCCGCGCGGCTCACGGCACGTGCAACTTATTGGGTACAGCGACGGACGCACAGCACTAACGTTCGTACGCCGATGCCTTTATCGTCCCGCCCCAGCCTCCAAGATCTGCAGCAGCCGGGTTGCGGCGTGAGTGAGGGGAATGGCTTCCTGCTCGATCCGGCGGAACGGAGTGGGGCCTGCGGTTGCGATGATGTTGTACGCGGTGTTCTCGGCCTCGGTCAGATGTGGCAGGATCTCCGGTGATGGCTTGATGGGGCGGCCCGACTTATCGTGGTTGACGCCGTGCTGGGCGTAGTGGTGCAGGTCGGTGGCGTCCATGAGCATGGAGCTGACCGGTCTCGCCGGTGCACCATCCGGTGAGGGCGCAGCGAGCGTAGCGCGGAATTGGTCAAGGATTCCATACCCGTCGCGTCGATATCGCCCCAGTAGACGACGTGGTCAGCGGCGCGGATCCAAGGCACGTTCGCAAGCAGAGCGGATGCGGCCTTGCCGCCGCCCTCGACCACGATCGTGTCCCTCACCGGCGGAAACCAGAGGCGAGAGTCGCGGTTTTCGACTACGAGGACGACGCGCGGCTGATAGGCGATGTCGTGCACGTCACCGGTGGTCCATGCGTCGTGCCGACGGCGACCCGATGCAGCGTGGTCCGGGTCGACATAGGTCAGGTGCGTGACGGTCAGCCGGGGCCGGACTTCGTCTCGAACGTCGCGTCCCGCGACCTCGCGCAGTAGTGCTCCGGGGGTATCCAGCCATTTAGTGTGCATCCCGGGGACCGGGAGTTGCCGCAGGGGCCACGCGCTGGCATCGGGGTGCTGGTGTAGCCACGTCACGGCACCGAGCAGCACCTCTACGTCGGTGGCCCGGAGTCGCCGGCCAGATCGCCAACGTCCTCGGCGCACCGTTGGACATCCTGCTCACCCAGCGGATCGAGGCCACCGGGCCACCACCGACGACGCTCGGCGCCGTCGGCGAGGGCGGCCTGGTCGTCTGGGACCACGACGCCATCCGCCGGCTCGACATCCCGGCGATCGAGCTCACCCGGCTCGCCGACCGGGCGCGGGCCGGACTGGCCCGGCAGGTTCCGCGTGCGGATCCCGCCGCGTGGTAGCAGTCGCGCGCGATGTCGCTCAGCCAGCGAGTGGCCAGGTTGAATGCCATGGACACGGACACGTCGTCGTCGTCGCGGGAGAGTGCGCGCACCCGGCGGCGTTCGTCCCGCAGCTCCCGCAGCAGTCGCTCGGCCGGGCGCTGGGGGAACCGCAGCAGCAAGGCCGCCACCACGGTGAGGGCAAGCGGAAGCTGGTCGCACAGCTGGATGATCTCCTCGATCGCCGCGCGGTCCCGTGCCACCGCGGACTCGCCGAGCACACGCTCGAACAGAGCGAGCGCCGCCGCATCCTCCAGCGGGTCGAGGTCAACAAAAGTAACCGGTCCGTGCGCCGCCAGCGCACCCAGCGGCTGAGTTTCGGTGACAATCACCAGCGACTTGGCACCACCCGGCAGCAACATGCGCACCTGGCTATCACGGACCGCGCCATCCAAGAACACCATCAGCCGTTGGTCCTTGGTCAGGGAATGAAACATAGCCCGCAAGGCATCCAGCCGATCGGGCAGATCCGTTCTCTCCGCCCCCAGTGCCCGGAGAAATTCACTCACAATCGCCGCTTCGGCACCGTCGTCATCCAGGTCATCATTCAACCGCGCGAAGAGCTGACCATCCGGATACAACTCACCCATACTCCGCCAGCGTCAGCGCGACAGCGGTCTTACCTGTTCCGGGACCGCCAACGAACACCACCGTCGCGAGGTGCCCGTCGGCCTGCGCCCGCTGCACCGCTTCCGTCGCCCTACCGAGAACAGCGACCTGATTGACAAAGTGCGGATTAGGGGCCGGAACCTGCTCGGGCCTCCTCGACATCATGAACTCCCCTCCCAGTGGCAGAGTACCGAGCCACCTACCTCTCCGCGGTAGGCCGTTCGTGCCGGCGTCGCGACAGGCGCGGACCTTGACCGGTACAGCATGCCCGATCAGCGACGCCCGCGGGAACCACCCGCCAGAAGAACCGCGAGCATCCACCTGGCCGAACCGTTTCGCGACAAACAACGCCTGGGAGATCGGCCGGGTTACGGTGATGCGTTCTTGGCACCTTCTCCACGCGAATATTGTGCCCACCGTTGAGAAGCTTCGCACATAATGGTATTTCTTCCGGTGGATACAGCCGATCTCCACCACGACTGAGCGTCCACCGCAGGCTCGTTCCGCCGGTATCATCGCAGGTCATGAATTGTTGCCCCGCGCGAGCGGAGGTAGACCCCGAGTTGCGCTTCGTTGCCAACTGACCCTCGGAAACAATGCGCTGCACCTGCTCGGTGAGCTGAAACAGGAACCGCAGTTCAAGAAGTACTGGATTCCCGCGGCATGCTCGTCTTGCCGATCACTGTCGTCAGGGCTGGAGCCACGGCAGGGGCTCTTCCAGGAGCCCGGGCGGCTGTTGCCGTGCTCGTGGGCGACCACCTGCACCGGACCCGCCGCACCCCGTGCACCATCCCGGTGGATGGAACTTTCCCGGCGCCAGCGCCCCTGTCCGTTAGCTCCTCATCCATTCCCAGGACGTCCGCGACCGGTGAACTGGGCAGCTCATCGGCAGCCGGTCATGGGGCGAGAAGTTGGCATTGCGGCCTCACTGCAGCATCCACCACGCGCTGCGGTCGGCCAGCACGATCGCGGGCGAACTCGGTGTACCCCGCCCGCATTGGCAGGCAGCTCAACAGCGCCTGGCCGACACCATCACCAGCGCACCGCACCTCTTCCTGCCCAAGCCACTCGCAATGGACTGGTACTACCCCATACTCGGCGGCATCGTCCGCGACGAGGCCGTACGAACCCGTCTCAAACAGGACTGGAGCCGGTTCGTCGAGCCGGGCAGGGGGCCGCTGCGTCGACCACGAACCGCGCGTCACCGGAGGTGAAACCGCCGAACTGGCCTTGACCCTGGCTGTCGCGGGCGAACCCGATACCGCGAACACCTTGCTGCGCAACCTCATCCGGCTACGTACCGCCGACGGCGCGTACTGGACCGGCTACAACTACCACACCGACACGATCTGGCCCGAGGAACAGGCCACCTGGACCGCCGGCGCCATCCTCCTCGCCCACGCCGCCATCAACGCCCACGAACTGACGCTGCGAACGTTCGGCACCGAGACGGTCCTCGCCGTCGAAATCGACCGACTGAGGGACTCATGCAGATGGTTTAAGACATCCGCTGAGGGGTACTCACTTCTATGGACGCTGATCCCGTCAGACCTGCCAGGGGTGTCGGCTTGGACTGGCACGGTCCTCTTGGTGGCGATGCCTTCACGCACCCCGCCTTGTTCTACCGCACCCGCGCCGAATACTTGGCGGCCACAGTGCCGTTCGTCCTGGCCGGTCTCGCCAACGGCGAACCGGTCGCTGTGGCTGTTCCCGGCCCGAACCTCGAGGCGCTCAGGGATACGGTGACCGCCGGCGGCGGGCAATCCGACCGAGTGCGGTGGCTGGACATGACCGAAGCCGGCCGCAATCCCGGTCGCATCATCCCCAGCGTGCTGCGGGCATTCGCCGACCAGCACACCGAGCGGCGGGTCCGGATCATCGGTGAGCCGATCTGGGCCGAACGCACTGCGGAGGAGTACCCGGCTTGCGCGCAGCATGAGGCGCTGATCAACGCCGCGTTCCGCGGACGAGACGCCACGATCTTGTGTCCCTACGATTCCAGTCGGCTCGGCCCGGCCGCGTTGGCTGACGCCGCCGCCACCCATCCTCTCCTCGTCGAAGGTGACCGCTGGTGGGTCAGCTCCGCCTACGCGCCCTCTCAGGTTGTTGACACCTACAACCAGCCCCTCGTCGAACCCGACGAGGTCTGGACCTACCCGGCCACCTGGTTCACTCCGGCTGCGCTCGCCGACGTCCGTCAGTGGGCGGTCGAATGCGCCGCACGAGCCGGTTTGTCGCCCGATCGGCAGGATGACGTCGTGATCGTCGTCAGCGAACTGGCCACCAACTGCATCGAGCACGGCGACACCACCACGGAGTTGGCGGGCTGGACCACCACGTCCGCCCTGGTGTTCCAGGCCAGCAACACCACCATCGGTCAGTTCCATTCGCTGGCCGGCCGTCTCCCAGCCCCACACCATCAACCTCGTGGCCGCGGTCTGCTGATGATCAACGAACTCGCCGATCTCGTCCGTATCCACACGCACGACAATCGCGCGACCTTTCGCGTCCATTTCGACCTGCCGACATCGGCCGAAAACTAATTCCGATACGGAACCGCGGTCACGGTGCTGCGCTGAGCACCCGACCGTGGTTCCGCCGCATGCCTTATCGATGTTGCCGGGCTCGCGGCCACGTCATGCGCACGGTGGTGTCGTGTTCGCCGGGCTCGATCACGGCGTTGCCTGCCAGATTCTTGATCAGTTTCAACCCACGGCCGCGCAAGGAGTTTGCCGCGTCATCCGATGACGGCATACGCCAGCGGCCGCGATCGGACACCACGACGACGAGTGCGTCGCTGCGTGGCCAAGCACGCAACTCCAGCGATCCGGCACGGCCGCGATAGGCGTGATCAACCACGTTGGCTATCGTCTCGTAAACCGCTAAGACCAGATCGTCCACCGTGTCCTCGTCCGCTCCGAGGGCACGTGCCCAAGACGCCAGTGTCCGCCGCAAAGCGGTCGCCTCCGGAGCACGCGCCGGGGCCACCCGGTGCACCACCATCCAGGGTGTGGATTCGACCAGGAAGGCCTCGGGGTGCGCGCAGGCCGCAGTTCGCGGCTTCCCGAGAACTTCCGTAATCGGGCAGGGTTTTTTCCGCGGTACTACCTTCGTGATGCGACATCACCACTCCCTCAGTAGGCAGCGATATCGCCGTACCCCACTCGAGGAAAACGTAAACCTGCCTAGCTCACGACCACATTTAACCTGGTCGCGACGCCTGCGGGATTCCGTTTGCCGCCTTCAGCCACACGTCCGGCTATTCCCGCGTCGGCGCGAATCAGGTCCGGTCTGAGGCAGCCTCGATCGGCCATCCGGCGAGCTTGCGCACCACGGTTTGCGCCTCCGCGTAGCCATCAACGAGGCCGGCGCGGTAGGCGACCGGACGAGCTTGCCCCTCGGCGCTGTCGAGTGAGGTGCGTTCGGCGGCAGCAAGAGCAGCCAGGAGTTCGGTCACGTCCACCTGGGGCTCGCCCACGTTCGGTCCGGTCATGGCGATGATTATGCCCTGGCGCCGTTTCTTCCGTTTTTCAAGGTCACTCATGCGATGGGGACAGCGGCAAGAGGCGCTGGGAAGGGTTCCGCCCTCTCGGCGTCCGGCCGCGCTTGTCCTGTCCTGGCAGGATCCACCGTATCGAACCCGCAGTCAGCGAGGAGGCCACATGTCCGTTGCCAGAGTCCGCTACCTCGTCCACGACATCGACACCGCGGTGGCGTTCTACACGACCCACGTCGGATTCGAGGTTGCCATGGAGCCGAACCATGAATTCGCGCTACTGGTCAAAGGCGCGCTTCGGCTGACGCTGTCGGCTCCGCCCGTGAACGGCACGACGTTGCCCGAGCAGAACAGACCGGCGCCTGGCGGGTGGAACCGGATCCAGTTGGAGGTCGACGACCTCGCCGCGGAGGCGCAACGACTCGAACGGGCAGGAGTGCTCGCGCGTAGCGAGATTGTCCATTCGCGGGAGTGTCAGTACGTCCTGTTGGAGGATCCAGCGGGCAATCTCGTGGAACTGTTCGAAACGAACGGCTTCCGCGAGAACGTCTCGTGACGCAGACCTCTCCGGACCGCGTGATCAGGCATGACCAGCGACGACAGTCCTAATCAGATCGTTCGTCACGAACGTTGGCCTGCAGCGGAAATTTTTCCGGCTACGGTGATGATCGTCGCGCCGCGACACTGAACGCGCCGAACGGAGGAAGGCCATGCCACAACCCGATCTGGCCACAAAGGACCCTGACAAAGGGTACGTAGCGTTGCTCGGCTGGAGCCTCAACGCGGTAGAGGCCCTCGACCGGTTCGACCGCCGTTACGTCGTGGTCGCGCCCGACTGGGCCGAAGAATACTGCTCCGAGCGCGGCATCCCTTACCTGTCATGGAACTTCGAGCGGCTCAACGATCAGTCGATGGAAATCGCCGAGACGCTGCAACAGGAAGGCGTCGACGTCGCGATCCCGCTGTTCGAGGAAACCGTCGAGTGGGCCGGGGCGATCAACTCGGTGCTGCTGGACAACCCGCGCCTGTTCGGACAGGCCATGCTGCTGCGGGACAAGTCACTGATGAAGCGACGGGCGCAGCTCGGCGGCATCCGGGTCGGGATCTTCGAGGAGGCACACGACCGCGACGACGTGATCCGCTTCCTCAAGCGTGTCAACCAGACGCTGCTCAAGCTCGACGGTGACCCGAACGACCCGATCCATCTCAAGGCCTTCGACAAGGCGGGCTGCCTCGGGCACCGCATCGTGCGCACCCCCGACGACGTCGACACCATTCCCGACGAGGAGTTCCCGGTGCTGATGGAGTCGCATCTCGACGGCTGGGAGTTCGCCGTCGAGGCGTGGGTGCACAACGGGAAGATCAAGTTCCTGAACATCTCCGAGTACGTCACGCTGGGTTACTCGGTGTTCGTACCGGCCACCCCGGAGCTGGAGCGGTACCGGCCGCAGATCACCGCCCAGATCGAGAAGCTGATCAAGACCTTCGACATCGAGTTCGGCTTCGTGCATCCGGAGTACTTCGTCACCAGCGACGGCGAGATGTACTTCGGCGAGGTCGCCTACCGGCCGCCGGGCTTCAAGGTGTTCGAGTTGCTGGAGCGGGCCTACGGCTTCAACGCCTACCAGGGGCTGGCGCTGGCCTTCGACCCGAAGACCACCGAGGAGGAGATCGACGCGTTCTTCCCGCGCGAGGTCGAGGACGCCGCCGGGGTGGCCGGCTGCTTCGGTGTCTACCCGCGCCGCCGGGTGGTCAGCGAGCTGCGGATCCCGCCGGAGACCGAGGACGACGACTACTACGAGTCGCACGACCTGTCCGCTCCGCTCGAGGAGACGGTGACCAAGCGGACCGCGTTCGGCACCCACTGGGGCCTGCTGTACTTCTTCGGCGACGACCCATACCGCATGCGGGAACTGTTGAAGGAACAGGAAGAGCTGGATTTCTACGTCTGATCGGGAGGCCGACCCGCGGCGGGCCGTCGAGATCAACCGCCCGGGCTGCCACCGGGAAACTGCTGCCAGCCAAGGATCCGCGGACTCTGATCCCGGTGAGCGAACGCCTTATTCTCGGCACAGGAGGTCCGCCGGGCCTGGCACAGCGGCATGCGACTCGCAGACGTGGCTGATTGGGGTGGGAGCGCGTGGTGCGTGGTCCGTTCGTGAGGTGTGCCCCTCGTGCGGACGGGCACACCCGTGGCTGGTCAGTCGGAGTGCTGGGGTTCGGTGCCGCGGTGCTGCCGGGCTTCGTGCAGCTGGTCTTCGAGAGAGACGATGCGGCAGGCCGCACCGACCGGCGTGCCCTGGTCGACCAGTTCCCGGACCCGCGCGGCGATGCGCAACTGGTAGCGGGAGTACCGGCGGTGTCCCCCGGCGGAACGCTGAGGCTCGATCAGACCGGCCTCGTCCAGGCTGCGCAAGAAGTTCTGGCTCGTGCCGAGCATGTCGGCGGCACGGCCCATCGTGTAGGCGGGGTAGTGCTCGTCATCGAATTTGTCAGCCCCGCCGCCAAGCGTGGCCGAGCGGTTCTGGTCAGGGACCATTCCACCTCCGCATCACAAGAGACCCCGGGTGCCGTGCAGGCACCCGGGGTCTCAGGGGTTTGGGTTTCATCATTGCCAACCGGCGCGAAAGGCCGGACTACCGTACCCGCGTCCAGTCGAGAAGCTCACTGCGCGGGGATCGCTTAGTCGTAACCGAGAACCACCTTCCAATCTGCCGACGGGACTGCGGTACCCGCGCGGCTCTACTACTGCGTAGCCGCTGCAGGCGATCCAATGATGCTCCCTATCCCTTCTTTCCCGTGTCTCCTACCGTGTACTACTGCGATCATCACCGGCTGGAACCCGTTACCGAGATCGGCCCCAGCACGCCTGAGATCGCTGGCTGGTCGGGGAGTCTCCCTGGTGTGCGACTCCCCGACCGCCCGTCTTCTTCGCCCCGAACCCCGACTTGGGTTCGAGTGTTGCTTGTCCTGATCTCTCTCGGTACGAGCACGAGGCTACACACATCCAGCACCGAATGTCTACCGTCGCCACCATAGATTTACTGCCCGACCGGAGGGCGACTACCTGATCTCGCCGTACCGCAGGTCAGCGGCCAGCGCGCACGAACTTGCCCGGCGGTCAGGTCGGTCGCCGGGGGTTGGGCACCTGGCAGCCGGTTTCCCTCGGTGCCGGCGCGGTGAGCAGCGCCCAGACCGTTTTGCCCCACGGGTGCAGGTGTTGTCCCCAGCTGTGGGCCAGTGCGGCAACGAGGTGCAGTCCCCGTCCCCCGTGGACGTCGGGTGTTCTCGGCCTGGCTTGGACCGGGGAGTCGTCGTCGACGTCGATGCGCAGCTGGCGTTCGTGCCAGGTCAGCCGGATGGCGCAGGAGGTGGTGGTGTGCTGCAGGGCGTTGGTCACCAGTTCGTTGGCCACGACAACCGCGTCGGTGACGAACTGCTCGTCCGAACGCGGCAGCCAGGAGCGGATCCAGCGACGTACCTCGGCGAGGTCCGTGACGTTGATGTTGTCGAAGGTGCCGATCTCCACAGCCATCTCCACCGGTTCAGGGGGCGAGTGCGGTTTCGAGGTCGGCGTGGACGCGGAAGTGGCTGGTGAGACCGCTGAGATCGAGTACGCGAGTAACGCGCGGGGTGTTGGCGACGACGGTGATCTTCACACCGGTCCGCCCGGCCCTGCGGCGGTGGATCATGAGCACCGTCGTGCCGACCGAGGCCAGGAAGGTGACCTCGCGCAAGTCGATCACGAGCAGCTTCCGCGTGCTGGTAGCGGCCCGGTCGTGTGCCTGGCCGGCCAAGACGTCCGCGGCTGGAGCAGTAACCAGGACGATATCGCCGGTGAAGGTGAGCACGACACCACCGGCGTTGTCGGTGACCACACCGACGGGGTCGGGGCTGAACATCGCGGGCCTCGTTCACGGGTTGGGGACCGGTAAACGGCGACGCCCGCTCGCACGACGGGCAGTCTGCTCGGCGCACGGCCTGGTCGTCGTCTGTGGTCAACTGTAGTGGCTGCGCTCCGTCGCCGCTGTGGGTTGGACAGCTGCCGGGAAGATGCATCGCGAGCACCACCACGTCGTCTTGGCTCGCCGTGGAGCGCGGGGACGCCCGCATTTGCCGCCAAGACACCCCCGCGCCAGCTCCACGCGCCCGTGGTTTGGACAACGGGACCCTACGGCGGGCAGCGTCCCGGGTCGCCACCGCACCGTGCACACCGGTTACCCGCTCGCGAAACCCGTACACCCGTCGCCGTCCACTGACTTGCGCGACGCACCTCAGCCTCCCGGGGCCGAGCAGATCGGAGTGGCGGGATCCAGCGTGGTTCGCCGTGTTCGGACCGGATGGGAACTCCACCTGTCGCCACGCTTCGGTGTAGCTGGGTCCCGATGTGTTAGGCCTCCCCCTGGGTTAAGGGTCGTTCGGCGAGCTGACTGCTTCGTCGATGGAATGGTACAGCTTCAGTTCCTCGTCGAGCCCGGTGATCTCGATGGGCCGGATCACCGGGCTGGTGCCGTTGACGACAATGCGCGGCTCGCCGCCGGGGCGAGCGTGCAGGGTGGCGTCGAGCAGGCTGGTGAGCCCGGCAGCGCTCAGGAACGTGACCGCGGTCAGGTCCACGATGCACGGGCGAAGGCTCGGGTGCCCGCCGGCGGCGAGCAGCGCGTCACGCAGGGCTGGCGCGGTCTGCGAGTCGACGTCCCCAGAGACCGCGACCACAAGGGCGCCCGCCTGAGCATGGTGGTTGATGTGCAGCCGCTGGGCGGGCGGTTCGGTCTCAACTCGTGGTGCCACCGTCCTCTCCCTTCTCCTGCGAGCTGTGCTGGGAGCCGGGCCGGGACCAGTTCGACGCCGGCGTCAGATGCGGGGCGTGGCCGCTGCTGCCGGGCTGGTCCAGGGTCAATTCGGCCCACACGGTTTTGTGGTGCGGGTGGTTGCGGACTCCCCAGGACGAGGCCAGTCGGTCGACCAGTATCAGGCCCCGGCCACCGGTCCGGTCCGGGGTCCGGATCTTCGGCTGTTCGGGCGCGGTGTCCTCGACCTCGATGCGCAGGCATCGGCCGTTATCGAGCAGGCCGAGCCGGCACCGGCGCGGTGCGGTGCCGTGGCAGTGGGCATTGCTGATCAGTTCCTCGGTCACCAGCACCGCGTCGTCCTCCAGGAGGCCGGCGGTGTGGGAGAGCAGTTCCCGGACTTGTTGCCGGACTTCCCAGTTGGCGGTGACCTCCAGGTCACAGACGTTTTCCAGCGGTGCAGCGTGTTCCTCGCTCGACGGCTCAGTGACCATCGGCATTCACCCCTCGCGCAGTCCACGGCCCACGCCGGTAGCGGGGCCTGGGATGGCGGGTACCCGGGCTTGCGGTTTTCCCAAACGTGGCGGCCGCGTACCGGAGATGGCTCAGTACGAAACGGCGGCGGGCCGTACTGGAAGCGGCTCGCCGAAAACGCCTTCGAAATTGCTGGCGGAAAATAACGGAACGCCAGCGACGAATTGTTGAGGATTGTCCGGCCGCCGTGCCTACCGTCACAGAGGGGCCAGATCAGAAAGCACGCTTCCCAGACCTGCTACTAGCGTCTTCAGCGGTGAGGTGCGTTCTTGTGGCAGGCTCGGTGTCGATGTGGTCATCGAGTCCGTCAACTCTGGTGATGCGCTGGGGTCGTGTGGTTCGGCCCGGTTGAGAGGATCGGATGGCTTCATCCAGCCAGGGAATGGCGTCGAGACGCCGTTGACGGCGTTACTGGACAACGTGCTGTCCGGTTTGCGGCGGGACCTGCCGGGTGAGCTGGGAACGGCGATCAGCGTCGCCCACCCGTCGCCGAAGCGGGGTGGCGGCCGGTTGCAGGTACTGGCGGCGACAGGGGTGGGCGCCGTGCTGCCACCGATCACCACCGGACATCTCTGGGGCCACCGCTGCTGGCCGCCGCCGGGGAGGAGCCGGTGGCCACGGCCGCCCTGTGAGCTGATCCGCGCTGGCCGCACCTGACCTTGGACGCGGTGCGCGCGCAGCTGCCCGAGCAGAACCTCGACGGCTCGGCCGACCACCGCACACTCGCAGTGCTGGCCCGACACAAACGGCTGGTCGTCAGCGCGATCACCATCGCGACCATCGCCGATCGCAACGCCGACGACGTGGAGCAGATACTGGACGCGCTGGCCTCGCGGGCGGTCATCGAGCAGGCCAAAGGCGCGATCATGATGCTGCGGCGCTGCGAATGTCGACGAGGCCTGGGCGGTGCTGCGGCGGGCGAGCCAGGACTTCAACATCAAACTGCGCGAGCTGGCACTGGCACTGGTCGAGCACATCGGGCAGGCGCTGGCCGAGCGGCCACCGTCAGCTACGGGCAGATGCGGATGCCCTGCGGGCCGCCGTGATGGTGTGGCAAGCCCTCACCAGACCGGAAACCGGCTGAACGGCAAGCATCGTCGCTTGACCGCGAAGCCGGGCAGCCCAGCACGCTTCTTCACCAAAATCAGCTGTGCCCCGGGTCCATCAGTGCACTCAGCGCGAGGCGGAGCGTCGGGTGAGTGGGTAGCACGCTGCTCAACCCGGTCCTGGCGATCGCGCGATTGACCACCGGTCCCCTGGCCACCACTGCCCACGCGACACCTTGCTCGGCGGAGGCCGTCGCCATCCGCAACAGAACGGCCAATCCCGCCGCACCGAGAAACCCGATACCACGCAGATCCAGCACAAAATCCTCGTGCGCGTTGATCCGCTCACGCACAAACGCGGCCACGACAGGCGCGGAGATCTGATCGACATCTCCGCACAGGTAGGCGATCAGCACATCGTCACGGACGCGTGTGGTGATGACGATTTCGCTCGCGGCCACAATCGACACCCCACCTCACTCACGTCTGCATTACCTGAATCTCGTGGCTGGACACCCACCGCGACGTGGTCGGCGTTTGATGCCTGCGAAGGTCAACCGGTGGGGCTGAAGGGCTCGAACGTGGTCATCGGCGGGTCGGTCCAGGACTGCCCAGACGACCTTGCCGCCGGACATCGCCGGATTGCTACCCCAAGCCGTGGCCAGTTGGGCAACCAGCAGCGAACCTAGTCCGCCGCGGTGCCCACCACCGCCTTCCCGTATCCGGGCCTGCACAGGTGAGAGGTCGCTGACCGCGACGCTGAACCGTTTCCGGCGCAATTCCAGTCGCAAGGACGGCTCCGACAGAGTGTGGGTAAGCACGTTCTCCACCAGTTCGTTGGCCACCAGCACGGCGTCGCCCACGATCCCGTTGCCCGGCATCCAATGCTCGCACACCAGCCTGACGTGGTCCCGGGCCCGCCGAGCCGTGCCGGGTAGCCGGAGCAGCGTGATCTTCGCGTGGCACTGCCGCGGCCCGGCGGCAGCACCGCGTACCGCCTGCTCCACCGACGGATAGACCAGGACGAATCGGGCCACCGGTGGGCGCTCGAGTATTCGGCGTGCCGCGCTGCTCTGCGCGACCAGCAGCACTGGCACGCCCGGCCAGTGGGACAACCGCATCGCAACCTGGGCGAAGACGTTCAGCAAACTGGCGGTGGTCACGCGGAGTTCCTCAACCACCACGATCACTGCCGACGGCTGATCCGCCGAGCATTTCAGCATCAGATCACGTAGCCGCGGATACCCGCCGACTCCCAGGGTCCCGGCGACGCGCAACACATTGCACCCCGCGCTCTCACCGACGCGGACGTGCAGCCCTTCGCCATCGCCGGTCCTCACGATCCGGCTCTCCTGTCCCCGGGACACCGACCGTCTCGGACCGGCGCGGCCATCCCTGAGCGGACGCCGCCAAGAACTCCAGGTTACGCGCGCCCCCTTGCGGAACCGCGGGTCGCCGACCGCCAGAGGCCGCGCACCGACCACCAAGCCGACCTGATACTCGACCTGCGCCGGACGCGGCGCAGAAGGTCCACTGTAGACGATCAAGCTGTCCCCTGGTCACAGGCCGGGATGTCCGGAAGCCGGGGGGAGGTAGCGCAGGGCGAGGATCAGGGTGTCGTCGCGGTGACGGACGATGTCGTGCATGTCGCGGACGATGTCGGCGGTCATGGTGTTCGCCGGTGCGCGGTGGTGTCGTTGGGCCGCGGTGATGAGGCGGGTTTCGCCTTGGTCTTCGCCGCCGCGGCTTTCGATCAGGCCGTCGGTGTAGAGCAGGAGTACGTCGCCGGAGTGTAGCCGTTCCTCGCGGATCCCTGCGCTGCCCGGTTTGGGGAAGCCGACTCCGCGGCCATCCACGGGAAGGTAGGCGGTTTCGCTGCCGTCGCCACGGACGAGCAGGGCGCGTGGGTGTCCACCGTTGGCGAGGCGGAGTTCTCCGGTGCGCGGGTCGAGGCGGGCGAGCAGGACGGTAGCCATCAGGCCGGGGTTGATCTCGGAGGTGCGGCGGATCAGCACGTCGAGTGGATGGCCTTCGAGGGCGAGGGTGCGCAGCGTATGGGAGACGGTGACGGCGGTGCGGGTGCACACGACTCCATGACCGACCGCGTCGACCACAGTGACGTGGAGGGTGCCGTCGGGTAAGAGGAACCAGTCGTAGAGGTCGCCGCCGGTGGGTGAGTCGGCTTCGGCGGGCTGGTACCGCACACCGAATTCGAGTCCGGGCACTTCCGGTGCGGGCGGGCGCAGCGCGTCCTCCAGTTCACGGAAGATCACGGCGTGAGCGCGGCGGAGTTGCTCGTCGCGTTCCTCGGATTCCACGTACATGGCCAGGACACCGGTGTTCGTTTCCGCCAGTTCGTTCTTCAGTTCCTGGTGTTCGCATTCCAGGGTGTCGACGTGGGCGAGCGCTGCGCGTAGCTCCTGTTCGGCCGGGTCGGTGTCCGGGTCGGCGTGACGTGCGTGGGCGGGTGTGCTGGGGAGCCGCCAGACCGCCCGGCCGTCGGCGTCGATCTCGGCCGGCAGGGGCAAGTCCAGCGGCTGAGGAACGGGGACGCTGTCCAGGCGTAGCGCCACTTCGAGCGTCGGGACTCCGTCGAGTTCATTGTGGACGGTGCCGAGGACAGCGGGGGCGCGGGTGCCGGACGACCGGATGAGGGTGGTGGCGGCGACGACGAGTCGCCCGCGCTGTTCCACTGGAACGCCGTGTTCGTCGCACCAGGCGCGGAGCTGGGCCTGGAGCTGGTGCAGCGCGCGGGTCATGGCAACGACTCGGGAAGGCGGGCGACGAGCACGCCGGCGTCGTCGGCGGGCACGCGGTGGTCCCGCAGCAGCCGGGCGGCCACGAGTTGCGCGGACGGGTGCGGTGGTGCGGGCGGGCCGAGCAGCCAGTGATGGTCGAGGCCGTCGGTGTGCAGGACGAGGGTGCTTCCGGGGAGTGCGGGCACGTCGTGCTGGTGCGGCCTGCCTGCCCGCAGACCGACGACGCCCGGTGCGCTCAGCAGGTGGTGGTTGCGCGTGCCGGTCAGCACGACGCCGCTGATGTTGCCGGTGCCGCAGAAGCTCACCCCACGAGAGCTGAGCCGGGCCAGCACGACGGCCGCGCCGCGGGTGTGGCGCAACTCGGTGTGCAGTGCGCTCATCAGTACCGGGAGCGGGCGGGCGGGATCGCGCCGGAATGCCTGTTCGGCGGCGGCCGCGGCGTCGGCGGCGGGTGCGCCGTGGCCGAGGCCGTCGGCGAGCAGCAGGGTCCACTCCCCCGTCGCGGTTTCGGCTGCGGCGGCCAGGTCCCCGCTGCGTACTTCGCCTTCGGCGGGGAGCACGAAGTGACCGAGGTCGAGCCGGGCACGGGCTGGGTCGTTCGGGGCGCGCAGGCGGGCGCTGACCAGCGTCCCGTCTCCGGGGGCCGAGCTGATGACGAACTCGGTGGCCATCCGGCGGACCGCGCCGAGCCCGACGCCGAGGGTGCCGGTCGTGGTGTGGCCGTCGGTGAGGCAGCGGTCGGGATCGGCCATGCCGGGGCCCCGGTCGACGGCGGTGACGTCGATGCCGGTGCCGAGCAGCAGTGGCTGGACGTACACCGCGCCGTCCCAGGCGTGCTTGTCGAGATTGCTGGCCAGTTCCGAGGCGACGACGGCGGCCCGGTCCGGCAGCGGGCCGGGCAACCCGATGACCGTGGCGGCGGTCCGCGCGGTCCGCGCCGCCACGTGCGCGGCGCTGACGTGGTCGACCGGGATCTGGGTGGTACCCGGCGCGTTCATCACACCCATCGCACGACGGTGACGGTGGTGCCGCGGCCGGATTCGGTGTCGATGCCGAACTCGTCCACCAGCCGCCGGGTGCCGCCGAGCCCGTGCCCGAGGCCGGCGCCGGTGCTGAACCCGTCGGCGAGCGCGGCGGCCACATCCGCGATGCCGGGACCGTCGTCGGCCATCACCAGGCGCAGGCCGCGCCTGCCGTCATGGCCGGTGACCGGCTCGATGCTCAGCGTGCCGCCACCGCCGTGGATGTAGGCGTTGCGGGTGAGTTCACTGGCCGCGGTCACGATCTTGGTCTGGCCGATGAGGTCGAACCCGGCCGCGAGGGCCGCTGCCCGCACGGCGTGCCGGGCCGCCAGCAGATCAGCTTCGGCCGACACCGGCTGCACCGTGCCGGTGCTCTGGCGCGTAGGCGCGTCACCGGAGAGCATGGGGCCGCCGCCCGCGTGCGTGGACAGCGGTCTGGCGCCACCCGAGTCTGGCCATGGCCTGTTCGGCGTTCAGCGCGGTCTGCACCCCGGTCAGTCCGAGCCCGAGACCGCACAACGTGATCGCGACCGCGGGCCGCATCCCGGCGACGATGATCTCCGCCCCGAGCAGCCGCCCGGTCCCGGCCAGTTCGGTCAGCACCCGCGCGACGAACGAGTCGATGATCTCCAGCCGCGAAATATCGATCACGACGCCCCGCGCCCGCTCGGTGGCGATGCGCTCGGTGAGTTCCTCGGTGAACAGCAGCGCGGTCTTGTCGTCGAGGTCGTCGAGCAGTCCGGTGAGCAGGATGTCGCCGAGCCGGATGATCGGCACACCGGCAGACTTCGGCAGCTCGTCCGGAGTCATTCGGTGCTCCCGCCACGCACGAGGTCCGGCACCGGCGACTCGGCGTCGATGAGCCGGATGGCCTCGGCGAGCGCGTCGGCGAGCGTGGCCCGGGTGGTGATGGTGGACAGGTCGATGCCCAGCTGGGTGATCGTCTGGGCGATCGTGGGGCGGATACCGCTGATGAAGCACTCCGCGCCCATCAGCCGCACCGCGCTCACGGTCTGCAGCAGGTGGTGCGCCACCGCGGTGTCCACCGTGGGCACCCCGGTGATGTCGATGATCGCGACGAGGGCCTCGGTGGACCGGATGGTCTCCAGCACACTGTTCATCACCAGCTGGGTGCGGGCACTGTCGAGCGTGCCGATCAACGGCACCGCGAGGACCCGCGGCCACAGCAGTACCACCGGGGTGGACAGCTCCAGCATCTGCTGGTGCTGGGTACGGATGATCTCCTCGCGGCCCTCGACGTAGGTCGCGAAGGTGAGCGCGCCCGCGGCGTCGAGGAGACCGCTGACCATGCGCGCGACCCCGTAGAGCAGCCGCGTGTCGGTGGTCTCGGATTCCGCCACGCCGAGGATGGCTTCCTTGAGCGAGAGCATCCCGAGCGCGATCGAGGTCGCCGGCACGCCGCCGCGTGCCCGCCGCGTCGACAGCCGGGTGACCGCGTCGCGCAACGGCTCGTGCCGGAGCACGATGTCCTCGACGGCGAGCCCGGTCCGCAGGCCCTCACGCAGCGCCTCGACCAGGGTGAGCGCCTCGTCCCGCAGTTCCTTCTGGCTCGGCACCGTGCCAGTGGCGATCAAGTCGCGCTGGCTCTCCAGCCAGCCGTTCACCACTTCGACCTCGCGACTGGTCAGTACCGCGACGAGCAACTCACGCTCCGCCGCCTGCCCGCTAGCCATCCCGGCACCTCCCCGACCACCACTATGACGCGTTGAACTATTGTCGTGCGACAAACGTTAACACGACCATGCCGGGCCGACCGGGGTGTGCTGGGAAGTGGTGGATGGGCCGAGTCGAGCTAGGCCGACCGCGTATCGGTCTCGTGCTGGGCGCCAGGCGGACGGTTGTGCTTCACCGCCGCGTCGCGCAGGCGCGCCAGCCCTCCGGCCAGCTGCGACCGGGTCGTCGCGGGCAACGCGCCGATGACATCGCGCAGGTGCGCGGTGCGCCGTTCCCGCAGTTCCACCAGGTACTGCCGGCCGCGGTCACTCAGGCGCAGTTCGACCTCACGCCGGCTGACGCTACTCGAAGACCGGTCCAGGAAACCGACGGCCTGCAACCGGTCGCACAGCCTGCTCACCGACGGCGGGCTGGAGTTCAGCGCCGTCGCGAGGTCCCGCACGTTCAGGTACTCGGCGGTTTCCAGCACGAACATCGCCCGCAACTGGGACACCGACAACGGGGCGGGCGAGGTCGACCGGCTCCGTTCCCAGATCACCTCGACCTGCTCCACGACCTCGGTGAGAACATGGAGCAGTTCCTCAGGGTCCGGGTGCGAACGAATCCGGTTCACCTTGTCACTCTCGCATCCATTCGCTTCGCTGTCAGCTTCAAGAAGGTAGGGCACCCGTGACCGCACAGGCGGGGGACAGACGCTCCGACATCGAACGTGTCCTGCGTACAGCCGAACCACACGCGCTGCTCGAACTCGCGCGCGCGGAATTGTTCCGCACTTTCGGCGCCGATCCGGTCGACCTGCTCATGGCCGACTACGCGCTGACCATGCTGCAACCGGTGGCGGTGCTGCCGTATACCACCGAGCCGTTAACGGTAAACGCCAGCGCGCCGGGCCGTGCGTTCGGCACCCAGGAACCCTTCGTCGAGGATCTCGCCGGTGGCGGGGTGACGGTGCACGTACCGGTCACCACCCGCGGCGACCGCATCGGCGTGCTGTCCCTCGGCCTGCGAACGGCCCCGGACCCGATCACCCTCGACGACCTCAAGCAGATCGCCGACGTGCTCGCCCACGAGATCATCGTCGCTGAACGCGACACCGACCTCTACCTGCAAGCCCGCCGCGCGGAACGGCTCACCCTCGCCGCCGAGATGCAGTGGCAACTGCTCCCCGCCCGCGCCTGCGCCCGCACCGAATACAGCCTCGGCGCCCAGCTCGAACCCGCCTACGCCATCTACGGCGACAACTTCGACTGGTCCACCTCCGCCAACCACCTCGTCCTCACCGTCACCAACGGCATGGGCGAAGGCATCGACGCCGCCCTGCTCACCAACCTGGCCATCAACGCACTGCGCAACGCCCGCCGCGCCGGCGTCCCGCTCACCGACCAAGCCGCGCTCGCCGACCAGGCCATCTACGGCCAGCACGCCGGCCGCCAGCACGTCTCCACCCTCCTGCTGCGCTTCGACCTGACCACCGGCAACGTCGAAGTGGTCGACGCCGGCTCCCCCAAGCTGTGGCGCCTGCGCGACGGCACCGTCGACCCCATCACCTTCGACGCCCAACTGCCCCTCGGCATGTTCGACGACACGCCCTACGTCACCGAAACCTTCCAGGTCATCCCCGGCGACCGGCTGATCTTCGTCACCGACGGCGTCTACGACGTCGCCTCCCCCGCTGGGGAACGCTACGGCCAGCGCGCGCTCGCCCGCGCCATCAAAGCCACCAGCCTCCTGCCCGCCACCCAGGTACCCCGAGCGGTACTCGAACAACTCGCCACCCACCGGGTCTCCACCAGCCCCGCCGAAGACGACTCCATGATCGTCTGCCTCGACTGGCACGGACGCCAGCAGAACTAGCCCGACCGCTGCTGCTGCAGGAAAAGCAGGAATCTCCGGGCGATCTCGTGCAGCATGACGTTCTGATGCCGGGAGTGCTCGACAAGCCTGACGAAGGCCTCGTCCGCGGTGCAGCTGTGAACGGCCATCAGCGCTCCCCTGGCCTGCTCGATGTCAGCGCCGGTGGACAACGCGGTCCGCAGGTTGGCGACCTGGTCACGGGCTCGTTGCCAGCGGCGAGTCTCACGCAGCGCGTGGCTGGCCGCCGTGGTGAACACCCAGGTCAGCTGTTCGTCAAGGGGATCAAACGCGGTCGCAGAAAGGCTGTAGACGTTGAGCGCCCCCAGCGATTCCCGGTCCTCACCGCGACGTGGTGACGCTGTGTCAGACGCCGACAGGAGAGGCACCGATACGCATGCCCTTATGCCGGCCTGGCGAGCGGCGGCCACGAATTCCGGCCATCGCAGCCCATCTCCTGACGCTGTCGACCGCACAGATCGCCTGACTGTCGCCGCGCGCAGACTGGGGCCGCGACCTGCGGCGTATTGGGCATTGTCGATGGCCAGGATCAGCTCTTCGGCGATTGCGACGGTGCGCGGCTCACCACTGGTCAGCACGGTGATAGTCGCCGCCTCCGCGTCCGGAATCGCCTGGGCCGCAGCAGTGGCAACCCGGGTCAGAACGTCGTCCAGAGGTTCCTCCGCGGCGGCGACCTCGCGCAGCGCGGCCACCGCCTTGGTGGTGTCGTCCATGCGCGCCAGTGGGTCTGGCGATCCCTGTGTGGCCATCAGCCTCCCGCCAAAGGCACACGCTAACATTTGTCATTCGGCAATGGTTGTCTGGCGGCAAACTTCGCGATCCGGCCGCGTCGTGTCACATGCGACCCGCACCGCAAACTGCCTGGTCACACCGGCGGTGCGACCACCTTCAGATCGACCACGACACCGGAGTCCGCTCGATCGCCGAAGTCGTCGAACGTGTGCGGGCAGTCGGGCATGTCGATGAGTTCGCTGCCTGCGACCAGTGCTTCCCGGCGGCGCGGGCGGCCCGCACTGATCTGCATTCGCTGCCGGAGTGTCCGGATTCGGTGAACGAATCCGGACACTGACGGCGAGGTGGGTTCCAGGCCGCCACCGTGCCACGTAGCCAGCAACACTCCTCGCAGGGTCATGTGCCCGGACAGCGAACCACTTCCGCTCCAGGTGGCCTGGATCTGACCGGCCCGGACGAAGCGCTGGTAGCGCCTTACCGCAGGTTGATCACCGCGGGGAAGATTGGTCACCGGCACCGTTTCGACGGTCGCGTCCAGCGTTACGAAGAGTTCGTCGGGCAACTTGGCCTCAGGGGCCCACGTCAGCCGCCAGGTGACTCGGTCACCGACAGAAAACGGCTCGCCGCAGCACTCGATTTCCCAACAGTTGATGGTCACCGGGACCGTACCCATCGCCACACGCTACGCGGCTCTGCCCAAAACGATCAACCGACGCGCGAGCCGCTGCGAATTTCTCAGGGGCGGTGGGTTTCGACCGCGCTCGCACCAACTTCGTCGCCGGAGCGCCGGAGTCCGGTGATAACGCCGTCGATGTCGGCGGCCGGGCGGTTCTGGCTGAGCTTGAACTTGGCCTCGATGCGTGTGATAGTCACCTATACGCCCACAATGGCCTGCAGCTGCCTTCGGAAGAACTTCTCCGGTGCGTCGTCGACCGACCAGGCAGACGGCCGAGCGACTTCATGGCGATCGGTGAGGCGGCGTACCACGTCGGCGACCCAGTCGGAATCATCGTGCACGGTCAGGGTGCCGTACACATGTGCGGTCATGTAGTTCCAGGTGGGGCACCACTCGCCCGTGCTCGGCCTTCGAGGCGTACCAGGACGGCGTGATGTAGGAGTCGGGACCGCGGACGATGACCAACGCCTCGCCGAGCGCCGGCTGGTGTCAGTGCTCGTTGTTTCTGGCGGGGTGCCCCAGCAAGGAGTTCCGTTCCGGTCGTAGACGAACGGCAGCATCGTGGCGACCAGGCCGCCGGGTGTGGCGGTGACCAGATCGTCGGCTCCGTGCTGGGCCAGCAGTTCGTGGACACCGTCCTCATCGGGGGCGAAATGGTCGGGTGTGTACACAGTGGACCGTCCTCATCGGTGGGCCGACGGCTCTGCCCGAGCGTGCACCTGGAAGGCGGCACCGCACAGGTCCAATCCACAGTCACCCTCAGATGCCACTTCGACATCGTGCAGGCGTCGATTTCCCGGTTGACACGTTTCTGGTCGTCGGGAATCTTGTGCTGGCAGACGATGGAGGTGATCTTGTGGATGTCAATGTGGACTCCCCGTCGCTGGGATCGGTGCTGACGGCGATCGTGACTCCCTTCGACGACGATTTGCGGGTGGACGAGCATTCATTCGTGTCGTTATTGCGCCACGTGCTGGCGAACGGGTCAGATGGTGTAGTGGTCGCCGCGACCACGGGTGAGCCTTCCACGCTCAGCAACACCGAGCACCTTCGGCTGATCGAACTGGCGTGTGCCGAGCGGCCTGCCGCGACGAGCGTGATCGCCTCCACCGGTTCGAACAACACCGCGCAGGCCTGCATGATGACCGAGCGCGCGATCGAGTTGGGCGCGGACGCGGTGCTGTCCGTGGCGCCGTACTACAACCGGCCGAACCGGCGCGGCCTGGTCCGGCACTACGCGGAGATCGCCAAGGCCGCGGGCAAGCCCGTCGTGGTGTACAACATCCCGGCCCGTACCGGTATCGACCTGCCGAACGACTTGCTCGCCGAACTCGCGCAGATCGAGCACATCGACTACGTCAAGCAGGCAAACAACGCCAATCTCGCCCTCGTTGACGGACTGGGTGTCTACGCCGGCAATGACGATGCTTTCGCCCGCACACTCGACCTCGGCGGGTGCGGCGGCATTCTGGTCGGCAGTCAGGTGGCGGGGCCGCTGATGCGGCGCATGGTCGACGAGCCCGGCCTCCGCGCGGAGATCGACGCCCGGTTGCAGCCGTTGTACCGGGCGCTGGCGGTGACGACCAACCCGATCCCGGTCAAGGCAGCTCTCAACCTGCTCGGGCATCGCGTCGGTGGCCTGCGGCTTCCACTGGTGGAAGCCGATGAGATCGAAACCGACGTCATCCGGAGCGCGCTGATCGAGTGCGGTCTGCTGGACTGACCCTGCCGCGACGAAGAAAGGACTTCCTCATGTCCCGGCACGTCTCGCTCGCCGCGGTGAACTTCGCGGTCCGGCCGATCACGGACTTCTCCGAGTTCGCCACCCACGTCACCGACCTGGTAGCGGCCTGCCACGGCGCGGATCTCGTGGTGTTTCCTGAGCTCTGCACGGTCGAGCTGCTGACGACATTGCCGGGCTGGCGACGTCTGCCGGCGAGCGAGCTGGGGCTGATCGCGAAGTTTTCCGACGACTACGTGGAGCTGTTCACCCGCCTGGCGGTCGAGCGAGGCCAGCACATCGTGGGCGGCTCGCAACTGGTGCCGCACGGCTCCGCGTACCTCAACGTCGCACACTTGTTCACGCCCGACGGGCAGGTGATCCGTCATGCCAAAACCCACATCTTCCCCGCAGAGGCGACGTGGTCCACCGCGGAAGGAGACGGCATGGAGGTGATCGACCTGCCGTTCGCGCGGGTCGGCTTCAACATCTGCTACGAGGCGGAAATCCCCGAGTGCGCCACCACCCTGGCCCATCAGGGTGCGGAGATCATTCTCTGCCCGTCGTACACCTTCACCGAGCACGGTTTCTGGCGTGTCCGGCACAGCGCCCACGCCCGCGCCATCGAGAACCAGGTCTACGTCGTCCACGCCTGCACCGGCGGACGCCCGGGCGCGCCGCTGCCCACCGGCTGGGCCAGGAGTTCGATTCTCAGTCCTTGTGACGCGATCTTCCCGGCGAGCGGTGTCATCGGCGAAGCCACAGCCAACACCGAGTCCGTCGTCCGGGCCGTGGTCGACCTCGACCTGCTCACCACCAACCGGGAAAGCGGTGCGGCGCCGACCTTCCGCGACCGGCGCCGCCGCAGCGACCTCTACCGCGGCTGGCCGCAGCCCTGATCCCGCGGGACCACCGGCGAGTAGTACGCGGCTTCCGGAAAGTTGTCACGTGCGGCCCGACCGCGGCGGCGGGCGGGGCGACCACGGGCCGAGATCGGGCAAGCCCTCCGCCGCCAGCGGGAGCAGGGTCGGCGTACGCCCGGCCAGCCAGGCCGCGAGGTCACGCACCCGCCCGGTGACCACGATGCCGGTCCCATCGCCGACGGACCAGCGGTGCTGTCCGTCCACTGCGCGCAGGCACGTACCGGACGGGAGTCGGCTGAGCAGGAAATCGATGGCGTGGCAGGCCAGAGCTTCCGGCCAGTCGTCCGGCCCGACACCGACCGCCAGATCGACCAGGTGAATCCACACCTCACGCCAGCGGCAATAGACGGTCGCGGCAAGGTCGGCATTGTGGAAGGTGACCGGGCGCGTCCAGTCCGCGTCACCGGCACGAGCCCATACCCCTTCCAGCCGAGTCGTGTGCCTGGCCAACTCGGCGCGGTGCTCCACCGCGCTACGACCGGCAGTGGCCTCGATGATCGCTTTGCGCTCGTCCACGCCACCGTCGTAGCCCGCGACCAGCTGTCCACGCAGAACGTGTTCCGCCAGACTCACGAACATCCTCGCGTTGTCGGTGAGATGCGCGAGGACATGGCCTCGCGACCATCCGGGAAGGCCGGAAGGTTCGGCGATCTGCCGATCGTCAAGGCCGGTGACGATCGTCGCCAACCTGGCGTGAGCGCGGATCACCGGCCGACCGGAGGAAGCACAGGCCCGCTCACGACACCGGTGCCTGCTGCGCAAGCCGGGGCCTGGGCGGCCAGGTCCTGCAACGGCTGCCCGCTCAGCCGGCACACCCTCCACTCGTCCAGCAGTTCCACCCCGAGCGAGTTGTAGAACTCGATCGTCGGCTCATTCCACGCCAGCACCCACCATTCGAAGCCCTCGTAGCCGTGCCGTTGGCAGATCGCGGCAAGAGCGGCCAGCAGAAGCTTTGCCGTGTCCTCCGCCGCGAGCGTGGGACCGGACGTTGAGGTCTTCCAGGTGCATCCCGCGCGCCCCGGTCCAGGTCGAAAATCGCGGGAACCACAGCGCATACCCCACAGGCTCGCCGGTGTGGTCGTCCTCGGCGATCAACACGAACGCCGCGGGATGTTCACCGAACAGCGCCTCGTGAAGCTGCTCGTCACTCGCACGGGCCTGGTCGGCGGCACGTTCGTAGTCGGCGAGCTCACGGATCATCGCGCGTAGCTCCGCGATGTCGTTCGCGGTGGCAGCTCGGATCATGAAGTCGATCTTGCGACACCCAGCTGAGTGGTGTCCACCGATTTCCGCCCCCGGACGCGGCTCAGCGGCCCTCCGCCGCCATCCGCACCCCGAGTGCTACCAGGACAGTACCGTTGATGGCGTCGAGACGGCGCCGTACCGCCGACCGGCGGAACCATTCGCCGGCGCGGCCGACCAGCGCCGCCAGCGTGAGGTAAAGGCCGATCTCGATGGCCACCTGCAGCAGGGCGAGCAGCGCGGTGGTGGCGAACTGCGGCCGATCAGCCGGCACGAACTGCGGGTAGAACGCGATCATGAAGGCAGCCGCTTTCGGGTTCGCCAGCATGACCACCAAGCCCTCGCCGAACGCCTTCGCCCAGACCTTCGCCGAGGTGTCCGCCGCGGATTCGTCGCGCGGATCCGGTACAGGCTGATCCCCGCGGATGCGCCATGCCGAACGCCAGGCCTTGATCCCCAGGTACACAAGGAATCCGGCGCCGACGACACGCAGGACGATCAACGCGATCTGCGAGGTGGCGACCAGCGCCGCCAACCCGGCGGCGGCGAACAACGCCCACAAGTACAGCCCGGCCTCAAGCCCGAGCACTGCCGGGACCGCACCACCGAAGCCTCGCAGAGCCGCACGACGCAGGATCAACGCCATCGCCGGCCCCGGAGAGGCCGAGATCAACAGCACCGCGACGACAAAAGCAGGCAACGACCCCAGAAGATCCATAGCGACATCATGGCCAAGGCATACATCCGGATCAACCGTGGGCAGGCCAGGCACGTTGCCCAAGCCGATGGGGCAACTCGCCCGGCGCGCGATCCAAGTTGACCGTCAAATGCGGCTATGCGTCGAGAAGACCGCTCTGACCGGCGTTGGTCTGCCCGCCGTGGTGGCCGGAGTCGCGATCGTCGACCACATCCCGTCAGCGGATCAACGCGTCAGGCGCGCCCTGATTGCCACGGGTCGCCGGTGAACCCGGCCGACGGGTACGGCGTGCCGTTCGGGACGGGCGGTACCTGGCGCTTGGCCGAGGTGAGCCTGACCAGCCCGATAACCCCGTTGACGACGAGCGCGATGAGCACAAACGGAATCACGACCAGCTGGACCACCCGGAACCCGACCACTTCGGAAATCATCTGGCCGATGACCGGAGCGAGAACCAGGGCGAGCACGGCGAGCGCGGCGGTCATCCCAGCGACCACGCCGCGCCGCTCGCGGAGCTTCACGATCAGCGCGACCGTCGCACCGGCGGCGGCGCCCGTGACCAGGCCCGAGAAGGCACGGCCGGCCATCAGGAGGCCGCTGGCGTCGGCGAAGGCGGCCAGCGCGACGCCCAGGAGCAGGAAAGCAGGTCGCGGAGATGCCCACCGCCGTGGGAAAGCGGGCGCCGAGCAGGAGCCCGACGGGCACCGTGAGCGCCGCCCCGACCAGGTAGGCGACCAACCCGATCAGGAGCAGGCTCTGACCGGACAAGCCGAGGTCGCGCTGGATCTCCGACAGGCCGTCGAACCGGTAGATCACGGTCAGCATGAACAGCCCGACCAGCGCAGCGGCCCCGGGTCCGATCACCTGCCACCAGGCAAGCCCGGCAACCGGGCGAGTGACATGCGGCCCTGACGGCGTCACAGACATGCACCGCACCATATAGCTTCGCGGGCCAGCTCGTACGGCGTTGTCGGAAGTAGGCCAAGCTCACCCCAGCCACAACCGCGGCTGACAAAAGGAGCTGTCCTGGCCGACGCACCTGGTCGTCAGAGCGTCACGTCAACGTGCCTGCTCAGTCACGACGTTCGATTGCGAGGGCGCCTCCAGCGCGTCGCCATCGCACGCGATCGCCACCGCGCGGTGTCCGTGGCACCGGACGGAATCAGCGGCGGCATCACCAACGACATCAGCGCGCTCGGCCCCACCGACATCGACTGGTCGCTGCTGAGCAAGGTGTCCCCGATGATCGGCGACAGCTTCGCCGGCCCGGAACGGTCCGCCCGGCGACGGCGTGTCGAGAGCGGCGCGTGACCGAAGCGCCGCTCTCGTCCGACCACAGCAGGACGGTGCCGACCATCACCACTACCGCACCGACTTGCAGAACGTCGACGACGTCGCTGCTCCGCGCGACGCCGCCGATGGCGAAGCCGGCAGGCGTGTCGCCTCGGCCACCTCACGCACGACGGAGGCGGTGCACCATTCGCGGCGGCCGATTCCTGCGGTCACCCGGAGGGGGGTGGGTCATCTCCAGGTGAGATCGTCCCAGGCAACGCTAGATCGGTCGCATCTCCGGCGCATTGTGAGCAAGGTTGCGCAAAGCGACGGGATCATCCGGCTTGAGAAACCGGTAGCTCTGCGGCGGATTGAACGGGGCTTCGCTCCGCAGAAGGTGCAAACCGACAGCGGTTTGAAGGCGACGCGCGTCTTTCAGCGTCAAGGCGGTGGCCTGGTCTGCACCTTCCAGGTAGGTATAGAACTCTCCGCAGGAGAGCCCCAAGTCGCGCCGATGGCGCCGCCAGATCCGATCCGGTGAGTCAACGTCCTGTTGGGCAACAGTGGCCAGACCTACAACAGCCATGACCGGAGCTGAAGCGTAGAGGAGGACGAGCGTACCGTCCGGCACTCCCATACGCGTACGACGCAGCTCCACTGACTTGATGCCATCGAGGATGGCGTCGGCGAACCGTGGCCGAAGGGATAACAGCAGCGGACGGTGCCCGGATGTCGATGCCGCTTCCGCAGTTGTAGCGCTCACGTTCGGCGACCTTAGTGATCGCCACTGACAGTTCCGCGCCAGGGGGATCCGTGCGGAGTCCCGCCGAGCAGAACCCAGCGTCTATCCCCTTCCCCTGGCGTAGACCTCGGCGAAGGTCGCGGGCGGCACGTTACACGGAGACTGCATGGACTTGGGGCCGCCGAGAGCCGCGCGGATGGTGCCGTACTCTCGGAACGAGACCGGATGGCGAAAAATCTCCGTGTCGGAGAACCGCAGAGCCTGCGCGACTGAAAGCGACGTCGCGTCTCGGATGTGTTCGAGTCGGAAGACGCCGTAGTGCGCCAATACTCGATGCAGGTTCTCGGGGGTGTCGACCTCAGTGGCATCGAGCAAAGAAGTCCCGATGAAGCTGCCCGGACCGGTTCCTGGACTGTGACTCATATACCAGAGGATCCGCGCCGGAGCTTTCAGAACGCTGTTGTTGTGCCCGCTGCGGTAGTAGACCTGCTCCCGTCCCAGAGCGAGCTCAGTGGCCCGGCCAGTCAACGTTCTGGGTACCCCGAGCAGGTCGGCGCTCCAGCGTGGCTGTATCGCGACAGCGAACGAGGGAAGCGCACTGTCGGTGATCTTGGCTGGCCACCACGTGCGTTCGTACTCAGCGGCAGTCACAGCTGGCAGTCGCGGTTTGATCAACTGGGCTGGCGGGACGCCAACCAGGGCATGAGCGTCAGTGATGGCGGCACTTATCTCCGGCCCGCTGCCACAGCGGTCGATCACCCAGGCGTACCACCGGTCGTTCAGCAGTTGATAGGCCTCGTGGCCCGCCGCACGAGCGACAACGTCCGACACGTACGGATCGGCGATCTCGACCACCTTCGCGCCGCGATCGCGCGCCTGCTGACGCAGAAGCCACAGCAGGCGGCGTGTCATGGTCTGCGCAATCGGATGGTCGGTGACTCGCAGCAGTTCGACGCGCAGGACTCCGCCGTCACAGTGGAAGCCGTAGTGCGCGACAGGCGTGGTGTCAGATGCGCGCACGGTCTCGCGAGCCTGAGCCACCCGAGAGACGTATTGAAGTCGCTCGCGGAACTGACGCCGTGTCTCTCCGGCGCCTTTATTCAGGAATACCTGGAGTTCGGACTCCCCGTCAACCCTGGCCAACTCCGTGCTGAACTGGCTCCCCTCGAGCGACCTCGGCTGATAAGCCGCGGCATGTGCGAGTTCGTCAAGATATCTGACGACCGAGTCCGGTGAAATAATGCGCACGCCCGTCAGTTCCTCGCGAGGAATAGCTACCACGATGGGCGCAATCTCTGTGCGTAGACGATAGTCCCAGGTGACGAAGACCTTCACTCCGGCTGTCACCGTGTGCGCCAACTGCCACAGGTCACCCCGGTCTTGCTCGGTCAACGATGACCGGGTGAGGTTCTCCTCCACTGTTGCCAGCAAGGTGGCGAAAAGAGCCTGAGCGCGAACAGGGTCACCCGACGGTCGAGGGTACAGCGCGGCCGCAGCCAGAAGCGGGTTCTGATCCGCCGTCGAGCAATGGGCCACGTCCTTCTCCAGGCCCTCGGCGGGTACGACCATCTCCAGGCGCCCACGCAGATCCGGAGCCAACAACACTTGAGATCGACTAGCCTCTGGACGTGTCGGGCGAACATGGAGGTCGAGGAGGACGTTCGCGTCGATCGCGACCGCCAGGACGGGCCCTTCCTCGACCGGCGGTGTGAAGAGGTTGGGGTGGGCGTGGTCGCGCCACCATACGGTCATCGGCGCCTTATCCGCGCCACGTCCGGTCGCTGACCCGATAGCGTCGAATCCCAGGCTGCGCCATACCCGATTGATCCCCGGATAGTCGTCGCGGCACTTCGCACGAATGCCGCTGCGCCCATGGTGACGGCCGCTCAGATCCTCCACGAGCATCTTCGCAACACCGCGATGCCGATGGTCTGCGCGTACGCACAGATGAGTCAGCGATATCTCGCTTCGCGTGCGCAGCTTGCGGAACAGTGCGTACCCGATCGGCTCACCAGCATGTCGCGCCACCAGCAAACACCCTGCGTGGGCACTATCCTCGTACACTGCCGGCGTCAACATGCCTAGCGTGTCCTTGGACGCGTCACCCAGCTCGACCAACTGGGCGATGGTCGAGCTGTCGGCGGGCTCTACTAGCTCCACGATCACGGGCCTGCTACTCACGGGGTCCAGTTTGCCGTACGGACCGCGAGAAGCCTCACGCAGTTATGACAAGAAGGACCGCTGCACCAATTCCGAGCGGCCAGCCCCGGGGTCGCCCAGAGCGACATATTCCGCCGAGGCTGATTCGTACATAAGCCACCTTGCTGACGTCCAGTATGTAGATCGTTCCCATGCACGGGGCCGGGCTGAATCGTCCAGCAGGGGTCGAGGCCTCGGCGAAGCAAAGTTCTCTATCTGGCCCGACATCGACGAAGTCCGCGACGTCTAGTGGCGCGCCATCGCCCACGGCAAACAACTCCTGGACGACGTCCTGCCCCGCCTCGACTACATCACACCCCGCGACCAGGATCCCGCAGCGGCGGTCACGCACTAGCGCCACGACAACCACCTGCTCGGCGACCGCGCCGACTGGACCCGCATCCACCCTGCCCCGCCCCGCTGACCACCGCGAGAAACCGGTCGACGCTCGACCGGGCGCACGGGTCAGCAGCCACTTGCGTGCGCGGCCTCAACTACTCGCTCGACAAGCTGGTCGGCGGCATCGGGCCTGCCCTGCTCACGAGCGCGCCGAGCCATCGCGCTACGCGCGTCCCGATCGCTCAACAACGGTGCAAGCGCGTCCCACAACGCCACCGGCGTCACCACGCCGAGCAACGCCCGCGCGGCACCAGCGTCCACCAGGTGCCGCGCGTTGTGCGCCTGCTCCCCACCAGCCGACGGCACCAGCACCGACGGCAACCCCAGCGCAGTCAACTCGGCGATCGTTCCCGCACCATTACGTGAGATCACCACCTCAGTCAGCGCGAACACATCCGCCAACTCCGCACCCACGAATCCGAGCGGCCGATACCAAGACGCCAGTTCGTCCGGCACCTGGTCGGCGCGCTGACGCATCGCCTCGACCGCGGCAGGGCCGCACTGGTGAATCACGTTCGCCTGTTCCAGCAACCACGGCAGGACCTCGGCCAACGTCTGGTCAATCTGAGCCGCGCCCTGTGCCTCACCAGTCACGTACGCCGTGGGCCGGACCCGATCGACAGCCGTCAGACCGAGCGCCTGATCGCCGCATCCGCGTTGCCCATCAGCAACTGCGGGCGGATCGGGTTCCCGTCACCACGGCACGAGCACGCGCCCGCTGCGGTAACAGCGGCACCGTCGAGGGCGACGACCCAGCCGACGAATCCGACCCGCGCGCCAACGCGGTGATCGCCGCCACTGTGGGTGCGTCGAAGCAGCACTGACCGCATGGACCTCAACCGCTAACCGCAACCACTCGCCAAGATCCTGGACCGCACCATGGCGGCCCCCTCTCAGCCCGTGGAGTGCGTGTGCGGCCACCGCGTCGTTCGAGGCCTGGGCGACCACCCGCGCTTGGCCGGTGACCGTCGTTCGCGCTACGCACAGGTAGCGCCTGACCAGGGAATCCAGGTCTGGTGCGCCACGCGGGTTGTCGTCAATGGCGCCGCTGCCGCCCAACATCGCGGGTCAGCGCGACGAAGTTAACCGGGTGACCGACGTCGCGGGAGTGCGCGCGGCGCTGGTTCCCAACCCAGCCTGTTCGGGCGCTGGGCGAGTTGGAACACGACGCCATCCAGCCTGGTCCGGACCACCGTTTGTCCGGGCGGTCAAATGCTGGGCCGCGGCGCCGACCGGCGGGGCCGAGTCGTCGGTGGGTTACGGTCTGAGCGGCGGAGCGGGCGGACACGGACGGCGGCATGATCGGATCAGCACCAGTGGAAGTGCCCATCGGCCTGAGGGCGGGCCAGTGGGTCACTCTGCGGGCACAACGGACAGTGCTCGTGATCGTCCACAACGTCACCACGCTGACCCGGCTGCTCGAGGTGCTGCCCGTCTTCGACAGCGACCGGCGGGTCCAGCTCGTGGCGAGTTGGAGTGGATCGGATCCCTTCCAGGACGGCCTCACCGAGATGATGCGGTCCCTGCGGATCGTCACGATTCCGTGGGACCAGGCGAAGCAGACTCGATTCGACCTCGCGATCTCGGCCAGCCACCACGGCGGACTGACCGACATCACCGCACCCCTCGTCATTCTTTCACACGGGCTGGGTTACAATAAATACTCGCCCGGAAACCGGAAACCGGAAACCGGAAACCGGAAACCGGAAACCGGAAACCGGAAACCGGAAACCGGAAACCGGAAACCGGAAACCGGAAACCGGAAACCGGAAACCTTTGGCCTTTCGCCGCAATGGGTGCTCTATGACGGTGAGCCGGTCGCGCGGGCGCTCGCACTCGCCCACGAAGCCGAGGTCCAGCGGCTGGCAGCCGTCGCCCCGGCGGCGGTGCCCACGGCGGTGGTCGTCGGGGATCCCTGTTTCGACCGCATCATCGCCGGCCTCGAGCATCGGCACCGCTACCGGAGCCTGTTGCGCTCGGACGGCCGAACGGTCGTCATGGTGGCCTCGACGTGGGGTAGCACGTCCCTGCTGGGCACGGCACCGGACCTGCTGCGCCGCCTGCTGACCGAACTGCCCGCGGATTCCTACCAGGTGCTGGCCGCCCTGCACCCCAACATCTGGCACGGTCACGGCCCCTGGCAGATCCGCTCCTGGCTGGCCGACTGCGTCCGTTCCGGGCTGGTCCTCCTGCCCGAGATCGACGGCTGGCGCACCGGCCTGATCGCCGCAGACGTCGTGCTGGGCGACCACGGGTCCGTCACCGGCTATTCGGCGGCCGCGGGCAGGCCGGTCATCCTGGGCGCGTTCGCCGAGAACGACATCTCGCCGGAGTCCCCGGCCGGTGCACTGGCTGCCGCGGCACCACGACTGGAGCTTCGCGAGGCCTTGCCAGCACAGCTTGACGAGGCGATCAACACGCACCACACCGATCGCTACACGGCCCTCACCGCGCTGGCGACCTCCGCACCGGGCGAGGCGCTTCAACGACTGCGCAGCCTGTTCTACGAGGTGCTCACCCTCCCCGAGCCGCCCGGTGAGGTGCCCTCGCCCACCTTGCCGACGACCGGGCTGACCGACGCCGTCCCGGCGCCCGGCTCCATCGCGATGTTCGTCGGGTACTCGGTGCGCATCGACGACCGCGAGGTCACGCTCGACCGCTCCCCCGCCGAACTGCACGGCAGCGAGCCGACGACGCCGTCTTCTCCCCACGCCGCCCCGGACGTCCACCTCATGTGCCCATCGGACTATCCACTGGGATCGCTGCGAGGCAACGCCGCCGTGCTCACCTGCCCGAGGGCAGCCCTTCCCGGTCCTGCCGCCGAGTGGCTTCCGACGGTGTTCGCGGCCAACCCCGCGTGCTCGCTGGTCGCCGTGTTCGACGCGGATGTCACGACCGTGACGACGAGGACCGGCCAGATGCTGGAGGTGCGCTCCTCGGCCCCGCCGGAGACAGGTGCGTCGATCATCTACGGCTGGCTCGCCTCCGGCGGTTCGCTCGAATCACTCGCACCGGGTGTCGAGCTGACTCTCGGGTCGCGACGTCACCTAGTGTCCGTCCGGCTCACGTAGCCGCTGTGCCTGCCGACGGAATGCTTCGGCCTCGTCAGCAGCGCCGCGACGGTCCGCGAGTTCGGCGAGGCTGTCCGCGATGTCCGCGGCCTTGGCGTTCATTCCCAGCTCGCGGTACTGGCCGAACACCTGGGTCAGCAGGCTTTCCGCTTCGGCGAACCGCTCCCGCGCACGATGAGTCAGGCCCAGCGTTTCCCGGGCCCGCGCCAGGTTCGCGATCTCCTCGGTCCCATCGAAGTAGCCGATCGCACGAAGAGCGGCAGTCTCCGCCGAGTCGAAGTCTTCCAGTCTCAGCTGGACGCGGGCAATGTGCATGGACAGCACGGCGTAGGCACGCTCCCGCAGTTCCGCGGGCAGGTGAGCGACCGTTTCCCAGGAACGCTGCCGCCATGCGGTCGCGTTCGCCAGTTCTCCTCGCGCTTCACAGATGATCGCGAGCCAATCGGTACCACTCTGAACGCCGAGGACGTGCTCCCGTTCTTCGGCGATGCGCAACGCCTGCTCGGCGTGGCCGGCCGCACTGTCGAGGTCGCCGAGCTGTTCGTGCAGCGCGCCGAGATCGCGATGCAGCTGCCAGTGGAGTTCCGCGTCGTCACCGGCCAGGGGGAAGGCAGTGCCGAAGGCGTCGAGGAGCGCGAGGTGCCGCCCGGTCTGATAGCCGAAGAACCACAGCGGGATGGGGAACCGCGCACCGATGTCCCCGTCCCGGGACTCGACGGCGGCCCGGGCCGCGGCGAGCAGGTTCGGCCATTCGACGGCGAACTCGGCCCACGCCCTGGCCGCGGCACCCTCACCGTCGTAGGCGGCGGGTATCTGGTCGTACCAGTCCCGCACCGGATCCGGCGGCGGCCGCCGGGACACGGTCTTGTCCAGTGCCACGGCTCGCTGCCAGTACCAGTAGATCGCTTGGCGGCGCAGGCTATCGCGGCCGTCGGGCGCTTTGCCGATGGCGTGCTCGCGAACCAGGTTGTGATAGCGAAACCGCTTGCTCCCCAGCGATTCGAGCGCGTGGACAGCGGCCAGCCGCCGCAGGGAACGCAGGACGCCGACTTCGTCCTCCTCGAGCAGAGCAGCGGCTGCGGCAACCCCGAAATCCGGGCCGGGCAGCAGGCTCAACGTCGTGTACACGTGCGCGAGGTCGCCGGGCAGGTCGTCGAACATCGCGTCGAAGACCCGCTCAACCGGCCGTTGCCCGTCCTGTTCCAGTGCGGCCAGCGACTGCCCGTGCAGCAGCCGCTCGATGTACTCCGCCGGATCCTCATCCGGCTGCCCCAGCCGCAGCGCGGCGACCGACAGCGCCAGCGGCAGCCCTTCGCACACCGTGCGCAGCTTGTCGACCAGTTCGGCACCGAGGTCCGCGACCTCCGGCCCGGCGATCCTGACCAGGAGTTCGGTGGCCGCGTCCCGGTCGAACCCGGTCAAGGGCAGCTGCTCGAATTCGTCGATGCGCAGGCCCTCGAGCCGATGGCGGCTGGTCACGATCGTCGCCGACCGCGGCGCGTCGGCGAGCAGTGGACGGACCTGCTCCACGAGGTGGACGTCGTCGAGCAACATCAGCATCCGCTTGCCCGCGAGCCGGGACCGGAACATGCCGATCCGCTCGGCAGGCTGCCGGGGGAGGTCGCCTTCCCCGACGCCCAACTGCTGGAGCCAATGGGCGGCAACCTGATCCGCCGTCACCCCGGACCGTGCCGCGGAGCCGTGGACCTCGTAGACGAGCTGCCCATCGGGAAAGTGCCCGGCGATCTGGTGCGCCAAGTGCGTGGCCAGAGTGGTCTTCCCCATCCCCTCGCCACCGGAGATCACCACGAGCAGTGGCCGGTTCTCCGCGGCCGCTCGTTCGTGCCACTGCTGGAACGCGCTGACCTCCGCCGACCGGTTGACGAACAGCGGCCGCTTGAACAGCTGCCGTGGCACCGTTTTCCCCTCGGTCACCGTGCGCTTTCCTCTCCTCGCGTGTGGCCATGGCCGACCCTAGCGCGGATGGGAAGCCCGGGACCGGCAATG
This sequence comes from Amycolatopsis sp. YIM 10, assembly GCF_009429145.1. Classification (GTDB taxonomy): domain Bacteria; phylum Actinomycetota; class Actinomycetes; order Mycobacteriales; family Pseudonocardiaceae; genus Amycolatopsis. Next base: position 1,430,177 of record NZ_CP045480.1, on the reverse strand, counting down.
CGATGACCCCGCCGCCGTTCACACCAATCGGAGTAGCTCGTCCGCCGCCGCGGCTCCGGAGCGCACCACCGCCAGCCGCTCACGCACTTCCGTCACGGCCGACCGCACCCGCTCACTGGAAACCAATCCGCAGACGCTTTCCCGGAGACGACCGGTCTCCGGCATCGGTTCACCCAACCCGAGTTCCCGCACCCGCTTCGCCGTGGCCCGCTGCTCACGCGTTCGGGGGGCCAGCACCATCGGCACACCACAGACCATGGCCTCCTGCACCGAGTTCATCCCGGCGTGGGTGACGAAGGCCGCGGCATGGCGCAACAGCTGGAACTGCGGAAGCCAGCGCCGCGCGAGCACGTTACCCGGCAACGGCCCCAGATCCTCGGGTGCCGTGTGCGCGGTAGCCATCACCACCGACCACTCCGTGCCACCGAACTGCTCGGCGATCGCCCGGAAGAACCGCGGCGAACGCGCGAACACCGTGCCAGGAGACACCAGCAACAACGGCCCACCACCTACCCGGTGCCACGGCACCTGTTCCGCCGGACCGGCGGACACGAGCGGGCCGACGAACCGGAACCGCCTGCCGAACCGGTGCGCTCGCGGCTGCAACTCACGCAAACTGTTCACCAGGACCAAGCCGGGCACCGACCGCGCCGGACTGTGCGTCGTCCAGAACGGCACCATGCCGATCCCGGACCTGGCACACAACCGCGGCACCCACGGCACCCTGGGGTCGGCCACCACGACAGCCGGGCGTTCCGCGATGAGAACGTCACTCACCTTCGCCGCCGCGGAACGCCACGCGGCATGGCGCCGCAGCACGAGGCCCGGCTGCCCGGCCCAGGCGAGAACGTCCCCTCTCGCTGGAACGCGCACCTCGTGGTCCACCTCGGGCACCACGGGAACGGCCCCCGATTCGGCCACCCGGCCCGCGAACCGTCGCGCGACAACCATGCGCACCCGAGCTCCCCGCGCCACCAGCTCAGCGGCGAGCGGCAACATCGGATTCACATGACCATGCGCCGCATAGGGCACCAAGACGAACCCCGGCATCCCCACCTCCCCTCAGACGGTACGGCGGCCCGTGACCGAGCCGCTGCCGGTGGGCAGTTGACACGGCGAATTCCTGACCCGATCGTGTGACTGGGCCAGCACAGGCTCAACGGCGATGCTGAACCCCTGGTCAGTGGTGTGAAAGGCGGGCGGGCTGAAGACCAGCGAACTGCGGACCGGGGACCTGGTGATCACGCCGGACGGCAACCGGCGAGGCCTGATCCGCTGCACGTCTCCCGCCGGGATCAGCGGCACCCAGTCTGGCCGGACCACGGTGCAGTTCCAAGCTGGGTCCGTCCGGACGGTTCGCGGCAGCGTTCCACCCCGGCCATGGCTGTGGGTGACCGAGGACGACGACGCGGAGTGGGACTGCGCCACGCCCACGCCCTCGACATGCTGACCCGGTCCACCGCCGAGGCACTTGCCACGCTCGGCAGGTTTGAGAACTCGCTCAGCGGGTTCCCTCCGGTGGGATCGGTTCAGCCGCAGCCGAACACCCGCGCGGTAAGTGCGGCCCAGGCCGGCATCCAGCGGCGGGGCCGTTCGGCGCGGACTCGGGCGAGGACGGCGTCGCCGAGTTCTGGTGGGGGAAGGAAGCGAGTTCGGAGAGCTGGCCGGGTCGGCGGTGGACAACCGCCGGGTGACCGCGCTCAGCGAGGCCAGCTGAGCCGCCCGTAAGGCGCCGCACGTCAGACCCCGCCGTCATGGAACGGCGGCCCCAGAAACTCCAGGCAGACTGGTAGGTGGGTGCCTGACGCGCCGACGACAGGCACCTGCCTCACACGACCATCCGAACCCTCACGACTCGCCCCCGACTATCGATGCCGACAGTGCATTGGTCGCTTAAGCAGATGCAGTGAGGCATGATGCAGGCATGGGCGACGACGCAGAGACTCCATTGTCCGAGCCGCCACCGCCGCTGCCGAAACGAATGAACGCGGTGTGGAGACTGTTCGACGCGCCGCTCTACCGCGATTGGTTGTTCTGGTTCACGGTCGGCTGGGTGGCGGTTGAGGTCATCTCAGTCTTGTCCTACGGGCCGCCTTCGAGCACGCCACCCTGGTTCAACGCTCTGATTGGCGCACTCTTCTTCGTTCTGATAGCGGGTATCCTGCCGGCATGGGGCCGTTTACTCTTCCGACGCTGGCGTCACGAACGCCGACAGCGGCCGGAACAGTCAGGACAGACACTGAATGGCGGGCGGGATCGACACGGTAGCCAAGCGAAGAAATCTTCGTCTGACTACCCGCTCACAGGTCCTCGGGAGTCGCAGGCGGCGGTTGTGCCGTCCGGAGACACAGCTGCCACGCAGGCTCCGCCGCCAGGAAGTCCCGACGAGACATCGAAAGGCTTGGGGGTTACGGCGGCTGACCCAGCTCTGGTCGACATCGACACCTCAGGCTCCACAACGCCTGCGGCCGAACAACCTGCTGGTCGTGCGGCGCAAGTGCAGTGGGACTGGGAGCGCATCAATCCAGACGGCTTCGAAAGACTGCTCGCACGCCTCCTTGAGCAATCCGGCTCGTATGTGCGGATCACCCGTTTGATGAACACCAACGCCGCCGACGCCGGTCGAGACATCCAGGCCTACCGCCGCGTAAACGACGGGCTCGTCTCAGACCGGTACGAGCGCACCATTGTCCAGGCAAAGCACTGGCCGAAACGGGGAATAGGCCCCTCCGAGATCGCCGATCTTGTTCATGCCAAGCTGCCTCTATGGGAAGGCGAACCAGTACGAGGCCTCATCGTCGCAACTTCTGGATCATTCACTCAAGATGCGGTCCGCTGGGTCGATAACCACAACCGGGCGGCCAAACGCCCTGACATCGTACTGTGGTCATCGAGCGAACTGGAAATGCTCCTACGGAAATGGCCACAAGCCGCAACTGGCCTGGAACGCAGGTAACAGCATCCCTCTGCAAGTAAACGACCCATCCATCTCCCGCGCAAATAGGCGGCCGCCTTCCGCAGATCTCCTTCGCCAACTCGGCTACCCGCTTGCGCAACTGCCACAACTCGCGTTCCTGATCCAGGCCACACCGCTACCGGAGTCGACCGCGTGCTTGCGCGGTCGACGCCCTTTACCCAGGTACCCAGGGTCTCATGATTGACTCCCAACTCACGGGCCACCTGCGCCATCGGGTGAGGTACCGAACGCGCCAACGCGACCGCCTCCTGCCGGAATTTCTCGGGATACTTCGACGAACCAGACACAAACACATCCTTCCCCAAGCCGAAGCCAAAGAGCAGGGTGCCCGATCCGCAGGGGGAACCTCACTCCGCGCGGTTCAGGCCTTACTGCTCATCATCGTCGGGTTCTTCGAGCTCTTCGACCTTGGTCGCGTGCCCACACCCATGTTGGGCACCCCTGGCACTGCAGAATCCTTCTCTGGCAGGCGGATGAGCGATACGTCTTTCTCGCCGCCGAGTTCGGCGTCGTTGTCAGCGGTGATCAACTGCTCGCCCTTCGAGGGACTGACCCACGGTTTGAGGCGGCGATAGACCTCTTCCGCGAGCTTCTGGTCGGCCGTTTCCGTTCGCCCAATTCCTTTGCGGGGCGAATCGATGATCAGCAGACTGGGCAGTAGCACGCTGTGATCGGTAAGCGCACAGCCGAAAAGGGCAGACCCGAGTCAGCCGAGGTAGAAGTCCTTGCGAGCGGTGACGAACTCCTCGACCGTCTGGGGCCGTTTTCCGTTGATGCGCTCGACGTCGAGGGTTGCTCTGTCGTATCGGTTCGCGCGGTGCAGCTGGGCCATGGTTGCGATGTGTTGTTCGGTGTGCTGCGGCAGGCTGGCGTGTGCGAGTACCTCTGTGCGCCACCATTGCAGGGGGACGTCCAGGTAGGACACGGTGCGGCCGAGTGCCTTGGAGAATTCCTGGGCTACTTCGGTCATGTCGAGTGCCCGCGGTCCGGTCAGCTCGTACACCCTCCCGGCGTGCTCCCCGGGGTCGCGCAGGATGGTTGCGACCACTTGGGCGACGTCGTCGGCAGCGACGGGCGAGGTGCGAGCCCGATAGGGCTCGGACAGGACGACACCGGCTGGCACTTGTCGACACCAACAGGCAACCAGCGACGTCGCCGGGTGGCCGAAACGGTCTTGTTCGGCACCACTCGGCACCATCCGACACGGCCGGGTTCGGGCTCTTAACCAGCGGGTTGGGATACCGACGGAACTCGACATGCGCGTAGCGGTTCTGTTGTCCGATCCGGAACTCAACTAATCGAACGGAGCCCACTATTCTCGCCAGGCATTCGAGTCATCACCCTTCTTCCCCGGCACGAGAAGAATCGCGGTTGTCGATCTCATGCACGATGACACGGGAACTCGATGAATCCCTTGGCGCAGCCCGCAGGCACCGACAGCGGACACGCCACCATCGCTGACCAGTCCACTATGCAGGAGATTCAGTCTTCGAACGACAGACCGCAGCCTCGACCACACGTACCAGCACGGCAGTGAGAACGGAGCCCCCACGGAGCCCGCAGCGCTCAGCCGGACCAGGAAAGTTAATCCCAATTAGCATAGAACCAGCAGGTCAGAGGCCAAACATGAGAGTGGTCCGGGCGGGCTCGAACCCGCGGCCAAGGGATTATGAGTTCCAAGGCCGCAGGAAAATTACCCAGATGGGCGACACAGCTGGAGCAGCGCCTGTGACCCCATTTCGACCGCCATCAACAGACTGCTCCAGTTCTACTCCACCTACTGAACAGTAACTGAAGGACGGCAGGCCCAAAACAAGACTTCGACCCAACGCAAAAATCGCCTGACCTGCACATACCAGCAGGGCAGGCGATCTTGAAAGCTGTGGAGCTAAGGGGACTCGAACCCCTGACCCCCTCACTGCCAGTGAGGTGCGCTACCAGCTGCGCCATAGCCCCGGAGCGGAGGTGAACTCCGCATCTCGTGTTTCTATAAGGTACATGACCCCCGAATGGCGGTGCGAAGGGGGGTCCCTACCGGTCCGAGCGCAGCGACGAAGGGTCGAAGGAGTACAGGTCGTCCTCATCCTGCGGGGTGGGGCGGCGGCGGGGTGCTTCCTGCGCCAGCCGCTGCTCCCGCCGGCGCTGGAACTCTTCGACGGTCATGCCATTGTCGTCGTTCTCGAGACGAGCCGGGGCCGGTAGGCCCGAGAGCTGCTCGATCATCGCCGTGGTGTCGTCGCCGAGCAGCAGGGCCACCTTGTTGTAACTGTCCTGCACAGCCTCCCGCTGGGCCACCTCGGCGACCTCCACGATCAGCGAACCCAGCCGCTCCGCACCCCAGTTCACCGCGGTCGGCGCCAGCCAGAGGTGCAGCAACCTCCCCTGCGCGTCGACCGTCACCTCCATCGTCTGGTCCACGTCGTGCGCGGTGCCCCTCGCCTGCGCCATCAGGCCCTCGACCTGCGAAAGCGCCTCCGCGCGGGCCCTGGTCTGCTCGATCAGCTGCCGCGTGGTCCGGTGGATCGGGACCTGCTCCATCGGCCCGCTCACCGTCGGTAACCGTCTTCGTCGTCGGGCACGGGCTCGTAGCCCATCGACCGGAGCTGACCGTCACCGAGCGCGGGCGCCAGTGTCTGGTACATCCGGTCCCCGGCCCGCCGCGTTGCCTGGTTCGCCAGCTCGACGATCTGCTGCGCGATCACCTCGGGCGCGCTGCGCAGCGCGTACGGGGTCAGCTTGACGTTCTTCAGCTTGCCGCCGGGCACCACCTCGACGGTGATCGCGCCGTCACCCGTCTGGGCCCGGCCGGTGATCGGGCCGCTGCGCTCGAACTGCGCCCTCGCCCGCTCCCCCGCCCGGTCCATCTCCTGAGCCAGCCGGTCGGCCTCCCGGCCGATGTCGAACTCCGCCACCTGCGGCCTCCTCGAGGTCAAGAGCAACTTAGCCGGTCGGACGGTAGAAACCGACGAAGGACTGACCGGCGTTCGTGGTCCGGATCGGGCCGACCTGCACCGGGTCGCCCGCCTCCACCATCTGCCCGTTGCCGATCACCATCGCCACGTGCCCCGACCAGACCACCAGGTCACCGGGCAGCAGCTGGTCGATCGAGGGCACCTCGGCGCCGATGGTCTGCTGGTTCGACTTGCGCGGGATCTCCAGCCCGGCCTCGCCGTACGCCGTCATCGTCAGGCCGCTGCAGTCCAGCCCGACCCCCGGCGTGGTCCCGCCCCAGACGTACGGCACACCCAGGTTGGACAGCGCCGCGCGGACCGCCTTCGCGGCCGTCTCGTTGGGCGCCTGGACCGTGCTGCCGTCGGGCAGGTTGACCGCGACACCGGTGCCCGGCTGCGGCGGGACCGCGACCGGCAAGCGCGGCTTGCTGACCGAGCCGCCGCCACCGCCTCCCCCACCACCGCCGCCGCCACCACTGCGGCGGCTGCCCTGGGCGTTGAACGACGGGCCGACCTGCGTGCCACCGCTGCTGCCGCCGCTGTCCCCGGACGACGGGGCCGGCGCGGGGGCGAGCTTCGTCGCGGTCTGGGTGAGCTGTCCCTCGGCGTTGGAGGCGACCGTGGCCGACTCGCCGTTGAGGCGCTCCACTTCGGTGATCATCTGCTTGAGAATGTCGGCCGCCGCGGCGTTGCCCTCGCCGTTGGGACGCGCGCGTTCGATCGCGACCTTTTTCATCGCGTCGTTGATCACCCTGATGATCTCTTCGCGCAATTGCTTGTTCTGGATGTCGGCGACGTCGAGGATTTCCGCCGCTTCGGCGACCGCCTTTTCGATCTCGGCACTTTCCTGGAGCAGGTCGTCGACCTCTTTTTCCAGGTTCACCGACGTTTCGGTGGCCGTGTCGGTGGCCGTTCCCGAACTGTTCGCGGCGAGGCTGTTGCGCTGCGAGGCGACATTGCCGCGGACCCCGTCCAGCGAGGTGCGCAACGCCACCTGCCCGTCCTGCGCCGCGCTGATCCCGGCGCTGTTGCGGACCATCTTCTGCTCGAACTGCTGGTTGGTGTCCAGACCGGTTCTGAGCACCTGCTCGGTTTCGTAGGTCACGGCAGGTCCTTGCCGATGGATCTCATGATGTCCCCCTGGTCGCCCTCGACCACCTGGTAGTTGACCGCGGTCTGGCGCGCCGCGTCACCCATTTGCTGCCACTGCCCGCCGAGCCGCGCCACGCGCTCGGAAATGCCCCGCATCCGGCTCGCGTAGGCGCTGGAGAACCCGGTCTCCTGGCCCAGCGCCGAGAACCCGTCGCCGTCGACGTCCGCGTGCGGGTCCAGGTGCTTGGCTCCCGCGCCGCGGATGTCCTCCCCCGCCGGATCGATCTGGCGCGCGTAGTTCTCGTAGGCGTCCTCGCCGACGTGGAAACCCTGGTGTGGTGTGCCGTTCACGGATGCCCTCCTCGTCACCGGGAGTGCGACGCCGTCCAGCGCGGAACGGTTCCCCCAAGCACATCCCGCGACCAGCCTAGACCACCCGTTTTACCCCGTTGGGGCGAAAATCACGGGGCGGAAACCAGTTTCGTGAGCCATTCCGCATCGGTGGTGTCGACCGGTTTGCCGCCCGAGATCACCGTCGGCGTGCCGAAGCCCTTGCTGCCGTTCGGGAACTCCTGATGCAGCGCGGGGTCCTCGGTGACCCGCTTCAGCTCGGCGTCGAGCTGCTGGTTGTAGGTACCGCCCTCGACGCAGGCGGGGAACGCCGGATCGGCGATGCCGACGGCCTGCCCCAGCGCGGTGAGCTGCCCCTTGTCCCAACCGCGCTTTCCCTCTTCCGGCTGCGCCGCGAACAGGCTGTCGTGGAACGGGGTGAAAACGCCGGCGTCGGCGGCGCAGAGACCCGCGTTGGCCGAATCGAGCGAATAGCCCTCTGGATCGCTCTGCGCGCTCAGCATCGGGACCATGTGCGTGCGCAGCAGCAGGTTGCCCGCGGCGACCTGCTCCTCGATCTGCTTGCCGAAGCGCTTCTGGAACTCACCGCACGCCGGGCAGAGGAAGTCCGCGTAGACGTCGAGCGTGGCCTTGGCCTCCGGCCTGCCGGACACGACCACGAGGCCGTCGCGCTGTTCGGACCAGGCAGGGGCGCCCTCGGCCACGGCCGCAATCGTTTGCCCCTCGGTTTTGTTCTTGTCGGCCTGGTACCAGAAGATGCCGCCGGCCACGGCCGCCGCGACGACCACCACCGCCACGATCACGCCGATGGTCCGCTTGTCGACACCCCGCGCCGCGGGAGCCGGCTTGGCGGCCTGCTGCCGCTGCTGCTCCTGCCGCCGCTTCCGCGCGGCGCGCTCCGCTCCACCCACTTGCCTCAGTTCCTTCCCACCCGGTCCGCGTCGGGCTCTAGGCTATTCAGACGACCTGAGAAAACCGTGAGGTCAGGAGGACGCCGATGCGCGGCAGGCGGGCACTCGCCACCCTGGCCGCGATCGGCTTCACCATGATCAACACCGTGGCCTGCACCACCGCCACCGATGCCGACTCACTGGTCAAGCGGGCCGTCGCGCGCGGGCACCTGACCGTCGGCACCCGCTTCGACCAGCCTGGCATCTCCCAGCGCACGCTCGACGGGCGGCTGGTCGGTTTCGACGTGGAGGTGGCCGCCTACGTGGCGAAGGAGCTGGGCGTGGCCCGCGAGGACATCACCTGGCGGGAGACCGCGACCTCGAGCCGGGAGGCCGATCTCGCGTCGAACTCGGTGGACATGGTGGTGGCCACCTACTCGATCACCGAGAAGCGCCGCCAGCAGGTCACCTTCGCCGGGCCGTACTTCGAGACCGGGCAGGACCTGCTGGTCCGCACGCATTCGACGGACATCACCGGGCCGGAGTCGCTCAACGGCAAGCGGCTCTGCTCGACCACGAACACCACCTCCGCCGAGCAGGTGCGCGACCGGTTCGCCCAGCAGACCGAGCTGGTCGAGTACCCGCGTTACCCGGAGTGCGTCAGCGCGCTGCTGGCCGGGCAGGTGGACGCGGTGACCACGGACGCGGTGATCCTGGCCGGGTACGCCGCCCAGCAGCCCGAGCTGCTCCGCGTGGTCGGCACGCAGTTCGCGCCCGAGCGGTACGGCATCGGCCTGCGCAAGGGCGACACCGAGGCCCAGCGCGCGGTCAACGACGCGATCCGCAGGATGGTCAGCAGCGGCGAGTGGACCAGGGCGTTCGACGAGCACATCGGGCCGTCCGGTTATCCGCCGCCCCCGCCGCCCCAGGTCACCGAGCAGTGAGCGCCGAACTCCCGGTCACCGCGGTGCTCGGTGACCTCGGTGACGCGCTGGCCGCGCACGGCACCGCAGTGCTGGTCGCGCCGCCCGGAACGGGCAAGACCACGTTGGTGCCGCCGTCGCTGGCCGAGCGGACCGACGGCCGGGTGGTGGTGGCCGAGCCGCGGCGGCTCGCCGCCCGCGCGGCGGCCGCCAGGATGGCTTCGCTGCTCGGCGAGCCCGTCGGCGAGACGGTTGGGTACTCGGTGCGCGGGGATCGCCGGGTGTCGAAGCGCACCAGGATCGAGGTGGTCACCTCGGGCTTGCTGGTGCGCCGCCTGCAGCACGACCCGGAGCTGCCCGGGGTGTCCACCGTGCTGCTGGACGAGTGCCACGAACGCCATCTCGACGCCGACCTGCTGCTCGCGCTCCTCCTGGACGTCCGTGCCGGGCTGCGTGACGACCTGCGGCTCCTGGCCACTTCGGCCACCGTCGCCGCCGATCGGCTGGCGGCGCTGCTGGACGGCCCGGTGCTGACCGCGCACGCGCGCACCTTCCCCATCGAGCACGTGTACTCGCCGCCGTCCCGCAACGAACGCATCGAAGCCTGCGTCGCCAGGACCATCCACAAGGCACTGTCCGAAGCGGATGGTGATGTGCTGGCGTTCCTGCCGGGCGCGGCGGAGATCGGGCGGGTGTCGAAGCTGCTGTCCGGGGTCGACGTCTTCCCGTTGCACGGACGGCTGACCGCCGCGCAGCAGGATGCCGCGTTGCGCCAGGGGAAGCAGCGGCGGGTGGTGCTGGCGACGGCCGTCGCGGAGTCGAGCCTGACCGTGCCGGGCGTGCGGATCGTGGTGGACTCCGGGCTGTCCAGGGTGCCGCGCGTGGACCACCGCCGCGGCCTGCCGGGGCTGGCCACCGTGCGGGTGTCGGCCGCGGTGGCCGACCAGCGCGCCGGTCGTGCGGGACGGGAGGGGCCGGGCCGGGTGTACCGGTGCTGGGCGCAGCACGAGCAGGCCTCGTTGCCCGCTTATCCGGAGCCCGAGATCCGCACCGCCGAACTCGCCAGGCTCGCGCTCGAACTGGCCTGCTGGTCCACTCCGGACGGCAGCGGGCTGGCCTGGTGGGACCCGCCGGGCGAGGGCGCGCTCGCCGCCGGGCAGGCCGTGCTGCGGGCGCTCGGCGCCACCGATGAGTCCGGCCAGGTCACCGAACGCGGGCGCCGGATGGCCGCGCTCGGCCTGCACCCCCGGCTGGCCAGGGCACTGCTGGACGGCGCGCGGGAGGTCGGCCCCCGGTCGGCGGCCGAGGTGGTCGCCCTGCTGGACAACGGCGCGTCACTGACCGATGTGGACGCCGAACTGCGTCGCCTCCGCGACATCGGTGACCAGCGCTGGCGCCGGGAAGCGCAACGGCTGGCGAAGCTGGTCGACGGCGGTCCGGAGAAGCCGGACTCCGCGCTGGTGGTCGCGCTCGCGCACCCCGAGCGCCTCGCCCGCCGCCGCGCGGCCGGCTCACCGGTGTACCTGATGGCCGGTGGTACGGCGGCGGAACTCGGCTCGGGCAGCGGACTCGCCGACGCGGAATGGCTGGCCATCGGTGAGGCAACCCGGGATCCGGGACGTACCAACGGGATCATCCGGCTCGCCGCGCGTGCCGACGCCGAACTGGCCGAGAGCGCCGGTGCGCACCTGCTGACCGAATCGGACGAAGTGCACTGGGCGGACGGCGATCTGGTCGCCCGCCGGGTGCGCCGACTCGGCGCGATCGTGCTCAGCGAACGGTCGTTGCGCTCACCCGATCCGGAACTGGTGCGCAAAGCGGTGCTGGACGGCTTGCGCACCGAAGGCCTCGGCCTGCTGAAGTGGACCGAGGACGCCACGCGACTGCGGCAACGGCTGAACTTCCTGCACCGCGCCATCGGTGCGCCGTGGCCGGACCTCACCGACGGAACCATCCTGTCCACTGTGGACCTGACCGGCGTGCGGAAGCGGTCCGACCTGGCGCGCGTCGACGCCGGAACCGCGGTGCGCGCGTTGTTGCCGTGGCCCGAAGCGGCCAAACTGGACGAACTGGCGCCGGACCGGCTGGAAGTGCCGTCCGGCTCGAAGATCCGCGTCGACTACCGCGACGAACCGGTGCTCGCGGTCAAGCTGCAGGAGACCTTCGGCTGGCGCGAAACCCCGAAGCTGGCCGGTGGGCGCGTGCCCGTGGTACTGCACCTGCTTTCACCCGCCGGGCGCCCGGCCGCGGTGACCGCCGACCTGGAGTCGTTCTGGCGCAACGGGTATCACGCCGTGCGTGCCGACCTGCGCGGCCGCTACCCGCGCCACCCGTGGCCGGAGGACCCGATGACCGCCGAACCGACCCGGCGCGTCAAACCACGCGGTCAGTGACGGTGGAGGCCCTGCGGCGGCACAGGTAGTTCCTTCGCCAGCTCCTCGTCGTCGCCGCTTTCCTCGTGCAGGCCCATTTGCACCGCTTCGCGGATCTGCTCGCGGTTCTCCCGCACGACGTGCGCGAAGAAGTCGTCGATGCGCGGGTCGGTGAGCACTTCCAGGGTGATCCGCATGACCGTGTCCACCACGCTGCGCACGATCTCGTCGTGGAACGGCAGCCTGGAGAACCGGCCCGCCTGCGGGTCCTCCTTCATCTTCTCGGTGACGATCTGACGCAGCATCTCGCGGTTCTCCCCGAGCGAGCGGGCCAGGTTCTGCGGGTAGTTCCCGGTTTCCAGCACCTTGACCACCTCGTCCAGCACGGCCACCGTGATCGGCTTCTTGATCGCGAGCACGATCGGCCGGGACAGCCGCTCCACCAGCCGCTGGGTGAACTTCTCGCCGAACGCGCGATCGGCGGTCCGAGCCAGGCGCACCACCACCACGATGATCCGCAGCAGCCGGAACCCGCGCAGCGCCGGGTGCGCGACCGGGATCATGCCCAGCACCTCGTACCAGTTGCGCAGCGGGAACCAGCGTTCCCAGCCGGCCTGGCGCCACCGCCACAGGAACTCGAGGAAGAACACGCCGCAGATGCAGGTGTCGATCACGAAGATGAGGTGCGCCGTCCGGTCCGAATGCGGCCAGAACATCACGTAGACCAGCAAGCCGACCGAGACGATCGCCAGCACCAGCATGGCCAGGTCCACCGGGGCGACCCGGCGCCGCCGGATCGTGCCGCTCGCCGTCATGGCCCGCATTGTGCCTGCCCGCCCGGCCCGCCGCCGAACGAACCCTGCCGAAAGTATGGGTCGATCCCTGCCCTGCGCCCACTGCCCCGGCCCACGGCCACGCGCGAACCTCGGTGCCGGACAAGGGAGGAAACATGATCACGCTTCGCGGCCTGACGAAGCGCTACGGCGAGAAGACCGTGGTGGACCACCTGAGCCTGGACGTGGCCACCGGCCGGGTGACCGGCTTTCTCGGCCCGAACGGCGCCGGGAAGTCCACCACCATGCGGATGGTGCTCGGGCTCGACCACCCGAGCGGGGGCCACGCGCTGGTGAACGGCAAGCCGTACCGCGAGTTGCGCCACCCGCTGCGCGAGATCGGCGCGCTGCTCGACGCCAAGGCGCTGCACCCCGGCCGGACGGCGCGGTGGCACCTGCTGGCGATGGCCCGCAGCAACGCCATCCCGGACCGCCGGGTCGACGAGGTGCTGGCCACCGTCGGGCTGACCGACGTGGCGGGCAAGCGCGCGGGCAACTTCTCGCTCGGCATGGGGCAGCGGCTCGGCATCGCGGGCGCGCTGCTCGGCGACCCCGGTGTGCTGATGTTCGACGAGCCGGTGAACGGGCTCGATCCCGACGGGGTGCGCTGGGTGCGGCAGTTGATGCACTCGCTGGCCGAAGAGGGCCGCACGGTTTTTGTCTCCAGCCACCTGATGAGCGAGATGCAGCTGACCGCGCACGAACTGGTGGTGATCGGCAGGGGAAAGCTGCTGGCGAACGCCCCGGTGGCGGAGTTCATCGCGGGCAACTCGCGCACCGCGGTGGTGGTGCGTGTGCCGCGCCAGGCCGACCGGCAGCGGCTTTCCGCGCGCCTGCGCGCCGATGGACTGTCCATTGAGGACAACAGCGACGAGCTGGTGGTGCCAGGCGCTGCCGTTCAGCGCGTCGGCGAACTCGCCCACGAACTCGGGGTGCTGCTGCACGGCCTGGCCGAACGCACCGCTTCGCTGGAGCAGGCGTACATGGAGCTGACCGCGAGTTCGGTCGAATACGGGGTGCACGCGTGAGCCGCGAACTCTACGACCTGGTCACCGGACTGGCCGCGGACAGCCCGTGGCTGGTCCAGGCGTTGTTCGAGGTCGGCACGAACGGCGCCATCCTGGCGCTGATGGCGCTGGCGGCCGTGCTGCTCTGGCGGGCAAGGACCGATCGGCTGGTGGTGGCGTCGGTCCTGCTCACCGCGGTGGCGACGGCGGTCGCGTACCTGCTCAGCGAACTGCTGAAGGTGCTGGTCGCGCAGGACCGCCCGTGCCGGGATTCGACGGTGGCGCTGGAAACCTGCCCGCCGGTCGGCGACTGGTCGTTCCCCAGCAATCACACGGTCATCGCCACCACCATCGCCGTCGGACTGCTGACGCTGTCGCGACGGCACCCCGGCACCGCCGCCCTCGCGCTCCTGCTCGGCGCCTTCGCCGGGTTCTCGCGCGTGTTCGTCGGTGTCCACTACCCGCACGACGTGCTCGCCGGAATCGCGCTCGGCACGGTGGTCGCGCTCGCCGTCGTGCTCCCGTTCCGCGTGCTCGCCGCCGAGCGCGTCACCCGCTATTCGAGGAGCAGCCGATGAACCCCGCCGTCCACGCCGAATGGACCAAGTTCCACTCCGTACGGTCGACCTGGTGGAGCGTGGCCGCCACGGTGTCGCTGATGATCGGGTACGCCGGGCTGGCCGCGCTTTCGGTCCGGTTCGGCGGCGACGAGGAACTTTCCGCGCAGGGCGCCATCGTCGGCGGCACCTTCTACCTCGGGCAGTTCGCCGTGGTCACGCTCGCCACGCTGGTCATCACCAGCGAGTACGCCACCGGCGCGATCCGCTCGACGCTGCAATGGCTGCCACGTCGTGGCAGTGTGCTGCTGGCCAAGGCGGCCGTGCTGGCGCCGGTGTCGTTCTTGCTCGGCATCGTGTGCGCGGGCGTCGGAATGGCGATCGCGGTTCCGTTGATCAGTGGTCACGGGCCATCGACTTCGGCGGGTGGCGCGTTGCAGACCACCTTGGCGACCGGTGGTTACTTCGCTCTGCTGAGCCTTTTCTGTCTCGGTGTCGGTACGGCTCTGCGCAGTACCGCGGGAAGCATCACCGTGGTCACGCTGCTCCTGCTGATGGTGCCGATCCTGCTCGGCGGGCTCGGACTGGACGACGTGGTGCACTTCTTTCCCGGCCTGGCGGGGACAAACGCGATGGTGTCCGGCGTGAGCCCGGTGCTCGGGATGCCCGCCCCCTACCCGTCCTGGGTGGGCCTGCCGATCTGCGCGGTCTGGTCGGCTGGAGCGCTGGCACTCGGGCAGAGCCTCCTACGCAAGCGAGATGCCGCGTAGGACCTCCTCGGTGGACTGCTCCAGTTCGACGAGGCCGGGCGGGCTCGCCGCGCCGGTCCCGGCGAGCGAGTCGAACATGACGCCTTCGCACCAGGCCATCATCAGGCGCGCGTGGCGCTCGGGATCGGACGAACCGAGCGCCACCATGCCCGCCTTGAGCTGGGTCCGGTACTTCGCGCCGATCCGGTCGTAGATCTCACGCAGGACCGGGCGCCGGGTGGCTTCCAGCGCGAATTCGTACCGCGCGAGCGTGCGGGTGCGGCCGGTGGTGATGGAGGTGTGCAGGAAACCGGCGGTGAGCTTCGCCACCGACGCGGGGGTCTTCACCTCCGGCAGATCGCCCTCGTCCAGTTCGGCCATCCGGGTCAGCGCCAGCTCCAGCAACGCCTCCCGGGTGCGGGCGTAGTACGAGGTGGACCCGGCGGGCAGGGCGGCCGCGGTGTCCACCGCGCGATGGGTCAGCCCGCGCATGCCTTGCTCGGCCAGCACCTCGATCGCGGCGTCCCCGAGCCTCGCGACGCGTTCCATCACCACTCCCTCTACGAGTGTAGAGTCATCACTACAGACGTAGAGGAGTAGATCATGCGCGGCACGGCGGTGGTGGTCGGTGGTGGCATCGGCGGGCTTTCGGCCGCCATCGGGTTGCGCAAGGCGGGCTGGCGGGTGCGCGTGCTCGAACGCGCACCGGAGTTCACCGCGGTCGGGGCCGGGATCAGCCTGTGGCCGAACGCGCTGCGGGCGCTCACCGAACTCGGCCTCGGCCCGCGGCTCGACCCGCTGCTCACCCCGCAGACTTCGGGCGGTCTGCTCGACCAGGACGGCCGCTGGCTGACCCGGTGGGACGCGGCGATCTTCGAACGCGCGCTGGGGCGTCCGCTGGTCGGCATCCATCGCGCCCATCTGCTCGACCTGCTGCTCGCCGCGCTGCCGGACGACTGCCTGGAGCCGGGCACCACCGTCGAGTCCGCCGCCGGGCTGGACGCGGATCTGGTGGTGGGCGCGGACGGCATCCACAGCCGACTCCGCGCGGAACTCCACCCCGCGCACCCGGCTCCGGTGTACAGCGGGACAACCGCCTTCCGCGGCGTCGCCGCCCGCACCGACGACGTCGCGCTCGGCGTCACCATGGGGCCGGGCGTCGAACTGGGTGTTGTTCCGCTCGCGGACGGGGACGTCTACTGGTACGCCGCGGTGAGCGCGCCGGAAGGGACCACTGTGGACGATCCCAAGGCGTATCTGCTCGGCCGCTTCACCGGCTGGCGGTCGAAGGTGCCGGAGTTGGTCGAGCGCACGGAAACCGTGCTGCACCACGACATCCACTGGCTCGCCGAGCCGCTGCCGAGTTACGTCGGGGGCAACGTGGCACTGCTCGGCGACGCCGCCCACGCGATGCCGCCGTTCCTCGGCCAGGGCGGCTGTCAGTCCATTGAGGACGCCGTGGTGCTGGCCGCGGCCGCCGCGCGCCACGACGACGTCAGTGCCGTGCTCGCGCACTACGACCGGGAACGACGCCCGCGCAGCCAGCGCATCGCGCGCAACTCGGCGAAGATGGGCGAGTTCGGGCAACAGCTGGAGAATCCGCTCGCCGTACGAGCCCGCAACACACTGGTCCGGCTGCTACCGGCGGGTCTCACCGTGCGCGGCTCGATCAGGATGTCCGATTGGACGCCACCGCGCATCGAGGCTCAGTCGCCGACCAGTCCGGCCTCGTAGGCCACGATCGCGGCCTGCACCCGGTTCTTCGCGCCCAGCCGGCTGAGAATCGTGCTGACGTAGGCCTTCACCGTGCCCTCCACCACGAACAGCTTGCCCGCGATGTCCGCATTGGACATTCCGGAACCGACCAGTGCCAGCACTTCCCGCTCCCGGTCGGTCAGCGTGGCGATCTGCTCGCGCGCCGCGGCCGCGCGGCTGAGGCGCTCACCGGAGAGCTGGGCGATCACCCGGTGCGCCACCTTCGGCGACAGGAACGCGGCCCCGTCCGCCACCGCGCGCACCCCGGCGACCAGTTCCCGCGGATCACCGGACTTCAGCAGGAAACCACCGGCACCGGCGGCCAGCGCGCGGCCGATGTACTCGTCCTCGGAGAAGGTGGTCAGCATGATCACCGCGGTCTCCGGCACCAGCCGCCGGATCTCCTCGGCCGCCGACAGGCCGTCGAGGTTCGGCATGCGGATGTCCAGCAGCGCGACGTCGGGCCGCACCGAGCGCACCCGCTCCACCGCCTCCCGGCCGTCGGCGGCCTCGGCCACCACCTCGATCTGCTCGTCCGAGGCCAGGATCGCGGCGACGCCGGCCCTGATCATCGGCTCGTCGTCGGCCACCAGCACGCGGATCAACGGTCCCCCTCCTCATCGACGATCAGATCCCGGCCGACCAGCCTGCCACCGGCGAAGCACAGCCGGTACGCGTGGTCGCTGAACTCCAGCAGGCTTTCATCGGTGCCGTAGTACTCGCAGACCGCCCCCGCCGGGATCGGCGGCTCCGCCAGCCGCGCCCGGTACTGCTTCTGCCGCGACGGCAGCACCGCGACCAGGTCGGCGCGCTGCTGCCCCAGTTCCATGCCGAAGTACGCCGACGCGTCGAGCTTCGAGGTGAACCAGTCGTGGGTGTAGAAGACCGCGCTGATCCCGCTGAACACGGCCAGCAGCGAAACCGGCACGCCAAGCCCGACCAGCAGCGTGCGGTTCGCCTTGCGCCGCCCCAGGTCCAGTGCCAGCGCCGCGTCGGAGCGTTCGGCCTCGGTCGCCGTGCTGTCGGCCGTGGGCGCCGCGTCGTGCGGCAGCCGTGCGCGCACCTCGAACCCGCGCGGGCCCGGCCCGGCTTCCAGCGTGCCGCCGACCAGCCGGACCCGCTCGCGCAGGCCGGTGATCCCGCGGCGACCTCCCGGCCGTCCCGGCAGCGGCCCGGCCGGCGGCGGATCGTTGCGCACCGACACCACCGTTTCGCCGTCGGTGTGCCGGACCTGGACCTCGGCGGCGGCGCCCGGCGCGTGCTTGGCCACGTTGGTCAGCGCCTCCTGGACCACGCGGTAGGCGGCGCGGTCGACCATCGGCGGCACGTCCTCGGCGGCGGCCAGCTCGGCGTCGATCCGCATGCCGGACGCCCTCGCCCGCTCCACCAGCGCGGAGATGTCCTCACCGACCGGTTCCATCGGCGCGGTCGCGTCTTCGCGCAGCATGCCGATGATCTCGTGCAGCCGTTCGGTGGCCACGCCCGCGCTCTGCCGCAGCTCCCCCGCCTCCGCGCGCCGCCGTTCGGACAGCTCGGGCGCCATTTCCAGGGCACCGGCCCGCAGCGCGAGCAGGCTCAGTTCGTGCCCGAGCGAGTCGTGCATGTCCGCGGCGATCCGCGCGCGCTCGCGCAGGCGCGCCTCGTCGGCGACGATGCGCTGCTCGTTCTCCAGCTGCTCGGCCCGCTCCCAGCCGTTGCGCACCAGGTCCTCGCGCAGCTTGAAGTACCGGCCCATCTGCCAGGTGAACCCCGCCGCGCAGACCATCGTGGCCACCATCGCGCCCCACCCGGCCAGCACGTCCTCGCTGACCGCCACCGCGACCGGCAACCCGGCCAGCGACGCGCCGCCGAAGACGAGCAGCGCCGGCTTCAGCTCCCCGGCCCGGCGCCCGGCGAAGAACCCGGCCACGACCATCAGCAGGATCGGCCACAACGGCACCCGGCCACCGAAGTTGAACAGCACACCGATGGCCGACACGCAGGCCACGGCCAGCGCGACCAGCGGCCACCGCCACGCGGTCGCCATCGTGACGGTGATCGCGAGCAGCCCGCAGACCAGCTCGACCGGGACCTCGGCGGTCCGGCTCTCGTAGGTCACCAGCGCGCACAGCAGCGCCCAGATGACCACCGTGAGCAGCCGTTCCCACCTGCCGCGTTTCTCGTCCCGCACGCCGGGAACGCTACTGGCCGCCAAGCGGCCAGCAACACTGCCGAAAGTCAATCCATCCGGCGTTCGAGCACCGCGACCGCCTCGGCCGCGCCACCCTCGGCGTTGATCAGTTCACCCAGTTCGGCAGCCCGGCTCGCATACGCTGGCTCGGTGGTCACCGCGCGCAGGGCCGCCGCGAGCGGGGCCTCGGCCAGCTCGCCGTACGGGATCGGCGCCGGTCCCACACCGAGGCCGTGCAGGCGGGCGGCCCACATCGGCTGCTCGACGTCCATCGGGATGCCGACCTGCGGACGTCCAGCCGCGGCCGCCGCCGAACTGGTGCCCGCCCCGCTGTGGCTGACCACCGCGGCGGCCCGCGGGAACAGCCAGTCGTAGGGCACCTGGTCCACCACCAGCACGTCGTCCGGCACCTCGTCGACCCGCAGCCCGCCCCAGCCGGCGATCAGCACCGCGCGCACCCCGGCCGCGCGGATGGCCGCGAGCACCGTGCGCGCGGTCTTCGCGGGATCGGAGCCGACCAGGCTGCCGAACGTGACACAAACCGGCGGCTCGCCCGCGTCGAGGAACGCGGTCAGCTCGGCGGGCGGGGTCCACTCCGGATCCGTCGGGAGGAACCAGTAACCGGTGGTGTGCACCGAAACCGGCCAGTCGGCGGGTGGCGGCACGACATGCCTGCTGAACGCGTTCAGCACGGTGACGTGCCCACCGCGCGGGTCGCGGAGGAAGTCGTGGCGGCCACGGCGTTTCGGCAGGCCGAGCGAACCGCGCCAGTCGTCGACCGTGCCGCGCAACGCCAGCCCGGCGAGCCCGTCGAGGCGGTAGGTCAGCCGGTTGAGCGCCTTCGGCAGGCGGACCGGCGCGGTCGCGCACGGGAACTCGCTCGTCGGCACGTTGGTCGGGAACAGCGACGCCGGCACGGACGGCACGCCCAGCTTCTCGGCGAGGTGGTGCCCGGCGGTGATCGGGTGGTGCACGATCACGTCCGCGCCGTCGGCGGCCGCCGACCAGCTGTCGTCCAGCGCCTCGCGGGCCGCCGCCTTGACCGCACCGAGCGAGCGAGCGACCGCGCCCGCACCCTTGCCGCTGTCCCTGGCCTGGCGGACCTCGTCGGTGTCGACGGCCTCGATCAGCGCGTCGGTGATCGGCCGGTAGTCGAGATCGCCCGCCAGTTTCGCCGAGCGCGCGGGCCCGGCGAGCCGGACGCCGTGCCCGGCCGCGCGCAGCGCCCCGGCCAGCGCGATGAACGGCTGCACGTCCCCCTGGGACCCGTAGGTCAGCAGCAGCGCGTCCATCTCACGCGGTGGTGACGCTGACGAAGTCGAGCACCTGCGGCCAGGAGACCCGGTAGGCGTTCACGTTGACCTCCTTGCCGTGGCGGGTGCGGTTGCTGAACCCGTGTTCGGCGCCCGGGTAGTGGTGGATGATGCTCGCTCCGCTCTCGCGCCCCTGGAGCGCGGACTGCAGTTGGGTGAAGCGCTCGGGCGGCACGAGGGAGTCGGCGCCCGGGTACAGCATCATCACCGGTGCCTTGATCCGCGCGCAATGGGCGATCGCGTCCACGGTGTGGTTCGGCGGGGTCTGTCCGGGCACCGTCGGGTGGTAGGCGACCGCGTTGACCAGGCGTTCGTCGCGACCGGCGAGGATCAGCGCGAACCGGCCGCCGAGGCACCAGCCGATCACCCCGGCCTTCTGGCAGCCGAGTTCGCCGAGCAGGTGGTCGAGCAGCCGGGTCTGCTCGGCGAGCGCGGTCTCGTCGTCGAGTTCGGCCAGCAGTTCCTGGAGGCGTTCGGTGGAGGTGTCGTCGCTGCTGGGGCCGTGCCAGACGTCCCAGGTCAGCGCGGTCACGCCGCGTTCGGCGAGCTGCTGGGCGTACTCGCGGACCTGCTCGCCGATGCCGGTGATCATCGGCAGGAGCAGCATGCCACTTTCGCTGCCGCCCGCCGGACGGGCCAGGTAGGCGGACAACGGGCCGACGGTGATGGTCGAAGTTTCGATCTCCGGTGCCATGAGTTCGACGGTAAACCCGGTGTCCATCCGGCATGATGCGGGGATGGCAACGAAGCGCAGCCTCGCCGAACACCTTGGCGGCTCCCTGCCCGCCGGGATCGACTCCCTGTCCGAGGCCGAGCAGGCCGTACTCGCCGACGCCTTCGGCGAAGCCCGCCGTCGGCAGTCGGCGGCGCTGGCCAGAGCCGCCGAAGAGGGGCTGAGTTACGTGCCTTCGCTGCTGCGCGGCGCGGTCCGGCGGGTGATGGGCCTGTGACCACCTTGGACAGCCGCGCCGAAGTGCTGAAACTGGCTCGCCTGCTCGACGCCGACGACGAGCGCCTGTCCTTTTTGGCCAGGCTGGACGCCCGCGAACTGCGGCGGCTGCGTGAGCGGATGACCGATGTGCTGTTCGACGCGAACCTGCCGATGCTGCGGCGGATGGCCGCGGCGAGCAAACTGCTGCCCGGCGCGGTGACCGCGAAGATCGCCGAACGCGTCTACGGCCCGCTGCTGTGCGCCCGGATCGCCGGCGTGATGGAGGCCGACCGCGCGGTCGACGTGGCAAAACGGCTCACCACGGCGTTTCTGGCCGATGTCGCGATCGAACTGGATCCGCGTCGGGTCAGCGAGATCATCGCGCGGATGCCGCGGACGCGGATCCTCGAGATCGCCGAGGAACTGGTGCGCCGCGAGGACTGGATCACCATCGGCCGGTTCGTCGGCCACCTCCCGGATGAGACGGTCGAAGCCGCCTTCGTCGTCCTGCACGACGTGGCTTTGTTGCACACGGCCTTTGTGCTGGACGACAAGGCCCGCGTCGGCCAAGTCGTCGAACTGCTGCCGGAAGACCGTTTCGACGGCCTGGCCGCCGCGGCCGCGGAACTCGACCTGTGGGTGCCCACCTTCGACCTACTGGCCCACATCGGCAACGGCGATCGGGAGCTGCTGGCAGGCGCCCTGCGCCGCCTGGACAAGGCTTCGGTCGCGCGGGCGCGGGAAAAGGCCGAGGAAATGGGCGTCTTGCACTACCTGGAGGCTTGAGGCACAGCACGGTCGCGGGGAACGGCGCGCACAGGATCTCCTAGTCCTCCCTCCTCACCCGAACCCCGCGCCGCCACACTGCCCAAGTCAGCGGTACCCCCGGCCGATAAGCCAAATGCGTCACCGAAGGCGCGTCCAGCACGTGCAGATCCGCCCGTGCCCCTTCCCGCGCATACCCCACGTCGTCCCGCCGCAAAGCCCGCGCCCCACCAGCAGTCGCCGCCCACACTGCTTCGTCGATCGACAGGCCCATCTGCAGCACGGCCGTCGCCACGCAGAAGGCCATCGAGGTGGTGTACGAGCTGCCCGGGTTCGCGTTGCTCGCCAACGCCACCACGGCACCGGCATCGAGCAACCGCCGCGCCGGGGCGAGCGGTTGCCGGGTCGACAGGTCGCACGCGGGCAACAACGTCGCCACCGTCGAGGAACCCGCCAAAGCGTCCACATCGGACGAAGACAGATACGTGCAGTGGTCCACGCTCGCCGCGCCATGGGCGACGGCCAGTCGCACCCCCGGCCCCTCGCCCAGCTGGTTCCCGTGCACCCGCAACCCGAGCCCGGCAGCCGAAGCCGCCGTCAGAACTCGCGCCGTCTGCTCCTCGTCGAACGCACCGGTCTCGCAGAACACGTCCGCCCAGCGCACGTGCGGCGCCACCGCGGCCAGCATCGGCCCGCACACCAGATCCACATAGGACTCGGCATCCGCGCCCGGTGGAACCAGGTGCGCCCCAAGGAAAGTGACCTCATCGGCCACCGCAGCAGCCAATCGAGCCGAGCGCTCCTCGTCCTCGACGCTCAGGCCGTACCCCGTCTTCGTCTCCAAACAGGTCGTGCCCTGCCGAGCCGCCTCATCCGCGTGCCGGGCCAAATTGGCAGCCAGGGCATCATCCGAAGCCGCCCGCGTCGCTTCCACGGTGACCGCGATTCCGCCTGCGCTATAAGGCTTTCCCGCCATCCGCGCCTCGAACTCGGCAGTCCGGTCACCGGCGAAAACCAGATGCGTGTGACTGTCCACCCAGCCTGGCAGCACCGCGCGTCCACCGACGTCGACCCGCTCATCGGCCTCCGGTGCACCCCGCCCGATCCACGCGATCCGGTCGTCCTCGATCACCACCGAGACGTCCCGCTGCTTCTCACCGGTGTTGGTGGTCAGCTCGGAAATACCGGTGATCAGTGTGCTCGCCACAGGTTCCCCATCTCCTCGGCCAATTCCGCCTCCGGGCGCCCGATCAGCCGGTGCGCCCGCGAACGCACCACGAACCGCCCGTCCACCACCACATCCGTGACGTCCGGCGCGGACGCGGCGAACCACACTCCCGACGGCTCGCTGCCCGCCGTCCGCACGGATCCCAGGTCCACGGTGACAAAATCCGCCGCCGCACCCGGCGCCAGCCTGCCGCATTCAGCCCAGCCGATCGCGGCGTGATCGGTGGCCGCGGCCAGCAGTTCGTCCACAGTGAACCGCCCGCGCGCCTCCGCGCGCAGCCGGTCGTTCAGTTCCAGCGCGCGGGTTTCCTCGAACGCGTCCACCACGGCGTGACTGTCGGTGCCCAGGCTCAGCGGGACACCGGCG
Source organism: Amycolatopsis sp. YIM 10 (assembly GCF_009429145.1). Classification (GTDB taxonomy): domain Bacteria; phylum Actinomycetota; class Actinomycetes; order Mycobacteriales; family Pseudonocardiaceae; genus Amycolatopsis. The sequence goes on along the minus strand of NZ_CP045480.1, from coordinate 1,406,947 downwards.
TCGGCCAGCTCCCGCGCGGGGCCGATCCCGTCACCGAGATCCCGTTCCGTGGTCGGGCAGAAGCACGCCCGCGAGTGCGTCCGGCCGAGCAACCCGATGTCGGTTTCGGTCAGGTGCGTGGCATGCACCGCGACCGTCGACGCCCCAAGAACCCCGGCGTCGGCGAGCAACGCGGTCGGGGTTTTCCCGTGGTACGCCAAGCAGTCCTGGTTCTCCGCGCGCTGCTCGGACAGGTGGACGTGCAGCGGCCGCTCCCCCGCCCATTCGGCCACCACCGGCAGCTGGTCGACGGGCACCGCGCGCACCGAATGCACGGCGGCGCCCACCCGGACGAACTCACTCGACGGCCGGAACGCACCCGCCCGCACCGCCCAGCCGTCGGCGTCGCCGTCGCTGAACCGCAGTTGGTGCGCCCCGAGCTCGACACCGAAACCCCCACTGAGGTAACAGGTGTCGAGCAGGGTCAGCCGGATTCCGGCGTCCACGGCGGCCCGCGCGAGTGCCTGGCTCATCTCGTTCGGGTCGGCGTAAGGCTTTCCGCCCGGCGCGTGGTGCAGGTAGTGGAACTCGCCGACGCTGGTGAAACCGGCCAGCACCATTTCCGCGTAGACCCCGCGTGCGAGCCGGTAGTAGCTGTCCGGGTCCAGTCGTTCGGCGAGCGCGTACATCCGCTCGCGCCAGGTCCAGAAGGTGCCGCGATCGTGGTGCGTCCGACCGCGCAACGCCCGGTGGAACGCGTGCGAATGCCCGTTGGCCATACCCGGCACTGTCAGTCCATAAAGGACATGACCGGCCTTCGGCGCGCCCGGGGTGACCGACTCGATCCGCCCGCCGGAGACCTCCAGCAGCACACCGTCGGCCACCCCGTCCGGCAACCACGCCCGCTCGCACCAGAACGCCGTCATCGCGAAAGGTCCTCCAGCACGTCGGCCAGCGCACGCGCCCCGTGGTCGACGTCCGCCGCCTCGGCGAACTCCTCCGGCGAATGGCTGATCCCGGTCGGATTCCGCACGTAGAGCATGCCGGACGGCACGTGCGGCGCCAGGATCGCCGCGTCGTGCCCGGCCCCGGTCGGCAACTCCGGTACTCCGCCCAGCACCCCGGAAAGCCGGTCCCGCAGGCCGCCGTCGAAGGTCACCGTGTCCGAATAGGACTCCTTCGACACGGTGACCGAACACCCTTCGGCCTCCGCCGCCTCGGCCGCGGCACCGGCGATATCCTCGACCAGCGATTCGGTCAGCCCGGTACCCGGCACCCGCGCGTCCAGCCAGAGGTCCACAGTGGACGCGATGACGTTGGTGCCACCCGGCGTTGGCACCAGGCGGCCGACCGTGGCCCGCGCGTCCGGCACCTCGCTCGCGATCCGACGCACCGCGGCGACCGTGGCCGCCGCCGGCAGCATCGGGTCGCGGCGATCGGTCAGCAGGGTCGCGCCCGCGTGGTTTCCCTGACCGCGGAAGGAGAACCGCCACCGGCCGTGTGCGATCACCGTACTGCCAACGGCCACCGGCGAGTCCAGGTCGATCAGGCCGCGCCCCTGCTCGACGTGCAGTTCGAGGAACCGCCCGATCCGCGAAAGCGCCTCACGGTCCGGTCCGAACCTCGACGGGTCGTACCCGGCCCGCGAAGCCGCGTCGGCGAGCGTCACCCCGTCCGGATCCCGCAGCGCACGCGCCTTGTCCGGGTCGATCGAGCCGGTGAGCAACCGCGAACCCAGGCACGGCACGCCGAACCGGCCGCCCTCCTCCTCGGCGAACACCACCACCGCGAACGGCTTCCCCGGCGTGAATCCCTTGCGCTGCAGGATCCCGACGGCGTCGAGTGCGCTGACCACGCCCAGCGGGCCGTCGAACGCACCACCACCGGGAACCGAGTCGAGATGGCTGCCGGTCACCGTCGCGTCCGGCCCGGGGGCACCCCACCAGGCCCAGATGTTGCCGTTGCGATCGGTCTCCACGTCGAGCCCGAGCCACCCCGCCTCCGCGGTGAACCACTCGCGCAGCTCGGCTTCGGCCGGATCGAACGCGTGCCGCGAATAGCCGCCACGCGCCCGGTCGCGGCCGACGTCCATGATCCGGTCGAGCAAGCCGGAGGCGGTCATTCGGTCTCCTTCATCGGCACCCGCACGCCGCGCTCGCCCGCGACCTCGGCCGCGCGTTCGTAACCCGCGTCGACGTGCCGGATCACGCCCATGCCGGGGTCGTTGGTCAGCACGCGCTCGATCTTCTGCCCGGCCAGCGCGGTCCCGTCGGCCACGCAGACCTGCCCGGCGTGGATGGAACGCCCCATGCCGACCCCGCCACCGTGGTGGATGGACACCCAGCTGGCCCCGGACGCGGTGTTGACCATGGCGTTGAGCAGCGGCCAGTCCGCGATCGCGTCCGAGCCGTCGGCCATCGCCTCGGTCTCCCGGTACGGCGAGGCCACGCTGCCCGAGTCGAGGTGGTCGCGGCCGATCACCACCGGCGCGGTCAGCTCCCCGCTGGCCACCATCTCGTTGAACCGCACCCCGGCCAGGTGCCGCTCGCCGTAGCCGAGCCAGCAGATCCGCGCCGGAAGTCCTTGGAAGGCAACGCGTTCCCCGGCCAGCCGAATCCAGCGCGCGAGGGATTCGTTCTCCGGGAACAACTCCAGCATCGCGCGGTCGGTGGCGGCGATGTCCTCGGGATTGCCGGACAGCGCGGCCCAGCGGAACGGGCCCTGGCCTTCGCAGAACAGCGGCCGGATGTAGGCGGGAACGAAGCCGGGGAAGTCGAAGGCGCGCTCGCAGCCGCCGAGCTTCGCCTCACCGCGCAACGAATTGCCGTAGTCGAAGACCTCCGCGCCCGCGTCGAGGAAACCGAGCATGGCGTCCACGTGGTCGGCCATCGACTCGCGCGAGCGGTCGGTGAACTCGTCGGGCTTCTTGGCCGCGTAGTCGGCCCAGTCGTCGACCGCGACGCCCTTGGGCAGGTAGGCGAGCGGGTCGTGCGCGGAGGTCTGGTCGGTGACGATGTCCACCTCGACACCCCGGCGCAGCAGTTCCGGCAGCACCTCGGCGGCATTGCCGATCACGCCGACCGACAGCGCGCGCTTGTCCTTCTTGGCCGCGGTGACCCGGCGGATCGCGTCGTCCAGATCGTCGGCGATCTCGTCCAGGTACCGGGTCTCCACCCGGCGGCGGGCCCGCTCCGGATCACATTCGACAACCAGCGCGACCCCGTCGTTCATGGTCACCGCGAGCGGCTGCGCCCCGCCCATGCCGCCGAGGCCGGCGGTGACGGTCAGCGTGCCCTTGAGCGAACCGCCGAACTTCTTCTTCGCCACCGCGGCGAAGGTTTCGTAGGTGCCCTGGAGAATGCCCTGCGTGCCGATGTAGATCCACGAACCCGCGGTCATCTGGCCGTACATGGTCAGCCCGAGCTGCTCCAGCCGCCGGAACTCCGGCCAGGTGGCCCAGTCGCCGACCAGGTTGGAGTTCGCGATCAGCACCCGCGGCGCCCACTCGTGCGTGCGGAACACGCCGACCGGCTTGCCCGACTGCACCAGCAGCGTCTCGTCTTCGTCCAAAGTGGTCAGTCCGCGGGTGATCGCGTCGAAACTGGCCCAGTCGCGGGCGGCCTTGCCGGTGCCGCCGTAGACGACCAGGTCCTCCGGCCGCTCGGCCACCTCGGGATCGAGATTGTTGTGGAACATCCGCAGCGCGGCTTCGCTCTGCCAGTTCTTCGCGGTCAGCGCGGTGCCGCGGGCGGCGCGCACGGTCCTGCTCATCGGGTTTCCTCCAGTTTCGCGGTAACCACCTCAGTGACGGCACCCGAGGCGATGAGTTCTTCGGTGGCGGCGATCTCCGGCGCCAGGTGGCGGTCGGGGCCGGGGCCGGGTACGCGGGTGCGCAACAGGTCGCGCACCGCGGCGGTGACCGGGGCCGGTTCCAGCGGCGACCGGAAGTCCAGTGCGCGGGCGGCGGTCAGCAGTTCGACGGCCAGCACCGTGCGCAGCCCGTCGACCGCCTTGCGCAGCTTGCGTGCCGCGCTCCAGCCCATCGAGACGTGGTCCTCCTGCATGGCACTGCTCGGAATGGAGTCCACAGAGGACGGAACCGCCAGCCGCTTCAGCTCGCTGACCACGGCGGCCTGGGTGTACTGGGCGATCATGTGCCCGGAGTCCACGCCGGGATCGTGGGCGAGGAAGGCCGGCAGCCCGTGCGAGCGCGCCACGTCGAGCATCCGGTCGGTGCGGCGCTCGGCGATGCTGGCCAGGTCGGCCACCGGGATCGCCAGGAAGTCCAGCACGTAGGCGACCGGCGCGCCGTGGAAGTTGCCGTTCGATTCGACGCGGCCGTCCGGCAGCACCACCGGGTTGTCCACCGCGGCGGCCAATTCGCGCTCGGCGACCAGTTCGACGTGGGTCAGCGTGTCGCGCGCGGCACCGTGCACCTGGGGCGCGCACCGCAGGGAGTAGGCGTCCTGCACGCGGGTGCAGTCCGGGCCGCGGTGGCTGGCCACGATGCCGGACCCGGCGAGCGCGGCGTGGATGCGGCTCGCCGACACGGCCTGACCGGGATGCGGGCGCAGCGCCTGCAGATCGGCCGCGAACGGGCGGTCGGTGCCGAGCAGTGCCTCGACGCTCATCGCCGCGGTGATGTCGGCGAGGTCGAACAGGCGGCGCAGGTCCGCGCAGGCCAGCAGCAGCATGCCGAGCATGCCGTCGGTGCCGTTGGTCAGCGCGAGACCTTCCTTCTCGGCCAGCACCACCGGCTCGATCCCGGCCGACGCAAGCGCTTGCGCAGCCGGTACGACCTGCCCCTCGTACACCACCTCGCCCTCGCCCATCAGTGCCAGCGCGACCGCGGCCAGCGGCGCGAGGTCACCGGAGCAGCCGAGCGAGCCGTACTCCGGCACGATCGGGGTGATGCCCGCGTTGAGCAGGCGCGCCAGGGTGTCCGCGGTGACCGGGCGGACGCCGGTGTAACCGCTGGCGAGCGTGCGCAGGCGCAGCAGCATCAGCGCGCGCACGACCTCGGTCTCGACCGGCTGCCCGGCGCCGGCGGCGTGGGAGCGGATCAGCGAGCGTTGCAGCGCGACGCGGCTGTCCACCGGGATGTGCCGGACGGCGAGCGCGCCGAATCCGGTGGACACCCCGTAGGTGGGCTGGGTGGCTTCGGCCAGCGCGTCGATGTGCTGGCGGGCGGTGGTGAGGCTCTTCCGCGCGGACTCGGTCAGCTCGACCGTCGCACGGCCGCGCGCGACCGCGACGACCTGCTCCGCCCGCAGCGGGTCCGCGCCCAGGTGCACAGTTTCCGGCATGCCTGCCATTGGACCCCGGCGCGCGGGCGGGCAAAATCGGTGATCGAGTGGTTCCGTCTGGAATCCCAGACACCAGGAGAGAGCTTTGGGCACCAGTTCCGACGTTCCCGCGCTCCGGCGGGGTCTCGGCATCCTGCGCGCGCTGGCCGAACGCCCCGGCCCGGTCTCGGCCGGCGCCATCGCCCGCGACCTCGGCCTGCCCCGATCCACCACCTACCACCTGCTCGCCGAACTGGTGGCCGCCGGCTTTGTCACGCACCTGCCCGACGACCGGCGGTACGGGCTCGGCATCGCGGCCTTCGAACTCGGCTCCGCCTACCTGCGTCACGACCCGCTCGAACGCCTCGCCGCGCCGCTGCTGCGCAAGCTCGTCGACCGCGTCGAGCACAACGCGCACCTCGGCATCCTGCACGGCGGCGAAGCGTTGTACCTGATCAAGGAACGCCCGGCCCGGCCGGAAACCCTGGTCACCGACGTGGGCGTGCGGTTACCGGCGCAGCTCACCGCCAGCGGGCGCGCGATGCTCGCGCACCTGCCCGCCGCGCACGTCCGCGCGTTGTTCCCGTCGGCGGCGGCCTTCGTCCGGCGCACCGAACGCGGCCCGCGCACCCTCGCCGAACTGCGCGCCACGCTGAACGCCGAGCGCCGTCGCGGCTGGGCGGTCGAAGACGGTCACGTCACCCCGGGGTTCGCCTCGGTGGCGCACCCCGTGTTCGACCACGGCCACCGCCCGCTCGCCGCGATCAGCGTGACCTTCCGGCACTACTGCGACGCCCCGGCCGGTACCTGTGGTCAGGACTGGCCGGGGATCGCCGAAGAGGTCGGGCGCACCGCCGCGGAACTCACGTCCCGCATCGGCGGGGCCTGAACCCCGATGTTGTTACTGCCGTCTTCCCGCTTCGGCGGGAATGCCGAGCATGTCGAGCAGTTCCCTGCATTCCGTGGCATCGGAGGAGTGCTGCGCGACCGTGCGCGCCGCCCTGCCTTCCTGAACGTCGCGGTGGATCTTCTCCTCCGCCTTGACACCGGCCAGGTAGCTCGTATCAGTCGCCGGGTCGGTGACGCTGCTGCCATGCCTTGCCCAGGTCATCTGGCACCTTCTTCCGGCCACGCTCGATCGCGTGTCCCCCATCAGCATGACATGAGCTTGATCACGGAGCGACAGCGGCTTCTACCGGCCGCGCCCGCAGCGCGAACCAGGCGGGCACCAAGGTGGCGAGCATCGCCAGCGCGGTGGCCCCGCCGACCACCGCCAGCAGCACCCCGATCGGCCCGTCCGGCACCGGCGTATCGCTGATCACCAAGCTGAACGGCACCAGCGAAGTCAGCGAGACGAACCCGCCGAGCACGATCCCGGCGACGGCGACCAGCGTGGCCTCCACCGCGGTCATCCGGAGCACCTGCCCGCGCGTCGAGCCGACCAGCCGCTGCAGCGCGAACTCGCGCCGCCGCTCGGCCGTGGCCAGCACCAGCGTGTTGACCAGGGAAATCACCGTGTAGCCGACGATCATCGCAACAAGCAGGTAGTTGATCACGGCCCCGACGTCCTGCTGCTCGGCGTTCGCCGCGGTGACCGTCGCCCGGTCGGCGACCACCAGCCCCGGCTGCCCCAGCCCGGCCAGCGCCGGCGCGAGGTCCGCGCCCGGTTCTGCCTTCACCAGGATCTGCGGCACGGTGCCCGCGTCGGTGTGCGGGGTGAGCAGCGCGGCGGGCACCAGGCCCACTTCGTAGCCCGGTCGTCCGCCGAGCAATCCGGCGATCCGCACCTCGGTCGTGGCACCATCCCCGAAACGGAGAGTGACCGTTTCGCCGACGGACTTGCCGAGCGACTCGGCCAGGGCGGACGGCAGCGCGACGGTGTTGCCACGCAGCTCGCCGACGCTACCCGCGGTGAACGGCACCGCCATCGTCTGCGCCGCGCCCTCGGCCGTGATCCCCTGCAGCGGCAGGCCCTCCTCGTCCTGCCAGCCGTCGTCGAAGTCGGTGACAAAACCGGAACTGGTGACCAGCGCCGACGCCCCGGCCACTCCCGGCAACCCGGCGACCTCGTCGACCAGTGCCGGGTCGAAGCCGCCGGTGGTCGACGCGAGCACCGAGTCGGCCCGCAGGTGCTCGCTGAACGCGCGCTCCCCGGCGGCGCTCTGCGTGGTCTGGAGATAGATCATCGACAGCGCCATGCCGCTGGCCAGCATGATCGGCGTGATCGCGGCGGCCATCCTGATCCGGCGGTTCTTGGCGTTGAGCAGCGCGAGCCGCCCGCTGAGCCCGGTCAGCGCGCGCAGCGGCCAGCCGAGCAGCGCGATGGCCACCCGCGCGATGCCCGGTCCGAGCAGCGCCAGCGCGATCGCCCAGAGCATCACCGTCGGCCCGGCGGTGCTCGCCGCGACCGGTCCGGTCATCACGGTGAAGGTGATGATCACCAGCGCGGTGCCGCCGCCGAGGCAGAGCAGCGCGATGATCAGCCGGGTGGCACTCAGCCAGCGCCTCGGCACGGCCGACTCGGCCAGCGCCTCGGTCGGCCGCGCCCGCGCGGCCCGGCCGCCGGCGACGAACGCGGCGCCGAACGCGGTCAGCAACGCCGCCCCGGCCGCGCTCACCATCGGGATCCAGCCCTGGTGGAAGACCATCTGCTCGACGACCACCCCGCGTTCGGCGAGCTGCTCGAAGAGGAAGCGCCCGAGCAGCTGCCCGGGGAAGTAGGCCAGCGCGGTGGCGAACACGCCGACCACCATCGTCTCGCCGAGCACCATCCGCCGCAGCTGACCCGGCGTGGTGCCGATCGCCCGCAGGAGCGCGAGTTCCCGCGCCCGCTGCTGCACGGACAGGCCCAGCGTGGACGCGACCACGAAGATCGCCACCGTGGTGGCCATGCCGCCGAAGACCCCGGCGAGCGTGATCAGCCCGGTGCCGCCCTCCTCCGCGTCCGGGAACTCCGCGCGCCCGCGCTCGTCACCGGTCAGCGTCACCGCGGACCCACCGCTGATCGCTTTGTCGACACGCTCGCGGAGCGCCTCCACGTCGGTACCCGGCGCGGCCAGCACGGCGATCGCGTCGACGGCACCCGGCTTGCCCAGCAGGCGACCGGCTTCGGCATCGGCGAAGAAGGCCGACGACGCACTGGTCAGCCCGGTGACGGTGAACCGCTCGACCTTCCCGCGCACGGCCAGTTCGGCGACGTCACCCGGCTGCCGACCGGCGTCGGCGGGCAGCACGACCTGCCCGGCCTTCGTCGGCGCACTGCCGGTGACCAGCGCGTTCCCGGCGATCTCGGCGGAACTCCAGCCGTGGCCGTGGAACTGGCGGCCGCTGTCGTGGACGCCGAAGGTGACGTCCGGCAGGGCGCGTTCGACGCCCTGGACCTGCTCGATCCGCGCGATGAGTCCGGCATCGACACGGACGCGTTCGGACAGCACACCGGTGTCCGAGTCGCGGTCGCCGTCCTCGTCGGGAACGGCTGCCCTCGGCAGGTCGAACAGCTGGTCACCGGTGACCACGACCGGCGCGGCGGCCAGCCGTTCCGGCGGGACCGCGCTGCGGATCCCGGTCTCCATCAGGCCACCGCAGGCGAGCACGATGGCGGCACCGAAGAACAACGCGATGAACGAGGCGGCGAAACCGCCCTTGCGGAAGCGCAGCATGCGCGTGGCGACCCGGAACATCAGCCGTGCACCCCGGCCCCCGCCGCGGCGAACGCACCGAGGTGCGTCATGCGCTCGGCGACCAGTTCGGCGGTCGGCTCGGTCAGTTCGTCGGCGACCCGGCCGTCGGCGAGAAAGATCACCCGGTCCGCGTGCGAGGCGGCGACCGGGTCGTGGGTGACCATCACCACGGTCTGCCCGGCGAACCGCACGGACTCCCGCAGCAGGCCGAGCACCTCCAGCGAGGTCTGCGTGTCCAGCGCGCCGGTCGGCTCGTCCCCGAACAGCACCGCGGGACGGCTGACCAGCGCGCGAGCGATCGCGACGCGCTGCTGCTGACCGCCGGACAGCTCACCCGGCAAGTGCTTGCGCCGGGAGGCGAGTCCGACGCGCTCGATGATCGAGTCGACCGCCGCGCGGTTCGGCCGCTTGCCGGACAGCCGCAGCGGCAGCGTCACGTTCTCCAGCACGTTCAGCGCGGGCAGCAGGTTGAACGCCTGGAAGACAAAGCCGACGCTCTCCCGGCGCAGGCGGGTCAGCGCCACCTCGTTCATCCCGCCGAGTTCGTGGCCGTCGAGCACCACGGAACCGGAGGTCGGCCGGTCGAGCCCGGCCGCGCAGTGCAGGAACGTGCTCTTGCCCGACCCCGACGGACCCATCACCGCGGTGAAGCTGCCCCGTGAAAATCCGATCGTTACCCCGTCCAGTGCGACGACGCGGTTACGCTCGCCACCGTAGGTCTTGACCACCGAGGTCAGGCGGACCACTTCCTGGTTCATGTTGCCTCCGCTTCCTTGCTGCTCAAGGAGCATGTCGAGCGGGGGCGCGCGGAACCATGGGGTGCGCGGGCGTGAGCGGGGTGGGGCTGTCCCCACCCCGCCCGCTCGGCGGCTGCCTGCCCATACCCGGGTTGGGTACCATGGTCCGGACGACACGATCGAGGTAAGGGGTGCGACATGGCCAGCTACAGCGGCGACAAGGAGGCGTACCTCAAGCGGCTGCGCCGGGTGGAGGGCCAGATCCGCGGGTTGCAGCGGATGGTCGAGCAGGACAAGTACTGCATCGACATCCTCACCCAGGTCTCCGCCGCGACGAAGGCGCTGCAGGCGTTCTCCCTCGAACTGCTCGACGAGCACCTCTCCACCTGCGTGGTGGACGCGGCCGCGGCGGGCGGCAAGGAGGCCGAGGCGAAGGTCAAGGAGGCCTCCGAGGCGATCGCGCGGCTCGTGCGCTCCTGACCGGTGCCGGCAGGGCCCCGCACCGGACACGGTGGCGGGGCCCTTCGTTTTTCCCGGTGAGCGGACCCGGTTGGACACGGTACCCCCCAAGGGTATAAATTCGGGGACGAGCGCACACCCACCGGAAAGGACGCACGAAGATGACCGAGACGACCTACGCGGTGACCGGGATGACCTGTGAGCACTGCGCCCGGTCGGTGACCGAAGAGGTCGCCAAGATCAGCGGCGTGACCAAGGTCGACGTGGACCTCGCCGGCGGTGCGGTCACCGTCACCAGCGAGAGCGCCATCGACGACGCCGACGTGCACGCGGCCGTCGACGAGGCCGGGTACGCGGTCGCGAGCTGATGAACACCGCCGCGAAGCTCTCCGCGTACGGCGCGGCGCTCGTCCTGGTCGCCGGGGGCGCCTGGGCCGTGGGCGGGGCCGCCGGGCCGATCGACGCCGCGGAAGCACCGGCGGCGGAGCACTCGGACACGCACGAAGCGGCCCAGCCCGCCGGAGCGGCCACCGAGCTGCCCGGCGGGCTGGCCAGCTCGCTCAACGGTTACACCCTGGTGCCGTCCACCACCACCCTGCCGACCGGCACCACCCAGCCGTTCACCTTCCGCATCCTCGGCCCCGGCGGCGCGCCGGTCACCGCCTTCGACGTGGAGCACGAGAAGCGCCTGCACCTGATCCTGGTGCGCCGCGACACCGCGGGCTTCCAGCACCTCCACCCGCAGCTCGCCGCGGACGGCACCTGGTGGATCCAGCTCGGCCTGCCGCGCGCGGGCAGCTACCGGATGTACGCCGACTTCAAGCCGACCGGCGGGCAGGCCACCACGCTCGGCGCCGACCTGTCCGCGCCGGGTGACTACCAGCCGTCCTGGTACCCGCCCGCCGTCGAGTCCGAAGTGGACGGTTACCGGGTGCGGCTGGACGGCGACCTGGTGGCCGGGCGGTCGTCGAAGGTGCGGCTGACCGTGACCAAGGACGGCCGCGAGGTCACCGATCTGGAGCCCTACCTCGGCGCCTACGGCCACCTGGTCGCGTTGCGCGGTGGTGATCTCGCCTACCTGCACGTCCACCCGGACGAGAGCGCGGCACCCGGGCCGTCCATCGACTTCCACACCGAAGTGCCCTCCCCCGGCACCTACCGCCTGTTCCTGGACTTCCAGCACGGCGGCAAGGTCCGCACGGCCGAGTTCACCGTCGAAGCGCACGGCACCGCCCCGGCGGCACCGGCGCCATCCGGCGACGACGGCCATTCCCACGGCTGACGCAGTAAGGACGCGACATGAGTGCCGAAACGCGCGAACGCCTCACCAGCGAGGTCGAGCTGGCGATCACCGGCATGACCTGCGCCTCGTGTGCCGCCCGCATCGAGCGCAAGCTCAACAAGATGGACGGCGTCACCGCGACGGTCAACTACGCGACGGAGAAGGCGAAAGTCAGCTATCCGGCCGAGCTGGCACCGACCGCGCTGATCGAGCAGGTGGAGGCGGCCGGCTACGCGGCCACCGTGCCGCGTACCGAACCCGAGCCTGCCGAGTCCGAAGTGGACGATCCGACCCGTCCCCTGCGTGACCGGCTGATCGGCGCGGCCGTGCTGTCCGTGCCGGTGATCGCGCTGGCGATGATCCCGGCCATCCAGTTCGAGTACTGGCAGTGGATCTCGCTCACCCTCGCCGCGCCGGTGCTGGTGTGGGCGGCGTGGCCGTTCCACCGGGCGACCTGGGTGAACCTGCGCCACGGCGCGGCCACCATGGACACGCTGATCTCGATCGGCACGCTCGCCGCGTTCGCCTGGTCGCTGTACGCGCTGCTGTTCGGCACCGCGGGCGCCCCGGGAATGACGCACCCGTTCGAATTCACCGTCGAGCGCACCAGCGGTGACGGCAACATCTATCTCGAAGTCGCCGCCGGGGTCACCACGTTCATCCTGGCCGGCCGGTACTTCGAGGCACGGTCGAAGCGGCGGGCGGGTGCGGCCCTGCGCTCGTTGCTGGAGCTGGGCGCGAAGGATGTCGAAGTACTGCGCGGGGACGGCGAGCAGCGCATCCCGATCGGCGAACTCGCCGTCGGCGACCGGTTCGTGGTGCGGCCGGGCGAGAAGATCGCCACCGACGGCGTGGTCGTCGAAGGCAGTTCGGCGATCGACGCGAGCATGCTGACCGGTGAGTCCGTGCCGGTCGAGGTCGGTACCGGCGACACGGTCACCGGCGGTTGCGTGAACGCCGGTGGGCGTCTGGTCGTGCGGGCCACACGAGTCGGTTCGGACACGCAGCTCGCGCAGATGGCGAAGCTGGTCGAGGACGCGCAGAACGGCAAGGCCGCCGCGCAACGCCTCGCCGACCGGATCTCCGCCGTTTTTGTGCCGGTGGTCATCGCGCTCGCGGTGGGCACGCTGTTCTTCTGGCTCGGGGCCGGCGCTTCGGCTTCGGGCGCGTTCACCGCGGCGGTGGCCGTGCTGATCATCGCCTGCCCGTGCGCGCTTGGCCTGGCCACGCCGACCGCGCTGCTGGTCGGCACCGGTCGCGGGGCCCAGCTCGGCATCCTGATCAAGGGGCCGGAAGTGCTGGAGTCGACGCGCGAGGTGGACACCGTCGTACTGGACAAAACCGGCACGGTGACCACCGGCCAGATGTCGCTGGTGGACGTCCACCTGGCCGAAGGCACCACCGCGGAGGAAGCGCTGCGCCTGGCCGGTGCGCTCGAAGACGCTTCGGAGCACCCCATCGCCAAGGCCATCGCGCGGAGCGCCAAGGAGCGCATCGGCAAGCTGCCGATGGCCGAGGACTTCACCTCGGTCGACGGGCTCGGCGTGCGGGGCACGGTCGACGGGCACGCGGTGGTTGCGGGCCGGGTGGCGCTGCTGGAGCAGTGGAGCCTGCACCTGCCGTCCTCGCTCGCCACGGCCAAGGCGGAAGCGGAAAAGCTCGGTCAGACCGCGGTGGCGGTCGGCTGGGACGGGCAGGCGCGCGCGGTGCTGACCGTCGCCGACACGGTGAAGCCGACGTCGGCCGAGGCGATCGCGAGCCTGAAGCGGCTCGGGCTGACGCCGGTGCTGCTGACCGGTGACAACGAGGCCGTGGCAAAGGCGGTCGCCGCCGAGGTCGGGATTTCCGAGGTGATCGCCGAGGTGCTCCCCCGCGACAAGGCCGACGTGATCGCGCGGCTGCAGGGCGAGGGCAAGGTGGTCGCGATGGTCGGCGACGGGGTCAACGACGCGGCCGCGCTGGCGAAGGCCGATCTGGGCCTGGCCATGGGCACCGGCACGGACGTGGCGATCGAAGCGAGCGACCTGACCCTGGTGCGCGGCGACCTGCGCGCCGCGGTCGACGCCATCCGGTTGTCGCGGCGCACGCTCGGCACGATCAAGGGCAACCTGTTCTGGGCCTTCGCCTACAACGTGGCGGCGCTGCCGCTGGCCGCGGCGGGCCTGCTGAACCCGATGATCGCCGGAGCCGCGATGGCGCTCAGCTCCGTTTTTGTGGTGACGAACAGCCTGCGCCTACGGGGTTTCCGCCCGGCTCACGAATAACGGTCCCGGCACGACCGTAACGATCTGACCGGCACGAACGGCTTTCAGCGCGTTATGACGGTCATCGGAATCACCGGCCACCAGGAGCTGCCCAGCGCGGCCAGGGTGCACGCGCTGGAACGGATCGACGCGGTGCTGACGCAGGCGGCGGCGCCGGTGATCGGGCTGAGCAGCCTGGCCAAGGGCGCCGACCAGCTGTTCGCCGAACTACTGCTGCGCTCGGGCGGCACGCTCTTCGCGGTCATCCCGTCGCACGACTACGCCACCACGTTCAGCGGCGCGGCGCGCGACACCTACCTCCGGCTGCGCGCCGCGGCCAAGAGCGCGGTGACCCTCGACCACCACCACGCCTCCGACGCCGCCTTCGACGAAGCCGGGCGATTTGTGGTGGAGCACAGCGACCTGCTGGTCGCCGTCTGGGACGGAAGCCCGGCACGCGGCACAGGCGGCACGGCTGACGTCGTCGCCCATGCGCACCGCCTGAACCGCCCGGTCACCGTCGTCTGGCCGGACGGGTTAGCCAGGCCGTGAGATCTCCTGGACGGACCACTTGTTGCCGTCGGGGTCACTGAAGAAGACAAACGGACCGCCCGGCAGATCCTGGACTTCGCTCACGTCGACACCGCGGCCAACCAACTCGGCGCGCGCGGCCTGGATGTCGGAGACCACCAACTGGAGCCCAGGCTGCGACCCGGCCGGCGCCTCGGTGAGCCCGGTGCCGATCGCGATGGAACACGCCGACCCCGGCGGGGTCAGCTGGACGAACCGCAGCTCATCACTCACGCGGTGATCATGATCCGCCACGAAGCCGACCTGATCCACGTAAAACGCCTTCGCCCGATCCACATCCGACACCGGAACCTGCACCAACTCCAACTTGAACTCCATGACCTTACCTCTCTCGCGGGACCGGAACGCTCTGTTCTGTTACCTCGACTCTAGCAGAACGGAACGCTCCATTCCAATACTTGGCCCGAACTTTGTCACGAGGAGGAACGCGCGGCCTCGCGAATGCCCTCTCCCATCGCCCGCACGAGGACCTGCCCGCGAAGGACACGGGTGTCGTTGGCGAGCTTGGCCAGCACTTCCTCGTCTTCGACGATGCGAAGCAAGGCCGCGACGCCCTCCTCATCGAGCAGGCCTGGCAGGTGTGAACCCAACAGCCAGGCGCCGGCCAGCTCGTGATCGAAGTCGTGCCGGGCGAGAACCGCCATTTCCTCGTCATACAGGCGTTCGAAGTACTCCCCCGAGGAGTACCAGTCGATCATCGTCGCGAGGTCGATGGCGTCACGCGTGGTGTCGTAGCGGCGATCCCACCACGTCAGCAGTTTGAGTAGCGCCAGCGCCGGAACCGAAGGCACCCGGATGACGAGCCCTCCCGGCAGGAGTACGGCCTCGGCCGATTCGACCGCCTCGCTCAAGCCGCGGACGTTCATCCGGTGGTCGTCGGGCCAGAGAACAGTGCGGTCCTCGCTCTCGATTCCGCCGTAGGGCAGGACATCGACCTCGACGCCTTCGACGAGGAACGCGTGCACGCCACGACCGTGCCGTTCGAACTTTTCCGCCAGTTGCTCGAAGTCGGTCCACGAATCCACCGCCGCGGCGATGTCGATATCCCGCGTCCTCCGCTCCGGCGGGCGTCCCACCAGCCCGATCGACAGGATCGTGCGCGCAGTGGCACCGACCACCAGGTAGTCGACGCCGGCCTCTCGGGCAGCGGCGTCGATGCGCGCCAGCACCCGCGCGGCGAGGAGGAGGTCAGGTTCGGTCGAGTCGCGTAAGTCGATCATCACTGGCCCGGATGCGGTCTCCGTGTTCACGCTGGCGCGGGTCCCCCGACGCCAGCAGGTCGGCGTAGATCAGCGTCGGCGGCACGCTTCCCGAGTCCTCCTCGGTCACCTGCCAGAACCGCTGCCGGAGGTGGACGTTGCCGGTCCCCTCGGCGCGGGTCATGCGGTGCCTGCCGATCAGCGAGAGTGGGGTCTTCTCGACGTAGAGGGTGAGGGTGGAGGGGCGGAGGCGCGGATCGATGAGGCTCGCCGCGGCCTCACCCCCCACCAGCGCACCGGCTTCCCGCAACTCGTGTGCCGAATTCGGCCACCACGAAAGGTCACCGGCGGAGAACTCGCCGAGCACCAGTGACGGCCCCAACGTGATCGAGTACGCCTCCGACCACCGGTTGAGCAGTTCCCCGCCCCTGGCCAGCCGCCGTCCACCCGCCGACTCGTACAGGTAGCCCGCCGCGGTGAGTTCGTCGACGGCCATCTGGGCCGTGCCCAGCGAAACGCCGCTCGCGGCGGCCAGGCCCCGAAGTGGTTCCGAGGCCATGTCGGGCCAGCTGAGCAGGACGAACCCGACCTTGAGACCGGCTTTGCCGAAGGCCCGGCTGCCTCGCGAAGAGGTCTTGGCGAGGTGAACGGTGGGCTTGCGACGTCCTCGGATGTCGATGAGCACGTCGCCCCAGGCGAGGCGGGCGTTGCCCGCCGTGTCCACGTAGTCGATGCCGCGTGCGCGCAATCGATCGGCCACCGGCTCGCTGATCGAGGGCGCGACCACGAGCGCGGGGAGGGACGGAGGCACGTGCACCGCCGTCGCCAGCTCCGCGGTCAATCGTTGCTTGACCTGCACACCGTAGGTCCGGGCCGCACCGCTGCCGGCCGTGAGGCGCAGAACGGCATCCACCTCGTCGTCAGCGGCCCCGAACTCGCCACGAAGCCCGAGCTCCGCCAATCGCCGACGAACCGTCGCGAGCACAGAGCCCTCGTTCAAAAAATCAGCGTGTTCACGCTCGCTGAACATCCCCCAATTCTGAACACCCCACCCCCCACCCGCAACCCCGAGAACCACAACCGGGGACAAGGGGCGGAGCCCCAAGCGGGGGTCCGGGGGCGGAGCCCTCCGGGCGGGGTCTGGGGGTTGCACCCCCAGAAAACACTCCGAACACGAGTGAGGGGCGAGCGCTCTCCGCGAGCACTCGCCCCCGACGACGTGGAGGTGCCGGGAATTGAACCCGGGTCCTCTGGCGCCTCAACAAGGCTTCTCCGTGCGCAGTCCGCTCTGCCTCTACTCGGCCCCATCGGTCACGCGAACAAGCCGATGTGACGGGCCCAGCCACTGTTTGCTTCCCAACCGAATCCCGTGGCCGGATCCGGCGGTAAGCCTCCTAGCTGATGCCGGCGACCGGGACGGAGGCACTCCCGGGCCGACAGACTACGCGCTCGCTCAGGCGGCGAGGGCGTAGTCGCGCTGGCTATTGGCCTTGGCGCTTATTGGTTTGCGATGACGCTTACGGTGGTCTCTCGCCTGCACCGGCACGCTTCCCTCGAATCGACGTCCAAAGTCGAAACCGTTCACCCCCTGGTGGGTCGTTGCCATCAACCTGTCCATCATAACGCGACCCCGCAACCCGGTATTCCATGGTGGGGCTGGCCCTACCCCGCGGATGCCCGCGGGCACCATGGCCGCGACCACCCCCTTCCGGCGAAGCTGGTGACCAGCAAGAGCACCGATCGCCAGAAGGGAACCCGCCATGACTACGGCACAGATCGAGCAGGACGGCAGCCGGTCACGTCCGCCGTTCGCGGGGTCGCTGGGCTTCCTGCTGATGAACCTGCCACTCGGCATCTTCGCCTTCGTCCTGTTCCTCACCATGTTCACCGTCGGCGTCAGCACCGCCATCATCTGGCTGGGCCTGCCGATCGCCGCGCTGGCCGTGCTGCTGTCCCGCGGCGCCGCCAGGGTGGAGCGGGCGCGGGTGTACGCCATGCTCGACAGCTACATCCCGGTGCCCTACCGCGCCCTGCCGGAAGGCAGCCAGAAGGAGCGCTGGAAGGCGCGGCTGAAGGACGGCGCCACCTGGCGCGACCTGGCCTACTTCCTGCTGCTCTTCCCGCTCGGTGTCATCCAGTTCACCCTGGTCACCACGTTCTGGGCGGTCAGCCTGGCCTTCGCCGGCCTGCCGATCTACTTCCGCTACCTGCCCGACGGCGCCTACTACTTCCCCGCCTACGACGCCGACCTGCGGTGGATCACCGTGGACTCCACCGTCGAGGCGCTGCCGTGGGCCGCGCTGGGGGTGTTGTTCATCGCCGTATCGGTGGCGCTGACCAGGGCCATGGCCGCCGGGCACGCCCGGTTCGCCGCCGCACTGCTGGGCCCGGCGCGGCGGATGGAGGAGGACGGTTCCCCTTTCCCCACGGCCCCGGCGATGACAACGGTGGCAGGATGACGATCGTCACCACCGAACCGGGAGGAACCGCGATGTCCCAGGAGGGGCCCGCGTTCGAGCAGCCGATGCCGTTCTGGCCGAAGGCCATCGGCTTCATGATCGGCAGCTTCCCCCTGCGCCTGTTCCAGTTCGTCCTGCTGGTGGTGCTGACCACGGTCGGCATCGGCACGCTGGTGATCTGGATCGGCATCCCGCTGCTGGTGCTGGCCACCGGGCTGACCCGCTGGTTCGGCGACGTCGAACGGCGCTGGGTGCGGGCCACGCTGAACACCCCCCTGCCCGACGCCGATCGCCTGCCGCTGGAGGGCACCTGGCTGCAGCGCTGGCGCACCCGGCTGACCGACCAGACCACCTGGCGCGACTTCGGTTACCTGATGCTGGCGCTGCCGCTCGGCGTGGTCGAGTTCGCGCTCGGCCTGGCCGCCATCGTGCTCTTCCCGATCGCGATCTGGGTGCTGCCGTGGGTGGGCTGGCTGCACGGCAGCCTCGCGCTCTCCCTGCTCGGCCCGCCGCGCAACCAGCAGCTGGCCGCCAAGGCCCAGCACCTGCAGGCCTCACGGGCCCGCGGGGTGGACGCCGCCGAAGCCGAGCGCCGCCGGATCGAGCGCGACCTGCACGACGGCGCGCAGCAGCGGCTGGTGGCCGTGGCGATGAGTCTCGGCCGCGCGAAGTCGAAGCTGAACAAAGATCCCGACGCCGTCCGCGACCTGATCGACGAGGCGCATTCGGACGCGAAGCTGGCCGTCTCCGAACTCCGGGACCTGGCCCGCGGCATCTACCCGGCCGTGCTCGGCGACCGCGGGCTCGACGCGGCGCTTTCGGCGCAGGCGGCGAAGTCGCCGGTGCCGGTGGAGGTTTCGGTGGACGTCCAGCCGCGGCCGCCCGCCGCGGTGGAGACCACGGCGTACTTCATCGTCGGCGAGACGCTGACCAACATCGCCAAGCACTCCGGTGCCACGCAGGCGGCGGTGAAGGTGTGGCGCACCGAGGACAGGGTGATCGTCGAGATCACCGACAACGGGCACGGCGGTGCCGAGGTGCGCAGCGGGGGTGGGCTCGCCGGACTGGCCGACCGGGCTGCCACGATTGACGGCGTCATCACCGTCGTCAGCCCGCCGGGTGGGCCCACGGTGGTCCGCTCGGACCTGCCGTGCACTTGGTGACGGGCCGAACCTGGGGAGCCTGAAGAACTATGCGTGTCGTCATCGCCGAGGACGCGGTGCTGTTGCGAGCCGGGATCCAGCGGCTGCTCGCCGACGAGGGCATCGAAACGGTGGCCGCCGTGGACAACGGCGACGACCTGCTCGTCGCGGTCAAGGAGCACCGCCCGCAACTGGCGATCGTCGACGTGCGCATGCCGCCGACCTTCACCGACGAAGGACTGCGGGCCGCGCTCGGCGCGCGTGAGGTCATACCGGGACTACCGGTGCTGGTGCTTTCTCAGTACGTGGAGGAAAGCTATGCGGTGGAACTGCTGTCCGGCGGGGCCGGCGGAGTCGGTTACCTGCTCAAGGAGCGCGTCGCGGACGTCTCCGACTTCCTCGACGCCGTCCGGCGGGTCGCCGCTGGTGGCACGGCGATCGATCCCGACGTGATCGCCCAGTTGATGGCCCGCGGGCGGAAGAACCCCCTCGACGCGCTCACCGCGCGCGAGTCGGAGGTGCTCGGGCTGATGGCGCAGGGCCTGTCGAACACCGCGATCGCGAACACGCTGGTCGTCTCGCACGGCGCGGTGGAGAAGCACATCGGCAACATCTTCGCGAAGCTCGGCCTGGAGGTCTCCGCCGAGGAGCACCGCCGGGTGCGGGCGGTGCTCACCTATCTCGAACGGGGCTGAGCCCTACTGCGCCCAGGGCGGGCTGATCCGCTCGCCGGTGGCCAGCACCCCCTGGATCCCCCTCGACGTGCACACGGTCAGGTGCGCGGGTTCGCTGCCCGGATTGCTCAGGTTGAACTCCTGATCCGGCGGCAGGATGAACGCGTCGCCGGGGGCCAGCTGGTGTGGCTCGCCGCCGAGCGTGAACGTCACCTCCCCCGCGTGCAGCACAAAAATCTCCTCCTTGCTCACCCGGTGCGCTTCGCCGACCTCGCCGGGCGCGACTTCCAGCGCCCAGACGGCCAGTTCGGCGGAGCCCCGGCTCGGCACCCCCAGCGGCCGGAACCGCACCCCGCCACGCGCGAACTCGGGCGCCTCGGCCAGTCTCGCCACGGTCATCCATCCACCTCCAGGTAGTCAACTTGCTTGACGACTATTAAGGTAAAGCTGGTTGACCAACTAGTCAAGCTGCTTGTCTATCTCGAAGGAGGCCGCCGTGGCTGTCGGAGAGCTGCCTGCCCTGCTCGCGCTCACCTTCCGCGCGATCATGGACGGCATCCACGAACAGCTCGCCGCCGAAGGCTTCGACGACGTCCGCCCGGCACACGGCTTCGCCTTCCAGTTCCTCTCCCACCGCCCCGACGGCGCCACCGCGGTCGAACTCGGCGAACACCTCGGCGTGACCAAGCAGGCGGCCGTCCAGCTCGCCGAAGAACTCGAGAAGCGCGGTTACCTCCAGCGCCGCCCGCACCCGGTCGACCGCCGAAGCCGCCTGATCTCACTGGCACCACGCGGATGGGCGTGTATCGAACGGGTGGTGGCCCTGTCGCGCGCCGCCGAGGCGCACTGGGCCGGACTCATCGGCGAGGACCGGATCGAGCAGCTCAGCGCGGATCTGCACGCTTTCGTGCGCGATGCGGCGACCCGGCGCCCGGTGACGTTGCGTCCGGTCTGGTAGCCCAAGCTCACCCGTCTGAGGGCGGCACCGGGGGATCCACTCCCCTACCATTAGCGGACGCTGTCGCCGGGTGAGGAGGAGATCGGCTTTGTCCGCAGGACCTGAGGAGTGCGTCCGCTTCTTCGGCGGCCCACTCGACGGCCGGATCCAGGAATTCGGCGACACCGCGCCGGTGCGCGGCACCGTGATGCGCCACGTGCACCTGCACGACGGCCCGAAGATCGAAACCCACTACGAACTCGACTGGAACGCCGAGCACGGCTGGGAGTACCGCCTCCGCCCGGCCGGCGAGGTAGGGCCAGCCCCACCCCAGAACTAGGAAAACCCGAACCCGGAAAGGGCAGCTTGCCCCGCTGTGCCCGAAGGCCTTTTTGACCAGGCTCTTCAGTCATGCAGACGAGCACAGCCCGTCCGAAACGGGACCTCTTCCTCGACGTCGTGCGCGCGGCCGCGATCGCCGGTGTGGTCGGCCAGCACTGGCTGATGCCGGTACTCGGGTACGCGGACGGGCAGCTGGCCACCGGCAACGCGCTGGCCACGCCCGGCTGGTGGGTGTTCACCTGGCTGTCCCAGGTGATGCCGCTGGTCTTCTTCGCCGGTGGCGCCGCGAACCTGATGTCGCTCAACGCCGCCGCCAGTGATCGCACCTGGCTCGCCGCCCGCGTGCAGCGGCTGCTGCTGCCCGCGCTGCCGCTGTTCATGGTCTGGCTCGTCGTGCCCGAACTGCTGCGTGCCTTCGGCATTCCCGAGCAACCGCTGGAAGTGGCCGGAGCGATCGCCGCGCAGTTGCTCTGGTTCCTCGCGGTGTACCTGGTGACCGTGCTCGCCACCCCGCTGATGGCCGCCGCGCACCGGCGCTGGGGCCTGTGGGTGCCGGTGGTGATGGCGGTGGCCGGCGTGCTGGTCGACGTCGCGCGGTTCAACGACTTCGGGCTGATCGGGTACGCCAACGCGGTCTTCGTCTGGCTCGCCGTGCACCAGATCGGTTTCCACTACGCCGACGGCCGTCTCGGCTCGCTCGGCAGGCGTGGCGCGCTGACCATGTCGGCCGCCGGTTTCGGGATCACCGCGCTGATGGTCGCGTTCGGCCCGTACCCGGCGAGCATGATCGGCATGCCCGGCGCACCGGTGTCGAACATGAGCCCGCCGAGCGTGCTGCTGGCCGCGCTGGCGGTCGGGCAGATCGGCCTGCTGCTCGCGCTGCGCCCGGCGATCAACGCCTGGGCCGTGCGCAAGCCGGTGGCCGCGGCGCTGCGCTGGCTCGGCCCGCGGTTCATGAGCGTGTACCTGTGGCACATGCCCGCGCTGGTGGTGGTCGCCGGTATCGCCGTGCTCGGCTTCGGTTACCGCACACCGGAACCCGGCAGCCTCGCCTGGCTGGTGGCGGCGCCGCTCTGGCTGGCCGCGACCGGGCTGGTGCTGGTCGTACTGCTCCGGGTGTTCGCCCGCTTCGAGGTCCGCAAGCTCGCCGACGGTCCGATCGCGCCGACCGCGCAGCTGGTGCTGGCCGGCCTGCTCGCCTCGGGCGGTCTGCTCGGCCTGGCCGCCACCGGGTTCACCACCCCGGCGGACAGCGGTCAGCTCGCCGGTCCGCTCCCCTGGGTCTTCGGGGTCACCGCGGCCTTCCTGCTGGCGGGCAAGCCGCTACTGGCGCGCAAGGCCCAGCAGCCGCGCCGGGGTGTCGTGCAGCACCTGCCGCAGGAACTGCTCCCCCAGCCGGTCGTCGGCAGCCGCCCATGAGGCGACGGCCCGCAACTGGGTCGCGTAGGAGTACGGGATGTTCGGGAAGTCGGTGCCCAGCACCACCCGATCACCGAGACCGGCGAGGCTGGCCACCCAGCCCGCCGGTTTCGGCATCATCGCTTCGGTGAACGGAACGCCGACCATGGTGGTGTCGAGGTACACCCGCGGATACCGGCGCACCAGCTCCAGCGCTTCCTCGTACTCCGGCATCCCGGCGTGGGCCAGCACCGCGGTCAGCCGCGGGTGCCGCTTCAGCACCGCGCCGAACACGTCCAGCCCGGTGTGCGCGCCCCGCAGCGGACCGTGTCCACAGTGGACGACAACGGGCACGCCGGCGTCGGCCAGCGTGCCCCACGCCTTGTCCAGCAGGTCGTCACGCGGGTCGTACGCACCCACCTGGACGTGTGCCTTGAAGCACCGCGCACCGGCACGCACCGCGGAGTCCACATAGGACGCGGCAGCCGGTTCCGGGTACAGGGTGGCGGTGGGCACCGCGTCGGGCACCCGCTCCCCGAACTCCAGCGCCCACTCCGAAAGCCACTCGGCCATGCCCGGCTTGTGCGGGTAGACCAGCGGCGCGAACCTCAGCACGCCGAGCGAGCGCAGCACCGCCAGCCGTTCGTCCTCCGGCAGCCGGTAGTGGATCGGCCACGGTGTGCCGTAGTGCCGCTCGGCCTGGTCGAAGTACGACCAGACCTTCGCCATCACCCGCTCCGGCAGGAAGTGCACGTGGAGATCGACCAGGCCCGGCAGGCCGAGCGAGCGCACCCAGCCCGGAACGTCCGCATCGGACTCCGGGCCGACGGCGCTCAGTACCGGCCCTTCAGCGCGCGGCCCATCGCCTTGCGCACCTCACGATCGGCGTCGCGCTTGGCCAGGTCCTGGCGCTTGTCCCAGGCCTTCTTGCCCTTCGCCAGCGCCAGTTCGACCTTGACCTTGCCGTCCTTGAAGTACATCGACAGCGGAACGAGGCTGAGCCCGCTCTCCTTGGTCTTGCCGATCAGCTTCTCGATCTCGCCCTTGTGCAGCAACAGCTTCCGGGTGCGGCGGGGCATGTGGTTGGTCCAGGTGCCCTGCACGTACTCGGGGATGTGGACGTTGCGCAGCCACACCTCGCCGTCATCCACCGTGGCGAACGCGTCGGCCAGCGAGGCCTTGCCGTCACGCAGGCTCTTCACCTCGGTACCGACGAGCACGAGACCGGCCTCGTAGGTGTCCAGGATGGAGTAGTCGTGTCGCGCCTTGCGGTTCGACACGATCACCTTGTGACCACGTTCTTTGGGCATGATGACAACTCTACGTGATTCTCACCCGCACGACATCGGCATTAATGCCGCACGTACAGACGCAGCGTGACGTAGCCGGTGATGGCCGAGATCAGGATCGACACCCCGACCAGGATCGGTCCCACCACCAACACGTCCAGTGTGTTCACCGGTGGAATGATGCCGCCCGCCGATGACAACAGCGTGTCGAAGAACAACAGCTTGCCCACCAGCAGGAAAACGATCGCGAGGATCGCCCCGACCACGCCGGCGACCACCGCCTCCAACAGGAAGGGCAGCTGTGTGTACCAGCGGGTGGCGCCGACCAGTCGCATGATGCCGACTTCGGTGCGCCTGGTGAACGCGGAGACCTGGATCGTGTTCGAGATCAGCAGCAGCGCGGCGAAGGCCTGCAACAGCGCCACCACGAAGGTGATGTTCCGGAACACGTTGAGCCCGTTGAAGAACCGCTCCAGGAACACGTTCTGGTCGTCGACCTTGTCCACCCCCGGACGACCGGTGTACTCCTTCACGATCACGTCACTGCGGCTCGGATCCTCGAGCTTGATGTGCAGCGAGGCCGGCAGCGACTCGGGCCGCGCCAGCTCCACCAGTTCCGGCTGGCCCTCGAAGATCCGCTTGAACCGCTCGAAGGCGTCCTGCCGGTTCTCGAACACCACGGAGTCCACGCCGGGCCTGCTGTCCAGCTCGGTGCGCAGGCCGGAGCACAGCTGCTGCGAACAGTTCGCGTCGCTGGCACTGACGTCGTCGGTGAAGTAGACGGTGACCTCGACGTCGTCCTGGTAGTTCGTCTGCATCTTGTCGATGGTCCGGACGATCATCAGACCGCCGCCCAGCATGGCGAGCGAAACCGCCGTGGTGATGACCATCGCGATGGTCATCGTGATGTTCCGGCGCAAGCCGGTGACGACCTCGCTGAACACAAAACTGGCACGCATCGGGGTGGCTGTCCCTTGGGGGTAGGGGGCGGAAAGGGTGCGGCGGTACGGCGGTCAGCGACCGACGCCGTAGACCCCGCGGGCATCGTCACGCACGACCCGGCCGAGCTGCAGCTCCACCACGCGGCGGCGCATCGAGTCGACGATCGAGTGGTCGTGGGTGGCCATCAGCACGGTGGTGCCGGTGCGGTTGATCCGCTCCAGCAGCAACATGATGTCCTGGCTGGTGTCGGGGTCCAGGTTCCCGGTCGGCTCGTCGGCCAGCAGCACCAGCGGCCGGTTGACGAAGGCACGGGCGATCGCCACGCGCTGCTGCTCGCCACCGGACAGTTCGTTGGGCAGGCGGTCCGCCTTGCCCTCCAGGCCGACCAGCTCGAGCACCTCGGGGACCACCTTGCGAATGGTCTGCTTCGGCTTGCCGATCACCTCGAGCGCGAACGCCACGTTCTCCGCGACGGTCTTGTTGGTGAGCAGCCGGAAGTCCTGGAAGACACAGCCGATGGTCTGGCGCAGGCGGGGGACCCGGCGCCGGGCCATCTTGGCCACGTCGAAGTTGGAGACCATCACCCGGCCCTGGGAGGGCACCTCCTCGCGGAGGAGCAGCCGGAGGAACGTCGACTTGCCGGACCCCGACGGGCCGATCAGGAAGACGAACTCACCCTTGTCCACCTCGACGGACACCCGTTCGAGGGCGGGGCGGGTCGACGTCTTGTAGACCTTGGATACCTCTTCGAGCCGGATCACGGTGCGTCATCCTACTCAGTCACCCGTTAAGCCTAGGTTGCCACCTCCCGGGCGGCGCCCGGCGCTCAGGCGTTCTCGGTCTGCTTCCGCCAGCGGATGCCGGCTTCGAGGAAGCCGTCGATGTCGCCGTCGAGCACCGAGCTGGGGTTGCCCACCTCGAACTCGGTGCGCAG
Organism: Amycolatopsis sp. YIM 10; assembly: GCF_009429145.1. GTDB lineage: Bacteria > Actinomycetota > Actinomycetes > Mycobacteriales > Pseudonocardiaceae > Amycolatopsis. Next base: position 1,381,375 of record NZ_CP045480.1, on the reverse strand, counting down.
GTCCTTGACCATCTGGTACGGGTGCAGCACGTAGGAGCGCATCTGGTTGCCCCAGCTGGAGCCGCCGTCCTTGAGCGCGTTCAGCTCGGCGCGCTCCTCTTCCTTCTTCCGCTGCAGCAGCTTGGCCTGGAGCACCTTCATCGCGGCCGCCTTGTTCTGCAGCTGCGACTTCTCGTTCTGGCAGGAGACCACGATGCCGGTCGGGCCGTGCGTGATGCGCACGGCCGAGTCGGTGGTGTTCACGCTCTGCCCGCCGGGGCCCGACGAGCGGAACACGTCGACCCGGATGTCCTTCTCCGGGATGTCGACGTGGTCGACCTCCTCGACCTCGGGCAGCACCTCGACGTGGGCGAAGGAGGTCTGGCGGCGGCCCTGGTTGTCGAACGGGGAGATGCGCACCAGCCGGTGCGTGCCCTGCTCGACCGAGAGCGTGCCGTAGACGTAGGGGGCGCTCACCTTGAAGGTGGCGGACTTGATCCCGGCCTCTTCGGCGTAGGAGATGTCGTACACGTCGGTCGGGTAGTCGTGCCGTTCCGACCAGCGCAGGTACATGCGCAGCAGCATCTCGGCCCAGTCGGCCGCGTCGACGCCGCCGGCCTCGGACCGGATGGTCACCACGGCGTTGCGCTCGTCGTACTCACCGGAGAGCAGGGTGCGCACCTCGAGGGCGGCGATCTCCTGCCGCAGCTTGGCCAGGTCGGCCTCGGCCTCGGCCTTGCTGGCGGTGTCGTCCTCGGCCTCGGCCAGCTCGTAGAGCACGCCGAGGTCGTCCACCCGCTGACGCAGCTCGGAGACCCGGCGCAGCTCGTTCTGCTTGTGCGAGAGCTGGCTGGTGATCTTCTGCGCGGCCTCCGGGTTGTCCCAGAGATCGGGCTTCGACGCCTGCTCCTCCAGCGAGGCGACATCCGCCCGCAACGCGTCCAGATCCATCACGGACTCGATCTGGGCCAGCGTGCCGGCGACGTCCTTCAGCTCTGCTTCAAACTCGGCGCTCACGCCGCTCCACGTTACGGGAACGCCATCGCGTCTCCCAGCCGCCACCCTCAACGGATCGCTTCAGGCCGGTTTTCGACGGCGGAGAGCCGCGGCCGGTCGCAGAAAACCGGCCGCGAACTCCGCTGTTCAGGCTTGCGGGATCGCGTCGACCAGCTTGAGGGCCGCCTTCGCGTGCGCCTGGCCGAACTCGGCCACCGCCTTCGCGTAGGGGTCCTCGGCCGCCTTGATCGCCGCCTTGGCCGCGTCGAGGTCCTCGGCGTAGGCCCCGCGGGCCTGCTCGACGAGGCTCGAGCGCTGCTTCGCCGTCAAGGTGCCGGCGTGCACCAGGCGGAGGATCAGCGGGCTGCGAAGGTGGTCGGGCCCGGCGTCGGAGGACAGCCACGCCTTGAAGGCCTTCTTGCCCGCGGCGGTGATCACGTACTGCTGACTGGAGCGCGGTCCCTGCTTGCCGAGACGGACCAGGCCTTCCTTCGCCAGCGCCGGGAGTTCCCGGTAGACCTGGCTGCGCGTGACGCTGAAGAAGGCGCCGAATCGTTCCTCCGCTCCCGCGACGAGCTGCCCGCCGGTGGCCGGGCCGTCGTGGAGCAGACCGAGCAGGGCTGCGGCTGTTGCATTCAAATCGGACACGCCTTCTACGTTCCCACTTCTCCCCAGTTCTGTCCACAGTGGCCAGCCGTTGAGTCCACAATGGCTAGTTCACTTCCGCCGGAAAACCCCCTTTCGGCCTAGTGTGCGATCGAGTCCATAATGGACGGACACCCAACGTCAACTCGAGGTGACAGTTGCTTTCATGGTCCTGACCAGCGGAAACGTCATCACACCGCACGGTCGGCCAGTGTGTCGGCCGAGGACTCGGCCAAGGTTGCTGAGTTCGTTCGTCCACAAAAATTGCACCAGGTGCGAATAGGCGCACCATGTGCGAGAAGGACTGTCCACTCGCCACCCCGACAGCCCAATATGGACTCGAGCGCAACCATCGGCACACGACCGGACACGGAGCGAACACAAACGAAGAGGCCCGGTTCGTCGAAACGAACCGGGCCTCTTCGGTGGTAGCGGGGACAGGATTTGAACCTGCGACCTCTGGGTTATGAGCCCAGCGAGCTACCGAGCTGCTCCACCCCGCGTTGTGAAAACAAGATTACAGGGCGGTTCCCGGCCACTCGACACCGGGTGTACTTAGTACCATAACCGCAGGTCAGAGCCGGATTTCCGACCTGAGAGGGAGGCGGCTCGCTCGCGCGGTGGAAGTGCCGGGCACCCCGCTCGGCCGACGCTCAGCCGGTGAACACGACAAGCACGCGCCCCTGGGCCATTGTCCTCGGCTGCTGGACCCTCGCTTACGGAGCCCTCCGGCTCCTCGTGCCGCTTCCCGGCGGTGATCGCCACGCGGACCTGTCCGCGGTACCCGGCTGGGCCGTCGCCGCGGTCTGCCTGCTCGGTGCGCTGGCCGCCTTCGCGCCCAGGGCCGACCGGGCCGTGCTCGCGGCAGGATGGGCGGTGGCGGCCGTGCTGACCGCGCTGGGCTTCGTGCTCGTCCTCGACCTGGTCGCCATCGCCCTGCCCGGACTGGAGCTGCCGTTCGCCCTCCAGCCGTTCCTCCTGCGGCTCGGGTGCGCCCTGACCGGCCTCGCGTTCGCCAGGCTCACGCTCACGCGCCGGCGATGGCTGCGGGGCGCCTGCCCGGACTGCGGCCGGATCGACGGCGAGACCCGCCTCGCCGTGCGCCCGCGGTGGGCGCTGGTGGCCGGCTACGTCGCCGTCGCCGGGTGCGCCCTCCGGTTCGGCGCGCAAACCCTTTGGCACGACGATCTTCCGATCGGCATGTCCACCGCGGCGTGGGTCTTCATCGTCGGCATGCTGGCCGGCGGCACGCTGCTGCCGCTGGCGCTGGTGCACCGCTGGGGCGAGATCTGGCCGCACTGGGTGCTGCCGCTCGCCGGGAAGAGCGTGCCGCGCCTGGTGCTGCTGATCCCGGCCGCGCTGTTCGCGCTCGGCCTGGTCTCCTATTTCGGCGCGTTCGGTCTGGTCGAACTCGTCCTGCGCGCGGTGTCCGGCGAACCGACCGAGAACGCGCTCTTCCTCTGGCTCGCGGTGATCGGCTACCTCGCCTGGGGCGCCGGCATCGGCGTCGCCGCGGTCGCCTACCACGCGCGCACCCGCCCCGAATGTCCACAGCGGACTAACGTTCGTAGAGCTTCGACAGACCGTCGACGAGTTGCGTGATCCGGTCACGCAACTCCGGCGGATCGAGCACCTCGACCTCGGGGCCGAGCCGGAGCAGGTAACCCGCGGTGTAGGCGATCGATTCGATCGGGATCGTGCCGGTCACCCAGCCGTCCTCCCCCGGCTCGCCGGCCGATTCGGCGAACGCCTTGACCACGTCGGCCGAGTACGCGTCCGGGAACTGCTCGGCCCCCGACGGGGAAAGCCGGATCACCGCGGCACCGCGCTGCCGCCGGGCCTGGAAGTCGGCGCGGTAGGCCGCCCAGTACGCGGCGAGGTCGAACTCCGGCGGCCGCTCGAACCGCTCGCCTTCGCTGAGTTCCAGGATCTGGTTCACCCGGTACGTCGCGGTCCGCTCACCGCTGCTCGCCACCAGGTACCAGCGACCGGCCTTGAGCACGAGGCCGTACGGGTGCAGCGTGCGCTCGACGTCCCTCGGCTCGCGCCAGCGGTGGTAGCGGACGTGCAGCGCCCGCTTGGTCCACACCGCATCGGCCGCGGCCGCCAGGTGCGGCGTCTCCTCGGCGTCGGAGTACCAGCCGGGCGCGTCGAGGTGGAATCGCGAGGCGATGCGCCCGGCGCGCTCCCGCAACTCGGCCGGCATCGAGGCGAGCACCTTGAGCTGAGCCGCCCCGGCCACCTGCGCCAGCCCCAGCTCCGCCGCGGGCCCCGGCAGTCCGGTGAGGAACAACGTCTCGGCCTCTTCCGCGGTGAGCCCGGTCAACCGCGTGCGGTAGCCGTCGAGCAACTGGTACCCGCCCGACGGCCCGGCATCGCCGTACAGCGGGATCCCGGCCGCGTGCAACGACTCGGCATCGCGGTAGATGGTGCGCACCGAGACCTCGAGTTCCGCGGCCAGCTCCCGCGCCGTCATGCGCCCGCGCGCCTGCAGCAGCAACAACATCGACACCAGGCGACTGGCCCGCACCGCTGTCCTCCCGGAAATACGAAAGAGGGCCGTGTCCGTGGACACGACCCTCTTTCCCCTCTGTAGCGGGGACAGGATTTGAACCTGCGACCTCTGGGTTATGAGCCCAGCGAGCTACCGAGCTGCTCCACCCCGCGTTGTGACACCAACCTTACGCCGTGGTTTCCCGGCGGTGCAAAGCGGGTGCCCCAAAGGTTGCCGACGTCACCCTCCCGCGGGCGGCTGGGCGGCCGCCTTCGCCTGCTCGTACCGGTTGGCCGCCGCCTCCAGGTCGGACAGCGCCTGGCCCTGCGCGACGAAGTCACCGGACTGCTGCGCCGCCTTCAGCCTGGTCAGCGCCGCGTCGATGTCGGCGACCGCCTGGTCGATCTGCGGGTTGCCGGTGGTCGGCGGCAACGGCACGTTCTGCCCCTGCGTCGGCGGCGGATTCGCCGACGACGGAGGTGAGTTCGGATCGGTCGGCGGCGGCGGGGTCGCCGTCGGCGGCGGCCCCTGATCCGGTCCCGTCGCCGCCTCACCGGTACCCGGTCCGAACACCTCGTCGAGCGCCTGGTTCAGCGTCGGTGCGAACCCGACCTTCGACCCGTACGAGACGAGCACACGGGCCAGCTGCGGGAAGCTGTTCGCGTTCCGCTGCTGGATGTAGATCGGTTCGACGTAGATGAACCCGTCGGCGAGCGGCAGCGTCAGCAGGTTGCCGGGGATCACGTTGACGCTCTGGTTCCCCAGCAGCGTTCTCTGCTCGGCGAAGTCCGGGTCGCTTTGGAACCGGTTCTGCACCTGCACCGGACCGTCGTTCTGGTTGCTGCCGTCACTGGGCAGCCGCAGGACTCTGATTTGGCCGTAGTCCTCCGGTTCGGACGACACCGACACCCACGCCGCCAGGTACTGCCTCTGCAACGCGGTCAGCGAACTGGTCAACTGGAACTTCGGCTCGGTATCGCCCGGCGCCTGCGCCATCACGTAGTACGCCGGTTGCTTCGGCCCGTTCGCGCTCGGGTCGAGCCCGCCGTCCTTGGTCGGGTCCGGCGGCACGCTCCAGAACGTCTGGGTCGAGAAGAACTCCTGCGGGCTGCCCACGTGGTACTTGGTCAGCAGCTCGCGCTGCACCTTGAACATGTCCTCCGGGTACCGGAAGTGCTCACGCAGGCTCGGGGTGATCTCCGAACTCGGCTTCACGATGCCGGGGAACACGTTCTTCCACGCGTTCAGCACCGGTTCGTTGTCGTCCAGCGAGTACAGCGTGACCGTGCCGTTGAACGCGTCCACGGTGGCCTTGACCGAGTTCCGGATGTAGTTCAGCGAGCTGTTCTGCTGCCTCGCCACCCCGGACAGCGAGTCCTGTGTGGCCGCGCCCAGCTGGGTCTGCTGGGCGTACGGGAAGTTGTTCATCGTGGTGTAGCCGTCGACGATCCACTGGATCTTGCCGTCGATCACCGCCGGGTACGGGTCGCCGTCCACGGTCAGCCACGGCGCGACCTTGCTGACCCGGTCCCGCGGGTCGCGGTTGTACATGATCTTCGAGCCTTCGCTGATGGCGTCGGAGAAGAGGATGTTGCGCTCCCCCTCGTTCGCCGCGAAGACCAGCCGGTTGAACCAGCCGTCGATCGGCACCCCGCCGGTGCCCTTGTAGAGGTAGCTGCGGTCGGAGGCGGTGTCGAACTCACCGGGCGCCTTGCCCTGCTGCCCGCCGACGATCGCGTAGTCCGTGGCCAGCTCGCCGTAGTAGACGCGGGCCTCGTCGACCTTGATGCCCGAGCCGGTCGGGTTCACCGTGTCACTGGTGGTCGCGATCGGATAACCGCCGTCGGAGTTGCCCTGGCCGGTGGCCGTGGCGTCCCCGACCGCGCGGTCGATGGTGTTCGCCGGTGCCGCGACGAAGCCGTTCCCGTGCGTGTAGACCAGGTGCCGGTTGATCCAGGTCCGCTGGTTCTCGGCGAGGCCCTCGGTCTTGATCTCCTTCGCGGCGACGATGTAGTCCTGCCGCTTGCCGTTGACCTCGTAGCGGTCGACGTCGAGCTTCTCCGGGAAGCCGTAGAAGTTCTCGCGGCCGACGCGCTGGGTGAAGGTCGGGGTCAGCACGTCCGGGTCGAGCAGGCGGATGTTCGGGATGGTGCCCTTGTCCGCGCGCACCTCGGCCGGGGTGGCCGTGGTTTTGCCCGTGTAGTTGTCGTACTTGACGTCCCCCAGATCGAAGGCGAACTTCGTCGCGTCCATATTTCGCTGGATCGACTGCGCTTCCTTCTCGTTCGCGTTCGGGCGCACGGAGAACTGCTCCAGCACGGCGGGCCAGGCGGCGCCGACCAGGATGCTGGACAGGACCAGCAGCACCAGCGCGATCGCCGGGAGCTGGATGTTGCGCAGGAATGCGCCGACGAAGAAGGCGATCGCGCAGAACACCGAGATGCAGAGCAGGATCAGCTTCGCCGGCAGCACCGCGTTCAGGTCGGTGTAGGTGGCACCGTAGAACAGCGGGGCGTTGCGGTCGGAGAACAGCAGGTTGTACCGGTCGAGGAAGTACTCGACCGCCTTGAACAACACGAAGAGGCCGATCGTGATGGCCAGCTGCACCCGCGCCGGCCCGGCCATCTGCCCGCCCTTGCCTGCCAGCCGGATGCCGCCGAACAGGTAGTGCGTCAGCAGCGCGCCGATGAAGCCAACCGCGATCGCGACGAACAGCCAGCCCAGCAGCCAGTTGTAGAACGGCAGGTCGAAGGCGTAGAAGCCGACGTCGTTGCCGAACTCGGGATCGGTCTGGCCGAAGTTCGTGCCGTTGAAGAACAGCTGGACGCGCTGCCAGGCGTCCTGACCGGAGAAGCCGGCGACCACGCCGGCCACCACCGGGATGCCGATGCCGAACAGCCGGATGCGCGCGACCACGGTGGAGCGGTACCTGGCCAGCGGGTCGTCCGCGCCCGAGACCGGGACGAACACCGGCCGGGTGCGGTAGGCGATGGCCAGGCTGAGCGCGAGCGCGCCGCCGACCAGCAGGCCCACCGCGAAGAACAGGCCGATCCGGGTGTACAGCTCGGTGGTGAACACGTTCCGGGCGCCGACCTCGCCGAACCACAGCCAGTCGACGTAGGTATCGAGCAGTCTCGCGCCCAGTAGCAGCGCCAGCACGACAACGGCCGCGATGATCAGCAGTATCCGGCTGCGCTTGGACAGTTTCGGCAGGCTCACGGGGGGCCGAGTGGCCACTGCACACGCTCCTGTTGTCGTGATCTGGTACCTCGGGGCACCGGCACCGGCATCCTCGCCGACTGCCCCTGGATACCTAACTCTACGGATGGCCTCCTGAGTTCCCTGAACCGCCCAAACCGGGCGCGTAAAACCGCGCTCGCGGAGCCTGCCACGATGTGCGCATGACGGAGAGCGAGAAGCCGGCGGCCCGGGTGGGCGCACTGGCCCGCGAGGTGGAGGAGTTCGTGGCGTCGGGCGGCTGGGAGCAACCGCCGCAGCTGTTCGCTCTGGTGCCGACGCGGGCGCTCCTCGCCCAGCAGCCGGAGCTGGCCGGTCAGCTCGACGCCGACGCCGAGCTGACCCCGGTGGCGCAGGAAGCGCTGCCCGAAGGCGACCTCGCCGAGGCACTGGGCCGGATCGCCTGGCCGGATCTGGTCGTGGGCTGCGCGCTGGCCCAGGAGATCATCGTCCTGCCGCCGGACGCCGAGGACGAGCTGGCCGAGGTCGGCGAATCCGACGCCGACCGGCTGCGCCAGGCCGCCGCGGACCACCCGCGCCGCACCGAGGCCCGGCTCGTCGCCGCCGTGCTCCGGGGTGGCGAGGCGTCCTGCGTGATGCGGCTGCGCGGGATCGGCGGCGCCGATGGCGAACCGGTCGACGAGATCATCGAGAGCCCGGACCTCGCCCCGAACCTGGTCGAAGCCCTTCAGGCGACGCTCGCCCCCTGAGCCGCCCTTGAGACGTCTCGTCTCAGCAGGACGGCGTCGGGCGGTTCGCCTTGAGGTCCTCCAGCGCGGTCAGCGCGCCGTCCAGGTTGGACACCTTCACCAGCTTCAGCCCCTCCGGCGCGGCCGCGGCCGCCTCGGCGCAGTTCTGCTCGGGCACCAGGAAGGTGGTCGCCCCGGCCTCACGGGCCGCGACCACCTTGAAGCTGATGCCGCCGATCGGGGCGACCTCACCGCGCTCGGTGATCTCCCCGGTCCCGGCCACGTGCTCGCCCGCGACCAGTTCGCCCTCGGTGAGCTGGTCGACGATGGCCAGCGCGAACATCAGCCCGGCCGACGGCCCGCCGACCTCCTGCAGCGTGATCGACACGTCGTAGGGCACGTCGGCGCGCTCGATCGGCTGCAGCCCGATGAAGCCCTCGGTGCGCGAGGGGTCCGGGTTCTGCGCCAGCGTCAGCGATTCGGTGCGGGCGGGCTGCCCCTCGTGCTGGAAGGTGATCTGGATGGTCTCGCCGGGCCGGGTGCCCGCCAGCGCCTCGCGGACCTTCTCCTCGCTGGTGATGTCGGTGTTGTTGACCTTGAGCAGCCGGTCGCCCGCCGCCAGCACGTGGTCGGCCGGGCTGCCCGCCACCACTTCCTTCGCCAGCACCTTCACCGGCTCGCCGAGCTTGCGCAGCGCGGCGACCTCGGCGTTGCTCTGCGAGTCCTGGAACTGCTTGACGTTCTGCTGCTTGACCTCTTCGTCCGACTCACCCGGCTTGAAGTACTCCTCGCGCGGGGCCAGCGCGTACCGCCCGCTCACCCAGTAGCCGAGCGACTCGAACAGCGAGACCTCGTCGGTCAGCGAGACCGTGGTCATCCGGAGTTCCCCGCTGGTGGGGAAGGTCTGATGGCCCTTGATCTCGATCACCGGCACACCGTCGACGCGGCCGAGGGTGTCGTAGGTCGGGCCCGGCCCCAGCGCCACGTACGGCACCCGGACGAACAGCCCGCACATGACAAAAACCAGCACCAGCGCACTGCTGAACACCAGCGTCCAGCCTCGCCGGGTCAACCGGTGCCCGGACTCGTCTTCTTCCGCCGCGGGCGACACGTACGGGTCGTAGGCACCCGGGCGGGTCTTTTCGGCCGTGGTTTCGTCGCGCGACTCACTCACGAGGAGACAGCGTACGGTGACCATCGGCGGTCACCCGGCCCAGGCGCGCGTTTCGCGTCGCGGAACCGTCTCAGCCGTGCGAGAACGACGCGCGGTGACGAGGTGCTGCGCGGACGACCCGCGTACGGTGGACCTATGAGCAAACCCCCCTTCGGCTTCGGACCGCCCGATCCCGAAAAGCGTCGAGACAACGACCCGTCCGATCAGGGTGGCCAGTTCGGCCAGGGCGCCGACGCGTTCAACCAGCTGGGGCAGATGCTTTCCCAGTTGGGGCAGATGCTCAGCCAGGCCGGCAGCTCCACGGGCCCGGTGAACTACGACCTCGCCAAGCAGATCGCGCTCCAGCAGCTGGGTTCCAGCGGAGAGGTGACGATCGGCTTCGCCGCGCAGGGCGACTCCGGGACAGCCGTGCGCGACGCCGCCCACCTGGCCGAGCTGTGGCTGGACGCGGCGACCATCCTGCCCGCCGGCGCCACCACCACGGTGGCCTGGACCGGCCGCGACTGGGTGGAGAAGACCCTGCCCACCTGGCAGCGCCTGTGCGACCCGGTGGCCAAGCGCGTCTCCGGTGCCTGGGTGGAGGCCATGCCGGAAGAGGCGAAGCAGGCCGCCGGCCCGCTGCTGTCGATGATGGGGCAGATGGGCGGCATGGCCTTCGGCTCGCAGATCGGCAGCGCGCTCGGTCAGCTCGCCTCCGAGGTGCTCACCTCCACCGAGGTCGGGCTGCCCCTCGGCCCGGACAACACCTCCGCCCTGCTCCCGGCGAACATCGAGAAGTTCACCGAGGGCCTCGAGCGCCCCGGCAGCGAGGTGCTGGTTTTCCTCGCCGCTCGCGAGGCCGCGCACCAGCGCCTCTTCGCCCACGTGCCGTGGCTGCGGCAGCGCCTGCTCGCCACCGTCGAGGAGTTCGCCAGCGGCATCACGGTGGACACCTCCGCGCTGGAGCAGCTGGCCGGCCGGATCGACCCGTCGAACCCGGCGAGCATCGAGGAGGCCATGTCCTCCGGCCTGCTCGAGCCGCAGACCACGCCGGAGCAGAAGGCGGCGCTGAACCGCCTCGAAACTCTGCTCGCACTGGTCGAGGGCTGGGTCGACGTGGTGGTCGCCGAGGCCGTCGGCGACCGCCTGCCCGGTGCCGACGCGCTGCGCGAGACGCTGCGCCGCCGCCGCGCGACCGGTGGGCCCGCCGAGCAGACCTTCGCCACGCTGGTCGGGCTCGAACTGCGCCCGCGCCGGATGCGCGCCGCCTCCGCGCTGTGGAAGCTGGTCGGCGACACCCACGGCATCGACCAGCGGGACAACCTCTGGTCGCACCCGGACCTGATGCCCACCACGGACGACCTGGACGACCCGATGGCGTTCTCCGAGCGCCTCGGCGAGAGCGAGTCCGATCCGATGGCGGAGATCGAACGCGCCCAGCGCGCCGCGGACGAGAAACGCGAGCAGGACAAAGACGAGAAGCGCGAGCAGGACAAGCCGGACACCTCCGGCGACGAGAGCTGACCCGGCTCGTCCACGTCCACGCTCACTCCTTCGCCACGCTCAGTCCTCCGTCGCGATCCCCAGGCCCGCGGCGGAGGACAGCCCTTCCAGGTAGCCCATCGCCCGCTCGGTCTTGGGGTAGCGCCGCACCAGCGCCCAGAACTCGGCGTTGTGCGCGGCCACCTTCAGGTGTGCCAGCTCGTGCACCAGCACGTAGTCGAGCACCCACGGTGGTACCTCCCGCAGGCGTTCGCTGACCCGGATGCTGGCGTCCACCGGCGTGCAGGACGCCCACCTGGTCCGCATCGGCGGCACCCAGCGGACCACCGAGGGATTCGCCTCCCCGTCCAGGTAGCGGGCGGAGAGTTCGGCGCACCTGGCCAGCAGCGCGGCGTCGGACTCTCTGGCAGGCGAGGCTCTCCGCAGCTCGGTCCGCTGCAGTTTGCGCTGCATCTCGGCGACCCAGTGGGCCTCTTCGGTCTTGGTCATCAACGCGGGGATCAGGACGACGAGCGTCTCGCCCTCGCGGTACGCGGTGACGGTCCGCCGTCGCCGCTTGCTCCTGCGTACTTCGATCTTCGGTTGTGCGAGTTTGCTGTGTTCCCGGCTCCTCGGCGAGGGCACCCGTGCGTCGGCCACATGACAAAGGTAAGGCCAGGGACCGACAACTCCGATGGCTTGCGGGTCACATCGTCCGAGTTGTCCACAACGTAGACACGCCTGTGGACAACTCGCCGCATTCTTAGTGGATTGTTAGCGCCCCTGGCGCACGCTCTGTCACATGATCAACCCGAAAACGGATCCTCCCGAGGTTCCCCTGCCACCTCGCCCGCGAGTGCTGCCCGGCCTGCCCGTGCTCGACCGCGGCCGCGGCGAGGTCCAGATCGGCCTCGACCCGCGCCACGGCGTCGTCGCCACCGAACTCAGTCCCGCGCTGGTGGCGACGCTGCGCTCACTGGACGGCAGCCACACCACCACCGAGCTGTTCGGCATGACCGGGAGCGCCGAGGCCGAGCAGCTGCGCACCCTGCTGACCAAGCTCACCCGGCTCGGCCTGATCGAGGACGCCGGTCCGGCGGGCCCGCTGAACAACTCCGCCGAGACGGCCCTCTGGTCGCTGCGCACCAAGCGCAGCAGCACCGAACTCGCCAGCGAGCGGGCGCACTGCGCGGTGTCGATCCGCGGCGGCGGGCGGCTCGCCGTGGCCATGGCCACCCTGCTCGCCCGAGCGGGTGTCGGCCACATCGAGGTGCGCGCCAAGGGGTACGTCACCGAGCGCGACCTCGGATCCGGTTACGTCGACAGCGACCTCGGCAAGCTCCGGCGCCAGGCGATGGCCGCCGCGATCCGGCGCGCGAGCCCGATGGTCAGGACCACCCGGCTGACCGACCGCCGCCTGCCCGAGCTGGTGTTGCTCACCGACTCGGTGGTGCCCGCCCCGGACGTGGTCGGCGAACTGCACGTGGAGGGCCTCCCTCATCTGGTCGTGCGCGTGCGGGAGGGCCTCGGCCTGGTCGGCCCGCTGGTGTACCCGGGCCGGAGCAGCTGCCTTCGCTGCGCCGATCTGTACCGCTCCGGCGCCGATTCGAGCTGGCCGACGGTGGCCGGGCAGCTGGCGGGGCGCGAGCAGGAGGCCGACGCGGCCAACGTCTACGCCGTCGCGGGATTCGCCACCCGGCAGGCGCTGCGCGTGCTGCACCAGCACCACGAACCCCCGCCGACCTGGAACGGAGTGCTCGAACTGGACACCTACACCGGCAAGCTGCGCCGGCGCCACTGGTCGCCGCACCCGGCCTGCGGCTGCGGTGCGGTCGAACCCGCGTACTGAGCGAACCGCGCTACGACGTGCGACGTAGCCCACACTGTCTCCGGTCAACGGCTGCGCACCCCGAGATCGACAAGGCACAATCGCGTAGGTGACCGACTCCCGCGACAACGCCGAAGACGCCGCCATGCCAAGGCGAGCCGCCGCTCGCACGGCCAAGCTCGCTTCGCTCCCCCTCGGCATGGCCGGGCGCGCGGTCGGCGGCTGGGGCCGTCGGCTGACCGGCCAGAGCGCGGACGAGGTCAACGCGACCCTCTCGGCCAAGGCCGCCGAACAGCTCTTCGAGGTGCTCGGCACGCTCAAGGGCGGCGCGATGAAGTTCGGGCAGGCGCTGAGCGTGTTCGAGGCGGCCGTCCCCGACGAGATGGCCGCGCCGTACCGGGAGGCCCTGACCAAGCTGCAGTCGGCCGCGCCCCCGATGCCCGCCCGACAGACCCACCGGGTGCTCGCAGAGCAGTTGGGGCGGTCGTGGCGCGAGCGGTTCGCCGAGTTCAGCGACGAGCCCGCGGCCTCGGCGAGCATCGGCCAGGTGCATCGCGCGGTCTGGCACGACGGCCGCGAGGTCGCCGTGAAGGTGCAGTACCCGGGCGCCGACGAGGCCCTGCGCAGCGACCTCCGCCAGTTGCAGCGCCTGAGCAGGCTGTTCCAGGCGTTCGTTCCGGGCACCGAGGTGAAACCGCTGCTCGCCGAACTCGCCGAGCGGATGGACGAGGAACTCGACTACCGCTCCGAGGCGGAGAACCAGCGCGGCTTCGCCAAGGCCTTCGACGGCGACGACCAGGTCCTCGTGCCGAAGGTGGTGGCCAGCGCCCCCAAGGTCGTGGTGACCGAGTGGATCACCGGCACCCCGCTCTCGCGCATCATCGCCGAGGGCACCACCGAGCAGCGCAATGAAGCGGGCAGGCTGCTCGCCGAGTTCCACTACTCCTCACCGGTACGGGCCCACCTCCTCCATTCCGATCCGCATCCAGGCAACTTCATGCTGCTCGACGACGGCAGGCTCGGCGTCATCGACTTCGGTGCCGTCGCCCGCCTGCCCAACGGCGCCCCTCCCATGCTGGGCGTGATCATGCGGCTGGCACTGGACGGCGAGTCGGTCAAACTGCTCGAAGCCCTGCGGCAGGAGGGTTTCGTCCGTCCGGGCACCACGCTCGACCCGGCCGATGTGCAGGCCTACCTGGCGCCGTTCGTGGCTCCGCTCACCACCGAACGCTTCCACTTCACCCGGCGCTGGGCCCAGAAGCAGGCCGGCCGCCTCGGCGATCCCCGCGGTCAGGACTTCCGCACCGGCCGCTCGCTGAACCTGCCGCCGAACTGGCTGCTCATCCACCGCGTCACCGCGGGCGCCGTCGGCATTCTCTGCCAACTGGACGCCGAACTCGCCCTCCGTTCCATCGTCGAACACTGGCAACCCGGCTTCGCCGGCTGACGTCGGCCCACACACTCACCCCACCGCCAGATGCCGCAGCCCGGCCGGCCGCGCCATCACCACGCCATCCGCCAACGACTCCTTTAACAACCGAGCCACGACACCAACAATTCGCGCTCCAGCATTCACGCCACCAGCAATACGCCGGCCCATCAAAGCAACCAGGCCTGTTGCCCCACTCCCCGGACCATGCATGACCTGGTAAAACGCCGCTGATAATTCATCTTCCGGCGTTCGAGCCCGCCGGCAATCAAAGGTCTACCCCACGACCACCGCCGACCGCCAGTCCGGCGTCGAATCCCCGGCCGGTTATCCACAGCTCCCAGCCAAACTGGCCAAAGTCACCATTCGCGGCCCGAGTTATCCACATTTCTCCGCAACGCTGGCCCCCGCCCGTCCTCCCGGCGAAGCTCGAAGTCATGACCCGCCTCAGCAACCTCGCATTGGCCGAGCTCCGCACCCTCGCCAGGGACAACATCCTGACCGTGCAGGAGCTCTGCACCGCCGGCCTGTCGCCGTCCGGCATCAGCTACCGCTGCCGTCCCGGCGGTCCGTGGCGCCGGCTGTTCACCAACACCGTCCTGCTCAGCGACACCGAGCCCACCCGCTCACAACTGCTGCGCGCCGCGGTCACCTCGCTCGGGCAACGCACGGTCATCACCGGCATCGACTCGCTGAACGCGCACGGTGTCGGGCTGCCCCCACCGCCGACAATCCACCTCCTGGTGGATGCCCATCGAAGATCGACGCAGTCCGGACTGCTCATCGAACGCACGTCGAGGCTGCCGGAACCGGTCCTGCTCAACGGCCTGCCCTACGCTCCGCCCGCCAGGGCCGCAGTGGACGCCGCCCGCCGCGAGCCCGACGAAGACCGCCATCGCGATCTGCTGTCCCGGACCGTCTACTTCGGACTCTGCGGGCTGGACGAGCTGACCGCGGCGACCTTCACCGGCGGGCAGCGCGGAGTGTCCGGGGTTCGCACGATGCTGCGCCATCTCAACGGCACGGCGTGCCGCCAGGGGAACGGCAAGGCCAAACGGTTGCTTCGCCACGTTCCGGTGCCGCCGCCACAATGGAACGTCACGGTCTGCGATTCGGCCGGGCGAGGTATCGGTCAGGTCGACGCCTGGTGGGACGAAATAGCGCTGGGCTGGCAGGTGGGAATTCCGCCGAACGCACAGCACGGGCACCTGGGTTATCTCGCGCTGTCGGCCGCGGGGGTGGTGCTCGTCCGCACTTCGACCGACGACATGCACGACATACCCGCGGTCACCCGGCAGCTGGTCTGTGCTTTCAAGGCGGCGACCGACCGCAAACGCCCGCCGGTCCGGTCGGTGACCAGACTGCGCCCTCGGGCGGCGTGATGCTCACCAGTATTCGTCGGGCAGCTTGCCCTCGATGTCGCGGACATGGGTTCGTGAGCAGTCCGGGCACAGCCACTGCCGCACGCCCCGCTCGACCTGGGTGGACCAGGTCAGTGCCTGCGCCGGATCCTCGCCGCGCAGGGTCCCGCAACGCGCGCAGGCGACCGGCTCCTCCGCACTCATCCGGCACGTCCGTGGTGCACGGTCCGGGTTTGCAGCACGAACAGGTCGTCTCGCGCCCCCAGGTAGTCCGGGCTGTTGAGGTCGAGCAGCTTGGCGAGGGCGTCCCGGTCGGCTTCGCCGAGGTCGTCTCCGGCGATCTCTGCCATGAACCGGATCCGCTCGACCACGTAGGCGGCGACGTCGGAATGCGGGGCAACCGGCTTGTCCACCAGGTAGCTGAACCTGCCGACGTCGGTGAGGCCGGCTTTTGCCAGCGCGATTCCCCAGCCGTAGGGCATCCGGACCACGCCGTCCATCCCGGCACGCAGGGCGGCGAACCACTCGGCGCCGACGGCGTGGAGGCGCTGCTCGATTCCTGGCTCGCCGACCCCCACGTCCCAGGGCAGGTTCTGCGATTCGAGTCCACCTTCGCTGACCGCGAGCAGCCCGCCTGGCCGGACGGCCTTCGCGATCCGCGCGAGCGCGGCCTGCTGGTCCGGGAGGTGGTGCACCACGGCTGAAGCCCACACCAGGTCCGCGCGGAACTCATCGAAGTCGACTTCGGCCGCGTCACCGAGCACCGTCCGGACGGTGACTTCGGCGCCACCGTGCTCCTTGACGGCGGCTTCGGCCAGCGCCAGCAGTTCCGGAACGGCATCGACCAGCACCACGGTGCCACCACCGCGGGAGCGCAGCTCGGTGGCGAGCGCGGCGCTCATCCCGCCTGCGCCTGGACCGATGTCGATCACGGTCGGCTCGGCGGGAAGGGTGGCGGTGAGCCGCTGGGCGACCTCGGCGTAGGCCTCGGCGGCGAGGCGATCGGCCACCTTCAGCCGATCGGCTCGTGCCGCCCAGTCCATCTCGTCGTGCGTGTGACCATGCCCGTGACCGTGGCCGTGGTGTCCGGAAGCCATGGTCCTCATCTAACACGCAAACGCGGGTGGGGAAACGGCCCCCGAGCCGCTTCCCCACCCGCGGGTGGTCACCGTGTTATGCCCGCCGGATCACCGGGTGGACCGGCGTGCCTGCTTGGCCGCCCAGCGGCCGAGGCGTCCGTTCCGGCGCGACGGACGGGCGTGGCGCCACGTCCGGTCACCGCGAGCGGTGACGTGCAGGTCCCGTATTCGGGCTCTGGCCAGTTCTTCATAAAGCAACATTTCGTTGATCTCCCTGATCATCGTTGGCGCGGGGTTCGGTCGGCCGAACTCCGTGTCGTGCTGGGTGTTCTCGTGCCGACCGGTGGGGTCGGTCAACGGGCCGGTGTCGGTCATGCCGCCTCGACTCCCTGGCGCATCGGCTTCTTGGCGGCAGCCGGGGCAGGGGCCTCGACGGGGTTCTTCCGCGGGCGGCCACGGGGCCGCTTGCGCGCGACCACAGCGCCGCGCTCGAAGATCTCGCCACCCCAGACACCCCACGGCTCACGCCGGGCCAGTGCGCCCGCCAGGCAGGCCGCGCGGACCGGGCAGTCCACGCAGAGCACCTTGGCGCGCTCGAGTTCCGCCGGGGCCTCCGCGAACCAGAGGTCCGCGTCGCCGGAGCGGCACGGCAGCTCCCGCTCGGGCGAGGCAACGGCATCCAGCAGGTCACCGACTCCGTACTCGTCGGGCAGAGCCTCCTCAGGCGCGAAGGCGATCGCCGAAGACATTCCGTTCTCCTTGTGTAGTAAGGGTTTCTTGTTGTTTTGGACGTAAAAACACGAAGGCCGCGGATCCGATGTACGGTTCCGCGGCCTTCGTGAGCCTGCTCCTGACGGGACTGTCAGGGACCTCGCTCTATGAGGGGAGGCGGAACGTGCATCTGGATCGGCTTGACACCCTGGGCATCAGCGGTCGTCGGCAGGACATAGGTCGGCAGCGGCTTCGGGAGCACATTCCCGATGCCGGCCTCAGCGGTGAACTCGGCGGCGCTACGCCCACGGAAAACCTGTTCCGGAGCGGCGGCGATCGAGCGGTGCTGAGCGACCGAAGGCATACCGGTGCCGCGGCGCGCGCGAGCATCCCGGCCGGCGGCGGCGCAGGACACAGTGGTGCCCGGGTTATCGTTCAAGAAGAAAATCTTCACGCCAGACACCTCCCATCCCCATCGCGGCGCTCGAGCCGAGCTCGGCAAGCCGGTTTCTTCCGGGCTGCTTCACCCGGGTACCTGCAGGTTATGGGCCACGGGGTGGCCGGGGCAACTTATTTTCGCGAAATTTCCCCGAACTGGCGAAAAAGGGCGCTGAACTGGGCTTATGCCAGAAAACTCGCCGGTGACCGAGCGCGCCGGTCCGGCTACGAGCCGACAGCTTCGCGGACCACCGCGAGGATCTCCGCGCCGAACCGTTCGAGCTTGGTCTGGCCGATGCCGGAGATCGACACGAGCGCGCTCTCGTCGACCGGGCACTGCTCGGCGATGGCGACCAGCGTGGCATCGGTGAACACCACAAAAGCAGGAACCTTGAGTTCGCGCGACCGATTTCCGCGCCAGTACTTCAGCCGGTCCAGCACCTGTTCGTCCACGGTGGACGGACAACGGTCGCATCGGCCCAGCTTGATCGCCATCGTGCCGGTCAGCGGGCCTTCGCAGATCCGGCAGGCCTGCCGCTGGCCGGTGGACCGCACCTGCGCACTCCGCGCGACACGGGCGGCCGGGTGGTTCTCGGGCAGCAGGCCGTAGAGGAACCGGCTGCGGCGTCGGTTGCGTCCGTTCCGGAACAGCGACCAGGTCAGTGACAGGTGCTCACGCGCACGGGTCACGCCCACGTAGAAGAGGCGCCGCTCCTCCTCGATCGCGGCTTCGTCGCCGTCCGCGTGCTGGATCGGCAGCGTTCCCTCGGCGAGGCCGACCAGGAACACCGCGTCCCATTCGAGGCCCTTCGCCGCGTGGAGCGAAGCCAGCGTGACCCCTTCGACGGTCGGCGGGTGCTGGGCGGCGGCCCGCTGCTCCAGCTCCGCCACGAAGCGGTCGAGGTCTGCCCCTTCCACCGTCGCGGCGAGTTCCTCGGCCAGCTCGACCAGGGCGAGCAGCGCGTCCCAGCGCTCCTTGGCGGCCCCGCCACCGGAGGGCGGCTGCTCGGTCAGACCGACCGGCGCCAGCACCGCGCGCACCGAGTCGACGAACTCGCCGCGCTGCCCGGCCGCGGCCGCGCTGCGCAGCGCGATCACCGCCTGGCGGATCTCCTTGCGCTGGAAGAACCGTTCGCCCCCGCGGACCAGGTACGGGATGTTCAGCTCGGAGAGCGCCTGTTCGTACGCCTCCGACTGGGCGTTCACCCGGTAGAGAATCGCGATCTCGCTCGCCGGCACGCCGAGTTCGAGCAGGTCGTGGATGCGGGCGGCGACGGAACTGGCCTCGGTCGCCTCGTCCTCGTGCTCGGCGAACCGCGGCTCGGGACCGTCCGGACGCTGCCCGATCAGCCGCAGCCGCGAACCAGCAGGACGGTTGCGGGCGGCGCCGATCACCTTGTTCGCCAGCGCCACCACCTGCGGAGTGGACCGGTAGTCGCGCTCCAGCCGGACGACAGTGGCGTCGGGGAAGCGACGGGTGAACTCCAGCAGCGGCCGCGGCGAGGCGCCGCCGAAGGAGTAGATGGTCTGGTTGGCGTCACCGACGACCGTCAGATCATCACGACCGCCGAGCCAGGCGTCGAGCAAACGCTGCTGCAGCGGGGTCACGTCCTGGTACTCGTCGACGACGAAGCAGCGGTAGCGGTCGCGGAACTCCTCCGAGACCGCGCTGTGTTCTTCGAGCGCGGCGATGGTGTGCAGCAGGAGGTCGTCGAAGTCGAGCAGGCGCGCGTTGTTCTTCAGCTCTTCGTAACCCGCGTAAACCTGCGCGATCCGGTCGGCGGGCTCGGGCGTGTCGCGGCGGAGGCGGGTGACGACGGCCGGATAGTCCTCGGCGACGACGAGCGAGGCCTTCGCCCACTCGATTTCGCTGGCCAGGTCACGCAGCACCTCGATCTCGGTGCCCAGCCCGGCCCGGTTGGCGGCCTGGCCGATCAGCCGGAGCTTGTTGTTCTCGATCAGGTCCCACTGAGGCCCGCCGACGACCCGCGGCCAGAAGTACCGGAGCTGGCGCAGCGCGGCGGCGTGGAACGTGCGGGCTTGCGCACTCTCCACCCCGAGGCCGCGCAGCCGGGCCCGCAGCTCGCCCGCGGCCCGGTTGGTGAAGGTGACAGCGAGTACCTGACCAGCCGCCACATGACCGGATCGCACCAGGTGAGCGATACGGTGCGTGATCGTGCGGGTCTTGCCCGTACCGGCCCCGGCGAGCACGCAGACGGGGCCGCGTGGCGCTCCGGCGGCGGCGCGCTGTTCGGGGTCGAGCCCGTCGAGCAGGCCTGGCTTGGCTTCGGAGACGGATGCACTACCCACTCCCGCATCCTCGCAGATGCTCCCCGACGGCCCGCCCGTATCCTGGTGGTTATGGCCGGAAAGCTGGACAAGGAAGCCGCCAAGCAGGCGAAGAAGGAAAAGCGCGCGGCGAGCAAGGCTCGGCGCGGTCAGATCTTCGAGGCGTTCAAGATGCAGCGCCGCGAGGACAAGGCGCTCATCCCGTGGATGGTCGGCGCGATCCTGGTCGTCACCGGCGTGGTCTTCGGCATCGGCTTCCTGCTGGACCTGCAGTGGGTCCTGCTGCCCATCGGCATCATGCTCGGCGTGCTCGCCGCGGTGATCATCTTCGGCAGGCGGGTACAGAAGACCGTCTACTCCAAGGCCGACGGTCAGCCGGGCGCGGCCGCCTGGGCGCTGGACAACCTCCGCGGCCGGTGGCGGGTGACGCAGACGGTGGCCGCCACCACCCAACTCGACGCGGTGCACCGGGTGCTCGGCGGACCCGGCGTGGTGCTCGTCGCCGAGGGTGCGCCGCACCGGGTGAAGGGCCTGCTCGCGCAGGAGAAGAAGCGTGTGTCGCGGCTGGTCGGCGAGACCCCGATCTACGACATCGTGATCGGTCACGAGGAGAACCAGGTCCCGCTGCGCAGGCTCCAGAACTACCTGATGAAGCTGCCGCGGAACCTGAAGCCCGCCCAGGTCGACGCGCTCGAGGCCAAGCTGGCCGCGCTCGGCAACCGGGGGGCCGCCCTGCCCAAGGGCCCGATGCCGCAGGGCGCCAAGATGCGCAACGTCCAGCGCACGATCCGCCGCCGCTGACCGACCTCGAACGAGGCCGAAGCCGCAATCCGCCCGCCAGGCAGCCTGACGCGGGCCGCGAGGCGCGAAGTCGCCAGGCACCAGGCCGCCTGACGCCAGGCTGAGAGGCCGAGCGAAAGCGGAGGCCGAACCGCCAGGGCCGGGCGGCCGAGGCCGCAACACTGCTGCTGGCCCGCATGGCTGCTCGAGCCGCGAGGGCCCGGGGCTGCTAGAAGGTCGAGCCGCAAGGCTCGCGAGGCCTGAGCGGAGGCCGAACCGTCAGACCGGGCCGAGGCTGGAAGCAAAAGGGGAGCCCTCACCTGCGAGGGCTCCCCTTTTTTGCGCGAAACCTTCAGCGGAGGCGGAGCACCGCGGTGCCGGTGGCGCGGTCCAGCAGACTGCGCCCGTCCACGTTGCGCAGGGCGGCGGGCAGGATGACGAAGGTCAGCGCCCCGCGCACCACCGCGCGCCACAGGCCCACCATCGAACCGCCGTCCAGGCGGGCCACCCGGATGCCGACGACCGCCATGCCCGGGGTGAAACCGAAGAACGAGACCGGCACCATGGTGATCACCGCCCAGACCACCACGCTCCACAGGTTGTAGGACTCCATCACCGCCGCGTCGGCGAACTGCGGCTGGATGAAAAGCGAGGTCAGCAGCGACGCGAGCGCGAGGTCGATCAGCAGCCCGACCAGGCGACGGCCACCGGCGGCGATCGAACCCGGGCCGCTCTCCGGCAGGCCCAGCCGCTCGCCGCGCCACCGCTGGTTCTGCCCGTCGTCGACTCCGCTCGCCTCGCGGGCCCCGGGCAGCCACTCTCCGGTCCATCTCGCCACCCATCCAGGGTATGCGGGTGGCGCGCACCACGTCCGCCCTGGTCGACTATCCGATATCGCCCCACCCGTTAACACCGGCGAAACATACGGGTGACGGTCGGGCAACACCGCGCTTTTAGCGTGAGCCGAAGAGAGTAACGCGCGAGGTGTACCAGCGCTCGCGTCATCACGCTCTGAACGCGGTGCGGCGACAAAGGCACGGCCGCCGGCAACGAGATTATGAAGGAGTTACCGAGGGTGTCCACTACTCCAGACGATATCCAGCGCCTGATCGCCGACGAGGACGTGCAGTTCGTCGACGTCAGGTTCTGCGACCTGCCCGGCGTGATGCAGCACTTCACCGTGCCGGCGAAGGCGTTCGACAACGACGCCTTCGAGGAGGGCCTCGCCTTCGACGGCTCGTCGGTGCGCGGTTTCCAGTCGATCCACGAATCCGACATGCTGCTGCTGCCGGACGCGGAGACCGCGCGGATCGACCCGTTCCGCAAGCAGAAGACGCTGTCGCTGAACTTCTTCGTGCACGACCCGTTCACCCGCGAGCCCTACAGCCGCGACCCGCGCAACATCGCGCGCAAGGCCGAGCAGTACATCGCCGAGTCCGGCGTGGCCGACACCGTCTTCTTCGGACCGGAAGCCGAGTTCTACATCTTCGACTCGATCCGCTTCGACTCGGCGGAGAACGGCTCCTTCCACGAGATCGACTCGGTCGAAGGCTGGTGGAACACCGGCGCCGACGAAGAGGGCGGCAACCGCGGTTACAAGACCAAGTTCAAGGGCGGCTACTTCCCCGTCCCGCCGGTCGACCACTTCGCCGACCTGCGTGACGAGATCGTCCAGAAGCTGACCGGTTCCGGCTTCGAGATCGAGCGCGCGCACCACGAGGTGGGCACCGCCGGGCAGGCCGAGATCAACTACAAGTTCAACACGCTGCTGCACGCCGCGGACGACCTGCAGCTGTTCAAGTACATCGTGAAGAACACGGTGTGGGAGAACGGCAAGACCGCCACCTTCATGCCGAAGCCGCTCTTCGGTGACAACGGCTCGGGCATGCACTGCCACCAGTCGCTGTGGAAGGACGGCGCGCCGCTGTTCCACGACGAGTCCGGTTACGCGGGCCTGTCCGACACCGCGCGCCACTACATCGGCGGCCTGCTCACGCACGCCCCGAGCCTGCTGGCCTTCACCAACCCGACGGTGAACTCCTACCACCGCCTGGTGCCGGGCTTCGAGGCGCCGGTCAGCCTGGTGTACTCGCAGCGCAACCGCTCGGCCTGCGTCCGCATCCCGATCACCGGCAACAACCCGAAGGCCAAGCGCGCCGAGTTCCGCTGCCCGGACTCCTCTGGCAACCCGTACCTGGCCTTCGCGGCGATGATGATGGCCGGTCTCGACGGCATCAAGAACAAGATCGAGCCGCCGGACCCCATCGACAAGGACCTCTACGAGCTTCCGCCCGAGGAGGCCAAGGACGTCAAGCTGGTCCCCGGCGACCTGGGCACCGTGCTCGACACGCTCGAGGCCGACCACGACTACCTGCTCGAAGGTGGCGTGTTCACCCCGGACGTGATCGACACCTGGATCTCCTACAAGCGTGAGCACGAGATCGACCCGCTGCGCCTGCGCCCGCACCCGTACGAGTTCTCGCTCTACTACGACGTGTAAGCCAGGCCGGCTACCGGTCCGCACCGGCGGTGAGAGTGGACACCACTCTTGCCGCCGGTGTTTTCATTTCCGCCGGGGTCAGCCGCCGAGCAGCACGTCCATGTCGATCCCGGCCTGTTCCATCCGCCCGCGCGGGTCGTCGACCAGCTTGCGGCGGTCCAGGTCCATCAGCCCCAGCGTGCAGGTGATCTCGGCGGCGAGCGTGCCGTCGACCTTGTGGATGTTCGAGTCCATGTGGAAGGTCTTGCCGCTGCCGAACTTGACCTCGCAGCTCACGTCGACGGAGTCACCGGCGCGGAGTTCACGGCGGAAGATGATGTGCGATTCGAGCAGGACGGCCGCGAGCTTGGCCTCGCGCATGCCGGCGCTGAGCACCCCCGCCTTCTCCATCAGCTCGAGCCGGGCGACCTCGCCGTACGAGTGGTAGACGGCGTGGTTGAGGTGGCCAAGAGTGTCCAGCTCGTAGTGCCGCACCTTGATCCGTACTTTGAAGCTCTCGTGCTCGGTCACGCCCACACTTTAAACACGCCGCCGGTCACGGCTCGTAGAAGAGGCGTTCGACGACGGCGTGCGCCCGCCGGGTGGTGCGGCGGTACAGGTCGAGGAACTCGCCGGGGTCGTCGTCCGCGGAGTAACCGAACACCATGGCCACCGCGGACAGTTCGCGCCCGCTGCCCGGGATCTGGTCGACGGCCTTGCCGCGGACCAGCATGCCCGCGTTCCGCACCCGCGTCGCCAGCAACCACGCCTCGACCAGCGATTCGACGTCACCCTCCGAGGCGAGCTCCGCGTGCGCCATCGCGCGCAGGGCTTCCACCGTCGAAGTGGTGCGCAGGCCGGGGAACTCGTGCGCGTACCGCAGCTGGGCGAGCTGGGCCGTCCACTCGACGTCGGCGAGGCCACCGCGCCCGAGCTTGGTGTGAGTCGTCTTGTCGGCGCCCTTCGGCATCCGCTCGGTGTCGACGCGCGCCTTGATCCGCCGCACCTCGCGCACCTTCACCGCGTCCAGCCCTTCGGCTGGGTATCGCACCGGGTCGATCGCCGCGATGAACCGCTCGCCGAGTTCGGCGTCCCCCGCGACGAACCGCGCCCGCAGCAAGGCCTGCGCCTCCCACACCTCGGCCCATCGCGCGTAGTACGCCCGGTACGACTCGAGTGTCCGGACCAGCGGGCCGTTGCGTCCCTCCGGCCGCAGGTTCGCGTCGACCTCGAGAGCCGGGTCGGAACTCGGCGCGCCAAGCACCTTCCGCACGGTCTCGGCGACCGAGGACGCGAACTTCACCGCTTCGGCGTCGGAAGCGCCCTCGACCGGCTCGCAGACAAAGAGGACGTCGGCATCCGAGCCGTAACCCAGTTCGGAACCGCCGAGGCGCCCCATGCCGATGACCGCGATCACCGCGGGTTCCGCACCCAGCTCGGCAACCCGTTTCCGCGTCGCGGCCGCGAGCGTGCTCTGCAACACCGCCGCCCACACGCTCGACAGCGCTTCGCAGACGTCGACCACGTCCATCAGGCCGAGCAGGTCGGCACTGGCGACGCGCAGCAGTTCGTGCCGCCGCAGCGAACGCGCCGTGGTGACCGCCGCGTTGAGACCGGGCTGGCGCCGGACAGCCGCGCGCAACGAGGTGGCGACCTCGCGCGGCGAACGCCCGGCGAGCCGATCCGGCGCTCCGAGCAGCTGGAGCACCTCGGGCGCGCGGACGAGCAGGTCCGGCACCAACTTCGACGTACCGAGCAGGAACGCCAGCCGCTCGACGACCGCGCCCTCGTCACGGAGCACTCGCAGGTACCAGGGCGTTTCCGCGAGCGCCTCGGAAACCTTCCGGTAAGCGAGCAGGCCACCGTCCGGATCCGGCGTGTCGGCGAGGAGGTCGAGCAACACCGGAAGCAGCGTCTGCTGGATCGACGCCCGGCGGGACATGCCGGAGGTCAGCGCCTTGATGTGCTGCAGCGCGCCGTCGGGCGCGGCATAACCGAGCGCGTTGAGCCTGCTCGCCGCTTCCTTGGTGGTCAGCCGCAGCGCGCCGGTCGGCACCCTGGCCACCGATTCCAGCAGCGGCCGGTAAAAGAGCTTCTCGTGCAGCCGCCGGATGCGCTGGCCGTGCCGCTTGAACTCCGCGACGAGCGCATCGGCCTCCGAACGGCCACGAGACGGGCGGATGCCGCTCGCGCGGGCGAGCCAGCGCAGTTCCGTGGTCTCCGACGTGTCGGGGAACAGGTGCGTCCGGAGCAGGCGCCTGAGCTGCAGCCGATGTTCGATCGTGCGCAGGAACTCGTACGAGCCTTCCAACTCGGCGGCGTCCGCGCGACCGACGTAACCACTTTCGCCGAGCGCCGCCAGAGCCTCCATAGTGGACGACGAGCGCAGGTCGGGATCGACCCGGCCGTGGACGAGTTGCAGCAGCTGCACCGCGAACTCCACGTCACGCAGGCCACCGCGGCCCAGCTTCAGCTCGCGTTCGGCCAATTCGGACGGAACGTGCCCTTCGACCCGTCGGCGCATGCGCTGCACGTCGGCGACGAAGTTCTCCCGTTCCGCGGCGGCCCAGACCATCGGCGCGACCAGTTCGCAGTACTGCTGCCCGAGTTCGGCGTCACCGGCCACCGCCCTGGCCTTGAGCAACGCCTGGAACTCCCAGGTCCGCGCCCACTTCTTGTAGTAGCCGCCGTGTCCGTCGAGCGTGCGGACCAGCGCGCCCGCCTTGCCCTCCGGCCGCAGCGCGGCGTCCACTTCGAAGCACGCCTTCCCGACCACGCCCATCATCTTGCTGGCGATCCGGGTGGCGACCTGGATGTCGCCCTCTCCGACAAAAACCACGTCGACGTCACTGACGTAGTTGAGTTCCCGCCCACCGCACTTGCCCATCGCGATCACCGCGAGCTTGGCCCGCTCGGGACCGTTCGTTTCGGACTCGGCGATCACCAGTCCGGCGCGGAGCGCGGCCTCGGCGAGCGCGGTCAGCCGATGGGTGATCTCGGCGTACGACGACGCCCCGAGTTCGGGATCGACGAGGTGCCCGAGATCAGCCGCGGCGATCTCCAGCAGGAGACCGCGGTAACCGGCGCGGAGTGCCTGCTCGGCTTCGGTACCGCCGAGCCCCTCGACGGCCGCGACCAGTTCCTCGGTGTACTTCTCCTCGGCGGTGAGCTTGCGGTCGGTCAGCCTCCGCCACTGGTCGGGCGCGCCGACCAGGAAGTCCGCCAGTGCGCTGGAAGTGCCGAGCACCGCCAGCAACCGCCCGCGAAGGAAGGAGTTCTCGCGAAGGGCGTCAGCCAGCTCCGCCCAGCGGGCACCGTCGACCTCGCGAAGCCGGTCGAGGCCGTGCACGGCGAGGTCGGCGTCAGGCGCGCGCGACAAGGCGTGGAGCACCTCGTCGGCACCTTCGGCCGGGCCCGTCTCGGACCACAGGCCGACAGCGCGCAACTGTTCCACGGCGCGGTCGTCGGTGAAACCGAAGCGCGCCACGGACGCTTTCGAGCGGGATCGATCAGCCATCGCCCCCAACCGTAGCCCCTCCACCGGGGCGCCAGCCCGTTCAGGCGGGCAGGCGATCCGGGGTGAGGTCGGCGGGCGTGGGTTCGGGCACGTGGAAGTTGTGGGCGGAGATCGGCTTGCGCCGCGAGAGCAGGTAGATGCCGAGCCCGATCAGTACGCCGGCCACACCGACGCCGATGGTGCCCGCGGTGCCGAGCGAGGAGATCTTGCCCGCGATCGCGCCGACGATCCCGGCGGCGGGCAGGGTGAGCATCCAGGCGAGCACCATGCGACCGGCGAGCCGCCAGCGCACCGGCGCACCACGCCTGCCGACACCGGAACCCAGCACGCCACCCGAGCACACGTGCGTGGTCGACAGCGGGAAGCCGAAGTGCGACGAGGTCAGGATGACCGCGGCCGAACTGGTCTGCGCGGCGAAGCCCTGCGGTGGCTCGATGTCGGTCAGGCCCTTGCCAAGGGTGTAGGTGATCCGCCAGCCACCGAGATAGGTCCCGAGCGCGAGCGCCAGCGCGGCGCTGATGATCACCCAGGTCGGCGGCGCCGATCCCGGCGCGAGGCTGCCCGCGCTGACCAGGGTCAGCGTGATGATGCCCATCGTCTTCTGCGCGTCGTTCGTGCCGTGCGCCAGCGAGACCGCGGAAGCCGAGAAGATCTGTCCGATTCGGAATCCGGAGCCGCCCGTTCTCCCGCGCAGGAAACGGTAAACCAGGTACGTTGCGCCCGCGGCGACCAGACCGGCGATCACCGGCGACGCCACGGCGGGCAGCACGACCCGCTCGAGGATCCGTCCGAATCGGACACCGTCGGTGCCGACGGACACCCAGGTCGCCCCGATCAGCCCGCCGAACAACGCGTGCGACGAACTCGATGGCAGCCCGGCGAACCAGGTGACCAGGTTCCAGACGATGGCTCCGATCAAGCCGCCGAAGATGATCTCCGGCCCGATTCTGGTCTCGTCCACCAGGCCGGAGGAAATCGTCTTGGCGACTTCGACGGACAGGAAAGCACCGGCGAGGTTCAGCACAGCGGACAGCGCGACGGCGGTTTTGGGCCGGAGCGCACCGGTGGCGATGGTGGTCGCCATGGCGTTCGCTGTGTCGTGGAACCCGTTGGTGAAATCGAAGACCAACGCCGTGGTGACCACGACGATGATGAGCAGCGTGGGGTCCACCCCGACCTCCGACCACGGTTACGGCTTACTTGCGCAACGTACCTGACGTTGGTCGCCTGCCGTTAAGGCGCCGGATATGTGGCCGCAACCTTGTCTTATACCAGGGGCAATGTCCGGGTCGGATCGGCGGCCGGTTCCAGCTGCCCTTGCGCCAGACGGACGAACCGCTCCGCGAAGGGCCGCCACGTTTCGGCGATGTCGGCGTGCACCTGGGTGAGTGTCTCGATTTCGAATGCACCCTCTCGGGCCAGCGCCGCCAGCTCGGGTGCGTCGCGCGCCCAGTCGAGCACCACCTCGGGGGTGGTCTCGATATGGAATTGAACGCCGTAAACACAGCGGTTCAGGCGAAATGCCTGGTTCGGGTAGGACGGTGCCGAGGCGAGCAGTTCGGCTCCCGGCGGCAGCCGCCGGATCTCGTCCTGGTGGAACTGCATGACATCCGGTACGAGCGGCAGCTCGGCGAACAGCGGGTCGATCCAGGCGACGTCCTTCTTGGACACCAGCCGGGCACCGATCTCCGCGCCGTGCTCGGATCGGCCGACCGTGCCACCGGTGGCCACCGCGAGCAGTTGCGCACCGAGGCAGATCGCCAGCGTCGGCAGACCGGCGCCGGTGGCGGACGCGAGCAGCCGGCGCACGTCGGCGAGCCACGGGTGGTTGCGATCGTCCTCGGCGTCCATACCGCCGCCGAGCACGACAAGCCCCCGGTAGCCGTCAAGGTTCTCCGGCAGGGAGTCGCGAGGCGGAAGCCGGAGGTCCAGTTCCGCTCCGGCGTCGGTGAGCCAGTCGCCGAGCGGGCCGATCGGGTCTGACTCGTCGGGCTGGATGACCAGCAAGCGCGTCGGTTCCATACCTACCAAGGTAGGGCAGGCCGTAGTCAGTGCCGCAGCGGTTCCCCGGTGAACTTCACCTCGAGATAACTGTCCACGTACCGGTAGCCGAGGCGCTGGTAGATCCGGTTGCTGACCGGGTTCGCGTCGTCGGTGAACAGGGTGACGTGCTTGATGCCCGCCTGCTGCGCCCGGCGCGAAATACCCGCGGCCACCCCGGCCGCGTATCCGTGGCCGCGCTGCTCGGGCGGGGTGTACACAAAGCCGATCCTGGTCATGTCGGCCTCGGGCAACCGGGAGAACGCCATGGACACCGGCTCGCCGTCCACGCACCACAGCCCGAAAACGTTCCCGGCCGCCAGCTGAGCGGCGAGCACCTTCTCGGGTTCCTTCTCGGGAGGCACGTAGGTGACGGCTTCGGCCAGGAACGCAGCTCGCCAGCGCAACAGGATGTCGGTGTCGCCGGCGTCGGCCAGGCGGAACTCCCCGCGGACACCCTGCGGCTCGACGAGCGTGCCGAGTTCGTAAACGCGCTGGCGGAAGCCGGGCTCGGGCGTGATGCCGAGGTTCGTGGTCCACGCCTGGGCGAACGCCTCGACCTCGGGCACGGGCGCCGACGCACCGGGCAGCTTCACGTCCGCCTCGACCAGCGCATCGGCCACGAGCTGCGCCGCATCGGCGGGCAATCCGCTGACCATGGCGGGCCAGCCGCTGTCCGCGACCAGTGCCCCGTGCAACCGGTCGCCGTTGTGCACGGTCACCATCGCTTCGGCCTGTCGACGACTGCGCGCACTCGCCACCGCCGTCAACGCCCCGGTGTGGCGAACGGGATCAGCACCGTAGATGGCCGCGGCCGGCTCGGCGAAGGTCTCGAAACTGGTGTGCACTCGGGCTTCCACCCCGCCACTGTGACAGCGGGAGCCGGAGGCGTGCCAGCGAAATACCGGCGTGCAGGCACAAAAAAAGAGCGTGGCTCCGGACCCTCATCAGGTCCAGAGCCACGCTCTGTCTATCACTAAGTTAAGTTCGGCGGCGTCCTACTCTCCCACACCCCTTCGAGTGCAGTACCATCGGCGCTGGCAGGCTTAGCTTCCGGGTTCGGAATGGGACCGGGCGTTTCCCCACCGCTATAACCACCGAAACACTACGAAACACCATGCTGGCATTACATCAGCTCTGGTGTGGTGTTTCAGAGCCGTAGAGTGGATGCGAAGCGTCTTTGTAGGCAAGTCCTCGGCCTATTAGTACCAGTCAACTCCACACATTACTGCGCTTCCATTTCTGGCCTATCAACCCAATCGTCTCTTGGGGGCCTTAACCCACAAAGGGGTGGGATACCTCATCTAGGAACAGGCTTCCCGCTTAGATGCCTTCAGCGGTTATCCCTTCCGAACGTAGCTAACCAGCCATGCCACTGGCGTGACAACTGGCATACCAGAGGTTCGTCCGTCCCGGTCCTCTCGTACTAGGGACAGCCTTCCGCAAGTATCCTACGCGCGCGGCGGATAGGGACCGAACTGTCTCACGACGTTCTAAACCCAGCTCGCGTGCCGCTTTAATGGGCGAACAGCCCAACCCTTGGGACCTACTCCGGCCCCAGGATGCGACGAGCCGACATCGAGGTGCCAAACCATGCCGTCGATATGGACTCTTGGGCAAGATCAGCCTGTTATCCCCGGGGTACCTTTTATCCGTTGAGCGACACCCCTTCCACCAGGTGGTGCCGGATCACTAGTCCCGACTTTCGTCCCTGCTCGACCTGTCAGTCTCACAGTCAAGCTCCCTTGTGCACTTACACTCAACACCTGATTGCCAACCAGGCTGAGGGAACCTTTGGGCGCCTCCGTTACTCTTTGGGAGGCAACCGCCCCAGTTAAACTACCCATCAGGCACTGTCCCTCACCCAGATCATGGGCGTAGGTTCAGATTCCCAATCCGGCCAGAGTGGTATTTCAACAACGACTCCACACCCACTAGCGTGAGCGCTTCACAGTCTCCCACCTATCCTACACAAACCGAACCGAAAACCAATACCAAACTATAGTAAAGGTCCCGGGGTCTTTCCGTCCTGCCGCGCGTAACGAGCATCTTTACTCGTAATGCAATTTCGCCGGGCCTGTGGTTGAGACAGCCGGAAAGTCGTTACGCCATTCGTGCAGGTCGGAACTTACCCGACAAGGAATTTCGCTACCTTAGGATGGTTATAGTTACCACCGCCGTTTACTGGCGCTTAAATTCTCAGCTTCACCCCCCGAAAGGAGTTAACCGGTCCTCTTAACGTTCCAGCACCGGGCAGGCGTCAGTCCGTATACATCGAATTACTTCTTCGCACGGACCTGTGTTTTTAGTAAACAGTCGCTTTCCGCTGGTCTCTGCGGCCACCCACCCCTAGCCCGCAAGGGACTTCAGGATGTTTGGCCCCCCTTCTCCCGAAGTTACGGGGGCATTTTGCCGAGTTCCTTAACCACAGTTCACCCGATCGCCTTAGTATTCTCTACCTGACCACCTGTGTTGGTTTGGGGTACGGGCCGTGCACGCACTCGCTAGAGGCTTTTCTCGGCAGCATAGGATCACTCTACTTCACCTCAATCGGCTACGCATCACGTCTCACCCTCATGAAGTGCGGATTTACCTACACTTCGGGCTACACGCTTACACCAGTACTACCATTCACTGGCGGAGCTACCTTCCTGCGTCACCCCATCACTTGACTACTACAGAATCAGGCCCCACGCTCCACAACAGACCTTTGTCCGAAGACTCCAGCCTGCGCTTTGGGTGGTTAGTA